>NZ_JBNJND010000001.1:0-4348777 GCF_050936255.1 Micromonospora sp. CA-259024 | reverse complement strand
CTGGGATACGTCAGGCATTGGATTCTGACCAACGCCCAGGTCATATCCGTCGTAGACATGGCTAGAGATTTGTTCCAGCCAAAAAATGATACTCAAACGTCCATGCTCCTTCTGCGGAAGCTAACCGCAGAGCAGCGCGCGGAGGCGCAACAGGGACGCTTGGATTATCCGATCTTCATGGCTATTGCCGAGACTGTTGGTCGTGATAAGCGGGGAAACGTGATCTACAAGAGGGATGAAACCGGCGAGGACGTTCTTGTCGAACGCACTGAGATCGTCTCTGAATTTGATCCTGTGAGCGGCGCAAGCGTGCCCCGCGAGAGCGTGGTTACCGAACGGCTAATCGACGACGAACTCGAACTTGTACCCGACGCATTCCACAGTTGGCTGATGGTGAACGGATGATCATCGACAGTATTTCGTCCAGCGATGTCCGCCTAGCAACGCGGCTGGATAGCTCCTACCACCTGTCTCCAGGGGTGAAGGCACTTGCGCGGGTTAGCGGAGTGTCGGTAGCTGGCGGGGATGTTGTGCCCCTCGGCAGCATCGCAAGAATTTGGGCGCCAAAGAGATTCAAGCGAGAGTACGCGGTTGGTTCCGAAGAGGCGGCGCAGTACTTGCGGCCATATGATGTCTTTGATTACCTGCCTGCTCCCGCAGATCTTCTATCGGTGAAGCATAACGAGGATATCGACCAGCTGCGACTCAGCGAAGATATGCTTATCCTGACCTGTTCGGGGCGGAACCTCGGTCCTGCCGTCGCGGTTGAACCAGTGCTCGCGCGGAGTTGATCCTACGTCGTGAAGCGCGATCCGCATAACGATCGATGAAGCGGAGCTTCGCTACTACGATCGCCGCCTCCATCAGCTCTCAGGCCGGCCCAAGCGCCCGTTGCGCCGCGACGCCCGGGTCCGGTCATATTGATCACGTGACTGTGAAGGATGCCAATCTGCCGCCGGTTCAGCCAGTTGAGTCCAATCTGCGCCGCCAGATAACGTCATTAATGACCAAGGCGATTGATCGGCCGAGCTGAGTCGCAAAGATTGGCGTTGAAGGGTTGATTGAAGCAGCTGCGTCACGCGCTGCTTCGTCGTTCGAAGCCGGTGATGGGATGGTCGGTTGATGAAGCTCTCTCGGTGGCCGCCTTGGTCGGCCTCTTCGTATTTCTGCAGCCGATTACTTGCAATCCTCGGCTTCACCGGCGTCCACCATGAAGAAGTGCCGATGCCACCTGGCCGGCCGATCGCCCACGAAGCATGTCGTAAAGTCAGTTCAGCAGGCGTTCTTGGCGGCTTGGTCTTCTTTGAAACGGATGTTCGTTCCCAGTTCGTAGGCTGTTAATTGGTGTTCTTCATTCCGGCGACAGTTCCTGGCAACTGGCGTAGGAACGCCCGAAAAGGTTTGACGTGCTGTCGTGCCAGGCCAGGACATTTCGGCCCTAGCTAGCGACCGTATCATGCGGTTCGTCTAAGGCGTACTTCGGCTGTTCTCCTCGCGGTGGCATCGCTAGTTAAGGAACGGTCCGGTGCTCCGCGGGCGTCGGACGTACGCACCACCACTACGCCTTTGGGGTTGGTACGGTCCCGACCACCACCACTTAGGTGACGGTGCGCCGAAACGGGACGCCCAATTTGCTTGCAAACCGCTTTGCCGGGCGTCGACTGTGGACATCGGCACGGTGGGTGCGGCAATCTTGACCTCTACCAAAACGGTCGTCCACCCGCAACGGTTTGCCTTCTTTCACGGCTGATCGAATGTAATCATAAAAACGGCAACCATGACCGTTACCGGATTACTAACGACCGTTCTTGGCCGTCGATGTTTAATCGTACCAGTCGGCTTGAGCAATTGACGTACGGTTATCTTGCCGACATCGGACCTTTGGTCCTGGGTCGTTCGAACATTGGAACGGGTCGTTCCTCGTAAGACGTAGTCCGGCCGCCTCATCAGGCCTGTTCTGGGGTTTCAGGCTTCGCCACCAGTTGGCAAAGTCGGAACTGTTCTCATGATCGTCGACCTCGTCGACTTAACCAGTGACCTAACGGCGCTGACCACTGTCTTACCGGGACCACCAATTTGGATGTTGCTTCTTTGGCAATCAATACGTGTCAAGTCTTGTATTGAATGTTACTTGCCTTTGGCAAAGTAGGTTTCGGTCTTTCAGCTGGTCGTTCAACGGATCGACGCAGGACTTGTCTTCGGAGGATTCTTCGGCTGTCGGGGTACGGCTCGGAGTAAAGAGCCAGGTACACGATGAGCTACAAAGACCTACAAGCCGACGGGTCGACATCGGGTGCATCGAGGGCCGCCGTTTTACACTAGGACGGCTGCCTGATCTAACTACGTTGGGTCACCGAAGGACGGAGGGATGAGCGCGGATCGCGGCAGATCAGTGCGCCCTTCATGGGCAGCCGACTAACATAAAGCTCAAATTCGATCAGTAGATCGGACCGCTAGCCAGATCCGAGTGGAGCACTGTCCAGCTTTGCCCGTAGTCCCCCACAAGACGCTGCACGACCTGATGGAACCAGCCCGGCGCCTCTGGCGAAATGAACACCGCCTCCACCAGTTCGGCCAATTCGACGGCCTCACGCAGGCCTGTCGGCGGCGTGTCGGGTTCAGCTTCTACCACAGTCTGGTTCTCGTCCACGCGGATGGCCTTCGGAGACCACATCGTCAACAGTCGGTACTCGCGCTCATGCTCGAAGCTGCGCCGCTTGAAGAGAAAAGGATGGAACACGTTCCCCTCGGGAATCCAGTGGGCCGAGTAGTCCACATACTGCACGGTGGCGCCATGGATGCTGTTCGGACCGGTAAGCGACTTGAGTAGCCGTTCCTTGGTGGTCCGGACCGCCACGCCCCGGTTCTCGCGGTCGTAGATGCTCCACATGGAGGCCGACTCGCAGTCTGCCGCATACCAGCAGTTCAGAAACGCATGCGTTCGCGCGTAGGCCGCGACATACGGAAAGTGCTGCTGCATCGCGGCGTAGTGCTCGCTGTAGATTTCGGGTCGCATGGCGACGTTCGTGGGACCGTACGCGCCCTCCCACCGGTCGTACATCTGATCGGCCCGAGCTAAGTGCAACTCGCGACTCTGCAGCAGATCCACGAACCGCGGCAGATCCATGTAGCGCCACAAGAAAGTCTCGTCGGCAAGGGTGTCCAGCAATTCGGGGTGGCTGTCGTGCACCCGAGTATGGTACCGCTCCTGCTGCCCATGCCATCACGCGAATCAGCTCTGCGACACACTCTCGTCGGCGTGTGCGGACGCCGCTCTACTGCCTCCGCGGGGCGCCAACGCTGACGCCTTCGGACGCGGTCGTGATCCTCTGGTTTCAGACCAAGCCGGGCACCCGGTAGCTGAGTCGGCCCTCGGAAGGAAACGCTGGCGCGCGAACCTGGGCGAATCTGGAGCGTAGAGGGCCCCCGGCCCAACCCGGAGCCGGTTTTTCGGCAGGTTCAGATGTCGCTGGCACGGCCGCTCGTTCGGCAACCGTGACGCTCGGATCGCGGCTACGAGAGTGCGTTTAGGACGAAGAGCTCGGGACAGAGACCCAAAATCTGTCCTCCGTCAAGAGGCTCCTCCCACTTTCGGTGGTTTGAGCCTCGGTTAGTCTGCGCGCGTGGCAGACCTGGGACCCGTAACTTGGCAGCCCACCCCGATCAGGACCGAGCGCCTCATGCTCCGTGCGCCCGAGGCCCGGGACCGTGCGGCGGTCATCGAGCTGTTCGCCTCGCCAGAGGTGGGCACCTATATCGGTGGCAGCCGACCGCGTGACGAGCTCGAGCGCGCGGTGCCTGAGGTACCCAGGCTGCGCCCTGGCCTTTTCGTGGTCGAACTCGACGGAGCGATGATCGGCATGATCACGCTCGACCGGCGCGACGCAGAACGTCCGGGTCACGTGCGTCCGGATGCCGGGGAGGCCGAGCTCGGCTACATGTTCCTGCCGCAGACGTGGGGATACGGGTACGCCGCCGAGGCATGCGCAGCGGCACTCGACTGGTTCGCTGGCGCGCTTCCCAGCGAGCCGGTAGTGCTCTGCACCCAGACCGCCAACGACCGCTCGATGCGCCTTGCGGCGAAGCTGGGGTTCACCGAGGTGGAGCGGTTCGAGGAGTACGGCGCCGAGCAGTGGTTCGGCGTGTGGTCCTCGGTCACGCTGCCCGGTTGAGCCCGTTCTCGACGAGCGGCGGATCCAGGACGAGACCGAGCGAATCCTGGCTCACATCACGACGGTGACCCCGACGTCTGTAGGGGCGGGTCCGGGTTCGCCGTCGGCGTCGGCGGGGTGGTGGTCTGGCTGGGCTGCACGGGGCATCGGGACGTCCAGACGGCATCCAGGCCAGCTCGGCGTAACGCTGCGTAGCACACGGAGCGCGGCAGGTCAGGACGCCTGACTCCTGAGGGGGTTCATGACGAGGCAAGCTGGCGGCACGCAACCCGGCTGCGTGGTAGGCCAGCTTGCGTAAAACCAAGCCGCAGCTTCCGTTCTTCGGATCCCAGAGGTGGTCGTTGGCGACCAAGGCCCGAAGCAACGCACGCTGCGGGTCGGTCAAGGGGCCGGCTCTGTCCGTACGGCTCGGCTCAAAGCATCGCGTCGGGCCGTTGCCTTCGTATCCGCGCCTGACTGAACATGCGTCACGACCACCTGACTGTGTGCGAATGCTTCGCGTCTGTACATTGATCCAGCCCGGAGGCGCGAAACACGCTCCACCGGTTGGTGCCGAGCACCGCCCGAGCGCACGGCGCTCTGCGGCCTGACCCTCGGCCAGGATCGATGGCTACCTTGCCGAAACATTCGCGAAGGGCGAGACCCGATGATGACGGCTACCATTCCACATCAGTCGCTGCGATACCTCATCCGGGCCACCGGAACGCCCGAGGTGACTACCAACGACCTACTGGAGGCACTGCTCATCACCGATCGAGCGATGCACCACGCATTCCTGGACGCCGTCAGCATGCTCACTGGCACCGACCTCGCCGGCACCCGGCTCGGCCGCGAGACCTACACCGTCGACGAGCTAACCGGCAAGCAGTCGTACCGCGACTTTACGCTGACCCGCGGCGAGGCGACCCCATGCATCATCGAGACCAAGGTGGACTCCGCGCTCACCTCCGCTGACCAGGCCGCCCGCTACCTACGCCAGCTACCAGACGGTGGGGCGCTCGTCCTAGTGACCCGGGCGCCGCTGACCCGGTCCCTGGCTCTCCAAGCCGGCCAGCAGCTCGGTGTCGCGCTACAAGAGCGCAGCGGTGTCCACCGCGGCGAGGTCGACGGGCGTAAGGTCATCGTCCTGTCCTGGACCCACCTATTGCGCGCGGTCGCCGACCCGGCAGGTAAGCCATTCGACGAGCTCTTGGCGCTGGACGCAGCTCTGGAGGGCATCAGCGACTTCACGCCGTTCACCGCAGCGGTCAACGACATCGCCGTTGCCAGGATGGTCAGCCAGATCGTAGACATCGCCGAAGAGGTCTGCGCGAGCCTCAGCGGGCGGCTCGCCGAAGCCGACGTGCTCGTGGACTCGGTGAGCACTGTCAGGAAAAACGGCCGTGCCCTTTGGGTCACGGTAGCCGTGCTGCAGCACGAGTTCTGGGTCGGCTACGACGCCGACTACTGGTCCGTCGTCCCCGGCGACCCGGACGACGACGATTCCGGAAAACCCACCGCCGATCCGCCCAGCCCGTTCTGGATCGGCCGCTTCAACGGCCACGTCCGCCGTGCCATGGCGGCGATCGTCACCGAGCGCCGAGCGCGGTTGGACCGGCTCGGAGTCACCCGCCCGCTGCGGGTCGCGGTGGGCGCACCGATCGACGCAGTGGTCGAGCTACTACTGGAGCAGGCCGTAGCGCATATCGGCGCGCTCAGCGCCGCACTACACGCCGACCCCGACGCGGTCCAGACGCATCAGCTGCCGACGGCCGGGGAATACACTGAGACCGGACATGAAAACGAGGCCGGGCTGAACGATGCAGATAATCGTGACATTGTTTCGAGGCGACCGCCGACGATGTGAGGCCGTTGCCGTCGACGCCCCCGCCGTCGGCCCCGTGAACCGTAGCGCGCCCGGATCGCGGCATGATAGTTAAATCGATCATGAGGCGGCGGTGGCGTTGTGCCGGGCATCCGATTATCCGATTCCTTCTGGCTCCTCGGCGGCCTATGCTCCCATGCCGTGATCCGTTTCGATGTGGGCTGTATTGGAGGTGGCCGTGAGCACATCAACGTGGCGGAATCTTCGGTCACTGCGCCATGATCCTCCTGGATTCGCGAACGGCCGGGGTGCACGTCGCAGCACCTTCCAGGCCGCCCTAGAGCAGTGCGAACAGTTCACCAAGGCGGCTACCAGTGCCGACTACGCTACCCGGCCGCTGCAACTCTTCTATGCCCTATCGCAGGGAAGTCGTGCCGTCGTCGCGGCCTCGCCAAGAATCGGACAAAGCTGGCGTGTTCACGGCCACGGGTTGAGCGCATCGACCGAGGCGCAGCAGTTGCCCGAGGTAGAGGTCTACGCAAAGGGCGTGGGACTCTTCCAGGCCATGGCGACGGTGCTGGACTTCCAGGCACTCGTGCAGGACGAACGCGTCAGGCTCGGGGATCTTTGGCCGCTCATACCGGAGTCGGCCTGGGCCCCGCTCGATAAGCAGGAGACGCTGTCGGCGATCATGTTCAGCCCGGGCGCTTGGCCACAGCATCATCATCTGTACGGGGCCGGCCTTGCCTGGATCCGGCACGCTGTTCCGAAACTCTACGGCCAAGACAAAGAGAGTCTCGCGCGTCACTTCGCGCGTTATCCCGCCCTCGATGGGCTTTCCTGGAATGCGGCCCCTAATGTGCCGTGGAATCCCAATGATTTCGCGGTGTCGCTAGACATCCATTTCGAACTTGCAAATGGTGAAAGGCCCGCGCTGATACAGCCTGGATCGCGATTGGTCGCTCGCTACGGCAGCAGCGACGGTAGTTGGCTTTTCATTACTCCCACCGTAGGCAGCATGAGCCATCCTTTGCACCCAGTATTGGCATGGTGGGCGACACTTCTCGCCCTGTCTTCGCTGGCCCGCTATGAACCAGCAAACTGGGTAAAGATGATCGACATTAACTCATCCCCCCACGCCACTGCAGTTGAACACTTGCTCGACGACGCCGTCGTCCGTATTCCGGAGATGCTGCTAAACATCCTACTGAAGATCGACGATCCGGGTTAAACGGCGACTCGCGAGACCGTGCGAGGTGCTGTGGCAGGAGGGTCCGTCAAGTGCAAGAATCGGGGCTCGTACTCTTAATTTGGTTGGCCGGCGCTGTACCCGCAACCTCCCGGCTCCGAATAAGGCCCGCTAACGCCCCAACGCGCCGAGCGTGCTGGTCTGGGACAACCCCAACAACACCCACGTCAGCGTGCGGACGCGCAGGCCGACGTGGGTGGGCCAACCTGGGCTCCCAGATGGCTGTCCTCTCGTTCGTCGACGCGGCCCGGCACTGGCTGACCGTGGGCGGCTGCTGGCCGACGCATCCGATCTCAACCCGGTCGAGGGCGTCTGGCGTGGATGAAACATGGCATCACAACACGCCGTCCGCGGCATTGACCACCTCGCCACCTGGCCAGACAGCGTTCACGCACCTGCCAGAACAGACCCACTTCGTCGCCGGCTCCCTCGTGCAGTCCGCCATGGCCCTGGCCCCGAGCCACCCTGACCGCACAGACGCCGGCCCTTCAACCTCTGTAGGCTGCGCACCTACTTGCCACATTCATACCCTCGCGCTAGCTAGGGAGGCTGCTGATCGTACTGCGAACTTCGTCTTGCGTCGGGCCTCGTGGCCGGAGCCGTCACTGGACGGCTGTATAGAGTTGCGGTATCGGTGCTTCTTCGTAAGGAGCGGGATGAGCGTAGTCCAAGTCAGATTTGTCCAAAGGGCGATCGAAGAGCGATTCGGCGACCTTATCGATCTTTCGGATGTGCAAGGCCTTCCGGATGATAAACGCAAGCAGCACTTCCTCACCCGAGGCCTAGCGGCGCTTGCCCGCCAGGTCGAGCAACCCTGTGGCGATGCGGTAGCGGCACAGTCGGTCTTCGACGGTATAGATGACAGAGGGCTGGACGCGATCAGCATCGACCGCAGTCCGACGCAGCCTCGAATCCGTTTATACCAATCAAAATGGAGTGACGGCGCAAAGGGGGGGTTTGGGGAGGCTGAAGTTCACAAGATGATCGAAGGCCTGGACCTCATCCTCGACCTGCAATTCCCTGCTTTTAATCGCCGGTTCCAACGCCACGTCGACAGTCTAGAGCAAGCTTTCGAGATCCCCACTGGCACCCCTAAAATCATTCTTGTGCTCGCCTTATTGCGGACCGAGCCGCTGAGTGCAGGCGTAAGAATGCTGCTCGAGAAAAAGATTGCTCAATACAATCGTGTAGAGGAGATGGTGGATTATAAGGTTCTCGATCTAAGGGACTTTCATCGGGCGATTCTTGGCGAGCTAGCCACGCCGAAAATAGATATTTCGGTAAGGCTAGAGGGGTTCGGTCAGGAGCCGAATCCGTACAAAGCTATGTACGGAACGATGACCGTTCCGGACGTCGCGGACTTATTTACTGAGCATCGGCGGGGACTCTTCGCTCGGAATATCCGGGATTCACTGGACTCCACTGATGTGAACGTCAAGATCCGGAATACTTTACTCACTGAGCCAGAAAACTTCTGGTACTTCAGTAACGGTATCACTATGCTATGCCAGTCCATAAAACCCATCCGCAAGGCTGTCCCCGGCGGTGTGGGGGAGTTTCAGGTAACCGGAGTCAGCGTGGTAAACGGGGCTCAGACCGTCACCGCGATACACAAGGCGTACACCACGGACTCATTGACGGCGGAGCGCGGTCGCGTCATGGTACGACTAATTTCCCTTGAAGACTGCCCGCCCGGCTTCGGTGATCAGGTCACGACGAGTACAAATACTCAGAACCCGATCGAAGATCGGGATTTCAAATCTCTCGACCCCGTTCAAATAACCTTGCGAGACGAGTTCGCCACGGCGCTTAGTCTGAGCTACGTGCTCAAGCGAGGAGAGCCTCTTCCGGAGTCAGAGCATGGTACTTCCATAACCGAGGTCGCAGAAGCGCTTGCTGCGACGCATATTAACGCAGAATACGCGGCGCTTGCTAAACGAGACGTTACCGAGCTCTGGCAGGACGGCGTTTACGAGAACATCTTCGGTTCTGCGCCTAGTGTGCATCGAGCCTGGCGATGTGTTCAGCTACTGCGTGCAGTGCGGCTCCGACTTACCGAGTTGCGCGAGGGATTTCTTTGGAGGGCTGCAGCTATGGCAGGATACGGTGATCTCCTAGTAACGCATGTCGTATTCCAGCAGCTCAACACCGATCAAATAACTAGCCCTGATTCCTCTTGGGAAATTGAGCTAGCCAAAGTAGCGGACCTTGTGGAGAGGTCTTTTGAATGGTCGTTGCAAGCTATTGATGCAGAGTACGGTACCACCAGCCACATTATTGCGGCGGTTCGCAATACGGAACGGATTCAGCAAGTTGCGAGCGCTGCTATTAGGGGCATGACGGCCGGCCATAAGCCTCCGACACTCCGCACAGGATATCGCATTCCCTCGGCGGAGGAAAGGGGTCGGCAAGTCGATGTCGTCAAGACACTCGTCGCGGCAAAGCACATTGCGGATGGAACAATGCTTGAGTTCCGCCCTGTCACGCGGGCTGACCGTCGCGATATGGCGGATTGGCTAGCGGAAAAACCGTCGCGCAGTCTCGCGCTGTGGCGCAACAGCGCGCGCGATCAACTGCAATGGCAAGAAGACCTGTCCTGGCACTCTCCGAGTGGCCTCGTTCGCAAGATGCGGAAGATGGCGTCAGGAAAGGACACTTCCGTTCAAGGTACCCTGCACTGGCACGTACCGAACGAGGGTTCACTGAAGGACATCGCCGATAATGTACGGGCCGAACGCGATGTTGCGCTTTCTGACGGGAGCGAAGCTGTTACGTGATCCGTCCGGTTGTAGATTCGATGTTACGAGCAGCTGTGGCGATGACTCCGGCCGTATTGCAGTCAGCTGTGTCGCCCCGCTCATCGGGCCGGGGGTATTCATGCCGTGCCGTCTAGTACGGCAGCCCGGGTTTGTTATGTAGATGCCGGTTGATGGGTTGGTTGGGCGTGACGGCGGTAGTGGCTGGTCCGGGCGCGTGCTTGGTGTTGGCGTCGCCAGTGTGACCAGGTCAGCCAGTGGCTGATCGGGTGGAGGGTTGGTGCTCGGCTTCGCGAAGAGGCGGCGGATTTCGGGCAGGGTCAACGGGATCACTGTCTGATCGGCTGCGGGACGGTCGCCGCGTTCGCGGGCGGCGATCACGGTCAGGATGGCCTGGGCGAGCATGATGAGGGTGACGTGGCGGTGCCAGGCGTGCCAGCGGTGGACCTGCGGTTCGTCCAGGCCGAGGGTTTTGCCGGTCTGGAAGCAGGTCTCGCTCGACCATCGGGTCCCGGCCACCCGCACCAGCACGCGTAGCGGGACTGCTCGGGCAGACCAGCAGCGGTAGAACGCCAGCTCGCCGTCGTTGATGCGGCGGCGGATCAGTAGCCAGTGGTGGCCGGCAGTCTCGTGTGCGGGTTGGGTGATGCTGATCCAGGCCCAGTCGTAGTCGCGGGCGCCTTTGGATCCGGCACCGGCGGACACCCGGTTCCACGCTCGGGTCGGTAGGTCGGCGGCGCGCCGGTCGGCGCGGACCGGGCCGTCGGCCGGTCGGGCGGTGACCTGGTGACTCTTCGCGACCGCCAGGACGTAGCCGATCCCGCGGCCTCGCAGGTCGCGGCGGAGTTGCCGGTCACCGCCGTAGACCTCGTCTGCGGTGGCCCACGCTGCGGGCGCGTTCGCGTCGAGGGCGCGGGTGAGCATCCGCCGGGCCAGGACGAGCTTCTGGCGAACTCGACGTCCTCGGGGATGCCGGCGGCGGCGCACCGATCGGGGTCGCCGGTCCATGCTTTGGGCAGGTAGACCTCCCGGTCGATCAACGTGTATCCGCCGGGCGCGGCATAGGCGCTGCACCCCGACGGTGTGCACCCCTTCTTCAGGTCACCGGTGTCATCAATGATCAACACCCCGGCCGGGTCGCCTAACGCGTCGATCACGTAGCCGCGCACGTCGTCACGGACCGCGTCGGCGTCCCAGACCGCCTCGCCCAGCAGCCGCTGCATCGCATGCGGCGACGCGTGGCCGGCCTGCTCGGCCAACTGCCAACACGACCGCGTGTCCACATTCGGCTGCAACCCGAGCAGGAACGAGCGGGCCTGCCGGCGCGGCTCCACCCGGGAGAACCGGCCCGCGATCCACGCGAACCCGGTGTCGAACTCCGCCAACCCACGGCGGCCGTCTCTCGGCCCGCAGACACGCCGGCCAGGCTGAATTCATCGCCCAGGCTGCCGTCTCAGGTGCCGCCCAGCAGCGGATCCGAGGTTCTTCGCATCAGCCGGGACCTGCCAACTTGCTCGGTGAAGCCCCAACGCCGGTAGAACGGCATCAGGTCCGGCTGGCAGACGAGTTCGATGCTGCGCACGGCGGCAAGACGAGGATGCCCGACGATGGCGTCCATCAGCATCGCACCCAGGCCAGATCCCCTCGAACCAGGCGCGACAATCACGTCAAGCACGACTGCCAGGTACACCTCGTCCGTGATCACACGCGCGAAGCCGACCAACCGCCCTGACCGCCGGTGAACTAGCGCAACGAGGAGATCAGACGCGGCCAGTATCCGCGTCACGTCGCTGACGGTCCGGCCGGCCGTCCACCAGGCGGAAGCAAACAAATCCATCAAATGCGGCAGGCAGTCGGCTCCGACCTCGTCCCGCACCTCGACCTCGGAGACCTTCACGACCACAGCATGCCAAGGTGACGCCCAGCAAGGCACCCATGACGCCAGGCACGGCGCCAACCACCGTCTCCATCAGCGGTCATCTACATAAGAACCCGGGCTGCCGTACTAGGAATGATCTCATCGAGCAAAGCGAGCAGTGGATCATGAGAGTGCGCGAGGACGTGATCGAGACGCTGGATGGGCGCCCCCGGCGGGTAGGGTTGCGATCTAGTGATCAATCCCGCAGCCAGCCGCGCGGGCTGAAGGGGCGCAGGCTTTGATTCGCCTCTGACCGGTGCCGACGGCGTCGGACCTTGGCCAACGGCTTTGACGCTTCACGCCGCTCGTCGGCGCTCAGCCGGGTTTTGGTGGTAAGGCGTCGCCAACGGCACGATGGTGTGCGTGTCTGCGGCTGTGTGCTCTCGCCCGTCTCCGCATGTTCTTGAGGTGGTGTTGGAGCGGCTGACCTACGTCAACGAGGAGACCGGGTACACCATCGCCCGCGTCGCGACCGGGCGTGGTTCGGATCTGCTGACCGTGGTCGGGGCCTTGCTGGGGGTGCAGCCGGGGGAGAGTCTGCGGTTGCAGGGTTGGTGGTCGTCGCATCCGCAGTACGGCCGGCAGTTCGAGGTCGTCTCCTACACCACTGTGCTGCCGGCGACGATCCAGGGGATCCGCCGTTATCTGAGTTCGGGGCTGATCAAGGGCATCGGGCCGGTGTTCGCCGAGCGGATCGTGGAGCATTTCGGCTTGGACACGTTGCAAATCATTGAGGATGAGCCGGGTCGACTGGTGGAGGTGCCGGGGCTCGGTCCGAAACGCACGGCGAAGATCACCGCCGCGTGGGCGGAGCAGAAGGCCATCAAGGAAGTGATGGTTTTCCTGCAGGGTGTCGGGGTGTCCACGTCGATCGCGGTGCGGATCTACAAGAAGTACGGTGACGACTCGATCAGTGTGGTGCGTAACGAGCCGTACCGGCTGGCCGCCGATGTGTGGGGGATCGGGTTCAAGACCGCTGACACGATCGCCCAGGCCGTGGGGATCCCGCACGACAGCCCGCAACGGGTCAAGGCAGGGTTGCAGTACACGTTGTCGCAGGCCACTGACAATGGCCACTGCTACCTACCCGCCCCAAGATTGGTCGCGGACGCGGTGAAGATCCTCGACGTGCCAGCCGAGCTGACCGTCCGCTGCATGGACGACCTTGTTGGTGAGGGAGGCGTCGTCCGCGAGTTGCTACCCGGTGCGGACGGGCCGGTCCCGGCGATCTACCTGGTGCCGTTCCACCGCGCCGAACAGTCCCTGGCCAGCTCCGTTTTACGGCTGCTCAGTAGCCGCACGGAACGGATGGCGCAGTTCGCTGGCGTCGACTGGGATAAAGCACTGAGCTGGCTGAAGGCACGCACCGGCACCGACCTGGCCCCCGAGCAGGAACAGGCCGTCCGGTTGGCGCTGACGTCGAAGGTCGCCGTGCTGACCGGCGGTCCCGGCTGCGGTAAAAGCTTCACCGTCCGTTCGATCGTCGAACTCGCCGCCGCGAAGAAAGCGAAGATCCTGCTCGTCGCGCCGACCGGGCGGGCCGCGAAACGACTCGCCGAACTGACCGGCCAGCCCGCCGCGACGGTGCACCGGCTGCTGAAGCTGCAACCCGGCGGGGAACCCACCTACGACCGGGACACCCCACTGGACGTTGATCTGCTGGTGGTGGATGAGGCGTCCATGCTCGATCTGATCCTGGCTAACAAACTGATCAAGGCCGTCCCGCCTGGGGCTCATCTGCTGCTGGTCGGTGACGTCGACCAGCTCCCGTCCGTCGGTGCGGGAGAGGTGCTACGGGATCTGCTCGCCGCCGATCCGGTTCCCCGGGTTCGGCTCACGCAGGTGTTCCGCCAGGCCGCCGACTCCGGGGTGGTCAGCAACGCCCACCGGATCAACGCCGGCCGATCGCCGATCCTGCAGGGCATGAGCGACTTCTTCCTCTTCCCAAGCGACGACACCGACGCCACCGCCGCGCTGGCCGTCGACGTCGCGTGCACCCGCATCGCGAAATGCTTCGGACTCGACCCGCGCCGTGACGTGCAGGTCCTCGCTCCGATGCACCGCGGCCCAGCCGGAGCAGGCGTGCTGAACAGTCTGTTGCAGCAGCAGCTCACTCCCTCCCGGGAGGGCATGCCGGAGCGCCGGGTCGGCGGCAGGGTGTTCCGCATTGGCGACAAGGTCACCCAGATCCGCAATAACTACGACAAAGGCCAAGCGGGGGTGTTCAACGGCACCATCGGGATCGTCACCGCCCTGTCCATCGACGAGCAGACCCTGACCGTGGGCACCGACGAAGACGAACTCATCGACTACGACTTCGACGAACTCGACGAACTGGCCCACGCGTATGCGATGACGATCCACCGCTCGCAGGGCTCCGAGTACCCGGCGGTCGTCATCCCGATCACGACTAGCGCCTGGATGATGCTGCAACGCAACCTGCTCTACACCGCCATCACCAGAGCGAAGAAACTCGTCGTCCTCGTCGGCTCCCGGCGGGCATTGGCCGCCGCCGTGCGCACCGTCGGCGCCGGCCGCCGCCACACCGCGCTCACCCACCGACTCGAGTCATAACAACAGGCACGACTCGCCCGCCACCGCGAGACCATGTAATCCGCACTGGCAACAGCCCACTTCCCGGCGTCGCTGGCGGCCGAGCCCATTCGAGTGACGGATGACTGCTGGGGCTGCTTCGGGCCACCCGTGCTGCGCTCGCGCTGACGCGCCGACATCGCACGATCGGGTTGGCCGTCGTAAACACGGCCGGCGGCCGGACCCATGACGCCGTCATCCACGCCATGGCCCGGCCAGCAGACGCCAAGCGCTACTACAAACTCGACCGGAAGCTCGGCGTCGTCGCCCGCTCGGGCGGCGAGATCGGCTGCTGCGCCGCCCGGGTGGCCGGGTCGGCGGGCAGGTCGCGGACGGCATACCAGCAGGCGAAGGAGGGCTGAAGGGGGCACTCTGGCGTCGCTGCGTGGTGCTGGCGGGCGATGGCGAAGCGTACTCACGGACGATGTGTGCTACTCATAGCATGCTAAGGTACTTCCGTGAAGCACAAGGAGAAGCAATGGTCAACATAGACATCAGCGCCACCGCAGCTTTCAAGATCGATCTTCTGGCGCGCGCCTGGAACATGACCGACGCAGAGACCGTGGATCGCCTCTTGGTCGAGTTCGAGTCCCGCCCACGTCGGTCATCGCAGCCCGAGCGCAGCAGCGAAACCCCAAACATGGTGGCGGTCCACGCCAGCTACCAGGGCGTTGCCGCGCAAGGACGCTATGACTCGCTGGCCGGCTCGCTGGAGATCACCGATGGTCCCAGTGCCGGGCGGGTGTTCAGAACGCCCAGTGCCGCAGCCATCGCGGTGGTGTCGGCCGTAAACCCGTCGGTCAATCCGAACCGGAACGGTTGGAATTTCTGGGTTATCACCGCTACCGGCGAGCGGCTGCAGCGCCTGCGCCCTACCGGACGCTAACCACTTGGTCCGGTGTGCCGGCATGGGATCAGTCGCGGCCCTGCTCGATCCGCTGACATCGAGCAGGGCCGTCCGCCGCCGTAGTGAAACAGATCGGTGCGTACTACCCGTACGCGCGAGACACGTCGAGGTAGTTCTCCGTACCGTCGACCCCAACGCCAATCGATTTGAAGGGATTGGGAATGGCTGCTACCTGGGAAAAGATTGTCGGCGCCATCGAGGTTTGGCTCGTCGACGCCCGCTTGGTCGCAGGTGTCGTACTGCTTCTGGTTTTCCTGGGCTGGGTCATTCTCAGCGAAGACCGCACCCACCATCTGGTCAGCCTGATCCGTGCACTGCGCCAGCCCGATCGCGCCTCGAACGACGCGCGCCGACGACGGCCAAGGAGGCGCTGATGGCCTCGCCGGGTTCCGCCAGCGCTGGGGACGGCTCGCACCAGGTCGCCACCCGCGCCGAGATCGCCCGCGCGGCGGATGTGGCAGACCAGGCCGTGAGCAACTGGGTACGCCGGTATGCGGAGTTTCCGCAGCCGGTCCGGCTGGACCGACAGGTGGTGTACCCGGTCGCCGAGGTCGCGGCCTGGCTCGACACCCGCACCATCCACCGCGATGCGCTGCTCCCCGGCGAGTTGCCGGGACAGACCTACGGGCAACGGTTGCGTACCGCGCTGGGCCTGCCGACGAACATCCCGCCCACCGAGCATGTCGAATTGACACCGCCAAAGCAACTGGTCACCCGGTTGTGGGAGCCTTTGGACAAGCTGCGCCGGAACAGCGAAGATCCCGAGTCTTACCAGGGCATCGTGCTGTCGCTGCTATGCATGCAGCAGACGGATCCGGATAGCTGGGCGGCAATCGCGAAGGCCTCAGTCGACACCATCACCGACACCGTTGCCACCGCGTGGCGGAGGCAGCCGCAGTACCTCCGGCGGGCCTACGCCGCGCTACACGAGGCGCCAGCGACCGCATGGTGGCGCCACCGCCTGGTGCAGATCGTGACCATCCTGGCCGGCCAGACCCGACCCAGTCTCCGCCCACCAGGTTCCGCGCTCAGCGATCGGATCTCCGCTGTCGACGCGTTCGACCATCTGCTTGACCGCTTCGCCAGAGCCCGCCACAGCAGCCCGGACGCCTACCTGGTCCCGGACCGACTGGCCCAGCTGATGGCCGGGCTCGCCGAACCGCAACCCGGCGGCCGGATCCACGATCCATGCTGCGGTTCGGGCGAACTCCTGGTCGCCGCCCTGGCCCAGGTGCGGCACCGGGCGCCGGCCGCGTCAGCCCTGAGGCTGTCCGGGCGCGCGATGACTGGGCGGACCTGGCGCCTGGCCGCCATGAACATCACCATCCACGGCGGTCGAGCCGACCTCGGAACCGGCCCATCGGACGATCCCGCCGAGGTCGCCGCCGGAGAGGGTCCGTACGACGTCGTCCTGGTCAACCCACCCTTCAACTCGGTCCGCTGGCAACTGGCGGCCCCGGAACGGCAACGCCCATGGCCCTACGGAGCCCCACCTGAGCACAGCGCCAACTTTGCCTGGCTCCAGCTGGCCGTGACCGCGCTGGCCCCGGGCGGGCGGGCCGTCGTGCTGATGCCCGGCGGCATCGCCGCCACCCACAACCCCCGCGAACAGGCCATCCGGAATGCCGTGGTCGATCAAGGAGTCGTACGGTGCGTCGTCGAGCTGCCCGGCCACCTGTTTCGGGAAACCACCATCCCCGTCAGCGTCTGGGTCCTCCGGGCCGCAGCCGACGACTCCCGGCCCGACATCCTGCTCATGGACGCGCGCCGTGCAGCGTGCCAGGACGGCCGTACCCACCGGGTGCTGACCGCCACCGGTTGCGAGGCAATCCTCACGACCTACAGCAGCTGGCTGACCGGCACCTTCGACCAGACATCGTCGGCTGACGGCATCACCGCCACAGCGGTCCCCATCGATCGAATCTGCCGCAGCGGATACCAGCTCCACCCCGACGCCTACCTGCGTCCGCAGGCAGCCACCAGACCGCTCAGTGGAAACCCGCAAGCGGACCTGGACCGGCTGCTCGGCGAACTTCACCGCCTCGAACAGCAGGCCCGGGCGGCGCACCTCCGACTCGAAGATCAACTCGAAAGGTTGCGGCCATGGACTCCCTGATCGGCCCGATCCCCGACGGTTGGCGAATCCAGCCGCTGAATGCCTGCTGCGAACTGCAACCCGGCCCGGGAGGCTCCGCATTGCGGGCGACGGATTACGTCCCTGTCGGGGGTGTCCCGGTGGTCAACGCCCAAGACATCGACCGTGGTCGAATTTCTATCCCCCAGGCCAACGTCAGCGCCGAAGCCGCCACGCGGCGGCTCGACCGATACCGCATCATCCCGGGCGACATTCTCCTGGTCCGCGTCGGCGGTGCCATCCGGCACGCGCTCACCGGCCCGGAACATGACCAGTGGGTGCAGGGTGGATCCTGCATCCGGCTCCGCACTCAAGGCGATGTGCTCCCGGCCTACCTGAGCTGCTACCTCACACACCCCGCGGTTGGGGATTGGCTCCTGCGACGCACCCGCCGGGGTGTGGTGTCGACTCGCACGCCCGCCACGATCGCAACGCTCCCGATCGTCATCCCACGGACCGAGGCACAACTGGCCACCATCGAGGCCATCGAGGCCATCGACGCCAAGATCCAGGTATACGAAGAGATCGTCCAAGCCACCGGAGCGCTTCGTGACCTTGTCCTTCAGCAACTGCTCTCCGGCGACCTCACCCCGGCATAGCCCAAATTCTGGTTGATCAACGCCGTGGTGGCAGCGACAACCTGCCTTCTACCAGCACAAACGCTATCCCATCCCCTGTCGCGCCGCGTTCCCATGTGGTACGGACCCGACGGCGGGCCGCCAACCTGTGCCAGCATCCTGTACCAGCCCGTAGGTAGGAGCGGGCCCCCCTTTTACCCCCCGAAAACCCCTCCCAAGCGTTGACAATCAGCGATAGGTCATGACCATCGCGTGGCGGCGTTTGTGCAGCTCAACGCCAAGAATTCGCGATCAATGACAAGTCCGGCGCCCCATCGGTCGACAACCGCGGGTTCGGGGTTCGAGTCCCTGGCGGCGCACCAGCACTGATCTGGGCACTCACCCTCGCGGGTGTGTGCCCAGATCTCGTTCTGGGGGCTACGCGGACATCCGTTACCGAGGCCGGGCAGTCCGGTGACCCGGCAATGCTGTAAAGCTGATGTCGTAGACGACTCAGCTCCACAGCAGCGTCACACCACCCTGCCGACCATCCCGACAGCGCGGCGGGCGACCGTCAGGCTTTGGCGGACCTCGTGGTGAG
Organism: Micromonospora sp. CA-259024; assembly: GCF_050936255.1. Lineage (NCBI taxonomy): Bacteria > Bacillati > Actinomycetota > Actinomycetes > Micromonosporales > Micromonosporaceae > Micromonospora > Micromonospora sp. CA-259024. The sequence continues at coordinate 4,330,087 of NZ_JBNJND010000001.1, read as the reverse complement.
CCGCTCGGTAGGAGTGATGTCGTACTTCCCGTAGTAGCCGGTGGCGATCACCATCGCCTCGATGATCCGGAGGGCGTGGCCGTGGCTGCTCACGGCGACGTTGGCAGCCAGGTCGACCGGCTGCCCGCTGGCGAGACTGCCGGCCAGGGCTAGCAGTCGCCGGTCGTCGTCGGACAGTTGCCCGACCGCAGGCAGGGCGAGCATCGCCGCCCAGTCGCGGATCACCGCCACCTGGATGTCCTGGCCGTCGTCGTACTCGGGGATCTGCACGACCTCGACCAGTTCGGCGAAGCCGGGCCGGTCCGGCAATTCAGTGAAGGTCAACAGGTGTACCGCGGCCTTCACGTCGGTGGGGCGGTCGATCCAGGCGCCGGCGCGGACCAGCGCGCGCAGGGCGTCGGGGCTGAACTCGGAGGTCGGCATGGCACCGGGCTCCTTCCTGTGGGGATGCTCGCTGCCCGGAACAGTGGCCATCGGCCACTGTGGATACTAACTCCGCCGGCCTGCCCGATGGACGTGCAGAAGCCTCTACCCGCCGACTCCACGCTGGTTCTGGAGCACCCGGATGTTACGAATCGTCGTTCGCGTCGGGTGAGATGTATCCCGTCCCGTTTCCGTCGCAGAAAGGGGTTTTCCCTGGATAGCGTGATGCCGATTTGAAGATCATCGTGAGCGGCCGGCACCCCGGCCGATCTCACGGGAATCGGGTCAAACGCCCGAAGGAGGTTCCATGGCACGCACTCGCATCGCTGGAGCGCTCGCCGCCGCCCTCGTCCTACCGGCTCTCGCCGTTGTCGCCGCACCGGTGCCGGCATCGGCCGAGGCGGCCACGTCGAAGGCCGCCCAGCCGAGCGACATGCGCGAGCTCACCCGCAAGGACTTCACACTGGACGGTCAGCCGCTCGCGACGTCTTCGCGGTATCAGCCGCCTACCGGCGCGCGGAAGCAGGCGCAGCCGGCCGAGACGCCGACGGTCGGTACGGTCCGCCAGTGGCTCGGCCTCGACGACATCGAGGGGACCGTCTACCGCAAGGACTACACGCTGCGGGCCGTCGGCGAGCACATCGAGGTCTGGGTCGCCAACGACCTGGCCTTCCCGGCCGGTGACTGCCGCGCCCAGGTGCCGTCGTCGACGCAGATCACCGACGCACAGGTCCAGCACCTTGTCGACGAGTTCGACAACAACATGTACCCGAAGGAGACCAAGGCCTTCAGCACCCCGCCGGACCGCGACGGCACCAACGCCCAGATCGGGCCGGACGCCGACGGAAACGGTGGGGTCTACACCGGTGCCGGGAACAAGACCGTCACCCTCGTGGACAACGTGCGGGACGACAACTACTACAGCTTCCCGGCCGCGCCGACCTACATCGCCGGGTTCTTCTCGGCGCAGTTCAACGAACTGCTCGACCGGAACGTCATGACCGTCGACGCGTTCGACTGGCTGCACCGGATGACGGCGAACCCGCCGGACGAGCCCACCGACGACCTGTGCACCAGTCGTGGGGCGCGGCCGAACAGCTATGAGGGCACGTTCGCCCACGAGTGGCAGCACCTCGCGCACTACTACGCCGACCCCTTCGAGACGAACTGGATCAACGAGGGTCTCTCCGACTTCGCCATGTCGCTGACCGGTTACAGCGACTCGAAGGCCACGGTCTTCGACCGGGGGGCGGACGGCCACCTCTACTGCTACCAGGGGTTCGGCAGCGTGCAGACGCCGTTCAACACGAACCCGCGCGACTGCGGTGGGCCGGAGAACTCCCTCACCCTCTGGGATGAGAGCCCCAACCCGAACGCGGTGCTCGCCGACTACGGCAGCGCGTACTCGTTCATGTTGTTCCTGTACGACCGCTACGGCGCCGACTTCATGTCCCGCCTGCACCGCGACGGTGAGCGGCAGGGCCTCGCGAGCCTGGACGCCGAGTTGGAGACCGTCAAGGTCCACGACGTCTACCAGGTCATCCACGACTTCCAGTCGATGACGCTGCTCGACAAGGTCGTCGGCGACTCGCGGCTCGGGATCACCCTCGGCGTCTCGAAGAGCCGGGTCACCACGCCGAGCCTGCGCTCCACCGTCAATCTGGCCAGCACGGCAGCCAACGGTACGCCGGGCGCCGCGCCGAACGGTGCCGACTACGTGCAGCTGGCTGCGGGTAAGGGCAAGCTGCTGAGCGGTCGCGACCTGCGGTCGGTGAAGTTCCAGGGCGCGAAGACCCTGCCCGCGCTTCCGCTGGCGTGGACGACCACCACGCAGGACCCGGACCGTCCCGGCAACGCCGTTCTCTTCTCCGGTAACGCCAACAGCCTGGACTCGGCGGCGGTCACCTCGGTATCGGTGCCGACCACCGACCCGACGCTGCGGTTCCTCGCCAAGTACGGTGCCGAGTTCGGCTTCGACTACGGCTACGTGACCGTGTCGACGGACGGTGGCGCCACGTACACGGCGATCCCCGGCGACCGCACCGTCGATGGGCCGTTCGGCCCGGCGCTGAACGGTACGACGAATGGCTTCGAGGCGCGTTCGTACGACCTGTCGGCGTACGCCGGAAAGACCGTGCTGCTGGGCTTCCGTTACGTCAGCGACGGTGGCGTCAACGAGGGCGGCCTGCTGCTCGACGACATCACCCTCGGTGGGAAGACGATCAGCGACGGCACCGGCCTGGCCCCGTTCGACTCGCCCACGGAGATCCGGCCGATCGCGGTCAAGAACTGGAACCTGCGGCTCGTCGGCATCGACGAGAAGCACTCGATCGCCTGGCAGTTCGAGTCCAACGGCCGGTCCGACGTCACGATCGGCAAGCTGGAGCTGGCGGTGCTGGACGCGTTCCCCACCGTCGTGGCCATCGTCGCGTACGACGATCCGACCGAGCAGGTGACGCAGTACGCGCCGTACCAGCTCACCGTGAACGGCGTGGTGCAGCCCGGGGGTAACAGCTCGCTGAGCTGACCTGGACCCCCTGTCGCGGGGGCACTCGCCGTCGAGTTCGACAGTGAGTGCCCCCGCTTCGTTCCTGCCGGGGTCTGGTTACTTGCCGGAGGTCAGGGCCACCAGGGCCTGGGCGGTACGGAAGTACGGGTTGCGCCCGAGGTCGGCGACGGTGGTGATGTTGAAGGCCTCCTTGAGCAGCTTGGCGTCGCCCTCGCTGACCCCGGTGAGAGCGTTCACCGGGGAGTCGACCAGCTCGGCAAGGCTCTTGTCCTGGTAAGCCTTGACTACCAGCTTGGAGAAATCGGCGGCGACAGTCATGCGTACTCCTTCGATCGTTTGGGCGGACATTCCGCCCAGTTGTGAAACTTGCGGGTGAATTAGATCATCAGGCCGCACAGCGGTCTACAAAGGACCGTGTGCTCGCTCGGTCTGCTGGGACTACGCGAGGGTGGGCTCCCGGCGCAGTTCGGACGCGGAGCTGTCGGGCTCGCCGGCGGTGGTCTCTGGCAGCCGGTGCTCCAGGTTGGTGATGATCGCGCGTAGTTGGGCCAGCTGCTCGTGGATCGACGGCTCGTCGAGGTCTGCCGAACCCTCCGGTCGGGCGGCCCGTGCCGCCGCGGCGCGCTCTTCCTGATGGGCCTCGTCCAGCGCGTTCAGGACCACGCCCACCAGGAGGTTCGTGAGCAGGTAGCAGGCAGTGATCATGTACGAGACGTAGTACAGCACCGCCCATTCCGTGACCTCCCGGCCAGCCTGGAGTGTGTCGGTGATGCCGTCCAGCGACAGCAGCAGGAACAGCGTGAGCATCGCCTGCCCGACCGTGCCGTACCGCCCGGGAATCGCCGCGCCGAACAGCATCCAGCCGAGCATCGCGTACCCGTACAGCACGAGCACCGTGACCAGGAGGAAGCTGCCGAGCCCGGGAAGGCTGCGCCGGATCCCGACGAGGATCACGCGCAGGCTGGGGAAGAGGCGGAACGCGCGGACGATGCGGGCCAGCCGCAACAGCCGCAGCATGGTGACGTTCTCGCGTACGCCGGGCACCAGTGGTGCGACGACGATGAGCAGGTCGAAGACGTTCCACGGATCCCGGAAGAAGTGCGCCGGCTGTCGCAGGTGCGCCCCGAACCGCGCCAACAGTTCGACCACGAAGTACGCCAGGCACGCGTACTCGATGGCCTGGAGTGGGGGTCCGGCCACCGCGATCGTTCGGCCGTACGTCTCCAGGCCCAGCGCCACCGCGTTGAGGGTGATCACGATGAAGCTGGCCAGATTGAACCAGGGGGCGGCTACCAACTCCTGGCACGCGTCGGTCAGGCGGTACGCCCGACCACGTGCTGCGCTCGTCATCACACTCCTCGACCCGTCCGGCACCGCGCAGCAGGCTAGATCACCCAGGTTTCGGGGAGTGGACGGCCCGACCACTACGGACTGAACCTGGATCCGGGCGCCGGCGGTGGCGGCCACCGACATCGATGGCCGCCGCGCGACGCGTTGTCGCGGTGAGGTCACGCCTCCGGCGTGGCCTCGGCCTGCTCCTCGCCGCTCGTGGGCTCCTCGACCTCGTCGGCCGCCTTCGCGGGCGCCGGCACGGTCCAGGAAAACTCGATCTCGACGGACAGTTCCGTCTCGCTCTCGCGCTCGATCTCCAGCTCACACCGGACGGAGTCGGCGACCGTCACCGCGCCTGCGGCGCCGTAGAAGATCCGTCCGTCAGACTCCAGCTGGTGCGCCAGTTGACGCAGCCAGGCTGCCAGGTCGGCCCGTGACACCGTGCGGGCGTCCTCGTAGATATCCATGCCGGCCATGCTGTCACTCCACAGAGGATCGACAGCGAGGCGGGTAGAACGGCGTGTGCGTCGAGCACGTGATATGGATCTTGCGAGGGCGTCCGAGCGTGTGCAGAGGGCCACGTCGAGCACGTCCGCGTCAGGTCGCCTTCAGCGATGCGAGGACGTCGAGGTAGTGCGGGTTCTTCATGACGCCCAGCACGTTGCCGAACGGGTCGACGACCGACGCGGTGACGAACCCCTCGTCCCCGTGCGGGGTGATGGGTTGGTACTCCGTGGCGCCCATCGCCAACAGCCGTTCGACGGTGGCGTCGAGGTCGTCGACGTGCCAGTGCATGACCACGCCGCCGGGCCCCGTCGCGGCGCCGGGCGGCGCGTACCTGCGGTCGATGATGCCCAGCTCGGCCTGGTGGTCGCCGATGCGGAACTCGGTGTACGCCGGTCGGCCGTCCGGCCCGGGGCGCAGGAAGTACGCCTCAACGCCGAGGAAGTCCGCGTACCAGGCGGTGGCTGCCGCCACGTCGTCCGCCCAGATGTTCAGTGTGGCGAAGCCTCGCAGGCTCATCAGGCGTCCTCTCGTCGATGTCGTTGGTGTCGACGTTATCGGCGATTGCGGAAGCTCCGCTTCCGCAATGGCTGACGAAATGCTTGCGTTGGCAACAAAACCGGGCGACGATGACCTCAACATCCGTCGATGCATTGGAGTGCGCGCATGCGAGCAAGAGCAGCCCGGGCCGGCGCAGTACTGACCATGTCCGCGATCATGACCGCCGCGCTCGGCCTCCTGGCCTCTCCCGCCTCGGCACAGGAAACCGGACTGAGCTTCTACAGTGGAAACTTCACCACCCTGGTGGCCAACGTCCCGGCCCCGACCGGCACGTGCGCCCCGCTCCCCCCGACCGCCGACAGCCACGTCGGTTGGAGCAACTTCGAGGACGTCGTCTTCTACCAGACCTCGGACTGCTCCGGCCAGGCGACGGGCATGAGCACGCTCAGCACCTACCCGGCCGGGCGGTGGACGAGCTTCCTCGCCAGCTGACCCTTCCGTGTTCCGGGACGGGCCGAACCTGACGGTACGCCCCGTCCCGGGCCGGGAAGCGATGACGGAACACCCCGCAGGCCGTATATCGCGACCCTTTCCGGGTAGTCGCCGTTGCGATGACGAATGGCGGGGACAGCGTGGAGACGACCTACCCGGCGGTGGAGGAGCACGGTCTGATCGGTGACCTGCAGACCGCGGCGCTGATCAGCACGGACGGCACGGTCGACTGGTTCTGTGCGCCCCGCTTCGACTCACCGAGCGTCTTCGGCGCGCTGCTGGACCGCCGCAAGGGTGGCCACTTCCAGTTCTCACCCGACGGCATCGACTACACGAGCAAGCAGCTCTACCTGCCCGGCACGCCGATCCTGATCACCCGCTTCCACAGCGCCGACGGCGTGGGGGAGTTGTTGGACTTCATGCCCGTCACCGGTGAACGTGCCACTGAGCAGCACCGGTTGATCCGGTTGGTCAGGATGGTCCGGGGGAGTATGCCGTTCCGCTTCGACTGCCGCCCCCGTTTCAACTACGGTCGCGATCCGTACGAGCTTGAGACGCACCCCGAGGGCGTGGTCTTCCGGAGTCGGACCCTGACCCTCACCATCGCGCCCTTCAAGCACGTGGAACGGCTGATCGACGCGGGGAGCATTCGACGCGACGAGGAAGGCGTGGCCGCACGGTTCACGCTGCACGCGGGTGACATCGGTGGGGTTGTCCTGGAGACGGCCTGCCCGCACGCGCCCCGAGCGCTCAGCACCGAGGAGGCGTGCGAACTGCTCGCCGAGACCCGGGACTTCTGGCGGCGGTGGGCGGGTCGTTCCCGCTACACCGGTCGCTGGAGAGAGATGGTCGAGCGGTCGGCGATGACGCTCAAGCTGATGACGTACGCCCCGACCGGCGCTCTGGTCGCCGCACCCACCGCGGGGTTGCCGGAACAGGTCGGCGGGCAGCGGAACTGGGACTACCGCTACACCTGGGTCCGGGACGCGTCCTTCTCGGTGCACGCGCTGCTCCGGTTGGGCTTCACCGAAGAGGCCCAGAAGTACCTTTTCTGGCTCGACGCCCGCATCCGCGAAGCCCGCGACGGCGATCTGCCCCTGCAGGTCATGTACCGGATCGACGGCTCACCGGATCTCCCCGAGGAGGTGCTGGGTCATCTGGAGGGTTACCGCGGCTCGGCGCCGGTGCGGATCGGCAACGGCGCGGCGGGCCAGCTACAACTCGACATCTACGGCGAGGCGCTCAACTCGTTGGAACTCGCCGACCGGAACGGGCTGGTCGCGCCGTACGAGGGATGGCGAAAGACGGCAGCGTTGATGGACTGGCTCTGCGAGCACTGGAACCAACCCGAGGACGGCATCTGGGAGACCCGGTCCGGTCGGCAGGACTTCACCTACGGGCGGATGATGTCCTGGGTGGCGCTCGACCGTGCCATCCGCCTCGCCCAGCGCCGCGGGCGCCCCGGCGACACCGCTCGCTGGACCACCGAACGCAACGCCATCTACGAGCAGGTCATGACCCGTGGGTTCCACCCCGGGCGCCGCGCGTTCGTGCAGCACTACCGCACCGACATCCTGGACGCCTCGCTGCTCGCGATGCCCGGGCTGGGTTTCATCTCGCCGACCGACCCGATGTGGAAGTCGACGCTGCGGGCGATGGACGCCGAGCTGGTCTCCGACAGCCTGGTCTACCGCTACGACCCGAACGCCTCGCCGGACGGCCTCGCCGGCACCGAGGGCACCTTCAACATGTGCACCTTCTGGTACGTCCAGGCGCTCGCCCAGGCCGGCCGGCTCGACGACGCACGGTTGACCTTCGAGAAGATGCTCACCTACAGCAGCCCCCTGGGCCTCTACTCCGAGGAGATCGCCCCGACCGGTCAGCAGATCGGCAACTTCCCGCAGGCGTTCAGCCATCTCTCGCTGATCAGCACGGCGGCCCACCTCGACGAGCTGCTCGACAGGCAGCACTGACCGCTCGGGTCAGAACAGCGTCAGGGGCTCGACCGGTATCGGCTCGGGCAGCGCCGCAAGCTCGGGTACGCGTGCGCGTACCTCGTCGTGGAACCGGCGGGCGAGCACGGGTGCGTCGCCGTTGTCCGGCGTGTGGATGAACATCGTCGGCGAGCGCCCCTCGCGCAGCCAGGTGACGGTGACGTCGACCCAGCGCTGCCACCCCTCGACGGTCCGGGTGGTGTCGTCGCGACCGAGGTAGCGGACGATCGGCCGGTCGGTCAGCGCCACCGACCGGAGCGGCACCCGCGGTTTCTTGGTCCAGGCGTCGCGCTCCGCGTCGCTGGTCGGCGGGGTGGTGAAGAACGCGGTGGTGTCGAACGGGACCCACTCGGCGTCCGCGCTGCCGAGGGTCTGTTCGAGGAGCCGGATCGCGTTGGGGTCGGTGAAGAACGCCGGATGGCGCACCTCCACGGCGTACCGGTGGGAACGGGGAAGGTGGCCCAGGAAGCGGCCCAGGGTCGGAACGTCGGCGGGAGAGAACGAGCCGGGCAACTGGATCCAGAGGGCATGGGTACGCGGACCGAGCGGCTCGATCGCGTCCAGGAAGGCGTGCAGCGGCTCGCCGGTGTCGGTGAGCCGGCGTTCGTGGGTGACGACCTTGGGAAGCTTGAGGACGAAGCGGAAACCGGGATCCGTCTGCGCGGCCCACGCCGCCACGGTCTCCCGGGTCGGCGTCGCGTAGAACGTCGTGTTTCCCTCCACGGCGTCGCACCAGCCGGCGTAGTGCCGCAGACGCTCCTGCGGCGGGAGTGGATGTGCCAGGAGGCGGCCCTGCCACGACCGGTGGGTCCACATCGCGCATCCGACGGAGAGCCGCACGTCAGCCCTCCCTCCGTGCACCGCGCCTGGCCGGAGCCCACGGTATACGGGTGCCGGACACGACACGACCGACGGTGCGGCAGCAGGGTGCGTGGCCGGCGCTCCGCCTATCCGACGGTGACGTCGAGCGTCGCGAGCTGTGCCGGGTCGGCCACCACCTCGATGCCGATGATCCGGTCGGTGACGATGAAGCTGACCACAAGCTTGACGATCCCGTCGAAACCGACGACCGCGCCCGGCATCCCATCGACGTACGCCGGCGCCGCCCCCTGGGCGCGGCCGTTGAAGAAGCCGGCGATGACGGCCGAACCGCGCGTCTCGGCGGCCGAACCCATGCTCGCGGCCACCGGGTCGGCGCGCATGACGACGTGCGGGTCGAGCAGGCTGACGAGGTCGTCGAACCGGCCCTCCCGCGACGCGGCGAGGAATGCCTCGACGACGCGTCGCTGACGGGCCGGATCGGTCTCCCGGACGGTTCCGACCTGGTGCACCCTGCGGCGTGCGCGGCTGGCGATCTGGCGGACGGCGGCGGGACTTCGATCGACCACGGCGGCGATCTCCTCGAACGACACGGCGAACATGTCGTGCAGGACGAACACGAACCGTTCGGTCGGCGCGAGGGTGTCCAGGACGACGAGGAGCGCGCGGCCGACGGACTCGGTCAGCACGGCCTCACCCTCGGGGTCGACCGGAGCGCCGTCGATCGGGTCGGGTTCCGGTGCGGCCCTGTCCCACAGCTGTTCGGGACGAGCGGTACGCGCGCGCAGCCGGTCCAGGCAGACCCGGCCGACGGTGGTCGTCAACCACCCGGGCAGGTTGTCGATGCCCGTGACATCGGCTCGGCTGAGGCGCAACCAGGTGTCCTGGACGGCATCTTCGGCCTCCGTGCCGGAGCCGAGTATCCGGTGGGCGATCGTCCGTAGCCGCGACCGGTTCTCCTCGAAGCGCCGGGCCAGCAGGTCCGCCTCGTTCATGACCTCGTCCCCCCGGGATGGACCTGAGCGGCTCTGTGACCGCCACCACATCTGTCACGCCGTCGGCTCGCCGGCCGACATCCCAGTGACAACCGGGGCGTCCTACCGCGACGCGTGCCGGGCAGCCTAACAAGACGGGACGACAAGACATGATCATCGAACCGCGCATCCAGAACCCTGCCAGCCTGCTGCCGGACGCCGTGAAGGCGGTCAGCCTGCTCTACAAGGCCGCGCACTCGGCCGGGGTGCCGGCCAGCACGCTGGAGCTGGTGCATCTGCGGGCCAGCCAGATCAACGGGTGCAGCGCCTGCGTCGATTCGGGCGCCCGGGCGGCCCGGAAGGCCGGCGAGACCGAGGACCGCCTGTTCGCGGTCGCGGTCTGGCGGGAGACTCCGTACTTCACCGAGGCGGAGCGGGCCGCGCTGGCGCTCGCCGAGGCCGCCACCCGGCTCGCCGACCGGGCCGACGCCGTGCCCGACGACGTCTGGGCGGAGGCGGCTCGGCACTTCGACGAGAAGGAGCTGGCCGCGATCGTGCTCTGGGTGGCCACCACCAACTTCTTCAACCGGATCAACGCCACCACCCGCCAGCCGGCCCCGCAGAACTGGGGCTGACCAGCCTCGATCACGTGGTGCTCAGTAGTCGATCGGTGCTCCGACGGCTGCTGAGCATCAGGTGATCAAACGGCGGCACTGGTCGTCAACTCTGGGTTGACGAAGAGGCTTCGTCAACCTATGGTTGACGCATGACAGAGCCCATCCAGATGAGCAACACCGTCAAGCTCGACGACCTCATCCAGGCGATCAAGAAGGCGCACACGGACGCGCTCGACCAACTCACCGACGCGGTCATCGCCGCCGATCACCTCGGCGAGGTCGCGGACCACCTGATCGGGCACTTCGTCGACCAGGCCCGGCGCTCGGGCGCCTCCTGGACCGACATCGGCCGCAGCATGGGGGTCACCAAGCAGGCCGCTCAGAAGCGCTTCGTGCCGAAGGCCACCGAGGCGGCGGCGCTCGACCCGAACGCCGGCTTCGGCCGGTTCACCCCCCGGGCCCGCAACGTGGTGATGGCCTCGCAGGAGGAGGCCCGCACCGCCGGGAACGCCGAGATCGGCCCCGAGCACCTGGTGCTGGGGCTGCTCGCAGAACCCGACGGGCTGGCCGCGAGGGTGATGGCCGGCTGCGGTGCCACCCCGGAGGCCGTGCGGGACGCGGTGGGCGCGGCCCTCCCGCCGCCGGCCGACCAGATTCCGGACCTCATCCCGTACGACGCACGCGGCAAGAAGGCGTTGGAGCTGACCTTCCGGGAGGCGCTGCGCCTCGGGCACAACTACATCGGCACCGAGCACATCCTGCTCGCCCTGCTGGAGCAGGAGGACGGCGCCGGCGTGCTCACCAACCTCGGCCTGGAGAAGGCGGCGGTCGAGGCCGACCTGTCCGCCGCCCTCGCCGCCGCGGTAGCGCAGAAGTGACCTGCCGCGGTCAGGTGGTCGGGAAGCCGTAACGCAGGGCGTGCTCCGGATCGGCCGGGTCGATCTGGCGCACGCCCGCGTCGGCGAGGCGCTTGTTGACCTCGTCGAGCTGCTCGCGTACCAGTCGGGCCTCCTCCTCGGTGACCCGTCCCCGGTGCGGTTTGCCGGCGTGCTCCAGCGTGCCGTAGTCGATCTTCTCGACACTCTTGCGGGCCTTGGGCGGGCGGACCCGCTCGGCCGTCTTCAACAGCTGCGCCATCGGCACGTCGGTGGCCATCGCGTCGAACTCGCTGGCGGTCAGCACCACCCGGCGCGGTTCGCCACCGCCGTGTTTGTCGTGGATCTCGACCACCGCCACGTCCAGCGCGGCGTCGTCGATGTTCTCCACCTCGGTCGGGGTGGCGTCCAGTTGCACGGGCCCGGCGACCAGGTCCGGGTGCTCCAGGACGACGATGCGGACCACCTCGTCGTCGTCCTGTAGGACCGTGCCGGTGAAGTCGGAGACGTGGATCGTCTTCTTGCCCATGCGCGGAGCTTCTCCTGTCGTAGGCCGGGATTCCGGACCACAAGAAATTACCCGACAGGTGTGCGAAAGCCCGCGTTGGACAGCCCGGGTGTGTCGTGGCCGGCGCCGTCGGGTCAGCGGGTGTTGACAACCCGCTGGGCGGAGCCGCCGGCCGGCAGCTTGTTCAGCTCCGCCCAGGACAGGGCGTCCGAAACTCCCGTCGCAGGGGTCCCGCGGTAGCGCGGCTGAGCCGGAAAGCGGTCAGCGGGCTCCGTTGCCCGCCAGAGTCGCTCGGGGTCCTGGTGGTAGCGGTCGTTCGGCTGAATCGGCATGACCATACCGTCCCAAACAAAGGTGTCCATGTATGGAAATAGCTATGACGGTCGATCGGTGCGTCCGGTTCCGGGTCGTGGTGAAAAAGTGACCCGCGTCGCTGCAGCCTATACCCCCTGGGGGTATAGGCTGCGGGGCATGGAAAACGCGAATCCCACCCGACTGGCCATCGCCGCGACCCTGCACTGCCTCACCGGCTGTGCCATCGGCGAGGTGCTCGGCATGGTCATCGGCACCGCGCTGGGCTGGCCCGACCTGGGCACCATCGCCCTCGCCGTCGCACTGGCGTTCGTCTTCGGCTATGCCCTGACGGTCCGCCCGGTGCTCCGCTCCGGCCTGCCGCTGGCACAGGCGATCCGGGTGGCCCTGGTCGCCGACACGGTCAGCATCGCGGTGATGGAGTTGGTGGACAACGGCGTCATGCTCGCCGTGCCGGGCGCCATGCGGGCCGGCCTCGCCGACCCCCTGTTCTGGGGCAGCCTGGCCGGCGCGCTGGCGGTGGCCTTCCTGGTCACGGTGCCGGTGAACCGGGCCCTGATCGTCCGCGGGAGGGGGCACGCCACGGTGCACCAGCATCACCACGGCGGGCATCACCCCGAGGCGCCCGCGGCGTCGTAGCTCGGTTCGGCCCTTGCCGTATCGTCCGCCCGTCGGGACCGCCGCGCGTACGGTGATCCACGACGGGCCGGGTGACGGGGAGGTGCGCATGCTCGACCGGCGGCTCCAGCTGCACCTGGCCACCTGGCTGGGCCAGTGGCCGGCCAGGCCGGGCCTGCACGTGGTCGCCTCGCACCGGCGGGCGAAACCCGCCTGGGACGGCCGGTTGCGCCCGGCGCTCGCCGTGGACACCGGGCAGAGCGCCGTGCTCTCCGTGCCGCCGGACCGGGTGGCGGCGATCCGCGCGCTGGCCCGGCGCTCGCCGGATCGGCTGCTTCCGGCGCTGCCGGAGGCTGTCGGGCTGCCCGACTGGTGCGTGCACGACGGACCATTCCGGTGGACCCTGGCCCCCGCGCCGCTGCCGGACGTGGGGGAGTGGACCGAGCCGACAGCGCCGGGCCTGCCGCCGTGGCTTCGGCTGTTCGACCGGTCGGTGCTGGTGGTCCGCGACGTGGACGGCACCTACCTGGCCGGGGCCGGGATGAAGCGGCACGACGCGTACGGGCACGAGTTGGCCGTCGGCACCGTGCCGGCCGCTCGCGGTCGAGGCCTCGCCCGTCGGCTGGTGGCGCAGGCGGCCCGGCGGGTGCTCGACGAGGGTGCGGTGCCCACCTACCTGCACGAGCGGGACAACCACGCGTCGGCCCGGGTCGCGGAGGCGGCCGGTTTCCCGGATCGGGGCTGGCGGGCGTACGGGGTCTATCCGCGCTGAGCGGGTCACCGGTAATGGGCGCGGACCGTGGATCCCGGGCCGGATCCACGGTCCGCAACCTCCCCCCAGGCCCCGGTTCCGGACGTGCCGGCCGCGCACTGGGCGAGCCGGGACGTGTCGATCACGCTACGTATCGAACAGGATCGGGGCAAGGTTTGAGCTGTCGGCTCGGAGTGTCGAAAAGCAGACTTGACCTGCTGATTCACCGGTCGACGGTGTCGGTCGGGTCAGTGACGTAGCGTGCGAATCAGGTCGAGAACCTGTCGGGTAACGGGGCGGAGGACCCGCAGCCGGGACAGCGCCACGAGTCGGTCGATCAGTGGCACGACGCCGTCGACCAGCTGGCGGGTCTTGGTCTGTCCCGGCGACCGGTCGTGCACCCAGTAGAGAACCACGCCCATGTAGGCGAGCCAGAGGAGCTCGGGTAGCTGCGGGCGCAGCTCGGCGTCGACCTTGGCGGTCGAGCCCGTCAGGACCTCGGCGAAGAGGTCGATGGCCGCCTGTCGGGGGCCGGAGGACTCCACCGAGAAAGGGCTCAGCGGTGAGGTGGGCTCCGCCGCCGTCTTGAAGAAGGTCGCGGCGAATTCGTGCGACGGCGTCAGCACGTCGATCCCCGCGTGCAGCACACCGGCGAGCCGGGCACCGAACGCCTCCTCCCGATCGAGCACGGGCTGCGCGGCGGCTCGGTGTTCGGTCTGGGACTGGGCGTAGAACTCCTGGATCAGATGATCCTTGGAACCGAAGTAGTAGTAGGCGTTGCCGACCGCCACGCCGGCCTCCTGGGCGATCGCCCGCATGGTGGTCTGGGCGTAACCGCGCTCGCGGAACAGCCGCATGGCGGTGTCCCGGATCAGCTGCCGGGTCTGCTCGCCTCGGGCGGTGGCAGGGTCAGCCGCAGTGGTCGTCGGCGCAGGCTGCTCGGTCATCCGGGTCACCGTATCCCGCCACTTCGTCTGTCGGCTCGGCCCGTGGGTCGCGGAGCCGCTCCCGTATCGCCGAGGCGGCGGCCACCGTCTGCCGGGCGAGGGGCAGCAGGTGCGGCCGGGCCAGCCGCTCGGCTGTGGACCGGTGGTCGGCCAGCGCCCAGAGGCAGGCGAACCAGGCGCCGTCGCCCGCGTACACCTCGCCGGTGTCGGCGATCACGGTGAGGTCGCGCAGCGTCGCGTCGTGGTCCAGGCCCGGGAAGCGCCGCTGGGCCTCGGTGGACCCGGCCGGCACGAACTCCAGGGGTACGAGCTGGGCGCGGGACGCCAACCATCGGCGGGCGGCATGGCAGATCGGGCAGGCCGCGTCGAACAGGACGGTGAACCCCCGGATCCCACCGTCCCCGTGCGCGGTGGGATCCGGGAGCCGGCCGGTGCCGTCGGTCGGTGGCACGGTCATCGGCTCGGTGGCGCGGACGGCATGGGGAGCCGGCCGATCGGCGCGATGGGAGGGTGGGTGGCGAGCTGGCGGAGTCGGTTCCGGCGGTAGCGGCCCAGCGCGAAGACGTTGAAGAAGTGCAGCGCACCGAGCACCAGGAGCACCAAACCGATCTTGAGGGAGAGCTCCTCCATCGCCTGGCTGGTTGAACCCACCGGGTCGGGGTGCTTCATCGCCACCGTGACGTAGCCGAGGTTGAGCAGGTAGAAGCCGACCACCAGGAGGCTGTTGACCGCTCGGGCGAGCCGTTCCTCGGCGAACACCTCCTCCAGGAAGACCTGCCCGTTGCGGGACAGTGCCCGAGCCACCCAGATGGTCAGGCCGACGCTGACTGCCAGGTAGATCACGTACATCCAGACCTTGATGTCCATGTGGACGCCCCTCTTGAACGTGTTCAACTACCGACGGCGTCAGCGTAGGACAGGTTTTGAACATGTTCAAGAGTGGGTGACCAGTGACTGTGGACACTGTGGCGTGGAGGTGGGCGCGTCATCCGGTCGAGCCGTTGAGCCCGACCGGATGACGCCGTTGCTCAGCTGGCCAGGCCGAGCGCCTCGGCCGCCGCGCGGCCGTTGGCGTGACTCGCGCCGTACGTGGTGACGAAGGCGCGCACGCCCGCCGGGCGCCACTGTGCCGGCCAGCCCATCTCCACCACGGTCACCGGATGCTCAGCGGACAGGACGGCGATCAGCTCCGGGCCGCCGGGCAGCCGGTGCAGGTGCCGCCCGACCAGCACGATGGGACGGTCGCCGGCCAGCCCGCGCAGCATCGCAGGGTCGGTCTCGGCGGCGATCACGCGGATCTCCTGCACCCCGTCCAGGTGTGGACCGAGGCCCCACGGCACCCGCCCCTCGGCGATCGTCGACTCGGTGTGCAACTGCACCACCAGCGGTCGGTCCAGGCCGGTGAGCACCCCGTCCACACGGACCGCCCGGCGTGCTGCCGCGTACCCCAGCTCGGTGTCCCCGGTGGGCTGCGGCCCGCCGGCGGTCCGGGTCCAGGCGGCGAGCGCGGCGGCCCGGCCGGCTGCCTCCTCGACCCGCGCGATCGCCAACCGGCCGTCGGCGAGGGCGTCGACGATCTCGGCGGCCACCCGCTCGACCAGCTCGGCGTCGACCTTCGCGCCGATGCAGAGGAGGTCGGCGCCGGCCGCCAGAGCCCGGACCGCGGCCGGCCCGACCCCGCCGGCGGCCACCGCGGCGCCCTTCATCTCCAGCGCGTCGGTGATGACGGCGCCGCTGAAGCCGTACTCGGTACGGAGCAGGTCGACAAGGACGGCCCGGCTGAAGGTGGCCGGGTCGGTGCCGGTGAGCTCCGGCACCCGGATGTGTGCGGTCATCACGGCGCGCGCGCCGGCGGCGACGACCGCCGCGAACGGCGGCAGGTCCCGCTGGCGCAGCAGGCCCAGCGGAGCGTCCACGGTGGGCAGCTCGTGGTGGGAGTCGGTGACCGTGGCGCCGTGCCCGGGGAAGTGCTTGGCGCAGGCGGCCACGCCGGCGGCCTGCAACCCGGCCACGGCGGCGGCCGAGTGGGCGGCGACCCGCACCGGGTCCGCGCCGAACGACCGGGTGCCGATCACCGGATTGTCGTCGGCGGTGTTGACGTCCACCGTCGGGGCGAGGTTGACGGTGACGCCGAGCGCGGCCAGCTCGGCGCCGATCGCCTGGTAGACCCGTCGGGTGAGTGCCACGTCGCCGATCGCGCCGAGGGCGGCATTTCCGGGGTACGGGCTGCCGGTGGCGTGCGCCAGCCGGGTCACGTCGCCACCCTCCTCGTCGATGGCGATCAGCACATCGGGCCGGCCGGCGCGCAGCGCGGCCGTGCTCGCCGCCACCTGGGCGGGGTTGTGCACGTTGGTGCCGAACAGGGTGTGCCCGGCCAGCCCCTCGGCCAGCAGGTCGACCGCCCAGTCCGGCGGGACCGGTCCCGGGTACGCGGCGAGCAGCGTGCCCAGCGCCAACCGGCGCAGTCCTGGATCCAGCCCCACGTGATCTTCCCCCTTCGGTGCCCCAGCGGTGCGAAACGTCGTACCGGTGGTGGTCTTCGCCCTGCCGGGTCGGCCGAGCGTCCCACCTGCGGGTGGCCGATACGCTACGGCTACCCGTTCGCAGGTAGGTTTACAGTTAGCAAAGTTTACTAAAACTAGAGGACGTGTCATGAGTGCGACCCGGCTGCCCGGCACCCCCCGCCTGTTGCGGGCGCTCAACGACCGTGCCGCGCTGGAACTGCTCCTCGAACGCGGCCCACTGACCCGGGCCCGGCTCGGTGAGTTGACCGGGCTGTCGAAGGTCACCGCCTCGCAACTGGTCGAGCGGTTGGAGGAGCGCGGCCTGGTCACGCGGGTCGGCGAGCAGGCCGGTGGGCGAGGGCCGAACGCCCAGCTCTACGCGGTCCGCCCCGGCAGCGCGCACGTGGTCGGCGTGGACGTCGGGCCGGACCGGGTGGTGGCGGCCTGTGCCGACATCACCGGCGCGGTCATCGGCCGGGTGGAGCAGTCGACCCGGGACACCGACGACCCGGTGGGCGTGGTGCACAACGCCGTGGTGCAGGCCGCGAGCAGCGCCCAGGCGCAGTTGAGCAGCGTACGGCGGATCGTGCTCGGCACGCCCGGTCTGGTCGATCCCGGCACCGGCGACATCACGTTCGCCTTCAACCTGCCGCGCTGGCACAGCGGCCTGCTCGCCGCGCTGCGTGACGACCTGCACACCCCGGTGGTCTTCGAGAACGACGTCAACCTGGCCGCGGTGGCCGAGGCGCAGTCCGGTGCCGCGCAGGGGCTGGCGGACTTCGTGCTGGTCTGGGTGGGCGCCGGCGTCGGCCTGGCGATCATGCTGGGTGGGCGGTTGCACCACGGCAGCAGCGGAGCGGCCGGTGAGATCGGCTACCTGCCGGTGCCCGGGGCACCCATCCCGCGCGACGTCTCCCGCCGCGCCAAGCCGGCCTTCCAGCAGTTGATCGGCGCGGACTCGGTGCGTGCGGTGGCCCGTGAGCACGGCTACCCGGACGCCGATGCCGCCGAGGCGGTCCGCGCGGCCGCCGCTGCCGGCGCCGACGGCGGCCCGATGCTCGACGAGCTGGCCCGCCGGCTCGCGCTCGGCGTGGCCAGTACCTGCGTGGTGCTCGACCCGCCGCTGGTCGTGCTCGCCGGCGAGGTGGGTCAGGCCGGCGGTGCCGCGCTCGCCGACCGGGTGCAGCACGAGGTCGCGGCGATCACCCTGGTCCGGCCTCGGGTGGTGCCGACCGGGCTGACCGAGGAGCCGATCCTGCACGGCGCGCTGCGCACCGCGTTGGACGCCGTGCGCGACGAGGTGTTCGGCTCCACCGTCGGCTGAGCCCACTGCGACGGTCATGTGAAGGAATATTTCACCGCGTATCGGCGAGTTGCAAGCTCTTGCCGTCTGTCGGCCTGGTCGGGCCGTCGGGCCGCCCGGAGCAGGGCGGCCCGACGGCACGGGCCTCAGATCAGGTCGCGGCGACGGAACACGGCGAACGCCGCCGCGGTCAGCCCGCCGGTGAGCCCGAGCAGCACCAACAGCGCCGGCAGCCAGGGCAGCGTGTAGAACCCATCGCAGGAGGAGCCGTAGCTGCTGCCCCTGCACAGCTGTTCGTCGTAGAAGCGCGCCCCGCCGTTGAGCCACGCCCCGATGTGGCTGGAGAGCATGAACAGGTCCGAGCGCTGGGCATCGACGATCTCCAGGATCAGCCGGGCGCCCAACTCCCACACCACCGCGTACGCGGCGAACGCGCCGAGCGCTGACGACGTGTGCCGGCCCAGCGTGGCGATCGCGAAACCCAGCGCGGAGGCCAGCAACACCAGCACCAGGCCGCGGCCGTGCACCGCACCGAGTGAACGCCAGAAGTCACCATCCAACCGGCCCGGCAACCCGGCGGTCTGCCCGATCACCCAGAACGTGGCGAGATAGGCCACCGACGCCAACAGGGCCAGGACCAGCACCGTGCCGAGCAGGGTGCCCAACTTGGCCGCGAGCACCGTCAACCGGCGCGGTCGCCAGAGCAGCAGGTTCACCACGCCGCCGGAGTTCAGGTCAGCGCCGATGTAGGAGGCCCCCACCAGAAACCCGAACAGCACCAGGAACGCGATGAGGAAATAGAGCAGCGGACGCGCCTGCTGGGCGAAGCTGAACACCCCCGGCAGGAAGTCGGCGGCGATCGGCAGCCGGTCCTGGCGGATCGGGTCGATCTCCGAGCAGTCGGCGGGAAGGTATCGTCCCGAGTCCTCCGTCGAGAGCGCGCCACCCTGCCGGGCCAGGCACTCCTGGTACGCGGACTCCATGCTCTGCCGCGCCTCGGAGGCCTGTGCCCGCGCCGAGTTCAGCTCGTCCGCGTTCGGCTTGTGGGAACCAGCCAGCGTGGTCGCCGCCGTGACGGCGAACGCCAACGCCAGCAGGACGACCATGAGCTGCACGAAGCGACGTGCGGACAGCCGCTCCAGCTCGGCACGAACCAGGTTCACGCGTCCACTCCCCGATCGAGATTGATCACAGCATCGCCCTGATCGCCGTGCGGCAGCACGGAGTCGTCGACCTGCCGGGGCACCGACGGATGCTCGTACGCACCCGTCAGCTCCAGGAAGACGCTCTCCAGATCCGGCCGGAGCGGCGTCAGCTCGCCCACCCACAGCCCCTGCTCGCCCAGCACCCGGCTGACCACCGTCGGGTCGCTCACCCCGCTCACCACCAACGCCTCGCCGTCGAGGACCGCCGTCAGCTCGGCCGCGCGCAGCAGCTCGACGGCGCGCTCCGGCTCGGCCACCCGCACCAGGAACTCGTGTCGGTCGTAGCCCGCCAGCACCTCGTCCACCCGGCCGGCCGCCACCCGTCGCCCTCGCGAGATGATCGTGACGTGGTCGCAGATCAGCTGGATCTCGCCCAGGATGTGACTGGACACCAACACGGTCACCCCGGTCGCCGCCAGCGACCGCATCAGGTCCCGCATCTCCCGGATGCCCGCCGGGTCCAGCCCGTTCGCCGGCTCGTCCAGGATGAGCAACCGCGGGTCCTTCAACAGCGCGGACGCCACCGCGAGGCGCTGCTTCATGCCCAGCGAGTAACCCTTCACCCGCTCATCGCCCCGGTCGCGCAGACCCACCAGGTCCAGCGCCTCGTCCACCCGCGAGACCGGCACCCCACCGGCGCGGGCCAACAACCGCAGGGTGCGGTACCCGGTGAAGTTGCCGAAGAACTGTGGGCTCTCCACGATGGCGCCGACCTGGCCCGCCACCCGGGGCAGCAGCTCCGGCGACGGTTCGCCGAGCACGGTCATCCGCCCGCCGTCCGCTCGCACCAGCCCGAGCAGGGCGCGCAGGGTGGTGGTCTTGCCAGAGCCGTTGGGACCCAGAAAGCCGTGGATCTGGCCCGCCTCGACCAGCAGGTCGAACCCGTCCACCGCCACGCGTCGACCGTTGCGCACGCTGTGGAAGGTCTTACGCAGACCCTCGATCTCGATGACCGCGCTCATCTGCGCGGCTCCGTACCTCGACGGGGCATGGGCCGTCCTTCGGGTGTGGTGATCAACGACACGGCGCTTCACCCTATGGCCGAGGCGCCGCCCATGGGGGGCACCCCGTCGCTGCGTGGTTGGATGGTGTGGTGACTGGTGACCTGATCCCCGGCGCTGCCGGCGCCGCGCCTGCCGCCGCACCCGTGGACCCGGATCTGGTGGTCAGCCTCGACGGCGTCGGTGTACGCCGGTCTGGCACCGCCCTCCTACAGGACCTGACCTGGCGGGTCGAGCTGGACGAACGTTGGGTCGTGCTCGGCTCCAACGGCGCCGGCAAGACCACACTGCTCAACCTGGCCGCAGGCCGGCTGCACCCCACCACCGGTGTAGCGCACGTGCTCGGCGAGCGGATCGGCCGCACCGACGTCAACGAGCTGCGTACCCGGATCGGGCTCTCCACCGCCGCCCTCGCCGAGCGACTGCCCGCCGACGAGCGGGTCAGCGACGTGGTGGTGACCGCCGCATGGTCGGTGGTCGGCCGCTGGCGGGAGAGCTACGAGCGCGGCGACGAGGCGCGGGCGCGGGCTCTGCTGAGCCAACTCGGCATCGGTGGCCTCGCCGAACGCCGGTACGGCACCCTCTCCGAGGGCGAGCGCAAGCGGGTGCAGATCGCCCGTGCCCTGATGACCGACCCGGAGCTGCTGCTGCTCGACGAGCCCGCCGCCGGTCTCGACCTGGGTGGTCGGGAGGATCTGGTCGCCCGACTGGCCGAGCTGGCGTACGACCCGGATGCCCCGGCGATGGTGCTGGTCACCCACCACGTGGAGGAGATCCCGCCGGGGTTCACCCACGCGCTGCTGCTGCGGGAGGGCGGTGTGGTCGCCCAGGGCCTGCTCGCCGAGACGCTGACCGGTGACAACCTTTCCAAGACCTTCGGCCTGCCGCTGGTGGTCGAGCGGTCGGGCGACCGCTACACCGCCCGAGCCGCCTGAGCGCCGGGCAGAGCGGAGACAACCGTGTCGCAGACCCGGGTTGCGGTGGTGGGCAGCGCCAACATGGACCTGGTCGCGATGGCGCCCGCGCTGCCGCGACTGGGCGAAACCATGCTCGGCACCGACTTCGTGATGGTGCCCGGTGGTAAGGGCGCCAACCAGGCGATCGCCGCGGTCCGGGCCGGCGCCTCCTGTTCCTTCCTCGGCGCGATCGGCTCAGACGCCTTCGGTGTCACCCTCAAGGCCCGCATCACCGCGGCCGGGGTGGACACCAGCCAGTTGCGCGTGGTCTACGGCACCTCCGGGGTGGCGCTGGTGATGGTCAACGCGCAGGGGGAGAACGCCATCGTGGTGACCCCCGGTGCCAACGACACGCTGGTCGGCCTCACCGAGGAGGAGCTCGCCACGGTGCGCGCGGCGGACGTGCTGGTCGCCCAACTGGAGATCCCGGTGCAGACGGTGGCCGCCGCCGCGGTGGCCGCCCGCGCCGCAGGCACCCGGGTCGTCCTGAACGCCGCCCCGGCCCGCGATCTCCCGCCCGAACTGTTGGCCGCCGTGGACGTGCTGGTCGTCAACGAGGGTGAGGCGCAGACGTTCACCGGCCGGGGTCGGGAGGAGCCCCGGGCCCTGCTCGATCTGGTGCCCCGGGCCGTGCTCACCCTCGGCGGCGAAGGTGCCTGGTACGTCGACCGGGAGGGCGCCGAGGTGCACGTGCCGGCGGTACGGGTCGACGTGGTCGACTCCACCGCCGCCGGCGACGCGTTCACCGCCGCGCTGGCCGTCGGCTGGGGCGAGGGACGCGACCTGGTCGACGCGGTCCGCTGGGCGTCGGCAGCCGGCGCCGCCTGCGTACGCAAGCTCGGTGCCTCGGTGGCGCTGCCCCGCCGCGCCGAGATCGACGAGCTGTACGCCCCGGGCTGATCCCACCCGCGCTACGCCGGCCGGTCGGCCGCAGCCCCGGTGCGGAAAGCTCGGCGGTACGCCGACGGCGAGGTCCGCATGACCCGGCCGAAGTGATGGCGGTACGTGACCGGGGCATCGAAGCCGACCGCGCCGGCGATCTGTTCGACCGGGGCGTCCGTGTCCTCCAGGAGCGCCAGGCTGGCTCGGACCCGCTGATCGATCAGCCACCGGATCGGGCTGGTCCCGGTCGCCCGGGCGAAGTGCCGCAGGTAGGTGCGGGGTGACATGTGCGCCTGGCCGGCGAGCCGGGCCACGGTCAGCGGCTCGGTCAGGTGCGCGAGCGCCCAGTCGATGCTCCCGGCGATCCGGCCGTCGCCCGCGCCGCCGGGAATCGGTGCCTCGACGAACTGCGCCTGCCCACCGTCGCGGTGCGGCGGGATCACCAGCCGGCGGGCGACCGCGTTGGCGATCGCCGCGCCGTGGTCGCGCCGGACCACGTGCACGCAGAGGTCGAGCCCGGCGGCGCTGCCGGCGCTGGTGAGCAGGTCGCCGTCGTCGAGGTAGAGCACGTCGGGGTCCACCTCGACCCGGGGGTACCGCTGCGCCAGCAGCTCGGCGTACCGCCAGTGGGTGGTGGCCCGCCGGTCGTCCAGCAACCCGGCACCGGCCAGCGCGAACGCGCCGGAGCAGATCGACATGATTCGGGCGCCACGTCGGTGCGCCTGGCGCAGCGCGGTCACCAACTCGGGCGACGGGTCGGCGGTCACGTCCGGCACGCCGGGCACGATCACCGTTCGCGCCGCCGCCAGTTCCGCCAGGCCGTACGGGGTGTGCAGGCTGGCCCCGCCGACCACCGGCACCGGCCCGGGCCGTTCGGCGCAGACCACCAGGTCGTACCAGTCGACGTCGAACTCGGGCCGGGGCAGCCCGAACACCTCGGTGACGATGCCGGTCTCGAACACCGACATCCCCGGGTACGCGAGCACGGCGACGCGGTGACCGGCGGGCTGTCGCCGGGGCGTGGGCACCGGAAGCGGCGCGGTCGCCATCACGGGGGTCGGCATGGCGGGATGTTAGCGCAGGACGTCGTTGCCGCCACTCGTCGTGACACGGGGTGCTGGCGAGGATCGGTGCATGACCTTCGCCTTCGCCGTCCCGGCCGCCGACCCGACCGCCGCCGCGGCCCACTTCCTTGCCCGACTCAGCGTCGAGACCGACGTCAGCGACGTGCACGCCGACCTGTCCGCCCGCACACGCGGCCTGGTGGTGGTCGACTCCCGGGGACCGGCCGCCTGGGCGCAGGGGCACCTTCCCGGAGCGGTGCACCTGCCCACCGCCGAGATCGCCACCCGGGCGGCCGGGCTGGTACCGGACGGCTCGGCGGTGGTCACCTACTGCTGGGGGCCGGGCTGCAACGGCGCGACCAGGGCCGCGCTGGAGTTCGCCCGGCTCGGCTACCCGGTCAAGGAGATGCTCGGCGGGTTCGAGTACTGGGTGCGGGAGGGTCTGCCGGTGGTGACCGGAGCCGGGCTGACCCGGCGTCCGGCCGACGACCTGACCGCGCCACGCGCGTCGGTCACCTGCGACTGCTGACCGGGCGGCGGACGGGCGGGTCGGCGAGGGCTCAGCCGACCAGATCGTCGCTGAGCTTCTCGCCCCGTCGGCGCAGCATGCCGAGGCCGGGGATGCCGGCGACGGCGAGCTTGAGGTCGCGGGTGACGTCGAGCAGGTCGTGCAGATCGGGCCCGACCCGGTCCAGGGTGGCCAGGATCGGCAGGATGTCCGCCGTCAGGTGCTGCTTGAGCTTGGGTAGCTCGTCGATCAGGCGGATCGCCGCAGTGACCTCCTCGTGGCTCAGCTCCTCGACGAACTTGCCGGCCATCGGCGCGGCCCGGCGCAGCGCCGGCTCGTACGCCGTCAGCAGCTCGGCGGCGGTGGCCGCCGCCTCGGAAGCGGTGCCCACGGTGGCCGAGGCCCGGCCGGCGACCGTCTCGGCCTCGGCGACCACCGTGCCGGCCAGACGGGCGACCTGATCGGCCTCCCGGACCACCACGGCTGCGGCCGTCGCCACCTCGGTGGCGGTGTCGATGGCGGTGGTCGCGGCGGCGCTGATCACGGCCACCTCGCGGACCGCCGTCTCGGCGTCGGTGAGCACGTGGTCGG
The DNA here is from genome assembly GCF_050936255.1 of Micromonospora sp. CA-259024. NCBI lineage: Bacteria > Bacillati > Actinomycetota > Actinomycetes > Micromonosporales > Micromonosporaceae > Micromonospora > Micromonospora sp. CA-259024. The sequence goes on along the minus strand of NZ_JBNJND010000001.1, from coordinate 4,305,897 downwards.
TCCGGTCCAGTGTCGTCTCGATCCGATCGACGACGCCGTTGATCCGGGCCAGCAGCGCCTCCACCCCGTCCAGCACCGCGAACGCGCGGGCGGGCACGGCGGCGATTGAGGCAGCGGAGCCGAGCGCCTGGTCGAGAGCGGAGCGGGTCAGGCCGACCACGGCGGTCGGTGTGGGGAGGGGAATCACCATGGGACCAAGTGTGCGTCGGCCGCGCCGCGACCGCTCGGCGGGCGGCGGACGGTGGTCATCGGTGGTCGCCCTGCTGCTCGACGGCGCGCTGCACGGCCCGGTAGATCTGCCCGAACCGTAGCGCGTCCGGGGTGCGCACCAGCAGATCCTCGCGGCCGTGGTGCTGCACCCACAGCTCGTGCACGTGGCTGCCGCGCTCGTAGGAGCGGTCCAGCCAGCCCAGGGGGATCTCCAGGAACGGTGTCAACGCCAGTGCCCCCACCGCGCAGGCGGCGAGGATGATCAGCGCCAGCTGCCAGTTGCCCCGGTCCTGTGCGGACCAGGCCAGTGACAGCACGCAGACCAGCGCGACCAGCGGCGGCAGCGAGAGCAGCAGAACCAGGACACCGCGACCCAGCACCCGGCCCCGTACGGCGAGGGTCTTCGCCCCCCGCGTGTGCCAGACGAACGTCACGTCGGACAGGGCGATCACGTGACCACCCGCCCGGATCGACTCGGAGGTCACCTGCACCGCGTCGTCCCGGTAATAGAGGGTCATCACTAAGCCTAACCACCGGCAGGCAAACCCGCCCCGTCCCTTCTGCGCGGCGACGGCGGCGACGATGGTTGGAGGCGAGGGTGGTGCGGCGGTCCTTTGGAGCTGAATCGTCTACGACATCACCGGTTCCTCCCGCGCCGACAATTGCCGTGTGCCCGGGCTAGCGGCGGGTGGCGGGGCGGGCCGGTTGGCTGTGCTCGACCGCGCGCTGCATTGCCCGGTAGATCTGCCCGAAGCGCAGCGCGTCGCCGGTGCGCAGCAGCCGCACCGGCTGACCGCGCCAGCGGGCCCAGATCTCCAGTTGGCGGCTGCCCCGGGCGTACGAGCGGTCCAGGTGCTCGAAGAGGAAGTCGGCGACCGGCCCGACGGCCAATCCGACCAGCACCGACGCGCCGACGATCGCGATCGTCACGGTCGGTGAGCGGTGCAGCCAGACGGCCAGGCCGATGCCGAGGACCGCCGCGACCAGCGGACCGGCCAGTGCGGCGCCGATCGCGCCCCGACCCACGAGCACCCGCCAGGAACGCGTGCCGCGACGGTGCCAGAGCATGGTGATGTCGACCAGCGCGTAGCTGCGGCCGTCGACTCGGACGCTGGTGGAGGTGACCTGCACCGACCTGTCGTCGTAATACGTGATCATGGCTGGACTCCCGCCCACGGGGCTGACACCACACTACTTACCCAAACGAGCCGGGTCGTAAGGTTGGCACGCGACTTCGACGAGGAAGTGAGGGCAGCGTGGGCGAGTTCGTTCGGCTGGAGACCAGGGACGGCGTCGGCACCATCCGGCTGGAGCGGCCGCCGATGAACGCGCTCAACACCCAGGTGCAGGAGGAGTTGCGCGCCGCCGCCACAGCGGCCACCGCCGACCCCGAGGTCCGGGCCGTCATCGTGTACGGCGGGGAGAAGGTCTTCGCCGCCGGTGCGGACATCAAGCAGATGGCCGAGATGTCCTACGTGGACATGGCTGACCGGGCCGCGAACCTGTCCAGCGCGCTGGGCGCGATCGCCCGGATCCCCAAGCCGGTGGTCGCCGCGATCACCGGGTACGCCCTCGGTGGCGGCTGCGAACTGGCGTTGGCCTGCGACTGGCGGGTGGTCGCCGAGGACGCCAAGCTCGGCCAGCCGGAGATCAAACTGGGCATCATCCCCGGTGCGGGCGGCACGCAGCGCCTGGCCCGCCTGGTCGGCCCGGCCCGTGCCAAGGACCTGATCATGTCCGGGCGGATGGTGGACGCGCAGGAGGCGCTGCGGATCGGCCTGGCTGACCGGGTCGTCCCGGCCGCCGAGGTCTACGAAGCGGCCGTCGCGCTGGTCACGCCGTATCTGACCGGGCCTGTCCAGGCGCTGCGCGCGGCGAAGCTGGCGGTCGACGGCGGCCTGGACATGGATCTGAACTCGGGCCTGGCCTGGGAGAGCCAGCTCTTCGCGGCGCTGTTCGCCACCGACGACCGACGTGAGGGCATGGCGGCCTTCGTCGAGAAGCGCAAGCCGGGCTTCACCGGCCGCTGACACCCCAGCGCTGACCGACCGCGCCCGCCCGGTGGACGATCCCACCGGGCGGGCGCGGTCGTCTCGGTGGGGTGCGGCGGGGCTGACCTCGACGGCTTCCTCCGGTCCGGGACCACGGTCGGGGCGGCAGGTGACTGGCCGGTAACCTGTGATCCCGGCCACGGACGATGGGAGCGACATGACGGAGCGGATCGAGGGTCACGGCGGGGAGTTGGCGCTCGCGGCACTACGCGCGCACGGCGTACGGGAGATGTTCACACTCTCCGGCGGGCACGTCTTCCCGCTCTACGACGCCGCGCACAAGACCGAGTTCCCGATCTACGACGTCCGGCACGAGCAGTCCGCGGTCTTCGCCGCGGAGGCGGTGGCCAAGCTGCAACGCCGTCCCGGCCTCGCCGTGCTCACCGCCGGGCCCGGTGTCACCAACGGCATCTCCGGCATGACCAGCGCCTTCTTCAACGCCTCCCCGGTGCTGGTGCTCGGGGGCCGCGCGCCCGCCTTCCGCTGGGGCTCGGGCAGCCTGCAGGAGATGGACCACCTGCCACTGGTCGCCCCGGTCACCAAGCACGCCGAGACGGTGTTCAGCACCGACGACATCCCGCGCGCGGTGGGTGCCGCGCTCACCGCCGCGCTCACCCCGCACCGCGGGCCGGCCTTCCTCGACTTCCCACTCGAGACGGTCTTCTCGGTCGCCGAGGCCGAGCTGTCCGCCGTGACGGGTGTCGACCCGGTCGTACCGGACCCGGAGGAGGTCGGCCGCGCCGCGATGCTCATCGCCGGGGCGCAGCGACCGGTCATCATCGCCGGCTCCGACGTGTACGCGGGCGACGCGGTCGCCGCACTGCGCGAGGCGGCCGAGGCGTTGCAGGTGCCGGTCTTCACCAACGGCATGGGTCGCGGCTCGCTCCCACCGGAGCACCCGCTCGCGTTCGCCAAGGCCCGCCGGGCCGCGCTCTCCGGCGCCGACGTGGTCGTGGTGGTCGGCACCCCTCTCGACTTCCGGCTCAGCTTCGGTGACTTCGGCGACGCCAAGGTGGTGCACATCGTCGACGCGCCCAGCCAGCGGGCGACGCACGTGCAGCCGGCCGTCGCCCCGGCCGGTGACCTGCGACTGATCCTCTCCGCGCTGGCCGACCACGCCGGCGACCGGGCCGACCATTCCGACTGGATCGCCGACCTGCGCCTCGCCGAGGACGCGGCGAAGGCCCGGGACGCCGCCGAGATGGCCGCCGAGACCGACCCGATCCGCCCGGCCCGGATCTACGGCGAACTGCGCCGGGTGCTGGCCCCCGACGCGATCACCATCGGCGACGGCGGCGACTTCGTGTCGTACGCGGGGCGGTACCTGGAGCCGGCCCAGCCCGGCACCTGGCTGGACCCGGGCCCGTACGGCTGCCTGGGCACCGGCATGGGCTACGCGATGGGCGCCCGGGTCAGTCACCCGGACCGGCAGATCTGCGTGCTGATGGGCGACGGTGCCGCCGGTTTCTCGCTGATGGACGTCGAGTCGCTGGTCCGCCAGAAGCTGCCAGTCGTGATCGTGGTCGGCAACAACGGCATCTGGGGGTTGGAGAAGCACCCGATGCGGGCCATGTACGGCTACGACGTGGCCGCCGACCTGCAGCCGGAGCTGCGCTACGACACGGTGGTCAGCGCGCTCGGCGGGGCGGGGGAGACGGTCGCCAAGGCGGCCGACCTGGGCCCGGCCCTGCAGCGGGCGTTCGACGCCGGAGTGCCGTACCTGGTCAATGTGATCACCGACCCGACCGACGCGTACCCCCGGTCGTCGAACCTGGCCTGAGTCGCACCCGCCACCGCCGTCGCCTCCGTTGGGCGACGGCGGTGGCGTCTGTCTACAGCTAAATCAGCGGAATGTCTGCGCCAGCCGTCGTACCGTCAGCCCGGGATCGGCGGGATGTCAGCCCTGTCGCCCATGGTGGTGTCACCACCGGAAGACGACAGGAGTTGCGATGGACTACGCAATCCGCGCCGAGGGCCTGGTGCGGCGTTTCGGCGCCACCACCGCCCTCGCCGGAGTTGATCTGGCGGTTCCGACCGGGACCGTCTTCGGTCTGCTCGGGCCGAACGGCGCCGGCAAGACCACCGCGGTGCGGGTGCTCGCCACCCTGCTGCGCGCCGACGAGGGGCATGCCACCGTGGGTGGCTTCGACGTTGTGCGCGACGCGCACCGGGTGCGGCAACTGATCGGTCTGACCGGCCAGTACGCCTCGGTCGACGAAACGCTGACCGGCGCGGAGAACCTGCTGCTGATCGGCCGGCTACTCGGGCTGAGCAGGGCCGACGCCAAGCAGCGCGCCCGTCAACTGCTCGCCGACTTCCAGCTCAGCGACGCCGCCGACCGGGCCGCGAAGACCTTCTCCGGCGGCATGCGTCGTCGACTGGACCTCGCCGCCAGCCTGGTCGGTCGGCCCCAGGTGCTCTTCCTCGACGAGCCGACCACCGGTCTGGACCCGCGCAGCCGCAACGACCTGTGGGACGTCGTCCGCACCCTGGTCTCCGAGGGGGTGACGGTGCTGCTCACCACCCAGTACCTGGAGGAGGCCGACCAGCTCGCCGGGGAGATCGCCGTGGTCGACCACGGCCGGGTGATCGCCCAGGGCACGCCGGAGGAGCTGAAGGCCAAGACCGGGGGGCAGACCCTCACCGTACGGCCGGCCGACCTGACCGACCTGGGCATCGTGACCGCCATCGTCGGCGAGGTGTCCGGGGTGACCCCCGAGGTGGCCCAGACCGCCGTCACCGTCGCCGTGAACGACCCCGGTGTGCTGTCCGCAGTGGTCAGCCGCCTCGACGCGGCCGAGATCCCGGTCGCCGAGCTGGCACTGCGCGGCGCCAGCCTGGATGAGGTCTTCCTCTCGCTCACCGGCCACCGGGCCGAGGATTCGCCGGCCGACACCGACCTGGAAAGGACCCCGGCATGACCGCCGCCACCGTCCCCGCTCCGCCGGCACCGGCCCGCCGGCTCAGCCCGGCCGCCGGGCTGCGGCACACCTTCACGCTGGCCTGGCGCAGCCTGGTGCAGATCAAGCACAACCCGATGGAGCTGCTCGACCTGAGCATCCAGCCGGTGATGTTCGTGCTGCTGTTCACCTACGTCTTCGGCACCGCCATCGCGGGATCGTCCAGCGAGTACCTCACCTTCATGCTGCCCGGCATCATGGTGCAAAATGCGCTTTTCGCCACGATGACGACGGGGTTCGGATTGAACAACGACCTCACCAAGGGCGTGTTCGATCGTCTCCGCGCCCTGCCCATCGCCCGGTGGGCGCCGTTGGCCGGCCGGATCCTCGCCGACACCGTCAAGCAGGCCTGGTCGATCGCGCTGCTGCTGGGCGTCGGGTCGATCCTGGGTTTCCGGGTCGGCAACGGGCTGCTCGGTGTGGTCGGGGCGTTCGCGTTGCTGCTGGCGTTCACCCTGGCCGCGTCCTGGATCTCGGTGCTGGTCGGCGTGCTGGTGAGCGAGCCGGACAAGGTGCAGATCTTCGGCTTTATGGTGATCTTCCCGCTGACGTTCACCAGCAACATCTTCGTGCCCACCGACCGGATGCCGGGCTGGTTGCAGAACTGGGTGGAGGTCAACCCGGTGACCGTGGTGGCAGACGCGCTGCGCGGGCTCCTGGTCAGTGGTCCGGTGGCCGGTCCGGTGCTCCAGACGCTGCTCTGGGGCTTCGGCATCGCGGTGATCTTCGCACCGTTGGCGGTGCGCGCGCTCAAGCGTCGGGTGTGACCCGCGGCGGCGCTGACGTCGGCGAGGCCGGAGGGCGGCTCACACCTCCGGCCGGTCACCCTCGCGCGGCGGGTCACCGTCGCGGCGGCGCAGGTCGTCCTCGCGCCGGCGCAGGTCCTCCTCCCAGCGGCGGAAGAGTTCCTGGTCGTCCTGCTTGGCGCGGTCCTGCACGGAGCGCAGGAACTCCGGGTCGTCGTCGGGGGCGACCGGCCGGGGGCGCTGCCGCTCGGCGGAGCGGTGGCCGCCCGACCAACCCTTGCCGGCGGCGGAGCGGGGCTCACGGCCGGCGACGAACCAGGCGATCGAGCCGACCAGTGGGAAGAACAGGATGATCAGCACCCAGGCGATCCGGGGCAGTGCGCGGATCTGGCCCTCCTCGGCGGAGAGACAACTGATCAGCGCGCAGACGGCGAGGGCGATCTGCACCAGGAAGAGAAGAACGTAAAGCCGGGCCATTGAGCAATCATGGCGCACCGAGTCCCGTCATCCCAGTCCGCGGAGCACCAGTAGCACTCCCAGTAGCGCGAGCACCACGGTGCCCGATGCGACCAGGGGCAGAGTTCGGCCCCCGGTGCGGGCCGGACCGGTGCCGGTGCTCCGGGGCCAACCGAGAGCCAGCAGGGCGCCCCACAGGAGCACGGTGACGCCGGCGATCAGCGCCCCGGTCGGGTCGCCCGTCGACGCGAGCCGGACGGCGAGCGCGGTCACCACGGTCAGCGTGAGCAGGGTGCGCCGCCAGGCCAGCCGGGTCCGCTCCGGTTGCAGCCCCGGGTCGCGTCCGGTGCTCACCGCCCGCCGATCGCCCGGACCAGGACGGCGACCACCAGCAGCACCGCGCCGGCGCAGACGGCGAGTGCGAGGATGGCGGGAAACCGGGACGCGGGCAGCTCCTGACCGAGCCGGATGGCTCGTTCGGTGCGTGCCCAGTGGTCCACCGCGCGGATCGCGACGGCGCCGCCGAGTAGCAGCAGCGCGACCGCGATCAGCTCCCGCAGGTGGCTCATCGGCAGGGGTGGGAGGAACTGCGCGACGGCCAGCCCGCCGCCGATGAGCGCCAGCCCGGTGCGTAGCCAGGCGAGGAAGGTCCGTTCGTTGGCCAGGGAGAACCGGTAGTCCGGCGGTTCGCCGACCGAGCGCAGCTCGGCGGGGTCGAACCACCGCCTGATCGCTTCCCACACGCTGGGAGATTATCCGCTTGTCCTGCGGCTTAGCCTGAGCCGGTGACCGACCTTGACGTGATGACGCTGCGTACCGCCTACGACAACCAGCTCCGTCCGGAGACCCCGGATCCGGTCCCGGCCGGGGTGACGGTGGAGCGGGACGGGCCGCTGGTCCGGATCTTCGGGCTCGACGCCGGTGGGTTCCTCACCTACCGCGACCTGGGCGGGTTGACCGGCGACGCGCTGGATGAGCTGATCGCCCGGCAGGTGGAGCTGTTCCGCGAGCGTGGCGAGTCGGTGGAGTGGAAGCTCAACGAGCACGACGAACCGGCGGACCTGGCGGACCGCCTGCGCGCCGCCGGCTTCGTGGCGCAGGACCGGGAGACCGTCGTGATCGGCCCGGTCGCGCCGCTGGCCGCCGCGCTGCCGGTCGCCCCCGAGGGGGTACGCCTGCGTGAGGTGACCTCCCGAGCCGACCTGGAGCGGATCGCCGCCATGGAGGAGGAGGTCTGGCAGGAGGACCGCTCGCACCTCGTGTGGGGGCTGGCCAAGGAGATCGACGCCGACCCGCACTCGATCACCGTGGTGGTGGCCGAGGCGGACGGGACGGTGGTGAGCGCCGGCTGGGTGCGTTTCCCGCGGAACACCGGCTTCGCCACCCTCTGGGGTGGTTCCACGCTGCCGCAGTGGCGCCGTAAGGGCATCTACCGGGCACTGGTCACGTACCGGGCGCGGTTGGCCGACCAGCGGGGCCGGACGCTGTTGCAGGTCGACGCCTCCGAGGACAGCCGGCCGATCCTGCAGCGACTCGGCCTCGTCGCGGTCACCACCACCACCCCGTACGTCTACACTCCGTGATCATGGAGCAGCGGTTGACGGACGAGGAGCGGCTGACCCTCAAGACCGGCGCCTTCGGCGCTGTCTTCCTGGTCTCCAACGCCGACCCGGGGGTGCTGGGGGTGATTCGGGAGAGCGTCGCCGCGTCCGATGCGCTCGCCGACGCCAGCGGAACGGTCAAGGAGGCGCTGACCACCGGTCCGCTGCCCCGGCTTCCCCGGGACTCGCAGTTGGAGATCGAGTCGGTGGTGCTGCCGGCGCTGCGTCAGGCGGTGCGGATCCTGCGCGAGAAGTCACCGCGGGACGTGGAGGCGTACCGCTCGGTGGTGTTGACCGCGGCGGACCGGGTGGCCCGGGCGCACGACGGGGTCGCGCCCGCCGAGGCGGCGGCCATCGACCAGATCCGGGGCGCGTTGGCCGAGCCGGCCTGACCGGGCCGCGCCGGTGAGCTGTGTCACTCGGAGCGCTTCGGGAGCGCAAGCTACTGGCAGGTAACATTGCGCCGTGGGCAACTGCACAGCAGCCCGCGGTTGACCTGGCGTCGACCGACGCGCGACGCTGCGCCCCATACCGGGCGAGCGAATCGCAACACCACACAGGAGGGTCGTCGAAGCGCGATGAATATCGTCGTACTCGTCAAGCAGGTGCCTGATTCGGGCGCGGACCGCAACCTGCGCAATGACGACAACACCGTCGACCGCGGTTCGGCGAACAACGTGATCAACGAGATGGACGAGTACGCCATCGAGGAGGCGCTGAAGATCAAGGAGGCGCACGGCGGCGAGGTCACCATCCTGACCATGGGTCCGGACCGGGCGACCGAGTCGATCCGTAAGGCGCTCTCCATGGGCCCGGACAAGGCTGTGCACGTGGTGGACGACGCCCTGCACGGTTCCTGCGCGGTGGCCACCTCGAAGGTGCTCGCCGCCGCGCTCGGCCAGCTCAACGCCGACCTGGTGATCTGCGGCGCCGAGTCCACCGACGGCCGGGTCCAGGTCATGCCGCACATGATCGCCGAGCGGCTCGGGGTCGCGGCGCTCACCGGCGCCCGCAAGCTCACCGTCGACGGCGCCACGCTGACCGTCGAGCGGCAGACCGAGGAGGGCTACGAGGTGGTCACCGCCTCCACCCCGGCCGTGGTCTCCGTCTGGGACACCATCAACGAGCCGCGCTACCCCTCCTTCAAGGGCATCATGGCCGCCAAGAAGAAGCCGGTGCAGACGCTCTCCCTCGCCGACCTCGGCGTCGCGACCACCGAGGTGGGCTTCGACGGTGCCACCAGCGCCGTGGTCGAGCACACCAAGCGTCCGCCGCGCTCCGGCGGCACCAAGGTCACCGATGAGGGCGAGGGCGGCGTGAAGCTGGTCGAGTTCCTCGCCACCGAAAAGTTCGTGTGAGAGCGGGTCTGGACATGTCTGAGGTTCTCGTCGTCGTCGAAGCCACCAAGGAATTCGGCGTCAAGAAGGTCACCCTGGAGATGCTCACCCTCGCCCGCGAGCTGGGCACCCCGAGCGCGGTGGTGCTCGGCGGCGCCGGCGCCGCGGAGGCGCTGAGCGCCAAACTGGGCGAGTACGGCGCGGAGAAGATCTACGCCGCCGAGGGTGACGAGATCGACGGCTACCTGGTGGCGCCCAAGGCCACCGTGCTGGCCGAACTGGTCATGCGGGTCGAGCCGGCCGCCGTGCTGTTGGCGTCGGCCCAGGAGGGCAAGGAGATCGCCGCCCGGCTCGCCGTCAAGCTCGACAACGGCATCCTGACCGACGTGGTCGGCCTGGCCGCCGACGGCACCGCCACCCAGATCGCCTTCGCCGGCTCCACCATCGTCAAGTCCAAGGTCACCAAGGGCCTGCCGCTGGTCACCGTCCGGCCCAACTCGGTCACCCCGAGCCCGGCCGCCGCCACCCCGGCGATCGAGCAGCTCACCGTGTCGGTCACCGATGCCGACAAGCTGGCCAGGGTCGTCGAGCGGGTCGCCGAGCAGAAGGGCCCCCGCCCCGAGCTGACCGAGGCCGGCGTGGTCGTCTCCGGTGGTCGCGGTGTCGGCAACGCGGACAACTTCAAGCTGGTCGAGGAGCTGGCCGACCTGCTCGGCGGCGCCGTGGGCGCGTCCCGGGCGGCCGTCGACTCCGGCTTCTACCCGCACCAGTTCCAGGTGGGCCAGACCGGCAAGACGGTCTCCCCGCAGCTCTACGTCGCGCTCGGCATCTCCGGTGCCATTCAGCACCGGGCCGGCATGCAGACCTCGAAGACCATCGTCGCGGTCAACAAGGACGGCGAGGCCCCGATCTTCGAGCTGGCCGACTTCGGCGTGGTGGGCGACCTGTTCAAGGTCGTCCCGCAGGCCGCCGAGGAGATCCGCAAGCGCAAGTGACCCCTGCCGGTACGCCGGCACCGCACGACGAGGGAGTGGCCGCCCAGAACCTGGGCGGCCACTCCTTTTCGTGAGAGCTGATCGGCGGGCCGGGGAGCTGAGCCGGCCTGCCGATCAGCCCGTCAGGGGGTAGCGGCAGCAGGGCATCGGGTCTACCACCCACGGTGCCGACCGGGAACATCTCCATCGTCGTCGGATTGATGAGCCAGATCTCCTAGTACCCCGGGACGCGCGGGAGATTCGCTACCTGCGGATGCAGTTGGCCGCCCTGGAGAACCAGGGCGTCCCCCTTGGCCGCCGCCGGGAGCTGGACCAGGGCGACCGCTGACCGCGACCGGTAGCGACGGGGAGGCCCACCCCGGCCGGGCCGGCCCTCACCGAGTCGCGCCAGTTCCGTGCGGGCGCCGATGCCCGGAGCGCCCTCCGGCATCCGGTCCCCGAGGTGTCGGCCGTAGGCTGGACGGTGATGGCATACCTGGATCACGCGGCGACGACTCCGATGCTCGATGACGCACTGGAGGCGTACGTCGCCACCGCCCGCGAGGTCGGCAACGCGTCCTCCCTGCACGCGGCGGGTCGGCGCGCCCGCCGCCGGGTCGAAGAGTCACGCGAGCGGGTGGCGGCGGTCCTGGGCGCCCGGCCGTCTGAGGTGATTTTCACCGGCGGTGGCACGGAGAGCGACAACCTCGCGGTCAAGGGCATCTTCTGGGCCCGCCGCGGGGCCGGTCCGGACCGCCGGAGGGTGGTCTCCAGCTCTGTCGAGCACCACGCGGTACTGGACGCGGTCGACTGGCTGGTCCAGCACGAGGGTGCCGAGGTCGGCTGGCTGCCAGTGGACGCCGCCGGTCGGCTCGACCCGGAGGACCTGCGCGCCGAGTTGGCCGCGCACGCCGACCGGGTGGCGGTGGTGACCGCGATGTGGGCGAACAACGAGGTGGGCACCGTCCAACCGGTCGCCGAGCTGGCTGCCGTCGCCGCCGAACACGGCGTCCCGTTCCACACCGACGCCATCCAGGCGGTCGGTCAGGTGCCCGTCGACTTCGGTGCCAGCGGGGTCGCCGCGCTGACCGTCACCGGGCACAAGTTGGGTGGCCCAGCCGGGGTGGGCGCCCTGCTGCTGGCCCGGGACGTGGCGGCCACGCCGCTGCTGCACGGCGGCGGCCAGGAACGCGACGTCCGCTCCGGCACCCTGGACACCGCCGGCATCGTCGCCTTCGCGGTCGCCGTCGAGGCGGCCGTGAAAGGCCAGCAGGAGTACGCGGCCCGGGTGGCAGCGCTCCGGGACGACCTGATCGAGCGGGTCCGCCGGGCGGTCCCCGAGGTGATCTACAACGGTGACCCGACCGACCGGCTGCCCGGCAACGCGCACTTCTCCTTCCCGGGTTGTGAGGGGGACGCTCTGCTGCTCCTTCTCGACGCCCAGGGCATTGCCTGCTCGACGGGGTCGGCCTGCTCGGCGGGGGTGGCCCAGCCGTCGCACGTGCTGCTGGCGATGGGCGCCGACGACGACCGCGCCCGCTCCTCGCTGCGCTTCTCGCTGGGCCACACGAGCACCCAGGCCGACGTCGATGCCCTGATAGCCGCGCTCCCCGCAGCGGTGGACCGAGCCCGCCGAGCCGCAGCCCTCCGCACCCCCCGCTAACCGTCCCCCGCGCTCCCGCCCGCCCCGCCCCGCCCCCTCCCCGCCTCGCGATCTTGCACTTTCGGTCGGTCATTCGTGCCGTATGTGGCATTTGTCGCAGCAGAAACCGCAAGATCGCGTGGGCGGGTGCGCGGAACTCCGTCCCTCAGGGGTTGACCCGACGGGGTGCGGGGGTGGGGTGGGCGGGTGGTCGGGGGTTTGCGGGGTTGGTGGATAGGGTTGTGGTGGGGGGAACGCGTGTGGGGGAAGGGAGTGGGCCGGTGAGGGTTCTGGCGGCGATGTCGGGCGGGGTTGACTCGGCCGTGGCGGCGGCGCGGGCGGTGGCGGCCGGGCACGACGTGACCGGCGTGCACCTGGCGCTGGCCCGAAATCCGCAGACCTATCGGACCGGGGCGCGCGGCTGCTGCACCCTGGAGGATTCCCGGGACGCCCGGAGGGCCGCCGACGTGATCGGCATCCCGTTCTACGTCTGGGACATGGCCGACCGGTTCCACGAGGACGTGGTGGACGACTTCGTCGCCGAGTACGCCGCCGGCCGTACGCCGAACCCCTGTCTGCGCTGCAACGAGAAGATCAAGTTCGCGGCGGTGCTGGACCGGGCGGTGGCCCTGGGCTTCGACGCGGTGGTGACCGGCCACCACGCCCGGCTCGGCCCGGACGGGCTGCTGCGACGCAGCGTCGACGTGGCGAAGGACCAGTCGTACGTGTTGGCCGTGCTCACCCGCGAGCAGCTGCACCGGTCGATGTTCCCGCTCGGCGACTCGACCAAGGCGCAGGTCCGCGCGGAGGCCGCCGAGCGTGGCCTGGCGGTGGCCGACAAGCCGGACTCGCACGACATCTGCTTCATCGCCGACGGCGACACCCGGGGCTTCCTGGCCGGCCGGCTCGGCGAGGCACCGGGCGACGTGGTGGACGCGAGCACCGGCGCGGTGGTCGGTAGCCACACCGGGGCGTACGCGTACACGGTGGGGCAGCGTCGCGGCCTGCACCTGGACCGGCCCGCCCCGGACGGGCGCCCACGCTACGTGCTCTCCATCACGCCGAAGACCAACACGGTGACCGTCGGCCCTGCCGAGGCACTGGAGGTGTCCGAGGTCCGCGCCGTTCGTCCGGTCTGGACCGGCGGCGCACGCCCGGACGTCCCGGTGGAGTGCGAGGTGCAGCTGCGCGCGCACGGCTCCGTGGTGCCGGCGACCGTCGCCCTCGACGGCGACCTGCTGCACGCCGAGCTGCGCCGGCCGGTACGCGGTGTCGCCGCCGGCCAGGCCGTGGTGGCGTACCGGCCGGACCCGGCCGGCGACGTGGTCCTCGGTTCCGCGACCATCACCGCCTGACCACGCGGCCTGGGTGTTCGCGGGATAGCCTTCGGCCGTGACAGATCAGGCGTGGCCCTGGCCGGCCGGCGCGGCAACCGGAATTGGTTCGCTGCCCGGCACCGACATCGGCGAGGCACAGCGGGTGGTTCTCGGTGAGCTGCCCGAGCTGCCCCACCTGCCCGAGCTGCCGGCACGTGGTCCCGGCGCGGACATGATCGGCCGGTCCGCCGGGCTGCTCGTCGAGCTGCCCGTCGAGCTGTACGCCGGGCGGTGGCGGGTCGCCCCGCGCCCGGGTCGTGACCTGCGCCGGGCCCGTGACCTGATGGAACGCGACCTGGACCAGCTCGCCGAGCAGGCCGAGGAGTACGCCGGGCCGATCAAGGTGCAGGCCGGGGGCCCGCTCACGCTGGCCGCCTCCCTGGAGTTGCCGATCGGTGGCCGCCTGTTGCGCGACCCCGGCGCGGTCCGCGATCTGACCGGCTCCCTCGCCGAGGGGCTGCGTGCGCACGTCGCGGCGGTGGCCCGGCGGCTGCCCCGGGCGTCGGTGCTGCTCCAGTTGGACGAACCGTCGCTGCCGACCGTGCTGGCGGGGCGGGTGCCGACCGAGAGTGGGCTGGGCGCGTACCGGGCGGTCGAGTCGGTGGACGCGGCGGCGCTGCTGCGCACGGTCGTCGAGGCGGTCGGCGTACCGACGGTGGTGCACTGCTGCGCCCCGGACGTGCCGCTGGAGCTGATCCGCTCCACCGGCGCGGTCGCGGTCGCCCTCGACCTGGACCTCGTCACCGAGCTGGACCCGCTGGGCGAGGCCATCGACGCCGGCCTCGGGCTGCTGGCCGGAGCCGCGCAGACCCGGCCGCCGGCCAGCGGCGCGCCGACCTCCGCGCAGATCGCCGACCGGGTACGCCAGCTCTGGGACCGCCTCGGCTTTCCCCGTCGGCAGCTCGCTCAGCAGGTGGTGGTCACGCCGGCCTGCGGTCTCGCCGGTGCCACCCCGCAGTACGCGCGGGCGGTGCTCGCCGCCTGTCGGGACGCCGGCCGGCGGTTCGCCGAGGACTGAGGTTTCCTGTCGTACCTGGTGGGCAGGATGACGGTCATGATTGGACAGCTGCGTTCAGTGGTGATCGACTGCCCGGATCCGCGGGCGCTGGCGGCGTTCTATGCCGAGCTGCTCGGGGTGCCGCTCGCCGGGGGTGAGTCCGACGGCGACGAGTGGGTGGTGCTGGGTGGCCCGCCCGGGCACCAGCCGCGCCTCGCCTTTCAGCGGGCGCTCAACCTGCGGCCGCCGGCCTGGCCCGATCCGGAGCGTCCACAGCAGTTCCACCTCGACGTGACGGTGGACGACATCGAGGCCGCCGAGAAGGCGGCGCTCGCGCTCGGCGCCCGACGGTTGCCCGGTGAGGGTGAGGGTTTCCGGGTCTACGCGGATCCGGCGGGTCACCCGTTCTGCCTCTGCTGGGACTGAGCCTGGCATCGGTTGCGGCGGCCGGGCATCATGGCCGCCGTGATCCACACCTCTGTGCTGCGTGCCTCCGGCTCGCTCTTCGGCCTCGCCTACGGTGACGCGCTGGGCAAGCCGACCGAATTCCTGACCGTCGCCGAGATCGAGCGCCGGTACGGCCCGACCGGTCCGCGTGAGCTGTCCGGCGAGCCGGCGCTGGTCACCGACGACACCCAGATGGCGCTGGCGGTGGGCTGGGCGCTGCACGAGGCCCCGTCGCTCACCCCGGAGGCGGTGGAGCCGCTGCTGCGGGCGCGCTTCCTGGCCTGGGCGATCAGCCCGGACAACAACCGCGCCCCGGGCATGACCTGCCTGCGCGCCTGCGCCGAGCTGAGCCGTGGGCTGCGCTGGCAGGACGCGACCGTGGTCGGGTCGAAGGGGTGCGGGGCCAACATGCGGGTCACGCCGGTCGGGTTGCTCGACGTGGACCTGGACACGCTGGCCGGGTTGGCCCAGTTGCAGGCCGGGTTGACCCATGGCCACCCGACCGGGCTCGCCGCCAGCGAGCTGACCGCGTACGCAGTCCGCGCCCTGCGCGGGGGTGCCGCGCTGCCGGAGCTTCCGGCGGTTCTCACCGAGCGGGCGTTGGCCCAGCGTCTGGTATATCGGGAGCAGTGGCTTGGCGACCTCTGGCGGCGTGCCGGGGCCCGCACCCCGGAGGCGTTCATCGCGCAGGGCTGGGACGAGTGCCTGGCGGTGCTGCGCCGACTGACGAACGCTCTGGGGCAGCCGGGCGACAGCGGCGACCCGTGCCGGGTCACCGGTGAGGGCTGGGTGGCCGAGGAGGCGCTGGCCACCGCGCTGCTCTGCGCCGTACGACATGCCGACGACCCGGTCGCGGCGCTGGCCCGGGGTGCGACCACCGCCGGCGACTCCGACTCGATCGCCGCTCTGGCCGGCGCGTTCGTGGGCGCGGCCGTCGGGATGGCCGCCTGGCCGTCCGGGTGGGTCGACCGCATCGAGTACGCCGACCAGCTCGCCGCGCTCGGCGCCGCCTGGGACTGACCCTCGGTCCCTGGCCTGCCGTCGCTGTCCCGCCCGTCGCCGGCCCGCCGAGCTGACCCGCCCCTCGGCCTGGTCTGCCTGGTCGGCCGGCCGGGACAGCCAGCGTGATCGACTCGGTTTCCCGGAAGGCGCGGCGTTGCTGGGCCGCGGACACCCCGGGTTCCGGTAACCCGAGTCGATCATCGCAGTGGTCGGCCGTCGGCCGTCGGCCGTCGGTGGTCGGTGGTCGGCCGGCCGGACGGTCAGCTGGTGGGCAGGTGGCGCAGGCTGCGGACCTTGCGCCACAGCTCGGGGTCGCAGTGGCCGGCACGGTCGGCGAAGGCGGCCGAGCTGATCCGGGTCGGCTCGGTGAGGCTCAGATAGCTGTCGTGCTCGGCACCGGGGTCCCAGTCCCGGGTGGGGATCCGCACGTGGTCGTCCCGGTCGCTCTTGTCCTGGCTGGTGATCTTCAGGACGTCGGCGCCCCGGGAGTCGGCGCGCAGCACCAGACAGGGCCGCACCTTCGACCCGCTGCCGTCGGCGTACGGCACGTCGGCCCACCAGATCTCGCCCGGCGCCGGGGCACCGGACGCCCGGTCGGTGTCGCGCGAGCGGGGCTTGGCGGTCGGCCGATCGGCGCCGTGCGGGCGCGACGTGGCGGGCCGGTCGGCGCCGCGTGGCCGGGGCGGGGCGGGACGACGGCCGCCGGTACGCGCCGTGGTGCCCCGGCCCGGCCGGGTGCCCGCACGTCGGCTGGTCACCCGGTGTCGCCAACTGTTCCACGCCCAGCCGGCGGCCACCGCCAGCAGGATCGCCACCGCCCAGAGCAGCGCCTCGGGCATCGGTACCTCCGCCTCCGTGCGACACGCGGGCCGCTTCGTCCGGCGATCCTCGCACGCCACGGTCCACCGCGCCCGGCAGCACTCCGTCAGTCTCGATCACCTGATGCGGAGTAACTGGACTGGCCCGTCGACGACTGCTGAGCATCACGTGATCACGAAATGCGCCGGAGGCGACGTCGCTGCGAGCGCGGGTGGGCGACGGATTGTCAGCCCGGCCCGATACCGTGCCGGAGTAGCGTGATCAGGGAGGTCGCAGGCGTGTCCGAAGGTGGCGGGGTGTCCGAGGAGCAGATCGGTCAGCAGGTCAGCCCGGCTCAGGAGGCGGCGGCCGGCGTGGAGCCGCCGCCGCAGGCGCGCGAGCGGCACGCCACCCTCAGCCGTGACTTGACCGAGCATCAATACCGCTACTACGTGCTGGACGCGCCGACCATCGCCGACGCCGAGTTCGACCGGCAGCTGCGCGAGCTGGAGGCACTGGAGGAGGAGTTTCCGGGGCTGCGCACGCCCGATTCGCCGACCCAGCGGGTGGGCGGCACCTTCTCCACGGACTTCACCCCGGTCACCCACGCCGAGCGGATGCTCTCGCTGGACAACGCCTTCGCCGACGAGGAGTTGGCAGCGTGGGCCGAACGGGTCGAGCGGGACGCCGGTGGTCTGGTGCCCTATCTGTGCGAGCTGAAGGTCGACGGGCTGGCGATCAACCTGACCTACGAGGGCGGCCGGCTGGTCCGGGCG
Source organism: Micromonospora sp. CA-259024 (assembly GCF_050936255.1). Lineage (NCBI taxonomy): Bacteria > Bacillati > Actinomycetota > Actinomycetes > Micromonosporales > Micromonosporaceae > Micromonospora > Micromonospora sp. CA-259024. The sequence goes on along the minus strand of NZ_JBNJND010000001.1, from coordinate 4,288,524 downwards.
GCCACCCGGGGTGACGGCCGCACCGGTGAGGACGTCACGGCCAACGTGCGCAGCATCCGGGACGTGCCCGGCCAGCTCACGCCGTCCGACGAGTTCCCCGACGTGCCCGAGTTCCTCGAGGTGCGGGGGGAGATCTACTTCCCGGTGGCCGCGTTCGCCGACCTCAACGCGGGTCTGGTGGAGCAGGGCAAGGCGCCCTTCGCCAATCCCCGCAACGCCGCCGCGGGCAGCCTGCGGCAGAAGGACCCACGGGTCACCGCCTCCCGACCACTGCGCCTGGTGGTGCACGGCATCGGCGCCCGCCGGGGATTCCAACCCACGGCCCAGTCCGAGTCGTACGCGGCGCTGAAGGCGTGGGGGCTGCCGACCAGCGACCGGTGGCGGGTCGTCCCAGATCTGGCCGGTGTGGCGGAATACATCGCCTACTACGCCGAGCACCGGCACGACGTCGAGCACGAGATCGACGGCGTGGTGGTCAAGGTCGACCCGGTCTCCATCCAGGGTCGACTCGGGTCGACCAGTCGCGCCCCGCGCTGGGCGATCGCCTTCAAGTACCCGCCGGAGGAGGTCACCACCAAGCTGCTCGACATCGAGGTCGGTGTCGGGCGCACCGGCCGGGTCACCCCGTTCGCCGTGCTGGAGCCGGTGCACGTGGCGGGCTCGACGGTCGCCCAGGCCACCCTGCACAACGCCCGTGAGGTGGAGCGCAAGGGCGTGCTGATCGGCGACACGGTGGTGCTGCGCAAGGCCGGCGACGTGATCCCCGAGGTGCTCGGCCCGGTCGTCGACCTGCGTCCCGCCGACGCCCGTCCGTTCGTGATGCCCACCACCTGCCCGTCCTGTGGCACCCCGCTCGCCCCTGCCAAGGAGAGCGACGTCGACATCCGCTGCCCCAACACCCGCAGCTGCCCGGCGCAGCTGCGGGAGCGGGTGTTCCACCTCGCCGGCCGGGGCGCGTTCGACATCGAGGTGCTCGGCTACAAGGGCGCCGGGGCACTGCTGGACGCGCAGATCATCACCGACGAGGGCGACCTCTTCCAGCTCGACGCCGAGCAGCTGTCCCGGTCCCCGTTCTTCGTCAACAAGGACGGCACCCTGGGCAGCAACGCGGTCAAGTTGCTGGACAATCTGGCGGTCGCCCGGGAGCGCGAGCTGTGGCGGGTGCTGGTGGCACTCTCCATCCGGCACGTCGGCCCCACCGCGGCCCGGGCGCTCGCCCGGCACTTCCGCTCGATGGACGCCATCGACGCGGCCACGGAGGAGGAGCTGTCCTCAGTCGACGGGGTCGGGCCGACCATAGCCGCCAGCCTCCGGGAGTGGTTCGCGGTGGACTGGCACCGCGAGGTCGTCCGCAAGTGGGCCGAGGCCGGCGTACGGATGGCGGAGGACGTGATCGACGAGGGGCCGCGCCCGTTGCAGGGGTTGACGGTGGTGGTGACCGGCACGCTCGCCGGTTTCTCCCGGGACCAGGCAGCCGAGGCCGTGGAGACCCGGGGTGGCAAGGTCAGCGGGTCGGTCTCCAAGAAGACGAGCTTCGTGGTCGTGGGGGACAACCCCGGGTCCAAGGCCGACAAGGCGGCCAGCCTCAAGGTGCCGGTGCTCGACGAGGACGGGTTCCGGCTGCTGCTCGACCAGGGTCCGGACGCCGCACGGGAGGTCGCCCAGCTGGGCGGCTGACCCGGCTGGCGGCTCGATTCGGCGACTGGCCGCGCATACCAACTTAATTACGACTACGACCGATTCGTGACTGTCATACCGGGAAACCCGGGGCCGAGGGCGTTTCATTGGTGCACGGCGTGCGCACCGGCACGCCGACGGTCGGTCGGGAGGTGTGGTGGAGGTCGCCGACCCGCGCAACTCGCTCCCCCCGGGACGGGTGGCACCGTTCGCCGCCTTCGTCGTCGGCATCCTGGTGGTCGCGGCGCTGACCGCCGCCGTTCCACTCGCGACGCTCCCCAGCGAGGTGTCCCGGCTGCCGGTGGCGTTCTGGACGATGGCCGCGCTCGCCGTGGTCTGCGACGCCCGCCCGTTCGTCCCGCCGGGTCGCCGGCAGACCTCGGCGGTGTTCCCGTCCACCTGCTTCACCTTCGCGATCCTGCTCGGCTGGGGCCTCGGCCCGGCCGTGGTGGTGCAGGCGGTGGGGGTGGTCGTCTCGGGCTGGCGGATGCGGCACGCGGCGTGGCGGACGGCGTTCAACGTCGGCCAGTACGCGTGCGCCCTCGCCGCCGCGTACGGGGTCATCCAGCTCGGGCCCGGCACCATCTTCTCCGGCGGTCGGCTGCACTGGACCGACGTGGCCGTCATCGGCGGCGCCACGGTGGCGTGGTTCGTCGTCAACTACGGGCTGGTCAGCTGGGCGGTGCGGCTGCGCTTCGGGGACCGGTGGTGGCCCACCCTCCGCCAGGGCCTCGGCTTCGAGTTGCTCTCCACCGGTTCACTGCTGCTGCTCGCCCCGGTGCTCGTCGCCGCAGCGCGGGTCAGCGCGGCGCTGATCCCGCTGGTGCTGGTGCCACTCTTCGCGGTCTACCGGATGGCCCGACTGACCGTCGAACAGCAGCACCTCGCCGCCGCCGACCCGCTGACCGGGCTACCGAACCGCAAGGCCCTGCTCGCCGAGGTGGCCGAGCAGGTGCACCTGCACGCCGAACGGACGGCCCGCGGCGAACCCGACGGGCAGCTGGCGCTGCTCCTGATCGACCTGGACCGTTTCAAGAACGTCAACGACGCCCTCGGGCACGCCGTGGGCGACCGGCTGCTGGTCGAGGTCAGCGCCCGGCTCACCGACGTGCAGCCCCGACCACAGATGATCGCCCGGCTCGGCGGCGACGAGTTCGCCATCGTGATGACCGGGCTGACCGACGTCGGTCAGGCGCGTGAGCTGGCCGACCGGGTGGTCCAGGCGCTGGCCGAGCCGGTGCCGCTGGACGGGTTGCCGTTGGATGTGGGTGGCTCGATCGGGATCGCCCTCTTCCCCGAGCACGGCGAGGACTTCGCCACCCTGATGCGCCACGCCGACGTGGCGATGTACGACGCCAAGCATCGCAACGACACGGTGGCCGTCTACGCCCCCGAGTCCGACCACAACTCGGCCGAGCGACTCGGTCTCCTCGCCGACCTGCGCTGGGTGCTGGAGTCCAGCCCGTCGACCGACGGGCTGCGCGACGTCGAGCCGGTGGGCCTGACCGACGTACCCCTCGCCGCGACAGCGGAGGTGCGTGGTGGTGACGGCGCGGCGCTGCCCACCCCAGACGCGGGCGAGGCCGCGCCCCATGCGGACCCGGCGCCGACGATCGCCACGGCGCCGCCGGCCGGTGGCCGGCGGTGGGGACGCCGTCGGCGCATCGACGCCGAAGCGGTGCACGCCGATGAGCTGATCAACCGGATCGCCACCGGAGCCGACCCGATCCGGGGCCGCAACGCCCGGGCCACGGTCACCGACACCCGGCCCGGCCCCGCCCGGGAGCGACGCGCCGGGGCCGGGAACGGTCGGCGGTCGTCGAACGGGAGTGCCGTGCCCGCGGTGGCCGACGGCGGCCCCGGGCCGCGGCGCGACGTCGGGCCCGGCAGCCCGGCCGAACCGCTCGAACCGACCGGGTGGGCGCACGCCGACGGTGAGGCGGCCGGCGACGCCGGGGAAATCACCATGTACTACCAGCCGCAGATCGCCATCGCGACCGGCGAGGTGGTCGGCGTCGAGGCCCTGCTGCGCTGGCGGCACCCACGCAGGGGCATGGTCGACCCGGAGGAACTCATCCGGGTCGCCGAGCAGAGCGCGGTGATGCGGCTGCTCACCCGTCGGGTGGTCGACGACGTGGTGGAGCAACTCGCCAAGTGGTCGGCGGCCGGCATCGGCCTGCGCGCGGCGCTGAACGTGAGCGTGCGCGACCTGCACACCGGCGAGATCGCCGACCAGATCGCCGACCGGCTGGCCCGTTACGAGGTGCCGGCCGACCGGCTACAGGTGGAGATCACCGAAGGTGCCCTGATGGCCGACCCCCGCCGGGTGCTGGCCACCATCTCCCAGCTGCACCGGATCGGGGTGGCCATCGCGCTGGACGACTTCGGCACCGGCTACTCCTCCCTGCAGCACCTGCGCCGGTTGCCGCTCTCCGAGGTGAAGGTGGACCGGTCGTTCGTGCTCGGCATGGCCGACGACGCCGACGACGCGGCGATCGTCCGGTCGATGATCGAGCTGGCCGGCGCGTTGGGGCTGCGGGTGGTCGCCGAGGGCGTGGAGGACGAGCGGACCTGGCGGATGCTGCACGCCGCCGGCTGCGACGCCGCGCAGGGCTGGTTCTACGCCCGTCCCATGCCGGCCGAGGAGTTGGTCACCTGGCTGGCCCGGTACCGGCCGGTCCGCCCGACCGGCGGCCACCCGGAGCCGGACGCCGGTCGCCGCACCACCCGCTGACCCGCCCGCCGACACGACAGGAGGGCCGGCGGAGGGGGAGTCGGGAACGCGGCACCGGAGCGGAACAATAGACTCGCTCCGGTCACCGCGCGTCACGCTCCACCCGTCGCGCGGCCGGCACACCGCCCGACCAGCAGGACATCAGAAGGGGGCACGGATGGCCGCCATCTCCCGCGAGGAGGTCGCGCACCTGGCGCGCCTGTCGCGGCTCGCCGTCACCGAGGAGGAGCTGGACACGTTCGCCGGCCAGCTCGACGTGATCCTCCAGGCGGTCGCCCAGGTCGGCGAGGTCGCCGCCGAGGACATCCCGCCGACCTCGCACTCGGTGCCGCTGACCAACATCTTCCGCGAGGACGTGGTCACGCCGTGCCTGACCCCGCAGGAGGCGCTGTCGGGCGCGCCCGACGCCGAGGACCAGCGTTTCCGCGTACCGCGGATCCTGAGTGAGGATGTGGCCTCGTGAGTGACCTGACCAGAATGACCGCGACGGAGATCGCCGCCCTGGTCGCCGGCGGCGAGACCTCCGCCGTCGAGGTGACCCGGGCGCACCTGGACCGGATCGCCGCGGTCGACGACCGGGTGCACGCCTTCCTGCACGTGGACACCGACGGCGCGCTCGCCGCGGCCCGCGCGGTGGACGAGCGCCGGGCCGCCGGCGAGGAGCTGGGCCCGCTGGCCGGTGTGCCGGTCGCGGTCAAGGACGTGCTCGCCACGCGGGGCGTGCCGACGACCGTGGGGTCGAAGATCCTGGAGGGCTGGCGCCCGCCGTACGACGCGACGATCGTGCAGCGGCTGCGCGAAGCCGGCACGGTGATGCTCGGCAAGACCAACATGGACGAGTTCGCGATGGGCTCCTCCACCGAATACTCGGCGTACGGCCCGACGCACAACCCGTGGGACCTGAGCCGGATCCCGGGTGGCTCGGGTGGTGGCAGCGCGGCCGCGCTGGCCGCGTACGAGGCGCCGTTGGCGATCGGCTCGGACACCGGCGGCTCGATCCGCCAGCCCGGCGCGGTCACCGGCACCGTGGGCGCGAAGCCCACCTACGGCGGCACCTCCCGCTACGGGCTGGTCGCCTTCTCCTCGTCGCTGGACACGCCCGGCCCGTGCGCCCGTACGGTGCTCGACGCGGCCCTGCTGCACCAGGTGATCGGCGGGCACGATCCGCGTGACTCCACCTCGATCCCGCAGCCGATGCCGGACGTGGTGGCGGCGGCGAAGCTCGGCGCGACCGGTGACCTGACCGGTGTCCGGCTCGGCATCGTGAGCGAGTTCGTCGGCGAGGGTGCCGAGCCGGGTGTGATGGCCGCGTTCCGCGAGTCGGTGGACGCCCTCACGAAGCTGGGTGCGGAGATCGTCGAGGTGTCCTGCCCGACGTTCGCGTACGCGCTGCCGGCGTACTACCTGATCGCCCCGAGTGAGTGCTCCTCCAACCTGGCCCGCTTCGATGGCGTCCGGTTCGGCCTGCGGGTCGGCGACGACGGCAACCGGTCGCTGGAGGAGGTCATGTCGTTGACCCGGGAGGCCGGTTTCGGCCCCGAGGTCAAGCGCCGGATCATGATCGGCACGTACGCGCTGTCGTCGGGTTACTACGACGCGTACTACGGGCAGGCGCAGAAGGTCCGTACGCTGATCACGCGGGACTTCACCGCCGCGTTCGAGCGGGTCGACGCGCTGATCTCGCCGACCACCCCGTCGGTAGCGTTCCCGATGGGCGCGCGGACGGCCGACCCGTACCAGATGTACCTGGCCGACCTGTACACGATTCCGACCAACCTGTACGGCGGGCCGGGCATCTCGGTGCCCTGCGGCCTCTCCGAGGGGCTGCCCGTCGGCCTGCAGGTGATGGCCCCGACGATGGCCGACGACCGGATGTACCGGGTCGCCGCCGCGCTGGAGTCCGCGGTCGGCACGTTCACCCCACCGGCACTGTGAGGCAGGAGCCCAGATGACGACCACACTGCCCGCGTACGACGAGGTCGTCGCGCGCTACGAACCGGTGATCGGCCTGGAGACCCACGTCGAGCTGGGCACGAACACCAAGATGTTCTGCGGCTGCCCGACCGACTTCGGTGGCGAGCCGAACACCCGGGTCTGCCCGGTCTGCCTGGGGCTGCCCGGTTCGCTGCCGGTGGCCAACAAGGCGGCCATCGAAGCGATCATCCGGATCGGCCTGGCGCTGAACTGCTCCATCGCGGAGTGGTGCCGGTTCGCCCGGAAGAACTACTTCTACCCGGACATGCCGAAGAACTTCCAGATCAGCCAGTACGACGAGCCGATCTGCGTCGACGGTTACCTGGACGTCGAGGTCAACGGCGAGACGGTGCGGATCGAGATCGAGCGGGTGCACCTGGAGGAGGACACCGGCAAGACGCTGCACGTCGGCGGTGCCACCGGTCGAATCCAGGGCGCGACCGAGTCGCTGGTCGACTACAACCGGGCCGGCATCCCCCTGGTCGAGATCGTCACCAAGCCCATCCCGGGCACCGGCGCGCTCGCTCCGGACGTGGCCCGGGCGTACGTCACCGAGCTGCGGGACGTGATCCGCACCCTCGGCGTCTCCGACGTGCGGATGGAGGAGGGTTCGCTGCGCTGCGACGTGAACACCTCGCTCAACCTGCCGGGGCAGGAGTGGGGCACCCGCACCGAGACGAAGAACGTCAACTCGCTGCGTTCGGTGGAGCGGGCGGTCCGCTCGGAGATGCTGCGGCAGGCCTCGGTGCTGGACGCGGGCGGCCGGATCACCCAGGAGACCCGGCACTTCCACGAGGACACCGGCGACACCACCCCCGGGCGCTCCAAGGAGACCGCCACCGACTACCGGTACTTCCCGGAGCCGGATCTGGTGCCGATCGCCCCGGACCCGGCCTGGGTCGCCGAGCTGAAGGCCGCCCTGCCGGAGCTGCCCCGGGTGCACCGGCGTCGGCTCCAGCAGCAGTGGGGCCTCTCCGACCTGGACATGCAGTCGGTGCTGAACGCTGGCGCGGTCGAGCTGATCGAGGCCACCGTGGCCGCCGGCACCACCCCGGCCGCGGCCCGCAAGTGGTGGCTGGGTGAGCTGTCCCGCCGGGCCAACGAGAGCGGCGTGGAGCTGGCCGAGATCGGTGCCACCCCCGCCCAGGTCGCCGAGCTGCAGGGGCTGGTCGACGCCGGCAAGCTCAACGACAAGATGGCCCGCACGGTGTTGGAGGGCGTGGTCGACGGTGAGGGCTCGCCCACCGAGATCATGACCAACCGGGGCCTGGAGGTCGTGTCGGACACCGGCGCGCTCACCGCCGCGGTGGACGAGGCGATCGCCGCGAACCCCGGCATCGCCGACAAGATCCGCAGTGGCAAGGTCGCGGCGGTCGGCGCCCTGGTCGGCGCGGTCATGAAGACCACCCGGGGTCAGGCCGACGCGAAGACCCTGCGGGAGCTGATCCTGGAGCGCCTCGGCGTCCAGGGCTGAGACCCACCCGGAGCAGGCCGCCGCCGCGACCCGGCGGCGGCCTTCCGCAACCCCCTGTCGACTACGCGGCCACCCCGCACCCCTCGCGAGGGCGTCAACGGCGACGCCTGGATGGAGCCACCGTGACCCAGCACGACCTTGATGTCCTCGGCGAGATCCAGCGGCGGGTGCTCTGGCTCGCCACCCGGATCGTGGACGCCGCCAACCATGACCGCGCCACCGGCGACGGGGTGAAGGTCGGCGGCCACCAGGCGTCCAGCGCCTCCCTGGTCACGGCGATGACCGCGCTCTGGTTCGCGCACCTGGACGCCGAGGACCGGGTCGCCGTGAAGCCGCACGCCTCCCCGGTGTTCCACGCCATCCAGTACCTGCTCGGCAACCTGGACCGGTCCTACCTGCCCCGGCTGCGGGCCCGGGGCGGCCTCCAGTCGTACCCGTCGCGCACGAAGGACCCGGACGAGGTGGACTTCTCCACCGGCTCGGTCGGGTTGGGAGCGGCGGCGCCGCTGTTCGCCGCCGCGACCCGGCGTTACGTGAACGCGCACTTCGGCGCCCGTCCGCACTCCCGGTTCGTGGCACTGATCGGTGACGCCGAGCTGGACGAGGGCAACATCTGGGAGGCGGTCGCCGACCCGGCGACCACCGGGCTCGGCAACGTCATGTGGCTTGTCGACTTCAACCGCCAGTCGCTGGACCGCGTGGTCCCCGGCATCCGGATCAACCAGTGGCGGGGTCAGTTCGAGGCGGCCGGCTGGCACGTCGTGGAGGTCAAGTACGGTCGCCGACTCGCCGAGGCGTACGCCCGGCCGGGTGGCGAGGCGCTGCGCGACTGGATCGACGCGATGCCCAACGAGCAGTACCAGTCGCTGTTCGGGCTGACCGGCCCGGCGCTGCGCAAGCAGTTCCTGGACGGCGCTCCGGCCGGCATCACCCAGCTGATCGCCGACGTCTCCGACGAGGAGTTGGGCCCGCTCGTCACCGACCTCGGCGGGCACGACCTCCAGGCGATGCTCGACGCGTACGCCCAGTGCGACGCGGTCACCGACCGGCCCAGCGTCGTCTTCGCGTACACCGTGAAGGGTTGGGGGTTGCCCATCGCCGGCAACCCGCGTAACCATTCCGCGCTGCTCAGCTCGGAGCAGGTCGACACGTTGCGTGCCGCGCAGGGGTTGACCCGCGAGACCGAGTGGGACCGCCTCGACCCGGCGTCACCGGCCGGCATCCGGGCCGGCGCCCGCCGCGAGGCGCTGTCCCGCGCGCCGCGCGAGCGCGCGCTGGGGGTCACCGTTCCGGCGAGCACCGGAGTACGCGCGAACAAGCCGATCTCCACCCAGGAGGTCTTCGGTCGCGTGCTGGTGGACCTGGCTCGGGACCGGGAGGTGGGCCGCTACCTGGTGACCACCGCCCCGGACGTGGCCACCTCCACCAACCTCGCCGGGTTCATCAACAAGACCGGGGTGTTCGCACCGACCGAGCAGCGTTCCTGGACCGAGGACCGGATGCTGCGCTGGACCGAGAGCCCCGCTGGGCAGCACATCGAGCTGGGCATCTCGGAGATGAACCTGTTCCTGCTGTTGGGCCAGCTCGGCCTTTCGTGGGACCTGTCCGGGCAGCCGCTGCTGCCGGTGGGCACGGTCTACGACCCGTTCGTGCTGCGCGGCCTGGACGCGTTCCTGTACGGCACCTACTCCGGCTCCCGGTTCGTCGTCGCCGGCACCCCGTCGGGCATCACCCTGGCCCCGGAGGGTGGCGCCCACCAGTCCACCATCACCGCCTCGGTCGGCCTGGAGCTGCCCGGCGTAACCTTCGTCGAACCGGCGTACGCCGGCAGCCTGGACTGGCTGCTCTGCGACGCGCTCGGGCAGATCGCCGGTGGGTCGGCTCCGGCCGCGACCGCCGCGCCCGCCGAGGACGGGGCGTACTACTTCCGGTTGAGCACCCGACCGCTGGACCAGGCGCCGTTCGAGGCGGCCCGTGCCCGGCTCGGCGACGCGGTGCTGCGCCGGCAGGTGGTGGCCGGGGCGTACCGGCTGGTCGACGCGCACCAGGCGTACCCGCACCTGGCCGACGCCCCGGTGGTGCAGCTGGCGGCCTCCGGCGCGGTGCTGCCCGAGGTGCTGGCCGCCGCCGCGGAGTTGGCTGAGGAGGGCATCGCCGCGCACGTGGTGGACGTGACCTCGCTGGACCGGCTCTACCGCGCCTGGCAGCGAACCCTGCGCCAGGGTGTGCGGACGGCCACCGTGCCCAGCGTGCCGGGCGCGCTGCGGTCCGCGTTCGCCGACCGGGTGCCGGTGGTGACCGTGCATGACGCCGCGTCGCACGCGATGGCCTGGCTGGGGTCGGCGCTCGGCGCTCCGGCGGTGCCGCTCGGGGTGGACGAGTTCGGCCAGTCCGGCAGTGTCGCCGAGCTGTACGAGTTGCACGACCTGCTGCCCGGCAGCATCGTCAACGCCGCCCTGGCCGCCATCGCCCTCCGCTGACCCGTCCGCGCCCGCCGGTTCGCTGGCGGGCGTCGGCTCAGCCGGTCGGCGTGGGCGTGGGTGTGGCGGGGACGCCGCTGGTCGGCGTGGGCGTGGGTGTGGCGGGGACGCCGCCGGTCGGGTTTTCCACCAGGCGACGTTCCAGGTTGACCTGGGCCTGCCCGGTGCCGCCCACGGTGATGGTGTCGTACGCCTGGAGCATCTTCTGCTGGTCGAAGTAGAGCACGCTCATCGACAGTGGGGTCGGCTTCTCTCCCTCCAGACCGCGCAGCCCGGCGCCGCCGGTGGAGCCCTCCACCATCAGCGTGGTCGGCTGCTGCCCGGGCGCCTGCGGCAGCTTGGAGACCTGCCGGGAGTGGGTGTGCCCGGCCAGCACCAGCGGGCAGGTGCCGGCGAGCGGCCCGGCCGACGCCGGGTCGTGCACAAGAGCGATGTTGACCGGCTGCGGTGAACGACGAACCGTCGCGGCGAGCTGGTTGCCGGCCCCGATCACCTGGTCGGCCACCTGCTGGGTGAGCCCGCTGCCGGCCGGGGAGGTGTTCTTGTCCGGGGTGAAGCGCGGGTCGCCGATGCCGGCGATGGTCAGCCCGGCGACGGTCGTCGTCGAGTTGTTCAGCACGATCGCGTTCGGCTGGCGGGCCACCGCGGCGGCGGTCCGACCCGAGTCGTGGTTGCCCCGGATGAAGACGTACGGCTTCTTGAGCAGGCCGATCGAGCCGACGAAGGACGCCTCCGGCTCGCTGCCCCAGTCGGTGATGTCCCCGGTGTCGATCACCACGTCGATGCCGAACTGCTCCACGACCGTCCGGATCAGCTGCCAGCCGGTCGGGTTGAGGTGCATGTCGGAGACGTGCAGCACCCGCGTGGTGCCCGGGGTCGGCTCCAACAGGGGAAGCGCCGAGACGGTGGTGTAGAGCTGACTGACGTTGCCCACCAGGCGCTGCAGCTGCTCCGCGTACTTGGTGTAGTCGTTGGCGATCCTCCGGGCGTCACCGACGATGGCCGGCGCGTTGACCAGCAAACCCTCGTAGCGTGGCTCCTCGATGGCCTGGGGACGCAGGGTGGCCGCCGCCGTGCCGAGGCTGCCGGCGGTGACCAGCAGCGCCAGCCCGCCCGCCCAGGCGGTCCGTCGGACGTTCCGGAAGATCAGGCCGGCCAGGATCAGGGTGACCAGCACCGACGCGCCAACGGTCCGCAGGCCGAGCCGCATCACACCGGAGCGGACGTCCTCCACGGCGCTCTGGCTGGCTCGGCTGATGCTGGCGGGGTCGTCGATCAACGCCTCGGTGCGCCCCTGGTCGAGTGCGCCCAGCCGTACCGTGAGGTGGGTCGGCCCGTCGTGGCTGTCGAGCAGCAGCGCGCCGAGCGGCGGTATGTCGACGGTGGTGCCGCCGTCACGGGCGGGGGAGATGCTGAGGGTGGCCCGGAACGGCCCGATGTCGGTGTCCACCCGGCCGCCGGCCAGCACCCCGAGCACCGCCCCGGCCAGGGCCACGGCGAGGACGGCGACGATCAGCCCGATGCGGCGCAGCGGGCCGGCGGCAGCGACCCGCCAGCCCGTCGGGCGGCGCCGGTCGTCGCCGGTCACCGGGTCGTCCCGGTCACCGGCGTCGTCGTGTCGCTCGTCGCGTTGCCCGTCCATGCTGAAATTCTGACCTGCCCGTCGGAGGATCTTGGCAAACCTGAACGGATGGTGACGAAGTCAGCTGCGGCCGCCGTCACCGCCCGCGAAGACCACCCGCAGGAGCCGGTCGTCGTCGCCCGCCGGGTTGCCCCGCCCGTCGTGGTTGGAGGTGCTCACCCAGAGCGACCCGTCCGGTGCCGCGGCCACCGCGCGCAGCCGCCCGTACCGGTTGGTGAGCAGCTCACTGGGCTGACCCAGCAGCGTACCGGTGTCGGTCAGCTCCATCACCCACAAGCGTTTGCCGCGCAGGCAGCCGGTGACGAGCAGCCGGTCCGTGGCGGCCAGACCGGAACAGGATGCGTCCGAGGTCGCCCACTGCGTGATCGGATCGGTGTACCGCTTGTCGCCGGCTCGCCCCTCGACCTCCGGCCAACCGTAGTTGCCGCCCTTGGTGATCTGGTTGATCTCGTCCCACGTGTTCTGGCCGAACTCGACGGCGTACATCCGCTTGGCGGCGTCCCAGGTGAAGCCCTGGACGTTGCGGTGGCCCAGTGACCAGACCGGGGAACCGGGGTACGGATTGCCCGCGGCGGGCTTGCCCTCCGGGGTGATCCGCAGGATCTTGCCGCCGAGGCTCTTCACGTCCTGGGAGTTCGGGCGCTGCCCGGCGTCACCCGTGCTGACGTAGAGCTGCCCGTCCGGGCCGAAGCCCAGCCCGCCACCGTTGTGCACATTGGCCTTGGGGATGCCGGTGAGGATCGGGGTGGGCTGCCCGCCGAGCTGTAGCCGGGCGACCCGGTTGTCCTGCTCGGCCGTGTAGTAGACGAAGACCGTTCGGTCCCGCGCGTAGCTGGGGGAGACGGCGATGCCGAGCAGACCACCCTCGCCCGCCGCCGCCACGTCGGGGATCGTCTGCACCGGGCGGACCCGCAGCCCGTCCGGCCCGGACTCGGGGCCGACCTGGAGGATCCGGCCGTTGTCCCGTTCGGTGACCAACGCACCGCCGTCCGGCAGGAAGGCGATGGCCCAGGGCACCCGCAGACCCTTGGCGAGCACGGTCGCCACCGCCTGCTGGCCGGCGCCGCCGGGGCTCGCCGACGCGGACGGGGTTGGCAGGTTCGGCGGTTCGCCGGCCGGGTCGGGCTCCGGTTCGCCGAAGCTGCAACCCGCGGTGAACAGCAACGCCGCACAGGACGCCGCGAGGGCCACCCGGAGGCGGCGGATGCGAGGGTACGGGGGACGGGCTCTCACCCGGCCCAGGGTAGCCCGCCGGACGGCCCGGTCGCGCCCGTCGGGATCCGACGGGCGCCGGTGATCGCGGCCGGTGGACTGCTCACCGTGCCCGTACGGCCAGCAGTGCGGTGTCGTCCTCGCGGTGGCGGATCGAGGTGAGCAGGAGGTCGCACAGCTCGTCGAGGGGCAGCCTGTCCGCCCCGGCCAGCCGGCCCACCAGCTCGGTCAACCCCTCGTCGATGGATCGGTCCCGCCGTTCGATCAGCCCGTCGGTGTAGAGCAGCAGCGTGTCGCCGGTGGCCAGGCTGGTCGAGTGGCTGGTTCGTCGCGACGGGCGGGCCAGGCCGAGTAGCGGCTCCGGCGGCGCTTCGAGGATCTCCACCGCCCCGCCGGCGCGGACCAGCAGAGCCGGCGGGTGCCCGGCGTTGCACCAGGTCACCTCGTGGACGCCGGCGCTCTGGGGACAGATCCGGACCAGCGTCGCGGTGGCCGCGATCGGCAGCCGCAGGCCGCGCATCGCCCCGTCCAGGTGGGTCATCAGCTCGGCGACCGTGTCCGGGCGGCCGAACGCGTTGCCGCGCACCAGGTTGCGCAGCTGGCCCATGGTCGCCGCCGCCTCGATGTCGTGCCCGGCGACGTCCCCGATCGCCGCGATCAGGTCGCCGTCGGGTTGGACGAAGGCGTCGTACCAGTCGCCGCCCACCTCCACCCGGTCGGCCGCCGGCTGGTAGCGGGCCGCCAGCTCCAACTCGCCCACCACCGGCAGCCGCGGCAGCATGCTGTGTTGCAGGACCTCGGCCACGTGCCGCTGCTCGCCGTACATCGAGCTGTTGCCGATCGCCTGCCCGGCCCGGCGGCCGATGTCGACCGCGGTGAGCAGGTCGCGGTCGTCGAACTGCTGCCGCCCCGTGGCGTTGACGAGGGTGATCGCGCCCAGCACCGTGCCGCCGGCGGCCCGTACGGGCACGCTCAGGTAGGAGGCGATGCCCAGCCGGCCGGCGATCGGCGCCATCTCCGGGTTGGTGGTGCCCCGTGTCACGTCGGCGAGGGACGCCGGGCTGCCGAGCTGGGGCTGACCGGTACGCAGCACCCCCCGGATGATCGACTCCGGGCTCAGCCCGGTGCGCAGCAGCTCGGCGAAGCGGTCGACGTCCGCCGTCCGGGCCGGGTCGCGGTGCACCGCGACCACCTCGCGGGGCATGCCGGTCGGCCCGACGAGGGTGAGCAGGCACCAGTCGGCGAGCAGCGGCACCATCGTCGCGGCGAGCCGGCGCAGCGCGGTGCCCACGTCCAGCGTCCCGGCCAGTGTCTCGCTCACCCCGGCCAGCAGCTCCAGCCGCTCGTGCGCCTGCACGACCCGCCGCCGTGCCTCCTGAGCGCCGTCGAGCGCGATCCGCAGTCGCAGCTCCGACGAGCAGGCGGCCGCCAGGTCGGCCAGCGTCCGTAGTTGCGCGGCGGTCCAGGCGCGCGGCTTGCTGTCGATGGCGCAGAGCGAGCCGAGCACCCGGCCGGAGAGGTCGGTCAGCGGCATCCCGGCGTACGCGACCACGCCGAGGTCGTCGATGGCCAGGTTGTCCCGGACGCGGGGGTAGAGCCGGGCGTCCGGCAGCACCATCGGTACCTCGATGTCCACCACGTGCTGGCAGAACGAGTGGCTCAGCGGGGTCTGCCGGCGCACCGACCAGGGCTCCGGCAACCCGACCGCGCCCGGAAAGAACTGCCGATCCGCGGAGACCAGGGAGACCAACGCGACCGGAGCGTCCAGCAGGTCGCTGACCAGCCGGGCGAACCGGTCGAACGCCTCGTCCGGGGCGGCGTCCAGCCCGGTGTCGGCGAGCGCGCGCAGCCGCGCCGGGTCGCCGAGCGCCAGAGGTGGGGCGATCGGACGCCGGGGGGTGGCGGGGGAGCCGTCGGTCATCGAGCACCTGTCTGCCGGGGTGGAGGCCGGCCGGCCCTCCGACCCTTCGTTATACCTCGTCCGGGCCGGGGGCGAACCTCGGTGTGCCGAGTCTCGCCCGGCGGACGCCGGTTGGCGGCGGTGCCCGCGCCGGCCGCCCCGTCGGGGACTATCGTCGGCGGACGTGAAGGTATGGATCCCGCACCAGGCTGGCCTGAACCTCATGGGCGAGCTGCCCCCGGACGTGACGGTGGAGGTCCTCGAGCACGCCGACCGGCTGCCCTCCGAGGTGGCCGGCGTACGCGTCTGGGTGCCACCGTTCCTGGGCGGCACGGACGCGACGGCGTTGCTGCGCGAGCTGCCCGACCTTGCGGTGGTGCAGCTGCTCTCCGCCGGGGCGGACGCCTGGGCTGGCCGGACGCCGCCGGGTGTCACGCTCTGCGACGCCCGGGGTGTGCACGACCCGTCCACCGCCGAGTGGGTCGTCACCGCGATCCTCGCCCAGTTGCGGGCGTTCCCGGCGTTCGTCCGGGCGCAGGCCGAGCGGCGCTGGGTGTACGAGGGGAACACCCCGACCGACGAGCTGACCGGCAAGCGGGTGCTCATCATCGGGGCCGGTTCGATCGGCACCGCGGTGCGCGACCGGCTCGCCCCCTTCGGGGTGAGCTTCACCCTGGTCGCGAGGACCGCCCGCCCGGAGCAGGGGGTGCACGGCGTCGAGGAGTTGCCCCGGCTGCTGCCCGAGGCCGACGTGGTGGTGGTGCTGGTGCCGCTCACCGACCAGACCCGTGGCCTGATCGACAAGGAGTTCCTGGCCGCGATGCCGGACGGGGCGCTGCTGGTCAACGCCGCCCGGGGGCCGGTGGCCCACACCGAGGCGCTCGTCGCCGAGCTGGGCACCGGTCGGATCCTGGCCGCCCTGGACGTCACCGACCCCGAGCCGCTGCCCGCCGACTCCCCGCTGTGGGCGATGCCGAACGTGCTGCTGACCCCGCACGTGGCCGGGTCGGTGCGTGGCCTGTTGCCGCGGGCCTACCGACTGGTCGGTGATCAGGTTCGCCGGTTCGTCGCCGGGCAGCCGCTGATCAACGCGGTGGTCGACGGCTACTGACCCGGCGCCTCGGCCGCGCCCTGGGGCAGCGTCTGGCCGGTGGCCGAGATCAGCCGGGGCAGGTCCGCCCCGCGGACGGCCGGCAGGACGACCTGCTGGCCGTCGTCGAGCCGGGCTACCGCCCGTGCGCGCTGGTCGGTGGTCAGCTCGATGACCTGGTCCCAGTCGATCCGGCGTTGCCCCGCCAGCGCCCGCAGGCGTAGCCCTCGCGCGTCGGCGTCGGTGCCGGCCCGCCACGCCCACAGGGCGACGGCGAGCGGAACGAGCAGCACCGGCAGCAGGTAGGCCCGGGCGTTGGCCAGCGGCAGGGCACCGATGAAGGCGATGACCGCGGCGACCAGGATGGCTTGGTTGTACCGAAAGCGGACCGTGTCGGGCTTACTCACCCTCCGATGATCCCACCCCCGGCCGCTCCGGCTCGCGGCGGGCGGTGTCAGCAGGGTCGGTACGCCGTACAGTGACACGGGTCGTTGTCTCCTCTGGGTGACCGACACGTAACCGATTCGGCCGCCGATCGTTTCCCGTTGTTGGGCAGCGGACCCGCACCGTCCGATGTCCCGCACCGTCGTACCGCCCCAGTGCCCCCTCACGAAGGCGACCGCCGTGCTCCTCGCGTACCCGTTCCGCGTCCTCGTCCCCCGTTGCGCGGCGCCGGAGGCCGCCACGTCCACGGCGGTGGCGCTGCTCCTCCTCGCCGGCGCCGCCGGCCTGGTCCCGACCCCGGTGGTGATCGCGCTGGCCGCCGGCGCCGGCACCACACTCGCCGGGGTGCGGCTCTCCCGGCTGGCCACCCGGCGCTCCAGCGATCCGTCACCGCGTGCGGCGGGTGTGCTGTTGGACGCGGCGGTGGTGGCGGCCGGTCTCACCGCCGTCGTGCTGCCCCTGGCCGACATCGGATACCGCGCTGCCCTGGTCGGGTCGCTGGTCGTGGCGGCCCTGTCCGTGGCCGGGCTGTGCCGGCTCCCCGGTCGGCCTCGGCTGTCGGCCGGGGTCCGGCTGCGCTGGCTGATCGAGTCGACCGGCCCGGCCCTCGGGCTGGCCCTCGCTGGCTGGCTGCTGCTGCCCCGCGACGGGCTGCCGGTGCCGGCCCGGCTGATCGCCGCGCTGGCGCTCGGCGGCCTGGGCATGGCCGCGCTCAACGCGTTCACCGGGCCACGGCGAGGCTCGGGTGCCGCGGTCTGTCGGGGCGGCGTCCTGCTCACCCTGGGCGGGCTGGTGCTGCTGGTCACGCTGCCGTCCGCGCCGGCCGGGCCGGTGGCCCTGCTGGCCGTACCCCCACTGGTGTTCGGGATGCTGCTCGTCGCGGTCGGTGCGGTCGCCGCAGCGGACGCGGGCGACGCCGAGCCGGCGGAAGCGGTCGCCGCGGCCTGGCCCCGGTCGGTGCTCCCGGCCGCGGTGCTGCTGCTGGCGGTAGGCCTGCACCTGGGCGCCGGCAACGCACCGGACCGGACGAGCGTGTTGATGGCCCTGGCGGCGGTGCCGCCCTTCGTGTTGCGCGAGCTGCTGCGCACGGGTGACGCGCCCATCCCCGAACGGCGTGCCGCACACCGCCGACGGGCCGGTTCGGTGGTCCGGCACCGCCGTGCGGCGCACGGCGCCGGCTCCACCTGGTCGCCCGACGACCATGCCGCCTGGTCGGCGCTCAACCGGCGGCCGGTTCCGGCGGGGGGCGGTGGTCCGGGCGACCGGGCTGCCCTGCTGGACGCCCTCGCCGCGATCGGCGACGTGCCGGCCCCGGCCGGCGCGCTGCTGCTGGTGGACCTGCACGGCACCGACGGGCTCGGCCCGACTGCCCGGGAGGACGTGCTGGCCGAGGCGGTCCATCGGGTGCGCGCGGTCATCGCCCCCGGCGACCTGGTCACGGGGTTCACGGCTGCCGGCTTCGCGGTGGTCACCGCCGCAGGCCCGGTGCTGGCGTACGCGCTGGGCACCCGGCTGTTGACCGCGCTCACCCCGCCCTACCGGCTGGCCGGCTCGACGCTGCGCGTGCAGGCGAGCATCGGGCTGGCCGAGGTGAGCGGCGCCGGGCCGGCGGACGTGCTCCGTCAGGCGGAGCTGGCCCGACGGCGGGCCGTGCAACTGGGCCGGGACCGGGTCGAGTGGTACGACGCGTTCCTGGAGGAGCAGCTGGTTCGCCGGCTCGACCTGGAACGCGAGCTGCCCGGTGCGGTGGCGCGCGGCGAGTTGGACCTCGTCTACCAGCCGGTGCTCGACCTGGCCGACGGGCAGCCGGTGGGCGCGGAGGCGCTGCTGCGCTGGCGCAGTCCGGTGCTCGGCACGGTGCTCCCGGCCGAGCTGCTGCCGGTCGCCGAGGATCTGGACCTGGTCGGCGAGTTGGAGTGGTGGGTCCTGGACCGGGCCTGCCGGCAGCTGTCCGACTGGTCGGTGGGCGTCCGGGAGCTGTGGATGGCGGTCAACGTCACGACCCGGGAGCTGACCACCCCCGACTTCGTGCAGCGGGCCTCGGCTGTGCTGGCCGCGTACGGGGTGCCGCCGGAGCGGCTGGTGGTGGAGGTGAGCGAGCCGAGGATCGCCGGTGACCTGCCGACCGTGGTGGCACGGCTGGCCGGGCTGCGGTCGCTGGGCGTCCGCACCGCGTTGGACGACTTCCGGGCCGAGCACGCCTCGCTGGCCCAGCTCCGCCGGCTGCCGATCGACCTGCTCAAGGTAGGCCCCGAGCTGGTGGGCGCACGGCCGGACGGGCAGCCACCGCTGATCGACGTGGTGGTCAACGTCGGCGAGCGGCTGGGCGTGGAGATCGTCGCCGAGGAACTGGAGTCGTCGACCCAGGTCGAGGGTGCGCGCCAGGGCGGCTGCCGGTACGGGCAGGGCTTCGCGCTGGCCCGTCCGGCCACGGCCGAGCGGGTCGAGGCGTACTTCGAGGAGTTTCCCTCGGCGTCCCGCTGAACGCACTGGTGAACCGGTTCACCTCTCCCGAGGTGGTGCGGTGCTGCCGCGCGGGGTGAGGTGCGGCGTCTCGTCCTGCACCCGGGTTGCGGGCTGTCCGGCGATGACGTCGAGCAGTTGCCGGGCGGCGTGCGCGCCGTACGCCGGGATGTCCCGGCCCAGTGCGGTCAGCGGCGGGTGCACCAGGCGGCAGAGCGGTGAGTCGTCCCAGGCCACGATGGACAGATCCCCGGGCACGGTGAGCCCCATCTCCTGGGCGACGGAGAGCCCGGCGATGGCCATCACGTCGTTGTCGTAGATGACCGCCGTGGGCCGGTGGGTGGAGCTGAGCAACCGGCGGGTGGCCCGGCCGCCCTCCTCGCCCGTGTAGTCCGACCAGACGGTGACGGCCTCGACCAGGCCGAGCCGTTGGCAGACCGCCGCGAAGGCGTCGGTGCGGATCTCGGTGTGCCGCAGGTCGGGCAGGCCGCCCACCCGGGCGATCCGGCGGTGCCCGAGCGCGACCAGGTATTCCACCGTCTCGGTCAGCGCCGCCGCGTCATCGGACCAGAGGCTGGCCAGGTCACCGGTGTCACCGGGCCCGCCGATCACCACCGCGGGCAGTTGGAGCTGTTCGAGTGCGGGGATGCGGCGGTCGTCGGTGCGCAGGTCGCAGACGAGCACGCCGTCCACCCGACGTTCGCCCCACCAGCGTCGGTAGACCGCGATCTCGGCGTCGTGGTCGGCCACCACCTGGAGGGTCAGTGCGTACGAGCGGGCGGAGAGTTCGGCCTCGACGCCGCTGATCAGCTCCATGAAGAACGGCTCGATGCCGAGTATCCGGGCCGGTCGGCACAGGGCCAGGCCGACCGCCCCGGCGGTGGCGGCGGAGAGGGCACGGGCGGCGCTGCTCGGGCTGAACCCGATCTCCGTGGCGATGGCCACGATGCGCTGCCGGGTGGCCTCGGAGACACCGGGCTGCCCGTTCAGCGCGTATGACACGGCGCCCTTGGACACGCCGGCGCGTCGGGCGACGTCGGCGATGGTCGGCCGCTTCACCGGCGTGCTCCTCTTCGCTGCGGGGCGTCAACCGGCCGTTGACAGTCACCAGGGTGGACCGTACGGTTGCTAGCTTATCCGGTTCAGTAAACGTCTTTCGATGCGGAAGGTGCGGTGCAATGGTGAGCCGACAGGCACTCTACGACGGTTGGACCCTGCGGGCGGCACCCGGAGCGCAGGTGCCCGCCGACATCGCCGGGCGGGTGGTGCCGGCGACCGTGCCCGGTTGCGTCCACACCGACCTGCTCGACGCCGGGCTGATTCCCGATCCGTACCTCGACGACAACGAGCTGGCACTGGCCTGGATCGGGCGCACCGACTGGAGCTACCGGACGAGCTTCCGGCGAACGGTGGGCGAGCACGACCGGGTCGACCTGGTCTGCGCCGGCCTGGACACCGTCGCCACCCTCACCGTCAACGGCGTCGAGGTCGGCCGCACCGAGAACATGCACCGGAGCTACCGGTTCGACGTCCGCTCGCTGCTGCGCGACGGCGACAACGACCTGGTGGTGACGTTCGACTCCGCCTACCGCTACGCCGAGGCGCAGCAGGAGCGGCTCGGCGACCGGCCCAACGCCTACCCGGAGCCGTTCCACTTCATCCGCAAGATGGCCTGCAACTTCGGCTGGGACTGGGGCCCGACGCTGGTCACCGCCGGCATCTGGCAGGAGATCGGCCTGCACGCCTGGTCCACTGCCCGGCTCGCCACCGTCCGCCCGCTGGTCACCCTCGCCGGCCGCGACGGTCGGGTCGAGGTACACGTCGAGGTCGAGCGGGTCGCGGACGTCCCGTTGACCGTCCGGGCCACCGTCGCCGGTGCCCGCGCCGAGATCGTCGTCCCGGCCGGGCAACGCGCGGCCGTGCTGAACCTCGCCGTCCGCGAGCCCGCGCTCTGGTGGCCCCGGGGGTACGGCGAGCAGGCGCGCCACCCGCTGGAGGTGACCCTGCACGCGCCGGAGGGCGACACCCTGGACACCTGGTCCCGGCAGGTCGGCTTCCGCTCGGTCCGACTGGACACCACCCCCGACGAGCACGGCACCCCGTTCGCGTTGTCGGTCAACGACGTCCCGGTCCTCGTACGGGGGGTCAACTGGATCCCGGACGACGTGTTCCCCACCCGGATCACCCGGGAACGGCTGGCCGGGCGCTTCGACCAGGCGGGCGATGCGAACACCAACCTGCTGCGGGTCTGGGGCGGTGGCCGGTACGAGTCGGAGGACTTCTACGACCTCGCCGACGAGCGCGGGCTGCTGGTCCAGCAGGACTTCCTGTTCGCCTGCGCCGCGTATCCGGAGGAGGAGCCGTTCGGCAGCGAGGTGGCCGCCGAGGCCGCCGAGCAGGTGATCCGGCTGGCACCGCACCCGTCGCTGGTGCTCTGGACCGGCAACAACGAGAACATCTGGGGCTGGCACGACTGGGACTGGCAGGCACCGCTGGCCGGGCGCACCTGGGGCCGCGGCTACTACCTGGAGGTTCTGCCGCGCATCGTCGGTGGGCTGGACCCGACCCGCCCGTACTGGCCGGGCAGCCCCTGGTCGGGCACCGAGGCGATCCACCCCAACGACCCGGCGCACGGCACCACGCACATCTGGGACGTGTGGAACACCGACGACTACACGAAATACCGGGAGTACGTGCCGCGCTTCGTCGCCGAGTTCGGCTACC
Source organism: Micromonospora sp. CA-259024 (assembly GCF_050936255.1). Taxonomy (NCBI): domain Bacteria; kingdom Bacillati; phylum Actinomycetota; class Actinomycetes; order Micromonosporales; family Micromonosporaceae; genus Micromonospora; species Micromonospora sp. CA-259024. Next base: position 4,266,710 of record NZ_JBNJND010000001.1, on the reverse strand, counting down.
AGGGCCCACCGGCGTACGCGACCCTGCGTCGGGCGCTGAGCGACGAGCCCCTGGCGCCCGACTCGCCGGGCATGGCGCACCACCAGAAGGCGGCCGGCGGCGACGCCAAGCTCCAGCGGGGCCTGGACGCCCACCTGCCCCGCCCGGCCGACTTCGACGACTGGCACTTCCTGACGCAGCTCAACCAGGCCCGCGCGATCCAGCTGGGGGTGGAGCACTTCCGCTCGCACCGGGACGTCTGCGCCGGCACCATCGTCTGGCAGCTCAATGACTGCTGGCCGGTCACCTCCTGGTCGGCCGTCGACGGCGACGGCCGTCGCAAACCGCTGTGGTACGCGCTGCGCCACGCGTACGCCGACCGGCTGCTCACCGTGCAGCCCCGGGCTGCCGGGCTGGCCCTGGTCGCGGTCAACGACGCCGGTACGCCCTGGCGGGCGACGGCCTCGGTGACCCGGCTGACCCTCGCGGGTGAGCCCCGGGCGAAGACGACGGTGGAGGTGGCGGTCCCCGCGTACTCGGCGGTGACGCTGGCGCTGCCGGCGGAGCTGGCTCGGCCGGAGGAGGCCCGGCGGGAGCTGCTTGTCGCCGAGGCGGGGGAGAGCGCCGAGCGGGCGCTCTGGTTCTTCGCCGAGGACCGGGACGTGGACTGGCCGGCGGCGGCCTGGGACGCGACGGTCGAGCCGGTCGACGGTGGGCAGCGGGTCCGGGTCACCGCGCGCACGGTGCTGCGCGACCTGACCCTCTACCCGGACCGGCTGGACCCGTCTGCCGAGGTGGACGAGGCACTGGTCACCCTGCTGCCCGGCGAGTCGGTGACCCTCACGGTGCGCGCCGACGCGGCGTTGGACCCAGCCCTGCTGACCGCCCGACCGGTGCTGCGCTGCGTGAACGACCTGGTGAAGAGCTAGCGTCGCCCCCCGGAACTCGCGGCCGCCGGTCGCCTCTGCCGGAGCAAGCAGTCGGATGAGCGTGATACCTCAGCGGCATTTTCATACCTCTGAGGTATCACGCTTGAGCGGGTCCGTCGATCGCGTGCCAGGACCGGGACTACGCGGGCCGCCGGTGTCGCATAGCGGATAGCAAAGGCCCTGCGGGCCGGGCGCGAGCGGTTCACTGACAGGCATGCGGAGGATCAGCGGCACGGCGACGGCGAAGGCACTCATCCTGGCGGCCATCCCGGCGGGCGCCGTCGGTTTCCTTCTCACCGGCCGGTGGGCGATCGTCGCGATCGTCGCCAACCTCGTGCTGCTCGCCGCCGGCGGCGGCCTGTGGTGGTTCGAGGTCCGTTGGGCACGGCGCTGGCCCCGCCTGAACCGGGTCGGCGTACCCGTCGATATTTCGGAGCCCGAGGACGACGATGCCTACCGCGGCGCCGTTGACAACGGGGATCCCGAGTCGGTGGTGTTGGCCTCGCGGCGGGTCCGCAGGCATCAGCTGACGGTGTCGCCGACCAGCCGGGTCCGTCGGGCGGTCCTGCGGCGATCGGTCACGGAAGAGTCGGCCGGTGGCGCCAGGGACCTGACGATGGTGGCGAGCACGCTGACCCAGGTCCAGAGTGTGATTCAGTCGGCGCAGCGGACCGCCCGGCGGGAGCAGCTGTGGTGGTTGGTCGCGGGGCTCGCGGCGTCCATTCCGATCGGTGTGGCCATCAACCTCGCCACCGGGTAGGTGGATCGGGCGCGGCACGGCTGGACCGGCCCGGTAACGGCGCGAGCGGTGGACCTGAAGGGACATCCCTCCAGGTCCACCGCTGGTCAGCAGCGCGCGGTGTTCAGGACCGGGCGGCGGCGAGCACCTGGCCGACCAGGGCCCTGGAGGTGCCCGACCGCTCGTACTCGGGCCGGCTCAGGCTGCCACCCATCAGCGGTGCCGGGTTGCGGTGCACGGCCGGGCTGTCCGAGCTGACCAGGGCCGCGAAGTGGTACTCGTCGGCGCCGGTCGCCTCGACGATCCGGACGATGTTGCGCGGGGTGATGCCGCCACCCGGCATGATGACGATCCGTCCGGCGGCCCGGCGGACCAGGTCGGCGATGAGCGGAGCGCCCTCCAGCACGCTGACCTCCTGGCCCGACGTGAGCACCCGGTGCACGCCCAACTCGATCAGCTGCTCCAGCGCCGCGTGCGGGTCGCGGGTCATGTCGAACGCGCGGTGGAAGGTGATGCTGGCGTCGCCAGCGGCGGTGATCAGGCGACGGGTGGTCGGCACGTCGACGTCACCCTCGGCGGTCAGCGCGCCGATCACGATGCCGTGGGCGCCCGCCGCGACCGCGGCCCGCACATCCCGCTCCATCGCCTCGATCTCGAACGGCGAGTAGATGAAGTCGCCGGCCCGGGGCCGAACGATCACATGCACCCGGATCCGGGTGACGGCGCGCAGGGTCGTCTCGATGGTGCCCAGGCTGGGGGTCAGCCCACCGTCGAAGAGCGCGGAACACAGCTCCACCCGGTCGGCGCCGGCCTCCTCGGCGGCTACCGCCCCCTCGACGCTGTCGATGCAGATCTCGAATGTGCTCATGACTCTTCCTTTTCGGTGCGAGACGATGCCGGCTCGGTGCGAGACGATGCCGCGGTCCAATCGATGGCGGCGGTGACGGCGCCGACCGGTTCGCCGCCGCCGAGCACCGGCACCCGGCGCAGCGCGTCGGCCCCACCGACCGGTACGCCCACGGCGTCGAGCGCGGCGAGCGCGATGACGGTGGTGGCGCGGGGCGACCCGTCGATCGCCTTCACCGCCACGGCGTGCCCGTCCGGGGTGGCCAGCGCGAGCACGCCCTCGGCCCCGCCCTTGGCGAGCACGCCGGGTAGCGCCCGCATCAGGTCGGTGTTCGGGTGCCCGTGCCACCCGCCCACGTACTCCGGGTGTTGGCGCATGGCCTGCGCGACCAGCGCCTCGTCGGTCCCGGCGGGCGCGGTGACCAACGCCTGGAACGTGCGGGCCAGGCCGGTCAGCGGCAGACCGAACAGTGGCGCGCCGCAGCCGTCGACCGCGCGGTGCGCGATGGGTGTTCCGGCCAGCCGGGCGACGGTCGCGGCGGTCTCCCGCTGAAGCGGGTGATCGGGGTCGAGGTAGTCGTGTGTGCTCCAGGACCGGGCGACGCAGGCGACCAGCATCGCGGCGTGCTTGCCGGAGCAGTTCATCCGGATCCGGTCGCGCTGCCCGCCGGCACGGATCAGCCGGTCCCGGGTCGGCTCGTCCTCCGGCCAGTCCACCGGGCAACCGAGCGCGTCCTCGGTCAGGCCGGCGCCGGCCAGCATCACCCGGACCACCTCGACGTGACGGTCGTCGCCCGTGTGGCTGCCGGCGGCGAGGGCCAGCGCCGGGCCGGTCAGCGGGTCGACGCCGTCCGGACCGGGGGCCGCCGCGATCCGGCAGGCCAACGCCTGCACCGGCTTGAGGGTGGAGCGGGGGAGCACCGGCTCGTCGGGTACGCCGGCGGCGAGGACGACCTCGCCGTCCGGGGCGAGCACGACGACGCTGCCGTGGTGCCTGCTCTCGACGAAGCCGTTACGGACGACCCGGGCCAGTTCGGCATATCGGGCAATGGTCACCGGGTGCTGTTCCCTTCGATGAGTGGTGGGGGCAGGTCCGCGTTTCGTCGTCCACGTCGGCCGCCGAAGCGGCCGTTGCGGGCCTGGAGGACGCGGGCGAACTTCGACAGCGAGGCGTTGACCACCAGGTAGATCAGCGCCACCACCAGGAACGTCTGGATCAGCAGGTGGGTGTACGAGGAGAGCACCTGCCCGCTGTAGAGCAGCTCGGTGTAGCTGACCACGAAGCCGAGCGAGGTGTCCTTGAGCAGCCCGACCAGCTGGCTGACCAAGGACGGGGTGAGCTGGAGCAGTGCCTGCGGCAGCACCACCAGCGCCATCACCTGCCCGCGGCGCAGCCCGACGGCGAGGCCGGCCTCGGTCTGTCCACGGTCCAGCGCCAGGATGCCGGACCGGAAGATCTCCGCGAACGCCGCCGAGTTGGAGACCACCAGCGGCACCACGAGCTTCCAGAACAGCGGGAAGTTCATTCCGTACTGCGGCAGCGCGAACAGCGTCACGTAGATCAGCAGCAGGGTGGGGACGGTCCGGAAGATCTCCACGTACGCGCCGGCCAGCCACCGTAGCGCCCGGTACGCCGACAGCCGGCCGAGTGCCAGCAGCAACCCGAGCGCGGCGCTGAGCACGGCGGTCGCGGCGGCCGCACGCACCGTCGCCCACAGCCCGTTGAGCAGGTACCGCCAGATCGGCCAGGTGGTGAACGGCTCCCACCGGGCGGCGGCCAGCTCGCCGTGGCTGGCGAACTGGTACACGGCCGCGACGAGGGCGCCGGCCAGGAGAACGGCGCCCAGCACCGTGGCGATCCGGATCCGCCGCCGGGCCCGGGGGCCGGGCTCGTCGAAGAGGATCTGTTGCGTCTGGTTCATCGGACGATCGCCAGCCTTCGTTCGAGCACGCCGGTGACCTGACCGATGACCAGTGCCAGCAGCATGTAGGCGAGACCCGCGCCGGTGAAGACGGCGATCGGCTGAGCCTCGACGAGGTTCACGTTGTTGGCCGCCTGGGTCAGCTCGACCACCCCGACGGCGGCGGCCAGCGAGGTGTTCATCAGCAGCGCGATGCAGATGTTGCCGATCGGCTGGATCACCGCCCGCAGTCCCTGCGGCAGGATCACGTGCCGCAGGGACTGGCCGAAGGTGAGCCCGATGGCCCGGGCGGCCTCCGCCTGGCCCACGCCGACCGTGTTGATCCCGGCCCGGATCGCCTCCGCCAGGTACGCCCCCTCGTAGACGGCGATGACGATCGCGGCGGACGTGAACAGCGGGAACGTGATGCCGATGGTCGGCAGCGCGAAGACGAAGAGCACCAGGAGGGCCAGCAGCGGCAGGTTCTGGAACACCTCGACGTACGCCGTGCCGATGGCGCGCAGCAGCGGGACGGGGGCGATCCGCAGGGTGGCTACGACGATGCCCAGCAGCATCGCGCCGACGGTGGTCACGACGGTCAGTTCGACCGTCGTGACCAGGCCGTGGCCGAGCTCGCTCAGGTGGGCGGTGAGGGCGTCCATCGGTACGGAGGGCTGCTCAGGAGCCGTCGGCGGAACCGAGGGCGGGCGGGGTGGGCGCCCCGCCCTCCACCACCGAGCCGAGGGTGCCCTCCCAGACCTTCGCCCACGTGCCGTCGGCCTGGATCTTCTTCAGCCAGTTGTTGACGAACTCCTTGAACTGCGTGTCCTCCCGGTTGAGGCCGATGCCGTACGCCTCCGTGGTGAACGGTTCGCCGACCACCTTCATCCCCGGGTTCGCCTTGGCGCCCGAGGCGAGCAGCGTGAAGTCCTGCACGTACGCGTCGCCGCGCTTCTGGAGCAGCGCCTGAAGCGCCTGCGGGTCGGTGCCGAAGGCGATCTGCTTCGAGCCGGGGGCGGCGGAGGGCAGCGCGGTGACGGCCGGGGTGTTCGCCCCGACGATGACGGTCTTGCCGGCGAGGTCCTGGACGCTCTTGATCGAGGTGTCGTCCTTGCGGACCCCGACCGCCAGGCCGGAGGTGAGGTATGGCCCGGCGAAGGCGACCTGCGTGGCCCGCTGCGGGGTGATGGTGTACGTCTGGAAGACCGCGTCCACCGACTTGGCCTGGAGCATGGCCTCCCGGGTCTGGGTGCCGATGGTCGTCGTCTTCACCTCGGGCTTGCCGATGATGTATTTCGCCAGCAACTTCGCCATGTCGGCGTCGAAGCCCTCGATGGTGCCGCTGACCGGGTTCTGCTGGGAGAGCAGCGGCGCGTCCAGGGATCCGCCGACGGTCAGGTAGCCGCGCTTGCGGATCGCTTCCATGGTGGAACCGGCCGGGATGTCCGCGTCGGTGGCGACCGGGGCGGCGTCGTACACCGACTGGGCGACCACGCCGTCGCCGCCCAGGCCGGGGTTGCCGGGCAGCGTCGGGGCCCCGCTGCCGCCGTCACCGCCGCAGCCGGTCGCGGCGAGGGCAACCGCCACCGCGGTGGCGGTGAGGGCGAGCGAGCGCCGCCCGGTGAAGCTCATCTTGAGGATTGACATGACACCCTCCCGTTGGGGGTTAGTGCTGGAGGATCTTGGACAGGAAGTCGCGGGCCCGCTCGGTGCGCGGAGCCGCGAAGAAGTCGTCGGGGGCACCGGATTCGACGATGCGGCCGTCGTCCATGAAGACCACCCGGTCGGCGGCGCGGCGGGCGAAGCCCATCTCGTGGGTGACCACGATCATGGTCATCCCCTCGGCGGCGAGGGAGACCATCACGTCGAGCACCTCGTTGACCATCTCCGGGTCGAGGGCCGAGGTCGGCTCGTCGAAGAGCAGCACTTTCGGCTGCATCGCCAGTGCCCGGGCGATCGCCGCGCGCTGCTGCTGCCCACCGGAGAGTTGGGCCGGGTGGTGGTTCGCCTTGTCGGCGATGCCGACGCGTTCCAGCAGGGCCATCGCCTGCTGCCGTGCCTCGGGCCGCGCGATCCTGCGGACCCGGGTGGGGCCGAGGGTGATGTTGTCCAGCACCGTCTTGTGCCCGAAGAGGTTGAAGGACTGGAAGACCATGCCGACGTCGGCGCGCAGCCGGGCCAGCGCGCGGCCCTCGGCCGGCAGCGGCTCACCGTCGATCTCGATGCTGCCCTGCCCGGCCGTCTCCAGCCGATTGAGGCAGCGGCACAGGGTCGACTTGCCGGAGCCGGACGGCCCCACCACGACGACCACCTCGCCGGCGGCCACCGTGAGGTCGATGTCCTTGAGTACGTGCAGCGGACCGAACCACTTGTGCAGGCCGCGTACCGACACCATCGGTCGGGCCGCATCCGTCGTCTCCGGTGCCACCAGTCGCACCTACTTTCTTCGACCACAAAACTAAGTAAGCTTCATATCGAACCAACAGCGTCATCTAAAGGTAGACAGCAAACTAAGTCAACAGGTTGCTTGAACAAACTGCGGGTGCTAGACAGCTGTCGTGACGATTGACGACGCGCCACGCGAAGCCCTCCGGGGCGGCCCCCGGGAGCTGCTGCGTTGGGTGGCCACCGGAGCGGCCGTCAGTCGTGCCGACCTGTCCCGGCTCTCCGGGCTCTCCCCCTCGACCGTCTCCCAGCGGGTCGAGGCGTTGATCAGCCAGGGGTTGTTGGAGGAGACCGGCGCCGGGCGGTCCCGGGGTGGACGACGCCCCCGCCAACTCGCCGTACCCACCGGCGGCGCCGTGGTCGGCGCCATCGACCTCGGTGCGCATCACGCCCGCGTCGGCACACTGGATCTCTCCGGGCGGGTGGTCCAGGCCCGCACCCTGCCGGTACGCATCGAGGACGGCCCGGAAGAGGTGCTCGGCGCGCTGCTGGCGGAGGTGACGGCGCTGGCGGGCGCACCCACCGGACCGGACCCGGAAGCGGCCGGCGGCGCGGCGGTGGGCGCGCTACGTGGCATCGGCATCGGGATCCCCGGCCCGGTGCAGCACGCCACCGGGCGGATCGTCAGCCCGTCCCGGATGCCCGGCTGGAACGGCTTCGACGTCGCCGCGTTCTGCGCCGGCCGGGTCGCGGTGCCGGTCATCGTGGACAACGACGCCAACCTGATGGCGCTCGGTGCGCACCGCACGGCGCATCCCGAGCTGGATCACGCGGTCTACATCAAGGCCGGCACCGGGATCGGCTCCGGCGTGATCTCCAGTGGACGGTTGCACCGGGGTGCACAGGGGTCGGCCGGGGACATCAGTCACTGCCGGGTGGTGGCTGACCCCGCGCCGGCGTGCAGCTGCGGCAATGCCGGCTGCCTGGAGGCGGTGGCCAGCGGCGCCGCCCTGGTCACCGCGCTACGCGACCAAGGGGTGCCGGTCTCCGACCTGACCGGGGTCATCCGCCTGATCGACGACGGCGACCGCCATGCCACGGCGCTCGCCCGGCAGGCCGGCCGGGCCATCGGCGAGATCCTGGCCGTCGTGGTCAACTTCTTCAACCCGCAGGTGGTGGCCATCGGCGGCCGACTCGCCGACTGTGAACCTCTGCTGGCCAGCATGCGGGCCACCCTCTACGAGCGGTGCCTGCCACTGGCCACCCAGACCCTGCTCATCGAGCGGGTCGCCGCCGGCCAGGACGTCGGCATCACCGGCGCCGCCCACCTGGTGATCGACCACGTCGTAGCGGCAGGTGGACGACAGGCGTAGGCGACATCCGACTGAGCGCGGCGGCCCGGGACGACGACCCGGGCCGCTTTTTGCGGACACCTACTTGAAGATTTCTTCAAGTGATAAAGTCTTCGTATCGATCGGGAGGCTGCTCATGTCGGTGCCGCTGTACCAGGCCAAGGCGGAGTTGTTCCGCACCCTCGGGCACCCGGTACGCATTCGGGTGCTGGAGCTGCTCCAGGACGGCCCGAAGCCTGTCCGGGACCTGCTCGTCGCGATCGAGGTCGAGGCGTCCAACCTCTCTCAGCAACTCGCCGTCCTGCGCCGCGCCGGGATGGTCACCTCACACCGTGACGGCCCTCTCGTCATGTACGCGCTCAGCACCCCGGACGTGGCTGACCTGCTGGCCGCCGGTCGGCGGATCCTCGGCGCGGTCCTGACCGACCGGGACGCCCTCCTCGACGAGCTGCGCGCGACGAGCGGGGACCGGTGAGCGGCGCTCTCCTCGTCGCCCGCGACCGGATCCTCGGTCTGCTGCCGGGCCCGGCCGACTGGTTTGCCGTCCGCCGCTCACCGCGCCGGGACCTGCTGGCCGGGCTCACCGTGGCGGTGGTGGCGCTGCCGCTGGCCCTGGCGTTTGGCGTCACCTCCGGCTTGGGCGCCCAGGCCGGGCTGATCACCGCCGTGATCGCCGGCGCGGTGGCCGCTGTCTTCGGCGGCTCCAACCTCCAGGTCTCCGGGCCGACCGGGGCGATGACCGTGGTGCTGGTGCCGGTGGTGCAGCACGTCGGAGCCACCGGGGTGCTCATGGTCGGGGCGATGGCCGGCCTGGTGCTGATCGCGCTCGCCGTGGCTCGCCTGGGCCGGTATGTCCGCTACCTGCCCACCCCGGTGCTGGAGGGATTCACCGCCGGCATCGCCGTGGTCATCGCACTGCAACAGGTGCCCGCCGCGCTCGGCGTCACCGACGCGCACGGCGAGAAGGTCTGGGCCGTCGCCGCCGACGCGGTCGCCCGCTTCGTCGTACACCCGAAGCCAGCCGCGCTCGCGGTGGCCCTCGCCGTCGCGGCGCTGATGCTGTTGGGTGCCCGGTGGCGACCCGGCCTGCCGTTCTCGCTTCTCGGTGTCGGGGCCGCCACCGTCCTGGCCGAGATCGTCCCGGTCGACCTGGTCCGGATCGGCGCGTTGCCGCAGGGCCTGCCCGCGCCGTCCCTCGGCTTCCTCGACCTCGGCGCGCTCGGCGTGCTGCTACCCAGTGCGCTCGCGGTCGCCGCGCTCGCCGCCTTGGAGAGCCTGCTCTCCGCCACCGTCGCCGACGGCATGACCGTCGGCGAGCAGCACGACCCGGACCGGGAACTCTTCGGTCAAGGGCTGGCCAACCTCGCCGCCCCGGTCTTCGGTGGCATTCCGGCGACCGCCGCCATCGCCCGTACGGCCGTGAACGTCCGCGCGGGCGCGGCCTCGAAGCTGGCAGCCCTCACCCACGCCGTCGCCCTCGCCGCGATCGTGCTGGCCGCCGCGCCGCTGGTCGGTCGGATCCCCCTCGCCGCCCTGGCCGGCGTGCTGCTGGCCACCACTGTCCGGATGGTGGAGGCCGGCTCACTGTGGGCGCTGGCCCGCGCCACCCGGGGCGACGCCGTCGTGCTGGTGCTCACCTTCGCCGTCACCGTGATCTGGGACCTGGTCACCGCCGTCGCGGTCGGTGTCGCGGTCGCCGTGGTGCTCGCCCTGCGCGCGGTGGCCCGTAGCGCCCGGCTGGAACAGGTACCCCTCGACCACGGGGAACACAGCGCCGAGGAGCACGCGCTGCTCACCGAACACATCGTCGCGTACCGGCTGGACGGGCCGCTCTTCTTCGCCGCGGCGCACACGTTCCTGCTCGAACTCTCCGAGGTCGCCGACGTTCGAGTGGTCATCCTGCGGATGTCCCGGGTGACCACCATGGACGCCACCGGCGCGCACGTCCTCGGTGACGCGATCCGGCGGTTGCGTGGACGCGGGATCACCGTCCTGCTCTCCGGGATCACCCCCGCCCACGACCAGGTGCTCGCCACCCTCGGAGTAGCTGACGACCTGCGCCGCGAGGAGTTGCTCTTCCCGGACACCCCGGCCGCCATCCGGCACGCCCGCGCGGTCGCGCTCGCTGCGGCGGGCCGCCCGGCCGCCGTACCCGCCGATTGAGCGGGTACGGCGGCCCGCCGCACCGACAGAGGCGCGGCGGGGTCCGGGACTCGTTGGTTACTCCGGGACGCGGCGGTAGGCGCCGTCGCTGGCCGAGGTGGCCATCGAGGCGTACGCGCGCAGCGCCGCCGACACCGGCCGCTCACGGTTGGTCGGGGTGTACGGCTTGTCGCGCTTCTCCTCGGCGACCCGTCGCGCCTCCAGCTCGTCGGAGGGCACGTTCAACTCGATCGAGCGGCTCGGGATGTCGATGACGATCTCGTCGCCGTCACGGACCAGGGCGATCAGGCCGCCGGAGGCCGCCTCGGGGGAGACGTGCCCGATGGAGAGCCCCGAGGTGCCGCCGGAGAAGCGGCCATCGGTGAGCAGCGCACAGGAGCGACCCAGCCCGCGCCCCTTGAGGAACGAGGTGGGGTAGAGCATCTCCTGCATGCCGGGGCCGCCCTTGGGCCCCTCGTACCGGATCACCACGACGTCCCCGGCGACCACCTGCTTGGCGAGGATCGCGGTCACCGCGTCGTCCTGCGACTCGTAGACCTTCGCCGGGCCGCGGAAGGTCAGGCAGTCGTCCGGCACACCGGCAGTCTTCACCACGCTGCCGTCCGGTGCCAGGTTGCCGTGCAGGATGGCCAGCCCGCCGTCGGCGGAGTACGCGTGCTCGCGGTCCCGGATGCAGCCGCCGGCCGCGTCGGTGTCCAGCGACGACCACCGGTTGGTGGTGGAGAACGGCTCGGTGGTGCGCACCCCGCCCGGCGCGGCGTGGAACAGCTCGACCGCCGTCGGTGTCGGCGAACCCCCGCGCACGTCCCAGTCGGTCAGCCACTGCGCCAGCGAGGGGGAGTGCACGGCGTGCACGTCCCGGTTGAGCTGCCCGGCCCGGTCCAACTCGCCGAGGATCGCGGGGATGCCGCCGGCCCGGTGCACGTCCTCCATGTGGTACATCGGCGAGTTCGGCGCGACCTTGGCCAGGCACGGCACCCGCCGGGAGATCGCGTCGATGTCGGCGACGCCGAAGTCCATCTCCGCCTCGCGGGCGGCGGCGAGCAGGTGCAGCACCGTGTTGGTGGATCCGCCCATCGCCACGTCCAGCGCCACCGCGTTCTCGAACGCGGCCTTGGAGGCGACCGTACGGGGCAGCACCGAGTCGTCGTCGCCGTCGTACCAGCGCTTGGCGATCTCCACGACGGTGCGGCCGGCCTCGACGAAGAGCGACCGGCGTGCGGCGTGGGTGGCCAGCGTCGAACCGTTGCCGGGCAGCGCCAGCCCGATCGCCTCGGTGAGGCAGTTCATCGAGTTGGCGGTGAACATGCCGGAGCACGAGCCGCAGGTCGGGCAGGCGGAGCGCTCGATCTCGCCGAGTTGCTCGTCGGTGACCGCCTCGTTCGAGGAGGCGATCATCGCGTCGATCAGGTCGATCTTGCTGTGCACGACCCCCTCGATCGCCATCGTCTTGCCGGCCTCCATAGGGCCACCGGAGACGAAGACGGTCGGGATGTTGAGCCGCAACGCGGCCAGCAGCATCCCCGGGGTGATCTTGTCGCAGTTGGAGATGCAGACCAGGGCGTCCGCGCAGTGCGCGTTGACCATGTACTCCACCGCGTCGGCGATCAGCTCCCGGCTGGGCAGCGAGTAGAGCATGCCGCCGTGGCCCATCGCGATGCCGTCGTCGACCGCGATGGTGTTGAACTCCCGCCCCACCCCGCCGGCCTCGGCGACCGCGTCGGCGACCAGGCCACCCATGTCCTTGAGGTGTACGTGACCCGGCACGAACTGGGTGAAACTGTTGGCGATGGCGACGATCGGCTTACCGAAATCGTCGTCGGTCATCCCGGTGGCCCGCCAGAGGGCCCGGGCACCCGCCATCGTCCGACCGTGTGTGGAGGTCCTCGACCGCAGCTCAGGCATACCTACCAGCATGACACCGCCGCCACACCGGCCCTCCCGTGTGTGCGCCGTGTCCCAACAGATGCACACCCAGCCCCCCACGGGGCGCGCGCATCCGGCACTCTTGGGGGCGTGCATCTCCCCCCGGGCATGGTCGCTGTCGCGGCGCTCAGCGGGCTCGTCGCCGCTGTGGCCGCCGTGCTGCTGACCGTGGTCGCCAGGCGGCGCACGGGGCCCCGCCGGCCGGCACACGTGCTGCTCGCAGCCGCTGCCGGGGGCGCCCTGCTCAGCCTACTGGTCGGGGTGGGCGCCGCGCTCAGCGCGAACGACCACTGGGCCCACGAGCAGGGGCAGCGTACGGGTTGGGCGACCGTGGTGGCGATCGGCACGGCGGTGAGCGGGCTGGCCTTCGCCGCCGGTCTGCTCCGGCTGCCCGGGGTGGCCGCCACCGCGGCGGGAACGGCCCGGCTCGCCCTGGACGGGTTGGTCATGGCGGCCGCGCTGTGGTTCGTCGGCTGGGTGTTCTTCTCCGAGCCCACCCAGTTGCTCGGCGTCGCCACCCCGATGGCCTGCCCGGCGATCCTGGTGGCCACCGTGAGTGCCGCGCTCGGTGCCGGGCTCGCTGTCATCGTCATCTTCCGGGCCGCCGCCCCACGTCGGCGGCTCGCCGTGCTGGGCACCGGCATCAGCGCGGTGGCCTGCGGCGGTCTGGGCCTCAGCGCCGGGCTCTGCCAGACCGGGCCGACCATGGCGCTGACCGGCGCGGCGGTGCTCGCCGCCGGCCTGCTGACCGTCGCGCTCGCGCTGCACCGGGCCGACCGGCCCGGGCAGGTCGAACTGGACCTGATCGGTCGCGACGGCGAGTACGCGATCGCGCCGATGCTGGCGATGGCCGCCTCGGCGATGTACCACCTCGCCCAGGACGGCCGGTTCACCGCGGCGGGCATCGTGGCCGGCAGCGTGGAGGGCTTCGCCCTGGTGGCACGGCAATACCTCACCCTCCGCGACGTCCGGGGGTACGCGGGTCGCCTGGCCGAACGGGAGGCGCACTTCCGCGAGCTGGCGCACACCGATCCGCTGACGTCGCTGGCCAACCGGCGCGGGCTGCTCCGCGCGCTGCGTCAGAGCGCCGCGGCGGGCAATCCGGCCGTCCTGCTCGGTCTCGACCTGGACGGCTTCAAGAACGTCAACGACATGCGCGGCCACGACGTGGGCGACGCCGTGCTGGCCGAGGTGGGCCGGCGGCTGCGCGGCAACCTGCGCCCCGGCGACCTGGCCGCCCGGCTGGGCGGCGACGAGTTCGCCGTGCTCATGCAGGGCCGGGCCGCCGAGGCGGACCGCGTCGCCGAACGGTTGCTCGGGGTGCTCAACCGGCCGTACGACCAGCAGGAGGGGGCGGTCTTCCTGTCGGTGAGCATCGGGGTGGCCGGCTGGGCCGACGAGCCGGACGTTGAGCTGCTGCTGCGTCACGCCGACCTGGCACTGCGCTACGCCAAGCAGCGCGGCAAGAACCGGATCGAGCGGTACGACGCCGCGTACGACCAGTTGCTGCGCCGGCGTACCACGGTGGAGCACGAGCTGCGCGGGGCCATCGACCGCGACGAGCTGCGGTTGGCGTTCCAGCCGGTGGCGTCGTTGCCGTCGGTGCGGCCGGTCGGCGCCGAGGCGCTGCTCCGCTGGCACCACCCCGAGCTGGGCAATGTCCGTCCGGACGAGTTCATCCCGCTCGCCGAGGAGTGCGGCATGATCGCCCCGCTCGGCGCCTGGGTGCTTCATCAGGCCTGCTACCAGCTCTCCCGTTGGCTGGCGGACGGGCACGACGTCTGGGTGTCGGTCAACGTCTCCCCGCGCGAGCTGCACGCCCCGGAGTACGTGGTCCAGGTCGCCGAGGCGCTGCGCGCCCATCACGTGCCGCCGCAGCGGCTGGTGCTGGAGGTCACCGAGCACGCGGTCGCCACCGACCTGGACGAGCTGATCCGGCGGTTGACCGCGCTGCGGTTGACCGGCGTCCGGATCGCGTTGGACGACTTCGGGGCGGGCTACTCGTCGCTGGGGCAGTTGCGCCGGCTGCCGATCGACATCCTGAAGATCGACCACAGTCTGGTCGCCGAGCACGAGCCGGTCCGGCCGGTGGGCAAGGACGGCCCGGCGTTCGCGCCGATGGTCGACATCGTCATGCGACTGGGCCACCAACTGGGCCTGGAGGTGATCGCCGAGGGGGTGACCACCCCGACCGAGTTGGCCGCGGTGGTGGCCGCCGGCTGCCGGTTCGGCCAGGGCGCACTCTTCGGCTGGGGGGTGCCGGCCGAGCACCTGGAGGCGATGCTGGAGGCGGCGACCTCACCGGGCGCGCGGCCTGCTCCGTTGCCCGTGCCACGCCGGGGCTCGGGCGGGTCCGGGCAGCTCAACCCACCTGCCGATGGCGCGTCGCAGGCCGACGCGCCGACCTCCGTTAACCAACATGTGGGATCAGTTGACTCATCGCGTGAGATGCGTCAGGCTTAGCCGCATGTCGTCGTACCGGTCGCTGCGAGTACTTACCTGAGCGCACTCTCCCTCATCGAGAGTGCGCTGGCCCCGTGCATCTGCACGAGGGCCGTTTTTATTGCCGTCGGAACCTGGCGGGGCGGGCCACGCCCGCGTCGCATCGCTTGACTAGCCACCAGCCACTCCAGCCGAAGGCCAGATCCGTCATGACGAGACCCACGCCCGAGACCCTCGCCCACACCGCCCGGCGGGCCCGCGCGGCCGCCGACCCGACCGCCGACGTCGACTCGACCGCCGCGCGTGCCGCGGCCACCCCGGCCGTCCCGGTGGTACGGCCCTCCGCCCCGGTCGAGGTCTCCGGGGCCGGCTCGCTCGTGCGGTCCCTTGAGGCGCTCGGTGTCGACGTCGTCTTCGGCATTCCGGGCGGCGCGATCCTGCCGGCGTACGACCCGCTCTACGACTCCACCGTCCGGCACATCCTGGTCCGGCACGAGCAGGGCGCGGGACACGCGGCGACCGGGTACGCGCAGGCCACCGGCAAGGTCGGCGTCTGCATGGCCACCTCCGGCCCGGGCGCGACGAACCTGGTCACCCCGATCGCCGACGCGTACATGGACTCGGTGGCGATGGTGGCGATCACCGGGCAGGTGGCCCGCCCGTCGATCGGCACCGACGCCTTCCAGGAGGCGGACATCCAGGGCATCACCCTGCCGATCACCAAGCACAACTTCCTCGTCCAGAACGCCGAGGAGATCCCGCAGGTGCTGGCCGAGGCATTCCACCTGGCCAGCAGCGGCCGACCCGGCCCGGTGCTGGTCGACATCCCCAAGGACGTGCTCCAGGCACCGACCACCTTCGCCTGGCCGCCCACCCTCGACCTGCCCGGCTACCGGCCCACCCTGCACCCGCACGGCAAGCAGATCCGGGAGGCGGCGCGGCTGATGACCGCCGCCCGCCGGCCGGTGCTCTACGTGGGCGGCGGGGTGCTCAAGGCCGGCGCCACCGACGGGCTGCGCCAGCTGGCCGAGCTGACCGGCATCCCGGTCGTCACCACGCTGATGGCGCTGGGCGCTTTTCCCGACTCGCATCAGCAGCACCTGGGCATGCCCGGCATGCACGGCACGGTCGCCGCGGTCTACGGTCTGCAGAAGGCGGATCTGATCGTCGCCCTGGGTGCGCGGTTCGACGACCGGGTGACCGGCAAGCTGGACTCGTTCGCCCCGGACGCGACAGTGGTGCACGCGGACATCGACCCCGCCGAGATCGGCAAGAACCGGCACGTGGACGTGCCGATCGTGGGAGACGCCAAGCACGTCATCGACGAGTTGATCGCCGCGGTGACCGTCGAGCGGTCGGCGGGGCGCAGCACCGACCTGGGTGACTGGTGGACCCAGCTGGACGACCTGCGCAACCGCTACCCGCTGGGCTACGACGAGCCGGCGGACGGCACGCTCTCCCCGCAGTACGTGATCAAGCGCCTGGGCGAGATCGTCGGCCCCGACGCGATCTTCGTGGCCGGGGTGGGGCAGCACCAGATGTGGGCGTCCCAGTTCATCTCCTACGAGAAGCCGTACACCTGGTTGAACTCCGGTGGCCTCGGCACGATGGGCTACGCGGTGCCGGCGGCGATGGGCGCCAAGGTCGGCAAGCCGGACGCGGTGGTCTGGGCGGTCGACGGTGACGGCTGCTTCCAGATGACCAACCAGGAGCTGGCCACCTGCGCGTTGGAGGGCATCCCGGTCAAGATCGCCGTCATCAACAACGGCAATCTCGGCATGGTCCGGCAGTGGCAGACGCTCTTCTACAACGAGCGCTACTCCAACACCGAACTCGGCACCCACAAGCACCGCATTCCGGATTTCGTCAAGCTCGCCGAGGCCCTGGGCTGCGTCGGGCTGCGCTGCGAGAACGCGGACGACGTGGACAAGACCATCGCCGCCGCCATGGAGATCAACGACGCCCCGGTGGTGATCGACTTCGTGGTCGGCAAGGACGCCATGGTCTGGCCGATGGTCGCGGCCGGCACCAGCAACGACGAGATCATGTTCGCCCGCGGCGTCCGCCCGGTCTTCGACGAGGATGACATTTAATGACCATGCACACTCTGTCCGTGCTCGTGGAGAACAAGCCCGGCGTGCTCGCCCGCGTCTCCGGCCTGTTCTCCCGGCGCGGGTTCAACATCGACAGCCTCGCCGTGGGTGAGACCGAGAACCCGGACGTCTCCCGGATCACCATCGTGGTCAACGCGGAGTCGTCGCCGTTGGAGCAGGTCACCAAGCAACTCAACAAACTGGTCAACGTACTCAAGATCGTTGAGCTGGATCCGCAGGTGTCGGTCGCCCGGGAGTTGCTGCTGGTGAAGGTGCGCGCCGACCGGTCCGCGCGGTCCCAGGTGCTGGAGACCGTCAACCTGTTCCGCGCCCGGGTGGTGGACGTCGCACCCGACACGCTGACCATCGAGGCCACCGGCACCCCGGACAAACTCGACGCGCTGCTGCGCGATCTCGAGCCCTTCGGCATCAAGGAAATGGTCCAGTCCGGGCTGGTGGCCATCGGGCGCGGCTCGCGTTCGATCGCCGCCGGTCCCGCGCTGCGGGCCGCCTGACCTGCCGCCGGTCGGCCCTGGCGGGCCGTCCCGGAATCCATCCGCACAGACCACGACGGGCCGCCCCGGTCGTCGTACGAAAGGGAAGTTCTCATGAGCGTTGAGGTGTACTACGACGACGATGCCGACCTCGGCCTGATCCAGGCCAAGAAGGTCGCGGTGATCGGTTACGGCAGCCAGGGCCACGCCCACGCGCTGTCGCTGCGGGACTCCGGCGTCGACGTGGTGATCGGTCTGCCGGAGGGCTCGAAGAGCCGTCCCAAGGCCGAGGAGCAGGGCCTGCGGGTTGTCACGCCGGCGCAGGCCGCCGCCGAGGCCGACGTGATCATGGTGCTCGCGCCGGACACCGCCCAGCGCGGGATCTACGCGGAGTCGATCGCCCCGCACCTCGCCCCCGGCAAGGCGATCTTCTTCGGCCACGGCTTCAACATCCGGTACGGCCTGATCAAGCCGCCGGCTGAGGTGGACGTCGCGATGGTCGCGCCCAAGGGCCCCGGCCACCTGGTCCGCCGCCAGTACAGCGACGGCAAGGGCGTGCCCTGTCTCGTCGCCGTCGAGCAGGACGCCAGTGGCAACGCGCTCGCGCTCGCCCTCGCGTACGCCAAGGGGATCGGCGGCACCCGCGCGGGCGCGATCAAGACCACCTTCACCGAGGAGACCGAGACCGACCTCTTCGGCGAGCAGGCGGTGCTCTGCGGCGGCGCCTCGGCGCTGGTGCAGACCGGGTTCGAGGTGCTCACCGAGGCGGGCTACGCCCCGGAGGTCGCCTACTTCGAGTGCCTGCACGAGCTGAAGCTGATCGTCGACCTCATGTACGAGGGCGGCATCGCGAAGATGCGCTACAGCATCTCCGACACCGCCGAGTACGGCGATCTCTCCCGTGGCTCGCGCATCATCGACTCCCGGGTCAAGGACGAGATGCGCAAGATCCTGGGTGAGATCCAGTCCGGCGAGTTCGCCCGCGAGTGGGTCGCCGAGGACGAGGCCGGCCGGCCCAACTTCACCAAGTGGCAGGCCGAGGGCGCGGCGCACCCGATCGAGGAGACCGGCAAGAAGCTGCGCGGCATGATGAGCTGGGTCGACCGCCCGATCACCGAGACCGCCTGACCGTCCAACCCGAAACGGTCCACTGGCGGCCGGTGACCCGGCGCTCTCCCCGGCGCGGGTCGCCGGCCGTCGGCCGGAGCGCTGCCCAGGCTGCGTCAGCGGTGGTCGATGGCCTCGGCCTCGGCCTCGGCGGCTGCCCAGGCGGCCTCTTCGTACCGCCCGAGGCTCTTGAAGAGGCTGGCCTGGGTGCGCAGCGCGACGACGACTCGGTGGTGGAGGGCGCGGTACCGAATGGGATCGTGCTCGGCCAGCCAGCGGTAGTGCCCGACCGCCTCCCGGAAGGCCGTCACGGCCGCCTCCGGTTCGCCGAGCCTCCCGTGGCACCTGGCGATCACGAACAACAGTCCGCCGAGGATCGGCCGGGCCCGCAGTGGCCTCAAACGGGTAACGAAGGTCAACTCCTCGCGGACGTCCGCTGCCAACGCCAAGGCTTCGGCCCACCGTCCCTGGGTGGCGAGGGAGTCGGCCAGCCCTACCACCGCCTCGAAGTGGACGTGCCAGTAGTTCCGTCTTGTCCAGCCGGAGAGGCGCCGAAAGATCTCGACTGCCTCCTCTCGGGCGGCCCGTGCCTCGACCGGCGAGTCCAGGACCGCGCGGCAGTAGCCGAGCACGGTGAGCGACCGCGCCACGGAAACCTGCTCATGAGCGTCGAGCGGGGCGCACCGTAACCACGTCTCCTGGGCTTTCTCGGCGAGCGACAGCGCGTCCCGGGGAGCGTCGGGGCAGAGTCGAACGGCCACCATCAGCCGCGCTGCGGCCAGGACAACCAGCCCGTCCCGGTCGGTCGCGTTCTCGACGTACCCGATCGCCTCCCGGCCCTGCGCGAGCGCGGACTCGACGGTGCGGTCGTCGAGGATCGAACCCTGCGCGACGAGCGCCCGTGCGAGCCCCACCTCGTACCGGCCCGGCCGGTCCTGGACCAGCCGCCGGTAGAGCGCGACCGCCTCGTCCGCGGCGGCGGTGCGCCGGGACGCGAAGCTGCGTCGGATTTTCACCTGTTGGGACCGGGTGACCAACGCCTCGGCCAGCATCGGACCGAACCGTGCCAGATCGATGCGGGTCAGCTGTCGGAGCAGCGTGACGCGCACGGCGAGCAACAAGGGCGGATCCTCCCGCAGGGGTGTGTCTCCCGTTGTAGTGGGCGTGAGCAACCGTGTCGGTGCGGTGAACGGCCGATGTCCGTCGCTCGACCGGGCGTGTGAGGGCCCTCACCCCGCAGACCGGAACACGCCGCCCAGCCAGGCCCCTACGATCGCGGGTAGGTGCAGCAGCCGGCACCTGACGGCCACGGCACGGATCAGCGCAGGGCGCAGTGCGGCGCCCGGCCGCCCGCGCCGATCGCAAACACGACCTCTACGAGGACCGATGAATCCTGTCGTACTGATCGCCGAAGAACTCGCCCCCGCCGCCATCGAGGTGCTCGCCCACGACTTCGACGTCCGGCACGTCGACGGCACCGACCGTCCGGCCCTGCTCTCGGCGCTCTCCGAGGCCGACGCCGTCATCGTGCGCAGCGCGACCCAGATCGACGCCGAGGCGATCGCCGCCGCGCCGCGACTCAAGGTGGTCGCCCGGGCGGGCGTCGGGCTGGACAACGTCGAGGTGCCGGCCGCCACCGCGCGGGGCGTCATGGTCGTCAACGCCCCCACCTCCAACATCGTCTCCGCCGCCGAGCAGGCCGTCGCGCTGCTGCTCGCGGTCGCCCGTAACACCGCGAGCGCCAGCTCCGCGCTCAAGGCGGGGGAGTGGAAGCGGTCGAAGTACACCGGCGTCGAGGTGCAGGGCAAGACCGTCGGCGTGGTCGGGCTCGGTCGTATCGGGGTGCTCTTCGCGCAGCGCATCGCCGCGTTCGGCACCCGGCTGATCGCGTACGACCCGTACATCCAGCCGGCCCGTGCGGCGCAGCTCGGCGTCCGCCTGGTCGGGCTGGAGGAGCTGCTGCGGGAGAGCGACTTCATCTCCATCCACCTGCCGAAGACGCCGGAGACGGTGGGCCTGATCGGTGAGAAGGAGCTGGCGATCGTCAAGCCCGGCGTGCGCATCGTCAACGCCGCCCGTGGTGGGTTGGTCGACGAGCAGGCGCTCGCGGACGCGATCGCCGAGGGGCGGGTCGCCGGCGCCGGTGTCGACGTGTACAGCAAGGAGCCGTGCACCTCGTCGCCGCTGTTCGCCTTCGACAACGTGGTGGCCACCCCGCACCTGGGCGCCTCCACCCACGAGGCGCAGGACAAGGCCGGTCTCGCCGTGGCCCGGAGCGTCAAGCTGGCGTTGCAGGGCGAGTTCGTCCCGGATGCGGTCAACGTGCAGGCCGGTGGCGTGGTCGCCGAGGACGTCCGGCCGCTGCTGCCGCTGGCGGAGAAGCTCGGCCGGGCGTTCACCGCGGTCGCCGGCGGGGTCGCCGCCAGCGTCACGGTCGAGGTGCGCGGTGAGATCGTCGGCCACGACGTGTCGGTGCTCAAGCTCGCCGCCACCAAGGGCCTGTTCAGCTCCGTGGTCGAGGAGCAGGTCACCTACGTCAACGCCCCGCACCTGGCCGCGGAGCGGGGTGTCGAGGTCGCCCTGGCGACCCTGGCCGAGACGGCCGAGCAGCCCACCCTGGTCACGGTACGCGGCGCACTGCCGGACGGGCGGACGGTCAGCGTCTCCGGCACGATCACCCACACCGGTGCCCGGGACGTCCTCAAGCTGACCGAGGTGGACGGCTTCGATGTGGAGATCGGCGCGGAGGGCATCCTGCTCTTCCTGCGCTACGTCGACCGGCCCGGCGTCGTCGGCACGGTCGGCACCCTGCTCGGCGAGTCGGGCATCAACATCGCCGCCATGCAGGTGGCTCGGCGTGAGGCGGGCGGCGAGACGCTGATGACGCTCACCGTCGACCAGGCGCTCGGCGCCGACCTGCTCACCTCGGCCGCCGACTCGATCGGCGCCACGGCGGCCAGCGCCGCCGACCTGCGCGACGAGTAGTCAACGGCACGCACCATGGGGGCCCGGCGATCCGCTGGGCCCCTTGTCGTACCCCCGTTGACCGGCGCTGGTCGGGTCAGCCGGGCAGTCGGGCCGGTGGCGGGTAGACCGAGCCGTCCTGTGGGTCGAAGAGCATCAGCCCGTGTTCGCCGGCCAGCCGCTCGATGTCCAGGAGCACCTGGTCCGCGCAGGTCGGGTGCAGGTTCAGCTCGACATGGTCGTGGGCGGCGTGCAGTGGCGCCACGGCCCACGGGCTGTCCGGGCCGGGGTGACGGTCCGGATAGGAGGCGGTGATCGCCCGGTAGAAGCTGACCACCCGCGGGTCCGGGTAACGGTCCACGTGTCGCCCCTGCCGGCAACCGTCGACCGCTGTCCGCACGTCCTCGGGCGTCGCCCCGTCCTCCAGGGCCCACACGCTCAGATCGAAACTCACGGCGGATAGCGTGCCATCCGCCGTTCACCATGTCGAAACTGCCTCGCCGCCGGTCAACCGCTGAATCCCGCCGACTTCGGCCACGACGGTCCGCTGTGGAGACTCTTGCGTCGAGTTGCGTCGATTCGCTAGCGTACGCACTGCGGTCACTGGCCGAGTTCGAGGCGCCGGCCCGTCTTCGGGTGGCGCGGTCGACGTCCGGCCCGACCGGTCCGCACCCCTCGATTGTGCGAGCCACGCGCACTCGTCGCTGACCGGCCCCCACGGTCGTTGCCGAGATCGTGGGGGCCGATCGCAGCCCGACCGGCCGACAACCACCGCGAACGACTGGGTTCGCCGGCAGAGGACGGCCGAGGTGCGAATCGGGCTGGAGCGCCGCGGGGAGGCGGGCTCGGTGTGACGACGTCCCGCTCAGCGTCGGTGGGCGAAGAGCGCGCGATAGTCGGAGTTACCACGGAACCACGCCAGGCCGGTGGGGCCGGCGGCGTAGAGCGCGGTGGCGTAGCCGTCAGCGATCGTGAGGTCGGGGCCCACGACGGTGGCGGCGACGAGATGGCCGGCCGTCTCGCCGGTGTGCGGGTCGACCACGTGCCCCTGCCGCCCGGTCACCCCGGAGGTGCCGACCGCGCCGGCGGTCATCTCCAGCACCAGCGGCGCGCGCTCCGGTGCGGTCGGGTGGTGCACCGCGACCCGCCAGGGCCCGCCGTGCGGTGCGCGACCGCGGACGACCAGGTCAGCGCCGGTGAGCACGGCATAGTCGTGGATGCCGGCGGCACGCAGCCTCGCGGCGGCGCGCTCCACCGCCCAACCGCCGAGCAGACCGCCCGGGTCGAAGCCGCCGGGCACCGCCCAGGCGTCGAACCACCCGTCGGTGGCGGCGCGCATGGCCGCGCAGCGGTCCACCAGGTCGGCGAGCGGGGGGTACGACTCGGGGCTGATCTCGCCTCGACGCAGCCGGGAGACCAGGCTCTCCGGGCGGTTGGGGCCGTAGGTGAGGTCGATGGCCCGCAGCTCCGCGACGCTGTCCCGCAGTGCCTCGCCCACGCCCCGGCGGCCGAGCCACTCGGGGGCGTTGAGGAGGAGGGTGTACTCGGCGGTCGCGGTGCGGACGGTGTGCTGCACCGCGATGCGGCCCTCGGTGGCACCGGCCGGGTCGACCCGGTGCCGGCGGCTGCCGAGCCGAAGGTCCGGCCGGCGGTTGCGGAACGCGGACGGGTCCGGCCAGCGTGTCCGCGGCTGCTCGTCGATGCGCATGGCATCTACCCCCTCGCAGTTGGCGCCGCGCCGTCGCGACCCCGTTCAGCAGGCCCCCGTGACCCACTGACCACCACGCTAGGCAGCGGAGATGACCACCTCATGAGTCTCAGCTGAGAGGGTGCTGTGCATTCGTGTCTCCCAAATACTGGACCCCGCGTACCGGGAGGCGGGACAGAGACGTACCGTTGCCCGGACGGAACCGTTGAGCAGAGGGAGTGCGGTCGTGGCGCGGATCGCGGTGGTGGCCGGAGACGGTATCGGGCCCGAGGTGGTCGCGCAGGCGCGCAAGGTTCTCGACGCGGTGCTGCCCGGCGTGCAGGCCACCGAGTACGACCTCGGCGCCGCCCGCTGGCACCGTACCGGAGAGGTGCTTCCCGACTCGGTGCTGACCGAGCTGGCCGGGCACGACGCGATTCTGCTCGGCGCGGTCGGTGACCCGACGGTGCCGCCGGGCGTGCTCGAGCGAGGCCTGCTGCTCAAGCTCCGGTTCGCCTTCGACCAGTACGTCAACCTGCGCCCGTCCCGGCTCTGGCCCGGGGTCGCCGGCCCGCTGGGCAACGTGAAGCCGGGCGAGGTCGACCTCGTGGTGGTGCGCGAGGGCACCGAGGGGCTGTATGCCGGGGCCGGTGGTTCACTGCACCGGGACACTCCCGCCGAGGTCGCCACCGAGGAGAGCCTGAACACCCGGCACGGCGTGGAGCGGGTGATCCGCGATGCGTTCGCCCGCGCCGATCGCCGGGAACGGCGCAAGGTCACCCTGGTGCACAAGACCAACGTCCTCACCCACGCCGGGTCGCTCTGGGCGCGCGCCTTCGACGCGGTCGCCGCCGAGCACCCGGACGTCGCCACCGAGTACCAGCACGTCGACGCGGCCGCCATGTTCCTGGTCACCCAGCCGCAGCGCTACGACGTGGTGGTCACCGACAATCTCTTCGGCGACATCCTCACCGACATCGCCGCCGCCGTCACCGGCGGGATCGGCCTGGCCGCCAGCGGCTGCATCAACCCCGAGGGGGCTTACCCCTCGATGTTCGAGCCCGTGCACGGCTCGGCACCGGACATCGCCGGGCAGGGCATCGCCGACCCGGTCGCCGCGGTGCTCTCCGCCGCGCTGCTGCTGGAGCAGCTCGGGCACACCGAGGTCGCGGCGCGGGTCAACGCGGCGGTCGCCGCCGAGCTGGCCAGCCGGACTCCCGGTGTGACGCTGCGTACCGAAGAGGTCGGCGACCGGCTCGCCGCCCACGCCGTAGCCTGACCGCCCCGGCCCGAGTGCGCCGGCCGGGCATCGACCTGGCCGGGCACCCGGTCCCGCCCGAGCGGCGCTACCCGCTGAACGACCGTTCGGGGTAAGTTTCTGGCACAGCCATGTCGGTGTGCGGTCCCGCATGCCGTTGTCCCGCAGGGAGGTCAGCGCGATGAGCGGTGGTGACAAGCTCGACTTCGAGATCCGTCCGAATCCCGCGCCGGTATCCGCCGCCGATCGGGCCGCCCTGCTGGCCAACCCCGGGTTCGGCCGCGTCTTCACCGACCACATGGTCACCGTCCGCTACGCCGACGGCAAGGGTTGGTACGACGCCCGGGTGGAGGCGCGCGCGCCCATCCCGATGGACCCGGCCAGCGCGGTGCTGCACTACGCGCAGGAGATCTTCGAAGGGCTGAAGGCGTACCGGACCGCCGACGGTGGCGTGACGATGTTCCGGCCGGACGCCAACGCGGCGCGCTTCGCCACCTCGGCGCAGCGGATGGCGATGCCGGTGCTGCCGCCCGAGGTCTTCGTCGACTCGCTGCACAAGCTCATCGAGATCGACCGGGAGTGGATCCCCACCGGCGAGGACGGCAGCCTCTACCTGCGGCCGTTCATGTTCGCCAGCGAGGTCTTCCTCGGCGTCCGTCCGGCCAACGAGTACCTCTACATGGTGATCGCCTCGCCGGTCGGGGCGTACTTCACCGGTGGGGTCAAGCCGGTCACCGTCTGGGTCTCTCCGGACTACACCCGCGCCGCGCCCGGCGGCACCGGCGCGGCCAAGTGCGGGGGCAACTACGCCGCCTCGCTGGCGGCCCAGGCGGAGGCCATCGAGGCCGGCTGCGACCAGGTCGTCTTCCTGGACGCGGTGGAACGCCGGTTCGTCGACGAGTTGGGCGGCATGAACGTCTTCTTCGTCTACGACGACGACACGGTGGTCACCCCACCGCTGACCGGCACGATCCTGCCGGGCATCACCCGTGACGCCGTCCTGACGCTGGCCGGGGCCGCCGGGCATCGGGTCGAGGAGCGGCCGGTCAGCTTCGCCGACTGGCAGGCCGACGCTGCCAGCGGTCGTCTCCGGGAGGTGTTCGCCTGCGGCACCGCCGCGGTGGTCACCCCGATCGGTGGGGTCCGCTTCCCGGACGGCGAGTTCCTGATCGGCGGCGGCGAGCCCGGCCGGGTCACCATGGCGCTGCGTCAGCAGTTGGTCGACATCCAGCGTGGCAAGGCCGACGACGCGCACGGCTGGGTGCAGCGGGTCTTCTGACATCCGTCTCTCGCCGGCCCGTCTGGACGGACGGGCCGGCGCAGTCGGGCCAGCAGCGCGGCTCGAACCCCTCGGCGGCGTGAACCTCGACGGCCTACGCCGCGGTGGGCTCGTCGAGCAGGTGGTCGCGGAGTGCGGCGAGTTGCTCGTCGGTCACCCCCGCGTGCCGCAGGTAATCCTCGATCGAGCCGTGCCCCTCGCGCAGCTCGTTCAGGAAGATCTGCATCGCCTCGGCGGGCGAGGCCAGGAACGGTGCCGGCACGTCGGCCACGACGTCCGGGTCGGTGGCGGCCAACCAGGCGCTGTACCGGGCCGACGCCTCGGTGCTCAGCGCGTAGTCGGCAGCGATGTCCGCGTCGTCGACGCCGAGCACGGCGAGGGTCAACGCGCAGACGATGCCGGTGCGGTCCTTGCCCGCGACGCAGTGCACCACCACGGGGGCGTTGGCGGAGTCCGCGATCAACCCGATCGCCTCGGCCAGCCCCGCGGTGCCGGTCTGCGCCAGGTCGGCGTAACGGTCCGCGAGGTACCGGGCCAGGCTGGCGCCCTCCTCGTGCGGCACACCCGCCCAGTCGGCGTGCTCGGGGTGGATGTGCCGGTAGGTCAGTCCCTGGTACGCCGGCACCCGGCCGTCCCGCTCCACCTCGGTGGGGCGGCGCAGGTCGATGACGGTGCGGATACCGATCGCGGCGAACGCGCCCTGGTCCTGCTCGGTGAGGCGGTGCAGCGAGTCGGAGCGGTAGAGCCGACCATGGCGTACGGTGCGGCCACCGTCGCCGAGGTAGCCCCCGACGTCGCGGAAGTTGAAGGTGGCGGGCAGCGAGATCTGGCGGTTGTCGTCGATGGCGTCCACGGTCACACGGTAACGGCCGGTGCGGCCGCGCCCCACCGGCCGTGGGGCCGAAACAGTTACCGTGCCGTTCCGGGCGGCAGCGCCCCGTACGTCTCGTCGTAGTAACCGCCCAGCCGATCCCGGTAGCTCGGGTCGCTGTGGCTGCTCTCGTCGTACTCCGGGGCGGCCTTGATCTGGTCCCTGGTCCGGTCGACGGAGACGGTGCGCTGGTCGTGGTCGACCTGGTTGACCGTGCCGGCCGGCAGCATCACCTTCTTGCCGAAGATCCATGGGCCGGTGTCCACGACGAGGTAGCTGCCATCCACCTCGTGGCTCGCGCTGTCGATCTTGCCGATTCCACCGTCGGTCGCCTCGACCTTGTAGCCGACCAGGTCGGCGTCGGCCACCCCGGCCTGGTCCCGGTAGCGCCAGGGGTCGAACGCGCCGGCCGGCGCGCCGCCGGGCACCGTGCCCTGGTCGCCGCCGCGCAGCGGGTCCGGCCCGGCGTGAGTGGCGTGCGGATCGATCCTGTCCATGCCGTTCACTCCTGACTGTCGCCGATCGTCTCGGCGTCGGTGGGTGCGTCCCCGCAGGAGCTACCCGGCCTTCGGGGTCCGGAAACGGCGAGAGGCTGAGGCCGCGGTGCGGCGAGAGGTTGAGGCCGCGGTGCGGCGAGAGGCTGAGGCCGCGGTGCGGCGACGGGCCGACGCCGCGGGTGCGACATCGGCCCGTCGGGGCGTACGTGCTCAGGCCAGCGCAGCCTCGGCGTCCAGGGTGACCGCCGCGGCGTGCACCACGGCGGAGATCCGCAGGGCCTCGTGCACCTGCTCCCGGGTGAAGCCGCTGCCGCGCAGCGCCTTCTCGTGCGACTCCAGGCAGACGCCGCAGCCGGTGATGGCCGACACGGCGAGGCACCACAGCTCGAAGTCGCCCTTGTCCACACCGGGCCTCGCGATGATCTGCATCCGCAGCCGGGCTGGCATCGAGGCGTACTGCTCGTCGCCGATGAGGTGCTTGGCCCGGTAGTAGATGTTGTTCATCGCCATGATCGCCGCGGCGCCCTTGGCCGCCTCGACACCCTCCGGCCCGAGGTGCCCGAGCGCCTCGGCCGCGATCTCCCGCAGCACCACCGGGTTGCGGGCGGCCACCGCGCAGGCCAGCGCGGTGCCCCAGGTCTGCACCGGGGTCAGTGTGGAGGTGCCGACGGTGGAGCCCAGGTTGAGCTTGATGTCCTTGGCGTACTCGGGCAGGGCCGCCTTGATCGCGTCCAGACCCATGGTCAGACCCCGGCGGCGGCGAGGAGCGCGTTGGCGTCGAGGGTCTCGCCACCCTTGTTCCAGTTGCACGGGCAGAGCTCGTCGGTCTGCAGCGCGTCGAGCACCCGCAGCACCTCGGAGACGTTGCGGCCGACGGAGCCGGCGGTGACCATGGCGAACTGGATCTCGTTGTTCGGGTCGACGATGAAGGTGGCCCGCTGGGCCACGCCGTCCTCGCCGAGTACGCCGCAGGCGGCGGACAGCTCGCGCTTGATGTCGCTGAGCATCGGGAACGGCAGCTCCCGGAGGTCGGGGTGGTCCTTGCGCCACGCGTAGTGGACGAACTCGTTGTCCACGGACGCCCCGAGGACCTGTGCATCGCGGTCGGCGAATTCGCCGTTGAGTCGACCGAACTCGGCGATCTCCGTCGGGCAGATGAAGGTGAAGTCCTTCGGCCAGAAGAAGACCACCCGCCACTTGCCCTCGTGGGACTTGTGGTTGATCGTCTCGAACGCCTTGTTGGCGTCCAGCGATACGCAGGCGGTGAGTTCGTACTCAGGGAAGCGGTCACCGACAGTGAGCACAGGTCCTCCTTGTAGGCGGCACGGTGGCCGTAACTGGATCCGTTCCAGATGCTTCCGTACTGCGGTTCCCGCCGGTGGGCGGCCTGGAGACTTGTGAAGCCGATCACGAGCGGCCGGTCCGGGGCCTTCTACCCTCCGTCACCGTCCCGCTATGTGGATTGTTCCTCCCACATTCAGGGGAGCGGTGGCAGAGTGGCGATCGTGACCAGCACCGTCCTGATTATTGCGACCTAGCGCGCCGGCCCTCCCCTCCGCCGAGCGCGCAGACCTCCCGCATCCGCGGGAGGTCTTTTTGTTGCTCCGAGAAAGGATCCTGATGACGTTCCAGGTCTACGACACGACGTTGCGCGACGGCGCCCAGCGCGAGGGGCTCACCTACTCGGTGGTCGACAAGCTCGCGGTGGCCCGGTTGCTCGACGAGTTCGGTGTCGGCTTCATCGAGGGCGGCTGGCCGGGCGCGGTGCCCAAGGACACGGAGTTCTTCCGCCGGGCACGCACGGAACTGGACCTGCGGCACGCCGTCCTCGTCGCGTTCGGCGCCACCCGCAAGGCCGGTGTAGCGGTCGCCGACGACCCCCAGGTGCGCGCCCTGCTGGACGCGCAGACCCCGGCAGTGGCGCTGGTCGCCAAGGCCGACACCCGGCACGTCGAGCGCGCGTTGCGCACCACCGGCGCGGAGAACCTGGCGATGATCCACGACACCGTCAGCCACCTCGTCCGTGAGGGCCGACGGGTCTTCGTTGACGGCGAACACTTCTTCGACGGCTACCGGCACGACCCCGCGTACGGCGCGTCCGTGGTCCAGACCGCGCTGGCCGCCGGCGCCGAGCGGATGGTGCTCTGCGACACCAACGGCGGCATGCTGCCGTCCCAGGTGACCGCCGTGATCGTCGACCTGACCAACAGGCTGGGGATCGACGCCGGGCTGCTCGGCATGCACGCGCAGAACGACACCTCCTGCGCGGTGGCCAACACGATCGCCGCCGTGGAGGCGGGCGTCCGCCACGTCCAGGGCACTGCCAACGGGTACGGCGAGCGCCCCGGCAACGCCGACATCTTCGCGGTCGTCGCCAATCTTCAACTCAAGCTGGGGATGCCCGTCCTACCGGATGGCTGCCTGGCGCAGATGGTGCGGGTCTCGCACGCCATCGCCGAGATCGCCAACATCGCCCCCGACACCCACCAGGCGTATGCCGGGGCCGCTGCCTTCGCTCACAAGGCGGGGCTGCACGCGAGCGCGATCAAGGTGGACCCGTTGCTCTACAACCACGTGGACCCGTCGGTGGTGGGCAACGACATGCGGATCCTGGTAACCGAGATGGCCGGCCGGGCCAGCGTCGAGCTCAAGAGTCGTGAGCTCGGCCTGGACCTGGCCGGCCGTCCGGAGGCGTTGACCCGGGTCACCAAGCGGGTCAAGGAACTGGAGGCCGGCGGCTGGTCCTTCGAGGCCGCCGACGCCTCCTTCGAACTGCTGGTCCGCTCCGAGTTGCCGGAGGGCGGCCCGGCCCGACCGTTCAACCTGGAGTCGTACCGGGTGTTGGTCGAGCACCGCGAGGACGGCGCGGTGGTCTCCGAGGCGACCGTCAAGATTCGGGTACGCGGTGAGCGGGTGATCGCCACCGCCGAGGGCAACGGCCCGGTCAACGCGCTCGACGAGGCGCTACGGGTGGGGCTGGCCCGGCACTACCCGCAGCTGCGCGACTTCGAGCTGGCCGACTACAAGGTGCGCATCCTGGAAGGCAGCCACGGCACCGGCGCGGTGACCCGAGTGCTCTTGGAGACCGCTGACGGTGCCGGCCGGGACTGGACCACCGTGGGCGTGCACCCCAACGTGGTCGAAGCCAGCTGGCACGCCCTCGTCGACGCCCTCACCTACGGCCTAGCCCCCACCCCCGTCTAACCCCCACCCCACCCCCACCCCCGCCCCGCCTCGCCCCACCCCCCACCCTCGCGATCTTGCACTTTGTGTCGCCGGTCTGCGGCTTTTGTCGCTGATGCCAGGGCAGTAAGTGCAAGATCGGCGGGACTGGGAGGGGGCGGGGCGGGGCGGGGAGGGGTGGGGGCGGGGCGGGGGTTTAGGGGGTTGGGAGGGTTAGGGTGGCCAGGACGGGGCGGTGGTCGCTGCCGGGTAGGTCGAGCACCTCTACCGAGCGGACCGCGATGCGCCGGTCGACCAGCACGTGATCGATGGTGACCGGTGGGATGAGGTCGCCGTCGTACGGGCCCCAGGTGCCGGTCAACCCCTTCCCGACGGCGTCGGCGGCGTCGACGTAACCGGTGTCCAGCAGGGCCCTCAGTGGGCTGTGGTCGAGGGTGGCGTTGAAGTCCCCGGCGAGGATCCGCAGGCCACCGTCCGGGGTGGCCGGTGGTTGGGCGGACAGGTCCGCACGCCACGCGCCGACCTGGTCCACGGCGTACGGCGCCGAGGGGTGGGCCGACTCGACGCGGACCGGTGGTGCGCCGGGCACGGCCAGCGTGCCGTACGCCTGGGTGAAGCCCCAGCCGTCGAGGTTGCGCCGGAGGCCGACGTCGGTGACCGGCCACCGCGAGTAGAGCCCGGAGCCGGGTGTGCCGATCTCCGGGTTGAGCTGCCGGTGGGGCAGCAGCCGGTCGAGGCCGAGCTGATCCAGGGCGGCCTGCGCGTCCGGCGTGAACTCCTGCACGGTGAGCACGTCCACCTTGTGCCGCCGGACCAGCTCGACCAGCGTCCTCGCGTCGCCGGAGCCGGCGAGCAGGTTGGCGGTGAGCAGCCGCACGGCGGGTCCGGCCGCCGCCGGCTGCGGGGCGGCCAGCGCTCGGGGTGCGACGCCGCCGAGCAACGTCACCGCCGCGACGGCCGCGAGCGCCGCCGGCCACCAGCGCCGCAGGGCGAGGGTGAGGGCCAGGACCAGCACGCTGGCGCCCGCGACGTACGGCGTGAAGGCGAGCGCCTGCACGAGCGGCCCTCGGTCCAGGCCGACCAGTCGGACGGCGGCCCAGAGGGCTGTCGGTACGACCGTCAGCCAGCAGAGCATCGTGGCGAGCCGAGCCGTTCGTTGCCGCGACCGCGCGGGCGTTGGCGTGGACGGAGCGTCGACGGTCATGACGTTGATCCTAGTGGGTGCGCCGCAGCCATTTTATGAATGGTGATGCGCTCACCTTTCATAATTGTCTGACGGCTGATTGACAGCTCGACAAAGTGAGATCAACTATTGACGCACGGCTTTTTACGATGCTACGTTCCATCTGGCTCAAACGACGCCACTCTGAGTAGTAATCCCAGCTCAGACGCGGGATGCAGATCGTTGAGAAATCAACCTCACTAGGTGTGAGTGAGTGGGCTTCCTCCCGCCTCATTGTCGGCGTCCGCCTATTTATGGGCAGTCATCCGTCCCGCCCCGCGGGTCGGCCGAATTCGCACGGTCACACAAGGGGGACCTGTCATGAGCACATTCTTCCGACGCAAGGCGGCAGCGGTCACGTTCGCCGTCCTGGCGCTCAGTCTGGCCGGTGGGGGCATCGCTGCCGCCCAGCCGTCCGCGAAGGCACCGCCGGACGCCGCCCAGCCGGCGGCACGCGGCACGAACGCCCAGCCGCCGGTCACGGCCGAGTCGGCACGCAAGGCGAAGGCGGCGCTGAACGCCAACTCGACGCTCGTCGCCACCACCAGCATCGTCGTCGTCAACTCCAACGGCACCAAGGCACGCGGCGTCGGCACCGTGATCAAGTGGGGTGTCGGCCAGTACGAAATCCAGTTCGGTCACATCGTCACGTCCGGCGTTTTCGTGGCCACCATCGGCCGGGGTGACGCCTGCTGCATCCCGCCGGCCGGCGAGATCTCGGTCGCGCCCCGGCTCGGCACGCCCAACGCGGTCTTCGTGCAGACCCGTAACTCGGCTGGCACAGCGACCGACCTGGGCTTCCACCTGGTCGTCCACCTCGCCTGACCGAACGACGTCCGGCCCCCGCGCCCCGTGCGCGGGGGCCGAACCCTGTCCGCCCGCCGCAGTCCGGCCCGCTGGTCGGACCTCGGCCAGCCCGAGTTCCCGGTCCGGACCCACTCGGCTTCCTGGAAGTCGGGGTGTCCCAGGCGCATGAACACCCCCGGTTTCCACAAGACCGAACCGATCAGCCGTCCTCGGTCGTCTCGTGCCGGTCGTGCTCCTCTGGGGCCGTCGCGGGTCGCTTCGGTGTTCCTCGGCCAGCTCGTACCGGTCGTCACCCTTCCGCGCGGCTCATCCCCGTTCGGGCCGCTCCGGGCCGGTCCGGGCCGCATAATCCGACGTTTGCCGGGCACCTGCCCGGGAAGCAAGCACCGTGACGGACATCTCGGACACCCTGGCCAGCATGCCCAGCTCGGTCGATCCCGAGCCGACCGGCGTCGAGCTGGAACAGACCCTCTTCGAGGTCAAACGCGTGATCGTCGGGCAGGATCGCCTCGTCGAACGCCTGCTCATCGCCCTGGTCGCCAACGGGCACTGCCTCCTGGAGGGGGTCCCCGGCGTGGCGAAGACGCTGGCCGCGCAGACCCTCGCCACCGTGGTCGGCGGCACCTTCTCGCGGATCCAGTTCACGCCGGATCTGGTCCCCTCCGACATCGTCGGTACCCGGATCTACCGGGCCTCCAAGGAGACCTTCGACATCGAGCTGGGCCCGATCATGGCAAACCTGGTGCTGGCCGACGAGATCAACCGCGCCCCGGCCAAGGTCCAGTCGGCGCTGCTGGAGGCGATGGCCGAACGGCAGGTCTCCATCGGCGGGCGCAGCTGGCCGGTCCCGGAGCCCTTCCTGGTGCTGGCCACCCAGAACCCGATCGAGTCCGAGGGGGTCTATCAGCTCCCGGAGGCGCAGCGCGACCGGTTCCTGATGAAGGTGGTGGTCGACTACCCCAGCGACGCCGACGAACTGGCGATCCTCTACCGGATGAGCACCGACCGGCCGAGCCCGCGCCGGGTGCTCGACGCGCAACGGCTGCGGGACCTCCAGACCCACGCCGAGAAGGTCTTCGTGCATCACGCCCTGGCCGAGTACGTGGTGCGGCTGATCCTCGCCACCCGTGACCCGGGCCGGTTCGGGTTGCCCGAGATCGCCCCACTGCTGGCGTACGGGGCGAGCCCACGAGCCACGCTGGGCCTGGTCGCGGCCGCCCGGGCGCAGGCTCTGCTGCGCGGGCGGGAGTACGTGCTGCCCGAGGACATCCGTGAACTCGCCGTCGACGTCCTCGCTCACCGGTTGGTGCTCTCCTTCGACGCGGTGGCCGACGGGGTGTCGGCCGAGAGCGTGGTGCGCCGACTGGTCGAGGCGGTGCCACCACCTCGACTGGCCAGCGGACACCCGCTGCAGGCGCCCGATCTGGCGGCGGCATGAGACGCGCGAACGTCGCGCCGGCCGCCGTGCCAGCCGACCCCGGCCTGGCCGAACTGGCGCCGGACCAGCGGCTGCGCCGCCTGGAGCTGACCGTCACGCGCCGACTGAACGGCCTGCTGCACGGCCAGTACCGCGGTCTGCTGCCCGGCCCGGGCTCTGAACCCGCCGGCAGCCGCGAATACCGGCCGGGCGAGGACGAGGTCCGTCGGATGGACTGGGCGGTGACGGCCCGTACCGCCGTGCCGCACGTCCGGCAGGTCGACGCCGACCGGGAACTGACCACCTGGCTGCTGGTCGACGGCAGCGCCAGCATGGAGTTCGGCACCGCCGAGTTGGACAAGCGGGAGTTGGCGGTGGCCGCCGTCGCGGCGGTCGGCTTCCTGACCGCGGGCGTCGGCAACCGCCTCGGTGCCCAGGTGCTGCGTGCCGACGGGGTACGCCGCTTCCCGGCCCGCAGTGGGCGTACCCATCTGCTTTCTCTGCTCCGTGCGCTGCTCGCCGCCCCGCGCGCCGCCGCCCCCGGCGATCGGCCGGGGCGCGAGCCCACCTCCGGACCTCCGGATCTGGCGGACGGGCTCGACTCGCTGCACCGCGTCGCCAACCGGCGTGGGTTGGTCGTGGTGGTCTCCGACTTCCTCGACGGACTGCCCGACGATCCCGACCAGCGGGCGCCCTGGGAGCAGACCCTGCGCCGGCTGGCCGTCCGGCACCAGGTGCTGGCGATCGAGGTCACCGATCCGCGTGAGCTGGAGCTGCCGGACGTCGGCCTGATCACGCTCGTCGACCCGGAGACCGGGCGCCGTCGTGAGGTGTGCACATCGGACCGTCGGCTGCGCGAGCGGTACGCCGAGGCCGCCGCCGCCCAGCGCGATCAGGTCCACCAGGCGTTGCGACGCAGTGGAGCCACCCACCTGGCGCTGCGCACCGACGGGGACTGGAGCGCGGACATCGTCCGGCACGTGCACGCCCAGCGTCGACTGGCCGCCGCGCCGGCCGGCCACCACCGGGGAGGTGCCGCGTGATCTGGGAGTCGCCGCTGCGACTCTGGCTGCTGCTCGGCGTGCTCGCCCTGGTCGTCGCGTACCTGGTGATGCAGCGCGGACGCAGCCGGTACGCGGTCCGCTTCACCAACCTGCGGCTGCTGGACCGGGTGGCGCCCGAACGGCCCGCCTGGCGTCGGCACGTCCCGGCCGGGCTCTTCCTGGCCATGCTGGCGCTGCTCGTGGTCGGCTTCGCCCGTCCCAGCGCCGAGGTCCGGGTGCCCCGGGAACGCGCCACGGTGATGGTGGCGGTGGACGTGTCCACGTCGATGCTCGCCACCGACGTGGAACCGGACCGGTTGGCCGCCGCCAAGCAGGCGGCCCGGCGCTTCGTCGACGGCCTGCCCGACGAGTTCAACGTGGGTCTCGTCGCCTTCGCCGGCAGCGCGGCCGTGCTGGTGCCGCCGGGCACCGACCGGGACGCCCTCGAGGAGGGGATCGGCCGGCTCGCCGAGGGGATCACCGGAGTGCAGGGCACCGCGATCGGCGAGGCCATCAGCACGTCGCTCGGCGCGGTCAAGAGCCTGGACAGCGAGGCGGCGAAGGAGACACCGCCGGCTCGGATCATCCTGCTCTCCGACGGCGCCAACACCTCCGGAATGGACCCGATGGAGGCGGCGGCGGAGGCGGTGACGGCGGAGGTGCCGGTGCACGCCATCTCCTTCGGTACACCGTCCGGGTTCGTGGACCGGGGTGGACGGCCCATCCAGGTGCCGGTCGACGGGCAGACCCTCAAGGCGGTCGCCGAGGAGACCGGCGGGATGTTCCACGAGGCCAGCACCACCGACGAACTGCGTGCCGTCTACGACGACATCGGCAGCTCGGTCGGCTACCGCACCGAGCGGCAGGACATCTCGGCCCGGTTCATCGGCCTCGGACTGGTGTTCGCGATGGGTGCCGCCGCCGGCTCGATGCGCTGGTTCTCCCGGCTGCCCTGACCGCCGCCAACCGACGTCGACCGTGAGGAGTACGCATGGCAGTGCAGACCGGACTGGGCGAACCGCGAGGTCCCTGGTTCATCTCACCCGAACTCGACCCCGACGGTCGCGGGTGGTGGGACCGGCCCGAGCACGACCCGGGGGGACGACGGCCTCGACGGCTGCTCGCCGCGCTGGCCGTGGTGGCGGTCTCCGCCGTCTCGGGAGCCGTCGCCGGTGGCGTGGTCGCCGGACGGGACGGGGCTCCGGGCCCGGCTGCGGCGTCCGCCGCCCCGGTGCCGGCCGAGCTGGTCACCGCGGCCGAGCGGACCGTACCCGGGGTGGTGTCGGTGCTGGCCGGTGGCGGGGCCAGCGGGTCCGCGACCGGCTCAGGTTTCGCCGTGGACGACCAGCAGCACCTGATCACCAACGATCACATCCTGGCCAAGGGGGGTGGCGGTTCGGTGACCGTGGAGCTGCCCGACGGCCGCCGGTTCGCCGCCGAGGTGGTCGGACGGGAGCCGCGCAGCGACCTCGCGGTGCTGAAGGTGCCGGCATCGGCCGGTCTGGCCCCGTTGCCCCTGGCCAAGCCGGGCGCGACCCGGGTCGGTGAGCCGGTGCTCGCGGTGGGCTCGCCGCTCGGTCTGCCCGGGACGGTCACCGCGGGCATCGTCAGCGCCTTGGACCGCCAGGTACGGCTGGGCAACAACCGGCACAGGGCGGTGCA
Organism: Micromonospora sp. CA-259024; assembly: GCF_050936255.1. NCBI lineage: Bacteria > Bacillati > Actinomycetota > Actinomycetes > Micromonosporales > Micromonosporaceae > Micromonospora > Micromonospora sp. CA-259024. Next base: position 4,230,464 of record NZ_JBNJND010000001.1, on the reverse strand, counting down.
GACCGACGCGTCCATCAACCCCGGCAACTCGGGTGGGCCACTGGTCAACGCCCGCGGCGAGGTGGTCGGGGTGAACACCGCCATCGCCACCATCGATGGGAATGGATCGATTGGCATCGGGTTCGCCATTCCGATCGAGCAGGTGCAGCAGACCGCCGACACGATCATCGGAAAGGGTGGCTGAGCTGGCCGGACAGCGTGGCGGCGGTCAGTGGGAACCGTGCCAGTGTCAGATATCCGGCGCGACAGCATCGGGGCATGGAAATATTACTGTCGGTATGGATACTGGCGGAGGTGGAGCGTCCTCTTCTCGCGGTCCTCCTGCTGGTGGGCCTGGTCATCGGATGTGCAGTGGGGTCGGCGTACGCCCGGGCACGACGCGGGTGGAACGACTACCAGACCGTCAAGAAATCGGTGCCGGGCGCCCGTCGAGGCGCCTGGTTGCTGATCCGCGGGGTCGCCGTGAAGGCCGGCGTGATCGCGCTGCTGCTCTTCGGCGCGGTGGCGTACGCCGCGGTCGGCTCCGACGAGGAAACCGCCGGGCCGGCGCCCAGCCCGTCTCCGACGCAGAGCGAGCGTCCGCACCGATGACCCCTGGCGGGTCGTCGCGGGTTAGCCTCGGGGAGTGGACGACGGACTGCGGGTGACCGACCGGTGGGTCGTCCCCGCCGGCGAGCTGCGGGAGCGCTTCTCCCGCTCGTCGGGGCCGGGTGGGCAGGGCGTGAACACCGCGGACTCTCGGGTCGAGCTGAGCTACGACCTGGCCAACTCGCCAGCGGTGCCCGATTCGCTGCGGTCGCGGGCGCTGGCCCGGCTGGCCAACCGCCTGGTCGACGGGGTGCTGACGATCGCCGCCAGTGAGCACCGGGCCCAGCTGGCCAATCGGGAGGCGGCCCGCGAACGGATGACCGCGCTGTTGCGTGAGGCTGCGGCACCCCCACCGCCGCCCCGGCGGGCGACCCGCCCGTCCCGTGGGGCCAAGGAGCGCCGGCTGGCCGAGAAGAAGCGCCAGTCCCAGCGCAAGCGGGACCGCCGCGCGGACGGCGAGTAGCCCGGCTCAGGCATCGGGGCCGGGGCTCAGGCCGGGACGGCGGCGAGCAGCCGGTCGCGCAGCACGGCGGCCCGGTCGGCGAACGCGCGCTGCGCCGCCGCGTACTCCGCCCGCCCTTCGGGAGTCTCCACCCGCACCGGCGGATAGCCGAGCGCCGCCAGGTCGTACGGAGAGGCGCGCATGTCCAGCGTGCGGATGTCCCTGGCCAGGTCAAAGGTGTCGGCCACCAGCTCCGAGCTGACCAGCGGGGACACCTTGTACGCCCATTTGTAGAGATCCATGTTGGCGTGCAGGCAGCCCGGCTGCTCAAGTGCGTGCTGCGTCTCCCGGGTCGGGGTGAGCAGGTTCAACGGCCGGGCCGGCGGTGTGAAGAACCGGAACGCGTCGAAGTGGCTGCACCGTACGCCCCGCTCCTCGACGACCGCGGCGGTCCGCTCCGGGGTCAGCCGCAGCGGCCAGGCGTTGTGCCGCAGCTCGTCCCGGGTCTGCCGGTAGACCATCGCCCACTCGTGCATCCCGAAGCAGCCGAAGTGCGGCGCCCGCCCGGCCGTGGCCGCCAGCAGTGAACGGATCCAGGCGATCGACTCGCCGCGCCGCGCGCGTACCGCCTCGGTGTCGAGGGTGACCCCGGCGGTGGTGGCGCGGTAGTCCCGGCCGAACTCGGCCGGGTCGGCGTCGCGCAGCTCGACCCCGGCCCCCGGATGCCAGCGCCGCAGCTGCGCCGGGCGGTGTGAGTAGTAGGTGAACAGGAAGTCGGCCACCGGATGCCGCTCCCCGCGCCGTCGGCGGGCCAGGTGGGGGGTCAGCCAGACGTCCACCCGCTCCTCGTGGGCCCGGCGGCGAGCCTGCCAGGCCGCCACGTCGAGCACGGCGGGGGCGAGGGCGGCGGTCACGCACCCCAGGGTACGACCGCCGCCCGCCCACCGATCAGGGCATGTGCACCCGGACGCCGGCGGAGAACACCCCGCTGCGCAGCTCCAGCTGCTGGGGCGGATCCCGCCCGTCGACGGTGAAGACCAGTGGAAGCACCACCCGAGTGCCCGCTGCCATCGGGTCGGCGAAGACATCCCGACCCAGGTTGGCCGCCCGCGTGGCCGGCTCGTCGGTGCTCACCCAGCGCCCGCCGGGCAGGTACGCCCGTTGTAGCTGGCTGTGCCACGGTTGGTGGTCGCCGGTGACGTTGCGCACACCCACGGTGGCCTGGCAGCGTCGACCGTTGGCCGGTGGGGCACCGCCGCCATCAGCCTTCCCGGCGGTGCCGGGCGCGCCGCAGGACATCCGGTACACGGTGAACTCGAACGCCGACTCGCGCAGCGGCACGCCCACCGGCCCGGTGACCCCGGTGCCCATCCACGCTCCGCTGGTGGGCTGCTTCTGCGTGTCGATCGCCGAGACCCGCCGGGTCGCCGTCCACCCCGCGGTGCCGACGACGCCGGCCAGCACCACCACGGCAGCGCCCACCAACAGCCAGACCGGCGGGGTGCGCCGACGCCTCGCCGGGATCGGTGCCGCCGGGCGGGGATAGATCGTCCCGCGGCCACCGGGCTCGCCGCTGCTGGCCAGTGCGGCAGCCGTCACCCGACGCCCGCGCCGACGTCGCCACACCCACAGCAGGGCGGCGCTGACCAGCAGGAGAACGGCCAACCCGGCGAGCAGCACCGGGTACCGGCGCCAGGGCGGGGTCTGGGTGACCTCGGCCGCCGGTGCCGCCGCCGCCATCCAGGTGGCCGTGCCGCAGTCGTACGGGCGGCTGCCGTCACTGGTGAACGCGCACGCCGGCGCGGTCAGCGGCTGGCCAGGGGCGGTCGCGGCGAGCGCCGTGCCCAGCGTGGTGGTGCTGTGTGCCGGGAGCCGCAACCGCCAGGTCACCTCGGTGGTGGACCCGCCAGCCCGGGTGGACCGTCCGCCGGCGCTGATCGCCGTCGGCGAGGAGCCGGGCGGCAGTTCCTGGCGCACGGTGGTGTCCACCGGCGCGTTGCCCACGTTGCGCACCTGGATCCGGTACCGGGGCGCCGGGCTGCTCTCCGGGGCGACCGCCACCGTGACCTGTTGCGGGGGCGCCGACGCCGGTGCCCGGGAGGGTGGCGCCATCGCCGGGGGCGCCGAGGGTGGGGTGGGAGCCGCGGTCACCCGCGCCGCGACCGCAACCGGCGGCTGCGTGGCCGTTGACGGCAGGGCGGTCGGCGCTCCGGCCGTTGGCTGTGGCGTGGCCGAAGGTGGCCGTGATGTGGCGGCCGGTGGTCGTGGTGCGGCCGCCGCCTCCGGGGCCGCCGCCGGCAGGGCCGGCACGGCGGCGAGGATGCCGAGGCAGTGCACGAACACTGCGAGGGCTCTGTGGTGTCGTGTCGATGCAGGCATACGAACGAACCTCCGGAGCCGACGCTAGGGGCGGGCCCCCTCCGTGCGGGTACGAAGTCGCGAAGCCGGCCCCGGTCACCTCCTGCTCCGATAGGGTGCCGCGCGTTGACGGGTTGAGCACACTCGACGGCTGGTCCTGGCCGGTCGAGGTGTCGGCGGGGCTAGATTGGCCAGGTGCGTATCGCTCGTTTCGCCCATGCCAAGGGAATGTCGTTCGGTGCCGTCGAAGGCGAGCCGGAGGCCGGGCCGCAGGGCCTGACCATCGCCGAGATCGAAGGCCACCCGTTCGGCAAACTCTCCTTCAGTGGGGCCCGCTGGGCCCTCTCCGACGTCCGGCTGCTCTCGCCGATCCTGCCCAGCAAGGTGGTTTGCGTCGGTCGCAACTACGCCGACCACGCCGCCGAACTCGGCAACGACGTGCCCAAGGAGCCGCTGCTCTTCCTCAAGCCGTCCACCTCGGTGATCGGCCCCCGGGACGCCATCCGACTGCCCATCTTCTCCAAGCAGGTCGAGCACGAGGCGGAGTTGGCGGTCGTGATCGGGGCGCCGGGCGCGCGCCGGGCCGACCGCGCCGCCGCCGAACGCGCCATCTTCGGCTACACCTGTGCCAACGACGTCACCGCTCGGGACCTCCAGCGCTCCGACGGGCAGTGGACCCGGGCCAAGGGCTTCGACTCGTTCTGCCCCATCGGCCCGTGGATCACCACCGGTCTGGACGTCTCCGACCTGGAGATCCGGTGTGAGGTGGGTCGCAACCCGGAGGAGATGGAGGTACGCCAGCTCGGCCGGACGAAGGACATGGTCTTCGACGTGGCGGGCCTGGTGTCGTACATCTCGCACGTGATGACGCTGCTGCCCGGCGACGTCGTTCTCACCGGCACTCCGGCCGGGGTTAGCCCGCTCCTCGAGGGGGATACGGTCACCGTGCGGATTGAGGGCATCGGCGAGCTCACCAACCCGGTGGTCCCCGTCGCCTGATCCGTCGGATGCCCCTGTTTCCGCAGCTCACAGGCGGTTCGGGGGGATCGGATTTGGCCTGCCGGCACCGGGAGGGTAAAGTTCACTCCCGGCGCCGCAAGGGGCCAATGGGGTATGGGGTAATTGGCAGCCCGACTGATTCTGGTTCAGTTAGTCTAGGTTCGAGTCCTGGTACCCCAGCGCTGCTGGAATTCGTGAGAATTCCAGACGCTGGATTCTGACGGAGTTCCCCTCCGCCCTTCCGGGGGCGGAGGGTGGTCTCTGGTAGAGTGCAGCTCCTCCGCCTGTAAGGGTGGGGGAGCAGAAGTGGTTCTGGCCCCGTCGTCTAGTGGCCCAGGACGCCGCCCTCTCAAGGCGGTAGCGCCGGTTCGAATCCGGTCGGGGCTACATTGTGCACAGCCCGTCTCACCTGGTGAGGCGGGCTGTTTCGTGTCTGTTGCCCGGCCACGGCCGCCCCGCGGCGGCCCCCGCACCCCGTGCTCACGTCAACGGACGGTGCCGCTAGACTACAGCCGCACCGCTCGCGAGGGCGGTGAACAGGAAAGTTCTGGCCCCGTCGTCTAGTGGCCCAGGACGCCGCCCTCTCAAGGCGGTAGCGCCGGTTCGAATCCGGTCGGGGCTACAACAACCAAAAGCCCGTCCCGCCTCCGGCAGGACGGGCTTTTGCGTACCCCCACCCCCTTGCCACGGTGATCAAGAGCTTTGCGTCACCAGTCTCGCCTGGCGTGACGCAAACCTCTTGATCACTGGGGAGGTCGGGTGGGGGTGGGGTGGGGTGGGGGTGGGTTAGAGGCCGGATAGGCGTTGGCCGGCTCGCACTACCGCCATGGCGTGGCGTTCGCCGGGGCGGCGGCCCAGGCGCTCGATCGGTCCGGAGATGCTGACCGAGGCGATCACACGGCCGGTGCGGTCGCGGATGGGCGCGGAGACACTCGCCACACCGGCCTCCCGCTCGGCGACGCTCTGCGCCCAGCCGCGGCGGCGTACCTCCGCCAGGGTGCGGCCGGTGAACTTGCTGCGCGGCAGCAGCGGCATCACCGCCTCCGGTGGCTCCCAGGCGAGCAGGATCTGGGCCGCGGAGCCGGCGGTCATCGGCAGCACCGAGCCGACCGGGACGGTGTCCCGCAGGCCGCTGGCGCGTTCTGCCGCCGCCACGCAGATCCGCTCGTCCGCACGGCGCAGGTAGAGCTGCGCGCTCTCACCGGTGGCGTCTCGCAGCGCGGCCAGCAACGGCTCGGCGGCGGTCAGCAGAACGTCCGGAGCGGCGTTGGCCAGCTCGCCCAGACGGGGGCCGGGACGCCACCTGCCCTGGGTGTCCCGGACCAGCATCCGGTGAATCTCCAGTGCCTGGGCCAGCCGATGTGCGGTGGCACGCGGCAGCTTCGTGCGTTCAACGAGTTCGGCCAGGCTGGCGCCGTCCACGCAGGCGGCCAGGATGACCACCGCCTTGTCGAGAACGCCGACACCGCTCATACTGTGTCCCACAAGCCGAAACTTACCTCCCAGAATTTAGGATGTCCAGATGGTGGGAGTCACTCCTGAGCCGAGGACCCTGGCCGAGAAGGTCTGGGACGCGCACGTCGTACGGTCCGCCGCTGGTGAGCCGGACCTGCTCTTCATCGACCTGCACCTGCTGCACGAGGTGACCAGCCCGCAGGCGTTCGACGGGCTGCGGCTCGCCGGGCGCCGGGTGCGTCGTACCGACCTGACCCTCGCGACCGAGGACCACAACACCCCGACCGGGTACGCCGACCCGGCGTTCCGCCTTCGCCGTGGTGACCTGCTCACCATCGCGGACCCCACGTCGCGTACGCAGATCGAGACGCTGCGCCGCAACTGCGCCGAGTTCGGGGTGCGGCTGCACCCGCTCGGTGACGACAACCAGGGCATCGTGCACGTGATCGGCCCGCAGCTCGGCCTCACCCAGCCGGGCATGACGATCGTCTGCGGCGACTCGCACACCGCCACCCACGGCGCGTTCGGCGCGCTCGCCTTCGGCATCGGCACCAGCGAGGTGGAGCACGTGCTGGCCACCCAGACGCTGCCGCAGAGCCGGCCGAAGACGATGGCCGTGAACGTCACCGGCCGTCTCGCCCCCGGCGTCACCGCCAAGGACCTGGTGCTCGCGCTGATCGCCCAGGTCGGCACCGGCGGGGGTCGCGGCCACATCGTCGAGTACCGCGGCGAGGCGATCCGGGCCCTCTCCATGGAGGGGCGGATGACGATCGCCAACATGTCCATCGAGTGGGGCGCCAAGGCCGGCATGATCGCGCCGGACGAGACCACCTTCGCGTACCTCAAGGGTCGGCCGAACGCGCCCCAGGGCGCGGACTGGGACGCGGCGTTGGCGTGGTGGCGGACGCTGCCCACCGACGAGGGTGCGCGCTTCGACGCCGAGGTGACCCTGGACGCCAGCCGGATCACCCCGTTCGTCACCTGGGGCACCAACCCCGGGCAGGGTGCGCCGCTCAGCGCGCCCGTGCCGGACCCGGAGGAGTTCGCGACGGACTCGGAGCGCACCGCCGCCCGCCGCGCGCTGGAGTACATGGACCTGCGCCCCGGTACCCCGCTGCGGGAGCTGCCCATCGACGTGGTCTTCGTCGGCTCCTGCACGAACGGCCGACTGGAGGACCTGCGGGCCGCCGCCGACGTGCTGCGTGGCCACCAGGTCGCCGACGGGGTCCGGATGCTCGTGGTGCCCGGCTCCGCCGCCGTGCGGGAGGCCGCCGAGGCCGAAGGGCTGGACAAGGTCTTCGTCGACGCCGGAGCCGAGTGGCGGTTCGCCGGCTGTTCCATGTGCCTGGGGATGAACCCCGACACGCTGAAGCCGGGCGAGCGCTCCGCCTCCACCTCAAACCGCAACTTCGAGGGCCGTCAGGGCCGTGGTGGACGGACCCACCTGGTCTCCCCGCCGGTCGCCGCCGCCACCGCCGTGATCGGCCGGCTGGCCGCCCCCGCCGACCTGTAGAAGGGACCGAGCAGATGGACAAGTTCACCACCCACACCGGCACCGCCGTGCCGCTGCGGCGGTCCAACGTGGACACCGACCAGATCATCCCCGCCGTGTACCTCAAGCGGGTGACCCGGACGGGTTTCGCCGACGGGCTGTTCAGCGCCTGGCGGGAAGATCCCGCATTCGTGCTCAACGATGAAACCTATTCCGGGGCGTCGATCCTCATCGCCGGCCCGGAGTTCGGCACCGGCTCCTCCCGGGAGCACGCCGTCTGGGCACTGCGGGACTGGGGCTTCCGCGCGGTGGTGGCTCCGCGCTTCGGCGACATCTTCCGCGGCAACGCCCTCAAGGAAGGTCTGTTGCCGGTCGAGTTGGAATTGAAAGCCGTCGAAGAATTGTGGGACCTGGTCGAGGCTGATCCGACCACTCCGGTGACCGTCGACCTGACCGCTCGTCAGCTCCGGGCCGGGGACGCCAACTGGTCGTTCCCGCTCGACGACTTCAGCCGCTGGCGGCTGCTGGAGGGCCTCGACGACATTGGACTCACCCTCCGGCACGCCGCCGACATCGACTCCTACGAGGCGCGGCGACTGCCGTTCCTGCCCTCCGTGGCATAGCCGTACGCCCGATCGCGCAGCGGATTCCACCCCCATCGGTCCAACCGGTGGGGGTGAATCCGTTACGACACAAGGGCTTTTTTCTGCCGAATGTTTGTGTCCCGGCAGCACAGGGCATACCGTGCGCGCAGAATGGCTCGCGACGAGTCAGTTGCACAATCGGGAGGAAGTCGTGAACAAGGCCGAGCTCATCGAGGCGCTCGCCGTTCGCCTGGGGGACCGGAAGACGGCGACGAACGCCCTCGAGGCGGTCCTCACCGAGGTCCAGGCGGCGGTCACCAAGGGCGAGAAGGTGGCGATCACCGGATTCGGAGCATTCGAAAAGCGTGTGCGTGGCGCGCGAACAGCGCGCAACCCGCGTACCGGCGAGGCGGTGAAGGTCAAGAAGACATCTGTCCCGACCTTCCGCCCCGGCGCCGGGTTCAAGGAGATGGTGGCCAGCGGCAAGGTGCCGAAGGCCACGGTGGCGACGAAGAAGGCCGCCACCACCACCGCCACGGCCAAGGCGGCGGGCACCAAGGCGACCGGGACCAAGGCCGTGGGCACCAAGGCGGCTGGCACGAAGGCGGCTGGCGCCAAGGCCGCTGGCACCAAGGCGGCTGGCACCAAGGCGACCGCGGCCAAGGCGGCCACCAAGAAGACGGCCCCGGCCAAGGCGAGCAAGACCGCCACGGCGACCAAGACGGCCGCCAGCAAGAAGACCGCCCCGGCCAAGGCGGGCAAGAGCACCACGGCGACCAAGACGGTCGCCAGCAAGAAGGCCACCGCGGCGAAGACCACCGCGGCGACCAGGTCGACCGCGGCCAAGAAGACCACCGCGGCGGCGAGCAAGACGGCGGCGAAGAAGGCGCCGGCGAAGAAGGCTCCGGCCAAGAAGGCGGCCAGCAAGCGCTGACCGGCCTCCGCGAAAGGGCGTCCACCCGTGGGTGGGCGCCCTTTCCGCGTACGGGGACCCGTTGACCCGGTCGGTTCGCTCCCGCAGAATCGCCGTGCCGGCCTCCCTCCGCCGGCCCGTCAACGGGAAGTGGGGGCGCCGGTGCGCTACCGCCAGCTCACCACCGGGACGCTCGCGCTGGGCGTTGTCCTCCTGATCGACGTGCTGCGGGTCTGGCTGCCCGGCATCATCACCATCTTCGGTCAGGCGGCGTCCACCCCGGCCGAGCTGATGGGCGCGTTCGCCCTCGGCTGGTTCGTGCTCGCGACGGGCGCACCCGCAGTGGTCCGCCGGGTCGGGGCACGCCCGGTCACGCTCGTCGCCGCCGTCGTGCTCGCCGTCGCCCGGCTCACGCTCACCGCCGCTCCTGGCGGGCGTACGCAGCTCTGGTTGGCCACCGCCGGTCTGCTCGCCGGGCTGGTCTGGCTGGTCGGCGTCGCGGCCGACACCGACCGACCGGTTCCGGGGCTGGCGTTGGGGCTCGCGGTCAACGCGGCCCTGCACGCGGTGCTGGACACCGTCGACCTCGTCTGGCGCGGCGACTGGGTCGCGTGGCTGCTCAGCTCCGTTGCGGTGGCGCTGTTCCTGCTGGGCACGGCGCAGCCCGGCACGGCGCAGCCCGGCACAGCACAGCCCGGCACGGCACAGTTCGGCGCGGCACAGCCCGGTAGCCGGGCCGGCGCCGGTGGCGCCCGAGCCTGGCTCCTGGCCGGGCCGGCGCTGCTGCTGGCCGGAACGGTGGCGCTCTCCCCGGCGCTGGCCCTGAGCGGGATGTCGTACCTGGTCGCCGGGGACGGCGTGGCTCGTTCGCCGTTGTTCGGCCTGGCGCCGGTGCCGGTGGCGGTCGCCGGGTTCCTGCTCGCCGCGTTGACCCAGCCTCCCCGCGGGTGGGGCCGAGCGTACGGGCCGGTGGCGCTGCTGGCCGGCGCGGTGCTGTTCGCCCTCGACCGGGGCGACCTGCTCCTCCCGGCCGTCCTGCTCGCCGCCGTCGGCCTGGGCGCCTGCCTCGCCCTGACCGACGAAGCCGAAGCCACCCGTCACGGCGCCGAAGCCACCCGCCCAGACGGCGAAACCACCCGTCACGGCGCCGAAGCCAGCCGCCCAGACACGGACGGCGGCAGCGACACCGTGGACGGCAGGCGGTCGGCGGTCCGACGGGGGTACGCGGTCGCCGCCGGCATGCTCGTCTTCGCGGTGGGGGCGGTCGGGTACTACTCCGCCTACGACCTCGGCTACCCCAACGCGGCGGTGCCGGTCGTGGTCGCCGGGCTGGTGGCGGCCGTGGCCCTGGCCGCCCGTCCCGGCGTACACCGGGTGCCGGGGCCGTTTCCGCCGTTACGGGCCGCCGCCACGGTCACCGCGCTGGCCCTGCTGGCACCGGTGCTCGCCGACGAGGTGCCGGTGGCCAGCAACCGGGACGGCCCGCCGGAGCGGCTGACCGTGGTGGCGTACAACATCCGGATGGGCTTCGGGCTGGACGGCCGGTTCGACCTGACCGGGCTCACCAAGGCCGTCGACCGGCAACGGCCCGACGTGGTGCTGCTCAGCGAGGTGGACCGGGCCTGGCTGCTCAACGGCGGGCACGACACCCTGGACCTGCTGGCCGACCGGCTCGGTATGCCGTACGTCTTCGGGCCGGCCGCCGACCCCGTCTGGGGTGACGCGGTGCTCAGCCGTTGGCCGGTGAGCGATCCGCGGACCCTCCCGCTGCCGGCCGTCGGGGCACCCACCGGCGCGCAGGCGCTCGCCGTCACGCTGGACCTCGGTGACGGCGTCCGTACCGCGGTGGTCAGCACCCACCTGCAACCTCCGCCCGGGCGGCGGCCGGTGGTCCAGGCCCGCGCGGTCGCCGACTTCGCCACCGGGTACGCGGCCGGTCGGCCCCTGGTGGTGGCAGGTGACCTGAACACGGAGCCGGGCGACGAGGCGTTCGGGCAGTTCACCACCGCGGGCCTGGTCGACGCGTTGGCGGCTGCCCGCCCCCTCGCCACCAGCCCGGCGGACGACCCACGCGAGCAGATCGACCACATCCTCGTCTCGCCCGGCCTGATCCCCAGCGACCCGGTCGCGCCGCGCAGCACGGCCAGCGACCACCTGCCGGTCGCGGTGACCCTGACCCTTCCGCCCCGCTGAGGACGCTACAGGCGGTCGGCGGCCAGCAGCCGGTCGGCGGTGAAGGCGAGCAGCCAACCACCGCCCTTGGGGGTGGTGAAGTCCTCGTCGGTGTTGCCGGTCAGCCGCTCCAACGCGCCCGGCAGCACCTTGCCCTGGCTGCACACCGCCACCTGCCCACCGGCGCCGGCCAGTTCCAGCAGGCGGGCGGCGGTGGCCAGGATCTGTTCGTCGCTCTGCTGGCCGGGCTGTGGCTCGTCCAGGTCGCCGCAGATCTCGATCGGCAGGTCGAGCAGCGCGGCGGCCGGGTCCAGTGTCTGCACACACCGTCGCGGTGACGCCGACAGCAACCGGGCCGGGCGGATCAGGGCGACCAGCGCGCCCAGCGCGGTCGCCTGAGCCCACCCCTCGGCGTCCAGGGGCCGCCCGATGTCCGGGCCGGACCAGGTGGCCCGCTTGCCGGCATGCGCGTGCCGAACCAGCGCGACCGTGGCGGTCACCGACGGCAGCGCGGCGAACGCGGCCAGGACCTCGGCGTCGTGTGGGTAGCTGACCAACCGGATCGCGTCGTCCACCGCCAGCCAGCGGATGTCGTCCACCTCGGTGCCCGGTTGGAAACCGCCGCTGTCCACCGCGAGCATCGACCAGTAGTCGACCAGCTTGGCCTGCCCCTCGCTGCGGTACCGCACCGACGGTAGGCGGACCTGTGGCACGCCCCGCACGTCGGCCTCCTCGGCCACCTCGCGGACCGCCGCCGCAAGAGCATGCTCGCCCGGCTCCAGCTTGCCCTTCGGCAGCGTCCAGTCGCCGTAGCGGGGACGGTGTACGACGCAGACGCGTACGCCGTCAGCGGACGGCCGCCAGGCCACCCCGCCCGCCGCGCGGATGCCGGTCACGGCAGCCAACTGGTCCGCCGCCGCCGGGTGGCCCGGTGCCAGGCCGCCGGGAGGAGACCCCGCATCCGGCGTACCGACTCGCGTTCCCGCTCGGCCAGCCGCCCGGCGGTGACCGCCAGCTCGTGGTCGTCCGGCCGCTGGGCGGCGATCTCCAGCCAGGTGTCCGCCGCCACGGCCGCATCCTGGTGCTCGCCGAGCACGTCCTGCACTCGGGCAAGGGCGCGGGACAGCCGGCGTGCACCCTTGCCGACCATCGGCGCCACCGCCTTGACCGCGTACCGGGCCTGCTTGCCCTCCTTGCGGACGGCGTGCCAGCGTTCGTCCGGCGACTGCGCGTCGAGCCCGTCGACGCCCTCCGGCCCGGTCAGCCGCCCCCAGGGCCGGGCCACCAGCGCGGGCAGTGCCTCCGCCGCCGGGGCCGCGGACCCGCGGGTGAGCCTGGGCGCGCGGGCGGCCAGCACCAGGGTGTCGACCAGGGCCAGGTAGCGCGCGGAGCGCAGCGCCTCGTCGATGGCGGCGAGCGCCTGCCGCTGCCGTTCGGCGAGCACCTCGTCCAGCCGATCCACCGCGGCCTGGTCCAGGGGGCTGAGCGGGTCGGCGCTCGCGGTGCGGCGTAGCCGCTCGCGAAGCACCTCGGCGTCGCGGGCGGCGCCGAAAACACCGGCCAGCCAGCGCAACTCGGTGCGCAGCGAACGGGACCAGGTCTTGCGGACGAGCGGCTTGAAGGTGCGCAGATCACTGCGGAGGCGGCGACAGGCCACCCGCATCTGATGCACGGCGGTGTCGCCACCGGCGGCCGGGGCACGCAGCCGGACCAGCGGATCGTGCGCCAGCAGCCGCCGGATCTCCTTGCGGAGCTCCTCGGTCACGACGTCACCGGCGCTCGGCTCGGCGCCCAGCCCGGCCGGCGCAACCAAATCCGGATCGGCCTGCGCCGCCGCGCCCAACGCCCGTACGTGCTTCGGGGTGAACGACCCCTCCTCGGCGCCAGCCTCGCGCAGCACCGCGCCGACCTGGTCGAGCAGCTTCCGGTCGCCGGCCTTGAGCTCCACCTCCAGCTCGCGGAACGCGCCGGTGGTGGCGCCGGCGTCGTCGAGCACGGTCACCCGGTCGTCCACCACCTCGGCGAGCACCGTGCCGGCCCGGTCACACACCTCGTACGCGTGCCGGAGGGTCCGCACCACCGTCACCGGGGCCAACGGCGCTCCTCTGTGCAGGACGGTGACCAACTCCACCAGCTCCGGCGGCGGCTGCCCCACCGGCCCGGGGCGGGAGATCTCGTGCCGGACGCCCGGCGTCCCGGTCGGCAGCTTCACCGTCCAGGGCAGCTCGTCGCCCCGGCGGTGGCGCAGCGAGGCACCGGCGCGGGCCAGCCGCAGGTCGACCGTGTCGAGGTAGCGGGCGACCAGCGTCACCGGTGGCAGCGCCCGGACCCGACCCCCGGCCGGGGAGGTGGCGGCCAGGTCCGGCAGCACGAAGGTGTCGTCCACCTCGTACTTCCGCTCCTCCTCGACCATCAGCTCAGCCTATGCGCTGATCGGTCAGCTGGCCGTGCCACCGACGCGGCGCAGCAGCAGTTCCTGCAGATGGGCCCGGGCCGTGTCGTCACCGCTGGTACGCCGGGTCCAGGTGCCGTCACCGGCCAGCTCGAACGCGTCCACGTCGGGGCTCATCGCGATGGTCAGCACCTGGTCCAGCTCGGCGCGGGCGATCGGGTCGCTCACCCGCACCAGCGCCTCCACCCGGCGGTCGAGGTTGCGGTGCATCAGGTCGGCCGAGCCCATCCAGAACTCGGCCTCGCCGTTGTTGCCGAACCGGAAGACCCGGGAGTGCTCCAGGAAACGGCCGAGGATCGAGCGGACCCGGATGTTCTCCGACAGCCCCGGCACCCCCGGGCGGAGTGTGCACATACCCCGGATGAGCAGGTCGACGTGCACGCCGGCCTGGGAGGCCCGGTACAGCGCGTCGGTCACCCCCTCGTCGACCAGCGAGTTGACCTTGAACTGGACCAGGCCGGGCATCCCCAGCCGGACGTGCGAGATCTCCCGCTCGATCCGCTCGATCAGGCCGCTGCGGATGCCCTGCGGTGCGACCAGCAACCGCCGGAACGCGGTCTGCCGGCTGTACCCGGTGAGCACGTTGAACAGGTCGGTGAGGTCGGCGCCGATCTCCGGGTCGGCGGTGAGCATGCCGAAGTCCTCGTACAGCCGGGCCGTCTTCGGGTGGTAGTTGCCGGTGCCGATGTGGCAGTACCGGCGGATCTGGTTGCCCTCCTGGCGGACCACCAGCGCGGTCTTGCAGTGCGTCTTCAGGCCGACCAGGCCGTACACCACGTGGCAGCCGGCGCGTTCCAGCGTGCGGGCCCAACCGATGTTGGCCACCTCGTCGAAACGAGCCTTCACCTCCACCAGCACCACCACCTGTTTGCCGGCGGCGGCCGCGTCGACCAGCGCGTCGACGATCGGCGAGTCACCGCTGGTGCGGTAGAGGGTCTGCTTGATGGCCAGCACGTTCGGGTCGGCGGCGGCCTGCTCGATGAAGCGCTGCACGCTGGTGGCGAACGAGTGGTACGGGTGGTGCACCAGGATGTCCCCGTCGCGCAGGGTGGCGAAGACGCTGCGGGGCACCTCGCCCTCGGCGAGCCGGGGATGGGTGGCCGGGACGAACGGCGGGTCCTTGAGGTCCGGCCGATCAGCCTCGCCGTAGACCTGCCACAGCGCGGACAGGTCCAGCAGCCCGGGCACCCGCAGCACGTCCTGGTCGTCCATGTCCAGCTCGCGGACGAGCAGCTCCAGCATGTGGTCGGAGATGGACGCGGCCGCCTCCAGACGGACCGGCGGGCCGAACCGACGCCGGGCCAGCTCCCGCTCCAGGGCCTGGAGCAGGTCCTCGTCGCGGTCCTCGTCGACCTCCACCTCGGCGTTGCGGGTGACCCGGAACAGGTGGCACTCGACCACCTGCATGCCGCTGAACAACTGGCCCAGGTGTACCGAGATCAGATCCTCCACCGGCAGCATCCGTACGCCCGGCTGGTCCCGGTCCACCCGGACGAAACGGGGGACGTTGTTCGGCACCTTCACCCGCGCGAACAGCTCGGAACCGCCGTCCGGATCGCGGACCGCCACCGCCAGGTTCAACGATCGCCCCGAGATGTACGGGAACGGGTGCGCCGGGTCCACCGCGAGCGGGGTCAGCACCGGGAAGATGTGTTCCCGGAAGTAGGTGCGCAACCGCTCCCGCTCGGGGTCGCCCAGCTCGCCCCAGCGCAGTATGCGGATGCCCTCGTCGGCCAGCTTCGGCAGCACGTCGTCGACGAAACAGGCGGCGTGCCGGGCGACCAGCGCGGCGGTCCGTTCGGCGATCAGCTCCAACTGGGTACGCAGGGGCAGTCGGTCCCCACCACGAACCGGCAGGCCGGCGGAGAGCCGTCGCTTCAGCCCGGCGATCCGCACCATGTAGAACTCGTCGAGGTTGCTGGCGAAGATCGCCAGGAACTTGGCCCGTTCCAGCAACGGGGTGCGCTGATCCTCGGCCAGGGTGAGCACCCGGGCGTTGAAGTCGAGCCAGGAGAGCTCCCGGTTGAGGAACCGGTCCTCCGGCAGCGGCGGGGCCGCCGGCGGTTCGTCGTCATCCTCCCCGGCGCCGCTCGGCAGGATCGGACGGACGTCACCGGTGGCCGGGCCGTCCGTCTCGGTGGGTGGCACGGGGTCGACGACCTCGTCCAGGCCGGAGGAGGCGGCACCCGGATCGTCGGCCAGGGTGTCGGCGCGGGCGGCGCCGGCCCGTTCGGCACGGGAGGGGCGGAAGCGGCCGTCGGTGCCGCGTACGCGGGAGCCGTTGCGGGGGTCGGTGGCGGTCGGTCGGGCGGGGTGCTCGCGAGGGGTGCTCACCCGCTCATAATCACCCGATTCCGGTTAACGCAAAATGAACTTGGCCTCGCCGGCTCAGATCATCGTCGGCAATGTCACCCGGACGACCTCGCCGTCGGGATCCGTGTCGATGCGAACTCGCTGGCCGAGCCGGAGCAACCGCAGCCCGGAGGCATCGAACGCCCGGGCCGGGAAGCGCATCTCGGTGCCGTCGTCGAGCAGCAGGACACCGCTGCGCGTCGCAGCGTCGTAGCTGGCCACCGTGCCCTGCATGTTGGCACCGTACACCCGGGGGTCAGCCGGCGGAGCGGGCCGGACCGGTCAGCCCGCGGAGCGGGCCGGGCGGTCGGCGGCGACGAGGGCGGCGGTGCGCGGCCCCAGCCCGAGCCGGGCGGCGGTGGTCAGGTCCGCGGCGGTGTCGACGTCCCGGCGCAGGCTGGGCCAGTCGCCGGTCAGCGGCAGCGCCCCGCTCGCCGTGTGCGCGACCGCCGAGTTCACCCCGAAGTGGGGATCCAGCGGTACGCCCGGCGGGGCGGTGAGCAGCACCGTGCCGTCGCCGGGTGCGTCCGGCACGAACCTGGGCACCTCCGCTCGGCCGTTCTGTGCCGTCAGCAGCGCGCCGGCCAGCTCGGCCGGGCGCAGGGCTGGCAGGTCGGCGGTGAGCCCGGCCACCCACCCGGCGACGCGGCCCGCCGCGCCGTGCCGGAACGCGGCGTTCAGCCCGGCGCCCGGCCCGTCGGGCAGCACCCGCGCGCCGGCGGCCCGCGCCATCGCCGTCACCCGGGGGTCGTCCGTGACCACCAGGGCCTCGGCGACCGCCGGGCAGGCCAGCACCGCGCGGAGCGTGTCGGCCGCCAGGGCCAGCGCCAGCTCCTCGTGCGGTACGCCGGGCAGCGCGCCCCGCAGCCGGCTCTTCGCGGCGGACAGACGCTTCACCGGCACCACCACGGCCCACCTCGGCTGACTCACGCCCGCAATCCTGCCAGCCGTACGGCGGGACCCTCGCTGGCCGTACCGGGGACGAGCAGGCATGATTTCCGCTGCGGGTGTCGCGGACGAGTTCCGCGGCCGGGTCGGGGCGCGACGAGGAGGCACAGTGGCACGGCGGAGGCTGGGGTTCTGGCAACGGTTCGCCGTGGGGCTGGTGAAGCCGGTGATGACCGTCTGGACCCGGCGTACCTGGCGTGGCCAGGAGCACCTCCGCCGGGACGGCGGCATGATCATCGTGGCGAACCACATCTCGCACGCCGACCCGCTGGTCTCCGCGCACTTCATCTACGACTCCGGGCGGTGGCCGCAGTACCTGGGCAAGGCCAGCGTGTTCCGGGTGCCGGTGGTCGGCTGGATCCTGCACCGCTGCCGGCAGATCCCGGTGGAGCGCGGCAGCGTGGACGCGGTCCGCTCGCTGGACAAGATGGTCGCCGCGCTCGACGAGGGCGGCGCCGTGGTGATCTACCCGGAGGGCACCACCACCCGACAGCCGGAGCTGTGGCCGATGAAGGCCAAGACCGGTGCCGCCCGGCTGGCGCTGGCCACCGGAGCCCCTGTCGTACCCGTGGTGATGTGGGGGCCGGAGCGGATCTTCGACCCACGGACCGCCCGCGTCAACCTGCGCCCCCGGATCCCGGTGACCGTCGTCGCCGGGGAACCGATTGACCTGAGCCGGTGGGCGGACGCCCAGCCGACCCGGGCGACCCTCGAGGAGATGACGGACACCATCATGTTGCGGCTGCGGGACATGCTCGCCGAGGCCCGTGGCGGCACCCCGCCGCCGCTGTGGGAGCGACCGGTTCGGTCCTCCGTCCGGCGCGAGCGACAGGGCGACCAGGCGTGAGCGAGCGAACCATCAGGCTCAGCGGCGGCGCCGTTCAGGCCCTCACGGAGCACAGCGGAGCGGTGGCGTGAACGGGCACGTCGCCGTGCTCGGTGCCGGTTCCTGGGGTACCGCGTTCGCCAAGATCCTCGCTGACGCTGGGCGGGACGTGACGGTGTGGGCCCGTCGGGCGCCGGTCGCCGAGAGCATCCGGACCGAGCACCGCAACCCGGAGTACCTGCCCGATCTGCTGTTGCCGGCCCGGGTCACCGCCACCGCCGACGCCGCCGAGGCGATCACCGGCGCCGAGGTGGTGGTGCTGGCCGTGCCGTCGCAGACCCTGCGCGGCAACCTCGCCGAATGGGCCGGGCACCTGCACCCGGACTCCACCCTGGTGTCACTGATGAAGGGCATCGAGCTCGGCACGACCAAGCGGATGAGCGAGGTCATCGTGGAGACCGCCGGGGTCGCCGCGGACCGGGTGGTCGTCGTGTCCGGTCCGAACCTGGCTCCGGAGATCGCCGCCGAGCAGCCCGCCGCGACCGTGGTCGCCGGGACGAACAGCCACCGCACCGCACTCGTGCAGGCGTCGATCCGGACGCCGTACCTGCGTCCGTACACCAACGACGACGTGATCGGCTGTGAGCTGGGCGGAGCGGTCAAGAACGTGATCGCCCTGTCGTACGGCATCGCCACCGCGATGGGCTTCGGCGACAACACCCGGGCCATGCTGATGACCCGGGGGCTGGCCGAGACGGCCCGCCTGGGCGTGGCGCTCGGCGCCGACCCGATCACCTTCGCCGGCCTGGCCGGCATGGGTGACCTGGTCGCCTCCTGCTCGTCCCCGCTGGCCCGCAACCGCACCTTCGGGGAGCACCTGGGTCGGGGCGAGACGCTGGAGCAGGCCCAGGCGGCCACCCGGCAGACCGCCGAGGGCGTGAAGAGCTGCCTGGCGATCCGCGACCTGGCCCGGGCGCACGGCGTGGAGATGCCGATCACCGAGCACGTCGAGCGGATCTGCCACGAGGGCATGGACCCGCGCCTCGCCGTGGAGACTCTGATGAGCCGCACCGCCAAACCCGAGTCGTACGAGTGAGGATCCGATGAGCGAGCTGGGAGACGGCACCCGCTGCGTACGGGCTGGCCTGCCCGAGGCGGCACCGGGGGACCCGTTCCTGCCCGGGCCGGTCTTCGCCGCGCCGTACCACCTCGACCCGTGGCAGGGGCAGGGCACGTCGCCGAACGGCTACGGCCGTCCCGACAACCCGACCCGGCGACTGCTGGAAGCGGCCGTGGGCGAGTTGGAAGGCGGTGACTGCCGCGTCTTCGCCACCGGTCAGGCGGCCATCACCGGTCTGCTGCTCACCCTGCTGCGGCCCGGGGACACCGTGGTGCTGCCCAGCGACGGATACTTCCCGGTCCGGGCGTTCGCCACCGACGTACTGGAGGCGATCGGCGTCCGGGTGCTCTTCGTGCCGACCGTCGGGCCGTACCCCTCATTCGCGGGCGTCCGGCTGGTGCTGGTGGAGACGCCGGCCAACCCGGGCCTGGACGTGGTCGACGTGGCAGCCCTGGCCGAGCAGGCCCACGCCGCCGGCGCGCTGCTCGCGGTCGACAACACCACGGCCACCCCGCTCGGTCAGCGCCCGCTGGACCTCGGTGCCGACCTGGTGGTCGCCTCCGGCACGAAGGCGCTCACCGGCCACTCCGACCTGCTGCTGGGCTACCTGGCCAGCCGGTCCACCGAGCTGATCGAGGCGGTGACCACCTGGCGTACCACCACCGGGTCGGTGCCGGGCGCGTTCGACGCCTGGCTGGCGCACCGGTCGCTGGCGACTCTCGACCTGCGGCTGGCCCGGCAGAGCGCGAACGCCGCCGCCGTCGTCGAGCTGCTCGCCGGTCGACGGGACGTGACCGGCCTGCGTTGGCCGGGGCGGCCGGAGGACCCCGCGTACCCGGTGGCGTCGGGGCAGATGCGCCGGATGCCCGGTGTGCTCTCGTTCGACCTGGGCGATGCCGACCGGGTGGCCCGTTTCATCGACGCCGCCCGGCTGGTGGCGGCGGCCACCTCCTTCGGTGGCCTGCACACGACGGCGGACCGGCGGGCGCAGTGGGGCGACGACACGGCCCCCGGCTTCGTCCGGCTCTCCTGTGGGGCGGAGGACACCGCCGACCTGGTGGCCGACATCGCCGCCGCCCTGGACGCGGCCGGGCCGGTCTGAGTTAGGGTGTCGGCGGCCGCACCGGCGGCCCCGACCGGAGGAGGTGAGTCCGATCCGTCAACAGACCGGACCGGCGCTTCCTCCCGTGTCCCTGCCGCGATAGCGGCCGCGGGAGCGCCGGCGAGCGTTTCCCGGAGGATTCCCATGGCACCACCGTTCCCCACCGACCGCCCTGCCCTCGTGCGCCGACTGCGCACCGCCGGCTGCGTCTACGCCGAGGACGAGGCGGACCTGCTGCTGGCCGCAGCGGACAGTCCGGCGACGTTGGCCGACCTGGCCGACCGTCGGGTGGCCGGCGAACCGCTGGAGCACCTGCTCGGCTGGGCGGAGTTCTGCGGCCTGCGGATCGCCGTCGACGCCGGGGTCTTCGTTCCACGTGCCCGGACCGCCCTGCTGGTCGAGGCCGCTGCCGTGGTGACCGGCCCGGCGCCGGCCGTGGTCGACCTCTGCTGCGGATCCGGCGCCACCACGGTCGCGCTGGCACACCGGCTCGCGCCGCGCTGGCTGGCCGCCGCCGACATCGACCCGACGGCCGTGGCGTGTGCGCGCCGCAACCTCGCCGGGTTGGACGCCGAGGTGTACGAGGGTGACCTCTTCGCGCCGCTGCCCGGGCAGTGGCGGGGTCGGCTGGACCTGGTGGTCGCCAACGCCCCGTACGTGCCGACCGACGCGGTGGCGCTGATGCCGGCCGAGGCGCGGCTGCACGAGGCCCCGGTGGCGCTCGACGGCGGGCCGGACGGGCTCACCGTGCTGCGCCGGGTGGGTGTCGACGCGGCCCGTTGGCTGGCTCCCGGTGGACACCTGGTCGTCGAGGCCGGCACCACGCAGGTGGACGCGCTCTGTGACGCGTTCAGCGCGGCCGGGCTGGTGCCGGCCGTGCGGCACGACGAGGATTTGGACGCCACCGCGGTGACCGCCTACCGCCCCGACTGAGCCTGCCGCCGCGGCTGGTTGACCGTCGCGTCGCCGTATCCCATCGCAGCGGACAAACCCAGCGCTGGTGCGGCTGTTTGCCCGAGAAACCGCCTAGCTGGCCGGTTCGCGACCCCGGCCGGACCCGGCCGGGGTGGCCGGGCGTGGCGGGGGAGCGGGCTTGGCACTAGCCTCGGCTCACATCCACGACGGCAGGAGGCGGTTTTCGGTGGGCAGCGCAGGGGTGCCGGTGGTCGTCGGGCTGGACAACGGCGGCACCAGCAACAACGCCACCGTGCTGACGGTGGACGGCCGGTTCCTGGTGGACGGGCTGTTGGAGATCCCCAGCGAGGTGCGGTCCGGGCCGGAGGCGGCGATCGAGGCACTGGCCCAGGCGCTGGACGGTGCCCTGGCACAGACCGGCGTGCCGCGCGAGCTGGTGCGGGCGGTCGGGCTGGACACGCCCGGCCCGGCCAGCGCCGACGGCGTCATCTCGTCGCGGGGCTCGACCAACTTCTCCCAGCCGGCCTGGCGGGGCTTCGACGTGCGGGGCGCGCTGGAGCGGCGGCTCGGCCTGCCCGTGGTCTACCACAACGACGGCAACGCGGCCGCGCTCTACGCCCACCACGTCTTCTTCGGCGCCGACGCGATGAACCGTTCGTCGGTCTCCGCGATCGTCGGCACCGGCCTCGGTGGCGGCGTGGTCGAGAGCGGTCGGGTGATCGCCGGTGCGGCCGGGATGGCTGGGGAGCTTGGTCACGTGCACATCCCGCTGACCGGGCTGCTCGGCCCGGGGCAGCCGGAGCCGACCTGCGCCTGCGGTTTCGCCGGGGACGTCGAGAGCGTCGCCTCGCTGACCGGCATCGAGCGCAACCTGCTGCCGTACTGGCTGACCCGGTATCCCGACCACCCGCTCGCCGCCGAGCCCCTGGCCCGGGCAGCCAAGCTGGTCCGTGGGTACGGCGAGCGGGGGGACACCCTCGCGCGGGACCTCTTCACGCAGCAGGCGATGGCGTTGGGGCGGCTGTTCACCGTGGCGGCGAACTTCACCGACCCGCACGCCTACTTCGTCGGTGGCGGGGTGGTGGAGGCGGCACCGGAGTTCCGTGACTGGTTCCTGGCGACGGTCCGCGAGCACACCGTGCTCCGCGAGGAGCAGGCGGCGGTGGCGACCTTCGCGCTGGTCCCGGAGCGGGACATGGCCGGTGCCCGGGGCGTGGCCATCGCCGCGCTGGAGGCGCTACGTGCCGTCCCGGAGCCCAGTCCGCTGGTTGCCTGAGCCCTGACCCCGCCCCGCCGTCCTGGTCGGTGGCGGGGCGGGGCGGCAGGTTCGTGCGCCTGGTCAGCGGCGGGGTGGTGCCTGGGCGAAGGTGGCCCAGGCGGCCGGTGGGAACAGCAGCGCCGGCCCGGCCGGGTCCTTGGAGTCGCGGACGGCCACCAGCCGCGGGATCGCGGCCACCTCCACGCAGGCACCCTCGTCGCCGCTGCGGCTGCTCTTGCGCCACGCCGCCGCGGCCAAGGCCGCTGTGATCGTCGGTGTCATCGGTCCTACCGTCCCTTCAGGACTGACAGGAGCATCTCGCGACTGTCCGCCGGACTGAGCGCCACGCTCCGGAGATGCTCCATGATTTTGGTGCAGGTACGCGTCTCGCCAGCCCGGTCGAGGATCATCTGCCCTGCGACGGTCTCCACCGAGGCGATGATCGGATCCTCCGGGTCGGCGAATTCGAGGATGTGCAGTGAACCCCGGGTGCCCCGGTGGTAGCCGGCGGAGAGTGGGATCACCTGGACGGTGATGTTCGGCAACTCGGCCATCTTGACCAGGTGGCGCAGTTGCCCGTCCATCACCGACTGGTCGCCGACCGGGCGCAGCAGCGCGCCCTCGTCGATGATCGCGTCGAGGATGGGCGGGCCGTCGCCGGTGAGCCGCTGCTGCCGGTCGAGCCGGACCTTGACCCGTTGCTCCACCAGGTCGTCGCCGAGGGTGTGCGGCCCGCCGCGCATCACGCCACGGATGTAGTCGGCGGTCTGCAGCAGGCCGGGCACCACCGAGGGCTCGAAGTTGGCGATGGCGGTCGCCTCGGCCTCCAGCGCGATGAAGTCGATGGTGCGCGGATCCAGCAGGTAGGAGTACGAAACCCACCAGCCCGGTTTGCGGGCGTCCTTGGCGAGCTGCACGGCCGCGGCTACCTCCTCGGCACCCACCCCGTACGACGTGAGCAGGGCGCGCACCGTGGCCGGGGTGATCAGGGTCTGGGCGTTCTCGTACCGGGAGAGGGTGCTGCGGGTGCTGTTGATCTCGTCTGCCGCGGTTTCCAGCGTCAGCCCGGCGGCTTCCCGGTGGTGGCGCAGGGCGATGCCGAGCCGGCGGGCGCGGGCGGTCTTCGGGGCCATGCATCGATGGTCGCATACATTTGTGGGAACGTCTGCATGAGAGAACGTCGATGAGAGTTGCATTCACGGCTCTACACGTGTCAATCTGTCATCGCGTCCTCACCGCCGGTTGTCGTGGCGACGGTGGTGGTGAGCGACCGGAGGGGATGGGGCGCGCGGCGATCGGGTTTCTCCCCCGTACCCGATCGTCGCGTGCCGCCGCCATCCCGGCCCGCCGGAAGGAGACGACGTGCGTACCCCTCTGGAGCCCCCCGCCGTGCACCCGGACGGCCTTCGATGACCCGTTTCCTCGTGGTGCTCACCGACGTGCGTCCCGTCGAGGGCATCGACCGCAACGAGCGCACCGCGCCGGAGCGGCGCAGGCAGGTGGTCGGCGCCAGCAGTCGGGAGGCCGCCGACCGGATCGCCGGAGCGTTCATGGCACTGGGCATGGTGCGGGCCGGTCGGCAGCGGGTGAAGGTGATCGCGGTCGGCCGCCGGCACGCCCGGGACTGAGCAGACCCAGGTCACCGGTCTGCGGCACAGCAACAGTCCCGTCACGCACCGTATATCCTCTGATGACCGTTTGCCGTGTCGTGCCGTGGCTCGCCGGGTATCGCCTCGCCTTACCGCCACGCACAGTAAGGTCAACCGGGTGAGCGCCACCGGCGAGCACGACCAGCCGCAGTCGCGTACGAAGAGGTGACCGGAGTGACCACCCCAGGCAAGACCCGCGTGGCGATCGTCTTCGGCGGCCGCAGCCCGGAGCACGGCATCTCCTGTGTCAGCGCCGGCAGCGTGTTCGGCGCGCTCGACCCCGACGAGTTCGAGGTGGTGCCGGTCGGCATCACCCGGGCCGGCCAGTGGGTGCTGACCAACGGAGATCCCGCCGAGCTCGCGATCAACGCCCGGCAGTTGCCGGAGATCACCGCCGACTCCGGCGACGACATCGTGCTGCGCGCCGACCCCACCGGCAACGGCCTGATGGTGCTCGACCCGACCGAGGGGCCCCGCGCGCTGGCCGACGTGGACGTGGTCTTCCCGGTGCTGCACGGCACGTACGGCGAGGACGGCACCATCCAGGGAATGCTGGAGATGGCCGGCATCCCCTACGTCGGGGCGAACGTGTTCGCCTCCGCCGCGGCGATGGACAAGGAGTTCACCAAGAAGCTCTGCGCCGTCGAGGGCATCCCGGTCGGCTCGTACGCGGTCCTGCGCAGCGGGATGACGCTCAGCGAGCAGGACAAGGAACGGCTCGGTCTGCCGGTCTTCGTCAAGCCGTCCCGGGCCGGGTCGTCGTTCGGCGTCAGCCGGGTCACCGACTGGGCGCAGCTGGACGCGGCGGTCGCCGCCGCCCGGCAGTTCGACCCGAAGGTCATCATCGAGGCCGCGATCGTCGGCCGTGAGGTCGAGTGCGGCGTGCTGGAGGGTGAGGCCGGTGGTGCGCCTGAGGCGTCCGTGCTGGCCGAGGTGCGCGTCGTCGCCGACCACGACTTCTACGACTTCGAGGCGAAGTACCTCGACGACTCCTGCGAGTACGACATCCCGGCCGGCCTGCCGGAGAAGGTGACCCGCCAGGTGCAGGAGTACGCGGTCCGCGCGTTCACCGCGCTGGACTGCGCCGGCCTGGCCCGGGCCGACTTCTTCGTCACCCCCGAGCTGGACGTCTACCTCAACGAGATCAACACGATGCCCGGGTTCACCCCGACGTCGATGTTCCCGCGGATGTGGGCGGCCTCCGGCCTGGAGTATCCGAAGCTGGTCAACCGGCTGATCCGTACCGCCCAGCGGCGCGGCGTCGGCCTGCACTGAGCCATCCGGCCCCGCGCCGGCAGCCGGCGCAGGGCCGGATCAGCGCTGGCAGCCGGACGGGACGGCGCCGCCGGAGGGTACGGTCGCCACGATCGTGCTGGAGATGGACGGCACCCACTGCAACGGCTGCTCGTAGGAGCGCGGGACACGCACGGTGATCAGCGTCTCCCGGTCGACGGTGGTGAGCACGGTCTCGTCGGCCTGTTCGGCCAGGTGCCAACAGACCCGGTTGACCGTCCAGACCTCGTCGGTGTCGGGGAATGCCTGCTCGGTGCCGCCACAGGCGACGGTGAGCGCCGGGTCGCCGTACGCGGCGTTCTGCTCCGGGCCGGCGGTGACCGGCCGCTGGGCCAGGTCGCGGATGCTCGCCGGCAGTTGGGAGAGCAGCGCCCGGCAGACCGTGGCCGGGCGGGCGGCCAGAGCCGGAGCGGCCATCTCCACCGGGGTGGTGGACTGCACCCGGGCGCTGGTCGCGGAGGGTGTCGGCGCGGCGGCCGGCGCGTCCGGTGTGAGCTTGGTGAAGGCCAGCACGGCCACCAGCAACGTGATCGGCAGCGCGATCAGCGTGGCCAGCAGGGCGGCGCCGCGAATGGTCCGGTCCCGGCCGTCCGGCGCGTCGGCAACCGGCTCGGCCGGCTCGCGGATACCGTCAGCCGGCTCGCCCGTCCCGTCGGCCGCGCCGCGTTCCCCGTCGTCGTCCAGAGCAGCGGAGGAGGTCGTCATCTCGTCCACCTACAGCCGCACCACCGAACACGTGAGGGTGCGAGTGATGCCGGGCACCATCTGCACCTTGCTGACGATGAGTTTGCCGAGCTCGTCGACGGTGTTCGCCTCGGTGAGGACGACCACGTCGTACGGCCCGGTGACGGCATCGACGCGTACCACGCCGGCGATGTCCGCGATGAGACCCGCCACGTCACGTGCGCGGCCGACCTCGGTCTGGATGAGGATGTACGCCTGTACCACGACTCGACCTCCGTCCGTCGCCGCCCGGGAGCGGCCCGAAGGGTGAAAGTACCTTACGGACCAGGTCTGATCCCTATCGGTGGTCAAGGAGCAGCGGTGAGCGAGCACGGCGGAGCCGGGCAAGGCGGGCGGAAGGCCGGCGCTGGCACCAGTGTGTCCGGGATCGGGGAGTTCGGGCTGATCGGGAAGATCACCGCCCGGCTGTCGTTCGGGCCGACGACCCTCCTCGGCCCGGGTGACGACGCGGCGGTGGTGGCCGCACCGGACGGGCGGGTGGCGGCCTCCACCGACGTGCTGGTCGACGGGCGGCACTTTCGGCGGGACTGGTCCTCGGCCCGCGACGTCGGGCACCGGGCGGCGGCGGCCAACCTGGCCGACATCGCGGCGATGGGTGCCACGCCGACCGCACTGCTGGTCGCCCTCTGCATGCCGGCGGACCTGGAGACCGGTTGGGCGGAGGAACTGGCCGACGGGCTGGCCGCCGAGGCGGCCACGGTCGGCGCGAGCGTCGTCGGCGGGGACATGTCGGCCAGCCCCACCCTGACCGTCGCGGTCACCGCGCTGGGCGACCTGGAGGGCCGTGCGCCCGTGCTGCGCTCGGGTGCCCGTCCCGGGGATGTGCTCGCGCTGGCCGGGCGCACCGGGTACGCGGCAGCCGGGCTGACCGTGCTCACCCGGGGCTTCCGCACCCCTCGGCTGTTGGTCGAGGCGTACCGGCGGCCGCAGGTGCCGTACCAGGCCGGCCCGCAGGCGGCCCGGCTCGGCGCCACCTCGATGATCGACGTGTCCGACGGGCTGCTGGCCGATCTCGGGCACGTGTCGGCGGCGAGCGGGGTGGCGATCGACGTACGCCGCAACGCGTTCGAGGTGCCTCGACAGATGGCCGACGCGGCGCAGGCGCTCGGCGTCGACCCGTACACCTGGATCCTCGCCGGTGGCGACGACCACGCGCTGGCTGCGACCTTCCCCCCGGCGGTGGTGCTGCCTCCGGAGTGGCGGCCGATCGGCCTGGTCAGCGATGGTGCCGGGGTGACGGTCGACGGCGCGCCGCACGACGGCCCGGCCGGCTGGGACCACTTCCGGTGAGGCCCGACGCCCGCCGTACCCTGGATACCGTGAGTGAGATCGAGATCCGGGTGGTGCGGTTCGACGCACCCGTGGCGCAGCAACTGATCCGTGCCGCACTGGCCGACCTCGGTGCCCGCTACGGCGGCTCCGGCGACGACACCCCGGTGGACGCGACCGAGTTCGAGCCGCCCGACGGCGCGTTCCTCGTCGCCTACCTGGCCGGCGAGCCGGTCGGCTGCGGTGGCTGGCGCAGCCACGGCGCGGACACCGCGGAGCTGAAGCGGATGTACACGGCGCCGGCAGCGCGTGGGCGGGGCGTGGCCCGCACGGTGCTCGCGGCCGTCGAGCGCTCGGCCCGCGAACAGGGCCGCAAGCGAATGGTCCTGGAGTGCGGCGACAAGCAGCCCGAGGCGATCGCCATGTACGGCTCCGCCGGTTACGAGCGGATCCCGAACTTCGGCTTCTACAAGGACGCGGAGGGCTGCGTCTCCTTCGGCCGCACCCTCTGACCTGCGGTTTCGGCCGCCCGCGGCGCAGCGGGCGGCACCGCGCACGAAGTGTGGCGCGGACACGACAGAGCCGGCGGACCTCAGGGTCCGCCGGCTGAGCCGTACGAGAAGGTGGGTGCTACCGCGTCAGGCGCGGGTGACCTTGCCGGCCTTGATGCACGAGGTGCAGACCTGCAACTTCTTGGTGTTGCCGCCACCGGCCGGGGTACGCACCGACTGGATGTTCGGGTTCCAGCGGCGGTTGGTCCGCCGGTGCGAGTGGGACACGTTGTGGCCGAAGCCCGGTCCCTTGCCACAGACGTCGCACACGCTAGCCACGGGATACTCCTGGGATTGATACGTTCATGGGGTCGCCGGCAGGTGCTGCCCGGGCAACCTGGTCAGGTTACCCGATGACTCGCCGACCCGGCCAACCGGCCTGGTCCGGCGGTTGGCCGTGCTCCGGCTCCCGCCTGGTCACGGGCCCGCCCGCCCGACGGTGGGCTGGCCCGGCGGCAAGGGTACCGGAGGCGGCCCGCCGCGCCGCGCTCACCGCCGGACCGGCCCGAGGCGGACACGCCGGACGAGTCCGACGGGTGTCGGTGCGCGCCAGTAGGCTTCTGGCCGTGCTGGACACCCTCGACGCCGCCGCGGTCCGCCGCTGGTGCGCGAGTGGGTTGGCCGCGCTCAAGCGCCACCAGGGCGAGATCGACCAGCTCAACGTCTATCCGGTGCCCGACGGTGACACCGGCACCAACCTGGTGCTCACCCTCACATCGGCCCAGCAGGCACTCGCGATGGATCTGGACACTCTCCCCGACAGTGGGCCGACCGCACACGGGCACGCGCTCCGGCTGATGGCCCAGGGGGCGCTGCTGGGCGCTCGCGGCAACTCCGGGGTGATCCTCTCGCAGATTCTGCGGGGTTTCGCCGACGAGGTCGCCGTGGTGCCGGCGGTGCACGGCCGGGCGTTGGCAGCCGCGCTGCGGTCCGGCACCGCCGCCGCGTACACGGCGGTCGCCCGGCCGGTGGAGGGCACCCTGCTCACCGTGGTCGCGGCGGCCGCCGCAGCGGCCGAACGGGCGGACAGCGACGACCTGCCGGCGGTCGCCCGCGTCGCGGCCCGGGCGGCGGCCGAGGCGCTCTCCCGGACCCCGGAACAGTTGCCGGCGCTGGCCCGCGCGGGCGTGGTCGACGCGGGCGGCCGAGGGCTCTGCCTGCTGCTCGACGCCCTGGTCGAGGTGCTCACCGGGGAGGCTGCCGCCCGGCCCGCGCCGACGCCGCGCGCCGCCCGTCCGGCGGCGACCGTCGCACGGGAGACCGGTTCCGACGAGTACGCGTACGAGGTGCAGTTCCTGCTCGACGCCCGGGCCGAGGCGGTGGCCGGGATGCGACAGACGCTGGACGCACTGGGGGATTCGCTCGTCGTCGTCGGCGACGGGCGTGAGCCGGAGGGCACCTGGAACGTGCACGTGCACGTCAACGACGTGGGCGCGGCGGTCGAGGCGGGCGTCAGCGCCGGCCGCCCGTACCGGATCTCGGTGACCCGTTTCGCCGATCAGCCGGAGCCGCCCTCCGGCCCGGTGGCGGCCGGCCGGGCCGCGGTGGTGGTGGCCACCGGCGGTGGCATCGCCGAGTTGTTCGCCGCGGAGGGGGCCACCGTGGTGCCGGCCAACCCGTCCACGGGAGAGCTGCTGGACGCCGTCCGCAGCACCGGTGCGGCCCGGGTGGTGGTGCTGCCCAACGACGCCAACACGGAGGCGGTGGCGAGCGCGGCGGCCCGCGAGGCACATCGATACGGCATCAAGGTGAGCGTGGTGCCGACCCGCTCGCCCGTGCAGGCGCTGGCCGCCCTCGCGGTCCGCGACGACGACCGCCGCTTCGAGGACGACGTGATCGCGATGGCCGAGGCGGCCGGCGCCTGCCGGTACGCCGAGGTCTGCCATGCCAGCCGCGAGGCGCTGACCGTGGCCGGCCCGTGCCGACCCGGCGACGTGCTGGCGCTGGTCGAGGGGGAGGTGCACCTGATCGGCACCGACCTGACCGACACCTGCGCGGCGGTGGTCGACCGGATGCTCGGCGGTGGTGGCGAGATGGTCACCCTGCTGGCCGGGGCGGACGCTCCGACCGGGCTCACCGATGCCGTCCGCGCGCACGTCGCGCGGCGCTGGCCGTTCGTCGAGGTGCACACGTACCCGGGTGGTCAGCCGTTTTACCCGCTCCTGGTAGGGATCGAATGAGCGAACCAGCCACCGTGGACACTCCGCTGAAGAAGCTGGTCGGGGACAAGACGGCCAAGGCGCTCGCCGCGCACCTCGATCTGCACACCGCGGGTGACCTGGTCTACCACTTCCCCCGTCGCTACGACGAGCGCGGCGAGCACACCGACATCCGTTCGCTGGACGTCGGCGAGCAGGTCACCGTGCTGGCCCAGGTGCAGCGCACCGCGGTGCGCCCGATGCGTCAGCGGCGGGGCAACCTGTTGGAGGTGACCGTCGGCGACGGCTCCGGCGGGGTGTTGACGTTGACCTTCTTCGGCAACCAGGCGTGGCGCGAGCGGGAGCTGCGTCCCGGCCGGTGGGGGTTGTTCGCCGGCAAGGTCACCGAGTTCCGGGGCAAGCGCCAGCTCAACGGCCCGGAGTACGTCCTGCTCGGTGAGGGTGGTGACGGCGAGGCCGCGGTCAGCGACGAGATCGAGGAGTTCGCCGGTGCGCTGATTCCCGTCTACCCGGCCGCTGCGGCCGTGCCGACCTGGGTGATCGCCCGTTGCGTGCGGGTCGTGCTGGACACGTTCACCCCGCCGGACGATCCGCTGCCGGGCACCGTGCGGGCCAGCCGCAAGCTGGTCGGGCTGGGCACCGCGTTGACGGAGATCCACCGGCCGTCCAGCAAGGAGGAGCTGCACCGGGCACGGCGGCGGCTCAAGTGGGACGAGGCGTTCGCCGTCCAGTTGACCCTGGTGCAGCGCAAGCACCGGGCGGCCGACTGGCCGGCCCGGCCGCGTCCGGCTCGCCCGGGCGGGCTGCTGGACGCCTTCGACGCCCGACTTCCGTACGAGTTGACGGCCGGTCAGCGTGACGTCGGCGTGGAGATCGCCGCGGATCTGGCCACCCCGCACCCGATGCACCGGTTGTTGCAGGGCGAGGTGGGCTCGGGCAAGACGGTGGTGGCATTGCGGGCGATGCTCCAGGTGGTCGACGCGGGCGGGCAGGCGGCGCTGCTGGCGCCGACCGAGGTGCTGGCCGCTCAGCACCACCGCGGCATGCTCGACCTGCTCGGGCCGCTCGGACGGGCCGGTGAGCTGGGTTCCGCCGAGCACGCCACCCGGGTCGAGCTGGTCACCGGCTCACTGGGCGCGGCGGCCCGACGGCGCGCGCTCGCCGAGGTGGCCAGCGGCGCCGCCGGCATCGTGCTCGGCACCCACGCTCTGCTCTACGAGGGGGTCGACTTCGCCGATCTCGGCCTGGTGGTCGTCGACGAGCAGCACCGCTTCGGGGTGGAGCAGCGCGACGCTCTGCGGGCCAAGGCCGACCAACCGCCGCACGTGCTGGTGATGACGGCCACCCCGATCCCGCGCACGGTGGCGATGACCGTCTACGGCGACCTGGAGGTCTCCACCCTCTCCCAGCTGCCCCGGGGCCGGTCGCCGATCGCCTCGCACGTGGTGCCGGCCGCCGAGAAGCCGGCCTACCTGGATCGGGCCTGGCGTCGGCTGCGCGAGGAGGTGGCCGCCGGCCATCAGGCGTACGTGGTCTGTCCGCGAATCGGTGATGGTCCGGCGTCGGAGGAGGAACCCCCGCCGGTGGACGACAACGGCCGTCGTCCGCCGCTGGCGGTGACCGAGGTGGCACCGCTGCTGGCCGAGGGGCCGCTGCACGGCCTGCGGATCGGGGTGCTGCACGGTCGCCTGCCGGCCGACGAGAAGGACGCGGTGATGCGCTCCTTCGCCGCCGGCGATCTGGACGTGCTGGTGGCGACCACTGTGATCGAGGTCGGCGTGGACGTGCCGAACGCCACCGTGATGATCGTGCTGGACGCCGACCGGTTCGGCGTCTCCCAACTGCACCAGCTCCGTGGTCGGGTCGGCCGGGGCGCCGCCGCCGGGCTCTGCCTGCTGGTCAGCGAAGCGGCCGAGGGTTCATCGGCGCGGGAGCGGCTGGACGCGGTGGCGTCCACGAGCGACGGTTTCAAGCTCGCCGAACTGGATCTGGAGCAGCGCCGTGAGGGTGACGTGCTGGGTGCCACCCAGTCCGGGCACCGCTCGCACCTTCGGCTGCTGTCCCTGCGACGCGACGCCGACCTGATCCGCGACGCCCGCGCCGAGGCGATCACCCTGGTCGAGGATGATCCGGAGCTGACCCGCAATCCGGCGCTGGCCGCCTCGGTGGCCGCGCTGGTGGACGAGGACCGCGCGGAGTACCTGGAAAAGGGCTGAGCCCGCTGGGATACCGGGCGCCAGCCCGGTGATCCACTCCAGTTCCACTGAAACCGGGGTATCCCGTGCACGGGATACCCCGGTTCCACTGACCGCGAGTCGATCACACACCACACACGACTGAGGGCGCGCCGACCGGATGGTCGACGCGCCCTCAGTCGTCAGAGCGGGTTGTCTCAGGCGGTGAAGCGCACCCGACGACGACGGGCCACCACGAACAGGGCGGCACCGGCGGCGAGCAGCACCACGGCACCGGCGATGATGCCGCCGGTGGCGGCACCGGTCAGCGGCAGCGTCGGCTCGTCCTTGTCGCCGCCACCCTGACCCGGGGTGCAGTTGGCCGGCTTCTCCCAGGCGATCGGGCTGCTGTCATCGAGGCCCTCGGCGGCCGGCGTCACGGTCAGGCCCTCCTGGGCCGGGAAGGTGACGGTGCCGCTCTTGCCGGGCTCGACGGTCAGCGTCTGGGCCTTGCCCTTGTTCGGGGTGAAGGTGATCGTGACCGGCTTGCCGTCGGCCGGGTTGGCGATGTCGAAGATCAGCTCGGTGCAGGTCGACTTGTAACTGCCGGCCGGCTCGCCGGGCTCGACGCAGTTCTCAGCGGCGGCGGGTACGCCGTCGAAGAGCGGCTTGTCCAGACCGTCGGCGACGACCTTGATGGTGGCGGCGTTCTTGGCGGGCACCTTGACCGACTCGTTCTTGCCGACCTTGACGGTGGCGCGCTCGGTGAAGCCGTCCGAACCGGTGATGGTGAACTTCGCCGGAGCGGTGGCGTCCTCGGCGTTCTCGAGCTTCACCACGACGTCGCCGTCACAGTCCGAGGACACGTTGGCGGTCGGCTTGGGGGTCGCCGGCACCGGCGGCTGCTCCTTGGCGCAGGTCCCACTGAACTCGATCGACTTCGAGCGCAGCTGGTCGTCCTCGAACTTGTTGTCCCACATGGCCCGCACCGACAGGCTGGCCTTGGTGGTCTTCGCGTCCAGGCGCTGGGTGGCCTTCACGGCCTCGCTGACGGCGTGCGGGTACGTGTCGCCCTCGGTGACCGCGATACCGACGATGGTGGCGTCGCTGGCGACCTCACCGACGTACGTCTTCGCCGAGACCTCGCTGAACTTGTAGTTGTTCACGCCGCCCGGGGCGTAGCTGTTCACGGTCCAGTTGACGACCCACTCGCCGGTGGCGGTGTCACAGTCGGCGACGACCTTGATCTCGCTGTGGTGGGCGCTGGCGGGTGCGGCGAACGTCACGACGCCGGCGATGCCGATCAGCGCGCCCGCGGCGATGGCCGCGAGGCGCCGGAACGGAGACTTGGGAGGGTTCACGCCTGCTCCTGATGAGGGGGGTACGGATCGCGTGGCGGGAGGCCGGGAGGCATCGTGACCGGGGGGTCACCTGCTCACCGGGGCACCGTGCGACGCGGTGGTGTTCCCGCGGCAAAAGCGGGGACAGGGGGTGACTGTACTGATGGGTGGTTAATGAGGGGAGTTCAGATCATTGCCATCTGGCAATGTAGTTGATTCGTGATCTTTGATATACCGAAGGTGTCGGTTCGATCACGAGGGACCGTTCGCCTCCGGAGGCTCCACCGTGGATGGCAAGCCCCCCCGGGCTGCTCACGCACTCCCCGGACCAGACGGCGGCGCGCCGCCGACGGCGGTGCCCTGCGGTCCGCCCCCGGGGCGAGCGGAGCCAGCGCGCGACCGCCGGCCGGTCGGTTCCTCGGATACGCGCCGTGGTGACCGGCCCCGTGCCCCATCGCGTAGCGTCGCGGGCATGAGCAGGAGGAGACGGTGACCCGGATCGTGGCCGGGACGCTCGGTGGCCGGCGGATCGCCGCGCCTCCCGGCGCCGGTACCCGACCCACCTCCGACCGGGTGCGCGAGGCGTTGTTCAGCGCCGTCCAGGCCGAGGTCGACCTCGACGGCGCCCGCTTCGCCGACCTGTACGCCGGCTCGGGCGCCGTCGGACTGGAGGCGCTCTCCCGGGGCGCCCGGCACGTGCTGCTGGTCGAGTCCGACCCGCGGGCGGCCCGGGTGATCCGGGAGAACGTGGCGGCCCTGCGCGCCGGCCCGGCGGCCCGCCTGGTCACCGGCAAGGTGGCGACGGTGCTGGCCGCCGGTCCGGGCGGTGAGCCGTACGACGTGGTCTTCGCCGACCCGCCGTACGCGGTGCCGGACGCCGAGATCACCGCGCTGCTGGCCGCGCTGGTCGACGGTGGCTGGCTGGTCAGCGACGCCATGGTGGTGGTGGAGCGGTCGAGCCGCACCGGCCCGGTCGACTGGGTGGACGGAATCACGGCCGACCGCAGTCGCCGTTACGGCGAGACCACCCTTTGGTACGGTCGCCGATCATGAGACGTGCGGTGTGCCCCGGTTCGTTCGATCCGGTCACCAACGGACACCTCGACATCATCGGGCGGGCCAGCCGGCTCTTCGACGAGGTGATCGTCGGCGTGCTGGTGAACCAGTCGAAGAGTGGCCTGTTCACCGTCGAGGAGCGGATCGAGATGCTCCGCGAGGTGACCTCGTCGTACGGGAACGTGCGGGTCGAGTCGTTCCGAGGGCTGCTGGTGGACTTCTGCCGGGCCCAGCAGGCGAGTGTGCTGATCAAGGGCCTGCGGGCGGTCAGCGACTTCGACTACGAGTTGCAGATGGCCCAGATGAACATCGGGCTGGCCGGCGTCGAGACGCTCTTCATGCCGACCAACCCGCTCTACTCGTTCCTCTCTTCGAGCCTGGTCAAGGACGTGGCCAAGTGGGGCGGCGACATCTCCGCCCACGTGCCCGACCCGGTCCGCGAGGCCCTCCAGGCCCGCCTCGGCCCCCGCCCTTAACCCCTCACCCCCGCGATCTTGCACTTTTGGTTGCCGGATCGCCCCTTTCGGGGCGGTTTGGTGCGACAGCAAGTGCAAGATCGGCGAGGAGTGGGGCTGCAAGATCAGCGCGGGGTGACGATGTCGCGACGCGCCGGGTTGGGGTGGATGGGGCGCGTGTGGGGCGGGCAGGACATGATTGGTAGAGCGGGGAACCGGCCGTAGCCCGCATCATGGAGGTCGGCCGACGAACGACAGGAGTGAGGTACCGGTGGACCCGCTCGATCGCATCGACGAACTGATCGCCATGGTGGAGCAGGCCCGCTCCGTCCCGATGTCGCGCAACAACTGCATGGTCGACCGGGGTGAGATGATCGCGGCCCTCGACGAGATGCGCGCCGACCTCCCCGCCGACCTGCGTCGCGCCGCCGCGCTCCTCGAGGAGCGCGACAAGATCATGGAAGCCGGCAAGCGCGAGGCGGACCGGATCATCAGCGAGGGTGAGGCGGAACACGCCCGCCTGGTGTCGGTGAACGAGATCACCGTGTCGGCCGAGCACGAGGGCGCCCGGATCATCGCCGAGGCCCGGGCCGAGGCGCAGCGCCTACGTGAGGAGGTCGACGACTACGTCGACACCGCGCTGGCCAACTTCGAGCAGTTCCTCACCCGGGCGCTGGCCTCGATAGAGCGCGGCCGGGACAAGATGCACGCACTGCGCGAGATCGGCACCTTCGCTGGGGATGAGGCGGAACGCCCGCTACCCTTCTGAGCGGCACCTCACCAGCCGACATTCTCAGGCGGGCGTCGCCCCCGGTTCGACGGTCCGGCGGTCGCCCAGGTAACCTTTTTTGTCGGCCTCTCACCGGCCGGAGTCTAACTATGCCCAAGCACTCGCCATCGACACTCAACCCCAGGTCGCCGCTGGTCCTCGACACGAGGGACCTGCCGCGCCGACCTGGCGCGTTGCGTGAGGTCCAGCGGGTCGTGCCGGCACCGGCGGACCTCGGTGTGGAGTTGATCGGCGTGCCGGAGGGCGCGGACCTCGACCTCGATCTGAGGTTGCAGTCGGTGTCCGAGGGCGTGCTCGTCTCGGGGACCATCACCGGTCCCGTCCGGGGTGAGTGCGGCCGTTGCCTGCGCGAGATCAACGACTCGATGGGCGTGACGATCCAGGAGCTGTACGCGTACGAGGACAGCACCACGGACGCCACGACCGACGAGGACGAGGTGGGCCGGATGCAGGGCGATCTGATCGACCTGGAGCCGGCGCTGCGGGACGCGTTGGTGCTCACGCTGCCGACCAACCCGCTCTGCCGGGAGGACTGCCCAGGGTTGTGCCCCGAATGCGGGGCGCACTGGGACGATCTGCCGGCCGACCACAGTCACCAGCAGATCGACCCGCGTTGGGCGGGCCTGTCGCAACTGACCGTTACAGAGGAGTAAGAACCGTGGCCGTCCCGAAGCGCAAGATGTCGCGCAGCAACACCCGGTCCCGCCGGGCGAACTGGAAGGCGACCGTGGTCGCGACCGTTGCGTGCCCGCAGTGCAAGTCCCCGAAGCTGCCGCACGCCGCCTGCTCCGTCTGCGGCACCTACAACGGCCGCCAGGTTCTCGAGGTCTGACCTGGACGCCGAGTGACGCCCCCGACCTCAGGTCGGGCGGCACGCGCACCCTGGCATTCGCCCGGTGCCCCGGCTCCCTCCAACGCCGGCCGGTCTGCTCCGGCCGGCGTTCCGGTGGAGCCGGGCACCGCGCGGATCGCCGTTGACCTCCTCGGCGGGGACGACGCTCCCGCCGTCGTGGTTGACGGCGCTCTGCGGGCCATGCGTGCCGACCCTGACCTGCATCTGCTCCTCGTCGGCCCGACCGAGGTCGCCGACGAGTTGATCGCTGCCCTCGATCCGGTGCACCGTGTCCGGATCACGGTGCGGCCCGTCCGTGATGTCGTCGGCATGGCCGACCATCCCAGCGCCGCCCGCGCGGAGAGCACCGTCCGGGCCGCGGTCACCGCCGTCCGCGACGGGACCGCCGACGCTCTGCTCTCCGCCGGTGCCACCGGTGCCACCGTCACCGCTGCCGTGCTCGGCCTCGGCCGCTGGCCGGAGATCCGCCAACCCGCCCTGGTCGCCACCCTGCCCGCCGTGGCCGGGCCGGTCGTGCTGCTCGACGTCGGCGGCTCCCTGGAGCCCCGCCCGGCCACCCTCGCCCGCCACGCCGTGCTCGGCGCCGCGTACGCCTCGGTGGCGCACTCGATCGCCGCGCCGCGGGTCGGGCTGCTCTCGGTCGGCACCGAGGCCGGCAAGGGCGACCGGGTCCGCCGGGCCACCGACCCGTTGCTCGCCGTCGAGCCGCTGCCCGGCGGGGCGCGCTACGTCGGCCTGGTCGAGGGGTACGACGTGACCCTCGGCGCGCGCGCCGACGTGGTCGTCACCGACGGCTTCACCGGTAACGTGCTGCTCAAGGCCATCGAGGGCGCGTACGCGATGGCCGGCGGCCCACCGGCCGAGGGCGGCGCGCCCCGCGCGGCCGCCCTGCTGGGCGTCGCGGGGACGGTGGTCATCTGCCACGGTTCCGCCCGTGCCGACGACATCGCCTCCGGCCTGGCCCTCGCCGCCCACCTGTGGCGGCGACGCGCCACCGAACTGGTCTCCGCGTTGCTCGACGGCGACGCCACCAAGGACCGCACCGACCGCTCCACCGACACCGAGGTACGCACATCATGAGCAACGACAAGCGGCGGCGGGCGTCCGTCGGTCACCTGGAAGCCGCGTTCGGCGTGAGCCTGGAACCCGAGCTGCTGCAGCGTGCGCTGACCCACCGCTCGTACGCCTACGAGAACGGCGGGCTGCCCACCAACGAGCGGCTGGAGTTCCTCGGCGACTCGGTGCTCGGCGTGGTGATCACCACGGCGCTCTTCCACAACCATCCGGACCTGCCCGAGGGGCAGTTGGCCAAGCTGCGCGCGAGCGTGGTCAACATGCGGGCGCTCGCCGACGTGGCCCGTGGCCTGGGCCCGGACGGCCTCGGCGCGTACCTGCTGCTCGGCAAGGGCGAGGAGACCACCGGCGGCCGGGACAAGGCGAGCATCCTGGCCGACACGCTGGAGGCGCTGCTCGGCGCGATCTACCTCCAGTACGGGTTGGACACCACGGGGATCGTCATCCACCGGCTCTTCGACCCGCTGATGGCCGAATCGGCTGGTCGGGGCGCCGCACTGGACTGGAAGACCAGCCTGCAGGAGCTGACTGCGGCGCTCGGGCTCGGCGTTCCGGAGTACCGGATCGAGGGCACCGGCCCGGACCATCTCAAGACGTTCACCGCCTGGGTGGTGGTGGCCGGCAACCGGTACGGCGGCGCCGAGGGGCGCAGCAAGAAGGAGGCCGAGCAGCGGGCCGCCGAGGCCGCCTGGCGGACGCTCGCCGAGCAGAACGGCCAGGACGGCGACGACGGCCAGGACGGGCGGACCGGCGACGATCGCCGGGACCAGCCAACTGACTCCGACGACTCGGCCGACCGGGATGAGCCGTTCGGGCCGCTGGAGCGCGCCGAGCGGGCGGCCCAGGCCGAGCAGGCCGACCACCTGGCGCAGGCCCTGCCGGCCGGGGGCGTCGACGGCCACGAGACGGGGTCGCGGGGTGCCTGAGCTGCCCGAGGTGGAGACCGTCCGGCAGGGTCTGGCCCAGTGGGTCATCGGCCGCCGGATCGCCTCGGTCGAGGTCCGTCACCCGCGCGCGGTCCGCCGGCACGTCCCGGGCGGTGTGCACTTCGCCGACGTGCTCGCCGGCCGGACCGTGCTCGACGTCCGCCGTCGCGGCAAGTACCTGTGGTTGCCGCTGGACAGCGGCGACGCCATCATCGGGCACCTCGGTATGTCCGGCCAGTTGCTGCTCCAGCCGCCCGGCACCCCGGACGAGACCCATCTGCGGGTCCGGTTCCGGTTCACCGACGACGGCCCGGAGCTGCGCTTCGTCGACCAGCGCACGTTCGGTGGGCTCTCGGTGAGCGAGGGCGGCGCCGAGCTGCCCGCCGAGATCGCGCACATCGCCCGCGACCCGATGGATCCGGAGTTCTCCGACGCGGCGTTCGTCGCGGCGCTGCGCCGCCGGCACACCGAGGTGAAGCGGGCCCTGCTCGACCAGACCCTGATCTCCGGGGTGGGCAACATCTACGCCGACGAGGCGCTCTGGCGCGCCGGGCTGCACGGCGGACGACCCACCGACGCCCTGACCGGCCCGGCCGCGCAGCGCCTGCTCGGTCACGTCCGCGACGTGTTGGCCGAGGCGATCAGCGAGGGCGGCACCAGCTTCGACGCCCTCTACGTCAACGTCAACGGAGAGAGCGGCTACTTCGACCGGGCGCTCAACGCCTACGGCCGCGAGGGCGAGCCGTGCCGCCGGTGTGGCGCGCCGATCCGTCGCGAGGCGTTCATGAACCGGTCCTCGTACAGCTGCCCGCACTGCCAGCCCCGACCTCGGGGTTCCCTTCGGGGATGACCCGGAGTCGGCTCCGGGGCGGTGCCGGCGGGTCGCGGCGGGCCGCTCCGGGCTGGACCCCAGCGTACGTCCGGATCGCGGGTCGACGCCCGCCGGACGACCCCCGCCCGCGGGGCAGCGGTTCCGGGGTGGGCCGGGGCTGATCCCCGATGTGACCGTCTCGTCACGCCCCTAGCGTCAGCACCGTTGACAGGGGGTTGACGTGACAGGGGGACACGAGATGGCGGCAAGACCGGTGACGGTGCGTCTGGCGCGGTGGAGTGCCGAGCACCCGTGGCGGGCGATCGCGCTGTGGGCCGTGTTCGTGGCGGTGTGCTTCGTCGGCGGCAACGCCGCAGGCCTCAACGAGGCCACCAGCGGCGACCAGGCGATCGGCGAGGCGGGGCGCGCCAGCCTGATCGTGGACGCCGGCGACTTCGACGACCCGGCCGTGGACAACGTCCTGATCACCTCTCGGGGCGGTGCGCTGGACCAGGCGGCGGCGAAGGCGGCGGCCGACGACGCGTCGGCCCGGCTGCGTACGGTCACCGGGGTGGCCGAGGTGGGCCAGCCGGTCACCGCGCGGGACGGCTCGGCGCTGCTGCTGCCGATCACCATGTCCGGCGACCCGGAGACCGCCTCGGAGCGGGTGCAGCCGTTGCGGGACGCCACTGCCAGCGTGCAGGCCGCGCACCCGCAGTTACGCGTTGAGCAGGTTGGCGGGCCGTCGATCGGCCAGGCCCTCGACGACACCCTGGGCAAGGACTTCAAGCGCGCCGAGCTGCTCAGCCTGCCGGTCACCCTGGCGATTCTGATCATCGCGTTCGGCGCGCTGATCGCGGCCAGCGTGCCGGTGCTGCTGGCGCTCTCCTCGGTAGCCGCCGCGATGGGTCTGTCCACCCTCGCCTCGCACCTGGTGCCGGCCACCGACACCACGGGCCCGGTGATCCTGCTGATCGGCATGGCGGTCGGGGTCGACTACTCGCTGTTCTACATCCGTCGGGAGCGGGAGGAACGCGCCAAGGGCCGATCCGGCCTCGACGCGGTGGAGATCGCGGCGGAGACCTCCGGACACGCCGTGGTGGTCTCCGGCTTCGCGGTGATCATCTCGATGGCCGGGCTGCTGCTCGCCGGCGACGTGGTCTTCTCGTCCCTCGCGGTCGGCTCGATCCTCGTGGTCGCCGTCGCGGTGACCGGTTCGCTGACCGTGCTGCCGGCCCTGCTGGCCAAGCTCGGCCGCTGGGTCGACCGCCCGCGGGTGCCGCTGCTCTGGCGGCTGACCGCGCCGCGCACCAATCGGCACGGCGGCCCGCGCCCGCCCCGGCTCTGGCCGGCGGTGCTCCGGCCCGCGTTGCGCGCCCCGGTGGCGACGCTGGTCATCTCGGTCGGGCTGCTGCTCGCGCTGGCCGCGCCGGCGCTCGGCATGAAGCTGAAGTTCCCCGGCATGGAGGACCTGCCGCGCACGACTCCGGCCATGCAGGCGTACGACCGGCTCACCGCCGCCTTTCCGAGCACCGGCACCAACCATGTGGTGGCCGTCCAGGCGCCGGCCGAGCAGGCCGACCGGGTCCGCGCCGCCCTCATCGACCTGTCCACCCGGGCCGCCGGTGATCCGCTGTTCGCCCCGGCCGAGGCGGACGGCCCGAAGATCGAGGTGTCGGCCGACCGGCGGGTGTCGGTGCTGGACGTCGCCACCCCGTACGCCAGTCGGGACGACCGGTCGGTGCAGTCGTTGGAAAAGTTGCGAGGGGACCTGGTCCCGGCCGAGCTGCGGGGCATCCCTGGCATCGAGTACGCGGTCGGCGGCAGCGTGGCCGACAGTGAGGACTACGCGTCTCACGTCCGGGACAAGTTGCCGCTGGTGATGGGGTTCGTGCTGGTGCTGACCTTCCTGGTCATGGTGCTCACCTTCCGGTCGGTGGTGATCGCGGCGAGCTCGATCGCGCTGAACCTGCTCTCCGCCGGTGCCGCGTACGGGCTGCTGGTGCTGGTCTTCCAGGGCGAGTGGGCCGAAGGGCTGCTCGGTTTCACGTCGATGGGCGCGATCGTGTCCTGGCTGCCGCTGTTCCTCTTCGTGGTGCTCTTCGGCCTCTCGATGGACTACCACGTCTTCGTGGTCAGTCGGATCCGCGAGGGGATCCGGGCCGGCATGCCCAACCGCGACGCCGTGTCGTACGGGATCACGTCGTCGGCCGGGGTGGTGACCAGCGCGGCGATCGTGATGGTCGGGGTGTTCTCGATCTTCGCCACGCTGAGCACGATCGACATGAAGCAGCTCGGCATCGGCCTGGCGGCGGCGATCCTGCTGGATGCCACGATCATCCGGGGGGTGGTGCTGCCGGCGCTGATGACCATGCTGGGCGACGCCAACTGGTGGACTCCGCGTTTCCTGCGCCCTCGCCCGGCACCCGCCGTCACCGATCCGCCCGCACCCGCCCCGGAGCTGGTGCCGGTGTCCTGAACCACGTGCTGGGCCGGCCCTCGACCGGGGCCGGCCCAGTGGTGTTTCCGGGGTCTCAGGACAGTGGGCAGGCTTCCCGCCACGCATCCAACGTGCGGTCCTTGCGGATCGACGCGAAGCCGTAGCCGACGGTGGTGACGCAGAAGTCGTTGGTCGAGCCGGTGTACTCGACGTGGAAGACCGGTTTGCCGGCGTCGGCGAACGGCAGCAGCTTGGCGCACTGGTCCAGCCGGACACACTCCTCGTTGACCGCGAAGTCGAAGTCCGGGGCCAGCGCGGCCAGTTGCGGCACGTCGTTGACCAGCCCGGGGGAGAGGCTCAGTGAGCGGGCCAGTTGGGCCAGCCGGCGGTTGAACAACAACTGGTCGTCGAAGTCGAGTGGGAAGCCGGTGCGCGACACGTACCCGTCGGCGTCGGCGAGCGCCACCGCGCCGAAGCCCTTGCCCCGGCAGAGCCGGAACCGGTCGGCCAGCACCGGCTCGAGCGCGTCCCAGGCCCGTACGTCCAGCCATCGGCTGTCGGGACGACGCCCGGCCGAGCCCTGTACGCCGTCGGGGAACCGGCTCGCGTCCGGGTCGGTGGAGCCGACCGACCCGACGTGCACCTGGCAGATCAGTCGGCGGTCCCGGGAGCGCAGCTCGGCGGTCTGCGCGGCGGTGGTGGCCACCGGGTCGAGCAGGAAGACATCCGCGTCCACCGCCGGGTCGAGCGGCCCGCTGAGCTGCCACTGCCACTGCCAGTGGCGGGCCTGCGCGGCCGGCCACGGGGTGGGCGCGCCGGGCGGGACCAGTTCGGCTCGACACCCGTACGCCGGCACCACCAGGGCGAGTGCGACGCCGGCCGACAGGACGCGGTGCAGTGGGCGTACGGCGGCGTGTCGCCGCGGCCGGATCCGCATCGGCAGCTCCCGGGTCCCGGACGGCCTGTCGCCGTCCCCACCGGTACGCCGCCTCCACGCTCCGGCCCGGCGTACCTCACCGGGTCAAACGAGCGCGGGGGCGGGAACGACGCGCGGTCAGCGCGGCGCCGCGAAGACCTGCGTCCAGTACGGCCCGTTGCTGCTGGCGATGCCGACGCCGATCTCGGTGAACGCGCAGTTCAGGATGTTGGCCCGGTGGCCG
Organism: Micromonospora sp. CA-259024; assembly: GCF_050936255.1. NCBI lineage: Bacteria > Bacillati > Actinomycetota > Actinomycetes > Micromonosporales > Micromonosporaceae > Micromonospora > Micromonospora sp. CA-259024. The sequence continues at coordinate 4,187,744 of NZ_JBNJND010000001.1, read as the reverse complement.
GAGCTGTTCATCCAGGCGTCCATCACCGCAGCCGGGGTCTTCTGGTTCCAGGCCACGTTCTCGCCGTACGTGCGCCAGGCGTAGCCGACGCGGTCGAGCCGGACACCGGCGTTGCTGCCGTCACTGCCGGTGTGTGACATGTTCTCGTGGTCGGCCTGATCCTGGCTGTGCCGCTGTGCGGCGGTCATCAGCTTGTCGTCGATGCTCAGCGCCTTGCAGCCCGCCTTGGCCCGCTCGGCGTTGACCAGGTCCACCACCTCGCGCGCCTGGGCGCTGACGGTGCCGCTGGAGCCGCCGGAACCCGAGCTGCTGGTCGTGCTCGGCGCGCTGCTGCGCTCGACGCCGCGTCGCGACGCGGCGGTGGTCCGCGACGCCGCCGGGGTGGGCTTGACGACCTTGCTCGGCGACGGGCTGGGCCGCGCCGGGCTGGGTGTGGCGGACGGGGAGGGGGCGGCGAGTGCGTCGAGGGCGGGCTCCTCGGTCGGCACCGCCGACGCGGCGAACGTGTCGTCGACGGCCGTCGGCCGACTGCCCCCGCCGTCGCCGCCGGGCAACCCGAGCGCGCCGACGCCGAAGCTCACCACGAGGGTGGCCGCCGCGGCGGCGCCACCGATCATCAGCGGCTGGCGCCAGCGGCGCGGGGAGCGGTGCCGCCCCTCGCCGGTCCGGCCGGTCGCGGCGGCGTCCGCGCGCCAGCCGTCGCTCGCCTCCGGGTCGGCGTCGGTGTGCCAGCCTCCGGTGGTCGCCGCGTCCACGTCGGTGTGCCAGCCGCCCGGGCTGTCCTCGACCGGGCGGTTGTCGTTCCAGCCGCCGGTCTCGCCATTCGGCTGCTGGGCCGGCCAGGCGGCGGTGCGCGCGTCGAACGCCCCCGAGGGGTCCGGCCGGTCTGACTGCCGATCGGCGGTGGGCTGCTCCCGGTGCCACTCGTCACCGGGCTGGTCGGGGTCGTCACCGAACAGGTAGGACGAACGGGGCTCCGGGCGGTCGTGCAGCCAGGCCGGCTCGTCGGTCGGCCGATCGGCGCGCCGGGGGGCGCCGTTCGGGTCCATCGGGTCGGTCCAGCCGTACACGCCTATGCCTCCAGGGGTCGATTACGGGCCGGGGTGACGCTACGGCGCGCCCGCGACCTGCGGCAACGTGGCTAAGGAAGAGTTAAGGGGAAGTCGGACGCCAAGGGGCGGACTTCCGGGAATCCAGGCGTACAGTAAAGGCGTCCGGACAGAGCGTGTCCGTGCCTTGAGGCAGCCCCCCGACAAGTGGACAGGTCGACGTGGAGATGATCTACGGCCTGCGAGAACTTGACGAAGGAGGGGTTTGCGGCTCAATATATAGGTGTCGCCAGTCGCGCCCGGTCATGCCCAGATACAGCCTGGAATGACAGCCGCGTACGAATGGGCGCGCGTTGGCCGGCCTTTCCGGCAGCGCATATCAAGGAGTCAGCATGGCGAAGGCCCTCTACGGCCACGTAGGTGCAGCGCCCGACCGGCGTCTGCTCGACGAGGTCACCCGACTGCGTGCCAGGGTTCAGGCACTGGAGTTCGAGATCACGCGTCTGCGTGCCGACAATGATCGGCTCGCGGCGGCTGCGGCGGAGGCGGACGATCTGCTCCGGCTGGCCGAGCCGGCGCTGACCTGATCTTCGCGTCGAAAAACTGAATCGCACCATCGCAAAAATGCGCGCCGACACCCCTGTGCCGGCGCGCAACGCTGTCCGGTCCCTTTCGTGGCCGACGATTTGTGATCTTGCGGTTGGTCGCGCTGGAACGGTGTCGGCGGTTCCGAAAAGCGCGTCGACGGATACGCCGATCATGAACGGTCCTTGTCTTTATCGCGACCGCCGGAACAACAGCGCGTTCGCGTCCCACGCCCTCGACGCCCACGGCCGGGGCGGGTCGCGTGCCGGCCCGCTCCCACCACCGGGTTAGTCTGCGAGTTCACCCAGGTCCCCGCAGCCGGCGACGGTACGGCGGCCACCGGACGAGGATCGAGAAGGTGTATCTCAAGAGCCTGACGGTGAAGGGGTTCAAATCCTTCGCCTCCGCCACGACGTTGAAGCTGGAGCCCGGGATCACCTGCGTGGTGGGCCCGAACGGCTCCGGCAAGTCCAACGTCGTCGACGCCATCGCGTGGGTCCTCGGCGAGCAGGGCGCCAAGGCCCTTCGCGGCGGCAAGATGGAGGACGTCATCTTCGCCGGCACCGCCGGCCGGGCGCCGCTGGGTCGCGCCGAGGTCACCCTCACCATCGACAACACCGACGGCGCGCTGCCGATCGAGTACACCGAGGTCTCCATCACCCGCCGGATGTTCCGCTCCGGCGAGAGCGAGTACGAGATCAACGGCAACTCCTGCCGCTTGCTCGACATCCAGGAGCTGCTGTCCGACTCCGGCATCGGCCGGGAGATGCACATCATTGTCGGGCAGGGGCGACTCGACGGCATGCTGCACGCCAAGCCGGAGGACCGCCGGGCGTTCATCGAGGAGGCGGCCGGCGTCCTCAAGCACCGCAAGCGCAAGGAAAAGGCCCTGCGCAAGCTCGACGCGATGCAGACCAACCTCAACCGTCTCAGCGACCTCACCGCCGAGCTGCGCCGTCAGCTCAAGCCGCTGGGCCGGCAGGCGGAGGTGGCCCGGCGCGCCGCCGCCATCCAGGCCAACCTGCGCGACGCCCGGCTGCGCCTGCTCGCCGACGACCTGGCCACCCTGCGGACCACCCTCGACCGGGAGATCGCCGACGAGACGGCGCTGCGGGAGCGGCGCGAGCAGATCGAGGGCGAGCACGCCGAGGTGCAGGGCCGGCTCGGCGAGCTGGAGGCCGCGCTGGCCGAGGACGCTCCGCTGCTCGCCGCTGCCCAGGACACCTGGTACAAGTTGTCCGCTTTGCAGGAACGCTTCCGATCGATCGAACAATTGGCCCGGGAGCGGCTGCGGCACCTCAGCGCCAGCGGCGACGACGAGCGGCCCGGCCGCGACCCGGACCAGCTGGAGGCCGAGGCGGAGCGGGTCCGCGAGCAGGAGGAGGAGCTACGCGCCGCGCTCACTGACGACCAGATCCGGCTGGCCGAGGCGGTGGAGCGCCGCCAGGAACTGGAACGTCAGCTCGCCGCCGCCGAGCGGGAGCTGGTCGTTGCGGCCAAGGCCATTGCCGACCGGCGCGAGGGGATGGCCCGACTCACCGGCCAGGTCAACTCGGCACGTGCCCGGACCACCAGCGCCGGCGAGGAGATCGAACGGCTCGCCGTCGCGCACGCCGACGCGCTGGGCCGCGCCGAGCAGGCGCAGGCTGAGCTGGACGCGGTCGCCGCCCAGTCCACCGAGGCGGACCGGGACAACGCGGACCTGGACGCCCGGCACGCCGAGGCGGTCGCCGCACAGGAGCGGGCGCAGGCCACCGTGCGATCGCTGGCCGACGCCGAGCGGGCAGCGGAGAAGGACGCCGCCACCTGGAAGGCCCGGGAGGAGGCGCTCGCCCTGGGCCTGCGGCGCAAGGACGGCGCTGGGGCGTTGCTCGCCCGCGCCGGCGATGTGCCCGGCCTGCTCGGCAGCCTCGCCGGGCTGCTCACCGTCGCGCCGGGCCACGAGGCCGCGCTGGCCGCCGCGCTCGGTGGCCTCGCCGACGCGGTCGCCATCAGTGGGGTGGACGAAGCCGTCGAGGCGATGCGGCTGCTGAAGATCTCCGACGCCGGCCGGGCCGGCCTGTTGGTCGGCAGCCCGGCGGGGCCCGGCATGACCGGTTCCGCCGACGCGCTGCGCCCGAAGCTGCCCGACGGCGCCCGGTGGGCCCCCGACCTGGTGGAGTGCGGTGCCGAGCTGCGTCCGGCGGTGCACCGGGCGTTGCGTGACGTGGCGCTCGTCGACGATCTCGCCGCCGCCGCCGAGTTGGTCGCCGGCAACCCCGAGCTGCGGGCGGTCACGCCGGACGGTGACGTGGTCGGGGCGTACGCGGCGGCTGGTGGGTCGGCCAAGGCTCCCAGCTACATCGAGGTGCAGGCGGCCGTCGAGGAGGCCCGCGCCAACCGGCTCACCGCCGAGCGCGCTGGCGCGGAGCTGCGTGACCAGCTCGTCGAGGCACGCGCCGAGGTGGCCGCCGCCAAGGAGGCCGTGCAGCACGCCGCCGCCGAGAAGCGTGAGGCGGAGAGCCACCGCAACGCCGCCGCCCGCCGGCTGGCGGAGCTGGGCGCGGCGGCCCGCTCCGCGAAGGCGGAAACCGACCGCCTCGGCGAGTCCCGGGCCCGCGCCGAGGCGGCCCGACAGCGGGACCTCACCACGCTCGACGAGTTGGAGGAGCGGCTGCGGCTGGCCGAGGAGACCCCGGTCGACGCCGAACCCTCCACCGAGGAGCGGGACCAGCTCGCCGCGATGGTGCCGCAGGCCCGGCAGAACGAGATGGAGGTCCGGCTCGCGGTGCGTACCGCCGAGGAGCGTGTCTCCTCGATCGCGGGCCGGGCCGACTCACTGGCCCGGCAGGCCACCGCGGAGCGGGCCGCCCGGGAACGTGCCGCGGCCCGGCGTGCCGCGCGCACCCGGGGCGCGGGCATCGCCCGGGCCGTCGCCGGCGGCGCCCGGGAGGCCCTCACCCGGCTCACGGTCTCGATCGCGACCGCCGAGGAGCACCGCGACGCGGTCGCCCGGGAACGCGCCGCCCGCGAGGCAGAGCTTCAGGAGGTACGCGGGGCGGCCAAGCGGCTCGGCGCCGAGTTGGAGCGGCTGACCAGCCAGGTGCACCGCGACGAGGTCGCCCGTGCGGAGCAACGGCTGCGCATCGAGCAACTGGAGGCGAAGGCCGCCGAGGACTTCGGGTTGGACGTGGAGACCCTGGTCGCCGAGTACGGCCCCACTCAGCCCGTCCCGCCGACCCAGGTCGACGTCGCGACGGCCGAACGCGACGGCCTGCCGGTGCCCGAACCGGTCCGCTACGAGCGGCCGGTGCAGGAGAAGCGCGCCGCGAAGGCGGAACGCGAACTGACCCTGCTCGGCAAGGTCAACCCGCTCGCGCTGGAGGAGTTCGCCGCGCTGGAGGAGCGCTACAAGTTCCTCTCCGAGCAGTTGGAGGATCTCAAGGCCACCCGTCGGGACCTGCTCACCGTGGTCAAGGACGTGGACGAGCGGATCCTGGAGGTCTTCGCCAGCGCGTTCGAGGACACTGCGCGCGAGTTCGAGCAGGTGTTCACCGTCCTGTTCCCCGGCGGCGAGGGCCGGCTGATCCTCACCGACCCGGAGGACCTGCTCACCACCGGCGTCGAGGTGGAGGCCCGGCCGCCGGGCAAGAAGATCAAGCGGCTGTCCCTGCTCTCCGGTGGCGAGCGATCACTGACCGCGGTGGCCATGCTGGTGGCGATCTTCCGCGCCCGGCCCAGCCCGTTCTACATCATGGACGAGGTGGAGGCGGCCCTGGACGACGTCAACCTGGGCCGGCTGATCATGTTGCTGGCACAGTTGCGGGAGAAGAGTCAGCTGATCGTCATCACGCACCAGAAGCGGACGATGGAGATCGCCGACGCGCTGTACGGAGTGACCATGCGCAGCGGGGTCACCCAGGTGATCAGCCAACGGCTCAATCGAGCCGACGAGGACGACCAGCGGCACGGCCGCGGCGAGGAGAACGGGTAGTGGCTCGGGAACGCGCGACGGCGCTCCTGCTGGACCTGGACGGCGTACTGCGCCGGTTCGACCCGGCGGTCGCCGCCGGGGTGGAGCGTGATTACGGCCTCGCCGACGGGGTGCTCACCGAGATCGCCATGCAGTGGGGTCGGCTCCAGCCGGTGCTCACCGGCCAGGTCAACCACGCCGACTGGGTGGAAAGCGTGGCCGACGCGCTCGCCGAGCGGGCGGGCGGGCGGGACCGGGCCCGGGCGGCGGTGGAGCAGTGGCAGCGCTACCGGGGCGAGGTGGACACCGAGGTGCTCGACTTCGTCCGGGAGGCACGGGCCGGCGGGATCACGGTCGGCCTGGCCACGAACGCCACCGACCTGCTCGACGCCGACCTGGCCGCGCTCGGCCTCGTCGGCGAGCTGGACGTGGTGGTCAACTCCTCGACGCTCGGGGTGCACAAGCCGGCCCCGGAGTACTTCCAGGCCGCCTGCGTGGCCCTGGCGACCCCGCCGGCCCGGGTGCTCTTCGTCGACGACGAGGACTGGGCCGTACGGGGCGCCCGGTCCGCGGGGCTGTCGGCGCACCGCTGGGGCGGCCACGCCGACCTCCGCTACCTGCGGGCGGCCCTGAACTACTGAACGCCGGTCACTCGCCGGTGACGCCGTCGATGCCTTCCCGGATCAGGTCGGCGTGCCCGTTGTGCCGGGCGTACTCCTCGATCATGTGCACGTACACCCAGCGCAGGTTGAAGGTGCGCTTCTTCGCGCTGACCTCGGTGAACGTCTCGTCGAGAGAGCGGCCGGCGGCGGCCTCCCGGGCCAGCGCCACCTCGCGGTGGAAGATGGCGAAGTCGGTCTCGGCGTCGGCGGCGCTGACGTCGTGGTCGGCGTCCGGCGTCTCCGGGGTGAAGTACGGGTAGTCGACCCGCTCGCCGGCGAAGTTCTCCCGGAACCACCAGGCCTCGACCTCGGCCAGGTGCCGGACCAGACCGAGCAGCGTCAGCCCGGAGGGCGGGACGCTCGGGGTGCGCAGCTGCTCCTCGGTCAAACCGGCGCACTTGAGCAGCAGGGTCTGCCGGTGGTAGTCGAGCCAGCCTTCGAGCATGGTGCGCTCGTTGCCGACGTACGGTTCGGGGGTCCGGGTGATCTCCGGTGCGATCCAGGTCATGCCGCGCATCCTGCCCGGCACACCGGACCCGTCGCGAGGGGTTATCAGGGCACGACGACGACGGGCCAGCGGCCGGTGCGGACCAGGCGGGTGGCGACCGAGCCGACCAGCCGGTGACCGGCCTGCTCGGAGGCGCCCACGAGCACCATGTCCGCCTGGAACTCGTCGGCCGCCGCGCACAACTCGCCGTACGCGTCGCCGCGCCGGCACACGAAGGTCACCGGAATGCCCCACTGCTCGGCCCCTCGCCGGCACTCCCGGCGCAGCTCGTCGGCCAACTCGTCGTGGCTGCGCTGGACCGCGCCCGCGTCCATCCCGGGTACCAGGGCGGTCAGCCCGCTCGCCGAGCTGACGAAGACCACCACCAGGGCGGCGCCCTGCCGGCGGGCCAGGCCGGCGGCGTAGGAGCCGGCCCGCTCGGAGGTTCGGGTGCCGTCGACGCCGACCATGATCACCCGAGGACCGTCCGTGCCACGCTCGAAGGGCAACGGTCGGGTCCGGGGGCCGTACTCCTCGCGGTCCGGTGCTCCCACCCCCATGCCTCACCTCACCTCTGCTCGCCGGTCCGGACCACCGCTGCGCCAGCGCCGGCAGCGACTGTCGATTCCCGCTCGACCTCGTCGGAAACCGGATCGCCGTTGTGCTGCCGCAGCGGCACCTCCTTGATGAAGCTCACCGCGATCAGCGCGATCAACGCGAAGGGGGCGGCGGCCAGGAAGATGTCACCGGCTCCGTGGCCGTACGCGCTCTCCACCACCGCGCGCAGCGGGCCGGGCAGGGTGTGCACGTCGGGCAGAGTGCCACCGCTACCCGCGCTGGACGCGGGGATGCCGAGCTGGGCCAGGCCCTCGGCCAGGTAGTCCTTGACCTTGTGGGCGAGGACCGCGCCGAGGGCCGAGACGCCGATGGCGCCACCCAGGCTGCGGAAGAACGCCACCACCGAGCTGGCCGCACCGAGCTCGTGCGGGCCGACGGTGTTCTGCACCGCGAGGACCAGGTTCTGCATGGTCATGCCCAGGCCGATGCCGATCACCGCCATGTAGACGCTGAGCAGGGTGAAGCTGGTGTCCGCCCGCAGCGTGCCCATCAGCGCGAAGCCGACGGTGAGCAGCGCCGAACCGGCCACCAGGAACCGCTTCCAGCGGCCGGTCCTGGTGATGATCCGACCGCTCAGCGTGGAGGAGACCAGCAGGCCGAGGATCATCGGCAGGGTCATCAGGCCGGACATGGTCGGGCTCTGCCCGCGGCTGATCTGGAAGTACTGGCCGAGGAAGACCGAGGCGCCGAACATTCCCACGCCGACCGCGATGCTGGCGACGACGGCCAGGGTGATGGTGCGGTTGCGGAACAGTCGCGGCGGGATCATCGGCTCGGCGGCCCGGGTCTCCACCCGGATCGCCAGCGCGCCGAGCACCAGGGCGCCGATCACCATGACGGCGGACTGCCAGGAGAGCCAGTCGAACTGGTTACCCGCGAGCGAGACCCAGATCAGCAGCACCGAGACGGCAGCGGTGATCAGGGTGGCGCCCCACCAGTCGATCTGCGCCTTCCGCTTCACCACCGGCAGGTGCAGGGTCTTCTGGAGCACGACCAGCGCGGCGATGGCGAAGGGCACCCCGACGTAGAAGCACCAGCGCCAGCCGAGCCACGAGGTGTCGACGATCACGCCGCCGATCAGCGGGCCGCCGATGGTGCCGACGGCCATCACGGCGCCGAGGTAGCCGCTGTAGCGGCCCCGCTCGCGCGGCGCGATCATGGTCGCCATGATCACCTGAGCCAGCGCGGTGAGGCCGCCGGCGCCGATGCCCTGGAGCACCCGACAGGCGATCAGCTCACCGGTGCCCTGCGCGGCGCCGGCCAGCACCGAGCCCAGGACATAGATCCCCAGGGAGAGCTGGACCAGCATCTTCTTACTGGTCAGGTCTGCGAGCTTGCCCCAGATGGGGGTGGTCGCGGTGGTCGCGAGCAGGGCCGAGGTGACCACCCAGGTGTACGCGGACTGGCCGCCGTGCAACTCGGTGATGATCCTCGGCAGCGCGTTCGAGACGACCGTGGAGGAGAGGATCGCGACGAACATGCCCAGCAGCAGGCCGGAGAGGGCCTCCAGGATCTGCCGGTGGGTCATGTCGACGCCGGTCGCCCGCGAGGGCGCTGTCGCCTGGCTCATCGTTGCTGCCTCCGGGAGGAGTCGAGGTGGAGCGGCGGAGGGCTGGTGGGCGCTGGCCGCCTGAGAGTTGCCTGAGGCAACCGTATGCCTTAGTTGCCTTAAGCAACAACTTGTGGGAACCGGGCCCCTATTCCCCGCCGTGCGGCGTTACTGCCAGGAGTCGTTGAACCGGCCGAGCAGCCGGGCGAACTCCTCGACGTCCCGGTCCGGCCAGCCGTCCAGAGCTCGGACGAATTCCCCCAGCCGGGCGGCCCGGGCCACGTCGAACCGGCGTTGCCCCTCCTCGGTGAGGCTGATCTGCGCGGCCCGTCGGTCACTCGGATCCGGGTCACGGTAGACCAGGCCGAGGACCTCCAGCGCATTGATCTGCCGGCTCAGCGTGCCCTTGCCCACGCCGAGCCGTGCCGCCAACTCGGTCAACCGGATCGATCCGCTGCGTCGCAACCAGAGCAACAGCCCGTAGGTGTTCGGCTCAAGGTTCGGGTGCACCTCCCGGGCGATCTCCCACGAAACCGCCCGTCCGCGACGCAGTAGAGCGGTCAACTCGTGCTCGACCGCCCGGATCGGCTCCGGCAGGTGCTCATCCACGGCGTAGAGACTACGGGGAGGTCGGCTTACCGGCGCCCGAGAGTCGACGCCGCATCACCGGGCGTAGCTGGCCGTCCTTCGTGGTGCCCTCGATGGTCACGTCGGCCCCACGCCCCTGGTGGGTCAGGGTGGCGACCGCGTTGCCGAAGTACGGGCCGGCCAGCTTGCGCCAGCGCACCCCCGGTCGCCGCACACCCGCCGAGCGGGCCAGCGCCCGGGTGGCACCGGCCGGGCCGGGCGACCAGCCGAGCCGCATCAGCGGACGGATGCCGGCCGGCACCTGGTTGTGAATCGGGGAGCAGGTGAGCTGATGCACGGGGGTGACCACCGCCGGGTCGGCGAACCGGGCCCGGGCCACGTACGAGTGGTGCACGTCCCCGGAGAGCACGCTGATCGACGCCGGTGGGGCGTACGCCGGACCGGCGCCGACCCGCGCACCCGGCCGCGCCGGAGTGCCGGTGCCGATCCGGGCGAAGGTCTCCGCGAGCGCCTCGAAGGAGCGCCGGAACGCCGCCCAGTGCTCCAGGTCCAGTGCGCGGCGCAGCTTCTCCGCCCCGCGTGCCACCCAGGGGTGGCGCGAGTCGGCCAGCTTCTCGTTCCACGCCTCGATGTGATGGATGCCCTGCGGCAGCAGCCAGGGCAGCGAGGCGCCGACCACCAGGTGGTCGTAGACCCCGTGGGCCTGGTCGAGGAACCAGGACCACTCGCCGGGCGGCAGTAGGGCCCGACCGCCCGGATCAAGCACCCGGCTGCACCGGTTGTCCAGCATGATCAGCCGGGTCCGGCCCAGGTCCAGTGCGTAGCTCCACTGGTACTGCACCGCGCGCCAGCGTTCGGTGTCGTGCGCCAGGTCCGACTCCTGGTCGACCCGGTGCCCGAACTCGCGCAGCACGCCGGTGGCGTCCTCGGACGCGGCGACCTTGGCGAACACCGGATCGGCGGCGATCTCGTCGGGGGAGAGGTTGCCCAGGTGCTGGTAGACCCAGTACGAGGCGAGCCCACTGCCGATCCGCTCCTGCCACCACGGCTGCTCGCGCACCTCGGCGCGCCACGCCGCCGAGGTGTTCCAGTCGTCGATGATCTCGTGGTCGTCGAAGATCATCACGCTCGGCACGGTGGAGAGCAGCCAGCGGATCTCCGGATCGCGCCAGGACTCCAGGTAGAGCTTGGTGTACTCGTCGAAGCTCACCACCTGGTCGGCCGGTGCGTCCTTCGGACGCCGCCGCCGCCGACGCAGCAGCCGGCGCACCGTGGGCGAGGTGACGTCGGCGTAGACCTGGTCGCCGAGCAGCATCAGCAGATCAGGCAGAGGGTTCGACTCCGGGTCGGCCATCAACCGCCGGGCGTACGCGTCGAGCGCGTCCGGCGGCAGCTTCCGGGTGGTGGCGTGCTGGGTGGTCTCCCGGCACGAGCCGAAGATCAGGTTGACCGGCTGGTCCCGGTCGTCGGCGGCCCGGGTGCGGATCACGCTCGGCGGGAAGCCGTTGCCCGGCACCGGCCAGACCAACTCATCGTCGACCAGCACCTCGTAGGTGGTCGCGCTGTCCGGAGTGAGGCCTTCCACCACCACGAGGGCGTAGTGGTGGTCGTACGCCGAGAAGGTGGGTGCGGTGCCGGTGGCGCCGTCGGCGGTCCGGACGGTGACCACGGCGGGCGCCGCCGTCTCCACCCAGACGGTCGCCCTGGTGTCCACCACGCGCCGCAGCAGGGGGCCGATGAGCAGGTGTGCGGCGGGCATGCGGCCGAGCCTACCGGCGGTTCGTGGCACCGGCCGGGTGCGGTGGCTGGGACGCCGCCGCCCGCATCTGACAGGATTCCGGCATGGCCGAATATCTCGTCCTCGCTCTGGTCCTGCTCGGTGTGCTGATCGCCGGCACAGTCGGGCTGGTCGTGCCGCGATTGCGGCGGCGGCCCGAGCCCCCGCTGCCGCGTACCGAGGTCGACACCAGGGCCGAGGAGGATCTCGCCGGCCCGCCGGTCGAGGCACCGGAGTCCGATCTGTCCACCGGCGTCCTGGTCGAGCCGCCGCCGGTGATCGAGGTACCCGTTGAGGTGCCCGAGCCGACCGCCGGGCGGCTCGTCCGACTCCGCTCGCGACTGTCCCGCTCGCAGAACGTCTTCGGCAAGGGTCTGCTCGGTCTGCTCGCCCGCGACCACCTCGACGAGGACGCCTGGGAGGAGATCGAGGACAGCCTGATCACCGCCGACGTCGGCGTCGATGCCACCCGGGACATCGTCGACCGGCTGCGCGAGCGCACCCGGGTGCTGGGCACCCGCTCGGCCTCCGAGCTGCGCGCACTGCTCGCCGCCGAGTTGGTCAACGCGCTCGACCCGAGCCTGGACAGATCGTTGCGGACCGCCCCGAAGGAGGGCGTGCCGGCGGTGGTCCTCGTCGTCGGCGTCAACGGCGCGGGCAAGACCACCACCTGCGGCAAGATCGCCCGGGTGCTGGTGGCGGACGGTCGGAGCGTGCTGCTCGGCGCGGCGGACACCTTCCGGGCCGCCGCCGCGGACCAGCTGGAGACCTGGGGCTCCCGTGTCGGCGCCGAGACCGTCCGTGGGCCCGAGGCCGCCGACCCGGCCAGCGTCGCCTTCGACGCGGTCAAGCGTGGCATCGACACCGGCGTGGACACCGTGCTCATCGACACCGCCGGCCGACTGCAGAACAAGGTTGGCCTGATGGACGAGCTGGGCAAGGTCAAGCGGGTGGTGGAGAAGCAGGGCCCGATCGACGAGACACTGCTCATCCTGGACGCCACAACCGGGCAGAACGGCCTGGAGCAGGCCCGGGTCTTCACCGAGGTGGTCAACGTGACCGGCGTGGTGCTGACCAAGCTCGACGGCACCGCCAAGGGCGGCATCGTGATCGCCGTGCAGCGCAAGCTCGGCATCCCCGTGAAGCTGGTCGGCCTCGGTGAAGGCAAGGACGACCTGGCCCCGTTCGACCCGGCGCAGTTCGTTGACGCGTTGCTGGGGACCGAGGCCACCGGACGGGACGCGTAGTCTCGGGTGACCAGTGACAACCGCGCGTACGCGGGCTGGCGCGACCCCGGCCACCCTTCGCAGCGCCTCGGGAGACCGTACGTGACTTCGCAGGAGATCCCGCTGCACGGCGGCAACGTGAGCACCGTTGTCCGCGTCGGTGACACGGTCCGCCGCAACGCCGGGCCGTGGACACCATCCGTGCACGCCCTGCTGCGGCACCTGGAGTACGTGGGGTTCACCGGCGCCCCCCGCGCGCTCGGGATGGACGAGCGCAACCGTGAGGTGCTGTCGTACCTGGAGGGGGAGTGCGGAGAGTATCCGCTCGCCCCGCACTGGGTGACCGACGAGGCGCTGGTCACCGTCGCCACCATGCTGCGGATGTTCCACGACGCCCAGTACGGCTTCACTCCGGCACCGGGGGCGGTCTGGCGTTCCTTCGGACCCCCACCACCGGACACCGAGGTCATCTGCCACCACGACGCCGCGCCGCACAACGTGATCTGGCGGCCGGACGGCACCCTCGGGCTGATCGACTTCGACCTCGCCTCGCCCGGAGCGCGGATCTACGACGTGGCGTACGCGGCCTGGACGTGGGTGCCGATCTTCGCGGACCGGGACTCGATCACGCTGGGCTGGAAGCACCCGGACCGGCCGCGCCGGTTGCGGCTCTTCGCCGACGCGTACGGGCTGATCCCCCGGGATCGGCACCGGCTCATCCGGACCATCCGCAAGCGCATCGTGGACCACGTCGAGGGGATCCGCCGGATGGCCGCCGCCGGTGAGCCGGCGTTCGTCCGGATCGTGCACAAGGGGCACCTGCGCCGGCCGATGCGGGATCTGCGGCTGCTCGACTACGAGCGGCACGCCCTGGAGGACGCCCTCCGCTGAGCGCCGGCCGGTCGATGCTCGGCCAGCACCGGTGAGCGTGCCGGTCGATGTGTCTGGCCGGTCAGCCATCGGCGTACGTCGTCTGGCTGATCCACCACCGTCCATGCCGCGTAGTGTGCGGACTTCGTGACACGTACGAAACAACCCGTCACGAAACGGAAACCGGCACGGGTCCCTGGGTGAAACAGCCGGCCGCGAAGCTTCCGCGCAACCGGCCTACGGGCGACGCTGCCCCGGAAAGCCGCGAAGGAGGAAATTCACCTTTAGGAGGCCAGCGTGCCTGAAGCACCGACGATCGACGGCGCCAATACCGTTTGGCTGCTGGTTTCGACCGCGCTCGTGCTGCTCATGACCCCCGGACTGGCGCTGTTCTACGGCGGCCTCAACCGGGCCAAGGGCGTACTCAACATGATGATGATGAGCTTCTCCGCCATCGGGCTCATCTCTATTCTGTGGTGGTTCTACGGCTTCAGCGTCGCCTTCGGGGCCGACGTGAACGGATTCTGGGGCGACCCGGGCGCGTACCTCGGTACCAAGACCTTCCTCGCCGAGACCGATCTGTGGGGTGCCACGGCGGAGAACCCCAGCGGCATCGGGGTCCCGCTCTACGTGTTCATGGCCTTCCAGATGGTCTTCGCGGTGATCACGGTCGCGCTGATCAGCGGTGCCATCGCCGACCGGGCCAAGTTCGCCGGCTGGCTGCTGTTCGCCTTCGGCTGGGCCACCCTGGTCTACTTCCCGGTCGCCCACTGGGTGTGGGGCGGCGGGATCATCGGCGCGGACATCCACGCACTGGACTTCGCCGGTGGCACCGCGGTGCACATCAACGCCGGTGCGGCGGCCCTGGCCGTGGCGCTGGTGCTCGGCAAGCGGCTCGGTTGGCCGCGCGAGGGCATGAAGCCGCACAACATCCCGCTGGTCGCGCTCGGCGCCGGTCTGCTGTGGTTCGGGTGGTTCGGCTTCAACGCGGGCTCCGAGCTGACCGTCGACTCGGTCGCCGGCCTCGCGTTCATCAACACCCAGCTCGCCACGGCAGCCGCGGTGCTCGGCTGGATCGCGGTCGAGTGGATCAAGGACCGGAAGCCGACGATGGTCGGCGCCTCGTCCGGCGCCATCGCCGGCCTGGTCGCGATCACCCCGGCCTGTGGTTTCATCGCCCCCTGGGCGTCCGTCCTGCTCGGCATCGTCGCCGGGGCCGTGTGTGCGCTCGCCGTCAGCCTCAAGTACAAGCTCGGCTACGACGACTCCCTCGACGTGGTCGGCGTGCACTTCGTCGGCGGCTGGATCGGGTCGCTGTGGCTCGGTCTCTTCGCCACCAACTCGGTCAACGCCGCGATCACCGACGTGGTGGGTGCCTCCGACGGTCTCTTCTACGGCGGCGGCGCGACCCAGCTCGGGCGGCAGGCCCTCGCCGGCCTGATCGTCTCCGTATGGTCGTTCGGTATCGCCTGGGTGCTCGCCTTCGTCATCGAGAAGACGATCGGGTTCCGCGTCAAGGGTGAGGCCGAGGTCGACGGCATCGACATCGGCGAGCACGCCGAGAGCGGATACGACCTGTCTCCGTCGGGCAGCGGTGCGGGCAGCGCGTTCGCGATGGCCGGCATCGGCACCCCCGGTGGCGGTACGACGAGCGGTGCCAAGCCGGAGGCGGAGCCCGCCGCGCCGGTCAGCGAGAAGGTCGCCGGTTAACGTTCCTGGGATGGAGGGGTTGGACATGAAGCTGGTGACCGCGGTCATCAAGCCGTACCAACTGGACGCGGTGAAGGAGGCCCTGCACGCCCTCGGGGTGGCCGGGCTGACCGTCAGCGAGGTCCAGGGGTACGGGCGGCAGAAGGGGCACACCGAGGTCTACCGGGGTGCCGAGTACACGGTCGAGTTCCTGCCCAAGATCCGGGTCGAGGTGCTCACCGACGAGATCGACGTGGAAAAGGTGGTGGACGCCATCGTCGGGGCAGCCCGTACGGGCAAGATCGGCGACGGCAAGGTCTGGGTCACCGGCGTCGACGAGGTCGTCCGGGTGCGTACCGGCGAGCGCGGCCTCGACGCACTCTGACCTCGACCACGACTGACATGACCTCGTTGATCAAGAAGAACGCGTCAGGGCACGCCGATGACGGCGACGCGAACCTCTTGATCAACGAGGTCGTCGGCGTTCCCGGGGGGATCGGGGAGTCCGCCCGGCAGCGGCGGGCAGCCGCGTACGACACCTTTCTGCGCGGGTTGCTGCCCGCGCGGGAGGGGGTCGCGCTGATCGCCGTCGGTGGGCTCGGCCGGCGACAGTGCGCGCCGTACGGCGACCTCGACCTGGTTCTGCTGCACGCGGGTGTGCCGGGCACGGACGAGTTGGCCGCCTCGGTCTGGTACCCGATCTGGGACGCCGGCCTGCGGCTCGACCATTCGGTACGGACCGTCTCGGAGGCGCTCTCGGTGGCCCAGGACGACGTCAAGGTCGCCCTCGGGTTACTCGACGCCCGGCTGGTCGTGGGCGACCGGGAGTTGGCCGACGCGCTGATCCGCACCGCCGCCGACCACTGGCGGCGCACCGCCGTCCGGCATCTGCCCGGCCTGCGCGAGGTCACCGAAGCCCGCTGGCAGGCCCACGGTGAGCTGGCCTTCCTGCTCGAAGGCGACCTCAAGGAGGCCGCCGGCGGTCTGCGCGACGTGGGGTTGCTGCGGGCCATCTCCGCCGCCGGCATCACCGACGCGCTGCGCCCCGCCGTACGCGCCGCCCACCTGCGCCTGCTGGACACTCGGGACGCCCTGCACCGGCAGGTCGGCCGCCGGGTCGACCGGCTGGTGGCCCAGGAGCGCGACGGGGTGGCCACGCTGCTCGGGCTGGAGGACGGTGACGCCCTCCTGCGTCGGGTCGCCGGTGACGCGCGCACGGTCAGCCACGCCCTGGACGACGCGTTCCGTGCCGCCGACCGGCTGCGCTCCGGCCGGTCCCGCGGCGGGAACGGTCGACCCGCCCGCCGCCCGGTGGCCCGCGACGTGGTCGAACACGACGGGGAACTGGTGCTCGCCCGGACGGCGATCGGGGCACGCCCCGACCCGAGCCTCTCCCTGCGGATGGCCGCCGCGGCGGCCGCGACCCGAATCCCGATCGCCCGGGCCACCTGCGAGTGGCTGGCGGCGTACTGCCCTCCGCTGCCCGCGCCCTGGCCGGCCGAGGCCCGGGCCGCGCTGATCACCCTGCTCGGCGCCGGTCCTGGCCTGGTACCGGCGTGGGAGACCTGCGACCGGTACGGGCTGGTCGACGGCTGGCTGCCCGAGTGGACCAGGCTGCGCAGCCTGCCCCAGCACAACCCGGTGCACCGCTACACCCTCGACCGGCACCTCGTGCAGACCGCCCACGAGGCCAGCCGGCACGCCCGCGAGGTGGAGCGTCCCGACCTGTTGCTCCTCGGCGCACTCCTGCACGACATCGGCAAGGGCCTCGCCGGCGATCACAGCACCGTCGGTGTGCCACTGGCCCAGGCGGTGGCGACCCGGATCGGTCTGCCTCCCACCGAGGTCGAGCTGATCGGCACGCTGGTCCGGTTGCACCTGCTGCTGCCCGACGTGGCCACCCGCCGGGACCTGGCCGACCCCGTCACCATCGCCTCGGTGGCCGAGGCGGTCGGTGACACCGGCACCCTGGATCTGCTGCACGCGCTGGTCCGCGCCGACGCGGCGGCGACCGGGCCGGCGGCCTGGTCGGACTGGAAGGGGCGGCTCGTCGCCGAGCTGGTCGCCCGGGTCCGCACCGCACTGGACACCGGCGTGCTTCCCGAACCGCCCGCACCGGACCCGGCGCTGCTGGCCGGGCCACTGCCGGTCGTCCACCTGACCGGGGACCGGGTGTCCGTCGCCGCCGCCGACCGGCGGGGCCTGCTCGCCACGGTTGCCGGCTGCCTGGCCCTGCACCGGCTGGAGGTGATCTCGGCGGACGCCTCCGTGGTCGACGGCCGGGCCCTGGTCGAGTGCCGGGTGCAACCCCGCTACGGCCTGCCGCCGGACCCGGTCTCACTCCGCGCCGACCTGCGCAGGGCGGTCGGCGGCGACGTGTCGGTCACCCAGCGGCTGCGCGGCCGTGCGCTCGCCGCCCGTGGCGGCGGTGCTGCTCCCCGGGTGGTCTGGCACCGCGAGGCGGCCACCGACGCGGTACTGCTGGAGTTGCGCGCGGCCGACGCCGCCGGGTTGCTCTACCGGGTCACCTGCGCCCTCGACGAGGCTGGTGCCCTGGTCCGCGCGGCCCGCATCTCCACTCTCGGCGCCGACGTCGTGGACGCCTTCTACCTGGTCGGTGGCTGGCCGGACGACGCCACCCGGGCCCGCCTGGAGGCCGCGGTCCTCGCCGCCGTCTGACCCACTCGGGGGCGCTGGCGCGGCTGGCCGCCTGGTCGACGGGTGCGGCCGCGCGGTGCGCCTGGATTTTCGGCCGTTGGCCGCTCAGGTCGGCCGGTCGCTCCCACGAGCGTGATACCTCAGAGTCATCTTGATGCCTCAGGGTCATCAGGCTCATGAGGGCGTCCGCCACCGACGCGGTGCGATCGGGTGTTCCGGCCACCCTCGGCGGCGGGTACGTCCGGGGGCGTAGCTGCGGTGCCGCTCGTGGACGCACGCCTGACGGCATCGACGCGGGCAGAATGACGGCCATGCGATGGACCGGGCGACAGGAGGCGGCGGCCGACGCCGTGCTCGCCCTGGTGCTGCTCGCGTTCGGGCTGCTCGCCACCGGCCTGGCCGGGGACAACCAGCCGGGGTCGAGGCCGGTGGACGCCGCCTGCCGGGTGCTGATCGTGGTCGCCGCGCTGGCCCTGCCGGCCCGGCGCCGGGCCCCGGTGGCCACCCTCGCCGTGGTCACCGTGGCCACCTCGACGTACCTCGTGCTCGGCTACCCGTACGGGCCGATCCTGCTCACCTTCCTGATCGCGGTGTACAGCGTGGCGGTGCGACTGCCGGTGCGCCCGGCGGCGCTCGCCACCGGTGGCGCGTTCGTGCTGCTGCTGACCCACGTCTTCTGGTCGCGGGGTCCGGCGCCGGGCTGGGCCGGAGTGCTGCCCGCGTCGGCCTGGGTGGTCGTACCGTTCGCGGTGGGGATGGTGGTGCGGGTCAACCGCGAGGCAGCCGCCCGCAACCGCGCCGAGCAGGCTCGCAGTCGCGCCGAGCAGGCCCGGCGGCAGGCCGACGAGGAGCGGTTGCGGATCGCGCAGGAGGTGCACGACGTGGTGGGGCACGGGCTCGCCGCGATCAGCATGCAGGCGGAGATCGCCCTGCACCTGCTGCCGAAACGGCCCGAGCAGGCGGAGACCGCGCTGACCGCGATCAGCCGGACAAGTCGGGAGGCGTTGGACGAACTCCGGGTCACGCTGGGCGCGGTGCGGCAGGGTGCCGAGCGCGGGCCGGTGCCCGGTCTGGCCCGGCTACCGGCGCTGCGCGACCGGCTGGCCGGGGCCGGTCTCGCCGTCGAGGTGCGCGTGGTCGGCGACCCTCGGGAACTGCCGGCGACGGTGGACCTGGCCGCGTACCGGGTGGTGCAGGAGGCGTTGACCAACGTGCTGCGCCACGCCGGGGTGTCCGACGCGGAGGTGGTCGTCGGCTACCGGGCCGACGAGTTGACCGTCGAGGTCACGGACCGGGGCACGGGCGCTGCCACCGATGGGGCGGATCTGGCCGGTGACGGTGACGGTGGCGACGGCCACGGGCTGGCCGGGATGCGGGAGCGGGTCGCGGCATTGGGCGGGCGGTTGACCACCGGGCCGCGCGCCGATGGTGGGTTCCGGGTGTACGCCCGGCTGCCCGTGGAGCCGACGACGTGATCCGGGTCCTGATCGCCGACGACCAGGACCTCGTCCGGCTCGGTCTGCGCGCGCTGGTGGAGAGCGAGGACGACCTTTCGCTGGCCGGCGAGGCGGCCGACGGGCTCCGGGCGGTCGAGTTGGCGCGCCGGGAACGGCCGGACGTGGTGCTGATGGACATCCGCATGCCCGGCATCGACGGTATCGAGGCGACCCGGCGGATCGTCGCGGACCCCGACCTGACCGGTACGCGGGTGGTGGTGCTCACCACCTTCGAGCTGGACGAGTACGTCTTCGACGCGCTGCGGCACGGCGCGAGCGGGTTCCTCACCAAGGACACCCGACCGGCCGAGCTGCTGCGCGCGATCCGGCTGGTCGCGGAGGGGGAGGCGCTGCTGTCGCCGTCGGTGACCCGTCGGGTGGTGCGGGAGTTCGCCACCCGGCCGTCCCGGGTGCTTCGTCCGCACCCTCGGTTGGACGCGCTGACCGACCGGGAGCGCCAGGTGGTCGGCCTGGTCGGTGAGGGCCTGAACAACGAGGAGATCGCCGCCCGGCTGGTGGTCAGCCCGGCGACCGCGCGGACCCACGTCAGCCGGGCGATGGGCAAGCTGGGAGCCCGGGACCGGGCCCAGCTCGTCGTCTTCGCGTACCAGTCGGGGTTGGTCCCGGAGTGAGGCCCGGGCCGGGCGACAGCGGCCCCGGTACCGGGCGGCTACCCTAGCGGTGGCCGGACTTCGCAGTGCCGGCCGCGTTATGCCCGCCGGAACACTGACAAACGGGATGTTCGCGTGTTTGACACCTTGAGTGACCGCCTGTCCGGGATCTTCACCAAGCTCCGCGGCAAGGGGCGGCTCACCGACGCCGACATCGACGCCACCGCGCGTGAGATTCGCCTCGCGCTGCTGGAGGCGGACGTCGCGCTGCCGGTCGTCAAGGGCTTCATCGCGGCCGTCAAGGAGCGTGCCCGCAGCGCCGAGGTCTCCCAGGCGCTGAACCCGGCCCAGCAGATCATCAAGATCGTCAACGAAGAGCTGATCAACGTGCTCGGCGGCGAGGGGCGACGCCTCCAGTTCGCCAAGCAGCCCCCGACGGTGATCATGCTGGCCGGCCTCCAGGGTTCCGGTAAGACGACCCTGGCCGGCAAGCTGGCCCGCTGGCTCAAGGGCCAGGGGCACCAGCCGCTGTTGGTCGCCGCCGACCTCCAGCGCCCCAACGCCGTCGGGCAGCTTCAGGTGCTCGGTGGCCGGGCCGGGGTCGAGGTGTACGCCCCGGAGCCCGGTAACGGCACCGGTGACCCGGTGCAGGTGGCGCGGGCGTCGATCGAGCACGCGAAGCGGGCGGCCCGCGACATCGTCATCGTCGACACCGCCGGCCGACTCGGTATCGACGCCGAGATGATGCAGCAGGCCGCTGACATCCGCGACGCCGTTCAGCCGGACGAGGTCATCTTCGTCATCGACGCGATGGTCGGTCAGGACGCCGTCCGCACCGCCGAGGCGTTCCGTGACGGCGTCGGCATCACCGGCGTGGTGCTCTCCAAGCTCGACGGCGACGCCCGTGGCGGTGCCGCGCTGTCGGTGCGCGAGGTGACCGGGCAGCCGATCCTGTTCGCCTCCACCGGCGAGAAGTTGGAGGACTTCGACGTCTTCCACCCCGACCGGATGGCCAGCCGGATCCTCGGCATGGGCGACGTCCTCACTCTGATCGAGCAGGCCGAGCAGGCCTTCGACTCCGATCAGAAGGAGAAGATGACCGCCAAGCTGATGGGCGGTGAGCAGTTCACCCTGGAGGACTTCCTCGACCAGCTCATCGCGGTGCGGCGGATGGGCCCGATCGCCAACGTGCTGGCCATGATGCCCGGCATGGGGCAGATGAAGGACCAGCTCGCCGACCTGGACGACACCCACTTCGACCGGGTCACCGCGATCATCCGGTCGATGACCCCGGGCGAGCGGACCAACCCGAAGATCATCAACGGCTCTCGCCGGGCCCGTATCGCCAACGGCTCCGGGGTCACCGTGATGGACGTCAACCAGCTGCTCAACCGCTTCGCCGACGCGCAGAAGATGATGAAGCAGATGGGCGGCATGATGGGCCTGCCCGGCGGTGGCCGGCGTAAGGCGACCAAGTCGCCGAAGAACAAGCGCAAGGGCACCAAGGGTGGCGGTCGTCCACGTACCGGGGCCGGCGCCGGAATGCCGGGCGGCTTCCCGGGCGGCATGCCGCAGCTCCCACCGGGGATGGACCCGAACGACCTGGCCGCCGGCCAGGGCCTGCCGCCGGGCTTCAAGCTCCCGAAGATCGACTTCAACAAGCTCGGCAAGGGCGGCGACAACCGCCCCCGCTGAGTGTGTCGGTGACGGTAGGGCGACGTCATCCGTGGACCTGCCGGCCCTGACCGCCCGGAAGAACGACCTGCTCGCTCCCGACGGGGCGTGATCGGGTAGGACTGTGCGCATGGCTCTTCACGTGCGCGCTGTGCTGCTCCCCGACGACGAGGTCCGGGATCTCTGGCTGGTCGGCGACCGGGTGACCTTCACCCCGGTGCCCGGTGCGGAGACGGTCGTCGACGGTGGTTTCGTCCTGCCGGGCCTGGTCGACGCGCACTGCCACATCGGCATCGCCCACGGCGGCGCCCCGATCACCTCTCTCGACCAGGCCCGCGAGCTGGCCCACGTCGACCGGGACGCCGGAGTGCTGGCGATCCGCGACGCCGGTTCGCCGTACCCGTACCCAGAGCTGGACGACGAACCGGACCTGCCGCGACTGGCCCGCGCCGGCCAGCACGTCGCGCCGCCGAAGCGCTACCTGCGCGACATCGGCGTGGAGGTCGACGCGTCCGACGTGGCCGCGACGGTGGCCGCGCAGGCGCGGGCCGGCAACGGCTGGGTCAAACTGGTCGGCGACTGGATCGATCGGGGTGTGGGTGACCTGGCGCCCGCCTGGGACGCGGACACCCTCACCGCGGCCGTGCGGGCCGCGCACGACGCCGGGGTACGCGCCGCCGTGCACACGTTCTCCGAGTCGGCCGTCGAGATCATGGTGCGGGCCGGGGTGGACTCGGTGGAGCACGGCACCGGGCTGAGCCTCGACCTGGTCGACGAGATGGCCCGGCAGGGCACCGCACTGATCCCCACGATGATCAATATCGTCACCTTCGGGGACATCGCCGAGCAGGCGCGGGCCAAGTTCCCCGGGTACGCCGACCACATGCTCGCGCTGCGCGACGGCTTCCCCGAGGTGGTACGTGCCGCGCACGAGGCGGGGGTGCCGATCTACGTGGGCACCGACGCCGGCGGCGGCATCGACCACGGCCTCGCCGCCGAGGAGATGTTGCTGCTGCACGAGCGGGCCGGCATGGCGCCGGTCGACGTGCTCGCCGCCGCCTCCTGGGGCGCCCGGGAGTGGCTCGGCTTCCCCGGCCTCGTCGAGGGCGGCCTTGCCGACCTGACCGTCTACCCCGAGGACCCCCGCCGCGACCTGCGCGTCGTTCGCGCCCCGTCCCGCACGATCCTCCGCGGCCGCGTCATCCGCTAACCCCCGCGAGCGCCGCCCCGGCCGGGCCGTGCCGCGTCGCCCCGCGCCGGGCCGGCGCGGGTCAGAGGGCGGGGCGGGCGGCGGCGCTGAAGAGGTGTACGGCAAGGTCGGCGAGGGCCGTGGCGGTCTGCTCGATCGGTTCGCGGGGAAGCACGATGTGGCTGACCACCAGGCGGACGATGGTGTCGGCGGCGAAGGCCAGCGCTGCCTGGTCCGCTCCGGGCAGGTGGTCGCCGGCCCAGTCGATCAGCGCGCCGGCCGCCTCGGTGAGCACCATCTCAGCCCGGGTGGTGAGGTACGGCAGTAGCTCGTCCGAGCCGCCTCGGGCGCTGCTCAGGATGGCCTTGACCAGGGGGTTTTCCGCCGCCGTGGTGAGGGTGTGCGCGATGGCCGCGGACGCGCCGGCCCGTACGTCGGTGCCGTGGGCGAGCAGAGCGGTCCGGACGGCGCCGACGAACCGGTCCACCTCGGCGCGGGCGAGCGCCTCGGCGAGCCCTGCCTTGCTGCCGAACTCGTTGTACACGGTCTGCCGGCTCACCCCGGCGGCGTTCGCGACGGCACCCATCCGGACGCCGTCCCAGCCGGTCGCGACGGTCAGCGTGCGGGCGGCGTCGACGATGCCGGTCCGTACCGGGGTGGGGCCCCTCTGCTCAATCATGGTGGTCGAAGTGTAGGTCGGTTCAGCGCACCTCGATCTGGTACTGCGCCTCGACCCAGAACCGCCCGCCGTCGGTGCCACCGAAGCTCAGCTCGTGTCGGCCGGGGCCTGGCGGCGGGATCAGCCCCCACAGACCCCAGCAGGAGACCGGAACGGACCACGGCCACCTGGTGACGACGTTGTTGAAGAAGCCGCGGACCGGGAACGGCTCGGCCGATCCGGCCGGTGTCAGCGCGATCGGCAGTCCGTCGAGCTGCGCGTGCCCGGTCGCGTCGAGGTCGGCCTCGGCCGGGCCGGTTCCACCGCCGACCTGCCACCAGCAGAACGCCGGGAAGAAGAGTGGCCGTCCGGCGGGGACCACGCAACTCCGTTGCACAGAGCCACCGTGCGTACCCGCGAGGAACCACACGTCGGCGGGCTGGTGACGCCCGGCGTGCCGGCCGGACCGGTCGGCGATCGGGCTGGTCGGCTGCCGGTGTCGGGCCACCCAGCGCACCCAGCTCGCGGCCAGGTGTGCCAGATCGGGGGCCTCGGGCTCGGGGGTGGGAGCCGCTCCGGTGTGCGGATTGCGGAAGGTCATGACGGCAGATGCTAACGATGCCGCGCCCGAGCGCACTGCCCTGACGAGCGGCGCATAGGATGTGCGGTCATGGCACGCGTGCTCACTCCCCGTGCGGAGGATTTCCCCCGCTGGTACCAGGACCTGATCGCCAAGGCGAAGCTGGCCGACAACGGCCCGGTCCGCGGCACCATGGTCATCCGCCCGGCCGGCTACGCCATCTGGGAGCGTATGCAGGCCGAGATGGACGCCCGGATCAAGGCGGCGGGTGCGGAGAACGCGTACTTCCCGCTGTTCATCCCCGAGAGCTACCTCAAGCGTGAGGCCGAGCACGTCGAGGGCTTCTCGCCGGAGCTGGCGGTCGTCACCCACGGTGGTGGCAAGCCCCTCGCCGAGCCGGTGGTGGTGCGCCCCACCAGCGAGACGGTGATCGGCGAGTTCATGGCCAAGTGGATCGACTCGTACCGGGACCTGCCGCTGCTGCTCAACCAGTGGGCGAACGTGGTCCGGTGGGAGCTGCGTCCGCGGATCTTCCTGCGTACCAGCGAGTTCCTCTGGCAGGAGGGGCACACCGCGCACGCCACCCGCGAGGACGCTCGGGCGTACGCGCGGCGGATCCTGCACGAGGCGTACGAGGACCTCATGGTCAACGTCATCGGCATCCCGGTGGTGGTGGGCCTGAAGACGACGCGCGAGCGGTTCGCCGGTGCGACGGCCACGTACACCTGCGAAGGCATGATGGGTGACGGCAAGGCGCTGCAGCTGGGCACCAGCCACGAGCTGGGCCAGAACTTCGCCAAGGCGTTCGACATCAGCTACTCCTCGAAGGAGGGCGGCCGGGAGCACGCCTGGACCACCTCCTGGGGCACGTCGACCCGGATGCTCGGCGGCCTGATCATGGCGCACGGCGACGACAACGGCCTGCGCGTGCCGCCGAAGCTGGCGCCGATCCAGGCGTACGTCATGGTGGTCAAGGACGGCGACGGCGTGGGCGAGGCGGCGGCCAAGCTGCGCGACGGCCTGCGCGACGCCGGTGTCCGGGTCGCGCTCGACGACCGGACCGACACCCCGTTCGGCCGCCGCGCCGTCGACGCGGAGCTGCGCGGCTATCCGGTACGTGTCGAGGTCGGTCCCCGCGACCTGGCCGCCGGCAACGCGGTGGTGGTGCGCCGCACCGACGGGTCGAAGTCCCCGACGCCGGTGGCCGACGTGGTCGCCGCGGTGCTCGCCGCGCTGGAGACCGACCAGCGGGTGCTGCACGACCAGGCGCTGGCCAACCGCGAGTCGCGCACGGTGGAGGTGGCCACCCTCGCCGAGGCGATCGAGGCTGCCGCGAACGGCTGGGCCCGGGTGCCGTGGTCGGCGGTCGGCGTTGCCGGCGAGGCCGAGGCGAACGGCCAGGGCGTCACGGTGCGCTGCCTGCTGCGCGCCGACGGCTCCGTACCGGACTCCGAGGACGAGCCCGACCTGATCGCCATCCTCGCCCGCGCCTACTGAGATGCGCCCGAGCGGTCCCGAGGACCGGTTCGCGCCGGGCCGGCTGATCATGCATCGGAACGTGCGGCACGGCCGGATCGGGTGGGTTCGGCCGGGCCGGGTGGTCAGCGACGACGAGCGGGGCCTGCTGGTCTGGATCGCCCGGGACTCGCCGGTGGCCCACGAGGTGACCGAGGCGGGCCTGGGGATGCGCGCGATGCCGTTCGCCCAGTGGATCTCGTCGTCGTACCGCTTGGCGCACGGGCACTGGAACGGGCCGCCGCTGTTGAAGTTCCTGCCCACCGGGGCGGCGCACTCGGTGTGGTGGTTCCGGGACGCGCGGGGCCGGTTCGCGAACTGGTACGTCAACCTGGAGGAGCCCGGTGTCCGCTGGGACGACGGCCCGGTGGCCGGTGTCGACGTGGTGGACCAGGACCTGGACGTGGTGGTGCGCCCGGACCTCAGTTGGCACTGGAAGGACGAGGACGAGTTCGTCGAGCGGCTCGCCTTCGGTGACGACTACTGGGTGACCGACGAGAAGGCGGTCCGCGCGGAGGGGGAGCGGGTGATCGCGCTCGCCGAGGCTGGTGAGTTCCCGTTCGACGGCACCTGGTGCGACTTCACGCCCCCGCCAGACTGGGATGTACCGGACGAACTTCCGCCGGGATGGGACCGCCCGCCGGTGCGTTGAGAGGTGTTCCAGGTCACCGGAGACGCGGTGTCCGGGTCCGATGCGTGAGATCGGCACCGGATCTGGCAGAATAGGTCGCTGGTATCCGGCGCGCGTCCGGCGCCCTCTAACCCGGGCACGTCGCCAGTCCACCGAGTAGTCTCCGGCCCAACCCCACTGTGCCGGTCGGCGCTCACCCATGCACACCGCCCGTACGGGCCGGTGAGATCGCAACAGGAGCGAAACAACTGTGGCCGTAAAGATCCGGCTCCTGCGGATGGGCAAGATCCGCAACCCGCAGTACCGCATCGTCATCGCCGACTCGCGCACCAAGCGTGACGGTCGGGCGATCGAGTTCGTCGGGGTGTACCAGCCGAAGGAAGACCCTTCGGTCATCGAGGTCAAGTCGGAGCGGGTCCAGTACTGGCTGTCCGTCGGCGCTCAGCCGAGCGAGGCGGTGCAGCGGCTGCTGGAGCTGACCGGTGACTGGCAGAAGTACAAGGGCCTGCCGGCCCCGCCGCCGCTCCTGGTCGCCCCCGAGCGGGCCGACCGCAAGGCGGCGTACGAGGCTGAGGCGAAGGCCGCCGCCGGGCTCGCCCCGGAGACCCCGGCCAAGCCGGCCAAGAAGGCCGCCAAGGCCGCCGAGGCTCCGGCCGAGGCGCCGAAGACCGAGGCTCCGGCCGCTGCTGCCGACGCCGGTGAGCAGGCCTGACATGCCACTGCGTCCGGCGTTGGAGCACCTGGTCAAGGGCATCGTCGACAACCCGGACGACGTCCGGGTGCGGATGGTCGATTCCCGTCGGGGCAAGCGGCTCGAAGTCCGCGTGCACCCCGAGGACCTCGGCACTGTGATCGGGCGGTCCGGCCGGACCGCCAAGGCGCTGCGCCAGGTGATCGGCTCCATCGGCGGGCGCGGAGTACGCGTCGACATCGTCGACTCGTACTGATGCAGCTCGTCGTCGGCAGGATCGGCAAGCCGCACGGTGTCCGCGGTGAGGTCACCGTGGAAGTGCGGACCGACGAGCCCGAGGCACGGTTCGCCCCCGGCACAGTGTTACGCACTGAGCCGGGGGCGACGCCCCCTCCATCCACTGATGAGCCCGGGGTGCCGTTCCGGGTTCCGGCGGAGCTGACCATCGAGGAAGCCCGCTTCCACCAGGGCCGGGTGCTCATCGCGTTCGGTGGAATCCTGGACCGCAACACCGCCGAGGCGCTGCGCGGCACCCTGCTCGTGGTGGACAGCGCCGACGTGGCCCCGCCGGACGATCCGGAGGAGTTCCACGACCACCAGCTCGTCGGGTTGGCCGTGGTGACCCCGGCGGGCGAACGCCTGGGCGAGGTTGCCCGGATCGACCACGCGCCCTCGTCCGACCTGCTGGTGCTGCGGCGCCCCGAGGGGCGTACCGCGTTGATCCCGTTCGTCCGGGCGATCGTTCCGGAGGTCGACCTCGCCGGCGGACGTGTGATCGTCGACCCGCCAGCCGGACTGCTCGACCTCTAGGACCACCCCAATGCGCGTCGACGTCGTGTCGATCTTCCCGGAGTACTTCGCCCCGCTCGACCTGTCGCTGATCGGGCGGGCGCGGGCCAACGGCGTACTCCGGCTTGCCGTGCACGACCTGCGGACCTGGACCCACGACGTGCACCGCACGGTCGACGACACCCCCTACGGTGGCGGGCCGGGAATGGTGATGCGCCCGGAGCCATGGGGTGAGGCGCTGGACGCGCTCGCGCCGGCCGAGGCCCCGCCGCCCCGGCTGCTGGTGCCGTCGCCGGCCGGTGCCCCGTTCACACAGGCCATGGCGTACGAGTTGGCCGCCGAGTCGCACCTGCTCTTCGCCTGCGGTCGCTACGAGGGGATCGACCAACGGGTGCTGGCGCACGCCGCCACCCGGATGCCGGTCACCGAGGTCTCCCTGGGGGACTACGTGCTCTTCGGCGGCGAGGTCGCGGTCCTGGTGATGCTGGAGGCGGTCACCCGGCTGCTGCCGGGGGTGTTGGGCAACGCGGGCTCGCTGGACGAGGAGTCGCACGCGCACGGGCTGCTGGAGGCGCCGATCTACACCAAGCCGCCGAGCTGGCGTGGGCACGACGTGCCGGAGGTGCTCCGCTCCGGTGACCACGGCAAGATCGCCCGCTGGCGGCGCGAGGAGGGCCTGCTGCGGACCGCCGCCCGCCGCCCGGACCTGCTCGCCGCGCTGCCCGCCGATCGGCTCGACAAACGGGACATCGCGGCGCTGGACCGGGCCGGATTTCAGCTGCCGCCGGGGGATGTGGCAAAGTAGGGGGGTTGCCGCATCCGTCCGCGCCCGTGGACGGCTGCGAGGATCGCCGACCGGGGTCGGCCCGCCGACCACCACCCGGGGATCAGAATCACCCACCCGCGCACCGAGTGACGGTGCGCCGTGAGCCTTACGAGGACGCAGCGATGAACATCCTGGACGCCCTTGACGCCCAGTCGAAGCGGACCGACCTTCCCGACTTCCGGGCCGGTGACACCGTCAAGGTGCACGCCCGCGTCGTCGAGGGCAACCGGTCCCGTGTCCAGATCTTCCAGGGCGTCGTGATCCGCCGCCAGGGTGACGGTCTGCGCGAGACCTTCTCGGTCCGCAAGGTCAGCTTCGGTGTCGGCGTCGAGCGGACCTACCCGCTCAACGGCCCGGGCATCGACCGGATCGAGATCGTGACCCGCGGTGACGTGCGTCGCGCGAAGCTGTACTACCTGCGCGAGCTGCGCGGCAAGAAGGCCAAGATCAAGGAAAAGCGGGAGAAGCTGCCCAGCTGACTTCCCGCTCGCCACGCCGCCTGAGCTGCGCGTATGCCGTACCGGCCAGACCGCACTACCCTGGTCGTACGGGCGCAGCGAGGCGGCGGGCCCGCCCACGTGGCGGGCAGCTGTCCACTACCGCCCGTGGAGCCTCGACGAGGCTCCCGGGCGGTGGTGTTTCTGCGGACCGGGGAGTGGCGTGGTGCAGACGCTTGACGAGGACGGCACCGTCGATCCGTGGCGCCGACGGGCTCGCCGCACCCGCCGGCAGATGCCACTCTGGCAGGAGCTCCCGCTGCTGCTGGTGGTCGCGTTCTGCCTCGCGGTGCTGATCCGCACCTTCCTGCTCCAGGCGTTCTTCATCCCGTCCGGCTCGATGGAGGACACTCTCCTCATCGGGGACCGGGTGCTGGTCAACAAGGTCGTCTACGACGTTCGTGACCCGGTACGCGGCGAGGTCGTGGTCTTCCGGGGCACCGACCGCTGGGCGCCGCAGGTCGACGAGCAGCCGAAGCCCGGCCTCGCCGGCCGGCTCACCCGCACCGTCGGCGACCTGGTCGGGGTGAGCCGCCCCGGCGAGAAGGACTTCATCAAGCGGGTGATCGGCCTCCCCGGTGACCGGGTCAAGTGCTGCGACAGCCAGGGCCGGGTGACCGTCAACGGCACGCCGATCAACGAGCAGTACGTCCTTCGGGACTCCCCACTGGACCTGCCGCCCAACCCGTCGGAGTGCCGCTCCCGGCGCTTCGACGAGGTGGTCGTACCCCCTGGCCAGATATTCGTGATGGGCGACCACCGCGAGGTCTCCCAGGATGCGCGCTGCCAGGGCCCGGTGCCGATCGACAACGTGGTGGGCCGGGCCTTCATGGTGGTCTGGCCCTCGTCCCGGTGGACGTCGCTGTCGGTGCCGTCGACGTTCGAGGACGTGTCCGGGCCGGTCACGGCGTCCTCCGGTGCGCCCCCGGTGCGACCCACTCCGCAGGGCGGTGTGCTGCTGATCCTTCCGCTGGTAGCCGCGCTGCGTGGTTCCCGCGCGTTCCGGACGGTGACGTCCAGTTCGGCAACGTAGGCTCCTTGGCGTGATTGACGAGCAGACCGACAAGCCGCGCAGCTCCTTCTGGAAGGAGTTGCCGATCCTGCTGGGTGTGGCGATCCTGGTCGCGGTGCTGGTCCGCGCCTTCGTGCTGCAGACCTTCTTCATCCCCTCCCCGTCCATGGAGAACACTCTCAAGATCGATGACCGGGTGCTGGTCAACAAGTTGGTCTACGACTTCCGATCGCCGCACCGCGGCGAGGTGATCGTGTTCAAGGCTCCGACCGAGTGGAGCGGCAACCCCGATGGTGAGGACTTCATCAAGCGGGTGATCGGCGTCGGCGGCGATCACGTGGTCTGCTGCGACCCCGAGGAGCGGCTGATCATCAACGGCAAGTCGCTGGACGAGCCGTACATCTTCTCGATGGACGGGATTCGCGACAAGCCGGCCGACCAGGAGTTCGACATCACCGTGCCGAAGGGTCGGCTGTGGGTGATGGGCGACCACCGCTCGGCCTCGGGCGACTCACTGGAGCACTGGCAGCAGTCCGGGCAGAACATCACCGAGGCCACCATCCCCGAGGGCGAAGTCGTCGGGCGGGCGTTCACCGTCTTCTGGCCGGTCAGCCGGGCCACGTGGCTGACCGTGCCCGATCAGTTCGACGGCATTCCCAAGCCGTAGACCGACGGGGGCGTGGGCGATCCGCCGCCGGTCTGGCAGGCTGGGGGCCGTGACCGTCTACACCCCTCGACGCGCGGCCCGCGTGCTGCTCGTCGACGCGGCCGGTCGGGTCCTGTTGTTCGAGGGCTTCGACCCGGCCCGACCCGGGCACCGCTACTGGTTCACCCCGGGCGGTGGGCTCGATCCGGCGGAGTCCCCGGCAGCGGGCGCGGCCCGGGAACTGGCCGAGGAGACCGGGCTGCGGCTCGACCCGGCCGAGCTGGGCGACCCGGTCTGGTCCGACACGACCGAGTTCACGTTCGACGGCACCTGGTACCGCCAGACGCAGGACTTCTTCCTCCTCCGGGTGGAGTCCTGGGAGGTGGACACCGCGGGCTTCAACGACATCGAGCAGCGCAGCATCGCCGGCCACCGCTGGTGGCTTCCCGACGAGCTGGTGGCCAGCGGTGAGCGGTTCTACCCCGCCGAGTTGCCGGTGCTGCTGACCCGGCTGGGGCAGCCGACCACTGCCGGCGCCGACGGGGCGACGTGCTGACCCCGCCGCGTACCGTCGTGCGCCGCGAGGCCGGCCTGTACGCCCTGGAGCGGGCGTTGCAGCGGCGTGGTTTCCGGCACGTTGCTGGCGCCGACGAGGCGGGCCGGGGCGCGTGCGCCGGTCCGCTGGTCGCCGCCGCTGCGGTGCTGCCCGAGGGGCGGCGCGGCGAGATCGAGGGGCTGGCCGACTCGAAGCTGCTCACCCCGGCCAGCCGGGAACGGGTGTACGCGGAGGTCGTGGACCGCGCACTCGCGTACGCCGTGGTGGTCATTCCGGCCGAGGAGGTCGACGCCCGGGGGCTGCACGTGTGCAACCTGGCCGCGATGCGGCGGGCGCTCGCCTCGCTCACCACGCGCCCGGAGTACGTGCTGACCGACGGCTTCGGCGTGGACGGCCTGGGGGTGCCCGGGCTGGCGGTGTGGAAGGGCGACCGGGTTGCCGCGTGCGTCGCGGCAGCCAGCGTGCTCGCCAAGGTCACCCGGGATCGGATCATGGTGGAGATGGACGGGGTGTTCCCGGCGTACGGCTTCGCCGAGCACAAGGGCTACATCACCCCGGAGCACTCCGCGGCGCTACAGGAGCACGGCCCGTGCCGGGAGCACCGTTTCTCGTACGTCAATGTCGCCGCGGTCTCCGGCCGCGACGGCCGGCCGCCGCGCGCTCGACGGCCCGGCGGCCACGGCCCGGAGAAGCCGATGGGGCGCTCCCGGGCGTCAGGGGGTACCGTCGGCGTGGCGTTGGGCGAGCAGCCTCGGCCTCCGACGCCGGTGGGGGAAGATGTGGCCATGGAAGGCGGAGTGCGATGAGCGCGGAAGATCTCGAGAAGTACGAGACCGAGATGGAGCTGCAGCTCTACCGGGAGTACCGCGACATTGTCCGCCAGTTCTCGTACGTGGTGGAGACAGAGCGTCGGTTCTACCTGGCCAACCAGGTCGACCTGCACGTGCGCAACTCCGACGGCGAGGTTTACTTCGAGGTCGAGATGCACGACGCCTGGGTGTGGGACATGTACCGTCCTGCCCGCTTCGTGAAGAACGTCCGGGTGATGACGTTCAAGGACGTCAACGTCGAGGAGCTGGAGAAGCCCGACATCTCGCTGCCCGCCGACTCCGGCTTCGGCGGCTGACCGCACCCGTGCCACCCGGCCGCACCACGGGCCCCCCACCCGTGGTGTAGCACCTGCCGCCGATCACTCGGCCGGCACCACGACCTCGACCCGCTGCACCAGGTTGTTGGCGAAGCCGCCACGGTTCCACGGCTGCTCGACCGGCTGGGTCCGCCCGGACGCGTCGGTCGCCCGTGCGCCGAGCACGTACCGACCGGGGGTCGCGACCCACTCGTGTCGCCAGCGCCGCCAGGCGAAATCTCCAGCGTTCGCCGGGTCCAGCTCGGCCGGTGCCCAGCTCTCCCCACCGTCGGTGGTCACCTCCACGGCGATCACCGGCGCGTGCCCCGACCAGGCCCGACCGTCGATGGTGCATGGTCCCGGGCGCAGCACCCGGCGGCGGGACATGAAGTCGGGGAAGCCGGGCGGGCGGACCAGCGCCCGCGGCTCGATCCGCGTGACCGGCACACCCGGGTCGTCGGCGTCACGGCGCACCCGGTACGCCACCGCGTTCTGGTAGCCCTCGAACGGTTCGGTCCGGATCTCGATGGAGTGGACCCACTTCACGTGCGCCATGCCGTACCAGCCCGGCACGATCAACCGCAGCGGCGCGCCGTGCTGCGGCAGCAGGGGAGCGCCGTTCATCTCGTACGCCAGCAGCACCTCATCGCGCAACGCGTCGGCGACCGGCAGCGCCCGCTGGTAGTCCTGCTCAACCCCCCGCTCGACACCGTGATCGGCGCCGGTGAAGACCACGTCCAGCGCGTCCGGCCCGAGGCCCGCCTCGCGCAGCAGCGGCGCCAGCGGGGTGCCGGTCCACTCGGCGTTGCCGACCGCCTCGACCAGCCAGGGCTGGCTGACCGGCCGGGGGTGCAGCAGGGCTCGACCGTTGCCGGCGCACTCCAGGGTCACCTGGTGGGTGACCCGGGGCCGCTCGCGCAGCTCGGCCAGGGTGACCGTCAGCGGCCGGTCCACCGCGCCGCCGATGGTCAGCGTGTGCGTCGACGGGTCGAGCTCCGGGATGTCGTAGTGGATCAGCAGGTAGTGCAGCCCGGCCGGGGTGACGTCGTAGCGCAGCGCCTCCAACGGGATGCCGTGGTTGCGGGCGGCGAGCTGCAACTCCTCGGCGCTGATGGCCTCGTCCGGCTCCGCGAGACGGGACGGGCCGCTCACGTCAGCCACCGTCGGCATCCGGTCATCGACAGTGGTCATGCGGCCTCCCCGATCCAAACGGCGGCACTCGCCGTACGCGGCCCAGCCTAGGCCCTTTGCGACGGCTCGAAAACGGCCCGGCGACGCGGTCGGGCTGGGGGTAGCGGGAGCGTCGTCACCGCCCGGACGTGGCCGCCGACCCCGCGCATAGCAGATCATCGAAGCCTCTGGGTGGTCGTCCACAGCACCACCGGGTTGTCCACAGGTCCGCGGCCGGGCCGGCGGGCGACCCGGCCTCGGCCGGAGGCTGCCGTCATGCGACCGCCATCCGCCCCGCGCCTCGGCTCGATCCGTCGTACCGTGCTGCTCTGCACCGCGTTTCCCGTCGCGCTGACCGTTCAACTCTGCGGGCTGGCCGTGCTGGTCGCGGCGGTGCCCGGCCAGTCACCGGCGTCGGCCGTGCCGGTCGCGGCGGCGGCGCTCGCCCCGACGGGCGTCGCGCCGGGGCGGTTCCGCTGGCCGGTCGACGGGCCGCCTCGCCCGGTACGCCGGTTCGATCCGCCACCCCAGCCGTGGCTGCCCGGGCACCGGGGCGTCGACCTGGCCGCCCCAGCCGGGGCGGTGATCCGCAGCGCCGGGTCGGGCACCGTGCTCTTCGCCGGCCTGGTGGCTGGCCGACCGGTGATCACCGTGGGGCACGCCGACGGGTTGCGGACCACCCACGAGCCGGTCCGACCGGGCGTCCACCCCGGCCAGTCGGTCACCGCCGGCACGCCGCTGGGCGAGCTGCTGTCCGGCCATCCGGGTTGCCCGGCCGACGCCTGCCTGCACTGGGGGCTGCGCCGGGGAGAGGAATATCTGGACCCGCTGGCACTGCTCGGCCTCGGCCCGGTGCGCCTGCTCCCGGTTGACCGGGTCGGTAACGCCGGGGGCGGTGGGGTCAGCGTTGGGCGAGCAGGGCCGGCAGCCGCACGGCCAGCCGCTCGTACTCGGCGGCGGTGTTGTAGACCTGACCCGTGAGCCGCAGCCAGCCCCGGCCACTCCAGCTCATCACCGCCACCTCGGTGGCGAGCCGCTCGCCGATCCTCGTCTGCAACGCCCGCGCCGCGTCGACGGTGGTGGCGGTGCCGTCCGCCAGCGGCACGAGGCGCAGAGACACCCCCGGCCCGCCGGGGTCGGGCAGTTGGGCGGGGGGCACGCCGAGCGCGTCCCCCACCACCCGCTGGCCGTACGCGGCCAGGGCGGCGTTGTGCGCCCGTACCCGGTCGACACCGAGACTGCGCAGCGTGAACAGGCCCGCCGGGGCGGCCAGCCAGGAGGTGTAGTCGAGAGTCGCCTGCCACTCGATCCGGGCCGGGAAACCGGAGTCCTGTTCCCAGGAGACCACCAACGGCTCGATCCGGTCCCGCCACTGCGGTGCCACCGCCAGCAGGGCGGTCCCGCGTGGGGCGTACGCCCACTTGTGCAGGTTGCCCGCCCAGAAGTCGGCGCCGATGCTGGCCACCGGGGTGGAGAGCATGCCCGGGGCGTGCGCGGCGTCCACCAGGACCGGCACGCCGTGTTCGCGGGCCACCCCGACGATGGCGGCGGCCGGGAAGAGCTTGGCGGTGGCCGAGGTGAGCTGATCGACGACGAGCAGCCGGGTCCGCCCGGGGCGCAGGCCGGCGCGGATGGTCTGCACGATCTGCTCGTCGGTGGCGTTCAGGGGAATCGGCACGACCCGGCTGACCGCCCCGGTACGCCGGCACTCGCGCTGGATGGCCAGGCTCACCGCGCCGTACCCGTGGTCGGTGCTGAGCACCTCGTCACCGGGTTGCAGGCCCACCGACTGGAGCACCACGGCGACGCCGGTGGTCGTGTTGCCCACCAGGGCGCTGCCGTCGGGGTCGGCGCCCAGGAAGCCGGCGACGTGCCGGCGGGTGTGGGCGATCCGGTCGACCAGCCCTTGGGTGAAGAAGCGCAGGGGGTTGGCCTCCATCTCGTCGCGCAGCCGCTGCTGGGCGCGCTGCACCCCGATCGGGACCGCGCCGAACGAGCCGTGGTTGAGGTGGCTGACCGCCGGGTCCAGGGAGAACAACAGACGGGCGCCCGGTATCGGCTCAGGCGGCTGCGGGACGCTCACCCGGTGATCGTAACCGCCGGTGGATCATCACCGAGCGGTTCGCCCTTCCGGCCCAGCTCAGGCGCGCGGGTGGGCCTGGCGGTAGGCGGCGCGCAGCCGCTCCACCGAGACGTGCGTGTAGATCTGCGTGCTGGCCAGCGACGAGTGGCCGAGCAGCTCCTGCACGGCGCGCAGGTCCGCACCGTTCTCCAGGAGGTGGGTGGCCGCGGAGTGGCGCAGAGCGTGCGGGCTGGTCCGGGGCAGGCCTGCGGCCTCGGCGTACGCACCGACGATCTGACGCGCGGTCGTCGGGTTGAGCCGACCACCCCGGGCGCCGAGCAGCAGCGCGTCGCCGGTGCGGGCGCCCAGCAACGCCGGGCGGCCCCGGCGCAGCCAGTCGTCCAACGCCCGCTGCGCGGGCACCCCGTACGGCACCGCGCGCTCGCGTCCGCCCTTGCCGAAGACGCGGATCACCCGCCGACCGTGGTCGACGTCCCCGACGTCCAACCCGCAGGCCTCGCTGACCCGTACACCGGTGGCGTAGAGCAGCTCGAGCAGCACCCGGTCGCGCAGCGGCACCGCCTCGGTCGCGGCCTCTTCCGCCGCCTCCGGTGTCGGCCCGGCTGGTGGGTTCGCTGGCGAGGCGTGTCGGGCCGGCGCCTCGACCAGGGCGGCCGCCTGGTCGGCGCGCAGGACGGTGGGTAGCTCCCGGTGCGCACGAGGGCTGGCCAGCGCGGCACCCACGTCGGCGCAGAGCAGCCCGGCCCGGTGCGCCCAGGCACTGAACGCCCGGGCCGACGCGGCCCGCCGGGCCAACGACGTGCGCGCCGCACCGGTGGTTCGCTGCCGCGCCAGCCAGCTGCGCAGCACCGACAGGTCCAGCTCGGCCAGGTCGACGCAGCCCATCCGTACGGCGTGGTCGAGCAGCGACACGACATCGGTGACGTACGCGCGGACGGTGTGCGCCGAACGGTTCCGCACCCGGGACAGGTGTTCGGCGAAGGAGTCGACGGCGTCGCGCAGCGCCGGCGGTAGTGCCTCGTGCATGGCCCGGCTGCCCCGGTCAGGCCGGCTCATCGCGGCCACACCGGCCGCGCCGTCGCGGCCGGGCTGGCCGGTCGCGCCCACACCGGTCGCGCCGTCGCGGGTGGGCTGGCCCATCGACCGGCCCCGGCACCCTCACTCACAGTTGGCACGGCACCAGCCTACGGCCGCGTGTCGTGCGTCACCGGCCACGATGGTGCCGGTGTTCGTCGCCCCCGACTACCGGCGGTTGGCCCTCTTGATCAGGAAAATGACCAGGCCGGCGATGAGCGCGGCGGACGTGACGAGACAGCACAGCGTGGTGATGTGCCACGGCTTGATCGCACCCATGGCCGCGCACCATACCGGTAACACCGACTGCCGGGGTGCCCGTCCTTCAGCGGGCGGCGATGCCTTCCGCGCCGCCCTTCGGCGCGGCGGGTGGGGCGAGGGCATAGCCGTCGTCACGACGGACCACCATGGACAACTCTTCCAGCAGGGACAGCTTGCGCAACGCGGTCCGCACGTCGACACCGGCGCGGGCGGCGAGCCTGTCCACACCCATCGCGCGTCGGCGGGGCAGCGCCTCCAGCAGCGACCGCGCGTCGTCGTCGAGCGCGTCGGTCGGTCGCTGTGGGCCGCGCGTCAGCGGGGCCAGGTCGGCGCCGATCCGGCCCACCTCCTCCAGCACGTGCGCCACCCCGGTGACCAGCCGGGCCTTGGGGTACTCGCGGAGCAACTCGTGTGCGCCGACGGACATCGCCGAGGTCACCGGCCCGGGCACCACCATCGCCACCCGTTCGGTGTAGATGGCTCGTCGCGCGGTCTGCGTCGCGCCACTGCGCGCCGACGCCTCCACCACAACGGTGCCCAGGGTGCCTCCCGCGATCACCCGGTTGCGGATCAGGAACCGGGGCCGCAGCGGCTCGGCGCCGGGCGGCCACTCACTGACCAGCAGCCCGGTGTCGGCGATCCGGTCGAAGAGCGCGGCGTTACCCATCGGGTACGGCCGATCCAGCCCACAGGCGAGCACCGCGACGGTCAGGCCACCCGCGTTGAGGGCACCCCGGTGGGCGGCAGCGTCGATGCCGAACGCACCACCGGACACGACCGTCCAGTCCCGCTCGGCCAGCCCGTACCCCAGCTCAGTGGCAACGTGCTGGCCGTAACCGGTGGCTGCCCGCGCTCCGACCACGGCCACCGAGCGCTCCAGGGCCTCGCCCAGCGGCCAGCTTCCGCGCACCCAGAAGCAGAGCGGTGGGGCGGTCTCCCCGTCCACCCGGCGGGTGGCGTCCGGCAGTTGCAGCTTCACCAGGCCGGCTACGCGGGCCGGCCACTCCTCGTCGTCCGGTGTGACCAGCCGGGCACCGAGCCGGTCCGCCCGTTCCAGCGCCTCCGCCGCGATCGCCCGGGCGTCGCCCGCCGCCGACCGGGCGGCCACCGTGGTGTGCAGCCAGCCGTCCGGGCTGCCGCCGTCGAGCAGCAGGTCCAGGGTCGCCACCGGACCGAGCCGTTCCACCAGTCGGTGCACCGCACGGGTGCCCGGTTCGGCCAGCCAGGTCAGTGCCACCCGGGCCAGTCTGCGCTCCTCGTCGGCGCTCACGTCGCCTCTCCCGTCCGTAGTTGGATCGCCTCCCGGACGTCATCCAGGTCTGGCCGGTCCCGGCCGTCCAGGTCGGCGATGGTCCAGGCCATCCGGATCACCCGATCGAAGCCGCGTGCCGACAGCGAGCCGGAGTCGAGCCGGCCACGCAGCTCGGCGGTGACCCGGGCGGGCAGCCGCCACGGCGGTCGGCGCAGGTGTGGGCCGTCCACCTCGGCGTTGACCCGTCGACCGAGAGCGGCCCAGCGGGTGGCCGCCGCCTGCCGGGCCGCCGCCACCCGGGCGGCGACCGTCGCCGAGGGCTCGGCGTCGCCGTCGGGTGCCATCAGCTCCGCCGCCGACACCGGCATCAGCCGCACCTGTACGTCGATCCGGTCGAGCAGCGGCCCGGAGAGCCGGCCCAGGTAGCGGCGGCGAACCAGCGGGGTGCACTCGCAGTGCGCGTCGCCGGCCGGCTTGGCACACGGGCACGGGTTGGCCGCCAGCACCAACTGGGTCCGGGCCGGGTACACGGTGCCACCCCCGCTGCGACTGAGCTGGATGCGGCCGTCCTCCAGGGGTTGGCGCAGTGCCTCCAGGGCGCCCTTGCTGAACTCGGGGGCCTCATCCAGGAAGAGCACGCCGCGGTGTGCCAGCGACACCGCGCCGGGTCGGGCCAGCCCCGAACCGCCACCGACCAGCGACGGGATCGTCGCGGTGTGGTGCGGCGCCTGGAACGGCGGGCGACGCAGCAACCGGCCGCCCGGCGGCAGCAACCCGGCGACCGAGTGCAGGGCGGTCACTTCCAGCGCCGCGTCGTCGTCCAGCTCCGGAAGGATGGACGGCAGTCGTTCGGCGAGCATCGTCTTGCCGGCGCCCGGAGGGCCGAGCAGTGCCACGTGGTGCCCACCGGCGGCGGCCACCTCCAACGCGCGGCGGCCCATCTGCTGCCCGGCGACGTCGGCGAGATCCGGCCCGCCGGCTACCGGTGCCGGGGTGGCGGCCGGCGGCTCGATCAGCGGGGTGCCGTCGCGGACGAAGGCGACCAGCCGGTGCAGGGTGTCCACCGCGCGCACCCGTACCCCGGGGATCACCGCGGCCTCGGCGGCGTTGCCGAGCGGAACGATCACCCGCCCGACACCGGCCTGGGCCGCGGCGGCGACCATCGGGAGCACCCCGCGCACCGGCCGGACCGTCCCGTCCAGCCCCAGCTCGCCGAGGACCACCACCCCCTCCAGGGGGAGCAACGGCAGCTCTCCCGAGCCGCCCAGCAGAGCCGCGGCGATGGCCAGATCGAACGCCGAACCGAATTTCGGCAGCGTGGCGGGCAGCAGGTTGAGGGTGATCCGCCGATTGGGCCAGCGCTGGCCGGAGTTGACCACGGCGGCGCGGACGCGGTCGCGGGCCTCGTGCAGGGCGGTGTCCGGCAGGCCGGAGATCACCACCGCCGGTAGGCCGGCGGCGAGGTCGGCCTCCACCTCGACCAGGTGGCCGGTAACCCCGACCAGCCCCACACAGAGCACCTTCGCGTAGCTCACGGCGCGTCACCGCCAGCCCGAACGCCCGGTGTGCGCATGTCAGAACGCGCCCTTGAGATGGTCGACCTGGGCCGGACCGGCGTCGGGTAGGCGCACCGACAGCACGTCGAAGCGCACCTCCTCGGCGGTCGTGCCCGTCTCGGCGAGCCAACGCGCGGCGAGCCCTCGCAGCCGGCGTGCCTTGGCCGGTACGACCGCCTCGGCCGGGGAGCCGAAGTCGTCGCCCCGGCGGGTCTTCACCTCACAGAAGGCGAGCACCGGCCCGTCCCACGCGATGATGTCGATCTCCCCGGCCGGGCAGCGCCAGTTTCGGGCGACCGGGCGCAGCCCTGCCTCGGTCAGGTGTCGCGCGGCGCACCGCTCGCCGTACGCGCCGACCGCCTGGTTCCGCTTCGTCATGGCCGGCACGGTGCCCGTCGGAGTGCGAGCGCCGCGACCCCGCGACTGCCCGTCTGTGGACGACGGGTGTGCTGTGGACAACCGCACGATCAAGCCCGCCTGTGCTAAGGCGTTCCGCGTGCCGGCGGTCCGGCGCCAGGCGCCAGGCGCCAGGCGCCCTGCGTCCGGCGCCCTGCGTCCGGCGCCCTGCGTCCGGCGCCCTGCGTCCGGCGCCCTGCGTCCGGCGCCCTGCGTCCGGCGCCCTGCGTCCGGCGCCCTGCGTCCGGCGCCCTGCGTCCGGCGCCCTGCGTCCGGCGCCCTGCGTCCGGCGCCCTGCGTCCGGCGTGATCAAGTGATGAAAAGTAGGTCAGAAGCGGTGCTGGCACCTACTTTTCATCACTTGATCATCGCGCTGCCCTCCGATGCCGCGGGCGCCGTGACGGGACGGGTGAAATGGCGCGGGCGCGGCCGGTCGCATACGGTGCCGGACGTGGACGGACGACGGAGCTTTCCCGAAGATCAGGAGTCGCGCTGGTACCCCGACGAGCGGGGTCGTGGCTACGGCGAGTCGGAGTGGCGCGGCGCGGGTGAACCGCGGTACCGGGACAGCGAGATTCCCGAGCAGCGAGGCGTCGACGACGGCCGCGCCGTCGAGGACATCGGTGCTGGTCGAGGCCGGGAGCCCGACTCGGGCCGCTTCGGCGCGGTAGACGCGGGACGTTTCGGGGGTACGCCCGAATCGGACTCGGGTCGCTTCGCTGCCCTGGACGCCCAGCCCGGTCGGTTCGGCGCGACAGAGGCGAATTCGGGACGGCTCGGTACCGTCGACCCGTTGGGTGACGCCCGGCCGGAGACCGACGGATACCGGGCTGTCCGGTCACGGCGGGCGGACCGGGACCCCTCGGAGATCTCCGGTGAGCTGCCCGGTCGCCGGGCGGCCCGGGAGTCGGCCGGCGCGGGTTCCCCGCTGGCCGCTGGGGTGTCGGAGGCCACGCGCGACGCCCCGCTGGCGGCCGACACATCGGCCGGCCTGCTCGCTGACCAGGCTCGTCCCGCCCCGCTGGGTGGGTACCCGATCATCGAGCCGACCCGGGGCGGGGACACGCCGCACCCGCTGGAGATGCCGACCGGCCCGATGCCGGGGATCGGCCCCCGAGCCGACCTGCCCGCGGGCGGGCCGCCGGTGTATCCGCCGGTGGCCGACGGTGTCTACCGGACCCGCCGCCCCGTGTTGGCCGTACTCTTCGCCCTGCTGGTGTTGATCTTCGAGATCCCCGCGCTGCGGGTGCTGCTGGCGGGCGTGACCGGTGATCCGGTGAACGCCGGGAACGTGGTGGTGGGTATCGCTCTGGTCTCCGGGCTGCCGATCTTCGCGACCGGGCTGTATGGGCTCCGTACCGGAGGTTTGGCGCTTTCCGACGGTGGCCGGGGCTGGCTACGCCCGCCGACGGCCTACCTGACCGTCGGCCTGGTGCTCTTCCTCGCCGCGGCGCTCGCCGCCGGCTGACCCGCCCCACGCCCCGCCGCGCACCCCGGGGCGGCTGAACGGGTGAGGGGCGTACACTGCCAACTGGCGACCGCCCCGTGCGGTCGACCTCGCGCGCCCTCTTCACGAATCGTCGTGGAGCGACGGCCTCCCTGGTCCCGATCTTGGTCGGGCCCACCATGGGCCGGCGATCAGGCGCCAGGACGCCCGGCCACCGGCCGGGCGTGACAAACCAGGGATCTTGAGGAGTACCCCAACCATGGCCGTCGTGACCATGCGCCAGCTGCTGGAGAGCGGTGTCCACTTCGGGCACCAGACCCGGCGCTGGAACCCGAAGATGAAGCGCTTCATCATGACCGAGCGCAACGGCATCTACATCATCGACCTGCGCCAGACCCTCGACTACATCGAGAAGGCGTACGAGTTCGTGCGTGGGACCGTCGCCGAGGGTGGCAGCATCCTGTTCGTCGGCACCAAGAAGCAGGCCCAGGAGGCGATCGCCGAGCAGGCGACCCGGGTCGGCCAGCCGTACGTCAACCACCGCTGGCTCGGTGGCATGCTGACCAACTTCCAGACGGTGTACAAGCGGCTTCAGCGGATGAAGGAGCTGGAGGCCCTGGGTGACCTCAGCGGCACCGCCGCCGGTTACACCAAGAAGGAGACCCTGCAGCTCTCCCGCGAGAAGATCAAGCTGACCCGCACCCTCGGTGGCCTGCGGGACATGCAGAAGCTTCCCGCCGCGGTCTGGATCGTCGACACCAAGAAGGAGCACATCGCCGTCGACGAGGCCCGCAAGCTGGGCATCCCGGTGATCGCGGTGCTGGACACCAACTGTGACCCGGACGAGGTCGACTTCCCGATCCCGGGTAACGACGACGCGATCCGCTCGGCCGAGCTGCTGACCAAGGTCGTCGCCGCCGCCGTCGCGGATGGTCTGATCGCGCGTTCCGGCCGTCGCCGTGGCACCGACGAGAAGCCCGAGCCGGGTGTCGCGAGCGACGAGCCGCTGACCGAGTGGGAGCGCGAGCTGCTGGAGCCGAAGAAGGCCGACGAGTCGGCCGAGAAGCCCGCCGCTGCCGCCACCGAGCAGCCCGTTGCCCCGGAGCAGGCCACCACCGAGCAGCCGGCTGCCGCTACCGCGGAGTGATCGCACCGTCGCTGCCCCGCCGTCCGTTTTCTCGACGCGGGGCAGCGGCGGTACGCCGGGCACGTTCAGCCCGGATCCGGGTAACCGGCACCTCTGACCATCCACACGCCGCCTCAACACCGAAGAGAGAGCCATGTCCCAAATCACCGCCGCGGACGTCAAGAAGCTCCGCGACCTCACCGGCGCCGGCATGATGGACAGCAAGAAGGCGCTGACCGAGGCCGAGGGCGACTTCGACAAGGCCATCGAGATCCTGCGCGTCAAGGGCGCCAAGGACGTCGGCAAGCGGGCCGGCCGTACGGCCGCCAACGGCCTGGTCGCCCACTCCGGCAAGGCGCTGCTCGAGCTCAACTGCGAGACCGACTTCGTCGCCAAGACCGACTCGTTCATCGCGTTGGCCCAGCAGTTGGTCGAGCACGGCGAGCGGTCCGGCGTGAACACCGCCGAGGAGCTGCTCGCCACCGAGCTCGACGGCAAGGTCGTCGCGGACCTGATCCAGGAGCAGTCCGCCAAGATCGGCGAGAAGCTGGTGCTCAACCGCTTCGCCCGGGTTGAGGGCACCACCGCCGTCTACCTGCACCGCAAGGCCCAGGACCTGCCGCCGGCCGTTGGTGTGCTGGTGTCGTACACCGGTAAGACCGACGAGGCGGGCGACGCCGACGCCCGTGGTGTGGCCATGCAGATCGCCGCGATGCGGCCGAAGTACCTCACCCGGGACGAGGTTCCGGCTGAGGTCGTCGAGTCCGAGCGGCGCATCGCCGAGCAGACCGCCCGCGAGGAGAACAAGCCCGCGGCGGCCCTGCCGAAGATCGTCGAGGGTCGGGTGAACGCCTTCTTCAAGGACTACGTCCTGGTCGAGCAGGCGTCCGTCGCCGACAACAAGAAGTCGGTGAAGCAGATGCTGGCCGAGGCCGGTATCGAGGTCACCCGCTTCGTACGGTTCGAGGTCGGCCAGGCCTGAGCCGTCACCGGGCGCCGCGGGCGCCCGTGGGCAGGAGACGTCAACGAGGAGGCCGCCGGTGTACGTGACAGGCACCGCGGCCTCCTCGTCACATAGGGTCGG
Organism: Micromonospora sp. CA-259024; assembly: GCF_050936255.1. Classification (NCBI taxonomy): domain Bacteria; kingdom Bacillati; phylum Actinomycetota; class Actinomycetes; order Micromonosporales; family Micromonosporaceae; genus Micromonospora; species Micromonospora sp. CA-259024. The sequence goes on along the minus strand of NZ_JBNJND010000001.1, from coordinate 4,144,088 downwards.
CAGCGGCAGGTTCGCGGTACGCGCCGCACGGGGCGTGCGCGTGGGGAAGGGCGGGGCGGATGACGCAGGTTGTGAGTGACCGGACGCTGGCGATGGACGATCCGACGGCGCCGCCGCCGGGGCGTGCCCGCCGGGTGGTGCTGAAGCTCTCGGGCGAGGTGTTCGGTGGGGGCGCGATCGGCGTCGACCCGGACGTCGTCCAGGCCATCGCCCGGCAGATCGCCACCGTGGTCCGCCGCGGCGTGCAGGTCTCCGTGGTCGTCGGCGGCGGCAACTTCTTCCGTGGCGCGGAGCTGCAGAAGCGTGGGATGGACCGGGCCCGTGCCGACTACATGGGCATGCTCGGCACCGTGATGAACTGCCTCGCGTTGCAGGACTTCCTGGAGAAGGAAGGCATCGAGACCCGGGTGCAGAGTGCCATCACCATGGCCCAGGTCGCCGAGCCGTACATCCCGCTGCGGGCGATCCGGCACCTGGAGAAGGGCCGTGTGGTCATCTTCGGCGCCGGCGCCGGGATGCCGTACTTCTCCACCGACACGGTGGCGGCCCAGCGGGCTCTGGAGATCCGGGCCGACGTGGTGCTGATGAGCAAGAACGGCGTGGACGGCGTCTACACCGCCGATCCCCGGATCGACCCCACCGCCAGCAAGCTCGACTCGATCACCTTCTCCGAGGTGCTGCGCCGCAACCTGCGGGTGGCCGACGCGGCGGCGTTCAGCCTCTGCATGGAGAACGGTCTGCCGATGCTGGTCTTCGGCGCGCAGGGTGGCGACACCATCATCCGCGCGGTGGGTGGCGAGAAGATCGGCACCCTGATCACCGCCTGAGCCCCGCGACGGCGACCACGGTCTGACGACTTTCAGCAGAGCCCACGACGAGCACAGAAGGAGGCGAGGAGACCGGTGATCGACGACACCCTCCTCGAGGCCGAGGAGAAGATGGAGCGTGCGGTTGAGCACGCCAAGGAGGAGTTCGGCGCCATCCGCACCGGTCGCGCCAACGCCGCCATGTTCTCCAAGGTCATCATTGACTACTACGGCACCCCCACGCCGCTGACCCAGATGGCGTCCATCGCGGTTCCCGAGCCGCGGATGGCCATCATCAAGCCGTACGACAACTCGCAGATCAATGCGATGGAGAAGGCGATCCGCGACTCGGACCTCGGGGTGAACCCCAACAACGAGGGCAACCAGCTGCGCATCCTGCTCCCGCAGATGACCGAGGAACGCCGCCGCGACATGATCAAGGTGGCCCGGCACAAGGGCGAGGAAGCCAAGGTGGCGATCCGCAACGTCCGCCGCCGTGGCAAGGAAGAGCTGGACCGGATCGTCAAGGACGGCGAGGCCGGCGAGGACGACGGTCGCCGCGCCGAGAAGGAACTCGACGACCTGACCCAGCGCTACGTGGCCACCATCGACGACCTGGTCAAGCACAAGGAAACCGAGCTGCTCGAGGTGTGACCGTCCGCCGACTGGCCGGGTGAGATACTCCGAGGCCCGCCCCCCCGACGTCGGGGGGGCGGGCCTCGTGCCGTACCCCGGCAGGAATCCGGGCTGCTGGCGGCCGGGCGACCACCGTCGCCGTGCCTCGTCCGCCGTGCGGGTGCGGCGGGTGCAGTAGGCTCTGCAGGATTCCCGGCCACCGGGCGGTGAATACCGGGAATCGACCGACCGTCGGGGCGGTCAATCGGAGGAACATCGCGCGTGTAGGGGATGCTTGTGGTCTTGCGTCATGTGGTGGTTCTCGTGCCGCGTCGCGGTGCGTGATGTCCCACCCCGACCCCTACGGCAGCGAGCCTCGCGGCTGGGACCGGCCGGAGCGCCCGGTGGCACTGCCCTGGCCCGACCAGGACCTGGATGCCGGCCAGTGGAGCCGCCGTCCACCCGCCGGCCCTGAGCTGTACGCGGACCCGCACACCCGGCCGTACGCCGAGCCGCACCCGACGGACCCGTACGACGAGCGTGGCCGCGCGGTCCGTCCGGACGACCGGGACCGCTTCGACGACCGGGACCGGCACGATCGTTTCGACGACCGCGACCGGTACGAGGACGACCGGAACCGGCCCGACCGGTACGACGAGCGGGGTCGCGGCGACCGGTACCTTGACCGGCCGCCCGCCGCTGGCGATGGTCCGAACGGTTTCGACGGCGCGGCCCGGGGGCGCTTTGACGAGCCGACCCGTTTCGACGGCCCGGCGCACCCGGACCGGGGCGCTCCCGCCCGTTTCGACGACCCGGGGTACCCGACCGAGCAGCTCGCGCCGATTCGGGCCGACGTGGCGCCGCCGGACGAGGCTTCGGCGACGACCGGTCGACGGCCGAAGGGTCGACGCCGGGCCAGCGCCGACCGACCGGCCACCCAGCAGGGGGGCACCGGACGGGCCGGCCGCAACCTCCCGGCGGCGATCGGGGTCGGGCTCGGCCTCGGCGCGCTGATCGTCGTGCCGCTGGCGTTCTACCCGTTGGCGTTCCTGCCGGTGATCGCCGCCGCCATCGCCGTCGGCATCTGGGAGATGGCCCGGGCGGTCCGGCGCAGCGGCGCCCACCCGCCGCTGGTGCCGCTGATCGCCGGTGGTGTGCTGACTGTGGGCCTGGCCTGGTTCGCCGGCCCGGACGCGCTCAGCCTGGGCCTGCTGGTCACCGTGCTGGGCACCATGATCTGGCGGCTGGGCGACGGTCCCGCCGGTTTCCAGCGGGATCTCACCGCGGCCACCCTGATCGCCGTCTACGTGCCGTTCCTCGGCGGTTTCGCGGCGCTGCTGGCGGCGGCCCCCGACGACGGCCCGCTGCGCATCCTGGCCACGCTGATCGCGGTGGTCCTCTCCGACACCGGCGGGTACGCGGCCGGTGTCTCCTTCGGCCGACACCCGATGGCCCCGTCGGTGAGTCCGAAGAAGTCCTGGGAGGGCTTCGCCGGTTCGGTCACCGCGGCGGCCCTGGGCAGCGCGCTGCTGCTGTGGCTGATGTTCGAGGTGGCCCCCTGGTGGGGCGCGCTGTTCGGGGTGGCCGTCTCCTGCGCGGCGGTCCTCGGCGATCTGGCCGAGTCCATGATCAAGCGGGATCTCGGTGTCAAGGACATGAGCAATCTGTTGCCCGGCCACGGCGGTCTGATGGACCGACTGGACTCGATCCTGTTCGCGGTGCCGACCGCCTACCTGCTGCTGGCGATCTTCGTGCCGGTGGTGAACTGAGGTATGAATCACGGCGTCGCGGTCACCCGGCTCCAGCGGTGGGGGCCCGTTCGGCACCTCCGGACCGGCACCTGCCGCCAGCGGCGTGACACACTGGACCAGCCATGACGAGCCTGCCGTTGATCCCCGCCATCTCGGACGCCCCCGCCGCGCGCCGGGCCTCCATGCCGCCGAAGCACCTCGCCGACCTGGACCTGGCCGGCCGCCAGGCGCTGGTCACCGAGTTGGGTGAGCCGGCATTCCGCGCCAAGCAGGTCTCCAACCACTACTTCGGGCGGCTGGTCCGCGACCCGCAGGCGATGACCGACCTGCCCGCGGCCACCCGGGAGCGGTTGTCCGAGCAGCTGCTGCCCACGCTGCTCACGCCGGTGCGCGAGCTGGCGTGTGACGACGGCGCGACCCGTAAGGCGCTGTGGCGCCTGCACGACGGCGCGCTGGTCGAGAGCGTGCTGATGGGCTACCCGGACCGGGTGACGGTCTGCATCTCCAGCCAGGCGGGCTGTGGCATGGCCTGCCCGTTCTGTGCGACCGGCCAGGCCGGGCTGACCCGCAACCTGTCCACCGCCGAGATCGTCGACCAGGCGGTCTATCTGGCCGGTGTGGCGGCCTCCGGTGCGGTCGTCGGCTCTCCGCCGCGGCTGTCACACGTCGTGTTCATGGGTATGGGCGAGCCGCTGGCCAACTACTCCCGGGTCGTCGCGGCCATCCGTCGCCTGGTCAGCCCGGCTCCGGAGGGGCTCGGCCTGTCCCAGCGGCACATCACCGTTTCCACGGTCGGCCTGGTTCCGGCCATCCACCGACTGGCCAGCGAAGACCTCTCAGTGACCCTTGCGCTGTCGTTGCACGCCCCCGATGATGATCTGCGCGACGAACTCGTGCCGGTAAACCAGCGCTGGAAGGTAGCCGAGGTGCTGGACGCAGCGTGGGACTACGTTGCCCGCACGGGCCGTCGCGTGTCGATCGAGTACGCGATGATCAAGGACGTGAACGACCAGCCGTGGCGAGCCGACCTGCTCGGGCGGCTGCTGGCCGGCAAATTGGCCCACGTGAACCTCATTCCGCTCAATCCGACGCCGGGCAGCCGCTGGGACGCGAGCTCGAAGCCGGTTGAGCGGGAGTTCGTCCGGCGGTTGCGCGACGCCGGGGTGTCCACCACGGTACGGGACACCCGAGGTCGCGAGATCGACGGCGCGTGTGGCCAGCTCGCCGCCGCCGAGGACAACGACACCAACACCGACCGCGCCGGAGAGGCACCGGCGTGACCGGGCGTGGCGAACGAGACCAGGAGACATAGTGGCGAGTCAGGGTCAGCGTTTCCGGCGCAAGGCGCTCCGCCGGGGATACAAGGTCGACGAGGTGGATGCCTTCCTCGACCGGGTCGAGGCGACGCTCGACGGCCGACAGGTCGGCGCCCCGGTGGCCTCCCAGGAGGTCCACGACGTCGTCTTCCGGGTCCGGTTCAACGGCTATGACGAGTGGCAGGTCGACCTGCACCTGGACCGCGTCGAGCGACAGCTGGCCGAGCTGGAGGAGCGCACCAGCGCCGGGCGCGGTGGCGACCCCCGAATGGGTGACCGGATGGGCCCACCGGACCGCATGGGGCCTCCGATGCGCGATGACCGGGGCATGCCGCAGCCGATGCCGCCCCGACCGATGCCCGCGCAGGCCGGCCCGCCCGCCGACCGCTACGGCCGCTACGACGAGCCGACCGGCGCCTTCGCCGGTGGTTACGACGCCCCGCGCGGCGGTTACGACGCCCCGCGAGGCCCGGCCGGCCCCGGCCCGATGGGTCCCGGTGGCCCGATGGGTCCCGGTCCGATGGGTGGCCACGGTGTTCCGCCGCGCGGCCTGCCCGCCGGCCCCGGTGGCTACGGTCCGGACGACCAGCGTGGGCCTGGCGGGTACGGCCCGGACGACCAGCGTGTGCCCGGTGGTTACGGCCCGGATGACCAGCGCTCGCCCGGTGGCTATCCGCCTCCGCCGGAGGAGCCGCGCTTCGACGGCTTCGAGGCCGGGCGGCATGGCCGCGCCGACATGACGGCCGAGATTCGGATGCCGGAGCGGGACCTGCGTGACATGCGCCGAGGCCCGGCCGGTCCGCCTCCGATGCCGCAGCAGGGCATGGGTGGTCCTCCGATGGGCGGCCCGCCCGCTGTGGCTGGCCCTCCGATGGGCGGCCCGCCGATGGGTGGTCCGCCGATGGCTGGCCCGCCCGGCAGCGACCTGTACCGGGTCGATCAGATCCGTCGCAGCTTCCAGGTGCGCCGGTTCGGCAGCGGGTACGACCCGGACCAGGTGGATCGGTTCTTCGACAGCCTGCTCGGTGGCATGCAGCGCCGCAACCCGATGCCGGTCGACCCGAAGGACCTGGACACGCTCCGGTTCGGCCTGGTGCCCGGTGGCTACTTCGAGGCTGAGGTCGACGCCGCGCTCAAGGACGTGCAGGACATTCTCTTCGGGCGCTGAGCCCGACGCGTACGGACGAGGGCCCGTCCCCGGGTGGGGGCAGGCCCTCGGCGTACGTTGGCCGGTCGTCCGGCGGTCGGTCGCGTCAGGAGCGCAGACCGTTGCGCCGCAGCACGACGTCGCCGATCACGATGATCAGCAGCAGCGCGGCCAGACCGATCAGCCAGAGGTCCTCGACCCTGCCCTCGTGGTTGCCGCAGAACGCCATCACGACCAGCGTCAGCGCGGAGAGCACCGCACCGATCTGCCCGGACTTGCGGTGCCCGGGCTTGTGCTGATCTGGCGACGTTACTGGCTCGCTTCCTGCCACTGTCGGTCCTTCCCTCGCGATCGGATCTTTGGTTAGTCTGGCACGCCTCTCGCTCGGTGCGGTGGGGTGGGTGTTTCCCGGCCGTCGGCCCCCGCCCCACTCGGGCCGAACGGCACTGCCGGCATCGAGGGGCGGGGGCCAGACTCGCTCCGGTAGCGTTTGGCGTACACCTGATTGTCTGTTTGAGGGGGACTGTGCGGTGCGAGTGACCGGAACCGGGCACGCCAGCATGCGGATCGACACGGCCGCGGGCAGCATCCTGTGCGACCCGTGGGTCAATCCGGCCTACTTCGCCTCCTGGTTCCCATTCCCGGACAATTCCCTGCTCGACTGGGAGAGCCTGGGCCAGGTCGACTACCTGTACGTCTCCCATCTGCACCGGGACCACTTCGACGCGAAGCACCTGCGCGACTTCATCTCCAAGGACGCCACGGTCCTGCTCCCTGAGTTCCCCACCTCGGAGATGGAGGACGAGTTCCGGGCGCTGGGTTTCACCACGTTCCTGAAGGCGCCCAACGAGCAGGTGGTGGAGCTGCCCGGCGGCCTGAAGATCATGATTCAGGCGTTGACCAGCCCGACCGACGGGCCGATCGGCGACTCCTCGCTCTGGGTCGAGTACGACGGGGTGCGACTGCTCAACCAGAACGACGCCCGCCCCACCGATCTGAGCGTCTTCGCCGAGCTGGGGCACGTGCACGCGCACCTGCTCCAGTTCTCCGGCGCGATCTGGTATCCGATGGTCTACGAACTGCCGCAGGCGGCGAAGACCGCGTTCGGTAAGCAGAAGCGCGACCGGCAGTTCGACCGGACCTGGCGGTACATCGACGACCTGAAGGCGTCGCACGTCTTCCCGATCGCCGGCCCGCCGTGTTTCCTCGACGACGCGCTGTGGCAGTTCAACGACATCCACGGCGACGAGGGCAACATCTTCCCCGACCAGTCCGTCTTCTTGTCGGAGTACGCCAAGGTCGGCGGCACCAACGGCATCGTGCTGCTGCCGGGCAGCGTCGCCGAGGTGACCACCGAGGGCGCGACCACGACCCACCCGGTGCCGGTCGACGAGTTCTTCGCGAACAAGGTCGCGCACCTGGAGGAGATGCGGGAGCGCAAGCGTCCGATCATCGAGGCGGAGAAGGCGTCCTGGCGGCACCCCGAGGTGGACGTGCTCGCTCAGATGAAGAGCCGGATCGAGCCGCTGCTCGACGAGTCGATCTACCTGGCCAAGGGTGTCGGCGGCCCGGTCCGATTCGACCTGGTGGGCTACGACGGGGAGAGCGTCGAGTCGATCGTGGTGGACTTCCCGGGCAAGGAGGTCCGGCCGTACGCCGACGAGAAGGTGCGCTACCGGTTCCGCACGGAGCGGTCGCTGATCGAGCATCTGCTCTTCATCGACGAGGTCGACTGGGTCAACTCGCTCTTCCTGTCCTGCCGGTTCTCGGCGGCCCGGATCGGTCAGTACAACGAGTTCGTCTACGCGTTCTTCAAGTGCCTGTCCGAAGAGCGGCTCCAGTACGCCGAGGGCTGGTACGACGAGCACGAGCGCAGCACCGACGCCGAGGACATCACGCTGGGCGACTGGGTGGTGCAGCGGCGCTGCCCGCACCTGAAGGCGGACCTGACCCGGTTCGGCATCGTGGAGGGCGATCAGCTCACCTGCCAGTTGCACGGCTGGCGCTTCGACCTGCCCAGTGGCCGCTGCCTGACGAGCGTCGGCCACAAGGTTCGTGCCCACCGCGTCGACGCCGAGACCCCGGCCCCCGCCGGTGAGGCGCTGAGCTGACGAGCCGGTCGGGCACCCGAGGTGGTGCCCGGCGCGCCCGATCCGCGTCCGCGCGGCCCCGCCATGCACCACGATGCAGTGGAGGGCGGCGTAAGCCGCAGTCCGGCAGCAACCGGACACCACCGAGAGTGGGGTGGGCGTGGCGGGGGCGGACGCGCGCAAGGGCGAGTACCGGTACGGGCGCGGCCGGGAGATGGCTCGGGACGCGGCGCGGGTGGAGACGTTCAGCGACGGGGTCTTCGGGGTCGTGCTGACGGTGATGGCCGTCGAGCTGCTCCAGACCGGCCCGGCCCGGGTCGGCGGGAGAGAGCTTCCCGAGGCCCTCGCCGACGCCTGGCCGTCCTACCTGGCGTACGTGATCACCTTCGGGATCGCCGGTCAGGTCTGGATCGCCCACCACAACATCTGGCGGTACGTGGCCCGGGTCGACCAGATGCTGCTGGTCCTCAACCTGCTCGTGCTGCTCTTCATCGCGACGATCCCGTTCACCGCCGACCTGCTGTCGGACAACCTGCGCGGCAGCGCGACGGAGCAGCGGCTGACCGCCGCCCTCTACGTCGGCACCGTGCTCGGCGAAGCGATCTTCGTCAACCTGAGCTGGTGGTGGGCCCGCCGGCGCGGGCTGCTCCACGCCGACCTGGATCCCCGGCTGGCCCGGGCGATCGCACGGCGGATACGGCTGAAGCCCCTGCTCTACGTGATCGCCTTCGCTGTCGTCTTCGTCGACCCCATCCTCAGCCTCGGCGCGTACCTCCTGCTGGTCGCCTTCTACCTCATCGGTGGCCCGGGTGACCTCCGGCCGTACGCCCACCGGGCCGAGGACGGGTCAGCGGCCTAGGTCCGCGAGGATGCGGCGGGCGGCGTTGTGGCCGGCGGCCCCGATCACGCTGCCGGCCGGGTGGCAGCCAGCGCTGCCGGCGTACACGCCGTCGATCCCGGTGGCGTAGGGCATCCGGTCGGTGAACGAGACGGTGTTGTCGACGTGGTGAATGTGCCCACCGGTGATGCCGAAGTGCTCCTCGATGCCGGGCGGCGGCAGTGGCACCGCGTCGGCGATCAGGTCGGCGGTGCCGGGGGCGTACCGCTCGACGATCCCGATGAGCCGGTCGACGTAACCGGGCAGCTCCGCGTCCCAGGTGGTGCCGGTCAGCTCGTACGGGACGGACTGGACGAAGAGCGCCGACGAGTGGTGCCCGGCGGCGTCGGAGAGCGACGGGTCGACGGTGGTGTGCAGGTACCACTCGATAGTGGGTTCCGCCGGCAGCAGCCCGGCCTGCACGTCCGCCCACATCGCCCGCAGTGCTGTCATCGGTGAGGTGGCCTCCCCGCCGACCAGCGACGCGGAGCCGGGCAGCAGGTGGATGGTCGAGCCGAACGGGCTCGGCGTGCCGGCCGGCAGGCAGGAGAACTGCGGCAGCCCGGTGAGCGCCAGGTTGAGCTTGAGGGTGGTGCCGGGGCGGCGGACCGCCGCCATCCGCTCGCCGAGCGGCGCCGGGAGCGCGCCGTCGGGCAACAGGTCCATCAGCCGGTACGGATCACACGCGCCGAGCACCACCCGGGCGGCCACCTGCCGTCCGTCGGCCAGCACGACTCCGCTCGCCGCGCCGCCGTCCAGGCTCACCGCGCTCACCGGCGTACCGGTCAGAATGGTCGCCCCGGCGGCGCGGGCGGCCTCGGCGAACGTGCGCGAGACCGTGCCCATCCCGCCCTCGGCGATCATCCAGGTGCCGCCGGAGCCGGGTAGCCGGCACATGTTGTGCACGAGGAAGTTGTGGCCGGTGCCGGGGTCGTCCGGGCCGGCGTTGAGCCCGGACAGCCCGTCGGTGACCGCGTACATGCTGACCAGCAGTTCGGAGCGGAACTCGAACCGGGCCAGGTAGTCGGCCACCGAGCCCTGGACGAGGTCGACGAAGACCTGCCGCAGCGCCGGGCGGACGTGCCGCTCGGCGGTCTCCGGGGCGCTCAGCGGCTCCGCCAGCCAGGCCGGGGCGAGATCCTCGCGCAGCGCGGCCAACTCGGCCTGCATGGCGTCGTCGGCGGCCACGTCGGCGGGGGAGAAGAACTCGGCGAGCTGCGCCCGGGTGGCGGCGGTGTCGCTGCCGAAGAGCAGGTACGGCGAGCCGAGGCCGCCCGGCGTGGGCAGGAAGTAGTGCGGGTCGCGGCGCAGCACCGGGATCCGTACGTCGAGCGTGGCGAGCAGTTCCGGCGGCATCAGCCCGAGCAGGTACGAGCCGGTGGAATGGCGCAGCCCCGGCACCTTCGGGAACGGGTTCTCGGTGCGGGTCGCGCCGCCGATCACGTCGGCGGCCTCCAACACCAGGACGTCCAGCCCGGCGCGGGCCAGCAGGACTGCGGAGACCAGACCGTTGTGCCCGGCGCCGACGATCACCACGTCAGCGCGGACGGGAAGTTCGCTGCTCATGCCGCGGCAGCCTAGCCCGCACCGCCGTCGGGGGTAAGCCCCCGGCCCGCCCCGTGATCAAGAGGTTTGCGTCAGCAGAGGCCCCTCCGGTGACGCGAACCTCTTGATCAACTCGGATGGGGGGTGGTGCGGGTGGTGCGCCAGTGGGAGAGGGCCAGGGTCGCCGAGTAACCGGCCAGGACGATCACGTGGAACACGTAGAGCCAGAGGAGTACGGCCACGCCGGCGCCGATCTCGTCGAAGCCACCGAACGGCACGCCCAGGTCCAGCGGGAGCGAGGCGAAGAGCACGAAGCCGTGCAGGAAGCCGGAGAGGTTCGCCGCCGTGAACGACCCGATCGCGAGCGTGGAGAGCCAGTCCGGGGAGGCCGGCCCGACCACCCGGAACACCCACACCAGCACCGGCGTGAGCACCAGCCAGACCGCCAGGAACGACAGCACGACGCCCAGTGCGCCGACCCAGCCGCCCTGGCGTACCAGGCGGGTGGTGAGCGGCAGCGCCAGCAGGATCGACAGCAGCAGCGCCGGGGCCGGCGCGAGCAGCGGCAGCAGCAGGAGCCGGCCCCGCCAACCCACCAGATGCTCGTCGGAGTGGGGCTCGGCCACCGAGACGAACGCCCGGCGCAGGCCCTCGCCGTACAGCGACGCGGGCAGCAGTGCGGCCAGCGCCAGCAACGGCGTCAACTCCACCCCGGCGTCGACCAGCGCGTCCACCGCCCGGGGCGCGCCGATCGCGGTGGGCAGGGCCTCCACGGCGTACGCGGTGAGCCGACGTACCCGGTCGGCCCCGGCCGCCAGCGCGGAGAGCCAGATCGCCAGCAGGGCGACCGGAACGATGGCGATGGCCCCGTAGAAGGTGATCGCGGCGGCGTGCAGCGACAGGTCTCGCCCGCGCACGGGGCGGAGCGCGGCGCCGCTGATCCGCTTCGCCCGCTGCCATGCGCCGCCCATCGTGGTTTCTTTCCCTATCGTCGTGACCGTCACTCCTTAAGATCGCCGATCATGACTGTTCTCACCACCGAACGCCTGATCCTGCGCGACTGGACCGACGATCCGGCCGACCTGGCCCGGATCTACGACATCTACTCCCGTCCGGAGATCGCCCGCTGGCTGGGCGTGTCACCGGGTCTGCCGCTGACCGACCCGGCGCAGGCCGCCGAGCGCCTGCGGAGTTGGCAAGACCGGCACGCCGCCGACGACGGCCGGTACGGCACCTGGGCGATCGAGGTACGCGAGACCGGCCTGGTGGTGGGTACGGCGTTGCTCAAGCCGCTGCCGGGGCGAGACGAGGCGGTGCGCACCGAGGACATCGAGGTGGGCTGGCACCTGCACCCGGATTCGTGGGGGCACGGCTATGCCACCGAGGCGGGGCGTGCGCTCGTCGCACGGGAGTTCGCCACCGGCACCACGGAGATCTACGCGGTCGTGTCGCCGGGCAACGAGGCGTCGATGGCGGTCTGCCGGCGTCTCGGCATGACGCACGTGGGCCGGCGCACCGACTGGTACGGCGGCGAGGAGGTGGAGACCTTCGTCCTGACGGCGCCGACCGACTGACCACCGAGCACGCGGAGGCAGCAACGTCACCGACGTTGCTGCCTCTGTCTCGTTGGGAGACAGCGGTTTCCGCGATGGTGCGCGGATCCGCAGTCGACCCCAGACAGCCAACGCCGTCGATAGTCACCGTGGTCGAAGTGTTGACGCACTCGTAGCACGTCAGTAATCTTTGGTCAACGTAGTGCAAGATCTCGACAAAGGCGTGCTTGATTCCTTGCACTCGGCCGCAAATTCCAGCGGATCCACTTCTGCGGCGGTTTCTTCCCCCGTTCCCGCCACCACCACCTCGCCTCGCCGGCACCCGACGACACCAGCGCGGCTCGCGCCCACCCGTGAGCCGGCGCTGCGCCGACGCACGCCCCCACGCCGCGGATCACGCCATCCGCGGCAACCGTCCCCCGACGACAAGGACAGTGATGAGACGAACGAATCTGTTCAGGATGGTGGCGGCGACAGCCGCGGCCACGCTGATCGCCACGGCAGGGGCGACCGCGGTCGCGAACCCGGCCGGCGCAGCCCGCCCCGCCGACACGGCAGCCGCGCCGAGCACCGGTTTCGCCCCGGCGGCCACCAACCTCGCCCAGGGCCGCCCCACCCAGGAGAGCGGCCACGCCGACGTGTACGACTCGTCGAAGGTCGTCGACGGCAACGCGGGCAGCTACTGGGAGAGCGTCAACAACTCCTTCCCGGAGTGGGTGCAGGTCGATCTCGGCTCATCGCAGAGCGTCAACCAGGTCGTGCTGAAGCTGCCGACCTCCGGTTGGGCGACACGTACGCAGACGTTGAGCGTGCAGGGCAGCGCGACCGGTTCGTCGTTTACCGACCTGGTCGGGTCGCAGACGTACACGTTCAACCCGGCGAGCGCGAGCACGGTCACGATCAACTTCAGTCAGACCGCCACCCGCTACGTCCGCATCACCATCACCGCGAACAGCGGCTGGCCGGCCGGGCAACTGTCTGAGCTGGAGGTGTACGGCAGCGGCGGCACCACCCCGGACACCACCGCGCCGAGCGTGCCGGGCAACCTGTCCTACACCCAGTCGGGCACCACCATCAGCCTGAACTGGGTCGCGTCGACCGACAACGCGGGCGGCAGCGGCATCGCCGGCTACGACGTCTACCGCAACGGCGCGTTCCTCCAGTCCATCGGCAACGTGACCACCTTCAACGACACGCAGCCGGCCACGGCGACCGTGTCGTACTTCGTCCGGGCGCGCGACGGCGCCGGCAACCTGTCCGGCAACAGCAACACGGTGACCCGCACCGGCAGCGGTGACACCACCGCGCCGAGCGTCCCGGGCACGCTGTCGCACAGCACGTCGGGCAGCACGATCACGCTGAACTGGGGCGCGTCCACCGACACCGGCGGCAGCGGCCTGGCCGGCTACAACGTCTACCGGGGCGGCAACCTGATCGCGACGCTGGGCACCGTCCTCACCTACCAGGACACCCAGCCGGCGACGGCGACCGTGTCGTACTTCGTCCGCGCCCGCGACGGCGCCGGCAACCTGTCCGGCAGCAGCAACACGGTGACCCGGACCGGTAGCAACCCGCCGGCCTGCACCAACGTGGCGCAGGGCAAGAGCATGACGGCGAGCGGCTCCACCTTCAGCTTCACCCCTGAGAAGGCGAACGACGGGCAGCTCACCACCTACTGGGAAGGCGCGCCGAGCTACCCGCAGAACCTGACCGTGGCGCTGGGCGCCAACCACTCCATCAGCGGCGTCACCGTCAAGCTCAACCCCGACCCGGCGTGGGGCACCCGTACCCAGACCATCCAGATCCTGGGCCGCGACCAGGCCGCGTCCGCGTACACCAGTCTGGTGTCGGCGGCGAGTTACCAGTTCGTCCAGGGCACCAACGTGGTGAGCATCCCGGTCACCGCGACCACCGCGGACGTGCAGCTGCGGTTCACCGGCAACACCGGCGCCCCGTCCGGACAGGTGGCCGAGCTTGAGGTGTGCGGAACGCCGGCGCCCAACCCGGACCTGGTCGTCAACTCGGTGACCTGGTCGCCGACGTCGCCCAGCGAGGTCAGCCCGGTCACCCTCTCGGCCGTGGTGCAGAACATCGGGTCAGCGGCCGCCGGTGCCACCACGCTGAACTTCAGCCTGGCCGGCGCGGTCGTCGGCAGCGCCACGGTGGGCGCGCTCAGCGCGGGCGCCTCGACCACCGTGTCGTTCAACGCCGGCACCCGCCCGATGGGCAGCTACGCCGTCTCGGCGGTGGTCGACCCGACCAACACGATCGTCGAGCAGAACAACGGCAACAACAGTCTCACCGCACCCGCACCACTGGTGGTCGCGCAGGCCCCCGGCCCTGACCTCGAGGTGCTCGGCATCGCCTCCAACCCGCCGAACCCGGCCGTCGGGGCGTCCGTCACCTTCACCGTGGCGGTCCGCAACCGCGGCACCAGCGCGACCGGCGCGACCACGGTCACCCGGTTGGTGGTGGGCGGCTCCACCCTCAACACCACCACCGCCTCGATCGCGGCCGGCGCGACGGTCAACGTGGCCGTCACCGGCAGTTGGACGGCGACGAGCGGCGGCGCCACCATCACCGCCACCGCCGACGCGACAAACGCGGTCACCGAGACCAACGAGAGCAACAACGCGTTCAGCCAGTCGATCGTGGTCGGGCGTGGGGCAGCGGTCCCGTACGTCTCGTACGAGGCCGAGGCCGGCCGCTACCAGGGCACGCTGCTGGAGACCGACCCGCTGCGCACCTTCGGTCACACCAACTTCGCGACCGAGTCCTCGGGCCGCAAGTCGGTACGCCTGAACAGCACCGGCCAGTTCGTCGAGTTCACCTCGGCGAACGCCGCCAACGCGATCGTGGTGCGTAACTCCATCCCGGACGCTCCCGGTGGCGGTGGCATCGAGGCGACGATCAGCCTCTACGTCAACGACGTCTTCTCCCGGAAGCTGACCCTGTCGTCCAGGCACAGCTGGCTCTACGGCAACACCGACGGGCCGGAGGCGCTGACCAACACCCCGCAGGCCGACGCCCGACGGCTGTTCGACGAGTCGAACGCGCTGCTGGCGCAGTCGTACCCGGCTGGCACCCGGTTCAAGTTGCAGCGCGATGCGGGTGACAACGCCTCGTTCTACGTCATCGACATGATCGACCTGGAGCAGGTGGCACCGGCGGCGAGCCAGCCGGCCGGCTGCACCTCGATCACGTCGTACGGTGCGATCCCGAACGACGGGCTCGACGACACCGCCGCCATCCAGCGGGCCGTGACCGACGACCAGAACGGCGTCATCAGCTGCGTCTGGATCCCCGCCGGCCAGTGGCGGCAGGAGCAGAAGATCCTGACCGACGACCCACTGAACCGGGGTACGCACAACCAGGTCGGCATCAGCAACGTCACCATCCGGGGCGCCGGCATGTGGCACTCGCAGCTCTACACGCTGACCGAGCCGCAGAACGTGGTGGGCGGCATCAACCACCCGCACGAGGGCAACTTCGGCTTCGACATCGACAAGAACACCCAGATCTCCGACATCGCCATCTTCGGCTCGGGCCGGATCCGTGGCGGTGACGGCAACGCCGAGGGTGGCGTGGGTCTGAACGGTCGGTTCGGCACCGGCACCCGGATCAGCAACGTCTGGATCGAGCACGCCAACGTGGGTGTGTGGGTGGGCCGCGACTACGACAACATCCCTGACCTGTGGGGGCCGGCCGACGGGCTGGAGTTCACCGGCATGCGGATCCGCAACACGTACGCCGACGGCATCAACTTCAGCAACGGCACGCGCAACTCGCGGGTGTTCAACTCGTCGTTCCGCACCACCGGTGACGACGCGCTCGCCGTCTGGGCCAACCCGTACGTCAAGGACCGCAACGTCGACATCGCCCACGACAACCACTTCGTCAACAACACCATCCAGTTGCCCTGGCGGGCGAACGGCATCGCCATCTACGGCGGCTACGACAACTCGATCGAGAACAACCTGGTCTACGACACCGCGAACTACCCGGGCATCATGCTGGCGACCGACCACGACCCGCTGCCCTTCTCCGGGACGACGCTGATCGCCAACAACGGGCTCTACCGCACCGGTGGCGCCTTCTGGAACGAGGACCAGGAGTTCGGCGCCATCACCCTCTTCCCCGCCACCAGGGACATCGTCGGCGTCACGATCCGCGACACCGACATCATCGACTCGACCTACGACGGCATCCAGTTCAAGAACGGCGGCGGCAACATGCCGAACGTCGCCATCACCAACGTGCGGATCGACAAGTCCAACAACGGTGCCGGCATCCTCGCGATGAGCGGCGCGCGCGGCAACGCCAACCTGACCAACGTGACCATCACCAACTCGGCCGACGGCAACATCGTCATCCAGCCGGGCTCGCAGTTCGTCATCAACGGCGGCTAGCGCTGACCGGGGGCCGCTCCGGCGGCCCCCGGTCAACCGCCCGTCGGCTTGATCGACACGATTTCACGGATGTCGGGGTGTCCGGGTGCTGCGGATACCCCGAAATTCGTGAACGCGAGTCGATCATCAACCGACGGGGTCGCCGATCTGCAGGTGGGCGGCGAGGGCTGAGGCTCCCAGTGGGCGTACAGCGGCGGTGGGGAACAATGGCCGGGTGACTTCCCCCCGCGACCTCGTCCTGCTCGGGTCCACCGGCTCGATCGGCACGCAGGCCATCGACATCGTCCGGCGCAACCCGGACCGGTTCCGGGTGGTCGCGGTCGGTGCGGGCGGCGGCAACGTCGAGCTGCTCGCCGCGCAGGCCCTGGAGTTGGGCGTCGAGGCGGTCGGGGTGGCCAAGGCGTCGGCCGCGCAGGACCTCCAACTCGCGTTCTACGCCGAGGCGAGCCGGCGCGGCTGGGCCACCGGCGACTTCAAGCTTCCCAAGATCGTGGCCGGGCCGGACGCGATGACCGAGCTGGCCCAGTGGCCGTGCGAGATCGTGCTCAACGGGGTGGTCGGCTCGTTGGGCCTCGCTCCTACGCTGGCCGCGCTGCGCGGTGGTCGTACCCTCGCGCTGGCCAACAAGGAGTCTCTCGTCGCCGGCGGCCCGCTGGTCAAGGCCGCGGTGACGCGGCCGGGGCAGATCGTCCCGGTCGACTCGGAGCACTCGGCGCTGGCCCAGTGCCTGCGCTCCGGTTCGCGCGGCGAGGTGCGCCGGCTGATCGTGACGGCCAGTGGCGGCCCGTTCCGGGGTCGGCGGCGCGACGAGTTGACGCAGGTCACACCCGAGCAGGCCCTCGCGCACCCGACCTGGAACATGGGGCCGGTCGTCACGATCAACTCCGCCACGATGGTCAACAAGGCCTTGGAGGTGATCGAGGCGCACGAGCTGTTCGACGTGCCGTACGCCGACATCACCGTGATGGTGCACCCGCAGTCGGTGATCCACTCGATGGTCGAGTTCGTCGACGGGTCGACGATCGCGCAGGCCAGTCCACCGGACATGCGACTGCCGATCGCGCTCGGCATCGGCTGGCCGGACCGGGTGCCGGAGGCCGCCGCCGCCGTCGACTGGACGGCCGCGCACACCTGGGAGTTCGCGCCGCTGGACGACGAGGCGTTCCCGGCCGTCGCGCTGGCCAAGGCCGCGGGGGAGGCCGGGCGCAGCCGCCCGGCGATCTACAACGCGGCGAACGAGGAGTGCGTGGCGGCGTTCGTGGCGGGCCGGCTGCCGTTCCTCGGGATCGTCGACACCCTCGAACGCGTGTTGGAGGACGCTCCGGACTTCGACGAACCAGGTACCGTCGAGGACGTGCTCGCGGCCGAGTCGTGGGCACGCGCGCACGCGCAGGAGATCATCGCGGGTTCGGTGGAAGGAGCTTGATGTCGTACCTGCTCGGGGTGGTCCTCTTCGCCCTGGCCATCCTCATCTCGGTAAGCCTGCATGAGGCGGGTCACATGGTGACCGCCAAGGCGTTCGGGATGAAGGTCACGAGGTTCTTCGTCGGTTTCGGCCCCACCCTCTGGTCGTTCAAGCGGGGTGAGACCGAGTACGGCGTCAAGGGCATCCCGCTCGGCGGCTTCTGCAAGATCGTCGGGATGACCCCGCAGGACGACGACGTCGAGCCGGGCGACGAGTCGCGGGTGATGTGGCGTTACCCCGTCTGGAAGCGGACGATCGTGATGGCCGCCGGGTCGATCACGCACTTCGCGCTCGCCCTGATCACGATCTGGATCCTCGCCGTCTCCGCCGGCCTGCCCAACCCGGACTTCCCGACCACGGACGCGCAGGCCCGCCAGGAGCCCGCGGTGATCCAGCTCAGCCCGTGCGTGGTGCCGGAGAACGCCGTGCGCGCGTGCACCCCCGCCGACGCGGCCAGCCCGGCCGCCCAGGCGCAACTGCGCGACGGTGACCGGATCACCTCGGTCAACGGCACCCCGATCGGCTCCTACGGCGACCTGCTCACCACGCTGCGCGGGCTCAAGCCGGGCGACACCGCGCAGATCGCGTACGTCCGCGACGGGCAGCCGGGCACCACCAGCACGGTGCTCGCGCAGACCCAGCGTCCGCCGCTGGACGACCCGACCGGCGCCGCCGCGCCGGTGGCCGCGCTCGGCGTCGGCCTCGTCCCCAGCACGCCCACCCGGGTGACGTACGGGCCGATCGGCGCCTTCGGCGCCACCGCCGACTTCACCGGTCAGCTGGCCGTCGGCACCGTCCAGGCGCTCCAGCGCCTCCCGCAGAAGGTCCCCGCCCTGTGGACCGCCCTCACCGGCGGCGAGCGGGACGTCGACACCCCGATCAGCGTGGTCGGCGCCAGCCGACTCGGCGGCGAGGCGGTGGAGAACAACGCCTGGCTGGTCTTCTTCATGCTCTTCGTGTCGCTGAACTTCTTCATCGGCGTGTTCAACCTGCTGCCGCTGCTCCCGGTGGACGGCGGCCACATCGCCATCGCCTGGTTCGAGCGGGCCCGTTCCTGGGTCTACGCACGGATCGGCCGGGCCGACCCCGGCCGGGTCGACTACCTCAAACTGATGCCCTTCACGTACGCGGTGATCCTGATCGGTGGCGCGTTCACGCTGCTGACGATCGCCGCTGACGTCGTCAACCCCATCACGCTCTTCCCAAGGTGAGTGCCTGAAGTGACCGCTATCAGTCTCGGTATGCCCGCCGTGCCGCCCCCGCCGCTCGCTCCCCGCCGGGCCAGCCGCCAGATCATGGTCGGTTCGGTGCCGGTCGGTGGCGGTGCGCCGGTGTCCGTGCAGTCGATGACCACGACCCTCACCTCCGACGTCAACGCCACCCTCCAGCAGATCGCCGAGCTGACCGCGTCCGGCTGCCAGATCGTCCGGGTGGCCGTGCCGTCCCAGGACGACGTCGAGGCCCTGCCGGCGATCGCCAAGAAGTCGCAGATCCCGGTGATCGCCGACATCCACTTCCAGCCCAAGTACGTCTTCGCCGCGATCGACGCCGGTTGCGCGGCGGTCCGGGTCAACCCGGGCAACATCCGCCAGTTCGACGACAAGGTCAAGGAGATCGCGGCAGCGGCCTCGGCGGCCGGTACGCCGATCCGGATCGGCGTCAACGCCGGTTCACTGGACAAGCGGCTGCTGGCCAAGTACGGCAAGGCCACCGCCGAGGCGCTTGTCGAGTCGGCGCTGTGGGAGTGCTCGCTGTTCGAGGAGCACGGCTTCCGGGACATCAAGATCTCGGTCAAGCACAACGACCCGGTCGTGATGATCCGGGCGTACCGGCAGCTCGCTGAGCAGTGCGACTACCCGCTGCACCTGGGTGTCACCGAGGCCGGTCCGGCCTTCCAGGGCACCATCAAGTCGGCGGTGGCCTTCGGCGCCCTGCTCGCCGAGGGGATCGGCGACACCATCCGGGTGTCGCTGTCCGCCCCGCCGGTGGAGGAGATCAAGGTCGGCAACCAGATCCTGGAGTCGCTGGGCCTGCGTGAGCGGGGCCTCGAGATCGTCTCCTGCCCGTCCTGCGGGCGGGCCCAGGTGGACGTCTACAAGCTCGCCGAGGAGGTCACCGCCGGTCTGGAAGGACTGCCGGTGCCGCTGCGGGTGGCGGTGATGGGCTGCGTCGTCAACGGTCCGGGCGAGGCTCGCGAGGCCGACCTCGGCGTCGCCTCCGGCAACGGCAAGGGTCAGATCTTCGTCAAGGGCAAGGTCGTCAAGACGGTTCCCGAGGCACAGATCGTGGAGACGCTGATCGAGGAGGCGCTGCGGATCGCCGACGAGATGGGCGCCGAGCTTCCCGAGGAGTTGCGCGGGCTGGTCACCGGCCCGACCGTCACCGTGCACTGATCCATCGCTCGCGAGAAAGCGGCCGTCCCCCGCGGGGAACGGCCGCTTTTCGTTGTCTCCGGTGCTGTGGTGCCGGGTCGCGTCACTCGGATTCGGCGAGGATCGCGTACAGCTTGCGCCGGGTCTCGTCGAGCACCTGGGCGGCCCGCTCGCGCTGGTCGTCGGTGCCGTTCATCATGACCTGACGCAGGGCGTTCATCGCCTGCGCGCCGGAGTCGCGGATGTCGTGCCAACTGCTCACCGTGCCCTGGGCGACGTCCGCCCACGGCGGGGTCTGCGCGGCCTCGGTGGCCTCCGCCTGACCGGCTTCGGTGACCGTGAACCGCTTCCGCCCGCCACCGGACTCCTCCGTGCTGGCCACGATCACGCCCTCGTCCTCCAGTAGCTGGAGGGTCGGGTAGATCGAGCCCGGGCTCGGCCGCCACGCGCCGCCGGTGCGGGAGTCGATCTCCTGGATCATCTCGTAGCCGTGCATCGGCCGCTCGGTGAGCAGGGCCAACACGGAGGCTCGGACGTTGGGGCGTCGGCCCCGGCTCCGTCCCCGGCCCCGACCGCCCCAGGGGCCGCCGTGCCCGTGCTCGTGGCCATGGCCGGGCGGGATCGGCGGGAAGCCGAACCCCCGCATCCGGGCCTCGTGCATCGCGTGGTGCTGTCGATGGAACCTCATCGGGTTCTCCTCTTCTTCGTACTGTCGCTGATGCATCAACGATATATCGGCAATGCATCGTCGACAACCCGTTGCTTACAAACCGTACGTACGTCTTGCTAGGGTGTCGGTCATGCGCCTGCTTCCCCCGCCGGGCCCCGCCCGGGTCCTCACCCTCGGCACCCTGGTCAAGACCGTCGGACGGGGCCTCTGGCTCGTCGCGAGTGCGCTCTTCCTCACCCGGTCGGTCGGCCTGTCGGCGACCCAGGTCGGCGTCGGGCTGACCATCTCGGCGCTGATCGGTGTGCTGGCCAGTACACCGAGCGGCTACCTGGCCGACCGCGTCGGCCCACGCGGCGTGCAGGTCGGCGCGCTGTTCGCCGCCGGCACGTTGACCATCGGCCTGATCGCCGTCCGTTCGTTCCCCACGTTCGTACTGGTGGGAGCCGCCACGGCCCTCGCCGACGCGATCGAGCGCGGGGCCCGGGGCGCGCTGATCGCCGGAGCGATCCCGGCCGACCAGCGGGTACGCACCCGCGCCTACCTGCGGGCCACCACCAACGTCGGGATCTCCGTCGGTGCAGTCCTCGGCGGCTTCGCCATCGCCGCCGACACGCGAACCGGGTACGTCGCGCTGATCCTGACCGCGGCGGCGGCATCACTGGCCGCAGCGGCGGTCTTCGTCCGCCTGCCCACCGTCGCCCCGGTCGCCGCCCCGACGCACGGTCCCCGGCTGATCGCCCTGCGGGACCGACCGTTCCTCGCCTTCACCCTGGTCGACGGGCTGATGTCCATGCACTTCAGCCTCCTCACCATCGCCCTGCCGCTGTGGATCGCCGAACACACCCAGGCACCCGCCTGGATGATCTCCGCGTTGACGCTGGTCAACACCGTGCTGGTGGTGCTCCTGCAGGTACGTGCCGCGCGGAGCGCCGCCACCCTGTCCGGAGCCGCCCGCGCCGCCCGTCGAGCGGGCGTGGCGATCGCCCTGGCCTGCGTACTCTTCGCCGCCAGCGGAGCGCTGCCCACCGCCGGCGCCGTGGGCCTGCTCGGCGTCGGGGCGCTCGCGCACGTGACCGGGGAGCTGTGGCACTCCGCCGCCGGCTGGGGGATCTCCTTCGGGCTGGCGCCACCGGATGCCCAGGGCCAGTACCAGGGGGCGTACGGCATGGGCTACGAACTGGGCAAGATGCTTGCGCCGGTGGTGGTGACCACCCTCGCGCTCGGCTGGGGCGTACCGGGCTGGCTCGTGCTCGGTGCCCTGTTTCTCCTGCTCGGTGCGCTGGTGCCCCCGGTCGTCCGATGGGCCGGGCGGACCCGGCCGATCAGCGAACCCGCAGAACCGGTGCCGGCCTCGTCACTCGACCGGCGGAGCAGGGGGTCGATCTGGCAGGCTGATAGTCGTGCTGACGGTGCCGGTACGCCAACTGGGGGAATCGGAGCGCCGCGCGGTCGAGCGACTTCTCGACCATGACCCGTTCGCGGGCGCGCAGGTCGCCGAGCGGATCGCCGCGCGCGGGCTCTCCTGGTGGCGGGCCGAGGGCAGAATCCTGGGGTACGGCACCCGGCGCAACCTGGAATCGCTCTGCTGGCTCGGCGGCAACCTGACCCCGGTCCTGGCGACCGACGCCGCGGTGGCGGCCTTCGCCGACCTGCTCGCGGGTGAGGAGCGGCTCTGCTCCTCGATCGTCGGCCGGGCTGACGCCGTCCTCGGTCTCTGGGACCGGCTCTCCGACACCTGGGGGCCAGCCCGAGACGTCCGCCCCAACCAGCCACTGCTCGCCGCCGACACTCTGCCGTCCGTGCCGGGCGACCCGGAGGTGCGTCAGGTCCGCTCCGGCGAGGTCGACCGGCTCTTCCCAGCGGCGGTGGCCATGTACACCGAGGAGGTCGGCGTCTCCCCGCTGGCCGAGGACGGCGGGCGCAGCTACCGACGGCGGGTCAACGACCTGGTTCGGGCCGGTCGGGCGTACGCCCGTTTCGTCGACGGCAAGGTCGTGTTCAAGGCCGAGTTGGCCGTGGTGACCAAGCGGACGGCGCAGGTCCAGGGCGTCTGGGTGGCGCCGGAGTGGCGGGGTCGCGGGATCGCCACGGCCGCCATGGCAGCGGTGGTCCGCGACGCGCTGTTGCGGGTCGCCCCCACGGTCAGCCTGTACGTCAACGACTTCAACCTCCCGGCCCGCCGGGTCTACGAGCGCTGCGGCTTCCAGCCCGTCGGCACTCTCGCCACGGTCCTCTTCTGACCGCCGGTTGTCGCAGGCGGCCCACTCTTCGCGTTCAGGTCGTGGATATGCCGCTGGCCGGCACCCCGGGTGTGGGGTGCCGGCCAGTCGGTGGTTGGTGTTGTGCGGTGGGTCAGCTGTTCCAGTGCTGGGCGACCAGGTCGGTGGCCTGCTGCTCCCACTGGGCGTACGCGTCCGGGTAGGCGGAGACCTGGACGGTCTGCGCGGCGTCGGTCAGGGGCATGTCCTGCCACCCGTCGACCTGCTTGAGGCCCTTGAGGAACGCGGTCGTGGAGTAGGCGGGGTCGGTGATCTGTTCCGGCGTACCCCAACCCGAGGACGGGCGCTGCTGGAACAGGCCCAGCGAGTCGTGGTCGTTCATGTCGCCGAGGTGGCCCAGGTTCTCCAGCTTCGACTCCTGCAGGCTCGTCGCGATGGAGATGACCGCGGCCCGCTCGGGCATCCCGGCCTTCTTCGTGGCGGCGATGATCGCCTTGACGTTGGCGGTCTGCTCGTCGTTGAGGGTGATGTGCGACTGGTCGCCCTGCGGCTTGGGTGCCGTCTGCATGGCGACCGCGACCGGCTTGGCATCGACCGGGGTGGCGGCGTGGGCGGCGATCGGACCGGCGAAGACACCACCGGCGAACGCGAGACCAGCAACGGACAGCATGCTCTTACGAATGATCGTGTTCATGAGGGTTAGCTCCTTCGGGGGTAAGGACACCCGCACGCGCCGATAGGGGGTCGGCACCAGCAGGGTGAGCACCTCGTCCGGGCGCATCAAATCCAAGGGAAAAGTCTTCAAGAGGGTCGGCGCCTACGCTGTGTCTCGGCGCCGGGGTCGGCGGCCTACGAGCGGAGGGCTCGTGGCGCCGGGTCTGTGTGTAACGACCGGGGGTCGGGGGTCATTCCCGGGCCCATGCGCCGAGTGGCAGCGCGGCCGGGCGGTCGTTCGTGGGGACTGTAACGACCGCACGAGGCCCGGCATTCCAACCCCGGGGGGCGGGCGGCGGGCCGGTGGTGCTGCGATCGTCAGGGTGTGTAACGACCCCGACCCGGCCATGATTCCAGGCCACAGGTGCCACCGGTCACACCCCAGTCGGGTGCTCAACCGGACAAACCACCCAGGGGCCTGGCCGGGCGCGCCCTCAGACCATCCTGATCCGCGTGATCAACTCGACTTCGTTGATGTCGGGGCATCCGGTGCGGCCCAACACCCCGACATTCACCAAGCCGAGTCGATCAAGAGGGCCGATCGTGCCGTCGTGGGCCAGAGTCGCATATTTCGGACGAAAGGCCTTGTCTGGGTCAGTGTCCCCGGTCCGGGTTGATCCAACGCGGAGTCGGACATCTCGCTTCCTGGTCGTGGAGGGGGAGCCCTGGGCGTCTCGGCCCTGGGGTCAGTGGCCTGGTGATCGACACCACCCGCGCGGTCAGCGTGGGCGCCCCGCACACGTCCAGCACCGCCAGGGACAACCGCGGGTCCTCGTCGTCGGCCCGGGTGCGCAGGCCGGCCCGCCAGGCGATCGTTCGGTCGGGGAGGTCGCCGGGCGCCGCTCGGCGTCGCGCGAGTTGTCGGCGTGACTGAGGCCCTGCTCAAAGCCGTAAATCGGTTGAGTTGACCCGCTCCGTACCGGCACGCTGGGTTCGCCGCCACTGACGTCCGGAGGGACACCAATGCGCCTGCTCCGTGATCTGTGGGGCACCTCGACACGTCGTATGACGATCGTGGCCATTCTGATCGTGCTCGGCGCCGTCGGTCAGGCGGGCGCGTCGGCGCTGGCCGGGGCGGTGCTGGTGCACCGCTCGGCCGGCTTCTTCGCCGTGCTGGCCGCGGCGCTGGTCGCCGTGGTCCTCAGCGACCTCGCGGTGAGCCTGCTGATGGCCGGCCTGACCGCCGACTGGTCCGCCGACGTGCGCCGCCGGCTCTGCCGCGTCGCGCTCGGGCAGGACCTGCCCACCCTGGAGACCACCCCGGTGGGCGAGCTGCTCGACCGCATCGACGGGGATGTCTACCAGGTGGCGTCGGCGGTCCGTAACCAGGGCACCCGGCTCGCCCAGGGCCTCTGCGTCGGGCTGCTGTCGATGGTCGTCGCGCTGGCCGTGTGGTGGCCGGCCGGGATCGCGATGCTGCTGCTCACGGTGGTGCTCGCGGCCGGACTGCGCAAGCCCACGGCGAGGATCGGCCCGGCCCGGATGGCTGAGGAGGAGGCGTGGTCCGACCTGGCCGCGGTGATGGAGGAGGCGGTGCACGGCCAGGACGACGTACGGACCAGCCTGGCCCGGCCGTACGTGCTGCGGCTGTACGCCCGGCGCGCCGCCGCCGTGCTGTCCCGGGGCCACCTGGTCTGGGTGTTGTCCGCCCGGGTGGCCACGGCCGCCACCGCGACGATTCGGGCCGGCATCGGCGTGGTGGTGCTCGGCGGGGCCTGGGCGTTCGCCACCGACCGGGTCGACGCCGCCCGGCTCACCGCCATCTGGCTGCTCGCCCTGGCCTTCGGGGCCACCGCGGAACATGTCAGCCGGATGGTGCCGGAGATTCAGGAGGCTCTCGGCGCGTGGGCCCGGGTGCAGTTGCTCCAGAAGGCCCGGCAGGAGCCCGTCGGCGGAGCCAGCCCGACCGACGGTGACCTGCGCATCCGCGACCTGACGTTCGGGTACCAGGTGAGCGGCCCGGAGAGTGGCCGGGGGGCCGCGCTGCGCGGGCTCAGCCTCACCTTCGCGCGAGGCCGCTCGTACGCCCTGATCGGGCGGACCGGTTCGGGCAAGTCGACTCTGGCGAAGGTGCTCACCAGGGCGGTCGACGTGCCGCCGGGAACGGTCTTCCTCGGCGGCACCGACCTGTGCGACCTCGACGTCGAGCAGCTGCGCCGCTGGGTGGCGCTGGTACCGCAGCGCACCGAGATCCTGGCCGGGACGCTCGCCGAGAACGTCGCGCTCTTCGACCCGGCGTTGCTCGACGCGGCGGCCCAGGCGCTGAACGAGCTGGGCCTGGCCGGCTGGATCGCGGAGCTGCCGGACGGGTTGGCGACCCGGCTGGGGGAGGGCGGGCACGTGCTCTCCGCCGGTCAGGAGCAACTGGTGGCGTTCGCCCGGATCCTGGTCCGTGACCCGCACGTGGTGATTCTCGACGAGGCCACCGCGCGGCTGGACCCGGTCACCGAGGCACGGGTGCAGCGGGCCACCGAACGACTGCTGCGCGACCGGATCGGGATCGTCATCGCGCACCGACTCTCCTCCGTGCGCCGCTGTGACGAGGTGGTGGTGCTGGCCGACGGTGCGGTGGTCGAGGCCGGCCCGTTGGAGACATCGACGCGCTTCGCCGAGCTGCTGGCGACGAGTCACGCCGCCGCGTACGCCGCGGTGGCGCCGGCCGGCCGCACCGGCGCCGGCACCGACCTGCTGGTCGGCCCCGACCCGGCCGACGCCTGGCCGAGCGAGCCGGCGACCGAACCCGTCAAGCCGGGTGGGCCGGCCGAGCCGGCCGAGCCGGTCGGGCCGACCCGTGCCGACCCGCCGCCACTGCCGCCCGTGCCGCCGGCCCGGACGCTGCGGGAGATCGTCCGGCTCTGCACCAACGATCCCCGGTACGGGCTGGCCGCGATCGTGCTGTTCCTCGGGCTCAGCCTGTTGGGGCTGGACGGCCCGGTGCTGCCCTGGCTCTGGGCCGACGTGGTCGACGGGACCGGTAACCCGTACCTGCCGGCGGTGGGGATCGCCGCCGGGCTGCTGGTCACCCTGCCGCTGCCGTACTACACCCACGTCTGGTTCCCGCAGTGGTGGGTGCGGCAGATGCTGCGGATCGGCCTGCGCCTGGTGCACGGCCAGACCGGGCCGCGCCGGGTCAGCTCGCACACCCCGGCCGAGGTGGTGGCGCAGGGCGGCGACACCGAGCGGGTCGTCCAACTCGCTGACAACGTGCTGGACCAGGCAGTCGCGCTGGTCCTGGTGGTCGCCATGACGGCGGTCACCGGCAGCGTCGTACCCGGGCTGTTCTTCCTCGGCACGATGGTCGTCTCCGGGCTGGCCGCGACGCTGTTCGGGCCGAAGCTCGAACGTGCGGCCCGGGCGACGGTGACGGCGCGGGCCGCCTTCGCCACGGCGCTGGTCTCCGCGCTCTCCGCGGCGCGGACGGTGAAGCTCGCCGGCGCGACCACGGCGGTTCTCCGCCACCTGGCGGACCTGGACGTGCTGCGCAGCGACCGGCAGCGGCGGGAGATCTCGGTGCAGGTGTGGTCGCGCTCCACGCCGTCGGTGGCCAGCGGGCTGTTGCCGATCGGCGCGTGGGCGCTCTACCTGAGCGGCGGACTCTCCGCCGGGGCGGTGCTGGTGGCCGTCTCCACCCTGGGCGCGGCCCGCTGGTTCGCCTGGACAACGGCGTCGCTGATCTCCCAGCTGCCCTCCGCGCGGGTCTGGACCCGACGCACGGTGGCGATGACCGGGGTGAACGCGTACTCCGCGGGGGTGCCGGCGGTCGACCTGGCCGCCGGGACGGCACCCGCGCCGACCATGCCGCCCCGGCACCCGCTGCGCCGGCTGGAGCTGCGCGGTTTCGGGGTGGTGCACTCCGACGGTACGGTCGCCGTCCGGGATGTGGACCTGACCGTGCAGCGTGGGCAGTTGGTGCTGGTCGTCGGGCCGGTGGGGTCGGGCAAGTCCTCGCTGCTGCGGGCGTTGGCCGGGATCGTGCACCACACCGGCGAGCTGGCGTGGAACGGCGATCCGGTCACCGAGCCGGAGCTGTTCCTGCGCCCCAACCAGGTCGGCTACGTCGGCCAGTTGCCCCGGGTGCTCTCCGGCACGGTGGCCGACAACATCGCGCTCGGGCACCAGGTGGACGCGGCCGGGGCGGTCAGCACCGCCCAGCTCGACCATGACCTGGCCGCCGCCGGCGGGGGGCTCGGCCTGCTCATCGGCCACAAGGGCACCCGGCTCTCCGGTGGGCAGCTGCAGCGGTTGGCGCTGGCGCGGGCGCTGGCCCCGCGTACCGAACTGTTGGTCGCCGACGACGTGTCGTCGGCGCTGGACGTCACGACCGAGCTGGCGCTGTGGCAGGCGTTGCGCGGACACGGGGTGACCGTGGTCGGCTCGACCGCGAAGCGCGCCGCGTTGGTCCGGGCCGACCACGTGGTGGTGTTGCTCGGCGGCGCGGTGGCGGCGCAGGGAACGTGGCAGGAGCTGGAGGGCGACTGGTCGCACCTGGCCGGTTGACGGTCGGGCGGCGGTGTCGACGGTCGGGCGGCTGCGCGGTACGGCAGCCGCCCGACCGGCTTGGGATCAGGCTGCGCGGGCGTACTGGGCGGGCCCGGTGTACGCGACGCCGAGCTTGGCGGCGGCCCGGCGCGGCCAGTACGGGTCGCGCAGCAGCTCCCGGCCGAGCAGCACCAGGTCGGCCTCGCCGCTGGCGACGATCTGCTCGGCGTGCTCGGGCTCGACGATGAGGCCCACCGCGCCGGTCGGCACGCCGGCCTCGCGGCGGATCTGGGCGGCCAGTGGCACCTGGTAGCCGGGGCCGAGCGGGACGCGCTGGTCCATGCTCACGCCGCCGGAGGACGCGTCCACCAGGTCGACGCCGACGCCGGCCAGCTCTCCGGCGAGCACCACGCTGTCCTCGATCGTCCAGCCGCCCTCGACCCAGTCGGTGGCGGAGATCCGGGTCAGCACCGGCACGTTCTCGCCGACCGCGGCGCGCACCGCGCGGGCCACCTCCAGGGTGAGTCGCATCCGGGCGGTCCGGTCACCACCGTAGGAGTCGGTGCGGTGGTTGGTCAGCGGCGAGAGGAACTCGTTGAGCAGGTAGCCGTGCGCGGCGTGGATCTCCACGGCGGCGAAGCCGGCGTCCAGCGCGCGCTCGGCGGCGGCCGCGAACGCCTCGACCACTCCGGTGATGCCCGCCGCGTCGAGGGTGGTCGGCGTCCGGTATCCGGCGGTGAACGGCTCCGAGTCGGGAGCGACGGGCGTCCAGCCACCCTCGGCGTCCGGCACACCGCCGCGGTTCGGTGCCCACGGCCGGTACGTGGAGGCCTTGAACCCGGCGTGCGCGAGCTGCACGGCCGGCACCGCGCCGTGGGCGGCGACGAACGCGGTCACCGGCCGCCACGCGTCGACGTGCGCACCGGACCACAGCCCGGTGTCCTGCGGGCTGATCCGGCCCTCGGGGACCACGGCGGTCGCCTCGGTCAGCACCAGACCGGCGCCACCCACCGCGCGGCTGCCGAGGTGGATCAGGTGCCAGTCGGTGGGCAGACCGTCCGGTCCAGCGGAGTACTGGCACATCGGCGCCATGGCGATCCGGTTGGACAGGGTGACCGCGCGCAGGGCCAGCGGTGTGAAGAGGGAACTCATGGGGTCATCCTCTCGAAGGAGACGGAGACGGGCCCCTCCGGGAAGGGGCCCGTCTGCGTCGCTGTGGACCGGTCAGGCCGGAACGGGGTTCAGCTCGTCGTGCCGGTTCGGCCGAGCCTCCGCGACCGGCTCCGGGTCGGTCAGGTCGCGTCGACCGGCGGACTCGTACGCGACCCGGTCGAGGGTGCCCTCGCGGGCGGCGACCACGGTCGGCACCAGTGCCTGTCCGGCCACGTTGGTAGCGGTGCGGACCATGTCCAGGATTGGGTCGATGGCCAGCAGCAGGCCGGCGCCGGCCAGTGGCAGGCCCAGCGTGCTGAGGGTCAGGGTCAGCATCACGATCGCGCCGGTCAGGCCGGCGGTGGCCGCCGAGCCGACCACCGAGACGAAGGCGATCAGCAGGTAGTCGGTGACGCCGAGCTGTACGCCGAACACCTGGGCCACGAAGATCGCGGCGAGTGCCGGGTAGATGGCGGCGCAACCGTCCATCTTCGTGGTGGCGCCGAAGGGCACCGCGAACGAGGCGTACTCGCGGGGCACGCCGAGCCGCTCGACGGAGCGCTGGGTGACCGGCATGGTGCCGACCGAGGAGCGGGACACGAAGGCCAGCTCGATCGCCGGCCACGCGCCGGCGAAGAAGCGCAGCGGGTTGAGACGGCCGGCGAAGATCAGCACCAGCGGGTAGACCACGAACAGCACGATGGCGCAGCCGACGTAGACGGCGGTGGTGAACTTCGCGAGCGGGGCCAACAGGTCCCAGCCGTACGAGGCGACGGCGTTGCCGATCAGGCCGAGGGTGCCGATCGGGGCGAGGCGGATGACCCACCAGAGGGCCTTCTGGACGATCTCCAGCAGGGAGCGGTTCAGCGCCACGAACGGCTCGGCGGCGTCGCCGACCAGCAGGGCCGCGGCACCGACGACGAGGGCGAGGAAGACGATCTGGAGGACGTTGCCCTCGACGAACGCCCCGACCGGGTTGGTGGGCACGATGCCGGTGAGGAAGTCGGTCCACGAGCCGGTGTTCTTCGGCGGTGTCGCGCCACCCAGGTCGAGGGTCACGCCCCTGCCCGGGTTGGTGAGCAGGCCGAGGCCGATGCCGATGGCGACGGAGACCAGTGCGGTGATGCCGAACCACATCAGGGTCTTGAGCGCGAGCCGGGCGGCGTTGGAAACGCCGCGCAGGCTGACCACGCTGACCACGATGGCGGTGAAGACCAGCGGCGGCACGGCCAGCTTGAGCAGCTGGACGAAGAGGCCACCGACGGTGTGCAGGGTGCTGGTCAGCCAGCTCAGGTCGTTGCTGCGGGCCAGGAAGCCCAGCGCGACGCCGAGCACGAGGCCGAGCAGGATCTGCACGGAGAAGGGAATCTTGCGCAGGCTGAAGGGCATGAGGATGTATCCAATTGTCCGGGTCTGATCGGGGTAGGCGTGTGAGCGCGGCTAGCCCGGACAGATGCCGCTGGCCTGCAGTCGGAGATCGACATACAGGCGGACGGTGAGGCCCCAGACATTGGTCATCGTTCGCCGACGATACGCCGATTACCGCTGATCGGAAGGAGTCATCGGCGTGAGGCTCCTTACATCCCTACCGGCGGGCCAGGGCCAGGGCGGTCGCGGTGGCCAGGCTCCACAGCACCGCGAGCGCGAGGATCAACCGCTCCAGCACACCCACCACCGCGCCCCGGCCGACCACGAGCATCGCCAGCCCCACCATGACGCAGAGCGGCAGGGCCAGCGCAGCGGCCACGCCCGCCAGCCGACGCACCGCCGGACCGGCCGACCCGGACACGGCGAGCGTGACCATGGCGAAGACCACCGACGCGGTCGCCACGATGCTCGCGCCGCCGTGCACCAGATCCGCCGTCGTGGCGTTTTCGAACGGCGGCAGCGGGCAACCGGCGGAGCAGGTCACCGCACCGGACACGGCGGTGCACACGGCACCGGTGGCGAGCAGCGCCGGCGCCGCCCACACCCCGGGAGGCAGCGCCGCGCCGAGCAGCAGCAGCGCGCCGGCCAGCGCGAGGATCCCGATCCGGTACGTCGAGGCGTGGCCGCTGCCGGCGATGCCCGCCTCACTGACGTACCCGGTGAGCCCCGCACCGGGACCGGCGACCACGGCGACCGTCACCGCGACCGCACCGGCCAGCGTGCAGCCCGCCGCCGCGGACCCGGCGACCCGGCGGGCGACGTCCGCGCCGGCCTTCAGCGCGCTCGTGGTGCCGGGCCGACCCGGCTCAGCCACGTCCGTGCGGGGTGCTCCAGCCGGACTCGTCAGGCCCGAGCGGCACGATGCCGCTCGGGTTGATCTCCCGGTGGGTGCCGTAGTAGTGCCGCTTGATGTGGTCGAAGTCCACCGTCTCGCCGAAGCCCGGGGTCTGGAACAGGTCCCGGGCGTACGCCCAGAGCACCGGCATCTCGGCCAGCTTGTTGCGGTTGCACTTGAAGTGCCCGTGGTACGCGGCGTCGAAGCGGACCAGCGTGGTGAACAGCCGCACGTCGGCTTCGGTGATCGCGTCACCCATCAGGTAGCGCTGCCCGGCCAGCCGCTCGGAGAGCGCGTCCAGCCGGGCGAAGAGAGCCCGGAACGCCTCGTCGTACGCCTCCTGCGAGGTGGCGAACCCGCACCGGTAGACGCCGTTGTTGACGTCGGTGTGGATCTCGGCCATCAGCGCGTCCATCTCGGGGCGCAGCGCGACCGGGTACAGATCCGGTGCGTCGGGAGCGTGCAACCGCCGCCACTCGGTGGAGAGGTCGAGGGTGAGCTGCGGGTAGTCGTTGGTGACCACCCGGCCGGTCAGGGTGTCGACCAGGGCCGGCACGGTCACCCGGCCGGTGTAGTCCGGGTCGGTGGCCAGGTACGCCTCGGAGAGGAAGCTGACACCGAGGACCGGATCGAAGCCGTCGGGGTCGAGGGCGAACGCCCAGCCACGCTCGTCCCGGATGGGGTCGACGGTGCCCAGCGAGATCGCGTCGTCCAGCCCGAGCAGGCCGCGCACGATCCTCGCCCGGTGCGCCCAGGGGCAGGCGCGGCACCAGATCAGCCGGTACCGGCCGGCCTCCAGTGGCCAGCGGTCCTGCTCGTCCGGACCGCCGCCGGGCGGGGAGGTGGAGTCGGGCGTGACCCGACCGGTGAACCGGTTGGGCTGGCGGACGAACGCTCCGCCGCCGCTGGTCTCTGCGCTGAACTGGGCCCGGGCCATGCCGTCAACCTATCCGCTGCCGGCGCGGATATCCTGGCGGCCGGCAGCCCTCGCGACCCGGTGGGCGTGCCCCTACCCCCACCCTTCCGCACCCCCGAAGGACTCGCGATGACCGTGGCATACCTGGTGGCCGGTGTCCGTACCCCGATCGGCCGGTACGCGGGCGCACTGGCCGGCGTCCGCCCCGACGACCTGGCCGCGCACGTGATCCGCGAGTTGGTCGCCCGGCATCCGTCGGTGGACTGGGCGCGGGTGGACGACGTGGTGCTCGGCTGCGCCAACCAGGCCGGCGAGGACAACCGCAACGTGGCCCGGATGGCGGCGCTGCTGGCGGGCCTGCCCGAGGAGGTGCCGGGGAGCACGGTCAACCGGCTCTGCGGCTCCGGGCTGGACGCGCTCGCCACCGCCGCCCGGTCCATCGTCGCCGGGGACGCGGAGCTGGTGATCGCCGGTGGGGTCGAGAGCATGAGCCGGGCGCCGTTCGTCATGCCGAAGGCGACGTCGGCGTACTCCCGCTCCGCCGAGGTGTACGACACCACCCTGGGCTGGCGGCTGGTGAACCCGCTGATGCGCGACGGGTGGGGCGTCGACTCGATGCCGGAGACGGCGGAGAACGTGGCCGCCGAGTACGGCGTGAGTCGGGCCGATCAGGACGCCTTCGCGTACCGCTCACAGCAGCGCGCGGCCAAGGCGCAGGCCGACGGCCGGTTCGCCGAGGAGATCGTGGCGGTGTCCGTGCCGGCCGGCCGTCGGGAGACCCGGCTGGTCGAGGTCGACGAGCACCCCCGGGAGACCTCGCTGGAGAAGTTGGCCGCGCTGCCGACCCCGTTCCGCGAGGGCGGCACCGTGACCGCCGGCAACTCCTCGGGGGTCAACGACGGCGCGGTCGCGCTGCTGGTGGCGAGCGAGGCGGCGGTGCACCGGTACGGCCTCACTCCGCTGGCCCGTATCGGCGGTGCCGCGGCGGCCGGCGTGCCGCCCCGGATCATGGGGATCGGCCCGGTGCCGGCCACCCGCAAGCTGCTCGATCGGGTCGGCGTCGAGGTGAGCGCGGTGGACGTGGTGGAGCTGAACGAGGCGTTCGCCGCGCAGTCCGTGGCGGTGTTGCGTGAGCTGGGGCTGCCCGTGGACGCCGAACACGTCAACCCGAACGGCGGCGCCATCGCGCTGGGGCACCCGCTCGGTGCCAGCGGCGCGCGGCTGGCCCTGACCGCCGCCCTGGAGTTGCGCCGCCGGGGAGGCCGCAGGGCTCTGGCCACCATGTGCATCGGCGTCGGTCAAGGAATCTCGCTGTTGCTGGAGTCAGCCGCCTAGAGTGGTCCACACCACACGACCCGCGGGTCGACCGGTGCTCGCGCGCGTGCCCGCGGCACGTCCCGGCGCCGGTGCCGTCCCGCGCCGCGGCGATGAACTGGGGAGCACGCTGATGCCGGACGGACTGCCGACCGAGATCGATCTGACCAGGCCGAGCGCGGCCCGGGTGTACGACTACTTCCTGGGCGGGGCGCACAACTTCGAGATCGACCGGCAGTTGGCCGAGCAGATCGCCAGCATGACCCCGAATCTCGCGGCCACCATGCGCTCCGGCCGGGAGTTCCTGCGCCGGGCCGTCCGGGTGCTGCTCGACGCCGGCATCGACCAGTTCCTCGACATCGGCTCCGGAATTCCCACCGTGGGCAACGTGCACGAGGTGGCGCAGGGAGTGAACCCCAAGGCCCGGGTGGTGTACGTCGACATCGACCCGGTGGCTGTCGCGCACAGCCGGGAGCTGCTCGCCGGCAACGAGCTGACCGGGGTCATCCACGCCGACCTGCGCGAGCCGGAGCGGATCCTCGCCGAGACCCGACAGCTCGGGCTGATCGACTTCAGCCGGCCGGTGGGCATCCTGCTGGCCGGGGTGGTGCACTTCATTCCGGACGCCGACCGGCCCGAGGAGATCCTGGCCACCCTGCGGGCCGCGGCCGCGCCGGGCAGCTTCCTGGTCGTCTCGCACTCCACCTTCGAGGACCAGCCGCAGGAGATGCTGGACGCCCAGCGGCTCTCCGCACGGACGGACACCGAGATCACGTTGCGTTCCCGCGCACAGGTCACCGGCTTCTTCGGCGATTGGACCGTCCTCGAACCGGGCGTGGTGCACATGCCGCTCTGGCGGCCCGATTCACCGTCTGATGTGGACGAGCACCCGGAGCGTTTCGGCGCGTTCGGGGGCGTCGCCCGGTACGACCAGCCCGCCGGCTGATCCCGTGGCCGCCGTCCCGGATTCCGTCGGGGTCGACGCCGGCCAGGCCGACGCTCAGGGGTACGCCGCCGACTGGGCGCGCGCGGTACGCCGACTCGGTTTCGTGCCGCTCAGCGTGGCCGAGACCGAGCGGCTGCTGCTGGTGCACACGATCCGGCTGGCGCAGGCGGTGCGGGCGGAGCCGTTCACCGCCCGTCCGGCCGAGGAGGTCGGGCGGGCGCTGGTGGAGGCGCACCTCAGTGAACCGCAGGCCCTGGACTGGACGCTGCACGCCCTCGGTGCGGACTTCCCGCGCCGGGTGCTGGGCGCCGCCGACCGGCCGGCGGACCTCGCCGACCGGATCGCGGCGGTCCAGGGCGGGCTGGCCGCCGGGTTCGCCCGGGCCCTGCGCGACCGCACCTTCAGCCAGCAGGAGCGGATCGCCCGGTCCGCCTGGCAGGCGCGCGACGAGGTCGAGCAGGCGCTGCGGGAGAGCGAGGCCCGGTTCCGGGCGATCTTCACCGGCGCCGCGATGGGGATCGGCATCGCCGGTGTGGACGGCCGGATCATCGACGTCAACCAGGCGTTCGCCGACATGCTCGGCTACTCGATCGAGGAGCTACGCGAGATCAACGTGGCGGCGTTGTTCCACGCCGACGACGCCGCCGGGATGTGGGAGCTGTACCAGGAGCTGATCGACGGCAAACACGAAGCGGCCCGGGTGGAGAAGCGTTACCACCGCAAGGACGGCACCGTGGTCTGGACGGACCTGGCCGTCTCGCTGATCCGAAAGGACGGCCGACCCCGGTTCACCGTCGCGATGATCGAGGACATCACCGAGCGGTACGAACTCCAGCAGCGGCTGCGCTTCCAGGCGCTGCACGACCCGCTGACCGGGCTGCCGAACCGGACGCTGTTTTTCGAGACCCTGGGCCGGGTCCTCGACACCGCGGGCGTCAGGCAGCGGGTCGGGGTGTGCTTCCTCGACCTGGACGGCTTCAAGGCGATCAACGACAGCCTCGGCCACGACCTGGGCGACCGGCTGCTGGTGATGATCGGCCGGAGGTTGGCCGCGTGCGTGGCGGATCATGGCCATCTGGTCGCCCGGATGGGTGGCGACGAGTTCGTGATCCTGGTCGACGGCGGGAACGACATCGACGACGCGGTGGCCGTCGCGGAGGCCGCGCTGGCCGCGGTCGCGGCCCCGGTGCACGTCGGTGACCATCAGTTGGCCGTCTCGGCCAGTGTGGGCATCGTGGAGTGCCGGGCCTCGGAGACCACCGCGTCCGAGCTGATGAAGGCGGCGGACACCACGCTCTACTGGGCCAAGGCGGCGGGCCGGGGCCGGTGGGCGGTCTACGACCCGGAGCGCAGCGCCCGGGACATCGCCCGGTCGGCGTTGGTCGCCGGGTTGCCGGCCGCACTGGACCGGGGCGAGTTCGTGCTGCACTACCAGCCGATCGTCTCGCTGC
The DNA here is from genome assembly GCF_050936255.1 of Micromonospora sp. CA-259024. Lineage (NCBI taxonomy): Bacteria > Bacillati > Actinomycetota > Actinomycetes > Micromonosporales > Micromonosporaceae > Micromonospora > Micromonospora sp. CA-259024. The sequence goes on along the minus strand of NZ_JBNJND010000001.1, from coordinate 4,108,018 downwards.
TGGAGGGCAGCACGATCGCGGTCGAGGCGTTGGTCCGCTGGCAACACCCGGAGTTGGGCCTGCTCGGGCCGGACCGTTTCATCGGGCTGGCCGAGGAAACCGGGCTGATCGTCCGGCTCGGCGAGTGGGTGCTCCGGCAGGCGTGCCGGGACGCCGAGCAGTGGCGGCGTCGCTTCCCGGACCCCCCGCTGGTGGTGAGCGTGAACCTGGCCGCCCGGCAGGCCGACGACCCGGCGATCGTGGACACCGTCTCGGACGCGCTGGCCTCCACGGGGCTCCCCGCCGAGTTGCTGCAGCTGGAGCTGACCGAGAGCGCCGTGATGGGCAGCGCGGGGGAGCCGCTGCGCTCGCTGCACCGCCTCGCGGGGCTCGGCGTGCGGCTCGCGATCGACGATTTCGGCACCGGCTACTCGAACCTCGCCTACCTGCGCCGGCTGCCGATCCACTGTGTGAAGCTGGCCGGCCCGTTCGTCGAGGGGATCCGCGGCGACGGGCCGGAGGCGGTGGCGGACCACCGGGACGAGCGGATCGTGGACGCGCTGGTCCGGCTGGCCCACGCGCTGGAGCTCTGGGTCACCGCCGAGGCGGTGGAGACGGCGGTGCAGGCCGAGCGGCTGCGGGCGCTGCGCTGCGACACGGGGCAGGGCCGCTTCTTCGGGGCCCCGATGCCGGCCGACGAGATCGCCGCCCTGCTGGACGTCGATCGGCCCGCCACGGCCTGAGGCTCGCGGGTACAGATCACGGCGGGAGGGAATCGCCTCCCGTCACACCCAGTCCCGCCGGCTGACGGCGATGCCCATCTGCAACCGGGTCTGTACGCCGAGCCGGTCCATCAAGCTGGCGACGCGGCGTTGCACGGTCCGTTCGCTCCACCCGAGCACCCGGCCGGCGGCGCCATCCGTCATCCCGGCGGCGAGCAGCGCCAGCATCCGTGCGTCGTCTCCGGAGAGGTCGTCGGGCGTGAGGGACCCGGGATGGACGTTGAGGCGTACCGGTTGGCTGCGCTTCCAGACGCTCTCGAAGAACGCAATGAGCGCGTCCAGGATCGGTGACGGATGGATCACGTAGGTGGCGGCCACCTCGTGGTCCCCGGAGCGCAGCAATGGGATGATCGCGAGGCGACCGTCCGAAATGGCCAGCTTCATCGGCAGCCGGTGCGAGACCCGTGCCCGTTCGCCGGCCCGTACCGAGGCGGTGACGTGGTCCAGCCAGCCGGGCAGCTCCATGGCGGTGCTGTCGTAGACGGCCCGGTAGGTCGTCCCCTTCGCCAGGATCTCCCGTTCGAGGTCGTTCGGCGTGAGGAAGGGATCGGCCATGGCGTACGGCGGGCGGTCGAAGGTGCACACCTCCGCCCGGGCGCCCCGCTGCAGCTGTTCCCACCGGGCGTATACCTCGTCCCGTCCGGTGACCACCTCGATCAGGTCCGCCGGGTTCGTGAACCGGGTTCCGGCCCGGAACATCTCCATCAGCTGATTCATGCGGGTGCGCACGTCCCGGATCGCGCCCTCGTGGTCGAGGATGAGCGCTTCGATGCCGTTGTCGGGGGGCACGGCGGTGTAACGGGTCGGTCGCCCCGGCAGGCGATTGGCGAGTCCGCGGCGGGTGAGGGCCTGGGCGATACGTCGTACGGCCTGCTCGGTGAGCCGGCAGTCGTCGGCCAGCTCGGTCACCGTCGCCAGGTTCCGTCGGACCAGAGCCTCTAAGATCATTTCCTCCTGCGCACTCACGCCGAGAATTTCGAGCACAAGCACCTCCCGGTTACCAGTGACGACATGCATGCAATGCGGTGTCGTGATCCCGCCACGCGGCAAAAGACGCCAGCCAGCAGATCTTGCCAGGCCAGCGGCGTGATGGCACTGTTCGGGCGGTCTCGCCAACCGCAGGAGCTGCATGATGTTGCGCAAGCGTGGGCGCCGGATGGTCCCACTTACGGCTCTACTTTCTCTCTTCGTACTGCTCGCCTCATCGACGATGACGAGCACCGTCGCTCAGGCCGCCGCGTCCGAGGACGCGCGGCTTGACAAGATCGATGGATCGCTGCTCGCTGACATGAAGCGTGTCGGGGCCGACAAGCGAGTCGAGGCGCTTGTGGTCCTGAAGGATCGACCGCAGCTGAGCAAGCAGCGGGGACGCGCCCGCGAGGTGGTCGCCGCGCTCGCCGCGACCGCCCGCACCTCCCAGGCCCCGGCTCTGAAGGCCGTGAAGGCCGAGGGTGGTGAACTGGTCGCCTCCTTCTGGCTCAACAACATGGTCCTGGTCCAGGCGAAGCCGAAGACACTCGAGCGGCTGACCGCGATGGGCTCGGTCGAGCGCATCATCCCGAACTTCGAGGTCACCCTGCCCCGGACCGAGAAGGCGACCGCCGCCGCGACCACCGCCGCCGCGACCACGTGGGGAATCAGCAAGATCGGGGCGGACTTCGTACAGAACACCCTTGGCGTCACGGGTGACGGCATTCGCGTCGCCGTGCTCGACACCGGTGTGGACATCGCACATCCGGATCTGGCCGGGAAGATGGTCACCACCGACCCCTCGGACGAGTCCCACCCGGGCGGTTGGATGGAGTTCTCGGAGGACGGCGTGCCCGTCCGCTCCGCTCCCCACGACACCAGCTACCACGGCACGCACGTCGCCGGGACCATCGTCGGCGGCGCGGCCTCCGGTACGCAGATCGGTGTTGCCCCGGGCGTCGAGCTGATGGCCGCGGTGGCCATTCCCGACGGATCGGGCACCTACGCCCAGATCCTCGGAAGTATGCAGTGGGCCGCCGCCCCGTACGACGCGGACGGCAACCCGGCGGGCGAGCCAGCCGACGTCGTGAACATGTCGCTCGGGTCGATCGGGCACGACCAGGAATTCATCGAGCCGACGCTCAACCTCTACCAGGCCGGAATCTTCCCCGCCTTCGCGATCGGCAACGACTGCCCCCCCGGAGCGTCCAGCACGCCGGCAAACGTGTACGAGGCGACGGCGGTGGGTGCCACCGACTCCTCGGACAACGTGGGTGACTTCTCCTGTGGCGAGGTCGTCGACCGGTCCGACTGGGCGGCCGCGCCCGCTGAGTGGCCCGAGTCGTACGTCGTGCCCGACATCTCGGCGCCGGGCGTGGACGTGTACTCGGCCATGCCGGACGGCAGCTACGGCTCGCTGAACGGCACCTCCATGGCCACCCCGCATGTCGCGGGAACCGTGGCCCTCATGCTGCAGCGACGGCCGGCCCTCAGCGTCGACGAAGCGCTTCAGGCCCTCATCGACACGTCCGTCTTCGATGACCGGTACGGCGCGCAACGACCCAACTCCCGGTTCGGATGGGGGCGCATCGACGCCCGGGCGGCCGTCGAGTACATCGACCTCAACGGGGGCGTCCGCGGCACCGTCACCGACGCCCAGACGGGCGAGGCGATCGCCGGGGCGGCGATCCGGCCGGTGGGTGCGAAGGCCGCGTGGACGACCGACGAGACCGGCGCGTACGAGCTGAAGCTGCCGGCGGGCAGTTACGACCTCGAGGTGTCGGCGTTCGGTTACCGGACGGTGACGGTGACGGGCGTGGCGGTGCCCGAGACGGGGTTCGTGGACCGTGATCTGGCGCTGACGCTCGCGCCCCGCGGGCGGATCACCGGTCGGGTCGTCTACGGACCCACCGGTTCCACCGTCCCGGGCGCCACCGTGCGGGTGCGGGATGTCCCGGTGGACCTCTCCGCCACGACCGACACCAGCGGCTCGTTCACCATCACCGGTGTACCCGTCGGCGCCTACCGGGCGGTGGCCTCCGCGTCCGGCCTCGCCTCCTCGCCGGAGGGCGCCGTCACGGTGGCCTCGGCGGGCACGCCGGGACGTCTGGACCTCACGATCGGCGGGCCCACGCCGACCGAGCGGATCTCGGTGAACTCGGACGGCACGCAGGTTTCCGCCTTGGCGTACAGCCCGGCGGTGAGTGCCGACGGGCGGTTCGTGACCTTCTACAGCGACGCGACCACCCACGTGGCCGGAGACGGCAACGGCACGTACGACGCGTTCCTCAGCGACCGGTGGAACGGCGCGGTCGAGCGGATCTCGGTCTCCACGGAGGGGGTCGAGGGGAACGGCGTGTCGGGCGATTCGTCGCCCAGTCGGGACGGGCGAATCGTGGCCTTCTACAGCGACGCGTCGAACCTCGTCCCGGACGACACCAACGACGAGGCGGACATCTTCGTCCGGGACCGGGCTGCCGGTACGACCGTACGGGTGTCGCGGGCCTCCGACGGCACCCAGTCCAACGGCCGTTCGAGCGTTCCGTCGCTCAGCACCGATGGGCGGTTCGTCGCGTACGACAGCAGCGCGTCGAATCTGGTGGCCGGGGACACCAACGGACAGAACGACATCTTCGTCTTCGACCGTGAGACCGGCACGACGCAGCGGGTGTCGGTTGCATCCGGCGGAGGGCAGAGCGACGGATACTCGGCGGGCTCGTCGATCAGCGCCGATGGCCGCTACGTGGCGTTCATCAGCTACGCGTCCAACCTGGTGGCCGATGACACGAACGGCACAGTGGACGTGTTCGTCCACGACCGCCTGACCGGTGCGACCCAACGGGTCTCTGTGACGGCCAAAGGCGAGCAGGGCAACAGCCGGTCCCTGAACCCGTCGATCAGCGGCGACGGCCGCTACGTCGCCTTCGGCACCGATGCCCCCCTAGTGCCCGAGGACACCAACGGTGGCACGGACATCTTTGTCCGGGACCGTGTGTCCGGCGTCACGGAGCGGGTGTCGGTGGCGTCCGGCGGGGGCGAGAGCGCCCGTTGGTCCATGTCGACCGAACCGTCCATCAGCGCCGACGGCCGGTACGTAGCCTTCCAGAGCACCGCAGCCAACCTGGTGGAGGGCGACACGAACGGACAGGTGGACGTCTTCCTGCACGACCGCCAGACCGACCGGACGGAAATGGTGTCCGCGCCGCTCCCGGGGGTCGCCAGCGGCCCCGGGATGACGGGGCAGGTCGCGCTGAGCGGTGACGGCCGGTACGCGGCCTTCGCCAGCGGGGCGACCAACCTGGTCGAGGGCGACACGAACGGCGGGATGGACATCTTCAGCCGGGACATGCGGCCGGACGAGCCGGCGGCGCGGTTCGTGCTGGCCGACCTCAAGATCAATCCGGCCAGCGTGCGACCGGGGAAGCCCGTGACCGTGACCGCCCTGGTGAAGAACCTCGGGAACCTCGCCGGCGAGTACCAGGGCGTCCTTCGGATCGACGGGAGGGTGGTGGCCACCTCGCCGGTGGTCCTGGAGCCCGGCGAGATGGCGAGGGTGGCCTTCACCGTCCCCGCGCCAGCCGTGGGCATGAGTGAGGTCGCGGTCGGCCGACTGAAAGGGTCGCTCACCGTGACCCGCTGACCGGCGACACCGCAGGGGCAGCCATGACAACGAGCGCGCCGCCCCCGCCCCGACCGGGGCGGGGGCGGCGTCCTCATGTGTTCCGCCAAGCGGGGTCGTGTCGGCGCGGGATGTCCGTCGGATACGGCGGTCGCCGTACGGGTGAGAGAGAGGTGACACCCCGCGCCGACGCGGGCCGGGCGGTCCGAGCGCCCGGTGGATGGCCCGTCGTGATCGGGCCTGGTCACGGGCTCAAGGATGCGGCCGGGGCGGCCGGAGTGGCAACACAATTATCCGCCACGGCGGTGAGATTCCCACCGACTGCGTATTGACCGCCTTGATCGGCCGGGACCACACTTTGCGCACTCGCACGCGGAACCACCTCAGGGAGGTGTGCAGTGGCAACGACCCCCGTGCCAACCGCCGAGCAACCGATGGACGACGACGCCCGACGGCTCGCCGAACTCGGCTACAAACAGGAGCTACGCCGTAAGTGGAGTGGCTTCTCCAACTTCGCCATCTCGTTCTCCATCATCTCGATCCTGGCCGGCTGCTTCACCACCTTCGGCCAGGCGTGGAACAACGGCGGACCGGTCGCCATCTCCTGGGGCTGGCCGCTGATCTCACTGTTCATCCTGATCATCGGCTTCTGCATGGCGGAGCTGGTGTCGGCGTACCCGACAGCGGGCGGGATCTACTGGTGGGCGGCAACCATGGGCCGCCCGGTGCACGGCTGGTTCACCGGCTGGCTGAACCTGATCGGTCTGGTGGCGGTCACCGCCTCGGTCGACTACGGCTGCGCGACGTTCCTCAACCTCACCCTGTCGGCGCTCTTCGACGGCTGGGCCGGGACGCTACGGCAGGCGTTCATCCTCTTCGTGATCATCCTGGTGCTGCACGGGCTGATCAACATCTACGGGCACCGGATCATCGACGTACTCCAGAACGTCTCGGTCTGGTGGCACGTGGCCGGCGCGGCCGTGGTGGTGGCCATCCTGGTCTTCGTGCCGGACAACCACCAGAGCTTCCAGTTCGTGTTCACCGAGCGGTTCAACAACTCCGGCTTCGGTGACGGAGACATCGGCGGGCTGACGTTCTGGTTCTACGTGCTGCCGCTGGGCTTCCTGCTGACCCAGTACACGATCACCGGCTTCGACGCCTGTGCGCACGTGTCGGAAGAGACCCGAGGCGCCTCCCAGGCCGCGGCCCGAGGGCTGTGGCAGTCCATCTTCTACTCGGCGGTCGGCGGCTGGATCCTGCTGCTGGCGTTCCTCTTCGCGGCCACCGACGTCGAGGCGGTCAACGCGGCGGGTGGCTTCTCCGGTGCCATCTTCGAGTCCGCGCTGACCCCGGTCTTCTTCAAGATCGTCATCATCATCTCCACCATCGGGCAGTTCTTCTGCGGGATGAGTTGCGTGACATCGATGAGCCGCATGGCGTACGCGTTCAGTCGCGACCGGGCGGTGCCGGGCTGGCGGCTCTGGTCGAAGGTCGACCGCAACGGCACCCCGGTCAACGCGATCATCGGCGCGACCCTGGCCGGCCTGGTGCTGACCCTGCCGGCCCTCTACGAGAGCTCAGCCGGCATCCCGATCGCCTTCTACGCGGTGGTGTCCGTCGCGGTGCTCGGGCTCTACCTGTCCTTCCTCATCCCGATCGCGCTGCGGCTGCGGATGGGCGACCGGTTCACGCCCGGCCCGTGGACGCTCGGGCGGAAGTACAGGCTGTTCGGCTGGATCGCGGTGATCGAGATCGCGGTGATCGCGGTCTACTTCGTGCTGCCGATCGTGCCCGCCGGGGTGCCCGGCAACGACGGGTTCACCTGGTCGGCGGTGAACTACGCGCCGCTCGCCGTCGGCGGGGTGCTGCTGGTGGTCGCCGTCTGGTGGTACGCCTCGGCCCGCAAGTGGTTCACCGGCCCGGTTCGTACCGTCGAGGAGCCGGTGCCGGCGGCCGACCCGGCGCCGGTCGACGGCCCGGCCTGACCCGGACCCGGCGGGACGGGCGTCATTGCCGTCCCGCCGGGTTTGCCGCCCGCACCGCCGGGGGCATTGACGGTGATCCGGTTTGCCAGTAGACCTTGGTGATGGAGGCCCGCGAATGAGGAAAGCTCCGCTCACGCTGGAACAACTGCGGGTCGCTGTCGCCGACGGTGAGATCGACACGGTGGTGCTGGCTCTCGTCGACATGCAGGGCCGCTTGCAGGGCAAACGGTTCCACGCGCCCTTCTTCCTCGACCAGGTGGTGGCCAACGGCAGCGAGGGCTGCAACTACCTGCTCGCCGTGGACGTCGACATGAACACCGTCGACGGGTACGCGATGTCGAGCTGGGAGCGCGGCTACGGCGACTTCGCGATGGTGCCGGATCTCCGCACGCTGCGCCGGGTGCCCTGGCAACCGGGCTCCGCGCTCCTGCTGGCCGACCTGGCCTGGCTCGACGGCTCGGGTGACGTGGTCGCCTCGCCCCGGCAGATCCTGCGCCGGCAACTGGACCGGCTGGCCGAGCACGGCCTGACCGCGTACGCCGGCACCGAGCTGGAGTTCGTGCTGTTCCGCGACTCGTACGAGGAGGCCTGGCGGCGCGGCTACCGCGACCTCACCCCGGCCAACCAGTACAACGTGGACTACTCGCTGCTCGGCACCGCCCGGGTGGAGCCGTTGCTGCGCCGGATCCGCACCGAGATGGCCGCCGCCGGGCTCACCCCGGAGAGCGCCAAGGGTGAGTGCAACCTCGGCCAGCACGAGATCGCCTTCCGCTACGACGAGGCGGTGGCCTGCGCCGACCACCATGTGATCTACAAGAACGGTGCCAAGGAGATCGCCGCCCAGGAGGGCATGGCGATCACCTTCATGGCCAAGCCGAACGCGCGTGAGGGCAACTCCTGTCACATCCACTTCTCGCTGCGGGACAGCAGTGGTGGCTCGGTGATGCTCGGCGACGGTCCGGCGCACCTGTCGCAGACCGGGCAGCGGGTGCTCGCCGGGCTGCTGGCCACCATGCGGGAGTTCAGCCTGCTCTTCGCGCCGAACATCAACTCCTACAAGCGCTACCAACCGGGGTCGTTCGCCCCGACGGCGCTGCGCTGGGGGGTCGACAACCGTACCTGCGCGCTGCGGGTGGTCGGGCACGGGCAGGGCATGCGGGTGGAGAACCGGGTGCCCGGCGCGGACGTCAACCCGTACCTGGCGATCGCCGGGCTGGTCGCCGGCGCGCTGCACGGCGTCGACCGCGAACTGGAGCTGGGCGAGGAGTGCACCGGCAACGCGTACGACGACCCGGAGGCCGATCGCGTCCCCGGCACGTTGCGCGATGCCCTGACCCTCTGGGAGTCCTCCACTGTGGCTCGGGATGCGTTTGGCTCCGAGGTGGTGGCCCACTACGCCAACCAGGCGAGGGTGGAACTGGCCGCCTTCGACGCGGCCGTGACGGACTGGGAGCTGACCCGTGGCTTCGAACGCCTCTAACCCCCACCCTCCCACCCTCACCCCCACCCTCACCCCCGCCCCCACCCTCGCCCCCGCGATCTTGCGCTTTGTGTCGCCGATCTGTGGTGAATCGTGGCTCTTGTCGGGACAGCAACTGCAAGATCGCGCGGAGGAAGGATGGGTGACGGCGTGACGGTTGTGGTGGATCCGGCTTCCGGGGTGGGGTTTCGAGAGGTCCCGGGGGCCTCGGTGGAGGAGGTCGACACGGCGATCGCGCGCGCCGCGACGGCTTTCGAGGCGTGGCGGGCCGTCGGGCCGGGGGATCGGGCGCGGCTCCTGCGGCGGTTCGCCGCTGTCGTCGACGCGCACGTGGAGGAGCTTGCCGCACTGGAGGTCCGCAACTCCGGGCACACCATCGGCAATGCCCGCTGGGAGGCCGGCAACGTCCGAGACGTCCTGGACTACTACGCCGGCGCGCCCGAGCGGCTGACCGGGCGGCAGATCCCGGTGCCCGGCGGGTTGGACGTCACCTTCCACGAGCCGCTCGGCGTGGTCGGCGTGATCGTGCCCTGGAACTTCCCGATGCCGATCGCCGCCTGGGGGTTCGTCCCGGCCCTCGCCGCCGGCAACACCGTGGTGCTCAAGCCCGCCGAGCTGACACCGCTCACCGCGCTGCGGCTGGCCGAGCTGGCCCGCGAGGCGGGCCTGCCCGAGGACGTGTTCATCGTCGTACCCGGTGCGGGCGCGGTGGTGGGGGAGCGGTTCGTCAGCCACCCGGCCGTACGCAAGATCTGCTTCACCGGCTCGACCGACGTCGGCACCCGGATCATGGCCGGCTGCGCCGCCCAGGTGAAGCGACTCACCCTGGAGCTGGGCGGCAAGAGCGCGAACATCGTGTTCGCCGACGCCGACCTGGAGCGCGCCGCCGCGACCGCGCCGGGCGCGGTCTTCGACAATGCCGGCCAGGACTGCTGCGCACGGTCGCGGATCCTGGTCCAACGTCCGGTGTACGACCGCTTCCTGGCACTCCTCGAACCAGCGGTACGGGCAGTTCGGGTGGAGGACCCGTCGCGGGACACCGCCGAGATGGGTCCCCTGATCTCCGCGGCTCAGCGGGACCGGGTCGCCGGCTACCTCGCCGGGGCGACTGTCGCCTTCACCGGCTCCTGCCCCGACGGCCCCGGGTTCTGGCACGCGCCCACCGTGCTGCTGGCCGACTCGCCCGCCGACCGGCACTGGCGGGAGGAGATCTTCGGCCCGGTGGTCTCGGTGCTGCCGTTCGACGACGAGGCCGACGCGGTCCGGCTCGCCAACGACACCGAGTACGGCCTCTCCGGCTCGATCTGGACGCGGGACGTGGGCCGCGCCCTCCGTATGGCCCGCGCTGTCGACTCGGGCAACCTCAGCGTCAACTCGCACTCCTCCGTGCGCTACTGGACCCCGTTCGGCGGGATGAAGCGCTCCGGGCTCGGCCGTGAGCTGGGCCCGGACGCGTTGCACTCCTTCACCGACGTCAAGAACGTGTTCATCGCGACAGAGGAGTGACGCCAGTGCAGGGTCGGTTGCAGGACCGGGTGGCCGTGGTCACCGGAGCGGGTAGCGGCATCGGGTTGGCCACCGTCCGGCGGTTCGCCGCCGAGGGGGCCCGGGTGGTCTGCGTGGACATCGACGCCGCGGCCGGCGAGAAGGCCGCCGAGGAGTGCGGCGGTGAGTTCGTGGCCACCGACGTGGCCGACGAGTCGGCGGTACGCGACCTCTTCGACGGGGTGGCGGACCGGCACGGCCGGGTGGACATCGCGTTCAACAACGCCGGCATCTCACCGCCCGACGACGACTCCATTCTGGACACGGGCCTCGACGCGTGGGAGCGGGTGCTGCGGGTCAACACCACGAGCGTCTACCTGTGCTGCAAGTACGCCATCCCGCACATGCGCCGCCAGGGCAAGGGCTCGATCATCAACACGGCCTCGTTCGTGGCGCTGATGGGCGCGGCGACGTCGCAGATCGCGTACACCGCCAGCAAGGGTGGTGTGCTGGCGATGACCCGGGAGCTGGGCGTGCAGTTCGCCCGCGAGGGCATCCGGGTCAACGCGCTGTGCCCCGGCCCGGTAGCCACCCCGTTGCTGCTGGAGCTGTTCGCCGCCGACCCGGAGCGGGCCGCCCGCCGGCTGGTGCACGTGCCGATGGGTCGCTTCGGCCAACCGGAGGAGATCGCCGCCGCGGTGGCGTTCCTGGCCAGCGACGACGCCTCGTTCATGACCGCCGCGCAGTTCGTGGTCGACGGCGGCATCACCGGCGCGTACGTCACCCCCCTGTGAGCGCGAGGAGTGAGCCGGTTTTGCGAGCCTCGCAGTCGCGAACGGTGCCGGCCCCGACCCGACCGCTGATCGGGATCAGCGCCTACGTCGAGCCCGTCGACTGGGCGGCTTGGCGGGGCGTGCGGGCCGTGCTGGTGCCCGAGGCGTACGTGCGGGCGGTGACGGCCGCTGGCGGTCGGGCGTTGGTGCTTCCGCCGGACGACGTCGACGGCGACGTGTTGGCCGTTCTCGACGGGCTGCTGCTGGCCGGTGGCGCTGATGTGGGCCCGGGGCGGTACGGGCAGCCGCCCGACCCGCGTACCGAGGACCGGCCGGATCGGGACGCCGGCGAGCTGACCCTGTTGGCCGCCGCGCTCGCCGCCGAGCTGCCGGTGCTGGGCGTGTGCCGGGGGATGCAGTTGCTCGCCGTCGCCTACGGCGGCACCCTGCACCAGCACCTGCCCGACGTGGTCGGTCATGAGGCGCACCGTCCGGCGCCCGGCGTCTACGGCAGCCACGCGGTGCGGTTCGCGCCGGGCAGCCTGGCCGCGACGGTGCTGGCCGGGGTGGATCGGGTCAACTCGTACCACCACCAGGCGATCGCCGAGCCGGGCCGGCTCGCGGTCACCGGTTGGGCGGAGGACGGCGTCGTCGAGGCGGTCGAGGACCCGGCTCTGCCGTTCGTGCTCGGCGTGCAGTGGCATCCGGAGAACGAGCCGGATCCCCGACCGATCACCGCGCTGGTCCGGGCCGCTGGCCAGCGCGTCGACGGGGGGTGTGACGCACGTCGCCCCCGCCCGTCGGTGTGGCCGGTGGGAGGATCGGCCCATGGGCAAGGTCTATCCGGAGATCGACGGTCGCCTGCGTGACTTCATCGCGGCGCAGCCGGTCTTCTTCGTGGCCACCGCGCCATCCGGCATCGAGGGGCACGTCAACGTCTCGCCGAAGGGCATGCGGGGCACGTTCGTGATCCTCGGCCCGCACCGGGTGGCCTACCTCGACTACCACGGCAGTGGGGCGGAGACCATCGCCCACCTGCGGGACAACGGCCGGATAACGCTGATGTTCTGCGCCTTCGACGGTCCGCCGAAGATCGTCCGGTTGCACGGCCGGGGCACCAGCGTCGCGGTGACCGAGGGAGCCTTCGCCGACCGCCTCGCGGAGTTTCCCGCACCGCCCGACGTGCACGCCGTCCGGGCCGTGATCACCGTCGAGGTGGAGCGGGTCAGCGACTCCTGCGGCTACGCGGTGCCGTTGATGGACTTCCGCGCCGAACGCGACCTGCTGCTCACCTCCCACTCCCGTCGTACCGCCGACGACCTGGTGGACTACCGCGCCACCAGGAACGCGGCGAGCATCGACGGGCTGCCCGTCTTCTGACTCGTCGCGGCGCTGCGGCAGCCGACGCTCGACGCGGCCGCACTGTCGACGCGGCCGCACTGTCCGGTGCCCGACGGCTGGTGCGGACACAACCAGCGCCCAACCGTGGTGATGCGTTACGTTGCTGATCCTCTTGGGTACAAGTCGAAGCACGGTGGGTGAAGATCAACGGTCGCGGGGCACGGCCGGGGTGGGAGGCTGTATGAGCTCGGCCCTGGGGGGTGCGGACGCCGGGCATCCCGTCGCGTCTGCCGGGGAGATCCCTCCGATGCTGGCGGCCGCGTTCGCGGCCGGCGGCGAGATGGGCGAGCGGCTGCGCGACTTCGACTGGTCCACCGGCCCGCTGGGCGAGCCCGGTCACTGGCCGTTGGCGCTCTCCAACGCGGTCGGCATGATGCTCGCCTCCAGCGCGCAGATCGTCATGTTCTGGGGCGATGAGCAGCTCGCCTTCTACAACGACGCCTACCGGCCGACCATCGGCGGCAAACACCCGGACGTGCTCGGCCAGCCAGCGCGCCAGCACTGGGTGGAGACCTGGGCGGTGCTCGGCCCGCTGCTCGACGGCGTCCGGCGCAGCGGGCGCGCCTACCGCGGCGAGGACCACCCGTTCCTGCTGGACCGGCACGGCTTTGTCGAGCAGACCTACTTCAACGTGTCATACGACCCGATCCGAGGTGACGACGGCTCGGTCAGTGGCGTCTACTGCATCGTCAACGAGACCACCGGCCGGGTGCTCGGCGAGCGCCGGCTGCGGGCGCTGGCCGAACTGGGTGCCGAGCTGACCGACATCGGCAGCGCCGCCCAACTCGGTCGGACCGCCGCCGGTGTGCTCGCCCAGCACCGGGAGGACGTGCCCTTCGCCCTGATCTACCTGGCCGACCAGAGCGGCCACCTCACCCTGGTCGGTTCCACCGGCGCCTCCCCGGCCACCGTCGGCATCACCCCGGAGCGGCTGGCGCGGGTGACCGCCGACGGTGTGCCCGCGACGGTCGACGTGGCCGGTCTGCTCGACCCGCCGCCGGTCGACGCCGCGGACCAGGCCTTCGTGCTCCCCCTCACGGCGACCAGCCAGACCGTCGGCGCGCTGGTCGTCGGCGTGGCCCGTCGGCTGCCGCTCAGCGACGACTACCGCGACTTCCTCGACCTGATCGCCGCCCAGCTCTCCCGCGCGGTCGGCACGCAGCGGGAGTACGAGCGGGAGCGGGCCCGAGCTGCCGAGCTGGCCGCGCTGGACCAGGCGAAGACCACCTTCTTCGCCAACGTCAGCCACGAGTTCCGTACCCCGCTGACCCTGGTGCTCGGCCCGCTGGAGGACATGCTGGCCGACCCGACACTGGCCGCCGCCGAAACCGACCGGCTCACCGTCATGCATCGCAACGCGCTGCGCCTGCTCAAGCTGGTCAACACCGTGCTGGACTTCTCCCGGCTGGAGTCCGGTCGGCTCGCCGCCTCCTACCAGGCCACCGACCTCGCCGGCTACACGGCCCGGCTGGCCAGCACCTTCCGTTCGGCCACCGACCGAGCCGGGTTGCGGTTGGTGGTGGACTGCCCACCACTGCCGGCACCGGTCTTCGTCGACCGGGACATGTGGGAGAAGATCGTCCTCAACCTGGTGTCGAACGCGGTCAAGTTCACCTTCGACGGGGAGATCCGGGTGCGGGTCCGGGCCGTGGACGGCGTGGCCCGCCTGGACGTGACGGACACCGGCATCGGCATCGTGCCGGACGAGCTGCCGCACGTCTTCGAGCGGTTCCACCGGGTGCCCGGGGTGCGTGCGCGGACCCACGAGGGCACCGGCATCGGCCTGGCGCTGGTCCGGGAGCTGGTCGAGATGCACGGTGGCGAGGTCGGGCTGACCAGTCAGGTCGACGAGGGCAGCACCTTCACGGTGACCGTCCCGTTCGGATCTGCGCACCTCCCCGAGGACCGGGTGGCGGTGTACGGCCCCCTGCCCACGGGCGAGCCCGAGCAGGCCCGGTTGTACGTGGCGGAGACCGCGTTGTGGACCGGCACCGGCCCGGCGCCCGAGTTCGACAGCCGGCCGACCGAGGGCACCCCGGCCGGGCGCATCCTGGTCGTCGACGACAACATCGACCTGCGCGAGCACGTCACCCGGCTGCTCTCCCCGACCTGGGAGGTGGTCACCGCGCGCGACGGGCTGGCGGCCCTGCCACTGGCCCGCGAGGGCGGGTTCGATCTGGTGCTCAGCGACGTGATGATGCCCCGGCTGGACGGGTTCGGCCTGGTGAGCGCGTTGCGCGCGGATCCGCGTACCCGGCATGTGCCGATCGTGCTGCTCTCCGCCCGCGCTGGCTCCGCGGAGGCCGTCGCCGGCCTCTCCGCCGGTGCCGACGACTACCTCACCAAGCCGTTCGCCAGCCAGGAGCTGATCGCCCGGGTCCGCGCCAACGTCGAGCTGGGCCAACTCCGTGGGCAGATCATCCGTCGGCTCCGGGCGCTGGCCGACGCGGCGGTGGCCGTGAACACCGCGCGGTCCACCGGTGACGTGCTCGACATCGCCGCCCGGCACGCGCTCAGCCTCGCGGAGGCGGCCCGGGTGGTGATCACCGCGACCGGGGCCCGGTCCGAGGCGGACACCGGCGGCGCCACCGCCGCCGACCCGTCCTTCGTGGCAGCCCTGACGGGCACCACCGGCGAACCGCTCGGCGAGTTGCGGGTCTGGCGGCCGGCAGGCGACGACGCGCAGGCAGACCAGGCCGCGTTGACCCAGCTGGCCCGGCTGGTCGGGGTTCGCCTGGAGAACGCCCAGCTCTACGAAGCCGAACACCGCATCGCCACCACGTTGCAGCACAGCCTGCTGCCCCGGTCGCTGCCTCAACTGCCCGGGGCGGTGGTCGCCAGCCGGTACCTGCCGGGCAGCGCGGACGTCGAGGTGGGCGGTGACTGGTACGACGCGATCGCCATCGCGGACGACGAACTGGTGCTGGTCATCGGCGACGTGGTCGGCAAGGGCGTCCAAGCCGCCGCGGCGATGGGGCAGCTGCGCAACGCGTTGCGGGCATACCTGCTGGAGGGCTACGACCCGGGTGAGTCGCTGACCCGGCTCAACCGACTGGTCGGGTCCACCGAGCGCCGATCCTTCGCGAC
This sequence comes from Micromonospora sp. CA-259024, assembly GCF_050936255.1. Classification (NCBI taxonomy): domain Bacteria; kingdom Bacillati; phylum Actinomycetota; class Actinomycetes; order Micromonosporales; family Micromonosporaceae; genus Micromonospora; species Micromonospora sp. CA-259024. The sequence continues at coordinate 4,092,458 of NZ_JBNJND010000001.1, read as the reverse complement.
GGTGCTCTGTCTGCTGTTCAACCCGCGCACCGGCCGTCTCCGGTACGCGAGCGCCGGTCACCCGTCCCCGCTGCTGATCAGAGGAGGCGACGTGACGTTCCTGCACGGCCGTGCGCTCGGCCCACCGGTCGGCGCCATCCCCGACACGACGTACGAGGCGGTCGAGGGGGAGTTGGCGCCCGGCAGCCGACTGCTGCTCTACACCGACGGGCTGATCGAGGACCGTCAACTCGACATCGACGCCGGGCTGGCCCAGCTGTGCGTCGACGCGGCGACCCCCGCCGAACACGTGGCGGACCTGATCGACACGGTGGTCGAGCGGGTCGCCGGCCGGCCCCGCCGCGACGACGTGGCGCTCCTCGCCCTGGAGGCGGCGGAGCTGAACCGTTTCGCCCTGCGGCTACCGGCGGACCCCACCCGGCTGAGCGTGCTGCGCAAGCGCCTGGAGGATTTCCTGGTCGCGCACGAGGTCGGTGAGACGGACCTGTTCGACCTGACCGTCGCGGTCTCCGAGGCCGCCGCGAACGCCATCGAGCATCCGGTCCACCCCGCCGAGGCGGTGATCAGCGTGGAGGTGGCCATCGACGGTCGGACGGTGACCGCCACGGTCCGCGACAGCGGGCAGTGGCGCGAGTCGACCGGCTCCGGGTTCCGTGGGCGCGGGCTGGCCCTGATCAAGGCGCTGGGTGACCTGTCGGTGCGGCGTACCGATGAGGGCACCGAGGTGACGCTGCGCCGGCACCTGCGGGGCTGACCGCGCGCCCGGCGTCCGTCAGGCCGGCCTGAGCCAGCTCTGCCCGCCCAGGCCGGAGATCTCCAGCACGCGGCGGACCTGCCGCGACGGCACCACGGTGAGCGAGCCCGGACACTGCTGGGCGAGCCGGACCAGTGCGTGGATGGCAGCCGAGTCGAAGAACGTGACCCGGCTCAAATCGAGGGTGATCTGCCCGGCGGGCTCGCGCAGCGCGGTGTGGAGCATGGTGTCGGCCGTCGCCATGTCGACCTCACCGGCCACCACCACATGGAGGTGATCACCGTCGATCTCCGCGCTGGCGGAGAAGACGGGCGGTGCTGCCCCTTGATCCACCCAGACACCATGGCACAGCCGACCTGACGGGGCAACAACCGCTCCGGAGCGGCCGTGGCGCGGGTCACCAGCGGCTCCGGCGATAGGCTTGTGGCATGACCGTCCGCCCGCCGCTGACACCAGGCACGCTCTCCCCGACGCGACCGGTGCCCAGCCAGATCGCCCGACCGGAGTACGTGGGCAAGAAGCGTCCGCAGGAGTGGCGCGGCTCGCACGTGCAGACGCCGGAGACCATCGAGAAGATGCGGATCGCCAGCCGGCTCGCCGCCCAGGCGACCCAGCTCGCCGGCGAGCACTGCAAGCCCGGCGTGACCACCGACGAGATCGACAAGGTGGTGCACGAGTTCCTCTGCGACCACGGCGCGTACCCGTCGACGCTGGGCTACAAGGGCTTCCCGAAGTCCTGCTGCACCAGCCTCAACGAGGTCGTCTGCCACGGCATCCCGGACTCCACCGTCCTGCAGGACGGCGACATCATCAACGTCGACGTGACCGCGTACATCGGTGGGGTGCACGGTGACACCGATGCCACCTTCTGCGTCGGGGAGGTCAGCGAGGAGGCCCGGCTGCTGGTCGAGCGGACCCACGAGGCGATGATGCGCGGCATCAGGGCGGTCAAGCCCGGCCGCCAGATCAACGTGATCGGCCGGGTCATCGAGTCGTACGCCAAGCGGTTCGGCTACGGCGTCGTCCGCGACTTCACCGGCCACGGCATCGGCGAGTCCTTCCACAGCGGGCTCTACGTGCCGCACTACGACAGCCCGCGCCCCACCGACATCATGGAGCCGGGGATGACGTTCACCATCGAGCCCATGATCACGCTTGGTACCTACCAGTACGACATGTGGGACGACGGGTGGACCGTGGTCACCAAGGACCGGAAGTGGACGGCCCAGTTCGAGCACACCATCGTGGTGACCGACGACGGCCACGAGATCCTGACCTTGCCGTGACCGACACCCCGGCGGCGCTGCGCGAGGCGCACCACGCGGACGTCTCCGGCGGCTGGCTGCGCCCGGCCGTCTTCGGTGCGATGGACGGTCTGGTCACCAACATCGCCCTGATCGCCGGTGTCGGCGGTGGCGGGGTGTCGCCCCGCAGCATCGTGCTGACCGGTTCCGCCGGCCTGGTGGCCGGTGCGATCTCGATGGGGCTCGGCGAGTACACCAGCGTGCGCTCCGCGAACGAGCAGGTCGCCGCCGAGGTGGCCAAGGAGCGACGCGAACTGGAGCGGCACCCCGAGGCGGAGGCCCGGGAGTTGGCCGACGCGTGGGTGGCCCGAGGCCTTCCCCGGGACCTCGCCACGCAGGTCGCGGAGGCGGTGCGGCGCGACCCGGAGGAGGCGCTGCGGGTGCACGTCCGCGAGGAGCTGGGCGTCGACCCCGACGACCAGCCCAGCCCGTGGGCCGCGGCGATCTCGTCGTTCCTGTTCTTCTCGGTGGGCGCGTTGGTTCCGCTGCTGACGTACCTGTTCGGCGCCACCGAGCTGTGGCTGGCACTCGCTGTCGGCGGGCTCGGGCTGTTCGCCGCCGGCGCGGTGGTCGCCCGCTTCACCAACCGGCCCTGGTGGACCAGCGGGCTGCGCCAGCTGCTGCTCGGCGCCGCAGCCGCCGGCGCCACCTACCTGATCGGTTCGCTGATCGGCGTCCAGGGCGGGCTGTGACGCCGGTCAGGCGGTGAGAAGCTCGTCGATCGTGCCGTCGACCGCACGACCCCGGGCGGCAAGCTCCTCGGCCTGCCGGGCCAGCACCACACCCACCTCGGTCATGTCCGCGCCGGCCAACCCGGTACGGCGTACCGCGTCCCCCGGGTCCCGGAAGTAGGTGCGGCTCAGCAGACCGGTCACCGTGGCCGCCGCCAGCCGCGCCTCACCGAGCATCAGCAGCGCCTGGTCGGTCTCGTACCACTCGGCGAGCCGGGCGGCCCGGGAGTGCGCCGCGCTTCCCCGGTACCACGCCTGCCGGGCCGCGGAGCCGAACTCCGCCGGCCGGGCCCGGGCCAGCCGGCCGAGATGCTCGTCGCGCAGCGTCCGCAGCCAGCCCGTCGGATCGTGCAGTGGCTGCGTGGTGACGAACCGGTCGGCGGTCAGCGGCCAGAGCGGGGAGAGCACCCGGGCCTGAGCGAGGTAGTCCTCGGCGGCGGCGACGGTCAGATCGACCAGCACCCCGTCCACGCGCCGGGTCGCTGGTGGCGGGCCGGTGCCGGGCCGGTACGTAACCACCAGCATGCCCGCCTCGCGGTCCCCACCGCCGTCGTCGTCGCCGTGCGCCAGAGGCCCGTGCACCGCGACCGCGAGCACCTCGGCCGGGAAACGCCGTCGAACCGCCCCGGCGACCCGCTCCGCGACCGTCCACCGTCGATCGTCGACGCCCCGGTCAACGCCGGCCTGCTCACTCCTCGCGCTCACGGGACCGCCTTTGTTCGCGACTGCGGGGCTCGCAACCCCGGCTCACTCCTCGCGCTCACGGGACCGCCTCCGCCTCGTTACCGAGCGTCAGCCTAGCCAGCCGGCGGCGGACCGGCCGGCGCGCCGCGCCCGGTCGGCACCAGTCGGAAGATGCGGATCTCCCGGCCCCCGGCCCGCTGCACGTACGTGCGGTACGCGGGCCACTCGGTGACCAGCAACTGCCACAGCCGGTCCCGGTCGGCGCCGGTGGCCGGCTCGGCCCGCACCGGGACCCGCCGACCCTTCACGTACACCTCCGCGGTTGGATCGGCGAGCAGGTTCATCGCCCAACCGGGGTGGTGGGTCTGTCCCCAGTTGGAGCCGATCACCACGTAGGCGTCGCCGTCGGGCACGTAGAGCAGCGGGTTGCTGCGTGGCTTGCCGGAGCGGCGGCCGGTCGTCGTGATCACCAGGGACGGGATCAGGCCGAGCGCGACCACCCGACCCCGGGTGAGCCGACCGACCACCCGGTCGGCGGGGACCAGCAGACGTGCGGCGGCGCCGAACCAGCGGTGATGACCGACCCGGCGCGTGAGGCTTCCCAGCACTGACACGCGGATCAGTCTGCCGGCTGCCGTGCCCCGGCGGCACCCCCGCACGCGCCCGGGTTACCAACCGGCCGGCCACGCCGTGGAGTCAGTCCAGTCGCCGTTCGATCGGCAGCCGGGCACGGGTGAACAGCCCAGCCCCGAGCATCGCCACCACCGGGACCAGCACCAGCACCCCGAGTGCGGGCCACGGCACCAGAAACGGGTACGGAGCGGGAATCGGCCAGGCGGTGGCGTACTGCCGGTTGGCCGAGAACAGCACGATCGCGGCGGTGCCCAGTCCGGCCACGATGCCGAGCACCGAACCGAGACCGGCGATGACCCCGGCCTGGCAGATCGCCAGCAGCCGGCGTACCGCCGGTGCCGCGCCGACGGCCGCCAGGGTGGTCAGCTCCGCGCGCCCCTCGGCGGCGGCGAGCGCGGTGGCGATCCCGGCCGCCCCCACCGTGATCAGCCCTGCCGCCGCCGCGAGCAGCAGAAGCAGCGGTGAGACGTCGCGCGGGGCGCCGCCGTACTCCACGGACAGGGAGACCGTCCCGAAAGGCCGCAGGGCGGCCGTGAATCCGTTCTGCTGGGCCTCGTCGGGAGGCGTGGTGGTGCCGATCACCCAACCCTCCGGGGACCAGCTCAGGCCTAGTTGCCGGGCCGCGGCCGTGGACAGCAGCAAGCGGGACTGGCCGACCGCCTCGGGCAGCGCGTAGCCGGGAAGGTCGTGGTCGGCGGTCGGCCGGTCCGGCCCGGTGCCCACCTGACTCACCCGTACGGTCACCAGGCCGTCGTGCAGGTAACGCGGGTCGGTCACCACCACGCCGCCTGCGCGCAGCACCGCCGTGGCGGCGGCGGCCGTCGCCGGAGCCGCGTCGGTGAGCAGTGGCAGTGCGGTCCCGTCGTCCACACCCGGCACCACGTAGTCGCCGAAGTAGTCCACCTCGTGGATCAGGCAACGCGAGTCGGCCCGGGCCTGCCGGCGGTGCGCCTCGGAGAGGCTGTCCCCGGGCTGCCAGGGGCAGGTCTGCTCCGGTGGGAGCACCGGCGCGACGTCGCAGTAACCGGTGCCCGCCGGCGAGCAGCCCACCGCCTGTACCGGTGCGACCTCGCCGGCACCCAGCTGTTCCCGGGCCGCGGCGGTGACCTGGGCCAGCGTGGGCTGCCGGACCGACTCGTTCGGGCTGACCAGCACGTGCCCGGTCGGCAGCGTCGGCCGGTAGGTGCCCGCGTCGCGCGCGCCGTCGCTGGCGAGGTAACCGCCGAGCGCGACGCTGCTGGCGACGGCGGCCATCACGGCGCAGATGGCCGGCGCGGCGGCGGCCCGGTTGCGGCTGGCGTCGCGCAGCGCGATCCGCGGCGCCAGCGGCAACAGCCGGCCGAGGCGGGCGAGTGCCCCGATCAGTGTCGGCGTGCAGCACACCAGGCCCAGTTCACCCAGGATCAGGCCGGTGAGGATCACCGCCGGCGAGGTGCGGGTGGCTCCGAACGCCGCCAGCCCGGCCCCACCGGCCACCAGCGCCAGCCCGAAGGCCAACCACCGGGCCTGGGACGGGGGTGGGGTGCGTCGGCCGGCGAGCCCGGCACTGACGTCCTGCCGGGCGGCGGTCCAGGCCGGTGCCAGCGCGGCGAGCACCCCGGCCAGCACCGCGACCCCACCGAGCAGCAGCAGCGCGGTCGGCCAGCAGCGGTACCCGCCGAAGCGCGCGCCGAAGACGTACTGCTCCACCAGCGGACGACCGGCGAACGCCGCGCCGACGCCGACGAGCAGACCGGCGGCGGCGCCCAGCACACCCAGCACCACCCCGTCGGCCAGCACGACCCGGCGAAGCTGAGCGGCGTCCCCGCCGGCTACCGCGACCAGTGCCAGGTCCCGCCGCCGCCGACGGACGCCGACCGCGAAGGCCGGCCCGACCAGCAGTACGACCTCCAGCAGCCCGAGACCGGCGATCAGCACGCCGGTGCTCAGGTCGTCGGCGTCGTTCGGCCCGATCGACCCGAGCCACATCCGGTTCGGCTGGGATGCCGAGCCGGCCGGATGACGCGGGGTGACCACCACCCCCCGTTCGTTGAGCCGGGACACCAGTGCGGCATCGATGGTGCCGGGCACGTCCGCGAGCCAGACGCTCTCCGGCTCGAAACCGGTCGGTGGCACGGCCCCCGGGTGCAGCGCCACCACCGCGCCGAGATCGTCGGGAAACTCGACCACCCCGACCACGGTGTACGCCCTGCTCCCGTCGGCGACGGCCACCGCGTGGCCGAGGCGCAGTTCCAGGCGGCGTAGCGCAGCCGGGCTCACCGCGACCTCGCCAGGCTGCTGCGGTGCCCGGCCGGCCCGGAACCGCACCAGCCCTCGGGCCAGGGGGTCGGAGAGATCCAGCACCTGCGCGTCCACGTCCTCGTCCCGGTGCGGGCCCCGCAGCGTCAGCGGGATCTGTCCGCGTACCTCGGTGACCCGGCTGCCCGGCCCGAGGAGTGCGGTCACCTGATCGGCGGTGGCATGGCTCGTGGTGCGCTGCTCGCCCTCGCGCACGTACCAGCTCTCACCCCACTCGTCCTGCCCCACCGGGGTGTCGGCGATCCAGCGCAGTTCCGCGTCGGCAACGCCGAGCCGGCGGTCGACGCGTTCCTGCGGGGTCAGCTCGGCCATGTCGTAGCTCGCCGCCAGGAAGGCCAGAACCGCCACCGGCAGGGCGATCATCGCGAGCACCAGGGCGGTCCGTCGTCGGGCCCGGCGTGACTCCCGCCGGGCGATCCGCAGCGCCGCCCGCCAGGAGCCGGTCAGCTCGGCGAACCGCCGCCGACCGATGGGCGTCGATGACACGACCGGTCCCGCCGCCGGGGCGTCGACCCGGCCGGGCGTCCGCACCGTACGGCGGCTGGTCACCGGTCGCTGCCGGACAGCAGTTGATCGACGCTGCTCAGCGGGGCCGTCGTGTCGACCAGCACGCCGTCGCGGAGGAACACCACCCGGTCGGCCCAGCCGGCGTGCCGCGCCTCATGGGTGACCAGCACCCCGGCGGCGCCCGCGTCGATCCGGCGGCGCAGCAGGTGCAGCACCGCCTCACCGGTCTGCGAATCCAGTGCCCCGGTGGGCTCGTCGGCGAGCACCAGCCGCCGCTCGCCCACCAGAGCGCGGGCGATGGCCACCCGCTGCTGCTGACCGCCGGAGAGCTGGTCCGGGAAGCGGTCGCCCAGTGCGGGCAGGCCCACCTCGGTGAGCGCGGCCAGGGCCGCCGCGCGCGCCCGACGTCCGCTGACGCCGTCGAGTTCCAGCGGGAGCGCCACGTTCTCCAGCGCGCTCAGACTGCCCAACAGGTTGAGCTGCTGAAAGATGTAGCCGATCCGCCGGCGGCGCAGCTGGGCCAGGCCACGACGATCCAGCGCCCCCAGTGGTTGCCCCTCGACCCGGACCTCGCCGCCGGTAGGGCGGTCCAGCCCACCGGCGAGGGACAGCAACGTCGACTTGCCGGAGCCGGACGGACCCATCACGGCCACCAGTTCCCCGGGCCGAACGACCAGGCTGACGCCGCGCAGCGCGTGCACCGCCGCCGGTCCGGCCCCGTGGGTGCGGTGGACGGCGCGTAGCTCCAGCACCGCGTCGTCCGACCCACTCACCGTCGCGCCTCCTCGCCGGTCCATCCCGCAGCGTCACGCGCGTCGACGTCACCCGGTCGGGAAACGGGGGGTGCCGGGCCGCTGGGCTGGTGCCGAACCAGGCTGGTCTCACAGTGGTCCAGCCAACGCACCTCCGCCTCGGCCTGGAACACCATTGAGTCCAGTACGAGGCGCCAGGGGAGGTCCTCCGGTCGGTTGCTGCCGTACTTCAACCGGGTCAGCTCCTGCAGGGCCCGCATCGTGGCGCTGCGCTGGGCCTGCACCACCGAGCGGACGTCCACCCCGGGGGTGGTCAGCGCCAGCGCCAGCTTGATCGCCAGCTCGTCGCGGGGCCGGTCGGTACGGCTGACCGGGGTGGCGAACCACAGGGCCAGGTCCGCCCGGCCGGCGTCGGTGATCTCGTACGGGCGCTGCCCGGCCTCGCTCTCCGGCAGCGGGCGCACCAGACCGTCCCGTTCCAGCCGGGACAGCGTGGTGTAGACCTGCCCGATGTTCAGCGGCCAGGTCGAGCCGGTCGACTCCTCGAACGCGGCGCGCAGCTGGTAGCCGTACATCTGGCCGCGTTCGAGCAGGGCGAGCAACCCGTGACGGATGGACATGGCAACGGAGTATGCATACCTGGTATGCGCACCGCAACCGGAGCAGACCGGTTCAGGTCGGTCGACCGGGAAACGGGACAGTCAGGGGGGTCAGTCCGGCCGTCTTCCGCCACCGGGTGGCTCGTACGGCGTACTCGACCAGGGCGGCCAGCGCCTGGTCCCGGTCGGCTCCGGTGGTGGACGCCAGAGCGGCCCGCCAGTGCGCGGCCGTGCGCTCCTCCACCTCAGCGGCGAGCCGCAGGGCGCTTGCCCGGTCGGTGACCGGGAACGGTAGCGCGTACCCGGCGCGGTCCGGCGGCACGACGCCGCCGGCGGTGGTGAGCTGCACCACCAGCGTGTCGCGCCGGCGTCGGTGGGCGGCCTCCGCCTGCTGTGCCGCGTCCCGTGCCGCCCCGGTGAGCCGGACGCCGATCCGACCGTAGGCGTAGATGGCCGCGTACTCGGCGGAGAGGACGGAGGCGAGCGCCTCCCCGGCGGACGGTTGCCTCACTTCAGTGCCTCCTGGTGGGTGGCCCGGGCGGCGGCGATCGACCCGAGCAGTGGAGCGCGTTCCGCGGGCGCTGCGGCGCAGGCGGTGACGGCGGACTGCTGGGCGGTCTTCTCGAGCCGCCTCAGGGCGGCGAGCGCGCCGGCCGGGTCGGCCGCCGACGCGGTGGTCGGGGTGGCGGCCGTCGCCGACGGCAGGGGGATGCCGATCACCCGGGCCAGCTCGGTGGCGTGCGCGGTGTGCGCCTCGGCGATCGGATCGAGGCGGTCGGCCAGCTCGGGGTGCGCGGTCGCGCTCGTCCGGTATGCGGCGGCCAGCGCGAGGGACTCGTCCACCATCGACCGCAGTGGGTCCGGCGGTGGCTCTGGCTGATCGTCACGGTCGAAAAGATCACAGCCGGTCAGCGGCGCCGTGGCACCGCCAAGCGCCAGCAGAGCCCCGACGCGCAGGAGCTTTCGCCTGGAATGTCCGGATGCTTGGTCGCGCTGTGTCGTTCTGCCGATCCCCACCGGCCAAGTCAACACCATCCGCGCCGGTCCGGGGGGCACCGGCGTCGGTGCGCCGCCCGGCCCGTCGCCGGGCAGGCGCGTTACGCTCTGCGCAGCCACCGGCGCGTCCGCTCCGGTGGCGTGCCGGCATGGCGGGACGACCCGGTCACCGTCGACCAGGAAAGGGTGCGGAGATGACGCAGCGTGGCCGTGCCACCAGGTCTACGGGTCGACCCCGCGATGGCGTGGGTCCCCGCGGCGGTGACCTGGCCGCGCGGCGTGCCCGGTTGCGGGCCGTGATCGAGCCCGTGGTCAACGACGCGGGTTACGACCTGGAGGACCTGACGGTGTCGCGGGCCGGTCGCCGGCACGTGGTGCGGGTGATGGTCGACGCCGACGGCGGGATCGACCTGGACGCCGTCGCGGACGTCTCCCGCGCGGTCTCGGCCGCGCTGGACGCCGCGGAGGAGACCGGTGGCGACATCGTCGCCGGGGAGTACCAGCTGGAGGTCAGCTCGCCGGGCGTGGACCGGCCACTCACCCTTCCCCGCCACTGGCGGCGCAACGTGGGCCGGCTGGTCAAGGTCACCGTCCGGGGCGCGGCCGCGCTGCCCGGCCAGCGTGGCGAGCAGCCCGCCGGTGACCGCCAGCTGACCGGCCGGGTGGTCGCGGCCGATGACGAGGGCGTGCAGCTGGAGACCGGGGACGACCGCGTCTCCTGGGCGTACGCCCAGTTGGGCCCGGGCCGCGTGCAGGTCGAGTTCACCCGGCTCGCCGAGCTGGGTGAGCCGGACGACGAGATCGACGACGCGGACGATTCAGACGAGATCGACGATTCAGACGACTTCGACGACGACGATGATGTGGAGGACGAGGAGAGGTGAACATCGACCTCGCGGCGCTGCGCGCACTCGAGCGCGAGCGGGAGATCCCGTTCGACACGATTCTCGCGGCGATCGAGACCGCGTTGCTGACCGCCTACCGGCACACCGACGGTGCCGAACCGCACGCCCGGGTGGAGATCGACCGCAAGTCGGGCGCCGCACTGGTGTACGCGCAGGAAATGGACGAGGACGGCAGTCTCGTACGGGAGTGGGACGACACCCCGCACGACTTCGGCCGGATCGCCGCCATGACCGCCAAGCAGGTGATCCTCCAGCGACTGCGGGAGGCCACCGACGAGGTGCACTTCGGCGAGTACGTGGGCCGCGAGGGTGACCTGGTCACCGGCGTGGTGCAGGCGCACGAGACCCGGATTGAGAAGGGCATCGTCAGCGTCGACCTGGGCAAGCTGGAGGGCGTGCTGCCGCAGTCCGAGCAGGTGCCCGGCGAGCGGTACGCGCACGGCGAGCGGATCCGCTGCGTCGTGGTGCACGTGGCCAAGGGCATGCGGGGGCCGCAGATCACCCTGTCCCGGTCGCACCCGGCACTGGTCAAGAAGCTGTTCGCACTGGAGGTGCCGGAGATCGCCGACGGCACGGTGGAGATCGGCGCGATCGCCCGTGAGGCAGGTCACCGTACGAAGATCGCCGTACGCTCCACCACCCCGGGCGTGAACGCCAAGGGCGCCTGCATCGGCCCGATGGGTCAGCGGGTGCGTGCCGTGATGAGCGAGCTGCACGGCGAGAAGATCGACATCATCGACTGGTCGGACGACCCGGCGACCTTCGTCGGTAACGCGTTGTCGCCGGCCAAGGCACTGCGGGTCGAGGTCGTCGACCTGGCCGGCCGAGCCGCCCGGGTGACTGTTCCCGACTTCCAGCTCTCGCTCGCGATCGGCCGGGAGGGGCAGAATGCCCGACTCGCGGCTCGATTGACCGGTTGGCGGATCGACATTCGGTCCGATGCGGAGCAGACCGCCCCGGCCGCGCGTGGGGCAGCTGATCACGTGCGGGAACCGGGCGGCGCGATCTCGGGCAGCTAGGGGTAGACTTCCTCCAGTGGTACGACGCGCGCAGCCGGAGCGCACCTGTGTGGGTTGCCGGCAACGTGCGCCGGCCAGCGAATTGCTGCGGATCGTCGCGGTCAGGGACGAGGCTGGTTACAGCCTCCGGCCTGATCCGCTCCGCAGGCTGCCGGGTCGGGGAGCGAACATGCACCCGGATCCGGCCTGCTTCGCGCTGGCGGTGCGGCGCCGCGCCTTCGGGCGTGCGCTGCGCATCACCGAGGTCCTTGACCACGGTGTGCTGGCGGAGCACGTCGATGCGCCAACCACTACGTCCGGTCAGCCCGACCGGGCGAGGGTCGCTAGCAGGGTAGGACGACCGACATGAGCACACGATGAAGTCCCTGAAATGACCAGGCTTCAAGTGCACGAGTGAGGTCGCTGCGGGTGCTGCCCGCACGACCTCGGAGTGAGGAGTGCAGTGGCAGGCAAGGCCCGCGTACACGAGCTTGCAAAAGAGCTCGGGGTCGAGAGTAAGACCGTTCTCGCCAAGCTGAAGGAAATGGGCGAGTTCGTGAAGTCCGCGTCCAGCACCGTCGAGGCGCCCGTCGCCCGGCGGCTGCGTAACGCATTCGTCGCGTCCGCCGGTGCTCCGGCACCGGCCGCCCCGTCGGCGCCCGCGTCGACGCCGGCTTCAACCCCGTCCCCGACGCCGTCCCCGACCCCGGGCGCGCCCCGGGTTTCGGCCAAGCCGATGCCGCCTCGGCGTCCGGCCGCGCCGGCACCCGGTCCGAAGCCGAAGGGTCCGGTGCCCGGTGCGCCGCAGCCGGCGGCCCCGGTCGCCAAGCCGGCGAGTGCCCACGACATCGAGGTGGCGGCCGCGGAGGCGCGTGCCGCCGCGCTGAAGGCTGAGCAGGAGGCCGCGGTCAAGGCCGCGCAGGCCGCCCGCCAGCAGCAGCGGGAGACCGTCCGCCGGGAGCCTCCGGCCGACGGCAACCGTCCCGGCCCTCGGCCGGGTCCCGCGGCGATGCCGCCCCGTCCCGGTTCGCCGGCAGCTCGTCCGAGCACGCCGGCTCCCGGTCCGGGTGCCCGGCCGGGCGGTCGCCCGCCGGCGCGCGGTGCCGGTAACAACCCGTTCGGCATCCAGGGTGGCCAGCAGCAGCGGCCCCCGGCCGCCGGTGCGGGTGGTCCTCGGCCGAGCAGCCCGGCGGGTATGCCGCCGCGGCCGAGCCCGAACTCCATGCCGCCGCGGCCCAGCCCGGCGTCCATGCCGAGCCAGCGTCCGGCTGCCGGTCGTCCCGGCCCCGGTGGCGCTGGTCGCCCCGGTGGCGGCGCAGGTCGTCCCGGTGGTGGCGGCGGCGGTGGCTTCCGTGGCGGTCCCGGCGGTGGCGCCGGTGGCGGTGGCGGTTACCGCGGCGGCCCTGGTGGCGGCGCGGGTGCCGGCGGTGGCGGTGGCTACCGTGGCGGTCCCGGCGGCGGTGCGGGTGCTCCCGGTGGCGGTTTCCGTCCGGGTGCTCCGGCCGGTGGCGGCGGTCGTCCGGGTGCGGGCGGTCGTGGCCGTGGCGGCGGTGCCGCGGGTGCCTTCGGGCGTCCGGGTGGCCGGCCGACACGCGGTCGCAAGTCCAAGAAGCAGCGCAGACAGGAGTTCGACAACCTGTCGGCTCCGACCATGAGCTCGGGTGCTCCCCGGGGTCAGGGTCAGGTCGTCCGGCTCTCCCGTGGCGCCTCGCTGTCGGACTTCGCCGACAAGATCAACGCCAACCCGGGTTCGCTGGTCCAGGAGATGTTCAACCTGGGCGAGATGGTCACCGCGACCCAGTCCTGCTCTGACGACACCCTGCAGCTGCTGGGTGAGCACCTGGGCTTCGACATCCAGATCGTCAGCCCGGAGGACGAGGACCGCGAGCTGCTCGCGCAGTTCAACATCGACCTCGACGCGGAGGTGGCCGAGGAGCGTCTGGTCAGCCGTGCGCCGGTGGTGACCGTCATGGGTCACGTCGACCACGGTAAGACCAAGCTGCTCGACGCGATCCGTAAGGCGAACGTCGTCGCCGGTGAGGCGGGTGGCATCACCCAGCACATCGGTGCCTACCAGGTGCACGTTCCGCACGATGGTGTGGACCGCGCGGTGACGTTCATCGACACCCCGGGTCACGAGGCGTTCACCGCCATGCGTGCCCGTGGTGCCCAGGTGACGGACATCGTGATCCTGGTGGTCGCGGCCGACGACGGCGTGATGCCGCAGACCATCGAGGCGTTGAACCACGCCAAGGCGGCCGACGTGCCGATCGTGGTCGCGGTCAACAAGGTCGACAAGCCCGAGGCCAACCCGGACAAGGTTCGCCAGCAGCTGACCGAGTACGGCCTGGTCGCCGAGGAGTACGGCGGCGAGACCATGTTCGTCAACGTGGCCGCCAAGCCGGGCATCGGCATCGAGGAGTTGCTCGAGGCTGTCCTGCTGACCGCCGACGCGTCGCTGGAGCTGACCGCTCCGATCGACGGGCCGGCGCAGGGTGTGGCCATCGAGGCGCACCTGGACAAGGGCCGCGGTGCGGTGGCGACGGTGCTGGTCCAGAAGGGCACCCTGCGGGCGGGCGACTCGATCGTCGCCGGTGGGGCGCACGGCCGGGTCCGCGCCATGCTCGACGAGAACGGCAACCAGGTCTCCGAGGCCGGTCCGGCGCGTCCGGTCATGGTCCTGGGTCTGACCGCGCCGCCCGGCGCGGGTGACACGTTCCTCGCGGCGGCGGACGACCGCACGGTGCGTCAGATCGCTGAGCAGCGGCAGGCGCGGCGGCGGGCGGCAGCATTCGCCAACTCCCGTGGCCGGGCGACTCTTGAGACGCTCATGGAGCAGCTCAAGGAGGGTGAGAAGACGTCGCTCAACCTCATCCTCAAGGGCGATGTCTCCGGTTCGGTGGAGGCCCTGGAGGACGCGCTGTTCAACCTCGACATCCCCGAGGAGGTCCAGCTCAAGGTCCTCGACCGGGGCGTCGGCGCGATCACCGAGAGCAACGTCATGCTCGCGAGCGCCTCGTCCGAGCCGGTCACGATCATCGGCTTCAACGTGCGGGCCTCGAACAAGGTCCGTGAGATGGCCGACCGCGAGGGCGTGGAGATCCGGTACTACACCGTCATCTACCAGGCCATCGAGGAGATCGAGGCAGCGCTCAAGGGCCTGCTCAAGCCGGAGTACGAGGAGGTCGAGCTGGGCAGCGCGGAGATCCGCGACGTCTTCCGCTCGTCCAAGATCGGCAACATCTCCGGTTGTATCGTCCGGTCGGGCATCATCCGGCGCAACGCGAAGGCTCGCCTGCTTCGGGACGGGACGGTCGTGGCGGACAACCTCACGATCACCTCGTTGAAGCGGTTCAAGGACGACGCCACGGAGGTCCGCGAGGGCTTCGAGTGTGGTCTGACCCTGGGCGGCTACAACAACGTCCAGGTCGGCGACGTCATCGAGACCTTCGAGATGCGCGAGAAGGTTCGCGGCTGATCCGGCAGTGACACCCTGATCAAGGGGTTTACGCCAGTTGGCGTAAACCCCTTGATCATGCGGGGCGGGTTGGCGGTATCGTCCGGGGCGATGTTCACCGGAACCGCGGTCTTCGACCTGCTGCTGCCTGGCGACTCCCGGTCGCTCAAGGCCAAGAGATCATACGTACGGCCGATCGTGGCGGCGCTGCGCCGTTTCGAGGTGTCGGCCGCCGAGGTGGGTGCGCTCGACCTGCACGGTCGAGCGCAGATAGCGGTGGCGGTGGTGGCCGCCGAGACGACGCACGTCCGTGAGGTGCTCGACTCCTGTGAGCGCCTGGTGGCCGGCCGTCCCGAGGTTGAGTTGCTGTCGGTCCGGCGCCGGCTGTACGGCGTGGACGACGACTGACCACGGTGCTGGGCGTGCCGGGTGACCGGCGCGGCCGCGAAGGTAATGTTCGAGATGTTGGCCGGTCGGGCCGGCGGCCTCCGGGTCGCCGGGTCGACCGGGAGCAGGACGCCGTGGAGGTGGCGAGATGTCTGATCCGGCCAAGGTACGCCGGCACGCGGAACGGGTGCGTGAGCTGGTCGCGTCGGTGGTGCGGAGCCAGATCAAGGACCCGCGGCTCGGGATGATCACCATCACCGACGCCCGGATCACCGCTGACCTGCGCGACGCGACGGTCTTCTACACGGTGCTCGGCGACGCGGTGGCCCAGGCGGACACCGCGGCGGCGCTGGAGAGCGCCAAGGGCCTGCTGCGCAGCACTGTCGGCAAAGCGCTCGGGTTGCGGCACTCGCCGACCCTCACGTTCGTCCTCGACGACGTGCAGGACCAGGTCAAGCACATCGACGACCTGCTCGCCGCCGCCCGCAACGCCGACGCCGAGGTGCAGCGGATCGCCGCCCAGGCGAAGTACGCGGGCGAAGCGCAGCCGTACCGGGTGGATGACGAGACGGACGAGGCCGACGAGGTCGATGAGGCCACCGACGCCAAGGAGACTCCGCGGGGTGGGGAAACGCGGTGACCAGCACCGCCAGCGCCCCGCTCGCCGCACCGGCCCGGCCCGGCCCCGCCGAGGCGGACTGGGCTGCGGCTGAGGCGCTGGTGCGGGCCCTTCCGCCGACCGGTCGGGTGCTGCTGATCTGCCACGTCAACCCGGACGGCGACGCGCTGGGCAGCATGCTCGGCTTCGCTCTGGGTCTGCGGCAGCTCGGCGTACGCGAGGTGCAGGCGACCTTTCCCGGGCCGCCGGAGGTGCCCGAGCCGTTCCGTGGTCTGCCCGGGCTGGACCTGCTGGTCCCGGCGAACGCCGCGGACCCGGCTCCTGACCTGGTGATCTGCTTTGACGCGGCGAGTGAGTCGCGCCTCGGCGAGCTGGCCGGGCGGTTGTCGTCCGCGGGTGCGGCGCTGGTGCTGGACCACCACGCCTCCAACCCCGGCTTCGGCACGGTCAACCTCGTCGACCCGGGTGCCGCTGCGACGTCGGTGGTGGCCGAGCAACTGCTGGCCCGGCTCGGGGTCGCGCTCGGTCCGGCCATCGCCGAATGCTTCTACGTTGCGCTGACCACGGACACCGGCTCCTTCCGGTTCGAGGCGACCACCCCCGCGGTGCATCAGATGGCCGCCCGGTTGCTGGCGACCGGCATCTCGCCCGGCGACATCTCCCGGCGGGTCTTCGACACGCGGCCCTTCGGCGCGGTCCGCCTCTTCGGTGAGGTGCTCGGCCGGGCCCGGCTGGAGCCGACCGCCGCTGGCGGCCGAGGGTTGGTCTGGACCTTCGCCACCCTGGACGACCTGGCCCGGCACGACCAGCGGCCGTACGTGCTCGAGGCGCTGATCGACTCGGTGCGCTGCACCGCCGAGGCGGATGTGAGCTGCGTGTTGAAGCAGACCACGCCCGGCGAGTGGGCCGTGTCGATGCGCAGCAAGGGCGCGGTGGACGTCAGCCGGGTCGCGGTCGCGCTGGGCGGCGGTGGTCACAGGTTCGCGGCCGGGTTCACCGGTCGGGGCACCGTCGAGCAGGTGGTCGACTCGATCCGGGGCCAGTTGGACGGGGCGTTGATCCGCCCCGCCGGTTGACGCTGACGTTCACCGCCATCGATCGGTCGGTGCCGAAGATCAGGGTCAGCTCCGGGGAGTGTCGGTCTTCCCGCGCTCCGTGAGACCGGGAAGAATTGCGGGATGGAGCAGCCGCACGACCTCACCGTGGAGGCCCCCCGCGCCTGGGACCGGCCCGCCGTCTCCGTTCCCGTTCTCGTCTGCCTGTCGCTCGTCGGTGGCCGGTTCGCGTCGTTCTCCACCGAGGCGAACCTGTTCACCCTCGGCACCGGCGGGGTGCTGATCTGGCTCGGTCTGAGCAACCGGGTGCCCCGTCGACCGGCACCGCGCCGTCTGGACGCGGGGGCGGCCTGGTGGGCGGTGCCGGTGGTGGTCTTCGGGGTCTTCGAGGGCGCGACCTTCGTGCTGGCGGTCGGCGACGACTTCCCCACCTTCTCCCGGCTGGCCGACCCCCTTCTGGAAGATCACCTGACCCGATCGGCGGCCTGGTTCGCCTGGCTGGCCGCCTTCTGGGGGTTGGTGCGGCGATGATGCGAGCGCTCGCGATCGGCGGCTTTCTCGCCGCGTTCGCCCTCTTCGCGGTGGTCGAGTGGATGGCCCGGCGGGAGGGCTCCCGGATCCCCACGTTGGGTGAGGTCTGCGCGTACGTGATGCGCTACGAGGTCGGCCCGGTGCCGGTGGGCCGGATCGGTCTGTTCGGGTTCTGGTGGTGGCTGGGCTGGCACTTCCTGGCCCGCTGAGCCGGGTTGCCGACTGTCCAGATGGCGGGAACCATGGGCAGCATATGGACCTGAACGATAACTTGGGAGACGGCCGGTGTCGCGTAGCGGTGCAGGTCATGGGCGGTGGTGCCACACCTCGCGCCGTCTCCCTCCAGGGTCTGACCGACCCGGGCTCACGCTGCCCAGTCGGCTGCTCCGGTAACCCCGGACCGCCGTGGGGCGCTCAGCACGACCGCCCGTGAGGGCCGCCGCGTGTCGGTGGCTCGCGCCCTGGAAGGAGTGCCACCATGCCGAACAAGCCCAAGCCGGAAACCACCGATGACGCCCGCGAGCAGGCCCGCCGCGCGTTGCAGACGTCGATGGACACCCGCCAGTGATCTGATCCGTGCGCGGTGATCCTTCGGGCAGTGCCGCCGGAGGAGGCGGACGCGCCATGGTGCGCCTGTGGAGCTGAATCGTCTGCGACATCGAGACGCGATTCGTTGACGACATCAGCTCCAAAGCCTCTGACCAGAGCCCTCGCCTCGGCCGGCCTGACTGCCCAACGGTAGGCACTGCGCGAGGACCGCGACGAGCCCGCACGCCACCCGCCGACCGGAGGTAAGCAGTCGGCGGGATTGCGATCCTTACTGCGCTCGTGCCACGATCAGCGGCGATGAGCCAGACCGCCGCCACCACCCACCGATCCGCCTCGCCTCGGCGGATCGCCAGCCTCGCCCTGCCGGCCCTCGTGGTGCTCGCCGCCGAGCCCCTCTACGTCCTGGTCGACACGGCCGTGGTCGGTCACCTCGGCCGGGTGCCGCTCGCCGCGCTCGCCGTCGCCGGCACGGTCATGACGCTCACCGCCTGGGTCGGCACCGTGGTCGCGTACGGCACCACCGGGCGTGCGGCCCGCCGCTTCGGCGCGGGTGACCGGGCAGCCGCGGTGGCCGAGGGTGTCCAGTCGTCCTGGCTGGCGTTCGGCGTCGGTCTGCTGATCGCGATCGGCATGCAGTTCGGCGGCGGCGCGCTCGCCCGTACCCTCGCCGGCGGTGGTGGCGAGGTGGCCGACGCCGCCGCGCACTGGCTGCGGATCGCGGCCCTCGGCGCCCCCGGCCTGCTGCTCGCCGCCGCCGGCAACGGCTGGCTGCGCGGTGTGCAGGACACTCGCCGCCCGCTGCTCTTCGTGCTCGGCCCCAACCTGCTCTCCGCGCTGCTCTGCCCGCTGCTGGTCTATCCCGGCGGGTTGGGCCTCATCGGTTCGGCGGTGGCCAACGTCGTCGCGCAGACCCTCTGCGGAGTGCTCTTCGCCGCGGCGCTGGTAGCCGAGCGGGTGTCGCTGCGGCCCCGGCCCCGAGTGATCCGCCAGCAGTTGGTGCTCAGCCGGGACCTGCTGATCCGTGGGCTGGCATTCCAGGCCAGCTTCCTCTCCGCGACCGCCGTCGCCGCCCGCTTCGGCGCCGCCGCCGTCGGCGCCCACCAGATCGCCCTGCAGCTCTGGTTCTTCACCGCGCTGGTGCTCGACGCGCTGGCCATCGCCGCGCAGTCCCTGGTGGGCGCCGCGCTCGGCGCCGGCGACGACGCGGGCGCTCGGGCCCTCGCCCGCCGGATCGGGCTGCTCGGCGGAGTCTGCGGCGTCGTCTTCGCGCTGCTCATCGCCGTCGGCGCCGGCGTCGTACCGTCGTGGTTCAGCTCCGACCCGGAGGTACGCGAGCAGGCCATGGTGGCCTGGCCCTGGTTCGTCGTCATGCTGCCGCTGGCCGGGGTGGTGTTCGCCCTCGACGGCGTGCTGATCGGCGCCGGCGACGTGCGTTACCTGCGCGACCTCACCATCGTGGCGGCGCTCGGCGGCTTCCTGCCGGCCATCTGGCTGGCGTACTGGCTCGACCTCGGGCTGGGCGGCATCTGGGCCGGGCTCACCCTGTTCGTGGTGATCCGGTTGGTCGCCCTGCTGCTGCGCCTCCGCAACGGCAGATGGGCGGTCACCGGCGCGGTCCGTTGAGGGTCCCTTCGCGGCGCTGCCAGTCGGACGCTGGTCGTTCGGATCACGCCGGGCCCGCCCAGGCACTCCGGGGGGCGGGGCATCTGGCAGGCTTGGGCGTCGTGAGCACCGATGGTCTGATCGTGGTCGACAAACCCGGCGGCATGACGTCGCACGACGTGGTGGCGCGGATCCGCCGGCTGGCGAAGACCCGGCGGGTCGGGCACGGCGGCACGCTCGACCCGATGGCCACCGGTGTGCTGGTGATCGGCGTGGGCCGGGCCACCCGGCTGCTGACCTACGTGATCGGCGCGGGCAAGAGCTACACCGGCACCATCCGGCTCGGTCAGGCCACCGTCACCGACGACGCCGAGGGCGACGTGATCGCCACCACGCCGGCCGGCCAGGTCACCGACGACGCGATCCGGTCGGCGCTGGCCGCCCTGGCCGGCGAGGTCGACCAGGTGCCGAGCGCGGTCAGCGCCATCAAGATCGACGGACAGCGGGCGTACAAGCGGGTCCGCGACGGGGAGAGCGTCGAGCTGCCCGCGCGGCGGGTCACCATCTCCCGGTTGGAGGTGCTGGCGATCCGCCGTACCGAGCCGGACGTGGTCGACGTGGACGTGGACGTGACCTGCTCCTCCGGCACGTACATCCGGGCCATCGCCCGGGACGCGGGCCTGGCCCTCGGTGTCGGTGGGCACCTGACGGCGTTGCGCCGGACCGCGGTGGGTGGCTTCACCCTCGCCGAGGCGGCGACCCTCGATGAGCTGGAGCAGCGCGCCCCGGACGTGGTGAACCTGCCGCTGGACGCGGCGGCCGACCGGTTCTTCCCGCGCCGGGACGCCACGCCCGACGAGGCCCGGGTGCTCGCCCACGGCGGGCCGCTGGACCCGACCGGCCGCACCGGGCCGTACGCCGTCTTCGGACCGGCGGGCGGCCTGATCGCTATCGTCAGCGAGCGGGACGGGCGGGCCCGCGCGGAGATCGTGCTCGCCCCGGCCTGACGGCGGAAAGCAGGTCCGCCGGCCCGTGGCCGGCGGTGTCGACCCGCCGGCAGGCGGGACAGCAGGGAGGAACGGCATGCAGCGATGGCGGGGGTACGACGCGGCGCCCGGTGGGTGGGGACGCTCGGTCGTCACCATCGGTGTCTTCGACGGCGTGCACCAGGGGCACCAGGCGACCATCGGGCACGCTGTGGCCCGAGCCCGGGAGTTGGGTGTGCAGTCGGTGGTGGTCACCTTCGACCCGCACCCGGCCGAGGTGGTCCGCCCCGGTTCGCATCCGGCGGTGCTCACCGAGCCGGCCCGTAAGGCGGAGTTGATCGAGTCGCTCGGCGTGGACGTGCTCTGCGTGGTGCCGTTCACCCCGGAGTTCTCCCGGTTTTCGGCCGAGCAGTTCGTACACGACGTGCTGGTCGAGCACCTGCACGCGGCGCTGGTGGTGGTCGGCGGCAACTTCCGCTTCGGGCACCGGGCGGCCGGCGACGTGGGGCTGCTGGAGCGGCTGGGTCAGACCTTCGGCTTCGGCGTGGAGGGCAGCCCGCTCATCGCCGGGGACGGGACGGTCTTCTCCTCCACGTACATCCGGTCCTGCGTCGACGCGGGCGACGTGGGCGCGGCGGCCGTCGCGCTGGGTCGCCCGCACCGCGTGGAGGGCGTGGTGGTCCGTGGCGACCAGCGCGGCCGGGTGTTGGGCTTCCCCACCGCCAACCTGCTCTGCCACCGCTACGCGGCGGTACCCGCCGACGGGGTGTACGCGGCCCGGCTGATCCGCCGTGGGCAGCGCGAGCCGCTGATGGCGGCGGTGTCGGTGGGCACCAACCCGACCTTCTCCGGTCGGGAACGGCGGGTGGAGGCGTACGCGCTGGACTTCTCCGGTGACCTCTACGGCGAGCGGCTGGCCCTGGACTTCGTGGCGCACCTGCGCGGCCAGGTCCGGTACGACTCGATCGAGCCGCTGATCGCCCAGATCGAGCAGGACGTCGCGCGTACCCGGAGTGCTCTGGCCTGATCGCCGCGGGCTGACGTGGCCCTGCCGAGGCCCTTGGCCCGGTGTTACCGGTGAGTGCTGGTAGTCTTGCGGAGACGTCGGGTGACCGGCGTGGGGCCTCGCGTGCCTGCTCGACGCCGCGGGTGCGAGGTACCGGTCCGTTCCCGGTCCATCGGGACGACGGACACTTACTTGATCAACCCATCGAAACAGGGAGAACATGGCGCTCGACCAGGAAGCCAAGGCCAGCATCCGCGCGGAGTACGCGACCGCCGAGGGCGACACCGGTTCGCCGGAGGTTCAGGTCGCGGTCCTCACCAAGCGGATCGCCGAGCTGACCGAGCACCTGAAGGTGCACAAGCACGACCACCACAGCCGCCGTGGGCTGCTGCTGCTGGTCGGCCGTCGCCGTCGGCTGCTCAACTACGTCCAGAAGAAGGACATTGCCCGCTACCGGTCGCTCATCGAGCGGCTCGGCCTGCGCCGGTGACGTGACGGGGGAGTGGCCCAACGGCCGCTCCCCCGATCGGCGTCCCACCTGAAGAACACGGGCCGCGCGACCACCCGAGAGGGAGCCGGTCAGCGTACCGGTCTCCGGTAGTGGCCCCCGGGAACCCGGCATCATGCCGGCCACCCGGGCGCTTCGATCGAAGACCGGCCGGCTGAGCAGCTCCCGTTGTCGTGGGCCCACGACGCGAAGGAGCACGACAGCACATGACCGAGACCAAACTCGGCACCGAATCCCGCACCGCCGTGATCGACAACGGGTCCTTCGGCACCCGCGAGATCACCTTCTCCACCGGCCGGCTGGCTCGCCAGGCCGCCGGTTCCGTCATCGCCCAGCTGGGCGAGACGGTTGTTCTCTCCGCCACCACCGCCGGTAAGCACCCGAAGGAGCAGTTCGACTTCTTCCCGCTGACCGTCGACGTTGAGGAGCGGATGTACGCCGCGGGCCGCATCCCCGGCTCGTTCTTCCGCCGTGAGGGCCGGCCCAGCGAGGACGCGATCCTCACCTGCCGGCTGATCGACCGGCCGCTGCGCCCGTCCTTCGTCAAGGGCCTGCGCAACGAGGTTCAGGTCGTCGAGACCGTCCTCGCGCTCGACCCGCAGCACCCGTACGACGTCGTGGCGATCAACGCCGCCTCGATGTCGACCAAGCTCTCTGGCCTGCCGTTCTCCGGCCCGATCGGCGCGACCCGCGTCGCCCACATCGACGGCCAGTGGGTCGCCTTCCCGACCCTGGAGGAGCTGGCTCGCGCCACCTTCGACATGGTCGTGGCCGGCCGCACGCTCGAAGACGGCGACGTCGCGATCATGATGGTCGAGGCCGAGGCCACGCCGAACGCCGTCGCCCTGATCTCGGCCGGTGCCACCGCCCCGACCGAGGAGATCGTCGCCAGCGGCCTGGAGGCCGCGAAGCCGGCGATCCGTGAGCTGTGCCGCGCGCAGAGCGAGCTGGCCGAGGTCGCCGCGAAGCCGGTCACTGAGTTCCCGGTCTTCCTGGACTACCAGGACGACGTGTACGCCGCCGTGGCCGAGCTGGCCCGCGCCGACGTGGCCGAGGCGATCACCATCGCCGGCAAGGCCGACCGCGAGGAGGCCCTGGACCGGGTCAAGGCCCGGGTCGCCGAGGAGCTGGGCGCTCGGTTCGAGGGTCGGGAGAAGGAGCTCAGCGCTGCCTTCCGGTCGCTGACCAAGTCCGAGGTGCGCAACCGCGTGCTGCGCGAGCAGGTCCGCATGGACGGGCGTGGCCCGCGTGACATCCGGGCGCTGACCGCCGAGGTCGGCGTGCTGCCCCGGGTGCACGGTTCGGCGCTGTTCGAGCGGGGCGAGACCCAGATCCTGGGCGTCACCACGCTGAACATGCTCCGCATGGAGCAGATGGTGGACACGCTGTCCCCCGAGAACCGCAAGCGCTACATGCACAACTACAACTTCCCGCCGTACTCGACCGGTGAGACCGGCCGGGTCGGCTCGCCGAAGCGTCGCGAGATCGGCCACGGCGCGCTCGCCGAGCGCGCGCTGATCCCGGTGCTGCCGTCGCGCGAGGAGTTCCCGTACGCCATCCGGCAGGTCTCGGAGGCGCTCGGCTCCAACGGCTCCACCTCGATGGGTTCGGTCTGCGCGTCGACGCTGGGCCTGCTCTCCGCGGGTGTCCCGCTGAAGGCGCCGGTCGCCGGCATCGCGATGGGGCTCATCTCCGACGAGGTGGACGGCAAGACCCAGTACGTGACGCTGACCGACATCCTCGGTGCCGAGGACGCGTTCGGTGACATGGACTTCAAGGTCGCCGGCACCCCGGAGTTCGTCACCGCGCTCCAGCTCGACACCAAGCTCAACGGCATCCCGTCGGACGTGCTGGCCGCCGCGTTGCAGCAGGCGAACGAGGCCCGGCAGGTCATCCTCGGGGTCATGAAGGCGGCGATCGAGGCTCCGGCCGAGATGTCGGACTACGCGCCGCGGGTCACCACCGTCAAGATCCCGGTGGACAAGATCGGCATGGTGATCGGCCCGAAGGGGCAGACCATCAACGCGATCCAGGACGAGACCGGCGCCGAGATCTCCATCGAGGACGACGGCACGATCTACGTCGGCGCCACCAACGGCCCGTCGGCCCAGGCGGCCGTCGACCGGATCAACGGGATCGCCAACCCGACGCTGCCGAAGCAGGGCGAGCGGTTCCTCGGCACGGTGGTCAAGACCGCCGCGTTCGGCGCGTTCATCTCGCTCCTGCCGGGCCGTGACGGCCTGCTGCACATCTCCAAGGTGGGCGACGGCAAGCGGGTCGAGCGCGTTGAGGACTTCCTCAACGTCGGTGACCGGGTCGAGGTCGAGATCGCGGACATCGACGCCCGCGGCAAGATCTACCTGGACAAGGTCCGCCCGGAGGGCACCGAGGCTCCGGCCGCCGGTGAGGCCGCCGCTGGCGACCGGCCGGCTGGTCGGGACCGGGGCGACCGGGCTCCGCGTGACCGTGGCGACCGTGAGCGTGGCGGCGACCGTGGCGGGCGTGGCCCGGAGCGCGGCGGCGAGGGCGGCAACGGCGGCGGCGAGGGTGGCGAGGGCGGCGAGCGTCCGCGCCGTCGGACCCGGCACAGCTGACCACCAGCACCTGCAAAACCCACCCCTCGTCGAACCGGGAGCAACACGTGAGTCGGGCCTTCAGTGCGCCGTTTCCACCGGATCGACGGGGGGTGGCTCCGTCTCGGGACACCGGGGCGGGCCGCTCCGGCGGCACCGCCCGCGCGGTGACCCGGACGCTCAGCGACGACCCGCTGGGCGGCACGGTACGACGTACCGTGCTGCCCAGCGGCCTGCGCGTGCTCACCGAGGCGATTCCGGCGATGCGCAGCGTCTCGTTCGGCATCTGGGTGGCGGTCGGCTCGCGTGACGAGACCGGCCCGCAGGCCGGTGCCGCGCACTTCCTCGAGCACCTGCTCTTCAAGGGCACCCACAAGCGCACCGCACTGGAGATCTCCTCCCAGATCGAGGCGGTGGGCGGTGAGACCAACGCCTTCACCACGAAGGAATACACCTGCTACTACGCCCGCGTGCTGGACGAGGACCTGCCGCTGGCGATCGACGTGATGTGCGACCTGGTCGCCGACTCGCTGTTGGAGCCGGCCGACGTGGAGACCGAGCGCGGCGTGATCCTGGAGGAGATCGCCATGCACGACGACGAGCCCGGTGACGAGGTGCACGACCTCTTCGTCCGGGCCGTCTACGGCGACCACCCGCTGGGTCGGCTGATCTCCGGCACCGAGGAGACCGTCACGCCGATGACCCGGCAGCAGATCCAGAGCTTCTACCGGGGTCGCTACACCGCGCCGCAGATCGTCATCGCCGCGGCCGGCAACCTCGACCACGCGGCGGTGGTCAAGCTGGTCCGCCAGGCCGTGCGCGGCACCCCGCTGGACAGCGACCCGGCCACCCCGGCGCCGCACCGCGCGGCGACCCCGGCGGTACGCACCGAGCCGGCGACCACCATGGTGGAGACGAAGGAGACCGAGCAGGCGCACGTCATCCTCGGCTGCCCCGGCATCGACCGCCTCGACGAACGGCGCTTCGCCCTCGGGGTGCTCAACAACGTGCTCGGCGGCGGCATGTCCAGCCGGCTGTTCCAGGAGATCCGGGAGCAGCGCGGCCTGGCGTACTCGGTCTACTCCTACGCCAGCCAGTACGCCGACACCGGCCTGTTCGCCGTCTACGCCGGCTGCGCGCCGGGCAAGGTGGACGAGGTGCTCGCCCTGACCCGCGCCGAGCTGGCCCGGGTGGCCGCCGACGGGTTGACCGAGGCCGAGGTGGCCCGGGGCAAGGGGATGAGCAAGGGCTCGTTCGTGCTCGGTCTGGAGGACACCGGTTCCCGGATGAGCCGGTTGGCCAAGGGTGAGCTGCTCTACGGCGACCTGATGCCGGTGGACGAGCTGCTCCGCCGGGTCGACGAGGTCAGCGTGCAGGACGTGAACGCGCTCGCTGCCGAGCTGCTCAGCCGGCCGATGTCGCTGGCCGTGGTCGGTCCGTTCGGCGCGGGCGACTTCGCGGTCTGAGGGCTGCCGCCGTACGTCCCGGCTGGTGGAGCCGACCGGATCCGGCCGGGAGCGCACGTCCCGATTGGGATAGGTTGTGCCCCGTGACTGACGAGCAGGAGAAGACCCCGGGCGAGCCGCTGCGGGTCGGCGTGTTGGGTGCCCGAGGCCGGATGGGCATCGAGGTCTGCAAGGCGGTCGACGCCGCCGACGACCTTGAGCTGGTGGCGACGATCGACCAGGGTGACGACCTCTCCGCCGCCTCCGCCGCCGAGGTGCTCGTCGACTTCACCACGCCGGACGTCGTCATGGACAACCTGCGCTGGTGCATCGACCGGGGTATCAGCGCGGTGGTCGGCACCACCGGCTTCACCGAGCAGCGCCTGGAGCAGGTGCGCGGCTGGCTCGACGGCAATCCCGGGGTGGGCGTCGTCATCGCCCCCAACTTCGGCATCGGCGCGGTGCTGATGATGCAGTTCGCCGCCCGGGCCGCCCGGTACTTCGAGTCCGTCGAGATCATCGAGCAGCACCATCCGCGCAAGTTGGACGCCCCCAGCGGCACCGCCACCCACACCGCCCGGCAGATCGCCCGGGCCCGCGCCGAGGCCGGCCTCGGCCCGGTGCCGGACGCCACCAAGGACGAGGTGCCGGGTGCGCGCGGCGCCGAGATCGACGGGGTACGCGTGCACGCGGTACGGGCCACCGGGCTCGTCGCCCACCAGGAGGTGCTCTTCGGCACCACCGGCGAGACGCTGACCATCCGGCACGACTCGTACGACCGGGCGTCGTTCATGCCGGGCGTGCTGCTGGCCGTCCGCGCGGTGCGCAATCGTCCCGGCCTCACCGTCGCCCTGGACGCACTGCTCGACTGACGCGTCGGTGGTGCGCCGCCTGCGGTCGTTCGGCCGGGGCGGCGGCGGGCCGGCGGTGAGTGGGCGGGAATCCTGGTCGCGGGTTGGCCGGGCCGCTCCTAGGCTGCCGAGATGATCGACGGTGGACACCTGGACCGGGTCGGACGGCGGGTCACCCTGCGCCCGGTCGACGACGACAACTGGCGGGCGGTGGCCGACGTCGCCCCGCGCGACGACCAGCGCCGGTTCGTGGCCGCGTTGGGCGCCCGCTATCTGCTGCTGAGCACCCGCTCCGAGGTGTGGACCTCGCTCGCCGTGTACGCCGGGGAGGCCGTGGTCGGCCACGTCATGTGGGGCGTGGACGACGACGGCTCGCACTGGATCGGCGGAATGCTCATCGACGCCGCCGAGCAGAACCGTGGCGTGGGCCGCGCGACGGTAGGGACCCTGGCCGCCTGGCTGTCCACAAGGGACGGCAACCCCCCGGTCCGCCTCTCGTACCACCCCGACAACACCCAGGCCGCCACCCTCTACCAGTCCCTGGGCTTCCACCCCACCGGAGCCATGGACGACGACGAGCTGATAGCCGAAAAGACCCCGTAACCCACCCGCCCCCATCCCTCCCCACCCCGTCCCCACCCCTCCACCGCGCCGATCTTGCACTTTCTGTCGGGAGATATCGGTGCCAAGGCGGCACATCGGCAACCGAAAGTGCAAGATCGCGAGGGTGGAGGGGGAGGGTAGGGACTAGCGGGGGAGGGATGCGGTCTTGGGGCGGCGTTGGGTGGGGAGGGTCGGGGTTGGGGTCAGGGAGGTGGGAAGGCCGGTTACGGTGGCTTCGCCGGTGCGGTTGACCGTGACGTTCACCGGGGTGTTGGCCACGCGTAGGCCGTTGACCGCGAGGGCGCCGAGTTCGGCTCCGGCCAGCGGGGCCAGTCGGACCGTTCCGCCCGGCACGTCCGGGTAGAGGCCAATCGCGGCCTGGAGCAGCAGCACCGCGCCCGCCGCGGCCCACGCCTGCGGCCGGCACGCCGCCGGGTACGGCACCGGGCGGTTCACCAGCGAGCGGTCGTCGCCGCCGTACAGCTCCGGCATCCGGTAGTCGAACGCCTCGGCGGCGGTGAGCAGCCCCTCGGCCAGGCCGAGCGCCGCCTCCCGGTGCCCGGCACGGGCCAGCCCGGCGAGCACGATCGCGGTGTCGTGGGTCCAGATCGAGCCGCAGTGGTACGACAGCGGGCTGAAGCCGGCGTCGTCCGTGGACATCGTCCGCAGCCCGAAGCCACCGGCGAGCGTGTCGGTGGTGAGCAGGCGGGCGATCTGGGCCTCTTCCTCGCCGTTGAGCAGGCCGGTGCCGAGCAGGTGACCGATGTTGCTGGTCAGTGAGTTGACGGGGCGCTTGTCCCGGTCCAGGGCCAGGGCGGGGTGTGGACCGTACCGGCCGTTGACCCAGAAGCTGTCCCGGAACCGGCGGGCCAGCGCGGCGGCGTGCTCGCGCCAACGGTCGCCGCCCGGTCGGCCGAAGGCGTCCAGCAGGGCGGCGCCGTTCACCGCCGCCTCGTGCGCGTACCCCTGCACCTCGGCCAGCACGATCGGAGCGGTGGCCAGGGTGCCGTCGTGGAATCGGACGGCGTCGCCGGAGTCCTTCCAGCCCTGGTTGGACAAGCCGTGCCCGGTGGTGTCGATGTACTCGACCAGGCCGTCGCCGTCCGGGTCGGCGTGCTCGCCGAGCCAGCGCAGGGACGCCTCCAGGTGTGGCAGCAGTGGCTCGATCTGCTCGGCGGGCAGGCCCCAGCGCCACGCGTCGTGCAGCAGGTTGACCCAGAGCATGGTGGCGTCGACGGTGCCGTAGTAGGCCGGCGGTAGACGCAGCCCGTCGTCGGGCAGCGCGAACTCGTGGCGGCGCAGCTCGTGCAGGATCTTGCCGGGGGCCTCGCCGGTGGCCGGGTCGACCCGGGTGCCCTGCCGGCGGGCGAGTACGCGCAGGGTGCCGGCGGCCAGGTCGGTGCCGAGCGGCAGCATCATCCGGGCGGCCCAGAGGCTGTCCCGGCCGAACAGGGTGAGGAACCAGGGCACGCCGGCGCCGAGGAAGACGTCTCTCGGAGCGCCGGTCTCGGCCAGTCGCAGGCCGCGCAGGTCGTCGAGGCTGCGGTGGAGCAGCCGGACCAGTCGCCGGTCGTCCGCCGTCACCTCGGGTCGGGACCACTCGGGCTCGCCGGACGGGCCGACGACGACGGCGTGCGGGTCCTCAACGGTGAGCTGCCAGCGCAGCACGATCTCACCGTCGGGGGGCAACTCGACCGGCCAGGACAGCCGGGGTGCGGTGATCCGCTCGTCGGTGGCCAGCACGTCGGCGCCGGGCGCGGTGACGGTGACGCTGATTCCGTCCGCCGACCAGGTGAGAACGCCCGGCTGGCCGGTCTTGGCCTCCAGCGCGGCGGCGGTCCCACCGGACTTGACCACCTCGATGGGCGCCAGGTCGCAGCCGAGGTCGATGGTGACGGTGGCCCGTACGCCGACCGTGGCGGTGGAGACGACCCGCAGCTCCTCGGTGAGGCCGTTGCGGGTGGCCCGGCGGAGCCGGTCGACCCGGACGGTGGGGTCGGGCGTGGGGTCGCCGAGCCAGCGGGCCAGGCTCACGAAGTGGGCGCCGTGCGGGCCGTCGTCACCGCGGGTGAGACCTTCCAGCTCACGGTCGTCGACCCGCAGCTCGGCCCGGGAGAGCACCCGGGCGTCGGCGTGGAACACGCCCTGGACGCCGGTCGGGCGGATCTGCCCGGTCGCGTCCCCCAGTGCGCTGGTCGGGGCGAGGACCACCCCCACCAACTCGTGCAGGAGGGGTTGCAGCTGGCGTTCGATCACGGTGTGGCTCCAGATCCTCGGGGTGCGGGGCGGACGTCTTGACAACGCGGCCCCTGGCGGTGCAAAGTGCGAAACATTCCAGAAACTTGAACGATCCAATTTTGCCCTATCCGGATTGGATCGTTCAAGACGGCGAGAGGAATTACGTGGCCGAAAAGGTGACCATCGCGACGGTGGCCCGGCACGCCCGAGTGAGCCGGCAGACGGTGTCCAACGTGCTCAACGCCCCGCACATCGTGCGGGAGGAGACCCGGCTGCGGGTCGAGGACGCGATCAGCGCACTCGGCTACCGGGCGAACCAGGCCGCCCGGCAGATGCGGACCGGCCGGTCCCGACTCATCGCCGCCCGGATCGAACCGACACGCGACGGCATCAACGGCTCCGTGCTCGACCGCTTCCTGCACGGCCTCACCGAGACCGCGGAGGCCGCCGGCTACCGGGTGCTGCTCTACACCGCCACGGACGACGAGCGGGAGATCGCCACCTACGACGACCTGCTCGGCACGTACGAGTTGGACGCGTTCGTGCTCGTCGGTACGAAGTACGGCGACCCTCGTACCGCCTGGCTCGCCAATCGGGACGTGCCGTTCGTGACCTTCGGCCGCCCCTGGGACGCGATCGACGCACACCCCTGGGTGGACGTCGACGGCGCCGCCGGCACCGCCCAGGCCACCCGGCACCTGCTGGCCGCCGGGCACCG
This sequence comes from Micromonospora sp. CA-259024, assembly GCF_050936255.1. NCBI lineage: Bacteria > Bacillati > Actinomycetota > Actinomycetes > Micromonosporales > Micromonosporaceae > Micromonospora > Micromonospora sp. CA-259024. Next base: position 4,062,169 of record NZ_JBNJND010000001.1, on the reverse strand, counting down.
ACGGATCGCGTTTCTCGGCTGGCCGGCCGGCTCCGGCGTCGGCGACGACCGGCGAGCCGGCTGGCGCGACGCGCTGCGCGCGGCCGGTGTCGACCCGACCGGGCTGCACCGGGAGACCGAGGACGACATCGCCGAGGGTGAACGGCTGATGCGTGACCTGCTCGTCACCGTGGCGCCGACTGCGGTGGTCTGCGCCAGCGACTCGCTCGCCCTCGGCGCCCTCCAGACGATCCGCGGCATCGACCCGCCCGTGTCGGTGATCGGTTTCGACGACACACCGGTGGCCGCCGCGGTCGGGCTGACCAGCGTCAGCCAACCGCTCGGTGAGGCGGCCGCCCGCTGCGTGGACCTGCTCACCGGGGTCCTGGACGGCAACCACGAGACCCCCGCCCCCGTGCTGCTCCAGCCCTCGCTGGCACTGCGGCACACCGCGTAGTCCCACCCCCACAGGAGAAACCATGGCACCTCGAACAGTCACCCGGGCAGCGGTGGCCGGCCTTGCCGCCGTCGCCCTCATCGGCTCCGCGGCCTGCGGCAGCGGCTTCGACGACTCCTCCGGCGACACCGCCCAGTCCAGCGGCCCGGCCAGCCTCCAGATCCTGATCGGCTCGTCCGGCGAGGCCGAGACCAAGGCCGTGCAGGACGCCGCGGCGAAGTGGGCCACCAACTCCGGCAACACCGCGACGGTCACGCCGGCACAGGATCTCACCCAGCAGGTCGGTCAGGCTCTCGCCGGCGGCACCCCGCCGGACGTCTTCTACGTGGACGCGGCCCAGTTCGCCGACTACGCCAGCGTCGGCGCCCTGGAGCCGTACGGCGACAAGGTCAGCAACTCGGGCGACTTCTACGAGAGCCTGCGCACCGCGTTCACGTACGACGGCAAGCTCTACTGCGCGCCCAAGGACTTCTCCACCCTGGCCCTGCAGATCAACACCGACCTGTGGACCAGGGCCGGGCTGACCGACGCCGACGTGCCGACCACCTGGGAGCAGCTCACCGCGGCCGCCCAGAAGATCAAGGCCAAGGGGCAGGTCCCGCTGGCCCTCGGCGACACCCGCGACCGGATCGGCGCGTTCATGGTGCAGAACGGCGGCTGGCTGCTGAGCAAGGACGGTAAGCAGCCCACGGCCGACACCCCGGAGAACCTCGCCGCCCTCCAGTACGTCAAGACCATGCTCGGTACGGGCCTGGCCAAGTACCCGAAGCAGCTCGACGCCGGCTGGTCCGGTGAGGCGTTCGGCAGGGGCAAGGCCGTGATGACCATCGAGGGCAACTGGATCAAGGGCGCCCTGAAGAACGACTTCCCGAACGTGAAGTACAGGGTGGTGGCGTTGCCGGCTGGCCCGAAGGGGCAGGGCACGCTCTCCTTCACCCAGTGCTGGGGCATCGCGGCCAAGAGCAAGTACAAGGACCAGGCGATCAAGTTCGTCGAGGCGATGACCAGCGGCGAGCAGCAGCTGATCTTCGCGAAGGCCGTCGGTGTGATGCCGTCCCGGCAGTCGGTGCGTGACCAGTACACGTCCGCCAACCCCGAGGACAAGCCGTTCATCGACGGCGCCGCGTACGCCCAGGGCCCGGTGAACGCCCCGAAGATGGACAGCGTTCTCAAGGATTTCGACACCGGTCTGCAGGGGTTGGCCAACGGCGACCCGAAGACCGTGCTGCAGAACTTCGACAAGAACGCCAAGGCGGCGCTCGGCGCCAGCTGAGGTGACGGCGGGGGCCCGGGTAGCAGCGGGCCCCCGCCGTCACTGTCGGCTTGAGACAGGGAGGGAGGGGAGATGGCAACCGAGACACTGACCGCCGTGGCGACCGCGACCGGAGCGGGTCCCCGTCGACGCCGGGGCGGCACCCGCGGCAACGAGAACGTCGCCGGCTGGCTCTTCGTCGCGCCGGTGATCGTCATCCTGGGGCTGTTCCTGCTGTTGCCGATCCTGATGGCGCTCTGGGTCAGCCTGACCGACTGGAACGGCCAGGGCAGTCCCTTCACCGGCGACGTCCCGTTCGTCGGCGCACACAACTACACCCAGTTGTTCACCGAGGACGGGCTGGCCCGCCGCGACTTCATGACCAGTATCCGCAACAACATCTACTACGTGGCGATCGTGGTGCCGGCGCAGACCGTGCTCGCGCTCGGACTGGCACTGGTCGTCAACAACCGGATGCTCAAGGGCAAGAGCTTCTTCCGCAGCGCCTTCTACTTTCCCTCGGTCACCAGTTCGGTCGCGATCAGCGTGGTGTTCCTGTTCCTCTTCGCCAACTCCGGCGCGGTGAACGCACTGCTCGGCTTCCTCGGGATCGACGGCCCGGAGTGGTTCGCCGATTCCCGGGGCGTGCTGCACCTGCTGTTCGGCGTGGTCGGCGTCGACTCGCCGCCGGCGGCACTGGCCGACGGCGGCCCGTTCGGGCTGACCTGGTGGGACTGGTTGGCCGGACCCAGCGTGGCGATGATCTCGATCATCACGTTGGTCGTCTGGACCACCTCCGGCACCTTCATGCTGATGTTCCTGGCCGGGCTGCAGAACGTGCCGGTGGCGCTGGACGAGGCGAGCACCCTCGACGGCGCGTCCCGATGGCAGCGATTCCGGCACGTCACCCTGCCGCTGATCAAGCCCACCACGTTCCTGGTGCTCACCCTCGGCATGATCGGCTCCTGGCAGGTCTTCGACCAGGTGTACGTGATGAGCCAGGGCGACCCGGCCAAGACCACGCTCACCCCGGCCTACCTGTCGTACCGGACCGCCTTCCGGGACTTCGACTACGGCTCCGGTGCGGCGATCTCGTTCGTCCTGTTCCTGATCATCATCGTGCTCACGCTGGTCCAGCGCCGGGCGTTGGCCGAGCGGGACACCGACCGGCCGCGACGAGGCTGGTGGCGTCGGCGCGTACCGGAGAGGTCCTGAGATGGCCGTGCTCACCGACCGCCCGGCGGCGGCGCCCGCGCGGCGCGACCAGCGTGTGGCCCGCACCCTGGCCACCCGTTTCCTGGGGTACGCCACGCTGGTCTTCTTCGGGCTGGTGTTCCTCTACCCGTTCGTCGTCCAGATCGGCAACTCGCTCAAGACCGAGTCGGACGCGGCGGCCAACCCGCTCTCGCCGTTCCCGGACCCGCTCACGCTGGCCGGCTTCGAGCGGATCTTCGCCGGCACCAACTTCCCCCTGTGGCTGGGCAACTCGCTGCTGGTGACGGTGCTGGTCACCATCGGCCGGGTGTTCTTCGACTCGCTCGCCGGGTACGCGCTGGCCCGGCTGCGGTTCCGGGGTCGCGGCGGGCTGTTCGCCGCCGTCATCGCCGTGATGGCGGTGCCCGGGGTGGTGCTGCTGATCCCGAAGTTCCTGGTGCTCAACCAGCTCGGCATCTACAACAGCTACGCCGGTCTGGTGGTGCCGCTGCTGGCCGACGCGGCGGGCGTGTTCATCATGAAGCAGTTCTTCGAGTCGATCCCGGTGAGTGTCGAGGAGGCTGCCCGGATCGACGGGGCGAGCATCTTCCGCACCTTCTGGTCGGTGGTGCTGCCGATGGCGAAACCGGCGCTGATCACCCTGACCATCCTGTCGTTCCAGAGCTCGTGGAACGAGTTCCCGCACAGCCTCGTGTCGGTGCAGGACCCGGACCTGTTCACCCTGCCCCGCGGATTGGCCGACCTGGTCAGCGGCTCGCTCGGCAGCGGCACCCAGTACCCGCTCAAACTCGGCGCCGCGCTGCTGGCCACCATCCCCGTGGCGATCATCTTCGTGGTGTTCCAGCGGTACTTCGTCCGCGACGCCAACGACGGCTCGGACAAGGGCTGACCCGGGCCGGTGTGGCGGCTCCGGCGCGGGCCGCCATCCCGGTCAGGTCAGTCGTCCGCGGGCACCTTCTCGGTCGGGACGCCCACGTGCAGGCGTACCTGGGGCACCAGCATGTCGTCGACGTCCAGCGCGCGGGCCGCGCCGTCGGGCTCCCAACCGGTGCTGGTGAGAAACGTGCGGGTCGCCTCGTCACCCTCGAACGCCCAGGCCACCGCCCGGCTCAGGCCGTCCTCCCGCCACAGGTCGACGGTGGCGGCGAGTAGCCGGCTGCCGTGCCCGCGCCGGCCCCAGCGCGGCTCCACCAGCAGGTCGGTCACCGCGGCCACGTCCGGGCCGAGTGCGTCGGCCGGCTCGCCCGGGGCCAGCGCCTCGGCATCGGCCGGGCCGGAGGCGGCGAAGCCCACCAGATACGATTGCTCGGCCTGTTCGACGGCGACCAGCACCCGGTGCGCGCCCGAGGGCGGCTCCAGCACCGCGGCGCTCCACCGCCGGGCGAGGAACGCCTCGTCCAGGTTGTCGAGCACGTGCCGAGGCAGGATCCGGCGGTACGCGACCCGCCAGGTCGCGAGCTGGATGCGTGCGATCTCGCCGGCGTCCTCGGGACGCGCCGGGCGGACGTACCCGAGAGCCATGGGACGGAAGCCTACGCAGGGCCAGGGAGGCGACGGTGGCGCAGGGTGCCAACAGGACGACCGCGCAGGTCGTCGGGGTGGTGGTGCTCGCCGCGGCGGTCACCGCGTTCCTCGCCGTCGCGGCGGTACGGCACGGCTTCTTCGACCTGAAGGTCTACTACGGCGCGTTGACGTGGTGGGTGCACGACGGCGGGGAGATCTACGACTACCTCAAGCCGGGCACCCAGTACGGCTTCACCTATCCGCCGTTCGCCGCGCTGGTCATGTTGCCGATGGCGTACCTGCCGTGGTCGGCCGCGATCGTGGTGAGCGTCCTCGCCAGCGTGGTCACCACCACTGTGCTGATCTGGTGGCTGGTCGACCCGATCGCCCGGCGCGCCGGTTGGACCCGGTGGTTCGCCCTCGCCGTGGCACTCTGCCTGGCCGCCGCGTTCGAGCCGATGCGGGAGACGATCAACTTCGGCCAGGTCAACACGTTGCTGCTCTTCCTGGTGGCGGTGGATCTGCTGCGGCTGCTGCCGGCCGGCAACCGGTGGGCCGGGGTCGGCATCGGGCTCGCCACCGCGATCAAACTGACCCCGGGCGTGTTCATCGTCTACCTGTTGGTGACCGGGCGCTGGCGGGCGGCGCTCACCGCCAGCGGCACGGCTGCCGGCGTGTCACTGCTGGCCGGCGCGCTCTTCCCCGACGCGTCCCGGGAATTCTGGACCGAGGCGCTGTGGAACACCGGGCGGGTGGGCGAGCTGGCCTTCGTCTCCAACCAGTCGCTGCGCGGGGTGGTCGCCCGGCTCGACCCGCAGCACCCGAGCACCCTGCTCTGGCTGCTGCTGGTGCTCGGCACCCTGGCGCTCTGGGCCTGGCGGTCGCGGGCCGCCGTCGCCGCTGGCGACGAGGCGACCGGTCTGGCGCTGACCGGCGCGGTGATGTGTCTGGTCAGCCCGGTCACCTGGGTGCACCACCTGGTGTGGCTGCTGCCCGCGCTGATCCTCCTGGTCGACAACGCCATGGCCGCGCCGGCCAGCCGCCGACGGCGGGTGCTGCTGGTCGCCGCGACCATCGGGTACGCGCTGCTGATCAGCCGGGCCGTCTGGTTCTGGGAGAAGGACTTCACCGGCGTCGACGGCTTCCTGGGCAGCAACACCTACGTGTGGATCAGCCTGGCGCTGCTGGCCTTCCTGCCGATCCGCCGGTGGCTGGGGCCGGGCGGGTCAGTCGCCGAGGCGACCGGCGTACCGCAGCTCGACGAGCCCGACCGGCGGGCTCCCGCCGGTGAGCGGCACCTGGTAGGTCGACCGCTCACCGTCCGGTGACAGCCCGGCCCGCTCGCAGAACCGGCGGGCCCGCCGGTTCTCGGCCAGCACCCACCCCCGGTAATCGGTCCAGCCCCGCTCGCTGAGCCCGGCCCGGGCGGCGGCCAGCAGTGCGGCGGCGGTCCCGTCACCCCAGCAGGCCGGCTCCACGTAGAGCGCCACCACCTCGCCGACGGTCGGGTCCAGGTCGTCCCGGTCCTGGTTGCGGCGGTACGGCCCGAAGGTGGTGAAGCCGACGACCAACCCGTCCACCTCGCCGAGCAGGGTGGTGAACGGGTGCTCCGGATCGGCGGTGCCGACGTCGCGACGGCGTTGCGCCCAGGCCAGCACGTTCAACCGCCCGAGCACCTCGTCCGGCATGAAGCCCGCGTAGCCCGCCTGCCAGCCGTGCACGTGCACCCGGGCGACCGCCTCGGCGTCGTCCGGCTCCTCCCGGCGGATGGTCAGCATTGCACCGTTCTATGCCCCGATAGCCGTCGCGTCCAGCTTCCCGCACCGGCGTCGTACCGATGAATTAAGGTCGCCGACGATGACCGCACCGGAATCACTCTCGCTCGCCCAGGCCCGCCGGGTGGCGCTCGCCGCCCAGGGCTTCGCCGACCCGGCGCCGGCCGGCGTGCCCACCCGCCGGCATCTGCGCCGGGTGCTCGACCGGGTCGGGTTGATCCAGATGGACTCGGTCAACGTGCTGCAACGCGCGCACTACCTACCTCTGTACAGCCGGCTCGGGCCCTACCCGACCACGCTGCTCGACCAGGCCGCGTACCGCCGCCCGCGTGAGCTGTTCGAATACTGGGGCCACGAGGCGTCGCTGGTCCCGGTCGAGTTGCACCCGACGCTGCGCTGGCGGATGGCCCGGGCGCACACCGAATCCTGGGGTGGTATGCGGCGGATCGCCCAGGAGCAACCGGAGCTGGTCGCCTGGGTCCGCGACGAGGTGGCCGCCCGGGGGCCGCTGACCGCTGCCGAGATCGAGCACGACGCACCCCGGGAGACCGGCAACTGGGGGTGGAACTGGTCGGCGGTCAAGCGGGCGCTGGAGTTCCTGTTCTGGGCCGGGGAGGTGGCCGCAGCGGAGCGCAGCACCTCGTTCGCCCGCCGCTACGACCTGCCCGAGCGGGTGCTGCCCCCGGCGGTGCTGGCCGCGCCCACCCCGACCGACGCCGAGGCGTACCGCACGCTGGTGGCCCTTGCCGCGCGGTCGCTCGGGGTGGCCGCCGAGCCGGAGCTGCGCGACTACTTCCGGCTGCCGCTGGCCGGCGCCCGGCAGGCCATCGCGGAGTTGGCCGAGGCCGGTGAGCTGGTGCCGGTCACCGTGGCCGGCTGGCGCCAGCCGGCGTGGCTGCACGCGTCCGCCCGGCTGCCCCGGTGGATTCGGGGCAACACCCTGGTCAGCCCCTTCGACCCGCTGATCTGGGAACGTGCTCGCACCGAGCGGCTGTTCGACTTCACCTACCGGATCGAGATCTACGTCCCGGCGCCACAGCGGGTCTACGGCTACTACGTGTTGCCGTTTCTCCAGGGTGACCGGTTCACCGCCCGGGTCGACCTGAAGGCCGATCGCAAGGCCGGGGTGCTGCTGGTGCCGGCCGCGTGGGTCGAGCCGGGCGCCGACCAGGGGGAGACCGCCATAGCGCTCGCCGCCGAGCTGTACCGGCTCGCCGGCTGGCTGGGGCTGAGCGCGGTGGCACCGCCCGCGGCGGGCGACCTGGCCGGTCCGCTCACCGCCGCGTTGGCCGGCGTGTCCGGTGTACCGTGAGCGTGTGACGAGCGCTCCCGGACCGGTCGACCAGCCGCAGCCCGCTCCCGGGGCGGTCCACACGGTGCCGGCGGATGTCGCCGGCGCCGGTCCGGCCGGCTGGCCGACGACCCCGCCGGGTGGCTACGCGGCGCCCGAGCCGGACCGGCTCACCCGGTTCGTGCTGCGGCTGTACGACCGTTCGCCGCGCTGGGCGGTGCCGCTGGCCGCACTCGGCTGCGTCGGTCTCGGCATGGGCTACGCGCTGCTCAGCAATCCGACCCACGCCGACCCCGACGCCGCGCCGACCTGTCTGCTCAAGCTGACCACCGGCCTGGACTGCCCGGGCTGCGGTGGCACCCGGGCACTCTGGTACGTGCTGCACGGCGACCTGCCGGCCGCCGCCCGGCATCACTTCCTGTTCGTCTTCGCGCTGCCGTTCCTGGCGTACCTCTTCGTGGCCTGGGCGGGAAACCAGGCGTTCGGTTGGCGACTGCCGGAGCTGCGGATCAGCTCGAAGGTCATCGGTGGTTTCCTGGCCGCGTGGCTCGCCTTCTCGGTGCTGCGCAATCTGCCCTGGGCGCCGTTCACCTCGCTCTACGTCTGAGCGACCGGTCCGACGCCGCGCTGCGCCGGTTCGCCCGCCCCGACGCCGGCTACCCCAGGCCTCGACCCACGTCTCCGGGCATCGACGGCTTCGCCGCCGCGAGTGATCGACATTGCACGGGGCGCGCCTGAGTTGGGCCGGGAGGTGCTCCGCCACTACAGTCCCAGGAATGCCGGAGATGGTGCAGCCCCAGGTCAAGTTGATCGCGTGGACCCAGTTCGCGGCCCCGGACGACGTGCCGTGGTCGACCGACGCGGAGGGTGGCCAGGCGCTCGCCGAGTTCGCCGGCCGGGCCTGCTACCAGTCGTGGAAGAAGCCGAACCCGGCGACCGCCACCAACGCCGGCTACCTGGCGCACATCCTCGAGGTCGGGCACCTCTCGGTGCTGGAGCACGGTTCGGTGACCTTCTACTTCACCGGGGTGTCCCGTTCCTTCACCCACGAGCTGATCCGGCACCGGCACTTCTCGTACTCCCAACTGTCCCAGCGCTACGTCCCGGAGCGGGACGCGGCCATGGTCGAGCCAGCGGTCATCGCCGACGACCCGGAGCTGCACAAGAAGTTCGTGGAGGCCGCCGAGGCGAGCGTTCGGGCGTACACCGAGTTGTTGGAGGGCCTCGAGCAGCGCTTCTCCGACGAGCCGAACCCGACGCTGCGCCGCAAGCAGGCCCGGCAGGCGGCCCGGGCGGTGCTGCCCAACGCCACCGAGACCCGGATCGTGGTCACCGGCAACTACCGGGCCTGGCGGCACTTCATCGCGATGCGGGCCACCGAGCACGCCGACGTGGAGATCCGTGAGCTGGCCGTGGAATGCCTGCGCCAGCTGCAGGGGGTAGCCCCGAACGTGTTCGCCGACTTCGTGATCTCCACGCTGCCGGACGGCACCGAGATCGCGGCCAGCCCGCACGAGGCGTCCTGAGCCCTTCCCCGGCGGGCCCCGGCTGGTCGTCCGCTAGGTTGGAGGGTATGACGCACGACCACCTCGACGCCGCGGCCCGACCGGTGTCCCGCCCCTTCGGCCGGATGCTCACGGCCATGGTGAGTCCGTTCACCCCCGACGGCTCGCTCGACCTCGACGGCGCCGCCCAACTGGCGACCCACCTGGTCGACGAGCAGGGCAACGACGCGCTGGTGGTCAACGGCACCACCGGCGAGTCGCCCACCACCACCGACGCGGAGAAGGAACGCCTGATCCGGGCCGTCGTGGAGGCCGTCGGTGACCGCGCCAAGGTGGTCGCCGGAGTCGGCACCAACGACACCCGGCACACCATCGAACTGGCCTCGGCCGCCGAGAAGGCCGGCGCGCAGGGTCTGCTGGTGGTCACCCCGTACTACAACAAGCCACCGCAGAGCGGGCTGCTGCGGCACTTCACCGCCGTGGCCGACGCCACCGGCCTGCCGGTGATGCTGTACGACATCCCACACCGCTCCGGCGTGCCGATCGAGACCGAGACGCTGGTCCGGCTCGCCGAACACGGCCGGATCGTCGCGGTCAAGGACGCCAAGGGCGACCTGACCGCCACCAGCTGGGTGACCAGCCGGACCGCCCTCGCCTTCTACTGCGGCGAGGACGCCCTCACCCTGCCGGCGCTGGCCGTCGGATCCGTGGGCGTGGTCGGCACCTCGACGCACTTCACCGGGGCGTTGACCGCACAGATGATCGAGGCGTACGACGCGGGGGACATGCCGGCCGCGCTCGCCCTGCACCAGCGGCTGCTGCCGCTGTTCACCGGCGTCTTCCGCACCCAGGGCACCATCCTGGTGAAGGCGGGCCTGGCGTCGCTGGGCCTGCCGGCCGGCCCGGTGCGACCCCCACTCGTGGACGCCACCAACGACGAGATCGCCCAGCTGCGCGCGGACTTCGCGGCAGCGGGCCTGGAGCTACCCGAATGATCGAACGACACGATGGGCGCCGAGTGACGGCGTCGCAGAATGAGGTGGACGCGTGACCGAGGCGCACATCGAGGCGGAACTACCCCCGCCGCTGCCGGAAGGTGGCCTGCGGATCATCCCGCTCGGCGGGCTCGGCGCCATCGGTCGGAACATGACCGTCTTCGAGTACGACGGCAAGCTGCTGATCGTCGACTGCGGGGTCCTGTTCCCCGACGTCGAGCAGCCGGGTGTGGACCTGATCCTGCCCGATTTCGGCCCGATCCTGGACCGGCTGGCCGACGTCCAGGCGATCGTGCTGACCCACGGCCACGAGGACCACATCGGCGCGGTGCCCTACCTGCTCGCCCACAAGCCCGACATTCCGCTGGTCGGCTCACAGTTCACCCTCGCGCTGGTCGAGGCGAAGTTGGCCGAGCGGCGGATCCAGCCGTACACGCTGACCGTGCGGGAAGGCGGCCGCGAGCGGCTCGGCCCGTTCGAGTGTGAGTTCTTCGCGGTCAACCACTCGATCCCGGACGCCCTCGCGGTGGCCATCCGCACCCCCGCGGGTCTGGTGCTGCACACCGGCGACTTCAAGATGGACCAGCTTCCACTGGACGGTCGGATCACCGACCTGGCCGGCTTCGCCCGGCTCGGCGCCGAGGGCGTCGACCTGCTGCTGTCCGACTCCACCAACGCGGAGATCCCCGGCTTCGTCACCCCGGAGCGGGAGATCGGGCCGGTGCTCGACTCGATCTTCGCGAAGGCGAAGGGCCGGATCATCGTGGCCTCGTTCGCCTCGCACGTGCACCGGGTGCAGCAGGTCTTCGACTCCGCCGCGGAGCACGGCCGCAAGGTGGCGCTGATCGGTCGGTCGATGGTCCGCAACATGGGCATCGCCCGGGACCTCGGTCTGCTCAACATCCCGGCCGGCCTGGTCATCGGGATCGAGGAGGCGACCACGCTGCCACCGGAGCAGATCGTGCTGATGTCCACCGGGTCGCAGGGTGAGCCGATGAGCGCGCTGGGCCGGATGGCCAGCGGTGACCACCGGCACATCACCATCGCCCCGGGCGACACCGTCGTGCTGGCCTCCTCGCTGGTGCCCGGCAACGAGACCTCGGTCTACCGGGTGATCAACCGGCTGGCCCGGGCCGGCGCGGTGGTCGTGCACAAGGACGTGGCCAAGGTGCACGTCTCCGGGCACGCCCCCGCCGGAGAGCTGCTCTACCTGCTCAACGTGGTCCGGCCCAGCAACCTGATGCCCGTGCACGGCGAATGGCGCCACCTGCGCGCCCACGCCCGGCTCGGCATCGAATCCGGGGTCGCCGCCGACCGGGTGGTGATCTGCGAGGACGGCGACGTGGTCGACCTCGTCGAGGGCCGCGCCAGCCTGGTCGGGCACGTGAAGAGCCGGTACGTCTACGTGGACGGCCTCGCCGTCGGTGACGTCAGCGAGTCGCTGCTCACCGAACGGCGGATCCTCGGTGACGGCGGTTTCATCGCCACCACAGTCGTCGTCGACTCGGTCACCGGCAAGGTGGTCGCCGGTCCGACGCTGTCCGCGAAGGGCTTCTCCGAGGACCCGGAGGCGTTCAACCCGGTGGTCCCGCTGGTCACCGAGGCGCTCAACCGGGCCGCTGCGGACGGCATCACCGACCCGCACCAGCTCCAGCAGATCGTCCGGCGGACCGTGGGGCGGTGGGTCAACGACAAGTACCGTCGTCGGCCGATGATCGTGCCCACCGTCGTCGAGGTCTGAGCAACTCCCGCTGACGCCGGTCCACCCGAACGGGGTGGGCCGGCGTCGCCGCGTCCGGGGCGCGTCAGGGCAACGCGGCGACAGCCTCGGCGTACGCGACGCCGGTGGTGATGGCGGCGTCCACCAGCACCATGAGCTGCGCCGGGGCCACCCCGTGCGCCAGGTCGGTGGCGACGTCGCCGGCCAGCACCAACTCCTCGCCGAGGTCGTGCGCGTACGCCTTGGGCAGCAGCCGGTCGTGGTTCCAGGCGTTGCAGAAGGCGTACGCCTCGGAGCGGCGGGCCACCGGCAGCCGGCGGGCGGCCATGGCGCGGGCGTGCAGCACCTCGCCGCGCTCACCGGCCCGCCGGAACTGGATCACCGCGCCATCCCAGTGGCCGACCACCGTGGCGTCCTCGTCGACCAGGTACCGGTCGCCGCGCTGGTCCAGCACCGCGGTGATCATCTCGAGGGTCAACGCCGCCAGCTCCCGCTCGTCCAACCCGGCCCCATCGTCGGCCCGGTCGGTGTCGGGCTCGTCGGGTACGTCGTCGGCGGGCAGTGGAACCGGTGCCGTGAGCGGGCGCTCGGCGAGCCAGGCGGCCATCCGTCCCGAGTGGTGGCCGGTGCCGTTGCGGGCATCGAAGCTGCCGGCCAGCTCGCTGGCCACTCCGAGCAGCAGCGCGCCGAGTGTGTCCACGTCCAGCTTGGTGGCCGGCCGCTCGCCGTACGCCGGGCGCGGCATCGCCCGGCCGACCAGCCCGGCCTCCACCGCCAGCCCGCAGACGAGCGCCCCGGCGGCGGCGAACTCCATGGCGGCGAGGTCGTCGGTCGGCCGGTCCAGCCGGGGCAACTGCTCGGCCAGGATGGTCAGCCCGCGTTCCAGGTGCCCGCCCAGCGCGCAGAACCGCAGGTGCGCGGCGAGATGCGGGAACGCCGCGCGTTCGCGCCGGTGCCGGCGGTACGCCCGCACGTGTGCCGCCGCCGCCCGTTCCGGCTCGCCGGCGCGGAGTGCGGGCAACAGACCGGCGGCCAGATCCCGTTCGGGCTGGTCGGTACAGGCATCCGGGTCGCCGTCGGACTCTCGCAGTTCGGTGAGCGCGGCTCGCCACTCGCCCCAGCCGGCCAGCAGCTCCGCGCGCCGGGCCGAGGCGCAGCCCGGGCAGCCGCCGGCCGGGCCGGGCCGCTTCCCGGACCACCGCTCGTACCAGTGGCGGGCGGTGGGCTCGTCGCCGAGGTGGTCGGCGATGCGGCAGTGCAGCTCCGCGACGGTCGGCGCGTCCGGACCGTCTCCGCCGACCCGGTGGGCCAGGTCGTGGAGCAGGGACCGGGTCTGGTCCAGCCCGATCCGAGGGGTGCCGAGCAGCGCCTCCACCGCGTACCGCTGGTAGCGCAGCAGCAGTGTGGCCTCGGCGTCGGTGAGCAGCTCGGGCCGGTGGTCGGCGGCGGCCCGGCACCGTCGGACCGGCTCGACCAGGCGCCACCGTTCCCCATGCAGCAGGTACGCCTCGATCAGCGCGAACCGTGCGTCCACCCCGGACCGGACGTCCCCGGCCGCGTCCGCGCGTTCGGCGAGCCGCTCCAGCGCCACCTGCCGGGCCGGCCCGTCGGGCAGGTCCCGGGCGTCGGCGAGCGCGGCGTTCAGTGCCGGCAGGCGGCCTTCGCCGAGTCGGTCGACCGGACCGGCGTGCGGCGCGTCGGGGTGGTCCGTCCGGTCGGTGCGGCGGCCGGTGAACTCGTCCCGCCCGGTCACGACGGCACCGCACCGGGCAGCCGACGGACCGCCACGGCGAGCTGGCAACCGGTGGAGATGCCGCAGTCGAGCAGTTGGTCGAGCTGGTGCGGGGTCACCCCGCGTTCCAGATCGGTGATCACCTCGCCGTAGACCCGGGCCCGGCCGTCGTCGTCGACGTGCACGAACGCCTTGGGCCAGAGCCGGTCGTGGTTCCACGAGTTGCAGAACGCGTACAGGGCCGGCACCTGCTCGATCCCAAAGGTGGGCGCGACCATGGTGCGAACCTGGAGCAGCTCGCCGTCCCCGCCGAGGCGGAGGAACCAGATCATGTTGTCGTCGAACTGGCCCACCAGCTCGCCGTCCACGGTCATTCCGACGGACCGGCCGCGGGCGGCGAGGACCGCGGCGACCAGTTCGCCTGTCAGTGGACGCAGGACGCCAGGGTGCCCGGCCAGCGGATCGTCCGGATCGCCCGCGATTTCCGGCGACGCCATGGGGCATCCCTTCTGAGGCGGATATCACGACCGGCGGCGGGGTCCGTGTTGCGACGCGCGGACACGACCCTTAAAAGCGGGGATCTGCCCGGCCCCACCGTTACCGTGACTCTATGGCGGGCCGTACCTCTCAGGCGAGCCGGCGGCGCGGCGCGTCGCCGCGCGGTGGCACCAACAGTCGTGCCCGTCAACCGGCGAAGAAGACCCGGGCGCCGGTCCGGCGTCGCACCGCGCCCGCCCGGCCCGGCCCGGCCGTCTACGTGGGCCGCGCGGTCGGAGCACTGTGGATGGGCCTGGCGCACGGGATGGGCTGGGCGGTGCGGGCCGCCGGCCGGCAGGCCGCCTCGGCCCGCGACCTCGACCCGGAGCACCGCCGCGACGGTGCCGGCCTGCTGATGTTCGGGCTCGCCCTGCTCAGCGCCGTCGCGCTCTGGTTCTCCGGAGCCGGTCCGGTGGGCGCGCGACTGGCCGACTCGATCCGGCTGTTCCTGGGCGCCATCTCGGTGGTCGTCCCGGTGCTGCTGATGATCGGGGCGTGGCGGCTGATGCGTCAGCCGGCGGATCCGGCGCACCGGGGCCGCGGGCTGATCGGCTGGGGCTCACTGCTGGTGTCGACGGCCGCGCTGCTCCAGATCGGTCAGGACCCGGCCGACCCGCTGCAGCGTGACTTCGCGGGCGGCCTGGTCGGCGCGGGCATCGGCGGGCTGCTGGAGCGGGCGGTGACCGCCTGGGTGGCGGTTCCGCTGCTGATCCTGTTGCTGCTCTTCGGTCTGCTCGTGGTGACCGCGACGCCGATCAACAAGATCCCCGAGCGGCTGGGCCTGCTGGCCGGCGGGCTGGTCGCCGCACCGGAGACCGCCGAGGAGGCGGACGAGCCGGCCAAGCCGGCGCGCAGACGACCGGCGAAGCGGATGCCGTCGCCACTGGACCCGGACGACTTCGAGGACCTGGAGGGCGCGGACCTCCAGGAGACGATGGTGCTGCCGCGCAAGGCGCCGTCGAAGGTGCCGGCGAGCCGCAAGCCGCCGGTCGAGCCGCCGGAGCACTCGCCCGCCCCGACCCGGGCCGAACAACTCGCGTTGACCGGGTTGGCCGGGGACTACACCCTGCCGCCGGCCAACATGCTCAGCGCCGGTGCCGCCGCGAAGACCCGCAGCAAGGCCAACGACGAGGTGATCGCCGCACTGACCGGCGTGTTCGACCAGTTCGATGTGGACGCCGCAGTCACCGGCTTCACCCGCGGCCCGACCGTCACCCGGTACGAGGTGGAGTTGGGGCACGGCGTCAAGGTCGAACGGATCACCCAGCTGTCCCGCAACATCGCGTACGCGGTGAAGTCACCGGACGTGCGGATCCTCAGCCCGATCCCGGGCAAGAGCGCGGTCGGCGTGGAGATCCCGAACACCGACCCGGAGAACGTCGCTCTCGGCGACGTGCTGCGTTCGCGGGCGGCGACCAGCGACCACCATCCGATGGTGGTGGCCCTCGGTAAGGACATCGAGGGTGGCTACGTGGTGGCCAACCTCGCCAAGATGCCGCACATCCTCATCGCTGGCGCCACCGGCGCGGGTAAGTCGAGCTGCCTCAACACTCTGCTGGTGTCCATCCTCACCCGGGCCACCCCGGACGAGGTGCGGCTGCTGCTGATCGACCCGAAGCGGGTCGAGATGACCGGCTACGAGGGCATTCCGCACCTGGTCACCCCGATCGTGACCAACGCGAAGAAGGCCGCCGACTCGCTGGACTGGGTGGTCCGCGAGATGGACATGCGCTACGACGACCTCGCCGCCAACGGGGTCCGGCACATCGACGACTTCAACCGCAAGGTGCGCAACGGTGAGATCAAGGCTCCGCCGGGCAGCGAACGGGAGATGCGGCCGTACCCGTACCTGTTGGTGATCGTGGACGAGCTGGCCGACCTGATGATGGTCGCGCCGCGCGACGTGGAGGACTCGGTCGTCCGGATCACCCAGCTGGCCCGGGCCGCCGGCATCCACCTGGTGTTGGCGACCCAGCGCCCCTCGGTCGACGTGGTGACCGGTCTGATCAAGGCGAACGTACCGTCCCGGCTGGCGTTCGCCACCTCCTCGCTCGCGGACTCGCGGGTCATCCTCGACCAGCCGGGCGCCGAGAAGCTGCTCGGCCGTGGTGACGGGCTGTTCCTGCCGATGGGCGCCTCCAAGCCGGTGCGGATCCAGGGTGCCTGGGTCACCGAGCGGGAAATCGCCGACGTGGTGAAGTTCTGCAAGGACCAGCGGGAGCCGGAGTTCCGCAAGGACGTACTGGCCCCCGCGCAGGAGAACAAGAAGAAGATCGACGAGGACATCGGCGACGACCTCGACCTGTTGGTGCAGGCGGTGGAACTGGTGGTCACCTCGCAGTTCGGCTCGACCTCGATGCTTCAGCGCAAGCTGCGGGTCGGTTTCGCGAAGGCGGGCCGACTGATGGACCTGATGGAGACCCGTGGCGTGGTCGGGCCGTCCGAGGGGTCGAAGGCGCGTGACGTGCTGGTCAAGCCGGACGAGCTGGACGAGGTCCTGGTCGGCCTGCGCGGCGACGGGGACTGACCGGGCCCGGAGCGCAGAACGGGCCCGCCGGAGTCCGGCGGGCCCGTGATCGTGGGGCGGTCAGTTGTTGATCAACGCGGCGACGACCACCACACCGATGATCGCGGCGACGACGCTGGCCGCGGCGGCGTACCAGCCCAGCGGCTTGTCGCCCAGAACGGCGCCGACGATGCCCGCGATGACGCCGAGCACGCCGAAGATGATCGGGCTGAGCAGCAGGGCGAGGACCGCGAAGACGAAGCCCACGATGGTGAGGATCCGGGCGGCGTTGCTGCGGGGACGGGCGGTGCTCGGCATGTCGGCCATGTCTTCCTCCTGGTGAGAGCCGCTGGTGACGGATCGATGACTACCCACTGTGCGTGCTCACCACTCGTGCCGGTGCGGCTCTTCAGTGGAAGATCTTCAAACCGATCACACCCGCGACCACCAGCGACAGGCACAGGATGCGGGGCAGGCTCGCCGACTCGCCGAGCGCCAGCATGCCGATCAGGGCGGTGCCGACCGCGCCGATGCCGACCCAGACCGCGTACCCGGTGCCGACCGGGATCTCCCGCAGCGCGTACGACAGCCCGGCCATGCTCAGGACCAGGGTCACCACGAACACCACCGACGGGACCAGTCGGCTGAAGCCGGCGCTGCGGTCCAGGGCGATCGCCCAGGCGGTCTCCAGCAGTCCTGAGATCACCAACACCAGCCAGGCCATCGTCCACCTCACGGAGAGCGCCCGGGCTGCCGCGCCGGGACGAGTCGAGTCTGCACGTCACGCGGGGCGTCTTGGCCTGACCGGGTACGCCCACCACTCGTCCGGAGCGGCCACGGGCATCCGAGGGCCACCGACGCCGACGCTAGCACCGGGCCCGGGGCGGCGCGGTGACTCCCGCCACGACCCGTTGACCTCTACCTCACTTCAACTTGCACTATGGCGGCCATGACCCTGCTCTACGCCGATCCCGAGGTCGCCGCCGTGCTGGACGCCGCCACCACGGTCGACGCCATGCGCGCCGCCCTGGTGGCCGCGTACGAGGGACGCCTGGTCGCCCCGCCCCGGACCGCCGCCCCGCTGGGCGGTGGGCGGATGGTGCTCACCGCCGGGCACCTGGTGGGTGAGTGGTACGGCTTCCGCTCGTACGACACCTTCGGCCACCCGCAGGGCGACCAACTGGTGGTGCTGCACGACGCGCGAACCGGGGCGATCCGGGCGGTCGCGGTCGGCGAGGAGTTGGGCTCCCGTCGTACCGGAGGGCTGGGTGGCCTGGCCGTCGACGCGCTGGCCCGCCCGGACGCGGCCACCCTCGGAGTGATCGGCTCCGGCCGGCAGGCGTGGACCCAGGTCTGGGCCACCGCCGCGGTCCGCCCGTTGCGCGAGGTGCTGGTGCACAGCCGCTCCGCCGCGCGGCGGGACGCCTTCGCCGCCCGGGTCCGCGCCGAGCTGGGCGTGCCGGCCCGCGCGGTGACCGAGCCGGCCTCGGCCGTGGCAGGGCGGGACCTGGTGGTGCTCGCGACCACCAGCCCGACGCCGGTGCTCCACGCCGCCGACCTCAGCCCCGGCACGCACGTCAACGCGGTCGGCTTCAAACAGCGCGACCGCAGCGAGTTCGGCACCGACCTGCTGGACGCCGCCGACCTGCTGGTCACCGACTCGCCGGCCCAGGCGGCGGACTACCAGCCACCGATGCTCGCGGCCACACCCCCGTACGCCGGACGGTTGCGGGACCTCGGTGGCATCCTGGCCGGCGCGGTCTCCGGCCGGACCACCGCGGACCAGATCTCCGTCTTCTGCTCCACCGGCCTGGCCGGCACCGAGGTGTTCCTCCTCGACGCGCTGACCCGGGTGGCCGCCACCGCTCGCTGACCGAACGCGGGCGGGACTGACCGAACAGCGCCAGGCCGGCCGGCCTCCATTCGGAGCCGTACAGCACAGCGGGGCGGGCTGACAGGCGCTCGGCCAGCCCGCGTGCGTGGGCTTCCCCGGCAGGCCCGGTACCCTCGGATGGTGTCTGCCACCGCTCCTTCTCCTTCTGACAACGCCCAGGGCCGTCGTGTCGCCCTGCTCACCCTGGGCTGTGCCCGCAACGAGGTCGACTCGGAGGAGCTGGCCGCCCGGCTGCACGCCGACGGTTGGCAGGTGACCACCGACGGCGAGGGCGCCGACGTGGTGGTCGTCAACACCTGCGGCTTCGTGGAGAAAGCCAAGCAGGACTCCATCCAGACCCTGCTCGCCGCCGCCGAGACCGGCGCCAAGGTGATCGCCGCCGGCTGCATGGCCGAGCGGTACGGCCGGGAGCTGGCCGACAGCCTGCCCGAGGCGCAGGCGGTGCTGAGCTTCGACGACTACCCGGACATCGCCGCCCGACTGAACGCGGTCGTCGCCGGCGAGCAGATCACCGCGCACACCCCCCGGGACCGGCGTGAGCTGCTGCCGCTGACCCCGGTGAAGCGGCGTGACAGCGGGGTGTCGTTGCCCGGGCACGGCACCGTCGTGCGCGCCGCCGTCGACACCGATGAGCACACCCCGGCGCACCTGCGCCAGGTGCTGCGCCGCCGGCTGGACACCGGCCCGGTCGCCTCGCTGAAGCTGGCCAGCGGCTGCGACCGCCGCTGTGCGTTCTGCGCCATCCCCGCCTTCCGTGGGGCGTTCGTCTCGCGTACCCCGGACGAGCTGCTCGCCGAGGCGGAGTGGCTGGCCAAGACCGGCGTACGGGAGCTGGTGCTGGTCAGCGAGAACTCCACCTCCTACGGCAAGGACCTGGGTGACCCCCGGGCGCTGGAGAAGCTGCTGCCGCAGCTCGCCGCGGTGACCGGCATCGTCCGCGTACGGGCGAGCTACCTCCAGCCGGCCGAGACCCGGCCCGGGCTGGTCGAGGCGATCGCCAACACCCCGGGCGTGGCCCCCTACTTCGACCTGTCGTTCCAGCACTCCAGCGAGCCGGTGCTGCGCCGGATGCGGCGTTTCGGCTCGACCGACCGGTTCCTGGAGCTGCTGGCGAGTGCCCGTGCGCTGGCCCCGGATGCGGGCGCCCGGAGCAACTTCATCGTCGGCTTCCCCGGCGAGACCCGTGCCGACGTCGACGAACTGGTCCGGTTCCTGACCGAGGCTCGGCTCGACGCGATCGGCATGTTCGACTACAGCGACGAGGACGGCACCGAAGCCGCCGGGCTGCCCGGCAAGGTCTCCGCCGCGACGATCAAGCGGCGCTACGACCGGCTC
This sequence comes from Micromonospora sp. CA-259024, assembly GCF_050936255.1. Classification (NCBI taxonomy): domain Bacteria; kingdom Bacillati; phylum Actinomycetota; class Actinomycetes; order Micromonosporales; family Micromonosporaceae; genus Micromonospora; species Micromonospora sp. CA-259024. The sequence goes on along the minus strand of NZ_JBNJND010000001.1, from coordinate 4,042,473 downwards.
AGCGCGCTCGCCGACGAGCTCTGCTCGCAGCGGGCTGAGGACCGGCTCGGCTCGACCGTCGAGGTGCTGGTCGACTCGATCGTCGACGGCGTGGTGGAGGGCCGGGCGGCGCACCAGGCGCCGGAGGTGGACGGCTCCACCACCCTGGTCGCCCCGGCCGAGGGCGGGGTCGATCTGGCCGCGTTGCGCCCGGGTGACCTGGTTCGCGCGACGGTGACCGGAACCGAAGGGGTGGACCTGCTGGCCGTGCCGGATGAGATGATCTCGGCGGCGCCCGGCGCGGCACGGTGACGGCGGGCCCGAGCGGAGCGGGGGAGCCAGGTGGTGCGGTGCCGGGAACGCCACGGCGGCCCGAGCGGAGTGAGGCGATGACCGGCGCGACGGAGTCGGCGATGACCGGCGCGACGGAGTCGGCGGTGACCGGAGCGACGGAGTCGGCGTCGGGCCGGGTGGTCGCCGTGGTGCCCGTCCTCAACGCGGCCAACGCGCTGACCGCGCTACGGCTGGTGCTGGTGCCGGTCTTCGCCGCCTCGGTGATCATGTCCGGGATGACCCACTCCGGCTGGCGGATGGCGGCTTGCCTGATCTTCGCGGTGGCCTCGGCGACCGATCTGGTGGACGGCTGGATCGCCCGCCGGTTCGGGCTGGTCACCTCGGTCGGCAAGGTGGCCGACCCGATCGCCGACAAGGCGCTCACCGGCGCGGCCCTGGTGCTGCTCTCCTGGTACGACCAGTTGCCCTGGTGGGTGACCGCGCTGATCCTCGTCCGCGAGTTGGGCATCACCGGGCTGCGGTTCTGGGTGATCCGGCACGGTGTGATCGCCGCCAGCCGAGGCGGCAAGGTCAAGACCGCGCTCCAGATCCTGGCCATCGCGTGGTACCTGTGGCCGATGCCGGCCGCCCTCGCCGCCGTGGGCCCCTGGATCATGGCCGCCGCCGTCCTGGTCACGGTCGCCACCGGCTTCGATTACATCGCGCAGGCCCTCCGCCTCCGCCGCCTCCGGTCATGATCGACGTCATGGTGCCGGGAGGGTTGCGGGTCCGCGGGTGGGGAAGGACGGGTTGATGCAGCGGGACACGGATTCTGGGGAGCCGGCGGGCGATGAGGCTCCGGGCAGCGCGGCGGCGAGTGTGGTGCACAGGCTGGCGCAGCGGCACGAGACCCTGGCCACGGTCGAATCGCTCACCGGTGGGCTGCTGGCCGCGTCGATCGTGGAGATCGCCGGGGTCAGCGGGGTCTACCAGGGCGGCCTCGTGGTCTATGCCACCGAGCTGAAGGGCAGCCTGGCCGGCGTACCCGCCGACCTGCTGTCCGAGCGGGGGCCGGTGGACCCGGACGTGGCGGCGGCACTCGCCAAGGGCGGTCGTCGACGCTGCGGTGCGGACTGGGGGCTGGCCACCACCGGCGTCGCCGGCCCCGAGCCGCAGGACGGCAAGCCGGTCGGCCTGGTCTACGTCGCGGTCGCCGGCCCGAGTGGCGTCGAGGTCCGCGAGCTCGACCTGGGCGGCGGGCGGAAACACGTCCGCGCGGCGGCGGTGGTCGAGGCGCTGCGACTGCTGACCGATCAGATCGACGCGGCGGAAGCCGACGAGGCTGAAGCCGAGCCCAACACCGCGGGCGAGGCCGCCCCGGGTGGGGCGGGGACGATCGCCGCCGCGCGCCGGTGAGCCCTTCCCGGCGAACGGACGGGCGGGGCGGGATGTCGCCCGGGCCCGCAACGGGTACGGTTGCGGGAAGGCTCCGACGTTCGGGGTCGGCGCGGTCCGCCGCGACCGGCTGCCCGGCGCCGGGCGTGAGGTATCCCTCAGGGGGAGGTGCGATGGTCCTGCTACGCCGGGTGATCGGTGACGCACTGCGGGCGCGCCGGCAGGGGCAGCAGCGCACGCTGCGTGAGGTGTCCACCGCCGCCAACGTCAGCCTCGGCTACCTCTCCGAGATCGAGCGGGGGCACAAGGAGCCGTCCAGCGAGCTGCTCGCCGCGATCTGTGACGCCCTCGGTGCCCGTTTGTCCGAGCTTCTGCGCGAGGTGAGTGACACCGTGGCGCTCGCTGAGCAGATGCCGGGGGTGCTCGTCCCGATGCAGGACGAGCCGGCCGACGCCGCTGCCGTGCACAAGAGCAGCAACCGTGGCGTCCGCCAGGTCACCTCCGACGGCAAGGTCGCCGTCTCGGTCCGCCAGGATTCGCCGCTCAAGGCCACGCTGCGTCGAGCCCGCGTCCGCCCGACCGAGCGCGACCGGGACGTGGTCTGCGCCGCCTGAGCCCGTCCTTCCGGTTGACCATGGGCGGGGTGGCCCCGGCCGCGTAGGGTGGCCCGCAGGAGCTGCCGGTGCCGTCGACCGCCCGGTACGGATGCCTCGCTGGCGTTCGGCTGGGACGATGGAGACCGGCCGGTCGTGGTCGGTGGGTCCATCCGGTCCGCCGTGGTGGAGCGACGCTACTGAGGGGATATCGCGGAGATGGCGAACCCGTTCGTCAAGGGTTGGAACTACCTGATGGCGCTCTTCGGTGCGAAGATCGACGAGCACGCCGATCCCAAGGTGCAGATCCAGCAGGCCATCGAGGATGCCCAGCGGCAGCACCAGGCGCTGGTTCAGCAGGCCGCCGCGGTGATCGGCAACCAGCGTCAGCTGGAGATGAAGCTGTCCCGGCAGATGTCCGAGGTCGAGCGGTTGCAGGGCAACGCCCGGCAGGCCCTGGTGCTCTCCGACCAGGCCCGGGCCAAGGGTGACGAGGCCGAGGCCGCCCGCTTCGAGCAGTCGGCGCAGACGCTGGCCACCCAGTTGGTCTCCGCCGAGCAGGCCACCGAAGACCTGAAGACCCTGCACGACCAGGCGCTGGGCGCCGCCGCCCAGGCCCGCCGTGCGGTCGAGAACAACTCGATGATCCTTCAGCAGAAGCTCGCCGAGCGCACCAAGCTGCTCAGCCAGCTGGAGCAGGCCAAGATGCAGGAGACGGTGGCCCGCTCACTGGAGTCGATGTCGTCGCTGACCGCGCCCGGCACCACCCCGTCGCTCGACGAGGTGCGCGACCGCATCGAGCGGCGGTACGCCAACGCCATGGGTCGCGCGGAACTGGCCGGCAACTCCGCCGAGGGCCGGATGTTGGAGATCCAGAAGGCGACGATCGACTCGGCCGGCTCGGCCCGGCTGGAGCAGATCCGGTCCAGCATGGCCGGGGAGCAGCTCGGCGGGACGTCGCAGCGACCGGCCGTGCCGCAGGCTGAGAAGGCCAGCCCGGCCACCGACCCGGCGGCCGCCGCCCGGCTGGACGAGCTCCGCGCCAGCATGGCTCGCGAGCGGGGCACCGGCGACCCGACCGCCGCCGGCTGAACGACCGGACCGAGGAGGTCAGGGTGGCAGACGAGCGGACGCGGTACTTCCGCAGGCTGGGCCGGCTTCGTCGGTCCGCCCGACGATGGAGCGTGCTGGCCGGTGGGCTTGGCGGCGCGGCGGCGGTGCTGACGCCGTACGCCGGTCTCGGTCTGCCCGACGCGGCCTGGGCCGGCGCCGCGGGCAGTGCGGTGGCCCTCGCTGCCTGGCGCTGGGTCGACCTGCGTGCCCTGGCCGCCCGGCCGGCACCCCCCGCGCTCGACCCGGCCGAGGCCTCCGCCCGGTCGCGGGCCCGGTTGGTCGCCGCCGTCGAGCGGCTGCCGGTCGGCCCGGGTGTGCTGGCCGAGGTACGCCGGGTCCGCTCTCGGATCGCGCTGCGCGGCACCAGCGCGGGCGAGCAGTGGGCTCGATTGGACCGGGCGGCACTCACCCTGGCCGGGATGGCCCCACGGCTCACCGGGCTGGCCGAGCCGGCGGTGCTGGAGGCCGCCGCCGCCGACCGTTCGCTGCGCGACCTGGCCGCACGGGTGGCCAGCGTCGAACGTGCGCTGCGGCTGGCGCCGGCTGATGCCCGGCCGCCGCTGGCCGAGGCACACGCCGCGCTGACCGCCCAGTTGGAGGGCGGGGTCGCGGCCTACGAACGGCTGGTGGTCGCCGCCGCCGGCTACCTGGCCGAGGACGCCCGACCGGAGACCGCCCACCCGGCCGCCGACCGGCTCACCGAGGCGACCGACCTGCTGCACGGGGTCGCCGGTGCCCTGGCCGAGCTGCGTGCCGTCGGCACTCCGCTGCGTGCGCCCACCCGCTGAGCGGGCCTTGCCGCTGACCATCGCCGGCCGCTGACCCCCAGCCGTCACGGCGGTGTCGTGACCTGGATCGGGCCGGTGTACGGCGAGCTGCCCACGACGTTGAACGACCGGATCCGGTAGTGGTAGGTCACGCCCCGGGCCAGCCCGGTGTTGGTGAAGCCGCGACCGGTCACCGTGAAGGTGGCCACCTCCCGGTCGAACACCGGGTCCAGCGCCCGCTGCACGATGAACCCGGACCCCGCACCGGCGGAGGTGCTCGACGCCCAGGCCAGGATCACCGTCGCGGTGTCCGGACCTGGTGCGCTGGCGGTGGCCGTCACCCCGCTCGGGGTGCCAGGCGCGGGCGGGGAACTCACGGCGGCGACCGTCGACCAGGCCGACGCGGCCCCCAGGTAGGTGGTCCGCACGCGGTAGTAGTACGTGGTGTCCGGTGCGACCGTGACGTCCAGGTGGGTGTCTCCGACCCCGATCGCCGTGGTGCTCGGGCCGCTGGTGAAGGTCGGGTTGGTGGCCCGCTGCACGTCGATGCCGGTGGCGAACGACCGGTTCGTCCAGCGCAGCGCCACCCGCAGCGGCGCGGCAGGCGGGAGTGCCGCGACCAGTCCACTCGGTGCGGCCAGGTTCACCGAGGCGGGTACGCCGTTCGACCACGACGAGTAGCTGACGGCATTCTCCGCCCGGATCCGGTAGTGGTAGGTGACCCCGGGGGTCACGGTCGCGTCGGTGTAGCGGGTTGCGGCGGCCGCGACGGTGATCGTGGTGACCTCGCCGCCGAAGGTCGCGTCGGTGGCCCGCTGGAGCAGGTGGCTGGTGGCGGGTGGTCGGCCCCCGTTGCCGGTCCAGGCCAGCGTGATGGCGGGCAGCGCGGTGGCCGAGCCGGGCACCGGCGTGGCAGTCAGCCCGGTCGGTGCCTTCGGCGCCACCCGCAGCACCAGCGGCCGGCTCATCCCGCCGTCGCGGTGGCCGGCGAGGTTGCTGTGCCAGCGGTACTCCCAGCCCAGGTTGACCAGTTGGTTGACCACCGCGGCGGGTCGCCCGTCGGCCGGACTGATCGGGGTCGCCCCGGTCCGCGCCCCGGCTGGGCGACCCGGGTCGAGCAACCGGACGCTGTCGCCCAGCTTGAACGGCAGCACCGGGGCGACCGGGCGCAGCGCCACCACCACGTCCTCCCGGGGGTTGACCCGGACGATCTCCTTCCAGCCCAGCTCGCTGCCATGCGGGGGCCGCAGCCGGCCGTCCCAGCCGACCCGGTTGACCAACTGCACGTCGCAACCGCCGAAGTGCAGCGGCTCGGTCTGCCGGACGTCGCCACTGATCCGCCAGAGCTGCGTGCCGTCGGTCGGCGTACCCATCGGCACGGCGGGGTCGGCGGCGAAGAGCACCTCGGTGACCGGGTCGGTCGGGCCGAGCGGCAGGGTCGTCGGGCCGAGCGGTCCGGCGTTCGGGTGCCCGACGCCGAGCCGGCCGGCCAGCCGGCCATGGTCGGGCTCGAAGACCTGCTGTGCGGCCTTGACCGTGATCGGCAGGGTCACCGGGCCGGCGCCGGCCGTCGGCGTGAACGTCACTGTGGTGGCGTGCACCGGCACCGTCGTCTCCGACGCTGTCCGGGTGCCGAACGCCGGGTCGTACGCCGGCTGCGGCACGATCGGCGGGCGTTGGCTGGCCGCGTACGCCAGGGGCAGCCTCTCGCACAGTCGGGCCAGGTCGTACGGCGGTGCCGGCGCCCCGGTGACCCGGAACTGGAGCAGAGTGCGGGTGTTCGGGCCGTACCCCGGCTCGGTGGGGGGTGGGCCGCCCCCGGTGGTCCGGTCGGGGGCGTCGGTGTACTGGTCGTAGCGCGGGTCGAAGCCGGGCAGCGGGGCCGGTGCGTCGTTGTACAGGATCAGCGTGCTGCCCGGCGGCACGGCGGAGAAGTCGACAAGCACGTCGGCGCGTTCGCCCGGGGCGAGCAGCAGGGTGTGCCCGTCGATGTTCAGCACGGTCGGGTCGAGCCGGTCGTAGCGGTAGCCGATCGGCTGGTTCGGCAGGACCACCGGGGCGGGCAGTAGCCCCGCCTCGTTGCCGATCTGGATGAACGCCGGCCCGGCGGCGCGCGGGTCCGGCACCCCGCCGTCGCGCCCGTCGGTCGGCCATCCCGCCGGCCGGTCCGCCGCCCGTACCGCGGGCACCATCGGCACCTCGCCCGCCTCGGCGTCGGCCAGACCGCCGGCGTCGGTCCACATCGGTCCGTCCGAGCAGGCCCGGTAGAGCTGGAGGTTGAGGCCGCGGTCCAGGCAGGCGTTGAGGATCCGGAACCGGTACGCGCGCGGCCCCACCTCCAGGTACGGGTACGCGACGCCGTTGACGAGTGGGGTGTCGCCGTACGCCTCGGGCACCGCGGACGGGTGCGGCACTCCCGGGCTCAGCGGTGGTTCGTCCGGCGCGCCGACCGGGTCGTGGTGCGGGTTCGGTACGCAGCCGTCGGCACGGTTGCCGTCCGGGGCCGGGTCGCGCGACCAGGGGCCGTAGTCCCACCGGCCGGTGGGGTTGCGTCCGCCGGACCGGTACGGGTTCTGCCGCGGCTGGTAGACGTGTGGGTGCCACAGGCTTCCCCGGGCGCCCCAGCGTTCCCGGTCCCAGGTCGGGTCCTCGGCGGCCAGTTGGGTGTCGTCCGGCACGAACGTCTTGTCCTCGATGACCAGCGGTAGCTGGTCGGCTGGCAGCACCCCGTCGGTGACGAGTTGCTCCTCGGCCGGGTCGGTGAGCAGGTAGAGCGCGAGTTGCCCGCCGTAGACGGTGAGCCGGGCCAGGCCGAGGGTGTTGTCGTGGAACCACATCAGCCGGCCGCTCTGCTCGTTCGGGTAGTAGAGCGTGGTGGCGCCAGCGCCCGGCGGCGGCATGTCCGGCACGTGGGCCAGGCCCACACCGGTGGGGTACGGGGTGATCTCCCCGGCGGGGGTGATCCACTGCCCGGGGTTGCCCGCGCTGGTCCAGCCGGCGTGCGCCCCGGCCAGGTGCAGCACCGCCCGGTTCTGCGGGTACGGTGCCGGCCCGTCGAGCGGGCCGAGCCCGGCCCCCTCGATCGTGTCGTCGACCGGCAGGAACAACTCGCCGGCCCGGCCGGTCGGGAGTTGGTTGATGAACTTCACCCGGACCGGTCGGCCCCGGCGCGCGAGGATCATCGGGCCGAGGTGCCAGGGCCGTTCCGGGGGCGCCACCGTGTTGTGGCCGGACGCGTCGGTGCCCAGGTTCAGCTGCCGGTAGCCGCGTAGCCGGGTGGGTGGTAGGTCCCGGTGCAGCCGCTGGGCGTACTCCTGCAACCCGATCTCGTAGTAGTCGCAGCCTGGATAGCTGATCGTGTCGGGTGCCGCCACCGGCAGGTGGCCGCCGAGGTCGGTGCGGCCCGGCCGGCCCGGGGTGGGCAGCGGGTCGACGAACTTGCGCAGCCCGGTGCCGGGCACCACCCGTCCGTCCGGGTCACGCGTTGGTCGGGGGCTGTGTGCGAAGTTCGGCACCGGGCCGAAGTAGCGGGGCACCACGGCCGGGTCCAGGCTCGGCGCGGGGTGGGTCTCGGTCTCCTCCGCGGTACGCGCGGCCGGCACGGACGCCGTCTGGCCGTTGGTCTCGCGGCTGGTCCGCTCGAAGAAGGTGGAGCGGAGTCTGCGGAACATCGCCATGACTCTCCCCGGGTCGGGGCACGAGGTCCGCCACCCCGGCGTGGCGGACGTCTGCACTCGGCTGACGGTCGGTGAGCACTCAACCGCAGCATGCGACTCCGGCGGCCGGATAGGAATTACCCAATCGTCCGTATCTGGGACGGCCTTGGTCGGCGGGGTTCCTGGTCAGCCGGGTGGCGGCGTGTCCGGGTGCTCCGGCTGGCAGACCGGGCACCAGTAGGTGACCCGCTCGCCCAGCTCCTCCTTGCGGATCGCGGAGCCGCAGCGGCGGCAGGGCTGGGCGCGGCGCCCGTACACGTAGCTGGTCTGCCCCCGGTGCAGCGAGCCGGTGCTGCTCTGCGTCCACCGACCCCGGTTGGCGGCGAGCAGCCGCTGCGCGAGGGTCACCATGCCGGACAGGTCGGGCACCGCGCCGACCGGCATCCACGGCGACACACCGCGCAGAAACAGCACCTCGCACTTGTAGAGGTTGCCCACCCCGGCCAGGTTGCGCTGGTCGAGCAGCGCCTCGCCGATGGTCCGCTCCGGGGCGTCGGCGAGCCGGCGGACCGCCTCGGCCGGGTCCCAGTCCGGCCCCAGCAGATCAGGGCCGAGGTGGCCGACCAGTCGGTCCTCCTCCGCGGTCGGCACCAGGGCCACCTCGTGCAGGTGGTAGCCGACCGCGACAGCGCCGGGGCTGCGCAGCACCACCCGGATCAGGTGCGCCGGCCGAGCGTTCCAGCGTTCCCCCGGGGCGTACGCCCGCCAGGCGCCGTCCATCCGCAGGTGCGAGTGCAGGGTCCAGTGCGCCTCGTCCGGCGCGCTGAGACGCAGCAGCAGGTGCTTGCCCCGGCTGGCCGACTCGCGGACCGTCCAACCGGTGAGATCCGTCGTCGCCAGCTGCGGCACCCGGAACTCACTGCCGCTGATCCGCGCGCCGGCCAGCGCGCGGTGCAGCACGCGCGCGGTGTTCCAGACGGTGTCGCCTTCGGGCACCCTGCCATCCTCCCTCGTTCGAGCAGGATTCGCATGTGTCGCTATTTGTACACAGGTTCCTCATGATCTCCTGACATGCGAGGGTCAGGGGGTTCTGAGGAGAATGCCCATGACGCGACCGTGTTGTCGTACCCAATCCGTCGCCCTCGTCGCCGCCCTCACCCTCGCGCTCACCGCCGCGCTCCTGCCCGGCGGAGTTTCCGACGCTCCCGCCAACCACGGCCCCCTCACCCTCACCGCCGCCGCCCCGAGCGCCGAACGGTGGAGCGCCGACCTCTCCGTCGTCGACCGCGACGACGTCAACGTCCGGCGCACCGCCGCCGGGCTACGACTGCGTGAGGCCCGGTCTCCCGGGCGCAGCGCTCGCAGCCCGCACAGCGCGGTCGCCGAGGGGATGCTGCTGACCACCCCCCGCGCCCTCGCCCGCCCGGCCACCCGGGTCCACGCCGAGATCAGCGCCTCGGTCCCCGCTGGTGCAACCGTGGAGGCGCAGGTCCGCGGCTGGCGGGCCATCGGCTGGACGGAGTGGCAGGCCGCCACCTCCGGCGCCGTGTTCGACCGGCCGGTCACCCGGGTGCAGACCCGGGTGGTGCTCACCGCGCCCCAGGGCGGCGCCACCGCGACGGTACGCGGCGTGCAGCTCACCGCCGACGCGACCGCCGCCGTGTCCGCCGCCACACCCGGCCGCACCTACCGGGTGTACGCCACCCGGATCGGGCTGGTCGGCGAGGTGACCGCCAACGGTCGTACCGTGCAACCCCGGGACCACTTCGTGGCGCTACCGTCGCGGCGCGGCCTCTCCCCCCTCAACACCGGCGACTACACCGTGCGGGTCTGTACGACCACCGGCTCCCGCTGCGAGTACGCCCCGGTCTGGGACGTCGGGCCGTGGAACACCCGCGACGACTACTGGAACCCCTCATCGGTACGGGAGAACTGGAAGGACCTGCCGCAGGGTCGGCCCGAGGCGCAGGCCGCGTACCAGTCCGGCTACAACGGCGGGCGGGACCAGTTCGGGCGGACCGTGCTCAACCCCGCCGGCATCGACCTCGCCGACGGCACCTTCTGGGACGGTCTGCGACTGACCACCAACGCCTGGGTGGACGTCGCCTACCTGTGGACCGGAGGCGGGCCACGCGGCGTGGTCGGTGACGGGCCGCTCAACATCCGCTCCGGGGCCAGCACGTCCTACTCGATCCGTGGCCTCGCCGCCCGCCTGGCCCACGTGCCGATCCAGTGCTACGTCACCGGCCAGTCGGTGGCCGGCCCGTACCGCACGACCACCCGCTGGAACCGCCTGGCCACCGGGCAGTACGTCAGCCACGCGTACATCTCCAGCGTGTACGGCGGCAGCGTGCCGGTCTGCTGAGCCACCATGCTCGCCCCGTCGGGTGCTGCGTCAGGGGCGCTCGTCGGGGCGGGCCGGGCGCACCATGTCCTGGTAGCGCGGGTGGCTGGCACCGTAGACGGCGTAGTTGAGTCGGGCGTGCGAGAGGCTCAGGTCGCCGTTGGGACCACCCCGGACGGCGTCGGCGTCGGCGTCGGTCTGGCCGTCGTCGGTCCAGAAGCAGACCGGGCAGGTCCCCCCGCCAGTACGGGATGCACAGCAGGGACAGCCCACGGGAACTACATGTTCACCCACCGGAGAAGCATTCCACAGTCGAATATCAGCCGGATACCCGCAGGACGTCACCCGGTGCCACCTGAAGGAGATCCACCGCCCGTCCGCCGTTGACCGCGACCGCGACCAGATCGGCCGAGTCGACGTACACCACCAGGCCACCGGCCGGGGCGTCGCCGAAGGTCCGCCCCCGTACGGCCGGCCGGGCCGGTGCCGGACCCGGCGGACCGACGCGCAGCGCCGCCGGAAGCGGCGAGAGCAGGTGCGCCGGTGCGGCCAACTGGACGTTGCCGAAGTGGTCCACGGTCGACACCTCGGCCGTGAAGCCGTCATCATCCGACGTCAGCGTCGGCGACGGCATCCGGACCAGACCGTCCGGGTCGATCGGCGGCCCCGCCTCGCCCAGTGGCGCGCCGAGCGCCAGCCGGGCCGCCACCGGCGCGAAGACGTCCCGCCCGTGGAACGTGCTGGACACCCGACCGGCCAGCCAGCGCGGCTCGGTCAGCTGCACCGCGGCGCTCACCCCGCCGAGCGCGGCGGCAGCGTCCGGCAGCAGCCCGTTGTCCGGACCGACCAGCAGCCCACCCGGGGTGGCCAGCGCGACGCCCCGGCGGGCGGTGCCCACCCCCGGATCGACCACCGCCACGTGCACACCCACCGGCAGGTACGGCACCGTCTGCGCCAGCACCGCGGCGCCCCGCCGCACGTCCGCCGGTGGCACCAGGTGGGTCACGTCGACGACCCGGGCGGCCGGCGCGATCCGGGCGATCACCCCGTGGCAGGCGGCCACGAAACCGTCGGAGAGGCCGTAGTCGGTGGTCAGCGAGATCCAGGGCGTGACGGACATGCCCGCAGGCTAACCCTCGACATCGGTACGCAGCTCCAGGACCAGCTCGTCGTGCGGCGGGATGTCGTCCGCGCCGACCAGGGGGACCTTCGGGCCAGGCTCCCGCCCGCCGCCGCGTCCGCTCCGCCGGCCCGGCGCCCGGGGCACACGGTCGACCGGTGGCTGGCGGATATGGGACATCGCACTGGCCGACCGGCCACTCCCGCCCCCGGTCGCCGTTGGGCAGACTGCCCTGGTGACACATCGGAGCCTGCCCGCCCTCGGCGTACTCATGGTCGCCGTCGCCCTCACCGCCGGTTGCGGCAGCGACGACGCCGGCCAGTCGGATGCGGCCTCGTCCGTCCCGGCCCCGACGGCCACCGGTCTGCCGGCGCCCTCGGGAGGCCCCTCCAGTGCCGGTGGTGCCGCCTCCCCGCCGGCCCCGGCCGCGCAGGGGCCCACCGAGCGCCGGCTGGCCAGCCCACCGCCGGTGGTGCTGCCCCAGCGGCCGGCCGGTGCGCCCGGCGCGAAGCAGGTCGTCGACGCGTTCAAGGCCGCCGGCCTGAAGGTGCCGCACCCGAAGGAGCGATCGGTCGACTGCGGGCCGGACGGGCTCGGCCTGGGCTGTTCCGAGCTGATCTCCACCGACGCGGTCACGGTGTACGTGTTTCCCGACGAGACCAGCGCCAGCGACATCGCGGAGACGTGGAGCGGCCAGTCGTACCGGCGTGGCGCGGTGGTGCTCAACTACCTGGAGGCGAAGACCCCAACCGGGGACCGTGCCCGCTACGAGAAGGTGCTCAACGGTCTCGGCTGAGCGCCGGTCTGCCGCTGAGTGCCGGTCAGCCGCGGAGGCGCAGGCCGCGTGGGGTGGTGCGGAAGCCGGCAGCGGTCAGCGCGTCGCGCAGCGGCGAGGAGTGCACGGCCTCGCCGTCGGCCCGCTCCACCGACATCGCACCCAACGCCCCGGAGTGGACGGCGTCGGCGAGCGCCTTGCCGGCCGCGGCGAGCGCGTCGGTGTCGTCGGTGAAGGAGAGCAGCGTGCGGCCGCCGCGTTCCACGTAGAGGACGAGGTCGCCGCCGACCTGCACCACCAGTGCACCCGCCTTACGGCCGGCCCGGTGCCCGGTCGCCGGGGCGGCCCCGTCGCCGGAGTCGACCACCCGCTCCGGCCAGGGCAGCGCCGCGCCGTAGGGGTTGGCCGGGTCGGTGGCGGCGAGCACGGTGGCCGGCGTGCCCCGGCCCCGGGCGCCGTCGGTCGGCTCGGCCAGTGCGCGCAGCCGGTCCACCGCGCCGGGCACCGCGAACTGCGCCGCGCCCAACCCTTCGACGAAGTAACCCCGGCGGGCCGCGCCGCGCTCCTCCAGTGCCGACAGCACGGGGTAGACCGCCGAGAAGCCGCCGACCACCTGCTCGGCCATCACCGCGCCGCGGGTGACCACCCCGTGTCGCTCCAGCAGCACGTCGGCCAGGGCGGCGGCGCGCCGGGTCGGGTCGATGTCCCGCTCCGGCAGGCGCGACCACCGACCGGCGACGGTTGGCGGGCCACCCCGGGTCGGCAGCGCAACCCGACCGGGCCTCCGGTAACGGGTGCGCGGCGCGGACGGCCGCGACCGGTGCGCGCCGCCCGCGCCGAGCACCGCGCGCAGCGGGGCGAGGGTGTCGTTGGTGAGGTGACCGGCCCAGACCAGGTCCCAGATCACGGCGGTCAGCGCGGCGTCGTCGGTCGCGCCGACCCGGTCGGCGAGCGGTCGGAAGAACAGCGCCTGCCCGTCGCCGAGCGCGTCGAGCACCGCGTCGTGCAGTGGGGTGCGGGTCAAGGCCTCGTCGGGGGGCGGAAGCAGCAGCGGTGCGGCGTCCGCGTATGCCAGGGTGACCCAGCCGTCGCCGCCGGAGATCGCTCCCGACCCCGCCCAGAGCACCTCCCCGCTGGCGCACAACTCGTCGAGCTGGGCGGGGGAGTAGTCAGCGACCCGGCCGGGCAGCACCAACCGCTCCAGGGCGGACGCCGGCACCGCCGCGCCCTGCAGCTGCTCCACCGTCGCGGCGAGTGCCTCCACACCTCGGGCGGACGAGCCGACCTGCTGCCAGCGGGGCAGGAACGTGGCCAGCGCCCGGGGCGGCACCGGCTCGATCTCCCGACGCAGCGCCGCGAGTGAGCGGCGGCGCAGCATCCGCAGCACCTCGGCATCGCACCACTGGGCGCCGGCCGAATCGGGGGTGAACTCCCCGGAGATCACCCGCCCGGTGGCGCCGAGCCGGCGCAGCGCCTGCTCGACGACGAACACACCGAGCCCGAAGCGGGCGGCGCAGCTGGCAGCGGCGAACGGCCCGTGGGTGCGGGCGTAGCGGGCCACCAGGTCACCGAGCGGGTCGGCCACCGGGGCGAGGTACGCCTCGGCCACCCCGACCGGCAACGCCACGCCGAGGGCGTCGCGCAGCCGGGCGGCGTCCTCGACGCCCACCCAGCGCTGCTCACCGGCGATCCGGACCCGCAGCACCCGGCGGGTGGCCTCCAGCTCGGTCAGCCAGGTCTCCGGTACGCCCCGCTCGGCCAACTCGGTGTCGCTCAGGTCGCCGAGCACCCGCAGCAGCTCAACCACGTCTTCGGCGTCGCGGGGGCGGCGCTGTTCGGTCAGCCAGCGCAACTGCCGGTCGGTCTCGGCGAGCACCGCCGGGTCGAGCAACTCGCGCAGGTCGACCCGGCCGAGCAGCTCGCCGAGGAGCGTGGAATCCAGGGCGAGCGCGGCGGCGCGCCGCTCGGCGAGCGGGGCGTCACCCTCGTAGAGGAACGCCCCGACGTAGCCGAAGAGCAGCGACCGGGCGAACGGGGACGGCGCGTTGGTCTCCACCTCGACCAACCGCACCTTCCGGGCGGCGAGGTCACGCATCAGCCCGGCCAGAGCCGGCTGGTCGAAGACGTCCTGCAGGCACTCCCGGGCGGCCTCCAGGGTGACCGGGAAGTCCGCGTACTCCCGGGCGACGTCGAGCAGCTGCGCGGCGCGTTGCCGCTGCTGCCAGAGCGGCTGGCGGCGGCGTGGGTCCCGGCGGGGCAGCAGCAGCGACCGTGCGGCGCACTCCCGGAAGCGGGCGGCGAAGAGGGCGGAGGTGCCGACCGACTCCTCCACCAGCTGGGTGATCTCGTCGGGTTCGAAAACCACCACGTCGGCGCCGGGTGGCTCGTCGGCGGTGTCCGGAAGTCGCACCACGATGCCGTCGTCGGAGGGCATCACCTGGGCGTCCACCCCGTACCGCTCGGCCAGCCGGCGGCCCACCGCGAGGGCCCACGGCCCGTTGACCCGGGCACCGAGAACGCTGTGCACGGCGAGCCGCCAGTCGCCCAGCTCGTCGCGGAACCGCTCGACCACGATCGTGCGGTCGTCGGGCAGGGAACGGGTGGCCTCCCGCTGCTCGCGCAGGTAGGCCATCAGGTTGCCGGCGGCCCAGTCGTCCAGGCCACCGTCACGTAGCGCGGCCAGCGCCGCTTCGTCACTCTGCCGCAGCAGGGTGCGCACCCGGGCACCGATGGCCCGGCCCAGCTCCACCGGCCGGCCCAGCTGGTCGCCCTTCCAGAACGGCATGCGCGCGGCCTGCCCGGGGGCGGGCGAGACCAGCACTCGGTCGGGGGTGATCTCCTCGATGCGCCAGGACGAGGAGCCGAGCAGGAAGACGTCGCCGACCCGCGACTCGTAGACCATCTCCTCATCCAGCTCGCCGACCCGGGCGGCCCGTTCCGCACCGGCCAGGAAGACCCCGAACAGGCCTCGGTCGGGGATGGTGCCGCCGCTGGTCACCGCCAGTCGCTGTGCACCGGGACGGCCGGTGAGCAGGTCGGTGGCCCGGTCCCAGACCAGCCGGGGGCGTAGCTCGGCGAACGCGGTGGACGGGTAGCGGCCGGAGAGCATGTCCAACACGGCGTGCAACGCGGAGTCGGGCAGCTCGGCGAAGGGCGCGGCCCGGCGGACCAGCACGGCCAGGTCGCCGAGCGGCCACGGCTCCAGCGCCACCATCGCGACGATCTGCTGGGCCAGCACATCCAGCGGGTTGCGCGGGTAGTGCAGCTCCTCGATCGCGCCGTCGGTCATCCGCTCGGCGACCACCGCGCAGGAGAGCAGGTCGCCGCGATGCTTGGGAAAGACCACCCCGCGGGAGACGGCGCCCACCTGGTGCCCGGCCCGGCCGACCCGTTGCAGCCCGGCGGCCACGCTCGGCGGCGCCTCGATCTGCACCACCAGGTCGACCGCGCCCATGTCGATGCCCAGCTCCAGGCTGGAGGTGGCCACCACCGCCGGGAGCTGGCCGGACTTGAGCGCCTCCTCGATGTGTTTGCGTTCCTCTCGGGAGACGCTGCCGTGGTGGGCGCGGGCGATCACGGGTGCCGCGCCGGTGGCGGCGCCGGACTGGGCCATCACCTCGGCCGGTGGCCGGTTGCGCACCGGACCGGCGGGGTCACCCCAGCGGTGCGTGCCGGCCGCCGGGCCGCCGTCGCCCGCCGGGCCGCCCGCCGACAACCCCTCCGGTACGCCGACCGTGCCCTCGCCCGACGCGGAGGCCACCTCTTCGGCGGCCAGCTCGTTGAGCCGGGCGCAGAGGCGCTCGGCGCTGCGGCGGGAGTTGGTGAAGACGATGGTCGAGCGGTGCTGCCCGATGAGCGTGAAGACCCGCTCCTCCACGGCTGGCCAGATCGAGGCGCGGCGTGGCCCGGGCCCGCCGAGGTCGTCCTCCGGTGGCCGCTCCTGCTCGTCCAGGCGCGTCATGTCCTCCACCGGGACCTGCACGCTGACCTCGATGGTCTTCGGTGTGGCCGGTTGCACCACGTCGACCGGGCGCGCGCCGCCGAGGAACCGCGCGCAGGCGTCGATCGGTCGGACGGTGGCGGAGAGGCCGATGCGCTGCGCCGGGCCGGGCAGCAGCTCGTCGAGGCGTTCGAGGGAGAGGGCGAGGTGGGCGCCGCGTTTGCTGCCCGCGACCGCGTGCACCTCGTCGACGATCACCGTCTGGATGCCGCGCAGCGAATCGCGGGCCGCGGACGTGAGCAGCAGGAACAGCGACTCGGGCGTGGTGATGAGGATGTCCGGTGGGGTGCGGGCGAAGGCCCGTCGCTCGTCGGCCGGCGTGTCGCCGGTGCGCATGCCGACGGTGATGTCGGGCGGTGCGACGCCGAGCCGGGTTGCCGCCTGCCGGATGCCGGCCAGCGGGGCGCGCAGGTTGCGCTCCACGTCGACGGCGAGCGCCTTGAGTGGACTGACGTAGAGCACACGGCACCGCTGGCGTGCCTCGGCCGGTGCGGGCTCGCGCGCCAGCCGGTCGAGGGACCAGAGGAAGGCCGCGAGCGTCTTGCCGGAGCCGGTGGGCGCCACGACGAGGGCGTTACGGCCGGCGGAGACCGACCGCCAGGCACCGGTCTGTGCGGCGGTGGGCGCGGCGAAGGCGGCGTCGAACCAGGCGCGGGTGGCCGGGCCGAACCCGGCGAGCACCGCGCCGGCGTCTGCGTCTGCCCCGGTCACCGGTCCATCGTGCCCCGCCGGTCCGACAACCACGAGCGACCCACAGCGGAATATGCCGGATCAGAAGGAGAAAGGCCATGATGCGCGGTTAATACGTTAAGTCTCACTTAACTGCTTGCTTGTGAGGCGCAACATAAAGTAACTTCACTCGCAACGCGAACCGGGGGTGAGGGGATTTGATGGCCGGCGAGCAGAGCACCGTCGAACCGGGCACCGACGTGCTGATTCGCAAGGTCGACAGCCATCTCGCCACGCTCCGCGGTGGCCTGCACGGTCCCGAGTTGGAGCTCGCCGAACGCCTCGCCCGCTGCCTGCGGGAGTTGGTCCTCTGCACCGCCCAGGCGAGCGCCGCCGATCGCGGTCAGGTCCGCGCCGCCGTCCACTACTTCGTCCTGCGTCGGGAAAGCCGCGGCCGGCTGCTCTCGGTGCGGTCGCTGGCCGCCGCGGAGCGGGTGGTGGACCGGGTGGCGCGCCAGCTCGGCCGTCTCGATCTGCTCGCCGATCTGGGCCGTGACCGTCCCGCGCCCGACGACGCCCTGCCTCTCGGCGACGCCCTCCTGCGCTGATCCCAACCCGCCCCGACCGCACCTGCCCGATCCGGTCGATCATGGAGTTGTGGTGGGTGACAAGGTCCTCATTGGTGACCTGAAGGGGCACCGCGACTCCATGGTCGCTGGGCTGGCGAACTTGGGCTAATTCCTGCAAAACCGCCCGTAAGGCGATGAACTGGCGTCTGATCGCTGCTAGGCGCCACCGCTGTACGGGCGTCGGCCACCTCGATCGGGAGCGCGGGTGCTGGTACTGCTCATCCTCCACCTCGTGGCGGCCCTCGCCGCGCCCCTGCTCGTCCGATCGTGGGGTCCACGCGCGTGCTACCCGCTGGCGCTGGCGCCGGCCGCCGCGTTCTGCTGGGCGGTGGCCCACACCCCGGCTGTCGACGACGGCGGGGCGGTCATCGAGACGTACCCGTGGATCCAGCAGTTGGGCCTCGACATCGCCTTACGGCTCACCACGTTGTCCTGGCTCATGACGCTGCTGATCGGCGGCATCGGTGCGCTGGTGCTGGTCTACAGCGCCCGCTACTTCAGCGCCGGGTCGATCGGCCTGGCGCGGTTCGCCGCGGTCCTGGTCGCTTTCGCGGGCGCGATGCTCGTCCTGGTCTTCGCCGACGATCTGCTGCTGCTCTACGTCGGCTGGGAGCTGACCACGATCTTCTCGTACCTGCTGATCGGGCACAGCACCGAACGGCGTTCCAGCCGGTGGGCGGCGGCGCAGGCGTTGACCGTCACCACACTGGGTGGGCTCGCCATGCTTGTCGGGTTCATCATGCTGGGCGAGCATGCCGGCACCTACCGCTGGTCGGAGATCGCCGCCCAGCCGCTGCCCGGCGGCGGATACCTGGTGGCCGCCGTACTGCTGATCCTGACCGGCGCGCTGTCCAAGTCGGCGGTGCTGCCGTTCAGCTCCTGGCTGCCGGTCGCGATGGCGGCACCCACGCCGGTCAGCGCGTACCTGCACGCCGCCGCCATGGTCAAGGCCGGCGTCTACCTGGTCGGGCTGCTCGCGCCGGCGCTCGCCACCGTCGGGCCGTGGCGGCCGGTGGTGCAGGTCGCCGGCGTGGCCACCCTGCTGCTCGGCGGCTGGGCCGCGCTGCGGCAGACCGACCTGAAGATGCTGCTGGCGTACGGGACGGTCAGTCAGCTCGGTCTGCTGGTCGCGGTGACCGGCTCGGGCACCCCGGACGCGGCCCTGGCCGGCACCGCGATGCTGCTGGCGCACGCCCTGTTCAAGGCGGCACTGTTCCTGGTCGTCGGCATCATCGATCACAGCGCCGGCACCCGTGACCTGCGTGAGCTGTCCGGGCTGAGGCACTGGTCCCGGCCGCTGTTCGTGGTCGCGGTGCTGGCTGCGGCGTCGATGGCCGGTGTGCCGCCGTTGGTCGGTTTCGTGTCCAAGGAGGCGGTGTTCGGGGCGTTCACCGACCAGCCGCTGCTCCTCACCGGTCTGGTCGCCGGGACGGTGCTCACCGTCGCGTACAGCGCCCGCTTCCTCTGGGGCGCGTTCGCCGACCGGCCGGGCGTGGAACCGGCCCGGTCGGGCCCGATCGCCGCGTCGCTGCTGGTCCCGCCGGCCGTGCTCGCCGGGATCGGTCTGCTCGCCGGTCCGGCCGCGAGCGTGCTGGACGGCCTGCTGCGCCCGTACGCCGATCTGCTCGGCGGGGTCGACGCGCACCTGGCGCTCTGGTCCGGACCGACCTCGGCGCTCGGCCTGTCCCTGCTGGCGCTCGTCGGCGGTGGCCTGCTCTTCGCCGTGCGCGGGCCGCTCGCCCCGGTGCTGGCCCGGCTCCGCTCGCCGGTGGGCGGCAACCAGGGATACGAGTGGGTCGTGGGCCGGTTCGACCAGCTGGCCATCGATGTCACCGGAGCGACCCAGCGCGGTTCCCTGCCGCAGTATCTGGGCGTCATCCTGATCACCCTGGTGGTGGTGCCCGGCGGGGCGATGCTCACCGCCAGTCCGTGGCGGGCTCGGATCCCGCTCTGGGACAGCCTGCTGCAACCGGTGGTCGTGTTGGTGATCGCGGTGGCCGCTGTGCTGGCGGTCGGGGCCCGCCGCCGGCTGACCGCGATGCTGCTGGTCGGAATGACCGGCTACGGCACCGCCATGCTGTTCGTCCTGCACGGAGCCCCCGATCTGGCGCTCACCCAGTTTCTGGTGGAGACCGCGACGATCGCGGTCTTCGTGCTGGTGCTGCGTCGCCTGCCGGATCGGTTCTCGGCCCGGCCGCTGCGGCGCACCCGGTGGGTCCGTCGGGCGATCGGGGTGGCGGTGGGCGTGGCGACGGCCGGCCTGGCCCTCATGGCGGCCGGCGCCCGGCGGGCGCCGGACGTCTCCGCCGCCTTTCCGGACCTGGCGGTGATCCATGGGTACGGCCGCAACGTGGTCAACGTGACCCTGGTGGACATCCGGGCCTGGGACACGATGGGTGAGCTGGCGGTGCTGGTGGTGGCCGCGACCGGGGTGGCCAGCCTGATCTTCGAGCGGTCCCGTACCGGGCCGCGACCGCGCCGGCCGGAGTCGGACCGGCGGGTGAACAGACCCGGTCGCCGGGTGTGGCTGCGGGGCGGCCCCACCCTCTACGAGGAGCGCCGCTCGATCGTGCTGGAGGTGGTCATCCGGCTGATCTTCCACACCGTCGTGCTGTTCTCCCTGTTCTTGCTCTTCTCCGGGCACAACGCGCCGGGTGGCGGCTTCGCCGGTGGCCTGGTGGCGGGTCTCGCCCTGGTGGTCCGCTACCTGGCCGGCGGCCGCTATGAGCTGACCGAGGCGGCCCCGATCGGCGCCGGGGCGATCCTCGGTGCCGGGCTGGCCGTGTCGGTGGGCAGCGGCGTGGTGGCGCTGCTGGTCGGTGGGTCGGTGCTGGAGAGTGCCAAGATCGACCGGTCCCTGCCGCTGATCGGCGACGCCCACCTGGTCACGTCGCTCTTCTTCGACATCGGTGTGTACCTGGTCGTGATCGGGCTGGTGCTGGACATCCTGCGCAGCCTCGGGGCCGAGGTGGACCGGCACATCGAGGCGACCGGGGCGGCCACGGGCGGCTTGGCCGTCGACAAGGGCGAGCGGCCGTGAGCGCGAGGAGTGAGCCGGGGTTGCGAGCCCCGCAGTCGCGAACAGAGGTGGCACAGTGACGGCGAGCGGCGCTGGTCCGACGTTGGTGCTGGTGCTGGCCGTCGCGGTGCTGGTCGGTTGCGGCGTCATCCTGCTGCTGGAGCGCAGCCTGACCCGGATCCTGCTCGGTGTGATCCTGCTCGGCAACGGGGTCAACGTGTTGATCCTGTTGAGTGGCCGGCCCGGTGGGGCGCCGATCGTGGGCACCGGCCCGGTGGAGCGGATGAGCGATCCGCTGCCGCAGGCGATGGTGTTGACCGCCATCGTGATCACCTTCGGGTTGACCGCGTTCCTGCTCGCCGTGGCGTACCGGAGTTGGTATCTCACCGGCGACGACGAGGTGCCCGACGACCTGGAGGACCGGCAGATCATTCGCCGGGCCGGGCGTAACGAGGTGGGCCCTGTCGACCTCGGTGGGGAGGGCCCGGACGACGACCCGGAGCAGGTCGATCCCGAGCCCGCCCGCCGCCGGCTGCGACGCGGGAACGAGGCGTGATGAGCGCGCTGCTGCCGCTGCCGGTGGTGGTGCCGCTGCTCGGTGCGGCGCTGACCCTGTTGCTGGCCGCGCAGCCCCGGCTGCAGCGCGCGGTCAGCGTGCTCTGCCTGGGCGGCACCCTCACGGTGGCGGTGCTGCTGCTGGTGCAGGCGTACCGGTACGGCCCGGTGGTGCTGGCGGTCGGCGCCTGGCCGGCGCCGGTCGGCATCGTGCTGGTCGCCGATCAACTCGCCGCGCTGATGGTGGTGGTCTCCTCGGCGGTGACCCTCTGCGTGCTGCTGTACTCGATCGGCCAGGGGCGCAGCGAGACGAGCGAGACCACGCCGGTGGCCATCTTCCACCCGACGTACCTGGTGCTCACCGCTGGCGTCACCAACGCGTTCCTCGCCGGTGACCTGTTCAACCTGTTCGTCGGCTTCGAGATCCTGTTGGCGGCGAGCTTCGTGCTGATCACGCTGGGGGGCACCGAGACCCGGATCCGCACCGGGTCAACGTACGTGGTGGTCAGCATCCTCTCGTCGATGATCTTCCTGACGGCGGTGGGTCTGGTGTACTCGGCCACCGGCACGCTCAACCTGGCCCAGCTCGCCCAGCGCCTCGACGACCTGCCCGACGGCGTCCGACTGGCCCTGGAGTTGATGTTGCTGCTGGCCTTCGCGATCAAGGCGGCGGTCTTCCCTCTGTCGGCCTGGCTGCCGGACAGCTACCCCACGGCGCCGGCCCCGGTCACCGCCGTCTTCGCGGGTCTGCTCACCAAGGTGGGTGTCTACGCGATCATCCGCACCGAGACGTTGCTGTTTCCCGGGGGACATGCCGACGTGTTGCTCATGGTGGTCGCGGGGCTGACCATGGTGATCGGCATCCTCGGCGCGGTGGCCCAGTCCGATCTGAAGCGGCTCTTCTCGTTCACCCTGGTCAGCCACATCGGCTACATGATCTTCGGGGTCGCGTTGAGCACCGCCGCCGGGCTCTCCGGCGCGATCTTCTACGTGGTGCACCACATCACCATCCAGACCACGTTGTTCCTGGTCGCGGGCCTGGTCGAGGAGCGGGCGGGCAGCACCGACCTGCGTCGCATCGGCGGGCTGGCCCGGGTCGCGCCGCTGCTCGGTGTGCTGTTCTTCGTCCCGGCCATGAACCTCGCCGGGGTGCCGCCGTTCTCCGGCTTTCTCGGCAAGCTCGGCCTGCT
Organism: Micromonospora sp. CA-259024; assembly: GCF_050936255.1. Classification (NCBI taxonomy): domain Bacteria; kingdom Bacillati; phylum Actinomycetota; class Actinomycetes; order Micromonosporales; family Micromonosporaceae; genus Micromonospora; species Micromonospora sp. CA-259024. The sequence continues at coordinate 4,020,396 of NZ_JBNJND010000001.1, read as the reverse complement.
CCAGGCCGGGGTTGCGGCCGGCGGGCCGCTGCCCGGGGTGCTGGTCGCGGCCGGCGCACTGACCAGTCTGCTCACCCTCTACGTGGCGTCCCGGGTGTGGAACATCGCCTTCTGGCGGGCGCCCCGGCTGGCCACCACCGAGCCGGCCGTCCGGCTGCCGCGCCTGATGGTCGGGGCCACCGTGGCCCTGGTCGCGTTCGGGCTGGCGTTGACCGTGCTGGCCGGTCCCCTCTTCGACGTCACCGCCGACGCGGCTGCCGACCTGCGCCTGCGCACCCCGTACGTGCGTGCCGTGCTGCCGGGCGGCGTGCCGTGAGCGGCCCACCTGAGACGACCCGGAGCCTTCCCGGGCCGCCCCCGTCGGGGCGCGGCCGGCTCGCGCGCCGGCGGGACCAGGCGGTGGCGCTCGGGTGGCTGGTGGTGGTCTGGAACCTCCTCTGGGGCGAGATCAACTGGGCCAACCTGGCCGGCGGCCTGCTGGTGGGCGGCACGGTGCTGGTCTTCTTTCCGCTGCCGGCGGTCAGCTTCGGCGGCCGGCTGCGGCCCGTCGCGCTGCTGGTGTTCGCGGGCCGGTTCGTCGTCGAGCTGGTCAGCGCGAGCCTGCACATCGCCCGGATCGCCGTGCAGCCCGGGTACCGGCCGCGCGGGGCGATCATCGCGGTCCAGTTGCGGGTGACCACCGACCTGAACCTGGCGCTCACCGCCGAAGCGGTCTCGTTGGTGCCCGGCACGCTGATCCTCGAGGTGGACCGGGAATCCGGCACCCTCTACCTGCACGTGCTGGACACCCATGGGCCGGCGGACCTGGAGGTGGCCCGGGAACGCACCCTCGCCCTCGAACGGCGGATCGTCCGCGCGGTGGGCTCCGCCGCCGAACTGCGCCGCGTCGAGACCGACGCTTCCGAGAAGGGAACCCGCCCGTGACCACGTTCCTGGCCGTCGTCCTCACCGTTCTGCTGTCGGTGACCGCGCTCCTCGCGCTGGCCCGCCTCTACCGCGGCCCGTCCCTGGTGGACCGGGTGATCGCCGCGGACATGCTGCTCGCCACGATGGTCGGCGCGGTGGGCGCCGAGGCGGCGGTCAACAAGCACGCCACCACCCTGCCTGTCCTGGTGGTGCTCTCCCTGCTCGGCTTCGTGGGCTCGGTGTCGCTGGTCCGCTTCGCCGTCCGGGAGCAGCAGTGATCGCGACGGTCGCCGACTGGCTCGGTGCCGTGTGCCTGGTGGCCGGCGCGCTGCTCGCCCTGGCCGCCGGGATCGGCGTACTGCGCTTCCCGGACGCGCTGTCACGGATGCACGCGGCCACCAAGCCGCAGGTGCTCGGGGTGCTCCTGTTGCTGCTGGGCATCGCGTTGCGGCTGCGGTCTCCGGCCGATCTGGGCATGATCCTGCTGGTGGCGGTCTTCCAGTTGGCCACCGCGCCGGTCGCGGCGCAGATGATCGGGCGGGCCGCGTACCGGTCGGGCCGGCTCGACCGGGGTCTGCTCGACGCCGATGAGCTGGCCGAACGCGGATCCGGTGGCGGTTCGGCGGGGCCGGCGTGACCACCTGGGCACGGCGGGTGAACCGGACGATCCGCTCCTTCGGCCCACCCGCAGCGGAGTCCCAGCCAGCGCCGATAAAATAGCGGGATGATCGACTCTTCTGCCCAGGAGGGCAGCAGTAGCCAGCCGGGTCGTGCCCGGCATATTCCCGTACCGACGACCCCGGGAGCCCTGAGCGACCCGTGTTGATCGTCGTTGGTCTCCTTCTGATCATCGTTCTCACCGCCGCCACCGGTTACTTCGTGGCGCAGGAGTTCGGCTATGTCGCCGTGGACCGGGGCAAGCTGCGTCAGCTCGCCGATGACGGCGATCAGGCCGCCGCCCGGGCCCTGACCGTCACCAGCCGGCTCTCCTTCATGCTCTCCGGCGCACAACTCGGCATCACCGTCACCGCCCTGCTCGTCGGTTACGTCGCCGAGCCGTACCTCGGTGGCGGGCTCGCCGACCTGCTCGGCGTGGCCGGCGTCAGCGAGGCGGTCAGCCTGCCGCTGTCGGTGGCACTGGCCCTGGTCATCGCCACCGTGGTGCAGATGGTCCTCGGTGAACTGGCCCCGAAGAACCTGGCCATCGCGCGGGCCGTGCCGCTGGCCCGGGCGCTGAGCCGCTCCACCCTGATCTACCTGGCCGTCGCCGGGCCGGTGATCCGGCTCTTCGACCGGGCGTCGGTACGCCTGCTCCGCCGGATCGGCATCGAGCCGATCGAGGAACTGCCCAGTGGCGCCACCCCGGCGGACCTGGAGCAGATCATCGCCGAGTCGCGCGAGGAGGGCAGCCTGGACCCGGAGATGTCCACGCTGCTCGACCGAGGTCTGGATTTCCGGGAGCTGACCGCCGGCGAGGCGATGGTGCCCCGGGTCGACGTGCACACCGTACGGGCGCACGAGCCGGTCAGCCGGGTGGTCGAGCTGCTGGACACCGGCCACTCCCGCTTCCCGGTGCGCGGTGCGGAGGGCGTCGACGACCTGCTTGGTGTCGTCGGCATCGCCGATGTGCTCGGCGTACCGCCGGGGGAGCGGGCGACCACTCCGGTGAGTGCGGTGGCAGGCCCCCCGCTGCTCGTACCGGAGACGTTGCCCCTGCCCACGGTGCTCGACCGACTGCGGTCCGGGCACCGGCAGATGGCCTGCGTGGTCGACGAGTACGGCGGCTTCGCCGGCGTGATCACGCTGGAGGACATCGCCGAGGAACTGGTCGGCCCGATCCGGGACGAGGACGACCCACCGGAGCGGGCACCGGCCCGGCAGGACGACGGGTCCTGGGTGGTGCCGGCCCGCTGGCGGATCGACGAGGTCGCCGACAGCACCGGCATCGCCCTGCCCGAGGCCCCGGAGTACGACACCCTGTCCGGGTTGGTGATGCGGGAGCTGGGCCGGGTGCCGGAGGTCGGTGACCGGTTGGAGATCACCCTGCTGCCCGAGGGCGCGGACGGCGAGGACAGCGAGGCTGAGCCCCGGGCGCTGGTCGAGGTGTTGGCCGTCGACCGGCACGTGGCCGACTCGGTGCGGCTGCAGTTGACCAAGCCGGGGGTGACCGCATGAGCCCCTCGATCGCGCTGTTCAGCTCGGTGATCCTGCTGGCGCTGAACGGGTTCTTCGTGGCCGCCGAGTTCGCCCTGGTGGCCAGCAAGCGGTACCGCCTGGAGCAGGCGGCGGCGACGGGTGGTCGGGCGGCGCGGGCCGCGCTGGACGGCGTCCGCGAGCTGTCGCTGATGTTGGCCGGCGCGCAGCTCGGCATCACGCTGTGCACCCTGGGTCTCGGCGCGCTGGCCGAGCCGGCGATCGAGCACCTGCTCAGCCCACTGCTGCACGCGGTGGGTCTGCCGGACGCGGCCAGTCACCTGATCGCCCTGGTCTTCGCCCTCGGGGTGGTCACCTTCCTGCACCTGGTGGTGGGGGAGATGGCGCCGAAGTCGTGGGCCATCACCGACGCGGAGCGCTCCGCGACCCTGCTCGCGTTGCCGTTCCGCGCCTTCGCCCGGGTGTCCCGGCCGGTGCTCTCCGCGCTCAACGCCCTGGCCAACGCGATCCTGCGGCTGTTCGGGGTCAACCAGCAGGATCAGCTCGCCCAGGTGCACGGCCCGGACGAGCTGCGAATCCTGCTGGAGCAGTCCCGTGAGCACGGGCTGCTCGGCGCCGAGCAGCACCAGCTGCTGACCAGCATGCTGGAGTTGCAGGGCACGTCGGTGGCGCAGGTGATGGAACCGTTCGCCACCATGGTCACCGTCCGTCGGGACGATCCGGCCGAGCGGATCGAGGAGGTCAGCCGGGACAGCGGTCGGTCCCGGCTGGCGGTGCTGGACGAGGCGGGCGACGTGTGCGGCCTGGTGCACGTTCGGGAGGCGGTGCGGGTGGTCACCACCGGCCGCGTCGCCACCGCCGGTGAGCTGATGACAACTGCGTTCACCCTGCCCGCGACGTCCTCGGTCACCGAGGCGGTGGCGGCGATGCGGGCCCGGCAGTCGCAGCTCGCGCTGGTGCGCAACGGCGGTGGCCCGGCCCGGCCGATCGGTTTCGTGGCCCTGGAGGACCTTCTGGAGGAGGTCATCGGGGAGTTCGACGACGAGACCGACACGGTGCCGCGCGGGCGGCGGTTGCGCTGAGCTGCCGACCCGGCCGCGCTGACGAAGCGCGGCCGGGTCGGGCGCAGCCGGGTCGGCGCGGCGGGCTTGAGGTCACCCCGACGGGGTAGGCGCGGCTGGTGCGGGGCCGGCGGGGCCCCGTTCCGGGAGGGGGCGCGCGGTGCGGCTGACGGGGGTGTCCCGGGAGTCCGGCTGGACCGGCCTGTCCGTGCAGACCACCCTCCCCAATCCGAGCACCCGGCCGGGTCTGCGCCTGCCGGGGCGGGTGACCCTCGCGGCCGGGCCGGAGGACGTGCTGGTTCGGCACATCCGGCTCGGCCTGGTCACCACGGTCGAGCCGGATGACCCGGCCGCCCCCAGGCGCCTCATGCAGTTCCACCAACTGCCGATCGCCGGCCGGTTCGTCGTACCGGCCGGTCGGCGCCGGGCGGTCGACTTCGCGTTGCCGCTGCCCTGGGAGACCCCGGTGACGATTTTCGGCGGGGTGCCGTTGCTGAGCCTGCGGATGGGTCTGCGTACCGAGGTATCGGTCGACCCGGATCTGGACCAGGGGGCCATGGTGCCGGTCTTCGTGCACCCCATTCCCACCCAGCAGCACGTGTTGGCGGCGCTGGACACGCTGGGCTTCATGATCCGCCAGGCCGGGTTGCAGGAGGGCGGGCTGCCCGGGGTGGAGCACACCCTGCCGTTGCACCAGCGCTGGGGTTACTGGGTGGCGCCGCTCTACGCCGGCCCGATCACCGAGATGGAGGTGATCTTCGTGACCAACTCGGCGGGCCTGGAGGCGATCCTCTGGATGGACCGCCGGCTGGCGCTGGCCGGGATCACCCACCAGAGCATCAGCCGGTTCCGGATCTGGCACGCGGACGCCGATCGGCGGGACTGGGTCGCCACCGTGGACGGCTGGCTGCGTCAGGCGATCAACCGGCACGCCGCCGCGGCCGCGCACGCCGACTGGTCCGCGCAGATCGCCGGGTCCGCCCACGTCAGCCGTCACCCCGACGAGCCGGTCCAACCCGGCTACGGGCTCGGCGGCACCGCCGGTGGCGCCGGCATCGGCGGCGGCGGCTCCGGCGGCGACGGCACCTAACCGCCCCCGCCCGCCCCCCGTCGCCCCCGCGCCCCGCCCCGCCGTTCTCCGCGATCTTGCAGTTTCTGCTTCGACAAACAACGCCAAGCGGGGCATTCCGGCGACCGAAACTGCAAGATCGCGCGAGAGGGGGGTGGCGGTCGGGGGTGGGGTCAGCCCGCGCTGGCGGTGGCCAGTTTGAGGCTGAAGGCCAGGAAGAGGGCGGCTACGGCGGTGGTGCCGCCTGCGGCCAGTCGGCGACGTTGGCGGAACTGTGTGGCCAGGAAGGTGCCCGCGAAGATCAACGCGGTCAGGTAGAGCGCGCTGGTCACCTGGGCGATCAGCCCGAGCAGCAGGAACGACAACGCCGGCCAGGCGTAGCCGGGGTCGACGAACTGGATGAAGAACGAGATGAAGAAGAGGATCGCCTTCGGGTTCAGCAGGCTGATCACCAGCGCCTTGCGGAACGGGCTGCGCATCGCCGCCGGCGCCGCGGCGTCGATGAGCCGCGGCGTGCTCGGGTCGTTGCGGTCGCGCCAGCGCCGCCAGGCGCCGCGCAGCATGGTCAACCCCACATAACCGAGGTACGCGGCACCGGCGTACTTGATCACCAAGAACACCGGCGGGTACGCCTTGAGGAGCGACGCCACCCCGGCGGCGGAGAGGAACATCAGCACCCCGTCGCCGACGAACACCCCGCCCGCGGCTCGGTAACCGGCCCCCACGCCCCGCTTGGCGGCGGTGGAGAGCACGAAGAGTGAGTTCGGCCCGGGCAGCAGGATGATGGCCACGGTGCCCAGCACGTACGTCCAGATGTCGGTGATCCCCAGCACGCCCGCCATCATCACGCCACGGGTGCCGTCCGGCGAAGCCTTTCCCGCAGCCTGGCCTGTGCGTTCGGCCACTCGTCGACGGTCATCGCGTACTGCACGGTGTCCCGCCAGGAGCCGTCCGGGCGCTGCCGGTGCATCCGCAGCACGCCTTCCCGGGTGGCGCCGAGCCGTTCGATGGCCACCTGCGAGCGTTCGTTGCGGATGTCGGTGTGCCAGGCCACCCGTACCGCGCCCAGCTCGTCGAAGGCCCGGCTGAGCAGCAGTAGCTTCGCCTCGGTGTTGATCCCGGTACGCCACCAGGGCCGGCCGAGGAAGGTGTGCCCGATCGCCACCGAGCGACGCTCCGGGTCGATCTCGTAGTACGAGGTGGTGCCGACCACCGCCCCGGTCGCCGTGCAGCGCAGCACCCAGGGCACCCGCTCGCCACGGTGCTGGGCGGCCAGCGCGGCGGCGATCACCTCGGCGGTCCCGGCCGGCGTCGTGGGCAGCGCGACGCTGAGGTGCCGCCAGACCTCCGCGTCGGCGGTGGCGGCGTGCAGCTCGTCGGCGTGCGCCAGGTCCAACGGCTCCAGCCGGACGTGCTCGCCGTGCAGCGACACCGGGTCGTGCCAGGGCGTGCGGGCCGTGCGCAGGAACGCCGGCAGCGGCGCGGTGACCCCGGCGTCCGGCTCGGGCGGCCCGGCGGTCAGCCGCAGCGGCAGCACACCGGCCCAGTGCGGCAGGTGCAGGTCGGCCTCGTCCTCGCGGACCCCGCCGCTGCGGGCCCGGACCGCCACCTCCCGCAGCGGCAGCGCCAGCACGGCGGTCTCGGCGAGTTCGCGCCGGCTGGGTGGGCGGGTCTCCGTGCTGCGTCCCGAGCCGACCTTCTCGACCAGCGCGGTGAGCATGGCGGTCTTCTCCCGCTCGTCGGTGACGAGGTGGGCGGTGCCGTGCGCGACGACCGAGCGGTAGTTGGCGCTGTGGTGGAACTGGGATCGGGCGTAGACCAGCCCGTCGAGCAGGGTCACCGCCACGCAGACCGGCAGCCCGTCGCCCCGGGCGGCGAGCAGTGGCCGGCTGCCGGTGGAGCCGTGCAGGTAGAGCGTGTCGCCGATGCGGACGTGCAGGGTGGGCAACACCCGTGGCTGGCCGTCGACAACGAAGCCGAGTGCGCAGTCGTACGCCTCGTCGAGCACGGCGTGGGCGGTGGCCCGGTCGTAGCTCATCTTGTCGCGTGAACGGTTGGGTGTGGTCCGGGCGGTGGGTGGATACATGCTCGCCCCTTTGTTCTAGTACAATCTCTTGTTTGTGTCAGCACGCTATCAGTTCAGCGGTACGACCGCGGTCGAGATTTCGGCCAGCATCGAGTCGGGCATCCGTACGGGCGCCCTGTCACCGGGAGCCGCCCTGCCGCCGGTGCGCGCACTCGCCGTCGAGCTGGGCGTCAGCCCGGCCACCGTCGCCCGCGCCTACCAGGAGCTGCGCCAGCGCGGCCTGCTCGCCACGGCCGGGCGGTACGGCACCCACGTACGCCCCCGACCGCCGGTGGCCGCCAGACGCTCCGCGCTCCGCCCGGCGCCGTTGCCCGGTGCCCGTGACCTGTCCCGGGGTGAGCCCGACCCGCGGCTGCTGCCCCCGCTCGGCCCGCACCTCGCGGCGCTCGCCACCGAGGCCGGCCCGTCGGTCGGCTACTCCGACGCCGGGGTGCTGCCCGAGCTGGCGACGGCGGCCCGCGCCCGGCTGAGCGCCGACGGGGTGCCGGCCGGGGAACTCACCCTCACCGGCGGCGCGCTGGACGGCATCGAGCGGCTGCTCGGCGCCCACCTGCGCCCCGGCGACGCGGTGGCGGTCGAGGACCCGGGCTGGGCCAACCTGCTCGACCTGGTCGCCGCGCTGGGGCTGCGTCCGATCGGCGTACCGCTGGACGACGAGGGGCCGCTGGTGGCCGGGGTGGCCGCCGCGCTCGCCGCCGGAGCGCGGGCGCTGGTGGTCACCAGCCGAGCCCAGAACCCGACCGGTGCCGCCGTCTCCGCCACCCGCGCCGAGGAGCTGCGCGCACTGCTCGCCGGCCGGCGGGACCTGCTGCTGATCGAGGACGACCACGCGGCCGAGCTGGCCCGCGTACCCCTGCACCCCCTGGCTGGGGCGACCGAGAGCTGGGCCTTCCTCCGCTCGGTGAGCAAGCCCTTCGGCCCGGACCTGCGGCTCGCGGTGCTGGTCGGCGACGAGACCACGGTGGCCCGGGTGACCGGCCGTACGCGGGTCGGCGCCGGCTGGGTCTCCACCGTGCTGCAACGGCTGGTCCTCGCCCTGTGGCGGGACCGTCAGGTCGCCGAACTGGTCGAGCGGGCGGCGGAGAGTTACGAGCAGCGGCGCGAGGGTCTGCTGGCCGCGCTGGCGGAGCACGGCCTGGCCGCGCGCGGCCGCAGCGGCATCAACCTCTGGCTGCCGGTGGCGGATGAGACCAGCGCGGTCACCGCGTTGCGGGACGCCGGCTGGGCGGTGGCCCCCGGCGCCCTCTACCGGATCGCCGCGCCACCCGCCCTCCGCATCACCGTCAGCTCTCTGACCACCGACGATCTGGCCCCCCTGGCCGCCGCCCTGGCCCAGGCGACAAATCCCACCCCACTCCCGGGCTTCCCCATCTGACTCCGACGGCGCCCGACCATCGGCTCGTGCAGAAAGTACTGGCTCACGATGGTTTGGGGCGTAGAGAGTGGGTATGCGGCGCGCCGGAGGTGGGGATCATGGCATCAGGTGGGACGCGTAAGGGAGTCTGGATCGCGGTTGCGGTGGCGATCATCATCATCATCATCGTGCTGATCGCGATCGCTTCGGGTGGGGACGGCGGCGGTAACGGGTACTGACGCGACGGCCGGGCCGGCACCGCGCCGGGGCGTACCCGGCTGGGCACCCGCGCCGGGGCGTACCCGGCAGTGGGCACCGCGCCGGGTTGTATCCGGCAGTGGGCACCGAACGGGTATATAACAGTCGGCATGGCCGAGCAGACCGGGAGTGCCCCGGGCGCCCAGCGGTTCATCCCGCCGGACGCCGACACCATCGACGAGCTGCGCACCGCGGCCGGCGGCTGTCGGGGCTGTGAGCTGTACCGGGACGCCTCGCAGACGGTCTTCGGCCGGGGCGACGAGAGTGCCCGGGTGGTGCTGGTCGGCGAGCAGCCCGGCGACATGGAGGACCAGAAGGGGTTGCCCTTCGTCGGGCCCGCCGGTCGCCTTCTGCGCCGTGCGGTCGATGACGCCGGGCTGGACCCGGGTCAGCTCTATCTCACAAACTCCGTGAAGCATTTTCGCTTCCAGGTGCGCGGCAAGCGGCGGATCCACCAGACCCCGGACCAGGTGCACATCACCGCCTGCCGTCCCTGGTTGGTCGCGGAGTTCGCCCGGCTACGTCCGGAGATCGTGGTGGTGCTCGGCGCGACCGCCGCCAAGGCGCTGCTCGGCCCGTCCTTCCGGGTCACCCGGCAGCGGGGCGAGCTGCTGCCCTGGCCGGAGTCGGCCCAGCACCCGGAGGACTTCCGGCGGGTGCCGATCGACAACGCCGGAAAGCGGGCCGACGCGCCGGACGCACGGCTGCTGGCCACCATCCACCCGTCCGCCGTGCTGCGCGCCGACGACCAGGACAAGGCGTACGAGGGACTGGTCTCCGACCTCACCGTCGTCACCCGCGCCCTGCCCGGATAGCGCGCCCTGCCCGGATAGCCGGCGGCCTCGGCCGCCTCCTCTGCCACCCGATCGCCTGCACGGCGTGTTGCGGTCCCGCCGGGTCACTGTGGGACGACAGTGGAGCCGGACGTAGCTCGTCGGAAATTGCCGGCGCGGTCGAACGGGAAGGCGATACCTGCCGGAAACGGCAATGCGTGATCAGTGAAACAGGTCCTCTACAGACTCAGCTGAGTCGATCTTGTAGGGGAGGCCGTTATGAGCGATCAGACGCAGTCGATGGTCAGCCGGCGTGGGTTCCTGCGCACCGTCGGAATCAGCGGCGGTGCCGGTGCGATGCTCGCCACGATGGGTGCCATGGGGCTTGCTCCCAGCGCGGCCGGGGCCGCAACCCCAGCATTCCGAGCGCCGGAGCGTTCCGACTTCGCCCTGACCGGGCGGTCGGGCGCCAGCGTGGTCGTTCTCGGCGGCGGCATCGCTGGGCTCACCACCGCGTACGAGTTGAGCAAGGCGGGCTACCACTGCACCATCCTTGAGGCGCGGCACCGCGTCGGTGGTCGGAACCTGACCATCCGGGGCGGCGATGTCGAGACGGACCTCGACGGACGCACCCAGCGGGCCGGCTTCTCCGACGGGGTCTACTTCAACGCCGGGCCGGGGCGGATCGCGCAGTGGATGGTCACAATGGACTACTGCCGGGAACTCGGCGTACCCATCGAGGTCTTCACCAACCAGAACGCCGACGCCTGGGTCTACAACGAGTCCGCCGGGATGACCGAGCCGATCCGGTACCGCACCGCCAAGGCCGACGTGTACGGCTACGTCTCGGAGCTGCTCGCGAAGGCCACCGACCAGGGCGCGCTGGACGCCCGGCTCACCGCCGAGGACCGTGACCGGCTGCTGTCGTTCCTCCAGAGCTTCGGCGCGATCGGCGGACGTACCAGCGGCTGGGCGTACACCGGGACCAACCGTCGCGGTTTCTCCGCGTACCCCGGTGCGGGCAACGACGTGGGAAGCCCGCTCGGCACGCCGCCGGCGCTCTCCGACGTCTTCGCCAGCAACGTCGGCCGGTACTTCTCCTTCGAGTTCGGCTACGACCAGGCCATGCTGATGTTCCAGCCGGTCGGCGGGATGGACCAGATTCCCCGAGCCCTGGCCAAGGCGGTCGGCCCGCATCGGATCCGACTGAACGCCGAGGTGACCGCGGTGACCGACCGGGGCAGCCGGGTCGACGTGACCTACCGGCAGGGCGGCCGGCAGTCGCAGATCACCGCTGACTACTGCGTGGCGGCGTTGCCGCCGCACCTGATGGCCCGCGTACCGCACAATCTCGGCACGGCGGTGACCGCGGCTCTGGCCGACTTCCCGGTCACCGCCTCCGGAAAGATCGGCCTGGAATATCGCAGCCGCTGGTGGGAGACCGATCAGCGGATCTACGGCGGCATCACCGAGACCGATCTGGACCTGTCGCACATCTGGTACCCGTCCCACGGCTTCCACGGCAAGCGTGGCCTGGTCGTCGGCTACTACAACACCGGGGCGAACGCCCGGGCGTACAGCGGGCTCACGCCCGAGCAGCGCAGCGAGCGCGCGATCAGCCAGGGTGTGAAGATCCACGGCGACAAGTACCGCAGCGAGTTGGTCACCTCGTACTCCCACGCCTGGGACCGGACCCGCTACATCGAGGGCGCCTGGACGTCGCCCCGGTACGGCTCAGCCGGATACAACCTGCTGCTCCAGCCGGCCGGGCGGGTCTACTTCGCCGGGGACTGGCTGAGCCACGAGGTGGCCTGGCAGCACGGTGCGTTCGTGGCGGCGCGTTCGGCGGTCTCCGCGCTGCACCAGCGGGTGATGGCCAGCTGACGCGGCGGGCGGCGGTGCGGGTGCGCGAGGATGGGGCACCCCCTTTCGACAGGAGCGCCGATGGCCACCGACCTGACCGCGCCGCGTACCGCCGCCGCCCCCGATGTCACGACGATCCAGCGGCGTACCCTGCGGCTGCTCTTCACCACCCAGATCATCGGCGGCATCGGCGTGACCATCGGCATCGCCGTGGGCGCGCTGCTCGCGACACGGATCGCCGGCACCGCGGCGGCCGGTGTCGCGCAGAGTGCCGGGGTGGTCGGTGCGGCGCTGCTCGCCGTCCCGGTCACCTGGATCATGGCGCGGCACGGTCGCCGGCCGGGCCTGGTGCTGGCGTACGCGGTCGGCGCCGTCGGCGGCGTGCTGGTGGTGCTGGCCGCGGCCACCCGCTGGGTGCCGCTGCTCTTCCTCGGCATGCTGCTCTTCGGCGGGGGCACCGCCGCGAACCTGCAGGCCCGCTACACGGCGGTGGACCTCGCCGAGCCGGCCCGACGAGGGCGGCAGCTCTCCCTGATCGTCTGGGCCACCACCATCGGTGCGGTGGCCGCGCCGAACTTCGCCGCGTTGGCCGACCGGGTCACCACGGGCTGGGGGCTGCCCCCGCTGGCCGGTCCGTTCGCGTTCAGCGCGGTGGCGTTCGTGCTGGCTGCCGTCGTACTCCTGGGGTTGCTCCGGCCCGACCCGCTGCTCACCGCGCGGCGGCTCGCGGCGACCGGGGCGCCCGTTGCCAACCTGCCGCCGGCCGCCGATGCGACGTCGACCGCCGTGGCGGCCGAGGCGCCGGCGGGTGGTGGCCCGGCCGTTGGTGGTGCGGTGCCGGCCGCCGCGCCGGTCGAGGTGCGCGCGCCGCGCGGCGCCGGGATGCGGGCGGCCTGGTCGGTGGTACGCGGACAGCCCGCCGCCCGACTCGGCATCGCCGCCGTGGCGGTGGGTCACCTGGTGATGGTGGCGGTGATGGCGATGACCCCGGTCCGGCTCGGTGAGTCGCACGCCGACGCCGACGTGCTGCGGCTGGTCGGCATCGTGCTGAGCCTGCACATCGCCGGCATGTACGCGTTCTCCCCGGTGGTCGGTTGGCTCACCGACCGCCTCGGTCGGCGGGCGGTGATCCTCGGCGGGGTCGGGCTGCTGCTGGCCGCCTGCGCGGTCGCCGGCACCGCCGGGCACCACACACCCCGGCTCTCGGTGGGTCTGGTCCTGCTCGGGCTGGGCTGGTCGGGGACGATGGTGGCCGGCTCGACACTGCTGTCCGAGTCGGTGCCGGCCGGTGTGCGGCCGAGCGTCCAGGGGCTGTCCGACCTGATCATGGGACTGGCCGGGACCGGTGCCGCCCTGGTCAGCGGGTTTGTCATGCAGTTCGCCGGTTATCCCGTGCTCACCCTGCTCGCGGCGGTCGCGGCGGTGCCCCTGGTGGCGCTAGCGTTGCGCCCGGTGCCGACCGGGGCACCGGACGAGGAGGGCTGATCACTGTGCGGCTGACCGACTTCTGGACGCGGTTGGACGAGGCGTTCGGGCCCGGCTACGCGGCCAGCATCGCCCGCGATCAGGTGCTGTCCCAGCTCGGCGGACGAACCATCGAGCAGGCACTGGCGTCGGGGGAGCAGACGCATGTGGTGTGGCGGGCGGTCTGCGCCGCGTACCCCGACCGGGTGCCCGCTCGACTACGCTGAGCAGCCTTTTCGCCGCTTCCGCGTGTCGCTTGCCGAGTCGTACACCTGTTCGGCTATTGTCCACAGCGGGGTGCTCGTCCACAGCTCGCGGCCCGTCGGCTGGTTTTCTGTCGGACCCAGCGCCTAGCGTGTCCGCGTGACGCGAAGCTCAGCAAAGACGCCGGCGAAGGCAGGGGTGGCAACCATGGCAGCAGGGCCTGACCGGGAGAAGGCACTCGACCTTGCTCTCGCTCAGATTGACAAGCAATTCGGCAAGGGCTCGGTGATGCGGCTGGGTGACCGGCCGGTCGTCCAGACCGCGATCATTCCGACCGGCTCCATCGCGCTCGACGTGGCCCTCGGCATCGGCGGCCTGCCCCGTGGCCGGGTGGTCGAGATCTACGGTCCCGAGTCCAGCGGTAAGACCACGGTGGCACTGCACGCGGTGGCCAACGCCCAGCGCAACGGCGGCATCGCCGCCTTCATCGACGCCGAGCACGCGCTCGACCCGGAGTACGCGAAGGCCCTCGGCGTCGACACCGACGCGATGCTGGTCTCTCAGCCGGACACCGGCGAGCAGGCGCTGGAAATCGCGGACATGCTGATCCGTTCCGGCGCTCTGGACATCATCGTGATCGACTCGGTGGCGGCCCTGGTGCCGCGCGCCGAGATCGAGGGCGAGATGGGCGACAGCCACGTGGGCCTCCAGGCCCGGCTGATGAGCCAGGCACTCCGGAAGATCACTGGTGTGCTCAGCAACACCGGCACCACGGCGATCTTCATCAACCAGCTGCGGGAAAAGATCGGCGTCATGTTCGGCAGCCCGGAGACCACCACCGGTGGTCGGGCGCTGAAGTTCTACGCCTCGGTCCGGCTCGACGTGCGACGCATCGAGAGCCTCAAGGACGGCACCGACGTGGTCGGTAACCGCACCCGGGTCAAGGTCGTGAAGAACAAGGTCGCCGCGCCGTTCAAGCAGGCCGAGTTCGACATCATGTATGGCAAGGGCATCTCGCGCGAGGGCTCGCTGATCGACGTCGGCGTGGAGCAGACGATCATCCGCAAGTCCGGAGCGTGGTACACGTACGACGGCGACCAGCTCGGCCAGGGCAAGGAGAAGGCCCGGGAGTTCCTGAAGGAAAACCCGGACGTGGCCGCCGAGATCGAGAAGAAGATCCTGGAGAAGCTCGGCGTCGGGGTCGGCGCGGGTGACGCCGCCGGTGGCCCGGAGCTGCCGCCGGTCGACTTCTGACCGGTCGCTGACCCATGGCAGGACGACGCGCTCGTACGGGGCGAGGCTGGGATGCCAGCCCGCCTCGTACGGGCGACGCCACCGATCCGCCGCGCCCTCGGCGAGGCCGCCGGGGTGGGTCCGAGGAGGCCGACACCGTCGAGTCTCCGGCTCCTCCTCGTGACGAGTCCGAGGTGGCCCGCGAGATCTGTCTGCGCCAGCTTGCCGTCCGGCCCCGCACTCGGGCCGAGCTGGCCGGGGCGTTGGCCAAGCGAGGCATCTCCGAGCAGGTTTCGGCCGAGGTGCTCGACCGGTACGACGAGGTCGGCATCATCGACGACGCCGCGTTCGCCCGGGCCTGGGTGTCCAGCCGGCACGCCGGGCGCGGCCTCGCTCGCCGGGCGCTCGCCAACGAGCTGCGCCGCAAGGGCGTGGACGGCGAGGTGGCCACCGAGGCGCTGGGTGAGCTGGACGAGGAGACCGAGGCGGACACCGCCCGCGCCCTGGTGGAGCGCAAGCTGCGCACCGCCCGGGGTGAGCCGGACGCGGTCTTCCGTCGGCTGGTGGGCATGCTGGCCCGCAAGGGCTACCCGCCCGGCGTGGCGATCCGGGCGGTGAAGGACGCGCTCGCCGCGCAGAGCGCCGAGGCGGCCGAGTTCGCCGAGCAGATCGACGCCGACGCGCTCGCCGACGCCGAGGGTGAGCTGGACCGCGACAACCGTCCGGCCGACTGACCGCCCGCCGCTCGGTCCGGCGGCTGTTCGCAATTGGACGGATGGGTCACACCCGCCCACCGACCGGTGCACCCGGTGGAATGAGAGTTGATGGCCGGTTAGGCCCGGGTTGACCAGGCGTGACTCGTTCGACGGATCGAACGCCTCGCGGAGTTTGTCCCCTCGTGTCCGGCGCGACATCAGCACGCCGTGACGATTCAACTTCTCTCCGTTCGGGGGGTTTGATCATGAGTCCTTGACCAGAGCACCCCCGGCGACCTAGCCTCGCCATACAGGCTCACATTGCCCGACCATTGCAGGCTAAGCGCACAACATAGATCTCGTAACAAGACAGCATCACTTTGGCCGACTCCACGGCCTTTGGCGGCAACTCCGGACAGGCCGGTCCGGAACGCCGCGACAACTGCACCCGGTCGCCGACGTTGCCCGCGGGCACCGCCGGCGGAGAGAGCTACCCACGGCCAGCCGCTCCGGTCGGGCGTCCACAGCCGCAGGAGTGTGCCCCTGGCACGGTCGCTGCGGTCTCGACGTTAGGGGAGGCGGCCATGGCGGGGCGGCGGCACAGGTTCACCGGTAGACCCGACGGGGTCCCGGCATGAACGCCTTCGACGTCGTGCTCCTCGCGGCCGTCCTCGTCCTCGCGGTGGTGGTGATCGGGGCCGTGCTGGTCGGCATCCGGACGCTGCGTCGGATGGGCGCGGCGCCGGCTCCGGAGGATCCCGCCTTCATCGCCGAGAAGGACCGGCAGGAGCAGTCCCTCGCTGCCCTGCGGACCGCGGCCGACGAGGCGAACAGCACGATCGACGTGGCGAAGTCCGCCGCCGCGGCGGCCCGTACCGAGGCGGCGGCCGCGAAGGCCGAAGCTAAGGCGGCCCGCGCCGAGGCGCGCCGGGTGCTCGACGACGCCCGCGCCGAGGCGGACACCGTTCTGGAGCGCGCCCACAAGCAGGCCGAGGCGGACGCCGAGCAGCTACGTACGGCGGCCCGGCGCAGCGGTGAGCGGGAGGTAGCGGTGCTCGCCGCCACCACCCGGGAGCAGGCCGCGGAGGTGGAACGTCGGGCCGCCCGGATGGACGAGCGGGAGCGGATGCACACCGAGGAGGTGGAGCGGTTCGCCGAGCGGGAGCGGCAGCTCACCGCGGCGAAGGCCGCCCTCGCGGCCCGGGAGTCCGCGCTCGCCCAGCGGGAGGCCGAGCTGACCGAGTCGGAGGAACTGCGCCGCCGGGAGCTGGAACGGATCGCAGGGCTCACCGCCGACTCGGCGCGACTGGAGCTGGTCGAGGCGATCGAGACGCAGGCCAAGCGGGAGGCGGCGCTGCTGGTGCGGGACATCGAGTCCGACGCGCGCAACACCGCCGAGCAGCGGGCGCGGCACATCGTGGTGGACGCGATCCAGCGGGTCGCCAGCGAGCAGACCGCGGAGAGCGTCGTCAGCGTCCTGCACCTGCCCGGTGACGAGATGAAGGGGCGGATCATCGGCCGGGAGGGGCGCAACATCCGCGCCTTCGAGTCGGTGACCGGCGTCAACCTGATCATCGACGACACCCCCGAGGCGGTGCTGCTCTCCTGCTTCGACCCGGTCCGCCGCGAGGTGGGTCGGCTGACGCTGGAGAAGCTGGTCCTGGACGGGCGGATCCACCCGCACCGGATCGAGGAGGTCTACGACCTGGCCCGGCAGGAGGTGGAGCAGCTCTGCCTCCGGGCCGCCGAGGACGCCCTGGTCGAGGTCGGCATCACCGAGATCCACCCGGAGTTGGTGACCCTGCTCGGCCGGCTGCGCTACCGCACCTCGTACGGCCAGAACGTGCTCAAGCACCTGGTCGAGACCGCCCACATCGCCGGCATCATGGCCGCCGAACTGCGGCTGGACGTGCCCACCATCAAGCGGTCGGCGTTCCTGCACGACATCGGCAAGGCGCTCACCCACGAGGTGGAGGGCAGCCACGCCATCATCGGCGCGGACCTGGCCCGCAAGTACGGCGAGCACGAGGACGTGGTGCACGCCATCGAGGCGCACCACAACGAGGTGCCGCCGCAGACCATCGAGGCCGTACTCACCCAGGCCTCCGACGCCTGCTCCGGTGGTCGGCCGGGCGCGCGTCGAGAAAGCCTTGAGGCGTACGTCAAGCGCCTGGAGCGGATCGAGGAGATCGCGGCCAGCAAGCTCGGCGTGGACAAGGTCTTCGCCATGCAGGCCGGCCGGGAGATCCGGGTGATGGTCAAGCCGGACGACGTGGACGACATCGGGGCGGCCGTGCTGGCCCGGGACGTGGCCAAGCAGATCGAGGAGGAGCTGACCTACCCGGGTCAGATCCGGGTCACCGTGGTCCGCGAGTCCCGGGTCACCGAGATCGCCCGCTAGTCCGACACACCTGCCTGGCCGACGGGGTGGGCCAGACTGTCCGCCGCTGGGTCGGTTCTGCCGGGCCGGCGAGCGGCTCGTACGGCCAGTGCCGTGCACGCCACTCCGGCGGCCAGGCAGAGAAACACGATCGGGTTGACGTACGCGGGCACGAGATTGCTGGTGGTGCCGTCGGCGTAGCGACAGAGGTGTCTCAGCGGCACCCAGTCGGTGCTCGTCGGGGTCGACCCCAACGGCTTCGCGGAGCAGTATTCGCTGGTTGCCCGGAGGTCGAGGAAATGACCCGCCCATACGCCGTGCAGATAGATCACGATGGCGGACGTCGGCGCCACCACTGTCCCGACGACGAACTGGGCGACGGTGTTCATCCGTGAGAGTTTGCCCTGCGCACGGGCGAAGTGAAAAGGGCCAGCCCGGACGCGGGCTGGCCCTTTCCCTGCGAGCTGAGTGTCAGATGCCCACGCCGGAACTCTCGGACTGGGACATCAGTGCCGCCGACGGCGGATTCTGCGCCGGGGTGCCTGCGGTCTTGCGGCCCTTGGCGAGCCGCCGCTGGACGTACTGGGCGAGCTTCGACAGCGAGTAGTTCACCATGATGAAGAGCACGGCGATCACGACGTACACCTGGATCGGGTTGCCCAGCACGCCAATGATCTGCTTGCCGATGTTCAGGGTCTCCTCGTAGCTGATGATGAAGCCCAGCGAGGTGTCCTTGAGCACCACGACCAGTTGGCTGATCAGTGCCGGCAGCATGATCCGGAAGGACTGCGGCAGCAGGATCATCCGGGTGGTCTGCGAGGGCGAGAGCCCGATGGCGGCGGCGGCCTCCGCCTGGCCGCCCGGCAGGCCCTCCATGCCGGAGCGGAGGATCTCGGCGATCACCACGGAGTTGTAGATGGTGAGGCCGATGACCAGATACCAGAGGTTGTCGAAGTAGAGGCCGAACTCGGGGAAGCCGCGGGCCACGAAGAAGATGGTGATCACGACGGGCAGGCCGCGGAACACCTCGACGCAGACGCGGGTGACCGCCGACAGCAGCAGGCTCAGCCCGCGCAGCAGGTACGCCACCGGCACCGCTGCGCCGGTGAACCGGCGGCGGCTGAGGCTCTTGAGTTGGACCCGCAGCACGGCGAGCAGCGTGCCGACCACCAGCGAGGCCACGATGGCCAGCGCCGCCGCGATCAGGGTGTTCTTGAAGCCGAGGCCGATCCGCTCCCACACCAGGGCGAAGTTCTCGTTGGAGGGGTCGACCAGCGGCCCCCACAACTCCATCGAGATCTGGCCCTTCTCGTCCAAGGGCCGGTAGATCAGGAAGTACGCCCCGACGAGCAGGACCAGCCCGGCGACGATGCTGCTGATCAGCGTGATCCGCCGCTGCCGGGGCCCGGGGACGTCGTAGAGGACGCTGGTCTGCTGACTCATCGGGCCACCGCCTGTCGCTTCTCGATCCGGTCCAGAAGGGCGCCGAGTGGCACGGTCATGATCAGGTAGCCGATCGAGATGCCGATGGCGACCGGGATGAAGGCGTAGCCCTCGGCCCCGGTGAGCTGGTCGGCCGTGGCCGACAGATCGCCGACGACCCCGAAGAAGCCGGCCAGCGCCGAATTCTTGATCATCGCGATGATCACCGAGCCGAGCGGCACCACCGACGCCTGCCAAGACTGCGGCAGCACCACGTGGCGCAGGTTCTGCCCGAAGGTCAGGCCCAGCGACCGCGCGGCCTCCGCCTGGCCGGCGGGCACTGCGTTCACCCCGGACCGCAGCGCCTCACAGACGAACGCGGCGGTGTACAGCACGAGGGCGATCAGCGCGAACCGGAAGTACGGCAGGTCCGTGCCGAGTCGGGTGAACAACGAGTCGATCACCGGGATGCGGAGGAAATCCGCGTTGGAGCCGAGCGCCGGCAGACCGAACGCGGCGAAGAACATCACCACGGTCAGCGGCATGTTGCGGAAGACGTTCACGTAACTGGTGCCGAGCGCGCGCAGCGGCGGCACCGGCGAGATGCGGAGCACCGCCACGACGGCGCCCAGGATGAGGGCGCCGATCGCGGCGAGTATGCAGATCTGGAGGGTGAGCCAGAAACCACCCGCAAAGACGTCGAACTTGTCGATGAGCACGTTCACGGGTCGGTGTTCCTCCCCACCCTCCAGATCGAAGGATCAGATCAGTAGCGGTTGATGGTGGGCGCCGAGCCCAGTTCCGCGCCGAACTTGCCGGCGGTGTCGTCCCAGGCCTTCTTCCAGCTGCCATCGGCGACCGCCTTGTCCAGCGTGTCGTTGATGAAGCTGCGGAAGTCGGCGTCCTCCTTCTTCACCCCGATGCCGTACGGCTCCTTGGTGAAGTTGGTGCCGGCCAGCTTGAAGGAGGCCTCGTCCTTGGCGATGTAGCCGAGCAGGATCACGTTGTCCGTGGTCACGGCGTTGACCTGGCCGCCCTTGAGGGCGTCGCGGCACTTGTCGTAGGTGTCGAAAAGCACCAGCTGGGTGCCGACGTCCTTGACGTACTGCTTGATCGTCTCGGCCGGGGTGGAGCCGGTGACCGAGCAGACCTTCTTGGTGCCGTCCTTGAACGAGTCCGGACCGGTGATGGAGGTGTCGTCCTTCTTGACCAGGATGTTCTGGCCAGCCTCGTAGTACGGGCCCGCGAAGGCGATCCGCTCCTTGCGCTTGTCGTTGATCGTGTACGTCGCGGCGACCAGGTCGACCGTGCCGTTGACGATCACGTCCTCGCGGACCTTCGAGGGGGCCTCCACCCACTCGATCTTGTCCTCGGGGATGCCGAGCTCCTTGACGATGATCTTCGCGATCTCGACGTCGAAGCCCTCCGGCTTGCCCGACAGGCCCTTCAGGCCGAAGCCGGGCTGGTCGAACTTGGTGCCGACCTTGATCTTCTGAGCCTTGTTCAGCTTCTCCATGGTGCTGCCGGCGGCGAAGGACTTGCTGCCAGCGCCGGTGCCCTCCCCGCCGTCGTCGCCACCGCAGGCGGTGAGGCCGAGCGCCAGAGCGGCGACCGCGGCGACTGCCGCAACGCGCGTGATACGCATACTCTTCTCCTTCTTCAACGGAGCCCACCGGGATGCGGCGCGCTCCACTACGGACGCCTAGTGCGTGAGGATCTTGGAGAGGAAGTCCTTCGCCCGGTCGCTGCGCGGGTTGGCGAAGAACTCCGCCGGTGGGGCGTCCTCGACCAGTTGGCCGTCGGCCATGAAGATGACCCGGTTCGCGGCGTGCCGCGCGAAGCCCATCTCGTGGGTGACCACGACCATCGTCATGCCGTCTCGGGCCAGCGAGGTCATCACGTCCAGCACCTCGCCGACCATCTCCGGGTCCAGTGCGCTGGTCGGCTCGTCGAAGAGCATCGCCTTGGGCTGCATGGCCAGGGCCCGGGCGATGGCCACCCGCTGCTGCTGGCCGCCGGAGAGCTGGGCCGGGAACTTGTCCGCCTGGTTGGCGATGCCGACCCGGTCGAGCAGGGCCAGGCCGCGCTCGCGGGCGGCGGCCGGCTTCTCCTTGCGGACCTTGATCGGGCCGAGGGTGACGTTCTCCAGGATGGTCTTGTGGGCGAAGAGGTTGAAGGACTGGAAGACCATGCCCACCTCGCTGCGCAGCTTCGCGAGGGGCTTGCCCTCGGCCGGCAGCGGCTGGCCGTCGAAGGTGATGGTGCCGGAGCTGATCGGTTCCAGTCGGTTGATGGCGCGGCACAGCGTCGACTTGCCGGAGCCGGACGGGCCGATCACCACGACCACCTCGCCACGACCCACCGACAGCGAGACGTCGTCCAGCACGTGCAGCGGCCCGAACCACTTGTTGACCGCGTCCAGCACGATGAGCGGTTCGCCCGTCGTCACGTCGTCCACCGTCCCCTGTCGTCTCCCGGATCGGGGTCGGTTGACCCCCGGTGCGGCCACTGTAGGCGGCCTGATGTGGCGGAATGCAACTCGGCGGGTCACGGAGCGGTAACACCGGTCACGATCGTCGTGGCGCGTCCGATTCCAGTCACCGTGTGGGTGGCAACGGTGGTCATCGTGACGGCTTGTCGGGATCATAGGGGGATGACCGAACGGGTACGGCTGACTCGTTACGCCCGAGGCGGCGGCTGTGCGTGCAAGATCCCGCCTGGCGAGCTGGAGATCATGGTGTCCGGTCTCGGCCCGGCCACCGGAACCGCGGAGCTGCTGGTCGGGTTGGACCACGGCGACGACGCGGCCGTGGTGCGCCTGGACGAGCGGACCGGGCTGGTCAGCACCGCCGATTTCTTCACGCCGGTGGTCGACGACGCGTACGACTGGGGTCGGATCGCCGCGGCCAACGCGCTCTCCGACGTGTACGCGATGGGCGGCACCCCGCTGGTCGCGCTCAACCTGCTCTGCTGGCCGCGCGACGTGCTGCCGATGGAGCTGGCCGGCGAGGTCCTGCGCGGCGGCCAGGATGTGGCCCGGGAGGCCGGCTGTCACCTGGCCGGCGGGCACAGCGTGGACGACGACGGCCCGAAGTACGGCCTCGCGGTCACCGGCACGGTCCGACCCGAGGAGTTGATCACCCTCGACGCCGGGCGGGCCGGGGTGCCGTTGTCGCTGACGAAGCCGCTCGGGGTGGGTGTGCTGAACACCCGGCACAAGGCCACCGGCGAGAGTTTCCCGGAGGCGGTCGCCTCGATGAGCGCGCTCAACCGGGACGCCGCCCGCGCGGCGGTCGCCGCCGGCATCCGCTGTGGCACCGACGTGACCGGGTTCGGGCTGCTCGGGCACGCCTCGAAGCTGGCCCGGGCCAGCCGCCTCACGGTGGCCATCGACACGGCCCGGGTGCCGTACCTGTCCGGGGCGCGGGAGGCGCTGCGGGACGGCTACGTCAGCGGCGGTAGCCGGCGCAACCTGGAATGGGTCACCCCGTGGACCGATTTCGGCGCCGTGGGCGAGGACGAGCGGTTGTTGCTGGCCGATGCGCAGACCTCTGGCGGCCTGCTGGTCGCCGGCGAGGTGCCCGGCGCGCCCGTGGTGGGCGAGCTGTTGCCCCGCGGGGAGCACCTCGTCGTCCTGCGGTGACCCTCTCCGCGGCCGTCGTCGAACACGCGGCGGTGGTGGTGGGGATGGCGCACCATACCCGATAAACTGTCACCTTCCCGCTACTCGGAGCAATGCCGCTCAGGGAAATTTTGCCCGGAATGGTCACAGACCGGTAACTTGCCCCCGGCTGGGGTCAAATGCCCCCCACCATCGTGAGTAAGGCCCGATCCGGAGGCCGGTGGGACGAACGCAGCGAGGAGGCGGAATGACCGAGCTGTGGAACTGGAGAATCGACGGGGTGCGCCCCGTGGAGGTCTACCCGGCGCTGGCCGAGGCGCTTGGTCGGGTGGTGATGCCGCTGGCGGTGGCCGACCCGGTCCGGCTGCCGGCGTACGCGGTGGTGTGCGACGTCTGGCAGGCGCCGGGGGAGTTCGCGACGGTCGTGGACTGCTACGGGGTGCCCGAGCAGCTCTCCGAGCACGCGAGCATCGCGGCGCTCGCTCGACTGCTCAGCCGCAACTGCCTGTTGCGCGACGACACGCTCGACGCGGGTCGGCACCTGCTCGTCGCCCCGGACGGCACGGTCCGTCCGGTGCACTTCGACGTGCGGGACACCGACGACGGCGAGGTGCTCAGCAGGCAACGGCTCTGCTCGCTGGGCGACCCGGGCTGTCGGGGCTGGTCGCAGTGCCACCGCTCGCGCTGGGCACCCGACACGGTCGCCCCGGCGCTCGCCGCGGCCTGACCCAGGGGTCGGGCCCGGCCGGTCGGGCGCGCTGGCGGGCGAGCCCGACGGCCTCGGCGATCAGCTGGAGGCGGTGGCCTGCCGGTCCGGGGTGCCCGACCCGGCACCCCGCACCACCAGTTGGTCGAGCAGGGTGCGGGTGGCCTCGGTCACGGCGGCCACCGCGGCGTCGAACGCGGCGGCGTTGTGCGCGGCGGGCGCCCGGAAGCCAGAGATCTTCCGGACGTACTGCAACGCCGCCGCCTCGACGTCCGCGTCGGTCACCTGCGGGGTGAACGGCTCACGCAGCGTCTTGATGCTCCGGCACATGTGCGCTCCTTCTCTGTCGGCGCCCCGGTTGCCACCCCTGGTGCCGGCGGCTGTACCGACGGTGACACTGGGTCGATATTTGTCTATCCTGGTCACGGACCAGAGCCTTTCGAGCCATTGCCGCCGTTCGCGCTCCCAGCGCCCCGGGCCCCCGGAGACTCATTGTGGACCACGCCCCCACCCGTCCCACCCGTCCCGACCTCGATGACCTCACACGTAGCCTGCACACCCCGCTGGAACGGATCGCCGTCGAGCACGCCGATCTGGTCGAGGCGGTGCGCAGGCGGGTCGTTGCGAGTCAGTCCGTGCCGTCCGGCAGCGTGGCCGTCGCCGCCTTCAACTCGTCCATCTGACTGATGGCCTGCCGGTGCGGTCCACCCTCAGCGGGCGGATCCTGCCGGCGGATCAGTCAGTTCGTGCTGAAGGTGCACAGCCGCTGCGACCTCAGCTGCGACCACTGCTACGTCTACCAGCACGCCGACCAGACCTGGCGTGACCGACCGGTGCGGATGCCACCGGCCACGGTCCGCGCCGCCGCACGACGGATCGCCGAGCACGCCCGGGAGCACGAGGTGCCGGTTGTGCACGTGGTGCTGCACGGGGGTGAGCCGCTGCTGCTGGGTGCCGCCGGGCTGCGCGAGGTGCTGGCCGAGTTGCGGGCGGCGATCACGCCGTGGACGACGCTCGACCTGCGCATGCAGACCAACGGGGTCCTGCTGGACGAGGAGCTGTGCCGGCTGCTCGTCGACTACGACGTGCGGGTCGGTGTGTCGTTCGACGGCGACCGCGCCGCCAACGACCGCCACCGGGTCTTCGCCCACGGCGGCAGCAGCCACGACCACGTCCGGCGGGCGCTGGCCCTGCTCCGGCGACCGGAGCACCGCGCCAGCTACGCCGGCATCCTCTGCACGATCGACGTCCGCAACGATCCCGACCGGGTGTACGAGGCACTGGTGGCCGAGAGCCCGCCCCGGGTCGACCTGCTGCTGCCACACGCCACCTGGGACCATCCCCCGGAGCGACCCGGCCCCGGGTCCACCCCGTACGCCGACTGGCTGGGGCGGCTGCACCGACGGTGGGTGGACGACGGGCGCCCCGTGTCGATCCGGCTGTTCGAGGCGCTACGGCCCGGTGGCGGCGGCACCGAGGCGTTCGGCCTCGCGCCGGCCGACGTGCTGGTGATCGAGGCGGACGGCAGTTGGGAGCAGGTCGACTCGCTGAAGACCACGTACCACGGCGCGGCCGGCACCGGGTTCGACGTGTTCGACCATTCGGTGGACGAGGCCGCCCGGCACCCCGGGGTCGCCGTCCGACAGGACGGCGTCGACGGGCTCTGCGCGACCTGCCGGGCCTGCCCGGTGGTCGACCGGTGCGGGGGCGGCCTGTACGCCCACCGCTGGCGCACCGGCTCCGGTTTCGACAACCCCTCGGTGTACTGCGCGGACCTGCTCCGGCTGATCGACAGCGTGGACGCGTACCCGCAGCCGGCCCACCCCGCGCCGACCCAGTGGGCCGACTCGCCCGTCGACGAGGTGCTGGACGACCTGGCGACCGGGCACGGGTCGCCGCCGACGCTCGCTCTCCTCGCCGCCACGCAGCTCTCCATCACCCGGGCGCTGCTGGCGGCCTGCCGGGACAGGGTCGGCCCGACGGCGGCCTGGGAGTTGCTCGTCCACCTCGACCAAGCGGCACCGGAAGCGGTCCGGGTGGTCCTGGAGCACCCCTTCGTTCGACCCTGGCTGGTGCATCGCCTCGACTCGTCGCCCCGGTCCGGCGTCCGCGCGGCGGTCGACCCGCTGCCGGCGCTCGCCGTCGCCGCGGCCCTCCGGGCGGGCGTCGCCGCCGTGGTGACCGTGCCGGTGCGAGGCGGTGCGATCACCGTGCCCACGCTCGGCAGCCTGACGCTGCCCGACTCGGCGGAGAGCGTCGAGGTGACCGTCCTGCCCGGTGGTTTCCGGATCCGGGACGGGTCGACGGAGCAGACGGTGCTTCTCGATCCGATCGCGCCGCCGCCGCCCGGTTGGCGGCCGACGCGCGACGTGTCGGTGCCCGGTGGCCGGTTGCTCGTCGAGGACGGCGACCCGTACCGGGACTGCTACGGCCAGCCGGTGGCACCGCGCCTGGAGCCCTCGGCGGCGCGGGCGTTGGGCCGCACCCTGGCCGAGGCCTGGCGGATCGCGCACCGGGACGTGCCGGCGCACGCGGCGGCGCTGGACGGCGGCCTGCGCGTCGTTGTGCCGCTGGCACCCGACCCGGTGAGACCATTGCGGAGTGCGACGGCCCGGCACGCGTTCGGCGCGGTCGCCGTCACCCCCGATCCGGACCCGGAGACGATGGCGGTGCTCCTCGTGCACGAGTGGCAGCACGCGAAGCTCGGCGCGGTGCTCGACCTGTACGACCTCGTGGCACCCGGCCAGGGCACCCTGATCCGGGTGCCCTGGCGCCCCGACCCACGGCCGCCCGAGGGCGTGCTCCAGGGGGTGTACGCCCACCTGGCCGTCACCCAGGTGTGGCGGTCCCGGGCGGCCACCGACGGCGGGGACGCGTCGGCGCACGCCGCTCGATTCCTGGCCTGGACCCGGGACGGCGTCGACGCGTTGCTGGCCAGCCGGTCGCTCACCGCGGCGGGTGAGCGGTTCGTCGGCCAGATGCGCCACGCCCTGGAGGAGACCGGTGTCGGGTCCGGATGAGCGGCACCCGCCCACACTGGGCCGTCCTCGCCTCGCCGACGACCTGCGGACGTTGGGCGTCCGCCCGGGCGCGTGCCTCCTGGTGCACTGTGGCCTCCGGAGGGTGGGCCCACTGGAGCACGGCCCCGCGACCCTCGCCGGCGCTCTGCGGGACGTCCTCGGCCCTGCCGGCACGCTGCTGGTGCCGACGCAGACCGACGGCAACTCGACCACCTCCCGCGCCTATCTGGCGGCCACCGCCGGTATGGACCGGGCGCAGCGCGACCGGTACGAGGCGTCGCTGCCGGGTTGGGACCGCCGGAACACCCCCTCCCAGCGGATGGGCGCGCTCGCCGAGTACGTCCGGTGCGCCCCCGGGGCCGTGCGTAGCGATCACCCCCAGACCTCGTTCGCCGCGCTGGGCCCCCGGGCCCGGCAGCTCACCGACGGCCACGACCTCACCTGCCACCTGGGGGAGCGCTCACCGGTGGGCGGTCTCTACGCGGCGGACGGGCAGATCCTGCTGCTCGGCCTCGGCTATGAGGCGTGCAGCGCCCTGCACTTGGCCGAGTACCGGCTCCCGGTGCCGCCGCCCGAGCGCGACTACCACTGCTTCCGGCTCGTCGACGGGCGCCGGGTCCGCCTCGACTTCCGCGCACTCGACCTGGACGACCGTGACTTTCCGAAGGTGGGTGCCGCGCTCGACGACGCGCCGTTCGTCCAGCACGGTCGGGTCGGTCGGGCGCGCGCTCGCCTGCTGTCCGCGCGCGCCTCTGTGGACTTCGCGGTCGGCTGGTTCGCCGCGAACCGCTTGGCGGCAAGACATTGACGTGGGGACTACGCTGATGTTCCGGCCGCGTGGGGAGGGCGGAGGGGCAGTCGTGAGCACAGTGGACGCACCCTCCGGAACGCGCGCGCCGCTCTTCTTTCTCAGCTATTCCCAAGCGCCGGTCCGCCGGGCCACCGGCAAACCCGACGAGTTCGAATCCCGGTTCTTCGAGGACCTCTCCGTCCATGTCAGTGAGCTGGTCGGCCCGGTGACCGGGGTGGACCCCGGCTTCCTGGACAGCTCCATCGCGGGCGGGGAACGCTGGAGCCCGGAGCTTCTCCAGGCCGCCGGCACCTGCCAGGTCTTCGTTCCGCTGGTGTCCGCCGCACTGCTCGGCAGCGACTGGTGTGGCCGGGAGTGGGACGCGTTCTCCCGCCGCCGGATCGTCCCGCGGCACAGGTCCGCCTCCGCCCATGAGACGGCGATCGTGCCGGTCACCTGGTTACCGACGAACGGCACACCACTGCCTCGGGTGCTCCGCGACATCCAACGGTTCTCCCCGACCGCCATGCCGGATCCGGACATCGCGGTGCACTACCAGCGGGATGGGGTCTATGGCTTGCTGACCATGCAGTTGGAGAACGCGTACCGGGTGGTGGTCTGGCGGCTCGCCCAGCGGATCGTGGCCATCCACCGGTCGTACCTGGTGGAGCCCTGGGTGCCGGCGAGCATGGACGAGCTGTGCAACCGGTTCGCGGAGGAACCAGGATGAGCCCGCCGGCGGACCGGCGCCGGTCGGCGGCGGGAGGGACGTACTTCTTTCTCAGCTATGCCCACTCCGCTCAGTCGCAGGGCGCCCCTCTCGACGCCGACGCCTGGGTCGGGAAGTTCTTCACCGACCTGGTCAACGAGGTGCGGCGCGAGGCCCGGCCAGTGGCGGGGATGCGGATCGGCTTCTTCGACCAGCACATCCCGTTGGGCGCCGACTGGAAGGCGGCTCTGGCGGAGGCGCTCGGTGACGCCGAGGTCTTCGTCCCGCTCTACTCGCCCGGCTATTTCAGTCGCCCGTGGGCCCTGGGGGAGCAGGAGTCCTTCCGGGCCCGGCTGGCCGCCGCGGGGCCGGCCCGGCTCACCGCCGGCCATCTCACCCCCGTGTTGTGGATCCCGTTTCCGCCGTGGGAGTCCCATCCGGAGCTGGACGGCGCTCTGGACCTGGGCCGGGACGTCCCGGAGTACGCCGAGAACGGCCTCCGCGCCTTCTGCATGCTGGACTCGTACCGGGCGCAGTACGACCTTCTGCTGAGCCGCCTGGCCAAGCGGATCGTGCACACCGCCGAGCAGCGACCGCTGGGCCCGTCCCGGGCGCCCAGCCTCGACGAGGTCACCCGCCCCGCACCGACCGACCCGGACTTCGTCGTCGCCGTCCTGGCCCCGACCCGGGACCGTCTGCCGCCCGACCGAGACCCGGCCGGCTACGCCGCCAGCGGTCGGCTCTGGCGGCCGTACGGGCGACGCCAGGTGCTGCCCGCCGCCGAGTACGCGGCCAGCACCGCCGAGCGCCTGGGGCTGGCGGCCCGCACGGAAGACCTCGCGCAGGCCGCCGGGCTGCTCGAACACCGACCGGCCGTGCTGCTGGTCGACCCGTGGATCGCGGCGGCACCGGACGCGTCCAGCGCCCTCGCCCGCATGCTGCACGGTCTGCGGGAGTGGGTCGTCCCGCTGGTCGTCACCGACGAGAACGACACCCAGGACGCCACCCGATGGGCCACCGAGGTGACTCAGCTGCTGCAGGACGCCGGTCTGCCCCAGGTGAAGAGGGCGTGCAGCATGCCGGAGTTCGTCGATCTGATGCCGGCCCTGGTCACCGAGGCCCGCCGTCAGTTCCTCAAACACGGCCCGGTCGTTCCCTTCGAGCCACCACCGGAGCCGCTGCCCACCCTGCGCGACGGCCCGACCGTTACGCCCGATCCCGCGTCCCCGCCTGATGATCCGGCCCCACAGCGTCCCCACGGAGAGAACCGATGAACAACGATCGTGAAGGCCAGGTCGTCACCTTCTACTCGTTCAAGGGTGGGACGGGCCGGACGATGGCGCTGGCCAACGTGGCCTGGATCCTCGCGGCCAGCGGGCGACGGGTGCTTGTCGCCGACTGGGACCTCGAGTCACCCGGTTTGCACCGCTTCTTCCATCCGTTCCTCGACGCCGAAACGATCCAGGGCACCAGCGGTGTGATCGACATGATCCGCGACTACGAGTGGGAGACCACCCGGGTCGTCGACCGACCGGATCGCTGGATGGAGCAGTACGCCCAGGTCGGGCGGCACGCGTTCTCGCTGCGCTGGAACTTTCCGGACGGCGGCGGCCTCGACTTCCTCTCCGCGGGCCGGCAGAACAGCGACTACGCCGTCTCGGTCAGCGGGCTGGACTGGGACAACTTCTACAACCGGCTGGGCGGGGCGCAGTTCTTCGAGGCGCTGCGGGCGGACATGAAGCGCCAGTACGACTTCACCCTGATCGACAGCCGGACCGGGTTGAGCGACGTCGCCGACATCTGCACCCTGCACCTGCCGGACACCCTCGTCGACTGCTTCACCCTCAGCGACCAGGGCATCGACGGCGCGGCCCGGGTGGCGCACTCGGTGCGGGACCGGTACCGGCGGCGCGACATCCGGGTCCTGCCGGTGCCGATGCGGGTCGACCAGGCCGAGAAGGAGCGGGCCGAGGCGGGCCGCCTGCTGGCGATGCGTCGGTTCGCCGGTTTGCCGGCGGGCATGACCGAGGCGGAACGGCGACGGTACTGGGCGGCGGTCGAGGTCCCGTACCGGCCGTTCTACGCGTACGAGGAGACACTGGCGACGTTCGGCGACCCGCCCGGCTCGCCGACGTCGCTGCTGGCCGCGTTCGAGACCCTGACCGGGATCCTCACCGACGGCACGGTGACCGCGCTGCCGGTGATGGACGAGTCGGTGCGGGAGCGGGGCAAGGCCCGCTTCCGTCGGCGTACCGAGGCGATCGACGACCAGATCGTGCTCCGTTGCGCCCCGGAGGACGCCATCTGGGCCGAGTGGCTGGAGCGGGTGCTCAGTTCGGCCGGGATGCGGGTGGTGGAGCCTGCGGCTGTCGTCGGGTCCGCCGGTACGCCCGCCCCGCGGACGCTGACCGTGGTCTCGCCGGCCTACGTGGCGACGCCGTCGGGTGGTCTGCCCGACCGCGACACGAGCACCGGCTCCACGGCCCTCGCGGTGTACGTCGCCGACCTGCGCCCGTTGGCGGAGTTCCCCTCCCAGAGCTCTGCCAACCTGGTCAACGTGAGCGCCGCGACCGCCGTGGAGCGGGTGTTGCGGCTGGTCGGCCGGCCGGTGCCGTCGACGGCGGACGGCCCGGCGGGCGGGGCCGCCCGTTATCCCGGCTCCGAGCCGTTGATCTTCAACGCCCCCAACCGGAACGCCCGGTTCACCGGCCGGGAGGACGACCTGGCGCGGCTGCGCGCACAGTTGCAGAGCGGGGGCAGCGCGGTGGTGCTGCCGGTCGCCCTGCAGGGCATGGGCGGCGTCGGTAAGACGCAGGTGGCCCTGGAATACGTGCACCGGTTCAAGGCCGCGTACGACGTGGTCTGGTGGATCGTCGCGGACCCGCCGCAGTTCGTCGACACCGCTCTGGCGGACCTCGCCGCTCGCCTCGGCGTCCTGGCCGGGCCCACCCTGCCCGACACGGTTCGGTCGGTGCTGCAGGTGCTGAGCCGGGGCGAGCCGTACGAGCGGTGGCTCGTCGTGCTCGACAACGCCGAGGAGCTCGACCAGATCGAGCCCTTCCTGCCACAGGGCCCCGGGCACGTCCTGCTGACCTCCCGGAACCGTGCCTGGGGTGACCGGGCGAACCCGATCCAGGTGGACGTCTTCGACCGCACCGAGAGTGTCGCGCACCTGGTCCAGCGGGTGCCCACCATCAGCGCGGAGGAGGCCGACCGCGTGGCCGAGGCGCTCGGCGACCTGCCGATCGCGGTGGCGGCGGCGGGCGCGTGGCTCGCCGACACGGGCACGTCGGTCGCCGACTACCTGCGGCAGATCGAGCGGCACGGCCCCAGTGCGCTCTCCGTGGAGGCCACCTGGGACCTGTCGCTGAACCGGCTGCTCGATCAGGCGCCCGCCGCGTACCGGCTGCTGCAGCTCTGCTCGGTGCTGGCCCCGGAGATCGCCCTCGAACTCATCTACAGCGACGAGATGGCGGAGGCCCTCGTACCGTTCGACCCGTCGGTGTCGGAGCGGCTCGTGCGCGGTGCCCTGGTCCAGCAGATCAACCGGCTGGCGCTGCTCAAAGTCGACGTGCAGGGCGGTCGGGTCCAGGTGCACCGGCTGTTGCAGGCGGTGGTACGCGACCGGATGACCGAGGACGAGATCAGCGCCGCCCGGCACCAGGTGCACCTGGTGCTGGCCGCGTCCCGCCCACGCGGCGACGTGGACGATCCGACCACCTGGCCCCGGCTGCGCATGCTCTGGCCGCACCTGGAGGTCTCCGAGGCGCTGACCTGCCCGGACGAGTCGGTGTGTCAGCTGCTGATCGACCGGGTCCGCTATCTGTGGCAGCGCGGCGGCCTGGACCAGGCCGACGGGTTCAGCCAGGAGGTGGACGACACCTGGTCCGCTCGGCTCGGTGAGATGCAGGATGAGGCGGAGGTGGCGGCGCTGGGTCGACAGTTGCTGCACCTACGGTTCAACCGGGCGAACATCCTGCGCAGCCTGGGCCGGTTCGACGAGGCCCGGGACCTGGACGAGGCGGTGCTGGCCGAGCAGCGGCGACTGCTGGGCCCGCTGCACCCGCACAGCCTGATGACCGCCGGCAGCCTCGCCGGTGACCTGCGGGCGCTCGGCCGGTACGCCGAGGCGCTGGAACGCGACCGGTCCACCTACGCCTCCTGGCTCCAGGTGTTCGGCGAGGACCACCCGCGGACGTTGAGCGCGGCCAACAACCTCGCCGTCTCGTACCGGCTGGTCGGCGACTACCGGTCGGCCCGTCGCTGGGACGACGAGGTGCACCAGCGGCGGCGGCTGGTGCTCGGCCCCACCAACCCGTACACCCTCATCTCCGCTCTGCGGCTCGGCACCGACCTGCGGGAGGCCGGCGAGTACGAGAGGTCGGCCACCCTGCTGCGCACCGTCTACGACTCGTACTGCGAGGTGCTCGGGCCGGATGACGGCAGAAGCCTCGGCGCCCAGGTCAACCTGGCGGTGTCACTGCGCAGCGCCGGTCGGGGAGCCGAGGCCGCACCGATGTTCGAGGCGGCCTACCGGAAGCTCGACGAACTCTTCGGACCGGACAACCCGGACACGGTGGCGTGCCGGTCGAGCCGTGCGGCGAACCTGCTGGCGGTCGGCGACGCGACCCGGGCGCTGACCGAGATGACCGCCGTGCGTCAGGCCTACGAGGAGGAGCTCCAGCTCGGCCCGGAGCACCCGCACACCCTGGCGACGCTGAGCAACATCTCCGCTGCCGAGCGGGCGCTCGGCCGCCGGGCGGACGCCCTCGTGTCCGCTGCGCGGGCCGCCGGTGAGTTGCGCAAGGTGCTCGGCCCCGATCACCCGCACACCCTCGCGGCGGAGGTGAACCAGGCGGTGTGCCTCGCCGAGGAGGGCGACTGGGGGTCGGCGCGGGACCGGCTGCGGGAGACGGCCGGCCGGTTGTCCGCGGTGATCGGCGCGGGTCACCCCGACACGCTGCGCTGCCTCGGTGATCTCGCCCTGGTGTCGAGGCAGGCCCGCGACGGCGCCCCGGCCGAGGACGTCGCCGCGGTGGCGGACCGGCTGGCCGAGGTGATCGGCCAGGAGCATCCGACCGTGCAGACCCTGCGCGAGCGGCGGTTCATCGTGCGGGTCATCGACCCGCACACGATCTGATCGGGATCGGTTCGGCGGGCGGTCGGGCGTCCGGCCCGCCCGCCGGTCGGGCCGTGCCGCCTCGGCGGCTCAGAGCCGTGGGCTGGTCGCGAGTTCCGGCGTGGCCAGCCAGGTCAGGGTCTGCGGCAGGATCTCCACCGCCCCGAAGTGCGCGGCGCCGGGCTGCACCTGGACCTCGGCGCGCGAGATCCGCGAGGCGAGCCAATGGGAGTGCTCCACCGGGGAGAAGCGGTCCTGCTCGCCGTGCCAGAGCCGGACCTCCGCCCGGATGGCGCCGAGGTCGAAGCCCCAACCCCGCCGTATCGCCAGCACGTCGTCGATCCAGCCCTCGGGGCCGTGCCGCAGCGCCTCGGCGTACATGTCGGTGAGCAGTCGGCGGATCGCGATATCGTCGACGACCCGGATGTCCGCCTCGGGCAACTGGGGGCGGAGGAAATCCAGCAGCGTCATCGGGTCCCGCCGGGCCTCTTCCGCGCGGACCTTCAGGTTGAGCGTCAGCTCGGCCAGGTCCTCGTCGGCCTGCCCGTAGTCCTCCACGTTCGTCTCGGCCATCCCGGCGTACCAGTCCAGGTCGGGTGCGCCGGCCGGGGCGAGCCCGACCAGCACCGCGGCCCGGGTGACCCGGTCCGGCAGCAGCGCCGCACAGGCCAGGGCGTGCGGCCCTCCACCGGATCGGCCCACCACCGCGAACCGCTCGATGCCGAGGTCGTCGGCGATCGCCGCCACGTCGGCCGCGGCGTCGGCCACCCGCCGACCCTCGTGCCGGTCGGAGTCGCCGTAACCGGGCCGGTCGTAGCAGACGAGGTGCACGCCGAGGCGGTAGACGACGATGCCCCGGGGTCGGGGACCACTGCGGCTGCCCGGGGTGCCGTGCAGCAGGAAGACCGCGGGCCCGTCCGGCGCGCCGGAGGTCTCCACCGCGAGGTGCCGCCCGTCCGGGGTGGTGACGGTGCGCTGTGTCGCATCTTGTCGCGTCACGGTTGGCCTCCCGCGGGTCGTCATGTGCTCCCCCGTGAACGGAGCCGCGCATCGTCGGCGCCGAGTGCAAAGCCCCCGAAATCGCCCAGAACACATTCTTGTTGTGCAGCGTACTGCCCGTCGTGGATGCCCGCCATGGGCCACCGGGTCAATGCCGGTGGGTTGGGGCCGCCGTACGGGCCGCTACCCTGGTAGCCCGAGGGGAAGGGGCACCAAGAGGGTGGCTAGGACCTACAACGTCGTGACGTACGGCTGCCAGATGAACGTGCACGATTCTGAGCGCATCTCCGGGCTGCTCGAACAGGCCGGCTACGTGCGCGCGGTGCCGGCCGACGACACCCCGGACATCGTCGTCTTCAACACCTGCGCGGTGCGGGAGAACGCGGACAACCGGCTCTACGGCAACCTCGGTCGGCTGCGCCCGGTGAAGGACAAGCATCCCGGGATGCAGATCGCGGTCGGTGGCTGCCTGGCCCAGAAGGACCGGGGCGAAATCGTCCGTAAGGCGCCCTGGGTGGACGTGGTCTTCGGCACCCACAACATCGGCGCGCTGCCGGTGCTGCTGGAGCGGGCCCGGCACAACGCCGCCGCCGAGGTGGAGATCCTGGAGTCCCTCGACGTCTTCCCCTCCACGCTGCCCACCCGCCGCGAGTCCACGTACGCCGGTTGGGTGTCGATCTCGGTGGGCTGCAACAACACCTGCACGTTCTGCATCGTGCCCGCGCTGCGCGGCAAGGAGAAGGACCGCCGTCCCGGCGACATCCTCTCCGAGGTGCGCGCCCTGGTCGACGAGGGCGTGCTGGAGGTGACCCTGCTCGGGCAGAACGTCAACTCGTACGGCGTCGAGTTCGGCGACCGGTACGCCTTCGGCAAGCTGCTGCGCGCCTGCGGCGACATCGACGGGCTGGAGCGGGTCCGCTTCACCAGCCCGCACCCGAAGGACTTCACCGACGACGTGATCGCCGCGATGGCCGAGACGCCCAACGTCTGCCACTCGCTGCACATGCCGTTGCAGTCCGGTTCCGACGACGTGCTGAAGGCGATGCGCCGCTCGTACCGGTCGGAGAAGTACCTGGGCATCATCGAGAAGGTCCGGGCGGCCATGCCGGACGCGGCGATCACCACCGACATCATCGTCGGCTTCCCCGGCGAGACCGAGGCCGACTTCCAGCGCACCCTGGACGTGGTGCGCGAGGCCCGGTTCTCCTCGGCCTTCACCTTCCAGTACTCCAAGCGCCCCGGCACCCCCGCCGCGACCATGGACGGCCAGCTGCCCAAGCAGGTCGTGCAGGAGCGCTACGAGCGGCTGGTCGCCACCGTCGAGGAGATCACCTGGGCGGAGAACAAGCGCCTGGTGGGGGAGACCGTGGAGGTGCTGGTCGCGGTCGGCGAGGGTCGCAAGGACGAGCGGACCGGCCGGATGTCCGGCCGGGCCCGTGACGGTCGGCTGGTGCACTTCGCGACCGAGGCCCCCGGCACGGACTCGCTGGCCGGCCAGATCCGACCGGGCGACATCGTGCACACCACGATCACGTACGCCGCGCCGCATCACCTCAACGCCGACGGAGCGCCGGTGGCGCACCGGCGGACCCGGGCCGGCGACGCTGCCGAGGCGGGTCGCTCCCCGCGTACCCCCGGGGTGTTGCTCGGTCTGCCGACGATCGGCGCGCCGCCGGTCGCCCCGGCGCCCACCGCCGGCTGCGCCGCGCACTGACAGGTGAGGGGCGGCCGGTGCCCATGCGGTGGGCACCGGCCGCCCGGCGGCTCAGCAGCTGGTGCCGTTGAGCTTGACCGTTGCCGGGGCGCTGGCGGTGCCGTTGGCCGTGAAGCCCACGGTGACCGACCCGCCCGCCGGCAGGGACGGGGCGTGACCGGGGGCGGCGGCGGTGACCGTCGTGCCGGACTGGGTGACGGTGGCGTTCCAGCCACTGCCCAGCGTCACCCCGGACGGCCAACTCCAGGTGACCGACCACGGGTTCACCGCCGCGGACCCGGTGTTGCTCACCGTCACCTCACCCTGGAAGCCACCCGGCCAGGCGTTCACCTGCCGATAGCTGGCGGAGCAGGCGCCGGTGGGCGGGTTCGTCGGCCCGCCGGTGGGCGTCGACGTCGGCGTTGGCGTCGGGCCGGCGCCGCCGCCGGACGGCGCGATCAGGTACGGCTGGAGGATCGCCTGCTTGGTGGTGTTGATGGTGGTCCAGTCGTCGAGCGCGATGCCGCCGGTGTCCCCGGAGTTGGGGTTCCACGACCAGTAGGTGAAGGACATGCCGCTGACCCCGGTGCCGGTGTAGGCCATCAACCTCTCCAGCCACACCCGGTCCTTCGGGTCCGCGAGGGTGCTGCCGAACTCACCCATCATGATCGGGGCGATGTTCTGCTTGTAGAGGTAACCCCAGTACCTGTCCCAGATGGCCGGCATGTTCGCCGGGTAGTCGGGGGCGTCGAACCAGCTCTGCCGGTAGACCGAGGTGGCGTACTCGTGCGGTGAGTAGACCAGCCGGTTGGCCACGCTCAGCCGCACCGGGAACTCACCGGCCTTCGACAGGTTGCCACCCCACCAACCGCAGTCCTCGTCGTTGCTCGGGTCGTTGTCCCAGACGTTGGAGAGGCCGCCGCTGGGGCAACTCACCCCCTCCACGAAGATCAACCAGTTGGGCTGGACGCCGAGGATCGCGTTTCCGGCCCGCTCGGCGGCGAGCCGCCAGTCCCGGGTGGTGTCGCCGCAGCCCCAGCACGCGCCGGTGGCCGCCGGGTTGGTGCCCTCGGCGTGCGGTTCGTTGTGCAGGTCGGCGCCGATCACCGTGGGGTTGCCCGCGTACCGCTGGGCGAGCATCTTCCAGTCGTTGATCCAGGTCGCCTCGGAGACCGTCGACGTGTACCAGAGTGGCGACTGCCCGGCCGCCGTCGGCCGGTGCCGGTCCAGGATGATCCGCATCCCCTTGCTGCCGGCGTAGTCGATCACCTTGTCCAGGATCTGCAGCGGGGACAGCCCGACCAGGTCCGGGTTGACGAAGTCGTTGACCCCACTGGCCGTCGCGCCCGGCTTCAGGGCGTCGTTCGAGTACGGCACCCGCAGGGTGTTGTAACCCAGCCGGGCCATCGTGTCGAGTTGCCCCCGCCACGGGTTGTTCGACCACAGTCCGTGGAAGGTCTTGTTGTCGGTCTCCATGCCGAACCAGTTGATGCCGGTCAGCCGGACCGTGGCGCCGGTGCTGTCCACGATCTGGTTGCCGTTGGTGTGCAGGTAGCCGGTACCGGTGCCAGCGGCGACGGCCGGGCTGGTGTTGACGGCGGCGGCGAGGAACACGCCGGCCGCGACGGTGGCGAGCGCGGTCAGCGCGCCGCCGAAGGCGGTGGGACGGAACATGCGAGCTCCATTTCGGAGGCCCGGGCGCCGTCCGTGGGCGGCGCCCGGGCGGGCGGCCGTCCGCACGTCACGGTCCCTCAGGGGTACGCGGACAGTGCGCGACGGTCCATGTCACGCGGACGCGGTCACTCGCGGAAGCTCACCGGCGACCCTCGACAGCGGTGTTCCGCCCTCGTCGCCCTCGTGCCGGTCGCCCTACCTGACTCCGCCGCTCATTCTGATCAGCCGAGGTCGATGCGTCAACCTGCCCGGAGCCAGGCACGCGGAAGCCCCCGGTCCCCTCAGGGGACCGGGGGCTCCCGGAACGCGTCAGCTCAGCCGGCCTGCTCGGCGAGCTGGAGGAACTGCCGCTTGGCGGCGAGCGCCTGCTCGGCCTCCTTGATCCGGCGGGCGTCCCCGGCGCTCTGCGCCCGGGCCAGCCGGTCCTCGGCCTCCGCCACCTGCGACCGCATCTGGGCGAGCAGCGGGTTGTCCTCCTTGGTGGTGCGGCGCCACGCCGAGTCCATCACCTCGCGGACCTTGTCGTCGATGACGCGCAGCCGGCGCTCCAGCCCGGCGGCCGCCTCGCGAGGCACCCGGCCGGCCTCGTGCCACTGTGCCTGGATCTCCCGCAGCTTGGCCTGGGCGCCCTTCGGGTCGGCGTCGATGTCCAACGCCTCGGCCTCGGCGAGCAGGGCCTGCTTGCGCTCCAGGTTGCCGCGCTGCTCGTTGTCCCGTGCGGAGAAGACCTCACTGCGCCGGCTGAAGAAGGCGTCCTGCGCGGCCCGGAATCGTTCCCAGAGCTTCTGCTCGGCCTCCTTGGAGGCGCGCGGCGCGGCCTTCCACTGGGTCATCAGATCCTTGAGCTGGTTGGCGGTGGCGGCCCAGTCGGTGGAGTCCGAGAGCTTCTCCGCCTCGGCGACCAGCTCCTCCTTGGCCGTCTGCGCCTGCTTGCGCTGCGAGTCCAGGGAGGCGAAGTGGGCGCCCCGGCGCCGGGTGAAACCGTCCCGGGCGGCGGCGAACCGCTTCCACAGCTCACCGTCGGCCTTCTTGTCGACCCCACGAATGGTCTTCCACTCGTCCAGGATCTCCTTGAGCCGGTCACCGGCGGTCTTCCAACCGGTGGACTCGGCGGCCAGCTTCTCGGCCTCCTCGACCAGCGCGGTCTTGCGGGCCAGGGCTTCACCGCGAGCGGCGTCGCGGGCCGCACGAGCCTCGCCGGCCTTCTCCTCGGCGAGGATCGCCAGCTTGTCCAGGCGTGCCGCCAGCGCGTCGATGTCGCCGACCACGTGGGCCTCGGGCAGCGTGGTGCGGATCCGCCGGATCGTGCTCAGCGAATGCCCGGCATCCGCCGCACCCGACTTGAGCCGCGCCTCGGTCAGGTCCACCTCGGTCACCAGATCCGCGAAGCGGCGTGCGAAGTGCGCCAGGCCCTCCTCCGGTGCTCCCGCCTGCCAGGATCCGACCACCCGCTCGCCCTCGGTGGTCTTGACGTACACGGTGCCGTCCGCGTCCACCCGTCCGAAGGCAGTCCAGTCGCTCATGTGCCCATCCTCGTTCTCCCGGCGTCGAGGGAATCGACCCCCGCCGCCGCCACGGCGCAGCCAAGTTGCTCCCGGCATT
This sequence comes from Micromonospora sp. CA-259024, assembly GCF_050936255.1. Taxonomy (NCBI): domain Bacteria; kingdom Bacillati; phylum Actinomycetota; class Actinomycetes; order Micromonosporales; family Micromonosporaceae; genus Micromonospora; species Micromonospora sp. CA-259024. The sequence continues at coordinate 3,981,540 of NZ_JBNJND010000001.1, read as the reverse complement.
GTCACAGGTCCGACCCGGTCCGCGTCGAGCGCCTATCGCCGACCGTGACCATACGGTGTCCTAGGGGCCGAATGACCGTATCGGCGCGCAGACGCACCGGGGATTCCCGCTACGGTGAACGGGTGCCACTGGTCGCCGCCGCAGTCTGCCCGCATCCGCCCCTGCTCGTGCCCGAGGTGGCCGGCTCCGCGGCCCCGGAGCTGGACGATCTGCGGGCGGCCTGCGACACGGCCCTACGCCGGTTGCTGGCCGCCGATCCGGCCGCGGTGGTGCTGCTGGGCACCGGCCCGGTGACCGGCCCGATCCACAGCCCGGCGACCGGCAGCCTCCAGCCCTGGGGCGTCGACCTGGACGTGCCGCTGTTCTCCGGCCAGCCCGACCGGGGCGCGGTGCTGCCGTTGAGTCTGACCATCGGTGCGTGGTTGCTGGCCCGGCACGACGCGCGAGCGCCGGTGGCCGCCCTGCAGGTGGCCGCCGACGCCGGCCCAGCCGAGCTGGCCGCGCTCGCCGACCGGGTCGGCGCCGCGGGTGACCGGGTGGCCTTGCTGGTGCTCGGGGACGGCTCGGCCTGCCGGGGAGAGAAGGCCCCCGGGTACGACGACCCGCGTGCCCGCCCGTACGACCAGCGGGTTGCCGCGGCGCTGGCCGAGGCGGACCTGGACGTCCTGCTCGACCTCGACCCGGTGGTGTCGACGGAGCTGAAGGCCGCCGGTCGCGCGCCCTGGCAGGTGCTCGCCGGCGCGGCCCGCTCGACCGACGGCGGGTGGCGCGGTGAGCTGCTGTACGACGCGGCCCCCTACGGCGTCGCCTACTTCGTGGCGTCCTGGGAGCGGGTGTGAGCAGCGGCGGAGTCGGCACGGTCGTCGCGGTGGTCGGCCCGACCGCGGCGGGCAAGTCGGCGCTGAGCATCGCGTTGGCGCACGCCCTCGACGGGGAGGTGGTCAACGCCGACTCGATGCAGCTCTACCGGGGCATGGACATCGGCACCGCCAAGCTGACCCCCGCCGAGCGGGACGGGGTCCCGCACCACCTGCTGGACATCTGGGAGGTCACCGAGCCGGCGAGCGTCGCGGAGTACCAGCGGCTGGCCCGCGCGGCGGTGGACGACATCCTGTCCCGGGGGCGGGTGCCGCTGCTGGTCGGTGGGTCCGGGCTGTACGTGCGGGCGGTGCTGGAGCGGTTCGAGTTCCCCGGCACCGACGCGGAGCTGCGGGAGCGGCTGGAACGGGAGCTGGCCGAGGGCGGTCCGGCTCCGCTGTACGAGCGGCTGCGTGCCGCCGACCCGGTCGCCGCCGAGAGCATCCTGCCGGGCAACGGCAGGCGGATCGTCCGGGCCCTGGAGGTGATCGAGATCACCGGCGCGCCGTTCACCGCCTCGCTGCCGGAGCCCACGCCGTACTACCCGTCGGTGCAGCTCGGAGTCGACCTGGCCACCGAGCTGCTGGACGAGCGGATCGCACTGCGGGTCGACCGGATGTGGGCCGACGGCCTGGTGCCGGAGACACGCGAGCTGGTCGGGCGGGGGCTGGCCGAAGGGCGGACGGCGAGCCGGGCGCTCGGTTACCAGCAGGTGCTGCGCCTGCTCGCCGGTGAGTTGACCGAGGCGCAGGCGCACGACGAGACGGTTCGGGCCACCCGGCGCTTCGTCCGCCGGCAGCGGTCCTGGTTCCGCCGTGACCCGCGGATCCGCTGGTTGGACTCGACCGCACCGGACCTGATCGAGGCCGCCCTGCGCCTGGTGCCGGCCGTTGCGCGATGATGGGGACGTGGAGTTCACCAAGGGCCACGGCACCGGCAACGACTTCGTCATCCTTCCCGACCCGGACGGTCAGCTCGACCTGACCCCGGAGCTGGTCGCGGCGCTCTGCGACCGGCGCCGGGGCATCGGCGCGGACGGCGTACTGCGGGTGGTGCGCGCGGCCAAGCATCCCGACGGCGCCGGGCAGGCTGCCGAGGCCGAGTGGTTCATGGACTACTGGAACGCCGACGGCTCGTTCGCCGAGATGTGTGGCAACGGCGCTCGGGTGTTCGTGCGCTACCTGCTCGACACCGGGTTGGCGACACCCGCCGGCGCGGCGCTGCCGGTGGCCACCCGGGCCGGCGTCGTGCGCGCCCTGGTCGAGGGCGGCACCGTGTCCGTCGAGATGCGCCGTCCCCGGCTGCACGAGGGTTCCACGGCCACCCTCGGTGGGTTGACCCTGCCCGGCACCGCCGTGGACGTCGGCAACCCGCACCTGGTCTGCGTCCTGCCGGCCGGTCTGGAGTTGTCCGCGCTGGACCTGACGACCGCGCCCGGGTTCGACCCGACGGTCTTCCCGACCGGGGTGAACGTGGAGTTCATCGTGGCGGGTGATCCGGTCGACGGCACCGACGGGCACACGCTGATGCGGGTGTACGAGCGCGGCAGCGCCGAGACCCTGTCCTGCGGCACGGGCGCCTGTGCGGTGGCCGCCGTGGCCCTGCGCGACGCCGGCCGGGACACCGGAGTGGTCGCCGTGGACGTGCTCGGCGGCCGCGTCACGGTCACCGTCACCGAGAACTCCTGCTGGCTGTCCGGCCCGGCCGTCCTGGTGGCCACCGGCGAGATCGACCCGGCCGCCCTGCAAGTGTCCGCCTGAGTTTCCACCCCGTTGATCAAGAGGTTTGCGTCACCCTGCGCCTCGCTGGTGACCGAAACCTCTTGATCAACGGGGGAGGTGATCAGGGGGTCGCGCTCGCGTTGGCCGCGATCTCGGGGAGGTCCGCCGGGCCGGGGTCGGCGGCCGGCAGCGGGCTGGGGTTGTGCGCGGCGGCGCGGACGGCGGCGGCGACCGCCGGGGCGACCCGGGAGTCGAACACGCTCGGCACGATCACCGTCGGGTTGATCTTGTCTTCGCCGACCACGTCGGCGATGGCCCGGGCGGCCGCGATCGCCATCTCCTCGGTGAACTCCTCGGCGTGCGCGTCCAGCATGCCGCGGAACACCCCGGGGAAGGCGAGCACGTTGTTGATCTGGTTCGGCTGGTCCGAGCGGCCGGTGGCGACGACCGCGGCGTACTTGCGCGCCTCGCGCGGGTCGACCTCCGGGTCCGGGTTCGCGAGCGCGAAGACGATCGCGTCCTTCGCCATCTGAGCGATGTCCTCGCCGGTGAGCAGGTTCGGCGCGCTCACGCCGATGAACACGTCGGCGCCCCGGATCGCACCCGGCAGGTCGCCCGAGTAGTTCTCCTTGTTGGTGTTGTCCGCCAGCCACTGCCACGCCGAGTTGAGCCCGGTCAGCCCTCGGTGCAGGGCGCCCTGCCGGTCGTACGCGATGATGTCGCCGACGCCCTGGCGCAGCAGCAGCTTCATGATCGCGGTGCCGGCCGCGCCGGCTCCGGAGACCACCACCCGGACGTCCTCGAGCTGCTTGCCCACCACGCGCAGCGCGTTGGTCAGCGCTGCCAGCACGCAGATCGCGGTGCCGTGCTGGTCGTCGTGGAAGACCGGGATGTCCAGCGCCTCGCGCAGTCGGGCCTCGATCTCGAAGCAGCGCGGTGCGGCGATGTCCTCCAGGTTGATCCCGCCGTACGCCGGCGCGATCGCCTTGACGATCTGCACGATCTCGTCGGTGTCCTGGGTGTCCAGCACCACCGGCCAGGCGTCGACCCCGCCGAAGCGCTTGAACAGCGCCGCCTTGCCCTCCATCACCGGCAGCGACGCGGCCGGGCCCAGGTTGCCCAGGCCGAGCACCGCCGAACCGTCGCTGACCACCGCGACGGTGTTGCGCTTGATGGTCAGTCGCCGGGCGTCAGCCGGGTTCTCGGCGATCGCCATGCAGACCCGGGCCACCCCCGGGGTGTACGCCCGGGACAGCTCGTCGCGGTTGCGCAGCGCGACCTTGGAGGTCACCTCGATCTTCCCACCCAGGTGCAGCAGGAACGTCCGGTCGGAAACCTTGCGCACGTCCACGCCGTCGAGCGCGGTCAGCGCGTCGACCACCTGGTCGGCGTGGCCGGCGTCGGCGGTGTCGCAGGTCAGGTCCACGATCACATGGGTCGGATCCGAGTCCACCACGTCCAGCGCCGTGACGATCGCGCCGGCCTCGCCAACGGAGGTGGTGAGGCGGCCGATCGAGGAGGCGTCCGCGGTCACGGCGATCCGGATGGTGATCGAAAATCCGGCGCTCGGCAGTCGGGTGATGGCCACGGGATCCCTCCGTCACGGCTGTGCGGCCGGTCGGCCGCCGTCCGCATTTCTACCGGGTTGTCGAGGCCGACCCGCATTCGCCCCCACTTTTGGCGACCTTCAGCATGGGCATATAGCAGGTGCGTTCCGTGTTGTGTCATGTCAGGATTACGTTCTACTTATCAAAACGGACAGGAGAACCGCTTGCGAGACCAGGAGAGCTTTGTCCCCGTCGAGGACGAGCTCGACGACGTCACCACCGGCGAGATGGAGCTGTCGGAGCGGCAGTCCCTCCGACGCGTCCCGGGTCTGTCGACCGAGCTCACCGACGTCACCGAGGTGGAATACCGCCAGCTGCGGCTGGAGCGGGTCGTCCTGGTCGGCGTCTGGACCGAGGGCACGGTGACCGACGCGGAGAATTCGCTGACCGAGCTCGCCGCGCTGGCCGAGACCGCCGGTTCGCAGGTGCTCGAAGGGCTCATCCAACGCCGTACCCGGCCCGACCCGGCCACGTACATCGGCCGTGGCAAGGTCGACGACCTCGGCGCGGTGGTGCTGTCCACCGGGGCCGACACGGTCATCTGCGACGGTGAGCTGTCCCCGTCGCAGCTGCGCAACCTGGAGCAGCGCACCAAGGTCAAGGTTGTCGACCGCACGGCGCTGATCCTCGACATCTTCGCCCAGCACGCCAAGAGCAAGGAAGGTAAGGCGCAGGTCGAGCTGGCCCAGCTCGAATACCTGCTGCCCCGACTGCGCGGTTGGGGTGAGACGCTCTCCCGGCAGACCGGTGGTTCCGGCCGGGGCGGCGGCGCCGGCGGTGGTGTGGGTGTTCGTGGTCCCGGTGAGACCAAGCTGGAGACCGACCGGCGGCGTATTCGCCACCGCATCTCCCGGCTGCGTCGCGAGATCAAGAGCATGAAGACGGTACGCGTGACCAAGCGCGCCCGACGCTCCCGCAACGCCGTCCCCGCGGTGGCCATCGCCGGCTACACCAACGCCGGTAAGTCCAGCCTGCTCAACCGCCTGACCGGCGCGGGTGTGCTGGTGGAGAACGCGCTGTTCGCGACGTTGGATCCGACCACCCGTAAGGCCACCGCCTCGGACGGGCGGCTCTACACCCTCTCCGACACCGTCGGCTTCGTCCGGCACCTGCCGCACCAGATCGTCGAGGCGTTCCGCTCGACGCTGGAGGAGGTCGCGGAGGCGGATCTGGTGGTGCACGTCGTCGACGGCACCCACCCGGATCCGGAGGAGCAGGTCCGGGCGGTCCACGCGGTGCTCGCCGAGGTGAGCGCGGACCGGCTCCCCGAGCTGCTGGTGGTCAACAAGACCGACGCGGCCGACGAGGACACTCTGCTGCGGCTCAAGCGGCTCTGGCCGGACGCGATCTTCGTGTCCGCGTACTCCGGGCGGGGCATCGACGGGCTGCGCGCGGCCATCGAGGAGCGGCTGCCGCGCCCAGCCGTGGAGGTCCGGGCCGTGCTGCCGTACGACCGGGGTGACCTGGTGGCCCGGGTGCACCGCACGGGCGAGGTGCTCAGCACGGCGCACCTGCCGGAGGGCACGCTGCTGCACGTCCGCGTCGGTGCGGAGCTGGCTGCCGAGCTGGCGCCGTTCGATGTCGAGCGGCAGGAGCAGGTGGTCGGCATCCGGTCCTGAGCGACCACGGCGTCATCCACCGGAAACGCGTGGCATGCGACACTGGCCGAATGCGCCGCGTTGTTTCCTCGGTCACGGTTGCCCTCGGCCTGTTCGGGGCAACCGTGGCGCTCGCCGGAGTCGCCGCGGCGGCTCCCGCTCCCGGGTCGTCCGGGCCGACTGCCGTCACTCCCGGTCAGAAGCGCTGCACGATCACCGACGAGCGACTGCGGGAGCTGTCCGGCCTGGTCGCGACCAAGAGTGGGTTCATCGTCATCAACGATGACACCGAGGTTGCGGCACGCGAGCGGATCTTCTTCCTCGACAGCAAGTGCAAGATCTCGAAGGAGCCGGTCCGATACTCGGGTCAGGGTCCGACCGACACCGAGGATCTCGCGCTCTCCAAGAACGGCTCCACCCTCTGGATCGCCGACACCGGTGACAACACCAGCTCGAAGGAGCGCCGCTCACGCGTCGCGCTCTGGTCGATGCCCGTCACCGGTGCCAAGCAGCCGACGCTGCACCGGCTCTCCTACCCCGAGTCCAAGCCGCGCGACGCCGAGGCGTTGCTCATCGGCGACGACGGAAAGCCGTTGATCATCACCAAGGTGACCAGCGGCAAGGCCGAGATCTACACCCCGACGGCGGCCCTGAAGAGCGGCGACACCGACCCGGTGCCGATGCGCAAGGTCGGCGACATCGCGTTGCCGCAGACGCAGACGGAGAACGCGCTCAACACGTTCGGCCGGATCGCGATCACCGGCGCTTCCCGGTCACCGGACGGCTCCCGGGTGGTCCTGCGTACCTACGCCGACGCCTTCGAGTTCGACGTGACCGGCGGTGACATCGTCGGCGCGCTCACCACGGTCAAGCCTCGGGTGACGGCGCTGGCCGACCCGTTCGGCGAGGCCATCAGCTACACCCCGGACGGGAAGTCGTTCCTCACCGTCTCCGACGCGGCCCGGTTCGCCGAAGACGAACCCCTCGACATCGTCAGTTACACGCCGTCCAGCTCGACTGCTGTGCCACTGGCTCCGGAGGGCGGCACCAAGCCGGCCGCCTCGAAATCCTGGACGGACGGGTTGAGTCTCGACGACATCACGTACCTGGTCGGCGCGGTCGGGTTGATCGGCCTGCTGCTGGTCGGCGCCGGCATCATCGGCATCGTCCGGGCCCGCAGCCGCCCGCCGGGCGCCGACGCGTCCGACCCGGATGGCGAGCCGTTGGGTCCGCGAGGGGGCCGTGCCGTCGACGGTTCCCCGGCAGCTGGTGATCGTCAGCGTGGTGTCTACGGTGGCGGCGCGGCGGCGGGAGGCGCGGTCTACGGCGGCGGCGGTGGTGCCGGTCGTGGCGGTCCGGCCCCGGCGGGTGGTGCGGTCTACGGCGGCGGCCGTCCGGCGGTCGCCGACGGCGGCTACGGTGCGCCCCGACCGGGTGGCGGTGGCGGTGGCGTGTACGGCGGTGGACGCCCTCCGGCCAGTGGCGGTGGTCGTCCCCAGGGTGGTGGCGGCGGGCGCCCTCCGGCCGGTGGCGGCGGTGGTCGTTCCCAGGGGGGCGGCGGTCGTCCGCAGGGCGGGGGCGGTCGCCCTGGCGGTGGCGTGTACGGCGGCGACAGCGGTCAGCCCGGCGCCGGTCGCGCGGAGCCGCCCCGGCGCGGTGGGCAGGAGCCCGACTACCGGGGCCAGCGGCCCGGCCGTCGGCGTGAAGACGACGCGCCCGTCGACCCGTACGGGCAGTATCCCGGGGGCGGTCGCGGTTACCGGGGCGACCGTTACTGACGGCTGGTTCGGGACACGGGGCCGGTCGGTCTGACGGCCCGGTGAACAGGCGCGGGTGAGCGCCGTGGGCACTCACCCGCCGACCGGTCAGATCCGGCGCAGCACCGCCACGACGCGGCCCATGATGGTGGCGTCGTCACCGGGGATCGGGTCGAAGGCCGGGTTCTGTGGCATCAGCCAGACGTGGCCGTCGCGCCGCCGGTAGGTCTTCACGGTCGCCTCGCCATCGAGCATCGCGGCCACGATCTCGCCCGAGTCGGCGGTCGGCTGCTGCCGGACGACCACCCAGTCGCCGTCGCAGATCGCCGCGTCGAGCATCGAGTCGCCCTTGACCTGGAGCATGAAGACCTCGCCCTCGCCGACCAACTCGCGGGGCAGCGGGAAGATGTCCTCCACGGCCTGCTCGGCGAGGATCGGCCCACCGGCGGCGATCCGGCCGAGCATCGGCACGTACGCCGGGGTCGGCCGTTGGGCGCGGGACAGCTCGTCGTCGATCGCCTCGCTGGGGGCGCGGACGTCCACCGCGCGCGGCCGGTTGGGGTCGCGCCGCAGGAAGCCCTTCTTCTCCAGCTCCTTGAGCTGGTAGGCGACGCTGGACGGCGACACCAGGCCGACAGCCTCGCCGATCTCCCGGACGCTGGGCGGGTAGCCGTGCCGCTCAACCCAGGTGCGGATGAACTCCAGAATGCGGCGCTGGCGGGCGGTCAGGTCGACCGTCGCCGGGTCGGGGAAGGCGCTGACCACCGGGGTGACCGGGCGCACGGCGGGCTGACCCGTCCGGCTGCGCGCGGCGCTGCGGCGTCGGGTGGCCGGCGGGCCCGCCTCGGTGATGTGCTGCGGGCTCTTCGGCCGGCTGGCCCGGTCCTCGGTCACGTCCGTCCTCCCTGGTCGGCGCTGGGTGCCTCGTCGGCTCGTGGTGCGTGCGGTGGTGCCACGTTGTTCATGACCGTATAGGTGAGATCGGTCATTTTCAAACATCTGTACGACCTCTTACCGGCGTGTCGAGGCGAAAAACCGCTCCGGTCGTACGGATGTTCTGATAAATGGTACGTCAGGTAGCACTGATGTTCGATCGTCGGCCGTTTTCCGGGCCACTCCGGCCTGCTGGCCGGTAACCCGGGCGGGGTCTCGGCGTTGGGCTTTCGGGCGTGGTGGCGGGCGTGGATGACCGGATGGTCCGTGACGCGCCGGACACGCCCGCCAACTTGACCCGGCTTCGCCAGCGACATACGGTCAACCCCTAGATGTAGTAGTGACACGGGCGTAAGTTGCCTACAGGTTGGGTCCGACTACCGACCGCACTCCCGTAACGTCGATCACGGCGGGCGTCATCCGACGATGACACCGTCGCGGTCGGTCGTGTCCGGGGGTGCCCGGTGTGCTCGCAGTTGATCATTTTTAGGAGGTGGGCGATGCGGTGTCCGTACTGCCGGCACGCTGACTCCCGGGTGGTCGACTCGCGGGAGGCCGACGACGGTCAGCTCATCCGACGGCGGCGGTCCTGCCCGGAGTGCGGCAAGCGGTTCACCACCGTCGAGGAGGCGGTCCTCGCGGTCGTCAAACGCAGCGGTGTGACCGAGCCGTTCAGCCGTACGAAGATCATCGGCGGGGTGCGGAAGGCGTGCCAGGGCCGGCCGGTCGACGAGGACTCGATCGCCCTGCTGGCACAGAAGGTCGAAGAGACCGTGCGGGCCAAGGGTGCGGCCGAGATCCCCAGCCACGAGGTGGGGCTGGCGATCCTGGGCCCTCTGCAGGGTCTGGACGAGGTGGCGTACCTGCGGTTCGCCAGCGTCTACCGGTCCTTCGACTCGCTCGCCGACTTCGAGCAGGAGATCGAGACATTGCGGGCCGCCGCTCGCGCCCGGGAGGGCGCGGCGGAGGCCGGGGCGGCGGGGCCCGCCGGCCGTACCAGTTGAGTTTTGTGTTCTTACAGGTGGACGCGCGGTGGGTGACCGCGCAGACGAGGGGGCGACGGCGTGACAACTAGCCGTTCACGAAGCAAGGCAGGCGCGGGGTTGAAGATCGAGCGGGTGTGGACGACGGAGGGGGTCCACCCGTACGACGAGGTCAGCTGGGAGCGCCGCGACGTCGTGATGACGAACTGGCGGGACGGCTCGATCAACTTCGAGCAGCGCGGGGTGGAGTTCCCGGAGTCGTGGAGCGTCAACGCGGCCAACATCGTCACCACGAAGTACTTCCGGGGCGCGGTGGGGACCCCGGAGCGGGAGTGGTCGCTCAAGCAGTTGATCGACCGGGTGGTCACCACCTACCGCACCGCGGGTGAGGAGTACGGCTACTTCGCCAGCCCGGCCGACGCCGAGATCTTCGCGCACGAGCTGACCTGGATGCTGCTGAACCAGGTGTTCAGCTTCAACTCGCCGGTCTGGTTCAACGTCGGCACGCCGTCGCCGCAGCAGGTCAGCGCCTGTTTCATCCTGGCCGTCGACGACTCGATGGACTCGATCCTCGACTGGTACAAGGAGGAGGGGCTGATCTTCAAGGGCGGCTCCGGCTCCGGGGTCAACCTGTCGCGGATCCGCTCGTCCCGTGAGCTGCTCTCCTCCGGGGGCAACGCCTCCGGCCCGGTCAGCTTCATGCGCGGCGCGGACGCCTCGGCCGGCACCATCAAGTCCGGTGGCGCCACGCGGCGCGCGGCCAAGATGGTCATCCTCGACGTGGACCACCCGGACATCCAGGAGTTCGTGGTCACGAAGGCGCGCGAGGAGGACAAGATCCGCGCGCTGCGGGACGCCGGGTTCGACATGGACCTCGGCGGCTCCGACATCGTCAGCGTGCAGTACCAGAACGCCAACAACTCGGTCCGGGTCTCCGACGAGTTCATGTCGGCGGTGGAGAACGGCAAGGGCTTCGACCTGCGCGGCCGGCTGGACGGCTCGGTGATCGAGACCGTCGATGCCAAGAACCTGTTCCGCGCCATCTCCCAGGCCGCCTGGGAGTGCGCCGACCCGGGCCTGCAGTACGACGACACGATCAACGACTGGCACACCTGCCCGGAGACCGGGCGGATCACCGCGTCGAACCCGTGCTCGGAGTACCTGCACCTGGACAACTCCTCGTGCAACCTGGCCTCGCTCAACCTGATGAAGTTCCTCCGCGCCGACGGTGGCTTCGAGGTGGAGAAGTTCGTCAAGTCCGTCGAGTTCGTCATCACCGCGATGGACATCTCCATCTGCTTCGCGGACTTCCCGACCGAGAAGATCGGTGAGACCTCCCGCGCCTACCGGCAGCTCGGCATCGGCTACGCCAACCTGGGCGCCCTGCTGATGGCCACGGGCCTGCCGTACGACTCGGAGCAGGGCCGCTCGGTCGCCGCCGCGATCACGTCCCTGATGACCGGCACCGCCTACCGCCGCTCGGCCGAGCTGGCCGGCGTCGTCGGCGCGTACGACGGCTACGCCCGCAACGCCGAGCCGCACAAGCGGGTCATGCGCAAGCACGCCGCGGCCAACGACGAGATCAAGCCGACCAGCCCGGTGGCCACCGCGATCGTCCGCGAGGCGACCAAGCAGTGGACCCAGGGCAACAAGATCGGCGACAAGAACGGCTGGCGCAACGCGCAGGCGAGCGTCCTCGCCCCGACCGGCACGATCGGCTTCATGATGGACTGCGACACGACCGGCGTGGAGCCGGACCTGGCGCTGGTCAAGTTCAAGAAGCTGGTCGGCGGCGGCTCGATGCAGATCGTCAACCAGACGGTTCCGCGTGCCCTGCGCAGCCTCGGCTACCCCGAGGAGCAGGTCGAGGCGATCGTCGAGCACATCGCCGACCACGGCCACGTGGTGGACGCCCCCGGCCTCAAGCCGGAGCACTACCCGGTCTTCGACTGCGCCATGGGCGAGCGGACGATCGCCCCGATGGGTCACGTGCGGATGATGGCGGCCATCCAGCCGTTCGTCTCCGGCGCCATCTCCAAGACGGTCAACATGCCGGAGGCGGCCACCGTCGAGGACGTCGAGAAGATCTACTTCGAGGGCTGGAAGCTCGGCCTCAAGGCACTGGCGATCTACCGGGACAACTGCAAGGTCGGCCAGCCGCTCTCGGTGGCCAAGTCCAACAAGGCCACCGAGCCGGCCGCCGTCGAGACCGCGTCGGCCGCGCCGGCCGCGGTGGAGAAGGTCATCGAGTACCGGCCGGTGCGTAAGCGTCTGCCGAAGAAGCGCCCGTCCGAGACGGTCAGCTTCTCCGTCGGAGGTGCCGAGGGCTACCTCACCGCGTCGTCCTACCCGGACGACGGCCTTGGTGAGGTCTTCCTCAAGATGTCCAAGCAGGGCTCGACCCTGGCCGGGGTGATGGACGCCTTCTCGGTGGCCATCAGCATCGGTCTGCAGTACGGCGTGCCACTGGAGACGTTCGTCAGCAAGTTCACCAACATGCGCTTCGAGCCGGCCGGCATGACCGACGACCCGGACGTGCGGATGGCGGCCTCGGTGATGGACTACATCTTCCGTCGCCTGGCGCTGGACTTCCTGCCCTACGAGCGCCGCGCCGAGCTGGGCATCTTCACCGCTTCGGAGCGGGCCGCCCAGCTGCGGGCCGAGGCCGACGCGGAAGCCGCCGCGGTCACCGGCGTGGAGCTCACCGCGATGGCGTCCTCGGCACCGGTGGAGACCCCGGTCAAGCCGGAGGCCGTCGCACAGCCGGCACAGGAGATGGCCGACGTGGCCGCCGCCAAGCCGGCTCCGAGCGTGGGTTCCAGCACCGAGCTGCTCGAAGCCGTGATCGGCAAGGCCGCCGACGCACCGCTCTGCTTCACCTGCGGTACGAAGATGCGCCCGGCCGGTAGCTGCTACGTCTGCGAGGGCTGCGGCTCCACCAGCGGCTGCAGCTGACGTACGACCGCAACAGACGCGAGCGCGGCAGGGGTCACCTGCCGCGCTCGCGGCGCTTCCGCTCGTGGCAGGGTCGATGGGCCCGCCCGCCGCATGATCGACTCGGGTTCCGTGAAACCGGCGTATCAATCTCGCGCGGACAGCCCGGCTTCATGGAACCCGAGTCGCTCATGCACTGACGCGCGGCGATCGGGTTCCCCACGCCCAGGCGCTGACCACGAGCAGGCCGCAGATCCCCGCCAATACCGCGACCATGGGCGTACCCTGCCCGAGCGGCAGTAGCGCGAGCGCACCACCGCCTGCTGTGAGCCACCAGCGCCACCTGTCGCCACACCACGGCACGCCGGTCTCTTGATCCTTGGGATTGGGAACTGGAGCTACCGAACCCCCCGTACGAACCCGATCCACGCGCCTCTGCTGAAGCGAAGGGTCGACCCGCTGGGATTCTTGCTGTCGCGCACCACGATGCTCGTATCCAGTTCGGCTACCTCGACGCATGCGCCGCCGTTGTTGTCGCTGTAGCTCGACTTGCGCCAGACCAGGCGATCTGAGGTCTCCATGATCACTCTCTCAGGTCTGTTGCCGCTCCATGTCGTCCGCCATCCTCAGGATGAGCTTGCGCGACTCTACCGGCCCGAGAGCGGCTGCCCGGAGTCGGTCCCACAGTCGAGTGTAGGTGCGGACCGCGTCGGGCCGGTCAAGGTAGTCGGCGTCGGTGAGGGTCTCGACGTAGACCACGTCCGATGCCGCATCGTCGCCGAAGCGCAGGATGATGAAGCTGAACGACGCCGTCTCGTAGGTCTGCGCGTCGAACGGAAACACCTGCAGCGCGACGTTGGATTGCGCGCTGACCTCTGCCAAGTGCAGGAGTTGGCTGCGCATCGTCGTTCCGTCGCCGATGCTTCGCCGCAGCGCTGACTCGCTGAGGATGAAGCTCAGGTCAGGCCCATCGTCCTGCCGCAGAATCGACTGCCGTTCCATGCGGACGGCAACCTGCCGGTCGACCTCGTCGGTGGACGGGCGTGGATGGGCGATCGCGTTCATGGCGCGGATGTACGGCTCGATCTGAAGTATTCCGGGGATGACCTCCGGCTGGTACCAGCGGATCTCTGACGCGTCACCTTCGAGGTCCAGGTACTGGCGGAACCAGTCCGGCACGGCGTTCCGGTAGGTGCTCCAGCGACCGCGTTGCCGCCCAGCTCGTGCGAGGTCACGTAGCGGCTCGGCGTCGTCCCCGTGGATGCCGTAGAGGTCGAGCAGCAGGTTCAGGTCCGTCAGCTTGAGCCCCGACTGTCCAAGCTCAAGTCGACTGATTTTGCTTGCTGCCGCGTCAATGACGGCAGCCGCCTCGTCCTGCGTCTTGCCTGCACCTTCGCGAGCCCGTTTGAGGGCAAGGCCGAGACGCCGCCGCTGGATCGTCGGGTTCACCACCGGCTGATTATGGCCCGGCCATCGCTGGATTCCGCGACACGCCGCCAAGAGGTTCCCAAATTAGGAGTCCAACTTTAGTCTTCTTGTACTTCCAAAATAGGAGTCCAAGTTTGGGGTCTTATGGGATCGCACGTGCCGTACGACGACTACCTGCTGGCGGTGGCGCTGACCCTGGCGCGGCGACACAGGCCGGTCTGGTCGTGGCGTCGGTGGCGGCGGATCTGTCGTTGCGGTGCGGACCTGCCGTGTCGAGCCCGGCATCGCATCCCGATCCGGCGAGGCCACTGGCCAGGGGAGGAGCAGGAGTGAGTGAGGATCAGGTCGGACGCATCCTGTCCGTGCATGTGCCCGGCGTCGACGGCCTGTGCGCTGGCTGCCGCTGGTGGTGGGCACGGCTGTCTCCGTACCCCTGCTATCAGGCGGAATGGGCGGCCCGTTGGCACGCGCGAGCCGCCACCCGGCGTTTCCTGGATGGCCTGCCGTGACCACGCACGGCCCGGTCCTTCCGGTGTGGACCTGCGGTGGCTGCGACGCGCCGTGGCCCTGCCGGACCCGGCGCACCGAGCTGCGGGCCGAGTTCGACGGCGCACCTGTGTCGTTGGGTCTCTACATGGGGTCCTACCTGGTCTGGGCTGCCGAGGACCTGACCTGGGTGCCCGCCGGGCTGCTGCACCGGCGCTTCCTGGGCTGGGTCCGGTGAGTCTGATCCGGCGGGGCGACGAGCGGTTCCACTACAGCGACAACTCGCACAGGTGGATCCCGCCTGGCCCGGACTACGACCAGGAGGTCTGGGACGAGATGGTCCGGCAGCACCAGCTTCAGCACCTGGAGGAGATCTCCCGGCGTAGGAAGTCGGCTCGATCACTTGATGCTGAGTAGTTGTGGAGGACCCGATTCAACTACTCGGCATCAAGTGATCTTGACAATGGCCGACCGATGGTTCAGCGCTTGCCGGCGTACCGGAAGTCGAAGTAGTCGATGTTGAAGTTCTGGTACGCGGCCGCATCCATGTTGATGACGAATTCGTGGGTGCCCCGCGTGAGGTACTGGGTCTCCGGCAGTTGCTGGAGCGTGAAGGCGTCGTGCGAGGTCGTGGTCATGACGTCGACCGGGGCGGTGGTCCGGGTGCCGTCGAACGTCAGAGTGAACCGTCCCGCCGGCGCGTACGGCGACGAGACCCGGGCCGCCACCTGGTAGGTGCCGCTCTTCGGCACCTCGACGGTGTACGTCATCCACTCACCGCCGCGGATCCAGCAGACGTCGATCGCGCCGTTCTGGTCGCAGATGTCGACGCCCTCGTACTTGCGCTGCGCGCCGCCCTTGTTGTCGTCCTCGGCGTCGTGGTAGCCGACGTCCTTGCCGTCGCGCGAGTAATCCTCGGCCTGTACGCGGACGCTGCCGTCCGGCAGGGCCGGCCACTGCGCCTTCTTACCGTGCTCGCGGCGGGTCGCCAGCCAGGCGAGCAGCTGTTCCTGGTTGTCGGTCTGGATCATGTCAACCTGGTGGCGGTCGAGCAGCGCGCCCCAGCCGTTCGCCGGGTCGATCAACGAACCCTCGTCGGTGTAGCCGGCCGCGAGGCCGTACCACATGCTGTTGACCCAGATCCGGGCGTCCTTCCGGGCGAGCGCGACGGCGGCCGGCTGGATCTGGGCGTCGGTGAGCCGGTCGAAGACGAGCTCGTACGACGGCGGCAGGTGCCGGGTGAAGGCGCCGATGCTGGTCGCGTTGCCGTCGTCGACGACGTGGCTGTAGAGGATGTGCGGGTCCCGGTCGAGGAACGCCTCCACCTCTGCCACGGGCGCCGAGCTCTTGAAGATGGCGTGGCCCAGGGTTCCGGTGGCGACCAGCAGGTCGTACATCTGGTCCCGGAACGGCCAGCCCTTGTCCAGGTTGACCAGCGCTCGGCCCTTCACCACGGCGAGGGCCTCGGCCAGCGTCGGCACCTGCTCGTCGGTCATCGGCGCCTGCCCGCCGCCCAGCCCGGCGCGCAGACGCAGCGCCTTGATCTGCGCCAGGGTCATGCCGGAGATCTGGCCGGTGCCGTTCGTCGTCCGGTTGACCGATGTGTCATGCATGACCACGAGCTGGCCGTCGGAGGTCCGCTGCACGTCGATCTCGACGACCTGCGCGCCGTTCCTGATCGCCAGGTCGATCGCCGGTACGGAGTTCTCCGGCGCACCCCGCCAGTAGCCGCGGTGCGCCACCACCATGACCGGAACCTCCGGCCGGTGGTCGAGGTACTGACGTCGTACCTGCTCGATCGTTTGAGCGGGTGGCTTGGGCCGGTCGCCCTCGACGCTCGCGCCGGTCGCGGTCGTCGCGTTTCCGATCGCGCCCGCCACGGCGGGCGGTACGAGGCCCACCACGACGCCGGTCGCCACTACGGCGAACGCCCAGCTCATCCACTGTCTGCGCACGTTGTTCAACTCCCCAGGTCCGCTGCCCTCGGCCGTATCTCAGCTGGTACGACCCGTTCGCTGAGCCTGGTGAACGAGGCGGGGCGACGGCTGAACGGGCCGTGGAATCGCCACGAAGGATCATGGAAATCCGGCGGGGTGACCTCATGATGCGGGTGCCTATCCCCGCCATCCACCTGCCTGTCGTGCCGGATGGTTCGGTAACACCTGCGCTCCGCCGTACGAAGAAGGGGTGTGAAGGCTACGAGAGAGGACGGCCTGTGAATGAGCCGAGCCGATGATGACATCTCCGGCATCGGAGCCGATCCGGTGGCCTTCGAGGTCTTCTACCGGCGGCACCTGGAGGCGGTGGGCCGGTTCGTGGCGAGGCGGGTCGACGACCCACACCTCGCCGCCGACCTGACCGCCGACGTGTTCCTGGCGGTGATCGAGTCGGCGGCCGGCTATCGGCCGGACCGGGGCAGCCAGATCGGCTGGCTGTACGGGGTGGCCCGCAACGTCATCGGCGACGAGCGGCGTCGGGCGGCCCAACGCCTGCGGGTGACCGGCCGACTGGCCGGACGACGGGACCTGGGCCCCGATGACATCGCCCGCATCGAGGAGCGGATCGACGCCGAGTCGGCGGCCCGCCACACCCATCGGGCGCTGAGCGAGCTACCCGAGGGCACCCGGACGCTTGTCGAACTCGTCGCCGTGGACGGCCTCACCGTCGCGGAGGCGGCGACCGTACTCGGGATGTCGCCGGTCGCCGCGCGGGTCCGCCTGCATCGTGCCCGCCGCGTCGTCCGCGCCGTGCTCGCCCGCCCGGTCACCACCCTCGCCTGAGGAGACGGAGATGACGATGAACGAGACCGAACGGTCGCCGCAGGGTTTCGAGGAGCAGCTCCTCAGGGATCTGACCACACACGTCGCCCGGCGCGCCGAGATGGCTTCGGCGGCCCGTCCGGCCGGACGCCGTACCCGGTTCGTCCACGGTTGGCGCCTCGCCGGAGCGTTCGGGCTGGCGGTCGCACTGACCGCCGGTGGTCTGGCAGTCCAGACGATGAGGCTGGGCAATCGGCCGCCGCCGACGGCCAGCGCGTCGGAGATCTTCCATCTGGCGGCCGACGCGGCCCGGCAGCAGCCGGAGCTCACCGCCCGACCCGATCAGTACGTCTTCACGGAATCCCTGGCGACGATCCGGGAGATGCCGGACAGCGGCCCGTACCAGACCGTGCGGAACCAACTGTGGCAGTCGGCCGGTGGAGTCGCGTACACGCAGGGACGTTACCGACCGGAGGCCGATCCGAACGGGTGGAGCGAGCTGAGGGTGTTCCGCATCGACGATCCCGTCGATCCCGAGAAGGAGCTCGACGCGTTCCAGCCGCCCGCGTACCACGGCGACCTGCCCACCGATCCGGACGAGCTGCTTCGATACCTTCGGGAACACCCGGTCGACCTGCATCTTCCCGAAGGAGCCGATGAGGAGGCCGTCTACGGGGACGAGAGCATGGCGTACACCACCGCGCGGTCGATGCTCCGCGGCTACGTGCCGCCCCGAGCGCTCGCGGCGCTGTTCGAACTGCTGGCACGGGAGCCCGGAGCGGTCGTCATATCGGGCGACGTGGTGGACGCCGCAGGTCGGCATGGGGTGGCGATTCGGATGCCCGGCGTGATCGGTGGTAACGAGGACTTCCTCTTCGACCGGGACACCCACGTATTCCTCGGCACCCGAGGGTCGGTGGTGCGCAACGGCAAGGAGTCCCTGTACGACGCTGTCGCGCTACTCCGCATCGCAATCGTCGACCGGCCGGGCCAGCTGCCCTGAGCGGCGGTGGGCATGCCCCAGCCCTGACCGGTCCGGTCACGTCGGACCGGTCAGGGCTGGGCGAACAGCGGCCCGTAGTTCGAGCGGAACATCTGCTCGCCGAGCCGGCGCAGCACCAGGTCGCGCAGCGCGGGCGGAAGGCCGGTGGCCTTGTCCCGGCGGTGCGTCTGGCTGAGCACCCAGTCGGTACGCGGGCGGCGCCGCGCCTCGTAGCCACGCAGCGCGTCGGCGACGGAATCGGCGGTGGCCAACGACGAAGCGAGCACGACGGCGTCCTCCAGGGCCATCGCCGCGCCCTGGGCCATGTTCGGCGAGGTGGCGTGGGCGGCGTCGCCGATCAGCAGCACCGGCCCCCGGGACCAGGAGTCGAGAACGACCTCCTGGTTCGGCCCGGCGTGCAGGGTGCTGTCGTCGTAGTCGAGGGCCTTGAGCATGGTGGCGGCCGGCTCGGTGAACGTCTCGGCCAGCTCGTCGCGCCAGCCGGGCCGGTCGGCCACCGGGCCGTCGTTGTAGTAGCAGTACGTCTGCTCGGCGCTGATCGGGATCGTGAGGAACTGCCTACCGCGCCCCAACTGCACGGACCAGACCGGCTCGTCGTCGATTCGGGGAGCGATCCACCGGTACGCGTACTGGCCGAGGTTGCGGGCCGTCTGACCGTTGAAGGCGAGCCGCCGGACCGTCGAGTTCACCCCGTCGGCGCCGATCACCAGGTCGTACCGTTCGGTGCTGTCGTCGTCGAACTCGACGGCGACCACGTCGCCCTCCTGGCGGAGCGCGACCGGCTGGCGGCCCCAGCGGATCGGGGCGTCGCCGACGCCGGCGAGCAGGGCCCGGTGCAACTGCGCCCGGGGCAGCGACACGCAGGGCCCGAGGCCCTGCCACAGTGCGGTCACGTCGATGTCGAAGAGGCGTCGCCCGCGCTGGTTGGCGCTGCGCTGCCGCGTGATCTCCACGGCAGCGTCGGCGACCGGCTCCCGCAGACCGAGTACGTCGAGCATCCGGGTCGCGTTGCCGGTGAGGTAGATGCCGGTGCCGGAGTCAACCGGCCCAGGTGCCCGCTCGACCACGTCGACCGCCGCGCCCCAGTCCCGCAACGCGGCCACCGTCGCCAGCCCGGCGACACCACCGCCGACGATCAGTACCCGAACACCGTCACCCCGCACGACACGTACCTCCCCGTTCCCGTTGCGGCCGGCTGAGCTGCTGCTCAACGGTCCGGCCGCCGGCGCACTCTACGAGGCGGTGGAGGCGGCGCCTGGCATCGGGGACACGGGGTGTGACGTGCACGGGGATGGCTGCGACGATCAGGGCATGACGACCGCCGATGCGTACGCCAGGTTTGCCGGCCGCGAGGTGCGTGGTATCTCGCCCGCGTACGAGCGGTTGTCCCGGGCGGTTTCCCGCGACGACGAACTGCTCGCTCTGCTCGACGGGCTCCCGCCGGTCAAGCGGCAGCCGAACCTGCTCTTCGGTGTCGTCCGGTGGCTCGGCGGCCCGGTCGAGGACCCGGCCGCGTTCCACGACTACGCCGTGACGAACTGGCCGGCCATCGAGGCGCAGGTGCGTGTCCGGGCCACCCAGACGAACGAGGCCGGGCGGTGCGCGGTCCTGCTGCCGGTGCTCGCCGCGCTGCCGCAGCCGCTCGCTCTGCTGGAGGTCGGCGCGTCCGCCGGGCTCTGCCTCTACCCGGACCGGTACGCGTACCGCTACGGCGAGCATCAGGTCGGCTCCGGCGAGCCGGTCCTGGACTGCACGGCCAGCGGGTTGGTGCCGCCGGCACGCGTACCCCAGGTGGTGTGGCGGGCCGGCCTGGACCTCAACCCGCTCGACGTGACCGACCCCGACGACGTGTCCTGGTTGGACGCGTTGATCTGGCCGGAGCACGCGCACCGGCGGGCCCGGCTGCGCGCCGCGGCGGCGGTCGCCGCTGTCGAGCCGCCGTTGCTGGTCCGTGGCGATCTGGTGGATGACCTGCCGGCGCTGGCCGCACGGGCTCCGGCCGGCGCGACGCTGGTGGTCTTCCACACGTCCGTGCTCTACCAGGTGTCCGCGCCGCGTCGGGAGGAGTTTGTCGGGCTGGTCCGTGGCCTGCCCGGACACTGGGTCGCGAACGAGGCCCCGGAGGTGCTCCCGTACGAGGGGCTGCCGCCGTCGCCGGAAGAGGGGCTCCACAACGTCCTCGCGTTGGACGGCACGCCACTGGCCTGGACCCGGGGGCACGGCCAGGCGATGACCTGGTTCGCCTGATACACGAGTCGAGGCGGCCGGCTACCTGGTCGGTTCGGGCATCCGGGCGTGCAGGGCCTGGAGGAACCAGCCCACGGCCGGTGTGACCGGAACGCCGCTCGACCAGCCGTTGATGACCGACAACAGGTCGAGGTACCGGTCCCGGCGGGGGTCGTTCGCCACGGTCAGCCGTGCGAGCAGCCGCTGGCGCAGGTCGGCGTCGTCGGGACGGTCGCAGAGGCTCGCGTACCGGGTGGTGACCGCCGCGATCACCGGATCGGCCGCGGGCCCGGTCGGATCGAGACGGGCCGCTAGTGCGGGGGCCACCGCGTCCCGCACCACCGCGACCGCGTCCGGGCGGGGCAACCCCGGAACGTCGTGGTCGGCGGCGTGCTGCCGTGCCAACTGCCGCATGCTCGCACGAAAGGTGGGGTCGCGGCACAACTCGGCCAGTTCCAACCACGCCTCGACCTGCTCGGTGGTGGGCTCGTCGGGCAGGTCCGGCGTCATCGAGACGACCACCCCGGGGTACGTGGGTTGGTCGCTCGGGTCGACGAAGACGACGTTCAGGAAATCGTCGACCAGGTGCTGTCGTTCGTGTGCGGTGAGCTGCGCCAACCGGTGCAGATCGTCCATCTCCGCCGGGCCCGACCCGCGCCTCGCCGCCACCGTGAGCACCGCCTGGCGCAACCGCAGCACGCGGATCTGCACCGCCACCGCCTCGGCGTGCGCGGCGGCCACCTCTGCCAACGGCACCTCGCGGTCGACCACCCGCCGGATCGCGGCGAGGTCCACGCCGAGGTCGCGCAGCGTCCGGACCAGCTCCAGCCGGGCGACCGCCTCCGGGCCGTAGCGGCGGTAGCCGGCCGGACTCCGGTCGGTGGGCGGCACGATTCCCCGGTCGGCGTAGTACCGGATGGTCTTGACGCTCAGGCCGGTCCGCCGGGCCAGTTCGCCGATCGTGTGACGCGTCTCCCCGCTCATGCCCCCACCCTGCTGTCTCCCCCCGCTGGAGACTCAAGCCAACACCAGCGGCAGTCGCCAGAACACCCCGGCGATGCGGAGCGGCGGGTCAGCGCAGGAACGTCGAGACCGTGGCGGTGAACCGGTCGGCGTCATCGAGCCACGGGTAGTGCCCCGCGCCCGGCTGCACGACCAGCTCGGCGCCGGGTGCCAGCTCCGCGAGTTGGGCGACCAGGCCCGGCGGGGCGCCGAGGTCGACCTCACCGGCGAGCAGCAGCACCGGACCCCGGTGTGCGGCGAGCGCGGCGCGGGTGGCCGGCGGATCGAAGGCGCCCTCGGCGCCGAAGACCCGGGCCGCCTCCTGGTTGCGCTGGTCCGGCTCCGCCGCCTGGTGCGCGCGGGCGGCCTCGTCCCACCGGCCGTAGAAGAACGGCGCGATCTCCTGCCAGGCATCCAGGGTTGCCCGACCGGACACCATCGAGTCCAACGCGGCTGCTGCCGCCGGGTACCACGGCTCGCCGGCTCGGACCTGGGTGACCTCCCGGCGCAGGGTGGCGGTCGCCTCCAGCCCGACCGCCCGGGTGCTGGGTGTGATCAGCGCGAGCCGGCCGACCCGCTCGGGGTGCCGGGTCGCGTACCGCAACGCCACGTTCGCTCCGGCGGAGTGCCCGAGCAGGTCCAGTCGGTCGAGGCCCAGGTGCCGGCGTAGTGCCTCCACATCGCCGACCAGGCGGTCGCAACCGTAGGTGGAGATGTCGGCCGGCACGGCCGATCGACCGGTGCCCCGCAGATCGGGGACGACCAGCGTCCGGTACGCGCCCAGACCGCCGAGATCACCGAGGTACGCCGAGTCCCGCATCGGCCCGCCCGGCAGGCAGACCAGCGGGTCACCCCCGCCGATGGTCCGGTACGCGAGTGCGGTGCCGTCGGGCGCGGCGAAGGTGGCCATGAGAACATCCTCTCAGGACGGCATGTCCCGCATCCGGCGCAGCGGGGAGCAGACCACGAAGAGGCACGCCGCCCAGGTGCCCAGCACACACACCCAGAGGGCGGCGCGCAGCCCCAGCGCGGTGCCGAGCGCACCGCCGGTCAGCGCGCCGAGCGGGATCACCCCGAGGCAGATCCAGAGGAACGCCGCGTTGACCCGGCCGAGGATCGCCGGTGGGGTGATCCGCTGCCGGTACGACATCGCCGCCACGTTGAACAGCACCGCGTTGGCCGAGAACGCGGCCAGCCCGATCCCGTAGAGCAGCAGCCCCCAGCCGGGCTGCGCGAGCGGCATGAGCAGGTAGAGCGGGCCTGGCGCGGCCATCGCCACCCAGATCACCCGGGCCGAGCCGAGCCAGGCCGTCAGCCGGGCGGCCAGCACCCCCACCACCAGCCCGCCGACCGCGCTGACCGAGAAGACCAGCCCCACCTGCACCGGGTTGGCGTGCAACTCGCGGACCAGGAAGGTGACCTCGATCGAGCCGGACGCCATCACCCAGAAGTTCGACCAGGTGGTGCAGGCCAGGATGCTGACGAGGATCGGTTGCCGCCGGATGAAGGCGAGCCCGTCGGTCAGCTCCACCCGCAGCGGCACCCGAGGGGCCGGCTCGCGGCGTACCGGCGCCTCGCGGATGAGGAGCAGCGTCAGCGCGCTGACCAGAAAGGCGAACCCGTTGGTCACGAAGGTCCGGGCGGCGCCGACCAGCCCGATCAGCACACCGCTGACCGTCGGACCGACCAGTTCGGCGGCATCCTCGCTGACGGTGAGCTTGGCGTTGCCGTCCACCAGCAGATCAGCCGGCACCAGCCGGGGCAGCAGGGTCTTGTACGCCACCGTGAACAGCACGGTCAGCACCCCGCCCAGCCCCACCACCGCGTACAGGAAGGGGAGGGTGAGCTGGCCGACCAGAGCGGCCACCGGCAGCGACAGCATGAGCGCGGCCCGGCCCAGGTCGCACGCGATCATCAACCGCCGCTGGTCGAGCCGGTCGGCGACGATGCCCGCCGGCAGCGAGAAGAGCAGGTACGGCAGCCAGGCCAGGACGGTCAGCAGGGAGACCTGGAAGACGCTGGCGTTCAGAGTGTCGGCGGCGAGCAGCGGCACCGCCACGTTGGCGATCCGGGTGCCCAGCTCGCTGACCGTCTGACCACCCCAGAGCAGCAGAAAGGTCCGGCTGCGCCAGAGCGATGGGCCGGGGCCGCTCGCGCCCGCCGGGGCCTGGGTCACCTGCTGGGTCACGATCACAGCCTGTCTGTGCGGTCGCGCGTGCCGCCGGCCGACGGCCGGGAGACCCTATCGGGGCCGCGCTCGCACGCGACACCGCATTTCGTGCCGCCCGGTCGGGTCGCCGGGCCCGCTCTAGACTGCTGCGGTGACCGGAGAGCCTCGACCCCTGGCCGACCGGCCGCTCACCGAGCCGCACCCGTCCCGGCTACCGCCCGAGCACCCCGACCGGGCCCGGATCCTCGCCGCGCACACGGCCGCGCTGGCCGCCGGGGAGGCCGGTTACCTCGACCCGGCGACCGGGCTGTTCGTGCTCAGCGCCGGTTTCCTGGCCCGGCGCGGCACGTGCTGCGGACGCGGTTGCCGGCACTGCCCGTACGTGGATGACCCACAGTTCGGATAGGCGTCAGCGGGGCGGCGAAAGGAGGGCTTCCGCCCGACACCGACACCCCGTACGGTTTCCGACGGACATCCGGCGGTTGCTTTCCGCCGTCGGTCGGCGAGAGGGTGGAACGTGCGCGGGCGGATCGTGGTCGCCGGGCTGGCGGGCCTGCTGGTGAGCGGCTGCGCCGCCGAGGCGGAGCCGGTGGCGGTGCCGCCGCCGGTGCCGGTCGCGGTGGACGTGGCAGCGGCCTCCTCGGGCGGCGCCTGCCGGTTGCTGGACTTCACGGTGATCGAGCAGCTGGTCAAGACGCGCTTCGACGTGGCGGGGGCCAGCGAACAGGGCGACACGCACACCTGTGTGGTCCGGGCCGGTGGCGCGACGTTACCGGAGCTGACGCTGAGTGTGTCCGAGACCACGATCGACAAGACCACCTTCGGCGCGGATGTGGTGCCCGACAAGGCGGCGAAGGTCACCGGGTTGGGTCAGCAGGCGTACAAGCGGACCACCGGTGCGGCGAGCGGGCACGGGCCGGTCGCCGAGGTGGGCTGGCTCGCCACCGATGGGCGGCTGGCCACGTTGAGCTGGACCGGTGCTCGTGGCAGCGAGCGTTCGGCGGCCGAGAAGGTGACCGGCGACCTGGTCGCGCTGGCCAAGAAGGTGGACACCCGGGCGCTGTGACGCCCGGGTGTGCCGTCGGTCGGTTGGCGGCGACTCAGTTGGCGGCGACGAACACCCGGGAGGCGACCTCGCGGGGCAGCCGCACCCGGTCACCGGAGCGGTCGATCGACACCCCGTCGCGCTCCTGCGCCACGGTCACCGTGGCACCCGGGTCGACACCGGCGGCGTGCAACTGGCGCAGCACGTCGGCGTCCTTCTGCACGCTCTCGCAGATCCGGCGCACCACGACGGGCCCGGAGAGACCGGGGAACGCCAGGTTGCGCTCGCTCTCAACGGCCTCGGTGGTCTCGGTCGCCGGCGAGCCCAGCTCCTGTAGACCCGGGATCGGGTTGCCGTACGGGGAGCGGGTCGGCCGGTTGAGCAGGTCGTACACCCGCTTCTCCACCGCGTCGCTCATCACGTGCTCCCAGCGGCAGGCCTCCTCGTGGGCCTCCTCGTAGGGCATCCCGATGACGTTGACCAGCAGCAGCTCGGCGAGGCGGTGCTTGCGCATCACCGACACGGCGCTGCCACGGCCCTGCGCGGTGAGCGTCAGGTGCCGGTCGCCCTCGACGGTGAGGAGGCCGTCGCGCTCCATCCGAGCGACGGTCTGGCTCACGGTGGGGCCGCTCTGCTGCAGCCGTTCGGCGATTCGGGCACGCAGCGGCGGCACCCCCTCCTCTTCCAATTCAAGGATGGTGCGCAGGTACATTTCGGTCGTGTCGACCAGGTCGTGAGACTTCATAACGTCAGCGGCCCTCCGGTGCACGATGTTACCTCGGTGAACGACGAGCGAGCGCCGCCGAACCGCGTGCCGTCGACACGGATGGTGTTGGATGGTCGCCATGTCCGGTACTCAGGAGCCGTTGGTCGAGGTCGATCGGCTCGCCGCCGCGCTCGACCACGCCGATCCGCCCACCCTGCTCGACGTCCGCTGGCGGCTCATCGGCGCGCCGGGCCGCGACGACTACCGCGCCGGCCACCTGCCGGGCGCGGTCTTCATCGACCTGGACACCGCGCTCTGCGGGCCGCCGGGCGCCGGCGGCCGGCATCCACTGCCCGACCCGGCCGCGCTGCAGGCCGCGCTGCGGGGCGCCGGCGTCCGCGCTGGTCACCCCGTGGTGGTGTACGACGGCGGCGACGGCATGGCTGCCGCGCGGGCCTGGTGGACGCTGCGTTGGGCGGGGCACCGCCCGGTGCGTCTGCTGCACGGTGGCTACCCGGCCTGGGTCGCCGCCGGCCTTCCCGTCTCCACCGACGTGCCCACCCCCGCCCCCGGTGACGTCGTGGTGAGCCCCGGTGATCTCCCGGTGCTCGACGCGGGGCAGGCCGCCGCGCTGGCCGCCGCGGACGACGCTGTGCTGCTCGACGTGCGGGCGGCGCCCCGCTATCGGGGCGAGGTGGAGCCGATCGACCCGGTCGCCGGGCACGTACCGGGAGCGGCGAACCTGCCCGCCGGTGAGTACGTCGGCCCGGACGGGCGCTTCCCGGCCGCCGACGTGTTGAGCGAGCGGTTCGCCGCGGCCGGGGTGACCGGGGCGCGGGCCGTCGGGGCGTACTGCGGCTCCGGGGTGACCGCCGCGCAGGCGGTGCTCGCGCTGCACCTGGCCGGCCGCACGGACGCGGCGCTCTACGTTGGATCGTGGAGCAACTGGGTGGCCGACCCGGCCCGGCCGGTCGCCTCCGGGCAGACACCTGGCCGCTGACCAGCGCGTGCGGTGGGCCGGCGACGGCCCTCGTGCGACGATGGGCTCATGTCCGACGACACGGTGGTGGTGTGGGACGAGTCGCTGCTCGCCTACGACATGGGTGACCATCCGCTCGACCCGGTCCGGGTGGAGCTGACCATCGCGCTCGCCCGCGAGCTGGGCATCCTGGATCGCCCAGGGGTGCGCGTGGTCAAGCCGGAGCCCGCTGACGATGCCCTGCTCACCCGGGTGCACGACCCGGCCTACCTGGCCGCGGTGCGCGCCGCGCCGCGCGACCCGCTCTTCGCCGGGTACGGGCTGGGCACGTCCGACAACCCGGTCTTCGAGGGGATGCACGAGTCCAGCGCGCTGGTCGCGGGCGCGACGGTGGCCGCCGCCGAGGCGGTCTGGCGCGGCAACGCCCGGCGGGCGGTGAGCGTGGCCGGCGGCCTGCACCACGCGATGCCCGCGCGGGCCTCCGGCTTCTGCGTCTACAACGACCCCGCGGTGGCGATCGCCCGCCTGCTCGACCTGGGCGCTGAGCGGATCGCGTACGTGGACGTCGACGTACACCACGGCGACGGGGTGCAGCAGATTTTCTGGAACGACCCCCGGGTGCTCACGGTCAGCCTGCACGAGACCCCGTTGGCACTCTTCCCGGGCACCGGTTTTGCCGACGAGACGGGTGGGCCGGGCGCGCAGGGCACCGCGGTCAACATGCCGTTGCCCCCGGCTGTCGACGACACCGGCTGGCAGCGGGCCTTCCACGCGATCGTGCCGTCGGTGCTGCGGGCGTTCCGGCCGCAGGTGCTGGTCAGCCAGTGCGGTGCGGACGGGCACCGACTGGATCCGCTCGCCGACCTGAATCTGACGGTGGACGGGCAGCGGGCCACCTACCTGGCGTTGCGGGCACTCGCCGACGAACTGTGCGACGGCCGTTGGGTGGCCACCGGCGGCGGCGGGTACGCGCTGGTCGAGGTGGTGCCCCGGGCGTGGAGTCACCTGCTGGCCGTGGCCACCGGCGATCCGATCGACCCGGCCACGCTCACCCCGCCGGCGTGGCGGGACCTGGTCGCCTCCCGTCGTCTGGGCCGGGAGGTGCCGCTGCGGATGACCGACGACGCGGACCCGTCGTACGAGCCGTGGCAGCCGACCGGTGAGCCGAACGCGGTGGACCGGGCCATCGCGGCGACCCGCAAGACGGTCTTCCCGCTGCTGGGGCTCGACCCGTACGACCCGCGGGACTGAGCCGGGCCGGGGGAGGGCCGCACCGGTGACGACGGTGGACCAACCGGTGGACGTGCTGCTCAGCGACGGCAGCACCGTCCAGTTGCGACCGATCGACCCGGCCGACGCGCCGGGCATCGTGGCGATGCACAGCCGGTTCTCCGAGCGCACCCGCTATCTGCGGTACTTCTCGCCGTATCCGCGCATCCCGGAACGGGATCTGATCCGGTTCGTCACGGTCGACCACCATGACCGGGAGGCGTTCGTGGTGCTGGCCGCCGACCGGATCGTCGCGGTGGGCCGGTACGAGCGGCTCGGCCCGCAGGCCCCGGAGGCGGAGGTCGCCTTCGTGGTGGAGGACGCCTACCAGGGTCGGGGCATTGGCTCGGTGCTGATGGAGCACCTGGCCGACGCCGCCCGTCGCAACGGCATCATGAGCTTCGTCGCCGAGGTGCTGCCCGCCAACGGGACGATGCTGCGGGTCTTCGCCGACTTCGGCTACCAGGTCCAGCGCGAGTACGCCGACGGTGTGGTGCACCTGAGTTTCCCGATCGCGCCCACCGAGGCCACGTTGGAGGTGCAGCGCGGCCGGGAGCACCGCACCGAGGCCCGCTCGATCGCCCGGCTCCTCGCCCCGCGCGGCATCGTCGTGTACGGCGCCAGCGCCACCGGCCAGGGCGTCGGCGCGGCGGTGCTCGGGCACCTGCGCGACGGCGGTTTCACCGGTGCGGTGGTGCCGGTGCATCCGAGCGCGTCGACAGTGGCGGGCCTGCCCGCGTACCCGTCGGCGGCCGACGCGCGGACGCCGGTGGACCTGGCGGTGGTGGCGGTCCCACCGGAGGCGGCGACCGCGGTGGTCGCCGATGCCGCCGCCGCGGGAGTGCACGGCCTGGTGGTCATCTCGGCCGGCTTCGCCGAGGCCGGCGCCGAGGGCGCGGCCACGCAGCGGGCGTTGGTCCGCGCGGCGCACGCCGCCGGGATGCGGGTGGTCGGCCCGAACTGCCTGGGCGTGGCCAACACCGACCCGACGGTACGCCTCAACGCCACCCTCGCCCCGGCGCTCCCACCGGCCGGCCGGGTCGGCATCTTCAGTCAGTCCGGTGCGTTCGGGGTAGCGCTGCTCGCCGAGGCGGACCGGCGTGGCCTCGGGTTGTCCAGCTTCGTCTCGGCCGGCAACCGGGCGGACGTCTCCGGCAACGACCTCCTGCAGTACTGGCAGGACGACCCCGGCACCGACGTGATCATGTTGTACCTGGAGACCTTCGGCAATCCGCGCAAGTTCGCCCGGCTGGCCCGGCGGATCGGCCGCGCCAAGCCCGTCGTCGCGCTCGCCTCACCGGCCCGCCCGCTCGGGGTGGGTGACACCGCCGGGCCGGACGAGGCGGCGGTGGCCGCGCTCTTCGCCCAGTCCGGGGTGATCCGGGTGGACACCGTGCCGGAGCTGCTCGACGTGGGTGTTCTGCTGGCCAACCAGCCGCTGCCGGTCGGCGGCCGGGTCGGTGTGGTCGGCAACTCGTCGGCGCTGACCGGGCTGGCCGCCACCGCCTGCGTCGGGCAGGGCCTCACCGTGGCTGACGGTTACCCCCGCGACGTCGGGCCGAGCGCCGGTGCCGCCGAGTTCGCCGCCGCCCTCGCGGAGACGGCCGGCGACGACCGGGTGGACGCGCTGGTGGTGGTCTTCGCCCCGCCGCTGCCCGGCCAACTGACCGAGGTGGACGCCGATGTGACCGCCGCGCTACCGGCGGCTCTCGCACTGGGCAAGCCGACCGTGGCGACGTTCCTGGTCGGGCGGCTGCCGCCGGGGGTGCCCGCGTACGGCGGTGTGGAGGAGGCCGTCCGGGCGCTCGCCCGGGTGCACCGGTACGCCGAGTGGCTTCGCCGCCCGCCCGGGGTGGCACCCGAGTTGCCCGGCATCGATCAGGCCGCCGCGCACGTCGCGCTCCGCACCGAGGCCAGCGACCCGAACGCGCTGCTGGCCGCGTACGGCATCGAGGTGGTGGCGTCGGTGCCCGTCGACTCGGCCGGCGCGGCGGTCGAAGCGGCGGCGCTGCTGGGCTTCCCGGTGGCGCTCAAGGCGGCCGCCCCCGGGCTGCGGCACCGGCTCGACCTCGGTGCGGTCCGGCTCGACCTGCCCGACGAGCCGACCCTCCGCCGCGCGTACGCCGAGCTGGCGGCGACCTTCGGCACGGACGCACTGGTCCAGCCGATGGTCCCACCCGGGGTGGCCTGCGTGGTGGAGGTGGTGGAAGATCCGGCGTTCGGGCCGGTCGTCGGCTTCGGTCTCGGCGGGGTCGCCACCGAGTTGCTCGGCGATCGGGCCTGGCGGGCGGTGCCGCTGACCGACCGGGATGCCGCCGAGCTGGTCGACGAGCCCCGGGCGGCGCCGCTGCTGCGCGGGCACCGGGGCGCCGCACCGGTCGATCGGTCGGCCCTCGCCGACCTGCTGCTGCGGGTGGGTCAGCTCGCCGACGAACAGCCCCGGGTGCGGTCGCTGACCCTCAACCCGGTGCTCGCCCGGCCGGACGGCATCTCGGTCCTGCACGCCCAGGTACGGGTCGGCGGTGTGGCGGCCCGGCCGGACACCGGCCCCCGTCGCCTGTAGGTGCCCTCTGCGTGGTGCCGGTCAGGCGCGGCTGGAGATCTGCTGGACGCCCCACGAGTTGCCGTCCGGGTCGGTGAAGAAGACGAAGCCGACGTTGTCCAGCGGGTCCGGCACCGGCCGAGGGTTCTGCCCCACCACCTGGATCTCGCTGACCTCCACACCACGTTCGACCAGTTCCTTGCGAGCCCGCTTCAGGTCGGGCACCACCAGTTGCAGGCCTTTGAGCGAGCCCGGCGGCATGTCCGGGACGACGCCCCTGCCGATCACGATCGAGCAGCCGGAGCCGGGTGGGGTCAGCTGGACGATGCGCGCCTCGTCGCTGATCACCGTGTCGTGGTCCACCGCGAATCCGAGCTGGTCGGCGTAGAACGTCTTCGCCTGGTCCACATCGGAGACCGGCACGATCACCACTTCCAGCGTCCAGTTCATGGTTGTTCTCCTCGCATCGTCGTTGTGGTGGTCAGCAGTTCGGCGAGCCGGGTGAAGCTCTGCCCGACGCCCCTGGTCATCGGGTAACGCAGCACGGTGTCCCGCCCCTCGGGGGTGGCGTAGCGCAGCGTGGTGGTGACCGTCGTCCGTCCGGCCAGCTCGGTGAAGTCGTGGCTGACCAGAGTCTCGCCCGGGTAGGACTGGTCATCGAAGAGTTCGGTGCAGGTCAGCCGGTGCGGTGGCTCGATCCGCCGGTAGACCCCGGTCTGGACCATCCGGGCGCCGTCCGGGCCCAGTGACACGAACCGCCACCGCCCGCCCACCCGCAGGTCGACGTCGCACTGGGCCAGCCGCCAGCCGCGCGCGCCGTACCACCGGACCAGCAGCTCGGGTCGGGTGAAAGCGGCGAACACCAGCTGTGCTGGTGCCTCGAACAGCCGACTCAACACGATCTCCCGGTCGCCCGGGGTGTGCACGACGATCGGGTCGTCGGCGCCGGTCATCCGACCGTGCCGTCCGGTCGGGCGCCCGGGCGCTCGGCGTCGGTCTGCTTGACGGCCTGGAGCTCGTCGAGCAGGTCGTCCAGGCGCTGGTAGCTCTCCGCCCAGTAGTCGCGGTAGTTGGCGAGCCAGGCCGTCGCCTCCCGCAGTGGGCGGGCCTCCAACCGGCACGGCCGGCGCTGGGCGTCCCGCCCTCGGCTGACGAGGCCCGCGCGTTCCAGCACCTTGAGGTGCTTGGAGATGGCCGGCTGACTCATCTCGAAGGGCTCTGCCAGCTCGGTCACGGTCGCCTCACCGACGGCCAGTCGGGCGAGGATGGCCCGCCGGGTCGGGTCGGCCAGCGCCGCGAAGGTCGCATCCAACAGCTCCGCACCCACCGCTTATAACCTCCTAGTTCAATAACTAGATGGTTATATCGCGGGGTGGGTGTCACCGTCAATCACCTCGACAGCATGGAAGGCCCCGGCGAACCGCCGGGGCCTTCCATGGGAACCGGGTGCGTCAGCAGGCGTACGCCTCCAGGCGCTGGGCTCGCTCCGGGGCGCGCAGCTTCAGCAGCGTCACCTTCTCGATCTGCCGGATCCGCTCCCGGGACAGGCCGAACTCCCGACCGACCTCGTCCAGAGTGCGCTGCCGGCCGTCGTCCAGACCGAACCGGAGCCGGATGACCGCCTGCTCCCGCTGGGACAGGGTGGCCAGCACGATGCTGACCTCGTTGCGCAGCTCACCCTGCGCGGCCGCGTCGCCCGGCTCGGTGCGCGGGTCCACGGCGGCCACGAAGTCGCCGAGCGCGCTCTCGCCGTCGTCGCCGACGGCCTGGTCCAGGCTGACCGGCTCCCGGTCGTAGGAGATCAGCTCGATGACCTGAATCTCGGGGATCTCCAGTGCGCGGGCGACCTCGGCGACCGTGGGTTCGCGGCCCAGCGTCACCGCCAGCTCGCGGCGGGCCCGCACCATCCGGTTGACCTGCTCGACCATGTGCACCGGGATGCGGATGGTGCGGGCCTGGTCGGCCATCGCGCGGGTGATCGCCTGGCGGATCCACCAGGTGGCGTACGTGGAGAACTTGTAGCCCTTGGCATAGTCGAACTTCTCCACCGCGCGGATCAGGCCGAGGTTGCCCTCCTGGATCAGGTCGAGAAAGGCCATCCCGCGGCCGGTGTAGCGCTTGGCGATGCTGACCACCAGCCGCAGGTTCGCCTCCAACAGGTGGTCCTTGGCCGCCCGGCCCTCCGCGACGATCAGCTCCAGGTCGGTTCGCAGCTCCGGGGAGACCGGGGTGCAGGTGGCCAGCTTCTCGTCGGCGAACAGGCCGGCCTCGATCCGCCGGGCCAGGTCGACCTCCTGCGCCGCCGTCAGCAGCTTCGTCCGGCCGATCCCGTTGAGGTACGCCCGGACCAGGTCAGTGGAGATGCCGCGCTCGTCGGTGGCGTCCAGATCGGCGAGGACCTCGGGGGCCCCGTCGGTGTCGGTCGTGGTGGCCGGGCGCGTCCGGTGTTCCGTCATCTGCAGGACCATCTCTGTCTCTCCCCGTGTCCACGTCTGTGCCGTGTCTCCGGCCCGGTGGTGCCGGTGTGAGACACAGCTTGGCGGGCGGGGCGTAAAACGGGAGTGAGGCGATCGGGCACCCGACAGGAATTGGATCGGATCGCTGGTGCGGTGTGTCGTCCCGATGTGTGGTTGCCCGCCCCGGCTACGTTGCGGACGGTCGACCACCCGGGTCGGCGGGGACATGAGATGGGGGACGGTGTGGTCTTCAAGCGGCTCATGAAGGCGATGGGGGTTGGCGGCCCGTCGGTGGAGACGGCGCTGGCCAACCCGAACAGCCGCCCGGGCGGCCAGCTGGAGGGCCGCATCCAGGTGGTTGGCGGTGACCACCAGGTCGACATCGACCACGTGACGCTCGGCCTGGTCACCCGGGTCGAGGTGGAGAGCGGCGACAACAACTACGACACCACCCAGGAGTTCCACCGCCAGCAGGTCACCGGCGCGTTCCGCCTTGAGCCAGGGCAGCGCTACGACATCCCGTTCCGCTTCGACGTGCCGTGGGAGACACCGGTCACCGAGCTGTACGGGCAGCACCTGCACGGCATGACGATGGGCCTGCGTACCGAGTTGGAGGTCGCCCGCGCGGTCGACAAGGGTGACCTGGACGCCGTGTCGGTGCACCCGCTGCCGGCGCAGGAGCGACTGCTGGACGCGTTACTGCGACTGGGCTTCCGGTTCGCGCGCGCCGATGTGGAGCGTGGTCACATCTACGGCGTACGGCAGACGTTGCCGTTCTACCAGGAGATCGAGTTCAGCCCGGCACCGCAGTACGCCCGCTCGATCAACCAGTTGGAGGTCACCTTCATCGCCGATGCGCGGCAGATGCAGGTCGTGCTGGAGGTCGACAAGCGTGGCGGTGTCTTCACCGAGGGGCGGGACGCCTTCGGCCGGTTCACGGTCGACCACGCCACCGCCGAGCGCACCGACTGGTCCACCGAACTCGACAACTGGCTCCGCCAGTCCCTGTCCCGCCGAGGCCTCTTCTCCTAACCCCCGGATTCCTCCGCTGATCAAGAGGTTTCCGTCACGCCAACGGCGAATTCTGACGCGAACCTCTTGATCAACTCTGCAAAGGCGGGGTGGGGTGGGGCTAGAGGTCTAGGAGGAGGGTGCGGGGGCCGATGTTGACGCTCTCGACCAGCATGTGGGCGCGGAAGCGACCCGTCTCGACCTTGGCGCCCCGCTCGCGCAGGGTCTCGACGACCGCCGTCACCAGCGGCTCGGCCACCTCGGCCGGGGCGGCGGCGGTCCAGCTCGGACGGCGGCCCTTGCGGGCGTCGCCGTAGAGGGTGAACTGGCTGACCACCAGGATCGGCGCACCGGTGTCGGCGGCGGACCGCTCGTCGTCCAGGATGCGCAGCTCGTGCACCTTGCGGGCCATCGTCCGAGCGGTCTCCGGGGTGTCGGTGTGGGTCACCCCGAGCAGCACCAGCAGTCCGTCCTCGATCGCACCGACCACCTCGTCGTCCACTGTCACGCTGGCCCGCCCGACGGTCTGCACCACCGCCCGCATCAGGCGGTCACCGGCTCGATGAAGCCGCGCTCCACCAGGTGCGCCACGATCGGGCCCGCTGCCTCCGCCATCTCGTCGGGCTCCACGTCGTGTGCCGCGGCGAGCAGGGCGAGTTGGTCGCGCAGCGGCAGCCGGCCGTCGGCGCCACCGACCAGCGCCAGCACCAGCGGGTCGATCTCCTCGGTCCAGCGCAGGCCGTGCGGCATCGCGAGGACCTGCCGGTCCACCGCCCAGCCCTCCTCGCCCATGGTGGCCTCCTGCCGCAGCTGAAGGCCCTCGGCAGCCCGGTAGCGCTCGGCCAGCAGCCCATCGGTGTCGCGTACCCGTAGGAAGTCCTGTCGGTCGAACCAGGCGGCGATCTGGTCGCCCAGCGGCGGCTGCACCCGCTGGCGCAGATCCTCCACGCGAACCACCGGGTCGGCGTGTCCACCCCGGCGCAGCGACACGATGCCGAAGCCGATCCCCTCCACCTTGTGCGCGTCGAACCAGTCCAGCCAGGCGGCCATCCGCTGCGGGTCGGCGGTCTCGCCGACGTCGGTGAGCCACAGGTCGACGTACGCCATCGGGTCGGCCACCTCGCGCTGGATCACCCAGGCGTCCAGGCCGGTCCCGGCGAACCAGCCGGCCACCCGCTCGTCCCACTCCTCACCGGCGACGTGCACCCAGTTCGCCAGGTACTGCATGGTGCCGCCCTCGGTGAGCAGGCCGGGGGCGGCGGCTGCCAGTTCGGCGCCGATCGCGTCACCGACCCTGCCGGAGTCGCGGTAGACGTGCGTGGTGGTGCCCGGGCCGACCACGAACGGCGGGTTGCTCACCACCAGGTCGAACCGCCGGCCGGCCACCGGCGCGACCAGGTCGCCGCGCAGCAACTCCCAGTCCTGGCCGTTGAGGGCGGCGGTGGTCGCGGCGAAGCGCAGCGCCCGGTCGGAGAGGTCGGTGGCGGTCACGGACCTGGCGTGGGTGGCCAGGTGCAGGGCCTGGACGCCGGAGCCGGTGCCGACGTCCAGCGCGGTGTCGACCGGCCGGCGCATGGTCGCGTTGATCAGTGTCTGGGTGGCCCCGCCGATGCCGAGGACGTGCTCGGCATGCAACGGTCGGCCCGGCCGCGCGCTGGCCGAGACGTCGGCGAGCACCCACCAGTCGTCGCCGTACGGCTCCAGGTCGACGCCGGCGCGCAGGCCGTCGCCGGACCGCTCGACCAGCCCGCCGGCCAGCGCCTCCTCCAGACTCAGCGGCGCCAGCGCGGCGGCCACCGCCGCCTCCGGCTCAATCTGGTCGCAGATGAACACCCGGATCAGGGTGCCGAGCGGATCGCCGTCCTCGGTGGCGCGTAACGCGGCCCGATAGTCGTTGCGGGCGACCGCGGCGGTGGCCTGCGCGCCCAGCCTCTCGGCGATGCCGTTGCTGGTGAACCCGGTCCGGGTCAGCGCGGCTCGCAGCGCGTCGATGCCGGCGGGGGAGAGCAGCATGTCGTGTTCGTCCACGCCGCCATCCTGCCTCCCGTCACGCCCCGGGGCGGCACCACCCGCCGCAAGACGTCGGAGCGTCGGTGTCCGCCCGGGTCGGCACGCCAGGCAGGATGTCCGCATGACGCTTGTGCTGCCCATCGACCCGGAGGCCAACCAGCTGCTGGAACGCAGCCCGCTGGCCCTGCTCCTCGGCATGGTCCTCGACCAGCAGGTGCCGATGGAGAAGGCGTTCTCGTCGCCGTACGTGCTGGCGCAGCGGCTCGGCCATGACCTGGACGCGGCGGAGCTGGCCGGGTACGACCCGGAGGCCCTGGTCGCGCTCTTCGCCCAGCCGCCCGCGCTGCACCGGTTTCCGAAGGCCATGGCGGCCCGGGTGCAGGAGGTCTGCCAGGTGCTGGTGGAGCGCTACGACGGTGACGCGGCGCTGCTCTGGGCCGAGGTCGCCGACGGGCCGGAGCTGCTGCGCCGGGTCTCCGCGCTGCCCGGCTTCGGCAAGCAGAAGGCACAGATCTTCGTGGCCCTGCTCGGCAAGCGGTTCGGGGTGACCCCGCAGGACTGGCGGAAGGCGGCCGGAGACTACGGCGACCCGGGCGCGTACCGGTCGGTGGCCGACGTCACCGACGCCGATTCGCTGCGTCGGGTGCGGGAGTTCAAGCAGCAGATGAAGGCGGCAGCCAAGGCGAAGACCACCGGCGGCTGACGCGACCGACCCGGTGAGGGCTGCCGCTCAGGCGGCGGTGGGGTGCGCCAGCGAGGCCAGCGCGCGCCGGACGTCGGCCAGCGAGACCGTCGCGGAGTCGTCCAGGTCGGCCAGGCCGGCCTCGATCCACTGACGCATCAGGGTGGTGACCCCGATGCCCCGGGCGTCGGCGGCGGCCCGCACCCGCTCGTAGGTCTCCAGCGGCAGCCGGACTGATCGGCTCACCATCGGCACGTCGGTGTCGGGGGTGGGGAGATCCACCGCCGGGCTCTCATCGATCAGCTCGGCGATCCGGTCGTCGCCGCTGTGGAACTGCTTGGTCGCGTCGTTACGGTGCATCGTCACGGCCTCCTCATCGGCGAGATCTCCGCACGGCCTCGTCGTAGCGCTTGGACTCGGCGTCGCTCAGCTCGCGAGCGGAGAGGATGTCCCAGTCGTTGTCGGTGCCATCGGCCTCGGCGAGCAGCACCGCCAGTCGGCGGCCCCGACGGGCGGCGGCGTAGACCACCATCACGTCGTCACCCAGGTGGCGGATGACCCGGCGAGCGCTGTGCAGCGCCTCCCAGACTTCCCCGGGCGTGACGTCGTAGACCCTCAGGTTGGCCAACGCCTCGTCGGTGAAGCTGAACCTGCTGCCCACGTCCCGGAGCGTACCACGGACGTAACACGCACCGGGATGAGTCGAATTTCGCTGATCACGGTCGTGCGGTGACAGGATGAGGCGTATTCCCCTCGAGGAGGTCCATGGTGAAGCGTCAGGCGTACCAGCCGATTCTGATCACCGACGCCTCGCGCAGCCAGGACGATCAGCTCACCAGCCGCCAGCGCCGTTATGTCCTGATGATGGGCATCCGGGTGGCGTGCATCATC
This sequence comes from Micromonospora sp. CA-259024, assembly GCF_050936255.1. Lineage (NCBI taxonomy): Bacteria > Bacillati > Actinomycetota > Actinomycetes > Micromonosporales > Micromonosporaceae > Micromonospora > Micromonospora sp. CA-259024. The sequence continues at coordinate 3,944,484 of NZ_JBNJND010000001.1, read as the reverse complement.
GTCGGCGCGATCCTGGTCGGTGTGAACGCCCCACTGCTCTGGCTCTGGCTGCCGCTGTGCGGCCTCGGCATGGTGCTCATCCCCTGGCTGGCCGTGCTGCTGGCGAACGACCGGCCGCCGAAGGAGCAGCACCGGCTGGCCAACCGGTTCCACTCCCGCCAGCAGGACGACACCCCGCCGATGAGCCTCGCCGCCGAGGAGCGGCCGCACAAGGTCATCGACGTCGAACCCTGACCCGCGAACGGGCCAGGGTTCGACCGGTCACGACTGTGGCCGTGCGCCGACGGTGGAGACGGCCAGTGCCCCCAGGTCGGTGGCGCGGCTCAGCGCCGCGGTCGGGGTGGCACCGGCGAGCCAGGCGGTGAGCAGGCCGGCCGCGAAGGCGTCGCCCGCCCCCGTGACGTCCACCACCGCCACCCGGCGGTCCGAATCCGCGCAGACCACCGAGGTGCGGTCGACCCAGACCGCGCCCGCCGCGCCGCGCTTGACCACGACCCGCCGGGCCGTCGCCGACAGCGCCCGCCCCTGCGCCGCCGGGTCCAGCCCGCCGGCCAGCGCCGTGGCCTCGTCCGCGTTGACCAGCAGCAGGTCGACGTCGCGTACCCAACTCAGGAAGGCCGCTGCGCCCACCCGCCGCAGCGGCGCCGCGGAGGCCGCGTCGACGCTGGTGGTGAGCCCGCGCTCGCGGGCGGCGGCCAACGCCCGCAGCCCCGCGCCGCGCGACCCGGCGTCCAACAGGGTGTACGCGGACAGGTGGAGATGCCCAGCGTCGGGCACCGCCGCGAGGGCCCGCTCGACGTGCGCGGCGCCCAGCCGCAGGTTCGCGCCCCGCTGGCTGACCATGGTGCGCTCGCCGTCGGTGGCCAACACGATCACCGTTCCGGTCGGGACGCCCTCGATCCGCTCGACCGCGCAGTCGACACCTGCCCGCTCGAGCTCGGCCACCCGGACCCGCCCCGCGTCGTCGTCACCGACGGCGCCGACGAGCGTGACGTCCACCCGCTGCGCGGCGATCCAGGCGGCGGTGTTGGCCGCCTGACCACCGCCGCCGAGACTGATCTCGGCCCCGGTGTCCGAGCCGGCCGCGAGCGGCCCGGACAGCACGGCGACCACATCGGTGATCACGTCTCCGACGACGACCACCCGGGCCGGTCGGGTCATGCCGGGGCGGCGGTGGTGCGGGCCGCCGCGGCGACCGCGATCCGCGCGGCCAGGTCGGCGTTGCGCAGGATGATCCGGACGTTCACCGCCAGGCTCGCGCCCTCGGTGGCCGAGTGGAAGTGCGCGAGCAGGTACGGGGTGACGGCCTTCCCGGTGATCCCGTCCCGCTCCAGCAGGGCCAGGCCGTCGGCGAGCGTCCGGTCGTGCAGATCCGGGTCGAGCTGCTCGTCGACCGGCAGCGGGTTGGCGACGAGCAGCCCGCCGGTGTGCAGGGCGTGCTCGTCCCTCGCGGCGAGCACGGCGGCGACCTGCTCGGGCGAGTCCACCGACCAGTCCAGGTCGAAGCCGGCGTCGGTGAGGTAGAAGCCGGGGAAGCGGCGGGTGCGGTAACCGAGCACGGCGACCCCGAGGGTCTCCAGGCGCTCCAGCGTCGCGCCCACGTCGAGGATCGACTTGACCCCGGCGCAGACCACCGCGATCGGGGTCTGGGCGAGGGTGATCAGGTCCGCCGACTCGTCGAAGGTGTGCGTGGCCTCCCGGTGCACCCCGCCCAGCCCGCCCGTGGCGAACACCCCGATCCCGGCAGCGGCGGCCACCGCGCTGGTCGCGGCCACCGTGGTCGCGCCGTCGGCGCCGGTCGCCGCCGCCACGGCGAGGTCGCGCACGGAGAGCTTGGTCACTCCGTCGACGGTGGCGAGCCGGGTCAGCTGTGCGTCGTCCAGGCCGACCACCAGCTCGCCGCCGATCATCCCGATCGTCGCCGGGACGGCCCCGGCGCCCCGGACCGCCTGCTCGATCTCCCTGGCCACCCGCAGGTTCTCCGGCCGGGGCAGGCCGTGCGAGACGATGGTGCTCTCCAGGGCGACGACGGGCCGGCCGTCGCGCAGGGCTTCGGCGACCTCGGTGCCGTAGCTGATGCGAAAGTCAGTCACACGGGCACGGTACGGGGTGGGGCCTCGGTCGGCCTCAAGTGGACCCGGCCGTGATGACCTGCCAAACTTGACCGTTGGAGGTGCACACGTGAGCACAGAGGTTCTCGAGCGTCCGGAGCTGAAGGACGCCGACACCGGTCCCGAGATGTTCCACTACGTCCGCAAGGAGAAGATCGCCGAGAGTGCCGTCATGGGCACCTTCGTCGTCGCGCTCTGCGGCGAGACCTTCCCGGTCACCAAGGCGGCCAAGCCGGGTTCGCCGGTCTGCCCGAAGTGCAAGGAGATCTACGACTCGTACCGCGAGTGAACCTCGGCCGGGGTCCCGGCCAGCGACGTAGCCTGCGGCGGTGACCACCTCCACCGCCCTGCTCCTCGCTGACCTGCTCGGGGTCGCGGTGTTCGCCGCATCCGGGGCGTCGGCGGCGGTGGCCAAGCGGCTGGACCTGTTCGGTGTCGCGTTTGTCGGCTTCGTGGCTGCTCTCGGCGGTGGGATCTTCCGGGACCTGGTCATCGACGAGGTGCCGCCGCTGGCGTTCGCGGACTGGCGGTACGCGGCCACGGCCGCGATCACCGCACTCGCCGTCTTCTGGCTGCACCCACAACTGGCCCGACTGCGCACCACCGTCCTGGTGCTGGACGCGGCGGGCCTGGCGCTGTTCACCGTGACCGGCACGCTCAAGGCGCTCGACGCCCGGGTGCCGGCGGTCGGCGCCTGCCTGATCGGCATGCTCACCGCGATCGGCGGCGGCCTCGGCCGGGATCTGCTCACCGCCGAGATCCCCGTCGTGCTACGCCGGGAGATCTACGCGCTGGCGGCGTTGGCCGGCTCGGTCATGGTGGCGCTGCTGTACGTCACCGGGCAGACCGGGCCCGTGCCGCTCACCGCCGCCGCTGTCCTGGTCTTCGGGCTGCGCCTGATCGCTTTGCGTCGGCGCTGGTCCGCCCCGGTGGCGACGCTGCGCCCGCCGCGTACCGGTGGGGCGGATCCGCGCACCGACCGGGAGTGGTGAGACCGCCCGGACGGGGTGGTTGATGTGACCAGCGTGGCGTCGCCTGGGCCGTGGGGCCCGCGCTGGTTATGCTGAGTCGGCCTTCGCGGCAGCTTCTGCGCGGAGGCGTTTTCATGGGCGGCGGTACTCGTGGCCCTCGCCCGGGGTCCGCCGTCGTGCGGTCGGAGAGGAGCTTCGCGTGGCAGCCCGGACGCCGGTGCTCGAGACGTTCCCGGCACTACGTGCCTGGCAGCGCAAGGCCCTGGTGGAGTACCTGCGCCGGCGTACCGAGGACTTCACCGCGGTCGCCACGCCCGGCGCCGGCAAGACCACCTTCGCCCTGCGGATCGCGGCCGAGCTGCTCGGTGACGGCACCGTGGAGGCGGTCACCGTGGTCGCCCCGACCGAACACCTGAAGAACCAGTGGGCCGAGGCCGCCGCCCGGGTGGGTATTCAGCTCGACGCCGCGTTCCGCAACGCCGACGTGCACTCCGCGGCCGACTTCCACGGCGCGGTGGTCACCTACGCCCAGGTGGGGATGGCCCCCCAGGTGCACCGGCGACGCACCATGACGCGACGCACCCTGGTCATCCTCGACGAGATCCACCACGCCGGCGACTCCCGGTCCTGGGGTGACGGGGTCAAGGCCGCCTTCGAGCCCGCCGTACGCCGGCTGATGCTCACCGGGACACCGTTCCGCTCCGATGACAACCCGATCCCGTTCGTCAGCTACGAGCGGGGCGGAGACGGGCTGCTGCGCTCCCGCGCCGACTCGGTGTACGGCTACTCCGACGCGCTGCGCGACGGGGTGGTCCGGCCCGTGCTCTTCCTGGCGTACTCCGGGGAGACCCGCTGGCGGACCAACGCGGGGGAGGAGTTGGCCGCCCGCCTGGGCGAGCCGATGACCCAGGATCTGGTGGCGCAGGCGTGGCGCACCGCCCTGGACCCGGCCGGGGACTGGATGCCGCAGGTGCTGCGGGCCGCCGACGCCCGACTCACCGTGCTGCGGAACGCGGGTATGGCCGATGCCGGTGGTCTGATCATCGCCACCGACCAGCAGACCGCCCGCTCGTACGCGAAGCTGATCGAGCAGGTGACCGGCGAGAAGGCCACCGTGGTGCTCTCCGACGACCTGGGCGCGTCCGCCCGGATCGCGACGTTCGCGGCGTCCGACCAGCGGTGGCTGGTCGCGGTGCGGATGGTGTCCGAGGGGGTCGACATCCCGCGACTCGCGGTCGGGGTCTACGCCACCAGCGCCAGCACGCCGCTCTACTTCGCCCAGGCGATCGGCCGGTTCGTGCGGGCCCGCCGGCCCGGGGAGACCGCGTCGGTCTTCCTGCCCAGCGTGCCGCACCTGCTCGGGCTGGCCAGCGAGATGGAGACCGAGCGGGACCACGTGCTCGGCAAACCCAAGGAATCCGACGGTTTCGACGACGACCTGCTGGAACGGGCGCAGCGCGACGATCAGGCCAGCGGAGAGTTGGAGAAGCGGTTCGCCGCGCTCTCGGCCACCGCCGAGCTGGATCAGGTGATCTTCGACGGGGCGTCGTTCGGCACCGCGGCCCAGGCGGGCACCCCCGAGGAAGAGGAATACCTCGGCCTGCCCGGCCTGCTCACCGCCGACCAGGTCTCCCTGCTCCTGACGAAGCGGCAGGCCGAACAACTCGCCGCCCAGCGCCGCCGTACCGCCGAGCGGGCCGCTCAGCCGGCCGGTGCGCCCACCGTGGCGCCACCCGCACCCATGAGTGCCGCTCAGCGTCGAGTGGCACTCAGGCGCCAACTGAACGCTCTGGTGGCCGCCCGACACCACCGCACCGGCCAGCCACACGGCAAGATCCACGCCGAGTTGCGCCGACTCTGCGGTGGCCCTCCGAGCGCCCAGGCCACCATCGAGCAGCTCGAGGAACGCATCGCCACCGTGCAGACCCTCTAGACCCGCCCACCCCACCGGCGAGCAGCGTGCGGAAAGCATCGTCACAACGCAGCCCTCTGGGCCCGCCCACCTCAAACGGCACCATCCGACGCACGTGGGCTCGGACCAAGCGGCTCGGACCAAGCGGCGCTGACCGGGCCGGGCGGCGCTGCGCCTCGGGTGACCTGCGTCCGCGCTTGGGGTGGCGTGCCCGTGCTTGGGGTGACCTGCGTCCGCGCTTGCGGCGTGATCCACTCGGCTTCTTCCAAACTGCGGTGTCCGAGCGAGGTGGAAGGCCCGACTTCAGCGAAACCGAGTGGTTCACGGGGGTGTGTCCTGGGCGGCACCGGAGATTGCCTGCCCAGGACGCCGCGGATGCCCTCTGCGGGGCGCATGGCACGGGGCGCGCGGCGCGGGTATCGGGCAGAGAAAAGCCGGCCGGAGACACCCTCGGGGTGCCTCCGGCCGGCTATGTCGGTTTGCGGATTTAGTTCGCCATCAGATCGGCGCCACGCCAGCTGAAATCGGGCTCCGTTGCGAACCGCTCGGTGATCTTCACGAGATCCTCCGCGTACTTGTTCGCGTGGTGCCCGCAGAACACCAGCTCGCTCCCACCCGCCAGAGTGATCCGGAGCTTCCCGGCAGCATTGCAGCGGTCGCACCGTTCATCGGCGGCTGGGGGCGCCACCGTCTCGGGCGGCGGCGTGAGGGTCGGGGTCATCGCCTTCCTCCTCTGGTCGTCACCGATGAACAATCTCTTCGGTCGTTGCTCACCTATCGTGCAACACCCTTGCTCGGCACTGCCTTCCCTGTGTGCCCGCGGGGGACCGAGGTCACACCTGGCAGGGACAGTGTGCCGTGCATCCAGGGTGCCACGTCAACGATCACATTCGTGCATCCGGACGATCACCATCTGGTGTTGCACACCAGGTGGTCAAAACGACACGTTCGGTTGACGAAACCCGCTCAGTCCAGGTAATCCCGGAGGACCTGCGACCGGGACGGGTGACGCAGCTTGGACATCGTCTTGGACTCGATCTGCCGGATCCGCTCCCGGGTCACCCCGTAGACCTGGCCGATCTCGTCCAGCGTCCGCGGCTGGCCGTCGGTCAGGCCGAAGCGCAGGCGTACCACACCCGCCTCACGCTCGGAGAGCGTCTGCAGCACCTGCTGGAGCTGGTCCTGCAGGAGCGAGAACGAGACCGCGTCGACCGCGACCACGGCTTCGGAATCCTCGATGAAGTCACCGAGCTGGCTGTCGCCCTCGTCACCGATGGTCTGGTCCAGAGAGATGGGCTCCCGGGCGTACTGCTGGATCTCCAGCACCTTCTCCGGTGTGATGTCCATCTCCTTGGCCAGCTCCTCCGGAGTGGGCTCGCGGCCCAGATCCTGGAGCAGCTCGCGCTGTATGCGGCCAAGCTTGTTGATGACCTCGACCATGTGCACCGGGATGCGGATGGTGCGGGCCTGGTCGGCCATCGCGCGGGTGATCGCCTGGCGGATCCACCAGGTGGCGTACGTGGAGAACTTGTAGCCCTTGGTGTAGTCGAACTTCTCCACCGCGCGGATCAGGCCGAGGTTGCCCTCCTGGATCAGGTCGAGGAAGGCCATGCCGCGCCCCGTGTACCGCTTGGCCAGCGACACCACCAGTCGGAGGTTCGCCTCCAGGAGGTGGTTCTTGGCCCGCTCGCCGTCACGGGAGATCCAGCCCAGGTCACGGACCATCTCCCGGACGAGCTTCTCCTCGCCCTCGTCGGCCGCACGCAGCCGCTCGGCGGCGTACAGCCCGGCCTCGATCCGCTTGGCCAGCTCCACCTCCTGCTCGGCGTTGAGCAGCGGAACCTTGCCGATCTGCTTCAGGTACGCGCGGACCGAGTCGGCGGAGGCGGTCAGCTCGGCGTCCCGCCGGGCCTGCTTGAGGGCCTCGGACTCCTCGTCGTCCCACTCGAAGTCGTTGTCGGTCGCCGAGGCGGCGGCGTCGGTCTCGGCGGCCTGGGCCAGCTCGGCCGGCTCCTCGACCACCACGTCCTCGATCGCGGCGGCCAGCTCCTCCGGGTCGATCTCGCCCTCGGCGCCCTCGCCCTTGGCCTTGCCGGTGGCCTTGGTCGGCTTGGCGCCGGCAGCGGCGGCAACCGTCGCCTTGGTGGCCCGGGTCGACCGGGTTGCCTTCGCGGGCGTCGCCGCCGCGGCGGTGCTGCCGGTGGCCTTGGCCGCGGCCACCTTCCGAGGAGCGGGCGTCGACGGCGCGTCGTCGGATGCGGGCGCCTGCTTCGGGGCCGGCGCGGCGGCCTTCTTGGTGGTCTTGGCGGTGGTGGCCCGGGACGCCGGCGTGGTCGAGCGGGCGGCGGCGACACGGCGGCGAGTGCTCGCCGAGCCGTCCACCACTACGGTCACTCCCGCCTCGGAGAGCGCCCGCAGGATCTTCTTGGCCTGGGCCGGAGTCACCTCGGCGGACTCGACGGTGCGCGCGAGCTGGGCCGACGTGAGCTGACCACCGGCGCTCTGCGCGTGGGCGATCAGGGTGTCGGTGAGCGAGCGAACGTCGGCGCCGGTCTGGCGGGGTTCTGTCACGAATGACCTTCCGGAGGCGAAGAGCGGGCACGGCCGGGTCGTCCGGCACAGCGTGGGGCAACCGGGCCGGGCGATGTGGTTGAGGGACCCTCGTGTCGCGGACCGGCCGGGGGTCGGCGGTCCGTGGCGCGTGGGCAGGGGTGAATTGTAACGCCGTCTGCGGCGATCATCCTGCGCCGCACTGCGTAACGGCGGTGGGACCGCCGATTCGGCGCTGATGTGGACTTTGTAAGGATGATACTCGCGCGTGACCCGGAACACCCCGGTCGCGCGGGAAGGGGACGTTGGGATGGACCGTTCGGCGCCGTCACCACTGGAACTTTTGGCGATCGCCCTCGACGTTACCCGCGACGCGGCCGCCACCGCGTATCGGATGCGTGTCGAGGGCGTGTCGGTGGCGGCGACCAAGAGCACGGTCACCGACGTGGTCACCGCGGCCGACCGGGCGGTCGAGCGGCAGGTGCTCGACGCGCTGAAGCGGGTACGGCCCGACGACGCGGTGCTCGGCGAGGAGTACGGCACGGTGGACACCGGGCCGGTCGCGTCGGGCGGCGTGCGCTGGATCGTCGACCCCATCGACGGCACCGTCAACTACCTGTACGGGCTGCCGTACAGCGCGGTGTCGCTGGCCGCGGAGGTGGACGGGGTGGTGGTCGCCGGCGTGGTGCGCAACGTGAGCACCGGCGAGGAGTGGACCGCCACGGCCGGCGGTGGCGCCTGGCGCGACGGAATCCGGCTGCGCTGCTCCGGCGAGGCCGACCTGGGGCAGGCGCTGGTCGGCACGGGCTTCGGCTACGACGCGGCCCGCCGCGCGCACCAGGCGCAGGTGGTGGCGGGGCTGATCGCACACGTACGGGACATCCGCCGGCTCGGCGCGGCCGCGCTGGACCTCTGCCTGGTCGCGGAGGGCCGGCTCGACGCGTACTTCGAGAAGGGTCTCGCCGCCTGGGACCTGGCGGCCGGCGGGCTGGTGGCCGCCGAGGCGGGTGTGCGGGTCGCCGGCCTGGCCGGTGGGCCGCCGGGGCCGGACCTGGTGGTCGCGGCCCCGCCCGCGCTCTTCGCGCCACTGCACGACCGGCTGGCCGCGCTGGACGCCGCCGGCGGCCCCTGACCGGTCGACCCGGCGGTGGGGCGGACCGGCTACGCCGTCACTTGGCGACCGGGGACGGGCAGGAGCCCTTGGGTGCCCGTGGCGCGCCGATGTCACCGAGGGACTGGTTGACCTCGGTCGTGGTGGCGAGCTGCTGGAAGCCGTTGCCCAACACCACGTCCACGACGTCGTCGGTGCGCTTCTCGTCGTAGCCCGGCACGGCGTTGTTGAGGAAGTACGCCTGCAGCAGGTGCGCGGAGCCGACACCCTTCGGGCCGTACCGCAGGACCGCCACGTCGTCGATCCCCTTGGGGGCGTTGCCGACCTTCTTGACCTGGAACTTGCGGTTGCGGAAGTCGTCCGCGACGCTGCCGGCCCGGCCGGGCTCGTCGGTCGCGTTCAACACATTGATCTTGACGTCCTTGGGCTCGTGCAGGGTCACGTCGGCCAGCGGCCAACCGTCCGGGCAGCCCTCGGCCGTGCCTGCCTTCCCCTGGCTGTCCCGGACGATCGCGGTGACCACGAATGCCAGGGCCAGCACCCCCAGCAGGCCGACGACGACGAGTGCTCGCACTCGCGCAAAACTCATCTGGGCGCTCCCGGGACATCAGGTGGGTGGCGGCGGCCGGCAACGATCGGACTGGCCGCCGGCCGTCGAATACGCCGCTGAGGTTAACGGTTGTCCGGCCGTCGCGTGGAAACAGCCCGACATGCCGGCGCGCCGACCGCGAACCGGGTACTACTACCCCTATCTTCGTGTCGCCTGAATCACATTGGGAACAACTTCGCGTGCGGGGGCGTACATCTCAGCCGCAAGGGCGGTATACATGCCTCGCCCAAGGGGGGGTAAGGTTCCGCGCTCGCAGGGGAGTCGCCCCAGCGAGCTCGACCCGTTCGGTCCTCGGGTCGGGTGCCCGACACAAGTGGTGGCCGGCCAGCGGAACCGAAACAGCGTCGTCCGGCGTTACAACCGGAAGCGACAACATCGATATGGGAGAGTGACAACCGATGGCCACCGACTACGACGCCCCGCGTCGCGACGAGGTCGACCTCGGCGAGGACAGCCTGGAAGAGCTCAAGGCACGGCGCGTCGACTCACAGTCGGGCGCGGTGGACGTCGACGAGGCCGAGGTGGCCGAGAGCTTTGAGCTGCCCGGTGCCGATCTGGCCGACGAGGAGCTCACGGTCAAGGTGCTTCCGATGCAGCAGGACGAGTTCCGGTGCGCCCGCTGCTTCCTGGTCCACCACCGTAGCCAGCTGGCAGTCGAGCGTAACGGCGAGCTGATCTGCCGCGAGTGCGTCTGACATTCACGACACCGGCGGCGGCTCCCTGAACGGGGCCGCCGCTGCCGGTGTAGGCATGCGGCAGCGGTGGGTACCTGCTTGACTCGTAGCGGGTAGCCACAGCACCGGGAGGTCCGAGCCATGAGCGATCGAGGCGGCACCACCGAGGGCGGCACGGACAAACTCGGTGCCACCGAGGGTGGCACGGATGACCTCGGCGCCACCGTCGCGGCGTTGACCGCGGACGACATCGCGCCGGCCCGACGCCGTCAACTGCTGACCCGCATGGTTGGTCAGGCCCGTGCCCGGGGCATCTCCGACCTGTTCAAACCCCGCGCCGCCGTGCGCTGGATGGTCGACACCGTCGCGGAGATCGCCCCGCACGTACCTGTGCGGGACCGGGACACCCTGCGCCGGCACTTCCCCGGCCTGGACGACGACGCCCTGGCCGACAGGCTGATCCGCAACGCGTCCCGGACCACCGCCGCGATCGGCGCGGCCGGCGGAGGAGTCGCCGCCGTCGAGTGGACGGTCGCCCCGACCCTGCTCTCCGCTCCGGTACTGCTCGCCGCCGAGACCGTCGCCGTGGTGGCGGTGGAGCTGAAGCTGGTCGGTGAGCTGCACGAGCTCCACGGTGTGGCGCTGCCGAGCGGCAGCAGCCAACGGGCGGTCGCCCTGGTGCACTCCTGGGCCACCCAGCGCGGGGTCAACCCGATGGTGCCCGGCGTGGGGGTGGGCGCGGTGCTCGGCACCGCCGCCCGCAAGGAACTGCGCGACATGCTGCTGCGGCGTTTCGGCCGCAACCTCACCACGCTCGGCCCGTTCCTGACCGGCGCGGCGGTGGCCAGCTTCCTCAACCGCCGGGCCACGCAGCAGATGGCCGGCCAGCTTCAGGTCGACCTGCGCAGACGGGGCATCGCCCGGCCCGCGCCGCCGCAGGCCCTGCCGGGCCCGCCGACCGGCACCTGACGGCCGCCCACGGCGCGATCAGGCCGGGTCGCCGGCCGCCCGGTCGACGCGCGGGCGGATGGCGTCCCGCGCGGTCAGCACCGCGTCGGCCAGCTCGACCGGGTGTCGCGTGCTCACCACCCAGAACGGGGTCGGATCGGCCGGATCGTCGAGCACCACCTGCACGGCGCCGCTGACCCACGGTCGCTGCACCACGAAGGCGAGCGGGTCCGCACCAACCCCGAGCACCTCACGGCGACCGGCCACGTCCAGTGGCACCACGTCGGCCACGAAGCGCACCGGCAGGCGGGCGTCGTCCACCAGCAGCTCGGAGTCGGTGACCGCGACCCGGACCCGGCCCAGCCACCACAACCCGACCGCGGTGAGCGGCAGCAGCACCGCGAACGGCAGCCAGGCGCGGACGCCGGAGGCGCCCATCCAGATCTCGGCGGCCAGCAGCGCGGCGGCCAGCAGCGCGACCAGCCACAGCCACCACGGAAGATCCAGCCGTTCGGCGTACGCCGTGCGGGCGGCGACCGGCGGCTGATCGGCGGACGGGGAGGGCGACATGCTCACTCCTGCGAGGGTACGGCGCACGGCGGCTCGGCGAACCGGCAGGATGGCAGGGTCACCCCGAGAACCGGACAGGAGAGGGGACCCGTGACCGACGTCGTACCCGTGCCCGTACAGCTGCTCGACTCCGAGCTGCCGCTGCCCACGTACGCCCACCCCGGCGACGCCGGGGCCGACCTGGTGGCGGCCGCCGACGTGGAGCTGCCACCCGGTGGCCGCGCCCTGGTGCCCACCGGCGTCGCCATCGCCCTGCCGGAGGGGTACGTGGGCCTGGTCCACCCCCGCTCCGGTCTGGCCGCCAGGCTCGGCGTGACGGTGCTCAACGCGCCCGGTACGGTCGACGCCGGCTACCGGGGTGAGATCCTGGTCAACCTGATCAACCATGATCGGGATGTGCCGGCGAAGATCTCCCGCGGCGACCGGATCGCGCAACTCGTGGTCCAGCGGGTCGCACGGGCGCGGTTCGAACCGGTGGCCGAGCTGCCCGCGTCCCGGCGCGGGACCGGTGGGCACGGGTCCACCGGTGGGCACGCCGGGCTGGTGCCGTCGCCGGCGGGCCAGGACCGGGTCGAGCAGCGGCCAGACGAGCCGGGCCGCGGGCGGACGGAAGAGGTGGCAGGGTGAGTGTGAACAGCGGAGGGTGGGCGCAGTGATCTTCTCCCGAAAGCGGGTCGACGCCGAGCGGGGCACCCGCGACGAGCGGGCCGCCGAGGTCCCCGACCAGGGCGACGCGGCGCCGGCGCTGGTGCGCGGCCCGTACGACATCTCCGAGAGCTACGCCGACGTGCAGCGGCTCGACCTGGGTAGCCTGCACATCCCGGCGATCGCCGAGGTGGAGGTGCGGGTGCAGGCCGACCCGCAGGGCGTGATCCAGCAGGTGGTGCTGGTGCACGGGGACAACGCTCTCCAGCTGGGTGTCTTCGCCGCCCCCCGGTCCGAGGGGATCTGGGACGAGGTGCGCGAGGAGATCCGCCAGTCGCTGCTCCGCGATGGGGCGAGCGCGCAGGAGGTCGAGGGCGAGTACGGCCCGGAGCTGCACGCCCAGGTGGGTACCCCGGACGGTCCGACGAACCTGCGGTTCGTCGGCGTCGACGGGCCGCGCTGGATGGTCCGCGGTGTGTTCCAGGGCCCGGTGGCCACCGATCCGGCCGCGGCCGGGCCGCTCGTCGAGTGCCTGGACGGCCTGGTGGTCGACCGTGGCCAGGAAGCGAAGCCGGTCCGGGAGCCGCTGCCGCTGCGGCTGCCCCGGGAGATCGCGGACCAGGCCGAGGCCGGCGCCGACGCCGCCGAGCCGCGCCAGGTCTGACCCGCGCGCACCGGCCCGCCGGAACCAGCCCCGTCGGCGTACGCTGGCGGCACGGTTCCGGCGCCGCCGGGGCCGGCCGGGTTCGGCGAGCGTGGAGAGGGTGACGCGGAGGTCATGACGACCGACGAGAGCCGGGTGTCGCTGCGGCGGATCCTGCAACGGTTCACCGCCAGCGAGGCCGAGATCGACGCGCAGGAGCTGCGCCGGGAGAGCGCCGAGTGCGGCGGCATCCCGGCCCAGCAGTGCTCCCGGGGTCAGCTGGTCTCGGTCGCTGGCCGGCTGCGCACGGTGGTCTACACGCCGCGCACCAATTTGCCCACCCTCGAGGCCGACCTGTACGACGGCACCGACGTGGTCACCCTGGTCTGGTTGGGTCGACGGCACATCGCCGGGATCGAGCCGGGCCGGCACCTGACCGCCCGTGGCCGGGTGGCGGTGCGTGACGACCACAAGGTCATCTACAACCCCTACTACGAGCTGGACTTGCCGAAGTGAGGGCGCTGCGAACGGAAGGCCGGCGATGACGACGGGACAGGACCGGGCGGCACAGCCGGAGACCGGCCCCGAGGACGAGGAGCGACTGCCGACGATCGCCGAGCAGATGGCCGATCAGCTCGGCGGCTGGCGAGGGCTGGTCGAGTCCAGCATCCCGGTCGTGGTCTTCGTCATCGCCAACATCATCGGCGAGCTGCGGCCGGCGGTGATCGCCTCGGTCGCGGTCGCGCTGCTGATCGCCGGGCTGCGGCTGGCCCAGCGCCGGCCGATCCGGCACGCCGTCAACGGGCTGTTCGGCGTCGGCGTCGGGGCGGCCATCGCCTGGCGCACCGGCGACGAACGGGACTTCTACCTCCCCGGCATCCTCTACGGCATCGGCTACGGCATCGCTCTGCTGGTCTCGGCGGCCATCCGGCAGCCGCTGGTGGGCTGGATCTGGTCGGTGCTCGTCGCCAAGGGCCGCTCGGAGTGGCGGCACGACCCGAAGCTGGTGCGCACCTTCACCCAGCTGACCGTGCTCTGGGGGGTGGTCTGGCTGGCCAAGGTGGGCGTGCAGGCCGGTCTCTACCTGGCCCACCAGGACACGGCGCTGGGCCTGGCCCGGCTGGTCCTGGGCTACCCGCCGTACGCGCTGCTGCTGCTGATCACGGTGTGGACGGTGCGCCGGGTCACCCGGGAGCCACAGCCCACCCCGCTGCCCGGCGCCTGAGCGGCGCTGGGCCACCCGGCCACCCGGCCGCCCAGCGCGCGTCCGCCCGGCTCAGCGTGACCCGCGGGTCCGCTCGACGCTGTCCGGCCCGAGGATCACCGCACGGACCTGGTCCTCCACCTCGGCGGTGCAGACGAAGACCAACTCGTCGCCGGCCTCGATCGGGTCGTCCGGGCTGGGCACCAGGACCCGCTTGCCGCGCAGGATCGCCACCAGCGCGGCGTCGCGGGGCAGCGGCACCGCGTGGATCGGCTGACCGACGTAGGGCGCGGTCGGCGGCAGGGTGATCTCGACCAGGTTCGCCTCGCCCTGCCGGAAGGTCATCAACCGGACCAGGTCGCCGACGGTGACCGCCTCCTCGACCAGCGCGGCCATGACCCGCGGCTTGCTCACCGCGACGTCCACGCCCCACTGCTCGGTGAACAGCCACTCGTTCTCGGCCCGGTTGACCCGGGCGACCACGCGGGGCACCGCGAACTCGGTCTTGGCCAACAGTGAGAGCACCAGGTTGACCTTGTCGTCGCCGGTCGCCGCGACCACCACGTCGCACCCGGCGACGTTGGCCTCCTCAAGGCTGGCCAGCTCGCACGCGTCGGCCAGCACCCACTCGGCGGCCGGCACCCGGTCAGGGCGCAGCATCTTGGGTTGGCGTTCGATCAGCATCACCTGGTGGCCGTTGTCGATCAGCTCCTGGGCGATCGAGCGGCCCACGTTGCCCGCACCCGCGATGGCGACCCGCATGGCTCACTGCCCCCCTTCCGGCGGCGTCGCCGCCACCGACGTGACCGTCGCCACGATGTCATCGCTGACCAGCATGAACACCTGGTCACCCTCCTGCACGACGGTGGAGCCGGTGGGCAGCGTGCCGATGCCGAAGCGGATCAGGTAGGCCACCCGCGCGCCGGCCGCGTCCTCCAGCGTGCGTACCGACCGGCCAATCCACTCCTTGTGCACCGGCACCTCGACGATCGACACAGTGCTCGTGGGGTCGCGGAAGATCTCCACGTTGCCCTCCGGCACCAGGTGCCGCAGCATCCGGTCGGCCGTCCAGCGCACGGTCGCCACGGTGGGGATGCCCAGCCGCTCGTAGACCTGCGCCCGGCGCTGGTCGTAGATGCGGGCGGCGACCCGGGACACGCCGAACGTCTCGCGGGCCAGCCGAGCCGAGATGATGTTGGAGTTGTCACCGCTCGACACCGCCGCGAAGGCGTCCGCGCGCTCGATGCCGGCCTCTCGCAGCACCTCACCGTCGAAGCCGGCCCCGGTCACCGTGATCCCGGCGAAGTCGGGGCCGAGCCGACGGAAGGCGTCGGCGTCCTGGTCGATCACCGCCACCGAGTGCCCTCGGGACTCCAGGCTGTGGGCGAGGGTCGACCCGACCCGGCCACACCCCATGATCACGACGTGCACGCTGTCCCTCCCAAGGTGCGTACCGCTCCCGCTGCCGGTGGCCTTCCGAGTGCGAGCCTGCCACGTCCCGGTGGGGAGCGGGGACCGACCGTACCCCGTCGTGCCAAACGGCCGAGATCGCCCACCCCCGCGCTCCCGCCACGGTGGTCGTACTCTTGGCGTTCGTGGCCAGTCCCACCTCGCTGTTGAAGCGACTGCTCCTCGGTCGACCGTTCCGGTCCGACCGACTGCAGCACACCCTCCTGCCGAAGCGCATCGCGCTGCCCGTGTTCGCCTCCGACGCGCTGTCCAGCGTCGCGTACGCGCCCGATGAGATCCTGCTGACCCTCTCCATCGCCGGAGCCTCGGCGTACGTCTTCTCGCCATGGATCGCGCTGGCGGTGGTCGTGGTCATGCTGACCGTGGTGGCCAGCTACCGGCAGAACGTGCACGCCTACCCCTCGGGCGGTGGCGACTACGAGGTGGCCACGGTCAACCTGGGCCCGAAGTTCGGTGTCGGCGTGGCCAGCGCCCTGCTCGTCGACTACGTGCTCACGGTGGCGGTGTCGGTCTCCTCCGGGGTGGCCAACCTCGGCTCGGTGGTGCCGTTCGTAGCCACCCACAAGGTCATGATCGCGGTGATCGCGGTGGTCCTGCTGACCGCGGTCAACCTGCGCGGGCTGCGCGAGTCGGGCACCGCGTTCGCCATCCCCACCTACGGCTTCGTGATCGTGATGGGCGGAATGCTGCTCACCGGGCTGGTCCGGGTCTTCGTGCTGGGCGACGAACTCCGCGCGCCGAGCGCCGACCTGGTGATCCAGGCAGAGCACAGCGTGACCGGTTTCGCGCTGATCTTCCTGCTGCTACGGACGTTCAGCTCGGGCGCCGCCGCGCTCACCGGAGTCGAGGCGATCTCCAACGGCGTGCCGGCGTTCAAGGCGCCGAAGAGCCGCAACGCGGCCACCACGCTGCTGCTCCTGGGTGCGATCGCGGTGAGCCTGCTCGTCGGGATCATCTGGCTGGCCCGGCTGACCCACCTGCAGTTCGTCGAGGACCCGGCCCTCCAGATCGTCTCCGGCCCCGAGGGGTACGTGCAGAAGACCGTCACCACCCAGCTCGGCGAGACGGTCTTCGGCTCCGGCTCGATCCTGCTCTACGTCGTGGCCGGGATGACCGCGCTGATCCTGTTCCTGGCCGCGAACACCGCGTTCAACGGCTTCCCGGTGCTCGGCTCGATCCTCGCGCAGGACCGTTACCTGCCCCGGCAGTTCCACACCCGCGGCGACCGGCTGGCGTTCTCCAACGGCATCGTCTTCCTCGCCCTCTTCGCGATCGTGCTGATCGTCGGCTTCCAGGCCGAGGTGACCCGGCTCATCCAGCTCTACATCGTCGGCGTCTTCGTCTCGTTCACCGTCTCCCAGGCCGGCATGATCCGGCACTGGAACCGGCACCTGCGAACCGAGCGGGACCCGGAGGCACGCCGCCGGATGTACCGTTCCCGGGCCATCAACACGTTCGGCACGGGCCTGACCGGCACGGTGCTGGTGATCGTGCTGGTCACCAAGTTCCTGCTCGGCGCCTGGATCGCGATCGCCGCGATGGCGGTGATCTACGTGCTGATGCTGGCCATCCGTGGGCACTACGACCGGGTCGCCCGGGAGTTGACCCCGCCGGACGAGGGGCGCGCCGTGCTGCCCGCCCGCAACCACGCGATCGTGCTGGTCAGCAAGCTGCACCAGCCGACCCTGCGAGCCATCGCGTACGCCCGCGCCACCCGGCCGGACACGCTCACCGCGGTGACCGTGAACGTGGACGAGAAGGACACCCGGGACCTGCAGGCCGACTGGGAGCGGCGGGAGATGGCCATCCCGCTCACCGTGATCGACTCGCCGTACCGGGAGATCACCCGACCGATCCTGGACTTCGTCGCCTCCACCCGCCGCAAGTCGCCCCGGGACGTGGTCACCGTCTTCATCCCCGAGTACGTGGTCGGCCGCTGGTGGGAGAACCTGCTGCACAACCAGAGCGCCCTGCGCCTCAAGGGCCGGCTGCTCTTCGAACCGGGGGTGATGGTGGTCAGCGTGCCGTGGCAGCTCGCGTCGACAGCGAGCAAGAACCTGGACCGGCTGGACGCCATGCTGTCCCGGACCCCGGCGCGGGGGCCGCGGGGCGCGGTGCCACCGCTGGTCGCCGCCCCGCCGGTGGTCTCCGCCCCGTCGCCCGGCGAGGGTGGTCCGGTGGACAGCGGAACAGCGGGGAACGGCCGTGACTGAGCCGGGCGGGCAGGGGACCGCGACGCCCTCGGCACCCTCGGCACCCTCGGCACCCGAGCGTGGCCTGGCCGAGGCGGAACGGGTCGAGCTGACCGTCGACGCGGTCGCCCCCGGCGGGCACTGCGTGGCGCGGGTGGACGGGCAGGTGGTCTTCGTTCGGCACGCGCTGCCCGGTGAACGGGTCGTCGTCGAGGTCACCGAGGTGCACCGGGGGTTCGTCCGGGCCGACGCGGTGACCGTGCTGGAGCCCTCACCGGACCGGGTCGAGCCGCCCTGCCCGTACGCGAAGCCGGGCGCCTGCGGTGGCTGCGACCTGCAGCACGTCGCCCCGGACGCGCAACTGGCCTGGAAGGCCGCCGTGGTGCGGGAACAGCTGGTCCGCCTCGGCGGGCTGACCGACGCCGAACTGGACCGGCTCGGCGTCCGGGTCGAGGCGCTGCCCGGCGGGCTGCTGGGCTGGCGCTCCCGGGTCCGCTACGCGGTGGACGCCGCGGACCGGGCCGGCCTGCTCAAACACCGCTCGCACGAGGTGGTGCCGATCGACCGCTGCCGGATCGCCCATCCGGCCATCCAGCAGTTGCCGGTGCTCACCCCGACCGGCGCGCACTGGACCGCCGCCGAGGCGGTGGAGACCGTCGCCAGCACCGGCGGGGACGTGACCGTCACCGAGGTCCGCGACGGCGTGCCCACCCCGGTGAGCGGGCCGACCGAGGTTCGCGAGGTGGCCGCCGGACGGGACTGGACGCTGCCCGCGTCCGCGTTCTGGCAGGTGCACCCGGCTGCGGCGGACACCCTGTCCACGGCGGTGCTGGAGCTGCTCGACCCACAGCCGGGCGAGGTCGCCTGGGACCTCTACGGCGGCGCCGGGCTGTTCGCCGCCGGGCTGGCCGCTCGGGTCGGTGCGACCGGCCGGGTGACCCTCGTGGAGGCCGCGGCGCAGGGCGTCGCCGCCGCCCGGGAGAACCTGGCCGACCTGCCCACGGTCGAGGTGGTGTCGGCCCGGGTGGAGACCGCGCTGGCCCGCCGACGGATCACCGGCCCGGTCGACGTGGTGGTGCTCGACCCGCCGCGCTCCGGCGCGGGCGCCCCGGTGGTGCGCGCACTGGCCGCCGCCGGCCCGCGGGCGGTCGCGTACGTGGCCTGCGACCCGGCCGCCTTCGCCCGGGACGTGCGGACGTTCGCCGAGCTGGGCTGGCGGCTGGAGGCGCTGCGCGTTTTCGACCTGTTCCCGATGACGCAGCACGTGGAGTGCGTCGCGATCCTTCAACCGGCCGCAAAGGCCGTTTGACCTGCGACTTCGATTGGCTCGCCTGCTGCTGGCGCCTCTCTGGCAGCCGGGACGGTGCCTTGTCACTGGTGTGGATCGGCGACGGCCCGTGAAGGGTGCGGAGCGTGATCCTCCGGCGAGGAGTACGGGCGGGAGACCCAGCGGGGTTCGGGCGCGAAACCACACCAGGTCTCCCGTTGTGCGTCACGGGGTGAGGGAGTTGAGGGTGCCGCCCTCGACCTTCAGCGCGGCGCCCGTGGTCGCCGACGCCTGCGCAGAGCTGGCGAACACGATCAGGTCGGCGACCTCGGACGGCCGGATCAACCGCTGTAGCAGCGACGTCGGGCGGTAGCTTGCGATGAACTCCCGCTGCGCGGCGTCGAAGGACGCCGCCTCGGGAATCAGAGCGGTGATGTACTCCTCGATGCCCTCGGTGTGCGTGGGACCGGGCAGCACAGAGTTGACCGTGACGCCGGTGCCTGCCGCCGCCTTGCCAGCCCGCTGGCCACCGCCAGCAGCGCGGTCTCGGTCACGCCGTAGTGGACCATGTCCAGCGGGGTGTCCACAGCCGTCTCACTGGAGACGAACACCACGCGTCCGAAACCGCGCTCCATCATCCCCGGCATGTACTGACGCGCCAGCCGCACCCCGCTGAGGACGTTGACTCGACCGAGGCGTCGAGGTCGTAGGCGCGGATCGCGATGTGGTCCAGTTCCTTGTTCAGGGCGTTATCGGTCATGGGGTTCTCATCTCAGATGAGGCCGCCCGACATGGCCGGGTACATGGTGGGCAGAAGGTGACGGGCGATGTGCGGCCAAGCGACCGCGTAGCCCTCCGCCGCGCGGGCACGGTCAGCCTCGTCAGCCGGCGAGAGCCTTGAGGACCGCCTGGGCTGTGGACGTGCTGGACTGCGGGTTCTGCCCGGTCACGAGGTTGCCGTCGGTGACGACCGTGTCGCTCCACGGTGCGCCGGTCCGGACGTCGGCTCCCTGCTCACGGAGGCGGCTCTCCACGAAGTACGGGGTGTTGTCGCCGAGGCCGCCCTGACGCTCCTCCTCGTCGGTGAACGAGGTGAGGGCGCGGCCGGCGAACGCGAAGGAGCCGTCCAACTGGGACGCGCTGAGCAACGCCGCCACACCATGGCACAGGGCGGCCACCAACCTTCCCCGTGCATTGGCGTCGTTGAGGAGGCGCCCCAGGTCGCTGTCACCAGCGAGGTCGACCATCGGAGCGTGTCCACCGGGAATGTAGAGCGCGTCGTACTCGTCCAGTCGCACCTCGGCCAGGGGCAGCGGGGTGCCGAGCTGATCGGCGATGCCGTCGAGGTAGGCACGGAACCGCCGCGCGTCCTCCGCCGAAACGCCTCCGCGCTCGTCGAGGCTGAGCGCGTCGACGGTCGGCATCACCCCGCCGGGCGTCGCTACCGCCACGTCGGCTCCTGCGGCGATCAGAGCCTCGTGGGAGGCGGCGACCTCCTCGGCCCAGTAGCCCGTGGGATGCGAGGAACCGTCCGCCAGCGTCATGCTGTCCGCACCCGAGAGGATCATCAGGATCTTCGGCATTGTCTTACTCCAGTGTGAGAGGGAGTCGCAGCCTTGCTTCATGCGCTTGGTGGCTGCAGTGCTCGTGGCAACACCAGCCTCCCTGGGAATTAGTTCTGCCGCATCCAGCGGGTCATAAGAATTCTTATGGCAGTGCCCCCGTCAAGGCCGAGGAGACCCACGTAGACGATCAGCCCGAGGACGGAGGGCTGCCGCGGCCAGGAGGAGCGTCGCGGCCCGGGTGCGGCGGGACGAACGACAAACCTCGTGCTTTGCTGTGCGGGTGGTACAGGAAAAACGCGGCGGCCTGCCGAGTCTCGATCTGTTGCTGACCTTCCTGGAGGTCTACCGGGCCGGGTCAGTGTCGGCGGCATCGCAACGCCTCGGGTTCACACAGCCGGCGGTGAGCGGCCAGCTCGCACGCCTGGAGGAGCAGCTCGGCGAGCCCCTGTTCGTGCGCTCCTCCCGAGGCGTGACACCGACACAGCGGGCAGCGATGCTTGCCACACGCGTCAGCGGACACGTGGACGGGCTCCGCAGCGCTTTGGGACCGTCCGACGAACCGCTGCTCGGAGGGACGGTGCGCGTCGGTGCCGCCGCCGAGTTCATGACGCTCCGCGCCACCCCGGTACTGGCCGACCTGGCCCGGCAGGGGGTACGCGTGCACGCCGTGCTCGGCCTCGCCGACGACCTGCTGTCCGCACTGGCGGCCGACCGGCTGGACCTGGTCGTTTCGGCGGTACGGCCCACCCATGACACCCTCCACGCGGAGGCCTTCCTGGACGAGGAGTTCGTGCTCGTCGCGCCGCCCGCGATGGCCCACACCGTAGACGCCGAGCGGCTGGGCCGGGAACCGGTGGCGGCGCTGGCGCACCTCCCGCTGGTGGCGTATGCCGACGAGCTGCCCATCGTGCGGCGCTACTGGCGCAGTGAGTTCGGCCGGCGCCCGCCGAATCCGGTGGCGTTCGTCGTCTCCGACCTGCGGGCGGTCCTGGAGGCGGTGGTCACAGGCGCGGGGATCTCGGTCCTGCCGCGCTACATCGCCGCGCCCGCACTGCACTCCGGGACGGTCGTGCAGCTCCACGAACCGGAAGTGGCCCCGCTGAACACCCTCTACCTCACCGTCCGCCGGGGCGCCCCGGGAAACCCGGCCGTCACCGTGCTCCGCGACACCCTGCGGCAGGCGGCTCGCCGGTGGGACGGCTTGTGAGCCGTCCGGACCGACGAGCTGGTCGGGCTGCTGCTCCCGCCTTCCGAGAGTCGACCGGGGGCCCTTCGTTGATGCGGATCGTCGGGTTGATGTCGGGGACGTCGTACGACGGGGTGGACGTGGTGGCTGCCGAGTTCACCACCGAGGGGGACACCCTGTGGCTGCGTCCGCTGGGGCACCGCGGCCTGGACTACGACGAGGGGCTGCGCGCCGAGATCGCCGCGCTCCTGCCTCCGGCGGCCACCACCATCGAGGCCGTCTGCCGGCTCGACAACCGTCTGGGCGAGGTCTTCGCCGAGGCGGCAGCGGTCGGCCTCGAACTGGCCGGTGGGCGGGCCGACGCGGTGGTCTCACCCGGTCAGACGGTCTTCCACTGGATCGCCGACGGGGTGGCCCTGGGCACCCTGCAACTGGGCGCGGTGGCCCGGGTGGCCGCCCGGGTCGGCGTACCGGTGCTCAGTGATCTGCGATCGGCGGACATCGCCGTCGGCGGGCAGGGCGCGCCGTTGGTGCCGGCCTTCGACGCGCTGCTGCTCGACGGTGCCGCCGGGCCGCGTGCGGCGCTGAACCTCGGCGGCATCGCCAACCTCACCGTGGTCGCGCCGGGGGCCCCGGTGCTCGGGTACGACGTGGGCCCGGCCAACGCCCTGCTGGACGCGGCGGCCCGACGCTTCCTGGACCGCCCGTGTGACCTCGACGGCGAGCGGGCCGCGGCCGGCCGGGTGCACCCCGGGCTGCTCGCCGCGCTGCTGGCCGAGCCGTACTACGCGGCGGCGCCGCCGAAGTCCACCGGCAAGGAGCTGTTCCACGCCGGCTACCTGGACCGGCATCTTGCCGCGCTCGGTGCGCCGGTGCCGGTGGACGACCTGCTGGCCACGCTGACCGAGTTGACCGCGCGGGTGGTCGCCGCCGAGTGCGACCGGCACGGTGTGGTCGAGGTGGTCGCCGCCGGTGGTGGTGTGCGCAACCCCACCCTGCTGGGACGGCTCAGCGCCCTGGGCGCCGGCCGGTGGCGGTTGCGCGGCAGCGACGAGCTGGGTGTCCCCGCGCAGGCCAAGGAGGCGTACGCCTTCGCGCTGCTCGGCTGGTTGTCCTGGCACGGGCTGCCCGGTTCGATCCCGTCGGTGACCGGCGCCACCCGGGGTGCCGTGCTCGGTTCGTGGACACCGGCCGGGCCGGCGTACCCCGGCAGCCCGGCCGACCCGCCGCGCCGCCTGCGCATCCGGGCCTGACCAGCGGTGCGGCCGACCCTGACCAGGCGCGCCGCCGGATCGCCCGGAACCGACCGGGAGGTGCCTGACCAGGTGCTCAACCGCCGGGTCCGGACCCGGTCCGGATGCGCGGGGCTCGGGCCAGGCTGCGGAGTACCGGCCGGCCGATAGACTCTCCGGTCATGAGTGTTGAAGAGGACACGGCCAACCACGGCCGGCTGCTGGAGACGGTGCGCGGTCCGCAGGATGTCAAGCGGATGTCCGGCGAGGAACTGGACGTCCTCGCCGCGGAGATCCGGGACTTCCTGATCGCCAAGGTCTCCCGCACCGGCGGGCACGTCGGACCCAACCTCGGTGTGGTCGAGCTGACGCTGGCCATGCACCGCGTCTTCGACTCCCCCCGGGACCGGCTCCTGTTCGACACCGGCCACCAGGCGTACGTGCACAAGATCCTCACCGGGCGCCAGGCCGGCTTCGACAAGCTCCGCCAGCGCGGTGGCCTCTCCGGCTACCCGAGCCAGGCGGAGAGCGAGCACGACCTGATCGAGAACTCGCACGCCTCCACCGCGCTCTCCTATGCCGATGGCCTGGCCAAGGCGTACGCCCTGCGCGGTGAGGCGCGCAGCGTCGTGGCCGTGGTCGGCGACGGTGCCCTCACCGGTGGCATGTGCTGGGAGGCGCTGAACAACATCGCCACCGCCGGCAACTCCCTGGTGATCGTGGTCAACGACAACGGCCGGTCCTACTCGCCGACCATCGGCGGCCTCGCCGACCACCTCTCCTCGCTGCGGCTCAACCCCGGCTACGAGAAGGTCCTCGACACCGTCAAGGACGCCCTCGGCTCGACCCCGCTGGTCGGCAAGCCGATGTACGAGGTGCTGCACGCGGTCAAGAAGGGCATCAAGGACGCCGTCGCCCCGCAGGCCATGTTCGAGGACCTCGGCATCAAGTACGTGGGCCCGGTGGACGGGCACGACGTGGCCGCCGTCGAGTCGGCGCTGCGCGCCGCGAAGAACTTCGGCGGCCCGGTGATCGTGCACGCGGTCACCCGCAAGGGCTACGGCTACCGCCCGGCCGAGGAGGACGAGGCGGACTGCCTGCACGGCCCCAGCAGCGCCTTCGACGTCGAGACCGGTGCGCTGCTGGCCGCCCCGTCGGTGAAGTGGACCCACGTCTTCGCCGACGAGCTGCTGGCCGTCGCCGACGAGCGGCCGGACGTGGTGGGCATCACCGCCGCGATGGCCGAGCCGACCGGCATCGCCAAGCTGGCCCGCAAGTACCCCGAGCGGGTGTACGACGTCGGCATCGCCGAACAGCACGCCGCCACCTCGGCGGCCGGGTTGGCGCTCGGCGGCCTGCACCCGGTGGTCGCGGTCTACGCCACCTTCCTCAACCGCGCCTTCGACCAGGTCCTGCTGGACGTGGCGATGCACAAGCTGCCGGTGACCTTCGTGCTGGACCGGGCGGGCATCACCGGCCCGGACGGGCCCAGCCACTACGGCATCTGGGACATGTCGGTCTTCGGGGTGGTGCCCGGGCTGCGGATCGCCGCTCCCCGCGACGCCGCCACGCTGCGGGAGGAGCTGCGCGAGGCGGTGGCCGTCGACGACGGCCCCACCGTGGTGCGCTTCCCGACCGGTGCGGTCGCCGCGGACCTGCCGGCGCTGCGCCGGGTCGGCCCGGTCGACGTGCTGGCCGAGTCGGCGCGTACCGACGTGCTGCTCGTCGCCGTCGGCTCCTTCGGCCAGCTGGGCATGGAGGTGGCCGCCCGGGTCGCCGAGCAGGGCTACGGGGTCACCGTCGTCGACCCGCGCTGGGTGCGCCCGGTCCCGGCGGAGCTGGTCGACCTGGCCGCCCGCCACCGGCTCGTGGTCAGCGTCGAGGACGGCGTCCGGGTCGGCGGGGTGGGCGACGCGCTCGCCCAGGCGATGCGCGACGCCGACGTCCGGGTACCGCTCAAGGACCTGGGCGTACCGGCCGACTGGCACCCACACGGCACCCGCGCTCAGATTCTCGCGGACCTGGGCCTGACCGCCCAGGATGTGGCCCGTGACGTCACCGGCTGGATCTCCGGCCTGGACGCCACCCCGGACCGCCTGACCCCCACCAGCAACGCCTCCGCGCAGAACTGATCCACGGCGCAACGACGGCGGACGACCCCTCCCGGGGCCGCCCGCCGTCGCGTTTCCGCGCCCGCCCCGGTCCTGCCCCCTCTGCTGCGGCGATCTTGCACTTTCTGTCGCCGCGACGCGTGCTTTGCCCTACTTGTCGGGACAGAAAGTGCAAGATCGCGGGGGTGGGGGTGGGGTTAGTTGGGTTTTACTGAGCGGTAGTGGGTCTTGTCGGTGTTGGCGAGGCTGTAGGTCTGGGTGCGCGGCGGGCTGGGGATGACCGCCAGGCCGGGGCGTTCGACCAGCAGGGGAGTGCCCGGTGGGACGGACAGGGAGCTGTCCCGGGTGGGGCGCCAGCTGAGCACCACCAGCGGCTGACCGGGCACCGGCAACTGGTACGCCTGCAACGGGGTGGCCCGGTCGGCGGGCGAGACGACAGGCGCGCTCCCGTCGGCCGGCCGGTAGACCACCGCGGTCATCGCGCCGGCGTCCGTGTCCCAGCTGAGCTGCTGCAACTCGGCTGCCTCGCCACCGCCGAGGGCGACCTCGCCGAGCGAGCGAACCGTGAGCTTCGCCATCGGCCAGGACGTCGGCACCGAGCGCGGCGCCTCCCGGTCACCGATCCGGCGCGGGATGCTGCCGAACGGGCCCCGGTCGCCCGCCAGCACGCAGGTGTCCAGGCCGGTGAGTGCCCGCCGGCCCGTGCCGGACTCGTCGCGGACCAGTGGGTAGCGCGGATCGACGGTGCCGGTGCCCAGGTCGAGCAGCCGATCGGCGGCCCGTCCACGGGGCAGTGACTCGGTGGTCCGCAGGGTCGCGATCACCGCGACAGCCGTGCAGGACGGCACGTCGACCGGCGCGCTGAGGCCGTCGGCGACGGTCAACGTCCGGTTCTGTGGCCCGACCAGCGTCTGCACCCGGGCGGAGACCAGGTAACGCCGGCCGCCGGCTGTCTGCACCGGCAGTACGTCGGAGTAGACGAGGTAACCCGGGTCGGTGTACTCGCTGGCGCGGGTCACCGCGTACCGGTCGCCGTCGCGGGTGAGTTGCAGCAGCCAGGACGCGCTCTCGCCGGGGACGTCGGCGGCCACGAGGGCCACCGGGGCGCCGTCGACCCGGCCGGAGAAGAGGATGCCGGACGAGGGTAGGTGCGCGCGGTCGTCGGCCGGCGACCGCCAGCCACGCACCGCCCGGGTGATGGCTGCCGTCGCCGCGCGGTCATCCGAGAGGTCGCCTCGGGGAGGCCACACTGCCAGCGCGCCGTCCAGGCTGTCGTACCCGACCCGCAGGTCCTGCGGCTTCCGGTCCGCTACCGGACCGCAGGCCGTGGTGGCCAGTAGCGCGCTCAGCAGGACGGGAAGCGCCCTGCCGTACCGACGGCCTGGAGTCACCTGGCCCGCCTCCGATCGCCTCGCCGTCGCTGTCGGAAAGCGCCATAGTACGAGATGTCCGATGCGGGGCCTCAGGTGGCCGTCGCCCGACCCACCACATTGGACACCACCGGGGCTTTAGGGTGTTTTCGTTGCTCCGGTAGACTCCGCCGACTGTGACGCCTGCCGAGTCCCGCGCCCTGCCCGCGCCGCACCCGGAGGCCGCAGCCGGCTCCGATGAGATGGTGAGTTACCGCACTCCGGTTGGCGTTTTCGCCGGCCCCGCCGCGCTGACCAGCACATCCGTCGCACCGGCCGAGCCCCGCGACTCCGTCGGCTCCACGCTCGCCGCGCCTGCCGAGACCGCCGCGCCGGCCCCCACCGAGGCGCCGGTCGAGCCCGCAGCGCCGACCGAGAACGAGACGCCGACCGAGAACGAGACGCCGGCCGAAGACGAGACGCCGGCCGAGAACACGGCGCAGGCCGAGGACACTGCGGCCGTACCGACGCGGTGGCGGTGGCGGTGGACTCGGCGCCGGCAGCACCTCGCGGTGGGCGGGCTGTTCCTGCTCGCCGCGCTCTGGGTGACCAGCCGGATCTGGTTGGACCCGTCCGGCCGGGTGGCCTCGCTCTACACCGGGGACCCGGCCCAGGTGCAGTTCTTCCTCGCCCACTCGGTACGCGTGGTGCTGCACGGCGAGTACCCCTTCTACACCGAGCAGTTCAACTACCCCGACGGCGTCAACCTGATGGCCAACACGGCCGTGCTGGCGCTGGGCATCCCGATGGTCCCGGTGACGCTGCTCTTCGGGCCGGCGGTCTCCTTTGTGGTGCTGGTGACGCTCGGTCTCGCCGGCACCGCCATGGCCTGGTACCTCATGCTCTCCCGCCACCTGGTGCGTACCCCGCTCGCGGCGGCGGTCGGCGGTTGGTTCTGCGGGTTCTCGCCCGCGATGCTCTCGCACGCCAGTTGGCACCCGAACATCATCAGCCAGTTCCTGCTGCCGTTCATCGTCTGGCGGGTACTGGTCCTCACCCGGTCCCGCCGGCCGGTCCGGGACGGGGCGCTGCTCGCTCTGCTGGTCACCGCCCAGGCGTTCATCAACGAGGAGATCCTGCTCTTCACGGCGCTGGCCTGCGGGGTGTTCCTGCTGGCCGTGCTCGTCCAGGAGCCGGCCCGCTGGCGGACGGCCTGGCGGCCCCTGGGCGCGGGCGTGGTGACCTGCGCGCTGCTGGCCGGGGCGCTGCTGGCGTACCCCCTGTACGTGCAGTTCGCCGGGCCGATGGCCTACCACGGGCTCAGCGACGCGGTGAAGGACTACGGCAACGACATCGCCGCCTTCTTCGCCCCCGGCTCGCCCACCCTCGGCGGCAACCAGCGAGCCAACATCAACCTGGCGCCCAACTACTCCGAGGAGAACGCCTTCTTCGGCTGGAGCCTGTCGATGCTCGCCATCGGCATCGTGGTCTGGCTGCGCCGGGAGCTGATCGTCCGCGCGCTCGCGGTGACCGGCGTGTTCTTCGCCGTGCTCTCCCTCGGCGAGCGGGTCTCCTGGTGGGACCGGGAACTGGTCACCGGGCCGTGGCAGTGGTTGGTCCACCTGCCGCTGCTGGATGCCGTGGTGCCGACCCGGTTCGGTCTGATCACCAGTGTGGTGATCGGTCTGCTGCTCGCGCTCGCCGTGGAGCGGGCCTGGGCGCTGCGCCCGGCCGACCGGCGCACCGTACGGATGCTCACCGCCGCGGGCCTGGCGTTCGCGCTGCTGCCGATCGCGCCGATGCCGCTGCGGATGGTCGGCCGGCCACCGGTGCCGGACTTCATCACCGCCGACCGCTGGCGGGCGTACGTCGGGCCGGACCAGACGCTGGTGCCGATCCCGGTGCCCAGCATGGGCAACACGCACGGCATGCGCTGGGCGGCGGCCACCAACCTCGACTTCAAGATCCCCGGCGGGTACTTCCTCGCGCCCCGCAACGGCAACACCGGTGACCCGGGACGGTTCGGTGGCCGACCCAGTGGGGTGGGCCAGATGCTGGAGGAGGTGGCGACGACCGGTCGTACGCCCAAGCTCGACGACCGGCAGCGCCGTCGATTCACCGACGAGCTGCGGCACTGGCGGGCGGCGATCCTGGTGCTGCCGGTGCGGCAGCAGAACGCGGAGCCGCTGCGGCGTACGGTCGAGGAGTTGGTCGGCCCGGGGCGCCAGGAGCTGGATGTCTGGGTCTGGGACGTCCGGGCGCTCACCGACCGCTCGGTCTGATGACCACCGGGACGACGTCCCCGGCCACGTCGACTCCGGCGGCGGGCCGTACGTCCCGGCCGGCCTGGCTTCCGGACGTGCTGGTGGTGGTCGGCTATCTGGGCCTGGCCATGGTGCTGACCAGCACGCAGTGGGGTCACCCGTGGCGGCTGTTCCACCAGGCGGGTGACCAGATCCTCTTCGAGTGGATGCTGGCCCACGCGGCCCACGCGGTGGTGGAGGGGCAGAACCCGCTCTACAGTGCCGGGTTGAACGCGCCCGACGGGGTCAACCTCATGGCGAACACCTCGGTGCTCGGCCTGGGTGTCCCGCTGACCCCGGTCACCCTGCTCTTCGGCTCGCAGGCGGCGTTCTGCGTGGCGGTCGTCTGCTGTCTCGCCGGCACCGCCGCCGCCTGGTACGCGCTGCTGCGCCGCCGGCTGGTCACCAGCCGCAGCGCTGCCGTGGCCGGAGGGCTGATCTGCGGCTTCGCCCCGGGCATGATCGCCCAGGCGGGCGCGCACCTGCACATCGCCGCGCAGTTCCTGGTGCCCCCGATCCTCGCCCTGGTGTTCCGCCCCGCCCCGCCCGACGGGAAGGGCCAACCCGACGGGAAGGGCCAACCCGACGGGGTGTGGCGACCGGGAGTCGGCCTCGGGCTGCTGCTCGTCTGGCAGGTCTTCATCGGCGAGGAGGTGCTGGTCTTTCTGGCACTCGCGGCCGGGGTGTTCGCGTTGGGCTACGCGCTCGCCGACCGGGCGGCCGCCCGGCGGCTCGCACCGGCTCTCCTCGGCCGGCTGGCGGTGGCGGCCGGGGTGGCGGGGGTGCTGTTGGCGTATCCGCTGTGGTTTCAGTTCCGTGGCCCGCAGTACTACTCGGGGATGGCGTTCGCCACGCACGCCTTCCAGTTGGACGCCGCGTCGTTCACCGCGTCGGCCCGGCAGACCGTGCTCGGTGACGACTGGCTGCCGGGGTTGCTCGCGCCGAACCCGACCGAGGAGAACTCGTTCTTCGGCCCGGGGTTGTTGGTGCTCGCCGTGGTGATCGTGATGTGGCTGGGGCGACGACCACTGGTCCGGGCGCTGGCCGGCTGTGGCGTGGTCTTCGCCC
This sequence comes from Micromonospora sp. CA-259024, assembly GCF_050936255.1. Taxonomy (NCBI): domain Bacteria; kingdom Bacillati; phylum Actinomycetota; class Actinomycetes; order Micromonosporales; family Micromonosporaceae; genus Micromonospora; species Micromonospora sp. CA-259024. The sequence goes on along the minus strand of NZ_JBNJND010000001.1, from coordinate 3,914,792 downwards.
TGCTCTCGCTCGGCACCGAGGTGCGGGTGGACGGCAACGCCACCGGTGTTCCGGGGCCGTACCGGCTGGTCGCCGAGCTGCCACTGCTCGACCTCGCGGTGCCGGCCCGGTTCGCGCTGGTCTGCGTACCGGTGCTGGGTGTTCTGGTGGCGCTCTCCCTGGACCGGGTCCGGGCCGTGCGCCGAGCTACCGCGCCGGGGCTGCCGGTACGGCTGCTGTGGGCCGGTGCGGTGGCCGCCGCGCTGCTGCCCCTGGTGCCGACGCCGATCCGGACGGTGCCGGTCGCGCCGGTGCCGGCGTTCATCGCCGACGGCGGCTGGCGTCCGCTGGTGCCGCCCGGCCGGACGGTGGTCGCGGTGCCTCCGGTCACCGGTGCCGGGCGCAGCCCGGTGATGCTCTGGTCCGCCCGTACCGGTCTGGCGTTCCCCGCACCGGGCGGCTACTTCATCGGCCCCAGCGGCCCGGACGACCCGGCGGCCCGCTGGGGCGCACCGGACCGACCCACGTCGGTGCTGCTACGCCGGGTGGCCGAGACCGGCGCGGTGCCGGTACTCAGCGACACCGACCGTCGCCAGGCCGTCGAGGACCTGCGGCACTGGCGTGCGGCCGTGGTGGTGCTCGGCCGGCTGGAGCACGGCGGTCCGGTCCGCCGTACCGTCGATGACCTGCTGGGCCCAGGCCGGCCGGTCGACGGCGGTTGGTTGTGGGACGTCCGGGACCGGGTCGGTTAACCCACCAGGGCGCGGACGTCCCAGACCCAGACGTCGTCGACCCGCTGCGGCGGCCCGATCAGGCCGGTGACCAGCTCGCGCAGCACCGCCTCGCGCGGGTGCGCCCCGAGGACCACCACCGACGCGCGCCAGAAGCGCAGATCCTCGACGGCCTGGCGGCGGTTCTCGTCGGTGAGCACCGGGACCGTGCCCCGGTCCATCGTGGAGTAGATGAGACTGCTGGTGGGCCGGTTCGGCGCGCCGAAGACCCCCTCGCCCACCTCGTTCGGGCCGATGAAGTAGCCGCCCGGGACGGGGAACTCCTGCCCGGTCAGCGCACTCCAGCGCAGCGTCGGCAGGCCGTGCACGTTGCTCGGGATCGGCACCGGTACCAGGGTCCGGCCGGCCGGTACGTACGACCGCCAGCCACCGGCGGTGATGAAGTGCGGCGGCGGGTCCACCTGCTGGGCGGGCAGCGGCCGGGGGAAGAGCGGCAGCACGGCGAGGGCGACCGCCGCGTACCCCACCGGGCGCAGCCACCGACGGCGCGCCGTGGCCGGCGCGGGCGTGGCCGGCTCGTCGGACGTCGTCGGGGCCGGTTCGCCCGCACGCTGGGCCGGCACCCGGGGCCCGTCGGTCACCGGGCGCCCCTGGCGGTGCGCGGCGTCCCAGGTCAGCGCGAGCAGTACGCCCACCGCGGCGGCGACCACCAGCGTCAACCGGGTGGGCATCATCATCTCGACCAGCGGCAGGTCGTCCGGCACGTACGACCACGGGCCGCGCACGCCGGTCTCCACGCCGTTGAAGCGCACCCACGGCCCGATCGCGGCCACGGTGAACACCACGATGAGTACCGCGACGATCCGCGTGGCCAGCGACCGGCGCACCAGCAGCACCAGAGCCACCAGCGAGAGCAGCACCAGCGGCCAGCCGAACCAGGTGTTCTGTTCGGTCAGACCGATCGTCTTCTCCACCGCCGGGTCACCGGCCCAGGTGTCGCGGGCGAAGGTGACGAAGGCGACCAGGTCCTCGCCCCAGTTGTGGAAGACGCCGCCCTGCAGACCCCGGTAGGACTGCGGGCCATTGAACTGGAACCAGATCGGGTACGCCGTCAGCAGCAGGGCCAGCCCACCGGCGACGCCGAGCCCGGCCAGGAACGTGCCGGCGGCGGCCCACGTCGCCGCCGGCCGCTGCACGGCGTACGCCAGCACGACGACGAGGCAGGCCAGCGCGGTGAGCAGCAACATCTCCTCGTTGATGAAGATCTGGTACGCCACCAGCGCCCCGAGCACCAGCCCGTTGCGCCGCCAGCGACCCGGCTCGCCCAGGCGCAGCACCCGCACCACGATCAGCGGCAGCAGGAAGTTGGACACGAAGTTGGGCTGGCCGTTGGCGTGGTGGATGATTCCCGGCGCGAAACCGAGGAAGGCACCTCCGACGAAGGCCGCCGCCCGGGAGCGCACCAGGTGGCGGGAGAGCATCCAGTAGCCGGTGCCGGCGGTGGCCGCCAACGCCCCGCCCAGGTAGAGCGCGTACATCACCTGGGGGCCGAGCAGCATGGTCAGCGGGGCCAGCGGCAGGGTCACCCCGAGCAGCGAGGTGTTGGCCATCATGTTCACCCCGTCCGGGGCGTTCTGCTGGGCCGTGAACAGCGGGTTCTCCAGGTGCCGCACCGAGTACGCGCCGTGCGCGAACAGCCACTCGAACCAGCTGTGGTCGGTGGGCAGGTGCGAGGAGACCCGACCGGTCACGTCACCCCAGTAGTTGAGGCAGACGAAGATGCCCAGCAGCACATAGGCTCCGAGGGCCAACAGGTCGGCTCGGGCCGGGCGGCGTCGAGGCCGCCGTGTCGGCGCGACCTCGGCCGGGTCGACGTCGGTCACGGAATTCAGCGAAGGGTCTACCACCGGCACGGCCACGACGCGCCATCGTACAGGCGAGGTTGCGTCGCTTTTGCCGGGCCAGTGTGCCCACGGTCGGTTTGCCGGACGATGACCCGTCGGCCAGCCGTACACGGTGACGGAAGGACGGTCGTTGTCGATCATCGACCTCGGCGAGCTGCGGCACGGGCAGGACCCGATTCCACTGCCCCGACCACCCCGGGCCAACGGCCGACCGCTGCGTCTCGCGCTGGTCCTGCTGCTCGTCCTGGCCACCCTCGCCTCCGCCGCCGCGCCGCCGCCCCGGCGGGCTGTGGTGACGCTGCCGGGCTCGGCCGGGGCTGACGTCGTGGTCCTCGGTGACCTGCTCGTGGCCATTGATGGGGCCAACGACGTACAGAAGCCGCAGCGGCTGACCGCGTTTCGGCTGCCCGGCGGCGACCCGGTCTGGCAGGCGTCGCTGCCGACGGCGGCGCGGTACTGGGCAGTCGCACCACTGGCCGGGATGCTGCTGGCCACCGGGTACGAGATCGGCCCCGAGAGTCAGGGTGCCCTCACGGTGGCGTTGGACCGGGCGACCGGCGCGTACCGGTGGCAGCAACCGGGCAGCGCCAGGAGGCTGGCCGACGGCAACCTGCTGCTGCAGACCGGCGGCGATGACGAGCCGCAGAGCCTGCGCGTGGTCGACCCCTGCTGTGGCACCGTGCGCTGGCAACTACCCGACGCCGCCGACTGGATCGATGTCCGGGACACCGGCCCCGGGGTGGACCGGGTGGTGCTCAACCGGGTGGACGGCCCGACCGAGGTACGCGACGCGAGCACCGGCGCCGTGCTGGCCCGGGCCGACCTGCGCCCGGCCGGCGGCGGGACGCTCGGGTACGTGGCGGTGGTGAACGATCTGCTGCTGACCGTCGGTGAAGACCCGGTCAGGGTCACCGCCTACGGGCTGGACGGGCTGGATCGGCGCTGGAGCGGCACATTCGGCCGAGTCGACTTCGTGGAGGACTGCGGCCCGGTCCTGTGTCTGCAGAGCCGCACCGCCGAGCTGCGGGCGGTCGACCGCGCGACCGGTGAGTTGCGGTGGCGCGGCGACCGCTGGGCGTGGGCGTCCCCACTCGATGGACGGCTGCTGACCAGCACGTTGGACAGTTCGGAGACCGCGCTTCAGCAGTTCGTCGTGCTCGATCCGATGACCGGCCGGGTGTTGGCCGAGCTGGGCCGTTGGGAGCTGGCCCAGTTCGGCCGCGACGGCCCGCTGATCGGCGTGCGCCGGCACCCGGACGGTGGGCTGCTCGTCGCGGAGCTGGACGTCCGTGCCGGGACAGCGCGCATGCTGGACGTGCTCCCGGATGCCACCGGCGAGTGTCAGGTGATCGCCGACCAACTACGGTGCCGGCACGTGGACGCCTCGTTCAAAGTGTGGGAGTTGCCCGACTGATCACCAGTTGGCCTGGGCGGGCGGCGGGGGTAGCGGCACCGACGCGGGTCGCAGCACGTACGCCACGCCTCCGCTGCCGCGCTGCCAGACCGCCTCGAACGGCCGTCGGGGCACGGTGCGACGGACCGTGTCGTCGTCCGGGGCGTACGGGTCGTTGAGCACCGGGTCGCCGTCGGTGGTGAAACCGACAAGCACCATCAGGTGCCCACCGGTGTCGTAGGCGAGCCCCGGCACCTCGTCGGCCCGGAACGCGGCGGAGACGATCAGGGGGATCCCGGCGGCGATGAACGCCTCCGCCTCGACCAGCGACCGTAGCCGGGTGACGAACGCGTCCACCCCGTGCAGACCGGCGTACGCGGTGTTGAACGGCCAGTTGCCGGCCCCGGCGTACGCGTGGTCGTAGCAGTGCCGGGCGGCGTGCACCACCACCGGACGCGGGCCGGACGGCTCCACCCAGGCGTAGTGCTCCGGCGCCGGCTCGGCACCCCAGTAGGCGAGCACCATCGACGTGCAGGTGGGGCTGCACCAGGAGTCGCCGCCACCACCCCACTGCGGGTACTGGCCGGCGTGCAGCCGCTGCGAGTAGCGGGGAACGTCCAGCACCCGGCCACGGGCGGCGGTCGAGGCGGGCTCCCGCTCGTCGGTCGGGCCGGTCAGGGTGGGGCCGGTGGCGACCGCGCCGATGCTGCGCAGCAGCGGGCCGGTCGGGCTGCCGGGCGGCCGGCACAGGGTCACCCGCGCCTGCCAACCGGTGACCGTCGCCCCGGTCAGGATCAGGGTGTCGGTGTCGACCCGGGCGTCGCCGTCGCGCTGCCCGGGCACCGACGTGCGTCGTACCGCGTTGTCGTCGGCCGCCCAGCGGGCCAGCCGGTACCAGTCGGTGCGGGGCGTGTCACCGTGCCAGCCGCGCAGTTCGACCTCGATCCAGCAGCCGTCCGGGGTGTCGGCGGTCCAGGACGGCACCACCTCGGCAACCGTGAAGCCGACCCGCACCGGCGGTGACGTCCACCTGCCCCGCTGGACGGCACCGTCGAGGGCCAGCCCCCGGGCGGTGGCGAGCAGGCCCACGGCGCTGCCGGCCGTCGTGTCCGCCGGCAGGTGGAAGCCCCGGTAGGCGATGTTCCGCCGGGTGGGTGGTGCCGCGATGGTCATGACAGGTCCGTCCGTCGCTCGGTGCCGGACAGCATCGCGTACGCCGCGATGGTCCGCAACGCCGACCGGCGCGGGCGGCGAGGGACGATGGTTTGCCAGCCGGCACTAGGTTGTCGGTGGTCAGCAGCGAGGAGGCCGGGATGCGGGTACTGGTGGTGGAGGACGAGCGCAACCTCGCCGATGCGATCGTGCGCGGGTTGCGCAAGCGGGGAATGGCCGTCGACGTGGCGTACGACGGGGACGCCGGTCACGAGGCGGCGTTCGTCACCCGGTACGACGTGGTGGTGCTGGACCGCGACCTGCCCGGCGTGCACGGTGACCAGATCTGCGCGGACCTGGCCGCCTCCGGTGCGCTGACCCGGGTGCTGATGCTCACCGCGAGCGGCACCGTCGCCGACCGGGTGGAGGGTTTGCAGCTCGGCGCGGACGACTACCTGCCCAAGCCGTTCGCCTTCGACGAGCTGGTCGCCCGGGTGCAGGCGCTGGGCCGGCGGGCCACCCCGGCCGCTCCGCCGGTGCTCGAACTGGCCGACCTGGTGCTCGACCCGGCCCGCCGGGTGGCCACGAGGGCGGGGGTGCCGGTCGACCTCACCAACAAGGAGTTCGGGGTGCTCAGCGAGCTGCTCAAGGCGCGCGGCGCGGTGGTCTCCAGCGAGGAACTGCTGGAACGGGTCTGGGACGCGAACACCGACCCGTTCACCACCATCGTCCGGGTCACCGTGATGACGCTGCGCCGGAAGCTCGGTGACCCGCCGCTGATCGAGACGGTGGTCGGCGCGGGTTACCGCACGGCCGAGGTGGGGGCATGAGCCGCCGGTTGCGGCCCACCCTGCGGTTGCGGCTGACCCTGCTCAACGGGGTGCTGCTGATCGGCGCGGGGGCGATCCTCGTGCTGCTGGCCTGGCTGCTGGTTCGTGACGCGTTGCGTCCCACCGACGAGCTGCTGCCGGGCACGACCGTGGTGCTCGCCGACGGTCGGTCGTTGGACGCCGCGCAGTGGCAGCGGCAACTGGTCGACGCCGCGTCCGGGGAACTGCTGGCCAAGGGGCTGGTCGCGCTGTTGGCGATCAGCGTGGTCGGGGTGGCCGGCGCGTACGCGGTGGCCGGTCGGGCGCTGCGCCCCCTGCACCAGGTCACCGCGACCGCCCAGCGGCTCGGCGAGGCGACCCTGGACCAGCGGATCGGCTACTCGGGCGCCGACGACGAGGTGGCCGAGCTGGCCAAGACGTTCGACGCCATGCTGGACCGGATCGCGTCCGCGTTCGAGGCGCAGAAGCGTTTCGTGGCGAACGCCTCGCACGAGTTGCGTACCCCGCTCGCCGTGATGCGGACCGAGATCGACGTGACACTCAGCGACGACGACGCGGACACCGCCGAGTACCGCCGGATGGCCACCGTGGTCCGCGACGCGTCCGAGCGGGCCAACGGCCTGGTGGACGCGCTGCTGGTGCTGGCCCGCAGCGAGGCGCAGGCCGGGCGGCGGCTGGGCCGGCGCACCGAGTGTGACCTCGCCGCCGGCACCGCCAACGCGTTGTCGGCGATGCGCCGTGAGGTGGAACGGATCGGCCTGCGGGTGCAGACGTCACTGGAGTCCGCACCGGTGGTCGGCGACCCGGGGCTGCTCGACCGGCTGGCCGGCAACCTCATCGAGAACGCGGTCCGCTACAACCACCTGCATGGCCGGCTCTGGGTGCGTACCGGCACCGACGGCGACCGGTCCTGGCTGGTGGTGGGCAACACCGGTTTCGAGGTGGACCAGGCCGACGTGCCAGGGCTGTTCGAGCCGTTCCGGCGCGGCGGCCGGGAACGCACCGGAGCCCGCGGCTCCGGCCTGGGGCTGTCCATCGTCCGGGCGGTCTGCGACGCGCACGGCGGCACGGTACGGGTGATCGCGCAGCCCGGCGGTGGCCTGGAGGTGACGGTCACCCTGCCGTCGGCGGACGCTCCGGCGGTGAACGGCCCGGTGTCCATCCCCGGCTGAACGGGTTGCGTCTGGCGCTCGGCCGATGGCAAGATCCGTGGGGTCAGCTCGAGGTCGAAGGGGGGTGCGTCGATGTCCACCATTCCTGGCTCCGCACCCCGGGTCTCCCTCGGCTGACCCCCGGAGGCGGAGCGTCCCATCCAGCACGGAGGGAACACCCGTGTATCCACGGATCCGCAACATCAGTTTCGACTGTCACGACACGTACGCTCTGGCCGGCTTCTGGGCCGCCGTGCTCGGGTACGCCCGGCACTCCGAGGACGCCCCGGGTGACCCGGAGGCGGCCCTGCTGCCGCCGGACGACGCCACCCCCAACCTGTTCTTCCAAGAGGTGCCGGAAGACAAGGTGACCAAGAACCGGCTGCACATCTGCCTGGAACCTGCCGATCGGACCAGGGACGAGGAGGTCGAGCGGGTGCTCGGCCTCGGAGCCACCATGGTCACCGACCGACGGAACGCCGACGGGACCGGCTGGGCGGTGCTCGCCGACCCGGAAGGCAACGAGTTCTGCGTGCTCCGCAGCGCCGGGGAGCGTGTCTCATCCACCACTGTGGAGGACCAGCCGTGAGTTCGATCATCCATAACATCAGCATCGACTGTCACGACACGTACGCGCTGGCCGGCTTCTGGTCGCAGGTCTTCGACTGCCCCCGGCAGCCGGACGACTTCCCCGGCGACCCGGAGGCGATGCTCCTGCCGCCGGGCGGCCCGGAGGTGCTGTTCATCGCGGTGCCCGAGGGTAAGACGGTGAAGAACCGGCTACACCTGGACCTGCAACCCGCCGACCGGACCCGGGCCGAGGAGGTCGAGCGGCTGCTCGGCATCGGCGCGGTGCACGTGGCCGATCACGTCGGCCCGACCGGTGGGGGTTGGGTGGTGCTCGCCGACCCGGAGGGCAACGAGTTCTGCGTGCTCGGCAACGCGGCCGAGCGGGCGGCGGCAGCGGCGGCGCGGGCCGCAGCGGAGGTTGCCGAACCGGCCTGACCGCTGGCGGACGGCACGGGGCCCCGGTCACCCGAAGGTGGCCGGGGCCCCGGTCGTACGGCTCAGGAGCGCTGCTCGACCTGGCCCCGGATCGTGGTGAACTCGGCCTTCGCCTGGTCGGCGGACTTGAAGTACATCACCACCATGCCCAGGCTGCCCTTGTCGGCCCAGACACAGATGCCCAGCGGCACGCTCTCGGCCTTGCCGTCGCCGCAGCGCGCCTCACCGCCGAGCGGGCCGGCCTCGACCGGCGCCATGTTGGTCAGCGTCAGCTCCTTGGAGAGACCGTCGATGGCGCCGTCCAACTCCTTCTTCGGGTCCGCCAGCAGCCCCGACACACCGGCGATCATGACCATGTCCTGCTTGGTCGGATCCCCGTAGAAGGCGCCGACGGTGCTGGTCTCGCCCTGCACCTCCGCCTTCATCCCGGCGACCAACTGGTCGGCGGCCGTCTGCAGCTGCGGATCGGTGATCTTCGGCCGGCCGGCGAGGGTGGCCGGCGCGACCACCCGGGTCTTGGTGGCGTCGACGACGTCGCCCACGTCGTCCTTCACCGCGAACCAGGTGATCGCCGCGCCGCCGAGGCAGAGCACCAGAACCACGGCCAGCACGATCAGCACGATCCTGCCGGCCTTCGACTTCTTCGCTGGCGGCGGGCCGGCGGTCAGGCTCGGGTCACCGTAGGGCTGACCCGGCTGCGCAGGCGGGAAGCCCTGCTGCTGCGGCCAACCACCGGGCTGCTGCGGCGCCGGCGGGTAGCCCTGCTGCTGCGGCCAACCACCGGGCTGCTGCGGCGGGTTGGGGGAATCGTGCGGCGGGCCGTAGGGGTTGGCCGGCGGCTGGGACATCAGTCAGCTCCAAGTTGAGGATGCAAAGTGCGTGATCTTAACGCGGTGAGGATCCCGGCGTTGCCCCTGCACACGCCCCCTTCGGCGGCCGACTGATCACAAACGGTCGCGGTGGTCGGCCCGTCCATCAGGGACGGTCCGACCACCGCGACGGTGGGGCTGCGATCGGTCAGGCGGGCAGGCTCGCGGCTCCGCGCGGCAGGAACCGCCGGCCGGTGACCCGCTCGCTGGTGCCGGTCCGGTCCAGGTACGGCGTGACACCGCCCAGGTGGAACGGCCAACCAGCGCCGAGGATCATGCACAGGTCGATGTCCTGTGCCTCGGCGACCACACCCTCGTCCAGCATCAGCCGGATCTCCTGCGCGAGCGCGTCGAGCGCGTTCTGTCGTACCTGCTCGCCGGTCAGCGGTTGGTCACCGACGACGAGCAGCTTGGCGACCTCGTCGTTGACCTGGTCGTCGACCACGATCGGTTGGCCCGAGTCGGCGATCCGCCTGAGGTTCTCGCTGACGCCGAACCGGTCCGGGTACGCCGCGTGCAGGGTGCCGCCCACGTGGTACGCGACGGCCGGGCCGACCAGTTGGAGCAGGGCGAGCGGGCGCATCGGCAGACCCAGCGGGTCCAGTGCGCTGTTCGCCACGTCCAGCGGGGTGCCCTGATCGACAGCGGCGAAGACGGTGCCCAGGAAGCGGGTGAGCAGCCGGTTCACCACGAACGCCGGGGCGTCCTTGACCAGCACGCTCGATTTCTTGAGCTGCTTGCCGACGGCGAACGCGGTGGCCAGCGTGGCGTCGTCGGTCCGCTCACCCCGGACGATCTCCAGCAGCGGCAGTACCGCCACCGGGTTGAAGAAGTGGAAGCCGACCACCCGCTCCGGGTGCTCCAGCTCCGCGGCCATCTCGGTGATCGAGAGCGAGCTGGTGTTGGTGGCGAGCACCGCCTCCGGGGAGACGATCTTCTCCAGCTCGGCCCAGACCTGCTTCTTGACGCCCAGGTCCTCGAAGACCGCCTCGATGACGAAGTCCGCATCGGCGAAGGCGCTCTTGTCGACCGTGCCGCTGACCAGGCCGTACAGCTTGGCGGCGGTGCCCTTGTCCATCCGGCCCTTGGTGACGGCCTTCTCGATCTGGGTGTGCACGTAGCCGACGCCCTTGTCCACGCGGGACTGGTCCAGGTCGGTCATCACCACCGGCACCTGGAGGCGGCGGGCGAACAGCAGCGCCAGCTGGCTGGCCATCAGGCCGGCGCCGACGATGCCGACCTTGGTGATCGTGCGGGCGAGACCCTTGTCCGGCGCACCGGCCGGCCGCTTGGCCCGCCGCTGCACCAGGTCGAAGGCGTACAGACCGCTGCGCAGTTCCTCGGAGAAGACCAGGTCCGCGAGGGCCTCGTCCTCGGCGGCGGTGCCGGCGGCGAAGTCGGCGTCCTTCGCCGTCTCCAGCAGATCGAGGGCCCTGTACGCGGCCGGGACCGCGCCGTGCAGGCGCTGGTTCAGCGTCTCCCGGGCGAAGTAGAGCACGCCCGCCCACATGTCCCTGTCGACCTCGGGCCGGGTCACCGTGACCTGACCCCGGACCACGCCGGCGGCCCACTCCAGGGATCGCTCCAGGAAGTCGGCCGGCTCCAACAGGACGTCCGCGATGCCCAGCTCGGCGGCCTGCTTCGGCTTGAGCATCTTGTTCTGCATGAGCGGGTTCTGGATGATCACCTGGGTGGCGGCGGGGATGCCGATCAGGTTCGGCAGCAACTGGGTGCCGCCCCAGCCGGGCACCAGGCCGAGGGAGACCTCGGGCAGGGCCAGGGCCGCCGCGCCGCCGGAGAGCGTCCGGTAGTGGCAGTGCAGCGCCAACTCCAGGCCACCGCCCATCGCCGCGCCGTTGATGAAGGCGAAGGTGGGGACGGCGCTGTCCTTGAGTCGGGCGAAGACCCGGTGGCCGAGCCGGCCGATCTCCAGCGCCTGCGCGCGGTCGGCGAGCTGCGGCAGGCCGACGATGTCCGCGCCCACGCAGAAGATGTACGGCTTGCCGGTGACCGCGATGAACGCCGGGTCGGCGGCGAGCGCGGCGCTGATCGCCTCGTCCAGGCTGGCCAGCCCACCCGGGCCGAAGGTGTTCGGCTTGGTGTGGTCGAAGCCGTTGTCGAGCGTGATCAGGGCGGCGGGACGGTCCAGCCCCGGCACGTTCACCTGGCGCAGCAGCGCCTTGGTGACGACCTCGTTCGGTGCCTTCACTTGTCGCCCTCCGTCCAGTGCGGGTTCTCCCAGATGACCGTGCCGCCCATGCCGATGCCGATGCACATGGCGGTGAGGCCGTAGCGCACCTCGGGGTGCTCGGCGAACTGGCGGGCCAGCTGGGTCATCAGCCGCACGCCGGAGGAGGCGAGCGGGTGCCCGATGGCGATCGCGCCGCCCCACGGGTTGACCCGCGGGTCGTCGTCGGCGATGCCGAAGTGGTCGAGGAAGGCGAGCACCTGCACGGCGAACGCCTCGTTCAGCTCGAACAGGCCGATGTCGTCGATGCTGAGCCCGGCGAGGCGCAGCGCCTTCTCGGTCGACGGGATCGGGCCGACGCCCATCACCTCCGGCTCCACGCCGACGAACCCGAACGACACCAGCCGCATGGCGACCGGGAGGCCCAGCTCGCGAGCGGTGGCCTCGTCGGCGAGCAGGCTCGCGGTGGCACCGTCGTTCAGGCCGGCCGCGTTGCCCGCGGTGACCTTGCCGTGCGGGCGGAACGGGGTCTTCAGGGTGGCGAGCTTCTCCAGTGAGGTGTCCCGCGGGGCCTCGTCCACCGTGGCCAGACCCCAGCCGCCCTCCGCGTCGCGGATGGACATCGGCACCAGGTCGTCCTGGAGTTTGCCGTTGGCGTACGCCTTGGCGGTCCGCTGCTGGGAGGCGAGGGCGAACGCGTCGGTGCGAGCCTTGGTGATGTGCGGGACGAGGTCGTGCAGGTTCTCCGCGGTCGCGCCCATGACCAGCGCGGACGGGTCGACCAGCTTCTCCGCGATGATGCGCGGGTTGGGGTCGACGCCCTCACCCATCGGGTGGCGGCCCATGTGCTCGACGCCGCCGGCGATGGCGATGTCGTACGCGCCCATCGCGATGCCGCTGGCCACGGTGGTCACCGCGGTCATCGCGCCGGCGCACATCCGGTCGATGGCGAAGCCGGGAACGGTCTTGGGCAGACCCGCCAGCAGCGCGGCGGTGCGCCCGATGGTGAGGCCCTGGTCGCCGATCTGGGTGGTGGCCGCGATGGCGACCTCCTCGACCCGCTCCGGGGGCAGCTGCGGGTTGCGGCGCAGCAGTTCACGGATGCAGCGGATCACCAGGTCGTCGGCGCGGGTGTTGGCGTACATGCCACCCGCCTTGCCGAACGGGGTACGGACGCCGTCGACGAAGACGACATCCCGAACTTCACGGGGCACTTGAGCCTCCTTTTCGACCATCACTCGGCCTTCGTGCCGGCGGGCGGCACTCCGGAACGAATGAGGGTCGCCGACACGGGCACGTTCCCCCGGATGCTACTCGCCAGTAACCAACCCCGTCCCAACCCCCCGCTGTGGCCCACCCCACACCCGCCGGGGTCAGGAGGTCGGCGGTTCCGGGGACAGGGCCGGGGTCAGATGTGGGGTCAGGAGGGCGATCTGCCATTCACGGGCGTTGAAGCCGCGCAGGGTCTCCGCGACCGTCTCCTCGGTGAGCTCCTCCGGCGGGGTCCAGGCCAGCCGGCGGACCGAATCCGGGGTGATCAGGTTTTCCGGCGGCAAGTTGTACTCCCCGGCGATACGGATCACCACCTCCCGGCAGCGAGCCAGCCGACCGGCCGCCACCGGGTCCCGTTCGGCCCACCGGTGCGGCGGGGGCGGGCCCTCCACGGCCGGGGAGACCGGCAGCGAATCCTCCGGCAGCTGCCGGGCTTCGTCGAGAGCGGCGAGCCAGGTGCGGGCCAACCGGCGGACCGACCGACCGCCGAAGCCGGGCAGGGTCAGCAGGGTCTTCTCGTCCTTCGGGTCCAACTCGGCCGCGGCGATGATCGCCGCGTCGGGCAACACCCGACCGGGCGCGGCGTCCCGCCGGGCCGCGATCTGGTCCCGGGCGTACCACATCGAGCGGACGCGGGCCTGGGCCCGCGCCCCGCGCAGTCGATGGATGCCAGAGGTACGCCGCCAGGGCTCCGCGCGGACCCGCGGTGGGCGTGCCCCGGTGCGGACCAGCGCGGCGAACTCCTCCGCGGCCCATTCCGACTTGCCCTGCCGGGCCAGCTCGGCGTCGAGCGCGTCGCGCAGGTCGGTGAGCAGCTCCACGTCGAGGGCGGCGTACGTCAGCCACGACTCCGGCAGCGGTCGGCTCGACCAGTCGGCGGCCGAGTGGTGCTTCTCCAGGGTGAACCCGAGTAGCTGTTCGGTCAGCGCGGCCAGCCCGACCCGCTCGAACCCGGCCAGCCGAGCAGCCAGTTCGGTGTCGAACAACCGGCGCGGGCGCAGCCCCACCTCGGCCAGGCAGGGCAGATCCTGGCTGGCCGCGTGGAGCACCCACTCGGCCTCGCCGATCACCGCGTCCAGCGCACTGAGGTCAGGTAGGGGCAGCGGGTCGATCAGCGCCGTACCCGCACCGGCCCGGCGTAGTTGCACCAGGTACGCCCGCTGGCTGTAGCGGTACCCGGAGGCCCGCTCGGCGTCGAGGGCGACCGGCCCGGTGCCCGCCGCGAAGCGGGCCACGACCTCGGCGAGCTCGGCCGGAGCGGCCACCGGATCAGGGGTGCCGTCACGCGGGGCGATCAGCGGAACGGGCCCACCGTCGGCCGGGTCGGCCCCCTCGCCCGCCGGCTGCGGCTGGGCCGACGGCGGGTGCTGGGGTGCGTTACCCGGAAGTTCTTCGGTGGGCCGACGGCGCAGGGGTGGTTCGTCGGTCACCTGCCAACCCTAGTGCGCGCGGTGATCCGGTGGGTGCAGCCGGTCCGGCGTGTGTCGGTCAGGTGTCCACAAGGTGTCCTTTCGGATGCCGGACATTGGGGGAGACAAAGCCCGTTCGCGCAGGTACGGTCCATCGAGCCGCCGCCCCGCGACACGTGACATGCGAGTTGACGGCGGCGGCTCAGACCACGGGGAAAGGCACGACGATCATGACGGCTGGCTTCGGTTCGGGGGACGGGCGACCGGCGGGCGCCGAGCCCGACGACGTGAGTGGGCCGGTGGCGGGGCGGCCCGGGCCGCTGCCACCGCGCATCGAGCCGCACCCGGGCGCCGGATCGACCTGGCCCACGCCCCCGACCGGCGGCACCGACCCGTCCCGGCCGGTCCCGGCACCCCGCGCTGACCGGCCCGCCCCGCCCCAGGCCGGCCAGTGGGGCGCCTCGCCGGCCCCGTTCGGCACCGCCGCGCCGTACGGCGCGAGCGCTCCGACGCCGGCCGTAGGCCCCGCCGGCTACCCATCGGCCGCACCGGGTTTCCCGGGCGCGGCCTACCCGTCGCCCGGTGGCCCGTCCGGCGCCCCGCCTTCGGCGACCGCCGGGCACCCCGGCGGCCCCGCACAGCCCGGCTGGCCGGCCGCATCGCACCTGGCCCCCGCACCGCACCTGGCCGCCGCACCGCAGTCGGCCGCCGCACCGCAGTCGGCCGCCGGGCCTACCCGCCGCCGCTGGCCGGCCGTGCTCGCCACGGTGGCCGTCGTCGTGCTCGCCGCGGTGGCCGGGCTCCAGGCGTACCAGCTCGACCGGCTCGGTGACCGCCTCGCCGACACCGACCGACGGCTGGCACAGGCCCAGGACGCCGACGTCGCCCGACTCGACGGCCTGGACAAGCGCGCCGAGGCGCTGGAGAAGCAGGCCGGTGCCGCCTTCAACCCGGAGGCCGTGGCCAGCGCGGTGCTGCCCAGCGTGTTCCGGGTCCGAGCCGGCCAGTTCACCGGCACCGCGTTCGCGGTGGGCAAGCCGGCGGCCGGCGGCGGGACCAACCTGTTCACCAATTTCCACGTGGTCGAGGCGGTCTGGGACAGCGGTGGCCGCGAGGTCTTCCTGGAGCGCACCGACCAGCGCTTCCCGGCGACCATCGTCAAGGTGGACAAGGCCAACGATGTGGCCCACCTGCGCGCCAGCGGCAAGTTCACCGGCCTGGTCACCGCGCCCGCCGCGGCGAAGTCCGGCCAGCAGATCGTCGTCGTCGGCGCTCCGCTCGGCCTGGAGGACAGCGTCACCACCGGTGTGGTGAGCGCGTTGCGCCCGGCACAGGGCGGGGCCGGTCCGGCCATCCAGTTCGACGCCCCGATCAACCCGGGCAACTCCGGCGGGCCGGTGATCAACGGCAGCAAGCAGGTGGTCGGCATCGCCACCGCCAAGGCTCGCGACGCCGAGGGCATCGGGTTGGCCGTGCCGATCAAGGTCGCCTGCGACGGTTTCAAGATCTGCTGAGCACCACCGCCGCGCCGGCCGGCGCGGACCCGCCCACCCGAAGGAACGACGATGTCCCAACCACCGCACACCCCGGAGGGTCTGCCGCCGGCCTCCCCGGCGCCGGCCGACTCCGACCCGACCGTGTCGTACGCCGCGGGTCCGCCCGCCGGCCCGTCCGGTGCCGACCCGACCGTGCCACAGCAGCCCGCACCCCAGCCGTACGCCCCGGGCCAGCCCGCACCGCAGTATGGTGCGCCCGCTCCCGTCCCGCCGCAGTACGGTGCGCATGCTCCGGTCCCGCCGCAGCACGGCGGGCCCGCTCCGGTCCCGCCGCAGTACGGCGTTGCGCAGGGCTACCCGGCCAGCGCCCCGCCGTACGCCGGCCCGGTGTCCGCGCCGCCGACCTCCGGCCCCGGCTACGGGCCGGTCTCCGCGCCGCCGACCTCCGGCCCCGGCTACGGGCAGCCGATGTCCGCCCCGCCCGGGATGGCGCCGCCGTACGGCCCGACCGGTGCGCCGGCTGCCGGTCGGGGTCGCGCGGTGCTGGCGCTGGCTCTGGTGGCCGCGCTGCTCTTCGTCGTCAGTGGGGTGATGACGGGGCTGTTCGTGACGAAGAACAACGAGCTGAACCGCACCGAGAAGCGTCTCACCGGTCAGGTCAGCCAGCGCGACGCCACCATCGCCACCAACACCACGGAGATCGCGAAGCTGAAGACCGACCTACAGGCCATGCAGGAGAAGCTCGACAACACCGAGCAGGACCTGACCGGCACCCGCAACGACCGCGACGAGCAGGCCCGGCAGAAGGTGGTCATCGCCAACTGCCTGGACAAGCTGACCACCGCGCTGGGAGCGGCGGCCGCCGGCAACAAGAGTGCCTACGACGCGGCGATGAAGGGCCTCGACAAGGTCTGCGACGAGGCGGAGAACTACCTCTGACCTGCCAGCCTCGCCGGTGCCTTGGTGGGTTTAGGCGGCGCCGGCGGGGCGGCGGTCGGACAGGGCCGTGACACCGGGCGGGGGCAGGCCTGCCGTGGAGGCGAGCAGTGTGCACCAGCCGAGCAGGTGTGGGGTCAGGTCGTCGTCGACCGGTGTCCAGGAGGCGCGGATCTCGATGTCGCCGACGGTCGGTGGGCCGGCAAGGTCGCCGAACCGGGTCGACATGGTCTGTGTCACCGTCCCGCCGATCGCCCGGTGGCCGGCGTCCTGGGCGTCCAACGCGTCGGTCAGCCACGTCCAGCCGACGCCGGGCAGCAGCGGGTCGGAGGCCAGGTCGACCTCCAACTCGGCGGTCACGTAGGTGACCAACCGCAGCGTGCCCTGCCACGCCTCGTGGCCGGCCGGGTCGTGCAGCAGGATCAGCCGGCCGGTGGCCACCTCGTCGCCGTCGCGCAGCACGGTCGCCGAGAGTGCGAACGCGTACGGGGCCAGTCGCTGGGGAGCGCCGACCTCCTCCAGGGCGATCTCCGGCCGGGGCGCCGCCGACCGCAGCCCGGCGACCGCGCGGGCGAACGTCTCCGGGAGCGCGATCGGGGGGGCCATGTCGGCAGCCTATGCCGACGCCCGCCCGCCCGCTTCGACGGCGCGCCGACGCTCACCAAGGGGCACCTGCCCGACGCGGGCGTAAGGAACGGTGCCCTTCCTCTCACCCCCACCCGGGTGGGGGTGGTGGGCGTGGCACGATTGCGGCGATGACCACGGACACCACGGGCACTGTCGCCCGAGACGGAGAATCCCGCCCCGGCGGACCGGCCGACTCGCCCTTCATCCGGGCCTGCCGACGCCGGCCCGGCCCGCACACCCCGGTCTGGTTCATGCGCCAGGCCGGCCGCTCACTGCCGGAGTACCGGGACATCCGGGCGAGCGTGCCGATGCTGGAGTCCTGCCGCCGCCCTGAGCTGGTCACCGAGATCACCCTCCAGCCGGTACGCCGGCACGGGGTGGACGCGGCCATCCTGTTCAGCGACATCGTGGTGCCGGTCGCCGCGGCCGGAGTCGATCTGGACATCGTGCCGGGCACCGGCCCGGTGGTCGCCGAGCCGATCCGTACCGCCGCCGACGTGGACCGGATTCGCCCGATCAGCCGCGACGACGTCCCGTACGTGGACGAGGCCGTCCGGCAGCTGGTGGTCGAGCTGGGTGACACCCCACTGATCGGTTTCGCCGGCGCGCCGTTCACCCTGGCCAGCTACCTGGTCGAGGGCGGCCCGTCCCGAACCCACGCGAAGACCAAGGCGCTGATGTACGGCGACCCGGAGCTGTGGCACCAGCTCTGCGGCCGGTTGGCCGAGGTGACGCTGGCCTTCCTGCGGGTGCAGATCGAGGCCGGCGTGTCCGCCGTACAGCTCTTCGACTCGTGGGCCGGCGCGCTCTCCGAGGCCGACTACCGGCGATTCGTGCTGCCGCACTCGACCTTCGTGCTGAGCGCGCTGGCCGACGCCGGGGTGCCGCGGATCCACTTCGGGGTGGGCACGGCCGAGCTGCTCGGTGCGATGGGTGAGGCCGGCGCGGACGTGGTCGGCGTCGACTGGCGTACCCCACTGGACGTGGCGACCGGCCGGATCGGCCCGGACAAGGCGGTGCAGGGCAATCTGGACCCGTGCGTGCTGCTCGCGCCGTGGCCGGTGGTGGAGGCCGAGGTGCGCCGAATCCTGGACCAGGGCGGGGCGGCCCCCGGGCACGTGTTCAACCTGGGCCACGGTGTGCTGCCGGAGACCGACCCCGAGGTGCTGACCCGGGTGGTCGCGCTGGTGCACGAGCTTTCCAGCCGCCGGGCCGACCAGGGCTGACCGGCGATGCGGCAGCCCTGGCGGGTGGCGGTGGTCGGCGGCGGGATCGCCGGCCTGGCCGCTGCGGTCCGGTTGCGCGACCGCGCACCGGCCGGCACCGAGATCACGGTGTACGAGCAGTCCGGTGCGCTGGGCGGCAAGCTGCGCACCGGCGAGCTGGCCGGCCAGCCGGTGGAGTTCGGCGCCGAGTCGTTCCTGATGCGCGACCCGACGGGCGCCGAGAGCGCTGCGGTGGCGTTGGCTCGGCGGCTCGGGCTGGCCGACCGGATCGTGCACCCCACCGTGGGGCAGGCCGCGCTGGTGATCGACGGGGGGCTGCGCCCCATCCCGGGCGGCACCCTGGTGGGCGTACCCGGGGATCTGGACCGGGTGACCACGGTCGCCCGCCCGACCGCGGACGCCGACACCGACGGCGGTCGGCCGCTGGTCGGGCCCGACGCGGACGTCTCGGTGGGCGCGCTGGTGCGGTCCCGCTTCGGTGACGAGGTGGTCGAGCGGCTGGTCGACCCGATGCTGGGCGGCGTGTACGCGGGCCGCGCCGACGATCTCTCCCTGGTCACCACGATGCCGGCGCTGGCCCGCGCGGCCCGGGTGGAGCACACCCTGACCGGCGCCGTCCGGGCCGCGCAGGCCGCCGCGCCGCGTGCGCCCGGCGCTCCGGTCTTCGGCACCCTGGTCGGTGGGCTCAGCACCCTGGTCGAGGCGGCGGTGACGGCCAGCGGCGCGACGGTACGGCGGGACGCCGCCGTCCGCGAGTTGACCCCGACCGACACGGGTTGGCGGCTCACGGTCGGCCCGACCCGCGACCCGGCGCTGGTCGACGTGGACGCCGTGGTGCTGGCGGTGCCGGCCCGACCGGCGGCCCGGCTGCTCGCCGGCCCAGCCCCGGCGGCGGCGGCGGGTGTCGGCGAACTGGACTACGCGAGCGTCGCCCTGGTCACCCTGGCGCTGCCGCAGCCGCGGCTGCCCGAACTCTCCGGCTTCCTGGTGCCGAGCACCGAAGGCCTGCTGATCAAGGCCGCCACCTTCTTCACCACCAAGTGGGGGCACCTGCGCGGGCCGGACGGGTTGGCGTTGGTGCGCGCGTCGGTGGGCCGGTACGGCGAGGAGGCGCAGCTCCAACGCCCGGACGCGGACCTGGCGGCGACCGTGCACCGGGAGTTGTCGGCGGTGCTCGGCGAACCGCTGCCCGCCCCGGTCGACGGGCACGTGCAGCGGTGGGGTGGCGCGCTGCCCCAGTACGCCCCGGGGCACGCCGACCGGCTGGCCGCCGCGCGAGCGGCGTTGCGGGCCGAACACCCCACTCTGGTCCTCGCCGGGGCCGGCTACGACGGCGTCGGCATCCCGGTCTGCGTCCGCTCGGGCGAGACGGCGGCCGACGAGATCATCACAGCACTGGGAGGATCGGCGACATGACCGAGCAGACCAACGCGGCCCGGTTGCGGGAGCTGAACGACAGCATCCGCTACACGATGTGGTCGGTGTTCCGGGCCAGCGCCCCGTTGCCGGCGCTGCGGGACAACGTCACCGGTGAGGTCGAGGCCCTCTTCGAGGAGCTGGCCGGCAAGGACGTGGTGACCCGGGGCGTGTACGACGTCGCCGGTCTGCGCGCCGACGCGGATGTGCTGATCTGGTGGCACTCCGCGTCCAGCGACGCGCTGCAGGACGTGTACCTGCGGTTCCGCCGCACCATCCTGGGGCGGGCGATGACCCCGGTCTGGTCGCAGATGGCGCTGCACCGGCCGGCGGAGTTCAACAAGAGCCACATCCCGGCGTTCCTGGCCGGTGAGGAGGCCCGCCCCTACATCTGCGTCTACCCGTTCGTCCGCTCGTACGAGTGGTACCTGCTGCCCGACGCCGAGCGGCGCGAGATGCTGGCCGAGCACGGGAAGATGGCCCGCGGCTACCCGGACGTACGGGCCAACACCGTGGCCTCGTTCGCGCTGGGTGACTACGAGTGGATGCTCGCCTTCGAGGCCGACGAGTTGCACCGGATCGTCGACCTGATGCGTGACCTGCGTGCCTCCGGCGCCCGCCGGCACGTCCGCGAGGAGGTCCCCTTCTACACCGGCCGCCGCCGTTCGATCGCCGAGATCGTCAACTGCCTGGTCTGATCCCCGCCGTCCGGCGCCGCGCCCCCGCCCGGGTGCGGCGCCGGACGGGGATCAACTGGTCGTCGTACAGGAGACCAGCGGAACCGGGTTGCTGCCGTTCCACGAGCCGAGGAACCCGAACGTGGTGCTCGCTCCGGCGGCAAGCGTGCCGTTGTGGTTGGCGTTACGCGCGGTGACCAGTGTGCCGTTGGTGCTGACCGTCGCGTTCCACGACGAGGTGACCTGCTGACCGTTGTTGTAGTTCCAGCTCACCGACCAGCCCCGGGTCGGTGAACCGCCTGCGGTCACCTTCACGTCAGCCTGGAAGCCGCCGGACCACTGACCGGTGACCTGGTACGTCGCCGTGCAGGCACCGGCCGGCGGCGGGGTGGTCGGCGGGGGCGTGGTGGGCGGGGGCGTGGTGGGCGGCGGGGTCGTCGGCGGAGGCGTGGTGGGCGGGGTGGTCGTCCCGCCGCCGAAGTCGACGTCGCTGCACAGGTAGTACGACTGGTCCAGGTGGCTGGCCTGCCAGACGGTGTAGACGATGTGCCGGCCGGTGCGGCCCGGCGCGCTGGCCGGGATCTGGATGGAGACACCACCGGTGTCCGGATCCCACTGCGACGCCGGGGTGTTGCCGATCTGACCGGCCAACTCCAGATCGTCCCAGCCGAGCGGCTCGGTGAGCGCGTTGAAGCCCTGCCGGGTCACGTACACCCGGATGTAGTCGGCGCCGTGGCTGGCCTGGTCGAAGAAGCGGACCCGGAAGTTGTTCGACACGGAGGTGGTCTTCCAGGCGCCGATGGTGTCCAGGGCGTTGTAGCGACCGCTCTGGGTGCGCCCGCCGCTGCACAACTGGCCGTTGGGGATGGCGCCCTGGTGGTTGCCGCCGACACCCTCGCGGAACAGGCCGTTCCAGTTCCACATGGCGTTCGGGTCGGCCTGCCAGGCCTGCCAGCACATCGGGTCCTCGGTGGCCATCCGAGGGTTCTGGAAGTCGCCGCCCCAGCGCTGCCAGCAGCCGTAGTTACGCGAGGCGGGGTCGACGACCGACCCGTGCGCGGTGGCGGGTCGGACCAGCGCGGTCGCCAGCGCGGTCGTCAGGAGGAGCGTGGTGGCCGCCGCGATGGCGAACAACCAGAGCACGCGTCGTGATCGGGTGAGAGTGGACACGGAGCCCCCGGGGGATGAGGTCGGACGACGACACCCGGACCGCCGGGAGTTGCCCACTCCCGTGCCTACTCGCAGGCTCCCGCGATGGCTCTACCCGGCACGATGCCAGGCTGATCGTCAGACGTCAATGACGTCCCGGCGCATCGGCGTGTGCGGGATGCCGTCCTCGACGTACTCGGGGCCGCTGACCGCGAAGCCGTGCCGGCTGTAGAAGGCGACCAGGTGTGACTGCGCCTCCAGCACGCAGGGCCGGTTGCCCACCACCTCCAGCGCGGCGGTCATCAGCCGGCCGGCGTGCCCGCCGCCGCGCGCGGCCGGGGCCACCACCACCCGGCCGATCCGGGCGGTGCCGTCCGGGTCGGCCAGGATCCGCAGGTACGCCAGTGGCCCGTCGCCGTCGGTCAGCCAGAGATGCCGGGTGCCCGGTTCCACGTCCCGCCCGTCGAGTTCCGGGTACGGGCAGTCCTGCTCCACCACGAACACGTCGATGCGCAGCTTGAGCAGGTCGTGGAAGGTGCGGGCGTTCAGGTCGGCGAAGGACGCCGTCCGGATCTCGGTGGTCTGCTGGGGCATCCACCGATGGTAGGCCGTGCCGCGCGGCCGCCCCCGTTCACGGTGTGTCCGGTCGGGCCGGTGCCAGGTAGGTGGCGGCCACGGCGGTGAGCAGCAGCACGCCGCCGACGATGACCGGCAGCGGGAGCGGCTCGTGCAGCAGTGCCACCGCCAGCGCCGCGGCGGTGAGCGGTTCGAGCAGGGTCAACACGGCGGCCACGCTGCCCGGGGTGGTACGCAGCCCGGCGTAGAACAGCGCGTACGCCACCGCGGTGGTGACCACGCCGAGGTGCAGCAGCAGTGCCACGGTGTCGAGGCGTACCGGCACGCCGACCCCGGCGACCAGGGCGAACGGCGCCAGGGTCAGCGCACCGACCACGGTGGAGATGGTGGTCAGCGTCATCGGCGCGGTGCGTTGCGACACCTGCCGGCTGATCAGGGTGGTCACCGCGTACCCGAGGCCGGAGCCGGCCGCCGCGAGCAGGCCGAGCAGCGGGGCGGGCGCCGCCGCGCTGGGGTCTGCCGTGGCGCTGGTGATCAGGACGAGACCGGCCACGGCCGCGACCAGCGTGCCGAGTCGCAGCGGGCCGGGGATCCGTCGGGCGCGTACCGACTCCCAGGTCGCGGCGAGCACCGGGGCCAGACCCAGGCTGACAACGGTGGCCACGCCGACGCCGGCCCACGCCACGGCGGCGAAGTAGAGCGCCTGGTAGAGGCCGAGGCCGACGCCGGTGAGCAGCAGCGGTACGGGCGCCGCGCGCAGGGCGGCCAGGATCGCGCCGAGCCGGCCGGCGGTGCACGCCAGCAGCACGAGCGCGGCGATCGCGAGGCGGTGGAAGCCGATGCTCACCGGGCTGAGCCCGGTGCTCTCGCGCAGGAGTTGCACCGCCACGCCGGTGGTGCCCCACAGCACGCCGGTGACGGTGATCTGGATCAGGCCGGTGCGGGCCCGGTGGACGGCCGGCGCCAGGGCGGCCGGACGCGCGGTACGAGAGGTGGACACGAATGCGCTCCGAAGGGTGAGCCGTTGACGGGGACGACGTCGACGGAGCGCGTACGGCGAGGTGGCCGAGCCGGGTCAGTCACCCGCTCGGTGGAAGGCGCGGCGCTCCGGTCAGGAGCGCGGCGGGGGCAGAACGCCCAGCAACGGCCGCATGGGGTCGACCGTACCGCACAACCGCGGTCAGGCCGGGCGTGCGGTCAGGCCGGGCGGGCGCCGACGGCGTCGCGGATCTTGGCGCCCTCCGCGCCCTCGACCGCGCGGGCGCAGTGTGCGCAGCAGAAGAACCGACCGTTGACCTCGACGCCGTGCCCGGCGATCTTGACTTGGCAGTGCTCGCAGACCGGTGCCATCCGGTGGATCGCGCACTCGAACGAGTCGAAGGTGTGCACGTCGCCGCTGACGGTGTGCACCTCGAACGTCATCCAGTAGTCGTTGCCGCAGACCTCGCAGGTTGCCACGGAAAACCCCCCGTATCAGGACATGTAAGTACAGACTCCCTGACTTGAGTTGGCGGAGGGGCGAAATGTCGTTGTCCACCGGTCTTGGCGGCGTGTCGGCTCGGCGTGTCGTCCGTTATGCCGGGTGAACCGCCGCGACCCCCGGAGGATCACAGTGATCAAGCGCAACAAGCTCTTCGGCAGCCAGACCCGCGTCACCTTCTGCCTGCCCCGCGATGCCCCGGCCGGCCCGGTGAGCGTCGTGGGCTGCTTCAACGGCTGGGAGCCGGGCCGGCACGAGCTGGTGACCCGCCGCGACGGCACCCGGACGGTGACCGTGAAGCTTCCGCCGGGGGAGTACCGGTTCCGCTATCTCGCTGCTGGCGGCGTCTGGCTGGACGACGAATCAGCCGACCATGTCGACGATCGGGGCAGTCTGCTCCGCCTCTGACAGAAAACTCGTCACCATCGATGGATTTATCGATGGGGGTCTTTACTGTTAACAATGTTTAAATTACGTTGAGGGGCACCCACCGGACCTGGAGAAGGAGCTGCCCCGATGCGTCGAAGAATGACTGTCCCGCTGGTGGCGGCGGGTGCTGTCGCCGCCACCCTCACCGTCGCCGCCCCCGCGCAGGCGCACGGCTACGTCTCCGCCCCACCGAGCCGGCAGGCGCTCTGCGCGCAGGGCCGGGTGCCCGACTGCGGGCAGATCAAGTACGAGCCGCAGAGCGTCGAGGGGCCCAAGGGCCTGCGCAGCTGCCACGCCGGAATCGCCCAGTTCGCCGTCCTCAATGATGACGGCCGGGGCTGGCCGGCCACCTCGGTCGGCAGCTCGCTGACCTTCACCTGGGTGAACACCGCCCGCCACGCCACCAGCAACTGGGAGTACTGGATCGGCAACACCCGGGTCGGCGTGGTCAACGGCAACGGCCAGCAGCCGGGCGCCACCGTCTCGCACACCGTCAACCTCGGCGGCTTCAGCGGCCGGCAGAAGATCCTCGCGGTGTGGAACATCTCCGACACCGCGAACGCCTTCTACTCCTGCATCGACGTGCAGATCGGCGGCGGAGGCGGCACCAACCCCACCCCGACCACCTCACCCACCCCACGGCCCACCCCGACCACCACGCCGACCACTCCGCCCGCCACGGGTGGCAGCTGGACGACGGGTCGGGCGTACCAGGTCGGCGACCAGGTCACCTACGGCGGGCTGACGTACCGCTGCCGGCAGGCGCACACGGCGATCCCCGGGTGGGAGCCGCCGAACGTACCGGCGCTCTGGCTTCAGGTCTGACCGCACGGGTGCGGCCCCCGGTCGCACCCGTGTCGCCACCCCCGCGTGAACGGAGCACCCAGCATGCCCCGCCGTACCCAGCTGGCGTCCCTGCTCGCCGCTCTGCTGTTCACCGGCGCCTGCGCCGGATCGCCCACGTCGACCCCGTCAGCCATGCCGCAACCGGCTCCCGCGTCCCCGGCCGGGTCGGTCGCCGGATCCGCCGGCGCCGGGTCCGGGGGCGCCGGCTCCACGGCCGACGGTGACGCGATGAGCGGCATCGACGTGGTGTTCCTGAGCACCATGGTCGGACACAGCGAACGCACCCTGCAGATCGTCCGGCTGGCCCGGGACCGGGTGCGCGACGACGCACTGCGGACCCTCGCTGCCGCCATCGAGGCGACCGAGGCCGACGAGCTGGCCGCGATGCGGGGCTGGTTGCCCACGGCCGGGCCAGGCGCCAGCGCGGCGGCACACCAGCACGAAGGACACGGCGACGACGCCGCGCTCGACCGGCTGCGGACCGCGCCGGACGCGGACGTCGATCGAGTGCTGCGCGAGGTGCTCGCCGACCACCAGCGCTCGGCGGCCGACCTGGCGCGAGCCCAGGTCGGCGTCGGTCGAAACGAGCGGGTCCGCGACCTGGCCCGGCGGATCGAGCAGTCCCGGACCGCCGAGGTGGAGCTGCTCAGCGGTACGCCGTGAGCGCGTCGGGCCCGCCGGACAGCTCAGGTCAGCGGGGTTCCAGCCGGATGGAGACCGAGTTGACGCAGTGCCGGGTGTCCTTCGGGGTGAAGCCCTCACCGTGGAAGACGTGCCCGAGGTGACTGTCGCAGCGGGCGCAGCGGATCTCTGTACGGGCCATGCCGAGGCTGCGGTCCTCGATTTCCTTGACCCGGCCGGGAATGGCGTCGTCGAAGCTCGGCCAGCCGCAGTGCGAGTCGAACTTCGTGTCGCTGGAGAAGAGCTCCAACCCGCAGGCGCGGCAGTGGTAGACCCCCTGGGTCTTCGTGTCCACGTACTCGCCGGTCCACGGGCGTTCGGTGCCGG
The DNA here is from genome assembly GCF_050936255.1 of Micromonospora sp. CA-259024. Classification (NCBI taxonomy): domain Bacteria; kingdom Bacillati; phylum Actinomycetota; class Actinomycetes; order Micromonosporales; family Micromonosporaceae; genus Micromonospora; species Micromonospora sp. CA-259024. The sequence continues at coordinate 3,889,043 of NZ_JBNJND010000001.1, read as the reverse complement.
CCTCCCGTAGGACGTGGAACTCCTCGGGTGACAGTCGGACCCGCCACTCGTCCTCGGTGCGGGGCAGCTCGTTGTCGTCAAGACTCACCCGTCAACGGTACGTCGAACGTCGGGGTCGTGGCATATGGTCGCGAGATGGCTGGCACCAAGGCAGCGGTCACCGAGGTCGAGGTGGCCGGGCACAGCGTACGGCTGAGCAGTCCGGATCGGGTGATCTTCCCGCAGCGGGGCTTCACCAAGGCGGACGTCTTCCACTACTACCTCGCGGTCGGCGACGGGATCATGCGTGCCCTGCGGGACCGGCCCACTACGCTGCAACGCTTCCCCGAGGGCGTCGAGGGCGAGATGTTCTTCCAGAAGCGGGTGCCCACTCGAGGCGTACCCCCGTGGGTGGCGACCTCGGAGATCACCTTCCCGAGCGGTCGGAGCGCGGCCGAGCTCTGCCCGGTCGATCTGGCGCACGTGGCGTGGGCGGCGCAGATGGGCACGATCGTGTTCCACCCGTGGCCCGTGCGTGCCGCCGACGTCGATCGACCCGACGAGCTGCGCATCGACCTGGACCCACAACCCGGCACCGACTTCGCCGACGCGGCACGGGCCGCCGGGGAGGTCCGGGCGCTCCTCGACGAGCTGGGTGTGGCCGGTTGGCCGAAGACCTCCGGTGGCCGAGGCGTGCACATCTACCTGCGCATCCAGCCGCGTTGGACGTTCACCGAGGTGCGCCGGGCGACCATCGCGCTCGCCCGTGAGGTGGAGCGTCGCCACCCCGACCTGGTCACCACCGCCTGGTGGAAGGAGGAGCGCGGCAGCCGGGTTTTCGTCGACTTCAACCAGATGGCCCGGGACCGGACGATCGCCTGTGCGTACTCGCTACGGGCCAACGCGCGGGCGACCGTCTCGACCCCGGTGACCTGGGACGAGCTGCCCGACGTCGACCCGGACGACTTCGACCTGCGTACCGTCCCGGCCCGGTTGGCCGAGCGCGGCGACCCGCACGCCGGCATCGACGACGCCCCGTGGGACATCACCCCGCTGCTGGAATGGGCCGAACGAGACGCCGCCGCCGGTCAGGGCGACCTGCCGTACCCGCCGGACCACCCGAAGATGCCCGGCGAGCCCAAGCGGGTGCAGCCGAGCCGCGCCAAGCGCACCCCCGGCGACGAGAGCACCTGACCGAGGTCCTTCACTCGACCGGTGTTTCCCGTCGATGCTCGGCCGGCCCGAGGCTGTCGTACGTCTGTTCTAAAATTTGTCTGTGATCGATGAGTTGGCGCGGGCGGAGAGTGCGGTGGCGGCCTGCACCGACGCCGCCACGTGGCCCCTCTCCGAGCACGATCTGATCGCGGCGCTCGAGGTCACGCACCGGCTCCAGCAGCGGCTGGCGTCGGCGCAGTTGGCGGTCGTCCGGGAGCTGGACGGTCGAGGCACCGCGGTCGCGCAGGGCGCCTCCTCGACTGCCGTGTGGCTGCGCCACCGCCTGCGGCTCGACATCTCCGCCGCTCGTCGGCTGGTCGGCCTCGCCGCCTCGGTCGACGCCGCCCCGCCCGCCGTGCGGGGCGCCCTGGCGGACGGGGCGGTCAGTGTGGAGCAGGCCCGGGTCATCGCCGACACGGCCGCAACGGTGTCGGCGTGCGCCGGTGCCGAGGTCGCCGACAAGGCCGTTGGTGTGCTGGTCGAGTGGGCTGGGCAGTTCGACCCCACCCTGCTGCGCAGAATGGGCACCCGGATTCTCGACCATGTCGCTCCCGACATCGCCGACGCCGCCGCTGCGGCGGCCCTCGCCGCCGAGGCTGCTCGGGCTGCCCGCGACCGGCACGTCACCATCTCCGAGCAGACCGGCGGGCGGCTACGGCTCACCGGCACCCTCGACGCGGAGGCCGCCGCGCTGCTGCGCGCGGTCATCGACCCGCTGAGCCCACCCGCCGGGCCCGACGACACCCGCTCCGCCGAGCAGCGCCGCCACGACGCCCTCGCCGACGTGTGCCGGCTCGCGCTGCGCACCGGTGAGCTACCCGAGAGCGGCGGCGATCCCGCCCAGATCGTCGTCACCACCAGCTACGACGGGCTGACGCGGCAGCTGGGCGCCGGCGCCCTCGACATCGGCCTGCGGCTCGCTCCCGACACGGTCCGCCGGCTCGCCTGCGACGCCGCGATCCTGCCCGCCGTGCTCGGCGGCGCCGGCCAGGTCCTCGACGTCGGCCGGCAACGCCGCCTCGTCACCGGCCCGCTCCGCCGTGCCCTGGTGCTGCGCGATGGGGGCTGCGCCTTCCCGGGCTGCGACCGGCCGCCACGCTGGTGCGCCGCCCACCACATCCGCCACTGGGCCGACGGCGGGCCGACCAGCCTGGACAACGCCGTCCTGCTCTGCGGTCACCACCACCGGCACGTCCACCAGTCGGACTGGGCCGTCCGGCTCGGCGACGACGGCCACCCGGAGTTCGTACCGCCGGCCTGGCTCGACCCCGACCGGCTCCCGCGCCGCAACCGCTACCACCGACGAACGTAGGCCGGGGTCCTTATCGGACGCTCCGCGCGCGATTCGACAACTGAGGGCGGTTCCCGCGAGACCGGCGGAGTCCTGAACTGGACAGCGCACCGGATGTGGCTCTACGCCGACGTCGAGCCGGCATCGCAGCTGCGGCCGGCGCCACCGCCGGACGCGGTCGTCATCTACATCGACAACCTGTGACGCGTTGCCCCGCCTCGTCCCGCTGCAGGACCGGCACGCTGACGTCGACGACTAGCAGACCGATTGACATTCGATAGGTAACGAGCGAAACTCGATGCATGGTGACAGAGCATCGAGCGGTAGCCGCTCTCCGAGTTTTCCTTGTGGTGCTGTTCGGGGTCCTGGTGGTGTTTCAGACCCTCTCGCTGCCAGGGCAGTTCGCGTACATGGCCAAGGAGTCGCCGCAGGACGCCTACCTCCGGTGGCCGGCGACCGCCGTGACGGTGTTCTGGGTGCTGTGCGTTCAGGTGGTCATCGTCGCTACGTGGCAGCTGCTCAGCCTGGTCAAGAAGGACCGCATCTTCACCGAGGCTTCCCTGAAGTGGGTGGACGCGATCGTGTGGGCCATAGCCGCCGCGTGGGTGGTGCTCGTGGGGGTCTTCCTCTGGGTGGGGTTCAACGCGGATGATCCAGGGCTGCCGCTGGTGCTCTTCCTGCTCACCGTGGGGGTCACCGTACTCGGGCTTCTCATGGTCGTGATGCGTGCGCTGCTGCGGCAGGCAACCACCCTGCGGACCGACATGGAAGCGGTGATCTGATGCCCATCGTCGTCCGCATCGACGTCGAGTTGGCCAAGCGCAAGATGAGCGTCGGTGAGTTCGCCGAGCGTGTCGGGCTCACACCGGCCAACGTCGCGGTGCTGAAGAACGGCCGTGCCAAGGCCGTCCGCTTCAGCACGCTGGAAGCGATGTGCCGGGTGCTCGACTGCCAGCCCGGGGACCTGCTCGAGTGGGTTGAGGGGGAGGAAACCTCATGAGGTACGTCCTGACTGTCCTCGCGGTCCTCGGGGTCGCGCTCGGCGTCGCCGGCATCGCGCTCGGGGAGGCCGACGACTCGCCGGGCCTCCAGCTCCTGGGCGTCGTGCTGGTGATCGGCGCGGTCGCGTTCGGCATCCGAAACGTTCGGGGCGGCAGCTGACCGCCCGGGCGCGCGGGGCCAGCCGGAGCTGACCCTCCTCGGAATAACGATCATGTAACGGGCGCGAACCTTTCCTGGTAGGTGGCCTGTCTTGATGGTCGTCGGCCCGCCAGGGCCAGGGGAGGCGTCGGATGAAGCTGGTGTGGAGGCGGGCCCGCGAGGCGCGAGGGCTGTTGGTTGCCGCGGTGATCGCCGCCCTCGTCGCCGTCGCGTTGGTCACCGGCCTGTCCGACTACAACCGTCGGGCGGTGGATGCCGGGCAGCGCGCGCTGGTCGCCGCCTCGCCAGCGGAGGAACGCGGTCTGCTGGTCAGTGGCTCCGGCGGACGCGACGCGGCCGAGTTCGCCACCCGCGACAAGGCGGTACGGGACGAGTTCGGCGACGGGTTCGCCGGCGTCCCGGTCAGCATCGCCGTCGCCCGGTACGGCACCGGCCGGGAGCTGACCGGCGACCTCGGATCGGCCCCCCGCCCGGACGACGATCCGATCTTCGCGAACCTGGCGACCCTCGACGACCTCGCCGGGCACGCGGAGCTGACCAGCGGAGCGTGGCCCCGCCCCGGGGCGAACCCGATCCAGGTGAGCCTGCCGGAGCGGGTCGCCGGCGCGCTGGGCCTGAGCGTCGGCGAACGCATCCCCGTGCGTGACCGGGCCACCGAACGACGTGGCGAACTGGTCCTGGCCGGCACCTGGCGGCCCCGCGACCCGGCGGACGCGTACTGGCTGCTCGCCCCCGGGGTGGGGACGGGCAGCGCCGGCTCCGGCACCTCGTACGGGCCGTTCGGGCTCGATCCGGCCGACTTCGCGGCCACCTTCCCAGGCTCGGTGTCGGCGTCCTGGCTGGCCGAACCGGACCTCGGCGGTGTCGACACCGCCAACCTGCCCGCCGTGCGGAAAGCCCTCACCGAGGCCGCCACGGCGGTGCCCGAGGCCGCTGAACTGGGCAGCTCCGGGCAGGTGGTGACGAAGATGGAGCAGTTGCTGGACCGGATCGCCCGCGCCGACCTGGTGGGTCGCTCCTCGTTGGCCACCCCACTGTTGCTCATCCTGGTGCTCGGTGGGTACGCGCTGGTGCTGGTCGCCGCCCTGCTGCACGAGGACCGCCGTCCGCAGACCGCGCTGCTGCGTGCCCGGGGCGCTGCCCGCGCGCAGCTGGCCGGCCTGGCCGCCCGCGAAGCGACCCTGGTGGTCGCCCCGGCCGCCCTGCTCGGGCCGCTGATCGCCAGTGAGGCGCTGCGGTACATCCGACCCGGCGGGTCGTCTGACCTCTCCACCGCCGGCGGCAACACCACCCTGGTCTGGGCGGTGGCCGCCGCCACCGCGGCCGGCTGCCTTGTCGCCATGGTTCTCCCGACGCTGCGCAGCGCCGGCACGTACGTGGCCGACATGGCCGCACGGTCCCGGCCGAACCGGGCGGCGAGCGTCCAGCGTGCCAGCGTCGATCTGGTGCTCGTGGCGCTCGCCGTGCTCGCCTGGGTGCAGCTGCGGCGGTACGCCTCCCCGCTGGCCGGCTCGGGCAACGGACTCGGGCTCGACCCGCTGCTGGTCGCCGCCCCGACGCTCGGCGTCCTGGCCGGTGCCGTACTGGCGCTGCGGGTGCTTCCGCCGCTCACCCGGTTCGCCGAGCGGTTCGTCGACCGACGCCCCTGGACGGCCACCATGTTCGGCATGTGGCAGGCCGGTCGGCGTCCGCACGCCGGCCCGGTGCTGCTGCTCGCCCTCGCCGTCGGTGGCAGCACCCTGGCCTGGTCGCTGATCAGCACCGGCGAGCGGTCCCAGGTCGAGCAGGCCGGTCACACGGTCGGCGCCGACCTCCGGGTGACCGAACGGGCCGGGTCCGCCCCACCAACCAGGACCGGTCAACTCGCCGCGCTACCGGGTGTGGACCGGGTGCTTCCGGCCTGGCGGGACGAGATACGCGTCGGCCGGGAGGACCTGCCGGTGACCGTGATCGGTGTCGACCCCGCCAGCGCCCCCGGCGTCGTTCGCCTCGCCGACCGCCTCGCCGACGGATCAGCGTCGGAGCAGTACAAGCGGATGGTCGGCGCGCGGGGGATCCCCGCGGGCGTCGAGCTGCCCGCCGACGCGCGCGCCATCACCGGCACGGTCCGTACCCCGGTGACCCAGGCCGTCCGGCCGCTCCGGGTCGCGGTGACGCTGCTGGTCACCAGCTCCGACGGGCTCGCCCTGCGGCTGCCGGCGGCCGACGCCGACAGCGACGGCCGGGCCACCCGGTTCACCGTGCAACTGCCCGACGTCGGTGGGGCGCGACTGCGGCTGGCCGGGTTCGAAGCCGACGGTGGGCTGGCCGCCGGCAACTCGTACCGGCTCCAGGTGGACGGGTTGACGGTGGTCGGTGCCGACGGCACGACCCGACCCGCCGGGCTGAGCGGCGACTGGGTGATGACCGCCCCCGGCGAGAAACCCACGCGGGTGCAGCCCACCGCCACCGGCTTCGACGCGGCCCACGCGGTGGAAGTGATTCCCGGCGGGCAGTTCGCGTACCAGCCGCCCACCCGGTTCGCCGTCGTGCCGGCGGGAGAGAACAAGCCCGTACCGGTGCTGATGACCCCCCGGGTACGCGACGCACTGAGCCTGGGCGTCGGCGACACCGTCGACCTGACCCTCTCCGGTGCGACGCTGCGGGTCCACCTGGTCGGTGAGCTGACCGCCGTGCCGACCACCACCGGGGAAGGCGTGCTGCTGGACCTGCCCAGCGCGGTCGACACGCTGATTCGGGACAGCGGCTCCGTACGACCCGTACCGGAGTGGTGGGTCGGCGCCAACGACGCGACGGCCGCCGCCCGAGCGGCCGGTGAGCTGCCGGGAGTCACCGTGCTCAACCGGGAGGCGGTGATCGAGTCGGCCGCCGACGACCCGTACTGGCAGGGCTCACGTACCGGGATGCTCGCCGCCGCGCTCGGCGCGGTGCTGCTCGCCCTCGTCGGGCTGATGGTGGACGTGTGGGCCACGGCGCGGCACCGGCTCGGCGAGTTCGCGGTGCTGCACACCCTCGGCGCCACGCCTCGGCTGCTGGCCCGGGCGCTGCTGGCCGAACAGACCTTCCTCGCCGGCATCGGCGTGGGGGTCGGGCTGCTGCTCGGCGCCGCCGTCGGCGCAACCATGGCCCCACTGGTCGTCCTCACCCCGGCCGCCGGCCGGCCGATTCCCCCGGCGACGTTCGCGCTGCCCTGGGTGCCGATCGGCCTGACCGCGGTCGGTCTACTGCTGGCGGCGCTCGCCTTCAGCGCGTTCATCGCCACCGGCATCCGACAGCGGGTGGCGGCGGTGCAGCTGCGAATCGGGGGAGAACGATGAGCGTCGGCGCGGCCGTCCGGCGGGTCCGGGCGTACGGCGGGCAGTTCCTGCTTCTGGCGGTGCTGACCCTGGTGGTCACGCTGCTGATCAGCGGGGTGCCCCGGCTGGTCAACCGGCTGGCCGAGCAGGGGCTGCGGGCGCAGCTGACCAGCGAGCCGGCCGCCCGCCGAGACATCTCGTACGCCACCGGTGTGGTGACCGCGACGTCGAGCAACACGGCGATGGGCAACGCCGCCGGGCGGTTCGACGCCTTGGCTGCGGAGATGCCGCCGCAGGTGCGCTCGGCGGTGACCGAGCGGTGGTACACCGTGGAGAACCCGGCGGCCCGCGTGGTCGGGCCGGACCTCGCGGCCCGCAAGCTGCTCGTCGACCTGGGCCTCCGGGTGGTGCCCGACATCCAGGACGCCAGCACCCTCGTCGAGGGGGCGTGGCCGAGCGAGACGTACGTGCCCGGACGACCGATCGAGGTGGCGCTCGACGCCGACGTGGCCGGCAAGCTCAACCTGCGCGCCGGCAGCCAACTGCGCATCGGCAACGCCGATCGCAAGGGCAATCTCTTCGACGCCGCCCCGGTGGTGGTGGCCGGGCTGTTCCGCCCCACCGACCGCGCGAACGGCATCTGGGACGGGCTGCCACCGCTGCTGCGGATCACCGAACCGCGCGGCGACGGTGAGCCGTTCATCGTCGTCGGTGTGGTCGCTCAGTCGGTCTTCAACAAGCGGGCTGCGGAAGGCTGGCCGATCCAGTCCACCTGGCGGTACCGACTGGGTATCGACACCATCGACGCACGCCACCTGGACCACGTGATCGACGGCCTGCAGGTGATGCAGCGCGAGAAGCCGTCGGGTCTCACGTTGACCCAGGGCGTCGATGTTCCGTTGCGCGCGTTCGCCGCCCAGGTGAACGCCGCCCGTACCCTGCTCGCGGTGATCGCGGCCGGCGTACTGGCCACCCTGGCCGGACTGATCGTGCTCGCGGCCACCCTCGCCACCCGACGGCGTCGCTCGGAGTTCGTGCTGCTGCGCGCCCGTGGCGGCGCGGCCACCGCCGGCGCCCGGCGTAGCCTCGCCGAGTCGCTGCTGGTGGTGCCGGTCGCCGCCGCGCTCGGCTGGTGGCTGGGCACCCTGTTCCCTGGTGACCCGGACCCCACCACGCCGTACGCCATCGCGGCGACCGTGCTGGTCACCCTGGCACTGCCGGTGGCGACACTGGCCGTACCGGTCGCCGGGGCGGCCCGCCGGGACCTGGTCCGGGTGCGCCCGTCGGCTCGTCGGCTCACCGTCGAGGTTTCCCTGCTGCTGTTGGCCGGGCTCGCCGCGGTGCTGCTGCGCCGGCGCGGCCTCACCCTCGGTGAAGTGGACCCGCTGCTGGTGTCGGTGCCGGTGCTGCTCGCGGTCGCCGCGGCGGTGCTCGCGCTGCGGGCGTACCCCTGGCCGTTGCTGCTGGTCAGCCGGCTGGCCGCGCGGACCCGGGGCAGCGTCACCTTCCTCGGCACGGCGCGGGCCGGCCGGTCGGCGGTCGCCGCACCGCTGGTCGTCGTCGTGCTGGCGATCGGTACCGCGGCGTTCTGCGCGGTCGTCGCCGCCGGCGTCGACGCGAGCCGGGAACGGGCCGCCCAGCAGATCGTGCCCGCCGACGCGGTGATCCGCGGGGAGCGCTTCGCACCCGACACCGTCGACGAGGTCGGTCGCCTACCGGGGGTCCAGGCCGTCACGCGGGTGCTGTACGAGTCTGACGAGCGGGTGGCGGCCGACGAGGTCGGCACCGACGCGCGGCTCGCCCAGACGTCAGTGCTGCTGGTCGACGGCGCGGGACTGGACGCGGTGGTCCGCGAATCCGGGGTGGACCTGCCGGTTCCGGCCGCGTTGCGCACCGCCCGGCCCGGCCCGGGGGCGCTGCCGGCGGTCGTCTCCCCGGCGGTCGCCGCCGACCTGGCCAAGGCCGGACTGGACCGGTCCGCCTTCATCTCGGTACAGGGCCAGCGGTACGAGTTCCGGGTGGCCGGCACCGAGGAGAGTTTCCCGCTGCTGTCGGCGGACGCCAGCCGGTTCGTGATCCTGCCCTGGCAGGCGCTGCCGGCGCGAAACACCACGCCCGCGCCGACCAGCCTGCTGATCGCTGGCGACCCGCTGAACGCGGAGGCGCTACGCCGGGCCGGCGACCAGGGCCAGGAGCGGTACCAGCGCACCGGGGCGGTGACCGGCAAGGACCGGCCGATCGGGGTCACCGTCGACACCCGGGCGGGCGTCCGGCGGGATCTCGGTAACGGCGGGGCGAACGGAGTGCTGGCCTTCGGGTTCGTGGCCGGCGCCGTCGGCGGCACCGCGCTCGGGCTGCTGGCCATCGCCTTCACCGTGCTGGCCGGGGCGCGGGCCCGGGGCCAGGTGCTGTCCCGGCTGCGTACCCTCGGCCTGTCCCGCCGGCAGTGGCGAGGGCTGCTGCTGGTCGAGTTGACCCCGCTGGTCGCGGTGTCGGTGCTGACCGGTGCGCTGGTCGGTGCGGTGCTGCCCCTGCTGCTCAACCCGGTGCTCGGCCTGTCCGCGTTCACCAGTGGTGTGCCCGTCCAGGTGGCCTTCGAGCCCAGCCTGGTCGCCGCGGTGCTCGCGCTCGGGGCGGTCGCCCTCGGCTTCGCGGTCGCCGTCGAGGCCCTGAACAACCGCCGGTTGCGCCTCGGTGAGGTGCTCCGGCTCGGAGAGGAGAGCTGAGATGACCGCTACCGCCCAGACTCCACTGGTGCCTGACCTGGCCGCCCTGCAACAGCGGGCCGCACAACGCGCCGCCGAGCGGGCCGGCGGGCAGGACCGGCTGCGCGGGCACATCGTCTGCGATGGCCTGGTGCGCATCTTCAAGACCGAGGGGGTGGAGGTGGTCGCCCTGCAGGGGCTCGACCTGGTCATCGACCGGGGTGAGCTGGTGGCGATCGTCGGCGCCTCCGGCTCGGGAAAGTCGACCCTGCTCAACATCCTCTCCGGCCTGGACACGCCGACCGCCGGCATCGCCCGGGTGGCCGACTACGACCTGCTCTCGCTGTCCGCCAAGCGGCGGTTGAGCTACCGACGGGAGCTGGTCGGGTTCGTCTGGCAACAGACCGGCCGCAACCTGCTTCCGTACCTCAGCGCGCTGGAGAACGTCGAGCTGCCGATGCAGTTGGCCGGCAAGCGCAGTCGGAAGGCCCGCCGTGAGCGGGCCCGGGAACTGCTCGACATGGTTGGCGTGGGTTACTGCGCGGACCGGCGGCCGGGGCAGCTCAGCGGCGGCGAGCAGCAGCGGTGCGCGGTGGCGGTGGCGGTGGCGAACGACCCGGAGGTGCTCTTCGCCGACGAGCCGACGGGTGAACTGGACGAGGCGACCGGCGCGGACGTCTTCGCGGCGCTGCGCACCATCAACGCCGAGCTGGGCGTGACCATCGTGGTCGTCACCCACGACCACGCCGTGGCCACGCAGGTCCGCCGGACCGTCGCGATCCGCGACGGCCGGACCGCCTCCGAGGTACGCCGGACCGCTCGGATCGACGCGGACGGCAACACCGAGCTGATCAGCGAGGAGTACGCGGTGCTCGACCGGAACGGCCGGATGCAACTACCGGCCGCGTTCGTCGACGCGCTCTCGTTGAAGGAGCGGGTCCGGCTCGACCTGGAGCCGGACCACGTGCAGGTACGGCCCGGTGACCGGGCTTCGAACGAGCGGGGGGCACGGGCGTGAGCCGTCGGGACATGGTGGTGACCGGCTCGGCCGGGTTCGGGGGTGTGCCAGCGACGCACTCTGACGAGGTGGTCCGGGTCAGTGGCGTGAGCCGGACCTTCGGCCGGGGCGAGCACGCCGTGCACGCGGTGCGGGACGTGTCGTTCAGCGCCAACCGTGGCGAGCTGGTCGCCATCCGGGGTCGATCCGGGGCCGGCAAGACCACGTTGCTGAACCTGATCGGCGGGTTGGACCGGCCGGACAGCGGTCAGGTGGTGGTGGCCGGGCACGAGGTGACCAGGGCCGGTGAGGCGGAGCTGCTGCGGCTGCGCCGGGGCACCGTCGGGTTCGTGTTCCAGACCTTCGGGTTGGTGCCGATCCTCTCCGCCGCCGAGAACGTCGGCGTGCCGTTGCGGCTGGCACAGGTGCCGGCCGCGGAGCGGGAGCAGCGGGTCGCGGTGCTGCTGGAACTGGTCGGCCTGGGCGGGCACGCGGCACAACGCCCGTACGAACTCTCCGGTGGGCAGCAGCAGCGGGTCGCGGTGGCCCGCGCGCTGGCCAACGAGCCGGACCTGCTCATCGCCGACGAGCCCACCGGTCAGCTGGACTCGGAGACCGGCCGGTCGATCATGGACCTGCTGCGCGCGGTGGTGCACTCCCGTGGCATGACGGCGCTGGTGGCCACGCACGACCCGGCCCTGATCGACCTCGCCGACCGGGTGCTCGTCCTGCGCGACGGCCACCTGGTCGACGGCTGACCGCGTCCGTCAGAGCGCGAGCTTCATGCCCTCGTGGCTCGCCACGAAGCCGAGACCCAGATAGAAGCGGTGCGCGTCCTCGCGGGTCTTGTCGGTGGTGAGCTGCACCAGGCCGCAGCCGCGCTGCCGGGCCTGGTCGATCGCCCAGGTCATCAGGTCCCGGCCCAGCCCCTGGCCACGCCGGTCCGAGCGGACCCGGACCGACTCGATGAGGGACCGCTCGGTGCCGTGCCGACCCAGGCCCGGGATGTAGGTGATCTGGAGGCAGCCGACCAGCACACCGTCCTGCTCGGCCACGATCAGTTGGTTGCGCGGGTCGGCGGTGATGTCCGCGAACGCCTTCTCGTAGGCCTCGTCGACCTCGGTGAAATCGCGGGCCTTGCCCAGCACGTCGTCGGCGAGCAGGGCGATGACGGCGGGCAGGTCGGCCCGGATCGCCTCGCGGTAGATCACATCGGTCATGCCGGTGAGCCTGGCACACCGACATGGGCGGATGGGCCGGTGCCCGTTGCTCCCGGGGGGCAGCATGGCGGCATGGAGGTTCTGCTGCTGCCGTTCCGCTGGATCTACCGGGCGCTTGTGTGGTTCGCGAACTCGCCGCGCACCCTGATCACGTCGTACCTGCTGATGATCGTGGTGGCCGGGATCATCTACGGCGAGGTCGAGCAGCGCAACCCCGCCGACGCGGTCTGGTGGGCGGTGGTGACCGCGTCCACCGTCGGGTACGGCGACATCTCACCGACCAGCTGGGCCGGGCGCGTGCTCGCCGCACTGCTCATCTCGACCATGGTGCTGCTGGTCATCCCGCTGATCACCGCGCACTTCGCCAGCCGGCTCATCGTCGACGACGACGCCTTCGAGCACGAGGAACAGGAACAGCTCAAGGCCGACGTGCGCCGGATGCGGGCGCTGCTGGAGGAACTGGCCACCCGGCAGGGCATCGAGCTACCGCCGTTGCCACCGACCCGGCCGGTCACCGGGCCGGGCAGCGAAGCCCCTCCCTGGGAACGGTCAAGTCGATCAGGTAGGCGTCGACCGCCGCGGTGATGCAGGAGGTCTGCGGGTACGCGGTGTGCCCCTCGCCCTCCCAGGTGAGCACCCGACCGACGCCCAGCATCGAGGCGAGCCGCGGGGTCTGCTCATAGGGCGTCGCCGGGTCACCGGTGGTGCCGACCACCACGATCGGCGGTGCGCCGTTCGCGCGGCCGGTCGGGTACGGGTCACGCCCACCCGGCCATTCGACGCAGCTCAACATGCCGACCGCGAGCGCCGGCCCGAACAGCGGGTATTTCCCGCGCCACTCGGACTGCAACTGCCGAATCTGCTCCCGGCTCGGCTTCTCCGTCTCATCGGCGCAGTTGATGGCCAGGTTGGCGTCGAACAGGTTCGAGTAGCGGCCGTCGTCGCCCCGGCCGGCGTACGCGTCGGCGAGCCGGAACACGTCCTTCGGGTCGCCCTCGGCCAGCCGGTCGATCGCCTGGGCCAGCTCCTGCCAGCCGGACTCGGTGTAGAGCGACGAGATGACCGCGTAGAACACCCAGCCGGCGGTTGCCTCTCGCCCGTCGGCCCCGCGTACCGGGGAGACCTTGGCCTTGTCGATGGCCGAGGTGACCGCGGCGCGTGCGTCCGGAGCGATCGGGCAACGGTCGGCGGTCGCCGCGCACCAGCGGGTGAAGTTGTTGAACGCGCGCTCGAAGCCGCGGGCCTGGCTCTCCGAGCCCTCCACCAGCCGCTGCTGCGGGTCGACCGCGCCGTCGAGCACCAGCGCCCGCACCCGCTGCGGGTAGAGCTGGGCGTACGTGGCGCCGAGCAGGGTGCCGTAGGAATAGCCCAGGTAGGTGAGCTTGTCGTCACCCACGGCGGCGCGTACCGCGTCCATGTCCCGGGCAGCCTGCTCGGTGCCGTAGAGCGGCAACTGGTCGCCGTACCGATCGCCACAGCCGCGACCGATCCGCTGGCTCAGACCGGCGAAGCCGTCGAACGCCGGCTGGCTAGCCGGGTCCGGGTCGTAGCCGAAGCTGGCGTCCAGATCGGCGTCGGAGATGCACTTCACCGGGCTGGACCGGGAGACCCCGCGCGGGTCGAAGCCGACGATGTCGAAGCGCTCGGTGATCGAGGTGGGCAGCCCGCCGAACTGGGTGCCGAAGGAGAGGTAGACGGCGGTGTCGACGCCGGAACCGCCAGGGCCGCCCGGGTTGACCACCAACGAGCCGATCCGGTCCCGTTGCTTCGTGGACCGGGCACGCAGCAGGGCGATCTCGAAGGTCTGCCCGGCGCCCGGGCCGGCCGTCGCCCCACTGCCGGTGCCCCAGTCGCGAGGCACCGCGATCCGGGTGCACTCGTAACGCATGTCCGGTGCGCCGCGCCCGACCAACTCTTCCGGAATGTCCGGGCAGGGCCGCCAGGTCGGCGCGCTACCGGTCGGAGCGGCCGCACCCTCCACGTCGGTGCGTGGCGCGAACGCGGGCAGCGTGCAGCCGGCGGTGAGCAGCGCGGCCACGGCGAAGGCGGCCAGAGTGCGACGGACCCGGCGACTGGTCGCCATCCGAAGCTGGTCGGCGGTGCGGGTCACGGGGTCCTCCGAGCTCGGGTCGACGGCCAGGCTACGCCGAGCCGTTGGCGGCCCGGTCCACGGTGGCCGTCGGGTCGCCGCGCAGCACCTGGTCCACATCGAAGCGGATCGGGCGGTCGAGCTGGTCGTAGCGGCAGGATCGCGGATCGCGGTCCGGTCGCCAGCGGACGAACTGGGCGGTGTGCCGGAACCGTTCGCCCTCCATCGCGTCGTAGCCCACCTCGACCACCAGCTCCGGGCGCACCGGCTCCCACTCCAGGTTCTTCGTGCCGGTCCACCGGCTCACCCCGCCCGGGATGCGTTGGCCCCGCTCGTGGTCACCATGCACCCACGGGTGTTCGCCGCCGGTGTCCCGGTAGGGCGCCAGCTCGTCGAGCAACTCCGCGCGACGGGCCATGCTGAACGAGGCGCTCACCCCCACGTGGTGCAGAACCCCGGCGTCGTCGTACAGGCCGAGCAACAGCGAGCCCACCACCGGGCCGGACTTGTGCCACCGGAAGCCGGCGACCACCGCGTCCGCGGTGCGGGCGTGCTTGACCTTGAACATCAGCCGCTTGCCCGGCTCGTACGGCAGGTCGGCCGGTTTGACGATCAGCCCGTCCAGCCCGGCGCCCTCGAAGACGTCGAACCAGCGGCGCGCGGTGTCCGGATCGGTGGTGACCTGGGTGACGTGCACCGGTGGACGCACCCCGGCCAGCGCCTCGACCAACCGCTCCCGGCGACGGGGGTAGGGCTGGTCGAGCAACGCCTCGTCGCCGATGGCCAGCAGGTCGAAGGCGACGAAGTCGGCCGGTGTGGTCTCGGCCAACATCTTCACCCGGGACGCGGCCGGGTGGACGCGCTGGGCCAGCAGCTCGAAATCCAACCGGGGCTGCCCGCTCGGCCCGTCGCGCCGGATGACGATCAGCTCACCGTCGACCGCGCACCGCTCGGGCAGTTGCCGGCGGGCCTGCTCGACCACCTCGGGGAAGTAGCGGGTCATCGACTTGCCGCCCCGACTTGCCAGCTCGACCTCGTCGCCGTCGCGGAACACGATGCACCGGAACCCGTCCCACTTCGGTTCGTAGGTCACCCCCGGCGTGGTGGGCAGCTTGGCGACGCTCTTGGCCAGCATCGGCTCGACCGGTGGGTTGATCGGCAGGTCCACGGCGACCAGTCAACCAGACGGCACCGCCAGCCGTGAGGCAGATCACCGTGGGTGCGCGGGTGGCGTGTCCGCCCGCGCGCCGCTCGTCCCCGCCGGGCGAATCGGATAACCGCAGGTCAGAGCTAATTTCGCGAGGTGTCCGAGTGGGTCTGTGACTGCTGTGGGCGGTGGCGGGTGAGCGTCGAGCTGATCCGGGGCCGCTACCGCTACCGGCTGACCCGCCGTTACCCGGAGCGGTTCGGCGGCGGGCGGAACGTGCTCGGCGAGGTCGGTTCGGTGCCGGAGCTGGAGGAGCTGCTGCGCCGGCGTACCCCGCTCACCCTGGCCGACCTGCACGAGGCCGCCTGATTCCGCGCTGGTGGGTACCGGTGTCACGATCCGTCAGGCACCCTCGTCTCCATGACGCGGCGCCCCCGGGCGGCGCCGCCCGGGGAGGAGACGCGATGCGGTTCGAAGCCGGTACGGAGATCGCCGCCGACCCCCAGCTGGTCTGGGCGGTGCTGGTCGACGTGCAGCGGTGGCCGGACCGGAGTGGACGGCCTCGGTGAGCCAGGTCGAACGGGGAGAGCCGGGGCCGCTCACCGTCGGCGCGACGGCCCGGCTGACCCAACCGAAGCTGCGGCCGGCACTCTGGCGGGTCACCGAGCTGACCGAGGGGCGCGACTTCACCTGGGTCTCCGAGGCCCCCGGCGTGCGGACCCGCGCGGAACACCGGTTGCTGTCGCTGCCCGCCGGACGTACCCGGGTCGAGCTGGCCATCGTGCAGTCCGGGCCGCTGGCTGGGCCGGTCGGCTGGCTGTACCGCGATCTGCTCCGTCGCTACCTGCGCCTGGAGGCCGACGGGCTCAGGCGTCGCTGCGAGCAGGGCTGACGGGCGGCCGTACCCTGGCCCGTGTCCGGACGAGCCGAAGGGGGATCGGTGGCCGAGCTGACGTACCCGGAGGTGGGCCGGACCCGGCACGGGTCTCTGCCCGGCGGGTACCACCACCTGCGCCACCGGTACCCGCTGCCGGCCGGCTGCTTCAACACGGCGGCCGAGGCGGTGCTGAGCTGGCGGCTGCACCGCGCCGCCGGGGTCCGGATGCGCACGGACGCCCCGCGTGCCACCGAGGGCGTGCTGGTGAGCGCCGGGCTGGGCGTGGGCCCGGCCCGCATCTGGGGGCCCTGCCAGGTGATCTGGAGCGAGGAGTCGCCGGGGCTCGTCGGTTTCGGCTACGGCACCCTGCCCGGGCACCCGGAGCGGGGCGAGGAGGCGTTCGTGGTCGGCCGCGACGACGCCGGCGGGGTCTGGTTCGAGGTACGCGCGTTCAGCCGCCCGGACCGCTGGTTCACCCGCGCCGCCGGCCCGGCCACGCGGGCCGTGCAGCACACCTACGCCTGGTGGCTCGGCCGCACCCTGCGCCGGCTCTGCGCGGGCCGCTGACCTCTGCGCAGCGGTCAGAACCGGGCGAACGAGCGGATCGGGGCGCGGGGCCCGTACTTCGGTGCCTGGATGCCGGCGGCCTCCAACAGCAGACACACCCGGCCCCGGTGACCCCGGAACGGCTCCAGCAGGGCCAACATCCGGGCGTCGTCGCCCCTCGGCTCGCCGGCGAGCGCCCAGGCCACCGTGTTCGGGATGTGGTAGTCGCCGACGCTGACCGCGTCCGAGTCCCCGTACGCGATCCGGACCACCTCGGCGGCCGTCCACGGCCCGATGCCGGGGATGGCGGTCAGCCGGCGGGTGGCCTCGGTGGCGTCGGCGCTGCGCTCCAGCCGGTCGGCGAGTGCGGCGGCGCGACGCAGCGTGTCGGCCCGGCGTTGCTCCACCCCGAACGGGTGGAACACCCAGTACGGGGTCGCGGCCACCGCGGCGGCCTCGGGCGGCAGGAGCAGCGGCTGCAGCGGACCGGGCGCCGGCTCCCGGAAGTGCCGCACGGTCGCCGCGTACGCCCGGTACGCCTCCTTGCCGGTGACCTTCTGCTCGAAGACCGCGCGCAGCAGCCGGGGGAAGACCTGCCCGGTCGTGGGCATCCGTAGCCCCCGGTGCTCGCGGGCCAGCCGGGCGACCAGCGGATGCGCCGCGGCCAGCTCGGCGAAGCCGGTCTGGTCGTCGCGCAGCCCGGCGATCGCGTCGGCGCGGTCCAGGACATGCTCGGCGCCCGGCCCGTAGCCCTCGGCGAGCAGCTCGCCACCGGCGGGCCGCAGCGCCAGGGTGGCCGGCCCGTCCGGGGTGCGGGTGGCCCACCAGAAGGTGCCAGCGGCGACTCGGGCGCACGGGTCGTACGGGCTGAAGGTGAGCGCGCGGACCGAAGCGGCCAGCCGGTAGCCGACCGGCGGGTGCAGCACCCTGGTCGCGGCAGGTTCGGTCTCGGTCACCCGCCAACTCTGCCACGTGCGGGGCGGGACGCCGGCACCACCGGTATGCCGACATCCCGCGCACGGCGATGGCCGGCCGCGCCCTCTCCGGCGACGACCGACCACCGTGTCCTCGTGGCGAACGGCCTCAGTACGAGTAGCCGGAGCCTCCGGCGTCGCTCGACCCGCTGTCCGCCGGCGGTGCGACCGCCTTCGGCGTGGAGGTGGGCAGGCAGCTCAGGTTCTTCTTGCCGTCGGGCTGGACCACGAACCAGGTGCCACCAACCGCCTGGCCCTTCCACTGGCCGGGCTTCTTGTCGCCGATGTACCGGTACACCGGCCAGCCGCCGACGGTGAGCTGACGGGTGCCGTCCTGGCGGGTCACGCTGCCGACCTTGTCGTCGGAGACGCCGGTGAGCTGCGGGTTGCCGTCGGTCAGCGCCGGGGGCCACACCTCGGCGCACTTGTCGACACAGTTCGACGACGGCGGGTCGGCGGTGTCCTTGTCGAAGCGGTACAGGATCCAGCCGTCCTGGTCGGTGACCACCTTGCCCATTCGGGCGACACTCTTGCCGATCAACTGCTCGGTCAGGTCCACGTTCGCGGGCGGCGCGTCGGCGACCGGCGCCTCCGCGGACGCCGAGGCCTCGGGTTCAACCGTCGCGGTGGGCTCGGCCGCGGCGACGGCGACCGGCTCAACCGCGCTCGAGTTCGCCCCGTCGTAACCCGCGGGAGCGCAGGCCGTTAGTGCGACCATCGCGCTCGCGACGATGACGGTCCGCTTCATCTGTGCCACGTGCCCTCCTCATTCTTGGCAGTTCACCCATAGGTACGGCGGGCAGGCTGTCAAGGTTGAAGCTTTAACAGTGGTCAATTTCACGTGAATTGATTGAACCGATTCGGGCTGCCATCCGTACGCCCTCGCACGGGATGCTTTCGGCAAAAACAGATCGGCGCCGGCCATTGTCACAATGGCCGGCGCCGATCGGGTGAGCGAGGCTACATGGACACGGTGACCAGCGGACTCGCGACACCGTTGGCATCCACCGACTGCACCTGGAGCTGCTTGATGTCAGCCACCGGGGCCGACGTCGAGGCACTCAATTCCAGACCCTGCGGTCGGGTGTTGGTGCCGTATCCGCTGTCCGGCACCGACCAGGTCGAGATGACCTCGGGGCTGGCGTTCTTCCGCACCACCACCAGCCGGCAGGTGCGTGGGCCGGGCAGCTTCCGCAGGCTGAAGTTGATCCGGGTGCCGTAATCCTTGGTCACCAGGAACATGGTGGTCTGCACACCGGTCGTCGGGTCGGTGGCCTCGACCTGGTCGCCCTCCTCCTCGGTGCCGCCGACACCCGGCCCGCTCGGCGGGGCCGTCGGCCCGCTCGTCGCCGGGTCGTTCGGTGCGCTCGGCGTCGAATCCGCGAGCACGCCCGGCGGCGGCTCGCTGCCGGTCACGCTGACGAAGCCGTACCCGGTCAGACCGCCGAAGACCACCACCGCGGCGGCGGTCGCGAGCAACTGACGAAACCGGGTCCGCCGCCGGTCGCGGCGGACCGCGCCCAGCGTCCGGTCCAGCAGCGCCGGGTCGGTTGCGGTCTGCTCCAGCGCCATCATCGTCTCGCCGTCGATGTCGGAGAGCAGCCCCACCACCGGCACCATCGTCTCCAACTCGGCCGCACACGCCCAGCAGGTGGCCAGATGCTCCTCGAACCGCTCAGTGTCCTGCTCGTCGAGCACACCGAGCGCGTACGCCGCGACGTCCATGTGGTCCGGCCGGCTCATTCTGTCACCCCCCGCTCCTGCAGAGCCGTGCGCAGCGCGCGCAGCGCGTAGTAGACCCTCGACTTGGCGGTGCCGAGCGGCAGCCCCAACTCCTCGGCGGCCTCCGGCACCGTCCGCCCCCGGAAGTACGTCGAGATGAGGATCTCCCGGTGCGACTGGCTGAGCGTACGCAGCGCGTCCGCCACCGTCATGGTGCGCAGCACCCGGTCGGTGCTGTCCGCCTCGGCGAACGCGGTGAGATCCCGGTCGTACGTCTCCGGCGGCCGGGCCTCCTGGCTGCGGTGCTCGTCGATGGCGATCCGACGTGCCACCGTGACCAGCCACGGCCGCAACGAACCCTGCCCCTGCGTACCCAGGCGGTGCGCGTTGCGCCAGGCCCGCAGCAGCGTCTCCTGGACGATGTCCTCCGCGCGCTGCCGGTCCCCCCCGGTGAGGCGCATGACGAACATCAGCAACGGGCCGGCATGCTCGGCATAGAGCTGCCGGATCAACTGGTCGGAGTGGCTCGCCTCGGATGACGTCGCCTGATGGCGCCCGGGCGCCGGTCGCGGCGTCACCGGACCATTCTGGCGAGACGTCGCGCGCGCGTCGACCCCCCGGGCAGACGAGGTTGGCCGAGACGAGGACCGCGCCGACAACCAGTCCGCGCGTACCGCGTCGCCATGCCAACCGGCCGCCACCGCGTGCATGCAGACCTCCGGGATGTCCGTGACCAACGCCGGCCCACGAGGTGGGCCGCCCGGTGGTACGCAGCACCGCCCCGAGCGGATCAACGAACCGCGAAAAAAGTTCCGCACTGCCGTGGGTGGACGGTCAGCGGCGTACGGAGAACAACCCCGGCGGTGGCGGATCGGAACCGGTGGCGTCCGCGTCCCGGACCACCTGCGCGCCGCTGGCGAAACGGTCCAGCTCGTCGCCGGCCACCACCCGACCGGGGAACCAGTCGCCGGCAGCGCGCCGGGTCAGCTCCGGCACCGGCGGTGTGGCCCGCCCGGCGACCAGCACCAGATTGCCGTACCGGCGGCCGCGCAGCACTGCCGCGTCCCCGATCAGACAGGCCTGCGGCAGCACCGAGCGGACCGTGGCGACCTGCCCACGGGCGTGCCGCAGCGGCGGGCCGTCGGCCAGGTTCGCCAGATACCAGCCCCCGGGGCGGAGCACCCGAGCCACCTCGGCCGCGTACTCCACCGACGTGAGGTGGGCCGGGGTACGGGCACCGGCGAACACGTCGGCGACCACCACGTCGTAGCTGGCGTCCCGGCTGGAGCCCAGCACGGCCCGCGCGTCCTCGACGCGGACCCGCAGCCGCGTGTCGGCAGGCCAGGGCAGCGCCCGGCGAACCAGCTCCACCAGCGCGCCGTCCACCTCGGACACCCGCTGGGTGGAGCCAGGCCGGGTGGCGGACACGTACCGGGGCAGGGTCAGGGCACCACCGCCGAGGTGCAGCACCCGCAGCGGCTCACCGGCCGGTGCGATCAGGTCCACCGCGGCGGCCAGCCGCCGCACGTACTCGAATTCCAGGTGGGTGGGGTCGGTCAGGTCGACGTGCGACTGCGGCGCGCCGTCCAGCAGCAGCGTCCACGAACCGGCCCGGTCCGGATCCGGAATGAGCTCCGCCTGCCCGGTGTCCACCTGCTCGACCACCCGGTCACCCGCCCGTTTACGTCCCACCGCGACCAGTATCCGCGTTCACCGGGCGGCGCGGGCCGCGGCGGTCAACGCGCGGTGCAGCAGCCGGGAATCACCGAGCAGGGCCCGCAGTCGACGCTCCAGGCCGGCGATCGGGATCAGGTTCTGTGGGGCCCGCGGATCCTTGTACGGGGTGGAGGCGAACCGGGGCAGGGTGACCAGCGACAGGTCGGCCAGCTCGATCGCCGCCTCGACGGGCAGGTCGGCGGAGCACTCCACCCGGACGATGCCGGCCCACGGCGCGCCGACCGCCACCGGCAGCCGCAGATACCACGACCAGCCACCCCAGGCGGTGCCGAGCCGGAACACCGGTGAGCGCTCACCCGACGCCAGGCCGGTCACCACGGCGGTCAGCCGGGCGTCCAGGTATTGGCTGTGCTGGGTCTTGATGTAGCCGAGCGTGCGCGGCAACTGCCGGCGGCTGCGCAACGGACCGTCCACCACCAGCAGGTCACCATCGACCCGGGCGGCATCGGACACCGCCACCTCCAGCGCGGTCAGCGGGCCCTGCACCGCGGCCGGCAGCTTCGCCAGCTCACCCGTGCCACCCACCCGGTGCACCGGGTAACGGATCGCACCGGCCACCACGTCCTGAGCCGACGGGCTCGCGGTGAACAGACCCCGGCCAACCCGGGTGCCAGCCAACTGCGCCGCCCCCCGGCCCAGGTCGCACCGGACCACCCCGGCCGCGTACGAGGCGGCCAACCCGGGAAACGACCCGCCGTCGGTCTCGGCCGTCCAGATGCTCGCGTCGATTCGTCGGACCCCGTCGACCAGCAGCACCACGTCGGGCGCCCGCACCCCGGGGCGTACCCCGATCGCCCGCCAGTCCACGGCCGGCAGCTCCGCGCCCGCGTCGACCTGCGCGCTGCTCGGCGCGGCCGGGCCGGCGGCGGACGCCTCGAACGACGCCCCGTACGCCGGATCCCACGAGTCGACGAAGAACGCCGCGTCGCTCCTCGCGCTCACCGGCCGGTCCGTTCCACCCGCGCCGAACGGGCGTCCTTGCGCACCTCGAAACGGACCGGGATGCGCTCGGCCAACGCCGACACGTGGGTGACCACGCCGACCATGCGGTCGCCCCGGGCGGCCAGGTTTTCCAGGGTGGCGGCCACCGTGTCCAGGGTGGCGGCGTCCAGCGTGCCGAAGCCCTCGTCCAGGACGATCGACTCCAGGCTCGCCGCCGTGGTGGACATCCCGGCCAACTGCTCGGAGAGCGCCAAGGCCAACGCCAGCGACGCCTGGAACGTCTCACCGCCGGAGAGGGTGCGTACGCCCCGGCGCAGCCCCGCGTCGTGGTGGTCGACCACGAAGAACTCGCCCTTGTCGTGCACCAGCTCGTACTGGCCGGAGGAGAGCTCCCGCAGGATTCCCGACGCACCGTCGACGAGCAGGTCCAACGCCTCGGCCAGCAACCACCGCTCGAAGTTGTTGGCCCGCAGGTGCCCGGCGAGCGCGCGCGCCACCTGGGCCTCCCGCTCGTGCCCGGTCCGCTGTTCGCGTAGCGTGCCGGCCTGCTCTCGGCGTTCCCGCAGCCGCCGCCGGTCGGCGTCGGCCCGCTCCACCGCCACGGTCGCGGCGTGCACCGGGTCGTCACCGACCGGCACCTCGGCGGCCGCGAAGATGTCGGCGATACGCCGCCGCACCGCGTCGGCCACCGACTCGGCCTTGGCCACGGCCTCGGCCCGCCCGGCCCGGTCGGCGCGGCGGCGGTCCGCCTCGGTCGTCGCCCAGCCGGTCAGCGCCGCCCACGCGGCGGCCATGTCGTCCCGATCGGTCGCGGGCGGGCCGAACCGGGCCAGCCCGTCGCGGGCGGTGTCGAAGGCCCGCCACGCGGCGCGCAGTCGTTCCTCGGCGGCGTCCACCCCGGCCCGGGTCTGGCGAGCGGTCTCGCGGCCGGCCCGAACGGCGGTCGCCGCCTCCTCCAGCGCGCGCCGCAACCGGGCGTGCTCGGCCAGCTCCCGGCGCAGCACGGCCGGCTCGGCCGCATCGGCGAGCTGCCCGTCCAGCTCGGCCAGCCGGGCTTCCACCTGCTCCTGCCGGGCCCGCGCCTGCACCAGCAGCCGCTCCAGGTCACGCGCCGCCGCGTCCCGCTGCTGCACGGTCGCCTGCGCGGCCTTGGTCGCGGCCCGCGCCGCCTTGCCCGCCGCCGTCGCGGACGCCACCGCCGAATCGGCCGGCACCGCCGGCACCTCAGCCACCGGCTGCGCACACACCGGGCAGGCCGAGCCGGGGTGCAGGTGCACCCGCAGGCTGACCGCCAGGTCCGTGGCCTTCGCCTCCTCGTGCGCGCGGAAGGCCGCCTCCAGCTCGGCGTCGGCCCGCTCCGCGGCCGCGCGGGCGGCGGCCAGCGCGGCCACCGCCGCGACGTGCTCGTCGT
Source organism: Micromonospora sp. CA-259024 (assembly GCF_050936255.1). Lineage (NCBI taxonomy): Bacteria > Bacillati > Actinomycetota > Actinomycetes > Micromonosporales > Micromonosporaceae > Micromonospora > Micromonospora sp. CA-259024. Next base: position 3,865,734 of record NZ_JBNJND010000001.1, on the reverse strand, counting down.
TCGCCGCGCTCACCGCCGCGCGGACCGTCTCGGCCTCGCCGGACAGCCGGTCCCGATCGTCGTACGCCCGCAGCAGCAGTCGCACCGCGCTCTCGTCCCCGGCGCCGGCCAGCTCGCCGCGCAGCTTCTCCTCGCGCTCCTCGGCCAGCGACACCCCGACCGCCGCCGCCTCGGCCTCGGCCCGCGCCGCGGTCACCGCGCGGGCCACCTCGGCCACCCCGCCCGGCGCCCGCACCCCGGTCAGCACGGTCAGCTCGTCGTCGAGGGCGGTCAGCGTCGCCGCCGCCTCCCGCGCGGCGGCCCGGGCCGTCGCCAGCTCCGGCACCGCCGCGGTCACCGCGGCCGCCAGCTCGGCCATCCGGTCGACCCGGGCGTCGGCCTCGGCCAACGCCTCGTCGTCGACGCCGGTGAGCCCGGCGAGAACCTGGTCGACCGCCTCCAGCCGGGCCTCCGCCTGCGCCGCCCGCGCCGTCGCCCGCTTCTGCACGTCCTCGTAGACCCCGAGGCCGAGCAGGTTGACCAGAATCTGCTGCCGGGTCGCCGGCTTGGCGTGCAGGAAGTCGGCGAACTGCCCCTGCGGCAGCACCACACAGCTGGTGAACTGCTCGTACGGCAGCCCCACCGCCTCCAGCACCGCCTGCTCCATCTCGGCGGGGGTGCCAGCCACCACCTCACCGAGGTCCTCGGGGCTCAACCCGGTGTCCAGTTTGGTCACGTCGAAACCGGCCGGCATCTGCTGCAACCCGGCGTTCGCGGTCTTGACGTTGCCCCGGCCGTCCCGTCGGACCACACGGGTCGCCACGTACCGCGCCCCGCCGGACTCGAACACCAGCCGCACCCGGGCCTCGGTCGCCGACGGTGCGAGCGCGTTCGCCAACCCCCGGGCGCCACCCCACCGGGGCACCGTGCCGTAGAGGGCGAAGCAGATGGCGTCCAGCACGGTGGACTTGCCCGAACCGGTCGGGCCGATCAGGGCGAAGAAGTCGGCGTCGGTGAAGTCGACGGTGGTCTCGTCGCGGAAGACCGTGAACCCGGCCATGTCCAACCGCATCGGACGCATCAGTGATCGACCTCCTCGAAAAGCTCGTCGAAGAGCTCCCGGACGCCCTCGTCGGCGTGGCCCCGGCTGTCCAGGTAGTCGGCGAACAACTCGCGGGGGGACCTGCCGGACCGTTGCGCGATGCGCGCGCCGCTGCCCGCCGCGGCCAACAGCTCCGGGTCGATCCGGATCTCCAGCGCCCGGGGGAGCAGCTCCTGGACCTCCTCGCGCAGGCCGGCGCGGGGTTGCTCCCGTACGTACACCCGCAGCCAGGCGTCCGGTGCCTCGATCTCGGCGAGCTGGGCCAGGGTGCCCCGCACGGTGCGCAGCGCACTCGCCGCGGTCACCGGCACCTCTCGCACCCGGGCGGCGGTGCTGGCGGTCACCTCGACCAGCGTCACCGACGGGACGTTCTCCTGCTCACCGAAGTCGACCGCGAGCGGGCTGCCGCTGTACCGCACCGGGCAGGGGCCCTCGACGCGCTGCGCCCGGTGCAGGTGGCCCAGCGCCACGTAGTGCGCGGTCGCCGGGAAGACGGTGGCCGGAACGGCGTAGCCGAGCACGGTGTGCGCGTCCCGTTCGCCGCCGCCGGTGGCCGCGCCGGTCACCGTCAGATGCGCGGTGACCAGGTGCACCCGGTCCGGTTCGGTGAAGCCCTCGGTCAGTCGGCCCAGCACCCGGCCCAGGTGGTCGGCGTACGTCTGGTTGGTCTCCGCGGCGGTCAGCTCGTACATCTCCAGCGCGCGTACCGCGTACCGCTGGGACAGGAACGGCAGCGCGGCCAGCTGCCACCGCTCGCCGCCCGCCGTGGTGCCGTCGATCACGTGCTCGTCCGGGTTTTCGCGTACCCCACCGCGCAGCGTGATGCCGGCGGCGTCCGCCCATGGGCGCAGCGCGTCCAACGCCGGGCCGTTGTCGTGGTTGCCGCCGATCGCGACCACGTCCGCGCCGGTGCGCCGCAGCGCGGTCAACGCCCGGGTGACCAGGCGGGTCGCCTCCGAGGTGGGCGCGGCGGTGTCGTAGAGGTCGCCGGCCACGATCACCAGATCCGGCTGCTCGGCGCGGGCGATGTCGATCACCCCGGCCAGCACGGCCTTGTGCTCCTCGGCCCGGGACTGCCCCTTGAGCACCTTTCCCACGTGCCAGTCGGAGGTGTGCAGGATCTTCATGGCTGTGCCGGCCCCTACCTAGAACGGGATGTCGTCGTCGGTGCCGCCGCCGGAGCCCACCACGGCGAACGGGTCGGCGGACTGGGTGATCGAGCGCAGCGTCTCCGATGGTGCGCGGCCCGCCTCGGAGACCCGGGTGGCCCAGGCCGGGAACGGGAACTCCAGACAGAGCGGCACCGGGATGTCCGGCTGGTTGACGAACATGGTGCCCGGCTTGGCCAGCAACGCCCGCTGTCGTTGCGCGGGTGGGAGGAAACCGTACTCCGGGCGGGAGGCCTCGGCCGGGTCGAGCCGGCCGACCACCCGGATCGCCGAGTTGGTGACGATCCGCCGTTCCACCTCGCTCGCCGTCTGCTGCGCGCCGATCAGGATCACCCCGAGCGAGCGGCCCCGCTCGGCGATGTCGAGCAGCACCTCCTTGATGGGGGAGGAGCCCTCCCGGGGGGCGTACTTGTTGAGCTCGTCGAGGACGACGAAGAGCAGCGGCTTGGCGGTGCCGGACTTCTCCTTGCGCTCGAACTCGCTCTTGAGCGTCACACCGACCACGAACCGCTGCGCACGGTCCGGCAGGTTGTGCAGGTCGACCACCGTGACCTGCGCCGACTCGCTGGTGTTGATCGAGTGCGGGCGGCGGGTGGCCAGATCACCGCGGATCAGCCGGGCGAGGTCCTTCTTGCTGCCGATCAACCGCCGGGCGAACGCGTTGACGGTGCCGAGACCGACCGCGCTGCCCGCCCAGTCCGAGCGGGTCTCGTCGTCGTTGAGCTGGTCGACGATGTGGTCGACCAGGTCGCCGTAGGAGCCGAGCCGCACCCCGTCGATGCTCACTCCGCCGTCGGCGGGCTGGGCGTAGCGGGCCAGGTGCGCGGCCACCGAGTGGACCACCATCGTGTACTGCTGGCGCTCGTCGTCGGCGTCGGCGAAGACGTACGGCAGCAGGCGGTCGGCGCAGAACTCGCTCAGCGTCCAGTAGAACGAATCCACCCCGGTGAGCCGGCTGCTCACGTCCGGTGTGCCGGCGGCGTCGCCGACGCGGGGCGGGGCGTACACCCGTACGTCGGGGAACGCGCCGGCGCTCAGCCCGAGCTTCGCGTACGCCGCGCGGGTGGGCTCGTCGAGGCGGGTGTTGGGGTGGTCGAGGAAGAGCAGGTCCTCACCCTTGACGTTGAAGATCAACGCCTTGGCGTTGACCGCGTCGCCACCCAGCACACCGGAGCGGAAGACCGAGTAGAGCAGGAAGGTGGCGAAGCTGGTCTTGGTGGCCACCCCGGAGATGCCGGAGATGGAGACGTGCGCGCCCCGGCTGCCGTCGAGGAAGTCGGCGTTGAGGTAGACCGGCACCCCGTCGCGACCCATCCCCATCGGGATGCGCCGCTCCATCCGGTCGAAGTGCAGCGCGCGTGCCCGGGCGTCACCCTCGGCCCGGTGCACCACCGCGCCCGGGGTTGGCGGCACGTACAGCTCCGGATCGACCCGGGTCGTCGTCACCTCGGCCGCCTCCTGCACCTGCGCGGGCAGCGTGCCGTCGGCGATGGCGAACACGTCGGAGTCGAACTGGGCGCCCTCGTGCCGAGCGCGGACCTGGGTGACCACCCCGGCGATCGTCACCGGCTCCCGGTCGGGCAACTCCCGGCGGGTGACCACCACGTCGTCGAGCTGGAGGTAGCTGCCCGGCGCCACGGCCGTCCAGAACTGCAGCGGGGTGGCGTCGGCGGTGCCCAGCACCCGCCCGACCGCCTCGCCAGGGCTGTCCGGGCCGGCGTCGGTCATCGGGCGACTCGGGTCGGTCGGGATTCACGGTCGGCGCGCATGACGTGCATCCTGCCCGAGGAGTACGACAGGTCGCCACGCGACGCGGCGGACGACACCATGCGCCGTCACACTCACGACGCTTGGTGTGCGGATGGGCGACGGCCCGTCACGGACGGGCGTGGCGGAGCATGAGGACGCCGTCGTCGGCGGCGAGCACGTGCCGCAGCGGCAGGTGCCGGGGCGCTGCGGCGTCGCCGGCGGTGATCCGACCGGGGCCGGGCCCGGCGAGCAGCGGAGAGACGGTGAGGCACAGCTCGTCCACCAGGTCGGCCGCGGTGAGCGCGCCGAACAGGTGCGGGCCGCCCTCGCAGAGCAGTTGGGTCAGCCCGCGTCGGTGCAGCTCGGTGAGGCCGGCGGCCAGGTCGACCCGCTCGGCGCCGCAGCGCAGCAGGTCGGCGACGTCGGTCAGCCCGGGCGGCGGGTCGGCGTCGGTGCGGGTGAGCACGATCGGGCGGACCGGCGCGTCGGCGAAGGCGGCCTGCGCCGGGTCCAGAGCGAGCGAGTCGGAGACGACCACCAGCGTCGGGTACTCGGCCAGCCCGTGCTCGCGACGCCAGGCGCGGCGACGCTCGTTGAGCCGGACCGCCCGGTACCCCTCGTGGCGAAGCGTGCCGGCGGCCACCACCAGCGCGTCGCAGAGCATCCGCAGCAGGCCGAACACACGCTTGTCCGGCTCGCCGGAGAGCCCGGCGGAGTAGCCGTCCACGGTGACCGCGCCGTCCAGGCTGGCGACGAAGTTGACCCGTAGCCGGGGCCCGTCGGCGCGGCCGTAGAGAGCGGTCAGCGCGGCGTCGTCGAGCGGCTGCGCCGACGGCTCGGGCCAGAGCCGCCGGATCGGGATTCCGACGGTCATTCGCCGGCCGGACCGGTGACCGGAGGGGTCGGTTCGGCGGTACGGTGCTGGCAGTCACACCAGTTCCGGCCCGGGCAGTCGTCGTGTCGCCGGGCCCGGCACGCTCGGCAGATCATGCTCGCAGCCTAAGCCGCGGGAGGACAGGACAGCATGCCGCGTCAGATCTTCCAGTTGAAGATGTCCCTCGCCGGCGTCCGCCCGCCGGTGTGGCGACGGGTGCTCGTGCCGGCTGGGTACACGCTGGACCGCCTGCACCGGGTGGTGCAGCACGCGATGGGGTGGCGGGACTGCCACCTGCACTCTTTTGAGATCGACGCCGTGCAGTACGGCGAGCCCGACCCGGATGGGGAGTTGGCGCTGCACGACGAGTTGGACGTGCGACTGGACGCGGTTCTCGGCAAGGGCAGCCGGTTCTATTACACGTACGACTTCGGCGACTGGTGGGAGCACGACCTGGTCGTGGAGGACGCGCTGACCGCCGACCCCGACGAGCGGTACCCGGTCTGCCTGGACGGCGAGCGGGCCTGCCCGCCGGAGGGTGTCGGTGGGCCGCCGGGCTACCAGACGCTACTGGTCGCGTTGGCGGATCAGGGCGACCCTGCCGGCCACGCCGACCCGCAGCACGCGATGCTGCGCGACTGGGCAGGTCCCACCTTCGACCCGTCCCACTTCGACCCCGACCGCACCACCACCCTCCTCCGCCGCTTCGCCTAACCCCCATCCCACCCCACCCCTGCTCGGGTTGATCAAGAGTTTTGCGTCAGCAGAGACGCGATTCCTGACCGAAATCTCTTGATCAACCCGGAGATGGGGGAGTGGGAGCGGGGGTGGGGTTTTGGGAGAGGGTGCTGGCGGTAACGATCTGGGAACGCTCCCATCGCCCTATTGACACCCCCGTTACCCGGCGGCAATCTCATGGGAGCGCTCCCGGAGGTGGCATGGGTCACTCACGCATCCCCCGGCCTGGCGCGATGAGCACCCCCACCACACCCACCCAGCCTCACCACCGGAAAGAGGGGTCAGCGAATGAGTGTCACCACGCGGCGTACCCGCCTGGCGGCCGCTGCCCTGGCCGCGATCACCGCAATCGGCGGTCTCGCGGCCTGCGGCAACGACGACGACAAGCCGGCGGCCGGCGAGAAGCCGGCCAAGCTGGTCGTCGACACCTTCGGCGAGATGGGCTACGACGAGCTCGTCAAGCAGTACGAGAAGGACACCGGCATCAAGGTCGAGCTGCGCAAGACCGCGCAGCTCGCCGAGTACCGGCCGAAGCTGGTCCGCTACCTGGCCACCGGCAAGGGCGCGGCGGACGTCACCGCCCTGGAAGAGGGCATCCTCAACGAGTTCAAGCCCAACGCGCGCAACTGGGCCGACCTCGCGCCGCTGGTCGCCGACCACTCCAAGGAGTACCTGCCCTGGAAGTGGGAGCTGGGCAAGGCGCCGGACGGTCGGCTGATCGGCCTCCCGACCGACGTCGGCAGCCTCGCCGTCTGCTACCGCAAGGACCTGTTCCAGGCTGCCGGTCTGCCCACCGAGCGCGACCAGGTGTCGGCGCTCTGGCCGGACTGGAAGGGCTTCCACGACGCCGGTCTGAAGTACAAGCAGGGCAGCGGCGGCAAGGCGTTCATCGACTCGATCACCGCCGTCTCCAACGGCGTGATGTTCCAGGGCAACGGTGACCTGTTCTACGACAAGGAAGACAACATCATCGCGGACACCAGCCCCGCGGTGAAGAACGCCTGGGAGACCGCCACGTCGATGGCGGACATCTCCGCCAAGGCGCAGACCTGGTCGCCGGAGTGGTCGGGTGGTTTCAAGCAGGGCACCTTCGCGGCCACCTTCTGCCCGTCCTGGATGCTCGGCATCGTGTCGGACAACTCCGGTCCGGCCAACAAGGGCAAGTGGGATGTCGCGTCCGTGCCGGGCGGCGGCGGTAACTGGGGCGGCTCGTGGCTCGCGGTTCCGGCGCAGAGCAAGTACCCGAAGGAGGCGGCGAAGCTCGCCGAGTACCTGACCAACGCGAAGAGCCAGGTCGAGGCCTTCAAGCTCAAGGGCCCGCTGCCCACGAACCTGGAGGCGCTGAAGAACGACGCGTTCATCAGCTACACCAACGAGTACTTCAGCAACGCGCCGACCGGCAAGATCTTCGGGGAGAGCGTCGCCAAGATCCAGCCGACCCACCTGGGCCCGAAGCACCAGGCGATCAAGGAGAACGCACTCGAGCCGGCCCTGCGGGCGTTCGAGAGCGGGCAGGCCGACAAGGCGAAGGCCTGGGAGCAGTTCACGAAGGACGCCAAGACTCAGGGTGCCTTCTGAGTGATTCCCTGCCGGTGGCGTTCGGGGCTTCCCGGACGCCACCGGCCGGTCCCCTCCGCGTAGCGCCCTGCGCGAGGGCCCCCGGGCCTCGCCGGAAAAGGAAATTCGCATGAGCCTGTCGGCCACGACGGCACCGCCGTCGCCAGCAGCACCGCCTTCTCCCGACGTCTCTTCCCGACGCAGCCGGGGAAGGTTACTCAACCGCCTCGATGTCAAGTACTCGCCGTACCTCTACATCGCCCCGTTCTTCCTGATCTTCGGCGCGTTCGGGTTGTACCCGATGGTGCGTACCGCCTGGATGTCGCTGCACGACTGGGACATGATCGGCGAGCACTCGTTCATCGGCTTCGACAACTACACCCGGCTGTTCTCCGACGAGTACTTCTGGAACGCGCTGGTCAACACGTTCGGCATCTTCGCCCTGTCGACCATCCCGCAGCTGTTGCTCGCCCTCTTCCTGGCGAACCTGCTCAACCGGACCTTCCTGCGCGCGAAGACCTTCTTCCGGATGGCCATCTTCATGCCGAACGTGGTCTCGGTGGCCGCGGTCGCGATCGTCTTCGGGATGCTCTTCCAGCGGGAGTTCGGGCTTTTCAACTGGCTGCTCAGCTTCGTCGGTGTCGACGCGGTCGACTGGGACGGGCAGCGGTGGAGCTCCTGGATGGCCATCTCCTCCATGGTCAACTGGCGGTGGACCGGGTACAACACCCTGATCCTGCTCGCCGGGATGCAGGCGATCCCGAAGGACCTCTACGAGGCGGCGGCGATCGACGGCGCCAGCCAGTGGCGGCAGTTCTGGCAGATCACCCTGCCCATGCTCAAGCCCACCTTCATCTTCGTGGTCATCCTGTCCACGATCGGTGGCATGCAGCTCTTCACCGAGCCCCTGCTCTTCGCCAACGGCAACATCCTCGGCGGCAACCAGCGGCAGTTCCAGACGCTGGCCATGTACATGTACGAGATGGGCATCCAGAACCTGAACACCGCAGGCTACGGAGCTGCGGTCGCCTGGGCGATCTTCATGATCATTGTCGTGGTGTCGCTGTTCAACTTCCTACTCGTCCGCCGCTCGGCGAAGTGAGGAGAGATCGATGATCTCGGCTTCCCAGCGCCTGTGGCGCACCAGCCCACTGACGTACCTGGCACTCGTGTTTGCGGCGCTGCTGTCGATCTACCCGTTCTACTACATGATGGTGATCGGCACTCGCAGCCTGGACTCCATCAACGACGTGCCGCCGCCGCTGACCCCCGGCGGAGCGTTCGGTGACAACTTCGGGCGGGTGCTCGACAACGACGCCGCCAACTTCCTCACCGGCATGATGAACTCGATCATCGTCTCCTCGGTGGTCACCCTGTCGGTGGTGCTCACCGGTTCGCTGGCCGGGTTCGCCTTCGCCAAGCTGAAGTTCCGGGGCAGCAACGCCCTCCTGCTGGCGATCATCGTCACCATGATGATCCCGACCCAGATGGGCCTCATCCCGCTCTGGGGCATGATGCAGGACCTCGGGTGGTACGACACCCTCTACGCGGTCACCGTGCCGTTCCTGGTCAGCGCCTTCGGCGTGTTCATGATGCGGCAGTACGCCAGCCAGGCGATCTCCGACGAGCTGATCGAGGCCGGGCGGGTCGACGGGGCGAGCACGTTCCGGATCTACTGGAGCATCGTGCTGCCCGCGCTGCGCCCCGCCGCCGGCGTCCTCGGTCTGCTGACCTTCATGGAGACCTGGAACTCGTTCCTCTGGCCGTACGCCATCCTCTCCCCGGAGAACCCGACCCTGCAGGTCTCGCTCTCCTTCCTCTCGTACGCCTACTACACCGACTACTCCCAGGTGTTCGCCGCCACGGCGATCGGCACCATCCCCCTGGTGCTCGTCTTTCTCCTGTTTGGCCGCCAGATCATCGGCGGGATCATGGAAGGTGCCGTCAAGTCGTGAGCAACCCCGCCAGCCCACCCGCCGTCAGCGTCCTCGACGAGCGCCCCGGGCTGACCTTCCCACCCGGGTTCCTGTGGGGGGCCGCGACCGCGGCCTACCAGATCGAGGGGGCGGCGGCCGTGGACGGCCGCACCCCGTCGATCTGGGACACCTTCAGCCACACCGATGGCCGGGTCGTCGCCGGGCACACCGGCGACGTGGCGTGCGACCACTACCACCGGCTCGGCGACGACGTCGCGCTGATGGCGGAGCTGGGCCTGAAGTCGTACCGTTTCTCGGTCTCCTGGCCCCGGGTGCAGCCTGGCGGCACCGGCGCGGCCAACCCGAAGGGCCTGGACTTCTACCAGCGGCTGGTCGACGAGTTGCTGGCCAACGGCATCGAGCCGTGGCTGACCCTCTACCACTGGGACCTGCCGCAGCCCCTGGAGGACGCCGGCGGCTGGCCGGCCCGGGACACCGCGGCCCGCTTCGCCGACTACACCACGCTGGTCGCCGACGCGCTCGGCGACCGGGTGCGCTACTGGACCACGTTGAACGAGCCGTGGTGCTCGGCGTTCCTCGGCTACGGCTCCGGTGTGCACGCGCCCGGCCGCACCAACGGGGCGGACGCGGTCCGCGCCGGGCATCACCTGATGCTCGGTCACGGCCTGTCCGTGCAGGCGCTGCGGGCCGCCCGGCCGACCGCCGAGGTGGGGGTGACGGTCAACCTCTACCCGGTCGACCCGGCCAGCGACGCCTCCGCCGACGTGGACGCCGCCCGGCGGATCGACGGGTTGGCCAACCGGTTCTTCCTCGACCCGCTGCTGCGCGGGTCGTACCCGGAGGATCTGGTGGCCGACCTCAGCGCGGTGACCGACTTCGACCACGTGCACGACGGTGATCTGGCGACCATCTCCACGCCGCTGGACATGGTCGGGGTCAACTACTACAGCCGGCACGTGGTCGCGGCCCCGACCGGCGGCGCGGAGGCGGCGTCAGCCCCCACCTGCTGGCCGGGCAGCGGGGACGTCCGGTTCGTCACCCGGGGTGTCCCGGTCACCGACATGGGCTGGGAGATCGACGCCCCGGGCCTGGTCGAGACGCTGCTCCGGGTGCACGACTACACCGATCTGCCCCTGTACGTCACCGAGAACGGCTCCGCCTTCGTCGACACGGTGGTCGACGGGCAGGTCGACGACGTCGACCGGTTGGCCTACTTCGACGCCCATCTGAGGGCCGCGCACGAGGCGATCAACGCCGGGGTGCCCCTGCGGGGATACTTCGCCTGGTCGCTGATGGATAATTTCGAATGGGCCTGGGGTTACACCAAGCGGTTCGGCATGATCCACGTCGACTACGACAGCCAGGTCCGTATCCCCAAGTCCAGCGCCAAGTGGTACGCCTCGGTGATCCGGCGCAACGGTCTGGCCGCACAATAGGCTCGGGCCAGCCATCAGGACGGCCCGAGCGTCCACCTCTCGCAGGTGGCGCCGGGTCCGCCCGCCGTCGGAGGAGCAGACGATGACAACGCAGCGCACCCGGTCGCTCGGGCGCCCGACCCTCGATGCGGTCGCGGCTCGTGCCGGCGTCGGCCGGGGCACGGTCTCCCGCGTGGTCAACGGCTCGCCCCAGGTCAGCCCGGAGGCCCGGGCCGCGGTCCAGCAGGCCATCGCCGAGCTGGGGTACGTCCCGAACCGGGCCGCCCGTGCGCTCGTCACCCAGCGGACCGACTCCGTCGCGCTGGTGGTGTCCGAATCCGGCGAGCGGGTCTTCACCGAGCCGTTCTTCGCCAGCATCGTACGGGGGATCAGCTCCGCTCTGCTGGAGACGCCGATGCAGCTCTGGCTGGCCATGGCCCAGTCGCCGGTGGAGCGGGAGCGGGTCGAGCACCACCTGACCAACCAGCACGTCGACGGCGTACTGCTGCTGTCGTTGCACGACTCCGACCCACTGCCGACGCTGCTGGAGGAGCGCGGCCTGCCCGCCGTGCTCGGCGGCCGGCCCGCCCGGATGCTGCAACCCGGTGCGCAGCCGGCCTGGTTTGTCGACGTGGACAACGTTGGCGGGGCCCGGCAGGCGGTGGAGTACCTGACGAGGCAGGGGCGGCGACGCATCGCCACCATCGCCGGGCCGCAGGACATGGGTGCCGGCCTGGCCCGGTTGGCCGGCTACACCGAGGCGGTCAAGGCCACCGGGGCCGGCGTCAACCCCGACCTGATCGCGTACGGCGACTTCAGCGAGAGCAGCGGCGTGGCCGGCATGCGCCGGCTACTGGACGCCTGCCCGGACCTGGACGCGGTCTTCGTGGCGTCCGACCTTATGGCGTTCGGCGCGCTGCGTACCCTGCGCGAGGCCGGCCGGCGCGTGCCCGAGGACGTGGCGGTGATCGGCTTCGACGACGCGACGATCGCCCGACAGGCGGACCCGCCGCTGACCACGGTCTTCCAGCCGGTGGAGGAGATGGGTCGGCAGATGGCCCGCCTGCTGGTCGCCCGCATCCGCGGTGAGGACCTCCCCGCCTCCCACATCGTTCTGGACACCCAACTGATCTACCGCGCCTCCGCCTGACCCTCCCCGAGGGCTTTTCCGTTGATCATGAAGTTATTGCCCTGACACACCGGTGTGGGGGCAACAACTTCATGATCAACCAGCGGGGTTACGGGGTCCAGCGGCGGAGTTCGCGCTTGGCGAGGGAGTTGCGGTGGACCTCGTCGGGGCCGTCGGCGAGGCGCAGGGTGCGGGTCTGTGCCCAGAGGGCAGCCAGTGGGGTGTCCTGACTGACGCCAGCGCCGCCGTACCCCTGGATGGCCTTGTCGATCACCCACTCCGCCATCGCCGGGGTGCCGATCTTGATGGCCTGGATCTCGGTGTGCGCGCCCTTGTTGCCGACGGTGTCCATCAACCAGGCCGTCTTGAGCACCAGCAGCCGGGCCTGCTCGATGCGCACCCGCGACTCGGCGATCCACTCCCGGACCACGCCCTGCTCGGCCAGCGGCCGGCCGAACGCGATCCGCTCGTTGGCCCGGCGGCAGAGCAGCTCCAACGCCCGCTCGGCCATCCCGATCAGCCGCATGCAGTGATGGATCCGGCCGGGGCCGAGCCGGGCCTGGGCGATGGCGAAGCCGGTGCCCTCGGCGCCGATCAGATTCTCCGCCGGCACCCGGACGTCGGTGAAGTCGATCTCGGCATGCCCACCGTGCGTACCGTCGGTGTAGCCGAAGACGGTCATGCCCCGGCGTACGGTCACACCGGGGGTGTCCCGGGGGACGAGCACCATGCTCTGCTGCCGGTGCCGGTCGGCGGAGGGGTCGGTCTTGCCCATCACGATGAAGATCTCGCAGCGCGGGTCCATCGCACCCGACGACCACCACTTGCGCCCGTTGATCACGTACTCGTCGCCGTCCCGGGTGATCCGGGTGGCGATGTTGGTGGCGTCGGAGGACGCGACGTCCGGCTCGGTCATGCAGAAGGCAGAGCGGATCTCGCCCTCCAGCAGCGGCATGAGCCACCGCTCTCGCTGCGCGTTCGAGCCGAACTCGGCCAGCAGCTCCATGTTGCCGGTGTCCGGTGCCGCACAGTTGAGCGCCTCCGGCGCCAGGTGCGGGCTGCGCCCGGTCAGCTCGGCGAGCGGAGCGTACTGGAGGTTGGTCAGGCCGGCGCCGTAGCGCGGATCGGGCAGGAAGAGGTTCCACAGGCCGCGCTTGCGGGCCTCCGCCTTCAGCTCGGCCAGCACCGGGGTACGCGACCACGGGTCACCGGCGGCCGCCTGTTCGGCGTGCACGGCCTCGGCCGGGTAGACGTGCTCGGTCAGGAACCGGGTCAGCTCGTCGCGCAGCTCCTCGGTCCGGGCGTCGTACGAGAAGTCCATCACCGCTCCCTGGCGGCGGTCAGCCCGTGCGCGACCAGCGGTGCCACCATCTCGCCGATCCGGTCGAAGCCCTCGCCGAGCGTCTGCCCGAGCGTGTGGCGGTAGTGGATGCCCTCGCAGATGACCGCGAGCTTGAAGCAGCCGAGCGCCACGTGCCAGTGCAGCGGCCCGACGTCCACGTCACTGCGCCCGGCGTACCGGTCGATCAGCTCGGCACCGGTGGGGAAGCCGGCGCGCGGGCCGAGCCCGTCCGCGACCGGGTTGCCCTCGGCGGTGTCGCTGCCACCCAGCACATCCCAGTACGTCAGCAGCAGCCCCAGATCGGCGAGCGGGTCGCCGAGGGTGGCCATCTCCCAGTCGAGCACCGCGTGCACGACCACCGGCTCGGCCGAGGCGAGGAGATTGTCCAACCGGTAGTCGCCGTGCACGATCCGGCCGGCGTTCGCGCCCTCCGGGGCGGTCGCCGCGAGCAGGTCACGCAGCTCGTCGATACCGGGCAGCGGGCGGCTGCGCGAGCGGTCGAGCTGCCCGCCCCAGCGGCGCACCTGCCGGGCCAGGTAGCCCTCGGGGCGACCGAAGTCGCTCAGCCCGACCGTGGACGGCTCGACGCGGTGCAGCGCGGCGAGCGTGTCCATCATCGCCATCGCGAGGGCCCGGCGTCGCTCGTCGCCCAGCGGGTCGGTCTGTGCGCGGGTGCGGAACACCTCGCCGGGCATCCGCTCCATGAGGTAGAATGGCGCGCCGATCACCTCCGGGTCGGTACAGAGCAGCAGCGCGCCCGGCACGGGCACCTCGGTCGACGCCAACGCCGAGATGACCCGGAACTCTCGGGCCATGTCGTGCGCGGTCGCCAGCACGTGCCCCAGCGGGGGGCGGCGCAGCACGACCTCGCGGTCGCCGAGGTGCAGCAGGTAGGTGAGGTTGGATTTGCCGCCCGCGATCACGTCGGCCCGCAGCGGCCCGACGGCGAGACCGGGTCGGTGCCGGGCCAGATAGTCGGCGAGCCGGTCCAGGGCCAGCCCGGCGGGGGAGGCTGGGACGGCCTCCGGCCGCAGTGCATCGACGGCCGGGTCACTCATCCGACTAGTTGATGGCAGCTCGCTCACGTTGTCAAGGTCAGATTTTCCCCTCGGGACATGCCTCTGCAACAGGGACGAAATGGTCAACGACCAGGCTGGGTCCAGCCTGCCGGCCGCTCTACGCCGGCCCGCCGAGCGGAGGGACAGACATGTTGCTGCGAGTTCGGGTCACCCTGCCGGACCGTCCGGGCACCCTCGGCCAGGTCGCCCGCACGTTGGGCGTCTCCGGGGCGGACATCGTCCAGGTGGTGGTCCTCGAACGGCTCGGCGGGCGCGCGGTGGACGACTTCACGGTGGTCTGGCCGGGCGCGGCACGGGTGGAGCGGTTGCTGGCTGGCCTCGCGGCGATACCGGGCGTGCGGGTGGACGGCGTGTGGCGGGCGATCGGCGCGCCCACCACCACCGGCCAGGACGCGGAGCTGCTGGCCCAGGTCGCGGCCAACCCCGCCGACGGGCTGGCCACCCTGGTCGACGCGGTGCCCGGGCTGCTGGCCGCCGACTGGGCCGTCGCCGCCGTGGTGCCGGTCGACTGGGCCTCACGGACCGGCGGTGGCGGGGCGACCGTGGGGCATGCGAGCTGGCGTGCCCCCGTACCCCTGCGGCTGCCGGAGGTGACCCCGCTGCGCGGCCGGTCGACGACCACTCCCGACGGCACCCACCACGCGATCGCGCCGTTCGGCCGGGCGGGCCTGGTGCTGGTGGGTGCCCGCGAGCACAGCGAGACCCTCTCCGCCGCCGCGTTCCACAGCACCGAGGTGGACCGGCTCACCCAGCTCGTCCGGGCCAGCGCGGTGATCCTCGGTGACCGGCTGGACCTGGTCGGCGCGCCCCCGGTGGTCGCCGGCCCCTGAGCAGCCCGAGGAGTTCCCGGGCCGACACCGCTGAGCAACCGGGCGGCAACAGGCGGGGGTGAGGCTCTTACCGGGGAAGGGAGCCAACCATGACGTTGTGGCGGATTCGAGCCACCGTGGACGACCGGCCGGGTTACCTGTCGGTGCTCACGGCGAGCCTCGCGCTGCGCGGGGTCAACATCCTCACCGTGCAGGTGCAGCCCACCGAGCAGGGTGCGGTGGACGACTTCCTGGTCGACGCGCCGGACGCGCTCGACGAGGCCGAGCTGATCGCCGCCGTCGAGCGGGGTCGGGGCCGGGACTGCTGGGTGGCGCGCAGTGAGGCGCGCGGCCTGGCCGACCAGCCCACCCGGGTGCTCGGGCTGGCCAACCGGCTGGTGCGTGACCCGGACGCGACGGGCGAGGCGCTGCGGACCCTGCTCGGCGCCGACTCGGTCAGCTGGCGACCCGCGTCGACCGGCGTCGAGCGGGGGATCACCGACACCAGCATGCTGCTGGCCGACCCGGCAGGCGGTTCGTTCGCGCTGCGTCGAGCCGCGCCCGCCTTCACCCCGGCGGAGTACGCCCGGGCTCAGGCCCTGGTCGAGTTGGCCGCCACCGTGGCGCGCCGGGCCGCCGAACAGGTCACTCTGGTGCTGCCCGACGGCGCCGAGCTGGCCGTCCGGCCGGCCTGCGCGGACGACCTGTCGGGCGTGCTGGAGCTGCACGAGGCGTGCTCGCCGCGCAGCCGGCAGCGGCGCTACCTGGGCGGGGCGGTGTTGCCGCAGCCGGCCCGACTGCGTCGGCTGCTCGAGCCCAGCCGGGGGCTGACCCTCATCGCCACGGCCATCGACGACGGCGGTGCGGAGTCGGTGGTCGCCATGGCGAACCTGCTCGGCGAGGGTGACGAGGCCGAGGTGGCGCTGCTGGTGCGTGACGACTGGCAGCGGCGGGGGCTCGGCTCGGCGCTGCTGCGCCGGCTGGCCCGGCATGCCGATCGAGCCGGGTACGCGGCGCTGGTGCTGCACGTCCAGGCCGAGAACACCCCGATGCTGCGTACCCTGCGACGGCTGGACCGGCCCAGCTCCGCTGAGCGCGACGGCGCGCTGCTGACCCTCACCGTCCCGGCCGCAGGGCAACGGAAGGGCACCTTCTCGACGCCTGGTGCATAGGAGGGGCCCCTTGCCGTGCACCAGGCGTCAACAAGGGGCCCCTCCTCGCACCGCCGTCAGGTGGTGGGGTAGCTGCTGTAGTCGGGGAAGTTGCCGTAGAGGCGGCTGTCGCCGCCCACGGTGACCGCCTGCACCAGCAGGTCGCCGCCGACGAACGCGCCCTTCCAGGAGGCGCCCCGCCCGCCGAAGGGCTCGTCCCGGTCACCCCGCGAGCGCGGCTTGTTGATGCCCACCTTGAACGCCTGCAGGTCCACCGCGAGCTTGCCGGCCTCGTCGGTGTCGTCGCAGGCCAGCGACGCCACCAGTGCGCCATTGGAGGCGTTCATCGCGGCGAGCAACTCGTCGGTGGTGTCCACCACCACGATCGTGTCGACCGGTCCGAACGGCTCGGCGTGCATCAGCCGGGACCGGCCGGGTGGGGCGAGCAGCACCGACGGTGCCACGTACGCCGAGGTGTCCTGCCCGGGCAGGAACGGCGCGCCGGTCAGCTTGCCCCGGTGCAGGGGCACCGCGCCACCGCGAACCGCCTCGTCGACCTTGCGGTGCAGCTCGTCGGCCTTGGCGGCGCTGATCAGCGGCCCGAAGTCCAGCTCCGGCAGCGGGTCGCCGGTGGCCCAGTCGTCGCCGACGGCGAGCGGGTGGCCGAAGCGGACCGAGCGCACGACCGGCAGGTACATGTCGAGGAACTCGTCGACCAGGTCGCGTTGCACCACGAACCGGGGGTACGCGGTGCAACGCTGCTTGCCGTACTCGAAGCCCTTCTTGAGGTGCGTGGCGAGCAGGTCCCACTGGGAGAAGTTCCAGATGCCCCAGGCGTTGAGGCCCTCCTGCTCGATGAAGTGTCGCTTGTCGCTGTCGAGCAGCGCGGCGGCCACCTTGCCCCCGTTGGAGCGCCCGCCGACGAACGCCACCGCACCGATCTCCGGTGCCCGGACGAGCACTTCGGACAACTCCTCGCCGCCGCCGGAGACGAGGGTCGCGGGCAGCCCGGCCCGGCGCATCAGCGCGTGCGCGACGGTGAGGCAGACCGCGCCGCCCTGGGACGGCGTCTTGGCGATCACCGCGTTGCCGGCGAGCAACTGCACCAACTCGGCGTGCACCAGGACGCTCATCGGGTAGTTCCACGACGCGATGTTGCTGACCGGGCCGGGCAGCGGTTCGCGGCCGTCGGCGAGCATCCGGTCGATCTCACCCGCGTACCAGCGGACGCCGTCCAGCGCCCGGTCCACGTCGGCGCAGGCCAGCCGCCACGGCTTGCCGATCTCCCAGACCAGCAGCAGCGCGAGTAGGTCGCGGTGGGCGGTGAGCGCGTCCAGTGCCTCGCCGACCCGGGCCTTGCGCTCGGCGAGCGGGGTCTGGGCCCAGGCCCGGTGCGCGGCGGCGGCGTGCGCGACCGCGGCGCGGGCGGCGTCGGCGTCGAGTCGGGGCAGGTTGATGACGACGGTGTTGTCCACCGGGGTGCGGACCGGGGCGGGTTGACCGCCCGCCCGCCAGTCGCCCTCGACCAGGTTGTGCAGGGTGGTGACGCCGTCGACCTCGGCGCCGAACGCCTCGGGGGTGGCGGCCACCGCGCGGGCGAGGACCTCGGACCAGGCGGTGCCCTCGGCGAGTCGTAGTGCCATCGCGTTCTCCTCAGGGTTGACCGGGGAGCGGCGGCGTCGATGGCACCGCTGGTGATCGGTACTGTCTCGCGCCGGGTAGTGGGTCAGCAACAGTACGTTTGTATGGCTGGACGTTGTGATGCTCGTACGGGCCGGCGATCCAGAGGGAGGCACACCGTCCCAGCAGGGGGCATGTCGGCAACCGTATCGTCGATCATCGATGATGTGACCTAGCTCCGGGCGGCGCCGATCGGGCTGCCCGTCAGTGCGTACGGGTGGTCGAAGTGGACCGAGCGCCGGGTAACGCGACCGGCCGCCGGACAGTGTCCGGCGGCCGGTCGAGGCGTGCGGTGATCAGCTGGTGAAGGTGATCCGGTCCCGGCGGCGCCGCATCATCAGCAGGGCGCCGCCGCCGATCAGGGCGAGACCGCCCAACGCGATGCTGGTGGCAGCCGCGCCGGTGACCGGCAGGCTGCCGTCATCCTCGCCGCCGCCCGCGCCACCGGAGGACGGGGTGGAGGACCCTGCCGGGGCGGTCGACTCCGACGGCGATGAGGAACCCGACGGCGTCGGCGAGCCGGTGGTCGGGGTGGGGGTCGGCGACTGGCTTGACCCGGTGCCCGCACAGGTGTGGCTCAGGTTGAACTTGTCGCCCTCGCCGCTGACCGTGGCGGTGCCGCCGATCAACGTCCACCCCGCCGGGGTGAAGAGGTAGGCGTGCTTGACCTGCTTGTCCCCGCCGCCGTTGGCAGCGAGAAGGTCGGTGTACGGGTCCGTGGGGTCCGGCACCTTCACCGTCACGGAGGTGCCCGCCGTGTTCCGGTAGGTGAGGGTCAGGCTCTGGAAGTCGCCGGCCCGGTTGGTGGGCAGGACGAAGTGCCAGCCGTCCTGCCCGGAGGGCAGGGCCGCGAACCGGGGGTCCTTGCACTCCTGCTGGAAGTTTCCGGCTGTCGCGCCGACGTGGGCCGGGTTGAGTGGGACGCTGCCCAGTGCCCAGGCGGCCGGGGAGGCGATGGCGAGACTGGCCGTGGCGGCGGCCGTGCAGACGGCCGCACGTGCGAGGCGCCGACGCTGGGGCATGAGGATTCCTTCGGATTGATCGAGGGGGCGGCCCATGATCCCATGCACGGGACCGGTCGGCGACATCGGTCAATCGGCTTGAGCTGGGACGACGTGCCGGACAAGAAGTTGGTTCCGGGCCGACTTTCGGTGTGATCATGCGCGTGTCGCCGTAACGCGTACGGGCGCTGTGGCGCTGCGAGGCGCGCGGGCTTCCCAACCGGCGGTGCGCACATTACATTGGCAGTCATCCATGGGAGCGCTTCCATGGCACACACCGCCACCCCCGCCGCCAGTGGCCGTGCCGTCCGACGCCGTCCCGCGCCGGTGCGACCGCTGGCGGCACCTCCGACAGGAGACCGCCATGCGCCACCCCACCCGGCCGGTCCCCGGCCGCTTCCGGCCACCGGCCACCGACCAGCCCTGGCCACGCCGGCTGCTGGCCGCCGGCGTCGCCCTGTTCGCCGGGCTCGCCCTGGCGGTGGCCGCGCCGCCGTCCCGGCCCGCGTCCGCCGCGCCGGCCTTCAACTACGCGGAGGCGTTGCAGAAGTCGCTGCTCTTCTACGAGGCGCAGCAGTCCGGCCGGCTGCCCGACTGGAACCGGGTCTCCTGGCGCGGCGACAGCGCGCTCACCGACGGATCGGACGTCGGGCTGGACCTCACCGGCGGCTGGTACGACGCCGGCGACCACGTCAAGTTCGGCTTCCCGATGGCGTTCAGCGCCACGATGCTCGCCTGGGGCGCGGTGGAGTACCGCAGCGGTTACAGCGCGTCCGGGCAACTGCCGCACCTGCTCAACAACCTGCGCTACGTCAACGACTACTTCATCAAGGCGCACCCGTCGGCCAACGTCCTCTACGGACAGGTCGGCAAGGGCGACGACGACCACAAGTGGTGGGGCCCTGCCGAGGTGATGGCGATGGCGCGGCCCGCGTACAAGATCGATGCGAGCTGTGGCGGCGCGGACCTGGCGGGGGAGACGGCGGCGGCGATGGCCGCCTCCTCGATGGTGTTCCGGCCCACCGACGCGGCCTACGCCGACCGGCTGCTCGAGCACGCCCGGCAGCTCTACACCTTCGCCGACACGGTGCGGAAGTCCTACCACGAGTGCATCACTGACGCGACGAGCTTCTACCGCTCGTGGAGCGGCTGGCAGGACGAGCTGGTCTGGGCCGCGATCTGGCTGCACCGGGCCACCGGCGAGGCCAGCTACCTGGCCAAGGCGGAGAGCGAGTACGACAAGCTCGGCACCGAGAACCAGACCACCACCCGCTCCTACAAGTGGACCATCGCCTGGGACAACAAGCAGTTCGGGGCGTACGTGCTGCTGGCCAACCTGACCGGCAAGCAGAAGTACGTCGACGACGCCAACCGTTGGCTGGACTACTGGACCGTCGGGGTGAACGGGCAGCGGGTGCCGTACTCGCCGGGTGGGATGGCCGTGCTCGACGCCTGGGGCGCCCTGCGCTACGCCGCCAACACCTCGTTCGCCGCGCTGGTCTACAGCGACAAGACCACCGACGCCACCCGCAAGGCGCGCTACCACGACTTCGCCGTCCGTCAGATCAACTACGCGCTCGGCGACAACCCGCGCAGCTCCAGCTACGTCATCGGTTTCGGCGCCAACGCACCGCGCAACCCGCACCACCGCACCGCGCACGGCTCCTGGTGGGACAGCCAGACCGTGCCCGTCGAGACCCGGCACACCCTCTACGGGGCGCTGGTCGGTGGCCCGTCCGCGGCCAACGACGCGTACACCGACAGCCGTTCGGACTACGTGATGAACGAGGTCGCCACCGACTACAACGCCGGCTTCACGTCCGCGCTGGTCCGGCTGGTCTCCGAGTACGGCGGCACCCCGCTCGCCGGCTTCCCGGTCGCCGAGACGCCGGACATCGACGAGTTGACCGTGGAGACCACGGTGATGCAGGCCGAGCCCCGGGCCACCGGGCTCAAGGCGATCATCTACAACAAGTCGGCGTTCCCGGCCCGCGCGTTGACCGACGGCCGGTTCCGGTACTACTTCCGGCCCGACGGCACCGGCCCGGTGCAGGTCACCGCCGGCTACACCCAGGGCTGCCCGTCCCCGACCACCGCCCGGCAGTTCAGCGGCGACATCTGGTACGTCGAGGTGGACTGCACCGGCCACACCATCGCCCCCGCCGGGCAGTCGCAGCACCGGATGGAGGTCCAGTTCAAGATCGGCGTGCCGGAGGGCGGCACCTGGGACCCGACCAACGACCCGTCCTACCAGGCCACCGCCGGGCCGAACCGGAAGGTCCCGCTCTACTCCGGTACCACCCGCGTCTGGGGTGACGAGCCGGGACCGGTCGTACCGGACACCACCGCGCCGAGCACACCCGGCACCCCGGTCGCGTCTGCCGTCACCGCCACCGGGCTCACCCTGACCTGGGCGGCGTCCACCGACAACGTCGGTGTCACCGGGTACCGCGTCTACCGCGAGGCTGGCGCGACCGACCCACTCGTCGGCTCACCGACCGGCACCACACTGGCGGTGACCGGGCTGACCGCTTCGACGGCGTACCAGTTCTCCGTGGTGGCCGTGGACGCGGCCGGCAACACCTCCGCGGCGTCCGCGCCGGTCGCGATGACCACCGCGCCCCCACCGGTCGGTGGCACCTGCACCGTGGGGTACGCCACCAACGACTGGAGCACCGGCTTCACCGCCACGGTGTCGATCACCAACACCGGCACCACCGCGATCAACGGCTGGACGTTGCGGTTCAGCTTGCCCGGTGGGCAGACCGTCGGTCAGGGCTGGTCGGCGACGGTCAGCCAGACCGGAGCGGCGGTCACCGCGACGAACCCCTCCTACAACGGCACGCTCGCGCCGGGGGCGTCGGTGAGCTTCGGCTTCAACGGCACCCACACCGGCACCAACCCGAAGCCAACCGCCTTCACCCTCAACAACTCCCCCTGCACCCTCGCCTGAGCCGAGATCTTGGACAGTTGACGTTCTGGGGGAACGTCAACTGTCCAAGATCTACCTTGGCTGACGAGAACGGGGCGGCGACGGGACCCAGCCGGCCGCGACGAGGGCGCGGCGGACGGTCTCGGCGACCTCGTCGGGGCGGGCACGGATCAGCCAGGCGGGGAAGCGCAGAATCCGGTCGCCGCTGGTCCAGACATCGTTCTGCCTCCGCAAGTCGGCGGCCCACTGCCGAGCATCCATGTGGTGCGCACCGTCGATCTCCACCTGCAGCCGCCACTCCCGCCAGTACGCGTCCAACCAGCGGGTCCGGCCCGCCGCGTCCACCCGATGTTCCTGCAGGTCAGGGGCGGGCAGCCGATGGCGACGACACAGCCGCAGGAAGTCGATCTCGGAGAGAGCCTGCGCACCACCCGCGATGTCACCGACGGTTTGCCGGATCAGCCGCCGACGGGGAGCCCGGGGCAGGACGTCGAGCACGGCGTCCAACTCCTCGGGCAGCACCCGGCGTTGCTGACACCCCGCGGCCAGCGCCGCCTGCGCCTCGTCCACGCCGCCCGCCCAGCCCGCCGCGTCCACCAGGGCACGCGCCGTCGTGGTACGCGCCGGGCGGCCAAGCTGAAGATGGTCCGCCGGGAGGACCGACGTACGGTGCACCACGACGGCGGGCATGTCGATCGGCAGTCGACGCAGCGAGGTGCGCGCCGCGCGACGGGCGGCCGGCACCAGCACGTGCAGCGGCTCGCGCCGCAGTCCGCGTACCCCGGCCTCGGTCGCGGCGGTGACACCGGCCAGCACCGCGCCCGTCCCGGCGGCCAGCACCGCGACCCACAGTTGCTGGTCCCGGGTGAGCCGGCCATTACCGGTCAGCAGAATTCCTCGACAGATCGACCGCCAGCGTCCGGAGTGGATCCGACCGCGCACAGTGCCCTGGCTCAACAACTGGGTGGCCTGCGCGGTGGTGAGCACGCCCGCCTGCTCGAAGGCGAGCCAGTCGAGCGCGTCGGCGTCGTCGGCGGGAAGCATTCCTGGGACTCTTGCCGCAGCGCCGGCGAAGCGCGACCAGATCTTGGACACTTTCCGTTTTCCGGGGACATCAAATGCCCAAGATCTACGAGTGGGCACGGCGGCGTCAGCCGGCGAGGTCCTCAGCGAGCAGGTCCATCAGGAGGCCGTCGTGCCAGCGCCCGTCCGCGCCGCGCTCGTAGCGGCGCAGCACCCCGACCGGCCGGAAGCCCACCTTGGCGTACGCCCGGATGGCGGCGCTGTTCGCCGCGGCCGGGTCGATGGTGAAGCGGTGGTGACCGTACTCGTCGATCAGGTGCCGGGCCATGGTGCGGATCGCGTCACCGCCGAGGCCGGCACCGCGCACCGCCGGGTCGAGGAAGACGTCCAGGCTGGCGTGCCGGTAGTCCGGGTCCGGCTCGGCGTACCACTGGATCGCACCGACCACCCGGCCGTCGTGCTCGATCGCGTACACGTGCAGGTCGTCGTCGGCCAGGTCGGCGCGGACGGCATCGGTCAGGTCGTCGCCGCCCCGCCACCACCGGCGTACCTCCGGGTCGGCGCGGATCGCCGCGAGGACCGGCACGTCCGCGACCATCGCCGGTCGCAGGGTCACCGCCCGCCCGCGCAGCACCGGCTCAGCCCCGGATCTCGCCGTGCTCGACGCAGACCGCCGACCAGCCGACCGGCAGTACCTGCACCTTCATCCGGCGGCGGCACCGGGGGCAGAACCGGGGCGGCTCCAACTGGCGGGCCGAGGCGCAGGCCGGGTGGGGGGTGGCCGTCGCCGACTCACCACACCGGTCGCACCACAGCTCCGTCGTCGTCATGGTCGTCACAGCGTGGCGGAGAGGGCCTTGACCGGCATCTTCAGCTCTTCCAGCAGGTCCAGGTCGGCGGTCGCCGGCCGGCCCAGTGTGGTGAGGTAGTTGCCGACGATCACCGCGTTGATGCCGCCGAGCAGACCCTCGCGCGTGCCCAGGTCACCGAGGGTGATCTCGCGGCCACCCGCGTACCGCAGGATGGTCCGGGGCATGGCCAGCCGGAACGCGGCGATGGCCCGCAGCGCGTCCTTGCCCTCCACCACCGGGCGGTCGCCGAGCGGGGTGCCCGGGCGCGGGTTGAGGAAGTTGAGCGGCACCTCGTGCGGGGCCAGCTCGGCGAGCTGCGCGGCGAACTCGGCGCGCTGCTCGACGGTCTCGCCGAGGCCGAGGATGCCACCGCAGCACACCTCCATGCCGGAGTCGCGGACCATCCGCAGCGTCTCCCAGCGCTCCTCCCAGGAGTGGGTGGTGACCACGTTGGGGAAGTACGACCGGCAGGTCTCCAGGTTGTGGTTGTAGCGGTGCACGCCCATGTCGACCAGGTCGTCCACCTGCTCCTGGGTGAGCATGCCCAGCGACGCGGCGACCTGGATGTCGACCTCGGCCTTGATGGCGGCGACGCCCTCACGCATCTGCTTCATCAGCCGGGCGTCCGGGCCGCGCACCGCGGCGACGATGCAGAACTCGGTCGCCCCGGTCTTGGCGGTCTGCTTCGCCGCCTCGACCAGCGACGGGATGTCCAGCCAGACCGAGCGCACCGGAGAGGTGAACAGGCCGGACTGGGAGCAGAAGTGGCAGTCCTCCGGGCAGCCGCCGGTCTTGAGCGAGACGATTCCCTCGACCTCGACCTCCGGGCCGCACCAGCGCATCCGCACCTCGTGAGCGAGCTGCAGGGCGGCGGGCAGGTGCTCGTCGGGCAGGTTCAGCACGGCGAGGATGCCGGCCTGGTCGAGGCCGACACCGTCACCCAGGACCTGGGTCCGGGCCTGGTCGAGGATCTCTGGCATGGCTCGTACCCTACTAGGCCTGTCCGAGAGCCCCCGGTCGAGCCGAGACGGAGTCCAGGCGGCGGTCCGGCAAGGCGGATGTTCGTCTGGATACCGGTGTTGTATCCAGACGAACATCCAACGCGGCGTTGTCTGGACTCCGTCGCAGGCCGGCCAGGGGCTCTCGCACAGGCCTTGGGCCCCCCGATCAGCCGGAACGGCCTGGCAGCCGTCGACCCCCGCACACCGAGTGGATGCGTCGGGCCGGTGGCGGCGGGTGGTAATTTCGCCCGGCGGGTGTCGGCGCGACCGGCGCGGACAGCGGCGAAGGGGTGACGGTGGCGGACTGGCTGGCGGCGCTCGACCGCCGCGCGGAGTTGCGGGCGAAGGCCGGGCTGACCCGGCGGCTGCACCCGCGTCCGGCCGGCGACGGAATGACGGATCTGGCGGGCAACGACTACCTCGGCCTGGCCACCCACCCGGAGGTCACCGCCGCGGCCACGGCGGCACTGGCGGCGTACGGGCTGGGGGCGACCGGGTCGCGCCTGGTGCGGGGCTCGACCGACGCACACCAGGCGCTGGAGGACGAGCTGGCGCAGTGGCTGGGCACCGACCGTGCCCTCGTCTTCTCCTCCGGCTACCTGGCCAATCTCGGCGCGCTGCGGGCACTCGTCCAGCCTCGGACGCTGCTCGTCTCCGACGCGCACAACCACGCTTCCCTGATCGACGGCTGCCGCATCTCCGGCGCGGAGACGGTGGTCACCCCGCACGCCGACGTGAACGCGGTCGCCGCCGCACTCGAGGCCGCTCCCGGCCGCCCGGCGGTGGTGGTCACCGAGTCGGTCTTCTCGGTCGACGGTGACCTCGCCCCGCTGGCCCGGCTGCACGCGGTGGCCCGCCGCCACGGCGCGCTCCTGCTGGTCGACGACGCGCACGCGCTCGGCGTGACCGGTCCGGCCGGTGCGGGCGGGGTGGCCGCCGCCGGGCTGGCCGGCGAGCCGGACGTGGTGGTCACCGCCACCCTGTCCAAGGCGCTCGGTGGTGCGGGTGGCGTGGTCGCCGGCCCGGCCGAGTACGTGCGGCACCTGGTCGAGACCGGGCGGACGTTCATCTTCGACACGGCGCTGCCGCCGGCGGTCGCCGCCGGCGTGCACGCCGCGCTGCGGCTGGCCCGGGTCGGCGACGACCTGCGCGCGGAGCTGTCCGATCGGGTGGGGTTGGCGGTCGGACGACTGCGGGCGGCCGGGCTGGCCGTCTCCGCGCCGGACGCGGCCGTGATCTCGGTGACGGCCCCCGGGCCGGACGCGGCGACCGCCTGGGCCGCCGACTGCCTGGACCGGGGCGTCGCGGTGGGCTGTTTCCGGCCGCCGTCCACCCCGGACAGCCGCTCCCGCCTGCGGCTCACGGTCAGCGCAGGGGTGCCCCGGGCGGCGTTCGAGCGGGCCCTGGACGTCATCGTGGAGTGCGCCCCCACGAGCGCGAGGAGTGAGCCGGGTTTGCGAGCCCCGCAGTCGCGAGCCGGGGTGGCGGCATGACCGGGTGGCAGGGGCCGGTGTTGGTCACCGGGACCGACACCGAGGTCGGCAAGACCGTGGTGACCGCGGCGATCGCGGCCGCCGCGCAGGCCGCCGGGCTGCGGGTGGCCGTGGTGAAACCGGGGCAGACGGGTACGGCCGGCGGTGAGCCCGGCGACGTGGACGCGGTCAACCGGCTGGCTGCCCCGCTGACCGGACGGACCCTGGCCAGCTATCCGGACCCGCTCGCTCCGCTGACCGCCGCCCGGGTCGCCGACCTGCCGCCGCTGGAGTTGTACGCGGCGGTGGACGCCGTCCGTGACGAGACCGACAAGCACGACCTGGTGTTGATCGAGGGCGCGGGTGGGCTGCTGGTTCCGATGGGCCTGCGTCCGTCCGGCGAGCCGTGGACGATGGCTGACCTGGCGGTGTCGCTCGGCGCGCCCGCGGTGGTGGTCGCCCGCGCCGGGTTGGGCACGCTCAACCACACCGCGCTGACCCTGGAGGCACTCGATCGGCGTGCCGTGCCGGCCGGCGTGGTGATCGGCGCCTGGCCGACAAGACCGGAGCTGGTGCACTGGACCAACGTGACCGACCTGGTGCCGAACCTGCTCGGCGCGGTGCCCGACGGAGCCGGCGCGATGGATCCGGGCGTGTTCCGGCGTTCCGCGCCGGGTTGGCTCACCCCGGACCTGCACGGCGTACTCGACGACTGGCGGGTGTGGGCCGAGGAGAGCGGCTGAACACCTGACCTTGGTCGGTGTCCGCCCAGGTCGGGCTCGTTCCCGGTTGCGGGCCGTGGTCAGCCCGCAACCGGGGAGGCCGAACGTCAGAGCGCAGGGGACGTGGTCATGCGGCGGACAGGAACCGGTTGACCTCACCAGCGAACTCGTGCGGGTACTGGAAGAGGAACCCGTGGTTCGCGTCGGGGTAGATGATCAGCTCCGCGTTCGGCAGGTGCCCGGCGAGCAGGTACGAGTTCGAGGTGGGCACCATGACGTCGTGGTTGCCGTTCGCCACCAGGGTGGGCTGCTGGATCGCGGCCAACCGCTCGAACTTGGCGACACTGGGGATGCCCCAGTCGGCGATCGCCTCGGCCTGCGCATCCCGTACGGCGAGCGTCGCGGGCGCGTCGCGGTCCTCCTGGCGGGTGAAGATACGGCCGACGTACTCCATGCCCTTGGCCCGGCTCTCCTCGGACGGGGAGAAGAAGAGGTAGAGCAGGTCCTCGGCGTCCTGCGCCTCTCGGTAGGCGTGTGCCCGGGTCTCTTCGGACCAGGCGTGGAAGTCACGTCCACCCTCCGGTCCGGTACCGGCGAGGATGAGTCGACGCACCAGGTAGGGGCGCTGCAGGACGACACTCTGTGCGACGAAGCCGCCCAGCGAGAAGCCGAACAGGTCGACGCTGGTCAGCGCGAGTGCGTCGATGAACGCGATCGCGTCGCGAGCGAACTCCCGTACGGTGTTGGGCACCTGCCCGGTCGATCCGCCGACACCGCTGGCGTCGAAGAGGATGACCTCGCGCTCGGCGGCGATGTCGTCCACCAGGGCGGGGTCCCAGATGTCGATGTTGCCCCGGAAGCACTGCAGGAAGACCACGGGCGTGCCACCCGCCTTGCCGAATCTCCGGTATGTGTAGGTCGTCCCGTTGCCAGCCTGGATGGTCTGGTTCGGCGCGGTGAGCAATGACATGACTTCTCCCGTTTGATCTGATCCGGACGAGGTGCGCGTTCGCCGCAGCTCGGCGCATTCCCCGGGCGGTCGACGACAAAGGTGGCCGCGACCCACTCAATTAGATGACGACCGTAATCTAACACGGGCAGTAAGATTGCACGCGTAATCTAAATCTCAGATGCGAGGACGCCGATGTGTCAGCGCGAGCGGGGGCGCGGCCATCGGGAGGGCGCCACGCGTGGGCGCGGTCGAGCCCGAGCCCCGAGCCGATTCCTGCCGGCCGGGGCTCTCTCGGGAACGGGGTGGGACCTACCGCGATTGTGCGATGAGGGCGTCGCGGACGACGTCGAGGATCTCGTCCGACAACGGTGTGCCACTCGTCGCCCGGGCCAGTGTGAGCGCCCCGACCATCGACGTCAGATCGACGATCGCACGGCGGCGGGCTTCCTCGGCCTCCGCGTCCTGGTACTCGGCAACCTGGCCGAGAATGGTCTCCAGCCCGGCCACGTACGCCTTCCTCAGGGGGCCTTCGGCCGGCCCTCGGGCGGCGTCGGAGGCCAGCGCCGTTATGGAGCACCCGTTGCCCGGCGAGTCGCGATGCGTGGCGGCGAGGTACTGGTCGAGGAGCTCGGCGCGGGCTTCCGTCCGATCGGGGATCTCCCCGAGGAGCTTGTCCAGCAAGCTCTGGATCTCGTGGTGAGCCGTCCCGGTGGCGATGCCCACCAGCTCTTCCTTCGAGCTGAAGTGCTTGTAGAACCCGCCGTGGGTGAGCCCTGCCGCCGCCATGAGGTCCTGCACGCTCATGCCGGCGGCGCCGCGCTCCCGCAACAGTCGTGAGGTCGCGGCCACCACCTCTTCGCGATGCTTCGCCGCGTCGGCACGTGACGATCTGCCCATCGAGCGTCTCCTTCCGCGCCGTCCGGCGTACGAGCTTGTGTCGTTTAGATTAGCTCGCTAATCCAAAGACGGGATCGACGACCGGCGGGTCTGGGCCGGGGAGAGCAGCCTGAACACCTGACTTTCGTCGGTGTCCGCGCAGGTCGGGCGTGGGTAGCCTGGCCGCCGTGCGGATCGTCGACTCCTTGCCGCCGGGTTGGCTGCACCGGTGGCGTCACCTGCTGCTGGACGTGCTGCTCTGGGCGGTGGTCGCCGCCCCGGTCGGCTACGCCGAGGCCAGCCCGCCCTATTCGCGATACACGTTGCTGCTGCTGGTCGGCAAGCTGCTGCTGCTCGTTGTGGCGGTGGTGGCGAGTCGACGTCAGCCGTTGGTCCCCCTGGTGCTGGTGGTGCTCGGGTCGTTGGTCGATGGCAACTTCGTCTTCGCCATTCCGGTCTTCAGCTATCTCGCCGGGCGGCGCAGCGCCACCGCGGGTCCGGCGATCATGGTCTTCGTGCTGATCACGGCCGGCGGCACGGCGCTCAACCTGGGGCTGCTCGGCGCCGGCGCGGCCACCTGGTTCCTGCTCGCCTCGGTGCTGCTCTTCGCCGCCGTGTTCCCCTGGTTGGTCGGCCGGTACCGCCGCCAGCAGCAGGAGTTGACCGACGCCGGTCGCCGGCACGTCGACGCGCTGACCCGCGAGCAGCGGGGTGCCGCCGAGCGGATCCGGCTGCGGGAACGGGCCCGGATCGCCGGGGAGATGCACGACTCGCTCGGTCACGACCTCAGCCTGATCGCGTTGCGCGCCGCCGCCCTGGAGGTCGCCGCCGACCTCGACGACCGGCACCGGGCCGCGGCGGGGGAGTTGCGGGCCAGCGTCTCCGCCGCCACCGAGCGACTGCACGAGATCATCGGCGTGCTCCGCGAGGAGGCGGGCGGGTCGCTGCGTCCGAGCGGGGAGACCGTCGCCGACCTGGTCGACGGTGCCCGGGAGGCCGGCATGGCGGTACGGCTGGATGCCGCCCCGGCGGTCGCGGAGCTACCGGCGATGACCGATCACGCGGCGCACCGGATCGTTCGTGAGGCGCTGACCAACGCGGCCCGATACGCGCCGGGCGCCCCGGTCGACGTGCGCCTCACCCGCGACGGTGACCGGGTCGAGGTGACCGTCGTCAACGACGCTCCGCCGGCCGGGCCGCTGCCCGCCCCGCCGTCGCAGGGCAGCGGGCTGCTCGCCCTCGCCGAGCGGGTCCGCCTCGCCGGTGGGACGCTCGATGCCGGCCACCGCGCCGACGGCGGGTTCGCGGTACGGGCGGTGTTGCCGGCCACCGCGCCGCCGCCGGAGGCGATCGGGTCGGCGGCCGAGGTCGGGCTGACGTCATGGTCCGACGAGCGACCCGGTCCGGCGGAGCGGCCGGTGGATGCCGAGCGGCGGCTGCACGACGCCCGGCGGCGGGTTCGGCGCAGTCTGCTGGTGGCGCTCGTCGCACCGGTCGGTTTCGGCCTGGTGCTCTCGTTCGTCTACTACCCGGTGGCGACCGCCGGGACGGTGCTGGACCGGGCCACCTTCGACCGGATGCGCGTCGGCACGGCCCGGTCGGAGCTGACCGGGCTGCCCCGGCGGCAGTTGGAAGCCCCCTCGGCGGTTGGCCGGGCCGGCTGCGAGTACTACACCGACGGCAATTTCCCTCTCGCGGAGCCGACCTGGCGGCTCTGCTTCACCGATGGCCGACTGGTCAGCAAGGAGTGGATCGCCTAGTGGACACCGACACGACGGGGGCACCGCCGATCCGGGTCGTTCTGGCCGACGACGAGGCGATGATCCGGGCCGGTGTCCGGGCCATCCTCGCCAGCGATCCCGGCATCGAGGTGGTTGCCGAGGCCGGCGACGGGCACACGGCGGTGGAGCTGGTCCGAGCCCACCGACCCCGGGTCGCGCTGCTGGACATCCGGATGCCGCGGCTGGACGGGTTGGCGGCCGCCGCCGAGATCCGCCGGGTCGTGCCGGACACCGCGACGATCATGCTGACCACGTTCGGCGAGGACGACCACGTGGCGCGGGCACTCGGGCACGGTGCCAGCGGCTTCCTGCTCAAGGCCGGCGACCCGCGTGAACTGATCGCCGGTGTGCACGCCGTCGCCGACGGCGGTGCGTACCTGTCGCCTCGGGTGGCTCGCCGGGTGATCGAGCTGGGCGCCGGGCGGCTGGCCCGCCGGCCCGCCGCGCGGGACCGTACCGCCGGACTGACCGAGCGGGAACGGGAGGTGCTGGCCCTGGTCGGTGCGGGGCTGTCCAACGCCGAGATCGCCCGCCGGCTGCACCTGGTGGAGGGCACCGTGAAGAGCTACCTGACCAGCATTTTCACCCGGCTGGACGTGCGCAACCGGGTGCAGGCGGCGATCCTCGCGTACGAGGCGGGCCTGGTCGACGGCTGAGCGGGAGCCCGTACGGCCCCCGCTCAGCCCACGCCTCTACGCGTCGCGGCGGCGCAGCGCGGCGCGGCCCAGCAGCAACGCGGCACCGGCCCACCCGGCGAGCAGGAGCAGCCCGACCAGGCTCGGGTACGGGTCGCTGTCGCCGGCCAGGAAGTGGCCGCCGGCCACACCGGGGAACACGTCGGCGATCCGGTTCAGCACGTCGATGTCCGGCTCCTGCAGCGACAGCGGCACGATCATCAGGGTGGCGAGGAGCACGGTGATCGTGAGCACCGCGCTACGCAGCGCGGCGCCGAGGCCCAGGGCGAGCACGCCGACCAGCGCCAGGTAGGTCGCCACCGCCACGATGTCGCCGAACGTGCCGGCGGCCGGGGCGCTGCCCCACTCGCCGAGCACCGGCCGGGCGACCAGGGCGCCGACACCGCCGAGCAGCAGCCCGAGGGCGAAGGTGACCGTGCCGGCGACCACGGCCTTGGCCAGCAGCACGCGACCGCGCGACGGGGTGCACTGCAACGTCGTCCGGATGGTGCCACTGGTGAACTCGGCGGTGATCGCCAGCAGGCCCAGCGCCAACACCACGTACTGGGTCAGCTCGACCGAGTCGATCAGCACGCTCCCGACGGTGACGATTCCCCGGTCGTCGGCCGGGTCGTCGTTGGTGTTGGCGTTGGCGGCGTAGATGGCCAGTTGGCCCGCGCTCGCGGCCATCACCAGCAACCCGGCCAGTGCCGTCCACCAGGTGCTCCGCACCGAGGAGAGCTTGGTCCACTCGGCGGCCACGGCGCCACTGCGGGTACTGGTGCTCATCGCGCCCCACCTCCGGTCGGGCCGCCCGCGTACTCGACGCTGTCGGCGGTCAGGTCCATGAACGCCTGCTCCAGCGACGCGCCGTGCGGGCTCAGCTCGTGCAGTCGTATCCCCAGCTCGTACGCGAGGTCCCCGACCCGCTCGGCGGTGGTACCGGTGACGGTCAGCTCGTTCCGGTCGGCCGCCTCGACGGTCGCCCCGGCGGCGGTGAGGCGCGCGGCGAGGGTGGACAGTCCGTCCGGGTGCGGGCTGCGGACCCGGACCGCGACCGTACTGCCGGCGATGACCTCGTCGATCGGCGCGTCGGCGAGCAGTCGTCCCCGGCCGATCACCACGAGCTGGTCGGCGGTGAGCTGCATCTCGCTCATCAGGTGGCTGGAGACGAAGACCGTCCGCCCCTGGTCGGCCAGTGAGCGCGTCAGTTGCCGTACCCAGCGCACCCCGTCCGGGTCGAGGCCGTTCACCGGCTCGTCGAACATCACCACCGGCGGGTCGCCGAGCAGCGCGCCGGCGATGCCGAGCCGTTGACCCATGCCGAGGGAGAGGGTCCGCCCTGGTTTCCCGGCAGCGCGTCCGTCCAGCCCGACGGCGTCCAGCACCTCGTCGACCCGGCGGGCGGGGATGCCGTTGCTGTGGGCCATGGCGAGCAGGTGTGCCCGGCCGGACCGGGCCGGGTGGATGGCCCGGGCGTCGAGCAGCGCGCCGACCTCGTGCAGCGGCCGGCGCAACTCCCGGTACGCGCGCCCGCCGACCAGCGCCTGCCCGGCGGTGGGCCGGTCCAACCCGAGGATCATCCGCATGGTGGTGGACTTGCCGGCGCCGTTGGGGCCGAGGAAGCCGGTGACCCGGCCGGGCGCGATGTCGACGGTCAACGCGTCGACCGCGACGGTCGCCCCGAACCGTTTCGTCAACCCACGTAATGTGATCATGCGCTGACGCTAGGCGCACGGCCCCTTGCCCCACCGCGCCCGAACGGCGCCACCCGACCCTGACTTTCGTCATGCCGGCGGCGGCTCGATCACCGTACGTAGTCCGTCAGGAGTGCCGGTGTGAGCCCGGCCCGGTGGATCGCCTTCAGTGCCGCGAGCAGGTCGTCCATGAGCGCCGGCCGGAAATGCATGAGCAGTACGTCGCCGGGGCGTACCACCTTCTCCGGGGTCTGGTAGCGCACGACCCCCTCGTGGACGGTCTCGGACCAGTGGAAGACCGCCTTCGAGCCGCAGTCGTGTGCGGCCCGCAACGTGGTGGCGTCGTGGTTGCCGAACGGTGGGCGGAACAGGGTCGGTCGCTTGCCGAACAGCGCCTCCAGCCGGTCCGCCGCACCGCAGATCTCCTGCCGCTGGTAGTCGTACGACCGGCCGGCCAGCGAGGTGTGCGAGATGGTGTGGTTCTCGACGACCCCGCCCACCGCCTCGATCTGGCGGAAGTAGTCGGTGTGCTCCTCGGCCGCCGGTGAGTTCAGGAACATCGTGACGGGGATTCGCGCCTCCCAGATGAAGTCGATCACCGCGGGTGGGCGGGCCAGCCCACCGTCGTCGATGGTGATGAAGGCGACCTTCTGGTCGGTCGGCAGGCGGTGCCAGAACGGGGCCGCGCCGGTCGCGGGCAGCTGCACCGGTTGCGGCGGCGGCGCCTCGGGAAAGGTCGGCACCTGGGACAGGTACCACTCGATGCTCCCGGGCACGGCCTTCCCCGTGCCGGACGGTGCGGTCGACGGCGTGGGGAGCGGGGCGGACGGGGTCGGCTGCTCCGTCGTGATCCGTCGGGCGTGCAACGCGGGACCGACTGTGCAGGCACTCAGCGCCAGGAGGGTCAGCAGCGGGACGACGGCGAGGATCCGACGAGTGGGGGTGGCTGACACGCCCGGAAACCTACCGAGGTGATGTCAGGATCCGGTCAGCCCGGTGCCCCCCGAAGAGCGCCGCACGACGAAGGCGTCCGGCATCCGGAAGGTCAGATTGTCCGGGCACCAGGGCGGGCGGACCACGGTCACCCCGTCCAGCAGCGGCGTGGCCTCGGCCACCACCACGGCCGCCTCCATCCGGGCCAGCACGTCACCGACGCAGCGGTGCGCACCCGCCCCGAAGGCCAGGTGCCGGCGCGATCCGCGCTGGCCCGGGCGGAACTCGTCGGGCGACTCGACGACCGCCGGGTCCCGGCCGGCGCGGCCCAGCCAGAGCACGAGACTGGTGCCGGCCGGCACGACCGTCCCGCCCAACACGCTGTCCGCCGTCGCCACCCGCCGCCAGGTGACGATGGGCGGTTCCAACCGCAGCCCCTCCTCGACCACGTCGGCGACCGCGACCTCGCCGGTGCGCAGGCCCGCCCGCACCGCGGGCTCGCCGGTCAACCGGTGCAGCAGCAGGGTGAGGAACTGCGAGGTGGTCTCCTGCCCGGCCACCAGCAGGAAGAAGAGCGCGCCGACCACCACGTCCGGAGCGTGCCCGGCCGCGCGCAGCTCGGCGGCCAGCCCGGAGCCGGTGGCCGCGAAGTCGCGCAGGACGCGGTGGAACCGGCCCACCTCGGCGGCGAGCGCCAGTTGCCGGTCGGCGTCCAGCGGTGCCCAGAACAACTCCAGTGCGGCGCGGGCGAACTCCTTGACCGCGCCGACCGGCGCGTCCGGCAGCTCGACCAGCCGGGCCAGCGCCAGCAGCGGCAGGTCGGCGGCGAGGTCCGCGTACAGGTCGACCGGCTCACCGGCGTCGAGCGCGGCGCCGAGCCGGGCGACCCGGTCCTGGACCAGCGCGGTGAGCCAGGGCCGCTGCGCGGCGACCCGGGCGGGGTGCAACGCGTCCGCGACGATCGCCCGGATCTGCGGGTGACTGGCGCCCGAGTTGTTCGCCAGGGTCGGCGGCAGTCGGAACCGGTGCCCGGCGAGCACCCGCAGCGCCGTCACCGGCATCGGCGTCACCGCGTCCAGCGCGTTGTCCGGCCGGTAGGTGACCGGGTCGGAGAGGACCTGACGGACCAGCGCGTGCCGGGTGATGACCAGGTGTGTGCCGCCGACGTGGTCCGGCACCCGGGCCACGTCCGGCCATGCGGGGTCGGCCACCTGCGCCCAGCTGCGGAACAGCACCCGGACACGCTAGCTGGCGGCCCCGGGAAGCCCGGCCCGCAGCCGCCATACGGTGGTGCGCTTCACCCGGACGCTCTCCAGCGCCTCCGGCACCGGCACGTCGTACGCCGCCAGCTCGTCGAAGCGGTCCCGGGGCAGGAACGCCCGGCCGGGGTCGCCGACCAGCGCCGGTGCGCCGGCCCGGGCGGCGCGCAGAAGGAACCGCAGGACCCGGCGGGCCATCGCCTCGCTGTAGAAGAGGTCTCCCGCGAGCACGACCTCGGCGTCCCCGGCGTCGCCGTCGAGGATGTCGCCGAACTCGGCGTCGACGCGTACCCCGTTGGCCTCGGCGTTGAGCGCCACCGCCGCCACCGCCAACTCGTCCACCTCGACGGCCCGTACCGACGCCGCGCCGGCGCGGGCGGCGGCGATGGCCACCAGGCCGGAGCCGGAGCCGAGGTCGAGCACCCGGCGGCCGGCGACCAGCTCCGGATGGTCGGTCACGTAGCGGGCGAGCGCCTGCCCGCCGGCCCAGGCGAACGCCCAGAACGGCGGCGGCCGGTCACTGGAGAACTCGCCCTCGGTCAACTCCCACAGCCCGATCGGCTCGTCCGCCTGGTGCAGCCGCACCTCGGGGACGAAGGGGACCGGGGCCAGCCGGGCGTGCAGCCGGACGAACGTGCTGGAGAGCTCGGACACGTCGCCGATTGTTCCAGCGGCCCGCCTACCGGCGTGTCGCGGGGGAGCGGTGACCGGTTCACCACCGTCGGTGAAAAGCCGCCCTGTCCTTACCGCACGGTGCGAACACACCCGTCTGTTGGGGTCGACGCCCCGCTCCTAGCGTTGCGGGGTGGAGGCGACCGAACGGAGGGCGGCGGTGGTGACGGTGTGGCGGTATGCGCTGCGGGTAGGGGTGGTGCTGGCCTGTCTGAGCGGGGTGGAGCTGGCATTGGCCGCCCCGGCACAGGCGGCGTTCACCACCGAGCTGAATGGGCTGCCGGCCCGGTTCACCGCCGGCGACCAGGTGCGCACGGTGTCCGCCGTGGTCTCCCGGACCGACCGGCGCGGCGGCTGCGTGAAGGTGCGCTGGTCGATGGTGCTCAGCGTGCAGGGCATCCGGCTCGACCAGGTGAAGATGGATCGGGTGGAGGAGAACGGTGACTTCCCCCTGGAGATCCAGACCGACGGCGACGTCGCCCGGCTGACCGACCGGCAGCTCGACCCGGGCACGCTCTGCCCGGACCGCACGGTCACCGCCCGCTACCGGGTGGCCTTCGCCGACGACGTCACCCAGGGGCGGGTCACACTCGCCGCCGAGGCGTACGACGCCAACCTGCGTCTGCTGGCCCGGCAGACCGCCACCCGCTCGGTGGTGGGGGCGGGCGGCACCCCGACCGGTACGCCGAAGCCGACCGCGACGGCGCCGGAGCCCAGTGAACCGGCCGAGGAGGAGGGCACGCCGGTGGAGGAGCCGGTCGCTGACCAACCGGTCGACGCCGCACCACCGGCGGCCGGCCGCCCGGTCTCGCAGTCCGGCGGGTTCGGCGCGGTGCAGGCCGCGTTCCTGCTCGGCGGGCTGCTGCTCTCGCTCGGTGTGGGTCTGCTGCTGCGGCTGCGTCACCTGACCCGGCCCGCGGCCGGCGCGGCGGACGATCCACCGGTGGACCGCCGCTGGGAGCGTCCAGCTCCGGCCGGCCGCTGGCGACCGGCTCGTCGCTGATCGAGGGCCGTGAGGGCCGGCGGACAGTCCGCCGGCCCTCACGGTGTCACTTCGAGAACGCCTGGAACTCGGCGATCCTGACCTGGTTCCGGGCCGGGCTGGCAGTCGCGCAGTCCGTCGTCGTGGCCGGGTCGTCGTCCTGCTCACCGGCGTACTGGGGGCCGCCGGTGCACTGGCTCGCCAGCACCTCGACTCGAAGGTGGGTGGCGAGGGTGGTGGGCACGGCGAACGTCCGGAGGTTGATGTCCCGGCTGTACGCCCGGTACGCCCCGCCGGGGAACGCGTCGCCCGCGCTGGTGTAGATGCGCTGCCAGCGCGCCGGGTCCGCGCAGTCGGTGGTCTTCGCGTTACAGGCGGACACCGCGAACGAGCGCAGCGCACTGAGCGCGTTCTGACTGCCGGTGTCGGCGTCGCCGGTGATCGCCGGGCGCAGCATCGCGCTGACGTTCACCCGCTTGACCACCTGTGGGGCGTCCCCGGGCAGCGCCACGGTGAGCTGCCGCCCGGCGACCCCGTCGAGGGACGCCCAGTTCGTCGCCTCGGTGTCGTCGGCGACCCGGTCCAGGTTGACCCCGTCACCGGTGATCGTGGCGCCGGACGCGGTGGACGCGAGGTTGCGGCTCATCCGCAGGTCCACGTACCCGTCCTGCCCCGCCCTGGCGGTCACGCTGAGGCGTTGGTGCCCGAAACCGGGGGCCACCGCGAGCAGGTCGTACGTGCCGGCCACCAGCTCCACGGTGTCCGGGATCGGCGTCGCCGGGTCGGTGTCGGCCACCGGCATGGCCCGCGCCTCGTACGCCCCGACGTACACGCGGATCGGCGCGTCGGCGCTGTCCCCGCGCGGGCGCAGGGTGAGCGTCGCGTTGCCTCCGCGCGGCGAGGCGAAGCTCGGCGTCGGGTCGGTGTCGGCGGCACCGTTGGTGGCGGCGTCCCGGCCCATCCCGGACCGGGCGAACTCGGCCCAGATCAGGTCCTGGTTGGCGCCGCCGAAGCGGAGCAGGTCGGCGGTGAGCATGTTGTCCCGCATGTCGAGCATGCTGACCTGGCTGGCGGCCTGGAGCAGGAACGAGTCGAAGACCAGTTGCGACCAGCGCCGGTTGCCCGGGCAGTTGTCGACGGCGACCTTCCCCTGCGCGCACTCGAGTTGCCGCTGCGGGGTGCCGAGGCCGTACCGCTTGACCAGTGCGGAGCGTACCCGGAAGTTGGTGGCGCCCCAGATCTCTCCGTCGGCGTGCACGGCGGGGCCACCGGTGTTGTAGCCGATGTCGGAGTAGTTGAGCGGGCTGCGGCTGAGGTCGTAGTTGCGGATGCCGCTCACCAGGTTGCCGGTGACGTAGCCGCCGGTGACGAACGGCGTCTCACCGGGTGCGCGCAGCCCGTGTTGGAAGAGGTACTCGGCGGCGAGCAGGTCGCTCCACGACTCACCCATCGCCCCGCCCTGGTGGCCGCCGATCCCGCTGTCCGGGCCGGCGATCATCCGGTTGGTGATCGCGTGGGTGTACTCGTGGCCGATCACCGTCATGTCGTAGTCGCCGTCCACACACGGCGGGTACGGCCCGCCGGCCTGCGGCTGCCACAGGTACATGTTGGTGGTCGGCGGGAGCCCGTCGCGCGGGGTGCCCTGGTTGGCGTTGTTCCGGTTGCCGGTCAGCGCCCCCTGCTGGGCGCGGCCCTGCTCGGCGTCACCACCCAGCCCGGCCGGGGTGAGGTTGACCGCCTGGAGGTTCCACGCGGACTCGGTGAAGCCCAACTGGTACGCCCAGTCGTGCATCCGGTTGTGCATGGCGAAGAGGTTGCCGATCGCCGCGTCCGCGTCGTTGCGCTGCGTGGACGTGAACACCTCCGGGTTGCACCTCGCCTGGTGCCACTGGTCGGTGAACGGGTACTCGTAGCGGCGTTCCGGGCTGGGCGTGGCCGGGACGACCGGGGTGGCGGCACCCCAGGAGAGCACCGTGTTGGCCGAGTTGCCGCGCGAGGTGAAGGTGGGCGTGCCGGTGGCCGCGTCGATGTCCCACGGCTGGCCGGTGGCCGGGTCGCGGAAAGCGGCCTGGCAACCGGCTGCGGGGTCGCCGCACCAGCGCACCCGGGGATCCTGGCCGGGGCCGAGGTCGCGGGGCGGGGTGGCCGGGAAGACCGCCCAACTCGGGTTGTCGGAGTCGAAGTCGACGAGGTCCTCGCGGACCAGCACCTGCCCGGTGATGCCGTCCACGTAGCTGGTGAACGCCGCCGGGTGGTCGGTGTCCGCGCCGATCATGGTCACCTCGTAGGCGGCCCGGGGCCCGTCCACCGGGGTGGGTACGGCCACCGCCCGGACGGTGTGGCTGGTCACCGTGCCCGGGGTCAGCTTGGCGTCGGCGAGCGCGGCGGCGTAGGCCTGCTCGGCTGTGCGGGTGGCCGGTGCGGGTGCGCTGGTGTTCCGGGCCAGCGAGGAGCTGACCGAGAGCACCGTGCCGTCGGCGACCGCGAGGGTGACGAGGCCGTCCGGCCCGGCGGGCAGGTCGCCGAAGCGTTGCCGGAGGGTGACCACGGCACCCCCGCCGATCGGCCGGACCAGCACCCGTTCCATCTCCGCCACCGCGGCGGCGTCCATTCCGAACAGGTCGCGGTTGCCGGTCAGGTAGGCGCGGGCGGCGGCCTCCGGGTCGGAGGGCAGCCCGGTGGCGAGCGGGGCGCGGCCGGGGCCGAGCGCCTGCGGGGTGCCGAGCCGGTTCCACCGGACGTCGGGGTCGGCGGCGCGGGCCAGGCCGCGCTGGCGGGCGTCGGGTGCCGCCGTACCGGCGCGGTTGTCGACATCGGCGGGCTCGTGCTGCCCCTCGGCGAACGGTCCGGACCGGCGCTCGGCGGACCCCGCACTGCCGGTGGGGGCCGCGGTGCTCACGCTGGTGGGGAGCAGCGCGGCGGCCGTCGCCGTCGTCGCCAGGATGGCGATGAGCCGGCGTCGACGCCGGCTCATCGGGGGTGACCACTCCGGTTGTGGCACGGGACCTCCTCGTGGGAGCGGGATGGCCGGCGGTCGCCGGCCGACGCTGCGCGGTGACGCATGTGCATCTGTGGATATCAGCCGGGTCGTGATGGCGGCAAGGTCTGGGGGTGGCGACGCGCCAATTGATCGAGATGAAGTCGACTTTACAAAAGCCGCTCTCCTGTAAAAGGGCAGCGACCACCACGCGAACCCGTTGCGTCGCTACCAGACGTTGCGCAGTTTCGACACCTCACCGCAGCTGCCGGCCGGGTACGCCACCATGGTGGTCGTCGCACTGGTGCCACCACTGTGGCGGCGGGTGATGGACCGCCGGGCGCTCGCCCACCACGACGGCGACCGCACGCGGGCCACGTCCACCGCCGGAGCCGGAGCTGAGCGTGTTCAGTCGCTCGGCGCCCAGTCGGGGTCGCGGCCGAAGGCGGCCAGCAGGTGGTCCTGCTCGTCGGCGTCGTTTGGCACCCGCACCCCGGTCTGGACGAGGTTGTCGCGCTGGTAGTCGTCGATCCGGTCGGTGAACCATCGGGCGGCCGCGTGCACCGCGTCCGGGTCGAACCGCGGGTCCGCCCCGATCGCCACCGCCACGTCCCAACCGTGGATGAGGTGCTCGGCAAGAAGCTGCTGGAGGTATTCCGCGGCCGGGGAGTCGCCACCGGAGAGGTGCACGGTGCGGTCGATCGTGCCCGGATGGGTCGCGGCGATCTCGGCCTGTGCGGCCGCCTCCCGCGCCGCCGCGATCGGATCGGCGCCGAGCTGGTCCCCGTCGAACCGGTCGCCGACCTCGTCGATGGTTCGGCCGGCGAGCAGCGGGACGCTCCACCGGTCCTCACTCACCACATGGTTGACAAGTGTGCGCACGTCCCAGTCCTGGCACGGTGTCGGGTCGGACCACTGGCCGGGCTCGATCTGATCCACCCGGTCGATGAACTCGGCCAGGCTCCGGCGGTACGCCTCCAGCAGGTCCATGCCGCCGATTGTTCCGGTCGGCGGGGCGGGCCGAGCCGTTTTGCCCGGCCTGGTGTGGGGGATCGGTGGCTGGCCGCCCGGCTCAGTCCAGGTCGGCCGGGTCGAGGCCGAGCTCCCGCGCGGTGACCAGTCGAACCCACTCGCCGAACTGCCGGCGGGAGATCACCCGGTCGTGCACGGCGAGTTGTACGGCGAGGCCGTCCATCACCGCGCTGATCCGCCAGGCGGCCCCGTCCGGGTCGGCGCACTGGAAGGTGCCGTCGGCCACCCCGGCGGAGATCACGGCGGCCAGGTCCTGACGCCAGCGCAGATCGAGCCGGCGGGAGACCTTCTCCAACTCCGGGGTGCGCAGCGACTCGGACCAGCCGTCGATCCACATCGACCAGGAGGTTGCCCGCCCGGCCGGGGTGTAGAGCTTGAGGATCCGGCGGAGCTTGGTCAGCGGCGAGGCGGAGGACCGGGTCACCGCGTCCAGCCGGGCCAGATCCTGCTCGACCGCGTACGCGAAGGCTTGCGCGAGCAACCGCTCCTTGGTGGCGAAATGGTAGAAAACCAACGCCTGGCTCACGCCGGCGGCCTGCGCCACGTCCGCCGTCCGGGTGTTGGCCAGCCCGCGCTCCACGATCACGTCACAGGCGGTGCGCAGCAGGGCATCCAGGCGGATCTCGGCCGCACGTCTCGTCACGACCGTTACCGTAGCCCATCCGACTGAACACGAACAGTTACCGCTACCGTCCGATCCGCCAGCCGGCAGTCGGAAGCCGGACACTTCCCCAGGGCGCCGTGGATCGTTCTCCTGGGAGTGTTCGTCGAGGTCCGACGCGCCTCGCCGGCGCGCAAAGAGGTCCGTCCGCGGGCATCCCACAAGCTGGCGGTGATCATGATGTGGCGACGCCGGAGTGTGACGGCCTGCAGTGGCCCAGGAACCAGGTCAGCCCCCTAGGAAGCGTGCAGGTGGTGACCTCGGCCCCCGTCGGTGACACGGTGGGACGCGCCGAGGGGGCCCCGAGTTGGCAGTCGTTCACCCGCTCCGCTAAAGTTCTCATCCGTCACCCGGGAACGTCCGGGGGCGTGCGGACGTAGCGCAGCTGGTAGCGCATCACCTTGCCAAGGTGAGGGTCGCGGGTTCGAATCCCGTCGTCCGCTCGGAGCTGCCGCCACGCATGACGGGGGCAACCTCGGTGGGGTGGCCGAGAGGCGAGGCAACGGCCTGCAAAGCCGTGTACGCGGGTTCAAATCCCGTCCCCACCTCGGCAACAAGCACGGGCGATTGGCGCAGTGGGAGCGCGCTTCCTTGACACGGAAGAGGTCACTGGTTCAAACCCAGTATCGCCCACCAGTTGGATGAGCACGTCGAACGGCTCGTTACCGGAGGATCCGGTGACGAGCCGTTCTGGTTGCTCCCTCGCGGTGGCGGCGAGCACATTGGGAGTTTTGCGCCCGAAACCGGCGCGTGGGGTGCCGCCACACTCTGGTGGCGGCACCCGCACCGCGAAGCCTGGACCGGGAGCCCGACAACACCGTCCCGGTAGTAGGGCCGGCCAGCAGGCTCAGCCACGCGTGCGGCGTGTCAGGACACCGCGGTCGAGCGGCTCAGCTCTTCCCAGGCAGTCAGGTCGGCCAGACGCGATTCGAGCTCGGCGCGGAGCCCGTCGATCGCGTCACCACCCAGGGCGAGTCGAAGGGGCGGATTGTCGCTGTCAACCGCGGCGACAATGGCAGTGGCGGCCTTGGCGGGGTCGCCTTCCTCGGAGCCCTGCATCGCATTGACGTAGGCGCGGAACGCCCCGGCCGTCTCGCTGTAGGCGTCGATGACCGATGCCTCGCTCTTGCTGCTGTTGATCTGGGTGCGGAATGCTCCCGGTTCCACCATCATGACGCGCACTCCCAATGGGGCGACCTCTCCCGCCAGAGTCTGGGACAGGCCTTCCAGGGCGAACTTTCCGGCGTGGTAGGCCCCGAAGGCGTGGAAGCTTGTCTGTCCACCCATCGAGCTCATCTGCACGATCGTTCCGCTACCCTGCTCGCGCATACTCGGCAGGACGGCCTTCGTTGTCTGGGCGGCGCCGAAGAACAGGACCTCCATCTGCTCACGCAGCTGCTCCATGGTGACTTCCTCGACGGCGCCCATCATGAGGAATCCGGCGTTGTTGACAAGGACGTCGATCCGGCCGAACAGTGCCAGCGTCGCCTTTACCGCAGCCTGAACGGAGTCGGGATCGGTGACGTCCAGAGCGCAGGTGCTGACCTGTCCGTTGCCGAGATCGGCGAGGACTTGGAGAGTCTCCGGACGGCGCGCTGTCGCCATCACCCGGTCACCTGCGGCCACTGCGGCGCGAACGATCTCACGGCCGAAACCGCTTGAGCACCCCGTGATAAGCCACACGCGGTCCTGGGTTTGACCTGTCATTTCTTTTGCTCCTGATCGGTGTCGGTTCTCTGTAACTGCTTTCGAGAACCATTCTGATTACAGGCGCGCGGAACAGTCCAACACTTACTTCCTGGGGCAGTGACAGTCTGCACCTGTGATGATCCCCGGCATCCCGCCCGTTCTTGAGGCCCGCACGGCACAACACGCTGGCGTCACCCTGACGCCGCCTTCTGCGAGCCGTCCCCCTCGGGGCAGTCGGCAGCGAGAACAGGATCAGACTGTGGTCGCCACAGGAAATAGGTGTTGGACGCGGCCAGGCCCTCTGAGGATCATTTATCTCGTCACCCATGGACATCCGTAAAGGAATAATCATGTCTTCAGAAGTTTCTCTACAGCAGTTCGCCGACCGCTACGCCCTGCGCGATCTGGTCGATGCCTATGCCCGTCGCGCAGACGTGAGTGATTACAAGGGGCAGGCGGCGCTGTACACAGAGAATGGTCGGGTCGCTGTCTACACCGCCGACCCCAGCAAGAGTGAACCCGTCCAGGTGCTGACCGGCCGGGACGAGATCGAATCCGGCATTACGGCGACGTTGCAGGATTTCGAGCAGACCTTTCACTTCAACGGTCAGAGCACGGTGTTGACGCTGAGCGGTGACCAGGCGATGGGCGAGAGCTACTGCATTGCCCACATGGTGGCCAACGCAGCCGGCGAACGAACCCTGACGGCGATGACCATTCGTTACCGCGACACGTTCGCACGTGTCGACGGAAGGTGGCTGTTCGCCGAACGGCTGCTCATCGTCGGCTTCACCGAGCAGCGCCCCCTGGCCGCCTGAACCCTTCCTCCTGGCAGGCGGCGCCTCCCGCATCCCTACATCGCGCTTTCGCTGCTCCCGCACGAGAGCCGCGACAGCCGGGGCGAGGCTTCACAGCAGGATGAGCCGGTAGCCGATCCCGCGTACGGTGTGCACGCGCAGGGTGTCGTCGGCGGCGCGCAGTTTGCGGCGTAAGCGCTTCACGGCCGAGTGCAGGGTCGACGTGTCGCCAAGGTACGCACAGCCCCAGACCGACTCGAAGAGTCTCTCGTACGTCCAGACTCCGACCGGTGGTGTGGCG
This sequence comes from Micromonospora sp. CA-259024, assembly GCF_050936255.1. Taxonomy (NCBI): domain Bacteria; kingdom Bacillati; phylum Actinomycetota; class Actinomycetes; order Micromonosporales; family Micromonosporaceae; genus Micromonospora; species Micromonospora sp. CA-259024. Next base: position 3,821,739 of record NZ_JBNJND010000001.1, on the reverse strand, counting down.
AGCTGGGTGAGCAGGCTGCGCTCGAGTCGGGTCAGGGGCAGTGGTTGTCCGCGCCAGGTCACCAGGTGGTCGAGCGGGTCGATCTCAAGGTCGCGGAGGCTGATCCGACCGGAGGCGGGCTCGGCAGCGGTGGTGGCGGCGGGTGCGGCGGCGGGGGTGGTCGCGGAGCCGAGGAACGGGGCTGATGCGCCGATCGTGGGCGGGCCGATCATCGCCTGCAGTTCTGCGAGGTCGGTGCAGATCACCAGGGTGCCGAGCCCGTCAAGGCGCCGAACCATCCGCTCGCGCACCGACACGTCAGCGGTTACGCAGAACACGAGGGACATGTCTTCGACCACGGCTCTCCCTCCCCAGGCACCACGTGAAAGACAACGCTGTCTGACCCCCGTAGTCAATGGTTTCTTCAGACGGCCATCGCCTTTCGGACGGGCTCAGAAGGTCAGCAGTCGGAACTCGCCCACGGGTTGGAAGCCGAGGCGGCGGTAGACCGACTCGCCGATGGGCGACGAGGTGAGGGCGGCCGTGCGGGCGCCCCGCTCGGCGGCCAGACCGAGTGCCGCACTGGTCATGGCGGCGCCGATGCCCTGCCGGCGCTGCTCGGGCTGCGTACCCACGAAGTAGAGCGTGACCAGACCGTGGCTGAGCCAGGCGACGGCCGTTCCGACGATCTGGCCGTCGTCGAGGCGGCCGGCCAGCCGGATCACGGTGCCGTCGCCGGTGAACGCCTTCTCCCGTTCGATCGTCGCCGGCACGCCGTCCGCCGGGATTCCGGACACCCGGGCGTACGCCGGGACGAACGTGTCCAGGTCGGTGGTTTCGGCGATGTGCAGGCCGGCCGGCGTCGGAGCGTCGGCGGCTTCGCCGATCACCGCGGTCATGATCGGCATGCGGGCGACCTCGGTGGCGCCGAGGGAGACCAGGCCGTCGGCGGTGCCGGCGTCGCTGTCCGGGCCCACCCACCAGATTCGGGGTACGCCGTGCAGGCGCTGGCGGGCCTCGGCGAGCGCGTCCTGCGGTGTGCGTCCGGCGACGCGCAGCACGCCGTTGAGGGGCGGGTGCGGCACGTCGCTGCGGTAGGTCGGGAGGTCCGGGCCACCGGCCGCGCCGATGTTCCAACCCAGCAGGTACGCCCGATGGGCGGCCAGCACCGTGTCGAGAGACTCCATGATCCGGATGGTAGCGCGGAGCCCTGCGACCCCGATCAACCAGGGGAAACGACTCGTGTCGGCGCCTGTGACCGGCGGTACTTTGTCGAACGTTCCAGATAGCGGGTAGCGTTCAGGCATGGCACGTACCCGGGAGTTCGACCTCGACGCTGCGGTCTCCGCGGCCATGGAGGTGTTTCGTCGCAAGGGCTACGAGGGCACCTCCATGCGCGACCTCGCGGAGGCGACCGGCCTGGGCAGCGGCTCGATCTATGCCGCGTTCGGCAGCAAGGACGGCCTCTACCTGGCGGTGCTGGACCTGTACCGGCAGCGCTACGCCGCACCGATGGTCGATCTGCTGCGCTCGGGCAACGACGCCCGAGCGGTCATCCGCGAGGTGTTCATCGGCACGGTGGACGACATCACCGGCGACGGCCAGCACCTTTCCTGCCTCATCGTCGGGGCGTCGATGGAGCGGGCGCACCAGGACGTGCGGGTCGCCGAGCGGCTCCGCTCGACCACCCAGTCCCTGGAGTTGGCGCTCTACGACCTGCTCGCCGAGGCACAGCTGAGGGGCCAGATCTCGGCCGACCGCAGCGCCAGTGACCTCGCCGGCTTCCTGGTGACCAGCCTCCAGGGCCTGCGGGTGATGGGCGCCATCAACCCGGACCGAGCCGCGCTCACGCGCTACGCCGAGGTCGCGCTCACCTGCCTGGACTGACTGCCCCCCCATGACGAGGAGTCGACAATGAGAGCGGTTGGACTGCTGCGCTACGGCGGGCCCGAGGTGCTGCGTGTGGTCGAGCTGCCGACGCCGCACGCCGGGACCGGGGAGGTTCGCATCCGGGTACGCGCCGCGGCGGTCAACCCGTCGGACACGCTGATCCGGGCCGGTATGACGCCGGTACGGATCCGTGGGACCGTGCCGCTTTTGCCCGGCCAGGACGTCGCCGGCACGATCGACGAGGTCGGCCCCGGCACCAGCGGTGCTCTCGCCCCGGGTGACCCCGTGATGGCCATGATCAACCCGACCCGGCCCGCCGCTGGCGGGTACGCCGAATGGGTCGTGCTCCCGGAGGCCTGGGTGGTGCCCGCGCCGGCCGGTGTGTCCCTCGCCGAGGCGGCCACCCTGCCGTTGAACGGGCTGACCGCCCTGCACGCGCTGGACCAACTGCGACTGTCGCCCGGCAGCACCCTCGCCGTGACCGGCGCGGCCGGTGCCGTCGGCGGATACGCCGTACAACTCGCCAAGGCTGCCGGTCATCGGGTGCTGGCCGACGCGGCGCCGGACGACGCCGACCTGGTCGGCGCGCTCGGGGCGGACGTGACCGTGACGCGCGGGCCGGGCGTCGCCGAGCGTTTCCGCGAGCACGCCCCGGATGGTGTGGACGCTGCCGTCGACGCCGCGCTGATCGGCGCTGCGCTGGTGCCGGCCGTTCGCGACGGTGGTGCTGTGGCGCTGCTGCGTGGTGGCCCCGATCCGGCGCTGCGGGAGCTGGCCGACCGACGGGGGATCGCCATGGTGTCCGCGTACGTGCACGAGTACGACGGACGCCGCGACAAGCTCGACCTGCTCCGGCAGATGGCCGAGGCCGGCGCCCTGACCCTGCGCGTCGCCGGCCGGTTCCCACCGGAGGAGGCGGCCCGCGCGCACCAGCTCCTGGAGGCCGGCGGGGTACGCGGCCGGCTGGTCATCGAGTTCTGACGCCGCCAGCCGCACCACCGGAACGCGCTGGCCCACCCGCGCGGCGACGCCTACGCGGTCGCGGAGAGCAGCGCCTCGGCGAGGTCGGTGCGGGCGCTGAGCAGCGTCCGGCCCCGCCGGTGGGTCACCACCAGGCCGGCCGCGCGTAACGCGGTGAGGTGTTGGGAGACCCCGCTGGGCGACATTTGGCTACGCCGGGCCAGCTCGGTGGTGCTGACCGGCGAGATCAGCTCGGTGAGCAGCCGGGCCCGCCCGCGACCGATCACGGCGGCCAGCGCTTCCGGGACGCCGTTCGGGCGCTCCCAGAGGCTGCCGAGCCCACGGGCGGGATAGGCGAGCTGTGGCGCGTCCCCGGCGGACACGCTCGCCACCGACGGCCAGACGAAGACCGACGGGACCAGCACCAGACCTGGGCCGTCCGGGACGTCCGGGGCCAGGCAGTGCCGCTGCGTGACGAGCAGGGTGTCGTCCTCCCACCGGACCTGCTGGTGCAGGTCGTTGAGGAGCACCGCCGCGCCGTCCTCGGCGAGGATGCGGGCGCGGGCGGTGACGTCGGCGTCGAGCAGCAGCCGCATCCGTGGCCAGTGCGGGGCCAGGGCGGTCCGCCAGTACGCCTCGATCTCCTCGGTCAGCCGGCGCAGTCCGGCCGGCGGGTCGGCGTACAGGGCGGCGAGCGCCGGCGTGCGCTCGCCCGGGTACAGGTCCAGGTGTGCGCGGACGGTGGCGGCCGGGGTGGCGCGCAGGGCGGTCAGTTCGGCGGCCAGGTCCGGGATGAAGCCGGCGGGCGGCGGGGTGAGGAAGTCGGCCAGGTAGCCGGGGCGGGCTGGCACCAGCTGCCAGAGCAGCCCGCCGTCCGGGCCGACCAACCCGGCGTCGACCAGCGGTGGACGGACCCGGCGCACCCAGGGCAGGTGGACGGCGTGGTCCCCGGGGTCGCGCAGCACCCGGACGCTCGCGACGACCTCCCACAGGCAGGAGACGGCGAAGCGGATGCGGGCGACCGCGCCCGCCGACAGGCTGATGGCGACCACGGCACCCCCGGTGGATTCAGCTGGGACTGAAACATTACTGCGGTGGCGGGGGTCGATTGAGACTTGCCGGGTGAGCGAACAACACACCCGAGCTGAACTGTTCCGATCCCTGCACACCCCCGGGTCGCCGCTGGTGCTGGTCAACGCCTGGGACGCTGCGAGCGCCCGCATCGTGGCGGCCGCCGGTGCCCGCGCGGTGGCCACCACCAGCGCCGGCGTCGCCTGGAGCCTGGGTGCACCCGACGGCGACGTCCTCGGCCGCGACGCGGCCGTCGACCTGGTCGGCCGGGTCACCGCGTCGGTGTCGCTGCCGGTCACCGCGGACATCGAGTCCGGGTACGGGGCGACACCGGCGGAGGTTGGCGTGACCACCCGCGCGGTGCTCGACGCCGATGCCGTCGGTGTGAACGTCGAGGACGCCCGACGGGAGGCCGGCCCACCGTTGCGGGACGTGCCCGACCAGTGCGCCCGAATCGGTGCGGTGCGGGGCGCGGCCGACGCGGCGGGGCTGCCGCTCTACGTCAACGCCCGGATCGACACGTTCCTCGCCGGCGGCGGGGACCTCGACGAGACCGTGGCCCGGGCCACCGCCTATCTCGCGGCCGGCGCGGACGGCATCTTCGTGCCCGGAGTGGTCGACCCGGTGACCATCCGCGCGCTGGTGCGGGCCGTGCCGGCGCCGCTGAACGTCCTCGCCGGGCCGGGTGCGCCTGCCGTTGGGGAGTTGGCCCGGCTGGGGGTGGCCCGGGTGAGCCTCGGCTCGTCGGTCGCGGAGGCCTCGTACACGGTTGCCCGCCGGGCGGCGGATGAGGCGTTCGGCGCGGGCACGTACGGCGCGCTCGCCGACGCCCTCGACTACGGCACGCTCAACGCGCTGATGCGGTGAGGGCTGCCTCGCGCTCGGAGGCGGTGCCTCCTGCGGGGTGCGGTGCCACGAGCCGGCCGCCTGCATCGAGGCGGCCGGCTCGGGGCGCTGAGTCCCTACAGCGGCGGGGCGATGTCCCGCCGCTCCTCGACCCGCCGGTACTCCACCGGCTGCTCACTGGTGGTGACCACCTCGCGGCGGCGGCCCCAGATCAGCGTGGTCATGATCAGGCCGAGCACGCCGGCCCCCATCAGGATCCAGCCGACCACGTCGAGGTCGATGCCGCCGATGCTCGCGTCCAGCGCGAAGGTGAGGATCGCGCCGAGCGCGATCAGGAAGATGCTGGTGCCGATACCCACGACAGCCTCCTTAGGGGATGTGGTGCGCTGTCGAGGTTCTTCAGTACCCCACTGCCGACCAGCGCAATCGCCGCCGTCCAGGGTGCCGCGCCAAGCGATCTTGGCATCGGGTAGAGTTCACCTGTCGCCGGCGGTTGTCGGGGACGTGCGGACGTAGCGCAGCTGGTAGCGCATCACCTTGCCAAGGTGAGGGTCGCGGGTTCGAATCCCGTCGTCCGCTCGCGATCCGCCCCTCAGGGCCTGGCTTCCGGGTCGGGCGGTCACCACGGGCGATTGGCGCAGTGGGAGCGCGCTTCCCTGACACGGAAGAGGTCACTGGTTCAAACCCAGTATCGCCCACCAGCTCAGAGGCCACATCCCATCGATGGATGTGGCCTCTTTCCATTGCTGAGTGACTAACCGGGTGACTAACAACTCCTAACTCTTTGAGTGTTGGAGTCGGCGCCAGCAGATGATGGCGCAGGCGAGGGTGAGGAAGGCTTCGTGGATGTCGTCGCGGATCTCCCAGCGGATGCGTAGGCGGCGGAACCAGTGCAGTAGGGCGATGGTCTGTTCGACGACCCAGCGTCGGGTGCCGAGTCCGGAGCCGTGGTCGGTGCCGCGTCGGGCGATGACCGGGGTGATGCCCCTGTCGCGTAGGTCGCGGCGGTAGCAGTCGTAGTCGTAGCCGCGGTCGGCGTAGATGTGCTTTGGTCGCTGTCTGGGTCGGCCGCGGGTGCCTTTGATCGGTGGGATCTTGTCGACCAGGGGCATGAGTTGGGTGACGTCGTGGCGGTTGCCGCCGGTCAGCGCCGTGGCGAGAGGGATGCCGCCCGCGTCGGTGATGACGTGGTGTTTCGAGCCTGGCTTGCGGCGGTCGACCGGGCTCGGACCGGTTTTGGGCCGCCTTTGAGCGCCCGAACGTGAGAGCCGTCGATCACCGCCCGCGACATGTCCAACTGCCCGGCGGCCCGCAGCTTGCCGAGCAGTGCCTCGTGCAGGCGTTGCCACACGCCGGCGTCGTTCCAGTCCCGCAACCGGCGCCAACAGGTCATCCCCGACCCGAACCCGAGTTCTTGGGGAAGGTACTCCCACGGGATCGCGGTGTAGAGCACGAACAGAATCCCGCACAACACCTTGCGATCATCCAGCGGCTTACGGCCAGGAAACCGTTGGCGGCGCGGTGGTCGAGGTGGCAGCAGCGGTTCGATCTCGGCCCACAGGTCGTCCGAGACGATCCACGGCGGCTGCTCACCCCTCCTCACGTTCAGACAGAACGACCCTCACGTCCCAGGGTTACGCCCAACATCATTTCGTTAGGAGCTCTAAGCCCCAGCACTGGCGTCCTCACCGAAGATCCGATCCATCGCGGCTGCCCCCGTCAGCAGTATGGGCCGGAGCTGGTGACGGTAGGCCTTCCCGGTGACCGAGGTGCCGGAGTGGCCGCACAGCGCGGGATAGATGGGTCACGCTCCGATGAAGCTCACCGTTTCTGTCATGTCCGCCCGCCCGGTACGCAGCCGTGGCACGCCTTTCTTCTCGAATCCCACCGCGACACCACAGAACAGCACGAACCCGTCGTCGGCTCCGACTATCTCGCTGACGGTCTCGCGATACATCGTCCACATCACCTGCGGGCAGCTGTGCAACCCTTCCGCCCTCAGCAGCAGCATGACCGTCTGCAAGTACATCCCCGCGTCCGCCCACTGCCCGGGCCCCATCGTCCGGTCGAGGTAGCAGAACAGTACGACCGGCGCGCCGAACGCCTCCGAGTTCAAGGCGGCGATCTTTTTGGGCCTGTCGAGGTCGTCGCGCTCGATTCCCAGCGCTGCGTACCGCTGGGCGGCCGCGGCAGAAAAACGGTCCAGATACGGTGAGGTCAGTTCGGCCGGGTACATCGGATACTCCCGCTCGTCACCCGGGTCTCCCGCCAAGGCCCTGGTCGTCGCACGCCTCTTCAGCTCTATCAAGGGCTCGCCGGTCACGACATACACATGCCACGGCTGGAGGTTCCCACTCGACGGGGCCCGCGTCGCTGCTGCCAGCACTCGTTCGAGTACCTCTCTGGGCACCGGCTCATCGCTGAATGCCCGCACTGCCCTGCGACTGTCCACGGCTTCATACACATCCACGTCTTCTCGTCCTCTCACTCCATGGCAGGCAGCGAAGACACGAGGATGATCATCGCACCCGGCGAGCAGGTCAGGCGCAGCTCGCAGCTCGTCGACATCCCCAATGAGCTCTCCGGTCCGGTGCCAGTGAGCCTGTAGGGCCTGCACCATGGCGGCGAGGCATCCAAGCCGCCGTGCAGTTCGTAGCCGTTGTAGGTGTGCCCGAAGTTGATGAATTCCTGACCATCGGCGCCCTCGTCCGGTACCCGCGCCTGCTCGGCCATGACTGGGAGCCGTGCCCGATCCGTGCCCGATGCAGCGGTCAACATCGGCCAGCGGAGGTTCGCCCGCAACGCTTGGCCGCCGCGTCCATGCTCCCGTGACCAGGTGGCACGACGCCCGTGGGCCGCGACTCAAACCGATTCCCAAGCTGAGAGTTCAAGTTGATCGGGTGGGGCTCGTCCGCTCTAGCTGATTCGGGCGGACCCGGAACTGGGTGGTTCCGTCCTCAGCTTCCACGTGGTCCGGATCAGTGCTAACGACAAGGACCTGGTCCTCCTGCTGGCCGACGACGTAGCACCGCACGAACCCTGGCCGGGGGAGAGAGGCGCCAGGAAGGATGCCGCCATCCATGAAGAAGATCGGGACCCTTGTCGACGAAGAACCAGCTTCGTCCGTCGGCGTCGACCAGCCGCACACGGACCCACCCCGGCCAGTCTTCGTCGACCCATGCGATCGCCTCGCAGCGCAGCAACCCGACGGAACCCATCACCGGGCTGATCCTGCCAGGTCTCACCCTTGGTCGGCGCGGCTGTCTGGGGCACACAGGGGGCACGAGACACTGTCCCAGGGACTGGGGAAGGCGTTGGCGGTTGCGGTGCTGGCTGCGGGTGATCAGGTCATGGTGACCTCGCGTCGGCCGGAGGCGCTGGCCGATCTGAAGACGGAGCACCCCGAGCGGCTGGAGACGGTGGCGCTGGACGTCACGTCACCCGCAGAGGCCCGAAACGTGGTCGCGGCGGCGGTCGAGCGTTTCGGTTCCCTCGACGTGGTCGTGAACAACGCCGGTTACGCCACCAGCAATTCGTTGGAGGACTTCCCGGAGGATGAGCTCCGTGCGCAGATAGAGACAAACCTGTACGGCGTCATCAACGTGACCCGGGCAGCGCTGCCGGTCCTGCGGGGCCAGCGCTCGGGGCACTTCGTGCAGATCTCGTCCATCGGCGGCCGCGTCGGAGGCACTCCCGGACTCGGCGCATACCAGACCGCGAAGTTCGGGGTTGAGGGCTTCTCCGAGGTCCTGGCGAACGAGGTAGGCCCGCTGGGCATCAGGGTGACCATCGTGGAGCTGGGCGGCATCCGCACCGGTTGGGCCGGGGGCGCGGCGCTGGCGTCCGGCAGTATCCAGGCCGACTACGAGCAGATCGTCGGACAGTGGCGGGCCATGTTCGCCGACTACGCCGGCAACGAGCCGGGCGACCCCGCCCGCATGGCCCGGGCGATCATCGACGTGGTGGACTCCAAGGGCCGCCGCGTCGGCTGCTGCTCGGCGGCGACGCCCTGGGGCTCGCTCTCGAGTCGGGCGAGAAGCGGCTCGCGGAGGCCCGGCAGTGGGCCGATGTCAGCCGTTCCACGGACTACCCGGACGCGTCGGCGAGTGCTGCGGCGCAGCCTGTCGAGATGACGCGGAATATCTGAGGGGGCGCATCCCACAGCCACTGGATCGGCTGTTGACCTGACGGTTCTGCCGCAGGCAGATCCGCTACCGGTGAACAGGGATGTCGTCCGCCCGCCTACGCCGGCAGGGTGGAGCGCATGAGACTGCTGGTGCTGGGCGGGACGGGTTTCGTGGGCGGGGCGACGGTCACCGAGGCCGTGCGTCGCGGCTGGTCGGTGACGGTGTTCAACCGAGGGCTGCACGGCACGGTGCCGCACGGCGTACACCGGTTGCGGGGTGACCGCACCGCACCGGACGGTCTGGCGGCTCTGGCGGGCGGCGAGTGGGACGTGGTGGTGGACACCTGGGACGGTGCGCCGCGCGCTGCCCGGGACGCCGCCCGCGCCCTGGTCGACGCGGTCGGCCACTACGTGTACGTGTCGAGCGGGTCGGTCTACCGCGACCCGGCCGCCCTCGGGCTGAACGAGGACTCCCCGGTGGTGGACGCCGACCCGGGCTCCGCCGACGGCGACTACCCGCAGCTCAAGGCCGGTGCCGAGCGTGCCGTGCGGGAGGTCTTCGGCGGCCGTGCGCTGGTCGCCCGTGCCGGTCTGATCATCGGCCCGGGGGAGGACGTCGGCCGGCTGCCCTGGTGGCTGCGGCGGATCGAGCGGGGCGGGGACGTGCTCGCCCCCGGGCCGGCCGACCTGCCGGTGCAGTACATCGACGTGCGCGACCTGGCGGGGTGGATGCTGAACGCGGGCGCCCAGCGGCTGGGCGGCACGTTCAACGCGATCGGTCGTCCCGCTCAGACCACGATGGGCGAGCTGCTCGACACATGCGTGGCTGCCACCGGTGCCGACGCCCGGCTGCGCTGGACCGATCCGGCGCCGATCCTCGCCGCCGGCGTGGAGCCCTGGAGCGACCTGCCGATCTGGCTGCCCGTCGGCCACCCGTACCGAGGGTTGCTGGAGCGGGACGTGAGCCGCGCCTTCGCCGCCGGGCTGACCTGCCGGCCGGTGGCCGAAACCGTTGACGACACCTGGCGGTGGCTGCGCGAGGTCGGTACGGTTCCGTCTCGCGCCGGGCGACCACATCGCAGCTCGATCGGGCTGGACCCGACCCGGGAGGCGGCGGTGCTCGCCGCACAGGGAATCGGTGACGTCGGGTGCAGATTGAGTGATCATTAAGGGCTCTCGTCCCATTTGCCATAACGCATGGTCATCGGCATAGACAAACCTGTGCGGCATCCCTACAGTTCGGCCGACTAGTTCTCATTGCCACGGGGGATCTTTGATGACTGCTAGCCGCTGGCTGCTGCCTGCGTTCCTTTCTGGACCGTCTCGACTGGTTGTTGGTGCCGTGGTCGCGCTGCTCGGCGCGTCGAGCCTCGCGGTGCCAGCGCAGGCGGCGCCGCCCGCCGCGGCGCGGCAGCCCACCGGGGTCTCCGAGGCGGCCGACGCGGGGTCCGCCGCGGCTGCGGCGCGCCGCTCGGGCCAGCGGGTGGAGGTGGCGTCGGCCCGAACCGAGCTGACCCAGGTCTTCGCGAATCCGTCGGGCGACTTCACCGCCGAGATGGCGGTGCAGCCGCAGCGTGTGCACCGGCCCAACGGCTCCTGGGCTGACGTGGACCTCACGCTCATCCGGGATTCGGGTAGCTGGCGGCCTGCGGCGTCGGTCGCGGACGTGCGCTTCTCTGACGGAGGAGCCGCCGCGGCGGTGGTCCTGTCCCGGCAGGGCAGGTCGTTCTCCCTGTCGTGGCCGGGCGGCCTGCCGCGCCCGTCGGTGTCCGGCGACGCCGCGACCTACGCGGAGGTGCTGCCGGGCACGGACCTCGTGCTGCGCGCCACCCGGACGGGCTTCACGCACGTCTTCGTGGTCAAGACCCCCGAGGCGGCAGCGGATCCGCGCCTGCGCGAGCTCCGCTTCGACCTGGGTGGAGACGCGCGGGTGGTACGAGGGCGCGACGGCAACCTGTCCGCCGTGGCGGGCGGCGAGGTCCTCGCCGCCGCGGAGAACGCCGTCATGTGGGACTCCCGTGCCGCTACCGGGCCGGCGGGCAACCGCTCGGCGCAGACCTCAGCGGCGGATTCGGGCTCCGGTGGTGGGCCGTCGTCAGCGGCGGCGCCGGGTGACGCGGCACGAATCGCCGCCGTCGTTGTCGAGGTCGCCGACGGGGACCTGTTCCTGCGTCCGGACACCACGTTGCTCGCACCGGGGAACGCCATCTTCCCGGTCTACATCGACCCCGCCTGGTCCACCGGCAAGTCACGCTGGGCGTACTCGACGAACAACAACAGCAACAACACCGATACCTCGGTCGCCCGGGTGGGCAGAGACCCGGATTCGGGAAAGCTGTACCGGTCCTACTTCGACTTCCCGTTGACCACTGTCCGGGGTAAGCACATCGAGTCGGCGTACGTGCAGATGAAGGTGGACCACTCCTGGTCCTGCGGCAACACCCCGACCTACCTGTACCACTCGGGGGGTATCGCCTCGACGCCGCGCACCAATTGGGCACCGAAGTTGATCGGCCTGAAGTCCTCGGCCAGTTCGCACGCCAACGAGGGCTCCGGGTGTTCCGACTCCCCGCAACCCGACATGACCGTCAACTTCACCGGGTCCGCGGTGACCAGCGTGATCCAGTCGTCCGCGACGAGCAGCGCCACCAACATCACCTTCGGTTTCTGCGCCTGTAGCGCCACCGACGGCTCGGGCGAGAGCACCACCGACCGGTACAAGAAGTTCTTCCCCGGCAACGCCAAGCTGGTGGTCGACTTCGACTCGATCCCCGGCAAGCCGAACAACCTGCAGGTCGCGGGTGTCGCCTGCCCGGCCAACACGACGCTCGTCATCGGCACGCTGAAGCCGACCTTCTCCGCGATCTTCCCGGACGCCGACGGCACGCAGGCGCTGACGACGGGGTACGAGTGGGTCCAGGTGCCCGCCAACGGTCTGATCGATGCCTCGACGCCGCGCCGGGCCGCTCCCGCTGGGGCGTCGGTCCCCGCCGGCGGGCGCTCGACCTCGGCCGCGGTGACAGCCGGCGAGGGCGTCAAGTACGCGTTCCGTGCCAAGGCCACCGACCCCGCGCCGTACAGCCAGACCAGCGTCTGGTCCGACTGGTGCACGTTCCTGGCGGACACCAAGGTCCCCCCGGTCACCGCGACGCCGACCGGGGGGTCGACGGTGCCGGGCAGCACGGCCACCTTCACGATCCGGTCCACCGACCTCACGGTGACGAAGTTCGCGTACGGCTGGGTCAGCCCGGCCACCACGCAGATCGCGGCGACCAGCGGCATTTGGCAGGACCCACTGGGCTTCCGGGTGCCCGTGATGCAGGCGGTCGTCTCGCTCGTGGTGCCTAAGTACGGGTTGAACACCCTCTACCTCTCGGCCACCGACGGCGCCGGCAACGTCGGCCGTGGTTCGGTGGAGTTCACCGCCGCGCGTCCGGCCCCGGCCGTCGCCCGCTGGGGTCTGGAAACCTATCCCGGCGTCACGGCGACGAACGCGCTCGACGATATGCAACAGTCGCCGCCGTCGGGCAGCACCCCGTTGTCGTCGGGGAGCGTCTCGTGGACGGGAGACCTCCGGATGATCCGGGGTGAGACCGCCTCGTTCAACGGCACCTCGTCGGCCCTGGCCACGGCCGGACCGGTGCTGGACACCACCAAGTCGTTCAGCGTGGCGGGTTGGGTGCGACTGGGGGCGCTCCCGACCACGAGCGACATGGTCGTCGCCGCGCAGGCGGGCACCAACACCACGGGGTTCCAGCTGGGGACCCGACTGGAGGGCTCCCCGGCGACGCCCCGCTGGTCGTTCATGATGAAGGACACCGACCTGGCGACCAGCACCAGCCGACCCGCGGTCAGCACCGCCCTGACCGCCGCGGACGTCGGTCGGTGGACGCACCTCGCCGGCGTCTACGACAAGACCGCCGGAAAGGTCCGGCTGTACGTCAACGGCACGCTCACCGGCGAGGTGGACCGGACCGCGACGGCCTGGAGCGCGGGCGGCATCTTCACGGTCGGCCGCGGGTGGGCGGGCTCTCCGATCAACTGGTTCAAGGGCAACCTGGCCGACGTGCAGGTCTATGACCGGGTGCTGGTCGCGCACGACTTCACCGGTCAGCTCGCCGAGGACCCGGATTCCGGTGGCTTCGACGAGCCGGGGATGCTCGCGGCGATCAAGGTGGGTGACTGGAGCTTCGCCAACGGCATGCCCTGCTACGAGGAGTCGTCCGACCCCACGCTGTGCAGCGCGCCGGAGGACGGCCAGTTCGGCCGCCGACTGGCGCTGACCCAGGGCGTCGACTTCGGCTCGCTGTCCGATGACAAGTTCCTGGCGCTGGACCGGCAGGGCATCGAGGATCCCGCCCAGCAGACCGTTGAGTACGGGCGCTCACAGGACAATCTCGCCGAGCCGCAGAACCCGGTCTGGCAGGACGGCCGTGTGCTGCGTACCGATCAGTCCTTCAGCGTGTCGGTCTGGGTGCGACCCGACGCGGAGGCGTTGGGCACCCTGACCGCCGTCAGCCAGGCCGGCAGTCAACAGTCGGCCTTCTACCTCGGCCAGCGCGCCTTCACGGTGGGCAGCACAGTCGAGCACCGCTGGTGTCTCAGCGTCTTCGGTGTCGACGACGACGTCATCTCGGGCCAGACCGTGGAGGTCCCGATGACGTCGCGGGTCCTGACCGAGGACGACCGGGCCCGCTGGACGCATCTGGTCGCCGTCTACGACGTGTCCCGCCGGGAGGTTCGGCTCTACGTCAACGGTAAGCAGGAGGGCGTCAAGGGCTACGGCAGCAGCAGCTTCACCGGCGCCTTCGACGCGACCGGCCCGCTCGTTGTCGGTGCCGGCCGCTTCACCCCGGTGGGCGGGACGCCGCGGTGGGTCGACCTCTGGCGGGGCGACATCGACAAGCTCGGCCTCTATCAGGGGGCGCTGACCGACGTGGCGGTCAAGACGCTCTTCGACGCGGAGTCACCGGCGTCGGTGGAAGCACCCGAGGACTGACGCTCTCGTACCCCTCAGCTATCCGTAGCACGACACCTCGTGAGTGGAGGCATGGTGACTCGCTACCCCAAAAACCGGGCCAAAATGACGTATAAGCCGTATAACCGGATGCACACGATCGTCGCAGGGATCCTCAGTGGGGCGCTCGTCGTAACCGGGCTGTCGGTCCCGGCGCAGGCTGCGCCGACCAGCCCCAAGCCCCAGACCGGTCAACGGGAGAAGCTCGACAAGGACGGCGCCACGGCCGACGGTCAGGCCTGGCCCACGCGGAAGGTGCCGAGCGCGAAGCCGGCCGCGCCGGTGTGGCCGAGGCCGGGCGAGGCCACGGTGACGCTGCCAGCGGAAGCCCCGGCGGGGCAGCGCCGATCCGCGCCGGCGGCGGTACGGGTCGGTGCGCTGCCGGTGTCGGTCACCCGGGCGGCCGGCGCGGCGGGTGCCCGGACCTCTGCGGTCTCGGTCGAGCTGCTCAACCGGGCGACGGTGCCGGCGCGGTGGCGCGACGGGTTGGTGCTGCGGATCGACGATGCCGGTCAGGGCTCGGCGGCTACCCCGTCCGCAGCCCCTGGTCAGCCGGGTGCGGCCACCGTCTCGGTGGACTACCGGAGCTTCCGGGACGCCTTCGGCGGCGACTGGGCATCCCGGTTGCGGCTGTTCCAGGTGCCGGAGTGTGGACTGCGCACCCCGGAGCGGGCCGAGTGTGCCGCTACGCCGTTGGTGTCCCACAACGACGGTGGCTCGGTCAGCGCCGAGGTGCCGGTCACCGTCGGCGCCTCGACGGCGCGTTCCACCGGGGCGGCGTCCACACTGGTCGCGCTCGCCGCGGGCAGTTCGGGTCCGGAGGGTGACTTCTCCGCCACGCCGATGGCGGCCAGCGCCACCTGGTCCGCGGGCACGTCGACCGGTGGTTTCTCCTGGTCGTACCCGATGCGGATGCCGCCGGCGATCGGCGGCCCGGCACCCAGCCTCGGCCTCTCCTACACCTCCGACGCCGTCGACGGGCAGTCCGACGCGTCAAACAGTCAGCCGTCCTGGGCCGGCGAGGGCTTCAGCCTCTGGTCCGGTTACATCGAGCGCAGCTACGTGCCGTGTGCCGACGATATGAGCGGCGGAAACAACAGCACCAATCGCACCGGGGACCAGTGCTGGCGGTCGGACAACGCCACCATGTCGCTGAACGGCCGCGGCGGGGAGCTGATCTTCGAAACCGGCAAGGGCTGGCACAGCCGCAACGAGGACGGCTCGAAGATCGAGAAAAAGCTCAATGCCGCCAACGGCGATGACGACGGCGAACACTGGAAGGTGACGACGCCCGACGGCATGCAGTACTTCTTCGGCCTCAACAGCCTGCCGGGGCAGAGCACCACGACGAACTCCGCGTGGAACGTCCCCGTCGCCGGCAACCACACCAACGAGCCGTGCAACGCGGACACGTTCGCCTCGTCGTTCTGCGACCAGACCTGGCGGTGGAACCTCGACTACGTCGTCGACCCCCGTGGCAACACGCTGTCGTACTGGTACGAGAAAGAGGACAACTACTACGCCAAGAACGCTACGTCCACCAACAAGGCGCTCTACACCCGGGGCGGTTCGCTGCTGCGGATCGACTACGGCACCTGGGACCGTGGCACCACCGACCGCTCGGTCCAGCCGCTGGCCCAGGTCGTCCTCGACGTCGCTGACCGCTGCACCGTCGACTGCGCGAACCGGGGCAACTGGAAGGACGTTCCCTGGGACCAGGAGTGCACGGCGGCGGCGGCGGACTGCAAGGAGAACTACGGCCCGACGTTTTGGACCACCAAGCGGCTGTCGACGGTCACCACGAAGGTCTGGGACACCACCAAGACACCCGACGACTGGCAGCCGGTCGACTCCTGGACGTTGGGCCACACCTACCCGCCGGTGGGTGACGGCAGCGACCACGCCGGGATGTGGCTGGACTCGTTGGTGCACAAGGGCCTGGTCGGGAGCACGGTGGCGATGCCGCCGGTGACCTTCGAGCCGATCTCGAAGCGGAACCGGGTGTTGAGCAAGAACAACACCAGTAACAACCGGATGCGGATCGGCAACATCATCACCGAGACCGGCGGGAAGATCCAGGTCACGTACAGCCAGGAGGACTGCAACAGCAGCAGCCTACCGTCCTCCCCGGAGAACAACACCCGCCTCTGCTACCCGGTGGTCGGGCCGGACCCGTACGAACCGGGTAAGGAACTCACCGAGTACTGGCACAAGTACGTCGTCACGCAGGTCTCCGAATCCGACATCATGGTCAAGGTCGACGGCACCGACCACGGCCAGCCGGTGCAGAACACGTACTACGACTACATCGGCAACCCGGCCTGGCACTACGCCGACGACAACGGCCTGGTCAAGCCGAAGCACAAGACGTGGAACCAGTTCCGCGGCTACGGCCAGGTGCAGGTACGCAAGGGCGACGCCCCGGCACAGACCCTGACCGAGACGACCTTCCTGCGGGGCATGCACGGTGACCGGCTGAACGCGAGCGGTGGCACCCGCACCGTCACGGTGGGTGCCTCGCTCGGCGGTGAGACGGTGTACGACGAGGACCAGTTCGCCGGCATGGTCCGCGAGCAGGTCGTCTATAACGGCACCAAGACCAAGCCGGTCAGCAAGACGGTCAATGTGCCGTGGCGTTCGGATGCGACCGCGACCCGCACCATCGACAAGGACACGGTCACCGCCCGGTACGTCAACACGGCGATCACCTACAACGCCGTGGCGCTCGGAGTCAACGGCGCCTCCGGCTGGCGGACGTCGCGCAGCGTGTCGGATTTCGACGGCACCTACGGCAGCACGAAGACGATCCAGTCCGACGGTGACGTCGCCAAGACCGGCGACGAGACGTGCACCACCTACCTCTACAACCGCAACACCGGCGCCAACCTGATCCAGACGGTCAAGCAGATCACCGTCAAGGCGGTGCCCTGCGCCACCGCGCCGGCCAGCCAGGACGACATCGTCGCCGACGAGCGCAAGTTCTACGACGGCGCGACGAGTGTCGACACCCCACCGAGCCGGGGTGAGGTCACCCGGATCGACCGGCTCAAGGACTGGTCGGTCGGCGGTGGCACCGCCTGGCAGACCCTGAGCCAGGCCACCTTCGACGCGTACGGGCGGCCGAAGACCACCACCGACGCGCGTGGCCGTACGGTGACGACGGAGTACACCCCCGCGACCGGTGGGCCGGTCACGACGGTGACCACCAAGACCCCGGATCCGAACGGCGGCAGCGTCGACTGGGTCAACACCATCGAGACGCGGCCCTACTGGGGTCAGCCGATCCAGACCAAGGACTACAACGGTCGGCTCACCGACATGGAGTACGACCCGATGGGTCGCCTCGCCAAGGGCTGGGCGGTCGGCTGGCCGCGCACTGCCCACCCGACCAGCCCGTCGGTCGACTACACCTACTCGTACGCGCCCAACCGAGACGCCTACCCGTACACCAGGAGCCGGGTGCTCAACGCCGGCGGCGGTTACCTGACCTCGTACGACATCAAGGACGCCTTCCTGCGGCCCCGCCAGACGCAGACTGCCGGGGTCGGCGGCGACCGGGTGGTCACCGACACGCTCTACGACGCGACCGGTCGGGCCGTGACCACCTACCAGGCGCATGCCGAGCCGGGCCCGCCCGCCGGCGCGCTCTGGTGGGAGCCGGAGTGGTCGGTGCCGGCCGTGTCGAAGGCCGTCTACGACAACGCCTCCCGCGCGACCGACCAGGTCTTCTTCGGAACCGACGGGATCACCAACCTCGTCGAGAAGTGGCGCACCAGGACCGAGTACCTCGGCGACTCCACCGTGGTGACCCCGCCGGAGGGTGGCACCGTCACCACCGCCAAGACCGACGTGCAGGGCCGGACGGTCGAGCTGCGGCAGCGGGCCGACAAGACCCAGGTCAAGCCGGACATCGTCACGACCTACACCTACAACCGCAAGAACCAGCTCACCCTCGTCCGGGACACCGGCGGGAACGAGTGGGTGAACACGTACGACGTCAAGGGTCGCCAGATCAGCGCGAAGGACCCGGACAAGGGCACCACCACGACGTCGTACACCCAGTACGACCAGGTGGAGAAGACCACCGACGCCAACAACGTCCTGGTGAACGAGTACGACGCCCTGGGGCGGCGCAAGGGCCTCTACGTCGGCAGCATCGCGGCCGGCAACAAGCTGGCCGAGTGGAAGTACGACAAGCTCTACAGCGGCAAGACGGTCCGCGGTCAACTGACCGAGAGCATCCGGTACGAGTCCGCAGGATCGGCCAACGCCTACAAGTGGCAGGTGACCGACTTCACCGACCGCTACCAGCCGGACGGCGCGAACTACGTCATTCCCACCAACGAGGCTCAGAACCTCGCGGGCACCTGGTCCTACGCCTACGGATACTCCCCGTACGACGGCAGCCCGACGTCGATCACCTATCCCGGTGGCGGCGGTCTGACCACCGAGAAGGTGGAGACGAAGTACGACTCGACGACCGGCCTGCCCACGGAATTGGCCACCAATCTGATCAACGTGGGCCGTTACGTGATCGGCCAGCAGTACACCCAGTACGGCGAGCCGACCCTCACCACCCGCAAGACCGACGGCGGCGTGTACGTCGAGGACAACACCTACTACGACCTGACCACCCGGCGCGTCGACCGGATGACGGTCAAGCCGGAGACCGGCGCCGGCACGGTGGTGGACGCCAACTACAAGCGTGACGCCGCCGGCAACATCCTCTGGATCAAGGACACCCCGCAGGTCGGTACGGCGGACACCCAGTGCTTCCGCTACGACGACCTGCGTCGGATGACCAACGCCTGGACGCCCAAAACGGGTGTCGACTGCGCGGCGGATCCGAGCGTGCCCAACCTGGGTGGGCCGGCACCGTACTGGCACGAGTGGACCCTCGACGCGGTCGGCAACCGCAGCACGGAGAAGGTGCACACCGCGGCGGGCGACACCAAGCGCGACTACACGACGCCGACCAGCGGCAAGGACGTCGTACGGCCGCACGCCGTCACCTCGGTCGCCACGGAGGCACCCGGCCAACCCGCCGTCACGACCCAGTACGCCTACGACAACGTCGGCAACATGACCTGCCGGCCGGCGGCCACCACCGCGAACAACTGCGCGACGGCGGCGAACTCGCAGACCCTCACGTGGAACGCCGAGGGCAAGCTCGCCACGGTGAAAGTCGGCGGACAGACCGTCGAGACCAACATCTACGACGCCGACGGCGCGCGCCTGATCCGGCGTGACGCCACCGGCAGCACGCTTTACCTGCCGGGCCAGGAGATCCGGCGGGACAACAACTCCGTCATCACCGGCACCCGCTACTACAGCTTCGCCGGCAAGATGGTCGCCAACCGTACGCCGAGCGCGCTGACCTGGCTCTACTCCGACCACCAGGGCACCCAGCAGACCGGCATCAACGCGGCGTCCCAGGCGGTCACCGTACGCCGCCAGACCCCGTACGGCGATCCTCGCGGCAGCCAACCGCAGTGGACCAACAGCAAGGGCTTCGTCGGAGGCGACAAGGATCCGACCGGCCTGACCAACATCGGGGCCCGGCAGTACGACACCGGTCTCGGGCGGTTCATCTCGGTTGACCCGGTGCAGGACCTGGCCGACCCGCAGCAGTGGAACGCCTACGCCTACAGCAACAACAGCCCGATCACGTTCTCCGACCCGAGCGGCCTCCGGGCCTGTTCCGACGACGCCTGTGGCCCGGGCGCCGACTACGAGGACATGTACGGCAACTACCACGAGATCGAGGGCGACAACGACGGTTGCGGCGGCAGTTGCGGCGATGACGACTGGGCAGAGGCCCACGCCGCGCATGAGGCTGGTGGCGGCAACGGCGGCGGTGGCGATAAGGGCGGCAAGGGCGGCGGCAAGAACGGCGGCCCGACCGACGAGGAGATCAAGCGGGCTAAGGAAGTTAAGAAGCAGAACGCCATCTCGATCATCATCAAAGCTGGTGGTCAGCTTCTGCTCGAGTTCTTCGGCATCAACGACATCCTGGATTGCATCCACGGCAATCTGATGGCCTGCGTCTACTCGCTCGCCGGCATGCTGCCCTGGGGCAAGGCCGCTCAGGTCATTCGCAAGGCCAAACCGATGGCCAAGGTCCTCGGCAAGGCCGCGAAGGCCCTGGTGAAATGGTCTCAGGACACGAAATGGGCCGACGACGTCCTGGAGGCAGCCGAGAGTTGCCTGATCAAGCGGCACAGTTTTGCGCCGGGGACGAAGGTCGTGCTGGCCAGCGGTGGTTACAAGGCCATTGAGGAGCTGCAAGAAGGCGACCTGGTCCTGGCCACCGACCCGGAGACCGGGGAGACCGCGGCTCGTGAGGTCACCCGCACCCACCGCAACGAGGATGCGGACCTGACGGACCTGACGGTCGCGGTGGCCGGCGCCGAGGCTTCTGTCATCAAGACGACCCAGCACCATCCGTTCTGGAGCGAGGACCGGAAGGACTGGATCGACGCTGCGGATGTGCAGGTCGGTGAGTCGCTGCGGGCCCTGGATGGCAAGGCGGTAACCGTCCAGGCCGTCCGGTCGTATGCTGGCCTGAAGTCGATGCACGACCTCACGGTCGCGGACATCCACACGTACTATGTCGTGGCCGGCAATACTCCGGTACTTGTCCACAATTGCGGACCTGGGCAGGAGTTTGGCACGGCGTGCACATGTAGCGCGGACCAGAGCTTCACCAGACTCGGCACCAGTTGGGAAAGTACGGCGCGCCTTGAACGATCGGCTGCTGCTGCGGAAGATAGCGGCAGGTTTGGTCACGGCGTTTCGGTGACAACTCGTACGGCAGAAGGCGCGAGCACGGCTACACGACAGGAGATAGAAGAGGCTGGCTTCAGCCTGAGGTACACGCCGACGAGGAACGACTCGACGCACCATACGCTGGAGCTTCCGAAACCCGTAGACTCCGGTGTCGCGAGGGGGTTCAACGTGCTTTTTGGTAGACGTCGGTGACCGAGACCGACGAACTTCTAACAGCGGCCCAACGCGGGTTGCTGAGGCTGCAAGCGGTAGTAATCACAGACTGGCGTGATGGTCCGATCGAGGGCATCGCGCGACTGTCCGCCGGAGATGGGCTCTGGAAGTTCAAGATTTTCGCTGACAGCGCCAGCAGCGAGGACGTCAGCGAGAGGTTGTATCTGCTCTCTGCTCTGCCAAAGGAGTCAGCCGAACCGCGGATATTGGAACTGATTGCAGGTGTGCGTCTACCGCTGGTGTGGCCGTTCGACAACCAACCGAATGCTGCTGCCGCAAAATCTGCGGTCGATCTGGCCCTCGACGCTGCGAGGCAGGCAGCTCTGGTAGTAAGTTCGAATGACTTCGATGTCGTAGTCAAGGCGTGGTTGGTAGAGGTCGAATTTCGATCGGTTGCCTGAACGTCTCGTCGCTACGCCGTCAAAGTGTCGACTGCGGAATCAGCGAATAAGTTCGGTGAGTTTGTAGAAGACCCGGCTACGGGCCGGGTGGGCCCTCGCGTTGAGGGCCCACCCGGCCGGCCGGTAGCGACTCGCTGTGCGAGTAAGCCAGCACTCGTCGACCGTCCGACGCGAGTCCTCAGCGGCTCCCGCCTCCGTTCGCGCTCCCAGCACCGCGATCGCTCACAAATCAGCGGCACGTCGAACTCCGCGTTGGCTGGAAAGCATGCGCTTCGCTCCGCCGCCCACCCGCTGAGGCCGGTTCACGTCATCACCCGGCGCCGGACGCTCGTCGGCCGACGGTCCTGGTCAGCGTTCCCGGACCACCGCGACCGGGCAGTGGGCGTGCTGGATCAACTGCTGGCTGACCGAACCGAGCAGCATCCCGGCCAGCCCACCCCGGCCCCGGCTGCCGACCACCACCAGCCGCGCGTCGCGGCTCGCCTCGATCAGGATCGCCGCCGGGCTGGTCGGGGCCAGGTCGACGGTCACGTCCAGCTCTGGGAACGTCCGCCGCCACGGCTCCAGTGCCTGCTCCACCGCGGCCCGCTCGTCGGGCAGCCCGGCGGCCCCGCCGGGGCCCGGAGTCCAGGCGTGCAGCACGCGCAGCGGCACCTGCCGCTGCGCCGCCCGTTCGGCCGCGAAGCCGAGCGCCACCAGCGACGGTTCCGAGCCGTCCACACCGACCACCACCGGGCCGGTCGACGCGTCGGTTCGGGCGCTGCCGGCCCCGTTCCGGACCACCACGACCGGGCAGTGTGCGTGGGCGGCGACCGACACCGCCGTCGACCCGGCCAGCAGGCCACCGAAACCGCCGTGGCCTCGGCTGCCGAGCACCAGCATCCCGGCCTCGGCCGAGCGTTCCTGCAACACCAGGGCGGGCGGCCCGTCGTACACCTCGCCGGTGACCGTCAGGCCGGGGTACGCGCCGACGGCGTCCGCCGCGGCGTTGCGGACCAACTCCTCGACCTGCCGGCGGGCGGTGTCGTCCGGCCAGACCCCGGGCGCCACCCCCGGGCCGACCCAGCCGGCCACCGTCAGCCACTCGAAGACGTACGCCAGGCGTACCGGTTGGCCGCTGTGCCGAGCCTCCTCCAGCGCCCAGTTCACGGCTACCGAGGCGTCGGTGGAGCCGTCGTAGCCGACCAGGATCTCCGCGTCGCGCACGTCGTCCTCCTCAGGGATTGGTCGGGCCGGTTTCGCGGACCCAGCGCCACTCGGCGACCTGGGGGTCGTCCTCGCCGTACTGGCGGGTGTAGTCGCGGGCCGACTGCCGGGCGTCGACCATCCGCTGGCGTAGGCGCGCGGCGCGGGCGGCCAGGCCGGGCACCCGGTCGATGACGTCGGTGACCAGGTGGAAGCGATCCAGGTCGTTGAGCATCACCATGTCGAACGGTGTGGTGGTGGTGCCCTCCTCCTTGTAGCCGCGCACGTGCAGGTTGTCGTGGTTGGTGCGACGGTAGGTGAGCCGGTGGATCAGCCACGGGTAGCCGTGGTAGGCGAAGATGATCGGCCGGTCCTCGGTGAAGATGGTGTCGAACTCGTTGTCGGTCAGGCCGTGCGGGTGCTCGGTGGCCGGCTGGAGTCGCATCAGGTCGACCACGTTGACCAGTCGTACCTTCAACTCCGGGAGGTGCTGGCGCAGCAGCTCGACGGCGGCCAGCGCCTCCAGGGTGGGTACGTCCCCGCAGCAGGCGAGCACCACGTCCGGTTCGCTGCCGCCGTCGTTGCTGGCCCACTCCCAGATGCCCAGGCCACGGCGGGTGTGCTGGATCGCCTCGGTCATCGTCAGCCAGTTCGGCGCCGGCTGCTTACCGGCCACCACCACGTTGATGTAGTGCCGGCTGCGCAGGCAGTGGTCCATCGTGGCGAGCAGGGTGTTGGCGTCCGGTGGCAGGTAGACCCGTACCACCTCGGCCTTCTTGTTGACCACGTGGTCGATGAAGCCCGGGTCCTGGTGGGAGAAGCCGTTGTGGTCCTGCCGCCAGACGTGGCTGGACAGCAGGTAGTTCAGCGAGGCGATCGGTTGCCGCCAGGGAATGGCGCGGGTCACCTTGAGCCACTTGGCGTGCTGGTTGAGCATCGAGTCGACGATGTGGATGAACGCCTCGTAGCTGGTGAACACGCCGTGCCGGCCGGTCAGGAGGTAGCCCTCCAGCCAGCCCTGGCACAGGTGCTCCGAGAGCACCTCCATGACCCTGCCGTCGGGGGAGAGGTGGTCGTCGCCGGGCACCCTGGCGGCCACCCACGCCCGGTCGGTCACCTCGAACGCGGCGCCCAACCGGTTGGAGGCGACCTCGTCCGGGCCGAACAGCCGGAACGTCTGCGGGTTGGCGGTGATGACGTCGCGGATCCACGGGCCGAGCGCCCCGGTCGCACCGGCCATCGGCTGGCCCGGTTCGGGAACCTCCACGGCGTAGTCGCGGAAGTCCGGCAGGGTCAGGTCGCGCAGCACCAGGCCGCCGTTGGTGACCGGATTGGCGCTCATCCGCCGGTCACCGCGCGGTGGCAACGTCCGCAGCTCGTCCACCGGCGCGCCGGTGGCGTCGAACAGTTCCTCCGGCCGGTAGCTGCGCAGCCAGTGTTCCAGCTCGGCCAGGTGTGCCGGGTTGTCGCGTACCCCCGACAGCGGCACCTGGTGGGCGCGGTACGTGCCCTCTACCTGGCTGCCGTCGACCTCGCGCGGGCCGGTCCACCCCTTCGGCGTCCGCAGGATGATCATCGGCCAGCGGGGACGTTCGACGACGCCCCCGGAGCGGGCCCGGCGCTGGATCTCGGCGATCTCGTCCAGAGCCCGGTCCATCGTCGCGGCGAGGGCGCGATGCACCTGGGCGGGGTCGTCGCCGGCCACCACGTACGGCTGGTAGCCCGATCCGCGCATGAGGTCGAGCAGGTCGGCCTCGGGGATCCGGGACAGCACGGTCGGACTGGCGATCTTGTAACCGTTGAGGTGCAGGATGGGCAGCACCGCACCGTCGCGTGCCGGGTTGAGGAACACGTCGGAGAGCCAGCTGCCGGCCAGCGGCCCGGTCTCCGCCTCGCCGTCGCCGACCACGCAGGCCACCACCAGGTTCGGGTGGTCGAACGCGGCGCCGTAGGCGTGGCTCAGCGCGTACCCCAGCTCGCCGCCCTCATGGATCGAGCCCGGCACGTCCGCCGCGACGTGGCTGGGGATGCCGCCCGGGAAGGAGAACTGGCGGAAGAGCTTGCTCATCCCGGCCTCGTCGCGCGCCACGTCGTGGTAACGCTCCGACCAGGTGCCCTCCAGCCAGGTGTTGGCCACGATGGCCGGGCCACCGTGGCCGGGGCCGGTCACCAGCATGGCGTTGAGGTCGCGCGCGACGATCACCCGGTTGAGGTGGGCGTAGATCAGGTTGAGCCCGGGGCTGGTGCCCCAGTGCCCCAGCAGCCGAGGCTTGATGTCGTCGCGGGTCAGCGGCTCGCGCAGCAACGGGTTGCCGAGCAGGTAGATCTGCCCGACGGTGAGGTAGTTCGCGGCGCGCCAGTAGGCGTCCAGCCGGCGCAGCTCGTCGTCGGTGAGGGCGCGGTGCACGTCGAGAGCGGTGTCCATCATGCTGCCTCTCGCGGGTCGGGGTGGGGCGTCCGGCGTCCAGCTTCGCCGCCGCGGACGCCCCGGGTCAGGGCCGTTGGTCCCGCGCCTGGCGGGCGTCCGGCCCGGTCAGTGGCACCTCCGCCAGGCCGCGGACGACGATCACCGGGGCCGGAGCGTGGTAGAGCAGGGATTGGGCGACCGCGCCCAGCATCGCCCGTCCCGGTTCGTCGCCACGGGCGGCGACCAGCGCCACCTGCGCGCTGCGGGATGTGTCGACCAGCACCTGGCCGGGGTCTCCGCGCACGACGCGGCATTCGGTGGCCACCGCGCTGTGGCGGCCGGTGTGCTGGGCCAGCGCCTCGCTGAGCTGCTCGGCGACCGCGTCGGTGTCCTCGTCGTACTCCACCACCCGCAGCGCCACCAGTCGGGCGCCCCTGCGGGCCGCGCACTCCACGGCCCACTGCAGAGCGAGGTGTGAGCTGGGTGAGCCGTCCACCCCCACCAGCACCGGGCCCTGTGGCGGCGGCTCGCGGCGGACCACCAGCAGGGGGCAGCCGGCCCGTGCGGCCAACTGCACGGCGGACGTCTCGGCGGGAACGCACTGGCCGCTGCCCGCCATTCCGCTGTCGCCGACGGCCAGCAGGAAGGCCGTCTCCGAGCGGCGGATGAGGGTGGGCAGCAGGGCACTCTCGACGATCTCGCCGCGTACGGTCAGCCCTGGCTCGGTCTGGTGGGCGAGTTGGGCGGCCCGGGTGATCAGCTTCTCGGCCTCGTCGCGGGGCGCGGCGACGGTGTCCGCGGCGAACGCCGCCTGCCAGTCGAAGGTGTGCAGCAGGTGCAGGGGCCGGCCGTGCCCGGCGGCCTCCTGCGCGGCCTGTTCGACGACCGGGAGGTCGAGGTTCGACCCGAGGCCGACCAGCACCGCTGCGTCGGCGGGTGCGGCCATCCGATATCACCTCCCGGGCGTCGCGCCCGGCACGACCAAGCTGTCCCTGACCGAGGGTAGTCGGATGGGCGCGGCGGCGGGCCGGATCGGGTGGCTCGGCTGTCAGGTCGGTGCGGACCGGAGTGTGTCCACGACCGGGCGCCGTGCGGCAACCGTCGCGGGGATGGCGGTGAGCGCGGCGATGGCGAGCAGGACTCCGAGCGCGGTGGCGAGCAGCGAGGAATCGGGTGGGTACCGGACCTCGCCGGTGCTGACGAACGCGACAAGCCCGATGCCGGCCGGGATCCCCACGGCGACGCCGGGTATGGCTGGAAGCAGTTGCGCCACCGCCAGACCCACGCCGGCCTGCGCGGGCGTGGCACCGAGCGTCCGCGCGACGGCCAGCGGCTGCCGGGCGTCGAGGACCGCGCTCCAGGTGCTCACGACGGCGTTGATGAGCGCGAGAACGCACAGCACGACGGTGAGCACGAGCGTGGCCTGCTCGCCCCGTTCCACCCGGGGATTGGCGAGTTCGGTGTAGCCGAGGTCGAAGTGCACCGCCTGGGTGTTGACCATGAGTATGCCGACGAGCGTGGTCGTGGTGATCAGGGTGTTCACGGTGACCAGGCGGGCGCGGCGGGGCCGGCGCGCGTTGATGCGCACCCCGATCAGTAGGGCGGTGGGCAGCCGCCGCGACAGCCAGATGCGCCACCGCCGGCGCCGCGGTGGTGTTGCGGCGTCGGCCAGCGCGTGAACGGTGCTGGTGGCGGCGGCGCGCAACACCGGTACCAGAGTCGCCGCCACAGCGATCGCGAGGGCAAGGGCCAGGACGGTGATCACCATGCGCAGTGCAGGTGGCTGGGCGTTGACGGAGCCGATGAGTCCGGCGCTGGGGCGGATCAGCGCGGGTGCGGCGAACCAGCCCGCGGCGAGGCCGGTGGTGGCGGCGGCAAGCCCGATCACGAGGTACTCGGCGAGGTGGACGGCGGCGATCATGGCCGGGCCGGCGCCGACGGCCTTCAGTAGTCCCACCCGGCGCCGCTGACCGATGATCCGGCCCGCGACGATGCCGGCGACGCCGGCCAGCGCAAGGCCGTTGAGCAGCCAGCTGCCGACGAGCAGAGCGACCTGCGCGTCGCTGTACAGCCGACCGTTGAGGTAGCTGATCTCCTGCCAGGTGGTGAGTTGGTCGCCGACGGTGTACGTGCTGCTGGCCGCCGGGTCGGCGAGTTTGAGGTTGAGGGCGTACGACAGCGGCTGGCTGCCCGCGAGCGTGGCGATGTCGCTGTGGTCGACCCAGACCAGGCCGCCGCGCTCGACCAGGATGCTGCCGGGGTAGTGCCACCCGGCGTACGGGTACGTCGCTCTCGCGGCGGTGACCGCGGTCCCGATCACGCGCAGCGGATGGCCGTCGATGGTGACCGTGTCGCCGGTGCGGATGCCGAGGGCGTCGGCGAAGGCGCGCTCGACGACCACGCCGCCGGGGCGTACCCAGGTGCCGTCGGTCACGGCGGGCCGGTCGATCGATGCGGGTGTGGTGTCCCGGCCCGCTACGACGGTGTGCGCGGACTTGCCGCGGGCCGTCATCGTCAGGTAGGCGATCGGAAAGGGGCCGCTGTGATCGGCGACGCCGGCCCCGGTGGTCAGCGATGCGAGCTCGTCCAGTGCGGCCTGGCCGGTGGCCCGGGGTGTCACGATCACGTCCGGGCCGGCGGTGGCGGTCCGGGTCTGCTGGTACGGCCGGTCGGCGATTTCGTTGAGGGTGAGGCCGACGGTCAGTGTGGCGGTGGCGGCGGTGATTGCGGTCAGGAGCAGGACGGTTTCGGTTCGGCGGCGGCGCAGGTCCCGCATCAGCAGCCGGCAGACGAGCAGGAGGCGGCCGGCCATGTCAGCGCCGCCCGTCGTAGAGGGTGCCGGGGGCCGTGCTGGCAAGTCCGTTGTCGTCGACGAACGCGCCGTCGCGCATGGCGATCACCCGGTCGGCGACCGCGGCGATGCGGGGGTCATGGGTAACCACCACGAGGGTCTGTCCTGCGGTGCGCAGCTCCTCGAACAGCCGCAGCACGTCCAGGGTGGCGGCGCTGTCCAGGTTGCCGGTGGGTTCGTCGGCCAGCACGACCAGCGGCTCGTTGCTCAGCGCGCGGGCGATGGCGACCCGCTGGCGCTGCCCACCGGACAGCGCCGAGGGCAGGTGCGTAGCGCGGTCGGCCAGCCCGACCCGGTCCAGCAGGTACATCGCCCGCTTGCGGGCCCGCCCCGGTGACTGGCCGGCCAGCAGCGCGGCAAGCTCGACATTCTCCACCGCGGTGAGTTCGTCCATGAGGTGGAACGACTGGAAGACGAACCCGAGGCTGCCACGCCGCAGCCGGGCCAGGGCCCGTTCGCTCATCGTGTCGATCCGACGGTCGGCCAGCCACACCTGCCCGCCGGTCGGGCGTTGCAGCCCGCCGAGCAGGTACAGCAGGGTGGACTTGCCGCAGCCGCTGGGCCCCATCACCGCCAGCGACTGCCCGGCCGGCACGGTCAGATCGACCTCGTCGACCGCGCGGACCAGCGCGTGCTCGTCGCCGTACAGCATGCTCAGCCCACGCGCCTGCAACACCGTCGACCCGGTCATGCCCCCGCCTTCCGTCCGGTCGGACCACGTTCAGTCCACAGGCGCTCACACGCCTCCAGCCATTCCAGGTCAGCCCGCAGCCGCAGCACGACACCCTCCAGCAGCAGTCCGGCAACCGGATCCACCGACCGGTCCAACGCGGCCCGCTGGGCGTCGCGCAGCCGGCGCAGCACCTCACGCCGCTGCGCGTCAACCAGGGCCACCGGATCGGCCAGCCGGGCGGTCGCGGCAGCCACCAACTTGAGATGAAACTCCGCGAGGTCCGGCTTCGG
Organism: Micromonospora sp. CA-259024; assembly: GCF_050936255.1. Lineage (NCBI taxonomy): Bacteria > Bacillati > Actinomycetota > Actinomycetes > Micromonosporales > Micromonosporaceae > Micromonospora > Micromonospora sp. CA-259024. The sequence goes on along the minus strand of NZ_JBNJND010000001.1, from coordinate 3,793,041 downwards.
CCAGCTCACTTCGGTCAGCCAGTTGGCGACTCGCTGCTGGCCCTCCGGGGTCAACGCGTACACCCGGCGTTCGGGCCGGTCCGGCAGGCCCTCGGCCCGCTGCGAGGTCACCAGCCCGGCCTTGCCCAGGCGGGTCAGCGTCACGTAGATCTGCCCGGCGTTCATCGCCTCGCCCAGCGGGCCGAGCGCGGCACGCAGCCGGCTGCGCAGCTCGTACCCGTGCGCCGGCTCCTTCGCCAGCATGGCCAGCACCACGTCCTGCACCCAAGCGCACCCTTCGTCTAGATCGTTAATAGATAACGGCTAGCTATGGCGCTGTCAAATCGCGAGGGCGGAATGCGGCGGACGGAGCAGGCAGGCGTTCGTCAACTGGGGTTGACACGCGTGGCGGTGTCAACGTATGTTGACGGCATGAGTCAGGCGACAGAACTCGCGGCGGCAGCCGGCAGCACCGACCCTCGGGTCGGGCTCCGCGCCGTCCGCGCGCTGCGCCGGCTGCTCGAGCGGCTTGAGGTGGTCCAGGTGGACAACGCCCGTCGGCAGGGCTGGTCCTGGCAGGAGATCGCCGACGCGCTCGAGGTCAGCCGGCAGGCGGTGCACAAGAAGCACGCCGGGCGACCGGCGGTCAACTCATCCTGGGAGGCGTGATGTTCGAACGGTTCACCGACCGGGCGCGCGGCGTGGTCCGACGGGCGCTGGAGGAGGCGCGGGCCGAGGGCCAGCGCCCAGTCGGCACCGAGCACCTGCTCCTCGCCCTGCTCGCCGACGACGCCGGCCTGGCCAGCCGGGTGCTCACCGACGCCGGGGTACGCGCCGACGACCTCCGCGAGCGCGTCCGGCGGCACACCGCGAGCGGCGGTGCCGGCCTCGGTGACGCGGACGCCGCAGCCCTGCGGGAGATCGGCATCGACCTGGCCGCGATCGTGGCCCGCATCGAGCAGTCCTTCGGTCCGGACGCGCTGCGCGAGGCCGTGCCGGCACCGCGCCGCCGCTGGGGGCGCAAGCGGTACCTCGGCGGCCCGTTCTCGCCCCGTTCCAAGAAGGCGCTGGAGTTGTCACTGCGGGAGGCGCTGCGGCTGCGCCACCACCACATCGGCACCGAACACATCCTGCTCGGGGTGCTCCGGGAAGGGCACGGGCTGGGGGCGCTGGTGCTCACCGAGTCCGGGGTCGACCTCGACGATCTGCGTCGACGGGTGGAGCTCGCGCTACGGGCGGCGGCCTGACGGGTGTGGTCGGGTTGAAACCTGTCTGTGGCACTTCCGACGCCGGCCGGTCGCCGGGTCGCTGACGGCGTCCGGGTGCTGCACACTGGCGCCGTGGATGCTGGACACGACAGGCGGCCCGCAGGCGGCGACGGTGGGCTGCGCTCCGCCGTGGTGGTCAACCCGGTGAAGGTCGACGATCTCGACGAACTGCGCCGCACCGTCGACGACGCGCTGACCGCCGCCGGCTGGCCCGCCCCGCAGTGGTACGAGACGACAGTCGAAGACCCGGGCCGCGGTCAGACCGAGCAGGCCGTCAAGGCCGGTGTCGACCTGGTCTTCGCCTGCGGCGGCGACGGCACGGTGATGTCCTGCGTCAGCGGGCTCGTCGGCACCGACGTGGCCCTCGCGGTGCTGCCGCACGGCACCGGCAACCTGCTCGCCGCCAACCTGGGGCTCTCCACCGACCTGGCCGCCGGGTTGCAGGTCGCCGTCGAGCGGGGGCGACGGTTGCTCGACGTCGGTGCCGTCGAGGACCGGTACTTCACCGTGATGGCCGGCATGGGCTTCGACGCCCAGATGCTCGCCGCCACCTCCGAGACCACCAAGGCCCGCATCGGCTGGCCGGCGTACGTGGTGGGCGCCGCCCGCCACCTGCGCGACCGGCCGATGCGGGTGCAGATCCGCATCGACGACCGGCCGCCGGTGCGGCGCCGGGCCCGCTCGGTCCTGATTGCCAACGTCGGCCGGCTCCAAGGCGGCGTACGCCTGCTCACCGAGGCCGAACCGGACGACGGCTGGCTCGACGTCGCCGTGCTGACCCCGCGCAACCTGCGGCACTGGCTGGCGCTCGGCTGGGCCGTCATCCGCCGCAACGGCCAGGTGCCACGGATGGAGGTGTTCCGGGGCCGGCGTGTCGTGGTCACCAGCAACCGGGCTCAGCCCCGGGAGTTGGACGGCGACCTCATCGCTCCGGGCCGGCAACTGCGGGCGGAGGTTCGGCCCGAGGCGCTCTGGCTCTGCGTCCCACAGCCCGAGGCCGCCCCCGACCTGGCCGTCGACGCGCACGGCGCCGGGGAGCGGGGCGAGCGGCTGATCAAGGAAGCGCGCCGTGAGTAGCACCCGGATCGTGCCGGAGACCCGGCTGATGGCCGACGAGGAGCTGTCCGCCGACGATGCCTGGCACACACTGCGCCGTCAGGGCGGCTGGCACCTGCTGCGGGACGCCTTCATCCGGTTCCGCTACGGCGACGGGTTCAGCCACGCCCGGGCCTTCGCGCTGCAACTGTGCCTCGCCGTGGTGCCGTTCCTGATCGCCCTCACCGGCCTGATCAGCGAGCTGGGCGTCGAGGAGGGCGGCCAGGTCGTCGCCGACACCGTCCTGGCGCTCACCCCCGGGCAGAGCGCGGACGTGGTCGCCGAGTTGCTCGGCGAGGGCGAACGGGTCGAGGATGCCGGGGAGCTGGCACTCACCCTCGGTCTGCTCACCGGGCTGGTCGCGCTGACCACCACGATGGCGCAGATCGAACGGGGCGCCAACCGCATCTACGGCGTCGAGCGGGACCGCCCCGCGCTGCGCAAATACCTCCGCGCCGCCGTGCTGGCGGTCACCGCCGGCCTGCCCGCGCTCGCCGGCTTCCTGATCCTGGTGGGCGGCGGCGCGATGGGCGACTCGGTACGCGAGCACTACCAGTGGGGTGGGCTCGCCCACGGCATCTGGGACGTGGTCCGCTTCCCGCTGAGCCTCGGGCTGACCGTCCTCGCCGTCGCCGTGCTGTTCCGGCACGCACCACGCCGTAACCAGCCCGGCCTGTCCTGGCTGTTCTTCGGTGCCGGGATCGCCACCGCCCTGTGGTGGCTGGCCAGTCTGCTGCTCGCCGCGTACGTGCGGTTCAGCGACGGCTTCGGGCAGACCTACGGCGCGCTGACCGGCATGATGGCGCTGCTGCTCTGGGCCAACCTGACCGGGATGGCGCTCTTCGGCGGGCTGGCCTTCGCCGCCCAGTTGGAGGCGCTGCGCATCGGTGTGCAGGACCCGGCCCAACCGGACCTGTGGGAGCCGGACCCCGACCGCGTCGAGCTCCTGGACACCGGGGACATGACGGCGCTCTAGCGGCACCTCACGTGTACGCGCCACGCGGATCGGGTAAAGCGCCTCGCCAGACAGACAAGGGAGGTGCGGGGTGACCGCGGTCAAAGAGGTGACGCGGCGTCCGATCGGTCATTTCGCCGAACGGAGCATCGCCGGCCTGGTGGCCGTCACCGGCGCCGGGGTGGCCTTCGGGCTGCTGTTGCTGCTCGTCCGGGTGCGGTGGAGCCCGTTGCAGGACGCCGACCACGCCGTCGCCGAGTGGTTCAACGGGCTCGTCGCCCCGCACCACGCACTCGTCACCGTCCTCCAGGCGGTGACCGACCTGGGCGGCCGGCCGATCCTCATCTGGTTGGTCACCATCGCCGTGGTCGGGTTGCTGATCCGGCGCCAGCCACGACTCGCCGTCTACCTGATCATCACCGGGGTCGGTGGCCTGATCCTCGACCCGTCACTGAAGACGCTGGTCGGCCGGCTTCGCCCGGTCGTGGACGTGCCGATCGCCAGCGCCCCGGGCAACAGCTTCCCGAGCGGGCACGCGTTGGGCTCGTTCGTCGCGTACGGGGCTCTGCTGCTGGTCTTCCTGCCGGCAATGGCGCCCCGCTCGCGCAAGCCGGCGATCGTCGGCGTCGGCGTGCTGGTGGCGCTGGTCGGCCTGACCCGGATCGCGTTGGGCGTGCACTTCATCTCGGACGTGCTGGCCGGCTGGCTGCTCGGCGCCGCGTGGCTGGGCGTCACGGCGTACGCCTTCCGGCTGTGGCGGCGCGAGCGGGGGCGGCCGGTGCCACCGCTGACCGAGGGCCTGGAGCCGGAGGCGGGGCACGACATCGCCCCCGCCCCGGCCGAGGAGCACGTGCTGGCCCATCCCCGCTCGGCGGTGGCTGAGCTGCTGGTCGGCTGGGTGCTCGTGTTCGGGGCGCTGTACGGCTTCGGCATGTACGTCAGCTACTACGCCAAGGGCACCTTCTTCGACACCCTCGACACGGAGGTGCCGCGCTGGTTCGCCGAGCGGCACACCGAGGTGCTGACCGAGGTGAGCTGGTGGTGGAGCAAGTTCGGTGACACCCACGCGATCCTGCTGATCTCGCTGGTGTTCTGCCCACTGGTGTTGGCGGTCTGGCGGCGCTGGCGGCCGGTGCTCTTCGTGGCGTTGGCGATGGTGGGTGAGCTGACCCTCTTCCTCGCCTCGGCCCGGGCGGTCGACCGGCCGCGCCCGGCCGTGGAGAACCTGGACGGGCAGATGCCCACCTCGTCGTTCCCGTCGGGGCACATCGCGGCCACGATCTGCGTCTGGTTGGCGATCACCCTCATCGTGTTCCCGCGTGCCGACCGCTGGTGGCGTTGGGTCCTCGTGGCGTTGGCGGTGCTCATGCCGGTCGGGGTGGCCACCTCCCGCATGTACCGGGGGATGCACCACCCGACCGACTTCATGGGCGCGATCCTGCTCTCCGCGCTCTGGATCGGGCTGCTCTACCTCGTGATCCGCCCGAACGCCGACCTGACGGACGGCAACCAGCCGGCCATCGAGTCGGAGAACGTGGACACCCTCGACGACGAGCTGGCGCGGGCCGGCCGAGCCGACTGAGCGCCGCCGTGCTGCGGGTGATGACCTGGAACATCCGCACCGGCGGCCGGGATCGCGGCGCCCCCGACCGGCTGGATCAGGTGGTCCAGGTCGTCAACGAGCAGGAACCGGACGTGCTGGCCCTCCAGGAACTGCGCGGCTTCGACCGCGACGGGCTGATGGCTGAGGTGGCGGGTCGGGTGGGGATGACGCCCCACCTGGCCCGATCCTGCTTCGGGCAGCCGGTGGCGGTGCTGGTCCGGCCGCCGTTCCAGGTCGTCGACGCGGGGGCGGTGCGCCGGCCGTTCCACCACGCCGCCGCCCGCGTCGTGGTGGCCACGTCCGCCGGCCCGCTCACCGTGCTCGGCACCCATCTCCACCCGTACTCCGGGGGACGACGGCGGATGGAGGTCGACTGGCTGGTCGCCGCGATGCGGCGCACCCAGGGGCCGCTGACGCTGGTCGCCGGTGACCTCAACTCGCTCGACCCGACCGTCGACCACACCGCACGCCTGGCCGGTATGCCCACCCTCTACCGGCGACGGCACCTGCGCCGCACCGGTGGCACCGTGGACACCCGCGCGATCGCCCGGTTGCTCGCCGCCGGCCTGGTCGACCTCTGGTCCTCGTTCGCGGTCGCGGCGCCGGAGGCCGACGGCCTCACCGTCCCCACCCGGTTCGGCGGGGCCGAGTTCGCCGGGATGCGCCTGGACTACCTGCTCGGCACCCGCGCGCTGGCTGAGCGGGTCCGCGACTGTCGGGTGATCCGTGGCGGAGCGGCGGACACGGCCTCCGACCACTATCCGCTCCTGACCACGCTCGAGTTGAGCGTCGGCTGACGGCTGTCGTCGAGGGGCCCACGGCGTGGCGCGCGCCGGCTACGGTGCCCACCGTGACCGATCGCCCCATCATCCGCCCGCCACTGCCCGGTGCACCGAGCGGTCGCCCGACCGCCCCGGCGGTGGCGCGGCCCGCCCCCGACTCGCCACCCGTGCACACGGCGGAGCCGGACGCCGTCGCGCTCCCGCTCGTCGCGGCCGTCGCGCGGGGTGTGGCGCTGGTCGTGGTGCTGCCGGTACGCCTGCTCTGGGAGCTGATCGCGGCTGCCGGCCGGTTGCTGCACCGGCACCTGCTCGGCCCGGCTGGCCGGTTTCTGCGCCGGTGGCTGCTCTCCCCGTTGGCATGGGCCCTGCACCGACTGGTCTGGCTCCCGCTGCTCTGGTGCGCCCGCAACCTGCTCTGGCTCCCCGTGACGTGGGCGGCCCGCACCCTCGTCTGGCTCCCACTGGTGTGGCTGGCGCGCGGCCTCGCGTGGGTGGCCCGCACCCTGATCTGGCGTCCGCTGGTGTGGCTGGCGTACTCCGTCGCGTGGGTGGCCCGCACGGTGCTCTGGGCACCGCTGGTCTGGTTGGCCCACAGGGTGCTGCGTCCGCCTCTCGTCGGCCTGGGCCGCGTGGTGGTCTGGCTCGCCGAACACCTGGTCCTGCGGCCGTTGCGGTGGCTGGGCGCGGCGCTCACGCCCGTCGGCCGGCTGCTGTGGCGCGGCGTGGGCGTGCTCGCTGGTGCGCTGAGTGCCGCGCTCACCGCGCTGGCCCGGGGGATCTGGTGGGTCGTGGTGGGGTTCGGCCGGCTGGTCGTCGCCGCGGTGGCCGGTGCGTGGTGGACGGCCGGATGGGTGCTGCGGGTGCTCTACCGACTGTTGCTGCGCCCGATCGGGCGGGGGTTGCGCTGGTTGTGGCGGCACACCGTACGGCCGCTGGCGCGGGGTGTCCGCTGGGTCTGGTCGGTGACGGTCGTGCCGCTGGCGCACGGCATCCGGGCAACCTGGCGGGCCACGGTCGCGCCAGCGGCCCGCTGGACCCGCCGTTCGGTGCTCGATCCGGCCCGGCTCGCCTCCCGGGAGGTGCTCAGCGCCCTGGGCCTGCGCCGCTGACCCGCCGAGCCGCCCGGGGCTGACGGCTCACAGCAGCAGGTTGAGGAGGACGGTCAGCACCACCGAGGCGACGATCGAGAAGAGGATCATCAGGAGGCAGCCGAGGCCACCGCCGAGCGGGCGGATCTCCACGTTGCCGAAGCGCATGAGGTTCACCTGTCCGTGAGTGCGGGAGCGAGGGCGAGGGTGTGGCGGATCGCGGTCGCGACCGCCGTCGGGGCGGTCGTGACCACGTTGTGCGCGGCGCCGGGAACGACCACCCGGTGGGCGTCCGACACCAGCCGGGCGGCCTGGTCCCGCCATCGTGCCGGCACGACCGGGTCGCGATCACCGGTCAGGACGAGGGTCGGCGTGGTGATGCGGACGAGGTCCGCCTCGATCGCGTTGCGCACCGAGTACGACAGCGTCGCGAAGACCCGCCAGGGTCGGGCGTTCCACACGTCGCGGGCCAGGATCGGCGCCTGCAACGGCGCCTCGCGCAGGGTGTCCACCAGCCACCGGCCGACCTGTGTTCGTCGGGACCGGCCCGCCGGGTCGCTGGTCGGCCCGGCCAGCACCAGCGCGCGTACCGCGCCCGGGTGGTTCGCGGCGACCGAGGCGGCCACCTCCGCGCCGAACGAGTGCCCCAGCAGGCAGACCGGCGGCAATCCGTACGCGGCCAGCCAGGCGGCCAGGTGATCCGCGTGCCCGCGTACGTCGTACGCGCCGTGGGGGTGTTCGGTCAGCCCGAAGCCGGGCAGGTCCGGCATGTACACCGGATGGGTGGTGGCGAGCGCGACGGCCAGCGGGGTGAGGTAACGGTGCGACACCGCCAGGCCGTGCACCAGCACCACGGGCGGCGTCCCGGTCCCCGGGTCCGCACCGCGCCGGGTGTGGGTGCGTAGTCCGCCGACGAGCCGCCACTCGCTGGTGAGTCCGGCGGCCGGTCGGGGCGCGGCCATGGCGAGCCGCAGCTCGGTCAGCCCGAACCGGCCGGCGCGGGTGAGTCGGGTCGAGCCGCCTGGTCGATCGGTCCCAGCTCGGCTCACAGCTCGCGCAACCGGGGCAGCAGCTGCTCCTGCGCCCAGTCCAGGAACATCGGCTGGGTCTCACCGCCGACCTGGACGATCGCCACGTGGGTGAAGCCCGCGTCGACGAACTTGCGGAACGCCTCGACGTGCGCGTCCACGTCCGGGCCGCAGGAGATGCCCTCGGCGACATCCTCCTCCCGGACGAACTGGGTGGCGGCGGCGAAGGACTCCGGGCCCGGCAGATCGGCGTTGACCTTCCAGCCCATCCCGAACCAGCGGAACTGGTCGTGCACGATCTTTCGGCACTCCGCCTCGTCGGGGCCGTAACAGATGGCCACCTGTCCGTAGCGGGGCTGGCCGGCACCGCCGGCGTCGTCGTACATCTCGATGATGTGGGGGTCGGGCTCGGTGGAGATGATGCCGTTGCCGTATTCGGCGGCCAGCGTCGCGGACTGTCGACCGGATGCGGCGACGGCCATCGGGACCGGGCGTTCCGGGCGGTCCCAGACATAGGCGTCGGGCACGTCGAAGTGGTTGCCCGAGAAGGTCAGCGTCTCGCCGTTGAGCAGCGGCCGGATGATCTGCAGCGCCTCCTCGAACATCTCGTGCCGTTGCTGTACGTGTGGCCAGCCGCCGACCACGTGCTCGTTCAGGTTCTCGCCGGCGCCCAGGCCGAGGGTGAACCGGCCGTCCGAGAGCGCGCCGATCGTGCTGGCCTTCTGCGCGACCACGGCCGGGTGGTAGCGGCGGATCGGGCAGGTCACGAAGGACATCAGCTGCGCCCGGGAGGTGGCGTGGGCGACCGCGCCGAGCACCGACCAGGCGTACGGGGAGTGGCCCTGGGAGTCCAACCAGGGGTAGTAGTGATCGGACATCACCAACTGGTCGAAACCGGCCGCCTCGGCCCGGATCGCATGGTCGACCAGTTGCTTGGGTCCGGCCTGCTCGCTCATCAGGGTGTAGCCGACGCTGACCATCCTGGTTCCCCTTCCACCGACGGATCGTTCCCGGGATACCCAGGTCGACAGCGGTCAACCCTCCCGTCCGGTTCGGCCCCCGGCACTGCTTGACGGACGGCGGCGGCCTGCCTACCGTCGCTCTTAACCGGTTAAGAGCCGGGGTGTGGCGCACATCCTGTGGTGGGGATGATCGCCCCGTGACGGCCCGCGCCTGCGTGGGCCGTCACGGCTGTGTGCAGCTCGGCCCCGGTCACTGAACCGGTTGCGCCGACCAGTTCATCGTCCTACGCTGATGCCTGCCGCCGGGAGCCGGGCGGCGGCTGCCGGGCTGCAGCCGCCTTCCCTGTCACGTCCCACCCCTGTCGGGCACCGGGGGTCCTCCCTGAGGAAGGCCATGAAGACTCGACTCTCCGCCGCCGGCGCGGCTCTGCTCGCTTTGCTCGTCGCCCTGCTGGCGTTCGGCCAGCCGGCGCACGCCGCGGCCGGTTTCACCGTCGCGAACGGCACGTTGTACGACGCCAACGGCACCGAATTCGTCATGCGTGGCGTCAACCACGCGCACACCTGGTACCCGCAGCAGACCAGCACGTTCCCCGACGTCAAGGCGCTCGGTGCGAACACGGTGCGGGTGGTGCTCTCCAGCGGCGACCGCTGGACCCGCAACACCAACGCCGACGTCGCGAACGTCATCTCGCTGTGCAAGGCCAACCGGCTGATCTGTGTGCTCGAGGTGCACGACACCACCGGGTACGGCGAGCAGAGCGGGGCGATCACCCTCGCCCGGGCCGTCGACTACTGGCTCAGCCTCGCCGACGTCCTCACCGGCCAGGAAAGATACGTCATCGTCAACATCGGCAACGAGCCGTACGGCAACCAGGGCTATGCCTCCTGGGCCACCGACAACGCCAACGCGATCAAGCGTCTGCGCGCCGGTGGGCTGACCCACACCATCATGGTGGACGCGCCGAACTGGGGGCAGGACTGGTCGTTCACCATGCGCGACAACGCCGCGTCGGTCTTCGCCGCCGACCCGGCCCGCAACACCGTCTTCTCCGTCCACATGTACGGCGTCTTCGACACCGCCGCGGAGATCACCGACTACCTGGGCCGTTTCCGCACCGCCGGGCTGCCCATCGTGGTCGGGGAGTTCGGCTTCAACCACTCCGACGGCGACCCGGACGAGGACACCATCCTCGCGTACAGCCAGGCCAACGGGATCGGCTGGCTGGGTTGGTCGTGGAGCGGTAACAGCGGTGGCGTGGAATATCTCGACATGGCCACCGCCTTCAACCCGGCCAGCCTGACGACCTGGGGCCAGCGGATCTTCAACGGTGCGAACGGCATCAGGCAGACCGCCCGCGAGGCCAGCGTCTTCGGTGGCACGCCGCCGCCCACCACCACGCCGCCGCCGGCCGGCGGGTGCACCGCGACGTACACGATCGCCAACCAGTGGCAGGGCGGCTTCCAGGGCGAGGTACGCGTCACCGCCGGCGCCACCGCGATCACCGGGTGGACCACCCGGTGGACCTTCGCCAACGGCCAGAGCGTCACCCAGTCCTGGAACGTGACCCTGACCAGCAGCGGCAACACGGTGACCGCGCGCAACGCGGACTACAACGGCCGGCTCGCGGCCGGAGCCAGCGCCAGCTTCGGCTTCCTCGGCGGCTGGACGGGCACCAACGCCAAACCGGAGGTGAGCTGCACCGCGACCTGACCGCCGGGCCGGTGGCCAGGTCCGCGACGGGCCCGGCCACCGGAACCCGTCGTGGTCAGTGCTCCCCAGCCAGGTTCACGATGACGACCCCGGCGACGATCAAGGCGATGCCGGTGAGCTTGGCCAGCCCCACCGACTCACCCAGGAACACCGTCCCGATCGCCACGATGGCCGCGGTGCCCAGACCCGACCAGAGGGCGTACGCGACGCCCACCGGTATCTCCTTGACGGCCTGGGCCAGCAGGAGGAACGCCAGCGCGTAACCGCCGAGGCAGCCCAGCGTCGGCCAGAGGCGGCTGAACCCGGCGGTGCTCTTGATCAGGCTGGTCGCCAGCACCTCGGCGAGGATGGCGATTCCCAGCAGCACGTACGCCATGCGTCCCCCTGGTCGTCGGTGGTCGATGAACGCGTCGCTGCTGAGGTTAGTGGCGGCGACGCCAGCGCCCGGCCGACCCGTCGTCGCGGCGTCCGTGCGGCCCCGGCGTCTGTCATCCGGCTCCTGTGGAGCTGATGTCACAAACTAATCGGATGCGCGGGGCCGGCACCCGTCCCGGTGGATGAATCGTTTACGGCATCAGCTCCAAAGGACGGCCCGGACACCTGCCCGCCCCTGGCCGAGCCCGCCCCTGGCCGAGCCCGCGCCGGCGCCTTGGCCGCGCCCGCCTTGGCCGAGCCCGCGCCTTGACCGAGCCGCCCCGGGGCCGAGCCGCGCCTCGGGGCCGAGCTGCGGGCCATGGCCGAGCCGCTGCCTCCTAAGGCTCGACCGCGGCCGGCGGAGGTAGAGCGTCTCCGGATGCGGCGGCGAGCCGGGCCGCCCGCATGCTCAGGTAGCGCTGTTCGGGAAGGCTGCTCGTGCGAGCGGCAGCGGTCCGGTAGTCGGCGATCGCCTGCGCCTGGTCGCCGGCCATCTCGTGCAGGTGGGCGCGGGCGGCGGCCAGCCGGTGGTGTCCGACCAGCTGCGGGTCGTGCATCAGCGCGTCGAGGGCGGCCAGTCCGGCGGCCGGCCCGTGCACCATGGCGACCGCCACGGCCCGGTTGAGCGCCACCACCGGGCTGCCGGTCAGCCGCTCCAGCACCTCGTAGAGCGCGAGGATCTGCGGCCAGTCCGTCTCCGCTGTGCTGGGCGCCTCGTCGTGCAGCGCGGCGATGGCGGCCTGCACCTGGTACGGGCCGACCGGCCCGCGCGGCAGCGCCCGGGTGACCAGCGTGACGCCCTCGGCGATGGCCGCCGTGTCCCAGCGGCTGCGGTCCTGATCGGCCAGTGAGATCAGCTCGCCGGACGGACCGGTCCGAGCTGGGCTGCGCGCGTCGGTGAGCAGCATCAGCGCCAGCAACCCGGCCGACTCACTGTCGCCGGGCAGCAGGGTGTGCAGCGCGCGGGTCAGCCGGATCGCCTCGGCCGCGAGGTCGATGCGGCGCAGGCCCGGACCGGCGCTGCTGGTGTGCCCCTCTGTGAAGATCAGGTAGAGCACCTGCCGTACGGCGGCCAACCGGTCCGCCCGCTCCGGCGGCTCCGGCATCCGGAACGGCAGCCCGGAGGAGCGGATGCGCTGCTTGGCCCGGCTGATCCGCTGGGCCATGGTCGCCTCGGGCACCAGGAACGCGCGGGCGATCTCGGCGGTGCCCAGCCCGCCGACCGCCCGCAGGGTCAGCGCCACAGCCGAGGACGTCGACAGCGCGGGGTGGCAGCAGAGCATCAGCAGGACCAGGGTGTCGTCCCGCTCGGCGGTCAACTCCTCGTCCGCGGCCGGTGCGTACTGCCGGTCGTCCGGATCCCGACGGGCGACCAGGTCCTCCCGGCGGCGCCGGGCCTGCTCACCCCGGACCAGCTCGATCATCCGGCGGTAACCGACCTGGATCAGCCAACCGCGCGGGTTCGTCGGCAGCCCCTCGGCCGGCCACTGGGTGGCCGCGGCCAGCAACGCCTCCTGCACCGCGTCCTCGGCGGTGGCGAAGTCACCGAAACGACGGGCGAGCACGCCGAGGACCTGCGGCGCGAGTTCGCGCAGCAGGTCCTCGATGCGGGGATCGGTGGTGGTCAGCCGTCACAGCTCCGGTGCCGGGGCGGACATCACCGGATGCACCTCGATCGGCATGTTCAGTGGCCGGCCGCCGGGGCCGGGTGCGGTGGAGATGTACGCGGCCAGTTCCACCGCCCGCTGCGGGCTGTCGCAGTCGACGATCCAGAAGCCGGCCAGGAACTCCTTCGTCTCGGCGAACGGCCCCTCGGTGACCACCGGCGTCCCGCCCTCACCGGCACGGACGATCCGGGCCTGCTGCGGGCCGCCGAGGCCCTGGCCGTCGACCCACTCCCCGGCGGCGGTGAGCTTGTCGTTGACCTCGCCCATGAACGCGATGTGCGCCTGGATCTCCTCGGGCGTCCAGGTGTCGATGCTCGGGAAGTCGGTCCCGGCAGCGCTGAACTGCATCAGCAGCATGTACTTCATCGTCTCGCTCCTCACGCCTGCGCACCATCCTCGGTGCTCTCACCCTGAGGTAGAAGCAGGCGGCACCCTTCTCGACACCCCGGCAGAAGATTCCCCGGAATCTTTTCAGTCGACGGCGTCGACCTCCAGCACCAGGCTCTGCTCCGGGTGCAACGCGGGAAGTTGCACGCCCACCCGGGCCAGTGCCGCCCCGGTGAGGGTGACACCGGCGCCCAGCCAGGCCGGCGCGGACCGGTCGATGGTCGCCGGGGCCGGTACGCCGGACACCGGCCGCACCCGGTAACGCCGACCCGGGTCGAGGCCGGGCAGGCGTACCGCACCGGGAGCCTGCGCCACCGAGGTGACCAGCCGAGCGACCGCGTACACCGCCCGGCCGTTGTCGTGGTCGACCACGCCGTGTGCCCAGACGGCCGGGTCCGGGTGGTCGACCCGGACCACCCGGCCGGCGTGCAGCAGCGGGCGGAGCCGCTTGTGCAGCGCCACCCAGGCGGCCAGCTCGGTCTGGTCGTCAGTGCTGATCGAGGCGATGTCCCACTCGATGCCGTGGTGGCCGAAGAGCGCGGTCGCGGCCCGGAAGCCGAGGTCGTGCACCCGGTTGGTGGTGTGCGAGCGCTCCGGGCCGATGTGCGTGCCGATCAGCTCCGGCGGCAGCAGCAGCCCCGTCCAGCGCTGGATGCTGAGCCGTTCCAGGGCGTCGTTGCAGTCGCTGGCCCAGACCCGGTCGGTGCGGGCCAGGATGGCCAGGTCCACCCGGGCGCCGCCGGACGAGCAGCTCTCGATCTCCACGCCCGGGTGGCGTCGGCGCAGCTCGTCGAGAAGCCGGTAGACCGCCAGGGTCTGCCCGTGCACCCCGGGGCGGCCGTGGTGCCCGGCCTCGGTGAGGTCCCGGTTCTGGTCCCACTTGAGATATCTGATGCCGGGGTGCGCGCTGAGCAGCGTGTCGAGGCGTTCCAGCACGTAGTCGTACGCCTCCGGGCGGCCCAGGTCGAGCACCTGCTGGTTGCGCCACGACGGCGGCAGTCGTCCCGGTACGGCCAGCAGCCAGTCGGGGTGAGCGCGGAACAGGTCGGAGTCGGGGCTGACCATCTCCGGCTCGACCCAGAGGCCGAACTGCAGGCCCCGGCCGGTCACGTGGTCGATCAGCGGTTGCAGGCCGTCGGGCCAGACGCCGTCGTCGACGTACCAGTCGCCGAGGCCGGCGGTGTCGTCGCGCCGACCGCGGAACCAACCGTCGTCGAGCACGAACCGCTCCACGCCGATCTGCGCGGCCCGGTCGGCGAGCGTCCGCAGCCGGTCCAGGTCGTGGTCGAAGTAGACCGCCTCCCAGACGTTGAGGGTGACCGGGCGGGGGGAGCGCGGGTGCCCGGGGCGGGCCCGCAGATGGGTGTGCAGGACGTCGCTGAGCCCGTCGAGCCCGGCGTCGGACCAGACCGCGTAGAGCAGGGGAGTGTCGTACGACTCGCCGGGGCCGAGCCGCACCTCACCGGGAGCCAGCAGTTCACCACCGCCGAGGGTCGACTCGCCGGTGGGCCGCCGCTCGGCGAAGGTGACGTGGTCGCCGCTCCACGCGGTGTGTACCGCCCAGACCTCACCGTGGCCGAAGCCGAACCCGGCGGTACCGGCCACCAGCAGCAACGTGGCGTCGTGCCCGGTGCGCCCGTGCCGGCCTTCCCGGACCCAGCTGCCCTGCTGCCACGAGTGCCGTTGCGGGGAGCGTTCCCGGCACCACCGGCCGGTCAGGTCGAGCAGTTCGGTGGCGACCGCCGGCACCGGCAGCACCGGAATCAGCTCGCGCAGCTCGTACGCGCTGTCACCGTCGTTGCGCAGCCGGTGGCGCAGCAGCAGCAACCCGGTCGGGTCCACCTCGATCTCCACCGCCAGCGACAGTTGCGCGCTCGGGTCGCTGGCCCGGACGGTCACCCGCGCCGAGGCCTCGGCGGGCTGGCCGACGTCGAGGCCGTCCAGCCGGAACGCCGTGGACCAGCCGGTGCCGTCGCGATGCCCGGCCAGGCCGGGCCGGCCGCCCCAGCCGGCGCTCGGTTCCGGCAGCAGGGACAGCACGGCGGGCTCGTCGAAGCTACTCGGCACCAGCGGCGGTACGGTCGCGTCGGCGAGCTGGCGCAGGCCCTCGTCGTCGAGGTCGCCGACGTCGCCGCCCCAGTGCGCGACCCGGGGCAGCCCCGGGCCGCGCGCGTCGAGCACCAGGCTGGTCCGCGCGCGGCGCAGGTGCAGGATGGTCATCCTTTGGAGGCTCCCAAGGTCAGGCCCCGAACGAAGTGCCGCTGGAGCATAAAGAAGATCACCAGGGTGGGGATCGCGACGAGCACGCTGCCCGCCGAGACCAGGTTGTTGTCGGTGAAGAACTCGCCGCGCAGGTTGTTGAGCGAGCTGGTGACCGGGAACTTGTCGCCGGTGCGCATCAGGACGGTGGCCCAGAAGAACTCGTTGTAGATCCAGGTCACCTCCAGAGTCGCCAGCGCGGCCAGGGCCGGCCGGCACAGTGGCATGGTGACCTGCCAGTACTGCCGCCAGATGCTCGCCCCGTCGACCATCGCCGCCTCGTACAGGTCGCGGGGAAGCGCCTTCATGTAGTTGCTGAGCACGAAGACGCAGAATCCACACTGGAAGGCGACGTTGATCAGGATCAGGCCCCAGTAACTGTCGTAGAGCAACTCCGAGTCGCTCATGAACTCCGGCAACGGCACCTCGGTGAACAGCCGGAACAGCGGGATGAGCAGCGCCTGCTGGGGCAGCAGGTTGGCCGCGGTGAACACCCCGAGCAGCACGATGTTGAGCTTCCAGCTGAACCGCGCGATGACGAACGCCACGCAGGAGGCGAGGAAGAGGGTCAGCAGCACCGCCGGCACCGTGATGTACACCGAGTTGAGGAAGTGCTGGCCGAACTCCGCCGTCCGCCAGGCGGTGACGTAGTTGTCGAAGGTCCAGCCACCGAACGAGACGTAACCGTTGGCGGCGGTGTAGTCGTACGAGCGCAGCGAGGTCAGCACCGCCCAGGCGATCGGGAACAGCCAGGCCAGCGAGACGGCGATGAGGAAACCGTGCAGCAGCATCCGCAGCGGGGTCATCCTGCGGCGGCGTTGCGGTGCGTCGGGCCCGCCCTCGGTACGTCGGGTGATGGTCGCGGCGCTCATTGCCGGTTCTCCCTCATCACGGTCGCCAGGTAGATGGTGATGAAGACCAGCGAGACGATCAGCATGATCGTCGCCAGCGCCGAGCCGAACCCGATCCGGCTCGCCTCACCCACGACGTTCTGGGTGACCAGCGCGGAGATCAGCTCCAACCCGTTGCGGCCCTTGTTGACCACCCAGACCAGGTCGAACGCGCGCAGCGACTCGATCACCGTCACCACGAGCACGATGATGTTGATCGGCCGTAGCACCGGGAACACCACCCGGAAGAAGGTGCGGGCCTCCGAGGCGCCGTCGACCGCGGCGGCCTCCCGCAGTGACGGGTCGACACCCTTCAGCCCGGCCAGGTACAGCAGCATGATGTACCCGACGTGCCGCCATCCGGAGGCGACCAGGACCGCCCAGATGTTGACGTTCGAGTCGCCGTACCAGTCGACGTTGCTGCCGAACACGGCGTTGATCAGACCCTGGTCGCGGGAGTAGAGCAGCTGCCAGACGAAGCCGATCAGCGCAAGTGAGAGGACCACCGGCAGGTAGAGCGCGGTCTGGTAGAAGCGGCTGCCGCGCAGCTCCTTGTCGAGCAGGACGGCCAGGAACATGCCGAACGGGGTGGCGACCACGAACAGCGCCGCCAGCCAGAGCAGGTTGTGCTGTACCGCCGGCACGAACGGCGGGTAGATGTTCACCACGTCGCTGTAGTTGCGCGCGCCGACGAACTCGATCTCGTTGAGTGGGCCGATGCCGTCCCAGTTGGTGCCGGAGAGCAGGACGGTGGCCGCCGCCGGCAGCCAGACGAACCCGGTGACGAGCAGCAGCGGGACGAGCACCATCAGCGTGATGACCACGCGGTCGGTGCGGGACAGGAGCCGTAGCCGCCGGCGACGACCACCCGTGGAGGGGGTCGCGGCCGGCGGTGGCACGGCGTGATCCGTTTGGATCAGGGGCAGGTCGGACACGATGTCCTCCCCCTTCCGCCGTCAGTCAGTGAAGATCGACTTCTTCTGGTTCTCGATGGACGACGTGAGCCCGCTGATGTCCTTGGGGTCCTTGATGAACTGCTGGAGCGCCGGGATGATCACCGTGGAGGCGAAGTCCGGCCGGGTGTCCCGGTCGAGGAACTGGGCGATCTCGGTGGCCGAGCCGACCAGTTCGGCGGCCTTCTTCTGCAACGCGGTGTAGGCGCCGACGTCCGCACCGGTGTTGGCGACCAGGACGGCCGGGTCGTTCTTGAGGTTGATGTCCGCCGCGGCCTTGCCGCCGAAGTACTCCAGCAGCTTGCGGGCGTTGTCCTCGTTCTTGGGCTTGCGGGCCATCATGTAGCCGTCGATCGGGGCGTCCAGCGCCTTGGCGCCGATGGACGGGTCGATCTCGGGGAAGGTGAAGAAGTCGAGGTCGTCCTGCTCGTCGTTGCTGAACTGCTGGCCGACGAAGAGACCGAGCAGGTACATGCCGCTCTTCTTCTGCTGCAACGACTGCGCGGCCTCCTGCCAGGTGCGCCCGAGGCTGTCCGGCTGGTGCAGCGGAAGCAGGCCGGCCCAGGTGTCGAAGACCTTCTTGACCTTGTCGGAGGTCCACGCCTCATTGCCGGCCATCAGGTCGATGTGGAACTGGTAGCCGTTGATCCGCAGGTTGAGGATGTCGAAGGTGCCCATCGCCGGCCAGCCGTCCTTGTCGGCGAAGGCGATCGGGGTCAGGCCGTCCTTCTTCATCTGCGCGCCGAGGTCGGTGAACTCGGTGATGGTCTTCGGCACCTGGTAGCCGTACTGCTGCCAGACCGACTTGCGGTAGAAGACCGCCCACGGGTAGTACGTCGCCGGAACGAAGTACTGCTTGCCGTCGTCGCCGGTCGATGCCTTCTTGAAGGCGTCGGAATAGCCGGAGAGCTTGCCCCACACGTCGCTGATGTCGCCGGCCAGGCCCTTCTGGGCGAAGAAGCGCATCCGGTAGCCGGCGAACCAGGTGAACACGTCGTCCGGCTTGCCCTGCAGGTAGTTGTTGATGTTCTCCTGGAACGTGTTGTGGTCGACCGTGTTCACCGCGACCTGGACGCCCGACGAGGTCTTGAACCCGTCGGTGACCTTGGCGAGGACGTCTTTCGGTTTTGGGTCCGACTGGTTCGAGCCGAGCGACACGTCCTTGCTGGACCCGCCGGAGCCGGAGTCGTCGCCGCAGCCGGCGAGCAGGCCGGTGCCGAGCAGCGCGCCGGTGCCGGCCGCGCCGGCCAGCAGCGAGCGTCGGTTGATGCCGGCTACGGATGACGGTACGAGCCGAGCCAGGTACTCGGCTTGGGATTGGGGACGGGACATCTGTGCCTCCTGCGGATGAAGAGGTGCTACGCCCAAGGGTCTTCGGGGTGGTGAAGGCAGGTCCGGCGTCGTGATCACACATTGGGATCCACCGAGAATCCACATTGGCGAACACGAACGGCCATTGGGGCCTCAAGCTACCCGTCAGTCGTGCGCTGTCAAGAGGGCAGTTCGCCTCTGATAACCCAGTCGTGACACGGCCGTTACAAGGTAAACGTTGGAAAGAAATCGATGTTGGAACCTGTTGACTTTGGTGTCCCGTCAGGTGCACCCTCAGCTCTCATGCGGCGATGGCAGGGTGACGGCATCTACTTCGGCGGCGACTACAACCCCGAGCAGTGGCCCGAGCAGACCTGGTCCGAGGACGTCGAGCTGATGCGTCGGGCCGGGGTCAACCTGGTCTCCGTCGGCATCTTCTCCTGGGCCCTGCTGGAGCCCACTCCCGGCCGGTTCGAGTTCGGTTGGCTGGACCGGGTGCTGGACCTGCTGCACGACGGCGGCATCCAGGTCGACCTCGCCACCGCCACCGCCAGCCCGCCACCGTGGCTGGCCCGCGCGTACCCGGAGACGCTGCCCCGCCGGGCCGACGGCGCGATCCTCTGGCCGGGTGGGCGACAGGCGTACTGCCCCAGCTCCCCCGTTTTTCGGGAGCGGTCGCTGGAGCTGGTCCGGGCGGTCGCCGGCCGGTACGCCGAGCACCCGGCGGTGGTGATGTGGCACGTCTCCAACGAGCTGGGCTGCCACAACGTGCACTGCTATTGCGACGTCAGCGCCGAGGCGTTCCGTGGCTGGCTGCGCGAGCGCCATGGCGACCTGGACCGGCTCAACGCCGCCTGGGGCACCGCGTTCTGGAGCCAGCGCTACGGTGACTGGGCCGAGATCAACCCGCCGCGCACCGCGCCGACCTTCGCCAACCCCACGCAGCAGCTCGACTTCCTGCGCTTCTCCTCCGACGAGCAACGCGCCCAGTTGCGCGCCGAACGGGACGTGCTCGCCAAGCTGGTCCGCCAGCCGGTGACCACCAACTTCATGATCGGTACGGGCGTCAAGCACATGGACTACCACTCCTGGGCCGCCGATGTGGACCTCGTCTCCAACGACCACTACCTGACCGCCGCCGACCCGCAGGCGCACCTCGGGCTGGCGCTCTCCGCCGACCACACCCGGGGCGTCGCCGGTGGCGATCCCTGGCTGTTGATGGAGCACTCCACGAGCGCGGTCAACTGGCAGCCGCGCAACGTGGCCAAGCTGCCCGGGCAACTGCGCCGCAACAGCCTCGCGCACGTCGCGCGTGGCGCCGACGGGGTGCTGTTCTTCCAGTGGCGCGCGTCCCGGGCCGGCGCCGAGAAGTTCCACTCCGCGCTGGTGCCGCACGCCGGGCCGGACACCAAGGTGTTCCGCGAGGTCTGCCAGCTCGGCGCGGACCTCAGGGCGTTGGCCGAGGTACGCGGCAGTCGGGTGGACGCCGAGGTGGCGATCCTGTTCGACTGGGAGGCCTGGTGGGGGGTCGAGTTGGATTCGCACCCCAGCGTCGACGTGCGCTACGCCGACCGCCTGACCGCTCTCTACGGCGCGCTGTGGCGGGCCGGCGTGACCGTCGACATCATCCACCCGTCGGCGGACCTCAGCGGCTACCGCCTGGTTCTGGCGCCGACCCTCTACCTGGTCCGGGACGCCGACGTCGACGCGCTGCGCCGGTACGTGGAGGCCGGTGGCACCGCCGCGGTCACCTATTTCAGCGGCATCGTCGACGAGAACGACCACATCCGGCTGGGCGGCTACCCGGGCGCGTTCCGGGAGCTGCTCGGCGTACGGACCGAGGAGTTCTTCCCGTTGCGCGAGGGCGAGCAGGTCCGACTGGACGACGGCAGCACCGCCGACGTGTGGACCGAGTGGCTGCACCCCGACGGCGCCCAGGTGCTCGCGTCGTACACCGACGGGCCCTTGCCGGGTGTGCCGGCGCTGACCCGGCACCGGGTCGGCGACGGCGCCGCCTGGTACGTCGGCACCCGGCTGGACGAGCCGGCCACGGACCGGCTGGTCGCCCGGCTCGTCGCCGAGGCCGGCGTCCGCCCGGCGGCGCAGGCGCCGACCGGGGTCGAGGTGGTACGCCGGCGGGACGGCGACCGGACCTGGTTGTTCGCGATCAACCACACCGAGGCGGAGGTACGGCTTCCGGTGCACGGCATCGAGCTGTTGACCGGGGCGCACTGCACCGGTGAGCTGACGCTGCCGGCCGGTGAGGTGGCGGTCGTCCGCGAGGATCGGACCGACGACCCGGCCTGACCACCCCGGCGACAGCCACGGCGCGAAGGAGGTTTTCCCAGATGCTCGCCCAGCAACGGCAGACCGCCATCCTCGATCTGATCCGTCAACGCGGCGGTGTACGGGTGAGCCAACTGGTCAGCCGGTTCGGCGTGTCCGACATGACGATCCGGCGTGACCTGGAGGTACTGGCCGAGCGCGGCCTGGTGGACAAGGTGCACGGCGGCGCGACGCTCGCCGGGCCCGGTTCGGCCGAGGAGCCCGGCTTCGCGGCGAAGTCGATCCGCCAGCAGGCGGAGAAGCGGGCCATCGCCGAGCGGGCGGCGACCATGGTGGAGCCGGGAATGGCCATCGCGCTCTCCGCCGGCACCACCACCGCCGCGCTGGCGACACTGCTCTCCGACGTACGAGGGCTGACCGTGGTGACCAACTCGATCCCGGTGGCCGACGCGCTCTACCAGAATCCGCGCGCCGACCAGACTGTCGTGTTGACCGGTGGTATCCGCACGCCGTCGGACGCGTTGACCGGGCCGGTGGCCGAGGCGGCGATCAGCGCGCTCAACGTCGACCTGCTCTTCCTCGGTGTGCACGGGCTCAGCCCACGGACCGGGTTCACCACGCCGAACCTGCTGGAGGCCGGGGTCAACCGCTGCCTGATCGGCGCCGCCCGCCGGCTGGTGGTGCTCGCCGACCACACCAAGTGGGAGACCATCGGCATCGCCACCATCGCCCCGCTGGAGGCCGCCGACGTGCTGATCACCGACGTCGGGCTACCGGCCGAGGCGCGCACCACGATCGGCGAACAGGTCGGTGAGCTGGTGGTTGTCGAGCCCGGCTAGGCGAGCCAGTCCGCGTCGATCGCGGAGTTGTGGTGGAGGAAGTCGCGAAAGCGCGTCTGACCGACTCGGGTTCACGGAAGTCGGGGTGTCCGGCTCGTGGGGATGCCCCGGTTTCCCGGAACCCGAGTCGATCAAGTGGCGCTGACGGACGCGCCGGCCGGACGGCACTTCACAGCCACCTCACAGGGGTGCTGGATAGGGTGCCGTTCGAGTCAACGTCCGACTCCAGCCTGGAGCGGTCGGCGTCGCACAGGAGTTCCGATGGTCTTCAAGAAGATGTTGAGCGCGTTCGGTGTGGGCGGTCCCAGCGTGGACACCGTGCTGACCAACCCCAACACCCGGCCCGGCCTGACCCTCGACGGGCAGGTCAACCTCGTCGGCGGCGACGCCGAGGCAGCCATCGAGCAGGTGGTGATCGGCCTGGTCACCCGGGTCGAGGTCGAAGGACACGACACCGAGTACGCGGGCACGATGGAGTTCCACCGAATGGCGGTCAGCGGTCCACTCCAGCTCGCGCCGAAGCAGCAGCTCTCGATCCCGTTCCAGCTGCCGGTGCCGTGGGAGACCCCGATCACCGACGTGTACGGCCAGCGCCTGCACGGCATGACGATGGGCCTGCGCACCGAGCTGGCGATCGCCCGCGCGGTCGACAAGAGCGACCTGGACCAGGTGGCCGTGCACCCGCTGCCGGTGCACGAGCGGATCCTCGAGGCGTTCCAGCGGCTCGGCTTCCGGTTCAAGCACGCCGACCTGGAGCGTGGCCACATCCGGGGCGTCCAGCAGACGCTGCCGTTCTACCAGGAGATCGAGTTCTTCGCCTCCCCGCAGTACGCGAACACGATCCGCGAGGTCGAGCTGACCTTCGTGACGAGCCAGCGCGGTGTGGAGGTCATCCTGGAGTGCGACAAGCGCGGCGGGTTCCTCAGCGCGGGGCACGACGCCTTCGGCCGCTACCAGGTGTCGCACACCGACGCTGACCGGGTGGACTGGGCGCAGGTCGTCGACGGTTGGCTGCGGGAGACCACGTCCCGCTACGGCAGCCTGCGCTCTCAGTACGGCCCGAGCCACGGGCACGGCCACAGCCGTGGGCACGGGATGGGCGGAATGGTCGCCGGAGCGGCGCTCGGCGTCGCCGGCGGCATGATCGCGGGCGAGATGATCGAGGACGCGTTCGAAGGCGACTTCGGCGGAGATTTCGGCGGCGACGAGTAGTAGTCGCACACAGACGACGGTGGCCTCCGGGAGAGTTCTCCCGGAGGCCACCGTGCGCTGTGAACCGGTCAGTGCCGGGCCTTGCGCTCCTCGCCGCTGCGCCAGTTGCTGCCGGCCTTGGCCAGGCCTCGGCTACCGAGGTAGCCCAGCGTCAGCAGGGTGATCAGGAACCAGGCGTTGTCGGCCCGGAAGATGTCCACCCCAGCCGAGTTCTTCCCGACGACCTGCGAGGCGCCCAGTACGGCGGCCACCGCGATCAGGTAGATCCAGAACTCGGTGGTCTTGAACGCCTGCTTGGTCTCCGTACCGGGTGCCTGCATGTCGTTGCGACGCCCGTCGTGCATGATCGGCATCTGCTGCGTCTCCCGCATCGCGGCGGGATGCTGCGGGTCGTTCATGGGCCGGTTCATCGGCCGGGTGGAAGCAGCCTGCGTGCTCATCTGGTCCTCCTCAGGATGCGATGAGTCGTACCTGCATTCCCTCGCCCCGCTACCGCGTTTCGGCCACGGCACGGTTCGCTTTCACGGCGGGGACACCCCCCGACTACCCGAGGCCCGGCAGCAGGTAACACCGACCGCCGGCCGGAAATCCGGCCGGCGGTCGGGTGGTCAGCGGGTCAGCGCAGGCCGTTGCGGATCGCGACGCTCACCAGAAGGTCCGGGTCGTCGGTGATGATGCCGTCGACGCCCAGGTCGATGACCCGCTGCATCACCTTTGCGTCATCGACGGTGTACGGGATCACCTTCAGGTCGTACCGCGTCTGCAGGGTCCGGACGTCCGGTCCGTGGAAGTACGCCGGGTTCTCCCGCAGGTACCAGTCGGCCGAGGCCACGGTGCCCTGCTTCGGGTCGTGCACCTGCCAGTTGGCGGACACTGTGCCGGCGCCCGCGGCCCGGGTCAGCTTGCCCAGGTCCTGGTACTTCCACCAGTCCAGTCCACCGGTCCACGGGCTCTTCACCGAGGGGTTGCCGTAGACCGCCTGCAGCGAGCACTCGTCAGCGAGGGTCGCGCACTCGGCCGGGCCGTACTGCCAGACCAGGCCGACCGTGCCGATCCGCCGGTCGAGCTGGCGGGCGTAGGTGATGGTGCGCCAGTCGAACGACTGGATGGTGGCCCGGTTGGTGAAACCGGCACGCTGGACCGCGTCGACCAGCTTGCGGGTGAAGCTGCGGTACGGCTCGGTGTCGTTCACCACCGGGCTGATCTTCGTTTCGATGTTCATTCCGACGTCGGTGCGGCCACTTGCCTTCACCAGGGCGAAGACCTCGTCCAGGGTCGGGATCCGGGCACCCGGCGCGGGCACCTGCGCGGGCAGCTCGGGCAGGGTCTTCGTGCCGCAGTCGACGGTCTTGAGCTGCGCCAGGGTCAGCTCGTGTACCGGCTTGCCCACGTAGGGGAACTGAGGGTCACCGGGGCGTACCGGGGCGGTGTCGATGCAGTGCGACCCGTTCACGGTGCGGTCGTGCAGCACCACGAGTTTGCCGTCGGCGGTCACGCCGGTGTCCAGCTCCAGCGTGGAGATGGCCCGGTTGGACAGCGCGTTCGAGAACGCCGGCAGGGTGTTCTCCGGCTGGGTGGCCCGACCGCCGCGGTGCGCCTGGATGTCGAACGGCGCCGTGTACGCCTTCGGCAGCTGGTAGCCGCGCTGCGCCAGCAGGCCACGCAGCCGGTCCGGGTAGTCGGTGATGATGCCGTCCACGCCGTCGTCGATCAGCTTGGCCATGGTCGGCACGTCGTCGACCGTCCACGGGATCACCTTGATCCCGTAGCGGTGCGCCTGGGCGACCATCTCCTTGGTGACGTACGGCTTGTAGCCGGGGTCGGTGACCGTGCCGTTCTGCGGCATACCGTGCACCGGCGAGAAGGCGCTGGCGCCGAAGCTGCGGATGGCCCGGATCGGGTCCCCGCCGAAGTCGTCGATGTCCAGCCCGCCGAGCCACGGCGAGGCGCCCGGCTGGCCGGTCTGAAGGAAGTCGTAGTTGGTCAGGGCCACCAGCGGCAGCTTCGGCTCGACCTGGCGCATGCGCATCAGCGCGCCCCAGTCGAAGCTCTGGATGGTGACCTGCTTGAGCAGCCCGGCGGCACGGACCTCGGCCGCGGTGACCCGGACGAACTGCTCACGGGGCGCGGTCTCGGTCGGCGCGCCGGCCTCCACCTTGGTCTCGACGTTGAGCTTCACGTCCTTCGCCTGGTAGCGGTTGACCAGCGCGAAAACCTCACGCAGCAACGGCATCCGGGCCCCCGGGACGGCCACCTGGCCGGGCTTGTCCGAGAGCGTCTTCGAGCCGCAGTCGAGTGAGCGCACCTGGGCCAGGGTGAGCGTGTTGACGTACTTCCCGACGTACGGGAACTCCGGGTCGCCGGGCGTCACCGGGGTGGTGTCGACGCACTTGGTGCCGCTGATCTTCCGGTCGTGGGTGACCACGGCCTGGCCGTCCTCGGTGATCTGCACGTCCAGTTCGAGGGTGCTCACCCCGAGCTGGAGGGCGTTGCCGAAGGAGGCGAGGGTGTTCTCCACCCGCAGCCCGAGGCCGCCCCGGTGGGCCTGCACGTCGAATGTCCGGTCCGGTCGCGGCTTCGCCTGGGCGGGCACCGCGAGCCCGGTCGTCACGGTCGCGGCCACCAGGGCCGCGACTGCGGTACGCCGTACTGTGCGCACGCTGTCATTCCCTCCTGTCGGCGGGCATCTCCCACCGGTCGCCGGACAGCATGGACATCGTCGGCGGCGTGCAGGCGGCCAGCGGGCGGCGTGGCGGTGAACCGCCGTGGACCACCTCCCGGTCACACCGGGTTTGGCCGGCCGGTGGTCGGGCACGCAGTCAGTTCCACAGCTTCTGCGAGGTGATGGACGTGCGTGAGGACGACATGCGGCAGGATGCCGCCCGCCAGGCCGAGGATCGGATCGCTGGCGGCGTGTACGGCAAGGGCGCCGTCGACGAGGTGACGGTGCCTCGCACCGATGTGCAGAGCCAGATCCAGCGCGACGACCCGGACGATCCGGCGAAGGTACGGGTCGATCCGCAGGTGCTGCGCGACGGTGGCCCCGTCGGGGGGCAGGGCGCGGTCACCACCACCGGTGGCACCGCCGGTCCGGCGAGCGTGCGCCGGGTGGCGCGGCAGCCGGAGCGGCACCGGGGCAAGGTCGCCCCGACGACGACCGGCGATGCCACCACCGGCGGCCTGAGCACCCCGATGGGCGGCGGCACCAGCGACCAGTCCACGTCCGCGACCGGTCCGGCCAAGTCCATCAGGGACCGGACGGTCGGCGACTGACCTACCGAGCGACGCCACCGCGCCGCCCCCGCCGATTACTCGTTCGGCGGGGGCGGCGCGGCTCTCGGGGTCCGGTCAGTTGCTGGGGCGCAGGATGCCCAGGCGTTGGGTCGCGCGGGTGAGCGCGACGTACAGGTCGCTGCGTCCGCGTGGCGACTCGGCCACCATCCGGTCCGGGTCGACGACCAGCACCGAGTCGAACTCCAGCCCCTTGGCCTGTGCGACGGTCAGCACCACCACCCGGCTCTCCAACTCCGGATGCTCGCCCACGGCGGCCTCCGGCAACGCGGCGGTCACCGCCGATCCCAACTCGTCGACCCGACCGGCCGGCACGAGTACACCGAGCCGGCCCTCGGTCAGCCCGGCTGCCTCCCGGGCGGCCGCCGAGACGAGTTCCGCCGCCAACTGCTCGTCGGGCACCGCCCGGTCCCACGGGGGTACGCCGCTCTCCCGCACCGAGCGCGGCGGCCGCAGTGTCGGGTCGATCTCGGCCAGCACGTCGGCGGCGACCGCCATGATCTCGGCGGGGGTGCGGTAGCTGACCGTCAGCTCGGTCAGCCGCCACCGCTGTGCCACGTACGGGCTGAGGGCGTCCGCCCAGGACGGCGTGCCGCTGAGCGCGCCGGTCTGCGCGACGTCCCCGACGATGGTCATCGACCGGCTCGGGCAGCGGCGCATCAGCAGGCGCCAGGCCATCGGGGACAGCTCCTGCGCCTCGTCCACGATGACGTGGCCGAACGCCCAGGTCCGGTCGGCGGCGGCCCGCTGCGCGGTGGTGAGGCGGTCGGACTCCTCCTGCCGTTCCAGCAGCCGGTCCGCGTCGATCAGGTCGGTCACGCCGAGGATCTCACCGCCCTCGGCCTCGTCCTCGACGTCGATCGAACGGGAGCCCCGGGCGATCTCGAGCACGCCCTCGGCGTACTCCCGTTCCATCATGCGGATGCGATCCCGGCGGGCGGCGGCGGCCCGCTCGTCCTCGCCGAGCAGTTCGGCGGCCTCGTCCAGCAGCGGTACGTCGGCCGGCGTCCAGCCACCCGGTTGCCGATGGAGCAACGCCCCCTCCTCAGCCGTGAGCATCGGCGCGGCGGTGGCGATCCGGTCCGGGTCGGCGTACAGGTCGGCGAGCAGGCGCTGCGGAGTGAGCACCGGCCACAGCCGGTCGAGGGCGGCCCGGATCTCCGGTTCGTCGCGCAGCTCCCGGCGGATCTCGGCCCGGTCGGCCTCGTCGAGCAGGTTGTCCCCACCCAGCGGGTCGGCGCCGATCCGCTCGGCAACCTGATCGGCGAGCGCGTGCACGATCTCCACGTCGAACAGCGCCCGTGCCAGGTTGTGCGGCCGGTCGGTGCGGCGGACCCGGTCCCGGGCGGTGCGCACGGTCTCCGGGTCGAGGGTGAGCACCTCCCGCTCGACTTCGATCTCCAGTGGCTCGTCGGGCACCCACTGCCGGTCCCGTACGGCCAGCGCCAGCACCTCGGCCAGCACGGCCCGGCCCTTGAGGGCGGCCGTCTCGGCGGGCTCCGCGCGCTGGGCGCTCACCCCCGGGAAGAGGTCGCCCTGGGTACGCAGCAGCACGCCGGTCTCGGCCAGCGTCGGCAGCACCTGGGAGATGTAGCGCAGGAAGGTCGCGTTCGGGCCGACCAGCAGCACGCCCCGGCTGGAGAGTTCGCGGCGGTGCGTGTAGAGCAGGTACGCCGCCCGGTGCAGCGCGACGGCGGTCTTGCCGGTGCCAGGACCGCCCTGGACGACCATCACGCCCGGCAGCTCCGCACGGATGATCTCGTCCTGTTCGGCCTGGATGGTCTCGACGATGTCGCGCATCCGGCCGGTGCGACCCGCGTTGAGCGCGGCGAGCAACGACGCCTCACCCGTCAGCTCCTCGTGGGCGCCGGGGGAGGCGGTGTCGATGTCGAGCACCTCGTCGTTGAGGCCGGTCACCTTGCGCTGGCGGGTGCGCAGGTGCCGTCGGCGGCGTACGCCCTGCGGGTTGGCGGCGGTGGCGAGGTAGAACGGGCGGGCGGCGGGGGCCCGCCAGTCCATCAGCAGCGGGTCGTAGTCACCACTGGTGTCGAAGATGCCGATCCTGCCGATGTAGTGGCGGGAGTCGTCGTCGCCGTCGAGGCGGCCAAAGCAGAGCCCGTTCTCCACGGCGGAGAACTGCTCGACCTGATCGGCGTACATCGCTACCGAGCTGTCCCGCTGCGAGCGGTCCTGGAGGGTGCCGCCGGTGTTGCGCAGCTCGGCGGTGAGCCGGTGGGCGGCCTGCTCACGCAGCCCGTCCAGCCGGTCGTAGAGCATCGAGACGTACTCCTGCTCGCGACCGATCTCGTCGTCGAGCGGCAATTCGCCGGAACCGCCGGAGTGCCTTGACAAGCCGTCTCCCTAAAGATTAGAATCGTTTGCAGGAACGGCTTTTAGCCGTTCTTTTTTGTGTCCTCGAACTGTTGAAGATAGCGCGTTCCGTCGGTTCTCACCAAGCCGGGCGGGTCGGCGCGCCGGTGATCGCGAGGTGACGGCGGATGCTCCTGCGAACCGGGCAACGGGTGGTCTTCATCGGCGACAGCATCACCGATTGTGGCCGGCGCGACGCCGCCGCGCCCTACGGCAGCGGCTACGTCAGCCTGGTGCGTGCCCTGGTCGGCGCGCGGCACCCCGAGCTGGAGCTGGAGTGGATCAACCGGGGTGTGAGCGGCAACACCGTCCGCGACCTGGCGGCCCGCTGGGATGACGACGCCATCGCCGAGCGCCCCGACTGGCTCTCGGTGCTGATCGGTATCAACGACATCTGGCGGCGCTACGGCGACCGGTCGGACGAGGCCGTCGGCATCGACGAGTACGAGCGCACCCTGCGTGACCTGCTTCGTCGGGCGGTTGCCGCCACCGGCTGCCGGCTGATCCTCGGTGACCCGTTCCTCATCGAGGCGGACCGTCGCGACCCGCAACGCGCCGAAACCGACCGGTACGCGGCCGTGGTGGCGGGGCTGGCCGCCGAGTTCGACGCGGTGCACGTGCCCAACCAGGCTGCGTTCGACCGGGTGCTGGCGGTCAGCCCGGCGAAGCGCTGGGCCGACGACCGGGTCCATCCGCACCTGCCCGGCCACGCGGTGCTCGCCGACGCCTACCTCACCGCCCTCGGCGCCACCGCCATCCCCTGACTCCGGCACCGGCCGGACACGACGACGCCGGGCCGACCGGTGGGTCGACCCGGCGCGCGAGCACCGGTAGGACGCTCCTATGCCGGGTCAAGTGTTTGGGGTGGGGTTTCGAGGCGTCGGTAGATTTCGCGGGCGACGTAGCGTTTGAGGCAGCGTTTGATCTCTCGGTCGGTTTTGCCTTGGGCGCGGCGCCGTTCGGCGTAGGCGCGGGTGTCCTGGTCGCGTTGTAGGCGGGTCAGGACGATGGTGTGCAGGGCGCGGTTGAGTTGGCGGTCGCCTGAGCGGTTGAGCCGGTAGCGGATGGTCTTTCCTGATGATGCGGGGATCGGGGCGGCGCCGGCGAGCATGGCGAACGCGGCGTCGTTTCGGCAGCGTCCGGGGTGGGACCAGGCGGTGAGCACGGTGGCGGCAACGATCGGTCCGACTCCGGTGAGGTCGAGTAGGTCGGGTCGCCAGGAGCGGACGATCGTGCGGATCGCCCTTTCGTGTTCGGCGGCTTCGGCTTCGAGGAAGCGGACGCGGCGAGCGAGGTCGCGCAGCACGGTCAGGCAGGTGAACACGTCGATATCCGCGCTGCTGGAGGGGCGTAGTCGGGTGGCGGTGGTGAGCATGGCCCGGGTGCTCTGGCCGCGGAAGCGGGCCCGCACCACCTCGGGAGCGGTGATCACCAACGCGTGCAGCTGCCGCTGAGCGTCAGCACTGGCTTCCACGGCCGCTCGGCGGGCGGTCAGCCGCACCTGCAGTGCTGCTCGTTGCGCGCCGGTCTTGGGCTGCGCCAGCCGCGTGCGGGCCAGGGCGTCGCGGGCGGCGCGTTCGGCGTCGATCGGGTCAGACTTCGCCCCGGCCCGGCGGGCCGGTCGCAGCGGCCGGTCCAGTTCGACGAGCAGCTCACCGGCATCGGCCAGGTGTCGGGCGAGGCCGGCGCCGTAGCCGCCGGAGCCCTCGAGGGCCCAGGCCCGCAGCCCTGAATGCTGTCCGGCCAGGGCCACCAGCTGCGCGTAGCCGTCTGCGTCGGTGTTGACCGTGATCCGCGCCAAGACCCCGCCGGTGCGGGTATCGAGCAGCGCAGCGGTGTGGGTGTCTTTGTGCGTGTCGACGCCGATGACGACCTCGACCAGATCTGCCAGCATGGACATGCGTTCTCTCCTCACCGTGGGGACGCAAAGGTCCGGTCCGGTGCGGAGATGGCAGGACTGTGATGAGACACGCCAGCCGCTAACTGGCGGTCAAGCTCCTGATCAGGCCAAACGTCTCCCGCCGGGCCGGCGCCGGCAGCAGCGGACGGACAAGTCCAGCCAAAGGCACAAAGCCAGTCAGGCCAAGAGTCACGCCCACCACTGCCAGCTATCAGCTCACCACTGCTGAACCGACCCCGCCATGCTCACAGTCAGGTCAGCCGCGGGCGACCTGGTAGAGCCGCTCCGGCGTGACGGCGCCGGCGAGCACCCGGCCGTCGTCGGTGAGCAGGACACTGAACAGCTTGCCGGTGAGCAGCCGACCACTGCCCCAGTCGCCGCTGACCGCCGGCAGCGCTCCGAGCAGCTTGGGCACGTCCACGTCCACGTCCACGTCCGGCGCGCCGGCAGCCGGTGGCACACCCGGCTTCGCGTCGGCCGGTTTGCCGCCCAGGGCACGGTCGAGACGGGCGACCAGCACGGTGGTCCAGCCGGAGCCCACTGCGCGTACCTGCGGATCACCCGCCGGGCCGACGCGGGCGGGCTTGCCCGCGGCCGGCCGCTCCGTCTTCTCCTCGGTGACGGTCACACCGGGCGGCGGGTTGAAGGTGAACTGGTCGGCGTCGGGGCGGCGGTAGTCGACCTGCGTGAAGGCCACCTCGAACGCCGGCTGGTCGCTGCCCTTCGCGAGCACCTCGAAGCGCAGCGGTACGTGCTGCTTGGCGTCGATGGCGATCCGCAGCTGGTGCACCAGGGAAGCGCTGTCGCGCGGCTGGAGCACCAGCTCGTACGCGTCCTGCCCGGCGACGGTGGCCGACCGGCCGACGCTGACCTCGGTGCTCGGGTCGATCGCGCCCAACGCCAGGTCGGCGGCCTGCTGCGGGGTGGCCGGCATGCTCGGCACGGCATCCGGAGCCGGCTTCTCGGCCCCGGCGTCGCCCAGCGTGCGGTGGCTGGCGGTGTTGGTACGGCTCTGCCAGGTCCACAGGTCCCGGCCGTTGCGGATCACGTCCTGCTCGCCGAGGGTGTCCAGCAGCGCGACCCGCTGGCGATCCGGGCCGGAATACCAGACCCGCAGGGTGTGCGTGCCGGTCAGCAGGGTGGTCAGCTCGTTGCCGGGGACCAGCCCGACGAGTGGTGGCAGGCCGAGGTCGGCGCGTTGCACGACGGTCCCGGACAGACCTTCCAGCCGGGAGGTCTGCAGGTCGACCAGGAGCTGAGCGGCGGTACGGGGCGGCAGGCTCGGCTCGGCCTCGGCGGCGAACGTGCCGATCGCCGCGCCACCGCCGATGACGGCGACGGCCGCGGTGGCCGGGACCAGCCAACGAAGGACGGGACGGCTTCTCAGAACGGACATGGTGTGGCACCTCCTTCGGCCATCCTGCCCCCTCGGCGCTGTGAACGTGCTGAGGACGCCGAACCGCCACGATTGACCCGGGTGGCACCCTTGACTCGTGCGGTTGCTGGTGGTGGAGGACGAGGCCCGGTTGGCGGCTGCCCTGCAACGTGGTTTGCAGGCGGAGGGGTTCGCGGTGGATGTGGCGGGGACCGGCCCGGCCGGCCTGGACGCGGCCCGGCACGGCGGGTACGACGCCATGATCCTCGACGTGATGCTGCCCGGCCTCTCCGGCTACGAGCTGGTCCGGCGGCTGCGCGCGGAGCAGCACTGGTTGCCGGTGCTGATGCTCTCCGCCAAGGACGGCGAGTACGACCAGGCCGACGGCCTCGACTGCGGCGCCGACGACTACCTGACCAAACCCTTCTCGTACGTGGTGTTGCTGGCCCGGCTACGGGCGCTGCTGCGTCGGGGCGCGCCGGAACGTCCGACGGTGCTGGCGGTCGGTGACCTGCGACTCGATCCGGCCCGTCGACGGGTGACCCGGGCGGACGCCGAGGTGGCGCTGACCGCGCGGGAGTTCGCGCTGCTGGACTACCTGATGCGCAGGCCCGGCCAGGTGGTCTCCAAGACCGAGTTGCTGGACCACGTCTGGGACGCGAGCCTGGACACCGCGCCGAACGCAGTCGAGGTGTACGTCGGCTACCTGCGCCGCAAGCTCGGCCGGGACCGGTTGGAGACGGTCCGGGGTGCCGGTTACCGGCTGGCGACGTGACCGTCGACGGCCCGGCGCGCGCCCGCCGGCCGTGGCACTGGGTGCCGGTGCTCGGGCTGCGGGGGCGGCTCATGGCGATCGGAGTGTTCGGTCTCACCGTCGGGCTGGCCCTGGGTGGGGTGGTGCTGCTCGGCGCGCTCGGCTTCGTGCTCCAACGGACGGTCGACACCGAGGCGTTCCGGACCGCCGACGCCGTCGCCCTGCTCGCCGCCGAGGACGCGTTGCCCGACCCGCTGCCGGTGGCCGGTGGGCAGGTCCGCGTCCAGGTCGTCGACGCGCAGGGGCGGATCAGGGCCGCCTCGATCGATGCCGACCGGCTGGTGCCGATGGTCCGCCCGGAGCGGCTGGACCGCGACCATCGGCAGCGGCTGGAGGTGCCGGCGGAGCGGGTCGGGCTCGCCGGCCCGGTGCGGGTGGTCACCGTACCCGCCGGCACCGCGGCGGACCCGCTCACCGTGCTGGTCGCCCGCTCGATGGCCGACGTGCGGCACAGCACCCACGTGGTCCGGGCCATCCTGCTGGTGGCGTTTCCGCTGCTGGTGGCGGTGCTCGCCGGGGTGGCGTGGCGGGTGGTGGGCGCGACTCTGCGGCCGGTCGAGGCGCTACGTCGAGGCGCTGAGGAGATCACCGGGCGGGCCGGTGCCGGCCGGCTGCCGGTGCCCGCGTCGGCCGATGAGATCCACCGGCTGGCGGTCACCCTCAACGGCATGCTGGACCGGCTGGAATCGGCCCGGCTCCGGCAGCGGGCGTTCGTCTCCGACGCCGCACACGAGCTGCGCAGCCCGTTGACCAACATCCGGACCGAGTTGGAGGTGGCCCAGCGTCTCGCCGACCGGACGGACTGGACGGCGGTGACCGCCAACCTGCTCGCCGACACCGACCGGCTGAGCCGACTGGTCGACGACCTTCTGTTGCTGGCCCGCCTGGACGAGACTCCACCGGCCCGTGGGACCGGCCCGGTGGAGCTGGGCGCGTTGCTGGCCGAGGTCGCCGCCCGCTACCCGTCGCCGCCGGTGCGGTTGGCGCTGCCGCTGGGCCCGCTCTGGACGACCGGGAACGTCGACGAGTTGCGTCGTGTGCTGGCCAATCTGGTCGACAA
Organism: Micromonospora sp. CA-259024; assembly: GCF_050936255.1. Classification (NCBI taxonomy): domain Bacteria; kingdom Bacillati; phylum Actinomycetota; class Actinomycetes; order Micromonosporales; family Micromonosporaceae; genus Micromonospora; species Micromonospora sp. CA-259024. The sequence goes on along the minus strand of NZ_JBNJND010000001.1, from coordinate 3,759,539 downwards.
CGCGGTCCGGCACGCGTACGGCAGCGTTGTGCTCGCCGCCGAGGCGGTGCCGGCGGCGGTGTGGCGGTCGATCGGGCCGGGGGCCGCGGCCTTCCACCTGGTGACGGTGACCGACGACGGCCCGGGTATCCCGGCGGCGGACCGGGAGCGGGTCTTCGACCGGTTCACCCGGCTGGATGACGGACGGGCCCGCGACGACGGCGGTGCCGGTCTGGGGTTGGCCATCGTGCGGGAACTGGTGCGACGCGCCGGCGGCAGCATCACCCTGACCGACGCCCCGGGGCAGCGAGGGCTACGGGTGTGCCTGCTGCTGCCGGCATTGCCGGCCGGAAATGACCCGGAGCCGGCAATCGACGCGCCGTGACGGCGGCCGTGCCCCGCCCACCCGGGGCGGGTCAGCGGCGGCGGGTGCAGACCTGCTCGGAGCTGGCCACGGTGTCGGTGGACCAGACGACGGCGACGGTGAAGCAGTAGTCGTTGGTGCGGTTGAGCGCGTAGATGACGTAGCTGGTGGTGCCGGCGGGCAGTGTCGCGAAGACGTTGCGCTCCTGGCCGGTGCGGCCGCCCGCGATGACCACCGGGCCCTCGCTGCCGGCCGGGTAGGTCCAGCGCAGCGCGATGCTGTCCCGGGTGTCGCGCAGGGTGACCGCACCGGGCGGGCTGCCGGGCGGTGCTGCGACGGGAGCCGACGTGGCCGCGGAGCCGGCCGGGGCGGGCGCCGTGGTGACCGGCGAACCGGCGGTGGGGGAGACACTCGCCGGTGGAGGGGTCGGCTCGTCGTCGCCGTCGACCCGGGCCACCCCGGCGATCACCGCGGCCGCGCCGAGCAGCACCACGACCACGCCGGCCACCAGCACCGGCACCAGCCGGTTGCGCTGCGCCGGCGGCGCCCGATGCACGGGCACCGGCAGCAAACGGGACGGCGTGTACGGCTCGAGCGGCGCGTACGGGTCAGACGGCGTGTATGGGTCGGGGCGCGCGTCGGGTCGGCGTAGCCGGTACACGCCGGACTGCTCCTCCGCGCCGCCGGCCAGCCCGACCACCGACGGGGGCACCGGGGTGTCGGTGGCGTGGGAAGCGGGCTCGTCCGCCGGCTCGGGCGGCCACCTGGTGCCCGTCGACCCGACTGGTTCGTCGGCTGGCGCTCGGGGATTCGGGACCGTCCCTCCCGCCGCCGACGGTCCAGCGTGTGCTGGTGGCGGCGCTGGCGGGTGGTAGCCGGTCTCGGCCCGCCCATTCTCGGGCGGCGCGACGCGGGCCGCCGGCACCACTGGCGTGTCCCGGGCTGTGGGCGGATTGTCGGCGCAGGCGTGGTCGGGATTGGCGGCCGCCCGCGCCAGGGCCGCCACCTGCGCGGCCAGCGGGTCGTCGGCGGGCAGGTGCTGCCGGCACAGCTCACGGGCCAACGCCAGGTTGTCGTGTCCCTCGGCGAACTGGCCGCAGTCACGCTGCATGGCTCCCAGCCGTGCCAGCATCTTGATGCCGCTGGGGTGCCCGTCGCCGTACACCTCGCGGTGCAGCTCCCAGGCGTCCTGGAGTCGGTCACGGGCCACCGTGCACTGACCGCGCGCGTATTCGACGGTGGCCAGGTCGGCGTGCGCGGCGAGCACCCGCAGCGACTCCGGGCCGTCCTGCGCGGTCAGCTCGATGATGACGTCCTGGTAGAGCCGGGCGGCCCGGGAGTGACTGCCGACCCGGTGCAGCACCGCGGCCAGGGTCGCCGCGGTGGCCACCGTGCGCGGGTCGGAGCGGCCGTGCAGTCGGGTGGTGGCCGCGTACGCGAAGGCAGCCCATCCCCGGGCCGAGTGCGGCTCACCGAGGGCGATCAGCACCCGTGCCTGGAGGCTGGCCGCCTCGGCCAGCTCGGGGGTGGCGTTGGCGGGGCGGGGATCGGCGTCGGTGAGCGCGTCGGAGAGTAGCTGCTGCGCGCCGGCGAGATCGCCGGCTGACACGAGGTGGTGCGCCTGATCAGTCAGTTCACCGAAGCCGGAAGACACGCCCCATCGTGCTCATCTGACGACGGTAAGTACAAGACCCGCGACGATGTCGATTGGTCAGGATCCGGTCAGGTGCTCGGACAACGTTTCGCTGATCCGGCGCAGCTGGTCGACCTGGGCCGGGCTCAACGCGTCGAACAGGTGCCGGCGTACTCCCGCGACGTGGCCGGGTGCGGCGGCCGCGAGGGTGGCGAAACCCTCGTCGGTGAGGAGCGCGACCTGCCCGCGTCGGTCGGTGGGGCATTCCTCGCGGCGAACCCAGCCGGCCGCCTCCAGCCGGGCCACGGCGTGCGAGAGCCGGCTGCGTGACGACCCGGCGGCCTCGGCCAGGTCGCTCATCCGCAGGCGACGGCCGGGAGACTCGGAGAGCCGGACCAGGATCTCGTAGTACGCGTGCGGCATGCCCGCGTCGCGTTGCAGCTCGCGGTCGAGCGTGTCCATCAGCGCCCGGGAGGCGGTGAGGAACGCGCGCCAGGTGCGCTGCTCGTCGGAGTCGAGCCAGCGGGTCATGACCGCCATCATACTCGCGATAGTTGAACGCTCAACTAAAACGCGCTAGCCTCGGTTCATGGGAATCCACCGGCTCAACCACGCGGTCCTCTACGTCAGTGACCTCACCCGCAGCGTCGCCTTCTACCGCGACGTGCTGGGCTTTCGCCCGGTGGCGATGACCCCGGACGGCTTTCGGGGCGCCACCTTCCTCCAGGCGCCCGACTCCACCAACGACCACGACCTCGGGCTGTTCGAGATCGGTGCCGGCGCCGGGCGCTCGACCGCCGGCCGGGGCACGGTCGGCCTCTACCACCTGGCCTGGGAGGTGGACACCCTCGACGAGCTGGCTGCCACCGCAGAGCGGCTCACCGCCGCTGGCGCGCTGGTCGGCACCTCCGACCACGGCACCACCAAGAGCCTCTACGGGCAGGACCCGGACGGCCTGGAGTTCGAGGTGGTCTGGCTGGTCCCGGCCGACCGGCTCGACGACGCCACGCTGGCCGCCCGCAAGCAGATCGGCCGGCTCGACCTCGACGCCGAGCGGCAACGCTACGGCGGGCAGACCCGCGGCGGGGTGGGGATCTCCGTCCCGGCCTGACCGCCCGTACGGTAGAACGGACCGATGCCGACCGACCGGACCACTGATTTCCTCCGCGAGCTGCTGGTCCGCCAGTTGACGACCTGGCTGCCCGCGGCCCTGCACCGCTCCCGGCGGGCGACCATCGCCCTCGCGGGCGCCGACGCGGGCAGCGCGGAGGCCGTGCTGCGCCTGGTCGCCACGCACGGCGACCAGGTGCGCGGCCGGCAGGTGACGGTGCTGGTGCTGGCCGACGCCGCCGCCGACCTGCCGGCCCGACTCGGCCCGATCGAGGCGGAGCTGCCCGCCGAGGTCACCGTGCACCTGCTGCCCGGCGACCCGTACCGGCTGCCGGTCGCGGTGAAGGCCGCCGGGGCGGCCGGCGCGCCGCTGTTCACCTTCGTGGACCTGCCCGGCGCGGTGACGCCGAAGCTGCTCACCGCCGCGACCAACGGCCGGACCGGAGAGCTGCTGCTGCACACCGGCGACAGCGCCCGAGACGCGCTCGTCTCCGCCGGCTTCCCCCTGGTCGCCGAGGTGGCACCGGTGCTGCCCGGCGGCGAGGCCGCCGGTGTGATCGCGTTCGGCAGCCGCTCCGACCGGAGCCTGGAGGCGGTCCGCGACGCGCTCTGGGCGGTCGGCGCGGACCTCGACGTGAACTACCGCGACCCGGCCGACCCGATGGGCGCAACTGTCGACGTGGTCGGCGATCCCGACCTCGAACCGCTGGCCCACGAGCTGCTGGCCGAGTTGCGGGCGGGCGGGCCGCGGCTGGTCACCGAGCTGCGCCGGCACACCCTGACCACGACCGTCTACCGGGCCGCCGACGCCAACCGGGCGCTCGCCGACCTGCTCGACGCGGGCGACGTGCGACGCGACCGCGCATCCGGCCGGCTCGCCGGGGACGAGATCATCACCCTGGCGCGCTGAGCGCCCCACCCCGCAGACGCCGAGCGGGGTGCCGGTGAATCACCGGCACCCCGCTCGACTCCCGGGAGGCTTACGACCGGGACTTGTCCTGCTTCCAGGACAGCGGACCCGGCAGGTCGACCCGGTGTGCCCGAGCCTTGGAGTTCCAGGACCAGCGCCCGATCTTGATGCTCCACGAGGAGAAGCCGTTCTCGGTGAAGTTCAGGATGATCGGACCGTACTTCTTGCGCTTACGAAACATGAGGCCCATCGGAGGACTCCCCTCGTCACCGTTCCCTGCCGTGTCGAGATCGAACATGCCCGAACCGGTAGCTTTTGAAACCCTCTCGCTGTCTGTCCTGGACGGTGCCCGCCACGCACCAGAATCTCTAGTCAACAGATAGGTGTTGCGGCACGGTAAACGCTGCTCGGGGCGCTTCGTAACATCGGCAGCGATAGAAGTCTCACCTTCTGGAAGACCGTTGACCGGTCGATCCAACCCCCGGCAGCATGAGGTCATGTCGCAGCGGGATGAGCTTCTCCTCACCGCTTGCGTGCACGTCGACCTGGTCCGGCACGCGAGCGCGCTCTGTTGAGCTGACCGGTCCATCCGGCTCGGCTCCATCGCCGCACTCACACCGCTCGCCCGCTCATCGCGGAGCGGCGTGCCTTCGCGCTCGCATTCGGGCGTTCTCGCTCCCACCGTGGACAGATCAGGAGACTCCTCATGTCCCCACCCCGTCGTACTGCCCTGCGTACCCTCGCCACCGCTGCCACGCTGGCTCTGCTCACCGGCACGGCCGGGTGCGGTGGTGACGCCGCAGCCGGCGGCGGTCAGGCCACCGAGCTGCGTTACCAGGGCTCGGTCGGTCAGGTCACCCTCCCCGAACTCGCCGCCGACCTCGGCTACCTCGGCGACGTCCGGCTCACATGGATCGGCAACGTCACCGGCGGCCCGCAGGACATCCAGGCCACCGCCACCGGGCAGAGCGACTTCGGCGGCGCGTTCAACGGCGCCATCGTCAAGCTCGCCGCCGCCAACGCCCCGATCACCGCCGTGGTCAGCTACTACGGCTCCGACGCGCAGACCTTCCAGGGCTACTACGTGCTCGACGACAGCCCGATTCGCAGTCCTCGTGACCTCATCGGCAGGAAGGTCGGCATGAACACCCTCGGCGCGCACGCCGAGGCCGTGCTCAAGACCTGGCTCGCCCGCGGTGGCCTCACCCCCGCCGAGATCAAGCAGGTCGAGCTGGTCGCCCTGCCGCCGGTCAACACCGAGCAGTCGCTACGACAGAAGCAGATCGACGTCGCGGTGCTCGGCGGAGTCATCCGGGACAAGGCGGTCGCCGGCGGCGGCATCCGCACCGTGTTCACCGACTACGAGCTGCTCGGCGCGTTCAGCGCCGGTACGTACGTGTTCCGCGACGACTTCATCAAACGCAACCCGGAGACCGTCAAGGCGTTCGTCACCGGGGTCGGCAAGGCCATCGAGTGGGCCCGCACCCAACCCCGGGAGAGCGTGGTGGCCCGACTGCGGGACATCATCACCAAACGGGGCCGCAACGAGGATCCGTCGCTGGTCGCGTACTGGAAGAGCAGCGGCGTCGCCGGTCGGGGCGGCGTGATCAGCGAGCAGGAGTTCGGCACCTGGATCGACTGGCTCGCCACCGAGGGCGAGCTCAAGGGCGATCGGCCAAAGCCCGTTGACCTCTACACCAACCGGTTCAACCCCTTCGTGGACGGCGGCGGCGCGTGAGCACCGACAAGATCCTCTTTGATCGGGTGAGCAAGACCTTCCCGGTCCGCGCCACCCGGCGCGGCGGCGCCGGCGCGGTCACCGCGCTGGACCAGGTCACCCTCGGGGTACGCCCCGGCGAGTTCCTGGTCGTCGTCGGCCCCAGTGGCTGCGGCAAGTCCACCCTGCTCGACCTGCTCGGTGGCCTCACCCAGCCGACGGCGGGGCAGGTGCTGGTCGACGGTCGACCCGTCACCGGCCCCGGCCTGGACCGGGGCATCGTCTTCCAGCAGTACGCGCTGCTGCCGTGGCGCACCGCCGCCGGCAACGTCGCGTTCGGGTTGGAGGCCAAGGGGGTGCCCCGGGGCGAGCGTGCTGCCCTGATCGAGCACCACCTGGACCTGGTGGGCCTGCGCGGGTTCGCCGACCGCTACCCGCACGAGCTGTCCGGCGGAATGAAACAACGGGTGGCCATCGCCCGCAGCCTCGCGTACGACCCGGACGTGCTGCTGATGGACGAGCCGTTCGCCGCCCTGGACGCGCAGACCCGCGACTCGTTGCAGGACGAGCTGGTGCGGATCTGGGCCCGCACCGGCAAGACCATCGTCTTCATCACCCACGGCATCGACGAGGCCGTGTACCTCGGTCAGCGGGTGGCGGTGCTGACCTCCCGGCCGGGACGGCTCAAAGAAGTCATCGACATCGACCTCGGCGATCGGGACGCGGTCGAGGACGTCCGCTCCACCGACGCGTTCCGCCACCACCGGCACCAGATCTGGACCCTGCTGCGCGACGAGGTGCGCGCCGCCCAGGCGGCCGAAGGCACCCGCGCCAGCCACACCGAGGAGGCCCGCGTTGGTTGACATCGCCGAACGTCCCACCCGACTCGCGAGCCCACCGACCGCGCCCGGAGCGGCGGCCGACGGCGGCGCTCCCGGCCTCGTCGCTCGGCTGCTCGGCAGCACCGGGAAGGTGCTGCACCGGAGCGTCGCGATCGCCACGCTGGCCGCGATCTGGGAGGGCGCGCCCCGGCTCGGGCTGGTGGACCGGGTCTTCCTGCCCCCGCTGTCCGAGGTGCTGGTGGCCTGGTGGGAGTTGCTGCGCAGCGGTCAGCTCGCCGAGCACGTCGGTGCGAGCCTCACCCGGTCGCTGGCCGGGCTCGGCCTGGCCGTGCTCACCGCCATCCCGCTCGGGCTGCTGATCGGCTGGTACCGGCCGCTCGCCGAGCTGCTCAGCCCCCTGCTGGAGGTGTTCCGCAACACCGCCGCGCTCGCCCTGCTGCCGGTCTTCGTGCTCATCCTCGGCCTGGGGGAGACGTCCAAGATCGCCCTGGTGCTGTACGCGTGCTCCTGGCCGATCCTGCTGAACACCATCGCCGGGGTGAAGGGCGTCGACCCGCTACTGATCCGCTCGGCCCGCTCGATGGGGCTCAACCACCTGCGGCTGTTCCAGAAGGTGATCCTGCCGGCCGCGGTGCCGACCATCTTCACCGGCGTCCGGCTGGCCGGGGCGTACTCGATCCTCGTGCTGGTCGCGGCCGAGATGGTCGGTGCGAAGGCCGGCCTCGGCTACCTCATCAACTACGCGCAGTACAACTTCGCGATCCCCGACATGTACTCCGGGATCATCACGATCTCCGCCATCGGCCTGGTCGTCAACCAGCTCCTCGTCGCCCTCGAACGTCGCTTCTCCACCTGGCGCGTCGACGTCTCCGCCGGATAGGACAGACACCAATGACTCGTACCCTGCACCTCAACGCGTTCCTGATGGGCGTCGGCCACCACGAGGCCGCCTGGCGGCACCCCCGCACCGACCCGCGTCGAGTCACCGACGTGCGGCACTTCCAGGAGCTGGCCCGGATCGCCGAGCGCGGCACCCTCGACTCGCTCTTCCTCGCCGACGGGCTCTCGGTCGGGCCGAACCCCCGGCACAACATCCAGGCGGTCTTCGAACCGCTGACCCTGCTCGCGTCGCTCGCCGCCGTGACCGAACACATCGGTCTCATCGCCACGGTCTCCACCACCTACAACGAGCCGTTCCACACCGCCCGCAAGTTCGCCTCGCTGGACCACCTCAGCGGCGGCCGGGCCGGCTGGAACATCGTCACCTCCGCACAGGTTCGGGAGGCGGTCAACTTCAACCGGGACAGCCACCCCGCGCACGCCGACCGGTACCGGCGCGCCGCCGAGTTCGTCGACGTCGCGATCAAACTCTGGGACAGCTGGGAGGACGACGCGCTGGTCTTCGACACCGCGACCGGGGTGTTCGCCGACACCGACCGCGTGCACGAGGTGGCGCACCGTGGGCCGGAGTTCCAGGTCCGTGGCCCGCTGAACATCCCCCGCCCGCCGCAGGGCCGCCCGCTGCTGGTGCAGGCCGGCTCGTCGCCGGACGGGATCGCCTTCGCCGCCCGCTACGCCGAGGCGGTCTTCACCGCGCAGCAGACCCTCGCCGACGGTCAGGGTTTCTACGCCGAGCTGCGGCGGCAGGTCTCCGCCGCCGGCCGGGACCCCGACCTGGTGAAGGTCCTGCCCGGCATCGCCCCGGTGATCGGCGGCACCGAGGCCGAGGCGCAGGCCCTCGCCGCCGAGCTGGAGGAGCTGATCGTCCCCGAGTACGCCCTCGCCCAGCTCTCCGGGATGCTCGGCATCGACCTGACCGGCCTGCCGCTGGACGGACCGCTGCCCGAGCTTCCGGACGCCGACACCGTGCAGGCCCACCAGAGCCGCTACCAGCTCGTCACCGAGCTGGCCCGACGGGAAGGGCTCACCGTCCGGCAGTTGATCGGCCGGCTCGGCGGCGGCCGGGGTCACCGGGTGGTCGCCGGCACGCCGGAGCAGATCGCCGACCAGATCGAGCTGTGGTTCACCCAGGGAGCCGCCGACGGTTTCAACATCATGCCGCCGCACCTGCCCGGCGGGCTCGCCGACTTCGTCGACCACGTGGTGCCGGTGCTGCGCGCCCGCAAGCTGTTCCGCAGCGAGTACACCGGCCGGACGCTGCGCGAGCACTACGGCCTGCCCCGACCGGTCAGCGCGTACGCCGCGTCGACCCTGGTGTCGGCGTGACCACCGTGGAGCGCCCCGCGGTGGACGCGGCCGGGCTGCGACCGGTGAACCAGGACCTGTTCCGCGCTCTGCTGCGGCGGCAGGCCACCAGCGTCACCGTGGTCACCGCGGTCGCCCGCGCCACCGACCCCGCCTGCCTGGGTGGGATCGGCGCGCCGATCCGGGCGGGGTTCACCGCCACGTCGTTCACGTCGGTGTCACTGGACCCGCCGCTCGTCTCGTTCTGCCTCGGGGTGGCGTCGTCGAGCTGGCCGGTGCTCGCCCGCGCCGAGCACGTCGCGGTGCACCTTTTGGGCGTGGGGCAGCGGGAGGCGGCAGCGGTCTTCGCGACCAGCGGCATCGACCGGTTCGCCGCGTACCGGGACTGGACGCCCGGACCGTTCGGGGTGCCGCTGCTGACCGGAGTGCTGGCCCGGCTGCTCTGCCGGGTGGTGCACCGGGTGCCGGCCGGCGACCACACGCTGGTGATCGCCGAGCCGCTGGCGCTCGGTGACGGCGGCGACGGCGCACCCCTGGTGCACCACCGGGGCGGGTACACCACGGCGGTCCCGCCGGTGCCGGCGTGAGTGCACCGACCACACCGGACCTGCTCGCGTTGGACCGGGCCGCCCAGGACCTGCTGTTCCGGGCGGCCCGAACCGCCAACACGTTCACCGACGAGCCGGTCACCGACGCCCAGGTCGCGGCGATCCACGACCTGATCCGGTACGGGCCGACCGCGCTCAACGGTCAGCCGCTACGGGTGCTGCTGCTCCGCTCCGCGGCGGCCCGGGCGCGGCTGCTGCCGTACGTCTCCAGCGGCAACCGGGCCAAGACGGCCAGCGCCCCGCTGACCGCGATCCTCGCCGCCGACGTGGACTTCCACCTGCGCCTGCCCGAGCTGTTCCCGCACCGCCCGCAGGCCCGTGACTGGCTCACCGATCGGGCTGTGCGGGCTGAGCAGGCCCGGTTCAACGCGGCCCTGCAGATCGGTTACCTGTTGGTGGGCGTACGTGCGGCGGGGCTGGCCGCCGGCCCGATGACCGGGTTCGACGCCGCCGCCGTGAACCGGGAGTTCTTTCCCGACGGGCGGCACCAGACACTGTTGCTGATGAACGTGGGCCGTCCCGGCCCGGACGCCTGGCGGGAGCGGCCGCCCCGGCTCAGCACCTCGGAGGTGGTGCGGACGCTGTGACGTGGCACCGCGTCAGCGTGGTTCCCACGCGTCGGGCAGCGCGGTGAGCTTGCGGACGTGGGCGGGCAGCCGACCGCTGACGATCTCGGCGAGGCTCACCTCGTCGACCACACGCCGCACCGCCGCGCGCACGGCCACCCACAGTCCGGGAAGGTTCTCCGCCGCGCCCTCGTACTGGGTCTCCTCGGGGCGCAGGCCGCGTACCCCGGCCAGCGGGCCCTCCACGGCGCGCAGCACGGCGCCGACGGTCACCTCGCGCGGCGGGCGTGCCAACGTGTATCCACCCTCGGCGCCGCGCTGGGCGCGCACGACGCCGGCCCGGCGCAGATCCGCCAGGACCGCCTCGAGAAACTTTCGGGGCATGTCCTGCTCGGCGGCGATGGCCTGGGTGGACAGCAGCGAGGGGTACGCGGAGGCGAGGCTCAGCGCCGCTCGTACCGCGTAGTCGCCGCGCGCGGAAATCTGCACCCTGTCATCATGCCCGGCTGGTGCCGGCCGCCGGTCCGGCGGGCGACCCGGGTCGCGTGGTGTGCCCGCCGTTGGCCGGTTCGGCAAGGGCGGTGGGGCGGAATCGGCCGCCGTTGGCGCCCGCCGGGTCGGCTGGCGGTCGGGGTCGGACCACCCGGCCGGCCGCCGGCTGATCGCGCGCGGCCCGGAACGCGCCGGGGCTGACCCCGATCTCACGGGCGAAGAAGCGGCCGAAGTTCGTGGGTTCGGAGAAGCCGAGCTGCCGGCCGATCTGGGCGATCGGCTCGTCGGTCGCGGCGAGCAGACGGGCGGCCTGCAACGCCACCCGCTCGTCGATGACCTGCTTGGCGCTGCGGCCGGTGCTGGCCAGGCAGGCCCGGGTCAGCGTCCGCACCGAGCAGTTGAGCTCGGCGGCGTAATCCTCCACCCGCCGGGAGTGCGGGTAACCGTGCTCCACCTCCCGGCAGAACCGGCGGAACGTCTCCTCCTCAGGCCGGCGCGTCGACCGGTCGGGATTGGCCAGGGCAAGCCGCAGCAGCAACACGGCCAGTTGATGGCGGAGCAGCGCGCGGGCGGTACGTCCGTCGGGGTGCCGCTGGCAGTCCACCGCCAGCTGGCTCACCTCGGTGATCACCGCGTCCTCGTCCTCACCGGCCAACTGCCGCCAGGTGACGGGCTCGTCCAGGTCGACGTCGAAGCCGCGCAGCGCCTCGGGGTCGAAGGAGACCACGGTGGCGTCGAACTGGGGGCCGGGGCAGCGCAGCACCTGGCCGGCGCGCACCCGCAGCAGTGTGCCGGGCCGGCACGGCAGCAGGTGAAAGTCGAGCTCGGCGTCGCCGTGCCGACGCGTGGTGAGGATCAGCAACTCCCGCTCGACGATGACCGGCCGACGCCAGCCCGGGTCGGCGGAGAGGTCGGCCAGGGCGAACGTGGCTATCTCGTCGGGTGCGGGTGACGTCGTTCTGATCGGCGGCGCGGGGGAGGGATCGGTGGAGACCATCGCCTGCGACGGTAGCCCGAACCGCAGGTCACCGCATCCCGGTCGGGGTGCCTGGTGGCGCGGGCGCGGCGTCATCGGGCTTGTCCCCATCCCGGCCACCGGGCTACGTTACCCGGCGGTAGCGCCGTCCGGTCCGTGGTCCGCCCGGCGCCCCGCCGGTTGCCTGACCGACCGGTGGACCCCGCCGACTCCGATGGGATGGGCATGACGCAGCTGTTCTCGGTCGAAGGCAAGACGGTTCTGGTCACCGGCGGCTCGCGGGGGATCGGTCTGATGATCGCCCAGGGTTTCGTCCGGGCCGGCGCCCATGTGATCATCTCGTCCCGCAAGGCGGACGTCTGCGAGGCGGTCGCCAGGGAACTCTCAGCCGAGGGCCGCTGCGAGGCCATTCCCGCCGACCTGAGCGACGACGCCGGGGCCGAAACCCTGGCCGCCGCCGTGCGCGACCGTTTCCCCCGGCTCGACGTGCTGGTCAACAACGCCGGGGCGACCTGGGGCGCGCCGCTGGAGACCTACCCGGAGGCCGCGTTCGACAAGCTCTGGGCGGTCAACGTCAAGGCCGTCTTCCGGCTCACCACCGCGCTGCTGCCGGCGCTGCGCGCCGCCGCCAGCGCCGACGACCCGGCTCGCGTGATCAACATCGGGTCGATCGACGGCATTCGGGTGCCGTGGATGGAGGTGTACGCGTACTCGGCCACCAAGGCGGCCGTGCACATGCTCACCCGCAGCCTGGCCCACCAACTTGCCGGCGAGCAGATCACCGTCAACGCGATCGCGCCTGGCCCGTTCGAGAGCAAGATGATGGCATTCGCGCTGGACGACCCGGAGAGCCGGGCCGCCATCGAACAGCAGGTGCCGCTGGGCCGCATCGGGCGCCCGGAGGACATGGCCGGTACGGCCATCTACCTGTCGTCGCGCGCCGGCGCGTACCTCACCGGTGCGGTCATTCCCGTCGACGGCGGCATCACCACGCACGGCTGAGCACCGGCCGACCCGGGGCGGGCGTGCCCGCGTACCCCCAGGGTGTGTCGAGGCCGCGCGGACTCGGCAGATCCGCGCGGCCCCGGGTTGGCCGGTGTTGCCCGTTCGGGCGGTGATCAGCGACCGGCGAGCAGCCGGTTCACCGCCGTGTCGACGTCCAGGTGTTCGGCCTCACGGCCGCGCGGGACGACGACGTAGGTCCGTCGAAGGAAACGCACCAGGACGCTGCGCGGCACCTCGAAGAGGGCGTTGCCGTCCGGTGACGAGAGGGCCAGCGCGACGAAGTCGCCGCGCGGTGTGGCCCAGGGCCAGACCCGCACATCCCCGATGCCGGCTGGCTCATCCAGGCCGGTGACCAGCAGTTCGCGGGCGAAGGACCAGCTCACCGCCTCGCCGCCGGCAGATTCGGCATGGAACAGGACATGGACCGCATACGGGTCAGCAGGGTCGTAACGCAGACTGGCACGCACCGGCAAAGCGGTGGCGTCAGGTGCGACGAGCCTTAGCGACGTCTCGACCTCTACGGTCGTCGGTCGGATGACACTCATGGACGTTCTCCCCCCGGCACCGCTGCGGAACGCGCGTGTCCCGCTTTTCCCATACTCAGGTGCTACTCCTGGCTACGCTCCGCCATACGCTGACTTCACCCAGTGGTGGGAAGGGGGACGGAAAGGCCGCGTGAATGTGAGGATTCATGTAGGATTTCCGGTTCTGCCCAGTGCGTGATCCCGCCCGGCATCGGGTGGTTCAGTCGTCGACTTACTCCGGTAACGTCCAGTCGGCCGTTGCAGTGACGGGCCCGCGCGACACTGGGGGGTGAAATGGTGACGAAGCGATCCTCAGTGGATCCGTCGGCGGCGCCCAGCCCGCCGAACGTCGTGGTCCGAGCAGCCGAAAAGCGGGGGTACGGAGTGCCGATGGAGCAGCCCGAACGGGCCGGTCGGCCGGGGTCCGGCGCTGATCGCCGCAGTGGTGGCGACGCCGGTCGGTCGCACAGCGATCCGGGCCGGGATGGAGACGCGGGCCGGTCGTTCGACGGCCCTGGTCGTGGCGGTGGCGCAACCGTCGTGCAGGACCCGCCGCGCCGCCCTCGCTGGCGGGAACGAATCTCGATGACCCTCGACCTGATCCGAGCCAACCCCACCGGCCGGATCGCCCTCAAGATCTTCATTACGATCGCCGGGGCGCTCGTGGTCACCATCGGCATCGCCCTCATCCCGCTGCCCGGGCCGGGCTGGCTGCTGGTCATCGCCGGGCTGGGCATCTGGGCCGTCGAATACCACTGGGCGCGCCGGCTGCTCGGCTTCACCCGCCGACACGTACACGGCTGGACGCAGTGGGTGACCCGCCAGTCACTGGCGGTGCGAATCGCGCTCGGTGCTGTCGGCCTGGTCTTCGTGGCCACGGTGGTCTGGCTGTCGCTCAAGTACAGCCTCGGCATCGATCTGGTGGCCAAGGTCATGCAGTACCTCGCGACGCACTGACCCCGGATTTCCGGTCCGGTTCCACGATCGGGTAGAGTCAGTGGCGCTGAGGGCGATTAGCTCAGTGGGAGAGCGCTTCGTTCACACCGAAGAGGTCGCTGGTTCGATACCAGCATCGCCCACCCTCTATATACGCAGGAAAGGCACCCCCTACGGGGGGTGCCTTTCCTGCTGACTGGCCTGTTGGCCATGGTCATGAGTCAGCTATGAGTCAGCGAACGCGTCGCGGATGCGCTGATCTCGCCCCTCCGATCGGTGGGTGTAGAGGTTGAGCGTGGTCGACGGCCGCTCGTGCCCCATGACGCCTTGCACGTGCAGGCGCCGGAGATTGTGGGAGTAACATCCCATCGATCATGGTGATGCTGCCGGGTCAGATCAACCCCTCGGCAGGGGAGGTAGGCGGGGTCGTCGCCTTCTGCGGCCCGAGGGAAGTCTCCTCAGCATCTGTCACCTGAGCAGCGATTGTGGTCCCCGCCTTTCCCGGAACCATAGTCGCTGGGCATTGCAAAGGACGCTGCGTAGTCTGGTCTGGTGATCAAAGTGGACTGGTGTCGTCATTGCGGCGCTGAGGCTCGGATGACCGAGGAGCACTTGCCACCAAAATCCGCTGGCAACGCTGAGCCGATCACGGTCTACAACGAGGTGAACGGCGCGCTGAAGGTCTTGCGGAGCTACGACAAAGGGCACACCATCCCGTCCCTATGCCTCGACTGCAACGGTGGCGCCAGCAAGCGGGGACTTCCTCAGGCGTACGCAACCTGGCGAGAAGATGTTTTCGGACTGCTTGGCCAGTCGGCTGCCGCCATGCACGCGGCTTTCGGCTGGGATCACAACGATCTTTGGCTACTCGCTAAGTCAGAGACTGAAGCGTTTTGGCTACCGATGGAGCATGGCAGGGGCATCGCCGCTGGCGGCGGAGTCAGCCTGCACCCGGGGCGGATTGCGCGGCAGGTCATCGGCATGATTCTCGCCGTGCAGGGCACGCGACAGCTTCGAGATGAACGCCCGGAGCTGATTGCTGCCTACGAGTCCAAGGGTCCTGCTTCGCTCACCAGGCATAGCTTGCATGTGGCACTCGCGGATACGGGGACGTTGGCCTACTTCACCGATTCCGTGCTGGCGGTGACTGTCGATAGATCGAGCCAGCGGGGTCCAAGGGCGACTCCGTTTTGGGCGATTGTGTTCCGGCCATTCGTGATCATGTTGTCAGAAGGGGCGAGTGCTCCGATTGAGGCTGCTCGCATCGATCAGTGGCTGACATACCCGGACAACGCGATTTTCACGAGGGCCGACCGCAAGACCAGCTATCCGATCGCGCATCAAGGCAATCTGTTGGTCGGGTTCCTCCATTCAGGCGCAGACCAGGTGCGGCAGGCGGAAAGGCCTAGCACCGAGACGGTCTAGCTCGTACTCCCGAGGTCAGGTAGGCCTGGCAGGTGCTGTGTGGGAGACCGGCTCGACGTCTGGCCCGCGCTCTGCCGTTCGGGATCCTGCTCGTGCACCGAGGCCCTCGTCGTCGACGCTGAATGGGGGAGGGGGAGCATGTTGGGAGCGGCTGGGATCACTAGACGGTGCTCAACGGGCCCCGTGGCCACGCCGGGGGTCTCTACTTTGCCCAGGTAACGGGCATGCTGCGTCGTTGATTCTCCTGGATTGACCTCTTCGGCGAACCCGAAGGCGTCAGCCATGGTGTTCCCAGTGGTCAGTCGGGCGGCGTCCGCTCATGCCGAGTAGTGCGCACTCGATCACGGCGGCAGCGATGCCGACGACAGCGCATGCGGGCCGTGGGGCACCCGGTCGCCGGGCTCGCCCTCGTGGCACCATGTTGCGCTATGGATCATCAGGGGCAGCTTCGTCGTGCAGCGCTCGCGTTGGGCATCCCGGACGACGAGGTCAGCCGATTCATCCAGCACCTCCGTTTGTCGATCCGGTTGAGCGGAGGATCCAGCGGTGTTCCGGTGGGGCAGTTCGGTGGGTTGCCCCGGCTGCCGGTGGGCGTGGACTGGCCGTCCGACGGGGTCAGTCCGTTGCCGTTCATCTTCTCGGTCGACTGTGCGGTGCTGCCAAGAGTCGACGGCTTCGGCCTGCCGGCAGACGGCTCGCTGCTGTTCTTCCTGAACCACGAGCAGGCCGCTGCCACCGGGGAGCGAAGGTACGGGCGAGTCGTGTATGTGCCGGCCGGTACCGATACCGAGGTGGCGGCAGGATCCACCGACGACGCGTTCGTCGGCGAGCAGTACGACGTCGTCGCCACGCTGCGCGCGGAGTTCCCCGGTTGGTTCGGGGCGGACGACGAGGACGAGGAGGGCGACGACGACCTGTCGCCCTTCCAGCAGCAGTTGGCCCGTGACCTCGAGCGTGACCTGCCGCACCTTGACGAACTCTGTGCTCTGGCCAACGATCTCTGGCCGCCTGACAACGGGTACGCCAGCGCCTATATCGGCGGGTATGCCGACGAGGAGGTAATCAAGAGTTTTGCGGAGCAGACCCTCGCGTGGCGCGAGAAGACCGGCGAGATCGTCATCCCGGTCGCGAAATGGTATTCCCATGTGGAGAAGGAAACGCACCGGCTGACGAGTGAGTGGGTGTCGCTCGCCCACTTTCCCGTAGACAACGAGCTCTATTACCGGAGTGACGGGAGTTTCGTGATCCGTCACGACGACCTGGCCGCTGGTCGGCTGGACGAAGCACTTTCCGTGGCTGAGTTGATCCCATAGAACACCGGCGGCGCCGGATACGGCCACGATCTGCGTTGCCGGCGATGCCGACGTCAGATGCTGGGCATCCGCTATTGCCGAATTGAGGATGCTCGCTTGATGGCAGACGTGAAATCCTGACCATGGCCCGAGCGGCTGCGGGCAACCTCCACAATTTCCATTCAGCGTCGCACGACAGTGTCTTCAGTCAAAAGCTTCTTGAAGGGCTCGGGCAGGCCCTGGTCGACCAGGCACAAGGCTCCTGATACCGCGCTGGCACCAGCACGCGATCTGGCATCCGCTCATGCCGCCGTTCGTGCGCTCGGCCTGTTCGCCGGCGGTCACTGTTGCGTGGATTGCGTTGGATCGCCGCCGTAGAGGGCTGCGAAGACGCGGTCCCGCAGGATCTCGTACTGCTGGCGGCATCGCTCAGGTGGGCCCGGCGGGCGTTGCTGGACTTGACCGCCGACAACGACTTCCGGTGGCTGGAACTGGTCAGCTGTCAGGTCGACCTCGCGGCCGTCGGCCAATCGATTCCAGTAGTGGTAGCCGACCTCGGCGTCTCCGGCGAGGACCTCGCCGAGGATCAGCTCTCCGCCGAGCAGGTCCTGAATGATCAAGGCAGTCACCCCGCATTGACCACGGGCTGCGTTGCCGGCGTGCCAATCCTGCACATCGTGCGGGTCGCAGGTATCCGCTCCCCAGCCGCGGCGCAGTACCGGTCGCAGCATCTCCAGGTCAATCGCGAGAGGGACTGATCGTTGGTCGCGCTTTTCAGACGTCACCCAGGAAGGGTCAGCCCTCGACCGGGTCGAGAGTCAAGAAATACCCCGCCTCGGGTCCTGGCCGGCCGAACGGCGCCACTAGCGGGCGCGCTCATCTGCCGCCGACCGTGCGCGCTGAGAGGCATGAACTTCCGTCGCTCTCCGTACGCGCCTGGTGGCGCCCCCTGCACGCACGTGTCGAGGTGCGCGAACTGCTCCAGATGTCAGCATGGCCGGTAAGGTGCCCATCAAGTAGGAAGGGTCGCAGATGGACACGCTGGTCGGTCGCAGGCTCGTGAAAGTCGTGCGGCTGGCCTGGCATCGGCCGGGCGAACCCGACGAACTCAATGTCGGGCCGGTGCTGCTTGTGTTCGATGACGGCCGAGGACTGCGGCGGGAGTCGTACGCTTTGTCGGCCCGCACCCGGTCCGGCCGCCTGCGGGGCCTGCCCGGACCAAGGCGAGGTACCCGGATGGCTTGCAGGACCGGCTCGAATTGTGGCGAGTCACCCCGCTGACCGGCTGTGATCACGACGCTCAGCGGCTTCTGCCACTCGCGCGTAAGCGGCCGGGCCGGCAGACCTGCGTTTGACCGGAGGTCTGCCGGCCCGCTCGGCGCTACCCGTTCGGGATATTGGTGAGGCCGCCGTCCGGCACGCATTTCAGCGCAGCTCGTTCGTCGCTGAGCTCGTACGCTGACGGTCGCGCGTTCGGTGCGTCAGGCGGCGGTGGACTCGAGCTGGTCGAAGGCGATGCTCCACCACGATTCTGGATCGGTGAATGCGGACGGGTCGACCCGCGTCAGCTCGGCGCGGATGGCCGCGGCGAGCTCGGCGCGGGCACTGCCGCCCGGGTCGGTGTCGATAAGCTGCCCGAGCTTATAGAGGAACTCGACGAACGCAGCGAACGAGGCGTTGACGTGCTCGAAGTTCGGCGTCGCGAGGTCCAGCAGGATGACCGAACCGTTCTGCGAGTCAAGGATGTAGAGCATCTGGGCGTCATCGGGCGAGCTGCCGAGGATGACGTACATCCGCGGGCCCTCGTCGCCAATCTCGATCTTCAGCTTGCCGAACGGCGTCATGCCCGGGGCGGTGACGTCCGCGGTGAACAGGATCGGCACCTCGACCGGGAGAGCGGCACCGGCCGGCAGGACTCCCGGTGTGAGCACGTCGCCGAGCAGGTCGGCCGGGACCTCGATCACGCCGTCCGCGCCCCAGAGCGCGGTGAGTTCCGCCAGCGACACGCTCATTCGTCCTCCTGCTCGCCGGGGGCGGTCAGGTCCTGCTCCTCAAGGAACCGCCACCAGTCGTCATCGTCATAGCCGATTTCGGCGTAGCCCGCGCCGAACACGTAATAGGCGAGGAAAGAGTCCAGGTCCGGGGCGATCTCCTGGAAAGCCTCGCGCATGAACCACTCGTCGGTGCTGATCTGCGGGAAGTACCAGACCGCGCCGGAGTCGCGCCGCAGCAGCAGCGGCTCTTCCTTGAGGCGCCCGAGGTAGAACCACTCGTCGGGCTCGGCGCTGACGCCGGTGTATTCCGGCATGATCTTCAGACCGCTCTGCATACGGGCTGAGGAGGAGATGCCGGGCAGGTAGAACCCGCCGGCCGCGATGCTCTCGGCGACCTCCATCAGCTCGCGTACCGGCTGCGGTACCTCTTCCGGAATCTTGTCGGTCGGCGCGCCCGCGCTGATCTCTCCCCAGCTGACGGTGTTGTCCTCGTCCGCCACCAGGTCGGCGCGCAGCTCTTCGATGAGTTCCCGCAGATCGGGGTTCAATCCACTACCTCTATTCGGATCGGCGTGCCGTCCGGCAGGTTCATGATCTGCACCCGGATCTGGGTGCCGATGTCCTGGTTTGTGTCGGCGTCCATCAGCTTCAGGTTACTGACCTCGTCAGGACCGCCAAGTTGCAGCTCCCAGACATGATCGGGGTTCTGGTCGCGCACCCGTTGCTTCATCCGCTCGGCCGCTTCACGGTCTTTGGCCTTCTGCGCGTCGCTGCCCTTGTTGTTCTTGACGTACTTGTTGTGGATCTTCCGGATGATCCGGTCTTTGAACCCGCCGGTAATGCTGGTGTCGCGCGCTACCGGGTTCGCCTGCTTGAACAGCTTTCCCTGATCGCTCAGCCGTTTCAAGGCGGCCATCTTGCGGTCGAAGTCGGTGCGGTGGTGCGTGCTTTTGCGCTGGACCCGGATGGTGACCTCGGGAAGATCATTGTTGCGCCTCACCGGGGGTGCGGAGGCCTTCTTCACCGCCGCGCCGACGAGGTTGCCCTCCTTCGGCTTGGCCGCGCCACCTCGCTTTCGGCCACCCTCCCTGCCCCGGCTAGCCACTTATCAGCTCCCCAATCACCTGGTCGATCAGCAGACCGACGATCTCCCGCGTGATGATTTGGAAAATCGGGATCTCAGCCAGCGACGCGCCGAAGGTGACGACCGCGGTTGCGATGGCCTGCGCCACCTGGAAGGCAAAGATGGCCAGCTGCACGATCATCTGAATCTTCAACGCGAGCACGATCCCGGCGCAGATGATCAGGCCGGTGCCGACCAGCATCGCCGCCTGCGCGTAGTCCGGGAGGGTGCCTGGCCCGCTCTCCGGTTTCGCCCACCACTGGGCGAACGCCTGCATCGCCTCGCCGCTCTGCTGCGACATCGCCGCCGCAGCGGCCGCGCCAGCCTCCCCAGAGGCGTCGGCGACCGTCCCGGCGAAGTTGATCCAGGCCTGCCCCATCTCGAACAGCTTCTCCTCGTCACCCTCCGGCCAGGAAAAGCCGATCCAACCGAGGGCGGTGACCAGCTCACCCGGCAGCTGAAGTCCCATCCCTCACCCCAGAATTCCGAGGATGTCGCGCATCGCGTTCGCGGTCTCGTGCTCAACCGACTCGTAGTTGTCGGCCATCACGGTCAGATCGCTGCCCGCCGCGCCGATCTCCTCGGCAGCCACACCGATGCAGTCCAGCACCCAGGCCGAGACCCCGGTGTACACGACCCCGATCAGCGAGCCGATGTCGTCGCCGCCCCAGGGCTCGCCGTAGCCGGCCATCTGCGCCTCGAAACTCTCCAGCTGCCCGATGAACCGCTCGGCCGCGGCGATCACCTGATCACCGCCTGCCCGCAGGGCCGCGGGCTCCACCTCGAAGCCGTTCACCGGTTAGCACTCCCGCCGGACATCCGGGCCTGCGCCTCGGTCAATGTCTGCAGAAACGTGCTCAGCCGCGGCACCGCCGTATCCCGGACCTGTTGCAGCTGCTCGGTGAGCTGCGTAAGGTCCGCAGCGCCCGGCGCGGAGGCGCCACTACGCATGGAGTCGATCGCCGTATTGACCGCCTCGACGATCCGGTCACACAGCTCGGCGGAGCTCAGGCGCATTAAGCGCGGATCCACGGCAAGCGACGAAAGCCGACCGTCGGCACCAAACTCGGCACAGACCAGGCCATCCGCTGCCTCGCCGATCCGCCGCTGCCGGGAGGCTTCCTCGTCTTCCGGCGGTGGGCTCACCGCCCGAAGGGCACCGACAGTGGCATCGAGCATGCGGGCGAAGTCCCCACTCGCGGCCCGTGACATCGACATAGATCGTCCTCCCGATAGTGCTCGAAACATTCGCGAGCGTACGGACACGGGTCAAACGAGCCGCTGTTCTACCTCTGATGGGTACATGCGCACCAAACAGAATCTGGACTTAACCCTTGAACAAGCAGGTCAGGGAGTACGCACCTCTACGGTGATCTCGGGGCTCCGACGCTGGCTGGCGCGGCTTGCCCGGCATGGCCACCGCAACACGCCGACGATCCTGAGATTCCGCTGTTCGGGACGCGGACAAAAGCACGCGGAGCGCATCCCGAC
This sequence comes from Micromonospora sp. CA-259024, assembly GCF_050936255.1. NCBI lineage: Bacteria > Bacillati > Actinomycetota > Actinomycetes > Micromonosporales > Micromonosporaceae > Micromonospora > Micromonospora sp. CA-259024. The sequence continues at coordinate 3,738,347 of NZ_JBNJND010000001.1, read as the reverse complement.
AGCCCGAACGATTCGGCGCCAGTCGAGGTCGACCTGGCCCCGGTCGCACCGTTGATCGCCGGGCTCGGCCTGCCCTTCGTCATCGTGGACCTCGCCCTGCGAACGGACGGCGTATGGCGGGTCATCGAACTCGGCGACGGGCAGGTCAGCGACCGACCAACCTGTACCGTGCCAGAACTTGTCGCACAGACGGTGAGCTGGAATTTACCGGTCCACGGTAACGACCATCGGTGTGATGATTCGACTGCTGTACCTGATGATGATCCGGCTCGTCGGTGCTCTCGGCCTGCTGATCCGAAGCGACACCGCGGTGCTGGCCGAGGTCCTCGCCCTGCGCCATGAGGTGGCGGTGCTGCGGCGACAGCTCAAGGGCCAGCCCGGTTGTCCTGGCCGGACCGGGCGATCCTGTCCGCCCTGGCCCGGCTACTACCTACAGCGGTCCGGGCCCACCGGCTGGTCACCCCAACGACGCTGCTTGGCTGGCATCGGCGGCTGCTCCGCCGACACTGGACCCATCCGCATAAGGCCGGCCGGCCACCGGTCAACGACGAGGTCCGGGACCTGGTCCTGCGGCTGGCACAAGACAACCCGCGCTGGGGGCACCGCCGCATCCAAGGCGAATTACAGCAGTTGGGCCACCACGTCGGCGCGGGCACCATCCGCCGCATCCTCGCCGCCCGGCGGCTCGGCCCGGCACCGCGAACGATAGACACCAGCTGGCGAACGTTCCTGCGCGCCCAAGCCCACGGCCTGCTGGCGATCGACTTCTTCCACGTCGACACGATCCTGCTCAAGCGGCTGTACGTGCTGGTCGTGATGGAGGTCGCCACCCGCCGCGTACACCTGCTCGGCATCACCGCGCATCCGGACAGTACCTGGGTGGTCCAGCAAGCCCGCAACGTCGTCATGGACCTCGGCGTGCGGACCAGCCGGTTCCGGTTCTTGATCCGCGACCGCGACGGCAAGTACACCAGCACGTTCGATGAGGTGTTCGCCGCCGAGGGCATCGAGGCGGTCAAGATCCCGCCGCGGACACCACGGGCGAACTGTTTCATCGAACGCTGGGGCCGTAGCCTGCGCGAGGAATGCACCGACCGGTTGCTGATCTACCACGAACGACACGCCCTCGCCATGGTCGGCGAGTACGTGAACCACTTCAATGATCACCGCCCGCATCAAGGCCGGCAGCAGTTGCCGCCGAACCCTGATCCGGCTGTCGTCATCGCGATGGATGCTCCTGTACGACGCCGGCGACGCCTCGGCGGTTCGATCGACGAGTACCACCGGGCAGCTTGACGCGATCTTCAAAGTGCCAGGTCCGGCCATGAACGGGGTTTTGACACGGTACAGCTTCGCCTTCGACGTCCGGCTGGGTGGACTGGTCTCCACCTGGCGCTTCGACCTGGTCGCCGCGCCGGACGGCAGCGGGACCGAGGTCGTCCAGTCCTGGCAGGACCACCGCGGCCCGGCTCGACGCCGGATCGGTGCGCTGACCTCCGGGGTCCGTGACCGGCAGCAGCACAACCGCGAGACGATGCGACACACGCTGGTCCGGCTCAAGGCCGCCCTGGAGGCGGCCGGACCGCCGTCGCCCTGAGCCGTGCCCGACCCGTCGTCCGCCCGGCCGTCGATCCGGGTCGTCCGGCCGTTCAGGCCGACGCCGGGCGCTGCCGGGAGGCACGGAGGACGCGCGCCACCACCTCGGGCACGAAGAGCCGCGTCGGTGGATCGATCAGGTTGATGACCCGCAGGAAGGCCGCACCCAGGGCGGGGTCGCGGGTAGCCGCGGCGTGGAAACGACCGATGTAGGCGTTGGTCAGGCGCTGCAGCGGCGGGCGCCGCCCCTGCACCCCGGGAAAGCGCAGATCGGCGCCGACCGCGATGGACCACGGATTGTCGATGATCTCCGCTGCCTGCCGGAAGAACCGCTTCGCCAGCTGACCAGTGCCCGCGGTGAGCAGCCGCCGCAGCAGCAACGCCTCCATCGCGGCGACCGTCATGCCCTGGCCGTAGATCGGGTTGAAGCTGCACAGGGCGTCGGCCATGACCAGATAGCCCTCGGGGAAGCGGCGCAACCGCTCGTAGCGCCGCCGGGTGCTGGCCGGGTACCGCATCTTGCGGGGCGGGTCCAACGGAGTCGCGGACCGGATGATCTCAGCGATCTGCGGAGCGGGCAGGCTGTCGGCGTACCGGGCCATGCCGGCGTCGTCGGTCGGCGGCTCCTCGCCCAGCATCCCGGTCAGCGAGAGGGCGAACCGGTCGCCGTCCTGGGCGAACACCCCGCCGGCCCGCGGCACGCCAGGATACGCGCCTCCGCCCGCGCCGAAGTTGCCCCGCAGGTGACCGGGCTCGCGCCGGTAGTAGCGGGTCACATAGGTCACGTCGATGCGCACCGTCTCCTCTGGCGCACGCTGGTAACCCAACGCCTCCAGCCAGACCGGGCTGCGTGAGCCGCGGCCACCAGCGTCCACCACCAGGTCGGCCGGGACGCGCTGCTCCGTCGCATCCGTTCCCACGGGCAGCATCCGTACGCCGGTGACCCGCATGCGGTCGGGCGTCGTGGTAAGACCCAGCACCTCGCACCGCTCGACGATCTCCACGCCGGGCAGAGCCGCCACCCGGGCCCGGATGGCGTGTTCGAGCAGCGGGCGACTCGCGCCGAGGATGGTCAGACCGGTGGTGGCCGGGCAGAGCCGGTGCCCGTCGTTGTACCAGTAGAGCTCGCCCTGCAGGTCCCCCATCGGCGCGCCGGAGGCGACCAGGTCCCGCCGCAGGCCGGGGAAGAGCCGTTCCAGGGATTGCAGGCCACCGGCGAGCAGGGCATGCAGGTGTCGCCCCTGCGGGACTCCTCGGCGGGTCACCGGTTGGTCGGGAAGCGTGTCGCGGTCGACGACGACGACCCGCGCGTAGGTGTCACTGAGGGCGCGAGCCGCGACGAGCCCGCCGATGCTGGCGCCGATCACGACGGCACAGTCGGTCGATTCCATAAGGGAATGGTAGAGGGGAGCTGGCGTTCATCACAGTGTCCTTGATAAATTTATCTCCGGACCGGCGAGAAATACACCTGGCGATTTCCTGGAAATCCCCCGCACTGTCCCTGACGCCGACGCACGACACCTGGAACGGGCGGCAACGACCCCCCGTCGACGCCCACTCATGGGGAAGGGAAATGACATGAAAGCGGCGCCTACCGCCGGCAACGGCCGCGCGGTCGTCGTGACCGGCGCGTCCCGTGGCATCGGCGCGGTGTCAGCGGTCCGGCTGAGCAGCGAGGGCTTCCGGGTCTATGCGGCGGTGCGGGCGGCACGGGACGCCGACGAGGCCCGCACCCTGGGCCTGATCCCGCTCCGACTGGACCTGACCGACGCCGGATCGATCGAGGCAGCGGCACACCAGGTGACCGCTGACCTCGCCGACGGTGAGCTGTACGGCCTGGTCAACAGCGCCGGGATCGTGCTTCCCGCCCCGCTGGAGCACATGCGGGCCGCCGACTTCCGACACCAACTGGAGGTCGGCCTGACCGGGCAGCTCGTGGTGACGCAGGCGTTCCTGCCGCTGCTGCGCGCCGCCCGCGGCCGGATCGTCAACGTCAGCTCGGTCTCCGGTCGGGTGGCCTCGCCCTTCATCGGGGCCTACAGCGCCGCGAAACACGGGCTGGAAGGGCTGTCGGACGCGCTGCGGCGGGAGCTGCGGCCGTCGGGCGTGCACGTCAGCGTGGTCCAGCCCGGCGCCATTGCCACCGAGCTTCCCGCCGTGCTGATGCGCGACGTCGAAGCCGCGTACGCGGAGCTGCCCCCGGTGGCCCGGCAGCACTACGGCGACACCTTCCTGCGCTACGGCCGGGCCCTCGCGGAGAACCACGCGCGGCACGGCAGTCCGCCGGAGACCGTCGCCCGCGCCGTCCTGGCGGCGCTGACGGCCCGTCGGCCCCGCACCCGGTACGCCGTGGGCGCGCAGGCCGGCAGCGTCGTCACCGCTTCCCGGCTACTGCCCGATCGACTGCTGGACTGGTTGCTGCTGCGCACGCTCGAGCGCACCGCCGCCGGCCGGTCGACCGGCCGGCGCTGAAGCAACGCTGACAGCGTCCCAGCCGACGGGCCGAGAACCATTCGGCCGTGCAGTCGACGGACCATTCCGACCGTTCACAGAAATTGCTCAACCGAGCGAGCAGAGCAATGTTGCGCCGGGCAGAAGGCCACCGGAAAACATCCCGACGGCGGCCCAAGAAATTGCGCCAAGAGGTGCCCTCGACACGATCAATTTCCTTTGCGGCGGAGCCGGCGGGTGACGCGCGGCGAGGCGGGCAACCGTCTGACAACGACGGTAATTCTGGCAAAGTTCGGGAGGCCCCGCATCTCCCAGATTGCTCCACACCAATCCACCGGGCCGGGGCGTGGACCCCGCGCCGGTCCCCCGCCGGCTGAGCAACCCGGCCGGATCCGGTAGGTAGCGGACGCCCGCGTGAGAAATCGAAAGAGCGCAATTTCCGCGAAGGCAGGCCCAGGGCCGTCGGCGTTCGATGACGGCGGCCGCCGCGAGGACGGCACGGTCAGCCCACCCTCTGCCGGCGATCTGCACACCGACGGGCAGGCCGTTGCTGGACAAACCAGCGGGGATCGAGATAGCGGGGTGGCCGGTGAAGTTGTAGAGGTAGGTCAGGCACCAGCCGATCAGCGGATTCACCGTCACGCCCTGCACCGAGGTGGGACCGATCGTCGTGCCATCCAGGGCGTTGCGCACGCTCACCACGGACAGCGTTGGGGAAACAATGTAGTCCCCGATCGACCGATGCGGCTGCGGGAGCCAGCGCTGGTGCCAACCAAGGCACTGGGCTGGCAGCTCACGATCGGTCGGCGGCCCGGTGCGAGCCCGGTGGGGGGAGCAGGTTGGGAGCAGCGGGGTGCCCTGAACGGCCTTGAACTGCGTCCAACGGCATCGAACGGCGCTCAACTGCACCCACCCCTGCCTGCGGCTCCACGTTGCCGCACGTCAGAGTCGGTGCGGCGTCCTGTTTCACACCGAAGAGGTCGCTGGTTCGATACCAGCATCGCCCACCCTCAGTTTGAGCAGGTCAGTAGCCCGTTGCCGGAGTAGCTGGTAACGGGCTTATCCGTATGGACGGCTTACATTGGGAGCAGCGCGGCTGGTTCTCGATGCGGACGGCTATGGACCCGCCCGGCTGAGTGGCCTGATTGGCGGTATCGAGCGGGCCTGCTGGCCAGTTGAGGAGTTGGGCCGACCGCTACCGGTGCCGCGTGACGAGAGGGTGCCCCCGGGCTATGGCTCAGGGGCTGACTCATGGCGGCCGGTCCGGTGGTCCGCCCACTCGCCGGTCCACAATGCAGGTCGTATACCCAGGTCTCGGACCTGTCACCCGGCAGTACCGACCTCGACCTGCTCCTGGCCACACTGAAAGCACTTCAGGAGTTCAATGCGGGGATCAGCGGCGCATGTCGTCACGGCAGCCTGCCACGGTTGCTGCGACGAGCTCGGACCTCTCACGGTTCAAATGGTCGGCGTCTGCCGCTCGCGCTACGTCGCCAGGTGCTGCCTGACTGCGCCGGTCGCTCCTTGGCCAGGTCGTCAATGGTCCATCCTCAACTGCCCGCGGGTTAGGAGCCGGCGCCCGTCGGGTTGAGGAAGACGAACCGGATCGCCGGGTTACGCGCGGTGAGCCGTCGTCGGGCCTCGTCGGCCACGTCCTCGATGTCGGCGGCCCTGACTTGGTCGGCGAAATCGATCTTCGCGACAACGAGAATGTCGTCGGGACCGAGCTGCAGGGTCAGCAGCTCCACGATGCCTTGCACGTTGGGCAGGGCGGCCAGTTCCCGGCGAATCTCGTCCTGAACTGGCTCCCTTGCTGACCGGCCGACGAGCAGGGCGAGGTTGTTGCGGGCCAGAATGGTGGCCACCACGAGGAGCAGTACACCAATGGCGACCGATGCGATGCCATCCCAAACCGGGTCACCGGTCAGCTCGGCGAGGCCCAGGCCCGCACCGGCCAATCCCAGGCCGATCAGGGCGGCGCTGTCCTCCAGGAACAACGCCTTGATGGCGGTGTTGGGCGTGCGCCGCAGGACCCTAGCTGGACTGATGCCCCAGCGCTTGGCCCGGCGCCGTACCTGCCGCACCGTCCGCATCAGGGACACCGACTCCAGGACGAAGGAGACGACCAGCACCGCGTACGAGACGGTGTAATCTCCAGTCTCCTTGGCCGATGCGATGACGTGCACGCCGTGGGTGATGGAGAAGCCGGCACCGCTGACGAAGGTGAAGACCGCGGCGAGGAGCGCCCAGATGTAGCTCTCCCGACCGTAGCCGAAAGGGCGCCCGGGGTCGGCCCGGCGGCCGCCACGACGCAGCGCCACGAACAGCAGCACCTCGGTTGTGGTGTCGGCGAACGAATGCGCGGCTTCCGACAGCACGGCCGCCGAACCCGAGAGTAGACCCGCAACCACCTTGGCCGCGGCGACAGCGACGTTGACGGCACCGGCCACGATCACCGTGCGGACGCTCTGCGACTGCCCGTCCGATTCGGTCATGAAGCCAGGCTATGGGCCGGGTGCCGGCCGAGCGGACAAACTGACAGGCACACGCGGTGCCATGGGCCACCAGCCGCCGGCTGAGCTTCGCCAACGACCTCACCCTCCGCAGCTGATCGCGGTGACCGACAACGTGAATTAGGTTAGGGGCAACCAGGATTGGTCGACATGGCAGCGCCGTCGTCGTCCTACCGGTGCACCTACAACATGATGTGGACCACCGTGAAATACCTTTCAGCCCAGGGGTGCGGCGAGCCCGAAGATCGATGAAGGCGAGGCTCCAGGTAAGACCGCAGTCGACCAAGATCCGATGCCCCGAGCGGGAGCCTCGCCTGTGCTGCTTACCCCCGGATCCGGTGGACAGCGGCGAAGAGAGCGAACCCGCCAGCTACCTCGACCCAGCCTGGCCGGGCACGGGTCGTAGATCTAGTTAGATAAGTAGCCGCGATGCATTCGGCGTCAGCGGACGATGACAAGGTTGGCCATGTCGACGACCGGCCGGTAGCCGAGGGCGGCGTAGATCTTGTTCGAGGTCGGGTTGGCTTGGTCGGTGAACAGGCAGACCCGCGCGCCCTCGGCCTGGATTCGACGGGAAACCTCGGCGACCGCGTTGCTGGCCCAACCACGCCCGCGCTGGGCCGGCGGCGTGTACACCGGGCCCACGCGGGCCACCCCGAACGCCGGTGGGTTGGCTCCGGTGAGGTGCACCGGCTCCCCAGTCTCGTCGACCCAGAACCACAGCCGTCCGGCCTGGAGCCGGCGCAGCATCTCCGACCGGTCGGGCACTTCGTGCGCACTGGTACCGCGCGGGCGACCCGCCTGTTCGTCGGCGTCGCCCATGAATCCGGCGAACCACTGCGTGACCAGTCCCACGTCGTCCTGGGTCGCGACCACCAAGCCGCCAGGCACAGGTGGCGGCCACGCCAGCTCGCCGAGTTCGTGCAGCCGCGTGTGCTGGGTGACCTGGACTCGACCCCCGCCGAGCCGGGCCAGCTCGGCGGCGCACAGTTCAACGGCAGGCAGGGCTCCGTTGACCGCGAGTACCTCCTCCTCGCGCTCGTGCAATGCGTGGGCCAGCGCAACGGCCGCCTCGTCGGGCATGGGCAGCAGGAATGGCGGGTAGGGGGCATACGGCGCGGTGCGCATCCCGGCACCGACCACGGCGCCGGAATCATCGCTGACCACCAGCCACCAGTTGCGGTCGGGCTGCGAGATCCCCTCGGCCCGCTGCGACAACAGCCGGTGCGCGACGGTGGTCACGACTGTGCTGACGACCGGATCGGTGCCCAGGTAGTCACCCGCAGCGGCCAGGAACTCGCCCGGATCGGTGAAGAACCGCAGCCGCAGTCCGGCCATCGGGATAGTGCTCATCTGCGTACGCTAGCCACCGCTGTACCCATCGGCACCGGAATTTTGCACGGCCCGAGGACCTGCAAGCGCTGAGCCAGCCAGCACCTTCGGCCGCACGGAAGCCAAACATCGCAGCCTTCGACGTCCGCGCCTGCCGCGAACCGAGCGCTACGCATTGTCGCCGCCGGGCTCGTTGGTGCGTGCTCGCAGTGTCACGCCCCCGGTTGAGACTGTCAGAATCGTGTTTAAGGAGCCGGTGCGCGGAGGCAAGGAGAAGGCATGAGCGACTGGAACGACAAGATCATCGCTGAGTTTCGCGCTAACGGTGGGCAGGTGGGCGGTCAGTTCGCTGGCGCGCCGCTGCTGCTGTTGCACACGCTCGGGGCCAAGAGCGGCCAGCCTCGCGTGAACCCGGTGATGTACCAGAAGGTGGACGGCGGCTACGCCGTGTTCGCGTCCAAGGGCGGTGCGCCCAGTAATCCCGACTGGTACTACAACCTGCTCGCTCATCCGCAGGCCCAAGCGGAGATCGGTACGGATAAGTTCGAGTTGGTCGCCAGAGTTGCCGCCGGGAACGAGCGGGAACGGATCTGGAGCGCGCAGAAGGCCGCGTATCCAGGCTTTGCCGACTACGAGCGGAATACCACCCGCCAGATCCCGGTCGTCGTACTGGAACCTGCACCGTAGGCAGAGACGGTAGAACCCAGTGCCCGCCGGTGCGAGCTACGCCGCTGGTCCGGCTCATATCTGCTCATGCCGGAGACAAGGCGCGGTGCCCCTGAGCGCGTTGCCCACTCGACCGATCTGGCTGCGGGAGCCGGCGCCGTCGGCAGCCGAGGTCGAACGGCCTTCAACTACACCCACCCCTGCCTACGACTATGCGTTTGCCCAGCTCAGAGTGGGTACGGCCACCGCGGAGTACTCAACAGCTCCCGGGCAGACGTCGAGCGCTGTCAATGGTGGCTGGTGGGGGAGTGCGAGCAGGTCGGCGCGGTAAGGACTGGGTGGAGCGGCTGGGGCTTGCGTTGGTAGCAGATTGGGTGCAGACCGGCGAAGTGGTCGCCCTTCCGAAGAGCTCAACCGATCGTGTCGCGGCCATGCCGCTGACCAGTAGCGATGTCCCGGCAACTGTTGCTGGCGTTGGTTGCGTCCACGGGAGTGGTGTACGACTTGCCCGTGATGGGCGTGTTGCGTAGATAGGAGACGGCCATCGCGTGATCCTTCAAGACGACCAAGTCAGAGAAGGAAGAAGAACGCGATGGCCGCATCTGAGAGTGTGAACCCTGTTGAGCTGCTGCGCGAGCAGATCGAGGGCGCGTCGCCGGACGTGTTGCAGGCGATGGTGAAGACGTTTGCGCAGGCGTTGATGTCCGCCGAGGCGGACGCGGTCTGCGGCGCCGGCTACGGGCAACGCAGCGAGGAGCGGGTCAACTCCCGCAATGGATACCGGGTGCGGGAATGGGACACCCGCGCCGGGACGATCGACCTGGCGATCCCGAAACTACGCTCTGGCAGCTACTTCCCGGACTGGTTGCTGACGCATCGCCGGCGGGCCGAGCAGGCCCTGGTCTCGGTCGTGGCGACTTCGTATTTGCTCGGCGTCTCGACTCGTCGGGTGGAGAAGCTGGTGGAGCAACTCGGCATCCGGCAGCTATCGAAGTCGCAGGTGTCGGAGATGGCCGCGCACCTGGACGTGCAGGTCGAGGCGTTCCGCAATCGGCCGCTGGACGCCGCCCACTACACGTTCGTGTGGATGGACGCCCTGACGATGAAGGTCCGCGAGCACGGGCGCACCGTCAACGTCCACGCGCTGATCGCCGTCGGCGTCAACGCTGACGGACAACGCGAAGTCCTTGGCCTGGACGTGGCCTCCGACGAGGACGGCGCCGGCTGGCTGGCGTTCCTGCGGTCGCTGACCGCCCGCGGCCTGTCCGGTGTCCAATTGGTCATCTCCGACGCCCACCGCGGCCTGGTCGCCGCGATCGGCGCCGCCCTGCCCGGCGCGGCCTGGCAGCGCTGCCGCACCCACTACCTGCGCAACCTGCTCACGAAGGTCCCCAAGTCGGCCCAGCCGTGGATCGCACCCTCGTCCGGACGATCTTCGACCAACCCGACGCCGACGCCGTCCGAGCCCAGTTCGACCGCGTCGTGACCACCATCGACACGAAGTTCCCCGCCGCCGCCGAACACCTCGCCGACGCCCACGACGACCTCCTCGCCTTCACCGGATTCCCTCGCGAGATCTGGCGCCAAATCTGGTCGAACAATCCGCAAGAGCGGCTGAACAAGGAGATCCGCCGCCGCACCGACGTCGTCGGAATCTTCCCCAACCGACCGGCGATCATCCGCCTCGTCGGCGCGGTCCTAGCCGAGCAGACCGACGAATGGACCGAAGGCCGCCGCTACATGGGCATCGAACTACTCGCCAAAGCCCGCCTCGTCACCGTCCAGCCAGACCAACACACCACCAACCATCCAGACCCGACCCAGATTGCCGCCTAACATCAAACCGGATCCGACGATGGCCGTCTCCCACACCACCAGCGCGGACGTGACCCTGGCGTTCGCACCTGGTCCGACCGAATCGGCACCCCTTCAGACTAGTTCGGCTGACCGGCAGCTTCCCGGCTGGATAATCCATCGCCCCGTTAGCGCCGGAATGCTACGAAGGGACGTGCCTGACATGACCAGTTCCCTTGATGCCACGTCCCTGGAAACTCCTCGGCTGCTGTTGCGCCGCTGGCAAAGCAACGATCTGGACGGCTTCGCCGCGGTAAACGCACAGCCCGAGGTGATGCGCTACATCCATGACGGTCGCACCCTGGACCGGGCCGCGACCGCGGAGCGCCTGGCCACCTATCAGCGGCACTGGGATGAGCACGGCTTCGGCCTGTACGCGGTGGAGATCAAGGAGACCGGCGAGCTGGCCGGTTTCACCGGGCTGGCGGTGCCAACCTTCCTGCCCGAGATCATGCCGGCCGTGGAGATCGGCTGGCGGCTCGGCCGCGCGCACTGGGGCCGGGGCCTGGCCACCGAGGCGGCCCAGTCCGTGGTCGTCCACGCTCGTGCCGGGCTCGGACTGCGACGGCTGGTCAGCATCCACGTTGTCGGCAACGAGGCGTCGGCGCGAGTGATGGTCAAGCTGGGCATGACGCTGGAACGCGAGACCGTGCAGCCGGACACCGGCCGCCAGGTCCGGGTCTACGTGATGGATCTGTAAGCGGTCCACCCAGCGACCGTCCCGACAGCTCCCGTCCGGCATCCGGTTTGCCGCTGACCGCGCGTCCGGCACCGCCCTGTCGTGCCGACGAGCGGGCGCTGCGTGCTAGGAGGAGATGCGGGTGCGATTCTGTTCCATTCGGCATGGACGGCTCGGGTAGCGGACGGCAGGCAGCGTCGTCGATGCTGAACGGGTGATGCCTGGGTTCGTGCTGGTGCACAGCCTGTTGCTGGGTCCTCGGACGTGGACGCCCGTGGCGGCCCGGCTCGAAGCTCTGGGTGCCGAGACGGTGGTGCCGTCACTGATCGACGTGGTCGACGGAGACGACCCACCGTTCTGGCCGCGAGTCAGCGCGACCATCAACGAAAGCCTCTCCCACCTACCGCGGGGTCAGCCAATCGTGTTGGTAGCGCACAGCAACGCCGGCCTGCTGGTTCCGGTTGTCGTGCAGGCGGTGCGGCGTCCGGTCGTCGGGTGTCTCTTCGTCGATGCCCGTCTGCCCCCGCGGGCCGGATCCACGCCCGCCGCATCGCCCGAGCGGCTGGCCTACCTGCGGACGAAGGTCACGCGGGGCCGGCTGCCGCAGTGGACGACGTGGTGGAACGAAAAAGACGTCGCAACGCTGTTCCCCGATCCGCAGACCAGGTGGGCCGTCTCGGCCGAGCAGCCGAGGCTCCCCATCAGCTACTACGAGCAACAAATTCCTGTCCCCGCCGGCTGGGACCATCGGCCATGCGGGTATCTGCTGTTCGGCCGCCGTACGGCCGCATGGCGCAGGAGTCGCGCAAGCGCGGCTGGGACGTAGCCGAGGTGCCCGGTGGACATCTGCACCAACTCGTCGCTCCAGACGCGGTTACCGCGCGGATCGCTGCCATGACCGCGATGTGGGGCTCCCCAGCCGACTGAGCCGACACGCGCTCATGCCGCTGACAAGGCGCGGCGCGCGTGAGCGTGCTTTCCAATCGGCCGATGCGGCTGGGTCAGCACTGGTGCCAGCGAAGAGGTCAGCCAGTTTGCTCCCGGTCGTCAGTCCGGCGGCGTCCACTCACGTCGAGTTGAGTGCGTTTCGGAGGCTGGCAAGCCATGGAGGGCAGCCGCGTCACTGCACAGCGGTGGCCGGGGGGTGATCGAATGATTCGGGGCAGCGGAAGGTGTACAGCGAGTAGCCGCGCCCAATTTGCACACCGACGATGTCTGGCGACGCGGTCGGGTTCTCCTCGGACGGGCGCCAGCTGCAATGCATGCCGTTCCAGTCGCCTGAGTCCACGGTGAGAATCAAGGTCATCGTGGTGCCGCAGGCAGCGCAATCCATCGGGTACGGATCGGTCAGTGACCAGTTCGCGTACCCGCCGACCTTCCATCCCGGCGCCAGCGACAAGTCGGTCTGATAGTGGGGACGGCTCTCGTCTTCGTCGTCATCCCATTCGTCGAGCCGCTCGCGTAGGTCATCGGGGAGCAGATCGGCGTATTGGTACTCGCGGACCTGCTCGGGGTGCACCACGCACGGAACCGGCAGGTACATGTCGCTGATCACCGGCGGCTCGGGAGGCGCTTCGAGCAGTGGGCCGACGGCGGAACTGTCGCGCCAGTAGAGGAAGACGCGAGGGCTGTAGTGCCGGTCCGAGTGGTCTACCGGGCACCACAGCACCTGGAGCAGGTCGGTGCCGTCCGGACCGGCGTAGTCCGGGATATCTTGTCGGTACAGCTGTGCGACCGGGACCAACGGGATCGGATCCTCGATGAGGTCGTCCAAGTCCAGAGCATCGGCCGCATCGAGCTCGGCCCGCTCCTCCACAGTCAAGAAGTCCCCGCCCGGCAACGGCTCCCGGGCTTCTGCGGTCGCGAGGATCTCCCGCCTGCGGTGCAGGGCGGCCGGGGTCGTCAGGCCCCATGGCTCGTGCGCCCCGGCGTCGTCGCAGACCGGCCATACCTCGTCGGCCGGCCACAGCAGCGGTCCGCCGACCGAGCTGTCCGTAACGGTCGGAGCGCCGGGTCGGGGATGCAGGCGGGTAGCCGTGACGGAATGTTCCCGCAGTTCGGGGAAGAGTGCGGTGATGTCTAGGGGACGCGGAGGCGTGGTGCGGACCATAGAAGCGAATCTTATGGCCCGCGTGCTGGTCCTGAGTTCTTTGCCTTTGCTAAGCAGCTACGGTCCCGGCTCAGCCGGATCGTCGGGACTCCGCTGCATCCGCCATGCGCGAAGTCGTGCACGTCGGGTGGAGCCGTCCCCGGCTCGGTGGTCCACTCCCGCGTGGCCGCCCTGCCCTTGTGAAGGCACTGATCTGCCGCTGAGCGGCGGAGCGCTCGGTCGCGCACCTGATGGCGGATAGGCGGCCTGCGTCCGCGAGCAGTTTCGCCGACCGGATGATTGACGGCTAGCGCGTGGTCTTCGGCGCAGGTGCCGGTGGGAACAGTTGACGCAGCGTCGGACCGATGGCGGTGGCCAGCGTGCCGTCGTCGCCGGAGTGCATGACCAGGTTGACCACCCCCGTTGCGACGTCGCCGGTGCGGGTTTCGGCAGCTGCTGCCGCGATGTCGGGCAGTGCGAGATCGGCGAGTAACTGCCGCACCAGGACACCTTCGCCCCAGAATGCCTCTGCCGGAATGGGGAGCCGGCCCAGCCAGGACAGCAGGATCACCGCCCTGCCGGTGGCTGAGGGCGTGGCGGCGGTGAGCCGTCGACGGACATCGTCGACGTGCGTATCGGACAGCTCGCCGCATTGCTGACCGGTGGCGGCGACCAACACGGGATGCAGCACGCTAGGAACCCCACGCTCAATCAGGTACCGCTTGCCCTCTCGCCCGGTGGGCCGGAACTGCGGGCGGCCCTCCTGCAGGTTCAGCAGGTCGGCCAAGGGCGCCAGGAATGACGTCAGCTGATCCGGTACACCGAGCCCCGCCAGAAACAGGTGGAGCGCCCTAGGATCTGCCACGACGAGGTCGTTACGGAATCGCGACCGCTCCCAACTGACCGAGCCGTGGCCATGCAAACCAGCGCTGGCGAGCACCTCGCCTGCCACATCGCGGAGCACGACCGTCGGCCCACCGTGACAACGACAGATGTCACCGATGAAGCGACCCGTCGTGGTCAACACGCGCGCCGTGTCAACCGACCCGGCATCCCGGAGCTCGGCCATAATTTCACGTCCGGCAAGAGGACCCCTGTCCTCACCACCTTCGACAATCTGCACGGCGTGTGCCCGAGACCAGACATCGTCAAGCCACTCGATCATGGGGACCTCCTGCGCCAACCCAACGATCATCGCGGGCGCGCTCACGCCGACCACCCACTCAGGACGCAACGCACTTTCATGCCGCTGGTTGAGGGCTCGGCCTGAAGAGCTGCGCCTGGGATGATGTCGGTGTGGTTGACCAGCGTGCCAGTTTCGACCTGCTCGGCAGCGACGACTTGGAGCAGTCGGCCGTGGTGGCCAACTGCGCCATGAACCGGGAGCGGCAGTTGTCCGGGGTCAACAGCTACACCCGGGAGTTGGGGTTCAACCCTCTCGACGTTCTCACCGCCGGCCTTGCCGGCGCCGGCTGGGCCGAACCCTCGGCGGTCGCTGGTTGGTTGGATCTGTGCTGCGGCGCTGGTCGGGCGCTGATCCAGGCTGCCGGAGAGCTGCGCCTGGCAGGGTTGACCGAGCGGGCAGCCCTCGTCGGGGTGGACCTGGTCGACGCCTTTGATCCCGTACCGGCACCAACCCTGAACCTGGAGCTGGTCTGCGCCTCCGTGGCCAACTGGGCACCGACGAGGACGTTCGATCTGATCACCTGTCTGCACGGACTGCACTACGTCGGAGACAAGCTCGCCGTTCTGACCCGGGCGGCCGGCTGGCTGACTCCCACCGGCCGGCTCGTGGCCGACCTGGACCTGTCCAGCATTCGGCTTCCTGACGGGCGACCCGCTGGGCAGCGCCTCACCGCCCGGCTCCGCGCCGCCGGGTTCTCCTACGACTCCCGTCGCCGCCGGATCAGCTGCACCGGTCGTCGTGACGTCCGACTCCCGTACCGCTACCTCGGCGCCGACGATCGTGCTGGTGCCAACTACACCGGACAACCCGCCGTGCATTCCCACTACGCCGAAAACCACTGAGCGCACCGACAGCGTCCGCACATGCCGCGAGGCGCGCCCGCAGCGTTCCGTCGCGCCGGTTCGGGTGCTGCCCTGGGGTGCCGAGTTAAGGATGCCGACAGCGTCTCCATCAGCCACCGCGAGTGGGAGAGACATCGCGCAAGCCTGCTCTCAGGAGCGGTCCTTGCCCCGGGCCGGCGACCACCGCACGACGATTAGTCCTGTGATGTAGTAACCGTCTTCATCGACGCGGGTGGCAACGTCGAGTTCGACAGAGACCGCCGTGGTGCGTAGGCGGTGGACTTCCCAGTGGCCGTATCGCAGGTCGCGTAGCCAGGTTTGCTCGACCTGCTGTGCGACCCGGGCGGGTGATGTCGCTGGCTCGGCAATACAGACAGCAGTGATCTGCTGGTCCCAGTTGGTAGCTGTGGTCACGGTCACCTCCCGGATCGAAGGGCACCGGGCAAGGTAATGGTCAAAGTCGATCGCCATGCCGGAGAGGTTGTCCGGATCGGCGGGGACTGCCACGGCTGCGACTGCGCGGACTGCCTCGGAGAAGGCGGTTGGCTCGGTGTCGTCCATTGGTTCGGGGAGATCGACGGCCTGCTCGTCGCCCCACCAAGCCCGGCCTCTGCGTTGGCGCCACCAGTACAGGACAGTCCGATCGTCCGGCCATCCCGCCAAGGCGCCACCGGCTGGCTCGAAACGGTCCCGCTGGTCGATCGTCCGCCAGTGCGGTTCTCGGCTGTAGTCGGCCGGGTCGGCCCGATGCTCGTTGAGGCCTTCCTCGTCGCAGGCGCCGTACATGCCGAAGTTGCGTTGTGCGTCGATCAACGAGGATTTGTTCGCACCTCGCGCCCGATAAGGCCAACGTAACTGGTAAACATCGTCCTCCCACCGGCACACCGGACAGATCTCGTGTGAGCCCGGCGGTTCTCCCAAGGTTCGGTAGCCGCAACAGACACACGGGTAGGGGATGCCCATGCGATCAGTCTGCCCCACACCCGTGAAGCACCAGCGGCCTCGATTGCCTCGGCAACGGCTCGCCCCACCCCGCGGTCCCACATAAGGTGCCACCCGACCCGCTATCCGCTGAGATACGTTCCGCCGATCGGGCCGCCGTGGTGCGCGCTCATGCCGCGACCGTGCGCGATGCGCCTCGGCGCCCCGGTCGCGTTGACTAGACGTCGGCCTCGCACTGCTCGATGAAGACGTGCCGAAGCGGAGCACCAAGGCGCCTGGGTTGAACCTCGGGCCTGGCACTGCGGATCGTCCTCGGATTCTTGTCGGCGAGTTACGAACCACGGCGCTGTGAGGTCCCCGAAGTGCTCCGCTCGCTGTCGGATGGCAAGCTCGTGTCCCATGATCGATGATTTCGCGAAGGACTGCCTGCATGGCCGGCTCAGGGGGATCCGGGAGGCACTGGTCTGGAAGCTCGACGGCCTGTCCGAGTACGACATCCGGCGTCCCCTGACAGCGACGGGGACCAACCTCCTCGGCCTGGTGAAGCACATGGCGACGTTGGAGGCCTGGTATTTCGGTGAGGTCTTCGGCCGCCCGTCCCCGGATGAGCTTGGACGATGGCAGGACGCGGACGGCAGCGACCTGTGGGTGGCCCCGGGCGAGACCCGCGAGCAGATCATCAACTTCTATCAGCGTGCCTGGGGGCATGCGGACGCGACGATTCAAGCGCTTTCCCTCGACGCGCCCGGCCACGTGCCGTGGTGGTCGCGGTCGGACGTCAAGCTGTTCGACATCATGATCCACGTCCTTCAGGAGACCACCCGGCATGCCGGACACGCCGACATCCTGCGTGAGCAACTCGATGGCCGCACCGGGCTGAGGCCTGAGTACGAGGAGCAGATCGACACGGCGGCCCGCGAGGCGTACCGGGCGAAGATCGAGCGGGCTGCGCAGGAAGGGGCGGGCGGCTCGCGTCATGCCGGCCTGTCCGACACGCATGGTGCCGCCTCGTAGAGTTGCTGCGCCACGATGGTCGTCGGGAGAAATCTGGGAGACGATCTTGCTGGCGAGGCCCGTCCGCACCCAAGCATGCCGACGACTGCCCCACTCGAAGCGGCGCAAATAGTTGTCGATGCATGTCGAGGCCCCGACCGCGCCCCGGTGTCACTGGCTCTCTACCTGGCCGCCCATCTCGTCGACGCTGCCCAGGACCTGGCCCACGTTCCCGCCGGCCACCTGCATACCGATTCCTCGGCTGGACCCGATGAGCATCCTGCGGCCGGGTGACGAGAAGTTCCACTACAGCGACGGTTGCCGGCGATGTCGGGTCTCAGGACCTCCGTGACAAATCAGTCTCGGGAGGTGGGTGACATGTGCGGCTAGATCGCCGTCTATTGGCAGCCGTGGGACAGGATGGAGGCGGCTAGGAGGGTGTCCGGGTCAAACGTTGTCCTCCAGGGCTGGCCTGCCTCGGTGCGGACCTCAATCTCGTGGTTGCTCACGAATCGAGCGGCATCGAAGGTGTCCTCGGGGCCGAGCCCATCGAACGGCGTGGCGAAGCATGCGAGGTCCTGGTTGGCTTCCCGACTCCTCAGTCCAACCCGTGATCGCACCCGTAAGACATCGAAGCCTGTCATAAATTCGTGGTAGCGCAGCAGGACCACCTCGAACGAACCGCCTGGGGAGAGGGCTACGACTTCGCTGTCCCCGTGTGGCTCCACGCCGTGGAGGCCGTAGAGCGACGGCCCCGGGAAAAGTAGGAGGCCACTACAAGGCACCACCAACGCCAGGGCTGCGGAAACCACGGCCACCGCCCGCGCCAGCGCTGGCTGCAGAACAAGCCACGCCGCGATGCCGAACAGCACCGGTGCTGCGAACAGCACGGTCGCCACGACTGACGACCGGCCGAACGGCATCAGGTGTACGTAGTGCCACGGATTGCGCCGGGCAACGAGCACGGCTGGCACCGCAACGACGACCAGGCCGGTGAGCACGATTGCCATCACGCGCCGACGGACGACGTTGATCGGTCGCTGCTCGATTCCCCGCTCGATCACTCGCTCATCGTGGTTGATCGCCGAGGCCCCGGCCAACCCAAGCCAGGTGTCACCCGAGTCCTGATACCGATTTGTCACGGAGGTCCTGAGACCGGACATCGGGCTGCCGGCGAAGTGGACGCTCCTATTTTCCGCAACCCCGCCGAGTCAGGTTGGTGCCTATCAGGAAGCTACGGGCGGCAGAGGTGCATACGCCTGCTGCTCGACGGCCAGCTCACCTGTTAAGTCACCGACCACGGGCTGGGCTTCAACACTGCGCACTACGTTCCGCGCGCCGAGCGACCGCCGCTGTCGAAACGGGAGGAATGGGCCTCTGGGTGGTCGGGCACATGGCCGACTACCTCCTCGTGGTCAGCGGACCCGCAGGCACCACCACCCGCATCGCGGCACGCACCCGGGACACTCTCGGGTAGCTGTCATCGGCCCGGTCTTCACCGGCGCGCGAACAGGCACTGCTGGTCCTCGTGGTAATCGCGATCTCCGTCATCTCCGAGCCGATCACCGCGATGCCGTGTCGATGCGCAGTCTGACGCAGGCGCTTGCGGGGACCGGCACTCCAGGAGGTGCTCGACGCGCTTCAGGCGGTCGAAAAACCGCTGCTCACGGAGGACGACAAAAGCAAAGGCAAGGAGGTCGTCCTCCCTGCCACTTCTAACATATAGCGCATAGGGGGCCTTGCCGCAAGACCCGGGTGGTGCCGCAGAATCGGCGGCCGGACTTAACACCGTCGAGAAATCGGGGCGCGACGTAGTGATCGAGCAGTACGTTCTGGATCTTCAAGAGGTTGACGAGACACAGGTCGCGGTCGTGGGCGGCAAGGCCGCGCACCTGGGCGAGCTGTCGCGGATCGACGGCATCCAGGTGCCGGCCGGGTTCTGCGTGACGACGGCCGCCTTCCGGCGGATCGTGGCGGAAACGCCGTCGATCGGCGATCGGCTCGATCAGCTGTCGCGCCTGAACCCGGATGACCGGAAGGCGATCGGCACGCTCAGCGCGGAGGTCCGCCGGGGCATCGAAGGGATTGCCATCCCGGGCGATCTGGCGGCGGCGATCACCCGGGCACTTGGCCGGCTCGACGAGCATGCCGCCTACGCCGTGCGTTCCAGCGCGACGGCAGAGGACCTGCCGACGGCCTCTTTCGCGGGCCAGCAGGACACGTACCTGAACGTGGTGGGACCGGCGGCGATCCTCCACCAGGTCAGCCGGTGCTGGGCATCGCTGTTCACCGAGCGGGCCGTGACCTACCGGCTGCGCAACGGCTTCGACCACCGGAAGGTCCTGATGGCCGTGGTCGTACAGCAAATGGTCTTCTCGCATGCGGCCGGCATCCTGTTCACGGCCGACCCCGTTACGGGCAACCGGAAGGTCGCCACCGTGGACGCCAGCTTCGGCCTCGGCGAGGCCCTGGTCTCCGGCCTGGTGAACCCGGACGTCTTCACGGTGCGCGACGGCGAGATCGTCGCCAAGACGCTCGCCACCAAACAGCGTGCCGTTCACGCCCTGCCGACGGGCGGGACGCAGGAAGTGGCGATCGACCCGCGGCAGCAGGAGCAGCCGGCGCTGACGGATGCGCAGGTCGTGCGGCTCGTGCAGCTCGGGCGGCGGATTGAAGCGCATTTCGGCCGCCCGCAGGACATCGAATGGTGCCTGGTCGACGATGACTTCCAGATCGTGCAGAGCCGGCCGATCACCACGCTGTTTCCCATCCCGGCGGCCCACGACCGGGAGAATCACGTCTACCTCTCCGTCGGTCATCAGCAGATGATGACCGACCCCATGAAGCCACTGGGCTACTCCATGTGGCAGCTGACGGCCATGGCGCCGATGCACGAGGCCGGCGGAAGACTGTTCGTCGATGTCACCCGACACCTGGCCACGCCCGCGAGCCGCGCCGGTCTCCTGGAGAACGCGGGGAGGTCCGATCCGTTGACCAGGGACGCGCTGGAGACCGTGATCGACCGGATTGACGTCGTCTCGTCGGTCCCCGACCAGCCTCTGGCGGGGCCGCGCGCCGGCGGCTCGCCCGCCCCGATCGACACCGATCCGACCATCGTCACCGAGCTGATCGAGCGCAGCCAGGCGTCCATCGCCGCCCTGCGGGGCGACATCCGGGCGAAGACCGGACCGGCGCTGTTCGACTTCCTGCTGACGGCCTTCCAGGAACACAAGCGGGTCCTCGGTGACCCCTTGAACATGCAGGCAATCATGGCCGGGATGGAGGCCACCTGGTGGCTCAACGACAAGCTGTATGAGTGGCTGGGTGAGAAGAACGCGGCCGACACCCTCACGCTGTCCGCCCCCGGCAACATCACGTCGGAGATGGGCCTGGCGCTGCTCGACGTCGCGGACGTGATCCGCCCGCATCCGGAGGTGGTGGCGTTCCTCCAGGGCGTCGAGGACGAAGGCTTCTTGGACGAGCTGCCGAAGCTCGCGGGCGGGACCGACGCGCGCGACGCCATCGAGGCCTACCTCGACCGGTACGGCATGCGTTGCGTCGGCGAGATCGACATCACGAGGCCACGCTGGCGCGAGCGCCCCACCACGCTCGTGCCCGCGATTCTCGACAACGTCCGGAACTTCGAGCCGGGTGCCGCCAAGCGGCGCTTCGAACATGGACGGCAGGAGGCGCAGAAGAAGGCGCAGGAGGTGCTTGAACGCCTGCGGGCTCTGCCGGACGGGACGCAGAAGGCCGACGAGACGAAGCGGATGATCGATCGGGTCCGGACCTTCATCGGCTACCGGGAGTACCCGAAGTACGGCATCATCAGCCGCTACTACGTCTACAAGCAGGCCTTGCTCGAAGAGGCCGAGCGCCTCGTGCGGGCCAACGTGCTCCGCGAGAAGGAGGACGTCTTCTACCTCACGTTCCAGGAGTTCCACGACGTTGTGCGCTCGAACCAGGTGGATGACACGTTGATCCAGCAGCGCAAGGACGCGTTCCGGTCGTACCACGCGCTCACGCCGCCCCGGGTGCTGACATCGGATGGCGAAGTCATCACCGGGGCGTACCGGCGCGACGACGTGCCAACCGGCGCCCTGATCGGCCTGCCGGTTTCCGCAGGGACCATCGAAGGGCGCGCCCGCGTCATCCGGGACATGGCCCAGGCTGATCTCGAACCGGGTGACATCCTCGTCACCGCCCACACCGACCCGAGCTGGACGCCCCTCTTCGTCGCCATCGCAGGAGTGGTGACGGAGGTCGGAGGACTGATGACACACGGCGCAGTGATCGCACGCGAGTATGGCCTGCCGGCTGTCGTCAGTGTCCTGGATGCCACCCGGCTGATTTCCGATGGGCAGCGGATCCGCGTGCACGGCAGCGACGGGTACGTCGAGATCCTTCCTTGACTGACCCTCGACCGAGCTGACGAGCGACATCATGGTGTGCCTACGGTGACGTGCTCACCGCTGGCGGAAGCCTTCGAAAGGGAAGTTCTCCACCCACGTCGTGCCGTAACCATTAGCCGGGCCGGTCAGCGTGAACAGCTCGCTGGTGGGCGCTGACCGTGAGATCCGGCCCAGCCGATCGACGAAGACGCGCTGCGGCTGGCCCTCTTCATCGACGTAGTCGATGACGAAGCTCCATCGATGAAATCGCTCCTCGGCGGTGAGCGTGAGCTGGAGGGTCTGCTGCTCGCCCTTCTTCAGGTCGATGTTGCCGCCACTCGAGAAGTATGGCTTGCCGTCCTCACCGAAGATCCGTGGCCTGGCCTCGTCGAGGTTCGCGGACATTTTGATGCTCTCCGCCTCGCCCTGGATGCTCAGTTCGATGACACTGCCGTTGAGCACCGGTCGGTTCTCCGCCCTGGACACCTGGATGTCCGTCACACGTACCTGGGGGTCGCGTTGGCCGGTGAACACCATCTTCACCGCCAGCGAGCCGACCGGTGCGCCGCCGTGCTCGTCGAGAAAGGCCGGCCAGGAGTCGTTGGGATCGCCAGCCATCAGCGCGACCGCCGCGGGTCCGTCTGTCAGCTTGGAGGCGAGCGCGAAACGGTCCCCGGCGTTGCCGATGTCGGTGGTCACGGCCACCGTCAACGGTTCCGGCGACAATCCCGGTGGCCCGGAGGTGCTGCTGGTCTCGCTCGCCGGCAGACGGCCAACGACCCAGGTAGCGGCGCCCTCTGCGATGCCGGTCACCAGCGTCGTCGCCGCTCCGACGATGATGACACCGGCGGCAGCCAGCGCCTTACCCACGTGTCGGCGGAGGATTCCGGGTTCCTCGGCGTCCCTCGGGCGCTGGTTCGCCGCCCTGTTACCGGACCGTTTCCTAGCCATCGACACCACCATTGATTCGTCTGATGCATGGTCGTCACACCCTGCTAGCCCAACCGCGCGGCACCGCTCCGCGCCAGGGCTCGCGCCCGCTCGGTGTCGTCCGGGAGGGAGACCAGGCCGATCCGCCGGCCGACTCTGAAGTAGACCTGAACCTTCCGCTCGTTCTCGCCTTCCTCGATCACCTCAAGCGCCTGGTCCCCGATACCGGGAAGTGCGGTGGCCTCGCGACTGCGGGTAAGACGGTCCATCAGCTGCACGGACTGCTCCGTATCAACCCCTACCCAAGCCACGCCGGCCGTGATCACGGGTGCGCTGACGGAGGAGGGTCGATACTGACAGGAGACGTGGCCGTCATCCCGGCGCGCGGTGTACGTGACGGTGGTGACCGCAACGGTCAACTCCGCCGGATCCAGCACCGAACAGCCGTCGGGCCACTCCTCATCCGGCGCTCCACCGGCCGCTCCCATTGGCGCGGTTTGGGGCTGCATCCGATGGCCCGCGAGATGCGCCTGACGCCCCACCCAGAAGTAGGTGACGACGAATCCGTCGTCCAGTGCGACCAGGCTGTCGTAGTCGGCGCCGATCAGGTGAGTCATTGCCACACTGTGCCGCCCGTTCGCCGGGACGATCGCCGCGAGCCCGATCGGTAGCAGCGGCTCCAGGCGGCTCAGTGCATACACCGCCGTGCGTGAGCGGACGAGGCTGGCGACTGCCAGGGGCTGCTGCCAGCGGACCGCCCCGCTATTAAGATCAACAGCGGTGAGAAGGTCGTGCTTCGCCTGGTCGCGATGGCTCACCACGGCGAGATTGGCATCGGCGACGAAACGCACATCGCCGATGTCGCGCGACGTCTGCTCAAAAAGGACCGCGCCGGAACGGTTGAGAACCTGTAGACGCTCCGCATTCCGGATCAGGACCGCATCGCCTTGGACCCGAAGGTTGTCGCTGGTCACCTCTCCCAGGTTCCACACGTCACGCTGCCAGAGCACCTGACCGGTGGTCGCGCCAACAAGGTGGACGTGGCGCCGGTCCCCGCACACGTACTCGATCGCTGCGAGATCGCCGTCCGCCGCGACCTCATCGGCGGTACAGCCGGCGGGAGCCGCGCTCTGCCAGAGAGTACGGCCGTCCGAGGCGCTCATTCCCCGCACCGTGGTGTCATTCCACACCACGGCGAGGGCGTCCGCCGCCACGGCCGTCGGCCGCGAGAACTGCCCGGGTGTCTCGACCTGCCAGAGGACCGCGCCATCGGTCACCCTCAGGGCGGCGATCCCCGGAGCACCACGGTTGGGATTTGACTGGACGATCACGGCAGAGGTCGAAAGCTTGCCGCCGCGCAGGTAGTCGATGCTGACGTCCCAACCCTCCGGGCCGCTCCGCCACTTCAGCTCACCGGTGCGGACATCACGTGCAGAGAGGAAGTGCGGTCCTTGCGGCTCCAACTCCGGGTCGGACGCCCAGAGCAGAACCGTGCCGGTGTCCGAGTGGTACGCCACCGGCAGGCCGTTGACCTCCACGTCCCACGCAGGCGCCAGTCGAAAGGGGCCTCCTCCCGCGACATCCGGGGACTCGCCATCCTCGCGTGACAGCACAACGAGCACGGAGGCAACCAGCAGCATGAGCACCGTGCCACCGACGAGAAGGGCCGGTCGGCGAGACCAGCGGGAAGAACTCGGCACGGAAGGCAAGGCGGTCCTTCGGCAATCGGGGGAGGAACCGGCGACAGGCTGAGATGGTAGGGGAACATCACGTGGGCCGGGTGCCACCTCGCCGAGTGGACTTACGGCAAGCAAGCACAGGGCGGCCTGAACTACCGCCGCTGCAACCGGTGCCAGCCCGTTGCCCGTCGCACACACCGTCCTCGTCGGAATATCCGTTGCCAATGGTGGACACCGCGCCTACCTTCAATGAGCAAGGTCAAACCGACCAACCCGAGGAGCTCCCCGTGTTGCAGTACGCATCCACCGAAACCACGCGGTACATGCCGCGCGGCGGTGTCGTGCTGCCCTCGATCGGGCGAGCCCACGACCTCTGCGCGAGCGAGCAGAACTGGAAGCCAGGGTGGCGGCGCGAATAGCGCCAGCGAAAGCTGCGAAGCCGCCCACCCCGACAGGGATAGGGCGGCTTTCTTGTTACCCGAACAACTTCATAGGGGCGTAGCTCAACTGGTAGAGCGCCGGTTTCCAAAACCGAAGGTCGCAGGTTCGAGTCCTGCCGCCCCTGCTTTTCGTCCCGGCTGCGGCCGGCGGCGTAGCAAATTCTCAACTCCACAGTGGATGGCGTAGAAAGAACTCCGGCCGGCGCCTCCATGGGCCGGCCGGGGGCAACACTCCCGGGACGAGGGCGACGGATGACCCGCTCGCTTTGGGAGCGAGAGACACGGGGTTCGACACCCCGGTCCCGGACCATGGGGTGCAACAGGGGCCGTTGGAGCAAGCTGGCAGCTCACCTGGTTCTCAGCCAGGAGGTTACGGGTTCGAACCCCGTACGGCCTACGCAGCAGGATGCCCTGCGGCCGTGGTGAACACTCGGCGGACACGTCGGTCTTTCACACAAAGAAGCGGGGTCGGAGTTCTTCGGTTCTACTGCTCCGAGCTGAACCGGGTATACCTGGCGCTGCGTCTGGCCCCGGCGAAAAACGGCCACGTCTCCAAGGTGCGGTTCGCCAAGGACTACGACCTCGAACCGAACTGACTCGCGGCTATGGCTCAACGGCAGAGCGTCGCCTTGCCATGGCGAAGATCCGGGTTCAAGTCCCGGTAGCCGCTCGACGATTGCAACATCACCGTCTTGACAGGTCACCTGTCAAGTACACCGAGTTTCGTTGGAAGAAGGGAGGGGATCTGGTGGACGCCGTACTCGTCATCAACGCCGACCTCGGACCCCTCCACAGGGTCACGGTCGCTCACGCGATCCGCATGTTGTGCCGGAGGGTCGCCGAGATCCACGAAGCGGAGCCCGACCGCCACCTGGGCGTGTTCCCGATGCCCCGCGTCGTCCGGCTCATCCGGTACGTCGTCACCCGGTGGCGGTACACGAAGGGCCCCGCCTGGTCCAAGGGTGGTGTCCTGGCCCGCGACGGCCGCCGGTGCGGCTACTGCTCGGGTCCGGCCGCGACGGTCGACCACATCCTGCCCCGCTCCCGGGGTGGGCAGAACACGTGGCGGAACACCGTCAGCGCGTGCGCGCCCTGCAACCAGCGCAAGGTCGACCGGACCCCGGCCGAGGCCGGCATGGTGCTCCGCATCAGCCCGCTCGTGCCCGCGTGGGGGTCGCTGGCGCACCGCTGACCCGGCCGGCGGACCCACCGCGGTCCGCCGGTCCCGATGGGAGCTGGTGCAATCTGGCAGCACATCCGGTTCTGACCCGGAAGGTTGGAGGTTCGAGTCCTCCGCTCCCAGCGTGAGCCCTCGTAGCCCAGTGGTAGAGGCGACGGTCTGAGGGGCCGTGTAGGGCAGGTTCGAATCCTGTCGGGGGCACGCAGTAAATTCGCAGGTGGGGCCGCACCCCGAAGATCGCTAGGTGGCTATTTTCCAGGGCGGCAGGCCGGCTTGACCGGCACTGCGGCAGCCGGGGTGAAGTATCGCGGATGGCCTGAAAGACGCCCCGTCCATCAGGCCCGCAAGGTGCGGCCCCGCCACATCCCTGCCGGCGTAGCTCAGTTGGTAGAGCGCGCGTCTTGTAAGCGCGAGCGGGCCGGTTCGATCCCGGCCGCCGGCTCCACACCATGCCGCCGTAGCTCACCTGGTAGAGCAACGTCCTCGTAAGACGTAGGCAGTCGGTTCGAGTCCGACCGGTGGCTCTCTCGCCGACGTAGCTCAGGTGGTCAGAGCGTCCCGCTCATAACGGGAAGGCCCCCGGTTCGACACCGGGGTCGGCACGCACGCACATCACGCGCTCGTGGTGGAACCTGGTAGACACGCCGGCCTCAGAAGCCGGTGCCGAAAGGCGTGGGAGTTCGACTCTCCCCGAGCGCACGCAGCAACATCTTGGGGTCGTAGCTCAGTTGGTAGAGCATCTGTTTCGCACTCAGAAGGTCGGCGGTTCGATTCCGCCCGTCTCCACTCACCGATTGGCGCGATGGTACGCAGGTCGCGCCCAGCCTGGCCGGGGCCCCTTAGCCCCGGAACCCGGGTCGCTCCCGGGACAGCGCCGATCGGTACATGCTGGCGTAGCTCAGTGGCAAGAGCATCCGGTTGTCAGCCGGAAGGCCGCGGGTTCGAGTCCCGTCGTCAGCGCGCACGGAGGGGTGGCATGAGCGGTCTATGGCGCTGCCCTGCTAAGGCAGACCGGGGAAACCCGGCCCGGGTTCGAATCCCGGTCCCTCCGCCAAGCCGTCGTAGCTCAGCCTGGGTAGAGCACCGACCTGATAAGTCGGGGGCCGCTGGTTCGAATCCAGCCGTCGGCACGCAACAAATCTTGCCCCCGTAGCTCAGTGGATAGAGCACGAGATTACGGATCTCGGTGTCGCTGGTTCGATTCCAGTCGGGGGCTCTTACGGGATATGGCGCAGTCAGGTAGCGCTCCGGTCTGGGGGACCGGAAGTCGTCGGTTCGAATCCGGCTATCCCGACTCAACGGGTACTAGCTCAGCTTGGGAGAGCGCCGCGTTCGGGACGCGGAGGCCGGGGGTTCAATTCCCTCGTACCCGACTCATGGGGTGTAGTGCGGAACAGGTCCGCAACCGGTCTCGAAAACCGGCACCGGGTGAAAGCCCGAGGGTTCAACTCCTTTACGCCCCGCCATGCGCCGTTTTAGCTCAGTTGGTAGAGCTTCCGACTCTTAATCGGAATGTCGCAGGTTCGAGTCCTGCCCGGGGGACGTTCACGCCGCTCGCGCCTGATGGCCGGGCTCCGGACTTTTACTCCGGACTGCGGGGGTTCGATTCCCTCGGGCGGCACTGCGGGGTAGAGGAGTTCGGTCGTCCTCGCCGGCCTCATAAGCCGGAGACCGCGGGTTCGAATCCCGCCCCCGCTCCCGCCGCGGTAGCTCAGCGGGAGAGCAACGCCTCGACAAGGCGTAGGCCGCTGGTTCGATCCCAGCTCGCGGCACGCACCCACCTGGCGCGGTGGACGAATGGAAGAGTCGCCCGGCTTTCACCCGGGACACGTTGCGGGTTCGAGTCCCGTCCGCGCTGCCATTCCCCTGTAGCTCAAAGGTAGAGCGGCCGGCTGTTAACCGGTTCGAGTCCAGGCAGGGGAGCCAAGCCCGTGTAGCTCAACGGAAGAGCGCCTGGTTTACACCCAGGGGGTCGGAGGTTCGACACCTTCCACGGGCACTGGCCTTCGGGCCGTAGTTGTGGCTGTAGCTCAGTGGTAGAGCGGCGGGTTGTGGTCCCGCAGATGCCGGGTCAGTACCGGCCAGCCACCCCAAGGGAGCGCGCCACCGATGGTGAGGTGGGCCGGGCTGTAACCCCGGTGCGTTCGCGCTGAGTGAGTTCGAATCTCTCCGCTCCCACGTATGCCCGCGTAGCGCAGCGGATAGAGCGGGCGCCTACCGAGATCAGACCTGGTCGTGTGCCCGAGTGGTGAGGGAGCGGTCCGCAAAACCGCGCACCGGGGTTCGATTCCCCGTACGGCCTCGATGTGCCATCCACTGCGGAGTCAATGACAGCCGGACATGGGTCCGGCTGTGCGTGCTCACGCCGCTGGGCAGGTGCGTGACCGTGCGGGGCCCCGGTAGGACGAGGGCCAGCGCCGCCGACACGGCCCCGTCCGGAAGTCCATGGTGGAGCGGGAGTGCGGTGTACCGTCACCGCATGACGGTGCTGCAGGAGTTTGTCGCCGCTCTTTCCAGCGGCCGGATCCAGGTTGTCGACCTCACCGCTCCGCTCTCGGACCAGACCCCGATCCTGGGTCTGCCTGAGCAGTTCGGCCAGACCTGGCCGTTCCGGCTCAGCGAGATCAGCCGGTACGACGATCGCGGTCCGGCCTGGTACTGGAACAACTTCTCCACCGGCGAGCACACCGGCACCCACTTCGATGCCCCGGTGCACTGGGTCACCGGTGAACAGGGCGCGGACGTGTCGCAGGTCCCGGTGAGCCAGTTGATCGCCCCGGCGGTGGTGATCGACCACGCCGCCGACGCGGCCGACGACCCTGATTTCCTGCTCGAGATCGAGCACATCAAGGCGTGGGAGGCGGAGCATGGTGCCCTGCCCACCGGTGGCTGGCTGCTCTACCGCACCGGTTGGGACGCGTACGGCGACGACCCGGAGCGGTACGCCAACGCCGGGCGTACCCCGGGTATCTCCGTCGAGTGTGCCCGCTGGCTGGCCGACGAGTCGCCGATCCAGGGCGTCGGGGTGGAGACGGTCGGGACCGACGCGGGTGCCGCGCATTCGTTCGATCCGCCGTTCCCGTGCCACTCGTTCCTGCTCGGCCAGGACAAGTACGGCCTGACCCAGCTCCGTAACCTGGTGCAGTTGCCGGCGACGGGCGCGGTGGTGATCGCCGGACCGCTGCCGATCGTCTCCGGGTCCGGCAGCCCGTGTCGGGTCCTCGCGCTGGTCGAACGGTAGGACCGGGCCACCGATGCGGGTAGCCGAGGTGGTCGGGCGGGTTCTGTACGGACACGGCGCACGGTACGTCTTCGGGGTGGTCGGCAGCGGCAACTTCCATGTGACGAACGCGCTTGTGGCGGCCGGCGCCCGGTTCGTGGCGGCGGCTCACGAGGGCGGCGCGGCGAGCATGGCCGACGGGTACGCCCGCACGTCCGGGACGGTGGGCATGCTCTCGGTGCACCAGGGTCCGGGCGTCACCAACGCGCTGACCGGCCTTACCGAGGCTGCGAAGAGCCGTACCCCGATGGTGGTCCTGGCCCCGGAGGCGACCGCGCCCCGGTCGAACTTCTTCATCGACCTGCCGGCGCTCGCCGCCTCGGTCGGGGCCGACTTCCATAGGGTACGCGCGACGCACGCGGCCGAGGACGCGGGCGCGGCGTACCGGGCCGCCGCCCGGGGCGCGACGGTGGTGCTGGGCCTCCCGTTGGAGGTGCAGCGCAGCGTGATCGAACCGTGGTCCGGCCCGGTCCCTGCGGTCGTGCCGACCCCGGCCACCGCCCCGCAGGTCGAGCCGTTGCTGGCCGCGCTCCAGGCCGCACGTCGACCGGTCTTCATCGCGGGTCGGGGCGCCCGAGCAGCCGGGGAACAGCTGACCCGGCTCGCCGACGCGTGCGGCGCGCTGCTCGCGGTCTCGGCCGCGGCGAAGGGACTGTTCGCAGGGAATCCGTGGAACATCGACGTGGCCGGCGGCTTCGCGACCCCGCTCGCCGCCGAGCTGATCGGCGCGGCGGACCTGGTCGTCGCGTGGGGCAGCACGCTGAACATGTGGACCACCCGGCACGGCGAACTGATCCCGCCTTCCGCCGTCGTCGTCCAGGTTGACCACGACCCGGCCGCGTTCGGGGTGAACCGCCCGGTTGACCTGACGGTGGCCGGCGAGGTGGCGGCGGTCGCCGAGGCGGTGCTCGGTCGGCTGGGTACCGGCTCCGCGGGGCCTGTGGACGCCGGGACCGGCGGCTGGCGTACGCCGGAGCTGGCACAACGGATTCGCGACCACGGCCGGTGGCGGACGGTCCCGTACCGGGACGAGGGTGGATCGGCGCGGGCCGGCGCCCCGGCGACGATCGACCCGAGGACGCTCTCGGCCGCCCTGGACGACCTGCTGCCACCCGACCGGACGGTGGTGGTCGACTCCGGCAACTTCATGGGCTACCCGTCGATGTGGCTCGACGTGCCGGACGTGGCCGGGTTCTGTTTCACCCAGGCGTTCCAGTCGGTCGGGCTCGGCCTGGCCAGTGCGCTCGGGGCGGCGGTCGCCCGGCCGGACCGGCTCACCGTCGCCGCGGTCGGCGACGGTGGCTTCGTCATGTCCGCGGCCGAACTGATCACCGCCGTCCGACTGGCGCTACCCCTCCTCGTGGTGATCTACGACGACGCGGCGTACGGCGCCGAGGTGCACCACTTCGGCCCGGACGGGCACCCGTTGGAGACGGTCACCTTCCCGGAGACCGACCTGGCCGCGATCGCCCGCGGTTACGGCTGCGACGGGTTGACCGTCCGAACCGTCGACGATCTCGGGCCGGTACGCCGCTGGCTCGCTGGTCTCCGTACCCAGCCGCTGGTGGTCGACGCCAAGGTCTGCGCGGCGCGCGGCTCATGGTGGCTGGAGGAGGCGTTCCGTGGCCACTGAGCCACCGCCGCACGTACGGCGACGCGGGGCTGCGTAACCGGAATCAAGGCAACGGCTCCGGCCCGTCCAGGCTGCTGTTGGTGCCGTCCACCGTGAGCGCATCCATCGTCGCGACCTTTCGGCGGGTCCGAAGGCGTCAGCATTGGCGCCCCCGCGGAGGCGGTAGGGCGGCGTCCACTCGTGTCGATGAGCGGTTGCGGGCCGGCCGAAGGTCAGCATGGGATTGTTGCCGGGTGACCAGTCCAGCCAAGCGATGCGACGTCATCCGGCAGGTTGCGGGCTTGATTCTCGCATCACAAACCGGTGCTGGTGCTCGCGTGGCGGTCGATGGTCCGGATGCATCCGGTAAGACGATGTTCGCCGATGCGCTTGCCGCCGATGTCCGCGCGTCCGGCCGCCCTGTCGTTCGGATCTCCCTCGACGACTTCCACAATCCGCGAGCGGTCCGATACCAACGAGGACGGGAGTCACCGGAGGGCTTCTGGCTTAACGCCTTCAACTATCGGAGGTTCCGCAGCGACGTCCTCGAACCCTTCCGCCCGGGCGGCACACGGCTCTACCGGCCCGTCGCACACGACCTCGCCACCGATGCCCCTCTCTACCCTGAACCGCTTGTTGCCGCGCCAGGGGCCGTACTCATCGTCGACGGACTCTTTCTGCTCCGCGACGAGCTGGTCACGGCCTGGGACCTGTCGATATTCTTGGACGTGC
The DNA here is from genome assembly GCF_050936255.1 of Micromonospora sp. CA-259024. Classification (NCBI taxonomy): domain Bacteria; kingdom Bacillati; phylum Actinomycetota; class Actinomycetes; order Micromonosporales; family Micromonosporaceae; genus Micromonospora; species Micromonospora sp. CA-259024. The sequence goes on along the minus strand of NZ_JBNJND010000001.1, from coordinate 3,706,960 downwards.
CTTTTGCCGAGACAGCAAAGCGCATGGCGATGCGCGACGGAACACATCCCGATCCCGCACACCCGAGCATCCGCCGCTACGTGGACGCGCAACGTATCTACTTCAAAGCCTGCAGACCGCATGAGCGTGCCGACGTCCACATCGATAATCAAGACCTCGGCGCACCCCGCATCATCCGACCATGACGCACTCACATGCCGCATCGAGCGCGTGCGCGGCCGATGAGTGAGCGACAGCCCGGGCGCCACATCCGAAGCCTGGCCGGGCCGCGGTCGTAGGTCAATGAAACAAGTAGCCGATGAGCGAAAGCCGCTAGCAGAGCGGAATGCTTGAGCCTGGTGGGCGGCTATCGACGCGCAGGTCGCTGAGGATGGAGGCGAGTCGGGCTGCAAGAGCTGCATCGGCGAGCATGAGTTCCGCGATCAGAGCAGCCGTGGCTGCGGAGAGAGCGCGGGTGAGCTCGGCCTCGTCGAGCGCACGGACCAGGGTGGTGTTCAGCGGCGCGGTCACTTCTGAGGGAAGCAGGTGGGCGCCTTTCGCGTAGCTGGTGGGATGGCCGAGGCGCAAGCAGGCCAAGGCGAGAACCTGGCCGCGTAGGGCGCTGATCCACTGCTCGGCCTGCCACCAGCGGTGTCGTTGGATGCATATCCACGCGTGCAGGGCATGGTGCCATCCCAACCCGGCCAGAGTCCGCTGAGAGGGGAACGGATCCTCCTTCGCCGGTGCGGGATGCCCGAAGACGGTACGCCAGTTCGGACCGTGCGGTCCGAACTCCGCAGCCGAGGTGAACCCGATGTCCACTTCGAGCATTTCGGGAAGCAGGAACACCCGATAGACCGCCGAGCCGGACGGCAAGTCCCAGTGATGAACGGCGGCGAAGTCACGGTAGAGCAGTTCAGTCCAGCGATGCATCGCTGAATCCAGCGAACCTTCGATACCGAACGCCAAGTCGATGTCCGACCATCGGTCGCCGTCGTCGACGGCGTGGGATCCGGTGATGGCGGCCCCGACGACGGCGGGATCATCTTCGGCTAAGGCGAGCAACTGTTCCCGGATCGAGTCACGCCTGCCGACGGAGAACACCGCGCCACCCTATCGCCTCGATTCCGGTGTCATATGCGTTCGCTGACGGCGGCAAGGCATCCTCTTCTGCCGCCGACCGGGCGCTTCGACCAGTCAGGGGAGCAAGCACCCTCTGCTGGCTTTGTCGTGGTGATCTAGGCTGCCGACGTGCCGACGCTGATTGAGATCGAGTCCGTCATCGGCGCTGCCCCGCACGTGGTGTTCGACCTGGAACTTGACGTAGACGTTCACGCCGCATCCCTAGAGGGCAGCCAGGAAACGGCCACAACCAGCACGGGCCGGCGCCACCTTACCCTCGGGGACGAGGTCACCTTCCGCGCTCGTCATCTCGGTCTGCGCTGGTGCATGACCAGCCGTATCACCGTCTATGAACGCCCATACCGCTTTGTCGACGAGCAGACACAGGGTCCTTTCAGCGCCCTCCGTCACGAGCACCACTTCCAGGACCTCGATTGCGGCGGAACGAAGATGACTGACCGCCTGAGTATCAGCGCACCCATGGGACCGTTGGGAGCAGCGGTGACCCGGGTGCTGATCGCGCCGTATCTGCGACAGCTGCTGAAGCGGCGTGCGGCCCACATCAAGAATCTGGCCGAAGCCCACAACCGCACGGCATGACGAATCGCTGGCGGCGCACTCTTTTGCCGCGATCGGCCCGGCTACAGGTTCCCGGACTCTGGCCAGTTGGACCAGTGCGTGTTGGGTGGCATGTCTGGTGCGTACCGTCGCACGTCGCCTGTCGTCAGCACGTCGGCGAGCTGGCAGAAGGTCATTGACTGACTGGGAAGTGTGTCCTGGAGAAGGTCTGGGTGATGCCACCGATCCAGTCGCATGATCTCTGGGATGTCGGCCGGGATCCGCCGTCGCAGCTCGACTTCGTCGGCCAGGAGCAGTTCCCGGTGGTCCGGGACGAGCCGGCGAAGCACGTCAACCAGTTCCTCGCCCCTCTCGGCGGCTACCGCGATCCGCCGCCCTCGCACCACAATCGACGTTCCGCTGTAGATTTCGGGCTCGTCTACGTCCTCGATCTCGTCCCAGTTGTCGACCCGGCTGAGGAAGTCTTCGGTGCCGTAGCCCGGTTCGCCCTCGGTCAGACAGTTGCCGAAGACGTGAAGGACGTCGATGAGGTTGCCAGCCCTGGGCGAGTATCCCAACGCCTCAATGATGAGCGCCCATCGCTGCGCATCGCGGTAGGCGTGAAGCCGGGCATCGACCGCGTAGTAGTAGCCGTGGCCCAGGTCCGGAAACCTGAAGTCTCCGGCCGCGGTGTCGAGCTGGTCGAGAATCTCGGCGGAGCGCATGGTGGTGCAGTGTAGCCACGGCTCTCCACCATGATCGGTTGCGCGCATCTGTTGCAATCCACACGTCAGACACCGTGACGGTAGTTGGCGCGCCGCAGGCGCCCGGATCTGTTGAAGAGCGGTTACCGGGAACGATTGAATTCGGACGCGGACGCGGTGCACGGCTCCGCCCGTAGCGCGCTTTCATGCCTTGCCGGGGCTGACCAGTCCTGTTTGGTAGGCGATGACGACCAGTTGCGCGCGGTCACGTGCACCGAGTTTCGCCATCGCGTGGCTGACATGGGTGCGCGCGGTGGCCGGGCTGAGAAACAACTCGGTACCGATCTCGTTGTTGCTCAGCCCCTGTCCCACCAGGGCCAGCACTTCGCGTTCGCGCTGGGTCAGCACGGCGAGCCGGTCCTCCGCGGTCCGGGTAGCTGTTCGTTGCGCGGTGAACTGGCCGATGAGGCGTCGGGTGATCCGCGGCGCGAGCAGCGCGTCTCCGGCGGCGACCACCCGGATGGCATGCAGGAGTTCGGCCGGTCCGGCGTCTTTGAGCAGGAAGCCGCTGGCGCCGGCTTCTAACGCATCGAAGACGTACTCGTCGGTGTCGTAGGTGGTGAGGATGAGGACTCGGACCTGCTCCAACCCGTGCGTCTCGGTGATCTGGGCGGTGGCTTGAATCCCGTCCAGCCTCGGCATGCGGATGTCCATGAGGACGACGTCGGGGCGGGTGGCGCGGGCCCGCTCGACGGCTTCGGCGCCGTTGGTGGCTTCTCCCACCACCGTGACGTCGTCTTCGACGTCGAGCAGAACCTTGAACCCGGATCGCACGAGACCCTCATCGTCGGCGAGCAGCACCCTGATCGGGGCATTGGTGGACGGGGACGCGGCCGACGCGTTCACAGGCGCGACCCGGTCGGCGCGAGGGGCAGCCGGGCCGTGACTTCGAACCCTCCGCCTGGAGTCGGTTTGGCGTCGAGTTCTCCGCCCAGCAGTTGGCAGCGCTCCCGCATTCCGAGGATCCCGCGGCCGGTCCTGGCCGAGCTGCCGGTGCCGGGCGGATGCTGGACCGGTAGGTGCGGGCCGGCGGGGTCATCGCCTGGGGCGGCACGGCGGCCCTCATCGGTCACCCGGATCTCCAAGGCGTCGATTCCTGGGTTCAGCGCTACCGTCACCCGGGTCGGGCCGACGTGGCGGATCACGTTGGTGATCGATTCCTGCAGGATTCGGTAGGCGACACTTCCCACCGCGCTGGGCAACGGCGTCGCGGGCGAGGTCTGCTCGAGGTTGATGTCGAGTCCGGCATCGCGCGCCTTGGCGGTGAGTTCGTCGATCTGCCCGAGCCCCGGGTAGGGCGCGCGCTCGTCGTTGTCGTCACGGAGTACGCCGAGGATGGCCCGCATCTCTCGCAGCGCACGGGAACTGGTCTGCTCGATGGCTTGCAGCGCCTCGCGTGCCACTTCCGGCCTCTTGTCTAGTACGTGCGCGGTGACACCGGATTGGACGTTGATGATTGCTATGGCGTGAGCAACCGTGTCGTGAACCTCGCGTGCGATCCGGAGCCGTTCGGCGTCGACCCGCGCTCGCGCTTCCTCCTCGCGTGTCCGTTCAGCCAGCTCGGCGCGTTCCTGCGCTTCGGCCGCGATGACCCGCCGGGACCGGACGGACTCGCCGAGGGCTGCGCTCATGACCGACGCGCCGATCCGGAAGAACACCCAGCCGATGGCGGCGCGGGGCTCGATGTCGGCCGCGGCGACCAGCCATGCGACGGCGAGCACCGTGGTACCCGCGCTGGCTACCACCAGCGACCGGCGCCCGTCACCGTACGCGGCGAGGGTGTAGAGGGCGACGAAGAGTCCAAGCCAGCCGGGCCCGTCCGGAAAGTCGAGGCTGTAGTACACCAAGCTGGCGAGTGCGACGGTGACGAACACCGGAACCGGCCACCGGCGGCGGACGGTCAGGACCAGGCCAGTTACCGCCAGCAGCGCGAATCCGAGGTTTCCGAAGGCGCTGAGCGGACGCTGGGCCCCTTCGATGGCCACGCGGGCGACAGTGCCCTGCACCTGCATCACGGTGATGAAGAGCGCGAGCACCACGTCCTGCGCGATCACGCGCAAGGGAAACGATACGGCCCGCTGTCTCATGCCGTGATCCTAGTTTCTCCCGCACAGGCGGCACTCCGCGCAGGCGCGCGACCTGCTACGCCGGCAGGCGTAGCGAGACAGGACCCGGCTACGCCCAATTGCGTAGCCGAAGCCGTCCGCTGTCAGAGGCGGCGGCAGCCGCACCGCCGCGACGATCATCGCCATGAACGATTACCTCCGCTCACATCGAGGAGCGCGCCATGCGTAGATTCTTCGCCGGCCTGGCGGCCCTGCTGATGCTGGCCGTCGTCGCGCAGTTCTTCCTGGCTGCCAGCGGCGCGTTCGACACGGCACCCCACGACGAGTCCTTCCGGGGGCACCGCATGCTGGGCGGCGGAGTCGTCCTGATCGCGGTTCTGGTGACGGTTGTCGCCGCGATAGCCCGGATGCCCGGACGGCTCATCGGGATGAGCGGCCTTGTCGCGGGGCTCGCGGTTGTCCAGTTCGTGATCAAGGCGATCGCCACCGCGCTCGACGGCACCGGCGGCAGCTCGACCGCCGGAGGGCTCGTCTTCGGTCTGCACGCGGTGAACGGTCTCGCCATCGTGGCGGTGACCGGGAGGATCATCCGCCAGGCCAGGCAGCTGGCCGGGCCAGCCGCACCGGCGCGAGAGGCGCCATGACCACCGGGCTGTGGATCATCCTGGACCACGTCGTCGCGCTGCTGAGCATCGCCTTGTGGTTCGCGGCCGGCGTCACCCTGGTGCTCCGGCGCACCCGGCTGGCGCTCGCCGTCCTCGTCGCGGCGGTGCTCGTGACGCTGGTCCGGGTGGTCACCGTGGCGATACTGGCGGGCCGGGGCTGGTGGTTCGTACAGGAGAAGGTGCTACTGGGGCTGCCGATGCTGGCAGCCGCCGGGTCCGTCGCCGTGCTGCTCGCCGGCCCGCAGTTGCTCGCGGCGAGGCGGGGGCGAGGCGTTGGAGGGTCGGCACGCGGCGTGGTCTCGGTGCTCACCGCGGCTTACGCGGCGCTGGCCGGTCTGGTGGTGACCTTCCTGGTCGGGTACCCGCTCACCTTGAGCACGGCCTTGATCACGATCTCGCTCGTGTGCGCCGGCGCGTTGTTGACCGCGCGTGTGGTCGCGCCTCTTGCCGAGAACACCGCTGATGCGGGCGTCGTTCAGGCACCGGAGGGTCGACGCGCGATCTCGCGCCGCCGGTTCCTCGGCTGGACCGGTGGCGCGGTCGTGGTGACCGCGGCCGGTGCCGGCACCGGGCTGTCGTTCCTGCCTGCCGAATCGGTGACCACGGGAGGCGGCTCCGGGCGCTCGTCCCGAGCGGCCGTGTCGATAGCCGACCTACGGGGTTCCGGCTCACCGGCGCCGGGTGGCATGGTGCGGCGGCACGTGCTCACCGCGAGGAAGGCCACCGTACGGCTTCCGTCCGGACGAGAGATCGACGCGTGGACCTACAACGGCGAGGTCCCGGGCCCGGCGATCACCGCGGCCGAGGGTGACCTGATCGAGGTGCGGCTGCGCAACGCCGACGTCGAGGGTGGCGTGACCCTGCACTGGCACGGTTACGACGTACCGTGCGGCGAGGACGGTGCGCCGGGTGTGACCCAGATGGCCGTGGGACCCGGTGAGGACTTCGTCTACCGGTTCCGCGCCGACCAGGTGGGAACCTACTGGTACCACACCCATTACGCGTCCCACGTCGGCGTGCAAAAGGGGCTGTACGGAACCCTCGTCGTGAAACCGCGTGACGGACAGCGAGCCGACGGCCACTCCGCGGCGGAGCAGGTGGACCTGACCCTGCCCGTGCACACCTTCGACGGCACCGTCGTGGTCGCGGGCAGGGACGGCCAGACCCAACACCCCGCACCACCCGGTGCACCCGTGCGGCTGCGGTTGATCAACACCGACTCGGATCCGCACCGGATCGTCCTCGCCGGAACCCCGTTCCGGATGGTGGCCGTCGACGGCCGAGACATCAACCAGCCTGGCGAGGTCAGCGACGTCGGACTGCACCTGCCCGCAGGCGGGCGATTCGACCTGGTGTTCCTGATGCCGGACGCGCCCGTGGCGCTCGTCGTCGACGATGATCGTGACGGCGGACTGCGCCTGCGCCCGCATGCCGACGCCCCCGATGAAGGGCGCATCGAGGGCACGTCCAGCTTGCCGGAGCTTGACCTGCTGCGGTACGGAGTTCCGGCCGCCGTGCCGTTCGGCACCCGCAAGGCCGACCGGCACTTCACCATGGTCCTCGACCGCGGAGTGGCCATGGTCGACGGCCGACCGGCGTACGCGCACACCGTCAACGGCCGAGGCCACCCCTCCATCCCCGACCAGCTCGTGACCGAAGGCGACATCGTTCGGTTCAGCGTCGTCAACCGAAGCCTGGAAACGCACCCCTGGCACCTGCACGGCCATTCCGTGCTGATCCTGAGCAGGGACGGGACGCCGTCGACGGGCAGCCCGCTGTGGGTGGACACATTCGACGTCCGGCCGGGCGAGACGTGGGAGGTCGTATTCCGCGCCACGAATCCCGGAATCTGGATGAACCATTGCCACAACCTGCCCCACGCGCATCAGGGCATGATGCTGCGGCTCCGCTACGACGGCGTCACGACGCCATTCGGCGGCTCGCGCGGCGAAAGCGCAGGTCATGGCCACTGATCCAGCCCGCGCCGCTCGTCGGCCCGGCGGGTTCGCGGACGGTCTCAAGTCGGACCTCCTTGCCCTGGTCCACCGGTACAGCCCAGCCGTCATCGGCTGACGCGCATTTTCGATGCCGGAATAAATAGATGGTTAACGGCGACCTGAGGAAGATGATGACTACCGAAACGCCTCGTACGGACGGAACTCTGGCGAGACTAGCCCGGTTCTGTTACCGGCGCCGCCGCCTGGTCCTCCTGACCTGGATCGTCGGCGTAATCGCCGTGGCGATCGTCGGCTTCGGCTACGGAGCCGCCCCCGACAACGACTTCTCCGGCGGAAGCTCCGACTCCGCCAAGGCGCAAAAGCTGATCGAGAAACACTTCCCCGAGCAGCAAGGGGACACGCTGACTCTCGCGATCAAGGCGGAGAAGGGGATCGACGACCCCGCCGCCCGGGAGAAGATCGAGAAGATCATCGCCGCCCTGGACGCCTCACCCATTACCGGGCCGGTGACCTCGCCGTACGACGACCAGAATCTGGTGACACAAGATCGTCGTATCGCCCGTACGACCATCCCGCTGACCGACAAGGATGTGGCGAAGACCGAGGTCAAGCCTCTGGTGGACACGGTCAAGGAAGCCTCCGGCGGCGGCGTGACACTGGGGCTGGGCGGGGAGAAGGCGGAAAAGGCTGAGACACCTCCGCAGGGTCCGGGCGAGAGCGTGGGCGTCCTGGCGGCAGCGGTGATCTTGTTCATCGCCTTCGGGTCGCTGGTGGCGATGGGCCTGCCGATCGTGACCGCGCTGGTGGCGATCCTCGGCGGCATCGCCCTGATGAAGCTGGTGGGGCACGTGGTCCCCTCGCCGGATTTCACCGTGATCCTCGCCGCGATGGTAGGGCTCGGTGTCGGCATCGACTACGCACTGTTCATCGTGACCCGGTACAAGGACAGCCTGCAGGACGGGGACGCTCCTGAGAGGGCCACGGTCAAGGCCATCACCACCGCAGGTAAGGCGGTGCTGTTCGCCGGCACGACCGTCGTGATCGCGTTGCTGGGCCTGGTCGTCATGGGACAGAGGTTGATGACCGGCGTGGCCGTCGCCACGTCGGTGATCGTGCTGGTGACGATGATCGCCGCGGTGACCCTGCTGCCGGCGTTCCTGGGCTTCACCGGCCACAAGATCAACTCGCTGCGCCTGCCCCGTCGCAGGTCCCGCCGCCACGAGCCCGACGGCGTCCCGTCGCGCGAGCGTCGTACCCTCGCCGAACGCTGGGCCGGCGTGGTGCAGCGCAAGCCGCTCGTCGCCGCAGTCCTGGCCGGCGCGGCCCTGCTGGTGCTGGCCGCCCCCACGCTGTCGATGCGGCTGAGCCTGCCCGACGCAAGTGTCCAGCCCCGTGACAGGAGCAGCTACACCTCGCACAAGATCATCTCGGAGGGTTTTGGTCCTGGCTACGGCGCACCCCTGATCTTCGCCACCCCGATCGACTCCAGGGACGCCGATCTACGGCCCGTCATCGAGGCGGTCAGCAAGACCGAGGGCATCGCCTACGTCACCCAGGCTCGGGTCAGCAACGACGGACAGGCCGCCACCTTCATGGCCTTTCCCCAGACCGGATACCAGGACGAGGCGACCGCGGCCCTGGTGCACGAGCTCCGCGACGACGTGCTGCCCACGGCCGCCGGCGGCGCGGGGATCTACGTCGGCGGCCCGAACGCCGGCACGATCGACCTCGCCGAGGACACCAGCTCACGCCTGCCCCTGATGATCGCGGTCGTCATCGTGCTGTCCCTGCTGCTGCTGATCATCCTGGTCCGGTCGGTCACGATCGCACTGCAGGCCGCCGTGATGAACCTGCTGTCGATCGGCGCCGCCTACGGCGTGATCGTCGCGATCGTGCAATGGGGATGGTTCGGCCCGGCCCTCGGTTTCCCCACCGAGATGCCGGTTACGACCTGGGTGCCGGTGATGATGTTCCCGGTCCTGTTCGGCCTGTCGATGGACTACGAGGTCTTCCTGATCTCGCGCGTCCGTGAGGAGTACGAGCGTACCGGCGACACCCGGATCGCCGTCACTCGCGGGCTGGCGCGGACCGCCAAGGTCATCACGGCTGCGGCCGCCATCATGATCGCCGTCTTCACGACCTCCCTGCTGGGCCCCGACGTCGCCGTCAAGCAGGGAGGTCTGGGCATGGCCGTCGCCGTGCTCATCGACGCCACCATCATCCGGATGGTCCTCGTCCCCGCGGTGATGGAACTGTGCGGCAAGGCCAACTGGTGGATGCCCGGACGTCGGGCACCGAAGGCGACCGCGGCTGCACCGGCCATGGTCGGGGAAGGGGCCACAATCTGACCCTTTCCGGAGGCATGTCAGGGCACCGGCAACGTCGTGGAGGGTGGTGCCGCCGGAATGGCAGGTTGTATCGACTCAGGTGTCGGGATCCGCCGATGACGGCGCTGACGGCCCGATGCGGAAAGCAAATCCCGACCTCGACACGGCTTTCGTGGGCGTGGGCTGAATTCGCCGGGACCACGGGGCACCGCAGTGAGGCCAATCAAGCACGAAACGCCTGGATCGCGAGTGTGGCGAAGCGGTGGGAGGCAGCAACCCGAGCGTTTGTCGATGTGCTGTGCAGGCCGCCGTTCGCCATCAGTATGAGGATGAGATCGTCCAGGACGAAGTCGGGCCGCAGCGCGCCGGTGTCCTTGGCGCGGCGCGCGAGCTCGGCGAGCGAGCTGAGCGCGCGTTCGCGTCCTGCGGCGAGATCCAGGGCGCGGGGGAAGGTCGAGGTGAACGCCGTGATGAAGCCCCGGTTCCGTGCATGCAGCTCACAGAGCTGTTCGATCACGCGGCAGAAGCCCTGCCACGGATCGGGGTCGGCGAGCCCTTCCTCGACGATGGCGCGGCACGCGTACATCTGTTCGGTGAAGGCCTCAGCGGCCAGTGCCTGCTTGGTGGGGAAGTGGCGGTACAGGGTGGCGGGGCCGACCTCCGCGCGCCGGGCTATCGCGCGCATCGGTACGTCCAGGCCTTCGGCGGCGAATACCGCCCGAGCCGTGTCGAGGATGCGCTCACGATTGTCGAGGGCGTCCGAACGCAGCTTCTGAGGCAGACGGTTAACCACTCTCTCATATTAGCTAAACGGACGCCGGCGTCCGTTAGCGTCCCAATCAAGCAGGGTCGCCTCACGGCGGCTTTTGGTCCAGCTCACGGAGGAACACCTGTGAAGGCAGTCGCGATTGAGAGGTTCGGGGCTCCCGAGGGGCTTGCCGTCGTCGACATACCTGGCCCGACTCCGACTCGGGGACAGGTGTTGGTCGCCATCGAGGCGATCGGCGTCGGAGGCGTTGACGTCATGATCCGAACCGGTGCTCTCGCCGCCTACGGCTTCCGGGAGGGGCATATCCCAGGCGGCGAGGTCGCGGGAACGGTGACCGCGGTGGGCGACGGCGTCGACCCCGTATGGGTCGGGCGGCGTGTGTGGGCGTTCGCCGGTACGGGCGGCGGCTACGCCGAGCAGGCAATTGCGCCTATCGCGGAGGTCGTACCCCTCCCGGCGGGCCTTTCCGCTGTCGACGCCGTAACGCTCGGGAGCTCCGGGGTCGTGGCCCATTTCGGTCTCTCCCAAGCCCACTTCTCTCCGGGCGAGACCGTGCTGGTGCGCGGCGCGGCCGGCAGCATCGGGATCATGGCGGTCCAACTCGCGAACCGCGGTGGTGCCAGCGCCGTGGCCGTCACCACCTCCTCTCCTGAACGTGGCCGTCGGCTGCGCGACCTCGGTGCGACCCACCTACTGGACCGCTCCGGAGTGGGAGGGCCGGACGATCCCGCGAGCTACGACGTCATCATCGACGTTGTAGCAGGTCAAGAGATGCCTTCGTTCTTCGACAGGCTCAACCCCAACGGTCGACTCGTGGTCGTGGGCGCAGTCGGGGGCCAGCCGCCGGCAGACTTCGGCACGAGGTTGATGGCCGCATTCCAGAAGTCGATGTCCTTCGCCACCTTCAGCGCTGCAACGATCGCGGAGCCCATTCGAAATGCCGTCCGGATGGAGCAGTTCGCCGCCGCGGATCGCGGCGACCTCCAGACGGTGGTGCACGAAGTGCTGCCGCTGGAGCACGCCGTAGTGGCGCACCGGAAGATGGACGCCGGCGAGGTTTTCGGCAGGGTCGTACTGACCCCGTAGTCACCTGCAGGTCAAAGAGTGTGCGACGGACACAGTGACGCTCCGGAGTTCGAGCTTCGGTGGCCGGGGTCTCAGCTTGGCCTGACGGCTCAGGCCGTGGGCGGATCGGCCTCGACGCGGCAGCCGCTCTGCGGGCTGGTGGAGTACGTGATGACTGCGTCCAGCCGGTCGCGGGCCGCCTTCAGTTGGGCGATCTGGGCGTCGATCCGGTCCCGCTCGGCGGCCAACCGGGCCCGCGACTCCGGCGTGCTGACCTGAGAGGTCACGCATGGCAGCAGGTCAGCGATGGTGCGGCTGGATAAGCCGGCCGCGTACAACTGCTGGATCAGCCGCACCCGATCTGCCGCCTCGTCCGGGTAGCGGCGTTGTCCACGGGGGCTGCGGTCGGAGGCGAGCAGCCCCTGCTGCTCGTAGTAGCGCAGGGCGCGCACGCTCACGCCCGTGCTGGCAGCCAGGTCGCCGATGCGCATGGTGACTCCCGCCACAATCCGTAGCCTCTGACATCAACGTCAGGTTTTAGCGTACGTCGCATGCAGATTTCTGGAGCAGTCGCCCTGGTCACCGGGGCCAACCGCGGCCTCGGCCGGCATTTCGCAAGCCAGCTCTTGGAGCGGGGCGCCAAGGTGTACGCCACCGCTCGCCGCCCCGAGCTCGTCGACATTCCGGGTGCACACGTGCTGCGCCTGGACATCACCGATCCAGCCTCGATCGCTGCCGCCGCCGATGCCGCGCCGGACGTCACGCTGCTGGTCAACAACGCCGGCGTGGACACCGTCACCAATCTCGTCACCGGCGACCTCGACGCTGTTCGGCGCGAGATCGACACCCACTTCTGGGGCACGCTCGGCATGATCCGGGCGTTCGCGCCTCGGCTCGGCGGTGGCGCGATCCTCAACGTGCTGTCCGCGATGTCGTGGTTCAACTACGGCGGGCACACCGCGTACGGTGCGGCGAAGGCGGCCGAGTGGAACCTGACCAACGGTGTACGCCTGGAGCTCGCACCCCACAAGACGCTGGTGACCGCCCTGCACCTGGGTGCCGCGGATACCGACATGTCCCTTGACTACGAGGGGCCGAAGGTGGATCCGGCGGTGGTCGTGCGGACCGCGCTGGACGGGCTCGAGCAGGACCGGATCGAGGTGATCGCCGACGAGTGGAGTGCCCATGTCAAGGCCTCCCTCGCCAGCGACCCGAGTGCCTTCTACGGGTAGCCGTTCGAGACGCTCGGATTGCCGGTGACCGTCGGGTTCAGAGGTAGCTGACGCCGGTCAGTTCTTCGGCCGCCGCCCAGAGCCGTTTGCCGACGGCCGGATCGGCGGCCTCCCGGCTGAGTCGGGCCTCGGTGACCTGGCCCCGTGTCTCCCAGAGCCCGGACGGACCGAAGAACTCGCCGCCCCGCACACCGGGCTCGGTCGCGGCGCGCAACTGCGGCAGCGCGCCCTGCTCCACCGGCTGGGTGACCAGCAGGCCGAGCCCCGCGATCAACTGTCCAAATCGGCCACGGTGCTCCCAGGCACGCGGAGTCAGGTTGGTGCGGGTGAGACCGGGGTGGGCGAGCGCGCTGACGATCGACGATCCGGCGGTGCGCAGGCGGCGGTCCAGTTCGATGCCGAAGATTGTGGTGGCGAGCTTGGACCGGCCGTAGGCGGCCGATGCCCGGTAGTCACGCTCGAACATCAGGTCATCGAGGTCGAGGTGCGCGTTCCTGTGGGTGATCGAGCTGAGACTGACCACGCGGGCTTCCCTCGCCCCAGCCAGGTTGCCCAGCAGTAGGCCGGTGAGCGCGAAGTGGCCCAGCATGTTGGTGCCGAGGTGCAGCTCGAAGCCGTCGGCGGAGGTGCGGCGCAGGCCGAGTAGCACCACCCCGGCGTTGTTGACCAGCAGGTCTATCGCCGGGTGGTCGGCGACCAGCTTCGCAGCGAACGCGCGTACCGAATCGAGGGAGGCCAGGTCCAGCTCGCGGACCTCGACGTCGCCGCCGATCCGGCGGGCGGCCTCCTTGCCGGCGGCGGTGTTGCGGACGGCGAGCACGACGTGGGCGCCGTGGCGGGCCAGTTCCGTGGCGGTGACCAGGCCGAGGCCTGAGTTCGCGCCGGTCACGACGGCGACCCGGCCGCGCTGGTCGGGGATTCGGTCGGCGGTCCATCCGGTCATCTGCTGCTCCTGGAAGTGTCGCTGCGCTGGACCCACGACGCTAGGAGCGATCGGGGACGGCTCGGTGGTTCTCGGTTGCCTAGGTCTGAGCGACCTACCTTCGGCGGTCGGCGCCGCGGCACACTTGCGGCATGAGCAGCCCTCGTCCGTACGCTCGTGAGCTCGGAGATTTCCTGCGCGCCCGGCGCGGCCGGCTGCGTCCACGCGACGTCGGCCTGGAGCCCGGCGGCCGGCGCAAGGTCACCGGGCTGCGGCGCGAGGAGCTGGCCCTGCTGGCCGGGCTGAGCACCGACTACTACCAGCGGATGGAGCAGGGCCGGGAGGTACGCCCGTCCGACGACGTCCTGGACGCGCTCGCCGGCGCGCTCAGCCTCGACGAGGAGGAACGCCGGCACCTGTTCGCCCTGGCCCACGCCGCCCGCCGGCCGATGCCCGTCCGGGTGAACCGCGAGCCGGAACGGGTGCCGAACAGCACCCGGCGGCTGCTGCGGGTGATGGACACCCCGGCGGTTGTACTCGGCCGGCACCTCGACCTGCTCGCCTGGAATCCGATGGCGGAGGCGCTGCTCGGCGCCCCGGACGCCTACCCGCCCGACCGGCTCAACATGCTCCTGATGATGTTCGACGACACGCTGACCGGCGAGCGGAGCTGCGCGGAGTGGGAGCGGCAGGCCCTGGACTACATCGGCATGATGCGCGCCGCCGTCGCCACCGACCCCACCCATCCCCGCGCCACCGCGATCGTCGGTGAGCTGAGCATCCGCAGCGCCGAGTTCCGGCGGCTGTGGGCCCGGCACGACGTACGCGAGTCGGTCAGCGGCACCAAGACCTTCCGGGCCCCCGGGGTCGGCGACATCGTCCTGGACTGGGACACGTACCCACTGCCGGGCAGTCCCGGCCCGTTCATGCTGGTCTTCACCGCCGAGACGGGCAGCACCGACGCGGACCGGCTGCAGCTCCTTGCGTCGTTGCACGCAACGATCGAGCACGTTCCCGCCTCGGGCGCCCGCGCTCGATCAGGCGAGCACTGGTAGCCAACGACAGCGCTATCGGAGAGGCTGTACGTCCAACGGCTCGTGATCATCACCGTATTCAACCTGGCTGTGCTCGGCGATCAGGTGCTGTAGAGCCCGTCCCACGGTTCGGTGAACCCGAGGCCGTCTGGATGCAACTCGACCCAGTCGCCTCGCTCAGCGTCAGACTCGTCAATCAAGCCGAACGTGACACCGTCATGGACCACGCGAAACAGTTGGATGGCGATGTCGCCGTACTGCCGTTCAGGTAGCTGATCGAGCAGGCCGGCCAAGCGGGCCTCGGCCTGGTCGCCAAGCTCACCTCGTAGATAAGGAGCTGTGGCCACCAGCGAGATGTCAGACCGGCGGTGGCGGCCGTCGACGTCGAACAGGTGCAGGTAGGCGTACCAGCGGATCCGTTCCCGGTCCGGATCCGACGCATGGCCATCATCGCGATGCGCGCCGTGTATCCCCGCGTAGAACTGACCGTCGGCGTATCGCCCTACCCGGTCGGTGTGGTACCCCGGTTCGTGCGCTATCGGAATCAGATCAGGCAGCGACATGCCGGCGAAGATACCCGCCGGCATCCGTATCCGGATGTGCTGCGGCGCTCGGGTGATTAGTCTGCACGGCCGAGAGTGACGGCGCTGCGCAACGGGATGCTCGCCCACAGTGCTTGCACGGTGGGGCAGTGCTGCACCTCCCACTCCGCTTCACCGATCGCATGGTCACGTTGGGGACCGGGTGGGTTGAAGTCGAACCCGGTGTTTCGCACGTTGAGCCGGTCGAGATCGGCGAGCGCGGGTGCGTCTGGGAAGACCAGGTCCAGGCTCACCTGCCAGTATTCTGGCTGGTACCAGTCGGTCTCGGTCCAGGTTTCCCGCACGTCGACGGCGAACTGTCGGGTGAAGCTCAGGCTGGGAAGCCGGTCGTGCCAGCTGTACCGCCCCCACTGAACGATGAAGCCATCGGCGTCGCTGTCCGACCCTGGCTCCAGGCCGTCGACCGGCTGGGCAAGAAACTCGCGGAACGCTTTCCACGCCGCCTCGACGTTGTCCACCCGCTCCGGAGTCAGGCCGTGCCGGCGTAACAGCCCGACCAGTTCTTCCGGCGAGTTACGCCACGCGATACCCACGGTTCAGCCTCCTCACTCGGAACCCACAACCGTCCGCTTAGCTCGGTCGACGCGCAGACACGCACAGCACGAAGCGTGATGCTTCCGCCGAGGGCCGGAACGGGTGCAGCCGGGGACTTGCCGCGAACCTGTTGTGCGAGTATCCCGCTCAGGTGGTCGGACTCCATACCCACGGAGTGGTGGTGCCCACCGCGTGTAGCCCCAGTCGTTGAAGAATGGGGCTGCTGTCCTTGGACGCGTCGACCAGGAGGTACTTGATGCCCCGGTCGGCGGCGATCTGCGCGCGCCGGGCGACCAGCGCACGGTAGATGCCCTTTCGGCGCCATTGCACAAGGGTCGATCCACCCCACAGTGCGGCGAACTCGGTGCCGGGGATGATGACGAGCCAGGCGGCCGACACGAGCTCGTCTGCGGCCTCCGCGACGATAACGACGATGTTCTCCGGTGCCGATTCGATGCGGTCGCGTAGGTCATCGGCCAGCCACGACCAATCGGCGCCCCAGACCTCGGACTCCATGACCGCGATCCGGTGCAGATCGGTCAGGTCGGTCGTCGCGCGGATGGCGATGCCGTTGGGGGCTTCGCCGGCTGCGGTCAGGTCGTCTGCCAAACCGATGACGACCGTTTCCTCGTCCTCCGGCGCGAACCCGGCCAGCCGCAGCCGCTCGGTGAGATCCTGCCGGTCGTGGCCGTACGTCTTCCACTCGATCGCCTGGCCGCGCGCTGCGGAGCGGTCACGCACGCGACCGATGAGCGCGTCCAGTTCTTCGACGCCGAGGCCATCGAGGTCCTGGGCGAAGGCGAGTCCTCGCGCGGGGGTGGCAATCTGCAGGACGGGGCCGTCCCGCGACGGCTTCCAGTTGTTCGGCAGCCGGGAGGCGATGGTGCCCCGCACCTGCTGGTCGTGCAAGTCCAGAAGTTCGTTCCGTGTCGTCATCACGGCGGAGGATGGCAGCGGTGCTGCCTATCCGGCAAGCCGTTTCCGTCAGCCTCTTCTGCTGTAGACCCCGCCTTACGCAGCGTGGCGCGCCACCCATCGCGACCGGCTGAGGGCCCGGTTTCGCTATGCTTTGGCCGTGGCTGATCTGCCAGACACATGGTCCGTTCCGGTCGTACGTGCGGACTTCCGCGACGACGATGTGTGGGAGCAGATCAAGGACGAAATCGTCAGCCCCACCGAAGAGGGCTTCGTAGCCGGTGTCGAGTTCGTCGAGGACCGAGCGCTGGTTGGCCTCAGCGGTACGGCGATCGCGGCCGGCTATCCTCGCGCTTACCCGCATCAGTACAGGCACCCGGTGGTGTTTGTCGTCGACGCCATCACCGTTTCGCTGTCGGAGCGTCCCCTGCTCGTCGTCAATCTGAACGAAGGGGACGAGACAGGACCGTTCAGGGCGCTGCCACGGCAGGTCCAGGCGATCGAGAACAACCTCTCGATCGCCAACATGGACTTCTTTGAGTTTGCGCGGTCGGCAGGCCCGGACGGCGTCTTTCGAGGCTTCTGAGCGCAGTGCGGGCCGGCCTGACGCCGCGCCCGGAGGCACTGATCCGCCGCCAATCGAACGCCCGGGCCAGCGGTGTGCCGGGTGGCCGGCGACTACCACTTACAACCGCCTATTACGGCAGGTCGGTGGTGAACCAGCGCCGGGAAGCCGATCCGTAGTGCGTGGGTCCTAGTGACGGAGGCGGTGACAGAAGCCGAGGCGGCCTCCGGTATGCCGGGCGTTCGGCCGGGTACCTGCCGGGCGTGACCTTCTCGATCGCCGCACGGTGTCCGCGTACCGGCCAGCTCGGGGTGGGAGCCCTGACGGCCAGACCCGCTGTCGGCAAGCTCGTCGCACACGTCCACTCGGGCAGTGGTGCGGTGGCCACCCAGGCCACCCCCAACCCGTTCTTGGCCTACGACGGCCTGCCGCTGCTCGGCGAGGGTCGCTCGCCGCAGGACGTCCTGACCGAGCTGCTGGCACGGGACCCGGGTCGGGAGGTACGACAGGTTGGCATGGTCGACCGCCAGGGCCGCTCGCACGCCTTCACTGGCTCCCGGGCGAAGGACTGGGCGGGGCATCGCGTCGGGCCGGGTTACGCGGCGCAGGGCAACCGCCTGGTAGGTCCGGAAACCCTCGCGGAGATCGTCCGGGTGTTCGAGGAAAGTGGCGAACTCGACCTGGCGGAGCGGCTGGTGCTGGCCATCGAGGCCGGCGAGGAGGCCGGCGGCGACCGGCACGGCGCACGGTCGGCGACCGTGACGGTGATCGGCGATCAGCCGTATCCGCTGTGGGACGTGCGGGTCGACGACTCCGAGCATCCGGCGCGGGAACTGCGCCGGCTGCACGGCGTCTTCCGGGAGGAGGTGCTGCCGACCGTCCAGGGGCTGCCCACCCGTGACGACCCCATGGGCGAAGCCGCCCGGCAGGCGCTCGGGGCACAGTTGGGGCACAAGACACCGCCCGGCGTCGTTCACTAGCCATCAACGGTGGCGGGACAGCCGCTGGAGTCACCGGCTGCGGAGGTTCGGGTTCGACGGGATCCGCCAACGGGTAGCGAGCAGGTCACCGATGGACCTATTGTGCTAGGCAACTAGTGGAATGGGGTGGCGAGGTGATCGAGTTTCACCTGGACTCGCGGTCCGGGGTTGCGCCGTACATGCAGCTCATCCGACAGGTGCGGCACGCGCTCCGGCTCGGCGTCCTGAACGAGGGCGACAAGCTGCCCACCGTCAAGGAGGTGGTGGCCCGGGTCGCGATCAACCCGAACACGGTGTCCAAGGCATACCGCGAGCTGGAGTACGAGGGCCTGGTCACGGCCCGGCCGGGGCTGGGCACGTTCGTCACCCGCACGCTGGGCAGCGACTCGCTGAGCAAGCACGAACCGCTGCGGCAGGACCTGACGCGCTGGCTGACCGAGGCTCGGGAGGCGGGCCTGGACGACGAGAGCATCGAGGCGCTGTTCCTCAGCAGTTTTCGTGCGTTTTCGGAGGCCAGAGCATGACTAGCGCGCTGATCGCGGACGGTCTGACCAAGCGTTACGGACGGCGTCCCGCTCTGAAGGACTGCACTCTGGACATTCCGGCCGGCCACGTCGTGGGCCTGGTCGGGCCGAACGGCGCCGGTAAGTCCACGCTGCTGCAGCTGGCCTGCGGGCTGCTCGACCCGACCGCCGGGCGGATCGAGGTGCTCGGCGTGCGGCCGGTCAGCGGGTCGCCGAGGGTCGGGTTCGTCGCGCAGGACACCCCGGTCTATGCCGGTCTGACTGTCGCGGACCACCTGCGGATGGGCGCGCACCTCAACCCGTCCTGGGACGGTGCGCTCGCCGAGCGGCGGATCGCCCAGGTCGGTCTGGACCCGGCACAGAAGGCGGGCAGGCTCTCGGGTGGCCAGCGCGCCCAGTTGGCCCTGACCGTCGCCGCAGCGAAGCGGCCCCATCTGCTGCTGCTCGACGAACCGGTGGCGGCACTCGACCCGCTCGCCCGGCGCAACTTCCTGCAGGGACTGATGGAGCTGACCGCCGAGCAGGGCTTGAGCGTCGTGATGTCCTCGCACCTGGTCGCCGACCTGGAACGGGTCTGCGACTACCTGATCGTGCTGGTCGCCTCCCGGGTCCGGGTGGCCGGTGACGTGGACGACCTGCTCGCCACCCACCACCGCCTGGTCGGGCAGCGTCGCGACACCGCCGACCTGGGCGCCGGGCGAGCATTGGTGGAGCAGAGCCACACCGATGTGCAGTCGACCCTGGTGGTACGCAGCACCGCACCGATCGTCGACCCGACCTGGCAGGTCGACCAGCTGAATCTTGAGGACATCGTGCTGGCGTACATGAGCGGAGCCGCCGGCAACGGGCCGGATCGGGTGCTGGAGGGACAGCGATGATCTGGATGACCTGGCGGCAGTTCCGGACCCCGGCCGTCGCGACCGGCGCCCTGTTGCTGCTGGTCCTGGGCGGTCTGGCGCTGACGTGGGCTGAGGTGACGGACCTGGCCGCGCAGACCGGATACACCGGCTGCCAGGGCGAGGCCTGCCGCGCCGCCGGCGACGCCTTCCTCCGGGCGTTGCAACCGGGATGGGCGAGCGAGTTCCATCTCGCCGCCATCGCGGCCCTGTACCTGCTGCCCGCCCTGGTGGGCATCTTCTGGGGCGCGCCGCTCGTGGCCCGGGAGCTGGAGTCCGGCACGTACCGGATGGTTTTCAGCCAGTCGGTCAGCCGCGGCCGCTGGCTGCTGGTCAAGCTGGCGGTCGGCGGCGGGGCCGCTGCGCTCGGTGCCGGCCTGCTCAGCCTGGTGCTGACCGCGTGGGCTCAGCCGATCGACGGGGCCTCGGCGGACCGGATGAACCCGCTGGTGTTCGCGGCTCGGGGGATGGTGCCGGTCGGCTACGCGGCGCTGGCCTTCGTCGTGGGTGTCACCACCGGGCTGCTGCTGCGGCGGACCCTCGCCGCGATGGCGGTGACCCTGCTGGTCGTCGTCAGCCTCCAGATCGCCGCGCCGTTCGTGGTGCGCCCCTGGCTGGCCCAGTCGGTCACCACGGTCAGCCCCCTGCAGGTGGACGGTGATTACGGGATCTCGATGAACCCCGACACCGGGCAGATGACGCTGCACGTCGAGCCGGACCGCAGGGGTGACTGGGTCATGTCGAGCACCGCGATCACCGCGACCGGAGCGGAGTTCAGGGGTCCGGCGGACATGACCCAGTGCGGTCCGGGGGCACTCCGTGACCGCGAGACGTGCCCAAGGTGGTTGGAGAAGCAGAACCTCAGTCTGAAGGTGATCTACGTGCCCGGCTCGACGTTCTGGCACCTGCAGTGGCGGGAGTTCGGCGTGCTGTTCGCGCTGACGGCCGCGCTGTCCCTGTTCTCCCTCTGGTGGGTTCGCCGCCGACTGGTCTGACTGCCGCCGGTGGGGGCAGGCGATCCGCCTGCCCCCACCGGTCGATCTGGCTCGGTCAGCAGGTGCTTCTCCCATGGGCTGGTGATGGCCGGGGATTCGACCGCTCACTCATCGCGTGTCGTTGTCCCGCCCAGCGCGGTCCTGCGGCGGACCAGCGCCGCTCTCGCCCGGCGGGCGGCCCGCAGGTTCAAGGCCGCCACCACACCCAGCGTGAGCACAATGCCCAGCAGCGTCGGCTCCAGTCTGTGCCGCAGGAGGGTGATGATCAACGCGCCAACGGTGAATGCCAGCCAGGCGCCGACGCCGAGCCAGCCGGCGATCACCCGATCCCGGGCGAACAGCGGAGTTCGTCGGGTCACGGCCCAGCCGCCGAACGCCGCCCAGCACAAGCCGATCGCCACCAGGACTGCGAAGGCCACGTTCGTCCGCAGCGGTAGCCCGGGCTCGGTGGCCCAGAGCAGGCCGATCAGGGCGCTCCCGGTGAGACCGGTGAGAGCCAGGGTCAGGTAGCCGACCCGCTTGCGCAGTGACAACGGCGCGTCGAGTCGCGCCATCACCTCTTCCGGAGTCATGCTTCGTACCCCTTCCGTACCAGTTCAAGGCGTAACAACTTGCGTGCCCGGTTGAGCCGTGACTTGATGGTGCCGACGGGTACGGCGCAGATCTGCGCGCAGGCATCCAGCGGCAGATCCTCAAGGTAGAACAGGAAGAGCAGCTCCCGTTCCCGAGCGGGAAGCGCCGCCAGCGCGCCGGCGAGCACCTCCCGGTTGACGACACCTTCCGCCTCGTCATCACCCGGCATGTCGTCGATCGGCTCGGGATCCGGGCGGGCGTACGCGTCCCGCAGCCGGTTCATCACCGCCCGCCGGGCGATGGCGAAAAGCCACGGGGTGAACCGGTCCGGCTGCCGCAGCCTCGGCAGCCCCTTGAAGACAGCCAGCCAGATCTCCTGCACCACGTCGTCGTCGGACCCGCCGAGCATCCGCCCGACGTACCGCTCGACCGCCGGATGCCAGCCCTGCACCAGCTCGGCGAACGCCTCCCGTTCACCCAGCTGACAGCGGACCACCAGCAACTCATCGCTCATCGGCCCTCCTTCGCCTATTCAGTCGGCGTGGGAGCCCGGCAGGTTCATTTCCGATACAACGATCGCAGGCTCGGCATCCGGACGTGCCGCTGGTCGGGGGCCAGTCTGCGGAGCTGTCTCTGGGACGGTGGTGCGGTGGTTGACCAGCGTGCCAGGCTACCTCGGCGCCGACGATCGTGCTGGTGCCAACTACACCGGACAACCCGCCGTGCATTCCCACTACGCCGAAAACCACTGACCGCACCGACACCGTCTGGGATGGCCGATGTGAGTGTGTGTCGAGCAACCGGTGTTGACCTGCTGCGATGCCGGGCGTGCCCGGCGATCAGGTGCTGTAGAGCCCGTTCCACGGTTCGGTGAACCCGAGGCGGTCTGGGTGCAACTCGACCCAGTCGCCTCGCTCAGCGTCAGATAACCTCCAACAACGGCACTCATCCGGCCCGGACTACCCTCATTGACGTGCCCGATGAGGATCTCCCGCTGCCTCCCGCGTTCGAAGCGGTCACGGCCTGGGCTGGTGCTGGCCGGGTGGTGCGTGCCGCCGATTTGGACGTGGCGAGGTGGAGGCTTCCCGGACCGCAGAAGGCCGCGCTGCTCTCCTGTGGCGTACCGCTGATCGATGGCCTCGTGGAGGCGGTGTCATTCCAGGCAGAGCCGACGATGTACCGGTTGGCGAACTCCGACGACCTCGACTGGGTGTACGGCGCTGCGCCGGGCACCGGTGAGGTGCAGGCATGGTCGGCGGACGGAAGTGCCTGGTTCGTCAACTCGACGATCAACCACTGGCTGTGTTCGCTGCACATGGTTGGTGGCTGGCTGACCAGCTCGACCGTCATCAGCCGCTGGGACGAGGACGGACAGGCCGAAGAGGAAGCACTCACGGAACTCGCCGAGCTGTTGGAGCGGATCACGGCCCTTGACCCGCCCGCGTTCGGGGACGGCGACCATCGGACCCACTTCTGGCCAGCAGTGCTCGACCGGTGGCTCTACTGATTACGCAGACATCGCCGCAGGAGGCGGAACCGCCGATGGCAGTGCACCGGATCCTGCGGCCGTCGTGGCGGTTTAGTCGTCAAATTCGAAACCGCTGGCCTCGGCGAACGCCATGAGCTGCCGCAGGCGATTCCTGTCGGCCGCGACCGCACGGAGCAGGACAGCTAAGTCATCGAGCGCAACTCGGTCGTTGCTGGTGGCGTAGAAGGCGCCGCCCTCTGGATCCGACGAAAAGCGACCTTCAAGGGTGGGCGCCTCGGTCGTGAGGAGCAGTTCAACGATCCCTTCCCAGAAGTAACCGTTGGGCTCGTGGCCAAGCTCCGAGATCAAGTCATCCACGTCGGTGGTTCCTGCCTCCAGCGACAAGGAATACTCACCTGGCGCGATCTCTGCCACCTCTACGTGATCCATCGGCGGATCTTGACAGACCGCTCTGACCGGCACAAGGCCGTTCACGCCGCACTGGCTGACCGCAGCGGACACGAATGCAAAGCTCGGGTCTGCTCTGTAGAGAGCACCAAGTTCCCGTGCGCCGTACGCGCCCGTCCCAGCCGCTGACAATCGGCACGCACGCCGGCGTTTCGTTCATGGCGGGGTGCGGTCAGGTGGTTGGTGTGGCGGGGGATCTGTGGGCGGGCTGGAACAGCTCGATCAGGTTACCGGCGGGGTCGGCGAGCAGGATCTGACGCCCGCCGGGCCCGGAGACCGGCTCGCTGCGGAACACGAGTCCCGCGCCGCGGAGTCGGTCGATCTCGTCGGCCAGGTCCTCGACGGTGAGGTGGATGCGGTTACGGCCCGGACTGGTGGCGTCGTTAGGGGTAGCGCGGGCGCCGGAACTGGCTGGCCCCGACAGCAGCAGCCGCAGCGGGCCGCGCACCACGTCGGCGAAGGCGGGTGCGGCGCTGGTGTTCAGGGTGAAGCCAAGGTGGGTGGTGTAGAAGTCGACGGCCGTCTGGACGTCATCAACGAGGTAACGGACGCTGGCGTACTGCTCGAACGTTGTCACGACTGAATCTCCTTCAAGAGCGGGTGGCGCTGAGGACAGGCAGCAGGTGCCTGATGCGGAGGTCGATGTTGGTTGCGGTCTGTTGGAAGGCGGGGTAGCTGGCCTGGTCGGTGTCGCCGGCCGTGGCGGGGTCGGGGATGCTCCAGTGCACCCGCCGGGGACGGTCCGGAAAATCAGGGCAGGCCTCGCGTGCCCTGTCGCACAGGCTGACCACGTGGTCGAACCGGCGGCCGACCAACGAGTCCACGTGCCGGGGGCGCTGACCGGTGATGTCGATGCCGAACTCGTCATGCAGCAGCCGTACGGCGTTGGGGTGAAGACGGGGCCTGGGCTGGCTGCCGGCGCTGGTCACCTCGATCTGGCCGCCGGTGCGGTATCGCAGAAGGGCCTCGGCGATCACTGAGCGGGCGCTGTTGCCGGTGCACACGAACAGCACGCCGACGCGGGGCGAGCGCCGCAGGTCTTCCACCGGGGGAATCTGCGGTGACGATTGCCGGCGCAGCGCCGGGTGCAGCGTGGCGCCGGTATCGGCCAGGGCGGCGGCGCAGCGTTCCAGGGCAAGGTGGTAGTAGCTGTCGCGGCCGTCGAAGCTGCTGCGCGCGGCGGTGACCAGCCCGCCGTCACGCAGTAGCCGCAGATGGTAGGAGACCAGGTTCTGCGGCTCACCCACCAGCGCCACGAGTTCCCGGACCCGGTAGTCGCTGTCAGCGAGCTCGGTCAGCAGCCGCCACCGCAGCGGATGGGCGGCCAAGCGCACGAACTGTGGGGGAGCTTGACTCGACGAAGCCACAATCAGCAGATTACATCAAATGGAATTGATGCAGTAGCGCGTCCGTGCCGAAGAGGCCACCCGGTTCGCAGCTAGTCGATGTGATCGCGCGCGACCCGCCAGGCGATCCTCGCGGTGCACGTCCGTGGGCTCGATGGCATGTGTACCGGCTGCGCACATGGTGGATTGGGCGACCAGCTGGCCGGCGCGGACGACCACCCTCGGCTTTCTCGAGGGTGCGGAACTGATCAGCGTCAGAGCGGTCTTCTGGGGCCGAGCAGCGCTCTGTAGCCTGCGCCGGCCCAGCCGCACCGATCCTGACGTCCGGGTCACCCCGGCGAGGTCAATCCTTACTTCGGCCCACCGGTCTGACCCTCGATCTCGAACGCGGTAATCCTGACCTTTCAACCTCTGTAACGCCGCGCGGCATCAACTCGGACGGCCGCCGGGGGGACGTCGCGCGGAAGTTGCGGGCGCGTACCAGATGGTGCAGCACCATCAGGGGAGCCACGCCGGCCGGGTACCAGGCCAGGTCGACGGGGTCGAACTGCACACCCAGCGCCAGCCTCGCGGCCAGGCTCCGCGCCGACAGTTCGGCCGGTACTCCGGTCAGCTGCGCGAGCTCTACCATCCAGCAGAAGACGGTGGCGGCGGTCCCGGCCGGCACCGGTGCCATCTGCGGCCTCAGAAACAGCATCGCGGCCCAGACCATCGACGCGTACAGCGCGGTGCCAGAGTATTGGCGCAGTGCCCCGTCGTCGACGGCGCGGATCAGCAGTGCGAGGCCCAGGAACAGCAGCGCGGCCAGCGGCGTGAGCAGCCGCACCGTACGGGCCGTGATCGGCATTCTGGCAATGGTAGTCATTGCGCCAACGGGATCGGCTCTGCACGGCGTTGTCCTTCCGGTGCGCCGGCCGTTGGCTGGATGAGTCGTTCGCCGAGAGCCAGCACCAGAGCGACGACGCCGAGCAGGGCGCCGATCAGCACCGTACTGCGCACGCCGTGGCTCGGCAGGGCGAGGCCGCCAACGAACGCGCCAGCGGTGATGCCGACGTTGACCGCGGCGGAGACCGTTGCGGCGGCGAGGTCGGAGCGCCCGGGCGCCACCTGCAGCACGAGGCCGCCGAGCGCCGCGGTGAACGCGGCGAACGCCAGTCCGGCCAGGGCGATCAGGCCGACGGACACCGACGGCCGTTGGCCGAAAGTGTAAAGCCCGAGCAGTGCCGCCGATTGCAGTGCGACGGTCGTGACCAGCGCGAGCCACGGGCCGCGGTCCAGTATCGCGCCGATGGCGAGGATGCCGAGCACGCTGGCGATGCCGCGCGTCAACAGGATGGCCCCGACCGACGAGGCGGAGAATCCGCTGACCTCGGTGACGAAGAGGGCGACATAGGTGTACGCGGCGATGGCGCCGGCGGTCGCCAGGACGGCCACCGCCACCAGCAGCCAGAAGCGTCGGACGTCGGGCGTCGCACCCCGGGCGGCGTGTCCCTCTTCCGGCCGCGTCGAGGGCAGCAGTGTGGCCACCACGACGAGCACGACCGCGCCGAGCCCGGCCACCGCCAGGAACGAGGCCCGCCACCCGGCGCGCTCGCCCAGCCAGGTGCCTGCGGGCACTCCCAGGGCCAACGCGGCGGTGCCGCCGGCGAATACGACCGCGACCACCCGCCCGCGTAGTGCGGGTCGGAACAGCTCGGCTGCGGCCGGCACCACCACCGCCCAGAACAGCGCATGGGTCGCTGCGGTGACCATCCTGGCCGTCAGTAGCAGCGTGAAGGTGCTTGCGAGCACCGTGATGGCGTTGCTGACGACGAAGCCGACCAGGAGCGCCGACAGTAACCGTCGGCGAGGGACCCGGCGGACCAGCGCCGTCAACGGGACCGAGGCGACCATCACCACCGCGCCGTACGCGGTGACGAGCATGCCCACCTGCGGCGGCGAGACGGCCAGGTCCACCGCCATCGGGAG
This sequence comes from Micromonospora sp. CA-259024, assembly GCF_050936255.1. NCBI lineage: Bacteria > Bacillati > Actinomycetota > Actinomycetes > Micromonosporales > Micromonosporaceae > Micromonospora > Micromonospora sp. CA-259024. The sequence goes on along the minus strand of NZ_JBNJND010000001.1, from coordinate 3,680,665 downwards.
CAGCAGCCCGATCGGCAGCGCCTCGGCGGTGGTGTAGAGGAACGTCCCGCCGGACAAGCCGATCAGCGCCCCCACTGCCCGCCCGCGTTCCATCAGACTCTCCCGTCGTTACCGGTCAAACCAGTTATGATGGAAACACGTTAGTGGCGTCCTTCGATGCGGGTCAACTGGTAAAGTGAGTTTCGATGGAAACACTTGCGGGCGTAACGCGGATGCGCCTGGTGGGCGGCAACCTCGCCCTGGACTTCATCAACACCCGTGCCGGTCCGCCCGTCGGCCCCCCGGACGACGACGTGCTGACCGGCTACCCCGAGCTGGTCGCCTGGGGCGCGTACGCGGGCGCACTCAGCGAGCCGGAGGCGGAGGCGCTGCGCCGGCTGTCCCTTGACGATCCGGGCGGTGCTCACGCCGCCTTCACGCGATCGCTGCGCATCCGTGACGATCTCGACGAGGTGTTCCGGACAGTGGCTGCCGGCCAAAGCCCGAGCACGTCCGTACTGGCCCGGCTGCGAGACGACGAAGCGGACGCGCTCGGTCACGCACGGCTCGACCGCGGAAGCACGTTCCGATGGACGTGGCAGGACGACCAGACGCTTGCCCGGCCGTTGCGGCCGGTGGTGCACGCGGCGGTCCAGCTTCTCACCACGGGCGCACTGGACCGGATCAAGGGATGTGGAGGCTGTCGCTTTCTCTTCAACGACGAGAGCAAGAACCGCAGTCGCCGCTGGTGCAGCATGGACGACTGCGGAACTTCCGAGAAGATCCGCCGCTACGTCGCCGCGCGACGCACCCGCGCGACGGGCTAAGCCCTGGTGCGTCGTCAGCGGTGTGGCTGGTGATGAACGATCCCGAGTTGCGCGCGGCGGTGACGGCCGCTCGGGCATGCCGCTCGGAGTCACCGCGCTCGAACTCGACCACAAGGGCATGGTCACCCGCGTGACGTCCACCCGGGACAGCGCCTTGGAGAAAGGCGGTCATCCGCCCGGCCCAGGCCGCGACGATCCTGGGCTGACGGCCGGGTGCCTGCTCTCGGCAACCGACCGAAGCAGGTGGACTGGGAGGCAGAGGCAGCAGTCCTCCGCCGATGGCTCGCCGCGTCAACCAAGGTCGTCGGGATCCGGAGCAGCCAGTGCCTCAGCCGAGATTCACGGGGAGTTCGGCCGGCGTTGCCGGTCGCCATGATCAACGTTCGTGGTCGGGGGGCGTACTGAGCCTGGAGCATCACCCGATCTGAGGAGCAGTCCATGCAAGAAGGTCCGAGTCGGCGCCGATTCCTTCAGAGCGCCGGCCTGGTCGGTGCCGGTCTGGTCGCCGCCGGCACCGTCGGGGCACAGGCCCCCGCGTCGGCGAGTGCGCAGGGCGACGGTCGGCCCGACCCCGATCTGTCTCGTTTCACGCTCGCCGTCATCCCGGACACGCAGTACCTCTTCGACGCCGACCGCGGTGACCCGGCGCCGTTGGCGGCGAGTCTGCGTTGGATCATCGACAACCAGGCGGAGCGGAACATCGTCTTCACCGCTCACCTCGGCGACATCGTGGAGAACGCGCGCGCCGACGAGCTCGCCGCTGCCGGCAAGGTGTTCGAGGCGTTCGACCGTCGACGGGTGCCGTACAGCGTGCTCGCCGGCAATCACGACATCAACTCGTCCACGACCGACCAGCGGGGGCCGAGCCCCTACCTCGACGTGTTCGGGCCGCAGCGGTTCCGGAAGCTGCCGACGTACGGCGGGGCGACCAAGGACGGCTACAACACGTACCACGTCTTCACCGCCGCGGGGCGGCAGTGGCTGCTGCTGGCGCTCGACTGGCGTCCGTCGGACGCCGGTCTCGCCTGGGCGAAGTCGGTCCTGGCCGCGCATCCGCGCACTCCGGTCATCCTCACCACCCACGACATGGTGTACGCGGACGACAGCGGAGCGGCGACGCTCTCCGGGCACGGTCAGCGGCTCTGGGACGAACTCGTCGCGGAGAGCGACCAGATCTTCCTCACCCTCAACGGGCACTACTGGCCGCCCGGACGGACCGTGCTGCGCAACGCCGCCGAGCACGACGTGCACCTGCACATCACCAACTACCAGGACCGCTACTACGGCGGCAGCGCGATGATCCGGCTCTACCAGTTCGACCTGGCACGCAACACGATCGACGTGGAGACCCTCTCGCCGTGGATCCTGGGGCAGCGGCCCGAGCAGCGCAACGTCCTGGAGCAGCGCGAGATGGAGCTGACCGACGCAACCAACCGGTTCAGCATCGGGGTCGACTTCGCGGCGCGGTTCGCCGGGTTCGACCCGGTGCCGCCTCGTGCGCCCCGCAACCCTGCCACCATGCTGGTCCCCGGCACGCTCGCCTACTGGCGGTTCGACAGGGGGCGCGGCGACGGTGTCGCGGTGCCGGACGGCGACCGGATCGAGGATCTCTCCGGACGCGGGAACCATCTCACCCGGGTCACCCTTGCCGGCAGTGCGCCGGAGGCGTTGCGCTGGTCCGGCGAGCACCACCCCGACCAGCCGGCCCACGCCAGCCTCCGCTTCGACGGTGCCAAGAAGCCGGCACGCGGCGCGTACCTGCGGACCGTCGACGGCGCCCCGCTCAACGCCGAGACCTTGCGCAACGGCTACACCATCGAAGCGTTCGTCAAGCTGCCCGCCGACGTCCGGGCGAGCAACCACGCGTGGATGAGCATCCTGAGCCGCTTCGGCGCCGGTCGGGACGCGGGCAAGACCGGCGGCGACCCGTCGGAGCCGATCGCCACCCTGAGCCTGTCGGACGGCATGGCGTTGCAGTGGGCCGTCTTCCCGCTCAACCAGAACGACATCTCCAGCAACTGGGGCCACGAGATGCCCGCCGACGCGTGGTTCCACGTCGCGGTGGTCAACGACGGGAAGACCACCACCCTGTACGTCGACGGCGCCGAGCTGCTGCGCAACCCGTCCACCCCGGCGATCGGCCTGGCCACGTCGAACGAGTCGTGGCTGGTCGGGGCGTATCACTACGACCGGATCGTGGAGCAGGGCTTCTACGGCTGGATCGGTGACATGCGGGTGGTGAACCGACCGCTGCCGGTGAGCCAGTTCATGCGGGCCTGACGGCGCAGGTGGCCTGGGGTGGGCCGGGCGGTTCGGCCCGCCCCACGCCACCTCCGTGTCAGCCGACGGGTGACGACCGGCGAGGAGTTGTCCGTCCCTGCTGTTACCTTGCTGGCCGTGGACGATCAGCCGACGTGGATCGGTCGGATCATCGACGTGACCGGATGGCACCAGGAGCCCGAGGACGGTGTCAGCTGGGCCGAGGTGGAAGCCGAGCTGGGCCTCACGCTGCCGACGGACTTCAAGGAGCTGTGCCGACGGTTCGTCCCGGGGGCGTTCTACGCGTACCTGGACCTCTTACGGCCGACCGACGACCACGCGCAGCCGCTGCTTCGCACGTGGGCCTCCTGTCGTGAGTGGGCGAGCGGGCATGAGTCCGCGCGGCTGTGGGAGCCGTACGAGATGTACGAGCCCGACAAGGGCTCGGGGCTGATCCAGTGGGGCAGCGATCAGACCGAGGGGAGTACTACTGGCTGGCGGACCGCTCGGTGACGCCCGACCGGTGGCCTGTTGTTGCACGGCGGGAAGCCGATCCGTGGCACCAGTTCGACATGTCGACGGCCGAGTTCGTCCACCGGGTGATCGCGGACCCGGCGTTCAAGCCGTTCACGGTGGCCGACCCACCACGACGACCCTTCTACCTGCCGCACTGGGCGCCGGCGCCGATGAACGCTGACGACTGGGACGCTCTCGCCGACCCGAACCGCAAGGGCGGAGCCACGCCCTCGAACGGCTGCCATCCGGGGACAACGGTCAGCGGCTGATGACGTCGCGACGGCCTTTGAACGGTGGGAGGCTGCGAGCCCGTACGATCTCGGCCGTGCACACCACCCCGCCGGCTCCGATCGACATGGGCGCGGTCTTCCCGCAGTTGCAGGCGTTTGCGCGGATCACCACCCGGCTGCATCCGCGCAAGGGCTCGCCGTCGGCGGAGCAGAGCTCGGTGGGTGGGCCGCTGCTGTGGCCGGCGAACGAGCCCTGGCCGACCTGTGACGGTGGAGGTCTGGACGACCATCCCGCCGAGCATTCCGTCCCGCTCGTGCCGGTCCTGCAGTTGCTCGCCGACGACGTGTCCGACCTGCCGTTCCCAGCGGGCTCGGACGTGTTGCAGGTGCTGTGGTGCCCGTTCGACCATGATCCCTGGGACGCCCCGAAGCCTCACGTGAGATGGCGGCGACGATCGGCGGTCGGGCCCCGGCTGACGACAATGCCGGCACCGCACGAGGACGCCGCGGCATGGTATGTGCCCGACGCGTGCGTCATCGATCCCGAGCGGGTGCTTGAGTACCCGTCGTACGACCTGCCCAACGAGGTGCGGCCACAGGTCCAGGAAGCGGCACGCCGAGTCGAGGCTGACCACGGCTGGGATTATGACACCGACCTGTCGGTGGCCTCTGGGATCAAGGTCGGCGGTTACCCCGGCTGGACGCAGTTGCCTGATTGGCCGATGTGCGGGTGCGGGGTGCGGATGGAGCACCTGCTCACCGTCGCCAGCTGGGAGTTCAGCCGGGGCGACGAGCATCGCTGGGTTCCGCTGGAGGACCGGCCCGCGATGATCGACTGGGACTTCGGCAGCCCGGACGAGCATCCATGGCGCACGCTTCAGAACCCGACCGGATTGATGCTCGGCGACGCCGGAGGCGTTTACATCTTCGTCTGCGCATCCTGCCCAGAGCGCCCCTACGACCACCGATTCGACTGCTCCTGAAGCGCGATGTCAAGGAGGAGGCGCGGTTTGCGCTGGCCCGCCGGGTCTACCTCGCGCGTCGGGCCAGTTCGGCGGTCGAACGACGTAGTTGGGCCAGGTCGAGTCCGACGAGGTGGCCGTCGCGTTTGACGACGCATCCGTCCACCACGACCGTGCGTACGTCGGCGGGCCCGAGTGAGGTCACGACGGCACCCGTGAGGTCACCAGTGCCGAGCAGGTGTGTCAGGCCGTCGAGCAGGACGAGGTCGGCGCGTTTGCCCGCGGCGACCGTTCCGATGACATCGCCGAGGCCGATGGCACCTGCGCTGTCGATGGTGGCGGCGGCGAGGATGCTGCCGGCCGGGTGCATGGTGCCGGTGTGGGCGCGGTGTGATCGGAGTGTGTCGCGCATCGGCTCGAACAGGTCGGTCGGGGCGTTGACGACGACGTCGGTGCCGAGGCCAGCCCGGCCGCCCGCGTCTGCGAAGCGGCTGAAGGCGGAGGCGCCATGGCCCATCGTGGCTTCGACGATCGGGGTCACGGTGACGCCGACGCCGTTGTCGGCCAGCAGCTTGGCGTCGTCGTCGGTCATGTTGTTGACGTGTACGAGTTGAAGGTGCGGGCCGAGCAGGCCGGCGTGGTCCATGCGGCGCAGTGGTGAGTTGTGGCCGCCGCTGGCGTGCATGGAGACGACGAGGCCGAGCTGCCGGCCGAGTTCTATCTGTCGTACGGCCTCGTCCCATGGGCCGTAATCGGTGCCCAGGATCGCGAGTGCGCCGGTGACCCGGCCGCGCAGGGCTGCGACCCGTCGCACGTCCCGCTCGTCGTCCGGGTTGCCGTGCGCTATGACGGCGCGGATTCCGGCGGTGGTGTAGGCGTCCAGCACGGCGTCGGTGTGCTCCGGGGTGCGGGTCGCGTTGCTCCAGTCGAAGACGGTGGTGATGCCAGCGTTGAGGGCCTCGGCGGCACCGAGCAGCGTGGCGTGGTGGGCCTCGCGGGGCCCGTAGCCGTCAAGGGCTCGGCCGAGCACGTCAGCGAGATAGTCGGGCAACGTCATGTCCGGGCCGATCCCGCGAAGCGGCGCCTGCCAGACGTGACGGTGCCCGTCGACGAAACCGGGCACGACCACCAGCCCGTCGGCGTCGATCACCTCGGCCCCGTCCGCGACCGGGCCGGTGCCGACCGTGATGATCTCGCCGTTCTCGATGAAAATGTCGGCACGGTGCCCCGACACCAGATGGCCACCCTTGATCCAGATATCCATTTTGCTCCCCTCAAAGCTTTTGGAAAAGCTACCTGTAAAGCTTTCTGGGTGCAAGTACACTGTGCTGGTGGCCAGGGATGCAGTTGACGAGATCGCCGATGCGTGGGGCAGGGAGCTGCCCGGCGTCGTCGGCACCGAACTGGAGCTGAGCAAACGGGCCGCCCGGCTGACCGCACTGCTCAGCGCGCCCGTCGAGGCGGAGCTGTCGCGGCTGGGTCTGACCAAGGCGGAGTACGACATCCTCGCCGTGCTCCGGGCGTCCGGGCAGCCCTACCGGCTGCGTCCGTCGGTGCTGACCCAGCGGCTCGTCCTGACCTCCGGCGGCACCAGCAACGTGCTGCGCCGCCTCGCCGCCGCGGACCTGATCGAGCGCGACCCCGACCCGTCCGACGCGCGTAGCTCGTGGGTGCGGCTCTCGACACGTGGCGTGACGGTGGCCGAGGAGGCGGTACGCGCGGCCAGCGCCGCACAGGCCGCCGCACTACGCGACGTGCCACCGCACACGACGCGCGCCGCCATCGAAGCCCTTCGCGACGTGCTGGTAGCCCTGGGCGACACGGCCACGTAGGCCGCATTGCCTCACCTGAGTTCGATCAGCCAAGCCTCGGCCTGAGCTGTCCACGCTCACACCCCGCCGCACGGCCGGGAGCCACCGCTGCGCCTGGCCGTCTGGCCGACGCGATCGACGGCATCCGGCCGCGCTCGATTCCCGGCTGGCCGGGTTGGAGAAGTCAGCCCAGCGCGGCCGCCTTTCGCAACAGCACCGAGCGTTCGCGCTGATTGGCGCACAGCCGGGTCGCCAGCTCCAGCTCGGCGCGCGCCTCTGGTCGCCGGCCGAGGCGGGCCAGCAGCTCCCCGCGTACGGTCGGAACCAGGTGCGAACCGGGCAGCCGGTCCAGGGCGATCAGCTCGTCCACGATGGCCAGGGCTTGCGCCGGACCCGAGGCCATGGCCACGGCGACGGCCCGGTTGAGCTCGACAACCGGCGAGGGCGCGACCCGGCCGAGCGCCTCGTAGAGCACCACGATCCGGTCCCAGTCGGTCGCCTCGACCGAAGGCGCTGACGCGTGAGCGGCGGCGATCGCGGCCTGCAGGCCGTAGGGGCCGAGGCCGCGAGTCGATGCCTTGACCAGCGCGGCCAGCCCACGGCGAATCGCCGCGAAGTCCCACCGCCGCCGGTCCTGGTCCTCCAGCAGGACCGGCGAACCGTCCGGGTCGGTCCGGGTCGGGAAGCGCGCGGCCGTCAGCTCGCACAACGCCAGCAGGCCGTGCACCTCCGGCTCGTCCGGCTGCAGCGCGGCCAGCGAGCGGGCCAGCCGGATCGCCTCGTACGCGACGTCGGGGCGCAGCAGCCGGTCACCCGACGTGGCCGTCGACCCCTCGGTGAAGATCACGTAGAGGACGCTGAGCACGCCGCCCAGCCGGTCCCGGCGCTCGCCGGCCGGCGGCAGCTCGAACGGCACCCCGGCCGCCGCGATCGTCTTCTTGGCCCGGGTGATGCGGGCCTGCACGGTCGGCACGGGTACGAGGAACGCGCGGGCGATCTCCTCGCTGGACAGGCCGCCGACCACGCGCAGGGTCAGCGCCACCCGGGCCTCGCGGGAGAGCACCGGGTGGCAGCTGACGAACATCAGCGCCAGGACGTCGTCGTCGATCTTGTCGAGATCGACTTCTTCGTCGACCGCCGGGTCGACCGCCAGCAGGACGTGCCGGTCCTGGAGGGCGGTCCGGCGGCGGATCGCGTCGATGGCCCGCCGCCGGGCTGTGGCCATCAGCCAGCCGGCCGGATTGGCCGGAGAGGCGAGCGGCCACGACACCAGCGCTTGGGCCACCGCCTCCTGGGCGGCGTCCTCGGCCAGAGCGAAGTCGCCGGTGAACCGGGTCAGCGCGGCGACGATCCGCGCCGACTCGATCCGCCAGACGGCCTCGACGTTGGCCGTACCCATCAGATCTGGCCGTTGATCTCGCGCCGGGCCCGTTCCTCGACGGACCCCGCGGTGCCCTCCGGCATCTCGTCGTCGCCGGCCACCCGCCGGACCTCGATCTTGGACCCGGTGACCGCCGGGATCCGTTTGGCCCACTCGACCGCCTCCTGTTTCGAGGCGACATCGAGCAGGAAGTAGCCCCCGAACAGTTCCTTTGTCTCTCCGTACGGCCCGTCCGTGACCACCGGGGTCTCGCCGCTGAAGTCGACCACGACGCCCTGACCCGCATCGTCCAGCCCTTCGGCCGCCACGAACACGCCGGCCTTGATCAGGTCCTCGATGTACTGGTAGGTCGAGGCCGCCAGCTCCTCGAACCCGGCCAACAGGGCCGCGTTCGACTCATCGGTGCCCCGCATGATCAGCATGTACTTCGGCATCGTGTTCTCCTCATCCGGCCGGGCCGCCTCGGCCCTCGCACCCCCACGTCGAACGAGCGGCCCGCGGATCGACACGGCCCCGCAGAAATCTCTCGCCGCGACGGGGCCGATCCCTCCCCGACCCGTGTTCCACCCGTCAGGCCGGCCACTGAGCGATGGCTCACGGGGACGCCTTGCCGAGTCAGAAAGCCTATCGTCGCAGCGGTGAAAGGCGGCGGCGCTCACACGGCTCCGGGAAAGCATTCGGGACTCCTTCGGCCAGCCTTTCCTGAGCCGAGGGCGGGATCCAGGACGGATATGCTTGTCAGCGAGCATGGTGCGTCCCCGAGTCGGGGCAGGGAGCGATCCGGGGGCGGTGGATGAACATCGGGGAGATCGCCCGCCGGGCGGGGGTGTCCCGCAGCACCGTGTCCTACGTGCTGAGCGGGAAGCGGACGGTGTCGGAGGCGACCCGGCAGCGGATCCAGGCGGTCATCGACGAGCTGGACTACCGACCGAACGCCAGCGCCCGCGCCCTGAAGGAAGGACGCACCCGCACCCTCGGGCTGGTGATCCCTCCGGCCAGCCAGCGGTTGACCGACATGCAGTTGGGCTTCGTCGCCAGCGTCGTCGAGGCGGCCGCTCGCCATGACCTCGATGTGCTGTTGTCCCCGTCTGGTGGAGACCATGACCGGTCGTTCGAGCGGATCGTCACCGGGCGACGGGTGGACGGCGTGGTCCTGATGGAGATCCGGTTGGAGGACGACCGGGTGACTCGGCTGACCAAGGCCGGTCTGCCGTTCGTCACGATCGGGCGGACCGCCGAGCCGCACGGCATGAGCTGGATCGACATCGACTACGCCGGGCTGATCGCCCGGTGCGTGCACCATCTGGCCGATCTGGGGCACCGACACGTGGCTCTCGTGAACCGTTCCGCCGAGTTGGTGGCCGCGGGTTACGGCCCCAGCCATCGAGCGCTGGCCGGCTTCCGCGCGGCGGCGGAGGAGCGCGGCCTGACCGGCGTGGAGGTCTGCTGCGGCGACGACACGGCAGCCGGCGAGGCGTGCGTGGAACAGCTACTCGCGACACATCCGGACGTCACGGCCGTGGCCACCATCAACGAGGCCGCGCTACCCGGAATGCAGCGTGCACTGACCAGCGCCGGCCTGTCCGTGCCGGGCGACTTCTCCGTCACCGGCGTAGCCGCCCAGCACTGGGCGGAGGATTTCCGCCCACCGTTGACCGCCGCCGATGTGCCGATGGTCGACATGGGCGCCGAGGCCGTGTCGTTGCTGCTGGAGATCATCGCCGAGCCCGGGGCTGTGCCCCGCCACCGGCTGTACAGTCCGCCCATCTCGTTGCGCTCCAGCACCGGCCCGGTCTGGTCCCGCTGACCCGGCTCAAGCCCGAAACGCGGCCCCGGCCGGGTCTGCCCAGTCGGTGCGGCTACCCACCCATGGCTCGCCGTTCCTCCTGGGCGGCGGCGAGGATGAGGTAGCTGCTGGCGGTCCAGGTGTAGGCGCGGTCCCTGAGCCCGGCACCGGTTTCGGCGTCGAAGTTCTCCGCGAACCCGGACTTCTCGCACAGCGCGAGGAATCGTCGACTGATGTCGTCGGCGATCCTGGTCTGCCCGGCCCGCCGTAGTCCATCCTCGACCAGCACGGTGGAGGGTGCCCAGATCGGGCCACGCCAGTAACCGTCGGCGAGGTAGCGGGCCGATTCGGTCGGCTCGGTGGCCAGCCCGTGCGTGGTCAGGTGGGTTTCGACGCCCCGAGCCAGTGCCGCGGCGACCGGCGCGGGCAGGTCGGCCCCGAGTGCGACGGGCATCAGGTCGAGCAGGCTGCGGCTCGCCCGCCGTTGCCCGGTGAGAGGGCTGCGTGCGGTGAACCGTTCGCCGTCCCACAGGTCCCGGAGCATGGCCCCGCGGATCCGGTCGGCCTCCCGGGACCACCGCTCGGCGGGCTCACCCAGCTCGGTGGCGAGGTCGGCCAGGCAGCGAAGCTGCGAGACCAGGAACGCGGCGAGGTCGGCCGTCTGGAGGACGCGGTCGTCGTCGAAGGTGGTCGCGTTGTCCCAGCCGCTGTCGTTGCCATGCTGGTAGTGGGGCAGATCGTGGCCGGGGGCCCGGCGCGCGTCGAGCCAGAACCGGGTCCAGCGGGCCAGCCGGTCGTACGTCTCGGCGAGCGCCGCCCGGTCCGGCGGCTGGGGAAGGCGTCGGCGCAGGTGCCGTAGGGCCCAGCCGTGAATGGGGGGCTTGACGTAGTTGTGCAGGACCTCGGAGTGAGCGATCGAGTCGGGTAGCGCGCCGGCCTCGTCCTGGTGGTCGAAGGGCAGGTGGAACTGGTGCCAGGCCAGCTCCGGCTCGCCGGCCGCCAGGGCGATCGCGTTGAAGCAGTGGTCCCAGCTCCAGACCTTGTCCATCCAGTGCTTGGACATGAGGACGGCCGGCCGGGTGACGAAGCCCGCCGGGGCGACGGTGGCTGACCACAGGACGTATGCGGCCAGTTCAGCGGCCGGGGTGTCCGTACCGCGCCACGGCGCGACCGCGTCGACGAACCCGGTGAAGTCGGCGACCCGGTCGCGGCACAACCGGTCGAAGGTGACGGACCCGGCGTACGGGCGGCGGGCGGTGGCGTACTCCTCGATCGCGATCTCCCAGGGCTGGTCGCCGGCGAGGTCCACAGACCGGTCAGCCGTGCCGAGCGCCTCCACGCCGTCGGTCCGCTGAAGAGCACCGGAGAGCACCGTGATCCGGTAGCGGCGGCCGGTCTCGTACGAGGTGAACACGTGTGACCCGTCGGCCGGGTCGAGGTACAGGTAGGTGCCGCTGAACGGGGTGAGGGTGCGCGCGGCAGCGGCCACCCGCAGGCCGAGCCGCCGACCCCGGATCCGCAGCGTCTCCGGCCCGTCGTAGACGGCCTCGATGCGGTCGGTGCCGTTCCGCCAGGTCAGCAGAGCGGGCGTGGCGACGACCGTGCTGCCGACGACCGTGGGGGCGAGGCGCAGAACAGGATGCAGGCCGGTCTGGTGGGAGACCAGGTGCAGATCGTCGGCGTACGTCTTCTCGGCTACCACCGGGGAGATGTTGAACCAGGATCCGCGGTAGCTGAACGGGATGTCCTGGATGGGGAACTCCGGACCGGACGGGGCGGCGGTCATGGGTGGCGGGTGCCTTTCTGTGGTGCGGGGGGTCAGTCCTTGACGGCGCCGGCGGTCACGCCCATCGAGACGTACCGCTGGGCCAGGACCAGCAGCACGGCGGCCGGGACGGACGCGACGACAGCGGTGGCCATGATGGCGTTCCACTGCTGGTTGTTGTTGCCGATGTAGTGGTAGATGCCGAGGGTGATCGGCTGGTGGTCGCCGCCACCGGCGAGGGTCGAGGCGAAGATGAAGTCCGACCAGGACCACAGGAACGCGAACAGTGACACCGTGACGATCGAGTTGCGACTGATCGGCAGCACGACCGACCAGAAGGTCCGCAGCCGACCGGCGCCGTCGACCACGGCGGCCTGGAGCAGTTCGTCGGGAATTCCGGACATGAAGGCCGTGAAGATCAACACGCCGAACGGCACCGCCAGCGTCGTGTCGGCCAGGATCAGGCCGGGCACCGTGTTCAGGACACCGATGGTGAGATAGATGGCGTAGAAACCCATCGCCATGATGATTCCCGGGATCATCTGCGCGATCAGTAGCACGAAGCTCAGCGCCGGGCCGCCGGGTGGCCGGAGCTTCGCCAGTGCGTACCCGGCGGGGGCGGCCAACGCCACGGTCAGCACCACCGTGCCGAGGCCGACCAGGAAACTGGTGCCGAGGTACGGGAGCTGCTGGTCGAGCACAGCCCGGTAGCCGTCCAACGTGCCGTTGGTCGGGATCAGGTGCGGCGGACTGGCCCGCATGTCCTGGTCCCGGGTGAACGACACGTTGATCATCCAGTAGACGGGGAAGAGCATCAGCCCGGTCAGCACCAGGCCGACGCCGGTCTTCCACCAGGCCCGAGGCGTTGAGGTGGTCATCGCAGCTGCTGCCTCCGCTCGATCCGGATGTAGATGAGCCCGGCGATCAGGGCCATCACGATGAGCAGGTTGCCGACGGCCGCACCCGGTCCGAACTCGGGCAGCAGGTTGCCGAAGCCGAGTCGGTACGACCAGGTGGCGAGTGTGGCCGAGGAGCCGGTCGGGCCGCCCCTGGTCATGATCCAGATGATGTCGAAGACCTTGAGGGTGTAGATCAACCCCAGCAGCAGCGTGATCGCGGAGACGGGGCGCAGCAGCGGGAAGGTGATCGACCAGAATCGTTGCCATCCCGTCGCGCCGTCGAGGGCGGACGCCTCGTACATCTCGACCGGGATCGCCTGTAGGCCGCTGTACAGCACCACCAGGTTGAACGGGATACCGATCCAGACGTTCGCGATGATCACTGAGGTGAGTGACCAGCCCGGCGAGGTGAGCCAGTTGACCGGGTCGACTCCGACCACGCCGAGCGCCGCGTTGACCAGCCCGGAATCGCTGTTGAGCAGCCACGACCAGGTCGACGCCGAGACGATCAGTGGCAGCAGCCACGGTACGAGGATCAACGCCCGCAGCGTGCGCGACAGCGGGAAGTGCTGGTGGAAGAAGAGCGCCAGGGCCATGCCGATGGTGAACTGGAGGGCGAGCGACGCGGCGGTGAAGACCAGGGTGTGCGCGAGCGTCGGCCCGAAGGCGGGGTCGGTCAGGACTGTGCGGTAGTTGTCGAGGCCAGCGAAGGGCGCGCCACCCTGCACGAAGGAGCGGACGGTGTACTCACGCAGGCTCAACTCGACATTGCGGTAGAGCGGGTAGGCGTAGAAGGCCACCAGGTAGACGGTCACCGGCGCCAGGAAGCCCCACGCCAGCCATCGGCTGGGCCGACGTACGCGGGACGGGGGAGGCCCGGGTGGGGCGGCCGTCGCCGCCTCACCCTGGTCTCGTGCGGAGGGGGAGCGCTGTGTCGTGGGGAGCATGGTGTCGGTTCGGCGCGCTTACCTGGTCGTGGCCGCGGCCTGCGCGGCGGTCAGCGCCTCGCGCGGCGACTTCCCGCCGCTGAGGGCCGCCTGCACCGCGGTCCACAGGGATTCGGAGATCTTCGGGTACTTCGTGCCGAGGTTGTCGCCGGTGCGCCCCTTGGCTGCCCGGACCGCCTCCACCCAGACCTTGAGCTTGGGGTCCGCAGCCGCCTGCCGGTCCTGGACGGCGGCGACGGGTGCGACGTAGGAGAGCGTGGTGTCGGTGGTGAGGAGGTTGTCGGCGCTGGTCAGACAGGCGACCAGTTTCTGCGACGTCTCGTACCGGCCGGTGTCCTTCTGCACCGGGATGGAGACGAACTCACCACCGGTGGGCGCCGGTGCCGGGCCGCCCGCGCTGGCCGGGATCGCGATGGTGCCGTACGAGAAGCCGAGCTTCTCGGCGTTGGCCAGCTGCCAGGTGCCGTTCTCGGCGAACGCGTAGTCGCCGGTGGCGAACTCCTGCCAACTCGTGGTCTGGGTGTTGTTGATGACCGAGTTCGGGGCGTGGCCCTGCTTGAGCCAGTCCGTCCAGAGGGTCAGCGCGGACACCGCCTGCGGCGAGTCCAGGCTGGTCAGTTGGGCTCCCGATCCCCAGAACCAGGGCAGGAACTGGAAGCTGCCCTCCTCGGTGCCGATCGCGGAGAAGGTGATGCCCTTTTTCCCCTTGGCCTTGACCGTGGCCAGCGCCGCGGTCAGTGACGCCCAGTCCTTGATGGTGGCCGGATCGACGCCGGCGGCGGTGAGCAGGTCCTTGTTGTAGTAGAGCGCGAGGGTGTTCGCCCCGATCGGCACGCCGTACGTCTTGCCCTCGCTCTGGCCGGCGCCGAGCAGGTTCGCCGCCATGGCCGAGACGTCCAGCTTGTTGTCGTCGGTGGTGGTGAGCGCGCCGGCCTCGGCCAGTGTGGAGATGACCGGGTTGTCCACGATCAGCACGTCCGGGGAGTTTCCCTGCTGGGCGGCGAGCAGCGCCTTGTTGGTCAGGTCGGTGGTGTCGTAGCCGGTCCGCTCGACCGTCACGCCTGCCGAGGTACCGCACTTCTTGAGCAGCGCGACCCACTCGGAGTCGTCGGCGAACTGCGGATACGGGTCCCAGACGAGGTAGGCGCCACCGCCGGTAGGGCTGTCGGCGGACGACGAGCAGGCACTGCCTGCCACTGCGGCGAGCGCTATCACGGCGACGGCGGCCAGGCGCCGCCGCCGACTGAGTCCGGTCATGTGTGCCTCACTTCAAGTCGATCGTCGGGTGGGGTGTGCGGGTTGACCGTCGCGAGCTGGCACATGGTCCAACTATGAGGCGAATCGATTCGACGAATCGGTTCGCACGAAGATAGGTCCGTCCATGCCTCGTGGTCAAGAGATGTCAGCCGCGCCGAGAGGATCGCCGGGAAACACCAGCTTCATCCCGTCGTCACTTCATTGACACGGTTCAGTCCCCGGTCCTACGATCCCTGCGAATCGATTCGCAAGCGCAGCCCTCCGGAGAGCGTCCCCCACGCCCCACCAAGGAGCCGCCCGTGAAAACCCCGTCCCGCGGCAGGTCAGGACGAGCCCACGCGATCGTCGCCCGACTCGTGGTCGGCCTTCTCGCCGCCACCGCCGCCGTAACCGTCGCCGCGTCTCCGGCCCAGGCCGCCGATGAGTCGATCAGCGTCAACTTCTCCACGACCAGTGGTACGCCGACCTACCGTGCGTCCGGCTGGATCTACGGCATGACTGAGAACGCTGGCGGTCCGGCTGACCACTTCTACCGAGACGTCAAGTTCCAGTACATGCGCGCCGGCGGCGCGCAGCTCCCGGGGAGCGGCTGGGTCGGCGGCACCTACGACCGTCGCTGGAACTCCACCCTCGCCCAGGCACGTCGGACCGTTGCCCTGGGCGGTCAGTTCATTCTCCTGCCGCACGACCTGTGGGGTGCGGACGGCGCTGGGATCTCCCGCTTTCCCGGCGACAACGGCAACTGGACCGACTACGACAACTTCCTGACCCGGCTCATCAACGACGTCCGGGCGTCCGGGCTGTCCGTGCAGTGGGACATCTGGAACGAACCCAACATCACCATCTTCTGGAACCGCCCGATCTCGCAGTACCTCGAACTGTGGCGCCGCACCTACCAGCGCATTCGGGCGGAGTTCCCCAACCAGCCCATCGTCGGGCCGAGCTGCGCCTGCGTACCGTCGACCACGCACACCTTCTGGAACCAGTACCTGGACTTCGTCCACTCAACCAACACGGTGCCGGACATCATCAGCTGGCACTCGCTGCCGGGTGACCCGGTAGCCAACGTCGCCGCCGCCAACGCCACCCTCGACCCGCGCGGCATCGCCCACCCGCGCCCGTACCAGATCAACGAGTACGGCGCTCCCGACGAACAGAATCCCGCCGACGGCGCCTGGTACATCGCACGGCTGGAGCGCGCCCGCGCCGACGGCCTGCGGGCGAACTGGGCCAGCGGCGGCAGCCTGCACAACGACCTCGGCAACCTGCTGATCCGTAACTCGGCCGGCCAGCACCAGCCCAAGGGCGAGTGGTGGAACTACCGCTACTACGCCTCCCAGACCGGGCAGATCGCGTCGGTGACCCCCAGCCAGTCGTACGACGCGTTCGCCACGAAGGCGACCGGCGTGGCGAAGGTGCTCATCGGCGGTGGCCGCACCACCGGAAACCTGACCGTCAACCTGCAACGCCTGGACACCACCAGCGGCATCGTGCAGAACAACCAGGTCCGGGTCCTCACCCAGCGCATTCCCCACAACGGCGGCGGCGCCGTGCAGGGGCCGATCACGGTCTCGAACAGCCTGGTCGGTGTGTCCAACAACAACGTCACCGTGACCCTGCCGTACACCAACCAGACCGACACCTACACCGTCACCCTGCTGCCACCGTCGGACGGTAGTTTCCAGTCGGTGGCGGTGGCCCAGCACTCGCAGCAGTGCCTGGACAACGCCGGCCTGGTCACCGCCGACGGCAACGTCCAACGGCAGAACTACTGCGACGGCGGTGACCAGCAGCTCTGGAACTTCCGCCCGGTCGCCGGCGTGGCCAACACGTACACGGTCGTCAACCAGCAGAGCGGCAAGTGCCTCGACGTCAGCGGTGTGTCCACCGCGGACGGCGCGGCCGTGCACCAGTGGACCTGCCTGAACGGCCTCAACCAGCAGTTCACCCTCCGCAAGGTGACCTACGCGGGCAACGATTCGCACGACTACCAACTCGTCGCCCGGCACAGCGGCAAGTGTGTCGATGTCAGCACGGTCTCCACGGCCGCAGGGGCGCCGATCCACCAGTGGACGTGCAACCCGGCCGGCCAGAGCAGCCCGTTGAACCAGACGTGGCGGGTCCTGGGTCGGTAGGGGCTCGGGGGAGGTGATGCGCTGGCCGTCCGCCCGACGGCCAGCGCATCTCCCGCCCATTCCATTTATTGACATCAATGTATTGGCAATCCTACGATCGCTGCGAATCGATTCGCCGCCGCTGCCCGCCACCACCCGCCCGTGGCGCGTCGACCAGCCCCGCGCTTCCCACGACCCCGAGGAGCCACCTCGTGCGAACCCCGTCCCGTAGTGGGCCAGGAAAGGCCCGCCAGCACGTTCCGAGACGCCATCACGCCCGACGTCTGACCCTCCTGGCCGGTGCCCTCGTTGGCGTCCTCGTCGGCGTCGGCGCCGCACCCGGCACCCCGTCTCCCGCCGCCGAGGCGGCCGCGGCGCCGTCATCGGTGGCCGCCATCGAGCCGGGGCAGAGCACGCCGATCATCGGCACCCCGTCCGGTCGCTGCCTCGACGTTCCCAACTCCAGCACCGTCAACGGCACGCAGACGCAACTGTGGGACTGTCAGGGAGGCGCCGGCCAGACCTGGACCTGGACATCGAGCAAGCAGCTCACGGTGTACGGCACCAAGTGCCTGGACGCCTCTGGCCAGGGCACCGCCAACGGCACGCTGGCGATCATCTGGGACTGCAACGGCCAGACCAACCAGCAGTGGAACGTCAACGCCAACGGCACCATCACCGGCGTGCAGTCCGGTCTCTGCCTCGACGCCAGCGCCTACGGCACCGCGAACGGCACCAAGATCCACCTGTGGGCGTGCCACGGCGGCGCGAACCAGCAGTGGACCTCGCCGACCACCCCGCCGCCGACCGGTACGCGCCCGTGCGACATCTACGCCTCCGGCGGCACCCCGTGCATAGCGGCACACAGCACGACCCGGGCACTCTATGCGGCGTACGCCGGCAACCTCTACCAGGTCCGACGCTCGTCCGACAACGCGACCCGCAACATCGGGTTGTCCGGCGCGGGCGGCACCGCCAACGCGGCGACGCAGGACTCCTTCTGCGCCGGCACGACGTGCGTGATCACCGTCGTCTTCGACCAGTCCGGGCGCGGCAACGACCTCTGGTACCAGGGATCGAGCGTGGTTCCGGGCTCCCCGCAGAGCAGGCCCGCGATCGCCACGTCGGAGTCGCTGACCGTGGGAGGCGCGAAGGCGTACTCGCTCTACATCAACCCTGGTAACAGCTACTGGCGGGACGGGCACCTCACCGGAGTGCCGACGGGTGCCGCTCCCGAGGGTATGTACATGGTGACCAGCGGAACCCACGTCAACAACGGCTGCTGCTTCGACTACGGCAACAGCGAGACGACGAGGAAGGCCGACGCCGCCGGGGCGATGGACGCCATCAACTTCGGCACGCAGTGTTGGTTCGGCGGCTGCTCCGGCACCGGCCCCTGGGTGCAGGCAGACCTGGAATGGGGTCTCTTCCCCGGCGGCAGCCAGACCTGGAACCCGAACCAGCGCTCCTTCACCAGCAAGTTCGTCACCGCGACACTCAAGAACAACGGCACGACCCGCTTCGCCATCAAGGGCAGCAACGCCCAGTCCGGCAGCCTCTACACGCTGTGGGACGGTGCGCTTCCGCCGGGATACAGCCCGATGAAGAAGCAGGGCGCGATCGTCCTGGGCAGTGGCGGTGACTGCTGCAAGCCCGACGGCGGCGCGAACCTGAGCGCCGGCACCTTCTACGAGGGGGCCATGGTCGCCGGCTATCCGTCCGACGCGACCGAGAACGCCGTGCAGGCCAACGTGGTGACCGCCGGATACCGCTGACCCTGGCGACAGCGCCGGAACACCCTGTGCGCCGGTCACCACCCTGTGGTGGCCGGCGCACGTTCTCGTCGACGTCGGGCAGGTGTCAGACGACCGTGCGCAGGGCACTCGGCCGCCGGGTGCTCGTGAGCTGCGGCGACCGTCGATTGCTCGTGCCCGACGCCTGTGAGCGATAACAGAACTACCGTCGAGCCGCCCGCTGTCAGTGCGGTGCGGCTCGTCCGCTGGTCGCGCCACGGGTGGAGACGGTCCGGTGTTGGGCGGCCACTACGGGGCGAAACGAGGCGTTCCGAGCGATTGGCATGAAGGGCTCGTTACGTCTTGACGAACGACATGTTATCGCTCACTCTCGATATAGAGGATGACCGTTCCCGTGGTTCACCGGGCGAACCGCGCTGGTCGTACCTCCGATCACGGCGTCCCCCCAGGGCATGCGGACGTCACCTCAGGGCTCAGCAGATGCCGGCGCCAGCCTTCCTGGGCTGCGTGCGCCGGTACCGGGCGGCCTGGATGACCGTCCCGGAGAGGCTGTCCTGAGCGAAGTGGCACATCACCACCACCGATGCAACCACTGAGAAGGAACGACATGAAACCCAAGAGAACTTTGCTGGCGACGGCGGCCCTCGCCGTCGCACTCACCGCGGGTATGACGGCGGCACTCGCCCCCATGGCCAGCGGCGCTGGAACGACCCTGAAGGCGGCGGCGGCCGAGAAGGGCCGCTACTTCGGCGCCGCCGTCGCGACGGGCAAGCTCTCCGACAGTCAGTACGTCGGAATCCTGAACCGCGAGTTCAACAGTGTCGTGGCCGAGAACGAGATGAAGTGGGACGCCACCGAGCCGCAGCAGGGTCGGTTCAGCTACACCGGTGGTGATCGTCTGGTCAGTCACGCGCAGGCCAATGGCATGAGTGTGCGGGGTCATGCGCTGTTGTGGCACGCGCAGCAGCCGGGTTGGGCGCAGGGCTTGTCGGGTAGTGCGTTGCGTAGCGCGGCGATCAACCATGTCACCCAGGTCGCGACGCATTTCCGGGGCAGGATTCACTCGTGGGATGTGGTGAACGAGGCGTTCGCTGACGGGGGTAGTGGCGGGCGGCGTGACTCGAACCTGCAGCGCACCGGTAACGACTGGATCGAGGCGGCGTTCCGGGCGGCGCGGGCGGCGGATCCGGGTGCGAAGTTGTGTTACAACGACTACAACACCGACGGGATCAACGCGAAGTCGACCGGCATCTACAACATGGTGCGGGACTTCAGGTCGCGTGGGGTGCCGATCGACTGTGTGGGGTTCCAGTCGCACCTGGGCACCACGTTGGCCGGGGACTACCAGGCCAATCTGCAGCGTTTCGCCGATCTTGGCGTGGATGTGCAGATCACCGAGTTGGACGTCATGACCGGCGGCAACCAGGCCAACATCTTCGCCTCGGTCACCCGCGCCTGTCTGGCCGTCGCGCGCTGCAACGGCATCACGGTGTGGGGCATCCGCGACAGCGACTCCTGGCGCGGATCCGACGACGCCCTGCTCTTCGATCGGTCGGGTAACAAGAAGGCCGCGTACAACGCCGTCCTCGATGCCCTCAACGCCGGCTCGACCCCGCCCACCACGCCCACGCCGGGCTCCGGCGTGGACACCAGCGCCTGGTACGTGCTGCTGAACCGGAACAGTGGCAAGGCATTGGACCTGTACGCCTCGGCTACCAACGACGGGGCGCGGATCAGCCAGTGGTCGCGGAACAACGGTATGAACCAGCAGTGGCAGTTCGTGGACTCGGGGAGCGGCTACTACCGGCTGAAGTCCCGACACTCGGGCAAGGTGCTGGACGTGTACAACTTCTCCACCGCCGACGGCGCGGCGATCGTGCAGTGGAGCGACGGCAACGGCACGAACCAGCAGTTCCGGCTCGCCGCGTCGTCCGATGGTTACGTGCGTGTGATCAACCGCAACAGCGGCAAGGCCGTCGAGGTGCAGGGCGCGTCCACCGCTGACGGGGGGAACGTCGTTCAGTACGCCGACTGGGGTGGCACCAACCAACAGTGGCAACTGGTCCGCATCGGATAGCGACCGTCACGAGGTAGGTGGTAAGCGTGGCGGCCCGCAGTGACGGGGCGGGCCGCCACAACCGTCAGGTCCAGGGATTTCGGCGGATGTCCATCCGCGGCCGAAGGGGAACGTCGGCGGCTCTCGCCCGGCCCCCGCCGACCGTCGGACGCGACCGTCGGCCTGCCCTGGGACGTGATGCTGCGAGGCGCGACCAGCGCGGCTCGCCCGGTCAGCGAGCGCACGCGCCTCGTCTCCATTCATCGACTGTGAGCGATAACATCCACGCCGTCAAGTCGTCCGCTCCGCCGCGACGATCAATTCCAGAGAGTCGATCCAGCTCCGCAGGCTGGTGGCCGTGGATTCGATGCCGGTCAATGGATCCGATCGATACCAATCGTTTGACGTATGACGTCGTTAGCGCTAATTTTCACCCGCGGGCCACGTGGCTGCCGGGAGCCAGGGTGTCGCACCGCGCGGTCGGCGCGGGCCTGCTTCGAGCCCGGTTCGTGGCATCGCCAACGACGCGCGTGGCTGGCCGCAAGTCGCCCGCACAACACCCCCAGACGTGCTGACGCCACCACCAGACGCCGGCACGCACGCCAGGGCACGCGCGGGCGTTCTGCTCGTGGGTGACCCCGATCGAAGGAGTGGACCATGAAGGCCATCGGTGAGGCTCGTCCCGCCTCTCCACAGAGACGTGGCTGGCGGTCAGGGCTGGCCGCGGCGGCAGCCGGGGTCATGGCGGCGAGCATGCTCGTCGTGGTCGACGCGGCACCTGCGGCGGCGGCGACCGTGGACACCAACGCCTGGTACGTCCTGGTGAACCGGAACAGCGGCAAGGCGTTGGACCTGTACGCGTCAGCCACCAACGACGGCGCGCGGATCAGCCAGTGGACGCGTAACAACGGCGCCAACCAGCAGTGGCAGTTCGTGGACTCGGGTGGCGGCTACTACCGGCTGAAGTCCCGACACTCGGGCAAGGTGCTCGATGTCAGCGGCTTCTCCACCGCGGACGGCGGCGCGATCGTGCAGTGGTCGGACCTCAACGGGACGAACCAGCAGTTCCGGCTGGCCGACTCGGACGGTGGCCACGTTCGGCTGATCAACCGGAACAGCAACAAGGCCGTCGAGGTGCAGGGCGCGTCCACCGCCGACGGTGGAAACGTCGTGCAGTACGCCGACTGGGGCGGCGCCAACCAGCAGTGGCAACTCGTTCCCGTCGACGGCAGCAACCCACCGCCGTCGGGTGGTAGCGGGTGCGGCAAGGCGCCGACGCTGGCCAGCGGCACGCACACGATCCAGAGCAACGGCAAGAGCCGGACGTTCATCCTGCGGGTGCCCGCCAACTACAACAACAGCAACCCCTACCGGCTGATCTTCGCCTTCCACTGGCGGGGCGGCACCATGCAGGAGATCTCCTCCGGCGGCACCAGCGGGACCGCGTGGTCCTACTACGGGCAGCAGGAGCAGTCGAACAACAGCGCGATCCTGGTGGCGCCCCAGGGATTCGGCAACGGCTGGGGCAACTCCGGCGGCGAGGACATCACCTTCGTCGACGACATGATCAGCCGGATCGAGAGCAGCCTCTGCGTCAACC
Source organism: Micromonospora sp. CA-259024 (assembly GCF_050936255.1). Taxonomy (NCBI): domain Bacteria; kingdom Bacillati; phylum Actinomycetota; class Actinomycetes; order Micromonosporales; family Micromonosporaceae; genus Micromonospora; species Micromonospora sp. CA-259024. Next base: position 3,658,522 of record NZ_JBNJND010000001.1, on the reverse strand, counting down.
CGAGGCAGCGGTTCGCGCTCGGCTTCAGCTGGGGTGGCGGCATGAGCTACGCCGTCGCCTGCGCGCGGGCCACCGTCTTCCGGGCCGTCGCGGTCATCTCCGGCGCGCAGATCAGCGGCTGCAGCGGCGGTACGCAGCCGATCGCGTACTTCGGTCTGCACGGAATCTCGGACAACGTCCTGAACATCTCCCAGGGCAGGGCGCTGCGCGACACGTTCGTTCGCAACAACGGTTGCACCGCCCAGAACCCGCCCGAGCCGGGGGCTGGCAGCCGTACGCACATCACGACCACCTACTCCGGCTGCAGAGCCGGGTATCCGGTGCAGTGGGCCGCGTACGACAACGGTCACATGCCGGGCCCGGTCGACGGCACCTACGCCGAGAGCGGCATCACCACCTGGACCAAGGGTGAGATCTGGAGGTTCTTCGCCCAGTTCTCGTAAGACTGGTCGGCCTCCGGTGGCGGCGCCTGCTCCCGTACCTCTTGGGGTGGGCGCCGTCCCGCCTTGCGGAAACGGTCAGCGTTGGAGACGAACCGGGCTGCCCGAGCCACTGCGGCGGACCAGCCAGGCCTCGGTGATGTGGGTGAACATCGCCTCGGCCGCGCCGTTGGAGTCATGGGCGGCGATGCGCTCGTAGATGCGTCGATGGCCCTGGTTGGACGCCACGCACAGCGCGCGTTCGGTCCGGCCCATGTAGCGGGCGGTGTTGATGACCTGGCTCTCCAGTGCGCGTACGACGCCACGAGCGATGCGGTTCCCGGATGCCTGCATGATCGTGTCGTGGAAGGCCCGGTCGTGGTCGTGGTACGTGACGTGGTCGTCGACGAGCTCGTCCATCCGGTCCACCATGGCCCGCAGCCGGTCGATGGTCTCCTCGTCGGCGAGGCGCGCGGCGACGTTCGCCATGTCGGACTCCAGCACCCGCCGGGTGACGACGAGGTCATCGAGGATGGCGAGGCTGTCGTCCACGGCGATGGTCGCCGCGAGGACGAGTTCGTCGAGCATGTCCCAGTGCGACGGTGGGGTGACCATGGTGCCGGCGCCCTGGCGGACCTGCACCAACCCCTTCTCCTGGAGGATCTTCACCGCTTCCCGGACGACGGTCCGGCTCACGGAGAAGGTCTCGCAGAGGATCGGCTCGGGGGGTAGGGACGTCCCGGACGGGTGTACGCCACGGACGATGCGCTCCACCAGCTCGGCGGTGACCGCTCTGGCGAGGTTGGTCGGTCGACGCACCCACGCCGGGGTTGCCGAACTATTCAGGGCTGTCTCCTGCGCTGGCGTCATGTCCCCTCCGAATGGCTCGCCGTGGCACGACGTCTGGCTCAGTGTACGGCCGAGTATTGACGTCACACGTCATACGAGTTACGTTCCGGTCAACATTGGCACGGCGGCGCGCCCGTCGGCCACCCCACTTTCAGAGGTGACAACTGATGAGACAGCGCGCAATATGGTCGGCCGTCCTCGTTGTGGGACTTGCCGTGGCCGGCTGTGGAAGTGCTAGCGATTCGGGCTCGTCGAGCGGGTCGGACGGCAAGTTGATCGTCTGGGACTGGAAGTCCGGCGAGGCGTTCGCCAAATCCTATCTGGACAAGGCGAAGGCCGACTTCAAGAAGAAGCACCCCGATGTCGCGGTCGAGTTCGTCGCGCAGCCCTTCGACCAGTACTACACGCTGCTCGGTGCGGCCATCCAGTCCGGCAAGGGCCCGGACGTCATGCTGTTCAACGGCGGTGGCCAGATCCGCGACCGGGTGGACGCGCTGGTGCCGCTCAACGACTACGTGGCCGAGGACAAGCAGCGGTTGGCCGGTTGGGACGCGTTCACCAAGGACGGCAAGATCTACGCCGGCCCGGTGACGCTGCAGGGTTACCCCATCTACTACAGCAAGTCGATCTACGAGAAGGCCGGCCTCGACCCGGCGAGCCCGGCCACCACATGGGACAAGTTCACCGCCGACTGCGCCGCCATTGCCAAGGCCGGCGCCAAGTGCTTCGCCCTCGGCAACAAGGAGGGCGTCGGCATTCAGTTCTGGCTCTCGAGCCTGGGGTCGACCACCCTGACCGTTGCGGAGTACGACGCCTGGATCGCCGGCAAGCGCGACTGGAACTCGCCCAACGTCAAGCGGCTCTTCCAGCTCTGGAAGGAGGCCGGCGACAAGAAGATGAACAGCGACGGGGCCAACTCGACCGCGATGTTCAACGACTCCTTCGCGCTCTTCCAGTCCGGTAAGGCCGCTCACGTCATGGGTCTGATGTCGGACGTGGGGCACTGGCAGGACTTCAACGAGTTCCTCACTCCGGAGAAGCTCGGCGTCATGAAGGCCCCGGTCGTCACCGCCGGCACCACCCCGAGCCTCCCGTACGACGGTGGCATCGGTTACGCGGTCGCCAAGTGGACGAAGGACCCGAAGATGGCCGCCGACCTGGTGCGCTCCCTGAGCTCGGCCGACGCGTTGAAGGCCTTCTACGCGGATGCTGGCGCGATCGCCGCCGACACCACCATCGACGTGTCGCAGGGTGGGCCGGCGGTCACCACGATCGTCAGCGAGCTGAAGAGCGGCAAGCCCGCTCTGCACGTGGCGTTGTCGTCGAAGACGCTGGACCTGATGGGGCGGCTCTCTCAGCAACTCCTCAGCGGTTCGATCACCGTCGACGAGGTGGTGAAGCAGTTGGCCGCTTCCGACCAGGCGGGCTGACCTCGTGCAGATCGGAAACACGCAACCGTCGGTCCGTCCGGTTCAGGCCGGACGGGCCGGCGGGGCGGCGGTCAAGCCCTCCGCGGAACAGGGAGTCGCTCGATCCCGTCGCCCCCGCGGCGGCCTGGGGGCCGAACGCTTCGCCCCCTACATCCTGGTCGCTCCGGCCGTCCTGATCATCGTGGCGCTGCGGCTCTACCCGCTGATCCTCGGAGTCAACTTCTCCTTCACCGGCGACGGTGCGCAGAACGGGACGACGGTCGGATTCGGCAACTACCGCGAGCTGTTCGACGATCCGCTGTTCCAGACCGCGCTGCGCAACGTCGGGCTGCTGGTGCTGCTGCTTCCGGTGGCGGTGGCGATCCCCGGTCTGCTCGCGACGTTCATCTACCTTCGGGTGCCGGGCCACCGCTTCTACCGCAGCGTCTACTTCTTTCCCGCGGTGCTCTCGCCGGTCATCGTCGGCGCGATCTTCAACCTGCTGCTCGCCTTCGACGGCCCCCTCAACGCCGTCCTCGGGTCGTTCGGCGTCAGTCCGGTGGACTGGCTCGGGGATCCGGACCTCGCCATGTTCATGGTGGTGGGCGTGCACATCTGGGCCACCTTCGGCATGGCCCTGGTGGTGTTCCTCGCCGGCTTCGCCACTCTGGACGCCGCGCTCCTGGACGCCGCTCGGGTGGACGGGGCGACGCTCCGCCAGATCGTCTGGCACGTGATCGTCCCGAGCCTCTCGCGCACCATCCAGTTCGTCTTCGTGACCACGATGATCGGGATGCTGACCTCGATGTTCGGCCTCCTCTATGTCATGACCAGCGGCGGCCCGGAGGGGTCGACGTACCTACCGGAGTTCTACATCTGGAAGCAGCAGGGCCAGATGAACCGTCCGGCTCTCGCGTCGGCAGCCTCGACGATCCTCTTCATGATCATGCTCGTCGTGGGGCTTCTTCAGATCAAACTGCTCGAGCGATCCGGAAAGGAGGATTGATGTCTCGCCTCCGCCTGGGACGGTGGCTGATCGCCATCCCCATGTCGCTGCTCGCCCTGGCGACGATCTACCCCCTGCTGTTCACCGCCAATGTCGCGATGAAGGCCCGGCGCGACTACATCCTCGACCGGTTCGGCCTGACTGACGCCCTGCGCTGGGAGAACATCAGCGCGGCGTGGACCAGCGTCGGCATGGGCCGCTACTTCGTGAACTCGCTGTTCGTGGTGACGGTGTCGGTCCTCCTGCTGCTGCTGTTCGGGTCGATGGCCGGCTTCGCCCTGAGCCAGCTGCGGTTCCGCGGCTCGTCGGCGTTGTTCCTGGGCTGCCTCGCGGGGCTCTTCATCCCGTTCCAGGTGATCATGGTGCCGCTCGCTCGGATCATGGCCGACACCGCGCTCATCGACACGTACCCCGGCCTGATCCTGGTCTACGTGGCCCAGTTCCTGCCCTTCACCGTCTTCCTGATGACGAGTTACTACAAGGGCATTCCGCCGGAGATCGTCGACGCGGCCCGGATCGACGGCAACACCGTGTACGGCGTGTACCGCCGGATCATGCTGCCCCTGGGCACCCCGGCGCTGCTGTCGGTCGGCATCCTCAACGCCCTGTTCTGCTGGAACGACGTCCTCATGGCGCTGGTGATGATGCCGTCGGCCGATCACCGGACGCTCATGATCGGGGTGACCTCGTTGCGCGGGCAGTACTCCGACAACATCCCCACCTTCGCCTCCGGGGTGCTGATCGCGGCAATACCCGTCCTGTTGGTCTACCTGTTCCTCCAGCGCCAAATTGCCGACGGTGTAGCCGCCGGTTCCACGAAGGGTTGACATGCGGATCACGGGATATCGGACGCTCACCACGGTCCAGGAATGGGGGCGACCCGTCGGCGACGCCAACGGGGTGTTCGCCGACGGGGTGGTCCCGGTCTCGATCGTCATCGTCGACACCGACGAGGGCATCTCGGGAGTCGGCCTCGGGCCGCACGTCGAGATCGAGCGGATCTTCCCAGCTATCGAGGGCGAAGACCCCCGGGCCGTGACGTCCCTGTACGACCGCATGTTGCGGCACACCTTCAAGGCGGGCCACGCCGGGCCGGTGTTCGGCACCATCGGCGCTCTGGACACCGCCCTCTGGGACATCAAGGCACAGGCCGCCGGTGAACCGCTGTGGCGGCTGCTGGGCGGGCGAGACCGGCGGGTAACCGCCTACGCGTCCGGGCTGGACATCGGGCTCACCGACGACGAACTCGTCGCGGAGTACGAGGTCTACGCGAGCCACGGCCTACGGGCGGCCAAGCTCAAGGGCGGCCTCGACATCGAGCGCGATCGACACCGCCTGAGCCTGGTCAAGGAGGTCCTCACCGACGCCGGGCACGGCCGGCGGCCGGGCCTGATGCTCGACGTCAACGAGGCGTGGACCCGCAAGCAGGCCGTCCGGCATGTCTGCGAAATCGAACGCACCCTGGACCTCATCTGGATCGAGGAGCCGGTCCGGCGCTGGGACGCCGAGGGTCTCGCCGCGGTCAGCCGAGGCGTCTCCGCGTCGGTGGCCACCGGTGAGAACCTCACCGGGCTCGAACAGTACCGTCCGCTGATCGCCGCCGGCGCGGTCGACATCGTGCAGATGGCGGCCGTCTGGGGGGTCACCCACTTCCTGCGGGCGTCCGCCCTGGCCCACGCCCACGACCTGCCGGTCAGCCCGATCGGCAACAGCCCGGTCGGGCTGCTGCACGCCGCGACCTCGGTGCCGAACCACCTGACCAGCGAGCTGCAGGACCTGCGTCCACCGGTCGGCGTCTCCATCGACCTGCACGTCGAGGACGGCACCTTCGTCCTCGGCGACTCACCCGGCCTGGGTGTCCGCGTCGACGAGGAGCGAATCCGGACCGCGAACCACCGCCCGCAGGCGCACACGGCCGAGAGCCCCAACGTCCGGCCGGAGCGGGCCGGACGGCGGCTGCTGGCCGGGGTCGACGGCGTCTTCCCGGCCCGCCAGGTGCCCGTCGTGTCGCTGAACTCCCGCAACGAGGTGTCGCCGACCGCACGGCACTGAGCTGACCACCAGAACAGGGAGGCGTGGGTGCATCGCGATGGCGGTGCACCCACGACCCTGCCCGGTCGGCACGACCGACGTACCGACCGTCGAGACGGAGGAACGATGAAGGCAGTCGTCTACCGGGGGGCGCGACACCTCGGAATCGAGGACCGTGATCCGGAGTCACCGGGTCGTGGCCAGGTACGGATCGAGGTGGCGTACACCGGGATCTGCGGCACCGACCTGCACATCTACCACGGGGACATGGATGCCCGGGTCGGCGACTCCGCGATCATCGGGCACGAGATGTCCGGGCGGATCGCGGCCGTCGGCGAGGAGGTGACCGGCTGGAACATCGGTCAGGCCGTAACGGTGATGCCGACCCGGCCCTGCGGACGGTGCGCGGCCTGCCAGCGGGGCAACTCCCACGTCTGCCACGCGATGAACTTCCTCGGCATCGACTCACCGGGTGCCATGCAGTCCTCCTGGACCGTGCCGGTGGAGCTGGTCCTGCCGCTTCCGGAGGAGTTGCCCCTCGACCACGCGGCGCTCGTCGAGCCGGTGGCGGTCGCCGTGCACGACGTACGCCGGGGGAACGTGACCGCCGACGACCAGGTGGTCGTGGTCGGCGGTGGGCCGGTCGGGGTCCTCATCGCCACCGTCGCGCGGGGCCGCGGCGCGCGGGTGCTCCTCGTCGAGCCCGACCCGTTCCGACGCGAGGTGGCGGAAGGGATCGGGATCGAGGCCGTCGACCCGCGATCGACCGATGTCGTGGCGTTGGTCAACGACCGTACCGACGGCGCGGGCGCCGACATCGCCTTCGAGGTGTCCGGCTCCCCGGCCGGCGTCACCACGGCGGTCGACGTCCTCACCACCCGCGGGCGGCTGGTCATGGTGGCGATCCATCCCCAGCCCCGGGAGGTCAACCTGCACCGGTTCTTCTGGCGCGAGCTGGAACTCCTCGGCGCCCGGCTGTACCAGCGCGACGACATGGTGGAGGCGATCCGGCTGGTCGCCTCGGGTGAGATTCCGGCCGGGGAGCTGATCTCCCGGGTCGAGCCGGTCGAGGCGGCCAGCGCGGCCTTCGCGGCGCTGGAGGGTGGCGGCGTCATGAAGGTGCTGCTCGATGTTCGGGAGGGTAACCAGTGACGGCGTTGTTCGACCTGTCCGGCCAGACCGCTGTCGTGACCGGGGCGCGGCGCGGTATCGGCCTCGCCATGGCCGAGGCCCTGGCCCTGGCCGGTGCCGACGTCGTCGGCGTCTCCGCTCAGCTCGAATCGGAGGGCAGCGAGGTCGAACGCCGGGTACGCGCCGCCGGCCGCCGGTTCACCGCGCTGCGGGTGGATCTCGGTGACCGGGCGGCCGTGCACCGGTTGGCCCGCGACATCATCGCCCTCGGGCCGGTCGACATCCTGGTGAACAACGGCGGCACGATCGCCCGGACCCCGGCCGCGGAGCACCCGGACGAGATGTGGGACCAGGTGATCGAGGTGAACCTGAGCAGCCAGTTCGTCCTGAGCCGGGAGATCGGCCGGACGATGGTCGAGCGCGGCCGAGGGAAGATCATTTTCACCGCGTCGTTGCTGAGTTTCCAGGGTGGCATCACCGTCCCGGGCTACGCCGCGTCGAAGTCGGGCGTGGCCGGGCTGACCAAGGCGCTGGCCAACGAGTGGGCGGCCCACGGGGTGAACGTCAACGCCATCGCGCCCGGCTACATCGCCACCGACAACACCCAGGCGCTGCGCGAGGACCCCGACCGCAACCGGGCGATCCTCGGCCGGATCCCGGCCGGCCGGTGGGGCCGGGCCGACGATCTCGGCGGTGCCACGGTGTTCCTGGCATCGGCCGCCTCGGACTACGTCAACGGGATCGTGTTGCCCGTCGACGGCGGTTGGCTGGGCCGATGACGGGGGAGCAGCCCGGACGTTCCGGGATCGTCGACGCACACCACCACCTCTGGGTCCGCGCACGGCACCCGCAGCCGTGGATCGACCCCGTGACGATGGCGGCCATCGACGCCGACTTCGAGCCCGTGGACCTCGCGCCGCTGGCCCGGGCCGCAGGGGTCACCGCGACCGTGGTGGTGCAGTCCATCGCCTCGGAGGCGGAGACGGTGGACCTGCTGGGCGTCGCGGCCGAGGACACCCTCGTCCGTGGGGTCATCGGCTGGGTGGACCTGACCGCCGCTGACGTCGCCACCCGCATCGGACGCCTGCGGGCCGCGCCAGGCGGGGAACGCCTCGTCGGCATTCGGCACCTCGTGCAGAGCGAGACCGACCCGGCGTACCTGGACCGCCCGGATGTCCGTCGGGGGATCGCGGCCGTGGGCGCGGCCGGCCTGGTCTTCGACCTGCTGGTTCGCCAGCACCAGCTCCCCATGGCCGCCCGTCTGGCGCACGACCTGCCCGAGGTGAGCTTCGTCCTGGACCATCTGGGCAAGCCCGCGCTGGGCCGTCCGGAGCTGGCGGAGTGGACCCGCGATCTGCGGGCGTTGGCGGCCGCACCCAACACCACGGCGAAGCTCTCCGGGCTGGTGACCGAGGTAGGCCGGTCGCACTGGACGTCGGAGGACCTCCGACCGGCCGTCGAGGACGCGCTCGACGCATTCGGGTCGGACCGACTGATGTTCGGCTCGGACTGGCCGGTCTGCCTGCTCGCCAGCTCGTACCTCGGGTGGGTCGAGGCCCTGGCCGAGTTGCTGGGGGACCAGGACCCGGCCGGCCAGGCACAGGTCTGGGGAGACACGGCACGCCGCGTCTACGGGCTGGAGGCGTCGTGAGGGCGCGAGCACTGTCGCGTCGCCCGGAGGTACGCCTCACCGAGCTGGGCTTCGGCGCGGCCCAGGGGGGCAACCTGTACCGGGCGACGACGGACGAGGAGTTCGGCTCGGCGGTCGACACCGCGTGGGAAGCCGGCGTCCGGTACTTCGACACGGCGCCGCACTACGGGCTCGGGTTGTCCGAGCGCCGCCTCGGCGTCGCGCTGCGGAACCGGCCGCGCGACGAGTACGTCGTGTCGACGAAGGTCGGACGGCTGCTGGTGCCGTCGCCCCAGGACGCGCACCTACGGGACTCCGACGGGTTCGATGTTCCCGCACGTCACCGGCGGGTGTGGGACTTCAGCCGCGACGGCGTCCTTCGCTCGATCGAGGCCAGCCTCGACCGCACGGGACTGGACCGGGTCGACGTCGTCTACCTCCACGACCCCGACGACCACTGGGAGTGGGCCGCCCGCGAGGCCGTGCCCGCCCTGGTCGACCTGCGTGATCAGGGCGTCGTGGGTGCCATCGGCGCGGGCATGAACCAGTCCGCGATGCTGGCTCGGTTCGTGCGGGAGACCGACGTCGACGTGGTGATGTGTGCCGGGCGGTACACCCTGCTGGAGCAGGGTGCGGCCGATGACCTGCTGCCTGCCGCCGAGAGCCGAGGGGTGGGTGTGGTCATCGCGGGCGTCTACAACTCGGGGCTGCTGTCGCGGGACCGGCCACCGGCTGACGCGGTCTACAACTACCAGCAGGCACCAGCGGAGTTGATCGAGCGGGCGCGGCGGATCGCCGCGGTCTGTGAGACGTACGGTGTCACGCTGCCGCAGGCGGCTCTCGCCTTCGTCCGCAGGCACCCGGCCGTGGTGTCGACGGTCGTCGGCGTGCGCAACGGCCCGCAGGCCGCGGAGGCGGTACGACGCTCCGAGGCCGTCGTGGCGGAGGAACTCTGGGACGCGCTGGTGGCGGCGGGGTTGCTCGCCGCGCCGCCCGGGCAGCGCGACGGCCTCCATCTCGGTTGATGGCGACGCCCCGGTCGGGACCGGCTCCTTCGTCGGAGGCCGGTCCCGACCGGACCGTCACTGGCTACCGCGACTGCGGCGGATCGTCAGGCCAGGGTGAACCGCCACTGCTGGTTGGCGGCACTGTGGCAGGTCCACTGCAACAGTCGGGCGCCGTCGGTGGTGGCAGCACCGTTGACGTCCACGCACAGCCCGCTCAGCACATTCCGCACCGTGTACACCCCGGAGGTTCCCGTCGCGGTGGCGGTGAACTTCTGCTGGTTGCCGTTGTTGCAGGTGGCCTGCTGGAGGAAGGCACCCGCCGCCGTGGAGCTGCCGACCACCTCGACGCACTTGCCGCTGTGCACCGCCTTGAGGTAGACCGCACCGCTACCGGCGTCGACGGCCTGCCACTTCTGGTTGTTGGCGCCGGTGGCCGCCCACTGGGTGATCTGGGCGCCGTCGGCGGTCGAGACACCGCTGACGTCCATCAGCTTGCCGCTGTGCTGGGCCGTGACCGTCCAGGTCTTGCCCGCCAGGCCACCGCCGGTGGTGGGTACGCCGACGCCCGAGCCGCCGAAGGTGTGCGAGTCGAGATCGAACCAGTTGTTCGTGCTGCCCTTGAACACCAGGTAGAGCGTCTGCGTCCCGGCGAGAGCGGCGACGTTCACCGGTGGCGTGGACTGGTAGTTGTCCCAGCCACCGGTGCTGGGCACGGGTGTGGTGGCCAGCAGTGTGCCGGTCGGCGAGCCGGCGCGTAGCTCGATCGAGCCGCCACCGGACGGCGACGACAGCCGGTAACTGACGTTCGTGATACCCGACAGACTCATCGGGGTGAACGCGATCCAGTCGTTGTTGGAGATGTCCCCGACGCGTTTGGTGCTCTCCGCGCCGGCCTGGTCGACGACCCGGGTACCCGACTGGCTGCTGTAGTACTCGGCCTGCTTGTGCTTCGGCTGGAGGATCACCTGCGCGGTACCGGTGAGCGGGGCCGCACCCCCGCTGCCGCCATTGTCGGTGTACCGCGCGTTCAGCACGTAGAACAGGTTGGCGCCGTCCGGGTGTCCGCCGAGCAGGTCGGTGGAGATGGTGCCCGAGCAGCCCGGGTACTCCGTGGTCTCGTGCGCGTGGTCGTCGTGACCGAGCGCCGGGTTGAGGAAGACCTTGGTGCAGTCGATCGCGGCACCCCCCGGGTCGGAGACGGTGATCTGGTACGGCACCCGGTCACCGAAGGTGAGCATGCCGCCGTTGGCTGGTGTGGTGATGGTGACCACCGGGGCGGTGTTGCCGACGGTGATCTGGACGTTGGCGAAGCCCGTCTTGCCGGTGTTGTCGGTGACCTTCAACTGGGCCGTGTAGTTGCCGTTGGCGGTGTAGACGTGTGAGGGGTTGGCCGCCGTGGAGGTGGTGCCGTCGCCGAACGTCCACTGGTAGCTGAGCGTGTTGCCGGGGTCCGGGTCGGCCGTGCCTGCGCTGCTGAACTGGACGGTCAGCGGTGCGTTACCGCTGGTGGGGGTGCCGGCGGCCTTGGCGATCGGCGACCGGCCGCCCTGGATGTAGTCGATCCGGTAGAGCCCGGAGTCGCTGTTGCCGCCACCGAAGTTGGTGCCCCACTCCAGCAGGTAGAGCGAGCCGTCCTTGCCGAACTCCATGTCCATCGGCTTGTTGAACCCCCCGCCGGGCAGGAACGGGTTGGTGCGGGTCACCGCCGTGGCCGAGTCGAAGTGCACCTCCTTGACGTAGTTGCGCGACCACTCGTAGAAGAAGTGCACGCCGTCGTAGTAGGGCGGGAACTTCGTCGCGGACGGGTTCGCCGGGTCGTACCGGTAGACCGGCCCACCCATCGGCGCGGAGCCGCCGGAGCCCAGCTCCGGGAAGGTCGGTGAGGTGCCGTAGCCGTACCAGATGTTGGGGGCGACGACCGGCTTCAGGTTCACCAGACCGGTGTTGTTGGGCGAGTTGTTGACCGGTGCGTTGCAGTTGAACTTCGCACCGACCACGCCGGTGTCCGGGTTGAAGGGCGCGTAGGGCTGGTTGTCGCCGTGGCAGAACGGCCAGCCGTAGTTGCCGGCCGACTTGATCACGTTGAGCTCGACCAGGCCCTCCGGGCCACGGTTGGTGGTGGGCGGGTTGCGGTCCGGCCCGTAGTCGGCCAGGTAGACCCAGCCGTTGGCCGGGTCGATCGAGAAGCGGAACGGGTTGCGGAAGCCCATCGCGTAGACCTCCGGCCGGGTCTGCGCCGTACCCTGCGGGTAGAGGTTGCCGGTCGGGATGGTGTAGCCGCCGCTGGCCGAGGGGCGGATGCGCAGCAACTTGCCGCGCAGGTCGTTGGTGTTGCCGGCGGTCCGGGCGGCGTCGAGGTTGGACTTGCCCGACCGCCAGTCCAGCGGGGCGTAGCCCTGCCAGTTGGGGTCGAGGTTCGGCGGCGTGTCGTCACCCGTGCCGATGTAGAGGTTGCCGTCCGGACCGAACTCGATGTACCCGCCGGTGTGGCCGGGCTCCGGGAAGGTGCGGTCACGGTACGCCGGGATGTCGATGATCCGGGCCTCGGTGGACAGGTTGAGCGTGTCGCCGGTGAGTGTGTAGCGGGAGACGCGGTTGACGTCGGTCGTGCTGCTCGACGGCGAGTGGTACAGGTACACGTACCCGTTGGTGGCGAAGTTGGGGTCCAGCGCCATGCCGGTGAGACCGTCCTCACCGCCGGTGTAGACGCTCAGCGTGGCGGCGGTCACGGTGCTGTTGGTGGAGGGCTTGAAGATTTTCACCTGCCCGCCGCGCTGGACGTAGAGCACTCGGCCGTCCGGGGCAACGGCCATCGCCATCGGGTCGACGGTGTTGTCGTCGAGAGTGCGCTTCTCGAAGTTGCCCCAGACGGTGCCGCCGCAGTCCCCGGCGGCGTTGCCGGCGGCCCACCGGACGCCGCCCAGGACGTGGTTGCGGAAGTTCGTCTCGCTGTAGGACTCGATGGCGTGGCCCATCGCGGTCGCCCACACCCGACCACCGCCGGCGTTGCGGCACCAGGAGATCGGATGGTCCGGGCCCATCGCCCGGGACCCCGGGTTGTACGTGCGCTCGTCGGCGGTCACCAGAACGTGCACGTTGCCGCGTGGGTTGGCGTCGAAGTTGTACCACTCCTCGCTGCGGTTCCAGCGATCCGGCAGACCGGCCGTCGACGGGTGCTGCTTGTCGGCGACGATGGCGGTGCCGGGCAGCACTCCAGGGGAGTGCTCGGGCATGTGGGCGCCGCCGTTGATGGTCTGGTCCCACCACGGGTACTCGGCCTCGATGCCCATGTCGGTGGCGTTGTGGACGCCGACGATGCCCTTGCCGCTGGCGAGATAACCCTCCATCGCCTGGCGTTGGGCCGCCGACGTCCAGACCATGCCGGAGGTCTGGAACATGATGATGACGTCGAAGGTCGCCAGGTTGGTGGGGGTGAAGACGCTCGAGTCCTCGGTCTGCACCAGCTCGAAGTTGTTCGCTGCCGCCTGTTGCTGGAACATCGAGATCCCGGCGGGGATCGAGTCGTGCCGGTAGCCGACGGTCTTGGTGAACAACAGGGCGCGGAAGGCGGGGGCCGCCGACGCGGGTGGGGCGAGTCCGAGCGCCAGTAACAGGCCGGCGATCACTGAGATGAGCAATGTGTTACGACGCATGCCGTCTCCTAGGTTGGGCGGGCGTAGGGATTGCGACCACGGGCCCTACGACGCGTCAGGTTGAACCTGGACGCGTGAGGGGGTGCGAGCGCGCTGGTCCGTCCTCATGCCGTTCGCCGAAACGGCAGTCAGACCCGCAGGACGTCACACAGTGTGACGATGGCTGTGGTTCTCGTCCCGTGGTCTACGAGGTCAGGATGAGCTAGAGATCGATGGCTGTCAATTCATGATGGAACGTCCGACGTCCTGCCCGGTGGACGGCGCCCGTGCTCGGCTCCCTCGCTGCGGCACCGCCTGCCGATCGCGGCCCGGCCTGGCAGTCGGGCTTGATCGAGGATTGCGGACCCGCATCCAAACATCTATCTTCATACGTGTGATGTTTCGTCGATGTCAAGGGAATGTTTGCACCGCAAGAACGTAAGTCTTCGCCGTTGCTACGAAAGTTTGTTGTCCGGCGCCTCGAAGCCGCCGTAGTGTGGCATTGAATCTTGTCGATAACTACTATCTGTGAGGGCTCTCGGGATGTCAGACTCGCGGCCGGTGCCGCTACTCACCCTTCGGAACATCGGCAAGTCATTCCTCGGCGTACGCGTTCTCGACGGTGTCGACCTCGATGTCGCACCGGGCGAGGTCCACGCCGTTGTCGGTGAGAACGGCGCCGGAAAGTCCACCCTCATGAAGATCGTCTCGGGCGCGTACGTCCCGGACGAGGGCACCGTCGAGTTCGCCGGCGAACCGCGTACGTTCCGTGGTCCGCGCGACGCGCAGCGGGCCGGCATCGGCATCATCCACCAGGAGTTCAACCTGCTCCCGGAGCGCACCGTCGCGGAGAACGTCTACCTGGGGCACGAGCCGGTCCGCCGCGGGTTGGTCGACCGTCGGGGGATGCTCGACCGCACCACGCGACTGCTCGCCTCGATCGGTGAGACCACGTTGCCGGCCGACGCCCGGGTGGGGCAGCTGGGCGTCGCGCAGCAGCAGGTCGTCGAGATCGCCAAGGCACTCGCCCTGGACGCGCGGCTGCTGATCATGGACGAGCCGACCGCCGCGCTGGCCGACCATGAGGTCGAGCTGCTCTACGGGCTGGTGCGCCGACTCCAGGATCGGGGCATCGGCCTGCTGTACGTCTCGCACCGGCTCACCGAGGTTTTCGACCTGTCCGGCCGGATCACCGTTCTCAAGGACGGCCGCCGGGTCACCACCGTGGACACCGCGGACACCAGCGCCGACGAGTTGGTGCGGCACATGGTCGGCCGGGAACTGTCCAGCTACTACCCGGACCGGGCCGCACCCGAGGACCGCGGTCCGGTCCGGCTCACCCTGCGCGACGCGGGAAACCGGAAGCTGCGTGACGTCAACCTCCAGTTGCGCGCCGGCGAGGTGCTCGGCATCGGCGGGCTGCAGGGCTCCGGTCGCTCGGCGCTGGCCCGTGCGATCTTCGGGGTGTCCCCGTTCACGACCGGCGACGTCACGCTCGACGACCGGCCGGTCCGGCTGCGCTCGCCCCACACCGCGATGCGGGCCGGCATCGCCTACGTCACCGAGGACCGCAAGGGCGAGGGGATCGTTCCCCGCCAGTCGGTGCTGGACAACGCGCTGCTCGCCAGCCGGGCCGTCTTCGCCGCTCGGTCCGGTCGTACCGCCCGGACCGTTCGGGTCCGTGAGCTGCTCGCGGCCGTGGAGGTCCGCGCCGCGAGCGACGACCAGGAGATCCGCTTTCTGTCCGGCGGCAACCAGCAGAAGGTCGTGCTGGCCCGGTGGCTCGCGCTCAACCCGCGGATCCTGCTCTTCGACGAACCGACGCGGGGCATCGACGTGGGTGCGAAATCCGCGATCCACGACCTCGTCCGCCGCCTCGCCCGCGACGGCGCGGCCGTGCTGATGATCTCGTCCGACCTGCCGGAGCTGCTCGGGATGAGCGACCGGATCATCGTCATGCGCGACGGCCGTATCGCGGGCGAGTTGCCCGCCGGCGCGACCGAGGAGGACGTCGTCACCCTCGCGGTCGGCACCGTGCGGGAGGCCGCCGCATGAGCGCTCTGTCGCTCCTGCCGGCCCGCCGCCCGGTACCGGGCGTGTTCGTGGCCCTGACCCTCACCCTCGCGATCGGCTGGCTGGTTGTCCTGATCGACGGCGGTCAGCTCTTCAACCAGTCGACGACGGTGAGCCTGCTGCACGTCGCGGCCGGGCTCGGGCTCGTCGCCGTCGGCCAGACCCTGGTCATCCTCGGCGGCTCGCTCGACCTCTCCGTGGCGTACGTGATCAGCCTCAGCACACTCGTGGCGGCCGAGACGATGAACGGCAGCGACGGCGCGCTGGTGCCGGCGATCGGCCTGGCGCTCGCCGTCAGCGCCGGCGTCGGCCTGCTCAACGGGCTGCTCGTCACCAAGCTCCGGGTCAACGCGTTCATCGCCACCCTCGGCGTCGGGCTGCTCCTCAAGGGGTACCTCGACAACGGCTACGACGGCCCGGCGGGCACCACCTCACCCTCGCTCGTGCAGTCCCTCGGCTACCAGCGCGTCGGCCCGGTGCCACTGTCGTTCCTGCTGCTGGTCGCCGTGACCGGCGTGGCCTGGTTCGCGCTCTCGCGGACCCGGTTCGGCCACCACCTGGTCGCCGTCGGCGGAGACCCGGAGGTGGCCCGGCTCTCCGGCGTCCGCAACGACCGGATCCTCGTCACCGCCCACGTGCTGTGCTCGATGTGTGCCGGGCTCGCCGGTATCTATCTCGCCAGCCGGCTCGGCTCGGGCGCCCCCCGGGTGGGCACCGAGGGCCTCTACGACCTGGAGTCGATCGCCGCCGTGGTGATCGGCGGGACCGCGCTCGCCGGTGGGCGCGGCGGCGTCGTCGGCACGGTCGGCGGGGTGCTGCTGCTCGCCAGCATCGACGCCATCTTCAACCAGCTCGAGGTCGACGCCTTCTTCAAGCAGGTGATCCGGGGCGCCATCATCATCGCCGCGGTCGCCGTCTACGCCCGCCGGGCAATGCGAAAGGCGGGGTCCTAGCCATGCAGACCGTCCAGCGCCGTTCGCTGCCGCTGCGTCTCCCGCGGGTTCAACCCGGTGGCGTCCTGCCGATCCTCACGATTCTCGCGGTCCTGTTGGTGCTCGTCGGCATCCGGCAGCCCGACTTCCTCGCGCCGCCGTCGCTGATGTCCTTCCTCGGCCGCTCGGCACCGATCATCCTGCTCGCCGCCGGCCAGTACTTCGTGATCGTCTCCGGCGAGTTCGACCTCTCCGTCGGCTCGCTGGTCACCGCGCAGGTGGTCGTCGCCGCCCGGCTGATCGACGGCGACCCGGCGCGCACCTGGCCGGTGGTGCTGCTCCTGCTCGCCTTCGGAGCACTCGTCGGGCTGGTCAACGGCCTGATCACGACACGTCTGCGGGTGCCGTCGTTCATCACCACCCTCGGCATGTTCCTGATCCTCGTCGGCGCGGTGTACCTGTGGTCCGACGGTGCCCCGAAGGGTGGGCTCTCCGAGGAGTTCCGGCGTTTCGGTCGGCGGGCGTTCGAGGACGTGCCGGTGTTCGGCCGTGTGCCGTACGCCCTGCTGGTCCTGTTGGTCCTGGCGGCGGTGGCCGTGCTGCTGATGCGGTCCGACTTCGGCCGGACGCTGGTCGCCGTCGGCGACAATCCCCGCACCGCCGAGTTGAGCGGGGTACGCGTCTGGCGTACCCGGACAACCGCCTTCATCCTCAGCGGACTCGCGGCGGCGGTGGCGGCGATCCTCCTGGGCGGCTACAGCGGCGTGTCGTTCCAGGCCGGCGCGGGGCTGGAGTTCGGCGCGATCACCGCGGTCGTCCTCGGTGGTGTCGCGCTGGGCGGAGGTCGTGGCGCGGTCGTCGGGGCGATGCTCGGCGCGCTGACCCTCGAACTGCTGTTCGCCCTCATGAATTTCTACGGCGTCTCCGGCGCCCTCAGATCGACCGTCCAGGGCGCGATCATCCTGCTCGCCGTGGCGGTCTCGGCAACGCGTTCTTCGTCGAGATAAAGGGGATCCATAGTGCGACGTTCCATGGCGGCGTTGGCCGCTGTCACCCTGCTGTCCCTTACTGCCTGCGCTACCGACGAGCCGGCCGCCGGCCCTTCGGGCAGTGCCTCCGCCGCCGGTTCCGGCACCGGGGAGCAGTCGAAGTTCTTCGTCCAGGCCGACTACGACGCCGAGTTGGCGTTGCTCGACGCGGCGCCGACCGGTCCCGCCGACAAGCCGTGGGAGCAGGTACTCAACCCGACGCTGGTGGACACCGCCAAGTTCAAGAAGAACGGTCCGCACAAGATCTGCTTCTCCAACGCGGCTTTGAACAACCCCTGGCGGCAGGTCGGGTTCAAGACCATGCAGGCCGAGGTCGAGGCGCAACGGAGCCGCATCAAGGAGTTCGTGCACGTCGACGCCGAGGGCAAGGACCAGAAGCAGATCGCGGACATCAACGACCTGCTCGGCAAGGGCTGCGACGCGCTCATCGTCTCGCCGAACACCACCGCCACGCTCACCCCGGCCGTCGAGGCGGCCTGCCAGGCGGGCCTGCCGGTCGTCGTCTTCGACCGTGGTGTCAACACGAAGTGCCCGGTGACGTTCATCAACCCCATCGGCGGTTACGGGTTCGGCCACGTCGGCGCCGAGTTCGTCAGTCAGAAGATGAAGCCGGGCGGGAAGGTCCTCGCCCTGCGGATCCTGCCGGGCGTCGACGTTCTGGAGACCCGCTGGTCGGCGGCGAAGGTGGCGTTCGACAAGGCGAAGGTCGACGTCGTCGGCGTCGAGTTCACCGACGGCGATCCGGCCAAGACCAAGAAGATCGTCGACGACTACATCCAGCGGTACGGCACGATCGACGGTGTCTGGATGGACGCCGGAGCGGTGGCCGTCGCGGCGGTCGAGGCGTTCCAGGACGCGGGCAAGCCCGTGCCGCCGATGAACGGCGAGGACCAGCTCGACTTCCTGAAAATCTGGAAGGACAAGAACCTCACCGCGATCGCGCCGACCTACCCCACCTACCAGTGGCGTACGCCGGTCATCGCGGCGTTGCAGATCCTCGACGGCCAGCAGGTGTCCAACCCGTGGAAGCTGCCACAGCCGACCATCACCCAGGACAACCTCGACCGCTACCTCGATCCGAGCATGCCGCCGCTGCACTACGCGATGTGCGGTTGCACGGACCTGCCCGGATACCCGCAGCGCTGGAAGTAGGTTCCGGTGTACGCCATCGGCGTCAACCCCTGGGTCTGGACCTCGCCCGTCGACGACGAGGCCCTCGCCGAGCTGATCCCGCGGATCGCCTCGTTCGGCTTCGACGCGGTCGAACTGCCGATCGAGCAGCCCGGTGACTGGGACCCGGTCCGTACCCGGGACCTGCTGGCGGCGCACGGTCTCGTCGCTGCCGGCGTCTGCGCGGTCACCCCGCCCGGACGGGACCTGGTGGACGCCGCACCGGCCGTCGTGGAGTCGACAGTCGCGTACCTCACGGGGTGCGTGGCGAGCGCGGCGGCCGTGGGCGCGCCGTGTGTCGGCGGTCCCGTGTACGCCGCGGTCGGCCGCACCTGGCGGATGTCGCCGGCGGCTCGCGCGGCCTGCTACGCCGACTTCCGGCGGGCCCTGGCCCCGGTGGCGGAGCAGGCAGGCGAATGGGGCGTGAGCATCGGTGTCGAGGCGCTGAACCGCTACGAGACGAGCGTCGTCAACACGATCGAGCAGACGGTCGAAATGATCGACGGTCTGCCGCCGAACGTCGGCATCATGATCGACACCTATCACATGAACATCGAGGAGGCCGATCCCTACGCGGCCCTCTCCCTCGCTGGCCCGCACATCAAGCACGTCCAGGTCAGCGGCACCAATCGGGGTGCTCCCGGCACGGACCACTTCGACTGGCCCCGCTTCTTCACCGTCCTGCGCGACACCGGCTACCAGGGCGCGATCTGCATCGAGTCGTTCACGGCGGAGAACGAGACCATCGCCACCGCCGCGGCGATCTGGCGTCCGTTGGCCCCCTCGCAGGACCGTCTCGCCACCGACGGCCTGCGCCACCTCCGGGAGATCCTCGGCTGACCGCCACCGGGCGCCACTTCCTCCGTCCACCCCTTCTTCATGTCAGGAGCACCGTCCCGTGTCCGTCTCGTCCATTCCGCCGCTGCGGCGAATGCTGGCCGGCGCCGCCGCGACAGCGTTGACCGCGCTGGTCGCGGTGACCGCCTCGGCGTCCCCGGCCCACGCGGCCACCACCACCCTCTACGCGTCGCCCTCCGGCACCGGCACCAGTTGCACGGCCAGCCAACCGTGCTCCCTGACCGGCGCGCAGGCCGCGGTCCGGACGCGCAACGCCGCGATGTCCGGTGACATCGTCGTGGAACTGGCCGACGGCGCGTACCGGTTGTCGTCGCCGATGCGGCTGACCGCGGCCGACTCGGGTAACAACGGGTACCAGGTGATCTGGCGGGCGGCCGCCTCGGCACGTCCGACGATCACCGGAGCCCGGGCGGTCACCGGTTGGTCGCTCGCGGACTCCGGGAAGAACATCTGGCGAGCCAACGTCGGGGCCGGGCTCGACAGCCGTCAGCTCTACGTCAACGGGGCTGTCGCCACGCGGGCGCGTACCGCCGTGAACCGGGCCGACTTCACCTTCACCACCACCGGCATGCGGTTCAGCAACAGCGCGCTCGCCTACCTCAACAACCTCGGCAACCAGAACCGGGTCGAGGTGGAGAGCGTCGGCTCGTTCACCGACCGGTACTCGCCGGTGCAGAGCATCAGCGGGAACTTCCTCACGATGCAGCAGCCCGCCTGGAACAACAACACCTTCGGGTTCGACACCCTCTCCAGCCCGCACCGCGCGGGCCCGTTCTACCTGACCAACGCGTACGAGTTCCTGGACTCGCCGGGGGAGTGGTATCTCAACCCGGGCAACGGTCAGCTCAACTACATCCCGCTCGCCGGGCAGAGCATGAGCTCGGTCAGCGTGGAGTTGCCGCAACTGCAGTCCCTGGTCAACGTCGGCGGCACCTACGACGCGCCCGCGCACCACATCTCGTTCAGCGGGATCACCTTCACGGGCACCAGTTGGCTCGGCCCCAGCAGCAGCAACGGTTTCGCCGACCAGCAGACCGGTGCCCACATCACCGGCACCTGGGCCCGTCCGTCGGACGCGCTGACCTCCTGCCAGGCCGGCTGCCCCCAGTTCGAGGCCACCCGGCCGAACTGGAACCAGATGCCCGCCGCCGTGCAGGTCTCCGCCGCCAACACCATCACCTTCAGCGACTCCCAGTTCGTCAACCTCGGGCAGACGGCGATCGGCATCGGCAACGACGCCAACGCCCACGCCAGCGGCGTCGGCCTGGGTGCCAGCAACATCACGGTCACCCGCTCCGAGATCGCCCGCAACTCCGCCGGCGGCATCGTGGTCGGCGGCGTACGCGCCGACGCCCACCACCCCAGCGACCAGCGGATGGTCAACCGGAACATCACCGTGAGCAACAACCGGGTGCACGATCTCGGCCTGGAGTACCGAGGCGTCGTCTCGATCCTGACCACCTACGTGAACACCGCGCTGATCTCGCACAACGAGGTCTACAACATGCCGTACACCGGCCTGTCGGTCGGGTACGGCTGGGGCGCCAACGACGCCGGCGGCAGTGAGCACTACGCCAACCGGGGCCTGTACAACTACCAGCCGCGGTACACGACGGCCACCACCGCGGCCAACAACCAGGTCATCGGCAACTACGTGCACGACGTCATGCAGCAGATGACCGACGGCGGCTGCATCTACACGCTCTCGGCGAACCCGGGCGGGACCATCAACGAGAACTACTGCCTGCGGACCAACGGCTGGTTCGGCCTCTACTTCGACGAGGGTTCCCGCTACTACACCGCCCGCAACAACGTGTTCTCCTCCACCGGCACCTGGGCCACCGCCAACTACTGGTACGCGGAGAACATGGGCAACTTCACCGTCACCAACAACTGGTCGACCAACAACAGCACGAACGTGACCAACGGGGACCGCGGCAACGTCGTCAACGGCAACGTCACGGTCACCGGAGGCAGTTGGCCGTCGGGCGCGCAGACGGTGATCAACGCCGCCGGTGTCCAGAGCGGCGGCAGCACCAACCCGCAGAACGTCCAGATCGTGGGCGTCCAGTCGGGCCGGTGCGCCGAGATCGGCGGCTCCAGCACGACCAACGGCACGCAGGCCCAGATCTGGGACTGCATCAGTGGTGCCACCAACCAGCGGTGGACCCACACCACCAGCCGGCAGCTCATGGTCTACGGCACCAAGTGCCTGGACGCCTCCGGCCAGGGCACCAGCAACGGCACCACGGTGGTGATCTGGGACTGCAACGGCCAGGCCAACCAGCAGTGGAACATCAACGCCAACGGCACGATCACGGGAGTGCAGTCGGGTCTGTGCCTCGACGCGAACGGCGCCGGGACGGCGAACGGTACGAAGTTGATCCTCTGGTCCTGCAACGGCGGCACGAACCAGCAGTGGCAGCTGCGGAGCTGACCTGGGAACTGGACACCGACAGGTCCGGGCCGGGGCGACTCCCCTCGGCCCGGACCTGCGCGGTCACGGTTCCGCGACCGTCCTCGCCGTGTCCACGATCAGCCCGGTCGATGCCTCGTACCGTACGGGAATGGGGTCGGTGAGTTCCCCGACGAACGTCTCGTCGACGTGGTCGAGGAAACCGATGAGCGACCAGTCGTCGGCGGGACCCGGGACCAGCCGGGGCGCGTACAGGTGTGGGTGCGTGAACGGCTGGGCGGACGCGATGTCCCACGGGCCGAGGAGGCTCTGGCCGGTCGCCACCCAGATCCGGTGGTCGTCGCGCCGGGCGCTGCCGGTGGCGTCGGTGGAGAACAGCAGCAGTGGCTGCCCGTCGATGACCGCGACCTGGGGCACTTCGAGGTGGCCGAACCCGGCCGGTGTCGACAGCGGTGGCTGAACGGTCCAGGTGACCAGGTCGGTGGACGTGGCGTGGCCGACGACGCCACGGGTGTTCGCCGGTCCCGTGTTGGCGCGTGCGGTGATGAGCATGTGCCAGCCCTCGCCGTCGGGATCGGGAAACACCCACGGATCACGCCAGGCCTGCTCGTACCACTGGTCCCTGTCGAGCAGCTCGTACCAGGTCGGGTCGGCCTCGACGATCGGCTCGGTGCCGTGCCGGTGCCAGGTGGTCAGGTCGTCGGAGACGGCCAGGCCGATGCGTTGGACAAGGCCGTCCTCGGCGCGACCGACCCCGGTGTAGAACAGGTACCAGCGTCCGTCCGGCCCACGGACCGTGCAGCCGGTCCAGGTCGCCAGGTCGTCCCAGCTGGGAGCGTCGGCGGGAACCAATGCGTCGGCGACCAGGCGCCACGAGCGCAGGTCCGCCGAGACGGCGTGGCCGATCGTGGCGCGGTGGTGGCGGCGGTGCGGGTCGTGCAGGGCACGGGACGCGCGCAGGAAGAACACGTGCCAGAGGCCGTTGTCGTCCCGCGCGTACCAGCTGTCCCACACCCAGTGGTCGGGTAGACGAAGCATGGCCGGAAACCTAGCACTAAACCGTTTTAGCGGCGGATCAGGTCAGGCCAAGGTGGTGGCGTTGGCCGTCGGTGGTCACCCGGCCGGAGGGGCGAGGGACCGACGCCGGCGCAGGGGCATCGGGACGAGCGACGACTCGGTCGCGCCGCCGTCCAGGAGCAGTTCGACCGCTCGGCGTCCCATCTGTTCGTGCGGCAACGCCGTGGTGGCGAGGCTGGGCCGCAGCCAGGCGGCGATCGGGTCGTCGTCGAACGAGATCACCGAGATGTCGTCCGGGACGGTCAGCCCCGCCTCACCGAGCGCCTGGTAGGCGCCGAAGGCCAGCCGGTCGTTCATGCAGATGATCGCGCTGGGTCGCTTCGGCTTGTTCAGCAGCGAACGCATGGCCGCGTAGCCGTGCTCGGGCAACCACTCGGTGCAGAAGCACTCGGCCAGGAGTGTGACGCCGGCGTCGCCCAGCACCTGCTGGATGCCGTGCAGACGTGCCCGCGCCGCGAGCGAGACCTCCGGATCGTCTTCCTTGAGGCGGTTGCGGCCGATGAGCGCGATCGCGTCGCGATGGCCGTGTTCGAGTAGCGCGGTGGCGACCGAACGGCCGGCCCGGTCGTCGTCGGGAAGCACGCTGGGCAGGCCGTCGGCGCTCGTGGCGTTGAGCAGCACCACCGGGCCGCCGAGGATGGCCGGGGGCACCGTCAGCCGTCTGGTGGCCATCGCGGCATAGATCACCCCGTCGACCTGTCGGTCGAGGACGGCCTCGATGGCGTACTGCTCGAATGTGGCGTCGCCCTGCGTCTCGGTGATGAGCAGCACGTGGTCCCGTTCCCGGGCCGCGTCGAGGGCGCCGCGGATGAGACCGCCGGCGAACCGGGTGGTGGCGACGATGTCGGAGACGAACGCGATGGTGGCCGTCTTGCGGGTACGTAGGCTGCGCGCGGCGAGGTTGGGCCGGTAGCCGAGTTCCTCGGCGGCGGCGAACACGCGCTGGTGCGCCTCGGCCGAGAGCCGGGTGCCCTCTCTGCCGTTGAGCACCATCGACGCGGCGGTCTTGGACAGCCCGGCTCTCCGCGCGACATCGGCAAGGGTTGCTCTGTTGCTGCCCATCTGTCCTCCGAATCAGGCGCGGTGCCACAGGCGCCGCTCTTGCCCATCATGATGCGTCGCCGCGCGGGGGTCGGCGCCGGTCATGCCGGGCGTGGCGTGAACTCGGTGTTTCCGCACCGTTGCCAAGTTGTCCTTGACAGCTTCCCGCGCCGCGCGCATGCTCTGCTAAATCAGTTTAGCGACCACTTTTGGTGCCTCGAAGGGCGCCTTCGGTGGCCGTGCCGGGTTCATTTTGATGACGGTACGGGCGCTGTGCTCGGGCGACCGGTCACGACGTGCACGTTGTGGCTGTCCCCCGTCGCGGCGGTCCCGGTGGAGCCGTCACGCGGCCATGGGTCGCGGGACGCGCGGAGATGTCAAGGAGTCATGAAATGGCAGAATTGCTGACAAAGATCCCGCGACGTAGAGCGGTGATCCTCGCGTCGCTGCTGGCGGTCGGGTTGACCGCGACGGCCTGCAGTGCGCCGGGGGAGGGCCGGTCGTCGACCGCCCAGTCCGACGCCGACGTCAAAACCGAACTCGGGACCGCGCCGATCACGCTGGAGATGTACGCCGAGACCGGCTTCCCCCTGGCCAAGGCGCTGGCCGACGAGTTCTCCAAGCAGCACTCGAACGTGAAGTTCAACATCCGTGAGGACCAGTTCACGGTGATCGTGGAGAACGCGCCGCGCGTGATGGCGTCGGACAACTCGCCCGACATCATCCGACTCCCCACCATGGTCGACCTGGTCAAGGACGACCTGCTCAAGAACCTCGACCCGTACTTCACCGCGTACGGCTGGGACAGGTTCCCGGCCTCGCAGCTCATGCAGTTGCGTGTCGGTGACAACACCCGCGGCACCGGCTCGCTGTACGGGATGGGGCTCGGCTACAGCGTCACCGGCGTCTTCTACAACAAGAAGCTGGCCAGTCAGATCGGCATGACCCAGCCGCCGGCCACCGTCGCCGAGTTCGAGCAACTGCTGGCGAAGGCGAAGACCGGAGGGGTCCAGCCGATCATGCAGTTCAACAAGAACACCGCGGGGATCAACTTCCCGCACCAGGCGCTGCAGAACCAGTTCGGTGACCCGACCCAGGTCGCCGACTGGATCTTCCAGAAGCCGGGAGCCACGTTCGACACGCCGGCCGCTCTGAAGGCCACCCAGACCATCCAGAAGTGGGCGCAGGCCGGCTACTTCCCGAAGGACGCCAACGCTCTGGACTACGCGAGCATGGTGGGGGAGTTCCAGAAGGGCAACGGCCTGTTCATGTTCAACGGTGACTGGGAGTCGGCCAACCTCGACAAGTCGATGCCCGGCAACGTGGGCTTCTTCCTCTTCCCCGCCGAGACCGCCGGCGGCAAGCACGTGGCGATGTCCGCCCCCAACACGTTCGGCGTCTCCGCCAAGGCCAAGAACCCGGACGCCGCCGCCTTCTTCCTGAACTGGGTCCACACCAACGCCAAGGCGCGCGAGATCGCGGTCACGGTCGGTGGATCGAGCCCGGGCGGCCCGAGTGACCTGCCGGTGCCGGCCGCCGCCCCCAACACCGTCCTGGCGGAGACCCTCAAGGCGTCGCAGCAGCTCGGGGCGGAGAACGGTGCGGTGGACTTCACCGCGAACGCCACCGGTGGCATCTTCGCCGCCGCGATCACGCCGGAGTTGCAGAAGCTCGTCGCCGGCCAGCAGACGCCGGAGGGGTACGTGAAGGCCGTCCAGGCGGAGTACGAGAAGGAACTGTCCCGATGACGTCTGCCCTCGGCAGCGCACCAACCGGGCGGGGCGATCGGGTGTCGTCAGCGGATCGTCCCGCCCGTCCCACCCCCGCGCGGGCTCACCGATTCCGGTGGGCCCGCGCGGCCGGGACCGCGTGGTTGTACGTCCTGCCCGCCCTGGTGATGTACGCGGTGTTCGTCCTACGCCCCCTCGCGCTGACCGTGCAGTACTCGCTCTACGACTGGAACGGCATCGGCGTGGCCCGCTGGGCGGGCCTTGACAACTACGTCACCGTCTTCACCGACAGCGACCTGCTGAAGATCATCGCCAACGCGGTCATCCTGATCGTCTTCTTCAGCTTCATCCCCGTCGCGCTCGGGCTGCTGGTGGCGAGCATGGTTCGCCGGATCACCACCGGCACGTTCGGGACCGTCGTCCGGACGATCCTGTTCCTGCCACAGGTCATCCCCCTGGTGGCGGCCGGCATCGCGTGGAGCTGGCTGCTGTCGTCGAACGGGCTGATCAACCAGGTGCTGCGTGCGGTCGGCCTGGGCGGCGTCGCCCGCGCGTGGCTGGGCGACTTCGACACGGCGCTGCCTGCCGTGGGCGTGATCGGCGCCTGGGTCCTGCTCGGCCTCTGCACGATCCTGCTGGTCACCGGAATGAGCAAGATCGATCCGGCGCTCTACGAGGCCGCCCGTCTGGACGGCGCCGGGCCGGTCCGCGAGTTCCTCGCCGTGACCCTCCCCAGTCTGCGCCAGGAGATCGGGGTCTGCCTGACCGTGACGATCATCGCCGCTCTGGCCAGCTTCGACATCGTCTACATCTCCACCAGCGGCGGTCCTGGCCTCCAGACCACCGTGCCGGGCCTGGAGATCTATCGGCTGGCCTTCTCGCAGCGGCAGGTCGGGCTCGCCTCGGCGCTCGCTGTCGTCCTCATGCTGCTGGTGCTGGCGTGCGTGCTGCCGATCCAGCGACTCACCCGCGGGGAGAAGCCGTGAACCTGAGCCGACGTGAACAGGTGACCGGCCGGGTCTTCCTGATCGCCCTGATCCTCGTCACCCTGCTGCCGTTCGTGAGCATGCTCTCGGCGGCGTTGCAGCCCCGTGGCACCGTGCCCAGCGGCTTGGCCTGGCCGTCCGACCCGCAGTGGGGAAACTTCGCCGATGCCTTCACAGCCGCCAACATGGGTGCTCTGCTGCGCTCCAGCCTGCTCATCGTGGCCGGTGTCGTGCCGGTGTCGGTGCTCATCGCCACCATGGCCGGGTTCGGGCTCGGTCAGCTCCGGGTGCCCGGCGGTCGGCTCGTCTTCGGCCTCCTCCTCCTCGGTCTGACTCTGCCCTTCGAGGCCGTGGTCACCCCGCTCTACTACCAGATGCAGGATTTCGGCCTGCTCAACACCCGCTGGGCCATCATCCTGCCGCTGATCGGGCTGTACATGCCGTTCGCGGTGTTCTGGATGCGGGCGCACTTCACCAACGTGCCGGTCGAGCTGTCCGAGGCGGCCCGGGTGGACGGCAGCAGCACCTGGCAGTTGTTCTGGCGGGTCCAGGTGCCGCTCGCCCGGCCGGCCATCGCCTCGCTGACGATTCTGCTGTTCCTCTGGACCTGGAACCAGTTCCTCCTCGCCATCGTCCTCGTCGATGACGCCACCAAACGCACGATGGCCGGGGCGCTCGGCGCGTTCCAGGGCCAGTGGGGCACCGATCTGGTGTTGCTCTGCGCCGGATCGCTGCTGATCCTCACTCCCACCCTCATCGTGTTCCTGATCTTCCAGCGACAGTTCATCAAGGCCCTGATCCAGGGATCAGTGAAGGGATAGGCAGTGGTTGCACAGCCGCAGATCCACGGCGACGTCGACGAACGCTACGGGCGCGTCGCCGACGTCTTCCGCGACAACTTCGCCTCTCACGGAGAGGTCGGCGCCGCGACCACCGTCTACGTACAGGGCCGCAAGGTCGTCGACCTGTACGGCGGGGTGGCCGACACCCGCACCGGACGGCCCTGGGAGGCGCACACGCCGGTCGTCGTCTTCTCCTGTACCAAGGGTATCCTGGCGATCTGCGCCTACCTGCTGGTCCAGCAGGGCCGGCTCGACCTCGACGCTCCCGTGACGCGCTACTGGCCGGAGTTCGGGCAGCACGGCAAGGCACACATCCCCGTGCGCTGGCTGCTCACGCACCAGGCCGGCCTGCCCGCGTTGGACCGACCCCTGACCCTCGACGAGGTCCTGGCCTGGGACCCGGTCATCAAGGCGATCGAGGCGCAGGCCCCGCTGTGGCAGCCGGGCACGGCCCACGGCTACCACCCGATGACCTACGGCTGGCTGATCGGTGAGGTGATCCGCCGTATCACCGGCCAACTGCCCGGCGCGTTCTTCCGTGACACCGTCGCGGACCCGCTCGGCCTGCACACCTGGCTCGGGCTTCCCGCCGTCGAGAGCGACAGTGTCGCCTGGGGCCTGGCGCCACCTCCGGAGGCCGATCCGTTCGTGGACCCGGTCGCCGAACGGGGAATCACCATGGGTGGCGCGTTCGCCTTTCCCGCCGACACGGACGGCCTGGTCAGCTTCAACGACCCCGCCATCCGGGCGGCCGGCGTCCCCGGCGCCGGCGCGGTGAGCACCGCGGACGGCCTCGCACGCCTCTACGCGGCCTGCGTGTCGGACATCCAGGGTGGACCCCTGCTCTCGGCGGCGTCGGTGGACGACGCGGTCGCGGTCCGTTCGCGGGGCCAGCAGCGACACGGGCCGCCGGACACCGGGCAACGCTGGGGCACGGGCTTTCTGCTGCACTCGCCGCCGGCCCGACCGCTGCTGGGTGAGCGCAGCTTCGGCCACGACGGCGCCGGCGGGAATCTGGCCTTCGGTGACGCCGAGCATCAGGTTGGATTCGGCTACGTGGTCAACCAGATGCGCGGGGTGGGCGACGAGCGCGCCAACCGGCTCACGGCCGCCATGCTCTCCTGCCTCGACACCTGAGGCGACCGGCCCGCGCTCGGCTCCCCGGTGTCGTCAGGACGGCACCGGGGAGCCCGCCGAGGTTGAGACGGAGCTGCCTCCGGGCCAGCGTCGCCTGCCTGCTGATCCATGGCCGCGCTCCCACCCGTGGCACCTCAGTCCATTCTGGTGGGTCCACGGTGTTACGGGGACACTTCGGGCACGTTTCATTGATTGTCTTGACAGGCTTTGTTAGCGATAACACGATGGCCTTCACGCCGCTCTCGCGCTTGGAGCCCACCTTGGCCGTGTCGATCCGCTCGCGTGTTCCCAGTCTCGCCCGCACATCCCCTCTGAACTGCCTGAACGATGCCGTCCACCGTGCCGTCGGAGCGCTGAAGGTGTTCGCCTCCACAGTGCACCCGCGTCGGCCCCACCCACTGTGTGCGTTCGCATTGGTCACCGTCGTCGTCGGTGCCGGCCTGGTGGCCACACCCGCCGTCGCGCAGGCAGCCGAGGGATGGACGCCCCGATCGTCGTACACCTCGACCGACACCGGCGCCGGCACGTACTCGGTGCCCCTGCTCAACGCCGACGTGCCGGACATCAGCGTGGAGCGAGTACCGGCCGCCGAGAACGACGAGGGCCGGGACATCTACTACATGATCAGCACGACGATGCACCTGAGCCCGGGCGCGCCGATCATGAAGTCGTACGACCTCGTGAACTGGGAGATCGTCAACTACGTCTTCGACCGGGCGAGCATCGGCGACTCCTTCTCCCTGCGCAACGGCCAGAACTCGTACGGCCAGGGTCAGTGGGCGTCGTCGCTGCGCTACCACGACGGCATGTTCTACGTCGCCTTCAACACCAACAACCTCAACGGGGCGTACCTCTACCGCACCGACGACATCGAGAACGGCGCCTGGCAGCGCACCGCCCTCGGCCGTGGCCTGCACGACCCGTCACTCTTCTTCGACGTCGACGGCACGCCGTACATCTTCTACGGCTCCGGCGGCACGAGCGCCGTACGCCTCAACGCCGGTCTGACGGCGATCGAGCAGGACTACCCGAACATCTTCACGGCGAGCAACTACGCCGGCCAGCCGTTCATCGGCGGTCTGTTCGAGGGCGCGCAGTTCTACCACATCGACGGCTGGTACTACGCCGTCATCATCACGTGGCCATCCGGGCAGGGCCGCCAGGTCGTCATGCTCCGCTCGAAGGACCTGCTGGGGCGCTACACCTCGGCCGGTGGGGTCAACACCTACGAGGCGCGCGGCGTACTCAACTCGAACGGCTTCGCGCAGGGCAGCCTCGTTCCGATCAGCCGTGCCGGCGGCGGGACCGACTGGCATGGCATGTTCTTCCGCGACACGTTCCCGATCGGGCGGATCCCGGCGCTCATCCCCGCCACCTGGCGGGACGGGTGGCCGACGTTCGGCACCAACGGGGTCGTTCCGGTCAACGGCCTGTTCGACAAGCCGATCCGGCTCAGCCCGGCGGAGGAGGCGTTCGAGCGGCAGAAGAGCATCGTCGCCTCGGACGACTTCGCCAACGACGCGCCGCACAAGGCGTACCAGGACGAGCAGTGGACGATCCCGGCGCCGCTGGACGAGGCCGAGATCGCCCCCAACGGGTCGCGGCTGGACCTGGCGTGGGAGTGGAACCACGCCCCCGACAACCGCTACTGGTCGCTCACCGACCGGGACGGATGGCTGCGGCTGACGGCCGGCAAGGTGGTCACCGGCCAGTACATCTACACGAAGCTGTCCAACCGGGCCGAGCTGGCCTGGTTCGAGGAGGCCCGCAACACGCTCTCACAGCGGACGTTCGGGCCACGGCAGTCGGTGGAGACCCGGATGGACATCTCCGGAATGAAGAACGGGGACGTCGCCGGCCTGGCGGCCTACAACCGCGGATTCTCGTACGTGGCGGTCAAACGCGTCGGCGGTGTCAACACCCTGGGCGTCGTCAACCGGTCGCAGCCGTTCGCGGTCGACCTCGACCAACAGACGCTGGAGACCTTCGTGCCGGGCACGACCGTCGCGTTGGCTGACGCGACCGAGGTGCACGTGAAGGCGGACCTCGACTTCGCCTCGCCGGTCGGCCAGTTGTGGACGACGTTCTACTACAGCCTCGACGGGCAGCAGTGGACCCGGCTGGGCAACCGCGTCGGCCCGCAGACGCTGGACGGCAGCCTCGCGCACTTCATGGGTCACCGGGTGGGCCTGTTCAACTACGCGACGCAGGAGACCGGCGGGCGCGTCGACTTCGATCACTACCTGCTCAGCGACACGCTCACCGCGCAGGCGCGGCCGCTGGACACCGGTGCCCTCGACGCCGCGATCGCCCACGCGGAGACCCTGGACGGGCGCCACTACCCGGCCGACGCCTGGGCTGCGGCACAGTCCGCACTGGCGGCGGCCAGGTCCGCGCGGGCCGGACAGCTCGGGACCCAGAACCAGATCGACGCGCCGGAGCGGGCACTCAGCTATCAGCTGACCCGCCTCGGAGTGCTCGCGGCGGTGCCCGTCACGGTCACCGCTTCGACACGGTGCCTGAGCGGGAAGGTGTACGTGGCGGTGCAGGCGCGTAACGACCATGACGGGTCGGTCGGCGTGACGCTGGAGACTGCGTACGGTGAGCGGTCGTTCGCGGCCGTGGCGCCGGGTGCGAGTGCGTATCAGTCGTTCAACACGCGTGCGGTGTCTGTTCCGGCTGGTTCGGCGACGGTCCGGGTGACCGGGGTGATCGGTGGCAGGGACGTGACGACCGTGCGCACCGTCGAGCACCCTGCCGGCACCTGCGGCGGATAACCCCGACCGCCTACCAGCCACCGGCGACCGGCCGCGCGGCGCGGACCAGCAGGAACTGTCCCGCGCCGCCGGCCGCGTCGAGCCGGTGGCGGCAGTGGCCCCTGATGTCCGGACCACCCAGGAACGCCTATTCATCGATCCCCCGCACACCGATGACCGCACGTCAGAGTTGAAGGAGGATGTCTCGTGGAACAACGAAGGCGACGGGCGACCCGAGGAAGGGTCGCGGCGATCGCGACGGTCGGTCTGCTGCTGGCCGCGGCGTTCGGAGCCGGGTCGGCACCTGCCCAGGCCGCCGACACGAATCTCATCGTCAACGGCGGGTTCGAGGAGGGCCTGGCCAACTGGTTCGTCAACAACGGAAACGCCACCGACGGCGCCCAGCTGTCGGCCACGTCGGATGCCTACGCCGGTGCGAACGCCGCGCTCGTCACCAGCCGGACGACGACCGGCTCCGGGCCGATGCAGGACCTCAGCGGCAAGGTGCAGGCCGGCCAGGCCTACACCCTCACGGCCCGCATCAAGTACGAGAACCCGAGCGGACCGGCCACCAAGCAGTTCTTCGCCACCATGCACTACGGCGGTGGCACCTACACCAACCTCGTCAGCGTGACGGCGACGAAGGGTCAGTGGGCACAGTTCAACGGGACCTTCACGATCCCGGCGGGGCAGGTCGTGTCGACGGCGCGGCTCTTCTTCGAGACCCCCTGGACGAGCACGCCGTCCACCGATCCGGACCTGCACCTGATGGACTTCAAGCTCGATGACGTCTCGGTGGTCGGCGCGGCGCCGCCCGCACCGGCGTCGAAGACGATCGAGGTCGTCGGCAAGCTGCCCGGGGAGCACAACCCGTTGATCGGGCACAAGTTCGGCGCCGACGGTTTCGGCTTCGTGCACGACGGCCGGGTGTACATGTACATGACCAACGACACCCAGGGCTACGCCCCCAACCCCGCCACCGGCGTCTCGCCGGGGATCAACTACGGCGACATCAACCAGATCACGGTGATCTCCTCGGAGGACCTGGTGAACTGGACGGACCACGGCGAGATCCAGGTCGCCGGCCCGAACGGGGTGGCGCCGTTCACCGCCAACTCGTGGGCGCCGGGCATCACCAAGAAGGTGGTGAACGGTCAGGAGAAGTTCTTCCTCTACTACGCCAACGGTGGCGGCTCCAGCAACGTGATCACCGGCGCGTCGCCGCTCGGTCCGTGGACCAGCGAGCGCACGAGCACACTGATCAATGGCGGCACCCCCGGCGCTGAGGACGTGGCGTGGAAGTTCGACCCGGCCCCGTTCGTGGACGACAACGGCCAGCCGTACCTCTACTTCGGTGGTGGTCCCGCGTCGACGAGCATGCCGCCGGCCGAGCGCTTCAACAACCCGAAGAACATCCGTTCGATCGAACTCGACGACAGCATGGTCGCGACCCAGGGAACGGCCGCGGTGGTCGACGCCCCGGTCGCCTTCGAGGCCGGTCACGTCTTCAAGCGCGAGG
The DNA here is from genome assembly GCF_050936255.1 of Micromonospora sp. CA-259024. Taxonomy (NCBI): domain Bacteria; kingdom Bacillati; phylum Actinomycetota; class Actinomycetes; order Micromonosporales; family Micromonosporaceae; genus Micromonospora; species Micromonospora sp. CA-259024. The sequence goes on along the minus strand of NZ_JBNJND010000001.1, from coordinate 3,625,822 downwards.
GAAAGTACTACTTCTCGTACTCCTCGCACTTCGGCGGTAACGACTTCGGCGGCCCCCAGACGCCACTGCCGGGCTACCCCGGGGGTGGCCAGATCGGCTACATGATCTCCGACGGTCCGATGGCGTGGCCGAAGGAGACCTACGCCGGCGTGCTCTTCCCGAACCAGTCGCAGTTCTTCGGCGCCGGCACCGGTGGCAACAACCACCAGTCGGTGTTCCAGTTCGAGGGCAAGTACTACTTCACCTACCACGCCCCGACGTTGAACAAGCGCATCAACGGGAACACGACGCAGGGGTACCGCAGCCCGCACATCCAGGAGCTGGCCTTCAACCCGGACGGCACCATCCAGCAGGTCGTCGGTACCTATGCCGGCGTGAACCAGGTCCGGAACTTCGATCCGTACCGCCTCTTCGAGGCCGAGACCTTCGGCTGGAGCAAGGGCATCGCCACCGCGAAGGTCGACGGCAACTCCGCCCAGTTCGGCGGTGCGGCACCGAACCTGGTGGTACGCGACATCGACAACGGCGACTGGACCGCGCTGTCGTCGGTGGACTTCGGCGACAACGGCGCGCAGAGCGTCACGGCGCGGGTGCGGGCGCTCACTGCCGGCGCGCAGATCCAGGTGCGGCTGGACGACGTCACCGGCCCGGTTGTCGGCACCATCCCGGTCGACGCCCCGTCCGGGCAGTGGGCCGAGGTGACCGCCGAGCTTGAGGGCGTCACCGGCGTGCACGACGTCTACTTCACCGTCACCGGCCCGACGGGCGCCGACCTCTTCGAGCTCGACTCCTGGGCCTTCGAAGCGGCCACCGGCCAGTCCGAGCTACCCGTCACGGTCACCGCTTCGACGCGGTGCCTGAGCGGGAAGGTGTACGTGGCGGTGCAGGCGCGTAACGACCATGACGGGTCGGTCGGCGTGACGCTGGAGACTGCGTACGGTGAGCGGTCGTTCGCGGCCGTGGCGCCGGGTGCGAGTGCGTATCAGTCGTTCAACACGCGTGCGGTGTCTGTTCCGGCTGGTTCGGCGACGGTCCGGGTGACCGGGGTGATCGGTGGCAGGGACGTGACGACCGTGCGCACCGTCGAGCACCCTGCCGGCACCTGCGGCGGATGACCCACCAACCCGGCACATCAATCACGGATGACAACGGAGGTCACATGAACACACATAAACGGCGGCAGATGCTCGCGGCCTGCGCCGTCGGCGCCGTCCTGTCCGGCGCGGCGGTGTCGCCGTCGCCCGCGATGGCCGAGCCCGGCGACGACGCCAGCGTGCGGGTGACGGTCGACATCGACGAGATCAGGGAACCGGGCGTACTCGCCCTGTCGATCGCCGGTGACGCCGTCGCGCTGTCCGAGGACGGCTCGACCCTGCTGGTTCGCCAGTTCGTCGGTACGCTGCCGACGGTGACGGTCACCGACACCCGCGTCGCCGACGAGGTGCCCGACGGCGCCGCCTGGGCGGTGCTCGGCAGCGCGACCGACTTCACCGGCAGCACCGGTCAGGCACCCATCACCGCCGACCACTTCGGCTGGAAGCCACGCCTGCTCGACGGCGGGGAAACCGGCCTGGTCACCGAAGGTGAGGAGGTCGTGACCGCCCTCGACGAGGAGACCCTGCCCGGCAACAACGTCGGCCTCGTCGACCAGGAGCTGTTGGTCTCGGCCTTCGACTCCGAGGCCGTTGCCAGCGACTCGTACTCCGTCAACGCCGATCTGTACCTGCGGACCCCGGCCGAGGTCGCCGCCGGCGAGTACAGCTCCACGCTCACGCTCTCACTGTTCGAGTAGTGGCTCGGCGGGGGCCTGGAAACAGGCCCCCGCCGGCCCCGTGTCGAAGGGCCGTCGTCTCATGACCGTCTCCCCGCTGCGCCGGGCGCTCACCATCCTGGCTGTCACGACCCTCACGGTTGCGGCTGCGCCGGCCGCGGCGGCGGCGGAACCAGACCCGAAAGCCCTGACCTGGACGGTCCAGCCGGCCACCCCGAGTGGTCCGGACCAACGCCGGTGGATCAACGCGAGCCTCGACCCGGGGGAGGCCCGGACCGAGCACCTGGCGGTACGAAACTTCAGCCGCAACGCTGTCGCCTTCTCCCTGAAGGCCGCCGACGGCTACCTCACCGACAAGGGCCGGTTCAACATGTTGTCCTCCGACCGCACCTCGGTCGACGGCGGCACCTGGATCGACGTGCAGGAGAGGGTCACCGTCGGCCCCAACGAGACGAAGGTGGTGCCGTTCACGATCACGGTGCCCAAGGGCGCCACGCCGGGTGACCACCCGGCCGGCATCGCCGCGACCGTCACCAGCACCGGGGGCACCGTCAACGTCGAGAGCCGAGTGGGTTTCCGGGTCATGGTGCGGGTCAACGGAACCGCCCAGGCAGCCCTGCCCGTCAACGGCCTCAGCGCGACGTACGCTCCGTCGTGGAACCCCTTCGCCGGTGGCACGGTCCGGGTCCGCTACACCGTGCAGAACGACGGCAACGTCTGGGTCAGCGGAACGGGCCGCGTCTCGGTGTCCGACCTCTTTGGCCGGACCAGCCACGACGTCACCAGTGCTGTCGAGGAGATGCTCCCGGGTGGCAGTCGCGAGGTGGAGACCCGCGCCGACGGTGTCTGGGCGCTGGGTCGCCTCCGTACGACCGTCACCACGTCTCCGGCCCTGCTCGGCGACGGCCAGGCCGGCGCCGATCTCCGGCCGGCCTCCGCCACCGTCACCACCTGGGTCGTGCCGTGGGCGCAGCTCGCGTTGCTGTGTCTTCTCGCCGCGCTGATCGTCGGCCTTCGGGTGGCGACCCGTCGCCGCCGGCGGCGGCTGGCCGGGCTGCTCGCCAGAGCCCGGGAGGAGGGCCGGCAGGAGGTCCAGGAGTCCGCGCTCGTCGGCAGCGCATCCTCTCGCGGTGAGCCCGACCCCGGCGACGCTGGTCGATGACCCGATACGCGGGCTGACCCCGCATCGTCAGCAGCGGCGCGGGGCTCCACGGCGGCGAGTCGACGCACGAGAAGCCCCGCACCTTCTGCTGAGGCGTCAGTCGCCCGCGTTGGCACCCTTGGTCTGGTCGAGCAGCCAGCGCAGGATGCCGCTGTCCGCATAGGTCGGACCGAACGCCGCGTGGTAGTCCGGCAACGAGAAGGCCCCGTCGGCGTACTCGGTGTAGCGGACGAGGTCGGCGGCCTGCTCCGGGGTCTTACCCCGGGCCTCGTACGCCTGCCGCAGCAACGTCGAGGAGTTTCGCGCCCCGGTGACGTTGAGCAGGTGGTCGTGCTCGCCGTGCGTGATCCAGATCGGCACCTCGGCCGCCGCGATGGCGGTCGCCTGCGTGGCGTTGACCGGGAAGCCGCCGGTCACCAGCCCACCGGCGAACAGGTCCGGTCGCTTGGCGAACGCCGCCCACAGCAGTTGGGAGCCGTACGACACCGTGGTCGCGTACACCCTGCGCGTGTCCACGGCGAACTGGCCGACGAACTGATCGAGCAGCTTGATCAGCAGGTCGGCCTCGGCGGCGCCGCCGACCCGCTGGTGCTGGGGTGCCAGGACGATCACGTCCTCGGAGGTGCCGGTCCACCGTGGCTGGAGCCATGCGGTCGCCGGGACGTCGGCGGCGAGTTGGACGCCGAGGTTGTCGCCGTCCCAGCCCATCCCGTGACCGGGGAGGACGACCATGAGCGGGTACCTGCGTCCGGGCTGGTAGTTCTTCGGCAGGTGGTAGTGGTAGGGCAGCACCATTCCGCCGCTGAGGAACGAGCCGTAGGTGAACGAGTCGACCAGTTCGTTGACCGGTTTCTCGGTGACCGGGCGGGACTGACGAGGGGTGGCCCTGGCGAGCACCGGCCCCTTGCCGACCCCGCGCCCGGGCTGGCCGTGGACGTCTCGGCGTTGCACCACCCGGGTCGGCAGCTCGGGGTTGACCTTCACGGTGCAGAGAAAGGTCGGGCACTTGGAGACGATGACCGTCGAGCCGCCCACGTCGGCCGGGTCGAGCTCGACGATGACGTACCTGCCCGGTGCCGACCGGTGGTCGGTACGTGTGCCCGGTACGCCGTTGGTGTAGGTGTGGGTGATGGTCCGGTCGGCGAGCTTCGGTAGGTCCTCGATGGGGTTGAACCGGAAGTTGTAGATGGTGTCGGCCACCGAGAACGTGGCGGTGTCGACGGTGCGCGGATTGACCGCCGCGCCGTACTCGATCGCGACGGCGGAGACCTTCTGGCCGTACGTGTAGACGGTGGTGATCGGGGTGATGCTGCGGATTCCGTCCTCAGTGCCCGGGCTGCCGCTCGCACTGCCGTATGCCGTGCCGGAGGCGCTAACCAGGACGAGGGTGGCGACGAGCGGAGCCAGTCCTTTTCGCAGTCTCATGCGGGGTCCTCTCTCGGGACGGTGCTCAGTCAGCGATCTCTGGGCGGGGGTGGGTGGAGCAATGTGAGTCGCTAAACTGATTTAGCAGAGCATCGGCGGCAGTTCGGGCCGTGTCAATACCGCGCGGGCGACAAGCCGGGACTGCCCGCGGCCGACCGCTCCGCCGCCTTCGCCCTCGCGGCCGGCCAACCCGGGAGGCGCCGCCTCCTGGTCGGGCCTCCGTGGGCAATGCAACAAACCTGCAAGCGCTAACCCTTGCCTTGAGGGAAACCGCTTTCCTACGATTGCGTTACATCGATGTTTCATCATCGGGCCGGGCGATCGCATATCGAGCATTGCCACCATGGGGCATGCGCTTGCACGACGACTCCCCGCGATGACCAGGGCGACAGCCATGTCGTTGCTGGTATTGCAATTGATGCACGCCAATTTCTGTGCCGACTTCGCGTCCAAGGGGCGAGCGGTCGCGACGACCGCCGCAGGCGCCGGCACAATCATGCGAAGGTGAGGCGAGATGAGACGACCAGTCACGCTACGACTTCAGGCGGCACTGGCTACGGCAGCCGTTGGGATCGCGATCGGGGTGACCCTGCCGACCCCCGAGGCGTCGGCGGCGGTCGGCAGCGCCACCGGCTACGCCACCCAGAACGGCGGCACCACCGGCGGCGCGGGTGGGCAGACGGTGCGGGCCACCACGGGGACGGCGATCCATGCGGCGCTGTGCGGTCGGGCGAGCAGCAGCACCCCGATCACCATCGAGGTCACGGGGACCATCAACCACGGCAACACCAGCAAGGTGTCGGGTGCGAGCTGCAACACCGCGGACGGCGTCATCGAGCTCAAGCAGATCAGCAACGTCACCATCATCGGGGTCGGCAGCGGAGCCGTCTTCGACCAGCTCGGCATCCACATCCGCGACTCCAGCAACATCATCATCCAGAACGTGACCGTCCGGAACGTCAAGAAGTCGGGCTCGCCCACGTCCAACGGCGGAGACGCCATCGGCATGGAGAGCACGGTCCGCAACGTCTGGGTCGATCACGTCACCCTGGAGGCCTCGGGCGGGGAGTCCGAAGGGTACGACGGTCTCTTCGACATGAAGGACAACACCCAGTACGTCACCCTGTCCTACAGCATCCTGCGCAACTCCGGGCGCGGCGGCCTGGTCGGGTCCAGCGAGAGTGACCTCTCGAACGGCTTCATCACGTACCACCACAACCTCTACGAGAACATCGACTCTCGTACGCCGCTGCTGCGCGGCGGGACGGCACACATCTACAACAACCACTACGTGAGCCTCCACGAGTCGGGCATCAACTCGCGGGCCGGGGCCAAGGCCAGGGTGGAGAACAACTACTTCCGGAACTCCAAGGACGTCCTGGGCACGTTCTACACCAACGAGCGCGGGTACTGGCAGGTCAGCGGCAACACGTTCGACAACGTGACCTGGTCCAGCCCGGGCAGCGAGAACTACCCCGCCGGCCCCAACCCGACGTCCAACACCAGCGTCAGCATCCCGTACGCGTACAGCCTCGACGGGGCGAGTTGCGTGCCGGAGGTCGTTCGTCAGACGGTGGGCGCCAACACGGGCCTGCAGGTGTCGAACGGTAGCTGCTCACCGCAGACCCCGCCGCCGACGACGGCTCCGCCCACCACGCCACCGCCGACCACGCCACCGCCGACCACCCCGCCGCCCAGCGGGACGAACCTCAGCCTCGGCGCGGGCGCCGACGGCTCCAGCAAGGCCAGCGGGACGAGCTACGGCAACGTGCGGGACGGCAACATCAGCACCTACTGGTCGCCGGTCGGATCGACCGGCTCGATCTCGATCAAGTGGGGTTCCGCGACCCGGGTTTCCCGAGTGATCATCCGCGAGCCGTCGGGGACCCAGGGATCGATCGGGTCGTGGCAGCTTCTCAACCACGACACGGGGGCCGTCCTGGCCTCCGGCAGTGGCGCCGGTTCCATCGCCTTCGCCGCGACCTCGCTGAGCAAGATCACCTTCAGGATCGACAGCTCGGGCGGCGCCCCGCGAGTCGGTGAGTTCGAGACGTACGCCAGCTAGTGCGGTGTCCACTAACGTTTGCCGGGTTGGCGGTCGGGGGTTTTGTCGTACCGATGGTGTTGGGTTTGGTGGTGCCTCGTCGTCGGGATCCTGCCGCGCCTCGGGTGGTGTATCGCACCGCGCGGGTGGCGTTGCGGGTGACGCCAGGGCAGCGGCGGCGGTGTTTCGGGTTGCTGCGTTCGGGTGGTGATGTGTGGGCGTGTGTGTTGGAGGTGAACGCGTGGCGGCGTCGCCGCGGGGACGCGCCGTTGTCCGGCTATCAGGAGTTGTGTCGGGAGTTGGCGGCCTCGGGGCCGGGCACGTTCGGCGAGTTGGACTCGACGGGGGCCCGGTCGGTGTTGCGCCGGTTCTCCGACGCGTGGTTCGCGGCGGCGAAGCGACGTAAGGCCGGTGACGTGTCGGCGGGGTTCCCGCGTCGGCGGCGGGGGTTGGTGCCGGTGCGTTGGTATCACGGCACGTTCGCCGTGGACGGGCGTCGGGTCCGGATCCCGATGGGCAAGGGCGCGTCGCCGTTGTGGGTGAGGTTGGCGCGGGAGGTGCCGTACCCGGTGGAGCAGGTCCGTTCGATCACGTTGCTGTGTGAGGGCGGCCGGTTGTTCTTGGACGTGAGTGCGGAGATTCCGGTCGCGACCTATCCGGCCGGCGTGGGACCGGACCCGGGCCGGATCGCCGGGGTGGACCTGGGGGTCATCCACCCGTATGCGGTGGCGGGCCCGGACGGTGCGGGGTTGCTGGTGTCGGGGCGGGCGATCCGGGCGGAGCACCGCATGCATCTGGCTGACACGAAAGCCCGCCGCCGGGCGGTCGCCCGGCGGGCGCCGAAGCCGGGTCAGCGGGGTTTGCGGCGGTGGCGCACGTATCGGCGCCGCGCCCGGATGGTGGAGGGCCGGCATGGACGGCGGGTCCGCCAGGCCCAGCATGAGGCCGCCCGCGCTGTCGTGTCCTGGGCGGTGGGTCAGCGGGTTGGGGTGCTGCACGTCGGCGACCCCCGCGGCGTGCTCGACATTGCGGCGGGGCGGCGGCACAACCTGCGGTTGCGGCAGTGGCAGATCGGCCGGCTCTTGCAGGTCCTCACCGATAAGGCCACCCTGGCCGGCATCACGCTGCGCCTCGTGAACGAACGTGGCACGTCCTCGACCTGCCCTGCCTGCCAGCGGCGGGTACCGAAACCCCGTGGGCGGACCCTGTCCTGCCCGCACTGCCGGTTTTGCGGGCACCGTGACCTGGTCGCGGCTGCCACCATCGCCACCCGTATCCCGGGCGGCGGACCCACCACCCCCACAACAGCCGCTCCTGTGCTGCCTGGGGTGCTCACGCACCGTCGAGCCGGACGGCACCTTCCCGGTGCCGGCCAGTCCCGGCGTGACCCCCGCCGCCCACGGGCGGCGCGAGGATCAGTTGGCCCGCGCAGGCCCGCCCCACCACCCGGAGGGGAGTCGCTCGCCCACACGGCGAGGATCCACAACCACCACCGGACACCCGGTGAACGTTCGTGGACACCGCACTAGCAGCCAGCCAGCGCGTGGCGGAAGCGGCGGAGATCGTCGCTCCCGCCCTGCCCGGTGGCGCCCGTCACGACTGCGTCGACGGCAGAGTGTCCATGAAGGAGCTCACCGAGAACACCGCTCGACCGGGCCCGGCCGGACCGTATCCGGGTGGGCTGGACAGGCCATGGGCGTCCATGGTCGCCCGGTAGACCTCAAGCAGGCGGACATGGTATTCGAGCGGTGCTCCCTCGGGGTTGGCCCGACCGAGCGGCGTGGTGGGCTCGGGGCACCAGGTGGTGAACCGCGGTGTGATCCCTCTCGACATGAAGTATCGAAGCCCTTCGGCGGTGGAGTCGATCGCCTCGTCCACGCTCGTGAAGCCGTGCGGGGCGGCCATCTCGACGCCCGCCACGAAGTTCGGGATCACGTTGCGCGGGCCGAACACCTCGGCGGAGTCGAGGATGCGGCGGTGCCACTCCTCCCGACCGACGTAGCGCTCCTTGCCCGGGCAGTACAACTCGAACAGCCGCTTGTCCCACACCTCGTAGTTGGGGTGGTAGATCCGGATTCCGTAGTCGTGGAATCGCTGCACGTCGGCTCGGGGCAGCGCCTGGGCGACCACCTTGCCGATCCACCGCCCCGGGAACCGCTCCTCGATCGCCTGGGCGTACCGGCCGTAGAAGTCCGCCTCGGCCAGCCCGTCGACCTGTGAGGTGATGCTGCCACCGGTGAGGGTGTACGCCTGCGAGGTCCGGTCGGTGTCGTGCCGGTCGATGATCTCCAGAGCCTCCAGCACCTCTTCTACGGGTTTGACTCCGGTGTACGGACGACCAGCCTGTTTGTGCTGCCGCCAGTTGTGGTTGATGTCGCAGTACTGGCATTCCTCCTTGGCGCCGAAGTACTGACAGACCCGGAACGCGGTCAGGTAGATGAGATAGCCCCACTGGATCGTCGGGGCGACCTCCATCACCGACTTCCCGTTGGCGAGCGTGTGACGGTAGTAGGCCGGCATCGGGGGCAGTCCGACATCGGCGATCGATCGCCCGTCCAGGAAGAGGCGCAGTCGGCCGTCGCCGTCGGTGCGGACGCGATACGGCGAGCTGGGGTTGATGCGGACCGAGACGACGGTGCGGCGCAGTTCGTACGACCCCCCGCTGAGCACGATCTCCTCGGGCGGCCGGCGTAGCGCGGCAGTCCCCAACTCCGGCAGCGTCCGGTGATCGAACGAGAAGATGAAGTACGACTTCGGCTTGACGTCTCCGTTCTCGTTGTCGGTCAGTGCATCGTCGTCGAAGGCCAGTCCGCCACGCAGCAGGTCCTCCTTGATGACCGCCTCTCGCGGCACCTGCGGGAAACGGCTCATCAGTTCCTCGACGAGGTCAGTGCGCGACGCCATGCGGTCCTCCTGAACACGGTGTGGCGAACCGGGCGGCAGGCACCGCCCGGTTCCGGCGGATCAGCTCTGCTTGGTCTCCCAGAAGATCTTCGAGATCTCCTCGATCTTCCCGAGAAGCTGCTCCGCGACGGCCGGGTCGGCGGCTCCCTTCGCGCCCCCGGCGCCGGCCAGCTTGGTGGCCTCGTTGAAGAGCGCGTGTAGCTGCGGGTACTTCTCGAAGTGCGGCGCCTTGAAGTAGTCGGTCCACAGGACCCAGAGGTGGTGCTTGACCAGTTCGGCCCGCTGCTCCTTGATGATCAGCGACCGCGTCCGGAACTCCGGATCGTCGCTGGCCTGGTACTTCTCGGCGATCGCCTTGATCGACTCCGCCTCGATGCGCGCCTGCGCCGGGTCGTAGACCCCGCAGGGGAGATCGCAGTGTGCGCTCACGACGGTGCGCGGGCGGAGAAGGCGTGGCAGGTTCATCAGGATCCTTCCGACAACAGCGACGAGGTGACCAACGTCCGGGCGGGACGGATCAGCCGCCGATCGGTCTTCCGAGCCGCGACGTGATCCAGAACGGGACCCTAAAACCTAAACCGCACTTCATGTCAAGCTGCTCGCGTGCGGAGCCAGTCTGTCCAGGAGCGCGTCCAGGGGCAGGTCTGCGGCGCTGGGAAGCAGCAGATCCGCGGCCGTGAAGCGGGCGTGGTCGGCGTGCGGGTTCGGCACCGCGACGCAGCGGAGCCCAGCGGCATGTGCCGCCGCCACGCCGTGCGCGGTGTCCTCGAACGCGACGGCCTGATCCGCAGGCAGCCCGAGCCGATCCAGTGCCAGCAGGTAGACAGCCGGATCAGGCTTGTGTACGGGCACTTCCTCGCCGGTCGCCAGCACCTCGAAACGCGTCCGCAGCCCTGCCTGATCCAGCATGGCGCCTACGTGACTGATCGGGGAACTGCTCGCCACGGCAAGCCGCAGCCCCAACTGCGCGGCCCGGTCCAGCCACCCGACGATGCCGGCCGCCGGCGTGAGCGCCGAGTTGAGTTCTGCCCGGTACGCCATCCGCAGCGCGTGGCTGGACGCCCGGTCGTAGGCTGGCCCGACCGCCGCCTCGAGCGCGGCGTAACGCGGCTCGTTCGCATCGCCGCCGTGGTCGGCGAAGAACCCTGCCAGGTCGAGCCGCAGGCCGTGCCGCCGCCACTCCCAGCGCCAACTCTCCAGCAGCGTCGTCTCGGTGTCCATCAGCAGACCGTCGAAGTCGAAGATCAGCGCCTTGATCGTCACAGCGGCCAGTATCCCGTTGCGGGCCGATCCGCACGCCACCTGGTGGTTGTGGTCACGCGCGGAGCTTGCGGTGAGTCCGCGTGTCCTGAGCCGCCGAGAGTCAGAGAACCGGCTCAATCCCTCCCGGTGCGCTGTTGCCGGATGAGAGTCAGCAGAGCAGCATGCGTCCGCTCGTCGGCGGCCACGACGAGACCGTTCCCACCGGCGCGAATCGGCTGGCCGTCGATCCCGGTGACCACGCAACCGGCCGCCTCGCAGAGGGCGATTCCGGCCGCGAAGTGAACGCTGTCGCCCAGGTGGTGGCCATCCGTCACGTAGGCGGCGCGGCGACCGGCGGCGACCCAGGCCACGGCCAGGGTGGTGGAGACCACCCGTGGGCGGAACTGTTCGATGAAGCCATCGTCGGCCAGCATCCGGGCGGCCAGGAACACGTTCCGGTGCGGGAAGGGCGGGTCAAGATTGACGTCGACCAGCCTCGACTCGGCCGACGGGGCAAGTCGCTCGTCCCGACCATCACGGCGGACATGCGCGGCGCTGCCGTCGGTCCAGAACACCTCTCTGGTGAACGGGTCCGCCGAGGCGGCCACCGCGACGTGCGTCCCGGTCCGCAGCCCGACGTTGACCGAGGTCAGCATGCTCTGCACGGCGTAGTTCAACGTTCCGCACAACGGGTCGACCAGCCACGTACGTCCGTTACCGGCGGTGCCCGTACGCCCACTCTCCTCGGCCACCACCACGTCGTGCGGACGCGCCGTGCGCACGACGTCAAGGATGGCCTTCTCCGCCTCGACGTCGGCTGAGGTGGCGAAGTCGCCTCCAGTCTTCTGCACCCGTGCCAGCGAGGATCCGTACTGAGAGCGGACGACCTCAGCTCCGGCCTGCGCCGCTTCGATGGCCAATGCTGAGTCCGTGATCGACATGTATGAACCCTAGAGGCGGTCCTTGCGCGATGAGGGACACGGTGGGCGCAGTCAGGAAACCGCGGCCCGCACCAGCTCGATGACCTTCTTCTCGACCTCTGGGCTCCACTTCTGCAGCGCGTACGCCACCGGCCACAGATCTCCGTCGTCGAGGTTGGCCGTGTCCTGGAAGCCCAGGGTCGAGTACCGGTAGTTGAACTTGCCGGAGTCCTGGAAGAAGACGACGATCTTGCCGTCCGCGTTCGCGTAGGCGGGCATCCCGTACCAGGTCTTCGGCGACAGATCCGGGGCGGCAGCGGTCACCGTCACGTGTACGCGCTCGGCGAGCGCACGATCGTCCGGCTCCATCTGCGCGATCCGGTCGAGGACCGCCTGCAGGCCGTCGGCCTTCTTGGCACCCTTCTTGCCCTCGGCGCGCAGCTCGCTGGCGCGCTCCTTCATCGCGGCCCGCTCCTCGGGGCTGAAGCCGTCGGACGTGGTCGTGGAGGTGTTCGCGGACATTCTCGGGCTCCCTCTCGTGGGTCAGGTCCGGCGTGCTGCCGGCCATCTGGGAAAAGGCTAGGCCGGAGGACACCGTCGGGCTTCTCGATTCCTGATCGGTGCGCGGAGCCGCACGACATCGGGCCGGAGACCCGGACGGCGCGTCCTCAGCACAGACCGGCCACCCAGCGCGCATTGCGGCCGAACGTGGCGCACCGGGCTCTCGGGATCGGGTTGATCGCCTGGGATTCGGCATCATCACGTCCTTCCTATCAGACCGATCGTTCTTTCTTCTTCGTGCCCCACAACTTGCCGACCCGCGTGACCAGTGGCTACGTTGTCGATCTAGAAAGACCGACCGTTCTAGGGGGCATTCATGGACATCAGTGCCGATCGGATGGCGGCGGCGTACTTCGACGCCATTGAGATCCTCTGCGAGGTGACCCCGAAGGGCTGGTACGCCGAGCGGGGCACCGCTCGCGCGGCGGTGACCCACGCTGGTATCGCGACGCTCAACGCGGCCTACGACACGACAACGGAGCCGGATCTCGGGTCGCTCGACGAGATGGCGACCGAGGTCGGCAGGCAGGCCGCGCACTGGTCGATCATGGTGCGTGGCGAGGCGGGCGACGAGGTCACCGATCTCGCGGCTCGACACGGGCTGCTCGAACGCAGTGATCTGCCGATGCTGGCCTGCAACGCGGCCGACATCGTGTTCCGGTCCCGTGCAGCGCAGGGACCGTCCGTGCGCCAGGTCAGCGCGGCCGAGCATGACCTCTACACCGAGACCCTCACCGAGAGCTTCGAGGCTCCCGAGGGTGTCTTCGGCTCATTGATGGGCGGTGGTGTGCTCGACGCCGCACCCTTCACCGGCTATCTGGCCGAGGAGTCCGGCCGCCCCACCGGCACCGGGCTCGGGATGCGGACCTCTGGCGTGGTTGGCGTGTTCAACATCGCCGTCGTACCGTCCGCCCGGGGCCGTGGCCTGGGTCGGGTGCTCACCGAGACGGTTCTGCGGGACGGCATCGCCGCCGGCGCGGACGCCGCCTACCTGCAGAGCAGCGCGATGGGCCGGCCACTCTACGAGTCGATGGGCTTCGCGCTCGTGGAGACCTGGACCGTGTTCCAAGCGCGCTGACGGGCGAGGCTGTCGCGCGTCACGGCGGTGATCAGACACATGGGTGGGAGGCATCATGACCTTCAGTGAGAGCGTGCGCTCGGCCTTTCGGCGTGGTGAGACCGCGGCCGTGGTGCGCATGAGCGAGGCCGAGATCGAGCGGGCCCAGGCGGCTGGCGACCCGGCGGGCGAGGTGGAGGCCCGGTACAGCCTTGCCCGGGTCGCCATCCGCGGCGGCGACCTGCCGGGCGGGGAAGCCCGGGCCCGGGAGGCTCTCGAGGTGGCGCTGCGCTCCGGCGACCGCAGCCTCGAGGAACGGCCGAGGCACGTGCTGGCCGGCGTCGCGCGCATGTCCGGCGACCTGCTTCGCGCTCGGGACCTGTACCGGGAGAGCATCGCTCTCAACGAGACGCTCGACCAGCCCAAAATGGTCAACTCCGAGTATCACAACCTCGCGTTCTGTGAGCTGGGGCTGGGCAATCTCGATGCGGCGAGGACACTGTTCGCCGAGAACCGTGAGCGGGTGTTCCGCAACGACTGGGCCGACTTCGTCCCGTACGTCTGCGTTGCCGGTGCCGCACTCGCGGCGGCCGAGGGCGATCATTCGCGGGCGGCGCGGATGATCGGTGTCGCGGACGCCGCGTTCGCGGCGCTCGGCCAGGTGCCGGACCCGGACGACGCGGCCGACCTCGCCAAGATTCGCGCCGCCGCGATCGAGGCGCTCGGCCCCACCGTCTTCGATGCTGAGTACGCGCGAGGGCAGCTCCTCCACCCCCGTCAGGCCTTCGCCGACGACCGCCGACCCTGACGGGTCCCGGCGTCAGCCGGTCGCGCGGCCAGCGACGCCCTGCCGGAGTCTCATGGCTGGGCCGCCTCGTTCGCTGTCGAGGCTCGGGCGGCGGCAATGGTCCGTCCACGCTCCGACTCGGGAAAGCGGTCGAGCATAGCGCGCACCTCGTCGGCGCTCACGTTGGCGCCGAACAACTCGCTGCCCGGTTCGAGCCGTACCCCCTCGGCGAGAGGGCCGGCGACGACCGGATCGAAGCCGAGCGCGTCCACAAGGGTCGCGACCGCGGTGAGATCAGCGGCGCCGTCGCCAGCGATCGCGATGCCCTTGCGGCCGGCTGTTCCAGCCGGCCGCGCCTCGTCCTCAAGGTCGTGGTAGCCCATGTGGTTGAACGCCTTGACGACGCGGGAGCCGGACAGGAACGCCTGGACGATCTCGCTCGACGACGTACGTGGGTCGGTGAGGTCGTCGCGGATGCCGTCGATTTCCCACCAGTAGTTCATGGCGTCGACGACAAGTTTGCCGTGCAGCGCCTCGGCGGGAACGCTGCGGTACTTGCCCAGCGGAAGGGCGAGGATGACGATGTCGGCGCCGGCGACCGCGTCGACCGCGGTGGTTGCCGCCGCTCCCGGCGCCAGCACCTCGACGGTGAGGGCGATCTTCGCCGGATCGCCGGAGCCGGCGACCAGCACCCGGTAGCCGGCGGCGACGGCGAGCCGAGCGAGCACCGTGCCCACCTTGCCGGCCCCGAGGACACCGAGGGTCTGGGGCCGGCTCCGGTCGTTGTCGTTCATGTCTTCCTCTCGGTATGACGCGCTGATCAGGCCAGCAGGTCGCGGACCATGGGAATCACCTTGTCGCCGTACAGTTCGACGGCGCGCATCCGGGCGCTCACCGGCTGCGCTCCGGCCGTGTAGATGAGGTCGAACCGGCCGACGCCGAGGCTGCGGATCGCACGGGCCATCCGGCGGGCCACGGTCTCCGGCGAGCCGATGTAGAGGGAACCGTTCTCCACCTCGGAGTCGAACTCCTCGCGCCGGATCGGCGGCCAACCGCGCAGCTTGCCAATCCGGTTCCGCATGACCCGGTAGTGCGGCCAGTACACCTCCTTGGCCTCCTCGTCGGTGTCGGCGATGAAGCCCGGCGAGTGCATCCCGACCGGGTGCGCGGTCGTACCGAGCTGCTCGGCCGCCCTCCGGTACAGGTCGATGTAGGGCGCGAAGCGCTCGGGAGCCCCGCCGATGATGGCGAGCATGAGCGGTAGGCCGTAGTGGGCGGTACGCACGACCGACTGCGGCGAGCCACCCACACCGACCCAGGTGGTCAGGTGCCCCGACTCCGTCTTCGGGAAGACGTCGGCGTTCTCCAGCGGGGCACGCAGGGTGCCGCTCCAGGTGACCGGCTTCTCGTCCAGCAGCTTCACGAACAGTTCGATCTTCTCCTCGAACAACGTGTCGTAGTCGCGCAGGTCGTAGCCGAAGAGGGGAAAGGACTCGGTGAACGAGCCGCGACCGAGGATGACCTCGGCGCGGCCGTTCGACAGCGCGTCCACCGTGGCGAAGCGCTGGAACACCCGGACCGGGTCGTCCGAACTCAGCACGGTCACCCCGGAGGCCAACCGGATCCGTGAGGTACGGGTGGCGATCCCCGCCAGCACCGTCTCCGGCGTCGACACCGAGTACTCCGGTCGGTGGTGCTCGCCCAGGGCGATGACATCGACGCCGAGTTCGTCGGCGAGCACCGCCTCGTCGACGACCTGCCGGATCGCCGCGGCGTGGGAAACGACGGTGCCGGAGTCGTCCTCCGGTACGTCGCCGAAGGTGTCGAGGCCGAACATGAGATCAGACATGGTTGGGCTCCTTCGCGAGCAACTCGCGGACCCGCGGCGCGACCTCACTGCCCAGCAGTTGGATGGTGCGCGCGCGTGCCTCGCGGGGCAGGTGCATGATGTCGTACTTGAGGTCGAAGCGGCTCAGCCGCAGGTCGCGGGCGACTGTCGCGATCTTCTGCGCCACTGTCTCGGGTGACCCGACGAAGAGCGCCCCGTGGTCGATTTCGGCCTCGTAGCGCGCGCGGTCCGGTTTGTAGAAGCCGCGTTCGGCGGCAAGGGCCGCCACGACCGGCTGCCAGTATCGCCACCACGTCTCCACCGCCTCCTCGTCGGTGTCTGCGACCAGGCCGAGTGAGTGCTGCCCGATTGGCTGCGGGGTATGCCCGAATTGTTCGAGCGCCCTGGTGTAGAGGTCGACGTGGCCGGCGAAGCGCTGGGGGCGACCGCCGATGATCGCGAGCATGAGCGGAAGTCCGTGCCGGGCGGCGCGGATCACCGAGTTCGGGCTTCCTCCGACACCGATCCAGGTCGGGATGCCGTCAGGCTGCATTCGTGGGTGCAGGCGCTGCTCGGTCAGCGGGCTTCGCACCGTACCGGACCAGGTGACCGGTTCGTCCCGCTGCAGCCGTAGGAAGAGGTCCAGCTTCTCCTCGAACAGGCGCTCATAGTCGGCCAGGTCGTAGCCGAACAGTGGAAACGACTCAGTCGCCGACGCGCGTCCGAGAACCATCTGGGCGCGCCCGTTCGAGACGGCGTCGAGGGTGGCGAACTCGTGGTAGAGCCGTACCGGATCGTTCGTGCTGAGCACCGTGACCGAGGTGCCGAGGCGGATCCGCTCGGTCGCCGTCGCGGCTGCCGCGAGCAGCACGGGCGTGGCGGAGTCGTTGTGGCCCTCCCGGTAGTGCTCACCGAGGCTGAACACGTCGAGTCCCACCGACTCGGCGAGTCGTGCCTCGTCCACGAGTAGTCGCACGGTCTCGGCGTCGCTCAGGACCCGGCCGCCGTCGGTGGCCACCTCCCCGAACGAATTGAGCCCCAGCTCGAAGTCTGCTGCTGTCATCGTCCCCTCCCCGTTCTTCCCGCCGGTGACCCGCGGCAGCGGATCTACCTGTTGATGTGTCAATGATGCTAACTTGGCGATTGACACGTCAATTCCAGGAGAGTGAGATGACGGAGGCCACAGCCGGCCGGCGGGGAGGGCGTCAACTCCCGACCGCTGAGGAGCTACGGATCTGGCGGGACTTCATCGAGACGACAACAGCGTTGGGTTCCCGGCTCGAGTCCCGTCTCCAGAGCGACTCCTCGCTCTCGACGGGGGACTACGCCGTGCTGCTCGCTCTCAGTGAGGCGCAGGACCAGGCGATGCGTTCCTCCGCACTCGCGGCACACATTGGTTGGGAGCGGAGCCGACTCTCCCACCACCTCGGTCGGATGGAGCGGCGCGGCCTCATCCGCCGCCAGGAGTGCGCAACCGTCCCCCGAGGGGCGGAGGTGCTGCTCACCGCGACCGGAGCCGAGGCTTTCCGGGCAGCGACCTTTCCGCACCTGCGCGCCATTCGTGAACTCTTCGTCGATGCCCTCACGCCGGAACAGATCCTCGCGGCGGGCGAGATCGCCGCGGCGCTGAAGGCGCGTCTGGACAGCCTGCGCAAGGAGTGATCGCCGGGCCGCCGCCGTGGCGGCCAGGCAGCAATCGTGACTGCGAGTGCGTAGACGATTGCCTACAGCTACGTCCCGGTGGTCCAATCCTCCAGAAACCCGCCACGCTGGCTGCACAGCCGAGATGGCGACGGCTCCGCCGCCCGGGAGGTACGTCCATGATCCAGGCCGCCACCGTACGGACCCCGCGCACGTCACCCGGCGAACCCCGCCCAGGGCGAGCGGAGTCGGTGTTGCCGGAGCTGCGGGAGATGTGGTGGGAGACGGGGGTGCGGGCGCGAGCGGAGGCCGGTGTCCTCGCCGTGTTCGCGGAGCTGCCCCGGCTCGTGCGGACAGCCCTGGGCATCAGTTGGCGGGCGGACCGACTCCGTACCGGCGTGGTGGCCGCGGCGACGGTCGGCGCGGGGGTGATGGCGGCCTTCGGGTTGTTGGCGACGCAGCGGGTGTTGGTGGAGTTGTTCGCCGGCGGGCCGACCGCGGACAAGGTGCGGGCGGCGCTGCCCGCGCTGGCCGTGCTGGCGGCGGCGGTAGCGCTGCGTGCGGGGATGGGCATCGCCACGGGGTACGCGCAGAACGGGCTGACGCCGCGGGTGAGCCGCGAGGTGGAACGGGGTCTGTTCGAGGTGTCCACGGCGGTGCGGTTGGAGGCGTTCGACGCCGACGCGTTCGCCGACGACATGGAACGCGCCTCCCGGGGCACCGAGTCGACGATCGGGCTGGTGCAGGCGTCGATGAACCTGCTCGCCGGGTTGGCCGGGCTGCTCGCCGTGGCGGCCGCCGTCGTCATCATCCACCCGCTGCTGCTGCTGGCACTGCTGGTGGCCACGGTGCCCAACGCGTGGGCGTCGTTGCGGGCCGGGCACCTGCGGTACCAGACGTACACCGCCGGCTCGGTGCGCAGGCGTCGACTGTGGCTGCTGCACAAGCTGATGGCCGAACGGGCCTCGGCCCCGGAGTTGCGCTCGTACGGGCTGCGCGGGTTCCTGCTCGATCAGTACGACCGGGTGATGCAGGTGGAGACCGACATCCAACTCGCTCTGGCCCGTCGGGTCACCACGACCACCACGGTCGGGGCGATCGTCGGCGGTCTCGCCACGGGCACCGTCTACGCCCTGCTCGGCCTGCTGCTCCTGGACGGGCAGATCCCGCTCGCCGCCGCGGCGACCTGCGTCATCGCGGTGCAGTCCGCGCAGCGCTCCCTGGCCATCGCCACCTTCCAGGTCGACCACGTCTACACCGAGGGCCAGCACTTCGGCGACTACACCGGCTTCATGACCCGTGCCGGCGCCTACCTACCGGACGCCACGCGACCCGACGCCGCTGCCGGTCCGGAACGGCTGCGGGAGTTGACCGTCAGCGAGGTGAGCCTGCGCTACCCCGACCGGGACAACCCCGCCGTCGACGGCGTCACGTTGAGGATCACCGCCGGTCAGACGGTCGCGTTCGTCGGGGAGAACGGTTCGGGCAAGACGACCCTCGCCGCGATGATCGCCAGCCTCCGCGCCCCCACCGAGGGGAGCATCGAATGGAACGGCCGACCGTTGCCGGAGTGGAACGTCGCCGGGCTGCGGGCCCGGATCGCGGTGGTGACGCAGGAATACCACAAGTGGCCGTTCACCGCGGCGACGAACATCGCCATCGGCGACGTCGACACCGAGGCCCGGCAGGACCTCATCGAGGCCGCCGCCGCCCGCGCGGTCGCCCACGACATGATCAACGAGCTTCCGCACGGGTACGAGACGCTGCTCGACCGGACCTTCGCGAGAGGCCAGGACCTCTCCGGCGGGCAGTGGCAGCGCATCACCGCCGCCCGCGGGTTCCTGCGCGACGCCGAACTGCTGATCATGGACGAGCCGTCCTCCGCCCTCGACCCCCGAGCCGAGGATGCCCTGTTCCAGGCCATCCGCGACCGCCGAGGCCGAGCCACCACGATCCTCATCACGCACCGGCTCGCGAACGTCCGCCACGCCGACCGGATCTTCGTCCTCCACCACGGTCGGCTGGTCGAGGCCGGCACCCACGACGACCTCGTTGCCACCGGCGGCCGGTACGCCGAACTGTTCGCCCTCCAGGCCGCCGGCTACGACGCCAACCGGAGCGAGGATCCCCAGCTTCCGCACCAGGACACCGCGACCTCTCGCTGAGGAGCGACGGACGGCATGAACGGGGCGACGGTGCTGCACGCCGGTTGGCTCGTGGCGGTCGTCGTCGGGGTGACCCGCAACCGTCGGGCCTACCTCGCGGAAGCGCAGGCCCGGGCGGTCGCCGCCGAACAGCGGATGGAGGAGGAGGCCCGGCGACGGGCCACCGAGGAGCGGTTGCGTATCGCCCGTTCGTAGGTGCCTGTCGGCAAATCGACAGCCACCCGGCCGGTGTCCGGCACCCGTGCTTCGCGCGTGGGCCTGCGAATGCGCTCTGACCTGCGGTTTTGCCAGATCCAAGCAGTGGCATCCGCAGCCTGCGAGTGGTACGACTGATGCATCGACCATGGGTGGCGCGGTGGTCAGTAGGAGGTCCCGTCATGCATCTCAGGAGCACCATCTCTCGGCACCCGACCCTTCCAACTGCCCGCCACGGGGTCGCACCCTCGCGCGGGGTCGGTGTCGCATCATCGTGGCCGGCGAGACCACAATGACAAGCCCTGAGGGCACCGAGGAGTTGGCGGCCGCCTACAACCGCGGTCTCGACGCGGGCCGGATCGAGCAGCGTCTGCAGGGGCACGATGAGCACCTGCGAAAGATCAACGGCTCGATCGACTCGATGACGCGGGCGCTGCACATCCTCACCGAGGAGTTACGCGCCAATGTCGCCCTGTTCAGCGCCACCGTCACCTCGGATCGCCGGGACGACAGTGAGCGGGAGAGGATCGCTGCGGCCCGGGTGGAGGAGGCGGGCCTCGTCGAGTCCCAGAGGACGGTCCGATGGACGGCATGGCAGCGCTGGTTCGCCGTCGTCGGCGCGATCATCCTGGTCGTGAACTTCGGCCTGGGGCTGTACGTCGCGTTGAGCCGTTGACCTGCATGTCGGCAGCGGACCGCCGCCGTGACCGCTGCTCAATGGGCTCTGGCCAGCAGGAACGCCTGATCGTCGCGCTCCCTGCCCCGAGCACGCCGCACCAGGCGGCACTCCTCGCGCAGGCCTGCGGCCTCGATCTCGGCGGCGACCTGGTCCGCCGTGTAGAGGTGACGCTCAAGGTGGACCTCGTGGCCGAACCGGCGGTACGCCCCAGACACGTCACGCGTACCCTCGCCGGCCTGAAATCCGACGAGCAGGTGGCCGGACGGGCGAAGGACCCGGGCCGCCTCCGCGAAGACGCGCGCCTGCCCGGCGGGAGGTGTGTGGATGGTGGAGTACCACAGCAGCACGCCGGCGAACCGGTCGTCCGGGTAGGGAAGGTCGGCCAGCGAGCCCACGGTGAACACCAGGTCAGGGTGATCGCGTCGGGCCATGGCGACCATGCCCGGAGACAGGTCGATGCCCCGCACCAGGCACCCGCGCTCGGTGAGGTACCTGCTCATCCGGCCTGAGCCGCACCCGGCGTCCAGAACCAGCGCGTGGCCGTCCGACGTCACCGCCTCGGCGAACGTGTCGATCATGGCAAGGTCGAGCGGAGCCTCGGCACGGGTGTCCGGCAGATGGGTGGCGTAGTCCTCGGCCACCGTGTCGTAGGCACGTCGTACGCCGCGGAAGTCGAGCGGACTCGAAGGCGAGGAGATCACGGGCCGCATCATCGCATCGGTGCGCTGCCGCCGGCGATCACTCGTGGCGTGCCGCGTACGCCGCGAAGTGATCGGCCCAGCGCCGGACGACGTCCTCGGCTGGTTCGAGCCACTGAGTTGGCTGATCGGGTAGTGGCAGACCAGCCGACTCCAGAAGGCACTCGACCGGGATCATCGAACGACTCCGCGATCTCAGTCGGCTGAGCTCGTCCCGCAGTCGTTCCAGACGGTCCCGATCGCCGGCCAGGAGTGCGCCGCAGGTCTCGGCAAATGCGTAGCGGTACCCGATCTCGCCCAGTGACGCCTCGTCGAGGACTCGCAGCCGGTCGATGGCCAGGGAGATGTCGGTCGGGTCGGACCTGCGCAGCAGAACCGTGGTCAGCAGTGCGGAGCGGGTCGCGATCAGGTGACCGGAGAGGTCCGCCTGATCGCCGAAGTCCGCGATCTCGTCGTCGTCCACGTCGCCGCGGAAGAACGCCCGTCGCATCAGCAGCGTGCCGACCTCTTCCAGGTACTCCCGCTGGCGGCCGGCGCCGCGCAGTAGTTCCATCTTGTCGGGGACCTCGGCGAAGTAGCGCTCCGGACGACCGTGGGCGTACTCCGCGACCCGGGTGATGAAGCTCTGCACGGGCAGCCCTTGGGCCGCCTCGTGAGCATCCGTGAAACGGCGGGCCAGACTCAGGACCTGTGGACGCTGGCCCAGGTGTAGTGGTGTGGGCTTGCGTGCGACCAGCTCGTCGAAGACGGCGAGTGCCTCGTCCCAGCGGTGCCGCAACCGCAGGGTGTAGCCGAGATGCCGGCCCGCGGGTGCCCGGAGGGGATGATCGGAGTCGAAGATCTCGCGCAGTAGGCTCAGCCGTTCCTCCACCGGCGTCTCGATGGACTTGGCCGCGATGAAGTTCAGGACGAGGCGGCCGTACTCGGTGCGGCTCGATGCCGGCACCCGGGACCGCAGGCCCTGCACGGACGGGCTGAAGACGATGGCACGGGACAGCCAGTCCGCGTAGTTCTCACTCGGCGCCGGCTCCAGCGTCGTGTTCTGTTCGCACACCAGCACGATGGCGACACCGACCAGGTCCAGAACCTCGCGATTGTCCTCGCGCTCCTTGGCGTCGTCGTGCAGACGCCGGACCGCCGCCGCAGCCCGGCCGGCGGCCAACTCCCAGTCGCGCTCGGACCAACCGCCGGCGATCTGGTGATCGGCACGGCGGATCGCCTCCCGGACGGCGTCATGTATCCGGTACGGGAAGCGGTCGCCGTGGTGGTGGTCGATCATTGGACGCCGAACGGCACGCTCGGCACATCCGTGGTCGACATCCGCGGCGGCGGCCATCAGATGCGTGTCGAAGACCCGGAACAGGCATGCCGCCCGGATGGCACGTTGCTCGTCGGCGGGAACATCGTCGAGGATGCGCATCACCAGGGCGCCGAGCGAGCCCGTCACGTCGGCGGCCTCGACCCTTCGTCCAGTGCCGGCATCCTTGATCGAGATCGCGACCTGACGGGCCAGTTCGAGGTACTGCGGTAGTCCCGCCGACGACCGGACCAGGTGTTCGACCACGTCGTCGCTCATCGGCAGGGCGAGCTGCTCGCGTCCACGCAGGATCAACGCTCGGGTGTCCGAGGGGGAGAGGTTGCCGACGAGGTGCTGCCGAGGATTGACCGGCGCGCCCGGTACGAGCCCTGGCCAGGTCCACGGACCGCGATGGGGCAGGCCGATCCGGGTCTCGTCGTACCAGTCCAGCAGATCGCGCCCGGTCAGCACGAACAAGACGTTCGGCATGCCGTGGACCATCCGGTTGAGGTGTTCCTCGGAGACCCGACGCGGGTCCAGGGCCAGCCGCTCGGTGGTGTCGACGAACACCGTCACCAGCGGTGACGGAGCGATCTGGGCCAGCTCCCAGGACAGCGCCGCGGCGAGCTCGCAGGCCAGGGCCGGCCGGGGCTCGGTCGGGCTTGGTTCGTCGGCGCAGCGGAGCAGGAAGTCCTCGAAGCCCGCGTACGCGTCGACGGCGAGCCGGAGATCGCGTCGGCGCCGAAGTTCGCCGACCACCTTGCGCACGCCCCGCACACCGAGCGCGGTGGCCGTGCCACCGGCGAGGTCGGCGAGGGAGCCGAGGTCCTTGAGCACCTCGCCCGTTGTCTCCGCGACGGAGTTCTCGAGTTCGTCGCGCCCCCGGAAGCGGGGCAGCGGCTCGCCCGGACGGATGGCCGACCAGTAGGCCGCGAATGCCAGATCGAACACCGGCCAACGGCGACGGATCCTGGCAACGCCGGCCCGTAACGCGAGCAGGGCCGCCGGAAGGTCCATACGGCCGGCCGAGCCGTGCAGGTCGATGCGAGCGGTCGCGTCGACCTTGGTGGCCGGAGGTGGCCCCCAGCCGTTGACGAGGGGGAGGTCGTGACGGACCCAGGCCTCCAGCCGTTCGGAGAGGGCTGTCTTGCCGATGCCGCCCAGGCCGTAGAAGGTCAGCACGTTGTGGCGGGCGGTCCCGGCCTCGTCCTCGCTGTCGAGCAGGCGGCGGAAGCGGGTCAGCGTCGACTTGAACGCCTGTGACTCGGTCTCCCGGTCGGTGAACAGTTTGCCGGCATGGGGCGGGCCGGCGCGGTGCGTGCCGCTGCCCGGGGGAGGAACCTTCATCAGATGCCACATCCAGGTCGGTAGCTTCGTTGTGGACCCGAGCTACCAGTCTCCGGATGCGAGCGCGACCCGCGTCCTCCTGTCCATGATCCGACCTTGGGCCGGGCCGATCGGTGGACCCGGCGTCGCCGGCTACCGCTGCCAGGCGTCGATGGTTCGTACGCCGTCGCGGATGGCCCGGTCCATGATGGCGGGGTTACCGCTGGTGCCCTCCCACCCCTGGTCGTCGAAGACCGTCACCGTGGTGTCGACGCGTGCCACGGCGATCTGGCTGGACGCTGTGCCGCCGGTGCGTTCCCCGTTCAGGCTCGTCTCGGCCCACGTCCGGGTCAGCAGCAGCGCCTCGTCCCCGACGTCGGGCAGGGCCTGGCCCTTCACGGTGACCGGGTTGCCGGACTGGTCGTAGGAGGGGCACGCCTGGACGGCGGAGCGCAGACGTCCCATGTACCCCGAGGCGCCGTCGCCGTCGAAGGTGAAGATGGTTTGGTGGATCATTCCCTGCGGCACGTTGGTCGGCGGCTCGTCAGCCTTCCGGTAGGTGACGGTCATCGCCGCGCTCGCGGTGACCTGTCGCCCGCCGGTGCCGAACTCGTTGCCACACAGCTTCGGCAGGGCATCAGCGACGGGCGTCACCCGTCGGGGAGATTTTCGCAGCTCGGGCGGCAACTCGACGAAGGCCGACGTCGGGATGGTGGCCTGAACGCTCGCGCTCGGCGATGGTTGGCCGGTCGGGTCCGCTGACGCTGACGCTGACGCGGTCGTCGGTGTGGGGGTCGACGGGGCTGAATCGGGTGAGTCCTCGGTAGCGGCGCAGGCAGTCCCCAGCGCGATGGTGCCGAGCAGCGGGATCAGCGCGAGCAGCCTCCGCGTTCGGGCGGGCGGTAGCGGTGTCTGTCGGCTCATGTGCACCCCTCGTCCATCCCCCGGCAGTTCCCTGCGACGAGCCGTCCGAAACGACCACACGCAACCGGCGGACGTCGACCGGACCGGCGGGAAACGGGGTGTCGTCACACCGAACGGGCCGTTAGGCTGCCCGCATGACCAGCGTGATCGTTTCGTGCACCGGGCCGTCGTGTGACGTCCAGGTCGGTGCGCGGCGACGCCGGCGATCCGTCGCCCGCCCGCGCTGACCTGTTCCCTGCGACCGGCGGATCGAGCCGCCGGTCATTAGTTGGTCGTCCTCGGTCCGCCCACATCTCCCCATTCAACGGCTCGCGTGACGGCGCGGGTCCGAGTGAGATCGGCGTACCTCATGGATCTTGAAATGTTGTTGTCCGACCGGCTGGCACCGGCGTTCGCGGCGGTGGCCGGCGGCCCGGTCGACCCGCTCGTGCGGCGGTCTCCGCGCGCGGACTTCCAGTCCGACGCGGCGCTGGCGCTGGCTCGGCGGCTCGGCCGCCCGCCGCGCGACATCGCCGCCGCGGTGCTGGAGCACGCCGTGCTCGACGACGTCTGCGTGTCGGCGGAGGTCTCCGGGCCGGGATTCCTCAATCTGACCGTTGCCGAGCGGGCACTGGCCGACATGGTCTCCGAGGTGGCTGGTGACGCCCGGCTCGGCGTGCCGTCGACGGCGGCGCCGCAGACGGTGGTGGTCGACTATTCGGCGCCGAACGTGGCGAAGGAGATGCACGTCGGGCATCTGCGCTCCACCGTCATCGGTGACGCGGCGGTACGGCTGCTGGACTGGCTCGGGCACCGGGTGGTGCGGGTCAATCACCTGGGTGACTGGGGGACACCGTTCGGCATGCTGATCGAGCACCTGGCCGACCTTGGCGAGGCCGGGGCGGCGCGTGATCTGTCGATGGGCGACCTGGACACCTTCTATCGGGCCGCCCGGGTGAAGTTCGACGCCGACGAGGCGTTCCGGGAACGGGCGCGGCTGCGGGTGGTCGCCCTGCAGAGCGGCGACGAGCGGACACTGCGGTTGTGGCGGCTGCTGGTGACGCAGTCCGAGCGGTACTTCCTGACCGTGTACGACCTGCTCGACGTGACCTTGTCCGAGGACGACTTCCGGGGTGAGAGCGCCTACAACGACCTGCTCGCGGGCGTCGTCGACGACCTGGACCGGCTGGGAATGCTGGTGCCCAGCGGCGGGGCCGACTGTGTCTTTCCGCCCGGGTTCACCGGCCGGGACGGCGAGCCGTTGCCGCTGATCGTGCGCAAGAGCGACGGCGGGTACGGCTATCCGGCCACCGACCTGGCCGCGCTGCGGCAGCGCGTCGGTGAGCTGGGCGCGACCCGGCTGTTGTACGTCGTCGGGCTGCCGCAGCGGCAGCACTTCGCGATGGTGTTCGCCGTTGCCGAAGCGGCCGGGTGGCTGTGCCCGCCGGCCCGGGCCGAGCATCTGGGCTTCGGTTCGATCCTCGGCGCGGACGGGCGGATGCTGCGCAGCCGGGCCGGCGAGTCGGTGAAACTGGTCGGGCTCCTGGAGGAGGCGGTCGCCCGCGCCACCGAGCTGGCCCGGAGCAGAAACCCGGACCTGGACGCGGAGGCCGCCGCCGAGATCGGTCGCGCGGTCGGTATCGGCGCGATCAAGTACGCCGACCTGGCCACCGATCGGACCAAGGACTATGTCCTGGACTGGGAGCGGATGCTCGCCCTGGACGGCAACACGGCGCCCTACCTCCAGTACGCGTACGCCCGTATCCGGTCGGTGTTCCGGCGGGCCGGGGCGTCCGCGCGGCCGGACACGCCCATCGTGCTCGCCGAGCCGGTGGAGCGGGCGCTGGCGGTCGAGTTGCTCGGCTTCGCCGGGATCGTTGGCGAGGTGGAGCGGAACCTCGAGTTTCATCACCTTGCCGGTTACCTGCACCGGCTCGCGACCGCGTTCAACGTGTTCTACGAGCGCTGCCCGGTGTTGCGTGCGCCGGAAGAGCTGCGGCAGAGTCGGCTGCTGCTGGCCGAGCTGACAGCCCGCACCCTGCGGCAGGGGCTGCACCTGCTCGGCATCCGAACCCCTGAGCGGATGTGATGTGTGGGAGACGCCGAGTCGGCGACCTGCCGGATCAGCGAGCCCTCTTCGTCGGTCGTTTTCGGGGCGGCGTCAACAGGTCGGCGATCTGCGCGATCGCGGCGGGCACCAGCCGGTAGTACGCCCAGACCCCGCGCTTGTCACGCTCCAGCAGGCCGGCCTCGGTGAGGATCCGAAGGTGATGACTCACGGTCGGTTGGGAGAGGTTGAGCGCCGCGGTGAGGTCACTCACGGACGCCTCACCTTCCGGCGCGGACTGGATCAGACTGAGCAGTCGGAGCCGAGCCGGATCGGCGAATGCCTTCAGCACTCCGGCGAGCCGTTCGGCATCGGCCCGCTTGATGGGGTCGCCGGTGAGCGGCGAGATCGCAGGCATGGCAGTTTTCGCAGTTGGCACGCCTGCCATAGTTACACCAACACCATCGATAAGCCGGTAGAACCGGCTCCAGTAACCCGATGGCGTCCGTACGGCTCGGCGGGACGGCTGAACGTGAGTGGGATTCCGACGTCCGTGCTGACGTAGGGGCCGTGTGGGCTTCGTGAAGCCCCACACGGCCCCCCTTGGCGGTGTCCGCGCCGTCGGTTCAGTCGAGCCTTCGGGTCAGCGGCGCGGTTTGGGTGCGATGCGCGGCAGGACGTACGGCGGTCCAGCGAAGATCAGGTCGGACTTCAGCTCGTGGTACGCCCGCTTGGGCTGGTAGTTCTCGTCGTAGATGGTGGCCAGGCCCTCCGGCGGGTCGTCGAACCAGTCCGGCACCCAGGAGTACTTGTCGCTGAAACCCCAGACCGTGTACGACAGGCAACTGCGTACGGCGAGGCACGCCTTCATCAGCACGCTGAAGTTGGCTGCCGACGCCTGCAGTCGGGGGTTGATCTCCTCCGAGTTGCCGGCCTGGACGCCCTCGGTCATCTGGCTGCGGACGTCGACCTCGGTGAACGCGGTGGCGACGCCGAGCCCACCGAACTTCTTCAGCGCGGCGGTTACCTGGAGGGTGTCGTAGTTGCCGTACTGGGTGCCCAGGTGGCCCTGGGAGCCGACGCCGTCGATCGGCACGCCCTGGGCCCGCAGGCCCTTGGTCATGTCGTAGACGAACTGGGTCTTGTCGTCCGCCGGGTTGCCGGAGCCGAACGCCTCGATGTTGTAGTCGTTGTAGAACAGCAGGGCCTTGGGGTCGGCGGCCCGCGCCCAGCGGAACGAGTCGGCGATGTAGCCGGGCCCGAGGTTCTGTGCCCAGAAGCCCTTGTAGTGCAGGGTCGACGGGGTGTCCCACGGGTCGCTGACCGCCTCGTTGACCACGTCCCACTGCCAGATCTTGCCCTTGTAGCGGCTGACAACGGTGGTGATGTGCTTGCGCAGCAGGTCGCGCAGCTCCTGCTTGCTGATGGAGCCGTCGGCGACGCCACTGGTCAGCCAGGCGGGCAGCTGGTTGTGCCAGACCAGCACGTGGCCGCGCACGCTCTGCCGGTTGCGCTTGGCGAACTCGACGAGCTGGTCGGCCGCCGCCCAGTTGTAGGTGCCGCGGGTGGGCTCCAGGCTCTCCCACTTCATCACGTTCTCGGCGGTGACCGAGGAGAACTCGGAGGAGACCAACTGACGGTACTGCGGGTCACCGGCGTCGTTGAGGGCATCCGAGTTCACCGCGGTGCCGATGTGCAGGCCGTGGCGCTGGCCGAGGGTGGCGAGGCTCTGCGCCATGGGGTCGTACGGCCGGCTCGCGGTGGCCGGCACCGTGTTCAGAGCCGCGGCGGTCGCGACGGCGACCCCGGCGACGGTCGTCCACTGTCTCAGCTTCACGTGTCTTCCTTTCCACACCATGAAATAGACATGTGTCGATCAAAAAATCGAGGGTCCGGTGCTGACGGGCGGAGAGAGCGGGGGTCGGATTGCGAGGGGCCCGGGGTCGGGTCGGTCGGGGGTGGAGCCGGTAGTTCCGGCCGGAAACCGGAAACCTGCTCGAAACGTTAAAGCGGTCGATGTCCAGGCGTCAACGCTGAAAACTTCCGGAAACTCTTCGCGTGAGCTGCGGAGCCCCGAACGTTCCGCTGTCGAAACTTTCGGGAGCCGGTGGCGCAGTCCAGCACGATGGGGGGCCGGGGGTGTGGCACCGCCACGGGAACAGACCGGCGGTTCAGCGCGGGCCGGCGATTCAGCGCAGGCCGGCGAAGAGATCGTCCTCGGGTGTCGGCGCGCCGGTCCGGTCACTGACTCGCAGGAAGGTCTCGATGCCCATCAGCTCGGTGAATCGCTCCTGGCCCAGTTGCAGGAAGAAGATGTTCTCGGTCTGACTGGCATGGGTGGCCAGCGCGTCGAACTTCTGCGCGCCGTAGCCGCGCGTGTCCACCCAGGTGGTGATCTCGTCGTCGGGCAGGCCGAGCTGCGGCCCCGGCTCCGTCGCCGCGTCGGGCTCGGCCCACTCGACGCCGAGCTCCTGCATGATTCGGCCGAACTCCTCGAACGCCGTGCGCGGCACGGTGGTCCAGTAGACCTTTGCCGGGATGTCCGTCATCTCGACGGCGGCCATGGTGATCCGATGAGCCTGGATGTGGTCCGGGTGGCCGTAGAAGCCGTTCTCGTCGTAGGTGACGACCACGTCCGGTTGGTACTGCCGGATCAGCTCCGCGAGCCGGCCCGCCGCCTCCGCCACCGGCGTCGTCCAGAAAGCGCCCGGCAGGTCGTTGGTCGGCCAGCCCATCATCCCGGAGTCGGCGTACCCCAGGGTCTCCAGGTGGGTGACCTTCAACGCCGCGCAGCTGGCCTCCAACTCGGCCTGGCGCATCGCCACCACAGCGGCCGGGTCGTGCCCCGGATCGCCCGGCTTGACCCCGCCGGGGCCGTCACCGCACCGCCCGTCGGTGCAGGTCACGAGCACCGTGGTGATCCCCTCCGCCGCGTACCGGGCAAGGACGCCACCCGTGCTCGTCGCCTCGTCGTCAGGGTGGGCGTGTACCGCCATCAGGGTCAGAGGTCGCTCAGCCATGCCCTCACCCTACGAGCCGCGGGGTGACCGCGGTTCCTCGCCCATCAGGAGCCTCGTCCCCGGTGTGCATCCGGCCGCGCGGCGCAGCGCATTTTACCCACCCGGCCAGCAGCGGTCCGGTCCTTCGGTAACCCGCCCTCGTGCCCGTCGGTGATCCCTACGCTTCGAGGTTGTCCGGCACGCGCGCGCCGCACTCGCCAGGGACAGAGCCGAAGAAGGGGCCGGTGCGATGGCATCGTTCGATGACGTCGAACAGGTCGACGCCGGGGTCCTGAACGTCGGGTACGTGGACGCCGGGCCGCCGGACGGCGCCGCCGTGGTCCTCCTACACGGCTGGCCGTACGACATTCACAGCTTCGTCGACGTCGTGCCGCTGCTCACCGATGCCGGCTACCGGGTCGTGGTGCCGTACCTGCGGGGCTACGGCACGACCCGGTTCCTCTCCGACGACACCATGCGAAACGGTGAACCGGCGGCCATGGGGCTCGACCTCATCGCCCTCATGGACGCCCTGGGAATCGACACCGCGAAGCTGGCCGGGTTCGACTGGGGTGCGCGTACGGCCGACGTCGTGGCCGCGCTGTGGCCCGAGCGCTGCCGTGGGCTGGTCTCGGTGAGCGGCTACCTGATCGACGGTCAGGAGTCGGGAAAGGTGCCGTTGCCGCCGAAGGCGGAACTCGCGTGGTGGTACCAGTACTACTTCGCCACCGAGCGCGGCCGGGAAGGGTATGCCAGGAACCGGCGCGACTTCGCCAGGCTGATCTGGAAGACCGCGTCCCCGAAGTGGATGTTCGACGACGCGACGTTCGACCGCAGCGCGGCGGCGTTCGACAACCCGGACCACGTCGACATCGTGATCCACAACTACCGGTGGAGGCTGGCCCTCGCCGCTGGCGAGCCACAGTACGACGAGGTGGAGAAGCGTCTGGCGGGAAAGCCGAAGATCACGGTGCCCAGCATCTCCCTGGAAGGGGACGCCAACGGCGCGCCGCACCTGGATCCCAGCGTCTACGCCAAGCAGTTCGCCGGGCAGTACGAGCACCGGACCGTCGGGGGCGGTGTCGGGCACAACCTGCCGCAGGAGGCGCCGCGGGCCTTCGCGGACGCGGTGCTGGAGGTCTGACCCGCGCTAGCCCCGGCGGCCGTGTCGCTGAGGCTCCGGACGTTCCACCCGTACGGGATCGCCGCGTACCAGCTCGTCGTGGATGCGCCACCGGGCGGTGATGACGGCCCGCCGCGCCGCCTCGTCGCCGTGCTCGATGCGTTGCCGCAGCAGACGCAGTGCGATACGGCGGTTGAGGCTGAACTGCCGCTCCTCATCCACCACGACGACGATGCCCGAAGGACGGTGCGTCGCTCGTACCGCCGTACTGGCCTTGTTCCGGTGCTGACCACCCGGCCCGCCGGTACGACAGGCGACGATGTCGACGTCCGCCTCCGCGAACGTCATCGGCTGGGCGTCGCATCGGGGCGGCTGGGCGGTGACGTACCAGTTCTTTCGGCCGGCGCTCGCCCGGTACGGGCTGGGTGCCTGCCAGCACAGCGTTCCGGTCCAGGAGGCGGCGAACGCGTACGCGCCAGCACCGGAGATCTGAATGAGCACCGATCGGTAGGTCCCGGGCCGGTCACCCGGCACGGCCTGAACCTGCTGGATCGTCAGGCCTTGGCCGGTGCCGTCCGCGTTGAGGCGGTGCAGTAGCTGGGTCAGTGCCCATGCGCATTCCTGGGGGCCACGCCCCGCGGACAGCAGGAGGAGGACGCTCACGACCGCCCCCGCCTGCCGCGGTGCCCCCGCCGGTCCGGCCGCGACGTGGACCCGAGATCGGGTGTCTTGTAGGTGACCAGGGGAGTCGTGCGGACCACCGGCGTGGCCAGTTGGTGCTCGACAAGGTCCGCGATCACCTGCTCGATGCGCTTGTACGCCGTGGGCGCCTCCTCGAAGAGCAGTTGCCGGTCGCCGCACACCACCAGCGAGCCCACGGGCGTGCGGCGCAGCTCCTCGACCGTGTGCTTGGCCCGGCCCCGCCGCAGGGCGTCGGCGCGCGACATCTTGCGGCCAGCGCCGTGCGCCACCGAATGGTTGGCGTCCGGTCCGGCGTGGGCGGCCACCAGGTAGGACGCCGTGCCCCGCGTGCCGGCGACGAGCACGTCGCGGCCGTCACCCGGCGCCGCACCCTTGCGGTGCAGGTAGACCCCGTCGCGGACCTCGACCAGGTTGTGGCACTGATCGACGATCGGTGCGGAGGGCGCAGCCCCCAGCGCGTACGCGACCCGGGCGGCCAGCACCCTGCGGTTGAGCGAACCCCAGCGCACGGCGTCGTCGTGCATCCTCAGGTAGGCATCCGGATCGGGGGCGGCGCCGGCACCGTGGACCTCGGTGTGTGCCCGCAGGATCCGCTCGCCCAGACCACGGGAGCCGCTGTGGACGATGAGGACGAGATCGTCAGCATCGAGCCCCAGACGACTCGCCTGGACCGAGTCGAGGATGGTGTCGACGCGTGCCAGCTCGACGAAGTGGTTGCCCCGGCCCACCGTCCCGAGACCGTCCAGGTGTCCGGCCGGAACGTCACCCTGCACGACGGCCCAGGCCGGGTCGTCGGCGTCCTGCTCCGGATCCAGGGCGCGGTCGAGGTCGGGAAACCGGGAGACGAGCCGCTCCGGTACGACACGCTTGAGCTTGATGGGGAACACGGCGATGCCGCAGCCGATGTCGGAGCCCACCAGGAACGGGTACAGCACGGTCGACGCCATGGCCGCACCGATGGGCGCGCCCTTGCCGGGGTGCAGGTCCGGCATCGCGGCGACGTGGATCATGCCGTCGAGGGCGGCCACCTGCTGGCACTGTGCGAGCGCTTCGGACTCGATCCAGCTCGCGGGGGAGGCGAACACCGTGACGGTGGCAGGGGCGGACGGGGGCAGGGACTCCCGAGGGGAGTGGTGCTGGGACAAGAATGCTCACTTATCGCGGAGAACGTAGGAACGGACGGCAGCACGGCCCCCCGGGAGTCGGCACCGGTGGCGTGGAGCAGAAGGGGTGTTGTCCGTCAGTACGTCATGGACGTCACTCTCGCGGAGCCCGCCGGGCACGACAAGCGATTTTCCTCCGCGACGTACGCTGCCGCGATGAGCGCACCGCGCCGCATCCTGATCCACGGGGTGTACGGCTCCGGCAAATGCTTGCGGAGGCGCCAAGTTCGCACACGCCACCGTCGGCCCACCTCTAGCTGAGTGTGGGCCGACGGTGGACGGGATGGTGGGGCCCGGCCGGCAGGTCACCGGCCGGGCCACCGATCAGGACTCCTGGCGTCGACGCCGGGCGAGGAAGAACACGAGCCCTCCGAGCACGACCATGGCACTTCCCACGCCCGTCATGGTCGGGACCACGCCTCCGCCGGTCACCGGCAGGATGGGGGCCTTGCCGCCCGGGCTGCCAGGGGCGCCGGGGCTGCCGGGTGCTCCGGGGCTGCCGGGTGCTCCGGGACTACCGGGCGCACCAGGTGCTCCGGGTGCTCCGGGACTACCGGGCGCACCAGGTGCTCCGGGTGCTCCGGGACTACCGGGCGCACCAGGTGCTCCGGGTGCTCCGGGTGCTCCGGGTG
This sequence comes from Micromonospora sp. CA-259024, assembly GCF_050936255.1. Lineage (NCBI taxonomy): Bacteria > Bacillati > Actinomycetota > Actinomycetes > Micromonosporales > Micromonosporaceae > Micromonospora > Micromonospora sp. CA-259024. Next base: position 3,592,551 of record NZ_JBNJND010000001.1, on the reverse strand, counting down.
CTCCGGGCGCTCCAGGCGCTCCGGGGCTGCCGGGTGCTCCGGGACTACCTGGGGCTCCAGGGCTACCAGGTGCACCAGGGCTCCCGGGTGGGCCAGACGGTCCGGGTGGGCCGGTCGGTCCGGGTGGGCCGGTCGGTCCGGGTGGGCCGGTCGGCCCAGCGCACAGCGGTGCGGTGATGACGTTGGTGTCGAGGGTGACGGCGGCGGTTCGTGCCAGCGCGCGGCCCTGGAGGGTCGCGCCCGTGGCCATCGTGATCGCCGCCTGAGCCATGATGGTGCCCACGAAGGTGGTACCCGTGCCGATCGTCGCCGAGCTGCCGATCTTCCAGAACACGTTGCAGGCCGACGCACCGTTGATCAGAACGACGCTGCTGTTCGACGCCGTCGTCAGCGAGGAGTCGACCTGGAAGATGAACACGGCCGACGGGTCACCCTGGCCGTTGAGCGTCAACGGCCCGGTCAGCTGGGCGGCCCCGATCCGATAGACCCCCTCGTTGAGCGTGTTGCCGCCGAGCTCCGCGGGCAGGTTGGTGAACGGGGTCCGACCGGCCGCGTCGTTGAAGGCGATGGTCAGGTCGCTCTGCGCCTGGAGAGCGACCGCGTCGCCGAGGTGGACCTCGCCGCCGATGGTTGCCGTTTCGAAGCCCGACGCGGTGTTTCCCGGGAACCGTCCGAGACTCTGGGCCAGGAAACTGGGGCCGGTGTTGGTGGGCTCGGCCCCGGCCAGGACGGAGAAGTCAGCCGCAGTCCCCAGGTTGACCGGTGCCTCCTGAGCATTGGCCGCAGTCGAGCTGAAGAGCAGCAAGCTGGCCGCCACGGTCGCGGCTGCGGCAGCCGCGAGCGAAGGCAAGACCACCCGCCGCCGTAGGCGAAGGTTGGGTTTAACTGTCACAGAACACCCTCCGTGGGAACTACTCGCAGGAGACGTCTCGCGAGCCGCGTCCTGCGCGATACGGCCTGTATGGCGCCGACAAGCGCGGTGACCACCACATCACGTCAACCGCGCATATGCGCCTAAAACGGAAGAATAAGTAATCGTCTTCAGTGCAAATGGGATTCCGCTTCGCGTTCGCGATTGTTGGTTTCGCATTTCCCGCATTGGTTCGCCGTCACGACCGCCCCAGGCGTGTCGTATGGCGGCATTTGGTTGCCGGCGCGGGGAAGCGGCGGAAGCGGCCAGGGCAGCCGAGTGGCTGTCGTCCTTATCGCAGGGCGGTCGTCCGCCGATTGTCCTGCAGCAGGGCACGGTTTCCGTCTGTACTGGTTGACAGCACGACTCAACCCAGCACAGACAGGACTGGTTCGATCATGAAGATCGTCGTCATCGGGGGCAGCGGCCTCATCGGTTCCAAGCTCGTGGACAGCCTCGCCGCCCAGGGTCACGAGACGGTGCCGGCCTCACCGAAGACCGGCGTGAACACACTGACCGGCGAAGGAGTGGCCGAGGCGCTCAGCGGTGCCGACGTCGTCGTCGACGTGTCGAACTCGCCGTCGTTCGAGGACGCCGCGGTGCTGGAGTTCTTCGAGACGTCCACCCGGACCCTCCTCGCCGCTTCGGCGGACGCCGGGGTGGGCCACTACGTGGCGCTCTCCATCGTGGGTTGCGACCGGATCCCGGACAGCGGATACATGCGAGCGAAGGTCGCCCAGGAGAAGCTCATCGTCGCGTCCGGGATCCCGTACTCACTGGTGCACGCCACGCAGTTCTTCGAGTTCGTCCAGGGCATCATCGACGCCGCCACGGACGGCGAAACTGTTCACCTGGCGCCGGTGCTCATCCAGCCGATGGCGGCGGACGACGTCGCGGCAGCCGTGGCCGACGTCGTGGTGGGCGCGCCCACGAGCAGTGTGGTCGAGGTCGCCGGTCCAGAGCAGTTCCGCCTCGACGAACTGGGCCGCTCCGTGCTCGCGGCGCGGCAAGACCCGCGTTCGGTGGTGGCTGATCCCGACGCCAGATACTTCGGCGCCGAACTGGGCGAACGCTCGCTCGTCCCCGCCGATGGCGCCCGCATCGCCGGTACGCGCCTCGACGACTGGCGTACGCGGGCGAGCCGCGGGAAGTGACCCGGTCGGCTACGGCGGTGTGACGGGCCGGTCGGTCCGTTCACCGAGGCGCCGCACCAACTCCCGCACCACATCGGTGAACGGCTCGGCGGACTTGTCCGGCCAGTGCCCGTGGATGGGCGGGGGGACGCTGTCGCTGGGCGGCGTCACCACGTCCCGGGGATCGCGCTGTCGGCGGTCCACCGCTGCCGTGGGGTCGAACGTGGTGGCCAACGCGGGTGACCGGTGCGCGGAGAAGATCCAGCCCCCGATCGGGTCCGTGTCGCGCCACAGGTTCACCCACCGCCAACCGACCCGGCGGCCGATCTCGTGCAGTGCCGCGTCGTCGACGTAGGCGGGGAACAGCCGCCCGTAGAGCCGGCGCAGCGGTGACCCGTGAGTGATCAGGGCGACCCGGTTGCCGATCTGCGGTGGCAACTGGAGCACCGTCGCGGCGAGCAGAACCGAGCCGTGGCTGTGCCCGGTGAGCAGCACCGCGTTGCCGCCTTCGACGAGGTACGTGATTCGGCGGGCCAGCTCCGGCACGGCCCGCTCGGAGTAGCAGGGTGGCGCGAACGGGTGGGCGGCCCGGGGCCAGAAGGTGCCAAGGTCCCAGAGGACGCCGACGTGCCGCCGGAACGGGACGGTCCGGTAGGCGAAGATGCCTGCGATGATCAGGCTGAGGATGAGCGCCGCGATCAACCAACTGCCGAACGCGATGCCGAAGGTGACCGCGTCCGCCGGCACCTGGAGGTTCCGCTCGATGACGTCGCTCGGGAACTGCCCCAGGAGGCCGACCGTGGTGGTGGCCGTGGTGAGTCCGGCGAGGCAGCCGTAGAGCACGGCCAGCGGCACCAGTTTCTCGGTGAACCGGGCGCGGGCGATCGCGTCTCGGACCTGTCGTAGTCGGGGTCCGGCCTCCGGCGGCGGGTTCGGGTAGTCGCACGCGACGATCGCTGCCGCAGCCCGGCGTCGGCCGCGGCGGGAGATCAGGATGACGAGACCCGCGACGACCAGGGTGACCAGCACCGCGCGCAAGAAGCCGTAGATCGCCCAGGTGTACGCCGCGGGCGGGCCGGTGGCGATGCCCTCACCGGTCGGCACGTCACGATCCAGGAAGTCCGCCACCCGGTAGATCAACTCCGCGGAGTACGCCACCGCCAGGCTGATCCCGGTGGCCGCGATCACGAGCGCGCCCAGCCCGAACAGCGGGGTGGCTCCTCGCTCCCGGTGCCAGAGCAGCACCACGCCCAGGGCCACCAACAGCGTCGTCTGGGCGACGAACAACCCGGTCAGGGCGGTGTCGTGGCCGGGAAGTTGACGCCCCTCGTGCCACGGCTGCGGGCTGCTCAGCACGTAGACCACGACGACGATGGTCAGGACGATGGCGGCGGTCCGAAGCGTGCGGGTGACCCCGTCGAGCCGCTGATCGTCGGCGGCCCGGTCGATCACCGGGGGCGTGCAGAGCAGGCCCACGCAGCCGATCAGGACCACGCCGGTGGTCACCGTCAGCGCGATTGTGGCGGCCGTGGCGCCGCCGGCTGCTCGGGCCAGCAGCAGGGTGAGGTCCAGTGTCGCGAACGCGGCGGCGACGTGGATGGAGCGCAGCCGGCCCACCAGCGGCTCGGCGTCCCACTGACCGACCGTGCCGAGCCGAGACCCGGAGATGGCCTGGTCCGGTGCGCGAAACGCCTCGAACGTCCGTCCCGGGCGGTTGCTGATCCGCCAGACCAGGCCGATCGCGGCAGCCGGGATGAGCGCGAGCACCGCCAGACGCGCTCCGACCGGCCGCCCGCCCAACCAGGACAACCAACTGCGCCCGGCCTGGCAGCGTGGCGAGGACAGGCACTTCCAGCCGATCAGATCCAGGGTGACGCCCGCGATCGCGAGCACGAACAGCACGGTGAGTGTGAGCGCCAGCAACCGGCACAGTGACTTGACCGTCGACTCGGAACCGGGATTCGCCGGGCGCATCCAGATCGCCACGTTGACCAGCATGAACGGCAGCAGGAAGACGACCGCCAGGGTGCGGGCCACGGTCCCGGAGGGCAGGTCACCCCAGCGGTACGCCTCCAGCGTCACCCCCTGCACGCCCGAACACCGGGGGCGCGGCCGGTAGAAGCCCCCGTTGCGGTCACCCGCGACCTGCGCCGTCTCCTGCAGGTCCAGCACCTGTCCGGCGCTCGCGCCGGAGACTCCGTGCACCCGCAGCTCCACCACGCCGCCGGAGGTGTCCGGCCCGCTCAACCGCGCTGATCCATCCGACGTCCCCCCGAGGCGTCTGGGCAGCCCCTTGTCACGCGATCCGCCCGAGGCCAGCCCGCCATCAGACGCCGGGACAGCCACCCGACGGCGGCAGACCGCGGTCTACCCGAACCGGACGGCCTCAATCGCGGCAGACAGCAGGCGGCGACCGCTCACTCGACGCTCCGACCGGCGGTCTGGGCGTCCCGCGCCAGTTGACGCTCGCCGCGCTGAGCGCGGTTGGCGACGGCTGGCGAGGACTCAGTGCGCCCGGGCGGGTGTCAGGTCGGTCCTCGCCAGCCCGGTGTCCGGGTCGAAGGGGAACGACACGTGCTGGTGGATCATCTCCCAGCCCCGCTCGGCCCGCTGGAACACCCGGGTGCCCCGGGACCAGCTCACGATCGTGGCGCCGTCCGGCTGTTGCGCGGTCATCCGGTTCAGGCCCCACGAAACAGCCAGGTCGTCGCTGACGATGACCGCCAGCTCCGGAACGGTCCAGGTGACGGTCCCGGTGCTGACGTCGAGACCGTTCGCGCAGACCTCGCGAACCTGGTCCCGGCCGACGTACTCCAGCGGCTGCTCGTGCTCGTACGAGACGACGGACTCGGCGACGGGTGCCATGATCCCGTCGAGGTCCTTCGCCTCGGTGGCCTCGTACCAGCGGTGGTGCAGCGCCCGCACATCGCGCTCGGAGGTCTCGCGGTCGGCCGAGCCGCGGTCATCGGCGAACGAGTGGTGTTCGTGGGCCACGACCCACGAGCCGTTCTCCTTGCGCAGGCCGAGGGTCAGGCGCAGCAGCAGCTCCGGCCGTTTGGCGAGGTCGTCCGGAGTGCCGCAGCGCAGGAGCGCGGTGGCGTAGGCGACGGTGTCGCCCGCGGTGACGTCGAGGCTGGTCAGCTCGAAGGCGGCACCCGACGCCTGCCATCGGAAGAAGTCTGGCCAGGTCCGCTCGTACGCCTCGATGCCCCGGACCCCCTGATGCGGCGGAGGGACGTCGTACATGACGATGTCCGCGGAGTGGTGGGCGAGGACGCCGGGCAGGTCACCGGCGTGGACCGCCCGCGTCCACCGTTGGATCAGCTCACGGATCTGGGTCTCGTCGTCGGCCATCGTGCTCCCTCGTCGGTCGGTTGGGCTCACCTCTACAACCCGGGTGGACCGACAAACTCATCGCCGCGCGCCGACCAACTTTCTCCGTCCTGGTCGAGCTGCGTCCGCAAGCTGCAGAGGGACAGGGTCTCCGGGGTCAGGAAGGACACCACCTCGGCGATCCGGGCGCCACGCAGCGCGACGACGTCCAGGGCCGCCGCGGTGAAGACGGACGCCTCCGGGCTCCAGAGGTACGTCCCGAAGGCGAGCTGCCCGTTCGCGTAGGTCGGGACGAACCGCCACCGCAGCGACAACGGGCCGTCCAGCAGGAACTGCCGGATCGCGTCGCGGCCCTCGTACCACTGCGGCAATGGCGGCATCGAGTACCGGGCGTCGTCGGTGAGCATCGCCAGGATGGCCTCGATGTCGGCCCGCTCCCACGCGGTCACGTATCGCCGCGCCAGCTCGCGTACCTTCTCGTCGCCGAGGCCGTTCAGCTCCACCTGCTGGCTGCTGGTCGGCCGTAGCGCGTCCACCACCCGGCGGGCCCGTTGCAGGGCGCTGTTGACCGCCGTGGTCGAGGTGCCGAGCAGGTCGGCGACCTCGGCGGCGGGGTAGCCGAGCACCTCCCGCAGCAGCAGCACGGCCCGCTGTCGGCCGGGTAGGCGCTGCAGCGACGCGACGAACGCGAGCTCCAGGTGCTCGCTCTCGACCAGCCGCTGCGCCGGATCCCGCTGTTCGACGGCTCCGGGGAGCCGATCCGGATACGGCCCGAGCCACGCCGTCTCGGCCACGGGCGCGGCCCCCGGTGTGAGGTCGGTCGGCAGCTCCCGGCGGCGACCCCGGCCCTCGATCATGGTCAGGCAGCGGTTGGTGGCGATCTTGTAGAGCCAGGCGCGCAGAGTGCCGCGGTCCTCGTACCGGTTCTGGCTCTGCCAGGCTCGCGCGAACGTCTCCTGCACCGCGTCCTCGGCGTCGTGGAACGAGCCGAGCATCCGGTAGCAGTGGGCGGTCAGCTCGTCTCTGTGCTCCTCGATCAGCCGAACGAACGTCACGGTGGGGCAGCCTACATTCGGCGTGGTCGACGTCTGGATCGCCTCGCTGTCGGCTCGAGGTCGATCCACCGGCGGTGGGAAGGATTGATCCGGTCACGGTGGGGTAGGTGCCGCCATGGTCGCTGCCGGTCGGCGCGGAGCGGTCGGGCGCGCGTTGGCGCGGGCCGGTCACAGCGTTCGAGATGGGCCGGAGGCGACCCTGGTCCGGCTCCGGGACCGCGCGGTGGCCACGCTGCGGGACCGGTTCGCTCGGGTACGGGCCCTCGGCGGCCTCGCCGTGCAGGCTGGCCTGGCGGCGGCGTTGTCCTGGTTTGTGGCGCACGAACTGGTGCACATATCGCAGCCGGTGTTCGCGCCGATCTCCGCCGTCTCCACCCTCGCCGCGTCGGTCGGTCAACGGCTGCGCCGCACGGTCGAGCTGATCGTCGGCGTCACCGTCGGGGTGCTGGTCGGTGACCTGCTGCTCGTGGTGATCGGTACCGGGTGGTGGCAACTCGCACTGATCGTCGTGCTGGCGATCGTGGTGGCGTTGTTCCTTGCCGGTAGCGCGGCGGTGGTGATCCAGGCCGGGGCGACGGCGGTGCTCATCGCCACGCTCAGCCCGTCGGTCCGCGATCTGGAGATCCCTCGGTTCATGGACGCGCTCCTCGGGGGAGGGGTGGCACTCCTGGTTACCGCCGTGCTTCTGCCGCTGAACCCGCTGCGGGTGCTCAACCGGGCCGCGCGGCCGGCGTTGGACCTCCTCGCCGCTCAGCTCGACGCCACCGCCGGCGCTCTGGCCGATGGTGATGCCACCCGTGCGCGTACGGCCCGGAGCGAGCTGCGGCAGAGCAAGGATGAGCTGAAGGCTTTCGTCGAGGCGGCCCAGGGCGCCCGGGAGGCCAGCACCCTGTCGCCGGTGCACTGGCACGAACGGCGGGGGCCAACCGGGAACTATGTGCGGGCAGCAGAGCCGATCGACCGGGCGATGCGCAACAGCGGGACGTTGATCCGTCGGTCGGTGACGCTGATCGAGGACGGCGAACCGGTTCCGGAGCCGTTGCCGCGGGCGGTGGCCGATCTCGCCGAGGCCGTCCGGTTGCTCAAGCGGCAGTTCGCCGCCGGTGATGAGCCGAAGCGTGCGCGCGAGCAGGCGCTACGGGCGGTTCAGGTGGCCGGCCACGCGTACCGGGAGGGGGTTGGTTTCTCCGGTGCCGTCGTGGTGGCGCAGATTCGTACGACTGTCAGCGACCTGCTGGTGGCCGCCGGGCTGACCCAGGAGGAGGCGAATTCCCTGGTCCGCCGCAGGTTCGGCGATCTGCGAGCGTCCGACGACCCGCAGCGGGACTGATCTGATGGCACCGCCGTGAGCCAAGGTGTTGCATGCTGAGCCAAAGTGGTGCCATGATGGTGTCATGGAGCTGAGGTCTTACGTCGAGAACCTGCGTAACGAGTTCGCCGTGGCTGCGGAGGGCGTCGAACCGGAAGCCCGGGTGCTGGCCGAACGGCTCTTCACGCAGCTGGAGGCGGCCACCCGTCTCACGTTGCTCGAGGCGCTGTCCGACGCGGCCGACGAGATCACCCGTGAGCTCGCACCGGGCTCGGTGCACGTCCGGTTGCGCGGGCGCGAGCCCGATTTCGTGGTGTTGCCGGCCAGCCCTCCGGCCGATGAGGGGGGCGCGGCCAGCGGCCCGCCGACGCTGCCGGTGCCGGTGGCCGCGCCCGAGGGTGACGAGGGCGGCACCTCGCGGATCAACCTCCGGCTCCCCGACCACCTGAAGGCCAGCGTCGAGGAGGCCGCTGGGCGGGCCGGGCTCTCCGTCAACGCCTGGCTGGTGCGAGCTGTCGCCGGCGCCATCGGGGCGGGCGAAACGGAGCGTCGCCCGCCCCGGCGGGTGGAGCCGCGCTCCGGCCAGCACTTCACCGGCTGGGCCCGCTAACTCACCGTCCCCCTTTTCCTCGCGCCGCTGACCAGCGGCGACATTCGCCGACCACCTTCCGGGAGACCACCATGCCTTTTTTCGATACGCCAGAACCGATCTCCGTCCAGCTCGAGCTGCCCGTCGGTGACGCGTGGATCGCCGCGACGGACCGCGCCGACACGGTGGTGACGGTGCGACCGCGTGACCCGTCGAGCAAGGCCGACGTGAGCGCCGCGGACCAGACGACAGTCGAGTACACCGCCGGGCAACTGCTGATCAGGGTGCCGAAGAGCTGGCGCCGCTACGGCTTCGGGTCCGGACCGTCGGTCGATGTCCTGATCGAGCTGCCGACGGGGTCGCGGGTGCACGCCGAGTCGGCGTGGGCGGCATTCCGTTGCGAGGGTCGCCTTGGCGAGTGTCGTATCAAGACCGGGAGTGGGGTCCGGCTCGACGAGACCGGGCCGCTCGACATCGACAGCAGTCACGGCGAGATCGCGGTGGAGCGCGTCGTGGGTTCGGCCCGGGTGAAAGCCTCGTCCGGCAAGGTGCGCATCGGTGCCGTCGACGGCGCCGCCGAGATCAAGAACTCCTCCGGCGACTGCTGGATCGGGCGGAGCGGCGGCGACGTTCGGGTCAACACCGCGTACGGCGACATCACCGTCGACGCCCCGATGGCCTCGGTGACGGCACGCACCGCGTACGGCAACGTCCGGCTGGGCGAGATCGTGCGGGGGTCGATCGAGCTGGACACCTCGTTCGGGGCCATCGAGGTCGGCGTCCGTCGTGGGACTGCCGCCTGGCTCGACGTCAGCTCCAAGCACGGCCGCGTGCACAACGCCCTCGAGACGACCGACAGCCCGGCACAGACCGACGAGACGGTCGAGGTCCGGGCCAACACCTCCTACGGCGACATCATGATCCGCCGCGCCTGATCCGCCACGACACCGTCCACAAATGAGGAGACCATGACCAGCTCCATGAAGCCCGCGATCGTCGCCGGCGAACTGCGAAAGTCCTACGGTGACAAGGTCGTGCTCGACGGCATCGACCTGATGATCAGCGAGGGAACGATCTTCGCGTTGCTCGGCCCCAACGGCGCCGGCAAGACCACCACCGTCCAGATCCTCTCCACCCTGATCAACGCCGACAGCGGCCACGCCCGCGTCTTCGGCCACGACCTGACCCGAGAGCCCGACGCGGTACGCCGACTCATCGGCGTCACCGGTCAGTTCTCCGCCGTGGACAACCTGCTCACCGGGCGGGAGAACCTGAACCTGATGGCCGACCTGTGTCACCTGGACAAGGCGACCGGGCGGCGACGGACCGCCGACCTGCTCGATCAGTTCGACCTGGCGGAGGCGGCAGGCAGGTCGGCGGCGACGTACTCCGGCGGTATGCGCCGGCGGCTGGACCTGGCGATGACCCTGGTCGGTGAACCTCGCGTCATCTTCCTCGACGAGCCGACGACCGGCCTCGACCCGCGCAGCCGCCGCGCGATGTGGCAGATCATCCGTGCACTCGCCGCTGAGGGCGTCACCATCCTGCTCACGACCCAGTACCTGGAGGAGGCCGACCAACTCGCCGACCGAGTCGCGTTCCTCGACCACGGCCGACTGATCGCCGAAGGTTCCCCGCACGAGCTCAAGCGCCTCATCCCGGGCGGCCACGTGGTGCTGCAGTTCGCCGACCAGGAGGGGCTCGACCTGGCGTCTCGTACGTTCGCGACCGCCACCCGGGATGACACGGCGCTCACTCTCCAGGTGCCGAGCGACGGCGGGGTCGGCTCGCTGCGATCCCTGCTCGACCAGCTCGACCGCGCCTCGATCAGCGTGGACGGTCTCTCCGTGCACACCCCCGATCTCGACGACGTCTTCCTCGCCCTCACCGGCCAGCCCGATGCCCGGGCCGGCCGACCCGACCACGAAAGGGCCGCAGCGCGATGAGCACCCTCTCCCTCGCCGTCCGCGACTCGAGCACCATGTTGCGGCGCAACCTCCTGCACATGCGGCGTTACCCGTCGATGACCCTCATGCTCGTCGGCATCCCGGTCATCATCCTGCTGCTCTTCGTCTTCGTCTTCGGTGGCACGCTCGGCGCCGGCCTCGGCCCCTCCGGCGACCGCGGCGACTACGCCAACTACGTCACCCCCGGCATCCTGCTGATCACGGTGGCCAGCGCGGCGCAGGGCACCGCCATCTCGGTCGCCATGGACATGACCGAGGGCATCATCGCCCGGTTCCGTACCATGGCGATCTTCCGACCGTCGGTCCTCACCGGCCACGTGCTGGGCAGCCTGATCCAGACGATGCTCGGCATCGCGGCCGTCATCGGCGCGGCACTGCTGGTCGGGTTCCGGCCCACGGCCAACCCGGTCGAATGGCTCGCCGCGATCGGTGTCCTCGCCATGATCACCTTTGCGCTCACCTGGCTGTCGGTCGCCCTCGGCCTCGTGAGCGAGAGTGTCGAGACGGCGAGCAACCTGCCCATGCCGCTGGTGCTCCTGCCGTTCCTCGGCAGCGGGTTCGTCCCCACCGACTCCATGCCGACCCCGGTGCGGTGGTTCGCCGACTACCAGCCCTTCACGCCCGTCATGGAGACACTTCGCGGCCTGCTTCTCGGCACCGGAATCGGCGCCAACGGGATCATCTCGGTCGTCTGGTGCGTCGTCATCAGCGTGCTCTGCTTCCTCTGGGCCAAGGCCCTGTACAACCGCAACCGGGCCGCCTGATCCGACAGGCGTTCCACGTCCAGCCATCGCGACCGACGGTCCGGCCCTGTGGGTCGGGCCGTCGGTCGTCCGTGCCGCGCGCGCCTGCTGTCTGTGCCGCGCGCCCCGACGATGGTGTCGCGTGGCCGCCCGAGGCGCTGACCCGGCTTGGCGTGAGCGCATGATCTACTCGGATTCCGTGAAGTCGGCCTGTCGCTGCGCTTGGGATACCACGACTTCAGGGAACACGAGTCGATCAACAGGACTCCGGCTCCTGCGTACGGCGGTTCGGGTCCTACGGCGGACGGGGCGCACGAACGTCACGGGACGCGCGGGGCGCGCATGCGTACGACGCACGGGTTGCCCACGGCGCGGGTGCTCATGGCGCGGGGTCCTACGGCGCGCGGGGTGCCCGCGTCGCGCGCACGACGCGAGGAGGCTCACGGCGCGTGGGGCGCACGGGCGCACGACGCGCGGGGATGACGAGTCGGGCGAGGGGTTTGAAACGTCGAATGTTATCGATAACACGGCTCTGCTGTCCGGCCGCGTGATGCCCGTGTTGGCCTGCCGGGCGCTCAGCCCTGAGCCCGGCAGCGGCGGGCGGCTCTTCCATAGATCTGATCATGAGGGTGTGGCGGTTCCGGTGATGTTATCGCTGACATGACCGCCGGTCGCCCCGCCGTCGTATTCGGACGGCCACGCGGGAGGCCGCACCTGTGGCCCTGCCTGGCGGGTGCCCGGTCGACGGTTGGGTCGCACGGCGCCCCTGCGGTCACCACGCGGCGGGGCAGGCGCCGGAATCGCGCATTTTGCACCGGTCCGATATCGACGCGCCCGAGTCGGTTGTACTCTCGCGTTCCGTTACGGAGCTGTTGCGGCCGGATGTCTTGACGAGTCTGGATGTGAGCGTTAACACTATCCCCGTTAACGGTGGAGGTGAACATGAACCGTGTGGACGGAGCTGACGACCGCTACGTCGTCGGTGTCGACTACGGCACCCTGTCCGGGCGAGCTCTGGTGGTTCGGGTCGGTGATGGTGCCGAACTCGGGACCGCGGTGCACGAGTACGGCGACGGAGTTATCAGCGCGGCACTCCCGGGAGGTCGCCCGCTGCCCCCGGACTGGGCCCTGCAGAATCCGGAGGACTACCGCGACGTGCTGCGGTACGCCGTCCCGGCGGCGATGTCGGCCGCGGGGGTCGACCCCGCCGCGGTCGTCGGCATCGGCATCGACTTCACCGCCTGCACGGTGCTGCCGACCGACGCCGACGGCACCCCGCTCTGCGAGGATCCCGAGCTGCGCGACCGGCCGCACTCCTGGGTCAAGCTGTGGAAGCACCATGCCGCGCAGCCGCACGCCGACCGGATCAACGCGCTGGCCCACGAGCGGGCCGAGCCGTGGATCGGGCGGTACGGCGGCAAGATCTCCGCCGAGTGGCAGTTCGCCAAGGGCCTGCAGATGCTGGAGGAGGACCCGGAGGTCTACCACCGGGCCGAGCGCTTCATCGAGGCAGCCGACTGGATCGTCTGGCAGCTCAGCGGCACCGAGACCCGCAACGTCTGTACGGCCGGGTACAAGGGCATCCTGCAGGACGGCCAGTACCCTTCCGAGTCCTTCCTGACCGCGCTCAACCCGGGCTTTGGCGACTTCGTGGCCAAGCTGGACGGTCCGTTGCTGCCCCTCGGCGCCCGGGCCGGCACGCTCACCGCACGGGCCGCCGCCTGGACCGGCCTGCCGGAGGGGATCGCGGTGGCCGTCGGCAACGTCGACGCGCACGTCACCGCGGCGTCCGCGCAGGCCGTGGAGCCCGGCCGGCTCGTCGCGATCATGGGTACCTCGACCTGCCACGTGGTCAACGGCGCGCAGCTTGCCGAGGTGGCCGGGATGTGCGGGGTCGTGGACGGCGGCATCAGCCCCGGCGCCTGGGGTTACGAGGCCGGGCAGAGCGGCGTCGGCGACATCTTCGGCTGGTTCGTCGAGCACGCCGCCCCGGCTGGCATCGCCTCGCACGAACGTCTCACCGAGCTGGCCGCGAGCCAACCGGTCGGCGGGCACGGCCTGATCGCGCTGGACTGGTGGAACGGCAACCGCTCGCTGCTGGTCAACCACGACCTCAGCGGGATGATCGTCGGAATGACCCTGGCCACCCGGCCACAGGACATCTACCGGGCGCTGCTGGAGTCCACCGCGTACGGCACCCGGATGATCATCGAGGCGTTCGTCGAGGCGGGAGTCGCGGTGAACGACCTGGTGATCGCCGGCGGTCTCACCAACAACGATCTGCTGATGCAGATCTACGCCGATGTGACCAAGCGGCCACTGAACATCATCGGCTCCGCGCAGGGGCCGGCGCTGGGGTCGGCGATCCACGCCGCCGTCGCCGCCGGCGAATATCCCTCGGTCCACGAGGCGTCGCAGGCGATGGGCCGGGTGCACGAGGCCGTCTACCGGCCGGATCCCGAGCGGGCGCGCGCCTACGACGCGCTCTACGCCGAGTACCGGAGGCTGCACGACCACTTCGGTCGCGGCGGCAACGACGTCATGCTCCGGCTGCGGGCGATCCGCAACGCGGCAGTCGAGAGCGCTGGGGCCGCCCAGGAGACCGTGTTGGAGGTCGTTGCGTGAACACCGAGGTGACCCGACAGATCCGCGAGCTGCGCGAGACCGTGGCCCGCCTGCACTCCGAGCTGACCCGCTACGGCCTGGTCGCCTGGACCTCCGGCAACGTCTCCGCGCGGGTTCCTGGCCAGGACCTCCTGGTCATCAAGCCGAGCGGCGTCAGCTACGACGACCTCACGGCGGACACGATGGTGGTGTGCGACCTCGACGGCGCTCTCGTCGAGGGCGACTTCGCCCCGTCCAGCGACACCGCTGCCCACGCGTACGTCTACCGGGCCATGCCCGAGGTCGGTGGGGTCGTGCACACGCACAGCTCGTACGCGACCGCCTGGGCCGCCTGTGGGGAGGCGATCCCCTGCCACCTCACCGCCCAGGCCGACGAGTTCGGTGGGGAGATCCCGGTCGGTCCGTTCGCCCTGATCGGCGGCGACGACATCGGCAAGGGCATCGTCGCCACGCTCGCCGGTCACCGCTCACCCGCGGTGCTGATGCGTAACCACGGCGTCTTCACCATCGGACGCGACGCCCGTGCGGCGGTCAAGGCCGCGGTCATGTGCGAGGACGTGGCCCGTACCGCGCATCTGGCCCGCACCCTCGGGCAGCCGGTGCCGATGGCGCGGGCCGACATCGATGCCCTCTACGACCGCTACCAGAACGTCTACGGCCAACAACCAGTCGCACCGGCGGGTTCCTGACCCCTTCCCCGGTCATCCGGGACCCGCCGGTCTGCACCACGACGCACCAGCACGCACCACCCGCGTACACCGCTCTGTCGCACCCCGGCGGTTGGCGCGGTTACCCACCACATCCAGCCAAGGAGATTCGATGGGAAAGATGCGAACGCAGTCCGTTCGGTGGCGCGCTGTCGCGGTCCTCGCCAGCGCGTTGCTGGTCGGTGGCGTGGCGGCCTGCGGCAACAGTGACACCGGCGGCGGCGGGTCCGCGGACGACGGCAAGATCACGATGGGCTTCTCGCAGGTCGGTGCGGAGAGCGGATGGCGTACCGCGAACACCACCTCGATCAAGGAGGCCGCCGCCGCGGCCGGGATCGAGCTGAAGTTCGACGACGCGCAGCAGAAGCAGGAAAACCAGATCAAGGCGATCCGCAACTACATCCAGCAGAAGGTCGACGTGATCGCCTTCTCGCCGGTGGTGGAGTCCGGGTGGGACACCGTGCTCAAGGAGGCCAAGGACGCCGGCATCCCCGTCATCCTCACCGACCGCTCGGTCGACTCGGCCGACAAGTCCCTGTACAAGACGTTCCTCGGCTCGGACTTCGTCAAGGAGGGCCGGCTCGCCGGTGAGTGGCTGGTCGAGCAGAAGAAGACCGCGTCGGGCCCGGTGAACATCGTCGAGTTGCAGGGCAGCGCCGGTGCGGCCCCCGCGAACGACCGCAAGAAGGGCTTCGCCGAGGCGATCGCCGCCAACCCGAACCTGAAGGTCATCGCTTCGCAGACCGGTGAGTTCACGCGGGCCGGTGGCAAGGCCGTGATGGAGCAGTTCCTCAAGGCCAACCCGAAGATCGACGTGCTGTTCGCGCACAACGATGACATGGGCCTGGGCGCGCTCGAGGCGATCACCGCCGCCGGCAAGGTGCCGGGCAAGGACATCACCATCATCACGGTCGACGCGGTCAAGGACGGTATGCAGGCCCTCGCCGACGGGAAGTTCAACTTCATCGCGGAGTGCAGCCCGCTGCTCGGCCCGCAGCTGATGGACCTGGCGAAGAAGGTCCACGCGGGCGAGCAGGTGCCGGCTCGGATCGAGACCGAGGAGACCACCTTCACCCAGGAGCAGGCCAAGGAGGCTCTGCCCAACCGCAAGTACTGACCGACGCCGGGGGTCGCCGCGCTCGCGTGGCGGCCCCGCTGCGTCGCCCCCTACCCGCAACGGACCGGGCATGGCCCGCGACCACCCCGTACCAGGCCCGCCCGGGCGACCGCAGGGACGACCGGGCGGGCGCGCGGGGGCGCAGCGGCCCTTCCGCGTCGACAACCCAGAAGAGGTCTGATGGGATGACGGATAGCCGTCCGGTCCTGACGATGACCGGGATCAGCAAGTCCTTCCCCGGGGTGCGCGCACTCCACGACGTCAACTTCCGGCTCTTTCCCGGCGAGGTGCACGCCCTGATGGGCGAGAACGGCGCCGGCAAGTCGACCCTCATCAAGGTGCTGACCGGCGTCTACGACACCGACGACGGCACCATCACCCTCGATGGTGAACCGGTGTCCTTCACCGGGCCGATGCAGGCGACCGCCGCCGGGGTGAGCACCGTCTACCAAGAGGTCAACCTCTGCACCAACCTCTCGGTGGCGGAGAACATCTTCATCGGCCGCGAGCCCCGGCTGCTCGGTGCCGTCCGCTGGGGTGAGGTCCGTCGCCGTGCCCGGGCCCTGCTGGCCCGCCTCGACCTCGACCTCGACGTCAGCGCCCCGCTCGGGTCGTACTCGCTCGCGATCCAGCAGATGGTCGCCATCGCCCGCGCGATCGACATCAAGGCCCGGGTGCTGATCCTGGACGAGCCGACGTCCAGCCTCGACGCCGGCGAGGTGGCGCAGTTGTTCCGCATCATGCGGCAACTGCGCGACGAGGGCATCGCCATCCTGTTCGTGACCCACTTCCTCGATCAGGTCTACGAGATCGCCGACCGCATCACCGTGTTGCGCAACGGTGGGCTCGTCGGCGAGTTCCCGACCGGCGAGCTGCCCCAGCTCTCCCTGGTCGAGAAGATGATCGGCAAGGAGCTCGACGTCCTGGAGGGCATCGAGGAGCACTCCCGGCGGGACCTGGCCGCGCTGGAGGAGGGCACGCCCCTGCTGGCGGTCTCGAAGTTCGGCCGGGCGGGCGCGGTCGAGCCGTTCAGCCTCACCATCCACGCTGGCGAGGTGGTGGGCCTGGCCGGCCTGCTGGGCTCCGGGCGGACCGAGGTGGCGCGGTTGCTGTTCGGCGCCGACCGGACCGACGGCGGGCAGGTCGCGGTTGACGGCACGTCGAGCAGCCTGCGTACCCCCGCCCAGGCCATCGAGCATGGCGTCGGTTTCTGTTCGGAGAACCGCCGCGCGGAGGGCATCGTCGCCGACCTGTCGGTCCGCGAGAACATCATCCTCGCCATGCAGGCTGCCCGCGGCTGGCTGCGGCCCATCCCGCGTCGTCGCCAGGACGAGCTGGTCGAGAAGTACGTCAGGGCACTCAACATCCGGCCGTCGGATCCGGAGGTGCCGGTACGCAACCTCTCCGGTGGCAACCAGCAGAAGGTGCTCCTGGCCCGGTGGCTGATCACCGAGCCGCGACTGCTGATCCTCGACGAGCCGACCCGGGGCATCGACATCGGCGCGAAGACCGAGATCCAGAGGCTCGTGACGCAGCTGTCCGACGGCGGCATGGCGGTGCTGTTCATCTCCGCCGAGCTGGAGGAGGTGCTGCGCCTCAGCCACAAGGTGGCCGTGATGCGGGACCGGCAGATGGTCGCGCAGCTCGCCAACGACGACAGCCTCGACGCCGACCGCATCATGCAGACCATCGCCAGTGGGTCCCACCGGGAGGAGGCAGACCGATGAACGCCACCATGGACCGTTACCGGACGTTGACCGGTCACCGGCTGTTCTGGCCCGCCGCCGTGCTGGTCGTCATGCTCGCCGCGAACACGATCTACCGGCCCGGGTTCCTGTCCATCGAGCTCAAGGACGGGCACCTGTACGGCACGCCGATCGACATCCTGCGGCTGAGCGCGCCGCTGATCCTCGTCGCGCTGGGCATGACCCTGGTCATCTCGACCGGTGGCATCGACCTGTCGGTCGGTTCGCTCTGCGCGATCAGCGGCGCGATCGCCTGCATGTACATCAGCAAGCAGCCCGACCAGAACAGCCTTACCGTGGTCCTGACCGCCCTCGCGATGGCGATGGGGGTCTCGCTCGTGCTCGGCGCCTGGAACGGGGTGCTGGTGGCCGTGATCGGAATCCAACCGATCATCGCCACGCTGATCCTGATGGTGGCCGGCCGAGGGCTGGCCCAGCTGATCACCGAGGGTCAGATCATCACCATCAACTCCGAGCCGTACCGGGCGATCGGGCTGGGCCACCTGCTGACCCTGCCGCTGGCCATCTTCATCGCCCTCGCCGCGGCCCTGCTCGTCGCCGCGTTCACCCGCCGCACCGCACTCGGCATGATCGTCGAGTCGGTGGGCGGTAACGCCGAGGCGAGCCGACTCGCGGGCATCCGCTCCGGCCGGGTCATCTTCCTCGCGTACGTGCTCAGCGCGGGCTGCGCCGCCATCGCCGGGTTCATGATGACGGCCAACGTCTCCAGCGCCGACGGCAACGCAGCCGGCCTCTGGGTCGAGCTCGACGCCATCCTCGCGGTGGTCATCGGCGGCACGTCCCTCGCGGGCGGCCGGTTCTTCCTCAGCGGCACGATCGTCGGCGCGCTGATCATTCAGACCCTGACCACCACGGTGTACGCCATGAACATCTCCCCGCAGACCGCGCTGCTGTTCAAAGCGGTCGTCGTGATCGCGGTCTGCCTCATCCAGGCGCCGGCCTTCCGGGCCCGGTTCGCCCGCCGTAGGCGCAACGCACCGCCGCCCAGCGCCATCGCCGACAAGCCGAAGGAGCAGGTCCCGGCATGACCACTGGATCGCTCACCGCGCGCCCGAGCTGGCTGCGGCTGCCGAGGCGGCAGGTGCCGGTGCTGGCCACGCTCGCCCTACTGCTGGTCATGTACGGCATAGGCGTGTCCCAGTACACGGCGTTCTCCAACGTGCAGGTCATCTTCAACGTCTTCATCGACAACGGCTTCCTGCTCGTGGTCGCGATCGGGATGACCTTCGTGATCCTCACCGGCGGCATCGACCTGTCGGTCGGGTCCGTCGTCGCCATGACGGCGATGGTGTCGGCCTGGCTGCTCCAGGAGGGGCTGCCGGCGGCGCTGGTGCTCGTCATCGCCCTGCTCATCGGTCCGACGCTCGGCCTGCTGATGGGCTGCGTCATCCACTTCTTCGAGATTCAGCCGTTCATCGTCACGCTCGCCGGGATGTTCTTCGCCCGGGGGATGTGCACGTTCATCTCCGGCTCGTCCATCCCGATCACCGACGGGTTCTGGACCAGGATGTCGCAGGAGCGGATCGGCGACCCCCGGGGCAACTTCGTGTCGATCAGCGTGCTGATCGCCTTCGTCGTGCTCGCCGTCGCCGCGTACACGCTGGCCTACACCCGGCTGGGCCGCAACGTGTACGCCATTGGCGGCAACCCCCAGTCGGCCCTGCTGATGGGCCTGCCGGTGGGGCGGACCCGGATCGCCGTCTACACGATCAGCGGCCTGTGCTCCGCGATCGGGGGGATCCTGCTGTCCTTCTACACCCTCTCCGGCGCGCCGTTGATCGCCGTCGGCATGGAGCTGGACGTCATCGCCGCCGTCGTCATCGGGGGCACCGTGCTCACCGGCGGCGCGGGCTACGTCTTCGGCACGGTGCTCGGCGTCCTGGTCCTGGGCGTGATCCAGACCCTCATCACCTTCGACGGGAGCCTCAACTCCTGGTGGACCAAGATCGTGATCGGGGGTCTGCTCTTCGCATTCATCCTCCTGCAGCGCCTCATCGGAATCCGTTACAAGTGACCGCCCCTCTCGCGGAAGGCAACCCCATGGCACCACACACCGAACCCGAGATCTGGTTCCTCACCGGCAGCCAAGGCATGTACGGCGAGGAGACGCTCCGGCAGGTCGCCGAGCAGTCCCGTCAGATCGCGGCCGCGCTCGACGACTCGCCGCAGATTCCCGCCCGCGTGGTCTGGAAGCCCGTCCTGACCAACAGCGGTGAGATCCTGCAGGTCTGCCGGGACGCCGCCGCTCAGGGTGCCGTCGGGGTCATCGCCTGGATGCACACGTTCTCGCCGGCCAAGATGTGGATCTCCGGTCTGGATGCGTTGCAGACACCGCTGCTGCACCTGCACACCCAGGCCAACGTTCTGCTGCCGTGGAACGACATCGACATGGACTTCATGAACCTGAACCAGGCCGCCCACGGCGACCGCGAGTTCGGGTACATCCAGACTCGTCTCGGGGTGGCCCGTAAGACGGTGGCCGGGCACGTCAGCGACCCGCGGGTGACCACCCGGGTCGGGGCGTGGGCGCGCGCCGCGCTGGGCTGGTCGGCGATGCGGTCGCTGCGCCTGGCCCGCTTCGGTGACAACATGCGCGACGTCGCGGTGACCGAGGGCGACAAGGTCGAGGCCGAGCTGCGGTTTGGGGTCTCGGTCAACACCTACGGCGTCAACGACCTGGTCGAGGTGGTCGGCGAGGTCACCGACGCGCAGGTGGACGACCTGGTCAAGGAGTACGAGGACACCTACCGCATCGTCGGCGAGCTGCT
The DNA here is from genome assembly GCF_050936255.1 of Micromonospora sp. CA-259024. Lineage (NCBI taxonomy): Bacteria > Bacillati > Actinomycetota > Actinomycetes > Micromonosporales > Micromonosporaceae > Micromonospora > Micromonospora sp. CA-259024. The sequence continues at coordinate 3,572,529 of NZ_JBNJND010000001.1, read as the reverse complement.
GCCCGGCGGCGAGCAGCACGACTCGCTGCGGTACGCCGCGCGCCTGGAGCTGGGCATGCGCGCCTTCCTGGACGCGGGCGGGTTCCGGGCCTTCACGACGAACTTCGAGGACCTCGGGGGGCTGCGTCAGCTGCCGGGCATCGCCGTGCAACGGTTGATGGCGGACGGCTACGGCTTCGGCGGCGAGGGCGACTGGAAGACCTCGGTCCTGGTCCGCACCCTCAAGGCGATGTCGGTGGGCGTGAGCGGCGGCACGTCGTTCATGGAGGACTACACCTACGACCTCACCCCGGGCAACGAGCTGGTGCTCGGCGCCCACATGCTGGAGGTCTGCCCGACCATCGCCTCCGACGTGCCCAACGTGGAGATCCATCCGCTGAGCATCGGTGGCCGGGAGGACCCGGTCCGGCTGGTGTTCGACGCCGCGCCCGGTCCGGCCGTGGTGCTCGGGCTGGCCGACATGGGGGAGCGCTTCCGGCTCGTGGCCAACGAGATCGACGTGGTGTCCCCGCCGCAGCCGCTGCGCCGGCTGCCGGTCGCCCGGGCTGTCTGGCGTCCGCGCCCCGATCTGCCGGTCTCGGCCGAGGCGTGGATCACCGCGGGCGCCCCGCACCACACTGTGCTGTCGCAGGCGGTGGGCGTGGAGGAGCTGCACGACCTGGCGGAGATGAGCCGCACCGAACTCGTCGTCATCGACGCCGAGACGGAGCCTCGCCGCTTCGCCGACGAGATCCGCTGGAACCAGGCCTACTACCGGCTGGCCCGCGGCTTCTGACCCACGCGGCCCCGCCGCGTCCATGACGGGTGGTCCGTCCCTGCCTGCATCCCTCGGGCAGGGGCCGGCCACCCGTCTGCGTGCCGGCCTAGCACGACCACGAGCCGTGTGGGTTACGTCTTGACTAAGGGCGTGTTATCGCTCACAGTCTATAACCAAGACGGTCGATGTCTGTGGCTGGCCCGGCCGCGATCATCTCTCTTCCCGTGCCCGGCAGATCAGTGCCGCACGCCACGGGCGGTGATGTTAGCGATCACATTCTGCGATTCGGCCAGCTCGGCACGCCGCCCGGTGCCGCGGATACCGACCCAGACCGTTCGGTTCACTTCGTCGAAGGAGGATCATGGTTGCCATCGGTCGGGTTCCCTGGGTAGCACCACCGGTGCGGGGGCGTGGGTGGCTGTCGCGCGTCGCCGCCGCGGCGGTCGCGGTGGTGGTCGGCGGCGCTCTCGCGGCGGTCGCACCGACGGCCGCGTCGGCCGCGACGGTGGACACCAACGCTTGGTACGTGTTGGTGAACCGCAACAGCGGTAAGGCGCTGGACGTGTACAACCAGGCGACGAACGACGGTGCGCGGATCACACAGTGGACGCGTAACGACGGTGCGTGGCAGCAGTGGCAGTTCGTGGACTCCGGTGGCGGTTACTACCGGTTGAAGTCGCGGCACTCGGGCAAGGTGCTCGACATCTACAACTTCTCCACCGCGAATGGTGCCGCGGTGGTGCAGTGGGCGGACGGCAACGGCACCAACCAGCAGTTCCGGTTGGCGGATTCGGCCGGCGGCTACGTGCGGCTGATCAACCGGAACAGCAACAAGGCGGTCGAGGTGCAGAGCGCCTCGACCGCCGATGGTGGGAACGTGGTGCAGTACGACGACTGGGGTGGCAACAACCAGCAGTGGCAGCTCGTCGCCGTCAGCGGCGGCAACCCCGGCACGTCGTACCCGAACCCGGTCGTGTGGCAGGACTTCGCCGACGTCGACATCATCCGGGTCGACAACGTCTACTACATGTCGGCGTCCACCATGCACTACTCGCCGGGTGCGCCGGTGCTGCGCTCGTACGACCTGGTCAACTGGGAGTTCGCCGGTCACTCGGTACCCCGGCTGGACTTCGGGTCGAAGTACGACATGAGCGGCGGCCGGGCGTACGTCAACGGGATCTGGGCCTCGACGTTGAACTTCCGGCCGAGCAACCGGACGTTCTACTGGGCCGGGTGCATCGACTTCGCGCAGACCCACATCTACACCGCGTCCGCCGTCGACGGCACCTGGAGCCGGCACGCGACCATTCCGAACTGTTACTACGACGCCGGAATGCTGATCGACGACAACGACACCATGTACGTGGCGTACGGCAACGGCACCATCAGCGTCGCGCAGCTGTCCGCCGACGGGCGATCCCAGGTCCGCGCCCAGCAGGTGTACACGACGCCGTCGAGCATCGGGACTCTGGAGGGCGCCCGGTTCTACAAGCGCAACGGCGCCTACTACATCTGGCTCACCCGCCCCGCCAACGGCCAGTACGTGCTGAAGTCGACAAACGGCCCCTTCGGCCCGTACGAGCAGCGTCAGGTGCTGCTCAACATGCCCGGCCCGATCTCCGGCGGCGGGGTGCCGCACCAGGGCGGGCTGGTGCAGACCCAGAACGGCGCCTGGTACTACATGGCCTTCGTCGACGCCTACCCCGGTGGCCGCATGCCGGCGATGGCCCCGATCACCTGGACCAGCGACGGCTGGCCGCAGGTGCAGACCGTCAACGGCGCCTGGGGCAGCTCGTACCCGGTGCCGAACCTGCCCGCACCGCCGCGGGCGGTGAAGCCGCTCACCGGCACCGACACGTTCGCCGGCACCACTCTCGGGCCGCAGTGGGAGTGGAACCACAACCCCGACAACAACAACTGGTCGGTCAACAACGGGCTGCGCCTGCAGACCGCCACCGTCACCGGCGACCTGTACGCCGCGCGCAACACGCTGACCCACCGGATCCAGGGGCCCAGTTCCACCGCCACCATCGAGCTGGACTACTCCACGATGCGCGACGGTGACCGCACCGGCCTGGCGGTGCTGCGCAACTCGTCGGCCTGGATCGGGGTCCGCCGCGACAACGGCATCACACGCCTGGTCATGCAGAACGGCCTCACGATGGACGGCAGCTGGAACACCACCAGCACCGGCAGCGAGGTGGCGAGCACCGCCGTCTCCGGTGGCCGGATCTGGTTGCGCGCCAACGCCGACATCAGACCCGGCTCCGGCCGACAGGCCCGCTTCTCGTACAGCACGGACGGGGTCACCTTCACCTCGTTCGGCAACGCCCTGACCCTGGCCAACAACTGGCAGTTCTTCATGGGCTACCGGTTCGCCATCTTCAACCACGCGACCCAGGCGCTCGGCGGTGCGGTCACGGTACGGCGGTTCGACCTGGCGACCCCGTGACACCAGTCACACGGCGATCGGCCTGACGGGTGACGCCGGCAAGCGTGTACATGTCCGGCACGTGAAGGCCGCACCACCACGTCATGTCCCTGCCGACCTGCTCCACGCTCTGTCCAGGAGCGTGGAGCAGGTCCGGGTGCCGCCCGCGGTCGTGCCGCACGCCGATCGGCTGAATGCTCGGCGCGGGAGCATGGGGCATGTGGCGTCGTGGCGTCCGGCAGTCCCCGCAAAGCCGTGCCGTGTCCGGGGCGGTAGCTGGCGTAGACTATCGGCGATCCAGCGCTGGTCACCTGGGATTCAGCACCGGCGTGGTGGCTGAGCGAGGGGGATCGGGCCGGGCCGCTCCAGTCGACGTCGACGGGCCGCGGGCCGGAGATGTAGCGGGGGGAGTGCAATGGCGGTCCACGGTCCCGCGATGACGGACGTCGCTCGTCTGGCCGGTGTCTCCCATCAGACGGTGTCGCGGGTGCTCAACGGGCATCCCAACGTCCGTGAGCAGACCCGGCTGCGGGTGCGGGCGGCGATCGCCGAACTCGGCTACCGCCCGAACGGCGCGGCTCGCGCCCTGGTGACCGGTCGATCGCAGGTCATCGGTGTGGTCGCACAGAACACGACGCTCTACGGTCCGGCTTCGTTGCTGGCCGCGTTGGAGCAGACCGCCGCGGCAGAGGGTTTCGCGGTCAGTGTCGGCAGCGTACGAAACCTGGACCACCGTTCCATCTCCGCCGCCGTTGAGCGGCACCTCTCGCACCGGGTCGCCGGCATCGTGGTCATCGCACCCGTGGAGTCGGCGGGTGAGGCGTTGGAACGCCTGCCGAAGGATGTCCCGCTGGTCACCGTCGACGGTGACCCGAGTCGGCCCGTGCCGTTGGTGACGGTCGACCAGGTGGCGGGTGCCCGGGCCGCGACCCAGCACCTCCTGGACGCCGGGCATCGCACCGTCTGGCACGTCTCGGGGCCGTCCGACTGGTTCGACAGCGTCGGCCGGATCGACGGCTGGCGGGAGGCACTGCTGGCGGCTGGGGTGGATCCGCCGCCGCTGATGCCGGGGGACTGGTCCGCCGCCTCGGGTTACCGGTGTGGGCAGATGTTGGCGCGGATGCCAGAGGTGACCGCGGTCTTCACCGCCAACGACCATCTCGCGCTGGGCGTGCTGCGAGCGTTGCACGAGTTCGGTCGGCGCGTCCCGCACGACATCAGCGTGGTCGGCTTCGACGACGTGCCCGAGGCGGCATACTTCATCCCGCCGCTGACCACCGTCCGCCCGGACTTCGACGCGGTGGCGCGGGCGAGCCTGCAGATGCTGCTGACCCAGATCGAGTCGGGCACCGGCGGCGCGCTGCGGCAGACCATCGCCCCGGCCCTGGTCGCCCGCGAGAGCGTCGCCCCACCGCCGCGCTGACGGCCGGGGCCAACCAGAACTCACCCGGCGCAACCGCTCGCACGGGTCCCGCCAACGTCACCGCCCGTTTCTGGTGGGTGCCGGTCGATGCTCGGCCACCCGGTGCGTTCCGGATGGTGGGCGCCAACGCATCACCTCATCTCGATGCCGGTTCTGCCCAGTCGATAAGACGCATCTCAATCGATCAGCGTCATCGGCTATCGATGCTGTGCGATGCGGGAGTGGGAAGGTATTGAACCTCAGGAAATGCCGCCGTAACATGATGGACGTCTCTGTTAGCGCTAACAACAATTGGCGTCCAACTATCGCCCTACCGGCCAGAGATCGTAGTCATGGGCGGGCGCCGCCGACAAGGAGGCTCGATGAACCGCATCACCCGAGGTCGTCGCTGGGGAAGCGTGCTGGCGGCCGGCTTGCTACTCGCCGGCGCTCTGGTCGGCCTCCGCGCCCCAGCGGCGCAGGCACTGGACAACGGGGTGGCGCGCACCCCACCCATGGGTTGGAATTCGTGGAACTCCTTCGGCTGCAACATCAACGAGACGCTGATCCGGCAGACAGCGGATGCGATCGTCAGCAGCGGGATGCGGGACCTGGGTTACCAGTACGTCGTGGTCGACGACTGCTGGTTCAACCCGAACCGGGACGCCTCCGGAAACCTCCAGGGGGACCCGGGGCGATTCCCCAGTGGGATGAAGGCGCTCGGCGACTACCTGCACGCCCGGGGCCTGAAGTTCGGCATCTACCAGGTGCCGGTCGACAAGACGTGCGCACAGTATTTCGGCGCCTACCCGGGCGCGACCGGCAGCCGAGGCCACGAGGCCCAGGACGCGCGCCAGTTCGCCGCCTGGGGTGTCGACTTCCTCAAGTACGACTGGTGCTCGCCGGAGGGCAGCATCGACGACCAGGTGGCCACCTTCGCCCGGATGCGTGACGCGCTGGCCGCCACCGGCCGACCGATCGTCTACAGCATCAACTCCAACAGCATCCACGCCAAGACCGGCCCGCAGCGCAACTGGGGCGACGTGGCCAACATGTGGCGCACCACCGAGGACATCACCAACGCGTGGAACACCGGCCAGACCAATGGCTACCCGATGGGCATCCAGAACATCATCAACGTGACCGTTCCGCTGGCGTCGTACGCGCGCCCAGGCGGGTTCAACGACCCGGACATGATGGAGGTCGGTCGCGGCGGCATGACCGACACGGAGATGCGCAGCCACTTCGCGATGTGGGCGGTCATGGCGTCGCCGCTGATCGCCGGCAACGACGTCCGGAACATGGACTCCGCGACCCAGACCATCCTCAAGAACGCCAACCTGATCGCGATCAACCAGGACCCGCTCGGGTTGCAGGGGACGCAGGTGTCGTTCGACGGGACGCGTCGGGTGCTGGCCAAGCGGCTCGCCAACGGTGACGTCGCCGTCGCCCTGTTCAACCAGGGCTCCTCGACGACGACGATCTCCACCACGGCCGCCGCCGTCGGCAAGTCCGGCACGTCGTTCACGCTGGTGGACGCGTGGACCGGTGGCACCAGCTCCAGCAGCGGGGCGATCAGTGCCAGCGTCCCCGGGCACGGCACGGTGGTGTTCCGGGTCAGTGGTGGCGGCACGACCACGCCGCCGACGTCGAAGGCGTTCGTCAGTGCCGCCTCGGGTCGCTGCCTGGACGTCCCGCAGAGCAACACGAGCAACGGCACCCAGCCGGTGATCTGGGACTGCAACGGCGCCGCCAACCAGAGCTGGACCGTCAACGGGCAGACCCTGCAGGCTCTCGGCAAGTGCCTGGACGCGCCGGTCAACGCCACGGCCGGCGCCCGGGTGCAGATCTGGGACTGCAACGGTGGGGCCAACCAGCGGTGGACCCTCAACGCCAACGGCACGATCAGCGCCGCGCAGTCCGGGCTCTGCCTGGACGTCAACAACAACGGCACGGCCAACGGCACCACGGTGATCCTCTGGACCTGTACCGCGGCGGCGAACCAGCGGTGGTCGCAGCGGTAGCTGGGCGGCTCCGCCGGCCGACCCGGTCGCGGCAGCCCACCTGATCCTCCGGCAGTGCCGGTGCCCGCGGACGACGCCGTCGTCCGCGGGCACCGGTCTGTGTGGGCCAGCCGCCGGGGGCGGCGAGTCGCCGCGACCTGCGCTTCGAGTGGAGCGCTCCCGCCGACCCGCTTGCCACAGCGCCTCCGTTACGAGACCGTGACACCGGTATTTCGGATCAGGTGTTGACGTGCCCTATGTGAGCGCTAACACTACCCGAAAGATGACAGTTGGCCCCGGCAGTCGACGGGGGAGTCCAGAGAGGAGAGGCCCGTGGGCAGGAGATTCCTGGTTGCTCTCGGCGGCGCGGTGCTGGCGCTGAGCCTGGCGGCGTGCAGTGGCGAGGGTGCGGGCAGCGGTGGCAACACCGGCGGCGACAAGCCCAGCGACTTGACCATCGGTGTGTCGATGCCGACCCAGACGTCCGAGCGGTGGATCGCCGACGGCAACGCGGTGAAGTCGAAGCTGGAGGCGAAGGGCTACAAGGTCGACCTCCAGTACGCCGGCGACGACATCCCCACGCAGTCGCAGCAGGTCGACCAGATGATCACCCGGGGCGCGGACGTCCTGATCCTCGCGGCGATCGACGGCACGGCGCTCAGCAGCCAGCTACAGGCCGCTGCGGCCGCGAAGATCCCGGTCATCTCCTACGACCGGTTGATCCGCGGCAGCAAGGACGTCGACTTCTACGTCAGCTTCGACAACTACAAGGTCGGCGTCGCCCAGGGCACCGCGCTGCTCGTCGGTCTCGGCCTGCTGAACAAGGACGGCTCGAAGGGCACGGCCAAGGGGCCGCTGAACATCGAGCTGTTCGCGGGCTCCCTGGACGACAACAACACCCAGTACTTCTTCGGCGGTGCGATGGACACGCTGAAGCCGTTCATCGACAACGGCACGCTGCGGGTCAAGTCCAAGCAGACCACCCCCGAGCAGGTGGCCATCCTGCGGTGGCAGCAGGAGACCGCGCAGAAGCGGATGGAGAACCTGCTCACCTCCAGCTACAACGACGGCTCGAAGGTCGACGGTGTGCTGTCGCCGTACGACGGCATCTCCCGAGGCATCATCACCGCCCTGCAGAACGCCGGCTACGGCGGCGGCGCGAAGAAGCTCCCGGTGGTGACCGGTCAGGACGCGGAGATCGCCTCGATCAAGCTGATCAACGATGGCGTGCAGAGCTCCACGGTCTTCAAGGACACCCGCCTGCTGGCCGACCAGGCCGTGAACGCCGCCGAGGCGTTCCTGCAGAAGAAGCAGCCGCAGGCCAACGACACGCAGACGTACAACAACGGCGTCAAGGTCGTCCCGGCGTACCTGCTGCCGATCGCCACCGTCTACAAGGACGACATCAAGGCTACGCTGATCGACTCCGGCTACTGGACGGCGGAAGAGGTCGCCGCCGGTCAGGCCAAGAAGTAAGCCACTCGTCGGGCCCGGCGGTCATCCGCCGGGCCTGACGCCTGGGCGTACCGCGTCCAGACCTGACGGAGGACAGTGACCATGGACGACACCATCCTCGAGATGCGTCGCATCACCAAGACCTTCCCCGGCGTGACCGCGCTGGAGGACGTCACCCTCGCGGTGCGCCGCGGAGAGATCCATGCCATCTGCGGCGAGAACGGCGCCGGCAAGTCCACCCTGATGAAGGTGCTGTCCGGTGTCCACCCGTCCGGCTCGTACGACGGTGAGATCCTCTTCGACGGCAAACCGGTGCAGTTCCGTGGCATCCGCGACAGCGAGGCCAACGGCATCGTCATCATCCACCAGGAGCTCGCCCTGGTGCCGTACCTGTCGATCGCGGAGAACATCTTCCTCGGCAACGAGCGACGCGGCCGAGGCGGGCTCATCGACTGGAACCTGGCCAACGCCGAAGCGGGGAAGCTGCTGGCCTCCGTCGGGCTGCACGAGAACCCGGTGACCCCGGTCATCCAGCTCGGTGTCGGCAAGCAGCAACTGGTGGAGATCGCCAAGGCGCTGTCGAAGAAGGTGCGCCTGCTCATCCTGGACGAGCCGACCGCCGCGCTCAACGACATCGACTCGGCTCACCTGCTCGACCTGTTGCGGGCACTCCGGGAGCAGGGCATCACCTGCATCATGATCTCGCACAAGCTCAACGAGATCACCGCCATCGCCGACTCGACCACCGTCATCCGGGACGGGCGCGCGGTGGAGACGCTCGACATGAAATCCGACGACGTGAGCCAGCAGCGGATCATCCGGGGCATGGTCGGGCGCGACCTCGACAGCTTCTACCCCGACCGCGAGTCGTCCCCCGGCGAGGAGGTCCTCCGCATCGAGGACTGGACGGTGCGGCACCCGGTCCAGGACCGGATGGTCGTCGAGGGCGTCGGCCTGTCCGTACGCGCCGGTGAGGTCGTCGGCATCGCGGGTCTGATGGGCGCCGGCCGGACCGAGCTGGCGATGAGCGTTTTCGGTAAGTCCTACGGGCGCGACATCCGGGGCCGACTCTTCGTCCGCGGACGGGAGGTGCAGGCGCGTACCGTCGCCGAGGCGATCGACAACGGCATCGCCTACGTCACCGAGGACCGCAAGCGGTACGGCCTCAACCTCATCGACGACGTGCGGCGCAACGTGTCCGCCGCCGCGTTGGACCGGCTGTCCCGCCTGGGCTGGGTGAACGGCAACGAGGAGATCAAGGTTGCCGAGGCGAGTCGCCAGGAGATGAACATCAGGACGACCAGCGTCATGGCGGTGGTCGGCAAGCTCTCCGGGGGCAACCAGCAGAAGGTCGTCCTGTCGAAGTGGCTGTTCACCGACCCGGACGTGCTGATCCTCGACGAACCCACCCGGGGCATCGACGTCGGCGCCAAGTACGAGATCTACACGATCATCAACCGGCTGGTGGCCGCCGGCAAGGCGGTGATCGTCATCTCCTCCGAGCTGCCGGAGCTGCTCGGAATGTGCGACCGCATCTACACCCTCGCCGCCGGCCGGATCACAGGCGAGATGCCGGTGGCCGAGGCGACTCAGGAGAGCCTCATGGAGCTGATGACCAAGGACAAGGAGCTCGTCGGATGACCAGCATCAAGACCCCTTCGACGGAGCGCCCGACGCCCCCGGACAGCACACCCGCCGCCGCCCTGCACAGCGGGACGAGCGACCTGCGGGCGCTGGTGTTGAACAACCTGCGGCAGAGCGGGATCTACGTCGCCCTGGTCGTCATCGTCGGGCTCTTCGCGATCCTGACCGACGGGGTGTTGCTGAGCCCCGGCAACATCACCAACATCGTCCTTCAGTACTCGTACATCCTGGTCCTCGCGATCGGCATGGTCATCCTGATCATCGGTGGGCACATCGACCTGTCGGTCGGGTCGGTCGTCGCCCTGACCGGAGCGGTGTCCGCAGTCCTGGTGATCCAGCAGGGCTATCCCTGGTGGGTCGGCGTCGTGGCCGCGCTGGTCGTCGGCGTCGCGGTCGGCGCCTGGCACGGGTTCTGGGTGGCGTACGCCGGCATTCCGGCCTTCATCGTGACCCTGGCCGGAATGCTGCTGTTCCGGGGTCTCACCCTGCGGGTACTCGACAACATCTCGCTGTCGCCGTTCCCCTCCGAGTACCAGCAGGTCGCGGCGGGCTTCCTCAACGGCCTGCTCGGCGGGAACGGCTTCGACGCCTTCACGTTGCTGATCGGCGCCGTGGCCGTGGCCGGGTACGCGGTCAGCGGCTTCCGCACCCGCGTGGCCCGCATCCGCTACCAGCAGCCCGTCGAGTCGTTCCCGCTGTTCGTCGCCCGGGTCGTGCTGGTCGGCGCGGTGCTCATGTACTTCGCCTGGCAGTTGGCGCACGCCCGTGGCCTGCCGATCGTGCTGATCATCCTGGCGGTCCTGGTGCTGGTCTACGGCCTGCTCACCCGGCGTACGGTCTTCGGTCGCCAGGTCTACGCGATCGGCGGCAACCTGTCCGCGGCGGCACTGTCCGGGGTGAAGGTCCGCACCGTCAACTTCTGGATGTTCGTTAACATGGGCTTCCTGGCGGCGGTGGCCGGCGTCATCTACTCCTCGCGGTCCAACGGCGCGCAGCCCGCTGCCGGCAACATGTTCGAGCTGGACGCGATCGCCGCGGCATTCATCGGCGGCGCGGCGGTCACCGGTGGGGTGGGCACCGTGGTGGGCGCGATGGTCGGCGGTCTGATCATGGCGGTGATGAGCAACGGCATGCAGCTGATGGGCATCGACCAGTCGACACAGTCGGTGGTGAAGGGCCTCGTCCTGCTCGTCGCGGTCGCCTTCGACGTCTACAACAAGCGCCGCGCTGGCGCGGCCCGCTGACGCTGGAGCGGAACCGATCCGCGATCTTGCACTTTGTGTTGACGTGTTGCGGCTTATGCGGCAAAAGCGGGAACAGGAAGTGCAAGATCGGCGAGGTCGGGGGTGATCCCGCTGCGCCGCGATCGGCGCAGCGGGATCACGCGGTCAGTGGCAGGTGCCGGTGCCACTGTCGTTGTAGGTCTGTCCGGCAACCGGCACGAACTGCCAGTCGTAGCTGCTGGCGTGCAGGGTGAACTTCAGGACCCCGTACGCCGAGCTGTTGCGGGCTTCGCTGTTGGGCTGGATGGTGCCGAAGCTGTAGTGGCTCGCACCGCCCATCCCGGCGACGAAGCTGCGCAGACCCCGGCTGGCGTCGGCGTCACCGGCCGGGTTCATCGGGGCGAACCGCTCGTACACGTGGTTGTGCCCCCACACCACGACGTCGGCGTTGTTGTCGTAGAGCGCCTTGTACAGCGGACGCGTCGACGTCGAGGGTGCGTGGTTGGAGCTGGACGTGAACAGCGGGTGGTGCCAGTACGCCATGGTGCACGGCTTGCTGCTGGCGGCCAGATCCGCGCGCAGCCACTGCTCCTGCGCCGAGCCCGCCGACATGCTGATGTTCGAGTTCAGCGACACGATGTGCCAGTTGCCGAGGTCGAACGAGTAGTAGCCCCGCCCGCTCGGGCCGGCAGACGTACCGAAGTAGTTGTAGTAGCCGGTCGCGCCCGAGGTGTTGTAGTCGTGGTTGCCCGGCGACGGACGGGTGCGCGCCTTGTGCCGACCCCAGGTGGGCTCGTAGTAGCTGTTGAACTGCGACGCGGTGCCGTCGTCGTAGACGTTGTCGCCGGTGGTGAAGACCGTCCCCGGGATGCTGTCGAGCAGCGTCGCGGTGGCGCTGTCGCCGGAGCCGGAGTTGGCGATGTCGCCGGCACCGACGAACACCGGGTCCCCGGACGGGGGCGTCGTGGTGCCGGTGGTGACCACCAACTGTGGGGCGTCGGCTCCGCTCTCGCGGGTGTCGTAGTAGGCGCCGTCACCACTGGCGGAGGTCGCACCGAAGCTGTACGTGCCGTTGCCGGTGACGGCGGCCGTGACGTCGACCTCGTACCAGGTGTTGCCGCTGACCGCGCCGATCGTGCCGAGCGTGGCTCCGTCGATGGCCGGCTGGTTGTTCCAGGTGGTGCCGGTCTCCGACCATGTCGTGTTGGACATCCGGCGGAACGTGCCACCGGCGTCGCTGCCGCTGTTGCCGCTGATTGTGCGCAGTCGCAGCTTGGCGCTGGTCACCGTGCCGCTGACACCGCTCACGGTGAAGCGCAGGAACGAGCGTCGCACGGGCGAGTTGTCCACCACGACCTGCGTGGACGTGCCGTAGTTGGTGGAGGCCGCGTCGCTCTGGACGTAGGTGTCGGCGACCGGCGTGAAGGTCACGCTCGCTGCCGACGCCGCGCCAGCGCCGGTCACGACGACGGTGGCGGTGGCGGCGACGAGCACCGCGACCGCCCCCAGTGTCACCGACGGACGGGGGAATCGAATGTCCACTCCGGACTCCTTCGTATCGGGGGAAGAGCGCAAGGAATGTAGGAAGGTCGATGAGCCGGCCGGCGACGAGTGGATGAACAGTGCGTCCCGGCAGGCGAACACCTCGGTGTTGGGGGTGCGTTCACCCGTACCTCGCCCGGCCGCCACGCGGGGTCCGTTGTGCGCGGTCCGATGAGTACGGACGATGGCTGACCGTCAGCCGTCGATCCGAGGAGATGCTCGTGTACCTGTCGACCGTCTCCCGACCGGTCGCCGAACCACCCGAATCCGGGCCACGGCGCCGACGGTTCGCGATGGTCAGCGGCAACGTCGTCGCCCTCGGCACGGTCAGTCTGATCACCGACGTCTCCGCCGAGATGGTGGCCGCCGTCCTGCCGCTCTATCTGGTGCTGGGCCTGCAGCTCAGTCCGGTGGCCTTCGGCGTGCTCGACGGCGTACACACCGGGGCCACCGCGCTGCTGCGGATCGTCGGTGGTTTCGCTGCCGACCGGTTCCGACGGCGCAAGCTGATCGCCGGTGTCGGCTACACGCTCTCGGCGGTCGCGAAGCTCGGTCTGCTGGTCGCCGGCCGGTCGATACCGGCGATCGGCGCCGTCATCGCCGTCGACCGGCTCGGCAAGGGTGTGCGCAGCGCGCCGCGCGACGCGCTGATCACGCTCTCCACGCCACCTGAGGCGTTGGGTCGTGCGTTCGGGGTGCACCGGGCGATGGACAGCGTAGGTGCCTTCCTCGGGCCGCTGGCCGCGTTCGCGGTCCTGCTGGTCGTCGGGCAGTCGTACGACGCGGTCTTCGTCACCAGCTTCTGCATCGCCGCCCTGGCCGTCGTGGTGCTGGTGCTCTTCGTTCGCGAGCGGCCGCCCGGTGCGGCGACGGACGGCCCGAACGACCCGAAGGTCTCCGTCCGCGAGGCGATCGGCCTGCTCCGCAGCGGACCCGCCCGCCGGCTGGTGCTGGCCGCGGCGATGCTCGGGCTGGCCACCATCGGCGACGGCTTCGTCTACCTGCTGCTGCAGCGCCGCGAGGACCTCGGCCTGCGCTGGTTTCCGCTGCTCGCGGTGGGGACCAGCCTTGCCTACCTGGTGCTCGCCGCCCCGCTCGGCGTACTCGCCGACCGGATCGGCCGACTGCCGGTGGTGATCGGCGGATACACAGCCCTCGGCGCGACGTACCTGCTGCTGGCCGGCCCGGTCGACGGCTGGCCGCTGATCGCCCTGACCCTGACGCTGTACGGCGCGTTCTACGCGGCCACCGACGGCGTGCTCATCGCGCTCGCCGGCCCGGTGCTGCCGGCACGGCTGCGGACCACCGGAATCGCGCTGGTCCAGACCGGGCAGGCCCTGGCGTACCTCGTCTCCTCCGTCCTGTTCGGTCTCGCCTGGCAGGCGTGGGGGCCGGAGAACGCGATCCGCGCGGCGGCCCTCGCCGTCGCCGGCGTCCTGGTCGCCACGCTGCTCCTGCTGGCCTCTCCGTCCCGACTCACCACCCGGAAGGTGCCCCGATGACCGCGATGTCGACCCGAGCGAAGCTCGGCGTGCTGGTCGCCTCGGCCGTGCTGCTGGGCAGCGTGGCGGCCGGCTACGTGGCCACCGCGGCCGAACCTGCCCGGACGCCCCCGCCCGTCACCGGCCAGCAGGCGGTCACCCTGGCACCTGGCCCGCGCCTGCTGGCGATCACCGACCGGCATGTCTCCACCGTCGCCACGACCGACCCCGCCGGGCCGCGTATCGTCTCCGGCCTGGAATGCCTCCGGGTGTACGCCGCGGCCGGTACCGGTGTCTGCCTGAAACCGGAGACGGCATGGTCGTACCAGGTTGTCGTGCTCGACGCGGCACTGCGCCAGACGCGGGCGGTCAGTGTGCCCGGCCTGCCGAACCGGGCCCGGGTCTCGGCCTCCGGCCGGATGGTCTCTTGGACGACGTTCGTCGGTGGCGACTCCTACACCTCCAGCGGCTTCTCCACCCGCACCGGGATCCTCGACACCACCACCGGCGCCACGGTGGCCTCGCTCGAAGAGTTCGCGATCACGCGGGACGGCCGCGGCTACCGCAACCCGGACGTCAACTACTGGGGCGTCACCTTCACCGCCGACGACAACCGCTTCTACGCGACCATGTCGACCGGCGGCAGGAGGTACCTCGTCCGGGGTGACCTCGCCGCCCGCACGGTCGAGACGTTGAAGGAGAACGTCGAGTGCCCGTCGCTGTCACCGGACGGCACCCGGGTCGCGTTCAAGGAGGCGATCGACGCCGATCCGGCGAAGGGCTGGCGCCTGTCGGTCCTCGACCTGGCGACCATGCGGGTCACCGCGACCGCCGAGACCAACAGCGTGGACGACCAGGCCGCCTGGCTGGACGGCGGGACACTGGCGTACACGCTGCGCCAGAGCGACGGCCAACCCGACGTCTGGAGTGTCCCGGCGGACGGGTCCGGTACGCCGATGCTGACGGTCCCCGGCGCCGAATCCCCGTCACCGCTCACCTGACCGCCTTGGTGCGGACAGCATTCCGTCATGTCGGCTTCCGCGCCACACCCATCGCCGTTCATCGACGTTTCCGAGGGTATGGCTCATGACAAGGCTGAGCCGTCGCATCTTCGTCCTCAGTGGACTCGTGGCCGGCGGCATCGCGGTGACACCCCGAGTGGGTGCCCGAGCCGCGGTGCCGTACCCCTTCAAACTTGGTGTCGCGTCCGGTGATCCGGCGCCCGACAGCGTGGTCCTCTGGACCCGGCTGGCACCGTCACCGCTCAACGCGGATGGGCAGGGCGGCATGGCCAACGCCGACGTGACCGTCGAGTGGCAGGTGTCCACCACCGACCGGTTCACCTCGCTGGTCGCGTCCGGGTCGGTGGTCGCCCGCTACGCCGACGCGCACTCGGTGCACGTGGTCGCGGGCGGGCTCGCCGCCGACTCCGACTACTACTACCGGTTCCGCGCCCAGGGTCAGATCTCCCCGGTCGGGCGGACGAGGACCGCCCCGGCACCGAGCAGCTTCGGTCGCGACCTGGTGATGGCCTTCGCCTCCTGCGCCCACTACGAGGCGGGCTACTACACCGCGTACCGGCGGATGGCCGAGGACAATCCCGGGCTGATCCTGCACCTGGGCGACTACATCTACGAGGGCGGCGTCAACACCTCCGCCGTACGGCAACACGTCGGCGCCGAGATCGTGTCGCTGGCCGACTACCGCCGCCGCTACGCGCTCTACAAGTCCGACCCGGACCTGCAGGCGGCACACGCGGCGGCGCCCTGGTTGGTCGTGCCGGACGACCACGAGGTGGAGAACAACTACGCCACCATGGTCCGCAACGACAGCAGCCCGACGCTGACCGCCGCGCAGTGGACCGCCCGGCGGAGCGCCGCGTACCGGGCCTACTACGAGAACATGCCGCTGCGGCCGGCTTCGGCGGCGAACGGCAACAGCATCCCGCTGTACCGGCGCGTCCGGTGGGGTCAGCTCGCCACCTTCCACATGCTCGACACGCGGCAGTTCCGCGACGACCAGGCCTGCGGTGACGGCTGGAAGGTCTGCGCGGACGCGGACCTGGCCTCCCGGTCGCTGACCGGCGCCACCCAGGAGAGCTGGCTGCTGGACGGGCTGGCCCAGCACTACGGCACCTGGGACATCCTCGGTCAGCAGGTCTTTTTCGCCCAGCAGCTCGACGCGAACGGGGCGGCGAGCATGGACGCGTGGGACGGCTACCGGGCCTCCCGCAGTCGGATCCAGACCGGCTGGCAGCAGCGTGGGGTGCGCAACCCGCTGGTGCTCACCGGCGACGTGCACCGGTCGTGGGCCAACGAGCTGAAGGCCGACTACGCCAACCCGTCCTCGGCCACCATCGGCACCGAGCTGGTCTGCACCTCGATCAGCTCGACCGGCAACGGCAGCGGCAGCACCACCGTGCCGAACGCGGCGGCCAACCCGCACCTGAAGTTCTACTCGGACCGGCGCGGCTACGTCCGCACCACGATCAGCCGCAGCCAGGTCCGCGCGGACTTCCGCGCGGTGAACACGGTGACCGAGCACGGCGCGGCGGCGTCCACCGTGCGCTCGTTCGTCATCCTCGACGGCCAGCCCGGCCTGCAGGCCGGGTAGGGGAGAGCCACCATGACCGCAATCACCGCACTGCTCACCGCGTCCCTGCTGGTCCCGAACGTGGTGCCAGCCCCGACCGCCATGACCGCCGAGGCGGTCACCTGGACCACCGCGAACAGCGTCGCCACCGGCGACCAGGACCTGCCCGCCATCGCCATGAACCGCAACGGTCACGTCGCGGTGGTGTGGGAGGACGACCGGGACAGCACCGCTCCGGAGGACGACACCCACAGCGAGATCTACCTGCGCCTGTTTCGCGACGGCACGCCCGGCTACGAGCTGAAGCTGTCTACCGGAGGCACCAGCGGGGCCGCCTGGCGGCACATCAGCCCCGACGTGGGGCTCGACGACAAGGGCAACGCGGTGGTGGTCTGGGCCGCCGACGGCGACGGCAACGGCGTCTACAACATTCAGTACCGGGTGGTCTCGCCGAGCGGCGCGGTGCTCGGTTCGGGGCAGGCCAACGCCTCCGACGCGGGACAGCAGATCTGGCCGAAGGTGGCGGTCGACCCGGACGGCGCGCCCACCAACGCCGCCGCGGTCGGCTTCACCGTGGTCTGGGAGGACGTGCAGGGGACCGCTCCCGCCACTGTCAGGGCCGCCGGCTTCACCGCCGCCACCACCAAGGCGTACGAGGTGACGGCCTCGCAGACGACCGGCGCCCACCACCGCCCCGACGTGGCGGTGTCGGCGTCCGGCGAGGCGCTGGTGGTCTGGGACGAGGACGCCGACGCGAACGGCTCGTACAACATCGGTCTGACCCGGCTGGCCCGCTCCAACGGCGCGGTGGTGCTGTCACGGCGGACGGCCAACGCGCAGAGCGGCGGGCAGCAGCGGCGGGCCTCCGTCGCGGCGACCTTCGCCGGCGACTTCACCGTCGGGTGGGAATCCGACCACACCGGCACCCGAGGTGTCTGGGCGCGTTCGTTCACCGCCGCCGGCACCGCCCGGCACGGCGAGGTTCAGGTCTCCACCGGAACCGGGGCCGTCGCGCCCGGCGTCGGCATCGACGACGAGGACAACGTCGTGGTGGGCTGGACGGCGTCCGGCGCCAGTCCGGACGTGTGGGCCCGGGGCCTCAACCCGGACGGCACCTTCGACGGCCGACTGGCGGCGCAGGCGCTGAGCCAGACCACGACGGGTCGGCAGGAGCACCTCGCCGTCGCCGCGTCCCCCTGGGGCGAGGTGAGCCTCTGCTACACCGACGACAACGACGGAAACGCCTTCGACCAGGTGCTCCTCGGCCTCGGCGCGACGAACTCCACCTGGCTCGTCTCCGCCGACGAGCTGCGCCGCCGCAAGGCGCGGGCCGCCCCCACCGCACGCTGACGGATCCGACGGCTCGACGAGCGCACGGTCACCGGTTCTCGGCTCGCGCGGACCAGGCCGTGCGCTCGTACCAGGTCAGTACGGCGAGGAAGGTGGTGAGGAGACCCAGGGCGGGCAGCGCGGGAAGGAACCGGGCGACGGGCAGCAGCAGGAGCAGGATGCCGGCCGCGACGAGCTGGCCCGGCGACGTGTGCACGGTCAGCCGCAGGAACAGGAACCGGCCGACGAGATAGAGCACCACCCCGCCGTAGAGCACCATCGCCGGGGCCCAGCCCATCGACGCCGCACCGCCGTCCCCGGGTTGGGTCCCGTCGGTCAGGCTGCCGAGGCACAGATGGATGCCCAGGGCGAAGTAGACGACCCCGGCGACCAGCGGCAGGTGGGCCAGGGTGTACGCGTCCGACGCCAGGCGTTGGCGGTCCCGACTGCGCTGCGGCGCGTCGCTCAGCGCCCTTGCCGCGGCCGGCGCGGCGTCCACGAAGTAGAGCCGCCACAGGCACACCGTCGCGGCGAAGCCGAACAGCGCGGCCACCAGCACCGGCCAGCGGATCACCATGGAATCGGCGTCGCCACCCGCCGACAGCAGGGACTCGCCGAGCACGATGATCAGCACCAGTCCGTGGCGTTCGGCGAAGTGCGCCCCGCTGCGGACCTCCCCGAAGCTGGCGGCGGTGGCGATCCGACCGCCGCCGTAGTCGATCAGGAAGGCCACCGTCCACAGCACGGTCTGCGCGGTTCCGCCGAGCGCGGCCCCGACGAACAGCGGAAGCCAGGCGAGGGTGGTGGACGCGGCGAAGCGCAGCGTCTGCCGGCGATACTGCGGATCGCCGGACGAGGCGTAGAGCATGAGGGCGAGGTGCAGCCCTCGGACGGCGGCGTAGGCGACGGCCAGGGTCACCGGAGGATTCACCGCGCCGTCGTGGCGCTGCCACGCCTCGGGAATCACCAGCGCGGCAACGAAGATGGCGGCCATCGCCACGGTCATGCCGGCTCGCACCAGGCCGGCGTCCGCACGGACCTGATTGCCCAGCCACGTGTAGCAGCTCCACGCGTACCAGAACCAGAGCAGAAGCAGCAGCCCCTGGTACAGGGTGAGCGGTCCCAGCGACTCCGCCATGAAGCCGATGAGCCGCGTCAGCGCGAAAACCAGCACCAGGTCGAAGAAGATCTCGAAGGTCGTCGCCCGGTGAGCCTCCTCCACCAGCACCGGCCGGGACCGAGGGCCGCGACTCATCGGCTCATTGTGGTCTGTACGCCACCCCGGTCGGGGGCCAACGCGCTTACCTGCGCCCGATCAGCCGAAGAGCAGGTCGAGGTGGGCGTCCAACGCGTCCAACGCCTGCCTGGGGGTGTACTGCCCGCCCAGCAGGTAGACGCCGAGCCCTTCCATCAGCGCCAGCAGGCCAGACGCCGCAGCGGCGTCCTTCGTGGGCAGGACGCTGGCGATGAAGCTGGTCAGTTGCGCGGTGTCCTCGCGCAGGCTGGGCGCGGCTGACGGTCGCACCGCCGTGTAGGCGAGGAACGCGAGCGCCACCCGCCCGTCGTCACGGGTCCCCTCGTCGAGCGGCAGGAGCGCCGCGATGAACGTACGCAGCAGCAGCCGGGGAGAGGGGTCCTCGCCCAGTCGCGCCATCGCTTCGGTGACCCTGATCTGGCTGCGTTCCCGGACCACACTCAAGGCGAACGCCATCATCTCGTCCTTGGTGCGGAAGTAGTGCTGGACCATGCCGGCGGACACGCCGGCCTCCGCAGCCACGTGACGGAGGCTGACGGCCTCCAGGCCCTGATCCGCGGCGACCCGCATCAACGCGTCCGCGATGAGGGTGCGTCGCTCCTGGTGATCGACCTTCTTGGGCATGGCCTCGATCGTTTCACAGTGGGTGATCCGGGCGCCGCGTCAGCGCGGCGGCTACCGGCTGACGGTGTTGCTCGCGGGCGTTCCTCGCGCGCTGCGGAGGAGACCGTCCGGGTCGTCGGCGTACAGCCGCAGCTCGTTCATCGGCGTCGACCGGCCCTTCGGCAGGTCGAAGGTCGTCGGCCGGCGCAGCAGGACGTCGATGCTCGTCTGGCTGCCGACCGAGATGTGCAGGACCTGACGGTCGCCCTCCTGCTCGACCTGGACGGACTTGCTGGAGGGCAGTGAGCGGTAGCGCTTGCGCAGTGCCTCGATGTCCGTCCACGGGATCCAGATGTCGATGCCCGAGCTGAGCCGCACGCGTAGGCCCCGGTCACCCACGACGTGTGGATGGATCGTCATGCTGGCGAACAGGCCGATCATCCAGAGCAGACCCCAGACGCCGAGGCCGAGCACGATCCAGCGGGCGGGCCGCCACGGCACCACGTGGGTGACAATGAGGTCGAAGATCGGAATCTCGACCACCGACAGGCCGATGAAGATGCCGAGGATCGGCTTGACCACCCCGAGGTAGCCGAACGGCTCGTCGCCGGGCCCCAGCGGCAGGGGACGCCGTCGCGCCCACAGGTACAGGCTGCGCCACATCGCGGCCTCGGCCTCGGCCGCGCGCCGCAGCAGCGGGCCCACCCGCGCTCTCGTCGATGCCTTCGTGTCGGTCATGGTCGTCCTTCTCGGTGGTGGCGGAACGGTCAGTGGACGGTGATGGTTCCGGCGCCGCCGTCCACGGTGACGAGCTGACCCGTGGAGATCGTCCGGGTGGCGTCCGGCACGCAGATGACGGCGGGGATGCCGTACTCCCGGGCCACGGTCGGGCCGTGTGCCATGATCGCGCCGGTCTCGCTGATCAGCGCCGCGGCGGTGAGGAAGAGCGGGGTCCATCCCGGGTCGGTGGTCGCGACGACCAGGACGTCCCCGGGCTCGATGTGGGCGGTGGCCGGGTCGTGGACGACCCGGGCGGGGCCGGTCACCCGGCCCGCTGACGCACCCACGCCGACGAGCGTCCCGTCGTTGGCGGGCGCCGCCGGCAGGACCGTCTCGACGTCCGTGCCGTCGGACAGCAACGCCACCGGAACCGACCGGCGGCGCAGCTCCCGGCGGTGCACGGCCCGACGGGAGGTGACCACGCCGCGATGATCAACATTTTGGTGTACGGCGGTGTGCACCTCGTCGAGGGTCAGGAACATGATGTCGTCGGGCTGCTCCAGTAGCCCGAGGCCGGTCAGGTCGGCCCCGATGAGCAGCAGTTGCCGGCGCGTCTCCCGCAGCGGGTACAACCCGGCGAACTTGCCGGCCTCGCGCAGGCCGGCCAACGACCGGGCCCGGCGCAGCAGGAATCCCGCGAATCGACCGCGTACCGGCCGCCGACGGCGGGTTCGCGTGACCAGTTCCTCCAGCGCCGTCTCCGCCGCTGCGGCGGCCCGCTGGAAGCGCTGGTCGGGGCCCTGTCGCGGGTCGGTGACGCGCAGGTAGTTGGCGAGCGCGGCGAAGACCGGTGTGGGATCTTCGGCCCAGCGTGGCACGCCGAGGTCGACCTCGGCGACGCCCCGGTGACCGTACGCGTCCAGGAAGGCGGTCATGCCGATGTCGGGCAGCGTTCCGCGCAGATAGCGTGCGGCCACCTCGTCCGGCGGCGTGTCGAGCAGGAGTTGGCGGTGGTCGCCCGCGCCCTGGGCGAGTCGCCACAGCGTTAGGTCCATGTCGATGGTGACGTTGTGCGGCATCCCGCCCAGCACGGCGTGGATCTCGTCCGGGCCGGCGACACCCTTGAGCAGTGCGGCCGGCAGCGCGGCGGCGAGCATGCCCGCGACGATCGGCCACATGATCGCGTCGGCGCTGTCTCCGGCGTCCCGCGCCTGCAGGAAGCGCAGCCGGTCGGCGGCGGTCCGCAGGTCGTCGGGAGCCGCCGACCGTACTCTCATCTGCTCGATCGCCTCGAACATCCGGATCCGTGCCGTCTCGGGGCGGGCCAGTGCGCGCACGATCCCCACCACCGCGCGGCCGGCCGTCCGCAGCGACGCCGCCCCCTGCGCCGCGCCGCGCCCGGTGCCGCCGCTGGTCGGGGCGAATCGCGGATCCTCCAGGACGTGCTGCATCACCGCCTGCGCCCGGGGGCCGAAGTCGACGGCCATGAGCTTGATCAACCGTCTGCGCGACGACCTGCTCCTGGCCAGGTCGGTCAGGTCTCCGTAGAGGCGCCCGCCGATGTCGACGATCTCGACCCGGACGCCGAGCGCGGCGAGCATCGCGGTGATCTGCGCCCGCAGGGTCGCCATGCCCATCGGAGTCACCGGCTGCAGCATGCCCTGGACGTGCCCGAACTCCAGGTAGACGCGGGGAAGGGGCTTGTCGGTGGCCGGCGGCAGGGGGAACAGGCTGGTGATCGGCCGCGACTGCAACAACCACAGCACGTCGTCCGCGTCGATCGCCCACTCCACGTCCTGCGGGCAGCCGAAGTGATCCTGCAACCGCTCACCGGTGGTGCGCAGTCGGGCGAGGTGCGTGGACGTCAGACATCCCGTGTCGTTTCGCGTCATGCCGTCGAGGACGTAGTGGTCCACGGTTGCCGCGCCGTCCACCACGGTCGTGCCGAGACCCGGAGCGGCGTCGATCGCCATCTCGTCGCGGCGGCCGGTCAGCGGGTTCGCGGTGAACAGCACCCCCGCCACCGTGGGCGTGATCATGCGTTGCACGACGACGGCCATCCGCACCGCTTGGTGATCGATCTGGCGGGCGTCGCGGTAGGCGGTGGCGCGGTCGGTGTGCAGCGAGTCCCAGCACTTCTCGATCGCGGCGATCAGCTCGGCGGTGCCCGTGACGTTGAGGACGGTGTCCTGCTGCCCGGCGAAGCTCGCGTCCGGGAGGTCCTCCGCGGTGGCGCTGGAGCGCACCGCCACGGGGCCCGCGCCGAGCCGCTCGTACGCGGCGACGACCTCGGCCGTCGGGACGACGCCGAGCCGGTGCGCCTCGGTGGTGACGCAGAAACCGGCGGGGACCCGTTCGCCGTGCCGGATCATCTCGCCCAGCCCGGCCGCCTTGCCGCCGACCAGGTTGATCATGTCGGCGGTCGCCTCGGACAACGCGATCACGTGCATGGGAGCCCACTCTCATTGCAATACAACTGCATTGCATCTGACCGTAC
The DNA here is from genome assembly GCF_050936255.1 of Micromonospora sp. CA-259024. Classification (NCBI taxonomy): domain Bacteria; kingdom Bacillati; phylum Actinomycetota; class Actinomycetes; order Micromonosporales; family Micromonosporaceae; genus Micromonospora; species Micromonospora sp. CA-259024. Next base: position 3,549,595 of record NZ_JBNJND010000001.1, on the reverse strand, counting down.
CCCCTTTGCGATGCGACTGCAATGTAACCCGCGCGGGTGCCCGACCCGGAGCCGGGGCGTTGCCGGCATCTGCCATGCTCGGCCCGGTGACGACCGGCCGCCCGACCAGAGCCCGCTCCCACCGCCGCCCCCGGAGTCGCGCCGCCCGCGTCCTGCTCGCGCTCGTCGCGGTGGCGGCCGTCCTCGGCGTCGCACTGGTCGTCGTGCCGATGCTGCGACCGCCGGGGCCGCGTCCGCTCTTCCAGATGCCGGTCACCTGCGGCGAGACGTGGCAGCTCGGCACCTACCCCGGCCACGACGACTACGACGTCGATCTGTTCCCCACCGAGGGTGAGGCATGGGGTCGGCCGGTACTCGCGTCCTACGCCGGGACGGTCACCGTGGCGGGAATCAACGGGTCGCTGGGCGGCCGTACGCCGGAGAACCCGGACGGCCCACGGGGGCGCGGCGGCGGCTACTGGGTGAAGATCGACCACGGCGGCAAGTGGGAGACGCAGTACCTGCACATGCTCGAACCTCCGCTGGTCACTGTCGGTCAGAAGGTCGCCCAGGGTGACCAGATCGGGCGACTCGGCAGCACCGGCAACTCCGGCGCACCGCACCTGCACTACGAGCAGCGGCGGGGCTGGGACAAGGTCGAGACCCACTTCGACGGGGCGCCGTCGGGCATCACCACCGACGAGCGCGAATACACGGTCAAGCGGACGAGCAACAACTGCCGGCCGGCCGTCTCCTGAGGACGGCCGGTTTGCCCGGCCCGGCTCGGGGCACTGATCCGGGGGACAGTCCAGGCACAGGGAGGAGCCGGTCATGGTCAAGGGCGACGTCGAGACGTACCACGAGGACGGGCAGTGGAAGAACAGGCCCGAGGGCGGCGAGCGCGCCAGCAGTACGCACGACGGGAAGGCCGACGCGCAGGCCCAGGGCCGCGAGATGGCGGCCGACCGTGGCGTCGAGCATGTGATCAAGAAGCAGGACGGCACGATCGGGGAGAAGAACACCTACCCCCGCAGCCGCGACCCCCGTGACATCCACGGCTGACAGCCGACCGCTTCCCACGGACTGACCTCGACCGCGCCGACGAGGTCAGTCCGTTTCCGTTCCGGTCGCCCGGTTCTCCGGCGGGTCGGCGTCGGCGTGGTGCAGATCATTGCTGGTAGGACGGCCGCGCACGGTAGCTTCCGATCACGTGACTGCGCACACAGCTCCGGCGGACGTCACGATCCGTCCCCTGCGTACGGCTGACATCGCCGCCGCCACCGACCTGCTGGTCCTCGCCGCAGGCGGTGACAAGCGGCATCGGCTGCTCGACCAGTTGGCCAGTGCGGAAACCGGGCAGATCCACCACGCCGTCGTCGCCGAGCGCTCAGAAGTGATCGTCGGCGCCGGCAAGCTGACCACGGAACCGGCGTTTCCGGGCACGGTCTCCGCGCTGGTGGCCGTCGCGGAAGCCGACCGCGGGCGCGGTGTCGGCACCGCCCTGGCCGCCGATCTGACCGGCTGGGCGGAGCGTCACCTCGGCCCCGAACACGTGGTGACCAGCACGCTCCGCGACGACCTCGACCGTGGTCGGCGGTTCGCGCAGCGGTACGGCCTGGTGGTCAACCGCCACAGCGTCGGCTGGCGGTTCGACCTCCCCGGGCACGGCGACGATCTCGCCGAGCGAGCGGCCCGCACCGCCGATGCCGCCGGCGTCAAGGTCCGTGTCGCGGACCTGAAGGCCGAGGAGGCCGCGATCGTCGAGTGCATCGGCCGTACGCTGCCCGGCCTGCCGGTGCCCGGCGCTGAGGGCCAGCAGGTGGACCTCGCGCACGCCCGCCGGGTCATCCCGGACGATGCGACCGTCCTGGTGGCCGAGGTGCGCGACGCCCCCGGCGTGCCGCCGTGTGGGCTGACCGTGGTCACCCCGCAGGCGGGCACCGGCGACTGGTACACCGTCTACACGGGGGTCGCCGTGGCCTGGCGCGGCCGGGGCGTGGCGACGGCGCTGAAGGCCGGCGCCCTCGACCAGGCGTACCGCTCGGGCGCCAGGGCCGTGACCACTCACAACGACGACGGAAACGAGCCCATCCTGCGGGCCAACCGGGCCTTCGGCATGCGGCCGAGCGTGGGGTACTGGAGCCTGCTTCGTCGTGCGGCGTAGCCGCCGTCAGGCTGGCACCACGTAGGGGAAGGCGGCGGCGCGGGCGGCCTTGGTGACGTCCGAGGTGAGGCCGGATGTGGTGCCGGTGTTGAGGATCAGGGAGAACATCACCTCGGGGGCGTTGTCGGCCAGGGTGCGGCCGTTGCGGACCGCGAAGCCGTAGTTCGCGGCCGTGCCGACCGTGTACGACAGCAGGTCGGGGTAGAGCTGCCGGGCGACGCTCCAGCCGTACGCCTGCGGGTCCGGTGCGGTGCCGTTCGCCGCGACGACGCCCGCGACCGCGTTGGCGATCTCCTCTCCGTCCTCGGCGAGGTCCCTGCCGGGGTGTCGGAAGTTGGCCGGGTCCGAGAAGTCGGTGTCGTGCGGCCAGAAGATCGGCCACATCATCGGGTGGCCGGCGCGGTTGATCTGGCGCCATCCCCCGGCGTCGGTGGCCAGCAGGGTGCGACACCACACGCCGATCTCGGTGCCGTCACGCAGCAGTGGCTCGTCATGGGAGACCTCGAGGACGATCGACTCGACGGTCGTGCCGGCGAAGCTGTTCTTGGCCTGGTCGACTCGCCACGCTGACCGGTCCACCTTCGAACCGTTCTTGACCGCACCGTTGATGGTGGCGAGTTCGTCGAGGTCGACGAAGAACGGGTCGGTGATCCGTCCGGCCCAGATCCGGACGTTGGCGCCGGTCGACACCTCGCCGGTCCGCCCCTCGGCGATGGGGGTGCCCATCGCGGCGTCGTCGCGGGCATCCGCTCCGGTGAGCTCGTACAACTGGAGGGCCTGCTTGCCGTCGCCGTCCGGCTCGCCGAAGGCGAATCGGTAGGTCAGCTCCTCCATCTCCCCGCGGTTGACGTGGATCTTGATCTCGTAGCGCGCCTCGGCGTGGAAGCCGCGCTTGATGTCGGCCCTGGTCACCGAGCTGTTGACGTCCATGACGAAGACCGTGGCGCGGTCGCCGTTGAAGACGTACAGGTCGTCGATATAGAGCTGGCCGCCCTGGGCGGCGAGGGGGGTGTCGAGGTGGTGGGACATGAACTCACTCCCGGAAATGCTGGATTCTGGATTAATCCGAACATAGCGGGCATGACTCGGCGCGCCGCGTCATCGGGAGAATCCGGGCTCGCCCGGTGGGTGGCGGAGGGGCGGCATGCGGCGGGTGGGCCGCCCGAAGCTGTGCTCGGACGGCCCACCCGCTCGCTCGTGTCGGCGTCGTCAGATGCGGGTCCACTTCTGGTTGGCCGCGCCGATGCAGTCCCACAGGTGCAGCTTGCCGCCGTTGTTGGGGTTGGCGTCCCGCACGTCCACGCACCGGTTGGCGCTGACGTTGACCAGGTCGCCGGAGGCGTTGAGGGTGAAGCGTTGCGCCGGGTTGCCGTTACAGCTGACCAGGTTGACCTCGGTGCCGTTGGCGGTGCCGGCCCAGGCGGGGTCCATGCATTTGCCCATCGCGCGGACGGTCCCGTCGGCGGCGAAGGTCCAGCTCTGCGCCGCGGTGGTGTTGCAGTCCCAGATCTGCAGCTTGGCGCCCTCGACCGGGTTGGCGCCGGGGATGTCGATGCACCGGCCGCTCTGCGTTCCCCTGATCCGGCTGGTGCCGGGAGCTGGGTCGCCTCCACCGGAGGTGTAGCTGGATACCCGGACGTAGTCGACGAGCATCTGCTGCGGGAACTGTGTGGTGCCGTCCGGGTAGCCGGGCCAGTTACCGCCGACCGCCACGTTGAGGATCATGAAGAAGGGGTGGTCGAACACCCAGCGGTTGCCGCCGAGCCGGGCGGGATCGACCCGGTGGTACTGGACCCCGTCCAGATACCACGTGATCACGTTCGGTTCCCAGTCCACCCGGTAGGTGTGGAAGCCGTCGGCGAGCGGTGCACCGAGGGTGCGGCTGCCGGTGATGCCGCCGCCGCCGGAGTAGCCGGGCCCGTGCACGGTGCCGTAGACGGTGTTGGGCTCCCGGCCGATGTTCTCCATGACGTCGATCTCGCCGGCGTCGGGCCACCCGCCGCCGGTCCCGAGCATCCAGAACGCCGGCCAGATGCCCTGACCCCGCGGAACCTTGATCCGGGCTTCGAATCGCCCGTACGTCTGGGTGAAGGTGGCCGCTGTCAGCAGTCGCGCGGAGGTGTATTCGCAGCGCCCGTAGTGGCACTGGTAGTTGTTGGGGTTGTCCCGGCGGGCGGTGATGACCATGTTGCCCTGCCCGTCGTGGACGGCGTTGCTGGTGCTGTTCGTGTAGTACTGCCGCTCGTTGTTGCCCCAGCCGCTGCCGCCGATGTCGAAGCGCCACTTGTTCTGGTCGACGGGCGTACCGGCCGGGGAGTTGAACTCGTCCTGCCAGGTGATCGGGCCGATGGCGGCCTCGGCGCGGTCGGGTTGTGCCGGGAAGACGAGCGCCGCGGCGGTCGCGACGAGGGCGACCGCCGCGAGCACGAGGGGGCGAAAGCGGAGTCTGGGGCGGGCTGTGAACACGGGAGGCTCCTCAGCGAGGGGGTGGCGGAGGGTGCGTGCCGGAGAAATGGAGAGCGCTCTCTATAACGAAGCATGTCGATATGATGGATTTCTGTCAAGAGTGTTTCCAATACACCGACCGTCCGTTACCGCCTGATGCCGGCCAGTACGGGGCGGGCTGCCGGGCCGGCGCGGCCCGACCACGGCGTGACACCGATCCATGCCTCCGAGATGGACGGCCGCAGCCCGTCGGAAGAGTCGCCGACGCGCTCATCGAGGCGCGGGCCGGTGTTACTCGATAGCGGTCGAATCGACCCTTCCTATTGCCGTGGGGCGTCCACGCGGGACAGGATGGCGAGGCGTGCCGGAAACCTCTCCGTAACCTGCGCGCTGCTGGTCTCTGTCACAAGGAAGTGGGAGTCAGTCATGAGCGACGCGTCGACGGCGCTGGGTGTGCGCCTCTACCCGGACCTGGTCGAGCGGGGTGGGCTGGCCCCCGCGCTCATCGAAACCGCTACCCGCCTCGGGCTCGACGTCGGCCAGGTCAGCGCGCCCGAGCGGGGGCGGAGCCGGTTCACCTGCGCCGAGTTGCACTCCGAGCAGGGCGTGGTCTGCGTGAAGCTGGGATCGCAGGCCCGATATTTCATGATCGACCTTCGGGTCGCGGGGGAGGTCCTCGCGCGAGGCGACGTCATGGATCTGGCGCAGGTCGCCCAGGTGGCCTCGGCCTGGCGGGCCGGGCTGACGGTCGCCGAGCTGACCGCCCGGTTCCCCTTCATGGAGGAGATCAAGCACCGCCCGGCACCGGTGGCCCAGGTCAGCTGAACGCCGACGGCACCCCGCGCGCCATGGTCAACAGCGCAGCCGGGGTGGCAGAGGTGACGCGGCGCCGACGTCACGGTTCAGGTAGGTCGACTGGGCGAAGGCGACGAAGCGCTCCGCGTCGGTCGCGCTGGAGGCCAGTCCGAACGAGACGCGGACCGCGCCGCCGGTCGGCAGGCGCAGCGCGGTGAGGTACTGGTCGATCGTGTCGACCCGCGCCAGCAGTCGCTGTCGTACCGACTCCCGGCTGATCCCGAACGCGCCCTCCCCCGCGCCCGGGTTGCAGAAGCAGCCGGTACGTAGGGAGAAGCCGGCCGCCGCTGATTCCCGCGCGACGAGTCGCTCGTCGACCAGGTCGCCATTCGGGTCACGGAGGTTGAACGTCACCGTGCCGCCGCGCCCCTTTCCCGTCGCCGGCCCGTACACCTCGGTCAGAGGTCGACCGTTGTCGTGCCGCAGGGTGGTGAGCCGCTCCAGCAGCCATTCGGTGAGAAGGCCGACCCGGGAGTGGACGAGGTCCACCCCGATCGCGTCGAGCCAGCGCAACCCGAACTGCACGTCCGGGATGCTCAGGAAGTTGAGCGTGCCGTCCTCGAACGCCGACTCGTCGTCCATCGGCCGGTGCCAGTCGCCCTGCACGCTGACCGCCCGGATCGTGCCGCCGGCGAACCACGGCCGGCGCAGCCGGGCCAACGCGTCGCGGCGGGCCAGCAGCGCGCCGACCCCGGTCGGATAGCCGAAGAGCTTGTACCAGCTCAGACACACGAACTCCGGCCGGACGACGCTGAGGTCCAGCCGGTTCGTCGGCGCGAAGGCGGCGGCGTCGAGCAGAACGTCGTACCCGTGCTGGTGAGCCACCTCCACCCAGCTCAGCGGATGGTGCACGCCGGAGAAGTTGCTCTGCGCCGGGTAGGCGAACAACCCTCGGCGACCCACCCGACCCCACCGCCCGGCCAGCCCGCTCCGGCCGGCGTCGAGCAGCGTCACCACATCCGACTCGGCGATCCGCAGCTCCGGCCCACTCAGCGGTACGTAGCGCACGGCCGCGCCGGCCGCCCGGGCGTACTCGCGGATGCCGTTGACCGAGTTGTGGTTGTCCCAGGTCAGCACCAACGGCGCCGTCCGGCCGAAGTCGTACGCCTCGCCGACCAGCCGGCAGGCGCCGCTGGCGTTCGGGGTGAAGACGACCGCGTACTCGGCCGGGTCGGCGCGGAAGAAGTCGAGCACCGTGCGCCGAGCCGACTCGACCAGCGAGCCGGCCGCCGCGCTGGTCGGGTTCTCCGAGTGGGGGTTGCCGTACAGGCCGGCGAGCAATCGATCGTGATGTTCGCGTACCTGGGCCTGCGCCACCACCCCGGCTCCGGCGTAGTCGAGGTAGACCCGTCCGTCCCGGTCCAGGTGGCGGTACTCGGTGGCGCGCAGTTCGTCGATCCGGCCGGTGGCCGGGTATCCGGGCAGTGCCGTCGGGGAGGTGTGCTGCGTCGGCTCAGGTCGTGCCACGGTCACCCCGGCGGACCAGCACCGCCCAGGTGGCACCCAGGAAGAGCACCACGAAGCCGCCGAGCACCAGCCAGTTCACCCACACCGGCCGGGAGAAGCTGTCGCCGTAGGTCTCGAGCAGCGGCGGGCCGAGCGGGGAGCCGCCGTCGCGCCAGAGCCGTTCCACCCCGGCGGTGTGCCCCAGCCCCTCGAACGCCCACCGGTTCGACATCGCGTAGCTGAGCCACTGCCCGCCGACCGCCATGGACGGCACCGGCAGGATCGCACCGACGAACAGCACCTGCGGGAAACAGAGCATCGGCAGCATGAGTGTCGCCTGGGCCGCGTCGGACACGGCCGCGGAGCACAGCAGGCCGAGGGCGAGTGCCGCCGCCGAGGAGAGCAGCAGGGTCGCGTACAGGGCGGCGAACTCGGGGCCGTCGACCGGTGGCAGCCGGTCGATCCCGCGCAACACCCCGAGCAGGGCCAGGTCCACGAGGGCCAGTAGCGGCAGCAGCACCGCGACCTTTCCCATCAGGTACGGCACCAGCCGGACACCCGCCAGCCGCTCCCGGCGCAGGATCGGTAGCTCGGTGCAGATCTGCAGCAACCCGTAGGTCAGTCCGAAGAAGAAGCCGCCGAACGCGATCCAGAACAGGATCATCACGGTCACGTTCGGGCTCGGTTGAGCCGGGTCGAATGCCCCGGGACGGAACAGCAGGGCGAACATGCCGAGCACCATCAGCGGCGAGCCGAGCAGGATCGCCAGGGTCAGCCGATTGCGGACGACGACCTCCGCGTCGCGCACGGTGAGAACGGCCCACTGGCGCAGCCGGCCGACCTGCCGGCGCTCCGACCTGCCGGCGCCCGATTCAGCCCTGCGGGCCGGCGGGTCGCCGTGGCGGTACGCGGCGAAGCGGTCGGGCCAGGCCGCCGGGTCCGTCTCCTCGTCGAGTCGCAGGTGCACCTCCGCGAGGGACGGCAGCCCGAAGAACTCCCGCGCGGCGGCCGGCGTGCCGGTGAACGCCAGACGCCCCTGGCGGGTCAGCACGACGACCCGGTCGCAGCGGTCCACGTCGGTGATCTGATGGGTGGTGAGCACGACGGTGGTCCTCGCGTCGGCGAGGGCGCGGAGCACCCGGAGCAGCTCCACGGCAATCGCCGGGTCCAGCCCGGAGGTGGGTTCGTCGAGGAAGAACACGCCGGGCCGGGTGAGCAGCTCGACGGCGATGCTGGCTCGTTTGCGCTCACCACCGCTGAGTCGGCCCACCGGGACGGCGGCCCGTTCGGTCAGCCGCAGCTCGGCGAGCACCTCGGTGACCCGGTCGGCCGCCTCGACCGGGCCGGTCCCCGGTGGCAGGCGCAGCCGAGCCGCGTACCGTAGCGTGCGGTCCAGGGGCAGCTCCCGGTGGATGATGTCGTCTTGCGGGACGTACCCGATTGCGCCCTGGCCGTCGTACGACACGGTGCCGGACAGCGGTCGCCGGATCCCGGCGAGTGTCTCCAGCAGGGTGGTCTTGCCGGCGCCGCTGGCGCCGATGATCGCGACCATCTCGCCGGGCTCGACGGCCAACGAGACGTCGTCGAGGATCCGGCGGCCGTCCCGGACGCTCTGGCCCAGGCCGCTGGCCGTGATGCCGACGCCGGTACGCGGGGGAGAGGTCTGCTCGGTCGTCATGTCGCGTGTGCCCGATCCGGTCGCGGGGGCCGCCTGAACATCGTGCCTCGCCGATGCTACGTCCCCGCGCGCGTCGACACCGCCCCTCAGTGGGTCGCGGTCCGCGCTTCCGCCGGCACCTGGAGGAGGTCCAGGCAGTTGCGCCACAGCGTCTCCAGCTGGGCGGGGTCGTTGAGCAGCTTCGCGAGCAGGACCCGTCCCTCGATCTGGGCGACGATGGACCGGGCGGCGTCCCGCGTGTCGACCGACGGGCCGGCCAGGCCACGCTCCTTCGCCTCGACGACCACCCGCTCGATGAGGTTGATCTGCTCCTCGAAGATCTCCTGAAGTCGACCTCGGATCTCCTCGGCCTGGTTGCTGAGTTCCAGGGCGAGGTTGCCGAACAGGCAGCCGGTGACCACGCCGGCCTTCTGCTGGCCGGCGCGCTGGACCTCCTCGGTGGCCTCGAACAGGTCCCGTAGCCGTCGCAGCGGGTCGTGCCCGCTGCCGAGCAACTGCTCCCACTGGCGGCGCTGGGTGGCCCAGTGCTCGTCGATGACGGTGCGGGCGAGCGCCTGCTTGGATTCGAAGAAGTAGTAGAAGCTGCCCTTCGGCACGCCCGCCGCCGTGCAGATCTCGGCCACGCCCAGCGCCGAGTAGCCGCGCTGCTCGATCAGCGTGGCGGCCGCGTCCAGGATCTTGTTCCGCGCGTCACTCGTGCGTCCCATGCCTCGACGATACACGACCGGTCGGCTAGCTTTTAGTAGACCAGTCGTCTAGTGGTCGTCGAGCCGGGCCGTCGAGGTCAGGGCCGCCAGGCCCCCACCAGTCAGGAAGTGGTTCTCATGAGCACCAGTCAGGGACAGAAGGTCGTTGTGATCACCGGTGCCTCGCAGGGCATCGGCGCCGACCTCGTGAACGCCTACCGCAAGCTCGGGTACGGCGTCGTGGCGACCTCGCGCTCGATCGGCGTCGCCGACGACCCGCAGATCGTCACCGTTCGCGGCGACATCGCCGAGGCGGACACGGCAGAGCGGGTCGTTCGTGCCGCCCTCGACCGTTTCGGGCGCATCGACACCCTGGTGAACAACGCCGGCGTCTTCGTCGCCAAGCCGTTCACCGACTACACCGACGAGGACTTCGACCAGGTCACCGGGATCAACCTCGCCGGGTTCTTCCACCTCACCCGGCGGGTCCTGCCGCACCTGCTGGCCACCGGCGCCGGGCACATCGTCAGCATCACGACCAGCTTCGTCGACCAGCCCAACTCGAACGTCCCGTCCGTGCTCGCGTCGCTGACGAAGGGCGGCCTCAGCTCGGCGACCAAGTCGCTGGCCATCGAGTACGCGGCTCGCGGCGTCCGGGTCAATGCCGTCGCGCCCGGCGTGATCAAGACCCCGATGCACCCGGTCGAGACGCACCAGACACTCGCCGGCCTGCACCCGGTCGGCCGGATGGGCGAGACCAGCGACGTGGTCGACGCTGTCGTCTACCTCGAGTCGGCGCCCTTCGTCACCGGCGAGATCCTGCACGTCGACGGCGGCCAGAACGCCGGTCACTGACCCCGTCCCAACCCCGGAGAAGGAGCAGACGATGCCGATCGTCACCATCCAGATCACCCGCGAGGGCAGCACGCCCGACGCGTCCGCCGCGACCGCCGAGGAGAAGGCCGCCCTCATCAAGGGCGTGAGCGAGCTGCTGCGCGACGTCCTGCACAAGCCGTTGACGTCGACCTTCGTGGTGATCGACGAGGTCGAGACCGAGAACTGGGGTCGAGGCGGCCTCCCGGTCGAACAGTTCCGCCAGCAGCAGAGCGCTCAGGTGTCCGAGTAGACGCAGGCCACCAGCCGGTGCGGCAGAGTCGCGCATCGGCTGGTGGGTGATCTTCCGCGGCGGCGGCCGGCGACACATCGCGCGGGGTCGGTTGAGTGGTGCGGCAACCGCCTCTCGCGCCGGTGGATCGCCGGCCACCGCCGTCGGCGAGCGGACGACGGCCGGCGAGTTCGGCTACGCCGAGATCTCGGCGAAGAACTGGCGCAGAGCGTCGGCGACCAGAGTGGGTGCCGTCATGGTCACGAAGTGCGACTGGCCCGGCCAGACGACGTGGCGCGCCGCCCGAATCGTCGTCGCGAGGGTGCGCATCGTGGTGGGCATCGGCTCCCATGTGTCGACGCCGGCCAGCAGCAGGGTCGGCACGCTGATCGCGGACCACCGGGCGATGTCCGTGCTGTCCTCGGCGAGGGCCTCAAGATCGTGCAGCCAGCCAATCGCCGAACGCCGTGCCTCGACCGGGTCGGGCCTCCGGTCGCCGGCTGCGGCAGCGAAGGCGGCGACAATCTCCGCCGGAACCCGTGTCACGTCGTTCAACGCCGCTGCCATCGCCTCGGCGTCGTCGCGCTCGAAGGCGGAACGATACCGGTCGAGCAGGGGTGTGATCTCCGCTCCGGCCGCGAAGAGCGGGGGCTCGAAGATGGCCAGCGAGCGTACGTCGCGCGGATCGGCCGATGTGGTGTGCAACGCCAGGGTCGCTCCGTAGGACGCTCCGACGAGATGGACCGGCGTGCCGGAGGACTGACGTGCCGCCTCGATGACGGTGATCAGGTCGGCGGTCTCGTCCTTGAAGGACTTGGTGCCGGGCGGGACGTCGCTGGGACCGTATCCGCGTCGCGCCGGCATCCATACCTCGTGGTCGTGGGCGAGGTGCTCCGCGACGGCGGCCCATGAATGCAGCCCACCACCCGAGCCGTGCACGAGGACGACGGGGTCGCCGGCACCCAGGCGCCGAACCACCAGGCGGGTCCCGTCGGCCGACTCGAGGTACTGATCGTGGCTGCTCACTTCTGCTCCCGTTCTGCGGTTGGCCAGTTGCTCAGAGTGGTGTGCACCGCGTCGAGGATCGAGTACCACGACGCGTCGACAGCGCGGGGATGGCCGAAACCGTCGGCGGCTTCGAGACTCGCGAAGCCGTGAAAGGTGCTGCGTACGAATCGCATCGCGTCGGTCAGGGCCGGCTCGTCGAGCCCGTACCCGCGCAGCATCGCGTAGCTCAGCTCGATCAGCCGCAGGTGCCCCGCCGAACTCGTGCCGACCTCGGGCGGTAACTGGAGCTGGGTCGCGGCGTACTGCCCCGGATGCGTGACGGCGAACGCGCGCCAGGCGTCGGCGAACCCGACGAGGGCCTGGTGGCCGGCGCGACCAGCCACGGCGATCGCGAGTTCGTCGGCGAACGCGGCCGCCGCCCGGACCGCGACGTGCTCGATCAACGCGTCGCGACTGCGGACGTGCACGTACAGAGCGGCGTCCGAGACCCCGAAGTGCCGGGCGACGGCCGCAATGGTCAACCGCGACAAACCGACCGAGTCCGCCAGCTCGGCGGCGGCGGCCGAGACGCGCGCGCTTGTCAGACCCTGCCGTGGCATACGAAACCTTGCCTCCTTAGGAAACAACTTAGGCGCCCTAAGATAGCACCGGCGTGAGCGTGTTCTGGCCCGGCCCGGGGGCATGAACGGCCCAGTCGGGGGAAGACCGGCTGTTCCGATGCCGAACGGGAGGGCCGGGATGAGAGCCGTCGTCTACACGGACGTCCGGACCGTCGCGGTGCGGGAGGTGCCCGACGCGACGCTGGAGGCGGAGACCGACGCGCTCGTGCGGATCACCTCCACCGCCCTGTGTGGCACCGACCTGCACATGTACGACGGACGGACCGACGCCCAGCCCGGGCTGGTGCTCGGCCACGAACCGCTCGGCGTGGTCCAGGAGGTGGGCAGCGCGGTGCAGACCGTCCGGCCGGGCACGCGCGTGGTGATCCCCACACATCTGTTCTGCGGGACGTGCGTGATGTGTGCCCGAGGGCTCTCGGCGGCCTGCCTGCGGGTTCGGGCCGAGGGGCCGGGCGCCGCGTATGGCTACGCCGGCATGGGTCCGTACCGGGGTGCCCAGGCCGACCTGCTGCGCGTGCCGTGGGCCGACGCCAACTGCGTACCCGTGCCCGGCGAGCCAGGGGACGCGTACGAGGACGACTTCGTGCTGCTCGCCGACGCGTTCGTCACGGGGTGGCACGCCGCCGCGACCCTCGCCGGGGTCGAGCCCGGTGACACGGTGGCGGTGTTCGGTGCCGGCACCATCGGCCTACTCGGCGCCTACTCGGCGCTGCTGCGAGGTGCCCGGGTCGTGTACTGCGTCGACGGCGTCGACGCCCGGCTCGACATGGCCGGCGAGATCGGCGCGGTGCCGATCGACTTCCGCCGCGGTGACCCGGTCGAGCAGATCCGCGCCGACCGGGCCCGGGCCGGGCTACCGCTCGGCGAGGAGAAACTGGGTGGAGTCGACAAGGTCATCGACGCGGTCGGGTTCCAGGCCCGCGATCGGGAACGCCCGGAGCGGGAACGCCCGGACCAGGTCATCTCCGACGCGGCCCGGCTGGTCAACCCCGCCGGTGCGATCGCGGTCGCCGGTGTGTACCCGGAGAGGGACCCGCACCCCCGCGCCGGCGCGAACGGCCGCGAGGATCTGGTCGCGCCCTGGGGGACGCTGTTCAGCAAGGGTGTCGCGGTCCGGTTCGGCCGCACCCACGACCGCCGCTACACGGTGCTGCTGCGGGACCTCGTCGTCGCGGGCCGCGCCCGGCCCAGCGTGATCGTGACCCACCACGCCACCCTCGCCGACGCTCCCGATCTCTATCGCCGCTTCGACCGCCGGGAGAACGGCGTGATCAAGGTGGTGCTGCGCCCCAGCTGACCGGTCGGCTCCGGCGTGGGCCGGCATGGCGTACGGCCGTGATCTGCACTTATGGGACGCCGAGGCACTGATCCGCCTCCGGCCGCCCGATGCTGGCAGGTGATCCTGGTCGATCCGTTCCTCCGGCAGAGGCGTGGGTCACACAGCGGTCCGGGGCCGCCGGAGCGTTCCTGTGTGCGGCTCCGGAACGGGAGCCCGATCAAGATCATTCGATGGGGCGGGGCGGGCGGTGCGCTACCGTTCGTCCGGCCCGCAGCGGGTCGTGCCTGGTGGCGGAGCTGTGGCAGCGGTCGCAGTCGATCACTGTGCTGTCGGTGGTCGACGAGGGGTGTCGCAAGCCGGTCCGGGGTTCCGGGAGGGGCTGCGGGGGGCGCTGTGACGAGCGAACACTGTGCCACGTCTATATTGCCGGATTGTTACATTTTCAACAGTCCCTCGCCTTGCGGATGGCCCCGCCGCCGCAATACGTTGCCGTCAACAACAAAACCAAGTGAAGGTTCAACCTTCCGGAGGCAACCGATGACGTTGGTGAGGTGGTACAAGCGATGAGCGACGTGCCGATCCTCCTTGAGATGCGCTCCATCACCAAGGAGTTCCCCGGAGTCAAGGCCCTCTCCGACGTCAACCTGGTGGTTCGCGCCGGCGAGATCCATGCCATCTGCGGCGAGAACGGCGCGGGCAAGTCCACGCTGATGAAGGTCCTCAGCGGGGTCTACCCGCACGGCACCTACGACGGCAAGATCGTCTACCAGGGTTCGGAGAGCAAGTTCTCCGACATCCGGGCGAGCGAGAACGCCGGAATCGTGATCATCCATCAGGAGCTCGCGCTCATTCCGGGCATGTCGATCGCCGAGAACATCTTTCTCGGCAACGAACCGCGCAAGCGGGGCGCGATCGACTGGAAGGCCGCGAACCGGATGGCACTGGACCTGATGGCCCGGGTCGGTCTCGAGGAAGACCCGGACACCCTGATCAAGGACATCGGGGTCGGCAAGCAGCAGCTCGTGGAGATCGCCAAGGCGTTCGCCAAGGACGTGAAGCTGCTCATCCTGGACGAGCCGACGGCTGCGCTGAACGAGGCCGACTCCCGGCACCTGCTGGACCTGCTGCGTGGTTTCCGGTCCCGTGGCATCACCTCGATCATGATCTCGCACAAGCTGAACGAGATCGAGGCGATCGCCGACCAGATCACCATCCTGCGTGACGGCCGGACCGTGGAGACCCTGGACGTCAAGGCGGACGGGGTCGACGAGGACCGGATCGTGCGGGGCATGGTCGGCCGCGAGCTGAGCAGCCGGTTCCCGGACCACACCCCGAAGATCGGCGAGGTCTTCTTCGAGGTTCGCAACTGGAACGTCCGGCACCCGATCTCCGCCGAGCGGCAGGTCTGCAAGAACGAGAGCTTCGTGGTGCGTCGCGGCGAGATCGTCGGCTTCGCCGGCCTGATGGGCGCGGGCCGCACGGAGCTGGCGATGAGTGTCTTCGGCCGCTCCTACGGGGTGTTCGAGTCGGGCACGATCATCAAGGACGGCAAGGAGATCGTCCTGAAGTCGGTCGCGGACGCGATCGACAACGGGCTCGCGTACGTCAGCGAGGACCGCAAGGCGATCGGCCTCAACCTGCTCGACGACATCAAGTCGTCGACGGTGGCCGCCAAGCTGTCCAAGATCTCGCACCACGGCGTCCTGAGCGAGGTCGAGGAGTACCAGGCGGCTGAGGCGTACCGCAAGGAGTTGCGGACCAAGGCCCCGACGGTCGACGAGAGCGTCTCGAAGCTCTCCGGCGGCAACCAGCAGAAGGTCGTCCTGGCGAAGTGGATGTTCACCGACCCGGACCTGCTGATCCTCGACGAGCCGACCCGCGGCATCGACGTGGGTGCGAAGTACGAGATCTACGGCATCATCCAGCGGCTCGCCGACCAGGGGAAGGGCGTCGTCGTCATCTCCTCGGAGCTGCCTGAGCTGATCGGGCTCTGCGACCGCATCTACACCGTGTTCGAAGGCGCCATCACGGGCGAGATCGCCCGGGCCGACGCCACCCCGGAAAACCTCATGAAGCAGATGACCTCGACGAAGAAGATGCTGACACGATGAGCCGATTGAAGGACCTTCAGAAGAACCTGTTCGGAGGCACCACCTCCAACGCTCGCCAGTTCGGGATGATCTTCACCCTGGTGGCGATCGTCGTCCTGTTCCAGATCCTGACCGACGGCCTCACCCTGCGGTCGGACAACCTGATCGCGCTGTTCCAGCAGAATTCGTACATTCTGATTCTGGCCATCGGCATGCTCATGGTGATCGTCGCCGGGCACATCGACCTCTCGGTCGGCTCCGTCGCCGCCTTCGCGGGCATCCTGGTGGCCAAGTCGATGGCCGACTGGTCGCTGCCCTGGCCCGTCGCCATCCTGCTCGGCCTCGCGATCGGCGCGATCATCGGCGCCTGGCAGGGCTTCTGGGTGGCGTACATCGGCGTCCCGGCGTTCATCGTCACCCTGGCCGGCATGCTGCTGTTCCGCGGTGGCAACCAGTACATCGGTAACGCCAACACGATCCCGGTGCCGGAGGGCTTCCGGGAGATCGGCTCCGGCTTCCTGCCCGAGTTCGGTCCGAACACCGGCTACAACAACGCCACGCTGCTGCTCGGCTTGGTCGCGGCGGTGGCGGTGGTGTGGCGCGAGATCCAGGCCCGCAAGACCCGTCGGGCGATGGACGCCGACCCGGCGCCCATGTGGATCTCGATCCTGCGGATGGCCATCATGGTCGGGGTCATCGCCTTCGCCGCGCTGCGCTTCGCCAGCGGTCGCGTCGGCACCAGCTTCCCGATCTCCGGCATCATCCTGCTGGTCCTGGTCATCGCGTACTCCTTCTACACCCGCAACACGGCTGGTGGCCGGCACATCTACGCGGTGGGCGGCAACTCCCGGGCGGCCGAGCTGTCCGGTGTGAAGCTCAAGCGGGTCAACTTCTTCGTCATGATGAACATGTCCGTCCTGGCCGCGCTGGCCGGCATGATCTTCGTG
Organism: Micromonospora sp. CA-259024; assembly: GCF_050936255.1. Taxonomy (NCBI): domain Bacteria; kingdom Bacillati; phylum Actinomycetota; class Actinomycetes; order Micromonosporales; family Micromonosporaceae; genus Micromonospora; species Micromonospora sp. CA-259024. The sequence continues at coordinate 3,533,293 of NZ_JBNJND010000001.1, read as the reverse complement.
GCCCGTTCGGCGGCCTCCGGGCCGCAGGACGGCAACGGCTGGGAACTGGACGCCATCGCCGCGGTCTTCATCGGTGGCGCGGCCGTCTCCGGCGGTATCGGCACCATCAGCGGTTCGATCGTTGGTGGTCTCGTCATGGCCGTGCTCAACAACGGCCTGCAACTGATGGGCGTCGGCACCGACCGCGTCCAGATCATCAAGGGCCTGGTCCTGCTGCTGGCCGTCGCGATCGACGTCTACAACAAGAGCCAGGGGCGGTTCTCCATCATCGGAAGTCTGATGCGACCGTTCCGTCGCGAGGACTCCACGCCACCCGCCTCACCGCCGGACGCGGAGCGCGAGCCCGCCAAGGCAGCGGTGTCCGGCTGACGGCCACCGACCTCTCCACCCGTCTCACATCTAGAAAGGCAAGTCCTCACCATGCGTAAATTCTTCGGCACGTCGGTGGTGGCCATCAGCGCCGCCGCCATGCTGGCCCTCGCCGGCTGCGGCTCCGGCCGTGACGGTGACAGCGGCTCCAGCGGCGAGGCCGCCAAGGGGTTCCCGGCCAACTCGCTGATCGGCGTGGCCCTCCCGGCCAAGACCTCGGAGAACTGGGTCCTCGCCGGTGACCTGTTCAGCAACGGTCTCAAGGAGGCCGGTTTCCAGGCTGACGTGCAGTACGCCGGCGCGTCGACCACGGTTGCCGACCAGCAGGCCCAGATCACCGCCATGACCACCAAGGGCGCCAAGGTCATCGTCATCGGCGCGACCGACGCCGCGCAGCTGTCGACCCAGGTCGCCGCGGCCCACGCGGCCGGCGCGAAGGTCATCGCGTACGACCGGCTCATCACCAACACGCCGGACCTCGACTACTACGTCGCGTTCGACAACTTCAAGGTCGGCCAGCTCCAGGGCCAGGCCCTGCTGGACGGCATGAAGGCCAAGAAGCCGAACGGCCCGTACAACATCGAGTTGTTCTCCGGTTCGCCGGACGACAACAACGCCGGTGTCTTCTTCGACGGCGCGATGAGCGTGCTCAAGCCGGAGATCGACAAGGGCAACGTCGTTGTCGCCTCGGGTCAGAAGGACGTCAAGCAGACCGCCATCCAGGGCTGGAAGGCCGAGGGTGCGCAGGCCCGCATGGACCAGCTGCTGACCTCGACCTACGGCAGCAAGGAGCTGGACGGCGTCCTCTCCCCGAACGACACGCTGGCCCGCGCGATCCTGACCTCGGTCAAGGGTGCTGGCAAGCCGACCCCGATCGTCACCGGTCAGGACTCCGAGGTTGAGTCGGTCAAGTCGATCGTGGCTGGCGAGCAGTACATGACGATCAACAAGGACACGCGGAACCTGGTGAAGGAGACCATCAACATGGTCAAGGCTCTCCAGGCTGGTAACACCCCGCAGGTGAACGACACCAAGTCCTACAACAACGGCAGCAAGGTCGTCGACACGTACCTGCTCCCGCCGGTCGCCGTCACCAAGGCGAACGCGGCTGAGGCGTACGCCAACGACCCGAAGCTCGCGCCGCTCACCAAGTAATCACCACACGGTAGGCAGCAACGCCGATGGGTCCCGGATCTTCTCTTCCGGGACCCATCGTCGTCCTGGTACCCCCGCACCACCCGGCAACGACCCGGAAGGAGGTCTGACCGTGGAAGCACCCAACCGGTCCAGGCCAGCCGGTGTCGGCCGCAACGCCGAATCCCCGCTGCCGTCGGTGCCCGGCGCCAGCCAGGAGGAGATCCGGCGGCAGAACCTCGGCGCCGTGCTGCGTTACGTGCACCTGCACGGGCCAACGTCCCGGGCCGAGCTGACCAGTCGACTCGGCCTCAACCGCAGCACCATCGGCGCCCTCGCCGCCGACCTGGTCGCCAGCGGCCTGGTCACCGAGGAGGCACCCACCACGGCCCGTCGCGCCGGACGCCCCTCGCTGGTGGTCAGCCCTCGCTCCGACCGGGTCTACGCGCACGCCCTGAGCATCGACGCGGACCGGCTGCGTGCCGCCCGGGTCGGCCTCGGCGGGCGCATCCTCGACCTGCGCGAGGTCGCCCGGCCCAGTGGCATGTCGGCGGTCGACGCCGTCGGGCCGCTCGCCGACCTGGTCCGCGACATGGAACGCGCGGTGGCCCCCGACGCGCTGCTGGTCGGCGGCGCGGTCGCGGTGACCGACACCACCCGCAACCCGGACGGCGAGATCCGGGTCGCCAGCGTCGAGGCGACCCTCGGCGCCGCGCTCGAGGCCGAACTGACCACCTGCCCGGGCTTCGTGGCCGGTGACCTGGCCGACATCGCCGGGCTGGCCGAGCACGTACGGGGCGTGGCAGCGGGCGTCGACGACCTCATCTACCTGCACGGCGACGTCGGGATCAGCGCCGGCATCATCGTCGGTGGCCGGCTGGTCATCGGCCACCGGGGCCACAGCGGCAAGGTCGGCCACATGGTCGTCAACCCCAACGGACTGCCCTGCGGCTGCGGCTCACGCGGCTGCTGGGAGACCGAGATCAGTGAGGCCGCGCTGTTGCGGCACGCCGGCCGGGATCCCGGTGACCGCGCGGCGGTGGCCGAGGTGCTGCGCGCGGCGGCCGACGGCGACCGGACCGCCCGGGAGGCGGTCGAGCGGGTCGCCGACTGGCTCGGCTTCGGCGTGGCCAACCTGGTCAACGTGGTCAATCCGGACGCCGTGGTGTTCGGGGGTTCGCTGCGCGACATCTTCACCGCCGGAGCGGACGTGGTCCGCAGGCGACTCGACGCCATGCCGCTGCCGGCCTCCCGCGAGCACCTTCGGCTGCGCGCGGCGGCACTCGGCCGCGACGCCGTCCTGATCGGTGCCGCCGAACTGGCCTTCGACAAGCTGCTGGCCGACCCGCTGAACGTCGGCGTGGCAGGCCAGGTCGGCACCGCCGACCCTGCGTAGTCGCGACTTCTGCCGCTGCGCGCGCCGGTGCCGTGATCCCGATATCGGCGAAGTCGAGTGGATCACGGGGTTGGCCCAGGTGGTAGCTCCTCCACCACGCTGGTGCCGCTGCCCGGCCGGGACTCCCAGGACCAGGTCTCGTGCAGCCGGAGCCGGCCGTCGCCGAGCACCATCACCTCGGACACGCAGTGCCCCGAGGACGTCTGGCCGTCGGCGTTGAGCTGGACGTACCGGAAGTCCAGCCGGTCACCGTCGCGGGTGCCGACGAGGTGGCCGCGCCGGATGGACCCCCCGGCGTACTCGGCCCACACCTCGCCAGCGCGCTCGTGGTACGCGAACACGGTCTCCGTGCCCACCTCTCCGGCAACCACATCCGCCACGGCGGCGAACCGCCGCCCGTCCAATGAGACCGACATGTCGCCGAACCTAGTCGATCGGCCCTTCCGTACCCCTTCGGTCGCCGGGTACCCCCGGCTGGCTCCCTCGCGCGTCGACGCCGACGGTTGCGCCCCCGGTGGCCCGGCCACCGGGGGCGCCGTCGGTCAGCCGGCCGGACGCAGTACCCGGCCCGGGCCGGCGGCGTTGTCCGCCGCCGCCTGGCTGCGCTGTGCCCCGGTGACGCAGACGTCGTCGCCGAGGAACGCCTCGCGCCACACGTAGCCGGCGACGCAGGTGTGCGGGCCGTACGGGCCGCTGACCCAGCGGCTCGCGGCGACCGCGTTGTCCGCCAGCACCTGGGAGCGGGTCGTGCCGGTCACGCAGACGTAGTCGGACTGGTCGGCGTCGCGCCAGACGTACCCGCTGACGCAGGTGTTCGGGCCGGACACCAGCCGGGCCGGGTTGCGCCGGGACGCGGCGGCGGCGTTGTCCGCGGCGGCCTGGGTGCGCTGTGCCCCGGTGACGCAGACGTCGTCCCCGGCGAACGCCTCGCGCCACACGTAGCCGGCGACGCAGGTGTGCGGGCCGTACGGGCCGTTCACCCAGCGGCTCGCCGCCGCCGCGTTGTCCGCCCACACCTGGCTGCGGGTGGCGCCGGTGACGCAGACCAGGTCGCCCGCGCGGGCCTCGCGCCAGACGTACCCCTGAAGGCAGCGGTTGACCACATCGGTGGTCACGGTCACCGAGGCGGCGTTGCCGGAGACCCAGTTCACGCCGATCTGTACGCCGTTGGCATTGAGCGACTGCGCCGGACCGCCGCCGGGGCCGGTGCGCAGCAGGGTCGGCGTGCCGTTGCGGACCTCGTGCAGCAGCACGGTGTCGGCGGGGATGCCCGCGCTCCAGCCGGTCTTGCGACGGAACTCGACCGTGTAGTAGTGGAACAGGTCGGCCGGGTCGAACGGGATGCGGATCAGCTGCGGGCCACTCGCGGCGGGCACCTCCAGCGGCGCCAGGGTGAGGCTGCGCGAGCCGACCCCGTCCGCGGCCATGGTGAAGATCCGGTTCTTCGGCAGCCAGCCCAACTCGTCGCGGTGGGGCCCGTTGAGCCCGACCGCGCTGGTGCCGTAGTTCGCGGTGTTGAACGCGTAGATGTGCATGGCGCTCATCTCGTCCCACGGGTCGTCGTACTCGCCCGGCTGGGACCAGGGCGCGTTCTGGTAGGTGGTGTCGTTGGAGAACGAGTGGCCCAGGTTGTAGCCGTGCAGCATCTCGTGCGCGGCGAAGCCGACGTTCCAGGCGCCGGGGTCGAGCAGCACCCGACCGCCCGCCGCGCCGGAGTCCACCCAGTCGTTGAGCATGACCGCGATCCGGTTGCCGGAGGGCACCGCGTAGCCGGCGGCCGCCGCCGTGTCCACGCAGCGCTGGATCCGGGTCCACCGGTCGGTCGTCTGGAACTGCGCCAGCGTGTACGGCATCGTGTACCAGCCTCGGACCACCGAACCGGCCAGCGACACCCGCCCGCCGGACTGGTCGGCCAGGTAGTCCGCCACCCCGCCGGTGCCGACGCCGGCCGCGGTGAGGAAGTTGGCGAAGTGCGACGGCGGTTGTGGCTCGGCCGGCTTGTCGCTGAACTTGCACAGCAGTACCGACCAGGCGGTCGCGTTGCGGATCGGGCTGGCGGTCGCCGAAGTGGCCGGCAGCACCACCGCGCCCAGCACGGCGCAGGCGAGCGCCACGGCCGACGCGCCGACCCGACGGAGGATTCTGGACTTCACGCGTGGGCTCCCATCGCTGCGGCCCGGCCGACCCGGGCCTGGCGTCCACATCGGAGCACTGGGCGTGAGCGGATGGGCACGTTGAGTCGCGTTGGCGACGCGCCGGAATCCGACTTCGGCGACCGGCGCACTGTCGGGGGTCGCCGTTAGGCTCGACGACGTGGTCGTGCACCAACTCGATCGGGCCCAGGCGCGGCGGATCGCCATCCATGCCCAGCTGCTGGCCGCTCCGCGTCCGACCGACCTGCTCACGGTGGTCCGGCAGCTGACCCTCGTGCAGATCGACCCGACGGCCGCCGTCGCGCCCAGCGCCGACCTCGTCTGCTGGAGCCGGCTCGGCTCGTCGTACCAGCCGGCGCAGTTGCGCCAGGCCCTCGAACGCGACCGGACGCTCTTCGAGCACCAGGCGATGGTGCGTCCGATGGACGATCTCGGGCTCTATCTGGCCGCGATGGCGGCCTGGCCCAGTCAGGAGCGGCAGCGCGCGTGGCTGCGCGGCAACGACTCGTTCCGGCGGGACGTGCTCGACCAGCTCGGGGGCTGCGGGCCACTGCTCTCCCGCGACATCCCGGACACGTGCTCGGTGCCCTGGCCGTCGTCCGGCTGGACCAACAACCGCAACGTCACGCAGATGCTGGAGTTCCTGGGCGCCCGCGGCGAGGTCGCCATCGCCGGTCGTCAGGGCCGACAGCGGCTGTGGGACGTGGCGGAGCGGGTCTACCCGCCCGACACCCCCGTGGTCCCGCTGGAGCAGGCGTTGCTGCTCCGCAACGAGCGGCGGCTGCGGGCGCTGGGCATCGCCCGGGAGAGGGCGGTGGTCGTGCCCGGCGAGCCGGCGGATGTCGGTGCGGCCGGTGATCCGGCGGTCGTCGAGGGTGTGCCGGGGGTGTGGCGGGTGGACCCGGCCGCGCTCGGGCAGCCCTTCACCGGGCGCACGGCGCTGCTGTCGCCCTTCGACCGGTTGGTGCACGACCGGGTCCGCCTGGCGGAGCTCTTCGAGTACGAGTACGTGCTGGAGATGTACAAGCCGAAGGCCAGTCGACGGTGGGGTTATTTCGCGTTGCCGATCCTGCACGGCGATCGGCTGGTCGGAAAGGTGGACGCCACGGCCGACCGCCGCCACGGCCTGCTCACCGTGCACGCCATCCATGAGGATGTGCCCTTCACCCCCGAGGTGACCCGGGCCGTGCACGACGAGCTGCACGACCTCGCGGCCTGGCTGTCGCTGACCGTCGAGGGCCCGCGCTGACGGGTGATCGCCGAGGCCCCCGCGCCCCGACGAGCACCCGTCATCCGGCTACGCGATCCGGCGGACCCGGCGCACGGCGAAGTAGAGCAGGAGCAGGGCGAGGGCGACGAAGATGCCCGTCTCGATGCTCTGGAACAGCCAGAACCGGTCCGCCGGCTGGTACAGCTGCCAGTTGTACGCGCCCGGCTCGAGGCCCAGTTCGGCGCCGCAGACCCGACCGTCCGGCCCCTTGCCGCCCGGCGGACACTGGATCCGGGTGTCCTCCGCGATCATCGTCCCGTCCGGGTTCCGGACGCCCTGGGTGAGGATCCAGTCACCCCAGCTCATCACCGGCGGCCCGTCTCCCTCGATCGGGAAGGTCTTGGTGCGGGCGGGCTGGTAGTGCGGTCGGGCCAGGATCTCCACCGCCGCCCGTACGCCGATGAACCCGGCGAGGGTGATGCCCATGGCGGGCAGCATCCGCTTCCACACGGTGCCCGCGAAGATGCCGAGCGCCACCGCGAAGAGGGTGTATCCGATCGGGACGATGCCCTGCAGGTCGAAGACGATCATGCCGAGTCGGCCCTCGTGCGTGGCCTGGGTGAGCGGGTCGACCCACCACGAGATGCCCAGCCCGTAGCCGATCGCGAGGACGATCACGGCGGCGCTGACCAGCCCGAACTTCACCAGCGCCCAGCGGGTGCGGCCGACGCCCTGGGTCCAGACGAAGCGGTGCGTGCCGTGCTCCACCTCGCGGGCGACCAGCGGGGCACCCCAGAACAGGCCGACCAGCGCCGGCAGGGTGATCAGCAGCACGGCCACCAGGTTCAGGCTGCCGTACCGGTTGGTGAAGCGGCGGAAGCCCGCGTCGCAGGTCTCCCGGGTCGCCGCCGCCACGTCGGTGCTTGCGAGCTGGCGTGCACAGTCCGCCAGCCCGAGGTCGGCGAAGCTGTGCCGCATCGACAGGCCGATCGGCACCAGCAGGGCGGCGAGCGCCGCGAACCCCAGCAGGGTGTAGAACGCCTGCTTGCGGTGTTGCCGCCAGGTCAGCCAGATCATGCCGGGACCCCCCATTCGCTGTGACTGGTCTGCGTGGTGCCGTCGGCCAGGTAGGCCAGTACGACGTCCTCCAGGCTCACCTCGCGGATCGTCCAGGCCGGATCGGTGACCGGCCCGTCGGTGCGGACCAGCAGTGTGGACTGCCGGTCGGTGTGGCTGGCCCGGACCACGGCGGCGACGCCCCCGATAGCGCCGCCGTCGTGCCGGGGGCCGACCAGTTGGCGATGCTCGGCGACCAGGTCGTCGACCGCGCCGGTGAGCTGCACCCGGGAGGCGTTGAGCACGATCAGGTAGTCGCAGACGCGCTCCAGGTCGGCCAGCAGGTGCGAGGAGAGCAGCACGGTGGTGCCCGAGTCCGCGACGCTGCCCATCAGCGACTGGAGGAACTCCCGCCGGGCCAGTGGGTCGAGGCTGGCGACCGGCTCGTCGAGCAGCAACAGCCGGGGCTGCTTGGCCAGTGCCAGGGCGAGCGCCACCTGGGCGCGTTGCCCGCCGGAGAGTTTCCCGACCGGCCGGTCCGGCGGTATGCCGAGCTGCGCCAGCCGCTGGCGGGCCAACGCCGCATCCCACCGCTTGTTCAGCTTGCCGCCGGCGATGACCAGTTCGGCGGCGGTGAAGTCCCGGTACAGCGGGGTGTCCTGAGCGACGAACCCGATGTCGGCGAGGCCCTCCGTGTCGCCGTACGGCGACCTGTCGAACACCCGTACCGCGCCCTCGTCGGGCTTGAGCAGCCCCACGGACAGGTGCAGCAGGGTGCTCTTGCCGGCGCCGTTCGGCCCGACCAGCGCGGCGATCCGGCCGGCCGGCAGGTGCAGCGAGCAGTCCCGCAATGCCCAGGTGCTGCCGTACCGTTTGCCCAGCCGGTCGGCCTCCAAGACCATGTCCATCCTCTGTCCTCTCGTCCCGCTCACGCCACCGCTTCGCGGCCGCGCCAGCGCTCGCTGCTGTGCCTGATGGTTCGCTCGTTCGCGTTCGCTCACGCGGGCTCCTTCTGCGGGGTGTCGTCGGCGAGGGTGGCTCGCAGCGTGGTCTCCACCAGGGCGACGACGTCCTCGGCCGTGAGGCCGGCGGCGTGCGCCCGGTGCAGCCACGCCACCAGGTCTTCGCGCAACTCGGCCTGGTTGGGCAGGGACGCGCCGGCCAGGGTGCGCTGGACGAACGTGCCCACCCCCGGCCGGCCACCGACCAGACCCTCGATCTCCAGCTCGCGGTACGCCTTCAGCACCGTGTTCGGGTTGATCGCCAGCGACTGGGCGACGTCCCGGACCTTCGGCAACTGGTCGCCCGGCACCAGCAGGCCAACCCGCAGCGCCTGTTTCACCTGCTGCACGAGCTGCATGTAGGTGTTCACCTTCGACCGGCTGTCCAACACGAACTCGATCACTCGTGATGATCCCTTCTGTTGTCCTACGACAGTAGGACTAATAGACAGCTTTATCGGGAGTGGCACCGGTGTCAAGGGCGACGCGGCACGTCACCCGAACGGGTCGCGACGTTGGCACCGGCAGGCCAGGGGTTGGCACCCACGGGTCACCAGGTCGGGAAGGGGAGAGCACGCGATCCGTGCGGACGGGAGGTGTTCGATGGTCACCAACGAACTGACGACATCGAGGGCGACGCCGCTACAGGTAGCCCGCGCCCGGGGTCGGGTACGCGGACGGCTGATCCTGCTCGGACCGGCGTTCGTCGCCGCCGTCGCCTACGTCGACCCCGGCAACTTCGCCACCAACTCCGCCGCCGGAGCCCGCTACGGATACCTGCTGGTCTGGGTCGTGGTGGTGGCCAACCTGATGGCGATGCTGGTGCAGACGCTCACCGCCAAGCTGGGTCTGGCCACCGGGCGCAGCCTGCCCGAGCTGTGCCGGGAACGCCTGCCGAAGCCGGTGAACCGGGCCATGTGGGTGCAGGCCGAACTGGTCGCCATGGCCACCGACCTGGCCGAGGTGATCGGTGGCGCGGTCGCCCTGTACCTGCTCTTCGGCATCCCCCTGCTGCCCGGCGGGATCATCATCGGCACGGCCGCGTTCGCCGTGCTCGCCCTGCGCTCGCGCGGTTACCGCGCCTTCGAGATCGCCATCGCCGTGCTGCTCGGCGTGATCGTCCTGGCCTTCGCCGCCAACCTGCTCGCCTCCGGCTCCGATCCCGGCTCCGCCATGGCCGGTCTGGTACCTCGGCTCCAGGGCACCGACAGCGTGCTGCTGGCCGCCGGCATCCTCGGCGCCACCGTCATGCCGCACGTCATCTACGTGCACTCCGCGCTGACCCGCGACCGCATCCCCGCTGCCGACGACACCGAGCGTCGGACACTGTTCCGCGGCCAGCGCACCGACGTACTGCTCGCCCTGAGCGCGGCCGGCGCGGTCAACCTCGCCATGCTGCTGATCGCCGCGGCCAGCTTCCGTGGCGGCGGCCCGGCTGGCGCGGACAGCCTGGAGGGGGTGCACGCCGGTCTCGGTCAGACCATCGGCACCGCCGCCGCGTTCGGGTTCGCGGTCGCGTTGCTGGTCTCCGGGCTCGCCTCCACCAGCGTCGGTACCTACGCCGGCGAGGTGATCATGCAGGGCTTCCTGCGGCGGCGGGTTCCGCTGCTGCTGCGCAGGCTGGTCACCCTGCTGCCCGCTCTGGCCGTGCTCGCCATCGGTCTCGACCCGACCCAGGCGCTGGTGCTGTCCCAGGTGATCCTCAGCTTCGGCATCCCGTTCGCGCTGATCCCGGTGGTCGCCTTCACCCGCCGCCACGACCTGATGGGCAACCTGGTCAACCACCCGCTCACCACCGCCGCCGCGTCCCTGGTGGCGCTGCTGGTCGTAGCGCTCAACGCCTTCCTGCTCTGGCAGGTCGTCACCGGCTGAGTCGGCGGGGCAAGCGTCACCGGCTGAGCGTCCGTACCGCGGAAGGAGTCTGTCGTGGGGCCGTATCGCATCGGGTGGGTGGATCCGCTGGGCCGCCGGCCGCTGACCAGGCTCGCCACGGCGGGCCTGGCGGCGCACGTCTTCTTCGAGCTGGGCGCCGGCGTCGGCATGCCGACGGCCTCCGTCCTGGGCCCGGTGCCCGCCGCCGGGCTGTGGGCCCTAGCTGCGGGAACGGTGTGGCGTGCGGCCGGCACCCGTCCGGCGTCCGGCGATGTCGTGTTCGCCGTCTGCAACGGGGCCGGGCTGGCCGCGGTGATCGCCCACCTGCAGGGATGGCCGCACCGACGCACCCGGCTGGGGCTGCCCTGGCTGCGCGAGTGCGAAGGGCTGGGGCCGGATCTGATGCGGTACTACAACCCGATCCTGTACGTGTCGGGAGCGGCGGCGCTGGGCGCACTCCTGCGCGAGAACCGCTCGGCGCCGCGCTACCTGCCGCTGCTGGCGCTCGGCCTGGTGCCGCTGTTCATCGTTGGCCAGCACGCCGAGCACTGGCGGCTGCGCGAGATGGCGCGTCGCCGGCCGGGCTGGTGGAACCGCCGACTGCGGCAACTCGACTGAACCCTGCCGGGCGCGGCTCAGCCGGCCGTGCCCGGGCAGGGTCACGTTCGCCGGCCCTCGTCGCGGGTGGGGATCTCCTGGCGCTGTTCGAGGGCGTCCGCCGGGTTGGCGTCGGCCGGCAGCGACGTCACGTCCTCGAGCGTGCCCGCCGGCAGGGATCCCTGCTCGGCCAGATCGGCCTCGGACGCCTCCGGGTCCACATCACCTGACATTCGGTCCGGCGGCCCGTAGTCGACGGCATCCTGCCGCTGCTCCAGGGCGTCCGCCTCCGGCGTGGGAGCCAGGTCGTCCTGGTCGTCCGGGAACGTGCTCATCGCAGCCTCCTGCCCGGCGGGTGTCGACATGCCGCCGGGCCGCTGCCTACCCGTCACCGTTCCAGTCACGCCTGAGCGCCACGATCTGGTCGTTCTTCTCGGCCGTTGCCTGGCCAGGGCGTCGAACCGGCGCGGGAGCCCGGGGGAGAGGCGGCGCGAGCGCCGGCCCGCGCCGACCCCCCGACGTGGGCAGGCGGTGTCAGGCCGCAGGCCTCGACCCGAGGTGGCACCGGCCGGAGGTCGCACCGAGCACGATGGTGGCGGCACCGAGATCGACCGGGGCCGGTCCGGAACAGGCCAGCGATCCCACCCGGCTGCCGGCGAGGATGGGCGCCGTCTCGGTGCCTGCGCTGACCAACGCCAGCCGACCGGTCACCCGTGCCCCCACCACCGTGACGTGGTCGGTGGTGCCGGTCAGCGTCACGGCGCCCCGCACGTCGGTGTTCAGCAGCTCGACGGCGGTGGCACCGGCCGATACCAGGCTCCCGGCGATCGAGGACCGCTCGGCGACCAGGGTGGTGCCAGGCCGGACGGTGACCCCGCCCGACACGGTCGCCTCGCGCAGGCAGGTGACACCGGCGGTGACCACCAGCGTGCCGGCGTGCCGGCCGGAGACCACCCGGGTGCAGGCCGGCGGTGGCGGGATCAGCGTGGCCACGAATGCGCGGGCCGCGCCGACGTTGCCGACCGCGTCGATGCCCCGGTATTCGATCGTGTGCCTGCCGTAGCCAGGGGACCGTTCGGCGAACGGGGACAGCGACAGACCACCCGAGCCGAGGTTGCCGTAGACCAGGCCGTCCACATCCGTGCCGGTGGCCGTGAACAGGAAGGGCGACCTGGCGTCGGTGGGCCAGCCGTAGTAGTTGTGCCACCCGTCGCCGTCGAGCCGGAACTCCGAGGTGACCTGCCCGGCGCTGTCGTCCGTGCCGGTCAACCCCATGGTGAACGGGCCGTTGTACACGTACTCGGTGGGTCGGCCGGGTCGGGTGAGGGTGAGCAGCGGCTCGGAGAGGGCGTACCCGACGTCGGGGCTGGTCGCGTCGACCGTCCAGGTGCGCGTCACCGCCTCCCGGGTCGCCGGGTCGCTGACCCGTGCGGTCAGCCGGTGGGTGCCCTGCGACAGGCGCAGAGTGTCCAGGTCCAGGTCCCGATCGTTGCCGGCGTCGGCCACCGGCCGGCCGTCGAGTGACCAGCGGACGCCCGGGACGCGATCGGTGGGCTGGCTCGTCTGCACGTACACCACGTCACCCGCGCCGACCGGTCGGTCGGTCGCGGTGGACCCGGTGATCGCCAGTGGCGCCGCCACCGGCGGGGTGCGCACCCCGGTGTCCACGGTCCAGGAGCGGGTCTGGGTCAGCGCGGCCGAGTTGCGGATCGCCGGGTCGCGGACGAACGGGGTCGGGTCGGTCACCGTGGCGGTGACCGTGTGCCGACCGGGTGCCACCCGCAGCTTGCGCAGGTCGAGGTGACGGGCGTTACCGGTACGCGGCACCGCCTTGCCGTCCACCGACCAGGTGACGGCCAGCGCGTGGCTCACCGGGTGCAGGGTGTCCACCCACAGCACCCGGTCCGCGCCGACCGGCTGCTCGGTGGCCGTACCGCCCTGCATGATGCCGACCCGGTCGGCGATCCGCTCGGTCATCTGCTCCCGGCCGACCTGGTCGAAGTAGAAGCCCAGCGACTTCATCATCGAGTGCTGGCTCGGCCGCCACACGCCGTGCTGGAGGTACAACCCACCCTCGTAGCGGCCGATCTTCCCGCCGGCCTCGCTGGGCTCGCCCAGCCAGCGCCACCACTTGGCCCGCGTCTCGCGCATCTGCTGCTCGGTCAGCACCGTGTGGTGTGCCGAGTCGGGCTCCGGCCCGGTGTACGTGTCGCCGGGCACCCCACGGCCGTAGTAGTCGTACTCGTCCTGCAACCCGCCGAGGGAGTGCCCGAGTTCGTGCGGGCTGATCAGTGCGGAGAGCGCGTTGCCCCCGGAGGCGGTGGCGTTGCTGCCGCCCGCGCCGCCGTACGTGCCGCTGTTGGCGAGGGCGATCAGCTGCCGGTTACCCCGGTTGGTCCCGGTGGCCAGGTCGGCGTACGCGTTCGCCGCGGCGCCGTTGACCGTCAACAGCCGCTGCACGCTGGCCGGATTGCAGCCACCCCAGAAGCCCATGCCCAACGCGGTGTTCCGCTGCGGCGCGGACAGGCCCGGATCACAGTCCACGCCGGACTCGGCGGAGACGATCTCCACGGCGTAGACGTTGAAGTAGCTGCGGTAGGACTTGAACGGCTCGATCGTCCACAACGTGTTGAGGTGCCGATCCACGTGCGACCGGAAGGTGGGCAGGTCGGCTTCGGTGTAGCCGTCACCGAGCAGCACCAGGTTGAACCGCTTCGCCGGGTCCCCGGTGACCTGGATCGGCACCACGGTGGCGCTGTCGGCCGCCGCGGCGGCGGCCGGTGTGGCGGCCACCACCCCCGCGGCGAGCATCGCCGCGACGCACAACCACGCTCTGATCCGCACCTGGGCTCCCCTCCGTGTGCCGGACGGTGCCGGACAGGAGCCCGCCGTCGTCCGCACACGCATTGATCGTGGCAATTCTGGACCGTACCCGGGCGCCGGCCGGCGCGTAACCCTCCGCCGGCCGAGGCCTTGGACGACCGCCGAGGAGAGGGATCAACCATGCGATGGAACGCACGACGGTTCGACGGGCGTCGATTCCATGTGGTGAGTGGGCGCGTCAGCTGGCCAGCGTGACGGGGGATCGGTCTCGGCGGGGCAGGGCCGCCAGGCCCAGTGCCAGCAGCGCGGACACCGCGCCGACCACGAAGAGCAGCGAGGCGGCCGGCTGGCCCAGCCACTCCCAGAACGGGTGCCAGGCCGGGTGTGGCTCGCCGAGGTGGTGGTGCAGCAGCGACGGGGCGACCAGCGGCACCGGCAGCCACCACAACACCGTGGCCACACCGAACAGGACGTTCACCGCGCCGTGGCTACGGCGTCCCTCGGTGCGTCGGCTGGCCCAGCCGAAGACCAGCCAACCGGCCACCGCGCCCAGCAGCGTGCCGAGCACCCCGGCGGGGACCACCGCCGGCGGTGGCGCGCGATGCACCTCGACCGCCAGGTAGGTGGCGTCGACGGCTGTCTGGGAGGAGACCGAGGCGTTCAGGATGGTGTCGCCACGTCGGGCGATCAGGGTCGTGTCGGTGATCGCCTGCGGGGTGGCGCACGTCTTGTCCGCGCAGCTGATGCCATCGGACACCTGCGGGTCGTACACCCGCCAGCCGGCACCGGTCAGGCGTTCCCGGGCCACCGCGACGATCTGCTCGGCGGGCACCGGCGGCGCTCCGAAAGCGGCGGCCCCGGTGGCGCTCTCCTGATACTCGCCGCCGTCACCGAGCAACAGCGTCTTGACGGTGTTCAGGCGTAGCGCGTGCCCGTAGACGACGAAGAGCGCGGGCGGGGTGTCGATCTCGTCGAGGTCGTGCCCGGGAAAGACCGTGGTCAGGATGGTGGCGGCCTCGGCCCGGTCGGGTTGGGGTCGAGAGGTCTCCCAGGCCGCCCGGCTGGCCAACGCGCCGCTGAAGAGGCCACAGATGACCGCGGCGAGCGGCACCCAGACAACAGCGGCGCCCCTGCTCGGACGGCCGAGGAGGCCGCGCGGCAGCTGTCCGAACCGGCGGGCCACGGAGGTGACGGTCGCGGACATGTCCACCCCTTCGGATCCGGAATCAGGCGGGGCGAGACTACATCGACAGAGGCTGCGGGCGCGTACCCGTGATGACCACCGCCGGTGGTCGGAATCGGCCAGGATGGGCGGGTGGCCGGGTCACGGCCGCGACGAGGAGGGTGGACGATGCGGGTACGCGGGCGGTTGACCTGGGGGCGGCGTGCCCGTGCGGGGGCGGCGCTGACCGCCCTGCTCGCCGGTGTGGTGGCACCGGCCGTGGCACTGACGCCGGGTGCGGCGGCGGGCGCGGCGGCGGCTGGCACGCCGGTGTGTCAGGTGCGTGACGACCGGCTCCGCGAGATCTCCGGGATGGCCGCCACCGACGACGGGTACGTGGTGATCAACGACGGCGCCGACGACGAGGCCCGTCGCCGGATCTTCTTCCTCGACCAGCGCTGCGCGGTGGTCCGGACGGTCGCCTATCCGTCCCGGCCTCGCGACACCGAGGACCTGGCCATCGGCCGGGACGGCACCATCTGGGTCGCCGACATCGGCGACAACGACCGCTCCCGACCGACGATCGCCGTGTGGCGGCTCGCGCCGGGGGCGGACCAGCCGGTGCTGCACCGGTTGTCGTACCCGGACCGCCCGCACGACGCGGAGGCGTTGCTGCTCGACGCGGCCGGCCGGCCGCTGATCATCACCAAGGGTGGCAGCGGCACCGTCTTCCTGTACACGCCGACCACCGCGCTGCGGCCGGGCGCGACGACGCCGCTCGCCTCGGTCGGGCAGGTCACTCTGCCGACGACCAGCACCAGCAACCCGTTCTCGTTCCTCGGGCGCGGTGTGATCACCGGGGCGGCGAGCGCGCCGGACGGGCGTCGGGTGGTGCTGCGCAGCTACGCCGACGCCTTCGAGTACGACGTGCCCGATGCCGATGTGGTCGCCGCGTTGACCTCCGGCACGCCGCGGATCACCCCGTTGCCGGACGAACCCCAGGGCGAGTCGATCACCTACAGTCGCGACGGCCGGTCATTGCTCACCGTTTCGGAATCCGCCGACCAGCCGCCGGGTACCCGTCCGACGATCCTGCGCTACCCGGCCATGGCCGGGACGGCCAGCGCCGTACCGACAGCGTCCGCTGGTTCGGCGACGTCCCCGGCGGTCCGTCCGGCCGCCGGGGAGGCCAGCGACGCGGGTAACCGGACCTGGCCGCTGGCCGCCGGCGCCGGGACACTGTTGGCGCTGCTCGGGGTGGCCGGTGTGCTGCGGTGGAGGCATACCGCGCGCCGGTGAGCGAACAGGGCGGTGCGGCAGGATGGGTGCATGTCCGTGCTGTCCACGTTGCGTCACCCGATCATCGCCGCCCCGATGGCTGGCGGCCCGTCCACGCCGGCGCTCGCGGCGGCCGTCTCCGCGGCCGGTGGGCTGGGCTTCCTGGCCGCCGGGATGATCGACACCGCGCGGTTGGTCGCCGACGTCGCTGAGGTTCGCGCGCGCACCGACCGGCCGTTCGGCGTCAACGTCTTCCTGCCCGACCCCGGCGTCGTCGACGAGGCCGCCATCCAGGCGTACGCCGAACGGCTCGCCCCGCAGGCCGCCGAGCGCGGGGTGAGCCTGGGCGAGCCGGTGGGCGGGGACGACGCGTACCCGGAGAAGTTGGCCGCGCTGCTCGCGGACCCGGTCCCGGTCGTGTCCTTCGTGTTCGGGCTGCCCGACCGGGCAGCGGTGGCCGCCCTGCGCGAGCGGGGCACCGAGGTGTGGGCCACGATCACCCGCCCGGACGCCGCGACGGCAGCCCTCGAACTCGGCGTGGACGCGCTGGTGGTGCAGGGCACCGAGGCGGGTGGGCATCGCGGTGGCCTGCCGGACGACGACGACTACGCGCTGCTGCCGCTGCTCCGGCTGGTCGCCGCCCGCTGCGACCGGCCGTTGGTGGCCGCGGGCGGCATCGTCGACGGGCCTGCGGTGGCCGCGGTGCTGGCCGCCGGTGCCGCCGCCGCACAGCTCGGCACGGCCTTTCTGCGCTGCCCGGAGGCGGGCAGTTCGCCGATGCACCGGGCGGCGGTGGCCGGTGCCGCGCCGACGGCGTTGACTCGGTCGTACACCGGCAAGCGGGCCCGTGGCGTGGCCAACGACTTCCTGCGCCAGCACGACGCGGCGGCACCGAGCGGTTACCCCCAGGTGCTGAACCTGACGCGTCCGCTGCTCGCCGCCGCCCGGCGTGAGGGGGACGCGTCGGTCGCCAACCTGTGGGCTGGGCAGGCGCACCCGCTGGCCCGGGACCTGCCGGCGGCCCAGGTGGTCGCCGAGGTGAGTGCGGGCGCCCGGGCCGCGCTGGCCGCGGCGGTCGAGCGGTCGACCCGCTGGGGCTGACCAGGGCACCGGCAGTCCGCACGGGCGGGTGGGACAGGCCGGGCGGGAAACCCGTTAGAGTCTCGCCGTGATCGAGATCGGCGCGCAGGTCGACCTGTCCCATCCGCCCGACCGGGTCTGGCTCGCACTGACGGATCGGGAGCTGCTCGGCCGGTGGTTCGCCGAGGCCGAGACGGTGGAGGGCGTACCGGACCGGCTGTTGCTGCACACGGCCGGGTTGCCCGGCTTCGAGGCCAACGTCGAGGTCGAGGTGACCGAGCGGCAGGTGCCGGAACTCCTCGTGCTGGCCTGCGACGAGGCCGGCCGGCTCAGCGAGCTGACCTGCGTGGTCACCACCACGAAGCAGGGCTGCCGGCTGGAGGTACGGGAGGTCACGACGCACGGCGCGTGGTCCGCCGAGCAGCACGAACCACGCGAGCAGCAGCTCCGGCAGGCGCTGACCGTGCGGCTGCCGGCCATTCTCGACTGGCTCGCCTTCCAGCAGGTCGACCTCCGCCGCGGCGACGGCGGGATGACCGCCGAACTGCCGCTGATCGGCGCGTTCGGCAAAGGGCCCGCCCGCGCCCGCCAGCGTCGCCGCCAGATAGTCGCGGTGCTGGTCGCAGTGGCGGTCGTCGGAGGAGTGGCGGCGTGGGTGGCACTGCCGGCCGAGTCGAACCACAGCGCCGCGCCGCGCTCGGCGCCGTCGTCGTCGCTGTCCATGACGGCCTCCGCGCCCGCCGCCACGCCACAGGCGACGACCTCGGTGCGCCCGTCGCGGACGGTCGCGTCGACGACCGCGCGCCCGAGCCGGAGCCCGTCGGTGAAGCCGTCGCGGCCCGCCACGTCGGCACCGGCGGCCCCGCCGCCGTTGACAGCCCGCTACGACACCGACTCCAGCCGGCTGTTCGGTTACACCGGCAGAGTCGTGGTCACCAACCCTGCTGGTACACCGGTGGGAGACTGGGTCGTGGTGGTCAACCTCGCTGAGGGCAGCACCGTCGACGACGTCGACGGCGCGGACTGGCGACAGGCCGGCCAGGCGGTCACCTTCACCGGGGCGGCCGTACCGGCCGGAGGGTCGCAGACATTCCACTTCGACGTGCGGGACAACCGGCCGAAGGCCAGGGAACCAGAGGCCTGCACGGTGGGCGGTAACCCCTGTACCGGCCTCTGATCTAGGCTGCCGTCATGGCACTGCTGCACCGGGCTACCCTGCGTCCCACGAAGCTCGACCTGCTGGCGGCCTGGCTGCCCGGCCGACCCTGGTTCGCCGGGCCGGCGGGCGTCGATCTGGTGAGCCGGGGCGCATACCGCTTCGACGACCCGACCGGCGAGGTCGGCATCGAGACGATGCTGGTCGGCGCCGCCGATGGGCCGGTCCATCAGGTCCCGCTCACCTACCGTGCCGCGCCCCTGCACGCTGCCGACGAATGGCTGGTCGGCACCACCGAGCATTCGGTGCTCGGCACGCGCTGGGTGTACGACGCCTGCGCCGACCCGGTGTACGCCGCCGCGCTCGCCCACGCGATCCTCGCCGGCACCGGCCAGGCCGAGCAGTACTTCGAGGTCGACGGCCGGCGCGAGGTGCGTGAGCCGACGGTGACGGTCGTCGTCAGCGACGCCGGGGACGCCGCCGTGCCCCCGGTCGGGGCCGTGCGACGGGTGGTCGACGAGGACGCCGCGCTGATCAGCACCGATGCCGTCGAGCTGGTCGTCGTCCGCCGGCCCGGCGCTGCCGACGCCGCCGGGCCTACCCTGCTCGGCAGCTGGAACGGGCAGCCGATGAGCGTGCCGCTGGCGTACGCCCGCAAGCGCTGACGTTACGGCGGCCCGGTCCGCCGGTCGCGGTCGCCGGGCGGACCGGCCGCCCGTTACGGTCGGGACATGGTCACCGTCGCCGACGTGCGGGCTCTCGCTCGGACGCTGCCGCGCAGCAGCGAGCACCTGATCCGGGACAGGGTGAAGTTCCGGGTCGGGTCGATCGTCTATGTCGCGTTCTCACGGGACGAGGCAACGATGGGCTTCGGGTTCCCGAAGCAGGAGCGGGCCGCGCTGGTCGCCGCCGAGCCGGAGCTGTTCTTCCTGCCGGGAGAGGCCGACCTGCGCTTCCACTGGGTGTGCTGCCACACTGCACGACTGGACCACGGGTACATGACCGAGCTGGTCACCGAGGCGTGGCGGATGGTGGTGCCGAAGTTCCTGGCCCGGCAGCGGCTGGGCAGCTGACGACGGTGGGCGGCCCGACTCCTCGGGCCGCCCACCACGTTCACCAGCTCGCCGGAGGCGGGGGCGGCGACACGGGTGGCCGGTCGTCGCAGGTGATGGTGTTGGGCAGCAGCCACGGGGCGAGCCACCCGCCGTCGTTACCGCCGAGATCGGTCAGGGTGAACTCCGAACCGGCCGGGGTGAAGTGGAACGAGCCGCAGTTGTTGACGCCGACCGCGCCGACGTTGCGCGCGTCCACGTTGGCGAACGAGGCCGACCCCGCCGAGCGGGCGCTGACCACCGAGGTGCCCGTGCCGTCGACCCGGATGTTCCGGAACTGCACGTTGGTGATCGAGTAGAGGTCCTTCACCGGCCAGTCGCTGACCAGCATGATCGCGTTGTACGTGTTGTCGAGGTACGTGTCGCCGGTCACCTGGATGCTCGCGTCGATGCTCCGGTCCAGGGCGAAGATCCAGATCGCGCCCAGCCCGATGTTCCAGTTCAGCTCGTACGTGCCGGCGCGGGCGGTGGTGTTGCTGGTGAACCGCAGGTGCCCGGTGAACGGCTCGGCGCCGAATCGGGAACCGGCGTGGATGCCGCTGCCCTCGCGGACCGGGTCGGCGATGAGGTTGTGCGAGACGGTGGTGTCCGTACCGCCGTAGATGGCGATGCCGTTGGCCAGTGTCGGCGACTGCACGGTGTTGTGGTCGAACGTGTTCCGCGCGTTCGCCGTCTTCTCCGACCACATCGCCAGGCCGTCGTCGCCGGTGTTGCGGACGAAGTTGTGCGCGACGACGGAGTCGGTCACACCGGTGTGGAAGTTGAGTGCGTCGGCGATCTGGTCGACGATGATGTTGTTGGTGACCCGGACGTTCCGCATCGGCCCGTCGAACCACAGGCCCACCTTGGTGTGGTGCAGGTAGAGCCCGTCGACGGTCGAGTCGCTCATCGCGCCACCGATCGCGTTGACCTGGTCGGTGTCGATGCGCTCCCGGACGTCGCCCTCGATGGCGAAGCCGGAGAGGTGGACGTTGCGGCTGCCGCCGTCGGCGGCGTCCCGGCCGTAGAACCCGACGCCGGTGTGCACCGAGCCGTCCGGCGCGGGCTTCGGCAGGGCCACCTCGCGGCCCTTGATGATGGTGTGCCAGCTGCCGGCGCCCTCGATGGTCACGTCGTCGACGATGATGTGCCGGTTGACCTGGTAGCTGCCCGGCGGGATGTACACCGTCAGGTGGGTACGCCGGGCGAAGGCGATGGCCCGGTCCAGTGCGTCGGCGGAGTCCCGCCGCCCGGTGGGGTCCGCGCCGAAGGCCAGCACGTTCGCGGCGAGCAGCCGGACGCGCGGGGGCGCGACCAGTTCGGAGTCGAGCAGGTCGATGACCGTCCAGGCGGCGGCACTGCCGGGCGGCGCGGTGAGCCGGATCTTGTCACCGGCCCGGTAGGTGCGTCCGAGTAGGAGCCGCTGTTCGTCGTAGAAGTGGCTGGGGCGGAACGGCGTGCTGATGCTGGGGTACGGCGTGGTGGCCGACGGCACGCACTGGCACTCGGTGATCCACCAGTCCGGGTGCAGCAGCCCGGCCTGGGGGTCGTTGGAGAACGGGTACTGGTTGTAGAGCCACGAGTACTCGGATGTCAGCGTCATGGTGCGCACGTGCTTGCCGTTGACCGCGACCCGCAGTGGGGCGGTGATCCCACCGCCCTGTGGTGCGTCCGGGATGCTGTACCGCACGGTGATCCCGTTCGCCGCGCTGGGCAGGACGAACTCCACGTACTCGCCGGGGGCGAGTCGGACCGCCCGGCGGCCGGAAGCCTCCGCGGGCAGCGTGTAGGCGGACCGGTCAGGTCCGATGATCTCGCCGGTGGTGCGGGCGTTCTCCGCCTCCTGCTCGACGAAGTCGACGTTGGCGCCGCGCCCCGCGACCAGCGCCGGATCGAGGGCGGCCCGGGTGACCACCGGCGTCGCGCCGGAGGACACGGATGGGCCGGCGACGGCCACGCTCGGGCCGACGACCAGCATGGTGAGGCCGGTCGCGAGCGCGACTGCGGTGGCGGCCGGCCGGCCTGGGCGTCCCCGTGCCGGCATGATGGTCCGAAACATCGGTGACCCTCCTCAGTGGGTGGTGGTGGGAGGTCCGCCCGGCGCCCCCGACGCCCGACATTGATCGTTATGATGCCAGCGCCGAACACTGCGTTGCAAGACGGCAATCGAACAGCGAAAAGAAGCGACAATCAGCCCGCAAGAAATGGACGGTCGTCGAGTTGAGGTGTCGCGCGTCGCCTGCCACCAGCCTGCCCGCGGCCGGCGTAGGCTGATTCGCGTGGATCAAGAAGACCGGATCGCCCTTTTCCTCGACTACGAGAACCTCGCGTTGGGCGCACGCGACCACCGTGACGGCGGGGCCTTCGACTTCCGGCCCATCGCCGACGCGTTGGCCGAGCGGGGGCGGGTCGTGGTGCGCCGGGCCTACGCCGACTGGTCCTACTTCGACGAGGATCGCCGGATGCTCACCCGGTCCCACGTCGAGCTGATCGAGATCCCGCAACGGATGGGCGCGTCCCGTAAGAACGCCGCCGACATCAAGATGGCCGTGGACGCGATCGAGTTGGCCTTCGAGCGCGACTACATCTCCACGTTCGTGATCTGCAGTGGTGACAGCGACTTCACTCCGCTGGTGCACAAGCTTCGCGAGCTGAACAAGCGGGTCATCGGCGTCGGGGTCGAGGGGTCGACGTCGGCGCTGCTTCCACCGGCGTGCGACGAGTTTCTCTACTACGACCGTCTGGAAGGCGTGGACATCCCACCGGCCCGTGGCCGGCGCGCTCGTCCCACCGGCCGGCAGGCCGGCCCGGACCAGCGACCGCCCGAGCCGGAGCGGGAGCACGAGCCGGAGGTGGGCCGCAGGCCGGCGGGGGAGGAGCCCGGCCGCGACGTGGACACCCTCGCCGTGCTGGTCGCCCAGTCGGTCGCCGGGTTGCAGGGCAGCGCCAACGGTGAGGTCACCGCCTCCCGACTCAAGCGCACCCTGCTGCGCAAGGACCCGACGTTCAGCGAGTCCGACTACGGCTTCCGCACCTTCGGCGAACTGCTGCGCCATCTCGCCGAACGCAACGTGATCGAGCTGGCCGAGGGTCCCGCGAAGGGTGACCCCGAGGTCTCGCTGCCCGAGCACGGCGACCGGGAGGTGGCGTTCGGCCTGCTCCGGGGCGTCGTGGCGGACCTGGGCAGCGCCGGCAACCCGGTGGCCCTGTCCGGCCTGAAGAACCAGGTGCGCCGGGCCCGTCCCGACTTCAGCGAGAAGAAGCTCGGCTACCGCAGCTTCCTCCAGTTCTGCAAGGCCGCCGCCACCGCTGGCGTGCTCGACCTACGGTGGAGCCCCGAAGCCGACGACTACCTGCTCACAACCAATCCCTGACCCCCGTTCTGCGCCCCCGCCCCCGTTCTGGGTGTTGATCAAGAGGTTTTGCGTCATCGGGAGCGCGATTCCGTGACGCGAACCTCTTGATCGGCAGGGATGGTGGGTAGGGCGTTCCTGATCTGCAACTCAGGAGGGGGGAGCGCCGCCGTTGTGGTTTCGAACTGCCAACGCTTGGCCCGAAATACGTCTGGAATGTGGCCCTTGTCCCAGTATGAGCCCTCCTGCGCCGTACCCTCGGCGCGGGAATTGCTATACGGTCGGCGAATGAAGGTGGAGGAGCACTGGTGGAACGGAGACACGACCCCGCGCGGGCGCAGGGACGTGTATATCCGTACTGACGGGCAGGGTTGGGAGGTCCGCGCCCAGATCGGTGGGGCGTCGGGTCGTGAGCGGGTGCAGCAGTGCCCCAGCCGGGCCTCGGCGGCCATTCTCGCCGACGCGTGGCGCGGCACCCACCCTTCCTGGCGCGAGCTGAAGCAGCGCTGATCCGGCACCGGGCCGGGCCGGCAACGCTCCTGGGCTCCAGCCCGGCGCGGCCGCCGGCCGGCCCGGCGCTCGGCCCCCATCCACCGAAGGCGCTCGCGCGTCACCCTGCCAGAACGGCGTACGGCTCGTGAGTCACCGCTTCTCCTTGATCAAGGGATAGCGCGTGCGTTCCGTGTCCCCGCCGTCAGGCCGGGGCCGGACGACGCCTCCTCGGAGCAGGACGCGGATGGGCCTGCCCGGCTGATCATGCCGGACAGGCCCTTGGTCGCCGAGGAAGTTCAGCGCTTGAGCGTGAAGGTGAAGTCGCCGGAGAGCTTGCCGCCCAGCCGGACTGCCGACACGATTTTCCCTTCCGTGATCAGTCTGTCGACCTCGGCGCGCGACAGAAGGCAACCTTCAGCGATCAGTCGCGCCGGCCGGACCGGGATCCGTGCCGCGAAGCGGACCGCGACGTCGATCATGTCGCGGTCCAGGTGATCTGATCCGCCGGTGTCGAGACGCCAGGCGTCGTCCCAGTCGAGGTCGAATCGATTACGGCGCTGCACGGCCGGATCCTGGAGCAGTTCAGCGGTCAGGCCAGGGTCGTTGTCGTGCAGCCGGTCCAGCAGTTCGGGTCGGATGGAGCGCACCGTCATCCGCTCCAGGACCGTGAGCTTCGCCGTCTCCCCGCAAGCGGTGCAGAGCGCGAGAAGCCAGGCGTCGAGGAGCTTGTGGTTGGCGTTGACGCGGAACTTACCGCTCGGCCGAAGGCGTTCGGACGCGCACGCGTGGCAACGGCGATGAACGAGTGGCAGGCAGGTGGGCACGACGGCCCAATGTATGAGCACAGAGGTACACCGGTTTCCAGTGAGAAGTCCGCAGCAAGAAGGAGCGCGGCGCACATGCGCGACGCGCGAGATCAGCGCTCGGGAGGTCTCACAGGGTGTACAACGGCACGTCCTTGCCTAGACGACCTGGTTCCGCAGCACGGTAATGGCCGCGGCGGCGCGGCTCCACTGGTTTTCGCGTGCGCCTCAGGAGCCCGGGTGGCGGGACAGTTGCCCCGGCGACGCCGACGGCCGACAGCCGGAAACGGGTTGCCTGTGGCCGGCGTCACGCCGAGGATCAGTCGATGCCCAGCGACCAGGCGACCACTGACTTCTCAATCAAGCCCACCCTCATCGGCGAGCGGGTGATCCTGCGTCCCTTCGTCGACGACGACCTGGCCACCTTCCGGGCGGCGGTGGCCGACCCCGAGGTGGCCCGGCTGACCGGCAGCCCGGCCGACGACGCTCCCGACGAGGAGCGGATGCGTTCCTGGTACGGCAGCCGCAACGCCCAGACCGACCGACTCGACCTGGCGGTCGTGGACCGCGCCACCGGGGCCTGCGTCGGCGAGGTGGTCCTCAACGACTGGGACCCAGCCAACGGGAGCTGCAACTTCCGCACCCTGCTCACCGCCGCCGGCCGCGACCGCGGCCTGGGCACCGAGGCGGTACGCCTGGTCGTCGGCCACGGTTTCGAGACGCTCGGCCTGCACCGCATCTCGCTGGAGGTCTTCGCCTTCAACCCTCGGGCCCGGCGGGTGTACGAGAAGGTCGGCTTCGTCGTCGAGGGTGTGCTGCGGCAGGTCCTGCGCGACGGCGACGACTGGATTGACGCCACGGTGATGTCGATCCTTGCGCCCGAGTGGGCGGCGCACCGGGGACATCCCGAGCGTTGAGGAGAGCACGGGCCGGTCGGGCAGCAGCGGCGCGATCACCGCCCACGCTCGCACCCTGGCGGGTACCACTGATGCCGGCGCCGGTCAGGCGCTCGGGACCGGCAGCACCACGCCCTCGGCCGCCGACCGATGCGCCAACTCGATCAACTCGACGGTGGCGACCGAGTCCCGTGGGTCCACCGGCATCGGCGTGCCGTCCCGCAGCGCCGCGGCCACCTGCGCGTAGAAGCTCTGGTACGCGCCGGGCTCGGTCGGCACCGGCCGCAGGTCGCCGTCGACGCCGAGCAGGCCGTACCGCTCCGGCGGGACCTCGCCCCAGCCCGGCTGGTCCGGTCGGCCGCCGTCGTGCAGGGCCGCCTCCTGCACGTCCAGCCCGTACGTCGTGTAGCCGGCCCGGTCACCCAGCACCCGCAGCCGGGGCCCGAGTTGAGCGGTCACCGCGCCCATCCACAGGTGCGAGTGCACCCCGTTGGCGTGGGTCAACGCCACGAAGGCGTCGTCGTCGACGGCCGCACCCGCGCGGCGACGGTCCACCTCCGCGTAGACGCGGTCCACCCGGCCGAACAGCTGCACCGCCTGGTCGATGAGGTGGGCGCCGAGGTCGAAGAGGGCACCGCCGGCCTCCTCGGGACCAGCGAGCTCCCGCCAGCCCGGCTTGATCGTCGGACGGAAACGCTCGAACCGGGACTCGAAGCGCAGCACCTGCCCCAACTCGCCCTGCTCGACCAGGCGACGGGCGGTCAGGAAGTCGCCATCCCAGCGCCGGTTCTGGAACACCGTGAGCGGCACCCCACGCTCGGTCGCGTCGTCGATCAGCGCGCGGCCCTCCGCGGCCGTCGCGGCCAGCGGCTTGTCGACGACGACCGGCAACCCGGCGGCCAGCGCCGCCCGGGCCATCGGCACGTGCTGCCGGTTCGGCGTGGCCACCACGACCAGGTCCAACGCGTCCGGCGTACGCCAGAACTCGTCGGCGTCGTCGACCAGGCGGGCGTCCGGGAAGTGCTGTCGCGCCTGCTCGCGCCGCTGCGGATCGCGGGTCACGATGGCGTCCAGACGCAGCCCGGGGGTCGCGGCGATCAGCGGTGCGTGGAACACCCGGCCTGCCAACCCGTACCCCAGCAGACCGACCCGCAGCGCCTCCGCCATGCCTGACCCCTGTCTTCCCGGTCCGCGCCCTGAGTGACAGCGGTACCGCTGATCGAATCTACGCCCCGGGCGGTCGTGCCCGATTTCGGCCCGGTGCTGGTCAGCCCACCGGGTCGGCCCGCAGGTAGGTGAGGACCGCGAGCACCCGACGGTTGGTGTCGTCGCTGGGCGGCAGGTCGAGCTTCAGCAGGATGTTGCCGACGTGCTTGCCGACCGCCGCCTCGCTGACGTGCAGTCGGCCGGCGATCGACGCGTTCGAACGCCCCTCGGCCAGCAGCGCCAGTACCTCGCGTTCCCGGGCGGACAGCGCGGCGAGCGGATCACGCGGGCGGTGCAGGAGTTGCCGTACCACGTCCGGGTCGATGGCGGTGCCGCCGGCGGTGACCCGCCGCAGCGTGTCGACGAACTCGGTGACCTCGGCCACCCGGTCCTTGAGCAGGTAGCCGACCCGCCGGCCGTCGCCGCTGTCCAGCAGCGCCGCCGCGTACCCGGTCTGCACGTACTGGCTGAGCACCACGACCGGGAGGTGGGGCCGCTCGGCGCGCAACGCGACGGCGGCGCGCAGCCCGTCGTCGCGGCGGCCCGGCGGCATCCGGATGTCGGTCAGCACCAGGTCCGGTCGGTGGTCGCGGGCAGCCGCCAGCAGTTCCGGCGCGGACCCGACGGCGGCGCACACGGTGAAGTCGAAGCGGGTCAGCAGGGCGACCAGACCCTCGCGCAGCAGCACCTCGTCCTCGGCGAGCACCACCCGGGTCAGCGACGGCACGGCAGCTCCACCCGGACCAGGGTAGGGCCGCCGGGCGGGCTGGACAGCAGCAGCCGGCCGTCCACGGCGGCGACCCGGTCGGCGAGCCCGGTCAGGCCGCTGCCCCGGGCCGGGTCGGCGCCGCCGTGACCGTCGTCGGTCACCTCGACGACGAGGTCACCGCCGGCCCGGGTGAGGCGTACGCCGGCGCGAGTCGCCCCGGCGTGCCGGGCCACGTTGCCCAGCGCCTCGGAGACCACGAAGTAGGCGGTGGTCTCCACGATCTCCGGCAACTCGTCGTGCGGGTCGGCGTGCACAGTGACCGGGATGGTGGCGGCGTCGGCCAGCTCGCGTACGGCGCCGGTCAGGCCGAGGTCGGTGAGGCTCTGCGGTCGAATGCCGTGCACCAGTTGCCGCAGCATCACCATCAGGCCCCGGGCCTGGTCGTGCGCCACCGCGAGCGGTCGGGAGGCGGGGGAGTCCTCGGGTACGTCCAGCTGGGCCAGCCCCAGCTGGAGGGTGAGGCTGGTCAGCCGGGGCTGGGCGCCGTCGTGCAGGTCGCGCTCGATGCGCCGGCGTTCGGCCTCGTACGCGCCGACCAGCCGGGTGCGGGACCGGGCGACCTCGCGCAGCGCCGTCGCGTCGACCGGCCAGGCCAGTGCCCACCGGGCTACGGCGGCCTGGGTGGCCGCGAGCAGACCTGCCACGTAGCACAGGACCGGCAGAAGCAGCACCGCCACGAATGCGTACGGGATGGCCTCGCCGGTGGTTTCGATCGGGCGCCAGATGACGACCGGTTCGGCGTCGCCAACCAGCCAGGGGCTGGTGACCATCCCGAGGTCGAGCAGCACCAGCAGCAGGAAGACCCAGTACGCGACCGGCGCGAACCCGCCCAGCCAGAACAGGTACGCCACCTCCCGCCAGGTCGCGGCGCTGCGGTAGCGGGCGACCAGGCCCGGCCACGGCGACGCGGGCAGTGGGCGACTGTCGACGAGCCTGAGCCGCCATCGCTCGACGACGGCCACCCCGTAGCTCACGATCGGCGCCAGCGCCACCAGGATGACGCTGCCGGCCACCAGGAACAGCAGCAGCGCGATGCCGGGTGGCCGGTCGTGCAGCAGTAGGGCGTTGACGGCGGGCAGCAGGGGTGCGCCGATGATGAGCAGCCCGACGGCGAGCGGGCCCGCGATCGGCACGGTGCTGACGAGGTAGGCCAGCGCCCGCCATGGCCAGGCGGAGATCAGCCAGCCACGGCGGCGCAGCGCCTCGGCCAGGTGACGAGGGGGTTCCGGGGTCATACCGGAGACGCTAATCGCGACAACCTGGTCGCCCCAGCCGTCCAAATCCACTCTTCGAGGTATGCCCAGCACTACCGGCCGAATGGGTGTGCGGGGTTCGGAAACGGGAAGAACGTGCCGTCACGCGACGCGCGTGGCCTGTCCTGGCGGCGGCGGGAGAGACATGGGTGCCAGAACCTTCGTGGTGGTCGGCGGGACCAGCGGGCTCGGCCTCGCGGTGGCCCGGCTGCTGGTCGACGAGCACCATGTGGTGGTGTTCGGCGACGTGCCGGCCGAGGTCGCCGCGACGACCGATCAGCTGGGGTGCGACGGGGCGGTCTGTGACGTCTCCTCCTACGAGCAGGTCCGCGACGGGTTCGCCGAGGTGGTCGGGCGCTACGGCACGATCGACGGGGTGGCGGCCTGCGCGTCGATGTGGGCGGGCGGCGACCTGATGGACCTTCCGGTGGAGCACATCCGGCGGGCCGTGGAGATCAACGTCCTGGGCATCACGTACCTGCTCCGGGAGGCGGTGGAGCACCTGAACCGTCAGGGCCACGGGAACGTGGTGTACGTCGGCGCGCTGGCGTTGGCCGCGCCCCGACCGGGCATCCCGGTGTATCGGGCCACCAAGAGCTACGGCAGCAGCCTGGTCGACTCCCTGGCCGAGGCCCAGCACAGCAACCGGGTCAAGGTGATGCAGCTACATCCCGGGCCAATGCCGACCCGCCTGCAGGAACGGGTCGGTGCCGAGTTCCTGGACGAGGTGTACGCCCTGCCCGAACAGGTCGCGCCCGAGGTCGTCCGGTTGCTGCTGCTCGAACCTGACGACCTCTACGTCTCCGGTGAGCGCGTGCTGCGCGCGGACGGGCGGTGGTGACGGCGGCAGCGGGGCCCGACGACCGTCCGGCCTCGGCGTGGGCGCCGCTGCGGACGGCGGTCTACCGCAACCTGTGGCTGGCCCTGCTTGCCGCCAACATCGGCACCTGGATGCAGACCGTCGGCGCGCAGTGGCTGCTGATCCACCACTCCAACGCCTCCACCCTGGTCGCGCTGGTGCAGACCGCCAGCCTGTTGCCGGTGCTGCTGCTGGCGTTGCCCGCCGGGGTGCTGGCCGACAACTTCGACCGCCGGCACCTGCTGATCGCCGTGCAGCTGTTCCTGGTGGCGGTGGCGGTGGCGTTGACGTTGCTCACCCTGACCAACCGGATGCCTCCGGCGCTGCTGCTCACCCTCACCTTCGCGTTCGGGGTCGGACAGGCGCTCACCCTGCCGGCCTGGGCGGCGGTGATCCCGGAGCTGGTGCCACAGGGCCAGCTACGGTCGGCGTCCGCGCTCGGCTCGATCAGTGTCAACGTGGCACGGGCGGTCGGGCCCGCGGTGGCCGGCGTGCTGATCGCCCGCGCCGGCGTCGCCCCGGTCTTCGGCCTCAACGCCGTCGCGTTCCTGATCTTCGCGTACGCGTTGTGGCGTTGGCGGCCCGGCAACGCCCGCGCGGTCGAGGTGCCCGAGCGGTTCACCGCCGCGCTGCGTGCCGGTAGCCGCTACGTACGTCACTCGCCGACCGTGCGCCGGCTGTTGCGCCGCGCGCTGGTCTTCGTCGTCCCGGCCAGCGCGCTGTGGGCGTTGCTGCCGCTGGTGGCCAGCCGGCGGCTGGGGCTGGGCTCCGGTGGGTACGGGCTGCTGCTGGCCGCCCTCGGGGTGGGTGCCATCGCGGGTGGTGTGCTGCTGGCCGTGATCCGCACCCGGTTGTCGGCGAACCAGCTCCTGCTGATCGCCGGGGTGGTGTTCACCGTGGCGCTGACCGTGGTCGGCACCGTGCGGGTGGTGCCGCTGGTGCTCATCGCCCTGCTTCCCGCCGGGATGGCCTGGGTGACCGTGCTGGCCAACGTCAACGCCGAGATGCAGCTCTTCCTGCCCACCTGGGTACGGGCCCGAGGTCTGGCCGTCTACCAGGTGTGTTTCGCCGGCGGGCAGGCCGTCGGCGCGCTCCTCTGGGGGTTGGTGGCCGACATGGGCGGGCTGTTGCTCGCCTACCTCGTGGCGGCGGCGCTGATGCTGGTCGGCACCGTGACAAGTCAGATCTGGCCGTTGCCGGACCTGCGGTCGGTGAACCGCGAACCGGCCTCCTACTGGCCGGAACTGCACCTGGCGCGCGAGCCGGACCCGTGGGTGGGACCGGTGTTGGTGATGGTGCAGTACACCGTCCGCCCGGAGCGGGAACAGCCGTTCCTGGCGGCGATGGACCTGGTGCGCGGCGCGCGGCAGCGGACCGGCGCGATGCGCTGGGGGTTGTTCCGGCCGGCCGAGACGACGGACCGGTTCGTCGAGGTGTACGTCGTGCCGTCCTGGGACGAGCACCTGCGCCAGCACGGCGGCCGGTTGACGGGCGAGGATCGCGAGGCCGAGGAACGGGCCCGCGAGCTGACCGACGGCCGACCGGAGGTGCGACACCTGGTGCCCGCCGCCGCCGGTCCGGCACTGTCCGACGCCCGCGAGGGTCTCTGACCGGTCCGAGTGGCGACCGTCGAGGACGCGTGTGAACGCGGCGTCATAATCGCGTCCATCCGTGTAGCAGACGCGTGAACGCCCTCGCCGGCACCGGATGCCCCACGCTTCGATGGCCCTCGGCGGGTCCGAGGTACGGGCCGTCGCCCTCGCCGGAGGCGTGCTGTGGTTGTCGATCGGGAGCAAGGGACCGCAATGGTCGGTGGGTCGACGCCGACCGGGGTCAGCGTGGCGATCGGATGGGTGGTGATGATCGGCATGGCGCTGCTCGCGGGCGCGCTGTTCTCCCCGGCGGAGCTGCCGGCCCGGACGCTGGTGATGTCTGTCGCCGCCGGGGCGTACGCGGCGGTGGTGGCCGATCTGCGTGCGGTCGCCGCGGTGACCGGGCTGGGCATGGCCACCTTCGTCGGTTTCCTCGCCCACCGCTTCGGTGACCTGACCGCCGGCGCGGACGCCTGGTCGTACGCCGTGGTGATCGCCTTCGCGGCCACGCTCGGGGCGGGTTACCGCTGGCTGCGATCGATCGCCCCGGCGACCGACTGACCGTCTGCCGGGCCGGAGCGCGGCGTACGGCGTACGCCCGCGTTGTTAGGATTGCCGCACCATGGCGAGTGAGCGCAAGGCGACCGCGGACCCGGCTCGCAGCCTGGCCATCCTCTGGCGCACCCGGGAGCCGACCAGCCGCAGTGCCGGGCCCGGGCTCAGTGTCGACCGGATCGTCCGGTCGGCGATCGAGATCGCCGACGCCGAGGGCCTCGACGCACTGACCATGCGCCGGGTCGGTGAGGCGCTGGGTGTCGGCACCATGTCGGTCTACACCTACGTGCCGGGCAAGGCCGAACTCGTCGACGTCATGATCGACACCGTGTACGGCGAGATGCCGCGCCCCGCCGTCGAGGGAGACTGGCGGGCCCGCCTGGAGCGGATCGCCCGCGACAATCTGGCGCTCTACCAGCGGCATCCCTGGATGCTGCGGGCCGAGACGACCCGGCCGGTGCTCGGCCCGCACCTGATCGCCAAGTACGACTACGAGCTCGGTGCGGTCGTCGACATCGGGCTCACCGACGTCGAGATGGACGCGGTGCTCACGCTCGTCCTCGGTCACGTGAAGAGCGCCGCGCGGGCCGCGTCGGAGCTGGTGGACCTGGAGCGTGAGACCGGCATGACCGACGGCCAGTGGTGGCAGTCGCACGCGCCCTGGCTGGAGACGTTCATGACGGCCGGCAGCTACCCGACCGCGTCGCGGGTCGGCACCGCGGCCGGGCAGCAGCACGGCGCCGCGTACGGGCCGGAGTACGCCTTCGAGTTCGGCCTGCAACGCGTCCTCGACGGGATCGCGGTGGTGGTCGCCAAGCGGGCCACCGCCGGCTAGCCCGGCCCGGTCAGGGGTACTGGGCCGCGCTGCCCACCGCCGTCGGGGCCAGCCGCGCGAGCGAGCGCGCGGACGGGCTGCCCGGCTCGGCGTGATAGACGATCAGCGACTGGGTGGTGCCGCTGATGCCGAGCTTCTCGTAGCGCAGCTCCAACTCGCCCACCCGGGGATGCTGGAACACCCGTGATCCACCGCCCGCGCGGTCGGTGACGTCGTGCCGGGCCCACAGCCGCCGAAACCGCTCGCTGCCGGCCGTCAACTCGTCGACCAACTCGGTGAGCCGGGGGTCGTCGACATCGGCGCCGACCTGTGCGCGCAGGCCGGCCACCGCGTTGGCCGCGACCGCCGTCAGGGCCGGGTAGAGCGTCGGCACGCTCGGGTCCAGGAAGACCGCGCGCAGCAGGTTCACTCCGGCCCGGAAGATCGGCGCCAGCGCGGTGGCCATGGGGTTGGCGAAGAGCACGTCCAGGTGCCTGCCGTGCACGAAGGCGGGTGTCCCGGTCCACGAGCCGACGAGCTGCCGGATGCCCACCGGCACCCGCTCCGGCCGCGGGGCTGGGCGACGGGTCGGCGCCGGCCGGGCCAGGCCGTGCAGGTGCTCGGTAGCGGTCGCGTCCAGTCGCAGCGCCCGGGCCAACGCGTCGAGCACCTGCGTCGACGGGTGCCGGTCACGGCCCTGCTCCAGTCGCAGGTAGTAGTCGGCGCTGATACCAGCGAGCAGTGCCAGCTCCTCACGTCGTAGACCGGGCACCCGCCGACGGCCGTGGGCGGGCAGTCCGACGTCGCCCGGACCGATCAGATCGCGCCGGGCACGCAGGAATTCGCCGAGCGGGCCGGCCGTGCTCACCCGCCCATCCTAGGAGCGCTCACGGGCCGCCCATCCTGGTCCTGCCACTACCAGGAAAACCAGGAACCCGGCTAGCGCCCGCCGGCCGAGTGACAGTGTCTGGGTAAGCGTGATCGAGAGACGGGGCAGCAATGACAGAGCAGATCAGGACTCCCTTCGGTTTCGCCTCGACCGCCGACGAGGTCGTCGCCGGGGTCGACCTGACCGGCAAGCGGGCCGTCATCACCGGCGGGGCCGCCGGTATCGGTGTCGAGACCGCCCGCTCGCTCGCCGCCGCCGGGGCCGAGGTGGTGCTCGGGGTACGTCGGACCGCCGCGGGCGAGCAGGCCGCGGCCGACATCGCGGCCAGCATCGGCGCGAACCGGGTCACCGTCCGGGAGCTGGACCTGGCCGACCAGGATTCGGTACGTCGGTTCGTCGCCGGCTGGGACCAGCCGCTGCACATCCTGGTCAACAACGCGGGGATCATGGCGCTGCCCGAGCTGGAGCGCACCGCCGAGGGCTGGGAGATGCAGTTCGCCACCAACTTCATGGGGCACTTCGCGTTGACCGTCGGCCTGCACGACGCCCTCGCGGCTGCCGGCGGCGCCCGGGTGGTGTCGGTCAGCTCCAGCGGCAACCTCTTCTCCCCGGTGATCTTCGACGACCTGCACTTCGCGTTCCGGCCGTACGACCCGCTGCTGGCGTACGGGCAGTCCAAGAGCGCCGAGGCATTGCTCGCCGTCGAGGCGACCCGCCGCTGGTCCGGCGAGGGCATCCACGCCAACGCGTTGAACCCGGGCGCGATCGCCACCGGCCTGCAGAAGCACACCGGTGGGCTGCGTACCCCGAAGGAACGGCAGAAGACCCCGCAGCAGGGGGCCGCCACGTCGGTGCTGCTCGCCGCGTCCCCGTTGCTGGAGGGCGTCGGCGGTCGCTACTTCGAGGACTGCGCCCAGGCCCCGGTCGTCACCGAGCGGCCCGCCGACTACAGCGGCGTGGCGGCGTACGCGGTCGATCCGGGCAACGCCGAGCGGCTCTGGGATGTGGCGACCGGCCTGCTCGCGGCCAGCGCGCCGACGTCGGCGGGCACCAGGTGACCGTGCACCGGTGTGTGCCAACGCCCGCTGATTGACGCGGCGGGGCCTGGTGGAACCCGCCCGGGACCGGTCGTCCGGGTGGTACGACTGGTGCGGCAGGCGACGTCCGGGAAGGGGGGCGATGACCAACGGGCTCCCCGGGCGGCTGCTCCAGCGGCGGGACAACCCCCACCGGACGTCGTTCCTGGAGGTCGGGGCGTTCGTCGCCCCGGCCCGCGAGGCGCTCTGGGCGCTCGCGCTGGTGCTGGAGTATTCCCTTGCCCGGCTGCGCTGGTGGGCGACGCGCCCGACCAACGGCGGCATGGGTAG
The DNA here is from genome assembly GCF_050936255.1 of Micromonospora sp. CA-259024. Lineage (NCBI taxonomy): Bacteria > Bacillati > Actinomycetota > Actinomycetes > Micromonosporales > Micromonosporaceae > Micromonospora > Micromonospora sp. CA-259024. The sequence continues at coordinate 3,499,067 of NZ_JBNJND010000001.1, read as the reverse complement.
CTGCCGCGATGCCTGAGGGAACACGGCGCCACGGCGAGCCACCGCGAAGGCCCGACGTGGTGGAGTTGCGGGTGCACGGCGTGTCCGGGGCACAGCCCGCGGTCGTCCTCGACCGGGCACAGGTTAGGCAGGTCGCCGGCGACGACCGCGGGGGCTTCCACCGCGCCGACGCCTCCGACGACACCGACGCGGACGGGGTGACGCTCGAGGCGTACCGGTGGGGTGACCTGCCCTCGGGCACCGTGGCCCGGACCCTCGCCATGGTCTTCCTGCTGCCGTTCATGCTCAGCAACGTGGCGGTGTGGATGCGGCCGACGGATCGCCGCAGCGCCGCCAGGGTCACCGTGCTGTGCCGGCTCCTCGCGCTCAACCTCACCGTGTTGTACGTGGTCTCCGTCGCCGGGGTCGCCCTCGACCTGATCGCCTGGCGGTGTCTCGGCCTGGGCCGCTGCCGCGCACCCTTCGACACGATGATCGGGCTCGACGGCCGGCCCGTCGGGCAGCGGTTGGCCGTGCTGGCGCTGCTGCCGATCGCCGCCCTCGCGTTCCTCCGGCTGCTCGGCACCCGTCGGTCCCGCCCGGCCGGCAACCCGCTGTGGGCCGTGGAGCCGCTGGTCGGGCGGCTGCGGGCGATCCACGTCGCCGCCGCGCTCGCCGTCCTCAATCTCATGCTGCTCACGGCCCGTCGCGCCGGCGGCGCGACGCTCGGGACGACGCTGCTGCTGGCGTTCAGTGCGGCGGTGCTGCTGGCCTGCGTCGGCCTGCTCGCCGCCCCGGGGCTGATCGACCGGGCGGCGACCGCGCGAACGGCCACCCGGAGCGCCCGCGCGACGGGCGTGGCGGCGGCCGGTCTGACGGTGGCGACCCTCGTCACCGTCGCACGCGACGAGCGTGGCTGGCCATCGTCAGCCGGGCTCCCCGGCTACGACGGGATCGCGGGTGGGACGCTGTTCGGCCAGATGGCACTGCTGGTGGTGCTCAGCGGGTTGGTGCTGTGGCACCCCGGTCGTGCGGGCGGCCGGTCCGCCCTGCCGAGCGGACTGGGCGCGGCGGTCATCGCGGCCCTCGCGGTCGGCCTGGCCGGCGCGCTCTCCGCCGGCCTGGTCTATCAGACGGGGGAGCTGCTCGGCGGCTACCGCGGTACCGGTGGACCGCCGCTGCCGTACCGCTGGACGCTGCTGGCCTTCTTCCTGCACGTGGTCGCGGCGGTGCTGCTGTGCGGTGCGATGACCCTCCTGTCGCAGCGACGTCGGCGCCGCGCGGCGGCGGCGATCATCACCCGCGACTTCCCGGCCGTTCCGATGGAGGCGGTTGGGCGGCTCCGGCGGGTCACGAAGGCCGTCGCTCGGGCGCGGTTCACCGAGTGGCTGAGCCTGCTGGCCGCCACGTACGCGGCTCTCGCGGTGATCGGGCTGGCCACGAGTCTGCTCGGGGGGACCGGGCGTGAACCGGACGAGCTGGCGTGGCAGTTCGTCGGGCTGCCGGCCGGAGCTGTCGGAATGGGGCTGGCGGGGGGCGCCTACCTCGTCGCCGCGGTGCTCCTCGCGCTGCTGGCGGCTGGTGTTTTCGCCTACCGGACGGCCTGGTTCCGTCGGCACGTCGGGATCCTGTGGGACCTGGGCACCTTCTGGCCCCGGGCCGCCCACCCGTTCGCGCCCGCGAGCTACGCCGACCGCGCGGTGCCGGAGCTGGCCGACCGGATCAGCCAACTGGCCGCGCGACACACCGGAGTGCTGCTCTGCGGGCACAGCCACGGCTCGGTGCTGCTGGCCCTCGCGGTGCTGCGGCTGCCCCCGCAGGTGCGTCAGCGGGTCGCTCTGCTCACCTACGGGTCGCCGCTGGACCGCCTGTACGCCCGGCTCTTCCCGGCGTATCTCAACGAGGAGGTGCTGCGCGAGGTGGGGCAGCGGGTCGGGTGGCGGTGGCTCAACCTGTGGCGGGACACCGACCCCGTCGGTGGTTGGATCTTCGCCGCGCACCGACCCGGCGATCCGCCGCCGGACCCTGCCGACCCGGCCGACCGGGTCGACCGGCGGTTGCGGGACCCACGGGACCTGCTGCCGCCGCCGGGGGAGCGCCGTCCACCGCCCGTGCGCGGCCACCATCCGGGCGAGTCGGACCCCGATTTCCGGGCGGCCGTGAGTGAACTCGCCGCCCGTCTCCGTGGCTCCCACTGAGGTGCCGTGGCTGCGGGACCAGACCGTTGGGCGGCGCCGATCAAGTATTCTCGAGCGACCGGTCGGTCTCCGCCACGGTCGCGCGGACCTTGCGCAGGGTGGCGTCGGGCGCGCGGATCGCGGCCCTCCAGCGGTCCAGTGTCCGGGTGAGCACCCGGACGACGAACTGCAACTGGTTGACCTGCTCGCGCAGAATCCCCAGCTCCGAGCGGGCGTGCAGCGCCTCGCCCTCCAACTCGGTGATCCGGGTCTGCAACGGCTGCACCAGGGTCAGGGCCGCCTCGGTGAGAGTGTCGGCCGCGTCGGCCTTGAACTTTCCCCGCTGCACCACGACGGTGGCGATGGCGGCCAGACCGGTCGAGCCGCCGAGGATGCCGAACACACTGAGCGCGACCTGCACCCAGGGTGGTGCGGCGGGCGCCGGTGAGGTAATCACGGAACGCTCCCCTGTAGTTGTTCGATGCTCACGCCTTCGCAGGCCCGGGCCAGACGGCGCAGGTCGACGGCGATCTGCGCCGCCCGCCACAGCGATCCGACGGTCACCGCGAGGATGAACGACGTCGCGGCGACGGACTGTCGGCCCGACATGGCCACCAGGGCCACCGCGTACATCCCGGTGATCGTGCCGAGTTGCAGGACCGACGCGAGTTCGATGCCGAGCCCGGTGGAGAGCCGGCCGGGCCACAGGATGCCCAGCAACCCGCCCACACCCACCGCGATCAGACCGATCTCCCAGGCGACCTGGACAGGCGTCGGCATGGACGTCTGAACGGAGATCGGCCGGACATTGAGGGTCAACATCAGAACGCCGCAGACCGGTGCCGCGACGAGGACAGCCACCTCGTACGGCTGATGGCGGGACCGGATACGCAGATATCCCACGGCAACTCCCTGGTCGAAGACCATCGCCAGCGATCGGTGGCCGGTGCCGTGTGCAGAGTCGCCACCGGAATGAGGTCCGGCGGCGGAGCCCGTGGGCGGCGGTACGGAGAACGGGCGATGGTCGAGGAGGTGGCCGGCCTGCCACCGTTGGCTGCCGATATCTGCCTGTGTATCACCGATGACCCCTTAGCGTCCACCTGGTGTAAGGTCGCATATCCGCAGGTCAGGGCCTTATTGTGCGTGGGATGAGCGGTAGGTCGACGGAGTGCGGCGGCCCGACCGGCCAGATCACCCACGACGAGAAATGTCGGATATCTTACCCAGGGTGATTGGCGTGGTCGGGCCGCCGATCGATCAGCGGGCGAGCAGGGCGCGCAGCGCGCGAACCACCTCGGCCGGCGCCTCCTCGGCCATGAAGTGCCCGCAGGTGACCGTCCGGTGCTCCAGGTCCGGCGCCCAGGCCCGCCACACTCCGGCTGCGTCATAGCCCAGCGCCGCGCCCCAGTCCTGCTGCAGCACGGTCACCGGCATCCGCAGCTGACGACCGGCCGCCCGGTCGGCGGTGTCGTGGGCGACATCGATCCCGGCCGACGCCCGATAGTCGGCGACGATCGAGGTGACCGCGTTCCGGGACGCACGCAGGTACACGGCCCGTACGTCCGCCGGCAGCGCCGCCGGGTCACGGGTCCAGACGTCCAGGAAATGACCGAAGAAGGCGTCGGGGCTGGCGCCGATCAGCTCCTCGGGCAGACCGGGCGGCTGCGCCATCAGGTACAGGTGAAAGGCGATCGCGGCGGAGGTGCCGTGCAACACGTCCCACATGTCGAGGGTGGGCAGCACGTCGAGCAGCGCGAGCTGGCTGATCGCCGCCGGATGGTCGAGACCGGCGCGGAACGCGACCAGCGCACCCCGGTCGTGCCCGGCCAGGGCGAACCGCTCGTGGCCGAGCGCGCCGGCCAGCGCCACGACGTCTTCGGCCATGGTGCGCTTGGCGTACCCGTTGCCGTCGGTGTCGAGGGGCTTGTCGCTGTCGCCGTAGCCGCGCAGGTCCGGGCAGATCACGGTGTGGTCGGCGGCCAGGTCGGCCGCGACGTGCCGCCACATGAGGTGGGTCTGCGGAAAGCCGTGCAGCAGCACGATCGCCGGCCCGGAACCGCCCACGGCGGCGTTGAGCGTCACACCGTCGGCGACGGTGACGCGCCGGTAGTCGAATCCGTTGATCCTGGGGTCCACGGGGAGCCTTCCTGGTGAGCAGTTCCGGCTGGGGCGGTGGCCCGTCGCCGTCGTACGTCGTCGAGCCTGCCGGCTGGTGATCAGCAGACGGTCAGCGTCGAATCAGTACGGGCCGACCGACGCGCCTAGATTGATGCCATGACCAGGGAGCTGACGGCGCCGGTCGCGGTGACCTTCGGCGTACTCGGGCCGGTGACCGCCGCGACCGCGCGCGGCCCGGTCCCGCTTCGGGGGCACCGGCAGCGCCTGGTGCTGGCCCGGCTGTTGATCGCGCACGGTCGGGTGGTGCCGGTGGATCGTCTCGTCGACGACCTGTGGGAGGTCGCGCCGGACGGCGCGGTGGGCGCGATCCGGACCTTCGTCGCCGACCTGCGCCGGGCCCTGGAGCCCGATCGACCGCCCCGGCAGCCGCCCCGGATCCTGGTCACCGAGCCACCCGGGTACGTGCTGCGGGCCGGCCCGGACGCGGTGGACGCCGGACAGTTCGAGGCGGCGGTCGGCGAGACGGGCCGGCTGCTGGCGGCGGGACGTCCCGCGCCGGCCCTGGCCGCGCTGGACATGGCACTCGGGCTCTGGCGCGGGCCGGCGTACGCCGACTGCGCGAACGAGGCCTGGGCGGTCGCGGAGATCAACCGCCTGGACGAGTTGCGGTCGCTCGCCGTCGAGCGGCGTGCGGAGGCGCTGTTGGCGTTGGGCCGGCCGGACGAGGCCGCCGCCGACCTGCCGGCCCACCTGGCCAGACATCCGCTGCGCGAGGACGCCTGGCGGCTGCTCGCGGTGGCCCGGTACCGCGCCGGCCGGCAGGGCGACGCGCTGGCCGCGCTGCGCGAGGCCCGGAGCGTCCTGGTGACCGAGTTGGGCGTGGACCCGGGGCCCGAGCTGCGGAGGCTGGAAGGGGACATCCTGGCCCAGGCGCCGCACCTCACCCCGGCCCTCGAAGGTGCCGCCACCACCAACCTCGCCGGATTGGGCACGCGGCGGCGCCCGTTCGTCGGCCGCGACGCGGAACTGGACCGGCTGCGGCGGGCCGCCGAGGCCGCGTCCCGACGCAGCCGGCCCACCCTCGCACTTCTCAGCGGTGACCCGGGTGCCGGCAAGACCGCGATGGCCGAGACCCTGACCCGTCGGCTCGCCGCCGAGGGCTGGACCACGGCGTGGGGACGAAGCCCGGAGTACGAGGGCGCCCCGGCGGCCTGGCCGTGGACCCAGGTCACCGACGCGCTCGCTGGGCCGGCCGACGCCATCGAGGCCGCCGGGCCGGCCGACGGCTCGGCTGACCCCGCCGGGACACGGTTCCGCCGACACCGGGCGGTGGCGTCGCTGGTCTCGGCGGTCGCCGACCGTGGGCCGGTGCTCCTGGTCCTCGACGACCTGCACCGCGCCGACGGTGACACCCTGGACCTGCTGACCGCCCTGCTCACCGGCCCGCAACCGGCCACCGGGCCGGTGCTGGTCCTCGGCACCTACCGGGCCACCGAGATCAGCCCGGAGCTGACCGCCGCCCTGGCCCGCGCCGCCGGGCTGGAACCGATCCGGGAGTATCTCGCCGGGCTGTCCGCGCCGGCGACCGGCGAGTTGGCCCGCGCCGTCGTCGGGGCGGAACTGGACCCGGCCACCACCCGGTTGATCCACCACCGCAGCGGCGGCAACCCGTTCTTCGTCCGCGAGCTGGCCCAGTTGTACGCGGGCCAGGGGGAGGCGGCACTGGCGGCGGTGCCACCCGGGGTGCGCGACGTGATCCGGCACCGGTTGGCGCAGCTGCCCGCGCCGACGCGTACCGTGCTGCGGCAGGCGGCCGTGCTCGGTCGGGACCTCGACCCGGAGGTGCTGAGCGCGCTGGCCGGTGACTCCGCGACCGTGCTGGACGCCGTGGACCGTGCCCTGCAGGCCGGCTTCCTCACCGAGCGCGAGATCGACGGTCGGCTGCGCTTCACCCACATCCTGGTCCGCGACACGCTCTACGCCGACCTGTCCGGGCCCCGCCGCGCCGCCTGGCACGCGGCCGTGGCCGAGGTGCTGCGACAACGCGATCCCATCGAGCCCGCCGCGCTCGCGCACCACCTGTTGCACGCGGGTGGACCGGTCGCCGCCGGCCGCGCCGCGGCGTACGCCCGCACGGCCGCCGAGCAGGCCGAACGGGGCGGTAACCCGCACGAGGCGGCCCGGTTGTGGGGGCAGGCGATCGACGCGTACGACCGCGCCGGTGGCGTCGAGCAGCGCGAGCGGCTGTCCGCGTTGCTCGGTCTGGGACGCGCGCTGGCCGTGACGGGCCGGCTGGCCGAGGCGCGGAGGCGGCGAGCGGAGGCGATCGCCGCCGCCGAGTCCGTCGGCAACCCCCTGCTGGTCGAGGAGGTGCTGGCGGGCTTCGACGTGCCCGCCATCTGGACGCGCAACGACGACGACCTGCTCTCGGGGCAGATCGTCCGATCAGCCGAGCACGCCCTGACCGCTCTCGGCTCGACCGGCTCGGCGCAGCGCAGCCGGTTGCTGAGCACCCTCGCGCTGGAGTTGCGGGGCACCACCACCGATCGTGGCCGCCGGGCGGCGGACGAGGCCGAGACGATCGCCCGGACCGTCGGCGACCCTGGGCTGCTGGCCTTCGCGCTCAACGCCCGCTTCATGCACGCCTTCCAGCGCGTCGGTCTGGCTGCCGAACGGGCCCGGATCGGCGCCGAACTGGTCGACCTGGCCGCCCGGCACCAGCTGGTGACCTTCGAGGTGCTCGGCCATCTCGTTCTGGTCCAGGCAGGCTGCGCGCTGGCCGATCGGCCCGGCGCCGACGCGCACGCCCGCGCCGCCGACCGCCTCGCCGAACGGTACGAGCTGCCGCTGGTCGGCGTCTTCACCCGGTGGTACGCCGCGCTGCGCCTGGCGCTGGACGGCGAGTCGTCCGCGGCTGCCGACGCGTACCGGGCGGCCGCCGATCGGCTGACCGCTGACGACATGCCCGGCCTGACCCGCGGGCTGCTCCCGCTCGCCCTGCTCGGCCTGCGTCTGGCCGAGGCCGCTGGCGGCGACCGGCCGATGCCCGGGCCGGGCGGTGCGGACCGGCCGATCCCCGGGCCCGGCGGTGTGGACTGGGCGGGCCTGGACTGGGGTCCGCACGAGCCGTGGGTCCGGCCCCTCCTGCTGCTCGCCGAGAACGACCGGGACGCTGCCGCAGCCGCCGTGCGGACTCTTCCGGACGGGCCGCACGATCTGTTGCGGGAGGTGCGACTCTGCCTCGTCGGCCGGGCGGCGCGCGTCCTCGATGACCGGGTCACGATGCAACGGGTCTACGTCGAGCTGCTGCCGGCCGCCGGCGAAGTGGCCGCAGGCAGCGGGGTGCTCACCGTCGGCCCGGTGGCCGGGCACCTCGCCGACCTGGCCGGGGCGATGGGCCGTGACGAGGAAGCGGCCGGGCACCTGCGTGCCGCCCGCGCGGTCACCGCCCGGGGCCGCGCCGCCGTCCCCTCGTCCTGACGCCGCTCCCCGCCCACGGCGACTTGCCGGTTTTCGGGGGAACCAACCGGCGGGTGGGGTCAGATGGAACCACCGGCGTGTCCACCGTCGGCGGACGATCGAGGGGAGTGCGCCGTGGAGGTGCTCATCCTGATCGTGGTGCTGGGCGTCACCGTCATCGTCGGCACCACCCTCGGCGGTCGGTACCGGGTCGCCCCGCCGGTCCTGCTCATCGTGTTCGGGGTGCTGCTCGGGCTCGCGCCACCGCTGTCCGAGCTCACCCTGGAACCGGAACTGGTGCTGCTGATCTTCCTGCCGGCCATCCTGTACCGGGAGAGCCTCACCATCAGCCTGCGCGAGATCAGGGCCAACCTGCCGGTGATCGGGCTGCTCGCCGTGGTGCTGGTGGTGCTCACCATGGTCACGGTGTCGTTCACCGCGCAGGCGTTCGGGGTGAACCCCGCCGCCGCCTGGGTGCTCGGCGCGGTTCTCGCACCGACCGACGCCGCCGCGGTCACCGGCCTGGCCAAACGGCTGCCTCGCAAACTCCTCACCACCCTGCACGCGGAAAGCCTGATCAACGACGGTACGGCCCTGGTGATCTTCGCGGTGACCGTGGGCCTGCTCACCGGCGCCGCACAGCCGGGCATGCTGGGCATCGGCGAGGAGTTCGTCGGGGCCAGTGTCGGTGGTGTGGTCGCCGGTCTGCTGGTCGGGGCCGCCGTGGTGCTGGTCCGCAAGCGGCTCGACGACCCGTTGCGCGAGGGCGCGTTGAGTGTACTGACGCCGTTCGCCGCGTTCCTGCTCGCCGATCTGGTGCACGCCAGTGGCGTGCTGGCCGTGGTGGTCGCGGGTCTGGTGCTGTCCTACGCCGGCCCACGGGTGATCCGCGCCCGGTCCCGGGTGCTGGCGTACGCCTTCTGGGACCTCTCCACGTTCCTGATCAACGGTGGGCTGTTCGTTCTGCTCGGCACGCAGATACCCCGGGCGGTGCGGGGCATCACCAGCACCTCACCCCAGCGGGCTCTGGTGATCGTGCTGGTGGTCACCCTGGTCGTCCTCGGCACCCGACTTGCCTTCGTCTACCTGACCGCGCAGACCGCGAGGCTGCGGCGCCGCCGGATCACGGACCCGGGCCAGGGGCCGCCGAACTGGCGGGTGGGAACCGTCGCCGGCTGGTCCGGTTTCCGGGGCGCCGTGTCGCTGGCCGCAGCACTGGCCGTCCCGACGGTGACGGTCGCCGGTCGACCGGTGGTCGAACGCGACCTGATCATCTTCGTCACCGCACTGGTGATCATCCTCATCATGCTTCTCCAGGGCACCACCCTGCCGCTGGTGGTGCGCTGGGCCCGGCTGGCCGGCGACCCCGAACGCGTCGAGGAGGCCCGGCACGCCCGACGGCGGGCGACCGAGGCAGGCCTGGCCGTTCTGCCCCAGATCGCCGCCGAGATCGGTGCCCGGGAGGAGTCGGTGCGGCGGTTGCAGGCCGAGTACCAGAGGCACCTGGAGGACGTCGACGAGAGCTGCGGGCGTACCGCCGAGGAGCGCCGCCTGGAGCGCCAACTGCGCCTTCGCGTCCTCGCTCACAAGCGGCGCGAGGTCACCCGCCTGCGGGACAACCGGGAGATCGACGACCTTGTGCTGCAGGAGATCCAGGCCGCACTGGACAACGAGGAGATCCGGCTGCTGGGACGCGGGCCCAACGAGTGATCGTCAGCGGCGCGCCGGCCGGCGCGGCTCAGAGCACCTGGGCGAGGAACCGGCGAAGCCGAGGGTGCCCGGCCCGCTCGAAGATCGCCTCGGGTGGGCCGGCCTCCAGCACCACGCCCCGGTCCATGAAGGCGACCGTGTCGGCGACCTGCCGCGCGAAGCCCATCTCGTGGGTGACCACCACCATGGTCATGCCCGCCGCGGACAGGTCGGCCATCACTCCGAGCACGCCCTTGACCAGCTCCGGGTCGAGCGCCGAGGTCGCCTCGTCGAAGAGCATCACCTCGGGCCGCAGCGCCAGCGCCCGCGCGATCGCCACCCGCTGCTGCTGACCACCGGAGAGCTGCGCGGGTCGCACGTCGGCCTTGGCGGCCAGGCCCACCAACTCCAGTTGGGCCCGGGCGACGGACTCCGCCTCGTCCTCGCCGAGCTTGCGGAGCCGGCGCAGCGCGAGGGTGACGTTGCGCAGCACACTCATGTGTGGGAAGAGGTTGAACTGCTGGAACACCATGCCGACCCGCTGCCGCAGCGCGTCCGGGTCGTCGCTCAGGACGCTGCGCCCGTCCAGCAGCACGTCGCCGCGATCCGGCTCGATCAGTCGGTTGATGGTGCGCAGGAGGGTGGACTTGCCCGACCCGGACGGGCCGATCACGCAGGCCGTCGCGCCGCGCGGCACCGTGAGGTCGACGCCGCGCAGCACCCGGTTCGGGCCGAACGCGAGGTGCACGTCGCGTACGTCGAGGCTGACCGAGGTGGTCGTGCCGGTGGTCATCGCCGGTTCCCTTCCGTCGTGGCGGACAGCGCCGACGGGCTGTCGTCCTCGTCGTCCTCGTCGGACGGTGCGGTGGCGGGCCGACCGTTGCGCAGCCGCCGGTCGATCCAGTTGACGACGTGCGTCAGCGGGACGGTCAGTGCCAGGTAGAAGAGCCCCGCCAGTAGCAGCGCCGACTCGTTGCCGGTGGTGGCCGCGTAGTCCTGCCCGATCCGGAACAGCTCGCGCTGGCTCGCCACCAGGCCGAGGAAGTAGACCAGGCTGGAGTCCTTGATCAGCGCGATGAGCTGGTTGACCCAGGCCGGCAGCACCCGCCGGATGCCCTGCGGAATGATCACCAGTCGCATCGCGTCGGCCCAGGAGAAGCCGAGCGCGCGGGCGCCCTCCAACTGGGCGGCCTCCACCGACTGGATGCCGGAGCGGAAGATCTCCCCGATGTACGCGGCCGCGATGAGCGACAGCGCCAGGATTCCCAGCGGGTAGGGGTCCGGTCCCCAGACCTGCATGCCCAGTGGCGCCAACCCGACGCCGATCAGCAGGATGGTCGCCGCTGCCGGTAGCCCCCGGAACACGTCGGTGTAGACCCGCGCCGGCCAGCGCAACCACCGGCTGCGGGAGATGCCGGCGACGGCGAGCAGCAGGCCCAGCACCGAGCCGAGCAGGGCGGCGGAGACCGCCAGGATCAGCGTGTTCGGCAACCCGACGGTCAGCATCTCGGGCAGCGCCTCGCGCATCGCGTCCCAGTCGAAGAAGGTCTCCCACAGGGTGCTCAACGGATCCATCGGTCGCCTCTCCTACCGCCCTGCTCGCTCGTCACCGGTTCAGGACGCGGCCGACGCGGACGCCGACGGCGCCGGCACCGTTCCGCTGCCCGGCTTGAAGTCCGCCGGGATCGGCCGGCCCGGGTAGTACTGCGCCTGCAACCGGCTCCAGGTGCCGTCCGCGATGACCTCGTCGAGGCCCTTGTTCAGCGCCTCGCGCAGCTTGTCGCTGCCCTTGGCGACGGCGTACGCCGTCGGTGCCGGGCTGAGCTGCTTGGCCGCCACGGTGATCTTGCCGTTGCTGTCGGTGGCCGACTTCTCGCCGATCTCCGCCGGAGCGATCCACGCGTCGGCCGTGCCGGCCTTGAGCTGGTTGATCGCGCCGTTGTAGTCCGGCACCCGCACCGGGTCGAGCTGCTTGCCGGTGGCGTAGTCGTCCTGGACGGTGCCCTGCACCACCACGACGCGCTTGCCGGCGAGCTGGTCGAAGCCGGTGATCGGCGAGCCGGCCGGGACGTCCAGGCCGAAGTAGCCGAAGTCATAGCCGTTGCCGAAGTCGACGGTCTTCTTCCGCGCCTCGGTGATGGTGATCGAGGAGCTGCCGACGTCGAACTTGCGGTTGTTGACCTGGGAGAGCAGCGCGGAGAAGTCGGTGCCGACGAACTCGACCTTGAGGCCGAGCTTGCCGGCCACGGCGGTCAGCAGGTCGTTGTCGAAGCCGGTGAACTTGCCGTCCTTGAGGTACACGTTCGGCGGGGCGTCGGTCAGCGTGCCGGCCCGCAGCACGCCCGGCTGCGCCAGGCCGTACGGGTTGGCGGTGGCGTCGGACGAGCTGTCGTCGCCGCAGGCGGTGAGCGCGGTGGCGACCAGGATCGCGGCCGCGCCCAGGGCGGTGGCGCGGGTCAGGGCAGGAAGAAATCGCACGGGTGTCTCCGAAAAGGTCGCGTCTCGGCGCGCACGAGCGTGCGTCGCCGACGGTGCGCCCGATGGGCGTACCGGTGAAGGGGGTTCGGGAAGAGGTTTGCGCTAGTGCGTGGTGCCGCGACAGGCGGCGCTGCACATTCGCATCATGTCCACGTGCCGTCGCCGGGTCAGTGCCGGCGAGGGGCGACCGGCGCGGGGCTCCGCGACGTCGGTCGGTGGGGCGGTGCTGAGGATGCGCATGGTTCTCCCGGGTCTGTGCTGACCTGGGTGCCAGGCCACGCTTGCACCGACGTCGTGCCGGTGCCTGGTCTTCACCCGGGGCACCCCACCGCGGAGGAGGGTTGCCGGCCAGCGAGCCGGGGCTTCGCGCTGGCGCTCATGACCTGGGCCGAGGTTAACAGCAGGAACGGGTGGGTCGTCCAGTGGTTATGACCACGCTCACCGTCCGCGACAGGGTGCCCGGCCCACCGGTCAGCCGGCGTGCACGTGTGGCCGGCGGCGCCGGTCGGGCTCCTGGCGACGCAGGATCTCCCGGGTGACCGAGGCGATCTCACCCTGCCCGAACGCCAGGTACCGCAGGACGTTGCGGCCCGGGCCACCCTCGGTCCACTCGAAGTAGATGTGTGGGCGCCGACGGCTCCGATCACGGATCTCCAGCAGCAGGGCGGCGAGCGCGTTGGGCACCGAGGAACTGGCCAGGCTGAGCACCGGAAAGCGGTCGTCCACCATGCTGCCGCGGACCATCAGCTCGGTCTCGAAGTCCGACGGGTCGGTGACGTGGACCTCGACGAAGATGACGTCGCTGTCGTCGGGGAAGTCGTTGTCCGCCATGGCCTCCGCCAGCCTGGCGCGGTATTCGGCCTCGTCCTGGTGGTCGGGCTCGTGAGCGATGAGGCGAATCCGCCGTCCGGCGCGCTCATCGATCATCCGGGCCGCGGCCGGGTCCAGCTCGACCTGGTCGACCCGCAACTCGAAGGCCCGAGACAGCCGGGAGAGTAGCGAGATCACGATGATCCCGCCGATGAAGAAGGCCGCGATCTTGACACCGTCGGGGCGTTCCACCACGTTCGCCAGCGTGGTGTAGACGAAGATCACCGCGATGGCGCCGAACGCGATGATGCGTCCGCGCTGACGCCGCCGCACCGCCGCGAGCGTCACCGCCGTCGCCGCCGAAGTGATCAACACCAGGACTCCGGTGGCGTACGCGCCGCCCTGCGCGTCCACGCTGGCCTCGAAGACGACCGTGATCAGGAACGCCACCGCGGTGAAGACCAGCACCAGCGGCCGGACGGCTCGGGCCCAGGTCGGCGCCATGCCGTAGCGGGGTAGGTAGCGGGGCACGAGGTTGAGCAGCCCGGCCATCGCCGACGCCCCCGCGAACCAGAGGATGGCGATGGTGGACAGGTCGTAGACCGTGCCGAACACCTCCCCGAGGTGCTCGTGTGCCAGGTAGGCCAGCGCGCGGCCGTTCGCCGGCCCGCCCGGTTGGAAGGCCTCCGGCGGGATCAGCACGGTGGTCGTCACGCTGCTGGTGATCAAGAAGACGCTCATGATCACCGCAGCGGTGGTGAGCAGCCGTCGTGCGCCCCGGATCCGGCCCAGCGGGCGATCCTCCGAGTCCTGCGGGTCACCTCGCACGCTCGGCATGACCGCCACCCCGGTCTCGAAACCCGACAGGCCCAACGCCAGTTTCGGGAAGACCAGCAGCGACAGCCCGACCACCATCCACGGGTCGCCGTGCCCGGTGGTCAGCGTGGTGGCCCAGTCTCCGACCGCGCTCGGGTGCGTCACAACCCGCCACAGCGCGTCGACCATCACCACCGCGTTCAGCCCGAGGTAGACCGCGACCAGGACGACGGCGATCCCGATGGCCTCGGTGAATCCCTTGAGGAACACCGCGCCCAGCAGCGCCACCAGCAGCAGCGTGAGCAGCACCTCGTGCCCCTTGAGCCCGCTCGGCCAGAACGGGTTCTCGTCGATGTGCGCGGTCGCGTCGGCGGCCGAGAGGGTGATGGTGATGATGAAATCGGTGGCCGCGAACCCGAGAAGCACCAGCACCAGCAACTTCCCCGGCCAGTAGCCCAGCAGGCGCACCAGCATCGCGATCGAGCCCTCGCCGTGCGGGCTCTCCACCGCCACCCGTCGGTAGACCGGCAGTGCGCCCAGCAGTGTCACCAGCACCAGGACCAGGGTCGCCAGCGGCGAGAGCGCCCCGGCGGCCAGCGCCGCGATGCCCGGCTGGTAACCCAGCGTCGAGAAGTAGTCGACGCCGGTCAGGCACATCACCTTCCACCACGGGTGGCGCCGGTGCTCCGGCGGACGCCGGTGCGGGCCCGGGTGCCGCACGGCCTGCTCCGAGCCGGCGTCGAGCAGCCACTCCCGCAGCCGGCCGGCGCGCCTGTCGACCTCCATCGGCGTGTCCCCCGTCATCCCGCCCATGGTCTCCGTGAGTATCCGCCCGGCGGGCCGCATCCGTCCGCCGGTGCCCGGAACCCACCCTGGCCGGGCACCCCACGGGCGGCCCGTCGACGGGTTTCGGGTCGGAGGCAGCGGGGAAGCAGCGCCCCGGGTTGGCGGGAACGCGCCGGACCAGACGTCACCGGGGGAGGGACAGCGCATGGTCGGTGGCCGTCGCTCCCGCCCCGGTGGTGGCTTCGGTCGCCAACTCGACGAGTACGTGACAAGGGTCGGCGTGCCGCCACCCACGGAGTCGTCCGCCCCGCCCGCCGGCGGCCTGGTGGACAGCGCGGTCTACATCCGAGGGCACCGGTTCGCCTCGCCGTCCGGCCTCGCCGAGACGTACCGCTGCCTGCAGGAGCAGGATGGCGCGATGGCCTGGATCGGGTTGTACCGGCCCGACATCGACCAGGTCACCTCGCTGGCCCGGGAGTTTCGGCTGCACGACCTGGCGGTCGAGGACGCGATCAACGCCCACCAGCGACCGAAGCTGGAACGGTACGGGCACACGCTGTTCGTGGTGTTGCGCGCCGCCCGCTACGACGACCAGCGGGAGGAGGTCGAGTTCTCCGAGCTGCACCTGTTCATCGGGCCGGGCTTCGTGGTCACCGTCCGGCATGGTGAGGCACCGGATCTGGCCGCGGTGCGGCGGCGGATGGAGACCGAGGCGCAGATGCTCGCGCGGGGCCCCGAGGCGGTTCTGTACGCCATCCTCGACCAGGTTGTCGACGGGTACGCGCCGGTTGTGGCCGGACTGGAGAACGACATCGACGAGATCGAGACCCAGGTGTTCGGCGGCGACCCGAACGCCAGCCGGCGCATCTACGGCCTCAGCCGTGAGGTCATCCAGTTCCAGCGGGCCGCCCGCCCGCTGCTCACCGTGCTCGACGCGCTGGCCGACGGCGCCGGCAGTGCCGGCGGCGACGAGGAACTGCGCCGCTACCTGCGCGACGTGACCGACCACCTGACCCAGGTGGTCGAGCGGGTGGACGGTTTCCGGCACCTGTTGCAGAACATCCTCACCGTCAACGCCACCCTGGTCTCGCAGCAACAGAACGAGGAGATGCGCAGCCTCACGGCGGCCAGCTACGCGCAGAACGAGGAGCTGAAGAAGGTCTCGTCCTGGGCGGCGATCCTGTTCGCTCCCACGCTCATCGGCACGGTCTACGGGATGAACTTCGTCCACATGCCGGAGTTGAACTGGCGCTTCGGCTACCTGTTCGCGCTGCTGTTGATGCTGCTGGTCTGCGGCACCCTCTACCTGATCTTCAAGCGGCGCGGCTGGCTGTGAACAACGCGGCCGGCAGTCACTCGATGCCGCGCAGGATGTGCCGTTCGTCCTCGACGTCGTCGTCGCCGGCACCGATCCGGCCGAGCAGTACGGCGGCGGCCCAGATCGTCAGGGGCGTGGCCGCCCCGGTCATGCCGCCGCCGGTCCGGTCGTCCCGGGTCTGGCTCCGCTCCGTGCGCGGTGGCCTGCGCTGAGCCTGCATAGGCACTGCCCCTCCTCGTCGAAGCCGCCCTCCCGGCACGGGGTGCGCCCGCGCCACCGGCCGGGTCACCCGCGTTCTGGCAGGTCGCCACCGGTACGGCATCCATGTCGAACCATCCCACGCCGGGCGGCATTACCACCGCAGGTTTTCGGTTTCCCGACTGTCGCCCGCCAAACCGGACATTTTGTCGAGGGTCAGGGCAGCGGGTGGGCGATGCCGCGGGCGTGGTCGGTGAGCGCCGCGCCGACCACGGTCGCGGCCAGCGGCAGCACCTCGAGGCAGCGCCGCACCGCGGCGGCCATCAGCGTGTTCGGCACCCGCATGGAGAGCGTGCAGTGCGGCACCCAGCGGCCGGGCTGGTAGTGCTCGGCCAGGGGAACGCCGGCGGCGGCGAGTCGGTCGTGCACCATCCGTTGGTGGGTCAGCAGCTCCGGGGTGGGTGCCGGGCCGAGCCAGAGCACCCGGCCGACGAACTGCCCCGCGTGCTGGAAGTCGAGTCGCAGCGGGGCGGCCACGATCGTGCCGCGCAGCGCGTCGGCGACCTGTTCGGGGTTGAAGCGGGGCGCCACCGCGAGCGAGACGTGTGGCCGATGGCGCTGCTCCCACAGCGACCGCATGCTCTGCACGCCCTCGGCCTCCAGCGCGTCCCAGAGCACCCGGATCCGCCGGGTGGCGTCCGGGTCCAGATACAGCTCCAACGCCGCGACCACGAGGTCACCGTAGTGGTCGAGGTTTGATCGCCGGTGTCGGCGGTACCTGTTCGGAGACCACCAGGAGGCGTGACCCGTGGACGTGAGTGACCTGCTGACCGAGACGTACGACCGACTGCCCGACCTCGTGCGCGCGGCGGTGGGCGGGCTGCGTCCCGAGCAGCTGCACTGGGCGCCCGGCCCGGGTGCCAACTCGATCGGCTGGCTGGTCTGGCACCTGACCCGGATCCAGGACCAGTCCGTCGCCGACCTGCTCGACTCCGAGCAGGTCTGGGTGAGCGGCGACTGGGCGGGTCGGTTCGGGCTCGCCGCCGACGCCGCCGACACCGGCTTCGGTCACTCGCCCGCACAGGCCGCGGCGGTGCGGCCGGAGAGCGCGCAGGCGTTGGTCGACTACTACGAGGCGGTCGCGTCGCGTACCGGATCGTTCCTGTCCGGCCTGCGGCCGGCGGATCTGGACCGCGTGGTCGACGAGGCGTGGGACCCGCCGGTGACGCTCGGCGTCCGGTTGGTCAGCGTCGCCGAGGACGACCTGCAACACGTCGGCCAGGCCGCCTACCTGCGTGGCCTGATCGAGGCCGACTGAACGGGTTCGCCGGGCTCACATCGGCACGCGCCCTACCGGGGCCGGCCTTCACCCGATTTGGGTGAACCGGGCTCACCCCGGCACGGGTGATCCTGCGAAGAACCGTGGGGAGGGGATCTGATGGGCGCGAAGGCGGAGCAGTACCTGCAGCACTTGGACGCCGGTCGGCGCCTCGACCTGCCGGAGACGACAGCGGGGACGATACGGCTGGACGTACGCGGCGACGGCTGTACCGATCACTGGTACCTGACGATCGCGGACCAGCACGTGCGGGTGACCCGTGCGGCCGACGACGCCGACCTGGTGCTGAGCCTCGACCGCCCGCTCTTCGACCAGATGGCCGACGGCGAGATGCATCCGGGGGCGAGCCTGCTGCGCAACGAGCTGACTGTGCAGGGCAACATGCGGTTGCTGATGATGCTGCGGCGGATCTTCCCGGGGCCGCCCGGCGCCCGTCATCCGCGCGAGCTGGGCCGGGCCGCGATGGCGAACCGGGCCGCGGTAGCCGGTCGGAATGAGCGGCCATGAAACAGGAACTGCTACACGTCATCGCCGGCAACGCGTTCGCGATCAGCGACGCCCAGGGTGACATCGAGGTCGACCCGCGGACGCCAGTCGGTCTCTTCGCGTTCGACACCCGTTTCCTGTCCCACTGGGTGCTCAGGATCGACGGCGAACGGATCAACGCGCTCTCCCGCGACGACCTGACGTACTTCGAGACCCGGTTCGTCCTGGTCCCCGGCGCGGCGAGCCACTACGTCGACGCCGACGTGTCGATCATCCGGCACCGTTCGATCCACGACTGCCTGCACGAGAAGATCACCGTGCTCAACCACTCGTCGCAGCCCGCGGAGTTCACCGTACGAGTGGAGATGGGCAGCGACTTCACCGACATCGCGGAGGTCGGGCACCTCCGGCAGCGGACCGTCACGGTCACCGCCGACTCGGCGAGCCACCAGCTCGTGCTGCGCTACGAGCGGGAGCGGTTCGTCCGCGAGACCACCGTCCGAAGCACCGCGCCCGTCGAGGTGGACGAGGGGGGGATGACGTTCCAGATCCGGATCGCACCCGATGGGAAGTGGGAGACCGACCTGCACGTCACCATGACCGTCGGCGGCGAGGGTGGCCGGGACGTGCGCGCCAACCTGCAGGCGCACCAGCAGACCGTCCGCGTGGGGATGCGCGAGGACCTGACGGACTGGCTGCACCGGGCACCGCGCCTGGTGGCCGAGCGGGACGGGCTGGAAGAGATGTACCGGCGCAGCCTGGCCGACCTGGCGGCACTGCGGTACAGGCCGTTGTCGTACCGCGAACGGGTGCCGATCGGTGGTCTACCGTGGGCGATGGGTTTGCGCGGACGGGACAGCATCATCACCTGCCTGCAGACGTTGGCGTTCACCCCCGAACTGGCCCCCGCGACGCTGCGGATGCTGGCGCTCGTTCAGGGCGGTCAGCTCGACGACGCGCTCGATGAGGAGCCGGGCAAGATCCTGGCCCGGCTGCGCTACGGCGAGACGGGCGTGTTCGGTGACCGACCGAACGCGCTGTACTACGGCGCGGCTGACACCACCCCTCTCTTCGTCGTCCTGCTCGACGAGTACGAGCGCTGGTCCGGTGACGCGGACCTGGTCCGCGAGCTGCGCCACCCGGCTCGGATGGCGCTGGACTGGATCGACGAGTACGGCGACGTGACCGGTGACGGCTACGTGCGCTACCAGCGCCGAAACGAGCGGGACGGCACGATCAACCAGTGCTGGAAGGACTCCCCGGATGCCATCGTCGACGCGCGCGGCCGGCAACCGGCGTTTCCCCGCGCCACCTGCGAGTTGCAGGGCTACGCGTACGACGCGAAACGGCGCGGTGCCCGGCTGGCCCGACAGTTCTGGGGCGACCCCGCATACGCCGACCGGTTGGAGCGGGAGGCCGCCGAGCTGAAGGACCGCTTCAACCGGGACTTCTGGCTGCCACACCAGGAGTACTACGCGCTGGCGCTCGACCCGTACGGCGAGCCGGTCGACGCGCTGTCATCCAACATCGGCCATCTGCTGTGGAGCGGAATCGTCCCGGACGACCGCGCGGAGGCGGTCGCCGAGCACCTGGTCGGACCGCGGCTGTTCAGCGGCTGGGGTGTGCGCACCTTCGCCACCGGGCAGCCCATGTACAACCCGATGGGCTCACACCTGGGCGCGGTGTGGCCGTCCGACAACGCCCTGATCGCCGCCGGGCTGCGCCGCTACCACTTCGACGCACAGGCGGCCCGGGTCGCGGGCGGCATCCTGGACATGGCGCAGACGCTCGGTGGGGCAGTGCCGGAGCTGATCGCCGGCTATGAGCGCAGCCAGACGAGGTTCCCCGTTCAGCTGCCGTCGGCCGGTCGCCCCCAGTCGTGGTCGTCGGGCGCGCTGCTGATGCTGCTGGGCACCACACTGGGGTTGCGACCCATCGGCGACAACCTGCTGGTGGACCCGGCCGTGCCCCTCGGCTTCGGCCGGCTGGAGCTGCTGGACATCCCGGGCCGCTGGGGCCTCTCCGACGCCTTCGCGCGAGACCGCACCACCGCCTGCAGGCACCGCCCTCGCCTGCGCTGAGGCCGACGGCTCAGCCCATGGTCTTGGCGCCGTCGATCGACTCCCGCAGGATGTCGGCGTGCCCGGCGTGCTGGGACGTCTCGGCGATCAGGTGCAGCAGCACCCGGCGGACCGTCCAACTCGCCCCCGGCTCGAACCAGGGCGCCTGCGGCAGCGGGTGCGCCGCGTCCAGGTCGAGGGTGGCGATCAGCTTGTCAGTCTGGTCGGCCACCTCCTGGAACCGCTCGACCAGCCCGGCCAGGGTCTCGCCGGGTGCCATCCGGAACTGACCGACCCAGTCGACCTCCTCGCGCTGCATCGCGTCCGCGCCGCCCACGGCGAAGAGCATCCAGCGGTGCTCGCAGCCGGCCACGTGCTTGATGAGGCCGCCGAGGCAGAGCTCGCTCACGGTCGTGCGGGACGCCGCCTGCTCGTCGGTGAGCCCGTCGACGGTCCGCAGAAGGAAACCCCGGTGCAGGCGGAGCGTCTGCAGCAGGTCGGCCCGCTCACCGGTGAGCTGCTCGGTGCTGGTCATGGTGCCACCCTTCCTCGAATGTCGAGTGGCCCCTCGGTGCCCACTCGCCCCGATGTCCACTTGGCGCCACCGTAGGACGAGGCACCGACATTTCCCCGCTCGACACGAGAGCGTGGACCCCAGCGATTGCCGACCCGCGCCGACGGCGATCCAATGAATGACATGGGTGTCATCAAGGTGGGAACGTCGTCCTGGGCGGACCAGTCGCTGCTGCGCTCCGGGTGGTACCCGCGCTCGGCCAACACGCCGGCCCGTCGGCTGGGTTTCTACGCCGGCCGGTTTCCGCTGGTCGAGGTGGACACGTCCTACTACGCCGTCCCCGCACCGGAGACCACGCAGGGCTGGGTGGACGCCACACCAGACGACTTCACCTTCGACGTCAAGGCGTTCCGCCTCTTCACCGGTCATCCGACCCCGGTCGCCGCGCTGCCCCGGGACCTGCGCCCGGCCACCGGCCCGAGTCGGATCCGACGCCGCGACCTGCCGGAGCGGGCGTACGACGAGCTGTGGGATCGTTTCCGCGCAGCCCTGGCCCCGATCGCGGAGGCCGGCAAGCTGGGGTCGGTGTTGTTGCAGTTCCCACCGTGGCTGGCGCGCGGCGCCGCGGCCGAACGCCGGATCGTCGAGCTGGCGCAGCGCTGCCAGCCGTGGCGGGTCGGTGTGGAGCTACGGCACGGGTCCTGGTTCGAGGGTTCCGCCGCACCGGTCACTCTGGACCTGCTGCGCGCGCACGACCTGTCGTTGGTCTGCGTCGACATGCCCCAGGGGCATTCGTCGTCGGTGCCGCCGATCCTGACCATGACGGCGGAGCCGGCGATCGTCCGCTTTCACGGGCACAGCGACGCCTGGCGCGACGGCGACAAGCAGGAGAAGTTCCGGTACGCGTACGCCGACGACGAGCTTCGGCACTGGGCCGTGCTGCTGGCCGAGCTCGCCCGCCCGGCCGACGACCTGCATGTGCTGTTCAACAACTGCTGTGCCGGTCAGGCCCAACGCGACGCCACCCGGCTGGCGCAGCTACTCACCGAGAGGATGATCGCCGGTCGAGCTGCTCCGGCCCGGGCCACATCGATCGGCTGACGGCCGCGCACCCGGAGCGCGGCCCGGGCCTCGTCCGACGGGCGGTCGCGCACCCGGCGCCCGGGTCGGGCAGAGCGGCCGGGAAGGGCGTCAGGAGCGCCGGCCCCGGCTGCGCAGTGCGTCCTGGGTCGATTCGCCGATGTCCGCGTCGTCCGGGAAGGTCCGGCCGCTGGGCGCCGGGTCCGGTGGGGCGCCCGGTCCGGCCATCGTCGTACGGGTCGGCTCCACCGAGCCGAAGCCGTGCCGTCCCGCCGGGTCTCTCCGGCCCGCCGGGGCACCCGCGCGCCGCTCCCCGCGCCGCCCCGGGGGCACCGCGGTCTCCTCGCTGCCCTCGTCCATCGGCGAGTCCTCATCCGTGCCCCAGGGCGCGTCGGCGTCGAAGCCGTCGCCGGTGCCCCACGGCTTGACCGCCTCCGGCTCCAGCCGGTCGTTGTCGCCGCTGCGTCCCTCGCGTGCCATGGCCACCCCGCTCGTCGGTCCGCCGCTGCCGGCGGACGTTGTGCCGTGCGGTACCGCGCCTGCCCGCCCGGTGTCGCCGCACGACATTCGTCGTCACGCCCGTGATCGCGCAGGGCCGGCCAGCGCCCCGCCGTCGAGGTGGCGGCGGGACGCCGGCCGGCCCGGCGTTCAGCGCCCGGCCATCGCCATCGGCCGCTTGCCGTTGGTCATTCCGGCGATCTTGATCATGCCCTTCGACGCGGCCGGCATCCCGCCGACCCGGCCGAGAATCCCCCGGAACACCTGGCCGGGCTTCTGCTGCTCACCCATGTACGCGGTGACCACGACCAGGGTCCCGGTCAGCGCGGGGATGGCCCACTGCAGCAGCTTCATCTGCCGCTGCGAGGAGGCGACGCCCGCCGGGGTCTGGTGGTTCGGCTCGGTGGCCCCGTTCACCGGTGGGCCGCCCGCCTTCTCCAACCGCATCCCCACCAGACGGCTGTAGCCGGTCACCACGAGCGCCCCGATGGTCAACGCCGTCTTGATGGTGCTGGCCCGGGCCACCCCTGACTGGGCGGCCATTCGTGGGCTCTCCGTCACCAACTCGCCGACCGCCCCGGCCAGGTGGGCGCCGATCGCCGCCGCGTTGACCGGGGTCCACTTGGACCATCCCGCCGAGGCGACCGGGAGCCGCTGGGTCGAGTCACTGATCTTCGCCGCTGCGCCATTGACGCCGAGCGCTCCCATCAGGGAGCCGCCAAACCAGGCCGCCAGGCCCAGATCGTGCATCGAGCGCAGTGCGGTATGCCGTTCGGACATGTGATCCCCTTCCGCCGTGTCGGGCGGTGCGGCTTACCCGCCGGTCGGGTGGCTAACCCCGTGCCGTGCCGGCCGATCCGCACCGTATCGGGCACAGGGGAGGACATCTGTGCTGCCGACGTGCCGGATCGCCGCCAGCAGGAGTCGATCGCGCGGTGGCGGGTAGATCCCGAGCGACGCCGACGAGAGGGGAACGCGATGTCGCAGCCGGACGAGAGCCGGGAGAAGACCCCCAAAACAGACGCGGTGCTCATGCACCCGGACAACGACCCACACAGGAACACCGCGGAGGTCGCGCCGCGTAAGGATCACGGGGAGATTCAGGTGGAGCGCGACGGCGAACTGGTGCCGCTGGACCAGGACGACTGAGCTGACCCTCGCTCACGACCAGCCGGTGCGGCCTCAGCGCGCCGGCAGGTCGTCGATGAAGTCGGCGATCCGCCGCGCCAGTGGGGCGCCCGCACGAACCCAGGTGAAGTGGTCCAGCGCCGCGCCGGCCTGGGCCACTGTGTACCGTTCCCGAACTACCGGAGCGGCCGTGAGTTTCGCGCAGAGGTGGTCCATCGTCTCGTGCGGCGTGTACTGGTCGTCGTCCACGCTGATGGCCAGCACCGGCGTGCGCACCGTGCGTGCCGCCGCCTCGGTGTCCGTGCCGTTCAGCCGGGGGAAACGGCCGGTCCGCGCGGTGTAGGCCCAGTCGCGGATCACGCCGCGCGCCTGCCGGCCGCCGAAGCCCCAGCCAGGCCAGACCCCCAGCAGCGCCGCGGTGGCGGCGATCCCCTGGGTGTACGGCAGCACGCCGAGGCCGCGCCGGCCCGGGTAGTTCCGCCAGTACGGGATGCCGACCGCGATCAGCGCCAACCCGTCCACCTCGTCGCCGCCGTGCAGGGCGAGGTGTAGCAGCGCGGCCTGCCCGCCGAGCGAGTGCCCGACCAGCAGCCGGGTGCGTCCGTCCAGTCGTGGTTTGAGCGCGGCCAGGACGGCGCCGACGTCGTCGGCCAGTTCGGCGTAGCCGTACCGGTCGGCCCGGCTGGGCGCGGGAGTGCTCGCTCCGGTGCCGCGCAGGTCGGCGACCACAACGGTCAGACCGGCGGCGCGTAGCGCGGCGGCGAACGGTTGGTAGTAGCGGGCCCGGACGCCCATCGCGGGCCAGATCACGACCACGGGCGCACCCGTCGCGCCGGCCGGCTCCGGATAGACCTGCACACCCAACCGGCCACCGTCGACGTCGACGAACTCCTGCGCGTACTCCGCATCCCCGTTCACCGGCCCAGCCTACGGCCTGACGTTACCGGCGGGTAGCGGTAGGCGGCCGGACGCGACGGAGGGCCCCGCCGGGTGGCAGAGCCCTCCGAATGACGATCCGGTCAGGAGACCGAGATCGTTCCGTTGCTGGCGCGGACGCAGGCTACCGACCGGGCGCTGGTGGCGGCAGCGCCGCTCAGGCACTGGCCGAGCACCTGGTGCCCGGTGGCGTTCGGGTGCCACGACTCCTGGCAGGTCTGGAAGTAGCTGACGCAGGTGTTGGCGATCCGCTGAATGGCGATCTTGTCCTTGCCGGAGAGGCTGGTGACGAAGGTGCCGTTCGGGCTGTCCTGTAGGCGGATGGGGGTGGCCAACGCGCCGGTCGGGCTGGTCGTCTGCTCGCACAGTCGAGCGCCGTTGAAGGCCTGCTGCACGTTCAGGTACACCAGGTCGTCGGAGGGGAACTCGGCGGCCAGAGTGTCCCGGGTGGACTTCACGATGGTGCCCAGGCCCTGCGAGAAGCGGTGCCCGGGTGCCAGGCTGGCCCGGTGAATCGGGCAACCGGCCGCGTACCGCTCGGCGCCCAGGTCGCGGAACTTGTCCCGGGTGTCGTCCCGGCCGTCCTCCTCGTGGAACTGCGGGTTCAGGTCCAGCGGCAACGGGTTCGTGTAGTCCTGGAACACCACCCGGTGCTGCCCGTCCGCGTCCACCTGGTCCAGGGTGGTCAGCAACTGGCGTACGGCGGCGGTGGTCTCCGCGGTCGCGGCGCTGAGCTGCGCGGCGGTCGCCAGGTCGGCGTCGCTGCACGGCTTCTGCTCAACCGGTCCGTTCAGGTACGCCCAGAACTCCCACCAGCCGGTCCACGCGTCCGCGATGAACCGGTTGGCGCACTTCTCCGCGACGCTGCCGAAGGTGAACGAGCTGTTGTTGGACCCGAGGCCGATCAGCACGAGGTCGATGTCCTGGGTCTGCGCGACGGCGCGGAGCTGGTCGAGCTGCGCGGCCACGGTACGGCCGTTGGTCCGCGCCTGCGAGGCGTTGGCGATGTCGTGTGGTTGGCCGCCGGAGCAGGCGAGGTTGAACCGGTTCTGGATGCCCGGCAGGTCGGCCTGGTTGAGCGAGGCGTTCGCTGAGCGGTGGCAGAAGTACGCGTTGTTGTTCGCCGCCGTCCAGCCGGGGAAGCCCTGGGCGACCCCGTTGACGTCGACAACCGGGGTGTACGCCCCGGCGCCCTCCCCGCTGATGAAGCTGTCCCCGAGCGCCACCGCGGCGGTGGGCAGCGCGGCGGTCGCGGGTGCGGGCAGCACGACGGCGGTCGACAGCGCGGCCATCGCGATCGTCAGTCCCGCGGCGAGCGCGGTACGCCGGAACCTGGGCATGGGAGCTCCCATCCATC
Organism: Micromonospora sp. CA-259024; assembly: GCF_050936255.1. Lineage (NCBI taxonomy): Bacteria > Bacillati > Actinomycetota > Actinomycetes > Micromonosporales > Micromonosporaceae > Micromonospora > Micromonospora sp. CA-259024. Next base: position 3,473,841 of record NZ_JBNJND010000001.1, on the reverse strand, counting down.
GAAAGATGAAAGATTCTCTGAGAGCGAGATCACATCACCCTTGTGCGACGGGCGTCAATGGCCCGTAACAGTTTCGTTCGATGAAAGACATGCCAGACGTAGGCGTGCCGTGCCGCCGTGCCGGGCTACCTACCGGTCGGACCGGGTGCGGCGCTTCAGCAGCGCCGCGCCAGCGGCATTCAGACCGACACCCCAGATCAGTAGGACGCAGAGCCACTGCACCCACCGCAACGCGCTCATCTCCCCGGAGAGCAGGTTGCGCACGCTGCCGAACGGGGTGAGCCACGGCTGCGCCGGACGGAGCGCGTCCACGGCGCCCAGCAGCCCGAACAGACCCAGCGGAAGGACGATCGTGGCCAGGAACGCGACCACCACCGAGCGCAGCAGCAGACCCAGCCCGGTGCCCACCAGGCCAGCGACGATCTGCACCAGCACGCTGCCCACCGCGACCGTCCCGGCGTGCCGCCACGGCTCGTCCGCGACGTCGGCCGTGGTGAGGGCCAGCGTCGCGGCGCAGATCAGCACCCCGACCACACCGATGACGACGGCCGGCAGCCCCACCGCGAGCACCGTGGGGACCACCCGGGCGGCAGAGGGCGCCCGTCGCAGGTCACGCACGAGCAGGATGCCGAAGAGCGGCGTCACGACCGACATCAGGCTCTGGACCGTCCCCGAGAGCGCGGCGAACGTCCGGTCGGCGGGGGCCGCCGCCGCGATCAGCGCCATGGCGGAGAGCAGCCCGGCCAGCAGGGTGCCCACGAGCAGCCACCGCCGGGCCCGCGTGCCGAGGGGAGCGTTGCAGGGCGTTGCGCGTCGTCACGTCCACCGCGAGTACCTTCCGACGACCGGTCGGGCGGGTGAGCCTACCGGCGGCGGTGTCTCTGCGTGATCCCGCGATCGCAGTCGTACCGAACTGCTCCTCGCGCTGTCACCGACCGTCCCGGTCGAGGCCCGCGCCTCGCACTTATGCGGCAGCTCGTTCCTTTTGTGCTCACGGGATGTGACAGACGTGGACAGTGCCCGATACCGCTCTCTACAGTTCCCCCGTCTGGCTGTCCTACATCCACGGGGGTTGCGGTGGCCACTGGCCGCTCCATGCATGCTGTTCACGTCCACAAACCGTCCACGATGCACCGACCATCCACGCGCGGCCTGCTCGCCGCCGGGATCGCGGCGTCCATCGGTGTCGCTCTGCTCGCCGCACCCGCGTCGGCCGCACCCGCGTCGGCCGCGCCGGCAGAGGGTGCCGCCGCGAGCGGCACGGCCGGCCGGGAGGCCGTCCAGGCAGCCGCCACGGCCACGCGCACCGGCCAGCGGGTGGAGGTCGTCTCCGCCCGCACGGAGCTGACCCAGGTCTTCGCCAAGCCGGGCGGGGGCTTCGTGTCCGAAACCGCCGCCGTTCCCCAGCGAATCCGTCAGAGCGACGGATCCTGGTCCGACGTCGACCTGTCCCTGCGGCGCGGCGCCACCGGCCTCCGACCGGCGGTCTCCCCGGCCGACCTGGTGTTCTCGTCCGGCGGGCGCGGTCCCGCAGCCACGCTGACCAGCGGAACGAGCGCGATGACGCTGGGCTGGCCGGGTGGGCTGCCCGCGCCGACCGTGTCCAAGGACGCGGCCACCTACCCCGAGGTACTGCCCGGTGTGGACCTGGTGCTCACGGCGACCCACACCGGTTTCACCCATGTCCTCGTGGTGAAAACACCGCAGGCGGCGGCGAACCCGGCGCTCCGGGAGATCCGGTTCGACCTCGGCGGTGACGTGCGAATCCGGCGGGAGGCCGACGGCTCGCTGCGGGCGCTTGCCGGCGAGACCGAGGTGGCGCGCGGCGCGGCGGCCGAGATGTGGGACTCGGCCGGCTCCGGCCGCTCGACCCGCTCGGCGGCGACCTCGTCGCCGTCCGGCCCCGGCGCAGCCGCCCGCACCGCCCCCGTGGCGACCGCGGTCGACCCCGCCGGTGACCTCGTGCTGCGGCCGTCGCCGGACCTGCTCGACCCGGCCAAGGCCACCTTCCCGGTGTTCATCGACCCGGCCTGGTCCGCCACCCGCTCCCGCTGGGCGTACGCCACGAACAACAACTCCACCAACAGCGACACGTCGGCCGCCCTGGTTGGCAAGAATGTCGATTCCGGCGTCATCTACCGCTCCTACTTCGAGTTCCCGATCACGGCGCTGAGCGGCAAGCTCATCAGGTCGGCCTCCGTCCAGGTGGGGGTGACCCACACCTGGTCCTGCTTCGACACCCCGACCTACCTTTACCAGTCGGCGGGCATCGCGAGCACTCCTCGCACCGCGTGGGCCCCCGCACTGACCACGCTGCGGGCTTCCGCAAGTTCGCACGTCCGCGCGACTGGCTGCGCCGACTCACCGCAACCGCCCATGACCGTGCGATTCACCGGCAGCGTCGCCGCTGGCCTCAGCAGCGCCACGGCCGCTCACCAGTCCTCGATCACCTACGGGCTCTGTGCCTGTAGCGACTCGGCAGGGACCGGCGAGAGCACACTGGATCGGTGGAAGAAGTTCGACCCGACCACGGCGCGCCTGCTTGTCGACTACGACTCGGCGCCCACCCAGCCCACCAGCCTCCAGGCCGGCGGCGCGGCCTGCGTCGCGGGCGGCCGGGTCACCCGGACCACCCCGCCGACCCTCTCCGCCGTCTTCCCCGACGCGGACACGGGCCAGGTCCTCCAGACGTCGTACGAACTGCTGGAGATCCCCGCCTCGGGCACCTACGACAGCTCCACCCCCCGAATGAGCCCGCCGGCGGGCTCGACAGTGGTGGCCGGCGCGCGGTCCACCACGGCCGCGGTGACCGGCACTGCCAGCGGGAAGTCGTACGCGTTCCGGACGCGCAGCGACGACAGCTACGTGACCAGCCCCTGGTCGGCCTGGTGTGAATTCACCATCGACGACCTGCCGCCCACCGTGAGCGTCGACGCGGTCGCCACCCCCGCCCCGCCCGGGCAGCTCTACACCTACAAGCTGCGCTCGCCGGACCCGGACGTGGTCAGCTTCCGCTACGGCTGGAGCAGCCCGCCCACCGAGGAGGCGGAGGCCGGCACCAGCCTCGGCTACTCCGGCAAGACTGTGTCGGTGACCCTGGCCACGCCGGCCTACGGCACCAACACGCTGTACGTCGCCGCGGTGGACAGCGCCGGGAACGTCGGCTACGGCTCGCTTGTTATCGAGGTGGCACCGTAGTTAAGCAGCTGAGAGACAACCGGTCACGGCGCGGCTAACGCGTCGAATCCGGACAGCAGCTCACGATGTCGGGGCCCGCATCCGCAACGAGGATGCGGGCCCCGACTGCGGGGTGCCGTCGTCGTGTCGCATCTGCCGGTTAGGCTCGCTGCGGCGCGCGCCGGCCGACTGACAGTTCGGACGCGGCACCACACCGCCGAGACCGGGGAGTACGACGCGTTGACCACAGAGCCTGACACCCTGTACGGGGCCGATGACCTCACCCACCTTGAGGGGCTGGACGCTGTCCGCAAGCGGCCCGGCATGTACATCGGTTCCACCGACAGCCGTGGCGTGGGTCACCTCGTCAACGAGATCCTCGACAACTCGACCGACGAGGGTGTCGCCGGTCACGCCGGTCACGTCGAGGTGATCCTGCACGCCGACGGCTCGGTGCAGGTCGACGACGACGGCCGGGGCATCCCCACCGACGTGCACGCCAAGTCCGGCATCTCCGGCGTCGAGCTGGTGCTGACCCGGCTGCACGCCGGCGGCAAGTTCGGCGGCTCCGGCTACAAGACCTCCGGCGGCCTGCACGGCGTCGGCGCGTCCGCGGTCAACGCGCTGTCGCGCCGGTTCGACGTGACCGTCCGTCGCGCCGGCAAGATCCACGCGATGTCGTTCCGGCACGGCGTCCCCGGGATCTTCGACGGCGACGGGCCGGACGCGCCCTTCGCCGCCGGCCCTAGGCTCCAGGTCATCGGTGCGATGAAGCGTGGCCAGCGCACCGGCACCTCGATCCGCTGGTGGCACGACGCCCGCTACTTCGAGACCGGCGCGGCGCTCGACGTCGACGCGGTCCGCACGAAGCTGCGCAACACCGCCTTCCTGGTCCCCGGCGTGACCTACCTGCTGCGTGACCTGACCGGCGAGGCGCCCACCGAGGAGCGGTTCCACTACCCCAACGGGCTCAGCGACATGGTGGAGTTCCTCGCCCCGGCCGGCGACCGGCCGGTCTCCGGCATCCTGCTGGTCAACGGCGAGGGGACGTACCGGGAGAACGCCGCCGACGCCAACGGCGTCATGCAGTCCAACGTGCAGCGGCGCGCCGAGGTCGAGGTGGCGTTCCGGTGGGGCACCGGCTACGAGCGCACCGTCGAATGCTTCACCAACACCATCCGCAACGCGCACGGCGGCACCCACCGCAAGGGCTTCGAGCGGGCCCTGGTCCGCACCCTCGCCGACGCGGTCCGCAACACCCGCGGCCTGCTCAAGGCCAAGGAGGAGCCGCCCACCCTGGACGACGTCCTGGAGGGCATGACGGCCGTGGTGCACGTGCGGATCCCCGAGCCGCAGTTCACCTCGCAGACCAAGGACGAGCTCTCCACCACCGGCATCACCAAGGTGATCCAGACCCTCGTCGACGCGCACGTCAAGGCGTGGATGGAGGACCGGCGCACCAAGGCCGAGGCGCGCGTCGTCCTGCAGAAGATCGTCGACGCGGCCCGGGTGCGGCTCACCCAGAAGCAGCAGAAGGACGCCGCCCGGCGCAAGACCGCCCTGGAGGGCGCGTCCATGCCGCCGAAGTTGGTCGACTGCCGCGCGACCGGCATCGACCGCAGTGAGCTGTTCATCGTCGAGGGCGACAGCGCGTTGGGCACGAGCCGGATGGCCCGTTCCTCCGAATACCAGGCGTTGTTGCCGATCCGGGGCAAGATCCTCAACGTGCAGAAGGCCAACCTCCAGCAGGTTCTGGACAATGCCGAGTGCGCGGCGATCGTCCAGGTGCTCGGGGCCGGCTCGGGGCGGACGTTCGACCTCGCCGCGCTGCGCTACGGCCGCGTGCTGATCATGGCCGACGCCGACGTGGACGGCGCGCACATCCGCACGCTGCTGATCACCCTCTTCGCCCGGTACATGCGCCCGTTGATCGAGGCCGGGCGGCTCTACGCCGCGATGCCGCCCCTACACAAGATCACCACCAAGGGGCGCAACCCGCAGACCGTCTACACCTACACCCAGGCCGAGATGGAGACGACGGTCCGCAAGCTGGAGAAGGCCGGCAAGCAGATCGTCACCCCCATCCCGCGGTTCAAGGGCCTCGGTGAAATGGACGCCGACGAGTTGTGGGACACCACGATGAACCCGGCCACCCGCGCCGTCCGCCGGATCACCCTCGACGACGTCGACGCCGCCGAGCGGATCCTCGAACTGCTGATGGGCGAGAAGGTCGAGCCGCGCCGCAACTGGCTGATCGACTCCGCCGACCGGGTCGACCGGGAGGCGATCGACGCATGAGCGAGCGACAGTGAGCGAATCATTGAAGCAGCGCGGTGGTGCCTCAGGGCGTCGCGCAGCGAAGCGGAGCGACGGAATGAGCACGCGCACCGTCCGAGGGGAAAGCTGAGTCATGGCACGCCGCAAGGAATCCAAGGTCGATCTCTCCTCGTTCGACCAGGCCGGCGCGCGGGTCTTCGACAACCCGCTGGTCACCGAGGTCTCCGACTCCTATTTGGAGTACGCGTTCTCGGTCATCCACTCCCGCGCCCTGCCCGACGCCCGCGACGGCCTCAAGCCCGTGCACCGGCGCATCCTCTGGTCGATGTATGAGCAGGGCTATCGGCCCGACCGCGGGCACGTGAAGTCCGCCCGGGTGGTCGGCGACGTCATGGGTAAGTACCACCCACACGGTGACACGGCGATCTACGACGCGATGGTCCGCCTCGCGCAGGACTTCTCGCTCAACGTGCCACTCATCGACGGGCACGGAAACTTCGGGTCCCCAGACGATGGACCGGCCGCCTCGCGTTACACGGAAGCGCGGATGTCGCGTGAGGCGATGCTGCTCGTCGGCGAGCTGGGCGAGGACACCGTCGACGTCGAGCCCAACTACGACGGGTCGCTGACCCAGCCCACCGTGCTGCCGGCGGCCTTCCCCAACCTGCTGGTCAACGGCGCGTCCGGGATCGCGGTCGGGATGGCCACCAACATGATCCCGCACAACCTGGCCGAGGTGGTCCAGGCGGCCCGCTGGCTGATCAACCACCCGGACGCCACACTGGACAAGCTCATGGAGTTCGTCCCCGGCCCCGACCTGCCCACCGGTGGGGTGCTGCTCGGCTTGGACGAGGTGCGTCGGGCGTACGAGACCGGGCGCGGCGTGGTGCGGATGCGCGGCAAGGTGGAGATCGGCCCGATCGAGGGCAGCCGGGGTCGTCAGGCGATCACCGTGGTCGAGCTGCCCTACGGCGTCGGCGCGGAGAAGGTCATCGCCGCGATCACCAATGAGGTCACCAAGACCAAGCGGTTGACCGGCATTGCCGACGTGAAGGACCTCACCGACCGGGAGAGCGGCACCCGGCTCGTCGTCGAGTGCAAGGTCGGGGTCAACCCGCAGGCGCTGCTCGCCGACCTCTACCGGCTCACCCCGCTGGAGCAGTCGTTCGGTGTCAACAACCTGGTCCTGGTCGACGGGCAGCCACGCACGCTGGGGCTGAAGGCGCTGCTGGAGGTCTTTCTCGCCCACCGGTACGAGGTGGTCACCCGGCGCACCTCGTACCGTCGGCGCAAGCGTCAGGAGCGGCTGCACCTGGTCGACGGTTTGCTGATCGCTCTGCTGGACATCGACGAGGTGGTCCGGCTGATTCGGGGCAGCGACGACGCCCAGGCTGCGAAGGACGGGCTGATGAGCCGGTTCGGCCTCTCCGACATCCAGGCCACCTACATTCTGGACACTCCGCTGCGCCGGTTGACCAAGTTCGACCGGATCGAGCTGGAGACCGAGCAGGAGCGGCTGCGCGCCGAGATCGCCGAGCTGAGCAAGATCCTCGACGACGAGCGGGTGCTGAGGAAGCTGGTCTCCGACGAGCTGGCGGCGGTGGTCAAGCAGTTCGGCACCGAGCGGCGGACGACGTTGGTCGACGGTGATCTCAAGGAGGTGCTGGCGGCTTCCGCGCCGGCCGGCCCGCTGGAGGTCGCCGACGACCCGTGCCAGGTGATCCTCTCCGCGACCGGGCTGGTCGCCCGGACCGCGGCCGAGTCGGAGGAGAGCGCCGAGGGGCGCCGACGCAACGGCCGGGTCAAGCACGACACGGTACGCGCGATCGTGCACTCCACCGCCCGTGGGCGGGTGCTGCTGCTGACCAGTGCCGGTCGCGCCTTCAAGGTCGACGTTCTGCCGCTGCCGGTGCTGCCCGAGCAGGCCGGCACGGTGTCGCTGCGCGGCGGCATGTCCGCGGCCGAGCTGGTGCCCTTGGAGGCGGGGGAGACGGTCGTTGGTCTGGCCCCGCTGGGCGGGCAGGCGGAGGGCTCGCCAGGGCTGGCGCTGGGCACCCGGCAGGGCATGGTGAAGATCTGCTCGCCGGAGTGGCCGGTGCGCTCGGACGAGTTCGAGGTGATCGGGCTGCGTGACGGTGACGAGGTGGTCGGGGCGACCTGGCTGATCGACGGCGCCGAGACGTTGACCTTCGTCACCTCGGAGGCGTCGCTGTTGCGCTTCCCCGCGACCCTGGTCCGTCCGCAGGGTCTCAAGGGCGGCGGCATGGCCGGCATCAACCTGCCGGCCGGAGCGCGGGTGGCGTTCTTCGGCGCGGTGCGCACCGACGACCTGGGGCATGGCGAGCCGATGGTGGTCACCTCCACCGGCGCGACGGTCAAGGTGACGCCGTTCAAGGCGTACCCGGCGAAGGGCCGGGCGACCGGCGGTGTGCGCGCGCACCGCTTCCTCAAGGGTGAGACGGACGTGGCCGTCGCCTGGGTGGGTCCGCGTCCCGTCGGCGCGACCGGCACCGGTGACCCGGTGGAGCTGCCCGCGGCGGACCCCCGCCGCGACGGTTCCGGCTTCGCGGTGATGCTCGGCCCAACGGTGGTAGGCCACCTGATCGAACGCGACTAACCCACCGCCCAGCCCCTCGCCTTGGTGATCAAGAGGTTTGCGTCACGACACGGCGGTGCCGGTGACGCAAACCTCTTGATCAACGCCCGAGGCGGGGGCGGGGTGGGTGGGGTGGTTGGGTTTAGGCGACGTTGATGGGGCGGAACTGGACGCTTACTCGGGGGCCTACCGGGCGGGTGGTCTTGGGGATGGCGTGTTCCCACGTGCGTTGGCACGAGCCGCCCATCACGATCAGGTCGCCGTGGCCCACCGGGAAGCGCAGGCTGTCGCCGCCACCCCGTGGGCGCAGCAGCAGCGGTCGGGGTGAGCCGAAGGAGACGATCGCGACGACCGTGTCGGTGTGCGCGGAGCGGCCGATGGTGTCGCCGTGCCAGGCCACGCTGTCGCGCCCGGAACGGTAGAGGCACATGCCGGCGGTGACGAACGGCTCGCCCAGCTCGGGGGCGTAGTGCCGGGTCAGGGCCGCCCGTGCCGTGGTGAGCACGGGGTGGGGGAGTTGCCGGTCGCCGTCGTACCACGAGAGCAGGCGGGGGACGTCGACCTCGGTGTCGTACATGGTGCGCCGCTCGGCGCGCCAGGGCACCTCGGTGAGCAGGGTGTCGAGGACGTTGTCGGAGCCGCGCACCCAGCCGGGAAGGTGATCGACCCACGCGCCCCGGCTGAGTTGGTGCCGGCGGATCTGACCGGGCAGTTGCCCCAGGCTCGGCTCGGTGTCGGTCAGGTCGAGCATCGACGGCTGGTAGGCGGCCTGCGTCATGCGGCCACCCTAGCAGGGCTTTCGTACACCCGTGCCAATAGGCGTGTCAGCTGGTCACGGCGGCGGCGCGTACGGCGTCGAACACCGCGTCGACGACCCGTGCCCTTCCCTGCCCGTCGACGGTGGACCAGGCCTTCGCGGCCAGTGTCGCGCGCCGCTGCGGCGAGCCGAGCAGACCGTGCAGGGTGCGCGCGGCCGCCGCGCGGGCGGCTCGTCCGGCGACCCCGGCAGCGGTCAGCTCCGGCAGCGCGCCGAGGCCGGCGGCCAGGCCGTGCCGCACCACCCGGGCGTACGACTCGCGTTGGTTGTCGACCACGCAGACCAGGGCGGCGGGTGCACCGAGGCAGCAGAGTTCCCAGGTGGACGTGCCGGCGGCGCTGACCACCAGGTCGGCTTCGGCGATCAGTTTCGGTAGCGCGGTGGTGGGCGGGACCGGCCGGATGATCTGCCCGCGGCCGGGGGCGACGTCCTCGACCTCCGCCTCGATCTCGGGTCGCCCGACGATGACGGTGAGGTCCATCGGATGGCCGGTGGCCACCAGCACCCGGGTCAGTACCGGGGCCGCGCCGACCGCGTCGGTGCCGCCGAAGAAGGCCAGCACCCGCGGTCGGCTGACCGCCGTGGCGGGTGGGGGCGCCGGTGGGCGGGCGGTGATCACCGAGTCGCGCAGCAGGGCGTACGCACTGCCGGCGAGCAGCCGGCCCGGCAGCCCTGGCAGCTCCGCTCCGAAGTTCTGGTCGAGGTAGAGGTCCGCGACCTGGCCCCGGCTGTCCCCGTCGATGATGGCGAGGGTGAACACTCCGGCGGAGCGCAGGGCGCCCGCTCCGGCCGGGTCCAGCTCGTAGGAGTCGAGGACCATCACGTCCAGTTCGTGCCGGTGGGCTGCCTCGACAAGTTCGGCCGGCGTATCCGGGCCCGGGTGCAGGGGGATGCCGCGCGCGGCGAGTTCCGCCGTGGCCCAGTCGAGCCGTTCGACGGTGCCGAACACGGCGACGTGGGCGCCACGGGCGAGGAACCCCTCGGCGAGCGCCAGGCAGCGGACGAGGTGGCCGACGCCCCGTCGCGGTCCGGCGTCGCAGCGCAACCCGACCCGAAGGGTGCTCAGGACTCCTCCAGTTGCTTCTGTCGCACGTCGGCGTTGAGCGCGCGCAGCCGGGGCTGCCCGTGGAGCCAGTCGGCGAGCTTGGCCAGTGGCACGCTGACGTCACCGAAGTGGTCGATGACCGCGCTGACCAGGGCCCAGTCCTGCTCGGTGTCGAGGGTGAGCCGCAGCGCTGAGCGGTCCGGGGTGACTGTCACGCCGAGCACGCGGAACAGCTCCGGATGGGTGTACGCGTACGAGGTCACGTGCACCCGGTGGTGGTCGGTGGCGAGCCGGTCCAGGGTGCGCAGCGTCTCCGCTCGGATGATCTCGACGTCCAGCCCTCGGGGCAGGGTGCGGGCGATCGACGTGCTCGCGTAGTCCAGCCCGGGAACCGCCCGGTACACCGACGCGACCAGGGTGATGATCTCCGGGTCGAGCAGCGGGCAGTCGGCGGTGAACCGCATGACCGCGTCCCCCGGGTGCGCCGCGAGAGCGCCCACGAACCGACCCAGTACGTCGTCGACGGGCCCGCGGTGGCACGGCACGCCCAGCCGCTCGCACTCGGTCACCACGGCGTCGTCGACCGCGTCCGTGCTGGTGGCGACCACCAGGTCGGCCAGGACGCCGCTGTCGCGGGCGGCGCGCACGACCCGGCCCAGCACGGAACGCCCGGCGAGCGGCCGGAGCACCTTGCCGGGCAGGCGGGACGAACCCATCCGGGCCTGCACGACGCCGACGATCCGTGGCCCCGCGTCGGCACCACCGGTCGAGGCCACCCCGGGCAGCGGTACGCCGGTCACTGCTGTTCCTCCTGCTTCGGGGCCAGAGCGGCGGTGGCCCGACGCTTGGCGGCGCGGGCACCCCGCTTGGCGAGCCGGGCCGGGGTGATGGCGAGCCGGCCCACCCGGTAGCTGAGTGAACCACTGAGCAGGCCGATCGTCGCCTCGGCCCGGCGCAGCGCCCGCTCCCGCGAGGTGAGCAGTTCCTCGGTCCACGCGGTCAGTGCCGTCAGCCGGGTGAGTTCCTCGCGCTGGCGCAGCCACGCCTCGCGCAGCTGCTGGTAGCTCTGCGCACCGACGGGCGGGTCGGTCGGTGCGACGGCGTGCAGCTCGGTGGCGAGGTTGACCCTGCCGTCGGGGTCGAGCCCGTGCAGTGCGGCGGCGATGGCCGCCTCGGCCTCCACCGCCGCGGCGACGGTCGCGCGGTCCAGGTCGTGGCCGGCGATGCCACCGAGCACCACGGTCAGGCCCGTGACGTCGAGGGTGGACGACCACGGGTGGGCGTACCCGCCGGTGAGCAGGCTTGCCGCGAAGCGCCACAGCCCGCGGGCCAGCACCACGTCGGCGGGCAGCGCGACGGTGGCCCGCCAGCTCGGGTCGAGCACCGCGTAACGCTCGCCGTCGACCACCACGTTGTCGGTGCCGGCCAGCGCGGCCGCGCCGGCGATCCGACCGTCGCTGTCGACCTGGTCGGCGAGCCAGCCCGCGTACCCGTGCAGGAGCGTGCGCAGGGTCGCCAGGTCGCGGCGCAGGGCCGCGTCGAGCAGCAGGGTACGCAGCAGCCGGCCGGACGGCACCGGCCCGGACAGCGCGTCCGCGTCGCGGTAGGCGGCCTCGCGGCTGGCGAACGGCGCGGCGGCCGGCACCTGTGGGTCGGTGGCCGCGGTGAGCCCCCAACGCCAACCCGACGGGCCGTGCAGCACCTCCAGCACGCCGATCCCCGGATGCCCGGTCTGCACCAGGACCACCGGCAGGTCGCCGTCGGCGGGCGGTGTGGTCGGGTCGGCGGGGTCGACGGGCCGGTGGGCGAGCATCAGCCAGCCCGGTGCGAGGTCGGCGGCGCGTCCGGCGTGCAGCGCGTCCACCGCCAGCCGGGCCGGGTCCTGGAGCACGGTGGCGCTGGTGAAACCTCCGGCGCAGGCGCCGTGCAGCACCGCGTCGAACAGGCCGGAGCCCGCGTCCCGGTCGAGGTGGTCGGCGTCGAGCAGCGCCGTCGGGGTGCTGGCGTCGGGGTACGCGGCCCAGCACGCGACCGGCCGCAGCCCCGTCGCGCCGAGCCGCTCGCGCAGCTGGTCCCGGTTGGTCGGGTGGGCGCGGTCCAGCACCCCGCCGATCACCCAGGCGGAGTCCTCCCGGCCGGCGTACCAGGGGGTGGTGGCGACCAGGCGGTGCAGGCCGAGCGGATTGTCCAGGCGCAGCAGCAACGAGCCACCCGGTCGCACCGCTGCGACCAGTCGCGCCAGCACGCCGTCCCAGCCGAGCCGGGTGCCCTCCACCGACTCCACCGGGTCCAGCCCGGCACCGGCGATCACCACGTCGTACGTCTCGTCGTCGGGCAGCCCGGTCGGGCCACCCACCATGACGCGGGCGGCCCGCTGGGCCAGCACGACCGCGTCCGGGTGACTGCGCAGCAGGCAGGTCACCTCGGCGTGGGCGAGCTGGTCCAGCAGCGCCGGGTCGTGCGGCCCGGCCACCAGGACCCGGGCGCCGGGCGGCACGAGCCGTGCGGCCAGCGCGGCGAGTGGCCCACCGTCGGCCAAGCGTTTCTGCGGCAGGTCGGACCAGGTCAGCATCTCGCCGCCCGGCAGGGTGATCCGGCCGGCGGGTGCCGTCTCAGTCGTCACGGTCTTCCTCTTCCTCCTGGAGGTTCGCCCATCCGAGCAGCTCGCGTAGCTCGGCCGGCGTGCAGCGGTGGTCGGTGCCCAGCTCGGCGCGGGCGATCTGGACCGCGGTGGGCAGGTCGACCGAGGTGCCGTGCAGCTCCGGCCACTGCCGCCGGATGCGGGCGGTGCCGCCGAAGGTCGGGTCCTCGTTGGACAGGATCATCGGGTCGCCGTAGACCGCCGGTTCGCACCCCGCCGCGATGCCGTAGAAAATAGCGCTGGTCAGCCGGTTGGACGCCACCCGGCGGTGCCGGCGCAGCTCGGTCAGCTGCTTGTCGAGGAAGTCCGGGTCGGTGTCCTTCCACCAGTGTCCCCGGTAGCCGTGGCAGATCACCCGGAACCCGGCACGCTCGTAGAGCCGGCGGACGTTGCGCATCCGGTACTCGTGCCAGTAGAGGCAGACCGTGACCGGGCCGGGCTCGGTGTCCTGGATGAGGGCGATCAGCTTCCGGTGGTCGCCCTTGACGTGCTGGCCCTCCCAGCCGTGGAACGGGTACCAGATGGTGCCCTCGCGCTCCTCGGCCGGTGGTTCCTCGGGTCGCATGGCCAGCAGGTAGATGAACGGCGCGCCGATCACGACCACGTTGCGGCGCCCCACCGACCAGGCGCGGCGGCGGGTCTGCTCGGACCAGAGCAGACTGGGGGTGCGCTCGGCGTACGGGTGACCGGGGGCCAGGCCGTCGCCGATGTTCCAGCCGTGCTGCACGTACCCGTTGATCCGCGGCGGATGCCGGTCGCCGAGGCCGGCGTAGCGGGCCAGCACGTGCGCATGGCCGTAGAAGTGGTTGGCGTGGTGCATCAGGTTCCCATCAGGCGGCGGAACGCACCGAGCCGACCCGCAGGGCCGCGGTCAGCGCGTCGATGACGCGATCCTGGTCGGCGTCGCTGAGTTCCGGATAGAGCGGCAGCGACAGCTGCTGGGAGTAGAACGACTCAGCCACCGGGCAGGACCCGCGTCGGTAGCCCAGGTCGGCGAAGGCCGGGTGCCAGTGCACCGGGATGTAGTTGACCTGAACGCCGATGCCGGCGGCCCGCATGCGGTCGTACACCTCGCGGCGACGCCCGTCGAGCACCCGGATCGGGTAGAGGTGCCACACCGGGTCGGCCCACGACCTGCGGGTCGGCAGCAGCACACCGTCCAGGTCGGCCAGTGCCTCGTTGTAGCGGGCGACCAGGGCGCGGCGGCGGGCCATGAACTCGCCGAGCCGGCGCAGTTGGCTGCGGCCCAGGGCGCAGAGCACGTCCGGTAGCCGGTAGTTCAGCCCGAACGCGTGCACCTCCTGGTGCCAGCCGCCCTCGTCCGGGAAGCGCAGCTCGTCGCGGTCGCGGACCACACCGACGCTGCGGAACCGGCGCGCCCGCTCCAGGACCTGCGGATCCAGTGCGGCGACGGCGCCGCCCTCGGCGGTGGTCAGGTTCTTCGTGGGAAAGAACGAGAACGTGGTCAGATCGGCGAGCGAGCCTACCGGCCGGCCGTGGTACGTCCCGCCGATCGAGTGCGCCGCGTCGGCGAGGAGCAGCGCGTCGCTGCCCGCCATCGACGTGCGCAGCGCGTCGTAGTCGGCCGGGTGGCCGGCGTAGTCGACCGCGGCGACGACCTTCGTGCGCGAGGTGACCGCGGCGGCGGCCGCCGCCGGGTCGAGGCAGAACGTCTCGTCCTCGACGTCGGCGAACACGATCTTCGCACCGAGGGCGACCGCGCTGCTGGCGGTCGCCACGAACGTCATCGGCGGCACCACCACCTCGTCGCCGGGGCCCACCCCGGCCGCCGCGTACGCCACGTGCAGGGCCGCGGTGCCGTTGGAGACGGCGGTGACGCCGACCCCGCCGGTCCACCGGGCGAGGTCGGCTTCGAACGCGTCGACCTGCGGACCGGTGGTGAGCCAGTCGCCACGCAGCACGTCGGCGACGGCCGCGATGTCGTCCTCGGTGATTGACTGCCGGCCGTACGGGAGCATCCCTGTCATGCGGTGATGCCGAGCATGTCGCGCAGTTGTTCGACGGTGAGCCACTCGTCGTTGGTGTCCGACTGGTAGGCGAAGCCGTCCGGCACCGGTTCGCAGTCGACCGGCGGCTGGTAACCCCAGGTGGCGATGGTCGGCTGGACGATGAACCGGCCGTCGGCGCGCAGCGTCCGCCGACTGTCGTCGGGCGCGATCATCTCCTCGTGCAGCTTCTCGCCCGGCCGGATCCCGATCTCGTGGGTGGTGGCGTCCGGGGCCACGGCCTCGACCAGGTCGAGGATGCGCATGCTCGGGATACGTGGCACGAACAGCTCGCCACCCTGCATCTGGTCGAACGAGTCCATGACGAACTGAACGGCCTGGTCGAGCGTGATCCAGAAGCGGGTCATCCGCTTGTCGGTGATCGGCAGGCTCTTGCCCTCGGCGGCCAGCCGGCGGAACAGCGGGACGACCGAGCCGCGGCTGCCCACCACGTTGCCGTAGCGCACCACCGCGAACCGGGTGGGGTGCTGGGCGGCGTAGTGGTTCGCCGAGACGAACAGCTTGTCGCCGACCAGCTTCGTCGCGCCGTACAGGTTGATCGGGCTGGACGCCTTGTCGGTGGAGAGCGCGATGACCTTCTTGACGCCGGCCTCGATCGCCGCGTCGACGACGTGCTGGGAGCCGGTGATGTTGGTGGCGATGTACTCGGAGGGGTTGTACTCCGCGGTGTCCACCTGCTTGAGCGCGGCGGCGTGCACCACGTGGTCCACGCCGTGCATGGCCCGGGTGAGGCGGTGCCGGTCCCGGATGTCGCCGATGAACCAGCGCAGCCGCGGGTCGTCACCGAGCTGCTGACGCAGCTCGTACTGCTTGAGCTCGTCGCGGGAGAACACCACCACGCGGGCGGGGTCGGCCTCGGTGAGGATGTGCCGGAGGAAGGTCCTGCCGAAGGAACCCGTTCCCCCGGTGATCAGAATGGACGATCCATTCAACTCACTCAATTTGGTGCTCCCGTGATCGTGGATGAACGGGCGGCCCTCGGCCGGCCGACCGGGGTGAGACGCTAGCCATGGCGGGTTAACGCCCCGACGATCGCGGGTTAACCGCAGCCCCTGCTCCCATGAATGCCGGGCACCGCGTAGGCAAACACTTCCGGACAGCCCGTAACGGGTCTGACCAGGCCGGATCGGGCCGCTACAGTGACCGCGCGAACGACCGGCGGCCCCGCGCGCAGCCGGCTCCCGCGTTCACCCGACATCCACACCAGCTCGGTGCGAGCGGGTCACCCCGAGCGTCACCGACGCGGGCCGGCGCGCCCGTCGGGTTCGCGCGGGCCCGGTCCGGCCGGCAATTCTGGAGGCGTTGATGGCATCCGGTAGCGACGTGATCGAACGGCCGGCGGTTGCGGCTGAGACGCCGGGCTCCGCACCCGCGCGGCGGTGGTTGGTGCCGCTGCTGCTCGTCGTCGGTTGGGTGCTCAGCGTGGCCTGGCGGATGTGGCTGTCCCGGCACATCGTGCTGCCGATCGCGCACACCGACGAGGACAGCTACCTGAACACCGCCCGCGCGCTGGCCGGCGGGCCGGGCGGCTTCAGCAGCGAGAACGACCTGCTGCGCCGGGTCGGCTACCCGATGCTGATCTCGCCGGCGTTCCTCGGGGACCGGGACTTCACCGACAGCTACCGGATCGTCCAGCTGATCAACGCGATGGTGAACTCGGCCCTGCTGCCGCTGGCGTACCTGCTCGGTCGGCGCCTGCTCCGGCTACGTCGGTCGTACGCCCTGCTCGGCGCGGTCGCGGCGGCGACCCTGCCGGCCACCGCCTTCTACGCCGGCATCGCCATGATCGACACGGTGATGGCGCCGCTGGTGGTCGCCTGGCTGCTCGCCGTGCACCGCTGGATCGAGCGGCCCGGCCCGCTCGCCGCCGCCACCGTCGGCCTGCTGGTCGGCGGGTTCCACCTGCTGCACTCCCGCGGTCTGGTGATCGTGGCGGTGCACGCCGGCCTGGTCCTGCTGCTGTTCATCCGCCGCCGGATCAACCCGGTAGCGGTGCTCGCGGCGCTGTTGCCGGTGCTCGCCATGGCGCTGGTCAACGAGGCCGCCATCCGCTACCTCGGCAACAAGGTCTACCTGCTCGGCAGCACCCCCGGCGGCAGTACGGTCGACGCGGTCGCCTCCGCCCAGGGTGTGGTCCGCGTCAGCGCGGCCGTCGGCACCCAACTCTGGTACCTCGTGGTGATCACGTTCGGGATGGCGGGGATGGCCTGGGCCTCGGCCGTCCGCGAGCTGTGGCGCCCACGGCACGGCGACGCCGTCCGCTGGACGATGGGCGTGGCGCTGGTGGTCACCGTCGGCGTGGCCGGCGGTGCGTCGGTGATCCTGGCCGGCATCACCAGCAAGCCACTGGACGCGATCTACGGCCGCTACGTGCAGATGCTGGCGCCGTTCTGGCTGCTGGTCGGGCTCGGGGTGCTGTTCACCGCCGGGCGCCGGGTGGTGCTGCGGCGGGCGGCCGTCGCGGTGGCCCTGCTGGTGGGCGGCGGCGCGCTGATCGCCGTCCGACTCGCGTACGTGGAAAGCCGGGGCCACCGGCTGCGCTACGGCGGCTTCAGCGCGCCGGACCTGGTGGCGTTGACCGGCGGCTGGCGGGAGATGCGACCGGTGATCGGGTCGCTGGTCGGTATCGCCGGCTGTCTGCTGCTCGTCGCCGGCGTCCTGGTGCCCCGGCTGCGGCTGCCGATGCTCGGCGTACTCATCGTGGCCAACCTCGTCACGATGCAGGTGATCGACCAACGGCTCGTGCGGCCGACCGTCGCGAGCACCGCGCCGACGCCGTGGGTGGCCGACGTCGGCGTACGCCCCGGCGAGCGGGTGTGGGCCTCCACCGGCGTGCACTACATCATCCGGTTCAACCTCAGCCACCAGGTGACCTGGACCGACGTCCGCTGGTTCGGCGTCAAGCAGCCTCCGGCCGCCGCGCAGGTGGTGTTCGCCCGCTGGGCGCCAGGGCAGGCCGACGACTGGGACGGCACGGCCTACGGCTTCGTCCGGCTCGGCGGCAACCCGGACCAGCACTGGGCGGCCTGGCGGCGGGCCTGACCCGCTGAGCCCCGGTGGACACCGCTATTCGTGAACGGCGGATGTCCACCGGGAGCACGGCCGGTTAATGGTTTCCGTCCAACACGCAAATGCGTGCGGCAATCAGCGTTGACGCCGGTCGGCCCGGGCCAGAGAAATCGGGATGACGGTGATTTCCCGGCCGTCGGACAGCTCCTGTCGTGGGGTGCCCTCGACAAACCGGAAACGGCGGTTCATCTGTCGTACGACGGTATTGTGCCCCAGCACCTCACCGTCGAGCCGATCCAGGTGCAGCCCGTCGAAGGCGTACTCGACCGCCTCCCGCATGACCCCCAGCCAGGCGGGCAGCGTCTCGCCCCGCTCGTCCAACCCCTCAGCGTCGAGATAGAAGCCCCAAGCGCCGGTGCGCGGGCCGTCCAGCCGCAGGTCGAAGAAGGTGACCACGCCGCAGGGCAGATCGTCGCGGACGTACACCAGCACCCGCCGGGACGGGTCGTCACGGACCGCCGACCACCATCGGGCGTGCTCGTCGGCGGTGATCTCGTGGCTGGTCTTGCTGACCTGACGGTTGGTCTCCTGATTACGCCAGGACAACATCAGGTGAACGTCGTCCGCCGTCGCTTCGCGCAGCACGTGCGTCTCGCTTTCTTATCTGTTCACGTCCGGTCTCGGCACCTTACCCGGGCCCACCTGGAAATCAGATATGCATTCGCCGGGTTGTAGACTGCGGCGCATGAACGAATTGAGTCGCGCGCAGATCCGCGACCTCATGGCTCAGGTGTTGAAGAACCAGGACAAGGAGATGCCCGCGGACGACGCGGCGCAGTTGCGGGAGATCGGCTTCCGGTCGCTGGACTTCTCCGAGCTGGCCCTGCGGGTAGAGGACGAGACGGGGGAGGAGCTCAACTTCGACGCCCCCGGCCTGCGCCGCATCGCCACCGTCGGGGACGTTCTCGACTTCCTCGTCGAGCTTCAGCACCAGTGACCGTCGCGACGTCGCGCCACCCCGTCCCCGCGCACCCGGAGCCGGCTGGTGCCGACAACCGGCTCGTCGTCGGTGGCACCGCCCTGACCTGGCGGACGCTGCCGACGCCGACGTTGCCCGACCCGGCGGCGGTGCTCGCCCACTCCGCCGTGGATGCGCTCAGCGCCGCCTGGCAGCACGCCGTGCACGGCACCGAGCTGCTGCTCAGCAGCGAGAGCCGGGTCGACGCGGTGATGCGTACGGAGCTGCTGGAGGCCGGTTTCACCGTCAGCATCCTCGACGACGACGGAGTGCACCCGAGCACCCCAGCCCGGCCGCGAGCCGCCGAGCCCGGCCGGCTCTGGCTGCTGACCTCCGGCTCGACCGGGCGGCCCAAGCGGGTCGGGCACACCCTCGACACGCTGACCACCGTGCGGGCCGACCAGCCGGACCGCACCTGGCTCTGCCCGTACGCCCCCGGCACGTACGCCTGGTGGCAGGTGGTCACCCTGTCGCTGACCCAGCCCGGCCAGCACCTGGTGGTGGTCGAACCCGACGAGCTGGACGACTGGCCCACGGTCGCCGCCGCCCACGGGGTCGACGCCGCCTCCGGCACGCCGACGTTCTGGCGCCGCACCCTCTACCGCGACGCCGCCGCGCTGGCCCGGGTGCCTCTGCGCCAGATCACCCTCGGCGGCGAACCGGTGGACCAGGCGATCCTGGACCAGCTGCGGGAGATCTTCCCCACGGCCCGCATTTCCTGGATCTACGCGTCCTCCGAGGTGGGGGCGTCCGTCGTGGTGCACGACGGGCGGGCCGGGTTCCCGGTCGACTGGCTGGACCGGGAAACCCCCGGCCGGCCGACGCTCTCCGTCCACGACGACGAACTGGTGGTCACCTCCCCGTACCACGGCGCCGGGTTGGCCGGTCCGGTCCGCACCGGGGACCGGGTGCAGGTGCTCGACGACCGGGTGCTGATCACCGGCCGACTGGATACCGATGAGATCAACGTCGGTGGCAGCAAGGTTTCGGCCGGCGTGGTCCGAGGTGTGCTGGCCGGCCATCCGGCGGTGGCCTGGGCACGCGTGACCGGCCGCCGCGCCCCGGTGCTTGGCCGGATGGTGGTCGCCGAGGTGGTCCTCGCCCCCACCCGTCCGTCCGACGTGGACACCGACGAGGCCGCCCTCGTCCGCTGGTGCGCCGACCGGCTTCCCGAGTACGCGGTGCCACGCCGGATCCGCGTACTGACCGAGATCCCTGTCAAGGAGACCCTGAAGAGCGATGTCTGACCCCGCCGACACCCAGCTCGTTCCGCCCAGCTCCGTGGTCCTCGTCTCCGGCGGCTCCCGGGGGCTGGGCCTGGCCATCGTCACCGACCTGCTCGACGCGGGCGTACGGGTGGCCGCGTTCGCGCGCACCGTCACCCCGGAACTGGAGAAGCTCGCCGCCGAGCACCCCGACCGGGTGCACGTCGGCTCGGTGGACGTCACCGACCTGCGCGCCGCGCAGAGCTTCGTCCGCGAGGTGGAGCAGCGCCTCGGCCCGATCGACGGCCTCGTCAACAACGCCGCCATCGGGCAGGACTCCCTGCACGTGCACACCGCCACCGACGACATCGCCCGCATCATCGAGACCAACCTGACCGCCCCACTCCAGCTGACCCGGCTGGTGGTCCGCCGGATGCTCGGCAAGGGGCTGCGCGGGCGGATCGTCAACGTCACCTCGATCTGCGCGCAGCGCGGTTTCCCGGGCCTGGTGGCGTACTCGGCCACCAAGGGCGGCATGGACGCGGCCACGCGCTCGCTCGCCCGGGAGTTGGGCGGCCGGATGCTGGTCAACGCGGTCGCCCCCGGCTTCTTCGCCTCGGAGATGTCCGCCGTGCTCGGCCCGACCCAGCTCGACCAGATCGTGCGCCGCACGCCGACCGGTCACCTGACCGAGCCGGTGGAGGTCGTGCCGGTCGTACGGATGCTGCTGCGGGAGCACACCAACATCAACGGCCAGGTCATCGTGGTGGACGGTGCCGCCTCCATCTGACCTGCGGCCGGTTCCCGCGGAGACGGTCGTGCCGGCCCTGCCGTTGAACGCGGCCGTGCCGGCTCTGCCGTCGGAGGCGGCCGTGCCGGCCCTGCGGTCGGAGGCCCCGCCGTCGCGGGCGGGCGCTGCCGGCGAGCCGCGCCCGGTACCGGGACTGCTGGCCGCCGCCGAGCAGCACCTGCGCATCGGGAGCCCGGCCGCGCTGGCCGACGCGGTGACCCGCAGTTACCTCGACGACGGTCGCTGCGTCGGTTGGTACGGCCCGCCGGCGTCCGGCTGGCGATTGGCGATCGACGCGGAGCGGGCCGACGCCCCGGTGCCGCCCGCGCTGGCCGACCGGTTCGGCGCCACGGACTTCTGGGCCCGGTGGACCCGGGCCGAGTGCTGCTGCAAGCTGGCCGACGTGCCGGTGGTCGCCTGGTGGCGTCGTTACGGCCTGGGCACGCCGTCCGACGGAGCGGCGATCTGGCGGACGCTGCGGCTGGCCGACCTGGTGGTCACCGTCGGTTTCGCTCCGACGCACCCTCCCCGCGATCTTGCACTTACCGACTCCGAATCGCGGCTTACACGCCTTTCGCCGGGACAGTAACTGCAAGATCGCCGAAGTGGGGCAGCCCGCACTCCATGATCGACCCGACGAGGGCCGGGCTGGCCTCCGTTCAGCAGCCCGGCCCTCGCCCGACGGTCAGATCAGGTTCCAGGTCAGGGGGGTGCCTCGGGGGACGTCGGTGGCGAAGGTGCGGCCCAGCACCCGGTCGATCTCGACCGGGGCCAACCCGCCGGCTGGCCGGATCGAGCGGACGTTCTGAGCGGTCACCGGATCGCCGGCGCGGACGTCCTCGACCACGAAGAGCGAACGGCGGAACCGCAGCCCCTCCTGCTCGGCCGGGGTGGGGCCGATCGCGGTGCCGCCCAGCGCGGCGTACGCGCGGCCCGACTCGGCGACCAGAGCCGTCAGCTCCGCCGGGTTCAGTGAGAAGTCCGAGTCGACGCCACCGTCGGCCCGGTCCAGCGTGACGTGCTTCTCGATGAAACAGGCGCCGAGCGCCACCGAGGCGACCGCCACCCCGATGCCGGGCGTGTGGTCGGAGAGCCCGACCGGCACGTCGAACGCCCCGGCCAGCACCGGCAGCCGGCGCAGGTTGCTGTCGGCCGGCGGCGCCGGGTAGGAGGCGGTGCAGGCCAGCAGGACGATGCCCGCCGCGCCACCGTCACGGGCGGTTCGCACCGCGGCGTCGATCTCGGCGACCGTCGCCATGCCCGTGGAGATCACCATCGGCTTGCCGGTGCTGGCGACGAGCCGGATCAGCGGCAGGTCGACCAGCTCCGACGAAGCGATCTTGTACGCGGGCGCGTCCAACGACTCCAGCAGTTCCACGGCGGTCGCGTCGAACGGTGACGAGAAGACGGTCAGGCCACGCTCGCGGGCCCGCTCGAAGATCGGGGCGTGCCACTCGTACGGGGTGTGGGCGCGCTCGTAGAGGCGGTACAGGTTCTCCCCGCCCCACAGTTCGTGTCCGCTGGAGATCCGGAACGCCGGGGTGTCGACGTCGATGGTGATCGTGTCCGGCCGGTACGTCTGGAGCTTCAGCGCGTGCGCCCCGCTCTCGGCCACCGCGTCGACGATGGCCAGCGCCCGGTTCAGATCGCCGTTGTGGTTGCCCGACATCTCGGCGACCACGAACGGTCGTTCCCCGACACCGACCGCGTGCGGTCCGATCTTGATTGTCGCCGTCATTCCGACCTCTGCTCAGGTACGCCCGCACCGGTGTGCGGTGGTGCTGTCGTCGTCCACCCGGCGGGCGGACGACCTGGAAAACCAGGGCGCCGGGAGCCGACCCGGCTCCCGGCGTGGTGTGCGATGGGGGCGGTCACGGCAGGCGGCCACCGGCCAGCGCGTCGCGTCGCTGCGTCGTCACGGCCTGCTCGCCGTCCTGCGTCGTCACGGCGCCCGCTCCTCGGCTCGGCTCCTCGTCGCCGGGGACCGAGCCGGTGCCGGTGTCGACGCCACCCGCCGGGCCGGGCCGGCGCAGGCGACCAGCGACCCGGTGCGCCTGGCGCAGTGCCGAGTACGCCAGCCAGTCACCGCGCCCGACGAGGCGGTGCTTGAGCCCGGTCACGCCCGAGGGCAGCGGGTAGCCGCCGGCGGGCAGGTACCGACGGTAGTGCTCGGCGGCCCGGTGGAAGAAGTCCCGCCGCAGGTGTGGGTGCAGCCGGCCGTCGTTGCCCACCACCACCAGGTAGTGGCTGATCATCAGCTGGAACAGTTCGGCGTGCAACCGCTCGTCCGGGTGCTTCCGGGCCACCCAGTCCATCAGCCGCTCGTACTGGGCGAACGCGTCGAAGTGCCGGCCGCTGCGGGTGGAGGTGATCGCGCCCTGCCGGCCCTGCCGGTACAGGTAGCAGACCCGGTCCAGCACGGAGATCTTCTCCGCCCCGATCAGCAGCGGGTGGCTGAACGGGATGTCCTCGTACCAGCCCGGGAAGAAGCGCAGCTCCAGCTCGTCCATGAAGTCCCGGCGGACCACCTTGTTCCAGGCGGTGTGCTGCACCCGCAGCAACTGCGGCTGGTCGGCCAGACGGGTGACGCCGGACATTCCGCGTAGCAGATGACTGCTCGCGTCGACCTCACGCCGGCCGTCCTCGTGCACCCGCAGGTGGTCGAGCATCAGCACGTCGGGCTGGTGTTGACGTAGCCGGTCCAGCACCGCGGGGATGGTGCCCGGCGGCATCCAGTCGTCGCTGTCGAAGAACCAGACGTAGCGGCCGGTGGCCACGTCGAGACCGGCGTTGCGGGCCAAACCCAGACCCACGTTACTGCTCAGGTGTACGACGCGGACGCCGTCGCGGCCGGCAGCGTACGAGCGGAGCATGTCGCCGCAACCGTCCGGGGAGGCGTCGTCGACGGCGATCAGCTCAACCGCGTCCGACTCGCCCGCCGGTATGTCAGCCCGGATCGACTCGAGGCACTGGTAGAGGTATGCCTCGACGCCGTACACGGGCACGACGATGCTCAGCAGCGGTGCGTGCGTCGGCTCATTGACCACGCTCGCCACCTTCGACGACGCGGGTGACCGGCCCCGGAACCTGACGTGACCGCCGATGGTGGAGTCTCTGAACTCCCGACCAGCGGAAGGTTAACGACGGCTGACCGGCGGTTCTGCTCCCCGGGCGAGCGGGGCCCGCCCGTACCGGACGGGTGGGGGCGGGACGCGTCCGGTACGGGCGGAAGTGACCCGGGTAGGGTGCCCCGGGTGCGGCCTTGCCGGGCCGTCGCGGGCGTCGCCGTCGCGCCGTCCGACGCCGCGCCGAGGAGGATGCGAACGTGCTGGTGACCCTGCCGAGCTTCGGGATCCCGGCATGACGAGCACCGCCACGGCGTCGGCCGCCCGGCCCGCCCCCGCGCCCGCCCGGCTGCCCTCGCTGACCGGGCTGCGCTGGATCGCCGCGCTGCTGGTCTTCGGCTTCCACGCGGGCACCATGCGGATCATCGCCGAGCCGGACTACAAGGCGGTGGTCGACGCGCTGTTCACCCTCGGCCTGTCCGGGGTGCAGTTCTTCTTCATCCTCAGTGGTTTCGTGCTGGTCTGGTCTGCCCGCCCGGGTGACTCCCGGCGCACCTTCTGGCGGCGTCGGGTGGCCAAGATCTACCCGAACCACCTGGTGCTGTGGGGGGCGGCGCTGCTGGTCGCCTGGTGGTTCGCCGATCCGGTCCTACCGGCGGCCGCGCTGGAGAACCTGCTGCTGTTGCAGGCCTGGGATCCCCGGCCGGGCTGGTTCTACAGCATCAACACCGTGAGCTGGTCGCTCTCCTGTGAGTTCTTCTTCTACCTGTGTCTGCCGCTGGCGCTGCCGCTGCTGCGCCGGGCCCGGCCGAAGCTGCTGTGGGTGCTGATCGTCGCGCTGCCGTTGCTGATCCTCGCGCTGTGGCCGGCCCAGCAGTTGGTGCCGGAAGCGAGCCGGTGGTGGTTCACCCAGGTCTTCCCGCCCGTGCGGTCGCTGGAGTTCTGGCTGGGCGCGGTGGCGGCCGAGCTGATGCGTCGTGGCCTCTGGCGTGGCCCGGGGCTGACCGCGGCCAGTGTGATCTTCGTGGCCACCTGGGTGGCAGCCGCGCAGTGGATCCGCGCCGAGCTGTGGACCACCCTGCTCGCGGTCGCGTACCTGCTGGTGATCACGGCCGCCGCGGACGCGGACGTGCGGGGTGGGCGCTCGCCGTGGCGGTCCCGGCCGCTGGTCTGGCTCGGCGAGGTCTCGTTCGCCTTCTACCTGGTTCACGTGCTGGTGATGACGAGCGTGCTGCGCTGGAGCGGTGACTGGGGGACCGGCTTCGAGGGCTGGCGCGGCCCGGCTGTGGTGCTCGGCTTCCTGCTGGTGAACCTGGTCCTGGCCGGACTGTTGCACCGCTTCGTCGAGACCCCGATGATGCGCCGACTCGCGCCGCGCCGCCCGGCCCGACCGGCACCCGTTCCCCGGCAACGCACGGCCGGCGCCGAAGCCGCCGGCGCCGATGCCGGCACCGTCGACGACGCCGGGACGCCATCCCGGGCCAGCAGCCGATCACCGTACGCCGACTCGCGCTGACACCGTCCACCCTGGTCGGCGGGCGGCGCGGCGTGAGCCGACACGCCCGTGGTCGATGCGCCCAGGTCGGCACGACGGTAGCGTGGGGACGTGCTTCCGGTCGCGCTCACCTGTCCGCTGTGGTGGGTGGCGCGCTGGGCGACGCGGGTGCTGACCAGCCTCGCCGTCGTCGCGGCCCTGGCGCTTGGCGCGGGCCCGGCCTCGGCCGCCGCGCCATCGCTGACCGCTGGGCCGAGCGCGGTGCCGACGCCGGGCGCGGTGCCGACGCCGGGCGCGGTGCCGACGCCGGGCGCGGTGCCGACGCCGTTCGCCCCCGGGTCGCTCCCGGCCTCCTGCCGGCCCACCTCTCCGGAGCACGCCCCACAATCGGCTCAGGTGGTCCCTGAGCGGGCCGCCGAGAAGTGCTCCCCGGCGTGGTCGGTCGACTCGCTGCCGGCACTGCCCGGCGGTGCCGCCGCCATCGCCACGGCCGGCGTGCGGGCGGCCGGGTCCGACCGGCTGCCCCTCGACCACGGTCCGAGCAGCCGGTCGCCGCGGGCCCCACCCGGGCGCTGAGTCACCGGGACGAGCGTCCCGCCGCCGCGCCGTGTCGATTCACCAGTTCCGCACCCCGCCGATCCGTGGCCCACCGTGGCCGGATCACCGGTGGGGCTCCCATCGCAGTGTTCTCTCCCCGAGGTGCCGACCATGGAGACCGTCGTCTTCTACCAGTTCGTGACCGAGGTGCCACAGGCCGCCGCCATCTGGTCGGCCCTGTTCCTGCTGACACTGGGCGTACTCGCCGTGCTGGTCGCCCGCCCCGAGCGGGACCGGCCCACGGACGACCCGCTCCCGACCGCGCCCACCGCCCGTGAGTTGGCCGCGGCCGAGGCCGTCGACCTGCGCCGGTACGCCGAGGAGGTGGCCGTCGCCGCGGCCGGCGCGGCCAGGACCGCACGGCGGCGACGGGCTGCCTGGCTGGCCGCTCAGGAGCAGATGGAGCGGGCCTGGGCCGGGTACGACGAGGCGGACACCGCCGCCCGTCGCTTCGCGGGTGCCGGGGCGCTGCCGGCCCCGAAGACCCCTCGCACCCCCGCCGAGTACGCCACCCGGGAGCGTTACCTGCGCCGCGCGGCGTCGGCGGCGTACTGGCGGGGCGACCTGAGCATGGCGCAGCTCGGCGACGTGTTCGGGCACCGGCACGGCTGGGATCCTCGGCGGCACCCGGTCGAGCAGGAGGTGGTGCTCAGCCGGGTGATCCGGGACGCGAGACTGGCCGACTACCAGGCTGCCGCCACCCGGGAACGGGCCGCCTGGCGGGACGCGGAACTGGCTGCCGAGGCGGCGCGAACCCTCGCGGAGGAGGCGTACGCGGCTGCGGCCCGGCTGCGGCCGGACCTGACACCTGCCCGCCGGGTGGCGACCGGGGCGTTCCGACCCGCTCTCGCGGCACGCTGGCGCCCGGCTCGCGCGGGTTGAACCCCGATCCGTGATGTGAGCCCGGTCACGCCATCGCCGAATCGGGCGTCGGGCACGATCGGCTCAATTCTTCCCGCAATTGTGGCCGCATTCTCGGCGGCCTGTCCGGTTGTCGCCCACAGGCGTCGCCGTAACCGGTTGTCCCATCGAGTCACATCATCGGCAAAACGCGCAGAAATTGTCGTGCCGATTGAGGTTTACGCAGGTGAACCTGGCTTGGCAGGGTGCGGACAGGCCAGTAGTGTCGTCCCGTCCGGTGCGGTTACCGATCGCAGAAGGCGACGCCGCGCTGACCCGCTCAATCGTGATCAACGAACCGGGGACCCATCAGTAAGTCCGGGGTGAATCCGCGAGCCACGGCCCGCGGTAGGGCGATCTTCCCGCCCGAATCCGTCAGCTAACCCGGTAGGCGGTGTCGGAAGGAGTTCCCTCCTCGTGCAGCACCTTTCCACCCCTCGGTTGTTCCCTCGCCTCCACGGCGCAGCGGTGTCCCCGCTCACCCGTCCAGTGACGGTGAGCTGACCCCCCGGGTCATCGCCTTTCCCGCCCGGCCGCGCCGGGCGTTCCCCTGAGCGGTTCACCATCCGCGGACCACGGTCCGCGCGCTGGCGCCTGCCCGGATACCGGTCCGGCCCCGGTGTGCCGCTCTCCCCCCGACCCGTGGAGGACCCCGTGAAGCACACCCTGCAGCGTCAGCTCCGTCGCCTCGCCACCGAGCGCCCGTACCAGATCGTCGCCGCCTCCGCCGCGGCCCTCGCCATCGCCACCACCACCGGCGCCCTGCTCACCGGTGCCGACGACGCACCGGCCAGCCAGCGCGCCGCGACCACGGTCGCCCAGATGCGCAGCGACACCATCGCTTCCCGCGGCGAGGCGCGCGACGCGTCCCCCTCGGCCAGCGCCGCGGCGACCACCGCCGCCCCGGCGACCAGCGCCGCGTCGCCCGCCGCCAAGGCCAGCACCAACCCGGACCTGACCCGGAAGCCGACGCCGCCGAAGCCACCCGCGACGAAGGTGCTCGACTACGACTACGAGGCGCAGAACACGTACTACAACTGCGGCCCGGCGGCCACCCGTAACGCGCTCAGCGCCACCGGCATCGACCGCACCCAGAACGAACTCGCCGTCGAGCTGGGCACCACCGAGATGGGCACCAACTCCGCCGAGGACACCACCCGGGTGCTCAACGCCGAGGTGAAGGGCTCCCCGTACCAGACCCGGATGTTCGCCGGCGCGCCCAGCCCGGCCCAGATGGACCGGCTCCAGGCCGACGTGGTCAAGGCCATCACCGACGGTCGTGGCGTGGTGGCCAACGTTGTCGGCGACGCCACCGACACCGATGGCGGCTGGCACTCCTACGGCGGCGGGCACTACATCGCCGTGGTGGGTTACAAGGACAACGGCCGTACCGTGCGGATCGCCGACTCGGCGAACCCGGCCGACGCGTCGTACTGGATCACCACGATCGACCTCGCGAACTGGATCGCCACTCGGGGCTACTCCGCCTGACCCGGGCGTAGCCGTCGCAGGCGCCGTCCCCCACGAGGGGCCGGCGCCTGCGGCGTTTGCACCCTCCGTCCCGGCGCGGGACTCCACAGTGGATCTTGCGCAGTCGGCGTCCCCGCGAGTGGCGCCGACGACGGCTCTCGTACCGGGTCGTGAACCATGGGAGACTGCGCCGGTGGTGGATGAATCGGGTGGTCAATCCGGTCGTGGGCCGGTCCTGCTGCTGCTGCACGGAATGGGGGCGACCGGGGACGTCTGGCTGCCGTGGGCGCCGTTGCTGGAGCAGCACTGGCCCGGGCGGTGGCTGGCACCGGACCTCGCCGGTCACGGCTGGGCGGCACCGCTGCCGTCGTACTCCTTCGACGGGCTCGCCGGCCGGATCGCCCATGGCCTGTCCGGCGACGACCGGCTCGTCGTGCTCGGGCACTCGCTGGGCGGGGTCGTCGGCCTGGCGCTGGCCGCCCGCGCCGCCGGGATGCCGGTGGACGCGGTGGTCGGGCTGGGCATCAAGGCGGTCTGGTCACCCGTGGAGCTGACCCGCGCCGCCGAGCTGGCCGCGCGCCCGGTGAGCTGGTTCGCCAGCCGCACCGAGGCGGCTCGCCGCTACCTGCGGGTCTCCGGGCTGGCCGGTCTGGTGCCGCCAGACCACCCGGTGGTGGACGCCGGGTTGCGTCAGGTCGACGGCCGTTGGCGCCTCGCCATGGACCCGACCGCGTTCGCCGTCGGTGAGCCCGACCTGGCCGCGCTGCTGGCGGCGACCGACGTGCCGGTGGTGCTGGCGCGCGGGGAGCACGATCCGATGGTCACCGACGAGCAACTCAAGGAGTACGGCGTACCGGTCACCACCCTGCCCGGCCTCGGGCACAACGCCCACGTGGAGGACCCGGCAGCCGTGTTGGCGCTGCTGGACCCGTACCGCTGATCGGCTACACCGGTGCGGGCGCGGCCGGTTCCTGCACCGGCGCCAGCTCCCGGCGGGCGGCGGTCAGGAACGCCTCGGCGTACGACTCGGCCGGGAAGTCACCCAGGTAGCGGCGGCGGGTGGCCCAGCGGGCCTCGGCCAACGGGTCGGTGTCCAGCAGTGCGGTCAGCACCGCATCCACATTGGACATGTCCCGGCGCAGCACGTAGCCCGACCCGGCCAACGGGAAGCGCTGTACGAACCGGTCGCCCTCGTCGCCCATGTCGGTGAGCGCGTACGGCTTGCCGGAGTAGAGGTAGTCCGAGATGACCCCGGACACGTCGGAGACCAGCGCGTCCGACCGGTTGACGCATTCGGTCAGGCTCAGTTCCCGGGCGGCGGCGCCGACCACGTGCTGGCGCCCGGTGCGGGCCCGATCGGCGGCGAGCAGCTCGGTCAGGCGGCCCAACTGGCGTGCCGACGCCGGGTTCTGCGCGGTGTAGGGATGGGCTCGAAGGATCACGGTCGCGCCACGCTCCAGCAGCCGACGCAGCAGCCCCTCGGCCACCGGCAGCGAGCAGTAGTCGGCGTCGGCGTGGTGCCCGGTCCAGGTCGGGGTGTAGAGCACCGTCGGGTGCGCCAACCCCCGCGCCGGCTCCGGGCGTACCTCGATCGACTCGACCTGCGGGCGGCCCACCACCACGAACTTGTCCGCCGGGATCTGCACCCCGGCGCGGGCGTACCGGTCGATCGCCGCCGGCCCGGCCACGAAGATCCGGTCGAAGATCCCCGACACCGGGTTGGCGCTCGGCGCCTTGTCGCTGTCGCCGTGGTGCAGCTGAATGTGGGTGAGCTGGGTGAAGCGGACGCAGTGGCTGTTCTTCGCCCCGTGGTTGACGTAGAACGCCGCCCGCAGGCTCGGTACCAGCGCCTCGTCCATGGCCCGCAGGGTGGGGCAGTAGACCACCGGTGCGTCGGTGGCTGCGGCGATCGTGGCCAGGAACTCCGGCTCGCGCAGCACGACCATGAACGGCCGGTCGATCCGCCGCAGGTACGGCAGCCACATGGTGACCTGGTATTCCGACCCGGGCGGCGCGGAGAAGTAGAGCAGGAACTCCGGCTGGTGCCGGCGCAGCGCGCGGGCCACCGGCCCGCCACCGGTCGTCGGCCGGAACCGCCGCCGGGCCAGGTCCAGCGCGACCACACCGGCGCCCGCGCCGACCAGCAGGCTGGCGGTCAGCGCCACGGCGGCCGGCAGGACCAGCGCGGCGGCGAGCGCCACCACGGCGAGCAGCCCGAGCAGGGCGGTGCCGAGCCGGTCGGCGATCAGTGGCGTCCAGGCGCGGACCGGCAGGTTGGCGGCCCGAATCTCCAGGTTGCCGGCGGTGCGCAGCGGCCCCACCAGCAGCACCAGCCCCAGTAGGACCAGGGCGGTGACGACCAGCGCGGGGTCGAGCCCGTCGTCCAGCCGGCGGGCGTGACCGACCAGGACGGCGGCGGCGATCAGCGTCGTCTCCGCGACGAGGTCAGCGCCGGGCCGGATCCGCTGCTCGGTGGCCGCCGCGACCAGCGCGGCGACGGCCAGCGCCAGCCCCCAGCCGGTGGCGCCGGTGAGT
Organism: Micromonospora sp. CA-259024; assembly: GCF_050936255.1. Lineage (NCBI taxonomy): Bacteria > Bacillati > Actinomycetota > Actinomycetes > Micromonosporales > Micromonosporaceae > Micromonospora > Micromonospora sp. CA-259024. The sequence continues at coordinate 3,443,177 of NZ_JBNJND010000001.1, read as the reverse complement.
GCCAGCACGACAAAGGCCAGCACGGCCAACCCGGTGCTCAGGCACCGGGCAGCCAGCTTTCGGACCAGGTCGCCGCGCATGTCGCTCCGTTCGTGGTTCCGCAGGCGTCGGTGTCAGTTCGCCGACGCCGCGCCGGCCGGCGACTCGACCCGACCCGGCCCGGACTGGGCCGGCACGGTCGGCGCGGGCCCGTCGCCGGGCGCCCGGCGTACGTCGATCACCTGGCCGGTCAAATCGGAGATCAGCACGTCCAGCGACGACTGGGCGACGGCCTCCGCGGCGAGCAGGGTGTGCTCCGGCTCCTCGCCGAAGGCCCGCGTCCGCATCGGGGTGGCGGTCCGCTCCGGGTTGATGCAGTTGACGCGTACGCCGACGTCGGCCCACTCGTCGGCGAGCGCCTGGGTCAGGTTGACCAGGGCGGCCTTGGTGGCCGAGTAGAGCGCGTAGCGGGCCCGCCCCCGGGTGTAGGAGCTGGAGGTGTAGAGCAGCAGCTGGCCCTTGGTCTGCTGGAGGTACGGAAGGGCCTGCCGGGCGATGGTCACCGGGCCGACGAAGTTGACCTGCAGCAGCCGGTCCATCGTCTCCTCGTCCATCTCGGCGAGGGCGCCCTTCTCCAGGATCCCGGCGGTGACCACCACGTGGTCGATCCGGCCGGTGGCCTCGAAGGCGGTCTTCAGCGCGGCCTCGACGTCCCCGGCGCGCTCCACGTGGGTGCCGGTGCTGGAACGGCTGAACGGGAAGACCTGGGCGCCGTAGCGCCGGGCCAGCTCGGTCAGCTCGTGGCCGATGCCGTAGCTGCCGCCGAACACCACGATGGTACGGCCGGTCAGCTCCTCGCTGTAGCTGCGGTGGTCGGTCAGCCGGGGCGCCTGCGCCGCGGCGAGCTGGAAGAGCTTGTCCGCCAGGTGCACGTCGACCGGGTGGGTGACCTTGATGTTCTCGTCCGAACCGTCGATCACCTTGATCGGGGTGCCGGGCAGGTAGCGCAGCACCACGCCGCAGTCGTCGGTGGCGGCGAAGTCGGGGTCGTTCTCGGCGATCCGGTACGCCTCGCGGATGGTGGGGGAGCGGAACGCCTGCGGGGTCTGCCCGCGGCGCAGCCGGGAGCGCACCGGGATGTCGGTGATGCAGTCGTTGTCGTCCACCTGGATGATCGTGTCCGCGGACGGGATGGCCACGTCCACGGCGTCGTAGGTCCAGAGCGCGTTCACGCACTCACGCACGATCCGGCCGCTGAGCAGCGGGCGCACCGCGTCGTGGAAGAGGATGTTGCAGTCCGCCGGGCCGACCGCGTCCAGCGCGATCCGGGTGGTGGCGTTGCGGGTGTCGCCGCCCTCGATCACCTTGGTGACCTTGCGCAGGCCGGCCTTCTCGACGATCTGTCGGGCGTCGTCGACGTGGCCGGTCGCCATCAGCACGATGATCTCGTCGATCTCCGGCGCCGCCTCGAAGACCGCCAGGGTGTGCTCGATGATCGGCTTGCCGGCGATCTTCAGCAGTTGCTTCGGGATGCCGAGGCCCAGCCGGGTCCCGGTGCCTCCGGCCAGAACCACCGCCACCGTCCGCGAGGGCCGCCACGGCTCCGGGGTCTCCGTTGCGGCGTCCGGGCCAGTGGTCTGGTCCTGCGTCATTGCCGGATCCTCACTCTCAGGGATGCGTTAACGGAAGGTTCCGCCCGAGCGGCGACGGAATGAACCTTAACGCGCGGACCGCGCCGCCCCAACGCGGGCGGCGCGGTCCGTGGCGCCGTGTCGATACCGGATGTTCGCCGGCACTCTACTTGCTGTTGGCGTACGCCTCGTATGCCCGGATGACCTCGTCGGTGGGCCCGTCCATCCGCAGGACGCCCGATTCCAGCCAGATCGTCCGTTCGCAGGTGTCCCGTACGGAGGAGAGCTGGTGGCTGACCAGGAACACCGTGCCCGCGCCCTCCCGCAGCTCCCGTACCCGCTGCTCGCTGCGCTTGCGGAAGCCCTTGTCGCCGGTGGCGAGCGCCTCGTCGATGAGCAGCACGTCGTGCTTCTTGGCCGCGGCGATGGAGAACCGCAGCCGGGCCGCCATGCCGGACGAGTACGTCCGCATCGGCAGGCTGGCGAAGTCGCCCCGCTCGTTGATCCCGGAGAAGTCGATGATCCCTGCGGCCTGCTTGGCGACGTCGTCGGGGTGCATGCCCATGGCCAGGCACCCGAGGGTCACGTTGCGCTCCCCGGAGAGGTCGTTGAGCAGGGCGGCGTTCACGCCCAGCAGCGACGGCTGCCCCTGGGTGTGGATCGCGCCCCGGTTGACCGGCAGCAGGCCGGCGATGGCCCGCAGCAGGGTGGACTTGCCGGAGCCGTTGGTGCCGATCAGCCCGATCGCCTCGCCCCGGTACGCGGTGAAGGAGACCCCCTTGACCGCGTGCACCTCCCGGATGTTCGGCGCGGAGGTGCGCTTGACCAGCCGGCGCAGCGCGGCCACCGGCGTGGTGCCACCGCCGGCGCCCTGGTGCACCCGGTAGATGATGTGCGCGTCGTCCACGACCACCGTCGGGATGCGCTCCTGCGTCCGGGTCATCGTCGCGGTCGCCTCGGTGGGGGCGTCGAATTGTTCAACCACGGCCGTACTCCTGTTCGCCGCGCCAGAAGTAGATGAAACCGCCGATACCGGCGACCAGTGCCCACCCGGCGCCGACCAGCCAGAGCTGGGTCAGCGACTCGTTGAGCAGCGGCGCCTCCTCGAGCAGCGTGTAACGGGCCAGCTCGATGTAGACCAGCAGCGGGTTGAACTGGACCAGCGTCGTCGCCCAGCCGGGCAGCCGCTCGAAGAGGCTGACGCTGTAGAGGACGCCGGAGCCGTACATCCAGGTGCGGAGGATGAACGGCATGACCTGCTTCAGGTCGCTCGACTTGGCGCCCAGCCGGGCCACCAGCAGCACCACGCCGGCGTTGAACACCGCCTGCAGGAACAGGGCCGGCACCAGCAGCAACCACTCCGGCGTGATCGGCTCGCCGGTGACCAGCACGATGCCGATCAGCACCACCATCGAGGCCAGCAGCTGCTGGAACTGGGTCAGCGTCGTGGACAGCGGCAGGCTGGCCCGGGGGAAGTGCAGCGCCCGGATCAGCCCCAGGTTGCTGCTGATCGACTGGGTGCCGGCCAGGACCGCGCTCTGGGTGAAGTTGAAGATGAACAGCCCGGTGGTCAGGTAGGCGATGTAGTTCGGGATCTCGTTCTGTGCCAGCACCACCCCGAAGATCAGGTAGTAGACCGCCGCGTTGGTCAGCGGGGTGAGCACCTGCCAGAGCTGACCCAACTTGGCATTGCTGTACGAGGCGACCAGCTTGGCGTTGGCGTACGCGGCGATGAAGTGCCGGTAGGCCCATAGTCGGCGGCTGTACTCGGCGAGGGTGGGTCGCTCACCGGCGACCCGTAGCCCGTGCCGAGCGGCCAGCTGCGCCTGGGTCAGGCCCGTTTCGGGGTCGACCAGCGCGGTGGTGGCCATGGAAATGGCACTCCGATCTTTCGTGCAGACGGGGTTGCTCGCGACGATGGAATCCTAGTGGGAGATGTGCGCGGGGCGCCGCCCTCGTCGCTGCGAGGACAGTAGTCCGAAACACGTCGGGACGCAACCGTACCGTCGTTGCGCTAGGCTGGTCGGCGTGACCTGCGATAAGAGCCCTCGGTGACCACCGAGAAGAGGCGAGTCCCGGCCGGGGCGGCGGTGCTCCGCGACGAGATCACCACGGCGATCCGGCGCGCGCTGATGCAGGAGCTCGCCGCGGTCGGCTACGGCCGTCTCTCCATCGAGGCGGTGGCCCGCCGGGCCGGCGTCAGCAAGACGGCGATCTACCGGCGGTGGAGCTCGAAACTCGACCTGGTGGTGGAGATCGTGGCCGCGGCGGCGCGCGGCAAGCTGCCTGTGCTGGACACCGGCACCCTGCGCGGCGACCTCGCGCTGCTGTTCCAGGCGGTGGCGCACGCGCTGCGTCACCCGCTGGCCTCACAGATCATCCCGGACCTGCTGGCCGAGGCCGCCCGCAATCCGGCCATCGACCAGACCCTGCGTCAGGTGCTGCACGCCCGGCAGCAGGAGATCGGTGCCCGCCTGGTCATCCGCGCCGTGCAGCGCGGCGAACTGCCCGCCGACACCGACCCGGACGCCGCGGTCGACCTCATCGTCGGCCCGCTCTACTGGCGGCTCGCCATCGCCCGCCTCCCACTCACCGACGGCTACCTCGACACCCTGGTCGAATCCGTGGCCGCCGGCCTCGGCGCCGACAGTGCCCTGCTCCGTCCCCGGGCGGCCCCGATCTCGGGTTGACCAGCCACCCGACACCCGGTCGCCCGCAGGAACTGTTCGCGTGCCCGATTCCGCTAGGCTGCCCCCTTGACACCCGGCCGTCACCGCGCCGAAACCCCTCATCCGCCTGACGAGTAAGGACGCCCGTGGCCAACGTCGACAGCATCGCCGTAGCGCCCGCCGGTTCGGATCCGACGTCGCCGTCCAAGCAGTCACCACGGCCCGCCGACCGTCGCGCCATGGTCCGGATACGCACGTTGGTGGCCGTCGCCCCGGCGGTGCTCACCGATGGTGCCGTGATCGCGTTCGCGCTCTTCACCGTGCTCTACCACGCGGCCTTCCTGGGGGATCTGCGTCCGTCGGTGACCTTCCGGATCTGGCTGATCGCCTGCGTCGTGCTCGCGGCCGTGGCTCTGCTTCGCGCCCGTCGCCGCTTCGCCGGCACTCCCGCCGACAGTGAGCGGGCAGCGCCTGTCGAACCGGCCGGCCCGCAACCCGCGGTCGACCGCCGACTGCTGATCGGGGTGCTGGTCGCCGCCGCCGCGGCTGCCGTCACCGCGGGCGTGGCCGGGACCGGGGCCGGCATCTCCTGGTGGATCCCGGCGGTGGCCGGCCTGCTCGCGGCGATCGGCGGGATCCTGCTGATGCGCCGGGTCTGGCTGAACGGCCCGGTGTCCACCCCAGCCGCCCCGGCGCCCACCACGGTCCAGTCAGCGTACGCGCTGGCCGTCTCGGTGCTGGTCGGAATCTCCTCGTTCTTCATGGCCCGTAACACCCCGGACGACGTCTACTACGTCGGCAAGTCGGTCTGGATCGCCGAGCGTGACCTGGTTCCGCTCAACGACTTCCTGTTCTCCGAGAACGTGCTCCCGGCCATGGGCTCGCAGCCGCCGATCCCGTCGATCGAGGTCTTCGACGGCGCGTTCGCCAACGTCGTCGGCATCCACGCCAGCTCGGCCCTCTGGTACGTGCTGCTGCCGATCATGGCGGTGCTTGCGGCGCTGGCGCTCTGGCGGCTGACGCACCGGTGGGCCCCGCGCCGTCCGATGCTCGCCTTCACCGTGGCCGTCGCGTACCTGTACCTCGTTGCCGGCGGGGACGCCGCACTGGGCACCTTCCACCTCCCCCGGCTTCATGAGGGCAAGGGCATGTTCGTCTCGGCGGTCATCCCGCTGATGTGGCTCTACCTGACCGAGTGGTTCGACAGCCGATCGCGGCGCAGCCTGGTGCTCATCGTGGCGCTCTCGATCACGGCGATCGGCCTCACCAACACCGCGGCGATCATTCTGCCGATGCTGGTCGGCGCCGCAGGCTTCGCCATGCTGCTGGTCGGCCGATGGAAAGCCGCCATCGTCGCCGCCGTCGCCGCCCTCGCGTACCCGATCGGCTCGCTGGTGGTCTCCCGCTTGCTGCTCGGCGGAATGACCGCCGCTGGCGCGGACGACGCCTTTTTCGACGCGGCGTACACCTACCGGCGGACCCTGCTGATCGGCGTGGTCGGGGTGATCAGCGGTCTGGCGCTGTGGTGCGGCCCGCTCCTCGCCCGTCGGCGCACGCCCGCCCTGCTCGCCGCCGGTGCCACCCTGGCGTTGAGCGTGATGTTCGTGCCCGGCGTGCTGGAGATGATGAGCGCGTTGAGCGGCATTTCGGTGGTGCTCTGGCGCGTGCCGTGGCTGCTCGCCCTACCGACGCTGATCGGTCTGCTCTGTACCGTGCGTGTGCCGGCACCGACACCGGCGCTGCGCCGTGCGGCCGCCGGCGGGATCGCGGTGCTGCTGGTGGCCTCGTTCGCTCTGTTCGCCACCCCGATGTGGTCGTCGAAGAGTTGGGTCGACGTGCACGACCGCCCCACCTGGAAGCTGCCGCAGCAGCGTCAGGCGATCGCGTTCTGGATCAAGGGGCTGGACCGCCCGCAGGGCATGCTGCTCGCTCCGAAGACGATCATGCGGACCTCGCCGATCATCACCAGCGAGATCCGGGTCGTCCTGCCCCGCGACTTCTACCTCGTCGAGTACGACCTCAACTCCCAGTTCGCCAAGGACCGGCTGCTGCTCGCCGGCTTCGCCGACGGCACGACGACCCCGGCCCCGGCCGAGTTGACACCGGCGCTGGACCGCCTGGACGTGGGCACCATCTGCGTCTACAACGGCAACCAGTACGCACGCGACACCGCGCCGCAGCTCGGCTACCAGGAGTTCGCCAAGCGCCGGGCGCCCGGTGCGATGACCTGCTTCCGGCGGGTCGCCTGAGCGCGTTCCCGGCATAGCCGGACCCCGGGCGCAGCCGCGCCCGCAGAGGTGCGGAACTTTGACCGAAATGGTGCCCGATACCCGAGCGACACCGAGGTGTCCCCTCGCGTTAAGGTCGCAGTCACGCGCAGCCGGCTGCGGTTGACCGCTGCGCGACGGGGAGTGACGTCGATTCATCACGGGCACAGCCCACAACGAAATCTCGTAGGGAGCGAACTCGTTTGTTCGGCACGTTGACAGGACGTCTCGGAGTGGCCGCCCACAGTGCGCTGCTGGTGCTGGCCTACCTGGTCATGCTCGTCGGTGGCGTTTTCGGCTGGGTCGGTCTGTTCGCCGTCGCAGGGCTGGCCGCCATCATCGGCGACTTCGCCGTCGCCCGCCGGTCACCACCCTCGCAGCTGCTGTTGGAAAAGGTGGGCCTGCACTGGTCGTACCGGCAGTTGACCCGGGACCTCGCGGCCGTGCTGCTCGTCGCCGCCGAGGTGCGGCTCAACGGCGGCGAGCTGACCCTGCTGCTGGTGCTGCCGGCCGCGGTGTGGGTCATCTCGGTCTTCGCCGGAGCGCTCTCCACCATGATCGAGCGTCGTAACCCGCTCTCCGCCATGGTGCGCAACATCGAGCTGGGCCCGCTGCGTTCGGCCCCCCAGCCGCCGGCGTGGGCGGCGGCCGTCGCCGGTGACCGGATGCCGCTGCTCAACCTGCTGCTGGTGCCGGCCGCCGTGGCCGCCGCGGTGCAGCACGACCCGACACCGTTCTTCGTCGCCGCCGCGGTGGCGGTCGTGGCGACCGGTGCGTTGGGCGCCATCATCGCGCTCACCTGGCTCCGGGGCCGGGGTCAGGGCACGGGGCAGGGGGCGCTGCTGCCCGCCGTCCAGCGTTGGCTGGACACCTACCGGCCCGAGGTGGCGCTCTACTTCGCGGGCCCGGCCAAGGACGTCTACCAGGCGAACATGTGGCTCGCGCCGACGGAGGCGCTCCAGCAGCGCGCCGTGGTGTTGATGCGTAGCCGGGAGGCGTTCCTGGAGCTGGCCGACACCCGGCTGCCGGTGATCTGCGTACCGGCCGGGGTCGACTTCATGAACCTCGAACTCGGCAGCATCCGCGCTGCGCTCTACGCCGCGAACGTCGGCGCGAACATCCACATGCTCCGCGAGCCGAGCACGAAGCACATCTTCGTCGGGCACGGCGACAGCGACAAGCAGGCCAGCGTCAACCCGTACAGCAAGGTGTACGACGAGGTCTGGGTCGCCGGCCTGGCCGGCCGGGAGCGCTACGCCCGGGCCGGTGTGGGGGTGCTCGACTCGGACATCGTCGAGATCGGCCGGCCGCAGCTCGCCGGGGTGCACACCTTCGGCGCCGAGTCGGTCGACCGGCCGTTCACCGTGCTCTACGCCCCGACCTGGGAGGGTTGGCTCGACGACGACCCGTACCACACCTCACTGGTGCTGATGGGTGAGCGGATCGTCAAGGGGCTGCTGGCCACGAATCCCCGGCTGCGCCTGATCTACAAGCCGCACCCGCTCACCGGGTCGCGGTCCAAGGCGGCCAGGGCCGTGCACGAGCGGATCGTGGCGGCCGTCCGCGCCGCCGGCGGCAACCCGGACGCGTCCTCCCTGGACGGCACCGCGCACCTGGTGGTCACCGGGCGTACGCCCGCCCTGTTCGACTGCTTCAACCAGACCGACCTGCTGATCAGCGACGTGTCCAGTGTGGTCTCCGACTTCGTGCAGAGCCAGCGGCCGTACGTGGTGGCCAACCCGGCCGGCCTGCCGGAGGACGACTTCCGCCGTGAGTACCCGACGGCGCGGGCCGCGTACCTGCTCTCCAGGGACTGCGGCGAGCTGGAGAAGATCGTGACGGTGACCCGGGCCGGCGACGACCCCATGACCGAGGCCCGCCGGGAGCTGAAGACCTACCTGCTCGGCCCTGCCGAGGCGAACCCGATGGACCGGTTCCAGGAGGAGATCGGCCGCCTCTGCCGCTGATCCTCGCGTACACCGTTCCGCGCCCGGCCCGACACGTCTCGGGTCGGGCGCGAACGTGTCAGCCCAGGAGGGCGGCCACCGCGTCGGCGGCCGGAGTGTCCGCCGGCAACGCCTGCGCCGCCACCACGGCCGTGACCGGCAGCGGGCCGTACAGGTGCGGGAAGAGGTGCCCGCCCCGTGACGGCTCCCAGCGCAGCGTGTCGCCCAGCCGCTCCTCCTCCACGCTGAGCAGAATCAACCCGGTCGCCCCGGCGAAGTGCCGGCGCGCGGTCTCCACGACCTGCTCGCCGCCGGAGAGGTGGATGAAACCGTCCTGCCGGTCCACGGCGGAGCCGGTGAAGGCGCCGGCGGCGAGGGCGTCGTCCCATTCCGTGGTCGACAGCAGTTTGTAGATCACAGCGGCAGCCTACGGGGGCACGCCCGACGTGCTCGCCCGGTTTTCGCCGGTACCGCCGCGCCCGTCGCCCCCCGCCGGGCATGCTCAGGTCAAGGGCCGCGGAGGGATGGGCGATGCAGAGCTACGACGACGACTGGACCGACAGCCAGCGCGCGCTGTACGACGAGTGCTACCGGGCTGGCGGCGAGTGGGCCGAGGATCCGGACACCCCGTCCGATGACGTCCAGCACGTGATCAACCTGGCCGAGGCGGACGATGACGCCTTCCAGGACGCCGAGATCGACTACCCGCCCCTGGTCGACGCGGTCACCCAGGCCAGCGGGGTCAACGTCACGAGCGTGCCCGCCAGCCACGACGACCCGGGTTTCCGCGGCTTCACCGACGGTGTCCGGGACGCCACCGCCGACGACGTCTTCGGCCTCTAGCCGACTGCGGGCAGGCGGGCCTCACCCCGCGCGCCGGCTTCTGCCACCATTCGCAGGACGACGCTGCGACGGACGGGGGCACGGGTGCGGATCCTGCTGGTGGAGGACGACCGCCGGGTGGCCGCTGCGCTCTCCTCCGCCCTCACCCGCCGCGGGTACGAGGTCGAGCACGCCGCCACCGTCGCCGCCGCGCTCTCCGCCGCGCCGTGCGACCTGGTGCTGCTCGACCTGACCCTGCCCGACGGGGACGGCACCGACCTGTGCCGGGAGCTGCGCCGGCGCAGCAGCCAGCTCGGCATCATCGCGGTGACCGCGCGGGGCGAGGAACGCGATCGGGTGCAGGGCCTGCGACTCGGCGCGGACGACTACGTCGTCAAGCCGTTCTCCATGGTCGAGTTGCAGGCCCGGATCGAGGCGGTGCTGCGCCGGGCCGCGAACGCCGCACCGGAGCGGCACCTCATCGAGGCCGGGTCGGTGCGCATCGACGTGGCCGCGCGGACGGTGACCGTGGACGGCCGTGCGGTCGCGTTGACCCGCAAGGAGTTCGACGTGCTGCTCTCGCTGGCCCGCCAGCCCGGTGTGGCGGTGCCCCGCGATCGCATCCTGCTCGACGCCTGGGGCACCACGTGGGCCGACCGGCACACGGTCGAGGTGCACGTCGGCTCGCTGCGCGGCAAGCTCGGCGACGCCCGCCTGGTGGAGACCGTACGCGGTGTCGGCTACCGGCTGCGCGAGGCGTGAGGGGCTGACGTGCGCCGTCGACTGGTGATCAGCTACCTGCTGCTGATGGTGCTCGTCCTCATCGCCTTGGAGACCCCGCTGGCGGTCACCATGGCCAGTCGCGAAACCGAACGGGTCCGCGCCGACCGGCTCGCCGACGCCACCCGGTTTGCCTCGCTGGCCGGGCCGGCGTTACGCGACGGCGGGCCGGGCCCGATCGAGTCCGAGCTGAGCAGCTACGACAACCTGTACGCGATCGGCGCCGCGGTCGTCGACCGGGACCGGAGCACCCCGGTCGCCTCGCCGCGCTGGCAGCCCGGCCCCGGGACCGCGGCGGCGGTGGACATCGCGCTGTCCGGGCAGCAGACCAGCGCCCCCGAGTCGGTGTGGCCCTGGACGACGGGCCCGGTGGTGGTGGCGGTGCCGATCAACGACGGTGGTGAGGTGCTCGGCGCGGTGGTGATCGTGACCCCTGCCGACCCGATCCGCCGGGCGGTCATCGCGTGGTGGCTGCTGCTCGCCCTGGCTGGTCTGCTCGCCGTGCTGGCCTGCGTGCTGACGGCGTTCGGGTTGGCCGGTTGGGTACTGCGCCCGGTCACCGAGCTGGACGCGGTCACCCACGAGATCGCCGAGGGCGACCGGGGAGCCCGGGTGCAGCACCGCCTGGGCCCGCCGGAGCTACGCCGGCTCGCGGCCAGCTTCAACCACATGGCCGACGTGGTCTCCGACGTGATGGACCGGCAGCGTGCCTTCGTCGCGCACGCCAGCCACCAACTGCGCAATCCGCTCACCGCGCTGCGGCTGCGGGTCGAGGAGTTGGGCCCCAGCCTCAGCGACCCGGACGGCCGATCCGAGCACCGGCTGGCACTGGAGGAGACCGACCGGCTGGCGTTGGTGCTCGACGCGCTGCTGACCCTCGCCCGGGCCGAACGGGAGGAGAACGAGCGGGTCACCGTGGACGCCGCGGCGGTGGCCGCGTCCCGGGTGGCCGCGTGGGCGCCGCTGGCCCGGCACCGTTCGGTCGCCCTGCGGCTGTCCGCGACCGACGCGCCGGCGTACGCCCAGACTGTGCCGACCGCCGTCGACCAGGCGTTGGACGCGCTGATCGACAACGCGGTGAAGTTCAGCGGGGCCGGCGGGGCGGTGACGGTGACGGTGGCCCGCCGGGACGACGGGGTGGCCCTGGAGGTGCGCGACTCCGGCCCGGGCATGACCGAGAGTCAGCTCGGCCAGGCGACCGAGCGGTTCTGGCGGGCACCGGACGCGCAGAACGTGGACGGCGCGGGGCTCGGCCTGACCATCGCCGCCGTGCTGGCGGACGCGTCCGACGGGCGGCTCACCATGCGCCCGGGGGAGTCACGCGGGCTGGTCGCCGCCCTGTGGTTCCCGGCGCCCGAGCCCGACCCGGCACTGGAGCCCGTGGACGACGAGGTGCCCGCCGGCCTACGGCCCACCCCGGCCCGGTGAAGTCCGGCGGTCAGGGTTTGGCCGCGCGGTACCAGGCGGCGGCCCCGGGGTGCAGCGACAGCGGCGCGGTGACGATCGCCGAGCGGGGGCTCATCCGGCCCGCCGCCGGATGCGCGGCGGCCAACTCGGCCCGGCGTTCCATCAGCAGTCGGGTCACCTCACGGACCAGCGGCTCCGGCAGGTCGGCCCGGACGATCAGGTAGTTCGGGTCGGCCACCGTGGTCACCGCGTCCACCCCGTACACCGAGCGGGGGATGTCCCGGGAGACGTAGACCTGGCCGTAGCGGGAACGCAGTGGCTCCGTCCATTCGCTGAGGTCCACGATCCGGGTGGCGCTGCGCCAGGCCAGCTCCTTGATGCCCTGCACCGGCAACCCGCCGGAGAAGAAGAACGCGTCGATCCGCCCGGATCGGAGCGCGGCCACCGAGTCGTCCAGCCCGAGCCGCTCCTGGCGCACCTCGTCGCCGCCCAGACGGGCCACCTCCAGCAGACGGGTCGCGGTGATCTCGGTGCCCGACCCGGGTGCGCCCACGGAGACTCGCCGGCCCCGCAGGTCGGCGACCGTGCGGATCGCACCGCCGCCCGTGGTCACCAGGTGCAACTGGTCGTCGTACACCCGGGCGATCGCATCGACCGAAGGGTTGCCCCCGGCGGTGGGCAGCACGTCGGCCTGGGTGAAGCCCAGCTCGGCCCCGCCGGAGCCGACCAGCTGAACGTTCTCCGCCGAGGCGGCGGTGACCACCACGCTGGCCCGCACCTCGGGCATTTCCCGGTTGAGGATGGCCGCCAGGGACTGCCCGAACGCGTAGTAGACGGCGGTGGGGCTGCCGGTGGCGATCCGGATCGATGTCGGCTCGGTCGGGGCGTCCTGGCAACCGGCGACCGTCAGGGTCGCGGTCAGCAGCACCGTCAACAGGGCAGCCGTCCCCGCGCGGCGGCGGCCAGGCCGGCTGGACGAGGTACGACTCACGCGGTGCACTGTGCGCCGTCGGACCCGTGCGCGCAAGCCCGTTGCGCCGGTGTGCCGGGCGGGCGGGGCCGAGCGGCGATCAGCAGGCCGGACGACCTGCCGCCGCCACGACCCCGCCGTGAGCCGAGGGCACGGCCGCGCCGCGCGTCGGCGCCGCCCCGCGCGCCGGTTCCAGGGCCGCGCTGCTCAGGATCCGCGCACGGTCCGGGCCGTCGGCCACGCTGACCAGGAAGCAGCCGGTGCCCGGGCGGAGCCAGGCCGGCACGTCCAGCACGGCCGCGCCCCGAACCAGCACCGCGGCCAGCTCCCGGTCGGTGAGCCGCACGCCGAGGATGTGCCGGCGGACGTGCCGCCCGGCGGCCAGCAGCGCCGAACGCCAGGCCGCTGCCGAGAGTCGGGTCACCAACCGCCGGCGCGCCGGCGAGGCGCCGGGCAGGGGCCCGCCGAGCAGCTCACGCCGCCCCTGCCACCAGCCCGCGTCCAAGATCCGGGTGTACGCGCCCCGGTGCTCCCGGGGGACCCACAGCCGGTGCAACTCGAAGCGCCGGCGCAGGCCGCCGACGGCCACCTCGTGGGTGACCGGGATGTCCAGTCGGGCGAGCAACTGCCGCATCCGCTGCGCGGCGTCCTCCCGGTTGAACTCCACCCCCGGTGCGGACGCCGGAAGCGCGGCGCTCGGCCGGGCGGCGGTCGGCGGCGGCGTACAGCGCAGCAGGCAGGCGGCCTCGAACGCGTCGCCCAGCGTCAGCCAGTCCAGCGGGGGTGGCGGTGCCGGGGAGCGGGGCCGGTCGAGCAGGGCGGGTTCGCGGGTCAACGGAGGCTCCCTTGTCGGAGTCTGGGTTCCCCTACCGTGGCCCCTGCGTCGCCGTTACGGAACCGGTCCCGCCCAGCCTTGAGCAAATCTTGCGGCTGCCCCGCCACTACAGGTCGGTGACCACCAGATCCACCTGCCGTACCCGGCCGGGCGCGGTGGGCTGCTCCACGACGGTGTGCTTCAACTCCCGCAGCGCGCCGACCAGCTCCGCGGCGGTGCGCGGTCGGGTACCGGCGACGAGCAGGTCACGGACCAGCCGCCCCTTGGTGGCCTTGTTGAAGTGGCTGACCACCGAGCGGACCGGCACGCCGTCGACCTCGCGCTCGTGCAGCACCCGCACGGTGACGGTCCGTTCGGCCAGCTCCCCGCGCGGTGTCCAGGTGGCCGCGTACGCGCCGGAGCGCAGGTCCAGCACCGGGCCCCGGCCGGCGGCGGCGTCCAACGCCGGTGCCAGCTCGTTGCGCCAGTACGCCGACAGCGCCCCGACGCCCGGCAGGCGCGCGCCGATCGGGCAGCGGTACGGGGGGATCCGGTCGGCCAGTCGGACCGCGCCCCACAGCCCGGAGCTGATCAGGATCGACCGTCGGGCCGCCCGCTGCGCGGCAGCCGGCAGTGAGGCCAACTCCAGCGCCTCGTAGAGCACCCCGGTGTAGAGCCGCTCGGCCGGCGCGGTGGCCGCCTCCCGCAGCCGGGCGTTGCGACGCAGCTCCCCGCGCTGGCCCTCGCTGAGGCCGAGCGCCGCCCGCGCCGTCGCCTCGTCCGGCCCGGCGCTCAGCGCCACCAGGGCGTCCAGCACCCGCTCGCGGGCCGGGTTCAGCTCGGGCAGCGAGAGCCGGTCCGGGGCCCAGCGCCGCCCGGTGCCGGCGTCGGCCTTTCCCTCCGAGGGCGGCAGCAGGATGAGCATCGGGTCTCCTCGACGGGCGGGACGGCGGCGCCCCACGCGCCGGCCCGGCCAGCGTACGACCCGCCGTTACCGCCAGGGCCGCACCGGGGTGTCGGGGTGGTACACGCGATAGCCGCCGACCTCCCGTACCGGTGCGGCGTCGGCCCGGTCGGCGAGCAGTCTGCGCAGTCGCCGATCCATCGGCGAGTCGATCTCCACCACGTAGCCCGGCCGCTCGGCCCGGCCGACCTGCCGCCAGTACGGCCGGTAGCGGTTCTGCCCGGGGGACAGGGTGCCGTCGAGTACGCCGCAGACCACCTGCTCGTCCGTGTTGAAGATCAACCGGTTGCAGGTCCAGTAGTCCCCGTACACCTCGTGGGGGCCGTTGGCGCGCAGCGCGGCGGCCAACTCCCGGGCGTGGCGTTCCTCGGTCCGCGACGCGGCGGTGCCGCTCGTCGCGAACAGCACGGTGATCACCAGCATGGTCGCGGTCAGCGCGGCCAGCACGGCGGTGGACAGCGCCCCGGTGAGCCGGCCGAGCACACTGACCGTGCCCCGCCAGCCGGTCACCGCCGCCACCCACAGCGGCCAGAGCACCGCCGGCAGCGACAGTTGCAGCACCGACAGGTAACGGGCGTTGTCCAGGGGGCTGGTCGCGGCGAGCGGGCTGCGCACGTACGACAGCAGGGTCAACGCGGCACCGGCGACCAGCGCGAGCTGGACCACCGGGGCGACCCGCTCCCCGCGCGACCCTGCGGTCGCATGGCGGTACGCGAGCGCCGCGAGCGCCGCGCCGGCCACCAGCAGCACCGGATACAGCACGCCGAACCACTGTTGCCAGCGGCCGCAGCCGTCGACCGGGCAGAGCCCGTGCGCCAGCGGCACCCCCTCCAGCAGGCCGCCCCGGATCCGTTCGGACCACGGGGGCAGTGGCCCGGCCTTGGTGCTGACCTCCTGGAACACCGACAGTGAGTCCGCACCGGGCGGCGCCCGCAGGTTGTCGTAGATCATCGGCGCCACCCCGACGACGACCCCCGCCACCAGCAGCAGGCCGGACCAGCCGAACAGTTCCCGCCGCACCGCCCACACCAGAGCCAGCCCGGCCACCGCCAGGTACGGCAGGATCAGCCAGTCCGACCAGACGGCCAACCCGACGAGCAGGCCGAACAGGGCGACGGCGAGCCGTCGGCGGCGAACCGTGCCGGCGGCCAGCCCCACGGTGATCAGCAGCATCAGCAGCACCGCCGGCTTCACCTCGGGTCGGCCACCGACGACGGTGAGTTGGTCGCGCACCACCCGCTCGCCTCCGAGCGCGAGCAGGCCGACGACGAAGGCGGCGAACCAGGGTGTGCAGAGCCGGCGGGTCAGCCGGTGGATCAGATACAGGAAGACCGCGTACAGCGCGAGCATCGGCAGCCGCAGCACCGGCCAGCTCGGCCCGGCCACCGCCACCAGGGGAGCGGCCAGGTACGACTCCAGCATCCCCATGTAGTGCTGGCCGTAGAGGAAGACCGGGCGTTCCCGGCCCTGCCCGATGTGCAGCGCGGCGAGGCCGAAGGTGGCCTCGTCGCTGTTCGACACCGGCACCGTGTACAGCGTCAGGACCAGCCGGTAGACGACGCCGGCCAGCCCGAACAGCAGCGCGACGAACGCCGGCCGGTCGAGTCGCGGGCGCCATCGCCCACGGTGCTGCTCTGGATGCGACACGACCAACGCCCCCGTCGTCGTCCCGACCGGAGTGTTTCACGGACGGCGGGCGGGCCGGGGAGGTTCGGCGCAGCCGGGGCCGGCTCGCGTGGCCGTGGCTGTCGACGTGTGGCAGGGTTGGCGCGTGCCACCCACTCCCGCCGGCCAACTGGCCGTTCCGAACCTGCACCGGGCTGCGCGGATCGAGGACGCCGTGCACCAGCTCGTCCAGCGCCGGCTGCGGCGCACCGGCTGGCGGGTCAACATCGTCGCGTACACCGGCTATGGCGCCCCGGGCTGGGTGCGGGTGATGTGCCGGGTGCTGCTGGGTCGTCCGGACACCCGCCAGCGGGGTCGGCTGGACAAGGTCCGCGGCTGGCGCAGCTTCACCACCCTGCCCAACAAGCACGTCACCGTGACCATCGAGGCCGGTGGGGTACGCCACGAGACGCAGGCCGACCGCAGTGGCTTCGTCGACACGCTGGTCGAGGCCGACCTGCCACCCGGTTGGGGTTCGGTGCGGCTCAGCGTCCCGGACGCCGAGCCGGTCGACGCGCCGGTGCGCATCCTCGACCCGGACGTCAAGTTCGGCATCCTCTCCGACATCGACGACACGGTGATGGTCACCGCGTTGCCCCGCCCGCTGCTCGCCGCGTGGAACACGTTCGTGCTCGACGAGCACGCCCGAGCCGCCGTGCCCGGCATGGCGGTGCTCTACGAGCGGCTGGTCACCGCGCACCCCGGCGCACCGGTCTTCTACCTCTCCACCGGCGCCTGGAACGTGGCCCCCACGCTGACCCGCTTCCTGTCCCGACACCTCTACCCGGCCGGGCCGCTGCTGCTCACCGACTGGGGCCCGACCGCCGACCGCTGGTTCCGCAGCGGCATGGAGCACAAGCGGAGCACCCTGGCCCGGCTGGCCAAGGAGTTCCCCGAGGTGCGCTGGCTGCTGGTCGGCGACGACGGTCAGCACGACCAGGAGATCTACCGGGAGTTCGCCGCGGCCCATCCGGAGAACGTCGCCGGGGTGGCGATCCGCCGGCTCTCCCCGACGCAGTCGGTGCTGGCCGGTAGCCTGCCCGCCCCGGCCGGCCGCCCGTCGTCGGGGCCGGTGGGGCAGAAGTGGCTGTCCGCCCCGGACGGCGCCGGCCTGTGGCAACTCCTGCGCGACGCGGGCCTGGTCTGACGCCGTCCCGACGGGCGGCTGAGGTTGCCGTGCTGCGTTTCGGTCCCATCCGACCCGCCTCCAGCGGGAGGTGGGGAGCGACGGTGGATGACGAGCACGCAGGGCCTCAGGTGGCGCGTTGAACGACGGGGACGTGGACCAGACCGCGCGCCTGCAGGGCGAGCAGATCGCCGCATACGAGCGGGGAGGGCGTTCTGGGGCGTCTGACGCATCAGTTCGCGGTCGTGGTTGCCCCCCGCGGCAGGAGGCGGCGACGTACGACGGTGACCACAGGTGCCGCGCACGATGTGTTGGTTGACGCGTCCGGTGAAGTTTTTGCGCAGTGGTTAGGACAGTGTTGCGAGCAGGTCGCCGACGGACTGGGCGTCCGGATGCTGTATGTCGGTCAGCAGTGCGCGCGCCGCGCCCCAGGTGTCCCGGGCAGCGACCCGGTCTCCCGCGCTGACCTGCACCCGGCCGAGCCGCACCAGCGTCTGCGCCTGCTGGTAGCGGTCGCCGACCTGTTCGCGCAGCTCGGCCGCGCGCCGGTATGCGGCCACCGCCGGCTCGGGCTGGGCGAGCGCCTGCCGGACCGAGCCGAGGGTGTCCCACGCTGCCGCCACGCCCCGCTGGTTGCCCGCCTTGTCGAGTATGGTGATCGCCTGCTCGACGATGGGCAGCGCCGAGACGTGCTCGCCGAGCAGCATGCGGCACGAAGCGACCAAGTTCAGCGCCAGGCCCTCGCCGCTGGCGTCGCCCGCTGCCTGATACAGCCCGAGCGCCAGCTCGGCGTGGCGCAGCGCCAGGTCGAGCCGGCCCTGCTGGGCATGCCCGAACGCCAGCGTCCGCTGCGCGATCGCCTGTCCCACGAGGTCGCCGACCTGCTCGAACAGCGTGAGGGCCTCGACGAGGTGCGGGAACGCCTCGTCACCGACACCGGTGATGAGGGCGGCCAGGCCGAGGCCACGGTGTGCCTGGGCCAGCGCGTACGGATCATCGAGCCGCCGGGCGGCCCGCACCGCAGTGCGCAGCACCGCTGTCCAGTCGGCCCAGTGTCCCCACCGCTCCAGGAACTGCTCCAGTGTCCAGGCCAGCCGCCAGGCCGCGGCATCGATGCCGGCGCTGACCGCGGCGTCAACGGCGGCAAGTAGCGCCGGCCGTTCCGCCGTGAACCACGCGACGGCGGTGGCGTCGTTCGGGAACTGCCGCACCATCACCTCGGGCGCCGCTACGGGTAGGTTGATGGTTGGCCGGGTTGGGCTGATTCGCCGGTCGGCGCCGTA
This sequence comes from Micromonospora sp. CA-259024, assembly GCF_050936255.1. Taxonomy (NCBI): domain Bacteria; kingdom Bacillati; phylum Actinomycetota; class Actinomycetes; order Micromonosporales; family Micromonosporaceae; genus Micromonospora; species Micromonospora sp. CA-259024. Next base: position 3,424,854 of record NZ_JBNJND010000001.1, on the reverse strand, counting down.
CGCCGAGTGCAGGTAGTGGTCGAAAAGCCGGCCGAGTGCCGCCTGGCGGTCCGCCTCCGCCATGGTGGCGGACAGCTCGGCGGCGTAGGCGCGCAGCAGGTCGTGGAAGCCGTACCTGCCGGGCAGCGGCTCGGTGACCAGGTGTGCCCCGGTGAGCTCGGCCAGCAGCGGCCGGACCTGCTCGACCGGCGCGCCGGCCAGGCTGGCGACCGCCTCGACCGCGGCCGACGTGCTCGGGTGCAGGGCCAGTAGTCGGAACAGCCGTGCCGCCGCGAAACTGAGCGCCGCGTACGACCAGGAGAACACCGCCCGCGCGTCCACGGCGACCTCGGGGCCGGTGAACGCCGTGAGGCCACCGGCGCGGTACAGCTCGTCGGCGATCGCGGCGAGCGGGAATGCCCGGTTGGTGGCGGCGCGGGCGGCGACGATGGCCAACGCCAGTGGCAGCCGGGCGCACCGCTCGATGATGTCGTCGACGGCCGTGGGTTCGGCGGCGACTCGGACGGTGCCGATCCGCCGGGCCAGCACCTCGCGGGCGTCGTCATGATCGGGCAGGTCGAGCGGGATCGGATGGCCGCCGTGGGTGGCGACCAGGCCGGGGAGCTGGTTCCGGCTGGTGACGATCACCAGGCTGCCCGCCGATCCCGGCAGCAACGGCCGCACCGTCCCGGTGTCGCGCGCGTTGTCCAGCAGTACCAGCACCCGTTTTCCCGCAAGCAGACTGCGGTAGAGGGCGGCCTGCGCGTCCACCCCGTCGGGGACCTGGCTGGGCGGCACGCCGAGGGCGTCCAGAAATCCGCGTAACGCCTCCTCGGCGGGGGTGGCGCCGGTCGGGTCGAAGCCGCGCAGGTTGACGTAGAGCTGGCCGTCCGGCCACCGGGCGGCGAGCAGGTGCGCGCAGTGCACCGCCAACGTGGTCTTGCCGATGCCCGCCATTCCGGTGATGACGCTGATCCGCGGCGATGTGGCGTCCTCGGCCGACGCCAGCCCGTCGACCAGTTCGGCGACCTCGTCGCGGCGGCCGGTGAAGACCGCGAGGTCCGCCGGGAGTTGCGCCGGCACTGCAGGCGACGGGCTTTCCGCTGGGATGGTCGGGGTCGGCATGGCCCCTTTCTGCGCCGGGGCCGTTGAGCCGGTCAGCGCGGTCTTGCCGGCTTCGTATGGTTCATCGGTCCGCGGCATCGGAGCGGGCTGGCTGCGGCGGCGGCCGGCCCGGGCAGCGGAGGTGAGTGCCGAATGGTGCTCGGAGTCGAGATCTAGTGCGTCGGCGATCGCCTGGACGGTGCGGGCCTGGGGGCCCTGGCTGACGCCGCGTTCCATGTCGCTGATTGCCCGGTGGCTGACCCCGGAGCGCTCGGCGAGCTGCTCGAGCGTCAGGTCGGCGGCGAGCCGTAGCGTCCGTAGCAGCGGCCCGAAGGCCACCTCGTTCGACATTGGGCCCCTCCGGCTGCAGTGTTGCAGGGCATTCTTGCATGTCGGAGGCGGTGGGCCACTACTCCCGCGACCGGAGCCGCGGGTTGCCGTACGGCTACTTCTGCATGTCTTCTGCGTGTCTTCCTCGTGGTGGCGTGCCTGCCGGACGGGTTGACTCAGGACAACGGCGCGGACGCCGGGCGCGGACCCGGGCAGGCCGGGCCGGCAACATCCCTCTTACCAACAGGAGCACAACCGTGCCTTACGTGAAGGTCGGCCGGGAAAACAGCGGCGACATCGAGATCTACTACGAGGACCACGGTAGCGGCCGACCGGTCGTGCTGATCCACGGTTACCCGCTCAACGGTGCTTCCTGGGAGAAGCAGACCCGGGAACTACTCGCCGCCGGCTATCGTGTGATCACCTATGACCGGCGCGGCTTCGGCAAGTCGAGCCAGCCGACGACCGGGTACGACTACGACACCTTCACCGCCGACCTGAACCACCTGCTGGAGCAGCTGGACCTGCGCGACACCACTCTGGTCGGGTTCTCCATGGGCAGCGGTGAAGTGACCCGCTACCTGGGCACCTACGGCTCCGAGCGGGTCCGCAAGGCGGTGCTGATGGGCGCCATTCCGCCGTTTCTGCTCAAGACCGAGGACAACCCCGACGGCGTCGACCGGCAGGTGTTCGAGGACATCAAGGCCGCGGTGCTCGCGGACCGGCCGGCGTACTTCAGGAACTTCCTCGACAACTTCTACAACGTCGACGTGCTCGGCGGGACCCGGATCAGCGACGAGGCGTGGCAGAACAGCTTCGTCGTCGCCCTCGGCGCGTCCACGTACGCGGCGCACGCGTGCGTCGATACCTGGTTGACGGACTTCCGCGGCGACCTGGGCAAGATCGACGTGCCGACGCTGCTGATCCACGGCGACGCCGACCGGATCCTGCCGATCGATGCCACTGCCAACAGGCTGCCCGGACTGATCTCCGACCTGCGCTACGAGATCATTCCCGACGGGCCGCACAACATCGCCTGGACGCACCCGGAGCTGGTGAACCGTCACCTCCTCGACTTCATCGCCGACTGATCGGCCGGAAGGACGAATCATGAACAAATCGATCGCACCGACCGTTGTGCTGGTCCACGGGGCGTTCGCCGACGCGTCCAGCTTCGCCGCCGTGATCCCCGAATTGCTCGCCGACGGGATTCCGGTGCTCGCGCCGGCCGTACCCAATCGCAGTCTGACCGGTGACGCGGCCTACGTCGCGTCCGTCGTCCGGCGGATCCCCGGCCCGGTGGTGCTCGTCGGGCACTCGTACGGCGGGGCGGTCATCACGGTCGCCGGCATCGAGGACAACGTGGTCGGCCTGGTCTACCTGGCCGGGTACGCCCTCGACGAGGGTGAGAGCCTCGGCGCGCTGCAGGGCCGGTTTCCCGACTCCGACCTCGCCTCCGCGCTCGTCTACTCGCCCTACCCCACGGCAGGCGGCGGGGAGGGCGTCGACGTCTCCGTCGACGTCGCGCGATTCCCCGCGATCTTCGCCCACGACATCGACCCGGACCTGGCCGCGGTCCTCGCCGTGACCCAACGGCCACTGGCCGCGGCAGCCTTCACCGAATCGGCGCCGGCGGCGGCCTGGAAGACCAGGCCGGCGTGGGGCGTCGTGGCCAGCGCGGACCGCACCATCAACCCCGACGTGGAGCGGTTCGGTTACCGCCGGGCGGGGATGATCACGACCGAGATGGACTCCTCCCACCTTGTCATGCTCTCGCGTCCGAAGGACGTCGTCGCGATGATCCGTGAGGCGATCCAGCACACCGCCGGTTGATACGTCCCCTACCGGGGACGCGGTCGGCTCAGCAACGGCGCTGGGCCGGCCCACACCGCCTCGTCTTACCCGGAACCGCTGCGACCGGCCGCGGCACGCTGAATCGAGAGTCGAGGCGCACACCACCTGGCACTACCGACGTGCGACACCGCGCCACCGTCGTCCTGGACGCCGCATGCCTGTGCCCTGCCCGACCAGCCGAGGAGAGCCGTGGACGTCACCGTCACCGATAACCCCGAGCGCAGGCGATACGAGGCCAACGCCGACGGCCAACTCGTCGCGATCGCCGAGTACGTCGCGACCGGCGATTCCCTCGTCTTCATCCACACCCAGAGCTGCGATGGATTCGAGAGCAGCGGCGCGGCGAGCGCGCTGATCCGCAGCGCGCTCGACGACGTACGGCGCAGGCACATGTCCGTGATCGCGATGTGCCCGTTCGTCAAACGATTCATCGAACAGAATCAACAGGAGTACGGCGACCTGGTCCACCGGTCCCGTAGCCGGTTCATCCACGACTGACGAGACCGGCTACTGAGCAGCTGCGTTCACCTACCTGCGTCCGACCAGCTCCACTCAATCGCGCCTGAGCCAGATGGCGCCCAGTGGGGGGACCTGGAGGGCGGCGGAGGCGACCATTCCGTGCCACGGCACGTCTTCGGCGTGCACCTCGCCCAGGTTGCCCACCCCGGAGCCGCCGTAGTGGTGCGCGTCGGTGTTGAGCACCTCGGTCCAGGTGCCGCCGGCCGGTAGGCCGATCCGGTAGTCGTGCAGCGGCAGCGCGGAGAAGTTCGCCACGCAGACGAGCGTCGAGCCGTCCGGGGCGATCCGGACGAACGAGACGCTGTTGTTGGCGACGTCGTCGCCGGCGATCCAGCGGAACCCGGCCGGGTCGGTGTCCTGTGCCCAGAGCGCCGGGGTGTCCCGGTAGACCCGGTTGAGGTCGCCGACGAGGCGCTGCACGCCGGCTCGGGCCGGGTCGTGCAGCAGGTACCAGTCGAGGCCGCGCTCCTCGCTCCACTCCCGGTCGTCGGCCAGCTCGGAGCCCATGAAGAGCAGTTGCTTGCCCGGGTGCGCCCACATGTACGCCAGCAGTGCCCGGACGTTCGCCAACCGTTGCCAGGTGTCGCCGGGCATCTTGCCGGCCAGCGAGCCCTTGCCGTGCACCACCTCGTCGTGGCTGATCGGCAGCACGTAGTTCTCGCTCCAGGCGTACGCCAGGGAGAAGGTGAGCTGGTGGTGGTGGTGCTGGCGGTAGATCGGGTCCTTCGAGGTGTAGAGCAGGGTGTCGTGCATCCAGCCCATGTTCCACTTGAACCCGAAGCCCAGCCCGCCGTCGGCGGTGGAACGGGTGACACCCGGCCAGGCGGTCGACTCCTCGGCGATCAGCACGACACCGGCGTGGTGCTTGTAGACGGTCGCGTTCACCTCCTGCATGAGCGCGATGGCCTCCAGGTTCTCCCGGCCGCCGTACTGGTTGGGAGCCCACTGCCCGTGCTCGCGGGAGTAGTCCAGGTAGAGCATCGAGGCGACGGCGTCCACCCGCAGCCCGTCCACGTGGAACTGGTCGCACCAGTAGAGCGCGTTGGCGACCAGGAAGTTGCGGACCTCGTTGCGGCCGAAGTCGAACACGTACGTGCCCCAGTCGGGGTGTTCGCCGCGTCGGGGGTCGGGGTGCTCGTAGAGCGGGGTGCCGTCGAAGCGCGCGAGGGCCCACTCGTCCTTCGGGAAGTGCGCGGGCACCCAGTCGAGGATCACGCCGACGCCTGCGCTGTGCAGCCGGTCCACCAGGTACCGGAAATCGTCCGGGTCGCCGAAGCGGGAGGTCGGCGCGTAGTAGCCGGTCACCTGGTAGCCCCAGGAGCCGCCGAACGGGTGCTCCATCACCGGCAGGAACTCGACGTGGGTGAAGCCCAGCTCGGTGACGTACGCGGTGAGCTGGTCGGCCAGCTCGCGGTAGCCCAGGCCGGGCCGCCACGAGCCGAGGTGCACCTCGTAGACGCTCATCGGCTCCTGGTGCGGCTGCCGCTCGGCCCGCCGGGCCAGCCAGTCCGCGTCGGACCACCGGTACGTCGAGTGGTGCACCACCGAGGCGGTGGCCGGCGGCACCTCGGCGTACGCGGCCAGGGGGTCGGCCTTGTCCCGCCACCGCCCGTCGGCGCCCAGCACCCGGTACTTGTAGCGGGCACCCACCCGGGCGTCGGGGACGAACAGTTCCCACACGCCGCTGGAGCCGAGCGACCGCATCGGCCAGCCGTCGTCGGGCGACCAGCCGGTGAAGTCGCCGATCACCCGCACCCCGCGGGCGTTGGGCGCCCAGACACTGAACGCCACACCGTCGTCGAGGACCCGGGCGCCGAGGGCCTCCCACAGCCGCTCGTGCCGCCCCTCGCCGATCAGGTGCAGGTCCAACTCGCCGAGCGTCGGCGGGTAGCGGTACGGGTCGTCGTGCGCCGCCCCGTCGACCTCCACCCGGTAGTCGAGCACGGTGCCCTCGACCTGAGCCTCGAAGACGCCCACGTCGTGCACCCGCTTCATCGGGTGCCGCTCATCGCCGACGAGCAGCACCACGTCCCCGGCGCCCCGCCGCATCGTGCGGATCGTCGTCGACCCGCCGGTCGGGTGCGCGCCGAGCAGCGCGTGCGGGTCGTGCGTGGCGCCGGTGATCAACTGGTCCATCGGGCGTCCTTCGGGGCGGGGGCGGTCGGCGCGGTACCGCCGGACAGGTCGGCGGGGACATCGGCGACGGTGAGCGTGGCCGGGACCGTCGCGGCGACCACCGATGCGGCGGGCGGGGTCGGCCGGCGGACGGTCAGCACGTGCGCCGGTTGCAGGTACGGGTCGAGCCGCACCGCGTTGCGCTGACCCCAGTCGTAGCTGGTGCCGGTCAGCTCGTCGTGCACGGTGAACCGTTCGTGCCAGTCGAAGCCGAGCGCCGGCATGTCCAGGGTGGTGTTGCCCCACTGCACGACGCGCGGGTCGAACGAGCAGATCACGATGACGGTGTTGCCGGTCTCCGGGTCGTGTTTCGACCAGCAGAGCAGTGCGGGGTTGTCGATCTCGTGGAACCGCAGGTTGCGGAGCTGGTGCAGCGCCGGGTTGTCGCGGCGTACCCGGTTGAGGGTGGCCAGGAACGGCGCCAGCGAGCGGCCCTGCGCCTCGGCGCCGGCCCAGTCCCTCGGCCGCAGCTCGTACTTCTCGTTGTCCAGGTACTCCTCGGCGCCCGGCCGGGCCACGTGCTCGAACAGCTCGTAGCCCGCGTACAGGCCCCAGGACGGGGAGAGCAGCGCGGCCAGCACCGCCCGGATCTTGAACATCGGCGGGCCGCCGTGCTGCAACGACTCGTGCAGGATGTCCGGCGTGTTCGGCCAGAAGTTCGGCCGCATGTAGTCGGCCGCCGCGAGCAGTTCCTCGCAGTACGTCCGCATCTCGGCGGCCGTCGTGCGCCAGGTGAAATAGGTGTACGACTGCGTGAAGCCGATCTTGCCGAGGCCGTGCATGATGGCCGGCCGGGTGAACGCCTCGGCCAGGAACAGCACGTCCGGGTCGACAGTCTTCACCTCGGCGATCAGCCAGTGCCAGAAGTCGAACGGCTTGGTGTGCGGGTTGTCCACCCGGAAGATCCGGATGCCCTCGCCGACCCAGTGCAGCACCACCCGCAGCACCTCGGCCCGGATGCCCTCGGGGTCGTTGTCGAAGTTGACCGGGTAGATGTCCTGGTACTTCTTCGGCGGGTTTTCCGCGTACGCGATGCTGCCGTCGGCCCGGGTGGTGAACCACTCCGGGTGCTCGGTGACCCAGGGGTGGTCCGGCGCGCACTGCAACGCCAGGTCCATCGCCACCTCCAGGCCCTGCGCCGCCGCCGCGTCGATGAAGGCCCGGAAGTCCGCCGGCGTACCCAGGTCGGGGTGGATGGCGTCGTGGCCGCCCTCGGCGGCGCCGATCGCCCACGGCGAGCCCACGTCGGTCGGCCCGGCGGTGAGCGCGTTGTTGCGGCCCTTGCGGTTGATCCGGCCGATCGGGTGGATCGGCGGCAGGTAGAGCACGTCGAAGCCCATCGCGGCCACACCGGGCAGCCGCTCGGTGGCGGTGGCGAAGGTGCCGGACCGACCGTCCGTCGCCCCTTCGGAGCGGGGGAAGAACTCGTACCAGGCCGAGTAGAGCGCCCGCTTGCGGTCAACCCAGAGGGAGTACGTCTCGCCGGCGGTGACCAACTCCCGCACCGGGTGCTCCCAGAGCAGGTCGGCCAGGGCCAGCGCCGGGTCGACCCGCTGCGGCAGGGACAGGTCGGTGTCGACCAGCGCGGTGAGCGCCGCAGCGACCCGGGCCCGGTCGGCGGTCGGAACGAGGTCCCGTGCGGCGGCGAGCACCCGCGCGCCCTCGGCCAGGTCGTTGGCCAGGTCCTCCGGCCCCTGCCCGGCGGCGACCTTCTTGGTCACCGCGTTCTGCCAGGTCAGATACGGGTCCTGAAACGCCTCGACGGAGAAGGTCCAGGAGCCGACGGCGTCCGGGCGGATGATGGCGTGCCAGCGGTCCTGGCCGGGCTCACCGGGGCGCATCCGGGTGAACGGCCGGGTCTGGCCGTCCGGGCCGGCCCACACCACGTTGCAGCCCAGCGCGTCGTGCCCCTCCCGGTAGGCGCGGGCCGACACCGGAACCGGCTCGTCGACCACCGCCTTTGCCGGGTACCGCCCGCACGAGACGACGGGGGAGACGTCTTCGATCGGGAACCGTCCAGTCACCCCGCCAACCTACTGCGCGAGATCCGTTCGCGCGCGGCCAAGCACGCCGGTCCATCCCGCACGTTGGGCCGCGCGCCAAGATCCACACGCCTTTCGGGAAACTGCTGCTTCCAGGCTGCGGGACACCGCAGTCTCACGGAAGTTGTGTGGATCTTCGCGGCGACATGCCCCGGGCAGGCCGGACGCTGCTCGCCGCGGAAGGCGCTGCTTTAGTCGCTGATCGATCACCACCAAAGACGAGAACAGGTGTACGGCACTTTCCGGTGCCGACGGTTGTCCGGCCGGAGCGGATCACCGCACCACCGTATGCGCCAAGGTGACGTAGCCTCCCGCCATGATCGAACGGGTGAAAGTCGTGGTTGTTGGTGTCGGTAACAACACGTCTGCATTGGTGCAGGGGATTGGTCTTTACCGCCAGAGTGGCAGTCTGGTCGGAATCCGCAGGCCGATGATCGACGGGCTCGGGGTGGGCGACATCGACATCGTGGCGGCCTTCGCCATGTCCGACGAGAAGGTCGGTCGGGACCTGACCGAGGCGATCTTCATGGCGCCCAACAATTTCCCTCGGCTGAACTGCGACCTGCCCAGAGCGGGTGTGCCCGTCACGAAGGGCCTTGTCGACGCGACCGAGGTGGAGCGGGTGGCGACGGCGCTGGCCGGGGCGGAGGTGCTGCTCTACTCGGCGCCCAGTGGCCGGCCAAAGACCGCCCAGGCGTACGCCGAGGCAGCTCACACAGCGGGTGTCGCCTTCATCAACACCACCTCCGACCCGGTCGCCCGCGATCCCCACTGGATGGATCGATTCGAAATGGCTGGTCTGCCGTTGATCGGCGATGACCTGGCCAGCCAATTCGGTACCTCGGTGCTACACAACGCGCTGCTGCGGCTACTGGAGGAGCGGGGCCTTACCCTGGTCAGCTCCTACCAGGTCAATCTGGGCGGCACCGAAGACTTCCGCAACCTCGTCGACAATCCCAACACCAAGAAGCAGTCCAAGCTCAACGCACTGTCGGCGGCTGACAAAGTCGAGGTGGCCCCGCTCGGGTACCTGCCGCATCTCCGATCGCAGAAGGTGGCTCACCTCAACATCGAGGCGAAGGGTTGGGGCGAGACTGCGGTGAGCCTCGACGTGAAACTGAAGGTGGATGACCCGAGTGGCGCTGCCGGGGTCAACATCGACCTCGTCCGCATCGCAGCCAGCGCGCTCCGGAACGGGCACGGTGGTCATCCTGCTCAGGCGACGTCGTTGCTCAAATCTCCACCGGGAACGGCGATCTGAGGCCGGTCCGGACCAGCCGGGCGACTGTCTCCAGGCCGAACACGCATGCCGCCCGTCCTCCTCAGGCCGCGCCGACCGAGCGGTACACGTCCAGGGTCTGCCGGGCGATGGCGTCCCAGGAGAAGTGCTCGACCGCGCGCTGCCGCCCGGCCTCGCCGAACGCGGCGGTGCGCGCCGGGTCGGCGAGCAGCGTGTTGATCGTCGCCGCCAGGTCGGCGACGAACTTCTCCGGGGCCAGCGGTCGGCCGGACCCGTCACTCGCCTGCTCGATCGGCACCAGCAGGCCCGTCTCGCCGTCGGCCACGACCTCCGGGATGCCGCCGGTGGCGGTCGCCACCACGGCCGTCTCGCAGGCCATCGCCTCCAGGTTGACGATGCCCATCGGCTCGTACACCGACGGGCAGACGAAGACGGTGGCGTGGGTGAGCACCTGGATCACCTCGGGCTTGGGCAGCATCTCCGCCACCCAGACCACACCGGAGCGGTTCGCCCGCAGCTCCGCGACCAGCTCCTCCACCTCGGCGGCGATCTCCGCGGTGTCCGGTGCGCCGGCGAGAAGCACGAGCTGGGTGTCCGCCGGCAGCTCCCGGGCGGCACGCAACAGGTAGGGCAGCCCCTTCTGCCGGGTGATCCGCCCGACGTAGACCACGCTGGGTCGGGACGGGTCGATGCCGAGCCGGTCGAGCACCTCGGTGCCCTCGTCCGGGGCGTACTGGACGGTGTCGATGCCGTTGTAGACCACGCGGACCCGGGCCGGGTCGATCTGTGGGTACGCGGTGAGCACGTCGTTGCGCATCCCCCCACTGACCGCGATCACCGCGTCGGCGGCCTCCATCGCCGTGCGCTCGATCCAGGAGGAGAGCGCGTACCCGCCGCCGAGCTGCTCGGCCTTCCACGGCCGCAGCGGCTCCAGGCTGTGCGCGGTCACCACGTGCGGCACCCCGTGCAGCAGTTTCGCGGTGTGACCGGCCAGGTTCGCGTACCACGTGTGGCTGTGCACCACGTCGGTGCCGGCAGTGCCGGCGGCCATCTCCAGATCGACGCCCATCGTGCGCAGCGCGGCGTTCGCGCCGGTCAGGCCGAGGGATTCGGCGTACGCGGTGACGCCCGGTTCGGTGCGGGGCAGGCCGAAGCAGTGCACCCGCACGTCGGTGAGACGGCGCAACTCCCGGGCCAGGTACTCGACGTGCACCCCGGCGCCGCCGTAGACCTCCGGCGGGTACTCGCGGCTGAGGAGGTCGACGCGCAGAGGGGTGGGTTCCGTCATGACCTCGCACCCTAGTGCAGAAGAGTCCCCGTACGAGTGGTGAAGTGCGACGCGGGTGGATAGCGTCGGGGCATGGCTGCCAAGGTGCTCGCGATCGTCCTGGCGGGTGGGGAGGGCAAGCGCCTGATGCCACTCACCACGGATCGGGCCAAGCCGGCCGTCCCGTTCGGCGGGATGTACCGCATGGTCGATTTCGTCCTCTCCAACCTGGCCAACGCCGGCTATCTCAAGATCGTCGTGCTGACCCAGTACAAGTCCCACTCCCTCGACCGACACATCACCAAGACCTGGCGGATGTCCACGCTGCTCGGCAACTACGTCACGCCGGTGCCGGCACAGCAGCGTCGTGGCCCCTGGTGGTTTGCCGGCTCGGCCGACGCCATCTACCAGAGCTTCAACCTGATCAACGACGAGCAGCCCGACTACGTGATCGTCTTCGGCGCCGACCACATCTACCGGATGGACCCGCGGCAGATGGTGGAGGACCACATCGCCTCCGGCGCCTCGGTCACCGTCGCCGGCATCCGCCAGCCGCTGTCGACGGCCGACCAGTTCGGCGTCATCGAGGTCGGCGAGGACGGCCGCAGGATCCGGGCGTTCCGCGAGAAGCCCACCGACGCGGTCGGCCTGCCCGACGCACCGGACCAGATCTACGCCTCGATGGGCAACTACGTCTTCACCACCCGGGCGCTCTGCGAGGCGGTCGAGCGCGACGCGGAGGACAAGACCAGCAAGCACGACATGGGCGGCAACATCATCCCGATGCTCGTCGAGCGCGGCGAGGCCAACGTCTACGACTTCCGCGACAACGAGGTGCCGGGCAGCACCGACCGGGACCGCGGCTACTGGCGTGACGTCGGGACGCTCGACTCGTTCTACGACGCGCACATGGATCTGATCAACGTGCACCCCGTGTTCAACATGTACAACTTCGACTGGCCGATCTACACCGAGCAGCCGCCGTGGCCGCCGGCGAAGTTCGTACACCAGTGGGGCGAGCGGGTCGGCCGGGCGGTCGGCTCGATGGTCTCCCCGGGTGTGGTGATCTCCGGCTCGCTGGTGGAGAACTCGATCGTCTCGCCGAAGGTGCGGGTGCACTCCTGGGCGCACGTCGAGGGCTCGGTGCTGATGGAGGGTGTGGAAATCGGCCGGCACGCGGTGGTCCGGCGGGCCATCCTGGACAAGAACGTGTTCGTCCCGGAGGGCGCCGAGATCGGCGTCGACCTGGAGAAGGACCGGCAGCGCTACACCGTCTCCGACAATGGCATCGTGGTGATCGGCAAGGGCCAGAAGGTCGAGCCGTGACCGGCCCGCACTCCCCGAGGAGGATCCCGCAGTGACCCACCCCCGTGCCGGCCAGCCCGCCGAGCCCGCCGACCTGGTCGACGTGCCGCGGCTGGTGACCGCCTATTACGCCGAGCATCCGGACCCCGCGGACCCGGCGCAGCAGGTCTCCTTCGGCACCTCCGGCCACCGGGGCTCCAGCCTGCGCAACGCGTTCAACTCCGACCACATTCTGGCGGTCACCCAGGCGCTCTGCGACTACCGGCGGGAGCAGGGTCTGGACGGGCCGCTCTTCCTCGCCCGGGACACCCACGCGCTGTCCGCGCCGGCCGCGGTGGACGCCCTGGAGGTGCTCGCCGCCAACGGGGTCACCGTGCTGGTGGACAGCCGCGACGGCTACACCCCGACCCCCGCGTTGTCGCACGCGATCCTCACCCACAACCGGGGGCGTACCAGCGGCCTCGCCGACGGCATCGTCATCACCCCGTCGCACAATCCGCCCGACGACGGCGGTTTCAAGTACAACCCCACCAACGGTGGGCCGGCCGACACCGACGTGACCCGGTGGATCCAGGACCGGGCCAACGCCATCCTCGCCGCCGGGCTCAAGGAGGTCCGCCGGATCACCTACGCGCGGGCCCGGGCCGCCGACACCACCGGGGAGTACGACTTCCTCGCCCGCTACGTCGACGACCTGCCGGCGACGATCGACATCGACGCGATCCGTGACGCCGGGGTGCGGATCGGCGCGGACCCGCTGGGCGGGGCGAGCGTGGCGTACTGGGGTGAGATCGCCGAGCGGCACCGACTGGACCTGACCGTGGTCAACCCGACGGTCGACCCGACCTGGCGGTTCATGACGCTCGACGGCGACGGCAAGATCCGGATGGACTGCTCCTCACCGAACGCGATGGCGTCGCTGATCGCCGCGCGCGCCGACTTCCAGATCTCCACCGGCAACGACGCCGACGCCGACCGGCACGGCATCGTCACCCCGGACGCCGGCCTGATGAACCCCAACCACTATCTGGCGGTGGCGATCGGTCACCTGTTCCGTACCCGCACCGAGTGGGGCCCGGCCGCCGCGGTGGGCAAGACCCTGGTCTCCTCGTCGATGATCGACCGGGTGGCCGCCGACCTGGGCCGGCCGCTGTTGGAGGTGCCGGTCGGCTTCAAGTGGTTCGTACCCGGGCTGCTCGACGGGGCGGTCGGCTTCGGTGGCGAGGAGAGCGCGGGCGCGTCGTTCCTGCGCCGCGATGGTTCCACCTGGACCACGGACAAGGACGGCCTGCTGCTCTGCCTGCTCGCCGCCGAGATCCTGGCCACCACCGGGCGCAGCCCGAGCGAGCACTGGGCGGAGCTGGCCGGGCGGTTCGGCGCACCCGCGTACGCCCGGATCGACGCCCCGGCCACCCGGGAGCAGAAGGCCGTGCTCGGCAAGCTCTCCCCGGAGCAGGTCACCGCCACCGAGCTCGCCGGTGAGCCGATCACCGCGACGCTGACCACCGCCCCCGGCAACGGCGCGGCGATCGGCGGTCTCAAGGTCAGCACCGAGTCCGGCTGGTTCGCCGCGAGGCCCTCCGGCACCGAGGACGTCTACAAGATCTACGCCGAGTCCTTCCAGGGCCCCGACCACCTCAAGCAGATCCAGGAAGAAGCCAAGAACCTGGTGGACAGCGCCCTGACCCGGGCCTGATCCACCGCCTCCCCGCGTTGATCATGAAGTTATTGCCACGGCATGCCGGGGCGGAGGGCAATAACTTCATGATCAACCGGGCGGGTTGGGTCAGCAGGGTGGGGGTAGTTCTGGTCGGGTTCGGCGTAGTTCTTCGGGGAGTAGTTCGCGGAGCTGCTCGGGTAGGAACGGCAGGTCGAGCAGAGTCATCTTCAACTGGTTGCGTTCCTGGTAGCGCAGCGGGTCGAAGCGGACCACCAGGCCGGCGTTGCGGCGGTAGCTGATGTCCACCGCCCCCTCGGTGGCCGCGTCACGGAACACCAACCCGTCCATCTCCACCACGACCGGCGACGAATTGGGCTCCAGCTCCAGCCGGATCTTCTCGTCCGGTGCGAGCACCACCGACCGGGAGATGCCGGCCATCGGCGCCGACGGCGTGATCACCACCGAGTCCGCCGCCGGGGAGATCAGTGGGCCGCCCGCGGCGTAGCTGTACGCCGTCGAGCCGATCGGGGTGCTGACCACCACGGCGTCACACCGGTAGTAGCCGTACTGCTGACCGTCGATGGCGAGCGTGGCGCTGACGAAGCCGGCGCCGGGCTGGCGGACCAGCGCGATGTCGTTGAACGCCACGACGTCGTCGCCGCAGACGTCGCAGGCGAGGCACGCGTGCGACTCGACGGTGAAGTCCTTCGACAGCAACCGGCTCAGCGCCTCGGGCAGCTCCGGCGGTTCGACCTCGACGAGAAAACCCAGGCGACCCAGGTGTACGCCGAGCACCGGCTTCGGGTCGAGGACAGCGGAACGAAGCGCACCCAACATGGTGCCGTCCCCGCCGATGCTGATCAGGGCGTCGGCGCGGGCGGCCACCTCGTCCGCCGGCACCGGTTCGATGCAGGACGGCACGCGGTGCTTGTCCTCCTCGCGCACCATCAGCGTCTTGTGGTGGCGCGTCGCCCACCGTTCGATGATCCCGACCACCTCGGTGACATCCCGGGTGGGGTGCAGCACAAGTCCCAGCCCCGACACCCGTACAGCTCACCACATCGGTGGCGACCGCACCCGGCGTACACCAAAGGTGCGCCGACGGTCCGGGGACCGTCGGCGCACCTTGCCGCCGTCAGGGGCGGGATTGACCGGTGAGGTGGGTCAGTGAGCGGGCGACCAGGTCATCGCGAGCCGCCGGTGGCAGACCCTCCAGCCCGAAGCCCAGGTACACCGTGTCCCCGGTGACCACCACCGAGCCCTCCTCGAACGCCTGCTGGCTGCGCGACCAGTCGTTGGCGTTGCCCGCGGAGCCGGCCGGTGGCCCGGCCACCGTCCAGCCGCCCAGGTCGGCCGACTCGAACGAGGTCTCCGCGACGGTCGCCCCGTCGCGCAGCACGCGGGCGTCGTCCAGGAAGACACCGAGACCCTGCGTGCCCCAGTCCGAGGCGTACGAGATCGACACCTCGACCTGCTTGCCGGCGTAGCCGGACAGGTCGACCACGAACTCCTTCCAGCCGCCCGACGAACCGGTCGCCGCGTTCCAGGTGCCGGTGCTCCCGGTGGGGGAGCAGTCCGCGCCCTGGTAGTGCGCGAGGAACGGGTGCAACTGCTCCACCCAACCCTCGACGCAGCTGTCCCCGGTGACCGTGCCGGTCTTGCCGTTGGTGTCCGGCAGGGTCGTCCAGTCGTCGCTGCCCACCTCGTGCGCCTCGACGAAGAGGAAGTCCCAGTTCTGCTCGATGTCGTACGAGGTGAAGAAGCGCAGCTCACCGCTGCTCGCCCCGGTGAGGTCCACCGTGCGGGTCAGCCGCTTGTACGACTCGTCGGTCTGCCCGCTGTACAGGTACCACTCACCCGTACGTGGATCGAACGGCGCGCCGCCCGGTCGGGTCCAGCCGACCGGCGCGGAGCTGGCGAACTGCGGGAACTCGTCCGGCGGCAGGAAGCTCGACGTGGTCAGGAACGACGCGGTGTGCGCCTGGTTCTCCGCCGAGCCGGGCGCGTTGAGTTGCCCGCTGAAACCGGTGAACGGCACGTCGGCCCCGGCGACCGGGAACGGCTCGCCCTCCGGGGAGGTGCCGCCGTCGCTGACGTAGGTGTGCGCGCCCAGCCAGTACTGCTGGAAGTCGTTCAACAGTGGCAGACAGCTGGCGTCCTCGGCGTCGGTGCACTCCGGTGGCGCGTCCGGGTGATAGACGTACGACCCGTTGGCACCCTGCGCGAACAAGGCGTACTGGCCGCTGACCAGCAGTTTGCCACCCTCGTTCAGGTAGTCCCGAACGGCCAGCTCGGTGTCCAGCGCCGCCCTGGCCGTCGTGCCGGCCACCTGACCGGGGGAGCGCAGGATCACGTCGTCGCCGGTCTCCCAGACCACCGCCCTGTAGTGCGACAGCACGCCGAGCGGGTGTGGCGCCTTGCGGCCCATGGCGTCGAAGTCGTACACGTCGCTGCTGCGCCCGGCGGCGCTCAACGACGCGGCGACCTCGTCGGCGTACTTCGCGGTGGTGCCGGTCTGCGCCGGGCTGAGGCCCGTGACGTCCTCCATCGCGAGGACCAGCACGTCACCGCCGACGTCGCTGTGCACCCGGTAGGTGAAGTGTTCACTCGCCACCACCCCGGCGCGCGGCTTGTTCCCGGTGAACCAGACCTCCACCCGGTCGCCCGGCTTGGATCCGGTGACCGTGCCGCGCAGTTCGGCGTAGTAGTCGTCGTGCGTGTCGCCGTACCGCTCGCCACCGCGCCACTCGCGGACCGCGACCGTCTTCGGCCGTCCGCCGTTGACCGTGTAGTGCATCCGCACGTTCTTCAGCGCGCGACGGGTGATCGAGGCGACCTGCTGGGTGCGCCCGTACGAGGTGTCGAAGGCGTCCACCACGAAGTCCGGGGTGCTCCGCCCGACCACCGAGACCGGGTCGTCCGGGTCCGCCGCGGACCGGGCCACCGCCAACGCGAACGGCAGGTTCTTGCCCACCTCGCCGGCGATCAGCGCCTCGTCGTCGGGGAAGATGAAGCCGCTGACGCAGTCCTCCGGGCGCCACTCGTCGTTCGGGTCGACCGCCGAGGCGGCCTCGCAGGTGGACATCTCCGGGGTGAAGCCCAACGTGCCGTACCTGACGGTGGCGTGGCTGTCGGTGTCCCCGTTGGTGGTGTACAGCTCGGCGGAGATGTCCGGGTCGTAGCCGGGCACCGCCGGGTGCGCGTCGTCGCCGGCCATCGCCTCGTAGATCACGTCGTCCGGGGTGGGGGTGCTCACCTGCCAGCCGACGCCGTAGAGCAGCAGTTCGGCCGCCGAATGGTAGTTGACGAAGAACTCGAACCCGACTCGCTTGAAGAGCCGATCCAGGGCTACGGTCTCCGGCTCCGAGTTGGGACCCGGGCCCCGGTAGGTCTCGCTGTTGGGCTCCGGTGACGAGCCCTCGTTGTCGTACCCCCACTTGTAGCTGAAGTTGCGGTTGAGGTCGACGCCGTCGCCGGAGCTGATCTGCCCGTCGCCGTTGTTGTCCCGCAGGTTCTTGCGCCACAACCGGTTGCCGGGGGTGAAGGTGAAGTCGTAGCCGTCCGGGTTCGCGACCGGCAGGAACCACAGCTCGGTCGTGTCCAGGAGTTGGGTGATCTCCCGGTCGGTGCCGTAGCTGTCGAGGACGTGATGCATCAGCCGGCGGGTCATCTCCGGCGTGATCCACTCGCGGGCGTGCTGCGCACCGGCGTAGAGCACCGCCGGTCGCCGGCCGTCCGCGACGGTCCGCGCGTTCTTGGTGACCTTCACGGCGAGGATCGGCTGACCCTGCTGGCTGCGGCCGATCGTCTCCACCTTGGTCAGCTTGGGGTATCGAGCTGCGGTGGCGTTCAGTTCGTCGCGCAGGCCGCCCGGCTCACCGTAGGGGCGGAACGCCGTCCAGCCGGCGGCGGCCTGCTCCCGCAGCGCCTGCGACGCGTCCTTGCCGCGCACCTTCTTCACCGACAGCGGGACGCCCTGGTCGGTCAGCCGCTTCGCCTGCCGGCGGCTGAGCACCGTCTCGACCGCCGTACGGCCGGCCGAGTCCGTCTTCGCGTCGTGGCCGAGGTCGACCCCCGCCGCGCGCAGCTGATCCCGCTGTTTCGCGTCGACCGTGCCGACGTACACCTCCAGGCCGTCGCGGGCGCCCGGGTCGGACGGTGGCCGCGCGCTGGCCGGTGGGGTCAGTGCCAGTGCGCCGAGCAGGGTGACCACGCTGGCGATCGCCAATCGTCTCGGTCTCATCGCGCCTCCTTGGGTGAAGGACCTGTAGGCGCGAGCCTTCGGTGTGGCGTGATCGATGTCAATCGGTCGATGGGTGCGAGGTCGCTAGCCGTGCCGGCGCCGCTGCCTGCTGTGATGGCCAGGGCGGCGCTGGCGCGGCCCGTCGCAGGTGCCCGACGATCGCCTCGCAGAACACCGCCTCGATGTCGCACCGCTCCTCGACGTGCCGCCACCGCCCGTCGACCCACGCTCGTATTGTGCGCGTTGCCATGTCTCGTCGGTTACTTCGGCGATTGCGGCCTTGCAGGGTATAAGGGGGAATTACACTTCGGACCGCTATCAATCCCACCCATGGCGAGAACGGGGACAGCATTGCTGAGCATGGTGCGCGGCGTGGTGCACGCCCTGCGGGACCGGCGGGCCGCCGCCCGCGACCCGGAGGGATTCGCCCGGTCCATTGGCGTCGATCTGCGAGGTCGGGTCCGGTTCTACGGCATCGACCGGGCGATGTTCGGCTCCGAGCCGTGGCTCGTCTCCCTCGGCGACAACGTTTACGTCACCGCCGGGGTCCAGTTCATCACCCACGACGGCGGGACGCTGATTCTCCGCAAGGAGGTGCCCGATCTGGAGTGGACCGCACCGATCAGCGTCGGGGACGACGTCTACCTCGGCGTACGGACGATCATCCTGCCCGGGGTCACCATTGGTAACCGTTGCATCATCGGCGCCGGCTCGGTGGTGACTCGGGACATCCCGGACAACAGCGTCGCGGCCGGCGTTCCGGCCCAGGTGATCCGCAGCGTCGACGACTATCTCGACCGGATGCGCGCCCGCTCGCTGGGGTGCGGGCACCTGCCGGCCGCCGAGAAGGCTGCGGTGATCCGCCAGATCTACGGGGTTCCGGAGCAGGTCAGCGCCGGACGAGCGGGGTTCTGATGCGGGTGTCGGCCGGTCAGCCCGGCGCCGTCCTCGGCCCGGCCATCGTCGCGCTGGACCGTCTCCTGTGCACCGGCACGCGCGTTCGCCGGGCCATCCGGGGCCTCGCCCTCGCCGGCCGGTTCGCCGCCCGCGGGGACAACTTCACCCTTGACCCCGACGGCGTCTACACCTGCGAGACGATCGAGGTCGGGCGCAACGTGGACCTCGGGTACCGCCCGATCCTGATGGCGGCCCGAGCGCGGATCCTGATCGGTGACAACGTCATGTTCGGCCCCGAGGTGACCATCCGGGGCGGCAACCACCGCATCGACCAGGTCGGCGTACCGATGATCGCGGTCGGCAAGGAGGCCGGCGACGAGACCCACGACCGGGGCGTGGTCATCGCCGACGACGTCTGGGTGGGCACCCGGGCAGTGATCCTGCACGGCGTCACCATCGGCCGGGGCGCGGTGATCGGCGCCGGCGCTGTCGTCACCCGATCGGTGCCGCCGTACGCGGTGGCGGCCGGCAATCCGGCCCGGGTGCTCCGACTGCGCTGGCCGCTGGAGACCATCCAGGACCACGAGCGGCAGCTCTACCCACCGGAGCGCCGACTGACGCCCACCGAGTTGGCCGGTCTGGCCGAGCTGCCGGTGCCCGAGCCGAGTTCGGCGCCGGTGACGAAGTCGCTGACCACCGGTGTCCAGGCCCGATAGTCGAAGCAGTACGCCCGCTCGCGGGCTGCGCGGCTCATCGCCGACCAGCCCGGATCGTCGAGCAGTAGCGCCCGCTCCAGCCCGCGCTGGACGTCCTGCGCCCCGGAACCGTCGAGCACGATGCCCTCGCGGCCGTCGACGATGTAGCGCCGGAGGTCACTGGTGTGGTTGAGCAATACCGGGCAGCCGGCGGCCAGACTCTCCGGCACCTTGGACGGGAAGCCCGCCTGGGCGTACCCGGCCGGTGGGCGGACCAGCACCGAGAAATGCGTCTGTCGCAACTCGGCGAGCACCCGGTCCCGGGACACCCGACCGAGAAAGCTCACCTGGTCGTCGTCAAAGGCGGTCTCGTCCAGGTCGGAGAGGCTGCTGGCCTGCTCCCTGCTGATCCCGGCGATAACGAGGCGCACCCGGGCCCGGTCGTCGGGCGCCAGGCGGCGGATACCCGCCAGCACCACGGCCAACTGGTCCTTGGGGCCGGCCGAACCCGCATAGAGCAGCCGGAGCCCCTCGCCGAGCGAGGGCGGCGCGGGATCGCCGTAGTCGTCGCAGTCGACCTGCGGCGGCACCACCAGCGTCGGCTGTCCCTGGCCGACGAAGTGCCGCTCCAGCGCCTCGGAGATGGCGATGACCCGGTCGGCGAGCCGGCCGGCCAGGTAGAACGCCCACCGGTGGCGGACGAAGTACGGGGTGAGCCAGCCCCGGGGGAACTGTGCCCGGTCGTGCCGTTCGACCACGTCCACGGTCACCGGGCAGCGCACCGCCGTGCGCAGCACCGCCCAGGTGAGCAGGTTCCACAGGCCGAGCGGTAGGTACACGCCGGTCAGTTCACCCGGGTGGACGCCCGCGCGGCGCAGCGCGCTCAGTACCCGCAGCGGGCGGGCGCGCCGATGCAGCCAGCGGCCCAGGAGCCCACCGCCGACGCGCCAGCGGGGCAGCGTGATCAGTCGTACGTCGGATGGCAGGTCCGCGGTAACGGGCGGGCGCGACCCGTCGTCGGGCCAGTCGTTGACCACCATGGTCGTGCCGCCCGGCGGAGTGGCCGACCGGGCAAGTTGCAGCAGGCGGTTGGACATGGCGTCCCCGTGCGGAAATCGGTATGCGGCGAAGGTCAGTACCAGTGGGTGCCTGATAGCCCGACTTGTTGGGGACGGGACGGTCGGCGCCTCCGGCGTCAGGGACGCGGTCATACATCCACCTAGTGAGGTTTGCGTGTTAAGTCCTTTCTGTAAAGCTAGCCTAGTGGTCCCGCCGCCGCCGGAGGCCTCCCCGGCGCAGGACAAAGGGGAGTAGAAGGTGGAGCTGACACAGCCCAGCACCGTCACCGCGGTGTCCGGTTCACTCCGCGGACGTCCCGTCGTGGTTCAGCACTCGGCTGGCATGCCCGGCGCCAACGGTCCACTCACCGCAGTCGAGCGGGTTGTCAACTCGCAGCTTGCAGTGCGCTACGACTTCGTCCGGATGCACCAGTCGCGGGGCAACGGGGCTCTGGATCTGGTGATGCTGCGGCATTGGGTTGCCCAGCTACGTCGGCTCCGGCCCGACTTGGTGCACGTCCGCGGGCTGCAGAATGAGGGCCTGCAGGGGGTGCTCGCCGCCCGGCTCGCCGGCTGCCGGAGGATCCTGGTCACTGTCCATGGCACGGTGCGAGACCTGCGATACACCGGCCGGCCGGTGCGCCGAGGGCTGCTCGTTCACGGCGCTGAGCCGCTCACGCTGCGGGCCGCCTCGCACGTCGCGACTGTCTGCGAATATGCCGCTGGCCGGGACTTCCTACGCGGCTGCCGGGACCGCTTCGTCGGGGTGATCCCCAACGGCGTGCCGGTGCCCGAAAATCCGCACGCCGGACGGGATCGTAGCCGGAGCGCCCTCGGCTTGCGTCCCGACGATGTGGTGATGCTCGCGTTGGCCCGGCTGACCTGGGAGAAGGGGTACGGGGTGTTGGCAGAGGCACTGCGCCGGTTGCCCCCGCAGGCTGGTCGTCCGGTGCTGCTGGTCGCTGGCGACGGCCCCGAGCGCGACGGCATCGGCGCCGCTCTGCGAGCAGCGGGCCCGGTCGAGGTGCGCCTGCTCGGCAATCGGTCTGACGTGCCGGACCTGCTCGCCGCAGCCGACGTTTTCGTTTTTCCGACTCTGCACGAAAATCTCTCCAATGCGCTGCTCGAGGCGATGGCGTATCGGCTTCCGGTGGTCGCCACCGCGGTCGGGGGCAACGTGGAAGTGCTCCGTGGCGGCGGTGGACGGCTGGTGCCGGCCGCTGACCCGGTGGCCTTCGCCGACGCGCTCGCGCCGTTGCTCGTTGACGCCGCTGCCCGGGCGGAACTGGGCGGGCTAGCCCGCCAGACGGTCACCCACCGATACAGTCTCGACGTCATGCTTGGGGCGCTCGATGGGGTGTACCGCCGGATTCTGGCGGCCTGAGATGCCCTCCCCGACCGCTGCTCCGCGGGTCGTCCTGCTGGGTTTCACCGTCCCGGACGAAGTATTGGCTGAGGTGATGGCGAGCGACGTCCGGCACGCCACCCAGACGCACACGTTCGCCTGGGGGCTGGTCCGGGCGCTGCGGGCCGCCGGCTGCTCGGTGCGGCTACTCTCTGCCGTGCCCGTCTCCACCTACCCGGGCAACGGCCGGCTCCATTTCCGGCCTGCACGATTCCGTCACGCGGACGTGGACGGTCGGCTGCTCGGCTTCGTTAATCTGCTTGGCCTCAAACACCTGACCCGATTCATCGCGGCGTGGCGCGCTGGCGGGCGGGAGCTACGCGAGCAGAACGTCGACGTGCTGCTGGTGCACGGCGTAAACACCGCGTTCCTCTGGGCCGCCGCACTGCTCGCGCGCCGTGGGGTGAGGGTGGTACCGGTGTTGACCGACCCGCCGGGGGTGCCGTTGCCCACCGACGGGCGCCTGGTCCGAACACTGCGTCGGATCGATGTGGCCCTTGTTCGAGCCGCCCTGGGCGGTTGCGCCGGGGTGGTCGCGCTGACCGGGCCGCTCGCCGACGTCTACGCCCCGGGTCGTCCACGGCTGATCATGGAGGGCATCTTCAACCCGCCGGTCGCCGTCCGGCCGCATACCGTAGCCGCACCGGCCACCCGTGACATCGTCTACGCTGGCGGGCTGACCCGCTCGTACGGTGTGGATCGCCTGGTAGCGGCGTTTCGCGCGTTGCCAGGGGAGCAACTGCGGCTGTTGCTGTTCGGTCGGGGTGACCTTGAGTGTTGGCTGCGGGAGCAAGCCGCAGCGGACCCCCGGATCGCCCTGCCCGAGCTGATCGACCGTGACGTGCTTGTCGGCCGGCTCGCCACGGCGGCGGTGCTGGTCAACCCGCGCCCGGTGGACCAGGACTTCGTCCGTTACTCGTTTCCGTCGAAGCTGATCGAATACTTGTCGGCTGGAGTCCCAGTGGTCACCACCCGGTTGCCCGGAATCCCTGCTGACTACGCCGCCCATCTCGCCTACGCCGAGCCCGACACGGTCGACGGGCTGTATGAGGCGATCGCGGGGGTGCTGGCACTGCCCGTCAAGGAGGCGGCGGCTCGTGGGGCCGCGGGGCAGGCGTTCGTGCGGCACACCCGCGGGACCGGCCCGCAAGGGCTGCGGCTCCGGGCGTTCCTCGAAACGCTCAGCCGGCCGCTGCCGATCGCCCCCGAGGGTGACCCGATTGCCCATACCAGTGCGGCCCGTCAGTCGGACTGACCTGCCGCCACGCCAACGTCGCGTGACCTGCGCGGCGAGCGCTCGTTGTCCCACTCGCGGCGCGCGCCGCCGAGCGGGCGCGCCGCGAGCGCCGTTGCAGGAACGGGGCAGCGAATAGGGGGACGAGTGAAGGTAGTCGTTACCGGGGGCGCGGGTTTCATCGGATCGAACCTGGTCCGGGCACTCGGCGAGATCGGGCAGGTCAGCGAGATCGTCGTTATTGACGACCTCTCCACCGGCCTACTGGACAATCTCCTATGCGTACCGGTCCGGCTGGTCCGGGGCACCATCCTCGACCCCGACCTGCTCGACGAGGCGATGACCGGCGCGGCGAGCGTGGTGCACCTGGGTGCACTCGGCTCTGTGCCTCGCTCCATCGACCTCCCGCTGCCCAGCCACCACGCGAATGCCACCGGCACGCTCATGGTGCTGGAGGCCGCCCGTCGCCACGGGGTACGACAGGTGATTCTCTCCTCCTCGTCTTCGGTGTACGGCGCCAATCCGGTGCTGCCTCGCGACGAAGGGCTGCGTCCGATCCCAGTCAGCCCGTACGCGGTCTCGAAGTTGGCCGCCGAGGCGTATGCGCTCGCCTACGCGTCCTGCTATGACCTGCAGGTCCTGCCCTTCCGCTTTTTCAACGTCTTCGGCCCCCGACAGGCGGCTCACCACGCGTACGCCGCTGTGGTGCCGCGATTCATCACCGCCGCGCTCGCCGGCGACCCTCTGCGCGTGCACGGCGACGGCCGGCAGACCCGCGACTTCACCTTTGTCGGAAGCGTCACCTCGGTGATAGTGGATGCGATCGTCCGTCAGGTCGCGACCACCGACGTGGTGAACCTCGCCTTTGGGGTGCGGATCTCGCTACGGGAGGTGATCGCCGAACTCGAGAGCATCCTCGACCGGCGGCTGGAGGTGGTCTACGAGCCGCCCCGGCCCGGTGACGTACGGGACTCCCAGGCCAACTGCTCCCGCCTACTCGAGTTGTTCCCGACGGTGGCGCCTACGCCGTTGCGGGCCGGTCTGGAGCAGACCGTGTCCTGGATGTCCGGGCACGTGCTCGCCGGACAGTAGGGCGACGATGTCCTCCGGCGTCGTAGAGCGGACGCGTGCACCCGGTGCGCACCGCCGTCGCCCGGACCGGAGCAGCCGGCTGGTTAGCGGCTTGGTCACTGCCGTGGCCAGCCGGGCCGCTGGCATCATCGGGCCGATCCTGATGGTCCCGGTGACCCTTCCATATTTTGGAAAGGATCTGTACGGCCTTTGGATGACCGTCGTCTCGCTGGCCACCATGGCGAGTTTCGCCGACCTCGGGCTCGGGAATGGCCTGATGACCAAACTCGCCCCCTGCTACGCGCACGGCGATGTCGCCCGGGCCCGGCGCTACATTTCCAGTGCCTACCTGACTCTCTCGCTGCTCACGGTCACCCTGACTGCGCTGCTCTGGCTGCTCGCTGACACCATCCCGTGGACCGCAATCTTCAACGTGTCCGGACAAGCGACCCCCGCGCAGACCCGAGCGATTGCGCTGATCTGCCTCACCGCCTTCGCACTCAACGTCCCGTTCTCTCTGATCATCCGCATTCAGTACGCCTACCAGCAGGTCAGCTGGAGCAACATCTGGCAGACCGGCGGCAATCTGGCTGCGCTGGGCGTGGTATTCATGCTGGTCTGGGCCGATCTGTCGCCGATCATGGTCATCGCCGCAGCGGCCGCAGCGCCTCTGCTGGTGAACGTGGTGAACACGATCTGGTTCTTTGGACGGCATCCGGATCTGCGGCCTCGGTTGCGGACCGTCGAGGCCGGGACGGCCCAGGAACTGACCCGGCTCAGCGGCCTGTTCTTCGTGCTGACCGTGACCATGTCATTTGCCACCAGTGCCGATACTCTGATCATCGCGCACGTGCTAGGTCTCTCCAGTGTGGCCGGCTACGTGGTGCCGGCGAGGCTCGTGGCCCAGATTGGGCTCTTCGTGATTTTGGTGAACATTCCGCTCTGGTCGGCTAACGGAGACGCGCTCGCACAGGGTCAGGTGGCCTGGGTGCGGCGGATCACGAGACGAATGACGATCATCTCGGTGCTTGCCGCCGCCTTACCCGCCACAGTCCTGGTGTTCGTCGGCGACCACCTCTTCGCCGCTTGGCTTCCGGTGCCCATGGATGGCGACCCGTGGTTGCTGGCCGGTCTCGGCATGTGGTGGGTGCTCCAAGCCGCCCTCTCCCCACGGTTCATGGTGCAGAACGCGGCTGGTGTCATTCGGCCGCAACTGATCGGCTGGGTCGCCTTCATGGTCGTGTCGGTGCTGGGCAAGTGGTATGGGGCAGGTCGCTTCGGGGTCAATGCGGTGCCCTGGTTCGGGGTGCTCGGCTACGCGTTGACGGTGGCGCCAGCCGCACTCTACGGATATCACCGGACGCTGCAGCGGTACCCCGCAGCGGACATCAAGGAGGGATCGAGTGAGCGTGTCGCACAGTGAGGAATTCCCCCGCGTCCTTGTGGTGAGCGCGGGGGTCCTGGATCGCTCCTCCGGCACCGGTATCACGCTGTCGAACCTCTTCGCCGGCTGGCCCCCGGATCGGCTTGCCCAGCTGTACCACGAGGACCGGGAACCGGGGCGTGAGATCGGCGGCACGTTCGCCCGGTTCGCCATGAAGAATGCGCCGGTCGAGTACCGGACTTTCCAGATGTGGAAGCGCGTTCGGGGAAACCCGACTGGTTTGGCTCGAGGTGGGACGGAGACGCCGCCGACGGCCGTCGAGCGGACCCCCGGGCCGCTGCGCAGGGCCCTCCGCGTCCAGTTGCGGGCGTTCTTCGACCTCAGCCCGATCCGGGTGCCCGGCAGCGTACGTCGGTGGATGCGCGAGCAACGTCCGGAGGTGATTTATACGCCTCTCGGCAGTATCCGGATGATGCGCCTCGCCGCCGTCGCCGCGCAGGAGTGCCAGGTGCCTCTGGTCCCGCACTTCATGGACGACTGGCCGAGCACGCTGTACGCCCAGGGGCAGGTCCTCGGTCTGCCCCGGCTCGCGGTGCATGCCAGTCTGCGGGAGGTGCTGCGGCACAGTTCGTACGGGATGGGCATCAGCGAGCCGATGGCACGTGAGTTCGAGCGCCGTTACCGGCTGCCGTTCGCTGCCTTCGGAAACTGCGTGGACCCGGTCGACTTCGCCGATCCGGATGCCCTGCTGGCCCCCGACCGGGGCCGGGTCGAGTTGGTCTACGTCGGTGGCCTGCACCTGGACCGGTGGCGGTCGCTGCGCCGAATTGGCGAGGTGGTTGAAGACTTGGCGAGGGGCGGGGTACCGGTGCGGCTCACAGTGCATGCACCGGAGACGGACCTGGCCCGTTACGGCGAGGTGTTCGCCGGGTTGCCGGCGGTGCGATTGGGCCGCTCAATCAACAGCACCGAGGTGGGCGCCGTGCTGCGCCGTGCTGACGTTCTGGTGCATGTGGAGTCCTTCGCTGCCGAACACCGCCGCTACACCCGATACTCGCTGTCCACGAAGATCCCCCAATACCTGGCGGCTGGCCGGCCGGTGTTCGGCTTCGGGCCGGCCGAGCTGGCCTCGATGGTCCACATCGGGGTGGCGCAGGCGGGCGCGGTGGTCGGCGTGGATGATCGCACCGCACTCGTCGACGAGTTGACCCGTCTCTGCTCCGACCCCGCGCTGCGGCAGCGGCTCGGCCAGCAGGGCTTGGCGTACGCGGCACGGCATCACCGCGCGGACCAGGTGGCTGCCCGCTTCGCCCAGGTACTCCGAGAAGCGGCGGAACTTCCGGTCAGCATCGCGTCCGCGCCACGCGCTGGTGGGAACACGAAGTTGCACGACGCGGGGATCCCCTGAATCGGAGACATCGACACCATCACCCATCAGGGCATACCTCGACCGCGCCCCGGCCTCAATGTCGCTGGATCCCGCCGTCTACGAGGTCGCGTCAGAATGCCCGGCGGCGTCCGGTGTGGCCAAGACTGGGGACGCCCGTCGGCGAGACGGTGAACAGCGGCGACTGGAGTAACCCGGACGCCCGGTGGTTGGCCCGTGCGTGCCGGCCCCGGCGCGGGTTGTTGACCTCCGGCGAAACGGTGACCAGCGCGAGGACGAGCCACATCGCCAATGACGTCTCCCACTGTCCGGTCAGCCAGATCGGTGTCATGGTCGCTGTGAAGGCGCCGATCAGCAGGAGGCCAGCCCGGCTGGTGCGGGCAGCAGCGATCAGCGCCACGGCGATCGTGCCGAAGTACAGCAGCACACCGACCAGTCCCAGGTCGTTGCCGACGGTTAGCAGCAGATTGTGCGGTCCCATCTCGAATGGGTTGGTGTTGATGAACACCCCGGCGCCCGATCCGGTGAGTGGAGCCTCCGACCACGTCGTGAGCGCGTACGGCCAGATGGCGAGTCGGCCGGAGATGTCGCCGGTTGGCCGACCGTAGAGGGAGTCAAACCAAAGGAGTTGACGCTCCGGGGCCATTCCGAACGGCACCAGGACGATCAATGCGGCGGCGAGCATCCCCACAGTCAGCACGGTCAGCCGTGGAAGAAGCAAGGCGAATAGCACTACTGTCAACCCCGCCAGCATCCCGATCGTCGCTCCGCGGGATCCGTTGAGCAGAACGGCGGAGCCGAGCAGCAGGGTCAGTGCCAGTGGGCCGAACCGTAGCAGCGTCGGACCGGTACTGGCGACCACAGCGAGCACCAGCGACAGCACCACGCCGGCGGCCAAGGTGTACGCGGTGAAGTTCACATTGATGCCCTCGATGCCGTAACGCTGATCGAAGACGAGAACAGGGCCCTGCGTGCGTGCGCCGAGGATCACCTCGATCGAGACGACCGCGCACCCGGCCAGGTAGGTCCAGCCGATCAGTAACAGGTCGCGCCGGCCCCGCAACACGTGCCGGACGGCCACGAAGAGCAGGCAAACCGAGACGTATCGGTATGCTGCCGGTGCCGCGAGGTCGGTCCGGTCGGTCCAGAGCAGACTCGCGTACGCCCAACCGCCGGTGAGCAACGCGAGGGTGTCCGCAGCCCGTAGGCGAGGTAGCCGGCCGCTGAGCACGATCGCGGCGAGTGCGACGGGCGCGGCGTAGTTGAACGACCACCAGGGTGGTCGGGCGATCATGAAGGCGGCAAGGCAGAGCACCAGGACGCTGGGCAGGCTTCCGGTCAGCTGGCGAGCCCGCACGACTGGCGTAGTCCCGGCGCTACCCGACATCCTCAGGTGCCTGGGTTGGGGGACGGCAGCGACCCGCGTCGGTGCGGCGGTCACCGGGTCGACCCTGCGGGCCGCTCGGACAGGGCGCAGGGTCGGTGGGCCGGTCGTGTCTTCGGACGGCGCCAAGCCGGGGTGGACGAGTGACCGCGCGGCATGGGACTCCTTCGGTGGCGGGTCAAACCGGCCCGCTTCTACGTGGGCCCTCAACAATCGCCCCGACCAGGACCGATGGGGGCGACGGAACAGTTTCTACCAGCTCAACAGCGGAAAAGGGTGCGATTCGGCGCTTTACGATGACGAAGCGGGCCGAGTCGTTTAGGCAGCTCTGGCTTGTTTGGTGGTGTTTGCGGCGATCGCGTATCCGGGGATGAGCCCTGTCGTTGACCCGGATGCCCGGGTGCTGCGTCCTGGCCGAGGGCATCTGCGTGCCCGCCGGGACACCGGCGCCCGGCATCGATCTTGCGCAGCGCCCCGCCGGACTCGCGGATGGAACTGGGCGTCGCGTGACGAACAGGGAGAATCAATGAGCTTGATGACTGCGGGCCGCCGAGTGTTGATCACCGGTGGGACCGGTTCCTTCGGACAAACCATGACCCGTCGACTGCTTGGCCTGGACGTGGCCGAGGTGCGCATCCTCAGCCGCGACGAGGCGAAGCAGGACGCCATGCGCCGAGCGCTCGGTGACGAGCGGGTGCGCTACCACGTCGGCGACGTACGGGACCCTGACACCGTCGTGCGGGCCACTCGCGAGGTCGACTTCGTCTTCCATGCCGCCGCGTTGAAGCAGGTGCCGTCGTGTGAGTTCTTTCCGCTGGAGGCCGTTCGCACGAACATTCTTGGCAGCGCGAACGTAGTGGAGGCCGCCGCGCAGAATGGGGTCAGCTCGGTAGTCGTACTCAGTACCGACAAGGCCGTCTACCCGGTGAACGCGATGGGTATGAGCAAGGCCCTGATGGAGAAGGTTGCCCAGGCGCACGCCCGGAACAACCCGAACAGCGTGACCACCGTCTCGTGCGTCCGGTACGGCAACGTCATGTTCTCCCGTGGCTCGGTGATCCCGCTTTTCGTCGAGCAGATCAAGGCTGGTCGGGCGCTCACCGTCACCGACCCCACCATGACCCGCTTCCTCATGTCGCTGGCAGATTCGGTCGACCTGGTCGAGCACGCGTTTCACAACGGGCGGCCCGGTGACGTCTTCGTTCGCAAGGCCGCCGCGTGCACCATTGGTGACCTCGCGGAAGCGGTCTGCCAGCTTTTCGACGTTCCGTTCAAACTGGACGTGATCGGGGTGAGGCACAGCGAGAAATGGCACGAAACGCTGGCCAGCCGTGAGGAGCTGGCGCAAGCGGACGACTTCGGAGACTTCTTCCGGGTACCGCTGGACGCGCGTGATCTGAATTACGCGCTCTACGTCTCCGAGGGCGACCTCGGCGAAGGGCCGACGGAGGACTTCAACTCGGCGAACGCACCGCGCCTCGCCGTCGCCGAGATCGTCGAGCTACTGAAGACGCTGCCCGAGATTCGCGCGGAGTTGGCCCTGCGAGACCCGGTGTTGGCGTGCTGAGGCTCGCCGTCACCGGGGCTGGGGGGTTCCTCGGCTGGCATGTGCGGGTATTGCTCCGCGCACTGGGCTGGCCGGCCCCTGGCGTGATCACCCGGGCGGACCTCGCCGACCCCGAGGCGGTTGCGGCCAAGGTGAGCGGCGTCGACCGGGTGCTGCACCTGGCGGGAGTCAATCGGGGAGAGCCTGCCAGTGTCGCGGCCGGGAACATACAGCTCGCAGTCCAGCTCGCAGAGGGGCTTAGGCAGGCGGCCGTTCCGCCCGGATCGGTAGTCTTCGCCAACTCGGTGCAGGCCGGCAACGGCACGCCGTACGGCGACTCGAAGGCCACCGCGGCGGGCATCCTGGCCGACTCGGGCCTGCCCGTGGACGATGTGCTCCTGCCCAACCTGTACGGCGAGCACGGGCGGCCCCACTACAACTCGGCGGTGGCCACCTTCTGCCGGCTGCTCGCCGAGGGTGGCCGGCCCGAGGTGCACGCCGATCGCGAGCTGAGCCTGGTGCACGTCGCCGACGCGGCGTCTCGGCTGATCGGGATGCCCGCCGGCGGTTCCTGGGACCCGACCATGCCAGCGTTGCGAATCGGGGTTAAGGATCTCGCCGACGGGCTGACCGGGTTCGCGGCCACGTACCGGACTGGGGAACTGCCGCCACTGCTGAACCGGCACGACGTACGACTGTTCAACACCTACCGCTCGCACTGCTTCCCGGCGCACTACCCGCTCGCGCTGCCGACCCGATCGGACAACCGGGGTGCTCTGGTCGAGACGGTGAAGGCGCACGGAGGAGCGGGGCAGACCTTTTGCTCCACCACCCGGCCCGGCATCACCCGTGGGGAGCACTTCCACCTGGCCAAGGTGGAGCGGTTCGTGGTGTTGCGCGGCAGCGCCGAGATCAGCCTGCGGCGGGTCGGCGACAGCGAGGTGTTGCGTTTCCCAGTCAGCGGCGACCAGCCGGTGGTGATCGACATGCCGACCATGTGGGCGCACAACATCACCAACACGGGCGTGGACGAACTGCTCACGCTCTTCTGGACCAATGAGCTGTTCGACCCTGCGCGACCCGACACCTGGCCGGAGCCGGTCGAGCTCTCCCCAGCGACACCGGTGCCGGTCCCGGCATGACGGTCGGCCGTGTCGAGCGCCAAGGTGTGGTCCGCGGCTGGCTGGAAGGGCATGGGCCGCATGAGCTGACAGGTGTACGTCGATCGGAGATCACCACAGGTCGACGCAGGACATTTCGAGGGCCTCCTGGACAGGCGGCCACGCGGAGAGGACGAACATGACCCGGGTAATGACCGTCGTCGGTACCCGACCGGAGATCATCAGGCTCTCCCGGGTGATCGCTCGACTCGACGACACGGTGGATCACACGCTGGTGCACACCGGGCAGAACTGGGACAGCGCCCTGTCGGACGTGTTCTTCAAAGAGTTGCGGATGCGGGAGCCGGACCGGTTCCTCCGCGTCGACACCTCGTCGCTGGGGCGGGTCCTCGGCGGGGTGCTTGTCGGCATGGAGGCGGCGATCGCCGAGGAGCGACCCGACGCGTTGCTGGTACTCGGCGATACCAACAGCTGCATCGCCGCGCTGATGGCCCGCCGGATGCGGGTGCCGGTCTACCACATGGAGGCCGGCAACCGGTGCTTCGACCTGAACGTGCCGGAGGAGACCAACCGGCGGCTGGTCGACCACGTGGCCGACTTCAACCTCGTCTACACCGAGCACGCACGGCGTAACCTGCTCGCCGAGGGCCTGCACCCGCGCCGGATCCTGCACACCGGCTCGCCCATGCGGGAGGTGCTGGAGCACTACCGGACGCCGATCGCCAGCTCGACCATCCTGCGTCAACTGGAGCTCGACCGGGACCGGTACTTCCTGGTCAGCGCACACCGGGAGGAGAACGTGGACCGCCCCGACCGGCTCCAGCGGTTGCTGGACTGCCTGGTCGCGGTTCGCGACCGGTGGGGCTTCCCGGTGCTGGTCTCCACCCATCCGCGCACCCGTAAGCGGCTGGAGGCGCTGGCCCCGGATACCACCGCACTGGACGGCATCGCCTTCCACGACCCGTTCGGGCTGCTCGACTACGTACATCTGCAGACCAAGGCCTACTGCACCCTCTCGGACAGCGGCACGATCAGCGAGGAGGCCGCCATCCTCGGCTTCCCCGCGGTGACGCTGCGCGAGTCGATCGAACGCCCCGAGGCGCTCGACGCCGGCGGCATCATCATGACCGGCCTCGACCCGCAGGGCGTGGTCGAGGCGGTCGAGGTGACGGTGGCGCAGGTCGCCGCGCAGGGCGTGCCCTGCCCGGTCGACTACCAGGTGCCCGACACCTCCCGACGGGTGGTGGACTTCATCCTCTCCACCGTGCGCCGGCACCACGACTGGGCGGGCATCCGCCGCTGACCAGCACAGACACCGGGGCTGGCGACCACGAACCTGCGGTCGCCAGCCCCGGTGTCTGTGCGCCTGGCCCCGGGCGCGCGCACGGAGTGCGGTGACCGCGGGGCGCCCTTCAGCGAACGGAACGGGGTGACGCCGCGCGGCGTCACCCCGTGCACCGCCGCCACAGCGGCGGGGTCGATCAGTGCGACTGCAGGGGTACGCCCAGCGGACCCTTCACCACCGGACCGACCGGCTGGGCGCAGAGCAGCGCGAGATGCTCGACGATCTTCGCCGCGTCGTCGTACGGGTCGAGCCCGCTGACCTCTATCGGGTCGAGCGCCGGGACGGCCACGTGCGACACCAGCGGATGGAACGGCCGGGTGTCCACCTCGCCCGTGCCGAGAAGGTCTTCGTGCAGCTTCTCTCCGGGCCGAAGGCCGGTGTAGACGATCGGGACGGAGCTGGACGCCTGCTCGGCCATCTGTCGGGCCAGGTCGGTGATACGGACCGGCTCACCCATGTCGAGCACCAGCGCCTCCCCGTCCCGTCCGATCTCGGCGGCCTGGAGCACCAGGTGGACGGCTTCCTGGACGGTCATCAGGTAGCGGGTGACGTCGGGGTGGGTGACGGTCAGAGGCGTCCCGGTCTCGATCTGCCGCTGGAAAGCTGTCACCACCGAGCCGCGGCTGCTCAGCACGTTGCCGAAGCGGACGCTGAGGAAGGTCCCCGGGAACCGGGACGCGGCGTGTGCGGTCAGTCGCTCGGTGATCCGCTTCGAGTAACCGAGGACACTGATCGGGTCGGCCGCCTTGTCGGTGGAGATGTTGACGAACTTCGCCACATCCCGGCAGGCGTCCAGCACCGACAGGGTGCCCCAGACGTTCGTCTTGACCGCCTCGCCCGGATGCCGCTGCAGCAGCGTCAGGTGCTTGAGCGCCGCCGCGTGAAAGATGATCTCGGGGCGGCGCTCCCGAATGATCCGCCGAATACCCTCGTCATCCCGCAAGTCGGCGAGGATCAGCTCGGGACCGTCCAGCATGGCCCTCCCGGCCAGCGACATCTGGAGGCTGTGCAGAGCGGACTCGTCCCGGTCCAGCATCATCAGCTCACCCGGGTTGGCCTTCATCACCTGACGGCAGAGTTCGGAGCCGATCGACCCGCCGGCACCGGTGACCAGGATCCGCCGGCCGGTCAGGCTGTTCGTGCTCAGTGGCAGGTCACCGACCACCTGGCGGCGGCCGAGCAGATCGCTGATCTGTACGTCCCGGACGTCGGTGACGGTGATCCGGTGGTCAACCAGGTCTCGGACCGGGGGCAGCACCTTGAACACCGCGCCGGTCTCCAGGGTCGCCTCGCGAATCTGGCGGATCAGCGCGGCGTCCGCGTTGGCCACCGAGAAGATGACGGCGGTGGCGCCGGTACGCCGGACCGAGGCGGCGACATCGTGCCGTCCGCCCAGCACGCGCACCCGGCCGATGCGCAGGTCGCGCTTGTCCGGGTCGTCGTCGAGGGCGCCGACCGGTAGGTACCGGCCACGTGGGTCGCTGAGCATGGCCCGGAGCAGCCCCTGCCCTGCGTCACCCATCCCGAACAACAGCACCGGCGTCGACGACTGCACATTCGGCCGCATGGCGAGGTCACGTCGGTGCCGGTACGCGAACCGGGTGCCGAGCATGAGCAGCAGGGCGAGCGCACCGCCGACCACCGGGGTGCTCGCCGGAACCGGCCGGTCGCTGGACGGCAGCAGGCCGAGCAGGATGATGGCGGCCGTGGTGATGGTGGTGCCGGCGAGGCCCTGGACCTCCTGAAGGCTGCCCAGCGGGTGTCGTCCGGAGTAGAGCCGGCGCAACGCCGCCACTGCCACGTGTATGACCGCCGCGGCCGTTCCGACCGCTGCGGCTCGGCCGAGCTGGCCCGGAGGAAGCTGGAACTCGAACCGGGTCCAAGCGGCCGCGACCGAACCGCCGACCCAGGCGGTGGTGTCGGCCGCGAGAAATCCGACCGCGCGGCGACGGGCCCTGGCCCGCCGCGTCCGCTGGTCCAACCGCTCCGTGTGCTCCGTGTCCTGGGGCATGTACTGGCTCCCTGTCCCGTCTTCCGACTACTTCCGCCGCCAGGCAGAAGGAGCTTTGCGCTCCTTGTCCTTGTTACAGGGCGAAGCGGCACTGTTGGTCGTTTTCGGGTTATCTGAGCTGAAGATCCGGCTATCCTATTGGCCGCCCAGTGAGCCTGGCCGCTGTCGCGGTCACAGCCGCCGCCGTCCGGTTTCGTCCACCGGTGCCACCGGGTGAGCTGCCGGGTTTCGGTGGCGCCACCGGCACGGTGGTCACCGATCGGCCGGGACGTGGTCCCGGACCGCCTTCTCCAGCTGCCTGGCGAGGGCAACGCTGCCGACCCGTTCCGAGAGCCGTTCCAGGTAGAACTGCCGGCCGCTGCGGCCCAGCTCTTCACGTTTCTCGGCGCCCAACTCGTACATCCGACGGATCGCGTCGGCCAGTGCGTAGGGGTCGCC
Organism: Micromonospora sp. CA-259024; assembly: GCF_050936255.1. Lineage (NCBI taxonomy): Bacteria > Bacillati > Actinomycetota > Actinomycetes > Micromonosporales > Micromonosporaceae > Micromonospora > Micromonospora sp. CA-259024. The sequence goes on along the minus strand of NZ_JBNJND010000001.1, from coordinate 3,390,160 downwards.
GGGAGGAGCGACGAACCCGGCACCGGACTCGTCGACGAGCCGGGCCGCGTCACCCGCCAGGGCGGCCACGATGGGACGGCCGCACGCCAGGGTGCTCTGCACCTTGCTCGGCATGATCGAGCGGAGGAAGGGCTGGTCGCGCAGGGAGATCAACTGGACGTCCCCGAGTGGCATGAGTTCGACCATCCGCTCGATCCGCTGCTGGCCGAGGAAGACCACCCGGCCGGGGGCGTACCGTGCGGCCGATTCGCGGAGCCGCCGCTCTTCCACGCCGCTGCCGGCGAACACGAGCGTCAGGTCCGGGATGTCGGCGAGATGCTCCAGTGCGTCGACGGCGACATCGAGCCCCTGGAGGTTTCCCATGCTTCCGGCGTACATGACGACGAAGCCCTGCAGCCCGAGGTCGGCCGCGACCTGCGGATCAGGCGTTCGCGGGCGGAAGAGGCGCTCGTCGACCCAGTTGTAGACGACCGAGAGTTTGTCCCGGGGGACTCCGCGGCTGGCCAGGATATCGGCCATGCCGGGCGCGATGACGGCCACCGACGATGCGCCCCGGTGCGCCGCGTCGCAGAACCTGTTGAGCAACCGGACTATCAGGTCGGTGCGGCGGCCGGGGCGCACGTAGTCGCTCTCCGCCAGGGTGTCCGGCCAGAGATCCTCCATGAGGATCACGTACGGGCGTCCGTGCAGCCAACGGGCCATCATCGCGGGCAGCGTCACTGTCGCCGGCGACGAGTAGACCAGCCACACGTCGACCTTGCGGAGCAGGTCCAGCCGGGCCGCCGCGGAGGCCGCGAAGCTGAGATAGTTGGCAGCCCGTCTGACTGCCGACCGGTCGTGACCGGGCACCAGCGGCACCCGGTGCACCGAGACGCCGTTCATCATCTCGAACCGGTACGGGCGCAGCCGGTAGCCCGGAGACAGTCGGCCGGAAGGATAGTTCGGGAAGCCGGTGAGCACGTGCACCTCGTGCCCGAGTGCGACGAGCGACCGGCTGATGATCCCCGGAAGGACGGCGGAGCCCCCCTCCGGGTCGTACCACTGCGTGATGATCCCGATTCTCACCGCGTTGCCACCGCAGCCGGAGCAGCCAAGGAACCGCTCAGGCCATTCGAGCCTGATACGGGGGCGAGAGTCATGGAGAACCTTCCTGTTGGGGCGGAGCTACTTCGTCAGATACCTGTTGGACGCGTCCGCTCCGCTCGTGTGCGAGTCGCCTGTTCGTGGGCGCGCCACAGCGTCAGCGCCCGGGGCCGATGTGGGGGCCGGTCCGGTGCCCGCCGTTCTCAGCCGCTCCCATGCCTCGGGACGCAGCTCGGGCGCCAGCCCCTGGTCGGCGAGCCAGCCCGGCGTCTGTCGCTTGCCGAACAGGAGCATGTCCACGCGACGGGCGTGCGCATTGGCGTTCAGACTCGTCCGCCCGTACGCGGTGAGGCAGCGCGTCGCGTACCGCGCCACCCGTGGGGGGAGGTGCAGTGGCTCGCGGCCACCGAGAAGGCGGAGCAGAAGCCCTGTCGTCATGCCGTTGTAGGGCTGGAGCACGATGGGCGGCACCGGGCCGTTGACGAGCCCGAGGTGGACGATCGCCGTGGCGACATCGTTGATGAGGACCTGGGGCGTCGGCGCGGTACCGTCCCCGGCGACGCAGCTCATGCGCGACTGTGCGAGCCGGATGAGTGCCCGGGTGTTCGGCCGATCCACATCGTGGACCCAGGTCGACCGATAGATGACAGCATCGATGCGGTTCTCGCGCTGTAGCAGGCGTTCACCGATCGCCTTCGAGCGGGAGTACGGCGAGAACGGCATCGTCCGTGATGTCTCGTCGAGCGCCATCGCTCCCTGCGCCGCCGCCGAACTGACGTGGACCAACCGGTTGGCGTTGACCAGCGCGCTGGCTCGGGCGACCAGGGTGGGGAGCAGTGCGTTTCCGCCATACAACCCCGCACTGTCCGGGGCGGATCCGTCCGGCAGCCCGGCTGTGTTGATCACGACGTGGGCGCCGTCGAGCTGTGCGGCGAGTGCGTCGACAACGTCCCGGTGGAGATCCGCCGGCACCGAGTCGTTTCGGAGCGCCTCGGTGAGCGGCCACGACAGGCGCGGCGCGGCGACAGGCTGGACCTCGACCCCCCTGCTGCGCAGCTCGGCGACAACCGCTCGGCCGACGAAGCCGCTGCTGCCGAGCACCGCGACCTTCTTGACCGGCCGATTCCCGGGGCCGGCCAGATCACCGGCTTGTTGAGCTGACAGTTCTGGCATGGATCGTTCTTCCTTCCGGCGAAGGCTGGGCCCGCTGGGCGGTGAGCCAGGCGGGGGCAGCGAGGTAGGCGGCGAGGATGGCGAGGGCTGCGGCATCCAGTGCGACACGCGCGACTGGTCCGCTGAAGGACGCGGCGACCAGACAACCGGCCACGGCCGCGCCGGCGACGGCGGTCGTCGCGGTGACCCGCTGATGTGACCACCCGCCGTCCGTCAGCCGCTGATAGGCGTGGTTCCGGTGTGGGCGGTACCAGGCTTCGCCCTTACTGATGCGGCGCAGGAGCGTCCAGCCCGTGTCGGCGAGATACAGCGCGAGGGGCGCCACGGCTGCCTCCGGCGGTGTGCCGCGAACGATGGCGTACGCGGCAATCGTGCTGAGTGCACCCCCCAGGGCGTACGACCCGACATCACCGAGAAAGACCTTCGCGACCCAGGCGTTCCAGGGGAGGAACGTCAGGGACGCGGCGGCGATCAGGCTGCCGGCCGCGGTCAGGAGCGGAAGGTCCGTGAGCACGCCGAGCACGGCGTACACCGCTCCGCCGAGGATCGCGTGCACGGCCGAGATGCCGTTGATGCCGTCCATGAAGTTGAAGGCGTTCACGTATGAGATCAGCCACGCCGCCAGGGCGAGGACGAGGACCACGTGGATGGACAACGCATGCCCGCCGGGCACCAGGACCAGTCCCGTGGCCACACCGGCGAGCAGTTGCAGGAGCAGCCGGAGGCGGATCGGGGCACCCCGGAGGTCTTCCAGGAGCCCGATCGCCGCGAAGAAGAGCAGCGGTACGGCGATGGGTCGTGCGTGCTCGTTCAGGAGAAGTGCGAGCCCTGCCGCCGCGGCGACGCCCACGCCACCGCCGCGCGGGACTGGTGTGCTGTGCGAGGACCGCTCGGACGGTATGTCGAGAACGGCGGCCGCTCTCAGCAGGCGAAGGATCAGCGGCTGCAACAGGGTGCCGACGACGAGTGCGAGCAGGATTCCACCGGCGAGCGGAACGCTCGTCATGGCGTGGTTCCTGACGAGCGGTGGTGGGCGCGCGTGGTGCCGGGAAGCGTCGGCCTTGGCCAGGTGCGGCGGGCCGGCCGCTGAGGATCCTCTTGAATATGTACGAGATTCACCACTCGAACCTTTGGGTTGAACCGGTCATACGGGGATGAATCAATCATAGGGGGTCGCTACTATGGACAAACGACCGTTCCCCGTATTCGGTGTGCGGCACGCAGCTCGAACCGCTCCCGTTGCCGTCGGGGAAGTCCGGCAGCCCCGGTTCGGGGGGCTGATCCCGGTGACCACGGCGCGGGCCCGCGGCGAATCCGGCGGTGGCTGCCGCCTACGGCCCGATCGTGCTGGCCGGGCCGCTCACCCTCGTGGTGCGGCCGGCCCAGTGGTGAGCCTGGGTCAGGTTCCGTCGTTCAGCAGCCGGCTGAGCAGCGTCCGCAACGGGATCGACTCGCCGTCGCGGCCACCTGCCCCGACGACCAGCGGCGCCGGGCTGGGTTCCGGGTCGACGCCGAACAGCCGGGCCCGCAGGCCACCGCGCACGGTCAGCAGGTGGAACCGGCCGGCCACGTCCACCGCCCGGGTCTCGGCCCGGTCGACGTACCAGCCGGTCAGCCCGGTCCGGTAGCGCCCACGGCCGTCGTAACCCCGGGCGACCAGGCGGGTCGTGCGCAGCCCTCGCCGGGTCGCCTCGGCCACGAACCAGGCCACCAGCTCCGCCACCTCCGCCTGCTCCGCGGCCCGCCGCCGCGCGTCCGCGTCGGCGTGCGCCCGCACCGCGTGCCGCTGCTGATCCCGCCACTCCCGGCCGTCCCGCTCACCCACGACGCCGACGGTACGCGAGTCGGCTCAGTCGAGTACGGCCCGCAGCGTGTGCCGGGCGATGCCGGCCATCGCCGGGTTGGTCTCGACGTAGTACGGCAGCGCGTTGATCGCCTGCACCAGGGCCCATCCGCGCCCCCGCTCCCACGTCGCGTCGTCCACGCCCAGCGCCCGTCGGTACGTCTCCCGCGACCCGGCGTCGAGCAGGTTCCACGCCGGCATCAGGTCCACCGCCGGATCGCCCACGTTGACCGTCCCCAGGTCGATGACCGCGGTCAGAAGACCATCGCGGACCAGCAGGTTGCCCGGCATCAGGTCGGCGTGGATCCACACGTCGGCGACGTCGTACCGGGGCGTGTCCCGGCAGCGGTCCCACACCTCGGCGAGCCGAGCGGTGTCGGTGAGTTCGCCGCTGACGGAGAGGGCCGACCGCACTCCGGCGTCCTGGGCTGCCAACGGGCCACCCCGGCCGGAGCCGGACCAGGCCCGCCTGCCGGTGTCGATGCCGCGCAGTGCGATCACGACGCCGGCGAGGTCGCGGGCGAAGGTAGTGGGGTCGCCGATCCGGTCGAACCGGGCGGGCTCCCCGGGGATGAAGCGGTACGCCGTCCACGGCCCCGGGTATCCCTCGCCCGGCCCGCCGAGGCCGAGCGGTTCGGGCACGGGCACCGGCAGGTGCGCGGCGAGCAGCCGGGCGTACTCCTGCTCCCGCCGCAGCTCGGCGCGCAGTTCGGGATCGGCGGTCGGTTGTAGCGGAAACCGCAGCACGATCTCCGTACCGAGCCGGAACAGGGCGTTCACCGTGCCGGTCGAGGCGAGCGGGCGGATCGGCAGCGCCCGCCACTGGGGAAACTGCGCGGCCACCAGCGCGGCGACCACGTCCACGCTCAGGTCGACCTGGTCGGCATGCATCTTCACCGCCGGATCATCACCCGAGACGCCGTCGCCACGCGATCCGATTTCGCGCTGCCGCCGCCGCTGGTCCTCGTCGGAGGCCTACGGTCAGCGCGGTGCCATCGTCCTGGGTCGCCTCGGGAGTTGGTCGGCGTTCTCGCGGCATATCGCCTCCGGCGGCCCGCGATCGCAGATCGTGGACAGTTTCCGTTAGCAGCTAACGGAAACTGTCCACGATCTGCACGAGACCGCCGCGTCATCGCGCCAGATGACGGTCAGGCCAGCCCGGCGCGACGCAGGGCCTCCGCCATCGCGTCATTGGCTGGTGCCGGCGCACCCTGCCGCTGCTGGCCACCGCGTCCGCCCTGACCGCCGCGACCACCTTGGCCGCCGCGACCGCCCTGACCGCCAGGACCACCCTGGCCGCCGCGACCGCCCTGACCGCCAGGACCACCCTGGCCGCCGCGTCCGCCCTGCGCCGGGCCGCCGCGACCCTCCTGGTTGGTCCGGCCGCCGCGGCCGGCGTCGGCGCCCGGCTCGTCCTCCAGCCGCAGGGTCAGCGAGATGCGCTTACGCGGTACGTCCACGTCGAGCACCCGGACCTTGACCACGTCACCGGACTTCACCACCTCGCGGGGGTCCTTCACGAAGGTCCGGGACATCGCCGAGACGTGCACGAGACCGTCCTGGTGCACACCGACGTCCACGAACGCGCCGAACGCGGCCACGTTGGTGACCACGCCCTCCAGCACCATGCCCGGTGTCAGGTCGCCGATCTTCTCCACGCCCTCGACGAAGGTGGCAGTGCGGAACTCCGGGCGGGGATCGCGGCCCGGCTTCTCCAGCTCGACGAGGATGTCGGTGACGGTGGGCAGGCCGAACCGGTCGTCGACGAAGTCGGTGGCCCGCAGCCCGCGCAGGATTCCGCTCTTACCGATCACCGAGCGCAGGTCCTGCCCGGTGCTGGCGAGGATGCGGCGCACCACCGGGTACGCCTCGGGGTGCACGCTGGAGGAGTCCAGCGGGTCGTCGCCGTCGGGGATGCGCAGGAAGCCGGCGCACTGCTCGAACGCCTTGGGGCCGAGCCGCGCCACCTTCTTCAGCTCGGTACGCGACCGGAACGGCCCGTTGGCGTCCCGGTGCAACACGATGTTCTCGGCCAGCCCCGCACCGATCCCGGAGACCCGGGTCAGCAGCGGCGCGGAGGCGGTGTTGACGTCCACCCCGACCGCGTTGACGCAGTCCTCCACGACCGCGTCCAGCGACCGGGACAGCTTCACCTCGGACAGGTCGTGCTGGTACTGGCCGACTCCGATCGACCGAGGGTCGATCTTGACCAGCTCGGCGAGCGGGTCCTGGAGCCGGCGGGCGATGGACACCGCGCCGCGCAGTGAGACGTCCATCCCGGGCAGCTCCTGCGAGGCGTACGCGGAGGCCGAGTAGACCGACGCGCCGGCCTCGGAGACCATCACCTTGGTCAGGTTGAGCTGCGGGTGTCGCGTGATCAGGTCACCGGCCAGCTTGTCGGTCTCCCGCGAGGCGGTGCCGTTGCCGATCGCGATCAGCTCGACACCGTGCGCGCCGGCCAGCCGGGCGAGGGTCTCGATCGACGCGTCCCACTGCCGGCGCGGCTCGTGCGGGTAGATGGTGTCGGTGGCGACCACCTTGCCGGTGGCGTCCACCACGGCCACCTTCACCCCGGTCCGTAGGCCCGGGTCCAGTCCCATCGTGGGCCGGGTGCCGGCCGGCGCGGCCAGCAGCAGGTCACGGAGGTTGGTGGCGAAGACGCGCACCGCCTCCTCCTCGGCCGCCTGCCACAGCCGCATCCGCAGGTCCGCGCCCAGGTGGATGAGGATTCGGGTACGCCACGCCCAGCGGACCGTGTCGGCCAGCCAGCGGTCGGCCGGTCGACCCGCGTCGGAGACCCCGAACCGGCCGGCGATGACCGCCTCGTACCGGCTCGGGCCGGTCGGTACGGCGTCCGCCTCGCCGGCCTCCTCCGGCTCCATCGTCAGGTCCAGCACGCCCTCCTTCTCGCCCCGGAACATCGCCAGGATCCGGTGCGAGGGCAGCTTCGGGTACGGCTCGGAGAAGGCGAAGTAGTCGGCGAACTTGGCGCCGGCGGTCTCCTGACCCTCGCGTACCCGCGAAACCAGGCGCCCCCGCGACCACATCTGCTCGCGCAGCGTGCCGATCAGGTCGGCGTCCTCCGCGAACGTCTCGATGAGGATCGCCCGCGCGCCCTCCAACGCGGCGGCGGCGTCGGCGACGCCCTTCTCCGGATCGACGAACCCGGCGGCGGAGGCCCGTGGGTCCTGGCTGGGATCGGCCAGCAACGTCTCGGCCAGCGGTGCCAACCCGGCCTCGCGGGCGATCTGCGCCCGGGTCCGCCGCTTCGGCTTGTACGGGAGGTAGATGTCCTCCAGCCGGGACTTCGAGTCGGCGGCCATGATCTGCGCTTCCAGGGCCTCGTCCAACTTGCCCTGGCCGCGGATCGACTCCAGCACCGCGGCCCGCCGCTCGTCCAGCTCGCGCAGGTAGCGCAGCCGCTCCTCCAGGGTGCGCAGCTGGGCGTCGTCGAGCAGGCCGGTGGCCTCCTTGCGGTAACGGGCGATGAACGGCACGGTGGCGCCGCCGTCGAGCAGCTCCACGGCTGCCCGCACCTGACGCTCGGCCACGCCGAGCTCGTCGGCGATCCGCTGATGAACAGACTGGGTCACGATCTCGATCCGCCTTCGGAAGTGGGTACCGCCTGCATTGTGCCGGGCGGTACCCGGCGTTGTCGCCGCGCCCGGCCGGGCGGAGCCGCCGCGCCGCGCCGGGCTGATCCGCCGCGCCCGGCCGGGCTGACCCGTCTCGCTGGGCCGAGGCGACCCGGCGGCGCTCCCGCCGCGCCTGCGCTAGCGTGGCGATCATGGAACCAGCTGCGGAGCCGCGCGCCCGGCGGCTCTTCGGCGGCAGCGCCCGGGCCCTCGGCGACCTCGCGGCCAACCCGTTCCGCGCCGACCGGGACCGGATCGTCGGCTCGCCGTTCTTCGCCCGCCTCGGGGGCGTCACCCAGGTGATCAGCCCGGTCGGCTCCGGCCTGCTGGTGCACAACCGGCTCACCCACAGCCTGAAGGTCGCCCAGGTGGCCCGGGCGATCGCCGAACGGCTGACAGGTGACGAGCGGTGGCGCGACCTGCTCGACAAGCTCGGCGGCTGCGACCCGGACGTGGTGGAGGCGGCGGCGCTCGCCCACGATCTCGGCCACCCGCCGTTCGGGCACCTGGGGGAGCGGGTGCTGGACCGGCTGGCCCGCCAGCGCCTCGGCCTTTCCGACGGCTTCGAGGGCAACGCCCAGTCGTACCGGATCGTCACCAGCACCGAGATCCGCGGCGCCGCCACCACCGGACTGGACCTGACCGCCGCCGTCCGCGCGGCGATGCTGAAGTACCCGTGGACCCGGTTGGACCACCCCGACCCGCACCCACGCCTGCTGGACCCGCCGCCGCGCGGAGCCACCCCGCCGCCGGACGACCCGGAGAGCGGCTCGTCGAAGTTCGGCGCGTACCGGACCGAGCTCGACGACCTGCGGCAGGCCCGGGAGCCGTTCGCCGGCCGCATCCCGGATTGGCAGCAGACCGTGGAGGCGTCCGTGATGGACACCGCCGACGACATCGCGTACGCCATCCACGACGTGGAGGACTTCTACCGGGTCGGTGTGCTCCAGCAGGGGTCGGTCTCCGCCGAGCTGATGGCCTGGCAGCGCGAGAGCGGGCATTTCCGGGCGATCACCGACGCGGCGCTGGCCACCGCGGCCCGGCGACCCGGGGCGGCGATCGAGCGGCTGCGCCGGCAGTTGCACCGCAAGGACGTCTGGATCGCCGACGACGACGCGTTCGCCGCCGCCGTCGAGCACGTCCGCGAGGAGCTGGTCAACGGCCTGCTGGCGATGCCGTTCGACGGCTCGATCGAGGCCGAGCAGTACGTGGCGCGGTTCTCCGCCCGCTGGTCCACCCGTTTTGTCGAGGCGATCACGATGACCGACCAGCCGTCGGTGCGCTCCGGGTACGTGCTCCTCGGCTGCGCGCAGTGGCACGAGGTGCAGGTGCTGAAGTTCGTCCACCACCGGTTCGTGCTGGCCCGGCCGGATCTCGCCCTGCACCAGCGCGGCCAGGCCCGGCTGTTGGGCACCCTGGTCGAGGCGCTCTGGGAGTGGCTGCTCGACCCGGAGGAGGAGTCCCGGCTGCCCCGCCGGCTGCACGACCTGGTCGAGTTGGCCGAGGCGGAGCTGCACCCGCGTACCCCGGACCGGATCGGTCGGGCCCGGGGACGGGCCATCGTGGACTTCGTCGCGCAGCTCACCGACGGTCAGGCGGTGGCCATGCTGGACGCGCTCTCCGGCCGATCCGGTGCGCTCTGGACCGACGCGTTCGTGCTCTGACCTCAGGCGACGGCCTGCCACCACCCGTCGACGGCGGGCGGGTCGTCGACCACCACGCGCTCGCCGGGACGGGGCACGGCGAGCCGCACGTCGCGGGCCTTCGCCTCGACCCACAGCCGGTTCACCGGCTCGGACCAGTCGTGCAGGGCCAGGTTGAACGTCGCCCAGTGCACCGGGACGAACAGCCCGCCGCGCAGGTCGAGGTGGGCGTTGACCGCCTCCTCGGGGAACATGTGGATGCTCGGCCAGGCCCGGTCGTACGCGCCGATCTGCATCAGCGTCACGTCGAACGGCCCGTGCTCGGCGCCGATCTCCGCGTACCCGTCAAAGTAACCGGAGTCGCCGGTGTAGAAGACCTTACGGCGGGCCCCGGCCACCACCCACGAGCTCCAGAGCGTACCGTCGCGGCGCAGCCCTCGGCCGGAGAAGTGCTGGGCGGCGGTGGCGGTGATCTCCAGCCCGGCGACCTGGTGCGACTCGGACCAGTCCAGCTCGATGATCCGCTCGGCGGGAACGCCCCAGCGGTCCAGGTGCGCGCCCACGCCGAGCGGCACCAGGAACGGCGCGGACTGCCCCGCGAGCAGCCCGCGCACGGTGGCCATGTCCAGGTGGTCGTAGTGGTCGTGCGAGATCAGGATGGCGTCCAGCGGGGGCAGCTCGTCCAGGCGTACCGGCGGCTCGTGCAGCCGGCGCGGCCCGACCAGCCCGGAGGGGGAGCACCGCTCGCTCCACACCGGGTCGAGCAGCACCCGCCGGCCCTCGATCTCGATCAGCGTCGAGGCGTGGCCGTACCAGACGATGTTCAGCTCGTCGGTGGTGTCGGCGGCCTCCGGCGCGCCGGCGCGCCCTGGCAGCACGGATGCGCTGGGCCGCAGCAGCGGCACGGACGCGGTCGGGCGCCTCTTCTGCTTACCGAAGATCAGCTCGCGGAGCAGGTTGCGGCCCGGCTCGGCGACCATCGTGCGGGTGCCGGCCCGGTTGTGGAAGGTGCCGTCGCGGAACTGGGGCGAGCGGGCGGCCCGTTCGGCCCGGGCCCCGCTGAGCCGGCCACCGAGCGCCGCCGGCACATCCCGGGCGACCCAGGCCAGGCCGGCCAGCGCGGCGAGCCCGGCCGCGCCCCGCATCCGCCGTCCGAGCGACCGTTCGACATCCGTGCTCTGCGCTCGTCCCATTGCCGTCCTTCCGACGTGTCCGCCCTACACGGTAGTCACCCGGGCCGACCCGTGCCCCGGCGGTCGCCACGCCGGGTCGGTCACCGGCAGCGGCGACCGACCCGGGACCGGGCTCAGCCGCCGTTGCTGGGGCGCCGGGCGGTCATCCGGTACGCCGTGCCCGCGCCGGAGATCCGGTCCACCGCGGCCAGGAACCGGGGGCCCATGGCGGCGCGGGCCTGAACCGCCGGGTGGGTGGCACCGAAGTCGTCCGGGTTGGCCTGCCCGTCGGCGAAGAGCGCGTAGGTGAGCACCGCCGCGCCGGAGCGGTCGAAGATCACGCCGGCCTCGTGGCGGGCGTCGGCGTACCAGCCGGCCTTGGTTCCGATCCGGGCCCGCGCGTCGGAGGACATCGTGCGCCGGATGCCGTCGGTGAAGGCGATCGGGGAGCGCAGCACGCCCAGCAGGTACGCCGTCGAGGCGGGGGAGAGCAGGGTGCCGCCGACCAGGGCGCGCAACAGGTCGTGCGTCTCCCGGGGAGTGCTCGTGCCGAGGAAGAAGCGGTTCGGGTTGGCCACCGGCTGGACCTGGGTGTTCGGGAAACCCTTGGCGACCAGGATGTCGTTGATCTCGGCGGCCGGGCAGACCAGCCCGCACAGCCGCACCGCCGTGTCATCCGAGACGGTCAGCAGGTTGGCGAGCACGTGCCCGAGGGTCACCGTGCTCGGGTACGCGCCGTCCAGGCTGAACATGCCGTCACCGCCCGGCACGACGATCGCCGCGGTCACCTCGACCCGCTGGTCCAGGGCGAGCAGCCCCCGGTCGACCTTGTCCAGCACCGCCGTGGCGACCGCGATCTTGTTGACGCTGTACGCCTCGATCCGCCGGTCCGCGTCGGCCGCCACCGCGACGACCGGCGGGCCGGCCGGGTCGGCCACGCTGACGTAGGCCTGCCAGTTGCCGCCGGCCTCGGTGCTGTACCGGGTGAAGCTGGCGGCGACCCGGCGGGCCGCCCGGGCGGGGGTGGTCGGTGCGGCCTCGGCGCCCTCCGCGGCGCTCGCCGGGGACGCGGCGCCCAGCACCGTGCCGGCGGTAGCCATCGTGCCCAACCCGAGTGCGGTTCTGCGGTTCAGTCGCATGGTCGATCGTCTCCCCCATAGTGGAGCGCCAGAGCGCTTGCTGGCCCACCACCTTAGGCGAGTTGATCGATGCACGATGCCTCCGAACAGTTCCGAACAGTCCGGAACAGGTCAGCCGAGCCGTCGGCGCAGTGCGGCGCCGATCGCGCCGGCCGGCCCGGACACGAGTTGCCGCAGGTCGGGCAGGTGGCCGCCCCGTACCGACTCGCCGGCCGGGTTCGGGGCGAAGACGCTGCCGTCGATCGCGGCCACTGACCGTCCACTCAGGCCGGCCAGCCGCATCAACGGCCCGACGAGGACGTCGTAGACGCCCGGCAGCACGGTGAAGCCGGCCCGCAGCACCACATTGAGCCGGCCCACGGAAACTTCCCGACGTGGATTGTCCACACAGTTCACGATGGCCCGTGCCACCCGCTGCGGGCCGGCGATCGGCGGCGGAGGGCGCCCGATCCGACCCAGATAGTTGGCCGCCTGCTGGTACACGGGCGTGTCCACGCTGCCCGGGTTGACCAGGCACAGCCGGATCTCCGGGCTGTCGCGCAACTCCTGCTGCACCGTCCGGACCAGACCCTGCAACCCCCACTTGCTGGCCACGTACGCGCTCATGTACGGCGCGGTGATGTGCCCGAGCACCGAACCGGTGAGGACGATCGTGCCCGCCCCGACGGCCCGGAAGTGCCGCAGGGCCACCCGCACCGAGCTGGCGGCGCCGAGCAGGTCGGTCCGTACCACCTGGTCGAAGACCCGACCGGGTAACTCGTCGAAGCGTCCGTAGGCCATCACCGCCGCCGTGTGCACCCACACATCGATGCCGCCGAAACGGTCGATCGCCGCGTCCGCGAGCGCTTCCAACGCGTCCGGTTCGGTGACGTCGGTCGGCACGGTCAACACGTCGACCTCAGCGCACTCCGCGCGTACCTCGGCCAGGGTGCTGGTGGCGCGGGCGGCGAGCACGAGTCGGTCGCCGCGCTCGGCGAACGCCCGGGCCGTCGCCCGGCCGATCCCGCTGCTCGCCCCCACGATCACCACCACCCGGCTCACGGTTCGAGCACGACCTTGATGCAGCCGTCCTCCTTCTTCTGGAACATCTCGTACGCCTGCGGCCCCCGGGCCAGTGGCAGCCGGTGGGTGCGCAGGTCCTCCACGCCCAACGGGTCGTCGTCGCGGGCGAGCAGCGGCAGGATCTCGTCGGTCCACCGGCGTACGTGGCACTGCCCCATCCGCAGCTGAACGCCCCGGTCGAACATCTCCATCAGCGGCATCGGGTCCGCCTCGCCGCCGTACACGCCGGAGATCGACACGGTGCCACCGCGGCGGACCGCCTTCACCGCGGCGTGCAGGACGGAGAGTCGGTCCATGCCCACCCGGTCGGTCATCGTCTGGGCCAGCTTGTCCGGCAGCAGCCCAACGGCGGCGTGGGCCAGCCTGCCCACCGGCGAACCGTGCGCCTCCATCCCGACCGCGTCGATCACCGCGTCCGGGCCGCGTCCGTCGACCAGGTCGATCAGCGCGCCCGGCACGTCGGACAGTTCGCGGACGTCGAGCACCTCGATGCCGTGCCGGCGGGCCAACTCCAGACGCTCGGGCACCAGGTCCAACCCGATCACCCGCCCGGCGCCGAGGTGGCTGCCGATCCGGGCGCAGAACTGCCCGACCGGGCCCAGCCCGAACACCGCCAGGGTGCCGCCGGGGGGTGTGTCGGCGTACGCCACCGCCTGCCAGGCGGTGGGCAGGATGTCGGAGAGGTACAGGTAGCGCTCGTCCGCGCCGGTCTGCGGGACGACGATCGGGCCGAACTGGGCCTGCGGGACCCGCAGGTACTCCGCCTGCCCGCCGGGCACCGAGCCGTAGAGCGAGGTGTAGCCGAACAGGGCCGCGCCCTTGCCCTCGCTGCTGACCTGGGTGGTCTCGCACTGCGCGTAGAGCTGGCGCTGGCACATCCAGCAGCTGCCACAGGCGATGTTGAACGGCACCACCACCCGGTCGCCCGGCTTGAGCCCGGTCACCTCCGGACCGACCTCCTCGACGATGCCCATCGGCTCGTGGCCCAGGATGTCACCGGGCTTCAGGTACGGCCCGAGCACCTCGTACAGGTGCAGGTCCGAGCCGCAGATCGCGGTCGATGTGATCTTCACGATCGCGTCGGTCGGCTCCTCGATCCGAGGGTCCGGCACCTCCTCGACCCGTACGTCCCGTTTGCCCTGCCAGGTCAAGGCCTTCATGTCCCTCGTCTCCTCTCGCCGCCGTCTCCGGAGACTGCTACCCGGGCGCGGACACTTGAACCGGCTGCGCTCCAGGACCGTCTCGGGCCGGTCGGGTGGTCGCGGTCGGGGCAGGGGGCGACCGTCCCCGGCTTCGGGCGGTCAGGCTTGGTCCCTACGCCGGGAACCGTCGCCCCCTGCCCATGGGTGGCCGCCGCCCGTACTGCTCCTGGCTGGCCCGTGAGCTGCGGCCGGCGGGTGGTCGCTGCCCGTGCGCTTCCTGCGCCGGCCGGTGAGCCCGGCGCCCCGTGGACCGCGCGCCGATGTGCCCGCCTTGCCCCCTTGTGTCGTGTTGGTGCGAGTTCGCCGCGGCGAGGTTGAGTTGGTCAACTCGCGTTTCCTGACGTCGCGGTATCCGAGGCGCGGTGACAGGCCGACTTCACGGAACCCGAGTGGATCATGCATTGGGCTGGGCTGCATCTGCGCCGCCTCGGCGTCGCGCGCATCCTTGGACGCCGCTCCCGCCGCTCTATGACCCATGCCACATGCGATCCCCGTCAGCAATCGGGGCGCTGTCCCGCTCAACTCACGAGAGCACACCAAAGGACAGGAGCAACACATGAAGCACCGCATCGTCGTTCTCGGCGCCGGCTATGCCGGGTCCCACGTGGCCGGGAACCTGGCCCGCCGGCTGTCCCCGGTGGACACCGAGATCACCGTGGTCAACGCTGAGCCGGACTTCGTCGAGCGGCTGCGGCTGCACCAGCTCGCCGCCGGCCAGAAGATCGTGGCTCCGAAGCTCGCCGACGTCTTCGGGGGCACGGGGATACGGCTGCGCCTGGCCCGTGTCAGCGCCGTAGACCCCGAGCGCCAGGTCGTCGCCGTGGCCGACGCCGATGGTGGCGGCGAGCTCGGCTACGACACGCTTGTCTACGCGCTCGGCAGCCACGGCAACGACTCTGGCGTCCCCGGAGTGGCCGAGCACGCCTTCGACATCGCCGCCCGGCCCTCGGCGCTGCGCCTGCGCGAGCGCCTGGACAGCCTGGGCAGGCGCAGCGAATGCGGGAGGGTGCTGGTCGTCGGCGACGGGTTGACCGGCATCGAGACCGCCACCGAGATCGCCGAATCCCGGCCCGGCCTGTCGGTGGCGCTGGTCGCCCGCGGCGAACTGGGTGCCCGGCTCTCCGCCGGAGCCCGCAGCCACCTGCGCCAGGCCTGCGACCGGCTGGGCATCACCGTCCTGGAGCACACCAGCGTCGAAGCTGTCGAAGCGACGCGGGTGCTGTGCGCCGACGGCACCGTCCTGGCGTCAGACGCGACCGTGTGGACGGCCGGGTTCGCGGTCAGCCCCATCGCCGCCGCCAGCGGGCTGGAGGTCACCGGGAACGGTCAGATCGTCGTCGACCGCACCATGCGGTCGGTCTCGCACCCGAACGTCTACGCCGCCGGCGACAGCGCCTACGCCATCGGTGACAACGGCCAGCCGCTGCCGATGTCCTGCGCTTCGGCCGGCTACACCGGCATGCAGGCGATCGAGGCGATCGTGGGACGCCTGACCGGCCGCAAGATTGCGAACACCAAGCTGGGCTACCCGGGCAACCACATCAGCCTCGGGCGGCGGGACGGGATCCTGCAGATGGTCGACGACGAAGCGCAGGCAAAGCCGAAGTATGTGGGCGGCCGGAAGGCCGCACGGATCAAGGCGGGCATCCTCAAGACCTCGCTGTGGGCCGTTTCGCACCCGACCTTCGGCCTGCCCAAGCGCAGGCACCGCCTGGCCGCGGTGCCGGATGCGTCCCGCCGGACAGGCGATCGCGTAGTCGCCTAGGTTGGTCCGCGTGGACAGCATCGCCAATGATCGCTTCGACGCCAGCCGGTTCGAGGCCAGCCGCAACCGGCTGGTCTCGCTGGCGTACCGGCTGCTGGGCTCCGCCGCCGACGCCGAAGACGCCGTGCAGGATGCGTTCCTGCACTGGCAGGCCGCCGACCGGCAGCGGATCATGGTGCCGGAGGCATGGCTGACCAAGGTCGTCACCAACCTGTGCCTCGACCGGCTCCGCTCGGCCCAGGTCCGCCGCGAACGCACCGTCGGCGCCTGGCTGCCCGAACCGCTCCTCGACGGTGACCCGATGCTCGGCCCGGCCGACACGTTCGAGCAGCGCGAATCGGTCTCCCTGGCCGTGCTGACGCTCATGGAGCGCCTGTCACCCGTTGAGCGGGCCGTCTACGTCCTGCGCGAGGCGTTCTCCTACAGCCACGCCGAGGTCGCCGAGATCCTCGACATCACCGAGTCCGCAAGCCAGCAGCACCTGCACCGGGCCCGGCGCCGCATCACCGCCGCGCGCCGCGGCGGCGAAGTCGACCCCGCATCCGCCCGCAGGATCGTCGTGGAGTTCCTCGCCGCTGCCTCCTCGGGCCGCACCGAACGGCTGGTGGCGCTGCTGACCGACGACGCGACCGCGATCTCCGACGGCGCCGGCCTGACCGAGACGCTGCTGCGGTACGACACTCCGCAGCGCATCGCCGCCGTCGTACGGGCCGGCTTCAAACCCACACCCGCGAAGCGGCGACTTGCCGGCGGTACGCCCGCCGTCCACTACGCGCTCGTCAACCGCGCCCCCGCCATCCTCTTCGTGCTCGGCGACCAGGTCGTCGGCGCCGTGACGCTCGACATCACCAACGGCAAGATCGCAACTGTGCGGGGCATCGCCGCCCCCACCCGCCTCGTCCGCCTCACCGAAGCCTGGCGGCGGCACGAACCGGGCACGCCGCTCATCACCCAGTGGTGACGAGGTCCTGGGACGGAACCTGCGCTGCCATGGGCTGACGGACGCCGAGGCGCGGAAGGGGATGAGCCGGCCTCCCGCAAGCTCACCGGCCGGCCGTCTTTCCTCGTCACCGTGACAGCCGCGCTGGTCGTCGATCTCGCCTACCACAGCCTTGACGACCCGGCCCGCTGCTTGCCGAACTCCGGCCTGAGCCGGGTGAGTGACCGGGCTCACGCGCTGTTACGCCAACCCCCCAGGCGGTGTCTTGTGGCCGAACACCGCGAACGAGGGAGACACCATGAGGGAGAACGTCAACGTGGTCGTGGTCGGCGGCGGATATGCCGGCGTCATGGCGGCCAACCGCCTCACCCAGCGCGACAACGTGACCGTTACGTTGGTCAACCCGCGGCCGAACTTCGTTCACCGCATTCGCCTGCACCAGTTCGTCGGCGGAACCGGCGACGCGGTCGTCGGCTACGGCGAGGTCCTGGCCGACCGCGTCCGGCTGGTGGTCGACACCGCGACCCGGATCGACGCGGCCGAGCGCACCGTTTCGCTGGCGAACGGGAGCATGGTGGGCTACGACTACCTCATCTACGCGGTGGGCAGCGGCAGCGCCGTCCCGAGTGTGCCCGGAGCATCCGAGTACGCCCACAACATGGCCAGCCTGGAGGAGGCACAGCGGCTGCGGGCGGTGCTCGACGCCACACCGACGACGGACGTGGTGACGGTGGTCGGAGCGGGCGCGACAGGCATCGAGGTCGCCGCCGAGTTGGCGGCCGAGGGCCGCACCGTGACGCTCGTGTGTGGCAGAGTGCTCCACCCGTACCTGCACCCGCGGATTCGCCGCACGTTCGCCAAGCGCCTGGCCAAGCTCGGGGTGACCGTCATCGACGGTCCTGGTGCGAAGGTCACCGCGGTGAGCCGCGACGCCGTCCTGCTGGGGGACGGCCGCGAGTTGGCCAGCACGGTGACCATCTGGACGGCCGGGTTCAGTGTCCCCGACCTGGCTGCCCGCAGCGGGCTCACGACCGACGCGGCCGGACGCCTCCTGACCGACGAGACGCTGACCAGCATCGACGACGACCGCATCGTCGCCGCTGGGGACTCGGCCGCACCGTCGGACATGCCGCTACGGATGAGCTGCCAGTCGGCCAATCCACTCGGCGCGCATGCGGCCGACACCGTGCTCGCTCGGATCGCGGGCGGACAACCCACGACCATCGCCATCGGCTTCTTCGGGCAGTGCGTCAGCCTGGGCCACGGCGCCGCCACCGTACAGATCGCCTCGAAGAACGACGTTGCCAAAGGTTTCGCTGTCGGCGGCCTCCTCGGCGCGAAGATCAAGAGCAGCAGTTTCCCCGGCCTGATCGAGCACCTGGCGCATGAGGCGCGCAAGCCTGGCTCCTACACCTGGAAGTTCCGCGACGACACCCGTCGTCAGCGGCTCCAGGCGCTCGCCGCCCGCTGAACCGACCAGGAAATGGAAGGTCTCGCAGTGAATACGCCACCAGCCGACCCTGCCACCGACACCTTCGTGGCCCACCGGAACCTGCTGTTCACCGTCGCCTACGAGATGCTCGGATCGGCGGCCGACGCCGAAGACGTCCTTCAGGAGACCTGGCTGCGCTGGGTCAAAGTGGACCTGGCGCGGGTGAACGACCAGCGGGCCTACCTGGTCCGGATCACCACCCGGCAGGCGCTCAACCGGCTGCGTACCATGCAGCGTCGCAAGGAGGCGTACGTCGGCTCCTGGCTGCCGGAGCCGCTGCTCACCGCACCGGACGTGGCCGACGACGTCGAGCTCGCGGAGAACATGTCGATGGCGCTCATGCTCGTCCTCGAAACGTTGGCGCCGACCGAACGCGCCGTGTTCGTCCTACGTGAAGTCTTCGACGTCAGTTACGACGAGATCGCGGCAGCCCTCGACAAGAGCCCCTCGGCGGTCCGCCAGATCGCATACCGCGCCCGCCAGCACGTCGACGCCCGCCGCCCGCGCCAGGTGGTCCCGGCGAGCCTGACCCGGGCGGCACTGGACTCGTTGCGGCACGCGATCGAAACCGGGGACCTGCGGGGCCTGCTCGACGTGCTCGCCCCAGACGTGGTCCTGGTGGCCGATGGCGGCGGTATCAAACAGGCCGCGTTGCGGCCGGTCATCGGCGCCGACAAGGTGGCCCGCATGTTCGTCACCGGCATCGCCAAGGTGGACAGCATCCTCACCGCCGAGCCCACCGTGGTCAACGGCAACCCATCACTCGTGCTGCGCCTGGACGGCCAGCTCGACGGCGTCCTCGCCGTCCGTGTCGAGGACGGCGGCATCACCGGCCTCTACTACGTCCGCAATCCGGAAAAGCTCACCCGCGTCGAGTCCGCAACCCCGCTCACCCTGCGATGAACACCGCCCGATCCGGAGGAGGCAACATGGCCGTTCAGGCCCAGCCGGCAACCGACGCATCGCCGTCGCCCTGGACGGCGGTGGCCCGGGCCGTCGCCCTGCTCACGGTGGCCGTCAGCGTGCTGCTGACGGCCTTCGCCTGGCCCTCGATACGTTCGTCGGTGCACGACGTGCCGATCGCCGTCGCCGGGCCGGCACCTGCGGTCAGACAGATCAGCGCCGTCCTCGACGAGCGCCTTCCCGACGCCTTCGAGATCACCGAGGTCGCCGACACCGCCGCCGCCGACCAGCTCATCCGCGACCGCGACGTGTACGGGGCGATCGACGTCAGCTCCGGCGCCCCACAGGTCATCCTCGCCACCGCCGCCAGCGCGGCCGTCGCCCAGACCCTCAACGGCATCGCCACCGCGCTCAGCCAGCCGCAGTCCCAGGGCGCCGGCACGGAGGCCGCCGTCCGTGACCTCGTCCCGCTGCCGGCCGACGACCCGCGTGGCGCCGGGCTGGCCGCCGGAGGGCTGCCCCTCGTCATGGGCGGTCTGCTCGCCGCACTTCTGCTGACCAGACTCGTCCTTGGTACCACCCGTCGGGTCATCGGAGCGCTCGCCTTCGCCGTCACCGGCGGCCTGGCCGTGTCGGCGATTCTGCAGTTCTGGCTCGGCTCCCTGACCGGCTCCTACTGGGCGAACACCGGCGCGGTCGCCCTGACCGTCGCGGCCACCTCCCTGAGCATCCTCGGGCTGGAGTCCCTGCTCGGATACGCCGGGCTCGGCCTGGGCGCGGCCACGATGATGCTCATCGGCAATCCCTTGTCGGGCACCGCGACCGCGCCCGAGATGCTGCCCGGCTGGTCCGGCACGCTCGGCCAACTGCTACCGCCCGGCGCGGGAGGCTGGCTGCTGCGATCCACCGCCTTCTTCGACGGCCGCGGCGCCACCCATTCGATCATCGTCCTCGCCACGTGGCTGACGCTCGGCATGCTGCTGTGTCTCGCAAGCAGCCTGCGCCGGCGACGCCCGGCCACCGACCCAGTGACCACCGCGCAGCCGGCCGCACAGGCGACCGTGTGAGGTGCAGCGGCGGCGTCACCCGCTTCGAGGTTGCGCCGCCGCTGTCCAGCACTTCCGACTGTCACGATCAGACGCACTCATCTGGGTGCCGGCTCGGACCGCAACCGCCCGGCCGAACGCCAGACCGCCGACCGCCGACCGCCGACCGCCGACCGCCAAACGCCGAACGCCAGACCGCCGTACCCAGGAAGGGATACGGCGGTCTGGCGTGGTGCCGGTGGACGTCAGGAGCCGGGGGTGTTGCCGGCGCCCTTCGCGGTGGCGGTGAGGTAGTCGCGGTTGAGCCGGCCGATGGTGTTCAGCGGGATGCCCTTCGGGCAGGCCGGGGTGCACTCACCCGCGTTGGTGCAGCCGCCGAAGCCGGCCTCGTCGTGCGCGTCGACCATGCCGATCACCCGGGTGTACCGCTCGGGCTGGCCCTGCGGCAGCAGCGAGAGCTGGGTGAGCTTGGCGGCGGTGAAGAGCATGCCGGAGCCGTTCGGGCAGGCCGCCACGCACGCGCCGCAGCCGATGCAGGCGGCCGACTCGAAGGCGGCGTCCGCGTTGGCCTTGGCCACCGGGGTGGAGTGCGCCTCGGGTGCGCTGCCGGTCGGCGCGGTGACGTAACCACCGGCGGCGATGATCTTGTCGAAGGCGCTCCGGTTGACCACCAGGTCCTTGACGACCGGGAAGGCGCTGGCCCGCCACGGCTCGATGTCGATCGTCTCGCCGTCGGTGAACTGCCGCATGTGCAGCTGGCACGCCGTGGTGCCGCGCTGCGGCCCGTGCGCGTCACCGTTGATCATCAGGCCGCACATGCCGCAGATGCCCTCACGGCAGTCGTGGTCGAACGCCACCGGGTCCTCGCCAGCGAGGATCAGCCGCTCGTTGAGCACGTCGAGCATCTCCAGGAACGACATGTCCGGGGACACGTCGTCGACCGGGTAGGTCACCATCCGACCCTTGTCCTCAGGGCCCTTCTGGCGCCAGATGCGCAGGGTCAGGTTCACTTGTAGCTCCGCTGCGTGGGGTGGACGTATTCGAACTTCAGGTCTTCCTTGTGCAGCACCGAGGGCTCGCCGTCGGCGGTGAACTCCCAGGCCGCCACGTACGCGAACCGGTCGTCGTCGCGCTGCGCCTCACCGTCGGGGGTCTGGTGCTCGGCCCGGAAGTGGCCGCCGCAGGACTCCTCGCGGTGCAGGGCGTCGATGCACATCAGCTCGGCCAGTTCGAAGAAGTCGGCGACCCGGCCGGCCTTCTCCAGCGACTGGTTGAGCTCCTCGCCGGTGCCGGACACCTTGACCCGCTGCCAGAACGCCTCGCGCAGGGCGCGGATCTCGTCGATCGCCTTGCGCAGCCCGGCCTCGCTGCGCTCCATGCCGCAGTGTTCCCACATGATCTGGCCCAGCTCCCGGTGGAACGAGTCCACGGTCCGGTCGCCGTTGACCGCGAGTAGCCGGCGGACGCGGTCCTCCACGTCGGTGCGCGCCTCGACCGCCGCCGGGTGGCTGGCGTCGACCTTCTCCAACGGACCCGAGGCCAGGTAGTTGGCGATGGTGGTGGGCAGCACGAAGTAGCCGTCGGCGAGGCCCTGCATCAGCGCCGAGGCACCGAGCCGGTTGGCGCCGTGGTCGGAGAAGTTCGCCTCGCCGATCACGAACAGGCCGGGGATGCTCGACTGGAGGTCGTAGTCGACCCACAGGCCACCCATCGTGTAGTGCACGGCGGGGTAGATCCGCATCGGCACCTCGTACGGGTCCTCGCCGGTGATCCGCTCGTACATCTCGAAGAGGTTGCCGTACTTGGCCTCGATGGCCTTGCGGCCCAGCCGGTTGATCGCGTCGGCGAAGTCGAGGTAGACGCCGAGCTTGGTCGGCCCGACGCCCCGGCCCTCGTCGCAGACGTTCTTCGCGGCGCGGGACGCGATGTCGCGGGGGACCAGGTTGCCGAAGGAGGGGTAGATCCTCTCCAGGTAGTAGTCCCGCTCGTCCTCGGGGATGTCCTTCGGGCTGCGGTCGTCGTCCTTGGTCTTCGGCACCCAGACCCGGCCGTCGTTGCGCAGCGACTCGCTCATCAGGGTCAGCTTCGACTGGTGGTCGCCGGAGACCGGGATGCAGGTCGGGTGGATCTGGGTGTAGCACGGGTTGGCGAAGTACGCGCCCTTGCGGTGCGCCCGCCAGGTGGCGGTGACGTTGCAGCCCTTGGCGTTGGTGGAGAGGTAGAAGACGTTGCCGTAGCCGCCGGAGGCGAGCACCACGGCATCGGCCATCTCGGTGCTGATCTCGCCGGTGACCAGGTCCCGGACGACGATGCCCCGGGCCTTGCCGTCCACGAGGACCAGCTCCAGCATCTCGTGGCGGGCGTTCATCTCCACGTTGCCCAGGCCGATCTGCCGCTCCAGCGCCTGGTACGCGCCGAGCAGCAGCTGCTGGCCCGTCTGGCCCCGGGCGTAGAAGGTGCGCTGCACCTGGGCGCCACCGAAGGAGCGGGTGTCCAGCAGGCCGCCGTACTCGCGGGCGAACGGTACGCCCTGGGCGACGCACTGGTCGATGATGTTGACCGAGACCTCGGCGAGCCGGTGCACGTTCGACTCCCGGGAGCGGAAGTCGCCGCCCTTGACGGTGTCGTAGAACAGCCGGTGCACGGAGTCGCCGTCGTTGCGGTAGTTCTTCGCCGCGTTGATGCCGCCCTGTGCCGCGATGGAGTGCGCCCGGCGCGGGCTGTCCTGGTAGCAGTAGGACTTGACGTGGTAGCCCTGCTCGGCCAGGGTCGCCGCGGCCGAGCCGCCGGCCAGGCCGGTGCCGACCACGATCACCGTCATCTTGCGTCGGTTGGCCGGGTTGACCAGCTTGGCCTCGAAGCGCCGGGTGTCCCAGCGCTTCTCGATCGGGCCGGCGGGAGCCTTGGTGTCGGCGATCGGGTCGCCCTCGGTGAAGAGTTCCATGTCAGGACACCAATCCGGTGAGTACGGCGAACGGGACCACCAGGTACCCGGCGCAGAGCAGCACGGCGAAGATCAGCGCCGCGGTGCGCGCCCTGCGCTCGCCGCGCGGTGTCTGCTGGCCGAGGCTGCGGAACGCGCTGAACGCGCCGTGGCGCAGGTGGAAGCCCACCGCGACGATGGCGAGCGTGTAGAAGAGCGTGACGTACCAGCGCTCCGGCGCGAAGTCGGCGACGACGTTGCCGTACGGCTTGCTGGCGTCGCCGACCGGGTTCAGCGTGCCGGTGGTCAGGTCCAGGAGGTGGTAGATCACGAAGAGCAGGATGATCACTCCACCCCAGCGCATCGTGCGGGCCGCGTAGCTGCCGTTGACCTTCTTGCGGTGGGCGTACTTGACGGGCCGGGCGGCGCGGGCACGCATGGCCAGCACGGTGGCGGCCACGATGTGGGCCACGACCGCCACCACCAGCACGGTGCGCAGGATCCACAGGAACCAGACGCCGGGCAGCAGCGGCTTGCCGATGTCGCGCAGCCAGTGCGCGTAGTGGTCGAACGAGGTCTCCCCCGTGAACACCTTCAGGTTCCCGAGCATGTGCAAGATCAGGAACAGCGCCAGCAGGATGCCCGTCACCGCCATGACGGCCTTGAGGCCGACGTTCGAGCGGATGGGCGACCGAGTTTTCGTGATTACCACACGACCGACGCTAGGAGGACTTTGATCAGTCGTCCAATGCATCAAACTCGTAGTGTTGATAGCCGTAGGCTATGTAGATGCAGCTCCATCAGCTCCGGTACTTCGTTGCGGTGGCCGAAGTACGACATTTCACCCAAGCCGCCGACATCGTCGGCATCACTCAGCCTTCTCTCAGTAAGCAAATTCACGCTCTGGAGGCCGACCTCGGCGCACCGCTGTTCGAGCGGGTAAGGGGCAACATCGCGCTCACCGCGGCGGGTGAGGTGCTGTTGCCGCTGGCGACCCGGATCCTCGCCGACGTGGAGACCGCGACCCGCGAGGTCCAGGAGTTGGTCGGGCTGCGCCGGGGCCGGGTCCGGCTCGGGGCCACCCCGAGTCTGGCCACCTCACTTGCCCCGCCGGTGCTGCGCCGGTTCCGCGACGCGCACCCCACCATCGACCTCCGCGTCGAGGAGGGCGGGTCGCAGGACCTGGTGCGCGACCTGCTCCGCGGTGACCTCGACCTGGCCCTGATCATCATGCCGGCCCAGGGAGCCGACCCCGGGCTGCGCGTCGACCCGATCCTGCGGGAGAGCCTGGTGGTGGCCTCGGTGGGCGAGGTGCCGACCGCGTCGGTGACCGGGGAGCTGCACATCACCGACCTGCGCGACCAGCCGATGGTGATGTTCCGGGAGGGGTACGACCTGCGCGACGCCACCATCCAGGCGTGTCGGGAGGCCGGCTTCGAACCGACCTTCGCGGTGGACGGAGGCGAGATGGACGCCGTGCTCAGCTTCGTCGAGGCAGGGCTCGGCATCGCGTTGGTGCCGGGCATCGTGCTGGCCCGCCGGCCGGGGGTGCGAATCACCCCGCTGGCCCCGCCCGGGGTGCGGCGGACCATCGCGGTGGCCCGCCGCCGCGACATCGTGCCCACCCACGCCGGTCGGGAGCTTCGGCGGATCCTGCTCGACTACATCCAGTCGGCGATCGACCGAGGCGAGCTGCCGCCGGGCGTCGAGCCGCTGTCCTGACCGACTCCACGACGAGGCCCGGCCGCCCTCGCGGCCGGGCCGGCTCAGCGACCCTCGACGTCGTCCATCGCACGGTAGATCCGCTGCTCGGAGACGGGATACGGGGTGCCCAGCGCCTGGGCGAAGACGTTCACCCGCAACTCCTCGATCATCCAGCGGATCTGCCGGACCGCGGTCTCCTGGCGGCGTGCCGGTGGCAGTGCGGCGAGCAGGTCGGCGTACTCCTTCTGCACCACCGCGACCCGGTCCTGCTGCTGGCGGTCGCGCTGCGGGTTGCCCCCCAGCCGGTCCAGCCGGCGCTCGATGGCGGTGAGGTAGCGCAGCAGGTCGGGCAGCCGCGCGTACCCGGTCTCGGTGATGAAACCGGCGTGCACCAGCCCGGCGAGCTGGTTGCGGATGTCGGCCAGCGCGGCCACCACGGCGAGGTTGCGGGTGGCGCCGAGCCGCTGCTCCACGGCGTACGCGGCGGCGAGGACCTTGCGTACCCGGTCCATCACCTCGACCACGGTGTCGACCAGGTCGGCGCGGACCCTCTCGCGCAGCGCCGCGAAACCGTCGGCGTCCCACGCCGGTCCGCCCGCCGCGTCGATCAGCCGATCGATGGCCGCGCCCGCCGCGTCCTCGATCAGCTCCTGCACACCACCGTGCGGGTTGCGGCTCAGCGCCAGCTTCGCCTCGTTGTTCAGCCGGCCCTGGAGGAACCGCGCCGGGGACGGCACGGTGAGCCGCAGCAGCCGGCGGGTGCCGGCCCAGTGCGCCGCCTCCGCCTCGGCGGGGGAGTCGAACACCTTCACCCCGACCGTCGCGCCCTCGTCGACCAGCGCCGGGTACGCGGTCACCGCGTAACCGGCGCGGACCTGCTCGATGGTCCGCGGCAGCGTGCCGATGCTCCACTCCCGCAGACCGGTACGGGCCACCTCCGGCGCGGCGGCCGCCACCACCTGGCGTACCTCCTGGCGGAGCTGGCGTTGCAGGGCCGGTAGGTCCTTGCCCTCGGCGACCGGCTTCTCGTCGTCGCCGAGCACCCGGAAGGTCACCCGCAGGTGCGCCGGCAGCTTGCCCGGCTCCCAGGCGTCCCGGGGCACGGTCACACCGGTCATCCGGCGCAGCTGCCGGGTGAGCGCGTCCAGCAGCGACTCCTCGCCGGGAGTGATCGCCGCCAGGGCGGCCCGGGCGTAGTCCGGCACCGGGACGAAGTTGCGGCGTATCGCCTTCGGCAGCGAGCGGATCAGGGCGATCACCGTCTCCTCGCGCAGCCCCGGCACCTGCCAGTCGAAGCTCTCCGACGGCACCTGGTTGAGCAGCGGCAGCGGGATGTCGACGGTGACACCGTCGGTCGGCGTACCCGGCTCGAAGCGGTAGGTCAGCGGGAGGCTCACCCCGTCGGCCTGCCACTCGTCCGGGTAGTCGCCCTCGTCCACCCCCGGCCGGCCGTCGTTGACCAGCAGGTCGCGGGTGAAGGTGAGCAGATCGGGCTGGTCGCGGCGGGTCTTCTTCCACCAGGAGTCGAAGTGCCGCCCGGACAGCACGTCGGCGGGGATCCGCTGGTCGTAGAAGCCGAAGATGGTCTCGTCGTCGACCAGGATGTCGCGGCGTCGGGCCCGGCTCTCCAGCTCCTCGATGTCGGCGAGCAGCCGTTTGTTGTCCGCCCAGAACTGGTGGTGGGTCTGCCAGTCGCCCTCCACCAGCGCGTGCCGGATGAACAGCTCCCGGCTCAGCGTCGGGTCGATCCGCCCGAAGTTGACCTTGCGGGAGGTGACCAGCGGGACGCCGTACAGGGTGATCTTCTCGTAGGCCATCACCGCGGCCTGCTTCTTCTCCCAGTGCGGCTCGCTGTAGCTGCGCTTGACCAGGTGCTGCGCGAGCGGTTCGACCCACTCCGGTTCGACCCGGCCGGCGATCCGGCCCCAGAGCCGGGAGGTCTCCACCAACTCGGCGGCCATCACCCAGCGCGGCGGCTTCTTGAACAACGCCGAGCCGGGGAAGAGCCCGAACTTCGCGCCCCGCGCGCCCAGGTACTCGTGCTTCTGGGCGTCCTTCAGGCCGACGTGCGACAGCAGGCCGGGAAGCAGCGACTGGTGCACCTTCGGGGTGTCGATCTCCTCCGGCAGATCAGCGCCGCCGCGGCGGCTCTCACCCCGGCCGGCGTCCGCGCCGTCGGAGGTGTCGCGTGCCGGCCGCCCGCCGCGCCGGTCGCCCTCCTGCGGGGTACGCAGCACCTGGCGCAGTTGGCTGACGATGTCCTGCCACTCGCGGATCCGCAGGTAGTTCAGGTACTCCGCCTTGCACATCCGGCGGAACGCGCTGGAGGACAGCTCCCGCTGCTGCTCGCGCAGGTAGCGCCACAGGTTGAGGAAGGCGACGAAGTCCGACTCCTTGTCGGCGAACCGGGCGTGTGCCTGGTCGGCCTGGGCCTGCTTCTCCGCCGGCCGCTCGCGCGGGTCCTGGATCGAGAGCGCGGCGGCGATCACCAGCACCTCGGTGGCGCACCCGTTGCGCTCGCCCTCGACCACCATCCGGGCCAGGCGCGGGTCGACCGGCAGTTGGGCCAGCCGCCGGCCCAGCGCGGTCAGCCGCTTCGCCGGGTCGGCCTCGGCCGGGTCCAACGCGCCCAACTCGTGCAGCAGGTTGACGCCGTCGGCGATGTTGCGCTTGTCCGGTGGGTCGATGAAGGGGAACGCGGCGAGGTCGCCGAGCCCGATCGCGGTCATCTGGAGGATGACCGACGCCAGGTTGGTGCGCAGGATCTCCGGGTCGGTGAACTCGGGGCGGGACAGGAAGTCCTGCTCGTCGTAGAGGCGGATGCAGATGCCGTCCGAGGTGCGACCGCAGCGGCCCTTGCGCTGGTTGGCCGACGCCTGGGAGATCGGCTCGATCGGCAGCCGCTGCACCTTCAGCCGGCTGGAGTAGCGGGAGATCCGCGCGGTGCCCGGGTCCACCACGTACTTGATGCCGGGCACGGTCAGTGAGGTCTCCGCGACGTTGGTGGCGAGCACCACCCGGCGTGAGCTGTGCGCGGCGAAGACCCGGTGCTGCTCGGCTGAGGAGAGCCGCGCGTACAGCGGCAGGATCTCGGTGCCGAGCAGCGACCGCTTCTTCTGGACGAGCTTGCCCAGCGCGTCGGCGGTGTCGCGGATCTCCCGTTCGCCGCTGAGGAAGACCAGGATGTCACCAGGGCCCTCGGCGGCCAGCTCCTCGACGGCGTCGCCGATGGCCTGGATCTGGTCGCGGACCGTCTCCTCGTCGCCGTCACTGTCCTCCTCGCCGTCGGCGAGCTCGACGAGTGGCCGGTAGCGCACCTCCACCGGGTAGGTGCGGCCCGAGACCTCGACCACCGGCGCCGGTACGCCCTCCGGCTCGTCGGCCGTCGGCGGCCCGGCGAAGTGCCGGGCGAACCGGCCGGTCTCGATGGTCGCCGAGGTGATGATCACCTTGAGGTCGGGTCGCCGGGGCAGCAGCTCCCGCAGGTACCCGAGGATGAAGTCGATGTTGAGGCTGCGCTCGTGCGCCTCGTCGATGATCAACGTGTCGTACTGACGGAGCATCCGGTCGGTCTGCAGCTCGGCCAGCAGGATGCCGTCGGTCATCAGTTTCACCAGGCTGCGCTCGCTGACCTGGTCGGAGAAACGCACCTTGTAGCCGACCACGTCACCCAGCTCGGTGCCCAGCTCGTCGGCGATCCGGTCGGCCACCGTCCGGGCGGCCAGCCGGCGGGGCTGGGTGTGCCCGATCAGGCCGTGCACGCCGCGCCCCAGTTCCAGGCAGATCTTGGGGAGCTGGGTCGTCTTGCCGGAGCCGGTCTCGCCCGCCACGATCACCACCTGGTGATCACGGATGGCGGCGGCGATGTCGTCCTTGCGCTCACTGACCGGCAACCCCGCCGGGTACGTGATCACGGGCACCGCCGCACGGCGGGTGGCAATCCGCTGCTCGGCCCGGACCAGGTCGGCGGTGATCTCGGTAAGCGCCGCCTCCCTGCGCTGCGGGTCGCGCAGCCTGCGGGCGCCGTCCAGTCGCCGCTGGAGCCGGCGCTGGTCGCGGAACATCAGGGGATCGAGGCGGCGGTGCAGCTCGCGAGTCGAGTCGGTCGCGGCGGAGGCGGTTGGATTCTGCATGTCGTGCCCAAGGATAGGCAGCGCGGCGGCGTACCGCCCCCGGGTTACCGCGCGGCCGGTCCTCGGACGGCCACGCACGGGACCTAGAGTTGGCGGTCGACGTCGAGCGCTGGGGGCCGGGATGGAGCTGCGGGACACCGACCGGGCGTTGGTGCAGGCCGCCACGGCGGTTGCCAAACTGCGTTGTCGCAGCCAGAGCCACACCGTCGCGTCGGCCGCCCGGACCGCCGACGGGCGGGTCTTCACCGGCGTGAACGTGAACCACGTCTCCGGCGGCTCCTGCGCGGAACTGGTCGTGATCGGCACGGCCGCGACGCAGGGCGTGACCGCGCTCGAGACGATCGTCACGGTGGCCGACCGGGGCCGCGAGGCCATCCCGCCGTGTGACTCGTGCCGGCAGGTGCTGCGGGACCACTTCCCGTCACTGCGGGTGATCGTCGGCGAGATGGACGCCCTGCGGGTGGTCCCGATCGGGGATCTGCCCGGCTGACGTCAGTCGCCGGTCGCCGCCTCCAGCATCGACCGGGGCATCGGGACGCTCTCGAAGCGCACGTTGCCCTCCGGCACCATCCAGCTCATCACCCGCACGGTCAGCCGCCCGGCCCGTACCGCCGGATCGTTCCGGTACAGCTCGCGGGCCTCGTCCGGGGCGATGGAGAGCACGGCGAAGCCGTGCAGCCGCTCGTCGTCGCCGCCCAGGAACGGGCCGGCCGCGAGCACGAGGCCCTGCTCCACCAGCCCTGCCTGATGAGCCAGATGGGCGTCCTGCAACCGGTCGACGGCGTCCAGCGGCAGCTCCGGGACGTCCGCCGGTCGGACCAGGAGCACGACCGTGTGCTGGTCGAATCGCATGCCCCCACCCTAGGCGCGCCACCCCGCGCGCGCGGGCGTCCGCCCTGGTCAGCCCACCCCAGATCGATGAATGCGAGTTAGGCGACCCTCAGTAGGTCGGCTAAGGTAAGGCGAACCTAAGCGCGAACGTGCAGGAGACTCGTGACCACCCTCGCCACCCGGCCGACCCCGGCCCGCAGTCGGTCCGGCACGCGTACCGGCCGCCGGGTGGCCGTCACCGTCGTGGCCGTGCTGGCGCTGTTGCTCGCCGTGCTGGCCAGCTTCGCGCTCGGCAGCCGGCAACTCGGCGTCGACCAGGTCTGGCACGCGCTTGTCGCGCCGGACGGCGGTGACGCCAGCACCATCGTCCGCGAGCTGCGGATGCCGCGTACCGCGCTCGGTCTCGCCGTCGGGCTCGCGCTCGCCGTGGCCGGCGTGTTGTTCCAGGCGCTCACCCGCAACCCTCTGGCCGAGCCCCGCATCCTCGGCATCAGCGCGGGCGCGTCGTTCGGTGTGGTGCTTGCCATCTCCGTCTTCGGCATCGGCACGCTCGCCGGGTACGTCTGGTTCGGCATCGCCGGGGCGCTGATCGCCGGGCTGCTGGTCTTCGCCATCGCCGCCCGGGCCCGCGAGGGCGCCAGCCCGGTCACCCTCGCGCTGGTCGGCGCGGCGCTCGACGCCAGCCTGGCCTCCGGGGTGTACGCGCTGCTCAGCATCGACGCCCGCACGTTCGAGGAGTACCGGTTCTGGGTGGTCGGCGGGCTGGCCGGCCGGGACCTGTCGGTCGCCGCGCAGGTGCTGCCCTTCGTCCTCGTCGGTCTGGTGCTGGCCGCCCTGGTGGCCCGAGGTCTGGACGCGCTGGCCCTCGGCGACGACGTGGCCCGCGGCCTCGGCCACCGGATCGGGCTGGTTCGCCTCGGGGGTGGTCTCGCCGCGGTGCTGCTGACCGGGGCCGCGGTCGCGGCGGCCGGGCCGGTCGCCTTCGTCGGGTTGGCCGTGCCGCACCTCGCCCGCGCCCTGGTCGGCGCGGACCACCGCTGGACCCTCGCCGTCTCCGCCCTGCTCGGGCCGGCGCTGCTGCTCGGCGCCGACATCGTCGGCCGGCTCGTCGCCCCGCCCGGCGAGATACCGGCCGGGATCGTCACCGCGCTGATCGGTGCGCCGCTGCTGGCCGTGCTGGTCCGCCGCGCCCGGGTGGTGACCGCGTGACCACCACCCACCGCCCCTCCGGCTCCCTGGCCACCACACCCGCCACGACGTCCGACGGCGAGAGCGCGCGGCTGCCCGGACGGTCGCTGCTGCGCCTCGGCCCGGTCAGCCTGCTGATCCGCCGCCGCGCGGTGCTGGTGGCCGCCGTGCTGACCGTGCTGCTCCTGCTGGCCGTCGTGCTCAGCCTCTCGCTGGGCACCCCGTACGTCGCCCCGGCCGACGTGCTGCGCGCCCTCTCCGGTGCCGGCACCCCGTACGACCTGGTTGTCTTTGATCTGCGACTGCCGCGGGTCGTGCTCGCCGCGGTGGCCGGCGCCGCGTTCGGCGTGGCCGGCACCCTGATCCAGAGCGTGGCCCGCAACCCCCTCGCCAGCCCGGACGTCATCGGCATCACCCAGGGTGCCGGCCTCGCCGCCACCGTGGCGCTGACCAGCGGAATGGCCGCCGTCCTGGTGGCACCCACCGCGCTGGTGGGCGGGCTGCTCGCGGCGGTGCTGCTGTTCGCCCTCGGTGCCCGGCACGGGCTGGCCGCGCAGCGGTTCGTGCTCGCCGGGGTGGCGGTCGCCTTCGCCTTCCGGGCACTGACCGAGGTGGTCATGCTCACCGCCGACCCGATCGACGGGCTGCGCGCGCAGATCTGGCTGATCGGCACCCTGGCCGGAAAGGGCTGGACCGAGGCCGCCTGGATCGCCGGCACCCTGCTGGTGCTGCTGCCGGTGCTGGCCTGGGCCGGCTGGGCGCTGAACAGCACCGCCCTGGACGACGACACCGCCCGCGGCGTCGGGTTGCGCCCGGTGGCCCGCCGGATCGGCCTCGCCGGCACCGGCGTGCTCGTCGCCGCGATGGTCACCGCCCAGGTCGGCGCCGTCGACTTCGTGGCGTTGGTCGCCCCCCAGCTGGCCCGTCGGCTGGTGCGGGCCGAACGGCCGCCGCTGGTCTGCGCGGCGCTGCTCGGCGCGCTGCTGCTGGTGCTGGCCGACCTGGCCGGGCGGCGACTGATCGCACCCACCCAACTGCCCGCCGGTGTGCTGACCGCCGCGATCGGCGGCCCGTACCTGATCTTCCTGCTGCTGCGCGGACGGCGGCGGTCGTCGTGACGCCTCAAGGAGTCGTGTGATGCTCTCCACCCGCGACCTGGTCGCCGGCTACGACGAGCGGACCGTGCTCGACGGTCTCGACCTGGACCTGCCGACCGACGCGTTCACCGTGATCGTCGGGCCGAACGCGTGCGGCAAGTCCACCCTGCTGCGCACGATGGCGCGGCTGCTCACCCCGCGCAGAGGCACGGTGCTGCTGGACGGCAGCGCCATCCGCGACCTGCCGACCCGGGAGGTGGCCCGCCGCCT
Source organism: Micromonospora sp. CA-259024 (assembly GCF_050936255.1). NCBI lineage: Bacteria > Bacillati > Actinomycetota > Actinomycetes > Micromonosporales > Micromonosporaceae > Micromonospora > Micromonospora sp. CA-259024. Next base: position 3,357,916 of record NZ_JBNJND010000001.1, on the reverse strand, counting down.
CGGCGTCCTGCCGCAGAGCCCGCTGGTGCCCGAGGGCGTCACCGTGGCCGACCTCGTCGGGCGTGGCCGGCAGCCCTACCAGCGCTGGTGGCGGCAGTGGTCGTCGGAGGACGGCGCGGCGGTGGACCAGGCGATGGCCCTGGCCGACGTGACCGACCTGGCCGACCGGCCGGTGGACAGCCTCTCCGGCGGCCAGCGGCAGCGGGTGTGGATCGCCATGACGCTCGCCCAGGACACCGACGCCCTGCTGCTCGACGAGCCGACCACCTTCCTCGACCTGGCCCACCAGGTGGAGGTGCTGGACCTCCTGCACCGGCTGCGCGTCGAGCGCGGTCGCACCGTCGTGGCCGTGCTGCACGACCTCAACCAGGCCGCCCGCTACGCCGATCACCTGGTCGCGATGCGCGGCGGCGCGGTCGTCGCCGCCGGGCCGCCCCGGGAGATCCTCACCGCCGACCTGGTCCGCGACGTCTTCGGACTGGCCTGCGTGGTCGTGCCCTGCCCGGTGACCGGGGCACCGCTGGTGGTGCCCGCGTACACCGGCGGCACCTCCGTCCCGGCCACACCGCCGGCCGGCGCGAGCGGACCCGACGTCACGCCTGTCGACCCGGCCAACCCGGCCGCCGCGCCTGGCGGCGTGGGCGGCCCCGACTCGTCGGTTGCGTCCGTGCCGGACGCCCGACCCGCCAGCGGCGACGCGGACACCCCGCTCGCCGGCTCGTACCCCTCGAAAGGACTCTGATGCGTCGTCTCGTCGCCGCTCTCGCCGCGGCCGTCGCCCTCGGCGTCGGACTCACCGCCTGCGGTGAGAGCGACCCGGTCGCCGGCTCCACCACCGGGGAGACCCGGGAGATCACCCACGCCATGGGCACCACCAAGGTCCCGGCCGAGCCCAAGCGCGTCGTCGTGCTCGACACCGACAAGATCGACACGGCGCTGTCGCTGGGCATCACGCCGGTTGGCGCCGCCACCGCCGGTGAGGCCAGGAGCTGGCCGACCTACTTCGGCGCGGACAAGCTCGCCGGCATCAAGGAGGTCGGGGTGCTCACCGAGCCCGACCTGGAGGCGATCAACGCGCTGAAGCCGGACCTCATCCTCGGCAGCAAGTTCCGCCAGGAGAAGTTCTACGACGAGCTGGCCGCCATCGCGCCGACCGTGTTCACCGAGAAGGTGGGCATCACCTGGAAGGAGAACCTCCTCCTCGACGGCAAGGCGCTCGGCCGCGAACAGCAGGCCAAGGACCTGCTCGGCGCGTACGAGAAGCGGGCCAAGGACTTCGGCGCCACGCTCGGCGACGCCGCCGCCCGCAAGGTGTCGATCGTCCGCTTCATGCCCGGCGCCATCCGGGTGTACGGGCCGGACTCGTTCTCCGGCATCGTGATCGGCGACACCGGCCTGGGCCGCCCCGAGCGGCAGCTGCTCGCCGCCAAGGAGGACAAGCGCTTCGACCAGGTCAGCCCCGAGCGGATCAACGAGGTCGACGGCGACGTCATCTTCGTGACCGCGTACGGCGACAAGGCCGCCGCCGAGCAGGCCAAGATGGCCGGCGGCACCCTGTGGAAGGGTCTCGGCGCCGTCAAGGCCGGCAAGGCGTACCCGGTCGCCGACGAGGTCTGGATGACCGGCATCGGGGTCGGCGCCGCCAACAAGATCCTCGACGACCTGACCAAGTACCTCCCCGCCGCCTGACCCACCCCGCGCCCGACCCCAAGATCCGCGCAGGTTCGGCGAAAACTGTTGTCTCACGAGCTGGTGAGAGAGCAGGATCCCCGAAGTTGCGCGGATCTTGGCGGTCCGGGTCAGCGGGACCTCAGGGAGCCGTCCGACCTGGTTGTCGGCAACGGCCCGGGCGTCCTTGTTCGGGCACCAGTAGGTCGCCCTACTGCTCCGGGCCGAGGTCGCGCTCGGCGGCCACCTCGGCGGTCAGTTGGGCCGCCCGCTCCCGCAGCGCCTTGAACGTCACCTGCTCGGCGATCCGGTTCAGCTCCAGCAGCGCCGTATCGCTGCCGATCGTGACAAGCACCTCCAGCCCGGCCAGGGCACGGTTGTTCCCGCCCTCGCCCGGCCAGGCCCGGATCAGCGGTGCCAGCCGGCGGACCGTGTCGTCGTCGCCGACCAGGCCCAGGGCGCCCAGCGCCCAGCTCTCCTTCGACGGCATTCCGGTCGAACGCCAGCGTTCGAACAGCGCCCAGCCGAACTCGGCCAGACTCGCCGGGTCGCAGGCCCCGCGGATGGTATCCATCCCGGCCCGGACCCCACCCGTCCAGGCGGACTCCTCGCCCGCCGCGCCGAGGGCCAGCATGGTGGTCAGGTGTCGTACCGACGCCTCCGGCAGCGCGCTGGCCCGATCCCGGAGCAACACCCGGGGCAGCAGGACGGGCTCGGCCCAGTCCGGCGTCCGCGGCACCTTCGTCGGCAGCAGCTCCGTCGGGTCGACCGCGAGGAGTGTGTCGATCGCGGCCCGGGCCGGTGGGCCGTACCCGTCGGCCGCGGCGCGCACCTCGGCGTCGTACCCGGCCGCGACGATCGCCCGCAACGCCTGCTCGGCCGCCCTCCGGGGCTGCCCGGGCTTGCCCAACGCCGCCGGTACCAGCGCCCGGGCGGCGGCGGCCGGGTGCCGGGTCAGCCAGGCCAGCGCTGCCGGCCGCTGCTTCTTGAGCCGGGCCAGCCAGTCGGCCATCAGCAGGGCGATCTCCGGTCCGGCAAAGGCCAGCAACGCGTGGGCGGCAAACTCCGGCCCGTCCTGGGCGACCCGCAGCACGGCCGGCAGCGCGGCGAGTTCGTACCGGGCCACCAGCGGCGGGAGGTGATGCCATGCCTCATAGCGGTCCCGTGGCCACCACTGCGCCAACAGCGGCCGGGTCAGCTCGTCCGGGCCCAGGATGAAGAAGGGGGCCTCGTCGTAGGCCCGAGCCGTGCCCTCCCGGATCTGCTGTGCCACCCCGGTCAGCGGCACGTCGCGGTCCCACTGGTACGGAACGCGGTGCTGCGGAACCCGCCAGCGCTCCTGCTCGCCCGGCTCCCAGGCGATGACCGTCGGATCCGAGCAGGTGAGCTCGGCCAGCACGGTGGGCCGGCCCCGGCGGGTGGGACGCTTCACCTCCCACGGCGGGCTGAGCAGCACCGCCGGCACCCGTTCGGCCGGCGCGTCCGGTACGCCGTCCTCGGTCGAGGCGAGGGCGCCGATCCGCTGCCGGGCCGCCTCGGGCAGGTCCGGGACGACCCGCTCCACCACGGTGGGATGGCTCGCGACGTGTGCCGCCAGCAGGTCCGTGATCGCGGCTGTCGCCGCGGTCGATGTCGCCGCGGTCGTGGTGGCGGCGGTCGCGAGCAGGCGTAGCGCCCGGGCGGGGTACCGCTGCGCGGCGGTGGTGAGCGCGGCCTTCGCCGGTGCCTCCCCGATCCGGTCCAGCAGCGTCTGAAACGCCTCGTCGGTGGGGGTGACCGCCAGCGCGGAGTATGCCCGGCGCCGCTTCTCGGCGTTCAGGTCGCCGCCGTCCAACCACCGGATCACCCGGCTCATCGCGGCCGGGCCGACCGAGGTGAGGACGGTGGCCAGCGGCGCGAGCGACTGGGTCGCCTCCCCCGACCAGAAGTTGTCGACGACCTGGTCCAACTGCTCGACGGTGCTGACGGCGTGGAACAGCAGGAAGTGGTTGTTGGAGTCAACGGGTTGTCCACCAGCCACCAACGCGCAGTCCTCGGTCACCCAGTCGGTCCGGGTCGGCGCGAGGAACGAGGTCACCGCCCGCTGCCGAGGTGTCTGGCGGTACTCGGCGAGCGCGGCGACCGCCGCCTGGTACTCGGACTCGGGCGCGGCGGCCAGGTGCGCGCGCACCCGGCTCATGATCTCGACGGTGCGAAAGTGCATCGCATGGTGGAACTCCAGGGCGTCGAACCTCCCCGGAGTCCGGTTCGCGCGGTAGCGGACAAGGAAGACCCCGCCCCCGAGCGACAGGTCCAGGTCGGCCAGTTCGGCGGCGGCCCGCGCGGCGAAGACCACGCCCCGACCGGCCACCCAGGCCTCAGGGAAGACCTCCGCCTCGTTGCCCTGCAAGAAGCCCAGTTCCTCGGCGACCAGCCCGCAGACCACGGCCGCGCCGAGCGGCGAGCCGTCCGGCGGGACATCCGGGGACAGCCACGGCCGCGCCTCGTTGGCGTACCGCGGTTCGGCCCGCTCGTTGCGCAGGGTGTGCTCGACTCGGTTGAGCCGCGGCTCCAGCAGCTTCCACGCCTGCTCCGCCGCGTCCGGAGCCGGCCGGACCGGTCGGGCGGTCGCCCGGTCGCGTCGCGGGTACGCCGCGCTCAGCCAGGACTTCGGCAACGGCTGCTGGTCTTCGGTCACGAACACCGCCCACTTTCCAAGCACTTCGTCCACCGCGCATCTCACGTGGATCTTGATCGCGGGACATGCTACGTACGCCGAACGACATCCCGACTGCGCACTAGCCGTACCCGTCGACACGACCATCGCCGACCCGCCCGTCGACAGATCCTCGTCGGCGGACGTGCTCGCCGGCAGCGCCTGTGGATAACGCCCGTCGGGCCGGAACGCCAAGATCCGCGCAACTTCGCTGTCCTTGCTGCCTCCTGGCAATGGGAGGCGGCAGTGTTCCCGAAGTTGCGCGGATCTTGGCGGGTGGGGCGCGTGGCGCGGTGGGTGGGGGGTTAGGCGGCAGGTGGTTAGGCGGCAGTGGACCAGATGGCGCGGAAGGCGGCGGCCTCGCCGGCCAGCCAACGTTCGATCTGGTCAGGCTTGGCGTCGGTAGGCATGCGGTGGGCCTGGCCACGGCGGACGTCGACCAGGACCGGCTCGGCGCGCGGGAGCACCGCGTCCATGTGTCGGGCCATCAGGTGCAGGGTGGCGAGCACCGACTCCTCGCTCGGTGGGGTCTCGTCGAAGTGCAGGCGGACCGCTTCGGCGCGGCCATCGGCGTGGCGTACCCCGAAGTGGGGGTTGATCTTGACGGGTAGGTCGCCCAGCATGGCCAGGGCGTCGCGGGTCTGGGCGAGGTCGACGGCCGCCGGCTCGCCGAGGGAGTGCAGCCAGGCCGTGGCGCCGGGCACCAGCGCCTGGTAGAGCGGGCGCCATCGTGGCTTGACCACGTCGACCACGCCGGTGAGGTGCGTGCCGCCGGTGTGGAAGGCGATGTCGGCCTTGAGCGCCTTGACGAACTGGCCGTGCGGGTTGAAGCCGGATCGGCTGGCGCGCTGCTTGCGCAGCCCGCCCACGAAGGTCGCCTTCGTGGGGCCGGTGCGGTCGACGTAGCGGGTGAAGCCGAGCAGCGTCGCGTAGGGGGTGAGGGGCGTGGAGGCGGGCGCGGTCACGGGCGTCCTCCCTAGTCGTAATCCTGCAGGTCAGGAACTCGATTAGTACATACATTCTAATCGACACCTCTGACATCGCCCAGCGAAAACGGGGGTGCGAAATGTCCCGTCCGCGGCAAGGTGGCACGGTCCGGGGAGAGTTGGCACGCGGGTTGGCACCGTCCGGTCAGAAGTGGCAGGTCCGGTACGGTGCCGGGGTGCTGCGCGCGGTGCCGGGCCTGGGAGGGTCGCGGGTCAAGCCGGTACCTGGGTACCCGTCGCCCCGGCGTCAGCGCAACCTCCGGGCCGGAAGGCCGGTTGGCGGCTACCTGCGGCTCCTATGACACCGTCGCTGAGCGGCGATCCGGCTAGGCCCTTTCGGCGGCAAGTTCCCGAACCACGTGGGCAAAACCACGTACGAGTGGGGCGTCGGTGCGGTCGGGCCAGGCGAGGGCGATCCGGAGTGGTTCGACGTCGATCAGCGGCACCCAGGCGAGGTCCGGACGGGCGTAGTAGCTCGCCATGCTTGCCGGTGCGAAGCAGATGGCCGTCCCTTCCGCCACCTGCTCCAGCATCTCCTCGACGTTGTTGCTGGTCGGGCCCCAGCGAGGACTCGACCCGTCCGGCCGCGGGTGCACCGCCCACCAGTCCACCCACTCGCGTGGCGCCCGCTCGGTCCACACCAACGGCTCGTCGTTGGTTTCCAGGATCGAGACGCTGTCCCGACCGGCGAGCGGGTGGTCCCGTGCCACGACGAGCAGCCGCTGCTCCGTCTGCACCACCTCGACACGCATGCCGGTGAGGTCGTTCGGGAGCCAGACGAAGGCGACATCCGCCCGGCCATCGCGCAGCGCGGCGGCCTCCTCGCCCCAGTCGAATCGCCTCGGCTCCACCCGTACGCCCGGATACCGGCGGGCGAACTCCGCCCGGGAACGCGTCGTCAGCTCGCCCGCGCCGCTCGCCTCGAAGCCCACCCGCAGCACCCCGGTCTGGCCGCGCCGGTGCCGCTGCGCCGCGGCCGTGATCCGGTCGACCTGCCGGAGCGTACGGCGCGCCTCGGTGATCACGTCGCGCCCGGCAGCGGTCGGTGTCACGCCCCCGGCGTGCCGGTCGAAGAGCCGCACGCCGAACTCCGCCTCCAGGTTGCGCAGGGCGTAGGAGAGCGCGGGCTGGCTGACGTAGAGCCGCTGAGCGGCCCGGCCCAGATTCCCGGCCTCGTCGATCGCCACCAGGTAGCGCAGCTGGCGCAGCTCCATCCCGGAATCATAAATCGGCCTTATGGCTTGAACGATCTTCTGTCTTGGACGCGCCAGGTCGCCGCCGGCCACCCTGTGGTCAGCTCATCGCACCACTGGAGGCCGAGATGTCCACCGAAACCCCGTCCACCCGCCCGGCGACCGGCCGGATCTGGCTGATCACCGGGACCTCCTCCGGCTTCGGCCGGGCGATCGCCGAGGCAGCGCTGCGCGCCGGTGACACCGTCGTGGCAACCGCCCGCCGCCCGGAGACGCTCCAGGACCTGGTCGCGGCCCACCCCGACCGGGTATGCCTGGTCGAACTCGACGTCACGGACGCGGCCCGGATCACCGCCGTGGTCGCCCAGGTCATCCTCTGGTACGGCCGGATCGACGTCCTGGTCAACAACGCCGGCCGCGCTCTGGTCGGCGCGGTCGAGGCGACCACCGACCGGCAGCTGCGTGACCTGATGGACCTGCACTTCTTCGGTCCCGCGGCCCTGACCCGGGAGGTGCTGCCGCATATGCGCCGCCGGGGCTCGGGTGCCATCGTGCAGCTCAGCAGCATGGGCGGGCGGATGTCCTTCGCCGGAGTCTCCGCCTACTCGGCGACCAAGTTCGCCCTGGAGGGACTCTCCGAGGCACTGGTGGCCGAGGTGGCGCCGTTCGGGATCAAGGTACTGATCGTCGAGCCGGGAGCCTTCCGGACGAACCTCAACGCCGCCGGGGCCATGCTGCGCGCTCCGGCGATCGACGCGTACGCCGACAGCGTGGGGGTGGTCGCGGCGAACCTCGACGCGGCCGACGGCCGGCAGCCCGGCGACCCCGCCAAGGCCGCCGCCGCCATCCTCGCCGCGCTCGACGCGGACCCGACCCCGCTGCGGCTGGTCCTCGGCAACGATGCGGCAGACGCGATCTCGGCCAGCCTGGAGCAAGCCCGCGCCGAGTTCCTGGCGTGGGAACCGACATCCCGCAGCGTCCACCTCGCCGACGCCCGCTGAACGAGCAGATCCTGGGGGAACGGTCCGCCATCGTCGACCCGGGTGCTGGCGCCCCAACTCGCCCGGTCACCACCAGAACGACGTCCCCCGCCTGGCTACCGCGTCAGCCGCTGGCCACCTTTCCTGGCACCGGACGAACGGAAAGCGCGACAACGGAGGCCGTCCGCACGCCGGACGCCCCCGTTTTCGGGCGGACTGTCAGAGCTGGCCGACGTCGGTGATCCGGACGACCGCGGCGCCGATCTCGTCCGAGGCGATCAGGTCGATCTCGGCGCTGATGCCCCAGTCGTGGTCGCCGTCGGGGTCGTCGAAGATCTGCCGGACGTTCCACCGCTCCCGGCCCTGTTCGATCATGAGCAGTGCGGGTCCCCGGGCATCCGGTCCGACGCCGATCGAGTCGTACTCCTCGAAGTACGGCGCCAGGGCGTCGGCCCACGCGTCGTAGTCCCAGCCGTCCCCGGCGTCCAGCTCGGCGAGCAGGTCCCAGCGGCGCAGGGCGGCCAGCTCGACACGGCGGAACAGCGCGTTGCGCACCAGCACCCGGAACGCCCGCGCGTTACGGGTCACCGCCGGTGGCCGGTCGGTCAGGGCGGCGTGCGCCTGGGCCACCTCGGCCACGTCGGACGGGTTGCGCAGCCGCTCCCACTCGTCGATGAGGCTGGAGTCGACCTGGCGGACCAGCTCACCCAGCCACTCGATGAGGTCGATCAGCTCCTCGGTCTTGGCGTCCTCGGGCACGGTCTGGCGCAGCGTCTTGTACGCGTCGGCCAGGTAACGCAGCACGAGGCCCTCGGAGCGGGTCAGCCCGTAGAACTGCACGTACTCGGTGAAGGTCATCGCCCGCTCGTACATGTCGCGGACCACGGCCTTGGGGGAGAGCTGGTGATCGGCGACCCAGGGGTGCCCCTGCCGGTACATCTCGTACGCGGCCTCCAACAGCTCGGCGAGGGGCTTCGGGTGGGTCACCTCGTCGAGCAGTTCGAGGCGCGCCTCGTACTCGATGCCCTCGGCCTTCATCGCGGCCACCGCCTCGCCGCGCGCCTTGAACTGCTGCGCGGAGAGGATCTGCCGAGGGTCGTCGAGGATCGACTCGATGACCGAGAGCACGTCCAGGGCGTACGACGGGGACTCGGCGTCGAGCAGCTCGATGGTGGCCAGGGCGAGGGGGGAGAGCGGCTGGTTGAGCGCGAAGTCGAGTTGCAGATCGACGGTGAGCCGGATCCGCCGGCCGGTCTCGTCCGGTTCGGGCAGCTCCTCGACGACCCCGCCGGCGCGCAGCGCCCGGTAGATGGCGATCGCCCGGCGGATGTGCCGGCGCTGAGCGGCGGCGTCCTCGTGGTTGTCGGTGAGCAGGTGCCGCATCGCGGTGAAGGCGTCGCCGGGCCGGCCGATGACGTTGAGCAGCATGGAGTGGCTGACCTGGAAGCTGGAGGTCAGCGGCTCCGGCTCGGCGTCGACCAGCCGGTCGAAGGTGGGCTGGCCCCAGCCGATCGAGCCCTCCGGCGGCTTCTTACGGACCACCTTGCGCCGCTTCTTCGGGTCGTCGCCGGCCTTCGCGAGGGCCTTCTCGTTCTCGATGACGTGCTCGGGGGCCTGCACCACGACCCGGCCGATGGTGTCGTAGCCGGCTCGGCCGGCCCGCCCGGCGATCTGGTGGAACTCCCGGTTCTTGAGCAGCCGGGTCCGGATCCCGTCGTACTTGGACAGGCCGGTGAACAGCACGGTGCGGATCGGCACGTTGATGCCGACGCCGAGGGTGTCGGTGCCGCAGATGACCTTGAGTAGGCCGGCCTGGGCGAGGGTCTCCACCAGTCGGCGGTACTTGGGCAGCATGCCGGCGTGGTGCACGCCGATGCCGTGCCGCACCAGCCGGGACAGCGTCTTGCCGAAGCCGGAGGTGAACCGGAAACCACCGATCGCCTCGGCGATCATGTCCTTCTCGGCGCGGGAGCAGACGTTGACACTCATCAGCGCCTGGGCCCGCTCCAGTGCGGCGGCCTGGGTGAAGTGGACCACGTACACCGGGGCCTGCTTGGTCTCCAGCAGCTCTTCGAGCGTCTCGTGCAGCGGCGTCATCGCGTACGAGAAGATCAGCGGAACCGGGCGCTCCGCCGAGCGCACGACGGCGGTCGCCCGCCCGGTACGCCGGGTCAGGTCGTCGACGAAGCGGGTGGTGTCCCCCAGGGTGGCGGACATCAGGATGAACTGGGCCTGCGGCAGCTCGATGATCGGCACCTGCCAGGCCCAACCCCGGTCGGGCTCGGCGTAGAAGTGGAACTCGTCCATGATCACCTGGCCGACGTCGGCCTTCACGCCCTCACGCAGCGCCAGGTTGGCCAGGATCTCGGCCGTGCAGCAGATGATCGGGGCGTCGGCGTTGACGCTGGCGTCGCCGGTGAGCATGCCGACGTTCTCGGCGCCGAAGACCTCGCAGAGAGCGAAGAACTTCTCCGACACCAGGGCCTTGATCGGCGCGGTGTAGAAGGTTGTCCGGTTGTCGGCGAGGGCCGCGAAGTGGGCGGCGATCGCCACCAGGCTCTTACCCGAGCCGGTGGGAGTGTTCATGATCAGGTTGGCGCCGGAGACGATCTCGATGACCGCCTCCTCCTGATGAGGGTAGAGGTCGAGGCCGCGCTCCTTCGCCCAGCTGGCGAACGCGTCGAAGAGGGTGTCGGGGTCGGCGCTTGTCGGCAGCGCGGCGGTGAGCGTCATAGCCTGTCCATGGTGCCTGGATCATGCCCCTGCGCGCCAACCCGGCTTCCGCCGGACCCCCGTCCGGGTCTGGCCGTCACCGTCGGCGGTAGAGCAGGTCGGCGACCGGCCGGCCGGCCGTGATCGCCCGCTGCTCGAACTTCGTCACCGGGCGGTGCGCCGGACGCGGCGCGAAGCCGCCGTACACGTCCACCAGCCCCGGGTCCGCATCCAGGGTCTCGCGCATCGCCTCGGCGTACTCGGCCCAGTCGGTCGCGCAGTGCAGCGTGCCGCCGGGTCGCAGCCGGGACCGCAGCAGCGCCACGTGCGCCGGCTGGACGATCCGCCGCTTGTGGTGGCGGGCCTTGGGCCAGGGGTCGGGGAAGAAGACGTGCACGGCGTCCAGAACGCCCTCGGGCAGGCCGTTGACCAGGGACAACGCGTCGCCCCGGGCCACCCGCACGTTGGTCAGGCCGCCGCGGTCCGCCAGGTCGAGCAGGTTGGCGATTCCCGGCGTGTGTACCTCTACCGCCAGATAATCTCGATCCGGGTCGGCGGCGGCCATCGCGGCGGTGCTGTCGCCCATGCCCGAGCCGATCTCCAGCACCACCGGCGCCCGGCGACCGAACAGGTCGGCCAGATCGACGGGCACGATCGGCCCGTCCGGCACATCCAGGCCGTACGCGGGCCAGAGCCGGCCCAGCGCGTCGGTCTGCCGGTCGCTCATCCGACCCCGTCGGGGGTGGAACGTGCGGATCGTCCGGCTCGCGGGCGGGACGGCGGGGTCATGGTCGATGGCGGTCACAGCGACCCGAGCGTACGCGACGTCGTCGTCGGATCGGATGTGATGTGCGACCGGAAATGAGAGGATCCAACTGGTACGGCAGGCCGGGTGCCCCACTGCCCGACACGGCCGCACAGCGTCGAGAGGGGGCATCGTGACAGCGACCCGCATCGGCGTTTCCCTGTCGGTGGCGACCGTGCTCGCCGGCCCCCTGCTGGCCGCCGCCCCCGCGCACGCCGCCCCCGAGCCCGTCGCACCTCGGTTTGCCCTCGTGCGTGCCGCGTCCACTTCTCCGGCCGCACCCGTATCCGCGGTCCAGCCCGCCGGCCTCGTGCGCCCGGCGGCCGGCGCTCTCCAGCCCGGCGCTGTCGCGCCAGCGCCACAGCCCGAAGAACCGCCCGGTGGCACGCCCCAACCGGCGCCGGTCGACATCTTCGTCGAGGTGAGCCCCAGCACCGTGCAGCCCGGCTACCTGGTCGGCATCCGGGCCAGTTGCCGGGACAACTCGGTGGGCGCCACCGTGGTCTCCGACGCCTTCGGCGAGGTTGGCGTGCAACCGCAGCGCGGGGTGCTCACCGCCGCGCCGATGGTGCGCGAGCGCACCCGCCCGGGCAACTACCGGGTCAAGCTGGAGTGCCGCGACGGCGAGACCGCGTCGACGATGCTCCAGGTGGTCAAGAAGGTCCCGGTCAAGCCCAGTCGAGGCCCGGCGACCGGCTTCGGTGGGGGCGCCGACGGGATGACCGGCAAGCTGCTACTGCCCGGTGGCGCGGCGCTGACCATCACCGGGTTGGTCCTCGCCGTGGTGGCGCTACGCCGGCCGCGTCCCGTCCGTGGCGCTGCGCGCCACTGAGGCTGCCATGGAGATCTTCCGCCCTCCGCGGTCGCCCGCAGCCCGCCCTCCGCAGCCTGCCCGCGGGCCGATCGAGTCACGCCCGATCGAGTCCCGTCCGGCGGTGGAGTCACGTCCGGCGGTGGCCGCTCGCCCGCCGACCGCCGTCACGCCTCGGCGTAGCCGTCCGCCCGGCCGTAGTCCCTGGTCGGTGCCGTTGGCCGTGGTGCTGGTGCTGGCGGGGGTCTTCGCGACCGGGGCGGGTCTGGGCCGCTCGGTCGGCCCGTTCGACCTGGCGCCGGCCGGCGGTGACCGGCCGTCCCGCAGCGAGTCGGTCGGGTTGTCGGCGAGCCGCCCGGTGCGCCTCTCGGTACCGGCGATCAAGGTCGCCGCGCCGGTGGCGCCCGTCGGACAGGCGCGGGACGGCTCGATCGCCGTGCCGCCGCTGGAGCGGCACAACGAGACCGGCTGGTACGACCGCGGGCCCACGCCCGGCGAGCCCGGCCCGGCGGTGATCGTCGGGCACGTGGACACCAAGACCGGACCATCGGTCTTCTACGACCTGGGCAAGCTGCACCCCGGCGACCTGATCGAGGTGGCCCGGGCGGACAAGTCGGTGGTGGTGTTCCGGGTCGACACCGTCGAGCACTTCCCGAAGGACCAGCTACCTGCCGAGCGGATCTACGGTCACGAGGGGCCACCCGGGTTGCGGTTGATCACCTGTGGGGGCCAGTTCATCGGTGGCCGCACCGGCTACGCCGACAACGTCATCGCCTTCGCCACCCTGCAGTCCTCCCGCAAACCCTGACCCCGCCCCGCCGGCCACTGCCGCATCCCGCCGCAAGGTCGACTCGGTTGTGGTGATGTCGCGGTATCAGGCCGACTCGGACAGCCCGGTTTCGCTGATCCCGAGTGGATCAAGCGTCCGTGGGGCAGACCGGCGTCAGCTCAGGAAGTCCAGGAGCTGCCGCGTGGTCTCCTCGGGGGCCTCCTCCGGGATGAAGTGCCCGACCGGGACGGGCTCCCCGCGCACGTCATCGGCCCACTCCCGCCAGATCGCGAGCGGGTCGTCGTAGAGCTTCGCGACCTGACCGCGTTGGCTCCAGAGGAACAGCACCGGGCAGGCGATCTTCCGGTTTCCCCGGTCCGCCTCGTCCTGCTGGTAGTCCAGTGTCGCGGCAGCGCGGAACTCCTCGCAGATCGCGTGGACCGTGGCGGGGTCGCTGAACTGCCTGACGTACGCCGCCCGCACCTCGGGCGGGAAGGCATCCTTCACCTCGGGCCAGGTGTCGAGCATGAAGTCGACGAGCACCGCGGGCGCCGCGTCGATGAACCGCTCGGGCACCGGCGCCGGCGCCGCCAGGAAGGACCAGACCCAGTAGGAGAGGCTGAACGTCCTGTCGGCGCGGTTGTAGACGTCGCCGATGGGAACGACGTCCATGACGGCCAGCCGGGTGACCGTGTCTGGTTCGTCCAGCGCGAGCCGGTACGCGCAGCGGGCTCCGCGATCGTGGCCGACGAGTCGGAACTGCTCATGGCCCAGGCTGCGCATCACCTCGATCTGGTCACGGGCGATGGCTCGCATGCTGTACGGCTCGTGATCCCTGGTGCTCGGCGGTTTGCCGCTGTCGCCCCAGCCCCGCAGGTCGGTGGCGACGACGGTGAAGTTCTCGGCGAGCCGCGGCGCGACCTGGTGCCACATGAGATGCGTCTCGGGAATGCCGTGCAGGAGCAGAACGGGAGGCCCACTCCCGCCTCGGCGTCCGTGGATCGTCGCGGCGGGAGTGTCGATGTCGAATTCCTCGAAGCCGTCGAACATGGCCGGAATTCCCCCGCAACTCCTCGGGGCCGCCGGTGGGGCGGCTGATGGCCGGCTACCGCTCAGGCCGGTTCGACGCTATCAGCCGAAAAGTCCGGCCCGGCCCGATCTCCGCCACTGGCCGCAGCGGGATCTCGGATACCCGAGACCCGTCTAGGGCTGGGGGACGTGCAGGGCCACCTCGAACTCCAGCAGGCTGGCACCGGTGGCGACCGGAGGGCGTGGCTTCTCGCCGGGGGCGGCGGCGTGAGCGGCGCGGGAGGGGCCGGCGGCCCATGCCTGGTACGCCTCTTCGCTCTCCCACTTCGTGTAGACGAAGTAGCGGGTCTCGCCGGCCACCGGCCGGAGCAGTTCGAAGCCGAGGAAGCCGGGGGAGTTCTCCACCGTGCCGGCCCGGGCGGCGAACCGCTTCTCCAACTCCGCGCCGCCACCCGGAGGAACGTCGATTGCGTTGATCTTCACGACTGCCATCTGCCCACCCTAGCCACCACCCTGGCCCCCGGAATGAGAGAGCGCGCTCAGAACGCCTCGACCACCGGCACCAGGTCCGCGTCGACCACGATCGGAGCGTGGTCGGACGGGCCCTTGCCCTTGCGGGCCTCCCGGTCCACGTACGCCGAGCGGACCGCCCGGGCGAACGGCGCGGAGGCGTACACCAGGTCGATGCGCATGCCCTTGTTCTGGTGGAACATCCCGGCCCGGTAGTCCCAGTAGGTGAAGGGATGCGGCCCCTTCATCGGGGTGGGCACCACGTCGCTGAGGCCCAGGTCGCGCAGTGCGGCGAGGGCCGCCCGCTCGGCGGGGGTGACGTGCGTGGAGTGCGTGAAGACCGCCGGGTCCCAGACGTCGGCGTCGGTCGGGGCGACGTTGAAGTCGCCGCAGACGACCAGCGGCGACCCGCCGGCCAACTCGACGTCCAGCGCGTCGCGCAGCGCCGCGAACCAGGCCAGCTTGTACGCGTAGTGCGGGTCGTCCGGCGTCCGGCCGTTGGGCACGTACACCGACCAGACCCGCACCCCGTCGCAGGTGGCGGAGATGGCTCGGGCCTCCGGCTCGGGAAAGCCGGGCTCGCCGGCGAACCCGACCCGGACGTCGGACAGGCCGGCCCGGGACAGGATGGCGACCCCGTTCCACCGGCCGTCGCTGTGGCTGGCCACGGTGTAGCCCAACTCGCCCACCTCGGCCACCGGGAAGGCGCCGTCCGGGCATTTGGTCTCCTGCAGGCAGACCACGTCCGGCCCGGTGTCGGCCAGCCACTCCAGCAGCCGGGGTAGGCGGGCCTTCACCGAGTTGACGTTCCAGGTCGCCAGGCGCATGCCTCCAGCCTGCCGCATCCGCCCCTGCGGCGCCGGGTCAGCTGCCCGGGGTGTCGCCGGGACGGGTCTGTTCGGCCAGGAACCGCTCCAGTTCCGCGCCGAGTTCGTCGGCGGTGGGCAGCGGGCCGGCGTCCGGGGCGAGCAGACTCTTCTCGCCCCGACCCCGGGCGAACGCGTCGTACTGCTCCTCCAGGGCCTGGACCAGGGCGGCGGCATCCTCGGTCTGGGCGACCTGCCGGTCGATCTCCACCCGAACCACCTCGGCGGCCGAGCGCAGCCCGTCGCCGGGCAGCAGCAGCCCGGTGCTGCGCGACACCGAGGTGAGCAGCACCTCGGCGGCGGCCGGGTACTCGGTCTGCGCCACGTAGTGCGGGACGTGGGCGGCGAAGCCCAGCGCGTCGCGGCCCTGCTCGCCGAGGCGGAACTCCAGCAGGTGACCGACGCTGCCGGGCACCTGGACGCGTTGCAGCCACGGTTCGTACCCGCTGATCAGCTCGGGGCGGGTGGCGTGCGCGGTCACCCCGGTCGGCCGGGTGTGCGGCACCGCCATCGGGATCGAGTTGAGCCCCACGGTGAGCCGGACGTCCAGTCGGGCGGCGAGCCCGGCGACGGCGGCCACGAAACGCTCCCACTGCAGGTCCGGCTCGGGACCGGTGAGCAGCAGGAACGGGGTCTCGTCGTCGTCGTGCAGGAGGTGCAGCTCCAGCTTGGGCGCGTCGACGCTCTCCCAGTGGTCCTCGACGAAGGTCATCACCGGTCGTCGCGATCGGTAGTCGAAGAGCTGGTCCACGTCGAAGGTGGCGATCGGCCGGCCTTCCAGCGAGGTGAGCAACTGCTCGCGCGCCAGCCGGCTGGCGTTGCCGGCGTCCACGAACCCGGTGAGGGCCTGGATCAGGACCGGTTGCCCGAGGTCGGGCAGATCGTCGGTGAGCTGGTAGAGCTCGTGTGGGTCGAGCACCGGTGCGGACCTCCCTGAAATGTGCCTGCGGGGTGCCGACGCGACGGAGGGCACCCGTTCGGGCAACGTACCCGCCATCCTGGTGCATTCCTGCGCCGGGCGATCCATCGCCCGGCGGGTGGGGCGCGACCGGACTAATCACCTGATTACGCCGCCAGGCCGATTCCGCTGACCGATCGGTCGAGGGGCGGTTCGGCCCAAAGGCCGAGTTTGTCGATCATGTCGGGTCCGGAGGGCGGATGTCCGGGCCTGTCACCCGCCGTGCCAGCCTGCGTGCGGCGCCGGGTTCATCCGGTACGCGAGGTACGTTCCCCGGGCGGGTCGAGCCGCCCGGGTCGTCCACCAGGAGGGGCCCGATCTGTGGCGAGCGCCACGTGGTCACCGTGCGTGATCGGGGTTTCCCCCTGCCTAGCCTCGGTTGATGCGTGACGACGGCACCCTCGACGACCCGTACGCCCCGAGCAGCCCCACTGCCGATACGGAGGATGGCACCTCAACCGAACGGACAACCGCCGCGAGTCGGCTCCGGGCGTACGCCCGGGACCTGACCGGGCGACGCCGGGCACAGGTGGCGCTGGCGACCGGTGTGGTCTGCTGCCTCGGCCTGGCCGCCGTCGCGCAGGTCCGGGGCGACACCGCCGACGCGGCGACCCGGGGCGGCTCGCTCTCCAGCTCCGAGCTGGCGCAGCGCGCCGAGCAGCAGGGCGCCTCCCGTGGCCTCGACCGCGCGGCTGCCCCGACCACCCCCGCCGCCGCCCCGACCCCCGCCGACCCGGACACCACCGCGCCGGCCCGCAAGGTCGCGCCGGCCCGCCCGACCGACCCGGCGCCCGTCGCCGGGTTGGACGAGGACCAGATGGAGAACGCCGAGGCGATCGTCCGCACCGGCCGCGAGATGGGGGTACCCCGCCGGGGTCTGGTGATCGCGGTGGCCACCGCCATGCAGGAGAGCAACCTCTACAACGTGGCCAGCGGCGTGCTGCCCGAGTCGCAGGAGTACCCGCACCAGGGTGTCGGCTGGGACCACGACTCGGTCGGGTTGTTCCAGCAGCGTTCCAGCAGTGGCTGGGGCCCGGTGGGCCGGCTGATGGACCCCGAGTTCGCCACCCGGCAGTTCCTCGCCGCGCTGGAGCAGGTGCCCGGCTGGGAGCAGATGCGGCTCACCGACGCCGCTCAGGCGGTGCAGGTCTCCGCGTACCCCGAGCACTACCAGCAGCACGAGTGGCGGGCCACCCGGGTCGTCGACGCCATCGTGCCGGCGGGGCGGTAACCTACCGCCCACTATGGACGGTCAGGGTTGAGGCTGTCGCATCCCGGGTACATGTGTTGCGGGTACGGGGTACACATGACTGAGGGATCGTCGACAGGAGGACGTTATGTCACTGATGCAGCGGATCAGCGCGTTTCTGAAATCACCGAAGGGGCAGCAGATGGTCGACCGGGGCCGTCGGGAGATGGCCAAGCCGGGCAACCAGCAGAAGCTGAAGGGGCTGGCGGCTCGACTGTCCAACCGCCGCCGCTGAGCGCTCCATCGGCCGCCCTGTCCGCCGTTTCCACCCCTGGGGAGACCTGGTGACCGACATCCCGCCCGTCGGCGGCCAGCCTGCCGCCCCCACCCCCGAGCCGTCCGTCGGCCTGCCGGCCGGGGCGGTGGACGCCCCCGAGGGTCCGCCGGCCCGTCTCTGGGACCGGATGCGTGACGACCCGCAGTACGCGCCGGAGCACCTTGCCCTGGAGGCGGTGCGCCGGCTCGGGCCGGAGGCCGTGCAGTGGGCCGGCCGGGCCCGGGCCGAGCAGCCTGGGGTCTCGGCCGATGTCCTGGCCGACCAGGCGGCCCGCAAGTTCGTCAACCTGGCCCGTCTGTCCGGCGCGGTCTCCGGGGCGGCCGGGCTACCCGGCGCCGTGATCGACGTGGGCGTGCTGGCCTGGACCCAGGCGCGGATGGTGCTGCACATCGCCGCCGCGTACGACGTCGACCCGCTGCACAGCGACCGGGCCACCGACCTGCTGGTGCTGCAGCGGGTGCACAAGGTCGCCGAGAGCGCCCGGCTGGCGCTCGGCGTGGCCGCCGGCCGGGAACGCGCCGACGCGCTCTTCGGCCTGGGCGGCCAGCGGCCGCTCGGTCGGGTCATGCTGCAACTCGGCATCCGACTGGCCCAGATGGCCGGCGTTCGGGCCGCCAAGCGGATGGTCGCCAAGATCGTCCCCGGCGCGGCCATCGTGCTCGGCACCTGGGCCAACTCGTCGGCCACGAAGGATCTCGCGCAGCGTTCCCGGGCGCTCTACCGCGCACGCGGCACCGCCGTCCCGGAGCCCCGCCACCACTGACGGTCGGTCGGGACCGTCAGTTGGCCATGCCGGAGGCGCGCCAGGTCACCTCGGCGAGCCGGCCCTGGCCGGTGGCGTTGGGATGGAACCAGTCCAGCGGGTTGAGCATGTCCAGGGTGAACCGGACCTTGTGCACCGCGCCCCCGTCATGCCGGCAGCGTGAGCCGTACGCCCGGCACGCCGCCACCAACTCGGCGTTGTACGCGTCGATCCGGTCCCGGACGGCGGCCCGGCGCGCCCGGTCGGCGGGCGCGGTCGAGGTCGCCTCGGCCAGCAGGGCCGGGCAGATGCCCCGGCGCCAGGCGCGTACCGCCCGTGGGTCGTCGTGCCCGACCTCCCAGAGCCGGTACAGGTCGGGGATACTCACCACCAGCACCCGGGCCTTCGGCCGGCCGGTCCGCAGCACCCGCAGCCCTCGGTCGACGTCGGCCCGGAACCGCGCCACCGGCGTCATCGCGTCCACCCCGCCCCGGCAGGCGTCGTTGGCGCCGATCAGCACGGTGACGTAGTCGACGCGGTCGCGTACCGCTGCCGTGGCCTGGTCCTCCAGCGCGTCCGCGCGGGCGCCGGGACGGGCGTGGTTGTACGTCCGGTCGCGGATCGCGGAATTCTGTTCGAGCAGCCGCCGGTAGTGGCTCTGCACCCGCAGGCCGTCCCCGGTGGACCAGGAGTTGCGCTCGCAGGAGGTGAGCACCAGGCAGGAGGCGAACCCGGTGCTGATCGAGTCGCCGAGCGCGGCGATGCCGCCGGGCCCCCCGGACTGCGGTGGGCTCTTGGTCGGCCGGGGTGTGGCGGAGGTGCCGCCCTCGCAGGCGAGCGCGACCAGCGCCGCGAGGCAGGCCAGGGCGGTGACCCAGCGTCGAGGCATGACATTCCCCGTTCCCGCAGCAGAGAGCGACAGCGCGGTAACTCTATGCGTAGGACCTGGTTGGCCGGGAAGTTGCTGTCGGGTATGCGGCAGAGCGCCGACGCTGATGCCGGCGGGATGCTATAAGCCCCGCCAGGGCGCCGGCTGGCCGTGCAGCCACCAGTGCAGCGCCCGGGTGATCCGGGGCAGCACCAGATAGGTCATCAGCGGGGTCAGGCAGAGCGTCATCAGCAGCACCCGCGCCGCCAGCGGCACAGCGTCCAGGAAGTGGCTGGTCAGCAGAGTGGCGGTGAGGCTCAGCGGGAAGAACGCCAGCCAGATGGTCACGGCCTGCTTCCATCTCGGTGGCGACGCGGGCGCAATGGGCTCCACCGGGTCCACCGAGTGCTCCAGCGGCGGGTCGAACCAGCCCTCGATCCCGGTACGCCGCTCGACCCGGGTGTGCTCGACGATGCCCTGCGCGGAACTGAGCCACCAGTGCCGCTGCGGCGACTCCTCCCACCGGCGCAGCGTCTCGGCGTCGGCGAAGCGGTAGAGCATGTGCCACTCCGGCGAGCCGGGACCACTCTGCACCCAGCCGGCGCCGAGGAACCCGGGGAACGCCTCGGCCAGCGCGGTGCCGGCCCGCATCCAGGCCACCATCTCGCTGGCCCGGCCCGGATCGACACGGCGGGCGATGGAGACGGTCACCGGCACGGCGAGGGTCATTGACATACGCCCATCCTGCGGTCGTCAGGGCTCCGGCGCGAACGGATGTGCCAGAGCACACCGCCGCTGACGGGCGTGGGCCCGCCCAGCGACGGGTTAACCCTCCCGATCGCGGGTAGATCGGGAGGTATGACGAGATCGCAGCCCCGGCGCGCCCGTGGCACGGTCGGCCACGCGAACAGCGCGCTGAACCTCCGGCTCACCCTCGCCGGCTTCGGGTTGGTGATCATGGTGCTCTTCGCGGTGCTGGCGTTCTGGGCCGGCCTCGCCTGGCTCGGTGTGCTCTGCGCGGTCTTCGCCGTGGTCGCCGTGGTCGACCTGGTCGTGATCCAGCGCCGCCGCGCCGCCCGCCGCCGCGAGGAACCGGGCGTACGACACTCGTTGTTCGAGTGACAGGAGGACGAGATGCCCACCATCGCCACCACCAACCCCGCCACCGGACAGGTGCTCAAGAAATATGAGGCGATGTCCACCGAGCAGCTCGACAGCGCCATCGAGCGCACCGACCTCGCGTACCAGCAGCTGCGGGAGACCACCGTCGACCAGCGTGCCCGGTGGATGAACGCCGCCGCCGACATGCTGGACGCCGAGCGGAACGAGATCGCCTGGATCATGACCACGGAGATGGGCAAGACCTACGTCGCGGCGCAGGCCGAGGTGACCAAATGTGCCACGGCGGCTCGTTTCTACGCCGACAAGGCCCCGGCGTTCCTCGCCGACGAGCCGGCCGACGCCGCGGCGGTCACGGCGACCCGGGCGTTCATCCGCTACCAGCCGATCGGCGTGGTGCTCGCGGTGATGCCGTGGAACTTCCCGCTCTGGCAGGTGATGCGCTTCGCCGCGCCGGCACTGATGGCCGGCAACACCGGTCTGCTCAAGCACGCCTCGAACGTGCCGCAGACCGCCCTGCTGCTGGAGGACGTGTTCCGCCGGGCCGGCTTCCCGGAGGGGGCCTTCACCACCGTGCTGGTCGGCTCGGACGCGGTCGACCGGATCCTCAGCGACCCCCGGGTGCGCGCCGCCACGCTCACCGGCAGCGAACCCGCCGGTCGGTCCATCGCCCAGATCGCCGGACGCGAACTGAAGAAGACCGTCCTCGAACTCGGCGGCAGCGACCCCTTCGTGGTGATGCCCTCGGCCGACGTGGACCGCGCCGCCGAGGTGGCCACCACCGCCCGCTGCCAGAACAACGGCCAGTCCTGCATCGCCGCGAAGCGGTTCATCGTGCACACCGACGTCTTCGACGCGTTCGCCGAGAAGTTCGCCGCGAACATGGCCGCGCTGCGGGTCGGGGACCCGATGGACCCGGACACCGACGTGGGGCCGCTGGCCAGTGAGCGTGGCCGCGCCGAGGTGCACGCCCAGGTCCGCGACGCCGCGGACAACGGTGCGACCGTGCTCTGCGGCGGCGAACTGCCGACCGGCGACGGGTGGTTCTACCCGCCGACCGTGGTCACCGACCTCACGCCCGAGATGCGGATGTGGTCCGAGGAGGTCTTCGGCCCGGTCGCCGGCCTGTTCCGGGTCTCCTCGTACGAGGAGGCGATCGAGGTCGCCAACGGCACCAGCTTCGGGCTCGGCTCGAACGCGTGGACGCGGGACCCGGCCGAGCAGGAGCGCTTCTCCACCGACCTGGACGCGGGCAACGTCTTCATCAACGGGATGACCACGTCCTATCCGGAGCTGCCGTTCGGCGGTGTGAAGAACTCCGGTTACGGGCGGGAGTTGTCCGCGCTGGGCATGCGGGAGTTCTGCAACACCAAGACGGTCTGGGTGGGCGAGGGCGCCGCCTCGGCCGGAGCCGGCGCGCACGCCGAGTAGCGCACGCCGCGGTACGCATCAGCGGGAGCGGCCGTGGGTAGGAAGTGCGGGCATGACGCTGTTCGGTTTTCACGCCTCGCATGAGCAGATCGGTCCACGCGCCCTGTTGGAGGCGGTGGCGCACGCCGAGCGGGCCGGCTTCGACGCCGCCATGTGCTCCGACCACTTCTCCCCGTGGAGCGCCCGGCAGGGGGAGTCCGGCTTCGCCTGGTCCTGGCTGGGCTCCGCCCTACAGGCCACCGGTATGCCGTTCGGCGTGGTCAACGCGCCCGGCCAGCGGTACCACCCGGCGATCATCGCGCAGGCGATCGGAACCCTCGGCGCGATGTACCCGGGCCGGTTCTGGGCGGCGCTGGGCACCGGCGAGGCCAGCAACGAGCACATCACTGGCGACCCGTGGCCGCGCAAGGACGTCCGCGCTGCCCGGCTGCGCGAGTGCGTGGACGTGATCCGGGCGCTGCTGGCCGGGGAGGAGGTCAGCCACGACGGCCTGGTCCGGGTGGACCGCGCCCGGCTCTGGACCCGCCCAGAGCAACCGCCCGCGCTGGTGGGTGCCGCCGTCAGCGTGGCCACCGCCCGCTGGTGCGCCGAGTGGGCGGACGGGCTGATCACGGTCAACGCCCCGGTGGCGCACCTGCGCGAGATGGTCGACGCGTACCGCGACGCCGGCGGGCGCGGGCCACTGCACCTGCAGGTGCACGTCTCCTGGGCGCCGGAGCAGGCGCAGGCCGAGGCGCTCGCGTACGACCAGTGGCGCAGCAACGTCTTCGCCCCGCCGGTCTGCTGGGATCTGGAGACGGTCGAGCACTTCGACGTGGTCTCCTCCGGCGTGCCGGCGGAGCGGGTCGCCGAGGTGGTGAACGTCTCGGCGGACCTGGGCCGGCACGTCGGCTGGCTGGAGGAGTACGTGGAGCTGGGCTTCGACCAGATCGCCGTGCACCACGTCGGGCAGGAGCAGCGCGCTTTCATCGACGCGTTCGGCGCCGAGGTGCTGCCGAAGCTGCGCCGGGCCGGCTGATCGAGGACCGGATCGGCGGACCCCTAGGCTCGTACCCCATGGAAAGCCTGTTTCCGGTCGTCGTGTTCCTGGCGATCGCCACCCTGGGCGCCGCGCTGGCCCGCCGGCTCGGACTGCTCGCGCCGATCGTGCTGGTCGTGCTCGGGCTGGCGCTCTCCTTCGTGCCGGGCTTCCCGCAGGTGGAACTCGACCCGGAGCTGGTGCTGGTCGGCATCCTGCCCCCGCTGCTCTACGTGGCCGCGCTGGAGACCTCGGTGCCGGCCTTCAAGAACAACATCCGGCCGATCCTGCTGCTCGCGGTCGGCCTGGTGCTGTTCACCGCGTTCGTGGTCGGGCTCGTGCTGCACCTGCTGCTGCCGCAGCTGCCGTTCGCGATCTGCCTGGCTCTCGGCGCGGTGGTCGCCCCGCCGGACGCGGTGGCCGCCACGGCGGTCGCCCGGCGGGTCGGCCTGCCCCGCCGGGTCGTCACCATCCTGGAGGGGGAGAGCCTGATCAACGACGCGACCGCGCTGGTGCTGCTGCGGGTCGCGACGCTGGCCACCATCGGCTCGGCGGTCGGCACCGCGGAGGTCGCCGTCGAGGTGCTGCGGGCCACCGGCGGCGGCATCCTGATCGGGGCGCTCGGCGCCGTGGTCTTCGGCTTTCTGCACCGGCGGATCAGCGACCCGCTGCTGGACAACGCGCTGTCGCTGATCATCCCCTTCGCGGTGGTGTTCACCGCCGAGGAGGTGCACGCCTCGGGTGTGGTCGCGGTGGTCGTCACCGGTCTGGTGCTCGGCCACAAGCTGCCCCAGCTGCTGTCGGCGGCGTCCCGGTTGCAGATCGGCGCGTTCTGGCGGCTGGTCCGTTTCCTGCTGGAGGGGTTGGTCTTCCTGCTGGTCGGGCTCCAACTGCGGGAGGTGCTGCGCGACCTCGACGAACCGGCCGGTTCGCTCATCCTGATCACCTTCGCGGTGCTCGCCACCGTCTTCCTGACCCGGTTCATCTGGCTCTTCCCGGCCACCTACCTGGCCCGGCTGGTCCCCCGGGTCCGCCGCCGGGACGTCCGGCCGTCACCGAAGTTCCCGATCATCATCGGCTGGGCCGGGATGCGGGGTGTGGTGACCCTGGCCGCCGCGCTGGCCCTGCCGTTCACCCTGGCCGGCGACGAGCCGTACCCCAGGGCGCTGTTCATCTGGCTGGCCTTCGCGGTGATCGTCTTCACCCTGGTCGGTCAGGGTGCCACGCTGCCGTTGGTCGCCCGCCGCTTGAAGCTGCCGCAGGACGACCCGGTGCAGGACGCGCTGTCCGCCGCCGCTGTGCAGCAGCAGGCCAGCCGGGCCGCCCGGGACCGCCTCGACGAGCTGGCGGACAGCGCCCCGGAGGCGGTGGTGGATCGGCTGCGTCGGGCGTCGGAGGACCGCACCAACATGGCCTGGGAACGGCTCGGTGGCACCGAGCGGGAGACCCCGTCGCAGGCGTACGGTCGGCTACGACAAGAGATGATCGACGCCGAGCGGGACGTGTTCCGGGCTGCCCGGGACGCCGGTCGGATCCCCGAGGAGGTGTTGGTGCGGGCCTATCGTGACCTGGACCTGGAAGAGTCGTTGCTGCGGGAGGTCGAGAAGTGAGCTGTCAGCACCTGACCGAGGCGGGTGCGGTGGAGCCGCGCACCCCGGACCAGTGCGAGGACTGCGTCGCCATCGGTGACACCTACTGGGTGCACCTACGCACCTGCCTGAGCTGCGGACAGGTCGGCTGCTGCGACTCGTCGCCGAACCAGCACGCGAGCAAGCACTTCGAGTCCACCGGTCACCCGGTGATCCGCTCGGCGCAGCCCGGCGAGGCCTGGCGGTGGTGTTACGTCGACGAGGAGATCGGCTGACGGGCCCGACGACTGGAGGCGGCCCGGCGGTCAGCGTCGGGGTGAGCACTCAGCCGAGCCGACGGACGAGGAGCTGCCCGGGCCACGGGTCGCGTCCCGGTCGCGTGACGGTGAACGCGTCGGTGGCGGTGAAGCCGCAGCCCTCGTAGAAGCGGACCAGCGCCCGATCGTCGCCGCCGTAGCAGTCCACCCGGAGCAGCCCCAGCCCTCGCGACCGGGCCAGCTCCGCGGCGTGCTCCAGCAGCCGAGCCCCGATTCCCAGGCCGGCGTGCTCCCGGTCGGTGACCAGTAGCCGCACGTAGAGTTCCGGCTCGGTGGCCGGGGGCACGTCGTCGCTGGCGGCGCCGACCACCAGGGCACCGACCGGATGGTCGTCGCGCATCGCCAGGTGCAGGCCGCCGCCCGAGGCCCAACCGTCGGCCTGGGCGATCCGGCGTGGATCCGTCGACGCCGGCTCGGTGCCCCACTGACCGGTTCGACCGCGCGCCGCCAGCCAGGCGGTCGCGCCGTCGAGCAGCCGCAGCACGGTCGCGGCGTCGTCGGGACCACCGGGGCGAATGGTGATGCTCTGCTGATCGGTCATGCTCACCATGCTGCTACATGCCGGTCGGGTGGCCAACGCCCACCGGGCCAGCGCCGGGCTGGCCAGGCCCACCACGGCGAAGAGCCCGCCGACGGCCAGCCAGCCGGGTACGCCGCCGTCGAGCACCACCAGCGTCAGCAGGGCCGGGGCGACGGCGCGGGCCAGGCCGGCGAGCATTCCATCGGCACCCTGGTACGCGCCGACCGCGTCCGGTGGAGCGAGATCGTAGGCGAGACCGGCCCCGGCGGTGCTGTGCCACAGATCGCCGACGGTGTAGACGGCGGTGGCGACCAGCAACAGCGTGACCGCCGAAGCGGTGGGCAGGCTGGCGGTGGCGGCGTACAGCAGCATCGCGGCGGCCAGCACCAGGCCGGCCTGGCGCATCTTCCGGGCCGCCGGGGCGGCGGTGTCCGCGCCCCGGCTCAGCCGCACCGCCAGCAGTACGGTGAGCAGCGTGTTGGTCAGCAGCACAGCCGACACGACGGGCGGGGGTGCCCCGACCAGGGTCACCGCCCACAGTGGCACCACCAGCGTGAGTACCGTCTGGTGGAGGCCGAGCACCGCCGACGCACCGCTCACCGCGAGGAAGCGGCTGTCGTGCAGCGGACGACCCCGGCGGAGCGTGGCGGTCGTCGGGGGACGCGGGGGTGGTGGAAAGGCCGGCAGCCGCAACAGCAGCGCCGCCGACACCAGATAGCTGACCGCGTTGCCTGCCACCAGGATCTGGTACGCCAGATGTGTGTCGGCGGCCAGCGCGAACCCGGCCAGCCCCGCCCCGAGCGCGATGCCCAGGTTCGCCACCGCCCGCAGCGTGGCGAAGGCGTGCACCCGCGCCTGCGGGCCGGCGACGGCGGCGATCAGCGCGGCGCGGACCGCGAGGTTGCCAGAGGTCAACAGCAGCTCGAGCACCGCGACGACCAGGAACACCGGAAACGAGCCGACCAGCAGGTACGCCGCAGCGACCGCCGCCTGGAGCACCTGCAGAACGGCTCGCAGCGTACGCGGGTCGCGCCGGTCCGCCAGCCCGCCGAGTGGCACGCTGGCGGTCAGCCCGACCAGCCCGGCGACGCTGAGCCCGGCGCCCACCTGGACAGCGGAGAGCCCCACGTCCCTGGTGAGGTAGAGAGCCGCGCCGGTCAGCCACAGCCCCAAGCCGACCGAGTTCGCCAGGGTGGCGAGGGAGAGGGTGCGCAGCCGCCCGGACGGGGGAAGCGGCGACATACCCCGCATCAGGCCAACTTAGTCGGGCATGCAGTCGACGAGGCGTTCGGTGGCGAGGCAGGAGACGAGGCAACGTTCCTTGGCGTCGCCGCTCAGCCGGGCGGTCCAGTCGGTGAGGCCACCGTCGCCGACCTCCAGGCTGCCGCCCAGGACGGTGATCCGCAGTGCGCAACCCGTGTAGTAGCCGCGACCACGTGACCGCTCCGGCTCGTCCACCAGGGGCACCACGCCGCCGTCGAGTGCCGGTCGGACGGTGTCGACCAGTCGCTCCCGGACGACCCGGTCGTCGAAGGTCGTGACGTGCAGCTGAGGTCCGGCCGCAGGTGCCAGTTCGGCGAGGACGGTCCGCCAGTAGGTGAGGTGCCGGATCAGCAGCCGGGCCTGTGTGACGCCCGAGCCGGCGTCCCGGGCGCTGGACACCAGGGCGAAGAGCCGGAAGTGCGCCGACGCGTCGGCGCCGAAGTCCTGCGCCCGCAGCACACGATGGGCGGCGGCAAGGTGCACCTCGCTGCTTCGGCGGCGACGCACGGCCGCCTCGATGGCGAGAGCGTTGGTGGGGTCGCTCAGCACCTCGCTGGCGCGCATCGTGGTGACGATCCTGTTCTGGCTGACCGGTGCGGTCGACGAGCAGGTGCCCACCGGTACGACCGGCGACAGCTCCACTCCGGAGACGTCGGCCGGCAGCAGTTGCCACATTCGTGCCTCCGCCTGGGCGAACGCGCGTGGGTCGGCGCGGGCCGGGCGGACGAACCGGTCCTCGCGCCAGCGACGAACCAGATCGGATGGGCGCACGGTGGCCGCACGGTCGCGAGCCACGGTCAGCAGTAGGGTGCGCAGGTCCGCGCCGGACAGATCGGCCAGCGCGGTGCGTGTCCCCGCCGGCATCGCCGCCCACACCCGCCGCTCCGCGTCGGCCAGTTCGCCACCATCCATGGCCCTCACCATGGCCTACGCGACGGGCCAGGTCCACGTGATTTGGTTCGGATCGGGTCTCAGGGCATGCCGCCGGAGTGCGGAGGTCTACCCGAGCCGGTGGCCTCCCTGTGGGGGAGACCACCGGCTCGACGAGGGTCGGTCAGGAGGTGGTGCAGGGGGCCCCGTTGACAGTGATCAGGCCCGGGTTGGGGTTGGCGCCGCCGGCGGTCGTCGCGTTGAAGCCGAAGGTCACCGTGCCGCCAGGGGTGATCCTCGCGTTGTACGACTCGTTGCGCGCGGTCACCGTCGCACCGGACTGGGTGACCTTCGCCAGCCAGGCCTCACGGACCCGCTGGTCGCCCGTGAACGCGAACCGGACGCTCCAACCGTTGACGGCCGTCGCACCCGTGTTGTGGACGGTCAACTGCGCCGTGAACCCGGTGCCGCCCTGCCAGGCGCCGTAGTTGGTGTAGCGCACCGCGCAGGTGGTGGCCGGCACCGCACCGGCGTCACCCTGGTCGGCCAGGAACGAGGCGATCCAGGCCAGCGCCGAGTTCCAGTTGATCGCCACCTCGTTGGTCGAGTACGAGTTGATGTCGTCGACGTAGCAGAACATCGGCGCACAGCCGGCGAGCAGTTGCGCCACGAACGGGTCCTGGAGGGCCGCGTTCGGGCCACCGGCGAGCGAGCCGGCGGGCGGTCGGGGCAGGCTCGGGTCGAGCTGGTGGCCGAAGATCCGACTGTGCTGGTTCTGCGCGGCGTGCTCCCCCCACCCGGTGACGTAGGAGATGTTCAGGGCGTTGCGACCGAAGATGTAGTCCATGGCCTGTACGGCGCCGTCGCGGTAGACGGGGTTGCGGGTCAGGTCGAACGCGGTGGCCAGCACCACGGCGTTGTTGATGACGTTGCTGTTGCCGCCCCAGAAGTAGCTGTTGGCGTCACCGGGCATCGGCAGCCCGTACGCCTGCCGGCGCAGCTCGGCGAGGTACGTGTCGGCGGCGGCGGTGACCGAGGCGCGGACCCGGGCCAGATCGGCGGCGGGCAGCCCGCTCGGCACGGTGGCCAGGTCGAGGCGGCCCAGCGCGGCCACGCTCTGCCAGCCGAAGCCCCGGGAGTCGAACACGTTCCCGGTGTGGTGCGGTGAGGCGGTCAGGTCGGCCAGAAAGTTCTGCGCCCCGGTGGTCAGGTACAGCTCTGCCGCCGCCCAGTAGAACTCGTCGGTGACGGTGCCGTCGTCGTACGCGCCGCCGCCGGTGCCGTCGGTCGGGCTGGCGTACACCGCCGGGTGGGCCTTGGCCGCGGCGTAGGCCGTCTTCGCGGCAGTGCCGCAGCGGGTCGCGAACGCCGCGTCGTAGGGGGCGAAGAGCCGCGCGCACTGGGCGGCGGTGGCGGCCAGGTTGAGGGTGGCCGCGGTCGACGGCGGGTGCAGCTCGCGCGGCTGCGGGTCGTCGTGCGGGGCGAGCGGCAGCCCGGTCCAGTTCCGGTCATGGATCTTGTGGTGGGCCATCCCGGCCAGCGGCTTGCCGGCCGGCACCTGCATGCGCAGCAGGAACTCCAGCTCCCAGCGGGCCTCGTCGAGGATGTCCGGTACGCCGTTGTCGCGCTCGGGAACCCGCAGGGTGCTGTCGCCCAGTGCGGTGCCGCCGGCCGCGGTGGCCGCCGTCCTGGTCCGCTCGAACGTGCTCAGCAGTTGGTAGGTGGCGATGCCGCCGTTGACCACGTACTTGCCGTGGTCGCCGGCGTCGTACCAGCCGCCGCGCACGTCGAGGGAGTAGTCGCAGACGCCCGGCTGGCAGGGCACGCTGGTGTCGCCCTGGTTCGGTGCCACGCCGAGGTGGCCGGCGGGACGGGCGTACTCGTCGCCGATCAGGTCACCGTCGATGGCGATGCCGCTGCGCTGGGCGTAGAAGAACTGCAACGAGTCGGAGCGCAGCTGGTCGTAGAGGGCGCCGGAGATGTCGAACGGGTGACTGGTCTCGCCGTCGACGGTGAGCGTCAGCCCGCTGCCCGGGGTGCGGTAGCTGGAGAAGTCGAGGGTCTGCACGTTCTGCCCGGAGGCGGCGTCGACACCACGCGCGGTGGTGGTGCCGCTGGCCACGACGGCGCCGGTGCCCGAGCGCAGCTGCCAGGGCAGGGGCTCGGTGGCCGTGGTGACCACTGTGGCGTTCTTCGGCCCGCCGGGCAGGTAGCCGACCTGGTTGACGCGCACCCGTGGCCCGGTGTCCGGTTCGTACGGCTCGGGAGGCTCGCCGCCGCGCAGCGAGACGTCGTCCAGGCAGATGGTCTGCGTCTCGGCGGCGCCGCCGACCTGGAAGATCAGTTGGGCGCTGGGGTTGTCGTCCGGGACGGTGAAGGTCTGCTCGACCCGCTGGGCGGTGCCGGTGGCGGTGGCGTCCACGGCCGCGTACGTGGTGTACGGGGCGCTGCCGAGCTGCAGCACGGCCTTGACGGCGGCGCCGGGGGTGGCGGAGACGGCGAAACCGAGGGTGTATTCGGCGCCGGCGACCAGTGGTACGCCGTCCTGGCCGATGCCGGCGTCCCACGGATTGGCCAGCCCGCCCGCGACGGTGGTGCAGAGCCGGCCGTCGGTGACCGCGAGCGGGCCGGTGCCGAAGGAGAACCAGGGGCTCACGCCGGCACTGAAGTCGCCGTTGTCGATCTGCTCGGGGGCGTCCGGTGGTGGGTCGGCGTGGGCCGCGCCGGCGCCCGCGCCGGTGAGGGCCAGGGTGGTCGCCGCGGCCAGCAGGAGGCGGCGTCGGGATGGCGTCACGGGGAGTCCTTCCGGGACGGAGGTGGGACGGTGGTGGTGGCACGGTGGAGCTGAGAAGACCTGGGAGCGCTCCCAGGTATCGGCTCGATGTTTCCAGCGCCGGTTCGTCCTGTCAATTGATCCGGTTGGATGGGTTGTGGCATTCGACGAGGGCGGCCAGCCCGGCGGGTGCGCCACGACGCGCGACGCGTGAACGTGAGATTGGCCGCGCCACGCGCCGTCGTCCTGATCTCCTAGAGACAACTGCGCCCTTCGCCTGGCAGGCTGCCTCCCATGACCCTGAAGCTGCGCTCGGTGGGAACGAGCGACCGTGGGCTGATCCGCAGCGGAAACCAGGACGCCCTGCACGCCGGCACCTGGCTCGTCGCCGTCGCCGACGGCATGGGTGGGATGGCCGCCGGTGATCTGGCCAGCGCCCTCGCCATCGACGCGGTCGCTCCGCTGGACGTGGAGACCCCCGAGGACGCCCTGGTGGCCGCGCTTGAGGGTGGCATCGCGCTGGCCACCTCCCGGATCCGGCAGGCGGTC
The DNA here is from genome assembly GCF_050936255.1 of Micromonospora sp. CA-259024. Lineage (NCBI taxonomy): Bacteria > Bacillati > Actinomycetota > Actinomycetes > Micromonosporales > Micromonosporaceae > Micromonospora > Micromonospora sp. CA-259024. The sequence continues at coordinate 3,327,349 of NZ_JBNJND010000001.1, read as the reverse complement.
GCCGAGGATCCCGAACGTCAGGGCATGGGCACCACGCTGACCGCCCTGCTCTTCGCCCGTACCGGAAGTTGTCTGGCCCTCGCGCACGTCGGCGACTCCCGGGCCTACCTGTTCCGCGAGGGCGTCCTCAAGCAGGTCACCCGGGACGACACGTTCGTCCAGATGCTGGTGGACCAGGGCGTGATCACCCCGGACCAGGCCAGCAGCCATCCGCGCCGCGCGGTCGTCACCCAGGCGTTGCAGGGCGACGAGGTCTCCCCGTCGTACGCGACGATGGTGCCCCGGGACGGCGACCGGTGGCTGCTGTGCAGCGACGGCCTGTCCAACGTGGTCCGCCCGGACACCCTCACCGAGGTGCTCACCGGCTACCCGGACCGGGCCGCCTGCGCCGGGAAGCTGATCGACCTGGCGTTGCACGCCGGCGCACCGGACAACGTCACAGTGGTGGTGGCCGACGTCGTCGAGGAGTAGCCGGCGCTCAGCGCCGACGTGGCGTGGCGTGCCGGGTGGGCGTCGCCGTTCCCGGATCCTCCGGCCACGGGTGGCGGGGATAACGCCCGCGCAACTCGGAGCGGACCTGCGGGTAGCCGGTCCGCCAGAACGACGCCAGATCCGCGGTGACCGCGACCGGCCGGCCGGCGGGGGAGAGCAGGTGGAGACGCACCGGCACCCGCCCGTCGGCGACGCGTGGGGCCGCCGCCCAGCCGAACGTCTCCTGAAGCTTCACCGCGAGCACCGGCGCGGCCGGGTCGCTGTAGTCCACCCGGATCCGAGAACCACTCGGCACCTCGATCCGCTCCGGGGCCAGCTCGTCCAGGCGGGCGGCCTGCGCCCAGGGCAGCAGCCGGCGCAGCGCCGACGTCACGTCCGCCCGTGCCAGGTCGGCGCGGCGTCGGGCGGAGGCCAACTCCGGGCCCAGCCAGGTCGGCGCGGCGTCGAGCAACGCCTCGTCGCTGACGTCCGGCCACTGGTCGCCCAGGTGGTGCCGGAGAAACGCGAGCCGCTCGCGCAGCGCCCGCGCCGCCGGCGTCCAGGGCAGCAACCCCAGCCCTTCCTGGCGTAGGCCGGTCAGCAACGCCGCAGCCACCTCCGCCCGGTCCGGCCGGTCCAGTCGCCGTTCGAGCAGCTCGATCGCGCCCAGCCGGGTCACCTCCCGGGCCACCACGTCGCCGTCGGACCAGCCGACCTCACGGCTCGTGCGCAGCAGCGGGCCGGCCGCCTCCCGGGCCGTCGCCTCGTCCAGCGGCGAGGCACGGCGGATCCGGGCCGACGGCGCGCCGGGGGTGCGGTCCGCGACGGCCACCGCCAACCAGTCGGACCCGGTCAGCCCCGACCCGGCCGCCAGCTCCGCGGCGGTCCCGCCGGTCATCAGGTACGCCGATCCGCCCGGACGTCGCACCCGGGCCAACCGTTCCGGGTACGCCAGTCCGACGAGCAGTCCGGCGGCGAGATCGTCGCTCAGGCCGGTGGAGTCGGCCCGCCCGCCGGTTCCCGGGCCGGCCGCCCGGCTGGTTCCGGTGCGGCCTCCGGGCGGTGCGTCGACGGGCAGCGCGGCGCGCAGCCGGCGTACCTCGGTGCGCCAGCGTGCGGTCGCCCCCGCGTCGCTGCCGGTGCGCAGCCGGCGCCAGCCGGCGACCAGGTCGTCACCGGGGCCTGCCGCGCTCTCCTCGGCGAGCAGGGCGACCACTTCGGCCGCCCGGTCGGCGCCGACCTGACCGGCGCCGTCGAGCAGCGCCCGCGCCAGCCGTGGGTGCGCGCCGGCAGCGGCGATCGCTCGCCCCCGCGCGGTGATCCGTCCGTCGGCGTCGACCGCGCCCAGGGTTTCCAGGGTGTCCCGGGCCACCGTCATCGCGGCGGCCGGTGGTGCGTCGGGCAGCGCGAGGCCGACGCCGTCCGGCCGGCCCCAGGCGGCCAGCTCCAGCGCGAAGCCGGTCAGGTCGGCGGTGGCGATCTCCGGCTCGGCCCGGGCGGGCAGCCGCTCGTGGGTCGCCGCGGACCAGCACCGGTAGACGTAACCGGGGGCCTCCCGTCCGGCCCGGCCAGCCCGCTGGGTGGCGGCGGCTCGGGAGACCGGCACGGTGACCAGCGCGCCCAGCCCGCGGGCCAGATCGATGCGGGGCACCCGGGACAGCCCGGCGTCCACCACGACCCGCACGCCCGGAACGGTCAGGCTGGTCTCGGCCAGCGCGGTGGCGAGCACGACCCGACGCCGATCAGCGCGACGCAGGGCCGCGTCCTGCTCGGTGCCGCGTTGACGGCCGTGCAGGGGCAGCAGCGCGACGGTGTCCCGTAGGTCGGCCAGCCGACCGGTGACCGCCGCGATCTCGCCGGCCCCGGGCAGGAAGACCAGCACGTCTCCGTCGCGCTCGCGCAGCGCCCGCCGCACGGTGGCGGCCACGTGGTCGAGCAGCGCACGATCCACCGGCCCGGCACCGGGCGGGGCGATCGGGCGCGCCGGCGGCGCCCAGATCCGCTGAACCGGGTGCAGCGCCGACTCGGCCCGTACCACCGGGGCCGGGGCGGGCCCGCCGAGCAGCGCGGCGAACCGGTCGGTGTCCGGGGTCGCCGACATCGCCAGCAGCCACAGGTCCGGCCGGAGGGTGGCCCGCGCCTCCACGGTGAAGGCCAGCGCGAGGTCCGCGTCGAGTTGTCGTTCGTGGCACTCGTCGAGCAGCACGGCACCCGTGCCGGGCAGTTCCGGGTCGTGGTGCAGCCGCCGGACCAGCAGGCCGGTGGTGACCACCTCGACCCGGGTGGCCGGGCCGACCCGACGCTCGCCGCGCACCGCGTAGCCGACGCGCTCACCGACGCGCTCACCGAGCAGCTCCGCCATCCGCCGAGCGGCGGCGCGGGCCGCCACCCGGCGGGGTTGGGCGATCACCACCCGACCGGTCACCCGGTCGGCCACCGCCAGCGGTGCGAGGGTCGTCTTACCGGTGCCCGGCGGGGCCACCAGGACGCCGGCGCCGGCCGCGTCGAGGGCCGCGACGAGCGCCGGCAGGACCGGGCGTACCGGCAGGTCCAGGTTTACGTCGGAGAGCACGGCCCAGTCTCGCACCGGCGCGGGTGCCTCAGTGGCGACGGACCTCAGCGACGCCGAGCAGGAAGGCCCGCCAGGCCGACGGGCCGAAGGCGAGCACCGGGCCGGAGCGGTCCTTGCTGTCCCGGACGGCGACCTGACCATCGGCTGTCGCGACCTCCACGCAGTTGCCGTTGCCACTGCTGCGCGTGCTGGTGCGCCAGTCCGCCCGGTTCAGGTCGTTCCCCGTCATCCGTGGTACCTCTCGTCTGCGTCGGCGTGCCGCAGACGCGGTCACGCACAGTTACGAGAAGCCTGCTCTAGACGGATCAACGACGCCGCCGGATCGAGCGCCAACCGGCACAGCTCCTCGTGCAGAAGGCTATACCGGAGCACCTGGTCGACATCCTCCAGCGCCAGTCCCATCGTGAGGTTATCCAGGTAAACAACGGATGCGTCGGCGGCGTCGGCGAAGTTGAGGATCACGTACGGGGTGCTCATCGCGGGATGACCGCCAGCCGCGAATGGAAGTACCTGAATTACTACGTTGGGTAATTGCGCGATTCGACTCATGTGGGCCAGCTGCTCGGCCATCACCGCGGCGCCGCCGACCGGGCGCAGCAGGACGGCCTCGTTGAGCACCACCGACAAATCGACCGGGTCCTCGCGACGCAGCACCTCCTGTCGGTGCAGTCGGGCGGCGACCTTGCGCTCCACGCCCTCCTCGCCCGCGGTGCGTCGGAAGATCTCCCGGGCGTACGCCTCGGTCTGCAGCAGCCCGGGCACCGACTCGGCCTCGTAGGTGCGCAGCGCCGCCGCCTCGGCCTCCAGCCCGACGTAGAACTCGAACCACTCGGGCAGCACGTCGCTGTAGTTCTGCCACCAGCCGCGCTGCTGCGCCCCCCTGGCGATCTCGATCAGTGCCTCGGCGTCCGCCCCGGTCACCTGGTAGAGCGCGAGCGCCGCCCGGACGTCGCGCGGTTTGATGCCGATCTGCGCGTTCTCGATCCGGGAGAGATTGCTCTTCGACATGTCGAGTTGGCGGGCGGCCACATCGAGCGTCATCCCCGCGCGTTCCCGGAGCTGGCGGAGCTCCCTGGCGATGCGTCGACGGCGCACGGTCGGGCTGGCGGCGGGTCGGAGGGCGGGGGTGGCGGTCACCGTCCGAGTCTGCCACGACGAGATCCGCAGGTCGCGCCTGCACGGAGTGCAACTTTCAAATCTGGGAGTTGCATTGCGGTAGCTGTCGGTGCATCCTTTCTCGGTCGCGATCACTGTGGACACACCTGTGCGGGAGGACCGTTGCTCATCGCCGACGAGTTCTTCCTGATCGCACACAACGACAGTCGTGGCAAAGCCAAACTGCACCCGGCGGCGACCGGGCTCGGGCTGGCCGGCGGGTTGCTCGGCGAGTTGCTCCTTTACGGACACATCACCGTCTCGGCCGGGCAGGTCACCGTCATCGACCGGCGCCCACCGGCTGACGCGCTGGCGCACACCGTGCTCGACCAGCTGATCGGCGAGTCCCAGCACCGGGAACTGCGCACCTGGCTCAGCTTCCTGGCGCAGAGCGCGACGACCTCGGTGGGGGAGCGGCTCGCCCGTGCCGGCGTGCTGCGCCGCCAGGAGAGCCGCCGGCTGCTGCGTACCTCGGTCAGCTACCTGCCCATCGACCTCAACGCGGTGGCCTGGCCGGCCACCCGGCTGCGGGCACTGCTGGACCGTCCGGACCCGCCGAGCGTGCCGGACGCCCTGCTGCTCGGCCTGGTGGTGGCCGCGGGGTTGACCCGCGAGGTGCTGTGGAGCGCCGGCCCCCGCGCCCACCACCGGCTGAACGTCCTCATCCCCGCGCTGCCGGCACCCCTGAAGGAACTCGTCGGGTACACCGAGGCCGCCGTCGGCGCCGCCGTGCTGCGCGGCATTCCCTGATCCCCCCGGATAACCCCCTACCCTCCCCCCCCCTCGACAATCGGAGTAGTCGTATGCCCCCGACATCGACAGTCGACCGACCCAGCAACGTCTCCGAAGCCCTGGCCCGAGGCCGCCTCGGCATTCCCTCAGTCATCTTCTTCGTGCTCTCGGCCGCCGCGCCGCTGACCGTGGTGGCCGGCGTCGTCACCACCGGCTACGGCGTCGTCGGGGTGACCGGGATCCCGCTGGCCTTCCTGCTGGTCGCCGCGGTGCTCACCCTGTTCTCGGTGGGTTACGTGGCGATGTCCCGCCGGGTGGAGAACGCGGGAGCCTTCTACGCCTACATCTCCCGGGGTCTGGGCCGACCTGCCGGCGTCGGCGCCGCCTGGGTCGCGCTGATCGCGTACAACGCGCTGCAGGTCGGGCTGTACGGCACCATCGGTGTGGCGGCCGAGCCGGTGCTCGACCGGATTTTCGGCGGGCACCCGCACTGGGCCGTGGTGGCCCTGGTGGCGTGGGCGTTGGTCGGCCTGCTCGGCCTGCTCCGGGTGGACATCAACGGCCTGGTCCTGGCCGCGCTGCTGGTCGCCGAGATCGTGGTGATCCTCGTCTTCGACCTGGGGCAGATCGGCAACCCGGCCGACGGTCAGGTCAGCTTTGCCGCGTTCTCACCGGACAACCTCTTCGTGCCGGGGGTGGGCGCGGTGCTGGTGCTCGCCATCCTCGGTTTCGTCGGCTTCGAGTCCGCCGTGGTCTTCAGCGAGGAGAGCAAGGACCCGAAGCGGACCGTGCCGATCGCGACCTACCTCTCGGTGGCGATCATCGCCGGGCTGTACGCGCTGTCGTCCTGGACCATGACCGTCGCCGTCGGGCCGGACCGGATCGTCGCCGAGGCCGGTGAGCAGAGCGTCGCACTGATCTTCAATCTGGCCGCCGCGCAGCTTGGCGACACCGCCGTCACCATCGGGCAGGTGCTCTTCCTGACCTCGGTGCTCGCCGCGATGATCTCCTTCCACAACACCACGGCCCGCTACGCGTTCGCGCTCGGCCGCGAGCGGGTGCTGCCGGCGGTGTTCGGGCAGACCTCGGCCCGTACCGGGGCACCGCGGGCCGCGTCGGTGGCGCAGAGCGTCCTCGGTCTGGTGGTCATCCTGCTGTACGCGGCCAACGGCTGGGATCCGGTGGTCCAGCTGTTCTTCTGGGGCGGCACCACCGGCGGGTTCGGCGTGCTGCTGCTGATCGCCACCACCTCGGTGGCGGTGATCGCCTACTTCGCGCGCTCCGGAGGCGGCGGCGAGAACCTCTGGCGCCGGGCCATCGCGCCCGGCCTGGCCAGCATCGCGCTCTTCGTGATCATCTGGCTGGCCGTGTCGAACTTCGCCAACCTGCTGGGCGTCGCGCCGGACTCCACCCTGCGCTGGGCGCTACCCGCCGTCTACCCGGTGGCGGCCCTGCTCGGCATCGGCTGGGCGCTGGTGCTGCGCGGCAACCGCCCGGACACGTACGCCCGGATCGGCCTCGGCGCGGCGAGCGCGGCCGTCAAGCCGGAGGCGCCGGCCAGCGTGGAGGTGACCCGATGAGCGTGGCCATCGAGCGACTCGGGCCGGAGGAGACCGCCCTGGTGGCTGGCCGGATCGCCGAGGCGTTCACCGTCTTGGAGGTGACGTCCTGGCTGGTGCCCGACGCGAGCAAGCGGGAGGCCGTGCTCGCCGGGGACTTCGAGATTCTGGTCGGGCACGCGATGCGGCACGGCCTGGTCCACGCCACCGAGGACCGGGCCTCGGTCGCGGTCTGGTTCCCGTCGGTCGGTGAGCCGGCTCCGCCGCCCGTGGACTACGACGCCCGACTGGCCGCCGCCTGCGGTGAGTGGACCGACCGGTTCCAGCATCTCGACGAGCTGTTCGCGGTCAACCACCCACACCCGGATCACCACCACCTGGCCTTCCTGGCGACCCGGCCGGACCGGCAGGGTCAGGGGCTGGGCACCGCGCTGATGCGGCACCACCACGCCTGGCTGGACGCCAACGGGATGCCGGCGTACCTGGAGGCGAGCAGTCCGCGCAGCCGTGACCTGTACGCGAAGCACGGATACCTGGCGGGCGAGCCGTTCCGGGTGCCCGACGGCACGCCGTTCTGGCCGATGTGGCGGGAGCCGGTCGGCCGCTGACTGGACCGGCCGGGTCGGAGTGGCCCGGCCGGATGTCCCACGCCCACGGTGTCACGCCCGCGTGACACCGTGGGCACGCGAGAGGGCCGGGTCCGTCGACCCGGCCCTCTCGTCGTGAACCGCTCAGTACGTGCCGTTGAGCTGGCCGCGCAGCTTGGTCAGCGCCCGCGCCAGCAGCCGCGAGACGTGCATCTGTGAGACACCGATCTGGTCGGCGATCTGCGACTGGGTCAGGTTGCCGTAGAAGCGCAGGGTGAGGATCTTCTGCTCGCGCTCGTCGAGGGTGGCCAGCGCCGGGCCGAGGGCGACCCGCAGCTCAGCCAGCTCGAACTCGGTGTCCTCGCCGCCGAGCATGTCGCCCAGCTCGGTGGCCCGCTCGCCGTCGCCGGTCGGGGTGGACAGCGACACCGCGTTGTACGCGCGGGCGCCCTCCAGGCCCTCCAGCACCTCTTCCTCGGTGAGCTTGAGGTGGGCGGCGATGTCGGCGACCGTGGGCGAGCGACCGAGGGTCTGCAGGAGCGTGCTGTTGGCGTCGGAGATGGCCAGCCGGAGCTCCTGGAGCCGGCGGGGCACCCGGATGTCCCAGGTGCGGTCGCGGAAGTGCCGCTTGAGCTCGCCGATGATGGTGGGGATCGCGTAGCCGGCGAAGTCGACACCGCGGGACGGGTCGAACTTGTCGATGGCCTTGATCAGGCCGACCGCGGCGGTCTGGGCCAGGTCGTCGGTCGGCTCGCCACGGCCGCTGTAACGGTGGGCCAGGTGGTTGGCGAGCGGTAGCCAGGCCTCGATCGCCCGGTCCCGCAGCGCGGCGCGCGACGGGTGGTTGGCGGGCAGGGCAGCCATGGCGTTGAGCAGATCGGCGGCGCTGTCGGTGAGAGCGCGCGGGTCAAGCTTGGCCGTGGCAGCGGTGCCGGGCTGCTCGGTGATCGTTGGCGCGGTCATGGGTGGGTCCTCCCTGCACCTCGTCCGCGGACAAAAGAAGTGGCGCTTTGGTTTAGCTTCCTATGGGCCGTTCGGGAGTCACCTTAACCTGATCGTCTCCCAGATATCTAGCCGAAAGGCTGATGTACTTAAGGTGTGTCCGGTAGCAAAAGACGCATAGGGGCGAAAATTCGGGAGGCTGTGAGCGTCCTTACCCGTCTTCCGGTCAGGTTCTGCCGCCCGGTCATCCACCCGGCTCCGCCGGTCGGTCCCCGGCTCGCATCGAGGGGTCAACATGAAATCCGACATCAGGGGAGGAGTGTCGACTATCTGTCGTTGTCCCGCTGGTGGGACCGGCCGTAGCGTCTCGTGTACACATCCGGTTCGGAGGCACCGTGCTCGATCCAGCCGCTCCCCAGCTCGTCGTGAACAGCCGCACCCTCTTCGTCAGCTGGCTGCCGGCGGATCCGGACGCGGTCGCCGCACTGGTCCCGCCCGGGCTGTGCCCCCGCCCCGACCACCAGGTGTTCCTCAACCAGTACATCGTCGAGGACGAGACCCAGACGTCCGGCTTCGGCGCGTACTCGCTGACCTACCTCGGCGTCTCGCTGTTGGGCGTCGACGCGCCCGGTGGCCTCAATCCGGGCGGCTGGTGGACCCACTACGTGGCCTCCAGCCGGCGGGTCCGTGAGTACGCTGCCGCCCGCGGTGCCCCGGTGCTCGCCGGCCGGACCCGGATCGAGGTGAGTGGAGAGTCCCTGCTCTCCGAGACGAAGATCGACGGGCTGCCGTTGATCCGGGCGCGGTGTCGAGTGGGGGAGACCGGTCACGTGATCAGCAGCGGGCACCACCGCTACTTCACCCGCCGCGACGGCCAGCTCCTCAGCTCGGTCTACCCGTTCGTCGCCGAGCCGGTCGCCCCGTTCGAGATCGAGTCGGTGGAGTTCCTCCAGCCCGAGCACCCGATGTACGCGCTCCGCCCGGCCAACCCGCTGACCATCGGCTTCGGCTACTACTCGCCGCGCTCCTCGTTCGCCTACCCCGGTGGGCTGAGCGTGCACCCGGTCACCGCCGCGCCGGAGCCGGCCCGACCGATTCACCAGGTGCCGGCCAGCCTCGCCCGCAGTGGCCTGCCGTCCGGGTCGTAGACCAGCCGGTACACCGGCAACGCCCAGGTGCGGGTGTACCACGGCAGCCGCTCCGGGCGGTGCGGGCGCAGCCGACCGGGCGGCCGCTCGCCCACCTGGCCGTCGTCGTACCACTGTTGCAGCGCTTCGGCGGCGGCCGTGACAGCCGCGACGGCGTCCGCCGGGTCGAGCAGGTCGGCGTCGTCCGCGCCGTCCGGGTCGCGGTCCAGGTGCTCGCGCCAGAGCCGCAGTCGCAGTTCCCGCGCGAAGGCCCGCGCTCCGTCGCCCTGCCCAGCGGGATCGGTGGGCTCTCGCTCGTCGCGGGTGTCGTCGAGCACCGCGCAGGACAACTCGCTGTCGTGCGTCCAGGATCGGCGGTTGAAGTTGTCGCTGCCCACACTGGCCCAGACGTCGTCGACGACGCACACCTTCGCGTGCACATAGACCGGGATGCCGGCGTGGTTCTCCACGTCGAACACGTGCACCCGGTCCGGTGCGGCCCGCTCACACAGCGACAGCGCCTGCTCGCGCCCGACCATGTTCGGCGGCAGCGCCAGCTTGCCGTCGACGTCCGGGTGCCGGGGGACCACGGCGATCAGGTGCAGCTCAGGGGTGTCCCGCAGCGCGTTCGCGAACAGGTTCGCCACCTCGGCCGACCAGAGGTACTGGTCCTCCAGGTAGATCAACCGACGCGCGCGGCGGAGCGCCTTGGTGTAACCCCGAGCCACGGTCCGCTCGCCGTGCGGTGCGAACGGGTAACGCGGGCGGACGGCGGGGTAGGTGCGCAGCACCTGGATCTGGTGCGGACCGCAGGGTGGCGGATCGGCTGGTTGTTCGGGTAGCGGGTCGGCGCGCAGGTCCGCGCCGCGCAACCGATCCCGCAGGTAGGCCATCGGGTTCTCCGAGTCCAGTGGCATCGGGTCGGTCCAGCGTTCCCGGAACAGGGTGTCCAACGCGCCGACCACCGGGCCGCGCACCGCGAGCTGCACGTCGTGCCAGGGCGGGTTGGGCCCGTACCGGGCGGACATCTGCACGGGCTGCGGGTCGCCGTGGTGAGTGGCGTCGTCGCGCCGGCTGTGGCACAGGTCGATCCCGCCGGCGAACGCCAGGTCCCGTTCCGGCGCGCCCGGATGCCGCAGCACCACCAGTTTCTGGTGGTGCGAGCCGCCGCGCCGGACCCGCTGGTCGAGCAGCACCTCACCGCCGGCCGCTGAGATCGTCTCGCTGAGGTCGCGGTTCTCCGCCTCGCTGTAGGCCAGCACGTCGAGGTGTGAGCGCCAGATCAACCCCTTGACCACCACGCCGCGCTGAGCGGCCTGGGCGAAGAGTTGGGCCACGGTCGGGCCGTCCGGGCGTAGCCGCTGGTCCGGGTCACCCCGCCAGTCGGTGAAGAACAGGTGGTCCCCGGGGCCCAGTGCCTCCACCTCGTCGACCAGCCGGTCGAAATACGCGGCACCGTGAATCAACGGCTCGGCGAGGTTTCCCGTGGTCCACACGGGTAACCCAGAGACCGGGTTGGCACGTTCCTGCGCGGTGAGGAACCAGTCCTGCGACGGCAACGTCCAGCCCCCTGGAGGTCGGCAACGTCCTCACGGTAGGACCCCCGACCCGGGTCCGCACGTCGGGCCGACGGACCGACGAGCTGACCGACGCCATCGCACGCGACGCGACAACAGCCAGGAGGCCACACCATGCCCCGCGACACGACGAATCCCGTGACCGAGTACCGCGAGCCGGCGGTGGAGAGCGAACGGGGTGCGTTGGTAGCGGTGTTGGTGATGGTGATTCTCGGCGTCGCCGGGATTTTTGCGGTCTCCTGAGGCGGCGCCGGCGCCCCCGACGTGAATCCGGAGGCGCCGGCGCCGATCTCAGCGGTCGACCATGGTCAGGGCCGAGCGCCCTGGCCACCGGTGTGCGGGAGCCGCTCGGTGGGGATCACGCCGAGGCGACCGGCCTGGAAGTCCTCGAATGCCTGGATCAGCTCGTCCCGGGTGTTCATCACGAACGGGCCGTACTGCGCCACGGGCTCCCGGATCGGCTGACCACCCATGATGTAGAGGTCCAGGGCGGGGGTGTTGCTGTCCTGCCCGGTGTCGGCGCTGAACCGCAGCGCGTCACCCGGACCGTGCACCGCGAGCTGACCGGTGCGCACCGGCCGCCGGTCGGTGCCGACCGTGCCACGACCACCGAGCACATACACCAGGGCGTTGAACTCGGGCTGCCACGGCAGGTCGACCTGTGCCCCCGGCTGCACGGTGACGTGCGTGATGGTGATCGGGGTGAAGGTCGAACCCGGGCCGCGGTGCCCGGCGATCTCACCGGCGATGACGCGGATCAGCGCGCCACCGTCAGGCGTGGTGAGCAGCGCCGACTCCCGGCCCCGGATGTCCTGGTAGCGGGGTGGGTTCATCTTGGCCGAGCGCGGCAGGTTGACCCAGAGTTGGGTGCCGTGGAAGAGCCCACCGCTCACCACCAGGTGCTCCGGCGGCGCCTCGATGTGCAGCAGGCCGCTGCCCGCCGTCATCCACTGGGTGTCGCCGTCGGTGATGGTGCCGCCACCGCCCTGCGAGTCCTGGTGGTCGAAGACTCCGTCGATGATGTACGTGACGGTCTCGAAGCCGCGGTGCGGATGCCACGGGGTTCCCTTGGGCTCGCCCGGCGCGTAGTCGACCTCGCCCATCTGGTCGAGGTGGATGAACGGGTCCAGGTCGGTGGTCGACACCCCGGCGAAGGCGCGACGGACCGGGAAGCCCTCACCCTCGAAGCCGCTGGGTGCCGTGGTCACCTTGCGGACCGGGCGGAACGTGGTGGACTCGCCCAGCTGGGGCAGGCGGGGCAGGACGAGAACGTTGTCAACGGTGATCGCGGGCATCGAAGGCTCCTAACTCGTGGCGTGGGTGGTCGAGCTGGCCCGGGACGCCCGCAGGCGGTCACCGATCCGGCCGAAGACCCGGGTGAGGCAGGCGACCTCGGTGTCGTCGAGGTCGTCCATCAGGTAGGTGCGCACCGACGCCAGGTGGTGAGGTGCGGCTTCCCGCAGGGCGAGCAGCCCGGCGGCGGTGAGCACCGCCTCGCTGCCGCGTCGGTCGTCCGGGCAGGGCTCCTTGCTGACCATGCCGCGGCGCTGCATCGAGGAGATCTGGTAGGTCAGTCGGCTGGGCGAGAAGATGAGTCGACTGGCCAGCTCGCCCATCCGTAGCCGCTGCCCCGGTGCCTCGGAGAGCAGGACCAGCACGTGGTAGTCGGCGAAGCTGAGGTCGCTGTCGGCGCGCAGGTCCTCTTCCAGTTGGGTGTAGAGACGCTGGCTGGCCTCGATGTAGGCGCGCCAGGCGGCCTCTCGGGTGCTGTCCAGGCTCTCGGTCATGGGCACGACGATAGCACTTCTTAAAAATTTAACTAGTGACTGCGGACGTTGCCTGCCTCACCTGTAGGCCGCCGAAGGCGGTTTTTTGTGCAGTTTTGAAGGATGCGCTCTAAATCCGGCGGCGGGAACCCTGTGCGATGTGCCAGACTCCGGCCTCGTGGAACACGTGGAACTCACCGCCGCCGACCTGTTGCTGCGCCCATGGCGAGACGAGGACGCCCCGGCGGTGCGCGACGCCCTGCGCGACCCCGCGATCGCCCAGTGGAACCCGCAGGGTGGCGGCCCGATCGACGACGATGTCGCGCTGCTCTGGGTGCGTCGTCGAGCCGACTGGTCCTCCGGCGGTCACGCCTCGATGGCGGTGACCTCGGCGGCCGACGGCAAACTGCTCGGCTCGGTGTCGCTGCACCGCATCCACGACGGCGACGCGTCCATCGGCTACTGGACGGTGCCGGCGGCGCGCGGGCGTCAGGTGGCGGTGCGCGCCGTCGTCCGGCTCACCGACTGGGCGTTCGCGGACCTCGGGCTGCACCGGGTGGAGTTGTGTCACGCGGTGGCCAATCCGGCGTCCTGCCGGGTCGCCGACCGGGCCGGCTACCTGGCCGAGGGGACGCTGCGTGAGTCGTACCGGTACGGCGACGGCCGCCGCTACGACGAGCACCTGCACGCTCGTCTGGCCACCGACGGTTAGTCAGGGGCGAATCGGCTCCGAACACCCTTCGGCGCGCCTGTAGAGCTGCCCCGGCAGTGGGGCGGCGCGCCGGGGTCGGGCCAGACACGGGGGCAGCTCTGGGCCGAGAGTGGTGCGACCCCGACCGCGCCGGTCGTCTCCAACCGTCACTCGGTGACCTTGCGGAGGAATGCCGCGAGGGCGGCCCTGACGCGGTCGATCCGCAGCGGCAGGGGCAGGGGTTCGGGCGTGGGGGGCCCGGCGTGCTTCTTCCCCCGCAGATAGAGCGAGCAGGCCAGGTCGGAGCACATGTACGTGCCCACGGAGTCGCCCTGCCGTCCGCTCGGACCGGCCTTGGGGGCGGTCATCAACGAGACGCCGTCGCCCAGGTGCGTGGTCAGGCAGAGCGAGCACATGCTGTGCCGCACGCGCCCGATCTGGTGCGTCGCGGCCCGCAGCACCACTCCGGCCAGCTTGCCGTCGGTCTCGGCGACCAGGTAGGCCCGCTGCGGCGCGGCGGGGTCCCGCCAGCCGAGGAAGTCGAGGTCGTCCCAGGGCCGCATTTCAAGATCGTTTGGTACGGCCAGCCGCTTCGCCTCGCCCCGGCTGCAGTTGACGAAGGAGGCGCGGATGACGGATTCGGTGACGGCTAACATAGGTAGTAGCCTAGCCGCCTTAGGCAAACCATTAACACGGCTAGGTTTGGGGTGTGGTGGATGGCACGTGCAGGGGTGACCATCGAGCGCCTGACGCTGGTTGCGGCCGAGCTGGCCGACGAGGTGGGCGTGGAGAACGTCACCGTCGCCGCCCTCGCACGCCACTTCGGTGTGAAGGACCCGAGCCTGTACTTCCACATCAGGAACGCGCAGGACCTGAGGGTCAGAATCGCCCTGCTGGCGCTGGCCGAGCTGGCCGACCGGGTCGCCGCCGCGCTCGCCGGCCGAGCCGGCAAGGACGCGCTGGTGGCGTTCGCCAACGCGTACCGCACATACGCGAGAGAGCACCCAGGCCGGTACGCCGCCATGCAGATCGACCTCGACCCGGAGACCGCCGCTGCGAGCGCGGGCGTCCGGCACGCCGAGATGACCCGGGCGATCCTGCGCGGCTACCGGCTCTCCGAGCCGGACCAGACCGACGCGGTACGGATGATGCACAGCACGTTCCACGGGTTCGTGAGCCTGGAGAAGACCGGCGGTTTCCGCCACACCCCGCGGGCCACGGACGACTCGTGGTCCCGGACCCTCGACGCCCTCGACGCTGTCCTGAGCAACTGGCCGCCACGCTGAGGTGCCACGCCGCGACGGCATAGGCTCGACGGCGTGGATGATCTGGAGCTGGCCGACTGGCGTGAGCGGGTGGCCCGGCTGTACCTGTCCGACGTCGACCTGACCGGGTTCCGCGCGGGCCGCGACGAACTCTTCGCCACCCACCCGCAGAGCCCGATCCCTCCGGCGGAGCGCCCCGACTTCGCCGGGCTGCGCTACTTTCCCGCCAACCCGGCGGCCGTGGTGGAGGCACTGCTGCGTCCGGCCAACGGCGAGCTGCGAGTCGACACCGGCGGCCCGGACGGGGTGGTCGCGTACCGGCGGGTGGCGGTGGCCGAGACCCCCTGGGGGCCGCTGACCCTGTGGTGGATCGAGGCGTACGGGGGTGGGCTGTTCGTGCCGTTGCGCGACGGCACCTGCGGGCGGGAGACGTACGGGGGAGGCCGGTACCTCACCGACACGGTGAAGGGCACCTTCGGTCGGGGCGTCGAGCTGCTGCCCGGCGACCGGGTCCGGCTGGACGCCAACTATCTCTACAATCCGAGCTGCGCCTACGACGACCGCTGGGCCTGTCCGCTGGCACCACCGGAGAACCGGGTCGACGTCGAGATCCACGCTGGCGAGCTGGCGTACCACGAGTGAACGGCCGCCCGCCCCGAGTGCTGCCGGGACGGGCGGGCGGTCGATCGTCGCTCAGCGGGTGTTGCCGGCCGAGCTGGGCATCTGCATCCGGCCCAGCAGTTGTCGAGCCTGGTCGGCGAGCTGTGCGTCGACGGTCACGGCGTACTGGCCGGCACGAAGTGAGCTGGCCGAGGTGAAGTCGCGTTGCCCGCCCGTCATCGCATGCGCGACCGCGCCGAACACGGCACCCCAGATCGCCCCGATGACCAGCCCGACCAGGATCACCGCCAGCCAGTTGCCGACGGTGAAAATGCCGAACAGCAGCCCGATGAAGAGCCCGAACCAGGCACCGGTGCCGGCGCCGAGCAGGCCGGCTCGACCGGTGGTCATCCGCCCGAGCACCGTTTCCACCAGGGTGAGGTTCGTGCCGACGATGGCGCTGTTCTCCACCGGGAAGCGGTTGTCGGCCAGATAGTCGACGACCCGCTGCGCGGACGGATAGTCCGGATACGAGCCGATCGTCACGGTGGGCGGGCCGGTCTCCGGCCCGTGGCCGTCACCCGACGGCGTCGACAGGCGGCCGGCCGGCCCGGATGGAAGCAGGTCGCCACCCTGTGTGCCGGGCCGCCAAGCGGCGGCCGGCCCCGAAGCTGACGTCATGAGCATCCCCCCTCGTCAGCTCGCCGGGTTCCCGTCCACGCCGACCGGTAACGCCCGCCGTCACGGTGAATGGCGTCGCCGCATGGGGTGGAATGCGCGCGGGCTGCCCGGGTAGGCAGACAGGTGGAGAGCGGACAGATCAGCGACCACGGTTTTCTCGCCGACGGCCGCAGCGCGGCGCTGGTGGACCGCTCGGGCTCCGTGAACTGGTGGTGCCCGGGGCGGTTCGACGCCCCGTCGGTGTTCGGGCGGCTGCTTGACGACGGCGCCGGGCACTGGTCGATCCGACCGGAGGGCGACTACACCGTCGAACGCAGCTACCTGGAGGACACCCTGGTGCTGCGGACCGTCTTCCGCACCGCTCAGGGGGAGGTCGCGCTGACCGACGCGCTCGCCCTCGAGCCCGACAGCCGTGGTCATGAGATCGGGATGCGCTCGCCGCAGGTCCTGGTCCGCTCTGTGCGGGGACTCGCCGGTGAGGTGCCGATGCGGGTGCACTACCGGCCCCGCTTCGAGTACGGGCGGGCCATCGCGTACCTGGTGGAGCGGGACGGGATGCTGGAGGCCATCGCGGGGGCCGCCCGGCTCACGTTGCGGGGCAGCGTGCGGCTGAGCTGCGCCGACGCCGAGGCCACCGCGACGTTCACCGCCCGCGCCGGCACGACCCACAACTTCTCCCTCGGGTACGCCCCGACCTACGACGCCCCACTACCGGAGGTGCCGGACGCCGACCGGACGATCGCCGACACGGTCGACGGGTGGCGCTCCTGGGTCCGCCAGCACGAGTACCCGGGGCTCTACGCCGAGCAGGTGCGGCGCAGCGCGCTGGTGGTGCAGGGCATGACGTACCGGCCCAGCGGCGCGGTGGTGGCCTCGGCGACCACCTCGCTGCCGGAGAAGCTCGGCGGGGACCGCAACTACGACTACCGCTATGTCTGGGTGCGCGACTTCAGCCACACCCTGCGGGCGCTGTGGCGGTCGGCCTGCTTCGACGAGGTGCGGCGGCAGTTCGACTGGTTGGCTCGGGCGATGGGCCGGATCGAAGACGAGCCGGTGCCCATCATGTACGGGGTGCTGGGGGAGCGCGACCTGACCGAGCATCGCCTGGAACAGCTCGGCGGCTACCGCGACAGTCCGCCGGTGATGATCGGCAACGACGCGTGGCGGCAGCGGCAGACCGACATCTTCGGTGAGGCGTTGGATGCCGCCTGGCTGATGCGCGACCGGCTGGAGCCGTTGGATCCGGAGGTCTACCACCTGCTCCGGGTGCTCGCCGACCAGGCCGTGCGGGACTGGAAGCTACCGGACGCGGGGATGTGGGAGGAGCGCGGCATCGAACGCCACCACGTCTCGTCCAAGGTGCAGTGCTGGGTCGCCCTGGACCGGGCGGTCCGCTTCGGCGAGCTTCTCGGCAAGCCGCAGGAGGTGGCCCGCTGGGCGGCCGCCCGTGACGAGGTACGCGCCACGGTGCTCGAACGGGGATGGAGCGACCGGGTCCAGTCGTACACCGGAAGTTTCGAATCCGACGAGCTGGACGCGTCGGTGCTGGTGATGCCGTTGGTGGGGTTTCTGCGGGCGGACGACCCGCGGATGCGTGCGACGGTCCGTGCGGTGGAGCGGCAGCTGTCGCACGACGGCCTGCTGCGGCGCTGGGACGGTGACCCGGCGGCGTTCGTCATCTGCTCGTTCTGGTTGGTGGGTTGCCTGGCGCTGGCCGGTGAGCGGTCTCGGGCGCACGACCTGTTCCGCGCGTTGGCCGCCCGGGTCAACGACCTGGGCCTCTTCGCCGAGCAGATCGACCCGCTGACCGGAGAGCAACTGGGGAACTTCCCCCAGGCGTTCTCCCACATCGGCCTGATCAATGCCGCCGGTGTTCTCACCGACGTCGAGGAGAACCCGGTGTTGCGCCATCGTGGCATGCCGCCGGCGCACTTCACCCCACCGCGTTCCTGAGCCACGCCTTCGGCTCGATCGTGAAACTTCGGGGCTCGGGAGACAATGCGGGGATGCGGCTGGTACTCACGGCGGACACCCACCTACCGAAGAGGGCCCGGGACCTGCCCGGGCCGCTCTGGGCGGCCATCGAGGAGGCGGACGTGGTGGTGCACGCCGGCGACTGGGTGGACGAGGCGCTGCTCGACGCGATGACCGCGCGCTCGCGTCGACTGATCGGGGTGTACGGCAACAACGACGGCCCGGCGCTGCGCGCCCGGCTGCCGGAGGTGGCCCGGGTCGAACTCGACGGACTGCGGGTCGCGGTGGTGCACGAGACCGGGCCACGGACCGGTCGCGAGAAGCGGTGCGCGGCCCGTTTCCCCGATGTCGACCTGCTGGTCTTCGGGCACTCGCACATCCCCTGGGACACCGAAGCGCCCGGTGGGCTGCGCC
Organism: Micromonospora sp. CA-259024; assembly: GCF_050936255.1. Taxonomy (NCBI): domain Bacteria; kingdom Bacillati; phylum Actinomycetota; class Actinomycetes; order Micromonosporales; family Micromonosporaceae; genus Micromonospora; species Micromonospora sp. CA-259024. The sequence goes on along the minus strand of NZ_JBNJND010000001.1, from coordinate 3,309,236 downwards.
TGCTCAACCCCGGTTCACCCACCGACCGCCGATCCCAACCCCACGCCACCTTCCTCACCGCCGAGGTACGCGCCGGTCACCTGACCGAGGTGGAGCTACACCCCCTGCCCCGCCCCCGCCCCTGACCAGAACGCGCGATCTTGCGCTTGCTGTCGGTGTAGCGCGGTGAATGTGCGTTATGTCGCGACAGAAAGTGCAAGATCGCGTGGGAAGGGTTACCGGCCTCGGTCGCGGCCACCGCCGCCTACCATCACCGGATGAGGGTGGACCGGTCTGGTGCGGTGGTGGTCGGGGCGGGCATCGCGGGGATCGCCTGTGCGGTGGAGCTGACCCGGGCCGGGGTGCCGGTGCGGGTCCGGGAGCGGGGGCACGTCTGCGGCGGCCGGATGGCGAGCAAGCGCATCGAGGGCCGTCCCGCGGACATCGGCGCCGCCTACTTCACCGCCACCGACCCGGACTTCGTCTCCGTGGTCGAGCAGTGGCGCACCGCCGGCCTGGTCCGCGAATGGACCGACACCTTCCAGGCGTACGACCGGGACGGGCGCCGTGACGTACCCGGGCCGATGCGCTTCGCCGCACCTCGCGGGCTCCGCTCGCTGGTCGAGCACCTGGCCCGCCCGGTGCCGGTGACCGTCGACCGGTTGGTGCTCAGCGTCGAGCCCGGGCCGGCCGTGGACGGCGAGCCCTGCGCGGCGGTCGCCCTGGCCATGCCCGGCCCACAGGCCGCCCTGCTGCTCGACCCGGCCCTGACCGAGGCCACCCGGGTCGTGCAGGCGCAGCGCTGGTCGCCGTCGCTGGCCGCCGTGCTGCGCTTCCCGACCCGGCGCTGGCCCGACTTCAGTGGCGCGTTCGTCAACGACCACCCGGTCCTCAACCTTGTCTGCGACGACGGCGACCGGCGCGGTGACGGCGCGCCGGTGTTGGTCGCACACACCGTGCCGGAGTTCGCCGCCGGGCACCTGGCCCAGCCGACCGGGGCCCGCCCGGCCATCGAGCAGGCCGTCCGGGACCTGCTGGGGTTGCCCGAGCGGGCCGCCGACGTGCACGTGCATCGCTGGACGTACGCGAAGCCGACCAGCGGCGCCGGCGCCGACACCCACCACCTCGGCGTCGACGGGATCGGCCTGGCCGGCGACGCGTTCGGCAAGCCCCGGGTCCAGAGTGCCTGGCGCTCCGGCCGGGACCTCGGCCGTGCCCTGGCCGCCCAACTGGCCTGACTGTGAGCATGGCGGGGTCGGTTCAGCAGTGGTGAGCTGATAGCTGGCAGTGGTGGGCGTGACTCTTGGCCTGACTGGCTTTGTGCCTTTGGCTGGACTTGTCCGTCCGCTGCTGCCGGCGCCGGCCCGGCGGGAGACGTTTGGCCTGATCAGGAGCTTGACCGCCAGTTAGCGGCTGGCGTGTCTCATCACAGTCCTGCCATCTCCGCACCGGACCGGACCTTTGCGTCCCCACGGTGAGGAGAGAACGCATGTCCATGCTGGCAGATCTGGTCGAGGTCGTCATCGGCGTCGACACGCACAAAGACACCCACACTGCTGCGCTGCTCGATACCCGCACCGGCGGGGTCTTGGCGCGGATCACGGTCAACACCGACGCAGACGGCTACGCGCAGCTGGTGGCCCTGGCCGGACAGCATTCAGGGCTGCGGGCCTGGGCCCTCGAGGGCTCCGGCGGCTACGGCGCCGGCCTCGCCCGACACCTGGCCGATGCCGGTGAGCTGCTCGTCGAACTGGACCGGCCGCTGCGACCGGCCCGCCGGGCCGGGGCGAAGTCTGACCCGATCGACGCCGAACGCGCCGCCCGCGACGCCCTGGCCCGCACGCGGCTGGCGCAGCCCAAGACCGGCGCGCAACGAGCAGCACTGCAGGTGCGGCTGACCGCCCGCCGAGCGGCCGTGGAAGCCAGTGCTGACGCTCAGCGGCAGCTGCACGCGTTGGTGATCACCGCTCCCGAGGTGGTGCGGGCCCGCTTCCGCGGCCAGAGCACCCGGGCCATGCTCACCACCGCCACCCGACTACGCCCCTCCAGCAGCGCGGATATCGACGTGTTCACCTGCCTGACCGTGCTGCGCGACCTCGCCCGCCGCGTCCGCTTCCTCGAAGCCGAAGCCGCCGAACACGAAAGGGCGATCCGCACGATCGTCCGCTCCTGGCGACCCGACCTACTCGACCTCACCGGAGTCGGACCGATCGTTGCCGCCACCGTGCTCACCGCCTGGTCCCACCCCGGACGCTGCCGAAACGACGCCGCGTTCGCCATGCTCGCCGGCGCCGCCCCGATCCCCGCATCATCAGGAAAGACCATCCGCTACCGGCTCAACCGCTCAGGCGACCGCCAACTCAACCGCGCCCTGCACACCATCGTCCTGACCCGCCTACAACGCGACCAGGACACCCGCGCCTACGCCGAACGGCGCCGCGCCCAAGGCAAAACCGACCGAGAGATCAAACGCTGCCTCAAACGCTACGTCGCCCGCGAAATCTACCGACGCCTCGAAACCCCACCCCAAACACTTGACCCGGCATAGGAGCGTCCGGCTCGTCTGGCTCGCCGGCCGGTGGTCGCGTGCTCAGGCGCGTCCGGCTGCCGCGACGGTTCGGTCACCAGCATCACGTTCGGTCGGGTCGGAGGTCCGCTCGCCCTCCCGGTCCAGCAACCGCATGACCGGGGTCGCCGTGATGCCGTGCACCACCACGGACACGAGCACCACCAGCCCGACGGTCGCCCAGAGCAGCTCGGCCTGCGGGAAGTCGGCCTTCGTGGTGGCGTACGCGAGGTAGTAGAACGAGCCGACGCCGCGAATGCCGAAGAACGAGATGACCCAGTGCTCGGCCGGCCGCCCCGGCGCGCCGCGCAGTGACAACCAGCCGATCAGCGGCCGGACGAGGAACACCAGCGCCAGCCCGACGGCGGCCGCCGGCCAGGTCAACGGGACCAGCAGGCCACCCACGATCGCGCCGCCGAGCAGCAGCAACAGCACCAGGGTGAGCAGCCGTTCGACCTGCTCGGCGAAGTCGTGCAGCACCGAGTGGAACTCATGGGTCCGCTCGGCGGCCCGGATCGCCCGGGCGGCCACGAACACCGCCAGGAAGCCGTACCCGCCGACCACCTCCACCAGCCCGTACGCCAGGAACGTCGCCGCCAGGGCCAGGAAACCCTCGGCGTGCCGGGCCAGCCGCAGCTCGCTGGGCGCGCGGAAGAACAACTTGCCGAGCAGCCAACCGATGAGCAGGCCGCCCCCGACCCCGATGGTCACCTTCCAGAGCACGTCCACGGTGAACCATTCGGCCAACCAGTCGCGTGGGGCCAGGCTGGTCGAGGCGATGGCGATGGCGGCGTAGACGAACGGGAACGCCAGGCCGTCGTTCAGGCCAGCCTCGGAGGTCAACGCGAAGCGGACCTCGTCCTCGGAGTCCTCCACGTCCGTCGGTTCGCCGACCTGTACGTCGGCGGCGAGCACCGGGTCGGTCGGGGCCAGCGCGGCGCCCAACAGCAGCGCGGCGGCCGGCACCAGTCCTGCCCACCACCAGCCGAGCAGGGCCACCGCCGCGATGCACAGTGGCATCGCGATGGCCAGCAGTCGCCAGGTGGACGACCACCGCCGCCAACTCAAGGGCCGATCAATCTTGAGCCCGGCACCCATCAGCGCGACGATCACCCCGATCTCGGTGAGGTGGGTGGTCAGCTCCGGGTGGGCCAGGGGATCCGGGGTCGGCAGCCCGACCGGCAGCAGGAACACCAGCATGCCGAGGGCGAGGAAGGCGATCGGCATGGACAGCGGGCGCCGCTCCAGCACCCGTGGCAGGACGCCCGCGAGCAGAGCGCCCAGGCCCACCAGCGCGAACGCCACGTCTACCGGCTCCACGGCACCACCCCTCCGCCGCACCCGCGCGGCGCGGGGCAGGCGGAGACAGACCATGCCCCACCGGGCCGCTTGCTATGCGCCTACCGGCCGGCGAATCGGAGTGGGACTCACCTCGGCCGGGCGAGGGGCGAGTCCGCCAGTTCGGCCAGCAGCGCGCCCGGGTCGTCGTAAACCGCGACCGCACCAGCGCCGGCGAGTTCGCCTCGGCTGGTGCCGCCACAGGTCAGCCCCACACACGGGACGTTCAACCTGCCCGCCGCGACGACGTCCCACACCGAGTCGCCGACGAAGACCACCCGTTCGGCGGTCAACCCGGACTGCTCCAGCGCGGCGACCAGGATGTCCGGGGCCGGCTTGCTCTGCTCGGCGTCCGCCGAGGAGGTGACCGTGTCGATCACGTCGTCGGCGGCCAGCGCCCGGCGCAACGCGTCGACCTCAGGTTCCGAGGCGGAGGTGGCGAGCACCACCCGCAGCCCTCGTTCGGCGCAGGCGCGCAGCAGGTCCGCCGCCCGGGGCAGCGGCGTGAGTCGTTCCCAGTACTCGGCGTACAGGGTGTTGTGCGCGTCGCGCAGCTTCGTGTCGGCGTCGCGGTCCCGCTCAGGGCCGAGCAGGTGGTCCAGGAGTTTGTCCGATCCCATCCCGATCGAGCGGTGCACCATCGCCATCGGCACCGGCTGGTCGGTCTGCCGTAACGCCTCCCACCAACTCACGGTGTGCAGGTAGGTGGTGTCGACCAGGGTGCCGTCGACATCGAAGAGGACCCCGGCGGGGCTGTCGGTACGCATGGGCGTCCTCCTACCCGGTCAGGCGGTCTCCGGAACGCTCGGCCGGTGGGGTGAGGATCTCGAACCACACCGTGGAGCCACGGACCGACGGGTCGGTGCCCCAGGCGTCGCTGAGTTCCTCGATCAGGCCGAGACCGCGCCCGCGACTGCTCAACGTGTCGGTGCGGGCCCGGGTCACGGTGCCCCGGGTGCCGGAATCGGCGACCGAGACCAGCAGCCGCTCGGGACTGAGGTCGATCTCCACCCGGGCGGCGGTGCCGGCGTGCAGCAACGCGTTGGTGGTCAGCTCGCTGGTGCACAGCACGGCCGCCCCGATCACCGACTCGGGCACCCGCCACTCGGTGAGCTGGCCGGTCATCCAGTGTCGGACCCGGCTCGGCGCGGTCGGCTCCGCCGGCACCTCCATGCTCGCCGAGCGACTCGGCTTGAGCGCGTGCTCGACCGCCAGCACGGCCACGTCGTCCTCGGTGCCGCCCGGTACCGCCGCGGTGGCCACCGCGCAGAGCGCCCGGGGGTCGCCACTGCCGGCCTTGGCGACGGCGTCGCCGAGGGTGGCCAGCCCGGCGGTGAGGCTGTGCCGGCGACGTTCCACCACCCCGTCGCTGAACAGCAGCAGGGTGTCACCGGGGCGGAACGCGACAGTGGTGGTGCCCGGCCGGCCGCCCAGACCCAGCGGGGGACCGACCGGCACGTCGACGTACTCGGCGTGGGAACGGCCGTCCGGGTCGCCGCGACGGATCAGCGGCGCGGGGTGACCGGCGCTGGCCAGGGTCAGCTCCCGCCGCTCCGCGTCGATCACCCCGAACGCCACGGTGACGAAGAGCTCGTGAGTGCCGGCCTCCGCGCCCAGACTGGTCACCAGCCGGTCCAGCCCGGCCAGCACCGCGTCGGGCGCCGGGTCGGCCAGGGCCAGCGCGCGCAGCGCGGCGCGGACCTGCCCCATCCGCGCGGCGGCCTGCACGTCGTGCCCGGCGACGTCACCCAGCACCACGCCGAGCCCGCCGTTGGGCAGCAGGAACGCGTCGTAGAAGTCGCCGCCCGCGGCGTTGCCGTCCACCCCCGGGTCGTAGCGGGCCGCGATCCGCAACCGGGGCAGGTCTGGCAGGTGCTCCGGCAACATGCTGCGTTGCAACAGCTGCGCGGTGCCGTGCTGGGTCTCGAACCGGCGGGCCCGTTCGGCGGCCTGGCCGATCAGCTCGGCCGACGCGGCCAGCAGCGCCCGCTCGGCGGGCGACCAGGTGTGCGGCACCTGGTAGCCGACCGCGAGCCCACCGCGGACCACCGAGGTGCCCAGGGGCAGGGCCGCCATCGAGCGGATCTTCTGGTCGTGGCGGTCCACCGCGGTCTCCCGCAGGGGTCGCCCGTCTCCGGTGAACGACGGGCCGCCGGAGCGTGCCGCCCGCACCACCGGGGCCGACCACTCCGTCGGCGCGCGCCGCCAGAGCGGGGGAAGCCGCTCGTCGGCCTCGTCCAGCAACTCGCCGCGGACCCGGCGCACCATGCGCCACCCGCCGCCGCCCTCGTCGACCGCGAACGAGGCCTGGTCGGGGTCGAACGTGGTGATCGCGTACCGCAGCGCCACCCGGGCCACGTCGTCGAGGGTGAGCGTGCCGGCGAGCGCTGCGGCCACCTCGCTGAGGCTCTGCAACTGCTCGGTGACGTGGGTGGTCTCGGCGGCGACCGTCAACACGCCGACGATCCGCCCGGCGCTGTCGCGCACCGGCGAGTAGCCCCGGGTGAAGACCGCCTGCTCCACCGTCGCGGAGTGCCCACGGACCAGCGGGACAGTGGATTCCTTCTCCAGGAACGGCACGCCCTGCCGGTAGGTGCGTTCCATCACCGCACCGACACCGGGCAGCGCCCAGATGTCCGCGAACACCTCGGCGGCCGGGCGACCGAGGGCGTGCGGGTGCTTGGGGCCCAGCAACTCGGCGTAGCCGGCGTTGTAGAGCAGGACGAGTTCGTCGCCGTACGCCAGGGCCATCGGCATCGGCGAGGCGAGGATCAGCTCGACCACGGCCCGGATCGCCACGTCCCAGCCCTCTGGCGGGCCCAGCGCGGTGCCGGCCCAGTCGTTTGCGAGCACGGCAGCGGCCGCGCCGGACCCGGTGGACGCACCCGGGCCCGGAGTTGCTGGCGTGGGGACTCGCCCGACCGTTCCTGGCATGTTCGCAGCCTAGTCGGCTGACCGAGAAAGGCATCCGATCACGACGGCGGGCCGTCGCCACACCCGCCGCGGTGGCCGTTCGGGCAGTTCAGGGCCCCTGTCCGGCGGCTTGTCGCAAAAAACGCGACGCACTGCGCGGACTGCCGCACCGGTTGCCGGGTATGCGCCCGTCGCAGTCCATGCGACAGGAGGGACATCATGCTGAAAACCCTCGCGGTCCGGCAGGCCGACATCGGTGATGCCATCGCCGACACCTGGAGGTCGGTGCTGCTCTTCATCCCGAAGGCAGTGGCCTTCATCGTCATCCTCGTGGTCGGCTGGCTCATCGCCAGAGCCGTCCTCAAGATCGTGGATACGGTGCTGGAACGGGTGCACTTCGACCAGGCGGTCGAACGCGGCGGGATCAAACGGGCCCTGGAGAGAACGAAGTACGACGCCAGCGACATTCTGGCCAGACTGGCGTACTACGCCGTACTGCTGTTCACGCTGCAGTTCGCCTTCGGAGTCTGGGGGCCCAACGCGATCAGTGACCTGATCAGCGGCGTGGTGGCCTGGCTGCCGCGTGCGTTCATCGCGATCGTCATCGTGGTGGTGGCGGCCGCGATCGCCAACGCCGTCCGGGATCTGGTCACCGGGGCGCTGGGAGGGCTCTCGTACGGCAAGGTCCTGGCCGACCTGACGGCGATCTTCATCATCGCCCTCGGCGTGATCGCCGCGCTCAACCAGGTGGGTATCGCCACCACGGTGACCACTCCGGTGCTGATCGCGGTGCTCGCCACGGTGGCCGGCATCCTGATCATCGGTGTCGGTGGTGGTCTCGTGAAGCCGATGCAGAACCGGTGGGACGGCTGGCTGGACCGGGCGGCCCAGGAGGCCCGGGCGGTGCAGCAGCAGCGTCAGGCCACGACGGCCGGGCGAAGCGACGTGGAGCGGCAGATGGCCGACCGTGGGGGCGACCGCACCCAGGCCATGCCCCAGGTGGACGAGGCCCAGCAGTACCGCTCGTAGCGGGCGGGAAGGGTACGGCTGGTGGGGAGGGTGTTCCGCGGACGACGCGGGGTGCCCTCCCCGCCCGCGTCAGGCCGGGTCGAGCGAACGGGCCAGCGCGCAGACCGCGAGCAGTCGGGTGAGCAGCCACTCCGGGCGGCTCCAGTCCACCGGCCCGCTCGGCGGCACCCATCCGTGCTCCAGGGCGGCCGATCGGACCCCCTCGGCGTAGCCGGCGAGCGTCGCGGCGGTCAGCGGGCGACGGTCCCCGTCGAGGCTGTCCCGGATGGCGGCCGCGTGCTGGTCGACGAGGGCGAGCAGCCCCGGTCGCGCGGCGGCGGCGGCGAGCCCGACAGTCCCGATGGAGACGGTGAGGGCGGCCAGGGTGGACCGCGCCGAGTCGACGGCGGTACGGGAGGTGACCCGGTTGAACGGCACACGCATGGTGACCGAGGCTAACCGACCGGTGACCGCGTCGGCCTCGGCCACTCGGTGGATGTCGGCCGCGTCACTGGACAACGGGAGTTGACCGCGGGGGTTGATCCGGCACAGACGGGGCAGCAGGGGAACCACCCGCACACGGCGACACACGGCACGGAGGCACGGATGGGACAGCAGGCGGACGGACCGGACGAGCAGCACCGGCGGCCGGCCGGGGTGAGCGACGCGACCGTCGCCGCGCTGGGCAAGCTCAGCGAGGCGCTGGAGTGCGTGGAGCGGGCCCGGGGGCATCTGTACTCGCTGCACCAGCTGATCGGGCATGCCGACCTCATGCTCGACGACGCGGTGGAGCAGTTCCGCGCCGCCGGGCATCAGCGGATCGCCGACCGGATCGACACCGAGTTGCTGGGCCGCAACGTCATCGCCGGGCGGTGGACGTTCCAGATCGTCGAGGATTTCGACGACGGCTACCACGCGCTGTTCCGGGAGGTGGACCAGCAGGCCCGCGACGAGTTGGTGGGCGGGCGACGCCACCTCTACGAGGCGGAGATGAAGGAGCGCCGCCGAACCCGGGGCCGGCCGGGGCACGAGGCCCGGCCGGGTAGCGGAGGTTAGTCGCCGGTCGCGTCGGCCGGCCGTCGCCGCGCCGCGTCGTCGGCGATGATCACGGTGGCCACCATCAGCGCGACGCAGAGGCTGAACAGCCACGACTCGTCGGCGACGAGCCAGGCGGACACGGGCGCCTGCAGTGCGGCGAGCAGGAAGCCGAGCCAGGCGAGGCGGCGCTGACGCGTCGAGAGGAATCCGGAGCCCTGATGCATCCCGAAATTCTTACGCGAACCGTCCGACTTGCCGTCCTCCGATCGGTCGATTCTGGATGAGCTGTCCGTTTTCTCGACCGTCCGGACACGACTTCTTGCCGCCGCGAGCGATCGGGTGCCTCCGCCACTAGGGTGCCGCTGCGGCAGGATGGTTCCTCGTGTCCACCACGCCCCCGCGTCCCCGCGCCTCGCTGCTCCTGCTGGCCTACCTCGCGTTCGTCAGTCTCGGCCTCCCCGACGGTCTGCTGGGCGTCGGCTGGCCCTCCATTCGGGGCGACTTCGGCGTACCGACGGAAGCGGTCGGGTTGGTGCTCACCGCGGGCACCATCGGCTACCTCACCTCCAGTGTGCTGGCCGGGTTCACCTTGGCCCGGGTGGGCGTGGGTGCGTTGCTCGCCGGCAGCACGCTGCTGGCCAGCCTTGCGCTGGCCGGCTTTTCCGTGAGCCCGGTGCTGGCCGTGCTGGTGGGCTGTGCGCTGCTGGTCGGGCTCGGCTCCGGCGCGGTCGACTCCGGGCTCAACGCGTACGCCGCCGGGGCCTTCGGCCCGCGCCACATGAACTGGCTGCACGCCTTCTTCGGCCTGGGCGTGGCGATCGGCCCGCTGATCATGACCGGGGCGCTGAGCGCCGGGCTCGCCTGGCGCTGGGGGTACGGCATCATCGCCGCCGCCCAGCTCGTTCTTGCCGCCGCGTTCGCGCTCACGGTGCGGGCCTGGCAACGCGGCGTCCCGGGCGCCACCGGGGCGGACACCGCCGTCGGGACGTCACCCACTGCCGCGGGTGCCAACCCGCCGCCCGTCCGGATCCCGGTCCGGGCGACGCTGCGACTGCCGGCGGTCTGGTCGGGGACGCTCGCCTTCGTGCTGTACGTCGCCATCGAGGTGTCCGCCGGCCTGTGGGCGTTCCTGCTGCTGACCGAGGGGCGTGGGCTGAGCGCGGCGGTGGCCGGCGGCTGCGTCTCCGCGTACTGGGGCAGCCTTTTCGTCGGCCGGGTGGTGCAGGGTGTGGTGGCCGAGCGGCTGGGGGCCGGGCTCGTGCTGCGTGTCAGTTTGATCGGGATGGCCGTGGGCGCGGTGCTGATCGCCGTCCCCGGGCCGGCCGCGTTGGCGGTGCTCGGCCTGGTCGTGGTCGGTTTCGCCGCCGCGCCGGTGTTTCCGCTGCTCACCCTCACCACCGCCGACCGGGTCGGTCCGGCGCACGCGGACCGGGCCATCGGGCTCCAGATCGGTGCCGCCGGCATCGGCGCGGCGCTCGTTCCGGCCGGGCTCGGCGTGCTGATCGGGAACACGTCTGTGCAGGCGCTGGGTTCGGCCCTGGTGGTGCTCGCGCTGGCGTTGATCGTCCTGTACGAGGTGGACGCGCGCCGATCGAGCGGCCGGCCCACCCCGGAGCTGGCCGCGCCGCCGGTGCCCGTTCAGGCCGACGGGGAGGGTCAGACGTCCGGCCCGGTCCGGCCGGTGGTGGACGGGCGGTAGGCGCGCTCCGGGTCGGTGGGCTCCCGGCCGCCGCCCTGGGCCTGCCCGCCCCGGTCCGCCGCTGCCGGCCCGTGCCCGAACGCGGCCTCCTCACCGGCGTCGTTGCCGGTCACGTCGTCGGCCTGCCCGTCGAGGCTGGAGCCCGACACGGCGCGCTCCAGCTCTTCCAACGAAAGCCGTTCCTCGTTGCGCCACACCCTGTTGTCGTCGGTCATGCCATCAGCCGTACCCGGGCGTGATGATCGCAAACGGCGCGACCAGGCTCAGGTACGGCGATGGCCGCCGAGATTCCGGCGGCCATCGGATGTCGCTGTCTCAGGATCACGGCTGCGGACGGTCCACCTTTCCGCGCCAGGCGCCGGTCTCCTGACCGCGCCGCTCGATGTAGGTCTTGAACCGCTCCAGGTCGCCCTTGGCGCGCCGGTCGACGATGCCGAGCTTGTCGCCGGCCTGCTCGACGACCCCGTGCGGCTCGAACTCGAGCTGCAGGGTCACCCGGGTCTTGTCCTGCTCCAGCCGGTGGAAGGTCACCACACCGGCCTGCTGGGTGCCGTCGGTCGAGCGCCAGGCGACCCGCTCGTCGGGCAGCTGCTCGGTGATCTCGGCGTCGAACTCGCGCTTCACCCCGGCGATGTCCACCGTCCAGTGGGTCATCGTGTCGGAGAGCTGCCGGACCTCCTGCACACCCTCCATGAACTCGGGAAACTCCTCGAACTGAGTCCACTGGTCATACGCGGTGCGTACGGGCACGGAAACGTCCACATGTTCGGTAACGCCACTCATCAGGGAACCTCCTTCAGTCGCTGGTGGTCGTCCGGATCGGGGGGCGATCCTTCTCACCAGCGAGTTGTCTCGTTCTTGTTGCCGAGCGCGGCCCACACCTCGGAAACCGTCTGGTAGACGGTGCCCTCGGGCAGGCGTTCCAGCGCCGCCACGATGTCGTCCGGCGCCTCGTTGTCGCGCGCGCTGGCGATGAGCGTCAGGCGGTCGCCCGGCAGCGCGCTCATCGAGATGAACCGGCCGAGCCGGCTTCGCTGCTCGACGTCCGTCGAACTCATCCCCTTCGGTGCGCCGGTGCGCAGTTCGCCGGCCGGTGCGGTGGTGGTCTCCGGCTGGTCCTCGCCAGCCGGTTCCGGCACCCGCGACTCGTCGACCCGAGAGCCGCCGGTCCCCGGCCCCTGCACGAGGCCGCTGACCTCCTGGCTCATCTGTTCGTCGATCCTCGGTCCGTGCTTGCTGTTGCCACGCTCCATGCCTTCTGCGCTACCCGGCACCCCGCCCGGTAAACCGACACCGGACCACGCACCGGCCGTCGGCGCGGCTCCGGACCGGACATCCGACCCCGAACCGGTCCTCAGGTGTCGGCGGGCGTCCGTGGCGGCAGCACCGGCTCCTCCGGGTCCGGCTCGCCGGCCTGCAACTGCCGGCCGCGCTGCACCTCCGCGTTGATCTGTACGCCCAGCATCAGCGCCGAGTTGGACAGGTAGAGCCAGACCAGGAACGCGACGGCCGCCCCCAGGCTGCCGTAGGTGGTGTCGTACGAGCCGAAGTTGGCCACATAGAGGCCGAAACCGAAGGAGCCGACCGCCCAGGCGATCAGGGCCACCGCGCCGCCCGGTGTGAGCCAGCGGAACCGGGGCTGCCGCACGTTCGGCGCGATCCAGAACAGCAGCGACAGCAGCGCCATCATGATCAGGGCGAGCACCGGCCACTTCGCCACGCTCCACGCCGTGCGGGCCGGGCCGCCGGCGTTGATCAGGTCCCCGACCGCGTCGGTGACCGGGCCGCTGACGATCAGCCCGAGGGCGACCAGCGCGAGCAGCACCAGCGTGATCGCGGCCAGGCCGATCTGCAGCGGCCGCAGCTTCCAGACCGGCCGGCCCTCGGTCACCCGGTAGACGGCGTTGGACGCCCGGGTGAAGGCGCCGATGAAGCCCGACGCGGACCACAGCGCACCGAGCAGACCGAAGCTCAGCAGCACCTTGGCGTTGCTCTGCTCGACCACCACCGCCCGGATCACCCCGACCACGCCGTCGTCGGCCACCACCGACCCGGCGCCCATCTGGGTGGCCAGGTCGACCACCGTGTCCACGGTCTGCTCCCCGCTGGAGACCAGGCCGACCAGGGCCACCACCACGATGGCGGACGGAAAGAGCGCGAGCACGCCGTAGTAGGTCAGCGCGGCGGCCGAGTCGGAGCAGTTGTCGGTGACGAAGTTCCGCACGCTGCGGACCAGCACCCCACGCCACGTCCGCCAGCTCAGCTGCCGCATCCGCCGGGGCACCCGCGTGCCCGGTCTGCCGCCGAGCGTCGTACCGGGCTCCATGGTCGTCATGCCCGCTCCCTGTGCCCCGGGCCCCGGATGACCGGTCGTCCGGTCGGGCCTGGGCCCCGCCGTACCCGAATCGCTAAATCGAGAAACTCTCCCAGCGCCTCCGGGCACCGCGTATGGTTTGCCGCCGCGTCAGCGGGGAACGGTCAGGGTGACCCTGTCGACACGGAGGAGGACGAGATGCCCGGGCGCGAGGACTTGCCCAGCACGCTGCGACGCTCCCCGGATAAGGCGCAGCGCACCTGGGAGAAGACGCACGACTCGGCGGTGGAGACCTACGGCGAGGGGGAGCGGTCGCACCGCACCGCCTTCGCCGCGGTGAAGCACGAGTTCGAGAAGGTGGGCGACCACTGGGAGCCGAAGGGCCGCAAGGGTCCGAGCGACCAGCAGGCCGCCGGCGGCGGGCCGGAACGGCGCGCACCCACCGCCGCTGGGGTGGACGCCAACGCCACCAAGGACCACCTGATGTCGGTGGCCCGCAAGCTGGACGTACCCGGTCGGTCCAGCATGACCAAGCCGGACCTGGTCAAGGCCATCGAGAAGGCCAACGACCGGGCCACCCGCAAGGCCCGCGGCGACTGACCTCAGCCGCCGCACCAGAGCGACCCGACACGGGACGGGCGGACGCACCACCCCTGCGTCCGCCCGTCCCGTTCACCACTGCCCACCGCCCGGCGCCTCGATGTGCACCGCCTTCGTGGCGGTGAACTCGTCCAGCAGCTCCGGGCCGTACCCGAAGCCCTGCCCACTGCCCCGGCGCGGGTGCGCGGCGCCACCCGGCGCGCCCCCGAACACCGCGTTGACCTTGACGGTGCCCACCGGCAGCTCCCGCCAGGCCCGTTGTGCGTGACTCATCGACGGGGTCAACACGGTGGCGGCCAGCCCGTACGGGGAGTCTGCGGCGCAGCGCAGCGCCTCGTCGAACGAGTCGACCAGCACCACCGGGGCGACCGGCCCGAATGTCTCCTCCCGTACCAGTGGCATGTCATGCCGGCAGTCCGTGACGACCGTGGCCGGGTAGAACGCCCCCGGCCCATCCGGCACCTCGCCGCCGACCCGCACCCGTGCGCCGGCCGCCACGGCCGCCGCCACCTGCCCGTGCACGTGGTCCCGGTGGCGTCTGTCGACCAACGGGCCCAGCTCGGTGTCCGGGTCCCCGCCCGGCCCGACCCGCAGTGCGTCGGCGCGGCGCATCAGCGCGGCCACGAAGTCCTCGGCCACCTCCCGGTGCACGTAGATCCGCTCCACCGCCACGCAGATCTGCCCGGCGTTGGCGAACGCGCCCAGCGCGGCCTGACCGGCCGCCCACTCCGGGTCGACACCAGCGTCGACGATCAACGGGTCACTGCCCCCGTTCTCCAGCAGCACCTTCGCGCCGGTGCCGGCCGCGGCGGCGGCGATCGCCCGCCCGGTGGCGGTCGAGCCCACGTGCGCCACCACGTCGACCTCCTGCGCGGCCAGCGCCGCGCCGACCTCCGGCCCACCGGTGAGCAGCGACAGCACACCGGCCGGCAGGGCCCCGTCCAGCGCCCGGGCCAGCAGCCAGCCCGTCGCCGGTGTCCGTTCGCTGGGCTTGTAGAGCACCACGTTGCCGGTGACCAGGGCCGCGCCGAGCAGGCCGCAGGAGACCGCCACCGGGTCGTTCCAGGGTGTGATCGCGGCGACCACACCGCGCGGTTGGGGTGTCATGAAGTCCACCGCGTCCGCCGCACCGTTCAGCGTCCGCCCGCCGCGCAGCGGGGCCAGCTCCGCGTACTGTCGCAGGGTGCCGATGCCCGCCTCGACGCCGCCGCGAGCGTCCGCCAACGGCTTGCCCATCTCCGCGGTGACCGCCGCGGCCAACTCCTCGGTGACCGCCGCGACCGCGTCCGCGGCCCGGTGCAGCGCGGCGGCCCGTTCGGCCGGAGCGGTCGCCGCCCACTCGTCCGCCACGCCGCGTGCCGCCTGGGTCGCCTTGCCCACCTCGTCGGCCGTGGCCACCGGCACCGTGCTGACCGGCGAACCGTCCGCCGGGTTGTGCACGACCAACTCGCCGCCGTCGCCGCCCGCGCCCCACACCCCGCCCACCAACTGCGCAACCGTGTACATGCGGCGTTGGATGCCCCGGCCCCGGCGAGACAAACGCGTTTCGCCCGGTTGCGCCTCGGGTAGGCGGATCGGATGAACACCACCGGCGCGCAGAGCGCGGACGCCGTCATCGTCGGAGCCGGTCACAACGGCCTCGTGGCGGCCAACCTACTGGCGGACGCCGGCTGGGACGTGGTGGTGCTGGAGGCGACCGCGGTGCCCGGCGGCGCGGTCCGCTCCGCCGAGGTGACCGCGCCCGGCTACCTCAGCGATCTCTACAGCTCGTTCTACCCCCTCGGGTACGCCTCACCGGTGCTGCGCGGCCTCGACCTGGGTCGGCACGGGTTGTCCTGGCGGCATTCGCCGGACGTGCTGGCGCACCTCCTGCCGGATGGCCGGGCCGCGGTGATCAACCGGGATCCGGACGTGACGGCCGCCTCGCTGGAGCAGTTCGCCCCCGGGGACGGTAAGCGCTGGCTCAACGCGTACACCGACTGGCTCGAGGTGGCCGAGCCGATGCTGGACACGATCACCTCGCCGTTCCCGCCGGTACGCGGAGGGCTGGGTCTGCTGCGTCGGCTGCGTGTCGCCGGCGCGCTGCGACTGGCGCGGCGACTGGTGGTGCCGGTCCGCAAACTCGGCGACGAGCTCTTCGACGGTGCCGGTGGGCCGGCCCTGCTGGCCGGCTGCGCTTTGCACACCGACCTGTCCCCGGAGGAGGCCGGCTCCGGGGTGTACGGCTGGCTGCTGGCCATGCTGGGCCAGCAGGTCGGATGGCCGGTGCCCGACGGCGGCGCACAGCAGATCACCAACGCGCTGGTGGCCCGGCTGGAGGAGCGCGGTGGAGTGATCCTCTACGGCGCCCGCGTCGACCGCGTGCTCACCGCGCGGGGCCGGGCGATGGGGGTACGCACGGAGGGCGGCGCGCTGTGGCGGGCCCGGCGGGCCGTGCTCGCCGACGTCCCCGCCCCAGCGCTCTACCTCGACCTGGTCGGCGCGGCGGCGCTCCCGTCGCGGCTGGTGGAGGACCTGGCGCACTTCCGGTGGGACGGCTCGACGCTGAAGGTGGACTGGGCGCTCTCCGCGCCGGTGCCCTGGACGAACCGGGAACTGGCCGGCGTCGGCACCGTACACCTTGGCGCGGACCTGAACGGGCTGACCCGCTACGCGGGAGAGTTGGCCCGTGGCGAGCTGCCCCGGGACCCGTTCCTGCTGGTGGGGCAGATGTCGGTGGCCGACCCGAGCCACTCTCCGCCGGGCACCGAGTCGCTCTGGTCGTACACTCACCTGCCGTTCCGGCGGGACTGGCGGGCCGAGGACGTCGTCGGGCACGTGCAGCGGATGGAGGACGTGCTGGAGGCGGCGGCCCCGGGTTTCCGCCAACTGGTCGTCGGCCGACACGTGGCCGGGCCCGCCGACCTGGAGAAGGGCGACCCGAGCCTGGTCGGCGGCGCGCTCGGCGGTGGCACCGCCGCCGCGTACCAGCAGCTGTTCCTGCGACCGATTCCTGGCCTGGGCCGGGCGGACACCCCGGTGGACCGGCTCTTCCTGGCCAGCGCGTCGGCGCATCCCGGCGGCGGCGTGCACGGCGCGCCCGGCGCGAACGCGGCCCGCGCGGCGCTGGCCCGCGACCGTGCGCTCACCGGCCGCGCCTACGCCGCCGCCATCACCACGGCCCACCGCACCATCTACCCCACCTGACCCGCCCCCACCCGCCCTGCCCCCATCCCCTTGCCCCCGCCCGGTTGCCCCGGTGATCAAGAGGTTTAGGTCAGGTTTCGGGGCGCTGGTGACGCAAACCTCTTGATCACCGGGTGGGTCGGGGTGGGTCGGGGGGGGGGGGGGGCAGGGGACGGTTAGCGGGTGATGTTGCGGTGCTTGCTGCGGAGGCGGAACGGCATCAGGGCGCTTTCCACCTTGGTGGCGGTGGTCATCTTGGAGACGCCGTCGCGCCGCTCCTCGAAGCGGATCGGCACCTCCAGGATGGTGTGCCCCAGCTTGGTGGCGAGGTAGTGCATCTCCACCTGGAAGCTGTAACCGTTGGACTGCACGCGGTCCAGACCGATGTCGCGCAACGCGTCGGCACGCCAGATCTTGAAGCCGGCGGTCAGGTCACGGATACGCACCCGCAGCAGGGTGTGCACGTAGAGGTTCGCCCAGCCACTGAGCACCCGACGGTACAGCGGCCAGTTCTCGTCCAGCTCGCCACCGGGCACGTACCGGGAGCCGATCACCACGCTGGCCTGGGTGGAGAGCAGCGCGCCCAGCATCCCCGGCAGCGCCTCCGGCGGGTGCGACAGGTCGGCGTCCATCTGCGCCACGTACTCGGCGCCGCCCTCGATCGCCCGCCCCATCCCATCGACGTACGCCCGGCCGAGGCCCTCCTTGCCGGCGCGGTGCACGACCTCGATCCGGTCCGGGTGCTCGATGGCCAGCTTGTCGGCCACGTCGCCGGTGCCGTCGGGGGAGTTGTCGTCGGCGACGAGGATGCGCAGCCCGGGCAGCGGCAGTGCCAGCAGTCGCTCGACCAGCGCGGGTAGGTTGCCCGCCTCGTTGTAGGTGGGCACGACGACGGTCAGGCGTGCGTCCCGCCACGGCGACGGCAGCTGCACAGGCTCGATCATGTCGGACATCCTCGGTTTGCGGACGGGGGGCTCCCGGAAAGGGTATCCAGTTGTCACATTCGGGTTGAAGAGGCACCCCTTCCGGGCGTTGCGGGTGGCGGTGTCCCGCTGTGTCCGAGCATCGATCCGCTGGTCGCGGCGCTGCCGGTCAAGATTCGCAACGGCCGATGAACGCCGGCGGCGGCCGGTCAGCGCCTACGGCGGGCAACGGCGGTGAGGGCGAGCGCCACAGCGGCGAGCGCGACGCCGGACAACGTCGGCTTGTGGGTGCCGACCCAGAGTGCCGCCGAACGGTTACGCGCCTGTTCGGTGAAGACACCCGCCGTGCCCCGGTCCGTCTTCTCATCGCCGGGATGGTCGAGATTGTCCCGCCAGGTGGCCGGGTCGATCTCCTCGCCGGTCTGCTGGCTGTCGTACCCGTCGCGGGCCAGCTTCCGGTCGAGCAGCCCGGGAAACAGGGTGTCGGCCAGCCGGGCCTTCCACGTCGGGCCGCCCACGTTCAGCTCCCTGCTGCCGTGGTCGGCGGCCCACACGATCGCCCGGGCGGCCAACTCGGGCGTGAAGATCGGCGGCACCGGCTGCGGATGTCGGGGCAGCCGGGTACGGACCCAGGAGAACTGCGGCGTGTTCACGGCCGGCAGTTGCACCATCGACAGCTTGACCCCCGGGCAGTCGTGCAGCAGCTCGGCGCGCAGCGAGTCGTTGAACCCCTGGATGGCGTGCTTGCTCGCGCAGTACGCCGACTGCAGCGGGATCCCCCGGTAGGCCAACGCCGAGCCCACCTGCACGATCGTGCCCCGCCCGTGCGCCCGCATGTGCCGTAGCGCCGCCAGGCTGCCGTGCACCGTGCCCAGGTAGGTGACCTCGGTGACCCGGCGGAACTCGCGCGCCGGGATCTCCCAGGCCGGCGCGAACACCGAGGCCATGGCGTTGTTGACCCACACGTCGACGCGGCCCCACCGGTGCACCACGTCGTCGGCGGTCCGCTGCACCGCCCCCGCGTCGGCGACGTCGACCCGGTACGCGCGGACGTCGGTGGCGCCGCGCTCCCGGCACTCCCGCTCGGCGGCGGCCAGGCCCGCCTCTCCCCGGGCCAGCAGGGCCAGCCGGGCGCCCCGGGCCGCGTACGCGTGCGCGACGGCCCGACCAACGCCAGCGCTCGCGCCGGTCACCACCACCGTCTGCGTCACGGTCATCCCCTCTGCCGCGTGGCGATGTCCGAGAGCCGGTCCAGCGTCTCCCGGTTCCGCAGGTGCAGGACCACGTCGTTGATCTTGTTGCGGACCCACCGTAGCGGACCGGCGGCGAAGTCCTCCCCGAGGCGGACCCGGGTGGCGCCCTCGCCGACCGGTTCCAGGGTGAACGCCACGATCGCCTCGCCGGCCGGCCAGAGCCCGGCCCGCAGCACGAGCCGGTGCGGCGGCTCGCAGACCAGCACCGTCGACGCGTCCTGCAACGAGAACGGCCACGGGCCGGCCCGGTGGTGCAGTTGGCTGCCCACTCGGGGCCATGCGTCGTCGACGTCGCGCATGTGTGTGGTACCGACCACCCAGTCGCTGTACGTCCACCCGTCGGCCAGTACGTCGAACACCTGCTGCGGGGGAGCCTGGATCACTTTCTCCACAATCGCCACTGGGCTCCCATACCCGCGCCACGGCGGGGCTAACGGCGGGCGGGTTAGCTTCTCCCGTGCGGCGGGTAAGGCCGCACGGGGCACCGCTGGCGGCGCTGGTCCACCGCGTCGACGACGACGTTTACTCCTCGGGGCGCAGGGAACCCGCCGGCTGTGCGACAGGACCAGGGGGAGCCGTATCAGCGCAGGTCAGCCGGGGTGTACGCCGTTGCTGACCGCGCCGGTTCCGGGTCCGTCGCCAACCCCCGACCCGTCCTGTACGACGCGGTGTTGCTGGACCGCGACGGCACCCTGATCGAGGATGTGCCGTACAACGGTGATCCGGAGAAGGTGCGGCCGGTGCCGGGCGCGCGGGCGGCGCTGGACCGGTTGCGGGCGGCCGGGCTGCGGCTGGCGGTCGTGACGAACCAGTCGGGTCTGGCCCGTGGCTACTTCACCGGGGAGCAGATGCGGGCGGTGCACGCCCGCGTCGAGGACCTGTTGGGTCGTTTCGACGCGTGGCTGGTCTGCCCGCACGACGACGCCGACGGCTGTGACTGCCGTAAGCCGGCGCCCGGGCTGGTGCACGCGGCGGCCCGGGAGCTGGGCACGACCGCGTCCAGGTGTGTGCTGGTGGGTGACATCGGCCGGGACGTCGCCGCAGCGCTGGCCGCGGGAGCGGCGGGGGTGTTGGTGCCGACCCCGGTGACCCGGCCGGAGGAGATCGCCGCCGCCGGGTGGGTGGCCACCGACCTACCGGCGGCCGTGGACGAGATCCTGCGCCGCCAACAGGCCGTGCAGCCACCGACCCCGCCCGGTGTCCCGGTGCGGACGGCGCTGGTGGTCCGCTCGGATTCGGCAGGGGACATGCTGGTCACCGGCCCGGCGATCCGTGCCGTCGCGGCCGGCGCGCAGCGGGTGGTGCTGCTGTGCGGGCCGCGTGGACGTGCGGCCGCCGACCTGTTGCCCGGCGTCGACGAGATCATCGAGCACCCGCTGCCGTGGATCGACCCCACGCCGGCACCGGTCGACCCGGAGGCGATGCGGAGCCTGACCGCGCGCCTCAGCGCGGTCGACGCGGATGAGGCGGTGGTGTTCACCTCGTTCCACCAGTCCGCGCTGCCGCTGGCGCTGCTGCTGCGGATGGCGGGGATCGGCCGGATCGCGGCGATCAGCGACGACTATCCGGGTTCACTGCTGGACATCCGGCACCGGGTGCCGGTGGGCGTCCCCGAACCCGAGCGTGCCCTCTCCCTCGCCGCCGCCGCCGGCCACCGGCTGCCCGACGGCGACGAGCCTGTGCTCCGGCTCCGACGGGACGCCATGGCACCGCGCCCGGCAGACCTCGGCGAGCCGGGGTACGTGGTGCTGCACCCCGGCTCGGCCGCGTCGAGTCGGGCCTGCCCGCCCGAGTTGGCGACCCGGATCGCCGGGGCGCTGACCGCCGCCGGGCACCGGGTGCTGGTCACCGGCGGCTCCGACGAGCGTGCGGTCACCGCCCGGGTCGCGGCGGCCGGCGGCACCGACCTGGGTGGCCGTACCGACCTGGCCGGGCTGGCCGCGATCGTGGCGGACGCCGGTGCCGTCGTGGTGGGCAACACCGGGCCCGCGCACCTGGCCGCCGCCGCCGGCGTACCGGTGGTGAGTCTCTTCGCGCCGACCGTTCCGTTCGGCCAGTGGGGGCCCTACCGGGTGCCCACCGTCCGACTCGGCGACGCCGCCACGGCCTGCCGGGACACCCGGGCGGCCAGCTGCCCGGTCCCCGGGCACCCCTGCCTGAGCGGCATCGACCCGGACGAGGTGGTCGACGCGCTGCGGACGCTCGCCGTCGGTGGTGGTGGCGGCCGATGAACATCCTGCTCTGGCACGTGCACGGCTCTTGGACCACGTCGTTCGTGCACGGCAGCCACCGCTACCTGATTCCCACCACACCCGACCGCGGCCCCTACGGCCTCGGCCGGGCCCGCACCTACCCCTGGCCCGACAACGCCATCGAAGTCAGCCCGGAGGACCTGCCCGACACCGACGTCGACCTGGTCATCCTGCAACGCCCCGAGGAGATCGACCTCGCCGAAAAGTGGCTGAGTCGCCGCCCCGGCCGCGACATCCCCGCCATCTACGTCGAACACAACACCCCCAAGGGGGACGTACCCCACACCCGCCACCCGATGGCCGACCGCGACGACCTGCTCATCGCCCACGTCACCGGGTTCAACCAGATCTTCTGGGACACCGGCACCACCCGCACCACCGTGGTCGACCACGGCATCGTCGCCCCCACCGCCACCTACACCGGGGAACTGGACCGACTCGCCGTCGTCATCAACGAACCGGTACGTCGAGGCCGCGTCACCGGCACCGATCTGCTGCCCCACTTCGCCGAGATCGCACCACTGGACGTCTACGGCATGGGCGTCACCGGCCTCGCCGACCACCTCGGGCTGCCCACCGACCGGCTCACCACCCACGACGACGTACCCCAGGACCGGATGCACGCCGAACTGGCCCGACGCCGCGCGTACCTGCACCTGTGCCGGTGGACCTCGCTCGGGCTCAGCCTCATCGAGGCGATGGCCATCGGCATGCCGGTCGTCGCGCTCGCCACCACCGAGGCGGTGACGGCGGTGCCCCCCGAGGCGGGGGCCCTCGCCACCCGGACCGACACCCTGCTCGACGCCGCCCGCCGGTTCATCGCCGAACCGGCGACCGCCCGCCAGGCCGGCGTGGCGGCACGAACGGCCGCCCGCGACAAGTACGGCCTCGACCGTTTCCTCGCTGACTGGGACCGGCTGCTGGAGGAGGAAGTATGCGGATCGCGATGATCTCGGAGCACGCCAGCCCGCTCGCCGTTCTCGGAGGGGAGGATGCCGGCGGCCAGAACACGCACGTCGCGGAGCTGTCCGCCGCGCTCGCTGCCGCCGGGCACGAGGTGCGGGTCTACACCCGCCGGGACGCGCTCGACCTTCCGGTGACCGTCCGCAGCCCGGACGGGTACGACGTGGTGCACGTGCCGGCCGGCCCGGCCGAGCCGGTGGCCAAGGACGCGCTGCTGCCACACATGCGGGAGTTCAGTCGCTGGCTGATCGAGCGCTGGCGGGGCGGCGACTGGGTGCCCGAGGTGATCCACGCGCACTTCTGGATGAGTGGTCTGGCGGCGCTGACCGCCGGCCGGCAGACCGGGGTGCCGGTGGTGCAGACGTACCACGCGCTGGGCACGGTGAAGCGCCGCTACCAGGGCGTACAGGACACCAGCCCGGCCCGACGGGTGGCCTATGAGCGGGAGTTGGGCCGCTCGGTGGACCGGATCATCGCGCAGTGCCGCGACGAGGTGGGCGAGCTGGTCCGGATGGGCGTGCCCCGGTCCCGGATGACCGTCGTGCCCTCCGGAGTCAACCTCGCCACGTTCGCCCCGCTCGGGCCGGCCGCCGACCGCGAGCCGGATCGGGCCCGGATCCTGACGGTGGGCCGGTTGGTCGAACGCAAGGGCTTCCAGACCGTGATCCGCGCGATGGCGCTGGTCCCGGACGCCGAGTGCGTGGTCGTCGGCGGCCCACCCGAGGGGCTGCTGGAGACCGACCCGTACGCCCGACGGCTGCGGGCGCTGGCCGAGTCCTGCGGGGTGGCTGACCGGGTGCACCTGGTCGGCGCGGTGCCCCGGGAGGAGATGGGCCGCTGGTACCGCTCGGCGGACCTGCTGGTCGCCGCACCCTGGTACGAGCCGTTCGGCCTGACCCCGCTGGAGGCGATGGCCTGCGGGGTGCCGGTCGTCGGCACCGCCGTCGGCGGCATCCGGGACACCGTGGTCGACGGGACGACCGGTGACCTCGTGCCGGCGCGGGACCCGCATGCGCTGGCCACCGCGATCCAGGGGTTGCTCGACGACCGGATCCGGCGCTTCGCGTACGCCACGGCGGCGCGTGAGCGGGCCCGGGCGCGGTACTCGTGGGCGGCCACCGCCGAGCGGCTGGTCGAGGTCTACAGCGAGGTGGCCGCGGTGCGCCGGCCGACCCGGGTGGTGGCTTGATGCCGGCGGGCAGCCTGCTCGACACCCACCTGACGAATCTCGCCGCGGCGCTGGTGCCGTACCGGCGGTGCGAGTCGCAACTGGCGCGCTGGGGTGCGGACCTGGCCCACCGGCTGGCCGCCGGAGGCCGCCTGCTGGTCGCCGGCAACGGCGGCAGCGCCGCCGAGGCCCAGCACCTCACGGCCGAGCTGGTCGGCAAGCTGCACCACGACCGTCAGCCGCTGTCCGCGATCGCCCTGCACGCGGAGACGAGCGCGCTCACCGCCATCGCCAACGACTACGGCTACGCCGACGTCTACGCCCGTCAGGTGCGCGCCCACGGCCGCCCCGGCGACGTCCTGTTGCTGCTCAGCACCAGCGGCACCAGCCCCAACCTGGTCACCGCCGCGCAGGCCGCCCACGACGCCGGCCTCACCACCTGGGCGCTCACCGGAGCCACCCCCAATCCCCTCGCCGACGCCTGCGACGACGTGCTGGCCGTCGCGTCCCCCGATACCCAGGTCGTCCAGGAGCTGCACCTCGTGACCAGTCACCTGCTCTGTGAGTACCTCGAGCAGGAACTGCCCGCCGCGCTGGCCGCGGCCGTCGACCCGGCGGCCGTCCACCCGGTGCCGGCGGAGCCCGCGCCGGCCGGCCCGCCGTCGGCCGGCCCGGTGCGCGCCGGGGTCGAGGTGGTGCTCGACGGTGGGACCGGACAGCAGGTCGACGCGTGAGGATGAGGAGGCAAGCGTGAGGGGACCTGTGGTGGTGCTCGGGGACACCCTGCTGGACCGGGACGTGGAAGGGGTGGTGAACAGGCTCTGCCCGGACTCCCCGGTGCCGGTGCTCGACGAGACCGCGGCCATCGATCGACCCGGTGGGGCCGGTCTGGCGGCGGTGTTCGCCGCCGCGCAGGGCGCCGAGGTGGTGCTGGTGACCGCGCTCGCCGACGACGCCGGCGGGGCCCGACTGAGCGCGTTGCTCGCCGCCGCTGGTGTGCAGGTGTACCCACTGGCCCTGTCCGGTGCGACGCCGGAGAAGATCCGGCTGAGGGCCCGGGGTCGGGTGCTGTTGCGCCACGATCGTGGCGGCGCGTCGGGCGAGCCGGGTCAGCCGTCCGACGAGGTGCTCCGGGTGCTCGGGGCGGCGTCCGCGGTATTGGTCAGCGACTACGGCCGGGGGGTGGCCCGGCAGCCCGCGCTGCGCGACGCGTTGGCCGCCACCCGCGCGCCGGTGGTGTGGGACCCGCACCCGCGTGGCCCGGCGGCGGTGCCCGGCGTGCACCTGGCCACCCCGAACGAGTCGGAGGTGCGCGAGCTGGTCCCCGCACTGCCCGGCGCCTCCCGACTGGCCGCCGCGTCCCGGGGTGCGCAGGGGCTACGGAGGCGCTGGCGGGCCGGTGCGGTCGCGGTGACGTTGGGCGGCGACGGTGCGCTGCTCTGCCACGCCGGGTCGACGCCGCTGGTGGTGCCGACCCCGGGCAGCGCCGAGGGGGACACCTGCGGGGCCGGCGACCGGTTCGCCGCCGCCGCCAGCCTCGCGTTGGCCCAGGGCGCGTTGGTCTCCGAAGCGGTGCAGGCGGCGGTCGCCGAGGCGTCCGCGTACGTGGCCGGTGGGGGAGTGGCGGCGGCCCTGCCTCCGCCAGCGCCCGCGAGGAGCGCCGGTGTGGTTGGTCCGGGTGGTGACCGGGTGGGAGTCGCCGCAGTGGCGACGCTCCTCGGTGAGGTACGGGCCGCAGGCGGCACGGTGGTGGCGACGGGGGGTTGCTTCGACCTGCTGCACGCCGGGCACGTGGCCACCCTGCAGGCCGCCCGGCAGCTGGGCGACTGCCTGATCGTCTGCCTCAACTCCGACGCCAGCGTGGCCGGGTTGAAGGGGCCGGACCGGCCGGTGATGTCCGAGGGTGACCGCAGCCGGTTGCTGGCCGCGCTGAGCTGCGTGGACGCGGTCCTCATCTTCGACGAGCCGACCCCGGACGCGGCGTTGTCCTGGGTACGCCCGGACATTTGGGTCAAGGGCGGCGACTACGCCACCGGTGGTGGGGACGCCGCGGCCACCCTGCCGGAGGCGGAGGTCCTGCGCCGGTGGGGCGGGAACACGGTGGTGGTGCCCTATCTGGACGGCCGTTCCACCACGGACATGATCGTTCGCTCCATCGGGGAGCGGACCCGATGACCGCGACGCGGCCCGGCGCCGGGCCCACCGTCCTGGTCACCGGCGGCGCCAGCGGGCTCGGCGCGGCGGTGGTCGCCGCAATCGCCGCCTCCGGTGGTCGACCGCTCGTGCTGGACCGGCAGCCGCCGATCGACGGGGTGTCGTGGACCGAGTGCGACCTGGCCGACACCCGGGCCGCCGAGGTCGCCACCCAGCACCTGGCCGAGCAGGCCGGCGGCCTGGACGCGGTGGTCACCGCCGCCGGCATGGACGTGCCGGGCCGACTCACCGACGTGCCGGGGGAGACCTGGGACCGGATCATCGCCGTCGACCTGCTGGCCACCGCAGCGGTGATCCGGGCCGCGCTGCCGTTCCTGCTGACCTCCCGGGGCCGCATCGTCACGGTCGCCTCCACCCTGGGCGTCAAGGCGGTCAGCGACGCCACCGCGTACTGCGCGGCGAAGTTCGGCGTGGTCGGCTTCACCCGCGCCCTCGCCGCCGAACTCGCCGGCCAGGTCGGCGTCACCCTGCTCATCCCCGGCGGGATGCGCACCGCGTTCTTCGACGAACGTGACCCGCAGTACAAGCCGGGGCCGGACGCCAGTCTCAACGATCCCGTCGACACCGCCGCCGCGATCATATTCGCGCTCAACCAGCCGCCCGGCTGCGCGGTTCGCGAGTTGGTGGTCTGCGCCGAGCAGGAGACCTCGTACCCGTGATCCTCGTGCTGCGCGCCCTCGGCGTCGGCGATCTGGTCACCGCGGTGCCCGCGCTGCGGGCGCTGCGGGCCGCGTACCCCGGTCGGGAGCTGGCGCTCGCCGCGCCCGCCTGGCTGGCCCCGCTGGTCGACCTGGTCGGCGGCGTCGACCGGCTGGTGGACACCACCGGGCTGGACCGGCTCATCCGGGTCGGGTCGGCCCCGCAGGTCGCGGTCAACCTGCACGGGCGCGGCCCGCGGTCGCACCGGTTGCTGGCGGCCACCCGACCCGGGCGGCTGCTCGCCTTCGCCACACCGGACGCCGGCTTCACCGACGGCCCGCGATGGGCCGGCGACGAGCACGAGGTGGACCGGTGGTGCCGGCTGCTGTCCTGGTACGGCATCCCGGCTGATCGCAGCGACCTCGCCCTGCGCCGGCCCGGACCGACCGGGCTGCCCAGCGGGGCCACCGTGCTGCATCCCGGCAGCAAGATCCCCGCCAAGCGGTGGCCCGCCGAGCGGTTCGCCGCGTTGGCGCGGACGCTCACCGAACAGGGGCACCGGGTGCTGCTCACCGGATCGGCCGACGAACGGGCGCTGGCGGTCCGGGTGGCCGACGCCGCCGGTTTGGCGTCCGACTCGGTGCTGGCCGGCCGGACCGACCTCGGCGCGCTCGCCGCGCTGGTCGCGCACGCTCGGCTGGTGGTCAGCGGGGACACCGGGGTGGCTCACCTGGCCACCGGGTACGGCACCGCGTCGGTGGTCCTCTTCGGGCCGGTGCCGCCGACCCACTGGGGGCCGCCACCGGATCGGCCCCAGCACCGGGTGCTCTGGGCCGGCGACGGGGATAGGCCCAGGTGGGACGGGGTAGGAAGCCACCCGACGATGGCGGCTCTGCGCCTCGACGAGGTGCTGACCGCCGTGGCCGAGGTGGAAAGGGTGGTGCGGGTCTCCGGTGCGGTTGCGGCGTAGCGACCCGGGCCGGCCGGGATACGGACGACGCCGGCGCGGACGGGGCTGGCTGTTCCTCGATCCGACTGGCGATGCGGTCCGGGATCCGGAGGTCCTGGCCCGGCTGCGGGAGTTGGTCATCCCTCCGGCCTGGCAGAACGTCTGGATCTCACCACACCCGAACGGGCACATCCAGGCGACCGGGATCGACGCGGCCGGGCGCAAGCAGTACGTCTACCACCCGCAGTGGCGGGAGAAGCAGGACGAGGCGAAGTTCGACCACATGCTGGAGGTGGCCCGTCGGCTGCCGGCCCTGCGGGAGCGGGTGGGGCGTGACCTGGACGGCCGAGGGTTGGGCCGGGACCGGGTGCTGGCCACCGTGGCCCGACTGTTGGACATGGGGATGTTCCGGGTCGGCAGCGACCAGTACGCGGCCGGCGACGACCCGACGTACGGGGTGTCCACCCTGCGTCCCGAGCACGCCCGGTCGCGGGGCGGATGCGTGGTCTTCGTGTTTCCCGCCAAGGGAGGCATCGAGCAGGTCCGCCGGATCGAGGACCCGGAGCTGTGCCAGGTGCTGATCAATCTGCGCCGTCGCCGGCGGCAGGCGGACCGGCTGTTCGGCTACTGGGACGGCCGGGAGTGGCGCGACGTGCGCAGCGACGAGGTCAACGGCTACCTGCGCGACGCCAGTGGCGGGGAGATGACCGCCAAGGATTTCCGTACCTGGCACGCCACCGTGCTCGCTGCCACCGAGCTGGCCACCGCCGGCCCGGCCCGCTCGGTGACCGCCCGACGCAAGGCGGTGGTCGCCGTGATGCGGGAGGTGGCCGAGCTGCTGGGCAACACTCCGACGGTGGCACGCGCGTCCTACGTGGATCCGCGTGTGGTCGACCTTTACCACGACGGGGTGGTGGCGTCGGTGGACGCGCGGGCGCCACGTGAGGAGGCCGAACGGGTCGTGCTGGAGCTGCTGGAGAAGGCCTGACCGGCCCCGCCGACGATCCTGGGGGAGAGTGACGGGACCCGGGCCTCCGGCGTCCCCACCGGGCGGCCGCCCGCCGCACCCGCGGCGGGCGCCTCGCCACGGCCCCCGTTGGCGGCCCACCTGGGCCCGATGTGCGGGCGACGGTCGGCCGCGTTGCTGTCAGTCTGCCCCGAGCGAGTTGACCATGGACGCCGGGCGGTTGACGATCCGCGTCGGATGCGAAACGGCGTCGCGATGCTCCTGCGGGCTCGTCCCGTACGCCGCCCGGAACACCCGGCTGAAGTGGGCCTTGTCCGGGAATCCCCAGCGCGCGGCGATCGCCTGCACCGGTTGGTTGCGCAGCGCCGGGTCGCTCAGGTCGCGCCGGCACCGGGCCAGCCGCAGATCCCTGATGTACGCGGCCACGGTCGAGTCCTCGGCCTCGAACAACCGGTGCAGCGACCGCACCGAGATGTGGTGGGCGTCGGCGACGGTCTGTGGGCTGAGCGTCGCGTCGCCGAGGTGCCGGTGGATGTACGCCTGCACCTGGGCGATCAGTGCCCGGCGGCGGACCTCGGTGGGCACCGCGTCCTCGGCGACCAGGTGCCGGCCGAGCATGGTGGTGGCCAGGTCCAGGCCCACCGTGCCGAGCCGGCTGGCGTCGGCGGCATGGTACTGCTCGGGGTGCCCGGTGACCTGCAGCAGGAACTGCGCCAGCAGCGCCCCGATCCCCTCGCTGCCGGACATCCGGCCGCCGTAGAGCGCGGCCATCCGCTCTGGCGGCAGCGGCAACGCGGCGTGCGGGATCAGTGTGATGATCGAGGTCGCCTGGTCGCGTTCGGGCTCGGTCGCGTGGTGGCAGACGTCGTGCGGCCGAGACGCGTCGTAGAACGTGAACTCGCCGGACAGGATCTCGCTGCGGCGACCGTCCTGGCTGGACGTGCCGATGCCGCCGGTGGTGAGGGCGAGCACGTACAGCTCCGGGTCCGACTGGCGGATCAGCTTGCGGGTCCGGGTGGCGTCCAGCGACGGGTACTGGTATTCGACCAGCTGGATCGGGCCGAGCGCGATGAAGTCGGCGCGGGCGGCGAAGTCGTCGGCGTGCGCGGACTGGATGCGCAGCGGCGCCGAGGTGCGCGCGACCAGGTCCAGCCACATTCCGAACCGCTCGCCCGGCGGCAGGACGGTGGTGTCGATGGTGTCTTTCGGCAGCATCCGGCGCCCTTACCCCGCCCGGCGATGGATCAGGGCCTCGATGCCGTCGAGGATCCGGTCCAGGCCGAAGGTGAACTCCTCATCCAGGTCGTCGTCCTGGTTCAGGACGCCGGAGGTCAGCACCCGGTGCAGCGCCGGAAAGCGGGCCGGATCGATGAGCCGGCCGAGCATCCGGGCGTACGCCGGCATCATCTCGCCCGGCTCGATGCCGGCGGCGCGGCTGCCCTCGGCGATCTGCGTGCTGAGGGTGGCCTCGTTGCGGACGTACCCGGTGATCAGCAGCAGCGTGGACATCTTCTCGCTCTCGGCGAGCGCGGTGCCGTCGAGGCAGCGCAGCCCGTGCTCCATCCAGCCGAGCTGCTGCGGGGTGATCGGCGGGCCGGTGATCGGCACGTGCAGCAGCCAGGTCCGCTGCCGCAGCACGTCGTGCTCGGCCCAGGCCCAGCGGGTGAGGCCGGCGCGCCAGTCGTCCTCCGGCGAGGGCGGCCCGGGCGGTGGGCCGTAGCCGGCGTCCACCATGAGCGTCAGCAGTTCGTCCTTGGAGCCGATGTGCCGGTAGAGGGCCATGGTGGCGGCGCCCAGTTCCTTGGCCACCCGGCTCATCGAGACGGCCGCCAGCCCGTCGGCGTCGGCCACCCGCACGGCGGCGTCCACGATGCCGCTCACGGTCAGCCCTGGCCGGGGCCCCTTGGGTGGCCGCTCACGCAACCCCCAGGCGCTCTCGATGGCCGGCGGGATCGCCGGGCCGTTGTCGTCTGTCCTTGCCGCCACGTTTTCCTCCTTGCCTCGCCATCCTAGTTCTGCGTATGGTCTACGCATAACAGCGTACGCCATACGCAGAAAGGAACTGATCATGACGACGACGACCACACCGGCACCCCGAGCGGGCCGGCGGGAGTGGATCGGGTTCACGGTGCTGATGCTGCCGCTGCTCCTGGTCTCGATGGACGTGTCGGTGCTCTACTTCGCCGTCCCGTTCATCAGCGAGGAGCTGCGCCCCACCGGCACCCAGCAGCTCTGGATCTTCGACATCTACGGCTTCGTGCTGGCCGGACTGCTCATCACCATGGGCGCTCTGGGCGACCGGATCGGCCGACGCCGGCTCCTGCTGATCGGCGCCACCGCGTTCGGGGCGGCCTCGCTGCTGGCCGCGTACGCCGACAGCGCCGCGACGCTGATCGCCGCGCGCGCGGCGCTCGGCGTCGGTGGGGCCACCCTGATGCCGTCCACGCTCGCCCTGGTCCGCAACATGTTCCACGACGCCAAGCAGCGCGGCACCGCCATCGGCATCTGGACCGCCACGCTCACCGGCGGCATCGCGATCGGCCCGGTGCTCAGCGGCATCCTGCTGGAGCACTTCTGGTGGGGCTCGATCTTCCTGATCAACATCCCGGCGATGGTGCTGCTGCTCCTGCTCGCCCCGATCCTGGTGCCGGAGTTCCGCAACCCGGCGACCGGGCGGTTCGACCTGATCAGCGCAGCACTGTCGCTCGGCGCGCTCCTGCCGGTGATCTACGGCATCAAGGAGATGGCCCGCGACGGCCTCACCGCGCCGCGGGTGCTCACCATCGTCGCCGGCCTGCTGGTGGGGGCGCTGTTCCTGCACCGGCAGCGGACCCGGGCGTACCCGATGATCGACCTGGCGTTGTTCCGCCGGCGTGGCTTCGCCGGATCGCTCGCGGTCAACCTGCTGGCGATGTTCGCCCTGGTCGGCTTCGCCATCTTCACCACCCAGCACCTCCAGTTGGTGCTCGGCCTGAGCCCGTTGCGGGCGGCACTGTGGAGCCTGGTGCCGTCGCTCGCGGTGGGCGGGATCGCGCCGGCCGCCGCCGCGCTCGCCCAGCGCGTCGAGCGGGCGTACCTGATCGCCGCGGGTTTCGGGATCGCCGCGCTCGGCTTCGCGGTGCTGACCCGGGTCACACCGGAGTCGCCGCTGTGGCTGCTGCTCGTCGGCGCCAGTGTCTACGCGGGTGGCCTGGTCATGGTGATGTCACTCGTCACCGAGCTGGTCCTCGGCGCGGCGCCGCCCGAGCAGGCCGGTGTCGCGTCCGCGCTGACCGAGTCCAGCAGTGAGCTGGGCGGCGCGTTGGGGATGGCGATCCTCGGCAGCGTGGGCGCGGCCGTGTACCGCCGCGAGATCATCGACGGCCTCCCGGCGGGGTTGCCCGCGGATGCCGGCGGCGAGGCCCGGGAGACCCTGGGTGGGGCGCTCGCGGTGGCGCAGAAACTGCCGGCGGATCTGGCCGATGCCGTGCTGCACGCCGCCCGGGGCGCGTTCACCGACGGGCTGCACCTCGCCGCGATCGCCGCCATGGCGGCGATGCTGCTCGGAGCGGTCGCCGCGCTGGTCGCGCTCCGCGGCGTCCGACCGGCCGACCCCACGGCGCTGGCCGCCGAGCCGACCGGTCCGGCCGGTCCGTCGTTGTCGTCCGTCAGTCGGTGAGCACGTGCGCGAGCCGGTCGCGAAAGCGCCGCTCGGAGTCGCTGACGGACTCGCCCCCGATGCCCAGCAGCCCACCACTGGCCGCGGCACCCACCACCTGCTCGGCGATCTGCACCAGCCAGTGCTTGTACGCGCCGGCCTCGCCCTCGTCGACGCGGCCGGCCAGCAACGCGGCGGCCTGGCCGGCCCGCAGCAGGACGTCGTCGATCAGTGCCCGCGGGTCGTCAGGCGAAATGACCGGCAACTCCTCACCGGTCTCCGGGTCACCGACCCGGGTCACGATCTCACCGGCCACGGCGGCGACCAGCGGGCTGGCCGACTCCCGGCCGGCGGCGATGGTCTCCAGCCCGGCCGCGGTCTCCGCCATGGTCCGGCGGGCGCCGTCGGACTCGGCGGCGCTCGCCGCGGTCAGAACCGACTGCGGCAGGCCTACCAGCAGCCCCCACTCCCCGTCGGAGAAACCGAAACCGGTGTACGCCGGCTGCTCGATCACGGCAACGCCCCTTCCGCCCTGCTCTGCTTGGTCAATCGGTGCTCTGCTTGGTCGATCCACCGGGCCCCACGCCGGTGCCCGGGTCAGGCTAGTCCAGGGTCAACAGGCCCTGTTCGGACACCACGCGCACCGACAACGTCTTGTACCCGACCTCATCGAAGAGAACCGTCATCCTGTCCTCCTCGTAGGAGAGCACCAGGCCGTGCCCCCACTCCGGGTGGCGCACCTGACTGTGTACGGGGAACGGCCCGAGCGCCCCCTGGTCGGCGACGCTGGTGCCGTGGTGGCAGTTGTCGCAGTGCCCGCAGACCTGGGTCATCTGTTCGCCGAAGTAGGCCAGCAGCGTCTGCCCCCGGCAGGCGCTGGTCTCGGCGAAGGCCCGCATCATGTCGGTGCGGGACCGGGTCACCGTCTGCTGCCGTTCCGCCTCGGCCAGTGCCGCCGAGGCGGCGTCCGCCGGGGAGGGGGAGTAGCGCGGCGTGCCGATGCGCTGCCGGGCGCGCGGCTCGGCGGCGCCGACCTGCTCCAGCAGGCTGAGGTACTGGCCCAGCTTGCGCGGCCCGAGACCGGTGGCCGCCCGCAGCTCGGTCTTGGTGGCCGGTTCGCGGCGCAGCAGCGCGGCCAGGTCCCGCAGCTCGTCGGCGTCGGGCAGGCCCCCGCTGAAGAACCGTTGCAGGCCGACGTCCTCGGCCTGCCAGAGCAGCAGCACCCGGGCCGGGTGACCGTCGCGCCCGGCCCGGCCGATCTCCTGGAAGTAGCTGTCCGGTGAGTCGGGCAGCGCCATGTGCACCACCCACGCGATGTCCGGCTTGTCGATGCCCATGCCGAACGCCGAGGTCGCCACCATGATGGGGACCTGGTCGGCGAGGAACGCCTCGTGCAGCTCCGCACGGGCGCCGGCCGGCATTCCACCGTGGTAGAACTGCGCCGGGAAGCCGGCGTCGGTCAACCGGGTGGCCAGTTCCTCGGCCGCGCGGCGGGTCGGCACGTAGATGATCCCCGGCCGCTCGTCGTCGCGCAGCAGCGTCACCAGGCGTCGCCACCGGTAGTCCTCGGTGGGGCAGTGGGCCACCTCCAGGAACAGGTTGGGCCGGTCCAGCCCGGAGACCACCACCTCCGGCTCGCGCAGGCGCAATCGGGCGATGATGTCGTCGCGTACCGGCGGGGACGCGGTAGCGGTCAGCGCCACCACCGGCGGCCGGCCGATGCCGTCGATCAGGTGCCCGAGCGCCAGGTAGTCGGGCCGGAAGTCGTGCCCCCAGGCCGAGATGCAGTGCGCCTCGTCGATCGCCACCAGCGCCGGTTTCAGCGAGGCGACCTCGGCCATCCGGTCGGGGTTGCTCAGTTGCTCCGGGGTGATGAACAGGAACTCCGCCCGACCCTCGCGGATCTCGGTGATCGCCTGGGCCTGCTGGGCGGCCGACTCGTTCGAGCTGATCCGCACCGCGCGCAGTTCGGGGCGCTGGCGTTCGTTGAGGGCCGCGATCTGGTCCTGCTGCAGGGCCAGCAGCGGGGAGATCACCACGGTGGGGCCGGGGATCAGGCTGGCCGGGATCTGGTAGATGGCCGACTTGCCGGCACCGGTGGGCAACACCACCAGCGCGTCACGTCGCTTCATCACCGCACGCATGGCGGCCAGTTGGTTGGGCCGCAGCGCCTTCCAGCCGAAAAGGCTCCGGGCCGCGCGGCGCAACGTCATCGAGTGCGTGGTCAGTTTCATCGAGGGCCGGAGGTACCCGACCCGTTCACGCCCGAAACCGTCGTGGGTGGACGGGCCGATCCGGCACCTGTCGACGGGTTGACGAGGAGGCTCGCCGAACACCATCATGAACGTATGTTCGTGAACGAGTGTTCATGATCGATGGAGGTGCGTGGCGTGATCGTCAACGAGCAGCAGGCGCAGGCCTGGAACGGTTACGAGGGGCGGCACTGGGCCGAGCACGCCGACCGTTACGACGCGGTCAACCGCGGCTTCAACCCGCTACTGCTGGCCGCGGTCCGCCCCGGCGACCGGGTGCTCGACATCGGCTGCGGCAATGGGCAGCTGACCAGACTCGCCGCCGCCGCCGGCCACCCTGGCGAGGCGACCGGCATCGACCTCTCCGTGCCGATGCTGCGACGCGCCGCGGCCAGCGCGCGGGTCGAGGGTCTGTCGAACGTCCGGTTCATCCACGCCGACGCCCAGGTCCACCCGTTCCCGGCGGGCCGCTTCGACGTCGCCCTGAGCCGCTTCGGCGTGATGTTCTTCGGCGACCCGGTCACCGCGTTCGACGCCATCGGCCGTGCGCTTCGGCCCGGCGGTCGGCTCCACTTCGTCTGCCTCGACGATGGTTGGGGCGGGGACCTCGGGTCGGTGCTGGCCGCCCTCGCCGACCACCTGCCGCCGTCGGAGACCGACGGCACGGCCGTCGCGGAACCGCTCTCCCTCGCCGATCCCGCGATCGTGCGGCAGGTCCTCACCGACGCGGGATTCCTCGATGTCGCCTGCACGCCGGTCGAGGCGACGCAGCTCTGGGGGCGCGACGCGGCCGACGCCGGCGAGTTCCTCGCCGCCTGGGGCCCGATCCGGCACCAGCTGTCGCGGGTGGATCAGGCCGTCGCGGCACGGGCCACCACGGCACTGACCACCGCGATGCGCCAGTACGAGCAGCCCGACGGGGTACGCCTGCGCGGCACCGCCTGGCTGGTCACCGCCCGGCGCCCCGGCTGACCGCCGGCCGGATCGAGGTCGTCGTGCCTCTACCATGTCGACGATGGCACCGAGGAGAGCGGCGGCGCTGCGCGGCGGCGACCAGAGCCTGCGCGACCACCTGATCGCCACCGCGGAACGGCTGATCGCCGAGCGGGGCGCGGGGCGGCTCACCGTGCGTGACATAGCCCGAGAGGCCGGCGTCGCCGACGGGGTGCTCTACAACCACTTCGCCGACAAGGAGGAGTTGCTCGCGTACGCCCTGCAGGCCCATCTCCGCTCGGCCGAGCGGTTGGCGGGCGCACCGCCCGGGCAGGCGGGCGCCGCCACCGTCGAGGCGAACCTGCGGGCCTACCTGACCTGGGCGTTGGCTCTGCACGCGGCGGTCCTGCCGGCCTTCGCCGGGCTGCTGCACCAGCGCGCCGTCCTGGACCGCCTCGCCGAGCTGCCCCAGCCGGAGGCCGTCGACTGGCCGGTGCGGGTCGCGGTGGCCGACTACCTGCGTGCCGAACAACGACTCGGCCGGGTCGCCCCGCACGCCCGGGTCGACGCGGTGGCCGCGCTGGTCGTCGGTGTCTGCCACGACCTGGTGCTCCAGCACCTGCTGCACCCGGGCGGCACGCCACCGGGCCTACCAGCCGCCGCCATCGACGACCTGGTGGTGACCCTGCTGCACGGTGTCGCCCCGGCCGCCGACTGACCGGGGCCGGGGCGACGCCCGCCGGGGCTGCCGCCGCGCGGCCGGACGGGGCTCAGCGCAGTCGGGGCAGGACCTCGCGCTGGTAGAGGTCGAACAGTCCCTGGTGGTGCGGGCCGGTGTTGGCCACGTAGACCTCGTCGAAGCCGGCCTTGGCGTACTGGTCGATCATCTCCAGGTGCGCGTCGGCGCTGTTGCCGCAGACGAACGCCTCCTTCAGCATCTCCGGCTTGACCAGTTCGGCGGCCTGCTCGAAATGGCGCGGTGAGGGGAGCACCTGGGACAGCTCACCCGGCACCCCCGCGTTGGGCCAGCGCTCGTACGCGATCCGCATGCCCTCGTCCTCGCTCTGCGCGTACGCCGCCTTGAAGCCGGCCTGGCACGGCTTGTCGCCGCCGCCGTTCTCGCGGAAGCGCCGGACCATCTCGCCGTCGGGCATGGTGCTCACGTAGCCGTCGCCGATCCGGGCGGCCAGGTCGATGGACTTCGGGCCGAAGCCGGAGACGTAGATCGGCGGGGGAGTGTCGGGCAGCGTGTAGATCCGGGCGTGTTCGACGGTGTAGTGCTTGCCGTGATGGTTGACGAAGTCGCCGCCCCACAGCGCGCGCAGCACCTCGACGGCCTCCTCCAGCATCTCCAGCCGGACGTCGGTCTGCGGCCAGGCGTCGCCGAAGATGTGCTCGTTGAGCGCCTCGCCGGTGCCGACGCCGAGCACGAACCGCCCGCCGTGCAGCACCGCGCTGGTGGCCGCCGCCTGCGCGATCACGGCCGGGTGGATCCGCAGGGTCGGGCAGGTCACCGCGGTGGTCACCGGCAACGAGCAGACCTGGCTGAGCGCGCCGATCATCGACCAGACGAACGGGCTCTGGCCCTGCGCGTCCACCCACGGGTGGTAGTGATCGGAGATCCACAGCGCCTCGAAGCCGGCCCGTTCGGCACCGCGCGCCTGCTCCAGCAACTCGGCTGGCGTGAACTCCTCACTGGACAAAAAGTAACCGATCTTCATTGCTTCCCCTTCGGCGCGCGGACCCGCTGATGGAGAGAGCGGTACCCGGGTCGCCGTCGACCATGCCCGGTTCGGCGGGTCTCGATCGGTGGGGAACGCTCAGCATCGACCGAACATCGCCCGGATCGCGGCGAGCAGCAGCAGGGCGCCGACCACCAGGCCGAGCAGGCGTACGCCGGGGATGTCGGCGGGGCTCGTCGCGTCGGCCAGCAGGGCGGGATCCATCCCCGCACTCTCCCCGGGACCGCACCATCGGGCAACTGTAAGGTTTATTGACTATTGAATCGCCCGGTGTGACCATGGCAGGACCGCCTGCCGGTGGCGGTGCGCCGAGGGCGCGCGAGAGATGGGGTACGGGGGCCGCATGAGCGAGCGCAACCAGTGGGTCGACGGGGGCGCACCGACGCCGGTGATCGACGCCGACCGCCACGAGGGGGCGGCGTGACCGCGCCCACCGGGCACCTTCCGGCCCTCGCCTCCGCCGTCCTGCAACCCGGGTTCGTCGGCACCACCCCGCCACCGTGGGTGTGCCGCTGGCTCGGCGAGGGCCTCGGCTCAGTAGTGCTCTTCGCCCGCAACGTCGTCGACCCCGCGCAGGTGGCGGCGCTCACCGCGACGCTGCGCGCCGAGCGGCCGGACGTCATCGTGGCGATCGACGAGGAGGCCGGCGACGTCACCCGGTTCGAGTCGGTCCACGGCAGCTCCCGGCCCGGAAACCTCGCCCTCGGCGCGGTGGACGACCCGGGGCTGACCGAGGCGGTCGCCCGGGACCTCGGCGTCGAGTTGGCCGCGGCGGGGATCACCCTCAACTACGCCCCGGATGCCGACGTCAACTCCAACCCGGAGAATCCGGTGATCGGCGTCCGCTCGTTCGGCGCCGACCCGGCGCTGGTCGCGCGGCACACCGCCGCCTGGGTCCGCGGGCTCCAGGCCGGTGGCGTGGCCGCCTGCGCCAAGCACTTCCCCGGGCACGGCGACACCCGCGTCGACTCGCACCACGACCTGCCCCGGATCACCGCCGACCGGGAGCGACTGGACGCCTGCGAGCTGGCCCCGTTCCGGGCCGCCGTGACCGCCGGGGTGCAGGCGGTGATGACCGGCCACCTGCTGGTGCCCGCGCTCGACCCGCAACTGCCGGCCACGCTGAGCCAGCGCATCCTGAGCGGGCTGCTGCGCGACGAGATGGGCTTCTCCGGCGTGGTGGTGACCGACGCGGTGGAGATGCGCGCGGTCGCCGACCGGTACGGCTTCGCCGGGGCGACGGTCCGCGCCCTCGCCGCCGGTGCCGACGCGATCTGCATCGGCGGCGAACGGGCCGACGAGGAGGCGGCCCGCGAGCTGCGCGACGCCATCGTGGCCGCGGTCGTCTCCGGTGAGCTGCCCGAGGAACGCCTCGCCGAGGCGGCCAAGCGGGTCGGTCAGCTCGCCGCCTGGACGGTGGCCGCCCGCACCGCCGGACCGGCCGCAGCGCGCGGTGCCGCCGACGTCGGCCTGGTCGCCGCCCGCCGGGCCGTTCGGGTCACCGCCGCCCAGACCGCGACGGTCACCCTGCCGCTGACCCGTGCGGCGCACGTGGTCGAGTTCGAGCCGCCGCGCAACATCGCCATCGGCGCGGAGACCCCGTGGGGCGTCGGCGCGCCGCTGGGTGAGCTGCTGCCCGGTACGAGCACGGTCCGCTACGCGGAACCCGACGT
Source organism: Micromonospora sp. CA-259024 (assembly GCF_050936255.1). Lineage (NCBI taxonomy): Bacteria > Bacillati > Actinomycetota > Actinomycetes > Micromonosporales > Micromonosporaceae > Micromonospora > Micromonospora sp. CA-259024. Next base: position 3,271,051 of record NZ_JBNJND010000001.1, on the reverse strand, counting down.
GCCGGCCGACCCGGGTGCCGGGGCCGGCACCCGCCCCCTCGTCCTGGTGGTGCGCGACCTGCACCGGCACGACTGGATGCGCTCCGCCGTGCAACGCGCGCTGGCCGCCCGGCCGGACGCGGTCGTGGTCGAGCTGGGCGTGCCCGAGCTGGTCACCGGGGCCGTGCACCTGGCGACCCACGGCGCCACCCGGGCCAGTGGTCGGGCAGCCGCCGAGGTGCTGACCGGCGCGCGCTGAGCGCGCGGCCGGCGCGTCCGCGCTGACGGGGCCGGCGCTGACGCGCCGGTCCTACGGGAGGTCGACGACCAGGTCGGCGTACTCGGGGTGCTTGTCGATGAACGCCGCCATGAAGGGGCACTGCGGCACCACCTTGGTGCCCCGGGCGCGGACCTCGTCCAGGGTGCCCCGGACCAGCGCGCCGCCCACACCCCTGCCCTGAAAGCCCCGATCCACCTCGGTGTGGGTGAAGACCAGGATCTCCCCGCGCATCAGGTACGCGGTGAAGCCGGCCAGCGCGTCGTCGACCAGGATCTCGAAGCGGTGCTTCGCCGGGTTGTCCTCGACCAGGGTGCTCATCCGGCCATTCTCCCCGCGCCGTCGGCCAGCACGTCCAGTTCGGCGAGCAACCGGTCCACCTCGTCGGCGGTGTTGTAGTGGTAGATGCTGGCCCGCACCGCGCCGCCGCTGTCGCGCAGACCCATCATCTGGAAGTACTCATAGGCGTAGTAGTCGCCGACGGAGAGGCAGAACCCGGCGGCGCCCAACGCCTCCTGCGTCGCCCCGGGTGACATCCCGGCGACCCGGAACGAGACCGTCGGGCAGCGCCGGGCCGGCGAGCCGTAGACGGTGACGGCCGGGCGCTCCGCCAGCCCGGCGAGCAGCCGGTCCAGCAGCGCCTCCTCATGTGCCTGGGCGGCGGCCAGGCCGGCCCGCAGCCGCGCCCGTCGGTCCCCGACCGCGTCCGGGTCCAACCCGGCCAGGTGATCCACCGCGGCGGCCACGCCGGCCAGCAGCGGGAAGCTCGGGGTGCCGTACTCGAACCGCTCCGGCACCGCGTCGGAGGACGGCACCAGCTTCGCCGGGCGCAGCGCCGCCCAGCGGGCCGGGTCGGCGACCATCGCCGCCAGGTGCGGCCCGGACCACTTGTACGCGCTGGTGACCAGCACGTCCGCGCCGAGCGAGGCAAGGTCGGTCGGCCCGTGCGGGACCGAGTGCACCCCGTCGACGTAGACCAGCGCGCCGACCGCGTGCGCGGTCTTGGCGATCGTCGGCACGTCCGGCATCGTGCCGATGGCGTTGCTTCCGGCGGTCACCGCGACCAGGCGGGTCCGCTCACCGACCAGGTCGGCGTACTGCCCGGCGGGCAGCTCACCGGTGTGCCGGTCGACCTCGGCCCAGCGCACCGTCGCACCGGCCGCCTCGGCCGCCTGCACCCACGGCCGTACGTTCGCGTCGTGGTCGAGCCGGGAGACCACCACCTCGTCGCCCGGGCGCCAGCCCGCGCCGAGCGTGCGGGCCAGGGTGTACGTCAGCGCGGTGGCGCTCGGGCCGAGCACCACGCCGGCCGGGTCGGCGTCGAGCAGGTCGGCCACCGCCGAGCGGGCCTCGGCCACCAGCTCCAACGACCGGCGACCCGGCGTGAAGGCGGCGCTGCGGTTGCCGACCGCCGCACGCATGGTGTCGGTGACCGCGTCGATCACACCGGCCGCGGTCTGGGTGCCCCCGGCCCCGTCGAAGTGGACGAAGCCCTCGGTAAGGGCGGGGTAGGCGGCCCGGGTGCGGGCGATGTCGAAGGGCATGTCGGGACCCTAGCCGGTGCCCTCGTACCCCCGGTCGGCCAGCACGATGATCACCGTTCGGTGGAGGTGTCGCGAACATCTCGTACCCTTGGCGGGGTGACGAACCGACCCGCCACCATCCCAAAGCCCACCGTCCGCCGCGCCGCCGGTCTGTTCGCCGGCCTGGCACTCGGCCTCGCCGTGCTCGCCGGCTGCAGCTCGCAGGGCGCCTCCACAGACTGCGGGCTGGACGCCTGCACGGTCACCTTCGAACGGGGTGTCGACGCGAGCGCCACCATCCTGGGCGTCGAGGCCAAGCTGGTCGGCGCGGAAGGCGACCAGGTGACCGTCGAGGTCGCCGGCGAACAGCTCACCCTCACCACCGGACAGCAGGCCACCGAGGCCGGGGGCTTCGCGGTCACCCTGGACAGCGTCACCGACCAGCAGGTCAAGATTCGCTTGTCGCGCAACCCGGGCAACTGACCTGGGCGGGGGCGGTGGCCGACGTTTGGGGATCTTCGGAATCGGAGACTGTGGCGCCATGTCACTTACCCGTAGCGCCGAAGCCACCGCCTCCCGTACGGCGGACAGCCGGTGGTTGGAACTCCTCGCCCGGGCCGGCTTCATCGGCTACGGCATCGTCCACCTGCTCTTCGCCTGGCTGGCGTTGCAGATCGCGTTCGGGACGTCGAGCGACGACGGCGACCAGTCCGGCGCCCTGCGGACCCTCGCCGCGCAGCCGTTGGGCAGGTTCCTGGTCATCGCCACCGCGGTGGGCCTGCTCGCGATGGCGATCTGGCAGGCGCTGGAGGCGGCGGTGGGGCACCGCGCCGAGCAGGGTAGGGAACGGGTCGTGGAGCGGCTCGCCTCGGCCGGCCGGGCCATCGTCTACCTCTACTTCGCCTGGACCGCGTTCAAGGTCTTCAAGGACGCCGGTTCCAACAGCGCCGACCAGCAGGAGGCGTTGACCGGCAAGCTGATGACCTCCAGTGGTGGCCGTTGGCTGGTCGGCCTTGCCGGGCTGGTGCTCGCCGCGATCGGTGTCGGCCTGGTGATCTACGGTCTGGTCAAGCGGTTCGAGAAGCATCTGAAGACCGGGCAGATGAGCCCGAAGACCCGCAAGTTGGCCCGCCGGCTGGGTATCGCCGGGTATGTCGCCAAGGGCATCGCGTACGGCATCGCCGGCCTGCTGATCATCGTGGCGGCGGTGAACTACGACCCGGAGAAGGCCCGTGGTCTGGACGCCGCGCTGCACACGCTGCGCGAGCAGTCCTACGGCACGGTGCTGCTGAGCCTGGTCGCCCTCGGCATCGCCGCCTTCGGCCTGTTCTGCCTCCTGCAGTCCCGGTACCGCAAGGTCTGAGCTAGCCGATTCGGGAGGCAACGGGCACTATTGGGCTTTTGCCCGAGCACCGTCGCCCATCCGGAGGGAGCACCACACCCGTGCAGAGTTACCTCGGAACGGCCGTCGCCGCGCTCGTCGCGGCGGCGGTCGCCCTGTTCCTGGTCGAGGTCGTCCACCGGGTCACCCGGCGGCTCGGCCACCGCTCACTGCTGATGACGGAGCTGACCGACCACGCGCACCGCCCGTTCCAGGTCGCCGCCACGGTCCTCGCGGTGCAGTTCGCCGCCCGCTTCAGCACCGGGTACGCCGTCGGTGAGGGCTGGCGTCGGCTGCTGTTGCACCTGCTCATCCTCGGCGTCATCGCCACCACGGCCTGGCTGGTGGCCGCGCTGCTGGTGGTTGTGGAGGACACCGCGCTGGCCCGGTTCCGGGTCGACGTGCCCGACAACCGGCACGCCCGGCGGGTACGGACCCAGGTGGTGATGCTGCGCCGGCTGACCATCGCGGTGATCGTCATCCTGACCGTCGGCGTCATGCTGATGACGTTCCCGAGCGTGCGCGGCATCGGCGCTGGTGTGCTGACCTCGGCCGGCGTGGTCGGTGTGGTGGCCGCGCTCGCCGCGCAGAGCCTGCTCGGCAACGTCTTCGCCGGCCTCCAGCTCGCCTTCAGCGACGCGGTCCGGCTCGACGACGTGGTCGTCGTCGAAGGGGAGTGGGGTCGGATCGAGGAGCTGACCCTCAGCTACGTCGTCGTGCAGATCTGGGACGACCGGCGGTTGATCCTGCCCACCTCCTACTTCACCAGCAAGCCGTTCCAGAACTGGACGCGGACCGAGGCGGCGGTGCTCGGCACCGCTGAGTTCGACGTGGACTGGGCGGTGCCCGTGCAGACCATGCGCGAGGAGTTGCGCCGCCTGGTCGAGGGCACCGAGCTGTGGGACGGCCGGGTCTGCGTCCTGCAGGTCACCGACGCCACCGGCGGGTTGGTGCGGATGCGCGCGTTGGTCAGTGCCGCCGACGCGGGCAGCCTGTGGGACCTGCGCTGCCTCGTCCGCGAGCACCTGGTGGCCTGGATCCGGGACAGCCGCCCGACCGCGATGCCCCGGACGCGTACCGAGTGGGGTGACTCCAGCAGCAGCCTGCCCTGGCAGTGGGTGCAGCCGCGCCGGCCGGAACGCCGCCCGACCGACACCGGGGCGCCCGACGACGCCCGCGTCTTCGGCGGTAGCGACGACGGCGACGCCCGCAGCGAAGCCTTCGTGGGCCCCGAAGAAACCCGCCCCTGACCCCACCCCCTCTTCCCTGGTGATCAAGAGGTTTCGGTCATCCAAGCCCGGTTTTCTGACCGAAACCTCTTGATCACCGGGGTTCGGGGGACCGGGTGGGCACCGGGGGGTCGCTGGTGGGAGGTTTGGTCGGGCTTGGGTGGGGGATCTGCTGCCGGACGTGTCTGGCGCGGATCGAGTGGGCCGGCGCCGGATTGGCGGCGCGGCGTGCGGACAACCGGGACGGTGAGCTGCTCGGCGCGCCTTAGGATTGACGGGCGGCGACTCCGGGCATACAGCGCGGTGATGAGGAAAGGAGGACAGCATGGCTGACGTGGCGAACGCCCGCACATCCCGCAACGGGAGCGAGCCCTCCACCGCTGAGCTGGTGCAGCGGGCCACCGAGCAGGTCTCCCGCCTCGTGCGGGACGAACTGGCGCTGGCCCGGGCGGAGTTGACGCAGAAGGGCAAGCACGCAGGCATCGGGATCGGCCTGTTCGGCGGCGGTGGCGCGCTGGCATTCTTCGGCCTGGGCGCGCTGGTCGCCACGGCGATCCTGCTGCTCGACCTGGTCTTGCCCGCCTGGGCCGCCGCGCTGATCGTGGCGGTGGCCTGCTTCCTGGTGGCCGGCGTTCTCGCCCTGGTGGGCAAGAAGCAGGTCAGCCGTGCGGTCCCGCCGATGCCGGCGGCCACGGTCCGCAGCCTCCGGGCCGACATGGACACCGTCACCGCCGCGGTGAAGGACAGGGGGCGGCAGTGACGGGCAACGGGACCGGCGACACGGAGGCCCTCCGCGAGGAGATCCGTCGCACCCGGGTCGAGTTGGGCGAGACGATGGAGGCGTTGGCGGCCAAGGCCGACGTCAAGGCGCGCCTCAGGGAGTCCGCCGAGCAGGCGAAGGAGCGGATGCGCGAGCAGGCGGCGCAGACCGTCGCCCGGGTCCGTGGGCAGGCCCTGCGTGGCGCCGGGTTGGCGCGGGCGCAGGCGCACGACAAGGGTGAGTTGGCGCGCGCGCAGGCGCACGACAAGGGCGAGTTGGTGCGACGCAATCTGGTGCCGTGGGCGGCCGTCGCCGCCGGTGCGGTGGCCACCGTGGTGGTGCTGATGATCGTGCGGGGGAGGCGTAGGTGAGCAAGAGCATCGGCAGGGTCGCGTACCGGCCGGTCGGCGTGCTGCTGGGGATCGCCGCGGGTGCGGTCGCGGGATCGATCTTCCGGCAGGTCTGGAAGGTCACCGCGGGCGACGGCGAGGCGCCCAGCGCGACCGACGAGGATCGCGGCTGGGGCGAGATCCTGGCCGCCGCGGCGTTGCAGGGGGCCATCTTCGCGGTCGTCCGGGCTGCCGTGGACCGGGGCGGCGCGGTCGGCGTCCGCCGGATGACCGGCAGGTGGCCGGACTGACCACAGCGACTTCAGCCCTCTTCCCGCATCGATGGGAAGGGGGCTTTCGCATGGCATCGGACGCCGCCCAGCGGATCTTAGGCATCCGTCAGGTCACATGTCGGAGAAATTCGTCGGGAAGGTCGTGACAGACTTTTTGCGTCCGTGATTTGCTGTTCCCCGCTGTTGCGAGATGGCGTGGGTTGAGAGAAGTCTCCTTCGTGGGGCCGTCTCAGGCACCGCTGCTCGAAATCGGCCAATCGGCCGGACGGCGTGCACGGCCACCAGTTTTAGAAGGAGATACACATGGCGCAGGGAACCGTGAAGTGGTTCAACGCTGACAAGGGCTTCGGCTTCATCACCGTTGATGGCGGGGGTGCTGACGTCTTCGTCCACTTCTCGGCCATCCAGACCAGCGGCTACCGCTCGCTGGAAGAGAACCAGCGGGTGGAGTTCGAGATCGCTCAGGGTCAGAAGGGCCCGCAGGCTGAGCAGGTCCGTCCCATCTGAGTGATATGGCCGGCCCCCGCCGGCCAGTGGGACGCTCCGGCCATGGGTCGTTGTGTAGCCCCGCATCTCTCGGGATGCGGGGCTTTCCATGTGCCGGGTCGGGTCGGTCTCCGCAGTGGAACGACTGCTCAGCGTCGGCGGCGTGAACGCAGGCCGAGCCAGAGCACCACCAGCCCGGCCAGTGCCACGAGCGGGCCGAGGACGACCCAGATCTTCTCGTCGGTCATCACGCTGCCACGGACGTAACCGAGGCCCTGCACCGTCCACACCGCACCGATCACGACGGCCAGCAGGCCGAGGGTGAGCGGAAGCCAGCCCCTCATCGCGTCCTCTCTCCGCCACCCGGGGCGGCGCGCCACCCTCCAGCATCGCCGGCCGGGCGGCGCGCCGCGAGCACCCCGGGTGCGCGGGTCACCACCGGTCGTGCACCTGCGGGCGGATCAGCTCGTCGTAGATCTCGCGTACGCCGGTCAACTGGCTCTCGGTGAGTGGCGACAGGTTCGCCGCGGCGGCGTTGCGTCGGGCCTGGTCGGCGTCGCGGGCGCCGGGGATGACGACGGTGACGCCCGCCTGGTCCAGCACCCAGCGCAGCGCGAACTGCGCCATGGTGCGGTCGGCGTCGACCAGCGGTGCCAGCCGGCGTACGGCGGCCAGGCCCCGCTCGAAGTCGACGCCGGAGAACGTCTCCCCGACGTCGAACGCCGCGCCGTGCCGGTTGTAGTTGCGGTGGTCGTCGGCGGGGAACTCGGTGTGCTCGTCGTACCGGCCGGAGAGCAGGCCGCTGGCCAGCGGCACCCGGGCGATGATGCCGACCCCGGCCGCCGCGGCGGCCGGCAGGACACGCTCCAACGGCTTGTGGCGGACCGCGTTGAGGATGATCTGGACGCTGGCCACCCCGGGCCGGGCGATCGCGGTGAGGGCCTGGTCGCAGGTCTCGACGCTGACGCCGTACCCGGCGATGGCCTTCTCGGCGACGAGGGTGTCCAGGCCGTCGAAGACCTCGTCGGAGGAGAAGACGGCGGTGGGCGGGCAGTGCAACTGGACCAGGTCCAGCGTGTCCATTCCCAGGTTCGCCCGGGACCGGTCGGTCCACTGCCGGAAGTTGGCCAACGTGTACGCCTCCGGACGCTGCTCGACGCGGCGGCCCATCTTGGTGGCGACGGTCAGCCCGGCGTCGGGGCGGGTGCGCAGGAAGCGGCCGATCAGCTGCTCGCTGCGGCCGTCGCCGTACACGTCGGCGGTGTCGAGGAAGGTGACCCCGGCGTCCACGGCGGCGGCGAGCACCGCCATCGCGTCGGTCTCGCTGACGGTGCCCCAGTCGGCCCCGAGTTGCCATGCACCCAGGCCGACCGCGCCGACGGTCCGGCCGAGCCGGTTGAAGCTGCGCTGTTCCATGCCCTGAGCCTAGTGATCGGGTTGCCAGCCTGCCAGGCGAGCCATATCGTCAACAAGACGGACGTACGGTTTGGGAGGTAGTGATGTGGGACCCGACGACCTACCTGCGCTACGGCGATGAACGATCCCGGCCGTTCCACGACCTGGTGGCGCGGATCCCGGCCGAGCGGCCCCGGACCGTGGTCGACCTCGGCTGCGGCCCCGGCCAGCTCACCGCCACCCTCGCCGGGCGTTGGCCCACGAGCCGGGTGCTCGGCCTGGACTCCTCGCCCGAGATGATCGACCGGGCCACCGCCCTCAACGCTCCCGTCGACTTCGCCGTCGCCGACCTGCGCGACTGGCACCCGACTGGCGACGAGGACGTGGTGCTCAGCAACGCGGCGCTGCAGTGGGTGCCCGGCCACCAGCAGCTGCTGCGCCGCTGGGCCGCCGAGCTGCCCGCCGGCGCGTGGCTCGCCATGCAGGTCCCCGGCAACTTCGCCGCCCCCTCGCATCACGCTCTGCGCCAGGTCGCCGACCTACCGACCTGGCGGGCCGAGATCGCCCCGCTGCTGCGCGCGGACCCGGTCGACGACCCGGCCGACTACGCGGCGCTGCTGACCGCCGCCGGCTGCGCGGTGGACGCCTGGGAGACTACCTACGTGCACCTGCTGCGCGCTCTTCCCGCCGCCGACCACCCGGTGCTGGCCTGGATGGAGGGCACCGCGCTGCGCCCCGTCCGGGCCGCGCTGGACGCCGCCGGCTGGTCCGCCTTCCGGGCCGAGCTGGGGGTACGGCTCGCCGCCGCCTACCCGGTGCGGCAGGGGCAGGTGTACTTCCCCTTCCGCCGCGTCTTCGTCGTCGCCCGTACCGGCGACCATGCCCAGGAGTGACCGTGACCGATCTGCCCACCTTCATCGCCGGCCTGCCCAAGGCGGAGCTGCACGTGCACCACGTCGGCTCCGCCTCGCCCCGGATCGTCGCCGAGTTGGCCGCCCGTCACGAGGGACGCACTCCCGTGCCGGCCGACCCGGAGGCGCTCGCGAACTACTTCGAGTTCCGCGACTTCGCACACTTCGTCGAGGTCTACCTGAGCGTGGTGGACCTGATCCGCGACCCGGAGGACGTCTGGATCCTCACCCACGAGGTGGCCCGGGAACTGGCCCGCCAAGAGGTGCGGTACGCGGAGCTGACGATCACCCCGTACTCGCACGTGCGTCGAGGCATCCCGGCCCCGGCGTTCTGTGAGGCGATCGAGGACGCCCGCAAGCGCGCCGCGGCCGACTTCGGCCTCGACCTGCGCTGGTGCTTCGACATCCCCGGCGAGGCGGGTCTGCCCGCGGCCGAGGAGACGCTGCGCATCGCGCTGGACGAGCGGCCCGACGGCCTGATCAGCTTCGGGCTGGGTGGCCCGGAGATCGGCGTTCCCCGGCCGCAGTTCCGGCCCTACTTCGACCAGGCCCGCGCCGCCGGGCTGCACTCGGTGCCGCACGCGGGGGAGACCACCGGACCGCAGACCATCTGGGACGCACTGAACGAGCTGGGCGCCGAGCGGATCGGGCACGGCATCTCGGCCGCACAGGACCCGGAGCTGCTCGCGTACCTGGCCGAGCGGCAGATCGGGTTGGAGATCTGCCCGACGTCCAACGTACGGACCCGGGCCGTGGCCAACCTCGACGAGCACCCGCTGCCCCGACTGGTCGAGGCCGGGCTGCTGGTCACCATCAACTCCGACGACCCGCCGATGTTCGGCACGACCCTCAACGACGAGTACGCGGTGGCGGCCCGCCTGCTCGGGGTGGGCCCCGAGGGTCTGGCCGGGCTGGCCCGTAACGCGGTGGCCGCGTCCTTCCTCGACCCGGCCGGCAAGCAGCGGATCACCGCCGAGATCGACGCGTACCTCGCCACCGCCGCCGGCTGAGCCGGTCGGGGGGAGCAGGGCGCGCGGCGGGAGCGAGGGTGTGGGGGGACCTGAGACTCCCGCCGCGCGCGCGGCTCCACCGGCTGTGGGTGCGTGATGCGCTCGGCCGGTGGAACTGGTGGGTTCGTGCTGTGATCCTGTCAGCCCCCGGCCGATTCACCACTGTCGTTAAGCATGATCTAAGGAAGACTTGCGCCGGCGCACAGCCCACAGCCCGGGCCGGGCCGGTCAGTCGTCGGTGGGGCGCTGACGGGGCCAGCGACGTCCGCTGGCCTTCGTGTCCCGGGCGTCGCGTGCCATCCGGCCGACCAGACCGAAGCGGCTGACCTGCCGGGGCGTCGCCTCCGGGTCGGCGAGCAGCATCACCACGCTGGCTCCGCCCAGCCGGGCACGGTCGATGCTCACCGAGCCGTTGGCCTGCAACGCCACCCGCTTGGCGATGTCCAGGCCGAGCCCGGTCGAGCCCTGGTCACTGGCCCCCCGGCGCAGCGCCCGGTCCGGGTTGGCGATGCCGGGGCCGGCGTCGTCGATCCGGATCGCCACGTAACCGTCCCGACGGGACACGGCCACCTCGAACGCGGTGCCCTGCGGGGTGTACCGGAAGACGTTGCCGATCACCGCGTCCAGCGCGGCGGCCAACTCGGCGCGCGGCACCGGCGCGGGGATACGCAACTGGGCGCCGTTCACCCGGTGCGGCCGGTTCTGGTCGCCGGCCAGCGCGGCCCAGAACACCATCCGGTCCCGGACCACCTCGCTGACGTCGCACATCGCCGGCCCGGCCTCGTGCGCCACCGCCTTGCGGGTGGTCTTGATCAGCACGTCGATCTCACCCTCCAGGGTGACGATCGCCTGCCGGATCCGCCGGATGCCGCGTAGCCGGTCCAACTCCGCCGGGCTGAACGAACCCACGCTGGTGTCGTCCGACTCCAACGCCTCCGCGTCCAGACGCAGCACGGTCAACGGGGTACGCAGACGATGCGACAGGTCGGCCACCAGCTCCCGCTCATCGGTGCGAGCCGCGTCCAGCCGGTCGGCCATCCGGTTGAAGGCGTACCCGGCCTCGGCGAGCTCGCGAGGACCGGTCGGCTCGACGCGTACGCCCAGGTCGCCGTCGCCGATCGAGAGTGCGGCCTTGACCAGCCCCCGGGTCGAGTCCACCGCGCGGGCGGCGACCCGGTCGACCACCAGTACCGCCGCGCCGGCCATCGCCGCGCCGACCGCGAACAGCAGCAGCCAGGTGCCGCCAGCACCCTCGCCCAGCGTCGAATCCGGGAGGAACACCTCCACCACGGCCGTCCGGTCACCGAGGACGACCGGGTCGAGCCGGACCACCCCGCCGTCGACGTCGACGACCAGCGACCGCCGGTCGGCACGGGCCCGGTCCAGGTCGGTGCCGCTGGCCCGCCCGGCCGACTCGTCCAGCCCCAGCCCGTGCACCACCGGCCGGGTCGGGGCGCCCTCGGCGCTGGCCACCACGGCACGTTCGACGACCGCCGGGTCGGTGCTCACCGCCAGGGCGCCGGTCACCAGCGCGCTGCGTCGGGCCGCGTCGGCGATCGCCTCGTCCCGGCTCTGCTCCCGCAGGCTGAGCCCGAGCGGGATGAGGAACGCGAGCGCGACGAGACTGCACATGCCGGCCGTGAGCAGGGCCAGCGCCGTCCTCAGTCCGGTGCCACCAGCCGGAACCCGACCCCCCGCACGGTGCGCAGGTAGCGCGGCTTCGCCGCGGACTCGCCCATCTTTCGGCGGAGCCAGTACAGGTGAACGTCGATGGTCTGATCCTCGCCGACCGATGGCTGCCGCCATACCTCCTCCAAGAGCTCCCGGCGGGACACTACCCGCCCGGGTCGTGCGGCGAGATACGCCAGCAGGTCGAATTCCTTGCGGGTCAGCGCCAGTGGCTCCCCGTCGAGCTGGGCGCTGCGTTCGCCCACGTCCACCCGCAGCCCGCCGACGCTGTGCACCGCGGGCTGCACCGTCCGGCTGGCCCGGCCAGCCCGGCGCAGCACGGTCGTGATCCGTGCGTCCAGGTGTGCCCCGGTGAACGGTTTGACCATGTAGTCGTCGGCGCCGGCGCGTAGCAGCTTGACCACCGACTGCTCGTCATCGCGGGCGGTGGCGATGATGATCGGGATGTCGGTGATGCCGCGCAGCATCCGCAGCGCGTCCGAGCCGTCCAGGTCGGGCAGGCCGAGATCCAGCACCACCAGATCGGGTGTCTCCGCGGCGACCCGACGCAGGGCGTCCAACGCCGTACCCACGGCGTGCACGGCATGCCCCCGGTCGGCGAGGGACCGCAGCATCGCGCCGCGTACGACGTGATCGTCTTCGACCAGGAGCACGGAGGCCACGACAGAACCGTACTTGGCCTGGCAAGTTGATCGCGTTGCGACGTGCCTGGCGAACGGGCAAGCTGGTACGACGATGTCGTTCATCCTGTTCGCCGATGCTCGCCTGGCGCTCGCCCGGGACAGCCTCGCCGGTCTCTCCACCGGCGACGCGCTCGGCGCGCAGTACTTTCTGCCGGGGTCAGCGCCCCCGGATCTCGGCACGGGCGCACTGCCGCCGGCCCCCTGGGAGTGGACCGACGACACCGAGATGGCCTGCTCGGTCCTCGCCGAGCTGGCCGACTCCGGCGGCATCGACCGGGACCGGCTGGCCCTGGCCTTCGCCGAGCGGTGCGCCCCGCGCCGGGGCTACGGTGCTGGCGCGATGCTGATCCTGCGGCTGATCCGCACCGGTACCCCGTGGCCGGTGGCCGCCGCGTCCGCCTTCGACGGCCAGGGTTCCTGCGGCAACGGTGCCGCGATGCGCGTCGGCCCGCTGGGCGCGTACTTCGCGGACTCGACCGCCCGTGCCGCAGCGCAGGCGCGCGCCTCGGCCGAGGTGACCCACGCGCACCCGGAGGGGATCGCCGGCGCCGTCGCGGTGGCTGTCGCCGCCGCGCTGGCCGCCCGGGCCCGCCTCGACGGGCACCGGCCGGCCCCGGAGCGGCTGCTCGCCGGGATCGCCGCCGCGCTCGACCCGGGCACCGAGGTACACCGAGGCGTGATCCGAGCGGCCGGGCTGCTCGGCCGGCCACTGCCCCGGGTGGTGGCGGCGCTCGGCAACGGCTCTCGGGTGACCGCCCAGGACACCGTCGCGTTCACCCTCTGGGTGGCCGCCACCCACCTCGACGACTATCCGGCGGCGATCCAGGTCTGCGTCCGGGCCGGCGGGGACGTGGACACCACGGCCGCCATCGCGGGGGCGGTGGTGGCGGCGTACACCGGCGTCGGCACTCCCGGCGGGGTGCCCGAGTCGTGGCTGGCCGCCCGCGAGCCGCTACCCACCTGGCTGCCCTGACCACCCGGCCTGCGCTGACCACCCGGCCTGCCTGACCACCCGGCCTGCCCTGACCACCCGGCCTGCCGGCCTGCCCTGATCGACTCGGCTTCCTGCAAATCGGGCTGTCGGTGCGGCGTTGATGCCGCGGTTCCCGGGAACCCGAGTGGATCACCGAGATGACGCGGAAACGGCCGGCGTCGTCGGGGCCGCGGCCTCGTCCGCGCGGCCGGTCGCCTCGGCGAGCGTCGGGGCCTCGTCCTCGTCCGCGCGGCCGGTCACCTCGGCCAGCGCGGTGGCCTCGTCCGGGTCGCGTCGGCGCCACCGGCTGACCAGCCAACCGATCGCCGCGCCGCCGCCCAACCCGGCCAGCAGGCCGGCGGCCAACATCCCGTCGGCGCTGCCGGACTCCTCGCCAGCACCGTCCGCACGAGCGGCCGGGGCGTCGACACCGCTCTCCGGAGCGGCTGGCGCACCGGCCGCCGGGCCGCCGTGCCCGCCGTGTGCGGCCGGACCCGCCGCGCCGGGCGCCGCCGGCAGCAGGGTGAGCGCCGGGGCCCGGTACGGACCGGCGGCGTCCGCCCAACGGACCACCGTGCCGTCGGCGTACGTCTGGACGACCTCGAAGGTGAGCCGCTCCACCTGGGGCATCGGCCCCATGGACAGCGCCAGCCGGGCCGGCCCCTGCTCGCTCTCGCCGACCCGGACCCAGGTCACCGCGGTGGTCACCGTGGTCACGCCGGAGGAGTGGATACCGGCCACCGGCCGATCCAGCGTGCGGGAGCTGATCCTGGGTGCCCAGCCGTTCACCGACATCGGGTAGACCTCCGCGATCGGCGCGTCCGCCGGCAACCGGACCTCGATCTGGTTGGTCCTCGTGCCGGCCCGCTCCTCCGGCACGGTGAACTCCAGCCGCACGGCGTCGCCCTGCCGTGCCTCGGCCGGGGTGGTCGTCACGTCCGCCGCGTGCGCCGTGCCAGGCCAGAGCAGCAGCCCGGCGGCGGTCACCGCGGTCGCCGCCGCGATCCGCCGCCGGCGTCCACCGCCGTACGTGCTCGCCATCTCGTTGCCCCCATCCGTGTCGACGCGGCCGGCACCGGTTTTCGGCCACACCTTCTAGTTCGGCTGCGAGACGCGAAAGGTTCAACGCCGACCGTCAGGAAGGTGCCCTTCCCAGGCGTGGGTGGGTGGACCGATAGCATCGGCAGGAGCCGAGGATCGGCACCGTTTCGTACCACTTGGAGGAGTCACCGTGTCCGCACCCCGTACCCCCGCCGTGGCCGACCCCGTCGTCGTCGCCGCCGGGACCACGGCGGCCGACGCGGTGGCCGCGGCCGGACTGCCCGCGAACGGCCCCAAGGCGATCGTCGTGGTCCGCGATCCGGAGGGTCAGCTGCGCGACCTGGACTGGGCGCCGGCCGAGGAGACCGTCGTCGAGCCGGTCAGCCTGGACTCGCCCGACGGGCTCAACGTGCTGCGCCACTCCACCGCGCACGTCCTCGCCCAGGCGGTGCAGGACATCTTCCCGGAGGCGAAGCTCGGCATCGGCCCGCCGATCGAGAACGGCTTCTACTACGACTTCGACGTCGACAAGCCGTTCCAGCCCGACGACCTCAGCAAGCTCGAGAAGCGCATGCAGGAGATCATCAAGTCTGGTCAGCGGTTCCGCCGCCGCCGCTTCGGCAGCCTGGACGAGGCGCGCTCCGAGCTGGCCGACGAGCCGTTCAAGCTGGAGTTGATCGAGGTCAAGGGCGAGGGCCTGGACACCGACGAGGTGATGGAGGTGGGCGGCGGCGAGCTGACCATCTACGACAACCTCGACGCCAAGGAGGACAAGGTCTGCTGGTCGGACCTGTGCCGGGGACCGCACCTGCCCACCACCCGGCTGATCGGCGCGTTCAAGCTGATGCGCTCGGCAGCCGCGTACTGGCGAGGGTCGGAGAAGAACCCGCAACTGCAGCGGGTGTACGGCACCGCGTGGCCGACCCGCGACGAGCTCAAGGCGTACCTGAAGCTGTTGGAGGAGGCCGCCCGGCGCGACCACCGCAAGCTCGGCGCGGACCTCGACCTGTTCAGCTTCCCCGACGAGATCGGCTCCGGCCTGGCGGTCTTCCACCCCAAGGGCGGCATCATCCGCCGGGAGATGGAGCACTACTCGCGGCGCCGGCACGAGGAGGCGGGGTACGAGTTCGTCAACACCCCGCACATCACCAAGGCGCAGCTGTTCCACACCTCCGGCCACCTGCCGTACTACGCGGACACCATGTTCCCGCCCATGCAGTTGGAGGGCGCGGAGTATTACCTCAAGGCGATGAACTGCCCGATGCACAACCTGATCTTCAGGTCGCGCGGGCGGTCGTACCGGGAGCTGCCGCTGCGGATGTTCGAGTTCGGCACGGTCTACCGGTACGAGAAGTCCGGCGTGGTGCACGGCCTGACCCGGGTCCGTGGCCTCACCCAGGACGACTCGCACATCTACTGCACCCGGGAGCAGATGGCCGGCGAGCTGTCCACGCTGCTCAGCTTCGTGCTGGACCTGCTGCGTGACTACGGTCTGGACGACTTCTACCTGGAGCTGTCGACCCGGGACGACTCGCCCAAGTTCATCGGCGCCGACGAGGACTGGGCGGAGGCGACCGAGGCGCTGCGGACCGCCGCCGCGACCTCCGGCCTGGACCTGGTGCCCGACCCGGGCGGCGCGGCGTTCTACGGCCCGAAGATCTCGGTGCAGGCGCGAGACGCGATCGGCCGGACCTGGCAGATGTCCACCATCCAGGTCGACTTCAACCAGCCGGAGCGCTTCGAGCTGGAGTACCAGGCCGCCGACGGCAGCCGGCAGCGGCCCGTGATGATCCACCGGGCGCTGTTCGGGTCGATCGAGCGGTTCTTCGGGGTGCTCACCGAGCACTACGCGGGCGCGTTCCCGGCGTGGCTGGCGCCGGTGCAGGTGGTGGGCATCCCCATCCGTGAGGACCACACCGACTACCTGCACGGTTTCGTCGCGGCGTTGCGCACCGAGGGGATCCGGGCCCAGGTGGACGCGGGTGACGACCGGATGCAGAAGAAGATCCGTACGGCGCAGCAGCAGAAGATCCCGTTCATGGTGATCGCCGGTGACGACGACGTGGCGGCCGGTACGGTCTCGTTCCGCTACCGCGACGGCTCGCAGCGCAACGGCGTGCCCGTCGCCGAGGCGGTGACCCACGTTCTCGACGTGGTCAGCTCGCGGACCAACATCGGCCCCTCGGCCGCCGCGGAGTAGCGGGCCCCGCGCCACGCTGCGGCGCGGCGTCGCCCGACGATCGTGCTCGATCCTTGACGTAGTGGCCTCCCCGCACCCGGGGAGGCCACTACGTCCGTCTACGAGCGTGATCTCTCAGATGCCGCAGGTCGGCGCCGACCAGCCGCCGACCGCCGCCACGTGGGTGTGGTCGTTGTGGTCCGGGTAGCCGGGGCCGAGGATCTGCCCGAAGCCGTGGTTGCGGGCCTGCTGGGCCAGTCGGCACAACGACGGGGACCCGACCAGGTCCACCGCGTCGCCGTACAGGTGCCGGCTGTTCGACGCTCCGCCGACCGCGCTGTTGCACGCGTAGCTGCGGAAGCCGCTGCTGATCGCGATGGGCACGTCTCCGAGCGCGTGGCGCAGGGCCTGGAGCTTCCACATCGAGACGAGCGCGTTGGCCCGCGCGGTGCTCGCCGATACCGCCCCGCCGGCCCAGGTGGTGTTGCAGTTGTTCAGCTCGGCGTAGCTGAAGTTGGCCGGTGTGCAGTCGTCGTCCTGGAGGGCGTAGATCCGGTTGAAGGTCTGCGGGCCGGCAATGCCGTCCGCGGGCAGCCCGTACGCCTGCTGGAAGCGGATCACCGCCGACCGGGTGGCCGGGCCGTACGCGCCGTCGAGGGTGAGCACGGCACCGTAGCCGGGGTAGCCGGCGACTCGGATCTGGAGTTGCCGGACGTCCTCGCCGGACGCCCCCTGGGACAGGGTGCGTCCCCAGGTGTAACAGCCGTCAGCCTGTGCCGCGCCGGCCGTGACGGTGATGCCGGCCACGGTGGTGGCGGCGGTCAGCGCAAGGGCCGCGAGGAGTCTGCCGAGCCATCGGATCATGTAAGCCTCCATCAATGAATGGAAGTTCCTGAATGCATGGAATTTTCAGGGTCCGGCAATAGTCCGTCAAGAACTTGCAGCAAGGATTTTCCCGGCGGCAGGTGTCGCGGCCCGCATTCGCGGCTCCGTAGGATCGGCTCGTGACAGGGGCGGAACGGCACACAGACATCGGCGGCATGGCGGACGGCCTGGAGCGGCTCTGGACGCCGCACCGGATGACCTACATCTCCGGCGAGGACCGCCCGGCCGAGGGCTACGAGAAGCCCACCGGCTGCCCCTTCTGCCGGGCGCCGAAGCTGCCGCCGGAGGAGAGCCTGGTGGTGGCCCGTGGCGAGCACGTCTTCGTGGTGCTCAACCTCTACCCGTACAACCCTGGTCACCTGCTGGTCTGCCCGTACCGGCACGTCGCCGACTACACCGACCTGGACCTGCCGGAGACCACCGAGCTGGCGTCGTACACCCAGACCGCGATGCGGGTGATCCGCAAGGTGAGCAACGCGCACGGCTTCAACCTGGGCATGAACCAGGGCGGGGTGGCCGGTGCCGGCATCGCCGCGCACCTGCACCAGCACGTGGTGCCGCGCTGGGGCGGCGACGCGAACTTCATGCCGGTGATCGGCCGCACCAAGGTCCTGCCGCAGTTGCTCGGCGACACCCGCGATTTGCTCGCCCGCGCCTGGCCGTCCTGACCGCCGCCACTGCGTGACGTCCGCGCTGGTCCGGCTAGTCGGCGCGCAGCAGGGGCGTCAGCTCCGGCCAGCTCTCCACCCGGTGTACGCGCGGCAGCAGCGCGGCGTACGGGGCGACCTGCGCCGGGCGGGGCCGGAACAGGTAGCGGTGCGGCACCGAGTCGAGGTAGCCGAGCACCTCCAGCTTGTCGTCCACGAAGTGGGTCAACCCGAGCCGGCGGGCGATCGGCGCCTTGTCCGGCCGGGTGCGGCAGAAGTGCACCCGCTCAGCCGGGACGCCGGTGCGCGCCGAGAAGTCGTGGTGGGCCAACCACTCCCGGGTGCGCCGCTCGGTGACCTCGCCACACTTCGAGACCAGGTGCACCTCGTCGAACGCCGGGCCGAGCGCCGCGAGCGCGTCGAACGCACCATCGACCACGGGTGTGCGCAGGTAGTGCGCACCGAAGAAGGACGTGTCGGCGTCGTCGTCCGCCGGCTCGATGATCACGCCGCCGATGTCCACGCCCAGCCGTCGCATACGGGCGATCATGCCGTACCGACCTGTCGACGCGCACCCGCGATTCGCTCCCGGGATCTGCTACGTCCCGGCCCGGCGGAGGTGGCACGATCGGCCGATGGCAGTCACGACACGGACGTTGGGGCGTAGCGGCATCGAGGTCAGCGCCCTCGGCATGGGGTGCTGGGCGATCGGTGGGCCCTGGGCGGAGGGCACCCAGCCGCTGGGCTGGGGCGCGGTCGACGACGACGAGTCGGTACGGGCCGTACGTCGGGCGCTGGACCTGGGCGTGACCCTGTTCGACACCGCCGACACGTACGGCGCCGGGCACGGCGAGCGGGTTCTCGGTCGGGCGCTCGCCGGTCGCCGGGACGAGGCCGTGATCGCCACCAAGTGGGGCTACACGTTCGACGAGGCGAGCCGGCAGGCCACCGGGGAGGACGCGTCGCCCGCCTATCTGCGGCGGGCCGTGACGGCCTCGCTGCGCCGGTTGGACACCGACCACATCGACCTGTACCAACTGCACCTGGCCGACCTGTCGGTCCCCCGGGCGGAGGCACTCATCGGCACCTGCGAGGACCTGGTCGCCGAGGGCCTGATCCGGGCGTACGGATGGAGCACCGACCGTCCCGAGCGGGCCACCATGTTCGGGCACGCCGGGGCCGGCGCCACCGCCGTGCAGCACACCCTGTCGGTGTTGCGTGACGCCCCCGAGCTGCTGGCGGTCTGCGACAAGTACGACCTGGCCAGCATCAACCGGGGGCCACTCGGGATGGGGCTGCTCACCGGCAAGTACACGACAACGTCGACGCTGCCCCGCGACGACGTACGGGGGTTGGCGCCGGGCTGGCTGGAGTGGTTCCGTGGCGGCCGACCGGCACCGGAGTGGCTGCGTCGGGTCGGCGCGGTCCGCGCCGCGCTCACCGCCGACGGGCGCACCCTCGCCCAGGGCGCGCTGGGCTGGATCTGGGCGCGCAGTGGTCGCACCATCCCGATCCCTGGCTGCCGTACGGTCGCCCAGGTCGAGGAGAACGCCGCCGCGCTGCATCGCGGTCCGCTGCCGGCGGACCAGTTCATCGAGGTGGAGCGCCAGCTGGCCGCCCTGCGTACCGCCGCCCTCCGTGACGCCGACCGCCCCCACTGGCCGCGCCCCACCCACCCCACCACCCACCCCTAACCCATAAGCCCCGGTCCCCTCGCCCCACCGCCGCCGATCTTGCACTTTCTGCTGGGACAAGTGCCGTCATCAGCGACATATCGGCAACAAAAAGTGCAAGATCGCCGGGGCCGGGGCCGGGGCCGGGGCCGGGGCCGGGGCCGGGGCCGGGTTGCGGGTTACGGGGTTTGTTCTTTGCGGGCCTGGTCGGCCAGGTGGGTGGGCATCGGGTCGTGGCGGACGAAGTGGCGGCGGAAGGTGCCGGTGCCGGCCGTCATCGAGCGCAGCTCGACGGCGTAGCGGAGCAACTCGATGGCCGGTACCTCGGCGCGAACGAGGGTGCGGCCCTCGGCGTCCGGGTCCGGTTCGGTGCCGAGCACCCGGCCGCGCCGGCCGGACAGGTCGCCCATCACCGTGCCCACCGAGCCGTCCGGCACCCGGATGGTGACCTCGTCGATCGGCTCCAGCAGCGCCGGCTGGCCACGATCGGCGGCGTCGCGCAGGGCCAGTGCGCCGGCGGTCTGGAAGGCCGCGTCGGAGGAGTCGACGCTGTGCGCCTTTCCGTCGACCAGCGTCACCCGCAGGTCCACCACCGGGTGGCCGGCGACCAGGCCGCGCTCGAGCTGGGCGCGGACGCCCTTCTCCACCGACGGGATGTAGTTGTGCGGCACCGCGCCGCCGACGACCCGGTCGACGAACTCGAAGCCGCTGCCCCGGGGCAGGGGCTCGACCTCGATGTCACAGACCGCGTACTGGCCGTGCCCGCCGGACTGCTTGACGTGACGGCCGTGCCCCTTCGCGGGCACGGTCAGCGTCTCGCGCAGCGACACCTTGACCGGCTCGGTGTCCAGCTCGACGCCGCCGGCGCGTAGCCGGTCGAGCACCACGTCCGCGTGTGCCTCGCCCATGCACCAGAGCACCAGCTGGTGGGTCTCCGGGTTGCGCTCCAGCCGCAGCGTGGGATCGCCGGCGACCAGCCGGGCGAGGTTGCGGGCCAGGGCGTCCTCGTCGGCGCGGCTGCGGGCCACGATCGCCACCGGCAGCAGCGGCTCCGGCATCTCCCAGGGGGCGATCAGCAGCGGGTCGTCCTTGGTCGAGATGGTGTCGCCGGTCTCGGCGCTGCCCGACTTGGTGATCGCGCAGATGTCGCCGGCCACGCAGAGCGGCACCTCGCGCAGGGTGGCACCCAGCGGGGTGTAGATGTGCCCGACCCGCTCGTCGGCGTCGTGGTCGGGGTGCCCGCGTTCGGCCATGCCGTGCCCGGAGACGTGCACGGTCTGGTCGGGGCGCAGCGTGCCGGAGAAGACCCGGACCAGCGAGACCCGACCGACGTGGCGGTCGACGGTGGTCTTGACCACCTCGGCGACGAGCGGCCCGGCCGGGTCGCAGGTCAGCGGCGGACGCGGTGAGCCGTCCACGCCGGTCACCGCCGGCAACTCGTGCTCCAGCGGAGACGGGAACGCGGCGGTCAGCACCTCCAGCAGCACGTCCAGTCCGACACCGGTCTGGGCGCAGACCGGCACCACCGGATAGAAGTGGCCTCGGGCGACGGCCTTCTCCAGGTCGTCGATGAGCACCTCGGTGCTGATCTCCTCGCCGTCGAGGTAGCGGTCCATGAGGGTCTCGTCCTCGCTCTCGGCGATGATCCCCTCGATCAGCTCGTTGCGGGACTCGTCAATGGCCGGCTGGTGCTCCGGGTCCGGGTCGCGGACGTCGGCGGGGAGCCCGGCGGTGTAGTCGAAGACCCGGCGGGTGATCAGGCCGAGCAGGCCTTCGGTGGACACCCCGTCGTCGCCGAGCATCGGCAGGTAGAGGGGCATCACGTTGTCGCCGAAGAGGCGCTGGCAGAGCGCCACCGTCTCGTCGACGTCGGCGCGGGGCTGGTCCAGTCGGGCCACCGCGACGGCGCGGGGCATGTCGACCGCCGCGCACTCCTCCCACAGCGCGACGGTGGCCGCGTCCATGCCGCCCGCCGCGGAGACGACGAAGAGGGCGGCGTCGGCGGCCCGCAGCCCGGCGCGCAGCTCGCCGACGAAGTCGGCGTACCCGGGGGTGTCCAGCAGGTTGACCTTGATGCCGTTGTGCAGCAGCGGTGCACAGGACAGGCTGACCGAACGCTGCTGCCGTACGGCCGCGGGATCGTGGTCGCCGACGGTGGTGCCGTCGGGCACCGTGCCGGCCCGGCTGATCGTGCCGGTCGCCGCGAGTAGTGCCTCGACCAGGGTCGTCTTGCCTGCCCCGGAGTGCCCGACGAGCACGACGTTGCGTACCCGCTCGGGCTCGGTGATCACCGGCGTGCCGCCGGTGGAACCCTTGTCCTGACTTTTTTGCGCCATGGGGCGCACCTCCCTCAGCCGGTGGTGGTGGCGACCGCCGCGCGACGGGAAGCGGCCCGGGGCGAGTGCGCGGCGATATCCTCCGGTGGTCTGCTGCACAGCGGGAACGGGACGGGTGGACGGGTGAGCTGGCTCACCCTCCGGCTCGATCTCACACCCGTTGCCGGGTAGGCACAAGCCTCTCCCGGGCGGGTCGGAGGTACCGGCCGTATCGCCGGAGCTGGGCGGACCGTTATCGTGGGGACCGCCATGGCGAAGATCTTCCAAGTGTCGGCCCGCGCGGGGATGACCCGCGTCGTCGAGCCGATTGCCCGCGCCCTTCTGCGCGCGGGCGTCACCCCCAATGCCGTCACCGTTGCGGGCACCGTTGGTGTGCTCGTCGGCGCGCTCGGCTTCGGTGCTCGCGGCCATCTGGTCGCGGGCGCGTTAATCGTGACCGTTTTCGCGCTCACCGACCTGCTCGACGGGACGATGGCCCGGATGAGCGGCGGCTCCACCAAATTCGGCGCGTTCCTCGACTCAAGCATGGACCGGGTCGCCGACAGTGCCGTCTTCGGCGCGGTCGCGTACTGGCTGGCCACGCAGAACGACCACTCCGGGGTGGCCGCCGCGCTGGTCTGCCTGGCCGCCGGCAGTCTGGTCTCCTACGTCAAGGCCCGGGCCGAAGGGCTCGGCATGACCTGCAACGTGGGCATCGCCGAGCGCACCGAGCGGCTGCTGATCGTCGGGGTCGGCGGGATCCTCACCGGCGTCGGCGTCGACCCGGCGTTGGAGATCGCGCTCTGGCTGCTCGCCGCGGTGTCGATCTTCACGGTGGGGCAGCGGATGACGCACGTCTACCGCCAGGCCCAGCAGCTCCAGCCGAACGGCCAGGCGTGAGTGGCGCGTCGGCGACCCGGCGCCGGACGACCGGCGGCCGGGCCGCGTGAACCTCACCGAGCTCGGCTACGTCGCCGGCTGGCGGGTGGTCCGTGCGCTACCCCGGCCGCTGGTGGCGGCGGCGTTCCAGGCGGGCGCGGACCGCGCCCACCGCCGGCCCGGCGGGGGTACGGCCCGACTGCGCGCGAACCTGCGCCGGGTGGTCGGTCCGGAGCTGTCCGAGGCCGAGTTGGACGATCTCGTCAAGCGCGGGCTGCGCTCGTACGCCCGGTACTGGATGGAGGCGTTCCGGCTGCCCGCGTTGAGCCGGGCGCAGATCCTGGCCACCTTCCGCCTCGATGGCGCGGAGTTGCTCGCCGCCGACGTGGCCGCGGGCCGGGGCGCCGTGGTGGCGCTGCCGCACGCCGGTAACTGGGACGCCGCGGGCGCCTGGGTGGCGGCCACCGGTTGGCCGATCACCACGGTTGCGGAGCGGCTCAAGTCGGAGGGCTTGTACAAGCGTTTCATGGCCTTCCGCGAGGGTCTGGGGATGGAGATCCTGCCGACCCGCGGCGGGCCGCGTCCGGCGTTCGACGTGTTGCTGGAGCGCGTCCGTGCCGGTGCGGTGGTGCCACTGCTGGCCGACCGGGACCTCTCCGCCCGGGGGGTGGAGGTGGACTTCTTCGGCGGGAAGACCCGCATGCCGGCCGGGCCGGCGCTGCTCGCGCTGCACACCGGCGCGCCGCTCTACGTGGCCTCGATGTGGTACGAACCGGACGCCGCGTGCGCGTCGCTCGCCGGCCCGCTGCCGGTGCCGGGGCCCGAGGTGGGGCCTCTGGACCAGCGGGTCCGGTCGCTGACCCAGCTGATCGCCGACCGTCTGGCGGCGGGTATCGCCCGGCATCCGGAAGACTGGCACATGTTGCAGCGGATGTGGCTGGACCAGCGGGGGGCGGGGGACGGCACTGCGCTGCCCGCGCCGGCCTCCGGTCAGGCCTGAGGGGTGGTGGGCGCGGTGAGGTGGTGTCCCACAAGCGCGGACAGGGGGCGCTGACGCATGCGGATCGGCATCGTGTGCCCGTACTCCTTCGACGTCCCCGGCGGGGTGCAGAACCACGTCATGGACCTGGCGGAGGCGTTGATCGCGCTCGGCCACGAGGTCAGTGTGCTCGCTCCGGCCGACGAGGATTCGCCGCTGCCGGAGTACGTGGTGTCCGCCGGTCGGGCTGTGCCGCTGCCGTACAACGGCTCGGTTGCCCGGATCGCGTTCGGCCCGGTCTCCACCGCGCGGGTCCGGCGGTGGATCACCAACGGCGACTTCGACGTGCTGCACGTGCACGAGCCGCTCACGCTGAGCCTGTCGCTGCTGGCGGTGCTCTCCGCCCGCGGCCCGGTGGTGGCCACGTTCCACACCGCGATGACCCGTTCGCGGGTGCTGGCCGCCGCGCAGGGCGTGCTCCAGATCGTGCTGGAGCGGATCACCGCCCGGATCGCGGTCAGCGCGCTGGCCCGCAAGGTCCAGGTCGAGCACATGGACGGCGGCGCGGTGGAGATCCCCAACGGGGTGGCGGTGGCCAAGTTCGCCGACGCCGAGCCGTTGCCGGGCTGGCCGGGGCAGTGCGCCCCGGGTACCGGCGGCACGCTGGGTTTCCTGGGTCGGTTCACCGAGGCGCGCAAGGGTTTCCCGGTGCTGCGCGACGCGTTCGTGGCGATGGCCGCCACCCGGCCGGGGCTGCGGTTGCTGGTCGCCGGCCCGGGTGACCCCGACGACCTGTACGACCAGTTCCCGGCCGAGTTGCACGAGCGGGTCACGTTCCTCGGCCTGGTTACCGAACCGGACAAGGCGCGGATGTTGCGCAGTGTGCACCTGTATGTGGCACCGAACACCGGCGGTGAGTCGTTCGGCATGATCCTCACCGAGGCGTTGGCCGCGGGCACCACCGTGGTCGCCAGCGACCTGGACGCGTTCCGGCGGGTGCTCGACGGCGGGCGCGCCGGTCGGCTCTTCCCCACCGGCGACCCGGTGGGGCTGCGTGACGCGGTGACCGAGTTGCTGGACGACCCGGCCGGGCGGGGCGCGCTGAGCGTCTGCGGCGATCAGGTGGTGGCGAATTTCGACTGGCCGGTGGTTGCGCGCCGCGTTCTGGAGGTATACGCAGCGGCGATCGAGGCAACCGACGGACGGGTCATCGACCAGGAATGGGTGGGGCTGAGCTGAGCCGGTGTGACGCATGGTGCGGCTGGTGACCGGGCGACCGGCGTGGCCGCGCCCAATCGGAGGCGAAACGGAGCAGCACTACGATGCCGCACATGTGGTGGGTGGTGGCCGCGAGCGTGGTCGTGGGGCTGGTCGCGGCGTACCTCATCTGGACGGCCGGTCGCGTCGAGCGGCTGCAGGGCCGCGCGGAGCTGGCGGCCCGGGCCCTCGACGCACACCTGCTGCGCCGTGCCGCGGCAGCCGCCGTGCTGGCTGAGCGGCGTTCCGGTGTCGAGCTGTACGCGGCGGCCCGGATCGCGCTGGACGCCGGCCCGGACGAGCGGGAGGCGGCGGAGAACGACCTGACCCGGCAGCTGCGTGTCGTCCAGTTGGATCCGGGCGATCCGGACTGCGCGGCGGTCATCGCCGCGAGTCGTCGGCTCGCGCTGGCCCGGCAGGTGCACACCGATCTGGTCCGGGACGCCCGTTCGGCGCGTAGCCGCCCATTGGTGCGGTTGTTGCGGATGGGACGGGGCCGGGAGTGGCCGCGTTACTTCGACATCGACGACCCGACTCTCATCGTCCCGGCGGACGTTCCCGCCGCCTGACCCGGAGGCTCGCGGGTGAGCCGGTGATCAGGGCCACAGGGCAGGCCACCGGGGGTCTGATTGGCTGTCGGTGCGGCGTTGACCCCCGCGTAGCATTTTCGCTGCCACCCTCAGAGCACGTCCAAGGAGCGATGACCCGTGCCCGAAAACACCGCCTCGAACACCGGTACCGCCCCCGTCGTCGGCACCGCCCGCGTGAAGCGTGGCATGGCCGAGATGCTCAAGGGTGGCGTGATCATGGACGTGGTCAACGCCGAGCAGGCCAAGATCGCTGAGGATGCCGGCGCCGTCGCGGTGATGGCCCTGGAGCGGGTGCCCGCCGACATCCGCGCGCAGGGTGGGGTGTCCCGGATGAGCGACCCCGACATGATCGACGGGATCATCGAGGCGGTCTCCATCCCGGTGATGGCCAAGGCCCGCATCGGTCACTTCGTGGAGGCGCGGATCCTCCAGTCGCTCGGCGTGGACTACGTCGACGAGTCCGAGGTGCTGACCCCGGCCGACTACGCGAACCACATCGACAAGTGGGCGTTCACGGTGCCGTTCGTCTGTGGGGCGACCAACCTGGGCGAGGCGCTGCGCCGGATCACCGAGGGCGCGGCCATGATCCGCTCCAAGGGTGAGGCGGGCACCGGTGACGTCTCCAACGCCACCACCCACATGCGCAAGATCCGCCAGGAGATCCGCCGGCTGTCCTCGCTGCCGGCCGACGAGCTGTATGTCGCGGCCAAGGAGCTGCAGGCCCCGTACGAGCTGGTCAAGGAGGTCGCCGAGACCGGCAAGCTGCCGGTGGTGCTGTTCACCGCGGGCGGGATCGCCACCCCGGCCGACGCCGCGATGATGATGCAGCTCGGCGCGGAGGGTGTCTTCGTCGGCTCCGGAATCTTCAAGGCCGGCAACCCGGCTCAGCGGGCCGCCGCGATCGTCAAGGCCACCACCTTCCACGACGACCCGGACGTGCTGGCGAAGGTCTCCCGCGGTCTCGGCGAGGCCATGGTCGGCATCAACGTCGACGAGATCCCGCAGCCGCACCGCCTGGCCGAGCGCGGTTGGTGACGGGCACCCCTTCACCGACGGCGTGATGCGGAGAGGAACGGTGCGAACGTGACGGCACCCGTGATCGGTGTGCTCGCGCTGCAGGGGGACGTCCGCGAACACGTGGCGGCGCTGGCCGCGACGGGCGCGGACGCCCGCCCGGTCCGCCGCCCGGCGGAGCTGGACGCGGTCGACGGCCTGGTCATCCCCGGGGGCGAGTCCACCACCATCAGCAAGCTCACCGACATCTTCGAGATGCGCGAGCCGATCGACAAGCGGATCGCCGGCGGCATGCCCGTCTACGGTTCGTGCGCCGGCATGATCATGCTGGCGACCGAGGTGCTCGACGGCCGACCTGACCAGCGGGGCTTCTCCGGCATCGACATGACCGTGCGGCGCAACGCGTTCGGCCGGCAGGTCGACTCGTTCGAGGCGCCCGTGGACATCGCCGGGGTGCCGGGTGAGCCGTTCCACGCGGTCTTCATCCGTGCCCCCTGGGTCGAGCGGGTCGGTGCCGGCGTCGAGGTCATCGGGTCGGTGACCGGGGGCCCGGCCGCCGACCGGATCGTGGCGGTGCGGCAGGGCAACCTGCTGGCCACCTCGTTCCACCCCGAGCTGACCGGTGATCTGCGCGTGCACGCGTACTTCGTGGACCTGGTCCGCACCGCCTCCTGACGGTGTGACCCGTCGCCTCAGCCGGCGACCGCCCGCAGCTGCCCCGGGCGGCGGCCCGCCAACTGGTCGAGCGCGGTCGCCGTGGCGGCGTCGGCGGGCACCTGCACCACCAGTCGCTGCGGGTCGACCTCGGCCAGCTCCAGCGTCTCGACGCTGAGGCGCAACAGCCCCGCCTCCGGGTGGCGCATCGTCAGCAGGCCGGTACGCGCGGCGGTGACCGGCCGCCGCCGCCAGCGGTCGGTGAACGGCGCGCCCACCGTACGGGCCAGCCGCTCGGCGAACGCGTCGGTGGCCGGGTCGCCCTGGCGCAGCAGGTGCAACTCCGCGACCTGTTGGTCGGCCAGCGCCGACCACTGCGGGTAGTGCGCACGGGCCCGCTCGTCGGTCAGCACGTACCAGATGAGGTTCGGTCGCGTTCCGTCCAGCAGGCCGAGCGGGCGGGCCAGCAGGTCGAAGGGCCCGTTCCAGGCGAGCACGTCGCCGAGCCGGTTGAGCACGTACGCCGGGGTGTCGCGCAGCGCGTCGAGCAGTGCGCGGACCGTTGGCCGGACGGTGCGGGAGACCCTTGACCGGTCACCCGAGCACAGTTGTCGGGCGTGTTGGGCCGAGGCGAGGTGCCGCAGGTGTTCCCGGTCGGCGTGGTCCAGGCGCAGGGCGTCGGCGAGCGCCGCGAGGATCTCCGGCGACGGCCGGGTGTCGCGGCCCTGTTCCAACCGGGTCAGGTACTCCACACTCACCTGCGCCAGCGTGGCGAGTTCGGCCCGGCGCAGCCCGGGGGTACGTCGGCGGGGACCCTCGGGGAGGCCGACCTCGGCCGGTCGCCGGGCCTCGCGGCGACTACGCAGGAACGCGCCCAGCTCTCCGTCCATCACCGAACCAGTCTGGCAGCCGGTGCCGGCCGGTGGGTGGCCCTGGCAGGGCCATCCTCGCGGCGGTCTCCCCGCCCCGTCCCGTGGCCCGCAGGATCGTGGCCATGAGAAACGCACAGAGCACAGGACCGCTGCGGATCGGTCTGATCGTGGGCAGCACCCGGCCGGGTCGACGTGGCGCGGCGGTCGCCCACTGGGTCATGGAGGTGGCCGAGCGACACGAGGCGGTACGCGCCGGGGACGCCGTCTTCACGCTGGTCGACCTCGCGGAGCAGTCGTTGCCGCTGCTCGACGAGCCGGTGCCGGCGCTGTTCGGCGACTACCGGCGCCCGCACACCCGGCGATGGGCGTCCGTGGTGGACGGCTGCGACGCCTTCGTCTTCGTCACCCCGGACTACAACCGTTCCATACCGGCCGCCCTGAAGAACGCCATCGACTACCTGTACGCGGAGTGGACCGGCAAGGTGGCCGGGGTGCTGAGCTACGGCGTGCAGGGCGGCAACCGGGCCGCCGACCACCTGCGGGCGATCCTCACCGAGGTGCGGACCGTGGTGGTACCGACGGGAGTGGCACTCTCGATCTTCACCGACTTCGACTTCACCGGGGCCGAGCCGGGTGACCGGAACGCCGGCCGTTTCGCGCCGGGCGACGGCCGGGAGGCGGAGCTGTCGACGATGCTCGGTGAGGTCGTGGCCTGGTCCCGGGCGCTGCGCCCGGCGGAGGGGGCGCTGCTGGGGTCGTAGCCCTAGGGGGTTTCGTCCCGTCTGCCCCGGTCCGAGCGGACGGGACGAAGCCACCGCGCGCGGTGCATGACAGCGACCGCGGGGACGTCGGTAGGATTGCGGGGATTCGGCAGGGCCATCTGCCCGCCACGGCTTCCACCGAGCTGACCGGCACCTCCGCGTGCGCCGGCGGGAGCGGGGCGTGAGCGGTGCGGTCGATGCAGACGGCGGGTAGCAACGGAGGTAGAAGATGTCCGGCCACTCAAAGTGGGCGACGACCAAGCACAAGAAGGCCGTCATCGACGCCAAGCGCGGCAAGATGTTCGCCAAGCTGATCAAGAATGTCGAGGTGGCCGCGCGGACCGGCGGCGGCGACCCCTCCGGTAACCCGACGCTCTACGACGCCATCCAGAAGGCGAAGAAGAGCTCGGTGCCGAACGACAACATCGACCGCGCCGTCAAGCGCGGCTCCGGCCTGGAGGCCGGCGGCGCCGACTGGCAGACGATCATGTATGAGGGGTACGGCCCGAACGGCGTGGCCATGCTCATCGAGTGCCTCACCGACAACCGCAACCGGGCGGCGACCGAGGTGCGGACCGCGCTGACCCGCAACGGCGGCTCGCTCGCCGACGCCGGCTCGGTGTCGTACATGTTCTCCCGCAAGGGCGTGGTGATCGTGCCCAAGGAGGGCACCAGCGAGGACGACGTGATGTTGGCCGTCCTCGACGCCGGCGCCGAGGAGGTCAACGACATCGGTGAGGCGTACGAGGTGGTCTCCGAGCCGACCGACCTGATCCCGGTGCGCACCGCGCTGCAGGACGCCGGCATCGAGTACGAGTCGGCCGAGTCCTCCCTGATCCCCAGCGTCAACGTGCCGCTGGACGAAGAGGGTGCCCGCAAGATCTTCAAGCTGATCGACGTCCTCGAAGACTGCGACGACGTGCAGAACGTCTACGCGAACTTCGACATCAGCGACGACGTGATGGCTGCGGTCGACGCCTGAGCGTGGCGGCGCAGCGGCGGTTCGCGCCGGGCGACGTGGTCGTCCGGCGCGAGGTTCTTCGCGGCGAGGTGTGGTTCGGCTGCCCGACGATCTGCGTCGAGGATTCGCCCGACCTGCTCGCCCTCTACCTCCCACCGGGGGCCGAGTTCGGCTTTCCGCAGACGGGCGTCTTTCCGTGCAGGCGGCACCCGTGGGAGACCGCCGGGCACCGCTCCTGGTCGGGGCACGGCAAGCTGATGCTGCAACGCCCCGGCGAGGCGCACTCGGTCGACGTGTTCTGGACGGGGCCGGGGCGCGACTTCGCCGGCTGGTACTTCAACCTTCAGGACCCGTTGCGGCGTACGCCGATCGGGGTGGACACCCTGGACCACGAGCTGGACCTGTGGTGGGGCGCGGACGCCGACCGGTACGTCTGGAAGGACGTGGAGATCTTCGCCCAGCGACTCGTCGAGGGCCGCTACCCGGGCATGGGTGACGCGATCCAGGCCGAGGGCGACCGGATCGCGGCGCTACTCGACGCGGGCGAACACTGGTGGGACCCGGCGTGGGCGCGGTGGCAGCCCGACCCGGCCTGGTCGGTGCCCCCGCTGCCCGCCGGCTGGGACGAGGTCCCGCCGGCTCGTTGACCCGCGCCGCCGTCAGCCTTCCGGCAGCGCGTCGACCAGGAACACCTGGTCGGCGCCGCCGGTGCACGGTTCGACCAGCGCCTCGGCCGACACGTCGGTGTCGTCCTCGCGGAGACCGACGCACAGGTCCGTGCGGGTCGGCCGGATGCGGTACGCGGTCGGCGTCGACCCGGTCGGCTCGAAGCGGAACAGCTGGGGCGACCTGGTCGGGTCGCAGTCGCTCCAGGGTTCGAGCAGGTTCCGGCCGGGATCGTCGGCGCGGATGGTGAGACAGCCCGGCCCGTGCACCGGGTGGTTCCACTTGATGAAGTACAGCCCGTCGGCCACCGCCTCCAGGTAGGTGTCGGGTGGGGTGGCGTCCGCGCAGGGAAGCTGGACCGCGATCTCCTTCGTGTACTGGCCGGTGCGGTCGCGCCCCTCCGTCAAACAGAGCTGCGGGCTGCGGGCGGGGCGGATCTGGCTGCGGCCCGCGCTCGGCGTGCTCGACGCGCTGGCGCTGCCGCCCGGCGTGGCCGAGGTGCCGCCGCCGGCCGTCGCGGTCGGCCCGGTGAGCTGCGCGGCCGCTCGTTGCTCGTCGTCGGGCCGCTCGATCCAGAAGCCCACACCGAGCGCGGCCAGCAGGACGCCGACGACCAGCACCGCCAGCGGCACGGGACGCGCGAACCAGCGCGGACGGACCGCGCCCGAGCGCTGCGAGGCCACGGTAGCGACCACGTCGACCGGCTGGAGATCGGGTGCTGGCGACATGGGCGCGTACGCGCCGACCGCGAGACGGTGCCGCGCCCGCAGCCACACCTCGACCTGATCCTCCGCGCCGCAGGCCCGGACGAACGCGACCAGCACCTCGGGCCGCGGCAGGGTGGACCGGCGCAGAATGTCGGCGGCGGTGCTGCGGGCCAACACGTCACCGGAGGCGGCCGCGCGTTGCTCCAGTTGCCGGTACGTGAGCCGGGACCGGTCCTTGAGGTGGCGCAGCAGGTCGACGAACTCGGCCGCGTCGGCCGCCTCGTCCGGTCGTAGCTCCCCCGTGGTCATCGCCCGATTCTCCAGACCCCGGAGGTGCGGGGGCAAGCCGCCCCCGAGCGACTGTCCGAGATGGTCGGACAAGACCCGGACATGCCGCGGTGAGCTGCGCGGACATCCCACCTCGACGACCAGGGCATTGTCCCCGCCGGCCGGCTTATCTAGCGTCGTTCCTCGATGGCCGCGCCACCGAACGGCGTACGGCCGGCGGGCTCGGACCGGCACCGGTCCGGGCCCGACGACATCAACGACGCGGGGAGATTCGATGGATGACGCTGCCCGGGATCCGGTGCCGCAGGCGGCCACGGCGGGGGAGTACGTCGCGTTGCTGCGGGACGTGCGGCGGTGCTCCGGCCTGACCTACCGGGAGATCACCCGGCGCGCCTCGGCAGCCGGACACTGGCTGCCGCCGAGCACTCTCGCCACGATGCTGGGGCGGACCACGCTGCCCCGGGAGCGCACCGTCGTGGCGTTGCTCGCGGCCTGCGGTGCGACGGCAGGCGAGGTCGAGAGGTGGCTGAGAATGCGGCGGGACATCGAGGCCCGCCTCGGCGAGCGGGACCGATGGGAGACCCAACCGTCGCGGACCCCCGTCGACCCGCCCCCGTCCGTCGACCCGTCCGCGAGCATCGGCCCGGTCCCGCCGCAGCTGCCGCGATCCGGGGTGCCCCGG
Source organism: Micromonospora sp. CA-259024 (assembly GCF_050936255.1). Taxonomy (NCBI): domain Bacteria; kingdom Bacillati; phylum Actinomycetota; class Actinomycetes; order Micromonosporales; family Micromonosporaceae; genus Micromonospora; species Micromonospora sp. CA-259024. Next base: position 3,239,083 of record NZ_JBNJND010000001.1, on the reverse strand, counting down.
CCCGTCCGTCGCCGGCTTCGACTGGCGGTGCTCGCGGTGCTCGGCGTGCTGACGGTCGGGGCGTCCGGGGCGCTGCTACCGGGCGCCGCCGCCACGGTCGACGACCCGCCGACCGACGACTGTCCGCTGGTCCTGCGCCAGGGCATGTACGGCCCGTGTGTGCTGGACCTTCAGGAGCGGCTGGTGGCGGGCGGACTGGACGTGCCGGTGGACGGCTGGTTCGGCCCGGACACCACCAGCCGGGTGATCGCCTTCCAGGCGCTGGAGGGCCTGCCGGTCAGCGGCACCGCGGACGGGCGGGTGCTCGACGCGCTGGCGGGCGATCCGGTGGTGCCGGCCACCTGGTCGGAGGACCGGATCGGCACGTACCTGCGCAGGGTCTTCCCGGAGGATCCGGCCGGGGCGGTGCAGGTGGCGCGGTGCCTGTCCGGGCTGGACCCGTACCGGGTGGAGGTCGTCGCGGACGGGACGCGGCGCTGGGGGTTGTTCCAGTTCAGTGACATGGAGTTGTCCCGACGCGGCGTCGACCGCCGGACCGCGCTGGACCCTGGTTGGAGCATCCGGGCGGCGCGGGACGTCTGGTCGCGTACCGGCGGTTTCGGCCACTGGCACTGTGAACCGTCGCCGTGACACGTGATGCTCCCCGTCCGGTCCGTGGACCGGACGGGGAGCATCCCCCCGTTACACCGGCGAACGACTCACGGGCGCAGCCGGTTGGCGTAGACGTACGCGCCCACCGAGCGGCCGGTGGCGAGGCCGGCTTCCGCGTCGAACCGGTAGTGCACGCCGAGGTAGATCCGGCTCAGCGCGTTCTCCTGGGCGGCGTGGTCGAAGCCGGTCATGTGCCGGACCACACCCACGGTGTGCGGATCGTCGGTCGTGGCGTCGAAGGCGATCGCGTCGGTGCCGAAGAACCTCTGCATCACCGCCGCCCAGGCCCCGGCGAAGGTGGCGTGCCCGGAGACGTAGGCAGGGAAGGGCGGCGAGAACGACACCCCACTCTCCTTCTGGGACAGCGGCTGCCATCCGTCGCCGATGGCGCTCTCCGGCCGCCACAGGTCGATCGTGGTCAGGTACTTCGCATCCCAGGCGGCGATGGCGGCGTCGGCGAGTGCGAGGGCGACCAGTCCGAAGAGCCGGGCGTTGGCGAGGATGCCGAGTTTCCGCTGCTTCGCCACGATCTGGGTGTGCGCGAAGAGCTGGCCTGGCGGCCGGTACGTCACGGGCAGGTCGTTGGCCCAGAAGAATGCGATCTGTGTCTGGTCGGCGGTGCGCAGCGACTGTCCCTTGCCGCCGTATTCGCGGACCTCCCGGACCTGGTCGAGGTACTCCTGCTTGCCGAGCAGATCCCCGTAGTCGACAGCGCCCGCCGGTAGGCCGGGCCGGAACTGCGAGCCCGAGGACAGCGCGAAGGGGGTAACGAGTCCCCAGTTCGGGGTGACGGCACCCGCTTCGTCGGTCGGCCGCCACGACCCGGGCACCCCGTCCAACTGGTACGCATCCCCGTTGTCGGAGCCGTCGTTGGTGCGGGCCTGGAGGTTTGCGGCGGCAGCCGCGGCACCGACCGTGTCACCCCGCGCGACCTCCGCGGCGTTCACGCCGGAAGGCCGGCGGTTGACGGCGCCAGCGAGGGCCGAGGAGAAGGAGCGACCGTAGCGGCTGAACAGGGCGGTCAGCACGTCGTACGCCGCCCTGTCGATGGCGGCGTGCAGGGACGGTGCCACGACGTTGTCCATGGTGCCCGGATAGCTGACCGGCACGCGTACCCGGTAGGGGTTGCCGACGCCGGTGACCGAGACGGCGGCGTCGTGCATCGCCGCGTGCAGGATGGCCGCCTGGCGGGACAGGACGGTGGGCCCGGCGTTCAGGCCCTTGAAGGTGTCCAGCAGGATGCCATTCCAGTACAGGATCGGGTCGTTGGCCGGGTCGATGGCCAGTGGGGTGAGCGAGATGTTGTCCAGCCGCACCGTGGACGCGGCGTGGGCGCCGAGGTGGAACAGGAGCACCGCCTTGGGGTCACCGAACGGCGACGTGAAGTCGAAGGTGAACCGGCGCATCGTGGTGGTGAGCGCGACGGTCTGGTCGACCGCCGAGGTGAAGGGAGTGTCCACCCGGGACACCGAGACGCGGAGGGAGCGGCTGACGTCGGCGGAGGCGTCGAACTGCAGCCGGTACGGCTGCGCGGCGGTCACCCCGAACTCGAAGTGACCGACCAGGTCGTCCCAGGTGGGTTTGCTGGCCGGCCCGCTGGTGCGGATGCGCAGTTGCCCCGAGTTGACCGTGGTGCTGGTCGAGGCGAGCCGGGTCCACCACGGCTCGGTGCTGCCGTTGTCGAACGTGCCGTTGAGGATGAGATCACCCGGCGCGGCGGCGGCCGGTGCGGGGCGGACGAGGGCGGTGAGGGTGCTGGTGAGGACGACCGCGAGCACCACGCTGAGCAGACGACGCAGGTGTCGTGTGGCGGCGTGGTGCCGCGGGCCGTTCGATGGGGTCATGGAGAGCCTTTCCGGTCCGGGCGACGACCAGGTCGTTGCCGTGGGGATCGGCTCACCGTAGGAACGTTCGCCCTGTTCGCAGTCGCCGAACACCGGTCGGCACGGTGCCGTACGGCAGCGGGCGCCGGCGTCCGATCAGGACACCGGCGCCCGCGCGGGCGAACCGTCGGCTCAGCCGATCGTCTCCCGCTCCCGCCAGGCGGTGAGCAGTGCGGTCCGGCCGTTGGTGCGCAGCAGCGACCCCTCGTACACCCGGGCGCCGGCGACCAGGAACGCCCCGGCGGCGAGCAGAAGGATGGCCAGCGAGACGAACGGCTCCCAACCGGCCGCGTCACCGGTGAACAGCCGCAGCGGCATGGCCGTGGGTGACGAGAACGGCAGGTAGGACAGCACCCGCATCGCGGTGTCGTTGTCGTTCAGGAAGATCACCGCGAAGAACGGCAGCATGACGGCGAGTTGCACCGGCGTCGATACGGCCGCGATGTCCTCCTGCCGGTTGGCCAGGGCGCCGGCGGCCGCCCACATCGCCGCGAGCAGCACGAAACCGAGCAGGAAGAACGGCACGAACCAGCCGATCGCCGGGGCGAGCAGGCTGAGGAGACCGCCACTGTCGCCGATCTGCAGTCCGAGCACCGCCACCACCGCGATGAGCGCGATCTGCCCGAACGCCAGGATGCCGCCCGCCACCACCTTGCCGGCCAGCAGCGCCCGGACCGGCACGGCGGCGACCAGGATCTCCACGATCCGGGTCTGCTTCTCCTCGATGACGCTCTGCGCGATCTGCACACCGAACGTCTGCGAGGTGATGAAGAAGACGAACGCGAAGACGAACGGCACCAGGAACGCCACCACCGGGTCGACCGCGTCCGGGTCGAGCAGGCGTACGGTCGGCTGGCTGCTCAGGGCCCGTACCACGTCGTCGGGGGCCTCATCCATGGCCAGGACGGCCGGCCCGGCGACGACCGCGGCGTCCACGTCGTCGTCGCGGACGGCCTGCTCGGCGGTCTGGTCGTCGGGGACCACCCGGACCTCCAGGCCGGCTGCGCGCAGCGGACCGGCCGCGCTCTCGGTCACCGCGACGGTGGACGGCCCGCCGGAGAGCAGCGGCGGCAGGATGGTGCCCGCCGCGGCGATCAACAGGAAGAAGAGCGTGCCGAACAGGAAGGTACGGTCGCGGAGCTTGACCCGGATCTCGCGTTCGGCGACCAGCCGGGTGGCCTGGGTGACGTTCACTGGGTGACCTCTCGGAAGATCTCGGTGAGCGAGGGGCTGACCGGGCGGAAGGCGCGGACCGGGCCGCGGGCGAGGGCCGCCTGCAGCACGGGCTGTTCGTCGGCGCCGGCCGGCAGGTCGAAGACGACTCGCGCGCCGTCCAGCTCGACCAGGGTCACCCCGGGGTGGTCGCGTACCCAGCCGGCGTCGCTCGCCACCACCAGCTCGTAACGGGGCACGGTGTACGAGTCGCGCAGTTGCCGCCGGCTGCCGGCGGCCCGGATCACCCCGTCCCCGATGATCACCAGGTCGTCGCAGAGCCGCTCCACGACGTCGAGCTGGTGGCTGGAGAAGAGCACCGGCGCTCCGGCGGAGGCCCGTTCCCTCAGCACGGTGACGACGGTGTCGACGGCCAGCGGGTCGAGGCCGGAGAACGGCTCGTCGAGCACCAGCACCTCGGGGTCGTGCACCAGCGCGGCCGCGATCTGGGCGCGCTGCTGGTTGCCCAGCGACAGCGTCTCCAGCAGGTCGTCGCCGCGCTCACCGAGCCCGACCCGTTCCAACAGCGTGTCGGTCGCCCGCCGCGCCGCCGGTGCGTCCAGGCCGTGCAGCCGGCCGAGGTAGGTCACCTGCTCCCGGGTGGTCATCTTGGGGTAGAGGCCCCGCTCCTCCGGCATGTAACCGAAGCGCCGTCGGTCCTGCCGGGTCAGCGGTGTGCCGCCCCAGCTCACCTCGCCGGCGTCGGGGGCGAGCACACCCAGGATGATCCGCATGGTGGTGGTCTTGCCGGCGCCGTTGGCGCCCACGAAGCCGGTCATCCGGCCGGCGGCCACCTCGAAGGACACGTTCTTGAGCACCTGCCGGTCGCCGAAGCTGCGGTCGACGCCGTCGAGGCGAAGCGTTCTGGTCACGTGCCCACGCTAGATCGAATACGGCCTGCCGCCGTCCGCCCGGCGGCGGAGCGGGCGGGTCCACCTCGCGGCGGACGGCCGTCACCCGCCGGGCCGGACCACCCCGTTCTCGTACGCGAACACCACCGCCTGCACCCGGTCGCGTAGGCCGAGTTTGGCCAGTACCCGGCTCACGTGCGTCTTCACCGTCGCCTCGCCCAGATGGATGGTCGCGGCGATCTCCGCGTTGCTCGATCCGGCGGCGAGCAGCACCAGCACCTCCCGTTCACGCGGGGTCAGCTCAGCCAGCGCGGCGTCGGCGTCCGGTCCACGGTGGGCGGTGCCCGCCGGGTCGCCGAGCCGAGCGAACGTGGAGATCACTCGGCGGGTGATCTCCGGGGCGAGCAGGCCGTCGCCCCTGGCCAGCACCCGGATCGCCTCGATCAGTTCCTCCGGAGTGCCGTTCTTGAGCAGGAAGCCGCTGGCCCCGGCCCGCAGCGCGGCGAACAGGTAGTCGTCGCGGTCGAAGGTGGTGAGGATCAGCACCGCCGGTGCACCCGGCCCGGCGCCGGTGATCCGCCGGGTGGCCTCCAGCCCGTCCATCCCGGGCATCTCCACGTCCATCAGGACGACGTCGGGGCGGGTTGCTCGGGTCATGGCGACGGCGCGCTCACCGTCGGCGGCCTCACCGACCACCTCGATGTCGTCCTCCACCTCGAGGATGACCCGGAAGCCGGTACGGACGAGGTGTTGGTCGTCGGCGAGCAGCACCCGGACCGCCCGACCGGCGGCCGCCCCGTGGGCTGGTGCGGCGCTCACGCCGAACGCTCCGCGCCGGCTGCCAGCTGTCGCCCGTCGCTCGTCTCCCGCTGCGCGGCGACCGGCGGGTCCGCCGACACCGGCAGCGGAAAGCGGGCGCGTACCCGCCAACCGCCAGCAGCACGCGGCCCAGCCTCCAGGTCGCCGTCGTGCGCGCTGACCCGTTCGCGCATCCCGATCAGACCCAGCCCGACGGCGTCGGCCCTGCCGCCCGCCCGTCCGTCGTCGGTCACGTCGACCTCCACCTCCCGGGCCAGGTACCGGACCCGCACGTCCAACAGATCCGCTCCGGCGTGCTTCAGCGTGTTGGTCACCGCCTCCTGCGTCACCCGGTAGGCCGCCTGCGAGACCGATTCGGGCACCGCGACCGGGTCGCCGTACACCCCGAGGGTGGCCGTCAGTCCCGCGGCTCGGGCCCGCTCGACCAGCTCGCCGATCCGTTCGATGCCGCCGGTCGCCGGCGGCTCGGCGTCGGCGTCGGCGGTGGCGCGCAGCACGCCGAGCATCCGACGCAGCTCGTCGACGGCGGTGCGGGCGCTCTGCTCGATGGCGGTCAGTGCTGTGCGGGCCTTGCCCGGGTCGCGGTCGAACACCCGGCGGCAGGCGGACGCCTGCACCCCCATCACCGACACGTGGTGGGCGACCACGTCGTGCAACTCGCGGGCGATCCGGACCCGCTCGCCGAGCACCGCCCGTTCCCGGGACTCGGCCTGCGACCGGCGCAGGTCCTCGGCCTGGGCGCGCAGCTCGTGCTCGCGCCGCGCGGCCACCCAGGCGGTCTCGCCGAAGAAGTACGCGAACCCGAAGACCAGCACATTGACCAGCACGCCGGTGACCATCGCGGCGAGCACCGGTGGCACCGGCCCGACCGCGTCGGCGAAGGCACCGGGCGGGATGTGCTCGATCATCACCGCGTAGTAGATGCCCAGCCAGGCGAACATCGTGGTGATCACGCCGATCCGCAGCCGACGGGCGAGCTGACGGTCCTGCCCCCAGGCGCCGACGGTGTAGAGAGCGCAGAACAGGGCCCACGAGGAGAACTGGGTCTCCGGCGCCGATCGTGCCTGCGCGGCGATGAACGCCACCGAGACGATCAGCAGGGTCGCGGCGGGCCAGCGTCGCCGCCAGATCAGCGGAAGGGTTACCGCGACGGTCCAGAAGAGCTGTTCCGGCCCGGACGGCGGTGGACCCAGCAGGAACGCCCCGGTGCTGCGCGCCAGGGTGAGGCTCACCAGCGCCAGCCCGGTCACCCCCAAGCCGATCCAGAGGTCGTTGCGGCGCTGCTCTCGCGTCGGACCCGGACGGCGCCATTCTGCTCGCTCTGCCACGGTCACCCGCGAACGATGCCACGTCGCCGCCCGCGCCCGCCAACCCGGCGGGCCGGTACCCGCCGACGGCCGGCGGGCCCGGCGCGGGGTACGCGCCGGGCCGCCGTGTTCGCTGCCGCTCACGCCGTCTGACGTCGCGTCTTCACAGCGGTGTCGATCAGGTCCCACACCATGACCACGGCCGCACCCAGTGCGATGGCCGCCCCGAGGGCGTTCCGGTTGTCCGCCTCCGCCAGCCAGCTCAGGCGCTCGGCCAGGACCGGGTTGAACAGCCGGTCGGAGAGCGCCAACCACACCAGCGGCACCGCGAACGCCACGTTGAGCAGAGCCTTGATGCCGAACAGGGTCCAGGTCCAGCGCCCGATCCGGTACTTGACGACCTCGAAGATCACGCTGGCGACCAGGACCACGATCAGCGCCGGCAGCCAGAACGACCACAGATCCGGGTCGAGGATCGGAATGTTCTCGCCGTCGGTGGCGTGCACCCACGACTGGTAGTGCTGGAAGGGCAGGTAGCCGATGGTCAGCACCAGCATGACCACCGAGGCGATGGTGTCGGCGAGGGGGATGCCCCGGCGTACCGGGGCGTCGGGCAGTTGGTCGACCGTCCAGTCCGGCAGGTCCACGGTCGGCTGGGACCGCTCGATGAGGGCGAAGGTCAGGGTGAGCCAGAAGGCGATCTGCACGGCCACCTGCATGGCCGCCACGAGGCCTGGCCCGATCGCACCGAAGCCCTTGCCTTCGGCGGCTTCGACGATGGTGACCACCGTGCCGACGATTGCCGGAATGAAGCTGAGCAGCAGCTTCAGCAGTCGCAGCCAGACCAGGTAGTAGGTCGGGCCGATGAGCTGCAACCGGCGGTCGGCGTACCGGGCGGCCAGCCGGTCGGGGTTGCCCAGCTCGGTCAGCACCTCCCGCTCCGCGGTGGTCGTGTCCTGGCCACCGCCGGTCCGGTCCTCGATCATGTCCTCGATCGAGGCGCGCAGCTCGGTGGCGATCTCGTCGCGACGCTGGACGGGTACCGAGCGCAGGGTGGCGGCGAGGTAGCGGTCGGTCAGGGTGTTCATCGGTCCACTCCTTGAATCAGCCCGGTGACGGAGGTCTGCACGGCGGCGAGGTCGTCGAGGAGCCGGCTCAGCATCGACTCGCCCTCGTCGCTGGTCCGGTAGAACTTGCGCGGCCGGCTCTCCTCGGTGTTCCACTCGCTGGTCAGCAGGCCCTGGTCCTCCAGGCGGCGCAGCAGCGGGTAGAGCGTGTTGGCGTCCACCGGGAAGCCGTGGTCGGTGAGCCGTTGCAGCAGTGCGTAGCCGTAGTCCGGTCGGCGCAAGGCGACCAGGCTGGCCACCACGACGGTGCCTCGACGCAACTCCTGTAGGTGCGTCCGTAGAACGTCCTCGCTAACCATGCGTCACACCATACTGTGTGCCACACACTGTTGTCTAGAAAGACATCGTTGTGTCCGTCGGGGAGGAGGTAACGAAGGCGGATTCGCCGGCGGCCGTCATGGGCCGAGTCGAGTCGTTGGGATGCCGTGCGGCAGCGGCTCGATTCCGCTGGTTGGATACTGGCCGGGTGACGGAGGAGTTGGCTGGCAGGTCGACGCGGTGGACGATTCATGGTGAGCGGGTTGTAGACGGCAGCCGCCGGTCGAGGTTGAGCATCGCGGATGTGGAGTTGCCGGATGGGGTCCGCTTCGAGCAGTACGTGATCCGGGCGCCCCGGTCGGCCATGGTTGCGGTAATTGACGGCCAAGAGTGCCTGTTGCTGATGCGGCGGCACCGGTTCGTGTTCGATCGATGGGTGTGGGAGCTGCCGGGTGGCTACGTCGATGAGGGCGAGGACCCGGCGAAGTGTGCGGTCCGAGAGGTCGAGGAGGAGACCGGGTGGCTTCCAGGAGCAGTAGAGCCCTTGCTGTCGTTTCAGCCGTGGGTGGCGACCGCGGACGCGGAGAACCTGCTGTTCCTTGCCCGGAACGCGGAGCACACCGGCGCTCCGGTTGACGTCAACGAGACCGAGCGAGTGGCCTGGATTCCGCTGGACGAGGCGCGGCATCTCGTGTCCCAGGGTGAGATCGTGGGTGCCGGCACGGTGATCGCGGTGTTGGAGCTGGTGGCGCGCAAGGCTCTGGGCGAGCTGTAGTCAGCGACGTTGGCCGAACGCAGCATCAACGCGGGTGATGAACTGCCGAACTGCCGGCCGACGGCGGTGGGGCGTCAGATCGGTTTGCAGATCGCGCAGGTAACGGACCGCACGAGCGGACCGTAGTTGTGTGGTCAGGGTGAGGGCTTCCGCGCCGATGGCGCTGGCACGTTCCAGCTCGCCCTGGTGGGCGTGGACGGTGGCCAAGAGGGCGAGGTTGAAGGCTTTGCCGCGTACATAGCGTTCGTCCATCTTTAGGGAGCGAGCGGCGAAGCGTTCGGCTCGACGGTGTTGACCGAGTGCGTTGAAACAGTGGCCGAACTTGGCTGACAGGTACGCCTCGTCGAAGTAGCCGAGCCACTGGGGGTCGCTGCTGCGGTCGGCCCGATCGAGGGCTTGCTCTGCTTGGTGCAGCGCGGTGGCGCAGTCGCGCTCTTCAAGGGCGACTGCATGGGCGTGAGCTTCCATGACCAGGGCTTCGGCAGTCAGCACGGTGAGGCCGGCGCGCTGCGCTGTCTGCCGGGCGGCGCGGGCAAGGTCGACGCCGGTGGCGGTGTGCCCGAGGTAGGTGGCTTGGTGGCTCATCGCGGCGAGGATCTCGGCACCCAGTCCGGCGTCGTCGGCTGTTCGGGCGAGGTCGAGGGCATGGGTGAGGTAGCGCTGGGCGAGGCCATGTTCGGCCATGTCGTACGCCTGCCACCCGGCGAGTTGGGTCAGCTCGGCAAGGCGGCGAGCAGTTTGCGGCCAATCGCCGGGTCGTAGCGGCCCTCGGTCATCAAGGGCGCGACCTCGTGGTGGAGGAACCGTGTGACGTTGTTGCGGGCATGGCCGCCGCCGTATTGGTTGTCGAGTCGCCGATAGGTGGCGGTCATTTGGCGAATGGTGTCGATGTCGGGTTGGCCGACTCTTCGGCGGCCCTCCTGCTCGACGGGTTGCGGCGTGGTGGCGGCGAACCAGCGTAGAGCGGGCAGGGTGTAGGCGGTGGAGCTGAAGACTGTCTGGCGAAGTATGTCTCGACGGTTCACGTCGCCTTCCCATAGCTGCGCGACGGCCCGGACGTCATCGCGCCAGGATCGGTTGGCCGGCACATCACTGTGCCGGCTGCGGGGGTGATCCGCCATGTCCGGGCGATATGCCCGCTGGCGAGGCGCCAGGCCCAGCGTCATCCGGGCATCGTCGGGCATGCCACAGCCGTTGGCGATCCGCTCCAACACGTCGATTGAGGTCACCCGTCGGCCGGCGATGATCCGGCTGACGTAGCCCTGCTCTAGGCCGACAGCCGCGCCGATGCGAGTTTGGCTCGCGCCGGTATGCCGGGCGAGCAGCCGGAACAGTGCACCGATATCGCGGGCTGCCAGAACCGCGCGCATGTCCTCGCGCGACCAGAGGTCGTCGGGTATCCGAAGATGATCGAGCAGCACAACGGCTCCCAGCGTTGTCAGGCGACTACCCATGGTGCTCAGCCTGGAGCCTACGGTCGGTGTACTAGCAGGTCGAGCCCGCTCATGTCACCGTGACATGACCAGTCGACATGGTCGCCGCATCCCGGTCGGCGGGACCGTCTCCGGCATGAACTGTGATGCCGATGACCCGCAGGGCGTGATGGGGCTGGACACCGTCTACAGCTTTGACGCCCCGGTCGGGCTCGCCTTCCCGACTCTCCACGAGGGGGCGAGTTCGTGACGATCCGATGCCACCTGTACCTGTTGGTGCGGTGGTTGCTCCGGCAGCACGAGCCACCACCACCGCCCGGGACGGGGCAGCGGCACCAGGACGCCGAGCACGCGGCGGCGCAACAGCGATTGCTCGACCAGGCAGCACAGCTACGGCGATCCCAAGGCAACCGCGAGTCGGCGCAGGATGTGCCGGAAGAGCAGCGGTGAGCCGCACGGCGGATGGAGAGTTCGGCCGTACAACTCTGAGCAGACGAAACGTCTCATATGAGGAGTACCTGGTCGCAACGGCCGTCACTCTTGCCCGGCGGCACCGGCCGATCTGGTGCTGGCGAAAGTGGCGGCGGATTTGCCGCTGCGGAGTCGAACTGCCCTGCCGCGCCCGACACCGCATCCCTATCAATCGTGGCCACTGGCCGGCAGAGGAGCCGTCGTGAAAGACCACCAGGAGCGGGCGATCCTGGCCGTGCATGTTCGAGGGTTCGACGGCATGTGTGCCGGCTGCCGCGCCTGGTGGTCGCGGCTGACTCCGTACCCGTGCTGGCAGGTGGAATGGGCGACCAGCCGACAGGCCCGGACGATCACGGCGTGCTTCCTGGATGGTGTGCGGTGACCACCCACGGCCCGGTCATGCCGATTTGGAGCTGCGGAGGCTGCGACCTGCCCTGGCCGTGCCCCACTCGGAAGCGGGAGCTACTGGCGGAGTACGCGGATGCCCCGGTGTCGCTGGCCCTCTACCTCGGCTCCTACCTCGTTCAAGCCACCGAGGACATCCCGTGGACGCCGGCCGGCGTGCTGCACCGCCGCTTTCTCGGCTGGACCAGGGAAGCCAGCAAACCGACTCCAGCGGTACAGCAGCAAAGTGCAGCAGCTGAGCGACCAGTCACGGCGGATGGCTGCTGACCGGCGCGGTGCGTCGGCGCGGCGGGGTCCACTACTCGAAGCGGGACACGTCTCCCGCGCCCCGGCGCAGGATCTCCGGCTCGGGCCCGGACAGGTCGATCACGGTCGTCGGCTCCTTGCCGCAGTCGCCCGCGTCGAGCACCGCGTCGAGCTGGTGGTCGAGCCGTTCCTTGATCTCCCACCCCTGGGTCATCGGCTCGTCGTCGCCGGGCAGGACCAGGGTGCTCGACACCAGCGGCTCGGCCAGCTCGGCCAGCAGCGCCTGGGTGACCGTGTGCCGGGGCACCCGCACGCCGACGGTCCGCTTCTTGGGGTGCAACATCCGGCGCGGCACCTCTCGGGTGGCCGGCAGGATGAACGTGTAGCTGCCCGGGGTGGACGCCTTCACCAGGCGGAAGACCGAGTTGCTGATCTGGACGAACTGGCCGAGCTGCGCGAAGTCGCGGCAGACCAGCGTGAAGTGGTGCCGGTCGTCGAGGTGCCGGATCTGGCGGATCCGGTCCAGCCCGTCCTGGTCGCCCAACTGGATGCCGAGCGCGTAGCAGGAATCCGTCGGGTAGGCGACCAGCCCGCCACCGCGGATCAGATCGGCGACCTGGCCGATGATCCGGGGCTGCGGGTTCTCCGGGTGCACGTCGTAGTACCTGGCCATGCACCGAGCCTAGGCTCATCCTCAGGCCTTGAGGAGACGAGGGCCACGACCGTCGGCGCGGACGGTGGAGCCGCCGAGATCACCTCGGTAGGGTAGGTCCCGGTCGGCTCCGACCACCAAGATCCATACCGCCGGGGGGCGCCACGCATGGCTGATTCGTTCGCGCATCTGCACGTGCACACCGAGTACTCGATGCTCGACGGAGCGGCCCGCCTCAAGGACCTGTTCGCCGAGGCCAAGCGGCTCGGCATGCCGGCCGTGGCGATCACCGACCACGGCAACATGCACGGCGCGAACGACTTCTACAACCAGGCGATGGCCGCCGGGATCACCCCGATCCTGGGCGTCGAGGCGTACGTGGCGCCGGAGTCGCGCTACCACAAGGCGCGGGTCAAGTGGGGTCGGCCGGAGCAGAAGAGCGACGACATCTCCGGTAACGGCGCGATCACCCACAAGACCATGTGGGCGAAGAACGCACAGGGCCTGAAGAACCTGTTCACCCTCAACTCGCGCGCGTCCATGGAGGGGCACTACGTCAAGTGGCCCCGGATGGACATGGAGCTGATCGCCGAGCACGCCGAAGGGATCATGGCGACGACCGGCTGCCCGTCCGGCGCGGTGCAGACCCGGCTGCGGCTGGGCCAGTTCGACGAGGCGCTCAAGGTCGCCGCCAGCTACCAGGACATCTTCGGCAAGGACAACTACTTCCTGGAAATCATGGATCACGGCCTCTCCATCGAGAGCCGGGTCCGCGAGGGGCTCACCGAGATCGCCCGCAAGCTGGACATTCCGCCGGTGGTCACCAACGACTCGCACTACACCCACGAGGCGCAGGCCACCGCCCACGACGTGCTGCTCTGTGTGCAGACGGGCAGCAACATCGACGACCCGAACCGGTTCCGGTTCGAGGGTGGCGGCTACTTCATCAAGAGTGCCGACCAGATGCGCGCGGTGGACTCGTCCGAGCTGTGGCAGGAGGGCTGCCGCAACACCCTGCTGGTCGCCGAGAAGGTCGACCCGAAGGGCATGTTCGAGTTCCACAACCTGATGCCGCGCTTCCCGGTGCCCGAGGGGGAGACCGAGGAGTCCTGGTTCCGTAAGGAGACCTTCGCGGGGCTGGCCCGCCGCTACCCGAACGGCATCCCGGAGGGGCACGTCGTCCAGGCCGAGTACGAGCTGGGCGTCATCAACCAGATGGGCTTCCCGTCGTACTTCCTCGTGGTCGCCGACTTCATCCAGTGGGCGAAGAACCAGGGCATCGCGGTGGGCCCGGGTCGTGGCTCGGCCGCCGGTTCCCTCGTGGCGTACGCGCTGGGCATCACCGACCTGGACCCGATCCAGCACGGCCTGATCTTCGAGCGGTTCCTCAACCCCGAGCGCGTCTCGATGCCGGATGTCGACATCGACTTCGACGAGCGTCGGCGCGGTGAGGTGATCAAGTACGTCACCGACAAGTGGGGTGAGGACAAGGTCGCCCAGATCGCCACCTTCGGCACGATCAAGGCGAAGGCCGCGATCAAGGACTCGGCCCGGGTGCTCGGTTTCCCGTACGCGGTCGGCGACCGGATCACCAAGGCGATGCCGCCGGCGGTGATGGGCAAGGACATCCCGCTCACCGGCATCTTCGACGCGAAGCACCCCCGCTACGCCGAGGCCGGCGAGATCCGCGGCCTGTACGACTCCGACCCGGACGTCCGCAAGGTGATCGACACCGCCAAGGGCATCGAGGGGCTGATCCGGCAGACCGGTGTGCACGCCGCCGGCGTCATCATGTCCGCCGAGCCGATCATCGAGCACATCCCGTTGATGCGCCGCGACGCCGACGGGGCGATCATCACGCAGTTCGACTACCCGACCTGCGAGTCGCTCGGGCTGCTGAAGATGGACTTCCTCGGCCTGCGCAACCTGACGATCATCGACGACGCGGTCAAGAACATCGAGCTCAACCACGGTAAGAAGCTCGACCTGTTGGGCCTGCCGCTGGACGACCCGGCCGCGTACGAGCTGCTGGCCCGCGGTGACACCCTGGGCGTGTTCCAGCTCGACGGTGGGCCGATGCGGTCGCTGCTGCGGTTGATGAAGCCGGACAACTTCGAGGACATCTCCGCCGTCCTGGCGCTGTACCGGCCCGGCCCGATGGGCGTCGACTCGCACACCAACTACGCGCTGCGCAAGAACGGCCTCCAGGAGATCACGCCGATCCACCCGGAGCTGGAGGAGCCGCTGCGGGAGATCCTGGAGCCCACCCACGGCCTGATCGTCTACCAGGAGCAGGTGCAGCGCGCCGCGCAGATCCTCGCCGGCTACACCCTGGGCCAGGCGGACCTGCTGCGCCGGGCGATGGGCAAGAAGAAGAAGGAGATCCTCGACAAGGAGTTCATCCCGTTCCGGGACGGCTGCCGCGAGCGCGGCTACTCCGACGAGGCGATCCAGGCCGTGTGGGACGTCCTGGTGCCGTTCGCCGGGTACGCCTTCAACAAGGCGCACTCCGCCGCGTACGGCCTGGTCTCCTACTGGACCGCGTACCTGAAGGCGCACTACCCGGCCGAGTACATGGCCGGGCTGCTGACGTCCGTCGGTGACGACAAGGACAAGATGGCGCTCTATCTGGCCGAGTGTCGCCGGATGCGCATCCAGGTGCTGCCGCCGGACGTGAACACCTCGGCCGGGCCGTTCACCCCGGTCGGCAAGGACATCCGCTTCGGCCTGGCCGCGGTGCGTAACGTCGGCGCGAACGTCGTCGCCTCGATCATGCGGTGCCGGGAGGAGAAGGGCGAGTACACCGACTTCTACGACTTCCTGTCCAAGGTGGACGCGGTGGTCTGCAACAAGAAGACCATTGAATCGCTGATCAAGGCGGGCGCGTTCGACTCGATGGAGCACCCGCGCAAGGGCCTGCTCGCGGTGCACGCCGACGCCATCGACGCGTACGCCGACGTCAAGCGCAAGGAGGCGGTCGGCCAGTACGACCTCTTCGGTGCCGGCTTCGGTGACGCCGACACCGGCAGCACGACGGTGATGCCGGTCATCGGCGACAGCGAGTGGGACAAGCGCGACAAGCTGGCGTTCGAGCGCGAGATGCTCGGCCTGTACGTCTCCGACCACCCGCTGTTCGGCCTGGAGCACATCCTCAACGCGGCGGCCGACACCACCATCGCCTCCCTCGCCGAGGACGGCGCGGTGCCCGACGGTGCGGTGGTCACCCTCGCCGGCATCCTCTCCGGGGTGCAGCGCCGGGTCACCAAGCAGGGCCGCGCCTGGGCCTCGGCGACCCTGGAGGACCTGGCCGGTGGGGTGGAGACGCTGTTCTTCCCCAACACCTACGAGGTGATCGGGCAGTACATCGCCGAGGACGCCATCGTCGTGGTCAAGGGGCGGGTCGACCGCCGCGACGACACCCCACGGATCATGGCGATGGACATGTCCATGCCGGACGTCAGCACCAGCGCCACCAACAAGCCGGTCACCCTCACCATCCCGGTGCACCGGTGCACGCCACCGCTGGTGGAACGACTCAAGGAGACCCTGGTGCTGCACCCCGGCGACACCGAGGTGCACGTCAAGCTGCAGAACGGCGGGCGCACCACCACCCTACGGCTGGGTCCGTTCCGGGTGGCGGCGACGACCGCGCTGATGGGTGACCTGAAGAGCGTCCTCGGCCCGGCCAACGTGAGCTGACCGGGCCGAGGACGTGCCGACCGGGCTCAGGCCCGGTCGGGGGCCCCGATCTCCCGCAGTTGGCCGTCGGCCAGCCGCAACCAGCGCTGCACGCCGATCTCGGCGAGGAACCGCTCGTCGTGGCTGACCACCACGAACGCACCCTGGTACGCGGACAGCGCGCTCTCCAGTTGGGCCACGCTGACCAGGTCCAGGTTGTTGGTCGGCTCGTCGAGCAGCAGCAGTTGCGGCGCCGGTTCGGCGCAGAGCACACAGGCGAGGGTGGCGCGCAGCCGCTCACCGCCGGAGAGCACCCCGACGGGCAGGTTCACCCGGGCGCCCCGGAACAGGAACCGGGCGAGCAGGTTCATCCGCTTGGAGTCCGGCAGGCCCGGCGCGTACGCGGCGAAGTTCTCCGCGACCGTGCGGTCGAGGTCCAGCAGGTCCAGCCGCTGCGACAGGTACGCGATCCGCCCGTCGGCCCGCCGGATGTCGCCACCGGCCGGTTCGAGGTCACCATTGACGAGGCGCAGCAGGGTCGACTTGCCGACGCCGTTCGCCCCGGTGAGCGCGATCCGCTCCGGCCCTCGGATCACCAGGTCGGCGCCGTCGCCGCCGAACAGTTCCCGGTCGTCGAAGCGGGCCCGCATCCCGTGGCCGGAGAAGACCGTGCGCCCGCCCGGGACGGTGGTGTCCGGCAGGTCCACGGTGATCCGGTCGTCCTCGCGTACCGCCCGGCCGGCCTCGTCGAGTCGGGCCTTGGCCTGGCCGAGCCGGGCGGAGTGCGTCTCCTGCGCCTTGCCCGCCGACTCCTGGGCGCTGCGCTTCAGCCCTCCGGCGACGATCCGGGCCAGACCGGCGTTCTTCAGGTTCTTGGAGGCGTTGCTGGCCCGCCGGTCGGCCCGCTCCCGGGCCTGCTGCATCTCCCGCTTCTCCCGCTTGACCTCCTGCTCGGCGTTGCGCACGTTGCTCTCGGCCAGCTCCCGCGCCGCCTGCACCGCCTCGGTGTACGCGGTGAAGTTTCCCCCGTACCAGCGGATCTCGCCCCGGTCCAGCTCGGCGATGCGGTCCATCCGGTCCAGCAACTCCCGGTCGTGGCTGACCAGCAGCAGGCAGCCCGACCAGTCGGTGAGGACGTCGTAGAGCTTGTGCCGGGCCTCCAGGTCCAGGTTGTTGGTCGGCTCGTCGAGCAGCAGCACGTCCGGGCGTCGGAGCAGCTGCGCCGCCAGGCCGAGGGAGACCACCTGACCGCCGCTGAGGGTGTGCAGGCGGCGGTCGAGCGACAGCTCACCCAGGCCGAGTCGGTCCAACTCGGCGCGGGTGCGCTCCTCGATGTCCCAGTCGTCGCCGATCGTGGCGAAGTGTTCCTCGCTGGCGTCGCCGGCCTCGATGGCGTGCAGTGCCGCGATCCGCTCGGCGACGCCGAGCACCTCGGCCACGGTCAGGTCGCCGGCCAGCGGCAGGGTCTGCGGGAGGTATCCGAGCAGGCCGTCGACGGTGACGCTGCCGCCGGTCGGCTGCAACTCGCCAGCGATCAGCCGCAGCAGGGTGCTCTTGCCGGCACCGTTGGGTGCGACCAGGCCGGTGCGACCGCCGGGGACGGTGAAGGACAGCTCCGAGAAGACCGGGGTGTCGTCCGGCCAGGAGAAGGACAGGTTCGAGCAGACAATGAACGCATCAGACATGCGAATGACCTCAAAGGGTGGGGTGGGCGCTGCAGAGCCGCCCGACGACAAACGGGGACCGTGAACGACGACATGGCCACGCCAGCTGCGTCTACTCGCGCCGAACCCGTGGCCGAACACGTCCGGTTTTACCCGGAGATGTCGTCGTCACCCGCCATGTCTGGTCTCCCTGGTCATATCGCTTGCACCCAACTCCACCGAGTCTAACAACGGATCTTCGCCCCGCCACCGGGTTCCTGGCCCGCGGGGTGCCCTGGAGCATAAGTTTAGGTCGAGCTATAGTTCTCCCCTGTCTCATGAGCCGCCACCTCGCTGGGCGATCAGGACGACAAGGGACGTCCGGGACTGGTTGCGATCTCTGCGCCAGGCTGACCCCGCGACGTACCGGTCGGTCAACGTGGCAATCGACATGCTCGCGGAGACTGGTCCGGGCCTGGGGCGGCCGTTGGTCGACACCCTGAGAGGCTCAAGCATCAGCAACCTGAAAGAGCTACGACCGAGGTCCGGACGGGACGTCGCGGTTCGGGTGCTGTTCGTCTTTGATCCCTGGTCCCAGGCCGTGCTATTGGTGGCCGGCAACAAGGCAGGAGATTGGAATCGGTGGTACGAGAGTGCGATTCCGGTCGCTGAGGTTGCGTACGAGGGCTGGCTTGCCTTCGAAAGGAAGCGGAGGGAGGGCTGATGAGCGATTTCCACGACTGGCAAGACATTCGGGCCGAGCTGCACGACGGAGACGATGAAGCGCTTGATGCCGAACGTGCCCGTACCGAGGCGTGGATCAGCGCGTTCCACCTTGCTGAGGAGCGGAAGCGGCT
Source organism: Micromonospora sp. CA-259024 (assembly GCF_050936255.1). Taxonomy (NCBI): domain Bacteria; kingdom Bacillati; phylum Actinomycetota; class Actinomycetes; order Micromonosporales; family Micromonosporaceae; genus Micromonospora; species Micromonospora sp. CA-259024. The sequence continues at coordinate 3,220,815 of NZ_JBNJND010000001.1, read as the reverse complement.
GGGCCTGACGCAGCGGCAGGTGGCGGAGCTGATGGGTGTCACGCCCGGCCGGGTGAGCCAGATCGAGAACGGCGATCTGGAGGCCAACGAGGTTGCGACGCTGAGCCGATATGCGCGGGCGCTCGGCGCACGGATGCGGATTATCTTCGACTACGGCGACGACCTCCGTCAGATCGCCTGACCTGTCGCTCACCTCGGTCGGTATTCGACCTCCGGGCGGCCGGGGGTGCCGTAGCGAGGGCTGCGCGCGGCCCGGTCGACGGTCACCAGGTATTCCAGGTAGCGGCGGGCGGTCACCCGGGAGATGCCGGTCCGAGCGCTCACCTCGGTCGCGGACAGCCCCACCTCCGTGCGGGTTCCCTCGGTGAGGGCGGCGCGTACCCGATTGAGCGTCTGCGCGTCCAGCCCCTTGGGCAGGCTGTGCCCGGCGGTTCCGCGCAGGGTGGCGAACATCTGGTCCACCTCGTGCTGGGCGGCCACCTCACCGTCGGCGAGCGCCTGGGCGCGGTAGTCGGCGTACCGCTCCAGCTTGTCGCGGAACGCGGCGAACGTGAACGGTTTGAGCAGGTAGTGGGTCACCCCGAGGGACACGGCGGTGCGCACCACCGCCAGATCCCGCGCGGAGGTCACCGCCAGCACGTCGATGCTGCTGCCGGCGGCCCGCAGCGCCCGGCAGACGTCCAGGCCGTGCAGGTCGGGCAGCCGGAAATCAAGGAGTACGAGGTCGACGTCGCCGCCGTTGTTGGCGCGCAGCGCCGCCATCGCCGCCCGCGCGGTGTGCGCCACCCCGACCACCACAAAACCGGGAACCCGTTCGGTGTACGCGGTGTGCGCCTCGGCCAGCAGCGGCTCGTCCTCCACGACCAGCACCCGGATGTCGGTCACGGCCGCTCACCCCCGCCCGGCAGCCGGACGGTGAACAGGCTGCCGCCGTCGTCCGAGCGGGCAACCTCGGAGCTACCGCCGTGCCGGCGGACCACCTGACCGACCAGCGCCAGGCCGAGGCCCCGGCCGGTGCTCTTGGTGGACCAGCCGCGCCGGAACGCGTCGGCCACCCGCTCCGGGGCGAGGCCGGGGCCGCTGTCGGCGACCCGTACCACCAGCTCGTCGTCGACGGTGCCGACGAAGACCCGCACCCGGCGCGGCGCTGGCGTCCCGGCCACCGCCTCCAGGGCGTTGTCGACCAGGTTGCCGACGACGGTGAGCAGGTCGCCGGTCGGTAGAGGGCTGTCGTCGAGGCGGCAGTCCGGCTCGATGACCAGGTCCACCCCGCGTTCGCCGGCCTGCGCCGACTTGCCGAGCAACAGCGCGGCCAGCGCCGGCTCGGTGACCGCGCCGACCACCCGGTCGGTCAGCTGCTGGGCGAGAGCCAGGTCCCGGGTGCCGAGCCGGACGGCTTCGTCGGCGCGGCCCAACTCCACCAGGGTCAACACGGTGTGCAGCCGGTTGGCCGACTCGTGGGTCTGCGCCTGCAACGCCTCGGTCAGCGCGCGGACGGAATCCAGCTCGCTGGCCAGGGTGCGCAGCTCGGTCTGGTCGCGCAGCGTCAGCACGGTGCCGAGCACCGTGCCCTCGAATCGCGTGGTCCGCTGGTTGGCGACCAACACCCGGTCACCGGCGATGACAGGTTCGTCACGGGCGTCGCGTCCGGTGCCGAGCAACTCGGCCACCGCGGGCGGAAGATCGATCCCGGCGACCGGCTGGTCGACCACCGGGGCATCCGCGTCGAGCCCCAGCAGCCGGCGGCCCTCGTCGTTGACCAGCGCCACCCGCCGGTCGGTGGTCAGCACGACGAGACCTTCGCGCACCGAGTGCAGAACCGCGTCGTAGTACTCGTACATCCGGGTCATCTGCGCCGGCCCCAGCCCGTGCGTCTGGCGCCGCAGGCGGCGGCTGAGCAGCCACGACCCGGTCGCGGCGAGCGCGAGAGCCGGTGCGGCCACACCGAGCAGCACCGGCAACTGGCCGAGCAGCTTCCGGTCGATCGCGCGGGTGGTGATGCCCACCGAGACCAGGCCGACGATGCGCCGCTGTTCGTCGTACACCGGCACCACCGCGCGCACCGACTCGCCGAGCGTGCCGACGTTGGTGGTGGTGAACGGGCGGCCCGCCAGGGCGGGCCCGATCTCGCCGACGAACGGCTGGCCGATCCGCTCCCGGGTGGGGTGCGAGAAACGGGTGCGGTCGGGTGCCATCACCACCACGAAGTCGGTGCCCGTCGCCAGCCGGGTCGATTCGGCGTACGGCTGGAGGACGCTGGCCGGGTCGGCGGTCGTGAGGGCCGCACGGACGTCGGGGGAGCGGGCCACGGTCTGCGCCACCGCGAGCACCTCCTCCTGCGCGGCCTGGCGGGAGTCACTGCGGGCCAGCCAGGCGGCGCCCGCCGCGCCGGCCAGCACGAGCAGCGTCACCACCACCGCCTGGAGGGCGAAGAGTTGCCCCGCGATGCTCCACTGGCGTCGGGCCACCTCCACCACCTCCTCGTCGCGCCGCTGCTGTTGTCTTCTCCGCGGTGAACAGAATGACCGCAAGGCTGTCAACCCGTGAGACGCGCTTCACATTGTCGACATGGACACCACCGCATCCACCACCTCACCGGCACCCCCGGTCCGTCGGGACCGTACCCGTTACCTCTACCTGGCCGTCATCGTGGCCGTGCTCGCCGGCATCGTGGTTGGCCTGGTCGCCCCCGATTTCGGCAAGGAACTCAAGCCCATCGGCACCGGCTTCGTCAACCTGATCAAGATGATGATCAGCCCGGTCATCTTCTGCACCATCGTGCTCGGCGTCGGTTCCGTCCGGCAGGCCGCGAAGGTCGGCAAGGTCGGCGGCCTCGCCCTCGGCTACTTCCTCACCATGTCGACCGTCGCGCTCGCCATCGGCCTGGTGGTCGGGAACCTCATCCACCCCGGCTCCGGCCTGAACCTCGGCCAGGACCTCGCGGGCGCGGGCAAGGCCGCCGCCGGCGACGAGGCCGGCGGGACGGTGGACTTCCTGCTCGGGGTCATCCCGACCACGCTGCTCTCCGCGCTGACCGAGGGCGAGGTGCTCCAGACGCTGCTGGTCGCCCTGCTGGTCGGTTTCGCCGTACAGGCCATGGGCCGGCGCGGTGAGCCGGTGCTCAGCGCCATCACCGTCATCCAGCGGGTGGTCTTCAAGGTCCTCGCCATGATCATGTGGCTGGCACCGATCGGCGCGTTCGGTGCGATGGCCGCCGTCGTCGGCGCGACCGGCGTGGACGCCCTCAAGAGCCTCGCCCAGATCATGGTCGGGTTCTACGCGACCTGCCTCATCTTCGTCCTGGTCTTCCTGGGCGCACTGCTCTGGTTCGTGGCCCGGATCTCGATCTTCTCGCTGCTGCGCTACCTCGGCCGGGAGTTCCTGCTGATCCTGTCGACCTCGTCGTCGGAGTCCGCGCTGCCGCGGCTGATCGCCAAGATGGAGCACTTCGGTGTCAGCAAGCCGGTCGTCGGCATCACGGTGCCCACGGGGTACTCGTTCAACCTGGACGGCACCGCGATCTACCTGACCATGGCGTCGCTGTTCATCGCCGATGCGCTCGGCAAGCCGCTCTCGATCGGCGAGCAGGTCTCGCTGCTGCTGTTCATGATCATTGCGTCCAAGGGTGCTGCCGGCGTGACCGGCGCCGGGCTGGCGACGCTGGCCGGTGGGCTTCAGTCGCACCGGCCGGACCTCGTCGACGGGGTCGGGCTGATCGTCGGCATCGACCGGTTCATGTCGGAGGCTCGGGCGCTGACGAACTTCGCGGGCAACGCGGTCGCGACCGTGCTGGTGGGGACGTGGACCGGGGAGTTCGACCGGGAGCGGGCGGCCGGCGTGCTGCGCGGCGACGACCCGTTCGACGAGGCGACGATGCTCGACGAGCACGACGACGAGCCGGTGGCGCGGCGCACCGACGAGACGGCAACGCCGGTCGGGGCGTCGGTCTGATCGGGCCCATCTGAGGCCGCGTCGGTCGAGCACGGGCGCGGCCCCTGGGTCTCCATCGGGGATGCCGGAACGGCGTCCTTCCCTTGATCAGGTGATGAAAAGTAGGTGCCCAGGCCTCTCCTGACCTACTTTTCATCACCTGATCACGTGGTGGCCGCCGCGCGGGCCTCGGTCAACCTTCTCCGTTCGGCCCCCATGTCGCGGCGACCAGAGCAGGAAGAACCTGCGCTGAGGTGCCGCGCAGGTTGACGGCGCAGACCTCGTCCAGTGGCGTCCGTTGCGGGTTGATCTGGATCACCGTGGCGCCCGAGCGGGCCGCGATCCGCGGAATCTCGGCAGCCGGGTACACGACGCCGGAGGTGCCGACGGTCAGCAGCACGTCGCAGGCGGAGGCGGCGTCGACCGCAGCGCTCAACGCCGCTTCTGGCAGCCCTTCACCGAACCACACCACTCCTGGGCGGACGAGCGCCGCGCAGGACGAGCACCGAGGCGGCGGGATCCGGCGGCCTTCGGGCGGCTCGCCTGCCTCGCCGTCCGGCGGCGCCGGGAAGGTCGCCGGGTGCGCGGCTGCCGCCACGCAGCGGGGTGCGAAGAGACTGCCGTGCAGGTGGATCGCGAGCCGGCTTCCGGCTCGTTCGTGCAGGTCGTCGACGTTCTGGGTGACGAGGGTGCAATCGGGGACCTGGGCTTCGATGGCGGCGATCGCGAGATGCCCGGCATTGGGTTGGGCTCGGCGCACCCGCGCACGTCGCCATTCGTACCAGCCCCAAACCAGGTCCGGATCGGCGTGGAACGCCTCCGGAGTGGCGAGCTGATGGGCGTCGAAACGCGCCCACAGGCCGGTGAGATCGTCGCGGAAGGTGGGCACGCCACTCTCGGCCGAGATGCCGGCACCGGTGAAGACGACGATCCGGCGGGCGTCACGAAGCATGAGGGCAGCCTGCTGCAACAACGCTTCTTCCATGTGGCTGGATCCTGCCAGCCGGGCAGGACGCTGTCGCGCCCGCCTGTGCAAGCTGCCTGGGCGCCCAGCAGGAGCGCATGGCTCTACGACGTGCTGTTCTCGTCGCAGGCGACGCCGATGCCGAGGTGGAAGCGGTCCTCCCGGCCATTCGACCGCACGATGAGCGGTACGCAGGCGGCGCGCGCGACCCACGTCCCACCGACGAAGGCGAGCCATTGAGCCTGCCCGTCGGTCGGCGCGCAGGCGCGCACCGTGGCGGTCGTCGCCGGCGTGTGGGAAGCACCCCACCCGATTCGGGCGTCGTCTTCCCATCCGGGTGCCACCTGAATGTCGACGACCGCGCCGGCGCGTACGACCAGCCCCCATTTGGCGAATAGTCGAGCCGCTGGATCGGCCTCTCCTGATTTCTCCGCAGACAGCACCGTGTCGTCCGGTGTCGCCATGTCTTCTCCCACGAGAAGATAACCCGCCGGTAGTGTCGGCAGCGCCGCTACCGATGTCGTGCATGCCGGCACGCCACTGCTCGCGGGCGTCGGCTGGGTTCTGTCGTCGACAGGTGGCGCGGTGGGCTGGCGTGAATCGTTTGAGGGCGTGCAGGCGGATAGCGCCACCAGCAGGCACAGGAGAAGGCTCTGCCCCAGAAACGGCCTGGCCCGGGTGCCTGGCCCAGGCTCCGGGTGGACCGGGACCGCCGCGTCCCAGGTCTCCACAGAATTCGAATTCATTCGATATTCATAGCACGTTGCCGATATACGTGTTGGTAACATCGCGCTGGGCAACAATGCGGGCGTCAATAGTGGAGTTGTGCCGAAATGGTGCAGTGGTTAACCGCCGAACCCGCCTGTGACAAATCCAACTGTCGCTTTTCTACCCGCCGCAAGAATTGGGTACGTAAACATCGGCCCGGTACCTTCCTGTCGTGCCCGACGCCTCTCGACAGTTGATTGCCGATCGTTACCGGCTGGTCCGTCCGCTCGGTCAGGGCGGGATGGGCCGCGTGTGGCAGGCCCGTGACGAGATGCTCCAGCGAGACGTGGCCATCAAGGAGTTGGTTGCCCCGCCCGGCCTGCGGGACGACGAACGCCGGGAGATGCGCGAACGGTCCATGCGCGAGGCGCGGGCCGTCGCCCGCCTGGGCCACGTCAACGTGGTACGTGTCTTCGACGTACTGCACTCGGGCGACGACCCATGGATCGTCATGGAGCTCGTCCCGTCCCGATCCCTGCACCAGGTGCTCGAGGCCGAGGGGCCGATGCCGGCGGCCCGCGCCGCGCAGATCGGTCTGGGCGTGCTGGGTGCGCTGCGGGCCGCACACCAGGCCGGCGTGCTGCATCGGGACGTCAAGCCCGCCAACGTGCTGCTCGCCGACGACGGCAGGGTGGTGCTGACCGATTTTGGTCTGGCCACCCTTCCCGGTGACCCACGCATGACCCAGACCGGGATGGTGCTCGGCTCGCCGGCCTTCCTCGCGCCGGAGCGGGCCACCGACGGCGATGTGGGCCCGGCCGCGGACCTCTGGTCGCTCGGCGCCACCCTCTACGCGGCGGTCGAGGGACGCACCCCGTACCACCGCTCGTCGCCGATCGCCACGCTGGCGGCGCTCGCGACCGAGCCGCCGCCGCCGCCGAAGCGGGCCGGGCAGCTGACTCCACTCCTGGAAGGGTTGCTGCGCCGCGAGCCGGATCAGCGGATCAGCGCCGAGGAGGCGGACCGGCTCCTGCGTCAGGCCGCGACCCCGGGCGAGCCGGTCGCTCCGGTGAGCCAAACCGGCGACGGGCCGGTCGCCAGGGTGAGCCCCACCGGCGACGGGCCGGTCGCCCGGATCAACTCCACCGGCGACGTGTCCGGCCCGAAGATCGTGCCCGAGTTCGTCACCGCCGAGTCCGGCCCGCCCGCGTCGCCGGCCGCCCTCGATGCGCCCGTCGCACGCCCGGGCCGTCAGCGTCGGGCCCGGCTGATCGGGTCACTCGCCGCCGCCGTGCTGCTCGTCCTGCTGGTGACGGTGTCCCTGCTGAACGGCGGACCGTTCGGCGGAACGGGCGACGGCGGGGTGGCGGCGCCGACCGTGAACACGTCGTCCATCGCCGAGTCACCGGTGTCCAGGGTGCTGCCACCGCCGCCTGCGGGCTGGCGCTACTACCGGGACGATCCCCGCTTCCTCGTACCGGTGCCGGACGGCTGGCATTCGCGGCGCGACGGTGAGCGGGCCGAGTTCCGCGAGCCGGACGGCAGCCGGGTGCTCGTCGTCGACGAACTCCGGTCCATCCCCGCGGATCTGGTCGCCGAGCTGCGCGCGCGGGAGAAGGCGGAACGCAAGCGGTACGCCGACTACCGGCAGGTCCGGCTCGCCGCACTGCGCTACCAGGTGCGGGCCGCCGAATGGGAGTGGACGTACACCGACGAGGACGGCACGCCGATGCGCACCGTGAGTCGTGCGTTCGTCGGTCACAACGGGCACGCGTACTCGATCGGCTGGACCACCTCGGCCGCCGAATGGTCGGCGAGCGCGGGCGTCTTCGCGCTGATCGCGGATGGTTTTCAGGGGCTGCCGGTCGCGGCCGGCTCGCCGTCCAGGTCTGCCGAACCGCCAGCGCCCGGGAGCCCGGGGCAGCCCTCGCCGGGGACAGGCAGCACGGTGACGACGGCTCCGGGGAACCCGGCGCAGCAACCGTCGGCCCCGCCGCCGTCTCCGACGCAGAGCACCGTGCCGGCCGGGAAGCAGATCCTCAGTTTCGCCAGTGAGCGTTGCATCGACATTCCGGATGGCAACGCCACCGCTGGTGTTCGGCTGCAGATCTGGGACTGTCGTCGCACCGCGAAGCAGCTGTGGACCTTCCCCGCTGACGGCACGGTCCGTTCGATGGGCAAGTGCCTCGATGTCGCCGGCCACTCCACCGAAGACGGGGCAGCCGTCATCCTGGCCGACTGCTCCGGCGCGGGGTCGCAGAAGTTCACCCTCAACAAGGCCTACGACCTGGTGAACACCAAGGCGGACAGGTGTGTCGACGTGCTCGACGCGAACCCGAACAACGGTGCCCGGTTGCAGATCTGGCAGTGCCTCGGGACCGCCAACCAGAAATGGCGGGCCAGCTGAGCGCTGACGACGGGCGCTCCGATGGTTACGGTCGTGGATGCCGAGGTTTCCCGACCACCTGAGGAGCGATCGCATGCCCCCCTCTCCGTCCCGGCTCTTCTCGGAGATTGCGACGGCCGAACGACCGGCCGCGACCACAGTGGTCATGCGGCGTGCGGTGGTGCTCGGTGGCAGCATGGCCGGGCTGATGGCGGCCCGGGTGTTGAGCGACCACGCCGAGGAAGTGCTGATCATCGAACGGGACCCGTCCGGTGTCGATGCCGGGCCTCGGCCCGGTGTGCCCCAGGGCAGTCAGGTGCACGCGCTGCTGCCCGCCGGTCAGGTCCAGTTGGAACGCTGGTTTCCCGGCATCGCCGACGAGGCGCTCGCCCTCGGTGCCCCTCCGCCGCCGAGCGACCAGGGCACGGCGAAGATCTTCGTGAACGGCGTGCTGGGGTTGCCGCCCGCACCGACCGACACCGGTCCGGCGCTGATCACCACGCGTCCGTTCCTGGAGGCGCTGGTCCGGCGGCGGACCCTCGCCGTCGACAACATCCGAATGGTGTACGGCCGGGCGGAGGGCCTGCTCTTCGACGAGCGACGCGTCACCGGCGCCCGATACGTGCCCGAGGGCGGCAGCGGGCCGGTCGTCGAACCGGCGGACCTGGTGGTCGACGCGATGGGGCGGTCCAGTCGGCTGAGCGACTGGCTGGCCGAGCACGGCTGGCCCCGCCCGCCGATGCAACGAATGCCGATCAAGCTGAACTACGCGACGGCGCTCTACAAGCGCGACGAGAAGGTCAGCGACACCTGGGTGGCGGTCTTCCACACCATGGCGGGCAAGGGCCGCACCGCCCGGATCGGTGGCATCAACTCGGTCGAGGGTGACCGCTGGATCATGCTGGTGGCCGGCTACGACGAGGACCGGCCCAGCCGCGACGTCGCCGACTTCACCGCGCGCTGTCGGGAGCACTACCCGCAGATGTTCGGCGACATCGCCGAGCGCGGGGAGATGCTGGGCCCGGTGGTCACGTACCACCAGGCGGACAGCCGACGCCGCGACTTCCACAAGCTCGACCGGCTGCCCGCCGGGTTGGTCGCCGCCGGTGACGCGGTCGCGTCCTTCAACCCGGTGTACGGCCAGGGCATGACCTCCGCGACGCTGCACGCTTCCTGCCTGTCGGCGTATCTCCGGTCCGGCCCGAAGCCGCACGACGAGCCCGCACGGGCGTACTTCGACCACGTCCGGGTGGTCGTCGACGCCGCCTGGCAGGTCTCCACCACCGCCGACATCGAGCTTCCGCACGTCGACGGGCCGTACCCACCCGGGTACAAGGTCACCAAGTGGTTCGGTGACCTGCTCTTCCGGACATCACTGACCGACCCGGTGCTCAACGCCCGGCTGGGCCGGGTCACCACCATGCTCGACCACCCGGCGACCCTGAGCCGCCCCGGCACCCTGTTCCGAGCGCTCCGGCTCGGCCTGTTCGGAAGCCGTCCCACCGCCACCTGACGGTGATTCGTCGCGAAAACCGCCGTCACCGGGAGGCCCGGTGGAGAATGGTGGGCCGGGGAGGGGTGCCGCGACGAAACCCGGGGGAGCAGGCGTGCTCGGAACCAGCCTCCTTGGCCGGCTTCGCCGCCGTGACCCGGGGGACGTCATCCTGCGACGGGCGGCACGGCTGACACTCGTCGCGTCCGTCGTCTTCTACGGCTGCCGCTACGGTGCGGGCAACTCCCTGATCGCCACGTACGGTCTGTTCGGGGTGATCGCCGCCGGGTCGTTCGCGCAACTGCCCGGGCCGGCGCGGCAGCGGGCGCGGATCCTCGTCACGTCTCTGCCGGTGGTCTGGGCGCTGATCGCCGCGGGCGCGCTGTTGGCGGTGAACACGTGGGCGGCCGCCGGCGGGATGCTGGTCATCGGGTTCGTCGTGGCGTTCGCCGGGGTTGGCAACCCGCGCCTGGTGGGGCTGGCGAGCGCGTTCCAGCTCTTCTACATCCTGGCGTCCTTCCCGCCCTACCAGCCGGGCACCCTGCTGGAGCGTCTCGGCGGGGTCACGCTCGGCATCGTGCTGCTCGCCGCGGCCGAGGTGTTCCTCTGGCCCGACCCGGTGCCGGTCTCCTACCGGCAGCGTCTCGCCGAGGCCGCGGACGGCGTCGCGGCGTTTCTCGACACCGCCGCAGACGAGTTGACCGACCCGCGCGCCGGTGCGGGTGGTCGGGACACGCGGCGTAAGCGGGCGCACGACGTGGTGGCCGCCGTCGAGTTGGGCCGCATCCCTCCGGTGTGGGCCCCCACCGCGGCGGGCGTTCAGGATCGGGCGTTGCGGCTCTGCGCGGCCGCGTTACGGGAGGTGCTCGCCGAGGCGGACCGGCTGGCGGCGGACGCGCCGCCGGAGCCGATCCCGGACCTGGCGGCGGCGCGTCTGCTGCGCTCCTGCGCGGACACGACCCGCGCTGCCGGCCGGACTTTGTCGCCGGGTGGCCCGGTCGTCCACCTCGACGAGCTGGACGCCGCGTACGGGCGAGCCGAGGCGGCCTACCCCGTGGGCGGGGACGACGGCCGCGACACGTCGGACGTACCCCGGTTGTGCCGGGACGCGACGGCGTTGGCCCTCGCCGACCAGGTACGGGTCTTCGCCTTCGGCGCCCGGGTGGCCACCGGGGTGCGGCTCCGCGGCGAGGACGCCTACCCCGGGCTGTTCGAGTACGCGCGGCGCAGCCCGTGGACGCTGTACTGGTTGCAGTTCCGTTCCCACCTGGCACCCCGCTCCGCCCACCTGCACAGCTCGTTGCGGCTGGCTGTGGCGCTCGCCATCGCCCGGGTGGCCGCCGGGGAGTTGCAGCTGACCCACGGCTTCTGGGTGCTGCTGGCCACCCTCACGGTCCTCCGTACCTCGGCGGCGGACACCCGCACCGCGCTGCGACCGGCCGTGCTGGGCACGATCGCCGGTGCCGTCGTCAGCGGCGGGCTGCTCGTCCTCGACCAGCCGATCGCCTACGCCGTCGTCCTGCCGGTCACCCTGATGCTGGCCCTCGGCGTTGGTCGCCTCCTCGGCCCGGTGTGGCAGCAGGCGCTGTTCACCCTGCTGCTGACGGTCGTCTTCGCGCAGCTCACCCCCGAAGGGTGGCGGCTCGCCGAGGCCCGCCTCGTCGACGTACTGCTGGGCGCGTTGATCGGTGTGCTCGCCGGCGTGGCGATGTGGCCGCGTGGCGCGAGCCACGACCTACGGCGCAATGCCACCCGCTATCTGAAGGCCAACGCGGACGCGATCGAGCAGACCGTCCAGGCGGTGCTCGGTGGCGCTCCATCTCCCGACCGTGCCCTCGACCGGGTCCGCAAGCGGATGGTCCTCGTCGACTCGTCGTACCTCCAGTACCAGTCGGAGCGGCACGATCCGCGCCGTCAGCAGGTGAACTGGGACGCCGTCCTCAGTGCCGGGCACCACATGGTGTTCGGCGCCGAGTCGCTGCTGCGCCGCAACCCGCCCGGCTGCCTCGCCGGCTGGCCCGTGGCGGCGGCGTTGCTGCGGGACACGGCCGGGCACCTGCGATCGGCGTACGACGACCTCGCCGACGCGGTGGAGCATCCCAGGCCGTCGGGCCCGATACCTGCCCCGATCACCTGTGTCGATGAGGTGGATCGGATCCGTCCGCTGCTCGGCGAGGTCGATCCCCAGGCGGTCCGGCACCTGGTCGAGGTCGACCGGTGGCTCGCCGGTCTCGCCGACGGCCTCGCCCGGATCCACGCGCCCGCTGCTCGGACCTGACAGGCCGCAGATCGCCGATTGGTCGTGCCCGTTCGACGCCACCCCGCCTACCGTCGACGCCATGGAGATCGAGCAGGCGCAGAAGCTGTGGCAGCCGGAGCCCGGTTGGTTGAACACCGCCAGCTACGGCTTGCCGCCCGAGCCGGCCTGGACGGCGCTGCAGGAGACCCTGGCCGAATGGCGGGTGGGCCGTACGTCGTGGGAGGGCTGGGGCGAGTCGGTGCACCGGGCCCGCACCGCCTTCGCCGGCATCATCGGGGTGCCGGCCGGTGACGTGGCGGTCGGTGCGGCCGTGTCCCAGATCCTCGCGCCGGTCGCGGCGGCACTGCCGGCCGGGGCCACGGTGGTGGTCCCCGAGGTCGAGTTCACCTCGAACCTGTTTCCCTGGCTGGTCCAGGAGGATCGCGGCGTCAACATTCGTATGGTGCCGCTGGAGTCGCTGGTCGACGCGATCGACGCCGACACCGATCTGGTCGCGTTCAGCCTCGTGCAGTCGGCGGACGGGGCTGTCGCGGCGTACGACGAGATCGTGGCCGCGGCCCGCGCGCACGGCGCTCTGGTGGTGGTGGACGCCACCCAGGCGTGCGGTTGGCTGCCGTTCGACGGGAGCCGGGCCGACGTGGTGGCGGTGGGCGGTTACAAGTGGCTGATGAATCCGCGCGGCACCGCGTACGCCTATCTGGCCCCGGCGTTGCGCGACCGGCTGCGCCCCGACGCCGCCGGCTGGTATGCGGGCCGCGACCCGCACGCCTCCTACTACGGCCCGCCGCTGCGGCTGGCCGACGACGCCCGCCGGTTCGACATCTCGCCAGCGTGGTTCAGCTGGGTCGGTGCGGCGCCCGCCCTGGAGGTGGTGGCCGAGATCGGCGTGCCGGCGATCCGGGCGCACGATGTGGCCCTGGCCAACCGGTTCCTGACCGGGCTGGGCCGGCCGGCGGGGGAGAGCGCCATCGTCAGCGTGGACGTACCCGATGCGGCGCACCGCCTGGCGGCGGCCGGCATCCGGGCGGCGGTCCGCGCCGGACGGGTCCGCGCCTCGTTCCACATCTACTCCACCGAGGCAGACGTGGACGCCGCACTGGAGGCGCTGACCGGCTGAGCCGGCCAGGCGGACACCACCTCAGGCCAGGTGACCACCGATCTTCGTGTACCCGCGCAGCAGGTCCCGCGAGATGATCAGACGCTGCATCTCGTCGGTGCCCTCGAAGATCCGGTAGAGCCGGACCTGCCGGTACCAGCGCTCGATGGGCAGCTCACGGGTGTAGCCCATGCCACCGTGGATCTGGAGCACCCGGTCGACCACCCGGTTGACCATGCCCGCGCCGTAGAGCTTGCCCATCGACGAGGCGTGCCGGGGGTCCAGGCCCTGGTCCACCGTCCAGGCGGAGCGCAGCACCAGCCAGCGGGCCGCCTCCAGCTCGGTCTCCGAGTCGGCGATCATCCACTGGATGGCCTGGTTGGTGCCGATCTTCGCGCCGAAGGTCTCGCGGGTGTTGGCGTAGTCGATCGCCATCTGCAGCACCCGTTCGGCGATGCCGATGGCGTGCGACGGGATGGTGTAGCGGCCCTTGCCGATCCACTCCATGCCCAGCGTGAAGCCCTGCCCGATCTCGCCGAGGATGTTGCGGTGCGGCACGCGTACGCCGTCGAAGATGAGCGACGCGGGCCCGCCCTCGCCCATCGTCTGGATGAACTCCGAGCGCCAGCCCATCGCCCGGTCCACCAGGAACGCGGTGGCCCCACCGTTGCGGGCACCCCTGTCCCGGTCGGTCACCGCGACCACGATGGCGAAGTCGGCGTCGTGCCCGCCGGTGATGAAGGTCTTCTCGCCGTCGAGGACCCAGTCGTCGCCGTCGCGGCGGGCGGAGAGCCGAATGTTCGCGGCGTCCGACCCCGCGCCGGGCTCGGTGATCGCGAAGCAGGAGCGCCGCTCGCCCTCGATGGTCGGGATGAGGAACTCCCGCTTCTGCTCCTCGGTGGCGTGGAACAGGATGTTGTCCGCCTCGCCGCCGAAGCGGAACGGCACGAACGTGTGGCCCAGCTCGGTCCAGATCAGCGACTGGAGCACCGCCGGCAGGTTCATGCCGCCGTACTCCTCCGGCGTGGCCAGGCCCCAGAAGCCGAACTTGCGCGCCTTGAGCTGCAGCTCGCGCACCTCGGAGTGGTCGAGGCCCGGCTGGTGCGCCCGCTCCCGGCGGAGCACCTCCGCCTCCAGGGGCATCACCTCGCGGCGGATGAACGATCGGACGGTGTCCCGTACCGCCCGCTCCTCGTCGGTCAGTGAAAAGTCCACGATGGCCCTCCTGGCGTCGGCGCTGCCGGTCACCCTTAAACTAGCGGTGCAAGTTTTGCCGCGTCCAGACCTGACGGCCGAGACCATCGAGGAGCGCAGTGCCCCGACCCCGCCAGCCCCGGCTCACCCGGCAGCTGATCGTCGAGACCGCCACCGCGCTGATCGACGCCGAGGGCCTGCCCGCCTTCTCCACCCGCCGGCTCGCCGCCGATCTGGGTGTACGCGGGCCGTCGCTCTACAACCACTTCGCCACGAAGGACGAGATCCTCGACGCGGTCGCCGACACGGTCACCGCCGCCGTCGACACCAGTGGCCTCGCCAGCCGGGACTGGGCCGCCGCGCTGCGCGACTGGGCCTGGTCGTACCGGCGGGCGCTCACCGCGCACCCGAACATCGTGCCGTACCTGGCCCAGGGGCCGGGCCGTCGACCGGCCGCGCTGGCCATGGCCGACGCGGTCTACGGCGGCCTCGTCCGCGCCGGCTGGCCACCCGCGCGGGCCACCCACATCGGCGCCGCCCTGCGCTACTTCGTGGCCGGGTCGGCGCTCGGCTCGTTCGCCCGGGGTTTCGTCGAGGACCCGGAGCTGTACGCCGCGCACTACCCACACCTGCGCCAGGCGCACCTGCTCGCCGAGCACCAGCAGAGCGTCGACGAGGGCGCCTTCGCCCTCGGCCTGGATGCCCTGCTGCACGGCCTGGCCGCCGAGTACACCCGCACGGTCGGCACGGTGGAGTCCGCCCGGCCCAGCGGGTAGCGTCCAAACTCCCAGCGCTAGTTTCATCGCCCGTCGCGACCCCGTCGCCATCGCCCATCGCCCACCCCGAAGGGACGACATGGACCTCGCCGCCCCGCCGTCGCAGTTGCCCGACGCCCTGCGCCTTCGGCGCCACCTGCACCTCGGCGGCGAGTGGACGCGGCCCGCCGACGCCGACGTGATCGACGTGGAGAACCCGAGCACCGGTGAACTGATCGGGCAGGTGCCCGCCGGCAGCCCGGCCGACGTGGACCGCGCCGTCGCCGCGGCCCGCGCCGCGTTCCCCGGCTGGTCGGCCACCCCTCCCGCCGAGCGGTCCGCTCACCTCGGCCGGCTGCACACCGCGCTCGCCGCGCGCGCCGACGACCTCGCCCGCACCATCGCCGTGGAGCTGGGCGCCCCGCTCAAGCTCGCCGCCCGGGTGCAGGTCGGGCTGCCGCTGACCGTGCTGCGCGACCACGTCGCGCTCGCCACCCGGCCACCCGTCGAGGAGACCATCGGCAACTCCCTCGTCGTCCGCGAACCGATCGGCGTGGTCGGCGCGATCACCCCGTGGAACTACCCGCTGCACCAGGTGATGGCGAAGCTGGCGCCCGCGCTGGCCGCCGGCTGCACGGTGGTGCTCAAGCCCAGCGAGTTGACCCCGTTGACCGCGTACCTGCTCTTCGACGCGGTCACCGAGGCCGGGTTGCCGGCGGGCGTGCTCAACCTGGTTCCCGGCACCGGGCCGGTGGTCGGCGAGGCCCTGGCCGGGCACCCCGACGTCGACCTGGTCTCGTTCACCGGCTCCACCGTCACCGGCGCCCGGATCATGCGGCGCGCCGCCGACCGGATCGCCCGCGTCGCGCTGGAGTTGGGCGGCAAGTCCGCCAACGTGATCCTCCCCGACGCCGACCTGGCCACCGCGGTCAAGGTGGGCGTCGGCAACGCCCTGCTCAACTCCGGGCAGACCTGCACGGCGTGGACCCGGATGCTGGTGCACCGCGACCGGTACGACGAGGCGCTCGACCTGATCGCCACGGCGGTGGCCGGCTACCGGCTCGGCGACCCGTTCGACCCGGCCACCCGGCTCGGCCCGCTGGTCTCCGCCGCCCAGGCCGAGCGGGTTCGCGGCCACGTCGACCGGGCCCTCACCGACGGAGCCCGGCTGGTCGTCGGCGGGCCGGACGCCCCGGTGCCCGCCCAGGGGCACTTCGTCGCCCCGACCGTCTTCGCCGACGTGCACCCCGACAGTGCGCTCGCCCAGGTGGAGGTCTTCGGCCCGGTGCTCGCCGTCATCCCGTTCGCCGACACCGACGAGGCGGTGGCGATCGCCAACAACTCGAGGTACGGGCTGGCCGGCGCGGTCTGGTCCGCCGACACCGAGGCGGCGCTCGCGGTGGCCCGGCGGCTGCGGACCGGCGCGGTCGACATCAACGGCGCGCCGTTCAACCCGCTCGCCCCGTTCGGCGGTTACAAACAGTCCGGCCTCGGCCGCGAGTTGGGCGTGCACGGTCTCGCCGAGTTCAGCGAGCTGAAGGCGATCCAGCGATGAGCGGCACCGAGCCGGCGGGCGGCACCGAGCCGGTCACGGTTCGCGCGCTTGTCGCGCGTGCGTCCGACGGCGAGCTGCGGGTCGAGCGGGTACGCCTGCCCGCGCCCGGCCCCGGCGAACTGCGGGTGACGATCCGCGCGGCCGGCGTCTGCCACTCCGACCTGTCCATGGTGAACGGCACCCTCGCCGCGAGGTTCCCGCTGGTGCTCGGACACGAGGCGACCGGGGTGGTGGCCGAGGCCGGGCCGGGCAGCGGGTTGGCCGTGGGCACGCCCGTGGTGCTCAACTGGGCTCCCGCCTGTCGGGCCTGCTGGTGGTGCCGGCACGACGAGCCGTGGCTCTGCGCCGCGAACACCGCCCCGACGGTGGCGCGCGGCGAGATGGACGACGGCATCGGGTTGCACCTGACCCTCGGCCTGGGCGCGCTGGCCGAGGCGGTGGTGGTGCCGGAGAGCGCCGTCATCCCGATCCCCGCCGGGCTGCCCGCCGAGCAGGCGGCGCTCCTCGGCTGCGCGGTGCTCACCGGCGCCGGCGCGGTCCGCAACACCGCCCAGGTCACGCCCGGCGAGTCCGTCGCCGTCGTCGGGCTCGGCGGGGTCGGGCTCGCCGTGCTCACCGCCGCGCGCCGGGCCGGCGCGACGCCGATCCTCGCCGTCGACGTCGCCGAGGCGAAGCGGGACCTGGCGCTCGCCGCCGGCGCGACCGACTTCCTGCTCTCCGACGACCGGCTCTCCAAGGAGGTACGCGCGCGCACCGAGGGTCGGGGCGTCGACCACGCCTTCGAGTGCGTCGGCCGCGCGGCCACCATCCGGGCCGCGTGGCGGCTCACCCGGCGCGGGGGAGCGGTGACCGTGGTCGGCATGGGCGCCAAGGACGACCTGGTCAGCCTCGGTGCGCTGGACATCTTCCACTCCGCCCGGACGCTGCGCTCCTCGGTGTACGGCTCGTCCGACCCGGACCGCGAGGTGCCCGAGCTGGCCCGGGCCGCGCTCGACGGCACGCTCGACCTGTCACCGCTGGTCAGCGGGGTGGTCACCCTCGACGAGGCGCCGGCCGCGTTCGACCGGCTGGCCCGGGGCGAGGGCGCCCGCTGGGTGGTCAGCTTCCCGGACTGAGCTGAGGGTCGGCCGGCGGCGGCTGCTCGATCAGGACGGCGTAGCCGTCGAGGAGCCGCCGCAGGCCGAACTCGAAGACGCTCTCCAGGTCGAGGTCCAGGTCGCCCTCGTCCGTGAGCGCGGCCAACGTGGAGTAACCGCGGCTCGTGATCGCGTGCTGGAACGTGGTCACCTGACGGTCCACCCACTCGTCGTCGGTGAGGCCGGTGTCCTGCTCCGCCTGCGCCCGCATCTCCAGGTTCGTCGCGATGCCGCGGACGTACGCCATCAGGGCGATGGCGACGTGCCAGCGCACGTGCCGGTCGAGGCCCAGGCCGGTGGTGGCCCGCAGGCCCCACTCGGTGTGCGCCATGGCGTGGGGCAGCACCTGCGGACGGGCGATCGAGATGGCGTGCGGCAGCCAGCGGTGCCGCCGGTAGGTCGCCCACTGTGCTCGGCCGAGCAGCTCCAGTTGGGCCCGCCACCCGGCCGGCGGAACGGCCGGCAGCGGCGCGTTCGCCAGGACCGCGTCGGCCATGGTCAGGATCAGCTCGTCCCGGCCGCGCACGTGCCGGTAGAGCGACATCGTGGACACGCTCAGCTCGGCGGCGATCTGCCGCATCGACACGGCAGCCAGGCCGCCCTCGTCGGCCCGGGCGATCGCGGCCCGGATCAGCCGCTCCCGGGTCAGCTCCGGCTCCGCGGCACCGGTGCTCCGGCGCGCCTGCGGCACCGTCGCGTGGGCCGGGGCCACCACCGTGCCCGCGCCCGGTCGGGTCAGCACCAGCCCCTCGTCACGCAGCAGCGCGAGGACCTTGGTGGCGGTGGCGATGGCCACCCCGTGCTCGCGGGTGAGCTGCCGGGCCGACGGCACCCGATCGCCCGGACGCAGCTCCCCGAGGTCGACCCGGCGGCGGATCTCCGCGGCGATCCGCCGGTACGGCGGCTCGGAACCGGTCATGGCGCACCTCCGCTGCAGCGTACTAGTACTGGCGGCTCTGGGCGGCCCTATCTGGCGCAGCGTACTAGGTCGGGCCGAGCACGTGGCTCCCCCGTGTGACTACCGTTCGCTGCGCGGGACGACCTCCCGACCGAGCCGCGGTGACGGCTGGGTTGACGGTGTAAAGCACGATCTCAGGAGCGGTGCGATGGACGACAGGACCGTACTCATCTCCGGCGCCGGTGTGGCCGGCCCCGCGCTGGCCTTCTGGCTGCGCCGGCACGGCTTCGCCGTCACCGTCGTGGAGCGGGCGGCCGGGCTGCGCCCCGGCGGGCAGGCGGTGGACGTGCGGGGGACCGCCCGGGAGGTCGTCGACCGGATGGGCCTCACCGCCCGGATCCGGGCCGAGTGCGTGCGGGAGCAGGGCATGGCGGGCGTCGACGCGCGGGGTCGGACGCGCTACCGGATGCCGGTGCACGCCTTCGGTGGCGAGGGCATCGTCGCCGACATCGAGATCGAGCGCGGCGACCTGGCCCGTCTGCTGTACGAGGAGACCCGCGCCGACGTGGAGTACGTCTTCGACGACTCGATCGAGACACTCACCCAGACCGCGGACGGGGTGCGGCTCACCTTCGCGCGATCCGCCCCGCGGACCGTGGACCTGGTCGTCGGGGCGGACGGCTCGCACTCGCGTACCCGGGCACTGGCCTTCGGCCCCGAGTCGGCGTACGTCCGGCCGCTCGGGGCCTACCTGGCCTACTTCACCACTCCGTACCGGGACGAGACGGGCTGGTTCGAGCTGCACAACGCTCCGGGTGGTCGGGTGGTGGGCACCCGTCCGACCCGGCACGGCGCGAGCAGCGCGCTGTTCAGCTTCGTCTCCCCACCGCTCGACCTGGACCGCCGGGACCGGAACGCCCAGCAGCGTTTCCTCGCCGAGCGCTTCGCCGACGTCGGCTGGCGGACCGGGGAACTGCTGGCCGCGATGCCCGACGCCCCCGATTTCTATTTCGACTCCTACGGGCAGGTGCGGATGGACACCTGGAGCACCGGGCGGGTGGCGCTGCTCGGCGACGCCGCCTGGTGCCCGTCCCCACTGACCGGGCAGGGAACCAGCCTGTCCCTGGTCGGGGCGTACGTGCTCGCCGGTGAGCTGGCGGCGGCCCGGGGTGACCACGTGGTCGCGTACCGCCGCTACGAGGAGGCGCTGCGGGCGCACGTGGCGCGCGGCCAGGATCTACCGGGCGGAGGCGTCTCCGGCTTCCTGCCGGCGACACGGACCGCGATCCGTGTGCGCGACGCGACCATGCGGGCGATGACCTCCCGCCCGTTGCGAGGGCTCACGGCCAGGCTCGTCTTCAGCCGGGCCGACGGGTTGACCCTGCCGGAGTACGCCGTCGCCGCGTGACGATCGCCGGGTGACCGGCCCACCCGGAACGGGTGGGCCGGTCCCGGTCACTTGCCGGTGACGATGCCCGGGTTGATGCAGAGCCCCGGGTTGGCGCCGTTCTTCTCGGCGATCTCCAGGCAGCGGGTCACCTTGTCGACCTTCGCGTTGGTCTCGGTGATCTGCTTGGAGATCTCGGCGTTCTTGCGGTCCTGCTCCAGGTTGCGGGTCTGGGCCAGCTTGTCCTGGAACGCCTTGATGTTGCCCTCGGTCTTGTCGTCGTGGTTCACCCGGGTGATGGTCACCGAGAGGATGTCGACGTCGGTGGCGAGCCGGGACTCCGCGCTGGTCTTGATGTTCGCCGCGAACGGCTTCAGGTCGACGTTGAGGTCACCGGTCTGGGCGTCGATCTTCTCCAGCGGGTTGTACGCGGCGAAGGCGTCGTTGACGGCGCTGTCGAGCTGCACGCCCACCCGCTGACCCCGGAAGCTGTCGAAGTCTCCCTTGTAGTCCATGAACTGCTTCGGCGCGTTCTCCGGCTTGACCTGCCACTCGACGAGCACCTCGACGCAGGCGTCGGCGAGCGTGCCGGTGCGGACCCGGACGCAGTTGTCGCCGCCGATGTGGTCGTACTTCTGGCGGCCCGCGTCCCACTCGCCGACCTTCTGCCAGGGCGCCACCCACTTCAGGCCGGAACCGGTCACCTCGCCGGTGGGCTTGCCGAAGCTGGTGACGATGCCCACCGAGCGGATGGGCACCGAGTGGGCGCTGGAGGCGACACCGACCAGCAGGGTGAGGGCCAGGAAGCCGAGCGCCGCGAACGCGGCCGTCCGCTTCACCGCGCTGCGCGGAGCGACGAGAGCCAGGACGGCGCAGACCGCCAGGGCGACGGCGAGGACGATCGCCATGGTGAAGCCGACGGGCATGGGTTGGGGGCCTTTCGTTGGGCTGTGTGGATCATCAACCTAGGTGGCTCGGTCAAGCCGGTGGTACGCGGGAGTGGTGTCGGCGCACGCCCTCTGCCGGTCGAATATGGAGTCCACCGACATGGCTCGACTCGCGCGGCCCGCCGTAGGTTTCGTCCACGCGACGGGCCTGTGACCACGGTCACCTAACCGACCGTCGCCGCGACCGTGCGGAGGATGAGGCGATGGCCGGGCAAGCGCTCCTGTCAGCCCGTGGGCTGACCCGGGACTTCCGGGGCTTCCGGGCGGTCGACGACGTCGACCTCGACGTCGCGCCGGAGAGTGTGCACGCTTTGGTCGGCCCGAACGGCGCCGGCAAGACCACCCTGTTCAACCTGCTCACCGGCTTCCTGCGACCCAGCGGCGGGCGGATCGAGCTGGACGGGCGGGACGTCACCGGGCTGCCCCCGGAGCAGGTGGCACGGCTCGGTGTGGCCCGCTCGTTCCAGATCACCAGCCTCTTTCCGCAGCTCTCCGCCCGGGAGCACGTGGCGCTGGCCCTCCAGTCGTCGAGCGGACTGGGCTGGCGGTTCTGGCGTTCGGCCAAGCTGATGGGCCGCTACACCGAGCGGGCCGACGAGTTGCTGGCCATGGTGGGGCTGGCCGACCTGGCGCAGGCCCCGTCCGAGTCGCTGGCGTACGGCCGCAAGCGGGCCCTGGAGTTGGCGATCGCCCTGGCGCTGGACCCGAAGGTGCTGCTGCTCGACGAGCCGACCGCCGGGATGGGGCTCGAGGACGTCGACCGCACGGTCGAGCTGATCAGCCGTGTCCGCCAGGGCCGGACCGTGGTGATGGTCGAGCACAACATGAGCGTCGTCGGGCGGCTGGCCGACACCGTCACCGTGCTCCAGGCCGGAAAGATCCTCGTCGAGGGCCCGTACGAGCAGGTCCGCGCGGACGAGCGCGTGATCACCGCCTACCTGGGAGCCGCTGATGCTGCGCATTGACAACCTCTCCGCCTGGTACGGCGAGGCGCAGGTGCTGCGGGAGGTCAGCCTCCAGGTCGCCGCCGGCGAGGTGGTCACCCTGGTCGGGCGAAACGGCGCCGGAAAGTCCACCCTGCTGCGCTGCGTGATGGGGCTGCACCCCGGCCAGCGCGGCACGGTCGAGGTGGACGGGCGCGACGTCGCCAGGCTGTCGGCGCACAAGCGTGCCCGCCTGGGGCTGGGCTGGGTGCCCGACGACCGGGGCAGCTACGCCACCCTGACCGTCACCGAGAACCTCACCCTGCCGCCCACGGTCGGTCCCGACCCGTGGTCGCTGGAGCGGGTGTACGACGCGTTCCCCGCCCTCTACACCCGGCGGGACTCGGCGGCCACCATGCTCTCCGGCGGCGAGCAGCAGATGCTCGCGCTGGCCCGGGTGCTGCGGATGGGCGCCCGCCTGCTGCTCTGCGACGAGCCCACCGAAGGGCTGTCGCCACTGCTGGTGCAGCAGGTCGGTGACCTGCTGCGGGAGGCCAAGCGGCACGGGGTGACCGTGCTGCTGGTCGAACAGAACCTGCACTTCGCCACGGGAGTCGCCGACCGGCACTACCTGCTGGCCGAGGGACGCGTCGCCGAGGCGATGGACAACTCCGAGGTGCGTTCGCGGGAACGCGAACTGCTCGCGTACCTCGGGATCTGATTTTTCCAACGACGACCCGCGCGACGACGCACGGGATGGATGGAGTGGGCATGCGCAGGACGGTGGGTGTGGCCGCGGCGTCGGCCGCGGTGGTGCTGGTCGCCGGTTGCGGCGGCGGTGGCCCCCAGTCGGGTGGCGACCAGAAGCTGACCGGCGACAAGGTCGTGCTGGGCGTGCTCAACGACCAGTCCGGGGTGTACTCGGAGTTGTCCGGCAAGAACTCGGTGACCGCGGTGGAGATGGCCATCGCCGACTTCACCGCGAAGTACGGCGACAAGGCGGTGACCAAGAACATCACCGTGGAGACCGCCGACCACCAGAACAAGCCGGACGTGGCCAACTCCAAGGCCCAGGAGATGTACGACCGCAAGGGCGTCGACCTGATCCTGGACGTGCCCACCTCGTCGGCGGCGCTGAAGGTCGCCGACGTGGCGAAGGAGAAGAAGAAGCTCTACTTCAACATCGGGGCGGCGACCACCGATCTGACCGGCAAGAGCTGCAACAAGTACACCTTCCACTACGCGTACGACACGTACATGCTGGCCAACGGCACCGGGAAGACCACCACCGAGCAGATCGGCAAGAACTGGTACATCCTGTACCCGAACTACGCCTTCGGTCAGGACATGGAGAAGAGCTTCTCCACGGCGATCACGGCGGCCGGCGGCACGGTGGTCGGCAAGGACGGCGCGCCGTTCCCGAACACCAGCGGCGACTTCTCCACCTTCCTGCTCAAGGCGCCCAACCTGAACCCGAAGCCGGACGTGCTGGGCACCATGCAGGCCGGCGCGGAGCTGGTCAACGTGGTGAAGCAGTACAACGAGTTCAAGCTGCGGGAGAAGGGCGTCGACCTGGCGGTGGGGCTGATGTTCCTCACCGACATCCACTCGCTCACCCCGGCTGCCCTGGCCGGCACCACGTACACCGACGCCTGGTACTGGAACTTCGACACGAAGAACCGGGAGTTCGCCGACCGCTTCCAGCAGAAGGCCGGCACCCGGCCGACGTTCGCGCACGCGGCCAACTACTCCGCCGCGTTGCAGTACCTGGAGGCGGTGCAGGCCGCCGGCACCGACGACGCCGACGCCGTGGTCAAGGGCCTGGAGGGCAAGACCGTCGAGGACGTCTTCCTGCGCAACGGCAAGATCCGCGCCGAGGACCACCGGGTGGTGCACGACGCGTACCTGGCCCAGGTGAAGCCGCAGTCCGAGGTGACCGAGCCGTGGGACTACGTGAAGGTGCTCCAGACGATCCCCGCCGCGGAGGCGTTCCGCGCGCCTTCCGCGGACTGCAAGCTGTGAGCGTGTGACGCTGTGAGCGGATTCGCGCAGAACACGTTCAACGGGTTGGTGAGCGGGGCGTTCTACGCCCTGCTCGCCCTCGGGCTCGCGGTCATCTTCGGCATGCTGCGGGTGGTCAACTTCGCGCACGGCGCGTTCTACATGCTCGGGGCGTTCGGCGCGTACGTGCTGCTCACCGAGGCAGGTGTGCCGTTCTGGGCCGCCCTGGTGATCATGCCGGTGGGGCTGGGCCTGCTCGGCATGGCGCTCGAACGCGCCGTGATCCACCGGCTGACCACGCTCGACCCGCTCTACAACTTCCTGCTCACCTTCGGCCTGACACTCATCCTGCAGGATCTGGTGAAGCTGCGGTACGGCGTGCAGTCCAGTCCGTACGCCACCCCGTCGCTGTTGAGCGGGACGGTGAACTTCGGGCTGTTCGACTTCCCGACGTACCGGGTGTTCATCCTGGGCTTCGCGGTGCTGCTCTGCGTCGCGGTGTGGTGGGTGCTCACCCGTACCCGGATCGGAATGGTGGTCCGCGCCTCCACCGAGCGGCCCGACCTGACCCGCGCGTTCGGTATCGACGTCGGACGGTGGGTGACCCCGGTCTTCGGCTTCGGCATCGGGCTGGCCGGGCTGGCCGGTGTGCTGGCCGCGCCGATGCGCGCGGTCAACCCGCTGATGGGCGCGGACCTGATCATCGTGGTCTTCGCGGTGGTGGTGATCGGCGGGCTGGGCTCGATCTTCGGCTCGGTCGCCGCCGGATTCGGCATCGGCCTGGTCCAGTCGTGGGGTGAGGCGTACCTGTCCGACTTCCCGATCGTGTCGCAGACGATCGTCTTCATCGTGATGGCCGGCGTGCTGCTCTGGCGGCCGGCTGGCCTGTTCGGTCGTGAGGAGGCGCCGGCATGACCAGCACCGTGGACACTCCCGCCGACGCGTCCCGTTCGACGCCGCCGTCCGGGCTGATCGCCGTGGCTCGGGCCCCCGGCTGGGTGCGGTACGCGCTGCTCGCCGTCGGGCTGGCCGTCGCGGCGTGGCTGCCCAACGGCCTCTACCCGGCGGTCGCGGTGGACATCCTCTGCTGGGCGCTGTTCGCCGTGGCGGTGGACCTGCTGCTCGGCTTCACCGGGCTGATGTCCTTCGGGCACGCCGCGTTCTGGGGCACCTCGGCGTACGTCACCGGGTTGGTGGCCATCCACGCCGGTCTGCCGTTCCCGCTCGCCGTGCTGGCGGGCGCGCTCGCCGCGGCCGTGCTGGCGGTGCCGATCGGTTACCTGGCGGTCAAGCGGACCGGCATCTACTTCGCGATGGTGACCCTGGCCTTCGCCCAGATGGTCTACTACGTGGCCAACGAGTGGCGCTCGGTGACCCAGGGCGAGAACGGGCTCCAGGGCGTGCCCCGGGAGCTGTTCGGCTGGGACCTCACCGACGACTACTTCTTCTACTACGCGATCCTGCCGATCGTGCTGCTCGGTCTGGCCGCGGCCTGGCGGATCGTGCACTCACCGTTCGGCCGGGTGCTGGTCGGCATCCGGGACAATCCGGCCCGGGCGCGGGCGCTGGGCTACCCGGTGCACCGCTACAAGCTCACCGCGTTCGTGCTCTCCGGGTTCATCGCCGGCCTCGGTGGCGGGTTGTTCGCGGTCGGCCACCGGTTCGTCTCGCTGGACGTGCTGCACTGGACCACGTCCGGCAAGGCCGTGATCGTGGTGGTGCTCGGCGGGATCGGCACCCTCTGGGGCGGGGTGCTCGGCGCCGGAATCGTGGTCCGGCTGGAGGACTGGTTGTCGTTCTCCGGGTTCGAGGCGATCGGCCTGGTGACCGGCGGCATCTTCGTCCTCGTCGTGGTGCTGTTCCGGCGCGGCATCTGGGGCAGCGTCGCCGCGCTGGCCCAGCGGCTGGCGGCCCGCCGCCGCTGAGTCCCGCGGACCGCGCGTCCGCCGCGCGCCGTTTCAGCGAACCCCCCGGGTAGGGAACGTCTACCCGGGGGGTTCGTCTGGTGCGGTGTCGCCACGCTCATGCCGCCCGCTCGTCGTGGGGCACGCCGGTTCGGGTGCGGACCGGAACTGCGTCGACCAGCGGGCGTCCGTGCGTGACGCCAGCCACATTCGATACGGACCGGTGCCGTATCGTTAATGCGCGTCGTAGGCTGACTCAGGTTACGAGTCTGACCCGTATCGTATTGCGTCGCGGGTGACAAGCGTGGGGGGAAAGTCAGGCATGGAGCTGCACAACAACACCGGACACCCGAGGCGGTGGGCGATCCTGGGGGTGCTGGTGATCAGCCTCCTCGTGGTCGTCCTCGACAACACGATCCTCAACGTCGCCCTGCGCACCCTGGCCGACCCGGTGCACGGCCTCGGCGCCAGCCAGGGCCAGCTGGAGTGGTCCATCAACTCCTACACCCTCGTCTTCGCCGGGCTGCTGTTCACCTTCGGGGTGCTCGGCGACCGCGCCGGCCGCAAGCGCTTCCTGATGATCGGTCTGGCGCTGTTCGGCCTGGCGTCGCTGCTCTCCGCGTACGCGGACAGCCCGGCCCAACTGATCGCGGCCCGCGCCCTGATGGGTGTCGGCGGCGCGGCCATCATGCCGGTGACGCTGTCGATCATCTCCAACGTCTTCGACCCGCGCGAGCGTGGTCGGGCCATCGGGGTCTGGGCCGGCGCGGTCGGTCTCGCCGTGGCGATCGGCCCGATCCTCGGCGGCGCGCTGCTGGAGCACTTCTGGTGGGGCTCGGTCTTCCTGATCAACGTGCCGGTGGTCGTCGCCGGTGTGGTCCTGGTCGCGCTGCTGGTCCCCGAGTCGCGTGACCCGCAGCCGGGTCGCATCGACGTGCTCGGCGTCCTGCTCTCCGTGGTCGGCCTGGTCGCCCTCTCCTACGGCATCATCGACGGCGGCGAGCACGGCTTCGGCCGCCCGCTGGCCTGGGGCTCGATCCTGGTCGGGCTCGCGGTGCTGGCCTGGTTCGTGCAGCACGAGCGGAGCAGCGACCACCCGTCGCTGGACGTCCGGCTGTTCAAGGTGCCCCGGTTCGCCGCGCCGGTCGCCATCGTCGGCCTGGTGTTCTTCGCCGCGATGGGCTCGATGTTCTTCGGCTCGTTCTACCTGCAACTCGTCCGCGACTACAGCCCGCTGCAGACCGGCCTGCTCTTCCTGCCCTTCGCCGGCGCTCAGCTGATCTTCGCGCCGCGCAGCGCCGCGATGGTCCGCCGCTACGGTGGCCGGGCCGTCGCCACCGTCGGGTTGGCGCTGACCGCGGTGTCGCTCGGCGCCTTCGTCTTCATCGGCGCCTCCACCCCGATCTGGATCGTGCTGCTCGTCTTCCTCATCCAGGGCGCCGGGATGGCCAACATCATGCCGCCGGCCACCGAATCGATCATGTCGGCGCTGCCCCGGGAGAAGGCCGGTGTGGGCTCCGCCGTGAGTAACACCGTCCGCCAGGTGGCCGGCGCGCTCGGCGTGGCGGTCCTCGGCTCGGTGCTCTCCGCGGTCTACCGCAGCGACATCGGTGACGCGCTGACCGGTCTGCCCACGCAGGCCCACGACGCGGCCAACGAGTCGATCTCCGGGGCGTACGCGGCGGCGGCCCAGCTCGGCCCGGCGGCACCGGCGCTGATCTCGGCGGCCAACGACGCCTTCGTCACCGCCATGCACTGGGCGGCCGGGCTCTCCGCGGTGATCGCCGCGCTCGGGATCATCGTGGTGCTGCGCTGGATGCCGGGCCGGGAGGACACCAGCCTCGCCCCGGCGGCTCCGGTCGCCGAGCCCGAACTGGCCGGCACGGCATAGGTTCGGGGAGAATGGCGGACATGACGTCCACTGCCGATGCTCCGCGGTCGCCCGGGCGACCGCGGAGCATCCGCGCCGACGAGGCGATCATCGAGGCGACCCTCGACCTGCTCGCCGAGGGCAGCACCATCGAGGCGCTCTCGATCGAAGCGATCGCCGCTCGCGCCGGGGTCGGCAAGGCCACCATCTATCGCCGTTGGGCGGGCAAGGACGCGTTGCTGCTGGACGCGCTGCGGCGACTCAAGGGCGTCATGGCGCAGCCGGCGGGCCACTCCGTCCGCGACGACCTGGTGTTGCTGGTCGGCGCGATCGGCAAGAACGTCGACCCGCGAGCGGCGAAGATCATGCCCTGCCTGGCGCCCGCCGTGAACCGCAGCGCGGACCAGTTCCAGCTCTACCAGAACATCATCGCGCCCCGGCGGCAGCTGATGCGCGAGGTGCTGCGGCGCGGCATCGACGAGGGGGTGCTCCGGGCCGACATCGACGTGGAGGTGACGATGGCGCTGCTC
This sequence comes from Micromonospora sp. CA-259024, assembly GCF_050936255.1. NCBI lineage: Bacteria > Bacillati > Actinomycetota > Actinomycetes > Micromonosporales > Micromonosporaceae > Micromonospora > Micromonospora sp. CA-259024. The sequence continues at coordinate 3,192,879 of NZ_JBNJND010000001.1, read as the reverse complement.
ACCGGGCCGATGCTGATCCAGCGGGTGCTGCAGTGGAATCCGGACCTCGACGAGCAGACCCTGCCCGAGCGGGTCGTCGACGCCGTGCTGGAGGGCATCCACGCCCGCTGACCCGGCTCGCCGGGCCCGACCCGGGTCCGCCCCGGGTCAGGCGGCCGGGGCGCGCAGCCGGTGCAGGCGCAGCGCGAGCTGCACCTCCAGCGCCCGCTCGGGCTTCTGCCAGTCGGCGCCGAGCAGCTGCCCGACCCGCTCCAACCGCTGGGTCACCGTGTTGACGTGCACGTGCAGCTGCTCGGCGGCACGGGCCAGACTGCCACCCACCCCGAAGTACGCCTCCAACGTCTTCACCAGTGCCGTGCCCCGCCGTGCGTCGTAGTCGACCACCGGCCCGACGGTGGCGGTGAGGAACTGGGCGACGTCCTTCTCACCCCGGTCACCCACCGTGCCCAACAGCAGCCCGACAAAGCCCAACTCCGCGGTGCTCGCCCCCTGACCTGCACGACCCAGTGCGCCCAGTGCGGTCAGGCAGCGGTCCGCCTCGTGGAACGTCCCGCCCAGCGCCGCCGGCCCGGTCGACGGACCACTCGCCCCGGCGGTCACCGGTCGGCCGGTCACCCGGGACAGGTCCCGGGCCACCGCACGGGCACTGCCACCGGCGTCGAGCCCCGGCAACATCAGCACCACCCGACCGTCGCGCGCCGCGGCCAGCCCGCCACGCGCCGAGGCGTACGTGGTGGCCCAGGAGAGCACCCGCTGCCGGGCCGAACCGGTCGCGGCGATCGCGTCGTCGCCCACCGCCACCAGCACGTGCGGCGCGTCCAGGTCCACCCCGAGCCGGCGGGCCCGGCTGCGCAGCGCGTCGGTGTCGCGCAACGGACGGGCGATCAGGTCGTCGAGCAGCTCGCCGCGGACCCGCCCCTCCGCCTCGGCGACCGTCCGGCGGAACAGCAGCAGCAGGGCGGTCACCAGGGCGGCGCGTTCCAGGATCCGCTGGTCGGCGTCGACCAGCTCGTCGTCCGGGCGTAGCACCAGGGCGCCCAGGTTCTCCGCGCCCGCCACCACGGCCGCGTACCAGAGGGGGGCGCGTCGAACGCTGCGCCCCTCGGTCCGGGACGCGGCCACGGCCTCGACGATGTCCGCCCGGTCCGGCTCGTCGATCTCGCCGACCCGGGCCAGCAGCCGACCCTCGGCGTCCAGCGCCAGCAGGGCGCCACCCAGCACCTCGGTCACCGCGGCCGCCACGTCCTCCACGCCGCCGCCGCGCAGCACCAGCGCGGTCATCCGGTCATGTGCCGCCGCGGCCCGCTCCACCGAGCTGCTGTGCGCCCGGATGGTGGTGTTCGCCGCCGACAGCTCGGCCAGCGCCGATCGGGTCTCGGTCAGCAGCCGGGCGGTGTCGATCGCCACCGCGGCGTGCGCGGCGAGGGAGACCAGCAGCGCCACCTCCTCCCGGACGAACGGCCGGGCCGAACGATTGGCCGCGTAGAGCACGCCGATCGAGGTGGAGCCGAGCCGCAACGGCACGCCGAGGATCGCCACCAGGCCCTCCTCGCCGACCCCGGCGTCGATCTCACCGGTGTGGTGGAAGCGCGCGTCCTCACCGTAGTTCGCGGTGACGTACGGGGCGCCGGACTGGGCCACCAGGCCGCCGAGTCCGGCGCCCATCGGCAGTCGCAGCCGCTGGAAGCGGGCCGAGACCGACCCGTCGGTCACCCGCATGTAGGTGTCGCCGCGCTCGTCGTCGTTGAGCGTCATGTAGGCCACGTCGGCGCCGAGCAGGTTGCGAGCCCGGTGCACGATCGCCCGCAGCACGTCGTCCAGGTCGCGTAGCCCGGCCAGGTCGCTGACCGTGTCGTACAGGCCGGACAGCTCGGTCTCGCGGCGGCGCCGGCGCTCCAGCAACGCCCGGACGCGCAACGCCACCGTCTTGGCCTGCTCCAGCTCGGCCAGCCGGTCGGGCGGCAGCCCGGCGGCCCGCGCGGCCACCAGCGGGCCCTCGAACTCGACCGCCGCGGCCTCACGGGCGAGCAGTTCCAGGAACTCCACCGGCGATGACATGGTCGACATTGTGCTCAGGCCCACTAGTTGGCCGTCCAGCCCCCGTCGAGGGCGATCGACGCGCCGGTGATGAACGCCGCCGGCGGCGAGCAGAGGTACGCCAGCAGCTCGGCGACCTCCTCCGGTTCGATCAGTCGCTTGATCGCCGCCCGGGCCAGCATGATCTTCTCGATCACCTCGGCCTCGCCGATGCCGTGGCTGGCCGCCTGGTCGGCGATCTGGCTCTCCACCAGGGCGGTGCGCACGTACGCCGGGTTGATGCAGTTGGCGGTGACCCCGTGCGGTGCACCCTCCAGGGCGACCACCTTCGACAGCCCTTCCAGGGCGTGCTTGGCCGAGACGTAGGCCGCCTTGTACGGCGAGGCCCGCAATCCGTGCACGGAGGAGATGTTCACGATGCGCCCCCACCCCCGGGCGTACATGTGCGGCAGCGCCCGGCGGATCAGCAGGAACGGCGCCTCCACCATCACCCGCTGGATGTACTCGAAACGCTCGACGGGGAAGTCCTGCACCGGCGCGACGTGCTGGAGCCCGGCGTTGTTCACCACGATGTCCACGTCCACGTCGAGGGAGTCCACCGCTGCGACGTCGGACAGGTCGACGCCCTCGGCACGCCCGCCGGCCTCGGCGGCCACCGCCTTGGCCGCCTCCAGGTTGCGGTCCACCACGAGCACCTTGGCGCCGGCCGCGCCCAGCCGAAGGGCGCAGGCCCGCCCGATGCCGCTGCCGCCTCCGGTGACCAGGGCGGTCCGACCGGCGAGGTCGACCTGCACGACGTGGGGGACCGCCACGGGTTCTGCCGTCATGGCGCAAGAAGTTACGAGCTGTACGTCTCCGAGCACATGGGCCGGCCACACATACTCCACACCAAGTCTGTGTGGCCCCCAAGGCGGGACAGGTCCCCGGCCTGCTCGCGTCGATCATGGGGTCGTGGTGCCCGATCACGGCACTTCCGCGGCATCTGTCGCCCAGCACCACTCCATGATCGACAGGGGCGGGCGTGTCCCGTGGGGCCCGTGGGAGGGCGGGCAGTAGGGTGTCGAACACACGTACTGGTAACGGTTCGGGGGAGGGGGCGGCGTGCGGGTTCTCGGGGTTGACCCGGGGTTGACCCGGTGTGGGGTGGGCGTGGTCGAGGGTGTGCCCGGCCGACCCTGCACCCTGATCGCCTACTACGTGGTCTACACCGACCCGGCCGATGACCTGTCGCTGCGACTGCTGCACCTGGATCGGTCGCTGACCGAGCTGGTCGCCGAGCACCGGCCGGAGAGCGTTGCCGTCGAGCGCGTGTTCAGCCAGCACAACGTGCGTACGGTGATGGGCACCGCGCAGGCCAGCGGCATTGCCGTGCTGGCCGGAGCGCGCGCCGGGCTGCCGGTGCAGACGTACACCCCGAGTGAGGTGAAGGCGGCGGTGACGGGCTCCGGTCAGGCCGACAAGGCGCAGATGACCGCCATGGTGACCCGGCTGCTGCGGTTGGCCGAGCCGCCGAAGCCGGCCGACGCCGCCGACGCGCTGGCCCTGGCCATCTGCCACGTCTGGCGCGGCGGGACCCGCTCCAAGCTGGCCGCCGCGGCCGACCGGGCACGACGAGGAGGAGTCTCCTAGTGGTGACGCAGGAGGATCGTCTGGCCTGGTTCGGCTTCGATGCTCTGGAGCAAGTCAACTTCTGGGATGGCCGCGAGAGTGTGGTTGTCGATGGGAAGGTCGTGTCCCCGCGGCAGGACCAGATTGAGTACCTGCTGGCCGTCGAGCGCAGTTTTTCGTTTCGGTTGGATGGCCTGCGCCGGTGTCAGGGTGAGCTAAAGAGGGCTGATCTGGCCAGGGGTGATTCCCGGTGAAGGTCACCCGGGTCGCATACTCGCACCGAATCAACGAGCTTAAGTACTCAGCCCTGGCCGAGCAGGCCCGCCGGCTGGGCCGGGTTCGCAGCGAAGTGTGGCAGCGCTACGGCTCAGTAAGCGGGGTCGGTGCCGGGCTTAGGGACCGTCAGGTCCGCGACCGGTGGCTGGCCGATGGCACGCACGAACGTTTCGGTGTCTTGGCGAACGCCTGGAAGGAGACCGTGCGTGATGCCATGGCCGACATCGCGGCGAGCCTGGCGTCGGCGAAGGTCGACGTACGGCGTGCGATAAGCCGTCGTACCAGCGATCCGCAGGAACGGAAACGGCTGTACGCCGCGCTGAAAGCCGACCGATGGGCAGATGATTCGTTCTTGGCTCGGCAGGTGCGCAAGCATTGGGGGCGGGGCCGCAACAGAACGCACAACCAGATTGTGGTCCGCGCCGATCAGCACCACTGTCTCGCCGACGGGCGTGGCCGTTTATGGTTGGCGGTGCCCGGCCTGCGCAGGCGGCAGATGGTACGAATTCCGCTGAACACCAGCGTCGCCCCCACTGGAACGCTGCGGTTGATCCTATGCGAGGGCACGGTCGAGGTACACCACCAGATCGACGCCGGCACAATGAGGACTTCCCAGAAGCCGTGCGGGCCGGCCACCATTGGTGTAGACAAGGGCTACAGCGAGGCGCTGACTGACTCGGACGGCAACCACCATGGCGTAGAGCTCGGCGCCCTGCTGAGCACCGAGTCTGACCGCCGCAAGGCCAAGGGCCAGCGTCGAGCTAAGTTGCGCTCGATCGCCAACACCGCCCGGACCCGTGGCGACCACGCTAAGGCCGACCGGATCGCCCGCAACAACTTCGGTACCGCCAAACGAGCCCGTCGACGGGCACGGTGGGAGTCGATGGTACGCACCGAAACGTTCACCGCGGTGCATCGCGTCGTCGACAAGGCCGCCACGGTGGTGGCCGAGGACCTCACCGCGACCTTCAACGGACGCAGGTCGTTGGGCAGGAACACCAACCGGCGCTTGGCCGCGTGGACCAAGGGAGTCACCGCGGAGGCGCTGAAGAGCGTGTCGGAGCGCAGAGGTTCTGCGCTCGTGCACGTCAACGCCGCCTACACCTCACAAGCCTGTCACCGCTGCGGCAGTCTCGCCCGCCGCTACGGGGATCGGCTTCACTGCACCTGGTGCAGGGTCGTGTGGCAGGCCGACGTGAACGCTGCGATCAACATCCTGCAACGAATAGGCGACCCCGACATCGCCCTGCACACCTCGCACCAGCGGGTGAAGCAGATCCTGCAGGAACGGGCCGATCGCCAACGGATCAGACTGCCGATCCAGGACTCCAGCCCAGCCCCGCCTGAGCGGAGAGCGAACCATCCGATCCGCTCAGTGATGAGCAAAAGAGAGGAAGCAGGAGCGCGATGATCGCCAGCGTGCGCGGCACGGTGACCGCGACGGGCCCCGACCAAGCCGTGATCGAGGTTGGCGGTGTCGGCCTCGCCGTGCACTGCGCCCCCGGGACACTGGCTGAGCTGCGTGTCGGGCAGGTCGCCCGGCTCGCCACCAGCCTGATCGTCCGGGAAGATTCGCTGACCCTCTACGGCTTCGCCGACGACGACGCCAAATCGCTGTTCGAGCTGCTCCAGACCGCCAGCGGGGTTGGCCCACGGCTGGCCCAGGCGGTGCTGGCCGTGCACACCCCGGATGCGGTTCGCAAGGCGATCGCCAACGCCGACACGGCCGCGCTGACCCGGGTGCCCGGGATCGGCAAGAAAGGCGCCGAACGTCTGGTGCTGGAGCTGCGCGACCGGATCGGCCCGGTGCCGATCGGCGCCGACGGCGTGGCCGGGGTAACCGGCGGCAGCTGGCCCGACCAGGTCCGGCAGGCACTGGTCGGCCTGGGCTGGACGGCCGGTCAGGCCGATCAGGCGGTGGCCGCCGTGGCGGAGACGATCGAGGGCGAGACCCCGCCGGTGCCGGTCCTGCTCAAGCAGGCCATCCGCCTGCTCGGTCGCACCCGATGAGCGCGAGGAGTGAGCCGGGGTTGCGAGCCCCGCAGTCGCGAATGAAGGCGGCATGATGAGCGAGACCGACGGGCTTGTCTCGGCGTACGTCAGTGACGCCGACCGTGACGCGGAGGCCACGGTACGGCCGAAGCGGCTGGCCGAGTTCATCGCCCAGGACCGGGTGCGCGACCAGCTCGACCTGTTGTTGCAGGGCGCGATGCGGCGGGGGTCGCCACCGGATCACATCCTGCTCTCCGGCCCGCCCGGGTTGGGCAAGACGAGTCTGGCGAACATCGTCGCCGCAGAGCTGGGCGCGGGCATCCGGGTGACCAGCGGCCCGGCGATCGAGCGTTCCGGTGATCTGGCGGCGATCCTGACCAGCCTGGCCGAGGGCGACGTGCTCTTCATCGACGAGATCCACCGCATCGCGCGGCCCGCCGAGGAGCTGCTCTACAGCGCCATGGAGGACTTCCGGGTCGACGTGGTGGTCGGCAAGGGGCCGGGGGCGACCGCGATTCCGCTGGACGTCGAGCCGTTCACCCTGGTCGGCGCGACGACCCGCTCGGGGCTGTTGACCGGGCCGATGCGGGACCGGTTCGGCTTCGTCGCGCACCTCGACTTCTACGCCCCGGCGGATCTGGAGACGCTGCTGCACCGCTCGGCGCGGATTCTCGGCGTGCCGATCACCCCCGACGGCGCGACCGAGATCGCCGGTCGGTCCCGGGGCACGCCGCGGATCGCCAACCGGCTGCTGCGCCGGGTCCGCGACTACGCCGAGGTGCGGGCCGACGGGGTGGTCGATCTCGACACCGCCCGTGCCGCCCTGATCGTGTACGACGTGGACGCGCTCGGCCTCGATCGGCTGGACCGCGCGGTGCTGACCGCGTTGGTCGACTCGTTCCGGGGCGGCCCGGTCGGTCTGTCGACCCTCGCCGTGGCGGTGGGGGAGCAGCCGGACACGGTCGAGGAGGTCTGCGAGCCGTTCCTGGTCCGTGCCGGTCTGCTCGCCCGTACGCCCCGGGGGCGGGTCGCCACCGAGGCCGCCTGGCGGCATCTGGGTCGAACACCACCGAATGGTACATTTGGGGTGGATGTCCCAGTGGCGCCCGATCTGTTCTCGTTGGACGCCGATCAGCCGTGATGTGAACGTGATCTGCACCGCATTCGGTGTTCTCAGGTGCAGGGATTAGACTTCGCCGCGGTCTGTACAGGACGTGAGAATCCGCCTCCGCTCCGGCACCCCAGGTGCCGGGCAGGTGGCCAATGGGAAGGTCAGTAACCGTGCATTACGCAGCAGCGGGTGGCGGGGCCGGCAGCTTCACGCCGATCCTGATGATCGCCCTGCTCTTCGGTGTCATGTATTTCATGATGATCCGGCCCCAGCAGAAGCGCCGCCGCGAGTCGGAGGCCATGCAGTCCAACCTCGGCCCCGGCGACGAGGTCGTGACCATCGGCGGGCTCTACGGCACGGTCACCGGTATCGAGGACGACACCGTCCTGATCGAGGTCGCACCGGGGGTGCAGACCCGCTACGCCCGTCCGGCCATCGCCCGGGTCGTCACCCGCGCGGAGCTGCCGAGCGAGCCGGTCACCGAGGACGCGGACACCGCCAAGGACTGACCCCTCGCCCCGGGGTTGGCGGGTCCGGCGTGCGGCCGGTCGACCGGCTCCTGGGCCACCGCGCCCGACGGGGCAGCGGACGAGACGTGAAAACTGGATAGTTGGGTCGACGCCGGACGTCGGCACGTTCCCGTGACCGTCGGCGTTCCGCGCCGGCGCGACCGGCCCGCGTGTCGGCACCTCGTCGGCTCAGGGCAGATCCGTCGGCCGGGACCCCCGGCCCGACACCCGCCGCCGCTGCACACAGCGGCGCGACCGTACAGGGAGACAGGACAGCCGTGGCACCACCTCAGGGACAGATGCGCCCCGGGCGGCAGCTCGCCGTGCTCGGGTTCATCTTCGTGGTCCTCTATCTTTTGGTGTTCTTCTCCGGCGCCAGCGGCAGCTTGAAGGACCGGCTCGAGCCCCGGCTCGGCCTGGACCTCATCGGCGGCACCCGGGTGACGCTGGAGGCGACCAACTCCGTCGACGGTAAGCCCCCGACGGCGGAGAACCTCGAGGAGGCCCGCCAGATCATCGAGAGCCGGGTCAACGCCTTCGGCGTGGCCGAGGCCGAGGTGGTCACCGAGGGCAACCGGAACATCGTCATCTCCCTGCCGGGTGAAAACCGGGACCTCACCGAGGTGGGTGAGGCCGCCGAGCTGCGCTTCCGCAAGGTGCTCAAGGCCGCCGACGGCAGCGGGGTGGCCGCGGTGCCACCGCCGGCCGCCACGCCGGCCCCGTCGGGCAGTGCATCCCCGGGCCCGTCCGGCAGCGCGACCCCGACCCCGTCGGGCAGCGGCGCGCCGAAGGTGACCTCGTCGCCCAGCGGCGGTCAGGGCGGGATGGCCCCGGCATCGCCCAGCGCGACGCCGACTCCCTCCGCGTCCGCCTCGCCGAGTGCCGCCGCGCCGACGCCGAGCGCCAGCACCGAGCCGGTGCCGGCGAGCATCGAGGAGCAGCGCAAGGCCGTCGAGCAGAAGGTCGGCGCCGCCGCCTGGCAGGCCGCCAGCGGGCTGCAGGCTCCGGCCGACCTGACCGCCGACCCGTCGCTGGCCGACAAGCTCAAGCCGTTCGGCACGCTGTCGCCACAGGAGGTGGCGGTGCTGCCGGCGCAGATGCAGTTCAACGTGCCGACGATCGGTTGCGCGCAGCTCGACAAGCGCCCGCCGGCGTCGATCTCCGACCCGAAGCAGCAGGTGGTCTCCTGCGAGGACGGCGTCTCCAAGTACCTGCTCGACCAGGGCAAGGTGCTGGGCACCGACGTGTCCGACGCCGACGCGGTGCTCGACCAGACCAACGCCTGGGTGGTCAGCCTGGACTTCACCGGCGACGGCCAGGGCAAGTGGACCGCCCTCACCCGTGAGGCGTTCACCAACGAGGGCCAGGCCTGCGACGCGACCGCGCTGGGCCAGGACGGCAAGTGCCGGGTGGCCGTCGTGCTGGACAACGAGATCGTCTCCTCCCCGGAGATCCAGGGCGTGCTGACCGGCAACTCCCAGATCACCGGCAACTTCACCCAGAAGGACGCCAGCGCGCTCGCCGGCCAGCTGCGCTACGGCGCGCTGCCGGTGACCTTCGAGCAGCAGGAGCAGCAGAACGTCACCGCCACGCTGGGTGCCAGCCACCTGCGCGCCGGTCTGCTCGCGGCCGGCATCGGCATGCTGCTGGTCATCATCTACTCGTTCTTCTACTACCGGCTGCTCGGCTCGGTCATCTTCCTGAGCCTGATCCTCTCCGCGTTGCTGGTCTTCGGCGCGCTGGTGGTGCTCGGCCGGCAGATCGGTTTCACGCTCACCCTCGCCGGTATCGCCGGCATGATCGTCTCGCTCGGTGTGGCGGCGGACTCGTTCGTCATCTACTTCGAACGGTTGAAGGACGAGATCCGGGAGGGGCGCAGCCCGCGCAGTGCGGTGCCCCGGGCCTGGATGCGGGCCCGCCGGACGATCATCTCGGCCAACGCGATCACCCTGCTCTCCGCGGTGGTGCTCTACGTGGTCTCGGTCGGCACGGTCAAGGGCTTCGCGTTCGCCCTCGGTCTGGCCACCGTGCTGGACCTGGTGGTGGTCTTCCTCTTCCGTCACCCGATCATGACGATGTTCGCCCGGACCCGGGCGTTCCTGTCCCCGCGGGTCAGCGGGCTGGGCCGGGCGCTTCCGGCCCGTAACCAGCCGACTCAGCCCCACAACCCGCGCGCCAAGGAGGCCTGAGATGGCTGAAAACGGTCTGGCGAGCCGCCTCTACAACGGCGAGGCCGGTCTCAACATCGTCGGCCGACGCAAGCTCTGGTTCGGCGTCGCCGGGATCCTGATCCTGATCGCGATCCTCAGCTTCGGGCTGCGTGGCTTCAGCCTCGGCATCGAGTTCGCCGGCGGCAACTCGTTCCAGGTGCCGGCCAGCGTCGGCACCCTGGACGACGCCGAGCGGGAGGTCAACGCGGCCCTCGCCGCCGAGAACACCGGCGCCCACGTCGCCACCGCGCAGAAGGTCGGCGGCCCCGGCGGCGACTCCTACGAGCTGCGCACCGGGCAGCTCAGCGCCGAGCAGGCCAACGCCGTCAAGGCCCAGATCGCCCAGGACCTCGGCATCGACGCGGATCAGATCAGCGGCAACCAGGTCAGCGAGGCGTGGGGCAGTCAGGTGACCGAGCGGGCCATCCTCGGCCTGGTCATCTTCATCGCGCTGGTGATGGTCTACCTGATCCTGCGCTTCGAGTGGCGGATGGCCGTCGCCGCGGTCGCCTCACTCGTCATGAACCTGATCCTCACCGCCGGCATCTACTCGCTGGTCGGGTTCGAGGTCACCCCGTCGACGATCATCGGCTTCCTCACGATCCTGGGCTTCGCGCTCTACGACGTGGTGGTGGTCTTCGACAAGGTGCAGGAGAACACGCGGGGCATCACCGCCAACAACAACCAGACGTACGGCGAGGCGGCCAACCTGGCCGTCAACCAGAGCCTCATGCGGTCGCTGAACACCTCGGTGGTCGCCCTGCTGCCCGTCGGTGGTCTGCTCTTCATCGGTGCCGGCCTGCTCGGCGCCGGCACGTTGAAGGACCTCGGCCTGGTGCTGTTCGTCGGTATGGCGGTGGCGTTCCTGACCTCCATCCTGGTGGCCACTCCGCTGCTGGCGCTCCTGAAGAACTACGACCCGCGGATCCAGGCGCACAACAAGCGCGTCCTGGCCCGCCGGGGTGCGGTCGCCCGGGGCGAGGTCACCTCGAAGGGTGCCGCGAGCCCGGCGCAGCCCGACGCGGCCGACGAGCCGCTCGACGCGGACGCCGCCGCGTTGGCCGGTGCCGCCCCCAAGGTGGGCGCTCGGCCGGCGGGCAAGCGGCCCACCGCTGGCCGGGGCGGTCGCCCGGGTGGCGGCGGCAACCGGCCGGGTGGCGCCAAGCGGCGCTGACCCGACAGGAAACACCCGAACGGCGTCCGGCATGCTGTTGCCGGACGCCGTTCGTCGTCGAAGGAGAGCGAAACAGCCGTGACGGAGACCCACAGCACCGCGGCGCGCGGGGACAGCGGCCCGGAGGCCGCCCGACTGGTCGCCAGCCGGGTGCTGGACGTGCCCGACTTCCCCAAGCCCGGCGTCATGTTCAAGGACCTGATGCCGCTGTTCGCCGACGCGAAGGCCTTCCGTGAGGTGGTCGACGGGATCGTCGCCCACCACGGGCGGGACGGCTTCGACGTCGTGGTCGGTATCGAGGCGCGCGGGTTCGTCGTCGCGGCGGCCGTCGCGTACGCCGCCGGGGTGGGCGTGGTGCCGGTGCGCAAGGCGGGCAAGTTGCCCCGCCCGGCGCACTCCGTCTCGTACGCCCTCGAGTACGGCGAGGCCACCCTGGAGGTCCACGAGGACGCCTTCACCGCCGGGCACCGGGTGCTGGTGGTCGACGACGTGCTGGCCACCGGCGGCACCGCCGAGGCGACTCTGGACCTGGTCGAGCGGGCCGGCGGGACCGTCACCGGCTTCACCGTTCTCCTGGAGCTCGGTTTCCTCGGTGGGCGGGAGCGGCTGGCGCCGCGTCCCGTCCATGCTCTGCTGACCGTTTGATCCCAGACCCATGGGACGGAGGCGGCGCCGACCGTCCGGCGGAGCGGCAGGGGACCGTCCGTGCGGGTAGCATTGCCCTTTGCTGACGCCGGCGGTACGCCGTCCGGCGGCGCGAGACCAGGCCGGCCGATGTTCGGCCGGTGTGTTCCGGCGAGCGGTGAGGAGGCCGGTGTCCCACGATGTCGTCCCTCCGGCGGAGGGCACGGTGCACCCGACAGGCGACGCTGACGGCTCGGTGACTGACCGGACAGGCGACGCGCCGGCCCGGGTGACGGGCACCGGCTCCGGCAGGGCTCCGGGCGAGAGCGCGGTGCGTCCGTCCAGCGGCCCGCCGAGCGCCGAGGCGCCCACCGGCGCGGATGGCGTGGTGGTGCCGTTCCCGACCGACGCGGGCATGGACCCGTTGCCGAGCGGTGGCTTCGGGCTCTCCAACGCGCCCACCGGCCGGCGGGTCCGGGCCCGGCTGGCCCGGTTCAACGCGCCCTGGCAGACCTCGCAGGTCAGCGAGGTGCTGGAGCCGCTCATCGCGAGCCACCGGGACAACCACCCCAAGGCCGACGCCCGCCTGCTCCAGCGCGCCTTCGACACGGCCGCGCGGTGGCACTCCGGGCAGTACCGCAAGTCCGGTGACCCGTACATCACCCACCCGCTCGCGGTGGCGACCATCCTCGGCAACCTGGGGATGGACACCACCACGCTGGTCGCCGCGCTGCTGCACGACACCATCGAGGACACCGAATACACCCTCGACCAGATGCGTGCCGACTTCGGTGGCGAGGTCGCCCTGCTGGTCGACGGCGTCACGAAGCTCGACAAGGTCAAGCTGGGCGACGCGGCCAAGGCCGAGACGATCCGCAAGATGGTCGTGGCGATGGCCAAGGACCCGCGGGTGCTGGTGATCAAGCTGGCCGACCGGCTGCACAACATGCGCACCCTGACGTTCCTGCCCCGCCCCAAGCAGGAGCAGAAGGCCAAGGAGACGCTGGAGATCCTGGCCCCTCTCGCGCACCGGCTCGGTATGAACACGATCAAGTGGGAGCTGGAGGATCTGTCCTTCGGCACGTTGTTCCCGAAGCGCTACGAGGAGATCAACCGGCTGATCGGGGAGCACCAGCCGCAGCGTGAGGCGTTGCTGCGGCAGGTGACGCAGAAGGTGCAGACCGACCTCAAGGCCGCCAAGATCAAGGCGGAGACGACCGGGCGGCCGAAGCACCTCTACTCGATCTACCAGAAGATGATCGTGCGGGGCCGTGACTTCAACGACATCTACGACCTGGTCGGCGTCCGGATCCTGGTCGACACGGTGCGCGACTGCTACGCGGCGCTGGGTGTGATCCACGCCAACTGGCAGCCGGTGCCGGGCCGCTTCAAGGACTACATCGCGATGCCCAAGTTCAACATGTACCAGTCGTTGCACACGACGGTCATCGGGCCCACCGGCAAGCCGGTGGAGATGCAGATCCGCACGTACGCGATGCACCGCACCGCCGAGTTCGGCATCGCCGCGCACTGGAAGTACAAGGAGCACAAGGGCACCCAGATCGTCGGCCCGCCCGCGCACATCGACGAGATGACCTGGCTGCGGCAGCTGCTCGACTGGCAGCGCGAGGCGGCCGACCCGAGCGAGTTCCTGGACGCGCTGCGCTTCGACCTGTCCAGCCAGGAGGTGTACGTCTTCACCCCGAAGGGTGACGTCATCCCGCTGCCGACGGGTTCGACGCCGGTGGACTTCGCGTACGCGGTGCACACCGAGGTGGGGCACAAGTGCATCGGCGCGCGGGTCAACGGCAAGTTGGTGCCGCTGGAGTCGACGCTCTCCAACGGCGACGTGATCGAGATCTTCACCTCGAAGTCCGAGACCGCGGGCCCGACGCAGGACTGGCTGGGCTTCGTCAAGAGCCCCCGCGCACGGACGAAGATCCGGCAGTACTTCAACAAGGAACGGCGCGAGGAGGCGATCGAGGCCGGCAAGGACGCGATCGTCAAGGCCATGCGCAAGCAGGGCATGCCGTTGCAGCGGATGCTCACCTCCGACGCGCTGATGTCGATCGCCCGGGACCTGCACCTGGCCGACGTGGCGTCGCTCTACGCGGCGGTCGGCGACAGTCAGGTCTCCGCGCAGTCGGTGGTGCAGAAGCTGATGGCCGCGTACGGCGGCGAGGAGGGCGCGGCGGAGGACATCGCCGAGACCGCCGTCGCCACCCGGCCACCGCGCAGCCGCCAGAGCAGCAGCGACCCGGGTGTCGTGGTCCGGGGCGTCAGCGACGTCTGGATCAAGCTGGCCCGCTGCTGCACCCCGGTCCCACCGGATTCGGTGTTCGGCTTCGTCACCCGTTCCGGCGGGGTGAGCGTGCACCGTGACGACTGCGCCAACGCGGAGGACCTGCGGGCGCAGAGCGAGCGGGTGGTCGAGGTGAGTTGGAAGCTCACCTCCGCCTCGACGTTCCTGGTCGCCATCCAGGTCGAGGCCCTGGACCGGCACAAGCTGCTGGCCGACGTCACCCGGGTGCTCTCCGACGAGCGGGTCAACATCCTCTCCGCCACCGTCACCACCACCCGCGACCGGGTGGCGGTGAGTCGGTTCAGCTTCGAGATGGCCGACCCGAAGCACCTGGGCCACCTGCTGGCCACCGTCCGCAAGGTCGACGGCGTCTTCGACGCGTACCGGGTCACCTCCGGCGCCTGACGCGTACCCCGCACACGGAAGCGCCCGCCGGCTCAGCCGGCGGGCGCTTCGTCGTCTGCTCGAGCGTCAGCTCTGCGGCGCGCTCATCGTGAGGTCCTTGATCACGACCTCCTTCTTCGGGTGACCGCCACCGGCCTGCTGGGCGAACGCCCCGTCGTCGCCGGCCTTGGCCACGTCCTTGACGAGGTCCAGACCACCGGTGATGGTGCCCAGCACCGTGTAAGCCGGGTCCAGCGGCGAGTCGCCGTAGACGATGAAGAACTGGCTGCCGGTGCTGCCCGGCTGGCCGGAGTTGGCCATCGCGATGACACCCTCCGGGTACGGCGGGCGCTTGTCGGTGGGCAGGTTCTCCTCGGGCAGGCGGTAGCTCGGGCCGCCCTGGCCGTCGGTTTCCCGCCAGCCGTTGCCGGTGGCGCTCGGGTCACCGCACTGCAACACCTTGATGCCCTCGGTCACGAGGCGGTGGCACTTGGTGTTGTCGAAGAAGTTCTTCTCCGCGAGGTGGGTGAAGCTGCCCGCCGTGCACGGCACGAGCGACCGGTCGACCTTGGCCGTGATCGGGCCCAGGTTGGTGTCGATCGTCATGGTCTGCACGCCGGTGCCGGACTGCTGGTTGCTCGGCAGCCCGACGTCCTTGATCTGCGGGGGCCGCTGGTCGGTGGGCAGCGCGTTGTACACGCACTCGGACGCGCCGGGCGCCGCGGTGGTGGTGCCGGGCTTGTCGTCGTCGCCGCCGAGGGTCATCGCCAGCCAGACGGTGCCGGCGACCACGAGCACCAGCGCGGCACCCGCGCTGACGATCGCCTGCGTCTGCCGGCGCTTGCGGGCCTTGGCCGCGCGCTCGGCCATCTCCTTCTCGAGCCGGGCGCGTGCCGCCGCGCGCTGCCGCTCTCTGGTGGACGTCACGCCTGGATCCTCCTGGCTGTCTGCTGCTGGGTGCCGCTTGGGTGGGTGGTGGCGACCGGTCAGCTGGCGCTCGGGCTGCTGACCGGGGTGCCGGAGGCCGACGGCGCCGGTGCCGCACCGGTGACCGGCTCACCGACCGTGAGGCTCTGGATCGTCACGTCGGTGCTGGGCTTGACCTTGGCCCCGGTCCCATTGTCCACGGTCGGGAGGGCACCGATCTTCTCCACCACGTCCAGCCCGCCGGTCACCCGGCCGATCACCGGGTACTTCGGGTCGGTGGTGGTGAAGTCCTTGAAGAAGATCAGGAACTGGCTGCCGTTGTTGCCCGGCGGGTTGGCGATCATCGCCACGGTGCCCTTCGGGTACGTCGGCGGCTGGCCGGGGGCCGGGCTGGCCGACGGGGACGCCGACGGTACGGTCGGCAGCTCCTCGTCGTAGAACGAGTAGGTCGGCCCACCGAGGCCGGTGCCGCTGGGGTCGCCGCAGCGCAGCGCACCCTCGGTGGTGATCTCGTGGCACGTGGTGTTGTCGTAGAACGACCGGCTCGCCAGGTGGGCGATGCTCGCCGCCGCGCACGGGGAGTTGGTGAGGTTCAGCTCCGCGGTGATCGGCGCGCCCTGGTTGGTGGTCACGGTCATCGCCCGGGTGCCGTCGGTGGGCATGCCCTTGGTCTCCGGCGTGCCGACATCCTTGAGGTTCGTGTTCGTCGTCGCGTCCTGCGGCGTCCAGAGGCAGGTGTCCTCCGTGGCCGTGTTCTGCTTCGGGTCCGAGTCGAAGGCCCCGAGCGCCCAGGCCGATCCGGCCACGACCAACACGAGAATGAGGGCCGCGCCGACGCCGGCCTGGATCTGCCGACGGCGCCGCGTGGCGGCGGCCCGGCGGGCCAACTGCCGGTCTAGCTTGGCCCGCGCCAGTTTGCGCTGCCGGTCCCTGCTGGAAGCCACCCGTGCTCCCCTTTCCTCTACCTGGTCGTCGCCGGCGGCCGGGCGTCCCGGCCCGTCCTGGCGTCACGTGTGCCGCGCCACACGCCCGCCAGAGTGTACGGCTAGCGACTGGGAATGTGGTGTACGAGGTCCACCCCGTCCCGAGCAGCGCTTATCGGGCGTGGTCACTGTGCCTGCCGGGGTCGGAGGGACGGACGCGGCAAACTCGCTCGGCCCGCCGGTTAGGCTGCTGGGCAGGACGACAACCGCTCGACGGAAAGGACAGCGCCCGTGCTCGTGGCCGGCTTTCCCGCGGACGCCTTCGGCACCAACTGCTACGTGGTTGCCACCGCGCCGGGGGAGCAGTGCGTGGTGGTCGACCCCGGCATCGGGGTGCTCGACCAGCTCGACGCGCTGCTCGCCGAGCACCGACTGCATCCGGCCGCCGTCCTGCTCACCCACGGGCACCTCGACCACACCTTCTCGGTCGCGCCGGTCTGCGGTGCGCGCGGCATCACCGCGTACGTGCACCCCGGTGACCGGGAGATGCTGGCCGACCCGGCCAAGGGCCTCTCGGCCGACCTGAGGTCGCTCTTCGGCGGCCGGCTCACCTACACGGAGCCGGACGACGTGGCGGAGCTGACCGACGGGGCCACCCTGACGCTCGCCGGCCTGGAGATCGCCGTCGACCACGCACCGGGCCATACCGGCGGGTCGGTGCTGTTCCGGCTGCCCGGCGCGGGGTCGGGCTGGGAGGCCGACGAGCTGTGCCTCTCCGGCGACGTTCTCTTCGCCGGGTCGATCGGCCGCACCGACCTGCCGGGCGGGAGCATGCCGGCCATGCTCACCAGCCTGCGCGACAAGATCCTTCCGCTGGCCGACGACACCGTCGTGCTGCCCGGTCACGGCCCCAGCACCACCATCGGCCGCGAGCGCGCCAGCAACCCGTACCTCATCGAGGTGGCGCAGGTCGGCGGCGGCCGGCCGGCGGCGCCCACCCGGGGCCTCTAGTTCTCTTCCGCGCCGCGCGCGGACCCACGACACCACCGCGCCGCGGGCGCGGGACCGCAAGGAGTACGCCGATGAGCAAGCCCACGCCCATCTCCGGCTTCCCGGAGTGGACCCCCGGCCAGCGGATGATCGAGCAGTTCGTGCTCGACAAGATCCGGGCCACCTTCGAGCTGTACGGCTTCGCCCCGCTGGAGACGCGCGCCGTGGAGCCGCTGGACCAGCTGCTGCGCAAGGGCGAGACCTCGAAGGAGGTCTACGTGATCCGGCGGCTGCACGCCGACGCCGAGGGTGCGGGCGGTGACGACCAGCTCGGCCTGCACTTCGACCTGACCGTGCCGTTCGCCCGGTACGTGCTGGAGAACGCCGGCAAGTTGGCCTTCCCGTTCCGCCGCTACCAGATCCAGAAGGTGTGGCGGGGGGAGCGGCCGCAGGAGGGCCGCTACCGGGAGTTCGTCCAGGCCGACATCGACATCGTCGACCGGGACACCCTGGCCCCGCAGCACGAGGCGGAGATGCCCCTGGTGATCGGGGACGCGCTGCGCTCGCTGCCGATCCCGCCGGTGACGATCCAGGTCAACAACCGCAAGATCTGCGAGGGCTTCTACCGGGGCATCGGGCTGACCGACCCGGAGGCGGCGCTGCGCGCCGTGGACAAGCTCGACAAGATCGGCCCGGCGAAGGTGGCCGAGCTGCTGGCCCAGACCGCCGGGGCGAGCGAGGCGCAGGCCAAGGCGTGCCTGGCGCTGGCCGAGATCTCCGCTCCGGACGCGTCGTTCGCCGACGCCGTCCGCGCGCTCGGAGTGACCGACCCGCTGCTCGACGAGGGCATCGAGGAGCTGGTCCGGGTGGTGGAGACCGCCGCCGAGCACTCGCCCGGCCTCTGCGTGGCGGACCTGCGCATCGCCCGTGGCCTCGATTACTACACGGGCACCGTCTACGAGACCCAGCTGCGCGGCTACGAGCGGTTCGGCTCGATCTGCTCCGGCGGCCGCTACGACAACCTGGCCACCGCCGGCACGGTCTCGTACCCCGGGGTGGGGATCTCGATCGGGGTCACCCGGCTGCTCGGGTTGCTCTTCGGGGCGGGGGAGCTGTCGATCTCGCGGGAGGTGCCGACCGCCGTGCTCGTCGCGGTGACCAGCGAGGAGCAGCGTACGGCGAGCAACCGGGTGGCCGAGGCGCTGCGGCGGCGTGGGGTGCCGACCGAGGTGTCGCCGAGCGCGGCGAAGTTCGGCAAGCAGATCCGCTACGCCGAGCGGCGCGGTATTCCGTACGTCTGGTTCCCGGGTGTCGACGGAGCGGCGGACGAGGTGAAGGACATCCGCTCCGGTGAGCAGGTCACGGCCGGTGCCCAGGAGTGGATGCCACCCCTGGGAGACCTCAAGCCCGCGGTCGGTTGAGTGTCACCACTGGCGCGAACGGCCGCGGGGACCTACGGTAGCGTAAGTTACGCCACCGTAGGGAGTTTCTCGTGACCGTCAGCACCACAGTGAGCCAGACCGCACTGCTCGTCGAGTTGGAGCCGGTGGTCGCGCGCAACCTCGACCGCCACCTCTCGCTGGCCAAGGAGTGGTTCCCCCACGAGTACGTGCCGTGGAGCGAGGGGCGGACCTTCGACGGGCCGCTCGGCGGCGAGGCGTGGTCCCCGACCGACTCCACCATCCCCGACGTGGCCCGCACCGCGCTGATCGTGAACCTGTTGACCGAGGACAACCTGCCCTCGTACCACCACGAGATCGCCACCCTGTTCGGCCGGGACGGCGCGTGGGGCACCTGGGTGCACCGGTGGACCGCGGAGGAGGGTCGGCACGGCACCGCGATCCGCGACTACCTGACGGTCACCCGGGCGGTCGACCCGGTGGCGCTGGAGCGGGCCCGGATGACGCACATGTCCGCCGGCTACGTCAACGCGCACGACGACGAGGTGCTGCACTCGTTGGCGTACGTCTCGTTCCAGGAGCTGGCCACCCGCATCTCGCACCGCAACACCGGCAAGGCCACCGGCGACCCCGCCTGTGAGGCCCTGCTGGCCCGGGTGGCCGCCGACGAGAACCTGCACATGGTCTTCTACCGCAACCTGCTCGCCGCCGCGTTCGAGCTGGCCCCGAGTCAGGCCATGCGGGCCGTCGCCGACGTGGTGGCCGACTTCCAGATGCCGGGCAACGGCATCGACGGTTTCGCCCGCAAGTCGGTGGCGATCGCCCTGGCCGGAATCTACGACCTGCGGCAGCACCGCGACGAGGTGCTGCAGCCGGTGCTGCGTCAGTGGGACGTCTTCAACGTGACCGGTCTGAACGCCGACGGCGAAGCCGCCCGCGAGCAGTTGGCCGCCCAGCTCGAAGACCTGGACCGCGCCGCGAGCCGCTTCGAGGAGAAGCGCGATGCCCGAGCCGCCCGCCTAGCCCTCCGCTAAACCCCCTCCTCGCACCCCCACCCGGCCCCCACCCGCCCCGTTGATCATGAAGTTATTGCCACTCGCGACGGCGTGTCGGGGCAATAACTTCATGATCAACGGGGCGGGCTGGGATGGGGTGGGGTGGGGTGGGTTAGGGGAGGGGGAGGATCAGGCAGGTGCTGGTTGCGTGGGCTATCAGGCGGGCGCTCGCGTCGGTGATGCGGGCCTCGGCCAGGGCCGTGCGGCGGCCGCGTTGCAGCACCGTGCCCTCGCAGCGCAGCGTGCCGCTGTCGACCGTCACCGGGCGGAGGAACTTCACGTTGAGGTCCAGCGAGGTGTAGCCGACGCCGGCGGGGAGTGTGGTGTGCACGGCGCATCCCGCGGCGGTGTCCAGCAGCGTCGAGATGACGCCACCGTGGACGGTGCCGAGCGGGTTGTAGTGGAACTCCTGCGGGATCAGCTCGACGGCGACCCACCCCTCGTTGGCCTCCATCCGGGCCATGTCGATCAGGTGCATCACCGGCGGCGCGGCCAGCTCACCGGCGATCATCGCCCGGAGCATGTCGATGCCGCTGCGCTGACCGACCTGGGCGGCGTTGGCGGCCGGGTCCGACCAGGTGAAGGTACGGCTGCGCGCCGGTTCCTGCGTCTGTGTCATGGACGCAGCCTGGCAGCACCTTGCTGAGTCTGTCAATGAGACCTAGCCTGGTCGGATGCGACCCGCGGCACTGGACTGGTCGGTGGAGAACTGCACCATCGCCCGCGCGATGGAGATCCTCGGCGAGCGGTGGACCCTGGTGGTGCTCCGTGAGGTGTTCAGCGGTGTACGCCGCTTCGACGACATGCGGGTGCGCACCGGCATCCCACGTCAGGTGCTGACCAACCGGCTGGCCACCCTGGTGGAGCGGGGCGTGCTGAGGCGCGAGCCGTACCGGGAGCCCGGCAGCCGGCCGCGCCACGAGTACCGGTTGACGGAGAAGGGCCTCGACCTGTGGCCGGTGCTGGTCGCCGTGCTCGGGTGGGGCGACCGGTACCTCGCCGACCCCGAGGGTTCGCCGCTGAGTGTCGCGCACCGGGACTGCGGCGCGCCGGTACGCGTCGAACTGCGATGTGCCGACGGGCACGACGTGGGTGAGCCACGCGACGTGGTGCCCCGCCCGGGGCCCGGCGCGCGCCGTCGTACCCCCTGACGCGACGACACTCGCGCCACCCGGCGTCATCGAGACAAATGAATGCGGCGTCGATTCGGTGTGACGGTGCCTGTTCGCCATCGTGTCAGAGGTGTTGCGGCGATGTGGCCTGTCAAGATCGGCGGAACCGGGCGAAACCAAGCCTTGTCAATGATCTTAAGTATGTGAATACTTCAGTTCATTCGGCCGGTTTCCCCAGATCGGCCGGGTTGCCATCGGGTCAGTCGCCCCCGGCGAGACCCGTTCCCCCGCCCAGGAGGTTTGTTACATGCGACCCACGAGGTCCTCATTCCGCGTCGCGGCCACCGTCGCCGTGTCCGGAAGTCTGGTCGTCGGCTCGCTCATCGGCGCACCCGCCCAGGCCGCCCCCGCCGCCTCGCCCGACGCCGCCGCCGCGCTCTCCGCGGAACTCGGCGACCGCTCCGCCGGCTCGTACATCGACGCCAGCGGCAAGTCCGTCGTCACGGTGACCGACGCGGCCGCCGCCAGCAAGGCGAGCAAGGCCGGCGCTGTCGTCCGCTACGTCACCCGCGGTGCCGCCGAGCTCAACCGGGCCACCGCCGACCTGGAGCGCTCCGCCAAGATCCCGGGCACCGCCTGGTGGAGCGACCCGGTCACCAACCAGGTCGTCGTCTCGGTGGACAGCACCGTCACCGGAGCGAAGCTGGAGCAGGTCAAGGCCGCCGCCGCGCGGGCCAACGGCGCGGTCCGGATCGAGGCTGAGGCCGGCGTGCTGAGCACCCGGATCTCCGGCGGCCAGGCCATCTACGCCGGCGGTGGCGGGCGCTGCTCGCTCGGCTTCAACGTGCGCAGCGGCAGCACCTACTACTTCCTGACGGCCGGGCACTGCACCAACATCTCGGCCAGCTGGTACTCGAACTCCGCCCAGACCGCGCTGCTCGGCACCCGTGCCGGCACCAGCTTCCCGGGTAACGACTACGGCATCGTCCGGCACAGCAACTCCGCCAACGCCGCCGGCAACGTCTACCTCTACAACGGCAGCTACCGCGACATCACCGGCGCCGGCAACGCCTCCGTCGGCCAGGCGGTCCAGCGCTCCGGCAGCACCACCGGCCTGCGCTCCGGCTCGGTGACCGCGACCAACGCCACGGTGAACTACGCCGAGGGCTCGGTCTCCGGCCTGATCCGCACCAACGTCTGCGCCGAGCCGGGCGACAGCGGCGGCTCGCTGTTCGCCGGCGGCACCGCCCTGGGCCTGACCTCCGGCGGCAGCGGCAACTGCAGCAGCGGCGGCACGACCTTCTTCCAGCCGGTCACCGAGGCGCTCAGCCGCTACGGCGTCAGCGTCTTCTGATCGACGTACCGCTCGCGGGCCGCCGGAATCCTCCGGCGGCCCGCGTCGCGCGTGGGGCCCGCCTCACGCGAGCCGATCCGGACCCTCCGCTGGTCGCAGGGGGTCCGGTGGTACGACGCCAGGCAGGGCCGGACCGACGGATGTGGCACCACCGGTGGCCCACGCGAGGTGCGCCCGTCGGGCGGAAAGGACCGCCAGCAGCGGCCAGAGCGATACGGCCACCGCCGTGATCCGCTCGGCCAACCCCGTGCGTGACCCGCTGGTCACCTCGAAGGCACACCAGCCGAAGAGGGCGAGCAGCACGAGCGTGGCACTCAGTCCCACGGCCCGGCGGAACGCCCACGGCGGCTGCGCGGCGCTCGGGTGTGCGGCGTCCGGGCCACGTGGCAGCCGCAGCGCCGAACCGGCCGGCCACAGCGCCAGGGCGAGAACCGCCACCGTCGCCGCGATGCCGTGGCTGAGCGAACCCCCGACCGGTGGCCGGGGAAAGGCGACCAACGCGATGGTGGCCACCCCGCCGACCGCGAGCAGGAAGCGGCTCGGCAGCCCGGCCGCGTGCAACACGGCGGCGACTGCCAGATAGCAGCAGCCGAGCAGCACCAGGGCCCCGACCATGATCCAGGCGTCGGTGGCGTCCTGCCCCGCCAACTCGCTGATGGTGTCCCGGATCGGGTCGTACCCGGTGGGCTGCCGCGCCTGCGCGACCGTCCAGCCGGCCACCAGCAACACGGGTGCCGCCGCCGCCGTGGCGACGGCCCAGTTCGGTACGGCGCGCATCTCGCCACGTTAACCGGCGAGACTGCCGGCCGAGTCGGGTTCGCCGGTCCGCCCCACCAGCGAATCGCGCGGGCCTGCCGGGTGCCCCGGAGGCGGGGCGGCCACCCCTGACAGAATGCTGGTGAGGACTGTTCCACGATGAGGAGTTGCCAGCCGTGATCCGTACCCACAATGCCGGAAGCCTGCGCGCCGCGGACGCCGGCTCGACGGTGACGCTCGCCGGGTGGGTGGCCCGCCGGCGCGACCACGGCGGGGTCGTCTTCGTCGACCTGCGCGACGGTTCCGGCGTTGTCCAGGTGGTCTTCCGCGAGGAGGATGCGCACGCGCTGCGCAACGAGTTCTGTGTGAAGGTCGTCGGCGAGGTGACCCGCCGGCCGGCCGGTAACGAGAACCCGGAGCTGCCCACCGGTGAGGTCGAGGTGACCGTCGTCGAGCTGGAGGTGCTCTCCGAGGCGGCGCCGCTGCCGCTGCCGGTGGACGACCAGATCGAGGCCGGTGACGACATCCGGCTCAAGTACCGCTACCTGGACCTGCGCCGCAGCGGCCCGGCGAACGCGCTGCGGCTGCGCTCGCGCGCCAGCCACCTCGCCCGGGGCGTGCTGCACGAGCGGGACTTCCTGGAGATCGAGACGCCGACGCTGACCCGCTCGACGCCCGAGGGCGCCCGCGACTTCCTGGTCCCGGTGCGCCTGCAGCCCGGCAGCTGGTACGCGCTGCCGCAGTCGCCGCAGCTGTTCAAGCAGCTGCTGATGGTCGGCGGCATGGAGCGGTACTACCAGATCGCCCGCTGCTACCGCGACGAGGACTTCCGCGCCGACCGGCAGCCCGAGTTCACCCAGCTCGACATCGAGATGTCCTTCGTCACCGAGGACGACGTGATCGACCTCGGCGAGGCGATCGTCTCGGCGCTCTGGAAGGACCTGGCCGGGCACGAGATCAGCCGGCCGATCCCGCGGATCACCTGGCACGACGCGATGGCCCGTTACGGCTCCGACAAGCCGGACCTGCGCTACGGCGTCGAGCTGACCGAGTTGACCGACTACCTGCGCGGCACCGAGTTCCGGGTGTTCGCCGGTGCGATCGACGCGGGCGGCTACGTCGGCGCGGTGGTGATGCCGGGCGGTGCGGCGCAGAGCCGCAAGGAGCTGGACGGTTGGCAGGACTGGGCCAAGGCGCGTGGCGCGCGGGGCCTGGCGTACGTGGTGCTGGACGCCGAAACGGGCGAGGCGCGTGGCCCGGTGGCGAAGAACCTCTCCGCCGAGCACCTGGGTGGGCTTGCCGACGCGGTCGGCGCCAAGCCGGGTGACGCGGTGTTCTTCGCCGCGAGCGCCACCACCCGGGAGGCTCAGGAGTTGCTCGGCGCCGCCCGCGTCGAGATCGCCAAGCGGGCCGGGCTGATCGACGAGAGCGCCTGGGCGTTCTGCTGGGTGGTCGACGCGCCGATGTTCGAGCGCACGGACGAGGGCGGTTGGACCGCCGTGCACCACCCGTTCACCTCGCCCAACTCGGAGTGGGTCGACCGGTTCGAGGAGGCTCCGGACCGGGCGCTGGCGTACGCGTACGACATCGTCTGCAACGGCAACGAGATCGGTGGTGGGTCGATCCGTATCCACCGGGGCGACGTGCAGAAGCGGGTCTTCGACCTGCTCGGCATCACTCCCGAGGAGGCGCAGGACAAGTTCGGCTTCCTGCTGGAGGCGTTCAAGTACGGCGCCCCGCCGCACGGCGGCATCGCCTTCGGCTGGGACCGGGTGTGCATGCTGCTCGCCGGTGCCGACTCCATCCGTGAGGTCATCGCCTTCCCGAAGACCCGGGGTGGCTTCGACCCGCTGACCGGCGCGCCGACGCCGATCACGGCCCAGCAGCGCACCGAGGCCGGCATCGACGCGAAGCCCAAGCCCCCGGCCACCGCGCACACCGGCACCGCCGGCCCGGCAGCCCCGGTAGCCGACCCGGTCTGACCCCACCCCGCACCTGCTTGGTTGATCAAGAGGTTTGCGTCATCATCGCCCCGGCGAGGTGACGCAAACCTCTTGGTCGTCGACGGGGGAGTGGTGGCATGCGGGTGCTCGTGGTCGGGGGTAGTGGGCTACTCGGCGGGGAAGTCTGTCGGCGGGCGGTGGGCCTCGGGTGGTCGGTCGTCGGGACCTGCCACTCGGGGGAGGTCGCGGCGCCGGGCGTCGTGGTGCGTCGGCTGGACGTCACCGACCGGGCCGCGGTGCGCGAGCTGGTCACCGAGGTGCGCCCGGACGCGGTCGTGTCGACCCCCTACCGGTACGACGACTGGACGGTCACCGCCGACGGAGCCGCGTACGTGGCGGTCGCCGCCGCCCAGGTGGGCGCCCGGCTGGTGCACCTGTCCAGCGACGCGCTGCACGCCGGCCGTCCCACGCCGTACGCCGACGACGACCCACCCAGCCCGGTGAACGCGTACGGGGCCGCGAAGGCGGCGGCCGAGACCGCCGTGCGGGCGATCGACCCCGGTGCGGTGCTGGTGCGTACCTCGCTGATCCTGGGGGAGGGCAGCAAGCAGATTCAGCTCTGCCGGGACGCCCTCGCCGGCCGGGTCACCCTGTTCACCGACATGATCCGCTGCCCGGTCGACGTCACCGACCTGGCCGACGCCGTGCTGGAACTGGTGGACGGCGACCACGCCGGCCCGCTCAACGTGGCCGGCACGGACGCGGTCAGTCGCGCGGAGCTGGGCCTGCTGGTCGCCGAGCGGTTCGGCCTGGACGCGGCCGGGCTGAAGACCACCACCAGCGCCGCCGCTGGGCAGGCCGGCCCCACCGAGGTACGCCTGGACTGCACCCGCGCCGCCGGTCTGCTGCGCACCCGACTGCGCGGTGTGCGCGAGCTCCTGGCGCACTGACCCGTCCATATTTTTTCTGCACGCATTCCCTGCACACCTATTGTGCATAGAAAACGTGCAGAGATACTGTGCAGTCATGGCGAACGACGGATCGACACCGCGGCCGGTGCCGCGTGAGGTGCGGATCGACAAGCGGCAGGTTCGGGTCCTCGCGCACCCGCTCCGGATGCGACTGGTCGGGGCTCTGCGCGTGAAGGGCCCGGCCACCGCCACCACGCTGGCGGCGATGCTCGGCACCAACACCGGCGCGACCAGCTACCACCTGCGCCAGCTCGCCGAGGTCGGGCTGGTCGTCGAGGATCCTGACCGGGGCAGCGGACGGCAGCGCTGGTGGCAGGCCGCGCACGACGTCACCAACTGGGAACCGACCGACTTCGACGACGACCCCGACGCCCGGGCCGCGATCGAGTGGATTCAGGGCGACCAGGTGCGGCATCTCGTCGAGCACGCCGAACGCTGGTTCGCCACCCAGCATGAGTGGTCCCCAGCCTGGCGGGACGCCTTCGGCATGAGCGACATCTTCATGACCATCCCGCCGGCCCGGCTCGAGGAGCTCGAGGCAGAGGTGTGGCAGGTGCTGGAGCGGTACCGCCGCGAGGCCGAATCCGCCGAATCCGCCGACCCGCAGGCCCGGCCGGTGCAGGTCTTCCTGGCCGCCTACCCGCTGCGGGAGGAATACCGGTGAGCGCACTGACCGTACGCCAGGTCCGGCGTCGTTACCTCACGCTGTACGGCCTGCGCTGGCTGCCCACGGGTCTGATGATCCCGGTGATGATCCTGCTGATGCAGGAGCGCGGCCTGTCGCTGCCGCAGATCGGCCTGGTCGGCACCGCGCAGGGGCTGCTGGTGCTGGCGCTGGAGCTGCCCACCGGCGGGCTCGCCGACGCCCTCGGCCGCCGACCGGTGCTGCTCGCCGCCGGAGTGCTCAACCTCGCCTCGCTGGCGCTGTTCGCGGTCGCCGACTCGTTCGTGCTGTTCTTCCTGGTCTGGGCGTTGCAGGGGATCTACCGGGCGCTGGACAGCGGCCCGCTGGAGTCCTGGTACGTCGACGCCACCCTGGCCGCCGACCCGGAGGCCGAGTACGAGCGGGGCCTCGGGTACGCCGGCACCGTCATCGGCGGTGCCATCGGTGCTGGCGCGCTGCTCAGCGGTGGCCTCGTCGCACTCGGCCCGATCGGGCCGGTCACCGCGCTCACGGTGCCCGTGCTGGTCGCCATCGTGGCCCAGGCGGCGGCACTGGTCGCGCTGTTCGTCCTGCTGGTCGAGCAGCGTGCGGCCACCGGCTTCGCGGCCGTGCGGGCCTCGGTGGTCCAGGCGCCCCGGATGATCGGCGAGGCCATCGGGCTGCTGCGTCGCTCCCGGGTCCTGCTGGCTCTGGTCGCGGTGGAGCTGTTCTGGGGCTTCGGCATGGTCACCTTCGAGTCGCTGCTGCCGGTGCGGCTCGCCGAGGTGATCGGCAACCCGGAACGCGCCGCCGCGCTGCTCGGACCCGCCAACTCGGCCGCCTGGCTCGCCTCGGCTGCCGGCGCGGCACTGACCCCGTTGCTGCTGCGCTGGCTGGGTGCCGCGCCGGGCGCGGCCCTGCTGCGCATCCTGCAGGGCGTCACGGTGGTCGGGATGGGGCTGTTCGCCGGACCGGTCGGAGTGCTCGTCGCCTACCTGGCCTGCTACGCCGTGCACGGCGCGTCCAACCCGCTGCACAGTGGGCTGCTGCACCGGCAGGTCGACGGCCCGTACCGGACCAGCGTGCTCTCACTGAACTCGATGATGGCGCAGCCGGCCGGCGCGCTCGGCGGGGTGGCGTTGACCGCGCTCGCCGCGGCCACCAGCGTCGGCACCGCGATGGTGGTCGGCGCGGTGGTGCTCGCCGTCGCCGCCCCGCTCTACCTGCCCGCCTGGCTGGCCGGCCGCCGATCCGCCCCCGCCGCCGACCCGCTCGCGGTCCCCGTACCCGCCGACCGTTGAGCACCGGCCCCTTGTCGACGCCCGGCGCTGACAAGGGGCCCTTCCGGACAGCTCAGGCGAGGCGGAGCGTGCTGAGGGGAAGGGTGCCGGTGAAGCCGAGCCGTCGGTAGAGCCGCGCCGCCCCGACGTTGTGCGTGTAGACGCCGAGCCCGACGGTGTCGTAATGGGCCAGCAGCGCCCGGGACATCCCGGCGGTCAGCGCCGCACCCAGACCCCGACCCCGCTGGTCGGGGGCCACGGTCAGGCCGGCGAGGAAGCCGATGTCGCCCTGGCTGCGATCCGCGCCGCACGCCACCAGCCGGCCGCCGGCCCGGATGCCGTACCAGGCCACCACCCGTGGGTCGCCCGGGCGGGAGGTGGTGCTCGGGAACGCCTCGTCGATCAGCGCCTCCATGGCCTGTTGGTCGGCCTCGGTGAGGCGTACGACCCGCTGCTCGTCCGGCTGCACCGGCGGCGGCGCGCCAAGCCAGTGGAAGTCCCAGTCGCTGTGCTCGGCCACCGCCAGCCGGTCGGTCAGCAGACCGCGATCGTGCCGAGGCAGGTGCAGCCGCTGTCCCGGCCGCAGCACGCCGTCGGCTGCCAGCCCGACACAGACCTCGATCGCCGGCCCGGCCGGGCCGATCGCGCAGCCGGCCGGCCCGTACTCGGGCGGCACCAACCACAGCACGGCGCCGTCGCGACGGTAGGCGCGCACCGGCGGGGTCCCCCCGAGTGCGTGCCGGGCGAACGGGTGGTGGCCGACGGCGGCCAGGACGGCGCTCCGGTCCCGAAGCACCTGGTCGTCGATGATCATGCCAACCAGCCTAGGAGTCGCGGGTCGAGCGCCTGCGCCGGGCCGCCGGGGCGCGGTCGAATCCACCGTGGAGATTGGCGAGTCGACCGATTGGGTACATCACGCGCCGACCTACTGGGAACCCCCACCGGAGGACCGACATGCTCGCCATTCTCGCGGCCATCGTCTTTGGCTTTGCCCTGCTGCTCGACCTGCTCAACACCGACTTCGGAGCGCCGGACCTGTTCAACTGGAACACCCTCGTGCTCATCGGGCTGCTCCTGCTCTCGCTCTACCTCGGCGGCGTGGGCAACGGCCCGCGCGGCGGTGGCGGCGGCCGCTGGTACCGGGGCCGGCGCCCCGGTCGTGGCTGACCGGAACCGATCACCGACGGCGGGCCCACGGCGCGATTCCGGGGTCGTGGGCCCGGCCCGGTACTGTCTTCGTGATGGAGTCCGACGCCCTCTTCTCCCTCGGTGAACCCGCCGGGTCGCGCAGCGCGCCCGACGGTCCCGCCGGTGTCGACGGCTTCACCGCGGTGGCCGACGATTCGCCCCTGCCCGTCCGGATGCGCCCGGTGAGCCTCGACGAACTGGTCGGGCAGGAGCACCTGCTCGCCCCCGGTGCCCCACTGCGGCAACTGGTTTCCGGCGGCGCCCCGATGTCGGTGATCCTGTGGGGCCCGCCGGGCAGCGGCAAGACCACCATCGCGCACCTGGTCGCCGGTGCGACCGACCGCCGCTTCGTCGCCATGTCGGCGCTCTCCGCCGGGGTCAAGGACGTGCGGGCGGTGATCGAGGCGGCCCGTCGCCAACGCCGCTCGGGCGGCCCGCAGACCGTTCTCTTCATCGACGAGGTGCACCGGTTCAGCAAGACCCAACAGGACTCGCTGCTCGCCGCAGTCGAGGACCGTACGGTCACGTTGCTGGCGGCGACCACCGAGAACCCGTACTTCTCGGTCATCTCTCCGCTGCTGTCGCGGTGTGTGCTGCTCACCCTGCAACCGTTGGACGACGAGGCGGTCCGGGGACTGCTGCGCCGCGCGGTCGCCGACAAGCGCGGCCTGGACGGCGCGCTGACCCTGACCACCGAGGCCGAGGACCACCTGGTCCGGCTCGCCGCGGGCGACGTCCGCAAGGCGCTGACCGCACTGGAGGCGGCGGCGGCCTCCGCCACGGCGCTCGGCGCCGGGCGGATCGACCTCGCCACCGCCGAGCAGGCCGTCGACGTGGCGGCGGTGCGCTACGACCGCGACGGCGACGCCCACTACGACGTGGTCAGCGCCTTCATCAAGAGCATGCGCGGTTCGGACGTGGACGCCGCCGTGCACTGGCTGGCCCGCATGCTGGTCGCCGGTGAGGACGCCCGGTTCATCGCCCGCCGCCTGGTCATCTTCGCCAGTGAGGATGTCGGCATGGCCGACCCCGGGGCCCTGAGTGTCGCCACCGCCGCCGCGCACGCGGTCGAGTACGTCGGGCTGCCCGAAGCGCAGCTCAACCTGGCGCAGGCGGTGATCCACCTGGCCACGGCGCCGAAGTCGAACTCGGCCACCACCGCCATCGGCGCCGCGATCGCCGACGTGCGGGCCGGTCGCGGTGGCCCGGTGCCACGAGGGCTGCGCGACGCGCACTACGCCGGCGCCCGAGGGCTGGGCCACGGGACCGGCTACCGCTACCCGCACGACGACCAGCGCGGCGTGGTCACCCAGCAGTACGTCCCGGACGACCTGGTGGGCACCGACTACTACCAGCCCAGCCCGCACGGCGCGGAACGGTCGGTGGCCACCCGGCTGCCGCTGCTGCGCCGGATCGTGCGTGGCCTGCCGGCCCCGGCCGCCCGTCCGGAGACTCCGACAGCCGAGCCGCCCGTAACGGGGCGGACCGCGTCGGCGCTTTCCGTCGAGGCCGGTCGTCCGGCGACGGGTACGGGCACCCCCGGCACGATGCAGGACAGCGGCACCGATGCCGCAGGAGAGGGTCAACAGTGAGATCGCGTGGTGGGGACCGCCCGGACGAGGGCCCGGACGAGCGGCGCGATTCCCGCGCCAAGGCGCGCCGCTGGGGTCGAGGTCGGCCGGCCGAGACCGAGCCGGAGGAGCCGGTCGCCGGCGAGGAGTTCGGCTGGATCGACGACCTGCGCTCGGCCAAGCAGCAACGTACCGAACTGGGCCCGGACGGCGCCCCGGCGCAGCCGACCAACCCGCGGGGCGGTGTCCCGGTGGAACCCGCCGGGCCGCGTACGGGCCCGCCGGCAGAGCGGGCCGGTGGGCGCGGCGGTGCGCCGGCGGCGCCGGAGGCCTCGGCGCCGCCCGCCCAGCGTCAGAGCGACCCGGGCGCCGCCCGTCGACCGGTCGACGGGCCCTGGCCGGGGGAGGCGCCGCCAGTGGGTCGCCGCCCGGACGACCGGCCACCCGCCGCCAGCCCCGGTGCTCCCGCCTCGGGTCAGCCGGTGCGTCGTGGCGTTCAGCCGGCGCCCGGCACCGCCGCTCGCGCCGCCGTACCGCCGCCGCAGCCCACCACCCGCCCGGTCGGCGGTGACCCGGCCGGCCCGCCGGGGTCTCGACCGACTCCCGACGCGCCCGGCGGCCCGGCCCGCCCTCGCCCCGCGGCGGTTCCCCCCGGCCCATCCGCAGGCCCACCGGCCTCTGGCGCCCCGGCCGGCCGTCGTCCGGACGCCGCCGCAGCCGGGCGGCACCCGGACGCGATGCCGCCGCTGCGCCGGCCGGACGCCGGTCCGCCGGTCCGCCGACCCGGCCCAGAACCCGCCGAGCCCAGCCGTCCGCTGCCGCCCACCGACGGCACGCCCGCCGGTCGACGCGCCACCGGAGCGGCACCCGATCCGGCGCGGGCCGCCGGGTCACCCGCCGCCTCCGGGCCGGCCCGGTTCGACGGGGCACCGGCTGGAGCCGTGCCGCCGGTCTCGGACGGCCTGCGGCCCGACCCCGCCGTCGACCGTGACCCGCGTACCGCCCGGCGTCGGTCCGGCCCGGTCGACCCCGGGGCAACGGAGCCCACCGCCCGCCGTACCGCCGACCGCTCTCGTCCGCCAGCCGGCGGCCGTCGCCGTGCCGCGGAGTCCGACGAGCCGGTGGTGCCTCGCACGGGCAACGCGCCGTCGGTGCCCGAGGCGTCCGGTGGTCACAGCGGCGCCACGCCCACCGTCGGCCCGGTCGACGGCACCGGTCGACGCCGGGCTGTCTCCGACGAGCCGGAGCGACGCACGCCGGCCGGCGGCGAACCCCGGGCGGACCGCCCGGAGCGGCCCGCCGACTGGCTGCGTCAGGCCGGCCGCCTGCCGCACACCGACCCCGGGCTACCGGTGGTCGACCGCCGAGGCGGCACCCCGCCGGCCGCGGGTCGCCGTCCGGCGACGACCACCGGCACGGGGGAGTTCGCCGAGGCCGGCCGACTCGGTGTGCCGGACCCCGCCGCGGAGCGTCCCGCCGGCCGCCGGCCCGCCGGACAGCCGGCCGATCCGGGAGTAAACCCACCGAGTGGTCGTCGTGCCGCCGCCGCCCGGCCGGACACGCCGGGATCCACCGGGGAACATGCCCTGCCCTACCCGCCGGCCGCCGGCGAGCGGCCCACCCGTGGTCGGGGCGCCGCGACGCCCACTTCGGACCCCACCGGCCGCCGCCGTCGCCCGCAGGCCGAACCCGGCCCGGACGGCCCGACCGGTCCGGTCCGTCCCGGTCCGGCGGGTGACCGCGGAGACGACCCGTACGCCGGTGGGCGACCCGCGCCCGGCGCCGGCCCCACCGCACCGTCTCGGGGTCCCGCCCGCTCCACCCCGCCCGGCCGGGCCCGGCCCGTCCCGGGTGACGCACCGGTCCCGGACGCCGGGCGCCGTGGCGCCGACGGTCCGCCCCGCCCCGGCGCGGGTGCCGAGGCGGCCCGTCCGGAAGGTCTCGCTCGCGCCGCCGTACCGCCGGGTGTGGACGGCCCACCGCGTCCGCGTCCGGACGGCCCGGCTCGTGCCGCCGTCCGGCCACCCGGCGGCGTCCAGCCGCCCCTCGCCGACGATCGGGCGAGCGGTGAGCCGGGCGCCACGCCCGGGTCTCCCGCGATGGCCCGTGGTGGTGCACCGGTCGGTCGACCCGCGCCGTCCGACCGTGCCGCGGGCCGTGCCCTGCCTCCACATCGGGAGCCGGGCCGTCCCGAGCCGAGTGGCGTCGCCCCTGTGCCGCCGCCCGGTCGCTCCGGCGAGCCCGTCGGGGTGGCCCGTGCCGCCGCCGTGGTGCCGGCGCCGTCCGGCCCGGTCGACCGTCCGGCACCGGAGCCGCCCGGCGGGCTGGCGCTGCGCTCGGCCGACCAGGACGCGCCGGACGACGACGCCGCCTCGGGTGCCCGGTCCGAGTTGCGCCGGCAGTTGCGTGAACGGCGCCGCCTGCGTGCGGCGGTACTGGTGCTGGTCAGTGTCGTGCTGCTCGGCGCGGTGCCGCTCTTCTTCGGCATCCGGACGCTGAGCCGTGACCCGGTCTTCGACAATCTGGACCAGCTCAACGTGCCCGGCTGGGCCGCCGCGAAGACGGTCGACGACGTCAGCGGCAGCCGCTGGTGTCTGCTCGACTGCCGGCTGCGTGAGCGCACCGTGACCTCGGAGAAGTCGCCGAAGGACACGGCGCAGGTCTATGAGGACGCGCTGCGCCAGGACGGTTGGCAGCCGTGGAAGGTGAGCCGTTGCCCGGAGCAGCCGGTGAAGGGCAGTTACACCTGCTGGCGTCGCGACGAGTTGACGCTCGACCTGTGGGTACGCGAGCCGACCTGCGTGCCGCCGCCGGTCGACGGCGAGCCGGCCATCGTGCCGTCTGAAGATCCGTCGGCCGCTGCGACGGAGTGCACCGGCTCGTTGGTGTCGGTGAAGGTACGCAACGCGATCGACGACGAGCGGACCAGACCGCAGCCGGCGACCGACCCGTCACTGACCGGAGAGGATCCGTTCCCGACGGTCAGCGCGGATCCGCTGGGTGAGCTGACACCCTCACCGTCGTGAGCCGGTCTCCATCACGGACGGTAGGGTCTGGGGCTGGCGGGCACGCCCGCCGTCGGTGACTGCCGAGGGCCTGGCGGCCGGTACGGGTACCACGGTTGTGCGTTCCGGGGACGTCGGGTCCTGCGGAACTCTGCTTGAGGAGGACAGGCGTGGGCGACATTGGAGAGGTCGCGGCGCTGATCGCGGCGTGCGCGTTCGCGGTGCTGGTGCTCATCCTGACGCTGCCCATCCTGCGGCTGCGGCACACGGTGGACGCCACCACCCGGATGATCAACGACCTCAACGATCGGACCGCACCGCTGCTCGGCGACGTGAACACCACGGTGAAGAACGTCAACACCGCGCTGGAGCAGGTGCAGACCTCGCTCGACGGCGTGAACCTCCAACTGGCGAAGGTCGACACCATGACCAGCCACGCGCAGAACGTCACCGCCAACATCGCCAACCTGGCCACCGTCGTTTCCGCCGCGGCCGCCAACCCGCTGGTCAAGGTGGCCGCGTTCGGCTACGGCGTGCGCAAGGCCGCCGCCAGCCGCCGGCACGCGGAGACCGAGCGCGAGGTGCGCGACACCATCAAGCAGCAGCGACGGGCCGCGCGGCGCGGCGACCGCTGACCAGCCGGCGCACAGGAGGTAGCGAGACATGAGGCGCTTGTTCTGGCTCGGTATCGGGCTGGCCGTCGGTGTGGTCGTGGTCCGCAAGGCGACCCGGACCGCCCAGGCGTACACGCCGGCCGGCATTGCCAGCACCGTGACGGAATCCGCTGGCGGTCTCGTGGAGTCGCTGCGTAGCTTCGTGGAGGACGTCCGGATTGGGATGGCCGAACGCGAGCAGGAGATCCACCAGGCGTTCGCCCAGGGCGAGGCGTTCGACGATCAGTTCGCCGACCTGCGGGAAGACCCGCGAATCGGCGATCGAGACATCTTTCCGGAGGAACACCAGCGATGAAGACGGCGGAGATCAAGCGGCGGTACCTCGCGCACTTCGAGGCGAATGGCCACACCGTGGTGCCGTCCGCTCCGCTGCCCGCCATCAGCGACCCGAACCTGCTGTTCGTCAACGCCGGCATGGTGCAGTTCGTGCCGTACTTCCTGGGGCAGCAGACTCCCGCGTACCAGCGGGCGGTCAGTGTGCAGAAGTGCATCCGCACCCCGGACATCGACGAGGTCGGCAAGACCAGCCGGCACGGCACGTTCTTCCAGATGAACGGCAACTTCTCCTTCGGTGACTACTTCAAGGCCGGTGCGATCCCGCTCGCGTGGGACCTGGTCACCAAGTCGCAGGCCGACGGTGGGTTCGGGCTCGACCCGGAGCGCGTCTGGCCGACGGTGTATCTCGACGACGACGAGGCGTACGAGATCTGGCGCTCGGTCGGGGTGCCGGCCGAGCGGATCGTGCGTCGGGGCAAGGCGGACAACTTCTGGTCGATGGGTATTCCCGGACCGTGCGGTCCGTGCTCCGAGCTGTTCTACGACCGGGGTCCGGAGTACGGCCGAGAGGGCGGCCCGGCGGTCGACGAGGACCGCTACATGGAGTTCTGGAACCTCGTCTTCATGCAGTTCGAGCGGGGTCCGGGCACGACGAAGGACGACTACCCGATCCTGGGTGACCTGCCGGCGAAGAACATCGACACCGGCATGGGCCTGGAGCGGATGGCCTCGATCCTGCAGGGCGTCGACAACCTGTACGAGATCGACGAGGTCCGGCCGATCCTGGACCGGGCGGCGGAGCTGACCGGTAAGCGGTACGGCGCGCACTCCGGCCACGTGGCGAGCGAGTCGCACCCGGACGACGTACGTCTCCGGGTGATCGCCGACCACGTGCGGACGGCGTTGATGCTGATCGGCGACGGTGTGACCCCCAGCAACGAGGGCCGCGGTTACGTGCTGCGCCGGATCATGCGCCGGGCGATCCGGTCGATCCGGCTGCTCGGCTGGCAGGACCGGGCGCTGCCCGAGCTGCTGCCGGTCGCCCGGGACTGCATGGCCCCGTCCTACCCGGAGCTGGCGACCGACTTCGACCGGATCGCGGACTACGCGTACGCGGAGGAGGAGGCGTTCCTCTCCACCCTGCGTGCCGGCACCACGATTCTGGACACCGCGATCGCCGAGACCCGCACCGCGGGTGGCACCGCGCTGTCCGGGGCGAAGGCGTTCCAGTTGCACGACACGTACGGCTTCCCGATCGACCTGACTCTGGAGATCGCCGCGGAGCAGGGCCTCGCGGTCGACGACGAGGGTTTCCGCCGGCTGATGGCCGACCAGCGGACCCGGGCGAAGGCGGACGCGCAGGCCCGCAAGACGGGGCACGTCGACCTGTCGGCGTACCGGTCGGTGCTTGACTCGGGTGGCCCGGTGACGTTCACCGGGTACAGCGAGGTGGCTCGCGAGTCGACGGTGCGGGCGCTGCTCGGCGCCGACGGCCCGCGTCAGGCGGCGACCGAGGGCGACACCATCGAGTTGGTGCTCGACACGACCCCGTTCTACGCCGAGGGCGGCGGCCAGCAGCCCGACCAGGGCATGATCACGGTCGGTGGCGGGCAGGTCGAGGTGCTCGACGTGCAGCAGCCGGTGCCCGGCCTGATCGTGCACCGGGCCCGGGTGATCCGGGGTGAGGTGCGCGCCGGTGAAACCGGCTACGCCGAGATCGACACCACTCGGCGTCGGGCGATCTCCCGGTCGCACACCGCTACCCACCTGGTGCACCAGACCATGCGGAACTTCCTCGGCGAGTCCGCCACGCAGGCTGGGTCGCTGAACGCGCCCGGTCGGCTGCGGTTCGACTTCAACACCCCGACCGGGGTGTCGCCGAGTGTGTTGCGCGACGTCGAGCAGCAGGTCAACGAGGTGCTGCTGGCCGACCTGGAGGTGCACGCCTTCATCACCTCGCTGGACGAGGCGCGGCGGATCGGGGCGATGGCGCTCTTCGGCGAGAAGTACGGCGAGGAGGTGCGGGTCGTCGAGGTGGGTGACTACGCCCGGGAGCTGTGCGGCGGTACGCACGTGGCCCGCTCGGCCCAGCTCGGCCTTGTGAAGATCCTCTCCGAGTCGTCGATCGGCTCCGGCGTCCGTCGGGTCGAGGCGCTGGTCGGCATGGACGCCTTCGGCTTCCTGGCCCGTGAGCACCTGCTGGTCTCCCGGCTCGCCGAGCTGTACCGGGTGCCCAACGATCAGGTCGCCGACCGGGTGGAGCAGACGGTCACCCAGCTCCGGGACGCGGAGAAGGAGTTGGAGAAGCTGCGCGCCCAACTGGTGCTGGGCGGGGCGGCGGCGCTCGCGGCGCAGGCCAAGGATGTGCGGGGGGTCGCGTACGTGGGCACCGAGGCGCCGGAGGGCGCGGCCGGCAACGACGTGCGCACCCTGGCCCAGGAGATCCGCGGCAAGATCGACCCGGCGCGGCCGGCGGTGGTCGCGGTGGCGGCCCGGTCGAACGGCAAGGCGTCCCTGGTGGTGGCGGTCAACGCGGCCGCGCGCAGTCG
This sequence comes from Micromonospora sp. CA-259024, assembly GCF_050936255.1. NCBI lineage: Bacteria > Bacillati > Actinomycetota > Actinomycetes > Micromonosporales > Micromonosporaceae > Micromonospora > Micromonospora sp. CA-259024. The sequence goes on along the minus strand of NZ_JBNJND010000001.1, from coordinate 3,156,035 downwards.
GGGCCTGGCCGCCTCGGAGCTGGTGAAGGCGGCGTTCTCCGGACGCGGCGGTGGCAGCCCCGACCTGGCTCAGGGCGGCGGCCTGCCCGCGGCCGAGGCGCCGAACCTGTTGCTCACCGTCGAGAAGGCGATCACTGAAGCGTGATGGGCGATCACTGTCAGTCAGGGCGGACCATTTGGTCCGCCCTGGCTCGTCTGACCCCCAGGGTGACTACCGGTGACTGAGCTGACGCGCGGTGTGCGGATCGGCGTGGATGTCGGTCAGGTGCGGGTGGGGGTGTCCCGCTCGGATCCGGACGGGATCTTGGCAACGCCGCTGGTCACCCTGGCTCGTGATCTCACGGCGGCGCCGGACGCCGTGCCGAGCGACCTCGCGGAGTTGGCCGCGTTGGTGGCCGAGCACGAGGCCGTCGGCGTTGTCGTCGGCCTTCCGGTCAATCTCGCCGGCAAGCACGGTCCTGCGGCCGTCCACGTGAAGGCGTACGCTGACCGACTGGTCGATGTGATAGCGCCCGTCCCGGTAACGCTCACTGACGAGAGGATGTCGACCGTCGTCGCCTCTCGTAGGCTTGCCGAGCGTGGCGTCCGAGGTAAGCGTCAACGTGCGGTTGTCGACCAGGCGGCCGCGGTGGAGATCCTGCAGAGCTGGCTGGACGCGCAGCGGAGGCGGACGTAATGATCGACGATCTGGATCTTGGGTTTGACGAGCCGGAGCGGGGTGAGAAGGGCCGGCACCGGCGCGGCTTCCGCAAGCGCAACGGTAAGTCCGGTGGCGGTCGGGGCAAGACATTCCTGGCTCTGCTGATGGCCCTGGTCCTGTTGGGCGCCATCGGTGGCGGCGCCTTCTACGGCTTCGACCGCATCCAGAACTACTTCGTCACCCCTGACTACGACGGCGCCGGCGCTGGCGAGGTCACCGTCGAGATCAAGCAGGGCGCACTGCTGGCCGACATGGCCGACGCCCTCGTGGCGGCCGACGTGGTGAAGAGCCAGAAGGCGTTCATCGAGGCCGCCGAGGCCGACTCGCGCAGCAAGAACATCCAGCCGGGCACGTACAAGCTGCGCAAGCAGATGAGCGGCGCGAGCGCCGTCACCGCGATGCTCGACCTGAAAAACAAGATCGTCAACGGGCTGACCATCCCCGAGGGTCGGACCAGTTTCAACATCTACAAGCTGCTCTCCGAGAAGACCAAGATCCCGGTCAAGGACTTCCAGACCGCCGCGAAGGACCCGGAGGCGCTCGGCGTTCCGGACTGGTGGTTCACGCGTGGGGACGGCAAGAAGGTCGTCAAGTCCGTCGAGGGCTTCCTCTACCCGGACACGTACGAGATCCCGCCGAAGGCCACCGCGGAGAGCATCCTCAAGCTCATGGTGGACAACTTCCTCGCGGTGACCGAGGAGATGAAGTTCGCCGACCGGGTGCAGAAGGAACGCGGTGGCATCAGCCCGTACGAGGCGCTGATCGTGGCGTCGCTGGCCCAGGCCGAGGCGGGCAACAAGGACGACCTGGGCAAGGTCGCCCGGGTGGCCTACAACCGGGCGTACGGCGAGTTCCCCTGCAATTGCCTGGAGATGGACGTCACGGTCAACTACTACCTGGAGTCGATCGGCAAGCCCACCAAGTCGTCCAAGCAGATGACGGCGGCCGAGCTGGACGACCAGAAAAACCCGTACAACCGCAAGCTGCGCGGCCTGATCCCCACCCCGATCAACAACCCGGGTAAGGAAGCCTTGGCAGGTGCGATGGCCCCGCCGACGGGCAAGTGGCTCTACTTCGTGGCGATCGACAAGCAGGGCCACTCCGAGTTCGCGGAGACCTACGAGCAGCACCAGCGCAACGAGGCCAAGGCCCGGGAGGCCGGAATTATCTGATGGCGCTCCGACGACGGGCCGCGGTGCTCGGCAAGCCGATCGCGCACTCCCTCTCCCCGGTGATCCACACCGCCGGGTACGCCGCCGCCGGGCTGACCGGGTGGTCGTACACCCGGATCGAGTGCGCGGCGGCGGAGCTGCCGGATCTGGTCGCCGGCCTGGGCCCGGAGTGGGCCGGGTTGTCGGTGACCATGCCGGGCAAGGAGGCGGCGCTCGCCGTGGCCGAGGCCGCCTCGCCGGTCGCCGCCGCCGTCGGCGCGGCCAACACATTGGTACGCCGTCCGGACGGCTCCTGGTACGCGGACAACACCGACGTCGCCGGCATGGTGCAGGTGCTCACCGACGCCGGAGTGTCCGCCGGCGCCACCGTGACGGTACTCGGCGCCGGTGGGACGGCCCGCGCCGCACTCGCGGCCGCCGCGCAGCTGGCCTGCTCGTCGGTGACGGTGGTGGCCCGCCGGGCCGAGGCGGTCGACGAGCTGCGGCCGGTGGCGGACGCGCTGGGTGTCGCGCTGGCGCCCGCTCAATGGACCGATGCGCCCCGGCTTTTCTCCACCTCTGATGTGGTCGTCTCCACCGTGCCGAAGGGGGTCGCCGACCCGCTGGCCGGCGTGGTGACCTGGCGGTCGGGCACGGTGCTCTTCGACGCGCTCTACGACCCGTGGCCCACCCCGCTGGCGGCGGCTGCCGAGGCGGCCGGCCTGCGGGTGGTGTCCGGTTTGGACCTGCTGCTGGCCCAGGCGGTCGGGCAGTTCGAGCAGTTCACCGGCGTGCCCGCGCCGAGGGCGGCGATGGCCGCCGCGTTGACGGCGGCTCGCGCTGGCTGACGGGCCGCCCGGCCCGGTGGTGTGCGAGGCTCGCCCCGCATCCGCATGATCCACTCAGATGTCATGAAGTCGGCCTGTCGCCGTCCTTAGGACACCACGATTTCAGGGAGCACGAGTCGATCACCTGGACCACCCGTACCTTAGCTGAGGGTTAAGACGCGCTTACGGAAAACTGTCCTACCCACGACGTGCCCTGGTCATCGATACGCTGCTCACCGTTACGGCCGCAGACACAGGGAGTTTCCTTGACCAGGCACGGACTGCACCGCATCACCCGGCTCCGCAACGGTCCCCGGCGCAAGGCGATCGCCATCGGCGTGGTCGGCGGTTCGGTGGTGGCCGGCATCGTGGCCACGATGATGCCCCTGCTGGCCAGCGACGACCTGTCGATCCGGGCGGCGGCGGACACCACCGCGACCGCGGTGTCGCAGGACGGCGACAACTCCGCCAAGACGACCCTGGCCACCTGCCCGACGCGTTGCGACGGCAACCCACGCGGTGGCCGCGAGGCCGTCATCGAGTTCGCGGTGACCACCGTGCCGGCCGCCGCCGTCAACGTGCGGGCGACCCTGCGGGTGCACGCCTGGCAGCAGTTCCCCGCCACGGTGACGGCGCACGCCTCGCCCCTGAGCGCCCGTGAGGCGCGGCCGGCCCCGGCGTCGGCCGGTGACGTGCTGGACAGCGTGACCGGTGTGTCCACGGGCTTCAACGAGTGGGACATCTCCAAGCTGGTCACCGGCAACGGCACCTGGACGGTCTCGCTGACCCAGAGCGGCCTGGACAGCCGGATCTACTGGGCGTCGGTCGAGAACCGCAACCCGGACCTGCGCCCCAGCCTGGTGATCACCTACGACATCGGGGCCCGCCCGTCGCCGGTGACGACCACCCGGCCCGCGCCGCCGCCGTCGCCGAGCGCGTCGCCGACCACCGCCGCGCCGAAGCCGTCGCCGACCGTCGCCCCGAGCCGGACGGCGACCCCGAGCGCGAGTGGCACCCTGCCAGCCGGCCGGTGCGGCTCGGTGTCGGACAAGCTCGTCCCCTCCTGCGGCGCCTGGTGGGGGATGTACTCACCCGCCGGGGCGGGCGGCGGCTGGGACCACGGCAAGGCTGTCGCCGACGTGGAGACGCAGGTCGGGCGCAAGTTCGACATCGTCCACCGCTACCACGACTTCTCCAACGCCGGCAGCAACGGTGCCTTCCCGGACGTGTACGAGCAGCAGCAGATGCGCGAGGGTCGGCTGATGTTCTTCGCCTGGGAGTCCCGCGACTTCTCCGCCGGCACGACCCTGAAGTGGTCCGATGTCTACAGCGGCCGGCAGGACGGGACCATCGACGCGGTCGCGGGCCGGATCCGTGCCGCTGGCGTGCCGGTTTTCATGGGCTTCGACCACGAGCCGGAGGACGAGCCGGCCAAGGGCAGCGACGCCGACTTCGTCCGGGCCTGGCGCTACGTCTACGACCGGTTCGCCAAGGCCGGCGCGACCAACGCGGTCTGGGTCTGGACGATGATGGGCTGGTCCGGCCACTACTCCCGGTACGCCGGCCTGTACCCCGGTGACCACTACGTCGACTGGGTGGCCTACGACCCGTACAACTTCCACGTCTGCAACGGCAGCACGGTGTGGAAGAGTCCGAGCACGACGGTGGGTGGTTTCTACCGCTGGTTGGACGAGAACGGCATTGGCGCCGGCAAGCCGCGGATGCTCGCCGAGTTCGGCACCAACTTCAACTCCGCCGACCCGGGCGCCAAGCAGCGCTGGTTCCAGGAGTTCCCGGCGGCGCTCAAGGCGCACCCGAAGATCAAGGCCGCCATCTACTTCAACTCGCCCGGCATGACCAGCCGGACGGCGACCTGCGACATGACGATGAACCACGACGCCTCGGCGGTGGCCGGCTTCGCGCAGGCCGGGCGCGACCCGTACCTGCGGCAACCCACCGGAGGGGGCCGCTGATCACAGCGAGGCACTGACCGGACGCCGTTCACCGGGAGTCGGACATCCGACCCTCCGGCGTTCTGTCGGCTAGCAGATTCACGCACCGCCCAATCGGCGGATTTTGTTTACCAGGCTGGACGAGGCACGCTACCTCGGGTTCTCATCCATCTTGGAGGCGCAGCGTGCCCAAACTCCCGCACTTGTGGCGTTCCGTAGGTCGACGTCGTGTTCGGGCGGGGGCGGTCGCGTTGGCGATCGTCGCCGCGGTTCTGGGCGTGCCCACCAGCACGTCGGCAGCGGTGGTACCGGTCCCGGAGACGGCGACCCTGGTCTCGGCGAACCCCGCCGACCTCACTCCGCATGCGCGAGACGGCGAAACCCGTGCCTTCGCGCAGGTGGGCAACACGGTCTTCGTCGGCGGCAGCTTCACCCAACTCCGGCAGACTGCCAGCTCCGCGTGGATCACGCAGCGCTACCTCTTCGCGTACGACCGCACCACCGGCACCATGTCGACCACCTTCCTGCCGGTGCTCGACGGCGCGGTCAACACGCTCCTCGCCGGCCCCGGCGGCACGCTGATCGTCGGCGGCGCCTTCAAGAACGTCAACGGGGTCTCCCGCAAGAACCTGGTGGCCCTCAACCCGTCGACCGGCGCGATCATCGACAGCTGGGTCGGGCGCTCCGACGGCGGCACGGTCCGTGACCTGGCGCTGGACGGCAACTGGTTGTACGTGGCCGGTGCGTTCAACTGGCTCAACGGCACCGCGCACTCGGGTCTCGGCCGGCTCAACGCGACCACGGGCGCGATCGACCCGAGCTTCACCATCGACGCCACGGTGGGGCGGCACGGCACCACGTCGTACGTCTGGACCATCGACGTCGCGCCGGACGCCGACACCCTGGTCATCGGCGGCAACTTCACGCTCGTCAACGACCTGCCGCGCAACCAGATGGCGCTGGTGGACGTGTCCGGGACGCCCACGCTGCTCGACTGGAGCACCGAGAAGTTCGTGCCGCCGTGCGCCGCGCCCGCGACCTTCGTGCACTACGTACAGGACGTGAAGTTCGGTGGCGACGGCAGCTGGTTCGTCGTCGGCACCAACGGCGGCGGTGGCTGGCCGGCCGCGTACTGCGACGCCCTGGTTCGTTTCGAGACCGCCGCGCGGGGCAGCGGCCTGCTCGCCACCTGGGCCGACTACACCGGCAACGACACCATCACCTCGGTCGAGGTGGCCGACAACGTGATCTACCTGGGCGGGCACTTCCGCTGGGTCAACAACCCGAACGCCAGCGACAGCGCCGGCCCGGGCGCGGTCGACCGGCTCGGCATCGCCGCCGTCACCCCGGCGACCGGCATGCCGGTGAACTGGAACCCGCGCCGCAGCGGCAGCGCCTCGATGCCCTCGGGCACCAGCAACTGGGGTTCCTCGGTGCCGGTGCTCTGGCGCGGCTCGGACGGCCTCTACTTCGGGCACAACTCCGACGGTATGGGCGAGGAGTACCACGGCCGGCTGGGCATGTTCCCGCTCGCCGGCGGGCGTACCTTCACCCCGAAGAACCCGCCCACCGCCACCACCGGCAACCTCTACCTGAGCACCGCCGCGGGCACCGTGGCCAAGGTGCCGTTCGACGGCACCGCGCTCGGCACCCCGACCACGGTCAGCCAGCCCGCGTACACGGCGGCCGGCGCGACCTGGCGGGTGGCCGACCGGATCTACTGGGCGCACACGGTGGCCGGCACGCCCACCGGCAGCCGGATCGACATCTCGCTGTTCAACGGCGGGGCGATCGGCTCGCCGTGGGAGGCCTCCGGCTACAACGACTGGTACAACCCGGCGGCGCTGACCGGTGCCTTCTTCCTCGACGGTCGGCTCTACTACACCCGTACCGGGACCAACAACCTCTACTACCGGTACTTCGAGATCGATGGCAACTACCTCGGTGCCACCGAGTTCACCCTGCCGACCACCGGCGTGACCTGGTCCGGAGTGCGTGGCATGGCCTGGGTGGGCGGCCGGATCGTCTACGGTGCCACCGACGGCGCGTTGCGCAGTGTGGCGTTCGACCCGACGGCCGCGCCGACCGCGGTGGTCAATGGCGCCACGGCGACCGTCATCAGCACCGCGACGCCGGAGTTGTCCTGGTCCACCCCATCGACGTTCTTCTCCGTACAGTAACGGTCAACCGTTCGTAACGGAGCATCGGTAGATTGTTCACGTTGGGCCGGTGGCGGGCACCACCGCCGCCGGCCCCGCGACGTGGGGAGGGTCGTTGCTCGACGCCGCTGGCATCCGTACGAGACGCGCGGTGCGTCTGGTTTTCGCGGTCAAACGCGGCTGGTACCGGCTCCGCTACCGGGGCTTGACGCTGGGCCGGGACGTGGAGATCCGTGGCCGGATCCGGCTGCGCCGAGGCGTGCGGGTGACCATCGGTGACCGCACCCGGTTGAACAAGCTCGTCCGTTTCGCAGGCCCCGGTGAGGTACGCGTCGGCGCCGACTGTCTGCTCAACGCCACCTGGATCGGCACCTGGGCGTCGGTGACGGTGGGGGACCGGTGCCTCCTGTCGGATTGCGAGCTGCTCGACAACGACTTCCACAACCTGCCGCCCGAGCAGCGGCACGCACCGCCCAGCCCGGCCACCCGTGCCCCGATCGTCCTCGAGGACAACGTGTGGGTCGGGGCGCACGCCCTGGTGCTGAAGGGCGTGCGGGTCGGCCGGGACAGCGTCGTGGGCGCGGCGACGGTGGTCCGCACGGACGTACCACCCGGTGTGGTGGTCGTTGGCAATCCTCAACAGACGGTGAAGAAGTTCCATGACTGATGCAGCTCCCGGCCCCTGGCCCACGGACAGCTCGTCCTCCGGCACCGACCGCGCCGTGACACTCACCGATCTGCTGCGGGTGCCGATGCACCGGGTGCGGCTGGTGGTGGCGGTGGCCATGGTCGGTCTGCTCGCCGCGCTCGGCTATGTGCTGCTGGTGCCGGCGGCGCTGACCGCGAGCGCCGTGGTGGCCGTCCGACCGGTGGTGACCGACGCGTTCACCCCCAGCGGTGCGGGTGCCGACCGCGCGGTCAACATGAACGTGGAGAGCGGCATCGCCACCGGCACCGAGGTGGTGCAGCGGCTCGCCGACTCGGCCGGCGCCGACCCGCGTGACGTCCGCGACGCCCTTGAGGTCGAGGTGCCCACCGGTGGGCAGATCCTGCGCTTCACCTACCAGGCGCGCGACGCGCACCGGGCGGTGCAGAGCGCCAACATGGCCGCCCAGGCCTACCTGGATGTGCGACGCACCATGTACGAGCAGCAGCGCGCCGAGATGCTGCGCTCCTACGACGCCAGCATCACCAAGGTCGTCGCTCAGCAGACCGCGCTGCAGAAGCGGGCGAACACCGCCAAGGACACCGCTGCCGGTGATGCTCTCGTTGCCGAGCTGGCCGGGATCAACAACCAGCTCACCCAGCTCAACGCCGCCCGCACTGAGATCGCCGCGGTCGACGTCAACCCCGGCTGGGTCACCCAGACCGCCGAGAAGGCGCTGGTCACCTCCGCCGGGAACCGGCCGCTCTACCTGGTCGCCGGCCTGCTCGGCGGCGCGCTGGTCGGCATCGTGCTGGCGTACGCCTGGGAGTCGACCGACCGGCGGGTCCGCTCGGTCGCCGACGGCCGGGACGCCACCGGCCTGCCGCTGCTCGGCACGGTGCGCCGGCCGGCGTTCCGGGGCAGCCCCCGGGCGGTCGACGCCGACGTCCGGTACGTGGCGATGGCGGTCGCCGAGCGGGTCCGTCAGCCCGCCCGGGTGGCGCTGGTCACCGCCCGGGAGGACGCTACCGCGCTCACCGCCGGGCTCGCGGTGGCGCTCGCCGCCGACGGCCGGGAGGTCTTCGTCGCCGACGACAGCGGGCGCACCGAGCGGCTGCGCGCCAGCGTGCTCGCCGACCGGGGGCGGCTGCCCATCGACCCGTCCCGGCCGCTGGTGCCCAAGCCCCGACCGGCCGGGAGTACCCCGGCCGCCGCCGGCGCCGCGGACGGAGCGGCCGCTCGCCGGCCCTCCCCGCACCCGCCTGGCGCCCGCCCGTCCACCGACCCGGACGCGACGCTGACGCTGCCCCGGGTGTCGACCGCCCGACCCGAGAATGGTCGGGTCGTCGCCCCGGACGAGGTGGCCGTGGGCGTGGGCAGCGTCCGGTTCGGCACCTGGCGCCAAGGCGCGGACCACGGCCTGGTGCTGTTCAACGCCCCGCCGGCGGAGTCCGACGAGCGCGGTGTCGCCGTGGCCCGGCAGGGCAGTGCGGTGGTGGTCGTCGAGCGCGACCGCACCCGGCAGAGTGACCTGCGACGCCTGGTGGAGCGGCTGCGCGCCGCCGGGGTCACCCCGCTGGGCTTCGTGCTCACGCGGAACGGCCGGGCCTGAGCGTGTCGGTCACCCGCGCCCCGGCGACGGAACCGCCGCCCGGGGACGACCCGGGCGCCGTCGCGCCGGTGCCACCGCCCGTGCCGCCCCGGCTGCCGATCTGGCCCCTGTCGCTGATGTTCGGCCTGGTGCCGCTCTGGTGGCTTCTCGGCGCGTTCTACCTCGGCTGGCCGTTGCTGGGTGCGTTGCTGTTCGCGTTGCTGCTCACCCGGGGGCGGGTGCCGCTGCCGCCGGCGGCCGGTATCTGGCTGCTCTTCCTCGCCATCGTGGTGGTCAGCGCCACCCAGCTGTCGTCGCCGGCCTCGCTGCTCACGTTCGCGTTGCGCCTGGCCTTCTATCTGACGGCGCTGGTGGTCGGGGTCTACGTCTACGCCGCGGCTCGGGAACGCGCCAGCCTGGTGGCGGTGCTCACCCCGATCTGTGCGTTCTGGTTCGGGCTGGTGGCGCTGGGCTGGCTCGGGGTGCTGGTGCCCCGGTTGGCGATGACCACCCCGATGGAGATGTTGCTGCCCGCCGGGGTGGCCCGCACCCCGTTCATCCAGGACATGGTGCACCTGACCACTGCGGAGTACAGCGCCCGTTCGCTCAACCCGATCTACCGACCGGCGGCGCCGTTCGCGTACACCAACAACTACGGCAGCGCGTACGCCATGACGCTGCCCTGCGTGGTGGCCTTCGCGATGCTGCGCCGTCGGGGGTTGCTGCGCTGGGCGCTGCTGGCGTCGCTGCCGCTGTCGCTGGCGCCGGCGTTCCTCACCCTCAACCGGGCGATGTTCCTCAGCCTCGGCGCCGGGCTGGCGGTGCTCGGGGTGCGAGCCAGCCTGCGCGGCAACATCCGGGTCGCCGCGTCCATCGTCGGGGTGGTGGTGATCGGCGCGTTGGCCACGCTGTTCATCCCGATCACCGACCTGATCAGCAAACGGGTCGACTCCAGTGACACCAACACCGACCGGCTTTCGCTCTACACCGAGGTGATCCGCCGGGTGCAGGAGTCGCCGTGGTTGGGCTACGGCGCGCCGGTGAACGTCGACACCGTCTCGGCGGCGGCGCCGATCGGCACCCAGGGGCAGCTGTGGATGGTGCTGTTCAGTCACGGCGTACCCGCGCTCATCTGCTTCCTGGCCTGGTTCGTCGCCGCCGCGGTGATCTGCGCGCGGGCGACCTCGGCGGCCGGGCAGTGGCTGGCGGTGGTGCCGGTGGTCTGTCTGGTGCAGATCCCGTTCTATGGCATGGCCAACCAGAACCTGGCGGTCGCGTTCTTCGCGGTCGCGTTCGCGATGGCGCTGAGTGAACGGGAGCGGTCGGCCGGGCGGCGCCCGCTGCCCGCACGGCCCGTGGCGGTGCCGGCGTGACCGCCGCGACGAGGCCGCCCGTCGGTCCGGCCGACTCGGCACCGGTGACCGCCCCGCCGGTCACCGCCGGCGTGGCCGACGTCGGCACGGCCGAGACCCGACGCAGCGCGCGCAGCGGTGTGGCGGGGCTGCTCGGCGCGGCCACCAGCGGTCTGTTCGGCTTCGTCCTGGCCGTGGTGATCACCAGGGGGTACGGCACGGCCGGCGCGGGTGCGTTCTTCGCCGCGATCGGGGTGGTCACCGTGGCCACCGCGGTCTGCACGCTCGGCGCGGAGACCGGTCTGATGTGGGCGCTGCCCCGACGCCGTGTCGGCGCGGGCGGGGACGCGGCCCGGGTGCTCCCGGTGGCCCTCATCCCGCCGCTGCTGGCGGGGCTCCTGGTCGCCGGTGCCGGTGTGCTGGCCGCCGACGCGCTCGCGCCCCGGCTGTTGGGCGGCTCCGGTGCGAGCGGCGAGGCCCTGCTCACGGTCACGTTCGCCGCGGTGCCGGTGGTGGTCGCGATGACCCTGCTGTTGGCCGCGCTGCGCTGCGTGCGGTCCATCCGGGCGTACGTCGGGGTGCAGTTCCTCCTGCTGCCGGTGGCGCGCCCGGTGCTGGTCGGCGCCGCCACGCTGGCCGGCGGCGGCCTGCTCGCCGGTATGACCGGCTGGTTGGTGCCGGCGGCGTTGGCGCTGCTGGTCTGCCTCACCCTCGTCGCCGGCCCGCTCGGACTGGTTCGGGGCGCGGCGCTGCGTCCGAACCGCACCGACTGGTCGACGTTCTGGCGCTTCGCGCTGCCCCGGGCCGCCTCGGCGGCCATCGACGCGGGCAGCATGTGGGTCGGCGTGCTGCTCACCTCGGTGCTGGCCGGGCCGGCGGACGCTGGCGTGTTCGGCGCTGTCGGCCGGTACGTGCTGGCCGGTCAGCTGGCCATGCAGGGGCTGCGGGTGGCGGTGTCACCGCAGTTGTCCCGGTTGCTCGGGCGCGGCGAGCGGGCCGCGGCGGCGGCCGTGCACCGGCAGTTGACCACCTGGGGGCTGGTGCTGTCGTGGCCGGTGTATCTGCTGCTGGCGGTCTTCGCGTTGGCCTTCCTGCAACTGTTCGGGCCGGAGTTCGCCGCTGGCGTGCCGGCGATGACGGTCCTCGCACTGGCGATGCTGGTCAACACCGGGGTGGGCAACGTGCAGAGCCTGCTGCTCATGGGCGGGCGTAGCGGGCTGCATCTGGTGGCCACGGTGGCCGGGTTGACGGTCACCGTCTCGCTGGGCCTCTGGCTGATCCCCGGGTACGGCGCCACGGGCGCGGCGGTGGCCTGGGCCGCCGGCATCGCCACCGAGAACCTCACCGCCGCCGGGTTCGCCCGGTCGGTGGTCCGAGAGCCGCTGTTCGACACCGTGTTGGTGCGCGCAGCGGCGGCGACGGTAGCCGGTGTGGGCCTCGCGGCCGGCGCCGGTGTGCTGGCGGGTGGGCGCGGCCTGCCCGGCCTGGCCGTGGCGCTGGGCGTGCTGTTGGCCGGTTGCGTCGGCATGTTGACGTTGCCCCGGGTGCGCGCCGGCATCCGGGGGACCATGAGGCAGATCCGTGGAGGGGATGACGCGGCTACGGCCGTCGACCCCGCCCCGGCATCGACGAGAGGCAGGTGAGGTCCGTCGTGGCGTCCATCCGTGACCGGGTCAAGCAGTTGGTCCCGACGCAGGTGACCACCCGGGTGAAGGAGTCGCTCGTCGACTACGGGGTGCGCACCAGCGATCGCCGGCCCCTGCCGGACTTCCTGATCATCGGGACCAAGCGGGGCGGCACCACCTCGCTGTGGAACTACCTGATCCAGCACCCGCTGGTGCCCAGGCTCTTTCCCGCGTGGAACACCAAGTCGGCGCACTACTTCGAGGAGCACTGGGGTCGCGGCGAGGCCTGGTACCGCTCGCACTTCCCGACCGAACGGCAGCGGGAGGCCCTGGCCAAGCGGCACGGCGGCCCGGTTCGGGTCGGTGAGGCAGCCCCGCTGTACATGTTCCACCCCCTCGCCGCGCAGCGGGTCGCCGCGCTGATGCCGACGGTGAAGCTGATCGTGCTGCTGCGGGACCCGGTGGAGCGGGCGTACTCGCACTGGAAGGAACGCCGCACCCACGGCATCGAACCACTGGACTTCGGCGCCGCGCTGGCCGCCGAGCCGGAGCGCACGGCGGGGGAGCGGGAGCGGTTGATCGCCGAACCGGAGTCGTTCAGCGAACCGTACGACTGGTACACGTACCGGGCCAGGGGGCGCTACCTGGAGCACCTGGAGCCGTGGTTGGAGCGCTTCGACCGGGGGCAGATCCTCTTCCTGCCCAGCGAGGACCTGTACCGCGACTCCCGCGCGACCTACCGGCGCACCCTCGACTTCCTCGGGCTACCGGCGTACGACCTGCCCAACTTCAAGGTCTACAACGATCGGCGCTCGTCGCCGTTGGAGCCGGCGGTGCGCGCCGAGCTGACCGAGTACTACCGGCCGTACAACGACGCGCTGCGTCAGCGGCTCGGGCTGGACCTCGACTGGGCGGACCGGGCGGCGTGACGACACAGGTCGGCCCGGCCACGGACCCGCGTTCCCGGGTGGACGGTCTGGGCTGGGTGAGCCGTGCGGTCTTCCCGGACGACCGGGTCGCGCTGACCGTGGGCGGCACCCCGCCGGCCGGTCACCAGGCGGTGGCCCGGTACGCGGTGGTGCCGTCGGTCGCCCGGGCCCGGTTCCTGGTGCCGTTGGGCGCGCCCCGGGCCGGGGCGGCGTCGCTGTTGGCGTACAACGCCCTGCGGCCGCCGAAGGTGCGCGCGCTGCGGGCGGTGCTCGGTGGGCTGGCCCGGTTCGGCGGGGTGGGGCTGGCACCCTTTCCGACGCTGACCGTCTCGGTGCCCGCCGGGGCGTCGGCGGCCGATCTGTTGCTGACCGAGCGGCTCGCGGCCGATCTGGGCGGCAGGCCACTCCTGGCCGCCTGCGGGGTCCGCCCACCCGACCCGAACGGCAAGCCCACCCTGCAACTCTTCAGCGCCGATGGTCGTCCGCGTGGCTATGCGAAGATCGGCTGGAACGACGCGACCCGCGCGCTGGTCACCGCCGAGGCGGCGGCGCTGCGAGCGTTGCGCGCGGTGGTGGGTGTCGCCGACCATCCCACGCCGCCGAGGCTGCTCACCGAGACAACGTGGGCGGGCCAGGTGGTCGCGGTGATCGAGCCGTTGCCACCGGCGGTACGCGGCGTGCCGGTCGACGACCCACCGCGGATCGCGGCGCTGCTCGCGGTCGCCCGGCGCGGCGGCCCGGCGGGTACGCCCCGACCACTGGCCGGGTCGACGTTCCTGACCCGGCTGGCCGACCAGGCCGGCCGGGCCGCGGCGGCCGAGCCGACCGGTGCGCGGGCGGTCAGCGCTGTCTCCGCGCTGGCTCGTCGGCACGGCGACACCAGCGTCGAGTTCGGCCACTGGCACGGTGACTGGGTGCCGTGGAACCTGGGCTGGCACGCCGGCCAGTTGGTCGCCTGGGACTGGGAGCACAGCGGGCCCGACGTGCCGGTCGGCTTCGACCTGGCGCACGACGCGTTCCAGCGTGCTCTGGTGCTGCGGGGTGAGCCGGCCGACGTCGCGGCGTCGGCCGTGGACGGGCAACTGGCCCGGCACGGTGAACGGCTCGGCCTCGACGCGCCGCGGCGCCGGCTCGTCGCCGACGCGTACCTGGTGGAGATGTGGCTGCGGACCTGGCGTCTCGCGGACGCGGGGGCCGGCTGGAACGGCGCGCTGCATCCCGCACTCCTAAATGTCATCCAGAAAAGACATAGGGGTTGATCCGGGGGAATCGCGGCGTCGAGACTACGCCGTAGAGTGACGACAAAATTGCAGGTGGTGACGACGATCGATGGCTTTCGGGCGAACCGGTGCCCCGGACCGCCCGATGTGGAGATCGCCATCTCGTCCGGTCGCGCTATTCAACGACCGGGGAACGTGTGATCTGCTTCTGCGTGGCCTGAACGGAAACTCCAAGCGAACTTGTGGGGAGTCGCGTGGATACGAAGAACGACGACGGTGAGGCGCCGGTGCTGCTGCTGGTCGGATCCAGCGGCGGTCACCTGGCCCAACTACTCGCCCTGCGGCCCTGGTACGAAAAGTGGCGGCGCTGCTGGGTCACCTTCGACACCCCGGAGGCGGTGTCCCTGCTGACCGGCGAGGACCTGGTGCCCGCGCACCACCCGACCACCCGCAACGTGCCGAACCTGCTGCGCAACGCGCTGCTGGCCTGGCGGGTGCTGGGGTCACGGCGGGTCGCCGCGGTGGTCACCACCGGCGCCGGGGTGGCGGTGCCGTTCGTGGTGCTGGCCCGGCTGCGGCGCATCCCGACCGTCTACATCGAGGTGTACGACCGGATCGACACCCCGACGTTGACCGCCCGGCTCTGTCGGCCCTTCCTGTCCGCGATGCTCGTGCAGTGGGACGAGCAGCGGCGGCAGTACCCCGAGGCGACCGTCGTGGGGACACTGCTGTGACCGGGGAGACGGGCACCGCCCGGCGTCCGCAACCCCTCTCGACCGCCGAGGGGGCCCGGCTGCCGCGTCAGCGTGACAGCGCGGCGACCGCCCAGATCCGACTGCTGGTCGCGGTCGGCACCGACAAGCACCCCTTCGACCGGCTCGTCGACTGGCTGACGCAGTGGCACGCGCAGGCCACCGCTCCGGTCGGGCTGACCGTGCAGCACGGGCACACGAGCGCGCCGCAGGTGCCCGGCGCGGTGCCGTTCCTCGGCCACGACGCCCTGCAGCAGGCGATGGCCAACGCCGACCTCGTGGTCTGCCACGGTGGCCCGGCGACCATTCTGGAGGCCCGCCGGCACGGCCGCCTGCCCATCGTGGTGCCCCGTGACCCGACGCGCGGTGAGCACGTCGACGACCACCAGCAACTCTTCGCCCGCCGGCTCGGCGCCGCCGGGCTGGTGGCGCTCTGCGAGACCCGGGAGGCGCTGCACGACGCGTTGACCGCCGGGCTCGCCGACCCGTCCCGTTACGCGGTGGCGGCCGACCCGGACGCGCACGAGGCGCGGCGGGCGGCGGTGGCCCGGGTCGGACGGATCGTCGACGACCTGGTGGCCAGCTCGACCCCGCGCCGGCCCCGGTGGTGGGCCCGGTCCCGGCCGCGCCCGGGTACGGAGGAGACCCGATGACCCAGCAAGCGAGCGTCAGCGTCGTGGTGCCCACCCGGGATCGCCCGGAGCTGCTGCGCGCCGCGGTCCGCGCGATCCTGGCGCAGGAGTACCCGGGACCGCTCGAGGTCGTGGTGGTGTTCGACCAGTCCGAGCCGGATGAGTCGCTGACCGGGCTGGCGGGCGGTCCGGCCCGCACGGTGCGGGTGGTCCGTAACACCCGCACGCCGGGGCTGGCCGGGGCACGCAACAGCGGCACCCTCGCGGCTGAGGGTGAGTTGGTCGCGTTCTGCGACGACGACGACGAGTGGCTGCCCGGCAAGCTGGCCGCCCAGGTCGACGCGCTGGCCGCCGATCCGGGGGCCGAGTTCGTCTGCTGCGGCATCCGCGTCAGCTACGACGGGCACACCGTCGACCGGGTGCTCGACCGGGACCGGATCACCCTGGACGACCTGCTGCGCGACCGGATGACGGAGCTGCACCCGTCGACCTTCCTGATCCGCGCCGTCGCACTGCGCGACGGGTTCGGGCTGGTCGACGAGGAGATCCCGGGCAGCTACGCGGAGGACTACGAGTTCCTGCTGCGGGCCGCGCGCAGCGCCCCGCTGATCAACCTGAGCACGCCGTCGGTGCTGGTCCGCTGGCACAAACGCTCGTACTTCGCGCAGCGCTGGGACACCATCTCCGAGGCGTTGCAGTGGCTGCTGCGGCGCTACCCGGAGTTCGCCAGCCAACCGGCCGGTGCGGCACGGGTGGCCGGGCAGATCGCGTTCGCCCAGGCCGCCTCCGGCGACCGCCGGGGCGCGCTGCGCTGGGCCCGACGCACCCTGCGGAGCAATCCCCGTGAGCCGCGCGCCTACCTGGCCCTCGCCGTCGCCGGTCGGGTGGTCCGGGCCGACACGGTACTGCGCACCCTGCACAAGCGCGGTCGGGGGATCTGAGCTGCCGCCGGCGCCCGCAGGGCGGGCGCCGGAGTCCGCAGGGCGGGACGCGACGGGCAGCGTGCCGCGTCGGTGGCCCGCCGTGACAGACTGACCGCTGTGTTGCGCTGGTTGACTGCAGGTGAATCGCACGGTCCCGCCCTCGTCGCGATGCTGGAGGGGGTGCCGGCCGGCATCGAGGTGACCACCACCGAGATTGCCGACGAGTTGGCCCGCCGACGGCTGGGCTATGGCCGGGGTGCCCGGATGTCGTTCGAGCGGGACGAGGTCGAGCTGCTCGGTGGCCTGCGGCATGGCATCACCCTGGGCAGCCCGGTCGCGATCCGGGTCGGCAACTCCGAGTGGCCCAAGTGGCGCACCGTGATGGCCGCCGACCCGGTCGACCCCGACGAACTGGCCCGGCAGGCCCGCAACGCGCCGCTGACCCGCCCCCGCCCCGGCCACGCCGACCTGGCCGGCATGCAGAAGTACGGCCACACCGACGCCCGGCCGATCCTGGAACGTGCCAGCGCCCGGGAGACCGCCGCCCGGGTCGCCGTCGGCGCGGTCGCCAAGGCGCTGATCCGCCAGGCGCTCGGCATCGAGATCGTCTCGCACGTCGTCGAGCTGGGCCCGGTGGCCGCCAAGCCCGGGCTGCGCCCCACCCCGTCCGACGCCGCCCGGATCGACGCCGACCCGCTGCGCTGCCTCGACCCGGAGGCCAGCGCTCTGATGGTCGCCGAGGTCGACGCCGCGAAGAAGGCCGCCGACACCCTCGGCGGCGTGGTCGAGGTGCTGGCGTACGGGGTGCCGCCGGGGTTGGGCAGCCACGTGCAGTGGGACCGCAAGCTCGACGCCCGGCTGGCCACCGCGCTGATGTCCATTCAGGCGATCAAGGGCGTGGAGATCGGCGACGGCTGGCAGCAGGCCCGCTCCCGCGGCTCGGAGGCGCACGACGAGATCATCCCGTCGGCCACCGGCGTCCGCCGGGTCACCGACCGGGCCGGCGGGCTGGAGGGTGGCATCACCACCGGTGAGCCGCTGCGGGTTCGCGCCGCGATGAAGCCGATCTCGTCGCTGAACCGGGCGCTGGCCACCGTGGACGTCACCACCGGCGAGCCGGCCACCGCGATCAACCAGCGTTCGGACGTCTGCGCGGTGCCCGCCGCGGCGGTGGTCGCCGAGGCGATGGTGGCGTTGGTGCTCGCCGAGGCGGCCACCGAGAAGTTCGGCGGAGACTCGATTGCCGAGATCCGCCGCAACCTGGCCGGGTACCTCGACGCGCTGGTCATTCGCTGATGGCACCGGTCGTCGTGCTGGTCGGTGCGCCCGGCTGCGGCAAGACCACCGTCGGACGGGCGCTCGCCGACACCCTCGGGGTGGAGTTCCGCGACACCGACACCGACATCGAGAAGATGGCCGGCAAGCCGATCCCGGAGATCTTCATCGACGAGGGCGAGGCGCACTTCCGTACCCTCGAACGGGCCGCCGTGGCCGCGGCGCTGGCTGCCGGCACCGGCGTGCTCGCCCTCGGCGGCGGTGCCGTGCTGGCCGAGGAGACCCGGGCCGCCCTGGTCGGGCACCGGGTGGTGCACCTCTCGGTCGAGCTGCCCGACGCGGTGAAGCGGGTCGGGCTCGGCGCCGGCCGCCCACTGCTGGCGATCAACCCACGGGCCACCCTGAAGCACCTGATGGACCAGCGCCGACCGCTCTACACCGAGGTCGCCACCGCGACGGTGGCCACCGACGGTCGGACCCCGGCGGAGATCGTCGCCGAGATCGACGCCCTGCTCCCGCGCTGACGCCGCCCCGCCTCGCCGATCTTGCAGTCGCTGCCCCGACGTAGGGGGCATTCCCCGCATCTCGGTAACCGGAACTGCAAGATCGGCGCGGTGGAAGCTCCTCAGCCTCGGGCGGCCGCGTCGAGGACGTCGGCCAGAGCCTTCGGTTCGCTGAGCATGGGCCAGTGCCCGGTGGGCAGCTCGAACAGCTGACCACCGGCCAACCCGGTGAAGAACGGGTGCCCCTGGCCGATCATCTGCTCCACCACGGTCAGCGGGAAGGTGCTGGCGACCAGCGCCGTCGGAACCGCACGACCGCCGGTGCGCCGGACCGGGTCGGTGGCGGCGCGCAGCGGCTGCGGGGTGGCCCGGGCGCGCAGCAGAGCCAGCGTCGCGTCGTCCAACCCGGCGAGGTTGGTCGGGTCGGCCGCCGGGTCCCAGGCCGGCGGGGGCAGCAGGTGACCGTCGCCGATCGCGACCCGGAGCCGCTCCTGCTCCTCCGGCGGCACGGTGTCGAACTGCGCGGTGCCGTCCGGCAGCGGCCCGCTCTCCACATAGACCACCCGGGCGATCCGGTCCGGGATGCGGTCGGCCGCCTGGGCGACCGGCATGCCACCGCCGGAGTGACCGACCAGCAGCACGTCGCGCAGGTCCTCGACCTCTATCAGCCGGACGATGTCAGTGGTGTGCGTGTCCAGGCCCACCTCCGGCCCGGCGAGGTGGTCTCGCTCGGCCAGGCCGGTCAGCGTCATCGGGTACACCTCGTGCCCCTGCGCGCGCAGCGTCGCGGTCACCTCCCGCCACGCCCAGGCACCCAACCAGAACCCTGGCACCAGCACGAACGTCGCCATCTGTCGCTCCTTCTCTTGGTTACCGACAGACCGTACGATCGAATCCGGACAGAATCCGCCCGGTTTGGAGGAGTGGCCCGTGTCACATCCCGCCGGTCGGGTGTTGGCCCTGCTCGAACTCCTGCAGACCCGGCACCGGTCGACGGCTGTTGAGCTCGCCGGCCAGCTCGGGGTGGACGAGCGGACGGTGCGCCGGTATGCGGCCACCCTGGTCGAGCTGGGCATCCCGGTCACCGCCGACCGGGGTCGCCACGGCGGCTACCGGCTGCACCCCGGTTTCAAGCTGCCGCCGCTGATGCTCACCGACGACGAGGCGGTGGCCGTCCTGCTCGGCCTGGTCGTCGCCGAACGGGTCGGGTTGGCCACCGAGCAACCGGCCACGGCCACGGCGCTGGCGAAGATCCGCCGGGTGCTGCCGGCGGCGCTCGCCGACCGCCTCGCCGCCGTGCAGGAGCACCTCGGCTTCACCCTGCGACGCCCCGAGCCGGAGTTGCGGCCGGCCTCGGGCACCCTGCTCGCCCTGGCCGCGGCGGCCCGGCACCGGCAGCGGGTGGCACTGGACTACCGCTCCTGGCGGGGCGAGCGGTCGCACCGCGAGCTCGACCCGTACGGCCTGGTCTTCCACGCCGGCCGCTGGTATGTCACCGGCCACGACCACCGGCGTGGGGAGGTTCGCACCTTCCGACTGGACCGCATCGACGTGGTGACGCCGGGCGGGGCGACGTTCACCGTGCCGGAGGGCTTCGACCCGGTGGCCCGGGTGACCCGGTCGCTGGCCGGCGTGCCGTACCGGCACGAGGTCGAGGTGCTGCTGGAGACCGACCTGGTCGCCGCCCGTCGGCGCATCCCGCCCAGCGTGGCCGAGCTGACCGCCACCGCCGACGGGGTGCTGCTGCGGGCCCGGGTGGAAAGCCTGCCCGGTACGGCCGTGCTGCTCGCCGGTCTGGGCTGCCCGTTCACGGTGCGACATCCGGACGCGCTGCGCGCCGCGGTGGCCGAGCACGCCCGCCTGCTCGCCGACTGGGCGGCCCGGCCAGCAGGTGGGCAGCCGCCCGCACCACGCCGCCCGCTGGACTAGGCTGCCGGCGATGGACGAGGTGACCCGGATTCCGGTCGGCGGCGAACGGCCGTACGACGTGCTGGTCGGACGCGACCTGTGGGACGCGCTGCCCGGGCTGCTGCCCGGCGCGACCCGGGCGGCGGTGCTGCACGCGCCCCCGCTCAAGGCCCTCGCGGACGCGCTTGGCGAGCGCCTGCGCGCCGCCGGGGTCGAGCCGCTGCCGATCGAGGTGCCCGACGCCGAGTCGGGCAAACACATCGACGTGGCCGCCGCCTGCTGGGACCGGCTCGGAGCGGCGGGTTTCACCCGTACCGACGCGGTCGTCGGGGTGGGCGGTGGCGCGGTGACCGACCTGGCCGGCTTCGTCGCGGCCTGCTGGCTGCGCGGGGTGCGCTGGGTGCCGGTGGCGACCTCGCTGTTGGGCATGGTGGACGCCGCGGTGGGCGGCAAGACGGGCATCAACACGGCCGCCGGCAAGAATCTGGTGGGCGCGTTCCACCCTCCGGTCGGTGTGCTGGCCGACCTGGCCACCCTGGACAGCCTGCCCGCGGTCGACCTGGCGGCCGGGCTCGCCGAGGTGGTCAAGTGCGGTTTCATCGCCGACCCGGCGATCCTGGAGCTGGTCGAGCGCGACCCGGCGGCGGCCACCGACCCGCGCGGGCCGGCGACCCGGGAGCTGATCGAGCGGGCGATCCGGGTCAAGGCCGACGTGGTCGCCGGTGACCTGCGCGAGTCGGGCGTGCGGGAGGTCCTCAACTACGGTCACACCCTCGCGCACGCGATCGAGCAGAACGAGGGCTACCGCTGGCGGCACGGCCACGCCGTCGCCGTCGGCCTGGTGTACGCCGCCGCGCTGGCCCGGCTCGCCGGCCGGCTGGACGCCCCGACCGCCGACCGGCACCGGGCCACCCTGGCCGCGCTCGGCCTGCCGGTGAGCTACCCGGCCGACGCCTGGCCACGACTGCTGGCCGCGATGCGGGTGGACAAGAAGGCCCGGGGCAACCGGCTGCGTTTCGTGGTGCTGGACGGGCTGGCTCGCCCGGCGATGCTGGAGGGCCCGGACGACGCGCTGCTGGAGGCGGCCTACCGTGAGGTGGCCGCCTCGTGAAGGTCTACGTCCTCAACGGGCCGAACCTGGGCCGGCTGGGCACCCGAGAGCCCGCCGTGTACGGCGCGAGCACCTACGCCGACCTGGTGGCGCTCTGCGAATCCACGGGCGGGCAGTTGGGGCTCGACGTGACGGTCCGGCAGACCGACGCCGAGCACGAACTGCTCGGCTGGCTGCACACCGCCGCCGACGAGGGCGCCGCGGTGGTGCTCAACCCGGCCGCCTGGTCGCACTACTCGTACGCCGTGCGGGACGCGTGCGCCATGCTGCGCGGGCCGCTGGTCGAGGTGCACCTCTCCAACATCCACGCCCGTGAGGAGTTCCGGCACCACTCGGTGGTCTCCGCGGTGGCGACCGGGGTGATCTGCGGTCTCGGCATCGACGGTTATCGCCTCGCCCTGCACCACCTGGCCGTCCGCTGAGGGCCCGCCCCGAGCGGGGACGGGGCGATTCGACGCAGCTAGTAGACTCGTAGGGTCTGTCCGCCAATTGATGATCAAGGCAGGAAATGGCCTCCACCAACGACCTCAAAAACGGCCTGGTACTCAACCTTGACGGCGAGCTCTGGGCCGTCGTCGAGTTCCAGCACGTCAAGCCCGGTAAGGGTGGTGCCTTCGTGCGCACCACGCTGAAGAACGTGCTGTCCGGGAAGGTGGTCGACAAGACCTTCAACGCGGGCACCAAGGTCGACACCGCGACCGTCGACAAGCGCACGATGCAGTACCTGTACGCCGACGGTGAGGACTTCGTCTTCATGGATCTGGAGACCTTCGACCAGATCACCGTGCCCGGTGGCACCGTCGGCGAGGCAGCGAACTACCTGCTGCCCGAGGCGGAGGCGACCGTCGCCCAGCACGAGGGTGTGCCGCTCTACATCGAGCTGCCCACCAGCGTCGTGCTGGAGGTCACCTACACCGAGCCGGGCCTGCAGGGCGACCGCTCGACCGGCGGCAACAAGCCGGCGACCGTGGAGACCGGCGCCACTGTGCAGGTGCCGCTGTTCATCACCACCGGCGAGAAGATCAAGGTCGACACCCGCGACGGCCGTTACCTCGGCCGCGCCTGATGGCTGAGGGTTCCAAGCAGCAGATGCCGGCGCGCCGCAAGGCGCGCAAGCGGGCGCTGGATGTCCTCTACGAGGCCGATCTACGGGACAAGCCTCCGGTGGAGGTACTGGCCGGCTACGTGCAGCGGATCGAGCAGCCCCGGCCGGAGCACCTCGGCTACGCGGTGGGCCTGGTCGAGGGTGTCGCCGAGCACCTCGACCGGATCGACGAGCTGATCGCCAGCTACGCCGAGGGCTGGACGCTGGAGCGGATGCCGGTCGTCGACCGGAACCTGGCCCGGATCGCCGTCTACGAGCTGCTCTACGTCGACGAGATCGACGACGCGGTGGCGATCAGCGAGGCTGTGGAGCTGGCCCGGCAGATGTCGACCGACGATTCGCCGCGCTTCCTCAACGGGGTGCTCGGCCGGATCGCCGAGTACGCCACCCGCTGAGCCAGCGCCAGCGCAGCACCACGAACGAGAAGGGCCCGTGCCGGATGGCACGGGCCCTTTCGGTGAAGCGACAGCTCAGGAGGCGAAGAACGCCCGGGGGTCGGCCACCAGCACACCGTGCTCGGTGAGCCGCTCGATCAGACCCGACGGCGAGGCGTCGTAGACGATCGCGAGCGCCCGCAGGTCGTCGGCGCGGATGGAGAGCACCCGGCCGTTGTAGTCGCCGCGCTGCTGCTGGATGGCGCGAGCGTAGCGGGCGACGTAGGCCAGGTCCTCGGAGGCCTCGTCGTAGAGCCGCTCGAGATCCAGGACGATCTTGCTGGTGGGCTCGTGACGGACGCCACTGCCGTCGGGCAGCAGTTCCGAGACGGGGACGCGGTAGAACTCGGCCAACTCGGCCAGACGGGACACCGTCACGGCCCGGTCGCCACGCTCGTACGAGCCGACCACCACGGCCTTCCACCGCCCGTTCGACTTCTCCTCCACACCCTGCAGGGAGAGACCCTGCTGTTGGCGGATGGAGCGCAGGCGGGCGCCCAGAGACTTGGCGTATTCAGAGGGCATTCGGACACTCCCAGTGCTGCTCGGGGATCTCCCGTCGATCGCTACGGAGCGTGACGGTACGGGGAATGCGACACCTGGTCAAGTGGTCGTGACCCTACCGTTGAGGAGCGTCCGGGAAGTTATCCCCATTTCGTGGACCTGATCCGGTGATCAGCGGCCGCCGTCCATCGGCCTGGTGACCACTGGTAACGTGGCGTGAAGCCCCGGCCCAGGTCCGCTCTCGCGGTCCGGCCGGAGGTGCCCGACATCCTTTAACGACCCGTCCCGTGAGGCGGGGAAGGAGGTCCGCCGTGGCATACCCACCGGCTGCCCGCTCGTCACCACCGCGACAACCCTCGGTGAAGGTGATTCTCGCCAGCGCCGACGTGCAACGCGTGGTCGACCGCATCGCCCACCAGATCCTGGAGAAGACCCAGGGCGCCGCTGACACGGTTCTCCTCGGGATTCCCACCCGGGGCACCCCTCTCGCGCGGCGGCTCGCCGCCCGGATCAGCACCTTCGAGGACGTCGCCGTTCCGGTCGGTGTGCTCGACATCACCCTGTACCGCGACGACCTGCGCCGGCACGCCACCCGCGCGATCGGCCCGACCGAGCTCCCGTCCGGCGGCATCGACGGCAAGCGGGTCATCCTCGTCGACGACGTGCTCTTCTCCGGCCGCACCGTGCGGGCCGCGCTCGACGCGCTCAACGACGTGGGCCGCCCGGCGTCCGTGCAACTCGCCGTCCTGGTCGACCGTGGCCACCGGGAGTTGCCCATCCGCGCCGACTACGTCGGCAAGAACATCCCGACCTCGCTCGCCGAGAGCGTGAAGGTGACGCTCGCCGAGACCGACGGCGCCGACGAGGTCAAGCTGTACGGAGGGACATCGTCATGATCAGGCACCTGCTCTCCGGTGCGGACCTCGACGCCGACACCGCCACCGAGATCCTGGACACCGCAGCCGAGATGGCCACCGTCGCCGGCCGGGAGATCAAGAAGCTGCCCGCGCTGCGCGGCCGGACCGTGGTGAACCTCTTCTACGAGGACTCCACCCGCACCCGGATCTCCTTCGAGGCGGCGGCGAAGCGGCTCAGCGCCGACGTGATCAACTTTTCCGCGAAGGGGTCCAGCGTCACCAAGGGCGAGAGCCTGAAGGACACCGCGCTGACCCTGCAGGCCATGGGCGCCGACGCCGTCGTCGTCCGACACCCCGCCTCCGGCGCGCCGCACCGCCTGGCCAACTGGGTCGACGGGTCGGTCGTCAACGCCGGCGACGGCACCCACGAGCACCCCACCCAGGCGCTGCTGGACGCGTACACCATGCGGGCCCGGTTGGGCCGGCTCGCCGGCCTGTCGGTCGCGGTGGTCGGGGACGTGCTGCACTCCCGGGTCGCCCGCTCCAACGTGCTGCTGCTCTCCACCCTCGGCGCCAAGGTCACCCTGGTCGGCCCGCCGACCCTCATCCCGGTCGACATCGCGGGAGCCCTCGCCCCCGGCACCGACGTCTCCTACGACCTCGACTCGGTGCTGCCCAACGTCGACGTGGTGATGATGCTGCGGGTGCAGCGGGAGCGGATGAACGACTCCTACTTCCCCTCCGCGCGCGAGTACGCCCGCCGTTACGGGCTGGACGGCCCGCGAATGCGCCGGCTGCCCGACCACGCCATCGTCATGCACCCCGGCCCGATGAACCGGGGGATGGAGATCACCCCCGAGGTGGCCGACTCACCCCGCTCCACCATCGTCGAACAGGTCACCAACGGGGTCTCCGTGCGGATGGCCGTCCTGTACCTGCTGCTCGGAGGGAACAACCGGTGACCTCGTACCTGATCACCAGCGTGAGTGTCGTCGGCGCCGCGCCGACCGACCTGCTGATCCGCGACGGTGTCGTCGCCGAGGTCGGCCCCGGCTTGTCCGCGCCGGACGCCACCGTCATCGACGGCACCGGGCTGGTCGCCCTGCCCGGCCTCGTCGACCTGCACACCCACCTGCGCGAGCCCGGTCGGGAGGACGCCGAGACCGTCGAGTCCGGCTCCCGCGCGGCGGCGCTGGGCGGCTACACGGCGGTGTGCGCGATGGCGAACACCTCCCCGGTCGCGGACACCGCCGGCGTGGTCGAGCAGGTCTGGCGGCTCGGCCGCGAGGCCGGCCTGGTCGACGTGCAGCCGATCGGCGCGGTCACCGTCGGGCTGGCCGGCGAGCGCCTGGCCGAGCTGGGCGCGATGGCCGACTCCGCGGCCCGGGTGCGGATCTTCTCCGACGACGGGCACTGCGTCGCGGACCCGAAGCTGATGCGCCGCGCCCTGGAGTACGTCAAGGCGTTCGACGGGATCATCGCCCAGCACGCCGAGGAGCCCCGGCTCACCGAGGGCGCCCAGATGCACGAGGGTGAGGTCTCCACCCGGCTCGGTCTGATCGGCTGGCCGGCGGTCGCCGAGGAGGCGATCATCGCCCGGGACGTGCTGCTCGCCGAGCACGTGGGCAGCCGACTGCACGTCTGCCACGTCTCCACCGCCGGCAGCGTCGAGGTGCTGCGCCAGGCCAAGGCGCGCGGGGTACGGGTGACCGCCGAGGTCACCCCACACCACCTGCTGCTCACCGACGAAGTCGTGAGCGGGAGGAGTGAGCTTGCGAGCCCCGCACTCGCGAACAACTGGAGCCCAGCCGGAGCCTACGACCCGGTCTTCAAGGTCAACCCGCCGCTGCGTACGGCCGCGGACATCGCCGCGCTGCGCGCCGCCCTCGCCGACGGGGTGGTCGACGTGATCGCCACCGACCACGCCCCGCACGCCGTGGAGGACAAGGAGTGCGAGTGGGCGTACGCCCGGCCGGGGATGCTCGGCCTGGAGACGGCCCTCTCCATCGCGCTGGACGTGTTGGGCCCCGAGTGGGACCTGATCGCCGAGCGGATGTCGCGCACCCCGGCCCGGATCGCCGGGCTGACCGGGCACGGCGTCGACCCGGCACCCGGTGTGCCGGCCAACCTGACCCTGATCGACCCGGCCGCCCGCCGCACCATCGAACCGGCGGAGTTGGCCAGTCGCAGTCGCAACACCCCGTACGCCCGCATGACGCTGCCGGGTCGCATCGTGGCGACCTTCCTGCGTGGCGAGCCGACGGTCCTGGACGGAAAGGCAGTCAAGTAATGGCCAAGCGCAGGCCCGCGATCCTCGTGCTCGAGGACGGGCGCACGTTCCCCGGTGAGGCGTACGGCAGCGTCGGGGAGACCTTCGGCGAGGCGGTCTTCACCACCGGTATGACCGGCTACCAGGAGACCCTCACCGACCCGTCCTACCACCGCCAGGTGGTCGTGCAGACCGCGCCGCACATCGGCAACACCGGCGTCAACGCCGAGGACGACGAGTCGGGCCGGATCTGGGTGGCCGGCTATGTCGTGCGCGACCCGGCCCGGATCGGCTCGAACTGGCGGGCGACCGGCGGCCTCGAGGACCGCCTCGCCACCGAGGGCGTGGTGGGCATCAGCGGGGTGGACACCCGGGCGCTGACCCGGCACCTGCGCGAGCGGGGTGCCATGCGGGTGGGCATCTCCAGCATCGACAACGATCCGCAGAGCCTGCTGACCCGGGTCCGCCAGGCGCCGCAGATGGCCGGCGCGGACCTGTCCGCCGAGGTCACCACCCCCGAGCCGTACGTCATCGAGGCCGTCGGCGAGCACCGGTTCACCGTGGCCGCACTGGACCTGGGCATCAAGCGCAACGTCCCGCGCCGGCTTGCCGCACGCGGGGTGACCACCCACGTGCTGCCGGCCTCGTCGAGCATCGACGACCTGCTCGCCACCGGCGCCGACGCGATCTTCCTGTCGCCCGGTCCCGGCGACCCGGTCACCGCCCACGCGCCGGTGGCGCTGGCCCGGGAGGCGCTGCGGCGACAGGTGCCGCTGTTCGGCATCTGCTTCGGCAGCCAGATCCTCGGTCGGGCGCTCGGCTTCGGCACCTACAAGCTGGGCTACGGCCACCGGGGCATCAACCAGCCGGTGCTCGACCGGGCCACCGGCAAGGTCGAGGTGACCAGCCACAACCACGGCTTCGCGGTCGACGTGTCGGGCCGCGAACAGGGGCTCAGCGCCGTGCAGGTGCCCGGTACGGGTGCCGGCGCGGTGGTCCCCGACCAGGTGATCGACACCGACTTCGGTGGCGTGCGGGTGTCGCACGTCTGCCTCAATGACAACGTGGTCGAGGGGCTGCGGGCCGTGGACGTGCCCGCATTCACGGTTCAGTACCACCCGGAGGCGGCGGCCGGCCCGCACGACGCCGACTACCTCTTCGACCGATTCGCCGAGCTGATCGAAGGCCGGACCCACAGCAAGGGGCGCAGCAATGCCTAAGCGGACCGATCTCAAGCACATCCTGGTGATCGGCTCCGGGCCGATCGTCATCGGGCAGGCCTGCGAGTTCGACTACTCCGGCACCCAGGCCTGCCGGGTGCTGCGCAGTGAGGGGATCCGGGTCAGCCTGGTCAACTCCAACCCGGCGACGATCATGACCGACCCGGAGTTCGCCGACGCGACGTACGTCGAGCCGATCACCCCGGAGTTCGTGGAGCTGGTCATCGCCAAGGAGCGCCCGGACGCGATCCTGGCGACCCTCGGCGGGCAGACCGCGCTGAACACCGCGGTCGCCCTGCACGAGAACGGCGTGCTGGAGAAGTACGGCGTGGAGTTGATCGGCGCGAACATCGACGCGATCAACCGGGGCGAGGACCGGCAGCTGTTCAAGGAGATCGTGGCGAAGGCCGGCGTACGCCTGGGCGTCGACGACCCGACCGCCCTGGTGCCCCGCTCCCGGGTCTGCCACTCGATGGACGAGGTCGAGGCGACAGTCGCCGAGCTGGGCCTGCCGGTGGTGATCCGGCCGTCGTTCACCATGGGCGGCCTGGGTTCCGGCATGGCGCACACCCCGGAGGACCTGGCCCGCATCGCCGGCGACGGCCTGTCGGCCAGCCCGGTGCACGAGGTGCTCATCGAGGAGAGCGTGCTCGGTTGGAAGGAGTACGAGCTCGAGCTGATGCGCGACCGGCACGACAACGTGGTGGTGGTCTGCTCGATCGAGAACATCGACCCGATGGGCGTGCACACCGGCGACAGCGTCACCGTGGCCCCGGCCATGACGCTCACCGACCGGGAGTACCAGCGCCTGCGTGATCTGGGCATCGCCGTGCTGCGCGAGGTCGGGGTCGACACCGGCGGCTGCAACATCCAGTTCGCGGTCAACCCGGTCGACGGCCGGATCGTCGTGATCGAGATGAACCCCCGGGTGTCCCGTTCCTCCGCGCTGGCCTCCAAGGCGACGGGCTTCCCGATCGCGAAGATCGCCGCGAAGCTGGCCATCGGCTACACCCTCGACGAGATCCCCAACGACATCACGTTGAAGACCCCGGCGGCGTTCGAGCCGACCCTGGACTACGTGGTGGTGAAGATCCCCCGGTTCGCGTTCGAGAAGTTCCCCGGTGCGGACCCGGAGCTGACCACCACGATGAAGTCCGTGGGCGAGGCGATGAGCCTCGGGCGCAACTTCACCGAGGCGCTGAACAAGGCCATGCGCTCGATGGAAACCAAATCATCTGGTTTCTGGACCCTGCCCGACCCGGCGGGCGTGACACTCGCGGACACGCTCGCCGCGCTGCGGATCCCGCACGACGGCCGGCTGTACACCGTCGAGCGGGCGCTGCGCCTCGGCGCGTCGATCGCCGAGGTGGCCGAGGCCTCCGGCGGGATCGACCCGTGGTTCCTGGACCAGATCGCCGCGCTGATCGAGCTGCGTGCGGAGATCGTGGACGCCCCGGTGCTCGACGCCGAGCTGCTGCGTCGTGCCAAGCGGGCCGGTCTGTCCGACCGGCAGCTCGCCGCGCTGCGCCCGGAGCTGGCCGCCGAGGACGGCGTACGGACCCTGCGGCACCGGCTCGACGTGCGCCCGGTCTACAAGACCGTGGACACCTGCGCGGCCGAGTTCGAGGCGACCACGCCGTACCACTACTCGACGTACGACCTGGAGACCGAGGTCGTGCCGTCGGACCGGCCGAAGGTGCTCATCCTGGGCTCCGGCCCGAACCGGATCGGGCAGGGCATCGAGTTCGACTACTCCTGCGTGCACGCGGTCCAGGCGTTGCGGGCGGCCGGCTACGAGACGGTGATGGTCAACTGCAACCCGGAGACGGTCTCCACCGACTACGACACCGCCGACCGGCTCTACTTCGAGCCGCTGACCTTCGAGGACGTGCTGGAGGTCTGGCACGCCGAGGAGTCCTCCGGCCGGGCGGCCGGCGGGCCGGGCGTGGTCGGGGTGGTCGTGCAGCTCGGTGGGCAGACCCCGCTGGGGCTGGCGCAGCGGCTGAAGAACGCCGGTGTGCCGGTGGTCGGCACCTCCCCGGAGTCGATCCACCTGGCCGAGGAGCGGGGCGCGTTCGGCGCGGTGCTGGCCCGGGCCGGGCTGCGCGCGCCGGCGCACGGCATGGCCACCTCGTACGACGAGGCCAAGGCGATCGCCGACGAGATCGGCTACCCGGTGCTGGTCCGGCCGTCGTACGTGCTGGGCGGGCGGGGCATGGAGATCGTCTACGACGACCCGACGCTGCGCGACTACATCGGTCGGGCCACCGACATCTCCCCGGACCACCCGGTGCTGGTGGACCGCTTCCTCGACGACGCCATCGAGATCGACGTGGACGCGCTCTGCGACGCCGACGGTGAGGTCTACATCGGCGGGGTCATGGAGCACATCGAGGAGGCCGGTATCCACTCCGGTGACTCGTCCTGCGCGCTGCCGCCGATCACCCTCGCGGGCTCGCACCTGGCCGAGGTCCGCCGCTACACCGAGGCCATCGCCCGGGGCGTCGGCGTCCGCGGCCTGCTCAACGTGCAGTACGCGCTCAAGGACGACGTGCTCTACGTGCTGGAGGCCAACCCGCGGGCGTCGCGGACGGTTCCGTTCGTCTCCAAGGCGACGGCGGTGCCGCTGGCCAAGGCGGCGGCCCGCATCGCGCTCGGCGCGAGCATCGCCGAGCTGCGCGCCGAGGGCCTGCTGCCGGCGACGGGGGACGGCGGCACGATGCCCGCCGACGCCCCGATCGCGGTCAAGGAGGCGGTGCTGCCGTTCAAGCGCTTCCGGACCCGCTCGGGCAAGGGGATCGACTCGCTGCTGGGCCCGGAGATGAAGTCGACCGGTGAGGTGATGGGCATCGACACCAACTTCGGGCACGCCTTCGCCAAGAGCCAGTCCGCCGCGTACGGCTCGCTGCCGACCGCCGGGAAGATCTTCGTCTCGGTGGCCAACCGGGACAAGCGCGGCATGATCTTCCCGATCAAGCGGCTGGCTGATCTGGGCTTCGAGATCGTGGCGACCACCGGCACCGCCGAGGTGCTGCGCCGGCACGGCATTGCCTGCGAGCAGATCCGCAAGCACTACCAGGCTGGTGAGGGGGACGACGCGGTGTCGCTGATCCTCGGCGGCCACGTGGCGTTGGTGGTCAACACGCCGCAGGGTTCGGGTGCCAGCGCCCGCTCGGACGGCTACGAGATCCGCAGTGCGGCCGTCACCGCCGACATCCCCTGCATCACCACGGTCCCCGGCGCCGCCGCGGCCGTGATGGGCATCGAGGCACGGATCCGCGGCGACATGCAGGTCCGCCCCCTGCAGGACCTGCACGCCACTCTCCGGGCCGCCCAGTGACCCTGTTCGAGCGGGCGGTGCGGCCGTGGTTGTTCCGGCTCGGTGGCGGGGACGCTGAGGCGGCGCACGAGTGGACACTGCGGCGGTTGACCGCCCTGTCGCGGCAGCCGGCCGCCCTCGCCGCGCTGCGGGCCCGGTACGCGGTCAGCGCTCCGCGCACGGTGTTCGGTGTGCGGTTCCCCAACCCGGTCGGGCTGGCGGCCGGGATGGACAAGGACGGGGCGGCGCTGCCGGCCTGGCCGGCGCTCGGCTTCGGCTTCGTCGAGGTCGGCACGGTCACCGCGCACGCCCAGCCGGGCAACCCCCGGCCACGGCTGTTCCGACTTCCGAGCAGCGAGGCCGTGGTCAACCGGATGGGCTTCAACAACGCCGGGGCCGCGGCGCTGGCCGCCCGGCTGGCGGCGATGCCGCGCCCGCTCGGGGTGCCGCTGGGTATCTCGCTGGGCAAGTCCAAGGTGACACCGCTCGACGAGGCGGTCGAGGACTACCTCGCCTCGTACCGGGCGCTGCGCGGGCACGGCGACTACTTCGCGGTGAACGTGTCCTCACCGAACACGCCGGGGCTGCGCTCGTTGCAGGACCGGGCCCACCTGGACGCGCTGCTCGGCGCACTGGTGGGGGAGAAGCCGGTGTTGGTCAAGATCGCGCC
The DNA here is from genome assembly GCF_050936255.1 of Micromonospora sp. CA-259024. Lineage (NCBI taxonomy): Bacteria > Bacillati > Actinomycetota > Actinomycetes > Micromonosporales > Micromonosporaceae > Micromonospora > Micromonospora sp. CA-259024. Next base: position 3,124,401 of record NZ_JBNJND010000001.1, on the reverse strand, counting down.
TGACCTGACCGAGGCGGCGATCGCCGAGCTGCTGGAGGTCTGCCTGGCCCGGGGTGCCGCCGGGGTGATCGCCACCAACACCACGCTGGCCCGTACCGGGCTGGCGACGGTCGACGCCGAGCGCGGCGCCCAGGCCGGTGGCCTCTCCGGCCGGCCGCTCACCGGGCGGGCTCGGGAGGTCGTCGCCTTCGTCCACCGGGAAACCGGTGGCCGGCTACCGATCATCGGCGTCGGCGGGGTGCTGGACCCGGACGACGCGACGCGGATGTTCGACGCCGGCGCCGCCCTGGTGCAGCTCTACACCGGGTTCATCTACCGGGGCCCGGCCCTGGTCCGCGCCGCCGCCCGCGCGGCGGCCACAGCGGTGGCACCGGACTCGGTCGCCAGCCGGTGACCGCCCCCGGCTCGGTGCCGAGCCGGGCCGGCACCGAGGCGCCGAGCAAGGGCGGAGACGAGGTTGCCCGAGCCGGCCGCAGGACGTCCACCGCTCGGCCTGTTCGTGCCTGGAAGGAGTACGCGTGACACCCGAGGAGATCCTGGCCGCCGACCGGGCACACGTCTGGCACCCGTACACCGCGATGCCGTCGACGAACCCGCCCTACGTGGTGCGCAGCGCCGAGGGGGTGCGGCTGCGGCTGGCCGACGGGCGGGAGCTGGTGGACGGGATGTCGTCCTGGTGGGCGGCGATCCACGGGTACCGGCACCCGGTGCTGGACGCGGCGGTGACCGACCAGCTCGGTCGGATGAGCCACGTGATGTTCGGCGGGCTCACCCACGAACCCGCCGTACAGCTCGCCCGCACCCTTGTCGAGCTTGCCCCGGACGGCCTGGAGCACGTCTTCCTGGCCGACTCCGGCTCGGTCAGCGTCGAGGTGGCGGTGAAGATGTGCCTGCAGTACCAGCGGGCCATCGGCCGGCCGCAGCGGCGCCGGCTGGCGACCTGGCGGGGCGGCTACCACGGCGACACGTTCCACCCGATGAGCGTCTGCGACCCGGAGGGCGGGATGCACCACCTCTGGGGCGACGTGCTGCCTCGGCAGGTGTTCGCCCCGGTCCCGCCGGGCGGCTTCACCGACCCGCCCGACGACGCGTACGTGGCGGCGTTGGCGGACACCATCGAGCGGCACGCCGACGAACTGGCCGCCGTGATCGTCGAGCCGGTCGTCCAGGGTGCCGGCGGGATGCGCTTCCACCACCCGGGTTACCTACGGGTGCTGCGCGAGGTGACCCGCGCGCACGGGGTGCTGCTGATCTTCGACGAGATCGCCACCGGGTTCGGTCGTACCGGGGAGATGTTCGCCGCCGAGCACGCCGGGGTGACGCCGGACGTGCTGTGCGTGGGCAAGGCGCTCACCGGCGGCTACCTGACGCTCGCGGCGGCGCTCTGCACCCCGGACGTCGCCCGGGGCATCTCCGCCGTCGGCGTACTGGCGCACGGACCGACGTTCATGGGCAACCCGTTGGCGTGTGCGGTGGCCAACGCCTCCATCGGGCTGCTGCGGGCCGGGGACTGGTCGGCGCGGGTGGCCAGGGTCGGCGTCGGCCTGCGCGCCGGCCTGGAGCCTCTGCGCGCCGCGCCCGGCGTGGCCGACGTGCGGGTGCTCGGCGCGATCGGGGTGGTCCAGCTCGATCACGAGGTCGACCTCGGCGCGGCCACCGCGGCCGCGGTCGACCAGGGGGTGTGGCTGCGACCGTTCCGCGACCTGATCTACACGATGCCGCCGTACGTCACCGACGACGCCGACCTGGCCCGGATCGCGGCCGGGGTGGCGGCGGCGGTGGCGGTCGGCTGAGTCGGCCCGGTCACCGGGTCGACGGTATCCGGGCGGGGCTGCCGTCCGGACGAGGAGAGGGGAACACTCCGATGGACAGCTTCGGTACCCGGCTGCACCGGGCGATCACCGAGCGCGGGCCGCTCTGTGTGGGCATCGACCCGCATCCCGGTCTGCTGGCCCGCTGGGGCCTCGCGGACGACGTTCAGGGGCTTGACCGGTTCACCCGGACCGTCGTGGAAGCCCTCGGTGACCGGGTTGCGGTGGTGAAGCCTCAGTCGGCCTTTTTCGAGCGGTTCGGGTCCCGCGGTGTGGCGATTCTTGAGTCAACTATCCGACAGTTGCGGGAAGCCGGCTCGCTCGTTCTGCTCGACGTCAAGCGCGGCGACATCGGCTCGACGGTGAGTGCGTACGCCTCCGCGTACCTTGATCCATCCAGCCCGCTGTATGTCGACGCGGTCACCGCGAGTCCCTACCTGGGGGTAGGTTCGCTGGCGCCGATGTTCGAACTGGCCGCCAAGCACGGCGGTGGAGTCTTCGTGTTGGCCCTGACCTCCAACCCGGAGGGCGCGGCCGTGCAACGGGCCCGCACGGCCGACGGCCGCACCGTGGCGCAGACCGTGATCGACGAGATTTCCCAGCTCAACAGGGGTGCTACCCCACTCGGGAGCTTCGGTTTGGTGGTCGGCGCGACCATCGGCGACACCGGTCACGACCTCTCCGGAGTGGGGGGCCCGCTGCTCGCCCCGGGGCTTGGCGCACAGGGTGCCGGCGCGGCCGATCTGCGTACCGTCTTCGGTTCGAGCCTCGCCTCGGTGCTCCCGTCGTACTCCCGGGAGGTGCTCTCGGCGGGCCCCGATGTCGCCGCCCTGCGGGCCGCCGCGGACCGCGTGTTGGTCGACTGTCGGGCCGTCCTGCCTGCCCGGTGACTGACTGACGGGTCGGTCACTCTACGGTGATCATGCGGCCCCCACGTTGCCGAAAGCTGCGTTGGCCGCTAGTTTTCCCCGCGCTGGGAACCATGGACCCCTTGGTTCACAGCGACACCACGTTTCACAGATGCGGCGGTGCGCCCCGCCCGCCGCGATAGGGACCTGAGGAGAACTGGTGCCGCTCCCGTCACTGACCCCCGAACAACGCGCTGCCGCGCTCGAGAAGGCCGCGGAGATCCGCAAGGCCCGTGCTCAGCTGAAGGAGCAGCTCAAGCAGGGCAAGACCACCCTCGGTGCCGTCCTCGAGCGCGCCGAGAGCGACGACGTCGTGGGCAAGCTCAAGGTTTCGGCCGTCCTGCAGGCCATGCCGGGCATCGGCAAGATCCGGGCTACCCAGATCATGGAGAAGCTCAAGATCGCCGACAGCCGTCGCCTGCGCGGCCTCGGCGAGCAGCAGCGCAAGGCACTGCTTGGAGAGTTCGCCGCCAACTGAACCTGGCAGCGTGTAGAAACAAGCAGTGAGCACGGATGACGAGGCGCGCCCGGCGGCTCGGCTCACTGTCCTGGCTGGACCTTCGGGTTCCGGCAGGGAGAGTGTCGTCGAGCTTGTCCGGGCGCGTTCTCCGTCCGTGTGGATCCCGGTGCCGGCGACCACCCGGCCGCGCCGGGAATCGGAGATCGACGAGGTTGACCGCGTCTTCCTCGCCCCCGCGGAGTTCGATCGCCGGCTCGCCGCCGGCGAGCTGCTGGAGTGGTCCCGGATCGGCTCGTACCGCCGGGGCACCCCGTACCCGACACTGCGCGCCCGGCTCGACGCCGGGCAGCCGGTGCTTCTCCCGCTCGACCTGCCCGGCGCCGCTCTGGTCCGTGCGCGCCTGCCCGATTCCCGCCTGGTGCTGCTGAGCCCACCCGGGTACCGAGCCGACGCCACCGTGACGGCCGCCTTCGAGCACACGCTGACCCACGACCTCACCGATCGGGTGGTCGACGAGCTGGTAGGCTTACTCGGTTCTTCTTATCCGGATCCGGCCTGGTCGCGTGTACGCGGCTGATGGCCGGCCGCCGTTGAGACTCAGCACCGCGTCCGCGCGGCTCGAAAGACGCAGAGGTTAATTCGTGGGATCCATCGCCAACCCCGAAGGCATCACCAACCCGCCGATCGACGAGCTCCTCGAGAAGACGACGTCGAAGTACGCGCTGGTCATCTTCGCCGCCAAGCGCGCGCGCCAGGTCAACGCCTACTACAGCCAGCTTGGTGAGGGCCTGCTGGAGTACGTCGGCCCGCTCGTCGAGACCACCCCGCAGGAGAAGCCCCTCTCCATCGCCATGCGCGAGATCAACTCGGGCTTGCTCACCGCCGAGCCGACCGACCAGCCGTAAGCCCTCGCCGGCCGATGTCCGCCTCCATCGTCCTCGGGGTCGGCGGCGGCATCGCCGCCTACAAGGCGTGTGAGCTGCTGCGACTCTTCACCGAATCGGGTCATCAGGTTCGGGTCGTGCCCACCGCGTCGGCGCTCCGGTTCGTCGGGGCGCCGACCTGGGCCGCGCTCTCCGGCCAGCCGGTCGCCGACGACGTGTGGACCGACGTCCACGAGGTGCCGCACGTCCGGCTCGGCAAGCAGGCCGACCTGGTGGTGGTCGCGCCGACCACCACCGACCTGCTCGCCAAGGCCGCCCACGGGCTCGCCGACGACCTGCTGACCAACACCCTGCTGACCGCCCGCTGCCCGGTGCTGCTGGCCCCGGCCATGCACACCGAGATGTGGGAGCACCCGGCCACCGTGGCCAACGTCGCCACGCTGCGGGCCCGGGGTGTCCGGGTCATCGACCCGGCCGTCGGCCGGCTCACCGGCGTCGACACCGGCAAGGGCCGGCTGCCCGACCCGGCGGAGATCTTCGCCGTCGCCCGTCGGCTCCTGGCCCGGGGCGCCTCCGCCCCCGCCGACCTGGCCGGTCGCCGGGTGGTCGTCACCGCGGGTGGCACCCGGGAGCCACTGGACCCGGTCCGCTTCCTCGGTAACCGCTCGTCGGGCAAGCAGGGTTACGCGTTCGCCCGCGCGGCGGTCGCCCGGGGCGCCCGGGTCACCCTGATCGCGGCCAACGTCTCCCTCTCCGACCCCGCCGGCGTCGACCTGATCCGGGTGGGCACCACCGCCGAGCTGCGGGAGGCGACGCTGAAGGCCGCCGTCGAGGCCGACGCGGTGGTGATGGCGGCGGCTCCGGCCGATTTCCGGCCGGCGACGTACGCGCCTGGCAAAATCAAGAAGTCGGACGATGGCGTCGCGCCCACCATCGAGCTCGTCACGAACCCGGACATCGCGGCGGAGCTCGGCCAGCGCAAACGACCGGAGCAGTTGCTGGTGGTGTTCGCCGCCGAGACCGGCGATGCCGAGGCCAACGGCCGGGCGAAACTCGCCCGGAAGCGGGCCGACCTGATCGTGGTCAACGAGGTCGGTCCGGACAAGGTCTTCGGTGCCGACACCAACACGGTGACGGTCATCGGCGCGGACGGCTCGGTCAGCCAGCTGCCCGAGCAGGCCAAGGAAGCTGTGGCCGACGCCGTCTGGGATCTCGTCGTGGCACGGCTTCCCGGCCGCTCCTGACGGGTGGAACAGGGCGCGACCGGTCCCGACATCGGCCGCAGTGGTGACTAGACTGCCGCGGAACGACCTCACACGCTTAGGAGTGCCGTGACACGCCGCCTCTTCACGTCCGAATCGGTCACGGAAGGCCACCCGGACAAGATCGCCGACCAGATCAGCGATGGCATCCTCGACGCGTTGCTGGCCGAGGATCCGCACAGCCGGGTGGCGGTGGAGACCATGATCACCACCGGCCAGGTGCACATCGCCGGCGAGGTGACCACCAAGGCGTACGCCGACATCCCGACGATCGTCCGCCGGACCATCCTCGACATCGGCTACGACTCCTCGAAGAAGGGCTTCGACGGTGCCTCCTGCGGGGTCAGCGTCTCCATCGGCGCGCAGTCCGAGGACATCGCGCAGGGTGTCGACAATGCCTTCGAGCTGCGGACCGGGGCGTCGGAGAGCGCGCTGGACGCGCAGGGTGCCGGCGACCAGGGCATGATGTTCGGCTTCGCCTGCTCGGAGACGCCCGAGCTGATGCCGCTGCCGATCGCCCTCGCCCACCGGTTGGCCCGCCGACTCGCGGCGGTCCGCAAGGACGGCACGATTCCGTACCTGCGGCCGGACGGCAAGACCCAGGTGACCATCGAGTACGAGGGGCTGCGCCCGATCCGGCTGAACACCGTGGTCGTGTCCAGCCAGCACGCCGCGGACATCTCGCTCGACTCGTTGCTCACCCCGGACGTGCGCGACCACGTCATCGCCCCGGAGCTGGAGAGCCTCGGTCTGGACACCGACGGCTACCGGCTGCTGGTCAACCCGACCGGCCGGTTCGAGATCGGCGGCCCGATGGGTGACGCCGGGCTGACCGGCCGCAAGATCATCGTCGACACGTACGGCGGGTACGCCCGGCACGGCGGCGGCGCGTTCTCCGGCAAGGACCCGTCCAAGGTTGACCGCTCGGCCGCGTACGCGATGCGCTGGGTGGCCAAGAACGTGGTCGCCGCCGGTCTGGCCGAGCGGTGCGAGGCGCAGGTCGCGTACGCCATCGGCAAGGCGCACCCGGTGAGCCTGTTCATCGAGACGTTCGGCACCGAGACCGTGCCGGTCTCCTCGATCGAGAAGGCCGTCACCGAGGTGTTCGACCTGCGCCCGGCCGCGATCATCCGGGACCTCAACCTGCTCCGTCCGATCTACCAGCAGACCGCCGCGTACGGCCACTTCGGCCGTGAGTTGCCGGACCTGACCTGGGAGAGCACCGACCGGGCCGCCGACCTCAAGTCGGCCGCGGGAGCCTGACCGCCACCAGGCGCAGCGACCGGCGACCCGCGGATGGGTCGCCGGTCGCGCGCGTCTGCGTGGATGTCCCGCTGGCGCACCTGGACCGGCCGTTCGACTACCTGGTGCCGGCCGAGCTGGACGAGGTGGCGGTGCCGGGCACCCGGGTGAAGGTGCGCTTCGCCGGGCAGCTCGTCGACGGGTGGTTGCTGTCGCGCGCCGACGACTCCGGGCACACCGGCCGCCTCGCGTACCTGGAGAAGGTGGTCTCGCCGGAGCCGGTGCTGGCGCCCGAGGTCGCCCGGCTGGCCCGGGCGGTCGCCGACCGGTACGCGGGCAGCCTCGCCGACGTGCTCCGGCTCGCCGTGCCACCCCGGCACGCGCGGGTGGAGAAGGAGCCCCGCGACGACCAGCCCGTCCCCGCGCCCGCACCCGTTCAGGCCGAGGTCGACCCACGCGGGTGGCGGGACTACCCGACCGGCCCGGCCCTGCTGCGCGCGCTCACCGACGGCCGGGCGCCCCGCGCGGTCTGGTCGGCGCTGCCCGGCGAGGACTGGGCGGCCCGCTACGCCGACGCGGTGGCGGCCACCGTCGCCGGGGGGCGCGGCGCGTTGGTCGTGGTGCCCGACGCCCGTGATCTCGACCGGCTGGACGCCGCACTCACCGGTGTGCTCGGCCCCGGGCGGCACGTCAGCCTGACCGCCGCGCTCGGGCCGGCCCGGCGCTACCGGGCGTTCCTCGCCGCCCGCCGGGGGCAGGTGCCGGTGGTGATCGGCACCCGGGCGGCGATGTTCGCCCCGGTGGACCGGCTCGGCCTCGTCGCCGTCTGGGACGACGGCGACGACCTGCACTCCGAGCCCCGGGCACCCTATCCGCACGCCCGCGACGTGCTGCTCACCCGCGTCCAGCTCACCGAGGCCGGCGCACTGGTCGGTGGGTACGCCCGCACCGCCGAGGCGCAACTGCTGCTGGAGACCGGTTGGGCTCGGGAGGTGGTCGCCGACCGGGCGACCGTGCGGGCCCGTATCCCGGCCATCGCGCCGACCGGCGACGACCCACAACTGGCCCGCGACCCCGGGGCCGCCACCGCCCGGCTGCCCAGCCTGGCCTGGACGGCCGCCCGCGACGCCCTCCGGCAGGACCTGCCGGTGCTGGTGCAGGTGCCCCGGCGCGGCTATCTGCCCTCGATCTCCTGCGCCGAGTGCCGCACCCCGGCCCGCTGCGCGCACTGCGCCGGCCCGCTCGCGCTGCCCTCGGCCGGTGGCACCCCGGCGTGCCGGTGGTGCGCCCGGGTGGCCGCCGCGTACGCGTGCCCGGAGTGCGGTGGGCGGCGGCTGCGGGCCGCGGTGACCGGCGCCCGACGGACCGCCGAGGAGCTGGGCCGGGCGTTCCCCGGCGTGCCGGTGCGTACCTCGGGGCGCGAGGAGGTGCTGACCGACGTGCCCGGCGGCGCGGCCCTGGTGGTGGCCACGCCCGGCGCCGAGCCGGTCGCCGAGGGCGGCTACGGGGCGGTGCTGCTGCTCGACTCGTGGGCGCTGCTGACCCGGGCCGACCTGCGCGCCGGCGAGGAGGCGCTGCGCCGCTGGCTGGCGGCGGCGGCCCTGGCCCGCCCGGCACCGGCCGGACGCGTGGTGGTGGTCGCCGACGGTGCGCTCGCCCCGGTGCAGGCGCTGCTGCGCTGGGACGCCGCCTGGTTCGCCGGCCGGGAGTTGGCCGAGCGCCGGGAGCTGGGCTTCCCCCCGGCCGTACGGATGGCGAGCGTCACCGGCCCGGCCGAGGCGGTGGCGGACCTGCTCGCCGCGGCCCGGCTGCCCGACGACGCCGAGGTGCTCGGGCCGGTGCCGGCCGAGGAGGGTCGGGAGCGGATGCTGCTCCGGGTGCCCCGGGCCCGGGCTGCCGCGCTCGCCGAGGCGCTGCACTCGGCCGCCGGGGCGCGCGCCGCCCGCAAGGCCGCCGATCCGGTCCGTCTCCAGGTCGATCCGCTGAGCCTGTTCTGACCGTTCCCGGCGCCACCGACGCCGGGCTGACCTGGTCCGCGGGGGTGGCCCTCGCACACCGCGTCCGGCAAAGCGCTGGCGGCAGAGTGGTAGCATCGCCCGTCATGCCCGGGCGTACGACGGCTCCAGGTCACGGCACGGCGTCAGACGGGTGGGCCGAGCTGGAGTCGCCGCGGTGGCACGACGGTGGCGGGAACGCCTCGGTCGGACGCGATGTCGATGATGTCAAACAGCCGGTTATCAGGGGTGGGCCAGTCGTGACCGTTCGACAATCGATCGTCTTCAACGGCGACCTCGGCAGCGGCAAGAGCACCGTGTCGGTGGAGATCGCCAAGCGGCTCGGGATGCGCCGGGTCAGTGTGGGTGACCTCTACCGGGAAATGGCGCAGCAGCGGCAGATGACCGCTCTGCAGCTCAACCTGCACGCCGAGCTCGACCAGGCCGTCGACGGCTACGTCGACCAGCTGCAACGGGACATCGCCGCCTCCGGTGAGCACCTGATCATGGACTCCCGGCTGGCCTGGCACTTCTTCACCGACGCGCTCAAGGTCCACATGATCACCGAGCCGGGCGAGGCGGCCCGCCGGGTGCTCGCCCGCCCCTCCGGGCCGGCGGAGAGCTACGCCTCCCTGGAGGAGGCCAAGGCCAAGCTGCGGGAGCGCAGCGCGAGCGAGCGCAGCCGGTTCATCATCCGTTACGGGGTGGACAAGGCCCGGCTGCGCAACTACGACCTGATCTGCGACACCACCCGGGCCTCCGCCGACGAGGTGATCGAGCACATCATCGCCGCGTACGAGGGCACACTCGGCGCCGAGGTGCTGCGCGACGGGCCGCCGCTGCTGCTGCTGGACCCGGCCCGGGTCTACCCGACCGAGGACATCGCGACCCTGCGGGGTCTGTGGGACACCGATTTCGTCGGCGACGTGGCCAAGGCCGGTGACGAGGCGCTGGAGCCGCTGAAGATCGGGTTCACCGGCGAGTACTTCTTCGTCGTCGACGGTCACCGCCGGCTCAGCGCCGCTCTGCAGAACGGCTTCTCCCTGGTCCCCGCCCAACTGGTCGCCGAGGTCGACGAGCCGGTGGTGGGTGGGATGAGCGCGATCGACTACTTCGCCGCCCAGGTGCGCCCCGGCCTGGTCTACGACTGGGAGGCCGCTCACAAGATCCAGCTGCCGCTGCCCGAGCCCGCGCTGCTCCGCGGCGACGCGGTGCTCGCCGGGGATCCGAGCGTCGGCGCCTGACGATTTCGTACCCCGCGCCGGGCTGAGCCCGGCGCGGGGCCCGGCCGCGCCCCCTCCCCGCCACAGGGGCTGCCGGGAGCGGCCGGTACCGCGATGATGGAGCCTCCGACGCATCGACGGGGAGGCCAGCCATGGACGCTGCCGAGGCCCTCACACTGCTCATGTCGCCGCAGGGGCGCGTCGACCCGTACCCGACGTACGAGCGGCTGCGCGCGCACGGGCCGGTGGTGCAGGCCATGCCCGGCCTGTACGTGGTGACCGGTTATCCGGAGGTCGACGAGCTGCTGCGCGACCCGCGCCTCGGGGTGCTGGACGACGCGCTGCGCGACCAGGTCTGGCCGAACTGGCGGGAGAGCCCGGCGGTGTCGTCGATCGCCCGGTCCATGCTGCGGACCAACCCGCCCGATCACAGCCGGATGCGTCGGCTCGCCTCCGGCGCGTTCAGCCCGCGCCGGATCGCCGGGATGCGGGACGTGGTGCGCGCCCAGGCCGAGGACCTGCTCGACTCGATGGTGGCCCGGGCCGAGAGCGGGGCGCCGGTCGACGTGCTGGCCGACTTCGCGTACCCGCTGCCGGTGGGTGTGATCTGCGCGCTGCTCGGTGTGCCGGCGGCGGACCGGCCGCTGTTCCGCCGTTGGGCCGGTGACCTGACCGGGGTGCTGGAGCCGGAGATCACCGTGGAGGAGTTGGCCGTCGCCGACGCTGGCGCCACCGAGCTGCGCGACTACTTCGTCGAGCTGGTCGTCGCCCGGCGTCGTACGCCGGCCGACGACCTGACCACCGCGCTGGTCCAGGTGCACGACGCCGACGGTGACCGGCTCACCGGCGCCGAGTTGCTGGCCAACCTGGTGGTGCTGCTGGTGGCCGGCTTCGAGACCACCACCAACCTGCTCGGTAACGGTCTTGTCGTGCTGCTGGGTCACCCCGAGGCCGCCGCCGCGCTGCGCGCCGATCCCGACCTCGCCCCGGCGTACGTCGAGGAGCTGCTGCGCTACGACTCCCCGGTGCAGTTGACCACCCGGACCAGCACCGCGCCGGTTGCCTGCGGTGGGCTCGACCTGCCAGCCGGGAGTACGACGCTGCTGCTGCTCGGCGCGGCCAACCGGGACCCACGGCGGTTCCTCGACCCGCAGCGCTTCGACCCGACCCGTGACCAGGCCCACCCGCTGTCCTTCGGTGCCGGCCCGCACTACTGCCTCGGCGCCGGTCTGGCCCGGCTGGAGGCGCGGTTGGCCTTCCCGATGCTGCTGCGCCGCCTGCCCGAGCTGGCCCTGGCCGAGGCGCCCCGGCACCGCACCCGGCTCACGCTGCGTGGTTACGAGAGCATTCCGGTGACGCTGGGCACACCGGCGGTGGCCGATCGAGGTACGCCGGCCGGCGCGCAGCCGGGCACTCCGTAGACTGGTACGGCACCGCTCGTCCCACCCATGAAGGAGCCATCCCGCGTGACCGTCCAGCCCATCCGTCTGTTTGGGGATCCGGTGCTGCGCACGCCGGCCGATCCGGTGGTCGATTTCGATGTCGAGCTGCGTCGGCTCATCGCCGATCTGACCGACACGATGCGTGAGCAGAACGGCGCGGGTCTGGCCGCTCCGCAACTCGGTGTGGGCCTGCGGGTGTTCGCCTTCGACGTCGACGACGTGCTCGGGCACCTGGTCAACCCGGTGCTCGAATTCCCCGACGAGGAGGAGCAGGACGGCCCGGAGGGCTGCCTGTCCATCCCCGGGCTCTACTTCGACACCAAGCGCCGCCAGAACGTCATCGCCAAGGGCTTCAACGGCTACGGCGACCCGTTGCAGATCGTCGGCACCGGCCTGATGGCCCGCTGTGTGCAACACGAGACCGACCACCTCGACGGTGTGCTCTTCCTGGACCGGCTCGACGCCGCCGCTCGCAAGGAGGCGATGAAGGCGATCCGCCAGGCCGAGTGGTACGACGCGTCCGCCCCGCCCACGGTCAAGGTCAACCCGCACGGCGCGGACAGCCCCTTCGGTCTGGGGCGGTGACCCGGATGCGTGTGATCTTCGCCGGTACGCCGGCCGTCGCCGTTCCCGCCCTGGCCGCCGTCGCCGCCTCCCGGCACGAGTTGGTCGCCGTGGTCACCCGGCCCGACGCGCCCGCCGGGCGCGGACGGGGCCTGTCCCGCTCCCCGGTCGGCGAGTGGGCCGACGAGCGGGGCGTCGAGGTGCTGACGCCGGCCCGCCCCCGCGACCCCGAGTTCCTCGACCGGCTGCGCGAGCTCGCACCGGACTGCGTGCCGGTGGTCGCCTACGGCGCGCTGGTGCCGCCGGCGGCCCTGGAGATCCCCCGGTACGGCTGGATCAACCTGCACTTCTCCCTGCTGCCCGCGTGGCGGGGCGCCGCCCCCGTGCAGCACGCGGTGCTGCACGGTGACGAGCTGACCGGGGCCAGCGTCTTCCAGTTGGAGCAGGGCCTGGACACGGGCCCGGTGTACGGCACCCTGACCGACGAGATCCGCGCCACCGACACCTCGGGTGACCTGCTGGAGCGGCTCGCCGACTCCGGTGCCGGGTTGCTGGTGGCGGTGCTGGACGCGATCGCCGACGGCACCGCCCGGGCCGAGCCGCAGCCCGCCGACGGGGTGTCGCTGGCACCGAAGCTGACCGTGGACGACGCCCGGGTGCGCTGGGGCGACCCGGCCTTCGCGGTGGATCGCCGGCTGCGGGCCTGCACCCCGGCCCCGGGTGCCTGGACCACGTTCCGGGGCGAGCGGGTGAAGCTCGGCCCGGTCGTGCCGGTGCCCGACGGTCCAGAGTTGAAGCCGGGGGAGTTGCTGGTGGAGAAGTCGCGGGTGCTGGCCGGAACGGCGACCGTGCCGGTGTGCCTCGGTGAGGTCCGTGCCGCCGGTAAGCGGGCAATGGCCGCGACCGACTGGGCGCGTGGCGTCCGGGTCGGCACCGGCGAGGACTTCGCGTGACGGCCCCGGAGGGGACACGCCCGACGCGCTCCGGCCCGTCGGCCGGTCGTGGCGGGGACCGCCGTCCGGTCCGGCCACCACTGGACCGGCCGCGTCGCGCGGCGTACGAGGCGGTGGCGGCGGTGCACCGCGACGACGCGTTCGCGAATCTGGTGCTGCCCATCATCCTGCGGGAGGAGGGGCTGTTCGGCCGGGACGCGGCCTTCGCCACCGAGCTGACCTACGGCACCCTGCGCCACCTGGGCACGTTGGACGCGATCCTGACCGACGCGGCCGGCCGGGACGTGGCCCGGATCGACCCGCCGGTACGCGACGCGCTGCGGCTCGGGGCGTACCAACTGCTGCACACCCGGGTGCCGCCGCACGCGGCGGTCTCGTCGACGGTGGACCTGGTCCGTTCGGTCGCGCCCGGCGCCACCGGCTTCGCGAACGCGGTGCTGCGCGAGGTGTCCACCCGTGACGCGGACGCCTGGGTGGCGAAGCTCGCCCCACCGATGGAGACCGACCCGGTCGGGCACCTGGCGTTGGCGTACAGCCATCCGCAGTGGATCGTGCGGGCCTTCTCCGAGGCGCTCGGCGGCGATCTGGGTGAGACGGCCCGCCTCCTGATCGAAGACAACGAGCGCCCGCCGGTGCACCTGTGCGCCCGGCCCGGGCTGATCGACCCGGTCGAGCTGGCCGATCAGGTCGGCGGGGCGCCCGGCGCCTTCTCCCCGTACGCCGTCTATCTGCCCGGCGGCGCGCCGGGCGACATCCCGGCGGTGGTCGACGGCCGTGCCCACGTCCAGGACGAGGGCTCTCAGCTGGTGGCCGCCGCACTCGCCGACGCGCCACTGGACGGCCCGGACGGGCGTTGGCTGGACCTGTGCGCCGGCCCGGGCGGCAAGGCCGGGCTGCTCGGCGCGCTGGCCGCGCAGCGTGGTGCCCGGGTGACCGCGGTGGAGGTGGCCGAGCACCGCGCGCGGCTGGTCTCCCTGGCGACCCGGGACCTGCCGGTGGCCGTGCTGACCATGGACGGCCGTGACGTCGGCGGCGACCCGAAGCTGCCGGAGCAGCACTTCGACCGGGTGCTGGTGGATGCCCCGTGCACCGGGCTGGGCTCACTGCGCCGCCGACCGGAGTCGCGCTGGCGCCGCCAACCGTCCGACCTGCCACCGCTGACCCGGCTGCAACGGGAGCTGCTCGGCGCGGCCTTGCGGGCGGTCCGCCCGGGTGGCCTGGTCGCCTATGTCACCTGCTCGCCGCACACCGTGGAGACGCATGTGACGGTGACCGAGGCGGCCCGCCGTAGCGGGGTGGCGGTGGACTTCGTCGACGCCCGGCCGCTGCTGCCCGCCGGCATGCCGGGTCTGGGTGACGGGCCGACGGTGCAGCTCTGGCCGCACCGGCACGGCACGGACGCGATGTTCCTCGCCGTCCTGCGTCGAGGCTGAGGTGACGCGCATCCGGCCGGTCGTCCGACCGGCCGGATGCGCGGTGGTTCAGGTGACCGGGAGGCCCTTGGTGCCGGCGTTCTTCATCGAGCGGGTCAGGGCCCGGTCGCTGATCCACAGGAAGCACTGCACACCACGGTTGCCGTTCTTCCACTCGTCCTCGTACGGCTGGTAGTAGATCGTCCCGGCCCGGAACTCGAGCTGGGCGTTGTCCGGCACCTTGGCGTACTTGGCGATCACCGTCTGGCAGGCCCGGTGGGTCCGCTTGATGGTGCGGTTGAACTCGTCGTAGCTGATGTCCGGGGCCTTCCAGACCCCGACGAACTCGGCGTGGTGCTTGGCGGTGCAGGAGACCGGCACCATCTCGTCGATCTCTTCCTTGATCAGCTTCGGGTCGAAGCAGCGGTACGCCGGCGGCGCCGCGCCGGCCAGCGCACCCCGGAGGCTGCCGGTGCGCGGCGCGACCGCGGTGTCGTCGATGCTGGCGATCTCGGTGACGTCGCAGCGGTACCAGCGGGCCCCGCCCGCCCAGGCCTGCGGCGACGGCAGCACGACGGTCAGGCCGAGCCGCCCGGAACGCCAGTCGGCGCCGACCGCCTTGGTGACCTCCGTGTCGCACGCTGCCTGCGCGGCGCGCATACCCACCGAGCCGAGCTTCGGGGGCGTGCTGCGCTCGGCGCCCGGGCCGGTGAGCGTGCCGACGTGCATGGTCTCCACCCGGTGCTCCTCGGCGCACGCCATCGGGTTGTAGCCGCTCAGGAAACCGACCTGCTGGGAGGAGTGGTGGCAGACGCCAGCCTCGGGGACGAACTGCTGCGCCGCGACGGGCGCCGGCCAGTCGTCGATGAGGTCACGGTCGACTCCGGCGGGTGTGCCGCACCCGGCCAGCGCCAGGGTCAGGGCCGCACCCCCGGCGAACGCCGCCAACCACCGTCGCATCCCCGACCTCCCGCCGCTGGTGGCCTCCGGCCGGACCCGGCCGGTCGGTAGCGCCACGGCGCAGCAGCATACGGCACCGATGCTCAGATCGCGGGTAGTCCCTCCGGGCCGGCGCCGCGCATCGAGCGGGTGAGTTTGCGGTCGTCGCTCCACAGGAAACAGCGCACGCCACGGTCACCCTCCTCCCACTCCCGTTGCGACGGTGGGTAGTAGATGGACCCGGCCCGGTACGGCAGGTCGCTGTTGTTCGGCACGGCCGCGAACTCGGCGATCAACGCCATGCAGCGTTTGTGCGCCTGCTCGGCCGAGCGACTGAACTCCGCCCAGCTCATGTCGCGCTCCTGGTAGACGCCCACGAACTCGGCGCGGTGCGGCTCGGCGCAGAGCACCGGTGCCATGTAGTTGAGGTTGTCCCCGATCAGTTTCGGGTCGAAGCAGCGGTGTGTCAGTGGGGTGTCGCCGATCAACGCGCCGCGGAGGCTGCCGGTGCGGTTCACCGGACGGGTGTTGTCGATGCTGCCGGTCTCGCTGAGGTCGCAGCGGAACCAGCGCGCCCCGCCGGCCCAGGCGGGCACGGAAGGCAACGCGAGGGACAGGGTGAGCCGGGCGGTGTGCCAGTCGCCGCCGAGCACCTCCCGGGACCGCTGGTCGCATTCGGCGCGGGCCGTACGCAGCGCCGACGAACCGGGCTCGGGCCGGGTCTCGGACAGAGCGTCGGGCCCGACGAAGGTGCCGACGTGGATGGCCTCGGCCAGGTGGTTGCGTGCGCAGTCCACCGTCTCGTACGTGCTGGCCTGCACGACCGCGGTGATCCGGGGCAGGCAGGTGTCGGTGGCGGGGGTGAACGGCTTCGGGACCCGCAGCGCCGGCCAGTCGTCGGTGAGATCACCGTCCGCGCCCCGTGCCGGCCCGCAGCTGGCCAGTAGCATCGTCGTGACGCCGGCCAGGACCAGCGCTGGAAGCCACCGTCGCATCGTCCGCCCTTCCGGGAGCTGGCGGCCGGTCACCGCGCCCCGCGGCGAGACCCCGGCGGGCGTGCAGCCTACGGCACCGTCCCCGTTGGAGTGTCGTCGCGTTTCCGTCGATGGGCCAGCCACTGATGTCTGTTCGTCCGGATTTCGCGGTCCGGAGTGACCAATTCTGCACCACCGGTCACTGCTGGATCACAGCGCGTCCCCGAAGGTGGCGCGATGCGGATGGTGGGTGGCCACGTTCGTACACTGGCCCGGTGACCGTACCGCCGCCGATCGTCGCGCCGAGCATCCTGGCCGCCGATTTCGCCCGCCTCGCCGAAGAGGTCCGTGCCGTCGAGGACGCTGCGGACTGGTTGCACGTCGATGTGATGGACAACCATTTCGTGCCGAACCTGACCATCGGTCTGCCCGTGGTGCAGAGCCTGCGGGCTGTCACCGCGATGCCGTTCGACGTGCACCTGATGATCGAGGATCCGCGCCGGTGGGCCCCCGGTTACGCCGACGCCGGGGCGTACAACGTCACCTTCCACGCGGAGGCGTCCGACGACCCGGTGGCGCTGGCCAAGGACCTGCGCTCGGCCGGTGCGAAGGCTGGCCTGGCCATCGACCGGGACACTCCGATCGAGCCGTACCTGGATCTGCTGCCCAGCTTCGACACCCTGCTGATCATGACGATCAAGGCGGGCTTCGGCGGGCAACGGTTCATCCCGCAGTTGCTGGACAAGGTGCGTAGCGCCCGCCGGCACGTGTCGGCCGGGCACCTGGAGCTGCGCATCGAGGTGGATGGCGGGATCGCCGCCGACACCATCGAGCAGGCGGCCGCCGCGGGCGCCGACGCGTTCGTGGCCGGCACCGCCGTCTATGGCGCCGCCGATCCGGCGGAGGCGGTACGGCACCTGCGGGCGCTGGCGGAACGCGCGGCTCCCGAGGCCTGAGGTGGACCCCGACGGCGACCGTAAGGACATCATCCTCGTCGTCGACGATGACGAGGACATCGCTCGTTTCGTCGAGTTCAACCTGCGGCTGCACGGCTTCGAGGTGATCCACGCCAGCGACGGCCAGGAGGCCCTCGAGGTCATCGAGCGCGAGCGGCCGGACCTGGCGGTGGTCGACCTCATGATGCCCCGGATCGACGGGCTGGAGCTGACCCGGCGGCTGCGCGCCGACCCGATGACCTCCGCCCTGCCGGTGATCATGTTGACGGCCAAGGGCATGACCGTCGACAAGGTGCACGGGCTCAGCGCCGGGGCGGACGACTACCTGGTCAAGCCGTTCGACACCGCCGAGCTGATCGCCCGGGTCTCGTCCACGCTGCGGCGCAACAAGGAGTTCCGGGAGGTCTCCCCGCTGACCGGGCTGCCCGGCAACAGCCGGATCCGTCGGGAGATCAGCGACCGGGTCCGGCACGGCGTGGACTACGCGGTCGGCTACATCGACATCGACCGGTTCAAGAGCGTCAACGACCGGTACGGCTTCGTCCGCGGCGACGACTTCATCTCCGCGCTGGCCCGCAGCCTGCACCGGGCGGTGGTGGCGGTCGGGCTGCCGCCGGCGTTCCTCGGCCACGTCGGCGGCGACGACTTCGTCATCGTCTGCGCCCCGGACCAGGTACGCCCGCTGACGTCCCGGGCGGTGGTCGACTTCGAGAAGTCGGCCGACACGCTCTACGACGCGACCGACCGGGAGCGGGGCTTCGTGGAGCTGAAGGACCGGCGCGGCACCGTCCGTCGCGCCGCCCTCGTCACGCTCTCCATCGGGGTGTCCCTCTCCGACGCCGGCAAGCGGTTCACCGACCCCCTCGAGGCGATCGCGGTGGCCTCGGAGATGAAGACGGTGGCCAAGAGTCAGCCGGGCTCGTACGTGGCGGTGGACCGGCGCCGTGGCGTCACCTGACGCGTGATCCCGCTGTGAAGTAGCTCGCCTAGGTAGCGGAGCACCCGGATCGGCGTGTAAGACTTCCGGTGTACCCACCACGCGCTGGCGGGACTCGGTGAAATTCCGAACCGGCGGTGATCCACGGTCCAACCGTGGTCAGCCCGCGACCCGGACGGCTTGCCGCCCGGTGGACCTGGTGAAAATCCGGGGCCGACGGTTGGGGGCGGTTCGTCCGCGCCCAGACAGTCCGGATGGGAGACAGCGCGCGGGACGGACGGGTCCGAGCCGGCCGCTGTCTTCAGCGTGCCGTGCCGACCCCCCGGGGGCGGCTGTGCCGTTCCCGGATCCGCCTCCGCCTGCCCGTGGCCCCATGGCCGCAGCCTCCCTGACCGCCCGCGCGCGGACCGGCGAGTGAGAGGGCAGGGGCAGGGCGATGGCCAGCGTCTCCGTTGATGAGGCGATGCGGCGTGCGATCGAGCTGGCGGCACGCGGACTCGGCACCACCAGCCCCAACCCGGTGGTCGGTTGCGTGCTGCTGGACGAGGACGGCCAGGTCGTGGGTGAGGGCTTCCACGCGTACGCCGGCGGGCCGCACGCCGAGATCGTCGCCCTGGCGCAGGCCGGGCAGCGGGCCAAGGGCGGTACCGCGGTCGTCACTCTGGAGCCGTGCAACCACACCGGTCGCACCGGCCCCTGCAGTTCCGCGCTCGTCCAGGCCGGGGTGGGCCGGGTGGTCATCGCCGTACCCGACCCCAACCCGGTGGCTTCCGGGGGCGCCGCCACCCTGCGCGCCGCCGGGGTCCGGGTCGACCTGGGGGTACGCGGTGACGAGGCCGAGGCCGGCAACGTCGCGTGGCTGACCTCGATGCGCCGGGGCTGGCCGTACGTGATCTGGAAGTACGCCGCCACGCTCGACGGACGCTCCGCCGCGGCGGACGGCACCAGCATGTGGATCACCTCGGAGGCGGCCCGGATCGACGTGCACGCGCTGCGCGGCACTGTCGACGCGGTCATCGCCGGGGTGGGCACCGTGCTCGCCGACGACCCTCGGCTGACCGCCCGCAACCTGCGCGACGGCAGCCTCGCCATCCGGCAGCCGCTGCGGGTGGTGGTGGACAGCTCGGGGCGTACCCCGGCTGACGCCCGGGTCCGCGACGGCGCCGCGCGGACCTGGATCGCGACCGCCGAGGAGGTCGGCGCCGGCACGGACGGCCGGGTCGACCTGTCGGCGCTGCTCGCGGCGCTGCACCAGCGCGGGGTCCGCGCGGTGCTGCTGGAGGGTGGCCCCCGGCTGGCCGGCGCGTTCCTGGAGGCCGGCCTGGTTGACAAGATCATCGGGTACGTCGCGCCCCGGCTGCTCGGCGCCGGCCCGACCGCCCTGGTCGACGCGGGAGTGACCACCATCGCTGAGGCCATCGATCTGGAGTTCGTCGACGTTACGCAGATCGGTCCGGATCTGCGGATTACCGCTTTGCCCCGCAAAAGGGAGGGCTGACATGTTCACCGGCATTATCGAGGAGTTGGGCGAGATCGTCCGGGTGACGTCCACGGCGGGCGATTCGGCGCTGGTCGCCGTACGCGGCCCGTTGGTCACCTCCGACGCCCGGCACGGCGACTCCATCGCGGTCAACGGCGTCTGCCTGACCGTCGTGGACGTGGCCGACGGGGTCTTCACCGCCGACGTGATGGGGGAGACGCTGCGCCGTTCCGCGCTCGGCGCGCTGCGTCCCGGCGACCCGGTGAACCTGGAGCGGGCCGCCGCGCTCGGCAGCCGGCTCGGCGGGCACCTGGTGCAGGGCCACGTGGACGGCGTCGGTGAGCTGATCTCCCGGGAACCGGCCGAGCAGTGGGAGACCGTCCGGTTCCGGCTGCCCGCCGACCTGGCCCGGTATGTGGTGGAGAAGGGCTCGATCACCATCGACGGCGTCTCGCTGACCGTGGCCGAGGTGGGCGCGGACGAGTTCGCCGTCGGGCTGATCCCGACCACCCTCAAGCTGACCACGCTCGGCGCGAGGGGCGTCGGCGACCCGGTCAACCTTGAGGTCGATGTGCTGGCCAAGTACGTCGAGCGGCTGCTCGGCGTCCGGGTCGGCAACGCCGCCGGCGAGGTGGCCTGATGGGCCCGCTCAGCTGGCTGCTGGACGCCCAGGTGCAGGTGGCCGGTTCACCGGTGCTGGCCCGGGAGATCGTCGGCAACGCGTTCGGGCTGGTCTCCGCGCTGCTCGGCCTGCGCCGGCTGGTCTGGGCCTGGCCGGTGGGCATGGTCGGTAACGCGCTGCTGCTCACCGTCTTCCTCGGCGGGGTGTTCGCCACCCCGCAGGAACACGACCTGTACGGGCAGGCCGGCCGACAGGTGTTCTTCTTCGCGGTCAGCGTCTACGGCTGGTGGCGCTGGCAGCGGAACCGTCGCGGCGACGCGGGGCAGGCGGCGGTCGTGCCGCGCTGGGCCACCGGGCGGGAGCGACTGGTGATGCTGCTGGCCGCCGTCGTCGGCACCGCCGCGGCGTACCCGGTGCTCGCGGCGCTGGGCTCGTGGGGTCCGCTGCCCGACGCCTGGATCCTCACCGGAAGCCTGCTGGCCACGTACGGCATGGCCCGCGGCTGGGTGGAGTTCTGGCTGCTCTGGATCGCGGTGGACGCGGTCGGCGTGCCACTGCTGTTGCGCGGCGGGTTCTACCCGTCGGCGGTCATGTACCTGATCTACGGCGCCCTCTGCGTCTGGGGCTTCGCCGCCTGGTGGCGCACCTCGCGCGCCACCCGGCCGGCCGCCGCCCGTACACCCATCTACACGGAGGCCGTGGCATGACCAGCTTCGGGAGCATCGAGCAGGCGGTCGCGGAGATCGCCGCCGGCCGGCCGGTCGTCGTGGTCGACGACGCGGACCGGGAGAACGAGGGCGACCTGATCTTCGCGGCCGAGTTGGCCACGCCGGAGCTGCTGGCGTTCACCATCCGGTACACGTCGGGCTACCTCTGCGTCGCGCTGACCAGCGCCGACTGCGACCGGCTCGCGTTGCCGCAGATGGTGCACCAGAACCAGGACTGGACCGGCACCGCGTACACCGTCACCGTGGACGCCCGTGAGGGCGTCACCACGGGCATCTCGGCCGCCGATCGCGCGCACACCACCCGGCTGCTGGGCAACCCATCCACCGGTCCGGCCGATCTGGTGCGCCCGGGTCACGTCCTGCCGTTGCGCGCCAAGGAGGGCGGGGTGTTGCGCCGTCCCGGGCACACCGAGGCGGCTGTCGACCTGACCCGAATGGCGGGGCTGCGGCCGGCCGGCGGTCTCTGCGAGCTCGTCAACGACGACGGCACCATGATGCGGTTGCCGGACCTGGAGAAGTTCGCCGCCGAGCACGGCCTCACCCTGATCACCATCGCCGACCTGATCGCCTACCGGCGGCGCACCGAGAAGCAGGTCGAGTTGGTCGCCGACGCCCGGATGCCCACCCGGCACGGGGTGTTCCGGGCACTCGGCTACCGCGCCGAGCACGACCCGGCCGAGCACATCGCGATGGTGCTGGGCGACCTCGGCGACGGCCAGGACGTGCTGGTCCGGGTGCACTCCGAGTGCCTCACCGGGGACGTGTTCGGCTCACTGCGCTGCGACTGCGGCCCGCAGTTGGACGCCGCGCTGGCCCGGGTCGCGCGGGAGGGCCGGGGCGTGGTGCTCTACGTACGCGGACACGAGGGGCGCGGCATCGGACTGCTGCACAAGCTGCAGGCGTACCAGTTGCAGGATCTGGGCCGCGACACCGTCGACGCCAACCTCGACCTGGGCCTACCGGCCGACGCCCGCGACTACGGCACGGGCGCGCAGATCCTCTACGACCTGGGCGTGCGCTCGATGCGGCTGCTGACCAACAACCCGGCCAAGCGGGCCGGGCTGGAGGGGTACGGGCTGACCATCACCGGCCGGGAGGGGCTACCGGCCGGCGCGCACCCGGAGAACCTGCGCTACCTGCGCACCAAGCGGGACCGGATGGGTCACCTGCTGGACGAGTTGGACGAGGTGTCCGAGGCGCCGCTGGGGCGTCCGGTCGCCAACGACGAGATCGGAGCATGACGATGGCGGGTTTCGGTGAGCCGGGAGTCGACGCGGTGGACGCCGCGGGGCTGACCGTAGGGGTGGTCGCCGCCCGCTGGCACGGCGACCTGACCGACCACATGCTGGAGCGTGCGGTGGCGGCCGCCGAGGCGTGCGGGGCGCGCTCCGTGGTCGCCCGGGTCGCCGGCTCGGTCGAGCTGCCGGTGGTCGCCCAGGCCCTCGCGCGTCGCTGCGACGTGGTGGTCGCTCTCGGCGTGGTGGTCCGCGGTGCCACCGCCCACTTCGAGTACGTCTGCCGCTCGGTCACCGACGGGCTGACCCGGGTGGCGCTGGACGAGGGCAAGCCGGTGGCGCACGGGGTGCTGACCGTGGAGACCATCGAGCAGGCCCGGGACCGGGCCGGTCTGCCCGGCTCGGCGGAGGACAAGGGATGGGCGGCCACCGTGGCGGCCCTCGACGCGGCGCTGGCCGTCCGGGCCGTGGCCGCGGGCAACGCCCAGCGGGTCGGCTTCGGCGGCTGACCTTTTCGTCAGAGGCGACCGGCCTCGATGATCCGGTGGAGGAACTGCCGGGTACGAGGCTGGGTCGGCTCGCCGAGCACCTGCTCGGGCGGGCCGCTCTCGATGACCCGCCCCGCGTCGAGGAAGCAGACCTCGTCGGCGACCTCCCGCGCGAAGCCCATCTCGTGGGTGGCCAGCACCATGGTCATACCGTCGGCCTTCAGGTCCCGGATCATCGTCAGCACCTCACCGACGAGTTCCGGGTCCAGCGCGGAGGTGACCTCGTCGAGCAGCATCAGTCGAGGTGAGTTCGCCAGCGCCCGGACGATCGCCACCCGCTGCTGCTGCCCGCCGGAGAGCCGGTCCGGGTAGGCGTCCGCCTTGGCGCCGAGCCCCACCCGGTCGAGCAGGTCCCGGGCCTGCGCCTCGGCCTCCGCCCGGGCCCGCCGGTGTACGCGGCGCGGCGCGAGGGTGATGTTGTCCAACACGCTCAGGTGCGGGAAGAGGTTGTACGCCTGGAACACCAGGCCGATCCGCCGGCGGACCCGGTCCGGGTCCACGCGGGGATCGGAGATGTCCTCCCCGTCCAGCTCGATGGTGCCGTCGTCGAGGTCCTCCAGCAGGTTCACACACCGCAGCAGGGTGGACTTGCCGGACCCGGACGCACCGATCAGGGCCACCACCCGGTGCTCGGCGACGGTCAGATCGAGCTGGTCGAGCACGATATGACCGGCGAACTCCTTGCGCAGGCCCCGGCAGCGCAGCAGTTCCATGCTCAGCCTCCCGACTGTCGGCGGGCCGCGCGCAGCGTCACCCAGTCGGTGACCGCGATCAGCGGGATCGCGAGGAGCACGAACAGCACCCCCGCGACGACGTACGGTGTGTAGTTGAACGACTGGGCGGTGGCGATCTGGGCGGCGCGGACCGCGTCGATCGGCCCGGCGAGCGAGACCAGCCCGACGTCCTTCTGCAACGCCACCACGTCGTTGAGCAGGGGCGGCGCGACCCGGCGGACGGCCTGTGGCAGGACCACGTGCCGCATCGTCTGCCGGTAGGTCAGGCCCAGCGAGCGGGCCGCGGCGAGCTGGCTGGGATGCACCGACTCGATGCCGGCCCGGAACACCTCGGCGAGGTAACCGCCGTAGGTGAGGACCAGAGCGAGCCCACCGAGCACCAGCACCGGCGGCATGCCCTGTAGACGCAGCCCGGGCACGCCCAGGGTGAGCAGGTAGAGCACGATGATCAGCGGCAGGCCGCGGAAGGTGTAGGTGTACCCGGCGGCCAGTGCCCGGACCGGGAAGAAGATCGGGCCGCGCAGCGTCCGCAGCACCGCGATCACCAGCCCGAGCACCAGCGCGCCGGCCGCGCAGCAGACCAGCAGTCGCACGTTGAGCCAGAGCCCGCTCAGCACCGCCGGCAGCGCGTCCCGGGCGATCTCCGGGTCCAGGAACGACTGCCGGACCCGGTCCCAACCGGGTGCACCGGTCACCGCGATGACCAGCAGTGTGCCGAGCGCCGCCGTGGACGAGGCCGCGACCAGCACGCTGTAGACGGTCTGCCGACGCCGGTACGCCGACCGCCGCAGCTGCGCCTCGGAGGGAACGTGATCCAGAAGGGTCACCGCAGCTCGGTGGCCCCCGCCACCTGCGCGAGCCACTTCTGCTCCAACTGGTTCAGCGTGCCCGCCTCGCTGAGCTGGCCGACCGCGCCGGTCACGCAGGAGGTCAGCGGCGAGTTCTTGTCGAGCAGCAACCCGAACGCCTCGGGCGTGCCGACCTGCGGCACCTGCCCGACGATCACCGCGTCGGTGAGTTCCGCTCCGGTGATGTAGAAGGCGGTCGGCAGGTCCACCACGAGACCGTCCAGCTGCCCGTTCTGCAGGGCCTTCTTGGCGTCGTCGTTGCTGTCGTAGACCTGCGGCTTGGCGGTCGGCTTGATCACGTCGGTGATCGCCTGGTAGCTGGTGGTGCCCACCTGCGCGCCGAGCCGGGCGTCGCGGAGGTCGGCCAACGAGGTCCGGCCGGCGATCTTCGAGGACTTCAACGCGATGACGGTCTGCCGTACGAGGTAGTACGGCGCGGAGAAGTCGACCGCCTGCTTGCGTTCTTCGGTGATGGAGAACTGGCTGATGTCGAAGTCGAAGGTCTTCGGCCCCGGCGCGATCGCGGCGTTGAACTTGACCCGGGTCCAGGTGACGTCGCCGCGGGCGTAGCCGAGGTTCTCGGCCACCGCGTACGCGACGGCGGATTCGAAGCCCTCGCCGTTGTCCGGTTTGTCCTCGGAGAACCACGGCTCGTACGCGGGCTGGTCGGTGGCGATGGTGAGCTTGCCCGGCGTACGGGTGGGCAGGCTGTCCCTGGTGCAGGACGGTGATGCGGTGACGGTGGGGGTCGGTTTGTCCTCCTGGGGCGCGCACCCGGCGGTGGCTACGACAGCGGCGCCGGCGAGGGTGAGCGCGAGGAGACGTGAGCTGCTGGCCATGGCGGACAGCGTAAAGCTCGATGAGGGTCGATCGAAGATTGACCCACCATGTCGATAGGGAATCGCCGCGTCGATGTCCGCTGGATGGGTACCGGCGGACCCGGACGCGGGGTGTCGGTCGGCCGGCTGGAAGAATCGTCTCCCGTGAAGACGTTCGAGGAGTTGTTCGCCGAGCTGCAGGCCAAGGCCTCCGCCGGCACCCCGGGCTCGGGCACCGTCGCCGCCCTGGACAAGGGGGTGCACTTCATCGGCAAGAAGGTCGTCGAGGAGGCGGCCGAGTCGTGGATGGCCGCCGAGCACGAGGGGCCGGAGCGCACCGCCGAGGAGATCTCCCAGCTGCTCTACCAGGTCCAGGTGCTGATGCTCGCCAGCGGTCTCGAGCTGAAGGACGTCTACCGACATCTGTGAGTGCCCCCACCCGTTGATCGCCATCCGGATCGAAGGAGCACTCCGTCATGCTGCGTGTCGCCATTCCCAACAAGGGCACCCTGGCCGAGCCGGCCGCCCAGATGCTGCGCGAGGCGGGCTACCGCCAGCGCACCGACCCCAAGGACCTCGTCTGCCGGGACGAGGCCAACGACGTCGAATTCTTCTACCTGCGCCCCAAGGACATCGCCACCTACGTCGGCTCCGGTGACCTCGACCTCGGGATCACCGGCCGGGACCTGCTGATCGACTCGGCCGCGCCGGCCGAGGAGGTCGTCGACCTCGCCTTCGGTCAGGCCACCTTCCGCTTCGCCGCCCGCCCCGACGACATCGCCTCCGTACGGGACCTGGGCGGGCACCGCATCGCCACCGCGTACCCGGGGCTGGTCGAGCGGCACCTCGGCGAGGTGGGCGTCAAGGCCGACGTGATCCGCCTCGACGGCGCGGTGGAGAACGCCGTACGCCTCGGCGTCGCCGACGTGATCGCGGACGTGGTGGAGACCGGCGCCACCCTGCGCCAGGCGGGCCTGGTGGTCTTCGGCGAGCCGCTGCTGCGCTCGTCGGCGGTGCTGGTCCGTCGTGCCGGCGCGCCCGCACACCCGCAGGCCGAGCAGTTGCTCCGCCGCCTGCACGGTGTGCTGGTGGCCCGCCGCTACGTGATGCTCGCCTACGACGTGCCGGCCGGTCTGCTGGACCGCGCCAGCGGGCTCACCCCGGGCATCGAGTCGCCCACCGTGTCGCCGCTGCACCGCGAGGGCTGGGTGGCGGTGCAGGCGATGGTGCTCCGCGACGATGTCCACCGCATCATGGACGAGCTGTACGAGCTGGGCGCCCGCGCCATCCTCGTCACGAACATCCACGCCTGCCGGCTCTGACCGCGGCAGTCCCCGCCGGACCCGCACACCGCGCTCGTCCGGCGCGGGCGGCTGCTTGATCAACTCGGGATCGTTGATACGGGGGTGTCCGCCCGCGCGGGACACCCCCGTATTGGCAAACCGGAGTGGATCTACAGCGGGTGTGGGCCGCTGCCGCCGCCTCGCCGCACCACACCCGCGCTGCGGCGGGTGGTGCCGTCGACGGGCAGGTGCGGATGGCAGACTGGTGGGGTGAGTGAAACCGAACTGGTCCGCCTGAAGCCCCGCCGCATTCGGGTGGTCTGCTGGTCGGCGGCGGCCGCGCTGGTCGTGGTGTTCGCTCTGGTCGCCACCTCGCTGAGTGGGCCGACCGGCAACGGCTACGGCAGTTTCCAGCGCGGCGACCAGATCGCGATGATCGGCCTGGGTGTCTTCGGCGCCCTGGGCTTCCTGCTGTTCACCCGCCCCCGGGTGGAGGCCGACGCACGCGGCATCCGGGTGCGTAACGTGATCAGCTCGTACGAATTGCCCTGGGAGGTCGTTCGCGGGGTTCGCTTCGACCGGGGTGCGCCGTGGGCCAGCCTGGAGCTGCACGACGACGACCTGATGCCGATTGTCGCCCTGCAGGCCGCCGACAAGGAGCTGGCCGTCGAGGGGGTCCGCGCGCTGCGGCGCCTGCACCAGGCGCACCAGGCCCACCTCGCCGAGCGGGTCATCGGCCGCTAGCCGGCCTGCGCTCCCGTCCACCCGCCCCACTCGACGTACCGGACCCACGCCCGTCCGCGGTCTGGCGAGATCCCGGGGGCGCGGCCGGAGTGGTCGGGTGTGCCCGGTTTGGGGGCGGCCGGGGCGCCGGTGTAGTGTTATCGAGTCGACCAGGCTGTCTCCGCGTGCGAGCAGACAGCCTTCAAAAGCGGAGCGCCTGCTCCCACCCGAGTCGCCGCTACGGTGGCCGGGTCCGGTCCCCGGTTCCGGGCACGTCCCGGCGCCGGATGCGCGATCCTGTGATCGTGCTGACCGGTCGAGCGGGCCCTGGCATGCGCCGGGGCCTTCTGCTTTTCGGGTCGGTTCCCACCCGGGAGCCGCAGGGGTCGGCAACAGAGCAGAAACGACTCGAGGAGGCCCCATCAGCGTCGAACCACGCGTGAACGAGCAGATCCGGGCACGTGAGGTCCGACTGGTCGGCCCAGAGGGTGAGCAGGTGGGCATCGTCCCACTGGAGCGCGCCCTTCAGCTGGCCGCGGACGTCGATCTGGACCTGGTCGAGGTTGCGCCGATGGCGCGCCCGCCGGTGTGCAAGCTCATGGACTTCGGCAAGTTCAAGTATGAGAGCGCACTGAAGGCGCGCGAAGCGCGGCGTAACCAGCAGCAGACCGTCATCAAGGAAATGAAGCTTCGGCCGAAGATCGACCCGCACGACTACGAGACCAAGAAGGGTCACGTGGTGCGGTTCCTCAAGGCGGGCGACAAGGTCAAGGTGACGATCATGTTCCGCGGTCGCGAGCAGAGTCGTCCTGAGCTGGGTTACCGGCTCCTGCGCCGGCTCGAATCCGAGATCACGGACCTGGGATACGTCGAGGCCGCTCCGAAGCAGGACGGCCGAAACATGATCATGGTTCTCGCTCCGCATCGGGCCGTCAAGGCCTCCGCGGTCGCCGCCACGGCGTCCCGCGGTGCACCTCGGGACCGGGCAGCGGACGAATCCGACGTTCCGGCAGCCGATGAGACCGCGGCGGTCGGCGAGACCGCAGCAGCCGGTGACACCGGCACCGCCGCCGATACCAGCGGCGAGTAACAGGGGAGAAGACGTTCCACATGCCGAAGATGAAGAGCCACACGGGTATGGGTAAGCGGGTCAAGGTGACCGGCAAGGGCAAGATCGTTGCCCAGCAGGCCGGCCTCCGCCACAACCTGGAGAAGAAGCCCTCCACCCAGACCCGCCGGCTGACCGGCACGGTCGTGCTGGCCAAGGCCGACGTCAAGCGCATCAAGAAGCTGCTCGGCCGCTGACGCGCGCCACCTTTACGTAAGAAGGAGTTGAGATGGCACGCGTCAAGCGGGCTGTAAACGCCCAGAAGAAGCGTCGTACCCTGCTGGAGACCGCGAGCGGTTACCGCGGTCAGCGCTCCCGGCTGTACCGCAAGGCCAAGGAGCAGGTGCTGCACTCGATGCAGTACGCCTACCGGGACCGTCGTGACCGCAAGGGCGACTTCCGGCAGCTGTGGATCCAGCGGATCAACGCGGGCGCCCGGGCGAACGGGATGACCTACAACCGCCTGATCCAGGGCCTGCGTCTGGCCGGCATCGAGGTCGACCGCAAGATCCTGGCCGACATGGCTGTCAACGACGCCGCCTCTTTCGCGGCGATCGTCGAGCTGGCCCGGGCCGCGGTCACGGCCGAGGGCACCGGCGGCGCGGCGGCTCAGGCCGCCTGATCCCCACGCACCAGAGCGAGGCGTCTCCCGTGTCGGCACCGCCGTCCGGGGGGCGCCTCAATCGTGCCGGAGGAGCGCACACCATGGCCTTCACCCCGCGTACCCCCAGGGTTGTCGCCGCCCGCCGCCTGCAACGCCGCCGGGACCGCGACGCCACCGGCCGGTTCCTGGCCGAGGGACCGCAGGCGGTCCGGGAGGCCCTCGCGCGGCCGGGGGTGGTCACCGAACTGTTCGGTACGCCCACCGCCCTCGACCGGCATCCGGAGTTGGCCGCCACGGCGGCCCACGCGGACGTGCCGGTCTCCGAGGTGACCGACGACGCCCTCGCCGCGTTGGCCGAGACCGTCGCCCCGCAGGGGCTGGTCGCCGTCTGCCGGCACCTGGACGTGCCGCTGGAGCAGGCCCTCGCGGGCGCGCCCCGACTCGTGGCGGTGCTCGCCGAGATCCGCGACCCGGGCAACGCCGGCACGGTGCTGCGCACCGCCGACGCGGCCGGGGCGGGCGCGGTGGTCTTCGCCGGTGACGCCGTCGACCCGTACAACGGCAAGTGTGTACGGGCCTCGGCCGGCAGCCTCTTCCACGTCGACGTGGTCCGCGCCCCCGACCCGGTCGCCGTGGTCGACGCGCTGCGCGCAGCAGGGCTGTCGGTCTTCGCGACCACGGGGTACGGCGACAGCGACCTCGACGACCTCGCCGACGAGGGACGGCTCGCCGCGCCCACCGCCTGGTTGTTCGGCTCCGAGGCGCACGGGCTGCCCGAGGAGCTGACCGCCGCGGCCGACGCCCGGGTCCGGGTGCCGCTGCACGGGCGCGCGGAGAGCCTCAACCTGGCTGCCGCGGCCGCGATCTGCCTGTACGCTTCAGCGAGAGCACAGCGCTGAGGGCGACCAGCCCGGCGCGACTGACAGCAGGGGAGAGCGTCCGTCCATGAACGCGCCACGGCGTTCGTTTAGCCAGCCCGCCGGTGTCGGCGGGCGGCGGGCCTGACCTGCTTCCTGCGTAACTCCTACCGGCGGGCTGCGGCACAGCCGCGCGTCCGTAGACTCGCTTAGCCGCCCGTTGAGGGCTGGCGCCGCCGTGAGGGAGTGCCCGTACGCCATGAGCTACCGCAACGATCCGTACGACCCGAAGCAGGTCGCCCTGCTCGATCCCGCTGCCCTGGACGAGGCTGTCGCGGACGCCACGAAGGCGTTCACCGCGGCGACCGACCCGGACGCGCTGAGCGCGCTGCGCTCGGTGCACCTCGGTGACCGGTCGCCGGTCTCGCTGGCCCGCCGGGAGATCGGCGCGTTGCCGCCGGCCGCGAAGTCCGACGCCGGCAAGCGGGTCAACGAGGCCCGCCGGGCGATCGAGACCGCGTACACCGACCGTGCCGAGGTGCTGGAGCGCGAGCAGGCCGAGCGGGTGCTGGTCGAGGAGCGGGTGGACGTCACCCTGCCCTACGACCGGCGTCCGCGTGGCGCCCGACACCCGCTGAGCACCCTGATGGAGTCGATCAGCGACCTCTTCGTCGGCATGGGCTACGAGGTGGCCGAAGGGCCCGAGGTCGACCTGGAGTGGGTCAACTTCGACGCGCTGAACATCCCCGCCGACCATCCGGCGCGCGGTCTGATGGACACGTTCCACATCGCACCGGAGGGCTCGGGCCTCGTCCTGCGGACACACACCTCGACGGTGCAGACCCGCACCATGCTCAGCCGCAAGCCGCCGATCTACGTGATCGTGCCCGGCCGCGTCTACCGCACCGACGAGATCGACGCCACCCACAGCCCGGTGTTCCACCAGGCCGAGGGCCTGGTGGTCGACAAGGGCATCACCATGGCGCACCTGCGGGGCACGCTCGACCACTTCGCCCGGGCGATGTTCGGCCCGGAGGCGAAGACCCGGTGGCGGCCGCACTACTTCCCGTTCACCGAGCCGTCGGCGGAGTTCGACGTGTGGTTCCCGGAGCACCGCGACGGCCCGCAGTGGGTCGAGTGGGGCGGCTGCGGAATGGTCAACCCGCGGGTGCTGCGCGCCTGCGGCGTCGACCCCGAGGTCTACTCCGGATTCGCCTTCGGCATGGGCATCGACCGGACCCTGATGGTCCGGCACGGGGTCAGCGACATCCGCCATCTCTTCGAGGGCGACGTGCGGTTCAGCCGCGCGCTCGGGACCGGGGCGTAGGCGATGCGGGTACGAGACACGGGAACGGTGGTCTGAAGTCATGCGAGTTTCTGTCAGTTGGCTGCGGGAGTACGTCGACCTGCCCGCCGACCTGCCCACCGGTGACCTGGAGCAGGCCCTGGTCGACCTCGGTATCGAGGTCGAGTCCGTGGTGGACCTTGCCGAGACCGTCACCGGCAAACTCGTTGTCGGTGAGGTCCGCGAGATCGAGGAGCTCACCGGCTTCAAGAAGCCGATCCGGTTCTGCCGGGTCGACGTGGGTGACGCCAACGGCACCGGTGAGCCGCAGGAGATCGTCTGCGGGGCGCGCAACTTCGCCCCGGGTGACCGGGTGGTGGTGATCCTGCCCGGCGGTGTGCTGCCCGGCGGCTTCGCCATCGGCGCCCGCAAGACGTACGGGCACAACTCCGCGGGCATGATCTGCTCGGCGAAGGAGCTGGGCCTGGGCGACGACCACTCCGGCATCATCGTGCTGGGCCCGGACGTGACGGCCAAGCCGGGCGACGACGCGCGCCCGGTGGTCGGCCTCGACGATGTCGTGCTCGAGCTGGAGATCACCCCCGACCGGGGGTACGCGCTGAGCCTGCGCGGCCTGGCCCGGGAGCTGGCGCACGCGTTCGACCTGCCGCTGCGCGACCCGGCCCTGGTGCCCGCCCCGGGCGGCACCGAGGCGCCGGCGTACCCGGTGGAGGTGCGTGACCCGGTCGGCTGTGACCGGTTCACCGCCCGCCTGGTCCGTGGTGTCGACCCGACCGCGCCCACGCCGTCCTGGATGCAGCAGCGGCTCGTCACCGCCGGCATCCGCAGCATCTCGCTGCCGGTCGACATCACCAACTACGTGATGCTGGAGCTGGGCCAGCCGATGCACGCCTTCGACGCCGATCGGATCGCCGGGCCGCTGGTGGTCCGTCGCGCCGACGCGGGGGAGAAGCTGACCACGCTCGACGGGGTCAACCGGGTGCTCACCGCGGAGGACATGGTCATCTGCGACGACACCGGGCCGATCTCGCTGGCCGCGGTGATGGGCGGCGAGACCAGCGAGGTCGTCGCCGGCACCACCACCGTGCTCTTCGAGGCCGCGCACTGGGACCCGGCGATGGTCGGGCGGACGGCCCGCCGGCACAAGCTGTTCAGCGAGGCCGCGAAGCGCTGGGAGCGGGGCGTCGACCCGGCCGTCGCGTTGGTGGCGCTGGAGCGTGCCGTGCGGCTGCTCACCGAACACGGCGGTGGCACCCCGAGCACGGAGATCCTCGACATCGACCACGTCCGGCCGCGTACCCCGATCACCCTTCCGGCGGACCTGCCCACCCGGCGGGTCGGTGTCGAGTACCCGCCGGCGCGGGTGGTCGCCCTGCTGGAGCGGGTCGGCTGCACGGTCGCGCAGGGCGCCGACCGGCTGTCCGAGGACCCGGGCGCGGTCGGCGTGGCCAGCGGCGCCGGGACGACGCTGAGCGTCACCCCGCCGACCTGGCGGCCCGACCTGACCGATCCGGCCGACCTGGTCGAGGAGGTCGTCCGCCTCGACGGGTACGACCGGGTGCCGTCGGTGCTGCCGACCGCTCCTCCCGGTCGCGGCCTGACCCCGCGCCAGCGTCGGCGCCGGGCGGTCGCCGGGTCGCTGGCGGAGCGGGGGTACGTGGAGGTGCTCGCGCACCCGTTCGTGTCACCAGAGTTGGCCGACCAGCTCGGCCTCCCGGCCGACGACCCGCGCCGGCCGGCGGTGCGGCTGGCCAACCCGCTGTCCGAGGAGGAGCCGCTGCTGCGCACCACGCTCCTCGGCCCGCTGCTCGGCATCCTCAAGCGCAACCTCGGCCGGGGCCACCGCGACCTCGCGCTCTACGAGATCGGCGCGGTGTTCCACCCACGGGTCGGCGCCGGCAGCCCACCGGCGATGGGCGTCGACCGGCGCCCCACCGACGCGGAGTTCGCCGCCGCCGACGCGGTGGTGCCGGCGCAGCCGGTGCACGTCGCGGTGGTGCTGGCCGGCGACGTCGACCCCGCCGGCTGGTGGGGTGCGGGTCGCCCGGCCGGCTGGGCGGACGCGATCGAGGCGGCCCGCGACGTGCTGGCCGCCGCCGGAGTCCCCGACGAGCGGGTCGAGGTGCGCGCGGCCGAGTACGCGCCGTGGCACCCGGGCCGCTGCGCCGAGCTGCGGGTCGACGGCACGATCGTCGGGCACGCCGGAGAGCTGCACCCGGTCGCGGTGGCGGCGCTGGAGCTGCCCCGCCGCACCTGCGCGATGGAACTGGACCTCGACGCGCTGCCGTCGACCCCGGTGACGCCCGCGCCGACGGTCTCCGGCTTCCCGCCGGCGCTGATCGACGTGGCGCTGGTGGTGGACGACTCGGTGCCGGCGGAGCAGGTGCGCCGGGCGCTGGAGGCGGGCGCCGGTGAGCTGCTGGAGGACGTGCGACTGTTCGACGTGTACGCCGGAGCGCAACTCGGCGCCGGTCGCCGATCGCTGGCGTACAAGCTGACCTTCCGCGCACCGGACCGGACGCTCACCGTCGAGGAGGCGGTCGCGGCGCGGGACGCGGCAGTCGCCGTCGCGGCGGAACGTTTCGGCGCCACCCTGCGCGGCGCCTGACGGGGTCGGCCGCCCCCGCCCCGCGATCTCTTAATCCGCGGGTTCGGGTTCGAGTCCCTGGCGGTGCACCAACGAGCAAGGCCCTGACCCAGTGGTTCACACTGGGTCAGGGCCTTCTTCGTGTCCGCGGTGGTGGGTGGTCGCTCGGCGGGTGCTCGGGAGCCGTTGGACGGGGCTACGCCGGTGGGGACAGGGTGCGGTGGACAGGTAGGACCCGCGAGGGTTTTCCGGACCAGTCGCGGGAGACGAGGATGCGCCGGCCGCCGATGCTGAGGGTGGCCCGTTGGTGGCCCTTGCCCTTGCAGCGCCCGGCTTGCAGCCGCCCATGTGCCTCATGGCCTTGTTCGGCTGGACGCCATACAGGAGCCAGTTGGCGCACCGCTCGTTGTACGGCGTGACGCGCAGCTGGTGCCACAGCCGGTCGAGGGGTCAGCGACCGGGTGGGCTCACGGTGGTGATCGGAACACCGGCGCGGCGGGAGATCAGGCCGGCCAGTTGGTCCACGTCGGCGTAGGTGGTGTTGAGGGTCCAGTCAACGGTCTCCGGGCGCGGCGGACGCCGCAGCTTCAGCGTGTAGTGCAGCGTCGTGCCGGCCGGCAGCGAGTTCACCGCGTACGAGGTTTCCTCGGT
Source organism: Micromonospora sp. CA-259024 (assembly GCF_050936255.1). NCBI lineage: Bacteria > Bacillati > Actinomycetota > Actinomycetes > Micromonosporales > Micromonosporaceae > Micromonospora > Micromonospora sp. CA-259024. The sequence continues at coordinate 3,090,308 of NZ_JBNJND010000001.1, read as the reverse complement.
GCTGATGGACATTACGTCGGCCCACGGCACGCCGACAAGGCGGCGGCCAGCGGCATCGACGAAGCCGCCAGCGAAGACATAGAGCCCGCCGCGTGTCCGCCGGAACCACACGTACACCCAGGCAGCGACGCTCAGCAGAGCCAGCGTCATCCCGGTGAGGGTCAGGGCGTTATACGGACCGTTGACGAGGAAGTTCGCGGTGACGATCAGCAGCACACAGCAGAACACGATCCCGGGAAGGCCGGGCTGGCGGAGCACCCGCCGCTCGAATCGGCCGAGTTCTAGGCGCCGCGCCAGTGCCGCAACCGCTTCGCTCGGGGTATCAATCGACATGGCCTGCGCAGGGGGTAGATGGGGACGGTCGCTCTTGCACCCTAGCTGGAATACACATAGTTAGCACTAGGCGGGCGGCCGGGTGGGGGCCTCGCCTGTGTGTTCGCGCCATCGGCCGTTGTCGGCGTGCATGAGCCGCTGAACCATCCGCCGGGCTTCATCGTCGTCCCGCCCTCCGAACCGGACGTGCAACTCTCGCTGCATCCGGCCGTCGATGTCCAGAGGGATCATCAAGACATGGGTGACCGGGCGGCCGTGCGGCGGTTGTCGCCGCGGCGGTGGCGGATCCCGTCTTTCTTGGCTCAGCACGTTTCGGGTGTCCACGTCGGATGTGGCGTTGGTCTGTGACGTGTCGCGACTGACGGCTCATCGGGACCGGTCCTGGCTGCATGAGGCGGGGCTGGTGCGCCGAGAGCGCTCGGAGGAGGACACAGCCGGCCTGGCCGAGGCAACTGGAAACAGTGACCTGCCGACCGGTGGGGCACATCCGACGCGCGAGATGGCGAGCCCATTTCCCTTCGCAGCAGGTTGAGGACACGTGCGCACCACGACAGTCGGCGAGGTGAAGATCCTGCTACCGGACCTCGCCCCGGAGGACCTCGACCGCATGACCGACCTGGCCGATGGCCTCACCGAGGCTTTCGTCGAGGGCACGTCGTGGCGTGGTGTGCACCTGGAGGGTCACCGCATCCGCAGCAGCCTGATCACCGGTGGCGACCTCAGCGAGAGCACCTGGGAAGTCGGCAGCCTCTACGGCTGCGAGATCACCCGCACCGATTTCTCCGGGGCGGCCCTGACCGGCGTCACCATCGAACGGTGCGCGATCACCGGCTCACGGTTCACCGGCACCAGGCTGACCGACGTACGCCTCAAGGACGTCCTGTTCGACGGCTGCCGCTTCGACTACGCCACCTTCCAACGCGTCACCGCCGTCGGCTCGGTCGCCTTCACCGACTGCACCCTCACCAACGGCACCTGGTCCACCTGCCGGCTCCCTGGAATCGCGCTGCGGTCCTGCGACCTCGCCGGTCTGGAGCTGGTCTCCTGCCGCCTCGACGGCGTCGACCTGCGAGGCAGCCGACTCCGCGGGCTCAAGACGCCACTCGACAACCTGGTCGGCGTCACCCTCGCGGAGAACCAACTGCCCGACCTCACCCAGTTGGCCATCGCCGCCCTCAAACTGACCGTCCGCAACGACTGACTACGAGGGGGCACCGTGGCCGCTGACTCCGTCCCGACCGGCAGCCCGGAAACGATCCTCGTCTGCATTCGAGGCAACTCCGGCTCGGGTAAGAGCAGCATCGCCCGTGAACTGCGGCGTCGGCATGGCCGGGGCTGTGCGCTGGTTGAGCAGGACTACCTGCGCCGCATCCTGCTGCGCGAGCGGGACAAGCCCGGCGGTGCGGCACCGGCGCTGATCGGACAGACCGTCCGGTTCGCGCTCGACCACGGTTACCACGTGGTGCTGGAGGGAATCATGCACACCAGCCGCTACCGGAGCATGCTGACGAGCCTGCGAGACGGTCATCGGGGGCGGTCGCTGTTCTGCTACCTCGACGTGTCCCTACCCGAGACGCTGCGGCGGCACCTCACGCGCCCGCAGGTTAGCGAGTTCAGCGCCGAGCAGATGAGCGGCTGGTACGCCGCGCACGACGCTCTGGGCTGGCCCGACGAGCTGGTCCTGCCGGAGAGCACCGGGCTGGAGGAGGCCGTCCAGGCCATCGCCGCAGCCGCCGGACTACCACAGGCCAGACGTGACGACGATATGCTCCCGATCGTCCCGTAGGAGCCGCGAGGAGCCCGCGCCGCCGTGCGAGCGGGGATTCCGGCACGATCTCGCGGCCCACCGCCTCGGGGCGAGCGGCTTCTTCACCGACCTGGCGGGCTACGTCCGCACCCACCCGCACGGGCCGCGACGGGGCGGACCCTGGGGTAGGGCTACATCACCATGCAGCCGACTGTATGAAGTTGCAGTGGGTGCCAGTGCGCTGCTAGCCTTCGCTGCATAGTCATGCGGAGGTGAGTATGGGGATCCGAGTCGCGGTTGCCGGTGCGAGCGGCTACGCCGGGGGTGAGCTGCTGCGCCTGGTCGCCGGGCACCCGGAGTTCGACCTGGTCGCCGCCACCGCGCACAGCCAGGCCGGGCACCGGGTCGACGTGGTGCACCCGCAGCTCACCGGGCTCGACCTGGTGCTCGGGGAGACCGACCCGACGACCCTGGCCGACGCGGACCTGGTCTTCCTGGCTCTGCCGCACGGCCAGTCGGCGGCCCTCGCGGCCGAACTCCCGGCCGAGGTGCGGATCGTCGACCTGGGTGCCGACCACCGGCTGGCCGACCCGTACGCCTGGGCGCAGTACTACGGCGGCACGCACGCCGGGCAGTGGACCTACGGCCTGCCCGAGCTGCCCGGCCAGCGGGAGCTGATCGCCGGCTCCACCCGGGTGGCGAATACCGGCTGCTACGCCGCCGCGATCACCCTGGCGCTCGCGCCGCTGATCGCCGACGGCGCGGCCAGCCCCGTCGACGTGGTGGTGGTCGCCGCCTCCGGCACCTCCGGCGCCGGGCGGGCGGCGAAGCCGCACCTGCTGGCCAGCGAGGTGATGGGGGACCTGTCGCCGTACCGGGTGGGCACCCACCAGCACGTACCGGAGATCAAGCAGGCCACCGGTGCGACCGGCCTGTCGCTCACCCCGGTCCTGGCGCCGATGCCGCGCGGCATCCTGGCCACGGTCACCGCGGTGCCGGTGCGCGGCGTCGACCCACAGCAGGTGCTGGCGCAGGCGTACGCGGACGCGCCGTTCGTGCACGTGCTGCCGGAGGGCCGCTGGCCGCACACCGCCGCCACCCTGGGCTCGAACTCCTGCCACCTGCAGGCCACCGTCGACGTCGACTCGGGTCGTCTGATCGTGCTCAGCGCGTTGGACAACCTCGGCAAGGGCGCAGCCGGTCAGGCCGTACAGAACGCCAACCTGATGCTCGGCCTACCGGAGACGACGGGCCTGTCGATCTGGGGAGTCACCCCGTGAGCGCGAGGAGTGCAGCGCAGCGGAGCCCCGCAGTCGCGAACGAAAGGCAAGCACCGTGAGTGTCACCACCCCACGGGGGTTCCGGGCGGCCGGGGTGGCCGCCGGCCTCAAGGCCAGCGGTGGCGCGGACGTCGCCCTGGTAGTCAACGACGGCCCGGACGCCGGTGTCGCCGGTGTCTTCACCACCAACCGGGTCAAGGCCGCGCCGGTGCTCTGGAGCCAGCAGGTGGTGCAGGGCGGTGTGGTCCGCGCAGTGGTGCTCAACTCCGGTGGCGCCAACGCCTGCACCGGCCCGGCCGGCTTCCAGGACACGCACGCCACCGCCGAGCACACCGCCGCCGCGCTGACGTCGGTCAGCCCACGGCTGATCCTCGGTGCCGGTGAGGTCGCGGTCTGCTCCACCGGGTTGATCGGTGAGCGGCTGCCGATGCCGAAGCTGCTGCCGGGCGTCCGCTCGGCGATCCGGGGGCTGTCGCGGGACGGCGGCCAGGCCGCCGCCGAGGCGATCATGACCACGGACACCCGGCCGAAGACCACGGTGGCCCGGGGCAGCGGCTGGACGGTCGGCGGCATGGCCAAGGGCGCCGGGATGCTCGCGCCGGGGATGGCCACCATGCTCTGCGTGCTGACCACCGACGCGGTGGCCGGGCCGGCGACGCTGGACGCGGCGCTGCGGGCGGCGACCCGGGTCAGCTTCGACCGGGTCGATTCCGACGGTTGCATGTCCACGAACGACACCGTGCTGCTGCTGGCCAGCGGCGCGAGCGGCATCGAGCCGACCCCGGCCGAGCTGACCGCTGCCGTCACCGCGGCGTGTCACGACCTGGCCCAGCAGTTGGTGGCCGACGCCGAGGGCGCCACCAAGCAGATCGCCATCGACGTGGTCGGCGCCGCCGACGAGGACGACGCGGTCGAGGTGGGCCGCACGGTGGCCCGCAACAACCTGGTCAAGACCGCGCTGTTCGGCAACGACCCGAACTGGGGCCGGATCCTCGCCGCCGTCGGCACCACCGCCGCCGCGTTCGAGCCGAACGAGGTGGACGTGGCGGTCAACGGGGTGTGGGTGTGCCGGGGCGGTGCCGCCGCGGAGGACCGCTCGAAGGTCGACCTGACCGGCCGGGACGTGACCATCCGGATCGACCTGCACGCCGGGACGTCGGCCGCGACGATCTGGACCAATGACCTGTCCCACGCGTACGTGCACGAGAACTCGGCGTACTCGTCGTGAGCGCGAGGAACGCAGCGCAGCGGAGTCCCGCAGTCGCGAACGGAAGGCGGGCGTCGTGAGCGCGAGGAACGCAGCGCAGCGGAGTCCCGCAGTCGCGAACGGAAGGCTGGCGCGGTGAGTCTCAGCACCGACCTCACCCGCGCCCAGGCCAAGGCGGAGACGCTGATCGAGGCGCTGCCCTGGCTGGCGCGCTTCTCCGGCTCCACGGTCGTGGTCAAGTACGGCGGAAACGCCATGACCGACCCCGAGTTGCAGCGGGCGTTCGCCGCCGACATGGTGTTCCTGCGGTACGCCGGCCTCAGACCCGTGGTGGTGCACGGCGGTGGTCCGCAGATCTCTGCCATGCTGGGTCGGCTCGGCATCGCCAGCGAGTTCCGGGGTGGACTGCGGGTGACCACCGCCGAGGCGATGGACGTTGTCCGGATGGTGCTGGTCGGGCAGGTGGGTCGTGAACTGGTCGGGTTGATCAACTCGCACGGCCCGTACGCCGTGGGCCTCTCCGGCGAGGACGCCCGGCTGTTCACCGCGGTGCGCCGCCCCGCGTACGTGGACGGGCTGCCGGTCGACGTCGGCCAGGTCGGGGACGTCGAGTCTGTCGACGTGTCCGCGGTGACCGACCTGATCGAGGCCGGTCGGATCCCGGTGATCTCGACGGTGGCGCCGGACGTGGACGGGGTGCTGCACAACCTCAACGCGGACACGGCCGCCGCGGCGCTGGCCATCGCGTTGCAGGCCCGCAAGCTGGTCGTGCTCACCGACGTGCCCGGCCTGTACGCCGACTGGCCGGACACCACCAGCCTGGTCTCCGAGATCACCGCGGACGACCTGGCCAAGCTGCTGCCCAGTCTGGAGTCGGGGATGGTGCCGAAGATGGAGGCCTGCCTGCGGGCGGTGCGTGGGGGAGTGCCCGCCGCGCACGTCGTCGACGGTCGGGTGGCGCACTCCACGTTGCTCGAGGTGTTCACCTCGGAAGGGTTCGGAACGATGGTGGTGCCAGAAGACGGGACGGTCGAGTCGTGAGCACGTTGGCGCAGCGCTGGACGCAATCCATGATGAACAACTACGGCACGCCACCGCTGGCGCTGGTCTCCGGCGCCGGTGCCGTCGTGGTCGACGACGCCGGGCGGGAGTACCTCGACCTGGTGGGTGGCATCGCGGTGAACGCCCTCGGCCACGCCCACCCGGCCGTGGTGGCCGCGGTGTCGAAGCAGGTCGCGACCCTCGGGCACGTTTCCAACCTCTACGTCGCCGAGCCGCCGGTCGCCCTGGCCGAACTGCTGTTGGCGCTCGCCGGCCGGCCCGGCCGGGTCTTCTTCGCCAACTCCGGCGCGGAGGCGAACGAGGCGGCGTTCAAGCTTTCCCGGCGTACCGGGCGCAGCCACGTGGTGGCCACCAACGGCGGTTTCCACGGTCGCACCATGGGTGCGCTCGCCCTGACCGGCCAGCCGGCCAAGGCCGACCCGTTCCGGCCGCTGCCGGGCGAGGTGACCCACGTCGACTACGGCGACGTCGCCGCCCTCGAGGCCGCCGTCACCGACGCCACCGCCATGGTGATCCTGGAGCCCATCCAGGGCGAGAACGGCGTCATCGTCCCGCCGGCCGGCTACCTCGCCGCCGCGCGCCGGATCACCACCCGGCACGGGGCCTTGCTGGTCCTCGACGAGGTGCAGACCGGCATCGGGCGCACCGGGCACTGGTTCGCGTACCAGTCCGAGGGTGTGGAGCCGGACGTGGTCACCCTGGCCAAGGGGCTCGGTGGCGGGCTGCCCATCGGTGCCATGCTGGCCTTCGGCCACGCCGCGGACCTGCTCACCCCCGGCTCGCACGGCACCACCTTCGGCGGCAACCCGGTCAGCTGCGCGGCAGCGCTCGCCGTGGTGGCAACCATCGCGAACGAGGGCCTGCTCGACAACGTCAAGCGGGTCGGTGAGCGGCTGCTCCGGGGCATCGAGGCGCTGGACCACCCGTTGATCGCGGGGGTGCGTGGCGCCGGGCTGCTGCTCGGCGTCGCGCTGACCGCACCGGTGGCGTCGGTGCTCGCCGAGGCCCTGCGGGAGGCCGGTTTCCTGGTCAACCCGGTGCAGCCGGACGTGGTCCGGCTGGCCCCGCCACTGATCCTCACCGCCGCCCAGGCGGACGCCTTCCTCGCCGCGTTGCCCGCCGCGCTGGACGCGACGGCACCGGCCGCCGCCGGCGCGGAGCTCGCCGCACCCACGCTGACCACCACGACGGGGACGACTCGATGACCCGGCACTTCCTGCGCGACGACGACCTCTCGCCCGCCGAGCAGTCCACCGTCCTCGACCTGGCGGCGCGGATGAAGGCGGACCGGTTCGGCCACCGGCCGCTGGCCGGCCCCCGCTCGGTGGCGGTGCTCTTCGACAAGCAGAGCCTGCGGACCAGGATCTCCTTCGACGCCGGGATCGCCGAGCTGGGTGGGCACCCCCTGGTGGTGGACACGCAGGTCACCCACTTCGGCCGGGGTGAGTCCCTCGCGGACGCGGGGCGCGTGCTGTCCCGCTACGTCGCGGCCATCGTGTTGCGGACCCACGGCGACGACCGGATCGCCGAGGTGGCGGCCGGCGCCAGCGTGCCGGTGATCAACGCGCTCACCGACGGCTTCCACCCGTGCCAGCTGCTGGCCGACCTGCTGACCGTGCGCGAGCGGTGCGGCGGCACGGCCGGGCGCACCCTGACGTACGTGGGAGACGGCGCGAACAACATGGCCCAGTCGTACCTGCTGGCCGGGGCGATGGCCGGGATGCACGTCCGGATCGCCGGGCCGGCCGGGTTCGCCCCGGACCCGGCCGTGGTGGACCAGGCGGCCCGGATCGCCGCCGGCACCGGCGGGTCGGTGCGGGTCCTGACCGACCCGGCCCAGGCGGTACGCGACGCCGACGTGCTGGCCACCGACACCTGGACGTCGATGGGCCAGGAGTCCGACGGGCTGGACCGGATCACCCCGTTTCTGCCGTACCAGGTCAACAAGGAGCTGCTCGGCCAGGCCGCACCGGACGCGATCGTGCTGCACTGCCTGCCCGCACACCGGGGCGAGGAGATCACCGACGAGGTGCTCGACGGCCCGCAGAGCGCGGTCTTCGACCAGGCGGAGAACCGGCTGCACGCGCAGAAGGCGCTGCTGACGTTCCTGCTGGGCGGCCCCGACCGGGGAGGCCCGGTGAGCGCGAGGAGTGCAGCGCAGCGGAGCCCCGCAGTCGCGAACGAAAGGCCAGTCCTGTGACCGCCCCGCTGACCCGCGCGGCCCGGCACGCCCGGATCGTGGAACTGATCCGCGACAAGGCGATCCGGTCGCAGACCGAGCTGGCCGACCTGCTCGCCTCCGACGGCATCGGCGTCACCCAGGCCACCCTCTCCAGGGACCTCGACGAGCTGGGCGCGGTCAAGGTACGCGGCGGCGACGGCCCGGCCGTCTACCTGATCCCCGAGGACGGCCAGCGGCCGCTGCGCGACGCCGAGGCCGCACCGGCCCGGCTGGTGCGGCTGCTGCACGAACTGCTCAACGGGGTCGACTCCAGCGGCAACATCGCCGTGCTGCGTACCCCACCGGGCGCAGCCCAATACCTGGCCAGTGCGTTGGACCGAGCGGGCCTGCCCGAGATCGTCGGCACCATCGCCGGCGACGACACCATCCTCGTCGTGGCCCGCGAGGCCGTCGGCGGGGCCGCACTCGGTGACAAGCTCGCCGGCTGGGCCCGCCGGGAAGACAGCGTTGAAGGGACCACCACATCGTGACCGAGCGGGTCGTTCTTGCGTATTCCGGAGGTCTGGACACCTCCGTCGCCATTCCCTACCTGGCCGAGCAGACCGGCGCCGAGATGATCGCCGTGGCGGTCGACGTCGGGCAGGGCGGCGAGGACCTCGACGCCATCCGGCAGCGTGCCCTGGACTGTGGCGCCGTCGAGTCCGAGGTGGTCGACGCGCGCGACGAGTTCGCCGCCGACTACTGCCTGCCGGCCATCCGGGCCAACGCCCTCTACATGGACCGCTACCCGCTGGTCTCGGCGCTGTCCCGGCCGCTGATCGTCAAGCACCTGGTGACCGCGGCGCGTCAGCACGGCGGAACGATCGTGTCGCACGGCTGCACCGGCAAGGGCAACGACCAGGTCCGGTTCGAGGTGGGGCTGAACGCGCTCGCCCCCGACCTGAAGATCATCGCGCCGGCCCGGGACTTCGCCTGGACGCGGGACAAGGCGATCGCCTTCGCGGAGGAGAAGGGGCTGCCGATCGACGTGTCGGCCAAGTCTCCGTACTCGATCGACCAGAACCTGTTCGGTCGCGCCGTGGAGACGGGCTTCCTGGAGGACATCTGGAACGCCCCGATCGAGGACCTCTACTCGTACACTGCCGACCCGGCGCAGGAACGCGACGCCGACGAGGTCGTGATCACCTTCGACGGTGGCGTGCCGGTGGCGATCGACGGTGAGACGGTCACCCCGTACCAGGCGATTCTGGAGCTGAACCGGCGCGCCGGCGCCCAGGGCGTCGGCCGGCTCGACATGGTCGAGGACCGCCTCGTGGGCATCAAGAGCCGCGAGGTGTACGAGGCTCCCGGCGCGATCGCGCTGATCACCGCCCACCAGGAGCTGGAGGCGGTGACCGTGGAGCGGGACCTGGCCCGGTTCAAGAAGAGCGTCGACCAGCGCTGGGGCGAGCTCGTCTACGACGGCCTGTGGTTCTCGCCGCTGAAGGACTCGCTGGACGCGTTCATCGACGACGCGCAGCGGCACGTGAGCGGCGAGGTGCGGATGACCCTGCACGGCGGCCGGGCCACCGTCACCGGCCGGCGTTCCGAGGCGAGCCTCTACGACTTCGGGATGGCCACCTACGACACCGGCGACACCTTCGACCAGTCCCTGGCGAAGGGCTTCGTGCAGCTGTGGGGCCTTCCGAGCCGGATGGCCTCCGCTCGGGACGCCCGGCTGGGCGGGTCGGGCCGATGACCCCCACAATGGGCGGCGTGGACGACAAGAGCCTCACCGAGAACAGCGCCGCCACCAACCGCACGAGCCTGTGGGGTGGCCGGTTCGCCGGCGGCCCCGCCGAGGCGCTCGCCCGACTGTCGGTGAGCGTGCAGTTCGACTGGCGCCTGGCCCCGTACGACATCGCCGGTTCCCGCGCGCACGCCCGGGTCCTCGCCGGTGCCGGCCTGCTCGACCCCGAGGAACTGGGCCGGATCCTCGCCGCCCTGGACGACCTGGAGGCCGCCTGCGCCTCCGGGGCGTTCCGCCCCACCATCGATGACGAGGACGTGCACACCGCGCTGGAGCGCGGTCTGCTGGAGCGCCTCGGCAGCCTCGGCGGCAAGCTGCGCGCTGGCCGGTCCCGCAACGACCAGGTCGCCACGGATCTGCGGCTCTACCTGCGTGACCACGCCCGGGGCGTGGCCAGCCGCCTCGTCGAGCTGGCCGATGCGCTGGTCGAGCAGGCCGAGCGACACATCGACACGGCCGCGCCCGGCATGACCCACCTCCAGCACGCCCAGCCGGTCACGTTCGGGCACTGGTTGCTCGCCCACGTGCAGCCGCTGCTGCGCGACCTGGAGCGGCTGCGCGACTGGGACCACCGGGCGGCGATCAGCCCGCTCGGCGCGGGTGCGCTGGCCGGCTCCGGGCTGCCGCTGGACCCGATGGCCGTGGCGAAGGAGCTGGGCTTCCGTACGTCGTTCGCCAACTCGATGGACGCCGTCGCCGACCGTGATTTTGTCGCCGAGTTCCTCTTCATCACCGCCATGATCGGGGTGCACCTGTCCCGCCTCGGCGAGGAGGTGGTGCTCTGGACGTCGCACGAGTTCGGCTGGGTGGAGCTGGACGACTCGTTCGCCACCGGCTCGTCGATCATGCCGCAGAAGAAGAACGCGGACATCGCCGAGCTGGCCCGGGGCAAGTCCGGCCGGCTGGTCGGCGGCCTGATGACCGTGCTCACCATGCTCAAGGGTCTGCCGATGACCTACGACCGGGACATGCAGGAGGACAAGGAGCCGGCCTTCGACGCGGTCGACACCCTTGAGCTGCTGCTCCCGGCCCTGGCGGGAATGATCTCCACGATGACCGTCCGGGTGGACCGTCTCGTCGCCGCCGCCCCGGTCGGTTTCTCCCTCGCCACCGAGGTTGCCGACTGGCTGGTCCGACGTAACGTGCCGTTCCGTGACGCGCACGAGATCACCGGCCGGCTGGTGGCGCTCTGCGTGGCTCGGGAGTGCGAGCTGGAAGACGTCTCCGACGACGACCTGGCCGCGATCAGTGGGCACCTCGACCCGTCGGTGCGTGACGTGCTCACGGTCCGTTCGGCCCTCGCGGCCCGGACCACTCCCGGCTCCACCGGCCCCGGCCCGGTCGCCGACCAGCTCGCCGCCGCGGCCGACCGGCTGGCCAGCTGGCGGGAGTGGGCCACCGAACGGGTCGTCCCGCGCTGATCTCGCCGTGGCGTCGGCGCGTGCCGTCGGCGCCACGGCCGGTTCAGGCCGTCTCTCCTGGAAGAGCGCTGGCCCCGCTACCCCAGCGAGGCAGCGAGGCAGCGACACGACGATCCGTCAGTTGGGCCAGTTCCTTACCGCTTGTCCGATCTCAGAGTCGATGTCGTCGAGCATCGCGAGAACTTCCGGCTGGGTCAGCTCCGGGCCCCGTGACAACTCACACAGGCGCTGGAAGGCTGCCGGCCCATGTCTGTCCCACAGCCGCCGGGCCACAATGATCAGTCCGAGTTGGAACCAGATGTAGTTGGCCACGCCGTTGAGCCCGTGTCCGTCTGCCGGCTCCCGGATGCGGGCAAGCGCGCGTATCGGCCACTGCACCGGCGCCGACCAGCAGGCCGCCGCCGCGTCGAGGATCGGCAGCATCTCCGCCTCGACGTCCGAGAGGTAACCGACCATGCCGACGTTCGCGATCAACTCCCGGAGCCAGAGGTTGCCTGGGTCGTGCCAGCCCGCGAAGTCGTGCGAGAGATGGCTCATCTCATGGGCCACGAACAGGTCGTTCAGTGGGGCGAGGTCGATCGGGTCGCCGAAGCGGGCATTCAACTGCCCCTTGGTCTGCCGCGGCAGCTCCGGGATGACGTTGTCCAGGAAAGCGTCCCACATCGGGGGAAGTTCCTGGTTGATCACCATTCGGTCCCGGGACACGTGCACCACGCCGTAGATCGGGAAGATGGCGACCTTCTGCCAGTCCTGCGGACCGACCACGAAGAGCGGCGGTGTCGGCGGGGCGCCGACCGTCTCGGACAACCAGGCAGCCACCTGTTGTGCGCGCTGTGCGACGAGCCCACCCCGCTCGACCCCGCCCGGACTGACATGGACGGGGAATGGAAATCCGGTGACCTCGTGCAGCCCGCTGAGGTCCGGAGCGCGCCGCTCGGGCCGCTGCGTCGGTGTCTCGCCAGTTTTCGTGCTCATGTCCAACCAATCGTCAGGGCGCTCGGGGCCGGTGAACGGCTCACGAGCGCGACGTCGTCACGCGGGTGGTCTCTGGCCGCCAGATCCAGTTCCGGCGGTCGTAGAGCCGGGTGAATCCGGCCCTGGCCATGTTGTTCAGCGATGGGTTCATACCCTCGACCTCGGGCTTGCCGACCTCGCTGACGAGCCAGCGGCAACCGGCTGCCGCGGCGTACTCGGCTCGGGCGGCGATCAGGGCCGACTGCACGCCACGCCGGCGGTGACTCTCCCGGGTCGCCCCGGAGTTGAGGTGGGCCGACTTCCCGTGCAGGAAGAGGTTGGCCACGCCGACCATCTGGTCGCCGTCCCACGCGGCGAACGCCTGGAAGCCGTCGGTCCGGGCCACGGCGGCAAACACCTCGATCAGGTGCTGGTCGGGCACGCCGAAGAACTCCCAGAGCCGCGTCGCCCACTCGTCGGTCTCCTGCGCACCGACCTGCCCGACGCGCAGATCCGTGCTGGCGGGCGTGACGTCGTCCACCTCCGCCGCGAATCGGACCAGCTCGCCGCCCGGTTCGAGGCCGTGGGCGGCGCTGATCTCGGCCCAGTCGCTCGGCAGGAGTTCCGGGGCGATCTGGATGTGGGCCATCGGGCTGCCGTGTGCCCGGTGGAAGTCGAGCACCTCGCTGATCAACCTGTCGGTGACCGATTCGGAGACACCGAGCCCGAGGGACTTGTTGAACATGCCGCCCGTCGGGTCGTTGCGAACGGAGACCGTTGTCCCGCCGCCGATCCGGCCGGTGGTGATGCCGAGCGCTCGGCGGGTCGGCTCGGGTACAGCGGCGTCCAATTGGTAGTTCACCTCCGCCTCGACGAGTTCGGCGATCCTGGTCAGGTCAGCTGGTGACATGGGAGCTCCGGTCAATGGTTGGACTCGCTTGCCCGAGGGTTCATCCGATCCACCGGGCGGCGGCAGGGGAGCGGGTCGGCGTCCCAGCGGGATCGAGATAACAGGCTGGACGGCAGACCGGGCGCGGTGTGCGGGCGGCGTGGCGGTAGGGACCAGGGCCGGCCCAGGGCTCGGTTCATCGACGGGTAAGGCCCCTGATGAGATCCGCCGCCCGTTCGGCCACGGCCAGCACAGTCGCATGCGTGTTGGCGGCCGGGATGGAGGGCATGACGGACGCGTCGGCGATACGCAGCCCGGTGACTCCCCTGACCCGCAACTCCTCGTCGACGACGGAGGTCGGGTCCGAGCCCATCCGGCAGGAGCCGACCGGATGCCAGTAGACGACAAGGCTTTCTTGGATGTACTGGCCCAGGGTCGCGTCGTGGTTGATCGGTCCCGGGACCACCTCCTCGCCTCGCCACGGGGCAAGCGCGGGTGCCGCACCGATCTGGCGGGCAGCGCGCAGTCCCCCGATCATGGCGTCGAGGTCGCGGGGGTCGGCGTAGCAGTTGGGGTCGAGCAGCAGGGGTGCCTCCGGGCTCGGGCCCGACAGGCGGATCGTGCCGCGGCTGCGTGGGTTCATCAGCGAGACGAGGAAGGAGTATCCGTGGCCGTATTCGACCTGCGGAGCCAACGGCGACAGCGGCGCCTCGCTGAGGATGAGCTGCACGTCGGGCACGGCGAGGGCGGGGTCGCTGCGCAGGCGTACACCCACCTCGGCGTGGTTCCCGGCACTGCGGGGAATCTCTCGCGATGAGGTGTAGGTGACGGTGGTGGTGGGGTGGTCGTGGTAGTTGGCGCCGACCTCGGGCGCGTCCACCAGCACGTCGATGCCGACCTCGCCCAGATGCTCCTTGGGGCCGATCCCCGAGAGCATCAGGAGCTGCGCCGAGCCGATCGTGCCCGCCGTCAACACCACCTCACCGGAGCACTGCGCCGACTTCGTCTCGCCCGCGACGGTGTAGTCGACGCCGACGCACCGGTTACCGTCGAAGACAAGCCGGTGGACCAGTGCGTCCGTCACCACGTCGAGGTTCGGCCGGTGCAGGTTCGGTCGGAGATAGGCGTCGGCGGCGGTCTGGCGTACGCCGTCGACGATGTTGAGGTCGAACAGGCCGACTCCGTCTTCAATTCCGTTGGAGAAGTCGACGGCACGCGGGTGTCCCGCCTCCACGGCTGCCTCTCCTGCCGCCTCCATCAGCGGGTGCACGGACGTCGCAGGGGCCACCTGCATCGGGCCCTCCTGGCCGCGGATGGCAGCGTTCTTGCCCCGCGTCCGTTCGGTGCGCTGGAAGTACGGCAGCAGGTCGTCGTAGCCCCAGCCGTTCGCGCCCGCCGCCGGCCAGGCGTCGTAGCTCGACCGGTGGGCGCGAAGGAAGATCATGCCGTTGATGGCGGAGGAGCCACCGAGCCCGCGGCCCCGTGGCTGCAGGATGGTCGCGCCGGTCTGCGCATGCGGCACCGAGACGTCACCCCAGTTGGCGGGCGAGTTCGTAAGGGCGGGCCATGCCGCCGGTACGGCGCTCAGCGCCGGCAATTCCCGGCTCCCGGCCTCCAGGAGCAGCACCCGCACGGAGAGGCGTACGGACAGCCGCGCCGCGATCACCGATCCGGCCGAGCCGCCGCCTACCACGATGTAGTCATAATCAGGCATTGATGGTCCTCATTTCAGGTGTAGTGATGTCGGGCGTCTGTGGTGCCGGTCGGTCGGTGCGCTCGGCTAGCCGATGCCGGCAGTGCTGTTCTGGTCGGAAACCGCGCGAGCCGGTAGCCGGACCGCCGGGTTCGACACCGGTTCCTGCGGGCCCGCGGGCTTGTCCTCCGCGTCACCTCCCGAGCCGTCAGTACTCCGGGCCGGCTGGTGGAACAGGATCCAGAAGCCGGCCGCGGCGACCACACCGACGGCGGCGCAGAGGGACCAGAGGGAATATCCGCCCCAGTGGTCCAGCACCAGTCCGCCCACAAGTGGCGCCAGGACCGACGCCATGGAGCCGCTCAGGCTGTAGACGCCCTGATAGCGGCCTCTGGCCTGGGTGTGCGCCAGCTCGCCCACGGCGGCCGACGACGCGGGGGCGTACAGGATCTCGCCCAGGGTCCAGATCACCACGCAGAGCGCAGAGAAGATCAACGAGGTGCCGGCGAGGCCGGTCAGTCCGAATCCCGCACCGAGAAGGACCGCGCTGAGCGTCAGCACCAGAGCCAGGCCGAGTTTGCGTCCCTTCACCAGGGCGGTGACGGGGATCTGCAGCAGGATGATGACAACGCCGTTCAAGGCGATGATCAACCCGTACGCCTGGGTGCTGATCCCACGTCCGGCCATGTCGACCGGAAGGATGCTCCACCCCTGGTACATCATCAGCCACACGCCGAGGGCGAGCAGGCAGAACGTCATGAACCGGGAGTCTCGGAACACCTGCCGGGAACTGATTGGCGCTTCCGTACCCGAGGAGGCGGTGTCGGCGCGCTCGGGTCTGGTCTCCGGCAGCCGGACCCACATGATGACGGCGCAGATCAAGGTCGTGACGGCATCGCCGAGGAAGATCCAGAGATAACCCTCGTGTACGAGATAACCGGCAACCACCGCGGAGAAACCGAAACCGATGTTGACGGCCCAGTAGTTGACTGAGAAGGCGCGGACCCGGTCCTTCTGCGGGACCATGTCCACGATCATCGCCTGTACCGCGGGCCGCGACGCGCTCACACCGAGCCCCATGAAGAACACCAGCACGGCGATGGCCACCCCGTTCGGGGTGAAGCCCATGATCGCGGTCGACACGGCGGCGAGGAGTTGGGCGCCGGCCATCGTCGGGCGCCGGCCGATTCGGTCGCTCAGCTCACCGCCGATCAAGGATCCGGCGACGGAGCCGATGCCGAAGGTCGCCAGCACGAGCCCGGCGGTGGTGGCCGAGTACCCGAGTTCGGTGGTCAGGTAGATCCCGAGGAACGGATAGACGAAGGTGGCCATCCGGTTCACCAGGGTTGCGCTCCACAGCACCCAAAACCCACCGGGAAATCCGGTCATGCTGCGGTAGAGCGTGCGGAACATGGCCATTGGCGGGTTCTCTCCAAGACTCAGGAGTCAGGGTCGGGACGGGGCGCTATCGATGCTCACAGCCGGCAAAGGGCGCGGCATCGGGAGAAGTTCCGGCCTTTGACTGGCCCCTGGACCTGACTGCCCGGGCAGCAGCCGCCACAGCTCGGAAGAAGTACCTAGAACGCGCGGCCCGCCAGCGGTTCGCGAGGGTCTCTCCGCGAGCCAGATGGGAGATTCGGAGCGCCTGCCGAAACCGACACTCTGTGGTTTATGCAATCGTTGGTCTTGTGGGACTCGCCGCTACTGTCACCCCTGCCTTCGTGGGGCGGGAAGCCGAACTGGCCGAGCTGCGCCAGGCCGCCGGGGCGGCCGACCGCGGCACCCCCCAAACGCTGCTCGTGCGGGGCGAGGCGGGCGTTGGCAAGACCCGGCTTGTTGACGAGCTGCTTCGTACGCTCGACGACAAGCAGGCCGTCGTGGCGGTCGGTCGTTGCATTGAGGTCGGCGGCGACGCGTTCCCGTTCGCGCCGTTCACCGCGGCGCTGCATGTCCTGTGGCAGCGGCTACCCGATGAGGTGCGGGCGGCGAGCGCGGGTCAGGAGGCGCTGCTCGCCCGAATCCTGCCGGATCTGGACGCCGGGACGTCCGTGGAACGCCGAAGTGAAAACGTCGCACGGCTCCTCGAACTCACCACGCGGGTCCTGGAACGCCTGGCGTCGAGCCGCCTGGTGGTGTTGGTGATCGAGGATCTGCACTGGGCCGACGCTTCCACGCGCAACCTGCTGGGATACCTGTGCCGCAGCAGGCGCACCGGACGTCTTCTTCTCATCGGTACCTACCGGTCCGACGAGGTCGACCGCCGGCACCCCCTGCGCCCACTCCTGGCGGAGTTGGACCGGCTCCGGTCGGTCCGCCGCGTCGAGTTGTCCCGGTTCAGCCGCGTCGAGGTGACCAAGCAACTCGGCGGTCTCTTCGGGGCGCTGCCTGACCCGGTCGTCCTCAACGACATCTTCGCCCGCTCCGACGGCAACGCGTTCTTTGTCGAAGAGCTCGCCCGCGCCTACATGGAGCACGCAGGGGAAGAGCTGCACAACCTCCGGGAGGTGCTGCTGGCGCGGCTTGAGGCGTTGCCGGACACCAGCCAGCGGATCGCCAGGATTGCCGCGGAGAGTGGCGCAGCGATCGGATATCCGCTGTTGAAGGCCGTGACGGGTCTACCCGAGGAAGAGTTGATCGAGGGATTGCGCGCGGCCGTGCTCGCCCAGATCCTCGTCCCCGAACCGAACGGATCGGACTATCGGTTCCGCCACTCACTGGTACGCGAGGCCGTCAGCGACAGCCTGCTGCCGGGCGAGCGAGCCCTGATCAACCGACGGTACGGCGAGGCGCTGGAAGCCGCACCCTCGCTCGTCCGGCCCGACGAGCTGGCCGGCCGCCTTGCCCAGCACTGGTATGCCGCCCACGATGACGCCAAAGCGCTGTACATGTGCGTCTCCGGCGCCGACGAGGCGTGGACCCGATACGCGTACGCCGAGTGGCTGAGCCTGCTGGAACGCGCGCTCGAGCTGTGGGACCGGGTTCCGGATGAGGTCCGCGGCGCCCTGCCCGCCCTGCGCCTTCCGCAGCGGTACCCGCGCCGCGGGCACGGGGCGGGCGGGGTGGGGCCGGGCCTTCTGGACCTGCTTGCCGCCGCCACCACGGCCGGGTGGCACAGCGGGAACCTCGACAGGTCTCTACACCTGGCGCGTACCGCGTTGGAACTCCTCGGGAGGGAACACGAGCCAGATCCGGTCCGTGCGGCGTGGTTCTGGACGCGCTGTTCCCAACTGGTCCAGGCGTTGAACCGCGGGGATGGGTGGCGGGAACTGCAAACTGCGCAAGAGTTGGTCGCCGAACTGCCCCCGTCGATGTTGCATGCCGACATCCTCGGGCACATAGCGACCTGGGGGGCGCGGCACCGACCCGGACCGCAGAGCCGAGCCGCTGCCGACCTCGCCGTGGCGTACGCCGCCGGCTGCGGCGCCGAGGACCTGGAGCTACGAGCTCGCATCACTCTCTGCTGGCTCGACGCCGCGACCGATCTCGACGGCACCAGCCTCGCCGACCTGTACGAGGTACGAAATCGTGCCGAGAAGCTGGGCGTGGTCGACATCATCGGGCGGGTGAACCAAAATCTTCCCTCGATCCTGGAGGGGATGGGCCGCTCCGAGGAGGCGATCCGGACGGCCGATCACGGCGTAAAGATGTGTCGCTCGCTCAGCCTGGCCGATACCGAGGCGTGGGTGCACTGCAACCGGTCGGTCTCCCTGTTCTCGGTGGGCCGTTGGCCGGAGTCGGAGGCGGCCCTCGACGAAGCGGCAGCGGTCGCCCAGTCGGACAAGCCACGGGCTGCCATCGTGGGGCGCCGTGCGTACGGCCAGTTGGCGCGAGGACATGTCGCCGAGGCCGCTGACCAGCTGACGCTCGCCCGCGAGCTTTTCGGTACCGTGGATCTCCAGCCGCAATTCCTCATCCCGTTGGTCCAGTACGTCATGGAGACCGCAGCCCGCCAGGGCGACATCGCCAGCGCCCGAGCCGAGTTCATGCGCATCGCCGCGGGGCTGGCCAACGGGCCGGTGCGCGATGTGCTGCCGGCGCTCTGCACCGCCGCAGCGATCGAGGCGGACGCATTTTCGGCCGGTGCAGGGTCTGCCGAGGTACTTGCCGCCGTACGCGAGGCCGCCGAACACCTGGAGATCGTGTTTCCCATCTCGCACGCGTTCGCGCATGTCTTGCAGGCGCAGTTGTCGCGGGCGGAGGGGGATGACGACCCGGAGCGTTGGGCCGCCGCCGTCGCCGCGTTCGAGTCGCTGGAGCGTCCCTACGAGCTGGCTGGCGCCCTCTTCGGCGAAGGGCGCGCCCTGCTCGCCGCATACCGGCGTGAGGCCGCAGCCGATCGGCTCGCCGCTGCACACCGGATCGCCACCGGGCTCGGCGCCCAGCTGGTCCTTGCCGACATCGAGGTCCTTGCCGCGCGGTCCGGGATCGCGGCGGCGTTCGTGGCGGAGAGCGCGCCGGTGGACGAGCAGGACGCAAAGCACGACACCGCCGTCTCCTCCTTCGGGCTCACCCCACGTGAGACCGAGGTGCTGCGGCTGGTCGCGCAGGGGTACAGCAACCGCCGGATCGCCGAAGAGCTCTTCATCACGCAGAAGACCACGAGCACTCACGTCTCCAGCATTCTCGCCAAACTCGGCGCCTCCAGCCGGACCGAGGCTGCGGCGATCGCGCACCGAGCAGGTCTGGCCGGCGTGGAGTGACGCGGGCCACCTCGTTGTCGACACCTGCTGTGTCGCGTTGGAGAAGGCCGACCTCGTCTGAGGTCGTGCCCACCACCACCCACCGGAGCCGATCAACGCCGCTGGTCATGCTCGCCCCTGCCGAACGCGGGTTCCGCAAGGCGACCAGTTGCTGGCGGGGGAGGTCGGGGCGTGGGGATGGCGGTCAGCCGGTCTGCTCGGCGGAGCGGGCGGCGACCCGTTCGTAGCGCTGCCGGGCCGCCTGCGCGCTGCCCAGGCCCAGCCCGTACGCGATCGCCTGCCAGGTCAGGCCACGGTCGCGGGCCAGCGTCAACAGCCCGGCCTCCAGGGCGTCCAGCTCGGCGCGGACGTGCGGCAGCAGGGTCAGTGCGGCGGTGAGGTCGGCGGCGTCGACCGGCTCCTCCGCGGGCTCCCGCTCGGCTCCGCCCGCGGCCAGCGCGGTGACCAGGGCCACCGCCTCCCACGGGTCGAGCACGTACGGGTGGGCCCAGCGCCCGCGCTGGGTGTCCGTGCTGGCGTGCCGCTCGCTGATGCGCTGCAGCGCCTCGTGGGTGCGGTGTGCGCGGGCGCGGGACGGGTCTGGCGCCGTGAACAAATCGTCCGTCGTCATACCCCGATCCCAACCCATCAACGAACGATTGTCAACCAAATGTTGAAGCGGGGCGGCGCGGTCGTGCCGTGCCGCCCCGCCACGGCTCAGAGCGACAGCTCGAAGCGGTGCTCGTCGGTGAGGGAGTTGCACAACGCGTCGCAGGAGTTGCCGGTCACCACGCCGAACGCCACGCCGGGGGCGAACGGGCGCTCCGTCGCGGTCACCGCGATCCGGACCTTCTGCGTGGTCGCGTCGCAGACCACCTTCCGAGTGGTCGTGCCGGTCCGCACCGTGTCCCCGATCGCCTGGGCGACCTTGACGGTCAGATCGACCGAGGTGCGCTGCGAGCAGGTCAGGGTGACCGGGACGAAGACCGCCGCGCCGCTGGCGTCGATCTTGCCGGTGCCGGTGAGCGCGACCGCGGTCAGCGGGGCGCCGTCGACCGCGGCAGCCGCCCGCAGCGGGGCGCTGGCACTGGCCGACGGGGCGAGGGCGAGCGTGGCGCCGGCCGCGGCCAGGCCGACGGCGATGAGGGGTCGACGGATCCTGCGTACGTTCATGGTGGTTCCTCTCCGGATGCGCCGTCGCGCCCTGCGACGACACTCGTTACACCCGCCGGTGGCGGGGCGGGTTTCGGCGCGTGGATGGCGAACGGGTGAACACCGGAGGGCTTCCGGGTGCCCGGCCGGATCCGGCGGCGGGATGCTCAGGCAAGAGGCTGGGTACCGTTCGGGTCATGGATCTGTTGCCCGGCGACCACGCCACCGACGCCGACCTGGCGGCGTTGGCCGACCTGCTCGCCGGCCCGCTGCTGCCGGCCGCGCGCGGGCTGCTGGGCTGCCAGCTGCACGCCGGCGGTGTCACCGTCCGGATCACCGAGGTCGAGGCGTACGCCGGCACGGCCGGTGACCCGGCCTCGCACGCACACCGCGGGCGCACTCCGCGCAATGCGGTGATGTTCGGGCCGGCCGGGCACGCCTACGTCTACTTCACCTACGGGATGCACTGGTGCATGAACGTGGTCACCGGGGTGGAGGGGGAAGCCGCCGCGGTGCTGGTGCGCGCCGGGGAGGTGGTGGACGGCCTGGCCACGGCTCGGGGCCGCCGGCCGGCCGTGCGCCGGGACGTGGACCTGGCCCGTGGGCCGGCCCGGCTCTGCGCCACGCTCGGCATCGACCGTTCCGCGTACGGCGGGTACCTGCTGGGCGACGGGCCGGTCCGGTTGCGTCCGCCGGCACGGCCGGTGCCGCCGGAGGCGGTGGTCGCCGGCCCGCGCGTCGGCGTGACGGGCGCTCACGACGTGCCGTGGCGGTTCTGGCTCGACGGTGACCCGACGGTCAGTGCCTACCGGCGACACGTGCCCCGCACCCGGCGTTGACCCGCCGGCCGTGTGTCCTCGCGGAACATGTCGGGGGGTGTGGCCATAATCACCGCACCTGCTCACCGACGGTTCGGAGGACGTCATGGCAACGCTGCTCGCGATCGGCACGGCCAAGGGTTTGTTTCTCGCCACCAGCGCCGACGACCGGCGCAGCTGGGAGATAACCGGCCCGCACTTTCCGATGACCGGTGTCTACGCGGTCGCGGTCGACACCCGTCGTTCCACCCCGCGGCTGCTCGCCGGCATGACCAGCTCACACTTCGGGCCCAGCGTCGCCACGAGCGACGACCTCGGCGCCTCCTGGGACGAGCCCGACCACGCCCCGGTCGCGTTCCCAGCCGACACCGGTGTCTCCCTCGGACGGGTCTGGCAGTTGATGCCGGCCGGTCCCGACGAGCCGGACGTGGTCTGGGCCGGCACCGAGCCGTCGGCGCTGTTCAAGTCCACCGATGGTGGCCGCAGCTTCGAGCTGGTCCGTTCACTCTGGGACCACCCGCACCGCCCCCAGTGGGAGGCTGGGTTCGGCGGTCAGGCGGTGCACACCGTGCTGCCCCACCCGCGTGATCCGGCTCGGCTGCTGGTCGCCATGTCCACCGGCGGGGTCTACCGCTCGGAGGACGCCGGGGCGAGCTGGGCGCCGGGCAACACCGGCATCCGCGCCTACTTCATGCCCGACGAGTGGCCGGAGTTCGGCCAGTGCGTGCACAAGGTCGCCCGGGACGCCGGCAACCCCGAGCGGCTGTATGCGCAGAACCACCACGGTGTCTACCGCTCCGACGACGACGGGCGCACCTGGTCCTCGATCGCCGACGGGCTGCCCAGCGACTTCGGCTTCCCCATGGTGGCCCACCCGGGGCGGGGTGGCATGGTGTGGACCTTCCCGTTGGTGGCCGACAGCGAGCGGTTCCCGACCGACCACCGCTGCCGGGTGTTCCGTTCCGCCGACGCCGGCGGCAAGTGGGAGCCGCTGTCGGTGGGGCTTCCCGAGGGGCCGTTCTATCCGGCGGTGCTGCGCGACGCGATGTGCGCCGACGACGCCACGCCCGGCGGGGTCTACTTCGGCACCCGCTCCGGCTCGGTCTACGCCAGCCGCGACGAGGGCGACTCCTGGTCCCTGGTGGCGGCGCACCTGCCCGACGTGCTCTGCGTTCGGGCCGCGGAGGTCTGATCGTGGTCACCGTGCTGCTGCCCGGCCCGCTGCGTGGCGAGGCCGGTGGTGCGAGTCGGCTGAGCATCACCGCCGTGGGTACGTTGCGGGCCGTCCTCGACGAGCTGGCCGCCCATCATCCACGGCTGTCCCGACGGATCCGCGACGAGCGTGGCGAGCTGCGCCGCTACGTCAACGTATTCGTCGACGGGGAAGACTGCCGGCACTCCGGCGGTCTGGCCACCCCGGTCGGCGACGGCGCCGAGGTGCAGGTGCTGCCGTCGGTGGCGGGCGGCTGAGCGACGCTGGGCACCGGTGGTTTGTCCGGCTGAATGCCGTGCTGAGGAGTGATCGGCGCCACTGCGGGGCACGCCGCCGACGGAATAGTTGACTCGTCAAATAAGTTGTGAGCTGCGTCCGGGTACCACGGCGGCACCCGGTTGACACGCGAGGAGCTGGTCATGCAGTTCGGAGTCTTCACCGTCGGTGACGTCACGGTCGATCCGACCACCGGTCGGGAGCCGACCGAGCATGAGCGGATCAAGGCGATGGTCGCGATCGCGTTGAAGGCCGAAGAGGTCGGCCTGGACGTCTTCGCCGCCGGCGAGCACCACAACCCGCCGTTCGTGCCCTCGTCCCCGACCACCATGCTCGGCCACATCGCGGCGCGCACCGAGCGGCTGCTGCTGTCCACCGCGACCACGCTGATCACCACCAACGACCCGGTGAAGATCGCCGAGGACTACGCGATGCTCCAGCACCTGTCCGACGGCCGGGTGGATCTCATGATGGGTCGCGGCAACACCGGCCCGGTCTACCCGTGGTTCGGCAAGGACATCCGCGCCGGCATCCCGCTCGCGATCGAGAACTACGACCTGCTGCACCGGCTGTGGCGCGAGGACGTGGTCGACTGGAAGGGCAAGTACCGCACCCCGTTGCAGTCGTTCACCTCGACGCCGCGCCCGCTCGACGGCGTGCCCCCGTTCGTCTGGCACGGCTCGATCCGCAGTCCGGAGATCGCCGAGCAGGCCGCCTACTACGGCGACGGCTTCTTCGCCAACCACATCTTCTGGCCGAAGGAGCACACCGAGCGGATGGTCGGGCTCTACCGCGAGCGGTACGCGCACTACGGCCACGGCTCCGCCGACCAGGCGATCGTCGGCCTCGGCGGGCAGGTGTTCCTGCGACGCAACTCGCAGGACGCGGTCCGGGAGTTCCGGCCGTACTTCGACAACGCCCCGGTCTACGGGCACGGGCCGTCGCTGGAGGAGTTCACCCGGGAGACCCCGCTGACCGTGGGCAGCCCGCAGCAGGTCATCGACCGCACCCTGAGCTTCCGGGAGTACGTCGGCGACTACCAGCGGCAACTGTTCCTGATGGACCACGCGGGTCTGCCGCTGAAGACCGTGCTGGAGCAGCTCGACCTGCTCGGCGAGGAGGTCGTGCCGGTGCTGCGCAAGGAGTTCGCCGCGCTGCGTCCGGCGCACGTGCCGGAGGCCCCCACCCACGCCTCGCTGGTCGCCGCTGCCGGCGGCGCCAAGGACAGCACCGTCCACGCCGTCGACGACGTGACGGGCAAGGCACCGGAGGTGTCCCGATGACCCGCCGCACGCTGGCCGTGGTCTCGGCGGGGCTGAGCCAGCCCTCGTCCACCCGGCTGCTCGCCGACCAGCTCGCCGCGGCGACCCGCGACGAGCTGGTCCGGCGCGGCCACGAGGTGGAGCTGCGCGTCGTCGACCTGCGGGAGTACGCCCACGACGTGGTGAACAACATGCTCACCGGGTTCCCGCCGGCCGCACTGCGCGAGGCCATCGACGCGGTGACCGGGGCGGACGGGATCGTCGCCGTCACCCCGATCTTCAGCGCCTCGTACAACGGGCTGTTCAAGTCATTCTTCGACGTGCTGGATGCCGAGTCGCTGGTCGACCGGCCGGTGTTGATCGCGGCCACCGGCGGCACCGCCCGGCACTCGTTGGCGCTGGAGCACGCCGTCCGACCGATGTTCAGCTACCTACGGGCGGTGGTGGTCCCCACCTCGGTCTTCGCCGCCCCGGAAGACTGGTCCGACGGCACCGCCGACGGCGCGTTGCGCGGCCGGATCCGGCGCGCTGCCGGCGAGCTGGCCGACCAGATCGAGCGTCGGCCGCCGTCCAGCGGCCCCGCCGATCCGTTCGCCCTCACCACCGACTTCCTCCAGATGCTCGGCCGGGGTGACGATCCGGTCAACTGACCGGGTACGGGTGGGCGACCAGCACCGGGCAGTGCGCGTGCTGGATCGCCGCCTGGCTGACCGAGCCGAGCAACAAACCGGCGAATCCGGCCCGGCCCCGGGTGCCCACGACCAGCAGCGACGCCGTGCCGCTGGCCTTGATGAGCCCCTGGGCCGCGCCGGCCGCCCGGACCGGATGCTCCCGCACCACCAGGCCGGGGTGCTCGGCGCGAACCGCGGCGGAGGCCTCGGCCAGCAGCCGCACCGCCTCGGCCTGGTACGCGGCCTGCGACTCCTCGATCTCCTCCGGCACCGTTCGGTCCCCGTCCGGCGGGCCGACGTGCACCAGCACCAGCGGCACATCCCGCAGCGCTGCCTCATTGGCGCCGTAGCCCGCGGCGAGCCGGGACGACTCGGAGCCGTCGACGCCGACCAGCACGGGGGCGTCCACCGGGATCGGCTGTTCATCCGGTCGGACCACCAGCACCGGGCAGTGCGCGTGTGCGGCCACCTGCGCGCCGACCGAGCCGAGCAGCAGCCCGGTGAACCCGCCCAGCCCCCGGCTGCCCACCACGACCAGCTCCGCCCGACGGGACTCCTCGATCATGGTGACGCCGGGACCGCCGGCGACCTGACGCACCTCGACGACCAGGCCGGGCCAACGGTCGGCCAGGTCGCTCGCGGTGCGCTCCAACATCTTCTGCGCCTCCTCGGAGGGCGCCGGCACCCCGACGTCGTACGGGTTGAGCGACACGCCGTAGCCGAGCGGGTGCAGGTAACCGTGCACCAGGTGCAGCGGCCGGGACCGGAGCAGAGCGGCGTGGGCCGCGTGCTCCGCGGCGACGAGGCTGGACGGCGATCCGTCCACGCCCACCACGACAGGTCGGTTCATCGGCACTCCCTGGGTCGGTCTGCTGCCTCAGAGTCATTGTGCTGCCTCAGACGCGCCAGGCTCGGCACGGATCGCCCGATGGCTGCGTACCCTCGTCCGATGACCTTCGACGATGTGCGGCTCCGCCCGGTCCGCGAGGACGATCTCGTGGAGTTCTTCCTGCACCAGCAGGACCCGGAGGCCAACCGGATGGCAGCGTTCACGTCCAAGGACCCGTCCGACCACCGCGAGTTCGCCCGACACTGGGCCCGGGTGCTCACCAACCCGGCGAACCTGGTCCGCACGATCGAGGTCGACGGCGAAGTGGTCGGCTACGTCAGCGCCTTCCCGGTCGACGACCAGACCGAGGTCAGCTACTGGATCGACCCGGCCCGCTGGGGTCGGGGTCACGCCACGGTGGCGCTGGCCGCCCTGCTGCGCGAGCTGCCCCGGCCGGTGCACGCCCGCGCCGCCAAGGACAACGCCGCGTCCCTCGCGGTGCTGCGCAAGTGCGGGTTCGTCGTGATCGGGGAAGACTCGGGGTACGCCAACGCGCGCGGCGAAGACGTCGAGGAGTGGCTGCTGGAGTTGCCCGCCGACGGCCCTGACCTGGGCGGGCACTAGTCTCGCGGAGTGAACTGGTTGGATCTGGTCGGCTGGGCCGGCTCCGCGGTGCTGGTCTGGTCCCTGCTGCAATCACGCATCCTGCGGCTGCGTGCGCTCAACCTCATCGGCTGCTTCGTGCTGATCGGCTACAACGCCGCAATCGAGGTCTGGCCCGGGGTCGGGCTCAACGTCGTGCTCGCGGTCATCAACATCTGGTACCTGCGCGGGATGCTCGCCACCCGCCACGACGAGAAGACCTACCAGGTGGTGGAGGTCGGCATTGGCGACCAGTTCCTCGCGCACACGCTGCGGGTGCACGCCGCCGATATCGCCCGGTTCAACCCGGACTTCCGCTGGGATCCGGACGCGTCCGGGCGCTCCGCGTTCCTGGTGGTCACCGCCGACGAGGTGGTCGGGGTGGTGTTGTCGCACGCCGAGGCACGCGGCGTCGCGCAGATCGACCTGGACTACGTGACCCCCAAGTTCCGGGACTTCACCCCGGGCGAGTTCGTCTACCGGCGCAGTCACCTGTTCACCGAACGGGGCTTCCACCGGGTGGTCAGCCCGCCCCGGATGGTCGCCCCCTACTACCACCGGCTCGGCTTCCGACCGGAGGGCGACTCGTACGTCCTGGATCTGCCCGCGTCATCGGGCACCGATCCGGCGTAGCGTCGCCGGGGCAGGATTCGGCCGGCGCCAGACGGGGCACTGAAGCGCCTACGCCGGGCGGGCTCGCCGACCGGCGAGCGCCGCGCGTTCCGGCCGGTGCCACCACCGTGAGGGAGCGAACCGGGCGTGCAGAGCTACGGGAGCCAACTGGCCCTGGTCGGAATCCTGGTCGTGATCAACGCGCTCTTCGCCGGCAGCGAGATGGCGTTGGTGTCGCTGCGGGACAGCCAGATCCAGCGGTTGGAGCGCACCAGCCGGGCCGGGCGGGTGCTGGCCCGGCTCGCCAAGGACCCGAACCGTTTCCTGGCCACCATCCAGATCGGCATCACCCTCGCCGGCTTCCTGGCCTCCGCCGCCGCGGCGGTCTCGCTGGCCAAACCCCTCGTGCCGCTGCTCGGGGTGTTCGGTGCCGCCGCCGAGACGGTGGCGATCGTGGCGGTCACCCTCGCACTGACCTTCGTCACCCTGGTTTTCGGCGAGCTGGCGCCCAAGCGGATCGCCATGCAGTCCGCCGAGCGGTGGGCGCTGCTGGTGGCCCGCCCGCTCGACCTGCTCGCCACGTTCACCCGGCCCGCCGTCTGGGCGCTCGGCGCCACCAGCGACCTGGTGGTCCGCCTGGTCGGGCTCAACCCGAGGCACCAGCCGGAGGAGATCGGCCCGGACGAGCTGCGCGACATCGTCGCCGGCAACCACGGCTTCACGAAGGAGCAGCGCACCATCATCGCCGGCGCGGTGGAGATCGCCGACCGGCGGTTGCGGGCGGTCCTCGTACCCCGGTTGCGGGTCTTCACGCTCGACAGCGGGACCACCGCGGAGGCCGCGCGGCTCGTGCTGGCCGCCACCGGGCACTCCCGCGCGCCGGTGGTGCGCCACGGCGGCCTGGACGACACGGCCGGCGTGATCCACCTGCGCGACCTGGTGGGTGTGCCCGCCGACCGCCCGATCGACGAGATCGCCCGTCCCCCGATGCTGCTGCCCGACTCGCTGCCCGTGGTCGACGCGCTGCGTCAGTTCAAGGCCGAGCGCCAGCACATCGCCCTGGTCGTGGACGAGCGCGGCGCCGTCGACGGCATCGTGACACTGGAGGACATCCTGGAGGAGATCGTCGGAGAGATCTACGACGAGACCGACCGGGACGGATACTCGGTGCGCCGCGAGCCCGACGGTGCGCTGCTGCTGCCCGGCACCTTCCCGGTGCACGACCTTCCGGACATCGGCGTCGAGCTGCCGTCGCGCCCAGCCGGTGACTACACCACCGTCGCCGGGCTGGTGCTGGCCCGCCTCGGGCACATCCCCACCGTCGCCGGGGAGGACGTCACGCTGGACGGCTGGGTGCTGGTGGTGGCCGGCATCGACCAGCGGGCGATCACCGAGGTACGGCTCAGCCGCGTACCCGATGACGCCGACATCGACGCCGACCAGCCCACGGAGCCGGTGCTGGACGAGGCCCGCAGCTGACCCGTCCGGATGCCGCCGATCAGGCTCGCGAGAGGTTCTGCAGCCGGACCTGACCGCGGGCGACCAACCGCTCGTCGGCATCGGTGATCTCCACCTGCCAGAGCTGCTGGCTGCGACCCCGGTGCACCGGGGTACCGACGGCGGTCAGCTCGCCCTCCCGGACGGCCCGCAGGAAGTCGGTCTGGTTCGACACCCCGACGACCGTGCCCCGGTCGGCCAACCAGAGCGAACCACCCACGCTGGCCGCGGTCTCCACGACCGAGCAGTACACCCCGCCGTGCAGGATGCCGAACGGCTGGTGCAGCTCCGGTCGGACCTGCCAACTGATGACCACCCGGTCGGCGGTCGCCTCCTCGAACTTCAGGCCGAGCAGGGCAACGAAACCACCCGTCAGGTCGGGTATCTCCACGGCAGCGCCTCCTTGATCGACGGTGCGCAAGCCTAACCGGGGCGGGTTGTACCAAACCCGGTACGGGTCCGTACCGGCGATGGGGGAGAATCGGTGACCGTGACCGACAGCAGCCTCCCGCCGCCCGGGCGGGACTCCCTGACCGACGACCTGCTCTGGCGTGGCCTCATCCAGGACTCGACCGGCCTCGACGAGCTGCGCGAGCTGCTCGACGGTGGGAGCGCCGCCACCTACTACGTGGGCTTCGACCCCACCGCGCCGAGTCTGCACGTCGGCTCGCTCATGCAGGTCACCATGGCCCGCCGGCTTCAACTCGCCGGCCACCGCCCGTTGCTGCTGGTCGGCGGCGCGACCGGGCAGATCGGTGACCCGAAGGCGAACGCCGAGCGGACACTCAACCCGCCCGAGGTGATCGCCGGCTGGGTCGAACGGATTCGCGAGCAGTTGGCGCCCTTCGTGTCGTACACCGGCGAGAACGCGGCGCAGGTGGTCAACAACCTGGACTGGACCGGCGAGATGTCGGTGGTCGAGTTTCTCCGCGACGTGGGCAAGCACTTCCCGGTCAACAAGATGCTCGCGCGGGAGGTGGTGCGGGCCCGGCTCGAGACGGGCATCAGCTTCACCGAGTTCAGCTACCAACTGCTGCAGGCCAACGACTTCCTCGAGCTGCACCGCCGGCACGGCTGCCAGCTTCAGTTCGGTGGGTCCGACCAGTGGGGCAACATCACCGCCGGCGTCGACTACGTACGTCGACGTGGCGAGGGGCCGGTGCAGGCGTTCACCACGCCGCTCGTCACCAAGTCCGACGGCACGAAGTTCGGCAAGACCGAGGGTGGCGCTGTCTGGCTCGACCCGACGATGACCAGCCCGTACGCGTTCTACCAGTTCTGGGTCAACGTGGATGACCGGGAGGTCGACCGCTACCTGCGCTACTTCAGCTTCCGCACCCGTGACGAGTTGGAGGAGCTGGCGAAGGCGACCGCCGAGCGGCCAGCGGCCCGCCTGGCGCAACGGGCACTCGCCGAGGAGCTGACCAGCCTGGTGCACGGCCCTGAGGAGACCCGACAGGCGATCGCCGCCAGTCAGGCGCTCTTCGGGCGTGGGTCGCTGGACGACCTGGCCCCGGAGACGCTTCGCGCGGCGTTGACCGAGGCCGGTCTGGTGCGCCTCTCCGGCGAATTGCCGGATGTGGCGGGTCTACTCCGGGACTCCGGCCTCGTGAGTGGCCTCAAGGAAGCCCGCCGGGTGATCGCCGAGGGCGGCGCCTACGTCAACAACAACAGGGTGACCGAGGTGGACGCCGCGGTCTCGCCGGCCGATCTCCTGCATGGGCGTTACCTGGTGCTGCGCCGGGGCAAGCGCTCGTTCGCGGGCGTTGAGCTGGGCGAATAGTCGTCTGTCGACGATGTGACGGGGGACGCGTCCGGCGGATTTGACGATCATCCCGCCGGACGCGTAACTTTCTCTCTGCCAGCGCGGAACGGACGAAACAGGCGAAAGCCTGAGAGGCCGGAGCGAGGCAGTGACCGTCGGGTCGGAGGTTGTTCTCTCCGGTTCCGGTCCCGGGTGGTGCCCCCAAGGTTCGCCGCGAGGCGGATTTGGTGCGGCGGAACCGACCGGGTAAGGTTAACGACCGGCAGGGAACCGGGCGAGCTTGCGGGATACCGCAGCGGCCGGCCTGCCGAATCCATGACAAGATCGGCGCAAGCCGGTTGAGACATGGCGCCCGCATGACTGGACGAAGTATGACGAACCGCGAAACACCGGTTTGACACAGCGGAAACCAGCGGGTAACGTAGTAAAAGTGCCTGGCGCTGAAAGCGCGAGGGACGCGGTACGAAAAGCCCCGAGATGGGGTTCCACTGAGGTGGGGCTTTTGATCGGTGTGTGGTTGTTCTTTGAGAACTCAACAGGGTGCTTGTAAAGCCAGTGCCAATTATGATTTATACCCCGGACTGGTCAGTTTTTCTGGCTGGTTGGGATTCCTTTGGCAACATTTGTTTGTTGTCAGGATGCTGTTCAACTAATTTTTTGTTGGAGAGTTTGATCCTGGCTCAGGACGAACGCTGGCGGCGTGCTTAACACATGCAAGTCGAGCGGAAAGGCCCTTCGGGGTACTCGAGCGGCGAACGGGTGAGTAACACGTGAGCAACCTGCCCCAAGCTTTGGGATAACCCCGGGAAACCGGGGCTAATACCGAATAGGACCTTCGGCCGCATGGCTGGGGGTGGAAAGTTTTTCGGCTTGGGATGGGCTCGCGGCCTATCAGCTTGTTGGTGGGGTGATGGCCTACCAAGGCGACGACGGGTAGCCGGCCTGAGAGGGCGACCGGCCACACTGGGACTGAGACACGGCCCAGACTCCTACGGGAGGCAGCAGTGGGGAATATTGCACAATGGGCGGAAGCCTGATGCAGCGACGCCGCGTGAGGGATGACGGCCTTCGGGTTGTAAACCTCTTTCAGCAGGGACGAAGCGAGAGTGACGGTACCTGCAGAAGAAGCACCGGCCAACTACGTGCCAGCAGCCGCGGTAAGACGTAGGGTGCGAGCGTTGTCCGGATTTATTGGGCGTAAAGAGCTCGTAGGCGGCTTGTCGCGTCGACCGTGAAAACTTGGGGCTCAACTCCAAGCCTGCGGTCGATACGGGCAGGCTAGAGTTCGGTAGGGGAGACTGGAATTCCTGGTGTAGCGGTGAAATGCGCAGATATCAGGAGGAACACCGGTGGCGAAGGCGGGTCTCTGGGCCGATACTGACGCTGAGGAGCGAAAGCGTGGGGAGCGAACAGGATTAGATACCCTGGTAGTCCACGCTGTAAACGTTGGGCGCTAGGTGTGGGGGGCCTCTCCGGTTCCCTGTGCCGCAGCTAACGCATTAAGCGCCCCGCCTGGGGAGTACGGCCGCAAGGCTAAAACTCAAAGGAATTGACGGGGGCCCGCACAAGCGGCGGAGCATGCGGATTAATTCGATGCAACGCGAAGAACCTTACCTGGGTTTGACATGGCCGCAAAACCTCCAGAGATGGGGGGTCCTTCGGGGGCGGTCACAGGTGGTGCATGGCTGTCGTCAGCTCGTGTCGTGAGATGTTGGGTTAAGTCCCGCAACGAGCGCAACCCTCGTTCGATGTTGCCAGCGCGTTATGGCGGGGACTCATCGAAGACTGCCGGGGTCAACTCGGAGGAAGGTGGGGATGACGTCAAGTCATCATGCCCCTTATGTCCAGGGCTTCACGCATGCTACAATGGCCGGTACAATGGGCTGCGATACCGCGAGGTGGAGCGAATCCCAAAAAGCCGGTCTCAGTTCGGATCGGGGTCTGCAACTCGACCCCGTGAAGTCGGAGTCGCTAGTAATCGCAGATCAGCAACGCTGCGGTGAATACGTTCCCGGGCCTTGTACACACCGCCCGTCACGTCACGAAAGTCGGCAACACCCGAAGCCGGTGGCCCAACCCTTGTGGAGGGAGCCGTCGAAGGTGGGGCTGGCGATTGGGACGAAGTCGTAACAAGGTAGCCGTACCGGAAGGTGCGGCTGGATCACCTCCTTTCTAAGGAGCACCTTCCGACGAAAGTCGGTAAGGAGCCCGCGGCCTACGAATGTTGGGTCGGGGTGCTCAGATGGCGGAGACACTGGCAAGTTTTGCCCTGGCAACGGCCGGGTTGCGTCTAGTACAGCTGCTCTTCGGGGTGGTGGGAACGAGGTGACCGGTGCGGCTGGGGGAGAATGTAAGCACCCTGTTGGGTCCTGAAGGAACAACCGTTGGTTGTTTTTTCGGAGCCGTAGCGAGCCTGTGGGTTCGTGAGGTTGCCAGGCATGGCCTGGCCCCACATACCGCTGGTCTGAGGACTGGGTTTGGTGTGGGGCGGATCGGGTTGTGGGTTGGTCGTTTGTTGAGAATTGCACAGTGGACGCGAGCATCTTTGTGGTCAAGTTGTCAAGGGCGAACGGTGAATGCCTTGGCACCAGGAGCCGATGAAGGACGTGGGAGGCCGCGATAGGCCTGGGGGAGCTGTCAACCAAGCTGTGATCCCAGGGTGTCCGAATGGGGAAACCTGGCACCAGTCATGTGGTGTCACCCACACCTGAACACATAGGGTGTGTGGAGGGAACGCGGGGAAGTGAAACATCTCAGTACCCGTAGGAAGAGAAAACAATTTAGTGATTCCGTGAGTAGTGGCGAGCGAAAGCGGATCGAGGCTAAACCGGCTGCGTGTGATACCTGTCAGGGGTTGCGTGGTCGGGGTTGTGGGACCCCGCTGAGTGTACTGACATGCACTCGAGGAGTTACAAAGTCAGTGGCTAGTCGAACAGTCTGGAATGGCTGACCGTAGACGGTGAGAGTCCGGTAGGTGAAAGTTGCTGACCTTCTGTGGGTGTTCCCGAGTAGCGGCGGACCCCTGAAATCTGCCGTGAATCTGCCAGGACCACCTGGTAAGCCTAAATACTTCCTGGTGACCGATAGCGGACAAGTACCGTGAGGGAATGGTGAAAAGTACCCCGGGAGGGGAGTGAAATAGTACCTGAAACCGTTCGCCTACAATCCGTCGGAGCCTTGCGGGGTGACGGCGTGCCTTTTGAAGAATGAGCCTGCGAGTTAGTGGCATGTGGCGAGGTTAACCCGTGTGGGGGAGCCGTAGCGAAAGCGAGTCTGAATAGGGCGATTCAGTCGCGTGTCCTAGACCCGAAGCGGAGTGATCTAGCCATGGGCAGGCTGAAGCGCGGGTAAGACCGCGTGGAGGGCCGAACCCACCAATGTTGAAAAATTGGGGGATGACCTGTGGTTAGGGGTGAAAGGCCAATCAAACTCCGTGATAGCTGGTTCTCCCCGAAATGCATTTAGGTGCAGCGTCGCGTGTTTCTTGCCGGAGGTAGAGCACTGGATGGTCTAGGGGGCCCACAAGCTTACCGAAATCAGCCAAACTCCGAATGCCGGTAAGTGAGAGCGCGGCAGTGAGACTGCGGGGGATAAGCTTCGTAGTCGAGAGGGAAACAGCCCAGATCACCAGCTAAGGCCCCTAAGCGTGTGCTAAGTGGAAAAGGATGTGGGGTCGCATAGACAACCAGGAGGTTGGCTTAGAAGCAGCCACCCTTTAAAGAGTGCGTAATAGCTCACTGGTCAAGTGGTTCCGCGCCGACAATGTAGCGGGGCTCAAGCACACCGCCGAAGCTGTGGCATTCACATTTTATCCTCGCTTGGACTTGATTCCTTGTGCAGGTGTGTGGATGGGTAGGGGAGCGTCGTGCCGCGAGTGAAGCAGCGGGGTGACCCAGTTGTGGACGCGGCACGAGTGAGAATGCAGGCATGAGTAGCGAAAGAAGGGTGAGAAACCCTTCCGCCGGATGACCAAGGGTTCCAGGGCCAGGCTAATCCGCCCTGGGTGAGTCGGGACCTAAGGCGAGGCCGAGAGGCGTAGTCGATGGACAACGGGTTGATATTCCCGTACCCGCGAAAGAGCGTCCCTGATGAACCTCGTTGTGCTAACCACCCGATCCATCCAAGACCTTCGGGTTGAGGGTGGGGAGCGTGGGAACCTGATGGGTAGTAGTCAAGCGATGGGGTGACGCAGGAAGGTAGCTGAGCCCGGCCGGTGGTTGTGCCGGGGTAAGCGTGTAGGCCGTGTTGTAGGCAAATCCGCAACACATATAGGCTGAGACGTGATGCCGAGCCGATTCAGGTGAAGTCAGTGATCCTATGCTGCCGAGAAAAGCCTCTAGCGAGTTCTTAGCGGCCCGTACCCCAAACCGACACAGGTGGTCAGGTAGAGAATACCGAGGCGATCGGGCGAACTGTGGTTAAGGAACTCGGCAAATTGCCCCCGTAACTTAGGGAGAAGGGGGGCCGGAGACGTGAAGCCCCGCGCGGGTGGAGCGTTGTATGGCCGCAGAGAGCAGGGGGAAGCGACTGTTTACTAAAAACACAGGTCCATGCGAAGAAGTAATTCGATGTATATGGACTGACGCCTGCCCGGTGCTGGAACGTTAAGGGGACCTGTTAGCTCTTCGGGGCGAAGCGGAGAACTTAAGCGCCAGTAAACGGCGGTGGTAACTATAACCATCCTAAGGTAGCGAAATTCCTTGTCGGGTAAGTTCCGACCTGCACGAATGGCGTAACGACTTCCCCACTGTCTCAACCACAGGCCCGGCGAAATTGCAGTACGAGTAAAGATGCTCGTTACGCGCGGCAGGACGGAAAGACCCCGGGACCTTTACTATAGCTTGACATTGGTACTCGAATTAGCTTGTGTAGGATAGGTGGGAGCCGGTGAAGTCCATACGCCAGTATGGGTGGAGGCAATCTTGAAATACCACTCTGGTTGATTTGGGTATCTAACTTCGGACCGTTATCCGGTTCAGGGACAGTGTCTGGTGGGTAGTTTAACTGGGGCGGTTGCCTCCTAAAAGGTAACGGAGGCGCCCAAAGGTTCCCTCAGCCTGGTTGGCAATCAGGTGTTGAGTGCAAGTACACAAGGGAGCTTGACTGTGAGACTGACAGGTCGAGCAGGGACGAAAGTCGGGACTAGTGATCCGGCACTTGCGAGTGGAAGCGGTGTCGCTCAACGGATAAAAGGTACCCCGGGGATAACAGGCTGATCTTCCCCAAGAGTCCATATCGACGGGATGGTTTGGCACCTCGATGTCGGCTCGTCGCATCCTGGGGCTGTAGCAGGTCCCAAGGGTTGGGCTGTTCGCCCATTAAAGCGGTACGCGAGCTGGGTTTAGAACGTCGTGAGACAGTTCGGTCCCTATCCGCCGTGCGCGTAGGATACTTGAGAAGGGCTGTCCCTAGTACGAGAGGACCGGGACGGACGAACCTCTGGTGTGCCAGTTGTCCTGCCAAGGGCACGGCTGGTTAGCTACGTTCGGAAGGGATAACCGCTGAAAGCATCTAAGCGGGAAGCCTGCTTCAAGATGAGGTATCCCACCCACCTTTGGTGGGGTAAGGCCCCCAGCTAGACGACTGGGTTGATAGGCCGGAAATGTAAGCCCGGTAACGGGTTCAGTTGACCGGTACTAATAGGCCGAGGACTTGACTACTAAGCTGCTACGCGTCCACTGTGCAACTCTGAACAAGCGAACACCCGTGAGTGTGTGCCGGGGTTGTTTGATATGTTCATAGAGTTACGGCGGTCATGGCGGAGGGGAAACGCCCGGTTACATTCCGAACCCGGAAGCTAAGCCCTCCAGCGCCGATGGTACTGCACTCGTGAGGGTGTGGGAGAGTAGGACGCCGCCGGACAATCTTCCAGTCGAGGGCCGCCCCATCCGGGTCGGCCCTCGACTGCGTAGCGCCATTGGTGGCGCAATCAGGAAGGATGTACCTGTGAGTTCAGGACCGCAGGGCGGAGACCGTCCCCGTCGTTACGAAGACCGTACTGACGGCGCGGGCGGACGCGATGGCGGCCCGCGCCGCGATGACCGAGACCGGCCCCCGTACCGGGGAGACCGCGACAGCGGTGGCGGCGCCCGAGGCGGATACGCCGGCGGCCGCGACTCTGGTTCCCGTGGTGGTGACCGGGACAGTTCACGGTCCAGCGCTCCGCGTGAGGGTGGCTTCCGTGGTGGCGACCGTGATGGTTCGCGTTCGGGTGCGCCGCGTGAGGGTGGCTTCCGTGGCGGCGACCGTGACGGAACGCGTTCGGGTGCGCCCCGTGAGGGTGGCTTCCGTGGCGGCGACCGTCGCGAGGGCGGCTTCCGTGGCGGCGACCGCGAAGGCGGTTTCCGTGGTGGGGATCGCCGCGAGGGCGGCGCGCCCCGTGAGGGTGGCTTCCGTGGCGGTGACCGTCGTGAGGGCGGCTACCAGGGTGGCGCCCGCTCCGGCCCGTCCCGTGAGGGCGGTTTCCGCGGCGGTGACCGTGAGGGTGGCTTCCGTGGCGGCGACCGTCGCGAAGGCGGCTTCCGCGACGGCTCCCGGCCTGGTGCTCCGCGTGAGGGCGGCGGTTTCCGTGGCGGTGACCGCGAGGGTGGTTTCCGTGGTGGCGATCGTCGTGAGGGCGGCTTCCGTGGCGGTGACCGTGACGGCTCCCGTCCGGGTGCGCCTCGCGAGGGTGGCTTCCGTGGTGGTGACCGTCGTGAAGGTGGCTTCCGTGGCGGCTCCCGTTCAGGTGCTCCGCGTGAGGGTGGCTTCCGTGGTGGCGACCGCGAGGGTGGTTTCCGCGGTGGTGACCGTCGTGAAGGTGGCTTCCGTGGCGGTGACCGTGACGGCTCCCGTCCGGGTGCGCCCCGTGAGGGTGGCTTCCGTGGTGGCGACCGCGAAGGCGGTTTCCGTGGTGGGGATCGCCGCGAGGGCGGCGCGCCCCGCGAAGGCGGTTTCCGCGGTGGGGATCGCCGCGAGGGCGGCGCGCCCCGTGAGGGTGGTTTCCGTGGTGGGGATCGCCGCGAGGGCGGCGCGCCCCGTGAGGGTGGTTTCCGCGGTGGTGACCGTCGTGAGGGCGGCTTCCGTGGCGGCGACCGCGAGGGCGGCTTCCGCGGTGGTGACCGTCGTGAAGGTGGCTTCCGTGGTGGCGACCGTGACGGCTCCCGTCCGGGTGCGCCCCGTGAGGGTGGCTTCCGTGGCGGCGACCGCGAAGGCGGTTTCCGTGGTGGGGATCGCCGCGAGGGCGGCGCGCCCCGTGAGGGCGGCTTCCGCGGTGGTGACCGCCGTGAGGGTGGTTTCCGTGGCGGTGACCGCGAGGGCACCCGGCCGAGTGGTCCCCGCGAGGGTGGCGGCTACCGCGGCGGTGATCGCGAAGGCGGTTTCCGTGGTGGGGATCGCCGCGAGGGCGGCGCGCCCCGTGAGGGCGGCTTCCGTGGCGGTGACCGCCGTGAGGGTGGTTTCCGTGGCGGTGACCGCGAGGGCACCCGGCCGAGTGGTCCCCGCGAGGGTGGCGGCTACCGCGGCGGCGATCGCGAAGGCGGTTTCCGTGGTGGGGATCGCCGCGAGGGCGGCGCGCCCCGTGAGGGCGGCTTCCGCGGTGGTGACCGTCGTGAGGGCGGCTTCCGTGGCGGTGACCGTGACGGCTCCCGTCCGAGTGCGCCCCGCGAGGGTGGCGGCTACCGGGGTGGTGACCGCGAGGGCGGCGGCGACCGTGCGGGTGCTTCCCGGGCCGACGAGCGGCCGCGTCGTGAGGGAGAGTTCCGCCGTGACGACCGCGCTCGCGGCTCCGAGTCGTTCGAGGGCGGGCGTAGCTCGGCCCCGGCGCTGCCGGACGACATCGTCGCGACCGATCTCGACAAGGACGTCCGCGCTGAGCTGCTCTCGCTGAACAAGCCGGTCGCCGAGACGGTGGCCCGGCACCTGGTCGCGACCGGGCAGCTGATCGACGAGGACCCGGCCGAGGCGTTGGCGCACGCGCTTGCCGCCCGGCGGCTCGCCTCGCGCATCTCCGCCGTCCGTGAGGCCGTCGGCCTGGCCGCGTACCACGCGGGGGAGTGGCAGACGGCGATCGCCGAGCTGCGCACGTACCACCGGATGAGCGGGCTGCAGAGCCACCTGGCCGTGCTCGCGGACTGTGAGCGGGCCCTGGGCCGGCCGGAGCGGGCCATCGACCTGTTCCGCGGCGCTGACCGGGAGAAGCTGGACCAGGCTGTGGCGATCGAACTGCTGATCGTCGCCGCCGGCGCTCGCGGTGATCTCGGCCAGAAGGACGCCGCCGTGGCGATGCTGCAGGTCCCGGACCTGACCAGCGAGGCCACTGTGCCGTGGACGGCCCGGCTTCGGTACGCGTACGCCGACGCGCTGCTCGCCGTGGGCCGGCGCGAGGAGGCCCGCGAGTGGTTCTCCCGCGCTGCCGACGTTGACACCGAGGGCGAGACCGACGCTGCCGAGCGGCTGCTGGAACTCGACGGTGTGGTCATCGAGGGTGACGACGAGGACGAGGCCGCCGAGGAGATCGCAGCTGGTCCGGGCGCTCCCGGCGCCGTGCCGGCCCGACCGGACGCCGACCTGACCGGCGACGAAGACGACGACGAAGACGACGACGAAGACGACGACGAAGACGACGAAGACGACGAAGACGACGAAGACGAAGACTTCGACGACGATGACGAGGACCGTCACCCGGACGAGGCCGACAACAGCGGTGCGGACACCGCTGTTGACAGCAGCGTGACGTCCGGGGACGCGGCGAACGTCGACGGGACCACTCCGGTCCGGGACGACGAGTCGGGGTCGACGCAGCGATGAACGCGGGCGCGGGGGAGCGGCTGGTCGACGGGTACACCCTGGTCGTTTTCGACCTGGACGGTGTGATCTACCTGATCGACCGGCCGATCCCCGGCGCCGTCGAGGCGGTGGCCCGACTGCACGCCGAGGGGCGGGCGGTGGCGTACGCCACCAACAACGCGTCGCGCCGGTCCAGCGAGGTCGCCGACCTGCTGACCGGGATGGGTGTGCCGGCCCGGCCGGAGGAGGTACTCACCTCCGCTGCCGCCTCGGCCGAGCTACTCCGTGACCGCCTGCCGGCCGGCGCGCCGGTGCTGGTTGTCGGCGCGGAGGCACTGCGCGCGGAGTTGCGCGCGGTCGGCCTGACCCCGGTCAGCAAGGCCGACGAGAATCCGGCCGCGGTGGTGCAGGGGTACGGCCCGCAGGTCGGCTGGGCCGAGTTGGCCGAGGCCTCGGTCGCGGTGCGCGCCGGTGCGCTCTGGATCGCCACCAACACCGACCGGACCCTGCCCAGTGGGCGGGGGCCGTTGCCGGGCAATGGTTCGCTGGTCGCCGTGCTGCGTACCGCGCTGGAGCGGGATCCCGACGTGGTGGTCGGCAAGCCGGAGTCGGCGTTGTTCGAGACCGCCGCCCGGCGCAGTGGCGGTGGCGGGAGTCTGGTGGTGGGCGACCGGCTGGACACCGACATCGAGGGCGCGCGCCGTGCCGGACTGGACAGCCTGCTCGTGCTCACCGGCGTCAGCGGCGTACCCGACCTGCTGGCGGCCGGGCCGCAGCGGCGCCCCACGTACGTCGCGAGGGACCTGGCGGGGCTCTTCGACCCGGCTGCCGCCGTGCGGGTCCCGGGACCGACGGACGCTGGCGGCTGGTCCGTGACCGGCCACGACAGCACGATCGAGCTGGCCGGGTCGGGTCGGCCGCTGGACGCGCTGGCCGCGCTCTGCGCGGCGGCCTGGTCGGCACCGGCGCCACCGAAGATTCGTCCGATCGGCCCGGACGCGGCCCACGCGTTGGAAAGCTTCGGTCTGACCGCCGCCGCCTGACCCGGTCACCTGACCGGGTCGCGCCTCAGAGCAGCTTGCGCAACTTCAGCAGGTCGAGCGGGTTGGCTTTGATCGACACCCGGCGGGAGGCCACCGCGCCGGTGACGTCCAGGTCGCCCCGGACCAGGGCGAGTAGGTCGTCGCTGGACGTGCTCAGGGCGATCTTGGCCTTGGGGTCGTCGCCGTCGGTCAACTCGACCAGGCGACCGTCGGCGATCCGGCCGTGGAACGCGGTGTCCAGGTCGGTGATCCGGCAGGCCAGCGTCCGGTCCAGGTCGATGCGCTCGCGCACCGTTTCGGCGTTGCGATCCAACCGGGCGGCCAGCTCCTGTAACGCCTGCCGGCACTCGTCCACGCTGGCCACATCTCCCCCTCGTTGATCGCCACACCGTCCTCGGCACCGTACCGCACGGGACGGCCCGGGGTGCCCGGTAGCGTGACACCTGCACACCCCGCCCCCCGTGGAAGGACTCAGGCATGCAGGACGCGTGGCGCGCCTACCTCGAGCTGGCCATGGGCCTTGCGGAGGCGCCGCGGAAGAAGGCCCAGGACGTGGCACGTCGCCTCGTCGGCTCCGGCGGCGCGACCGCCGCCCAACTTCAGGCCCTCGGCGAGGAACTGGTCAGCACCGGCGCCGCCAACCGGGAGGCGCTGACCAAGCTGGTTCGTTTCGAGGTCGACCGGGCCCTCGGCGCGGTCGGCCTGGCCACCTCCGACGAGGTGGCCGAGCTGACCCGACGGGTGCACGACCTG
Organism: Micromonospora sp. CA-259024; assembly: GCF_050936255.1. Classification (NCBI taxonomy): domain Bacteria; kingdom Bacillati; phylum Actinomycetota; class Actinomycetes; order Micromonosporales; family Micromonosporaceae; genus Micromonospora; species Micromonospora sp. CA-259024. Next base: position 3,049,773 of record NZ_JBNJND010000001.1, on the reverse strand, counting down.
GAACGGCAGCTACGCGAGGCGCGCGCCGCTGAGCCGGCGCACGCGCCGACGGCCGGCCCCAGGGAGCAACCCGACCCGACCCTCGCCGCGCGGCCCGGCACCGGCCTCGTGCCGTCGGACGCCTCGGCGGGTGCCCCAGTCTCCTCGGTGGCGAAGAAGGCGATGGCGAAGAAGGCCGTGGCCAAGAAGGCCGTCGCGAAGAAGGCGGTCGCGAAGAAGCCGCCAGCGACGATCAGCCCGACGGCCGACGATGCCCCGACTCCAGCGACCATGCCGGCCAAGAAGGCGGCCCGCAAGCAGCCGCCGGACGGTGCCGAATGAGCCGGCCCGGTCCGCCGCCCGGCGGGTCGTTCGCCGCCCGGCCCGGTCCTCCGATGGGCGCACGCCCCGGTCTTCCGACGGGCGCACGCCCCGGCCCGCTGCCGGACGTCGAGGACGACCTGGCGCGGCACCCGGCGGTGGACGCCGCCGTGCAGGCAATGGCCAACGCGGCGACGCTCGCCCCGGCTGACCAGATCGCGCAGTACGAGGCGGCCTACGAGACGCTGCGCGAGACCCTCGCCACCATCGACCAGACCTGAGCGGTACGACCAGGCCTGAGCAGACCGGAGAACCACCCATGGCACGTCGCAACCGGCTGGACGCCGAACTGGTCCGCCGCGGTCTGGCCCGCTCCCGGGAGCAGGCCGCCGCGTTGGTGGAGGCCGGCCGGGTCCAGCTGCGCGGGGTGGTCGCGCGCAAGGCCGCCGCGATGGTCGACCCCGCCGATCCGCTCCTGGTGACCGGCGCGGACCCGACCGACGAGTACGTCTCCCGGGGCGGGCACAAGCTCGCGGGCGCGCTGGCCGCGTTCGGGGCCGGTGGGCTGAGCGTCGCCGGGCGGCGTTGCCTGGACGCCGGCGCCTCGACCGGTGGCTTCACCGACGTGCTGCTGCGCGCCGACGCCGCCGAGGTGGTGGCCGTGGACGTCGGCTACGGGCAGCTCGCCTGGTCGCTGCGCACCAACGAGCGGGTCCGCGTCCTGGAACGCACCAATGTCCGTACCCTCGATCCTGACGCGATCGGCGGGCCGGTCGACCTGACGGTGGCCGACCTGTCGTTCATCTCGCTGCGGCTGGTGCTGCCGGCGCTGGCCGGCTGCACCCGCGACGACGGTGACCTGGCGCTGATGGTCAAGCCGCAGTTCGAGGTCGGCAAGGATCGGGTCGGCGCCGGTGGCGTGGTCCGCGATCCGGAGCTGCGCGCCGAAGCGGTGCTGGACGTGGCCGCCGCCGCCGCGCGGCTCGGTCTCGGGTTGGCCGACGTGGCGGCCAGCCCGCTGCCCGGCCCGAGCGGCAACGTGGAGTTCTTCGTATGGTTGCGCCGGGGCGCACCACCGGCCGATCCGCAGCGGGTGCGGGCCGTGGTGGCGGCCGGGCCGGACGGCCCGACGACGGCCGGCGACGTGCCGGACGTGGCGGAGGAGGTCGCAGGGTGAACGCGCGCAGCGAGGGCACCGGAACGGCCCGCGGGACACGCGGCCGCGCCGAGGCGACAGCGACGGAACGCAGCCCGGGGCGGGCGGCCCGATGAGCCGGACCGCGCTGTTGGTGACCCACACCGGCCGTCGGCGCAGCACGGAACACGCCCGGTCGGTCGCCGCCGACCTGATCGCCGCGGGTTTCGAGGTACGGGTGGTGGCCGACGAGGCCGACGACCTTGATCTGCCGGGTGTGGTGCCGGTCGCCGGCCCGCAGGCCGCCGAGGGTGCCGAGATCGTCTTCGCGCTCGGTGGGGACGGGACCTTCCTGCGCGCCGCCGAGCTGGCCCGGCCGGCGAAGGCGCCGTTGCTCGGCATCAACCTCGGCAAGGTGGGCTTCCTGGCCGAGGCGGAGATCGACGACCTGGACATCGCGGTCAGTGACGTCGTCGCGCGCAACTACACCGTCGACGAGCGGCTCACCCTGGACGTCACCGCCGAGTTCGACGGTGGCCCGACCATCGAGTCCTGGGCGCTCAACGAGATCAGCGTGGAGAAGGGCGAGCGGGCGCAGATGCTCGAACTGCTCGTCGACGTGGACGGGCGGCCGCTGTCCCGCTACGGGTGCGACGGCGTCGTCTGCGCCACCCCCACCGGCTCCACCGCGTACGCGTTCTCCGGTGGTGGCCCGGTGGTCTGGCCGGAGGTGGAGGCGCTGCTGCTGGTGCCGATCAGCGCGCACGCGTTGTTCAGCCGCCCGCTGGTGACGGCCCCGACGTCCACCTTCGTGATCACCGTCGACCCGTTCACCACCCTCGCCGTGCTCTCCTGCGACGGGCGACGGGTGTACGACCTGCCACCCGGCGCGCGGGTGACGGTGCGTCGGGGCGCCCTGCCGGTGCGCATCGTGCGGCTGCGGCCCCGCCCGTTCACCGACCGGCTGGTCGCGAAGTTCGGCCTTCCGGTGCACGGCTGGCGCGGCAGCCGCCGGTGACCGTGGCACGTACCCTCGGTGGACGTCAGTTGTCCACCTGACGACATGTCGCCGCTGCGGCGGTCGACGACTAGTGACCTGGCGACAGGCTCCGTCGCAGACTCCGATCGGCCCTCATCTACGGATGACGGACCTGGAGGAGTAGAGGAGCACATCGCATGCACTGGTCCCCACGCTGGCTCGCCGTCGGCGCGGTCGGCGCGTTGGTGGTCGGCCTCGCCGCACCGGCGTCCGCCGACCCGCCCGCCCGGCCCACCGGCCCGAAATCGGGCACGCCCGTCCCGGGCGCTGCGCCCCTTCGCATCACCCTGATCACCGGCGACCAGGTCGACCTGGTCCAGGCAGCGCCCGGCCGGGTCAGCGCCTCCGTGCGCCCCGGCCCCGGCCGGAACCGGATCACCTTCCAGACCATCGAGGTCGACGGCGGGCTGCGGGTCCTACCCAGCGACGTCGTGCCGTACCTCTCCGCGGGGGTGCTCGACCCCGACCTGTTCGACGTGCAGGAGTTGGCCGCCGACGGCTACGGCGACGCCGCGCAGGGCGCCTTGCCGCTGATCGTCCGCTACCAGGAGCCGGTCGCCGGGCGGGTCAAGCCGCTCGCCGGTGCCACCGACGCCCGGCCGCTGGAGAGCATCAACGGCGCCGCGCTACGGGTCGGCAAGAGTGAGCTCGGTGGCCTGTGGACGTCGCTGCGCGGCACGACCGAGCAGCGTGTCGCCGCCGGCTCACCGGCCAAGCTCGGCGCCGGTGTCGCCCGGATCTGGCTGGACGGGAAGGTCCGCCCGACGCTGGAGTACAGCGTGCCGCAGATCGGTGCCCCGACGGCCTGGGCGGCCGGTCGGGACGGTGCCGGCGTGAAGGTGGCGGTGCTCGACACCGGCATCGACGCCACCCACCCCGACCTGGCCGGCCGGATCGCCGAGGCGCGGGACTTCTCCGACAGCGGCAGCGCCCGCGACGGGCACGGCCACGGCACCCATGTGGCGGCCACCATCGCCGGCACCGGCGCGGCGTCCGACGGGCTGCGTAAGGGTGTGGCCCCTGGCGCGCAGTTGCTGGTCGGCAAGGTGCTCGACGACGGTGGCTCCGGCTACAGCTCGTCCATCATCGCGGGCATGGAGTGGGCCGCCCGCTCCGGCGCCAAGGTGGTCAGCATGAGCCTCGGCGGTTCCGCGACCGACGGCACCGACCCGATGAGCATGGCGGTCAACGACCTGACCGCCGAAACCGGCGCCCTCTTCGTGGTCGCCGCCGGCAACGAGGGCGCGGCGCGTACCGTCGGCGCTCCCGGCGCGGCCGCCGCGGCGCTGACCGTCGGCGCGGTGGACCGCGACGACAACCTGGCGACGTTCTCCAGCCGGGGCCCGCGACTCGGTGACAACGGCCTGAAGCCGGAGATCACCGCGCCGGGCGTCGGCATCATCGCCGCGCGGGCGGCCGGCACTGCCATGGGTACGCCGGTGGGTGACGCCTACACGACCGCGTCCGGCACCTCGATGGCGACCCCGCACGTGTCCGGAGCGGCCGCGATCCTCGCCCAGGAGCACCCCGACTGGACCGCCGGCAAGCTCAAGGACGCTCTGGTGAGCACCACGAAGGCGAACCCGGCGCTGACCGTCTTCGAGCAGGGCGCGGGCCGGGTCGACGTGGCCCGGGCGCTCGGCCAGCGGGTGTACGGGTCCGGCACGGCCGACTTCGGCCGGCTCAGCACCGGTGGTGCGGCGGCCGAGCGGACCGTGACGTACACCAACGGCACCACGGTCGCGCAGACCCTGCGGCTGGCCCTGGAGCTGCGCAACCTGGACACCCGCGCGGCCGAGACCGACGGGGTGTCGGTCGGCGGCACCGAGGTGACCGTGCCGGCCGGCGGCAGCGTCGCCGTGCCGCTGCGGGCGGATCCGGCGAAGCTGGACCGGGGTCTGCACAGCGGGTGGCTGGTGGCCACCGGCGCGGACGGCGTCGCGGTGCGCACCGCGGTCGCGCTCACCCTGAGTGGCCCGCTGCACACGGTAACCGTGCGGGCGCTGGACATGCAGGGTCAGCCGGGCCTGGCACCGGTGCTTACCCTCTTCGGCGAGCAGCCCGAGTCCGACTTCATCGGCTGGATCCCGGGCGAGACGCAGGTGCAGGTCGAGGAGGGCCCGTACCTGCTCCAGGCGCTGATCGAGCACGGTGCCCCGCTGGACGAGCAGATCACCCTGGCCACCGACCCGGAGTTGATGGTCACCGGGGACGTCACCGTCGTGTTGGACCCGCGCAAGGGAACTCCGGTGCGGATCGAGACGCCGAAGCCGACTGAGCAGCGGGCGTCGATCAGCTTCTACGAGCACCGGGTCTTCGGCAACGGCCGGCAGGTCGACCACGGCGTGATGACCTTCAGCACCATTCAGCAGGTCAACGTCACGCCGACCCGCCCGGTGAGCAAGGGTGAGTTCGAGTTCTCGTCGCGCTGGCAGTTGGTCAAGCCGATGGTGGACGCCCGGATCAGCGGGGTGTCCGGTCCGCTGGACATCAACCTGATGGGCTTCTCGCCGGCGCCGAGCGACCGGCGGAAGCTGCCGCTGGTGTGGGCGGGCACCGGGACCCCCGCCGAGCTGACCCGGGTGCGGGGCGCCGCCGCGCTGCTGTCCGGCAGCCCGGACCGCTCCGAGGAGGAGCAGATCGCGGCGGCAGCCGCCGCCGGCGCCGCCGTCGTGCTGATCGTCCGGCCGGCGGACTTCAGCGCGTGGACGGTGTGGCAGCCTCTCGGGGACCGGCTGCCGATCCCGTCGCTGGTGGTCGCCCACGACGACGGGCAGCGGCTGATCGCGGAGGCCAGGAAGGGCCGGGCGACGTTGGACCTGACGTTGACCGTGGACAGCCCGTACCTCTACGACGTGTGGCAGGTGTCGAAGGGCCGGGTGCCGGAGCGCATCCTGCACACGGTCACCGACAAGAACACCGCCGAGGTGACCGCCAACTACGGAGACGTCGGCGGTACGGAGTGGGCCACCGAACAGCGGTTCGGTTGGCGTCCGTGGCAGGAGACGTCCTGGAACGACGACCAGCGGTTGGTGCGTACCGGCACCACCCGGCAGGAGTTCGTCAGCTCTGGGGACGCGTGGTGGCAGCACCAGGTCCTGCACAAGCTCACCTGGTCCTGGGGGCGCCTGCTCGGCGGGCTCACCCAGCAGCCCCGGCAGTACACCGCCGACGACCGGGACACCGAGACCTGGCACGCCCCGGTGATCCGGCCGGCCGTGCCGGCCGGCGGCGGGGTTCCGGTACCGACCCGTAGCGGGGACACCCTGGACCTGCGGGTGGCCGAGTTCGTCGACGCCGACGGGAACTACAGCCTGGCCGGCGGCAGTGAGGAGGCGGACACCGTCGCGGTCCGGGTCAGCCGCAACGGGCAGCAGATCGCCGACCTTTCCGGCGGCTGGGCTCCGGTGCCCACCACCGAGAAGTCGGCCCGCTACCGGCTGGACGTGGCCACGCAGCGCTCCTCGGACGAGTGGCGCTACGCCACCCGGACCGAGACGGCCTGGGAGTTCACCTCGGCCCGACCGGCGGGCGACGCCGCGAAGCCGTTGTCGCTGCTGCAGGTGGACTACCGGGTGCCGGCCGACCTGCTCGGCACGGTGCGCGGGAACCGGCCGCACCAGTTGGCGTTGACCCTGCGTCAGCCGGCCGGGGTGCCCGCGCCCAGCGGCACCAGCGTCCGGGTGCAGGTCTCCTTCGACGGGGGTGTGACCTGGCGGAACGCGCCGACCAAGGGATCGGGTACCGGGTACACCGCAACCGTGCCGGCGGGGCGCGGAACGGTGTCGCTGCGGGTGCACGCCACGGACCGGGCCGGGAACAGCGTCGACCAGACGGTGCTGCAGGCGTACGGGCTGCGCTGACCTGGGCAGGGCGGGACGGTCACGCCGTCCCGCCCGCCCCGGTAGGGTCCGCCGTCGGCCGACGGCGGACCCTTCGGCGTCAGAGCCAGCCGCGCCGGGCGACCTGGAACGCCAGCCCGGGCCGGGTGTCCACGCCGGCGACGTCCATCAGGTCGGCGATCCGCCGTTGCACGGTCCGCCGGCTCACCCCGAGCTGGGAGGCGATGGACTTGTCCGGTACGCCGGCCACGAACAGCGACAGCAGCCGCGCCTCGTCGGCGTCCGGCTGGTAACCGTCGACCGGGCGGTCGTCGGGGTCCGGCCGGCGACTCTCGGTGGCCGCACCGGCGAGGGGGTCGTCGAGCCGCAGTCGGGTGGCCACCCGCCACTGACTCTCGAAGAGGGCGAGCAGCGCGTCGAGCAGTTGACTGCGGCCGATCACGGCGGCGCTCGGTTCACCGCCGTCGCGGTCGGGCACCAACGGGCAGATGGCGGTACGGGCGTCCACGATGGCCAGTCGGACCGGTAGCCGGTCCAGGACCCGGGCCTGTTCGCCGGCGGCGACCCCCTTGGCCAGGTCGGCCAACGCGCCCGGTTCCAACAGCAGGTCACGCTCGTAGATGGCCCGGTAGCTCACCCCGCGGGCCAGCGCGTCGAACTCCTCGACGTTTTCCGGGCCGGCCATCGCGAGGGGGTTGGCCCGGCAGAACCAGAGCACCTCGGTACGCGCCGAATTTTGCAGATCGCGCAGACGGTCGCGGAGCACCCGGGCGCCGGTGATCACCTCGACGAGGTGGTCGACGTGGTGCCGCCGCAGCCCGGACCGGTACTCCTCGGCCAGTTGGGTGACCCGTCGGCGGGCCGCCTCCAGGTCCTCCTGGCGACGCAACAGCGCCGCGCCGAGGGCGACGTCCGGGGCGGTCGGACGCAGTGGGGCGTCCGGGTCGTTGTCGGTGAGCTGCACCAGGCCCTTGTCGCGCAGCGCCTCGACCTGGGCGACGACCTGCTCGCGCGGCCGGTGCAGGCGACGGACCAACTCGTCGATGCGGGCCGTGGTGAGCTGGAGCAGGCAGCGGTAAAGCTCCTCCTCAGCCGGGGTCAAACCGATCACGTCCAACACGGGGCAGAACTGTACGGCGGCCGGGTGCCGCCCGCACCCGGGCCCGTCGGCTGGTCAACTGTCGGGCCTCGCGTCTACTGTCGGTGGCTGTGCTGGAAGAGCTGCGTATCACCGGACTGGGCGTCATCGACGACACCACGCTGCCGTTGACCGGCGGGATGAACGTCATCACCGGCGAGACCGGTGCGGGCAAGACGATGGTGGTCACCGGCCTCGGCCTGCTCTTCGGCGGTCGGGCCGACGCCGGCCGGGTCCGTGCCCAGCCCGGCCGGGCCGTGGTGGAGGGGCGCTTGCGCCTGGGCGGGCGGGTCGCCGACGCCGTGCACGCGCGGATCATCGAGGCCGGTGGCGAGCCCGACGAGGACGGCTCGGTGCTGTTGAGCCGCACGGTGACGGTGGAGGGGCGGTCGCGCGCCCATGTCGGCGGCCGGAGCATGCCGGTGTCGATGCTCGGTGAGGTCGGCGAGCAGGCGGTGGCCGTGCACGGCCAGTCCGACCAGCTGCGGCTGCTGCGCCCGGCCGAGCAGCGGGCCGCACTGGACCGGTTCGCGGGCCCGGCGCACGAGAAGCTGCTCGACGCGCTGCGCGAGTCGTACACCGGGTGGCGGCGGGTGGTCGACGACCTGGCCGACCGGCGGCGCAACGCCCGCGAGCGCAATCAGGAGGCCGACCTGCTGCGGCTGGGCCTCGACGAGATCACCCGGGTCGATCCGCAGCCCGGTGAGGATGACGAGCTGAAGACCGAGGCGCAGCGGCTGGAGCACGCCGAGGGGCTGCGGACGGCCGCGCAGGTCGCCCAGCAGTGTGTGGCGGGTGGCGCGGAGGCCGCCGACGAGACACCGGACGCCGCGGCGCTGCTGGGCACCGCCCGGCGGACGCTGGAGGCGCAGGCCGGCACCGACCCGGCGCTGGGTGAGCTGGCGGCCCGTCTGGAGGAGGCGGCGACGCTGGTCACCGACGTGTCCGCGGAGCTGTCGACGTACCTGGCGACGCTCGACGCGGACCCGGCCCGGTTGCAGCACGTCTACGAGCGGCGGGCGGCGCTGCGCGCGCTGACCCGCAAGTACGCCGACGACGTCGACGGGGTGATCGCCTGGGCCGATCGGGCTCGCACTCGGCTGTCCGATCTGGACATGTCCGACGATCTGGTCGACGAGTTGGAGCGGGAGGGCCAGCGGCTCGCCGTCGAGGTGGCCGATCTGGCCGGGCGGGTGTCCGCCTCCCGGCAGGAGGCGGCGATCCGTTTCGCCGACCAGGTCACCGTCGAGCTGGCCGGGTTGGCCATGCCACACGCGCGGATCGAGGTGGCGGTGCTGCCCCGCCCGGCCGGGCGTGCCGAGCCGACGCTGTCGGTCAACGGCGTCGAGGTGGGTGTCACCCCGGACGGCGGTGACGAGGTGGAGCTGCGGTTGTTGGCCCACCCGGGCGCGCCGGCGTTGCCGTTGCAGCGTGGCGCCTCCGGCGGTGAGTTGTCCCGGGTGATGCTCGCCATCGAGGTGGTCTTCGCGGGCTCGGGTGGCCCGCCCACGTTGGTCTTCGACGAGGTCGACGCGGGGGTTGGTGGCCAGGCGGCGGTGGAGATCGGGCGCCGGTTGGCCCGGTTGGCCCGCAGCCACCAGGTGCTGGTGGTCACGCACCTGCCGCAGGTGGCCGCGTTCGCCGACCGGCATCTGGTGGTGGCGAAGGACACCGGCGGCGCGGTGACGACCAGCGGCGTGCGAGTGGTGGAGGACACCGAGCGGGCCCGGGAGCTGGCCCGAATGCTGGCGGGTTTGCCGGATTCGGATCTGGGTATCGCCCACGCCGAGGAGCTTCTGGCGGTGGCGGCGAAGGAAAGACGGTTGTGACGCCGCGTATTGTGAGCGCAAGCACACCGGCTTGTGTCGACGTGTGCTTCCCTGGGTAGGCGGCCCTGCTCAGGCATGTCGCGACAGAAAAGCCTGCCCCACATGCCAGGATGGTCACGATGCGTCTACCCACGTTGCGCCGGAACCGGAACTCCGACCCGGGCAGAGTCCTCGGCACCGCGCGCCTTGACCGCCGGACAAAACGCCTGGTTGGTCGGTTGCGCCCCGGTGACATCGCGGTCATCGACCACGTCGACCTGGACCGGGTGGCGGCCGATTCGCTGGTCGCCGTCGGGGTCGCGGCGGTGCTCAACGCGAAGCCCTCGGTCTCCGGCCGGTACCCGAACCTCGGCCCGGAGGTGTTGATCGCCGCAGGCATCCCGCTCCTGGACGACCTGGGGGAGGGCGTCTTCGAGCGGATCCGCGAGGGCGACCAGGTGCGCATCGAGGGCAACACGGTCTTCGCCGGTGACGAGCCGGTGGCGCACGGCAGCCTGCAGGACGCCGAGACGGTCGCCAAGGCGATGGCCGATGCCCGCGAGGGCCTGTCGGTGCAGTTGGAGGCGTTCGCCGCCAACACGATGGACTACCTCCGCCAGGAGCGCGACCTGCTGCTCGACGGTGTGGGCGTACCGGACATCGAGACCCAGATGCAGGGTCGGCACTGCCTGATCGTGGTGCGCGGCTACGACTACAAGGCTGACCTGGACGTGCTGCGCCCGTACATCCGGGAGTTCAAGCCGGTGCTCATCGGCGTGGACGGCGGCGCGGACGCGCTGGTCGAGGCCGGGTACACCCCCGACATGATCATTGGGGACATGGATTCGGTCACCGACGACGTGCTGCGCTGCGGCGCCGAGGTGATCGTGCACGCGTACCCGGACGGGCGGGCGCCCGGCCTGCCCCGGGTCAACGGGCTCGGCGTGCCGGCGGTGACCTTCCCGGCCGCGGCGACCAGCGAGGACCTGGCCATGCTGCTCGCCGACGAGAAGGGCGCCTCACTGCTGGTCGCGGTCGGCACCCACGCCACGCTTGTCGAATTCCTCGACAAGGGCCGCGGCGGGATGGCCTCGACGTTCCTGACCCGGCTGAAGGTCGGCGGCAAGCTGGTCGACGCCAAGGGTGTGAGCCGGCTCTACCGGCAGAGCATCTCCGGTTCGTCGCTGCTGTTGCTGGTGCTGTCGGCGATCGCGGCGATGGCGTCCGCGGTGGCCGTGTCGACCGTCGGGAAGGCGTACCTGGGCGTTGTCGCCGAATGGTGGGACAATTTCGTGTTCCAGCTGTACCGGCTCTTCTAGTTCCCGACCGATCAAGAGGCTGCAAGCGTGATCAACTTCCGCTACCACGTGGTGTCCCTCACCGCGGTCTTCCTGGCTCTGGCGATCGGCCTGGTGGTCGGCACAGCCGCCCTCAACGGCCCGGTCGCCGACTCGCTCAAGGAGCAGGTCACCGGGCTGCGTAAGGACAACCAGCAGTGGCGCCAGACGGTCAGCAACATGGAGAAGCAGCTCGGTCTGGAGGAGGAGTTCGCCGAGGAGATCTCCCAGGTGGTCCTGCCGGGCACCCTCACCGGGCGTCGGGTGGTGGTGCTCAGCCTGCCCAACGGGCGCGACCACACCGAGGGTGTGCTCAAGAAGCTTCAGCTCGCCGGGGCCACTATCACCGGCCGGGTCGACCTGCAGGACAAGTTCATCAACCCGGACAACAACTCCAACCTGCTGGAGTTGGCCGTCACCGCCGCCCGGCCCACCGCGCAGACCACCGGCCTGCCGGGCAACGGGCACGGTGTCGAGACCTCCAGCGCGCTGCTGGCCAGCGTCCTGCTGGATCGGGCCCAGGGCACCGCGCCGGTCAGCGACGCCGACCGGCGGGCGGTGCTCGCCGCGTACAACAACGCCGGCTACCTGACCACCGACAGCAACAAGGTCACCGGTTCGGCGGAGGCGGTCGTGGTGGTCAGCGGCCAGCCGTACGTCGACAAGGACTCCGACAAGCGGGACGAGTCGGTCGTCAAGATCGCCGAGCAGTTCGACCGCACCGGGGCGATCGTGGTGGGCGGCAACGGTTCCGTCGGCGGCAACCTGGTGGCCGTGGTCCGCGGTGACCCGGTGCTCGCCCAGACGATCTCCACCGTCGACAACGCCAACACCGGGCAGGGCCAGCTGGTCACCACCCTCGCCCTGGTACAGCAGCTCACCGAAAAGAAGGCCGGGCAGTACGGCGTCGGCGACACCGCCGCGTCCCTGCTGCCTAGACTGCCCCAGTGAGCGAACGACGTACCCCCGTGTCCGTAACTGACGAGGCAACGGGTGAGCGAGCGAACCTGAGGCACAGCAGGGCGGCGTCCCACGCCGCTGCCGAGCGAAGCGAGGCAACGGCGTGAGGGCGCTGGGCCGGCTGCTGATCGCCGGCGCCGGTGCCGCAGCGGCCCGGTACGCGCTGCGCGAGGTGCGCACCTCCCCGGCCGGGCCCGCCCTGGAGCGCACCAACTTCCGTGGCCGCACGGTCACCCTGGCCGCCGGGCCGGCGCTCGCCGCCGGTGCGGCCGCCGCGGGCGCGTTCGGTGCCACCAGCGGCGCCTCCGGCGGGGCCGCCCTGGTCGCCGGCCTCGGTGCCGGTGGCGTCGGGCTGTACGACGACGTGGTCGGTGCGCGGCCGGCGCAGAAGGCAGCCAAGGGCTTCGCCGGTCACCTCGCCGCCCTGCGCGAGGGGCGGGTCACCGCAGGCCTGGTCAAGGTCATCGGGGTGGGCGCCGCCGGGCTGGGCGCCGCCGCGCTGCTCGCCGCCGACCCCCGGGTCGCCGCGCACCCGCGCCGCCAGCGCCACGGAGCGTTCGGCCGGGGCGTCGACGTGCTCCTCGGCGCCGGCGTCATCGCCGGCACGGCCAACCTGCTCAACCTGCTCGACCTGCGGCCAGGCCGTGCCGTCAAGTCCGGGCTGCTGCTCGCCGCGCCGCTGACCGGCGGCCCGCACGGCGGGATCGCCGCGGGCGCGGCCGGAGCCGCCGCCGGCCTGCTCCGCGACGACCTGGCCGAGGACGTGATGCTCGGCGACAGCGGCGCGAACGCGCTCGGGGCGCTGCTCGGCGTCGCGCTCGCCGCCCGTACCGGCCCGCTCGGCCGGGCCGCTCTGCTCGCCGCGCTCGCCGGCCTCACCGCCACCAGCGAGAAGGTCAGCTTCACCTCCGTGATCCAGCGGACCCCGGGGCTACGCGAGCTCGACGCACTGGGCCGACGCGCCGACTGACGTGACCAGACCGGCACCCCTCGCCGGCGCCGGCCGGCTGGCCGGAGCAGCCGCGCTCATCGCCGTCCTCACCGTGGTCAGCCGGCTCGCCGGCTTCGGCCGCACCGCCGTGTTCACCTGGAGCCTGGCGCCCACCGACCTCGGCGGCACCTACGTGGTGGCCAACGCGGTGCCGAACTTCATCTTCGAGATCGTCGCCGGGGGAGCGCTGGCCAGCCTCGTCGTACCGCTGCTGGCCGGCGCGGTCGCGGCCGGCGACCGGACGACGGTGGCCCGGACCACCGGCGCGCTGCTGACCTGGACGCTGGCCCTGCTGGTGCCCCTCGCGCTCCTCGTGGTGCTGTTCGCCGGGCCGTTGGTCGAGTCGCTGGGTCACCACCTGACCGCCGCCCAGCAGCAGAGCGGCGTCCGGATGCTGCGGGTCTTCGCGCCGCAACTGCCGCTGTACGGGGTCGGCATCGTGCTGACCGGGGTGCTCCAGGCGTACCGCCGCTTCGCCTGGCCGGTGCTCGCCCCGCTGCTGTCCAGTCTCACCGTCATCGTCGTCTACCTCGGGTTCACCGCGACACAGGGCCGGTACGCCACCGTCGACGGGGTGAGCCCCGGTGGTGAGTTGCTGCTCTCCGCCGGCACCACCCTCGGCGTGGTGGTGCTGTCGTTGTCGTTGCTGATCCCCATCCGCGGGCTGCACCTGGGTCTCCGGCCCGGGTTCGGGTTCCCCGCCGACGCGCGGGCCCGGGTCGGCGGGTTGGCGGTGGCCGGCGCGGTCACCGTCACCACGCAGCAGATCGCCCTGATCGTCAGCCTGAACCAGGTCACCGCCGGTGCGCGGAGCAACCCGGGCGTCTACAACCTGGCGCAGACCGTCTACCTGCTGCCGTGGGCGGTGCTGGCGGTGCCGCTGGCCATCGCGGCCTACCCGACCCTGGCGGCGGCACGGGCCGCCGGTGACGAGGACACCTACCGGGCGACCCTGGCACCGGCCGTACGCGGTGTGCTCCTGTTCAGTTTCCTCGGCACGGCCGCGTTGATCGGAACCGCCGGGCCGGTCGGGCACTTCTTCTTCCCCGCGTCCACCGCCGAGACCGCCACCGCCGCGATCATCGGGTACGCCCCGGGCCTGGTCGGCTACGGCCTCTTCGCGGTGCTCACCCGGGCGCTCTACGCCAGGGGCGAGACCCGGGCGGCGACGGTCGCCACCGCCGTCGGTTTTCTGGTGGTGCCAGCGGTCGTCCTGCTGTTCGCCGCGCTGCTGCCGGTACGGGATCGGGTGCTCGCGGTGACGTCCGCCAACTCGGTGGGGATGCTGGTGCTCGGGGCGTTGCTGCTCACGGCGGTGCTGCGCAGCGCCGGCCGTGCGGCACTGTCCGGCGCGGCGCGTGCCGGGGCAGCCGGCGCTCTCGCCGGTGTGCTCGCCGCGCTCGCCGGGCTGGGCCTCACCCGATGGCTCGACACGCCGGGCGGCGGCACCCCGACGATGGCGGTGGCACTCGGTCAGGGCATGCTGTCCGGGGTTCTGGTTGGGGCTGTGTTCCTCGCCGTGGTCTGGTTCGTCGACCGGCGGGACGTACAGCCACTGCTCGCCCGGGTGCTGCGGCGTCTGGGTCGGCGGGGCCCACAGGGCCGGGGCGGCGGGCCGACGCCGGGCGCGGGCTCCCCGGAGCGGGGCGACGGGAAGGAGACGGCTGCGCGATGAGTGAGCCAGCTCTGCCTGCCGGTTGGTCGGGCACCGTCGCGGTGCTGCTCGCGTCCAGCACCGGCGGGGTCGGTCAGCACGTCCGCTCGGTGGCCCGTGGCCTCGTCGCGGGCGGTGCCAACGTCCTGGTCTGCGGGCCCGCGGCGACCCAGGAACAGTTCGACTTCGTCGGTGTCGGCGCGCGTTTCGAGCCGGTGGAGATCCCGGCCAGCCCGACCCCGGCCGACGCCCGGGCGGTGCTCACCCTACGCCGGGTGCTCACTGCGGCCCGGGTCGATGTGGTGCACGCCCACGGCCTGCGTGCCGGGTTGGTCGCCGTGCTGGCCCGTCCCGCCGCCCCGCTCGTGGTCACCTGGCACAACGCGGTGCTCGCCGGCGGGTTGCGGGGCGGGGTGTCCCGACTCGCCGAACGCGTGGTGGCCCGGGGTGCCCGGGTGGCGCTGGGCGCCTCCACGGACCTGGTGCACCGGGTCGCCGCGCTGGGCGCCGCCGACGTCCGGCTCGCCCCGGTCGCCGCGCCGACGCTGCCCGCGCCGCGTCGACGCCCGGCGGCGGTACGCGCCGAGTTCGGCGTCCGACCGGACCAGCCGTTGATCCTCTCGGTCGGTCGGCTGCACCCGCAGAAGCGCTACGACGTGCTGATCGACGCGGCGGCCCGCTGGCGTACCCGTACCCCGCCGCCGGTCGTGGTGATCGCGGGCAGCGGCCCGGCCTACCTGCCGCTGGCCGCCCGGACCTCGGCGGCCCGCGCCCCGGTGACCCTGCTCGGGCACCGGACCGACGTGGCCGACCTGCTCGCCGGCGCCGACCTCGCGGTGGTGACCAGCGACTGGGAGGCCCGGCAGCTCTTCGCCCAGGAGGCGCTGCGCGCCGGCGTACCGCTGGTCGCCACGGCGGTCGGCGGGCTACCGGAGCTGGTCGGCGACGCCGCCAGGTTGGTCCCCGCCGGCGACGTGGACGCGGTCGACGCGGCGGTGCGCGCCCTGTTGGACGACCCGGTGGCCCGAGCCGACCTGGGCCGGCGCGGCGCCGAACGGGCGGCGACGTGGCCGACCGAGACGGACACCGTCGCCGCGCTGGCCGCCCTCTACGCCGAGCTGGCCGCGGAGCCGACCGACCCGGCGGCCCCGGACTCCGACGCCCCGAGAACGGGACACCGGTGATGCTGCGCCGAATCGCCCCCGCCCTGTTGACCGTGCTCGTGGTGGCGCTGGGCGTCACCGCGCTGGCCGCCCGCCCACCGCAGGGCACCCCGCAACGCACCGCCGACTTCGTGGTGCTCGCCGGGATCGCCGGGCTGCGGTGGGAGGACGTGGATCCGCAGAGCACCCCGACGCTGTGGCGGATGGCCCAGGAGGGGTCGATCGGCTCGCTGTCGGTGCGCTCCGCACACCGACCGACCTGCCCGGTGGACGGCTGGCTGACCCTGGGCGCGGGCAGCTTCGCCGCGTGGAACGGCAGCCGGTCGGCCGGTGGCTGCCCGGCGGCGGCGGTCGCGGTGGAACAGCCGGACGGCATCGGCGCGAACCTGCCCGACCAGGAGAGCGTGGTCCAGTACAACCAGCAGCGGCTGCCCTGGGGCGCCCTGCCCGGGTCGCTGTCGGAGTCGGTGCGCTGCTCCGTCGCCGTGGGCCCGGGTGCGGCCGTGGCCGCCGCCCGACCGTTCGGCCGCGTCGACCGGTACGCCGCGGCGCTGCCGGCCGACCCGCGGACGTTGCTCGGTTCGTGCGTGCTGAGCATCGTCGACCTCGGCACGGTGGCCGGGACCGCCCCGGCGACCCGCGCCGAGGAGGCCCGAGCGGCGGACGCCCAGCTGACCCGGGTGCTGGCCGCCCGGCCACCGCGGTCGTTGGTGCTGGTCGCGGGGATCTCCGACACCGCCCAGCCGGCACGGCTGCACGTGGCGGTCGCCGACGGGCCAGGCTGGGAGCGGGGGTGGCTCACCTCGGCCAGCACCGGCCGCGACGGTTACCTGCAACTCGTCGACCTCGCGCCGACCGCGCTGGCGGCGCTGGGCCGGCCGATGCCGGAACGACTCTTCCTCGGCCGTCCGGCGATCAGCACCGGCGACCGCCCGGCCGACCTGGCCGACGCGATCAACGCCCCGGCGGACGCCGACCGGGAGGCGGCCGCCCAGCGGACCGTCTCCGGCTGGTTCTTCACGCTGCTCGCCGGTGTGCAGGTGCTGCTGGCGCTCGCGGTCCTGCCGCTGCTGCGCCGGGCACGCCCGCACGCCGGGCCGAGCGGCCCGACCCCCGTCTCCGGGCGGATCGTGGCAGTGGTGGAGCTGCTGCTGGTCGCCGCCGCGTTGACGGTGCCGGCGGCGTTGCTGGCCGACGCGGTTCCCTGGTGGCGCGCAGAGCACCCCGGGTGGATCTTCGCCGGGGTCACCGCGCTGCTGGTGGCCGCCGGCACGGCGGCGGTCCGGTTCGCCCCCGGGTACGCGGGCACCCTCGGCCCGGTCGGCGCGGTGGCCGGCCTCACCACCCTCGTCGTCGGGTTGGACGTGCTCACCGGTGCCAGCCTCCAGCTCAACGGCGTGGTCGGCTACTCCGCGTTGCAGGGTGGCCGGTACGCCGGGCTGAGCACGGTGGGCCTGGGAGTGCTGCTCGCCGGCGCGTTGCTCAGCGGGGGGTGGCTCGCCCAACGGGTGCAGCGCGGGTGGCGGCCGGCGGTGATGGTCGCCGTGGGTGGCCTCGCCGTGGTGGTGGTCGGCAGCCCGTACCTGGGTGCCGACCCGGTCGGCGCGATCGCCCTCACCGCCGGGGTGAGCGTCGCCGCCGTGATCAGCGCCGGTGGGTGGCTGACGATCAGCCGGCTGGCCTGGGCCACCATGGCCGCACTGGCGGTCGGCATCGGGTTCGCCGTGGTGGACCTGCGCCGTCCGCCGGCGGAGCGGGGCAGCCTGGGCCGGTTCCTCTCCGCGCTCGGTGACGGTACGGGCGGGTTCACCGTGCACCGATCCAGCACGGAGAATTTCGAGACGTTGGTCAACAGCCCGCTGACCGTGTTGGCGCTGGCCGGTGGGTTGCTGGTGTGGTTCGCCCTGTTGCAGCCGTGGGGCGGGCTGATGCGGTTGTTCGGCATCTACCCGGCGGTCCGGGCCGCGTTGGCCGGCACCGTGGTCGCCGCGGTGCTCGGTGGTGTGCTCGACGGCGCGGCGCTGGACGTGATGGGCGCTGCCGCCGCGCTGGTGGTGCCGATGGCCGCTCTGGCGTCGCTGCGGGTGCTCGGGCACGCCGCCGACCGCACCCGTCCGGTCCCGGGCCGCTCCCGCGCGGACGGCGCCGACGACGATTCGGGATCCGGCGGGGTCGGCCGGGCCGGTGGGGATGACGGCCCGACCGGCGGTGGTGGGCCGCTGGGCGCGGTCCACCCCCGTCCCATCAGCGGCCCGCCCGCGAGCGCGCCCCCGGCGGTCGCGCCGCCCCCGGCCCCGCAGGCTCCGGCCGAGGGCCGTACGGGCGCCGACGACCCGGGGGAGCCGACCGCGGGTGGCTCGACGACGGTCGCCGCGCCGACGCCGGCCGTACCGCCCCGGCAGGTCACCCGGTCATCGACCGAGGTTGCCGCTCCCTGAGCACCGGGCGTCGTCCGGATGACCCGGTGGTGTCGCACCTGGGGTGCGGCCTGCGGGTACCGGTCCGGGAGGTGTTACCGTCGAATCCCGTGGATCGCGTGATCACTTTGCTGATCAAGCACGGCGGTCTGCATGACCGCGACAGACGACACGGGAGCAGGCCTTGGCCCCATCAGCACGGACGACCAGGCACATTTTCGTCACCGGGGGCGTCGCCTCCTCGCTGGGTAAGGGCCTCACCGCCTCCAGCCTCGGCAACCTGCTGACCGCGCGCGGGCTGCGCGTGGTGATGCAGAAGCTCGACCCCTACCTGAACGTCGACCCGGGGACGATGAACCCGTTCCAGCACGGTGAGGTCTTCGTCACCGAGGACGGCGCCGAGACCGACCTCGACGTCGGGCACTACGAGCGTTTCCTGGACCGGGCGCTCTCCGGTAAGGCGAACGTCACCACCGGCCAGATCTACTCCGACGTGATCGCCAAGGAGCGGCGCGGCGAGTATCTGGGCGACACCGTCCAGGTCATCCCGCACATCACCAACGAGATCAAGTCGCGGATCCTGGCGATGGCCGACCCGGACGAGGACGGCCAGCTTCCCGACGTGGTGATCACCGAGGTCGGCGGCACGGTCGGCGACATCGAGTCGCTGCCGTTCCTGGAGGCGATCCGCCAGGTCCGCCACGACCTGGGCCGGGACAACTGCTTCTACCTGCACGTCTCACTGGTGCCGTACCTGGCGCCGTCGGGCGAGCTGAAGACCAAGCCGACCCAGCACTCGGTGGCGCAGCTGCGCAACATCGGTATCCAGCCGGACGCGATCGTGCTGCGCTGTGACCGGGAGATCCCGGTCAAGCTCAAGGAGAAGCTGTCGCTCTACTGCGACGTGGACACCGAGGCGGTCGTCGCCGCCCCGGACGCGCCGAGCATCTACGACATTCCGAAGGTGCTGCACCGCGAGGGGCTCGACGCGTACGTGGTGCGCCGGCTCGGGCTCTCCTTCCGGGACGTGGACTGGACCAGCTGGGACGACCTGCTGGAGCGGGTGCACCGGCCCCGGCACACGGTCACCGTCGCGGTGGTCGGCAAGTACGTCGACCTGCCCGACGCGTACCTGTCGGTGAGCGAGGCGATCCGGGCGGCCGGCTTCGGCCACCGGGCCCGCGTCCAGCTGCGCTGGGTGCCCAGCGACGAGTGCGTCACGCCGGCCGGTGCCGCCGCGGCGCTCTCCGGCGTTGACGGCATCCTCATCCCCGGCGGTTTCGGGGTACGCGGCATCGAGGGCAAGATCGGCACCGCGCGGTACGCCCGCGAGAACGGCATTCCGCTGCTCGGCCTCTGCCTCGGCCTGCAGTGCATGACCATCGAGGTGGCCCGGCACCTGGCCGGTCTGGACGGCGCGAACTCGCTGGAGTTCGACGAGCGGGCGGCGCACCCGGTCATCGCCACGATGGCCGACCAGGAGGACATCGTCGCCGGCAAGGGCGACCTGGGCGGCACCATGCGGCTGGGGGCGTACCCGGCGACGCTGACCGAGGGTTCGATCGTCGCCGAGGCGTACGGCAGCACCGCGATCAGCGAGCGGCACCGGCACCGGTACGAGGTGAACAACGCCTACCGGGACGCGCTGACCAAGGCCGGCCTGCACGTCTCCGGCACCTCGCCGGACGGTCGCCTGGTCGAGTTCATCGAACTGGACCGGAGCCTGCACCCGTTCTTCGTGGCCACCCAGGCGCACCCGGAGCTGAAGAGCCGTCCCACCCGCCCGCACCCGCTGTTCGCCTCGTTCGTCAAGGCCGCGGTGGCGTACTCGCAGGCCGACCAGTTGCCGGTCGACCTGGACGCGGCGACGGAGGCCCCGACGGCGCGCAAGGCCGCCCGCAACGGTGCCGCGACGAAGGCCGCGTCGGCCTCGTGAGCGAGCGAACCGTCAGGTTCAGCAGGGAGGCGCCTCGCGCCGTCGTCGAGCGCAGCGAGGCGACGGCGTGAGCGCTGTCGAGCACCGCTACGAGGTGCGCTCTCGCGAGGAGCGTTACCGAGGGCGGATCTTCGACGTGGTCACCGAGGAGGTGACCATGCCGGGCGGCGGGACCGGGCTGCGCGACCTCGTCCGGCACGTCGGGGCGGTGGCCGTGGTGGCGCTCGACGACGCCGGCCAGGTGGTGCTGATCCGGCAGTACCGGCACCCGGTCGGGCGGCACCTGTGGGAGCTGCCGGCGGGGCTGATGGACGTCTCCGGTGAGGAGTTGCCGGCGGCCGCGTTGCGGGAGTTGGCCGAGGAGGCCGACCTCACCGCCGGGCGGATCGACGTGCTGGTCGACCTGCACAGCTCGCCCGGGTTCACCAACGAGCTGGTGCGGGTCTTCCTGGCCCGGGACCTGTCCGAGGTGCCGGCCGATGAGCGCCACGAGCGCCGCGACGAGGAGGCCGACCTGCAGGTCGTCCGGATCGACCTGGACGAGGCGGTCACCATGGTCCTGAACGGGGAGATCACCAACGCGTCCGCGGTGGCCGGGCTGCTGGCCACGGCTCGCGCCCGGGACACCGGCTGGTCGGCGCTGCGCCGGGCGGACGCGCCGCTGCCACGCTGAGCGTCGCCGCCGGTCGAGCCGGCGAGGGAGTACGAGCGAAGGGGCCCCGCAGCTGACCGCGGGGCCCCTTCGCTGTCGGTCTGGACTATCAGTCGCGCAGCGGTCGGCCCTGCGCGTCCGTGCCGCCGTTGACCAGGATGAGGATGCCGTCGATGACGCCCCAGAGCGCGCCGACACCGCAGGTCACCAGGCTCACCACGAGCTGGAGAACGGCGATCTTGGTGTGTCCCGTGTAAAACCGACCGGCGCCGAAGGTGCCCAGCAGGATGCCGAGGATGCCCGCGACGACCTTGCTCTTGTCGGAGTAACCCGGGGCGTACCCCGGCTGGTAAGGAGGAGTGGTCATGGGCGGACACACTAGTGATCCACTCGCTCCCTGTCCGCACCCGCGCCCGACAGATGGGACGATAGGGGCCGAACACTGTCCTGACGGCTGAGGTGGCGCTCCACCGCCGATTCCGGCCGGTGCCCTGACAGTTCGTCAGGACACCCGGGCACCGGATGCCACTGTGCTGGCTCGCGGCACGGTTGGACGCGCCTAGACTGCCGCCGGCGGGACCGGTGGACCGCGGTGGCAAAGGGGCCATTGCGGCACCGAGCAGTCGGGGGAGAGCGGCCCCGAAGAGAGGTGTCTGCATCGTGAAGGTCGGAATCCCACGCGAGGTCAAGAACCACGAGTACCGCGTGGCGATCACGCCAGCGGGCGTCAACGAGTTCACCCGCAGCGGTCACCAGGTCTTCGTCGAGTCCGGCGCCGGTGTCGGCTCCAGCATCACCGACGAGGAGTTCGCCGCCGCCGGCGCGAAGATCCTCGCCACCGCCGACGAGGTGTGGGAGACCGCCGAGCTGGTGCTCAAGGTCAAGGAGCCGATCGCCGAGGAGTACCACCGGATGCGCGAGGGGCAGGTGCTCTTCACCTACCTGCACCTGGCCGCCTCCAAGGAGTGCACCGACGCGCTGATCGACCGCAAGGTCACCGGTATCGCGTACGAGACCGTCGAGCTGCCCGACCGGTCGTTGCCCCTGCTCGCCCCGATGTCCGAGGTCGCCGGGCGGCTCGCCCCGCAGGTCGGCGCGTTCTACATGATGCGGACCGGCGGCGGGCGCGGCGTGCTGCCCGGTGGCGTCTCCGGGGTGTACGCGGCCAAGACCGTGGTCATCGGCGCCGGCGTCTCCGGCATGAACGCCGCCGCCATCGCGCTGGGCCTGCAGTCCGAGGTGCTGCTGCTGGACAAGAACGTCGCCCGGCTGCGCCAGGCCGACGCCATCTACCGCGGCCACCTGCAGACCGTCGCCTCCAACGCGTACGAGGTCGAGCGGGCCGTGCTCGACGCCGACCTGGTCATCGGCGCGGTGCTGGTGCCCGGCGCCAAGGCACCGACGCTGATCTCCAACGAGCTGGTCTCCCGGATGAAGCCGGGCAGCGTGCTGGTCGACATCGCCATCGACCAGGGTGGTTGCTTCGAGGACTCGCGCCCCACCACGCACGCCGACCCGGTCTACAAGGTGCACGAGTCGATCTTCTACTGCGTCGCGAACATGCCCGGCGCGGTGCCGAACACCAGCACCTACGCGTTGACCAACGTCACCCTGCCGTACGCCCTGGAGCTTGCCAACCAGGGCTGGCGCGAGGCGCTGCGCCGTGACCCGGCGCTCGCGCTGGGCCTGAACACCCACGACGGCCAGGTCACCTACGGCCCGGTCGCCGAGGCGCACGGCATGGACGTGCTCCCGCTGGCCGACGCGCTGGCCTGAGCGGTGGCGCGCTGACCGGCCGCACGGACTCCGCCGGCGTGGGCGAACAGCCCACGCCGGCTCTGCGCCGTGCCGTCCGCGGCTACCTCGACCACCTCACCGTCGAACGTGGCCTGTCGGCGAACACGCTCGCCTCGTACCGCCGGGATCTGGACCGCTACCTCGCGACCCTCGCCGACGCCGGCGTCGCCGACCTCGCGTCGGTCGGCGCCGGCGTCGTCGAGTCGCACCTGGCGCGGCTGCGCGCGGGCGACGACGTCCACCCGCCACTGGCGGTCTCCTCCGCCGCCCGCGCGGCCAGCGCGGTGCGCGGCCTGCACCGCTTCGCGCTGCGCGAAGGGCTGGCCGGCGCCGACCCCAGCCGCGACGTCCGCCCACCCACCCCGCCGCGCCGACTACCCCGGGCGCTGCCGGTCGACGACGTCATCCGGCTGCTGGAGACCGCCGGCCCGATCACCGCGACCGGCGAGGACGCGCCCCTCGCGCTACGCGACCGGGCGCTGTTGGAGTTTCTGTACGGCACCGGCGCGCGGATCTCCGAAGCGGTCGGCGCCGCCGTGGACGATCTCGACACCGACGAGGGCACCGTGCTGCTGCGCGGCAAGGGTGGCCGGGTGCGGCTGGTGCCGGTCGGCGGATACGCCGCCGACGCGGTGCGTGCCTACCTGGTCCGCGCCCGGCCTGGCCTGGCCGCCGCCGGTCGGGGCACCCCGGCGGTGTTCCTCAACGCCCGCGGCGGCGCGCTGTCCCGCCAGGGCGCCTGGGGCATCCTGCGCCGCGCCGCCGGCCGGGCCGGGCTGCCCGTCGAGGGGCCCGCGGCCGTCTCCCCGCACACCCTGCGCCACTCGTACGCCACCCACCTGCTCGACGGCGGCGCCGACGTCCGGGTGGTCCAGGAGTTGCTCGGCCACGCATCGGTGACCACCACCCAGGTCTATACCCTGGTCACCGTGGAGCGGCTGCGCGAGGTGTACGCCACCGCCCATCCGCGCGCCCGGGGCTGAACCGGTCGCGGTCGGCGCCGACACGCCGGGCCGGTGCCGAAGCCCCTGCTGGTCGGTGGCGTACAGTCGGCATCGGCGCGGACCTCCTGGGGCGACACGACCGGGGTGCGCAGCGGCGCCGCGAAGGACGTCGGACGGCTCCGACGCCGGGTGGGTCGTCGGGAGGGGGCAACGAGGACATGGCTGGCAACGGTGACCGTGCCGAGACCTGGACGTCGGAGCTCCGCGAGCAGCAGGCCACGCTCGGCGCGGACCTGGGTCCTGCGGACCCGGCTGCCTACACGATGCGCAAGCCCATCCCCGAGCCGATGCCCACCGATCGGCACGGTCCCGCGCGCATCATCGCGATGGCCAACCAGAAGGGCGGCGTCGGTAAGACCACCACCACCATCAACCTGGGCGCGGCGCTCGCCGAGTACGGCCGCAAGGTGCTGCTGGTCGACTTCGACCCGCAGGGTGCCCTCTCGGTGGGGCTGGGGGTCAACCCGCACAACCTCGACCTGTCCGTCTACAACCTGCTCATGCAGGACGACGTGACCGCCGAGGACGTCCTGATCAAGACCGACGTGGCAGGCCTGCACCTGCTGCCGGCCAACATCGACCTCTCCGCCGCCGAGATCCAGCTCGTCAACGAGGTGGCCCGGGAGATGGCCCTGTCCCGGGTGCTGCGCTCGGTCCGCAAGGAGTACGACTACATCCTGATCGACTGCCAGCCCTCCCTCGGCCTGCTGGCGATCAACGCGCTGACCGTCGCGCACGGTGTGCTCATCCCGCTCGAGTGTGAGTTCTTCAGCCTGCGGGGCGTGGCGCTGCTGCTGGACACCATCGACAAGGTGCGTGAGCGGCTCAACTTCGACCTGGAGCTCGAGGGCATCCTCGCCACCATGTACGACAGCCGCACCACACACTGCCGGCAGGTCCTGCAGCGGGTGGTGGAGGCGTTCGGCGACAAGGTCTACCAGACGGTCATCACCAAGACGGTGAAGTTCCCCGAGTCCACCGTGGCCGGTGCCCCCATCACGACGATGGACCCGGCGTCCTCCGGGGCGCGTAACTACCGTCAGCTGGCCCGCGAGGTGATCGCCGCCCAGTCGGAGCGGTAGCCGGAACGCCCCGTGCCCACCTCGTGGACTACGGTCGACCGGTGACCGCACCACCCCTCGACCCGCCGGTCGGGCCGCACGAGGCCGCCGCCCCGGCGGTCGGCGTCGTGCAGTCCGCCGGTTTCACGGTGCGGCTGGCCAACTTCACCGGCCCGTTCGACCTGCTGCTGCAACTGATCGGCAAGCACAAGCTCGACGTCACCGAGGTGGCCCTGCACACGGTCACCGACGAGTTCATCGCCTACATCCGGGCCATGGGCGACAACTGGGACCTGGACGAGGCCAGCGAGTTCCTGCTTATCGCCGCGACCCTGCTCGACCTGAAGGCGGCCCGGCTGCTGCCCGCCGCCGAGGTGGAGGACGAGGCGGACCTCGCCCTGCTGGAGGCACGGGACCTGCTCTTCGCCCGGCTGCTGCAGTACAAGGCGTACAAGGAGGCGGCGGCGCACATCGCCGAGCTGGAGGCCGTCGGCGGCCGACGGTATCCGCGGGCGGTCAGCCTGGAGCCCCGCTACGCCGAGGCGCTGCCCGACCTGGTGCTCGGCATCGGCCCGCAGCGGCTGCTGAAGCTGGCCGTGAAGGCGATGACCCCGAAGCCGGTGCCGGAGGTCTCCATCGCCCACGTGCACATGGTCCGGGTCAGTGTCCGCGAGCACGCGGCGATCCTCACCGCCCGGCTGCGCCGGGCCGGCACGGCCACGTTCTCGCTGCTCTGCGCCGACTGCGAGGCGACCCTGGAGGTGGTGGCGCGGTTCCTCGCGCTGCTGGAGCTGTACCGGGAGGGCCTGGTCTCCTTCGTGCAGGAGCAGGCCCTGGAGGAGCTGACCGTGCGCTGGACCGGCCCCGCCGACGGCGACACCGAGGTGCACGTCGACGAGTACGCGGGCACCCCGGCCGACCCGGAGCCGACCGGGGCCGGGTTGGCTCCGGTCGCCGCGTCGACCGCGGATGCGGCGGCCATCGGGTCGCCGGTGGCGGAGGTCGGGCCGGCGCTACCGGGTGAGGCCGGGGGACCGGGCGGGACGGGAACGACGGAAGGTGAGCGGGATGAGTGACGAGGAACGCCGGGACTCCCTGGCCGACCAGGCCGCCGCCTGGGTGCCGCCGTGGGACCGCCCCCGCCCACCCGCCGCCAGCACCCCCGAAGCCGACGACGTCGACGCCCAGCCCGAAGCCGACGACGGCGGCTACGCCCTGCTCGAAGCCGACGGCGGCGGCGCCCAGCTTGAAGCCGACGACGACGCCCAGCTCGAAGCCGACGGCGGCGAGGTGCCCCCCGAAGCCGACGGCGTGGACGTCCAGCCCGACCAGTCGGCCCCGGCACCGACCACCGACCCTCGTGCCGAGGACCTGCCCCGGCCCACGCCCTCCGGCGAGCCTGAGCAGCCCGGCGACGCTGCCGGCGTACCCCGTCGGGAGGTGGTGGGGAAGCGGCGCGCGACGGCCGCGCCGGCGCCCGCGCCGGAGTTGTCCGACGCCGAGTTGCGCGGCGCGCTGGAGGCGATCCTGCTGGTGGTCGACGAGCCGGTCAGCGAGTTGGTCCTCGCCCAGGTGCTGGAGCAGCCGGCCGAACGGGTCGGGCCGATGCTCGACGAGATCGCCGCCGGTTACACCGCGGCCGGGCACGGGTTCGAGCTGCGCCGGGCGGCCGGCGGGTGGCGGCTGTACACCCGGCCGGAATACGCTACGTACGTCGAACGGTTCGTACTGGACGGGCAGTCCGTACGGCTGACCCAGGCGGCGTTGGAGACGCTCGCCGTGGTCGCCTACAAGCAGCCGGTGACCCGTTCGCGAATCTCAGCCATCCGGGGTGTGAACTGCGACGGGGTCATCCGTACGCTGGTGACTCGCGGCCTCGTCGAGGAGTGCGGCACCGAACCGGACAGCGGGGCGTTCCTTTACCGGACCACCACGTTGTTCCTGGAGAAGCTCGGGCTGAACACCGTCGACGAGCTACCGCCCCTCGCTCCCTTCCTGCCCGACGACGTAGAAGAGCTTGCTGATGCGACCCGATAACCGGTCTCCCAAACCCGATGCCCCCGTCTACGAGGGCGCTGAGCGCCTGCAGAAGGTGCTCGCCGCCGCCGGCGTGGGTTCCCGGCGCGCCTGCGAGGACCTGATCTTCCGCCGCCGGGTCACGGTCGATGGCCGGGTGGCGAAGCTCGGCGACAAGGTCGACCCGGCCACCGCCGTGATCCACGTGGACGGCGAGCGCCTCCAGGTCGACACCCGCCTGGTCTACGTGGCGATGAACAAGCCGCGCGGGGTGGTTACCACCATGGCGGACGATAAGGGACGCAACGAGCTGGCCGAGTTCATCGGCAACCGCGTGGAGCAGCGGGTCTACCACGTGGGGCGGCTCGACGCGGACAGTGAGGGCCTGCTGCTGCTCACCAACGACGGCACCCTCGCGCACAAGCTCATGCACCCCTCGTACCAGGTGCTGAAGACCTACCTCGCCGAGGTGGTCGGGCCGATCCCGCGCAACCTGAGCAAGCGCCTGTTGGCCGGCGTCGAGCTGGAGGACGGGCCGGTCAAGGTCGACTCGTTCAAGGTGGTGGACACTCTGGGTAAATCCGCCCAGGTGGAGCTGAGCCTGCACGAGGGCCGCAAGCACATCGTCCGACGGCTGATGGAGGAGGTCGGCCACCCGGTCACCCGGCTGGTGCGTACCTCGATCGGTCCCATCCGGCTGGGTGAACTGCGGACCGGACGGATCCGGCGGTTGACCAACGCCGAGGTCGCCGCCCTGTTCAACGCGGTGAGTGACTGACCCCCGAGTTCGGGGTACGGCTGCCGGTAGGCTCCGGGACGGCCGAGACGCGGCCGCTCGGTGGCGTGGGTCGCCTCCGGCGGCATCGCGCGTGGGTCCGCCACGGACCCCGGGCATGATTGATGACGATGGACAACCGCTTGCGGCGCCGAATCACCGGGCGATCCGTGAGGTACGGGCTGAGGAGGACACGGTGGAAGAAAACGTACGGGCCGGGCGATGTGTGGTCGCTGTGGACGGGCCGTCCGGTTCGGGTAAGTCCACCGTGTCGCGGCGGCTCGCCGCTGGCATCGGTGCGCGCTACCTGGACACCGGGGCGATGTACCGGGCGATCACGTGGGCCGTGCTGCGCTCCGGCGTGGACCTCACCGACGCCGCGTCGGTGACGAAGGTCGCCGGCGAGGTCGATCTGCGCATCGGCACCGACCCGCAGGGGTACGGCGTGACCGTCGACGGCGTGGGCGTGGACGTGGAGATCCGTGGCGCCGAGGTGACCGGGGCGGTCTCCGCCGTCGCCGCGGTGCCGGCGGTCCGCGAGCTGCTGGTCGTCCGGCAGCGCGAGATGATCGTCAACGCGGGCCGGATGGTGGTCGAGGGTCGCGACATCGGCTCGGTCGTGGCGCCGGACGCTGACCTCAAGGTCTTCCTGACCGCCTCCGAGGCGGCCCGGGCGGCCCGGCGCAGCGCCGAGGACGCCGTCGACGTGGCGGCCACCGCCGCGGACCTGGCGCGGCGGGACCGTCTCGACTCGACCCGCAAGGTCAACCCGCTGGCGCAGGCGCCGGACGCGGTGGTGCTGGACACCACCGAGCTGGGTATCGACGAGGTCGTGGCGCGGCTGCGTGACCTGCTCAGCGAGCGGGGCGTGGCATGAGCGCGCGTCGTCGGTCCGGAGCGAAGCGTCGGAGCGGCATGAGCGAGCGTAGTGAGCGAATCATCGGGTTCAGTGCGGACGTGCCTCATGACGGTCCGGAGCGAAGCGAAGGAGCGGCATGAGCGAGCGTAGTGAGGGTGCGGGGTGGGTCGAGCTGCGTGAGCCCGACGTCGCCGTCGAGGAGCAGGCCGGCCCGCAGCCGGTGGTGGCCGTGGTCGGGCGCCCCAACGTGGGCAAGTCCACACTGGTCAACCGGATCATCGGCCGCCGGCAGGCGGTCGTCGAGGACGTCCCCGGCGTGACCCGGGACCGGGTGCCGTACGACGCGCAGTGGAACGGCCGGGCGTTCACCGTGGTGGACACCGGCGGCTGGGAGCCGGACGCGAAGGACCGGGCCGCGGCCATCGCGGCGCAGGCCGAGACGGCGGTCGTCACCGCCGACGTCGTCCTCTTCGTGGTCGACGCGATGGTGGGCTCCACCGACGTGGACGAAGCCGCGGTGAAGATGCTGCGGCGCAGCGCCAAGCCGGTGATCCTGGTGGCGAACAAGGCCGACAACACCTCCATCGAGATGGAGGCGACCTCACTCTGGTCGCTCGGCCTCGGTGAACCGTTCCCGGTCTCCGCGCTGCACGGGCGCGGCTCCGGCGACCTGCTGGACGCCATTCTCTCCGCCCTGCCGGAAGCGCCGGCGATCGTGGAGAACCGGCCGCGCGGGCCGCGCCGGGTGGCGCTGGTCGGGCGACCGAACGTGGGCAAGTCCAGCCTGCTCAACCGGTTCTCCGGTGAGGAGCGGGCGGTCGTCGACTCGGTGGCGGGCACCACTGTGGACCCGGTGGACAGCCTGGTCGAGATCGGTGGTCAGACCTGGCAGCTGGTGGACACGGCCGGGCTGCGCAAGCGGGTCGGTAAGGCCAGTGGCACCGAGTACTACGCCAGCCTGCGCACCGCCGGTGCGATCGAGGCCGCCGAGGTGGCCGTGGTCCTGCTGGATTCCAGCGAGCCGATCAGCGAGCAGGACCAGCGGATCCTGTCGATGGTGACCGAAGCCGGCCGGGCGATGGTCATCGCGTTCAACAAGTGGGACCTGGTCGACGCCGACCGTCGGTACTACCTGGACAAGGAGATCGACCGGGAGCTGCGCCGCATCCCCTGGGCGATCCGCTTGAACCTGTCGGCGATGACCGGCCGCGCGGTGGACAAGCTGGCCCCGGCCCTGAACAAGGCCCTGGCCAGCTGGGAAACCCGAGTGCCGACCGCGCAGCTCAACCAGTGGTTGACCGCGCTGGTGCAGGCCACCCCCCACCCCGTGCGGGGTGGACGCGCGCCGCGGATCCTGTTCGCGACGCAGGCCGGGGTGGCGCCGCCGCGGTTCGTGCTCTTCACCACGGGCCCGCTGGACGCCGGCTACCAGCGCTTCGTCGAGCGCAAGCTCCGCGAGGAATTCGGCTACGAGGGCAGCCCGATCGAGATCTCGGTCCGCCCGCGGAAGAAGCTCGGCCCCGGTGGTCGCGGCAAGGCCCACGGCTGACCCCGTACGCCAAAAATGCCGGATGGGCCCCGCGCCCATCCGGCATTTCCCTACCCCACCCTCCTAGGACGCTGTAGGGGGTGTGCGGTGGTTCGGTCACCTCGCGACGCGGGTGGGGCCTGTGCGGACGACCCGAAGCCGCTGCGATAAGCTGTACCGGCTGCCGCGGGGGAAACCACGCGGGGGCGGGACGTAGCGCAGCTTGGTAGCGCACTTGACTGGGGGTCAAGGGGTCGTCGGTTCGAATCCGGCCGTCCCGACGCAGGTGAGGGGCCATCTCGGAAGATCGAGACGGCCCCTTTGTCGTACCTGGGTGACTAACTGAGTGACTACGCTTCAGCGTCGAAGATCCGGTCCATGGCGACTGCGCCGCCCAGGAGGACCGGCCGTAGTTGGTGCCGGTAGACGCTCTCGGTGACGGTCGTGCCGGAGTGGCCGCAGAGGTCCGCGATCTGTTCGAGGCTCATGCCGCTGTCCGACAGTAGGGACACGAAGCTGTGCCGCAGTTCGCGGGGAGTCCAGTCGCGCGGGTCGAGGCCCGCTTTGGCGACGACGGGGCGGAAGGCCCGAAGCACGTTGTGCCGGTCGAGGGCCGTGCCGTGGCAGAGGCGAAGACGAGACGATCAGCGGCAGGCTGGCCCTGGCCCTGGCGCTCGTGGTGGGTGGCGAGTGCGGTGACGCACCGGGCCGGCAGGGCCAGGGTGCGACGCGACTTCTTGGTCTTGGTGTCTCCGTCGGCGCGGACCGAGCGCCAGACCTGAATGGATGGCGGCACCGGGGGATCGTTGTCCGGCTTGCCGGCGAGGTCGACGTGTGACCAGGTGAGGGCTCGCAGTTCCTCGGTGCGAGCGCCGGTCAGCAGTGAGACGACGATGTAGGCGTGCAACGAGCTGCTCTCGGCAGCGATTAGAAGCGCCTTGGCATGGCCGAGCGTCAACGACTTCGAGGGACGGCCGCCGCGACCTGTGGGCACTTCGCAAAGTGCCACAACGTTGCGCTCGACCCTGTCTCGCGCCATGGCTCGATTGACCGCGCGGTTGAGCAGCGAGTGCAGGAGCCGCAGGGTGCGGGTGCTCAGTCGTTGGGCTTTGCCCATGAGCCAGCGGTCAACATCGGTCGCGCTGAGATCCCGCAGCTTCCTCGCGCCGAGGTCGCTGATGATGTGGGAGCGCACAAGGGTGGTGTAGTTGGCCCTTGTGCTCTCGGACTGGTTGCTCAGGCCGTAGGTGAGCCAGTCGGTGAGAGCGTCGGCCACGGTGTGTCCGCCCTGGACCAGGGCGAGGCCGTCTTCGTAGTCGCGGATCTTCTCGCGCAGTTTGGTGCGGGCTTCGGTCTTGGTCCTGCCGCTGCCTTTGCGCACGATGCGTTTGCCGGCTGGGGTGTAGCCGACGGTGATGGTGGCGATCCAGCGTTGCCGGGACTCGTCCCAGTGCAGGCCGCCTTCGCCTCGGGCGCGGCGTGTGGTCATCGGGTGCCTCCTTTCTGGGCTTCGTGTTCGAGCAGGTCGACGTAGGCGGTGATCGCCGCGTCAGGGACGAGGCGGGTGCGGCCTTGTCGGACGGTGCGCAGGCGGCCGGCGCGGATCTGTTCGTAGATCACGGAGCGGGACAGGCTGAGCAGGGTCATGGCTTCGGGGATTCGGTAGAGCGCCTTTCTCTCGGGTGCGGTCAGGATGGTGGGCAATGGGCTACCTCTCCTCGGATCGGTGGTTGACCGTCAAGCCGGTCTTGACGGTGAATCGGTGGGTGGATCAGGCCACGGCGGCGAACTCCTCGCGGGCTACCTCGTGCCGCTCGCGGGCCATGGCGGCAGCGGTGTTGGCGAGCAGTGCGTCTCCGGTGGTGCGCCAGCCGGACCCGGCGTAGGTGAGGAGCCCGACGATCAGCGTCGTCTCTTCCTCGGTCTGGTCGGCGTATTCGTGGCCGGTCTCAGTGCGTCGCCAGACGACGCGGGCATTGCGCAGGATGCGGAAGGTGGTGGAGTAGCGGCGGCTCTTGGTGAGGAAGTGGCCGCCGAAGCCGAGCATGTGCGCCCACCGTCGGAGGTGCTGCCAGTCGCGGTTACCGCCGAGGGTCCAGCAGGCGTCAACAAGCCGTTCAGGGTGGCTGCCGTGCTCGTTGGCGTAGAGGTCGATGACCTCGCCGTCGAGGCGGCGGGACACGTGCCCGGTGGCCTCGGTGGACTTGGTGGCGTACTTGGCCAGGTAGCCGGCGACCTTGCCGTCGGTGATCTCGCCATCAGCGGCGATCGGGCGGACGTCGACCTGCTCGCCCCAGGCGATGCGCCAGCCTGCCCGCTGCGCGGGGTGTGGGCGGGTGGTGAAGGTGACGGTGGCGGCGGCGTGTTCGGCGGCGGCGACCAGGTCGTCAACGCCGAAGGCTGCCGGGGGTGGGATGACGGCGTCGGGGTCGTAGGGGTGGATGCCGTCGAGACGGACGATCGCGTGGTAGTGCACGACAGCACGGCGTTGCATCTCAGCGACCTTGCCGAACGACGGCTTGGCCGGCGGCACCCGACGGACCCGACCGGAGGCGGTGACCTGCTCCACCCAGGGCAACCCGAGCTGCCGGGCGCGGGTGCGCAGGTGTCGGGTGATGGCGATGGTGGTGCGGCGCCACAACTCGGGTGCGGAGTGGTTCCACACGACTTGGGCGTCGTAGTCGTAGCAATCCAGGCACAACGGCTGACCCAGCCGAGGATCGTTCTCCTCGTGACGCGCCCAGCAGACCGACGGTTGCCCATGCTGGCAGGGTCGGGCGGTGGGGTCGGTGGCCCGGCGCGCGTGGCAGGGTTCGGCCCGGCAGTCGCAGCGGCGACGGTTGCCGCAGGTGTGCCGCTTCACGTTGCGGGTGTGCACGATGCCGAACGACGGGGCGGTGAAGGTGACGAACACTGCCGGATGCCCAGCGACGGACGCGGGGATGCCCTTGCCGCCGGCGAGTCCGGCGCGCAGCAGTTGGTAGGCGTCGCGTTGGTAGGTGCGGGCGCAGGAGGGGCAGACGGCGTGGCGGCGGTTGCCGCACGGCTTGTAGATCTCTCCGTCCGGCATGTTTTCGGTCCGGGCGGCGGACAGGAGTTGGCCGGTGGCCCGGTCGACGGTGGCGACCTCGCCCGAGAGGCGGATCGGGTGGGAGCAGCCCGCGGCTGCCTTGACGTGGTCGAGCCAGTCGAAGACGTTCGGGTCGGTGGCCCGGTGGAACGCGGACTCATCCCGACCAACGAACGAGCCGACCGACGGGGCGAGGGTGGGCCGGAGCCCCGGACCAGCAGTGGTGCACTGATCCGGGACAACGGCGATGAGGTCAGCGGCCACGGTTGCGGGCCGCCTTCATCGGGAGGTGCTGGACGGGGCCGGTGGCGAACGGGTTGGGTCCGTCGAAGATCCGGCCGAGCAGGGAGGCCACGGGTGCGGGCAGGTCGGCCCGGTGGTGCTCCCACAGGTAGATGTCGCGGATGAGTTGGTAGGTCTTCGGCAGTTCCACACCGTCACGAGCGGCGAGGATCTTCAAGCGGCCGATGAGTTGGACCGGTTCCCAGCCTCGGACAAGGCGGGGTTGACGCCACCGGTAGCCGGTGGAGGTTGAGGTGGTGGTCATCAGGCCACCGCCCGCAGGCCGATTGTCAGCGGGATGGCGGTTTCGGTGATGCTGTCGAGGCTGGTCAGGTAGGACCGGGACAGCGGGCCGTCGGTGAGTGCCCTCAGGTGGATGACGGGGGCGAAGGCGGCGGGGCATCCGTCGATGCCGGTGCGGACGATCAGGTCGTCGTCGATGCGCAGGATGGTGGTGGCGAGGCTGCCCGGGTAGTGGCAGACCGTGACGCCGTGCTGGGTGAGGGGTTGGTAGGTGGCCTGTGCGGCGATGGCGCGGGCCTTGTCGAGGGGGTTGGGGGTGGCGTCGGGGTCGGCGAGGATGATCCGGACCTGGACGCCCTGGTTGGTCTTGTCGACCAGGAGCCGGGCGAGGTTGGGGATGAGGTCCGGTAGGCCGGGGTCGCCCATGATGGTGATGCGCCGCTGGGCTTCGGCGAACAGCCGGGGCCACAGGTCGGCGGGGACGGCGGCACGTCCGGGCCACATGGCCAGGAGTTCGTCAGTGCCGGAGATCTTCGAGGCGCGGCGGCCGTGGATGGTGGGCCACAGGTAGGTGACGTCCACGTCGAGCAGCCGCGCGGCCTGGTAGGCGATACGCGGATGCGGAGTGCGGGCGCGGCTGCCAATCCACCGTTCGACGGTCTTCGGATCGACACCGAGCTTGCCGGCGAAGTCCGCAGGGGACTCACCGAGGGAGAGCAGTAGCTCTCGGAGCCGTTCGTTGCAGGGACTGGTAGCGGTGCGGGTGTGGGAGTGGACGGTAGGGCCGTAGTCAGCGGGAGACAGATGCGAGCGAGAGCCCGCAGGCGAGTCGCACGACGCCTCGACAGGGGTCGACGCCACCGACCAATGCCCAGTGAAGGAGGGCACGGCAGGAGCGTCCGTCTGAAGACCCGAGACGCGACACGCAGGGTTTTGGGTACGCTGAACAGGCATCGGTTGGTCCTTTCGCAGGGAGCCGATGCACCGGCCTCGACGGGTTGCAGCCCGTCGGGGCCATCTATTGGATTGCCATACAGCACCGGTGCTGTATTGAGGCCGACTTTACAGCACGGGTGCTGTGGAGGGAAGGATCGAGGCTACTTGCCGTGACGGGGGCGTGACGCCGCCCAGCTCTTGACGGTCCGGGGACGCCACACCGGGGAGCGCCCGAACATCCGCTCCGGGGCGGGGGCCTGGTCCCGCGTGACGTACGCCGTCCAGGTGCCGCGCGCGATCCCGAGGAAGGCAGCGCATTCCGCCGCTGTCCACCAGTCGTCCGGCAGCTCGGATGGATCGGTCGTAGGAGTCATCACCGCTCAGGATACGGGACGGGGCAGCACCCACGCTGTAGCGAATGCTGCCCCTCGCTCCGTTGTCGCTGAGCTTCCTGGACCGTCGCGGGCTCCGGGTAGCGCCGTGGTTGATTCGGGTCATGATGTAGATCTGCAAGCTCAGCAGGGCGGTGCCGACAATCATGGCGATCGCCGGCATCAGCAGGGAACTGGCCATGGCGCTGCCTCCTCATCGCTACTCGCTCGTCAAGGTGTGCCGTTCTGGCTCACACTGAGAGAGTGGCGTCATTGATCAGGACCTATCGAGGTCCCGATCAGGACCTCTGACGGACCATCGGTGGACAATCGAGGGACATCTGTTGAGGGATGCCATGCAGGTGCGCGACCGTCGACGTAGGAGCCCAGAGCGAGGAGGGGAAGCAGTGGCAAACACACGCCGCACACCCCGAACCATGCTGGAGTACCTCATCCAGCAGCGTGAACGCACCTACGAAGAGATGGCTGAGGCGTTTTTCCGGCTGGAGGAACCCGCTGCCATCAGCGCCCGTCACCTCGGTCGTATGGCCCGAGGCGAGCGAGGAACAGCGGGCGCGACTCCCGCCACCCGGCGCGCACTACAGGCGATGTTCGGCATGCCACTCGAAGAACTTCTCCGGCCCTGGACTCCGGAACTTGTCATAGCCAAGCCGGCTACCGACGACGGCTCATTAGTGCTGCCGTCCCCCGGCAACGAAAGGAGTCTGATCAAGATGGCAGCCGAACGAGCACGACGCTTCACCCTCCTCGCCGCCGAGAGCACCACGCCAGAAGCAGTCGAACAACTGCGTGACGACGTTCAGCGCTTGGCGTTGGCCTACCCGCAGCGGCCACTCACCGAACTGCTCGGCGACATGGTCGAAACTCAGGACACCCTGTTCGCTCTGCTGGAGCGCAGACAGACGCCGCAGCAGGCCCGGCAACTACATTTCCTTACCGCCGTCACGAGCGGGCTGCTCGCCAAGGCGTCCCATGACCTCGCCGACCCGCACGCCGCGATGCTGCAAGCCCGTACGGCTGTGCTGTGCGCCGATCAAGCCGACCACAACGGACTTCGTGCCTGGCTTCGTGGCCTGCAATCCATGGTCGCCTACTGGGCAGGCCGGTACGCCGAGGCCGTCCGGTACGCGGAGGCGGGCAGCAGGTTCGCCGCCGGCACCGGAGGTACGACCTCCGTCTGGTTGCCGGTCAGCGCTGCTCGTGGCTACGCCGCACTCGGCAACAGCGAGAAGGCTCTTGCCGCCATCAGGACGGCTGAGGAGGCGTGGGAGCAGGTCGAGCCGGACGAGGTCGACGAGCTGGGCGGCATCTGCACGTTCAACCAGCCTCGTACGCTCTACTACGCGGCGGACGCCCTCGCGTGGCTGCCGAACGAGGCAGAGCAGGCCGTCGACCTCTCGACCCGCGCCGTCAACGCCTACGCCAACCCGAACGACCCGGCATGGGCGTTTGGTGACCAGGCCGGATCACACTCCGACCTCGCCATCGCCCGGATCGCTGCCCGGGACTTGGAGGGTGCCATCGATGCGATCGGGCCGGTCCTTGAGCTACCGTCCGACCAACGCATCAACGGCATCGTCCACTCCGTTCAGCGTGTGCACCAGGCCGTGACCCGAGCTGGGCTAGCTGCCGACGGGCGGGACCTCCTCCAACAGATCGAGGACTTCACCAGCACCCCGCTGAGGGCGCTTCCCCGGTAGGGCAAGATCAGGGCATGTACCCCGTGATGTTGAAGGGCCGCGCCGTCATTCTGCGAGAGTTCCGCAGCGACGACGCGGCCCCTTCCTTGTCCCTCGTCGGCGACGAGCGTGTCACCCAATGGCTCTCGTTCGACAACCGGGACCTTGAGGCCGCGACAGCAATGATCGAGGGGGCGGTAGCCCGAGCCAAGCTTGAGCCGCGCAATGAGTACTACTTGGCCGTGACCCTGCCAGGAGACGATTTAATCGGCTTCGCCAGGCTCGGGCTCGACGGTGTCAAGGCGGCGAAGTTGGGCTACGCCATCCGCGCCGACCAGTGGGGGAGCGGCTATGCCACCGATGCCGTACGCACCCTGACAGAGTTCGGGTTTCGGGACCTGGGGTTGCACCGCATCTCGGCAGCCATCGGACCCGACAACGCCGCGTCCGTCGCCGTGGCAGAGCGACTGGGCATGCAGTACGAGGGCCGCATCCGCGACCACGTCTTCACCAACGGAGCCTGGCGCGACTCGCTCCTCTACTCCGTGCTCGCGGACGAGTGGAACACCATCCGGAGCGCGTGACCCGTACCGACCGGTCCGTCATGGGCCGGCTGCCGGCGAAGTGGTGAGAACTTTCTGTACGTCTTCAAGGCGGCCCTGAACGGGCCGCACGCGCCGCCGTCTGGGCGCGCGTCCGTCGCTCCGCTGGCGCTCCGACTCCGGCCACGCAACACGCCCGGCGGCTGGCGCGGAAGCGAGAAGCCCAAGGGGCCGCCGCAGAACGACAGGTCGTTGACCGGTGGTGTGGTGGGCCGGCAGCCGGCCTGGCCGCGCGGCCAGGACCCGCGCGGCGTAGGGGAACGGACGCCGGCCGCGTTGGCGAGCTGGCGGCGGTCGCGGGGTTGCGGTTACTGCGCCTCCGGCGGGGGCGCTCCGGCTCCAGGATGACCGGGGCTCCGTCGGCGGGTGCCGGGTGCGTGGGTGGTTGCGGTAGGCCATCCCGCCTGCCATCGACCCGGGCAAGCCGAGCAAACCACCGCCCGACCCGCCAGCGTCCGAACCTGCGTCAAGGTCCGCTTGACGTGGCGGGCCGGGCGGCAGCCCGCTCCCCAAGAGGGCGGGTCGACGGCAGACGGGATGGAATCGCCTGGGCTAGGGCTGGGCAGCACCAGCGGCTTCTCACACTTAGGGTGGTCGGATGCCCCAGCGCTCGATACCCGCCAAAGAGGTTGACTGGTCCTCGGTGAGCCACGCGTTCGGCCCCGCCATCGAGATCCCGGCCTTACTACGCTCTATCAGGTCAGACAGCCAGGAGGTTCGCCAACGTGCGTACAGCGATCTCATCGACCTGCTCGTGCACCAGGGCTCCAGGTTCGAGGCAAGTGCTGCGGTGGCCTCTCACCTGATCGATATCGTTGCTGATCCGGCGGCCCCGGACCGCTTTGCTGCCTGCCAGGTGTTGGCGGCGATCGCGGTGGGCGATGAGAGTTCCTGGCTCAGCGACCGTTCTGATCCGTCAGACATGAGGGCTGAGGTGCAGCGTCGCGTGCCGATGAGCCGAGAGGAGTTGGAAGCGGAGCATCGGGACTGGATCGCAGCGGCACCGAATGAGGAGGAGCGCAGCGCACGGGCACGGGGGGCCGAATGGGGGGACGTCGAGGGAGCTCGTGATGAGCAGCGGTGGACGATCGAGGCGTATGACGCTGTGCGGGCCGGGGTGCCTGTCTATGTGGCAGCGCTGGAGGCGTCCGAGGCTGCGGTCCGGCTGTACGCGGCTTATCTGCTCGCCTGGTTCCCTGAGGACGAGGGCTTGGTCGGCCCAGCGTTGGCCGGTCTCATCCGTCGGGAGCCGGAGCCGGTCGTCGCGGCAACTGCCTGCGTCGCGGCGGGCCTGAGTTGCCCTAACGGCAGCGAAGTGTTGGTCGACGCGCTTTCTGCCCGGCGAGGCAGCGTCAACCGTGCCGAGCGCTGGTCGGCGGTGTTGGGCCTGTCGCGGATACTGAGGCATCCGGATCGATCCCTGGTCAGTGAGCTCTATGCCTGCCTCTTCGGGGCCATTGAACCCGTGCCCTATTGGCCGTTCTTCGAAGGTGACATGGCCAGCATGGCTGCCCTGACGATCGCAGACCTGACTCCGGAAGTCGCTGGTGACCGGATCGATGTGCTGGCCGAAAGGGCGGCTACGGCTGATCCCACCGCAGACGCCTTCACCCTACTCACCGCTCTGTTAGACGCCGCCTTCCCCAGCGGGCCGATACCCGACGGTGTGCGATTCGCCGACCTCACCCCGACTCAGCAGAGAGCCCTCTCGACCCTGTTGAGCAGCAACGTCCTGCAGGCCGCGCCCAGGTTGCTCACCCGCTACAACCTTCCTGACAGCGAGCAACAACTCCGGGCCTGGTGCGGAGGTTGATATGCCGACAGAGACCCGCTCCAACAACGGCTGAGTGACTAAATGGGTCTGTGGATCTAACGGTGTTTCCGGCCTGACCCGCCAGGCGTTGTGCCTGGTGAGGAGGGTGCCGTGATGACCGCGACACTGAACGACCAGACCGGACGTAAGAAGCGGCCTGAGCCATCGGCTGAGGCGAAGGCCGCGGCCGAGTTGGTCCGGGCGGCCAAGGAACAAGGGCTGTCCCTGACCGGCCCGGACGGGCTGCTCAAGCAGTTGACCAAGTCGGTCCTGGAGACCGCGCTGAACGAGGAGATGACCGAACACCTCGGCTACGAGAAACATGAGTCGGCTGGGGTGGAGTCGGGCAACATCCGCAACGGCACCCGCTCGAAGACGGTGCTGACCGAGGCCAACGGGCCGGTGCAGATCGACGTGCCGCGGGACCGGGCTGGCACGTTCGAGCCCCAGATCGTCCGCAAGCGGCAGCGCCGCCTGTCCGGGGTCGACGAGGTCGTGTTGTCGCTGTATGCCAAAGGGCTGACCACCGGAGAGATCAGCGCTCACTTCGCCGAGATCTACGGCGCCTCGGTCAGCAAGGAGACCATTTCGCGGATCACCGACAAGGTGATCGAGGAGATGACCGACTGGTCCCATCGCCCGCTGGATGCGATTTACGCGGCGGTGTTCATCGACGCGATCGTGGTCAAGGTCCGCGACGGGCAGGTCGCGAACCGGCCGTTCTATGCCGCGATCGGGGTCACCCTCGACGGGGAGAAGGACATCCTCGGGCTGTGGGCTGGCACGGGTGGTGAGGGCGCGAAGTTCTGGATGAGCGTGCTGACCGACCTGCGTAACCGGGGCGTGAAGGACGTGTTCTTCCTCGTCTGCGACGGCCTCAAAGGCCTGCCCGAGGTCGTGACGAACGTGTGGCCGCAGACGGTGGTGCAGACGTGCATCATCCATCTGATCCGCAACACCTTCCGGCTCACGTCGCGCAAGTACTGGGACGCGCTGAAGCACGACATCAAGCCGATCTACACCGCAGTGAACGCCCAGGCGGCCCGCGCCGCGTTCGACGACTTGGCGGAGAAGTGGGGCAGGCGGTATCCGGCGGTGATCCGGTTGTGGGACAACGCGTGGGCCGAATTCATCCCGTTCCTCGACTACGACGTGGAGATCCGCAAGGTGATCTGCTCGACCAACGCGATCGAGTCGTTGAACGCCCGCTACCGACGGGCCGTGAAGGCCCGTGGCCACTTCCCCAACGAGCTGGCCGCGTTGAAGTGCCTGTACCTGGTGACTCGGTCCCTGGACCCCACCGGAGCAGGCAGAACCCGATGGACGATGCGCTGGAAACCCGCGTTGAACGCCTTCGCCATCACCTTCAGCGACCGCTTCCCCGCCGCTGAAACCTACTAACCAAGATTGCCGAAAACACCGTTAGCGAGACAGCCCCGACTAAATGGGTGACGACGGGCACGAGCGAGGACGGACGTCCGTGGACCCCTGTGGATTGTTCCGGCAGGTCGTTTACGCTCGCAACGCACTACAGCGACCGGTGATGGTTCTTTCACACCGAAGGCGTCCAGTGGCTCCACGTTTGTCCCGACGGACAGTGGCCGCAGGCGGATGCTTCGCAGGCATCGACGTCCCAGTGAAGGGTGCCGGTCCCCGGGCAGTCCTCTCGGCTGCACTCCGTCGAATCGTCCTCGTGCAGGGTTACTGTTCCGAGGCACGATGGGGCAGGCTCGACGCCATGGGGGAAGCGGGCCACGGAATGACTCCCTGGGTGACTAACTGAGTGACGATCGAGGAACACAAGGCTGGACGCCAGTGGACACCGACGGACGAGGTTGCCCAGCGTAGTCGACAGTCGCGGCAGGCTGGCGCGTCGAGATCGTTGCCTGGGGGTCAAGGGGTCGTCGGTTCGAATCCGGCCGTCCCGACAGACAAAAAGCCCTGACCAGCGGAAACGCTGGTCAGGGCTTTAAGTTTGTCGATGGGGTTTTGAATCGCCCCCCGAAAATCCCCCATTTACCGGGGTCGGCAACCAGGTTCGTCATCCCTGCGCATCGTTGGGCAGGGCGGGTGCGGGATGTTGCCGGCTTCCGTGGTCGGTGCGGAGTCGCTCGAGGATGTCCGAGACGTCCGGGGCTTGAGCGGGCTTGGCGATGTAGTACGTGGCGGTGACCTCCTCGCTGGAGTGTCCGAGCTGTGCTGCGGCGCTTTTCGTGTTGGTCTCTTCTTTGATGAGGGTGGCGACGGTCTTGCGGAAGGTGTGGGGGGTGACCCAGGCGAGGTCGGTGTCGGCGCGGGCCTCGCGCCACTGACGGCGGACGTTGTTGGGTGACAGCCAGGTGCCGCGTCGGGAGGCGAAGATCGCGTCGTGGGGGTTGTCGGCGGCGACGAGCTTGCGGGTCATGATCATGCCGACGGCGAACCGGGGCAGCACGACCATCCGCCAGCCGGCGTCGCTCTTGGTCCAGGGTTGGCGGAAGAAGCCCTGGCCTTTGACGAAGACGAGTGTGCCGCAGATCGTCAGGGTGGGGCGTTCGGCGGCGAGGTTCAGGTCCTCCCATCGCAGGGCGAGGATCTCGCCGATGCGGGCGCCGGTGGCGAGCATCAGGTCGACGACGTCCGCCAGATCGCCGCTGTGCCGCGGTTCGGGCTTGCCGGGGATCGGTCGCTGCCAGTCGCGGATCCCCGTGCGGACGGCGCGGACACCTCAACCCCGCCTAACTTCGAAGAGCCTCGATGGATCCCGGCCTGGAGGACAGCTGCCTCGCCGTCACCGCGCGATGAGCCGGGCGAGTGACGCCTGCCGGTTCCCAACGTCTGCCTGCTGCTTAAGTTTCCGCAGGCCAGCCCACATATATTTGTAAATATATATTAAATATACATGGGGCTCTATACGATCCCCCCACGTTGAACCTCTTCGACGCGGTGGGGCCGGCAGTGGCCGGCGCTGTTCTGTGGTCCGGTGCCGCCGAGCTCGATGCCAGGTTGAAAACGGGTTCATTGGGCAACTCGCCACACACTGGGGGAACATTGTGAGACGTGGTTTACCACTACGCCGGAGAATGGCGGCCGCGCTGTCCGCGGCCGTCGTTGCTCCGATAGCCCTCCTCGGCACACCGGCGGCCGCCGCCGAGACGCCGCTCTGGCAGGTCGAGATCGCCAAGATCCCGGCCACCAGGTACCAACTCGACGCAAAGGCGTCCGTCATCGAGGGCACTGAGGCGCTGCGCCCGTATGTCGGTGACGATCTCGGTGAAAGCCGGCTCGAGCCGGTGCAGGCCGACGTCAAGAGCCGGTACTTCGACGGCGCGCGGCTCAACGGGACGGCCGACGCCGCCGCGGCGTTCGACAACCTGAAGCACCTCGAGGCCTTCCTCAAGAGCCGGATGACCGGCGCCAGCCCGCCCAGCGGCGAGGCCGAGCAGGGTCACGTCACCGCGCTGGTCAAGGCGCTTACCGGGGTACGGCTGCTGGCCGACGCGGCGATCCAGGACGCCGAGGCGACGATCGGCCCGTTCCGCCGGGTCAGCCCGCCTCCGCCGCCCGCTCCGGCCGGCATCGACGAGGCGTTCGCCGACCTCGAAGCGGCCAAGGGTTACCTGGCCAAGGCCGACGAGATGCTTGTCAAGGCCAACGTTCTGCCCGCCACCATCCAGGCCGAGGACGCCTGGGAGAGTGGCTTCCGGGTACTCACCCGGTTCGGCATCACGTACGAGGGTGACCACGATAACGACGGTGTGGTCGACGTGGTGGAGCTGCGCTTCGGCTCCAGCCCGCTGCTCGCCGACTCCGACGGTGACGAGCTCACCGACAAGTTCGAGATCACGGCGCTGGCCGGCTGGACCCGGCCGAACGCGTACGACACCGACAACGACACGGTGAACGACGGCGCCGAGGATCTTGACGGGGACGGGCTGACCAACCTCGAAGAGCAGCGGCTCGGCACCTCCCCGACCGAGGCGGACACCGACGGCGACGGCCTGAACGACGGCGCCGAGGTGGCCAAGGGCACCAACCCGCTGGTTCCCGACCAGCCGCGTGCCCCGCCGGTCCCCGGCGACGGCCAGCCGATCAACCCGAACCCCACGCCGATCGACACGGACGGCGACGGCGTGCGGGACCTCGCGGAAGAGGACCTCGGCTCCGACCCGACCAAGGTGGACACCGACGGCGACGGCCTCTCCGACAGTGTCGAGCTCGATTACCTGATCAGCGCGCTGAACCAGGACACCGACAACGACGGCCTGCGTGACGACTACGAAATCTCCAACGCCGAGTCGAAGGGTCTGCACCCGGGCCGCTTCGACGAGCAGATCAGCAAGTGGACGTACGTCACCGACT
Source organism: Micromonospora sp. CA-259024 (assembly GCF_050936255.1). Classification (NCBI taxonomy): domain Bacteria; kingdom Bacillati; phylum Actinomycetota; class Actinomycetes; order Micromonosporales; family Micromonosporaceae; genus Micromonospora; species Micromonospora sp. CA-259024. The sequence continues at coordinate 3,007,003 of NZ_JBNJND010000001.1, read as the reverse complement.
TCCTGCTCGGCATGTTCGCCGGCGACTTCGCCGAGAAGGACTCGATGGCCTGGCTCGCCGGCAACCTGTGTGCCAGCGCGTCCAGCGTCATCCCGGTGGTCGGCTGGATCACCGGCACCCTGGCGGACATCCGCGACACCGTCGCGGCGATCATCCACGGCGACTGGGTGAGCGTCGGTTTCAACGTTCTCGGGCTCGTCCCGTACGTCGGCGACGCGGTTGCCATCCCGGCCAAGGTCGCGAAGTTCGTCGCCAAGTACGCGCACCGGCTCATGGACGCGGCGCGCTACGTCGCCCGGTACGACAAGATCCCGGACACCGTCAAGGAGCTCACCTACGAGCTCATCATGCCGGAGGTCTACAACGCTATCGTCGCGGAGGACGCGGCAGCGGCGTTCGCCGTGACCGCCTCCGCCGTCCCCGACGGATGGATCAGCAAGAAGACCTTCGACCGGCTGCTCAACGGCAAGCGGACCGACCTCAAGCGGACCCACGAGATGATGACCGACCCGGACGCGCTGCACGTCGACGGGCCCAACCTGCGCTGGGCGTACGGCTGGCAGGACGGCGAGACGATCCTCAACGAGCTGATGGCCAGCCAGGGCAAGGTGGGCCGGTCGCAGCTGCCGCTGGCCAGGCCGGACGACGACAGGTTCAAGGGCGGCCGGGACGCCGACTTCGGCGAGGAACTCACCGACGGCTGGATCCTGCACGAGGTGAAGTCGGGCTTCGCCCAGGGCGACGACCGGATCCTGGAGCAGGTCACCCAGTGCGAGAAGGATGCCTGGTACATGAACCCCGACAACCAGGAGAAGATCAAGGCTGCCAACGCCGGCAAACCGGACATGAAGGGCAAGGGTGTCAAGGGCGTCCACTGGCACTTCGTCGGCAGCGGTAGCGGTCAGCCCAACGTGAACGACCTCGGCATGACCGAGAAGCTGTTCAACTGCCTGAAGACGAACAAGATCCCGTTCACCATCCACTTCCCGGTGGAATGATCCCAGGTGTCGCGGGGCGGGCTCCGGCCCGTCCCGCGACACGGCCTCCGATACGAAGGACTGAGAAATGAGTGCTTTCCCGCCGTTCGCGGTGCCCGGCGTCGAGCCGGAAAGCGGCACCCCGGGCCAGGGCAGCGTGGCTTACCGCGGTGACCAGCTCGCTGATCTTCCCACTGCGGCTGCTGTCCTCGACCGGTTCCCGGCCGAGCTGATCGGCCTGGCCGGCCCCGACGAGACCCGGGACGAGCATCCGATCGCCCGCGCGGACCTGGTGGCGCAGATTTACGTCTCGACCGGTGACGGCCTGCGGTGGGGCCTCGGCTTCGATGACGAGGTCGGCCATCTGGTCCAGCCGAACCTCGGGTCCATCGTCGAGGACTACCTGGAGAACGCACTCGCCGCGCAGCCCGACGTCGAGTCCGCCTACCACTACGACCGCGAGTCCTTCCAGGCCGAGACGACCCGGGTGCTCCGGGCCGACGAGATGCTGGCCCGGTGGCTCGACGCGATCCTCATCGCACACCGCGGCTACGCCCAGCAACTTGGCCGGGCTCTGCCGTACTGAACGGCGCTCACCGGCTGAAGGCCCGGGCCAGGCAGCCGGGCCGAGTCCCTCATGCCGAGCTAGTTCTTGTGTATCCGAGAGTGCTGGCGTGGCGCCGTAGAACGAGGAGAGCAGAACAGTCTTGCCGCTGCATGTGGGGATCTTCCCCCGTTTACCCCCCGAAACCCCCGCCCGTGGCTGACAACCAGTGACAAGTAGCGATCATCGCCTGATCGTGTCTGCGCAGCTCAGCGACTATCCCTGATGAACAATGACAAGGTCGGGATGATTGCGGACGGTAACAAGGGGTCGTCGGTTCGAATCCGGCCGTCCCGACCGATTGACCTGGGAAGATGAAGATCCTCTCAGGTAGCGGCGGTAACATCCGGTAACGGATGATCTTCATTAGCGACAACGGCGACGATCGTTGGCCTCCGGTCCGCTGACTATGGAACGCTCTGACCTGCCGCTTCGTCTGTATCCCTGACGAAGCGGCATTCTGGTCTCTTGATTTCGCGTCAAGCGCTGCAGATGTTGCCAGCTGTCGCTGCGTCGGGTGTTTCGACAAGCCTGGCTGCGAGGCGGGATCGTTGGCGTTTCCTGGCCCTGGTCTTCTCAGGTCGACCGGTGGACAGTGGAGCAACCTGTCATCGTCTCGGCGCGGAGGTTGACGTCGGGCTGGCTCGGGCGACTACCTGCTGAGCAGTTCGATGAGCGCGTTGTCGGCTTGGACCAGGATCGGCGGGCCGTACAGCGGTGTGGCCAGGACCCGTCGGCAGTGGTCGAGTTCGATGTAGGCCACGTCGCCCGTGATCGTGGCGTCCTGGAGGGCAGCGAACCGGTGTGCGGCGTCTGAGCACTGCTCAGCTGGGCGCAGCGCCGTCAGCGTCCGTTCGATGGCCGCGCGCCGGTGCTGTGGCAGGAGCAGCCCGTACTCGAAGGTCCCGGCTGGCTGGGGCGTGTCCTGCTGCTGCGTCGGCACCCGGTACACGCACAGACGCACCTGGGATGGGAGCGACACCCTGCGTGGCCGTGGGAGGGGTCTCGGGTCTCTGGTCTCGGTGGCCAGCACGTCTGACCATCCCTGGCCGCATCTGGAGGCGGCCGCTCCGGCTGACACGACTTCCCGGACGTCCTTCTCCGAGACGGTGGTCAGGCGTAGGGCTCGCACCGCGTTCGAGACCTCGGGGCGCAGAGTGCCGCAGATATCCGTCGGCAGTCCCGGTCGGATCCAACGGCCCTGCGCGTCGAGTAACAGCAGGTTCGGCACCCAGGGCATCTCCAGTGTGCAGGCTTCCACGGGGGTCGTGTCGTCGGGTAGGCGCAGTGCGGCAAGAAGCGCGGTCACGTCGGTGGCTCGGCCCTCGGTGAGGACCAGGTCCTTACCGCCGTCGGCGCGTCGCTTCGGCTCTCGCTGGCAATGGACTGCGGCCGCCACCGTGAAGTCGGTGTCCAGGCGGGGCAGGGCGAGGGCGTCGGGCGGGCGTCCGTCGTCTGCTGCCGGGGCGTGGACCGCGAAGGAGGTCCACGCGGATCGGATGGTCGGCGTGCCGGTTACCGCAGCGGACTGCGGCGCTTTCCGCCTGTCGGTGGTGCCTCGGCCGCCGTGGGCGCACCCGCACACGCGGCCAGTCCGGCCAGGGCCATCACCACCAGGAACCCTCTGACGACTACCCGCATATCGCTCCTTGACGACCGAATGCACATAACTTGTGCACCTCTGAGACGATGTCAGCCAGAAGCGGTTCCCGGTCGACTCCCGGGCTGTGGTCGAGTGGCGGCATTCTTGCTCGCAACTCCCATCCATAACATGGGCCCCGGAGTGTGGTACGAGCGGGAGGTCAACTACTTGTTAGGTCCAGGTTTCAATTTCACTGCTCCGGGTGATGCGATGATTCCAGGCGGGAGATGAGTGTGGAAAGTTCAGGTTTTCCTGCTGGCCTTGAGCGACGCCTCGACTCTCATGGATTTGTGCTGGTTGAGCAATCGCTTGATGGGCCGATGGGCAGCGCGAGGCTACTCTTCACGGACGGCCTAATCGACATATCGACATTTAATGATCGGGGGAATCGGGGTGTTAGTGTTGGCGTTCGCGGTGGGACTACGTACGAAGTGCGAGTCTGGCTTGAAGTGCTTGGAATGGGAACCCCAGCGCCTGCAGGCCTTGATGATCAACTTTCTTGGTCCCTCAACCACTTGGCGGATTTGCACCGTCTGATCGAGCAAGATGAAAGCATCGCTAAGAGGCTCCGGGACGTGAATTGGACTTCAGTTCAGAAACGGTTGGGATTAAGGCCTGACGCGGATCCGGATGACCCACGAACCTGGCGCCGGAAGTAGTTATATGGAGCCGAGTGGCGGGTCCGACGCTGTCGTGCAGATTCGAGCTTGCGGACCTCGGAACGGGCGATGGGCTTGGTTGTCGTGCGAGGCTGCCGTCACTCGGGTCGGGTCGCCGTCAAGGGATCACCAGGCTTGTTGGAGCGCTGTCGCTGTTCATTGGACGCTCTGCCCGGCCGATGCCTGCGGCGGTGTATGACCATCAATGCATATGAGAGGCCCTTCTCGGGTTGAAAGCTTCAAACCGCGACAAGGCTAGTCAGAAGGGGGCCAAGCTCAGCAGACATGAGATGAGCAATGAAGATCGAACGCCTGACCAGGAAGGAAAGCTGACGCCAGGATGTGGCCAGACGCTTAACGTTCGACGAGCAGCAAGTAGGTCCAGTCGGCAGTGTCTCGTGGAACCCTGGGTCGACTGGTGAAGTTGTCGGGCTGTTGTCCCGATGGTCGTGAGGCAGAATATGATCCATGCCGTCGTCGCGAGATGAAGCCGTGCAGGAGCATCCAATGGCCGCCGACGTGACACTCGCCCGCATCAATGACGGGGTGCGGCTGCATCATCATCAAGGTGAGCGTGAGGCTGCACGCGACTTGTTCGGGCAGATTTGGGATGACATCGGCGGGGAGCGCGGCGATCCCTTGCATGTTTGCTTTTTCGCGCATTCGATGGCCGATGTACAGGATGACGTCCAGCAGGAGCTGGTCTGGGATCAGCGAGCGCTGGCCGCGGTCGACCTGCTGACTGACGCCCGGGTGGCGCGGGCCGGGGTGCCGCTGCCGGTGGCCAGTCTGTATCCGTCGTTGCATCTCAACCTGGCTGAGTGCTACCGCAAGCTCGGCGATCTCGGCCGTGCCCGCGAATACCCTCCAGCGTGCGCAGGCGGGGATCGGTGCGCTCGGCGATGACGAGTGCGGGCGGCTGATCAAGGGCGGCCTGAACCGGCTGACGCAGCAGCTTGCCACCAAGAGCCCGTCTGATCCCGCTGGGAGAAATGAGTCCGATTAGGAGCTTTCATTTCGCTTGGCTGGGGCGGGCTCTCTGGTGCAACACCGGCTCATTGGGTCAGCCATGGCCCCAGGGATCATTGCCCACCGACCAGGCGGGGCGGCGAGTGTTCCCTTCGTGCAAGGTTCATGACCCGGTTGGCTGACCACTGGACCGATGACGTGGGGAGTTCACACCGACTTTCGACCCTAAGTCAGTGAATCTCCACTTAAGAAAACGCATGTCCGTTGTTAGTCGTATGGGCGCGGTGGTTGCCGGCGTCGTTGCCGCCGTCGCCGCAGTGAGCCTGTTACCGACCGTGATGCCGGCGCAGCAGCCAGCTCTCGCCGCCGGCTCGTCCGACGCCGCTGGTGTCCGGATGAACCAGATCCAGTTTATGGGCGCCCACAACGCCTATCACCGGGAGATGCAGGGCGCCGAGCTGGAAGCATCGATGAAAATCGATCCTACTTACCCGTCCTGGGGGTGGTACTCCCACGCATCCATCCCGGACCTGCTCGGCCGGCAGAACATGCGCGGGCTTGAGCTGGACCTGTTGCCCGACCCGCAAGGTGGGCTCTACCGGCATCCGCTTCCCCGTAAGCTAGCCGGGCTGGGCCCGATCGACGATCCGGCCATGGCCACGCCGGGCATGAAGGTGCTGCACGTAGCCGACATGGACTACAACAGCACCTGCCGTACGTTGGTCAGCTGCATGCAGCAGGTCCAGGAGTGGTCGCGGGCCAATCCCGAGCATGTGCCGATCCTGTTCCAACTCGAACTTAAGCAGACCGACGACCGCCTGGAGCAGGCGGGCGGCGCCGTCAGCCCGGCATGGGACCCGGCGCTGCTGGACGACATCGACGAGGAGATCCGTTCCGTCTTCACCGAGAACGAGCTGATCACCGCCGACGACTTGCGCAAGCCCGGCCTTACGCTGGAGCAGTCGGTGCTCAAGAACGGTTGGCCGACCCTGAAGTGGGCCCGGGGCAAGGTGATGTTCTTCTTCGACAACGGCGGACCGGGCGCGATCCGGGACATGTACCTGAACGGACACCCCAACCTCGCCGGCCGGGCAGTCTTCACCCGAGGCAACCCCGGCGACCCGGACGCGGCGATCACCATGGTGAACGACCCCCGTGGCGCGAACACGGCGACCATCACCGACCTGGTCAAGCGCGGCTACATGGTGCGTACGCGGTCGGATGAGCCGCTGAGCACGGTCAAGGACGAGGAGTTCAGCCGGCTGGATGTCGCGCTGGCCAGCGGTGCCCAACTGGTGACCACCGACTTCCCGACGGTGGGCATGGCCGCGCGGTACGACAGTGACTTCGTGGCCGAACTCCCCGGTGCGGTCCCGGTGCGGTGCGACCCGGTATCCGGGCCCCGCAACTGCCACGACGGCAAGCTGGAGGGGTAGGCGTCCGCGCGCCCTGACCGACCCCCGATCCGGAGCATTTTGCCGTTCAACCCAATGACTCGGTGTGGGCGTACATCTTTGATGATGTGTACGCACAGTTTGAGGTACGAACCTGGCGTCTCACACGTTCGCTGACGCTGTCTGAACGTGATCGGCTGCTGAGGCTCCGCTGCCATCGGCATGGGCCTCAGCAGCCACGATCAGCAGCCGCGCGTCAGGCTACGGTTCGATGGGGGAATCTCCGCTGTCGCCGTCCGCGCCGGCACCGATCAGTTCGTCTGGCGTACCGGTGAAAACCAAACGACCACCAGCCGGCGCGCCTGCTGACCGCGTTAACCGCATCAACGCCCTGGAAATCAGTGAAGCGGTCGCCGTCGAGCGGTCGCCGGGTGTGAGGGGGACCGCTCGACGGATCACGTGCGTTGCCGTGCCGCGGACGGATCGCCTGGGAGACGCGTTCCTCGCACCCTGGTTTCCTGTTGTTGGACAGCCCACCGAAGAACCTCGGCCAGACCGGTGACGGCACCGCCGATCTGGCCGACAGCGCGATCGTCGACCGGGTCTACAGGCACATCGAGGAGTGGTTGGCGGGTCGGGGCAGCGGCGCGCAGATCGTGATCGCGGACAACGCGCCACCACCGGCCGCCGCCGCCGGCATCATCGTCCGGTTCTCCCGGCACCCCGATCGGCCCCCGTACGGATTGATCGACGACGAGACCGGCTGACCGCTCCCGGAGTCGTCCGCGCGTCGGACGTACGGCCGCCGGTCAGCGCGGCGATCTCGGTCATCTCACCCACGTTGCCCTCGCCGAACAGCAGAGCGAACACCGGTACGGCCTTCGCCCGCGCCGGCAGCTTGCCGTGGTACGACCGGAAGTCCGCGAAGGTCGATGTCGACGCGGAAGTCTTCGGCACGATAGGCGGCGATCACCTCGTCGACGGCGGTGGGGAAGTCGGCGCGGCGTTGCCACTCAGCGAACAGGTCGACGTCTTCGCTGGGGCGGTCGAGGACGCCGTGGGCGGCGATCGCGTGCCCGCCGGCCAACGCGAACCCGTACTGGCCGCCGACCTGCAGGGCGATCTGCGCCAGCCGGCGATGGATCGGCGGGGTCTGGCCGGCCACTATGCGGCGGGTCGGCGAGCGTTGGCCAGTTCGGGGAACCGTGCTTCCCACAGACGGCGAACCTGTGGGGGCAACACGAGGCTGGGCCACAGGCGTAGCAGGGTCGCGCCGTCCAACCATCGGCTGAGGTCCTCGCGGGCGGTGGCCTCGCGCAGCACGGTCTCGTACATGCTCGCCAGGCGACGCTGGCTGCTCAGGTCGTAACGCGCCCGCCCGGACCAGTCGAGCCGACGGTTCAGGCTCACCTCGCCGCTGGTCGGTCCCTGAAGATCGTCGAGCCGGTCGGCGATGACGTAGGGCCGCTGGTCGGCGTAGCGGGAGCCCGCCGGCGCTCCGCCGGTGTCTGCACCACCCATGATCGACCAGCCTTCTGCGGCTGCATCCTGACGACAACGTTCAGGCCCACGTTAGTCGACGGTGCAGCGGGCGAAGGTTCGCGGCACGATATCGGACCCTGTCCAGCCTGACATCGATGATCGGCCCACTGGCGATCGCGCGACGCCGGAGCCCGGCCGGACTGCCTGGCAGAGGAAGTCCTTGACATCCGCGGTAACGAGCCCGGTAACGCATCGGATCGCAACGGACGGATGAGGCGGCAAAGCACGACACGGGACAGCATTTCGAGGCGTCGCTCTTGTCCGTTTCTAAGGACGTATCAGCCTGTTCCGATATGCCGTGACACAATCGTGGTAGAACTGGGGGTCAAGGGGTCGTCGGTTCGAATCCGGCCGTCCCGACAGACAAAAAGCCCTGACCAGCGGAAACGCTGGTCAGGGCTTTAAGTTTGTCTATGGGGTTTTGAACCGCCCCCCGAAAACCCCCCATTTACCGGGGTCGGCAACCAGGTTCGTCATCCCTGCGCATCGTTGGGCGATGCGGGTGTGGGACGTCGCCCGCGGTCGGTGCCGAGTCGCTCGAGGATGTCCGAGACGTCCGGGGCTTGAGCGGGCTTGGCGATGTAGTACGTGGCGGTGACCTCCTCACTGGAGTGTCCAAGCTGTGCTGCGGCGCTTTTCGTGTTGGTCTCTTCCTTGATGAGGGTGGCCACGGTCTTGCGGAAGGTGTGGGGGGTGACCCAGGCGAGGTCGGTGTCGGCGCGGGCCTCGCGCCACTGACGGCGGACGTTGTTGGGTGACAGCCAGGTGCCGCGTCGGGAGGCGAAGATCGCGTCGTGGGGGTTGTCGGCGGCGACGAGCTTGCGGGTCATGATCATGCCGACGGCGAACCGGGGCAGCACGACCATCCGCCAGCCGGCGTCGCTCTTGGTCCAGGGTTGGCGGAAGAAGCCCTGGCCTTTGACGAAGACGAGTGTGCCGCAGATCGTCAGGGTGGGGCGTTCGGCGGCGAGGTTCAGGTCCTCCCATCGCAGGGCGAGGATCTCGCCGATGCGGGCGCCGGTGGCGAGCATCAGGTCGACGACGTCCGCCAGATCGCCGCTGTGCCGCGGTCCGGGCTTGCCGGGGATCGGTCGCTGCCAGTCGCGGATCGCCGTCCGGACGGATTGGAGATTCTCGTCGGTGAGGGCGACGACGGTGCAGCGGGGTTTGCGTAGCCGGCTGGTGTCACGTAGGGGGTTGGTGGGGATCGCGCCGGGCGAACGGCCAGGGTGAACATCTGGCTCATGACGACTTTCGCGCCTTTGGCTGCCGAGGGACGGTCCTTCGCGATGTCGCGCAGGAACCGATCCAGGCGCCCGACGCTGGCTTCTGATTTGTTGATTTTGGTGGACTGCTGGCTTGGTTGCCGTGACGCGGTTAGGTAGGAAAGCTCGGACGAGCAATGGGTCGAGTTGTCGACGATCTGCTGCTGGCCGAGGTAGGCGCTGCGCGGATGGTCGATGCGATGGGCATCGTTGTCATCGGCGCTGTAGGTGCGGTGGTAGCGGCCCGAGAGGCGTCTGGGTCCTTTCAGCCGCCCGTCCGGTCGGTGAGGCGGCGCAGCGCCGTTCTTGGCTGGGGGAAGGTGAGCCGCAGGGTGTGTGCGGTGAGTCGGATGCCCCACCAGGTGAGGGCGGTGAGGTAGCCGACGATGAGGGCGCTGGTGGTGTCGTCGGTGAAGACGAGGGCGTAGCCGATGGCGAGGCCGGGTGCGGTGATGGCGCGGATCGTACGGCTGGGGCTGATGGTGAGGGCGGTGGCAATACCGACGAGGGCTGCGCCGATGCTGCCGGCGATGGGGGCGATGGTGTTCGTGGAGATGGGTGTGGTGAGGGTGAGTGCGGCGCGCATGAGGTAGATGCCAGCGGTGGCGGTGATCGCGTGGGTGACGGCGGGGCGGGTCATGGCGAGCCACGTGGGTAGTGCGTCGGCGGGGATGCGGGGTGCGGTGGCGGCGATGAGGGCGGCGCAGGCGGCCAGCGGTAGGGCGGCGCCGAGGGTCCATTTGAGGTAGGGGGTGTAGTCGTATTCGACGGCGGTGCCGGTGGCGAGGCCGTAGAGGGCGGCGGTGATGGTGCCGCCGACGGCGGTGGTGAGGTATCCGCGGCGGATGAGGCTGCCGGTGGTGGGTTCGGGTGTTGAGGCGGTGGGTGTGCCGGCGAGGAAGGTGGTGGGGGCGAGGTGCGCAACGGCGAATGCGGTGAGCATGACGAGTGCGCCGGCGGTGCCGAGTTGCGGTAAGGAGGTGCGGACGCCGACGACCCAGGTGCTGTAGGTGGAGATGTAAGCGGTGAGGACGGCTTGCAGGAGCAGGACCAGGGAACAGGCACCGAGGAGTAGGGCACCGGTGAGGTCGCTGATGCGTAGGTGCACGCGGGGTAGCCGTGCGGCGGCTGCCGAGCCTGATTGGTGCGTGGTGGTGAGGGAGAGGGCCCCGTCGGCGAGAGCGTGGGGTTGGTCGATGAGCGTAGGGGTTTTGCCGGTGGCCGCGGCGAGCGCTTCGGCCAGCGCGGGTAGGCCGGGGGCTGGTCTGAGGACGATGTCAGCGAGGTGCGTCTGGTCGATGTCGGCCGCGTCGAGGAGTCCGTCGACTGCGCCGGGGATCTGGTCGAGGAGGGGCTGTGCGGCGGCCGTGACGTCGTCGCGGGTGATGACGGCCGGTTGGCGGGGCGCGGGCAGCAGGATCGGGGCTTGGTCGTGGGTCGTGAGTAGATGCCTGGCGGTGCGGACAGATTCCAGGAGAGCACGTCCCACGTCTGCCTGGTCCCTACTGGGCGCAGTGACCATCGCTTGGAGCGGGTCGGAGTCTGCGGCGGCCGTCTGGACGACGTGGTGGGCGATGAGGTGGTCGAGGCCATGGGCAAGGCTGATCTGCTGTGTCGCCAGTTCGCGATAGCCGTCGGCGGCGGTCTGCAGAACGGTGAGGGTCGCCGGTTCGCGGTCTGCCTGGCATACGAGCACGCAGGAGCCTTCCGGTGCGGTGACGCCGAGCATTGTGGCGTAGGCGGCGAGGGCGGCGGGTGCGGTGACCAGGGCGGGTGGTGGAAATCCCGCTCGGGTTGCTGCCTCGCTGATGTGTCCGCAGCGGCGTGGTCCCCAGCTCGGCGGAACGGTGACGGTGAGCGCGGTGATCGGCCCGTTGACGTGGACGGCAGCGTGATGGGTGAGGTGCCGCAGCATGGTGGCGAGTAGATCCACCGGGTCGGGTTGCGTCGCATCGGCGGTGTTGATCGGCTGGCCGAGGAGGTCCGTTGGGTTATCGACGAACCGGTGGTCTACCGGCAAAGACATGGCGGCCATGGTGTCGAGACCGACGTAGATCTCCCCTGCGGGCCCGATAACGACGCTAGGCGGCATGACGAGGCGACCGTCGATGAGGATGGGGATTTTGAGGCCTTGCCGGCTGACAGTGGTCGCGATGGCCGACGAGCTTAAGAGCTCCTAACGAAATGATGTTGGGCGTAACCCTGGGACGTGAGGGTCGTTCTGTCTGAACGTGAGGAGGGGTGAGCAGCCGCCGTGGATCGTCTCGGACGACCTGTGGGCCGAGATCGAACCGCTGCTGCCACCTCGACCACCGCGCCGCCAACGGTTTCCTGGCCGTAAGCCGCTGGATGATCGCAAGGTGTTGTGCGGGATTCTGTTCGTGCTCTACACCGCGATCCCGTGGGAGTACCTTCCCCAAGAACTCGGGTTCGGGTCGGGGATGACCTGTTGGCGCCGGTTGCGGGACTGGAACGACGCCGGCGTGTGGCAACGCCTGCACGAGGCACTGCTCGGCAAGCTGCGGGCCGCCGGGCAGTTGGACATGTCGCGGGCGGTGATCGACGGCTCTCACGTTCGGGCGCTCAAAGGCGGCCCAAAACCGGTCCGAGCCCGGTCGACCGCCGCAAGCCAGGCTCGAAACACCACGTCATCACCGACGCGGGCGGCATCCCTCTCGCCACGGCGCTGACCGGCGGCAACCGCCACGACGTCACCCAACTCATGCCCCTGGTCGACAAGATCCCACCGATCAAAGGCACCCGCGGCCGACCCAGACAGCGACCAAAGCACATCTACGCCGACCGCGGCTACGACTACGACTGCTACCGCCGCGACCTACGCGACAGGGGCATCACCCCGGTCATCGCCCGACGCGGCACCGACCACGGCTCCGGACTCGGCACCCGACGCTGGGAAGACCATCGCCCTACTGCACTGGTTCCGCCGCCTACGCATCCGCTGGGAGATCCGCGACGACATCCACGAAGCCTTCCTCACCCTCGCCTGCGCCATCATCTGCTGGCGCCGACTCCAACACTCAAAGAGTTAGGAGTTGTAAGTCGGCGCCAGTCGCTTGGTCGCGGCTTGCCGGGACCGGTAGCTGATCCGTCAACTGAGACTCCGATCCCACCCGTGACGCCGTGACCAGGGCATCCTCTGTAATGACCCCTTCGGCGGGCCCGAAGGCGTCACGGATGTGCGTTCTCGGCGGCGGGAGGTCTGTACGGTCTCGCGTACTGTTGCCCGCCGTGCCAGACGAACCGAATTCCATGCGCTTCCGCTGGGCGATTCTCGGGCCGCCCCTCGCGACGGTCCTCATGCTTGGCTTCCTCGCCGTGCTCAGTGCGGTGAGGGGCACCGACCCGGAACTGTGGATGCGTCCGGCCGTGCTCGCTCCGGGCGGCCCGCTGGTGCTGTTCTGGTGGCAGTTGGTGGTCCGTCCGCGGCATCGCTGGTGGGCGTTTGGCGCCGCTCTCGCGGTGACCATCGTTGCCTACCTGGTGCTCTACCGGTTGGTGCTGGCCGGCCTGCCGTTCCCATGGGACGGCGTGGTTAGCTTCGCGATCGCCGGCTGGCTGGGAGCCTTCGCCTACGTGGCGGTTACTCAGCGGCCCACAGCGCCGTTGTCTCGTGGTAAGGCTGCCCAGGGCGGCACGGCGGCCGGACCGAACTAGTAATGCACTGGCAGTGAGCGCGGCGCCCCAGGCGGTTGGCTGCTGTCGGGCCGAGATTAGTTGTAGAGCCAAGAGGCGGTGCAGGCGAGACATAGCGCCAGCAGCACGGTCGATGTGAGTAGCAGTACGAGAAGCGTGATCAGCTCGCTGCGTGCCGCTGGCGTAGGCGGTTCCGGCGGCGGCCTGCCTTTGGTCGGCTCGGGGACGGGCACAACATGATCATGTCAGAACGCCGTTGCTTTCGGCATTTGCTCAGGGGTAGCCGCGTCGTCGGTAGTGGCAGGTTCGGTGCTTGGTGTTGGCGTCGCCGGCGTCATCGGGACCAGGCCCAGAGCCGCTCGAACGGTCCCCGGCGTCTCTGGCCAGGGACGATTGACATGGCCGGACCGGGTTGGGCGCGCGGCTTTCGAGTCTGCCGCTGGCGGGGTGTGCCTGGTCCGTGACGGACACATCCGCTTGTAGGGCGAGCGGCTTGCTGAGCCTGTCGCTACGTGGCGGTGGTCGGGTAACCGATGGTGGCGATGTCCTTGCGCAGGTCGTCGAGGGTGAGTTGCGGGTTCAGGGTCTGTATCAGGGTGTCGGTGAGCGGCCGGTGAGCGACGATGTGCTCAACTGCCGCCCGATCCAGCTCAATCTCGTAGTAGTCGTTGGCGAACTCGATGTACTGGTCGACGATGTCGTCGAGCAGGATTTCGAGTATGCCGCAACCGTCCGGCCCGGTGTCGTCGTACGGTCCGCGTAGTGGCGGGAAGGTGATGCCGTCGCCGGCGTGCCAACGGTCGTCATCGGAAAGCCGCCACAGCACTGCGGTGGCGATGAACTGCCCGCTCTCATCGCAGAAGGCGGGTTCTTCCACCTGCGGACGTAGCACGGCGGGGATGCCGTCAAGCAGACCCGGCCACAACTCATGGTCCGGGGTGCCGTAGGGCGACATGGCCGACTCATGGTCAAAGACTCGGATGAACGCTCCGTCGACGGTGAACACGACGGCCCACTCGTCACCGCTGCCGTTGCTCATCAGCGCCGCCTCGTCCGAACCCCATGCTGAGGTATAGGCGTAGTACGGTGCCCCACCATCGATGATGCGTTCCAGCACGGCCAATGCTTTGCAACGCTGCCGCAGCCGTCCGATGGTCGGCAATCTGGCGGCGATGTCGTACGCGGTCACCGGCTGACCCTACTGGCGCCGCGGCGGCTCAGATCACCGGCATGATCCGGTTGCCGCCGGGCGATAGGCGGTGGAGGATCATGCCGGGGATGGGCAGTGTCGTGGAGGTGCGGAGCCCGGTCGACGTCGCGCAGCTTCGCGCCCGGATGAGGGACGCGGATGTCGTCCAGTTCAGTGAGCCACTCACCGAGGCGGAGTATCGGTCGGTGGCCGCGCTGCTGGGGGATAATCCGTTGGTCCCGCTGCGGGTCTACGGGTTCGATGACGACTTGGCGACGCTGCGGTTCCTGCGTTGGTTTCCACATGTTCGCCGGTTCAGTGTCGCGGGCCTGTGGCGCCTGACCGATCTGGCCCCGTTGGATCAGTTGAGCGCTGATGTGGAGTTCCTTGACATCGGCGAGACCCGTAGACCTCTCGACCTCGCTCCGGTTGCCCAGTTTCGTCGGCTTCGCCGGCTGAGGGTCGTCGAGCACCGGCGTGGGCTTAGCGAACTGCTGCACGGCAACCCGGGTCTGCGGGAGCTGTCGCTGTGGCGGCTTCCCGTCGACCAGGTCCTGCCCGTTGTTGCCCTGCCAGACCTGCAGGCCTTGGCGTTGACCCTCGGCTCGTTGACGAACAGCGAATGGTTCACCCAGATCCCCACACTCCGCTACCTGGCACTGCGCCAGGTGCGAAAGCTCAGCGACCTCACCCCGGTGACACGTTTGCTCGCACTGCAGTGGCTGTGGCTGGAAACGCTCACCGTCGAACGGCTTCCGGACTTCGGCTCCAGCACCATGCTGACGCGTGCCGAATGCCTCGGGTTGCGTCACCTCCGGCACCCGGCAGCTCTTCAAGGCCTCGCCGCCGCTCCGCAGTTGCGGGAGCTTCTGGTCGCAGCGCCACACCTGCCAGTCGACGCGCTCGTCCCCTTCGTTGATCACCCGACACTCGAACGCGCCGCGATCGTGCTGGGCAGCCAACAGCGCGACCGCGACGCCGATAACCTTCTGCAGCTGCCACCACCACGATCCGACACACAGTTCGCCGCGATGCACGAGCTGACCCGCCTTCTGTAACCCGGGCCCCTGCACGTGGCGGCGGTGATCTGCCCGTTGGCGCAGCCCTGGAATTCCTGCATTGCCAGCAAGGCCCGGACTGGTCACGGGATTCCGAAGACTCCCGGCGCCACCGGTTCGGTAGCTGGTGTGGTCAGTCGAGACCCGACTTTCACCGATCTCCCTAACCAGCGCATCCGCTGTGACGACCACTTCGGCGGATCCGAAGATGTCAGCCAAGGTGCTCCCGGTTATTAAGTCGGGGCGACGTCCGCACATGGTCGAGATGAGTGCAGGTGGTGTACCGATCGACCATTAGCGCTTTCCTAGTGAGGGCGAGGACGAGGCGATTCGCTTGCGCATCACGTCGACCGGCAGGGCCGGGTTCCTCGCTGCGGACTCGGCTAATTCGGCGTCGTTGAGCAGGTCGACGATCCGGTCCACCGGTAGTTGGGGGCATGCCGCCATTGCCCGCCGTACCGCGGGGTCGGGGTCGCGGGTGAGCTGGTCGATGAGCGGAGGTTCTGCCTGCGGGTCGCGGGCGACGAGCCGCCGGACCGCCGGATCTTGGTCGTCGGCGAACCGGGCTAGCGCCGCCGTCGGGAAGTTTGGCAGGGCCAGCAGCCGATAGCGGTCGCATCGACGGTACTCGTCTTCGCGGAACACTCGCAGGAGCAGTTCGGGTGGCGCGGTCGGATGGTTCGGATGGTGATGGGCGAGGAGGGATCGCACGCCGGGTTCGGGGTCGTCAGAGAGCGCGGCGACGATCTCGGCCGGCAACCTCGGGTCGACCGCGGCTCGTCGGCGCAGTAGTGGGTTCACCGATGTGGCGAGCTGTACCGAGTCCGCCAGTGGCGGCAGCGGTTCAGGCAGCAACGTCCATTGCACGTGCCAGCACAGGCCGGTCCACCGGTTCCACGGTGCCGTGGTCACGTCGATGTCGACCGCGGCACGCTGCTGCTCGGTGAGCGCGGGATGGACGGAGACTGCTGTTCGCACCGACACGTCCGGGTCCGCGGCGAGCCATGCCAACTGCGGGCCGGTCAGGTCGTCGCGCTGGGCGAGGCCGCACCGGACATCCGCCGATGGATGGTTGAACAACGCATCGACCACGTTCGGCGGCAGGTTGGGGTTGGTTGCCATCGCGTCGACGCCCGCCGTCCCGTCTTCGGCGGAGAGCACATGCTCGATCAGCGCGGGTGAGAGCCGCAGGCTGCCCAACAGCTCTCGGTACGCATACCCGTTGACAGGCAGGTCCGCCAGCTCCTGCATCCGATCCCGCTCGGCGTAGAAATGGGCGGTCGTCGTGCGCACCTCCGGAACGTCGTCGTGCAGTAAGGCTTGCCGCAGCTCCTCACGGGACGTTGTGTCCAGGCCGTCGAGCAGTTCGACCGCCGCAGCGCGCACAAGGGGCTCCGGGTGGGTGGCGACAGCCCGTACCGCACGCCGGTCCCGCACCGCCACCTCGATCACCTCACCGCGCAGCTCGGTCAACGTCATGAGGTCACGTCGGAACTGCTCGACGAGTCGGTCCAGCACCGGCATGAACGCGCGGTTCGGCAAGGCCAGGTTTCGATCCTCACGGACGAGCGCGGCAACGCGACGTTCGGGGTCGTCCAGCAGACGAAGCCGGAGCGCAGAGTCGATGTGGCGGTTGACGGCGAGTGCCCCGCGTACCCGGGCCAGGGGGTGACGCATCGCCGCCGCGACGACCACAGACGGCAGGTCGACGCGTCGCCGGAACGCCGCGGGAACGGCGTGGGCGTGGTCGTCAAGCAGGCGCATCAGCACGTCGAGCGGTGCCGCTGGATTGCCCGCCAAGCCCCTCGCCACCGGGTCTCCGGCCGGACCGTCCAGCCAGAGGTCGCCGGGGATGTAGACCACCCTGGAGGCACCGATGTGGCCGTCAGTTGTCGAGGTGTCGGCGGTCGTTCGGAGCGTCGTCCAAGGATCGTCGTCAATCACAAGCAGCGACGGTATGCCTGCGAAACCACAGCTCAACAGGGCTGATCACCCGAATGACAGCCGTCCGGGGCCGATATAAGCTGTGGATAGCGCCACTCTGCGGACGCCCCTACGACGGCGAGTCCGCCCTCCTCCCTCATCTGGGCCACTCTGGTTGCCACCGGATTATCAGCTCCTGATACCGAGCTGGCGCCAGCACGCGATTCCGGCATCCGCTCATGGCGAGATGAGTGCAGCGCGCGGCTTCCTGCAGGATGGCATGGGTTATCCATGGCCGCGTCCCTGCCAGCCTGGCCATCGCCAGCTGTCGACCTCAGGCCAGGTTGTCACGAGCCCGGTGGAGAGCGCGCCGCCGAATGCCACGGTTCCCTCATGGGATGCGTAGGCGATCCAGTCGTGATGCTCGTCGCTCCAGAGACCCTCGGGCCCGGTGTACCTCGGTGCGAAGATTTCGACATCCAGCAGGTAATCGGCGCCGTACTCGCGCAGCTCGATCACACGCGGGCGGCCCAGCTCTCGCAGTACTCGGCGGACCTGGTCAACGCTGTCGTTCTCCCACATCGATTCTCCGGTCAGCACCAGCACATCGTGCGGAACCGAACTACTCAGCAACGGGTGCCAACAGCCGTTCTGCACACCCCATTGCTGCTGCAGCGACATGCGGCAGGCTGATGACTCCTCGGGCGTCAGCACGCGCCGATACGGGACCGGGTCGGCGCGGAGACTGGGCTGCGCCTTCCAACGCCGCACGTTTGCAGCGAACAGCCGGCGCTCATCGGCCATGGCTTGTGCCTGGATCTCGTCGTGCGGTGGCTTGGTGAACGGGGACTCCGCATTCTCGGCAGCCGCGAGCAGCGTGGAGGTCACTGCGTCGACGCCGGGAAGCCGCTCCGGATCGAGCCGCTCAACCTCTATGAGCATGGCGTCCACGACGTTGTAACGGGGGAAGATCCCCTTCGCTTTGGTGGTGTAGTGGTACCCATCGGCTTGGCGGCCATCGTTGGGCAGCTGGCTGTACTCCCGCTGGAGTTCCTCGTATCGCGCCGTCAGATAGCGGCGTGACGACCAGTGCAGCCTTCTGGGATCCACGCGAGCATCCTCTCCGGTCACTCCATGGCACCAATCTGCCAGCCGCCAGCCGATCGTTCTGACATGATCGCCGCGACGCAAGACGAAGACCCGAGACCTTCCAGTTCCGGCGTGGCCCCGGGCATCGCCCGACGCGGCACCGGGCACGGGTCAGGACTCGGCACGCGACGGTGGGTCGTCGAGCAGACCATCGCCTGCTGCACTGGTTCCGCCGCCTGCGCATCCGCTGGGAGATCCGCGACGACATCCACGAAGCGTTCCTCACCCTCGCCTGCGCCATCATCTGCCGGCGCCTACTCCAACGCTCAAAGAGTGAGGACCTCTAAGGAAGGGCGGTGCCGTGCCCGGATCGGGGAGCAGATGAGGAGCAACAGGCTGTCCTGAACGGCCTTCAACCGCACTCAATCGCGTCCAACGTCCTTCAACTGCACCCACCCCGACCCGCAGATTTACATTTCGGCAGGTCAGAAGCGGTGCGGCGTCCTGTTTCACACCGAAGAGGTCGCTGGTTCGATACCAGCATCGCCGACCGTTCGTATGTGCAGGTCAGAAGCCCGTTACCGGAGTAGCCGGTAACGGTCTTCTCTGTATGTGTGGCTTACATTGGGCGCAAATCGGGGGCAGCGATGGCGGTCCTGCTCGGGTTGCTGCTGGCGCGATCGGGTTGACCGCCCTCCGGCCGAGGGTTAGACGTTGTGGTCGTGTGCGTAGGACAGCGCTGGGTGGGGCTTGGTGACCGGGCGTGCGTCAGCGGGGTGGTTGGGGTTGCGGCGCAGTGGGCAGATCGCCGGGCCATCGGGCAACGTGATCGCCGGTCGGGAGATGTATCCGTAGCGGGCGTACAGGCGCTGAGCCCCGCTGGTCGTCGCGGTCCAGGAGGGCAGATCAATGCGGTCGAGGCGACTGCGATGGTAGTTGAGGATCGCGCTGCCACGCCTGGTCCGCTGAGCACGCGCTGCGACGGCGAGGAACGCAAGGTCGTAGTGCGGCTCGGTCGGCCGCTGATCGGTGAGGATCTGATCGAGGGCGTCGAAGCGGTGTGCGTGTGGGCCAGCGGCGGCGGTGAGCCGCGTCTGGTAGCTGGCCGGCGGTGGGATCGGGCGGTAGCGGTGGAAGCCGACGGTGGCGGCGCTGAGATCGTCGGTGACGTGGATGTCGCCGTAGAACATGGCGTGCTCCACCCAGATCTCGAGGACGTCGGCCAGGATTCGCCGCCGCAGCCGCGGGTCGGGAACGAGCCACTCGGCGAGAGTGCTGGGGTGTAAGGCGTCGGCGATCAGAGCGGCGACGGGTCCCTTGTCGGCCCAGCGGGCAGCGCGGATACGAGGAACGTCGTTCATGGCGGGGAGCCTCCGGTGTACGAGTCGGGAGTGACAGCAGATGCGGGCCGATCCTCGGGCTGGCGTCGTCGCCGCCCCGCGATGCGTGACGGGGGTGAGGTTCAGCGGTAGGCGGCGGTCGCGAGGTCACCCACGGCGGCGTCGACCGCTGCGGTGATGTCACGGACCTGCCAGTGGTGCTGGTCGGCGACTGTTGTCATGCGCACGGTGAGTGCGGTGGTGTCGTCGTCGAGGTAGAGGTGTGGGGTGAGGCCGAGGACGGCGACCAGTCCGGCGAGGGCGGCCGTGTGGTTGTTAGGCAGTTCATGTCCGACGGCGAGGTAGCGCAGCCGGGCGCGGGGGACCACGGTCCACTTCGTGTCGGTAGGCAGATAGGTGTCGGCGCGGATGAGGCCAGCGAGACGGCGTCGGGTGTGGTGGTGCAGGATCCCGGCGGCGAGCAGACCGGCGCGGGTGCGTTCGTAGAGGTCGTCGGCGAAGCCGCGCAGCCAGGGCCTAACCGTGGCGGCGGGGTGGGCGTGGCGGATCGAGGCAAGCGCAGTGTCGGCGATCAGGTCACCCACTGGCCGGTCGACGCGCAGGCGAAGCTGCGGGGTGGAGGCCGGGCAGGTCGTCTCGTTCGGGTCCAGGGTGACCCGCCCGGCCAGGAACAGGTCGATCAGGACCGCCCCGGCCATGCCAAGGGCGAGGGTTTGACGGTGCACATGGGGCTGGCCGGTGTCGTCGTCGTGGCCGAGGAGGAACAGCTCGTCGCGTAGCGGCAGTTGGGGGATCGACGCGGTCATCAGCTGACTCCTACAGCAGCCCGGCCGCGAGCTGCCGCAGCCGGCCGTGTACCCCGTCGTACGCAGCGCGCGGGGTGGGTAGGAGGGTTTTGTCGACGGCGGAGAGGACGGTGTAGTTCGGGTCGCACACGTTGCCGATCGGTGCCCGCCCTGCCTGCGACACCAGCTGGTAGGCGTCGAGGGTGTCCAGGCCGGTGAGGGTGCTGGCCCAGCCGACGAGGTCGTGGTGGGCGATGCGGTAGGCGTCCTCTAGGGGCCGGGCGCAGCCGACCGACATGATCGACGTGTCGGTTTCCATCCTGGGCCACGGCGTGGACGTGCCCTTGAGTACTTCGACGATCAGCGTGGTGGTGGTCGCGATTTCCACGCCTACGCCGCAGGCCTCACCTTCGCCTTGGCGGGCGTGGCCGTCGCCGAGGGCGAGCATCGCCCCGTGCACGTTCACCCCGAGGTAGACGGTGGCGCCGGCGCGCAGCTCGGGCGAGTCGAGGTTCCCGCCGTGAGTGCCGGGGATGATGGTGGAGAGCGCCTGGAACCCGCCGGGTGCAACGCCGATCGTGCCGATCATCGGGTCCAGCGGCAGATCCACTGTGTGGTCGCTGCCCGTAGCCCGGAAGCGAACCGTCCCGGCCCGCTGGTCGATCCCGTACACCCACACCCGCTCCTGCAGCGGTGGTTGGAGGGTGGCGGTGTGGGTGGTCGAGGTGAGCGCGCCGAAGTGCGGGAACGTGGACGACACACCCCACGTACGGGCCGGCACGATCGAGGCGATGTGAATGGCGAGGGTGTCACCCGGTTCGGCGTCTTCGATGAAAAACGGCCCGGAGACGGGGTTGAGGTAGGGCATGCGGCACACCTGCGACGGCAGATCACCGGGGCCGCGCACGAGGCCACCGAAGCAGTCTTCGGTGAAGACCTGCAGCACGTCCCCTGAGCGCACATGCGCCACCGGCATCCGGGCGCCGAAGGTGTAGGCCAGCTCGTCGGGGCCGGGGGAGTACACGATGCCGTCCATGCCCATCACACCCGCTCCGCATGCAGCCGCCGCGGCTGCGGCTGCGCCGGTGCCAACCCGGACAGCGTCGGCCGCCGCCCGGACAGGTACAGGCCAGCCAGGACGAGGACGCCCAGGGCGAGCCACGCCAGTCCGAGGCGCTGCGCGGCAAACGCAGGCGCAGCCCTACGCCGCCAACGGGAACAGGGCATCCTCACCCGTGGCCTGCGGGCAGTAATCGCCCTGCACGTGATTTTCCACTGGAACAGGCTCGGCCTATCCGCTACCACCCAGGCCAGCCTTGCTCTGGCCGCCCAAGACGCCATCTTCGGCCTGCCCGACCCGCACCTGCCACACCCCGGGTAGACGCACCAGGAACGAGCGGAGGAAAGGCACCATGCCCGAGAAGGTGATGACCGACAAGGTTCTCTGCTACGTCGTGCGGGAAGGGCGCTTGCTCGTCTTCCGGCACATCGACTTCAGCTACGAGGAGGTGGGCATCCAGGTGCCCGGTGGCAGCGTCCGCCTGGGTGAGGACCTGGCGGACGCGGCGCTGCGCGAGGCCCGCGAGGAGACCGGACTGACGGGCTTCACCGTCGTGCGCAAGCTGGGGGAGATCGAGTACGACATCAGCCCGCTCCGCTTCGAGATTCAGCGTCGCCACGTCTTCGAGCTGGCGCTGCACGAGTCGACGCCCGAGCGGTGGGCGAGCCAGGAGAACCACGACGGCGAGCAGGAGCCCACCCAGTTCGAGTGCTTCTGGATACCGTTACGGGCGGCGCACATCCTGCAGTCCGGCCAGGGTGCCCTCGTAGGCCGGTTGTTCGACTGAGCAGGCATCCCAGCAGCGGCAACCGGGGGAAACGATGCGGGAAGACGAACTGCGGGACCTGGTCCGGCGCAGCCCGTGGCTGGTGCGGGCGCTGGGCGTCGTGCGGGACTCCGGCCTGCCGGACGCCTGGATCGGCGCGGGCGCTATCCGCGACCTGGTCTGGGGCGAGCGGTACGGCGACGGCTTCGACCCCGCGGGGGTGCGGGACGTCGATGTCGTTTTCCTCGACGGGGCGGACCTGAGTCGCGACAACGACGACCGGGCCACCCGGCGGTTGGTGGCGGCCTGGCCTGATCCGCCGTGGGAGGCGAAGAACCAGGCCGCCGTGCACACCTGGTACCGGCGAAGTTCGGCGGCGGTCCGGTGGCCGCGTTGCGGACCATCGCTGACGCGGTCGCCACCTGGCCCGAGTACGCCACCGCAGTAGGGGTCCGCCTCGACGCGGACGGCCAGGTCGCGGTATGTGCGCCGTACGGCCTCGACGACCTGCTCGACGGGGTGTGGCGGCGTAACCCGAGCAGGGTCAGCTCGGAGATCTCCCGGCAGCGGCTCGCCCGCCATCGCCCGGTCGAACGCTGGCCCAGCGTCGGCATCGTGACCTGAGCTAGCGCTCGAAGCCCGTGAAGGGGCGCCACCGAGGCCTGCGACCGTGGACCGGGAGCCGTTCCTACCTGCCGGGGTTGAACGCGGGCTTGCGCCAGAACGACACGATGAAGCTCGTCAGCGCGCCTCCGAGGATGGATACGCCATGCGTCTCTTACTGCTTCAGTTGCCTGCGCTCGTCGGGGTGCTCGTCGGCGCTGTTGCGACGTACCTGACCACTGCGGCGCAGGAGCGGAGCCGCTGGCGCAGGCAACAGGCGATCCGCTGGGACGAGCGGCGGCTCGCCGCCTACTCGGACTACGCGCATGCCGTCAAGAAAGGTATCTCGATTGCGGTACGCCTCGCCGCTACGCGGGGCGTTTATAAGGACGACTTTTGGTTTGGCGGGGAGACGAGCGAAGCTGAACTTATCGATGCGGAGAAAGAGCGAACGACCAAGTGGGAAGCGGTGCTAATGCTAGGTGATGAGGCGGTAGTCGCGGCCGCGCGGGAGTGGCACCAGGTGACTTTCCGCCTCATGCGGTTGGCCGTTGGACGCTCCTATGCCGGGTCAAGTGTTTGGGGTGGGGTTTCGAGGCGTCGGTAGATTTCGCGGGCGACGTAGCGTTTGAGGCAGCGTTTGATCTCTCGGTCGGTTTTGCCTTGGGCGCGGCGCCGTTCGGCGTAGGCGCGGGTGTCCTGGTCGCGTTGTAGGCGGGTCAGGACGATGGTGTGCAGGGCGCGGTTGAGTTGGCGGTCGCCTGAGCGGTTGAGCCGGTAGCGGATGGTCTTTCCTGATGATGCGGGGATCGGGGCGGCGCCGGCGAGCATGGCGAACGCGGCGTCGTTTCGGCAGCGTCCGGGGTGGGACCAGGCGGTGAGCACGGTGGCGGCAACGATCGGTCCGACTCCGGTGAGGTCGAGTAGGTCGGGTCGCCAGGAGCGGACGATCGTGCGGATCGCCCTTTCGTGTTCGGCGGCTTCGGCTTCGAGGAAGCGGACGCGGCGAGCGAGGTCGCGCAGCACGGTCAGGCAGGTGAACACGTCGATATCCGCGCTGCTGGAGGGGCGTAGTCGGGTGGCGGTGGTGAGCATGGCCCGGGTGCTCTGGCCGCGGAAGCGGGCCCGCACCACCTCGGGAGCGGTGATCACCAACGCGTGCAGCTGCCGCTGAGCGTCAGCACTGGCTTCCACGGCCGCTCGGCGGGCGGTCAGCCGCACCTGCAGTGCTGCTCGTTGCGCGCCGGTCTTGGGCTGCGCCAGCCGCGTGCGGGCCAGGGCGTCGCGGGCGGCGCGTTCGGCGTCGATCGGGTCAGACTTCGCCCCGGCCCGGCGGGCCGGTCGCAGCGGCCGGTCCAGTTCGACGAGCAGCTCACCGGCATCGGCCAGGTGTCGGGCGAGGCCGGCGCCGTAGCCGCCGGAGCCCTCGAGGGCCCAGGCCCGCAGCCCTGAATGCTGTCCGGCCAGGGCCACCAGCTGCGCGTAGCCGTCTGCGTCGGTGTTGACCGTGATCCGCGCCAAGACCCCGCCGGTGCGGGTATCGAGCAGCGCAGCGGTGTGGGTGTCTTTGTGCGTGTCGACGCCGATGACGACCTCGACCAGATCTGCCAGCATGGACATGCGTTCTCTCCTCACCGTGGGGACGCAAAGGTCCGGTCCGGTGCGGAGATGGCAGGACTGTGATGAGACACGCCAGCCGCTAACTGGCGGTCAAGCTCCTGATCAGGCCAAACGTCTCCCGCCGGGCCGGCGCCGGCAGCAGCGGACGGACAAGTCCAGCCAAAGGCACAAAGCCAGTCAGGCCAAGAGTCACGCCCACCACTGCCAGCTATCAGCTCACCACTGCTGAACCGACCCCGCCATGCTCACAGTCAGTCCAGTGACTTGACGTGGCACGAGGCTGTACATGCTGCTGGTCAAGCGCGAGGTCGTTTCTACGCGGCCGTGCGCCGTGACCTTGGCGTGAAATTCGGGGAGTCATCCGAGCCTTATGAGTGGCAGATGTCCAAATGGTTGGCGGACATTCCCAAAGATCGGCAGGACGTCGCTGCCCATAAAACTGTCGATCCAGAGCGCCAAGGACAGGCTCTCTGATCACGGCGCGACGTTCGCCAATGCTGAATTCCTCGGTCAGGTCTGTTACTCTCGGCCGGCCGTAGATTAGTGAAAGCTCCTGCGATTTTTGCCGCCCTCGCGCCGTGAACTGCTGATGGTCTGGTACTTCCTTGCCTCTGGCCGGCAAGACCGGGTGTCAGCGCTGGACGAATCCCAGAGCCTCGTCACGTAGCCCTTTGAGCACTTCGACGTTTTGTAGTATGACGCCGGGGTCGTGGGTATGGGTGACCTTCAGTCTCGACATCCGATCGAGCACCTCTCCGTCGGCCAGGTTGGCCAGCCAGGCTGCGATCTGCTGGTCGCTCGGCGAGCCGTCTACCCGACTGACCAGATCGACCAGGTCGGTGGGAACCGGCAGATCAGCTCAGTTCTCGTGACAGGCTGCTCTCCCTCAACGGTGCTTCAATTCGCCTCGATGGTCGCATCGAGCCGACTGCCCGCGTTGCAGTGACCTACAACCTTACGGTCGCTGACATCCACACGTACTACGTGTTGGCTGGTGATACGCCGGTCCTCGTTCACAACACCAATGGATGCGCATCGCTGAGTCAGTCAACATTGGATGAGGCATTCAACCTCGCCAACACTCCTCAGAAACTGGAGCATGTGATTGACCCTGCAAAGCACGGATTTGGAGATCTTGTTACTGCTGCGGGTGGCAGGTCCGAGGCGATGCGCTCAATCGTCGATAGCCTGAACTGTTCTTGCGGGCTTCCCGCGAGCGGGCCTTTCGAGGTGCAGCGTGTACTCTATGGCGAGACTGTGACCATTCGGGGTGCCATGGTGAATGGTGTACCTCGAATAGGAACGGCATTCATTCCATCGAAGTTCCCCGGAGCGCCATGATGAGTACTTATCTAGAGAACGGTCAGGGTGATGAGTTCCCTCGCCCTCTGACCACCCTTGAACACCAGGTGATCCGGGCGATTCTGATCGACGACTGCCCTGGCGTGGCGGAGCTAAGGGCGCAGCTTGACTCAGCAAAGGTATCGGCTAAGTGGCAGCCGAGCGGGTCGCCGAGTATCGATCTCGACACATCGGCCGATCTGCCTACTGCACAAGTAGCGGACGGCGTACTGCCGGTCGTTGCCCACGTCTACGATGAAGCTAAAAACTATGTCGGCGAGTTGCTTGTCTGGCTTTCAGGGGGACGACTTTCGTCGCTCGAATTCGCCTGGGTGACGGACGAGATGCCGATCTCCCTACCTCCCGTGAGTTCGATTAGAGTCAGCCGTCGATAGTTCTTGTGGCGACTCTTGGGCGAGGGTTCGTCTATCGCATTGACAACGGAGTGGAGCCATTACTGATGGTAGTGGCTCCACTCGGTTGTGTGCCAGTGGGCGTGGTTGTTTGCGTGGGTTGCTGTCACGCGCTTGGGCCTGCTGCGTCATTTGCGTCTCGGGGAAGATGCGGCATTTGGCTTCTTGATTCTGTGTCAAGCGCTGCATATTTTGCATAGCTGCGCTGCCGTAGCCGCAGGCTGTAGTATCAGCGCATGCGCACCCAGAGTGCGCATCAATGCGGATCGTGGGGGTTCAAGTCCCTCACCGACACGAACCCCTTGCCTACGGTAGGCGAGTCGCGACGGGTAGGCGCGCGCTGTTTTCTGGTGACGGGACGTCCCCGATGGTGGGGAGCGGGGCGCGGTGGGACCCAGCGCTGTCCTGCCGACCTGCCCCCGTTTATCCCCCGAAAACCCCCGCCTGCCATTGACAACCAGTAACAAGAAGCGACCACTGTTTGAGCCTGCCTGTGCAGCTCAGCGCCTATTTTTGGCAATCAATGTGCTGGTGAGTAGCGCGGCGACGAAGTCGTGGGGGTTGATGGTGGTGGGGCGGTCGCTGACTTGGCCGTCGCCGAGTTCGATGACGCGCCATATGCCGTCGTCGCGTCGGGCGAGGTCGACGGTGACGAAGGGCAGGTCGAGGGCGGCGACCAGCGGCGTGATCGTGGCGAGGCCGACCTCGGCGGGTGGGAGGTCGTTGGGGGTGTCGGGATGCGCGCCGACGAGTGCGCAGGTGCCGTGGGTCCACCAGGTGCGTACTTCCGCGGTGGTGAAGTGTTCGAAGGAGCGCAGGACGAACCCGCCGGTGAAATCGTCGGCGCGCAGATCCAGGAATCGGGCGGCGATCTGCCACGCGGCGGTGGCGTCGGTGAGGTCGGGAACGAACACGGCTTCGTGCCAGTGGTGTTTCATCGACTTGGTGTAGTCGCGCAGCACAGCAGGCCCGTCACCGAGTTGCGCGCGGGCCCGGCCGAACGCGGTCCGATCTGCGCTGGTGGTCCAGGTGGAAGTCGGGGTGACCGCCGCGAGCGCGTGGTACCAGCCGGGCAGTTCGTGGGCGCAGCGGTACTGGTCGCTGCCGGTTCGTAGGGTCACGCCGCGGACGGCCAGCGCTTCGGCGAAGGCCCTGTACTGCTCGCTGCGCAGCATCCAGCCGCGGTAGACCGCGACGCCACCGGCCGGCACCGCCGCGACCGCCCGTAGCGGGTCGCCCTGGGTCAGGGCGTCGTGATCGACCACCGCGACGTCGAACCCGGCAGCGCGGGCGGCTTGCGCTTCGGCAGCGAAGTGGTCGTCGGGTCGGCATGGCCACAGAGGGTTCGCGGGGACCAGCAGCATCATCTGGGCATCGTGCCCGAGGCGCGACAGAAGGCTCTACCTGATATTCCGATCGGGAGGTGGTCCTGATCCTGTCTAGCTGTCTGGCTGCTTGCCGTAGGGGAGAGCGGCAGGTTCCTTCGGCTCTCGGCGGACCCCCAAGCCCGTACCTTCGTGGCATCGATCTTGAGGCCGGCGCTGGTCAGGTCCGGCCGGCCCGTCCCGCGTCCCCGATCCGACGCTGTTGCCCATGTGCCGCGGCACATGAGCGCCGCCGATCTCGGCTTCGGGCATGATGTGTGCGTGGAGATGAATCGCCTTGTCGGTGCTTTTGTCGTGGAAGTCGGAGTGCGGCAGGCATGGCCTTTCATCGGCTTCTGCAACCAGACGCACTCGAACGGTGCCACCGCAGTCTGGGGAAGGGGCGGCCGCGGGTGAGCGGGAGCCGACGTGGATGGCCGAGCGGATCCGCGCCCTGGGTGCCAGCACCGACCTGGCAACCGCCGCGGCGGTGCTCGGCATGTCCCGCTCCGCCGCCTACAAGCTGATCCGCCGCGACGCGTTTCCCGTGCCGCACTTCCGCGTCGGGGCTCGTCTGGCCGTCGTGACCCATTGTTCGATCGGCACGCTGTCGGCGCAGAACGCCATCGTGGTTGCTATTGCGGTGGCGAGCAGGGTGCCGCCGGCAGCGGTGATCCACCGACCGTCACCCCGTTCTTCGAGCAGATGGGGCCGACGAGGCACAGCCGCGTGCATGCTCTCGTCGTCGCGGCCCTGCCCCCGGCCGCCTCCAGCGCGCCCACACCGGTGCCGCTGGTGACGAGGATCGGCCGGGGCAGCGGGCTCTTCGGCATCGCCGCGCCCGGCAGGCGACATGGTTCCGGTCGTCGTACGTAGGATCACCCCGTGTGGATGGGGAATGTCGACGTGCCCGAGGAACTGATCGACGCGCACCGGCGCGGCCAGTTGGTCATCTTCGTGGGCGCCGGTGCCTCCATGAGTCCTCCCTCCCGCCTGCCGAATTTTAAGGTGCTAGCAGAGGAAGTCGCCACCGACGCGAACATCCGCATCGATCCGGCAGACCCGCCGGACGTGCTGCTCGGCAAGGCCGATGCGAATCCGCTGCTGGACGTGCATAAGCGTGTGGCGACACGGATCGGAGACCCTGCATCGCAGCCAAACGGGCTGCACAAGGCGATCGCAGCCCTGGCGACCTCCGGCCCGAATATTCGGATTGTGACCACCAACTACGACCGGCACCTCTCGGTTGTCCTAGGCGACTACGAGCCGATGGAGTACCACGGGCCGGCGCTTCCCATGGGCGACGACTTTGAGGGCCTGGTCTATTTGCATGGCACTCTCGCGCAGGAGCCCCGCCATCTCATCGCGACGGACGAGGACTTTGGGAGGGCCTATCTACGAGACGGGTGGGCTGCCCGGTTCCTGGAACGCATGTTTGCGACGTATACCGTCCTGTTCATCGGCTACAGCCACAACGACGTAGTCATGACCTATCTCGGCCGGGCGCTGCGCCCTCCGAGTAGGCGGTACGTGCTGATCCAGGAACCGCCTAGCTCGTACTGGCGGCACCTGCGGATCGAGGCCGTCGCCTACCAAGTGGTAGACGGATCCCACGCCGGCCTCACCGAGGTGGTCGAAAAGTGGGCCTCGCGGTCGTCCATGGGTCTGCTCGACCATCGCCGACAGGTCGCGCAACTACTGTCAGCGTCGCCGTCCGGGGTCCCCGAGGAGATGTCATACCTGGAGAGTGTTCTGGCCGACGACGACAAGGTGGGCTTCTTCATCGAGCACGCGCGCAGCGCGGAGTGGTTGTCGTGGGCTGCACACCGTCCCCAGTTCCGGCGGCTGTTCGATGGATCGCCCGACAGGTCGCCCCTTGCCGACTGGTTCGTCGAGCACTACGTGATGAAAGAAGAACACAGCCTCGCCGCGCTCGCGTTGGTGCAGTCTGCGGGCGGTCGGCTGGGGCCGGCGGTCTGCTTAGCGATCGGCCTGCACCTGCACAGGCGGCAAGCGGGCCGCCCGGAGTGGCTCTCACCGTGGTTAGTGCTGTTGGTGCGCGACGCGCCGGAGTCTCGAGATCGCTGGCTCGACTTTGCGCTGGTTGCCTCGCGGTGGCCTGAGGACCGTGCCACCGCGCTGCTGATTTTCGAGCACCTGACCGAGCCTCAGGCGGTGTTCCAACGGTCTTTCCTGCCCGATCGGCCGCCGACGTTCGACCTGCGCGTGCGAGGCGACTCACATTGGCTACCAGAGGCGTGGCAGAAGGTGTTTGCTCCGCATCTTGGGCGAGCGGCATCCGAAGTCATCGGCATCGTGGACGGGCACCTGCGCCAGGCACATCGCATGCTCACCGCCGCAGGTGTCTCGAACCCGGGGTGGGATCCGCTGTCCTTCGGGCGGGCCGCAATCGAGCCGCACCCGCAGGACCAGATCAACAGGCCGATTGACATCCTCGTGGACGCTGCCCGAGACTGCCTGGAAACACTGCTGGCCGGGCAAGCCGGCATCGCATACCTGGACGCCTGGGCTGCCTCGGACGTGCCCCTGCTACGTCGGCTGGCTGTCCATGGCTGGGCGCAACGTAGTGACGTCAGCGCCACCGCCAAGGTTGCCTGGCTGCGCGAACGGGCATGGCTTTTCGACAGCCAGCTGTGGCATGAGGTCTTCCGCCTGATCGAGGTCGCTATCGGCGGCACCGACCGGGAGGTGGCGGATGCGGTCGTCGCGGACGTGCTGGCGACATCGCAAGTCAACGTTAGCGACTACCAGAAGTACACCGCTCTGGCGTGGATCGCGCGACATGCGCCCGAGCTCGAAAGCGTCCGCGTCGCCTTGGCGGGAGCTCAGGCCGTGCACCCCGAGTATCGGGAACGGGAGCATCCCGAGTTTCGCCGCTGGTTCGAGAGCGGCTGGGTGGCAGCGAATCCGCCCATGTCCGTCGAAGCGCTGCACCACCGCATCGAGGTGGATCCTGCCGCCGCCCTCACCTCCCTACGACAATACGAGGGAATCGATGTCCCTTTCGACGGCCCGTCCTGGGACGATGCCGTCAACCTGGTGATAGAGACGGTCCAGAGCCACCCCGGGGACGGGTTCCGCCTAATTGACGTCGAGGGTGGTGGCCATGCGGGCATCGTCGGCGCTGTTGTTCGCGGCTGGTCCGGCGCGGCTCTGGATGACACCGCGTCAGCAGCTGTCGTTGAACAGCTCGGCGGCGTGCAGCTGGCCGCGGCTGCGGCTGCGGGAGACGTGGCCCGCATGTTGGGCGACGACGGCGGGAACAAGGCAACGCGGACCGTGTGGCACGGCGTCCCCGGAGCACGGGATCTCGCCGTGAAAGTCTGGGCGGCGCTGGAGAGCAAACCAACCAGGGACCCCGCCGGGGACGACTACCTCACCGCTGCGATTAACCATCCCGCGGGCTGGCTCGCACAGTTCTGGCTGGATGCCCTCGCGGCCGATTGGCGAGCCGCGACGGACAGCTGGACAGGTCTGCCGGCGCCGATGCGGTTGCGGCTGGAGGAACTGATCGCCAGCGATGACGATCGAGCGGCGATGGCGCAGGTGATTCTCGCCAGCCGTCTGCATTTCCTACACGGCGCCGACCAGGAATGGGCTGACCGCACCATCCTGCCGCTGCTCGATTGGGGCGACGAGGCCCGGGCACGGCGCGCCTGGGACGGGTTCCTGTCGTGGGGCCGATGGAACGACCGTCTCCTTGAGGCCGGGCTGCTTGATTTCTACCTCGCAACGGCCGGACGCATCGGCCAGTTCCGCGAGGACATCGGGCATCAGATCCCCGAACAACTCGCTGCCGTCGCCGTCTTCAGTGATACCGCCCCGACCGCTGACGGATGGGCCCGAACCTTCACCCGTACCACCGACACTAAGACACGAGTTGAGTGGTTGCGGCGCGTTGGTTGGCTACTGGCAGAGTTGGACGCCGACGCGGTCGAGCACCAGTGGAGCCGGTGGATGCGCCCATACTGGGAGGATCGGCTCAAGAGCACCCCGATCGAACTAACCGTCGACGAGGCATCGGCCATGGCCACCTGGGCGGTGTACCTCACCAAATCTGTCGGAGACGGCGTTGCGCTGGCGCAGCAACACTCGGCCCATCTAGATCGGCATTCGCGCTTCCTCGACGATCTGGCTGAGCGCATCAGTCAGGCGCCTACCGATTTCGCGGAGCTCCTCGTCCACCTGCTGCGCGGCACTCAACCACCTTTTTACGACGGCTACCAACTCTCGGCCATGGTTCGATCATTGCGAAGCGCCGCCGTCGACGTCAATCCCATCATCGAGCAGGCAGTGCGACTGGGCTGTAGCGACGCGCCAGGCTGGTGAGTCAGGTCGGATCACGGTGAGTCGGTGATGTGCCCCGGCTTCCTTGGAGTCGTGTTGGTGGACTTAGGCTGCGGACGTGATGAACGGGTGGAGCCTTTCATACTCGATCGGGGTGAGCGTGCCGAGCGAGCTGCGGCGGCGTTGCCGGTTGTGGAAGATCTCGAGGTAGTCGAAGATCGCGCTGGCCAGTTCGATCCGGGTCTTCCATTTCTTGCGGTTGAGCAGTTCGGTTTGCATGCGGCCCCGAACGATTCGACGACCGCGTTGTAGTAGCAGTCGCCCACGGATCCCATCGAGGGGACGAGTCCGGGAATCGCGGGCGCGGCGGGTGAACGCCCGGGACGTGTACTGGGCGCGTGGTCGGAATGGATGATCGTGCCGGTGGGCCGGCGGTTGCTATGGCCATGGACAGGGCGTTGGTGACCAGGTTCGCGGTCTATGATGCGTCGATGGACCAGCCCACGACTCGGCGGGAGTTGACGTCGAATACGACAGACTGTTCACGGATTGATCTTGGCAACGTTTGCCCAGCTCGCGCCAGCTGTTCCGGTCATGGTCTCCCGCGAGCCGGGTCTCGCGGATCATGATTGGAGACAAGATTTAGGCGTCTTCCGACGAGACGACGCGAAGCCCCAACCCAGCTAGGTACGTCGCAGTCGTCGCCCACCGGCCGTCGCTGCCCGGCCAGATAAGTGCGGCACCGGTGCTGTGCACAAGCTCGATGAGGTCGCGTTCCGGCCGCAGCGGCACGAGGATGGCATGTCGTACGTCGTCTACGTGCCGCGTGTAGTCGGCGAGCTGTCCGATCGCCTCTCGAATGCTTCTCCGGTCGCAATCGGCCTTGGCCTCGATCAGTAGCTGATATCCGGGGATGGTGAAGTCGTTGAACAGCGGCTTGCAGCCAGGGGTGTGGTAGATACGCCAGCGATGGGCAGGACGGCCCTGGCTGATCAGGTACTGGCAGAAGCGATGTTCGAGCCGCGCCTCCGGACGCAGTAGCTCGAAGCTCGCCGGAGCAAGGGGCGGACCGCCGATCAGCTCGTGTCGCTGTAGAGGAGCGACCTCCGCACGCCCTGAGGAAGCCGGTTCGAAGAAGCGATCCGGCACATGGATCGCATAGCGCACCGGGGCCAACCGAAAGACCCGCACCTCGGTGCCGACCCGGTCGGATTCGCGGGGAAGGGCCGTGTACTCCACGTCCTCCAGCACGAACGAGTCGAGGTACCGGTACACCGTAGCGCCGGACCATTCGATGACGTGCAGCACGCGGCCTTGCTCAAAAGATCTTAGGACGACGTCGTTGAATTGGCGTGCCGAGGCACCAAGGTAGTGGTACCGATCGGCGATCCAACCGGTGCGCGGCTGCATGCCTTCCGCCCGTGCAAAGAGCACCACGTGTGAGCTCCGCCGAGAGTAGGCGATCCCGGTGTGTCGCGAGAACCCGAACTCATCGCTCAGGCGCCTCCGATCCGTGAAGTCCCCGGTCCGAAGTTGCCAGTAGTCGGACGTCACTCACCCTCCATCTGACTTGCTGATGCAGTCAACGTAGTCCGGAGGTGGGACACTCAGTCCGCTTCACGTTCTATGGTCGAGCCGCTGCACATCGACTCCATGGCGCTGGGGCCGGAAGTAGCCAGCACGACAGGCACCAGAGCACGACAGGCATAGGAACGCAGGCGCTACGCACCCGGGCCGCCCAACGCCGCCTCGATCCGCTGGTTGACCGTCGCGGTCTGCCTGCCGCTGGTAAGGCTGCTGAACAACGGAACGGGTCTTCGTCTGCTGTCACATACGGGTGCAGCGGGTCGCCGCACCGAGCCTCAACGTTGACCGTTGGAGGGTGGCACGTCGGCGGGGACTAGTACTCCAGCCGCACTTGCCTGATCTAGAGTTTCGGCAGCTCATCGGCGGGATCGGCTGCCGAGTCATGCCGGCCGTGTAGCTGCAGACGTCGATGCTATTCGCCGGATGGGTCACGTGGTCGCACCGTCTGTCTGTTGTGGTCGGTCGGAGGGCGGGCAGGCTTCCGTGCTTGTGTTGATCGATGAGATCGTGGGCTGGCGGGCGGGGTTGGACGATCTGCTGGCGCGGTTCGCGCACCGGTTCGGGCGTGCGGAGCCGCGTCGGCAGGCGCTGACCTACCTGGTCGGGTTGCTGTCGCCGTTGGCGAGCAAGAACGGCTGGACTCTGGCCGAGGCCGCCGGCGATGCGACGCCGGACCGGATGCAGCGGCTGCTCAACCGGTCCGCGTGGGATCCGGACGCTGTTCGTGACGACCTGTTCGCCTACGTGAGCGAGCATCTCGGCCACGACGACGGGGTGCTGATCGTCGACGAGACCGGCTTTCTGAAGAAGGGCATCAAGTCGGCCGGGGTGCAGCGCCAGTACTCCGGCACGGCCGGCCGGACGGAGAACTGCCAGCTCGGAGTGTTCCTCGCCTACGCCAGCCCGGCAGGGCGCATCCTGGTCGACAGGGAGCTGTATCTGCCCCGTGGCTGGTGCGACAACCCCACCCGCCGTGCTGAAGCCGGCATTGCCGCGAACGTCGAGTTCGCCACAAAGCCTGCGCTGGGACTGCGGATGATCGAACGCGCCATCACCGCCGGCCTGTCCGCGAAGTGGGTCACCGCGGACGAGGCGTATGGACAGGACTCGAAGTTCCGGACCTGGTTGCAGCAGCAGCGCATCGGCTACGTCCTGGCCGTGCCCCGCAACCAGCGGGTCCCGACCATAGCCGGCAACTCCCGCCCGGACGTCCTCGCCGCCGCCGCGCCGGCCCTGGCATGGAAGCGCCGCAGCTGCGGCAACGGCGCCAAAGGGCCACGGCTCTACGACTGGGCGGTGGCCTCCCTGCCCGGCGCCGCCGACGGATACGGCCACTGGCTGTTGATTCGACGCAGCATCACCGACCCCACGGACCTGGCCTACTACCTGTGCTTCGCCCCCACCGGCACCCAGGACGAGGACCTGATCCGCATCGCCGGGACCCGGTGGGCGGTCGAGGAGTGCTTCCAGACCGCCAAAACCGAGGTCGGTCTTGATCATTACCAGGTGCGTCGGTACGACGCCTGGTACCGCCACATAACTCTCGTTCTGTGCGCCCACGCC
Source organism: Micromonospora sp. CA-259024 (assembly GCF_050936255.1). NCBI lineage: Bacteria > Bacillati > Actinomycetota > Actinomycetes > Micromonosporales > Micromonosporaceae > Micromonospora > Micromonospora sp. CA-259024. The sequence goes on along the minus strand of NZ_JBNJND010000001.1, from coordinate 2,972,288 downwards.
TACCTCGCCGTCACCGCCGCCCACGCCAAAAAGGGGGCGTCGGACACGATGACGGCCTCATTCCGCTCACCCTCGGCGAGGTCCGACGTCTGCTGGCACACCTGGTGACCACCGTCAGACCCTTCGACTACATTCATCGATGGTCACGATGGCGACGCCGACACCAGTACCGCGCCAAAACAGCCCACTACCAGCGGAGACTCCAACTCCACCAAGTGCGGCTGGAGTACTAATACTGCAACGGCAGTTAGCGAATCGAGTTCGGCTCGCGTTCGTTGTTCTGCCTGTGACGGACGTTGATGTCGATCAGTGGCATGGCGAGTTGGATCGGTTGCATGGGCGGACCGGGCCTCGGTTTCGCCGGGCGGAACCACGGGCGGCGGGCGCCGACGGCGCGCAGCGAGCTGACCACGCTTCTCGTACTGCTACTCACCTCGGCCGCGCTACTGGCGCTATGTCTCTGCTGCGCCTCCTGGCTATACAACTAATCCCGGCTCGGCTCGACAACCACCGGTGCGCGCTTACTGCCTTGGCAGTACTAAGGACGGGAACAGATCGGGCCGGGCCAACGCTCAAAAAGCCCGGCCCGATGCCCACGCGCTGAACCCCGGAACGCGACACAAAATGCCTTGGGGGAATTCACATCATCGTTGCTAAGAACGGGGCAGGAAGAAATCCCAAGCCTGGTCTTGGTAAGGAAGGCATTGATACTGCGTTAGCTGCGCGCCCCAAACGGTGCTCGGAGATCGGAGGCAGTTATTGCGCTCCTTGTTCCGGAAGCGGACGCCTCCACCAACGCCGGCATCCTCTATGAACCAATACATGTCGTTAAAATGATAGGAGCAATCGCCTTGCCCGGCTTTGGCGCTGGACCCGGCAGGCATGAACAGACACTTCTGGCTGTTCACGTTCTGGATCAGATAATACGGCCCCTCAGGCGTCGTATAAACCGGAATGAAATTCCACTTCTGATCCTTGTATGAACCGCATTGGTACTGCGTGACCGGGGCCCATTCCGCGTTACTCGGCGCCAGGGCACACAGGCGGGAGTAACCACCATTGTAGAGCCAGAGGTTATCGTCCGGCGGCGTAACCGGTTCACCTATCGAACGGACTGCTGTGGCACTCGCTGCGGATCTGGCCGGATCGACAGAGACAACGAGAGGAATAGCAAGCACTAGGATCGCAAGGCTCGTAAGGAACTTCCTTGCTTTCCCTGAGACCGTCGTCATCGGCGCTCCAATTCAGTTGCTGGGTGGCGAACTATCCACATGCGAGCGCAAATTTAACACTTAGGTTGATCTTGGACAAGTTCTCTGCAGAGCACCTGGCACCAGCCCAACTGCTCCGGGCGGCCCTACGTGACCTCACCTTCGACTTGCTCGGCCGGATGGTTCAGATACCTGCAGCTTGTCGGCGCGTCCTCGTCTGCCGAGCCTGCTGCCGACTGAGTTCGGTCCTGCCGGGTGGACGGTGCGCTCGTCACCCGTTACTGGACGGCTGGCTCCGGCCGCTCGTGCACGCCGATGGCTGCGCGTGTCAGGCAGGAGGCGGGGGTGTCGGCGTGGCGGGGATGGGTTCGCGTCGGCTTCGCCGGCGTCCTTGGCTGTATCGAGGGTCGAACCCGAGGTACGCGACGCGTAGGGCATCGGCGGTGGTGTGCCGGACCCTGTCGGGGTGCGGGTAGGCGAGCCCCAGGTCGCGGGCTGGTGGGTCGTTGAGGTAGTCGGCGAACGGGCAGCCTGTCAGATGCATGCAGTACTCGATCTGGTTGTTGCAGGGTCGGCACAGCAGGCCCCGGACCTGGTTCGTGAAGTGGTCGTGGTCGATCGAGGTGCCGACACGGCAGCCGCAGGCGTGACACCAGCGGCCGGCTGCTGCGGCGGGGGCGGCTCGTACCTTGCCCAGGGCGGTGTCCGGCCCTTGGTGGCCGGGCCAGTCCGCTCGTTCTCGACAGCGTTGCCGTCCGCGCACCAGAGCGGGGTCGATGTCGACCTCGACCAGTTCCACCAGCCACCGTGCTACTCGTACCTGCCGTACCGCGGTGACGCCTCGTGGAGCGTGGAGGTGGTGGACGGTGTCGCTGTGCCACCAGCGGAGCTCTTGCTGGTGGAGGTAGAGGCCGGAGTTGTCGCCGCGGCGTGGCTTGCGCCCGCATGCCGGGCCGTCGCCGTGGCACAGGTGGTAGCGGCCGTCGCTGCCGAGGGCGGCGGTGACGGACTGCTCCCGCTGCCGTTCGGGCGCGCGGCGTAGGCACGGGACGGGTGACTGTTGCCGGACCAGTTCATCGACGCCGACGTAGTCCAAGCTGCCGTGGAGCTTGTCATAAGCGAAGTGCCAGGGCAGCGCCTCGCGCCGGTGCTCCGGCAGGTCGGCCACCCCTCGAGCAACAGTCGCTGGCTGGCGGGATGCCTCCGCCTGGCTCGCCCGCTCGCTGGTGCGAGCCCGGATCGGGGGAGCAGGTTGGGAGCAGCGGAGTGTCGTGAAAGGCCTTGAGCTTCGCCCAACGACATCGAATGGCGCTCAACTGGGCTCGTGCAACCGTCGCCGTAGTTCGGCGGCGCGGTGGGAGTCGATCATCATGACGGCGGCGGTGGCGGCCGTCAGGATGGTCAGCGCCCACAGCGGGGGCAGTGGGCTGGTCGCTGGTGCGAGGATCGCCACGAGCAGGATTCCGGTGGCCCGGACCCAGCGGATCTGGTGCTGGGTGCGCCACCAGAATGCTTGGTTGGCGAGAAGGTAGACGATCACTCCGGCGAAGAGAATGGCGTGCCCGAGCGGGTCGCGCGCCGGTCCTGACGGTTCGCTGACGAGGTCGAGGGTCTTTCGCAGGCCGAAGGCGAGTAGCATCAACCCGATGACCATGGGTAGGTGTAGGTAGGCGTATGCGTCGCGGGCCAGCGCGGCTCGCTGGTTGCCGGTGCGGTCTTGCAGGACGCGTTCTGCGACGATGGCGTCCGTGTCGAAGTAGGCCCAGAAGAGCGTGGCGAGGAGGGCCATGCTGGTGGCGACGGCGACGATCACGGACCAGGAGATCGGGCGGCCGAAGACAGCCACTCCTGCCGATATGACCGACTCGCCCAGTGCGATGAGGATGATGAGGGCGTACCGGTCGGTCCAGTGTTTGGTCGAACTCACCTGCCAGAACCGCTGGACGACGAGGTAGCCTCCAGCGAGGTCGACGACGATGGCCGCGAGCCACAGGCCCACCACGACTTGGCTTAGCCCCTCGGGGGGATGCGGCCGCGAGGTTGCCACCGCGGCGATCACCAGCAGGACGAGCGCGGCCACGCTTGGAACGCTTGCCCGCAGCAGGTGGGCACGTGGTATCTCCCGACGAAGGCCCAGCGCCGTCAGGTGCAGCACGCGCAGCGTGACGTAGCAGATCGCGACGATCAATGGGCCGGGTAGGCCGTCGGGTACAACGTCGAACGCCTGCGGGATGGCGATGCCGATCGTCAGGGTCAGCGCCACGACCAGCAGTACGCTCAACCGCACGGGGATGGACTCGCTGCGAAGAACGTTCCCCACCTGGCTATAGAGAGACCAGGCCACCCAGAGTAGGCCTAGCACAGCCAAGGCCCGGACGACCCCAACTCCCGTGGGTTGCCGGGTCATCAACACCGTGACCTGGATGAACGTATAGACGACCACCAGATCGAGGAAGAGTTCCTTGGGTGTGACTCCGCTGGTGGCAGCCCGGACCGCGGTCTGCGCCGCCTGCAGGTGCAGAACGTGATGCCGCCGACGGAAGACGGTGAGATCAGCCAGGACCAGACTGGTGAGGATGGCGGCGAGCAGCCCCACCGCGCCCACCGGCGGCAGGCGGACCGCGATCGGAAGCAAGGCGGTCACCAGAACGATCCCCAGCAACGGGCTACGACCCAGCAAGCGGATGGTGCGACGCTCAAGGGCCACCAGGCCGAGCAGGTAGACCAGGACGCCTCCATAGAGGACGAGCGTGCCGAGCTGGTCCCACCGGTACGCGGTGGCGGGCTCGACTGAACTCAACGCGCGTTTGAGCCCCAGGGCGATGAGGACGAGACCGACGATCATCACGACGTGCAGCACGCTGTACGCGTCCCGGCCGAGTCGTGACCTGGTGGCTGCCGGCCGCTGCTCCAGCGTCTGCTCGGCGGCGAATCCGGCGATGTCGAAGTAGCGCCACCAGAGCACTGCCACCACGACGAGGCTCAGGGCGGAGCCCGCGATGACGGACCAGGTGATCGGTGGGTCACCGATGAGACCGCGGCTGGTGCCGATCGAGATGATCGTCTCGCCCAACGCGATGAGCATGACCAGCCGGTGCCGCTCAGCCCAGTGCGGCACGGACACGATCCGCCAGGTGCCCGTGCCGAGGGCCCGCACGCCGGTGAAGTCGACGGCGGTGGCGGCGAAGAACAGGGCCAGTTGGACGGAACCACCGTCGACGTCCGAGTGCAGGTGGCGAGGCAGCAGCGCACCGGACAGGAGCAGGGCCGCGCCACCGGAGAAGGGCAACCATGCGCGAAGAATGGGTCTTCGGGGCCTGTCCGAGACGCTGTATGTCAAGATCAGTAGCGCGATGGACTGGGCCAGCAGGAAGGCGACGACGAAGATCAACGGCCCGAACAAGCCCCCCGGCCGATCGGTGAAGATCACCGGCGCGGCGATGCCGATCAACAGGATGGTCGCGGCCACCCCGAACATGAGCGGCTGCAGGAATCCCCGGTCCACCCGGACGACATTGCCGAGCAGGGTATATGAGCTCCAGCAACGCCAGATCAACAGAACCACCAGCACACCCTGGAGCACGCCCTCGATGCGGAAGTTCTCCGCCATGAGGTCCGTCACGCTCAGGAACGCGTACACGAACACCAGGTCGAGGAACAGCTCCAACCGGGTGACCCCGGCACCCCCGGCGGATACCTGAATACCGCCGCGGAATCGGGAAAAGCGCCCACCGCTGTGCAGCGCCGAGCGGCTCCTGATCACTCACCCCACTGTGCCATTTGCGGCCGGTCGGGGGGCGGATTCGGCCATCGACGGTCGCTGGGCGCAGACGAATAGCCAGCGGCGAGATCGCAGGTGTAGCAGGTTCGCAATTCCCACATCTTCCATCGTTTCACCAACCACATCGATAGGCCGGTGGAACGAGGACGATGACCGCGGACGCCTGATGAACCTGCTCGCCAGCCCTATCTCCCCGCGGCGCGGGCGGGCGCTGCACTGACCGATCCTGCCGAGGACGCCGAAGCAGCCGGCCTGCTTGCGGGCGAAGGTCCGTCAGCGCTGGCCCGGTTGATGGGTTGGTTGGCGATGGCCTCGGCGCGGTCGAGCTCGCCCCTATCGATCAATGCCGGTGACCATCGGGGTGGCGATGGTCTTGGGGCAGACCGCGTTGATCCGGATGCCGCGCGGCGTGTATTCGAGGGCAGCGCTGCGGGTGAGACCCAGCACCCGTGCTTGGAGACATGGTACGCAGCGCGGCCGGGCAGGCCCACGAGCCCGCCGAGGGAGGAACAGTTGGTGAAGGAGGTCAGCGCACCGCAGGCGAGGATCTGTATTGCTGGTGCTGCCTGTGACTCAGGAAGGGCGGTGCCGTGCCCGGATCGGGGAGCGGATGGGAAACAACAGGCAGCCCACCTTCACTGGTTAGCTTCAGCCCAGCAGGTGGATCCTGCGTCGACGCCGAAGGTGGAGGCACAAGCCGTGGGGCAGGTCCATCTGCAGCAAGGGAGGGGACGGGCGCCTGAGATACACATCGGATGGCTATCGTCGATGCGCCGGCCGGGCCATTGGCGGCGGCAGCGGAACGTGCTCAACTGTGCTGGTGACCACCGACCCGCGCCGGGCGCGGGACGGTCCTGAGTGAATCGGTCGTACTACCGGGAGGTCAGGTGTCCCGCCCCCCTTACCGTCCTGACGTCGTGCTCGTGCCTGCGTGGGTGGCGGAGCGTCCGGAGACAGTCGAGCGGCTCAACAGGCTGCTGGCCGAGGCCGGTTTTGGCCGGCCGTTGTCCCCGCCGGCCGCCGTCGCACCGCCCGCCGTCGAACTGATCGAACTGCCCGTCCAGGGTGACCCGGTGGCCGTGGCCCGGGCCAGCCGCCGGCTGGCCGGCCGGTCCAACGCCGACGTGCCGGAGTGCCTGCCCGACTACGAGTGCATGGCCGCCACCGTGGAGGACGACGCCCGGCTGGAGGGGAGTCTCTACCCGTACTTCCGGGCCAGCGGCTGCAAGAGCGGGCATGGCACCGTTGCCTGGCTTCCGGCGCCCGACTACGTAATGCTGTCGAAGCCCATACGGCGCCCGGCCAGCCAGTTCCCGGCCGGGCGGCCCGTGGTGGCGCTGCTCGACACCGGGGTGCGGGAACACGACTGGCTGGTGGAGACCGACGGCGAGCCGTACTGGGAGGAGGCGCAGGGATGGACGCCGCTGCGCACCATTCCGGAGGTCGCCGGCCAGGAGAGCCACGGCGAGGAGACAGCCGGGCCGGACTTCGGGAGTCATTGGGGGCACGGCACCTTCCTCGCCGGCCTGGTCCGCCTTGAGGCGCCCGACGCGCGGATCCTCTCGTTGCGGGTGATGAGCGACGCGGGCCGGGTCAGCGACCTGAACACGGCACACGCGCTGAACTGGTTGGCGGACCGAGTCTCCGACGGCCACCGGGTCGACGTCGTGCTGACTGCGTTCGGCCGCCCGGGGTTCGGCGAGGAAGAAGAGATGGAGTCGGTCCGGGCGGCGCTCAAACGCCTGGCGGAACGAGGCGTTCCGGTGGTCGCCTCGGCCGGGAACGGCGGTACGGACAGCCCCGTCTATCCGGCTGCCTTCGCGGTCGACCCGACGCTTACAGTGATCAGCGTCGGGGCCTGCGCCTCGCCGACCGCCCGGGCGCCATACAGCAACCACGGGGTGTGGGTGCGCCAGTGGCACGAGGGCACCAACGCGGTGAGCATCATGCCTTTGTCCACGGCACCGGTCACCGTGCTGGGCGCGTACGCCTACTGGAGCGGCACGTCGTTCTCGGCGGCCCGTTACGCGGGCCGGCTCGCCCAGGGGCTGGTGCCGGCAGCCGTGCGGCTGCCGGACTGACGCCATGTCCAAGGTGTCGGAGACCCCGGTGGACCGCGCGGGCGCATCGCTCGACCGCGCGGTACGCCTCGGCGAGCGCCTCGAGCGGGCCAGGGCGGGCGACCGGGACGCCCTCGACGAGGTGGTCCGGGAACTCAACCCGCTGCTGTGGCACGTCGCCCGGGCACAGGGCCTCGCCCCCGAGGAGGCCGCCGATGTCGTCCAGACGACCTGGCTGGAGCTAGTACGCGGACTGCACACCATCCGGTCCTCGAACGCGCTCACCGCGTGGCTGGTGACCACCACCCGCCGGGAATCCTGGCGGGTACGTGGGCTCGCCCAGCGGCAGACGCCGCATGATGCGGCGACGCTGGAGTCCTCGCCCGACCCGGATCCCGGCCCGGCCGACCTGCTGCTGTCCGAGGAACGTGACCGGGCGCTATGGCAGCACGTCGCGCGGCTGCCGGAGCGGTGCCGGGCGCTGCTGCGGATCGTCGCGCACGTCGACCGCCCCGACTACACGGCGGTGGCCGAGGCGTTGGGCATGCCGCGCGGCAGCATCGGGCCGACCCGTGGCCGGTGCCTGGCGAAGCTGCGGGAGATGCTGGCCGCCGACTCGACGTGGAGCCCGACATGACCGCCCCGCACTCCGCCGACCAGCCGCTCGACGACCTAGACCAGGCGATCCTGGACCAGCTGGCCACGGTGCTCACCCGGCTCGACCCGCCGCCCCCCGACCTCGACGACCGGGTACGCCTTGTGCTGGCACTCGACGACGTTGACCGGGACGTCGCCCGGCTGCGCGAAGAGCAACTCGTCGGCGCGGTGCGTGGCACGGAACGGACCCGCACCCTGACGTTCGACGCGGAGAGCCGAACCGTGATGATCACGATCGTGGACCGGCCCGACGGCCTGGTCCGGATCGACGGCTGGCTTGCGCCTGGCGCCGCCGTACGGGTCGAGCTGCGGCACCCCGCGCCCGACCCGTCCCAGACGGTGGAGTCCGACGCGTCCGGCCGGTTTGTGCTGGACGGCGTGCCGCACGGCCTGGCGCAGGTGGTGGTGCACCCGGCGCGGGGTGAGCACGCGCCGCAGGTGGTCACGCCGGCCCTCGCCCTGTGACATGGACCCGGCCGCACTCGCTCGCCGGGCCACCCGTTGGCACGCGGCGGGCCTGGCGTCTAGCGACGCCGGCCAGCCGGGGCGGGCCGCCCGGGAACTGCGGACGGGCCTGCGGCTGGCAAAGCGCCACCCCGCCCTGCGCGACATCCACGCCCGCCTGCTGATCAGCCTCGCCTGGGCCGAGTCCGAGCGAGGCCGGGTGGAGCTGGGCTTCCGGCTGCTGGACGAGGCCGAGGCACTCGTGGCTCCGCCGCAGCGGCCGATCCTGCTCGGCCAGCGGGCCCTGCTGCTCAAGCGCAGCGGCCGCAACGCGGAGGCGCTGCGCCAGTACGACGAGTCCATTGACCTGTTGAGCGACCTGACACACCCGCCTGATCTGGTTAAGGCGCTCAACAATCGCAGCCTTGTGCACCTGGAGGCGGGCAACGTCCGGCTCGCCCGGGCCGACCTGCGGCGCTGCGCTGAGGTCGCCGCCCGGCACGGGCTCGGCCTGCATGTGGCCATGGCGCGGACGAACCTGGGTTGTCTCGACGTGATCGCCGGTGACCTGCCCGCCGCGCTGCGTGCCTTCGCCCGATCCGACGCCGACTACCGGGTGCTCGCGCCGGGCCGGCTCGCCAACCTGGCCGTGGAACGGGCCCGCGCGCTGGTCGCGGCCGGGCTGTACCGCGAGGCCGAACGGCAACTCGCCAGCGCGGTGGTGCGGGCGACGCAGCAGCAGCTCGGACACACGTACGCGGATGCTCTCCAGGTTCGCGCGGAGGCGGCCCTGCTTGCCGGCGAGCCGGTCGCTGCCGCGCGGTGGGCCCGACACGCCCGTGCCGCGTTCCTCGGCCGTACCAACGTCCGCCGTGCGGCCCTGGCTGCCCTGCTCGAGCTGCGCGCCGACCAGGCGGTCGGCGAGGTCGACCAGGCGACGGTGGCCCGGCGCGCCGGGGTGCTGGCCGGCCGGTTGGCCCGGCTCGGGCTGCCCGAGGACGCCCGGGTCGCCGGTATGGTCAGGGCCCGGGCGCTGGTGGCCGCGGGACGACCCCGCCGGGCGGCGGAGCTGATCGGGCGACAGGCCGGACCACGGCGGACCGATCGGCTCGACACGCGCCTGCTCTGGCACATGGCCCGCGCGGAGGTGGCGGCCTCGGCCGGCCGGTCGGCCGAGGCCCGGCGGAGTCTGCTGGCCGGAATGACCGCTCTGCACCGGCACCGCGCCCGGTTCGGCTGCGCCGACCTGCAGACCGGGGCCGCGGTGCACGGCCGCGACCTGGCCCGGGCGGGGCTCGCCGCGGCGCTGGCGGAGGGCTCCGCCAACGCCGTCTACCGGTGGTCCGAGCGGGCCCGGGCCCAGGCGCTGCTGCTGCCGCCGGTGCGACCACCCGACGACCCGGTCGCCGCCGAGGCGCTGGAAGAGCTGCGCCAGCTACGGCACCGCGTCCGGCAGGCGGAACTCGCGGGCCGCCCGACCCTGGCCTTCCACAGTCGGTTGCAGGCGCTCCAGCGGGTGATCCGGGAGCACGCCTGGGCGACGCCGGGTCCCGGGGACGCCCCGCCGCCGACGCCGGCGCCGCTGACCGCCGTGACGGCGGAGCTGGCCGGCGCGGCGCTCGTGGTGTACGTGGCCGCCGGGGATGTCCTACGCGCGCTGGTGGTCACTGACCGGGCGACCTCGGTGGTGGTGCTCGGCGACCGCGGCACCGCCGAGGAGGCGGTACGACGGTTGCGCGCCGACCTGGACGCGCAGGCGGGCCGGGCCATGCCCGCCCGGCTGGCGGCGGTGGTCCGCGCCGCGACGCGGCAGGACGCCGACCGAGTGGGCGCGATGGTGCTCGATCCGGTACTTCCGCTGGTCGGCGACCGAGACCTGGTGGTGGTCCCGACCGGGCTGTTGCTGACCACGCCGTGGCACGCCCTGCCAGCGTGCGCGTCCCGGCCGGTCACGGTGGCGCCGTCGGTCGGGGTCTGGCTGGCCGCCCGGCGCCGCCTCAACGCCGCCAGGCCCGCCGCCGAGTCGGCGGCGGTGACGGTGGTGGCGGGACCGGGAATCCCCCGGGGTGAAGCGGAGGCCCGGGCCGTGGCGTCGCTGCACCGAGGTGCCGTGGTGCTCACCGGGCCGGAGGCGACCCCGGCGGCGGCACTCGCGGCGATGGCCGGCGCCGGCCTCGCCCATATCGCCGCGCATGGGCAGCACCAGACCGAGAACCCGCTGTTCTCCACGCTGGAGCTGGCCGGCGGCCCGCTGATGGGATATGACGTGCAGGACCTGCGGACCGCGCCGCGTACCGTGGTCTTGGCCTGCTGTGACCTGGGCCTGACCGACGTGCGGCACGGCGACGAGGCGCTCGGCATGCCGACCGCCCTACTCGCCGCAGGCACCGCCACGGTCGTCGCGAGCGTCAGCCGGGTCGCCGACGAGGCGGCCACGGAGATCATGGTGGCCTATCATCGGGCGGTCGTCGCGGGCCGGCCGCCGGCGGCAGCACTGGCGGAGGCCGTACGCGGCAACCAGCCCCCGAGCTTCGTCTGTTTCGGTGCCGGCTGAACCGACAGCACCAGAGTCGTGCCGACAGCAGGTATCCAGGATGCTGCCCGGCCCCCCATCCAGGCATGACTGACCACAATGTGAGGAAGCTCCGACGCCGGGCGGGTCTCGCCGCCGGCCTCACCGTGCTCGCCCTGGCGGCCGGTCTCCTGGCGGGGTGCCGCACGAACGGCGGCGCGGCCAGCGGCGGTGCCGAGAACCGCCCCGGCACGGCCAACGGCCTCGCGAAGATCGCCGGAGGCGGCTGTCCGGCGGCCGGCACCCGGAGCGGCGGACTGCTCCCGAAGCTGGACGAGGAAAGCTACACCTCGATCGAAAACCCCTGCCTGCCGTACGTCGACCTGGTAAGCGAGGTGACCCAACGGATCGTGCCTGGGCAGCGGCCCCGGGTCGACCAGTTCCTCGACAACCTCGGCCGCTTTGCTGACCGGCTCGGGCAGGTCAACGACGCCGTCCAATGCGCCTACGAGACGGACCGGCTGGCGGTGCGGATCTACCAGAGCCGGCGCGACTCGTGGGCGGTCGGCGTTGTAGCGGTCCTCCGTGGCCGCCTCGGCGCGGTCGCCGACACCACCGCCTGCTTCCTGATCAAGCAGATCCCGCTCTTGGATCTGGCCACTCAGGGCATCGGACCGGAGCAGGACAACCCGGCGTACTGCTTCGACACCAGCCACCAACAACGCGACGGCGAGGACTACACCATCATGTGGATTGGCTCGTCGGCGTTCACCTGCCGGGGACTCCAGGACGGCCTGGTTCCCGGCGACGGCCGGCTTGTCGCGGTGAAGGCCCGACCCAACGTGTCGCTGCGCGCCGGCCCCTCTACGGGCGACCAGGTGCTGCGGAAGGTGCCCGACGGCACGCTGGGCCGGGTGACCTGCTATCGCACCGGGGAAGCCGTCAAGGACGACGACGTTTGGGCCCGGACGACCGTCCTCGGCGACACCGGCTGGATCGCGGCGGCCTACCTGGACAGCGCTTTGCCGATCCGGGGGACCGGATTGTGCCCGGACAACTGAGGCGGCACCGTGCGCGCTGGCGGGCGATCCCACCGGCGGCCGGGTCACCACCGGCCACGGACAAAACGGTGACGGTGAACGTCAGCGCCGCGGTCGTCGCGCCGCGCTGCGCATGCGGAGGACGCCGGGTCGACGCCGAACGGTCCGCCCACCCGTCGACCAGCAGGCCGCCGCGACCCGGTCGATCCGCGGCCCCGCCCGGCGAGCAGTGGCAGGAAGTCGCCGACGAAATGCCGAGCGGGTCGTCGTCGGGGTGTGGGTGCCAGTAACCGTCGCGGCCGTCGCAACGGGGCGGCGACAACGAACGGGACCGCGCCGTGCGCCAGCACGCGATCCAGAACTCCGGACAGCAGCCCGCGCAGACCGGCGGCGCGAGGCGTCGGACGCGTACCGTGCAGGCCAGGCAGACCGGGATGGGGCGCGAAGACTCGCAGATCCGCGCCAGCGTCGGCGGCCTGCGCGCCACCAGCCCGGCCACCATGCACCGCGTCGGCCGGGGGCGGCCAGCCGAAGAACCTGCCCTCCCCTGCGCTGCGACCCACCCCACACTCGCCGCCGAGTTGCCCACCTCAGAACGGTTTCATAGCGAGTGGCTTGCGTCAGGCCGACACGTGGTCTCTCGCTCTCCGAAGCGTTGCAGTCCGCCGCTCCCCGCTCCACGACGAAGCTACCGCCCAGCAACAGGCGTTGGGAGCGTTGTGGAAGCACGGCACCCACGCGCGACGCGGACAAGTCCGAAAGCCGGGCGGCCTGCGAGACGGTGAAACGCCTGCACCGAACGTCCGCAGACCTCCATAGCGGACATCGCCGCTGACCGGTGCGGCGGCACTCGGTCGGGGGAAAACCCGACGGATCGGTATCTGCTACCGGCCCTGCCGCCACGTATCCAGAAGACCGGCGGGAAGTCGTTCCGGCCGGAGAAGGGAGCAGGACAGATGTGCGGTATTCAGATCGGTGCTGAAGAGCTGGAGAACATCCTCGTCAACCGCGGGCCGGACGCCTCCGGTGAAGAGGCCGCCGCCTGCGGAGTCCAGATCGGGGCGCCGGAGGTAAGCCGGGTTCTCGCCAACCGCAGCTCCGCACAGCTCGCGGACGCCGCCTGCGGGATCCAAATCGGCGCGCCGGAGAACGCCACGCTGCAGCACAACGCCGGCCCGAGCGCCTAGCCGGGTGCATTACCGCGGGGCCCGTTGGCGCTGCGACCGGCCTACGGGCCCCGCTGACCCGACACTGAGCACCATGGATGGAAGGAAAGGCCATGATCGGCACCCGCCTGGACGACATCGACGCGCCGCGCCTGATCCGCAGCGAACACGGCTGGTGGTTCATCGGGAACCAGACCTGGACCCTGCTGCGCCCCGAGTCTGTGGGGCCCGACGGCACGGTGGACGACGCCACCACTGGCTTCCTTCGCCGCATTGGGGCGTTCCAGCCGCGTAGGCCGCCCTCGTTCTCGCTGACCGTGCTCACCACGACCACCTGCAACCTCGGCTGTGGCTACTGCTTCCAGAACACCGGGCTGGACAACACAGGCGGCGCACGGCCGCCGCGGATCCGGCGGGCCTGGCTGGACACTGGCACCGTCGAGCGCATCATCACATTTGCCCGCGACCGGATGCGTCGGTGCGAGCTGGATCGCCTTTACCTGCTGCTATTCGGGGGTGAGCCGCTGCTCAACCCGCGGGGCTGCCTCACCCTGCTGGACCGAGCCCGCGTGATCGGGCTCGACCAGTGCGCCATGACCACGAACGGCGTTCTGCTGAGCCCGAGGCTGGCCCGCGAGCTGTACGCGGCAGGTCTCAATGGTGTGCAGGTGACGTTCGACGGCAGCCGGGCGGACCATGACCAGATCCGGGTCAAGCGGTCTGGAGCGCCCACCTTCGACACCATCCTGCGCAACGTGGCCCGCGCGACTGAGGTCACCGGGCTGAACTGGAATCTGCGGGTGAACGTGTCGCACCACAACTTCGACCGGATCGCCGACCTCATCGGGGAACTGGCCGCCGGCCTGAGCCCCGACCGGTGCACAGTGACGTTCGCCTGGGTGGGCGACGCGGGCTTCGGGTACCGCAACACCATGCGGCACATCGACGATGTGAGCGATGCGTTCGCGAGCTGGAGCATCGCGGCATTGGAAGCGGGCTTCCGGATGGTCCGACCCAGCATGAGAACCACCTGCCACATCTGCTCGGTGCCCGGAGGTCGGTACGGCGCCGTGGTCAACGCCGACGGTCAACTCTTCAGCTGCTGGCAGTCGGCCGGAAAGCCCGGCCTTGAGGTAGGCAGCATCGACGAGGGGTACCTGGACGTGGCCAGCGTCCCGGAACGCTGGGTGCGCTGCGGTTACGAGTACGAACAACCGAAACAGGCGCTGGCCGACACCTTCCAGGACCGGGTGGACGGCCGGTTGCTGGACTACCTCTACACCAGCGGCCGCCTGTAACCCTGTCGATAAGATAACGCCGATCAGCACGTCAGCGCCCGACCTGCTTCGACGGCCCGCGCCGGAGTTGAGTCGAGCAATGCTGGAACCCGCTTCCGAAGCTTGCCTCACCTGCGCCAGCCCGGTGCCCGGTCGTTGCCGTCCCGGCGCACTCGCCCACCTGCACGACGACAGGACCACGACCGGCAAATTTTTGTGGTCGCCCTCCCACACCTGGTTGCGGTAGGTGACGGCGCGGCGCAGGTAGACCAGCTTCGCCCGCCGGGCCCGGTCTCCCGCGGCGGCGGCCGCGGCCTGTGCCGGGGTCAGTTCTGCGGCGATCGCGCGCTGCAGGGTGCGCAGCGCGGCGGCGAGGGCGGGTACGTCGTTGACGCCATCGCAGCAGGCGTGCCGATTCCGGTCCACGTCGAGATCGCGACGATCAACACCCTTGCCCGCACGGAACTGCACCGCCATGCCGAGTCCCGGCTTCCGCCGATATCCACGACGGCGCCTTCCACTCGCACACCATCGCGAAGCCGATCCTCGCCCGCGTCTGACGCGGACGTATCTGGCGCCGACCGGCTACCCCTTTATCGATATCTCTAACTCCCATTGGAAGGAACGGTCATGAACATCCTCAGCCGGACGTGCATGGTGCTCGCGGTGTGCGTCGGACTCGTAGCCGCCAGCCTGGTGGTCGCCTCGCCTGCCAGCGCCGCCACCGAGTACTCATTCAGATCCCAGAGTTCCGCCACCAGCGAGCACCCCTTCGGCAGCCTGTGTATCGACGTGTCGTACGCCAGCACCGCCAACGGCACGGCCATCAAGCAGTGGCCCTGCGACGGCGGCCCGGCCCAGAGATGGACCATGGTCTACGAGGGAAGGTGGGACGGCGTCGTCTACTACCAGCTTGTCAGCTCCCTCTGGTCGGCAGACGGCCCCAAGTGCCTCGACCTGCCCTGGGGCAACCCGGCAGCCGGTCAGACGCTACAACTGTGGGACTGCCTGGGCGTCGCCCGGCAGCTCTGGTCCGTCACGCAGGTACCCGGCGTGAATGGCTACGCGCTGCGCAACCTCCAGACCGGGCAATGCGTCGACGTCCCCTGGGGCGACCCCATCGCGGGCAACGCCCTGTGGCAGTGGACCTGCAACAACACCGCCGCCCAGCAGTGGGTCTTGCGCGCCTGGTAGACGGGCCGCCACCTGATCAACCGCTCGGTTGATCAGGTGGTGGCCTGGAACACCGACCTGGTGCTCTCGCCGCCCTATGGCCCGCTGGCCAGGCATAGAACAGGTAGAGCAACGCCGCGACCTCGACCGCGCATGTACCTTGCTCGAACAGGACCGCCGCGCCAGAGCGAACAATGTCCGGCAGATCTCCACTTCGTGAAGACGTCGTCCAGACATGGCATCGACAGATCGGCTCGGGGTGGGGCATCAGGGGTTGCAGCAGTTCGTGACGACCTCGACGTGGGACACGACGGCGGTGCGGATGCGGCTGGCCCGTCGGGCGGTGGATGCAGTCGGGCCGGTGGCGTGGGTGGTCGATGACACCGGTTTCCCGAAAGACGGCAAGGGCTCACCGGATGTGGCCAGGCAGTACTCGGGGACGTTGGGCAAGGTGGCGAACTGCCAGATCGGGGTGAGTGTCCACGTGGTCACCGACACCGCGTCGTGCCCCCAGGATTGGCCGCGGTTCTTGCCGACGTCGTGGGACGACCAGGCCGTTGACGAGGCTGACCGTCCCGAGGTAGCCGCTCGCCGGGCCCGGTGCGGGATACCGGCCGATGAGCATCATCGGCCGAAGTGGTCGATGGTGGTGGAGATGCTCGAGGGGCTGGCCGAGCACGGGCTACGCCCGCCGTTGCTGGCCGCGGACGCCGGCTACGGCGACAACAGCCAGTTCCGCAGCGCCTTGGACGAGCGGTCAATCGGCTACATCATGCAGGTCAAAGGCGACGCCCTCGCCCACGAGCCCGGTGTGCAACCGGTGGCGCGGGTCTGGTCGGACGGGGCCGCCCACCGACGCGCACCGACCCGCGCTACCCGAAGACCGCAGTCAGTCTGGTCGAGCACCGCGCCTGCCTGCACGTCGGCGAGACCGCTCTCGTCCCGTACGTGCACGATGCCCACCTGCGCGAGATCGACGCCATTCGTCGTGTCGCCCTCGGCAAGCCGTGGCAACTCATGAGTCATGAGGTAGCTGCGGCGGTGGGGTGGCGATGGTGCAAGTGGTCGTCGAGCATTTTGACGCTGCTGGGAAACTGATGAGGTGGCGCCGGCGGCGCGGTCGGATTTTCCACGAGTGCCGGGCCATTACCGCGCCGGCGACGACCGGAGAACGGCCACCGCCGGCGCGGCCGGCGTCAGAGCCGGGAGGTGAAGGTGGCCAGGAAGCGGTGCGGGATGACCGCGCCGGCGTTGTCGAAGCAGATCACGTCGACGTCGGCGTTGGTGGTGTACGTCCAGGGTTGGGTGAGGTGGCAGTAATTGCTGCCGGCGCCTTGCGCCACCACCTGGGCGTGCGTCTCCTTGATGCCGATCTGCGGGAAGGTCGCCAGGTAGCGGCCGGCGGGCGCCAGCGGTGCCACCGTGTTCGCGCCGATACCGAGCACCGAGTTGTCGTTGGTCGGTCCGCCGACGGCGGTACCCAGGTAACCGAAGTACGACGGCGGGCCGAGGGAGCCGATCACCGGCCGCCGGCGGTGGTACGAGAGGGCGAAGTCGGTGTTGGTGAACGCGCCGGACTGGTCGTAGCAGAAGACGTACACCTGCACGTCGCTGCCGACCGCGTTCCAGGAGTAGACCTTGCACCGGCGGGGACCGGCGTTCGGCTGCACGGCGGTGACCTGCACGTTGCCGCCGAGCAGCCCGGCGAGTCCCACGCCCGGCAGCCGCACCAGGTACTGCCCGACGCCCAGCGGCCCAACCGTGTTCACCACGCCAGTGGAGTTGTACGACTGCGCCACCGCGCCGCCGCCCCACTGCACGTACGCGTGGGAGGTGCCGGCCGGCAGCACGCCCGAACTGGTCGTCCAGAGCACGGTGAACGGGGTGTCCTCGCGTGTGCCGCCGGGCTTGTGGCACTGCACGTCGACGATCTCGTCGGCGCCGGACTGGAACCAGCGGACCACCTCGCAGTAGTGCCCGGTCCGGTTCACCGGGGTCACGTGCGGCACGCCTCGTGAGCTGGCACCCACCTGCGGGAAACGGACCTGGAACCGGCCGGGCGCGAGCTTGACGCCGTCGGCCCAGGCGGCCGGAAAGGCGGTCTTCCAGCTACCCCACTGCCGGCTGGTGTCGAGCACGGTCCAAACCGGCACGGTGGGGTCCTTGACATACGCGAACCCCCAGCGGTCGGCGGTGGTCGCCGCGGCCGGTGCCGCCGGCGCGAATGCGCTGGCGGCCAGGACCGCGGCCAGTGCCGCGGTGACGAACGATCGAAGACGCATGGGTTCCTCCATTCGACGGGGGACATGTCGGGGAGGAGCGTGCACGCGGTGATGCTGTGATCACAGTCAGCTACCCCGCGCTTGAGTGTCGGGTGCCCGCCACTCGTAACCGACCAACATGGGCAGGAGTCCCCTTAGGGGGCATCTGATCCCGCTTGGCCAGATCGGTCCGATTAGGGGCTTTCGTTTCGCCAGGTTGGGGCGGATTCTCCGGTGAGATAGCGGCTCATTGTGTTAGCCATGGCCCAATGGATCATCGCCCGGGTGCGTTGGGGAAGGGGTTCGTAGTCGCGGACGAGACGTCGGTGTTGCGTCAGCCAGCCGAAGGTCCGTTCCACGACCCACCGGCGGGCTGGACGTGGAAGCCCTTCCCTGGGTGGCGGGGAACCCGCTCGACGTCGATGCCGAGCCCGGCGCCATGCCCACTTACGGCGGTGTTGTAGCCACTGTCGACCCATGCCTTGACCACGCTCGGATGGTCCGCGGCGGCGGTGTCGAGCAGGTGGCGGCCGGCAGTGGAGTCCTGCACCGACGCCGCGGTGACAATCACGGCCAGGAGCATGCCGAGGGTGTCGATCGGCTGTCAGCTCGCCGGTTCGGCCCGGCTGCCCGAGGTCGTGGACGCGATGACCTGATGCCATGATCTGGCCGCCGGGTTTCCGATTGGCGGGGGCGCGGGGCGTGGCGGGACCCTGGCGACGCCGTCGGTCGTCCCACCACCCGAGAGCCGAAGACCGTCGCCGCTGTGCCGCGGCCTGGGCTCGAAGTCGGCGACCCACGGTGCAGGTAGAGGGGTCAGTAATAGACTGTTGGGGATGCGTCAGCGTGAGCCATGTTCACCCGATCGGCGATCATGGGTTGGGGTCCGAGCCGACCCGAAGTTGTACTGGTTCACATGATCGAGGCCGGGGTCGGCATCCTGGCGACCACCCGCTACTGGTACCCGTATCCGTGGATGGCCGCGTCGATGTTTTGTCTCCCTTGACACGCTGCGCGCTGGTGTTTGTTTTGCCCCCTTCATGTGACCGCATGGAAGGCAACGTGAACATCGACAAGGGTCCGCCGCTGCGGGAATATGTAGGCATGATCTGGATCGAAGACAAGCCGGGCGTTCGCCTGCGCATTCTTGCCAGTTCCCTCGACGAGGCGGAGTCTCGCGTTATCGAGGAGTACGGAGAGGGGCACGTCATCTCGATCTGGAACGAGGAAGATGCATCGAGACCGCGATAGTGTGGCACGTTGACCCCGGGGGTTGCCCCTATGGGTTTCGTCAAGGAATCGGGTCGGCGTCGGGCTGTGGGGAGGGCAGGATGGCGTGGTGCCTGATCTGCTGTGGGATGACGTCAGGTGGTTTCTTCGACCCCGGGTTGATGGGGTCATTGCCGGACGTCTGCGTGCCTGGCGCCTCGCTGGAGGACTGGCAGTCGGTCCTCGATCTCGTCGTCGCTCAGGGTTGGACGTTCTAGTACTCCGAAGGTGCGGCGGTGCTGCCGCTGCCCGCAGCGGCGGCCGTGTTGTCCCGCCCGGCTGGCGCCGAGTGCCCGGAACTGCGGGTCTGGCCGTCGCCGGATGTCCTGGCGATCTTCCGGTTCTATGCGGCGAATGAGATCGACTTCGATGTCGATCTGCGGGAGCTCCAGGGGCAGGAGCGGCTCGATGTGTTCTGCGGTTTCCTGACGGCGATCGGAAGGTGCCTGGGCAAAGCCGTGCTGATGGATTCCGAGGGCGGCGACGGGAGCCATCCGGTGCTCGGCTTCGACGTTGAGGCGGACTGCGTCGTTGTGAGGGCGGAGCCGTCGGTCAGGTGACCATGGCTGTTCGCGGTTCGTAGAAGGTTCCATCGCGGAGCATGGCGAACACGACGTCGGCCCGGCGTCGTGCAAGGCAGAGCAGGGCCTGTGTGTGTTGCTTGCCCTGGGCGATCTTCCGGATCACGGTCACGAGCCACCCGCACGACGTAATCACGGCACTCACGAGGGTAAGGCTTGGACAACAGCAACATCCTTCCAGCCCGCCACCACGGCAAGCCATCTCAGATGTCACCTATCGGTGCAGCAGACCCTCTGACGCCGACGACTGCGCCAGCAAGGCCAGCCACGAGAAGACTTGGATGAGGAGCTGGTAGATCAGTCGCACGGCCATGAACCCGATCATGAGGGCTAGGACGTCGAACACCGGGCGACGTAAGCACCGTGAGACACAGCCCGACGCTCGAAACCGCAGCTCACGAGCCGCGACCGAGTATTGGAGTAGGACAGACGTAGACGTAGTCTTCGCCGTCGCGGGAGGACCGAAAAACATCCCTGCCTGTTCGCTCGTCCACGAGCTGCCCTTGCGCTTGCGCAATGGTGGCAGCTTCGTCAACGCGGCCACGTTGGGCGAAGGCCTGGCTAGCCAGGCTCAGGCGAACCTGAGCCTGGCTGGCCAGGCCACGTGCGGCTAGACGCCGCCGGACCGTGCCCCGGGCAGCGTCCGCACGGCGGTCAGCGTCACATCGCCGTCCTGGTAGGACACCCTGAACATGTGGTGGCCCGCGTTCAGGACCCGCCGTTCCGGCAGGGAACGGAAGTTGCCCTTGATCGAGTCCCCGCTCATGATCGTCAGTACCGTGCCCGGAGTGAGGGGCGCGCGAATGTCCAGGGCGAGTTCGCCGTCCAGCACCAGGTCACCCGCGGCCCGCACGCTCGTGTAGTCGTGGTCGCCGGAGATGGTGATGGCGAGGCGACCCGTTCGGCTGACGGTCACGTCGCCGCCGACGTTCAGGACGTTGCCGGGTGCGACGTCGGTAAGGGTGATGGACGCCGCGGACGCCGCTTCCCCGGACGACAGACCGGGCTGCAGAACACCGCTGTCGACGTCGATGCTGCCTGCCACGAAACCGCTGCCGCCGAGCGTGCCGCCCTTGACGTCGATCGAGCTTGCGTGCGAGCCGGTGATCGAAAGCTTACCGCCTTGAACCGTCGTGCCGCCCTCGTAGGTGTCGTCGCCCGTCATGATCAGCGTCCCGGGGCCTTGCTTGGTCAGAGAAGCCGTGTAGAGGTTGTTGTCGATGTTGTTCTGAATGTAGGCTGCGCGCTCGTCCATCCATTCCTTGCGCCACTTGACGGCGTCTTCATAGGTGATCTTGTCGTACAACTCAGGATGGCCGTTAGTGATAGCTTGGATGTAAGGATCAGCCAAA
This sequence comes from Micromonospora sp. CA-259024, assembly GCF_050936255.1. Classification (NCBI taxonomy): domain Bacteria; kingdom Bacillati; phylum Actinomycetota; class Actinomycetes; order Micromonosporales; family Micromonosporaceae; genus Micromonospora; species Micromonospora sp. CA-259024. The sequence continues at coordinate 2,951,504 of NZ_JBNJND010000001.1, read as the reverse complement.
ATGCCCTGAAGCATGAAGGCCTGTTCGTTAAGCGTGCCGTCCGGGTTCAGCACGTTGGGGCTGAATTCACCGGCGTAGGCAATGCCTTGCTTCTTGTAGCCCGCCAGCCACTCCAGATCTTCCCTTTCTCTTTCCTTGATCGCGATCTGGCTGATGTCGTTCGACCAGACGTCCAGGGGCGCTTTATCCATGTTGTAGGTCATGGGGCTCAGGAGCTGGCCGGGGCCATACATGCCCTTGGCCAGATCGGGAATCCCCCAGCCCCAGCGTTGGTCCGGAAGACCGTCGGGAGCGGTCCAGGCGATGGATGCCCCGGAGGGGGAGGTTTGCCCGGTGCCGAGGAATCTCACGCCGTCGGACATCTTGTTGTCCGCCGTGGTGAACATCAGCTCACGAACCTGCTTGGCGTCCATGTTCGGATAGCGGGAGAGCAGAACCCCCATCACCGCTGTCGCAACGGGCGTTGCCGGTGACGTGCCGTTTGAGTTTGAATAGTTAGTGTCACCACCGCTGTTCGTGGTCCGAACACTGTTTGAAGGGGTAGACACGGTCCACCATTTGGCGAGCCCCGCCTCGTTGTACCCGAACTGCTTTGTGTATTCGGGACTGGTCGCAGTGGGCGGTTGCACCCCGCCGACGGATACCCACTGCTTTTCCGTCAAGGGATTGAAGAAGGGATACGCCGGGCGAAAATACGGGTTGCTCCAGTCGTTGTTGCCGGCCGACCTTACGTTGACGGCCCCGCTGTCCTTGATAGCGTCCCAGATGGCATCCATGAAGGAGCGTCCGGGGTAGCTCGGATTGTATTGAATGCCGCCTTCCGAATAGCTCTTCTTGAAGAGGAAATACTGATACTCCAGATCCTTCAGGTACTCGTTGGGGATAATGGTCGCCATCGCCGTGGCGCTGGCGCTGTCTTTGCCACGCAGCTGGTAAGCGTTGGCGAGGTTGCCATTGACTCCAAGGTCGTTTCCTAGACCGTCAAAGCGGGTCCTGTCAATAGTCTGGACGTAAGAGCCCCAACTGCTGTTGATGACCTGGGCGCCCGCGTCGACCAGGGCCTTGTTGGCGGTACGCCAGTACACGTAATCGTGGAAGGGGCCGTGGGACTGGGTATCGGAGCCGCCGGTCATGGCGACATACATCGTCGATCCAAAGGCGATGCCGTGCTGGTCTTTGACATCGCGGATGCCGGAGGTAACCCCAAGCATGCCGGTCCCGTGCCCGAAGTCACTTGTTCTCGCCTGATCACCGGCCACAGTGAACGGCTGGCCCGCAGTAAACGGGTTCGCCGGGGTTGCTGCGTTTCGGTACCCGAAGCCGGACGTGCCGTAGACACCCTCCGCTCTCACCGGAACGATCAGCCCGGTCTGAAATGCTTCGTGTGTAGCCCTGTAGCCCGAATCCATCATGCCCAGCGCGACGCCCTGCCCGCGGTACCCTAGGGCGTAGGCGGTGGACGCGTTTACCGCGACGAGCTGCCATGGTGAATCGACCGCTGTGCCAGGGTTAGAAGGATTATGGCCGGTATAATAACCATATTCCGGCGTTTCCCAACTGGCTTTAGCGGCATCTAGTTCCCCTGGCCTCGTGGCGACAAAACCGGGGTCTCCCGGGTACGCCGGCCCGCCGCCCGTATGACCAGGGGTCGATGCCGGACCGGTCTTGGACGATGCCGAGGCGAACCCGGCCGGAAACAACGCGATGCCTCCTCCGGCAGCAAGGACACCTCCCAGCCGACGCAGAAACTGCCGCCGATTCACGAACCTCATGCTCATCCCCGACTCCTTCCGATGGGTCGATATCTCTAACCGACGAGGGCGGCCTGCTGCGTCCCAGCGCCATTGTCTACACGCGCTGGTCGAGACAAATAATGTGCCGTTCCGCCGCTACCAGGCGGCGGATGGCGACGGCTTTGATCGTGATCCCGACTGCGGCGCGAGCCGAAGCATGAACGTCGGGTGCCAACTGCTGATGAGGCCGGTGCCGAGGGCGACTTCGACGCCGGGAACGCTCCACGCGAGTGGCAATGCAGACGGCGCAAGCCGGTAACCGGCAACGGCCATTGCGAACCGACGCGGTGCGCGCACCTTTGCGGGGGCAGCCGCGATCAGAAGGAACCCCTGCCACGTCAGAACGGCGAACTGGAACGCTCCCACGAGTAGGCCTCCCTATATGGTCACCAAATTAGACTGCGATCGAAGTCCCTCGTCAAGAGGGCAAAACCTGTCCACCAGAAGCGGTTTGAGCGACCGCCCATATCGATTCACATAACTGTTATGTACCGGGCCATGGGTTGCGTCCACGGAAGTCGTGTACGACTTGCCCGTGATGGGCTTGTTGCGCAGATGAGGTTCCGGTCGGTGGCGTCGTCCTCCGGCATGACGTGCCAGTTGTACGGGTAGTTGCGGTGCAGGTCCAGGCCGGCGACACCGTCCTCGTCGTAGCGACCGTCGCCGTCGTTGTCCGTGCCCTCGGAAAACATCAGGTAGTCGCCCTTGCCTGCGCCGACGTTGAGCATGGCGTTCCTGGCCGGGTCCCGCTCGTCGACGACGTGCGTCCCCTTGCCGGCGCCGACGTACTGGCGCATCTGGCTCAGGTACCCGTCACCGTCGAGGCTCCTTACCTCCGGCGGCATCGGAGCAGCGTGACGGCGGCTGTCCCGTCCACGGTGAGGGCACCGTTCCGGGCGAGTTGGCACCGGGTTGGCACCCGAACTCCTCCCCGCGCGCGATGTCAGCTTCATCGTCCGCTCAATCGGTGAACGCCACATTCTCAGCGCCGTCGACGCGGTCCTGCTCGCCGTCCGCCGGTCTCCGACCACACCCGCCGGCCCGTTGCCGCGGATCGGGCACGGCTACGCAAGCAGCAGCGCGATGCGGTCGTCGACGTCGTGGCCCGCTACAACCCGGAGGCAGCCGTCTGCGTCGGCATCCCCTTCGGCCACACCCGACCGCAATGATCCTTCCCCACGGCGGAGCCATCACCGTTGATGGCGTGGAACGTCGGATTTTCGCCGACTATCGGTAGGACCGTCCACTGAGCCCGGCGGCCAAGTTTCCGCCCGACCCGCCAGCGCCAGGGTTGCCCGCTGTTCGAGCGTGTGCGGTGGTGGCCGAATCGGCTCAGTCCTGTCGATATCTATTGACATCGCTGCCGGAACAACGTTGGAATGTGTTCAGCCGTGACCTGCGCGTGATGGGATCTGGCCGCGGACACGTCCCGCCCCGGGAACGTCGACCAGTGACCCGGCCGCCCACCCTCGGAGCGCACCACTGGCAGCCGCCGCCCCCGTCCGCACTCCCGAAGGGCCGACCGTATGACCCGACGCGCCTCCAGCCGACGCTGGCCATTCCTCGCCTTCGCCACCGCGGCCGTCCTGGTCGCGACCACAGCGCCGACCGCCGCGACCGCCGCGCCCCAACCCGGCGCCGACACCGGTTGGACGAAGGGAACACCGCCGCTCTCCACGCCGTGGACGGATGACGTCTCACCCACCAACGCGCTGCCCGAATATCCGCGGCCGCAGCTGACCCGGTCCCGCTGGCAGAACCTCAACGGCGTGTGGGAGTTCGCCGGTGCGGCCGCCGGCGAGGCTCCGCCGGTCGGCGAGCAGCTGGCCGAGCGGGTGTTGGTGCCCTACCCCATCGAGTCGGCCCTCTCCGGCATCCAACGGCACGAGGACCGGATGTGGTACCGCCGGACCTTCATCGTGCCCGAGCGGTGGCAGGTCGGCCGGGGCCAGCGCCTGGTGCTGCACTTCGGCGCGGTCGACTACGACTCGAAGGTGTGGGTCAACGGCCACCAGGTGGCGACGCACCGGGGCGGCTACGACGGCTTCGACGCCGATGTCACCGACGCACTGCGGCCCGGCGGGCAGCAGGAGCTGATCGTCTGGGCCGAGGACCTGACCGACGCGACGTTCCAGCCGATCGGCAAACAGCGCCGGGTCGGCGACCGGGGCATCTTCTACCAGGGCAGTTCCGGCATCTGGCAGACGGTCTGGATGGAGCCCGTCTCGGCCACGGGTGCCATCGACTCGCTTAACCTGACGCCCGACCTGGGCGACAAGTCCCTGCGGTTGCGCGCGAACCCCACATCCGGGGCCGAGGGCCTCACCGTCGAGGCCGTGGCGTACGACGGACGCAAGGCCGTCGCGCGCGTCTCCGGTCCGGCCGGGACCGACCTGACGATACCCATCGCCAAGCCCAAGCTGTGGTCGCCCGACTCGCCTTTCCTCTACGACCTCCGGGTACGCCTGTTCGACGGCCGCAAGCGGGTCGACGAGGTCGGCTCCTACTTCGGGATGCGCGAGATCGGCAAGGCGAAGGGCGCCGACGGCAAGCTTCGCATGACGTTGAACGGCAAGATCCTGTTCCACATGTCCACCCTCGACCAGGGCTTCTGGCCCGACGGGCTGAACACCGCACCGACGGACGATGCGTTGCGCTTCGACCTGGAGCAGCACAAGGTGCTCGGCTTCAACACCGTCCGCAAGCACATCAAGGTCGAGCCCGGCCGCTGGTACTACTGGGCGGACCGGCTGGGGCTGATGGTGTGGCAGGACATGCCCGCGACGAAGCCCGGCCGCCCGACGGTCGAGTGGCAGCGGCAGTGGGAATCCGAGCTCGGCGAGATGATCCGGGAACACGCCGCGCATCCGTCGATCGTGGTGTGGGTGCCGTTCAACGAGGGCTGGGGTGAGTGGGACCGGGGCGCGACCGGCCGCATCGCCGACTCGGTCAAGCAGCAGGACCCGACCCGGCTCGTCAACGCGCACAGCGGCGTGAACTGCTGCGATTCCCTTGGTGACTCCGGACGCGGGGACATCATCGACCACCACCAGTACCTCGGTCCGGCGTCGCCACTGCCCACCGCCGGCCGGGTGGCCGTCGACGGAGAGCACGGCGGAATGGGCCTCGAGGTCGACGGTCACATGTGGTTCGGCGAGGGCGGCGCGTACTGGATGGCGCCGGACTCCGAAACGCTGACCCGACGGTACGTGGAGAACCAGCGCGACCTGCTGCGCATAGCGAACACCTGCGGGGTCTCGGCCGGCGTCTACACCCAGATCACCGACGTCGAGCACGAGGTCAACGGCTTCTTCACCTACGACCGCCGCGTCGAGAAGATGGACTTCGACCAGGTGCGCGCGGTGAACGAGGCGGTCATCCGCTCGGCCGACGGTACCGGCGCGAACGTTCCTCCGCCGCCGCCCGGCACGCCCGGCCTCACCGGAGTCGGCTACTGGCCGCTGGACGAGAATGCCGGCGACACGGCCAACGACGAGGCGGGCAACAATAACGGCCGGCTGGTCGCCGGGCCCACCTGGACGGCCGGCAAGACGGGTTCGGGCCTGCTGTTCAACGGCAGCAACCAGTACGTCGACACCGACAGGACCATCCTCGACACCACCGCCAGCTACTCGGCCTCGGCGTGGGTGCGGCTCGACAGCGCGGGTGGCGCCTTCCAGACGGTGGTGAGCCAGGACGGCGCCTCGAACAGCGCCTTCTACCTGCAGTACTCGGGCGCTGACCGACGGTTCGCGATGAGCTTCGCCGGGGTGCGGGCCCTCGCGCCGACCAGCCCGGTCGCCGGGCAGTGGTACCACCTCGTCGGTGTCCGGGACGCGGCGACGGGCCAGCTGCGCCTCTACGTTGACGGGCAACTCGCCGGGCAGGCGAGCGCCTGCCTCGGCGACGGTTCCACCGGGCCCCTGGTCATCGGCCGCGGCAAGTTCGGCGGCAACCCCGTCGACTACTTCGACGGCACGATCGACCAGGTGCACGTCTACGACCGCGCGCTGAGCGCCGCCGAGGTGACGGCGCTCTACGAGTCCGGAAAGTAGGACCGCGGGTTTCCCGGGAGGGGGCGACGACGCCCCCTCCCGGCCCGGCCTGGACGAGACGTGCGATCGCCGGCACGGTGTTCCCACCAGCGGAGGCAAGCACACCCATCGCCCGCCGCAGCCGGATCGCCGAACCCGTCCCACGTCGAATGATCTTCAACATCTGCTGACCCTCCAGGTCAGACAGCCGCCGCACACGCACGGGTTCTGCCACCCGTCCAGCCTGAACGCAGCCACACCACCCAACCCGCAGGTCGAGCGGCGTGTCATCCAACGCCGTGCACGTTTCTGGTTAGGGCACTAGAAAGGGGCGTCATCGTAGGTGCCCTGCCGCGGCTCGTAGGCCGGTATCGCGGGCTCCGTCCAACGAAGGTCGTGCTCACCCCAGTGACGCAGGTTGAGCACCGCGGTTTCGGTGTGACGCCAGTGCGGGTCGGCGGCGATGGCGGCTCGGACGCGGGCGGACAGGGCGGCGCGGTGCGGGGTGAGTTCGGGTGCGGAGGCCAGGTTCACGGCGGCGATGAGGGCGGCGTCGCGCACGTTCTCGTCGGGATCGTCGAGGCAGGCGGTCACCACGGCGTAGAGTCGCGGCCGCATCGGGCGGAGCGGGCCGCCGACGTTCTCGCCGCCGGCGGCGTCATCGCCGAACCATTCCCGCCACTGGACACCCATCGCGTATCCGAGCCGGGACAGCCAGAGCAGCAGTGCGGCCCGCAGCGGTCCGTCACCATATTCGCGGGTGGGGCCGGGCTGGGCCCGGACCCGCGGGTCGGCCAGCGCCACGGCGACGAACCGGGCCGCCGCGGGGGTCGCCTCGTAGATAGTGCCCTGGTGAAACAACTCCTCCCACAGGTGGGAGAGAGCCCGCCGCGCGTCGTCACGGTCACCGGTCAACAACCCCGCTAGGAGTCGCGGCGTCTCCGGCCAGGCTGGCCCGTGGCTGTGTGCCAGTGCCCGCCAGTTGGCCTGTTCGAGAACGGCTTCCGGACGCATCAGGGGAGCCTAGTGCCTTGACCGACACCGTCAACGTTTCTGGTCAGGGCACTAGCCATCGCCGTGCTACACCGGCACGGGAATTTCTGTGCCGTCTGGACCTGCAGGCGCTGCGCGATCATCGCGCGGCAGGCGGGTCTGTGGTGGCGAGCGTGGCCAGGTAGCCGTCCAGGAGGTGGATCTGCCGCTCGGGCGGGAACTCCTCCGCGCCGAACAGCGCCTGCACGATGAGGCCGAGCGCGAAAGACTGGACAGCCGCCGCGATATCGTCCGGATCATACGGTGGCAGCTCCCCGAGGCGTTGTGCCGCCTGCACATGGTGGCGGATCCGCTCGCGCGAGCGCGCATAGCGGGCCGCGTGCCCGACCGCGAGGTCCGGGTCAGCCAGCGCGGCGTCCCACGAACTGACCCAGATCCGATTGTCCGCAGCGGCCTGCGGCGTCAACGGAAGGATGTCCATCAGTGTCGCCCGTAATGCGGCGAGCCCCTCGGGCTCGGGTGCGATGCGCCTCGGCCGTGCCGCACGGTGCTCGTCCAGCAACGTCAACGCATGCGCGACCAGGTCCTTCTTGTGCGGAAAGTAGTGCGTGAGCAGGCCGGTCGTCGCTCCCATCTCGGCCGCGACCGCGCGCAGCGTCAGGCCGCCAAACCCGTGCGCGGCCAGCACCCGCCACACGGCCCCGGACACGTCGCGGCGGCGTGCATCGTGATCTCCCTTGCGGCGTGGCATGCCGACAGGATACGTTCACACAACATCCGTTATGCAAATGGAGGTTCCGTGTTCGCCACCGCGCTGCGCGACAATGCCGAGCTGCGGGCGCTCGAGCCGCAGCACGCCGAGGAGTTCCTGGCCCACCTGGACCGCGCCCGCACGCACATCGCACCCTGGGTGGGCGCGAGCTTCGTCGCGTCCGACCTCGACGCCGCGCGAGCGGTGCTCCAGCGCTACGCCGACGGCCAGGCCGCCGACCGGCAGCGCCTCTACGGCATCTGGCTAGACAACACCCTGGTCGGTGGCACCATGTTCGTCAGCTTCGACCCCGCCCTCGGGGTGTGCGAGATCGGCTGCTGGCTCGAGCCTGCCGCGGAGGGACAAGGGCTGATCACCCAGGTAGTCCGCATGATGATCGACTGGGCCTTCCAAACACGCGGCCTGGCCCGCGCTGAGTGGTGCACCCTGCCCGACAACACCCGCAGCATCAACGTGGCCAAGAGGCTTGGTATGAGCCTCGACGGCACGCTGCGGCAATACAATCCGGGCACCGGCGGGCTCCGGCGCGACAAGCAGATCTGGTCCGTGCTCGCCACCGAATGGCCTGAATCCACCCAGCCTGGAGGAGGTGCCGACGTCAAGGTCGAGCTCGACCAGCTGATGCGCACCTTTCTCGGCGCGTTCACCAACACCGGCGGCAGCGGGCCGGACGTCGACGTTATCCGTGAGGTGTTCATTCCACAAGGGACGATCATCATGAACGTCGGGGCCGAACCCGTGATCTACGACCTCGACTCGTTCATCGCGCCTCGGGAGAAGATCCTCACCGACGGGACGTTGACTGAGTTCTCCGAATGGGAAGTCGCCGAGCGCACCGAGATCTTCGGGTCGGTCGCGCACCGGTTCAGCCACTACCGCAAGTCCGGTGTCCTCGACGGCGAGTGGTTCGAGGGCTCCGGCCACAAGACCACCCAGTTCGTCCGGACGCCCGCCGGCTGGAGGATGAGCTCGATGGCCTGGGATGACGTCCGATGAAGGACCCGACCTGTCCGTCACTGCGATGCGGGAACGCGCGCCAGGCGTCGGCGGTGTGCGCGAGTTCGCACAGCTGGTCGAGGTGTACCGGCCACTGCTGATGGCGGCATCGACGTCGAGGAAGTCGCGGGCCATGTTGGGGCAGTCCGATAGATCACGACCGCGTCGGTGCGTCCGGCGTATTCGAGCATCCAGTCAAGCACCCGGCCGGGAAAAGTAGCTGGTCATCAGACTGTGGAGATGCTCTGCCGGCAGGTATCCGTAGAAGGTGGGGTCACCGCCATCGGAGACAGTGGCCTGCGCACTCGAACTCCGGCTGCACCCCCGCGGACGGTGATCTCGAGTGTCAGTCGCGGGTGGCAGAATCCCGCTCACTGCTCGGCGGGAGGAGATCAACATGGGCTGGCTGGCGGCCGGTGCCGACTATGAGGTGAGCCTGGAACGCGGGAAGGTGATCGCGCGTAACCGCCAGGGCAGGCTGCTCAAAGGCCTACCGAAGGCGTTGCGTGACACCGACGTGGTCGTCGGCTTGCGGCAGCTCTCGGAGTGGTTGAAGCGGCACGAGGTTTCCTGCCGGCGGGAGGTTGAGCAGTGGATGGTGCGGTCGCTGCCCGTGCCGACCAGTGTGATCTGTGAGGTGTGGGCAGACGACGCGTGGCGGACGGCGCTGCGTGATCTGGTCGTCGTGCCGATCGACGGTGCGGGGCGATGGGACACCGACCGCGCGGGGCTGCTGCGTGACGCGGACCCCGAGAAGGGTCTCGGTGTGGTGGACCTGGACGGCGAGAGCGGCCGGCTCACCGCCGTGCAGGTCGTCCTGCCGCACCCGGTTCGCCTGCCTGATCTGGCAGATCTGCGGGAGTTCGCTGCGGACCTGGAGGTGCGGCAGGAAACGCTGCAGCTGTTCCGGGAGGTGTGGGCGCGGCCGGAGTCACACGACGAACGGCGGCGCGAACTGTCCCGATACGCCGGGGCCCGCTACAAGGAGTTGCGCCACGTGCAGGCGCGGGCGACGTCGGCGGGCTACCGCGTGCAGGGTGGCGCTGCCTCGGTGCGGGTGTGGGAGGACGGCGTCCCGATGGTCGCGTCGGTGTGGATCGGCGAGGGCGATCCGCTGTACGAAACCGAGATCGGCCCGCTCTATTTCACCGATCCGGAGGGGGAGGCGGTGGCGTCGGTGGCTGTGGGGCCGGTGGCGTGGTCGGAAGGAATGCGGATGGCGGCGAATCTTCACGCCGGACGGGTTGTCGACGAGGACGGTGAGCGGGCGTGAATGAGGCGCTGTTGGAGGCGGGGGCGATCCTGCCTGGCGGTGAGGCGCAGACCGAACGTGATGTGGTGACCGCGCGTCGCTACACCCATCCGGCGCTCACCGGTCGCACCGTCGTCCGTCTGGCCGGGGCGACCCTGGGCGAGGCTGAGGACCTGTCGATGGAGTTCCTCGGTTTCAGCCGTACCGCCGAACCGACGCCGGTGGGCACGGCCCGGCGGCAGTCGCTCGGGTTCCCGGCCTGGGCTTTGATCAATGATCCGGCGAATGGTCGGCACGCGCTGGCGATGGTCAAGGACATGGCGCGGCTTGCCCGAGCCGCCGCTTCCAAGCCGGGTAATGCCCGCGAGGGTTATCAGCAGCTTGCTGCCCGGCTGGGTGCGGCGGCGCCGCATTTCCTGCCGACGTTCTGGGAGGAAGCCGGGCGGGCGTTCCGCGCCGCCGACAACTCCCGGATGGCCGGCGGCTGCTTCGCCGAGGCCCGACGGGCCGAACAGGTGCACGGGCTGCCGGTGGACGAGGAGCGGCTGCGGGAGGTGCATCTGGAGTTCGCCTTCGCCGGTGCGCTGACGGCGAAGATGCTGACCGAGTATTCCCGCGCGGTCGCGACGCGGCGGCCGGCGCCCGAGGCGTACGAGCTGGTGCGGACCCTGGCCGTTCGTCGCGTCGCTGGCGGGCTGCCGCCGTACGCCGGGATGGCGGAGGATCTGCGGCGGCTGGCGAAGGTGGCCGGCGTGGACGTCGAGGAGCAGGCCGAGGCGGTGATCCGGCAGTTGCTGGCGTTCCCCGCGATGACCCGCTCGAGCGAGGCGGTGTGGAAGGCGTACCGCAAACCCCTGATGCGGCTGGCCAGGCATGACCCGGCGGTGCGCGTGCGGTTGGTGGAGATCTTCCCCGAGCCGCCCGGTTGGTCCACCGACGTCACCGACTTCTGGCTGGAGCTGCTGGACGCGGCAGGCACGCTCGATCTGCTGCGTGACGAGGCGGCGACGGTGTCCGCGGCGCGGTGGCTGGAGCGGCTGATGGCGCTGCGGGAACGGCGCAGCCGGCGTCGTTGTGAGCGGCTCATCCGCGTCGTGGCGGACCTGGTGCCTCGGCTGCGGGCGGAGGGCCTGCCGGTGAAGTTGTGGAGCGACTTCGCTCACCGGGCCGACCTGGACGTTCTCGACGTGTGCCTGGCTGGCGGGGTGCCGGTGGTGATCGACACCGACAACGGTGCATTCAACGTGTCCCCCTGGGTGCACGACGTCGGCCCCGGCCGGCGGGACCTACGCGCCGTGGCCGCCGATCCCAGATGTCGGGTCCTGTTGGCGCGGGGGGCCGCCGACGCCCTGTCGGAGCTGCACAACAGGCAGGGGTCGGGGCCACTGCCGGCGCGGTTGGTCACTGAGACGCTGGGAACGGCCGGTCTGCGGGAGGTGCTGTCCGAGCTGCTCGTCGAACGCGCTGCCCGGGTGCCGGGGGGTACCCTGATCGGCTTGGACGAGGCGCTGTCCCAGCTCGCGGCCGTGTGGTCGCCCGCCGGTGCGGCGTTGGCACCGGACGCGTTCAGCGCCTTGGCGAGGGTCGACGTGCCTGCGGTACTCGCCCGGTCACTGCGGGCCGGCTTGGTCGCGGAGTTGTCCTGGCCGGCCTATGAGCAGGTGGCCGAGGACAAGCTCGGCCGACGCTTCGGCGACGGTTGGCCGCAGCTGGTGGTGCATGACAATCGGACGGCGCACGTCATCGACGTCGACGTCCCGACCAGCGAACACATCTTCCGGTATCCGCCCTCGGACAGCCCACACGCGCGCAACTCCTACACCGAGACCACCTGCCGGCTGGTCAATGGGCAACTCCTGGTCACCTGGCACAGCACCAGCGGCCGGCTTGTCGGCTACTGGTCGGCCGACCCGGACGTGCTGGTCGAGCCGGGCCAACCGACGGACCACGCCCTGTGGGGCCGCCGGTCGTTGCCGTTGCCGCTGCCCGACGGCGCGATGACCACGGGCAGTCGGCCCTGGCACGCCGGGGACACCCGCAGTCCGGCCGCGACGCATCCGGTCGCTTGTGACGGCATCTCGTTCTGGCGGTGCGAACCGCCCACCGACCCGATGGCCGACGAGCGGCGCTGGCGCGAGTACGACCCGGCGACGGGCGAGGGCGGCCGATACAGCCTGCCCGCGTTCTTCGCCGCCGACCTGCCCCCGGGCGCGACCCTCCTCGCTGACCTGTGCGAGTTGCGGCCGGCACCGGCACAGTTCACCTCGTCGCCGCTGGGCTGGCGCGACGGGCTGGTCGGGTGGCGGGTGACCCGCCTGCCGGACGGCACACAGGTGGGGGAGGGGATCGACGGACGGCGGGTGTCCTGGCATTCGAGCGCGGTCCGGGCCAGCCCCAACCCGTTCCACGGCGACGCGCTGGTTGCCGGCCTCCGGCTACCGGGCAGCGACGTCGTGCTACCGGTGACCGGGCGGCCCCATCACCGGGCTGAGTTGGAGCTGACCGTGTGGAGTGCCGATGGCCGAGAGCCGGTGGACCGGTGCCGACCATCCCGGCATCTTCCGCCGTTGGCCTGGTGGCACGCGCTGGGCCCGCGCGATGTGCCGGGCTCAGCCCGGCTGCGACGGCTCGACGCCGCCGATGCGGCCCGGTTGATGGCAATCGGCGACACCGTCACGAAGTCCACCGAGATCAACGCGGTGGCGCTGGCCATCGTCACCGAGGTGCTGACGCAGGTGACCGACCCGGTGCTCCGCACCGCCCTCGCGGAGAAGGTGGTGCGCGCGGTACGGCTGCAACGGCGGCTGAAAGGGCTGCCGCAGCTGTTGGCGGCCGAACCGGTCGACGAGGGCACGGTCGAAGCCATCGCCGATGATGTGCTGCGCACCGCCTGGTCCGGGCTGTTGCCGGCGGAACGGTTCACCTACTACAGCGGCAGCGCCCAGACGCGGCGGGAGGTCCTTCGGCAGGTTACCGCGGTCGCCGACCTCCTCGCGGCCGGAACGGTCGAGGACGTACCGCAGGCCAGCCCGACGTGGGTGGATGCCCTCGGCGGACTCGGCGCCCTGGCCGTCCGCGCCGCCGCACCGGTCACCAATGAGCAGGACCGCCCAGCGCTGACCCAATTGCTGTCCACCCTGGCCGGTACCGTTTTGACCGACCCGGCACAGGCGGTGCGGGTGCTCACCGTGACGTGGGACGAGGAACCTCCGGAAAGCCACCGGGTCATTCAACGCGACGGTGCGCAGGTCACAGTGCTGCTGCCAGAACGCGGCCCTACCTGGTACGCCGGGCGGAGCAAGCAGTGGCGCCGCACGGCCGTGCAGCTGTCTCCGAGCGGGCGGTTCACCCCGCCGTCCGGCGCCACGGTTGAGGCGGAAACCGTCGCGGCGGGCTGGCGCGGCGCTGATCGCATCAGGGCGTTCTGCCGGTTGCTCGCCGAGCAAGGCCCGCCCCCATGGCGCGCCGATTGCGTCGACGACCTGGTGCAACGCACCGGCATGACGCGAGCGGAAGCCGCTCTCCTGCTGGCTGGCCTTCCCGGCATCGACGACTGGCAGGCGAACTTCCTCACCGCCGACCAACGGCGCATCCTCGGGGTGAACAGCACCCAGGCGCGCACAGCCCGCGACGCGTTGAAGTCCCTGTCATACGGGCACCGGATCGCGCTGGTGGACGCGGCGATGCCGCAGGACCCGGCCGATCTGTGGCGGAAGGGCCCGGACGTCGACCGCCTCGCCATGGCCTGGCTGGCACTGCGCGGCGCCCGCGTCGTCATCGGCGAGCAACTGCTCGCCGACGCCACCCGCGTCCTGCCCACAAACCGAGCGGCCGACATCCTGCAGACGATAGCCAACCCGGCACCTGGAAGCTGGCTGACCACCGACGGCGAAAGCCAGCCCGGCGACTGGGGCCGGCTAGAGACCACCACCACGAGCGGAACCCCGTTCGACGGCAACCACCTGTACGGGTGCACGGTGGCACTGCTGTGGCTGGCCTACCAGCTGCCGTGGGGTGACCCGATGCGTGATGCTCTACCTCGGGCGTTGGAGCTGCTGCGGCAGCGGCTGCGCAACCCACGGCTGCTGATCGGCGCCGGACGACACGAGGTGGACGAGCCACCCCAGGTGGGACCGGCGCTGGTGGCCGGGCACGCTTTCCGGGACATGGTCGTGCACCACCTCGCCCCGGCCCGCCTCAGCGGACCGCAGGACCCGGCGGTCAGCTTCATCCCCGGCCCGGTCGCGGACACGCTGCGGCTGGTGCTCTCACCGGACATCGCCGCCGTGCTGTCCACCCCTGACGGCGCCAGCGGAGAACACCGCGACCCCCGGGTCAGCGCACCCGACCTGGTCGACGCCGTCGCAACTCACACCGGCCTCGACCGGGACCCGGCCGGCTATTACCTGCAGCTGCTCGCCCTGCCGAACCCCACCGACGTCAACGTGCGGACCTGGAACGCGTGGAAGCCCGCCACCCTCAAGCACGCCCAGGCGGCTCTGCTCGACTCCGGACTGGTGGTGGCAGGCAAGCGGGAACGTGCCGGCCGTGGCGTCTTCCTGCCCGGCGGCTGGCTTGCGGCGAAGAACCCCACCCCACCCATGGAGAGCTGGAAGCAGCCGCTGTACCTGTTCCTCAACGGGTTGACTCTGGTCACCCGCACGACGCCGGAGCTGTTCCGCACGGCATGGGATCGCGTGACCGCCGGTGACAAACCTCGCTACCTCGACCTGCAGGAGAAGGCGTGAACGCCCGACAGATCGACCCGCCGGAGCACCTGTACGCCGACGAGCTGGCGTTCCTGGCCGCCGCCGACCGCGGTCCCCGCCCGCCCGGCTGGCAGCTGACCCCCCAAGCGGTGGTGACGTTCATCGCCGGTTCCGCCGGCCGCCCGGTGCCGGGCGCTGACGGCCGGCAGGTCACCATCGCGCCGAAGTTCGTGGGGGAGCGGGCCCTCATCGAGCGGTGTGTCGTGACCCTGGCCGGTGAGCGGGGCCTGCTGCTCGTCGGTGAACCGGGCACCGCCAAGTCGATGCTGTCCGAGCTGCTCGCCGCCGCCGTGTGCGGCACAAGTGCCCTGGCCGTGCAGGGTACGGCCGGCACCACCGAGGAACAAATGCGCTACGGCTGGAACTACGCGCTCCTGCTGGCCAAGGGACCGTCCCGGGAGGCACTGGTGCCCTCACCGGTGCTCACCGCCATGACCACCGGCGCGGTCGCCCGGGTCGAGGAGATCACCCGTTGCCTGCCCGAGGTGCAGGACGCTCTGGTGTCGATCCTGTCCGACCGTCGGTTGGTCCTGCCCGAACTCCCCGACGACTCCGTCGCCTACGCGTCTCCTGGCTTCTGCGTCATCGCCACGGCCAACCTGCGGGACCGGGGCGTGTCCGAGATGTCCGCGGCGTTGAAACGGCGGTTCAACTTTGAGGTGGTGCCTCCGATCGCCGACTTCGACGCCGAGGTCGCCCTCGTCACCCGGCAGGCCCGCGCCACCGTCGAACGGGTCGGCGCCGCGTACACGGTGGACGAGGCGGTGCTGGAGACCCTGGTGACCGCCTTCCGCGATCTGCGCACCGGCAGCACCGTCGAGGGCTGGGAGGTGGAACGTCCGTCCTCGGTCATGAGCACCGCCGAGGCGGTCGCCGTCGCCGCGTCGATCGGCCTGTCCACCGCCTACCTGCCCGGCCCGGACCCGTTGTCCCTGCTCCCCGGGCACCTGGTGGGCGTCGTGCGTAAGGACGACCCGGCCGACCACGCGCGGCTGTTGGCGTACTGGGACGGCGCCCTGCGCCGCCGCGCCGAGGCCGGCGGCCGGATGTGGCGGCAGCTGTGGGAACAGCGTGATGTCCTGCGTGACTGACGACAGCACCGCTGACGACCCGCGCGCCGCCGTCGCACGCCTCTCCGACGCCGGCCGGGTCGCGCTGATCGGAGTGCGGCATCACTCGCCGGTGCTCGCCGCCGCGATTCCCGCCCTGCTGGACGCGGCCGCCCCGGACGCGGTGCTGGTCGAGTTGCCCGCCGACATGCAGCCGTGGCTGACCTGGTTGGCGCACCCCGACACCCAGGCGCCGGTCGCCCTCGCCGCCGCCAACGCTGACGAGGGCGGCCCGCTCGCCTTCTACCCGTTCGCCGACTTCTCCCCAGAGTTGGCCGCGCTGCGGTGGGCGCAACGGCGAGGCGTGCCGGTCCACTGCTGCGATCTTCCGCTGAGCGACCCGGCGTGGCAGGAACGCCCGGCAGCCGTCGAACCGCAGGTGAGCGGGTACGCCGACACCGTGCGTGCCACCCTGACCGGTCGGACCGGAGACGACCTGTGGGACCGCTGGGTCGAGGCGGCGGCCCCCGGCTCACCGCCCGAAGCGGTACGCCGGTCGGCGCTGGCAGTCGGCTGGGCGCTTCGCAAGGATGCCGCCGACGGCATCGGCGCCCTCGATCAGCGGCGCGAGGCGTGGATGCGGCAGCAGATCGCGGAGACCTCCGGCCGTCTCGCCGTCGTCGTCGGCGCCTTCCACGCCCCCGCCCTGACCACACCCGCTCACCCGGCACCCACCACACCACCGACACCCGATGCCGAGGCGCCACGACGAACCCCCGTCATCTCTCTGGTGCCGTACTCGTTCGACCTGCTCGACGTGCGATCCGGCTATCCCGCCGGGATCCGCGATCCTCGCTGGCAGCAGGCTGTCCACGATGCTCACGCCGATCCCAGCGCGCTGGCCGCCCACCTGCGCGGTTTCGCCGTCGAGATCACCCGGCACCTGCGGGACCAGGGACACCCCACGGGACCGGCGGAGGCCGCCGAGATCACCCGGCTCGCCCACGATCTGGCCCGACTGCGGAACCTGCCCGCCGCCGGACGCGGTGAACTCGTCGAAGCGCTGCAGACCGTCCTCGCCCAGGGCGACCCGGCCGGCCGGGGCCGAGCGGTCGCCGCCGCCATGCAGCACACCCTGATCGGACAGCACCGCGGTCACCCCTGCCCGGACACACCCGTCTGCGGGCTGACCCCCGCGACCACGGCTCTGCTGCACGAGCTGCGCCTGCCCGGCCCCGGTGACCCGCCCCGCACCGTTCGCCTTGATCCACTGCGTACCCCACTCGACCGGCGACGAGAGGCCACCCTGCAGCGACTGCTCGCCTGCCAGGTGCCCTATGCCGAGCCCGCCGAGACCACCACTGCCGAAACCCTCACCACCCGATGGCGGCTGCACTGGCAGCCCGGCACCGACGCCGGGCTCGCCGCCGCCAGCCCACACGGTGTCACCCTCGCCCAGGCCGCCGCCGGCATGCTGAACACCCGGCGCCGCCGAGAGGTGGCCGACGGCGGCCCCACCGCCGCACAAGCTGTCGCTGGGCTCGCCCGCGCCGCCGCCTGCGGCCTACCCGACGCCGTCGACGTCCGCCTCGCTGACCTGCACACCGCCGTGACCGGCACCGCCACCCTCGCCGAACTCGCCACCGCCAGCCAACTGCTCCAGCGGCTGCACCGGGGGCACATCCCCGCCACCCCGTCACCACCGGCTGGCCTCGACGAGCACCTGACACAGCTGCACGCCGCGGCGGTCCGCGCCATTGACGGGCTCGCCGGATCCACCGACCTCGGGGACGCCCGCGCGCTGCTCGACCTTGTCCGGCACGCTGACGACAGCGGCCACCTGCTGCGGCTCGGCCACGCCGTCAGCCGCCTCGCCCGCGACGGATCACCGCTGATGCGGGGAGCGGCCCACGCCGTCCAGGTACTGCTCGGCCTCGCCGCCCCCCACGCGTTCGGCGTGGTCCTGGCGTCCTGGTCCGAGATGCCGGCCGCAGAATGCACCGACCGACTCCGCGGAGCGCTCAGCCTCGCCGGCGCCCTGCTCGAAGCCGGTGGGGACACACTGACCCCGCTGCTGAAGACCATCGACGGCTGGGACGACGACCACTTCATCCGCCGGCTGCCAGCGCTGCGCGGCGGCTTCGACGCGTTGAGCCCCGCCGACCGGGACCGTGTTCTGGACACCGTCCGTCACCGCATCGGCGACGTCGACGCGACGGTGAGCGTCGCACCCAGCCTGCTCGCCGAATGGCTCGCCGTCGACCGGTCCGGCCGGCAGGCCCTGACCGCACTCGGGCTCTCTGCGGGCGGAGGCGACAGAAACGCCGAGTGCTCGGCTCCACCACCGCCCCCGGCAGAACCCCACCCGGCTTCCCGACCGCAGACGCTGCCCGCCGCGCAGCGCTGGCGGCTGCTGCTCGGCCGCCGCCCCGACGACCTGCCACCGCACGCCCGCCGGCTCGCTACCGCTCTTGATGAGCTGTACGGCAGCGGCAGGGGAGAAGGCTCCCACACCGCCGCCGGACCTGGCGGTGGGCGACAACCCGCATACCCGCAGGTGCGTGACTGGGCCGACGA
This sequence comes from Micromonospora sp. CA-259024, assembly GCF_050936255.1. Classification (NCBI taxonomy): domain Bacteria; kingdom Bacillati; phylum Actinomycetota; class Actinomycetes; order Micromonosporales; family Micromonosporaceae; genus Micromonospora; species Micromonospora sp. CA-259024. The sequence goes on along the minus strand of NZ_JBNJND010000001.1, from coordinate 2,933,269 downwards.
CCTCGAAGCGCTGTTCGGCGCCGCGGTACGCGACGAGGTGCTCGCTCGCGCCGCCGAACGCGGACGTGCCGACGCCCTGCTCACCATCTCACCCGAAGACGTCCGACCCTCGGTGGAACTGCTGCACACCGTCCTGGCGCTGGCCGGCGGGCTTCCCGAGGCGCGGCTCAACCGACTGCGCCCACTCGTCGCCAGGCTCGTCACCGAGCTGACCACGCAGTTGGCCCGACAGATCCGACCAGCACTGACCGGGCTCGCCACACCACGACGTACCCGCCGACCCACCGGGCGCCTCGACCTCGGCGCCACCGTGCACGCCAACCTGCACACGGCGCACGTCGACTCGGGTGGCGCACCGCAAATCCGCCCCGAACGGTTCGTTTTCCGCAGCCGTGGTCGACGCAGCGTCGACTGGCAGATCATCCTCCTCGTCGACGTATCCGGGTCGATGGAACCGTCCACGATCTGGGCGGCGCTGACCGCGTCCGTCCTGGCCGGCGTGACGACCCTACGAACCCACTTCGTCACCTTCTCCACCGAAGTAGTCGACCTCACCGACCGGGTCGCCGACCCGCTCAGCCTGCTGTTGGAGATCAGCGTCGGCGGCGGCACCCACATCGCCACCGCCCTGCGCTACGCCCGGCAGCTCGTCTCCACCCCCAGCCGCAGCCTCGTCGTGCTCGTCAGCGACTTCGAAGAGGGACATCCCATCGGCGGGCTACTGGCCGCCGTCCGGGCACTCGCCGACGACGGGGTGACCCTGCTCGGCTGCGCCAGCCTCGACGACCGAGGTCAACCCCGCTACAGCACGGCCGTCGCCGGGCAACTCGTGGCCGCCGGGATGCCCGTCGCCGCGCTGAGCCCCACCGAACTGGCCCGCTGGATCGGAGACCAGGTCCGATGAGCCTGCCCGCCGTCGCACCACACGTCGTCGCCGACGCCGTCGCCGCCCTCCCCACCCGGCTGCGTTCCAAGCTCGACCAGGCTATCGAGAAGCAGCCGACCTGGGACATCACCACGTCCGACTCTGGCGCGACGATCACCATCGACGACCACGTCACCGTCACCCTCACCACCCCGGTCGAGACCGCGGACGGAGCCGCCTGCAATTGCCTGCTCGCACCACGCTGCCTGCACCGAGCCGCGGTGCTCAGCGCCGCACCCGTCCTGACCACGCACCCACACCACGCGGCCGCAGCCCGATCGGACGCGGCCACCGCTGAGGCCGTCGTGACCACCGAAGCCGACCCGCCCGATCCCGCCGCCCCGTCCGCCACCGCCGACGAGAAGGCCGCCGCCACCCAGGTGCGCGACGTCGTTGCGCAGATCCTCGAACACGGGATGGCAGGCGCCGGCGCGGTGACCCAGGCGGACCTGCTCCGCGCCATCCACCAGGCACGCGCCATCGGACTGCCCCGGCTGGCGACAGCCGCGACCAGAGTGGTTGAACAACTCCGCGCAGCCCGCCGGAGCACCCCCGGGTTCCGGCTGGCCGACCTCACCGAAGATCTGCGCGAGGCACTCGTCGTCTCTCACCTCCTGAGTGGAGGCATCGGCGACCAGCGAACCGCCCGGGGTACGAGCCGGCGCGGCTACGGCCCGGTCGGCGATCTGCACCTGTACGGGCTGTGCACCGAGCCGCTGCGCACCACCACCGGGCACGTTGGCGCGATCAGCTACCTGACCGACGGCGATGCGACCATCTGGAGCCTGGCGCAGGCACGTCCCGGCGATGGCGACACAGCCCGCAACGCCGCTCAGGCAAGCGTGAACCTTGGCGACGTGACGATCAGCCACCGGGAGTTGGACCGCGCCGGGGTCATCGTGATCAACGCCCATGCGTCCGTCGACCGGCGCCTCAGCCACGGCAGGACAGTGCAGGCCGTACGAACCACAGGCCGCACCTGGCACGAAGAACCAGCCGACGCCCTCTGGCGGCAACCGATCCCCGAACAGGCCGCCCGCTGGCTGAACGCCCTCGACCTCGCCCAACACGAGCGGCCCGCCGGTTACGACCTCGCCTTCCTCGACGGCGTCCTCACCGCCGACCAACGAGGTCTACTCCTGCAGACGGCGCAACTGCCGGGGCCGGTCATCGTCCTCGCTCCACACGATGATCCGGTGCTCCCGTATGTCGCGAACCTGCGCCTGCTCGCCGCCCACGCCACCGCCATGCCGGTACGGATGATCGGACGCTTCCACGGACCCCGCCAGGTCCACGGTCTCGCCGTTGCCGCGCCCTGGCTGCCGCACCGCTTCGGCGGACACGTCGACCTAGGTATCGACCAGCTACAGCGCGCCGACCTACCCGACGCCGCAACCACGGAGCCTTCCGGCACCGACCAACCGCAACCGCCGCTGCATCTCCTCGCCCACCACCTGCAACGGGTTGTCGCCGCTGGCCGCGCCGCGCTGGTGCCGGACGTCGACCGGGACGCGCAGGCGCTCCTGGACGCCCAACTGCCGACAGCCGCATCCGTGCTGCGCGAACTACGGCGGACGGGGCACCGGCGTAGCCGCGACGCGTTCGGCCGCTTGAACCAGCAGGATTCCATCGCCCTTGCGGTGGCCTGGCTGACGGCTGCGACCTATCACAACGCTGCGACGACAGCCGCAACCGCAGGATCATGGCAATCCAACGGCAGCGGCGAGGGGATTCGGCAGTAGGAACCGCCCGAATCAAGGCGGCTCGCCCTCCACGAGCAGGTCATGCACGAACGCGACCGCATGCGGCGCACCCTGTCCCGATGTTGACGGGACGTCCTCCGATGGGGGGAGCGGGGCCTGGTCAGTTCCGCGTTGTCCTGTCGCCCTGCCTCCCCGTTTACCCCCCCGAAAACCGCCGTCGAAAGATGACAACCAATGACAAGCCTTGAAGGAGAAGGCTTGACATGAGTTTCCCGTGGGTTCGAATCGCCTCGGTCCGCTGAGCTGTCTGGTTGGACAGCTGCGAGGGTGAGTAGCCGATCCATTTCGGCCACAGGCAGCGTCGGTGCTGCGGCGCTCGTTTGCGCCACCACTCGCTACACCGAGAGGGCCGACTTCTGCCGATCAGACGATTTGAGACGCCGTGGTGAGCGCATGAAACGCCGAACGGCGGCCCGCTGAATCAGTCGGGCCGCCGTTCGCAGAGTGTGGATCAGAGCGGACGGATGTTCTCCGCCTGCGGGCCCTTCTGGCCTTGGGTGATGTCGAACTCCACCTTCTGATTCTCGTCGAGGCTGCGGAAGCCGCTCGCCGAGATCGCGGAGAAGTGGGCGAAGACGTCGGCGCCGCCGTCGTCCGGGCTGATGAAGCCGAAGCCCTTGTCGGCGTTGAACCACTTCACGGTACCTGTAGTCATGTCTGCTCCTCGCAGGCTGTTAGAGACCGCACTGTGCGGACCCTTACGCCGCCGCGTTGATCACCCGCGTCGAAACGACACGAAAAACGAAAAGCGCCTGGAAGGGTTTCAGATGCCCCATCAGGCGCTGGAAAACGTCTACGGAAATCAAAACTGCAACTCGGCTACCGTAGCACATGATCTGTCGTCGATCCGATGGAGGTGAGTGGACCTGGTCACTTGGCTGCTTCATCGATGCCGCCCTGGCCGCAACCGTGAAGCGAACGTCGACCAGGCCGTCGCCGCCGCGACCACCCCTGCGGCCGGCTCGTGCTCGCCTTGGCCGCAATGCACGCTGTGCGCGCACCAGTCAGATCCGCGCGCTGCGCCTTGACGACGTCGACCTCGGCAACTGGCACAGCGTCGTCGCCGGCTGGGTCCGGCCACTGGATGACCTCACCCACCAACCCCCGCACCAGTGGCTGGATCACCGGAACCGCCGCTGGCCAGGCACCGCGAATCCATACCTCCTGATGAACCAGCAGACCGCGACGGAGGTCGACCCGCTGAGCACCTTCTGGACCAAGAACGTGCTCCGCAGCCACACCGCCCTACCTGGAGCGTCTGTGCGGAGACCGACAACTCGAAAACTCGCCCACGGCGGTGACCCGGTGCGCCTGGCTGCGGTCTTCGGTATCGACGCCAAGACCGCGATCCGCTACGCCACCACTGCCCGCCGTCTCCTGGAATCCAATCCGGAACGGCACACCAGCGAATAATCCTCTGTGTCGGACCTCGGCTTCGTCGATCATGAGCACGTGACGCGCACCGAGAGCTACACGCTGGCCGGGTTCGTGGCTGGCTTCCGCTGGATGCCAGCCGGACAGGACTGGACCGCCGACCTACCGCGCGTCGTCCCCACTGTCAGCGACTGCCTCGCCCATTTTGTCCCGACGGACCGGGACATCGAGCCGTGGCAACAGTCTCTGTTCGAGCCGTGGCACCGATCCTTCCAACAGGCAGCTAATGCCGTCAGGCATGCGCCTTCGGAGTCCCGCACCGCTCACGTGCTGAGCATGAGCGTGGCGGCAACGGTGGCCACCGAGCTGGCGACCATGATCGAGATGTGGATCGGCGACCTTCCGCATCCAATCCGGATGAACCTCGCGCAATCTGCGGCCGCTCCACCCGGCACGATTCTCGGATTCGAGGTACTCGGCTTTGACGCCGGCCGCTTCCACAGCTGGCTCTGCTACCGGTTGGATACCCAGACACTCGACACGCTCGGCATCCGGCCGGGGGATGCTGCGCTGCTGACCACCCTCAACGATGCACAACAGGCCGCTGACATGGCCAACAACAACCACGGCACTCAGGACGGCACCCCTGAGGACGTCAGCTGGTTTCCCGCACTCATCACCGAGCACGACATCGACGAGGCGGTCCGCAGTTCGCCGGAACCCGCGGTTCCGCCAAGCGTAAGGGCCAAGCGGAGGCCTTAGTCCGTCCTCACCCACCTTCAGTTCGCGTGAACCCGCGGGGGTGGCGGCTCGATAATGATCTTGATAAAAACGCAGGACCTCACCGTTGAGGTGGTGACAGGTGACGAGAATCGGGTGTTGACGGACGCTGTGGGACCGGGCACTACGCGGATCGTTCTGCCCCGTTCGACACCGAGCAGCTGCGGGTGTCCCTCCTCGACAGCGCGCTGGCCGTCGTGGCCGCAACAGCCGAGACGGCTGGTCGAGCGTCGGAGATCTGGAGGCGCCCGGAGGCTTACGTGGACGACGATGTAGACAGCCTCGCCATGGAGCTGGACAGCCTCGATCCCGAGGACGTCCTCATCGCCGGCCGCCTGGACGGCACTGAAGTGGACGAGTTGGCCCGGTTCCACCAGCTCGACGACTACGTGGTCGAGCGGGTCGGCCCTTCGGGGGTGGCCGAGGTCACCGACACCGGGGCCGGCTGTGCCAGCGTCTCCTGGCAGATACGTCTCACCGACGGCTGATCCTCCCGGCCCCTCGCCGGCAGGGTTAGTCAGCACATCGAGAGCGAACTGCACGGCGGAATGCAGCAGCACGGGAGGAAGTGAAACGGGATCCGCGGGTCTTTGGTCCGATAGCCTACGACCCAGCGCACGAGATGGTGCTGATCCCCGATCACCCGTACTCGCGGGAGCGTTTGCCGGACACCGATTGAGCACATTCGGAGCCACGGCATGATCCGACGAACGATCATCCGGGGCGGATCAGCATTACTGCCTGGTCGGGGTGAGTGACCCGAGGAAGGCTGCGACGTCGGCGCGACGGCGTAGCCGAGCATTCCGACACCCAGGGTGGGGCAGGGAACTCGTCGTCATGTGAATGGCCGGTCACTATCTCTGCTCGGAGTCAGGACGTGTCGGGTCCGCTCCCCGGTCCAGGCCGCTTCGAGGATCGCGGTCAGGCTGGCGGTGTCGGTCGGGCCTGGATGGTTCTGGATCAAGCGGGTGACGCCACTGGCCATCTCCGCGAAGCGCGGGAGGTCGGCGCGTGCCACGCCGATGTCCGCCAAGGTGGGAGGGATGCCGATGTCGGCAAGGAGCCCGTCGAGCCAGGTGAGGAACGTATCTGCGGCCTCGGCCTCCGAGGCGTCGGTCACGTCGAGCCCGCACACCCCGGCGAGGATGGCCAACCGGTCGCCGATGGCATCCCTGGCCGCGTCCAGCGCGTAGGGCAGTAGCAGCCCGACGCCCAGGCCGTGCGGCGTGTGCGTGGCTGCGCCGATGGGGTACTGGAGAGCGTGCGGGGCCGCGTTGCCCGCGTGGGAAAACGCGAGACCGGCGAGCATGGACCCATAGGACATGTCCGCGCGCGCGTCCGTGTCGCCTCCGTCCCTGACAGCACGACGCAAGCTACGGGCGATCCGCTCCGCGGCCCGGAGCGCGTAGTGGTCGGTGATCGCGTTGCGGCCGAGGAACACCTGCTCCACCGGATCGCGCGGTCCGTGGACCCGGGGTCGCGCGGTGTAGCTCTCCACCGCGTGACAAAACGCGTCGATGCCGGAGTGGGCGGTGACGGTCGCAGGGCAGGTGTAGGTGAGTTCGGGGTCGACGATGGCGAAGTCGGGCACGATGTGGACGCTGGAAACCCCCACCTTCAGCTCGCGGTCCGGGTCGGTCAACACCGAGACGGGTGTGAGCTCGGAGCCGGTGCCTGACGTCGTCGGGACCGCGACGAGAGGAATCGTCGGGCCCGGCACCTTCGACTCGCCGTAGAAGTCGCGCGGCGTCCCACCGTGGCGCCGGATGACGCCGACGATTTTGGCGAGGTCGATCACCGTGCCACCGCCGATGGCGAGGATCACGTCGGCGTCCACCTCGGCGGCGACCGAGACGGCGAGGGCGACATCGGCGAGTGGCACGTCTGGGGTCGCGTCGGAAAACACCTCGACGACCTCGACCTTCTCCCGCACGGCGGCCACGATCTCGGCCACGCCCGGCTGCCCCAGAAGAACCTGGTCGGTCACGATGAGGACTCGCGAGCCACTCTCGGCCACCACTCGTGGGATGTTCTGCGCGACCCCTTCGCCCACTATCAGCTGGCGTGGTCCGCGGACGGTCTCAAGCATGTCAGTGCCTCTCCGGAACGTCGGCGGCGATGTGCTGGGCGGACGTCCAGGTCACCTGCGAGACCGGGACGGCGTCGGCAAGGTTGGCCGCCCGGGTGGCGCAGGCACGCGTGCCGAGCGCCGGGACTCGATCGTGCCCGGTCGCCCTCGGCTCCATCGCGATGAAGACGTCGCCCTTGCAGGACGGGTGGGTCGGGTCGCGGGTCCCGCGGACATCGTCGCCAAGGGCGGTACGAGTCCGGGTCCCGCCCGCCGGGTGGAGGCCGGTCAGGTCGTGTGTGCACAGGGCGCGGTGATCCTCGGCGGGCGCCCGGAGCAGCAGGCCGGTCATGGTAGGTCGATCGCCACGTAGGTGAGGTCGAGGTACTCGAAGATGCCCTCGTGCGACCCCTCCCTGCCGATCCCGGACTGCTTCACGCCTCCGAACGGAGCTGACGGGTCCGATATCAGACCACGGTTGATGCCGAGCATCCCCGTATCCAGCCCCTCGGTGAACCGGAGCGCCCGCTGGAGGTCACGGGTGAAGATGTATCCGGCCAGGCCGTGCTCGGTGTCGTTGGCCTTCGCCATCACCTCGTCGTCGGACGTGAACGAGATGATCGGCGCCACCGGACCGAAGATCTCCGCCTCCAGCATCCGCGCATCTTCGGGCACGTCGACGAGGACCGTAGGCGGGTAGAAGTGGCCCGGCCCATCCGGACGCTCGCCGCCCACCAAGACCCGGGCGCCGCGATCGACCGCGTCGGCGACGAGCTCGTCAATCTTGGTGACCGAGGCCTCGTCGATCAACGCCCCGACGTCCACGCCGTCGTCGAGACCATGGCCCACCGAAAGCGCGCCCATCCGCTCGGCGAAGCGCGCCGTGAACTCCTCGCGCACCGGCTCCTCGACGTAGATCCGGTTGGCCGCGATGCAGGACTCCCCGATGTTGCGCATCTTGGCCACCATGGCACCGTCGAGCGCGACATCCAGGTCAGCGTCGGCACACACGATCAAGGCCGCGTTGCCGCCCAGTTCCATGGAGGTGCGCAGCACGTTGTCCGCAGCCTGTCGGAGCAGCACGCGCCCGACCTCGGTCGATCCGGTGAACGAAAGCTTGCGGGTCCGACTGTCGGCTAGCAGTGCTGAGACCACCTCGCCGGCACGCTTGGTGGTCACCACGTTGACGACGCCCGGGGGAACGCCGACCTCCTCCATGATGCGGGCCAGGAACAGCATGGTGAGTGGCGTCTGGGCTGCTGGCTTGGTGATCGTCGTGCAGCCCGCAGCCAGCGCAGGAGCGATCTTGCGGGCACCCATGGCCAACGGAAAGTTCCAGGGCGTCACGAAGACGCACGGTCCGACCGGCTTCGGCACGGTGAGGATGCGATATCCACCTGCGGGAGCGGTGCTGTAGCGCCCCTCGACGCGCACCGCCTCCTCGGCGAACCAACGGAAGAACTCGGCGCCGTAGGTTACCTCTCCCCGAGCCTCGGCGAGCGGCTTGCCCATCTCGAGCGTAATCAGCCGGGCGACCTCCTCGGATCGCTCGGTCAGTGCCCGGTACGTCGCGGTCAACAACTCCGACCGTTTCCGAGGCGGGGTCGCCGCCCACGCCGCCATCGCCTTGCTCGCCGCGTCCAGAGCGGCGAGCCCGTCAACGGCGTCGGCGTCCGCCACCTCGGCGATGGTCTTGCCGGTGGCCGGGTCCTCGACGGCAAAGGTGGCTTCGCTTGCGGCGTCGCGCCAGGCGTCGCCGATCCGGAGCCGCCGGTGCTCGGGGGCCAGGACGTTCATCGGGTCACTCATTGCGTCGCCTCCTGTGATCTTCTTGGTGATGTCCGGCGTGCCTCAGCGGTTGCCTGTGCGCGTAGACGGACGGGTCACACGCCCTCGTCCGGGGCGAGGTTGCCGGGCGGGTCGAATGTGGCCTCGGCCCGGTCTGCGGGGCGACGCCCCGCGCCACCGATCGCCTTCGCGGGCCACGGCCGTCTCAGCGTCGTCATGCCGTGGGCACTGGTGACGGTCCGCCGAGGCTCGATTGCCACGTGCGGGCGCATGTCGCCGGCGCCGCCCGGCGCCGTTACCGCCCAGCCTCGGACAGCGACAGCCCGGTGCCCGCATCGAACAGGTGCGCACGATCCAGGTCGACCGTGACAAGCAGCCGCTCGCCCGGCGTACCGGTGACGGTGGGTCGTGCCTTGACCTTGAGGATCTCCGTCCCCACTCGGACGTCGACCACCGTTCGGTCACCGAGCGGCTCAAGCCCGTAGAGCTCACCCGACAACGACGCGTTCCCACGCTGCTCGACGGACAGGTCCTCCGCGCGCAGGCCCAGCAGCAGCTCACGACCGTCCTCAGCCGTGGTCCAGCGGGGCCGCGGCAGCGTCCAGCCTTCCGCACCGACCAGACGATCTCCCTCGGCATGGCAGGCGAGCAGGCTGATCGGCGGGCTCCCGACGAATCCTGCGACCCACTGGTTGGCTGGACGCTCGTACACCTCGGTCGGCGTTCCGACCTGTTGCACCTTCCCCTCCTTGAGGACCGCGACCTGGTCGGCCATGGACAGGGCCTCGACCTGGTCGTTGGTCACGTAGACGAAGGTCGCTCCGAGGCTCCGGTGGATGCGGGTGAGTTCGGTACGCATCTCGACGCGGAGCTTGAGGTCGAGGTTCGTCAGCGGCTCGTCCATGAGAAACGCGCGCGGGCGACGGACCAGCGCCCGGGCCAGGGCGACACGCTGCATCTCACCACCCGACAACTGGGCGGGACGACGCTGCAGCAGACGTTCGATGTGCAGCAGGCTCGACATCTGCTCGACGGCAGCGGCGATCTCGCTCGAAGAACAGCGGCGTGCCCGCAGCGGCGAAGCGATGTTCTCGTACACCGTGTGTCGCGGGTAGAGGGCGTAGCTCTGGAAGACCATGGCCAGGTCACGTGCGGCCGGGGTGTCACCGGTCGCGTCCCTGCCGTCCAGATGCACCGAGCCGGCGTCAAGCTTGTCAAGGCCGGCGATCGCTCGCAGGGTCGTCGTCTTGCCTGCCCCGGAGGGCCCGAGCACGACGAAGAACGAGCCGTCCGGCACGTCCAGCGTCACCCCGTCCAGGGCCTGGACTTTTCCGAAGGACTTGCGCAGCCCGTGCACTGCCACGATTCCCATCAGGCCACCAGTTCTTCCGTGCTCACGTCGTAGACCGCCGGGGTCCCGCCGGTGTGCCGCAACCCGACCGTTGCGTCAGCGGCGAAACGGACAGTCGGTGGCATCCGAACCCGTACGTCGCGCTGGCCGCCGTGGTCGACCACGTAGATGATTTCGTCGCCCAGCCACTCCGCCGAGACCACCCGGGCCGGGACCGACCGTTCCGCCCCTGGTTCGGTGACTTCCAGCGCCTCCGGCCGGACGCCCGCGACCAGGCGACGGTCGCGCGGCAGGCCTGGCGGTGGCGTGAGGACCAGTCCGCCCTGACTGCGTAGCTTCCCGTCGGCCACCTCTACCTCAATGAGATTCATCGGCGGGGAGCCGATGAATGCGGCGCAGAAAAGACTCGCCGGACGGTCGTAAACTTCCAGCGGGGTGCCGATCTGCTCGACACGGCCCTTGTTGAGGATGGCGATTCGGTGACCGAGCGACATCGCCTCGACCTGGTCGTGGGTGACGTAGACCATCGTCGCGCCCAGCTCCCCCTGCAGGTGCTTGATCTCCGTGCGCATGTCCGCCCTCAGCTCCGCGTCCAGATTGGTGAGAGGTTCGTCCATGAGGAATGCGCGCGGTCGTCGCACCAGGGCCCGAGCGAGCGCGACGCGCTGCTGCTCCCCGCCGGACAGCTGGCGGGGTCGCCGGTCCAGGAGCGGACCAAGCCGCATCAGCCGGGCAGCCTCGTTGACCCGCTCGTGCACCTCCGGCTTGGGCAGTCCCTCTGCCCGCAGCGGGAACGCCAGGTTGTCGCGGGTTTTCAGATGCGGGTAGAGGGCGTAGAACTGGAACACCATGGCGATGTCGCGCTCGGCGGGCGGCAGGTCGTTGACCAGCGTGTCGCCGATGCGGATGTCGCCCGTCGTCTGCCTCTCCAGGCCGGCTATGGCCCGCAGCGTGGTCGTCTTGCCGCAACCCGAAGGGCCGAGCATCACGAACAGCTCGCCGTGGCCGATGGACAGGTCTACGTGGTCAACTGCGACCGTCCCGTCCGGGTAGCGCTTGTGCAGGGCGGTCACCTCGATGCCCGCCATCAGCGTCGCACCGCCCCGAGCGTCACACCGGCGATGAGGTGCTTGCGCACCAGGTACGCGAAGACGAGCACCGGTAGGGCGAACACCGCGGAGGCGGCGGCAACGAGACCCCAGTCCGTAGTGGTGCCGCCGATGAGGCCGGCGATGGCGGGTGGGGCCGTCCGGACGTCGTCGCTGGAGGTGAGGAAGGTCGCGAACACGAACTCGTTCCACGAGAAGATGAGTGCGAAGACCGCCGTCGCGGCGATGCCGGGCACGAGCAGGGGAAGGGTGAATCGCCGGAACGCCTGCAAACGGGTGTAGCCGTCGAGCATGGCGGCATCCTCGTACTCCGCGGGCACCTCGTCGACGAACCCCTTCATCATCCAGATCGTGAACGGGACATTGAACGCGGCGTAGATCAGGATCAGGCCGAGCTTGTTGTCGATGAGTCCGACCTGGCGGTACATGAGGAAGATCGGGATCACGACCACCACGGGCGGCATGAAGCGCGTGGACAGGATGAAGAACAGTTGGTCCTTCTTGGCCTTCACGGCGAAGCGTGAGTAGGCCCAAGCCGCCGGGACCCCCAGCACGGTGGCCAGCACCGTGGAAGCTCCGGCGACCAGGACGGAGTTGAGAAACGAGACGGACAAGGCCGAGCGACCGCCGTCGGGGGCGACGAACACGTCCTTGTAATGGTCCAGAGTGATCTTGAAGTCGAAGAACTTGGCCGGGATGGCGTAGACGTCCCGGTTCTCCTTGATGGACGTCTCGATCATCCACAGCACCGGGAAGAGCATCACGACGGCCAGTACGGCCAGCAGCGCGACCTCCAGCGCGGAGCGGCCCCGGCCGCGAAGGCGGCGCGCGGGAGGCGTGTGATCCCGGGCAGGACCTGCGGACACGGCCTCGTCGACGGAGACGGCCATCAGCCCTCCTTGAGCTTGTTCAGGTAGCGCAGGTAAAGCTGCGTGAGGACGATGACGACGAGGACCATGAGGATCCCGTACGCCGAGGCGGTTCCGGTGTTGAAGCCCAGGAACGCGACCTTGTAGATGTGGAACGACAACGTCTCGGTCGAGACACCCGGGCCTCCGTTGGTGAGGATGTAGACGAGGTCGAACAGCCGGAAGGCCTCGATGGCCCTGAACATCACGGCAATGAGAAGCAGTGGCCACACCAGCGGAAGGGTGATGGTGCGGAACCGGAACCACTCGGACGCCCGGTCGATCGAGGCGGCCTCGTAGAGGTACTTGGGAACCGCGGTAAGGCCCGCGAGTGCGATGAGCATGATGAACGGCGTCCATTGCCAGGTGTCGACCACGATCAGGGAAAGCAATGCCGTTCGCTGTCGGGTGAGCCACTCCACCTGCCCCAGGCCGAGCGAGCCGAGCATGCTGTTGACCACGCCGAACTGCGCGTCGAGCATGAATCGCCAGAACAGCCCGACCACGACCGGCGACAGCATCATCGGAACCAGGAACAGAGTGGTCAGCACTCCTCGCCCGTGCGTGCGCCGTGAGATCAGGTAGGCGATGCCGAATCCGAGCACGGTCTGCAGGCCGACCGCGCCGACCACGTAGATCAACGTCGTCAAGGCCCTCGTGTGGACCTGCGCCGACGTCAGGATGGCGGTGTAGTTCCCGAATCCGATGACATTGGCGGGCCCCCCGCGGGTGGCCGAGTAGTCGGTGAAAGACAGGTACAACGCCCACAGCAACGGGAACACCGACATGGCGAGCAACAGCAGCATCGCGGGGGAGATGAAGGCCACGGCGAGCCCGCGGTCGCTCAGCCGAGGGGACCGGCCCCCGGCAGGTGGCCTCGCAGACGCCACCTGCCCGGGATCGTCGGTCGTCAGAGGGACGGGGTCACTCACAGTCCGCCGCCACCCTTGCGGCTGCTCGAGTCGAGAACGCCCTGCTGCTCCTTGGCGATGTCGTCGAGCGCATCCTTCGGCTTCTTCGCGCCGTTGAGAGCCGCGTTCACGTTGGTGTTCTCAATGTCGACGAGGCGCGCGTACTCGGGCACGTTCCACATGTCCCGCATCCGCGGAACCGAGTCGGTGTACACCTGGTTGAACGGCCCGGCATTGAGGAACTCGGGTGACTCCAGGGCGTCCGTACGCGATGGCACGCCACCGGCCGCGGCCCACTTCTTCTGGATGTCAGCCCGCTCGAACCACTTCATGAAGTTCAGGGCCTCGGCCTGGTTTGCCGCGGCGGAGTAGGCAGACACGTGCATCCCCATACCGCCGAGAGGGACCAGGTTCGTCTTCTGGCTCGGCAGGGTGGCAAAACCCAGCTTGTCGAGAATCTGCTCCCGCGTGGTGCCGAGCGTCGACTGCTTCGGATCGAGCAGGCCGCCGCTCGCGGCGATCCAGTTGAACGCGATGCATGCCTTGCCCTGGGCGACCGCCGCGTTCACCTCGTCGATGAACCAGTTGCCGGAGCCCTTGGCGGTCAGCGGCTTCATCTTGTTGACCAGGACGTCCATCGCCTCCTGGCCGGCGGTGTCGTTGATGACGCCCTCGATCTTGCGCGTCTTGGAGTCCCAGAGGTTGCCGCCGTAGACGCCGTTGACCGTGTTGTAGGTTACGGCCGCGGCGTCGGAGCCGTTGGCCTGGTGGAAAGCCAGCCCGCTGACGCCAGGATTGTCCGCCTGGCACCTCTCGGCGGCTGAGATCATCTGGTCCCAGGTCTGCGGTGGCTTGTCGCCGATCAGGTCCTTGCGGTAGATCATCGTCCAGGTGTCGCCGAGCAGCGGCAGTCCGTACAGGCTGGCGTTTTCGTCCCGCTTGCCGGTCTCCGCCTGGGGGAACTGGCCGTAGGCCGCCAGGAGGTACGGGTTGTAGGCCGTGACGTCGATGTTGCTCTTGACGAAGTCGGTGATGTCGAGGATGTTGCCGTTCGTCACGGCCTCGCCGATGTGTTGCGAATCCAGGACCGCGATGTCGAAGTCGGTCTTGCGCGCCGCGAACTGGGTGAACATCGCGTCGTGCCAGTTCGCGTTCGGCACGGTGTTGACCTTGATGGTCGTGTTCGGCCGCTCCTTTTTGTACTCCGCGTTCGCGAAGGCTTCCAGTGCCTGGGCGGGGGGCCATTCGAACCAGATGAAGCTGAGGGTCAGCGGGTCCTTGGTGAGCTCCGGGATGGTCGCCGGCGCCTTGGGGGCGCTCGCCTTCCCGCCGTCGTCCTTGCCATCACCGCAAGCCGTTACGGTCGTGGCCACCAGCAGCATGGCCGCCGTCGCCAGCCGTACCTTTCGGCTGGGAGCGGACATTCTTCCTATTCGCTTCGGATAGCGCATTTTTATGCCTGCTTTCTGGGTGGGGACTTCTAGAACCTCGCTATGTGCTTCGCCGAGCAGTTGCTGGGTTGTTCAGGCGTGTTGCCGGGCTGTCGCGGGGGCCGACCCGCGGACCGGCGTCACGAGTACGCCGCGATGTACCGGGTCTTCGTGCTGTCGAGAAGTCCTTCGGCCCATCTACGGCCCGGGGACGAACCGAGCAGGACGTCGAACATGCTCATGGGGGCTCCAGGTGATCGAAGTAGAGCGATCGCGGGCGGTTCCGCGATGGTGGAGGATGCCAGGCATCCGTCACTTTTCCTATACGATCGAGTGGGGGCGTCAGCATGTCGCAGCCTTGTGACTGATGTCAACAGGTTCCCGAAGGTGCAAGAAAGGACCTCACGTCACGATGGACGACGAAGCGATGATCGCGCGGGGCCGCAGGGCCGTGACGGGCGGAACGCCGCCGGGAAGATCTGGTGGCCGGCTTGCCGACGAGGTGTACGACACGCTGCTCGGACAGCTGATGTCGCTACGGATCGAGCCTGGCTCCCGCGTCACGATCGACGTCCTGGCGCGAGAGCTGGGGGTCTCGCAGACGCCGATCCGAGACGCTCTGAACCGCATGGAGGCCGAGGGCCTGGTCGTGCGTGTGCCCCATGCCGGCTACCGCATTCCTCCCCAAATCACCCGCCACCGATTCGAGGACATGCTCGAGGTCCGCCTGCTCCTCGAGCCGGCGGCGGCGCGCAGATCCGCGGAACGCGCGTCCTCGGGGCAGGTGGCCGGTCTGCGACGAATGCTGGAGGAAATGGCGGAGCTGGAGGGGGGCAACGGGCCGATGGCCTATGGCGCCTTCGGGCTACGTGACGCCGCTTTTCACGATCTCGTCGCCCTGAGCGCGGAGAACCAGGTCATCCGTGAAGCGCTCGCTCGCCTGCACAGCCACGTGCACCTCTTCCGGCTTCACCACGACACCCAGGTCACTCACCTGGCCATGGCCGAGCATGAGGACATTGTGGCCGCGATCGCCGCGCGTGACCCGGACGCCGCCGCCTACGCGATGCGTCGGCACATCCTGCGGTCGGGCGAGCGTTTCCGACGGTTGTTCGACGAGGTCAGGGACGCGGACGGAATGGCGGTAGAGGCTTGACGGGTGGGCTGGGCCGAGGAATGCTGACTCGGTCGGATCGGATCGGATCGGATTGGATCTACCTCACCCACCCACAATGCGAGGAGAAGCAGGTGCCCAGAGCGCTGCTCCTGACCGGCGACGCCGCCGAGGAGCTCGACACCATGTATCCCTACTATCGCGTGCAGGAGGGCGGCTGGGACGTTGACGTCTCGTCACGGACGATGCGTGACGTGCAACTGGTCATCCACGAGTTCGACCCCAACTCCGACGCCTACGTGGAGAAGAACGGCCGGAAGCTGCCGGTCGACGTGCCCTGGGCCGAGGTCGACGTCGAGCGCTACGACGCCCTCATCATCCCCGGGGGACGTGCCCCCGAGTGGATCCGGGTCGACGCCGACGTCAGGCGCATCACCGAGCACTTCTTCGCGCTCAACCTCCCCATCGCGCTGGTGTGCCACGGCGCGCAGGTACCAGCGGTGTACGGGCTACTGAAGGGTCGAAAGACGGCGTGCTTCCCGCCCATCACCGGTGACATGGAGAACGCGGGCGCGACGGTCATCGACGCTCCCGACGTCGTGGACGGCAACCTCGTCTCCTGCCGCGGGTGGCCCGACATGCCGCAATTCGGCCGGGCGATGATGGAGGTCTTTTCGAAGTCCGTCAACCCCGCATCGGCATGAGCACATCGGGGCTGCCCCGGTGACGGCACTTCGGACCGTCACAGTCGACGGTTCGCCCGTCCACGTCCTGGAGAGCGGCACCGGGCCCGCGGTGTTGATGCTGCACGGCTCCGGACCCGGCACGACCGGGTCCGGCGCCTGGGCAACGACGGCGCAGGCGCTGGGCACGTCCTGGCACCTGGTGGCTCCTGACCAGGCGGGGTTCGGCCGTACACCCATCCCGGCGGGCTCCAGGGGTGGGCTCCGGCTGTGGACGGAGCAGGCCGCGGGCCTGATGGATGCTCTCGGTATCGAGTACTACGCCGTGGTGGGTCACTCCATGGGCGGTGCCGTGGCGCTGGCGTTGGCGGCCGCGCGCCCCCAGCAGGTCATCCGTGTCGTGGCGGTCTCGACGATGGGCGCCCCCGGGGCGCCGCTGTCCGCCGAGCTCGACGCGGTCTGGGCCGCCCCCGCCGGCCCGCTCGGGGCACGAGACATGCTGAGTCGCCTCGTCCTCGACCAAGCGCTCGTGACCGATTCGGCCGTCGATGCCCGTGCAGCTGCGATGCGAGCGGGGGCGGCCGCGTTCGCGTCGTTGTTCCCTCCACCCAGGGCACGATGGGTCGACGAGCTCACCCTCTCGGCGCAAACGCTGGCAGCGGTTCGCGCGCCCGTGCTGCTCGTTCACGGCGCCGAGGACCGAGTCACCCCGCTCGGGACGGCAGCCCAGCCCCTGCTCGAACACCTGGCCGATGTCCGTCTGCACGTGCTCGGCCGATGCGGGCACGTGCCGGCGATCGAGCACCCGCACGAGTTCAGGCAACTGCTGTCGTGCTTCCTCCGCCGGGACCGAGGTCACTAATTGCTGCGGCAGGTCAGGCCACGGCGGCGTACTCGTCGCGGGCTACCTCGTGCCTCTCGCGGGCCCCGGCGGCGGCGGTAGTGGCAAGCAGCGCGTCTCCGGTGGTGCGCCAGCCGGACCCGGCGTAGGTGAGCAGTCCGACGATCAGCGTCGTCTCGTCCTCGGTCTGGTCGGCGTATTCATGGCCGGTTTCGGTGCGTCGCCAGATGACGCGGGCGTCGCGCAGGATTCGGAAGGTCGTGGAGTAGCGGCGGCCGTGCTGA
Organism: Micromonospora sp. CA-259024; assembly: GCF_050936255.1. Lineage (NCBI taxonomy): Bacteria > Bacillati > Actinomycetota > Actinomycetes > Micromonosporales > Micromonosporaceae > Micromonospora > Micromonospora sp. CA-259024. The sequence continues at coordinate 2,915,940 of NZ_JBNJND010000001.1, read as the reverse complement.
CCGACGGAGCCGCCCGACTGGTGGCCCTGTTCGGTCTGCTCGACTGGCCCGACGTACTCGACGTCCTGGAGCAGGACGGCCCGACCGAGCTGATCAGCCGCGTCCGCGCCATCGAGGCTGCCGACCCGTCCTGCATGAATTGGGCACGCAACGAGCGCAGCGACGACGCCACCGCCGTCTACGCCGCCTGAGCAGCCGAGTGTTGCTAGTGCCGTGGCCACAAACGTTGGCCGGGTTGGGTGACACGCCGGCCGGGCCCGTGGCGCGGACCCGGGCGACCACGCTGCTCACAGGGCGACTTGCCGGCGGGCGGCCAATCGGCTGACCGTAATATTGATTGCCAAGACTCCGAGCACGGCTCCGAGAAGCAGATCTCGCGGTCCAAAGTCCTCCAGACCGTAAAGCACCCAATGGTTGTGCTCATAGGCCAACATAGGCAGGATTAGTGCCAAAAGGACTGCGCTGACCGCGATCGATATCCGCACATCGAGCGCCGCGCCCACGAGAGCCGCCACCAGCCCCGCAGCCACGATGACCGGCAGGGTCAACTGGTCGACCCAGCCATTGAGCGGATTAGGCGTCACGACAGTTATGGTCATTGCCACGACGACAAGCCAGATCCATGGTCGCGCCGCCCGTGATTGACGCGCTCGAAGCAGTGGCACCATCGTCAGTGCGGCCATCACGCACGCCCACATAGAAAGTTGCATGGGCAGGTAGAGACCCGTCCGGACCCCCAGCACCGTGTCAAGCCCCGTCCATGGCTCTAGATACCACGGGTCATTCGCCACGGCGTACCAAATCTCCGCGCCGAAGGCGCCGATCGTCATGGCGAGCGCGAGACGGTAGCGAGCCCATGCCGCAGCGGCCGACGCGAGAATCAGCAATGCGGGCGTGACCAGGCTCCCCTCATGCTCATTGCTGGCGGAATCACCCGGCAACAGCATCCACAAGCGCCACAGGAGAGGCAGAGCCGCAAATGCAACGCCGCACAGGAGCAGGGACAGCGCGGTCAATCGCAGCGCGGAGTACCGCAGGGTCTCCCGGGAGCCGAGCCGGTCCACACCGGAGCGGACCCGCAGACCTCCCACCACGAGTGCGAGGGACTCCCGAAGCCTCGGGTGCCTCCGGTCCGTCTCGCCTGCGACCAGCAGCGTTTCCAGCATCTCGTCGGCGCGGTACTGCCGATAGGCCCGAGGGTACGCGCGCAGCAGCCACCGGTAGCGGCGCTCCAGGCCGGTCATGCCGGCGCCGTCCGAACCGTCGCGGCCGTCGACCGTACGGAGCGGTCTCGAACGACCCGAGCCGCGGCGATCAGCCGCGCCGCCTCCTCGTGCAGTGCGGACAACCCACGCTCGGTCAGCTCGTACGTGCGACGGGCGCGACCGTTGACTACCGTCTCCTCGGCCACCCGCACCATCTCCTCACCGGTGAGCCGGTCCAGCGCGGCGTACAGCGTGCCGGTTGTCAACCGCACTCGCCCGTCGGACAACTCCTGCGCGCGCTTGACGATGGCGTAGCCGTGCAACGGTTCGTCCTGCAACGCGGCGAGGATGAAATATGTGGGTTCGCGTTGCGCGGCGAGCTGCCGCTGGTAGGCGGCCGCCGACGGGGTTCTGCTGCGGGCAGGGCTCGTTCTGCGGGTGGTGCCACCGAGGGAGGAGTAGAAGCTGACCGGACCGATGCCACTGGAGACGCCAGTGCGTCCACCGCCAATGTGCACCCGAGCTGCCCGCGGGCCGACGCTCGTACGGATGCCACGCGAGGAGGCCCGGATACGTACCCCCGGCGCCAGCTTGATCGAGAACTGGTTGCGGCAGGCGTTGGCGCCACGTCACCGCGGCTACCTCGTCCGAGGTCTGTCCGAGCAGATCGTGCTGGGTCACGCGCCGAAGGCCAACACGAAACTGAAGTCGTGCGGTGTCGGGGCGACGCGGCGCTCTACCGGCCGCATTCGTGGTTGCGGGTCTTCGCCCCTGCCGGTGCGCGAACAGCCTGTCGGGCGGGCGGGTAGTTGTGGGTTGTTCCGGTGCGGTGAGCGCAGTGGAGAGCCCCTGGCTGAGGTGCGGGGCATCGTAGCTCTGCGTCAGTGGGCCTCGATCGGGAGGACGTAGCCGTGCAGCGCCTTCTTCAGTTCGGCGATCAGGGCGTTCCGCTCGGCTCCCTGTGCCGCCACGATGGGCGGCATCATGGCCACGACGATGCGCACCGTCACCATGGCGGCGAGGTTCCGTTCGGCGGCGGGCAGCCGGGGGGAACGGGCTCCGATGATAGCCGCTACCCTGTCGACCACCGCCTGTTGCAGCGGCCGCGCCGCCCCTTGCAGGCGGGCCGGCAGGTCGGTGTTCGCCATCAGTGCCTTCGCGCCCGGGTTTTCCAGGTTGAACGCGATGAGTGGGTCTACCATCCGATCGATCAGCTCGTTCAATGTCAGGTCGGTGACCTGCGCCAGGTCGAACGCCGAGGAGTGTGCAGCCCGCATCTGCTCTAGCAGTCGGGCGGAGAGCGCCTCCGCGATCGCCTCCTTGTTCGGGAAGAACTGATACAGCGAACCGGGCGAGATGCCGGCACGGGCGGCGATGGCGTTGGTACTCGTCCCCTCGTACCCGTTCTGTGCAAACAGGGCGAGCGCCGCGTCGAGGATGTCGGCGATCCGCTGTCGCCCCCGCGCTTGCCGCTTGACCGAATGGGCCTCAGTCACCCGTACCCCTTCGCGTTGCGGACAGTGCCTTGACTAATGCGAGTGATCACTCGTACTGTCAAAATACGGGCGACCGCTCGTGTTTTGACACTAGCAGAGGACCGTGCATGTCACCATTGCACCGGCTAGGCGCGTACGTTGCCCGCCATCGTCGGCTCACGCTCGTCACCGGTCTGATCGTGACCCTGGCGTTTGCCGCTGTCGGGGCCGGCGCCATGGGCGTCCTGGTGCTCAGCCGTTGGGAGGCGCCCGGCACCGAGTCGGTTCACGCCCAGGAGGTGCTGCGCCGGGACTTCAACACCGGTAACGCGAACCTCATCCTGCTGATCACCGCCCACGGCGGCACCGTAGACGACCCGGCGACCCGTGCCGCCGCTCAGCAACTCTCCGACGACCTGCGGAACCGGCCACTCGTCGCCGACGTGTGGTCGTACTGGACGGAGGGGCGTGACCCGATGCTGCGCGGCTCGGAGGGCCGGCAGGCGCTGGTCCTCGCCCACGTCGAAGGCGACGCCACGACCGCGCGCGCGGAGATCAGGGAACGGCTGCTGCCCGCATTCACGCGCACCTCAGAGACGATCGACGTGCAGGTGGCCGGCGCGGAGGCGGCGTCCGCCCAGATAAGCCAGCAGGCGACGATGGACTTCGTTCGAGCAGAGATACTGATCATTCCCCTGATGGTCATCCTGCTGTTCGCGCTGTACCGGCGGGTACGGCTGGCCATGCTAACCCTCGGCATCGGACTGTTCGCCGTGTTCGGCACCCTGGCCGGGCTCCGGCTGCTGGCCGGAGTCACCGAGGTGTCGACGTTCGCCGCCAACATCACGCTGGTCATGGGCATCGGTCTCGGCGTCGACTACAGCCTCTTCGTCATCGCGCGGTTCCGCGAAGAACTGGCCGCCGGCGCGCGGACACCAGACGCGGTGGCGACGACGGTCCGCACCGCCGGCCGTACCGTCATCTTCAGCGGGCTCACGGTCGCCGCCTCCCTGTCGGCGCTGCTCGTGTTCCCGTACCCCTTCCTGCGCTCCTTCGCCTACGCGGGCGTCCTGGTCGTCGCGACGGCGGTGCTCGGCTCGTTGACCCTGCTGCCCGCGGCGCTCGCCGTGCTCGGCCCCCGGGCGATGCCCCGCGGCGCATCGCCCGGCGCGGCCAGTGGCCGGCGCTGGTACGGCTTCGGTGTCCGAGTGATGCGACGGCCGCTGCTGTTCGGCACCGCGGGGCTCGTCCTGGTCGCGGTGCTCGGCGCGCCGGCGCTGGGGCTGCGGATCGGCCTGCCCGACGACCGGGTGTTGCCGCCGTCGGCGTCCACCCGCCAGGCGTACGACGAGCTACGCGCCACCTTCGCCCAGGAGGCGAATGACGCCATACACATCCTCGCCCCAGCCGGACGCCCAGACGCCAGGGCCGCCGACTACGCCGCCCAACTCTCGCGCATCGACGGCATCGCGCAGGTCAACTCGGCCGTCGGCGTCTTCGTCGACGGTACGCTGGCACGCCCGGCACCGAAACCAGAACGGCTGACCAGTGCCACGGGCACCCGTCTGGAGGCGATCCCGACCCGCCACGTGCTCGCCGGCACCGAGGTCTCCGAACTCGTCGAGCGGATCCGGGCCGAGCCGGCGCCGTTCGAGCGCGTGCTGGTCGGAGGGTACCCGGCCGAGTTGACCGACTTCCGCTCCACCTTGATGGAACGGGTGCCGCTGGTCGCCGCGCTGATCCTCGCCATCACGTTCGTACTGCTGTTCCTGATGTCGGGCAGTCTGCTCATCCCGGTCAAGGCCACCGTGCTGAACCTGCTCAGCCTCTCCGTCATGTTCGGCGCGCTGGTGTTCGTCTTCCAAGGGGGAGCGTTCTCGTCACTGCTCGGCTTCACGCCGATCGGCACTCTCGACCCCGCCTTCCCGATCCTGATGTTCTGCGTCGCCTACGGACTATCCATGGACTACGAGGTGTTCATGCTCTCCCGAATCAAGGAGCGGTACGAGGCCACCGGCGACAACACCCGAGCGGTGCTGGAGGGGTTGCAGCGTAGTGCTCCCCTGATCACCTCTGCCGCCGTCATCCTGGCCGTGTCGTTCTCCCTCTACGCCACCGGCAGGGTCATGTACCTCCAGATGATCGGCATCGGCATCGCGATCGCGATCCTGATCGACGCGACCATCATCCGCGCCATGCTGGTGCCGGCATTCATGCGCCTCGCCGGGCAAGCCAACTGGTGGGCCCCCGCCCCGCTGCGACGACTCCAACGCCGGCTCGACCCGCACGCCTCTCTCCCACCAGCCACTGTCGTGGATCCCCGGTCGGAACGGCCCTCCGCGACCACCGGGTGACTCCGGTTCTTGTCCGGATGCAACCGACCGACCGCTGAGAAACCACAACGGCCACTGGCCGGGGCTCCGACGTTCGGCGCCTCGGCCAGCAGAAGATCGGTCGGTCAGCGGCGCCAAAAGACCGAACACACGCTCAGCGGCTACTTGACCGAAGCCTGGTGGGGACGTCGCCGTAGGCATCAAGGTGGCTCGCCGTCTCCACAGGCCGGACGCGGCAACCCCCGTGGACCACGCGCCAGCATCCCGGGTGGACCGCGAACTCGGCGACGAGGCGCTGCCGCAGTTCCTCATGCTGGATGTCGTCGACTTGGAAGTGGCTGGGTGGCCGGTTGGGTGGATGGGCGATGGTGAGCGCGGTGGTCAGGCCGCGCGCCCCCGCCCACTGGATGAAGGGAATACTGCCGGCCCTCAGGGTTGAGTTGCCTAAAGCCCAGCCGTCGAGGTCTGCCTGCGACAGGGTGGCGAGCGTCAGGTGCTGCTCATCCAGCCAGGTCAGGACTCGAGTGGCGGCTCGGATATTGCCGGAGTCTCCCTTGTCGGCGGCGTAGGTGTAGCGGCCACGTACGGATCGGCGTCGCGCGTCACGTGCCACTCGGCGAACGCGCGGATCAGGGTGACGTGTGCCGGTGGGAGTGTGGTGAGTGTGCGTGCGAGCCAGCAAGTAAGCAGGGCGAGGTTCTCCGGCCCGGCTCGTACCGCCCGTTGGGGCGTTTGATCACGACACCCTCAATGCCCGCGGCGGTCCAGTTGGTTAACCATTCGGCGGCCTGGTCGAGGTCGGTGGTCTGTGGGGACAGGGTGAGTTGGGCGGGTGCGTCGGCGAGCAACTGTGTGAGTAGGGCACGTCGCTCGTGCAGGGACGGTCCAGTAGTGGTCGGCCCGATGAGGCGCTGAGCAGGTCGAAGACGACGTAGTGCGCAGGGTGGCGTCGGGCGATGTCGGGGAGCTGCGCGCCGGCGGTGACTCGTCGCTGCAGTTGGGCGAAGTTGGTTCGTTCGCCTTCCCACGCCACCAACTCGCCGTCCAGGACGGCACCCGGCTCGACGGCTTCGGCGACGGCTCGGGTGATGTCGGGAAAGTAGGTGGTGACGTCCCGGCCGGCTCTGGACTGCAGGTACACGCCGTCGGGCCGGCGGAAGGCAGGTGCCCGCCAGCCATCATTCTCCAGACTTCGGATGTCTCATGAGACAGCGCAGTCACTGGAGTCCCCTCGCGACCCGACTCAGTGGCACTGCGTCCCTGCGCACTGTGAGTCACCAGCAGACGGTCGCCCAGGTGCGGATCGCGGCCATGAGCGGATACTGCGTTTCGCGGCCCAGGATCAGTTCGCTGTTGAGCGCGGCTGGGTTGCCGGCTTCACCGGAGCAAAGGACCACGTGTCGTCGCCCGTGCCGGACGAGCTCGAAGACGGCCTCCAGCACAGCGATCCAGTTCTCGTCAACGGCGTAGAAGTCCAGACTCGGCGCGCTCCCACAGTGTGGGACCGGACAGTACGTGCCACCCCTCGGCATCCGGTCATCGGCTGCTTGTTTCATTGCGGGTAGGACCGTGGCCCGGCCAGGCTTTGGTCCAGGTGCCCGGGCTGTCGCTCTCACATCGGCTGCCCACGCTGGTCGTGTGGCTCTCAATGGGCCTGCGCGGTCTCCGGGTGCAGGCCGCAGGTCCGATCCTAACGACCGGGGCCAGGAGCCCGGCTCGTGAAGCGTCGGTCGCCTGCGGGCCGGGACTCCACTACGAGCCTTACTGACAGGTCGTTGCCGGTGGCGAGCAGAAGCCGACCTCGGGATAGCGCGCTGAAGGCCGGTCCAGCAGCGGTTGTGCAACTCCACGGAGGTTCAGGTCGAAGAACGCGCGGACGTACCTGCGGGTGATCTCCACGGACCGAAGCCCGGTCAGGTCGCTGCCCAGATCGACGCCGATCTGCTCGGCCAGGAGGTCGTAGTCCGTAAAGGAGGCGTGCACCGACCCGGCCACCACGAGCCAGCGCTTCCAACCTGTCAGCAGCGGCCAGTTGTCGTCCCATGTCGTGTCGGCCGCGCTTCCGGGGCTGTGGAACGACTGCTGACCGAGGAAAAGGAACGGCCGCGATAGCCCGCCCGGGGGCAGTGGGGCGAACATGTGACCGTCCATGTTGATCCCGGCGCGCACACGCGGGTCCCGCAGCATTACCTCGGTGCTGCTCGCACCGCCGAGGGAGCTGCCAGCGATCGCGATCCGGGACGGATCGAGCAGCCTGCTGCCGGTCCATTTCGAGTGAGCGCCGATGAGCTGATCGAGTACGAACGAGACGTCGGCTGCTCTGCTCTCCTCGGCTTTCCTGCCGAAGTCCTCGACATCTTCCAGTTCGCAGGCGGCACACGTGGTGACCCGTCCGTCCGGAAAGGTCGTGGCAAAGGTCTCATATGTGTGGTCGATGCCGACCACTGCGTAGCCCCAGCTTGCCAAGTCCTCGGCTAGGGCCGAGAGGGAACTGCGTGGCCAGGTGAAGCCGGGCGAGAGTACGACAAGAGGAAGCTTGTGCCTGCCTCCCGCGGGCTCGGCGTCGCCGATGGCGTGGGTCCGTGTTCTGCTGAGCGAGTCGGACGGCGTACCCAGGCTGCCTTCGAGGATGAGTTCGGACTCCCTCTGCGTCAGGTACTGCACCGGCCGGCCGTCTCTGGTCTTCGCCGGGTACCACAGCGACACCATGAGTTCTCGCGCCTTCGCCGTAGGAACCCAGGGATCCGGCCGGGAGAGATCCTTCAGATGCAGCGAGGTCGTGCCAACCGGTCGACGACCGGTGGGCTCGGGCAATCGCGGTGTGCTTGGCGGCGTTGCCGATGCGCGGTCGGCAATGGTGTCTCGAGCTGAGGCCGAGGGAGTTGTCGCGGACATGGCGATGGTGACGAACGCGAGCAGGCCTGTGGCGACCAGGACGCCACGTCGACGGATAGATGGCATGGGTTCACCATGGCCGGACGGTCCGGCCGCGGCATCGGCCCAAAGTACGGTCCATGCCGTTATGGACCGTACTTTCGCCCGGTTCGACACCGGATGATCACCCGAATCGACGACCCGGCGGTTCTGCGATCGGCACGACCAGACCCGGGGCGCTGACGCGTGCCGTTACGCACCGTGACGCCCGGATCGCGGCAAATTCGGATACGTCGAGCACCGAGCTAGGCCATATTGATAGCGGCGCGACCGGGTTCTCGCTCCGGTGCTCGCCACGGGATGGCCGAGACCGACGGGGCGGGCGCATGACGCTGGCAATCAAGGGTTCTCGGAATATCACGGTGGACGGCGTGACCTACCGCTGGTCGGTTCGGCGCAGACCGACCTACTGTCAAGCCCTCGGCTGGTCACCGCTGACCTTCGTGGTCGAGCGTGCGGAGCAGCCAGGGGCCCTGATGGTGGCATCGCTGCCTTGCGCTCATCCCGGCAACTGGCTCGGATTACCGAGCCAGCCGGTGTTGCCCGGCACGGTGGCTGTAGGCGTCCGCCAGGCCCTGGCTGCCGGTTGGCAGCCCTCCCGCCCGGGGCCGGCCTTCGAGCTGCTCCTGCCCAACTCATCGTATGGGCGCTGACAGCCGCGCCGTCGGGCACTGCGCGAATCGCGGCTAGAAGAAGCGGATGTTGTAGGAGATCTCGGCCAGTCATCTGAGCGGGCTGCCCGGACATTGCGGGTAGGCGCTTCGATAACCCAACGTCTTATCCTCGGCATCCGGATCCTGCGGCCTAAGCTAGGTGCTTGACTCGGCGGGCGGCGGCGTACCGGTCCATCCGCGCACCGTGGGTGTTCGCAGGATCGGCCCGCTGCTGCGCTCGTTGACGGCCCAGTCGATGGCTCGGGGCTGGTAGCGGGACGAGGACGACCTTGCCGCCCTTGCCGCGCACGCGCAGGACCCGGTGACCGTGTTCCTCGCCCAGGTCGGCGATGTTCGACCTGCAGACTTCGAAGATCCGCAGCCCGAGCAGGCCCAAGAGCGCGACCAGGGCGAAGTCGTTCGGGTTCGGGGACTTGCGGGCGGTGGTGATGAGGGATTCGAACTGCAGGTGCCCCAGTCCGAGGGTCGGTGACTCAGTCGGCACGGTGGGTCGACGGACGTAGTCGGCTGGCGAGTGCGCCAGGATGGCGTCGATGACGCAGACCCGATAGAACCCGACCACCACCGACAGGCGCCGCGACACCGTCGAGGGCTGGTACCGGCGGACGTCTTGCAGCCAGCGCACGTACCGCTCGATATCCACCCGCGCCGCGGCCAGCGGGCCAAGGTCGTGGTTGCTGCACCAGTCGCAGGAAACCTAGCAGGTCCGACTCGGTATGGACGCGAGTCTGCCCACGGTAGTGACCCAGGAAGGCCGACGCTGCGGCGCGCACAACGAGTTGATCGGCAGCTACGACACTGGGCCCCGAAGCAGGAGAGGTAGTCATACATCACCGTGCGTCACCACCGGCGATGAACGCCAGCCCACCCGAGCGGCAGATGAGCATGTCGCCCGCTAACTATCGCGCACCGTAAAGTAGGTATCAATCGAATTCGTCGAAACCTTCTCGGCTACGTAATTCTAGCGTGACTGTTGGAGCGATCTTCCGCATACACCGACCATCAAAATGCACGTTGGTGGCGCGCAGGCACCGCCAAACGCATCCGCGAAGATACTCGGTCAACCACCATCGCCGCTGCAACGGCATATTGCGGCTCATGACGCATTCGTTACCCGTGAGCCTTTCCCTGTGGGGTTACCGTCACTACTAAGCGCGCCCAGCAGGCGCAGCCCGTCTTCGGTAGAACTCCCCGATGTCGCCGACAGGACTAGCAACTCCATGCCTGATTCATCCGGCAGTGCGAAGTTCTCCTGATGCAGTTCCAGTAGTCCGACCAGCGGGTGCCGGTACGCCTTGCGTCCATGTGTGCGGGCGCTCACGTCCGCGCGGGCCCAGAGGCGGCGGAAGCGCTCGCTGCCCATTGCCAGCTCGCCGATAAGCGAGGCCAGGCGTGGGTCGTCGGGGTACTTCCCGGCCGCCAAGCGCAGGTGCCCGACCACGTCGAGGGTGCATTTCTCCCAGTCGGCGTACAGGCCGCGCTCGGCCTCCTCGAGGAAGATGTGCCGAGCGGTGTTCAAGCCCGGCATCTCCCGGCCGTAGAGGAGCCTGGCGAGGCGATTCCCGGCGGCCACGTCCAGCCGGTGGTCCATGATCAGGGCGGGCGCGTCGGTGACCAGGTCGAGTACGCGCAGCAACTCCGGCCGTAGGCGCCCGCTGGGCGACTTCGCGCGGCGGCGGCGCTGCCGGGCGAGCCGGTACAGGTGCCCGCGTTCGGTCTCGTCGAGGCCGAGAACGCGGACGAGTGCGTCGAGGACCTGCTCAGAGGGCTGGGTGGCCCGGCCCTGCTCCAAGCGTACGTAGTAGTCGACGCTGACCCCGGACAGGTGCGCGACCTCTTCGCGGCGCAGCCCTTCGACACGACGGCGGCTGTCGGTGGGGATGCCGACGGCGGAAGGGTCGATCCGGGAGCGCCGGGTGCGCAGGAAGCCCGCGAGATCGTCCATGCCCCCAGTATGACTCGGGTAACGCACGTGAACGTGGTCCTGCCATTACCAGGAAGTCCCGTCCGATGGAAGAGCCGCCCCTGAACGACGCGGCCTCGGCGGCCGAGCATCTATGGCGACACACCTCGTTGAAGGGAACAGCCATGAAGACGCTCATCGTCTACGCCCACCCCGAGCCGCGCTCGCTGAACGGCTCACTGAAGGACCTCGCCGTGTCCACGCTCGAAACAGCCGGGCACGAGGTGCGGGTGAGCGACCTGTACGCGATGAACTGGAAGGCCGTGGTGGACGCGGCGGACTTCGGCGAGCACGCCACGAGCCCGCTGCAGGTGATACCAAGTTCGGGCGGGGCGACCGACGCCGGCGCGCTCACGGCCGACGTGGCGGCCGAGCAGGAGAAGCTGCTGTGGGCCGACACGGTGGTCTTCCAGTTCCCGATGTGGTGGTACACGATGCCGGCGATCCTCAAAGGCTGGGTGGACCGGGTGTTCTCCTTCCGCTTCGCGTACGGCGTCGGAGTGCACGACGAGACCCGGTACGGCGAGCGTTTCGGTGAGGGGACGCTGCAGGGGCGGCGGGCGATCCTGTCGGTGACCGTCGGGGGCCCGGAGTCCCACTACACCGATCGCGGGATCAACGGCCCGATCGAGGACCTGCTGTTCCCGATCCACCACGGGATCCTTTACTACCCGGGCGTGGAGGTGCTGCCGCCGTTCGTGCTGTACGGCACCGACAAGATCACCGGCGGCGACTTTGAGGACGCCGCGAAGGCGTGGAAGGAGCGGCTGCTGTCGCTGGAGACGACCGAGCCGATTCCGTTCCGGCGCCAGAACTTCGGTGACTACGAGATCCCGTCGCTGCGGTTGAAGGAGGGCCTGGAAGTGCCAGGCCGCAAGGGCTTCGGCCTGCACGTGCGAGGTTAGCCGTCGGTAAGGGGACAGGCAGTCAAGACCAATCTGGGCGTGACCGCACGCGAATGTGAATCGGTCGTGAGGCGCGTAGCGCGGTAGACGTGTCGATGCGATTCGCGGCCGATGACACCACGACAGCCGCCAACCCTCCCTCGATTCGAAAGCTGAAGACCGCCACCGCCCTGCTGCGCAGGCCCAAGCTGAAGGTCGGGGACCACGGTGCAGAAAGCGGGCCAGCACTGTTGGAGATGCGTCACGGTGAGCCATGCCCACTGCCGACCGGCGGTCATGGATTCGGGGTCGAGTCTCCTCGAGGTTGTGCTGGATTCACATCATCGAGGCCGGGGTCGGCATCGTGGCGACCGGCCGCGACTGGTACCCGTATCGGTGGATGGTCGCGTCGATGTCTTGCCTCCCTTGACACGCTGTGCGCTGCTGGGTTGACGGCGTCCGTGATTGCGTCGATCTCTGTGGTGGATGTCGCCAGACGGTGGAGGAGGGTTAGCCATGCGCATCTGCATCGCCTGCCGGGCGGACCAGCGCACCGTTGTTCGTATCGGCAGTTGGGGCGTGCCGCACGGTACTCCCGGGCACCAGGTCAACTACCGCTGGAGAAGCCTGTCCGCCTGTCCTTTGTGTGGGGCGGGCCTTCTCGTGTACTTCGATCATGACTGTTTCCACCAGCCGTGGGAGGAGCCGTGGGACATGGGCTGGTCGTGGCCGGTCGCCGTTGACGGACTTCAACAGCTGAACGTTGCTCTTGCCCGGTGTCCGGATCCGCTGCATCCGTCGTGCGAGTGCCCTGTGCACCGGTCGTTGCGGGCCAGCATCGAGAGCGATCCGTCGCGTGAGGTTCCGCTGACGGTTGCGCTGACCGAGGAAGGGCTGCCACAGATTCGGTCAGCACCCATGCCGTGAGGCGGGCGCGACACGGTGGTAGGGCCAGCGGGGGCGATCAGACCTGGCGGGGTTCTGTGTGGGACCCCCGTTTACCCCCCCCCCCCCGAAAACCCCGCCCAATCTTTGACGAAGGGTGACAAGGAGCGATGAGCGCCTGGCGGTGTCTCCGCAGCTCAGCGACCACTTTCGGCAAGCAATGACAAGCTTGATTCGGTTACTGTTGGTAAGAAGGGGTCGTCGGTTCGAATCCGGCCGCCTCGACAGCGAGAGGGTTTCCGCAGGTCAGTGACCTGCGGGAGGTCTCTTTTTATTGAGCACTTTCCAACTGGTTCGCGCAGCACGGATGGTTCCTCGTTTCGGAGCAAGGTAGAGGACCCTCTCGGGTGGCCGACCGGGTCATGCCGAAGTTCGGTTGTGCCGCGAACGCCGTACTGGGCTGACATTGCCGTTCTGCCGCGAGCGAACCCGCTTGTCTTGTTGCGGGGCGCTGTAGAGGATCGGTGGATGGATCTCCATACTGCGGAACGGCAGCTCCAAGCGGCTCAGCGCGCCGCCGATGTCGAGTCCCTCGACGCGCTTCTGCACCCCCAGGTCGTGGGTGCTGGACCGGACGGCACGATTTTTACGAAGGAAGATGACCTGGAGAGCTACCGCTCGGGTGCCCTGCGAATCACTAACCTGGTGGAGGAGTCGCTCGACGTCCAGGAAGACGGTGAGACCGGGGTGACCCGCACGGTCGCTGCGGTGGCTGCCGTTCAGGGCGGTGCCGTTATGTCCGCGCGGTTGCGCTACACCCGGCTGTGGGTGCGTGAGGACGGCAACTGGCGGGTGTTGGCCGCCACCTTCGTCCCGGTCTAGTGAGCGCTTCAACTGCCGTAGGTCGGGTTCTCGATGTGGTGTAGGGCCAGGATGGCTTGCACGATCGCGGTGGCGCGGCGTGGGCAGCAGCGCAGTTTGCTCAGCAGACGCCAGGTTTTGAGGGTGGCGATGGCGCGTTCGCCGAGCGCGCGGATGCGGGCATGGGCCCGGTTCACCGCTTTCTCCCGGCGCGAGAGTCGTTGCCGTCGACGGTGCCGTTTGAACGGTGTCCGGAGGCTGCCGCCGGCGCCTTGGTAGCCGCGGTCGGCGAAGGTCATCACTTGTTCGCTGGTCAGCGTGTTGACGATGTCGTGGGTGCGGGCGGCGGTCAGGTCGTGGACGGCGCCGGGCCGGGCCGGTGAGGCCCAGACTAGGCGCCCGGCCGGGTCGGCGATGACCTGACGTTGACGCCGTGCCGCTTGTGTTCTCCGGAGTAGTACGGCTTCTGATCGGCGACGCGGTCGATCGGGATCAGGGTGCCGTCGAGGATCGCGTAGGCCAGCCGGCGGATCCGGGCCATGGCGGCGGTTAGGTCGTCTGCTGCGGCGGTGAGCAGGGTGATCGCTTCGCGGACGTAGCGCCAGGCGGTCGCGGTGCCGACGCCGAACCCGGCGGCGAGCCGGGTGAACGGGTCACCGTTGCGTAGATGCGCCGGCGCGAGCAGGGCTTGCTGGCCGGGGTTGAGGCGGCGCCAGTGTGAGCGGTGCTGGTGGCGGTGGGTGCGGATCAGGCCGGCGAGGTGGTTGAGCGTGCGGTTGGACAGGGCGATCGAAGAGGGGTAAGACAGCAACGAGGCTCCCGGTGGAGCATCTTTCTTGGTCGATTGCTTGTCTTACCGGAGCCTCACCTCAACCAGCCATCGGTACCCTCGCCCTGCCTCGGAAGCTCTCCGTCGGGCTGTCTCGGGCCTGGGTTGGGTTCCTTCGAGACTGGGACCGGTCGTTGCGCGCCGGGAACTATCCGGAGACCACTCGCTACAACTGCCTCCTCGCTGCCGCGCAGTTGGGTCGGTATCTGGGGGAGTTGTCCCCGGATTCGGACGCCGATGATGCGGCTGACGACCGTCCGCGGTGACGCGGGCGCACGTGGAGGTGTTCCAGGCCTGGATGATCGACACGCGGTCCGCGTCCACCGCGCTGAACAAGCACAAGGGGCTGCAGCAGTTCTTCCAGTGGCTTCTTGTCGACGAGCAGGCCATCGACCGCACGCCGATGGAGCGGGTGCACGGTAGCGGTAGTCGATGCCCGGGGGACGCACGTATTGCATACCGTATCCAGCACACCGTATGGTTTAGGTCGATGGATCGGCGCGAGTGGAGGTGGTTTGCCGTGGACGGTCCCGGCACGGTGGCGGATCGGGTGCGCGCGCTGGTCGCCGCGCACAGCGGCGATCGGGGGGCGTTGTTGCCGATCCTGCACCGTATCCAGGCCGAGTTCGGCTACGTCGACCAGAATGTCGTGCCGGTACTGGCGGCCGAGCTGAACCTCTCCCGGGCCGACGTGCACGGAGTGATCACCTTCTACAGCGACTTCCGGTCCGAGCCCGCCGGCCGGACCGTCGTGAAGCTCTGCCGGGGCGAGGCCTGCCAGTCCGTGGGTGCGGAGCAACTTGTGGCGCACGTCGAACAGGTGTTGGGGATCAAGCTCGGACAGACCACCCCGGACGGGTCGGTCACCCTGGAGCAAGTCTTCTGCCTCGGCAACTGCGCACTCGGCCCGGCCGGTCAGATCAACGAGCGGGTGCAGGGACGGCTCAGCCCGAGCCGGTTGGACGCACTATTGGTCACGGAAGCGGAGAGAGCATGACAGCGCCGGTCACGGTCTATGTACCCCGCGATTCCGCCGCACTCTCGGTGGGCGCGGACCTGGTCGCCGCAGAGCTGAAGCGGGTGGCCGCGGCCGCCGGCCGCCCGATCCAGGTGATCCGCAACGGCTCGCGCGGCATGCTCTGGCTCGAGCCGCTGGTGGAGGTGGTCACCGAACGCGGACGGATCGGGTACGGACCGGTCGATCCGGACCAGGTCGGCGACCTGGTGGCGGCCGGGCTGCTCGACGGTGCCGACCATGAGTTGTGCCAGGGCGTCGTGGCCCGGCTGCCGTGGCTACGCGACCAGACCCGGCTCTGCTTCGCCCGGGTCGGGATCACCGATCCACTCTCGCCCGAGGACTACCTCGCTCACGGCGGTATGGCCGGCCTACGCCGGGCGCTGCGGCTGTCGACCGACGACGTGGTCGCCGAGGTCACCGATTCGGGCCTGCGCGGCCGGGGCGGCGCGGGCTTCCCGGCCGGGATCAAGTGGAAGACCGTCGCCGACACCGCCAGCCCGGACAAATTCGTCTGCTGCAACGCCGACGAGGGTGACAGCGGAACGTTCGCGGACCGGATGCTCATGGAGGGCGACCCGTTCACCCTCGTCGAGGGGATGACGATCGCCGCGTACGCCGTCGGCGCCCAGGAGGGCTACATCTACATCCGCTCGGAGTATCCGGACGCGGTCCGGACCATGCGTCAGGCCATCGATATCGCCCGCGCCCGTGGTTGGCTCGGCGTCGACGTGCTCGGCTCCGGCGTCCGATTCGACATGCACGTACGGGTCGGAGCGGGCGCGTACATCTGCGGCGAGGAGACCGCGATGTTGGAGAGCCTGGAGGGCAAGCGCGGCATGGTCCGGGCCAAGCCGCCGATCCCGGCGATCACCGGCTTGTTCGGCAAGCCGACCGTGGTGAACAACGTACTGACGCTGGCCTCGGTCCCGACGATCCTCGCCGACGGGGCCCCGGCCTACCAGGCCCTGGGCGTCGAACGCTCGCGCGGCACCCAGGTGTTCCAGCTGGCCGGCAACATCGCCCGGGGCGGCGTCTTCGAGACCGCGTTCGGCATGACGCTGCGCGACCTGATCGAGCGGTACGGCGGCGGAACCCGGACCGGGCGGCCGGTCCGCGCGGTGCAGGTCGGCGGTCCGCTCGGTGCCTACCTGCCGGAGTCCGGCCTGGACCTGCCGCTGGAGTACGAGGCGTTCGCCTCGGCCGGCGCGATGCTCGGCCACGGCGGCATCGTGGTGTTCGACGACACGGTCGACATGGCGGCGATGGCGCGGTTTGCGATGGAGTTCTGCGCCGAGGAGTCCTGCGGCAAGTGCACGCCCTGCCGGGTCGGCGCGGTACGCGGCGTGGAAGTGATCGACCGCATCGTCGGCGGCGAGGACCCCGACGGAAACCTTGCCCTGTTGGGTGATCTGTGCGAGCTGATGACCGAGGGGTCGCTCTGTGCGATGGGCGGGCTGACGCCGATGCCGGTACGCAGCGCCCTGCAGCACTTCCCCGATGACTTCACCGCACGTTATGAGGAGGCGCGACCATGAGCCTGCTGAAGGAACACGACCTCGGCACCCCGGCGAAGCCCGGCCCGGCGACAGTCTCGGTCGAGGTCGACGGCATGCCGGTGACCGTGCCCGAGGGCACGTCCGTGATGCGCGCGGCGGCGCTGAGCGGGATCGACATCCCGAAGCTGTGCGCCACCGACAGTCTGGAGGCGTTCGGCTCCTGCCGGTTGTGCCTGGTGGAGATCGACGGCCGGCGGGGTACCCCCGCGTCGTGCACCACCCCGGTCGCCGAGGGCATGAAGGTACGGACCCAGACGCCCAAGCTGGAGAAGCTCCGCCAGGGCGTGATGGAGCTGTACATCTCCGACCACCCGCTGGACTGCCTCACCTGCTCTGCCAACGGCGACTGCGAACTGCAGGACATGTCCGGCGCGGTCGGCCTGCGGCAGGTGCGGTACGGCTATGACGGCGCCAACCACCTCGCCGAGGAGACCGATTCCAGCAACCCGTACTTCGACTTCGAGGCGTCCAAGTGCATCTCCTGTTCGCGCTGCGTGCGGGCCTGCGGCGAGGTCCAGGGCACCTTCGCACTGACCATCGAGGGGCGGGGGTTCAACTCCAAGGTCTCCGCCGGCGGCCAACCGTTCATGGACTCCGAGTGCGTCTCCTGCGGCGCCTGCGTGCAGGCCTGCCCGACGGCGACGTTGCAGGAGAAGTCGGTGATCCAGCTCGGAATGCCGAGCCGCAGCGTGGTGACGACCTGCGCGTACTGCGGGGTGGGCTGCTCGTTCAAGGCCGAGTTGCGCGGCGACGAGTTGGTCCGGATGGTGCCGTTCAAGGACGGCGGCGCCAACGAGGGGCACTCCTGCGTCAAGGGCCGGTTCGCGTTCGGCTACGCCACCCACCCGGACCGCGTGCTCACCCCGATGATCCGGGAGAGAATCACCGACGAGTGGCGTCCGGTGGACTGGGAGACCGCGATCTCGTACACCGCCGGGAGGCTGCGCGCCATCCAGGCGCGGTACGGCACCGGCGCGATCGGCGGCATAACCTCCTCGCGCACCACAAACGAAGAGGTGTATGTGGTGCAGAAGATGATCCGCGCGGCGTTCGGCAACAACAATGTGGACACCTGCGCCCGGGTCTGCCACTCCCCGACGGGGTACGGCCTGAAGCAGACCTTCGGCACGTCGGCCGGCACCCAGGACTTCCGTTCGGTCGCGAAGGCCGACGTGATCATGGTGATCGGCGCGAATCCCACCGATGGCCACCCGGTCTTCGCCTCCCGGATGAAGCGCCGGCTCCGCGAGGGCGCGAAGCTGATCGTGGTCGACCCGCGCCGGATCGATTTGGTGCGCTCGCCGCACATCGAGGCGGCACACCACCTGCAGCTCGCGCCGGGCACGAACGTCGCCGTGGTCAACGCGATGGCCCACGTCGTGCTCACCGAGGGCCTCGTCGAGCGGGAGTTCGTGGCGCAACGGTGTGAGGACTTCGACGCCTGGGCGGAGTTCATCGCCCGCCCCGAGAACAGCCCAGAGGCGGTCGAGGAATTCACCGGAGTGCCGGCTGAGGAACTGCGTGCGGCGGCCCGGCTGTACGCGACCGCGGGCAACGGCGCGATCTACTACGGTCTCGGCGTCACCGAGCACAGCCAGGGCTCGACCATGGTGATGGGGATGGCGAACCTCGCCATGGCCACCGGCAACATCGGCCGAGAGGGCGTCGGCATCAACCCGTTGCGCGGCCAGAACAACGTGCAGGGCGCCTGCGACATGGGTTCGTTCCCACACGAACTGCCCGGCTACCGGCACGTCTCCGACGACGCCGTACGCGCGGTCTTCGAGAACATGTGGGGGAGCACCCTGCTGCCCGACCCGGGGCTGCGGATCCCGAACATGTTCGACGCCGCCATCGAGGGCAGCTTCCGGGCGATCTATGTGCAGGGTGAGGACATCGCCCAGTCCGACCCCAACACCACGCACGTCACCGCCGCGCTGGCGGCGATGGACCTGGTCGTGGTGCAGGACCTGTTCCTCAACGAGACGGCCAAGTACGCCCACGTGTTCCTGCCCGGGACCTCGTTCCTGGAGAAGGACGGCACGTTCACCAACGCGGAGCGCCGGATCAACCGGGTCCGGCCGGTGATGGCGCCCAAGACCGGTAAGCACGAGTGGCAGATCGTGGCCGAGATCGCGCAGGCGATGGGCTACCCGATGCACTACGACCACCCCCGCGAGATCATGGACGAGATCGCCGCCCTCACCCCGACGTTCTCCGGTGTCTCCTTCGAAAAGCTCGACAAGTTGGGCAGCGTGCAGTGGCCCTGCAACGCCAACGCGCCCGAGGGCACGCCGATCATGCACCTCGACGGCTTCGTCCGGGGCAAGGGCCGGTTCGTGCAGACGCCGTTCGTGCCGACCCGGGAACGCAGCACCCGCAAGTTCCCGCTGATCCTGACCACTGGGCGGATCCTCAGCCAGTACAATGTGGGGGCGCAGACCCGGCGTACCGGAAACGTGGCCTGGCACCCGGAGGACGTACTCGAGATCCACCCGCACGACGCGGAGGTCCGCGGCATCGGCGACGGTGACGAGGTCAGCCTGGCCAGCCGGGTCGGCGCCACCTCGCTGCGGGCGGTGCTGTCCGACCGGATGCCGGTCGGGGTGGTCTACACGACCTTCCATCACCCGGTCACCGGCGCGAACGTGGTCACCACGGAGAACTCCGACTGGGCCACCAACTGTCCGGAATACAAGGTGACCGCGGTCCAGGTCGCTCTCAAGAGCCCGGCCACCCCGGTCGAGGCGGCCCACGCCGAGACCCGGCTAGCGGCGATGGTGGACTGAAAGTGATGTCGCCACAGGTCAGGATGGCCAACGAGATCGCCGTGCATTTCCACCACCGGGCGCCCGACGACGCGGCGCAGGCGATCGCCGAGCACATCCGCGCGTTCTGGGATCCGCGGATGCGGGCCGAGTTGCTCCGGCGGGTGCAGGCCGAGCCGGAAGCGCTCGATGCGCTCGCTCTCGCCGCCGCCCGGTTGCTCGACAGGTGACGATTGCGGCCCGGCGCGTGGCGCCGGGCCGCGACGCGGTTCGGTCGGCCCACGCCTTGACGTGCCTCCATACTGCATACAGACTACGAAGTACGCGAACCGCTAGGGAGGGCCAGTGCCCACACACCGCCTCCGCTTCGACGTGAACTGCTCAATCCTCTTCACCGAACTGCCGCTGCTGCGCCGTCCCGCGGCGGCGAAAGCCGCCGGATTCGACGCGGTCGAATTCTGGTGGCCGTTCGCCGAGGCGGTGCCGCCCTCGGCCGACGTCGACGCGTTCATCGACGCCATCCGTGCTGCCGACGTCCAGCTCGTCGGCCTCAACTTCTTCGCCGGGAACATGCCCGGCGGCGATCGCGGCCTGGTGTCCCTGCCGGCCCGGTCGGCCGAGTTCCGCGAGAACGTCTCACTGGTCGCCGCGATTGGCGCTGCCACCGGTTGCCGATCCTTCAACGCCCTCTACGGCAACCGGCTGCCCGACGCCGACCCGACCGGGCAGGACGAGGTGGCGGTGGAGAACCTCGCCGCCGCGGCGGCCGCGGTGGCCCAGATCGGGGGCACCGTGCTCGTGGAGGCAGTGAGCGGTCCGCAGCCGTACCCCCTGCGCACCGCGGCGGACGCGATCGCCGTGCTTGACCTGATGCGGGCCGAACGCGCAGTGACGAACCTGGCGTTTCTCGCCGACCTGTACCACCTCACCGTCAACGGGGACGACCTGTCCAAGGTGATCGCCGAGCACACCGAGCGGGTCGGGCACGTCCAGATCGCCGACGCCCCCGGCCGCCACGAACCAGGCACCGGCGACATCGACCTGGACGGCCACCTCGGCCGGCTCGAACAGGCCGGCTACCGCGGCTGGGTGGGCCTGGAGTACGTGCCGAGTGGACCCAGCGAGCGCAGCTTCGAATGGCTGCCCCGGGAACGCCGGGCCGCCGGGGCTGACCCGACCAACGAAGGAGATCGCTGACATGACCACCGTGGGTTTCATCGGCCTCGGCATCATGGGTCGCCCGATGGCCACCAACCTGATCATCGCCGGGTACGACGTCATCGGCTACGACCACAGCCCGGAGCGGACCGAGGCGCTGACCCGGGTCGGTGGGCAGCCTGCCTCCGGGGTGGTCGAGCTGGTGCAGAAGTCGGACATCGTCATCACCATGGTGCGGGACTCCGCGGACGTCGAGGCGGTCGCGCTCGGCGAGCAGGGCATCCTGGCCAGCGCATGCCCCGGCCAGCTCTACATCGACATGACCAGCATCCTGCCGCAGACCGCGCGGCAGGTCGCCGAGGCGGGCAAGACCTGTGGGGTACGGGTGCTGGACGCGCCGGTCAGCGGCGGCGAGGCGGGGGCGGTCGAGGGCCACCTCTCCATCATGGTGGGCGGCGAGACCGCCGACTTCGAGGCGGCGCGGCCGGTCCTCGACGTGCTCGGCGAGACGATCGTGCACGTGGGACCGCACGGCGCCGGCCAGACGGTCAAAGCGGCGAACCAGCTCATCGTGGCCGGGACCATCGAGCTCGTCGCCGAGGCGATCGTCTTCCTCGAGGCGCACGGGGTGGACACCGAGGCGGCGGTCAAGGTGCTGGCCGGTGGCCTGGCCGGCAACCGGATCCTGGACCGCAAGGCGGCCGGAATGTTGGCCCGGCAGTTCCAGCCGGGCTTCCGGGTCGACCTGCATCACAAGGACATGGGCATCGTCACCTCCGCGGCCCGGGAGGCTGGCGTCGTGATCCCGCTCGGCTCCGCGGTCGCCCAACTGATCGCCGCGCTCAAGGCACAGGGTGACGGCGGCCTCGACCACAGCGCGCTGCTCAAGCTGGTCGAGCAGCTCTCCGGCCGCTCCGCCGCCTGACCCGCGCCCCGCGGCGATGAGCTACGTACTGCTGGCGCCGGACAAATTCAAGGGCTCGCTCACCGCGGCCGAGGTCGTCCACCACCTAGCCGCCGGGCTGCGCCAGGCCCGCCCGCGGGTGGAGGTACGCGGCTTCCCGGTGGCCGATGGCGGGGACGGCACCCTCGACGCGGCGATCTCGGCGGGCTTCCGCCGGGTGCCGGTCCTGGCGACCGGGCCAACCGGCACCCTGGTGCGGACCGCGTTCGCCCGGTCCGACCGGGTGGCCGTGGTGGAGCTCGCCGACGCGTGCGGGCAGCGGCGGCTGCGCGCGGGGACGGCCAGCCCGCTCGACGCGAGCAGCTACGGCGCCGGGGAGGTGATCCGGGCAGCACTCGACCACGGCTGCCGGGAGATCGTTCTGGGGCTGGGCGGCAGTGCCAGCACCGACGGCGGTGCTGGGTTGGTCGGCGCGCTGGGGGTACGGCTGCTCGACGACCGGGGTGCCGAGCTGCCGCTTGGCGGTGCGGCGCTGCGCCGGCTGCACCGGGTCGACCTGGCCGGGTTACACCCGGCGGTCCGGCGGGCCCGGTTCGTCCTCGCCAGCGACGTGGACAACCCGCTGCTCGGGCCGGCCGGCGCGGCGGCCGTCTATGGCCCGCAGAAGGGCGCGACCGGAGCCGATATCGCCGTCCTGGAGGCTGGCCTGGCCCGTTGGTCGAAGGTGGTCTCGGCCGAGCTGGGCGTCGACGTTGCCGGGCGCCCGGGGGCCGGCGCGGCGGGCGGGGTCGGCTTCGCCGCCCTGGCCTTCCTCGGAGCCCGGTTCCGGCCCGGCATCGAGCTGCTGCTCGACCTGCTCGGCTTCGGGAAGCTTGTTGCGGGAGCCGGCCTGGTGGTCACCGGGGAGGGGTCGCTTGACGCGCAGAGCCTGCATGGCAAGGCGCCGATCGGGGTGGCGATCGCGGCCGGAGCGGCCGGCGTGCCGGCGGTGGCGGTGGCGGGGCAGGTCGGCCTCGGGCCCGACGAACTGCGGGCCGCCGGGATCCGGGCGGCCTATCCGCTCACCGACCTGGAACCGGACCCGCAGGCCTGTCTCGGTCGGGCCGCCGAGCTGGTCGAGGAGATCGCCGCGGTGCTGGCCGCCGAATGGATCGACCCGTCCGGCCGCCCGTTGAGCCGGTAGCTCCGCCCGACGGACCCCCGTGCGCCAATCCGGCAACATACTCCGCACGCCCGTTCCGCCGGTCTGATCCGGGCCGCTCCTGACTCACCGCCGGACGTTGGGCACCGGTCCTCGTCCCGCCTCGGCCGCCTCGGCGGTGCTGGCCGGAAGCACCCGGTTCGCCGCGGTGGTGGCCGCAAGCGCGTGGTCCGGCGTTGGTGCCGGAACGCCAGGCTCCGCGGCTGGTAGTGGCAGCAATTCCACCTCGGCGCCGTCCCAACCCGGCGGGACCACGGCGAGCGCGTCCGCGCGGGCCGCTCCCCACAGCGATCCAGGCCGGTCGTGGCCGACCGGGAGTAGCGAGGAGCCGACCCGGACCACCGGAACCAACCGGGTGTTCCGGTCGTGCGCGGTCACCGGTCCGGCCAGCGGGGCGGTCACCGCCTGCGGGACGGCGCGCCCGGCCAGCCGGCCGAGTAACGGTGTCAGCAGCGTCAGCGCGGCGACCAGTGCCGCGTACGGGTTGCCGGGAAGCCCGACGACGAACCGACCGTCCGGCAGGATGGCGAAGAGTTGCGGATGGCCGGGGCGGCACGCCACGCCCCGCACCGGCACCCGAGCCTGCAGCGTCTCGAGCGCGCCGCGCAGATGGTCGCCGGCTCCGGCCGAGGTGGCCCCGCAGACCACCAGGACGTCGGCGTCGGGTCGCCGCAACTCGGTGACCAGCAAAGACGGTTCGTCGGCGACCCGGGTGGCCCGGGTCAGGTCGCCACCGGCGGCCCGGACCAGGCCGGGCAGCATCGGCCCGATGGCGTCGCGGACCTGACCCGGTGCCGGTAGTCCGGCGGTGCGCAGCTCGGCCCCGGTGATCACCACGCCGACGCGGGGACGCCGGTGCACCGTCAGTGAATCGTGCCCGAGGCTGGCTGCCAGGCCGAGCACCGCGGCGGTGACGACCGTGCCGGCGGGCAGCACCTCAAGGCCGGCCGGGCAGTCCTCTCCCCGGCGTCGTACGTGCCTGCCGGACTCGATTTCGCCGGCCACCATCCGGCCCCGACGGGTCGCCTGTTCGTACGGCAGTACGGCGTCGGCCCCGTTCGGCACCACGGCCCCGGTGCCGATCTCCAGTGCGTATCCGGCCGGCAACGCGCTCGGCGGGCCCGGGTCGCCGGCCAGCACCCGTCCGACGATCGACCACGGGCCCTCGCCCGCGACGGCGTACCCGTCCATGGCGGCGGCGTCGTAGGCCGGGAGCGGGGAGAGTGCGACGAGGGGCGTCGCGAGAGCGGAGCCGACCGCGTCGGTCAGCGGCGTGGCGACCCGGTCGAGCGGGCGGCCCGCCGACCGGGCGAGATGTCGGGCCTGCTGCCAGCCGATGCCGCTCACTGCCCGGGACCCCGCTCCGGCCACTGTTGCGCGAGTTTGGTCAGCTGCGCCGCGGCGGCCGTTGGGGTGGCGCCCCGGCCGACCACCACGCCGAGCAGGAACGTGCCGAGTGGGGCCGCCGGGCGGGTTACGCCGTGCGCCACGTCCCGCGCGACGTCCAGCACCAGCCGCTGGTCCAACACCGCCGGGTCGAGGCCGAGTTCGTCGATCGCCTGCCGGGTCCAGTCGTCCAGGATGCTCATGAAGCCGCCTCTCTTCGTTCGCCGGCACCATGCGGGTCCGTCGTACGTGGCATGCGGACTCGCTCGTTGGGCTCGCTCATGACGCCACCTCGCTCCGCTGCTCGATCTGGACACCCGTGCGTCCCATGGGAGAGAATAGTGAAGCCAACATACAGTATACAGTAATCGTTTGGAGGCACCAGATGAGCGGCTCCACCAGCGACACAGCGGTGCGCGAGATCACCGACTTCTATGGTCGGCGCTACCGGGTCGGCGAGAGCGACCAGGCCCTGTTGGGCCGGTCCCGGGCGTGGATGGTGGGGCTGCCCTGGGCCGCGATGTTGGCGGTCAGCCTGTTCCAGTACGGCTTCGGCGCTGCCCTGCCCACCCTGGCCGCGGCGAACGGCTGGAGTCTGTGGCAGGCCTTCGCCGTGCTCGGGCTCTGGGTCGTCTGCCAGGCGGCGAGTTCGCCGCTCGGGGGATGGCTGTACCGGCGGCAGCGGCGACGGCTCGCCGTTCCGATGCTCGCCGGGGCGGCCTGCTGCCTGACCGCCCTGGTCACCCTGGCACACAGCGGCGACCTGCGTGCCGTGCTGCTGGGCTACTCGGTGCTGGGCGGCGTCGGTGCCGGCCTGGTCTACATGACCTGCATCGCCACCGTGACCGAGTGGTTCCCCGAGCGGATCGCCGGCAGGGTTGCGGTGGTGAGCGCAGCGTTCGGGTATGGCGCAATCCCGTTCGTTGTCCTCGCTGGTCACGTCCTCGCCCCGGCGAACCGTACGGCCCTGCTGGACGGCACGGCCCTGACCGTGTTCGCCGTCGTGGCGCTCTGCGGCCTGCTGATGCGCAAGCCGCCGAAGAACTGGTGGCCGGCACACATCGACCCGCAGCGGTGGGCGGTCGACCGGCGACTCAACCGGAGCATCCCGCGCAACCGCCCCGCCGCCCGGCCCTTCCCACCGAGGGCGGCGGTCCGCAGCGGCATGCTGCCGATGATGTTCGTGGTCGTGGTGCTCACCGCGGCCATGGCGCTGTTCGACATCGCCTATCTCGCCGGCGCCGCGTACACCCAGGGCCTGCCGTCGCTGACCCTGGTCGCCGCGATCGGCGTGCTGGCCGCGGCGAACGGCGTCGGGCGGGCGGTGACCAGTTCGCTCTCCGACCGGATCGGCCGGCGCGTCACCCTCGGCCTCTCCCTGCTGGTCGGCGGCGTGGCCCAGTTCGGCCTGCTCGCCGCGGCGACGAACGGCAACCACCCGGTGGCCGTGGTGGGTTTCGCCGCGCTCGCCGGCGCGGGCACCGGTGCGGGCTACTCGCTGCTGGTGAGCCTGGTACGCGACTGGTTCGGGGACGACGCGACCGTAGCGAACTACGGGATCGTCTACACCGGCAAGGCGATCGGCGGGCCGGGCGGGATCCTGCTCGCCGGGCTTGTCGTGACGACCCCGGACTCCTTCGTACCGTTCGTGGTCGCCGGGTGTTTCGGCCTCCTCGGCGCGGCGCTGACCCGTTGGATGCGCCAGCCGGGCCGGGCCGTCGTACCACTGCCCTCGCCGGTCGTCCACCGGTTCTGACGAGCGCGGTCGCGGCGGGGGCGGCAGCGGGCCGACCTGGGCCGACCGTCGGGTGGGCGACGTTCGCCCGGCGCAACGATGGGCACCGCCCGGCGGCATTCGTGACGCTGGACGGTGGTTGACGAGGAGGTGGTGGCGGGATGGGACGGGTAACGAGTCGGCGTCGGGTGGTCCGGATCGTCGATGGCGTGGTCACTGAGCCGGTCGACACCCTGGCGGCCGAGGAGCCCCTGGAGATCCGGGTCAACGGGCGTTCGCTGGTGGTGACCATGCGGACTCCGGGCGACGACTTCGACCTGGCGGCAGGGTTCCTGGTGAGCGAGGGTGTGGTCCGTCACGGTCAGGACATCGCCGGCATCCGGTACTGCGCGGGCGCCACGGTGGACGGGATCAACACCTACAACGTGGTCGACGTGGTGCTGGCCGGCGGCGTGGCGCCGCCGGACCCATCGCTGGAACGTAACTTCTACACCACCTCGTCGTGCGGGCTCTGTGGCAAGGCCAGCCTCGACGCGGTGCGTACGGTGGCGGTGTGGTCGGTCGCGGACGACCCGCTACGGATCGATGCCGCTGTGGTCAGCACGCTGCCCGACACGCTGCGCACCGCACAGCGGGTCTTCGACCGCACCGGGGGCCTGCACGCCGCGGGACTCTTCTCCGCCGACGGGCGAATGCGCTGCCTGCGGGAGGACGTCGGCCGGCACAACGCGGTCGACAAGGTCGTCGGCTGGGCGCTGCGCGACGGCCAGGTGCCGCTGCGCGAGAGCATCCTGATGGTCAGCGGGCGAGCCTCGTTCGAGCTGGTGCAGAAGGCGGTGATGGCCGGCATCCCGGCCCTGGCGGCGGTCTCCGCGCCGTCCTCGCTCGCCGCGGACCTGGCCGAGGACGCCGGGCTGACCCTGATCGGCTTCCTGCGCGGCGCGTCGATGAACGTCTACGCCGGCGCACACCGCCTGACCCAGCGCGCCCGCACCTCTGCCACCGGCTGACCACCACCTGACCCCGAGCCCAACTATGGCGATGAAGGGATCGGTGACGCGAGATGCCGGTCGCGCTGGCACCGATTCCTTGATCGCCGGGTCGGCGGCGAGCCGGGCCGGGGTCCGGACGGAGGTGTCGGACTCCGCCCGGACCGGCGCCGGACTCACGCCCCGGACGCCCGGAGGCCCACGGTCAACCGGCGGCCGGTCAGCGCGCGAGCAACGTCTCGCGCATCAGTGCGGCGGTCTCGGACGGCGTCCTGCCGACCCTGACCCCGGCTGCCTCCAGGGCCTCCTGCTTGGCCAGGGCGGTCCCGGACGACCCGGAGACGATCGCGCCGGCGTGGCCCATCGTCTTGCCTTCCGGAGCGGTGAAGCCGGCGACGTAACCGACCACCGGCTTGCTGATGTTGGCCTTGACATACGCCGCGGCGCGTTCCTCCGCGTCCCCGCCGATCTCGCCGATCATCACGATCGCGTCGGTCTCGGAATCATCCTCGAACGCCTGGAGGCAGTCGATGTGAGTGGTCCCGACGATCGGGTCGCCGCCGATGCCGACGCAGGTGGAGAAGCCGAAGTCACGCAGCTCGTACATCATCTGGTAGGTCAGCGTGCCGCTCTTGCTGACCAGGCCGATCCGACCGCGCTTGGTGATGTCGGCCGGGATGATGCCGGCATTGGACTGGCCGGGGCTGATCAGGCCCGGGCAGTTCGGCCCGATGATCCGGGTCGCGTTGCCGGTGGACCGGGCGTATGCCCAAAACGTCGCGGTGTCGTGCACCGGGATGCCCTCGGTCAGCACAACCGCCAGGCTCAGCCTGGCGTCGATCGCCTCGATCACCGCGGCCTTGGCGAACCGCGGCGGCACGAAGACCACCGACACGTCGGCCCCGGTCGCCCGGACCGCTTCGGTGGCGCTGTCGAAGACCGGGATCCCGTCGACGTCCTGGCCGCCCTTGCCCGGGGTGACCCCGGCGACGATGTTCGTGCCGGCCGCGACCATCCGTCGGGTGTGCCGGGTCCCCTCGTTGCCGGTGATGCCCTGCACCAGCACCCTGCTCTTCTCGGTGAGAAAGATTGCCATGGCTGTCATGCCCCCTTGCCGGCCAGTTCGGCGGCGAGCCGCGCCGCACCGTCCATCGTGTCTTCGGTCCGTACGCCGTCGAGCGCGGCTTCGGCGAGGATCCGCCGCCCTTCCGCCGCATTGTTGCCGTCCAACCGGACGACCAGGGGCTTGCTGATCGTCTCGCCTCGACTGGTGAGCAGCTCGACCGCCCGGACGATGCCGTTGGCGACGGCGTCGCAGGCGGTGATCCCGCCGAAGACGTTGACCAGGACGCTGCGTACGTCGGGATCGCCGAGGATGATCTCCAGGCCGTTCGCCATTACCTCGGCCGAGGCCCCGCCGCCGATGTCGAGGAAGTTGGCTGGCTTGACCCCGCCATACTGCTCGCCGGCGTAGGCCACCACGTCGAGGGTGCTCATCACCAGGCCGGCGCCGTTGCCGATGACGCCGACCTCGCCGTCGAGCTTGACGTAGTTCAGGTGCTTCTCGGCGGCCCTGACCTCGAGAGGGTCGGTGGCGCTGACGTCGACGAACTGTGAGTGCCCGGGTTGGCGGAACCGGGCGCTGTCGTCGAGGGTCACCTTTCCGTCCAGCGCCCTCACCGTGCCGTCGGCGAGCCGGGCCAGCGGGTTGATCTCGACCAGGGTGGCGTCTTCCTTGCGGAACACGTCCCAGAGGCGGAGCAGGATCTCGGCCACGTCGCCGTGGAGGTCCTCCGGCAGGCCGGCGTCGGCGGCCAGCCGCAGCGCGCTGTCCCGGTCGAGTCCGCCGGCCGGGTCCACCTGGAGTCGGACCAGCGCGTCCGCCTTCTCGGCGGCCACCCGTTCGATGTCGACGCCGCCTTCGGCCGAGACGAGGGCGAGGAAGGCACGGTTGGACCGGTCGAGCAGGAACGATGCGTAGTACTCGTCGACGATCTCGCTGGCTTCGGTGACCAGGACCTTGTGGACGGTGTGCCCCTTGATGTCCATGCCCAGGATCGCGGCCGCGACCTCGCACGCTGCGTCCGGGCCGTCGGCCAGCCGGACCCCGCCGGCCTTGCCCCGGCCGCCGGTCTTCACCTGAGCCTTCACCACCACGCGGCCGCCGATTTCGGCGGCGGCCGCGTAGGCCTCGTCGGGGGTCGTGGCGACGTGGTTCCGGCTGACCGGTACGCCGTGCTTGGCGAAGAGTTCCTGTGCCTGGTGCTCCAACAGATCCACCGGGCCTCCCTTCTTCTCAACATTCGGTGGAGTTTTGCGCCAGCGCGGTGGGGCGCAGAAACCGGTAGCGGGACATCGGGACCGGACGTGGAGGTGGGACGCAGGGGTGGTGCGGGCGGACGTGGGCGGTGGTCCGCCGCGTCGGACGTCGTCGAGCCTGGTCCGCGCCGGTGATCGGGGCCGGTCTGCCGGTCCACCGAAGGCTTCCGCGAAAACGTCCCGCTATCCCCTAGACACTTCACTGTTACATGCGCCACGATATTGCCTACCCCATACGGTATGCAATCCCCAAAAGTTTGGGGGAGGGGTCGGGGCATAGGTCCACGGCAGCGGCGACAGACGCGACTTCACGACCAGCAACGCACGTCGATTCGCGCACAGGAGGTTGCTCATGGGTAAGGCACTCGAGGGCGTTCGAATCCTCGACATGACGCACGTACAGTCCGGTCCCTCATCCACCCAGATCCTGGCGTGGCTGGGCGCGGACGTCATCAAGTTGGAGGCTCCCGGGCAGGGTGACATCACCCGTACCCAGCTGCGCGACCTCCCCGACGTCGACAGCCTGTACTTCACGATGCTGAACGCCAACAAGCGGAGTATCACGCTCAACATGAAGAACCCGAAGGGCAAGGAGGTCTTTGCCAAGCTGGTGTCCGAAGTGGACATACTGGTGGAGAACTTCGGCCCCGGCGTCGTAGAGCGCTTCGGGTTCCCGTGGGAGCGGCTACAGGAGATCAACCCCGGCCTGGTGTACGCCTCCATCAAGGGCTTTGGGCCCGGCCGATACGCGAACTTCAAGGCGTACGAGGTGATCGCCCAGGCGATGGGCGGGGCGATGAGCACCACCGGCTTCGAGGACGGGCCGCCGACCGCCACCGGTGCCCAGATCGGCGACTCGGGCACCGGCATCCACCTGGTCGCCGGCATCCTGGCCGCGCTGTACCAGCGCACCCAGACGGGGCGCGGCCAGCGGGTCCAGGTCGCCATGCAGGACGCGGTACTCAACCTGTGCCGGGTCAAGCTGCGTGACCAGCAGCGGCTGACCCACGGGCCGCTGGGGGAGTACCCCAACGACAGCTTCGGCGAGGCGGTGCCCCGCTCTGGCAACGCCTCCGGCGGCGGCCAGCCCGGCTGGGCCGTACGCTGCGCCCCGGGCGGGCCGAACGACTACATCTACGTGATCATCCAGCCCGTCGGCTGGCAGCCGATCACCGAGCTC
Source organism: Micromonospora sp. CA-259024 (assembly GCF_050936255.1). Classification (NCBI taxonomy): domain Bacteria; kingdom Bacillati; phylum Actinomycetota; class Actinomycetes; order Micromonosporales; family Micromonosporaceae; genus Micromonospora; species Micromonospora sp. CA-259024. The sequence goes on along the minus strand of NZ_JBNJND010000001.1, from coordinate 2,885,683 downwards.
ATCGGCCGGCCGGAGCTCGCCGACGATCCGGCGTGGAACACACCGCAGGTGCGGCTCTCCAAGCTCGACAAGGTGTTCGCGCTGATCGAGGAGTGGACCGAGCGGCACTCCAAGCAAGATGTGATGGAGAAGCTCAACGCCTACAACATCCCGTGCGGGCCGATCCTGTCGACCAAAGAACTGATCGAGGACGAGACCCTGGCCGACCTCGGCTCGGTGGTCGAGGTCGACCACCCCGAACGCGGCCCGTACAAGACCGTCGGCAATCCGATCAAGCTCTCCGACTCGCACGTCGACGTCGAGCGCTCGCCACTGCTCGGCGAGCACACCCAGCAGGTGCTCGGCCACCTCGGCTATACCGAGGAGCAAATCAACGAGCTTCGCGTCTCGGGCGCCATCTGACGAACGCCGTGAATCACCCGGTCCGCCGTTTCGAAACCGCGATTGCCCGATCCGCCGGAACGTGGCGGAGGCGTTCCAAAGGAGACGATGACATGTCATTGAACGACGTCAGCTACGACCGCAAGACCGTGCGGCGGGTGCTCGACCAGGCCCATGCGGAGGGGCGCAACTCGCTGACCGCTCCCGAGGGCCGGCTGGTGGTCGAGGCGTACGGGATCGCCACGCCACGCGAAGGGCTGGCCACCACCGCCGCCGACGCGGCGGCCCTGGCCGAGGAGATCGGCCTGCCCGTGGTCCTGAAGATCGTCTCACCGGACATCCTGCACAAGACCGAAGCCGGCGGCGTGCTGGTGGGGTTGGCGACGGCGGCGGAGGTGGCCGCCGGGTTTGACACCATCATCGCGAACGCGGCGACGTACAACACCGACGCCAAGATCGTCGGCGTGCAGGTGCAGCAGCAGCTCAACGCCGGCCACGAGGTGATCGTCGGCACGGTCACCGACCAGACCTTCGGCAAGTTGGTCGCCTTCGGACTCGGCGGCGTGCTGGTCGAGGTGCTCAAGGACGTCACGTTCCGACTCGCCCCGACCGACACGAAAACCGCGCTGTCGATGATCGACGGGATCGCCGCGGCCGAGATCCTGCGCGGCGTACGCGGTGCCGAGCCGGCCAACCGGGTGATCCTGGCCAACCTCATCGTCCGGCTCTCCCACCTGGTCACCGACTTCCCGGAGCTTGCCGAGGTCGACCTCAACCCGGTGCTGGCGACCGCGACCGGGGCGACCGCGGTGGACGTCCGGATCCTGGTCGACCCGCGCGCCGCCGAGCAGCCGGAACGCTTCTCCGACGAGGAGATCCTGGCCAGCATGACCCGGATCATGCGGCCGGCGTCGGTCGCGGTGATCGGTGCCTCCGCGGAAGTCGGCAAGATCGGCAACTCGGTGATGCGGAACCTGGTGAACGGCGGCTACCAGGGGGAGATCTACCCCATCAACCCCAAGGCCACTGAGATCTTGGACCGCAAGGCGTTCCGCAGCATCGGCGACGTACCCGGTCCGGTCGACGTCGCGGTCTTCGCGATCCCGGCCAAGTTCGTCCCGCAGGCGCTGGCCGAGGTCGGCGCCAAGGGGGTGGCCGGGGCAATTCTGATCCCGTCCGGCTTCGGTGAGACCGGCAACCACGAGTTGCAGGCCGAGGTGGTCGCGATCGCCCGCCAGTACGGCGTACGGATCCTTGGCCCGAACATCTACGGCTACTACTACACGCCGGAGCGCCTCTCCGCGACGTTCTGCACACCGTACGACGTCAAGGGCGGAGTGGCGCTCTCCTCGCAGAGCGGCGGCATCGGGATGGCCATCCTTGGGTTCAGCCGGTCCGCCGGGATGGGGGTCTCCTCGATCGTCGGGGTGGGCAACAAGGCGGACATCGACGAGGACGACCTGCTGACGTTCTTCGAGAGCGACCCGAACACGCAGCTCATCGCGATGCACCTGGAGGATCTCAAGGACGGCCGGTCGTTCGCCCGGACCGCCAAGCGGGTGTCGGCGACCAAGCCGGTCCTGGTGCTCAAGGCCGGTCGTACCGACCAGGGCGCCAAGGCGGCCAGCTCGCACACCGGCGCGCTGGCCGGCAACGACAAGGTTTACGACGACATCCTGCGGCAGAGCGGCGTGATCCGCGCGCCGGGTCTCAACGACCTGCTCGAGTACGCCCGCGGCATCCCGCTGCTGCCCACCCCGCAGGGCGAGAACGTCGTCATCATCACCGGCGCCGGCGGTTCCGGCGTGCTGCTCTCGGACGCCTGCGTGGACAACCAGCTGACCCTCATGGAGATCCCGCCGGACCTCGACGAGGCGTTCCGCACGTTCATCCCGCCGTTCGGTGCGGCCGGCAACCCGGTGGACATCACCGGCGGCGAGCCGCCGTCGACGTACCGAAACACCATCGCACTCGGCCTCGCCGACCCGCGCATCCACTCGCTGATCCTCGGCTACTGGCACACCATCGTCACCCCGCCGATGGTCTTCGCCGAGCTGGTGGTCGACGTGGTCGAAGAGTTCCGGAGCAAGGGCATCCACAAGCCCGTCGTCGCCTCGCTCGCCGGCGACGTGGAGGTCGAGGAGGCCAGCGAACACCTGTACCGGCACGGCATCGTCGCCTATCCGTACACCACGGAGAAGCCGGTCGCCGTCCTCGGTGCGAAATACCGTTGGGCCCGGTCCGCCGGACTGCTTGCCGACGGCGAGTCGGTCGATCGCTGAGCAGTGTGTGACCGTGCCACGGCAGGCCACTGGAGTGGCGAGTAGCGACACGTCGAACGCTCCCGCTCCAGGGGTCGAACGGGTACACCTGTCGGACCCGGAACCGTCCTGAAGGGTTTGACATCCCCACAGGTCCCCGAGGAGGTCCAGCGTGGACACTTCGCACACCCCTAATCCCGGCCAACAAACAACCGACGCACCGCCACCAACCGGTGGCGCCATTCCCGAGCAACGGGCCGGCGCCGGTACCGGCATCGCGGCCGACGAGCGAGTATGGCGGGCCGGCAAGCTCGAACCGATGCCCATCCGAGAACTGCCCGAGGCGCCGCCGTCGATCCATCTACTCGGCCCGACCGTGTTCCTCGTCGCGCTCGGCGTGGGCATGGGCGAGGCGTACATGTGGCCCCGCCTGGTCCTGGTCTTCGGCCCGGAGATCCGCTGGCTGTTCCTGATCGGCGTGACGCTGCAGGCGTTCGTCATGCTGGAGATGGCCCGGTACGCGATGGCTACCGGGGAGAGCATCTTCTTCGGCGCTGCCCGGGTGTTCAAACCACTGATGTGGTTCTTCTTCGCGGTGGCGATCCTCGTCTACATCTGGCCGGGCCATCTGTCGACCGGCGCGGCGGCGTTCGAGGAAGTGACCGGCATACCCTGGGTCGTCACGGCCTGTATCGGTCTGATCCTGGTGGGCATTGTGTTCAGCCTGGCATCGGTCATCTACCCGCTGCTGGAGGGCCTGCTGGGCATCCTCATCGGCGTGCTCGTGATCGGTACGTCGGTGGCGGCCTCGCTGGTCGGCCGGTGGAGCGACGTCACCAGCACGCTCAGCGGCATGTTCCAGTTCGGCTACCTCCCGGACGAGGCGATGTCGGCGGCGTGGTTCCCGGTCCTGGTCGGCGCGATCGCGTTCGCGGGGCCGTCCGGCATGCAGCAGATGTGGTACACGCTGCACCTGCGGGACTCCGGTGCCGGCATGGGCGCACACATCCCAAAGATCCGGGGCCTGCGGCACGCTGGCGAGCAGGAGGTCATGCCCTCGCGTGGCTTCATGTTCGACACCGACAACCCGCAGGAGATGAAGAAGTGGCGGGCCTGGCGGCGGTGGGTGACCTTCGACGCCGTGCTGCTCTTCTGGGGCGTCACCATGCTGGTCACCATCTCGTTCACCGTGCTCGCCCAGACCGCCGCGCGGGAGAACCCGAACGTCGGTGACGTGATCCGCGGTGGTGACCGGGAGGCGTCGCTGACCGCGATGGCGGATGCCTTCGCCTCGGCCGGCGCGCCGGTCCTGCACGGGGTCTTCCTCGGATTCATCGCGTTGATCGGCCTGAACGCCACCCTCGGCCTGTTCGACTCGTTCTCCCGGGGCCAGGCCGACATGACGTACCACTTCGTACCCGGCGCGAAGCGGTTCAGCATGTCGAAGCTCTACGCCGGCTTCCTGTGGGGGGTCATCGCGTTCGGCATCCTGATCCTGAACTTCGGCCCGGCCGACGGTCCGGGCGCGATCCTCGACGTGCTGGCGTTCCTCTCCACCTTCGCGATGGGCGCGTACTGCATCGTGCTGCTGCTGGTGAACAACCGGATGCTGCCCAAGCCGATTCGCCCGGGCATCGTGCAGAACCTGGTGATCGGCTTCGGTGCCCTGTTCTACCTCGGCATGCTGGTCTACAGCCTGATCGAGTTCGGCGTGGTCATATGAGCGGCAACCGGTTGCGTCAGTCCGGCGAACTCGCCCTGCCGGGTGCCGGCATCGGGGTGATCGCCGGGGTGGCCGTCGTCGGACTGGCCCTGCTGGTGGGCCAGCCCGTCGGCTGGTCGGTCACCGCCGGCGTGGCGCTCGGCCTGCCGCTGGCGCTCTTCGGCGGCGGGTTCGGACTGTTGCTGGCGTCCGGCGTGATCTCGCCGGGTGTGTTCGCCCCGGCGGCGCTCTATTGGCTCGTCGGGTTCCCCCTCGCCCGGCTGCTGCACGAAGGGCTGGCCGGCCTGCTCATCGCGGGCCGGCCGGCCCTGCCGCCGGACGTCCTCGGGTTTCTCGCCTACCAGGCGATCGTCAGCCTCGGCTTTGCGATCGGGTTCAGCTGGCTGCACGAGCGGATCGCGCCGGGTTGGTTGCGGCGCATCCGGCACCGCAACCCGCGGGCCGAGCGGCTGTATGTCTTCTACCTGCGTCACGCGGAGGCGCAGTGGAAGGCCCGGGAGAGCCGTCGGCAGACCCGTGCCGTCGCGCGGAGTCCGGGCCGCCCGCCCCTGCTTCGTTCCAAGGGAGAGTCATGAATCTGCCGGTCTGGGTGTGGGCCGTAACGATTATCGGTTTCCTGGTGATGATCGCCGTCGACTTCTACCTGGTCGCCCGGAACCCTCGTGACCCGTCATTTCGGGAGTGCGTCGCCTGGGTGTCCTTCTACGTGCTCGCCGCGGTGGCCTTCGGGATCGTCCTGACGACCACCGCCGGCACCGGCTACGGCGGGCAGTTCTTCGCCGGTTGGCTCACTGAGTACTCGCTCAGCGTGGACAACCTGTTCGTCTTCGTCATCATCATGAGCCGGTTCGCGGTGCCTGTGCAGTACCGGCAGAAGGTGCTGCTCATCGGCATCGTGCTGGCGCTGGTCATGCGGGGCTTCTTCATCGCCGTGGGCGCCCAGGCCATCACCCGGTTCGACTGGCTGTTCTACCTCTTCGGCGCGTTCCTGATCTACACCGCGATCAAGCTGGTCGGGCCGCAGCAGGAGGACGAGTTCTCCGAGAACGTCGCGCTGCGTACGGCACGGCGGATCCTGCCCACCACGGACACGTACCGGGGCTCCTCGGTGTTCGCCCGGGTGGACGGACGGCTGCTGGTGACCCCGATGTTGATCGTCATGGTCGCCATCGGTACCACCGACCTGCTGTTCGCGCTCGACTCAATTCCGGCGATCTTCGGGCTGACCCAGGAGCCGTACCTGGTTTTCACCGCGAACACGTTCGCGTTGATGGGGCTGCGGCAACTCTACTTCCTGATCGGTGGCCTGCTGGACCGGTTGGTGTACCTCAGCAAGGGGCTGGCGTTCATTCTCGCCTTCATCGGCGTCAAGCTCATGCTGGAGGCGCTGCATCACGACGGCTTCGACTGGGCGCCCGAGGTACCGATCGCGGTCTCGCTCGGCGTCATCGTCGGCACCCTGGTCGTCACCACCGTCGCGAGTCTGGCGAAGTCACGACGGGATCAAGTCGGGCAGGCCGCCGGCCCGCCCGTGGGCGCGGGGCCGGAGGCGGCGGCAGGAGCCGAGGAGCCTGTGGTCGCAGACCGGCCGACGCACTGAGGCATCTGGTGTTCCCTGCCGGTCCCGGGTCGTCCTTCGGGGATCGTTCCCGAGGGACGACCCGGTGCTGGTCCGGCTCCGCCGGAGGTCCTTGGGGCAGTGTGGCCGGCGGGACCTCCGGCGGGTGGTCAGACCTTTGTGAGGTCCCCGTCCGTGGCGGAGCCCCGGAGGAATCGCTCGATCTCCGCATCGGTCGGTCGGGCGGCCCGACGCTGGGCCTCCAGCGCGGTCGCCAGGCCGAGGCCGAGGGAGCGTCCGTCCGCGGAAGACCCGGCGGGCAGGGCCAGCCGGTCCGTGAGCCGGATCAGGGATTGCGCGAACGTTCGCCGCATGGTCATGACATCACCTCTGACTTGTTGGGACTTCCCGGGAAACGACGCTTCCCGGGGACCGTGCGCACGGGGTCGACGGCTACGGCTGGACGGCCCCGTGGTCCGGCAGGACACCCGGGTGTGCTCGGTGGGGCCGGGCACGTCTCGGGTCGCCGGATCGGCCGTCGACACCGTGCATGCGGTGGCGGCCGGTCTCTTGCTGGTCTGGTGACGAGCGGAGCACCAGCCGCGGCGGGCGGGCCGGGGGCGCGTCGTTGCGCCTCGACAGCGCGGTGACAAGGGAATCAACGTTCCACAGTGGTGGCTTACCCCGCGAGTTCTCACCACAAACCTGCTTCGTGCTCGTCTCAACCAGCCCCTCTCAGGATACAAGCTTCGGTATACAAAAGACGATCTAGTGACCAAAGCCACCTGGCCCGGCCGACCGCGCCCGGCTGCGAGTGCCGCCCAGGCGGCCGGGGACTCCCGCCGTCGGGCGAGCGTGCCGGGTTGCCGGGCGACCGCCAACGGTGGCCGTGCAGAGGTGACTGGGCAGGTCAGGCGAGGTGCGGAGGTCATCGGGCGGCGTGTTGGGCGACCGGTGTCGCCGCCGGCTGCGCGGAAAACGTCTTGCAGCCCCCTAGACACCTGCTGTCACATGGTCCAGGATTATTGCCTACCACATACGGTATGCAGTCTTAGAGGACAGTAAATAGGGGAGGGACGTCGCTTCCCGTGCGCGCTCCGGCGCAATGCCCGTCGTCGTCGCCGTCGCCGGCCAGGCCACCCTCGACGATCGACCGGCAGATGAATACTGTATGCAGAGGTCCACGACCATGATGGAGGACTCTGATCATGACCATCACTTCCGTCCGAGAATCAGAAGCTGGCGGCGTCGTAAGTGCGGAGAAACTCACCGACGGGATCCATCTCGTCGTCGATGCGCTCAAGCTCAACGAGGTTGACGCCATCTATGGCGTCGTCGGCATCCCCATCACTGACCTGGCCCGCCTGGCGCAGGCGTCCGGCATCCGCTTCATTGGCTTCCGGCACGAGAGCGCCGCGGGGCACGCGGCGGCGGCGGCCGGGTTCCTGACGAAAAAGCCGGGAATCTGCCTGACGGTGTCCGCTCCGGGATTCCTCAACGGGCTGGTAGCCCTTGCCAACGCCACCGTGAACTGCTTCCCGATGGTGCAGATCTCCGGCTCCAGCGAGCGGCACCTCGTCGATCTGCAGCGGGGCGACTATGAGGAGATGGACCAGCTGGCGGCGGCTCGACAGTTTGCCAAAGCGGCATACCGCGTACACCGGGCGGAAGACATCGGCCGCGGCGTGGCCCGCGCGATCCGCACTGCCGTGTCCGGACGACCGGGAGGGGTCTACCTCGACATCCCGGCCGCGGTCCTCGGTGAGGTCATCGATGCGGATCTGGGCGCGGCGTCACTGTGGCGGGTCGTCGACCCGGCACCGCGTCAGGTGCCCGAACCCGCGGCCCTGGACCGCGCGATCGAACTGCTCGCGAGCGCTCAGCGGCCGCTCGTCGTGCTCGGCAAGGGCGCTGCGTACGCGCAGGCGGACGAACAGATCCGCCAGTTCATCGAGCTTACCGGCGTGCCCTACCTGCCCATGTCGATGGCGAAGGGACTGCTGCCCGACGACCACGCGCAGTCGGTAGCCAGCACCAGGTCACTAGCCTTGCGCCGGGCCGACGTCGTGATGCTCGTCGGTGCGCGGCTGAACTGGCTGCTCGGACACGGCGAGGCACCGCAGTGGAGTTCCGACGCCAAGTTCATCCAGGTGGACATCGCCAGCACCGAGCTGGACAGCAACCAGCCTATTGCGGCGCCCCTCGTCGGTGACGTCGGTTCGGTGATGCAGTCCCTGATCGAACGGACCAAACCTGGCCAGATCGCGGTCCCGGCACAGTGGCGGGACGAGCTTTCGGCCCGCTCTGCGGAGAACGTCGGCAAGATGGCCAAGCGCCTCAAGGCCGCCGAAACGGCACACCCGATGAAGTTCCTGGGCGGGCTGCAGGCCATCCGCGATGTCCTGCGGGAGAACCCGCAGGTATATGTCGTCAACGAGGGCGCCAACGCACTGGACCTGGCGCGCAACACGATCGGTATGCAGGTGCCGCGGCACCGCTTGGACAGCGGCACCTGGGGCGTGATGGGCATCGGCATGGGTTTCGCGGTCGCCGCCGCGGTCGAGACCGGAGACCCGGTCGTCGCCATCGAGGGCGACAGTGCGTTCGGGTTCAGCGGCATGGAGCTAGAGACGATTTGCCGCTACAACCTGCCCGTCGTCACGGTCGTGCTGAACAACGGCGGCGTCTACCGCGGCGACGGTGCGTCCGCGTCCGCAGACCCGGCACCGACCGTCCTCAGGGCCCGCCATGATCTCATGATCGCCGCATTCGGAGGCAGGGGCTATCGGGCGACAACGCCGGCGGAGGTCGCCGCCGCCCTGCGCGAGGCCCTGGCGCTGCGCCAGCCCGCGCTCATCGACTGCGTCATCGACCCCACCGACGGAACCGAGAGCGGCAACATCGCCCACCTCAACCCCAAGGGCATCACGGTCCAGCGGTGAGGACGATCGGCTACCCCCCTTACCCACAGTGCCGGCGCAGTGTTGGTAGAGAACGGAGGGCTTGGCTATGTACACAGTTACTGACCCAGCGACAGGTCAACTGATCGAGAAGATCGAGAACGCGACCGACGCGGAGGTCGTTGAAGCGATCGATCGCGTCCACCGCGGGTACCTGTCGTGGCGGCGTCGGCCGGTCGCCGAGCGAGCCAAGATCGTCTCACGGGCGGCGGACCTGTTCGCCGAGCGCGCCGACGAGCTCGCGGGGATCATGACGTTGGAGATGGGCAAGCGGATCAACGAGGGTCGCGGTGAGGTCGGCGTGGTTGTCGACATCCTCAGGTACTACGCCGACAACGGTCCTTCGCTGCTGGCCGACGAGCCGCTGCAGATCAGGGGCGGCGAGGCCGTCATCACCAAGAACCCTATCGGGGCGCTGCTCGGCATCATGCCGTGGAACTTCCCCTGCTACCAGGTCGCCAGGTTCGCGGCGCCGAACCTGATCCTCGGCAACACGATCCTGCTGAAACATGCCTCGACCTGCCCGCGGTCGGCAGCCGCGATCGAGCGGATACTGCACGACGCCGGGGTGCCTGAGGACGCGTATGTGAACATCTACGCGTCCAGCGCGCAGGTCCCCCGGATGATCGCGGACCCCCGCATTCAGGGGGTCTCCCTGACCGGCAGCGAGCGGGCGGGCATCTCGGTCGCCGCCGAGGCCGGAAAGAATCTGAAGAAGGCCGTCCTGGAGCTTGGCGGTTCCGACCCGCTGATTCTGCTGGACACCGACGACATGGACAAGACGGTGAAGGCCACCGCGACTGCCCGGATGCGCAACTGCGGCCAGTCGTGCAACGCGCCGAAGCGGATGGTGGTGCTCGCCGACATCTACGAGGAGTTCGTCGACCGGCTGACGAAGCATGTGGCCGAGACCTTCGTGCCAGGCGACCCCACCGATCCCGCGACGAAGTTGCCGCCGCTGGCGTCGGTCGCGGCGGCCGACGAGGTGGCCGGTCAGGTCGCGAAGGCGGTCCGGCAGGGCGCGACGCTACGCACCGGTGGGCGTCGTATCGACCGGCCCGGCGCCTATCTCGAGGCCACCGTGCTCACGGACGTGACCCCCGAGATGGACGCCTACCACGAGGAGATCTTTGGCCCTGTCGTGCTGGTCTTTCGCGCGGAGACCGAGGAGGAAGCGGTCGCGATCGCGAACGACTCGCCTTTCGGGCTCGGCGCCAGCGTATGGGGCACCGACCCGAACCGGTTGCGCCAGGTTGCCGAGCAAATCGAGTCCGGCATGGTGTATCTGAACAGCGCCGGTGGGTCGCAGGCCGACCTGCCGTTCGGCGGGATCAAGCGCTCCGGGATGGGCAGGGAACTCGGCCCGGCCGGCATCGAGGAGTTCATGAACAAGAAATCCATCCGCCTGTAAAGGACCACGGCGTGCGAGAAGCGACTGCCTCGCCAGCACTCCGACGCCAGCCCTGGGCAACACCCTCGGCGACGTACGCCACTCCGAGTTCGCCAGGATGCTCGGCGGGTACGGCGAAGAGGTGACCGACCCGGCCGACATCGCGCCGGCGCTGCGCGGGCCCGGGAGTCTGGCCTGCCGTCTCTGATCAACGTCTGGATCGACCCGGACGCGTACGCCCTGGCACGATGAACCAGACCATGGACAAGTGACAGTTCCCCTCGTACCCGGCAGGTGACGGTGGGCTGGTCCGGCCTACCGAGGCGCCCGTCCCGCGGGGCGCGGATGCGATCGCCGCAGTGAGCAGACGCTTTCGCGGGCGGGCACCTTGGCGTGCGCGGACCCGGCGGAGGTGCGGGTCTGGTCGACGAGCGCTGCGTGGGGTGGCGTTGGCCGGGTCGCGCCCGGTGGGGCGGGTCGCGGTAGGCGGGCCATGCTGAGGCGTTCGCCCGCCTGACGCGCTGTCCCGCTCGCTCGCGGCCAGGCACACGCTCGGGTCGACGGGCGCGCGTAGCCGAGGTTCGGCGAACGCCGCGGTCGCCACGCCCGGCCAGGCGCGGGCGATCCCCTGCCTCGACGGGATGGCGGCCGGGCCTCCCGGGACACTCGCCCCGCGACGTCGCGGTGGCGGGCGGCGCTCACGACTCCTTGCGCCCTGCCGCCAGCGCGCGTAAGCCGAGCGACACGAGAGTGTGGGCGGGGGAGACGGCTGGAGCGGCGGTGCAGGCCGCAGCGGCCCGGGGCGGCGAAGGTGGGCCGCTGACGCGGCCGGGGCGGGTCAGCCGAGGGCTTCCCGCTCAGCGGCCTCCTTGCGCCGCTTGTGGTAGCTCTCCCGGGTGTGTTCGGTGTGTTTCCGCATCATCTCCGCGGCCCGCCGGCCGTTCCGGCTGGCGATCACCTCGATCAACGCCGCGTGCTCGTCCCACGCCTCCCGGCCGCGGGACCGGGCGATGGGCGCGTAGTACCAGCGCACCCGGCGGTCCACCATCGCGATCAGTTCGGCCAGCACCTTGTTGCCGGACATCGACACCACGTACGCGTGCAGGGCAGCGTTCGCCTCGACCAGGCCCTCCTGGTCGTCGTCGCTGAGCGCCTTCTCCCCGGTGCGCTGCAGCTCCCACAGCCGTTCGACCTGTTCCGGCGTGGCCTGCTTGGCGGCCAGCCGCGCGGACTCCGTCTCGAGCAGGGTACGAGTGGCGAGCAACTGGTCCGCCTCCTCCTCGGTGGGCACGTGCACGAAGGCGCCGAGCGCGGGTCGCAAATCGACCCAGCCCTCGCTCTGCAATCGCTGCAGGGCTTCCCGGACGGGCTGCCGGCTGACACCGAGTTGGGCCGCGAGCTCGCTTTCGACCAGGTGCTCGCCGGGTCGAATCTCCCGGCGGATGATCATTTCGGCGATGGCGTCGTAGACCGCCTGGCGTAGCGGCGCAGGCCGTTCCAGCGGCTGGCGCGCGGTCCGCCCGACGCCGCCAGCGGCTGGCGAGGTCGAGCCCCTCCGATCGGTCATCGACTACCTCCGGCTGCGACAGTTCAATCGGACACCAGCGCGCCCGAGTGTTTATAGCATACAGTCGTCCAAATTCAATTTGCGTCGGCGGGTAGGACGTTTCCCCGCCGCGCATCTCGGGCCCCGGTCCGGTTGCCCCGCAGAATGTTTTCCGTGCCGCTCGCGGCTGCCCTTTGTGGCCGCCACACCGGGGCGGACGGCACGCCGCCCGCCCCGGTGTGGCATTCGAGGCGATGGGGGAGGATCCGACATCGGTGCGACCCGATGTCCGGCATCGGGTCAGCCCGCGACGCCGTCCCGGTATTCGATCTCGGGCACCGGCTCGAATTCATTGATCTTGTCGATCGAGATGCCGTGCGCCGTGTTCGCCTCACGTTCGACCATGACCTCGACCAGCACCGGACGACTGGTCCGCTTCGCCTCTTTGCTGGCCCAGGCGAGCGCGTCGGCGATCTCGCCGGGTTGGGTCACCCGGCGGCCGGAACAGCCGTACGCCTCCATCACCTTGACGTTGTCGGTGCCGTACTCGTCGTAGTGGATATCAACTTCGTAGTTCATGTCGTAGCCGATCTCGGCCTGGCGGATCAGGCCGAGATACTCGTTGTTCAACATGACGAGTACGAACGGGATGTTGTACTGGGCGGCGACCGCGAGTTCCTCGACCAGGAACTGGAACGAATAGTCGCCGACCACGCCGACCACCTCGGCTTCCGGCAGCGCGGACTTGACGCCGATCGCCGCCGGAATCTCCCAGCCCAGCGGCCCGGCCTGGCCGCAGACCTGGTAGTGCCGGGGCTTGAAGACATTCTGGAACTGCCCCGACCAGATCTGATAGAGGCCGATCGCGGTGACGAAGTAGGTGTCCGGGCCGAAGAACTCGTTAATCTCCCTGAACACCCGCGGCGCCTTGATCGGAACCGCGTCGAAGTCGTCCCGGCGGCGCAGCGTTCCGCGCAGCTCGCGGATGCGGGACACCCATTCCGTTCGGTCCCTGTGCTTGTCGCGCCGCTCGACCGCGTCGAGCAGGGCCGCGAGGAACGCCCTGGTGTCCGAGACGACGCCGAGGTCCGGGCCGAAGACCTTGCCGATCTGGGTCGGTTCGATGTCGACGTGGATGAACTTCCTCTCGCCCCGGTAGGTCTCCAGGTCGCCGGTGTGCCGGTCGCCGAACCGGGCGCCGAGTGCGAGCACCAGATCGGACTCCAGGAAGGACGCGTTGCCCCACCGCTGGGTGGTCTGGATACCGGTCATGCCGGCGAACAGGTCATGGTCCTCCGGCAGCGAGCCCTTGCCCATCAGGGTGACCTGGACGGGGATGTTCAGCGTCTCCGCGACCTCGCGCAGCAGGTCGGTGGCCTCGCCGAGGATGACCCCACCACCGGCCAGGATGAGCGGCCGTTCGGCGGCCAGCAGCATGTCGAGGGCCCGCTCCACCCGGGGCAGGTGCGGCTCGACCCGCGGCACCGGGAGCGGGGCGTCGATCGTGGAGTCCCACTCGATCTCCTGCCGCTGCACGTCTAGCGGCAGGTCGATGAGGACCGGTCCGGGCCGGCCGGAGCGGGCGATGCGGAACGCCTCCCGGAAGATCCAGGGCGCCTGCGCGGCCTCCTTGACCTGCACCGCCCACTTGGTCACCGGCTTGGCGATCTCGACGATGTCGACCGCCTGGAACGCCTCCTGGTGCAGCTTGCTGGTCGGTGCCTGGCCGGTGATGCAGATCATCGGGATGGAGTCCGCCTGGGCGGTGTAGAGCCCGGTGATCATGTTGGTGCCGGCCGGCCCGGACGTGCCGATGGCCACCCCGACGCGCCCGTTGGTGCGGGCCCAGCCGTCGGCCATGTGGGTCGCGCCCTCCTCGTGCCGCACGATCAGGTGCCTGATGTTGCTGCGCCGCAGCGAGGCGTAGAGCGGCAGGATGGCCGCGCCGGGACAGCCGAACGCGATGTCTACCCCCTCCGACGCGAGTACCGAGACCACCGCGTCCATGCAGGGAATCTTGGCCATGGATCAGACCTCCGGGTAGTAGGCGTGGGTCGGAAAGCTCCCGTACTTCAGGGGCGCGGGAGTCTCCAGGGCGTCGGGTGTCCTGCGAATGGGCGGACTTGCCGGAACGGGACGGGGGATCGGTGCGCCCGGGACGCCGGCGTCCCGTCGTGGCTGCCGGCACGGATCCCGGTGTGGCCTCGGCGGCAAGGTTAAGGAGGTGGTGCATACAGTATGCGACCGATGTTGCGTACGCAAGGTTGGGGAGGCGGCGTTCGCGGCGGCTGCCCCCGGACCCGCCGTCTAGCTGCTCCGGTAGGCCGGGGCTAGGCCGCCCGAATCGTCGGGCTCGCGGTCTGCCTGGCGGTGGTCCTGGCCAACAGGTCCGTGGCGGCATGGACGGTCCGCAGGGTCGGCGCCGGAGCGCCGGTGATGTCGGCCATCTCCACCACGGCCGCCACGATGGCGTCGAGTTCCAGTTCCTTGCCGGCCTCGAGATCCTGCAACATCGAGGTCCTGTGGTGGCCGACCCGCTGGGCGCCGTCGATCCGCTTGCTGATCGAGATCTCGGGCGTACTGCCGACCCGGCTGGCGATATCGAGAGTCTCCTCCATCATCTGCTCGACCACCCGGCGGGTGCCGGAGTACTCGCAGATCTCCACCATCGTGGCCCGGGTCAGGGCGCTGATCGGGTTCAGCGAGACGTTGCCCATCAGTTTGATCCAGATGTCGTCGCGCAGCCGTGGCTCGACCGGACACTTCAGACCACCGGCAATCATCGCCTCGCTGAACCGTACGCAGCGGTCGGACACCGAGCCGTCCGGTTCGCCGATGGAGAAGCGGGTGCCCTCCAGGTGCCGGATCACCCCCGGTGACTCGATGACGGTCGCCGGATACACCACGCAGCCGATCGCCCGCTCCGGTGCCATCACCTCAGACGTCCGGCCGTCCGGGTCGACCGCCTCGATCCGGTGATTCTCGTACGGTCCGGCGAGCTTGTGGAAGTACCACCACGGGATGCCGTTCTGCCCGGCCACGAGGGCGGTTTCCGGACCGAGCAACGGTTCGAGCAACGGTCCGGCCGAGGCGTAGGAATGCGCCTTGAGACCGAGGAACACGTAGTCCACCGGCCCTATGTCGGCCGGATCGTCGGTTGCGTGCGGGTGTGCGGAGAAGTCACCCCGGGGGCTGAGTACCCGGACCCCGCCGGCCCGCAGCGCGGCCAGGTGCGCGCCGCGGGCGATCAGATGGACGTCGACTCCGGCGCGGCACAGGGACGCGCCGACGTATGCGCCGATGGCGCCAGCTCCGAGCACGGCAACTCGCACGAACTGCTCCCTTCTCGCGCGGACAGGGCGTATACGTTATGGAGAGTACAGTATACAATGCGGTAAGGGCTGACAAGCTTCCGAAGCTGGTGCTTCGTTGGCGCACGCCCGCGACCGCGGTGTTCCTGACGCACGACGTCCAATCCCGGTGACATTTGTCGATGTGACTGAACGTATGTCCATCTCGGATGATCCGTGGGGGCGCTGTTGCATTGGGCGCTTGGCACGATCGAGGCAGGCTTGAGCGGTAATGCCATCGGCCCCGCTCATCCGTGCCTGCCTCCGGAGTCGGCGTTCGCCGGCTTCCGGTTCCCGTCCGAGGTGATCGTCGTCGCGGTCCGCTGGTACCTGCGCAACTGCCTGTCCTACCGGGACGTTGAGGAGTTGCTGGTCGAGCGCGGCGCGGAGGTCGACCACGTCACTGTGTACCGGTGGGAGCAGCGGTTCACTCCGCTGCTGGCCGACGCCGCCCGGCACCGTCGACCACCGCGGAGCGGGCGATCGCCGCCAGCTGGGATCGCGACGTGATGCCCAGCTTGGGGAACGCCTTGTAGAGGTGGTAGCCCACCGTCCGAGGGCTGAGGAAGAGCTGGGCGGCGATGTCCCGGTTCGACGCGCCGCCGGCCGCCAGCCGTACCACCTCCCGCTCCTGGGGAGTGAGCACACTCAACGGGTCCCCCGCCCTGCGCGGCGCGGCCGGCACGTCCCCGGTCGCGCGCAGCTCGGCACGGGCCCGGCGGGCCCACAACTCCGCGCCGAGCCGGTCGAAGATCTCCAGCGCGCCGCGTAGCTGCACACGGGCGTCCGCCCGCCTCCGGGACCGTCGCAGCCATTCACCGTAGGCGAGCCGTGTCCTCGCCTGCTCGTACGGCTGCTCGTCGCGCTCATGGACGCGAACGGCATCCGCGAAGGAGGCCTCGTCCTGGCCGACGAGGGCCCGGCAGCGGAGGGCGACCGCGTCCGAGGCCGGTTGACCGACGTGCCGCGCCCAGGTCAGATAACGCTCGAGCGGTTCCCCGGCCCGGTCCGGCCGGCCACTGCGCACGGCCGCCTCGACCTGGTCTGCAGCGGAGAGAACCCCGAAACCCGTCGGCGGGATGGCCGCCAGGTGCCGCAGCGCCGCGTCCGCGTTTCCCAGGCCGAGCTCCAGCCTGCCGAGCGCCCAACGCCCGATGGTCGCGGCGAGCACCAACCCGCGGTCGTCGGCGCGCCGGACACCGTCCTCGGCCTTCTCCCGGCACCCCGGCACGTCTCCCTGGTCGGCGAGGACCCAGGCGAGGCAGCAGGTGAGGTGGAGGACCCGGTGCTCGTGGCCCAGGTCCCGCGCCAGCCGCAGCCCCGCGTCGAGCGTCGCCATCGCATCGCCGTACCGGCCGAGCAGGCCCTGGGCGAACCCCTGGTCCTGCAGCGCGAACGCCAGCCAGCCGATCATCCCGCTCTGCTGGCAGTCCGCCGCGACCCGTCCGGCGATCTCGTCGGCGAGGGTGGCCCGGCCCGCCGCGAGGCAGGCGCCGGCAGCGAAGGTCAGCCCCGGTACCCCGAGCCCGGACAGGTCGAGCCCTGCGCCGAGGAGCGCCAACCCAGCGGCGAAGTCGCCGCCCAGCAACCGGGTCAGCCCTTCCGCCTGGTCGACCAGAGGCGAACCGGTGGCGGGCAGCTCACGAAGCATCGCGGCCGCCTGCGCCGCCAGCGGGACGTCACCGGCGAACCAGGCGCAGCGGACGGCTTCCACCAGCAGCCAGGTGGCCTGATCGGGGGCGTGGACCGCGACGCGGGGGACGGCGTCCAGGATGATCCGGCCGGCCGCCAGCGGGGTGCCCAACTCCACCTCGCGGTGCGCGCGGACCTGGGTCAGCGCCACGATCATCGCCGGGTCGTCCACGTCCGGCGTGGCGCTGTCGGCGAGTGCGGCGGCCCGGCCCGTCAGGCCGGCGTCGCTCGCCGCCAGCGCCGCGGCGGCCAGCCGGGCGGACCGGCGTACCGGATCGACGCTGAGCTCGGCGGCGCGTTGGTACGCGGCCGCCATCGCGCCGTGCCCGCCCCGGGTACGGGCTCGACTCGCCGCCTCCTCGAGTTGTCGGGCGACGTCCTCGTCCGGACCGAGCGCGGCGGCGGCCAGGTGCCAGGCACGCCGGTCGGCGGCGTCCGGTGAGGCCGAGCCGGTCAGGGCGTCGGCAAGGGCCCGGTGCGCGGCGAGGCGTTCGGTGAGCGGAGCGCTCTGGTACGCGGCGGCCCTGATCAGAGGATGACGGAAGCCGACGGTCGAACCGTTGATCCCGATCAGCCGGCTCCCCTCGGCCGCTTCGAGCCCTGGGAGCGACGCGCCGGCGGCGACCAGCGTCGCGAGCTCACCCGAGCCGTCCGCCGCCGCGATCAGCAGCGCGGTGCGCGCGGGCTCGGGAAGCCCGCTCATCTGCGCGTGGAACGCCTCCCGGACCCGGTCGGCCACCGACATCGCACCCACCGGCGACAACCGCCCGGCGCGCTGCTCGGGCGTCAGCGCGGCCGGCAATTCGACGAGCGCCAGCGGGTTGCCGGCCGACTCCTGCAGAAGGCGTTCCCGCACCTGCGGCGGAAGGTCGGCGGGGAGCAGCGCGGCGGCCGCGGCGCCGTCGAGGCCGCTCAGCCGGCGCTCGGGCAGGCCGGTGGCCGGAAATTCCGGACGAGCGCCGAAGATCATGACGACGCCGTCAGCCTCGAGCCGGCGCGCCGCGAACAACAGGGCGTCGAGGGACGCCTGGTCGAACCACTGCGCGTCGTCGACGAGGCAGAGCAGCGCGCGGTCCCCGGCCAGCTCGGACAGGAGGCTCAGCGTGGCGAGACCGACCAGGAACCGGCTCTCCGGTGGGGCGTCGCGCAGGCCCAGCGCACCGCTGAGCGCGGTCGCCTGGGCGTCGGGCAGCGCGTCGATCCGGTCGAACCCGCTGCGCAGGAGCAGGTGCAGTGCGGCGTACGGCAGGGCCGCCTCGGACTCGATCCCGACGCCGCGCAGCACCCGCATGCCGGCCGCCCGATCGGCGGCGTACTCCAGGAGCGCCGACTTGCCGATACCCGCCGCGCCGCGCAGGACCAGGGCACCGCTCCGACCCTCCCGGGTGCCGTCCAACAGCCGGTCGATCTCCGCCTGTTCCTCGGACCGACCGTGCAGCACGACTGGAACCTACCGTCACGACGACTGATTCGGCATGGCCGCACCCTCCGTAGCTTCGTGACCAGACGCACGTCAGCACCACGAAGGGACCTCCGAGATGACCACAATCGCCAGCCCCGTCCAGACCGTCGACGCCAAGCTGCTCCGTTTCGCCCTCAAGCAGGACGCGATCGGCTCGGGCGCCAACGGAGTCGTCTACCTCGTCGCCGCGGCGATCTTCGGCCAGATGTTCGGCCTTCCCGCCGCCTTCCTCTACCCGGTCGGCGTGTTCCTGATCGCCTTCGCGGCCGCCCTGCTCGCCCTCGCGTCCAGGCCGGGTGTGAGCCGGCCCGCCGCGGTTGTCGTGATCGCGGTCAACATCGCGTGGGTGGCCGCGAGCGTCGAGCTGCTCGTCGCCGGCTGGTTCCCGCTGACCGGCCTCGGCGTCGCACTCGTGATCGCTCAGGCCGTGGTGGTCGCCGGGTTCGCCGCGCTGCAGTTCGCCGGGCTGCGCCGGACGATCTGACCGCGCTGCGCCCCGGTGCCCGCTCCGGGAGGAGCGGGCACCGGGCGTCGGCCGGCTCCCGCCGTCGCCGCGTCCCGATCCGGCGACGCGGGCCCGGCCGCCGGCGCGGTGTTCTGCAGCCCGCCGGGCCCGTGCCGGCCGCGCCGCGCAGGGCGGGGGACCCGTTGAGTGCGCTCACTCCCCAGGAGCGGGAGGTGGTACGGCTGGCGGCCGGCGGCGCGTCGAACCGGGACATCGCCGCCCAGCTCTTCCTCAGCCCTCGGACGGTCGTAGGTCAATGAAACAAGTAGCCGATGTCCGGACGTCTGCGAGCGGTCGGCGAGCTAGCCGTCAGACCAGCCAATGACCATCACGCATCAGGTCACGACCGGCGAGCTCATTCTCCTCCCGCCACGCCTGTATCCGGCGAGGTGTCACCCGAAAGTACGCGTAGCGGGTTGTGCCGACCCGCGCATCCCAGAGTTTCGTGGCGAATGCCTCGGCTAGATCGGCTGGCACGGTTTCGCGCGAGAACGTCTCGACGGCGCCCTCAATGAGTACCACGTCGCGAGTCGGACCGACCGACAGTCGCACTCGTCCAGAGGAACGCATATTGCGCGCGGTTGGACTGGACTCGGCTGTCGCCAAGATGAACGCCGCGCTGTCCCAGAGGAAGGACAGCGGCACCAGGTAGGCGTTGCCGTCCCGGTCCGCTGAGGCGACCCATGCGTCCAGGTCGTGGTTGAGGCGGGCCAGTGTGTCCTGCTTACGTTGCTCCAGACTGCGCGGTGGTTCGGGTTCCACGTCTGAATCCTCCTTCATGCGTTCGCGGGGCTGCTCGCGGTTCTCCCCGCTCGCCAGGCGCCTCAAGCAAGGATCTGTGTTGAAGCGCGCTTCAACACAAGCGGCAGCAAGTGTGGACGTCCGAACCGGATCCGCGGCCGGGCCTACGGCGACGCTTCAGCAACGAATCAACCGCTAACAACTCCTAACGAAATGATGTTGTGGGGTGGTTTCGTACGTGGCGCCGCTTGATCAGCGCCGAGGCATCCCGCCATGCGGACTGTTGACGATGAGCGGCACGCTGTCTGGTGCCAGGAAATGGTGGCCCTCGAAGTACTCCAGGTGAATGTGGCCGCCGTCGTCCATGTTGGCTACATCGCGTAGCAGGTCGGCAAAGAGCGACCGGCTTTCCGCGCCACCATGGATGGTGAGATAGCTGCGATCGTCGACAGCAATGGCGACGAGGCCCTGCGCCGCTTCGATGACCACACCCCGTAGGTGCCGCGGGTGAGCAGACGGCGCAAGGCTGAGCTCGCCTCCGCTTGCTACCAGGTCAGCGAGGTGACAAAGGTCTGCCCGGCCACTGGCGACGTCGACGCCTTCGGCTGCTGAGTAGTAGTCAAGCTTCACCCCGCAACCGTAGGCTCCCGCGTCTATCTAGCAACTTTCAGCTCTGAGCGGTGGAGTCGGCGCCAACAGATGATGGAGCAGGCGAGGGTGAGGAAGGCTTCGTGAATGTTGTCGCGGATCTCCCAGCCACGCCAGAGCTCACCGCACTCCCGTATTCACCGAGAGGAAACCCTTCTCCGACCATGTGGACAGTGGCCAACTTTCGCGCGCCGGCTACCGGAGCAGGCAAGCGTCAGGTCAACGCCCTCTATGCGTCGATGTTCGACACCCTTGCCCCGGCCCGGTCCATCCCGGCCGCCCTGAAAGCCCACGCCGTCTCCGGCTAGGTCTACGCCTCTTGGCCATTCGGCCGGAACGAGCGCAACTGTCAGGCTCATATCCGAAACGAGCGAACGGTACTCCGCCCAACGGTCTCCCCAGCGCTGCTGCTCGACCTCCCGCCAGGAGATGTCCCCGCCGTTCGCACGCGCGCCGGACGTACCCATCCGCTTCAGCACTCATCGTCTCCTCCTCGCAGCTCTGCGCGGTGCGCCGCAACGGCTCCGCGGCGAGCGGCGAGCCGGGAACGTACCAACCGTCGCGATGTGCCGCCGACCGGTCGCTTGACTCCCCGTGTTTGACCTCACAGCCGGTGCCGGACTCGCCGGGTCCGTACCGACTCCGGATCTACTCTTCCGAGGGCCAATTTGTTCGGCTTCGGGGGAAGCGGTCACCGCGATCGGCGGAGCAGCCGGGCCGGCGGGGCGTGCGTGGCAGTTTTCCGGCGAGCTGCCCGACAGGCGGTGGAGGGGGCACGAGCGTGGCTGCTGAACGAGAACTTCGGCTCGCGGTGCTGGGTCCGGTACGGGCCTGGCGGGACGGACGGGAAATAGACCTCGGATCGCCGCAGCAGCGGGCGGTCCTGGCGATCCTGCTGCTGAGCGATGGTGTGCAGGTCTCGCCCGAGACACTGGTCGACGGCGTATGGGGAGACGACCCACCGCGTACGGCAGTCGGGACCGTACGGACCTACGTCTACCGGCTCCGGAAGGTGCTGGGCGGCGACGGGTCGCCCCTGGTCATCGACTCGGTCGCCGGTGGCTATGTCGTACGCGTTCCGGCCGAGGTCCTCGACCTCGGCATGTTCCGCCACCGGCTTGCGCAGGCCCGGGAGGCCCAACGCGCCGGTGACCTGGCGCGGGCGGCGACCGAGCTGCGCGACGCCCTCGACCTATGGCAGGGCACGCCGCTTGTGGGCATCAAGGGGTCCTTCGCCGACGGTCGCCGCAACGGCCTCCGGTCGCTGCAACTGGCCGCGATCGAGGGGCGGTTCGACCTCGACCTCCAGCTCGGCTGCCACGAACGGGTGGCCCTCGAGTTGGCCGAGCTGGTCGCGGAGCACCCCCTTCGCGAGCGGCTGCGCGAGCTGCTCATGCTGGCGCTGTACCGGTCGGGTCGGCAGGCCGAGGCGATCGACGTCTACCAGGACGCCCGGCGACTCCTCGCCGAGGAGCTGGGCATCGACCCGGGACTGGCACTGCGGGACCTCTACCAGCGGATCCTCGCGGCGGACCGGGGGTTGGACGCCGTGGCAGCCGATCGGCCGCCGTTGGACCGGCCGCTCTCGGCGCCGTCCCAGCTTCCGCCGGACCTGCCGGACTTCACAGGACGCGCCGACCTCCTCGCCCGCGCCGTCCACCTGTTGACCCGCCCCGACGCGACCACGGTGCTCGGCGTTGACGGGCTGCCCGGGGTGGGCAAGACCGCCTTCGCCGTCCATCTGGCGCACGCGGTGCGAAGCCACTTTCCCGACGGGCAGGTCTACGTCGACCTGACCGACGAGGGCGGCCAGCCGGTCGGTCCGCGTCTGGTGCTGGAATTCCTGCTCCAGGCGTTCGGCGTCCCGCTCCGTGAGCTGCCGGACCTCGTCGGTCAGCGGGCGGCCCTCTGGCGGAGCATGCTTCGCGGCCGGCGGGTACTCGTCGTCCTGGACGACGTCCGGAACAGTGCCCAGGTTCGTGAGCTGCTGGCGATGTCGCCCGGGTGCGCCATGGTCGTCACCAGTCAGCGCCGACTTGTCGACCTGCCCAGCTCACACTGGCTGCGGCTGGACGTACTGCAGCCGGACGAGGCGTTGGCCCTCTTCGAGCGGGTCGCCGGCCGCGACCGGGTGAGCGACGACCTCGACTTGGTGACCCGGCTGACGGGGAAGTTTTCGTACCTGCCGCTTCCGGTGCGGATGGCGGCCGCGCGACTCGCGAGCAGGCCCCGGGGCAGCCTGGCCGCCGTCGAGCACTACCTGTACGTGGACAAGTACCTCAACGGTGAATCGGGTCAGCCGATGTTCGAGGACTGCCGGATCGCCGCCGCCCCGATCGAGCGGGCGTACCGGCGGCTGGACGACACGCTGGCCCGCGCCTTCCGGCTGATCGCCCTGGCCGATGCTCCGGACGTGTCGATCATGTCGGCGGCGGCGATCCTCGACGTCGAGCCGAACACCGCGGTGGAAGCCCTCGAGTCCCTCGCCGACCTGCACCTGATCGAGGCCGACCGCTCACGCCGTTACCACTACCTCGGCCTGATCCGGCCCTGGGCGCGGCAACGGGCGTTCTCCCAGGACGGCATCGCCGCCTGTGACGCGGCAGTCGCCAGGTATGTCGGTTTCCTGTTGGCCAGCGCGTGCAACGCCCTGGACACGGCCGGTGCGTTGGGGTCGGGGAATCGGGTGCTCGACGGCGCTGGCCTCACCTTCCGCGACCGGGAGGCCGCCGGCAGGTGGCTGTCGGAGCGCCGTCGGCACCTGCTCACCGCGATCGACCAGGGCGAGGCGAACCCGGCTGTGGCGCGGGCACTGCACCGGGAACTGGCGATGGTCGCGCAGGCGCTCCACGCCGACCCGGCGGCGTTACGCGCTGTCGCCTGACGTGCCTGGTGGGGCGGTCCAGTCACCGGAGCGGCGGGGCACCGCCGGCCGTATCCACGCGTCGTCCATCAGTCGTAGATCACGCGATGGTGCGATCACCCGGTCGCCGGATTCCGACACGCGACGCGAAACGATCGACCTTGGAGCGCACATGCCCACGCCATCTTCCCGGCCTGACGGGGTCCAGATTCAGCGCCACGAGGCGGACGAACTCGGTGCCGAGGTCACCGGAACCGTCTTCCTACCCGGCGACGCCGGCTACGAGGGGGAGTGCGCCGCGTACAACCTCGCCCACCCGCACCGCCCGGCCGTGGTGGTGGGGGCGGTCGCCGCCGCGGACGTGCAGGCGGCGGTACGCTTCGCGGCGCGGCGGCGACTGCCGGTCGCCGTCCTGGCCACCGGCCACGGAACGCCGATGGCCTCGGACGGGGCGGTGCTGATCGCCACCAGGCGGATGGACGCCGTCACCATCGACGAGGCGAACCGGGTTGCCCGGGTCGAGGCCGGCACCCGCTGGGAGCAGGTTGTGGCGGCGGCCGCGCCGTTCGGCCTGGCGCCGCTCAACGGTGCCTCCCCGACCGTCGGGGTGGTCGGCTACACGCTCGGTGGCGGGCTCGGCCCGTTGGGCCGCGCGTACGGGTACGCCTCCGACCGGGTACGCGCCATCGACCTGGTCACCGCCGACGGCGAGCTGCGCCAGGTGACCCCGTCGAGCGAGCCGGACCTGTTCTGGGCACTGCGCGGCGGGAAGGGGAACTTCGGCGTCGTCACCGCCATCGAGTTCGACCTCGTACCGTTGCCGCACTTCTACGGCGGTGGTCTCTTCTTCCCCGGTGAGTACGCCACGCAGGTGCTGAACGCCTGGCGGGAGTGGGTCGCGACGGTCCCGGACGAGATGACCTCCTCGGTCGCGTTGCTCCGGCTGCCGCCCCTGCCCGAGGTCCCCGAGCCGCTGCGGGGACGGTTGACCGTGCACGTCCGCATCGCGTACGCGGGCACCGCCGCCGACGCGGAGCCGTTGGTCGAGCCGCTGCGTGCGGCCGCCCCGAGCATCATCGACACGGTCGCCGAGATGCCGTACGCGGCGGTCGGTTCGATCCACGCCGACCCGCCCGCGCCGATCCCCGTCTATGACCGGTCCGCGCTGCTGCGGGAGTTCCCGGCCGAGGCGGTCGACGCCATCGTCGAGCTGGCCGGATCGGGCGCCGACTGCCCACTGGTGCTGGTCGAGATCCGGCACCTCGGCGGTGCCCTGGCGCGTCCCGGCGGGTCGCCGAGCGCGATCGACCACCACCAGCTTCCGTTCCTGTTCTACACCGTGGCCATCGCCGGCCCCGACCAGGCGGACGCGGTCGACACGTACGCCGCGAAGCTGCTCCAGAACCTGGCCCCGTGGGACAGCGGACGTCGTTTCGTCAACTTCCTCACCGCCACCGACGCCACCGCCGAGGGTGTCCGTGGCGCCTACACCACCGCCACCTACGAGCGGCTGCGGGCGGTCAAGGCCAGCTACGACCCGGAGAACCTGTTCCGGGTGAACCAGAACATCGAGCCGCTGCCGAACGCCTGACGGTGGCGCTGCGGGCCGCGTCCGTACCTCCTCGGACGCGGCTCACCCACCCTCGATGATCGGAGAAACGCGGCTGCGACGTGTCACCCGGCGGCGGTATCGTTCCTCCTTGAGGTTGACGGGCCGGCCTGCCAACTCAGCCAGGATGTCGGGTAGGTGCTACGTCGGTTCGCCTGGCTCCCAGGCACGACAAGGGGGAACACGGATTCCCGATACCGTGCCTGCAGGTCCTGCCTGCGACCGAACCGCTCCTGAATGAACAACCTCGCTGGCGAGGCTCTGTTGCTCAACGTCCTCAACATCGGCGCCTCGCCGTACCACGCCTGGGTGAAGCAGGCCGAGCAGCCCTGCGACCGTGACCTGGTCGACCTGGGCCTGATCTCGAACATCCACGAGATGGTGGCTCAGGTGCAGGTTGACTTGGCTTGGGTCCCTACGCTGCCGGCATGTGGTTGAGCATCCTCCTGGCCCTGGGTTCAGGGATCCTCGGAGCAATCGTGACGCCCTACTTGACTCAAGCTCGGGAGCGTCGGGCGGCACGGGCCGCCGTCCGAGAAGGTCTCTACGACTCACGATCCGCTTGGTATCCAAGCTCGGGCGAGGCCTGGATCCAGGGTTGGCCGAACCACGAGATGGAAAGATGATCTCCAATGTCGAGTCCCTCGCCATGATCGCCAAAGTGCCCAGGAGCCTCGTCAACCGCTACGGTGAAGCACTGCGGCGCGCCTACGACGAGGTACACGAGGGCGAGTATGGCTTCGAGACGAGCGACGAGTGCCGTGAAGAGATCCGAGACGCCACAGAAGAGCTGGTTGCCGACCTCTGGAACCCGGTGAGGTGGCGTTTCCGCAGCCGACTCAGGCGGCCAGGTTGAGCCGCGATGACCAGGGGCTCTGGCGTCTTGATCGCGTACCTGGCGGCATCCAGCGAGTGAGAACCCGACCTTGCGGCGGATAGTCATCTGGCCACCGTAGGTTAGGAGGGGTCGGGGGTTGACGAGGTCCTCCGTGGTCATCACGGCGGGCGTGGCCTTTCCCTGCTGAGCCTGACCCGCTTTGGCGGAGACGTATCCGCCAGCGCTGGCGCCGCGGATCAAGACCTGCCCTGAGACGGCGGCGTTTGACGGCCACGTGCAGTCCGTGCCGGGCCAGGATCCGATAAACCGTCATCCGCGACGGCACCGGACCGGGGCAGCCGTTGCGACCCAGCTCGAATGCGATTCGCCGTGCACCCCACCGCGGGTGTTCCCGCCGCAGCTCACACACCGCCGGCTCCACCTCCGGCGACGCCTGATGCGGACACGAATTGGGCCGATGCGCCTGCAAACATCACACGATCAAGAAGCCGAACACGGCCACTGTCAAGCATCAGGTGGGACGCAGGTGTAAAGCATCAGCCGGGACACGACATGTTTGTCGACGATGACGGCGCCGAAAGCTACGACGTGGTTTCCCGGGAGAGCCTGGCTGACGTGATCGCTGACCACACGGTGTGGCAGTACACGGAACATAGTTGGATCCACCGAGATGATGGTCTAGCGATCGTTGAGACAGCCACCGGCAGGGAGCTATCGCGCACTGACCGGTCAGGGGTACCGGACCCTCAAGCCTCGAATCCGTACCTCTAGCAACCCGAGCACATGGTGGCGGTACAGCCATCGGTGCAGCCAAGCCGGCCGACGTGCGGCGGGGGAGGACGGCACCGACCGGCGATCGGTCCAGGTCAACGACCATGACGGACGCTGACCGACAGGCCGCGCGATCTCTGCAAGGCACGGGTCGTCCGCACGAGCCTGACGTCACTCGTTGACATCAACGATGGCGGCCGAAGCTGGCCCGAGTCGTCCCCCGTCGCCGACGATGCTCTCGATCCGGCGAGCGCCGCCCCTCACATGTAACGCCGGCCGTACCGACGACGCCGGATGGGTGGAGTCAGTTGATCTACACCGCGGCCCTCGCCATTCGCGAGGTCGTCACCTGCGACATAAGGAACTTATGCGACCTCGTTCCCTGTCCCGCTCGATCCGACGTACCTTCTCTAGCTCCCTCGCCCCCCTCGCCCTCGGGGCGCGGCGGTGCTCGCTCCGGCCGACGCGGTGGCGGCCGGGAAACTCCAGCCCGATCTGGCCGTCGACCTCATGATGGCCAACGTGCTGAACCCGGCGGAGGGCGAGACCTTTAACGCGGAAATCTCGTCGGCGCGTACGGTCGGACCGTCGCCGACGTGGGTGACGACGCCACCGAGTTGGACATGGTGACGTCGTACCAGTTCGAGCTCACCCTGCTCGTCGCCCGCGCCGAGTTCGAAGCGGTGCACGGCGGCGAGTACGTGGTCGACGCCGGCCTGGTCCCCCAGAGCTGAGCGGGTAGCCGTCCGCCCGAGACAACTCGGGCGGACGGTGGTCCGTGCAATCCAGCGGCCGGCCCCCAGACCAATTACGTGGCAAGAGCTACCCCCTGAGTCGCGGTCGCCTACGGCCAGACGAGCGGGTTGGCGGACATCAAGAACCATTGGAGGAGTAGTAATGCGAACGCCATTCAAGCGGGCAGTGTTCGGTGCCATCGCGGTGGCGCTGCTCGGCGGGCTCGGACTCACGTCCTGCGCAACTTCGGGCCGGAACGGCACGGTGGACGCCGGGTCGGCTCCGGTCGATACCTCGGTGACCGGCGCTCCCGGACAGACTGACTCCGCAAGTCCCTCCTCATCGCCTTCGGCTAGTCGGTCTCCGTCGCCTTCGGCGAGCCGGTCCACGAAGGCGTCTCCCAGCCGGTCGCCGTCGCACGTCCCGACGAGCAAGGCCGCGACGCCGGCCGCGGAGAGCAACATCGCCTCCCGGCTACGCACCATTCCGAGCAGCACCCGCCAGCTCATCGTCGTCCACAGCAGCGGCTACGGTACGAGCGTCGCGTCCCTCGAGACGTTCGAAAAGGTGAACGGCGTGTGGCGGCCGAAGTTCGGGATGATGAGCGCGCGGATCGGCACCAAGGGGTTCAGCGACAGCCATGTGGAGGGCGTCCCCACGACGCCCACAGGTGTCTATGGCATCGGCTCCACCATGTACGGCGTGCAGGCCAACCCTGGCGTCAAGTACAGCTACCACCAGCTTGTGGCGAACGACTACTGGGATGAGAATCCCAGTTCGTCCACGTACAACAGCTTCGTGCACGGCACAAACCCGGGCGGGTACAGCGAGGCGCTGTGGCAGACCGTGCCGCAGTACAACTACTTCGCGGTCATCAACTACAACATCCCGGCGAGGGCAGCCACTCCGGCCCGCGGCAGCGGCATCTTCCTGCACGTCATGGGGAGCGGCGGTACCGCCGGCTGTGTCTCGTTGGCACAGTCCAACCTGCTCCAGGTACTGGAGTGGCTGCATCCGGACGCATCTCCACGCATCGTGATGGCGCCCAGCCAGAACCTCGGCCGTTACTGACCGCCCCGAGGGTCGCGCGGTCGGCGGCCGAGGCAGCGGGAAGGAAGCAAGACCCGCCCGAATACCTGCGGCCACTGCCGACTAGGTCCGAAAATCGGACGGTCGGGCTCGACTTGCCTCCCAGGTGCTGTACACAGGGCTCGGGCCGCAGCTCAGAAGGCCTTGGTCGTTGCCTGGGGGCAAGTCGTCCGAGCTGCACGGGCCCCGCAGAATGGTGGCGTGAGGACCGAGCCCGTCACCGCACGTCGGATGGAGTTGGTGGATGACCTGGAAGGGCTGCCCGGCAGCTCCGGCGGCTGTCTTCTTGCCCTGACGTTGGAGGACCCAGTCTTCCTTCGTGTCGACGACGTCTGGTGGGTTGAGGACGAGGTGCTGTACGTCCGGCGAGGGGACGCCCCGGGTGTGGCGCATCGAGGTCGCCTCGAATGGCGCCGGAAGTCGTAGCGGGGGTCCCGGGGCACACAGGGGCCACAAGACACCGTGAAATCTCGTCAACCAGCAAACAACCATGACAGCCGGAGACGCTGGTGAGCAGGTGTCGGACGGTGTCGCCGCGGGTAGCGGGATAGCGGTTCCACGTTCCGCTTCGACTCGACGAGGCGGCGCTCACAGAGCCTAAAGCGCAGCGGTCAGCTGAGGCCGTCGGATGAACTGTCGGTCGCGGGCGGTGACCGAAGCCGTTGGGCTGGCCGCTCGGAGGACGACATCGAGGACAAGATCTGGATCCGCTACGTAGGCGCCGCTGGCCCATGCGGCATTTGCCTCGATCACCGCCCAGCAGCCGTCGACCAGTCCTACGTCCACGACGATGGCGGAGGGCAGCGTGTGCCCGTATCCGCCGATGAGATCGGTGCCGAAGGCTAGCGCGTCGGTCGACGGAGGGCCGAGGTGCAACCGGCCGTGCGCGGCGTACTGGCTGCCTGTGTAGACAACACCGTCGAGCAGGTGTAGCCGGTACTCGGCGGTGAAGTCGACGATGTCGCTGACGAGCACTGGAGTCCGCCGGTCGACAGCGTCCGGGCCGGGCAGGCGGGAGCCATCGGTGTAGATCATCGCCGGGATGTTCTTGTCGTTGGGCGACTTGATGAACGCCGGTCGACGGAGTTCGTAGGCCTCGCCGATGGCGACCAGCATGATCTCGCGGCGGGTAAGTTCACGAGGAAGGCCAGTCAGGTTCAGCCTCCAGGGGTGCGATCCCGAGCAGCGGTGCGACGACGTCGGCGAAGCTCGGTCCCGCATGAAGGTGATCAGCACGCAACCCGGCGGGTACTTCGAAAGTGCGGAGCTGGACGGTGCGTAGTCCGCGTCGGTGAGCGGCGTCGCGCAAGCTGTCAGCCGAGGCTGTCAGGCGCGGCGGCAGGACAAGTGTCACGGCCGATGATCCTGCCCCAATACTTCGTCACTGTTACAGCGGTTATCAGGCGTTCTGGTAGGCCGGGGCGGGGTCGCTGTTCCGGTCGGGCAGTTCGTGGTGGCCGGCGGAACGCGGTGGATCGACCAATCCCCGGTGCACCTTGTCGTTTAGCGATCTGGTGCTCATGCGTGCGGTGCTCCGCCCTGCCGCTCCGGGAATCGAGTTCTCCGGCCTGAGGGCCGTGCCATAGACTCCGCCGGTGCTTGAGGTATCGGGGGACTTCGAAATCCACATTACGGCTCACGCTTCTCAGGCCGACAAGCTGTGGGCGTTCGCCAGCGAGCATGGCGTGAAGTTCGTCCATATTGTGCTCGACCGTGGCGCGTACGTCTCTCAACCAATGCTCACCCTGACGGGGCGAGGCACGCTGACCGAGCAGCAGGACGTGGTGCAGCGTTGGCAACGTGAACTGCGTGAGGCGGGGATATACCCGTGCCGTTCAAAGATCGAGGCGGCGCCATGGTGTATCGGCGTACCGCAGTCGGATGAGCAGGTGGCAGCCGAGTCGGGTGGCCGGTACTTCGAGCATCACGTCAAACTGCTGCTACCCAGTACGGCGGTGGCGGATCTGGTGGCTCTCACCGATCTGGTCGCGCCGCACGGGGCGCGGCTGTCACGCAACGCCCGCCGGGAGTTTGCGGACGGTGCGCAGGAGCGGTTCGTCAACCAGCGCTGTCACGGTGCTGGGCTCGCCACGGCGAGGCAGCGGTTAGACGAGCTCGTCGAGACCCTGCGGGTCGCGGGCCACGAGCCCGCAACGGTGGAGCAGGAGTACGTCGTCTTCGACAGCGACCTCCACCACGACCACGGCTGGCTGGACTCGCCCACGGCGGGCGCGAGCGGTTGGGCACTGGAGCGCGAGGACAGGATGAGGTCCGCGTCGGCCGACTCCCCGGGCTACCCGCCGACCTACCAGCCACTACCCGCCGGCTCGACCGTGCGCCAGCGGGCGGCGTTCGACCCAGCCCTGAAGCAGTACCCGAACGCCTACCGCGCCGGTGAGCCCGACTTCCTCGTGGCGGCCACCGGCCAGCTGTGGACCAACGCCCGACGCGCCGCCATGAATCACGTCTTGGCGGCCATCGCCACCACCACCTGGGGTCAGCATCTGGTTCTGCGCGGCAGCGTCACCATGGCGGCCTGGGTCGGCGACGCCGCCCGCGAGCCGGGTGACCTCGACTTCGTCGTCATCCCGCACACCATTACCAGCGACAGCACCGACGCCCGCACGCTGCTCGATGACATCAAGATCGCCATCCGGACCGCAACGGGCGCCGGCGTACGGTCAGACCGGATCACCGAGTCCGCCATCTGGACGTACGAACGCGCGGACGGGCGCCGCCTGCTCATCCCGTTCAGCACCCCGGAGGCACCGGATGGCCACGTACAGATCGACTTCGTCTTCGGCGAACGACTTCCTCTCCCACCAGAGGTGCTGATCCTGCCCGACGTCGACAAGCCGTTACTGGCGGCTCCCGCCTCGCTGGCGCTGGCATGGAAGTTGCTGTGGCTGGCCACCGATATGTACCCGCAAGGCAAGGACCTCTACGATGCGGTCCTGCTCGCGGAACACACCGCCGTTGACCAATCGCTCGTCCGCCAGCTCATGCGACCGGAACTCGGCGCTGAAGCCGATACCTTCAGGGCCGAGACCGTGCTGTCCTGGGAGGTCGACTGGTCCAACTTCACCGACGAGTACTCCGGAATTACGGGCACCGCCGAGCAGTGGACCAGGCGGCTGGCACTGGCCCTCGACCACGCCTGGACCTGACCAAGCCAGAACAGGTCGGCATTGCCGGCCCCGCTTCATCCGGCTGTCGTGGTAGTTGGTAGCGCGCGATGAGCTGCCATGAGCGTGCACGTGATCGGGTCACCGAGGCGCGTCCGGGTCGTGCGGTGGTGATCAGGTGCGCCAGGAGATGGCGGACCTCGCCGAGGGTGAGGGGAATGAGGCCGGCGTCGAATCCGCAGCCCTCTTTCGCCCGACCACCCCAGCCGCAACCACCTCAACAGCCCAATACCATGACCAACCTGGTCACGTGACATTGACGCTCTTGACACGATCCAGATAGCAGCGTTAACATCATCGCAACATTGTTAGCGCTAACAGCCGCCCGGTCGCTGATCCCCGCTGGACGAGACCGAGCCGATGGACGTGTGCGCTGGAAGCCCAACTGGTCGAGTGGACGAGCTTTCTCCACCCTTCGTGATCACCTTCGAAGGATGCCTCACACCCAGCAATTAACCACGCCAGGCCGGTTGTCCCGGAAATCGGACACTTCTGCCCGTTGTTAGCGCTAATACTGCCCAGACGGAAGGTGGGACTAATGGTTATTGAGAGGACTGCCGGCAATCGCCGTCGAGGTTTAGCGGCTATTGGCCTTGCTCTCGCGGTAGGAGTGGGGGTGGGTCAACTGACGCCGATCGTGCCGGCCTCGGCGGAGAAGCCCGTGCAGCCGGGGGCGCGGGGCGTCGGACCTCAAACCCCGTCCGCCAAGGTGCCACTGGCCGGTGTCGACATGGCCCAGACGTATGTGAACCCGATCAATCTGCCCGGGATGGCCGTGCGCAACATCGTAGGGACGATGCCGCCTACGGACACGAATGTCGCAAACACATCGCAAATCCCGGCCAGCTTGGACCTGGAGACGTGGACGGCAGCATCCGGGCGGGCTCTCGCGAGCCGATCCACCGTCGGTTTCACCAGGATTTCGGAGAACTCTGCACGGACCGGGGCGGACTGGTCCGCGCTGAACGTCGACGGGACCATCTATCTTTATGCGTCCGGTGCTATGCAGAATGCACCGAACAACAACCGCACTGTCTGGTCCACTACCGACTACCTTACGTGGACGCCCCATCAGATGAACCTGGGCCTGGTCGCACCAACCGTCGTGCAGCTCGGCGACAAGTTCTACATGGCCGGCAACAACACGCCGGTCTATCAAGCGGACTCGCCCACCGGGCCGTGGACCAGCATGGGGAACTTCCTGCGCCCGACCGGCCAGACCCTGAGCGTTGGTGACGTGCAGTTCTTCCTCGACACGGACGGTCGGCTGTACTTGACGTACAACATCGGCTCGCCGATCATGGGCGCCGAACTCGACCCGAAAAATCCTCGGCAGCTCATCAGCGACCCGGTCGTGCTCTGGACTTTTGATCCGCGCCAGGAGTGGCAGCACATCGGTGACAACAAGGCGACCTACACGCATGGGTACGTGGAGGGTTCGCAGCTGTTCAAGGTGGGGGACACGTATTACCTCTCGGTCGCGTCCGGTGGCACGGAGTTCACCACGTACGCGACCGGCGTGATGACGTCGGACAAACCGCTTTCCGGGTTCGAAGTCACTCAGCAGAACCCGATCGGCTACGGAAACAACCACCCGAGTGCGGTATATCCGAACGCCGGGCACGGCAGTTTCGTACTCGACAAGTCCGGCAACCTGGTGTTCTTCTACACCTATGTCATCGCGTACGAGGAGTTCTTCGAGCGACGACTGGGCATGGACATCTGCAACGTGATTCCCGCCGGTCCGCAACAGGGAGCAATCGATTGCGAGTTGTCCAACACGCCGCAACTGGCCCCTGGGAAGAAGATCTCGGGCAGGGACGACGTCGGACTCTACAATGTGGCCACCAACAGCCAGGCGTACTGGGCAAGCAGCTATGCGCCCGGGCGCAACCCGTACTACGGAGGAGACCGATCCCTATCCACGTGGTGGGAGCCGGCTGACAGCGATACCGCGCCCACGTACATCAGGGGCTTCGGGACCGTTTTCCACATCTCCGCTGCGCAGATCCAGTGGAAGGAGCTCGGGCGCACGTTCACCAAGGACAACGCGGTGCAGTACACGCTGGAGTACAAGGATATCCCCACCAACACGTGGCGGCCCCTGGTCGACAGGAGTACGAACTCCACCGCGTACACGGCTGACTACGTCACCTTCGACCGGGTGCTGACGAACGCAGTCAGGCTGAAGGTCCTGGGTACGACCGAGACCGTCAAGGTCGGAGTCCACGAACTCAACGTGTTCGGGGAGAACTACAACCTGGTCGTCGAGAAGGGCATGATCACTCCATAGTCCGGTTGCTGGGCCGTGCAGTAGGGAGCGGGCGAGATCAATGATCTCGCCCGCTCCTTCTTGTGGCGCATCTCAGCACGCCTCGGAGTGCCTATGCTGGCTACCGCACCGTCAACTCCTGGTAGTTGGCGGCGTAGGGCTGGTAGGTCGGGTTGCCGGAGTAGGCAACGTGGACCCGGTAGGCCCCGGGCTGCAGATCGGCGGTCTGCAGTTCGACGACGGCCTTGCCGTCCGCCAGTGGCACGACTTGCACCCTGCCGCCGAAGGTGACGGTGACCTCGCCGGTCGGGGTCGGAGCGTTCTGCTTCCGCCCGCCCGCCGGCCCAACAGTCACGTTCAATCTGAACGTGTCCCCGCGGACAACCGACGCCGGCGCGGTTTTCGCCTGGACCTTGACGGCGGCCGGGCCGGAGGGCACCTCGAACGACGCCGTACCTTCCGACGCCTTCAGGTAGTCGAAGCCGAGGTACTCGGCCTTGACCGTCCGGGCACCCGCGGGCAGACCCGTCGGCAGCGTGACGGTGGCCGCGCCGTCGCTCAGGTGGGCGAGCTCCGACCACGAGCCGATGCTGAACCGCACCTGACCGCCGGTCTCGAACCCGTCAGCTGCCGTGACTGTTACGGTGGCCCTGGTCGTCTGGGCCCCGCTCGCGTACGGCTCGACAGCCACCTCGGTGGTGGTCGTGACGTCGCTGTTCGGGATCCCGCGGATGTCGTTCCACTCGCGGACGGTCAGCGGGATAACGGTGCCGTGACGCGGACGGACGACACCCGCGTTGGTCATCGTGATCGCCTTGGCGTTCCAAGTCGGAGCCTCGATGTTCTCGTGGCACGCGGCCTGGTATCCCCCACCGTTCGTGTACCGGTCACCCCAGAGGTAGAACTGGCCGGGGCAGGTGGTGTCACCGGGGTTGGCCTTGAAGATGACCGGTCCCTCGTACCCCTGGTTGGCGACCCACGTCGTGCGCCCCAGAGCCGGCGCGACCAACGTCCAGTTGTCGATGTTGCTGTCCAGGAAGTCGGTGTGCTTCTCCGAGAAGATGTCCGAGCCCTGGTTGCCGGCCTCGTTCTTGGTCACGCGGTAGTAGTGATCACCGACCCGGATCGCGGTCGTGTCGATCCGCGACAGCGGGGCCGGGTTCTGCCAGACCCGGGGAGCGGAGAACGTCTGGAAGTCTCGCGTCGTGGCGTACCACATCTGCGCGTTCCCCTGACCGGTGCGGTTCACGGGGTCGTTCCACAGCGACTGGGCCCAGAACACGACGTAGGCGCCGATCTCCTCAACCCACAGCGACTCTGGTGCGAAGGCGTTGCCCGCGTTGTCGGGCGCGACCTTCACGTGCCGCTGAGGGGTCCAGTTCACAAGATCGTGCGACTCGAACACCTCGATGTACTGGGTGTCGTTGATTGCGTATCCACCCTGGTCGTACCAGTTCAGGTCGGTGGCGATCATGTAGAACGTGTCGCCGTTGGGTGAGCGGACGATGTGCGGGTCACGAAGCCCCTGGTCGCCCAGCTGGGAGATGAGGGACGGCCGACCTCCGGTCAGACCGGTCCAATCCAGAGCGGTGTTTCCGTTGGATGTGGCGAACATGATCTGCTCGCCGTCGGCAATTCCCTCGCCCTTGAAGTACCCCATGAAGTACCGCTCGTACTCCTCGGAACGCGGCATGGCGGTGATGGTCACCGGGAACGACTTCGTCTGCGAGGCCGTACCCTTGGTGATGGTCGCCGTCAGGGTGGCGGCAACATCCTCATGGCCGAAGGCCGGGCGGGTTACCTCACCCGTCGGGGTGACGAGGTCGGTCGTCGACCTCCAGGCGATCGTGGATCCGAACTCGCCCTTGGCAGCGAGGTCGAGGTTCCCGCGTACGTCGTCGGTGGCGTACAGGGTCAGGTCGAAGGTGTCACGGTCGACCGCC
The DNA here is from genome assembly GCF_050936255.1 of Micromonospora sp. CA-259024. Classification (NCBI taxonomy): domain Bacteria; kingdom Bacillati; phylum Actinomycetota; class Actinomycetes; order Micromonosporales; family Micromonosporaceae; genus Micromonospora; species Micromonospora sp. CA-259024. The sequence continues at coordinate 2,850,161 of NZ_JBNJND010000001.1, read as the reverse complement.
TGCGCATCGTCGAACTCGGCCTTCACCACGACGGGGATCTCCCGTGTGGTGACCTGTTGGGCGCCCTTGCGGACAGTCGCCGTGAGCGTGGCTGTCGCGTCGGGCTGCCCCTGCGCGGGCCGGGTGATCCTACCGGTCACCGCAACCTTGCGTGCGCTGGCGAGGGCTGGCGGGGTGTAGACCTCGACGACCGACGGGTCCGAACTCCTCCAGGTGATGGCCGAGCCCGCCACGGAGCCCACCTTGGGCAGAACGATGTCGCGTACGACCGCACTGGTCAGGCCGAGGTCGATGGTGGCGGCGTCGGCGCGAACGCCATCGGAGACGGTCCTCTCCGCCAGGACGAGTGTCTCGTCGAGACTCACTGCCCGGTCGTACACGCGGAAGTCCCGGATCGTTCCGCGGAACGAGTAGTGGCCCGACGTCTGCGAGCGACCGAGAAAGTTGCAGTTGGTCCCCGCAGCGTTCACCGACGGCGCCGTGGTCAGGTTCGTCGACGTCGCGTGCAGCACGCCGTCGAGGTAGAGCCTGCCGGTCCAGCTCGTACCGTTCGAGTTCAGTGACTGGGTGTAGGTGACATGCGTCCACGCTCCCTCAAGCATGCGGACCCGGTTCTGTTGGAGGTTCGCCGGACCCACCGCGACGCGGAACCGCTGGGTGTTCGACGCGAAGATGGAGCCCTGGGCGCCGGTGTCGACGTCGCACGAGCCGGACTTGCGGCCGAAGCCCCACATCTGGTGCTCGCCGACGTTCGCCGGGTCGATCCACACGTCATAGTCGACGGTGAGGTTGGACATGCCGGCGGTAATGTCGTTCGGCAGCGCCACGTACGCGCCGTCGAGGGCGCTCTCGTAGGAGTCGGGGTTGAACCTGACTCCTACGCCGGTCAAGGTCGCCTTCTCAGGATTCACGAGCGTGGCGTTCGCCGCCGAACCCGCGCTACCCGAGTTGACCAACGTCGTCCCACTGGTCTCGTCGAGGGCGAAGTGGTGCACCAGACCCTCGTTGAGCTGCTCCTCGGCAGCGTGCGAGGGCGTCGCCGCGAACGTGACCGAAAGAAGCGCACCCAGTGCCAGGACCGCGACACCTCTACCCTTCCGATTCAGCCTGGGACGTGGCCTTCGCTGTCGCAGTCTCAATTGATCCTCCTTGACCGGTGTGGGCTCCCTCTTCAGTGGACGAGGCTTGTTAACGCTAACTAGGGCGTACTGCCAGGTCAACGCAATGCGTTGCGGCCCGAGCCCACGGAGCCCCGTGGTTGATTTGCCCCACCGGTCGGCCTGTCACTCGGTGACGTAGGGCTTCGCGGTCGAGCGCGGCGGGCGGTTCGCGGCGGTGGCGCGCAGCGTGGGTAGCTGGTGCCAGAGCGCGAACTGGCGCAACAGCCGCTCGTGTGGGTGTTCGGCGAGTTCGGCCAGGCGCCGGTGCAGCCACACCTCAACGTCGATCAGGTGCCGGTCGACCGGGGGTAGGAGGCTGCACGCGATCAGCCGCTGCCGTAGGTACCGGGCCCGGCCCGGCGCTCGGGCCAAACATCTGCAATGCGGGCCTAGAATCCAAAAACCGCCCAGACTGAGGGTGGTGGCCGCTTCGCCTGTGTCTGTTAAGGCCACGCCGCCCGATCCGCCTCACCGCAAACAAGGTTTGACGGACGCCTGATCCGTAGTGTGGAATCTACTTCCATAATATGGCGGTGACGAAGGGGTGGGGTCTGATGGCCCGGGAGCGGATCGAAGCAGTGGACTGCTTCGGATCCTCGCCAGGCCGCTGCCCGGTGGCCCGCATGGCTTCGCCGTGCCGAACGGGCCCGGTCTCGGCATCGAGATGGACTTCCCACTGTCACTGGACTCGCGGAGGAATGTTGAGCACAACCGAACCCCGGACCCGCGTGCGCGGGCTGGTCCCGATCCTCGCCACCCCCTTCGACGCCGCCGGCGCGTTGGACGTACCGGGACTGCGCCGGCTGGTGGAGTTCCAACTCGCCGCTGGTGCGGCCGGGCTCGCCGTCTTTGGCATGGCCAGTGAGGGTTTCGCGCTCACCACGGCCGAGCGGGCCACCATCCTGGCCGAGACCCGGGCGATCGCCGGACCGGACCTGCCGCTGGTGGCCGGTGTGAGTGCCACCAGCACGGCCACCGCGCTGGAACTCGCCACGGCGGCGCGAGACGGGGGCGCGGACGCGCTGATGGTCCTGCCGCCCTTCCTGGCCAAGCCTTCCGGTGGCCAAGTCGTAGATTTCTACGGCACCGTCGCCGAGCACAGCGGGCTGCACGTGATGGTGCAGGACGCCCCGGCGGCCACCGGGGTGGCCATGCCGGTTCCGTTGATCGTGGAGCTGAGCAAGTTGGTCGGCGTCGAGTCGGTGAAGGTGGAGACCCAGCCCACCGCGCCCAAGGTGGGCGAGGTGGTGACCGCCACCGACAGCGAGTTCGACGTGCTCGGCGGCCAGAACGCGTTCTTCGTGCTGGAGGAGTACGCACGCGGCGCGGTGGGCACCATGCCGGCCTGCGAGTTCACCGATGTGCTCGCGCCGATCCTGGCCGACTGGCAGGCCGGTCGGCACGAAGCGGCACACGAGGCGTTCAACCGGCTGCTGCCACTGGTGCGGTTCGGATTGCAGCCTCGGCTGGCCTGGGCCGTACACAAGGAGGTGCTGGTGCGGCGCGGCATCATCGACTCGGCCACCGTGCGTGATCCCGCCGTGGCACTTGATGCCGGAAGTCGCGCGGCGCTGGACTCGATCCTCCGGCTGGCCCCGCTGCCGGCCTGGTCGGCGTGAGAGGCTGGCCGGCATGACCAAGATCATTGCGGTGGACGTCTTTCCGCTGGTGCTGCCGCGCCCGGACGATCTGCCGCGCACCTACGCCACATCGCCGCCGTGGAAGAGCGTCTACGGCAACCACCGGGAAACGCTGGTGGTGCGGCTGACCGCCGACGACGGTACAACCGGTTGGGGCGAGGCGCTGGCGCCGGTCGCCCCGGAGGTGCCCGGCGAGATCGTGCGCCGGCTGCTTGCCCCGGTGCTGCTCGGCGCGGACCCGCGCCGGGTGCGCCCGCTGCGCCACCAACTCGGTGAGCTGATGCGCGAGCGTGGGCACCTGGGCGGCCACCAGGCCGACGCGATCGCGGCGGTGGACATCGCTCTCTGGGACCTCGCCGGCAAGCTCGCCGACCGGCCGGTGGTCGAACTACTCGGCGGCGCCTTCCACGATGCGGTGCCGACGTACGTCTCCGGGCTGCCCGGCCGCGCCGATGCCGATCGGGTCGCCCAGGCACGTGACTGGGCGGCGCGCGGCGCCCGGCAGTTCAAGGTTGGTCTCGGGTACGGCGTGGACGCCGACCTGGCCACCGTCAGCGCGCTCCGCGAGGTGCACCCCGACCTGCGGATCGCCGTCGACGTGCACGGCGTCTACGGGCTCGCCGACGCGGTGCGGCTCGGCCGGGGCCTGGTAGAACGGGACGCCTGGTTCCTGGAGATGCCGCTGGCCTTCGAGGACGTGGCGGGGCACGCCGACCTCGCCGCGCGGCTGGACCTGCCGGTGGCGCTGGGGGAGAGCCTGCGGCACCGCTGGGAGTTCCAGCCGTTCGTCGCGGCCCGCGCGGCGAGCCTGTTGCAGCCGGACATCGGCCGTACCGGGATCACCGAAGGGCTGGCGATCGCCCAGTACGCCGAGACGTACCACCTGGGCGTCGCCCCGCACCACTCGGCTGGGCTCGGGTTGGCGCTCGCCGCCGGCCTGCACGTCGCTGCCGCTTGCGCCAACCTGGTCGCCTTCGAGTTCCACCCGATCCTGTTCGACCGGGTCAACGACATCCTCACTGTGCCGATCGAGCCGACCGCGACCACGATTCCGCTGCCGGCCGGGCCGGGCCTGGGCGTCTCGGTCGACGTCGAGGCGGTTGCCCGTTACAGCACCTGGGGCCGGGGATGAGGCGGGTACTGCTGATCGGCGCGTCGACGGCGATCGGCCGGGCCATCGCGGCGCGGTTCGCGGCGGCCGGTGACCGGGTGGTGGGCTACAGCCTGGAGCCCGCCGACGAACCCAGCCTGCTGGCCGACCTGACCGGCGACTGTGCCACGGCCGAAGGGGCCGCCACCGCGGTGGCGGAGGCCCGTCGGCGGCTGGGTGGCCTGGAGGTACTGGTCGCCGCCGCCGGGGCGATGCCGATCGCGCCGGCCCATCGGACCACCGACGAGCAGTGGCGGGCCGCCTTCGCCGGCACCCTGGACACCCTGTTCTTCCCGCTGCGGGCGGCGTTGCCGTCGCTGCCGCCCGGGGGTTCGGTGGTCGCGGTCTCCTCGGTCAACGCGTTCCTCGCCGCACCCTGGGTGGCCGCGTACGCCTCGGCCAAGGGCGCGGTGGAGGCCCTGGTCCGACAGGTCGCGCTGGACTACGCCGGGCAGGGGATCCGGATCAACGCGGTCGCGCCGGGCCTGGTCGGCGGTGAGCGGCTGCCGGACGCCGCGGGCGGCTATCCGATCGGTCGAACGCTGCACCCGGAGGAGGTCGCCGAGGCGGTGTACTTCCTCGCCTCCACCGCCGCCAGCGGGATCACCGGCACGGTGCTGCCGGTCGACGGCGGTCTCTCCATCGCCTCGCCCGCGACCTTCGCGCGGGCGGATCTGCGCCAGCGGCTGGCCGACCTGCGGCCAACGGCCGCCCCGGAGAAGTCGGCCGGAGCGGATCCGGCCGTCCTGGACCGGGTCACCGTCGTCCGGTGAGTGGTCCGGGGTTGGTCGTCGACGGCCGGTTCGGCCGGTTCTACCGGCTGCTGGACTGGCCACTGCGACTGGTCGGGCTCAATGTGCTCTGGCTGGCCGGTGTGCTCGCTGGCGGGGTGGTCGCCGGGCTCTCCCCGGCGACGGTCGCGCTCTTCGCGTTGCTGCGTTCCTATCTGCGCGGCGGCTCCCCGCGACCGTGGCACGACTTCTGGCTCCACTGGCGGGCCGAGTTCGGCCGGTCCCAGCTGCGGCTGGGCGTACCGCTGCTGACCCTGTGGGTGTTCCTGTTCTACCTGCTGGCCGCGCGGGGGACCCCGGTCGCCCTGGCGGTCGCCGTCCCCGCGGTGGTGTACCTGGCCGCGCTGATCTACGTGCCGGCGGTGCTGGCGCACTTCGACGTGCCGGCGACCGTGGCCTGGCGGATCGCCGCCCTGGCGGCCTGGCGCGCCCCACTCTGGACGCTGGGCCTGGGATCGGCCCTGGCTGTGCTGGTCCTGGCGATGGTGTACGCCCTGCCCGTGGCCATTCCGTTCTTTCTGCCCAGTGCTCCGGCCGCTCTGGTAACCCTGGTCGCGGCGCGGGTGTTCGGCACATTCCCCATATCGACCCACTCCCCACATCGGTAGCCCCTCGAGGAAAGGAATCCGCGTGTCACCTCACCCCCACCGCCGTCGCTGGACCAGCGCCCTAGCGACGTTGACCGTCGCCGCCTCGATGCTCGTCACCACCCCCGCATCCGCCACCAGGTCCGACCCGCGTCCCCCGGTCACCGTGGTCAGCACGGTCGCCGATCCCGGCTACACCGAGTCGGCGGGCTGGTTCGCCAGCTCGTTGGCCGGCTTCGGCGGGGAGCAGACGCGGTACGGCCGCATCCCCGGCTCGACCGCGAGCTGGACCCTGGTCGCTCCAAAGGGCGGTTCCTACGCTGTCGACGTCTGGTATCCGCCGTTCCACACCAGCGCCAGCAACGCCGGCTACACGATCAGCCCCGGCGGACTGTCCGTCACGGTCGATCAACGCGAGGGCGGCGGCTACTGGCGCCCGCTCGGCCGGGTACGGGCCGGCGACGGCCAGGCGTTGACCGTAACCCTGACCGTCGGTCCCGACCTGACCCCCGCCAACCTCGACGACGAGTACGCCCGCGGCTATGCGGTGCGGCTGCGGCAGGGCGGCCCGGCGAATCCGCCGACGTGGCGGGGGCCGAATCTCGCCGGCTATGACCTGGCCTTCGCCGACGAGTTCGACGGTCCAGGGATCGACTGGACGGTCTGGGACCCCCGCACCGACGTGCGCGGCAACAGCTCGCAGCGCGCCGAGAATGTCCGGTTGGCCGACGGTGCACTCGTCATCGATCTCAAGAAGGAGTCCGACCGGGGCAAGGCGTACACCGGTGGTGGGCTGGTTTCCAAGGATCGCTACCGGTACGGCTACTACGAGACCCGGGTACGGATCAACGAAGGTCCCGGGTGGCACCCGGCGTTCTGGTCGATGTGTGGCGGGGCCAACGGCGTGCACAACTGCCAACTCGCCGAGATCGACGGTTTCGAGATCGACTCGATCAACCCGAGGCGGGTCATCCACAACGTCTTCGACCACCGCGCGCCCCGCCGCCAGGTGACCTCCGGCTGGTACGACGTGGGTGCCGATCTGTCCCAGGGCTGGCACACCTTCGGCTACCTGTACGACGAGGCCGGAGTGCGATTCTTTGTCGACGGGCGGCAGACGTCGTACCTGCCGTACCCGGCGGGTCCGTTCGTGCACGACTACATGAAGGTGTGGTTGACCGCGGTCGCGTACAACGACTTCCCGGACGACGCGCAGTTGCCGGCCACGGTCACCTTCGACTACTTCCGCTACTACACAAGGGACGTGTACGGGGACAACAACGCTCCGAACGGTTACGCCGAGACCGGCACCGGGTGGGGTGACTCGGGCCTGCCGGGCTTCGGTGCGCTGACCCCTCGCCAGTCGTGTGGGCTCGGTGCGACCGCGACCTGGACGCTGCGCCCGGAAGGGACCGGGACCGGTGAGTACGACGCGTATCTCTACCGGGTGGGCGGCACCGGCGGGCAGTCCACGGCCCGAGTGACCTTCAATGGTGCCGAATCCACGGTGGACCTCTCCGTTCCCGGAAGCGGCTGGCTGCCGCTCGGTGCCCATTCGTTGGTCGCCGGGCAGGACTATCCGCTGGCACTGGCGCGCGATGGTGCCGGCTGCATCCGGGCTGACGCGGTCAAGCTGGTGCGCCGCTGACGTACCCCGACCTCACCGTCGATCTCGCAGTTGTGGTTGCACGCCCACAGCTGCGGGATCGGCGGGGCGGGGGCAGCGCGGCGGCGTGGCCCGGTCAGAGGGCGGCGGACAGCCGGACGACGGAAGCGTCGTAACCCAGCCCGGTGGAAATCTGGTCGGCCTGTTCGATGACCTTCATGGCCAGTTCCTCCTGGCGGTCGTGCAGGTTCATCGCGGACAACGGGCCAGAGACGGACAGTGCAGCGACCACCCGGCCGGACCGATTGCGTACCGGGGCGGACAGGCAGGCCCGGCCGAAGGCCAGCTCCTCCAGTTCCGTGGCGTAGCCACGGCTGCGGCCCTCAGCGAGTGCGGCGAGCAGCCCGTCCAGGTCGGTGATGGTTTTGGGGGTGTACGCCGGGTACTGGGACCCCAACAGTGCCTCGACCTCGTCGGGGGTCAGGTCCGACAGCAGCGCCTTGCCCATCGCGGTGGCGTGCAGCGGGCCGCGCCGGCCGACCAGGGTGAACGAGCGCGGGGCGAGCCGGCCCTCGAAGTTGCACAGGTAGAACAACTCGGCGCCGTGTCGTTCGGCGACATTCGCGCCGAGCCCCAACTCGCAGGCGAGGTCCTGGGCAATCTGTCGAGACTGGCGGTGCACCACCGTCTGGTTCAGCGCGATACCCGCCAGACTCACCACCGTGGGTCCGATCCGGTAGAGCCCGCTGTGTGGGTCGTGGGTGACGAAGCCCAGCGCCTCCAGCGTGCCGACCAGGCGGGAGACGGTCGACTGGCCCAGGCCGGTGAGCTGGACCAGTTCGGAGACGCGCCGTTCCGGGTTCTCCTCGGTGAACGCGCGCAGCAGTGACAGGGCGCGTTCGACGCTTTGCGTACCGCCGCCGACCTCACGGGTGGTGGACCGTGGCATGCTCATCCCTCAAAAGGTAGGTGTGCCATCCAGATTACGGATCATACATAACCAAGTCGCGTGGCCGCAGCAGCCATGGTCCGGCTGCCCTGGCTGGCGGCCGGCGTCTCGGTGTCGTCCGTGGAGACCACCCGGCGCACCGGTCGCCGCAGCGCTACCGCATACCACGAGGCGAGATCAGGCGATGTTGCCTCGGCATTATGGGCTTCATATCTATGTGACGGATCATTAATGTGATCACGGCCCCGCCGGGGGTCGGATACGGAAGGTGGGCGCATGTTTGTCGATTGGCCGCTGGATCGTCTGCGGGAGTACCGGCCTGACCGGAACGAACCGGCTGACTTCCGTGCGTACTGGCAGGAGACGCTGGACGAAGCGCGGGCTCAGGCGTTCCCGGCGCGGTTCGCGCCGTACGACGGTGGTCTGGTCAACGTCGACGTGTCTGACGTGACCTTCGCGGGGTTTGATGGCCACCGGATTCGTGGCTGGTTCCTGGCCCCCCGCGACGCCGTCGCGCCGCTGCCCTGCGTCGTGGAGTTTATCGGGTACGGCGGTGGTCGCAGCCTGCCGCACGACTGGCTGCACTGGAGCGCCGCCGGGTACGCCCACCTCGTGATGGACACGCGTGGTCAGGGCAGCAACGGGTCGATGGTCGGCGACACCCCGGACCCGGCCCCAGCCGGTGGACCGGCCACCTCCGGCTTCATGACCCGCGGCATTACCGACCGGGACACGTACTTCTATCGCCGGGTCTTCACCGACGCCGTCCGTGCGGTCGAGACGGCCCGCGCGCACCCACTGGTCGACCCGGATCGGGTGGTGGTGGCCGGCGGCAGTCAGGGCGGCGGGATCGCGCTCGCGGTCGCTGGGCTCGTCGACGGGCTTGCCGCCGTGGTGACCAACGTGCCCTTTCTCTGCCACTACCGTCGGGCCACCGAGATCACCAATGCCGCGCCGTATGCGGAACTGACCACCTACTGCTCCACCCACCGTGACCAGGTGGATCAGGTCTTCGAGACCCTGCGCTACTTCGACGGGGTCAACTTCGCCGCGCACGCCACCGCACCGGCCCTCTTCTCTGTGGCGTTGATGGATGCGGTCTGTCCGCCTTCGACGGTGTTCGCCGCGTACAACCACTACGCCGGGACCAAGGACATCCGGGTGTGGCCGTACAACGGGCACGAGGGCGGGGGAGTTTTTCAGAAGGTAGAGCAGATCCGGTATGTCGGAAAGGTGCTGGCGGGATGAGTCGCCGTCCGAGGGTGGAGGGCCCGGTCTCCTTCCGGCTGGGGTACCGCACGGGCAGCGCTGTGCGTGTCTGACCCATATAGCAGATGACTATTGCATCAAGTGGTCGGTGAAGCTACTGTCCTCAACACACTCTTCACGGCACCGAAACACTAATTCCGTCCTTGTTGGCCGATCGGCTTCGCCGGCCGGTGCCCGGACTAGGAGAAGACGATGAAGGATTTGGAGCTGTCCCGGCGGTCCCTGCTGCGGATCATGGGCGTGGGTGCGGCCGCGACCGCGGCGGGCGGACTGACTTCCGCCTGCACCCTGGTTGGCAGTAGTGAGAAGTCCAGCGGGGACCAGGTAACGATCAAGGTCGCGCTCGTGCCCGATCCCTCCGGCGCGTCCCAGTTCTACCGGGAGCAGTTCGACCGCTTCGAAGAGCAGAACCCGGGCATCAAGGTCCAGGTCATCGAGAACCCCTCCGACCAGCAGGCCAACGCCATCGAGCTGGGCTTCCAGCAGGGCAACCCGCCGGACGTGTTCCGGGCTCAGGACACCAACTTCGACCGCATCTTCGACCGTGGCTGGGTCGCCTCTCTCGACCAGTACGTCACCGACGAGTTCACCTCCCGGTTCCCCGCGGGCTCGCTCGACCCGGCCACCTCCGGCCTGCACCGCGACGGCAAGCTGTACACACTGCCGCTGGTCTGGGGCAAGTGGTCCTCCGTCCGGCTCCTGCTGGTGAACAACACCGCAGCCAAGCTGGGCGGCGTCACCGCAGCGCCGAAGACCTGGGAGGAGTTGGAGCAGGCCGCGAACGCCGTCACGCGGGCGGGCGGGGGCAAGACGTTCGGCTTCGCCGGCACCTGGGGCAAAGGCCTGCTGGCCCGGATGCTCCAGAACACCAGCGGGCCCTCCTCGATCGACAACGGCATCGACCTGCGTACCGGTCGGGCCGCCATCACCCACCCGTCCCTCGGCGGGGCGGTCGATCTGCTCAAACGGATGCACGCGGCGAAGGTCATGACCCCGGGGTGGGAGACCTGGACCGACGCGAGCAAGGTGCAGACCGCGTTCGCCAAGAACGAGCTGGCGATGTTCGTCGCCGCACCGTTCCAGATCAACGAGGTGCGCAAGCTCAACCCCGATCTCGACATGTCCATCGCGGCCGTGCCGGAGCCGGCGGCGGGCCGGGGCGGTTACTCGGGGCAGGGCTCGAGCTTCAGCCCACTGTGGTCGATGTCGGCCCAGTCGAAGCACCCGGAGCAGGCATGGAAGGTGATGGACTTCCTCGCCTCGCAGGACTTCCACCGGGCGTACTACGACAAGTTCGGCACCCTCACCGCTCTGGAAAGCGCCTGGCAGGACAAGGCAGCGGCCAATCCGGACCAGAAAGCGATCATGGACATCGCTGCGGAGACGGTACGGCTCGTCCCCAACCCGGCGCTGGTCAGCCCCGGCGGAATGCAGCTCATGTCGGCCATCCGCGGCAAGCAGGACCTCCAGTGGTCGGAGATCGCGCTGCCCGCGATCCTGCGTAACCAGCCCTTCGCCGGCCCGGCCGCGCAACTCAACGCCAAGCTCGACGCCTTCATCGACGAGCAGGTCACGGCGCTCTCCGGCAAGGGGGTGCAGGCATCCCGCGCCGATCTCACCTTCGCCGGCTGGGACCCGCTCCAGCCCTACACGCCGAGCAAGAAGTGACTAACGCCCCGTTGATCGACCGGGGCGGCGCGGCCGATCCGGCCGCGCCACCCCGGCGCGTGGCACCCCCGGCCCGCCGCCGCCCCGGCCGCCTGCGCAGGTACGCCTGGCACTATGTCTTCCTCGCTCCGACGGTGCTGCTCTTCGTGGCCTTCACGCTCTGGCCGATGGTCGCGAGCTGGTGGTACTCGTTCTTCGAGTGGGACGGCGTTGGCCCGGCCACCGATTGGGTCGGCTTCGCGAACTTCACCGAGGTGTTGCAGAGCGGCCGGTTCTGGCATGCCTTCCGTAACTCGTTCCTCTTCTCCCTGGTCGCGATCTGCGTGGAGATGCCGTTGGCGTTGCTCGCCGCGATCCTGCTCAACAGCCGGCGGCTGCGGGGGCGCAACCTTTACCGGCTGTTCCTCTTCCTGCCCGTGGTCACCACCACCGCGGTGATCGGTATCGTCTTCGCGATCATGCTCGACCCGGCCGGCGGCTTCGTGAATGAGACCCTGAGCTCCGCCGGGCTCGTCGACTCGCCGATCACCTTCCTCTCCGAGTCGTACGCCCTGCCCACGGTCATGACGATCGACGTGTGGAAGGGATTCGGCATCACCCTCATCTACTGGCTCGCCGCGTTGCAGACCGTGCCCGATGACCTGTACGAGGCGGCGAAGATCGACGGGGCGAACGGCCGGCAGACGCTGCGGCACGTCACGCTCCCGATCATCGCCCCGATCGGCGTGGTGATCCTGCTGCTCACCTTTCAGAAGAGCATGAACCCGTTCGACCTCGTGCAGGCGATGACCCAGGCCGGCCCCAACTACGCCACCGACGTCGTCGGCACCTACATCTACCGGTACGCGTTCAACCCCGAACTGAACGCGCCACGGTACGGCTTCGCCTGTGCCGCCGGAGTCGTCTTCGGCGTGATCACGCTGGTGATGACGGTCCTGCAAGGGCCTCTGCTACGCCGGCAGTACCTGAGGGGAGGTCGCTAGTGCGCCGGATACACCTCTGGCATGTGCTGCTGATCCCGCTCAGCGTGGTATGGATCTACCCGTTCGTGTGGATGGTCTCCACCGCGTTCAAGTCGGAGCGGGAGGTGTTCCTCGGCGGGCTGTCGGTGCTTCCCAAGCAGTGGACCCTCGACAACTTCAGCCGAGCATGGGAAACCGCGCACTTCGGCGCGTACCTGTCCAACACCGTCGTCTTCTCGGTCACCACGGTGCTCATCGTGGTGCTGGCCTCCGCCACGGCGGGCTACGCCCTCGGCCGGGGCGACGTGCCCGGCAAGAAGTTCATCGTGGGGCTGCTCATCGCGACGATGTTTATCCCGCACGGCTACACGATCATCCCGATCTTCAAGCTGGTCGACGGGCTCGGACTCAACAATGGGCTGCTCGGTGCCGTGCTGGCGACCGCGGGGCCGGCGCTCGTGGTACCCATCCTGCTCTTCATGGGGTACTTCTCCGGCATGCCCCAGGAGCTGGAGGACGCCGCCCGGATCGATGGTGCGGGCTATCCCCGCATCTTCTTCCGGATCATGCTCCCGCTGGCCAAGCCGGTGATCGGTACCGTCGCGCTGTTCAATTTCATGGCCGCGTGGAACGCGTTCTTCATCCCGCTGGTGTTCACCCTGGGGCGGCCGGAGCTGCGAACGCTCGGCGTGGGCATGTACAGCTTCTTCGGGCAGGAAGCCACCGACTGGGGCGGACTGGCCGCCGGGGCGACCATCAGCCTGCTGCCGATCATCGCCATCTTCCTGCTGCTACAGCGCACGTTCGTCGACGGGATCGCCGGTGCGGTCAAATCCTGAACGGCTGGTCGCCCACCCGGTCTCGACCGAGCGCTACCACCTGGGCGAGGGACCGCGGCTCGATCCACGGACCGGCGAACTGCTGTGGGTCGACATCTCCGCCGGCCGGCTGCTTCGCGGACGGCTGGCCGGCAATCGGATCGACGTGCTGGCCGAGTACCGGATCGGTGCGCCGACCGGGGTGGTCACGCCGGTGACGGCCCTCGGCGGCGGCTGGGTGGTGGCGGCCGGCCGGGGATTCCACCATGTATCGGCCACCGGCGCGGTACGTTCGCTGGGCGGCGAGGTCAGCGCCCCGGGCACCCAGATGAACGACGGTGCCTGCGACCCGTACGGCCGCTTTCTCGCCGGTAGCCAGATACTCGGCGGCACCGAGCCCTGGTCCGGCGCACTGTACCGGCTGGATCCGGACGGCACGGTGGCCACCGTGTTGACCGGCATCGGGTGCGCCAACGGGCTGGGATTCAGCCCAGCCGGGGACACCATGTACCACGTGGACAGTCGGCGACGGCGGCTCGACAGCTACCGGTACGACTCGGCCACCGGTACCGCCCGCGACCGGCGCCCCCTCGTGGTGTTCACCGACGCCACCCCCGACGGGCTCTGCGTCGATGCCGAGGGCTGCCTGTGGATCGCGATGTGGGACGGCTGGAGTGTGCGCCGGTTCGCCCCGGACGGCACCCCGCTCGCCCGAGTGGACGTACCGGTGCCCCGGCCGACCGCCTGCTGCCTGGTCGACGGGATGCTGGTGATCACCTCAGCGTTCATTGGGCTGGATGACGCCACCCGAGGGGCGGCACCAGACAGTGGACTCATCTTCGCAGCCTCGGTCGGGGTCGGTGCGGCTCCGGGATACACCTGGGACGGGACAGTTTGAAGATCACCGAATTGGAGTTGTTGACCGTGCCGGACGGCGGCAGCGTGATGCTGCTCGTGGTCGTCAGCACCGACTCCGGCGAGTACGGCGTGGGTGAGGTCGGCATGCGTGCCCGTTGGCGTACCGTACGCGGCGCGGTGGACGACTTCGCCGAACTGCTCGTCGGAGCCGACCCCGGCCGGATCGAGCACCTGTGGCAGCTGCTGTTCCGCTCGGGTTTCTTCCCCGCGTCCGGCGTACTGGGCTCCGTGCTGGCCGCGATCGACGTGGCGCTCTGGGACATTCGCGGCAAGACCCTCGGTGTTCCCTTGTACGAGCTGCTCGGTGGGGCCTCCCGCGACCATGTCGAGTGCTACGTCCACGTGCGCAGCAGCGAACCGGCAACAATGGTCGCGGAGTGCGAACGGCTGGTCGAGGCGGGATGGCGGCACCTGCGGGTGGCGGCGAACAGTCCGGACGCCGGCGGCGAGTACGACCAGCGGGCCGCGCTGCGGTACACCCTCGCCACCATGGAGCGGCTGCGCACGGCGCTGGGTGACGAGGTGGAGTTGCTGCTCGACGTACACACCCGACTCGATCCGGCGCAGGCGGTGACCCTGTGCCGGGAGTTGGAGCCGCTGCGGCCGTACTTCGTCGAGGACCCGTTGCGCAGCGAGCACCTGGACGGTTACCGAATGCTGCGTGAGCGCAGTACGGTGCCGCTCGCCGCCGGTGAGCAGCTCGGTACGAAGTGGGAGTTCCGCGCGTTGCTCGAGGGCGAACTGATCGACCACGCCCGGGTGGATGTCGCCAACACCGGGATGACCGAGGCCCGCAAGATCGCGGCGCTGGCCGAGGTGCACCACATCAACCTGGCTACCCACAATCCGCTCGGACCGGTCACCGCCGCGGCGTCGGCGCACCTGAACCTGGTGCTGCCCAACGTCTCCGTGCAGGAGCAGCCTCAGCCGGAGTTCGCGCCCTCGGAGGTGATCACCGCCTGGCCCGAGCTGCGCGCCGGTCGGGTCACTCCGACGCGGCGGCCGGGCCTCGGCGTCGAGCTGGATCTCGCCGCCGCCCGCCGGCTCGATCTCCGGGGGCCGGCGCCGCTGCCCCGGCTGCGCCGGCGCGACGGATCGTTCACGAACTGGTGACGAGCATGCGTGTACTGATCACCGGTGCGGCCGGTGGGGTTGGCCAACTGCTGGCACCGGAGCTGGCTCCCGGGCATCAGCTCCGGCTGACCGACGTCCGTCTCCCGCCGGGCGGCGCGGTCGCGGACGAGGTCGTGGTCGGCGACCTCGCCGATCCGGGATTGGCCGAGCGGTTGTGCGACGGCGTCGACGCCCTGGTGCACCTGGCTGGCAATCCCCGGCCCGGCGACGGTTGGGACCGGCTGCGCGGACCCAACGTCGACGTACTGACGGCGATGCTGGAGGCGGCCGTCCTGGCAGGCGTGCGCCGGGTCGTACTGGCCAGCTCCGTACATGCGATGGGCGGCTACCACCCGCTGGCCCGCCGGCCCGAAGCCGTCCCGGTGCGGGACGACTGGCTGCCCCACCCGTGCTGCCGGTACGGCGCGACCAAGGTGTTCGCCGAGGCGGCGGCGCGGGTGTACGCCGACTCGGGTGCGATGTCCGTGGTCTGCCTGCGGCTCGGGGGCGTGCGGCCAGCGCCGGCGCATCGCGGATGGTTGGACACCTGGCTGGGCACCGCCGACCTGGGCCAGGCGGTACGCCGTGCGCTGAGCGCCGAGATCGGTTTCGGTGCATACTCGATCACCTCGGCCAACACCCGTGGCATGTGCGACCTCGGTGCAGCCCGACGCGAGCTGGGCTACGCACCAACGGAGAACTCGGAAACCTACGCGGAGTCGGTGCCCGACGGCCCGCCGACGATGTGTGCGGCCCGGCTCTCAACGGGGGAGCGTCGATGACCTCGGTCTTCGGAACGGCATCGTCCGGCACCGGATATGACGTGGTCTGCGTCGGTGAGTCGATGGCCCTGGTGGTCCCGGATCCACCCCGGCCGCTGTGCGAGGGCGGCACGACGCGACTCGACGTGGCCGGCGCGGAATCCAACGTCGCGATGAACCTGGCCGCGCTGGGCCTGCGGGTGGCCTGGCAGAGTCGGGTGGGTGCCGACCCGCTCGGCGACCTGCTCACCGCCCGTATCGGCGCCACGGGTGTGGACGTCAGCCTGGTCGAGGTGGACCCGATCGCGCCGACTGGTGTGTTCTTCAAGGATCCTGGTCCGGGCGGCACCACCGTGCACTACTACCGGCGGGGTTCGGCCGCCGCAGCGATGGACCGCTCCCTCTGGCGGACACCGGAGCTGACCGGCAGCACGGTGCTGCATCTGTCCGGCATCACCGCCGCGCTCTCCGAGGCCTGTGCCGACCTGGTCTCGTACGCGCTCGCCGAGCGGCCGGTCTCAGGCGCGATGATCAGTTTCGACGTCAACTTCCGACCGGCGTTGTGGCCGGTACGGACGGCGGGGCCGGTGCTGGCCGGCCTGGCTGATCAGGCGGACCTCGTGCTGGTCGGCTTGGACGAGGCGGCGACCCTGTGGGGCACCAGGCATCCCGACGAGGTGCGCGAGCGCCTGCCGGGTCCGGGGACGCTGGTGGTCAAGGACGGCTCGGTCGGGGCTACCTCGTACGGTCCGGGCGGGAGCACGTTCGAACCGGCACCCGTGGTCGAGGTGGTCGAGCCGGTCGGTGCCGGCGACGCGTTCGCCGCCGGCTACCTGTATGGGCTGGTCCGGGACCTGCCGGAGAGGGCCCGGCTGAGGCTGGGGCACCTGGTGGCGGCTGCCGCGCTCCGGGCGGTCGGTGACCTCGGCGAGCTGCCACCGGACACGCTGGTGCAGGTCGCTACCAGGACGTAACCGTGGCGCGGGATGGGAGAGCGGCGATGTCCTTCGAGGACTTGTTCGATGATCAGCGGATCATGGTGATCCTGCGGGGCCGGCCACCGGGGGAGACGGTGGCACTGGCCGGTCGGGCCTGGGATGCCGGCATCACTCCCGTCGAGGTGCCGATCGGCCGGCCGGAGCAGGTCGCCGCGCTGGCTGCTGCGGTGCGAGCCGGAGCCGAGCGCGGCCGGCCGGTCGGCGCGGGCACCGGATCGGTGATCGGTTCGGGCAGCGGCTGGAGTGGTCTGGCGTTGGTGATGCCTTAGTGCGGCCGGTGCGAGTTGTAGAACGCCTCGTATTCGCGTAAGGCGTGCAGGAGATGACGCTGGTTCCAGATGAGGGTTCGGTCGAGCAGCTCGCGGCGGCAGGTCCGTACCCATCGTCACCACATGCTTGACGAATCCGTCCCACGAGGTGCTTGACGTTGGCCTAGACATGCCCTCCTCCGTCGATACTCTTGGTGATCATCGTCCCCTGGCGGCTGCCGAAGGCCGCTCACCGGTCGACCTCGCGGATTCGGCCGGTGTGCTCAGGCGATGAGCTTCGACATGAGCTGCGGAGGTGGCTTGATGATGGCCCGACGCCGCTGGCTGTTCTTGGGTGCTGCGGCAGTGGCAGTGCTGGGTGGCTGCAGCTCGGAGGTGAACAACCCGCACGAGGGTGTACTACCCAAGGGGGAAAGCTTGGGCGAGATGCGCCAGCAAGCGGGCGAGGCCCTGACCCGCTATGACCAGGCGGTCATCAACGCGCGTGGTTCAGCGACCGTTACTGTGACACCGCCGCCATGGAACTCCCCACCTGGCATCTCCATCGAATCAGCCACCGGTACCAGGGCCGGCACCCGGTTGACTGTCACCTTCACTGGCACTCGGGAACCGGCAACCAGACCTTGCGGTGCCGACTACCACGCTGAGGCCGTCGAATCGGCCAACGCGGTCATCGTCATCGTCATCGCCCAACCTCATGCCACCAACGAGGTATGCACGCTTGCCGGCTACTCACGAACTGCCACCCTGAACTTGGCTCAACCTCTGCGCCAGCGGGTGGTCCTCGAAGCGAGGCAAGGGCAGACGGTTCCTCTGAACACTGAGTAAGCGCAGCGCGAGAGCCCCAACTTGATCATGTCAAGCATCTGTTGAGACGCGAGTGTCATGCATGTCCCGTGACGGGACAGCGCATGGTGCCCGTTTGTCGGGCTCCACTTGATGCGTTACGGATCGCTGTCACTTGATCCGTGACACGTCCGGCTAGACGATCTTGGTCTTTCCTCGAGGTTGGTGCGCCAGTACGCCGCAACAGCAGCCATACGACAGCCCTTAGGGTGAGCGGGTGGTCGAACGTGAGCTGGGGAAAGTGGGGGCGATGTCGCCTGTCCACGTGGTCGAGGTCGGGACCGAGCCGCTGGACCGGCCGATGCGGAACTCGGTGGGCGGCTGGCCATTCCTCGACGACGGCCAGGAATGGCCTGAGTGTTTCTGCGGCGAGCGGATGGCTCTGTTCTTTCAACTCGACATACCCCCGGACGTCGAGATTTTCGGCGGAGACCACCTGCTGGTCTTCCACTGCCGTGCCCACAACGACGCATCCGAACCCGAGTCGGCCGGCGGTCGGCTTGTACCCCGGTACTGGGACGCTCCGCAGCCGCCCTACCCGCGCCCGTTCTGGCGGGTGCTGCTCCAGCGCCACGCGGTGCTGCCAGCGGCTGAGGCCGAACCGTCCGTGTGCGCACTGCCCCTGACGCTGCGGCCGTTGATGGACACCCTCAATTCGCGAGGGCTCGGAGCCCAGCTTTTCAAGGTCGGTGGTACTCCGTCCTGGGCGCAGGATCCCGAGTACTACAGGTGCGCGTGCGGCGCCGATCTGGTGTACGTCTGCCAGGTTCCGGAGGGCATGGAGTTCGCCGTTCACCCCGGCCAGCCAGAGCAGGCCTACAACATCCGCGCCGACACCTACTGGCTGTTTCTTGGCAACGAGGTCTACCTGCTGGCCTGCCCGGCCCACTGCGATCCGGCGGCAGTGTGGCCGGTGAACCAGAACTGACCCCACGGATGACCGACCTGCACACCCCCGTCATCCCCGATCCCGCTACAACGAGCAGACCAGCCAACACTCATGGCGGCGCTCTTCCGACACCCAGACATCCGCGCTGGACGAGGTCGACTTTGGCGGCGAACAGCCCGCGGCCGCGTAGCAGGGCGCGGTAACGCAGCAGAGGGTTGGTTTAGCGCCTCCCCCATGCGGCGCGACACTGGAGGGCCGAGAATCCTCCATCGCGCACGCGGCACGCGTATCCCACGCAAATGTCCGCGGCCGGGCGCTCGTCCGGGATCGGCGCCGGCTCGATGCTGGCGGCAGCGCGGCTGGACCATTTCGGCGCGCGATGCCGGCGATACTGTGGGCGTGGAGTACGTGTCCAGAGTGCCGCGACCGCCGCTGGACGGGCTGATCGACGACCTTTACTACCTGGAGGGTGCGTCGCCGTACGCCCGGCTGACGCTGCCGGCAAGTCCGGCGGCGTTCCTCATCGTCAACCTCGGGGCACCGTTTCGCATTCGCGCCGGCACCGACATCGAGACGGCCGAGTACGCCGACGGCTGCGTGGTCACCACGCCCACCCGCGCGTTGGAGTTCGGCTACCCACCCCGGACCCGGTCCGTCGGCGTGCACTTCAAGCCGTGGGGGCCGGCGCCGTTCCTGCCGATGCCCGCGGCCGAACTGTGTGACCGGCCGGTGACGGTAGAGCAGGTTTGGGGTCGGCCCGCCATTGCTCAGCTGCGAGACCGGCTGGCCACGGCGGACGGACCGCACGAGATGCTGACGCTGCTCGAGGAGGAGCTAATGCGACGGCTAGGCGACGCGGCCGGCCTGGGGCTGGTCCGCCATACGAGCAGCGTCATCGCGGCGACCAGCGGGGCGGCGGCGATCGGCGACCTGAGGGTGGCAGCGGGTGTCAGCAGCACTCACCTGGCACAGCGGTTCAAGGAGCTCATCGGCGTCACGCCGAAGCGGCTGGCCCGCACCTACCGCTTCGCCGCCACCGTGCTCGCGATCAACCCCGCCGAACCGATCGACTGGGCCGACCTCGCCAGTAGCGCAGGCTACTTCGACCAGGCCCACTTCGGCCACGAGTTCCGGGCCTTCACCGGGCTCACACCGACACGATATGTCGAAGTCCGGCGGCGGTTCCTGCGCGAACATCCCGGCCACGTGCTGGACGGCTGGCCGCTGCCGGCCGATTGATTTCTTACAAGAGCGACAGCCCACGAAACTCTAACCTGAGGACATCCCCCAAGCAGAGGAGCGCCCATGGGCAAAGTAGTCATGTACAGCTCGGTGTCAGTAGACGGGTTCATCGCGGACGAGAACGACCAGCCCGGACCGCTGTTCGACTGGTTGCTCAGCGGTGACGTCCCGTTGGACGAGAGCGGCGAACTGAAGGTGTCACAAACGTCCTACGACTACACCCGGCCGTACTGGGACCAGATCGGGGCGACAATCGCCGGCCGCCACGTCTTCGACATGACGGACGGCTGGGACGGGAAGCCTCCGGGCGGGATCGACCACGTGGTCGTCGTGACGCACCGGCCGGCGCCCGAGGGCTGGGACCCCGAGGCGCCGTTTCACTTCGTCGACGGCGTCGAGGCAGCCGTGGCCAAGGCGCAGGAGCTTGCGGGTGACCGCATGGTCGAGGTCGCCGCTGGCGACGTCGGTGGCCAGGTGCTTGCCGCGGGCCTGGTCGACGAGGTGCGCATGGACGTCGTACCCGTCGTGTTCGGGTCCGGCAAGCGCTACTTCGGGTCGGTCGACGCGCAGCACCTGTTGGAGGAACCTGACGTGGTGATTCAGGGCAACCGGGTGCTTCACCTGCGCTATCGGGTGCGCTGTTGACCGACGCCTTGATTGTTGCCTGGGGGTCAAGGGGTCGTCGGTTCAAATCCGGCCGTCCCGGCAGACAGAAGCCCTGACCAGCGGAAACGCTGGTCAGGGCTTTAAGTTTGCCTATGGGTTTTGAGCCGTCCCCCCAAACCTCCCATTTACCGGGGTCGGCAACCAGGTTTCTCATCCATGCGCATCGTTGGGCATCGCGGGTGCGGGATGTTGCCGCCTTCCGCTGCCCATCGCAGGCGACGATGCCGTGGCGAAGCGGACGGTCGGCGAGTTCCTCGCCGCGATCGGCTTCGCCGCGTACGACGCCGGGCCGCTCGCCGAGGGTTGGCGCTTCCAGCGCGACACTCCCGGCTACGTCGTGGTCTACAAGCAGGAGGCCCGGGTCACGGCCGACGTCCTGGCGGCGAAGCTGGCTGCCGCGAAGCGTTACCCCGACCGGTAGCCACCGCGAGGTAGCCGTCCTCCAGGCCGGGCTCCAGGGGACGCGCCCCGGGGCTCGGCGCGGACGGCGCCACGATCCGGTAGCGCATGCCGTCGTCGTGCGGCAGCGCGGACACCACCGTCCCCTCGGTCGGCGCCGGTCCGTCCGTGACGACCGACCAGACCTGCCCCTGGGCGCGGCGGGTCAGCTCCTCGACCGTGCCACGGAAGATGAGCCGCCCCTTGGCGAGCACCGCCACCTCCCGGCAGGTCTGCCCGATGTCGTCGACGATGTGCGTGCTCAGCAGGACCGTGCGCCGGCCGGCGAACTGGGACAGCAGCGTGCGGAAACGGATCCGCTCCTCCGGGTCGAGGCCCGCGGTCGGCTCGTCCACGATCAGCAGCTGCGGGTCGGCGAGCAGGGCCTGGGCGATGCCGACCCGCTGCCGCATGCCGCCGGAGAAGCCGCGCAGCCGCCGGTCCGCGTGCTCGGTCAGCGCCACCACCTCCAGCAGCTCGCCGACCCGCCGGCGCCGGACGGTCCGGTCGTCCATGCCCTTGAGTAGCGCCACGTAGTCGAGGAACTGCCGGGCGGTCAGGTCGGGGTAGACGCCGAGGTCCTGCGGCAGGTAGCCGAGGTCACGCTGCACGGCGGTCCGCCCGGCGCCGGTGCCGAGGTCGTGCTCGCCCACAGTGACCCGGCCGGACGTCGGACGGACGATGCCGGCCAGGATGCGCATCAGCGTGGTCTTGCCGGCGCCGTTCGCGCCGAGCAGGCCGAACATCCCGGTGGGCACCGTCAGGTCGAGGCCGTCGATGGCGGCCACCCCACCGCGGTACGTCTTCGTCAGGCCGGAGATCTCGATTCGCATGGGAGTTCCTTCTCGTTGTCGAACGCGGGCTCGTTATCGGACGCGGCGCGCGCGCAGGGCGTGGCCGCCCGCGAGCACGGCGGCGGCGATGATCAACAGCAGGGCGATGGACAGCCAGGCCAGCGCCGGCGTCGGGTCGGGCCGCAGGGCGTTGAGCGTCGCGCCGGGTATCGGGCCGGCCCAGGTTTCCTGGCCGTCGATGCCGTGGAAGTCGAACAGCGCGGCAAGCGGATAACCGCCCAGGGGGTGAACCAGGGTCCGTGCGAGCGTCGGCATCATGTCCGGCGAGACCACGTTGCCCCACAGCCAGTAGCCGACGAACAGGACACGGAACAACGGCGCCGGCATGACCAGCGGCGCCGCCATCGCGAAGGCGGCCACGAAGAGCAGGCCGGGGATGAACACCGCCCCGAAGGCGGCCAGCGCCCAGCCCAGCGCCCGGGGCTCCCCGGTGTCCACCGCGTACGCCGCGGCGAAGCCGAAGTACGCCACCGCGACCGGGATGGCCGTCGCGGCGCCGGCGCCCACGTACTTGCCGAGCAGGCGCGCCCTCGGCGAGGCGGGCGTCGCGTCCAGGATCGACGCCACCTTCAGCCGGTCGTCGCGGATCAGCCGGTCGGCGAGCAGGCAGCCGAACCCGATCGACAGCAGCGCGTGGAGCTGGACCGCCAGGCCGACCACGGCGGTCCGCGGATCGACCGGCCGTTCGCCCGGATCGAACAGGTCCCGCAGCAGGCTGCCCCCGATCAGCACGAACAGCACCAGGGTCAGCGCCGGCACGATCCACACCGTCCGCTTGCGGACCTGCATCCGGAACTCGTACCGCAGGCTGGCAACAAAGGTGGTCATTCGTCCTCCTCGCCGATGAGGCGTTCCGAGCGGCCCAGCAGGACCAGGGCGAACACGATGAGCGCGGCGCCCGCGCCGAGCAACGTCAGGCGGTTCGCGGTCCAGTCGCCGGGCGCCGCGCCCCGGGTCGTCGCGAACAGGTAGAGCAGCCGGCCCGGCAGGTGCGCCTGCGCCGAGCCGGCGAAGAACTGCTGGATCGCCCACACCGAGGTGACCAGGGCGCCGGCCGCGCCCGGGCTGCGGAAGACGGCGCCCGCGGCGAAGGCCAGGCCGCTCAGGCCCAGGGTCGGCGCCAGCCAGGTGAGCTGGCCGGCGAACGCGCCGTGGTTCTCCGGCCAGCGGGCCCACCAGCCGGTCGCGATCAGCACGACCGCCGCCGGCACGGCGACCGCCGCGGTCCAGCCGAGCGTCACGATCATCCGGCGCAGCAGCGTGACGCGGTACGGCGTCGGCGAGGCGAGCTGGAGCTCGCGGGCCGGATCCCGGCCGACGAGGGAGGAACAGGCGACCGCGGCGGCGAGCGGTATCGCCATCTCCAGGGTGCCGAGCAGGATGCGGGCGGTGGTCGGGTCGCTCGGTTGCGGATTCGCGAGCGCGGCCGTGATGCCGAGGACGAGGGCGATGGGCGGGCCGAGGAAGGCCGCCCAGCCCGCCCGACGCATCTCGTACCGCCAGAGGGTCAGTGGTCTCACATCGGGTGGGTAGCGCGTCCGCCGCCGTGAGGTTCACCGCGGCCGGACATCGCCACCGCGACGATCGCGAGGGCGGCGCTGGCCAAGAGCACCGGCGCGTTCGTCGACCAGACCTCAATGATCGACCAGGCCGGCCAGCCGTCGGGGATCAGCACGCCGCCCGCCAGCACCCGCACCGCCCACAACCCGACGGCCGTGCCCAGCGCCGCGTCCGGCCCGAGGAAGACGGCGATCAACAGGCTCACCGAGGACAGCAGCGCCATCGGCCCGAGCCAGGCGCCGACGAGCTCGTTCAGGCCGTCCGCGCCCGCCGCTCCGGTGGCGGTCAGCACCGCGGAGGCGCCCAGGGCGAGCACCAGGTCGTAGCCGAACACCAGCGCGATGCGGATGAGCAGCAGCAGCCGGCCGGAGGTGGGTGTGGCGGCGAGCAGCTCGGCGGCCGGGTCGCGGCGGGAACGGTAGGTGCCCGCGATCCCCGCGGCGGCGACGATTGGCGCGATCAGGGAGAGCATCAGGTCCGCGCCGGCCGTGGTCCGCAGCAGCACGAGTCCCGCGCCGAGGGCCATCACCAGCGCCGAGGCGATCGGCGCGGCCGGCCGGATCAGCCGCGCCTCGGCCGCGACCAGCGCGACGAGGTGCCGCACCCGCCGCGGGGGCCGGCGGACGATGGGTTCGATGGTGCTGCGGCTCAGCACCGTCCGCACCAGCGACGCCGGGTCCGGCGGCGTCGCGGCCGGCGCGGCGGCCACCGCGATAGCCTGCCAGGCGGCCAGGTCGGCGCGGCAGCGCGGGCAGTCGGCGAGATGCGCGCGGACCCGGTCGCGGTCCGGTCCGGAAAGCGAGCCGGCGGCGTACGCGGGCAACAGGTCCTTCATTCGGGCACCTCCTGAGCGGTGAGCGCCGCGGCGACGGCGGCCCGAGCGTGATACAGCCGGCTCTTGACCGTGCCGACCGGGATCGCGAGCACCTCGGCGACGTCGGCGAGCGGCAGGCCGGCCACGAACACCAGCGCGATCACGTCCCGGTGATGCGCGGGGAGCAGGTTGATGGCGGCGGCCACCGGGGTCCCGCCGGCCGCCGCGATCGCGAGGTCCTCCGGGCCGACGCCCTGATCGGGTCGGTCGGGCAGGTCGGCGCCGGCGGGCTCGGGCGCGGACCTGCCGCGTAACCGGTTGTGCGCCTGGCGGCGGGCGACGCCGAACAGCCACGTCGTCACCTTCGACCGCCCCTCGAAGGCGCCGGCCGACCGCCAGACCGCGAGCATCGTGTCCTGCAGGATCTCCTCGGCGGTCATCCGGTCGCCGGCCAGCCGGTGCAGATAGCCGAAGAGCGCGCCGGAGTACCGCTCGTAGAGCCGGGACAGCGCGGCGGCGTCACCGGCCGCGATCGACCGCAGCAACGCGTCGTCACTGCCCGGATCCATCCGCTCACCCCCCACTCCAGATGAGTAGCAGCCGCCGGGGCGAAAGGTTCAGACGAGTATGCGCGCGGGCGAGCCGATCTCGAGCACCTGGCCGGTCGGCTCCGGTGCGCGGCCGGCCGTTAAGGTCACCACGCTGTGCGAGTTCTGGTTGGCCACGTACAGCAGGTCGCCGTCGAGGGCGATCGCACTGCCAGATTCTCGCCGTCGAAGGAGATCGTCGGCTCGGTGGCGGTCACCTCGCCGTCGCGGACCCGCCTCCGCCGCGTACCGGACGAGCTTGTCGATGCCCAGGTCGACGACCCAGTGCCCCCGCAAAGTCGTCAAATGATTCCGAGTAGGGCGAGCGGGCGGGTGCTGTCGCGGGCGTGATGCCGGTTGGCAGCGGCGATGTTGTTGAAGCCGTTGAGGCGCGCAGTGCCCTGAGTAGTTGCCGCCGCCTGTCATCGGTTAATCGGCGTGGGGTGCCGTCGTGGTGAGGCTGCCGGGGGGCTTGCGTAGGGGCAGGGTGGCTTCCAGGCCGGTGACCAGTGCTTGCCAGCGGGTCCGAATGAGTGCCGACCCGGCGACAGCGCGGCGCCCAGCTCGTAGAGAGCGCTGCGACCCGGCACACGACGAGGCAGTGACCCGGCTGACGGCCCTGTGGTACGGCTGGGAACAGGCCCACCTACCGATGACCGGCATGCTGCCCTGGCTACGAGAACTCGACCATCAACTGCCCGTCCTCTACGGCGACGACGGCCCATTCCGCAATGCTCTGCATCCGGTGACCTCGGAGAGACGCGACACCACTCGTCGCCGGGAATGCCAGCCGAGCAGGCACCAGAGAACTGGTGGAAGTGGTGGGACTGACACCGGGCCGGCGTTCGTGGCGTGCCTGCCCACGTACAGGCGCTTCTCCGCTGTTTGTCCGCAGACGTCATACCGACGCGCCCGGGTACCGGCGAGTCAACGGGATTGGCGCCGACGTGCTGCGGCATCGCGGGCGTCGATCCGTCGCGTGGCCGGTTGATCGACATGACTAACATCCCCTCATGATCGAAGAGTTGATCAGCAAGGTCGCGGCCGAGGACGACGAGGCGATCGAGGAGCTGTCCGTGGTCGCGGACACCGACCCGGAGAGGTTGACTCCTTACCTCGGCTTTCTGCTCGACCGCGACGTGTTGTGGCCGGGGAAGTTGTACCGGGCTGCGGACGCCGACGTGGTCCGCCGGGTTGTCGAGCGGATCGACGGCGGCCGGACGCCGGACCGGCTCAATCACCTGCTGATCATCCTGGCGCACACCGCTCATCCGCTGGCCGAGAGCGCTATGCGTCGCTGGTCGACGCGGCCACCGGCCGGCGCGGACGAGCTGCACGTCGGTGCGTTGGACTACGCGCGGGAGGGCGGATGGACGGTCGGACCCGACGGGCGACGGCGGGACCTGTGCGGCGGCACCGCGTACCGGTGGACCATGCGCGAGACGCCGCGCCGCGCGGACGGCGGCACCTGTCCGTGGTGTGCGTCGCCGCTGTGGACCGCCGCGGACCTGGACACCGCGGACCCTGCCACGGGCGCGGCGCTGGCGCACACGGGCTGGTCTGGGCGGTTGGTGATCGAGACGTGCCACTTCTGCGCCTGCTACACGACGTTGTACAGCCAGGTCACGCCGGGCGGCGGTACCGCCTGGTGGGCCGGCAACACCCGCCCGGACTACCTCGGGTCTGCCGAAGCGGAGGACCCGCCGGCGCTCGCGCCGGTTCCCGGTGCGGCCCGGCAGAGCCCTTACCAGGCCAGCGCGTGGGATCGGGGCGGCTCGACACTCGGTGGCCGGCCGGACTGGATCCAGGACGCCGAGCACGCCGACTGCCCCGGTTGCGGCCAGCCGATGGACTATGTGGGTCTGATCGGCGGCGCGGACCTGGACGACTACGGTGAGGGTGCCTACTACCTGCACCTGCACCAGCCGTGCGGTTTCGCCGCCGTCAACTACCAGCAGAGCTGACCGCTGTAACGCTTTACCGCGGGCGGTTATGCACTACCCGCGCGCACACTGTGACACTGCTGCATTCGAGTCAGGTCCACGTCCACGGGCGGATCGCGGTCCACACCCGTCGGTGCCACCATGCGCGCCGGGGGTGGAGGAAGATCCGGATGTCGTCCAACGCGTTGTCGGCGGTGCCGCGGATGTGTGGCAAGGCCCGCGCTCGGCGCAGGGCGGCTACTACCCGGCGCTCGTCCAGCTGACGGTAAACCCTCGCGAGATGCCCCAGGCACGTTGCGGCGAGGGCACTGACCTGAGGATCCTCGTGTCCGAGCAACCGAAGGTGCAGTTCCTGCAGCTCTTTCCAATCTCCGTCGCCGTACAAGGCGGTGCCGACCATGGCATCCAGCGCGGCAGCCAGATCGCCGCGGTCGAGCGCGGTGTCTACCTCGGCAGGTGTCGACGGCGGCGGGTTGTGGAAGACGTGATGCTCGTGGCGCACCGTCACATCCTCCTGCGTCCGTCCGGGGCAGATGGCCCGACCCGCCGTGCGCCATCTGCGGCGGAACCCGCACCCTGGTCAAGGGCCAGAGATCGCTACCCCCCAGCTATACAGTCCTGCCATGTCTGTATGTCAGCCGGAGCGCGGCGCGGTGGTGCGCGGAATCATCTCAGAGATCCACAACTTCGGCGTCTTTGTTCGTCTCGACGGCGATCCGGCCAGTTCGCCCGGCACGGGTTTCATTCGGATTCCTGAGCTGACCTGGGACTATTTCTGGGATCCTGCCGAGGTGGTGCACGCAGGCGAGCAAGTCTCCGCCGAGGTGCTCGATTTCGACGCCACTCGGGGGCAGGTGCAGCTGTCGCTGAAGGCGTTGCAGGAGGATCCGCTGGTCCAGTTCGCGGACCGGGTTGGTGAGGTGCTGTCCGGGCCGGTCGTCAAGGTGGTGCCGTTCGGTGTTTTCGTCCGCGTCGCGCCCGGCATCGCGGGTCTGGTCCACGAGTCAGTGCTGACCCGGCATCCAGCAATGGGAGAGATAGTCACCGTCACGATCGCCGAGGTGGACCGGCCAGGTCGCCGAGTGCGGCTGGAGCCGGCGCCGACGCGGTGATCGGTGGCCCACCACGCGCGGTCGTCTACGACGACCTCAGCGGCTGGCTTCAGTTCAGGGAAGGCGTGCGGGACGACGTCGCCGTGCTCCGGGAACGGGTTCCCGACGTCGATTATCTGACCTTTCCGGTGTACGTGCCGGATGAGTCGCTGCTGCGGGCTCGACAGCGCGAATGCAGGGTCGACATGGACTGCATCGAGCAGGGCTTCGACTGCTACGAGGAACTGTTCGACACCGTCCAGGCCACCCGGAGGTCACTCGGCATCTGACCCGGCCCCGGCTACCCGGGGAACCCCGACCGGGAGTCCGCAACCGCGGACCATCTCATCTCGTCGCTCCGAGCGCACTGGCCTCTCCGTGCCACGGTGACCGGCAGGGCGCAGCCAGATGAGAGCGACACCAAACTGCGGTGGGCAGCCGATGAGAGAGCCGTCCCGCCGGTCACCTCGACCAAGCCTGGCCGGGCTGCGGTCGTAGCACCAGTAGATAAGTAGCCGATGAGCGGATGTCGCGGCCTTCGTTGTTCCACTGTCGGATGACAGTGTCCGGCCCGTGCCGTTCTGGTCGCTCTTGCTCGCCGATGTTTGGCACATCGGCGAGCACAGTGAACAGAGCCACCGCGGAACTCGGCGGCTCTGTTCACCCGAAGGACCGGTTAGCGTTGTGCCCCGGCGTCGCCCTTGAACTGCGCTACGTGATGACCAAGCCGGAGTTCGCCATCGCCGGGCTGCTGTACACCGAGCTCGAACAACGCTGCCGCGCGAGCCTGGGTGCCGGGGCGGGAGAAGGAGGCGAAATAGCCGTCGAGGGCGGCGACAAATTCGTCGTCCGACGGCAGGTCGACGCGGTTGACCAGCGCCTTCGTCTCCACGATCGCCTGCTTGTCGAAGCCGGCGATCCGGCTGGCGAAGCCGTCCACGAACTCGTCCAACTCGCCGTCGGGCAGGGCCCGGTTGACGTACCCGTACCGCTCGGCCAGGTCGCCTGGGAAGTCGTCAGCGCCCAGGAGCACCTCCAGCGCACGGCCCCGTCCCATCAGGCGAGGAAGCCAGGCCGTCGTGCCACCGCCGGGCACGGCGCCCAACCCGACCTCGAACTGTCCGAGTACGGCGCGCTCTCGACTGGCGAACCGGATGTCGCAGGCCAGGATGAACTCGCTGCCGGCGCCCCGGACGCGTCCGCGCACCGAGGCGATGGTGACGACGGGCAGCCGGCTCAGCCGGGTGAAGAGGTCGGTGTACGGGTGCATGCCGCGCCGCTTGGAGCTTTCGGTCGCCATGCCGACGACGGTTTGCGGATCGGCGGCCATGTCCCAGTGGGCGATGAAGTAGTCGGGGTTGGCGCTGTCGAAGACGACGACCTGCACGTCGGGATCGGTCTCCAGGCGTGACACGAGGGCGTCGAGTTCGTAGAGCGTGTCCGGGTCCATCAGGTTCACCGGACCGTTGTCGAAGGTCGCCGTCCAGTAGGTGGCGCTGTTCTGGCGTACGTGGATCTGCGGCATGTGGATCTCCGTTGCTTCGCGGGGTGACGGCGCTCGGGTGGGGGCCGACCCCTGACTTTGAAGTTCCAAGCTAGCACGTGACTTTGGAATAGCAAGTTAGATGTACGCTGGCCCCATGAAGAAGGTGACGCTTGATCAGGAGCACCCGGTCTGCTCAATCGCCCGTAGCCTGGAGATTGTTGGCGAACGCTGGACCTTCCTCATCCTCCGCGAGGCATTGTCGGGAAGCACCCGATTCGGGCAGTTCAACGACGCGCTAGAGATCTCCACCGACCTGCTGAGCAACCGCCTGGCCACCCTGGTCAAGGCCGGCATCATGAACAAGCGCCCGTACCATGAGCCGGGTCACCGCATTCGGTACGAGTACCACCTCACGCCGGCGGGCGAGGAACTGCGGATCGTCCTCGGCGCGCTTCAGCAGTGGGGCGATCGGCACTGCGCACCGGCCGCCGGGCCCAGTGCGCAGCGTCGCAGCCGCAGCACGGGCGCGCAGCTGGACGTGGCGTTCGTCGATGAAAGCGGCAGGGCTGTCGCCCTCGACGACGTGACTTTCGTCGCCGTGTAGCCGCCGGTGAGCGGATCCAGCCAGCGCAGCGGCTCAGTGGTACAGCCGAGGAGGCAGCGATGGCCAGCTGCGTCGCTTTGGTCTTCGCCGACTGGCCGGCTTGGATGACCCGCTGTCGGAGTCCGCCGACGGCGGCGGTGGCTTTGATGCGCGCACGGGTGTTGACGTCGGTCTTGGCGGTCAGTGCGGCTACAGTTTCGCCGAGTTCGGCACGGGTCTGCTGGATGTCGTGTCGGGTCTGGGCCCGGGGCGCTGCTTCCGGATGGTGTGCTCATGGCTGCCGCCGACTCGCTGCGCCACGTATCGTCTCGGCGTCGGCTCGCACGCTGTCCCTGGTCGCTGTGGGTGTGGCGGGCAGAGCCTCACAGACCTGCTTTTCCCGCGTAGGGCCGCGATTGCGGCGGCGATGGCAAGGACCACCGCGACGATCAAGGCGGCCACGGCATCGGGCATGATCGCGGCCAGGGTCAGCACGATTGTGGCCACGGCGGTCGCGCCAGCGAAGAGCCCGAGCATCGCACCGCCACCGAGCAGCCCGGCACCGACGCCTGCGCGTTTGCCCTTGGCGGTCATCTCAGCCCGCGCCATCGTCAACTCGTCGCGCACGAGCCGGGTGATCTGCTCGGTGGCGCGCTGCTCAGAGACCGGCGCGTCGGCAGACGCGGCGCCGGGTTGCCGCTAGGTCGTTCTGGCATCAGTACTCACATCTCTCGCCGGGAAGTGGTCCGAGACGCTGTGCGGGGGTCAGCCGCGCGGCGGCGCGGGCAGGCTGACAGGAGGTCCCTGCGGCAACGGGTTGATAGGCCCGCCGAGCGGCGGAGTGAGGCCACCGTCGAGCTGGCCGGCGACATCTCCTGTTGAGAATTCACCATCCTGGCCGCGACGTCGGAGCGTGAGCGTGCCCGCCGCTCCGGTCAGTGTCCCGGCCGCGAAGCCAAGGATGAGCGCTCGCCATGCGGCGGACTTCCTCTTTCGTGCCATGACTACCCCTTGAGCCCATCATGCCTGCATAGTCCTGATTGTCAGACTCGACGGACGAAGCCACGTGCCTAATCGGCGGACATGCATGAAGTGAATTCCACTCGCCTCGGGCACCGTGAGCTGGTTTTCTGCGTGGGAGGCGGCTCTGAGGAAGACTGAGACCATTAGTGGCGGTTCGCTTGTTCGATCTCTGCAGGGGTCACGCGTGAGTTGCGTGCCCCGGTCATGGCTGACGGCGGAGTCAGTGAGCTGGTTGTCGTGGCTGACAAGGAGTGGCGACGGTGAGTGATACAGATCTTGACGCCCGCAGTGACCGTGGCAGTGATTACGCCGACCTGTCCCGCCTGGTCCGAGGCGCGGGTCTCCTCGACCGGCAGCCCCGCCGTTACGCGGCGCGAGTGGCGGTGGTGCTGGGTTGTCTCGCGCTGATGGGCGTGGTGTTCGTCCGGCTCGGATCGTCGTGGTGGCAGACGGCTACAGCGGCCGGCTTCGCGATGCTGTTCGCGCAGCTGGCGTTTCTCGGTCACGACGCCGGACATCGGCAGATCTTCCGTTCCCGCCGGGCGAACGACGCGGTCGGCGTGGTTTGTGGAAACCTGGTGACCGGGATCAGTTACGGGTGGTGGGTTGACAAGCACAACCGCCACCACGCGCATCCGAACACCGAAGGGCGCGACCCCGACATCGTGGTGGCTCCGCTGTCCTTCACCCCGGGGCAGGCCGCGACGCAGCGCGGCTTACGGGCGCTGTTCGTCCGGCACCAGGCGGCGCTGTTCTTTCCCCTGCTGATGGTGGAGGGTCTGCATCTGCATGCCGCCAGCGTCCGGGCGGTCATCTGCCGCAGCGGACTCAGGCGCCGACGAGCGGAGGCTGGACTGCTCGTCCTGCACTCCGTCGGCTACCTCGCGGCCGTGTTCGTGGTCCTGAGCGTTCCGCAGGCGATCGTGTTCATCCTGGTCAATCAGGCACTCTTCGGCCTCTACCTGGGCAGCTCCTTCGCCCCGAACCACAAGGGAATGCCCATCCTGACCGAGGCCGACAACCTCGACTACCTACGCCGACAGGTCCTCACCTCCCGCAACGTCCGCGGCGGCCGGCTCCTCGACGCACTACTCGGCGGGCTCAACTACCAGATCGAACACCACCTCTTCCCCAGCATGCCCCGACCGAACCTGCGCCACGCCCAGCCACTGATCCGCCAGTTCTGCACCGAACATGGCATCGCCTATCACGAAACCACCCTGATCCAGTCCTGGGCGCAGGGACTGGCGCACCTGCGGGCAATCGGGACCGGATCGACCCGACCCGGCAACGACTGAGACTGTCACGCGCGCGCCCTGCCTACCGACCATCGTCGCCAAAATCCAGGCGAAATGTCCGGTTGGAAAGACCTGATGGCCGCCTCGATACCGGACTGACCACGAAGGGATGTTCTATGTAACCAGTTCGGAGAACAGGACGCGACCGAGGCGCGATCGTCGATGTTGCCGTCCTCGCCGCTGCTAGCGACGCCGTGCTGAACGCGGGTCCGGCGGGCCTGCCGTCAATGTGAATCCTTCACGGCCGGCGCGTTGCCGCGGAGCGGCGGTAGTAGCACCCGCTACTGATGGTCCAGCAGGTAGAGCACCGGCGTGCGCGCGTCGAGCGGGGGCGGGGACTTCTTCCTCAGTGAGCTTGAGGTAGGCGGCGATGTCGGCGACGGTCGGTGAACGGCCCAGCGTTTGCAGCAGGGCCTTGTTGGCATTCGAGATCGCGAGCCGCATTTCCTGCAGACGGCGGGGCACCCGGATGTCCCAGGTGCGGTCCCGGAAGTGGCGGTTGAGTTCTCCGACGATGGTGGGGATCGCGTCGCCGCCGAAGTCAAACCCACGGGACGGATCGACTACGTGCGACGTCGGCCGGCTGCACAACCCCGAGGACGCCGAGCCGCTGAACTTCGTGATGGCGATGCTGACCGGCGGCTCGCGATGCGTGGTGGCCGGCATCGACCGGCTCGACGACATTCCACTTCGGCTTGGGAAAGCGCCGAGCGGAGGACGGCGCGGATTCCCTTGACGGTGCGAGCCGCCGGGAGGGCCTGGCAGCACCGGCCAACCGCGCAGCACTTGCGGCTCTTCGGTGGCCGGCGGTCGTCTTTTCCCTGCGCGCAGCACTGGCAGGTCTTCGTGACCTTGTTGAGCCAGGTCATCCCGCGCCGTCGATAAGGGCGGGCGGTGACCGCGACGCGTCCGCCGGGCCGCAGCACGGCGGTGCAGCCCGTGAGGATCTTAAGTAAACCCGTCGGCCAGTTGCCGAGTTGCGTACATCGCTGTTGTGCCGCTCGGGCGCCTGCATACCTACAACCGCTCCGTGCGGGTGTTCCTGCCCGCGAGAGACTTTCGCGACGGAGGCCGGGGAAGGGTGCAGCTCAGGCGGGTGGGTTGCGGGTTTGCCGCCAGCCTCGCTGATGGTGGGTGACCTCTTGGAACATCTCCCGGAAGGTGGAGAAGCGCTGCGCGCCGAGGGCGTGTTCGAGGCGCTGTTCAATGGTGGCCAGGATCGCGCGTGCTTTGGCGATCTCATCAAGACCATGTTCGGTGGGGACGATGCGCTTGGCTCGACGGTCAGCGGGGTCGGGCTCCCGGCGGACATAGCCGAGGCTGACGAGCTCATCGACGATCGTGCCGATGATCTGCTTGTGCTGGCCAGAGCGGGCCGACAGATCGGTCGCACGCACCCCTTCGGGCTCAAGGAACGCCAGGACCGCACCGTGCCGCGGGCGCACATCCGGATGCCCCTGCTCGCCGAGGGTCTCGAACAACTCCTCCTGCAGGGCTCGCATCAGCCGCCCAGTCAAAACCCCCAGGTCCGGCTTCGGCGCGGTGGCGGTCATCAGAACATCCTTCGTTTAGTCACGGGTCTTGACTATCAACAACCGTGACTATACCTTGTCCTCAGTTGATCCCCACCCACCATGGGCAAACAAGGAGACGCACACCATGAGGACCCGCCCCCCGGTCGACAAGGTGTGGGCCGGCCTGGGTCAACGTCGACAAGTACACGCGATGGGCCAGCGCCGAGCAGGCCATCCTGGACGTCCGAGCCGGCGGAGCCTGGAGCGCGGTCATGGTCATCCCCGGCGGGACCCGCATCTTGTCCAGCCTGCAGGTGATGGCGTGGTCGAAACCGCTACGAGTCCCAGTTAATCGATGTTTATCGGTCTAGATATAGACCACACTTTTGGCAACAATGATGAAGGAGAAGACCATGAATGACGATGTCACCCGGTACATCAACAAGGCGCAGCCGTGGCAGATTGATGTGTGTGAGAAATTACGTGCGATGGTCGGTCAGACCATTCCAGATGTCGAGGAGCGGCTCCAGTACGGCAAGCCGCACTACCTCAAGAATGGGCACTACGCGGCCGTCATCGCGGTGGCCAAGGACAAGGTCTCGTTTATGGTATTCAACGCAACGGACATTCCGGAGGTCAAGGGGTTCCTTCGGGCATTGGGCAACGGTGAGCGCAAAGCCGTTGACGTCAGAGATGGACAAACCGTTGACTACGGCGCACTTGCCAGCATCCTGGAAAAGACCGCGGCTGCCCTGTAGCTGCCAGATGTATGCCGTGCAGGGTCTGGTCCTGGCACCGCGAGCCCAGGCGGCGGCCGTTCGTGTCCGGCACCTACGCCCAGGTCGTACCGATCAAGCGACTGGTGATGGGCACGAACGTGCCCGGCCGCGACATCCCGCCCTCAGGCCGATTACGCAGCAACACGCTGCTCGACAAGTCTCATCCGTTTCCTCCCCCGGAGCATGAACCGCACACCACCTGCGGTGTGGAGATCTCAACTCACGTGACCTAGTGCGCTGTCCACGAACGTTCACCGGGTTGGTGACACGCCGGGGATGGTCCACTCGGTTGGGTGGGGTTGGCCGCGCTCTCGTTAGCGATCACGTTCGTTGTCGGGAGTGGGGTGAGGGGATGGCTGAGTTGGTACGAGCACGGCGGCTGAGCGATGAGGAGAGTCGCCGACTGCAGCAGACTATGCGGCGAGGTAAGCATGAGTCGATCCGGGTCCGCCGGGCGTTGATCATCATGGCGTCGGCGTCGGGCACGCCGGTGCCGGCGATCGCCCGCCTGGTCGCGGCGCATGAGGACACCGTGCGGGATCTGATTCACCGGTTCAATGAGATCGGGCTGCGTGCGCTGGACCCTAACTGGGCGGGTGGTCGTCCCCGCCGTATCAGTCCCGACGATGAGACCTACATCGTCGAGACGGCCAAGGCCCGGCCGAAGAAGCTGGGTCGTCCGTTCACCCACTGGAGCGTCCGCAAGCTCGCCGACTACCTGTCCACAGACCAGGACCGGCGGGTGTACCTGGGGCGGGAACGGTTGCGGCAGTTGCTGCGCCGCAACGGCATCTCGTTCCAGCGCACCCGCACGTGGAAGGAGTCCACAGATCCGGACAAGGAAGCCAAGCTCGACCGGATCGAGGAGGTTACCACCCGGTTCCCGGATCGGTGCTTCGCCTTTGACCAGTTCGGGCCGCTGTCGATCCGTCCGAACCACGGCTCGTCATGGTCACCGCAAACACGGCCACCTACACCCGCACGCACGGCATTCGTTACTTCCACGGCTGCTACAGCCTCGGCGACGACCAACTCTGGGGTGTGATGCGCCGCCGCAAGGGTGGTGACCACACCCTGTCCGCGCTCAAGTCGATCCGCAAGGCGCGACCGGACGGCGCACCGGTCTACGTCATCCTGGACAACCTGTCGGCGAACAAGACCCCGACTATCCGGGCCTGGGCGGTCCGGCACAAGGTTGAGCTGTGCCTCACCCCGACCAGCGCGTCCTGGGCCAACCCGATCGAGGCCCAGTTCGGGCCGCTGCGCCGCTTCACCATGGCCGGCTCCAACCATCCCAACCATCTCGTCCTGGCCCGCGAGATGCAGCAGTACCTGCGCTGGCGCAATGCCAACGCCCGCCACCCCGACGTCCTGGCCGCTCAACGCCGCGAACGCGTCCGAATCCGCAGCGAGCGCCAACAACGCTGGGGACGCCCCCGCATCAAGGCCGCCTGAACTCACATCCGGTGAACCTTCTCTTCGTTAGCGCACTTGCTTGCGCGGCAATGCCTGCGGTGACGCACGAGGTCGCCTGGCAGAGTACGGCGTCCCGGGTGTGGGCCGGTGCGGTGACGCCGGTCACGGGCGCGCGTGTCTGCCTGGGCTGGGCCGCCAGGCGCTGACTCCGAGCGGCGCCAGCGCTCACGCTTCGCGGGCGAACTCCATGTCCATCCAGTCCACCCAGGTCGCGCCGTCGGGCGAGCGCTCCCATTTCGCGGCCATCGTTTTGCCGTCCGAGTCGATGGTCAGCATGGCGCGCGTCGCATCCCCGGCGAACGTCCAGACACCGGCCTCGTCAACACTTGCCCACATCTCGCCGTATCCGCCTTGGTTGTCGAACGCCCGCATCCGCAGCCGGCCACCGGCGCTCGGGTCCGGATCGCCGATCATCTCGATCACCTGCACCCGGTCCTCGCCCATCTGCACGTCGACGTGGTGCACCAGGAACCCGCCACCCGGGAACCACTCATAGGCGTCCGTGCCGGCGATCTGCACGGCATCCACCGTGCGGCCACTGGATCGCCACCGTCCGATCAGGGGTTCGAGCCGCTCCATCATCAGAATCACACTCCCATCATCGTGTAAGCTTGTAAGCGCGAGCTTACACAAAGGGGGTGTGGATGGACGAGGTACTCATTGCCGTCGCCGACCCCACCCGCCGCGGGATCCTCCTTCTCACCCGCGACCGCGAGGTCGCAGCTGGCGAGATCGCCGCGCAGTTCCCGATGATCAGCCGGCCAGCCGTGTCGCAGCACCTGCGCGTCCTGATCCACGCCGGCCTGCTCGACATGCGACGCGACGGAAGCCGCCGCCTCTACCGACTGCGGGCCGAAGGCTTCGCCGAAGCGGTCGGCTTCCTTGACACCATGTGGGCGGCCCGGCTCGACCACCTCAAGCGAGAAGTGGAAAAGGAACACCACGGATGATCGAGCGCACCATCCAGATCGAAGCCCCGCCCGAGGTGGTCTGGCGCTTCTTCACCGACCCGGCACGCATGGCCCGCTGGCTCGGTCCAGCCGACCTCGACCCCACGCCGGGCGGCGAACTGACGGTCCAGCTCACCGACAGCCCACGGCCCGTCGTGCGCGGCCGCTTCACCGAGCTACGGCCATACGAGAAGATCGTCTTCACCTTCGGCTGGGAACCGACGCCTGGCGTGCCCGACCTGCCGCCCGACTCCTCCCAGGTCGAGGTGACCCTGTCGGCACACGCCGGCGGCACCCTGCTGACCCTGCACCACACCAGCGTGCCGCCCAACCTCGTCGTAAACACCTACACCGGCTGGGCCGGCTTCCTCGACACTCTTAAAGCTGAAGCCGCGAACGCCTAAGCGATCTGCTGCAGCCGGCGGTCCTCCTCATCGCTCAGCCGCCGTGCTCGTACCAGCTCAGCCATCCCCTCACCCCACTCCCGACAACGAACGTGATCGCTAACGAGAGCGCGGCCAACCCCATCCAACCGAGTGGACCATCTCCGGCGTGTCACCAACCCGGTGAACGTTCGTGGACAGCGCACTAGGTGTGCTGTCCGGGGAGGTTGGTCGAGGTTGTGTGACGACACGGTCTGATGTCGTAGGTAGGTGAAGGCCTCCGGTTGTGGAGTGGAGCTGTCGAGGAACCGCTCCGCCAACCAGGAGGCCTTCGTGCTCCACCGTAATGCTGCTTTGACCCACGACCACCTTGTCGGTGATCCGGGAGATCGTCTCCTTGCTGACCGGCGCCCCATAGATCTCGGCGAAGTGGGCCGAAATCTCGCCCGTGGTCAGCCCTTTGGCATACAACGACAACACGGCCTCGTCGTCCCCCGACAACCGGCGTTGCCGCTTGCGGACGATCTGGGGCTCGAACGTGCCAGCCCGGTCTCGCGGCACATCGATGGGCGCCGGCCCCGATGCGTCGGTCAGCGCCGTCTTCAGCCTAGTGCCGTTGCGGATGTTGCCCACGCCGACGCCGGCCGGATCGGGTTTGGCGTAGCCGAGGTGCTCGGTCATCTCGTCGTTTAACGCGGTCTCCAGGACCGTCTTGGTCAACTGCTTCAGCAGCCCATTCGGGTCGGTCCCCGGCCACGGTCAGGACTGGGCCGATGGCCAGGACGTCCGATCGGCGGCGGGCGCGTGGTCGCCACGCCTCGACCTGCACGTTGCCGCCGACGGACTCCCACGTGCGCGCCTTGCGTTCTTTGAGCGCCTTGTGGTGTCGGTCTCGGGCTGATGTTCCGGGTGCGGCGAGCGGCCATTCTCGTGTCGGAAGATTGGACCATGCTGCCCTTCGATGAAGGTTAGCAAGACCGGAGCGCGGGCGAGTCCTCTTTGGACCTGATAGCGCATGCTGAGCAGGCAGAGCAGCTTTTCGCCGCCGACGCCGTGGGGGCGGTCGTTGGCGAGCCGATCGCGTAGATCGGGTTGGTCGGGGTGACCCCAGAGCGCGAGTCGCGGCTGCAACTCGACCATGGCCGGCATATAGAACACGCCGTCGTTGAAGGCGAGCGGGTCGAGATGCTCCCTGACTGGTCGGGTCACGGGTCCCCTGGCGGTGGTCGAGCTGTGCAGCCGGTCGACTCGGCGGGTTAGGCGCCGCCTACTAACAACTCCTAACTCTTTGAGTGTTGGAGTCGGCGCCAGCAGATGATGGCGCAGGCGAGGGTGAGGAAGGCTTCGTGGATGTCGTCGCGGATCTCCCAGCGGATGCGTAGGCGGCGGAACCAGTGCAGTAGGGCGATGGTCTGTTCGACGACCCAGCGTCGGGTGCCGAGTCCGGAGCCGTGGTCGGTGCCGCGTCGGGCGATGACCGGGGTGATGCCCCTGTCGCGTAGGTCGCGGCGGTAGCAGTCGTAGTCGTAGCCGCGGTCGGCGTAGATGTGCTTTGGTCGCTGTCTGGGTCGGCCGCGGGTGCCTTTGATCGGTGGGATCTTGTCGACCAGGGGCATGAGTTGGGTGACGTCGTGGCGGTTGCCGCCGGTCAGCGCCGTGGCGAGAGGGATGCCGCCCGCGTCGGTGATGACGTGGTGTTTCGAGCCTGGCTTGCGGCGGTCGACCGGGCTCGGACCGGTTTTGGGCCGCCTTTGAGCGCCCGAACGTGAGAGCCGTCGATCACCGCCCGCGACATGTCCAACTGCCCGGCGGCCCGCAGCTTGCCGAGCAGTGCCTCGTGCAGGCGTTGCCACACGCCGGCGTCGTTCCAGTCCCGCAACCGGCGCCAACAGGTCATCCCCGACCCGAACCCGAGTTCTTGGGGAAGGTACTCCCACGGGATCGCGGTGTAGAGCACGAACAGAATCCCGCACAACACCTTGCGATCATCCAGCGGCTTACGGCCAGGAAACCGTTGGCGGCGCGGTGGTCGAGGTGGCAGCAGCGGTTCGATCTCGGCCCACAGGTCGTCCGAGACGATCCACGGCGGCTGCTCACCCCTCCTCACGTTCAGACAGAACGACCCTCACGTCCCAGGGTTACGCCCAACATCATTTCGTTAGGAGCTCTAAGGGTGTCGGCCATCGGCAATCTTTGGAGTGCAGATGATTGACTTTCAAGAGCTCGATCCCGCGCCGCGCCGCTCGAAACGCGTGCACTGGTCGGAGGGGCCGCGTAGCCCGCAGGGCCGAGCGGCGCCGGGACGACGAACCGAGTGGCGACAGGAATGCGGCACCCGCACTCTACGGCGCGGGAGGAACCCAAACGACTACCAGACGGATGAAAGCGCGCGAGGGTCGGTCGACGCTGCGCCCGCCGCCAGCCAAGACCGATTTGGACGTTCGTTCGGCGTCTCCGCAGGCGCTGGCCCGCCCCATTGAGTTGATCAATCCGCTGCGGTGCCACGCTTTCACGAAATTCCGAGACCGGGACTGGCTGCCCCGGTCGGAAGGCACCAACGCCTTGGCGGGATCGCGGAGCCGGACCGCGTTGCGCAGCGTGGTGACGGCCGGGGATGCTTTCATCCGGGTGTCGATGGAGTAGCC
Organism: Micromonospora sp. CA-259024; assembly: GCF_050936255.1. Taxonomy (NCBI): domain Bacteria; kingdom Bacillati; phylum Actinomycetota; class Actinomycetes; order Micromonosporales; family Micromonosporaceae; genus Micromonospora; species Micromonospora sp. CA-259024. The sequence goes on along the minus strand of NZ_JBNJND010000001.1, from coordinate 2,810,435 downwards.
GCCGATCCGGCCGGAGTGCACGCCTTTGATCGCGCATAGGTACCGCAGGCCCTCGGCTGTGGGGTGTTCGGTGATGTCGGTCGGCCACACCCGGTTGGGTGCGTCGGCGGTGAAGCGCGTTGCACCAGACGGGCCGGACCGCTCGTGCACGACGACATGGCGAACGCTCACGCGGCTTCGTACGCGGGCCTCGTGGCCGGGCCCAAAGCCCGGCCTTCGGCGCCCAGGAACCGGCTTTCGGCCGGTGGATGATCGGCAGCGGAAGGTTCGGTGAATTGGGTCGTCTCGCATTGCCGAGTGTGGAGCGAGCACTGCAGGGTTGGGGACCGACCGCCTTTCCCCCCACCACGGAAGCGCTTGCCTGTGCGTCTGCTGGCGTTCCTCGCCGCCCTTGTTGCCGTGTTCCTCGTCGCCGCTCCGGCGCAGGTGCAGGCTCACGTCCGCGCGACCTCGGTCGCGGTCGACCTGCGCAGCCAGGGCGACGGCGTCACGGCTGTCGTCGACGTGGAGTACGACGTCCTCGCCCGGCTGCTGAGCCTCGACGGTGCCCTGAGCCCGGACGCGGTCGGCGTGGACGGCGCGGCCGCCGAGATACCGACCGAGGTGCGGCGCAGTGCGCTGGACGCGCACGCGAGCGACGTGGCGACGTACGTCGGCGAGCGGCTGCGGCTGAGCCGCAGCTCGATCGGGTGTACCGCCAAGGACGACGCCCGCGTCGAACTCGCCGACTCCGGCGCGGTGCGGGTCGCGCTCGCCTACGACTGTCCGGCGTCCGGCGCGCTGACCGTCCGCAGCGACATCTTCCGCGTCTCCGACGGCGTCATCGACGACACGACCACGATGGTGGCCTACGACATCGGCGGCCGGCGCGGTGCGGTGTTGCTCGACACCGCCCGCACCAGCGTCACGGTGGGTCGTACTGACCTGCTCGGCGAGATCCCGCGGTTCGTGCGGCTTGGGGCGGAGCACCTGCTCTTCGGGCTCGACCACGTGCTGTTCCTGCTGGCTCTGCTGCTGGGCGCGAAGCGGCTGCGCGACGTCGTCGAGGTCGCCACGGCCTTCACGGTCGCACACTCGGTGACCCTGGTGCTGGCCGCGGTCGGCTGGGTCAGCGTGCCCGGGTGGATCGTCGAGCCGCTCATCGCGCTGTCGATCGCGTTCGTCGCGGTCGACAATCTACTGTCGCCGAGGACGAGCCACCGGCTGCCCGTGGTCTTCGGCTTCGGGCTGCTGCACGGGCTCGGCTTCGCGGGCGCGATCAGCGTCGACGGGCCGCTGTCGGCCTCGACGCTGGCCGACCTGGTCTCCTTCAACGTCGGCATCGAACTCGTCCAGTTGACGATCATCGGGCTCGCCTTCCCGGGACTGCTGTTCCTGCGCAGGGCCGCGACCGCGCCGGCCGCCGCTCGCGTCCTCACGCTCGGCACCGTCGCGGCGACTGTCGCCGTCGCTGGTGCCGGTCTGGTCTGGTTCGTCGAACGGTCGCCGATCCTGACCTGACACCCAGTCCCCACCCCCCATCCGAAGGATCCCGATGTTCGCGTTCACCTGGACACGCGCGCGCCTGCGCGTCGTCCTGTACACCACTACGCTGGGGCTCGCCGCCAGCGTCGTGGCGGGCCCGCTCACGTCATACGTGGCGTACGCGATCGACCCGCCGGAAGCCACCGTCAGTGGCGTCGTGTACGTCGACGCCAACGGCGACGGCGTTCGGAACGACGGCGAGGCCGGTCTGGCCGGCGTCCGCGTCTCCGACGGCGTGGTCGCCACCACGACCGCAGCCGACGGCACCTACTCTCTGACCATCTCGACCGACCGCCGCACGACCGACATCGTGTGGGCCACTCAGCCCCGCGGCTACCAGTTCGGCCTCGACGAATTCAAGGAGCCCAGGTTCTGGGCCAACCTCGGCCAGCTCGTCGATGGCGCGACGCCCGCGGCGGACTTCGCCCTCGAGCGCGACCGGTTCTCCGACGGGGACAACTTCTCCTGGGCGAACATCGCCGACCCGCACGTCAACGCACAGCTGCCCGACCAGATCCGCGAGATCAACTCTACGGGCACGGACCTGCGCTTCATCGCGGTCAGCGGTGACCTCACCAACGACGCCAGCCAGGGGCAGTTCGACACGTACCGTCGCGGCACCCAGCAGTCGGCCGTCGGCGTGTGGCCGGCCGTCGGCAACCACGAGTACGCGGGCGGGTCGGAGTACGCGGCCAAGATCGACAACTATCGCAAGAACGTCGGTCCGGAGTGGTACTCGTTCAACTACGGCAACCGGCACTTCGTGGTGCTCGAGAACAACGGCTCGGCGCCGTTCGACGAGGAGCTGAACTGGCTCAAGGACGACCTCGCCGCGAACGTTCCGCTCGACCGCGACCCGGGCAACGACATTGAGGTCGTCGTCCTCACCCACCAGCCGATGAACGTCCCGTTCGGCTCGCCATCGACGTACGACGCCTTTGGTGACGTACTCGAGCAGTACAAGGCGCAGCTGATCCTGGTCGGCCACGAGCACTCCAACCACGTCGAGAACAACTCGGCGTTCGCCTCGACCGCCAAGCACATCCAGACCGTGTCGAGCTCCTACACGATCGACAACGCGCCCCGCGGCTTCCGCTACATCCATATGGCGGGTCCGGGCTTCGACAACCCGTTCCGGATGTACGGCGAGAATGAGCACCTCACCATCGTCAGCCCCGCGCCCGACTCGAAGGTGCCGGCCGCGAAGTTCCCGGGCATCCAGATCAACGCCTACGACACCGGCGACGAGGTGGTCTCGGCGCGCTACCGGATCGACGGCGGCAAGAACTGGATGCCGCTGCACCACAGCGGCGAGTTCACCTGGCAGAGCAACCTGCCCAACAGCCTGCAGAAGGTCGGTAAGCACCACATCGACGTGATGGTGGTCGACGCGGCGGGCAAAACCTGGACCAAATCGGCGGACTTCACCCTCACCCACGAGCCGGCGCTCAAGCCGGTCGCCGGCGGTGACTGGAACCAGCACCACGGGAACGAGGCCCACTCCGGTGTCGCGCCGGCGCAGGAGGCAGGCCGCCGCCTGGCCTGGAGCTTCCGCACCGACGGCACCTTCCTCACCGGGTCGCCGGTCATCCACGACGGCGTCGTCTACGCAGGCACCCGCGACGAGAACGGAGACGGTAACAGCCGGATCCACGCCGTCCAGCTCAAGGACGGCAAGGAGCTGTGGAACCTCGAGGTGCCGCAGTCGATCCACGGCAGCCTCGCCTACGGCGACGGCCTGATCTTCGCGCCGACCCTCGGCTCGGAGCTCTACGCCGTCGACGCGAAGACCGGCAAGCAGCGCTGGAAGGCCCTGCCCGAGCAGGCACCGGCCCCGAACAACCAGCGCACCTACGGCTACTACTCGCCGGCCGTCTCCGGCCACACCGTGCTCTGGCCCTACCAGACCCGCTTCGGCATCGGCAGCCAAGGCGTCCTCAAGGCGCTCGACACCCGCACCGGGCGGCAGATCTGGGCCTCCCCGATGTCCGGCGCGACCATGAGCGACGGCACGCCCGCCGTCATGGACGGCACCGTGTACGTCGGCAACGAGACCGCCGACCGCGTGCTCGCCTACGACCTGGCCACCGGCGCCCGCAAGTGGACCGGATCCGAGTCGCTCGGCAGCTGGCAGGACGGCGTACCGACCGCGGCCGAGGGAAAGGTCTTCATCGGCGCCAACAACGGCATCGCCGCCCGTGACGCCAAGACCGGCGCGACGCTGTGGACCTACCGGAGCTCGCGTTCCTCGCTCGTCTCGAGCGGCTCGACCCCGAGCGCCGCGGCCGTCACCGACGGCGTCGTCTACATGGGCTTCCCGAGCGGCGCCGTCGTCGCCCTCGACGCCCAGACCGGCAACGTTCTCTGGGAGCGGGCGCTGCCCGGCGACGTCTACCACGGTGGCGTCATGTCCAGCCCGGTCGTGGCTGGCGACACGCTCTTCGTCGGCGCCAACAACGGCAAGTTCTACGCCCTGGCCACCGACACCGGCCAGATCCTGTGGAGCCACGAAATCGGCACCTGGGTGGGCGCCGGTCCAGCCGCCAGCGGCAACACCGTCGTGACAGGCGCCTGGGACGGCAACCTCTACGCCTACGTGCCGGGCGGCGAGTCCGCGCAGCGCTGGGCGACCGTGACCGGCACGGTCAGCGACCCGGAGACGGGCGCTCCGATCGCCGGCGCGAAGGTCACCGCCGTTGCCACCGGTCAGGACACCGCGGTGACCAGCACTGACGCCAGAGGCCGATACCGGATCGGTCTGCCGGCGTCGACCTGGACCGTCACGGCGGCCAAGCGCGGCCTGATCGCCGACGACCGCTCAGCGGCCAGCGTCACGGTCCGCACCACCGGCAACGCGACCGCTGACCTCAAGCTGATCAAGGTGCTCCACCCGACCGCCGGCACGTCGACGTACGCGCCGGACTACGGCAACGGCAGCACGCGCACGGACGTCGTCACGGGCACGGAGTACTACTACCTGGCCAACGACAAGATCCGGGCGTCCGTGACGCCGTACGCCGCCGGCAACAACGGCGTCGGCGGTCTGGGCCAGGGCGCGCTGTCGGACCTCATGCTCAACGACGCCAACGGCGCCGAGACCCTCGACTGGGGCGAGATGCTGCTGCGTCCGAGCCTCACGCCGCCCGACTCGTGGGACCGGCCGAACGACCAGCTCGATCTGCCCAACCTCGCGGTCGACGGCGCTGCCGTGGTCGGCAACGGTCAGTACCGGGCGAACCCGGCCATCAAGGCGCAGGTCCGCTACGAGACCCTGCCCGACGCTCCGATCGTGAAGATGACGGTCAAGCTGACCAACACCGGCACGACGGACTACCAAGGCTACTTCAACTACATGATCGACCCCGACAGCTCGGTCGACAACGGCCGGATCCCCGGGTTCAGCGGCACCAACCCGGGTCTGAAGACCTCGGGCTGGACCGGGAACTACGTCTACGTCGGTGCTGACGCGGCCACCACGAACGGCCAGGCCGCCCACGGTCTCGCGTGGGCGCAGGACATGCCGACCGCGGTCGGTGCGTACGGCTACGTCGAGGGCCTCTACTACGACGCCACAATGGCGTCCGGTGCGACCAGGCAGTTCAGCTTCTACCACCTGGCCGACTACGCGACCGCCGGCGGCGACCCCACCCGCAACATCGCGAAATGGGTCGACGAGATCGACCTGCACGACGCAGCTGTCCCGGATGCCGCTCGTGCGTCCGGCACGATCACCGCGGGCGGCGCCGCCGTCTCCGGTGCCCGGGTCGCCCTCGAGCAGGCCGGCACGGTGGTCGCGACCACGAGCACCGACGCCCAGGGCAGGTACCTCGTCAAGGCCCCGACCGGTCAGTACGACGTCCGGGTGTCCAAGCTGGGCTACCAGGCGGCCGCCGGCACGGTCACCGTGCCGGCGGCGGGCAGCGGCGTCGCCGACGTCGCGCTGAGCCCGGTCACGGTCGAGGCGAGCTACGGCAAGCAGATCGGCTCGGGTCTGGTCGAGGCGGGCTACGGCGACGTCATGCTCGAGAACGACAAGCTCTCGATGGCGATCGCCGACGCCTACAACGACTCGCAGCTCTCCGGTGGCACCCGCGGCAAGCCGGTTGACATCGCGGTCCGCGGCATGGCCGACCAGTTCGACTGGGTCAACCTGCCCTACGTCTCGGCGACCCAGCCGACCGGCGATAGCGCGTGGGACAACCGGTCGGTGGCGGCGACGGACGTCCAGATCGTGCAGGCGACCGGTGACAAGGCCGTCGTCCGGGTGTCCGGGCCGGTCAAGGGCATCACGGGTCTGACGGCGACGACGACGTACACGCTGAAGCCGGGCGACAACTTCGCCACGGTCTCGACGGAGCTGAGCAACTCCGGCTCGGCTCCACTCAGCGTGTGGACCGGTGACGCGATGGACCACGACGCGGCCGGCCAGGCCAGTGTCATCCCGGGCGCCGGCATCGTGACGCCGGGTGCGACGGCGGCGTACGCCCCGAGCAAGCCGTACATCGGCATGACCGGGACCGACCCGCAGGTCTTCGGTCTCGTCTACGGCACACCGGCGAGCGCCTTCGACGTCTACGCCGCGGGCAACTGGGTGATGAGTCGGTTCAACGTCGACGTGCCGGCGGGTGGCTCGTACACCCTCACCCGCAAGCTCGTCGTCACCCCGGGCACCGACGCGGTGGGCATCCTCGACGGCATCTCCGCGCCGTAACGCACACGCACCGCACCACACGGGGCCGGCCCGGACTCCAACCGGGCCGGCCCCGTGCGCGGCGTCGGTCGACAGCACGACGACCCCGCGCTGGGCCCGGTCGTTCTCGGGCAGCACGATGTCGAGGGGCTCGGCGGAGGCGTTGAACCAGGTCAGGAACGCCACGACGAGTTGCTCGCCAAGGGGCCGAGTTGGCGCAGGGGAGCTGCACCTGCCGAAAACGTCGTCCTTGCGGGTCACGCGACATGCTCGTATTCGTGGAGAACACCGCCAGGTCGATCGTGTCTTCGTACGGCGAGGCGGGCAATCTTCGGTGCGGTAGGCGGCGACCACCTCGTCCACGGCGGCGGGAAAGTCGGCGCATGCACGCCTGAAACGCCTCCGCATGCCCGCGGGTCCTCTGTCGCAGGTCGGCAACCTCCTGCTCGATGACCGGCGACGGAAGTAACGGCTCACCACGAAAGGCTTCTGTCCTGGCGTGGCCACGCCGTCTCCAGGCGTCGGCTCAGCTGCCGAGATCAATCCTCGCTGGGGCCGAGGAACAACTCGGCGAGCCGGGGCAGCCGATGCCGCATCTCGTCATCGTGATCAAAGTCGACGTCCTCACCCATGTCGGGCTCGCGCGGCAGCCGGACACGGAACAACATGCCACGCAGCTTCCTGCGGCTGTTCGCCGCCGCCCAGCCCTCGGCAAAATTTGGGTAGGGCAGGTGAAATGACCGGCAAGATCGCCATCGGAAGGGGGAGCGAGATGCGGATCCTCAGTGGCGGGAACTCCACGGGTTGGGACTGACTGGCGCGGTCGTCCTCACCCCGCCTCGGTGAGATCGTCCAGTAGCCCGCGCTGCCGCGCGAGTACCCCGGCCTGGAACCGGCTCTCCGCACCCAGGTCATGCATGATCTCGGCTATGTGCCGCCGGCAGGTGCGCACCGAGATGCTCAACTTGCGAGCGATGAACTCGTCTTTCCGGCCGGCCGCCAGCAGGTGTAGCAGCGCCCGTTTGAGGTCGTCGCCTGCCACGCCGTAGCCGCCGTTTGGCGTGGTCTCGTCATCGAAGGGCAGGGCCGAGGCCCAGACCTGCTCCAGCGAGCGGTACAGGTAATCCACCACGGAAGGCTCCCGTAACACGACGGCACCGCTCGCGAGCAGGTTCGGAATGACCGCAATCTCACGGTCGAAGATGATGATCCGGTCGGTGATCTCTTCTCGGGTGCGCACATCGCAGCCCGCATCGACGAGCTCTTTGAGGAAAGGGCGCATGCGCGGATGGACACGCACCGGATGTTGGTGAACTGTTCTTATTCGAATCCCGCGTGCCAACATCTCAAGGTCCTTTGGCAGGGATTCCTCGATGGCGCCGTCCGATAGCACTCCGGGATGCGCGCTGAAGACCTCGACCGAGCACCGTCGGGCGATCCCGGCGAGAGTGGCGCGTACCCGGTCCACCTCGTCGATGATGTCGATGGCCTCACGCCGGTTGCGGACATGGCGGGTGTTGAAGTAGATCGGGTTGAAGGCCAGCAGGGTCGCCTCCAGTGCCTCCATCCGGCGCTGGCGCTGGCGCACCTCGAACTCCAGGGGGGCGACGAGTTCCGCGACGGCAGCGTCCGGGCTGTTCGCCAGCAGCACGTCGGGCTCTTCGGGCGCGCGCCGCAGCAGCCGCAGGGCCAGCAGCGAAGCCAGGGCCTCGGCCAGCTCCTCCGGCGACTGCCCAAGGGTGGCCGCCGCGTCCCCCAGTTCTCCACTGGATACCTGGCCCCGTTGCAGAATCCATTGGTAGAGATTGGCCGCTTCAACAGTGATTGTGCCCTCTGGCCGGCTTACCTGTCGGTGGTCCTCAGCCTTCACCGGGTCACCTCACCACCCCGACAGCTCAACATATTGAAATGCCCGCAAGTTATCAGTCGCCGTGCGGTGATGCAAGAACCGATCGACCACTGCAATTCCGCTCATCCGCCGATGGCGGGACTCGCCTGGGGAAATTTTTCCGTACGGGACAGGAAGTGGTCACCTTCTTTCGGCGACCTTCCCGGGAATCGCCGGTACTAAAAGGACTTCTGGATGAAATCAGCCCCTGAGCCCCTGTCTGGCCCGAGCGCGGCCCTACGGGAGGCGGCCGCCTTCTACATCGACCTACATGCCCATCCCGAGCTGTCGGGCGCGGAAGCGCGTACGGCGGGCAAGTTCGCCGAGCGGCTACGCCGTGACGGCTACCGGGTGTCCACAGAGATCGGTGGTCACGGCGTGGTTGGCGTCCTCCGTAACGGCGCCGGTCCGACCGTCCTTCTCCGCGCCGAACTCGACGCGCTGCCGGTCAAGGAGGAGACCGGCCTGCCGTACGCGAGTGGGGAAATGGCCGCCGGCCCCAACGGCCGGGAGGTGCCGGCGACGCACGCCTGCGGGCATGACCTGCACCTCGCCTGTCTGTCCGGGGCCGCCCACGTGCTGGCCGCCGATCGCGAGGAATGGAGTGGAACACTCGCCATCATCGGGCAACCCGCTGAGGAAACCCTGGAGGGGGCCCGGGCCATGCTGGCGGCGGGCCTGTACGAGCTGACCGGTCGACCCGACGTCGTCCTCGCCCAGCACAGCGCACCCTTTCCCGCAGGGATGCTGGCGTTCGGCACCGGACCGGTGATGGCCGGCAGCGTCTCCCTTGAAATCACGATCCTCGGTCGAGGCGGTCACGCGGCGACGCCGCACCTCACCATCGACCCCGTGGTCATCGCGGCGGCCGTCGTGCTCCGCCTGCAGACGGTCGTGTCCCGGGAGGTGAACCCGGCTGAGCAGGTCGTTCTCACCATCGGCTCGCTGCGAGCTGGCGAGACGGGCAACGTTATCCCCGGTGAGGCCGTCATCGGGTTGACGATTCGCGCGTTCGCCACCGCCACCCTGGACTGCGTCGTCGCCGCGGTCACCCGGATAGTCAGGGCCGAGTGTTCGGCGTCCGGAGTGGACCGTGAACCCGAGATTCGAACGGTCTCCTCCTCGCCGGTGAACCTGCCGGATGCCAGGGCCACCGCCGTCGTACGCGCGGCGCACGAGGCCGCCTTCGGCGCTTCGCGGATCGCGCCCTGGCCACGTGCGATGGCGACCGAGGATTTCCCGCTCTTCGGCGATGAGGGCAGCGGCGTGCACGGCCGTTCGGGCATACCGACGGTCTACTGGCTGCTGGGCGTAGCGAGCCCTCGCCAATGGTCGACGGCGGCGACGATCCCGGTGCCCGCCAACCACTCTCCCGCGTTCGCCCCGCACGTGGCGCTGGCCCTGCCGACCGGCATCTCGGCGATGACGCTCGCCGCTCTCGCCCACCTGAGGCGGTGACCGCGGACGACGGGCCCGCTACCAGCGGCGATTCTGCGACGTGGCGGCCATGCCATTCGTGGGAAAGCTGCCATGCAGCTTCTTACCGCCGGCCGTTCCTTGACCCTCCTATTGCCGACTCAACAAACTTGTAGAGAGCACCGCAGAGCGAAAGCGCTAATCCCCGCAAGAGGGGAGCGCGGTCGAATCATCCCGCAATGGTCATCGGTGTCGAGTGGGGGGAGAAACGGTGTGTCTCTGTTGAGCAGGACGACGCGATGACGAGTCTCGCGAATGTAGAAACTGTAGGCGCAGCCCAATTCCGGCGCATGAGTTTTCAAATCCTAGGCACGCTGAACCTGACCAACGGGCGTGACGTCGCCGTGCTCCCGCCATCCAAGCCGACCACTCTGCTGGCGGCCCTGCTGCTTCGCCCCAACGCGGTAGTGTCGATCAACTCGTTGCTCGGCGCGATCTGGGGCGAGCATCAGCCGGCGTCGGCCAAGGCCGCGCTGCAGACCTGCGTCCTTCGCCTGCGACGGCTCTTCACCAAGCACGGCATCGCCGGCAACGTGATCGAGTCCGTTCCGGGCGGCTACCGCATTGTCGCGGACGCCGAGACGCTCGACCTGCTGCGATTCCGCCAACTGGTGGGCAGGGCCGAGAACGAGACGGATCCCGAGTCCGAGCTGCACAGCCTGACGGAGGGCCTGGGGCTGTGGCGTGGCGCGCTGCTGGCCAATGTGCCGTCCGACGCGCTGTGCCGGGACGAGGCGCCGCGGCTGACGGAGGAGTGGCTGCGGGCGTCCGAACGGGTGCACGACCTCAAGTTGATGCTCGGCCGCTGCCGGGAGGTGCTGCCCGACCTGTGGCGAGCCGCCCGCTCGCACCCGGGGCACGAGCGCTTCGCGGAGCAGCTCATCGAGGCGCTGTACCGCACCGGCCGGCAGACCGAGGCGTTGGTCGAGTACCGCAACGTCAAGCAGTACCTCCTCGACGAGTTGGGCCTGGACCCGGGACCGTCGCTGCAACGGCTGGAGGCCGCGATTCTGCGCGGTGACGAGTTGACGCCAGTCGGCGCGGCCAACGATGTCCCGATCACGACCGGTGGCGCAGCGAGGACGGAGGAGCCACCTCCACCGATGGCGACGAGCGACTTCACCGGGCGGGCGGCGGATGTCGCGCTGCTCACCGGGTGGCTCGGTGACGATCGGCCGGGCCCGCGGACAGTCGTGCTGACCGGCGCGCCAGGCATCGGCAAGACGGCGCTGGCGCTACACGTCGCGGACCAACTCCGGGCCAGGTCCGTGGCAGGCCACGCCACGCTCCGAATGCGCCGGCCCGACGGTACGGCCCGGACGCCCGTGGAGCTGACCGCCGAGCTGGTGCGGCTCCAGTTTGCCGGGGCGGCAGACCCGGCCCTGCTCATCCTGGACGACGTGCTCGACGCCGAGCAGATCCGCGGGGTCCTGTCGCTCGACGGTGGACACTCCGTGCTCATCACCAGCCGGATGAGCCTCACCGGGCTGGTGGCGACGCACGGCGGCCGCGTGCACCGGCTCGACCCGTTCACCGACGACGAGGCCTTCGAACTCCTCTCGGTCCTGCTCGGACCGGACCGGACCGCAGCCGAACCCGGCGCGGTGCACCAACTGGCGGCGCTCTGCGGGAACTTTCCGCTGGCCCTACGGATCATGGCGGCTCGATTACAGGTACGCCCGCGCACCCGGATCGCCGACTGTGTCACCTGGCTGCGGGGCGACCGCTTTGCCCGGATGTCCCTCATCGACGACCCGCGGATGTCGATCACCGGGACCTTCGGGGCCTGGCTCGACGAACTCGATCCCCGGCTCAGCGACGCGCTCGTACGGATCGCCCGATGCTCGTACCCGGAATCCATGACCCTCGCCGACCTCGCCGGCGTCCTCGACCAGCCCGTCACCGCCACCGGTCAGATCCTCGACCTGCTGGCTGACGCAGGCGCCCTGGAGGGCGGCTCCGGCACCTACACGATGCACGAACTGGTCCGGGCCTTCGCCGTCGACGGCTACGGCGAACCGAGCACCGCTCTAGCGGCGTGACCGCCGGTCCACCCCGTCCCGACGGCGTCTGCCGTCATCCACAAGAACAGAGGTGCTTCCGCATGGCCGCAGCGACCTTCGACGACATCGCCCAGACCCGGCCGCGCATCCGCCGGGACGTCCTCTACACCCAGACGCCGGACGGCGTCCTGTTCCACAACTCCCTCGGCGGCTTCCAGTTGAGCGGCCGGAGCGCGTACCGGCTGGCCACCCTGATCGTCCCCTACCTCACCGGCGACCACCAGGTGGCGGACCTCGGCGCGGCGCTCGGCGCGGAGCAGCGGGCCATGGTCGCCAACCTGGTCGGGACGCTGTACGAGCGTGGCTTCGCCCGCGACGTGCCGCTGGCAACCCTGGCCACCGGCGAGGGACAGGCGGCGGTCGCCGGGCGGTTCGCGCCACAGATCGCGTACGTGGATCACTACGCCGACGGCGCGGATGCCCGGTTCATGACGTTCCGCGATGCCCGGGTGGCGGTTTTGGGTGACGACCTGGTGGCACGCTGGTGTGTCCTGAGTCTGGTGCGCAACGGGTCGGCGGGCATCGGCATCATGCCGAGCCTGGACCACCCCGACAACCGGTTCGCCGAGGTGCGGGCCGAGGCGCGGGTGCTCACCGACGAGGGCTGCCCGGTCGACATCGAGGTCGTCGCGGCCGCCGGCCCCCGCTACACCTGGGAGGAACTCGCAGCGTACGACGTCGTCGTCGTGACCGGCGGGTCCGCCGGTGCCCGACAGACGCTGGACCTGCTGAGCGAGCGGGTGCCGGCCGGGCGTCACCTGCTCACCGCGTGGACATTCGGCAGGCGCGCTGTGATCGGCCCGCACATGACGGCCGGCAGCACCGGCTGCTGGCTGTGCGCCGCACTGCGCCTCGCCGCCAACGGCGACCCGGCGGCCGCCGCCGACCTGTGGCAGGGCGTGTCCCTTGCCACGGCCCGCCGGGACGCCGCAGTGGGCCGGCCGCTCGCCGCGATGATCGGGAACCTCCTCGGGTACGAGGTGTTCCGGACCCTGACCGGCGCCCTGCCGGCGGAGACGACCGGCAGGGTCATCATCCAGGACCTCGAGTCGCTCGACGTGGTCGCCGAGCCGCTGCTGCCGCACCCGGCCTGCGGGTTCTGCTCCGGCGACGCGGTGCTCGACGAGCCGGTCACGACGGACCTCGCCATTCCGCAGACCCGGGTCGTCGAGGCACAGGTCGAGGCGTCGGAGCTGCTGGCCGAACTGACCAGCCGCGAGGTGCTGATCCAGCCGAACGTCGGCGTCTTCGCCGAGTTCAGCGACGAGCCGTGGACCCAGACTCCGCTGAAGGTGAGCACCCTGCGGTTCTCGCCCGGCCCCGGGCGTACCCGAGAGGTGGCGACGTTCGACCTGCACACCCTGGCCGGCGCCCGGCTCGCAGCCCTGCGGACGGCCGCGGTCAGCTACGTGGACCATGGTGTCCCCCTGCCCGCCGAACAGGCCGCGCCGGCCCGGACGGTGTCGGTCGCCGAAATCGTCACGTGCAGTGGCACGGCATCCGCGACCGGGCCGGTCGTGACGGCGACGTCGCTGCTCACGAAGGAGGAGATCGGAGTGCCGGCCGCCGCGGTCCGGCCGTTCGGTGAGCACAACGCGGACCGGCCGGTCATCGCCACCTCGGCGGGCGGCGGGGCGGGGACATCCCCCGCCGAGGCCGCCGCGCGGGGCCTGCTGTCGGTCGTCGCGTACACCCGAATCATCGACGCGGTCCGTGGCCACGCCGAGGTGGCGCCGGCGCGGCTGTCCGACGTCGAGAACCCGGAGACCGTCTTCCTGCGCCGGTCCGCGGCGAACGCCGGGTTGGATGTCACCGTGCTGAACCTGCGCGGCGGACGGTTCGGCACCTCGCCGGTGGCAATCGCCTACGCGACCGACCCACGGACCGGCGGCGTCCTCTGGACAGCCGGGAGTGAGCTGACCTGGAACGCCGCCGTGGTGACCGCCGTGCGAGACCTGCTCGGCCGGGCGCAGCTGGGCCGGGAGCGTGGTGCCGATGTCGACCCGGGAGACGATCTCGTCGCCGACTTCGACCCGGCCGTGCTCGCGGTGACCGGCGTCCCGGCCGACATTCCGGACGTGACGTGGGACGACCTGCTCGACGGGGTCCGCAACGCGGGCGGCGACGTGTTGCTGATCCGCACCACACCGCCTGACCTACTTGCCGGCGGCCTGCACACGGTCCGGATCGTGTTGACCGGCGGATCCCCCCATGCGGCCTGATCTCGTCGGCTCCCCGGAGCACTGGGCGCGGGACTGCGCCGAGCTCGAGGAGTTGCTGCGGAGGCGACTCAGCGGGGACCTGACGGTTTCGGTCGTGCCGCTCGGCGTACGGGATGAACTGGCCGTGTCGGACGGCCCGGAAGCGTCGTCCGTGACCGTGCACCTGTACGGGCAGTACGCCCTCGTTGGGCCCTTCCGGGAGGACGCCGCCCACCCGGCATGCCCCCGGTGCCTCGCCCGGCGGTGGCAGGCGGTTCGGCAGCGCTCGCTGCGCGACGCGCTGGAGCTGGGCGGCCCGACCCGGCAGGCCGGACCGTCACCATTCCGGTCAGACTTCAGCGGCGATGCCATCGCGGCACTCGTCGACGCGCATGCCGACCGCGCGGCCGGCCCGACGACGGACCGGGACGGGTACGCCTCGGTGTACGTGGTCGACCTCGCCGTGCTGGCGGTGCGCCGCTTCCCGGTGGTGCCGGACGCCGAGTGCCCGTCCTGCGGCCGCAGCGTGCCGGACACACCGGAGGCCGCGCGCCCGCCCATCGGGACCACCCGCAAGTCAGCGCCCGACTCGTTTCGGCTGCGGTCCGTCGCCGACTATCCGTTCACTGTGGAGGCGTTCGCGAACCCGGTGTGTGGGCCGGTCGGTCCCATGGTCGCCTACGACCCGCTGTCACCCTCCACGTCGGCGGTCAGCGGCGGATTCCTGCTGCGTTCGGGCAGCTACCTGCGGGAGACCTACTGGGGTGGGCACGCCGACAGCTACGCCCGCAGCGCCCGGATCGGCGTCCTGGAAGGGCTAGAACGGATCGCTGGCATGCGCGCCAAGGCCAAACGGACCGTGGTGTCGGCGTCGTACGACGAACTCGGCGACGCGGCGGTCGACCCGCGGGTCTGCGGTCTCTACTCCGACGCGTTCTACGCGGCGAACCCCCGGGTGACCCCGTTCGCGCCGGATCGGTCGATCCCGTGGGTCTGGGGTCACTCGTTGCGGGACGACCGGCCGGTGCTGGTGCCGGAGATTCTGGCCTACTACCACGCGCCGGGGCTGGAGAACCGGTTCGTGCAGGAGAGTTCGAACGGCTGCGCGTCGGGTGGCAGCGCCGAGGAGGCGATCTACCACGGCCTGATGGAGGTCGTCGAGCGCGACGCGTTCCTGCTCTCCTGGTACGGCCGGGTCACGCTGCCGGAGATCGACCCGCAGACGAGTGCCCGCGCCGAGACCCGCTGGATGGTCGACCGACTGGAGATGTGCGGATACCGGGCGCGGTTCTTCGACGCCCGGATCTCCTTCGGCATCCCGGTCGTCGTCGGGGTGGCGACCCGCATCGGCGGTGGCCTGGGCGCCATCTGCTTCGGGGCCGGCGCGAGCCTCGACCCGGAGACGGCGATGGCGGCGGCCCTCTGCGAGATCGCCACCGATTCGGTCAACCTGCGCAGCCGGACAGAGCGGGACGAGGAGCGGTACCGGGCGATGGTCGCCGACTTCGCCAACGTCCAGGCGCTGCACGACCACCCGCTCGTCTACGGCCTGCCCGAGATGGCCGAGCATGGGGGGTTCTTCGTGGCCGCTCGGGAGTCCCGGGCCATGGCTGAGGTCTACCCGGCCGCCGGCCGCACCGAGTTGCTCTCCGACGACCTCGCCGTGGACCTGCGGCGCTGCGTGGACGACGTCACCGCGCAGGGTTTCGACGTGGTGGTGGTCGACCAGACGCTGCCCGAGCAGCGGGACCTGGGCCTGCACACGGTGAGCGTCCTGGCGCCGGGGCTCCTGCCGATCGACTTCGGCTGGACCCGGCAGCGGGCGCCGCACATGCCGCGTATGCGCGCCGCACTGGCCGCCGCCGGCCTGCGGGATCACGACCTGGAGGTCGCGGACCTGCACCTCGTCCCGCATCCGTTCCCGTGAGTGCGCGAGCCACCACGCGACAGACAAGGACCGACATGGGTTACGCATATGACTACGCGACCGCCATCATGCACCGCGGTCGTGTCCTGATGGAGCCGAAGGATTTTGTCCCGAACTGGCCCGACCAGCCGCGCAAGGGGAAGTACTTCCCCGGCGTCGAGACCTTCCCCCTGTACGACGGGAGCCCACCCGGGGACGCCACCGTCCAGGACGGGCTCGACGGCGCGGGACAGGACGCGGCACAACCCTTCGACCTGCCGTTCCTCGGCGCGATGCTGCACGATTCGTACGGGCTGGTCGGCCGTCGCCTCGGCGTCCAGGCCAACACCGACCTGCGTGCGCTGCCGACCTACACCACGGCGAACTGGAACCGTGGCACCGCGTCGGGCGGCGGCCTCTACCCGGTGAGCGTCTACTGGGTCTGCGGGCCGAGTGGCCCGATGCCGCCGGGTGTCTACCACTACTCGACGAAGCACCACGCGATGCAGCGTCTGCTCACCGGCGACGTGACGCCGGTCGTCCGCGAGGCGCTCGGTGCCCGCGCCGGCCAGGACGACGACCAGTTCCTTGTGCTCAGCGTCAAATACTGGCAGAACGCCTTCAAGTACAACAGCTTCTCGTTCCACGCGGTCACGATGGACATCGGCACGATCGTCCAGACCTGGCGGCTGTGGGCCGGTGCCCGCGGTCGCGTGGTGGATCCGGAGCTCTGGTTCGACGAGCCACGGATCGCCGATCTGCTGGGCGTGGCGAACGAGGAGGAGGGCATCTTCGCCGTCGTTCCGCTCGCCTGGGGCTCGGCGGGACGGCCCGGCAGGCCGACGGGGCGGGTGTCGGTCCGCCACCGCGACCAGGAGCGGTCGCGGACCGTCCTGACCTTCGACACGATGACCAAGATCCACGCAGGGACGGTGCAGGACGCGACCGTGGCGCCCGCACCCGGGCAACTGGTGGCTGCTGCGGCTCATCCGCCGCAGTCGGGCCGCGCGCGGGTCGAGCTGCCGCGCCCGCTCGCGCTCGACATCCCAGTTCGCACCGCGCTGCGCCGTCGGCGCAGCAGCTTCGGCCGCTTCGACGCGAAGGTGCCACTGACCGCGCAGCAGCTCGGCACGGGGCTGGCGGCGAGCGCCCGTACACCCTTCACCGACGCCGCGAGCGGCGCCGGAGCGGCCCGGCTGACAAAGCTCTATGCCTTCGTCAACCACGTCGACGGCGTGCCCCCGGGCGTGTACGAGTACGACCCGGACGGACATGCCTTGTACCTGGTCAAGGCGGGTCGGCCCGGGCCATTCCTACAGCGGAACTACTTCCTGTCCAACTACAACCTTGAGCAGGCGGGTGTGGTGATCGTGCCGACCGTGCGTACGACCGCGGTGCTCGATGCCGTCGGGGATCGCGGCTACCGCCTGGTCAACGCCACGATCGGCGCCGTCGCGCAGAACTTCTACACCGCCGCGTCGGCGCTGGACGTCGGCGCCGGCGTGGCCCTCGGCTTCGACAACATCTCCTTCATCGAGGAGCTCGACCTCGGCGTCACTGGCGAGGCGCCCCTGCTGATCATGCTGCTCGGGCACGAACGGGCCCGGCCCGCGGACTTTCGCTATGACATCGCCTGATCAAACGAGTCGAACGGAGTCCGTGATGACCCTGACCACCGAGCCCGATCTCCCACCGGCAGCTACCGCCGGCAGACCGGCGGAAACCCGCTGGACCCTGCAACCCCGCCTGATGGCCCGGGTCGCGGGCCTGCCCCTGGTCACCGTCGGCGCTCTTCGCTGCCCGGACAGCTGCCGCTGGGCCGAGGAGATGCTGCACGAGGAGGAGTCGCTGGCCGAGACGGCGAGCCACCTCAGCGACCTGCTCCACGGCATGGTCAACGACAATGACGACGACCACGTCCGCCGGCAGCTGCTGCGGCTGCGCCGACAGGTGTTCAACAACCGGCTGCCCCAGGACGCGACCGCCGCCGTGACCCTGGTGGCCGGGCGAAACGGCGACACCGCCGAGCGCCTCATCAGCTGGCTGGCAGCCCGACGCAGGCTGGACGACCTGCGCGCCGAAGGCGGACGGATCGTCGGCATGGAGGTGTCCGGCACGACCGCGCGGTTGCGCCAGCTGGCCGCCGAGGACCGGCTGCGCCGAGGTGTGCTGCTCGCCTCGCCGTCGTTGGATTCGCAGCTCGACGCGTTCATCGAGGGCGGCGCCGACCGACCCGGAAAGAGAGAGCGGCGGATCACCCGCTCGGTGCTGTCCTACCTGTACCGGACCGCGTGCAAGCCGAGCCCGTTCAGCACGTTCACCGCGGTCGGGGTGGGGCGGCTCGCGGAGGCCGCCGACGCCGGGCACCGCGTCACCACCGCCGACGACTGGTCCAGCCATCCCCGGCTGAACGTGGTTGTGCTGGGTCGGCTCGCCGAACTCGTCCTGGCAGACCCGCAGCGTCGCGCGGACCTGCCGGTCCAGGCAGCCACCGGATGGCGCAACGACGAAGACCGCGTACGGTTCGTCCGCCGGTGGGTCACCATGGGTGACGACAACGCCGCGGTGACCTTCGACGCAGCCTCCGACCGGCTCTACTTCCTGCAGCGTACGGGCGTTCTCGAACGCATGCTGCGGATGATGGAACGCACCCCGGGCGTGTCGTTCGGTCAGCTCACCGAGTGGCTCGGGGCCACCGAGCGGGCGACCGCCGACGAGTGCGACCGGTACCTCGCCGCGCTCCTGCAACTCGGCATGCTGCAGTTCCCGTGCCTGCAGACGGACGTGCACAGCCGTGACCCGCTGCGCGGTTTCCAGGAGGCCCTGCGGGCGATCGAGCGCCCCTGGGCGGATGAGCTGGCCGACGGGCTCGTCGCTCCGATCTCGTATGTCGACCGGTACGCGCTCGCGGGCCACGCCGAACGCCGGGAGCTGCTCGGGCGGCTACGCGCCAGCCTGCACGAGCTGCAGACGAGCCTCGGTGACGAGGGCGCGACGCTGCCCCGGACCCTGCTGTACGAGGACGTCCGGGCCGGCGTCGAGGAGCTGGTGCTCGACCGGCAGGCGTGGTCCGGGCTGCTCGCGGACTCGCTGCGGTCGGTGGAACGGATCCTGCCAGCCTTCGACGTGACCCTGCCCCAGCGCATCACGTTCACCGGGTACTTCCTGGCGCGGTACGGCCGCGGCGGGCTGTGCGATGACCTGTTGAAGTTGGTGCACGACTTCCACGAGGACTTCTTCGACCAGTACCTGACGTTCAACGGGCGCCCGAAGGCGTTCGAGGACGGCGAGTACGTCCCCGAGGTGAACTGGCTGCGATTGCCCGGCATCAAGGCCCTCGACGACGCCCGCCGCGAGCTGATCGTCCGGATGCGCGCGGTCTGGGCCGGAGCCGGGGACGCGGGGGAGGAGGTCCGGCTCGACGAGGAGACGGTCGACGCCGTCGCCGCGCACCTGACCCCGGTGACCACACGTTTCGCCCCGCAGAGCCACTTCGTCCAGCTCGCGGACCGGCCCGGTGATCCGGTCGCGGTCCTGAACCAGTCGTACGGTGGCTTGTTCTTCCCGTTCAGCCGCTTCACGCACTGCTTCGACGCGCCGCCGGACGAGCTGGAGCCGGACGGGCTGGCGCAACAGCTGCTGCGGCAGGCGGGGGAGATCGAACCGGACGGCGCGGTCCTCGCGGAGATCACCGGTGGCGCGGTGGTCACCAACCTCAACCTGCACGGGCGGCTGACCCGTTACCAGATCGTCTGTCCGGGCGAGACCAGCTCCGTGCCGGCCGAGGACCAGCTCCACCTCGACGATCTCTACCTGGAGCACGACGTGGCCGAGGCGCGCCTGGTGCTGCGGTCACGCCGGCTGGGCCGTGAGGTCATCCCGGTCTACCTCGGCTACCTGGTGCCGCTGGCGCTTCCGGAGATCCCCCGGACCCTGCTGCTGCTGTCACCGTCGTCGCTGGCCCCGGTGAACCTGTGGGGCGGAGTGCCCGAAGGGGAGCCGCGCGACGGGGTGCGGTACCGGCCGCGGGTGCGCCATCGCAACCTGGTGTTGAGCCGTCGGGCCTGGACGGTCGCCGGCACAGACCTGCCTCGGCTGTCGCCGCAGGTCGCCGACGAGGACTGGTTCCTGGCGTGGCAGCGCTGGCGGCGGGCGCACGGCCTGCCGGACCGCACGTTCGCCACGGTCACCGAGACCTCCGGGGACGGCCGATCGCGCAGCGGTAAGCCGCAGTACGTGGACTTCGCCAGTTACCTCTCCCTGTACGCCCTCGACGGACTGCTGCAGAGCCCGGGAGCGCGGGTGGTGTTCCGGGAGATGCTCCCCGACGAGGACGCGCTGCACGTGCGGTCGAGCCGCGGTGAGCACGTCGCCGAGCTGGCCGTCGAGACCCTCCGTTCCCCTTCGATCCTTCCCCCCGCGATGCGACAGGACGGGCAGCCATGACGCAGACCCTCATCGACCCCGCGACGGACGTGACCACCGGCGAGTGGCAGGCCATCCACATCTACTACGCGGCCAACCCGCAGCCGCTGCTCGTGCAGTGCGTGCGTCCGCTGATCGGCGGACTCCAGGCCGACGGGCTGATCGCCGGCCACTTCTTCATCAACTACTGGCTTGAGGGGCCGCACGTACGGCTGCGGCTCAAGCCGGTGACGGTGGCAGCCACCGCCGAGGTGAAGCGGCGAGCGGAGGCGGCCATCACCGAGTACCTGCGGGTCCGGCCGGCGCTGTACCAGGTGGACGCCGGGTTCCTGGAGGACTTCTACAACTCCCTGTTCGACATGGAGTTCTCCGCCGACGAGAAATCCAACTACCTGCGTGGCGATGGCCGGATGAACCTGCGGGAGAACAACACCTACAGCTACGAGCCGTACGAGCCGGAGTACGGCAAGTACGGCGGCG
Organism: Micromonospora sp. CA-259024; assembly: GCF_050936255.1. NCBI lineage: Bacteria > Bacillati > Actinomycetota > Actinomycetes > Micromonosporales > Micromonosporaceae > Micromonospora > Micromonospora sp. CA-259024. The sequence continues at coordinate 2,789,782 of NZ_JBNJND010000001.1, read as the reverse complement.
AGGCCGGGATCGAGCTCGCGGAGTGGCACTTCGCGCACTCGAGCGAGATGGTCGTCGACGCCATCCGCACGAAGAACCTGCACCTGCGTACCGTGCTGCTCGGCACGTCGGCGCAGCTGATGATGGTGATGTCGGCGTGTTTCCTGCCGGACACCGGCGGCCTCGTCGACTATCTGGACAGGTACCACCAGTTCTGGCGCACCGCGTTCCCGGACACCAACTACGCGGGCGACGACGAGTACCAGCAGCAGTACGCCGCGATGGGTGCCGAGATCGGCCGGCGTTTCGCCGAGATCCGGCACTCGCTGCGGGCCACCGGGGGTCGAGACCTGCCCGGGCTGCTGCGCGGCTGGGCCGAACACTGCCTTGAGCTGCGCCGCCGGGCGGCCGGTCTGGCCGAGCGCGGGCAGCTCGTGTTCCGTTCCTGGGACGACACCCGCGACGAGATCCCCACCGACCCGCAGGTCGCACTGCCGCTGCTGCTGTCGCCGTACATGCACATGACGAACAACCGGCTGCACGTCACGATCACCGATGAGGCGTACCTGTCGTACATGCTGGGCCGGGCGCTGCGCGAGCATGGCGAGGGGGCATGACCACCGCCGTCGCCGCCGGGCCGGCGGTGCGCGCCGACATCCAGATCAGCGGGCGCTACCTGCGTGACGGCACGTCGGTCCACCTGGTCCGGGATCCCGCCGATGGGAAGACGTTCGAGATCGGAGTGAAGGAGCACTTCGTCCTCGTTCGGCTCGACGGGGTGACGTCGCGCGAGGAGATCGTTGCGGCGTACGGCCGGCAGTTTGGTCGGTCCCTCGGCCCGGCCGCGTGGCAGCAGCTCCTCGGGCTGCTGGCCGCCCGGGGCCTCATCAAGGGGTGCCCGGTGCCGGCAGCCGACCCGCCGCCGGCGGCAGCCCGGCGCAAGCTCCTCGGCGGCTCGCTACGGCTGGTCAGTGACGCCACGGCCACCACGGCCAGCCTGCACCGCCTCTTCGGGTTCACGTTCCGCGGCTGGTTCCTCGTCCCCGCGCTCGCCGCGATCCTGCTGATGCTCGCCGGTGTGGTGTGGCACGGGCCGGCCCTGGTCGCCGACACCGCCAGGGTGCTCGACAACCCGTTCGCGCTGATGGCGGTCGCCACCGCGCTGTGGGTCACCATGGGCCTGCACGAACTCGGGCACGGCGTGGTGGCGCACCATTTCGGCGGTACGGTCGGTGAGATCGGGATCCGCTGGCAGCTGCCCATGGTCGTCATGTACTGCCGGATCGACGACTACCTGTTCCTGCGGACCCGCCGTCAGCAGGTGACGACCGCGTCGGCCGGCATCCTGGTGAACCTGCTGTTGCTGCTGCCGGTGCTGCCGGCCTGGCTGCTGCTGCCGGAACGGGAACCGGCCCGAGCGCTGCTCGGCGGGTTCATGGTGCTGGGGCTCGCCCAGGCCGCGCTGTTCCTGCTGCCGCTGCCGCCGATGGACGGCTACAAGATGCTCGCTCACTCACTGGGCATGCTGCGCTACGCGAGTGGCAGCCGGCGCTTCGTCGGCCGGGCGCTGGCCGCTCTGGCCGGCCGCGGACCGGGTCTGGCGGGATACCACCGGGCCGCCCGGATCGCCTATTCCGGGTACGCCCTGGGCTCGGCCGCCCTGGTCGTGAGCATCGTGACGATCGTCGCGCTGGTCGCGGAACGTGTTGCTACCGCCCACTTCGGGCCCGTCGCCGGGGCCATCTCGGCCGGGCTCGCCGTACTGATCGGGATGTTCTTCGTGGTGCCCCGCACGTCGTTCACGGGGACCCGCAAGCCGGCCGACGGCCGGAGAGGAGAGGTCCAGAAATGACCACGACGCACGGCATCGAACTTTCGACACTGAGCAGTGAGGAACCCATCGTGGAGGCAGTCGCCGAGTCGGCCGTCGTGTTGGACGGCGTCCGGAAGCGGTACGGCGACGTGCAGGCCGTCGACGGCATCTCGCTGACCATCCGACGCGGCGAGTTCTTCGGCATCCTCGGCCCCAACGGCGCCGGCAAGACGACCTTGATCGAGATCATGGAGGGCCTGCGCCAGGCGGACGCCGGCACGATCCAGGTGCTCGGGATGCCCCCGTGGCCCCGCAACGTGGCACTGCTGCCCCGCCTCGGGTTGCAGACGCAGAAGAGCGCGTTCTTCGCCCGGCTGACGGCCCGCGAGCACCTTGCGACGGTGGCCGCCCTGTACGGACTGCCGGCCACGGCGGCCGGTCCCGCACTGAAGCTGGTCGGGTTGACCGGGGAGGCGGACAAGCGGGTCGGAGTTCTCTCCGGCGGTCAGCGGCAGCGGCTCGCCATCGCCGGCGCTCTCATCCACGAACCGGAACTCGTCTTCCTCGACGAGCCCACCGCGGCGCTCGACACGCAGTCTCGCCGCGACCTGTGGCAGGTGCTGCGCGACCTGAAGGCGCAGGGCCGCACGATCGTCTACACCACCCACCATCTCGACGAGGCCGAGGCGCTCTGCGACCGCGTCGCCATCGTCGTCGCCGGCTCCGTCATCGCGCTCGACACCCCGCACCGGCTCGTCGGCGCGGCGCACGTACCCACCCGCGTCATGGTGCCGGTCGGCCAGATCTCCACCGACCAGGCCGGGACTCTTCCCGGCGTCATCCGGGTCACCGTCGAGGGGGGCTCCGTGGTTCTGGAGACCACCGCGGCCGGTGCCACCCTGGCGGCCGTCGGCGACCTCATCGGCCTCGACGAGGTGCAGACCCGCACCGCCACCCTCGAGGACGTCTACCTGGAACTCACTGGATCGGAGACGCGCTCATGACCGCATTCGCCGCGCTGAGCACGGCCAACTACAGGGCATCAGTACGCGACAAGACCACCGTGTTCTTCACGTTCGCTTTCCCGCTGCTCTTCCTGGTGGTCTTCGGCCTGATCTTTGCGGGACAAGAGGTGGAAGGCTCCGGGCGAAGCTACATCGACTACATCGCACCCGGCGTGCTCTCCTGGGGCGTCGGCAACGCCGCCCTCTTCGGCATCGCGTTCACGCTCATGCAGTGGCGCAACGACGACATCCTGCGCCTGATCCGGATGACGCCCACACCGCTGACCACGGTGCTCGCCTCGCGCTACACGGGCGCACTGGTGATCGGCCTGGTGCAGGCGGTGCTCTTCGTCGGCGTGGCCCTGCTGCCGGTGTTCGGCCTCACCCTCGCCGGCAGTTGGCCGCTCGCCCTGCCTGTGCTGCTGCTCGGCGTCACGGCGTTCCTGTCCATGGGCGTCGTCGTCGGATCCCGCGCCAACACCCCCGAGGCCGTCGCCGCCATCGCCAACTCGATCATGGTGCCGATGGCATTCCTGTCGGGCTCCTTCCTGCCGATCGATCTCATGCCCGCGTGGCTGCAGAACATCTCCCGAGCTCTGCCGCTGCGCTACATGAACGACGGCATCTCGACCGCCCTCACCGGCAGCGGCGACCTCGCGACCATCGGCCTGAGCAGCGCGGCCCTGGCCGGGTTCACCCTCGTCTTCGGCTTCCTCGCGGTGCGGACCTTTCGCTGGAGCAACAACTCGTGAGCACGACGACGCGAGCCGACACTCGACCCATCCCGATGGAGTTCGCCCGGCTGACCCTGCAGCAAGCGCTCACCGACCGGTTCCGACGCGACGTCGGGGACGCCCCGCACGGTCCCGGACCGGCGGTGCAGACCGTCGGCGCGGTCGACGTGTTCGGTGCGCCCGCCACCCGGCTCGCGCCCGTACGCGGTGCCGCGGACGTGCATCTCACCGCCCAGGCCGTGCTCATCGGCCCGTGGGGCGGCGTCTCGGACGCCCAGGCCTGCGGCCAGTGCCTCGCGATGCGGTGGCAGCGGTTGCGGACCAGATCCGAACGGGAGGCCCTCGAACACGGCCAGACGGTCATCCCGGCCGGCACCTGGCCGGTCGTCCCGGACTACGTCGTGGACGCCGTCTGGTCGGTGTACCAGGCGGCAGTCCTCGGCCGGTCCGGGGTCGTCGGTCGGCGGGCCGCCGGAGGCTGGCACGCGACCGCGGACCTCAGCCTGCCGCAGGTCACCCGGATCGACCTCCAGACGCTGCACGTGCTGACGTTCCCGCTGCTCACCGATCCGCTCTGCCCCAACTGCGCGCCGATCGAAGAGGCCACCCCGCACCTGGCCACCCTCGACCTGGTGTCCCGCCCCAAGCCGGACCCGGGCAGCTACCGGCTCACCTCGACAACGTCATACCCGCTGGCCACCGGGGCGATGGCCAACCCGGTCTGCGGCAGCCTGGGCGCCGGCACCTGGCTCGACGTCACCTCGCCCACCACCTCGGCGGTCACCGGCAGCGTCTTCATCCGCGGGTACGCCGGGCTCGTCAACTTCAGCTGGAGCGGGCAGGCCAACTCCTTCCGCACCAGCAAGGACCTCGCGTATCTGGAGGGGCTCGAACGATACGCCGGCACCCACCAGCGGCGCCGGGCCGAGCCGGTCGTCGCCGCGTACACCGACCTCGGGGACACCGCGCTCGACCCGCGCGGCTGCGGGGAGTACTCGGCGCAGACGTACCGGACCGATCCGCTGGTCGCGCCGTTCGCCCCGGACCGACCGATACCGTGGGTGTGGGGCTACTCCCTTCGCGACGACCGGCCCGTGCTCGTGCCGGCCCGCCTCACGTACTACGCCTCCGGGCAGGCCGCCGACAACTTCGTCTACGAGTCCTCCAACGGCTGCGCGATCGGCAGCTGCCTGGAGGAGGCGATCCTCTTCGGTCTGCTCGAACTCATCGAGCGCGACGCGTTCCTCCTCGGCTGGTACGGCAACCTGGCGCTCACCGAGATCGACCTCGGCTCGTGCCGCAGCCCCGCCGTCCGCGCCATGGTGGACCGGGCGGCCTTCCGCGGCTACGAGGTGCACGCCTTCGACAGCCGCGTCGACCTGGCCGTACCCGTCGTCACCGGCCTCGCGGTCCGCCGGGACGGCGGCGCGGGCGCCCTCGCCTTCGCCGCCGGCGCCAGCCTCAATCCGGAGACGGCCGTCGAGGGCGCGCTGTCGGAGGTGCTCACCTACATTCCCCATCTGTCCCGGCAGGTCGACGAGCGCTGGGACGAACTCGACGCCATGGCGGACGACTACAACCTCTGCGCCAACCTGGGCGACCACCCCCAACTGTTCGGCCTGCCGCGGATGACCGAGCACGCCCGCAGCTACCTCGAACCGGTCGGCCGCTGCTCGATCCAGGACATCCGTCCCCCGGGCGACCCGGACTCCCGGGACCTCCTGCTCGACCTCCGTACCTGCCAGCGCGAACTGGAACGTGCCGGCTACGACGTGATCGTGGTCGACCAGACCACCCCGGAACAGCGCCGCATGGGCCTGCACACGGTGTCCACGATCGTCCCCGGCCTGTTGCCGATCGACTTCGGTTGGACCAGGCAACGGGCCCTGCAGATGCCTCGGCTGCGCTCCGCGCCCCGGCGGGCCGGCCTGCACACCAACGACCTGGCCGATCACGACCTACGGACGGTCCCGCACCCGTTCCCCTGAACTCCCCGTACGACGCGTGGCGCCCCGCCGGTCCCTTTCCGGCGGGGCGCCACGCTGTTCGTGTCACCCCCCGGTCCCGGTCCTGCTGCCGCCGTGGCGACACGCCGAACAGCCCCCTTGGACGGTCTTCGTCCGAGAGGGCTGTTCGGGAGTGGCCAGGGTCTTCGGGCGGCTGATCGAGGGAGGATCAGGCGGAGCAGGAGGTGGTGCTGGTGGTGCTGGAGCAGGTACTGGTGGAGCTCGTGCTGCACGAGGCGGCCACGGCCAGCAGGACGCCGCTCGCGTCCGAGTAGTCCGAGATCTCGAAGGTCTCCGACTCGAGCTCGAGGATCTCGTTCGCCAGGTCGGCCAGGTTGGTCTTGTCGTCGATGTTCATTGCTACTCCTCAGCGATGTCTGGGCCGTCCGTCTCGGTCCGGCCCGCCTTGGTGACTGAAACCATTCCATCGCGTGCCGATAGCCGATCGACCTACGTCTCGCTGTCACTCCACTGACATCACAGGTCACCGGCTCAGCCGAGCCAGACTGGCCCCCAGGCCAGGTCCTGCGGGCCGAGCAGCGCATCGGCTGCGATCCGGATCCCCAGGACCCGCCGGCCGGAGGTGCCGAAGACGGTGGCGTGGATGTCGTGTAGCAGGCGCCGGACGTCGCCCGGGGACAGGGCGCTGATCAGGGAGGCGGTCTCCGGCGCGCTCGGAGCGGCTGTTCGGGGAGTACCGGGGAGCAGGAGATCTCGGGTTCGGGCCGCAGTGAGGGCGTAGTCGATCGCCTCCTCAGTCTGCTGGCCCCAGGCTGCCGCTACGACGGCACTGGACGACCGGCGTACGACTGCGGCGAGCCGCAGAGGCCCGCTGAACTGCGGAATATGGCGGGTGACGACGTCGAAGTTGGTGTCAGGTAGGGAGTGCCGCCGGGTATCCCGGCTGTACGCGGTCAGCAGGGTGAGCGAGCCGTCGAGGAGCCACGTCCACTCTGTCGCGCCCGAGGCGCCGGCCACCGCGCGGCCGGATGTCGGGACCGCGTCCGAAGACATCGACCGCAAGCAGTCCAGTATCGCGTGCTGCAGCGCCAGGTCTCCCCGAGCCGCCCAGCCCAGCCCGCAGTGGGGCTGTGCGGGGTCGGACGTCCGCACCGCAGCTGCGGAGAATCGCGTCGAATCGTGTGCCGCGAGTGGTTCGGGAGCAAGCATTCCGGCCCACGGCGCCAGTATCGCTAAGGCGTCACCCGGTTCTTCGCTGGCCGTCGGCATCAATTCGAGATCCGTCAAGCTCCGAATTCCGGTCCAGCGGGTCCGCCCCTCACCGAGTAGTACGAGGAGTGTCGTGACCCGATGCTCGGGGTCCACGACCGCCGCGGTGCTGCCGTCGGCCCCGTCCACGGATCGGACGGCGTCGCGCACCGCGGCCTCGACCGATCCGGCAGTCCAAGGCTTGCTGCTCACCGAACCGGTCGGGATCCCCGCCCGCCGCCAGAGCGCGGTGCGCTCGGTCAGCAGATCGTGCAGCTGCGGGCGTTCTGAACGCGGTCCGACGACGATCAGTCCCGCGATGGGGGTGACCGGTACTTCTTCGGTCATCGGTCCACTGCCTTCCATTGGCGTTCATCGGCGGGCCGATCCCATGACTGCGCCGCCAAGGCCGGCAGGGGCGAGTATTGGTCGCTGCGGTCAGTCCCAGGCCGTCGAGTTGCCGCTCTCCACGACAGCGATAGCGGGAGCGACTGGGTTCGCCCGGGCGGCGGCATTCGCGGCGGCCGGAAGGAGAATTACGGCGGTGACTGCCAGCGCGCTCGCGAACAGAGCGTTCTTCTTCATTCTATTCCCCAGATTCCTGGATTCGTCCGTCCGGCCGTTCCGCCCGGAACGCCTTAACTTTGCGGTTAGGTCAAGGCAGATGAATAGACGGAACAAGCTGCCTGGCACGTTGTTGCCGGATGTCTACGCGTTCGGTGTCCGGCGCGTGTTCCGCGAGGTGCGGCTTACGACCAGCGGTACCGCCCTTCCTGCCGACGATCACCGACCCGCTGGACCGGGTCACCACCCAGGGCCCCGGCAAAGTCGCGGCATGTCCCGGCGCCTACCGCGGCGAAGATTGACCAGAACGGCAGGGCCGGACATGTGCCGGCCCTGCCCGCCCCCAGCCGGGCCTCGCCGGCAGTTCGCCCCTGGTTGAGGTCAGGCGGGCGGGTCGAGCCGGGTGGGCGACCACCTCGTCCCACCCGGCTCGATCACCGACGGCCGGTCAGGCGGCAGCGTCGACGAGCCGGCCGACCGTCTCTTCGGGAGACGGCATTCCGCCGATCTCGCTGGCCAGCGTGTCGGCGTAGGCCCGCACCTGCTCGTCGGCCAGGAGCGCTTCCGCCTGGCTGAACACCACCTCGGCGCTGAACTCGCCCGGCATCACCCTGCCGGCCAGCCCCGATGTCCGCCACGGTCCGCGCTGAGCAGCGGACGGCGAGTTGGCCCAGCTCGGCGCCGGCCCTGATCCCCCTGGCCATCGATGGGCGGATGGTGGGGCCGAACCTCCACGTGACCGGTCACAGTCCCAGCCATGGTCATGATCGTTGCCACCGTCACAGTCATGACCATCCGTACGATCATGGCCGCTAGCACGGCATGCTCGGAATCTCCGGCAGGTTGATCCCCGGCTGGCCACCCGCGTGGCACCCGTCCTGGCCGCAGTCCTGACCACCGCCGTCAGCGCGGCCCGCGGACGTCATAGCGCATCAGAGGCCGGAATGGCACGATCTAGGTCGTCGGCGTCCCCTGGATCCTGATCTTCCAGCAGGACTACGACGTTGCGGCATCCCTTCCATTGAGGAGCACCATGGTTCGCAGACGTGCAGCAACGCTTCTGGCCTCACTCACCCTGGCGACCGGCACCCTCCTGGCAGTTGGTGTCACACCGGCGTCAGCAGCCGGCAGCTGCTCTGAGTGGTGGGACGCCAACACCTACGGTGTCACCTGCAGCGGATACGCCAGCGGCGCGCAGGTGCGCGCGACGGCCCGGTGTGCCAACGAAACTCTCGCCACCGGGCAGTGGAAGAACGCCGCGACCGGAGGTTGGTCGTACGCCTACTGCGCGGGTAGAGGCGGCCTGCACGCCAGCGGCAGCATGGCCCCCGACTTCCGGTAGAAGAAACAGCGTGGCCCACGAGGCCGATGCCTCACAACCAACGGCTCGTGGAGTTTGACGTACAGCTCGGAGACCTGCCCGACCACGACCGGCGGGCAGGTCTCCACCGGGGGCAGTGGGGATCCGAGCCCGATCCGACTCGCCGTGCTCTCTCGCAGCTCACCGCAGAAGAACGGCGCACTTGTCGCGGCTGTTCCAGCGCATGACGCCGGTGTGACCCGTTGCCACGTCGTCAACCTTGAGCAGGTCCTCGTCGGTGCGTTGCTTGTCCACACTTGCCGCCCGGTGTAGCGGGGGTTGGTGAGGGTGACGCGGATGGCGCTCTCGGACCAGGCGATGCCGTCGCGGTGCCGGTTGCGGGCGCGGTCGTACGCAGAGGGCAAGTAACTGCTGGCGGTCTGGTGATCAGGAGTGCTCAGTAGTCGGCTTCACGGAGAGGGTTGCCGGGCAGGGGTTCGCGTCTCTGAGCCGCGACGACGCCGCGGTCGACGTCGTCCTGCTCCGGCGCGGCATCGAGGTCCTGCCACCCGATCAGCGTGACCAGCGCGCATCCGGTCTCATCCCGGCGCTCACCGTCACCGGCATCGGGAGAGCCCAACGGCGGCTGCGAGACCAGGGCGTGCCGATCACCATGCCGCTCCCGTACGGCCTCGACGGCCTTGTCGCGCCCGATCAGTCCGCCGTGCGGGCCGGTGACAGAGGTGCCGGCAGATTGGTTCGAGTCCGGGTCGATGGCGGTGCCTACAACTCCTCGCCCTGGAACGGGCATGCAGCTACCTTGCGAGAGTCCGGTGGGGCCTACCCTACCGGCGGTCTTCCCGCTCACTGGCTGTCATCTGGACAGGCCGCTTCCTAGGGTCACAGGAGAGTCATCGAAGACGATCCCTGTCCGTTCCGGAGGTGGTCATGAATCCTTCCATCGAAGACCCGCCCGTCGGGAATCGAGCGTCGTCCGGGACGATCTCCCGGATCGTCGACGTTGACGCTTTGCGGGCCGTGGCGCTGCTTCTCATCCTGGTCGTCAACATCGCCTTCTTCGCCTCCGGCTATTCCTTCCAGCTGATTGCGGATCCCGCACACGACTCGTGGGGCGACCAGGCGGTCCGGTGGCTGGTCGAGTTTCTCCTCGCGATGAAGGCATACCTGCTCTTCTCCTTTCTGTTCGGCTACAGCTTCACGCTCCAGCTCGATTCCGCCGCGCGGCGCGGCGTCGACTTCGCCCCACGGTTCCGACGACGGCTGGCCGGGCTCTTCGTGCTCGGCATCCTGCACGCGGTGCTGCTGTTCCAGGGCGACATCCTGACCACGTACGCATTGCTCGGTCTGGTCCTGCTCGCCATGCGGCGAGTCAGCGTCGGGACCGCGCTGCGCACCGCTGTACTGGTGACCGGCGGGATCGGCTTCGTCCTCGCGCTCGCCGCCACGGGCGGGACCCAGCTGGTCACCGATCCGGCGACGGCACTCGCGGCGGGGCAGCGGTCCACCGAGGCACTACAGGGCGGGCTCGGCTCCGTGATCACCGAGCACGTACGCCAGCTGCCGGCGATGTCCGGCGCACTCCTCGTGCAGGGGCCGCTCGCCCTCTCGGCTTTCCTCTTCGGTTACGCGGCCGGGCGGCGCCGGCTACTCACCAACGTCGTCGAGAACCGGCAGCTCCTGCGCCGGGCGCAGCAGCTGGGCTATCCGGTCGGCCTGGCCGGCGCGATGATCTTCGCTTCGGGCGGGGGCACCGCCAACCTGACCGGGCTGACGGCGGGCGTGCTCACCGCGCCGCTGCTCGCGGCCGCGTACGCCGCCACCCTGCTCCAGTTCTTCCAGACCGACCGGGGGCGGCGGGTTGTCGCCGTACTCGCGCCGGCCGGCCGGATGTCCCTGTCGAACTACCTGGGTCAGTCGCTGCTCTGCGTGCTGGTCTTCACCGGCGTCGGGCTGGGCCTCGCCGGTGCCGTCGCACCCCCGGTCGTCATACTCATCGCGGTCGCGATCTACTGCGTGCAGCTCGCCGTCAGCGCGGCGTGGATGGCCCGGTTCCGGTACGGACCAATGGAGTGGCTGTTGCGGGCCTGGACCGAGCAGCGGTGGCCACGACTGCGGGCCGCGGACCCGGCATGACGGGTCCCGGTGGGCGCATGCCACCCCGGTCCCGGTCCCGGTCCCGGCTCCGCCCGGTATCCGCTGGCCACCGCCCATTTGCCAGACCGTCCGCCGGGTCCCGCCGACCAGCGGAAACCCCGCGTGCCGATCATCGTCGCCATCGCGGCCGCAGTCGCAGGTCTGCTTTTCGTGGTGGTGCGGGGCACCTCGGCCAGGAGTTGGTCGCCGTCGTGGACGCGGAAGGTGGCGTCGGCGTCTTCGACGGTGACGGTTCGACCGGCGTGGTCGATGCCGACGTGAATTTTCTGACCAGCGACGACGAGGACGCCCCGGCTGCTGACGCGTCGTTCGACGCGTTGTGGTTCGGGTGCCGGGGTGGGTGGGGGTTCGGCGGGGCAGGCGTCGCGGATGCGGACCTGCTCTTGTGGGGCGAGCGGGTTGGGCAGGCTGCGTAGCAGGGTCCGGTCGGCGTCGAGGAGGTGCAGCACGCCGCGGTCAGCGCGATGCGGGAGCAGGCCACTCAAGAAGAAACGCACCCGGGGCTCTGCATGAGCCGGGGACGGCCGCCCGGACGCGGCCGTCCCCAGGGGTATTGCGGATGCGGAGGGATTGCCCTGAGGTTCAGCGGTTCGCCGCCCCGCCGCCAGAGGCTGGCTGGACCCGCTCGAACCGCACCCGGCTCAGCCATCCCGGGAGGTCACTGAGCACGTACAGCTCGCCGTGCACGTCGCTGCCGAACGCGGTCGGCTGAGTGGGGAAGTTGCCGATCGTGGCGGACTCGTAGCCGCCCGTGGACTTGGGACGCACGGCGAACGCGCGGGTCGAGCAGTAGTCGCTCGCGATGTAGGTCCCCCGCGCCTCCGGGGTGGCGGACCCCCGGTACACCAGGCCGCCGATGATGGAGCAGTTCTCCGTCATGTAGTGGTCGTACTCGACGACCGGGTCGGTGAGCCGCACGCCCGGTCGGCACTGCGTCTCGTCGAAGACCGGCGTGCCCTCTCGACAGGACCAGCCGAGGTTCGCGCCACGCTGCGACGGGCGGACGTGGTTGATCTCCTCGATCAGGCCCTGGCCGACGTCACCGATCCACAGCGAGTTGTCGACCGGGTCGATGGAGAACTTCCACGGGTTGCGCAGCCCGTAGACCCAGATTTCCGGCCGCGCGCCCGGCGTGCGGACGAACGGGTTGTCGTAGGGCACGCAGTAGGGCTTTCCCCCGCAGCTGCGGTTGACGTCGATCCGCAGAATCTTGCCGAGCAGAGTGCCGAGGTTCTGGCCGCTCTTGAAGGGGTCGTTCGCGTGGCCGCCGTCGCCGAGGGACCAGTAGAGGTAGCCGTCGCGGCCGAACGCCACCTGTCCGCCGTTGTGGTTGCCGTACTCGGCGTGCTCCTGGGTGAGCAGCACCTGTACCCGCTCGGGAGCGTCGATGGGCACTCGCGCCAGGGTCAGCGCCCCGGCCGGTAGGCTCGTGTAGGCCACGTAGAGGATCCCGGTCCGCGCGAAGTTCGGCGCAGGCGTGATGCCGAGGAGGCCGCGTTCGTTGTCCGAACTGTCGATCCGGGCGGTCAGGTCGAGCACGGGCTCGGCCGCCAAGCCGGTGTCGGGGTGGTAGGCGCGGACGGTGCCGTTCTTCTCCGCGATCAGCATCCGGCCGTCCGGTAGCCCGGTGATCGCGATCGGACGCTGCAGACCGAACGCCACCTGTTCGGATACCACGGTCAGCTCAGCGAGTGGCACCGCGCGGGTGTGGGGTGTGCCGGCCGCGGCGGTTCCGGCCACCGGCGCCGGTGGCAACAGGAACGCAGGCAGGGTCAGAATGAGCAGCCCGGCCAGCATGGTGGCCGGGCGACGACGCCGTCGCGACATGTTCAGCTCCTCGAGCAGGTGGGGTGGTGGATGCGATGTGGGAGCGTTCCCACGATACATCGGCTGCAGTCAATATCCAACCCACCCGCCGTCTTGCCGCCTTCCGGTCAGAGGAGCAGTGTCGGTCGACAGGACGGCAAGGACACGACCACGATCGTCTCAACTGAAGGCGCTCACCTGCTCTGGTTGTCACTGTCGCCGCACGGGGCGATGCGGCTGTTGCCGAGGTAGCGCACGTCGTGGAAGAGCTGCCGGGGAGTGCGTCCGTCGGCGACGCGGGTGATGGGTACGCCAAGCTGACCGCTGCTGTCGTCCAGCCGGCGATACAGGTCGGGGTCTTCGGTCAGAACGTCGGCGAAGAGTACGACGACTCGGTCGGTGCCGTGTGGCGCGGCGACGCGTTGGTCGGCGGCCCAGCTTCCGGTTCCACGGAGTATTGGACGGCGTGCAGGTGATCGGCGCGGCCGCCCGGACTTCAGACCAGCCCTTGAGGCGATTACCCGCTCCGCGAAAGAACCGTGTCCGATTCAGGACTTGGCGCGTGGCGGGTGTCCTTGCGCGTGTGACCGTGTGGTGCCGAGGCACCACAGTGGATCCGCCGCCGCGGCAGCACATCGACCCGCTGCACGGTGTGGAGGAACCGGGATGACGACCGAGGCTGAGTTCGACCGTAAGGCCGCCGAGATGAGAGCGGCCGGTTTCGACCCCGGCGCCGCCGCGGGACCCATCGAGCCCGTCGCCGGCGGTGAAATGCGCCGCTACCAGTTCGCGCTGCTCACCTCGCATCCTTCCGCTGGCCTGCACGAGGTGCACGGTCTCATCTACGAGCGGTACTTCCGGATGGGAGGACCGGCCGGCTACTTGGGATTCCCGACCACCGACGAGTCCGTCGCTGGACCCGGCCGGTTCAACCTCTTCCAGTTCCAGGGTGCCGCGATCCTGTGGCACCCGGTGTTCGGCGTCCACGAGGTGCACGGCCGGATCGGCGAGGTTTACTGGGACGCTGGCGGCCCGGTCAGCACGTGGGGCTACCCGGCCAGCGACGAATACCCGGACGGCGCCGTCGGACGGAGTTCCGACTTCGAGGGCGGAACCCTCGCGTGGACACCGGCCGACGACGTGCTGGAGATCTTCGCGTCGGTCGCGGGAGCGGTCACACCCGCGGCCGGCGACTGGCCGCAGGTGAACACTGACGAGCGGATGCGGTACGCGGTCGGCCAGTTGGTGTTCCGATTCGGCCTGCCGCGCAACGGCGCCGCCGGGGTGGTCGGCAATCTATGGGCCGAGTCCGGCGTCATTCCGCCCCGCATCGAGGGAAGCTCGGAAGGGCACCCGCTGCGTGCGCAGAACTTCGCGGGCGTGGTTACCGACTTCACTCCGGACCAGGTGATGCTGCGGCCGAACCCCGGTGGGCCGCGGCTGCCCGGTGTCGGCCTCGCGCAGTGGACGTCCGCATCCCGGCGGGCGGGTGTCTTCACACACGTCTACAACGGCCGTCCCTGGGGCTCGGCCGCCTTGAGCAGCATGGACGCCCAGCTCGACTACCTCGCCAGTGAGTTGCGGACCGGCTTCGCCGGTGTCTTTCGGGTCGTCACCGACCCCGGCGTGACCGTCGAGCGGGCGAGCGACGAAATCGTCTACAACTTTGAGGTGCCCGGAGCGATCCTCAGCGGTGGGCAGAAGTTGCCACGCACGGATCCTGCCGTCCAGGCCGTCTTCAACGCGCGGCGCGGGCCGTCGGCCCGGGCGTTGCGAGCGTTCACACCCTGACAACCCGACTGGGGTGCACATGCAGCCGGAGTACTTCGTCGACCGTGACCGGGTCTTCGTCCTTCGCCGCGCCGACCTGCTATGGCTGGAGCTGGAGTTGGTCAGGTGCCGCCTGTCCGACGACGGCACGACGTTGGAGCGCATCCAGGTCCCCAGCCCACCCCGCGTCAACGCGCTCTTTCCGTTCCAGCATCTGCTGGAAGAACCGGTCGGCGACGGCCTCCTGCACCTGCCGGTACGGTCATTGGCCGCCGCGCCCACGAAGCTGAGCTTCGCCGCGCCGACCGGCCCGCTGCCGCCCGGTGGCCTGTTGGCGGCGCTGGACCGGTGGCCGTATGACGCCGGCAGCAGCATGCTGGAGTTTCCGGCACGGCTGCGGCTGCGGGTCGGCAGTGGGGCGTACTGGTCCCTCGGCCATCCTGCGTCGCTGGCCGAGGGCCCGGACGGCACCGCGGCCGCCGGACTGTGGCAGGGCCGGCTCAGCCGCCTCCAGGAAGGCTGGCGACGTTGCGCGGCGTGCCAGACGCTGGTCTTCCCCGGTGACACCACGGCAATCTGCCAGACCGGCCAGGCGCACCGCTACGCCCCCAGCACGTACTCCCTGCGGCTCGGCGGTTGGATCGACGGGGAGCAACCCGGCTGGTACCGATGCGGCCGCTGTCAGGGACTCTTCTTCTCGGGATTCGGCGACGGCCGCTGCCGCGGCAACCAGACCCACATCCGTACCGAGGACTATTCGGTCGCCATCGCCAGCGCACCGCCCGGGGCCGAGATCGGGTGGCGATGGTGCAGCTACTGCCAGGTGCTGTTCTACATGTACGCGCCCAGCCTGTGCGTGAACGGCCGGCCGCACTATCCCCACGACAGCAACTGGTACACCGTGGTCCGCGGGCCGTCGACGGGCGGCACGGCGGTGGTCGCGGAGGCCGCTCGCGACGGCGATACGCCGTTCGATATGTCGCCCACTCCGCAACAACTGCACCATGTCGTCAACGGCATGTTCGACGTGACGGCCTTCGCGTTGTCGCCGCTGGGTGCCTCGGTGCGCATGGCCGGACCGATCGCCTACCAGCCCGAGCCGGTCGAGGATCCGGGCATCGACTACGAGCACCACGCCGAGTTCGGACGCGACGTGCGGGTGCGGGTGACGCAGCGGGGCTACCTGTCCACCCGCAACGAGGCCAGCATCGTGACCCTCACCGAGCGCCGCATCGGCTACCGGTGGGTCCCGGTGGTGCCCGCCGGCAACCAGGCCCTGTGGGACTGGTGCGGCCAATGCGGGTCGCTGTCGTACGGCGGCGGGATAGGCGGCCGGTGCGTGGACGGCAACCCGCACCGCCTCGGCGGTGATCCGGGGAAGATGGTGCCGCTCGGGTCCGAGCCGTTCCCGTCCGACCCAGGCTGGGCATGGTGCGCGGTCTGTGAGTCGCTGACCCAGGGCGGGGTCTGCTGGAGCGGCGCCGCGCACCAGACCGCAGGCAGCGGCCGATACAGCGTCAAAAAGAACCTGTGGGCCACCGCGTTCCCGCTCCTGGCCACCGCCGCCCATCGCTGCGACCGGTGCGGACGGTTGGTCCAGGGCGGCGGGCTCTGCGTCGGCGGTGTTGCACACGACCTCGGCGACTTCGCCTACGCCGTCGACGACCGGGGCATGGAGCGGGTGAGCTTCGGCTACCTGCACCGGTCGAGCTGGCTGGTCGTCACGCAACCCGAAGTGCCCTGCGGCAGCCTGGGTCAGCACTACATCTTCGACGGGCGCGAGATGCCGCTGCGCCGGTTGCGGCTGCGCACGCTGCGCGTACCCCTGGATGAGCAACCGCCCGGTGACGTGCCGTTCTGGGTCAGGGCCGGCGGTGGCGACGTCGAGTTCGCGATTGAGGCCGTCGACTGGGAGGAGCGGGCGGTCGCCTTCAGCATGCCGTTGGTGTTCGTGCCCGAGGCATCGGCGGCCGACGGGCAGGCGGCGTCGCGCGTCTACGCCGAGGGCCCCCAGTGGCGGCGCACCCGGCCGTTCGGCGGTCAGGTGGTGGCGGTCGCCAACCCGGTCGGCGCCTGCGGTGGTCCGACCGCGGTCCCGGTGACCGCGATGAACTTCCAGCTCCAGCCGGCCACCGCGGTGCGGCCGGCCTTCCTGCTGGGCGTGGCCGGATTCGCCGTCACCGTCGAGTCGTTGAGTCACTTCGACCCGGCCGGTGCCGCGCCGGTGGACGTGGTGCTGCACGACAAGTACACCGCGCACGGCATGGGCGCCGGCAACCCGACCGGGGCCTACCTGCAGCTCGTACGCGACGTCGGGGTGGCCTTCGCCGCCCACCGCGTCGGCGGCCTGGCCTCCCCGAACACCGTTCTCGGTGCGGTCAGCGCCCGCCGGGGCGTGATTCCCCGGGGCTTCAGCGACGGGACACCGTCACCCGACCTCGGCGCGATCTTCGGCGACGCGAAACTGCTGGGCATCGTGCCGTTCCGGGTCATCCTCGATTCGGTCCCCGAGCCTCCCACCATGATCACGCGGCGCGTCGGTGACACCATCCAGATCGAGTACGCCCTGCACGCCGCGCTCAAGAGCGGCGTGCGCCACCGGTCGCTGAGCTTCGGCACGGCCGCGACGCTGGATCTGCGTGCGATCACCTCGACCTCGGCCCTCGGCGCCGCTACCGGGCAGCTACCGCAGAGCCACGTCGAGGGCACCGTCACCGACATGTCGCTCTCGGTCGGCAACGTGGTAACCGTGCGCTTCGCCAAGCTCCGCTTCGTCGCCGACGCGGGACGCAACCCGCAGATCGACATCGAGGGCTGCGAGGTCAGCTTCCACGGCGAGCTGAAGTTCGTGGGCGACCTGGCCGACGCGCTCAGCTCTTTCGGATTCGGCTCCGGAACCTCCGTGACGGTCACTCCGGCTGGCATCGAAATCGGCTACACCGCGGCGATTCCGTCCGCGGCGGTCGGGGTCTTCAACCTCAGCAACCTAGTGCTGTCCACCGGTCTGACGTTGCCGTTCACCGGCGCGGCGCCGCAGCTGCGGTTCGGTTTCTCGCACCGCGACGACCCGTTCACGGTCGGCGTGCTGTTCCTGGCCGGCGGCGGCTTCTTCGCGTTGACCGTCGACGGCGAGAAGGGCGTCACCCGGGTCGAGGCGGCGCTGGAGTTCGGCGGCAACTGCGAGGTCGACGTCGTCGTGGCCCGCGGCGGCGTCTACGCCATGGTGGGCATCTACCTGGCCTTGACCAACGGCGTCGCGGTCATCAGCGGGTACGTGCGCTGCGGCGGATATCTGGACATCCTCGGCATCGTCAGCATCAGTGTCGACTTCCGGATGGAGTTGCGGTACAGCCCGACCACGGGCGAAGTGGTCGGCTCGGCGACGCTGACCGTCGGCATCAGCGTGCTGTTCTTCAGCAAGTCGCTGACCTTCAGCGTGGAACGGCGCTTCGCCGGCTCCGCGCCCGCCGCCAGGTTCAGCGCGTTCGCCGCGGCCGGGCCGGCGCTTCCGGCCGGGGTCGACGTGGGCGGCTGGGACCTGTACTGCCAAGCATTCGTCTGAGCCACCGGAGAACCCGTGCCCACACAGGAAATTACCTGGACGGCCTGCCCCAACGGCCGCACCAAAGCCGGCCGCTTGCGGGTGTCGGTGTTCATCGCACCCCGGCTGAGCCCCGACTTCGGTCCGACGCCCCTGACCACCTTCCCGGATTTCGTCGACTGGCCCGAAAGGCTGCGCGGCGACGTCAGGTTCTCCCTCACCGTCGGTGCCGGCCCCGACGAGCGGACGGTGCCACTGGACATCGTGTCCGCACCCCCGGACTCACGCCGGTGGCGAGCCCTGCTGCCGCCAACCACCACGGTTGTCGGCTACCAGACCGAGGAGCACGGCGACCGCCCGGTCTGCACCTACTCCATGCCAGACGTCGTCGAGGCGATCCAGGCGGCCTACCTGGACACGGCCGCCGCGTCCACCGTGGAGCCGCCTTTGAACATGACGCCGCCGGAACTGCTCGTGCCGGTCATGCCCGGCCTCGACGACCTGTTCAGCGAGTTCGTGGTCGAACCGCTCGAACCGCAGCTTCCCCGGCTGATCGGTGAGGCCCGACTCGCCGGCCAGGCCCGGCGCAGAGCGGGTGCGCAGGCGGTCGCGCGCGAGATGCTGGAGGTCTTTCCGGTCGCGCGGAGCCGCCGGGACCACATCGCCCGGGCCCTGGCGTTCTCGGCGACGCCAGCGACGCGGGAGAGCGCGCCGCCGCGCCCGGTGCGGGACTTCCACGAGCGGCTCAGCGCGTTCGGCGACCATCCCGCACTGCTGCGCGCCCTGGGCCTGGTCGTCGACACCGAGTGCGACGTCACGCTACCGACGAGCGACCTGTACGTCACGACGATGCGGGTGCACACCGACTGGACGCCATTGTTGCCCCCCAAGGTAATCGGCTTCCTCGACGACTCGATCGTCGAGGCGACGACCGCGAACCGGCGGCCACGCACCGCCGTGGGGCCCCAAACGGGAATGTCCGTGTCGCGCAGAAACGCTGCGCCCGGCGTTCTGCCGTTGCCCGAGGAGACCTTCCTGTTGGAAGAGCTGGACGTCGACGGTGCCGTGCACAAGGCCGCGGCGATGGTCAGCTCGCTGTCGGCGAACCCGGGCGACCGTGTCGGCCCACCGGCGCTGCGTACCGGGGGACTGGCCCTCATCCAGATCGGGCTCCCGCAGCAGATGTTCATCGCGTTCGCCGAGGGGTCGATAGCCGACGGCGAGGCGCTGCTGTTCACCGAGGACCTCACTCGCGGCTACCGGATGGACGTGCGCGACGCCGACCTCGACGGTCGCTGGCGGTCGCTGCACCGCCGCTCGGTGACCTACGAGATCGAGGGCGATGCCGACCCGCTGACCGTCGCCGACGAGGAGGGCCTGTTCGCCGTCAGCATGCGCACGGGCTCGGCGGACCCCACCTCGGAGATCTACCTGCACGAGAACCTCGTGGTCTGGAACGGCTGGAGCCTGTCGGCGCCGCGACCCGAGCGGCCGTTGGAGAACCCCGGACCTGCGCCGCAGCCGGCCGCGGACGAGCACCTGCGGCTGACGGTACGCCCGCAGGTGTTGCCCGGCAGCCTGCCCCGGCTGAGGTTCGGGCACACCTACCAGGTGCGGCTGCGTACGGTCGACGTCGCTGGCAACGCCCTGGGTCCGGACAACGCGCCGGACGTGGCCTCCGGGCGCCGCGCGTACCTGCGTTTCGAGCCGGTGGCGCCGCCCGTGTTCGCCCCGGGCCCGGACGACGTCACACCCGATGGCCAGCCAGCGTTCGGCCCCGGCGAGAGCGTGCACCGGCTGGTGGTCCGCAACTACCTCGACGGTCTGGTCGAACCCGCCCGGCGCGACGTGCTGGCCCCCCGCGGCTCGGCCCAACTGGCCGAACTGCACGGACGCCTCGACGACGCCATCGGCACGAGCCGGGTGGCCGGCCCTCGCGCCGACGGCCTACGTGTGGTGTCACGGGACGGCAACGCGCTCACGTTTCCGGTCGGGCCTGTGCCGCCCTACTTGCCGGATCCGCTGGCCCGGGGCGTCAGCTTCCGCGGGCTACCGCAGGCGCCCGGGCCGTCCACCGACGTGCCCTTCGCCATGCCCACCTGGCACGAGCCGCACACCTTCGCCCTGGTCTGCACGGGGGCGGACCCGGCCGGACCACTGTTCGACGAGGCCGCCGGCACGCTGACGGTGCCGGTCGAGCCAGGCGCCGTCGCCGAGGTGCGCGCGTCCTCGCTGCTTGCCGAGCCCGAGCTGATGGCGCTGCTGCGCTGGGTTCGCGAGCACCGCTCGGCGGCCGAGGCGGCCGAGGTGGAGGCGACCGCGCGGGCCAGCGGGCACTGCATGTTCACACCATGGCAGACGCTGACGCTCGTACACGCCGTGCTGCGTCCCTTGGCGACACCGGACCTCGTCAGCCCACCCACCGCGCGGCATGGCTTCAACGACTCCGATGTGAACCTCGCCGTCACCGTCTCCGTACACGCGGGGACCACCGGCACCATCAGCCTCGTCGCGGACTGGCGCGCGCAGGTCGACGACCTCACCCAGCCGGCGTGGTCGGTGCGCGAACAGCACGGCACGGTCTTCACCCATACGCTGCCCGAGGGCTGGCAGGCCCACGCGCCGGCGGACGTCCGCGAGGGATGCTGGCGGCTGTCCCTGGCCACCGGCGCCGGCGGGAGCCAACCGCCGCACCAACTCGGCGAGACGCGGCACCGGCGCGTCGCGTACCGGATGGTCTCGACCACGAAATACAGCGACCACTTCGACCCCGTCCGCGCCGAGCAGCACGGGGGATTCGCACTCGACGGCGCATCCGTCGAATGCGAGATCCTCAACAGCGCACCAGCCCCCGCGCTGGCCGTGCTCGGCACGGTCCCGGCGTTGCTCTGGCAGGAAACGACGACCGGCACCACGACCACGCGGGTACGCCGCGGCGGCGTACGCGTGTACCTGCAACGACCCTGGTTCGCCACCGGCGACGACGAATTGCTCGGCGTGGTGGTCGGCGGGTCGGCGTTCGACGCAGTCGACACCGGCCCGCGGGCAAACCTGGTCTCTCGGATCGGGCAGGACGCCACGCGCGCCGCCGGCCGGGCCAACGTCCTGCGACCCGGCCACTTCCGTAACGCCACCGCCACGATCGACGTCGAACTCGCGGAACTGCGCCGGCTCGGCGACGGCGGCCCGACCACCGCGACCGTCCTCGGATTCGTTCCGGCCTACGACGAGATCAGCGGCCGCTGGTTCTGCGACATCGACATCGACACAAGCCCGGCGTACCTTCCCTTCGTCCGCCTGGTGGTGGCGCGTTTCCAGCCCGCGTCGATCCGCGATGTCCGGCTGCCCGACGACCAGGCCGCGTCACCGGACCTGTGCGTGGTCTCCCCGGTGGTCGCCCTCGACCCGATCGTGACGCTGCCCGATCGCCGGTTGACCTACTCGGTCAACGCCGACCGCACGGTCGACGTCTATCTCGCCGGTGTCACCTACGAGTCGGTGCGCGGGCGCGGCCCGGTGGCTTCGACCGCCCGTGCCCGTTCCCGCGTGTGGATCCGCTGGGCATCGCGGCCCGCCGGGTCGACCGCACCGTGGACCTTCGACGCGGTGGCCGCCCGCGACCTCGACCGCGACGACGCCAACGGGCTGTGGCGGGTCACCGGACTTCCGTCGCAGGCCACCTCCGCGGACCGCGACTACCGCCTGCTCGTCCTGGAGGTCGAACGCACCCCGTCCGACCTCGGCGGTTTCGCGGATCGCGTGGTCTTCGCCGACGCGATCGCGATCCCGGCCGGTTAACGTCACGTGGGCGCTGCCACGGTGGCGCGCGGCACCGCGACGAGCGGTAGGAAACTCTCGCGCTGAAAGTCTGCGCAGTTCGGCGTTAAGTCGGACCGAAGGTCGGCACACAAGGTCGGACCACAAGTCGGCATTCCCGGCGGCTGCGCGCTGGGAAAGTCTGGGCGCAGGGAGTGATGACGTCGGATCCGTGAGCGCCGCGGGTTCTACGGAGGCCCACCTCCGGCCCGTCGACCGAGAGCGCGACCGGCTCGGGTGCTCCCACGCCGGATTCCCCGTCGGAAGCATGGAGCCGCCGCGAGCCGTCGCGGGCCGATATGGCAGTGGCGCCGTGGGGATCAAGTCGATCCGACGACTGCCTGACGGCCCGCACTGTGCCCACGGGGCCGGTCGACCGCCAGGTGGCGGACTCACGCCGCACGTCGGAGTAAAGATTCTTTGACATCATGTCCGCCCTGCTTTACCTTGGTGATGTCAAGTTTCTTGTACATGGGAGCGGACATGTCCTCCGAAGAGAAGCGCACATGGATCTACGCCGTGGTCGCGGTTGGCATAGCCGTGGTCTACTTCGCGACCGTCCTGTCAAAGGTGCCCGGAACGGACGTGGCGACGATCGCCTACGTGTGGCCGATGCTCACCGCGATCGGTGTTGGGATCGCCGCGAACATCGTCCTGACCGTCATGGCCGCGATCCTCTCACCGAGGGAGGCCGGCAAGACCGACGAGCGCGACAGGCAAATCAACCGGCTGGGCGAGCACTTCGGCTTCTACGTCATGAGCGTCGCCGCGATCGTCCCGCTCGGCCTGGCGATGGCGAAGATCGAGCAGTTCTGGATCGCCAACACGCTCTACCTCGCGTTCGTCCTCGCCGCCCTCGCCTCCTCAATCGTGAAGATCGTTGTGTACCGGCGAGGCTTCTAGCCCATGGCCAAGCCCACCAGGGTCACCAACACGATCCGAGCCCTGCGGTTCGCCCATGGGGAGATGACGCAGGCGGAGCTGGCCGACCGCCTCGGCGTAACCCGCCAGACCATCATCGCCATCGAGCAGGGTCGCTACTCGCCGTCACTGGAAATGGCCTTCCAGATCGCCCGAGTGTTCAGGGTGCCGCTCGACGACGTCTTCGGCTACCCCGACACCGAGGACTAACCGCCACACCACTACCACCGCCGCGCGAGGAAACCCCCAGCGGCTTCCTCCTTCACGCCCAAAACAAGGGAGAACCATGTACACCCCTCAACGCCCCGCCCGGATCGCAGGCATGTTCCATCTGATCGTTGCCCTCTGCGCCATGGTCGACAGGCCGGTGGTTGCCGACACCGTCGTTGAATTGGGGCTCGTCGGATGATCACGGGACCTTCACGAGCCGGCGCAACAGCTGAAGGAGCCAGCACGGCCGAGCTAGTCCGCACCGCCCGCATGACGGGGCTGTTCTATCTCGGTATGGCCATCGCGGCCATGCTTGGATTTCTGATCATCCGGCCGAGGCTTTTCGCGGCCGAGGATCCCAGTGCGACGCTAGCGCACCTGGTCGGGAACGAGTCGCTTGCGCGCGCCGGGGTCGTGCTGGAGATGCTTATGGTCCCCACCCAGGCGCTCACCGCCATGTGGTTCTACCGCCTGTTCCGCACCGTGGACGCCTTTGCCGCCGGCAGCATCGCCGCCTTCGGCCTGGTCAACGCGGTCATCGGCCTCAGTAGCGCGGCGTTCCTGGCGACGGCGGTCGAGGTCGCGTTCGACCCGGTCGGCGACGCGCCGACAACCGTCTATCTTCTGTACCTGCTGAGCGGCAACCTGTGGGGCGTGGGAGGAATGTTCTTCGGCCTGTGGCTTGTCCCCATGGGCTTCTGCGTGCTCCACTCGGGGTGGATGCCCCGGCTGCTGGGCTGGTTGCTCATCAGCGGCGGTGGCGGCTATCTGCTCGGCGCGTTCATCGTGTACCTCGCTCCCGAGGCACGAGTCGTCGCTGAACTTATCGCAGTGCCCGCGCACGTAGGCGAGTTCTGGATGGTCGGCTACCTGCTGGTCCGCGGCGTCCGCCATCGCGCGCTCCAGGAAGCACCGCGAGCCGACGCTCGCATGGCGCCACCTGCGGCGACGTGATCGTGGCCCGGGCGAAGGGTGGGAAGGTCGAGGACGGCCGGTGGGGCCGGCACGCGGCCACGGCCGATGAGCGTGCGGTGCGCCGATGGCTACAGGGGCCACGCCCGCATGGTTGTCGACGAGGACCGGAAGGTGGTCGTCGGCTTCACCCTCGCCGGCCCGGACGTCGCGGAGCTGATCCACGCTGCGACGATCGCCATTGTCGGCGAGGTCCCGCTGGACCGGCTGTGGCACGCGGTGCCGGCATACCCGACCGTCAGCGAGGTTTGGCTACGGCTGCTGGAAACATACGGCCGCTGACGGTGGAATTGAGCGCTCGTCCCGTCGCCGTCCGCGCCGGGACGAGACTTGCCGTCCACTGCTCGTGCATTGAGGACGAGGTTGGGTTGCCGATCGGGCGTGGTGACCTCTTAGGTGGACCCGAAGTCGTCAGCGGCGATTTGCTCCCGCTCGCGGAGGCGAGCCGGCGTCCGCACATGCCGGCCGATGAGTGAGCGACAGCCCGGGCGCCTCAACCGAAGCCTGGCCGGGCCGCGGTCGTAGGTCAAAGAAACAAGTAGTCGATGAGCGGATACCGGATCATGCGCAGCGTGTGAGGCTGTCGACGCCCTGTGCGGCTCTGGACAAGCGGGTTGTCAGAGGCCTGACGATCGAGTATTGGCCAGGTGGCGGTTAAGCAGCCGTCAACGGTTTCGCGTCGATCTTAGCGGGCCAGGCGAGCATAGCGGCTTCGGCAACGGCGAGAAGCTCATCCGTGCTGGCGCCGTCGCGCGCGTGCTGGGACATGCCCTGCAGGATGACGCCGACGAGGACGGCCAGCCGGTCGGCGTCGGTGCCGGCGGGTAGCCGGCCGTCTGCGACATCGGCCTTGATCCGCTTTCGCAGCGCGGTGATGTTGGCGGCCCGTTGGGCGCGCAACAGGTCGGCGATGTCAGCCGACGCTGCGGTGCAGTTGACGGCCGCGCTGATGACGAGGCAACCAGGTGGATGTTCGGGCCGGGTGTACTCCACGGCGGCGGCGCGTAGCGCGCGCGCGACACCGTCGCGCACGGACTCCTCCGCCGCGAGTGCCGTCGCGAAGAACGTGCCGTGGGTCTGCTGATAGCGCTCGACCACCTCGCGGAACAGAGTCTTCTTGTCGCCGAACGCCGCGTAGAGGCTGGGTGGGGTGATGCCCATGGCCGCGGTGAGTTCGGCCACCGACACCGGCTCGAAGCCGCGTTGCCAGAACTCGTGCAGCGCCGTCAACAGGGCCTGGTCCCGGTCGAAGGCTCGGGGCCGGCCACGCCGGTGGGGACGATCATTGGCCATTGACACATTCTATAGCGCTCGCTAACCTCATGCCAGGAAATACGTAGTGATTACTACAGAAAGGTCACGCGGCATCATGGCACTGCTCAACGGCAAGACCGCTCTGGTCACGGGCGGCAGCCGAGGCATCGGTCGGGCGATCGCCACACGACTCGCGGCGGACGGCGCCCTCGTCGCCGTCCACTACGGCACCAACGAGGCAGCCGCTAACGACACCGTCACCTCCATCACCGAAGCCGGCGGCCGCGCGTTCGCGGTCCGCGCTGAACTGGGTGTACCCGGCGACGCACAGGAGCTGTGGTCCGCCTTCGACGCCGGCCTCACCGAATCCGGCGCCGAACCGGGCGTCGACATTGTGGTCAACAACGCCGGCATCGCGAACTCCAACGACCTGGCCCGCACGACCGAGGCCGAATTCGACAAGATCTTCGCCGTGAACGTGAAAGCCCCGTTCTTTGTCCTTCAGCAGGCCCTGAACCAGTTGCGGGACAACGGCCGGGTCATCAATATCTCCTCCGGCACCACCCGCATCGCCGCACCCGCGATCATCACCTACTCGCTGACCAAGGGCGCCATCAACACTCTCACCTTCACCCTCGCCAAGCAGCTCGGCGAACGCGGTATCACGGTCAACTCGGTGGTCCCCGGCATCGTCGACGTGGACAGCAATGCCGTCTGGCTGCGGGAAAACCCTGAACAACTCGCTTTCTGGGGCTCCTTCTCCCCGTTCAACCGGGTCGGCCAACCCGCCGACATCGCCGACGTGGTGGCCTTCCTCGCTTCCGACGAGGCCCGCTGGGTCACCGGCCAGCATCTCGACGCCACCGGCGGCGCACACCTGTGACACACCCCTATCCGGAAGCGCCGCATTGCGGGCACTGTGGAGACTCGTCGGTCAGCACGTCCGGCCGGTCCTCACTACTGACCCGGCACTCCGCGATTCTTGCGTCCACACGCACGCTCGATCAGGTGCCTACACCTGCCGCAGGTCGGGCTCGCGGCACGACGAAGATCTCGAACTCCCGCGCCCGAACGTGCCGAAGTGAGTGCACCACTACGGTATTGCTTCCGCCCATCACTGTTGGCGCCTCGGCCAAGATCCTCGCCGAACGAGACGATCAAGGTATTCAAGCAGCTTGACCTCGCTGCGAGTCAGCCGCTCACGCTCGGGGGTCGGCAGATCGGCAAGCAGGTCCGGCAGACGCTCGTTCCGCGTCACGAACACCATGCTGCCGGAGTACTCGCGGCATATCGAGCACCACGCCAAGCCGACGCAGCGCTCATAGAAGCTGTCGGAGGGCGCGTAGAAGCGGTACCTGTAGGAGTAGATCTCGCCAACACACGCGGCGGTGTCTCTGTCACCGGCCCCGTGAATTGTGCTGACTTTCGACCATGCCCACCTGGCGGGTCTGTCCTCCACGACCTTGATCTTCCCCGACCGCGAGCCCGCGCTGCCATCCCGACCTGCCGATGTGAGTGCGCAACGAGGCGGAGGGCCTTCCACTTGTAGCGACGGTGGCGTCGTCGACGGCGCTCGGGTCGATGCTCCGGCGACCGGCCACCGCCATCACGTCCGACTCGGACGGCGTCGTTTCGCACCAGGCTGTCCACTCGTCGTGCGACCAGTGGTCCGACCCGGGTTCCATACCGCGGGTGCCGATGCCCAGTTCGATCCCATCGGCTGTCGGAGCACCGACGAACAGCGGAATCTCGCCTCGCTCGCCTTGAAGCAGTAGGCGCGCAGCACGCGGAGCCGATCAGAAGACCCGCGCACGAGGGCAGGTGGCTGTGAAACGTGAACCCGGCATCCGCCGGCAAGACCGGGACCGTCGCCACCGCAAGGCGGGGCGACCGATCGTGTGCTCACTGAAGCGCACTGATAGGTAACGGCAGTGGTACGGGCGCGACACCGCGCGGGCGAAGGACGCCACCGTTCGACGAACAGCCGAGCCACGAACAGCGGTTCCAAGAGCGCCCGGCGGTCAAATTCTTGCCCGTTACGAGGAGCCGGTTATCGTGGGCGTCGGTGGGTAGCCACCGGCCGTGAGCAGGCCAACCGACGACATCGGCACCCGGTCGGACACCAGCCGTGCCATAGCGTTCAGCGACGCCGTCTTCGCCATCATCATCACGCTGCTCGTGCTGGATCTCCGGGTGCCGGACGTACCGCCCGGTCGCCTGCTGTCGGGGCTGCTGGAGCAGTGGCCGAGTTACGTCGCCTATCTCGCCTCGTACACCTACGTGGCCATCGTCTGGCTCAACCACAAGGGCGCGTTCAATCGAGTCAAGGAGAGTGATCGGGGCCTGCACTGGGTGAACCTCTTCGTCCTGTTCACCACCGCGCTGCTGCCGTTCCCGACCGCCGTCGTCTCGCACGCGCTTCAGCAGCACGACCAGCAGGACCAACGTGTTGCCGTCGCCTTCTACGCGTTGATCGGCGCGCTACTTTGCGCCAGCTGGCTGGCGTTCTTCCACTACCTGGCTCGGCGCCAAGACCTGCTCGAGGAGGAGGTGAGTGAGCGGCACTTCCCCGCCGAGCGCGTGCGGGCACTCGTCGGGGTCATCCTCTATGCCGCCGCGGGGCTCATCGGGTACCTGGTCGCACCCCTCGCTGGCCTGGTGATTTTCGTCGTGCTGCCGGTGTTCTACGCGGTCACCAGCGCCGGCCTGTACCAGGTGCCTCTCACCCGCCGGATCACCCACCGCCCTCCGCCACCCGGCTGAGGGCGGGCGAACCGCCGTTTTACCCCTGCGGGCGCGGGTACCCGCCGCCATCCGGTTCGAGAGGGGATCCCAGGTGAACTACACCGAGTTCATCCAGTCCGTGGCAGCGCGACCGAAGGTTTCGCCGGAGCAGGCGGAACCGATCACCCGCGCCACGCTCGAGACGTTGGCAGAACGGATCACTGGCGGCCAGGCGAGGGATCTCGCCTCGCAACTCCCTGAGGAGCTACGAGGCCTGGTGCGTAGGCCCACCGAAGATCCGGAACGGTTCGGGCTGGCCGCATTCTTCGAACGGGTGCAGTCACGGGCCGGGGTGGATCGCCAGGCGGCCACCGACGGAGCACGGGCCGTGCTGGATACCCTTCGTGAGGCGGCCAGCGCCAAGGAGTACGGGGACCTTGTCGACCAGTTGCCGCAGGAGTTCTGGCAGTTGACCGGGCCAGGCGCGGGACGGCTCGAGACCCGCCGGGTCGGCACTTAGCTCGGGCGCACGGACCGCCAGCAAGCTCGGGTGGTAGCGGCGCCGGATGCGCCGCTACCACCCGTTGGAATCGGCGGCGAGGGACGCTACCTGCGGCTGCCCTGCCCCGTGCGCCGCCTCGCGGGGCGCTAGCCCAGGTACCAGGTTCCCTGGCCGAGCACGGGCATCGTCTGGCCGGACGGCAGCTCGATCGCGTCGGCAGCGAGGGTCATCTCCACCTTTCAGGGAGCCGGGGTGCCAGTGGGGTGCCTGCGTTACCCGCTGCCACGGGCAGCACACCCTCCTAGCGCGACCCTTCTCCCCGCAGGCCCTCACCGTGCAGCGGGCAGGCGGCCGAATTGTCCGCCCTCGAGCGTGGTTTGCTGGTCTGTTTGCCGGTGCCCGCACCGGGAAGGCGACCGCGAGCGAGCGATGCGCCGCCGATGGGGCGGCGCCGCGAAGGGAGGCCGCGGGAATGGCGCAGAGCCAGCAGCCACTGACCGGCAAGCGAGTCGCTTGCCTCGCCGCCGACGGGGTGGAGGACGTGGAGTACACGCAGTCCCGGGCCGCCGCGGAGCAGGCGGGGGCCGAGGTCCACCTGATCTCGTTGAAATCCGGCGAGATCCAGTCGATGAACCAGGACATCAATCCGGCCAACCACTATCGGGTGGACCGGACCGTGAACGAGGCCAATGCGTCCGACTACGACGCCCTGTTGCTGCCAGGCGGGACGGTCAACCCCGACCGGCTCCGGATGAACCCACAGGCGATGGACTTCGTCCGGGCGTTCTTCCAGCAACAGAAGCCGGTGGCGGCGATCTGCCACGGCCCCTGGTCGTTGGTCGAGACCGGGATCGTCAACGGCCGGACCGTCACCTCGTTCCCCAGCCTGCGCACAGACATCAGTAACGCGGGCGGAAACTGGGTGGACCAACAGGTGCAGGTCGACAACGGCCTGGTCACCAGCCGCAGCCCCAGCGACCTTCCGGCCTTCTGCGCCAAGATGGTCGAGGAGTTCGCCGAGGGCAAACATGTCCGCCAGATGGCGAG
Organism: Micromonospora sp. CA-259024; assembly: GCF_050936255.1. Classification (NCBI taxonomy): domain Bacteria; kingdom Bacillati; phylum Actinomycetota; class Actinomycetes; order Micromonosporales; family Micromonosporaceae; genus Micromonospora; species Micromonospora sp. CA-259024. The sequence continues at coordinate 2,760,435 of NZ_JBNJND010000001.1, read as the reverse complement.
GGCCTGACCCTGTGGGGCTCAGGGCCGGGAGTCAGCCGGGTCCTGAGCCCCGGGCCGGCGGGTATCCCGACCGTGCCGATGTGGACGATGGATTCGCCCGCGCCGGTCTCCGGGTCATCGGCACGACGGACAACATGATCCGCGTCGCCGCCGCGCCGAACTGTTCGGATAGCGATCCCTGTGGACGTCTCCAGCGCCTGCTCGTGCCCGATCTTGGCCGGAGCAGCCGGCGTTGGGCATCGCTACATGCCGATCAGCGTGCGCGAACCGAACCCCGAGGGGGATGTGCCGTCGCCCTCCGTCACATCACGGCCCGACGCCGTCGTCGGCGACCGGGCGGGCACTCCGGGCGAGGGGCGGACCGCTCCACGGCTCGCTTACACCCGACGCGGTCCGGCGCAGCTCGACCGCTACCGGGTCGTCCAGGTCGGTGCCGTTGGCGCAGGGAGCGCGCCGCAGTGACTGAGCCGACCGGCGTCCGGCGGTCCTGGCCCCGGCGGAGTTCGGCGGCTACCCCGGGCCGCGCGTCCTCGGATCAGGTGGACAGAGGCTCGGTGGGGCACCCTACGGCTTCAGCACGATTTTGCCTCGCGCGTGGCGGGACTCACTCAACTCGTGGGCGGCGACCGCCTCTTCCAGAGCGAACACGGCAGCGACCGGCACTGTGAAACGACTCCGCTCGGCGAGTTCGCCGGCGGCGGCGATTCCTTCGAGAGCCGGTGTGTCCGCGCCGGGGCCAGAGCCGCGCGATAGATGCACGCCGTACGCCGCGGCGTTGATGTCGGCGATGCTCACCACCCGGTCCGGGCTCGCGACCAGGCCGACCAGGTCAGGTAGAGAACCAGAGCCGGCACAGTCGAGTACGACATCCACCCCGCCGGGCACCAGAGTGTGGACCCGCTCGGCCAGCCTGGGGCCGTAGGTGGTGGGGATCGCCCCGAGCGAGGCGACGAACTCGTGGTTGCGGTCGCTGGCCGTGCCGATGACGGCTGCGCCGCGAGCGACCGCGAGCTGGATCGCGGTCGTACCGACCCCGCCGGCCGCGCCCTCGATCAACAGCGTAGTGCCGTCCTTGACGCCCAGCCGGTCGAGCACGCGGGTGGCCGTCTCGATGTTGCCCGCCGCGCCGCCGGCCTGCTCCCAGGTCAGGGCGGCCGGCTTCGGTGCCCACGCGGCCAAGACGGCGTATTCGGCGTTCGCTCCGCCCATCTGGGCGTAGTCGGTGATCCCGAAAATCTCATCGCCTACCCGAGCCGTGGTCACCCCGTCACCGACCTCATCCACCACGCCGGCAGCGTCGACACCGGGCACGTGCGGCAGGCGGAGCGGAATCCAGTCCTGAAATCGGCCGGCGCGGACGTACGTGTCGGCCGGATTGACACCCGAGGCCCGAACCGCCACCCGTATCTGGCCGGGTCCGGCGTGCGGTTCCGGTGCCTCCGACACCTCAAGGACACTCGCGGGACCATACTTCGAAAATTGCAAAGCCCTCATGCACACGGACGCTAACGCACGCCGCTGTCCGCCTCGCTAAAGTGAGAGCCGTGACCGGTCGTTTGCCTCACGCCCTTCGCTCCGACGCCCTGGACAACCGCGAGCGCATCCTCGATGCCGCCCGCGCGGTCTTCGCCGTTGACGGCCTGGACGTGCCGATGCGGGAGGTTGCCCGGCGCGCCGGGGTTGCACCCGCCACCCTGTACCGCCGATTTCCGACCAAGGAGATACTGGTCACCGAGGCATTCGCAGAACAGATGTACGCGTGTCGCGCCGTTGTCGACGAGGGCCTTGCCGATCTGGATCCATGGCACGGTTTCTGTCTCGTGATCGAGAAAATGTGTGAACTGCACGCACGCGACCGAGGCTTTACCGCAGCTCTCATTTCGACCTTTCCCAATGCAGTGGATTTCGACGCGCGCCGCGAATACGCGCTCAGAGCGATCGACGAGCTGGCCCGCCGCGCCAAGGAAGCGGGCCGCCTGCGCCCCGACTTCGTCCTGGACGACGTCATCCTCGTGCTCATGGCCAACAGTGGTATCCACACGACCTCGCCGACTACCCAGGTCGCCGCCTCCCGGCGCTTCGCCGCGCTCGCCATCTCGGCATTCCAGGCCTCCCCGGATGTCTCGCCGCTCCCGCCCGTGGCGCGGTTGGCGCCCCCGCCATCGGTATCCAGGCGCAGCCAAGTGGGCTAGAGGGGAGCTGTCGGCGGCGTGGTTGTCAGCCACCACGCCACCGCGGTTCGGTCGCGACTCGGGCATGCGCCCGATCACCCCGCCCGCGATGGGGCTACCCGTTGCTCTCGTCCCGCCAGCCGCCGGGTTCGGGATGGTAGCCGTAAGCGGCAGCCCGCACCGTGTCCTCGTTCTCCAGCCCGGAGCCGATCGCGCCGCCGACGGTGGCCAGCGAGCTGGTGATCCAGGCGAGCGTCAGGTAGTCGGTGAAATCGACCGGCCGTTGCAGGGTCTGCTCCAGCACGGATGTGTCGATCAGCAGCGCCGCGACGAGCGCCGTTCCGGCGAACAGCACCAGATAGGACACCGCCGTGGCCAGAGTGAGGGTGAGGATCGTGCCCAGGTTGAACAGCCGGGCCAGCTCCGCCGGTGTCTCCCGGTCTGGTTTCTCCCACAGGTCGTGCGCGACGATCAGCCAGGCCACCAACGCGGTCAGCCCGAGTAGCATGATCACGGCGAGCCGGAGTCCGCCGAGTGCATCGCCCATCTGCCAGATGGTGTCCGTGGTGAGCGCGAACGCGGCCGTGCCGAACGCACCGACCAGCAGCTTGGACAGGCCCAGCAGGGCGCGCCCCGGGCGGTTGGCCTTGACCATTCCGGTCAACAGACGCACCCGGCCGATCAGCCGCGAGTCAACGTAGCGCAGTTCCCCGGCGTCGGCCTCGCCGACCACCCGGTGGATGGCGGCAACCCGGCTTCGCATCTCGGCCGGTGCCCAGCCGGCCGGCGCCACCCGCTGGTCGGAGACGTCGGTGAGTAGTCGGCTCACCAGATCCGGAACGGCCGCACGGGCCGCTCGCAGCTGGCTCAGTCCCAGCGCGGGCAGAGACACCATCGCGACTCGTCGCCGGGCGGAGGTCTGCGCGACCAGCGGCGCCCGCTCGGTGTGCAGCGGCAGGTCGGTCAGGCAGATCGCGACATCCCACCGGTCGTCGGTACGCCGTTGGGCAAGATCGTCGAGCAGCGCCTCAACGCCGCCGTCGCGGCGCGGCGCCACCTCACCCCAGCCTTCCCGGACGGTCCACCGCACGCCGGCGTCCACCCGCTCGGAGAGCCGGCGGGCCAACTCGGCGGTGAGCCGCGCGGCCACCCGGGCCGGGTAGTCCGGCGGGGTCGCCACCAGTCCGACGACGATCTCCGGGCGGTGCTGTTCAGTGTGGGTCATCGGTGCTTCTCCCGGTAGCCGGGCTCGTCGCCGTCCGTCGTCACCAACCAGGTCCTCGTGAGCTTCTCCGACGGTTGTCATGGTGCTCCCTCTCGGTGTCGGCACCGAGGTCTGTTCGCCACCCCGGTCGGGGCAGGGTGGCCGAGTCAGCGGTGGCACAACCTGCGCCGCATGTCGTAGAAGCGGCTGCTACGCAGTCCGCACAAGAGCGGAAACAGGAACAGGACGACCAGTGCGCCGGCGCGTTGACCAGCCAGCCAACCACGCTGGCTGCGGCGTAGGCCATGATCCCGAGCAGCGCCCGGAGCCGCTCGACGGCGAAGAACCCGGGCCGGGCGTGCCGTTGCAGCCCGTGCCTGCTGAGGTGGTGGTGGAGCCAAAGCCAGGCCGCCGAAAGGACCACCCCGACCAGCCCGTACAAGGCCACCGCGATGCCCTCGTCGAACCGGTCGCCCGCGCCATGCCCTTTCTGGCGTTCACATCCTCGCAGACCGCTCCGACCCTTAAGACCGCTTTGTGAGGGCAGGGCATCATCCAACCGCAGTTGGTATAGGTGAGCGCGGAAGACGCTGGTGCTGCGGTAGGCCTCGTCCGCGGCGGCGGCACACCTTGCCGACACGCCGGCGGACGGCGACCGGCCTTGGGCAAGGTGATCTACAAGCAGCGCAACGTGGTGGAGCGCTGTCAACCGGCTCAAGCAGTGGCTGTCGTCGGAGTTCCGTCACGGCCGTTTCGCATTCCCGATATCCGCCGCTTGCCACCGGATCCGATGGCACCCTGAACGCGGGAAGTGCGGTCGCGAGCCCAGGAGAGGCGGCATCGGAATCACGGTGAACGGCCTCTGATGCATACCGCGTTGATCGTGTTGGCCGCGCTGGCGGCGGCCGTGGTCGTGGACCTGCTCTCCGGCGTGCTGATCCGCCGGGCTGCCCGTGGTCGCTACAAGTGGCTGCTGGAACCGCTGCGGCACGCCTGCCGCCGCCCGGCGGCCGCGGTACTGCTGGTCGGGGCGCTGCACTACGCGCTGCCGCCCGGACCGGCCGAGTGGCAGCGTTACCTGCGCCACTCCACCCTGCTGGTCCTGATCGCCGCCAGTGCGTGGCTGGTGATCAAGACATTGAACGTCGTCGAAACGGTCTCGTTCAGCAAGCTGCCGAGCGATCTGGTCACCAGCCGGCGGATCCGACGGGCCCGGACCCAGATCCGCCCCGTGCGGCGGCTCACCGTCGCCGTGGTCACGGTCGTCACAATCGGCCTGATCCTGATCACCTTCCGGCCGGTACGCATCTTCGGCATCTCCATTCTGACGTCGGCCGGGGTGATCGGCGCCGTCATTGGCCTCTCCGCCCGAACCGCGCTCGGCAACGCGTTCGCCGGCATCCAGATAGCCTTCGCCGACGGAATGCACGTCGGCGACGTGCTGGTAGTGGACGGCGAATGGGGCCGAGTCGAGGAGGTGAAGCTGACCAACGTGGTGATCCGGCTCTGGGACGACCGGGTGCTCATCCTGCCGACCACGTACTTCACTGAGCGGCCGTTCCAGAACTGGACCCGGAACGAGTCGCGGGTGATCGGCAAGATCCAGATTCATCTCGACCACACCGCCGACCTGAACGACCTGCGCCGCGAGGCATGCCGACTGGTCGAATCCTCACCACTGTGGGATCGGCACCAGTGGGTGCTCCAGATGGTCGACGCCACCCCGCAGACCGTGGTCATCCAGGTGCAGGCCTCGGCCGCGGACGGCGCCAGCGCCTGGGACTTACGCTGCGACCTGCGCGAGGGACTGGTCCGCTACCTGCGGGACCACCATCCCCAGTGGCTGCCGCGCACCCGCAGCCAGTACCAGCCCTGACCGGCGGGTCGCGCGTGGCCGCTCGGGCGCCGGTGCCCGGCGGTGTTGACCCGGCCGCTCGGCGGGTGGGCCGGGGCGATCAGCAGGTCTTCGGTGGGCAGGGTCTGGCGGGTCAGCCGCCAGACCTCAGCTCAGTCCTCGACGGACAGCAATCCCCGATTCGTCTCGTAGCTGCCCGGCCAATCTGCCGCCCGCCCTCGTGTACTACTGCCGTCGGCCCTGGCCAAGCCGTCGTCAGAAGCCGAGGTGGCCGATGCGGTGGCGTCTCGGCTCAGCCAGCCCGGCTAGCAGCTCCTCGGCCACGTGAGCCCGCGGCGGCACGTCCGGTCATCAGCAGGACCGCGGTGATGCCAGCCGTCACCATGACCAGCTACGGCCGGCAGCTACGGCCGGCAAAGCTCGGCACGCGTGGCGGCCGGCACACCAACCGCCTCCGCTCCAGCGAAAGGCGACGGGGGCACCCCGCAGCTCAGGCCGAGCGCGGCTGCGAAGCGGAGGCCTCGACGGTCCGACGCGCGCCGTGGACAGCGACACCGGTCAGCCGGATGCTCCCCAGCGCCTCGGGGACATGCGGATCGGAGACGAGGATCCCGTTGTTGACGTCAAGGCCGAGCATCGTACGCAGGAACAGCAGGGGTGCTCCGCTGGCCCAGGCCTGGGGATTGCAGGCGGTGGGGTACGGCACGGGTCGCCGGCCGAGCGAGCGGTCGTACCCGGAAATGGCCTCGGGCAGGCGGTATTCGAAGTGGGTGGCGGCCTCGAGCATCGCCATCGCGATGCGGTTCGCCGCGTCGCGGTGGCCGTACCGAGCGAGCCCGGCCGCAATGATCGAGTTGTCGTGCGGCCATACGGTCCCGAGGTGGTAGCCGATGGGGTTGTACCCCACGTCCTCGGTGGACAGGGTCCGGACGCCCCAGCCGGAGAACATCTCGTCGGACATCAACTGCCCGGCCACCGCCGCGGCACGGTCCGGCGGGACGATGCCACTCCACAACAGGTGGCCCATGTTCGAGGTCATCGAGTCGATGGGACGTTTGTCGGCGTCGAGGCCGATCGCGTAGTAGCCGCCGCGCGCGGGCAGCCAGTAGTCGCGGTTGAACCGCTCGCGCAGATCGGCGGCTTCCGCACGTAGACGTCGCGCCAATGCGCTGTCGGCCCAGGGCCCGTCGGCGAGTTGCGCGGCGCGGAGCTTCGCATCGTAGGTGTAGCCCTGGATCTCACAGGTGGCGATCGGCAGGGAGGGGAGCCTGCTGTCGGCGAACTGGACCCCGTCCGGTGAGTCGCGCCAGCAGTGGTTGCGCATACCTTCGGGGGAGCGCGTGGCGTACTCGATGTAGCCGTCGCCGTCGCGGTCTCCGAAGGTGTCGATCCAACGGAGAGCTGCGTCGGCGTTGGGACGCAACCGCTGGACCAACGCGTCGTCGCCCGTCCACCGCCAGTACTCGGAGAGCAGAATGAGCCACAGCTGGGTGGTGTCGGACGCGCCGAAGCACGGGCCGTACGGCATGATGCCGAGCTGCGTCAGCTCGCCGGACCGGAACTCGTGAAGTATTTTTCCCGGTTCCTCGTCGCTGAAGTCGTCAACGGCGCTGCCCTGGTGTGCGGCGAGGGTAATCAGTGCCCCCCGGGCGACGTCTGGTCCGCAGCTGACGCTCTGGTAGGCGGTGATCAATGTGTCCCGCCCGAAGACCGCCAGGAACCAGGGCATGCCGGCGGCCAGCAGAACGACCTGCTCACCTCGGATCTCTTTGACAATCCGCATCGACACCAGATCGGTGGCCGACTTGTGGTAAACGCTGCCCAGCAACTCTGAATCCGCGCTCAGGTGCGGCTTGTTCGCCCTCCACCGCGTCACCGGGTCGTCGGCACCGGGGTCATGCTGCTCGCCGAAGGTGCGGCTGACAGGCTGGTAGTCCTCACCCTGGCAGTTCAGTAACACCCGCAGCTCACAACGCCACGTCTCACCTCGCCCCAGGTGCACGTCCCAGACCAGTGAGTCGCCCTCGACCCGATCGGCACGCGGTTCGGCCTCGACAGTCGTAACGGCCGACCACTGCGAGTTCTGGTAGGAGAAACGCAGGGCAGAGCCGTCCGACCGGTGGTCACGCCGGATGTCGGCCAGCCTGCTGCGCCCCGCACCCTTGATCTCGAAGAGATCGGCGAAGTCCGCGCCAACCTCCAACCGCAGACGCACGGAGACCGGCTCGACGCCAAAATATTGCACCGTGATCCGCTCGTGCATGCCGTCTCCGACGAACCGTTCCCGCCGCACGCCGACCCGGTTTGCCGCCAGGCCCTGGATCTCCGGGTTCGCGAGAAAGAAGGCCGCCGAGTAGGGATCGACAGTGTTCGCGCTGAGGACAAGCGGAGCAAACCCGTCGAGGGTTATCTCCCAACGGCTGATGTAGCGGGTGTCGTCGTGTACCAGGCCAGCGATGGAGTCCGCGGGTACGTCACCAGTTGGATCGGACAACATGAAGGTGCGGCCTTCAAATATCCCGACAGCGTCCGACCCCAATTCCGGCGGCATGTCGCGGTTGGCGCCACCGTGAGTTTTGTCGGGTTGTTGTTCTGTCGACTGAGACCCGGGCGGCGTCGACCGAGATTGCATGCCGTTCTCCCCCCGTTGGCAGGGAAAGGCCCCGCCGTGCACGCTCGCAGTCTAGGACTCGAAAAGATGACCTCGCTGCGATATCGAAGGGCGCCCACCGCCGACGCGGACCTCGCCAACCTCCTCATTCGCCTTCCGGTCACACTTCTCAATCCGACCCACATTGCAGGGCGCGGAGCAACGGCCCTAGCGTGGCGAAAAGGGGATGGTCGTGCTCGAACCGCCGAGGGTGTCCGGCAGGCATTCGCCGCAGCCGCAGGGGCGGGTCAAAGCGATGCGCTGGATGTGACGGTCGTACGTCATCAGGTGGAATCCTGAGAACGGACACATCGTGCGGTGGTGAACCGACAGCCAGTGCCCCCGGCTAACGCGGCTGGTGGTCCAGCACGCTTGATCACGCCAATGTGATCTCGGCGACGCCCCCGACCGAACGTGGTTCGATCGGGGGCGGATGTCGTGGCTGAGCGTTTGTGGCGCCCGGCGGCACACCCGCCCGGCAGCGGATCACCCCGGCCGCATTGCCGATGGGCGATGGTGAACCCCAGCGAATGTCCTACCAGGACCACACGGTCCAGGGCCAAACTGTTGAGCAATGCCAGAACGTCACGCAGAGCGTTCCTCAAGCAAGTCGCCAGCTACCTCAACCCAGCCCGGGCGGACGTAGGTCGCGGATCCCGGTCGGGAGGTACCGCCGACAGAGCCTGGCACCGCGCCAGCGGCGTCCGATCCTGTGGTCGAAGTGTCGAGTGTGCCCCGGCAAGCTGCGCGGGCTCAGGCTGTCGCGTCGCCGTGGGTGACGGTGACGACGATTTTGCCAACCTGGCCGTTGGCCTCCATGTAGCGGTGGGCCTCGGCGATCTCCGTGAGGTCGAAGGTGCGATCGATGACCGGGGTGAGGGAACCTGAGGCGAGTCCGGCGTTGACGAACGCGACGGCGCGGCGTAGGCGCTCCGGGTTCATGGTGATCTCGAAGAGGGTGTAGGTGCTGCTGTTCAGCGCCGGGTAGGACTGTGCGTTGGGCAGCGGGGTGATGCGCGGGTCGAGGGCTCCGTAGACCACCAGGAAACCGTCGGCGGCGATGCCCTGCGCGAGAACCTCGACGCCGGGTCCGGCGATCGGGTCGAAGGCCAGGCGGACGCCTTCGCCGCCGGTGATGTCCATGACCCGGGCAGGGAGGTCCTCGTCGTCGGTGACGATGACATGGGCGGCGCCGGCGTCCAGCAGGCGCTGCTTCTTGTCGGAGCCACGCGTGGCGGCGATCGGGATCGCACCGATGTGGTTGGCCAGCTGGATGGCGGCCAGGCCGACGCTGCTGGAGGCTGCCGTGATCAGCACGTAGTCACCAGGACGTACCTTGCCGGACTCGATGAAGGGCCCGTAGGCGGTGGTGTAGGCCATCCACACGGCTGCCGCCCGCGTGGGGTCGATGTGGGCGGGGCGAGGCACCACGGCCGAGGCCGGAACGATGATGTGGGTGCCGTACGTGCCGTACTTGCTCTGCAGGAACGCCGGTACGACTGCGACCGTGTCGCCCTCGGCGAGGCCATTCACGCCCTGACCGACCGCCTCGATCACACCGGCGGCCTCGTAGCCGAGCGTGGAGGGGAACACGGGCTGGTCGAAGTAGACGCCGTCGCGGTACATGATTTCGGCCCGGTTCAGACCAATGGCGTCGACGCGGATCCGGACTTCGCCCGCGCTCGGAGCGCCCACCTCGACTTCGCGCAGGGTCAGAACGTTGGAGTCGCCGAGCCGGTCGAACTGTACGAGCTTTGCCATGGTGCATCAGTCCTAGCGATAGGAGTCACGGGAATGGCGCCGAACCAACGCGCGCTGTCACTCACGCTACCTTTAATCTCGACTGCGATCAAACTTCGACCATCATCGGAACAGGGGCTGCGAACTCAGGTCGACCCTGCCCGTGTCTCGGAGCCGGCGGCGGCCACCACCGCCGAGAGCAAGCCGGGAAAACGGCGTTCGATCTCGTCCGCTCGCAGCGCATTCATCTTGGCTGTCCCCACGTAGTACTGGCGGATCACGCCGGCCTCACGAAGAGTGTTGAAATGGTGCGTCAGCGTCGAAACCGACACGGGCGTCTCGAACGCGCCGCAGCTCATGTCCTCGCCCCTGTCGGCCAACTGGGAGACCACCGCTCGCCGCACCGGATCCGCCAGCGCCTCCATGAACTGCTGCAGGGAAACCTCAGCCAGGTCGGGGTGCTCGACAGTCCGGGTGGCACTACGCGGGCGGGGCACGGCATCTCCTTGGAACGGGCGCATCGCAATCCACCCATCGTACGACGCTGATCAAAGTATTGATGACGGATCAGACCCGGAACCCGGGATCAGCGCAGCCGATGACTCCGGCCACCCGATCACATCATGGAGCCATTTTCATCGTGACGGTGCAGGTCACGAGTACGGCGAGGTCTGATGTGGACACATGGCGAGGCTCCCGGTACGACAGCAGTCGACCAAGATCCGACGCCCCAACCGGGAGCCTCGCTGTGCTCTCTTACCCCGCCACGATTGCGCTGTCCACCCGCAGCCTGAACCACCTCGCCGACCTTATCCGGGCCCACCGCGTCCAGCGCCGGTCCCGATGGCGACGCCTCGATCCCGGCCGGCAAGCCCTGCTCGCCCTGGCACACCTGCGCAACGGCGACACCTTGACCCGCCTGGCTTGCGGATTCGAGATCGGCGTGACCACCGCCTGGCGATACATCCGCGAAGTCATCGACCTGCTCGCCGCCGCCGCAGACGACCTCGACACCGCGATGAACAGAATCCGCCTGCCGGCCTATGTCATCCTCGACGGCACCCTCATCCCGATCGACCGGATCGCCGACCAGAGCCCTACTACTCCGGCAAACACCACCGCCACGGCGTGAACGTGCAGGTCATCGCTGACCCGGCAGGCCGGCTGGTCTGGGCCTCGGCAGCGCTGCCCGGCTCCGTCCACGACCTGACCGCGGCCCGCACCCACACCATCGTCAACGCGCTGAAGGCCCATTGATATCCGACGTCAGCAAGTCGGTGCTCCATCAACCATTGTCAGGGCGCACGGCTCTTGTTCGCCGACTGCTCGGCCCCGGGGCTCAGCCGGTGAATTCGTTGACGCCGAGGGCGAAGTCCCAGTGGCCGACCCCGTTGCCGGCAAGGCCCACCGTGACCACGCCCACTCCTTCCAGCCAGTGCGCCATTTTCAGGCCGCCGACGTCCAGCGGGCGCAGCCCGAGGCTCTCGATGAATGCCGCCACGCCCGCCTTGGCCTGCGCATCGTCGCCAGCGATGAAGACGTTGGGCCGGCCCTTCTCCAGGACATTACGGAAGACGGTGTTGAATGCCTTCACCACGCTGGCGCTGGCCGGGGCCACCTGGGCGACCTCCTGCGCGACCGAGGTCTCCTCGCTGTGGGCCAGTCCGTCGAACGTGGCGTTGAAGGGGTTGCTGATGTCGACGATGACCTTGCCCGCGAGGGCGTCTCCGTACTCGGCGACGACCGGAACGACACCGTCGTACAACAGGGCCGTGATGACGATGTCCCCGGCCGGGACGGCGCCCCACTTGCCCGTCGTCGCGCCGCCGGCCAGAGCCTTCGCCAGGCCATCGGCCTTGGACTGATCGCGTCCCATGACCTCGACGGTGTTGCCGCCCGCCACCGCGAGCGTGCCGATGGTACGGGCCATGTTGCCCGTACCGATGAGGGTGATGCTGCTCACGAGGTGTGCTCTCTTCCTGTTCTCAAGGTGTCGCTCTGTCTCATTCGTGGCGGGTCAGGCGCCGGGCGTCGGCCGCGACGTTTCTGGGCCAACTGCCGCGCCTTTCCCGGCGCCTCCGGCTCGTCGTCTTCCGCCGGTGGATTGGGTTGTTGTGGGGTGTGACCGCGGCATTCCTGATGTGTGGTTCAGATGGCGGTGGTGCCGCCGTCGGCGACCAGTTCCATGCCGTTGACGTAGCTGGAGTCGTCGGAGGCGAGGAACAGCGCGACGGTGGCGATTTCTTCGGGGCGGCCCATCTGGCCGCGGGGGATGAGGGACTCGAACTGGCGCTTGGTGGCCTCGTCGAACAGTTCTTCCTGCTTGGCGGTGGCGACCTGGCCGGGGGTCAGGACGTTGACCCGGATCTTGCGGTCGCGCAGTTCGTTGAGCCAGACGCGGGCCCAGGCCTGCTGGACGGCCTTGCTGCCGGCGTAGAGGCTCCAGCCGGGGAAGGCGCCGAGGGAGGCGTTGGAGCCGGTCATGAGGATGGAGCCGCCGTCGTTGAAGAGCGGGAGGGCCTTCTGGACGGTGAACAGGGTGCCCCGGGCGTTGAGCCCGAACCAGGTGTCGAACTGGGCCTCGGTGATCTCGCCGAGCGGGGCGGGCTCGCCGCCGCCGGCGCTGGCCCACAGTACGTCGAGGCTTCCCTTCTCCCGCTTGACCGTGTCGTACAGGCGGTCCAGGTCGTCCAGGTCGGCGGCGTCGCCCTGGACGCCGGTGACGTTGCGGCCGATCTGCTTCACGGCCTCGTCCAGGGCGTCCTGGCGCCGGCCGGTGATGAAGACGTGCGCTCCCTCGTCGACGAACAGCTTCGCGCCGGCCAGCGCCATGCCGGTGGTGCCGCCAGTGATGACCGCTACCTTGCCGTCAAGCTTTCCCATGATCGCTCCTTTGGGTCGGTGGTGCCGCGCGCACCCGGGGCGACGATGTTATGTACACCGCCCTGTGTGCTTACGGTACGGGGCGGGCGGCCGGGAACGCAAGCTATGTACACCGGTCGTTACCCAGCTGGGGTACCATGGACCCATGACAGAGCTGGAGAAGGGCCCCCAGGGCCGCCGCCGCGGCCGGGGTGCCCGCGAGCGCATCATCAGCGCGTCCCAGCAGCTGTTCCGCGAGCAGGGCATCAACCGCACCGGCATGGACCAGCTTTGCGCGGCGGCCCAGGTGTCCAAGCGCACGGCCTACCAGCACTTCACCGGCAAGGACGAACTCGTCGCCGAGTACCTGCGCCGGTTCGACCCCTCCGTTCTGTCCGGCGTGTTCGACCGCACCGACCTCACGCCCCGCGAGCGGCTCCTGGCCGCCTTCGACGTCCCTCCCACCACCCCCCTGTGCCCCTACATCGGCGCCGCCGTCGAACTTCACGACCCCCAGCACCCTGCATCCCAGTACGCGCGCAACTACAAGGAAGCCGTCGCCGCGCGGCTCGCCGACACCGCCCGGGAAGCCGGCGCCGCCGAGCCTGAACAGCTCGGCGAGCAGCTCGCGCTGCTCATCGACGGCGCCGCGGCCCGGACTCGGGTTCTCAACGCCGACGCCTTCCCCACCGCCGCCGCCATCGCCGCCGTCCTCATCGACAACGCCATCCCCGCGTCATCTCCTCGGCAGCCCAGCGGTGACCGCGGAACTACCGGGTCTGCTCCCGTTCCGGTGGGAGGCCAATGACGGCCCGATCACGCCTTGTCGTTCCTGTACCTGGCGAGGCGAGCCCGGCCGGCTACGGTCGGACCGTGGTCGGCTTGCGGAACTGCTCGATCATGGCCGCGTAGCTGTCGCCACCGCGGCCCTCGGCAACCGCCCGGTCAGTCAGCGTCTTCACGAACCTGGGTAGTTCCACATTGATACCGAGGGACTCGCTCTCCTGGATGAGGTGCTCCATCCCCGCCAGGTGGGTGTCGAGGGTGGAATCGACGGCCGGGTACCTGCCGGCGTCGATTTGATCCGCATAGGCGGAAACCCATTCGGTCATGGCCCCGATCCCCTGCCTCATGAACGAGGCGAGCGTTGCGGCGTTCACCCGTGCCGTCCCGAGCAGGGCAGCGCCGTGCAGGAATCCGTTCAGAACGTTCCACATGACGCTCAGCATCGCCATGTCGTACAGCGCGGGCAAACCATGATCGACACCTAGGTGGGCGGTGCCCGCGCCGAGGCTCCGCAGGGTCGACTCGTGCGTGTCGAAGGCCGGCCGTGCCCCACCGTAGAGGAGTACGGCGCCGGCGGTGCCGATGGTCTGGGGAAAGGCCAGGATCACGCCGTCGAGGTAGGTGGCACCCTGCAGTGCCGCCCATTCGGCGGTCTCGTGGGCCTGCTTCGAGGTGCCCGTGGTCAGGTTCACCAGGACCCGGCCCGCAAGCACGTCCCCCAGCGGGTCGAGGAGCTCGCGCGCAGCCTGGTAGTCGGTTACGCAGACGACCACCAGCGGGCTCGCCGCGACGGCGTCGCGGGCCGAGGCCGCGAGGGTCGCGCCGCGGGCGACGAGCCGTTCGGCCTTGGCTGTCGAGCGGTTCCACACGGTTGTGGGGTGTCCGTCTGCCAGGAACGCTCCGGCCAGCGCCTGGCCCATCAGTCCCAGGCCGATGACAGTCACCGGAGCGTGGCCGGCGTCGGAGTAGGGCATCGGTTGCTCCCGTTCAGTTCGCTCTGTGGTTCATGACCGAACGGCTCGGTCATGGTCTTCCTCGCTGTGCCTGGCCATGGGGTTGGTCAGCTCCGGACGCCGAGGTGGAGGCCGCCACTGGCGTCGAGGACCTGGCCGGTGATCCAGCGGCCGTCGTCGGAGGCGAGGAAGGCGACGGCGTCGGCGACGTCTTCGGCCTGACCGAGGCGGTTGAGGGCGGTTTGGCCGGTGAGAAGCTCCTCGACGCCCGGGGCCTCGAAGACGGGCACGTTCACGTCGGTCTTGGTGGCGCCGGGGGCCACGGCGTTGACCGTGATCCCGCGGACACCTAGCGCGCTGGCCAGGGTCAGGGTCATCGTCTCGAGGGCGCCTTTGCCCATGGCGAAGGAGGTCTGACCAGGGAGGGCCAGCCGGGTGGCGACCGAGGTCAGGGTGATGATCCGGCCGCCGTCGCGCAGCAGCGGGAGCGCCCGCTGGATGATGAAGTACGGCGCCTTGACGTTCACCGCGAAGAGCTGGTCGAACCGCTCCGGGGTGTCCGTCTCGATGGGGCCGCCCGGGAGGGCCGCGGCGTTGTTGACCAGGATGTCCAGCGGTCGATGGGCCAGCCCGCGCTCCAGGCCGGTGAACAGGGTGTCGACGTCCCCGGCCGTTCCCAGCTCGGCCTGGACGGCGAAGGCGTGCCCGCCGGCCTTCTCGATCATGTCGACCGTCTCGTTCGCCGCGGATTCGCTGGCGCCGTAGTGCACGGCGACGTCCGCGCCGTCAGCGGCGAGACGCTGGGCGATGGCCCGTCCGATGCCGCGCGACGCTCCGGTCACCAGTGCGGTCCTGCCAGCCAGTCGGCCCATTCCACTCACCTCGATATGTTAGTGACTCTCGAACTGTTAGCGACTACCAGTACGGTACGGTATCACTCATGAGTAGTGAAGGGCCAAATCTGCGCGAACGCCGGCGGACGGAGACCCAGCGCGTGATTCAGTCGCACGCGATGCGGCTGTTCATCGAGCACGGCTACGACGCGACCACCGTCAACCACGTCGCACGGGCATCCGGGGTCTCGACGATGACCGTCTACCGGCACTTCCCGACCAAGGAAGACCTGGTGCTCCACGACCGGTTCGACCTACTCATCGCAGCCCGGGTCGCAGCCCGGCCGGCCGACGAGTCCCTGGTGCGCCGGATCGGGCGGACCCTGGTCGAAACGACCCGTACCGTCGTCGGACCCGGCGACGACACACCTGGAGCGCTCTCGTCGTCCGAGAAGGACCTGCTGCTCGCCCGCCTTCGGTTGATGATCGATACGCCGGCCCTACGCGCCCGCCACCTGGACAGGCAGTTCGCCACCCAGAAGGCCATCGTCGACGCCCTGCTCGGCGACGCACCGGACCCCGAGGCGGAGTTCCGCACCTGGGTCGCGGCCAGCACCTGCCTGGCCGCGATGCTCGTCGCCCTGATGCGTTGGGCCCAGGAGGACGGGCGTCCGGACCTGCCCGGCCTGATCGCCGCCGCTCTCGGCGCCGCCTTCGGCGACGACTTCAACTGACCACCCGCACGGACGTCACACACACGCGGACGGGACGCTGATGTCATCGGCGACCGACGCCGCCGTCCGTATCATCTCGGCATGGTGCTGAACCTGGAGGCACGGATCAGCCGGCGGGCGATGCTCCTGGCCGCCGGAGGGCTGCTCGTCGGTTGCTCCCAGCGGCCCGAGGCCGACAAGGTCCACCTGCGACTGGCCACCGGTCCGGCGGGGGCGGTATACCGGCGCATCGGCGGTGCGTTGGCCGGACACATCTCCGAACAGGTGCCGGGCGCCACGGTGACAACCGTGCCGAGCGGGGCGTCCACCGACAACATCCGGATGCTGCGGGCCGGCGAGGCGCACCTCGGACTGACGAGCTTGGATGCGCTGATCACGACTGACGGCAGCGCGCCCGAGGGGCTCTCGGCGGTATGCCGGCTCTACGACAGTCATCTCCATCTCGTGGTCATGGCCGGGTCAGCGATCGAGGAGTTCGGGGACCTTGAGGGCAAGCGCGTTTCCCTTGGTGCCCGCAACTCGGGCACCGAGTTCACGTCGCTGCGGGTTCTGTCGCTCGGCCCGGTGAACGCCGACGCTCGGTACCTCAGCCAGGCCGAATCGGCGGCGGCACTGCGCGACGGCAAGATCGACGCAATGTTCTCCCTAACCGGCGTCCCGACACCCGCCATCACGGAGCTGGCGCAGCGGCACCCGATCCGGATGATCCCGTTGGAGGCCCAGGCGGACGCGCTCTTCACGGCGTACCCAGGTCCCTACGCTCCCGCCATGATCCACGCGACTGCCTACCCCGGCGTCCCGGCCACCCGCACCGTCGCCGTGCCGAACGTGCTGCTCGCGCGCAACGACCTGCCCGACGACCTGGTCTACGCCATCACCGACACGATCTTCACGCACACCGGCACGATCACCTCCGCCAGCCGCGGCGACGCCGCGGCTGTTCCCGAAGCGTGGCAGATCAACGTACGTACCGGGATCTCCACCGCATCGGTTCCGCTCCATCCCGGCGCGGCGGCCTGGTTCCGCGACCGCAAGCGCTGAGCAGAGACAGGTTGGCGACGGGACGGGTCCTCAGACCGGCGCCGGAGCCGGGGCGCCGGGCGACGACGGCACCTGCGACACGACCGGCAACGCAACCACTGCGGCGAGCCCGTGCCCGGACCCGTCTGGACGCGGCAGGCCCTCCTCCAGCCGCAGCTCGCCCCCGGCCGCCCCGACCAGGTCGGCGCAGATCGCCAGCCCCAGGCCCGTCCCGGACACGTTCTGGTGCCGCGGCGACCGCCAGAACCGTCGTAGCGCCTGGGCCCGCTCGGAAACGTCGATTCCCTGCCCGTCGTCGCGGACAGCGACGGCGACCACGCCTCCGGCTGCGGAGCCGATGCGCTTTCCGGCGCCCGCACCACCGCGAACAACGCGGGCGGTCACCTCCACGGACTGCGCGCCCGACAGCCGTAACGCGTTGCTGATCAGCTCGTCCAGGATGCTGCCCAGTCCGCCCGGAGGCTCCAGCAGCCGCAGGCCTGGCGGCACGTCGACCGCCAGTGTCTGCCCCGCGGTCGCCGTCAACGCCCGCCACCGGACCACCCGCGTCGCCAGCACCTCGTCGAGATCCACCGGCGACGCCGTCCGCATGCTCTCCATTCGCGCACTGGCCTGCAGCGAGTTGAGCATCCGCTGCATCGCCTTCAGCTCGTCGACAGCGACGTCGTACACCTGCCGCCCGTTGCCCTCCGGCCGCAGGTGCGGCGCGAGGCTCTCCACCGCGAGCCGGAGGCTGGTCAACGGGTTGCGCAACTGGTGCGACGCGTCGGACACGAACGCCCGCTGCCGCTGCACGGCGTTCTCGACGGCGTCCATCATGGTGTTGAACGACTCCGCCAGCCGCCGCAGCTCGATCGGGCCGGCCTCGGCGTCGGCGCGGATCGTCAGGTCGCCCTCGGAGATCCGCGAGGTCGCCGCGTCCAGCTTCCGCACCGGCCGCAGCACCCATGCCGACACCGGCCAGGCGACGGCCGCCAACGCGATCAACGGCAGCAGCCCGAGCCCGGCGAGCCGGGCCCAGCGTACGAGAATGCTTTCGCGCGTTTTCGACAGGTCGGAGATCGTCACGACGGCACCGACAACCTCACTGTCGCGGCCCACCGGCTCGGCCACAATGAGTGCGGAGTCGTTCCACGGCGCCCATTCCCAGGATGGCTCGGACCGCGCTCCGGCCAGCGCCGCGGTCACGATCCGGGGCAATGTCGGTTCGCCGCGCGCCGCCTCCCGGTACGCATCGGCCGGTCCGAGCAACACCTCGCCCGAGGTGTCGACGAGCGCGACCGGGATGCCGTAGAGCTCGTGGTAGCGCGTCAGCTCCTGCTGTAGCGCCTCGGTTCGCCCGGTCGACAGCGCGGTCTCGGCCAGCGAGGCGAACCGGCCGACGTCGTTGAGCCGGTTGACGTACGTCTCCTGCATCTCCCGCTCGGCCACGGTGACGCTGAGCGGCACCCCGAGCGCCGCGACGAGTAGCACCGCGAGGGGAACCAGGACGACGAGCAGGCGACGGCGCACGGCGTGTCAGCCGATCAGCTCCGGCTGGTCGGCCAGGAGCCGATAGCCGACGCCGTGAATCGTGCGGATGACAACGTTCGGCCCCAGCTTGTGCCGTAACGCCGCGATGTGGGTGTCCAGGGTGCGACTCGACGTCTCCCAGGTCGCGCCCCAGATCTGGTCGAGGATGACGTCACGGCTGACCACGTTGGGCGCCCGCCGGGCCAGCAGCAGGAGCAGTTCGAACTCCTTGCGGGTCAACGGCACGGGCGTGCCGTCGACGGTAACCTCGCGGGTGCCCACGCCGATGCGCATCGGGCCGAGCAGGAGCGGCTCGTCTGAATGGTTCAGGGCACGAGCCGCCCGGGTGCGCCGCAGGACGGCGTCGATCCGGGCGAGCAACTCCGGGACACCGAACGGCTTGACGATGTAGTCGTCAGCGCCGGCGCGTAGGCCACGAACCCGCTCGTGCTCCTCGGACCGTGCGGTCACCGCGATGACGGCGGTCTCCGGGCGATCACGCAGCTTCCGGATCACGTCGAGTCCGTCGCCGTCGGGCAGACCCAAATCGACGAGGACCACGTCGGACGGCGCGGCACGCACGGCCTCCGCGGCGGTGGCGATGCGGTGGACCTCGAAGCCCGCCTGAGTCAGGACGGTCACCAGACCCAGTGCCACGCGGTCGTCATCCTCGATGACGGTTATCCGCATACCAGCGGATTGTACGGCCCGGGCCGGCCTCCGTGTCAGCCCTGGAGTTCTTGGGATTCCTCTGACATCCAGTGCATTCCTTGGGATTTCTCTGACACCATCCGCGTCCCGGCCAGTCGAGACTGGAGGCCACTCAATCACCGAGACATGTGCACGCGTCGATGGGGAGGTCGCTGTGACAGAGACCAGCAGGTACCGGGCTACCGCGCGGATGATCGCCGCGATCGGCGTCATCTCCCTCGTCGCCGCCTGTTCCGGCAACGGAGGCGCCAACGGCGGAGGCGACACCGCGAGCTACCCGGACCAGAACATCACGATCGTCGTGCCGTTCAGCGCGGGCGGCCCGACGGACACCGTCACCCGCATGATCGCCGAGCCGATGGCCGCCAAACTCGGCGGCAAGATCGTCGTCCGGAATGTCGAGGGCGCGGGCGGAACGGTCGGCGCCGGCGAGGTCGCGCGGGCCGAGCCCGACGGCTACACCGTGCTCATGCATCACATCGGCATGTCGACGGCGCCCGCCCTGTACAAGAGCCTGGGCTACAAGCCGCTCGAGGACTTCGAGATGGTCGGGCTCGTCACCGAGGTGCCGATGACGGTCGTCGCGCGTAAGGACTTCGCGCCCACGACGCTCCAGGAACTCGTGACCCACGTGAAAGCGAACGCCAGCAAGGTCACGCTGGCCAACGCCGGCATCGGCGCCGCATCCCACCTGTGCGGCCTGCTGTTCCAGACCACCGCCGGCGTCAAGCTCCAAGAGGTCCCGTATCAGGGCACCGGCCCCGCGCTGACTGACCTCGTCGGCGGCCAGGTCGACTTCATGTGCGACCAGACGACCAACACCAGCGGCCAGATCGCCGCGGGCAAGGTGAAGGCGTACGCGGTCACCACGCCGCAGCGGGTGAAGAGCCTTCCTGACCTGCCCACCACGGCCGAGGCCGGGCTGCCCCAGCTTCAGGTCAGCGTGTGGCACGGTCTCTACGTCCCGGCCGACACGCCGCAGGAGGTCGTCCAGAAGCTGTCCGAGGCGCTCAAGGTGGCACTGGCCGACCAGGGGGTCATCGACCAGATGGCCAAGCTCGGCACCGCGCCGGTCCCGGCCCAGGACGCGACCCCGCAGGCCCACCGGGCCAAGCTGGAGGAGCAGCTCGGCACCTGGGCGAAGATCATCGCTGACGCCGGGGTCAAGGTCTCCTGAGGTGGAGCGCCGTCGGTCGTTCCCGGACGTCCTCGCCGGAGGGATCTTCGTCCTGATCGGTGGTGCATTCGTGGTGGGGTCGCTCCGCTACGAGCTGGGCACCCCATTGCGGATGGGCCCCGGGGCCTTCCCATTGCTGGTCGGCGCAACGGTGGCCGTCCTGGGCCTGGCGATCATCTTCAAGGGACTCATCGCCGGTGAGGTGATCTCGTTCGGACCGATCCCGTGGCGTGCGGTCGCTCTCATCGTGCTCGCGGTCCTGTTCTTCGGACTCACCGTCCGGCGCCTCGGATTCGTACCGACGTCGGCGGTGACGGCTCTGCTCACCACACTGGCCAGCTCACGCGTACGGCTGCTCACGGCCGTGGCCGTGGCCGCCGGGCTGACCGTGGCCAGCACGCTCATCTTCGTCGTCGGACTTCAGCTGCGGATCCCGCTATGGGGCCCGTGGCTCGGGTTCTGACGCGGCATCCGGATTGAGGCATGGAACTTCTCGACAACCTCGCGCTGGGCTTCTCGACCGCCCTCCTGGTCCAGAACGTCCTCTACTGCTTCGTGGGAGTGCTGCTCGGGACCGCGGTCGGCGTGCTGCCAGGCATCGGGCCGACGGCGACGGTGGCGATGCTGCTGCCGATCACGTTCAGCTTCGAGCCGGTGACGGCGCTGATCATGCTGGCCGGCATCTATTACGGCGCACAGTACGGCGGCTCGACCACCGCCATCCTGATCAACCTGCCCGGTGAGTCGTCGGCGGCGGTCACCGCGCTGGACGGGCACGAGATGGCCCGGCAGGGCAGGGCCGGTCCTGCCCTGGCCGCCGCCGCAGTCGGGTCCTTCGTCGCGGGTACGGTGGCCACCGTCGCGCTGGCCGTCGCGGCCCCACCGCTTGCCAGCGTCGCGTTACAGTTCGGCCCGGCCGACTACTTCTCGCTGGTGCTGCTCGGTCTGATCGTGTCGATCGCGCTGGCGCGTGGCACGGCGCTCAAGGCACTGGCGATGATCGCGCTCGGCGTGCTGCTCGGCACGGTCGGCCAGGACATCTACACCGGCACCCCCCGCTTCGTGTTCGACCAGCGCGAGCTGTACGGCGGCATCGACTTCGTGTCGGTCGCCGTCGGCATGTTCGGGGTGGCCGAGATCCTGCGCAACCTGGAGAACGAGCAGACCCGGACGACGGTCGTCAGCACGGTGAAGAACCTCTGGCCGACCCGCGAGGACAGGCGCCGAATCGTCGGACCGATCCTGCGGGGCACCGGTCTCGGCGCCGCGCTCGGCGTCCTGCCCGGCGGTGGCCACGTGCTGGCCTCGTTCACCTCGTACGCCGTCGAGAAGCGGATCTCGAAGCGGCAACAGGAGTTCGGGCGCGGCGCGATCGAGGGCGTCGCCGGCCCCGAGTCGGCGAACAACGCCGCCGCACAGACGTCGTTCATTCCGCTGCTCACCCTGGGTCTGCCCGCCCACCCGGTGATGGCGCTGATGGTCGGCGCGTTCATCGTCCACGGCATCACCCCCGGCCCGAACGTCATCACCGACGAGCCGGCGCTGTTCTGGGGTCTGATCGCGTCGATGTGGATCGGCAACGTCCTGCTCGTGCTGCTGAACCTGCCGCTGATCGGCATCTGGGTGCGCATGCTGCGCATCCCGTACCAGGTGCTGTTCCCGATGATTGTCCTGTTCGCCGCGATCGGCACCTACTCACTGGGGTCCAACGCGTACGACGTCTACGCGATCGCGTTCTTCGGGATCCTGGGCTACCTCCTGATCAAGTGCGGCTGCGAGCCGGCGCCACTGCTGCTCGGCTTCGTCCTCGGCCCCTTGCTTGAGGAGAACCTGCGGCGGGCGCTCATCATCTCCCGCGGCGACGCCTCGGTCTTCCTGACCCGACCGATCTCCGCAGTGCTCCTGGCCCTGGCCGTGGCGGCGCTCGTCGTCGCCGTCCTCCCGACGATTCGCAAGCGCCGAGAGATCGTGTTCGCCGAGGAGGAGTAGTAGGAGCCCCTAATCGCTGGCCCCCGGATGCCGGTGCAGCACCAGCCGTCGGTGAGCGCGGGCTCGGACCGTTGCGCGATGGTGCCCCAGCCTTGGCTGGGGCGGTGCTGGAAGACGCCGATGGAGTCATGGTCGTTGCGGCCGCCGACCGAGCAGTGGGTAGCCGAGGAAGCCGACGGCGGCGCTAGGCAGACGATCGCCCGCTCCGGCCGACAGGCCGGAGCGGGCGAATCTGTGGGATTTGTCAGTAGCGCAGGGCGCGGAGGTTCGCGTAGCTGTCGCACGCGGACGAGACGCCGTCCGGGCGGGGGCTGTCGTTCTCGGTCAGGAAGAGGCCGACGCCGCTCATCCGGCTGTAGGCGAAGATGCGGGCGAAGTCGATGGTGCCCTCGCCCACGTCGGCGAAGGAGCCGTCGGCGGCCATGTCCTTGACGTGGAACAGCGAGAACCGGCCCGGGTACTGCTTGATCAGCTCCACCGGGTCGGCGCCGACGCTGGACGCCCAGTACAGGTCGAGCTCCATCGCCACCAGATTCGGGTCGGTCTCGCGGACCAGCACGTCGTAGCCGCGTACGCCACCCTCCTGAGTGGTGAACTCGAACCCGTGGTTGTGGTAGGCGACCGTGATGCCCGCCTGCTTGAGCTCGGCGCCGACCGCGTTGAGGGTCGCCGCGATCTCGGAGTAGTCGTCGAGCGTCCACGAGCCCGAACCCGAGATCCGGACGTACTTCGCGCCGAACGCCCGGGCGTCGGCGATGACGCCGTCGAGGTTGTTCTGGAGATCGCCGAGGCCGATCCCGATCGACGGGACGGAGAGCCCGGCGTCGGCCACCAGGGGCGCCAGCGCGGCGGCCCGCTTGCCGTAGAAGTTGTTCACCGCGCCCGAGGGTTCCGCGTTGCGGTATCCGCAGGCGGCGAGCGCAGCCAGGGTGGCCTCCGGTGCGGCCGGCATGGTGGCCCGCACCGTGTAGAGGACGAGGCCGATCCGGTCGTCGGGTACCGCGCGGGTCCCCGGTGCCGGCTGCGGCTGGCCGATCTCGGAGGCGGCCGCTGCCCGGACGATGCTCGCGCTCTCCCGCGCGGTGATGACGTCATCCTGTCGGAGCGCGTTGGCCAGCCCGCTGACGGTGCGCACGAAGCCGCCGTGGTCGGCGAACGGCGCGCCGGCCCAGATGGCGTCCAGGATCGTGCACCCGTCACCGAGGTCGTGGTTGGGTACGCCCGAGTCGGCGCCGCCATGGCCGAAGAAGACCGTGGACGAGGTGGTGTAGCCCCACGGGCAGAGGTCGTCGGCGACCTGTTCCGCGGCGGGCGTCTCGGGTTCGGCGGCCGACGCCGGAGCCGCGGTGAACGGCAGGAGTGTCGCGGCGAGCGACACGGCGAGCAGGTACCGGGCTCGCGGTCGATGGCGGGACGGGCGGGCGAAGGTGGAGTTCATCGTTGGCTCCCGGAAGTCGGAGGGGCAGGTGGTCACGCCACAGAGGGCAGCGCCGCGGATAGCGGCTGCTGGAGGCTGTTGGGGGCCGCGCCGGGTCGGTGGTGGCGGGGCGACGTTCCGCCCCGCCACCCGTGTCGCTCAGCTCGCCGTCACGACCACGGTCGAGGACCAGGTCGCCCCGAGGCTGTCGGTGACGGTCAGCCGTGCCGTGTACGTGCCCTTGCGGGCGTACGTGTGACTGGCCGACGCGCCGTGCGCGACGGCCGAGTTGTCGCCGAAGTCCCACGCGTGATCGGTGATCGTGCGCCCGGGCGCCGGCGAGGCTGTCCCGGTGAACGCGACCGCCAGCGGCGCGGTGCCCGTGGTGGGCGTGGCCGAGGCCGAAACCGTGGCGTCGGCCTGTTCGCGCACCCCGGCGCCGTTGAAGCGCAGCCAGTCCAGCGCCATCAGGTCGGGGGTGCCACCCGTCTGGTTCGGGTTGACGAAGACCAGGTGAAGGGTGGTCGTGCGGCCCGGATCGGTCAGCTCGACGGTGGGCGAGACGACGTTGTCCCAGCCGCCGGTGCCGCCGATGGTGGCCCGGCCGAGGAGCTGGCCGGTGGGTGAGTCGGCCCTGATCTCGATGTCGCCGCCGCCGCTGCCCGAGGCGACTCCGAAGGTGACCGAGTCGATGTTGCGGAGGTTGACCGGGCCGAAGCTGATCCACTCGCCGTGATCGATGTCGCCGATGCGCTTGCCGGCGCTCGCTGTCGCGCGGTCGAGGACCTGGATGCCGCTCTGGCCGTCGAAGTGCTCGGCCTCCTTGCTCTTGGTCTGCAGTTCCGCCCGGGTCGAGCCGACCAGTTCCGGCGCCCCGTTCGCCCCGCCGTCGGTGTACTGCGCGGACAGCAGCGTGTAGAGGTTCTGTCCCGGGCCGTGCCCGTCGCCGCCGTTGCTCTCGGTCACCGCCACGCCGGTGCAGCCGACGTAGTTGTCCAGCGGGTGAGCGTGTGAGTCGTGGCCGAGCTGGGTCTGCACGACCACCTTGGCGCAGTCGATGGTGCTCTCCTCCGGGTCGGTGACCGTGACCGTGTACGGGATGCGGTCACCGAAGTCGAAGAAGGCCCCGTCGGGGACGCTGAGGGTCACCGTCGGGCGCGTGTTGCCGGCCGTGATCTCCTGAACGGCGACGGCGGTCTGCCCGTTGGTGGCCGTGACGGTGAGCCGGGCCGTGAAGCGCCCCGGCGTGCTGTAGGTGTGGCTGGGGTTGGCGGCGGTGGAGTCGACGCTGCCGTTGCCGTCGAAGTCCCAGGCGTACTGGATCGCGGTACCGTCCGGCCCGCTGGAGCCGGCGCTGGAGAAGGCGACGGTCAGTGGTGCCGGGCCGCTGTCCTTGTCGACGGCCAGCCTGGCGACCGGCGGCCGGCTGTTGGCGACGTAGTCGATGCGGTAGATGCCGGCGCCCTCGTTGCTGCCGCCCCGACCGCTGCCGCTGCCCTCGCCGAAGTCGATGACGTAGAGCGAGCCGTCCGGCCCGAACTCCGCCTCGAACGGCTGGATCCACGACATATCGCCGAGAATGCCGTTGATGGACTGCAGGTCACCGGCGTTGGTGGGGCCGAAGCGGGGATCGCTGAAGGTCTGGGCGGTGTCGTGGATCGACAGCGTCTTGAACCACCTGCGGGTCAGCTCGTAGACGAACCACTTGCCCTCGTAGTACTCGGGGAACTTGGTCAGCCGCTTGTTGGACGGGTCGTAGTCGTAGACCGGCCCGCTCATCGGGCCGCCGCCGCCCGTGCCCAGCTCCGGGAACTGCGGGGAGGCCGAGTAGGCGTACCAGACCAGGGCCGGCCTGGTCGCCGGGAGGTTGGTCAGGCCGGTGTTGTTGGGCGAGTCGTTGACCGGCGCGGCGCAGTCGAACGTCGGCCCTGAGGTGGCGGTGGCGAAGTCGTAGTCGTTGAACGGGATGTTGTTGCCGATGCAGTAGGGCCAGCCGTAGTTGCCGGCGCTGGTGATCCGGTTGAACTCGACCGTGCCCTCCGGCCCGCGGGCCGGGTTGGCGGACCGGGCGTCCGGGCCGTAGTCGGCGACGAGCAGCGCGTTCGTCTTGGAATCGACGGTGATGCGGAACGGGTTCCGCATGCCCATCGCATAGATCTCAGGCATCGTCCGGGCCGTGCCCGGGGCGAACAGATTGCCGTCGGGGATGGCGTACCTGCCATTCGGCAGGGGCTTGATCCGCAGGATCTTGCCCCGCAGGTCGTTGGTGTTGCCCGCGGTGCCCTGGGCGTCGTACGCGCGCCGGCCGGACCGCTCGTCGATCGGGGTGAAGCCGCTGGACTCGAAGGGGTCGGTGTTGTCACCGATCGCGGCGTACAGGTTGCCCTGCTGGTCCATCGTCACCGAGCCGCCCATGTGCGAGTTGGCGCGCGCCTCACCGCGCCAGGTCGGGATCGTGAGCAGACGCTTTTCCGAGGCGAGGCTGACACTGTCACCGTCGACGGTGAAGCGGGACAGGTTCAGCTGCTTCTCCACCCGGTCGGACCAGAGCAGATAGAGCCAGTTGTTGTCAGCGAAGTGTCGGTCCAACGTCATGCCGAGCAGGCCGTCGGACTGACTGGTCTGCGCCGGCGTGTAGGCGAAGTCCAGCAGCGTGGTGACCGTGAGCGTGTCCTGGTTGACGACCTTCAGCGCGCCGGTGCGCTCGATGTAGAAGACCCGGCGGTCCGGCGCCACCGCCAGCTCGAACGGGTCGGAGAGGTCCTGGTTGACCAGGGGGACCCGCTCAAAGTTGGTGGTCCTGGTGGCGCCGCAGTCACCCGGGACGGCGCCTGCGGCCCACTTGATGCCGCCCAGCAGGTGCGCGAGGAACGCCGGCTCCTGGAACGACGAGGAGCTGTGCCCGCCGGCGGTGAACCAGGAGCGCCCGCCGTCGTAGTTCTGGCACCACGAGTACGCATGGTCGGTGCCCTCGTCGAGCCCGGGAATGCCGTCGCGCACCTTGATCTGGGCGAGCGTGTGGACCTTGCCGGTGGGGTTGGCCCGCCAGTTGTACCACTCCTCGCTGCGCTCCCAGAGCTCCGGCAGGTCCTTCGTGGACGGGTGGGCGTGGTCGAGGACCTTGATCCGGCCCGGGAAGGTGCCGCCCGTGGCGGAGAAGTCCGGGTGCTGGTCGAAGATGGTCCCGACCAGCCCCTCGTACCAGGACCAGTTCCGCTCGCTCGCCGACGCGGCGTGCAGGCCGACCCAGCCGCCACCGTTACGGACGAACCGCTGGAGCGCGGCCCGTTGGTCGGCGTCGAGGAGGTCGCCGGAGGCCGGGGTGGAATTGGTGTTGTTGAACACGAGGGCGTCGAATCGAGCGAGGTTGGCATCGGTGAACGCGCCCGCGTCGGTGGTCGCCTCGACGGCGAAACCCTGTTGGTCGCCGAGCTGCCGGATGGCGGCGACGCCGGCCGGGATGGAGTCGTGGTAGAAGTTTGTGACCTTGGAGAAGACCAGCACCCGGAAATTGGCGTCGGTGGCGGATTCGGCGGCGGTCGCTGCCGTGCTCGGCAACAGGAGTGTGACGGCCGCGAGCAGGGCGAACAGTAGCGTGCGTTGGCGTCTCATACACGCGCTCCTTATTGGGGACGGTGGTAAGAAAGCGCTTTCCACGTTGCCTGCACCCTATGAGATCAATTCCGAAGGGTCAATATTCCGGGGTCGCCTACATTTCGCCGGACGCGACGGTTTAAAGGCATGCCGATAACCACTCTCTCGAACGGAGAGAGTGGTTATCGGCAGTCAATTGAATGAAATGTCGGTCGGGCACCGGGGCCGGCAGTTCCGGCCGGCCCCGGTGCCCGTCAGCACTCCTCTCGGAGGTGTCTCAGTACCGCAGCTTGCGCAGGTAGCGGTAGCCGACCTCGGCCGTCTGCTGCGGCGTCACATCGGGGGTATCGTTCTCGACGATGTACTCCAGCACCGAGTGCTCCCGGAAGATCCGGGCGAAGTCGATCGTCCCGGTGCCCAGGTCAGCCATGTCGCCGGTGGCCTCGTCCCGGTCCTTCACGTGGTACTGCAGGACGCGCTGCGGCGCGGAACGGATGACGTCCAGGGTGAAGCCCTCGGGATCCGCGACGCCGTCGCCGGAGTTGATGCCACCGGTGACCGCCCAGTAGAGGTCGACCTCCAGGTGCACGAGCCGGGGGTCGAGTTCCGCGGTCAGCACGTCCCAGGGGCGCTTGCCGCCGCCGAGGTCGATGGTGAACTCGTGGGCGTGGTTGTGGTAGCCGTAGCGCAGGCCGGCTGCCCGCGCCGCGGCGGCCTCGACGTTCATCTGCTCCGCCCAGCGTTTCCAGTCGTCCGTGCTCTCGGAGTACAGGTAGGGCACCACCATGAACTGCTGGCCCAGGGTGACCGCGTTCTGGACCTTCTGCTCCAGCTCGGTGGCAGTACCGCTGATCCCGTCGTGGCTGGAGCTGCTCCTGATGCCGATGCCGTCCAGGAACTGGCGCAGCTGAGCGGCGGTCCGACCAAAGTAGCCGAGCGCCAGCTCCACGCGCGGGTATCCGAGCCGGGCCAGGTGGGTGAGGGTGGCGTCGTAGCCGGGTGCGCCCCACAGGGCGTCGCGCACGGTCCACAGCTGGATGCTGATCAGACCCGGGGGTACGTGCTGCCGTCCGGCCCGGTGAGCGGTGGCCGACGCGGCCGTCGCGCTGAGGCCGGACGAGGCGAGCCCGACGCCGGCGGCGGCCAGCGTGCCGCGCAGCAGAGTGCGCCGGTCGACGGAGCGCCGCAGCGCGGCCATCCCGTCATGTCCATAACACATGGTCTCTCCTTATCGAACGTTATGCGCTGGGGACGAGGACGACCTCATCGGTGCCGGTCAGGGACGGTAGGCCGTCACCGCCGGGGTCGGTGTAGGACGCGAGAACACACCCCGGTCAGGTTGCCGACGGCCTCGCGACTGCGTGGTCGGGAACGGGCGGAGGGCAGGGGTAGGGGACAGGTGCGGTCAGATGCCGGCCGGCAGCCAGGGCCGCCAACGTGGCGGTTAACCGCGACGAAACACCATCGACCTGGCCGACGCTACAAAAGACATGTAGGCGTGTCTATGACTTTCCTTCAACTCAACCGAACTTTCGTCCGAGGCGGACGAAAGTAGCTCTTCGTGCGCGGACGCCGATGAAGTCGGTAGGCCCGCGCGCGACGGCACCGCCCGCGACGGCGCCTGGCCGGAGCGTGCCCCCGCGCTACCGGCGCCTGCGGGCGTCGGCCTCGGCGTCGAGCAGGTCGTTGAGCGTCAGCGCTGAGTTGATCAATGAAAGGTGGCTGAACGCCTGGGGATAGTTGCCGATCTGCTCCCCGGTCGCGGCGATCTCCTCGGCGTAGAGGCCGAGGTGGTTGCTGAAGGTGAACATTTTCTCGAACGTGAGTCGGGCGTCGTCGAGGCGGCCGGAACGGGCCAACGCCTCGACGTACCAGAAGGTGCACATGTTGAAGGTGCCCTCGTGGCCAGGGAGACCGTCGGGGGAGTGGACCGGGTCGTACCGGTGCACCAGGCTGTCGGAGACCAGTTCGCGCTCGATCGCGGCCAAGGTGGACTGCCACAGTGGGTCGCTCGGCGTGACGAAGCCGACCGCCGGCATGGCGAGCAACGCCGCGTCCAGCACGCTTTCGTCGTACGCCTGCACGAAGGTGCCGCGGCCCCGGTCATATCCGCGGTCCATGACCTGGTTGTAGATGCGGTTGCGATGCTCGGTCCAGCCGGTGACGTCTCCGGGCCGGCCGGTCCGAAGAGCGAGGCGGACGGCCCGGTCCAGCGCGACCCAGGACATCACCCGGCCGAAGGTGTAGTTACGGGGGTGGTGGCGGCTCTCCCAGATGCCGGCGTCGGCCCGATCCCAGTTGTTGCAGAGCCAGTCGACAAGCCGGACGGTGCTCTTCCACACCTGGTGCGAGACGCGGATGCCCTGCTCGTCAGCGAGATGCATGGCGTAGAGCGCCTCGCCGTGGATGTCGAGCTGGAGCTGGTCGGCGGCGCCGTTGCCGATCCGCACGGGCCGCGAGCCGCGGTAGCCCTCCAGGTGATCGAGAACCTCCTCGTGCAGGTCGGAGGAGCCGTCCACCCGGTACATGATCTTCAGTGGATCCTGGAGGTCGCCGGCCTCGCGGATCCGCTCGTCCAACCAATCCATGTACCGGCTGACCTCCTCGGTGAAGCCGAGGCCGAGCAACGCGTGCACCGAGAACGACGTGTCCCGTACCCAGGTGTAGCGGTAGTCCCAGTTGCGGGTTCCGCCCACCAGCTCCGGCAGCGCGGCAGTGGGCGCGGCGATCATCGCACCGGTCGGCGCGTACGTCATGAGTTTCAGCGTGATGGCGGAGCGCTCGACCATCTCCCGCCAGCGGCCGGTGTAGCGGGAGCGTTCAAGCCAGCGCCGCCAGTAGTCCCGGGTCCACTCGAACATGCCCTGGACTTCTTCCGGCGGGATGACCCGTGGCTCGGTGCCGCCAGTCTCCAGGACCACCCCGCCAGTGTCGCCCTCGTTCAGCGTGCCGTACGCGACGAGGTCGTCGCCCTCATGGCGGATGTCGCCGCGTTCGGAGATCAACCGTCGCGCGGGGTCGACCGGATTGAATGTCAGCGTCGTCGACCGGCCGCGAAAGACGTACCCGTTGTGGTGGCGCTCCAACTGATGCCCTTCGCGGGCATAGTCGAACCGCGGCCGGCACTCCACGCGGAAGCGCATGCTGCCCTTGACCATGGTGACGATGCGGACCAGGCGGTGCGCGTCGGTGGCCCGTTCGCCGGTGACCGGCATGAAGTCCATCACCTCGGCCACGCCGTCGGCGCTGATGAACCGGGTGATCAGGATGGGTGTGCCGGGGAGGTAGAGCTGTTTGGTGACGTACCGCACGTCGTGCGGCGCGATACGGAAGTAGCCACCCTTCTCCTTGTCCAGCAGCGCGGCGAAGATACTCGGCGAGTCAAAGCGCGGCGCGCAGAACCAGTCGACCGTCCCGTCGCACGTCACCAGCGCGGCGGTCTGCAGGTCGCCGATGAGTCCGTGATCCTCGATCGCCGGATAGCTGTCCACGTCTCTCCCCGGTTCGGCTGCGTCCTGCGCATCGAACCTAGGGGGAGAATTGTCGAGTCAGGTGAGATTCACGTTCAGCCACCCTGTCGCGTGCCTTCCCTTCGCCTTGCCCGCGACGTGTCGTGCGCGCTCTGTCCGTGGACGGAGACGTAGGGAAGCGGCTGGCTGGTGGACGGCGGTGCCGGCCGGGCCTGATGGGAGCCTCGACCCGGCCGGCTGTCGGCTCAGGTCACAGTTTCAGGAGGGGTTGCCAGCCGTCGCGGTAGCGCAGACCGCGAGGTCGCAGTCGGACCGGCTCGTGCACCGTTGCGGCGACCGGCTCGGTTCGGATCTCCTGGGGCCGGTCCACCACGACGCAGACGTCCTCACCCGGCCACCACCAGCCACAGGAGCGGGCCAGGCTGGCCCACGCGTTGAGGTGTTCGGCCTCGTCCGGCCCGTACCGGGCAAGGCCGAGTCGATGCAGCGTGTCGTAGTAGGCGACCCACGACGCGTCCTGCTGGCCGTACCAGCAAACGGGGACCGGACCGCTGCCGGCCAGTGCGGCACGCACGGGTAGGTAGTACCCGTGCGCGAGGCTCCGGTGCAGTGCCGTGCGTACGCCTTGGTGCAACACGACACCGAGCGGAACGCCGCTGTCGAGCGCCTGTAGCGGTGCCAGTTCGGGCCATGGTTCTTTGGTCTTGCCCGCCCGCATCGGTGACAGCTCCGGATCGGTGTGAATGACGCTCGCACTCAGCGCGCCACGGAGCTGGGAGGTGACCATGGCGAGATCGCTCGCCAGTGGTGGTGTTCCGCGCGGACGAGGGTCGCGGATCCACTCGTAGAGTTGGTCGAGGGTGGGCCATCCGGTGATCAGGGAGCGTGCCTTGTCGGGCGACTCGACCCATTCGAATCGGGGTCGCGGCCGCTTCATTCTGGCGTAAATGGCGGTCAAACAGCGTTCGGTGGTCGGCTTGTCGGCCGGTTCTGTGGACAAGGCGTGGCCAAGCCACTCCTGCCGGATCCCGACGGCCTGCTGCCACAGGTCACGAACGTTGTTGCCATAGACGGCCTGTGCGGGCATCGCGGCGTCGTTGCGCCGCGCGGGGGCGCTCATCGCGCCTGGGCGTCGCCGCCCTTCCGTGAAGAGATCATGGGGGTGACTATGGCCCACCATGCGGCACAGCCGCAAGCGGCTTCGAAAGCCATCCGGTGCAGGACCCTGGGGCGACGTGACCGGTCTCGAATCGAAAGCCTTGCCGCAGCGCGTGACGAGCGAGCCGGAACGGCGCTGACGGCTGGTGGGTCAGTGGCGTCCCGGCTCGGGTCAGAACGTCCCCGACTCAGGTGAGCTTGTGCGCCTGGTCTGTCACGGCGGCCAGGAGGGCGGTCAGGGCGGGAGTCGGCGGGGCATCTCGGGTGACCACGACCAGACGGCGCCTGATGTTGGCTTCGGCAACGTCACAGACAGCGAGAGTGGGGTCGTTCGCCGGCAGGGTCAATGCCGGCAGCAACGCGACGGCTCCCGTGACGCGGACGAGTTCGAGTTGAACGTCTGCGTCGTTGGAGCGGTGCCGCAGGTCGGGCTCGTATCCGCCGAGGGAGCGGCAGGTCCCGACGACCATCGCGTGATGGCCGGTCCCCTCCGCGGAGGTGGCCCAGACGTCGGACCGCAGCATGGCGACCGCGACGGGTCCTCCCGGCCCGGCCAGCGGGTGCGTCGCTGGCAGCACCACCTTCAGCGGCTCCTCATGCAGGAGTGCGAAGCGCAGCCCGGCCGGACGGGGCCGTGGATGCCCGTCGTACTCGTCGCCGATCACCAGGTCGACCGCACCCAACCGCAGGCCGGGTAGGGCCATTTCGAGTTCGAGCTCGAAGATCTCCGTGCGCACCCGGGGATGGTCGACCATCATGCGGGCCACGGCCGGCACCAACAGGCGACGGGCCGCCGACTGCAGGCCGCCGGCCCGGACGGTGCCGCGGACCTCATTGTCCAAGGCCGCCAGGTCCGCGGCTGCCGCCTCGGCCGCCGAGAGCAGCACTCGCGCGTGCTGGGCCAGCAGCTGCCCGGCATCAGTCAGTCGCACACCTCGCCCGGCCTTCTCGAACAACCGCGTACCGACCTCCTTCTCCAGGAGGGTCAGTTGCTGGGAGATCGCGGACGGGCTGTAGCCGAGAGCTGCGGCCACGGCGCCCAGGGTGCCCCGCTCCTCGAACTCCCGAAGGAAGCGGAGGCGGCGAAGATCCTGCAACACCATCCAGGAATGCTAACGGGTTGAGTCCACGAACCATCACTGGACCTGATGAGTTCGGTCCCCGATGCTCAACGCCGTGGGTCTCGCACTGTGTCTCCTCTCAGCGGCGTGCTTCGGCGCCATGGCGATCTTCGGAAAGCTCGCCTACGAGGCGGGCGTCGCGCCCGGGGCGCTGCTTCTGGTGCGTTTCAGCCTGGCGGCCGTTGTGCTGGCACTGCTCCTGCTCCTGCGGCCGGGTCTGCGCCGAGGAGGAGCCGGGAAGAACGGGGGAGAACCCGGCCGCCGTCCAGCGACAGCACGCCGACGCGTGCTGGCCATCGCCATCGGCCTGGGCGCGGTCGGGTACGCCGCTCAGGCGAGCCTGTTCTTCTCGGCTCTTCAGCTGATGGATGCCTCGCTCCTGTCCCTGATCCTCTACACCTACCCCGTCCTCGTCACCGTGACGGCGGTTCTGCTCGGGCGAGACCGGATGACACCGGGGCGCTGTGCCGCGCTGCTGGCCGCGTCCTGCGGAACGCTCCTCGTTCTGCTCGGCGCCGGCGGGGCGAGCTTCCACCCGCTCGGGGCGTTGCTGGCCTTCAGTTCCGCGATGGTCTACACGATCTACATCCTCGTCGCCGACTCCGTCGTGCATGAGCTGCCACCCGTGGTGCTGGCCGCGCTGGTGATGACCGGGGCCGCCGGCACCCTCGGCGCACGCGCCCTCGTCACGGGAGGTGTCGACCTCGACTTCGGGTTGCCAGGATGGTTCTGGCTGATCTGTATCGCCGTCGTCTCCACCGTGGTGGCGATGCTCACCTTCTTCGCGGGCCTGCGGCGGACCGGCCCCTCGAGCGCCGCGATCCTGTCGACGTTCGAACCCGTGGTCACCACCGCGCTGGCCGCGCTCATCCTCGGCGAATCACTGAGCGCCATTCAGCTCGCGGGCGCGACCCTGGTGCTGTCCGCCGCCGGTGTGCTGCAGGTCCGACCCGCCGGGGTACGCCGCAAGGCCCAGGATCTACGTCAGGTGCCCGAACCAACCTGACCTCCCCCAAGATCCCATCAGACGCCCCATCCGTCTGCGCCGGCGTCAGCGCGAAACGTCCATAGCACGTCGGTCAGCTGGCCGTTGCCGGAATGGGACAGCACGATGCTGGGCGCGGTGGCAGGCCTCGTTGGCCGTCAGGCCCTTTAGTCACCAGGGCTGCCACTTGTCCGTGGCCGGCGCCGGCGACGTGGTACGACTGCTTCAGCGACAAGCCGACGAAGCGGGCGGGCCGGTGACGACGAACAGAGTGGCCAATCTGCTGCGCGGGCGGGAGAGTCCGCAGCGGCCGACCTTCCTGGAACTGTTCTTCGACCTGGTGTACGTGTTCGCGCTCACCCGGATCGTGCACGAGTTGGTGCTGGACTACACCAGGGAGCACGTCGCCGAGACGTTGACCACCTCCCTTTCGGAAAACGGCGAGACTCTGCTGCTGCTCCTGGCCGTCTGGTGGATCTGGACCCAGACGGCATGGATGACCAGCAGATTCGATCCGTTCCAGCCGGAGATCCAGTTCGTTGTCCTCGCGACGATGCTGGGGAGTCTGTTCCTGGCGGTCGCGATATCCGGGGCTCTCGCGGAGACTGGCCTGCTCTTCGCGAGCACGTACGTCGCGATCCAGGTGGGCCGCACCCTCTTCTTCGTATTCGTCGTACGGGGTCACGAACTGCGCCGCGTCAACATACTGGCGCTCGTCTGGTTCGGCGTGTCGGCCGTGCCGTGGTTCGCCGGAGCTTTCGCGCCTGAGGTGGCGCGTAATTCGCTGTGGACGCTGGCCCTGGCGATCGACTACCTGGGGGGCAGGCTCGGCTGGCCGGTACCGCGGCTGGGTCGCTCGCGGGTATCCCCGTGGGCCGTCGCGGGCGAGCACCTGGCCGAACGCTACTGGCAGCTCGTCATCGTCGCGCTTGGTGAGACGATCCTGACCTCCGGATCGAGTCTTCTACGCGGTCCGATCGTGGCGGAACGAACATTGGCCCTTACCTTGGCGTTCCTCACCACGGTGTTGCTGTGGCGGATCTACTTCTACCGAGCCGGCCAGATCTTGGGCGAGGCCATCGCGGCATCCGCCGACCCCGGCCGGCTCGGTCGGTTGGCCGAGTTCTCCCACCTGCTCATGGTGGCCGGCATCCTCGCCACCTCAGCCGGTTCCGAACTCGTCCTCATGGATCCAACCGGACACGCCAAACCCGCCTGGGTCGGCGCCATCCTCGGCGGGCCCGCGCTCTACCTGGCCGGTCGCTCAGTATTCGAGTACGTTGCCTTCGCCCGCGTGTCCCGGCCGCGGCCGATCGGGATCCTCGTCCTCGCGGCCGTGGCGCCGGTGACGGTCGGTCTGCCGCCACTCGGGGTCGCTGCAGCAGCTGTCGCCGTCCTGCTCGGCGTCGCCGTCTCGGACACGATCCGAGCCCACGGACGCCCACTGGAGCAGGCCTCGCCGCCACGCTGACGCGTACCCGTTACCTCTGTTTAATCTTGAGGTCGAGACGTGCTGGCAGCTGGCGGAGCAGGCCGGGCACGGTCGGCCGGATGCGATGCAAAGGTTGTTGTACCGGGCGGTGTGGGACGCCGACGCGGTGCGCGACGACCTGCGGCAGTTGATCGCCGACCGGTTCGGTGGCCCGGACGCGGTCCTGGTGGTCGATGAGACCGGCGACTTTGTCGTACCTGGGTGACTGACTCGCCCCGGCGGTCGCTGTCCTGCCGCATAGATCAATGGCGGCCCGCCAGGTATTGACAGATCACTTTCGGCACGCTGAGGATTGGATCAGTCCACCGACCGTCACCGGCACAGCCTCTCGTTCACAGATCGGCACTAACTGCCCGCAGGTCGGCGATGCGGGCAGCCTCGGTCCGCCGCAACCGGACACCACCTTCCCTCTCTCCGCGTCGTGGGCGCTGCTGACCGGGCAGCGACCACACGCGACCACCAGAGCGGAACCGCGTACCCCGGGCGGGACCCTCGGCACGTCATTCGGCCATCCATGCCGAGAAAACCCGAGAAGGGCGGACATGACAATGCATGATCCCCTACGTCCACGGTGGCGCCGCCGCCTTCCCGTCCCGGCCGCGCTGGCCGCTGCCGCAGCCGTCGTGCTGCTGGTCAGTCCGGCTGCGGCGATCGTGCCGCAGGCGGCCCCACCGCCTGCCGACCTCGGTCGCATCGCTGACGAGGAGGCAAGCGTCGTCGAGGTGCTGCTCGCCGACACCGCGCAGCTCGACGCACTCGTCGCCACCGGCGTCGACCTCGACCACGACGTCACACGGACGGACAACGGCGTGGTCGCACACGCCGTGATCACGCCCAATGAGGCTGCGGCACTGACGGCCGCCGGGTTCACCCTGGGCAACGTCGTGCATCGCCCGGACGACGCGCGGGCTCGCGTCGCCGAACGGGAGGCGACCATCGCGGAGCACGTCGCGGAGAACCGGGAGTTCTCCACGACGGCAACGGCGGCGGACGTCTCCGACATCAAGATCATCCGCGCCGACTACTACACCTCGGGGACCAGCCAGGTCCTTTCCGTGGAGGCGAAGTGGGCGCAGGGCCAGACGGCCACCAACACCCTCACCGTCGCGCGGGACAGCGGCCCGGGCACCGAGATCGGCTCCGGCGGGACACAGACCATCTCCCGCTTCGTCGACGCCGGCGTCTACCTCTACCATCGCGGCGCCTCGCTGGTGACGAGCCGCCCCGACTACGTCCGGATCACCAGCCCCACCGGTGATGTCGCCGTGGCCAAGGTGCAGGAGTGGCTGCCCACTCCGGACACCAACCCGGAGGGCCCCGGGTACCAGAAGGACTTCGTCACCAGCTACCTGACACCCACCGAGCTGTACGGGCGGATCCACCAGCTCGCCGCCGCGTTCCCGGACCTGGCCGAGATCGTCGAACTGCCGTACCGGACCAACGGCTACCGGCGCCAAGCGCAGGCGGTGCTCGGCACCGCCAACGACAGTCGCGTCGCGGTCGACTCCCTCGCGTGGGGGCACCAGGGCGGCAACGACATCTCCGTCGAGCTGGCCGACCCCGGCGCCGCCAATGCCGCGTTGTCGGTGAACGTGACCGGCAAGGCCATCCGGGTGAACCTCGCCACCGACGCCGCCGGCGCGGTGACCAGCACGGCAGCGCAGGTCGTCGCGGCCCTCAACGCCGGGGCCGGGTCGCTGGTCCGGGCGTACACCTATCGGGGGAGCGCGGGCACCGGCGTGGTCGCGCCGGCAGCGCCGACGTCGCTCAGCGACGGCCTCAGCGCGCCGGCCAGCGTCTCCCGCGATCCGCAGCCGGTGTACGCCATCCGGATCGGCAAACACCGCGACGGCTCGAAGCTGGGTGTGCTCGCCTACGCGCAGGAACACGCCCGGGAATGGGTGCCGCCGCTGGTCACCATCGAGACCGCCGAGCGGCTGCTGCGCAACTACGCGCACGACGGGCAGACCAAGCAGCTGCTCAACAACCTTGACATCTGGATCGCGCCGTCGGTCAACCCCGACGGTGGCCACTACTCCTTCTACGACTTCAACTCCCAGCGTAAGAACATGACCAACCACTGCCCGCTCACCGGAGCTGCCGACTACCTCGGCCGTAACTCGTGGGGCGTGGACAACAACCGCAACTACACGGAGTACAGCCTCTTCGACGGCTACTCCGGCGCGTCCACGAGCTGCACCAGCGGCACGTACGCCGGGCCGAGCGAGCTGTCCGAACCGGAGAACAGGAACCTCGACTGGCTGGCCGCCCGACCGAACATCAAGTTCTCCATGAACCTGCACTCGTCGGGCAACTACTTCATGTGGTCACCCGGCGCGTACGCCCTGCCCGACCGGATCTCGGCGCCGCGCCCGACGCTCGCCCAGGAATCGGCGTTCTGGGGCGCCTCGGCGCGGATCCTGACCTCGATCAAGCAACACCGGAACCTGGCGGTCACCCCGGCGCGCACCGGCCCGATCTCCGACGTGCTCTACTCGGCGGCGGGCAACTCCGGCGACATGCTCTGGTACAAGTACGGCATCTACGCCTGGAACTTCGAGGTCGGCACCGAGTTCCAACCGGAGTGGGACGAGGCGCACGACGAGACGATGGAGTTCGCCAACGGCCTGGTGGAGCTCATGCGGGTGGCGCGGGACTTCGACAAGGACCACACCCGGCCGGAGAGCAGCATGTCCGTCACCCCGAGCACGACGGCGGGGATGGTGAACGTGACCTTCGGCGTCACCGAGCCGGCCGCGGTCTTCTACACCGTCGACGGCAGCGCACCCACGTACTCCTCGGTGCTCTACGGCTCGGCGGGTATCCGCGAGGGCGGGGAGACCCTGACCCTTCCCGTGGGTACGAAGGTCCACTGGTTCTCGGTGGACTCGGCGGGCAACGTCGAGAACAACTACACCGCCGACGGCGGCGGCAGGAACTACCGCAAGGGTCAGGCCGTTCTACCGACGGGCTGATCAGCGATCGGTACGGTCGACGGCCGCGGCGCTCTCCGGCGCCGCGGCCGTCGGCTGCGCAGCGGTTCGACCAGGGCTGGCCCGGGATCAGGCTCCGGGATCACCGGTGGGGGCGTCTCGAATGGCGAGTGCGGCCTGGATGAGCGCGGCGTGGGTCAGGGTCTGGGGATAGTTGCCGAGGTGAGCGCCGGTCGCGGGGTCCAGCTCTTCGGCGTAGAGGCCGAGCGGGCTGGCGTAGTCGAGCATGGTCTGGAACAGCTCGGTCGCCTCGCGGCGGCGTCCGGTGCGGGCGAGGGCTTGAACGAGCCAGAATGAGCAGGGCAGGAACGCGCCCTCGGAGCCGGGGAGGCCGTCACGTCCCGGCGGGTAGCGGTAGAGGAGTGGACCGCCGGCGGAGAGCCTGTCGCGAATGGCGTCGATGGTGCCACGTACACGGGGCGACTCGATGCTGTCCATCTCGAGCAGCGGCAGGACGAGCAGGGCCGCGTCGAGGTCCTGGGAGCCGTAGCTGCGGACGTAGCTGGCCGCCGCCGGGTCGAAGCCGCGCGTCCGGACCTCGGCGGCGATGGCACCTCGGGATTCCTGCCAGCGTCGACGTTGGCGGTCCGGCAGGGGGTGGGTGTCGGCGATGGCCAGGGCGCGGTCCAGGGCGAGCCAACCCATGAGTTTGGAATGGACGTGTTGGGCGGGTTCGCGGACCTCCCAGATACCGGCGTCGGGCTCCTGCCAACACTTGGCGACCACGTCGGCGAAACCGCGCACCGCCCGCCACGTCTCGCTGTGGAGGCGGTGTCCGGCCTGCGCGAACGCCCAGGCGGCGTCGATCACCCAGCCGTAGCCATCGAGCTGGTGTTGCCCGGCGGCGCCGTTGCCGATCCGGACCGGGAGGCTGTCGAGATAGCCGGGCCAGCCAGGCAGGTCCCGTTCCGTTGGTACGTGGCGGCCGTGCAGGGTGAGCAGTGCCGGCAGGCGTGGTCGCTGCAGCCGGCTGGCGTGCAACAGCCACGCGAGGAAGCCGTAGGCCTCGTTGGTCTTGCCGACGCTGAGGAAGGCGCTGACGCCGATGCTGGCGTCACGGGGCCAGACATAGCGGTAGTCCCAGTTCCGCACCCCGCCGGGATCCTCGGGCAGTGACGTGGTGGGCGCGGCCACCGGCGCGCGCGAGGGCGAGTAGGTCAGCAGCCGCAGGGTGAGCAGGCTTCGTACGACGTGTTCCCGGAAAGGCAACGTCTCGTCGATCTCGGCGGTCCAGGCCCGCCACCGGTTCTCGTCGGCGAGGAGCAGTTCCCAGGCGGCTGTCGGCTCGACGTGGATCAGCGGTTCGCGGTAGGCCACGGCCAGTACGAGGGTGACCGGACGGCCTGGCCGAACCGTGATCGAGGTGGGCCGACCCGGTTCGATGCTGAGCTCCGGCGTGCTGTCCAGTGCGACCGCCAGCGGCCCCCACTCACACACGAGGGCCTGGCGCTGGTGGTGGACCCGGGGCCGGCGGTGCCGGGCGCCGAAGCGGGGGTCGAACTCCACGACGACGTCGACCGCCGCATGCTCGGCCGACAGGCGCCGCACGATCAGTGTCGTGGGCAGCAGGCGACCGCTGACCTCGGCCACCATGGCCTCGGTGAGGCTGAGCCGGCTGCTGCCCACCGCCCAGGTGGTCTCCAGGGTGGCGGTGTGCTGCCGGTAACGTCGTTCGAGGACCGTGGCGGGCCGGGCCGGTCCGACCCGGAACGTTCCCGCGTCCGGGCCCCCGACCAGCCGGCCGAACAGGGGCTCGCCGTCGAAGCGGGGCACGCAGAACCAGTCCATCCCGCCATCGCTCGCGACCAGGGCGGCCGTGCGTGTGTCACCCAGCAACCCGTAGTCGCTGATCGGCGCCGGTGGCCGGGGACACGCCGTGTCGGGCCTACCGGTCATGGAGATCGCTTCCTAACGGGTCGCGCTGGTGCGAACGGCGGATCGGGCGGGGAAAACAGCGGGGTGCGGGTCACGTGGCGTGGAGGAGCAGTCCGAGGACGACCCCGTAGATGACGTGGACGACAGCCGAGACCGCGGGGGTCTGGACGCCGTAGTTGAGGGCGAACAGGCCGGGCGGCTCCAACACGGCAGTGCTGGCCGGCCCCGCCCGCTGCGAGGCCATGCGCGGATGGACACCGGGAAGCAGCGGCAGAATCACCGTCAGCGCGATCCCGACGTGCAGCAGCCCGAACAGCGCCCCGATCCACCAGGTGGCGCGGTTCAGCAGGGCGAACGCGGCCGCGTAACCGAGGGCGAAACCCTGACCGGCGCAGAGGTGGATGAAGAACCCGATGACCCGGGCCCGATCGGGATCGTCGGTGACGAAGGCCCCGAGCACCAACGGAATGTCGAGCCGCGTGAGGCCGGCCAGTTGCGCGCTGATCAACGCCGCGGTGAGCGCCACGGTGGCGACCAACCCGAACAACGCCCATCCGGCCCAGTCCATCTCAGCGGTGGTTGACGTCGCGGGCGTACTCAGTCGGTACGGCCGCTCCGGCGGCGCAAGCGCTGGCGACGCCCGGTCTCCCGACGCAGGCGTCGGTCGGGCGCGCACATGACCGGGTGTGAGCTGCCGAACCGCGGCTCCGAGCTGTCGACACCGGGCACATCGAGGTCCTCTCGGTCATCGCTGCACCCTCCGGCTGGACAACGTGAAGATCCTGCGGGCCGGACCGGACACCCGTTCCACACCACCAGGCGACGACAGTGGCCGCCCGGTTTATCACCATAAGCGACCGGACCGATCACGCTGGCCTGCTCGCCGAGACACGTCGAACGCCGTCACCATCACCCTCGGCGACCGCTTTCCACCAGCCGCTGAAACCCGGTTCCCGCGTCAGTTGGCGGTGACCACTGCCCAGACGGGCGAACGGGGGAGCGAGCTGGCGCCGCGCCAGCCTGAGCGCCGGCCTTAGCTGACCGTTAAGTAACGGGCCGACTGGTTCACCCGGTGAGCCACACTCGGCAGACTGTGACAATGCCCGCCGCCGAGCCGTCCGCTCCTGCTGCCCACCGTCGTCGTACCCAGGCTCTCGTCGCCGTGGTCGTCGCGCTCGCTGTGGCGCTCGCGGTGGGCGGATGGTCGCTGCGGCACCGGGTTGTCGGCGACGGCGGCGCACCGGAGACCGGGGACGTCGCCGCGTTCGGCGCGGCCACCGACGCCGGCCCGGCGGGCGGTACGCCCAGCTGCGCCGGCCGGCCAGCCCGCGCACCCCGCGAGCTGCGCGGCATGTGGATCACGACGGTGAACAACATCGACTGGCCGAGCCGGCGCGGGCTGCCGGCCGAGACGGTGCGGGCGGAGTTCCGGGGCTGGCTGGACCTGGCCGTGCGGCACAACCACAACGCGGTCTTCGTGCACGTCCGGCCCAGCGGGGACGCGCTCTGGCCGTCCAGCTACGCACCGTGGTCGGAGTGGCTGACCGGGCACCGCGACGGCCGCGACCCGGGTTGGGACCCGATGGAGTTCATGGTCGCCGAGGCGCACGCCCGTAACCTGGAGTTCCACGCCTGGTTCAACCCCTACCGGGGCGGCCAACCGGCCACGGTGGGCGGGCCCGGACCGAGGCTGGACCAGCTCGCGCCGGCCCACCCGTTGCGGCACCACCGCGACTGGGTGGTGACCTACCCCAGCGCCGACCGGCCCGGCAGCCGCCTCTACTTCAACCCAGGCATCCCGGAGGCGCGCACGTTCGTCGAGGACTCGATGCTGGAGGCGGTTCAGCGGTACGACGTCGACGGGGTGCACTTCGACGACTTCTTCTACCCCTACCCGGAGGCCGGGCAGGACTTCCCGGACGACGCGACGTTCGCCCGGTACGGCCGGCGCTTCGCGGACAAGCACGCCTGGCGCCGGGACAACGTGAACACGCTGGTCCGGGAGATGAGCGAGCGGATCAAGGCGATCAAACCGTGGGTGAAGTTCGGCATCAGCCCGTTCGGCATCTGGCGCAACGAGCGCACCGATCCCGCCGGCTCCGCGACCGCCGGCCTGCAGAGCTACGACGACATCTACGCCGACACGCGGCTGTGGGTGCGGGAACAGTGGCTGGACTACGTCGTGCCGCAGCTCTACTGGCACGTCGGGTTCGCCAAGGCCGACTACGCCAAGCTGCTGCCGTGGTGGGTCGACACCGTGCGGGGCACCCGGGTGCAGCTCTACATCGGTCAGGCCGACTACCGGGTGGGTGAGCGCGGCGCCTGGCGCGACCCGGCCGAACTGGACCGGCAGTTGGCCCTCAACCGCCGGCACGGCGTGCACGGAAGCGTGCACTTCAGCGCCAAGCAGGTCCGCGCCGACAAGCTCGGGGCGGTCAGCCGCTACAGCCGGGCGCACTACGCCGGCCCGGCGCTGGTGCCCACGATGGCGCAGCTCCCGGCGGCGCCGCCGGCCGCACCCACGCTCACCGACGCCCGGCGTGCGGGCGCCGGCGGGGTGGCGCTGACCTGGCGCGGCGACGGCGCCACCAGCTACGCCGTCTACCGGGTGGACGGCGACGAGGCCCGGCTCGTCGGCACCGCCCGAGGAACCGGCTGGATCGATCGCACCGAGCCGGCCGACCGCCCGCTCTCCTACTGCGTGTCCGGGCTGGATCGCAGCGGGAACGAGGGCCGACTCGGCGCGCCGATCTCCGTCACCGGGCCGTGAGGGACACCTACGAGAAGGTGCCGACCGCCAGCCGGCGAGGCGTCGTTCGTTGGCGCCCCGCCGCCGGTCGGTAGTCACCGCGCCACCGTGGTAGCGGCGTTTCATCGGGCTCGCGGCTGCCCTTACCTCCGCTCCGCGACGCCACCACATGCCCCGCTCGCGCTGCCCAGATGCCACCAAGGTCATGGGCCAGCAGGGGGCACTTTTATCCAAAAATCTAAAAGTTCCGCTTGATCAATCCAAAGTGATAGCGTCTGCGATCGATCTTTTGTGTTCCGAGACCGTACTGGCCCGTCCAGGGAGGAGAAAGCGCCTCCTACCTCGGCCAGGACCCACCCACCGGGAGGAACCATGCCCGCACCGAACCGATGGCGCCGTCGCCGTCGCGTCAGTCTCGTGGCCGCAGGTGCCGCTGTGGCGGC
Source organism: Micromonospora sp. CA-259024 (assembly GCF_050936255.1). Lineage (NCBI taxonomy): Bacteria > Bacillati > Actinomycetota > Actinomycetes > Micromonosporales > Micromonosporaceae > Micromonospora > Micromonospora sp. CA-259024. The sequence continues at coordinate 2,716,920 of NZ_JBNJND010000001.1, read as the reverse complement.
TCTGCTCGCCGCGGTCCCCATCACCCCAGCCGGGGCCGCACCCATCACCGCCGATGTCCCGCCGCAGGAACCCGGCGTCACCCTGCGCTCGTACGACATGGGAGGTCCGCTGTCGGCGCTGTGCGACCTCAAGCCGGCACAGACACCGAACGTCGACAAGCTCATGCCGCAGGTCAGCTGGACCACCACCGAGGAGTTCGGCCTCTCCGACCGGTTCATCAGCCACGTCATCGCCAACCTCGCCGCGCCCGCCGACGGCGAGTACACCTTCCGGCTCACCAGCGACGACGGGTCACGGCTGACGATCGACGATCAGCGTGTCGTCGACCACGACGGGCTGCACGGCGAAACCTCCAAGGAAGGGTCGACCACCCTCAGCGCCGGCCTGCACCCATTGCGCATCGAGTTCTTCGACAACGGCGGCGGCCAGGTCCTGCGGCTCGAATGGCGCCGCCCGGGTGCGGCCACCTTCGAGCTGGTACCGAACTCCGCGTTGAGCACCGACGCCGACGTCGTACGCGTCACCGCCCCGGGATGGAAGTACTGCGAGGGGGCGACCGACTCGGCCGGCGACGGCCTGCCCCTCGACCGGGTGCACCCGGGCTACACCCTCACCGACCTGCGCCCCGAAGGGCTCCAGCCGCAGGTCACCGGTATGGCGTTCCGGCCCGACGGCGACCTTCTGATGTCCACCTGGGGCGGCACCGACAACGCGACCGGCGAGATCTACGTTGTCGAGGGTGTCACCGGACAGACCAGCCCCGAGCAGGTGACCTACCGCAAGTTCGCGGACGGGCTGCGCGAGCCCCAGGGCGTCGCGGTCGTCGACGGCACCGTCTACGTCAGCCAGAAGCACGAGCTGACGGCCCTGCGCGACACCGACGGCGACGGCCTCGCCGACGACCGCCGCACGGTCGCCACCTGGCCATGGGGCGGCAACTTCCATGAGTTCGCGTTCGGCCTGCTCTACCGGGACGGGTACTTCTACCTCAACCTCTCGGTCGCCATCGACCTGGGCGGCGCCACCACCGTGCCCCAGCCGGCGCCGAACCGCGGAACCTCGATCAAGGTGGACGCCGAGACCGGCGAGATCACCTATGTCGCAGGAGGCCTGCGCACCCCCAACGGGATCGGGTGGGGCCCCCGCGGGGAGGTCCTCGTCACCGACAACCAGGGCGGCTGGCTGCCCGCGTCCAAGCTGGTCCAGATCCAGCAGGGGGCGTTCTACAACCACTACACGACGCCCGCGGGTCCGTTCGACGACAAGGCCGTGACGCGTCCCATCGTCTGGATCCCGCAGAACGAGATCGGCAACTCGCCGTCGACTCCGGTGCTGCTGAAGCAGGGGCCGTACGCGGGACAACTGGTCGTCGGCGACGTGACCTACGGCGGCCTGCAGCGCGTGTTCCTCGAAGAGATCGAGGGGCAGTACCAGGGCGCGGTGTTCCGGCACACGCAGGGCCTGGAGGCCGGCGTCAACGAGGTCACCCTCGGCCCCGACGGCGCGCTCTACACCGGTGGCCTGGGTGCCGGCGGCAACTGGGGCCAGGAGGGCAAGCTCTCCTACGGCCTGCAGAAGCTCACGCCCAACGGCACCTCGGTCTTCGAGGTCAAGCAGATGCGCGCGTCGCGTGTCGGGTTCGAGCTGGAGTACACCGAGCCGCTGTCGGCCGAGACCGTGCAGGAACTCGCCGACGCGTACCAGGTGACGCAGTGGCGCTACGGCGCGACGAGCCAGTACGGCGGTCCGAAGCTCGAGCTGGAGACGCTCAAGGTGGCCAAGGCCGAGCTGTCGACCGACCGCCGCACCGTCAAACTCCACATTCCGGGCCTGAAGGAGAACCGCGTGGTGCACGTGCGCTCCCCGCGTCCGTTCTCGTCCGCCGACGGCGAGGAGCTGTGGAACACTGAGGCCTGGTACACGCTCAACGAGATTCCGGGTCGGGTGGTGCAGCCGCAAACCTTCTTCGAGGCCGAGGAGGGCCGTACGGCCGGCGTCGGCATGGCGACCGACCACGCCGCCTACTCCGGTGCCGGCTTCGCCGCCGGGTTCGCCCAGGACGGCTCGTCGACCAGGATCTCTGTCGATGTCCGCGAGGCCGGGACGTACGACCTGGCGATGCGCTACAGCAACGGCCCGAATCCGTACTCCGGCGAGAAGCAGCTGAGCCTCTACGTCAACGGTGAACGGGTCGAGCAGACGGTCTTCCCCTCCACCGTGACCTGGGAAGAGTGGGGCACCGTCACCACCACCGCGCGCTTGAACAAGGGTCGCAACGTGGTCGAGTACCGCAAGGAGGCTGCGGACTCCGGGCACCTGAACCTGGACGTGCTCGCCGCCCGGCCGCACGGCAAACGCATCACGCTGTTCAACGGCGGCGAGCTCACCGAGTGGCAGCACACCGACGGGCGCGAACCCTCGTGGTCCGTCGCCGACGGCGCCATGACGGTGCGTAACGGGGATCTGCGCACCGTGGAGGCCTTCGGTGACTTCCGGCTGCACGTGGAGTTCAACCTGCCGCTGTATCCGCCGGACGTGACCGGCCAGGCGCGCGCCAACAGTGGGGTGTACCTGCAGGACCGCTACGAGATCCAGGTGCTGGACTCCTTCGGCATCGACCTGCCGCAGAAGAACGACGCCGCGGCCATCTACACCCAGAAGGCCCCCGACGTGAACGCGGCGCTGCCGCCGCAGACCTGGCAGACGTACGACATCGTCTATCGGCAGGCCCGCTACGACGCATCCGGGCAGAAGGTCGCCAACCCTCACGTCACCGTCGTGTGGAACGGCGTCAAGGTGCACGACGACGTCGAGATCCTCGGCCCGACTGGCGGCAGCCGGCCCGAGGGCCCGGCGACGGGTGCCATCCGACTGCAGGACCACGGCAACCCGGTCCAGTACCGCAACATCTGGATCGAGCCGCTGGACCGGTAGTTTCGCCAGCGGTCAGAACGCGGACGGCCGGGTACCGGTTCGCCGGCCCGGCCGTCCGTAGCACAGCCTCTTACTCAGCAGGGCGCGCAGGCGCCGACTTGAGCACCGTCCTCGTCAGCGAGGGCTACCGCCGAGGTGGTCCAGGTGTGGACCTGACGTCGCGCCGCAGCGATCGGATACCCGATCGCGGCGATGTGCTCGACCACCGTGCTCGCACAATCGCTGTGCGGCCCGTCACTCGTACCGGTACTTCAGCGAGTCTGCCTCCGCCTGCTCGATGTCAGCGATCGTCAGCTCCGGCATCCGCAGCTGGGCCAGCGTCACTTCGGCCGAGGTCGGCTGGGCGTCCGCTGGCAGCCACTGCTCCGGGTTCCAAGCCCCGCTGCGCAGGAGCGACTTGGGGCAGTGCGGGTAGACCTCCTCGATTCCCACGACCAGCGCACTGGCCGGCGGCTTGCCTACGGCGGTCAGCTGCGACAGCAGCTCGGGGCGAGTGGAGACGCAGGCCCGGCCGTTCACCCTGAGCGTCGTGGTGCGCCCCGGGATGATGAACAGCAGCCCGGCCCGCCCGGTCGCGACGACGTTCTGCAGGGTGTCCAGACGCTTGTTGCCAGTCGCGTCCGGTATCGCCACCGTCCGTGCGTCCAGGACGGCGACGAACCCGGCGGGGCCGCCGCGCGGGGAGATGTCACAGTTGCCCTCGGCGTCCACGCTGGCGACCATGACCAGCGACGAGCAGCCGATCAACCGCCGGGTCTGCTCGGTGAGTTCGGTCATCTGCTTCCGCACGGCCGCGTCGCTGGGCAGATCGTAGGCCCGGCGCAACGCCTCCTGGTCGGGCACGGCGTCGAGGCGCAGCGAGTCGAAGGCATTGGCGGCAAGGGCTGGCGTCATACCGCCGACCCTAATGGACCGACCTGCGTCGCCTCGATGTCCGGAAATGTCGAGGAGCTGATGTAGATGACTCCGACTCGGAGTTCCTTGAGGCTCAGACACCAGATGGTAGTGACCGGACGGGGTTGCGTGGGTCGGGATGACCATTCGTCATCGATCGCCCTCACCCTCAGCCGAGCGGTCCTCCCGGCGGGCGCCATCGCGGTAGGGCCGGGCTCAGCCCGTCGAGGTACTCGTCCCACAGCGTCACCACAGGCTGGTCAATACCACCGGCCGGTCACCGAACGTAGCCGCAGCCCGCGCCTGTCACGCGGCGATTGGCGGTTAACCGCGCGTTGTCTGCGGCAATTGAGGCTGGTGGCCCGACGATCTTTAGAACCCCACGATGCGCAGTCGGATCTGTCGAGAACCGTGCATCTGATCGTGCGACCGGAGTCCTCGCTGGCCAATGACTCCCGGCTGGCTGATGCCAGTCGATGCAGCCAGCGCGCGACTATGCTTGTGTTCCCAGTCACCCCCTCATGCGTGAAGAAGCACTGATGGACGACAGGATCGCCAGGATTCAGGCCAAACTTGCAGCGTTGCCTCCAACGGAAAAGGCCGTTCTCAACCCCGTACTCACCGAGCAGCAGGTCTCGGGTTTCGAGGACCTGCACGGTATCCGACTGCCCGAGGAATTTAGACAATTTGTTACCCGCATCGGCCATGGCGGATACGGCCCGGCCTGTGGGCTGCTGTCCATGGACAGGTGGATTCCCCGACGCATGGCAGTCCACGCAAAGCTCACCGATCCATTTCCCCTTGCGCCTGACTCGTACGTCTCGGCCTGGTCTGGCGATGAGGGCGGTCCCACGCTTCCTTTTCCCGGCACGATCGCAGTTGTCTGGGGAGGAGGCGCCCAATACACCCTGCTGGTCGTCACCGGGTCCGGCCGCGGCCGTCTCGTCGAGGTCTTCACCGGCAGCGACGTCGTGCCTCACTTCCACACCGATGCGGACTTCCTGGCCTGGTACGAGCGTTGGCTGGACTTCACCCTGGCCGGACATGATGATCTGACCTGGTTCTCACACCAGATGGCCGGCGACGAGCCAGAACTCGTGGACACGCTGCTGAAGGGCGCATGGGCAACGCGACGCAACGCTGCCGCGTACACGTTCATCACCTATCCCGGGCCGAGCGCATCGCTCCTCGACGTCTTGGCGCAGGCGCTGTCGACGGAACCACACCCGGTCGTACGAACAACGATCTTGCGTGCTCTGCAGGCGCAGGGTGAGCAGGGCCGTGATCTCCTGCCCGCAGCGCTGGCAGATCCAGTACCCGACGTTCGATGCCTCGCGGCGAGCCTCATGACCACCAACACCCGGCAAGGCATACGGCTAAGCTCCTCCTTGAGCAGGGCTACCGGCTTTACGGCTCACCGGCGCTGGCCTTCAACGGGGACCGCGTCGTCGCCGCTCAAGCGTTGGTCCTGCCAAACTTCGCCGGGCCCGAGCCGGGCGAGGGCAGCCCCAGATAGGGCGGACGCTCATGGTCGCCGACCGACCGTCACGTGACGGGCGAACGGCAGCGCCCGACGCGCGGTCCCGCCGATGACAGCGTTTCCTGGCTCACGTACGTTGGCGCCATGGCAATCCACTGGACCTTGGGTTGGGATGCCGACGATCCCCAGCAGATCGCGGCCTTCTGGGCACGTGCCCTGGGGTACATCAAGGAGCCTGGCTTCGACGAACCGGACAGTGCGTCCATCGTCGACCCGGACGGCAGGGGGCCCGCCATCGGCTTCCTGAAGGTGCCCGAGGGCAAGACCGCCAAGAACCGGATGCACCTTGATGTACGGGTGGCCGGCCCAGGCCCCTGGGACATGACCGAGCGCGCACGACTGATCCGGCAGAAGGTGCCCGAGCTGGTGTCCGCCGGCGCGACGGTGGTCCGCGAGGAGTTGTACGGCGACATCTTGGGGCACGTCGTCATGCAGGACCCCGAGGGCAACGAGTTCTGCGTGGCCTGATGCCGTGATGGAGTACGAGTTCGAGGGCGCTGTGTGGGAATGGCGGGGGCCGTCGCCGTACCACTTCGTGACGATCCCGCCCGAGTGCGCCGATATGGTGCGCCAGCTGGCCTCGGCGGTCACCTACGGCTGGGGCATGATTCCGGTGGAGGTTCGGCTCGGGAAAAGCCGCTGGCGGACCTCGTTGTTCCCGAAGGACGGGGGCTACGTCCTCCCGCTGCGGGACTCGGTGCGGAACAAGGAGGACATCGCCCTCGACGACGTCGTGCGCATCCGCCTGGTCGTCCGGGCGGGGTAGCACAACCCATCGGCCGCCACACCCGCGAAGGCGCCCACCCACCCTCACCGTGACCTGCCTGGCGAAGCAGGGTGCAACGAATACCCGCCGCGTTGGCAGAAGCGACGTGCGCATCTACGGGACGTCTCGTAACTGGGTGAAGGTGTTTCCTAGCGCCGGCCCGGCGGTCAGCCGGTCAGGATGATGTTGTGGAGGTTGGCGATGCCGGAAGCGGCTCCCTTGGACGACCTTCGAGTGGTGCTGGGATTCTGCTCAGATGAGCCAGGAGCAAGCGCAGGTGCTGTCCCGTGGCACCAACTGTGCCGTCGTACAGCTGGCGGGTAGAGCATTTCCCGGCATCCACGTGCAGGGCGATACGTTCGCTGCCCTGTTGATGCAGCTGGCGGACGCGGCTCGCCTACTGCGCCATGAACCCCGCCGACCGCGCAGCTCTCGACGAGCTGGACGACGCCGTGATACGGCGGCCACCGGCGGCAGCAACGTCGAAGACCACCGTCGGTCGGACCATCACAGCAGCGATGGGCATCTCACCATCGTCGAGAGACGCCCCTTAGCCGCGAAGAGGACGTTCTGTCGGGCTTACCCTTCCTTCGCTTGGCGTGAGCGCTAGATCTCCAGCCGCAGTCCGGTCCATCGGTGGAGCCATCCCTTGACCTCCACGCGGCGCTGTACCTTCGCGCGGCCCGCTGCGTTGTCAAAGGCTGGAGAGGGGCGGACAACCATTCCCACAAGGTCAGTCAGACCGTGGCAGGACACCAGGCGAACAGAGTCGCCCCGCAGAGTCACCGCGACGCACGTCGCCGTTTCGGGCCAGCGCGATATCGCGTCCAGGGCAGACGTGTAGGGCTCATCGCCGTTGCGCAGATGCATCCGTGCTTGATTGCGAATCTCCCACGGCACCCCAGGCAGGGCCACTACTGCTTGGGCTTCGGCGCGTGCGTCCTCGCGTGCGTCCAGCTTTTCCGGGTCGAAGTAGGCGACATCCACGTCGCGCTCAGGCAAGACCGGGAGGCCGCTGATCGCGTCCCAGACGCGGTTGCGTACGAAGCCGGCACCGATCCACCAGTCCGGTAATCCAAGGTCGGCCGTAGCCCGAAGGACTCTCATCGCTCCCGGGTCTGACTCGATCACGCCCACAACGTCCTGCGCGCTCATGACCATCCCAGGGACTCTAAGCCAGCAGACGTGCACACCGCATGCGAGGCGAGGGCTGAGGGCAGAGCGAAGTCGTGACCCACCTGTTTCGGGCAATTACCACAGCAGCCATCCACTGATGTCGCAAATCGCTCGGGCACGGCTCGCTAGCGGTTATCTCGGCGCGGGGCCGCCATGCAGATGGAAACGGTTGTCGACAACGGAGTCCGGCTCGCCGTGCAGGAAACGGTCGTGTGCGACATCGCCGTTGCTGACATGCCGGTCCTCGTAGTACCAGCTGGGGTCGCACGCGCAGTCGGTGAACCGGAACCGGAAGTTGGCCCGATACCGGCCGACCTGCCCACGGGCGAGGGTGAACAGGCGGGTCGACACTCCCGCCCGGCGAAACGCCGCCGCGCCGGCAGACGCGCGACGGTTATCGCCGAGCCAGATTCGAGCAGGACGATCGTTCAGCGGCATCCACGAGATGATCATGCTGCGCACCCTCATGATCCGCCACCTGGATTTGCCGCAGCGCGCGGATCCCGAGTGCTCGGGCTACTCACCAGCGGAGTTCCAGGCGTGTTCGAATGCGTCCCGTGTGATGACGAATGGGCTCCAGTCTTCTTCCTGATCATGCAGGCTTGCCTGCCCGAGGCCGCCGCACTGGTCTTCTTCATGTCCGGGCCCGTACCGGAGAACCGGGCCGCGGTCGTACACCTCGATCTGTCGAACCGGCCAACCGTCGTCATCCACCTCGAAGTACCAGACCGAGTGCCCGAAAGCATCGAACTCGTCGCCGCGCGATTCCTCCCAGCGACGACGGTAGAAGCGGCCCATGGCCGTAAGCGTAGATCCACTCATGCGCGGTCGTGTCGCCGACCGCGCGTCACCGATCGCAGCCTTGCTGTCCAGGAGCGGCGGTAGGTGTCGGTGCCGAATCGAGTGCGTCAGTTTGTTCGGGTCTCCCAGAGCGGCTGTTGGGGCTCGTCGTTGTGCACGATGATGTTGGCGTGATGGGTCGGGTGGACGGTGGCGAAGTAGAGCTCTTGGGAGGGAATGTAACGCTCGCGCCAGCGCCGTTCGACGTCGGCCCGAGATGACACCTGACGCTCTCGGATCACGGCACGATCCACGGTTTTCTCGAGCGCGGTCGACACGAAGATGCGCAGGTCCCACCGATCAACTAGTTCCGGGCGCATGAGGAAGACGCCGTCGAAGACCAGCACGGCGTCGGCGGGCGCAGTCGTGACCGGCGGGGACAGCGCGGTATCTGCTGTGCGGTCGTAGACCGCGGGTTGGAAGCGTCGATCTCCGCCCGGGCCGAGCGGATCAAGCAGAACCCGGTTCAGCGCCTCGTAGTCGTGGGTGTCGAAGTAGCAACCTTCGGCCGAGTACTCGCCGCGCGGATAGCGCTGTGCCCGGGGGAGGAGGAAATCGTCGATCGTCGCGCGGATGACGTCGCGGCCCTGTGTGCGCAAGACAACGGCCAGCTCGTCGGCGAGGGTGGTCTTGCCTGTCGCGGGCGGTCCGTCGATGGCAACCCGCGTCGGGTGGGCGACTGTGACGGACCCGACCGTCTCAGCAAGGCGGACGAGCATCTCGTCGCGGGTGCCTCGGTCCATGTCCTGCCCCGTTCCAATCTTGCGAGGGTTGCCGTGTCGAGCCGACCTTATGCGCGCCAGCCTCTTCGCGCCCGTCATGCAGACCCCCGGCAGCTTCCTCGGGCTCAGCACGCGCCGATACGGGACGCTTTGCTCGCCGCCTGCCAGGCGCTCGCGAAGTCGGCCACGAGGTCGGACTGCGCGGCCAGAGCGGCGTCGGTCTCCCAGACGGCCACCGCCTCGTACAGGCGCCGCCCGTAGAGAAACGTGCCCGCAGACCGCAGGAGGTCGGCGCTGATTGCCCGCATCGAGGCTCCGGCACCCATAGGCCCGTTGCGGGCGCGAACCTCATCGACCACTCGAAGGTCACATCCCGCTCGTCCCGACCGGCGCGATGGTGCTGTCCGACCAGGACGTGTACATGGCGCGGACGGTGCTCAAGGCCCGCTCCGGCCTGACCGCCGACGATTACTGGGACCTGCACATCGTGCCCGTCTTCGTGCTCTCGCCCCGGTCCCGGGCCACGTGCGGGCCGGTCGCTGGATCCGCTGGCCGTCACTCTCCGTGCCCACGTTGGCAGGGGCTGACCGGGCGGTGCCGGCCTCGCTGAAATGCTGAGCGCCGAGTGCTTGCATACCCGAGAGTTCCACCTCTGACGTCATGTCGCGTGAGTAGGCCTCGCTGGGGAGTGCGTCGTGTCCGCCCACATCGGGACAACGTTCCGGCTCGAACATCCGACATCGAGCCCGGACAGCACAAGCCCTTGCGAGGGTAGGCAAACGAGCCACCCGGGCCGCCCGAGTCCGCGGTTACGGATGGCCTCGGCAAATTTCAGCGGTTGGCGAAGACGAACCCGCCCTCGACGTTCGGGGCTGGCCGGTGCGTCATCTCGGCCTCGACGGTGAAGCCGGCGGCGTCCAGCCAGGCCGCGACCCGGTCCGGCGGGCGGCGGTGCACGTAGACGTGCATCGGGTGACCGCCGTAGCCCTCCGTCTTCAGTCGACTGCCGTCGCCGGCGTGGAACCCGAGCAGCACGACGCCGCCGGGCCGCAGCACGCGGCGGAACTCGGCGAGGACCGCGGGTACCTCGTCGTCGGGGACGTGGATCAGGGAGAACCAGGCAAGCAGGCCGGTCAGACAGTCGTCGGGCAGGTCGAGGCGAGTCATGGAGCCCACCTCGAAACGCAGGCCGGGATGATCCCGCCGGGCAATCTCGATCATCGCGGGTGACAGGTCGACGCCGAACGCGTCCAGGTCGAGACGGTGCAGGTACGCGGTGATCCGGCCCGGGCCGCAGCCGACGTCGGCGACCGCCCCGTTCCCCTGGGCCCGCACCAGCTCGGCGAAGAGCGCGAGGATGCCCCGCTGGAACGGTTCGTCGGTGAGAGCGTCGCGCAGCAGGTCGGCATAGCTGATCGCCACCGTGTCGTAGGAGGTCCGGGTGTCGTCGAGCCAACCGGAAACGGCCATGTGCTGCACGATAGCGCCGGCCCCGCGCCAATCGCCGTTGGCTCCCGCGGTCACCGGTCGACCTGGCGCGGATCCAGCACGCCCTGCGGCTGCTTCGGTCTGATGGTCAGTCGGCGATGCGAGGCACCATTTGCAGCCACCTACGATGACGCGATGACGGACGCCGCGCTCGGCTTCGGCTACAAGCTTCAGTGGCTCGCTGTGCGTGACCGGGACGCGGACGCCGTCGCTGCCGCGCTGAACCTCAGCCGTCCCACTCCAGCCACCTGGCGCAGTGCGGTCGCCGCTGCGTATGACGGCCACGGCCACTGGCTTCTTACGCCGCCGCTCGATCTGTGGACGCTCGCCGCTTCGAGAGACGTTCCCGCACCCGAAGATGACCGATTTGCCACTTGGCTGGCGGCGCTAAGCGGTCTACTGGGTGAGGTGCAGTACTTCGGAACTCATCGCGTTGTCGACTATCACGGGTGGGGGCGCGCCAGGGGCGGCGTTGTGGAGCGAGCATTCGCCTACCTCGGCGAGCGCGGCGAGGTGCTGTTTGACGTAGGCGAGCGCACGATGGAAGAGCAAGCGCTCGGGGTTGGCGCCGCCTACGACGAGGACGAACCGTGGGACGACGATGACGAGACTTCGCCGTGGCCGAGTGAGGAAACCGTGCTCACGCTCGCCGGTCAATGGAGCATTGACCCACGGAAGCTTGAGAGCGCCCTGGTCCCCGGGCATCCGTGGATCGCGTCGACTCGATTGAGATAGCCGGAGGGCGACGAAGATAGGGCGGTGGGGTGACACCCGGGATCTGTGGGGAGCGGGCGGCCGGCGGTGCGCGGATAATGGGGGGATGAAGCGAGAGGTTCGCCTGATGCGGTTGGCCGGGACGCGCGCCGACGGCGCGGTGGCGACGGGCGCGGCGGCTACAGGCGCGCGGGCTGCGGGGGCGGCGTCGCTCGGCGCCCTGGCCGTCGGGGCGCTGGCCGTCGGGGCCGTGGCCGTTGGGGTGCTGGTCATCGGGCGGCTGGCTATCCGCCGGGCGGTCGTGCGGGAGCTGCGCGTCGGCCGGTTGGAGATCGACGAACTGGTGGTGCGGAGCCGACCCGCTGCCGAGGGATAACCCGCTCGCGCAGTGGACGAGTCCGCATCTGTCGCAGACCGAGGTGTCGTTACGAGCGGACGAGATCGTAGGCCCGCGCCAGGTCGTCACCCCAGGACATGGCGTGGTCACGCTCGATGGTCAGCTGCAGGCCCTATGGATCCGACCGCCTCGCCGGTTCGCGCCGGCCGTCGGCCGCAGAGCTTTGCGGCCCGGCCGGCCCCGCGTGTGCACGGGCCGACCAGGCCGGTTTCCTCCACCCGGTTACCCCTCCTCCTACCAGGGGAGGCGGCCCTCGGCGTCGAAGTAGCCTCCGGTGGGGCCGTCGGAGCCCACCTGCGCCATGCGGACGATGATCTCGGCGCCCTGCTCGACAGTCTGGATACCGGTGTTTCCGTTCAGGTCGGTCTTGGTGAAGCCGGGCTCGACCGCGTTGATCCGCATGTTCGGGAACGCCTTCGCGTACTGCACGGTGATCATGTTGACCGCGGTCTTCGACGCCGGGTAGGCGACCCCCGGGTAGGCGTACGTCGGGGTGCCCGCGTCGGTGACCCGGGCCAGCGAGGCCAGGCCGCTGCTGAGATTGACAATGACCGGGGCGGCCGAACGCTGCAGCAGCGGCAGGAACGCGTGGGTGACACGGACCGTGCCGAAGACGTTCGCCTCGAACGTCTCCCGCATCATGTCGGCGGTCACGTCGGCTGCGCCGATCACGATGTTGCCGGCACCCCGTCCCTCGATGCCCGCGTTGTTGATCAGTATGTCCAGCCCTCCATCAGCCTCGATGGCCTTCGCTGCGGCCTCCACGGACGCGTCGTCGGTGACGTCGAGCTGGACGGCCCGCGCGCCCAGCTGCTCGGCGGCGCGGCGCCCGCGTTCGGCGTCCCGGCTGCCGACGTAGACGGTGTGACCTGCTGCGATGAGTCGACGGGCGGTCTCGAAGCCGAGTCCCTTGTTCGCTCCGGTGATCAGTGTTGTTGTCATGCCTCCAGGCTCCGGCCGGGCGGTGCGGTCGCCCAGTCGTCCCGTCTTCCTGGGACTGCCAGTACCAGGCAACACCACAACTGAACGGCGCACACTGGTGAGCATGACGACGACGGAATTCGGGCAGGCGGTGCACCGCTGGCGCGACCGGGTCTCGCCCGAGGCCGCCGGGCTGCCCGCCGGCGGGCACCGACGTACGGCCGGACTGCGCCGTGAGGAGCTTGCCCTGCTGGCCGGGATCTCCGTCGACTACATCACCCGCCTCGAACAGGGCCGCGCGTCCAATCCCTCGGCGCAGGTCGTCGAAGCCCTGGCCAGGGCCCTGCGGCTGTCGGCAACCGAGCGCGCACACCTGTTTCGGCTGGCCGGGCTGGCACCGCCGGGCCCGGAAACGGTACCCGCCTACATCACCCCGAGCGTCCAGCGGCTGCTGGACAGGCTGACCGGGACACCCGTCGGCGTCTACGACGCGTCCTGGACGCTACTTGTGGCCAATCCGCCCTACGCGGCGTTGATGGGCGATCCGTCCGGATGGCGTGGCAACCAACGCAACGCGGTGTGGCGGCATTTTCTCGGCCCGGGTACTCGAGCCCGGCACACCCCGCAGTCCCTACGAGCGTTCGAGACGGCGCTGGTTGCCGACCTGCGTGCGGCCGCGGGCTGCTATCCGGCCGATCAGCAGCTACGGCAGCTGGTGGCGGAACTACGCGCGAACAACGACCGGTTCGCGAAGTTGTGGGATTCCGGCACTGTCGGCCGTCATGAGGCTGCACGCAAGACCATCGATCATCCGCACGTCGGCCCCCTGACGCTGGACTGCGACGTGCTCAGTGTGGCGGGCAGCGACCTGCGCATCATGATCTACACGGCCGAGCCCGGCACCGAGGACGCCGACCGCCTCGCCCTGCTCACCGTGCTCGGCACCCAGGCACTGGTCGGATAGCTGTCCACTCGACCAGATCGCCGCTCTCTTCGGCGTGCCGCCCTCAACGATGTGCGGGCACTGGATCGAGAGAAGACCCCGTCAGCCCAAAGAGACATTCGCGAAGTCCTGACCGCTACCTGTGGCTGAGGTTCTACCTCACGGATGGAATACGGCATCCGCTCATGGCCGCTGATCGGGCGTTGACGAGCCACGTGGAAGACGTCGCCCTGTGCACCGACCGCGCCGCAGGCCCACAATTCGGCGAAGCGTTGATCGCCTGCGGTGAGTACCCGGATCAGGCTGGTCAACCGGCAGTTGTTCCGAGCGAGCCACACCGATGGCACTCCGCCGATGCCTGCCCCACACGCTCGGTGCCGACCAGGGTGAAATGTGTGGGCGCAGCCGGACCTCGGTTGTCACGACGGCGCATCCAACGACTGGCGCGCCTCGACCCGCTCTGACGCGCATCGGTGCCACCCGACACCGAGCCATCGGAGCCCGAGCCCGAGCCGGACGGGCTGCATGTCGGCAATCCGTCGTTGTCCGGGTGGCGGGCGGCTCCGTAGCGTCGCGACTACGGATCGATGCCCAGCGGAAGGACCCCTCGTGACCGAACTCGTCGCTCCGCAGCTCGTCGTCAACAGCAGAATGATCTACTTCGGTTGGCTACCGGCCGACCCCGACGCGGTGGCCGCCCTGGTGCCCGACGGGCTCAAGCCGGCACCGAACCACCAGGTCTTCATGAACCAGTACGTCGTCGACGACGCCGGGCAGACCTCTGGCTTCGGCGCCTACTCCCTGACGTACATCGGGCCGGATCTCTCCGGGGTCGACGCTCCCGACGGTGTCACGCCCGGTCGTTGGTGGACGCACTACGTCAACTCCAGTCCGGTCGTCCGGGCGTACGCCGCCGCCCGGGGTGTGCCGGCGACCCCGGGAAGAACCACCATCGAGGTACGAGGGCGTCGGCTGATCGCGACCACCGAGGCGGACGGCATACCCGTGATCAGGACGACGGCCCGCGTCGGGCGCACCGGCGACGCCGTCAACCGGGGCCAGCTGCGCTACCTCACCCGCCTGAACGGCAAGCTGCTCAGCGGCAACTACCCGTTCGTGGCGGAGCCGGTCGACCCGTTCGAGGTCGAGTTGCTGGAGTTCCTCGAACCCGACCATCCGGTGTACGCGCTGCGTCCGGCCGATCCGCTGGAAATCGTCTGGGGCTTCTACTCACCGCGCGCGTCGTTCGCCTACCCGGGTGGCGAGTCGGTACTCGACTGAGCCTGTTACCTACTGAGTCCCGAACGGCCCGCCGTGGTCCATGAGATGCCTGCCCAGGGCTATCCGCTCAGTTGAGCTCGTGTCACGAGCTTCCGTCAGGCCCGAATGTCTCGGTGACCAACTGGGTGTCCATGTACTCACGGACCTCCTGGATGAGTCCGTCCTGGAATCGAAGGACCCAGCAGTAGTTGTTGTCGTACCTGCGACCGTCAGCCAACTCGTTACGTCCCGAGTGTTCCACCACCACGAAGTCGCCGTCACCGTGGATGCACTGCACCTCAACTCTCGACGACGGGCTGAGCGTTTCCCGCGCTCCTCCGAACAGTGTGTCCACCACCAGTTGCTTGCCCTCAAACGTGCGGGACCACTGACTGACCCCCATCCAGCGCCAGGTGACGTCCTCGGCCATCGCGTCGAAGAGCGGCCCGACCCGGCCCTGCGACATCGAGCTCATGATGTCCCGCGTGCGTTGCTTAGGATCCATAAGTCGATACGGTATCGGCCCGCACGGACATGCCGGAGTCCGTCTTCTTCCCAGGCCTTACTCTGCCGGGCCTCGCCGCTCACCTTCGCGCCGATGACGCCCCCGACACCCGCCGCTGGCCGTAGGACGCCCGGCTGCTGCGGGCCCTGGTCGCGCCTGATACGGGGGACGCCGGCAGCACAGCGGTGCTCCAGCAGTTCTTGGTCGGTAGTGGCGCCAGCAGCCCGCGCACGAACCCTCGTACCCGGTGCCGGGGCTCTGGCCTGCGGAACCGTTGCCCGACGGTCATCAACAGGTCGTCGAACAACATCCACCATCGTTGGGCGTCTGCCCTGTAACCGCAGCCACCGCTGCGTCATGGTTGGTCCACACAACTGCCCATGATCGACGGTGGCGCCCTCACATCAGATACGAGCTCAGCCAGGATCAACGTGCAGGCGGGAGTATCAGCCGGGCGGAGGCGGACACTCGAGGACTGCGATCGAGTTTCCGGCGTACAGCCCCAGGTGCGGATGTCCGGAGAAGATCCGAACTGCCTCATCGTGCGAGTCCGCCTCCACGATGGTGTAGCCGGTCATGGCGTCGGTGAAGTCCTCGACCCCCTGCGCCGTGACCAGCTTCTTCGCGTTCAACGGAGCGCCGGGATCGATGAGAGCTCTCTCGTTGGCCTGCGCCCATGACGCCCAGGCGCGGATGAACTCAGTTTGCTGCTGTTCCGTGAGTGTGGCCTTGCCGACCTCATCAGCCGCGCCGTTGAAGAGTGCAAGGAATCTACCCATCCCCGCATGGTACTGGCGGCCTGCTCATGCCGCCGGACCTTGATCACGATCCCAGCTGGAGTCCTAGCCACTCCCGCCGTGCCTGTTCCCGATGGCGAGAGACGGCGAAACGTCGGCATTGGCACGTGGTGAACGACGGGTATCCCGGACGGCGGTGCTGCGCCGATCATTGCCCGGAGATAGATATGAGCCACTCTCACCTCCTGGTGGAACGCCCGGGCGCGGAGGGCGAGACGTCGGCACCGGAAGCCGGGCGTAACCGATCGGCCCGACTCCGCGTCCCCGGAGGATCGCCATGCCCCGTCCCGCTCTCCGTACCCGGCTCGCTGCGCTCACCGCCGCCGCCCTGACCGCGAGCGTCCTGACGACGGTGACCCCGCCGTCACCGGCGCTGGCCGCCAGCACGTTCGCCGCCAACGACTACTGCCTCGGTCAGTGCGCCGACATCCTGCCCCCCGGACAGAACGGCAACGCCACGCTGGCCGCCATCCTGGCGCACCAAGCGCTCGGCACCCGCCCGGCGCACTCCAGCGACCAGCTCGACGAGTACGCGAACCTGGTCTACAACTACGCCGGGCTGACCGACGAGCAGATCGCCCACTTCTACAACGACGCCTCGTTCGGCGTCCCGGCCGCGCAGGTCGAGAGCACCGTCGCGCCGCGCGCGGACGTCACCATCGTGCGGGACAAAGCCACCGGCGTCCCGCACGTCACCGGCACCACCCGCGCCGGCACGATGTTCGGCGCCGGCTACGCCGGGGCCCAGGACCGGCTCTGGGTGATGGACCTGCTGCGGCACGCCGGTCGCGGCACGCTCACCTCGTTCGCCGGCGGCGCGCCGGGCAACCGTGAGCTGGAGCAGAGCATCTGGGCCAACTCGCCCTACTCGGAGGCGGACCTGCAGGCCCAGGTGGACGCGCTGCGCCTCAAGGGCACCCGGGGCCAGCAGCTCTACACCGACGTGGTCGACTACATCGCCGGCATCAACGCCTACGTCGACAAGTCGATCGCCGAGGACAACTACCCGGGTGAGTACGTGCTCACCGGCGCCGGCAAGCCGAAGCACTTCACCATGACCGACCTCATCGCCACCGCCGGCGTCGTCGGCGGGCTCTTCGGCGGGGGCGGCGGCAGCGAGATCCAGTCCGCGCTGGTCCGGGTGGCCGCCCGCGCCAAGTACGGCGCCACCGAGGGCGACCGGGTGTGGGCGGCGTTCCGGTCGCAGAACGACCCGGAGACCGTGCTCACCCTGCACGACGGGCAGAGCTTCCCGTACGGGGCGACGCCGCCGGGCGCGACCAGCGCGGTGCTCCCCGACGCCGGCTCGGTGGTCGCCGAGCCGCTGGCCTACGACGCCACCGGCGGGGCCGCCCGCACCGGCGCCAGCACCGCCACCCAGGGGCTGCTCGGCGGCCTGTCCAACCTGCGCGCGCACGGCATGTCCAACGCGGTCGTGGTCTCCGGACGGCACACCACCACCGGCAACCCGGTTGCCGTGTTCGGGCCGCAGACCGGCTACTTCGCGCCGCAGTTGCTGATGCTCCAGGAGCTGCAAGGGCCAGGCATCAGCGCTCGCGGCGCCGCGTTCGCCGGGCTCAACCTCTACGTGCTGCTCGGCCGGGGCCAGGACTACGCCTGGAGCGCGACCTCCGCCGCACAGGACCTCACCGACACGTACGCGGTGCCGCTGTGCACCACCGACGGCAGCGCCCCGACGCTGCACACCAACCGCTACCTCTACCACGGGCAGTGCCTCGCCATGGAGGCGCTGGAGCAGCGCAACTCCTGGTCCCCGACGCTGGCCGACTCCACCCCGGCCGGCTCGTACACGCTGCGCGCGCTGCGCACCAAGTACGGGCTGGTGGCCTACCGGGGCATGGTGAACGGGCAGCCGACCGCGTTCACCAAACTGCGCTCGACCTACCGGCACGAGGCTGACTCGGCGATCGGCTTCCAGGCCTACAACGACCCGTCGGCGATGGGCAGCGCGGCGGCCTTCCAGGCGTCCGCGGCCAACGTCGGGTACGCGTTCAACTGGTTCTACGTCAACTCGACCGAGGCGGCGTACGTCAACTCCGGCTCGAACCCGGTCCGTCCGGCCACCGCCGACCCGAACCTGCCCACCAAGGCCGAACCGGCGTACGAGTGGGCCGGCTGGAACCCGGACACCAACGACGCCACCTACACCCCGGCGTCGGCGCATCCGCAGTCGGTCAACCAGGACTACTACGTCAGCTGGAACAACAAGCAGGCGCGCGACTTCGGGGCGGCGGACGGCAACTTCAGCTTCGGCTCCGTACACCGGGGTCAGCTGCTCGACGGCCCGGTGCGCGCCGCGATCGCCCAGCGCAAGCTCGGCCGCGCCGACGTCGTCAAGATCATGGCGGACGCGGCGGTGACCGACCTGCGCGGCCAGCAGGTTCTCGGCGACCTGCTGCGGGTGCTGGACAGCACGCCGGTCACGGATCCGGCGCTGGCCGACGCGGTGGGCAAGCTGCGGGCCTGGCAGCAGGCCGGGGCCCGCCGGGTGGAGACGTCCCCCGGCACGAAGAGCTACCAGCACGCCGACGCGATCCGGATCTTCGACGCCTGGTGGCCGCTGCTGGCCTCGGCGCAGTTCCGCCCCGGCCTCGGGCCGGACCTCTACGCCGCGCTGGTGGACGCCATCGAGGTGAACGAGGCGCCGTCGGGCGGCCAGAACGGCGGGCGCGACGGCGCCGCGAGCTGGGCCCTGCAGGGTCAGGCGCACAAGGGCTCGTCATTCCAGTACGGCTGGTGGGGCTACGTCGACAAGGATGTGCGCACGGTGCTCGGCGACCCGGTGGCCGGTGGGCTGGGCCCCGCGTACTGCGGCAACGGCAACCTCGCCGCGTGCCGGCAGTCCCTGCTCGACACGCTCGGCCAAGCCGCCGCGGTGCCGGCCACCACGGTCTACCCAGGCGACAAGTCCTGCGGGGCCGGCGACCAGTGGTGCGCCGACTCGATCGCCCAGTCCGGGCTCGGCGGCATCACCCACCCGCTGATCGCCTGGCAGAACCGCCCCACCTACCAGCAGGTCGTCTCATTCCCGGCGCGCCGAGGTGACGACGTCACCAACCTGGCGCAGGGTCGTCCGACCACCGCGTCGAGCACCCAGTTCCTGACCAGCCACACCCCGGACAAGGCGGTCGACGGCAGTCTCGGCAGCCGGTGGGCCAGCAGCTACAACGACAACCAGTGGATCCGGGTCGACCTCGGCGCGGCCCGCAGCGTCAGCCGGGTGGTGCTGCGCTGGGAGGCCGCGTACGGCACCTCGTACCGGGTCGAGGTCTCCGGCGACGGCAGTTCCTGGACGCCGGTGTTCACCACCACCAACGGCAACGGCGGCGTCGACAACGCCACCTTCGCCCCGGTCACCGCCCGCTCCGTGCGGGTGTACGGGGTCAAGCGGGCCACCTCGTACGGGTTCTCGCTCTACGAGTTCGAGCTGTACGGACGCTGATCTCTGTAGTCGTGGTCAGAGCCTCCCCGGCGATCCTTTCCGAGGAGGCTCTGACCACTACTGGCGAACTGGCTGACTAGCTCAGAGGCGCGGGTCCTGCTGGACTTTCAGGGCGTTGAGGATCGGGTCGCTCTCGCCCTTGTCGCGGAGAAGCTCGACCTTCAGATCGCCACCGGCGTGCTCGACGGTGACCGTGTTCACGTCCGCGGTCAGCGCACCCACCTTCGCCTGCACGTCGTGGTCGTAGAGCACGACCTTGCCGTCGACCAGAACATCGAAGGTACGCGTGCCGGCCTTGACCTTCTCGATCTCCGCGAAGTCGAGGGCGATCCGGTACGTCCCGGCGGGGGCGTTCTTGAACACGTAGCTGAACGCCTCGCCGGTCCGCTGGGTGCGGAACAGCGCGTCGTCCTCGGTGCCGGCGATGTCGGCCTTGGTGGTACGCGCCTTGCCGCCGACGTAGCCCCACGGCCGCGAGCCGAGCTGCTGGTCGGGCGACCAGACGAAGCCGTCGGCACCGACAGACCCGGATCCGCCGACGTCGACGCCCTTCCAGTAGGCCGAGGTCGCCAGGCGGACCGGCTTGAGCTGGGCCTCGCCCTTGCCGGCGTTCGACGCCACGAGCACGTCCCCGACGAGCACGCCGGGCTCGACGTCGGCGTTGTCGGCCGTCGCCGTGACCGTGGTGGACTCGCCGGCCGCCAGCGTGACAGTGCCGGTTGCGGCCGCGCCCGTGAGGGTCAGCCACGCAAGGTCGGCGGCTTCGTGCCCGCCGTCGCTGGTGCGTTTCTGCTCGCTGAGCCGCACCTCGAGTGGGGCGGAGCCGGTGTTGGTCACGGTCACGTCGGCCGTCGCCTTCTGGTCCTTGTCGAGGAGCCAGTCGAAGGCACCTCCGGTGACGGTGGCGACGCCCGTGGTCAACGCCGTGTCGACCACCTCGGACTGGTCCTTCTTGGCGATGGTCACGGGGTGGCTGGCGGTGACATAGTTCGGCGCCGACACCTCCACGGTGTTCTCGCCGACCAGCGCCTGAGCCTTCCACCGGCCCTTCGCGTCGGCGGTGATGACCCGCTCACCGGCCGGCCCCTTGAGCGTGACGATCGCGCCCTCGATCGGCTTGCCGTCGTTCTTGTCGGTGACCGTGCCCTCGATCGTGCCCGCGGCCGGGAGGGTGTACTCCAGCCCCAGGCCGGCCTTCAGGACGGGCTGGTTGAAGGAGTACTGGCTCGCGGGGTTGCGGTTCAGGCTCTCCAGGCCGACCGTCGCCGACGACCCGCGGGTGAGGGGGTTGTCGCCGCCGACGCCGTCGCCGTACCCGATCTGGATCCGTCCGTCCGCGATCAGGGTGACCGAGAAGCTCACGCGAGCCGTCCGGTCGTTGTAGAAGGCGACGTTGCGCCACTCGATGACCTGCGCCGCCAGCCCGTCCACCTCGGTCGTGCCGAAGTAGATGCCTGCCTCGTCGTCGACGATGAGGTCGTCCCAGAGCGGATAGATCGCGTCGATCGGGTACGGCGACGGCAGTGCCGTGTTGTTCCCCAGCGTGCTGGCGCGGTCGAAGGTCAGCGTGCCGTTCGTCGTCACGCACACCCCGTCCCAGGCCGTGTCGTAGAACGGTTGCAGGAAGCTGGAGTCGAACCACAGCACGCCGCAGAGGTCATCGCCGTGCCACCCGGACTCCTCCGTGCCCTGGCGGTAGAGCCCTTCGGTCACCTTCATCGAGTACGAGCGACCGGCGGGGGCCACCGGCACGGGGCCCGGCTCCGGCTGCTCGGGCTGGGGCTCCGGCTCCGCCGTGTCCGCCCGCGGGTCGAGCGTCACACGCAGCGCGGCAATGGTCGGAGCCTTCAGGCCCTTCGAGCCGCGCAGTTCCACGGTCAGCGGACCGCCCTCGTGCTTCACGACGGCGGTGCGCCAGTCGGCGGCGTTCGGCCCCACGGCCGCGGCCGCGTCGTACGCGTACTCCGCCAGCGATCCGTCCACGAGGACGTCGAACACCCGCTTCCCCTTGGCCACCTTCTCGATCTCGGCGAACCCGAAATCGATCGCGTAGGTGCCCTTGGGCGCGTCCGGGAAGCGGTAGAACAACTGCTTGTCCGGCGTGGTGCGCTGCGACTGGAACAGGGCGTCGTCCGTCGTACCGTCGATCCCGGCCTTCGTGGAGGCGACCTTCGTCTTCCCCTCGTAGCCCCACGCCTTCTTACCGGCGGCCTGGTCGGCGAGCCAGGTGAAGCCGGAGCCGTCGGTGAACGACGGGCCGCCGGCGTTGACGCCGACCTGATACTTCGCGGTCGTGAGCGTCACCGGGACGTAGGTCTTGGACTGGCGTCCGGAGTCGGACCTCACCACGATGTTCGCACCGAGGACCCCTGGCTTGGTGCCCTTCGAGGAGATCGAAACCTTGACGGTCGTCGACTGACCCGGGGCGAGGGTGCCGCCGGTCGAGGAGAGCGACAGCCACGGCAGGTCGGTGAGCAGGTCGTCCTCGACGTCGACCAGCACGACGTCATCGGCGACCTGGTCCGCCGCCCACAGCGCACCGGTCGAGTCGGTTTCGAGGCCACCGCCCTGGCCCGCCTTCTGGCCGGGGAACCACCACGCGTTCACCAGCGAGCAGTCGTCGGGGTCGACCTGCAGCAGGCGGGTCGGCCGGTTCGAGGTGAGGTCGGTGTACCAGATGGTGTCGGACGCCTGGTTGTAGGCCAGGCCCATCACCTCGGGCAGCGGCGGGGCGCAGAAGGACAGCAGCGCACCCGGGTTGTCGTGCGACGTCCCGGCGACGGTGCCGATCATGCCGTTCCTCCGGCCGCCGACGTAGAACACGTCCTCGGTCGGGTTGTAGGCGAGTCCGGTCAGTTGCAGCGTGGACCAGTCACCCTTGACCTGCCGGGTCTCCTTCCCGGTCTGCCGATCGAAGCAGTGGATGTAGCTGGCCGGGCTGTCCTCCATCTGGCACATGTCACCGGTCTTGGTGTCGAGCGCCATGTCGAACGCCCGGTACGCCGGGTTCCACGACGCGTCGAAGACCTTCCCGGTCGGCTTGCCCGCCACCGTGTAGGCGGTGTTGGTCCGCGCGTTGTAGTCGTGGACCCAGACATCGCCGTCGTACCCGACGCCGGAGGGCTCCTTATCCTCGATCCTGCCCGGAATGGCGATCCGGGTGATGACGTCACCGCCGGAGGTCACGCCGACCTTGCCGGCCGCCTGTGCTTCCGCGGCGCTCGCCGTCGCAGCCTTGCCGTCGACGTTCGACGGCTTCATGCCGCTCGCACCGGTCTTCCACGCGGTGAGGTCGATCGTGCTGTCCGCACCCGTCCCGGTGCGCCCGGTGGCGTCGGCGGCGTCAAGGTCGGGGTGGCGCGCGGCCTCGCCCAGGTTGTACGTGAGTGGGGCGGAACCGTTGTTGGTCAGCGTCAGCGAGCCCACACCGTTCTGGTCGGTGCCCAACACGGCGTCGAGGCCGTCGGCCTTCAGGCCGGCGACGCCCGTGGTCAGACGAGCGTCGATCTTGGCGTTCGCGTAGAGCTTGTCGAGGGAGAAGGGGTATGCCCCGGTCGTGTAGTTCGGCGCGTCGACCGTCATGGTGTAGTCGCCGACCGGAAGCTGGCGATGCACGATGCCCGTCGCGTTGGTCGTGACGGTCTCGACGAGCCCAGTCTTGTTCGTGAAGGAGACCTTGGCCCCGGCCACCGGCAGCCCGTCGTTCTGGTCGACGACGGTCGCGTCGAGGTACCCGAAGTCAGGCATGTCGTAGGTGACGACCATCCCGTCGCGCAGCACCGGGGCGCTGTCGGAGAACCGGATGCCGTCGACGCCGGCCCAGCCCTGTATGCCGGTGATGGCGTGCGCGCCGGCGGTCACCGGGTCGTCGGACCCGATGCCGTCGCCGTAGCCGAAGATCACGGTGCCGGAGCGGGTGAGCGTGGCCGAATAGCTGACCGGCTCCGTGTACTCCGACCGGTCCGGATAGGCCCAGAGCTTGGCGTTGCGGAACTCGACGACGAACGCGTCCTCGCCGCCGACCTTGGTGGCTGCCGTGAAGACTCCTCCGCCGGGGGCGAACTCGACGGGGGTCTGGGCGTAGAACGGGAAGATGCCCGCACCGCCGCTGCCGGGTCCGGTGCTGGTGTCCGGGGAGATCACGCCGCGCAGGCTGATACCGAGGGTGTCGTGGCTGCCGTTGTAGAGCGCGACCGGGAACGGCAGCTTCACCGTCGCCCACACGCCGCTGGTGAACGCGACCGGGTCACTGCCGCGCAGGTACTCGCCGTCGGAGACGGCACAGCTGTAGCCGCCCTTGTCGACGACGAGCCCGACCGGGATCTCGCGCGACTCGTTCTGCGCGCCGACGGTCAGCGGGACCGTCGTGGGCGAGAAGCACGCGTTGGGCTTGACGGTCAGCGTGTACCCGCCCTCGGGAACAGCGGCGATCGTGAACGCGCCGTTGGCATCCGTGCGTACCGGCTTCAGCGGCGTGTTACTGACGGAGACGTCGGCGTTCGGGACGGACTGTTTCTTGTCGTCGACGACCCTGCCGCTGATGTCGTGCCGCGCGGCGGCCGTGAGCGGCAGCTTGACGGAGGTGTCCTCGCCGAGGGAGATCGTGACGTTGGCGGTCGCGGTCAGGTAGCCGAAGACCTTGGTGCTGAGCTGGTAGTCGCCGACCGGGAGGTTCGTGGTGAACCGGCCGTCCTTGTCGGTTCCGATCGACCGGCTGAACGGACCGCTGATCGTCACCTCGGCCGCGGGGACCGGGGCGCCGTTCGCGGTGACCACACCGGTGAGGGTGCCTCCCTGCCGGGGCGCGAGCTCGAGCAGGCGGACGAGGTCGAGCCGGCCTTCGCCGTACTTGTTGTTGACCTCGGCGGTGCCTCCGCACTCGGTGTCGTCGACGTCGACGGCCGACTCGCCGAGCAGGCGGCGGGTCTCCTCGACCTGCCCGATGAGGGTCGGGTCGTAGCTCCACAGCGCCGCGACGGCGCCGGCGACGTGGGGTGCCGCCATCGACGTGCCGGACATCTCGACATAGCTGTTGCCCGGGTAGGACGAACGCACGGCGTCGCCCGGAGCGGAGATCTCGGGCTTGATCCGGTCACCTTCACCTTCGCCCTTGCGGGAGAACAACGCGAGCGTGCCGTCCGATGCGTAGGCGCCGACGGAGTAGGCGCTCTCGGCGGAGCCGGGCGAGGAGACGGTGTCGCAGGCCGCGTACGGCGTGGTGTTGCCCGATGACCAGACGCTGAAGATGCCCGCGGCGCTCCAGGCCTCGTCGATGGCCCGGAAGAAGTCGTTGAAGCTGTGCTCTTCGGTTTGGCCCCACGAGTTGTTGATGACGTGGGGGCGCTTGGACGGGTCGGGGTTGTTCCCCTGGACGTCGGTCGGGGCGAGCAGCCACCAGCCGGACCGCAGCAGCGACTCGACGCCGGTGCTGTCGCAGCAGCCGTTTGTCGCGATCCACTGCGCGTCCGGGGCGACGCCGACGTGGTTGGTGCCGTCGTCGCCGACCATGGTGCCCATGGTGTGCGTGCCGTGTCCGTTGTCGTCGCACGGTGCGCCCGTGCACGTGCCCCGGGCGGCCATCCAGTTGTAGTTGTGGTCGACGGTGCCGTCGGGCTTCGTGCCCCGGTACTGGTGCGCCAGGGCGGGGTGGTCGAATTGGACGCCCGAGTCGAGGTTGGACACGGTGATGCCCGCGCCGGTGGCGCCCATGGCCCACGCCTGCGGGGCGTGGATGGCGTCCAGACCCCACGAGACGGTGCCCGCCTCGGCGGCGGCCTTCGGGGCGGTGGGGCGGGCAGCCTGGTCAGCTGGAATCTTCTCGTCCACGGGCTCGACCAGCGCGACCTGCGGCGTCGCGTGGATCTCGGCGACCTGCACCTTCGAGGCCACGTTGAGGGCCAGCTTCTCGGTGCCCCCCTTGACGAGCACCGCGTTGGCGATCGGGTAGGAGGTGTACTTGACCCCTGCCCGGTCGAGGTCGGTGGAGACGGATGCCAGGGAGTCCTTCGTTGTTGCGGTCAGCGCGTCGTAGACGAACCGACCACGAGCAGTCCAATCGGTGAGCTTCTTTGCCGGCCCGAGGTCGGCCTTGGTCTCGAACCTGATCCAGAAGTCGGAAGCCGGCTGCGTGCGGAAGCGGTCCTTCAGGCTCGAGGCGATCTTGTTGGCGGCGGCACCGGGATCCGGCTCGGCGGCGGACACCGGTGGAGCCTGGATCATGCTCAGACCGACCGCTACAGCCAGCGAAGCCGCGAGGGCTTTGAGTCTCATGTGGGGTCCTTCGGCTTACAGGGGTTGGTAGGGGTCGTGGCTCTCGTGGTCGTCGGCACCGTCGCCACCGTCTACGTCACGGGCGTCGGAGGCGCTGACGCGCGGCTCGCGGGCCAGCTCGGGTGGTGGCTGGCGCTCGATGGCGGAGTCGTCACCCGCGACAGGTCGCTCAGGCATGCATTGCCCAACGGCTATGAATCATGGAGTCATGCTCGGCGGGACGAGTGACCGTCGCTATCCAGCGGATACGTCAATTTTCATGACGCGTCGTCGAGGGGGTCCTCTTCTGCGAACACTCCGGCCTCCACTGCCTTGACCGCGAGCGCGGTCCGGGAGGTCACCTTCAACTTGCGCATCGCCGCGCGCAGCTGTTGATCCACCGTGGCCGGCGACTTGGCCAGGATCCGGCTGATCTCCCGGTTCGTCTTGCCGGCGACAACAAGTTGGACCACGTCGAGCTCCCGAGGTGAGAGCTGGTCGCCGTACCCCCGTCGGCCGCCGCGCCACAATCGCGGAACCTCGGCGCCGTGTTCGCGAAGCCGCTGTGCGACACGGTCTGCATCGCCGCGGGCTCCGAGCCTGAACAGTTGCTCGTACTGTGCGGCCAGCAACTCTCGGCCCTGTTCGATCTGGCCTTGCGCGATGAGCGCCTCGGCTTGACGCTCGCGGGCGAGCATGGCGTCGTAGGGGCGCGGCAACGCGCTCCAGGCGCGCGCCGCCCGATCGTATGCCGTCGCCGCGCGGGCGTGGTCTCCGGCTGCGGCGACCAGCAGGGCACGGCATGCGGTGAGGGCGGCGCGAGGCGCAGGCGCCGTACGGCCACGCAGTCCTCTGGCGAACTGGTCGCCCAGGCGTGTCGCGGCCTTCAGGTCGCCTGCGGCGAGGTGCGCCTCGATCCGGGCGGGGACGAGGTCCGTCGCCCAGACCCAGATGCCTTTTCTCCGGACGGTGTCCATCGGCTCGTTCGTGATCTGTAGCGCCCGGACGCTGTTTCCGTCCGTCAGCCACAGTCTGGCCAGCGCAGCGGCGGCTTCCATCGTGTCGTCGGCTGCGCCGAGACGGGCAGACTCGTCGAGGACCAGCCGGAACTGCTCCTCCGCAGCGCGCCGCCGTCCGGCTGCGACTGCCAGCCGGGCCGCGAGGCGAATGCTGCCGAGGTAGTGCGCCGGCCGGTCCCGGTCGGCATCGGCGAGTGCCGCGCTTCGCTCCGCGAGACCCTCCCACCGGCCGGTGAACCACGCCAGGTTGGCCTGTTCGAGTCGGACGTTGTGGTGCAACCGGGACGCCTGCTCGGCCTCGGCAAGGCGCATGGCCACGGCGAGGTGTTCTTCCGCGTCGGCGTACCGACCCCAGATCAGTGCGCCGGTCCCGACATTTGCGTGGATGCGGGCCACGTCGAGACGCTCCGTCGAGGTCGCGCCGTCGATGGGCAGGCCAGCGACGACGTCCCAGGCCTCCTCTTCGCCGAGCATGAGCAACGCCGCGGCGCGGTTGCCGGCCAGGTTCAGCCGGTCTGGGGGAGAATCGAATTCGGCGGTGAGCTCAGCGGCGCGATCCAGCCAACGCCGATGGGTCGACGCCGGCCACGGCCCCGCATAGGCCCATCCCAGGTAGGTCATTGCCCGAGCCGCCTCGACCGGGTCATGGTCGAGGTTGGCCACCGCCTGCTCCAGCTCGCTGAGTGCGGCCTGCGCCTCACCCCCGGTGATCAGGAGCCGACCCAGGGGGTTGCGGATCTCGGCCTGCTGGCGGGCGGAGAGACCGGGGGTCTCCAGCACCGAGCGCAAGGTACGGATCACGCGGTGGTAGACCTCGTCGACCTGTTCACGACGGCCCAGTGCGGCAACTCCGGCGATGCGCGCGACTCGTGCCCGATCCGTCGGCGGCAACACGGCCCACGACAACAGATCAACCAGCAAGTCGACCGCCTTGGTGTGGTCACCCGAGGCCATGGCCAGCTCGGCACCCTGCTCGGCGTACCGCGCCCAGGACTGCGTCTCGCCCGCCTCACGGAAATGGTGGGCAAGGCGTGCGACAGGCGGCGGATGGATGTCCTCCAACGCCCGGCCGGCCAGCAGGTGGAAGTGTCTGCGGTCGGTTAACGGGATCGCTTCGTAGACAGCCGTGGCGGCCAGCACATGCCGGAATCGCCACTGGCCGTGGTCGTCTCCGTCCAGGACGCCGGCGTTGGCCGCCTCCGCGATTGCGCCTCGACACGCAGCTGGTGACAGACCGGCGGTCACCGCGATCGTGGCCACCGATGACCGCTCAGCCAACGTAGCCGCGGCTCGTAACACCTGCTGCGCCGTCGCCGACAGACGGCCCACCCGCTCCCGGGTGGAGTCGCGCACCGTTGGCGGCACCTGTAGCTCGCGCAGCTTCAGTCGGACCCACTGCCCGTCGCGGAAGACGAGGTCGGCGCGGTCGCACATGAGGCGAACCGACTCCTCCAGCGCCAGAGGAACGCCACCGGTCCGCTCGTGCATGAACGTCGTGAACTCCTGCGATATCGGATTGCCGTCCAGCATCGAGGACACCAGCGCTGCCGTGTCGTTCGGTCGCATCGGCGCCAGGGCGATCCTCAGCTGGGTCACGCCAGCAGGCAACCGGGACGTCAGCCGCAGCAACAGCGATCCGACGTCCACCTCCTCCGGCCGATAGGAGATCACGAGGCTCGGCCCGTCCGACTGCTGTCGGGAGGTGACGAACAGCAGGAACTCCAAGGTCACCTCGTCGGCCCAGTGAGCGTCCTCGAGCACGAGAACGTCGACACGCAGGGCCCGCAGCAGCTCGTCCAGGGCGCGGAACAGGCGATGCCGTGCCGCCTTCGCATCGTCCAAGGGCGGCAGTGCGGGCGGCAGGTCCGAGGACCATTCAGGGAACAGTGGCCGTAACGCACCCGCAAGCTCGGTGAGCCGCAATCGCGACACCGGGCGGTCGATCCCACGGAACGCGTCGACGATCGGCCCCAACGTCAGCGACTCGCGAAGCGGTGGGCACACCGAGACCAAGGCAGTGCGCTGGTCCGGCTCGGCCAACCACTCTCGCAGCAGTCGGCTCTTTCCGATCCCCGCCTCGCCCTCCACCAGCACGATCGCCGGTGGTCGGGCCAAGGCGCCCCGAAGCGTCGTCATCTCACGATCACGACCCACGAAATGCGGCGTGGAAACCGTCGGTGAAGTCCCGTCGTCCTCGGGCGAGGGGTCGAGCATGCGTGATGATCTCGCTTTTCGATGCTCGGGCACAAGTACCATCGCGGCGACTCGCGTTGCGGGATCCTCAGCCGGAGTGCCGAATCAGCTTCGGTTTGGGCGGCCCGGAGACCGGGATGTCCCGGGGCCAGCAGCCCTGTCGCCGCCGCTCGGGCGGCCGGGCTGCCCAGCATGCCGCACGTCGGCGAATCGCCGGGCCCGCGCCCGCCGGAGGTCGGCTGACGGTATGCCTGACGCCATCACCCGTCAGCGGCCCTGCAGGCGCTTCACGTTGTCGCCGAAGGTCCACCCCTTCGACCCGTCCCAGTTCGCCGACCAGGTCATCAGGCCCTTGAGGCCGGGCAGAGTGTTCCAGGCCTGCGTGACCAACGACGTCGACATGTAGCCGCCGCCCGCCCCGTTCTGCGCCGGCAGGCCCGGAACCTGCTTGTCGTACGGCACGCGGATGGTGGTGCCCTGGATGGTGAGGCCGTTGTTCAGGCACTGCGTCTGCACCGTGAAGCCCTGCACGGTGCCCGCCGGGTAGGAGTCGCCGGCGCAGCCGTACATGCTGCCGTTGTAGTACTGCATGTTCAGCCACCAGAGCCGACCGTTGTCCACGTACTTCTTGATGATCGGCAGGTACGAGCCCCAGATCGAGCCGTAGACCACACTGCCGCCGGTGACGTAGGCCGTCTCCGGTGCCATGGTCAGGCCGAAGTTCGACGGCATCCGGGCCAGCACGCCGTCGATGATCCGGATCAGGTTGGCCTGCGACGTCGACAGGGTGTTGATGTTGCCGCTGCCGGTCAGGCCGGTCTCGATGTCGATGTCGATGCCGTCGAAGTGGTAGGCCGTCAGGATCGGCACGATCGTCGCGATGAACCGGTCGGCGACCGCGGTGGAGCTCAGGTCGATGCCCGCGGCAGCCCCGCCGATCGACATCAGGATCGTGGCGCCGGCCGCTTTGGCCTGGCACATCTCGGCCGGGGTGGCCACCTTCACGCCAACGTCCATGCCGTTCTCCCAGAGGACCGTGCCGTCTGAGCGGATCACCGGGAACGCCGCGTTGATCACGTTGTAGCCGTGCTGGTTGAGCCGGCTGTCGGTGATGGGGATCCAGCCGAGGCCTGGGTGTACGCCGTTGGAGGCGCCGTCCCAGTTCTCCCAGTAGCCCTGCAGCACCTTGCCGGTGGGCCGCGACTTCACCGCGCACGTCCCGCCGGTTGGCGGCGGCGTGGTGGGGGGAGGTGTGGTCGGTGGCGGCGTGGTGGGGGGAGGTGTCGTCGGTGGCGGCGTGGTGGGCGGCGGAGTGGTTCCCGAGCATGCGCCCAGGTCACGCCACAGCGACGGGGTCGCGGCGGGGTTCCAGCCGGCGCCGGGGTGCGCGGTGTGGGTGACCAGAGCCTGGTAGAGCCGGCCGCCGTAGGTGACCTGGGCGCCCGCCTGGTAGGTGGTGCCCTCGGCCCAGGCCGGGGCGGTGCAGGCGACCATCGGGACGGCGTTGGCCGAGGACACGGCCGCCATGCTGCTGGGGACGAAGGCGACGGCGGCCGTGACGGTCAGCGCCGCCCCGGCTACCACTGCGAAAATCCGACGGCTTCCCATGGCTCACTCCCCAGGCTTCGGTGACCCGCGACCTCCACATATTGACGTTCGTGAAGTTTAATATCAAGGGTTGTTTACAGATCCCGGGAAGTTGGGGGAGTGCGGAGGTCGATAGCCGTGGACGTCGGGTGTGTGCATGCCAGGGGAGTGCAAGGTCAGGGCGTTGTCCGCAGGTAACGTGTTGACGACTTCCGGGCTGTGCGTTTCCGGTCGAGACTGGGGCGGTCGGCGAGGTCGCCGGCGGGGCTGCTGGCCACGGCCATGTGCAGGTGGAGCTGGCCTGGCCGCAGGCCACCGACCGGGCACGCCGCGCCGACCGGCAGCGTCGGCGCGGGGCGACGCGAGGCCCATCGAACTGCTCGGCCTGGCCCGCGGGCGGTGACGGGCACGTTGACGCCCGTGTTGCCGCTGGTGGGCCGGCCGTACGCATAGGCGGGCGGTAGGGCTGGCGGGCGCCGACAATGGTAAGAGTGGCACCCGCCTTCGTCCTGCACCACCACCGCAAACCGCGACCGCACTTTGACCTGCGGCTCGAGGAGGACGGTGTGCTGCGCTCCTGGGCAGTGCCTCGCGGCCTGCCCGATAGTCCCAGCGAGAACCGGCTCGCGATCGCCGTGCCCGACCACCACCTCGATCACCTCAGTTACGAGGACGCGGACAAGTCGATCGCCGACATCGGCACGTGGGAGGAGCACGACCGCACCGACCGCCGAATACTGTTCACCTTGCACGGCCGCACCGGCCCCCGGCGATACGCGCTCATCCGCACCAGTGAGGGGTGGCTGCTCCACTTGACGAAAGAGCAGCCACCGTACGAGCGCACCTAGCCTCTCGAGGTCCGTCCCGGTCTCCTGGAGCACCTTGAGAGTTTGCGCGCCGATCTAGGCAGCAGCCGGCGGACTACTCGTCCGCGGCGCGTTGCCGTTCACCGCCGTAGCGGGTCGTGAAGATCATGCCGGTGTCGTGCCAGGCGTCGCCAGCTCTTTCCCCGTGCGGCCTCCTGTTGCCGAGAGCGGTGCCGCAGTGCGGCGACGCAGATGGCCGGCAGCGGTAGGGGAGCGTCGGACTCCTCAGTCTTGGTCGCCCGGTGCAGCAGCCGGCCGCGTACCCGCTGGAGCTGCTTGTCGATGACGAGGCTGATGTCGTGGCGGTCGCGGCAGTGCTCGCAGAACGTTTCGCCGTGGGCGTACGGCCACTGCCAGCCGTCCGAACCTTGCGAAGCGGGCGGGCCCCACCAC
This sequence comes from Micromonospora sp. CA-259024, assembly GCF_050936255.1. NCBI lineage: Bacteria > Bacillati > Actinomycetota > Actinomycetes > Micromonosporales > Micromonosporaceae > Micromonospora > Micromonospora sp. CA-259024. The sequence continues at coordinate 2,685,252 of NZ_JBNJND010000001.1, read as the reverse complement.
TCCACGCTGTGCGGACGAAGGCCGACGGGATGGCTAGGGGGCGGAGAGGGAGCGACGCGTGGGTCAAGGGAGCTGACAGTGCGTCCAGGCCTGCCTTGCAGTGACTTGACTGAGGTGCCACACGCGTCAGGCCCCGATCTCAGCGACCATCGTGTCCGCGTCCTCGAACGACTCAACCGTGCGAAACCCTTCAGCGGCGTACAGCCTCGCAGCGAAGTTCGCCCGCTCCACGCTCAGCGACACCGTGCGGATGCCACGTTCCCGTGCGGCGTCCAGAACAGCGCGCAAAAGCACCCGGCCCACACCCCGGCCCCTCCAGGTTTCCACCACGCCGATAGTCAACTCTGGCACGTCGTCCCTCACGTACCCGTAGCCTGGATCAGCGGCGGTCAGGTATCGGAACCAGGCCGCGCCGACTGGCCGATCAGCCGGGTCCACCGCAACCAGGCCGAAGTCGTTTGGCTGCATCCAACCGGTGACATAGTGCGCCAGCGCGGGATTCGCCAGGATCTGCTTGCGAGACCAGTTGCGCTCAGGCAGCCAGTTCACGGCCTCCACGAGCATGTCGACCAGGAATTCGGAATCAGCCGAGGTGGCTGCGCGGATGCCGAGGTCAGTCACCGTCGAAGCCTCGCACACCAGATCGGACAGAGGGTGCCGGCCCCGTCATGGCTATCAGCGCGAGCATGACGCAACGCGGCTACGGAACGTGGTGGCGAGTCAGGCCGCCCAACTCCCGGGCATGCCGAGAATCGGACGTTGCTTCGAGCGGCGGTCGACTGGACCGGTAGAACTGCGTATTCGATTGATGCGAGTTCTCCGCCAGCCTTACGGCCCGGATCGCAGCACGGCGACCTCGGGGAACTCGTCCGGCGAGCCGTAGCCGTGCTCGGCCAGCCAGCGTACGTTAGTCAGGCATCGCAACGACCACCACGCGCGGATGAGGTCGCGGTCGACGTCGGTGCCGTAGCCGGCGACGACGTCGCCAAGGTGCTCCTTGTGCCCGAGCGTGAGGATGGCGAGGTCGAAAAGCGCGTCGCCCTGGGACGCCTCGGACCAGTCGACGACGCCGGTGACCTCGTCACCGGCGACGAAGACGTGGTCGATCTGCAGGTCGCCGTGGATGAACACCGGTGTCCACGGCCGGAGCGCAGTCTCGGCGAGCCGGCGGTTGCGTGCGACCACGTCGGCGGGAAGGACGTCGTTGGCGACGAGCCACTCGCACTCATCGGCGAGGCGCGATGCGAGCTCGTCGAGGCTCCGACCGGGCCATGGCGGCAGCGGCGCGTCGTGCAGCATCCGGGCGGCGGCACCCGCCGCGGCCCATGCGGCCGACGAAGCGGTAGATGGCTCGCCGAGGTGGCCGAGTGCCGTCCCCGGGAGGGCGGCGACCGCGAGCACGGGCGGCTTCCGCCACAGGATCTCCGGGGTTGGGACCGGCGCCATCGCCATCGCCTCGACCTCGACGTCGGTGCGGGTCTGATCAGCGTCGATTTTCACGAACACATCGCCGACGCGCAGGGTCGCGCGCTCGTTATGGGCGACGACAACCTCGACCTCGTCTACGTCCATGTCGGCCATCATTGCGGGAATGACCACCGACGTCGCCGGGGTTATCTCGTACGGCTGCGCGCTGGCATCTACGTCGACGCGCCACAGTCCACCCCACCACCTTCGGCGACAGCTGCGCTTCGGGCTGCTTGCTCTGGCGCCGTGTTGTCCATAACCGAACCCGATGTGCTTGGGGCCCGTGGGGAAACCTCAACGGTGTCCCAAAACCCGCAGCGCCGGAGGGGAATGGAGTAGCACCTAACTAGACCACCTCAATGGGGTGGCAGCGGTGCGATGGGCGTACCGCTGTGAAGTCGGCGTGTTCGTATCGGGTGGCGCAGAGCAGTAGCAGCCACTCGTCACAGCCCTGCCACGGGTAGAGGTCGGCGGCTCCGCCGCGTACGGTCCGGGGCCCGTCGCCGGTCCGTGGCCGCGCGTCTGACGGTGCGCCGTCGAACCCGGGGATCCACACGTCGGCGCAGAGCTCGTTCGCCGAGCCCATCGCCGCCAGTCCGAACGCGTTCTCGCCGGCGGCGGTCCGCGTCTCGTCGCCGAAGTCGTCGAGCAGTTGGTCCTCGTCGGGTTTCCCGTCACCGCGGAAGGTCAGCGTGGTGGTTCCGGCCCGGGCCGCGTATTCCCACTGCGCCTCGCTGGGCAGCTGGAACGGCAACAGCTTGAGCAGGTCCTCCAGGTCACTCTCCAGTCGGGCAGTGCCGGTGCCCGCCTCGGCGTAGTCGTCTTCGTACTCGGGCAGCCAGTGCTGGACCTGAGCCACGGTCAGCGGGTGCCGGGCAAGCAGGAACGGCTCGACCCGCACCTCGCGTACCGGCTGTGCGTCCCCAGCGCTGGCGAGGAACGGGTCGATGGTGTCCTCGACCTCGCCGCTGCGCTCGATAGCGCGTACCGCGTCCAGCTCCGCCTCGGACAGTCCCATCCGGAACGTGCCGCCGGGAACCATCCGGAACACAACCCCCGACGGGACGTGCCGCCATGCCGGGCGCCCAGCCACGAATTCCTCAGTCCACATGGCGGGGAACGCTAGCAGCCCATCCACCGGCGGTCGCTCCTGATGACCCGTAGCTCGCGCACACACCAACCGCTCGGTGAAGCGTCTAACCGAATGCTACTGACGCTCCGAAAGGCATGGCAGCGCTGGCCGGCGACCGACTGACTGGCCGACTCGCGTCTGGCGCATCGGCACCGAGGCCTAGGCACCACTGTCATGCGGGCGCTGAGCGACCATGCCGCGCGCAACGATCTGGGTACCGGCATCCTCGTCGCTACCGAAGTCGGACGCCGCCTGTACCGCGCCCTTGGCTGGACCGTGCAATCCGAGATCGCGGCGGCGTACGGTCAGTAGGCGATGAGCGTCCGGCTTGACGGAGGGCATCAGGCTGTTCAGCCTCAGTGGCGGATGCGGTGGCCGGAGGCGTTCCCGAGCGTAGGCCCTCAGATCAGCAGCAGGGTCTTCCCCACGGCGGTGCGGTTTTCGACCGCGGTGTGCGCGTCGGCGGCACGCTCCAACGAGAAGGTCTGCCCGATGATCGGCCGGACGAGTCCCGCTGCCGCCTGGGTCATCATCCGCTCCGCCCACCGCACTACATTCGGTCCGAAATCAAAAAGCTGCTCGATACCGATCACCTCCACGCCTCTGTGGTGCGCCTCCGCAGGATCGATGAACGTGGCCTCGCCGCTGGAGGCGCCGTGCACCGAGAAACGGCCGCCGCGGGCCGTCACCTCGAATGCGGCCCGCCCGATCTGGCCGCCGACGCCGTCGAACACCACATCCGGTCCCGCGCCGCCGGTCGCTTCGAGCACCCGCTTGGTCCAGCCCGGTTCGGAGTAGTCCACCACTGCGTCGGCGCCCAGTTCCCGGACCACATCGAGCTTCCGCGATCCGCGGGCGGCTCCGACGACCTGCGCGCCCGCCGCACGGGCGAGCTGCACCAGCAGGCTGCCCACCCCACCCGCCGCCGCTTCGACCAGAACCCAGTCACCGGGGCCGATCTTGGCGTGTTCGGCCAGCCCCTGCGCCGTGCTGCCGTCGCTGTAAAGGGCGGTAGCCTCCGGCAGACCCAGGCCGTCCGGCACCGGGAACAGTTCCCCGACCATCGCCGCCGCCCGTTCGGCGAAACCGCCGGTCTCTCCCGTGCTGGCGACGACACGCCGCCCCAGCCAAGCCGGATCCACCTGCGCGCCGACCGCACTCACAAGCCCGGCCACCAGACCGCCCGGCACGTACGGCAACCGTGGCCGTTCATGCCACCTGTCGGTGCCACGCCGGATCTGCGTCTCGACGAACGTCATGCCCGCCACCGCCACATCGACCACGACCTGGCCCGGCCCGGCCACCGGATCCGGCGCCTCGCCTGGAACCAGCACCTCGGGACCCCCGAAACGGATCGCCTGGACCACTCGCATACCACCTGCTCCCATCCGTTCGCCGACGCGAACGCCGAAAGCATGCAACCTCATGCTTGGTTGAGGTCAACCGACGCATTCCTGACGAGACCGAGGGCTCACCTGATCTAAGGACCATCATGTCCGCCGGTCGCGGTGTCCTGCGCGAGCCGCACGAGGGTACGGACCGCGCACCCGGTGCCGCCGTTGGGTGTGTAGCCGTTGGGTTCCCCCTCGTGAAAGGCCGGTCCGGCGATGTCCAGGTGTGCCCAGGGCGTGCCGGCTGGCACGAACTCCTGGAGGAACAGACCGGCCACCAGGCCGCCGCCCATCCGCTCGCCGAGGTTGGCGAGGTCGGCCACCCGGGAGTCCAGGCTCCCGCGCAGCTCGGCCGGCAGCGGCATCGGCCAGGCCCGCTCGCCGGCCCGGCTGGCGGCGGCCAGTACCCGATCACGGAAGGCGTCATCGTTGGACATCGTCCCAAAGAGATGGTTACCCAGGCCGAACCGCATGGCGGCGGTCAGGGTGGCCACGTCCACGATTGCGTCGGGCCGCTCCTCGCCCGCGCGCACCAGCGCGTCCGCGAGCACCAGGCGTCCCTCGGCGTCGGTGTTGAGCACCTCGACGGTCCGCCCGCCGTACATCCGCAGCACGTCGCCGGGACGGACGGCGGAGCCGGACGGCATGTTCTCGGCCAACGCAAGCCAACCGGTGACGTTGACCCGAAGGTCGAGCCGGGCGACGGCCAGCACCGCGGCGAACACCGCTGCGGCGCCGGCCATATCGCGCTTCATGATCTCGTTGGCGCCGACCGGCTTCAACGAGATGCCGCCCGAGTCGTAGGTGATGCCCTTTCCGACGTAGGCGAGACTCGCCTTCGCCTCGGGGTGGGTGTGGGCGATCCGCACCAGCCGCGGCGGTCGGGCCGAGCCCTGGCCGACGCCGAGGATGCCGCCGAAGGCGCCCGCCGCGAATGCCTCCTCGTCCAGCACTTCGACCGCCAGCCCGTACTCCTGGCCGGCGCTGACCACGGCGGCGGCGAAGCTCTCCGGGTGCAGGTCGTTGGCTGGCGTGTTGACCAGGTCGCGAGCCCGATTCAGCTCCTGGCCGAGCACGCCGGCGCGTCGCACGGCGGCCTCGGCGTCCGTCCGGCCGACGCGGTTCGCAAGGATCGCCAGCTCGCGGACCGGGGCCGCGGCGTGGTCGGTCGTGCGGTAGGCGGTGAAGGCGTAGGCACCGAGTAGGCCACCCACCGCCACCGCCTCCACGGCCTCGGCCGTCCTGGCCGGCAGCGCCAGCGCGACCGTCCCGGTGCCGGCCAGAGTCCGGGCGGCCACCCCGGCGGCTCGGCGCAGGGTCTCGGCGTCGTACTCCTCGTTGTTGTTGGCGGCGTCGCCGAGGCCGACCGTGAGGACCAGTCGGGCCCTGATGCCGGCGGGCGCGGGGAGCTTGGCTACTTCGCCCTCGGCACCGGTTACGCCGAGGGTGCCGAGGAGTTCGGCCAGTGCGCCGTCGAACGCCTCGGCCACCGCCTCGGCGCCGGGGGCCGGGACCGGGCCCTTTGTGCTCTTGGCGGCGCCGATCACGATGCAGTCCACGGGCAGCGATGCGACGGGGATGGTGCTTACCGATAGTGCGGTCACTGTCGTACGTCCTGTTTCTGGCCGAAGGTGGCGGGTCACGGTCTCGGCGCGGCCAGCGCCGTCGGGGTCTCTTCTGGGGCTGGCGTCGACGGCGTCGGCCTCCTGCGGCGGGTCAGGCCGACCCCGACGAGCACGACCACCATCCCGATGGCGATCCGGAAGCTGAAATCCTCGTCGAGCACGATGGCTCCCAGCGCTACCGAGACCACCGGCAGCAGATAGCCGACCGTCGCGGCGTTGGTGGCGCCCTCGGCGGCGATGATCCGGTAGGTGAGGTGGAAGGTGACCCCGGTGGCCACGACGCCCAGGATCACGACGGCGATCAGCGTCTTCGGGCCGATCCCGATCGACGTCAGGCCGCCGGCCGGCAGGGTCAGCGCGGTCAAGCCGGTTGCCGCGATGAGCTGCGCCGCAGACAGCGAGATGGTGGGGATGCCCTTGCCGACCAGGTGGCGGCCCATGTATGCGAAGCCGATGGCATAGCTCGCCGCCGCGGCGACGATGGCAAGAGCGCCCCACCCGACCGGCCCGGTCGTCTGCCACGGCGCGAAGATCAGCACAACTCCGGCGAACCCGAGCAGGAGCCCGCCCAGCCGGCCCGGCCCGAGCCCGCGCTCCGAGGCGATCACGACGCCGATCAGCAGGGACCACAGCGGGGTCGTCGCGTTCAGTACGCCGGCCACCCCGGAGTCGATGGTCTGCTGGCCGATGCTGAACATGGCGAACGGCAGGGCGTTGCAGAAGAAGGCGGCCACGACGATGCGACCCCAGACCGCCCCACCCCGAGGCAGCCGTCGTCCCGAGCCGAGGCATGCGACCAGCAGAGCGGCCGCTCCGAGTACGCACCGGCTGAGCGTGACCTGGACCGGAGTCAGGGCGTCCAGGGCCAGCTCGATCCAGAGGAAGGTTGATCCCCACAGCAGGGCGAGCACGCCCACCCGTACCCACGCCCATGTCCTGCCCACGGCACTGTTCACCCTGCTCTCCTTGATCCGTTCCCATGAACAGTGCCGCGCCCAACTGAAAAGGAAAAGCAAAAGGTTCTGCATGAGCATTAAGCTCTGCTACATGCTTGATGTGAGACGCATGCAGGTGCTGCGGGCGGTGGTCACCAGCGGATCGGTGACCGCGGCGGCGGCACACCTCGGCTACACACCCTCCGCCGTCAGCCAGCAGGTGGCGGCGCTGGAAAAAGAGGCCGGGATCGCGCTGCTCGAACGGGTCGGCCGCGGTGTGCAGCCCACAGCGGCTGGCCGACTGCTCACCAGGCACGCGGCCATCATCAGCCAGCATGTCGCCGAGGCCGAGACGGCGCTGGCCGACCTGCGCGCGGGACGTACGGGCCGACTGACGATCCGGTACTTCGCCTCGGTCGGCCCGACCCTGCTGGCACCGGCCCTCGCCCGACTCCGGCGCGAGCACCCCAGCGTGACGATCGATGCCAGAGTGACCGACCCTGACGATCCACTGCCGACCGTGGAGCAGGGCAACGCCGACCTGGCCATCGTGGTCCGCCGACCACACGACGAAAGCCACCGGGGCATCCGCGCGGTGCATCTGCTCGACGACGCGTACCAGGCCGTCCTGCCCACCGGACACCCGCTCGCCAGGCAACGGGTGATCGACCTGGCCGACCTCGCCGGCGAACCCTGGGTCGGCAGTGAACCCCCCGGCCCCTGCCTGGAGCCCATCACCGACGCCTGCGCCGCGGCGGGTTTCAGCCCGGACATCGTGGCGAAGTCGGAGGACTACGCAACGGCCCAGGGATTCGTCGCGGCTGGCCTCGGCGTCAGCCTCATTCCCCGACTGGGGCTGGGCACCCGCCACCCAGGCGTCACCATCCGCCAGGTCCGGCGCCCGGCGCCAATCAGGACGATCTACGCCGTGGTCCGGGAGATCTCGCTGGCGCAGCCCGCACTGGGCGCGCTGATCGACGCCCTCATGGACGCCACGAAGGAGTAGAACGTAGGTATCCCAGGCAGCAGTCGCGAATTGACTGATCCGTCGACAGCCTTCTCTCTGTGCGGCAACGGAGCCGTGCCGCACAGAAAATCGTCGCGCGAGTCAGTCCCGCGAGCGAGTTGAACGACGAGGTGGACTGCCATACGGCCGTCGAACGAGAGAGTGACGATCCGCTGGCCGTCGACCCGGCTCCCGAGAATCCAGACGCCACGGTCGACCTCCCACAGTTCGTCGTCAGTCGCGCTCGCTTCCATCCCACTTAGGTCCGCCCGAGCGGGTCACCGGACGGCACCTCGCGTGCCCGCCCGATACCTCGACCGACAACCCAACGACCTTTTGGCCGCCTACATGGCCCCAGTTCGACAGTGACGGCAGGAGCATTTCGCGCTGTCTCACCGAGCAGCCCGACCGGACAGCCTCAGCGCGTGAGATCGCCGCCGCCGTCGGCACCTCCGCCAAGGGGGTTGAGGACTGCGTCGCCTGGATCAACAAACTGGCTGGGGCGTTGGGCTGTGTGCCCCTCGTGAGTCGAAGCGACGCTCACCGCCTCGGCTCTCGCTGTCTTCTCGGGCGCGGAGCCTACGACGAATCCTGCCCGATGAGGCTGGCGGACGTTGCGTATCCTAATGCCTACTCTGTGGAGGGTGGCCATGGTCGACACGCACACGCAGTTGCCGGGCCTCATCGAGGCCGCCGCCCGTGCCGGGGTGGCCCGGCTAGCTCCCGAGGAGCTGGCGGTCTTCGCCCCGGTCGCCCAGAAGTGGCGGCGGGACGGGTCGTCGCTACGGAGCCGACCGGCGCCCGGCGGGTCGATCGGGTTCGGGATCGACTCGGTCCTGGTCAGCGAGATCGCACTGCAGGCCGTCACGTCGGGACTGGGTGACATTTTCGCGGCCGGTGCGACCGCGGCTGGTGCCGGTTGGTGGCGCAGCAGGCGCCGGTTACGCCGGTCGACGGCGCCGGCAGCGGTCGAGTCGGGCGGTGAAGCGCTCCAACCGGGCGACGACGCGCCCCAGCCGGTCATCGACGGGGACCGGCTGGCGCTGACTGATGCGCAGGCACAGGCTCTACGCGAGGCGTGCCGGCGCCACGGAGTCACCCTTGGCCTCACCGAGGAGCAGGCCATCCTGTTGGCCGACGCGGCGGTGGGGGCCCTGCACGTTCGTTTGTCCGCACCGGAGTGATCCGCACCGACGCGCCGCCGCCGGCTGTTCCCCAGGCCCGGAAACCCGGCGGAGAGCCGACCCCACTGCTCTGGCTCTATCTCCAAGTCGTTGGGGTGGTGGGTGGCGTCGGTATCGCGGTGGGCACCGTTTTCTTCTTCGGTCGCCGTCCACTGGCGCAGCCCTACGCGCAGGCGACCATCCGGTGTTCCCGGACGTATGACGTCGACCCAAGCAGTCCTGTCGAGTTCGATGCCACCCGGACAATGCAGTTCCTGACCTGCATGTCCGACCCGTCCCGGATACGCGGACTGGTCATGCTCACCGGCGGCGTCCTGCTGCTGGTCGGGCTCGCCCTGATCGTCGCGCTCACCCCGGTGGTCGATCACTGGCGGCTGCGTCGCCACCGACTCCCGGGCACCATCGCCGGTGCTGAGCAGCGGTTTGCCGAGCTCTGCGATCGGCAAGGGCTGCACGGTCGCCACCGGCCCCGGCTGTTCGTGGCGGGACCGTCGGTGCGGCAGGCGTTCACCACCGTCCGGCCCGGCGGCCGACCACTCGTGGTGCTGCCGGCCGCGGTGGCGGTCGGTCACCGAGATCCGGCGCGGTTCGATCCAGTCGTCCAGCACGAGTTGGCGCATGTACAGGGTCGGGACGTCCGGTGGGTCTCCGCCGTGCGTGGTCTGCTGTGGCTGGTCGTACCGGCGGTGGCGGTGGCCAGTCTTTCCGAGATCCGCCGGGAAGGGCTCACCGAGATCCCGGTCGTCACGCTCAGCCGGGCGCTGGTGCTGGTGCTGCTCAGCGCCCTGCTGCGGGCGCAGGTGCTGCGACTGCGCGAACACGAGGCGGATCAGCAGGTCAACCGGACCGGTGACCGGACCGCGCTGGTCTGGCTGCTGGACGCCGCCGCCTCGATCCGACCGCACCGCCCCGGGCGGCTGCGCCGGCTGTTCGCCCGGCACCCGACGCCGCAGCGGCGGGCCGCCGCGCTGCGTGGCGGGCAGCAGGTGTCGGTTGGTGGCCCGATGCAGGCCGCGGTGACCGGGGCGGTGACGGCGATCGTCGCGGGGGCGGCGACCCAGGCGGTCAGCGCATTGGCGATTGACCGGGATCTCTCCGTGCTGCCGGCCGGTCTGGTCGGTGTGCTGCTCGGGTTCGGGCTGACCCCCGCGCTGCACCGCAGGGCGCTCACCGGTGCGCCCTCGCGGCGTTGGCTTCCGGTCGTCGCGGCCGCTGCCGGTCTCGCCGTGGGCGGCTTCCTCTTTCCCACCGGGACGACCGGTGGCGGTGCGTCGTTCCCGGCCGGCACGGCCAGTCTGGGCGTCAGTCTGCGGTTCGCGATCGTGGTCGCACTGGCCGGCGTGGTCGCCGTCACGACCTGCACCGTGCTCGCCGGGATGGCGGCTCGCCGGGGCCCGGACCGGTACACCCGACTCCGGCGAGGGTTCACCTATCTGGCGGCCTCAGCGACCGTCACGGCGATCTGCTGGCCGTTGCAGCCCCTCGTCGTCGGCCTGGAACGGCCGGTGCCGGTACGTGCCTGGCTGGTCTACACGCTGCCCGACGCGCCGTGGCCGTGGCTGGGCCTAGCCGCGCCAGCGGCGGTCGTGGCCCTGCTCGGTTGGCGCCGGGTCGCCACCCGTGCCGTCCTGTCCGTTGTGGCGGTGACGGTGCTGATCGGTGGGAGCCTCGCATCGGCACAGGCGCTACGGCACCCACCGATCACGCTGGACGCCGCGCTCTCCCTTTCCCAGCAGCGATGGTGGATCTGTGCCCTGGCCGGGTGGGCGGCGCTCGTGGTGCTCGCCATTGGACGTGGTGACCCCGGTCTGGGACGGGCCCTTGTTGCGGGGACGGGTGTCGCGGTGCTGGCCGGGACCTCGCAGTTCGCGCACCAGATACTCGCCGGTCGTACCTCGGATGCGACCCTGCTCCGGCTCTATGTCGGTGTGCCGGTGATCTGGTGGTTCTACCTCGCGGTGCTCACGATGCCCGTCCTGATCGGGCTCTCCGCTCTCACCGGACGACTGGGACAACGACCCGACCCGATCGGATGGCCACCCGGCCGGGCCGGCACGCGACCGCAGGTGTGGCCGGCGGTGGGTCCGGTGACGGCGGTGCTCCTGGTCGGGGCGGCGGCGGTCATCGGCCTGCCCGGTGGGCCGGTGCTGCTGCCCACAGGGGCGCCGGCCACCACCGGCCCGGCGGTCGTGGTGGTGCCGTCATCGACCACCGTCGGGCCGAACGCCAGCGCCTCGCCCGGTGCGCAGACCGGTGCGGATCCCGGCCGGTTGCTTACCGTCGCGGAAGCCGGTGCCGCCGCCAGCGCCGTCCGGGCGCCACTGTCAGCGTTCTGGAAGCCGGAGCCGCAGGAACAGGAGACCGAGGACCCCGACACCGCCATCGCGCCGGCGGCCTGCCGGGAGTTGGCCCGGGACGACTATCTGCGCCGGATCGAGTCGGACGAACGGGTCGACGAGATTCGCGGCTTTGCCACCAGGAAATTGCCGAGCAGCATCAGGCAATCGGCCGTCATCGTGATCGTCACCTCGTACGCCCACCCCGTGCCCGACACCCTTCTCGACGAGGCCGAGGCAGCCCGCGCCGCGTGCCCCCGGTTCGACGCCACCGTCCCCGGCAGCTCACCAGTGCGGTTCACCGTGAGCGCCCAGCCGGCTCCCCAGGTGGGGGAAGAGTCCTGGCGGGTGCGGTATGACCTCTCCCTCGGCAGTGGTTCGAGCAGGATCACCGGTACAACCCTGTTCGGCCTGGTCCGGATCGGTCACAACCTGGTGCAGGTGCAGCTGACCGCCATCGCGGAGCCGCTAGACGAGGCGGTGTTCGATGCGGCGGTCTCCTCGACGGTGGCTGCTCTCAGCCACTAGGACGCTCGTACCCGCCAGAAGATCGGCGTGATCGCCGCGAGCTGTGGTTACTGCTCGCCGCCGGGCGGCTGCCCCGGTGCCCAGGTGGAACGCCGTCGTCCGAGCTTGCACGGCTCGGGCGGCGGTTGCCGAGGTGCCGGTGCCGATGAACAGGTCCGCCCACCTGCGGCTGTTGCCGGTCGCGAACTGCCGGGCCCCGTCCGTCCCGATCCATGTCGTGGCCTCGGCTGGTGTGGAACTGCCGGTGGTGAGGTGCTGGGCGAGGCCGAGCCCGGCCCACGCGTGCGGGTCCTGCTGGTAGGCATACCTCATCACCCCGGCCTACGCCTCCCCGCCGCGACGATCACGCCGACGCATTGGGTCATAGTGGACGAACCCGACCTTTCAGGATCTGTAGCAACATCGAAAGGTCGATATCCGGGGGCCGAGAATCAGATACAACCGCATAGCCACGGGAAACGATTTTGTTGTGCCGCCACGCTCAGCAATGCGGGGATCGAGTGCATGTCTACGTGCATAGATTCGGCACGAAACCGGGCAACGTGTTGTTGCTCACGGTGACACCGTTGCCGCCCGGCTTGTGGCTCGGCTCATAGGCGACCGCACCTTGCTACCCGAAAGTAGCGGCATATATTTCCGCTGTCCTCGGTCGAGATGGGGCGCTGCGGCGATACACGACGGCGTGGGCGGCGACGAACTCCAGATCCGATCATTTGAATCCATGCGGGCAGGAACATCATCTTGAACAGTATTCCGTCGCTTCTTCTCGTGCACGGCGCCTGGCACGGGCCGTGGGTCTGGCAGTCGCTCGTCGAGCAGTTCCCGGATATTGACATCCACACCGTCGCGCTACCCAGTAGCGGCAACGACCCCGCTGCCCTCGGGGACCTCTACGACGACGCGGCCGTGGTCAAGGCCGCCGTCGCCGCCATCGGCGGCCCGGTCGTGGTCGTCGCCCACTCCTACGGTGGTGCCCCGGTCACGGAGGCGCTCGCTGCCGCGGACAACGTACGCCGGATTGTTTATCTCGCTGCTTTTCAGCCGGACGTCGGCGATTCGCTCTTCTCCACCGCCGGTGGCGTTGCTCCGCCGTGGTGGGAGGTGCACGAGCGGACGGACCTGAAGAGCAAAGGTCACATCGAGCCATCGCAGCCCCGAGATGTCTTCTACGGCGACGTCGATCCGGAAATCGCGGAACAGGCCGTTGCACGACTCGGACTCCAGTCATGGGCCTCGACGCAGCAGCCGCTGACCGAGGCGGCGTGGCGCACCATTCCCAGCACCTACATCATTTGCGAGGCCGACAACGCTCTTCCGCCCTTCGCGCAGGAGCTCATGGCCAAGCGGGCCGAGCGGGTGTTGCGGATGAACTCCTCGCACTCGCCGTTCCTTTCTCAGCCCGCCGAGCTGGCCGCGCTGATCCGGGCGGAACTTTCCGCCTGACGTATGCGGCGCGGGTAGCGGGCGTCGCCCAGCCGGGCATCCGACTGAGCGGCGAGACTGTCACCCCGCAGGCAAGGTTCACTCCGACCGGCAACGGCGTAGCGGTGGTCCGGGAACAACCCGGCCACCGCAACGCCAATCCCGAGCTTGTGGCGGGGTTCGTCCCAGGTTCGGCGGGGCCGCTATGGTGCGCGGTGGCACAAACGTTGCGAGGTGCCCCGCGCGAGTGGGGAGAATCGGGAAGCCGGTGTGAGTCCGGCACGGGCCCGCCGCGGTGACCGGGGAGCTGCCACCCACGCGCACTAGACGCAGCCACTGGCCCTGAGGGGTTGGGAAGGCGGGTGACCAGCGTAGATCCGGGAGTCCGAAGACCGGCCTCGCGTCATCGGCCCCGTCAGGGGCGAGAAGCAGGGGAGCCTGCCTTGAACACCGGATTCTACGAGACCATCCACCGCCGCCGGGACGTACGTGCCCAGTTCACCGGGGCGCCGATCCCCGACGAGACGTTGGACCGGATCCTCACGGCGGCGCACGCCGCGCCGAGCGTCGGTATCTCCCAGCCCTGGGACTTCATCCTGGTCCGCGATCCTGAGCTGCGGCAGGAGTTTCACCGGCACGTGGAGCGGGAGCGGGACACCTTCGCGGCCACTCTCGACGGTGCCGCGGCGGAACGCTTCACCCGGATCAAGATCGATGGCGTACGGGAGTCGACGTTGTCGGTCGTGGTCACGTACGACCCGCAGCGGGGTGGACCGGCCGTACTCGGTCGTCACGCGATCGCCGACGCCGGCCTCTACTCGGTCTGTCTGGCGATCCAGAACCTGTGGTTGGCCGCGACCGCCGAGCAGCTCGGGGTCGGTTGGGTCTCGTTCTACCGGGAGCCGTTTCTGCGCGACCTGCTCGGCATCCCGGCCACCGTCCGCCCGGTGGCGTGGCTCTGCCTCGGCCCGGTCACCCATCTGGAGCAGACGCCGGACCTGGAGCGGCACGGTTGGCGCCAGCGACGTCCGGTCTCGTCGGTGATCCACCACGACCGTTGGACGACCGAGTGACCGGGTGACCGGGTGACCGGGTGACCGGGTGGCCGGGGTGGCGCTCCCGCGCCAGCCACCCCGGTGCGGGCTCGCCCCCGCGTACCTGAGAATCGTCGGCGATTGGCAGGACCGCATCCTCTTCCAACGCCTCACGGACCGCTGGCCCCTCTCCCTGCGTGGGTCTGTGGCAGACCCTTGAGCAGGGCGGCCTCGGTGACGCGATCGCCCGGCCCAGTCGCGCCAGGGAGAGCGTCAGAAGCTGCTGACCAGCTTCACGAACGCCTCGTCGATCTTGGCGGGATCGGTGGCGTCGAAAGCTTTGCCCGACGATGCCTTGGCGATCCGGTCCAGGGTGGCGAAGTCCGACTCCCGGTCGAACGCGATGCAGAACACCTTCACCGGACGCTGCGGGTCCAGGGCGACCTCGGCGAGCAACCGGGCCAGGTCGTTGTCCCGGCTGTACTCATTCTTGCCGTCGGTCAGCACGACGACCGCGTTGATCCGCTGCGGGTCGTACCGGTCGAGCAGCTCTCGGTGTGCGGCCCGGACCGTCGCGTAGAGCGCGGTGCCACCCTCGACATGCAGGCCGGCGATCTTGCTGGTGATCCGCTTCTGGTCGAACTCGCCGAGAGGGGACTCCTCCCGGTATGGGCTTTTCGGCTGATTCTTGGTCTCCGAGGAGAACGACCAGAGTCCCACCCGGTCTTCGGTGTTGAGCAGCGCGAGGGCCTTGCCCGCCGCCGCCGACGCGACCTGGAAACGGGTACGGGTGCCGACCTTCGCCAGCATCGACCCCGAGGTGTCCAGGGCGATCAGGATGTTGGCCTTCTTGCGGAGCGTGCGCCAGCCGTCCAGCATCGCGCCGACCACCTCCGGGTTCGGGGGCTCGAAGTAGGTCAGCCCGCCGGTGGGCTCGGCGCCGACGCTGGCGAGCAGCTCCGCCGAGGCGCGGCGCTCGTGGTCCCGGAAGCCGAGGCGGGCGAAGCTCTCCTGCTGGGCGTCCATGGTCAGGAATTTCTGGAAGTCGGCCGCTGCCGCGCGCTGCCGCTCATCGGCCGACGGCAGCACCACGAACGGGTGGTCCAGGTTGAACGTGCCCTCCCTGGGATGGACGGCGACCAGCGGGACGTTCGGCCGGCGGCCCCGCTCCTGCCCGTCCTGCCGAGGGCTCAGCGCGCCCGTGTTGTAGAGGTCCACCAGCTCCTCCTGCAGGACGATGGCACTCATGTCGTCCGTACTGCCCGCACCGCCGGCCAGGTCCGCCTCGGCGAGGCTGCGCAGCAGGTCGACCGAGTCGTCGCTGTAGTGCGACACGTTGGCCTCGATCCGGCGGACGAACTGGGTGACCGCGGGGTCGGCCAGGTCGGACTGGGTCAGGTCGCTGGACCGTTGCACCGCCGCGTAGTAGGTGGCGATGGTCGCCGCCAGCCCGGAGGTGGACAGGTTCGGGTTGTCCTTGCCGAAGGTGAAGCGGCCCCATTCCGGCTTGCCGAAGCCCGCCCACCCGTCGCGCCCGGAGAGGCCCAGGATCTCCCCCCAGCCCAGCGACCCGCGCTGGCGTACCAGCTCGGCCTTGGGCTGCGGCATCGCGATCACCAGCGGGCTGTTGGCGATCGACGGGTAGCGGTCCGGGGTCTGCAGCTCTCGCCCGGCGGCCTCGTCGAGCAGCCGGAGCTGGCCGGTCCACAGGCTCGACGTCGGCAGCCAGACCTGTGGTTGCGGCAGGCCGGTGTGGGTCCAGCCGGTAGCCAGCGCCTCGGTGGCCTTGCCCGAGTTCAACGCGCTGACGTGCACCTGGGCGCAGCCACCGCCATCGATCGACCGGTCGCTGCGGTTGTAGCGCTCGGCCAGGTCGACCAGCAGTGCCGCCTTCTCGGTGGAGGAGTTGACCTGGAGGGTGGTGGCGCAGTCGTTGCCCGCTTCGCGCTGCCGGACGAACACGAACGCCCCGGCGATGACCACCAGCCCGGCGGTGACGGCGGCGGTGTACGGCAACCACTGCCGCGTACGCGTAGCGGATGGGGCCATCGGGACGTCCTCCTCGGCGGGCGGCTGGTGGCAGTCAACCTATCGATCCGGCGCCAGCCGGCGACCCCGACCCACCGCACCGGTCACTCGCGGTCGGACGGTCCTCCGACCGCCGCCGCGACCAGCAGCCGAACCAGGTAGACCACGACGAAGGCGACCGCCCCGACCGCGGTGGCCGGGCCGACCGCGCTCGACGCGACGTAGCCGGCGGCGGCGCCGGCCGAACCGAGGAAGATCGCGGTCGAGATGCCCCAGGCGTCAAGGGCCTCACTACGCAGCCGCCGCAACGCGCCGCCACCTCCACCGACGCCGGGCTCCGTCACCGGCAGGTGTGCTGGTTGGGTCGGCCGGGCCTGGGTCGGCACCGTCGGCCGGGTCGGCATCTGCGGCTGCGTCGGGCGTGACTGTGGAGCCGCCGGCGTGACCTGGGGCAGCGGGTGGTTCGGCGTCGGCGCGCCCGCGGTCTCGTTGCCGACCTCGAGCAGGTTCTCCCGACGAAGCGGATCGGTGACCCTGCCGTCCTGCCGGAGCAGCCGCACCAGCACGCGCTCGGCACCCGGCCGGTCCGCCGGATCCTTGGCCAGGCACTCCCGGATCAGCTCGTCCAGAACGGGCGGCAACGCAGGCAGCTCGGGCGGATCGTGCAGCACCCGGTGCATCACGGCGAAGAGCGAATCATTGCCGAACGGCGGCCGACCACCGGCGGCGAAGGCGATCGTGGCCGCCCAGGCGAAGACGTCGCAGGGCGGACCGACCGCGTCGTTGCGGAACCGCTCGGGCGCCATGTACGCGGTGGTCCCCATGACCCGGCTGGACGCCGTCTCGGTGACGCCCAACGCGCGGGCGATGCCGAAGTCGATCACCCGAGGACCGTCCTCGCCCAGCACCACGTTGTCCGGCTTCAGATCGCAGTGCACCACTCCGGCACTGTGGATCGCGGCGAGCGCGGTGACGGTGCCGACCGCGAGCCGGTGCAGGGCGTTACCGGTCACCGGACCGCGCTCGCGGACGTGCCGGTGCAGGGTCAGGCCCTCGATGAACTCACTGACCACGTAGGGCCGCTCGCCGTCCACCTCGGCGAAGAGCACCTGCGCGGTGCAGAACGGAGCGACCCGGCGTGCGGCGGCGATCTCCTTCACGAACTGCGACCGCGCCCGTGGATCACTCAGATCGACGTTGACCATCTTGACCGCGACCCGGTCACCGGCGTCGTCCTCACCGAGATAGACGACCCCCTGCCCACCCGCGCCCAGCCGGCCGACCAGCCGATACGGGCCGGCGGTGACCGGATCGTGCGTCCACAGTTTCGCCAACCCTGGCACCGGCGTGCCGGCCAGTTCTGACATCCCGACTCCATCAGTGTCGTGCCCGGCCACCGGCGGCGCAGGACACGGCCATCGTGCCATGTCCGCCGCCGGTGACCGAGGACGTTCGACCATGGGCCGAGGTCGAAGGAGGACCTCCTTGCCGGCGGCAACGACGACGAACCGGGTGAGCACGATGGGCCTCGACGTCACGGCGCGATCCTGGTCGCAACCGGTTCCTTGCGTCTCAGCTCGGCTGATCCCTTGGGCATGCTCAAAAAGCGAGGAGCATGTCGCGTACCTGCTCACGCGACGGTGTGATGACCCGCCTTGATCACCTGGTCATACTCGCTGCGTCGGGCGTCGTAGGCGGATTCCAGGAACGCCTCCGAGTCGGGGCCGATCGGCAGCCGCAGCGGCGGCGAGTCCATCTGCCCGAGCCGCCACACCACGTCGGCGAAGAGTTCGGGGGAGTTGATTTCCGCCTTGGTGTTCATGCCGCGTAGCGCGCCGAGCATGCCGTCGTTGACCGGCGTGTAGTCGGCGATACGGTGCTCCGGCATCACCAGGTTGGCGCTGTAACCGGTGGCGAAGCCGCCCGGCTGCAGGATGGTCACCTTCACCCCGAAGTGCCCGGCCTCGGCGGCCAGCGACTCGGCCGCCCCCTCCACCGCGAACTTGCTCGCGGTGTACGCGGCGAGGCCCGGGAAGGGAACCATGCCGGCGACCGAGCTGACGAAGATGGCGTGTCCGCGGTGCTGCGCCCGCCACAACGGCAGCACCGCGCGGGTGAGCCGCCAAGGCCCGAACACGTTGGTGTCGAACTGCGCGACGAGCTCGGCGTCGGAGACCTCCTCGAAGGTGCCGAACTGTCCGTAGGCCGCGTTGTTGACCAGGACGTCGACGCCGCCGAAGGCGTCCACCGCCTGCTCGACGGCTGCCGCGCACTGCTCCGGACCCCGTACGTCGAGGGCGGCGGCCACCACGTTGCCCGGATGCCGCGCCACCAATGCGTCCAGGGTTTCCGGCCGCCGGGCCGTCGCCACCACCTGTTCGCCCTCGGCGGCGAGCCGGGCCGCGAGAGCCAGACCGAGTCCGCTCGAACACCCCGTGATTAACCAACGCTTCGTCATGCCCTCGGCCCGCCCTATCCATAGAGTCATATGGCGATTGCAGAGTGTCAGAGGCGGCGTGAGAGGTGAAGAGGACTCGACCGTCGTCAACCGGACGCGTCGGGTATCCGGCACGAAGCCCGGCCCGCCGTGTTGCGGGCCTCGGCTCCACCGTCAGGCACTCGCTTACGGCTGGAAGTACTCCGACATCAGGTGGCTGACCCATTCCGGCTGCTGGACGTTCACCGGCAGGAACTCGGCCATCGTTGGCTTCAGGTCGATGACGGGGGTGCCCGAGACCGCGTCGAGGCCGACCACCGTCAGCTGGCGGCCGCGCACGGATTCGATCGCACAGCACGTCACCCCGATGCGGTTCGGTCGGCGGGGACCGCGGCCGGCGAAGATGCCGACGGGCGGGAGGTCGGTGCGGCCGCGGTTCGGGCGGGGCTCGCGGTAGTCGTCGTGCGGCGGGAACTGGTCGAAGATGAACAGCACGTCGACGTGGGAGAAGTCCTCCAGCCCTTGCAGGCACGCGTCGCCGAAGCGTTGGCGGTGGCCCCGTGGATGCCGTACACGGCCGCCTTGGGCCCGTTGTTGCGGGACACGATCAGTGCGTCGCCGGTGGGTATGGCGGCGGCGGCCAGCATGAACCAGCCCAGCAGGTGCGGTGTCGCTCCAGCCAGCAGGATGAAGATGAAGATTCCCGAGGCATGTCGCGCACGGCCTTGACAGACAGCCAGGCCTGGAAGGTGTGGCTCTCGGTCGGCGTGCCGGGGATGCCGAAGCCGGCTGCGGCCTGTGGCGCCCGGAAGGCGTTGGCGCCCATGAGGATGCAGCCTGCGCCGATCAGTCCGGCGAGCCCGTTGGCGATGCGGCGTGGTCACCGTGGGGCGTGTCAGTTGATCGTGACGGCGGCGTGGCTGGGGGTCAAGGAACCATCACCACGCCGCCGCGGACGCCGCCTTTGGCCAGCCGGTCGTGAGCGGCCGCGGCGTCGGCGAAGGGGTACACGCCGGCGACCCGGAGCGGGATGTCGCCGCTGGTAACGAGTTTGACCAGTTCACCCAGCCGCGATCCGTCCGGTGACACCTCCAGCGCGAAGGTCCGGATGTCCCGCACCGGTTCCGGGCGTAACGGAGGCGACGCGGCCACGTAGCCGCCGCCGTCGCGGATGAGGCCCAGCAGCGAGGGGCCGATCACCGCCAGGTCGATGACCGCATCGAACGTCCCCGTCGGGTCGTCGGAGCGCGACAGGAATGCCGCGCCCAGCGACTCCACGAACGCACGGTCGTCGGTTCCGGCGAGTCCCGTGGCGTGCAGGCCGGTCGCGCGAGCCAGCGCCAGGACGAACCCGCCGACCTGCCCGGCGGCGCCGGTGACGAGCACGGTCGAACCCGCCGGGAGCGCGAGCAGGTCGAGGGCCTGGGCAGCGGCGAGGCCGTTGGTCGGCAGGGTCGCCGCCTCGGTGGCGGGGACGCCGGCGGGCGCGGGGGTCAGCCAGGCAGCGTCGAGCACCACGTACTCCGCGTGGGCACCGACCGTGGTTTGCAGCCATGGCGAGAAGCCGATGACCTTGTCGCCGATCGTGAAATGCGCGACTGCCGGGTCGACCGCGTCGACGGTGCCGGCCACATCCCAGCCGGGCGTGTACGGCAGACCGGTCGGCAGCGGGGCCGGGAACCGACCGGAGCGGATCATCAGGTCGACCGGGTGGACGGCGGACGCGGCGACCCTCACCCGTACCTGCCCCGGCCCCGGCTCGGGCACCGGCACGTCGGCCACGTGCAGGACCTCCGGCCCGCCGAACTGTGCATAGCTGACTGCGCGCATCGCTGTCTCCTTGGTGGGCTCTCGTGATCACCAAGAACGTACGAATCAGCGGGCACCATGAGAAAGTAGGTACCGCGAAGTACCTAGGGCACGGATTGAGGGCAAGATGGCGACGACGACCGCGGCACAACGCCGCGAACAGGCCAAACGCGACTACGACGCGTTCCTGGAACGGTGCCCGACCCGCGAGCTGCTGAGCAGGCTTACTGACAAGTGGGTCGCACTGGTGATCCCAGCCCTCGCCGACGGCCCGCAGCGGCACAGCGAACTCGCCGGCCGCATCGCCGGCGTCAGCCAGAAGATGCTCACTCAGACCCTGCGCGCGCTGGAGCGCGACGGTCTGGTCACCCGCACGGTCACCGCCTCGGTACCGGTCCGCGTCGACTACGAACTCACTCCGCTCGGCCATGAACTGTTTCCGGTCATGGTCGCGATCAAGAACTGGGCGGAGATGCACATGGACCGGGTATTCGAAGCCCGCACCCAATTCGACGCACGCCCCTAAACCTCCGCAGAGACGGCGCAACATGTCCGCCCATCGACAGATCCGGAAGCGGCGCGGGCTTTCAGTCGCCAACCGGGGCGCGCGGCGCGCTGGCACCAGCGCGCCGCATGGGGTGGCCCTGCCGAGCGACACACTGTAGGGGCCATGGCCGCGGCCCCAGACAATTCGGACCACTGCCGTCGGTTGATCTCGATGGTCGGTGGTCCATCGTCCTCACGTCTCCGACACGTCCTCGCAGAGCGCCAACTGGTCGAACACGACCAAGGCTATGCGCGTCGGGTCGTCCTGTGGGTGCACCCGCAGGGTGTGATGTGGGTTTGGTTCATCATCAAGGATGACGACCGTTTCGATCCCGGCCGGTAGTCCGGCGGGCCAGTCGATTTCATCGGTGGGTTCCTTGACGAGGACGCGGGCGAGTCTTCCTTGCAGACCCGTCTGGTCGTAGCGCAGCCGCGTGAGGCCCTGGTCTTCACTCATGTGCTGGGCTCTCCTTCGTCTTCGGAATGTCGCATCGCGGGCAGACCTCCTGCAGCCTCTGAACCAGAACCCGGCGGTGTCGGCGATCGTCAACCAGACCGCCGCCGCAGATCGTGCAGATACATCCCGATGGACGAGATGTTCTCAACGGCCTGATCATCCCTGGTCGACGCAGACGTCGACAGATGCACCGCCGCCCGCATCCGGTCACGCAGCTCCAGCTTCACCAGGATGCGGAGTCTTCTGTGCGGGGTGCGGGGGCGGCGACGTGCTCGACGAGTCGGCAGGTGACCATCGGCGCGCCACCAACTGGCCGGCCGCCACGACCCGTACGCCCCCTCGGGCCAACGCCGGTCTCGCGAGCGGGTATATTCGCCGGAGTGACTGCGCCCTTCCCCAGCACCGCGAACCAGGTTCCTCCGTACGGTTCAGGCTCCGTGGTGGCCGCTAGTGATCGGCCGCACGCGTTCCTCCCAGTCTGGCTGCTGATCGGGCCGACACTCGCCGCGTCGCTGGGTGCCTTCCTGCTTGCCGTCACCGTCGGGTCGCAATGGGTTGGGATCCAACGGGACATGGACCTGCCGAGCTCGGCGGTCCTTTGGATCTTCGTCGCCTACCTACTGCCGGCCGCACTGGCGGTTGCGGTCGGCGCTTTGGTCGTCCGACGGTGGCCGACTGCCGGCACGTTGCTCGCGATCGTGCTGCTGGTTTTCGGATCGCTGCTGACGGCGCTGGCCCCGGGCGGTGGTGTGCTGTTAGTCGGCCGTGCGGTGACGGGGTTCGGGGCCGGACTGGCGTGGGGCGTCACGGCCATGCTGGTGGCGCAGATGGGGGCACGACGCGTGTGGGTGACGCCCCTCGTCGCCGGCGCGGTGGTGCTGGCGCTGGGTCTGGGGCCCGTGGCAGGGGTGCTCCTGGGGCAGGCGGTCGGTTGGCGATGGCCGTTCATGCTGGCCGTGCCCTTTGGGGCGGTGGCGTTGCTGGTCACCACGGTGAGCGGAATCGTCTTGCTGATGCAGCGTGCGTCCCGGCCGGCTCAGCCTCAGGCTACGTCCAGTCAGACCGCGACCGCCTCGACAGGCCAGCCAGCTGATTCCGGGACGGCGAATGAACGCGGCACAGCAGCGGGGCTGCTGCTGGTGACCGCTGGTGACGTCCAGCAGCTGACGACACCCTTCTTCGGGATGGATCTCGTGCAGGAGGTGGCCCGCCTGCTCGGCTCGGCGAACATACGATCCACCAGGCTTGGCACCGACCTGACCCTGTGGCACGCCGAGGACAGCCCGGGTCGATCCCGACCAGGGCAGCCCAACCCCACCGCGAGCCAGCTCGCCGCCGAGCACGGCGCGCCGCCGGTCACTGGCCCCGCGATCATCACCGGCCCGGTTCTGCACGGCAGCCCCTACCCCCTGAACGCCGATGAGGCCGACCGGATCGCGACCCGCCTGCGCGGCTAGCGGGCGGTATGGGCTAGGGACCGTCGATCGGACGGGCCAGGCGTTGCGATACCGTCAAGGCGCCCACACCGGCGTCGAATAGTCCGCGTCCGGCGGCTGTCGATGCTCCGCAGGGCCCCACGAATCCAGGGAGATACCGATGCCGGAGCCTGAGCCCGTCCAAGACGCCCACGAGGCGGATACCGACACCTCAACCACGGCCGAGACCGACCAGCCTGCCGTTCACGCGAATCGGGCTGCCCGACGCGCGAAGGGCAAGGTCGCCTCGCCTCAACCGTACGGAAAGGGTCAGCACCTCGGCGGACGGGGCTCGGTCCAGAGCCCGCGACAGTGGGGTAACCGCCGAAGCGGCTGATCCGTTGATGGAGGTTCTTCAGCGCCAGCGTGACCAAAGTTCGGAGTCCGGGGTAGGACCGGTCGTCTGGGTTGGTATGCCTGTGAGGTGGCGGAGCGTCCGGACGATGAGCGGCCCGAAGCAGACGGCGACAGGGCGGCGGAGGATGGTGGGACGCCCTCTCAGGCATCGCTGGCCGGGCACCGTACGGCGCGGCTCGGGTTGCTGCTGGGCGCGTTGGGGGTGGTGTACGGCGACATCGGTACCAGCCCGTTGTATGCGCTGAAGACGGTCTTCACCCTCGACCGGGGCCTGACACCAGACGCTCCCGACGTGTTCGGGGTGATCTCGTGGGTCTTCTGGTCGATCATCCTGGTCGTGTCGGTCAAGTACGTCATTTTCATCCTGCGGGCCGACAACGAGGGCGAGGGCGGGGTCATGGCCTTGGCCGCCCTCGCCCGAAGAGCTTTGCTCAACGTCAGTGAAAGGCGCGCCGCGACCGTGCTGGCGCTTGGAGCGCTCGGCGCGGCCCTGTTCTACGGCGACAGTGTGATCACCCCGGCGATCTCGGTGTTGTCGGCGGTGGAAGGGCTGGAGGTGATATCCCCGCGCTGGGAGGTGGTCGTGCTGCCGGCGTCGGCGGTGATCCTTACCCTGGTGTTTGCCATCCAGCGGTGGGGCACCGGACGGGTCGGGGCCGTGTTCGGGCCCATCATGCTGCTCTGGTTCACCTGCCTGGCCGTCGCCGGCGCTGCCGAGGTGATTCGTCACCCGGGCGTTCTGGCCGGGCTGTCACCGACGTACGCGGCCCTGTTCGTCGTCGACCACCCGATGATCGCGTTCATCGCGATGGGTGCTGTGGTGCTGGCGATCACCGGCGCCGAAGCGCTCTACGCTGACATGGGGCACTTCGGTCGCGCTCCCATCCGCCGAGCCTGGTTCGGGGTCGTCTTCCCCGCTCTGACGCTGAACTACCTCGGCCAAGGCGCATTGATCGTTCGGGCGCCGGAGAGCCGGGACAATCCGTTCTTCCTGCTGCTACCAGCCTGGGCGCAGCTGCCGATGGTCGTTCTGGCCACCGTTGCCACTGTGATCGCGTCCCAGTCGGTGATCTCCGGAGCGTTCTCAGTCTCCCGGGAGGCCATGCGGCTGGGCTTCCTGCCGCACCTGCGCATCCGCCAGACCTCACGCCACCAGTACGGACAGATCTACGCCCCAGGCGTGAACTGGAGCCTCTTCGCCGCAGTCCTGGTGGTCGTGTTCGCGTTCGGCTCCTCCACGAACCTTGCCGCCGCCTACGGGGTCGCGGTCACCGGCACATTCCTGATCACCACGACCCTCTTCCTCGTCGTCGCGCGAGCGCTGTGGCACTGGACCACCTGGCGGCTGGTGCTGTTCGGGCTCGTCTTCGGCAGCCTCGAGCTGACCTTCTTCATCGCGAACCTGGCCAAGGTCACCCATGGCGGTTGGCTGACGCTGCTCATCGCGATCATCCTGTTCACGGTCCTGCTGACCTGGCGACGCGGAGCCCAACTGGTCACCGCCAGGCGGATCGAACGGGAAGGACCTCTCCCCGACTTCATCGACACCCTGCACGCCACGAACGTCCCCTGGGTGCCGGGCACCGCGGTCTTTCCCCACCCGAACAAGGCGACCACGCCTCTTGCGCTGCGCGCGAACGTCGCGTACTACCACGTCCGGCACGAGAAGATCGTGATCATTACGGGCCGCACGGCCAACGTCCCGCACATCCCCTGGGACCAGCGCCTCACCATCGATGACCTCGGCGACCCGAACGACGGCATCATCCACATCGACGCTCTCTTCGGCTTCCAGGACCCCACCGACTTCCCCGAGGTACTTCGCCGCGCCGCCATCCACCCCCTCGCCGAAGGAATCAACCTCGACCCCGACCAGGTCACCTACTTCATCTCGAGGATCACGCTGCGGTGCACCCGCCAGCCCGGCATGGCCATCTGGCGTAAGCGCCTGTTCATCGCCCTCGCCCACAACGCCGCGAGCCAGGCCGAGTTCCTCCACCTGCCCGAGGAGCGCACCGTCGTCCTCAGCGCCGAAGTCGCTGTCTGAACCTCAAGCTGCTTCGGTGGTGTGGGTGGCCGGAGGGCGAGCGCCCATGGCGACGATCCAGGCCGAGGAACTGATCGACGCGCTACTCGGCACTACCGTATAGCGGTACTCGGTGCTACGGTATAGCGGTACTCAGTAATACCGAGTACCAGGGACCGAAGAGGAGCCGCGATGGACGACCTGACGGAGATGCTGAAGGGCACGCTCGAGGGCTGCGTGCTCGAAATCATCGGCAGCGAGGAGACCTACGGGTACGCCATCACGCGTCGGCTGAACGAGCTCGGCTTCGCCGACGTCATCGAGGGGACGGTGTACACCATCTTGCTGCGACTGGAGAGGAACGGGCTCGTCCAGGTGACGAAACGACCATCCGAGGTGGGCCCGCCGCGCAAGTTCTACGCGCTCAACGACGCCGGGCGCAAGGAACTCGCGACGTTCTGGGCGAAATGGCAGTACGTCTCATCACGCATCGACAGGCTCAGGGAGGGGGCGAGATGAGCTTCTGGGAGACCATCACCGGCAGCGATCTCACCAGCGAATGGAAGGCGTTCGAAGCCCGGGCAGAAGCATTGCCGGCCGACTACCAGGCGGCATGGGAACAAATCAAGGGCAACCTCTACCCCTACGCGGGCTTCACAGGTCGCAACCTGACCCCGATCCTCGACGCCGCCCTGGGGCTGCTCGAAGAAGCATCGGCGGACGGGCAGCGCATTCACGAGGTGCTCGGGGACGACATCCCAGGCTTCTGTACGGCGCTGGCCGGCGGAGAGGGAGCCCGGACCTATCGCGACCGCTGGCGCGAGCAGTTGAACAGGAACGTCGCAAGGAAACTGGGCCGGCTAGGAGGCTGACGTGGGCATCCAAGACATCATCGAGGGCAAGAAGCAGTGGCGGGCGCACGTGGCTCGGGTCAAGGCGCTTCCGCCGGACTACCAGATCGTCTACAAGGAGATGCAGAAATACCTGTTCAAGGTCGGGCCGATCGACCTGCCTGACGGGCCCCTGCTCCCCGGGATCGTCGACTTCTTCGAGGAGGGCGTCGTGGCCGGCAAAGGGGTCTTGGAACTCGTCGGCAACGACGTCGCCGCCTTCTGCGACGACCTGGTCAAGGACTCGCGCACCTATGCGGACGTCTATCAGGAGTCCATCACCGGCAACCCCCACACGGGCGAGAAGTAACACCCCTCGTCAACATGCCAGCGGGCGTAAGCCCGTACGACGCGCTGGCGAGCCGAGTAGCTCGCCAGCGCGTCGGCAGATCCACGTTCCCCTGGGGCATGCCGTCAACGAGAGCGCAGACCGGCAAAGACCGGGCGAGTTGACGGCACCCTGGGGCAGCAGCCCGAGCGGCCATCTTCTTCACCAGACCGCCGTGGCGGCAGGTCGTTGGTCACCACTTGCGCTTTCCCGAATGCCGGTCCGGTAGCTGGCGGCGATCGGATAATGGTCCGTGAGGCCTGATTTGCCGATTATGAGAGGAAAATAGTTGAGCCGCCTACCGTACGTGAACCCTGCCGACGCGCCAGCGGCGGTCCGCGAGGCGCTGCAGGCCGCGCTTCCTCTGAAGTTCTTCCGCGTGATGGCCAACGCCGAGACGGCGTTTCCGGACTGGATGCGCTGGGGAGGCACGCTGCTCAAGGACCTAGCCCTCGATCCGCTGCTCCGCGAGATCGCGATTCTGCGAGTTGCCGGGCTGAGCGACGTCAGGTATGAGTGGGTTCAGCACGAGCCGATCGCCCGCTCCGTCGGCGCCACAGACGCGATGATTCACGCGCTTGGGCGCGACGAGATCGAAGCCGATTGTTTCTCGGCAGACCAGCGGCTCGTCCTGCATTTCACGACCGAAGTCGTCCGCGACGTCCGCCCCTCCGACGAAACCGCCACCGCACTGACAGGGCGACTCTCCCCGCGGGAGGTGGTCGAACTCCTGATGGTGATCGGGCAATACATGATGATCGCCCGTGTCGCCGCAGCAACCGACCTGGAACTCGACGAGCCGATGGGCGCCGGCGTTTACGGTGCCACCGGTTGATGGCAAAGGCTCCTGCACGTCCTTGACGCGCACCGCGACGAACAACCGATGCCGAGGCCCAGCAAATGCTCTACAGCCGGGGGGAGGCACGGGCGACAGCCGGAACGGATGTCGGTCGGTCGCTCTACGGTGTGCGCCGTGAACGCCGTCCAGACGTACCGGTATCTCCAGCCGTCCGCCATGCGCGCCGCGGGCCTCGATCTCCAGACCAGCGGCGGCCCGGCGGCCAACCCGCGCTTCTTCTCCGGCTTCCTCACCACACCAGCGGGTGCGGCCGCCGGCCTGCTCGCCGTGGCCGAAGTAGCTCGCACCCGCTACTACCAGCCGGTCAGCCCCGCCAGCCTGGACCCGGTGGTGACCGGAAGCCGGGAGCGGCTGCGCTTCGAGTCCTTCTCCGGCTGTTGCGGCGTGTACGCCCGGATGGACGTGATCCCGGCCGGCTTCGACGGCGACATCGTCGGGCACGGCACCACCAACGTCGACGTCAACCCGCCGCTGCGGGAGGCTCTCGCCCGGGTGGGTGGGATCGAGCCGCTGCACGTGGCGGTCGGCCCGGATGACCTCACCGTCTCCACGATGGAGGGCGCGGTGGTGGAGCGAAAGGTTCCGTTGCCGGGGCGCTGGTTGCGCGGCTTCGCGGAGGTGCAGGTGCTCACCGCCGGGTTCGAACCGCGCGCCGAGATCCCGGCCGTCGAGGCTGCTGCGTTCCTGCGCCGCCTGCCCGGGGCTGGCAACCGCTCGGTGCTCTGGGCGGTGCCGGCCGGGCGTACTCTCCGGCTGACCTCGCGGCCGGCACCGGGGGCCGTTTGTCTGGCTGGCGCGGGGCGGCTCGCGGCGCTGCGCGGGCTACTCCGGCACGCGAGCACCCTACGGGTGTACGGGCCGACAGTGAACAGCGGTTCTCCGGCTGTGTCGAGCACGTGGGAGCTGGACACGGGGTCGCTGCGGCTGTCGCTGACACTCTCTCCCGAACCGTACCGGGGGTTCTCCGGCGAGGGGGCCGCCCTGCTCGCGCTCGCCGGTGACGAGGTCATCGACGACGCCGAGCTGGTCGGCGCCCTGCTCTCCTGGGACCCGACGATCGATGTCGCCGCGCTGGCCGACGCGTCTGGTCTGCCCGACGACCGGGTCCGCGCGGCCCTGGCCCAACTCGGCACCGCCGGACGAGTCGGCTATGACGTCGCCGAGGTCGCGTACTTCCACCGGGTGATGCCCTACGACGCCGGCCGGGCCGAGCGGGACAACCCCCGCCTGGTCGGCGCGCGCACGCTGGTGGAGCAGGGCGCGGTCCGCCGGGACGGGGAGCACGCCTGGGTACGCAGCGGCGACGAGGAGTACCGGGTACGCCGGCTGCCCGACGGGAACTTCACGTGCTCGTGTCGGTGGTGGGCGAAGCATCGGGGGCAGCGCGGCCCGTGCAAGCACGCCCTCGCGGTGTCCATGGTCGTGGCACCGGTGGAGGTGGGGGCATGACCGACTTCTTCGAGTCGCTGGTCCGGGGCGATGTCGCCGCGGTCCGGTCTGTGCTGCACGCGCTGGACGAGCCGGCCCGGCGGGCGCTCGGCGACGAGCTGATCGACCACGTCCGGCGTCGGCGGGACAACTGGTGGTGGGGGAAGGAGGCGACCGCGTTGGCGGTGGCCGCCGTGGGCACGCTGAGCACCGCGGCGAAGGCCGCAGCGCTGCTCGGCCGGCGCTCGGTCATGCTGCGCGACGCCGACCCCGAGCCGGTGATCGCCGAAGCCCGGCAGCGAGGCGTGATCTCGTTGGCCGACTTGGCATTCCGGCTGGCCGAGCGACTGCGCCGCAGCCAACCGTGGGAGGGCTGGCACTTCACGGCCGGGCTGCTGCTGGCGGAGAAGGTGGCGCCACCGACTGGGGACGCGTTCGTCGTCGGCTGGGCGCACGCGATGTGGTGGCAGCGGCCCCACGGAGCGCAGCAGCACACACCCCTGCTCGATCGGCTGCGCGCCGACCCGTTCCTGGACGTGCTGCTGCCCCGCCTGTTCGAGGTCGACGGGGTCGGCGCTGAACTGTCCTTCGGCGGCGACGGGCAGGCGGTGCCCCGGGTGCTGGCCGAGCTGACGTCGGAGGGGCGGCTCGACCGGACGGCGCTGCTGGATGGGGTGATAGGCCGGCTGCTGCGCGGGGACCGACCCGGCGCGCTGCGTCCGTTCCTCGCCCTGCACGAGCAGCTTGGACCCACGTCGGACGAGGTGGCAGCGCGGGGGAGCGCGTACCTGCGGCTGCTTGCCGACGGACCGGGGCCGGTGGCCGGCCTGGCGCAGCGGGCGCTGCGTGCCTCGGGCGGCGACGTGGAACTCGAGTCGGTGCTGGACACCGCGCGGGTCGTGCTGGGACGGCCCGAGAAAGCGCTGGTGCGGGCGCAGCTGTCCTGGCTGGACCGACTGGCCCGGCAAAACCCCGAGCGGGCAGCCGACATCGGCGAGGTCCTCGCGTCGGGTGTCGAACACCCGGCCGCCGACCTGCGGGACCGCGCGGCGGCGCTGGCGCAGCGGCACGGTCATCGGCCGGTCGCCACGGTCACGGTGGCGGTGGCCGGCGACGAACTGCCTCCGCCGATGTCGCCCCCGCTCGCGCCGCCGCCGATCACCGAGGTGGACGAGTTGGTCGAGGAGGTCTCCGGGCTGATCGCTCGGCGCTGGCCCGCGCCGGCCCTGGAACGGGTCCTCGACGGGCTGGTCCGGCTGGGCACCACCGAACGGGACCGGCTGGCGACCGCCCTGCTGCCGGTGTTGCGACGCGGACAGGTGGGCGCCTACGACCACATCTGGGCCGTGTTCAACCTGTCGGTCCAGCTGCACGGCGTCCTGCTGGCCGCTGCTGCGCCGGCCGAGGCTGCCATGCGGCGCGACCAGTGGTCCGGCATCCTCAGCCAGTCGCTGACCCGGACGTTGCGCCCGTTTTGGGACCGGCCGGCGGTCGAGCCGCCCCGCCAGTCCGCGCTGACGCTGGTCTACTGCGCCCGGCTCGCGGAGATCGGGCAGCGGCTGGACGGGCGGGACGACCCTGGGCTGCTGGCCGCCCCGACGTCCGCCACCGGGACCGTCGACCCGACCGCGCTCTACGAACGGCTGGCCGCCCTCGGCGATCGCCCAGTCTGGCGATGGGATCTCACCCAGGCTCTGCTGCGGCTGCCCGTCGGCGTGGACGAGGTGTTGGCGGCCCGCGCCGCAGCGCTCGGCACCATGGCCGGCGACGAACTGGCCCGCTGGCTGCGCGGGGACGTCCTACCGGTGCCGGTCCACCGGGTGGTCACGGTTGACCGCCGTGAGCGCAGGGGCACCTACGACTTCGGCTACGACCGGCTGCCCATCCGGCGCACCGTCGTCGCCAGCAGCCCGCCCGAGGGCGCGGCGGACCCGCTCGGACTGCTCACCGTGCCGGCGCAGATGGACGGACACGGGCACGGCGGCTGGGAGGACCTGTGGCCGGCGCTGCTGCCGGGGCACCGGGGTCTGGTCGCTGCCCACCTGCTGCCCGCGTTCGCCAGCGCAGCGCAGGAGGACGCCCAGGAGGCTGCCACGATCCTGCCGATGCTCGCCGAGTGCACTGGCACGGGCGGCCCGGCGCTCGACCTGGCGTTGGCGTACGGGCTGTGCGCCCGGCACGAGGTGGACCGGGTGGCCGCCCTCGACGCCCTGCTGATGCTGGCGGCCTCCGGTGAGCTGGACGCCCCAGGCGTCGGTGGGCAGTTGGGCGCGCTGGCGGCGGACAGCCAGGTGACGCTGACCCGAGCGGCGACGCCGCTGCGCGACGCAGTCTCGGCCGGCGCGCGACTGAGCGTCTGGCGGTTGCTCGCCGCCGCGCTGCCACCGTTGCTGGCGGCCCCGACCCCACCTCGCGGCACGCCCGACCTGCTCACCCTGGCGGCCGAGACGGCCAGCGCGACCGGTGTACCGATCGAGGTGCCGGGGCTGGCCGACATGGTGGCGCGCGGCGGCACGAGCCGGCTGGTGACCGAAGCCCGCAGGCTCGCCACTGCGCTGGCCGCCTGAGCCGCTGATTCACCCCCAAAGCCCTGCCTGCGGCTGACAACGTGCGGGCCTCGGCGTCGCTGGCCGACGCCGAGGGCGAGGCAGACGCCCTTGGAGCGCATGCCACCGGTGGCAGTGGGCTTGATAGCGCGCAGGTGCCAACCAGTAACGGATTGTGAGGCAGAACACTGATAAGCGGACCCGCGTGTCCGCTACGGTTTAACGGACACGCAAGTCCACTTACAGGAGGTGTCACATGGCAAACGTCCGCATCAGCGACGCACTCCTCGCTGTAGCCCTCAATCCGACCGAGGACCTCGAAACGGCGCTCGACAGGTACTACGCCCCCGGCTACGTCCACCGGGCTGAAGGCCGGGAACTGGACTGGGCGGCGTTCCGTCAGGTGGTCGTCGCCGTCCGCGGTCAGATCCGCGGCGGCACGGTCACGGTGCTCGACGAGGTGGTCGACGGCGACCAGTACGCGGAGCGCCACCGCTACCGGATCACGATGAACGACGGCACGACCGCCCAGAAGGAGGTCGTCGTGTTCGGCCGGTTCGCGCCGGACGGCCGCTTCGCCGAACTCGCCGAGACGGGCGTCGACATCGGCGAGAACTCCACCTCGGAAGGCCCGCGGCTGCCGGATCCGGACCCGGCGACCATCCCCCAGGAGGTCAGCACCTTCCTCAACGCGCTGCCGCCCGACCCGCAGGTCAAGATGCTCACCCACTCGACTGGCACGGTGAAGCCGTTCATCCAGTTCGCCCGGACCCTGTTCACCGGGCTCGAACTGCCCGAACGAACGCGGGAACTGGTCATCCTCACGACCGCCGAGTACACCGACTGCGACTTCGTCACCTCCCAGCACGTGCCGATGGCCCAAGCAGCCGGCGTCAGCGACGAGACCATTCGGCTCATCGGAGAGCGCCGGCTCACCGATCCGAGCCTCACCGCGCACGACAGCCTGGTCCTGCGTTTCACCGCCGAGATCACCCAGCGGCCGACAGTGAGCGACGAGCTGTTCAACGAGGCCCGCGAGCACCTCAGTGACCGTGAGATCGTCGAGGTCATCCAGGTCGCCGGCTACTACTGGACTTTTGGCCGGGTCAGCACCGTGCTGCAGGTGCCGGTGACCCAGGTCTACGGCGAGGAGACGGTCATCAAGCTCGATCCCGAGACGGCCTGAACAGCAGCGACGGTGTGGGAGGCTGACACGGTGACAGAGTCGCGATCCGCCAGTGCTGCCCACACACACCGGCGCTCCGACGCCCGTCGTAACCAGCAACTGGTCGTCGCCGCAGCCCAGGAGTTGTTCGCCGAGCACGGCCTCGGGGTGACAGTGCCCCAGGTCGCTGCTCGGGCGGGCGTCGGACGTGCCACCGTCTATCGCAGCTATCCGACCAAGGAAGACCTCGTCGCGGCCGTTGCCGGTGAGCATTTCAACCGGCTGGAATCTCGGGCACGACAGGCGCTGGCCGCGCCGGACGCGTACCGCAGCCTGAACGAATACGTCCTGGCTCTTTTCGACGAACTGGCCCGCAACCGCGGCCTGGCCACCGCCTTCTTCGAGGCGCGCCTACCGTCGGCCGGAAAGCTGCTCGACCTCGTCGGACTGCTACTGCAGAACGCCGTCAGCTCCGGCCAGGTGCGGCCCGACGTCGGCGTACGTGACGTGCGGGTCGTCCTCTGCGGCGCGGTCCGTCAGCTGATTGTGCTTCGGGAATATGACCCAGAAGTCTGGCACCGGTACGCGATCCTCGTGCTCAACGCGTTCCGTGTCTGACCGGGTTGCCGGGCAGCAGGAGCAACGGACATCGGCCGCCCTCGACGGTGGTCGGCGCGACGATGGTGGTGGCTACTCACCCCTTTACCCCGGGCTGTGGCGATTGCTGCGTGAGGAT
Organism: Micromonospora sp. CA-259024; assembly: GCF_050936255.1. Taxonomy (NCBI): domain Bacteria; kingdom Bacillati; phylum Actinomycetota; class Actinomycetes; order Micromonosporales; family Micromonosporaceae; genus Micromonospora; species Micromonospora sp. CA-259024. The sequence continues at coordinate 2,652,105 of NZ_JBNJND010000001.1, read as the reverse complement.
CAGCTGTCCGAGTTCCTGGGTGCATCGGGTGAGCGCGACGTAGAGGCCGTTCCAGCCGCGCGGTTCAGCGGCGATGCCCTGGGGGTCGACGAGTAGCGTCGCGTCCCATTCCAATCCCTTGGACTGGGTCGCGGTGAGCACCGGCACATCGCTCAGCACGGCGAGGAGTTCGGCGATGCGGTCGGCGGGGGCGATGACGCCGACCGTGCCACCATGCCACCGTTGCTGCAGCTGTCGCACAGCCTGGGCGGCGGCCCCGGCAAGCTCGGCGGACGGGATCGTGAGTTCCCAGGGGGCGATGCCGGAGGAGCGCACCGCCCGTGGCGGCGCGTTGTGGCTGCCAGCTTCCTTCAAGACCGGTTCGGTGAGGTCCATGACCTCACGCGGGGTCCGGTAGCAGATGGTGAGTTCCGCGGCGGTCCAGTGGTCTCCGAAAGCAGCCTGCACCGCTTGTGCCCAGCTGGTGTGCCGGTGCGCTGCCTCCGCCTGGTCGATGTCACCGACGGCGGTGATGGAGCGACTGGGACAGCGCCGTAGGACCATCTGCCACTGCATCTCGGACAGTTCCTGCGCCTCGTCGATGACGACGTGGCCGTACACCCAGCCACGCTGCCGGCGAGCGCGGTCGGCGACGAACTCGCCCTGCGGTTGTGGGGTTTCGCCCTCGCCGAGCAGGTCGGCGAGGGCGTCGAGCAGGGGGATGTCGCTCGATGCCCATGGCGCGGGCTCGGCCGAGACCGCGGCGATCTCCTGCGGGGACAGCTGTGGGGCGAACCGGGCCAGCAGGGTGCGGTCGGTCAGGAGATCACGCAGCAGGGCCTCGGCGTCGAGGGTGGGCCACCATGCCTCGATGAACCGGGCGATGGTGGCGTTCTCGGCGATACGATAACGGAGGTCTTCGATCTCTTCGTCGGAGAGCAATCCGTCGATGTCACTGCCGGTGGGTGTCCTGCCGGGCTGGTGGTCGTTCCGCATGCCCTTGTCGACACGGGCGAGGATGTCCTCGAAACCCTCCTCCATCTCGTTCATCAGCGCCTCGCGCTGCTCGACGACGGCTTCGGCAAGGAGGTGGTGCAGCTGCTCGGCGAACGCCGCGCGGGCGCGATGGTACGGGCGTCCCTGCACCGCCGAGGCGAGTGCCTGTGCCACTGTTGCGGCGGTGATGACGGAGAACTCGCCCTCCCAGCGCAGCTTCAGCTCTTGGGGTCGGGGGAGCAGCGACGTGACGTAGCTTTCGAGCGCGGGTTGCCAGAGGGCGCGGCCCTTGATTTCGGCGAGAAGCCGGCTCTCGTCGCGGCGCACGTGGATCTCGCTCAGCAGAGTGTCGCAGGTCGCCGAGACGACGGCGGTCTCACCGAGCGCGGGCAGCACCTGGGCGATGTACTGGAGGAACCGTGGCGAGGGGCCGAGGACCAGGACCGCTTGGTCGGCCATCTTTCGGTGCGCGAACAGCAGGTAGGCGACGCGGTGCAGAGCAACCACGGTCTTGCCGGTGCCAGGGCCGCCCTGAACGATCAGCGGGCCGGTCGCCTCGGCCCGGATGATGTCGTCCTGTTCGCGTTGCAGCGTGGAGATCGCCGTCGACATGCGGCCGGTACGCCGCTGGTCGAGGGCGGCCAGGAGAGCGCCTTCACCGACGAGTTCCGCCGTTATGGTCCCGTCCAGTGGCTCGTCGTCCACGCCGACGACAGTCGATCCCGTCGTGCGTATGTGACGACGCCGTGCCTGACCCTGTGGGTCGACAGCCGTCGCGGTGTAGAACGGCCGGGATGCGGGAGCGCGCCAGTCCACCAGCAGTGGCTCACTGTCCTCGCCGTCGTTGCGGAGACCGACCCGGCCGACGTGTCGTACGGTGCCATCAAGGCCGTCGAGGCGGCCGAAGACCAGCCCTTCCCGTGCTCGCCGTAGCTCTTCGTACTGCTGGCGGAGCATGCGCTGCCGGGCCCGTTCCAACGCGTCCAGGGCCTCCGACGAAAGCTCGGCCTGCAGGTGGTCGGCCAGCCTGTCGCGCCGGGCCGTGGCCAAGTCGAGAAAGTCCTGTTCCTCGGCGACGGCGGATCGGCGTGCGGCCTTCTCTGCGGTATCGGTCGGCGGTTCGCCGTTCGGTGTTACCTCGTTGATGCCAGCAGTGCCGTTGTTCGGAGCAGAATCCCGGCGCATTCGCAAATCCCTGTATTGGTGTTCCCCTCGGCCCTGATGGGCCGCAGTGTATTCCGGCGGCAAGCATAGAGCTGGCTTCTCCTCACCGGCCAGGAACTCCGTCGGCAGAGATGGGAATCTCAATGCCTTGAAGTTCCGGGTCGCTTGTGGCCTCACCCAATCGTGATTCGCTTATTGACAGTTCGGCCCTTATCTGATCTGCATGATGCCCACCGTGGCGCTGCTCGCGGGAGGGAGCCCCGTTGCGCGTCGAGCGGCTCGGTCGTTCTGCGCCGCGTTGCCTGACGCGCCTAATACCAAAAAGCTTTGATCACGGTACGTCCCGATAGCGCGGCTCGTTCGTAGAAGGTGCGCAGGTCGTTGTGGTAGCCGAGGAAGATGTTCTTGGCCGCGTTCTTGTCCTCCCACCCGATGTACGGCTGGGAGGGCTCTGTCCCCGCCGTCTGCCAGCGTTCGTCGAACGAAACGGTCCGGAGGAACTCCGCTACCCCACGCACCTCGGCCGGGTTGAGGAGGACGAACGGCGGTTGGTCCTTTGTCGGGCTGTGTATGTGACGGCCGCCGAAGACCGGCAGGGTGCTGGCGGCATTCGTGGCGTCGCCGTGGTCCGCGCCCATGGTGTAGAGCTCGTGGACGTGCCCGAAGTCCTTCTCGATGGAATCGGCGATGCCGGCCGCGTACTCCTGCTGGTGGTCCTCCCAGGCGATCCACATGAAGTCATGCAGCGACGAGAAATCCTCTGAGACTTCGTTGGCGGCCGTGGCGCGCAGGTGCATGTGGAAGCTCACAGAGCTGCTACTCCTTGCCTTGACCTCGCTCGGGGCGGGCAGCTGATCAAAGCACCTTGGACACGCTGACAATGCCTCGGATGAACCGGCGTGGCTGGCCCTGGCCCGGAGCGGTCAAGGCGCCGGGGCTGACCTCGAACTGGCGGTCGTGCATGTGCCGCATCCGGCGTAGCCTCGGCGCATGCGTCTGCTCGCCGGTCTCGCCCGATCCGCTCCGGCCGTCGACGATCTGATTCGACTCGGACCGGTGACGATGTCCGCGGACCGTCTGCTGGGGTGCGCGGCCGCGGTGGCGGACGACCTGGACGGCGAACCGGTCGTCGCGGTGCACGCCACACCGACCGCCGAGACGGTGGTGGGGGTGCTCGGCGCGCTGCTCAGCGGTGCCGCCGTCGTACCGGTGCCGCCTGACTCCGGGCCCCGGGAGAGGGCGCACATCCTGCGCGACTCGGGGGCGGCGCTGCTGCTCGCTGGTGTGGGGGACGTACCGGCGGAGGTCGATGTCCGCCGGGTCGACCTGGGGCGTACCTCGGACACCCGGTATCCGGAGCCGGGGCCCGAGCGAACCGCTCTGATCATGTACACCAGTGGCACCACGGGCGCGCCCAAGGGTGCCGTCCTGTCGCACCGTGCGGTCGAGGCCGGCATCGACGCGCTCGCCGACGCCTGGGCCTGGACCCCCGATGACGTCCTGGTACATGGTCTGCCCCTGTTCCACGTACACGGTCTCGTGCTCGGCGTGCTCGGCGCCCTGCGGGTGGGCTGCCGGCTGCACCACACCGTACGACCGACGCCCGAGGCGTACGCCGCGGCGGGCGGCACCCTCTACTTCGCAGTGCCGACCGTCTGGTCGCGGATCTGCGCCCAGCCGGAAGCCGCCGCACGCCTCAGCTCGGCGCGGTTGCTGGTCTCCGGCAGCGCCGCCCTGCCCGCGCCGTCGTTCGAGCGGATGCGCCAGCTCACCGGCCACCGGCCGGTCGAGCGCTACGGCATGACCGAAACGCTGATCACGCTGAGCAATCGTGCCGACGACCCGTCTCGTCAGCCCGGCATGGTCGGCACGCCGGTGCCGGGCGCGGAAACCCGGGTGGTCGACGACGACGGGCAGCCGGTGCCCGCCGACGGTACGGCCATCGGGGAGTTGTGGGTTCGCGGTCCCATGCTGTTCGATGGCTATCTGGGCAAACCCGACGTCACCGCCCGGCTGCTGGACGACGATGGGTGGTTCCGCACCGGCGACATCGCGAGCGTGGCACCCGACGGCGCGCACCGGCTGATCGGCCGCCGGTCCACCGACCTGATCAAGAGCGGTGGTTACCGAATCGGCGCGGGGGAGGTCGAGGACGCGCTGCTGGCCCACCCGGGCGTCCGCGAGGCCGCGGTCGTCGGCACGCCGAGCGACGACCTCGGCCAGGAGGTCACCGCCTTCGTCGTGGCCGACCAGGTGACCGCGGCCGAACTCGTCGATTTCGTGGCGCGGACGCTGTCCGTTCACAAACGACCCCGGCAGGTCAGGTTTCTCGACACGCTGCCCCGCAATGCGATGGGGAAGGTTCAGAAACACCTGCTCGCCGGTTGACGCCGTGGCGAAGCCGCTGGCGCACCTGCCCACGAGGCTGGACCCGTGCGACCACCAGCGCAGAGGCTCGCGACCCGCAGACGTAGGACCTCACCCGCAGCAACGTCTCCAATCACCCCCCGGCGAGCGCTGCTGACCGGCGAAGAAGGATCGCCGCCCGGCAGGCTCGGCCCTCGATTCGCCCGAAGGCGCCGCACCGGACACATTGCGCGTGATCATCGGCGGTGCAAAGCTGGATCAATGGGCTGGTGGAATCGATTCCGACGCGGATCGCGTCACCCGCTGCGCCGGCCACCTCGGGGCGTACCGCCGGGCCCCTGGCCGCCCAGCCTGCGGGACCTGACCGGGGACGGGTCGTCGGTCGGGCCGGAGCTCCAGGCAAAGCTGTTGGCCCTGCTGCAGCGATTGGCGTCGGCCGGTTCCACCCACACACCCGAACCGGTGCAGGCAATCCGTGAGATAGTCCGGCGGCACGCGCCGGTGCCGGACGACGCGACCGCCGCGGTTTGGGCGGTCTGGCAGGCCATGCCGGAGCTGAACCTGATGGCGAACGCCCGGCAGCGCTGCCAGCACGCCGAATGCCTGCTCGGCACCCTGCGCGACATGGTGCTGCACGACGCCACGGACCCGGCGTCGGAGATCGGCGATCGGGATACCACCATCGCCGATGCTCTCCGGATCGAGGCGGAGCGGGTCGGTCGCGCACCGGTGACTGGTGAGGGTGAACACCAGGTCGGCTACCGGGCAGCGTACGCCGGATTCGTCAAGCAGATGGCGCATCGGGCGACGGAACTCGAGGGGACGCCGGAGCGCAACCCCCGCCGCGGCGTCCTGGCCACGGCTGCTCCGCCCGCAGAACCGGCCGATTCGCCCACCCCGGTGCTGGCAGCCCTACGCAACGCCGTGGCGGCACTTCCCCACCAGCGGGACGCTCGGCACGAGCGGTGGACGGCGCGGGTGACCCAGCGCCATCGAACCGTTGCACCACCCCGGCAGCCCGAGCGCGGACCCGACCGCCATCGGGCGGACGATTGTGGCCGACCTGCCGGAGCTCGACCGTCTCGATGACACGCTGAACCATCTCGAACGGGTGGAGGAGCAACTGGCCGCGACGCAGCGCCGGCTGGCGGCTCAGCGGGCGCACCTGACCGAGGAGGTGATCCGTTGGCGCAACACGCTTGCCCACGAACTGCGCCAGCAGGCCGACCACCACGTTGCCGCGACCGGCATCTCCCTCGACGCCGATTTCACAGCCGGCTTCACCCTGGCCAGCGACCAGATCGCCCGGCACCTGCGCGAGCGAGCCGACCGGCTCGCCGTCCCGGACCTACCCAAACCTTTCTGGTGACCCGGTCCAGAAGCGACACCTGACCGCGGAGCACCGTCAGTTCAGCGGCGACGGAGATCCGTCGCCAGCGGGCGCTCGCCTGTTGGATGCCTTCGTAGATGCGGTGGCGTACCGGCTCGGGCGTGTCCCGGCGGATGAAGACACCTACGCGTATGTTCGCGCTGGCGTCCTGGCCGAGCAGGTCCCGCACCGCTCGGGAGTACGCCCGCCGCCGCTGCCGGCGCACCTGCGGGTGACCTTCCGTGCGCCCGCTCGCCCACGGGACGGTGTTCGACCGACCGATCGCGCAGTTGAACAGCCTTGAGCGAGCGCCCGGCCGGGTCGCCTGTGGACTCCGGGACCGTCAGTCGCCGGACACGTCGCGCAGGACGGCCGCGAACGCCCGCTTCTGTTCCGTCCGGCGCGCCTGCGGGGCACCGGGGCTCACCAGCGTGATGGCGGCCTTCCAGAGTGCCCAGCCCCGAGCGCGGCGCCAGGTGTCGTCGTCGAGCCCGACCGTCCGGCGGAAGACCGGCCGGCTGTCGTCGCTGAGGTACGTGAAGGCGATGACGAGGTCGCAGGCCGGATCGCCCACGCCGCAACAGCCGAAGTCGAGGACGCCCGCGAGGCGACCGTCGGCGATGAGGAGGTTGTCGACGCCGACATCGCCGTGGAACCAGACCGGCGGGCTCGCCCACTGCGACGCCAACGCCTCATCGATCACCTGGTCGGTGACGGGGGACTCGACGTCCAGCGAGCGGAGCGCCGCCCGCGCCTCGGGTGCGTAGTACGCGAAGGGCCCGCCCCGGTGGGCGGTGTCGGGGCCGGGCCGGGGGGCGTCGTCGTCCGTCGGTACGGCGCGCAACTCGACCAGGAAGGACGCGAGTTCCATGGCGAGCGCCGCCTCGTCCGGAATGGCGGCGAGGGAGAGCACCTGCCCGTCCAGCCACGCGTTGACCGACCAGGCGAACGGGTAGCCGTGCGCGGGGTGACCGAGTTCGAGCGGCTTCGGCACCGCGATCCGCAGATGCTTCGCCAGGTATGGCAGCCAGCGGCTCTCCTTGAGGATCTGGTGCGCGTAACCCTCGGCGCTCGGCAGCCGGACGGTCAGCGTGTCGCCGAGCCGGAACGTCCGGTTGTCCCAACCCTGCGGTGACGCGGCGACGATGGGTAGACCAGCCCACTCAGGGAACTGGTCCGATATCAATCGCGCCACGAGTGCTTCGTCGATCACCGGTCCGGCCGTGCTCATGCCGTCTTCCTTTCCACGGGGCTGGGTGCGGGAGAAAGGTGCCGTCCGTACTGCGGAAAGCCGTTGGTGAGCAGGGCCAGGGCCGGTGCGGCCATGAACGTGGTGGCACCGATCAGGCAGATGGACTGCATTCCGAGGTGAGATGTCGCCGGAATTGCCAGGGCCATGCCGGCCGGCTCGAGCAGCTTTGTGGTCATCAGATCGGTTGCGTTTACCCGGCCACGGAGACCAACTGCCACGCCCTCATTGGGCGCAGCGTACCACCAGACACCGTGCAGACTGATTCCTATGCCGCCCACTCCGATCGCGGCGACGAACACCCAGAGTGGAACGGGAATGAGAATGCAGATGAATACCGGGGTGTAACAAACGAAGCCGATGTTGGCCCAGAGCCCCGGAAGGCGGGGTATTTGAATGGCCGCCACCACGGTGCCGATCAGAGCCGCGGCGGCGGACACGGCGAGGATGGCGCCCAGGCCGGCGCTGCCGTAGCGGTCGGTGGAGACGACGCGGATCAGGACCAGGCCCGGCGCGAAGCTCAGCAGGATCTGCACCGAGGTCCGGATGAGTCCCGTCCTGATCCACGGGGTGCGCCGGCTGATCGCATCAGTCGCGTCCAGCCGTTCCTCGGAGAGGGACATGAGCGTGGATGCCAGGGGACGACACACCTCCAGCGCGGAGGCGAGCACCGCCTCCGCCCCGGGCAGGACCAGGGCGTGGCGGTTGTATCCTGATCCGTCGAGTCGTGCGGGAGGCGCTGGCGTGGGCCGACGGAGATATCGCCTGCGGCCTGAGCGCTCAGCGAACTGGCGGCCGCTGGTATTGACCAGCGACAGCTCTCGTTCGGGTTCGCGCTGGAGCGCCGGTCGCCGTTCCCGCCCGTGACCTCGTCGAGACCCGAGCAGAGCGAACCTACGAGCCAGTTACGGCGGGCGCATGACCAGTAACGATGAGCGCCAGGGCGCGGTAGCCCTGATCTTCGATGACTCCGGCGATCTCCTGCTGCACCTACGGGATGACATCCCGGGAATCACCTGGCCCGGCTATTGGAGCGTCCTGGGCGGCGGCTGCGACCCCGGAGAGAGCCCGCGTCAGGCCGTCGAGCGGGAACTGTTCGAAGAGGCGGGTCTGGTGGCTGACGAGATCACCGAGCTGTTCCAGGTGAAGGACGAACTGGGGTCCGGGCAGCTGATCACCTTCTTCTCTGCCCGCTGGAATGGCCAACCGCAACTGCTGCCCCTCTCCGAGGGCGTCGAGCTCCGCTTCTTCCCGCCGGAACGGCTCCCGGAACTGCGGATCCCGCCCTACATCTCAGCGGCGATCCAACGAGTGCTCGCCCAGTACGACCAGTAGCCAAGCGCCGGCCGGGGGGCCGTCGCCCGGCCGCCTGCGGCGCCGCGCCCGGTGAGGGCCACGGCGGCAAGTTGCCGTGTTCGTCAGTCCGCGTTTGAGCTACTCGATGATTGCTACGACGGGGAGTGTGTGCCCGTGGCGCGCGGCGAGTTTGTCGAACCTGGTAGCCGGGGCCCGGTGTCGTTTGAGCTGGTTGTTGCCGCCCTCGACGGCGTCGGTTTCCCCGCGTCAGGGGTGCGACGGGGCAACAGGTGGGCGGCGGTGGCGCCGAGCAACGTCAGCAGATACGTCACGGCACACGCCGCGCTGGCCGGCACCGCGAGCTGCACGGCTTCGTCGACCAGGTTCGCCTCACCGAGGCTCTGAATGACGGCGAACAGGCCGCAGGCCAGCAGGATGACCTGCACCACGACGATGTGGAACCACGCGCGCCGGATCGGCTCCCGGTCCACGAGCCCGGTGTGGACGACTGCGCAGACCGCGGCGGCGACGCCCCACGCCGTACCGGTCACGACGCGTGCCGCCGGGGTCTCGGGTAGGTCCATCAGGCCGGCGATGAGCAGCGCGAGCGGCATCCGGAACGACAGGCCGGACAGGAACGACTCTTCCAGGTCGGCCGGGCGCCGGCCGGCCGACGGCTCCGTCGCCCGCTTGAACGCGCCGACGAGCGAGAGCCCGACACTGATTCCCGTGCCGGCCAACGCGCTCAGCAGGCTGGACAGCAGGACGTCGCGAGCGCTCAGGTCGGCGAGACCGAGCGCCAGGACGAGCAGCTTTATCGCGACAACCACGACGTACACGATCGGCAGGCCGAGCACGAAGGCGAGGATCGCCATGAAGGTGGTCTCGCCGGTGTGCTCGTCAAGCAGCGCCCACAGCAGGACGACGATGCCGTACACCACGGCCAGGCCCACCTCGCCGTGGCCGCCCAACGCCTCGCCCACGAACCAGCCGAGCGCGCCGGGTACGGCGACGGCGAGCACGCCCACCACGATCAGCATGCCCTCAGTGTGCCGCCGCCGGTCGAGCCGGGGCGTCGCGCTAGCTCGGGTTGGAGCCATTCGTCGATTGCCACGCGGTGGAGTCTGGCCTCGTCACGCACGACCACCTCAGCGCCGAGCGACCCACGGCCGGGCCGACCGCACGGCCCCGGCTGGCGCGCCCGACGGCGGCGAGCGGCCCGACCCGATCGCAACGCCACCTGCTTTCGCGCAGCGTCCCCCGACGGGTTCTGGGGAGATATAGCATGCAGGCCGAGCTGAAGAATGCTGCGAGAGCATCACGGCGCTCTCTGAAGACGAACTTCGTCGCGGATCTGGAGAGATGCGACGTGCCAACGCTGGTTAAGCATGGCGCCGACGATTAGAGCCGCACAACCGGTCGGCGAGCCGACCCGTCAGATCGTCGCCCTGTCAGGCCGAGGATAGACAGAACGCCGATAACGGCCACGATCTGCCGCAGGCTGGTGATGAACGATCGGACGTCGCTTCGTGACATGAGGGAAGAGACACCAAGGTGATCTTGCAGAAACATGCAATCGGTGGTCAAGGACTGGTGGCCTCGGTCGAAGGGCTCGGCACCATGGGCATGACCGCTATGTACGGCACGCCGGACGACGCGGAGTCCGTCGCCACCGTGCACCGCGCACTCGAACTAGGCGTGACCTTGTTCGACACGGCCGACATGTACGGCCCGCTCACCGGCGAGGAACTACTCGGCCGGGCGCTGAGGGGACGTCGCGATCAGGCCATCATCGCGACCAAGTTCGGCGGTGTGACGTTCGACGATGCCGGCCGCATCATCGGCGGCGCCAACGGGCAGCCTGACTACGTGCGCAAGTCGCTGGAGGGATCGCTGCGCCGGCTCGGCACCGACTGCATCGACCTGTACTTCCAACACCGGGTCGACCCGACCGTACCGGTCGAGGAGACCTTCGGCGCGCTCGGCGAACTTGTCGCCGAAGGCAAAGTCCGCTATCTCGGGATCAGCGAGGCGTCGCCGGACAACATCCGCGCCGCGCACGCCGCCGCGCCGTTGTCCGCGGTGCAGACCGAGTACTCGCTGTTCACTCGCAATGTTGAGGCCAACGGTGTGCTCGACACGGTGCGCGAACTGGGCATCGGGTTTGTCGCCTACGCGCCGCTGGGCCGTGGCTTCCTCACCGGCTCAGTTCGCACCCTCGACGACCTGCCCGAGAACGACTGGCGTCGCACCTGGCCCCGATTCGCCGAGGAGAACCTGCGGCAGAACCTGCTCCTGGTGGACCGGATCCGCGCCATCGCGGAACAGGCGGGTGTCACTCCCGGCCAACTCGCGTTGGCCTGGGTGTTGGCGCAAGGTGACCACATCACCGCAATTCCTGGCACCAAGCGTCGTACCTATCTGGAGGAGAACGTCGCCGCGGCGCAGTTCAAGGTTGATGCCGGCGTCTTCGAGGAACTCAGCGCCGCTGCTCCGGTCGGTGCCGCCGTCGGCGAGCGCTACACCGGACCGGCAATGGCCGCAATCCAGGAGTAATGTCCGAGATCGACGGGATCTTCGCGGCGCCACCAACCGTCCTGGTGGCGCCGTCTTCCGGGAAGGGAAGTTCGTGGCACGAACCGAACTTGGCGACTTCCTCCGGGCTCGCCGGCAGGCACTCCGGCCGGCCGACGTCGGGCTTGTATCCGGCGGGCGGCGCCGCACCCCCGGCCTACGCCGCGAAGAAGTCGCACTGCTGGCAAACCTGTCTGTCGACTACTACGAACGACTAGAACAGTCTCGGGCCGTCAAACCCTCAGAGGCCCTACTCGGCAGCCTTGCCCGGGCGTTGCGTCTCTCCATCGACGAGCGCGACTACCTCTACCATCTCGCCGGATATTCGGCGCCGACGACCACCACTGTGAGCGGGTACGTCGACCCCGCGATGATGTTCCTACTCGACGCACTCACCACCGTGCCCGCACACGTCATCGACGGCCGCACCACCATCCTCGCCCAGAACACCCTCAGTCGCGCGCTGCTGGGCTCCTGGACCGACGGCGACGCCCGGCGCGCGAACGTGACCTGGCGCTGGTTCACCAACCCCGAATCCCGCGTGCTCAACGTGCCGGAGGAACACGAGGCGATCGGCCGCGGATACGTCGCCGACCTACGCGCGGCCGCCGTCCGCGGCGGCCACGACCCCGTCTCCGACCAACTGATCGCCGATCTCACCGCCGCCAGCACCGAATTCGTCCAGTACTGGTCCGACATGCAGGTCTCCCCACTACAGACCACCCGCAAAATCCTCGTCCATCCGCAAGCCGGGCGTCTGGACGTACAGTGCGACGTCGTCTTGAGCACCACCACGGGTCAGCGCCTCGTCATCTTCCGGCCCCAACCCGGCACGGCCACCGCCGACAGCTTCGACTTCCTCCGCGTCCTCGGTGAACAACCCTTCGACCGTTCCTGAGGCGAAATACCGCCGGTCGCATCGACGACCGCCCGTCACGTGACACGGCGGCCGGACGGCGACAGCAATGGAGCGGCGGCCTTCAGCCGCCCACCTGTCGATGCATTCCTCAATGCGATTTGTTGCCAGCCCGCTCTCGCGAGGCGTCTGCTCCCCAACTGGCCAGCAGCCGCAGCGCCTCTTCTGAGGGTGAGCCAGGCATGGCGTGGTAGGTGCTCAGCGACTGCTCCTGATCGCCGGGGAGCGCGAAAGTCTCGTAGCGCAGCGTTAGTTCCCCCACCAGCGAATGCGACAGGCGGATGCCACCATGCGTCTTTTTCTGAACGTCGTGAGCGGCCCACAGCCTGCGGAAGTCCTCGCTCTTTATGGAGAGTTCGCCGATCAGGGACGCGAGCATCCAGTCGTCCGTGTGCAGGCCGGCCCCCAGTCGTAGTTGTCCCACCACGTCATACGCCTTGGCCTCCCAATCAGGGAACAGTTTCGGGGACGCCGGGTCGAGGAAGGTGATTCTGGCCCAGTTCCGGTCCTGTGGGGCACGGGCTGCCCAGTCACCGAAGAGGGCGGAGGCGGTCTGGTTCCAGGCCAGCACATCAGTGCGGCGGCCCCAGACGTACGCTGGCACGCCTTCCAGTGCGGCGAGCAGTTCTCGTATCTCGGGCCTCACCTGCTGGCGCGACGGCGTGGGCCGGCGCTGATGCCGCTTGGGCTGGGCCAGGCGCACCAGATGGGCGTGCTCGGCTTCGGAGAGTTTGAGTACGCGGGAAATCGCGTCCAGCACTTCGCGCGAGACATTGCGGGCGTTGCCCTGCTCGAATCGCGTGTAGTACGCCGCAGAGACTCCCGCGAGTTGCGCGAGTTCTTCCCGGCGCAGACCCGGGACGCGGCGCCGTCGGCTGTAGTCGGTCAGCCCTACATCGGCCGGCTTGCGGCGTGCCCTGCGGGTGCGCAGAAACTCGCTCAGTTCCGCGCGGGGGTCGAGCCCTTCCCGCGGGGCCGGTTCGGCATCCGTTTCCGAAGCGGCTGAGAGGTTGGTGTGGGTGGCGTGGCCGGTTGCCATATCTCGATTATCCCACCCAGTACGCGACGCAGCCTGTCCCTGCCAGTGATAGCCACACGAGACGTAGACGAAGCAGGTGGCTGGCTAGCACTGCGAGCCTGAAGCACGCTCGACGTGTCCTGAGGAACCGGGCCTGCAAGCCCATGGCCAGGCCCGACGGATCACCCGTTCCTGCCGTCACCAATCCGCCCGCCAAGGCGCCATCCGCCCTGATGGGCTCCGTGCCGCAATTGAAAGAGCTCCATGACCGACATCATCACCACATCCACAGGCCCGACCTCGGCGACTGCCCGACAAGGCCGCCTTCCGGGAAAAGCATTGTTCGGCCTTTTCCTGGCCGGCTTTATCAGCATCCTCACCGAATGCCTCCCGGCGGGTCTCCTGCCGGAAATGAGCCGCACTCTGCACACGGGCGTCTCGCTGACCGGCCAGACCGTCACGATCTACGCGCTCGCCACCGCGCTCGGCGCTATCCCTCTTGCGCGGGCGACGGCCACCTGGCCGCGCAAGCACGTCTTGCAACTCGCCCTGGCCATGGTCGCCGTCACCAATGTGCTCACCGCGCTGTCCAGCGACTTCACGCTGACAATGGTGCTCCGCTTCGTCGCCGGGCTGGGAACCGGACTCATCTGGCCTCTTCTCGGCGGCTACGCCGCCCGCCTCGCGCCAGAGCGACGACAGGGGCGTGCCATCGCCATCGCCCTGGCCGGAACCCCCATCGGGCTGGCCCTGGGTATTCCGCTGGGGACCTGGCTCAGCAGCCTCGGCGGCTGGCAACTCGCCTTCCACGCCTCGGCCGCCGTGACCATCATGACCATGGCGTGGGTCCTGGCGGCCCTCCCGAACCTGCCCGGCCAGCCGGTCGACGCACGCTTCAAGATCTCGCACGTCCTGGTCATCCCAGGACTGCGGCCCATTCTGTTCACTCTTGCCACCTATATGATCGCGCACAATATTCTCTACACGTACATCACCGACCTTCTTCTTCATCTGGGGATGGTCGACCATACGGGCTGGGTGCTGTTCGCCTTCGGAGTCACCTCCGTGCTCAGCGTTCTCGTGGTCGGAACGCACATCGACCGACACCTGCGCAAGCTCGTCGTGAGCAGCACCCTGCTGTTCGGAGCCAGCGTGCTCGCTCTGGGCGTCCTCGCGGACGCACCGGTCCTGGTCTACGTCGCCGTCGCCGCGTGGGGCTTCGCGTTCGGCAGTTCCCCAAGCCTGTTCGTGGGTGCCACGATCAACGCGACAGGAGAAGCCGCCGACGTCGCTCAGTCAATCACCATCACGATCTTCTCCACCTCTATCGCAGTCGGTGGCTTGGTCGGCGGTCTCCTGCTCGCCGGCCTGGGCACTGCCTCGATCACCTGGGCGGCACTGATCCTCCTGATCGTCGCGGCCGTAACTGTCATCGGCGGCGCAAAGCATGCGTTCCCCAAGAACGCCTTGCCTGCGCTCAGCCCTTGCCTCGGCCGCCGGGTCTGACGTCCGATACGTGACCCTGTCAGCGGCCATCAGCCGCTCCGCGTGGAAGTCGTGCCGGGGTGTTGCACCGCTGACTCGGGGCCTTCAGCAGCCAGCCATCGCCGTCAGGCTGGAGATAACCCGGCAACCTGGTCACCGATCCGAGCGCGATCGGCCGCGACCCGATGGAGTCCAAGGTTCTGACCCGGCGGGTGATCGCAAATTTGTAGTAACAGGGTGCAACGGTGGCTGCCCTAGGCATCCTCGATGATCGGCTCAGCCCAGGCCGTGTGCATGAACTCAAACGTCCAGGAGACGCCGTCCGATTCGCCCATCCTCCGTTTGAGGGTGGCAGCCATCAGGTGCTGTCCCGGGGGCGCGGTCGCGACCCGGCCCCGGACTCGCTTGGCGTGGCGAACACGGTACTTCAAACCTTCGATGTGTACGACTCCGCATTCGTCACCTGGCTCATCTACCGAGGTCGACTCCGCCGTCACGGACCAGCCTGCTTTGTGGGCTTCGTAGAGCCCACCTCGAAGGCGCGCTGCTTGCCGTCACGCTCGTCCACCCGGGCGATGATCTCGATCGGGTCCGTTCGGTTGTCCATCCTTGTCCTGTACCGCTTTGGCTGAGGGTGCACCGTAGCGGGGTTCGGGCTTGCGGGCTTGAACCGCGCGATCGCCCTGGTGGGGACCTCGGTGACGAGGTGGTTGCGGAAGGTGGTGCCGGCATGTGCGACGGTGAGGCGGCGTGATTGATGCCAGCGTGGATGCGCTGGCCGGCGATGACAAGGGCGCCGCAGCTGTCGACCCGCAGCTGGGTCGTGGGTGGCGCGCGAAGACGGCGCATCCGCGTGTCTGGCGGTAGGGTCCCCGGCGTGCTGCGACGGTGGACCCTGACGATCCTGATGGCGGTGTGTGGCGTGCTGGTATTGGTGGCGCAACTGGCCGCCGGTCTGCCCGCCGTCGGTGCCGTTGAGTTGCTGATTTTCTCGGCGTTGGCACTGCTGCTGTCCCCGTGGGCCTTCCCCGGGTCGGTGGACGCCGCCGAGGCGCAGCGGGCCAGCGCGGCGGATGGCCGGCCGATCGTGTACTGGCGCCCCGGCTGTCGATACTGCCTCCAGCTCCGGTTCTCCCTGGGCCGGCTCGCCCGGCGGGCGCACTGGGTGGACATCTGGCACGATCCGGCGGGTGCTGCCGCCGTCCGGGCGGTAGCTGGCGGCAACGAGACCGTGCCCACCGTCGTGCTCGGCGGTCAGGCTGTCGTGAACCCCGACCGGGCCTGGCTCCGCGAGCAGCTTCGCTCGTCCTGAGTACGCCCGCCACCGGGCGAGGGGCGCCGGATGGCGCCGCCGTACCCGGAGCTTGACCAAGACGGCTGCCTCGGGGCTTGTCCTGCGGGCTTGCGCCGCGCTGGCGATCTGTGTGGGCCCGGCCGGCGCGGCTGAACGTGAGGCCGTGTGGAAAATGAAAACCAATACGGTTAAGGTGTGGTCCGACCTCTCGTGAATGGAGACCTCGTGGCCGTACCGAAGCGGAAGATGTCGCGGTCGAACACCCGGCACCGGCGGGCGCAGTGGAGGGCGAGCGTGCCGCAGCTGACGCCCTGCCCCTGCCCCCGCAAGGAGATGGTGGTGCCGCACCGGGCCTGCACACACTGCGGCCTGTACAGGGGACGTCAGGTGGTGGATCAACCGTGACCGACCGCCTGCCGGTGACGGTGCTGTCCGGGTTCCTCGGCGCGGGCAAGACCAGCCTGCTCAACCATGTGCTGAGCAACCGGGACGGGCTGCGAGTGGCGGTGATCGTCAACGACATGAGCGAGGTGAACATCGACGCCGCGCTGGTGCGCGAAGGTGGGGCGCTGTCACGGACCGAGGAGCGGCTTGTCGAGTTGACCAACGGCTGCATCTGCTGCACGTTGCGTGACGATCTGCTCAACGAGGTGGCCTGGCCCGGCTGGCCCGACAGGGCCGATTCGACTACCTGCTGATCGAGTCCAGCGGTATCTCCGAGCCGATGCCGGTGGCCGCCACCTTCGCCTTCGGTGTGGAGGACGGGCAGGTGCTCGACGACCTGGCCCGCCTGGACACCACCGTCACCGTCGTCGACGCAGCGGGCCTGCGGAGCATGATCGAGGCGGGGGAGAGCTTGGCGGCGCGTGGGCTGGCCGCCTACGAGGGAGACGACCGGGGCATCGCCGACCTGCTGGTCGATCAGATCGAGTTCGCCGACGTGCTGGTGGTCAACAAGACCGACCTGCTCGCCCCCGGCGATCTGGCGGTGGTGGAGGCGCTGCTGACCCGCCTCAACCCGGCCGCCCGACAGGTCCGTGCCGTGCACGGCCGGGTGGCACCGGCGGAGATCCTGCACACCGGCCGGTTCGATCTGGAGCGGGCGGAGACGGCGCCCGGCTGGGTCGCCGAGCTCAACGGTGGGCACGTGCCGGAGACCGAGGAGTACGGCATCTTCAGCCTCGTGTTCCGGGACCACCGGCCGTTGCACCCGCAGCGGTTGTGGGACCTGCTGGCCGGCGGTCTCGAGGTGTTCGGGGTGGTGCGGTCGAAGGGGTTCCTGTGGCTGGCCAGCCGGCCGGACGTGCAGGCGCTGTGGTCGCAGGTCGGACCGTCGGGCCGGTGCGACCCGGTCGGCGTGCCCGTCGTGGTCTCCGGGGAGTGGCCGGAGGACCCCGAGGAGCGGGCCGAGCTGCGGTCCCGCTGGCATCCGGTCTTCGGGGACCGACAGCAGGAACTCGTTCTCATCGGTGTCGACCTGGACGTCCAGGGCCTGCGGGCCGCCCTGATCACGTGCCTACTCACCGACACTGAGATCGCCGCCGGTCAGGACGCCTGGCGGGCACTACCCGACCCGTTCCCCACCTGGGACCTCGGCGATCCGCACGAGCACGACCATGCCGAACCGGTCCCGGTCACGGGCTCCTGACACTCGGCCCCTACGCCGGACCCGTTGCCGCTCCTGGGGTCCTACCGGTGATCGTTCCGGTTGTCCTGCTCGCCGGTGGTGTTCCTCATAACGGCCGGCTCTCCGCTGGTCGGCACCGGTGAGGTGAGGCCGGAGATGGCACGGCGTCGATGGTGCCGGACGACGCATAATGGTCCGACCGGCCGCGGTGGGGCGTCGGAGACGAGTAGGTCGGCGGCGGCCGAGATCACGGGAGGATGGCGGCCACGGTGAACCAGGCGATGGCGAAGGTGCCCCGAAACACCCGGCAGCGCGGGGAGGTGCTGGCGCTGTTGCGCGAGGTGGAGGGCTTCCACTCGGCGCAGCAACTGCACCAGATGCTGCTGGAGCGCAAGGCGGGGGTCGGCCTGACCACCGTCTACCGGACGTTGCAACTGCTGGTGGACACCGGCGAGATCGACTCGACTCGGCTGCCGGGCGGCGAGCAACTCTTCCGCCGCTGCAGTCAGAGCAAGCATCACCATCACCTTGTCTGCCGTGACTGCGGACGCACGGTGGAGGTGGCCGGGCCAGCCGTGGAACGGTGGGCCGACCAGCTCGCCGCACAGCACGGATTCACCGACGTCGGTCACACCCTGGAGATCTTCGGCACGTGCGCCGAGTGCGCTCGCTGAGCTTTCGGCGGATCTGTCAGTGACCGACCAGGGCCGGCTCGTCGGAAGATCCGGCCCTGGTCGCTTCGTGGGCGCCGAGCGGTGTGTCGACACCGCGACGTGTAACGAGCGGGGGCCGTGGGCGACGTGAGCGGCCTGACTCTGCGCAGGGTGGGCTCGTAGACGAGGGCCGTACGGTCGAAGCGGGTGAAAGGCCGGCGAAGGTGGCCGCTTCGGCGCTCGCCGATATCGCCCGCGAGCCGGTCGGGGGAACCGACCAGCTCGCGGACGATCGTCAGATGCCGGACCCAGCCGTGCCGGGCGGCGTCGACCAGCTGCGGCGCTGGTCGGTCCGGTCGACGGGCACCCTGGCGCTCATCTGCCCTGGAGTCCGTGGCGGGCGTACTTGTTGCGGAACTTCTCGACCCGGCCGGCGGTGTCGAGCAGGCGCTGCTTGCCGGTCCAGAAGGGGTGACTGGCGGAGGAGACCTGGACGTCGAGGACGGGGTAGGTGTTGCCGTCGGTCCACTCGATGGTCTGGTCGCTGGTGGCGGTGGAGCGGGTGAGGAAGGCGAAGTCGGCGCCCCTGTCGCGGTAGACGACGGGTCGGTAGTCGGGGTGGATTCCGGGCTTCATGCGGGTTGCGCTCCTTCGGTGTCGGTGTCGGTGTCGGTGTCGGTGTCGGCAAGTTCCGTCGCATCGAGGGGGAAGCAGCCGGCGAACGGGTCGTGGTAGGTGCGCCAGATCTCCTCGCCGTCGGCGAGTTCGGCGTCGGTGAGCAGGCAGCCGGCGAGGGTGCGGTGCAGCTCGACGGGATCGACGTCGAGGCCGATCAGCACCAGGTGCTGATGGCGGTCGCCGTAGTAGGGGTCCCAGTCCAGAGCGGCGGCGAGCCGGCGCTGGTCTTCGACGTGCTCCCAGCGGTCCTCGGGCAGGCTCACCAGCCAGTGCCCGAGCGAGCCCATGGCCAGACCGCCGCCGGCGAATTCCCAGGCCACCACGGTGTCGGGTTGGCTGGCCAGCCATAGGTAACCCCGCGAGCGAATCATCTCGGCGTTGACGTCCTCCAGTACGTCGTGCAGGCGCTGCGGGTGGAACGGGCGGCGAGCGCGGAAGACGGCGGAGACCACACCGCAGTCGGACTCCGGCTCGTGCGTGCCCAGCGTGTAGCCCTGCAGGCCGCGGGCGAGCACCCCGGGAGTCTCCGGCCGGTGCCGATGGGTGTGGCGCAGCTGACGGGTCAGCATGGTGGCGTCGACGAGGTCGCCGTCGACCCGGATGTGAGCCGCCCACGGCGCCATCCGCTGCAGCAGAACCGACATCCTGCTGGTGTCGAACGTGCCCTCCCGGGACTGTCCCCAGAGCACCAGGGTGTCGGCGTACTCGATCTGCCTGACCACGACGTCGGCGAGCGCGCGATCGTCGTCCTCGGCGGCCTGGATGCCGAGCGCGGAGAGGTCGTCGGTGCTGGCCAGGCCGTCAAGCAGATGTTCGGCGTCGAGGACGGTCACGTAGGAGTCGATGCGGATGAGGTCGGTGATTGGTGCGCCGTCGACGAGACAGTGGACGCAGGCGGCGGCGACCGCCTCGGGTTCGACCACCTCGGGCAGCATCAGCACCAGGTCTCGGCCGGGGTTGGCTCGGGTGAGTCGGACGAGGGTGGGCAGCACGTCCTCGCGCAGGGTGCAGGAGACGCAGGCGTGCCTCAGGCCGACCTGCTCGTCCTCGATGATGCCGGTCCCGGAACGGACCACCCGACGAACGACGCCGTCGCGGATCCCGGTGAGGTCGTGCCGCACCAGCAGCAGCGTCGGGTCGGCGGCGAGCAACGTGCGGGCGACGGCGAAGGTCGCCGCCGGCCAGAACCCGGACAGCACGGTCAACGACGGGCGGGTATCGGCATCCGTTGTCATGACGTGCGTCGGGGCCTGTGGTGACGACGACATCGCACTCCTCTCGACTTACTGAAAACGATTGTCATTCTAAGCACACCGAAGCTGCCGAAGCGAACGGCGGTCCGGGAGGGTGGCCGCAGCGCGGCCGAATCGGGATCGCCCGACCCGACGGGAGTGCAACCTGCTGCTCTACCCAGCCCGGCACCCGCGTCGCGTCCTCGCCCCACCACCGCCTCGGTGCCGACTGTTCCGTCGAGATCGGTCAGCCCCCCGCGTGGGTCTGACCGAACGGGTGATGTAAAACTGAAAACCATTGTCGTTATCGTGACGACCTGGGCAAGGAGCATTCACTGTGTCCCGACGTTGTGACGTCACCGGGGCGAAGCCGAGCTTCGGCAACGCCGTGTCGCACTCCCACCGGCGCACCCGCCGCCGGTGGAACCCCAACCTGCAGAACCACCGCTACTGGCTGCCGTCGCAACGGCGATGGGTCAGCCTCACCCTGACGGCAAAGGCGCTGAAGACCGTGGACCGCAAGGGCATCGAGAAGGTCGTCGCCGAGCTTCGTACCCGCGGGGTGAAGGTCTGATGGCCCGGCAGACCGACGTTCGACCGATCGTGCGGCTGCGCAGCACCGCCGGCACCGGCTACACGTACGTCACCCGCAAGAACCGTCGCAACGACCCGGACCGGCTGGTCCTCCGCAAGTACGACCCGGTCGTACGCCGGCACGTCGAGTTCCGAGAGGCCCGCTGATGGCCAGGAAGAGCCTGGTCAACCGGCAGGCGTACCGCGAGGAACTGGTGGCCCGGTACGCCGAGGTGCGGGTGGAGCTGAAGCGGATGGTTCGCCACCCGGACACCGACCCGGACGTACGCGCCGAGGCGGTCCGCCGGCTCAGCCGGCTGCCGAGGGATTCAAGCCCGGTGCGGCTGCGGTCGCGGGACCAGATCGACGGCCGCCCGCGCGGTGTGCTGACCCGATTCGGGCTGTCCCGAGTGCGATTCCGCGAGTTGGCCCTGCGGGGCGAGCTGCCCGGGGTGCGCAAGGCGTCGTGGTGATGTCACCAGGTGTACCACCGCGCGCAGGTACGCGCGGTGTGAAAGGGGAGGTATGAATGCGATGGTGAGGGCTCGCGGTTTCGCGGCCCTGGTTGCCGGGGCGGTGGTGGTCGCCGGCACGGTGCTGGCGCCGACTGCCGCATCGGCGGCCGAGAAGGTGGTGCTGTCCAAGGGGCACACCGATGCGCTCGACGTGCACTACGAGGGTGGTGTGTAGTCGTTGAAGGTGCACGACGACACCGTCAGCCCTTCGGTGACGCGGGACCCGGCGGACGTGACGTTCCAGGTTCTGCCGGAGGCGGCCATGGCCGTTCCGGACGATCCCCGGTTCGCCTTCCTCGGGCCGGCGGGCAGTCAGGTCTGGTTGCTGCCGTTGACCCAGGATCCGGATCTGCTCTGGCCGGGTTGGAACACCACGACGCTCGGCTCGGGGGTGTTCGAGGGGAACAAGGTGCGGTTGAGGCTTGCCGAATAGTCGACATCTACATTGACGCACACCGTCACATATGCGCATTTGTTTATGTGGCGGTGTGCGTCCAGTCGCTCATCCGTCACCCCTTGGCGGGCGTCGGAACATCGGTTACGTTGAAGGAGGCCGCCGCTACGAAGGGTTCTCGGCGAGGGGAGTGGCGGCGCCCGTGGCTCCACGACTCACCTCAGGAGTCGCATTGCCCCTTTACCTGTCTCCGCGAATCGATCCGACATTGCAGTCGGCTCTCGACGAAACCGTCTTGTTGGCACAATTAACCGACGCGTTGGGCTCTCCACTCGGAGTGATTCTTCCACAGCAGTTGTCGGGCAACGTTGCCGCATTTCGCTCCGTCTTTTCCGACCATCGCCTCTCCGGTCAGATCTATTACGCGCACAAGGCCAACCGGTCAAGTGCCCTCGTACGAGAACTCGCCGCCACCGACGCGGGTATCGACGTGGCGTCGCTGGCCGAGTTGCAGCACGCGCTCGGTGCCGGCTTCGTGCCGCAGCGGATCATGGCGACCGGGCCGAAGAATCCGGAATTTCTCTGGCTCGCCGCCCGCGCCGGGGTCACCGTCAGCGCCGATTCGGTCGAGGAACTGGTGGCGCTCGCCACACTGGTCACGGCTTGGGCGTTGCCGCCCGTGCGGGTGATGGCACGACTGTCGGGCTTCACCTCGTCAGGCGTACAGCTCAGCAGTCGCCGTAGCCGCTTCGGGGTGCCGGCCACCGCCGTGAGCCAGGTCCTCGACGTGATCGAGAAACACGCCGAGGCCCTGGATCTGGTCGGGGTGGCGTTTCACCTCGACACCATCGGGTTGCCGGAGAAGGCCGTGGCGCTGGAGGGCTGCCTCGGTGCGCTGGACGGGTGTCGTCGGCGCGGGCTGCGGCCATGGTCGGTGGACATCGGCGGTGGGTTCGGCGCGGACTACCTCGCCGACGGCACGCAGTGGGAGCAGTACACCTCCGCGTTGACCGAGGCGGTGCTCGGCAGGCGGGCGCCGCTGACCTGGAACGGCCACGCTTATGGGCTGCGTGCCGAGGGTGGTCACGTTCGGGGCTCGCTGAACCTCTACCCCGCTCACCGGCCCGTCTCGGGAGCCGCGTATCTCGATCGCCTGCTGCGGACAACCGCGCCCGAACAGCGTCGTCCACTCGGGACGCTGCTACTGGACAACATGTACGACCTGCACGTCGAGCCGGGCCGGGCCCTGCTCGACCAGTGCGGCTTGGTCCTGGCCGGTGTTCTGGAGGTACGCGACGAGGCCGACGGCGACACAATCGTGCGCCTGGACTGCAACGCACGCGATGTCAGCCTCGAGGAGCACGGCGTGCTGATGGACCCGGTCGTCGTGCACCGGACGCCCCCGGCCGATCCCCGGCCCGCAGGGGTCTACCTGTTCGGCAACCTCTGTCTCGAAGCGGATCTCATCACTCGGCGCAAGGTCTTCCTGCCGACCCGGCCCCGCACCGGCGACCTGCTGGCCTTCGTCAACACCGCCGGCTACCTCATGGACTTCAGCGCCACGCAGGCGCTGCGGCAGCCGGTCGGCCGCAAGGTGGCGATGTACCGCGACGACGGCGCGTGGCGATGGTGCCTCGACGAGCAGTACTGGCCCGTTCACCATCCCGCGGAGGCACCATGAGATTCGAGACGATGACCGAGGCCATCGGCAACACCCCGCTGGTACGCATCGATCCCACCGTGCACGGTCTGCGGAACATCGACCTGTACGCCAAGATGGAGCTGCTCAACCCGTTCGGCTCGTTGAAGGACCGCGCCGCCTGGAACATGGTCCGACCTCTGCTCAACGAGGCTGTCGAGCGCGGCGACACCATCGTCGAGCTGTCGAGCGGCAACACGGCCAAGGCTCTCGCCGTCATCGCCGGCCTGTACGGGCTCAGCTTCAAGAGCATCACCAACCGCATGAAGGTTGCCGAGATCAAGGACCTGCTGCTGCTGCTCGGCGCGGAGATCGACGAGCTGCCCGGGCAGGCCGAGTGCCTCGACCCGACCGACACCGACGACCCGCTGACCCGGATGTACCACCAGCTCGCCGGCTCGGGCGGCGGCTACCTGCACACTGACCAGTACTTCAACGAGCTCAACGTCGACGCGCACCTGAGTGGCACCGGCCCGGAGATCGTGAAGGACCTGGACGGCAGGGCCCCGGACTACTTCATCGCCTGCGTCGGAACGGCCGGTTCCTCCACCGGCGTCGCGGCTGCGCTGCGCCAGCACAATCCCGACGTGCGCGTCATTGGGCTGGTGGCGCACAAGTCCGACTTCATCCCGGGCATCCGCACCATCGACGAGGTGCACGAGGTCGGCCTCTTCGACCCCGACGTCTACGACACGGTGGAGACGATCACCGCCGACGACGCCATCGATGGTCTGCTGACGCTCGTACGCCGGTGCGGCACGCTCGCCGGGCCGACCGGCGGCGGCGCCTACCAAGGCGCCGTGCGCCATCTGCGCGCCATCGACGCGCAGCTCACCGGACGCCGTACGGCGGTCTTCATCGTCTGTGACCGCGTCGAGAGCTACATGAGCTATCTGCGGGAGCGGCGCCCCGAGCTGTTCGGTCGGCCGCCACGGCGCAACTCCCTCCGTGCGGTGACCGACGCGGACGTGCGGCAGGCGGCCACCGTGGATGTCGCGGAGGCCGAGCGGTGGATCGCCGGGCGCCGAGGGCTGGTGGTCGATCTGCGTAGCCCGTTCGCGTACCAGGCGCTGCACATCGATGGATCGGTCAACATCGTCGACGAGCTCTTCGCCGAGCTGCTACACGGCGGGCTGCCGTTCGGCCGCCGCCAGCCGGTGCTGCTCGTCTGCCCGGTGGGGGAGAAGTCCGCCCGCTACGCCGCTCTGCTGACCCGGATGGGTCATCAGGACGTGCGCTCGCTCGAGGGCGGGATCATCGCCTGGCGCGACGCCGGCGCCGAGCTCGTGCGCGATTGACATGGACGTTCTCGACGAGCTGCGCCCGTGGCAGGAAGAGTTGCGCGGTCAGTTCCCGCTCATCACCGCCAACCCCGATGTGGCGTACCTGGACAGCGCCGCGACCTCGCAGAAGCCGAAGGCGGTCCTCGACGCGGTCCTGACTTACCTCACGACCGGCAACGCCAACGCCGCCCGTGGCACATACCCGTGGGCGAACCGGACCACCACTCGCATCGAACAGGCCCGCGACCGGCTGCGCCGCTTCCTCGACGACCCGGCGCCGGAGCGTTCGGGCGTGCACTTCGTCAGTGGCACCACCGAGGGCTTGCGCGCCATCGCCCGCGACTGGCTCCTCCCGCAGCTGCGCGACGGCGACGACATCGTCGTGCCGTTCGCCGATCACGCAGCCAACAACGCACCCTGGCTGGAAACCGCGGAGCTGCTGCGTCACCAGGGCATCTCCGTCAACGTGCGGCCGATGCCCTACGACGCCGCCCACGACTACGACATCGACCGGCTGACGGCGTTGGTCAGCGACCGGACGCGCCTGATCGCGGCGACCCACGTGCACCACGTCTACGGCAACGACATGAACGTGCACAGGCTGCGCGGGGTCGCCGGACCGGCCGTCCCGATCTGCCTCGACGCCGCACAGGGCGTGGGGCACCTGCCGCTGTCCACCGCGGCGACCGACGTCGACTTCGTGGTGTTCTCCGGGCACAAGGCGATGGCGCTGCCCGGCACCGGTGCGATCTGGGCGCGCAATCAGCGCGGTCCGACGTACGCGCCGGCCGGCTGGAGCGGCTCACCCAACACCAGCGGCATCATCAGCCTGGTCGCCGCGCTGGACTGGCTCGACGCGGCCGACATGGATCGCATCGCCCGCTGGAACACCGCGCTCGGCGCGCGGCTCACCGACGGGCTGCGCACGCTGTCCAGCTTCGAGGTGCTGGGCTGTCAGAGCAGCCTGGCCACCGACTCCCCGGTGCAGCAGCGCCAGGGCATCGTCGCCTTCCGCCACCGTGTGATCGGCTCGAACGACCTCGGGTTCATCCTGGCCGCACACGGGCTCATGGTTCGCGCGGACGGTCACTGCCAGGGCGACCAGGGCGAGAAGGCGGCATCCGTACGGGTGAGCCTGCACGTCTACAACACCGTCGAGGAGGTGGACCGGCTGCTGGCGGTCCTGGGCGAACTCGACCACGATTGACGGACACGCACCGCGATGTGCCGATTCTCCCGCATCGGAGCGCCTATCCTGTCGGAAATGGCTTCCGTTATCGTGTTGCCTTCCCGTCCGCGCGTCGTCCCGGAGTGCACCCATGGCAACGACCACCGGCCCGCCCAGCGCCGTGCTCGACCGCGCGCAGGCCGTTCGGTGGCGCGAAACCTGGGCCCAGGTCATGGGGGGATTTGTGCCGCACCTCGCCACCCTTGAGGAGACGCTCTGCCGTGTCGCCGAGGCTGCCCGCGGTCGGACGCCCGGCCGGGTGCTCGATCTCGGCGGTGGCCCCGGGCTGCTCGCCGAGCGGATGGCTCGGCGGTGGTCCGACGCCGAGGTCACCCTCATGGACATCGATCCGGTGCTGCTCGCGCTGGCGCGCGGTGCCCTGGCGGCCGAGGTGCGGGCGCTGGAGGGTGATCTGTCGACTCCGGGCTGGGCGGCCCGTGTGGGTGGCGATCATGACCTGATCACGGTGGTCATGACCCTGCACTACCTGACGCCGGCCCAGGTGCGCGCGTTCTACGGCGACGCTCGCCGGTGCCTGGCGCCCGGCGGGTTGCTCATCGTCGCCGACCTCATGCCCGACGACGGGCTCCCGTCACTGATGGGTGCGTTGGACCCCGCCCCGGACGAAGCCGCCGCGGAGTTGGCCTGGGCGCAGTGGTGGAACGACATCGGGACGGTGGAGGCGCTGCGGCCACCGCTCGCGCAACGGGCGGCGATCTTCGACAACAGCCCGCCGGCCGAGTTCACCGCTCCGGCGTCCTGGCATGCCACCGCCGCTCGTGAGGCCGGGTTCGGCGAGGCCGGGATCCTCTGGCGATGTGGCAGGCACGCCGCGCTGGCGGCCGTGGCCTGAGGGCCGACCGCCCGGTCCTCGAGCGCCGCGGGGGTGACACATGAAACGCATGGTCATCTCGCTATTAGACGATACTTAGCGAAAACGATTACCGTTCCGCATCTCAGGAATGGAGTGTTTTCGTGAAGCACGGACAACGCACGATCATCGCCGCGGCAACCGCCGCCGCGCTCGTTCTCCTTGGCGGTTGTGGCTCGGGTGACGCCGACGCCGAGGGCGGAAGCAGCCCCTCGTCCGGCACCAGACTCGCCGTGGTCGCCACGACACCCGAGGTGGCCGACTTCGTCCGCACCATCGGCGGCGGCGACGTCACCGTCACCCAGATCATCAAGCCGAACGTGGACCCGCACGACTACGAGCCCACCCCGGCCGACATCCAGGCGATCGGCAAGGCCGCCATCGTCGTCAAGAACGGTGTCGGCCTTGAGGAGTGGCTTGACCAGACCATCGAGTCGGCCGGCTTCAAGGGCACCGTCGTCGACTCCAGCCAGGGCGTCACCCTGCGCGAGGGCGGCCACGAGGAGGGCGAAGACGGCCACGAGGAGGGCGCGGGCGAGCACGAGGCCGAGGAGCACGACCCGCACATCTGGCACAACCCGCTGAACGCCAAGACGATGGTCGCCAACATCGAGAAGGGCCTCGCCGCGGCCGACCCCGCACACGCTGCCGCCTTCGCCGACAACCTGAAGGGCTACTCGGCCGAACTCGACAAGCTCGACGCCGACAACGAGGCCGCCTTCGCCAGGATCCCTGCCGACCAGCGGAAGCTCGTGACCAACCACGACGCCTTCGGCTACTACGTCGACCGGTACAAGCTGCAGTTCGTCGGCTCGGTCATCCCCAGCCTCGACATCTCCGCCGAGCTGAGCGCGAAGCAGCTCAACGACCTCGTCGCGAAGATCAAGGCGACGGGGGCGAAGGCCATCTTCGCGGAGACGTCGCTACCGCCCAAGAGCGCCGAGGCGATCGCCAACCAGGCCGGCGTCAAGGTCATCGGCGGTGAGGACGCCCTCTACGGCGACAGCATCGGCGCCGAAGGCACGCCTCAGGGCACCTACCTCGGTGCGGAGCGGCACAACACCCAGGTCATCGTCACGGCTCTGGGCGGCTGACATGGGCGATGTCGCGGTGGCCGGCGCCGCCCTTCGCTATGCCGAGGTGAGCGTCGGCTACCACGGCACGCCCGTGCTCACCGACGTCAACCTCGAACTGGCCCCCGGGCAGCGTCTGGCCCTGATCGGGCCGAACGGCGCCGGCAAGTCCACGCTGATCAAGTCGATCCTCGGCCTGGTGCCGGTCCTCGCCGGCGCGTCCACCGTGCTCGGGCGTACGCCGGCCCAGGCCCGCTCCCGCACCGGATACGTCCCCCAGACCGACTCCCTCGACGCCGACTTTCCGGTGACCGCGGCCCAGGTCGTCATGATGGGCCGCTACCGGCGCATCGGCTGGTGGCGTCCCACCCGGAGCGCCGACCGTCGAGCGGTCCACGAGGCGCTCGACCGGCTCGGCCTAGCCGATCATGCGGGAACACACTTCGGCGTCCTCTCCGGTGGCCAGCGTCAGCGGGTGCTGCTGGCCCGCGCCATCGCCGCCGAGCCGCGGCTGTTGCTGCTCGACGAGCCGTTCAACGGCGTCGACGCGGTGAGCCAGGAAGCCATCCTGTCCGTGCTGCGGGAACTCAGCGCGGTGGGGACCGCCCTGGTGCTGAGCACCCACGACCTGACGGTCGCGCACGAACTCGCCGACACGGTCTGCGTGCTCAACGGCCGACAGTGGGCGGTGGGCCCGCCCGCTGATGCCCTGACCGCCGATACGCTGCGCCGCGCGTACGGCGGGCATGCCATCGAGTTGCGAGACGGCCGGACAGTGCTGGTGGAGCCGTGATCGAGCCGTTCACCGTGCCGTTCATGGGGCGAGCCCTGGCCGAGCTCGCGGTGCTCGCCCTCATCTGCGGACCAGTCAGTGTCTTCGTCTTCGCCCGCCGCCTGTCCTTCGTCTCCGACGCGCTGACGCACACCGTGTTTCCCGGCGTCGTCATCGGGTTCCTGGCCGGTGGCATCGAGGGCATCGTCGTCGGGGCGCTGGTCGCCGGCGTCGTGACCGCGGTGGTGCTGACCCTGCTCAGCCGTGGCGGAGCGCTGTCCGACGATGCGTCCACCGCCGTGGTGCTCACCGCCATGTTCTCGATCGGTGTGGTGCTCGTGTCACGGCGCTCCTCGTACACCTCGGATCTGACGTCGTTTCTCTTCGGGCGCATCCTGACGGTGACGCCGCGTCAGCTCGCGGAGACCGCCGTGCTGGCGGTCGTCATCCTTGGGCTGTTGCTGATCAGTGCCCGCGCCCTGATATACCGGACCTTCGATCCGGTGGGAGCTGCCGCCGCCGGCTTCCGGATCGCCTGGCTCGATCTGTTGCTCAACATCATCGTCGCGCTCGTCGTCGTCGCCGCGGTGCGCGCCGTCGGCACCATCCTCGTGGTGGCGTTGCTCATCGTGCCGGCCGCGGCCGCTCGCCTGCTCACCTCACGCCTGTCGTTGATGGCGGTGATCGGCACCGGCCTCATCCTCATCGCCGGATACGGCGGCCTCCTGGCCAGCTGGACCGCGTCGGTCGACTACGGCATCTCCCTGACCTCGGCCTCCGCCGTCGTCCTGCTGCTCGTGCTCGCGTACCTGCTGTTGCTCCCGCTGGGCGCGCTGCGTTCGAGGCGCAACCACGGGCGAATCGTCTCCGCGGGAAGGAGATCGCCCCATGAACTGGTGGGATGACGCGCTGCACCGGGCCACGGCCGAGGTGCTGCTCGCCGGCGCGCTCGCCGGACTCATCGGCGTCCATGTCGTGCTACGCCGACTGTCCTTCTTCACCATGGCACTGACCCACGCCACGTTCCCCGGGGTGGTGGCCGCCTCCATCATCGGTGTCAACATCGTCCTCGGCGGCGTGGTCGCCGGCGCGATCGTCGCGCTGGGCGTTGCCGCACTCAGCCGCCGCCGAAGCCAGAACACGGCCGCGGCGACCGGCGTCGTGCTCTCCGGTGGCTTCGCGCTCGGGGCCGGGCTGGTCGCCACCCAGAACGGCTTCAGCCGAGACCTGACGTCGTTCCTCGTCGGATCGATCCTCACGGTCAGCCCGCAGGACCTGGTGACCACTGCGGTGGCGCTCGTCGTCGTCGCGGCCACGCTGCTGGCCTGCGCCCGTCCACTCCGGTACACCGGATTCGACCGGGCCGGTGCGCAGGCGGCCGGCTTCGCCACCGGTGTCTGGGACGTCGTGCTGCTGCTCGCCATCCAGGTGGTGGTCGTGACGATCGTCCCGGCCGTCGGCACGATCCTCGCCCTCGCCCTCATCGTGGCGCCGGCCGCGGCAGCACGCCAGTGGTCCCACCGGCTGAGCGTCATCACCGCCCTGGCCGTCACGTTCGGCGCTCTCAGCGGCATCGGCGGCCTGTACGCGTCGAGCCGCTGGAACGTCGCCGCAGGCGCGAGCATCACCTTGACCGCCACCGCGGTCCTGGCGCTGTCGACCGTGCTGTCCCGGCTCGTCACCTCCAGGTTCACGGCGGCCGCCCGCTCCCGTGCCATCCCGGCATGAGCACCGCACACCTCGACGAGACGGGGCACACACGGGACCGCGCGGTCGCCGTGCTGCGCGCCATGGCGTACGAGCACCGATTACACATCCTCGTGCTGCTGCAGGGCGGCGAACAGACGCCAGCCTTGCTGGCGGAGGCCATGTCCGTGGATTCGACGATCATCGCCCGCCATCTGCGGTGCCTCAAGGACGCCCGAGTGATCCGGCGCAAGCGTCGTGGCCGGCAGGTTACCTACATGCTGCACGGGGAGGCCACCAGGCGACTCGTCGCGGAGGTGCTGCGCTATGCCGAGCACTCGGCCTGACCTGGTGGCAGGTCACCTCGGTCGATGACCAGTGGGTCCCGGGCGTACGTGGTACACACCTACCGGCGGCGCGGGCATCGATCAAAACCCTTCGCTGCGCCCGGTGTGGTAGGGCTGCTCAAGGGCCCGGCGGCAGGCGACGAGGCGTTCAGCCAGGTCCGGTGCGGCGCGGTGAACGGACGAGAGGTCGCCGCGGAGGTCCAGCAGCTGCGACCAGGCGACGGCGCGGCCCTGTTCGAGCAGCTCGACGCCCACGCTGACGCTGCCGGCGGCGGCGGCGCTGGCAGCGGCGTCGCAGGCCAGGCCGGCGGCGTGCGATTCGATGAGGAGCTGCTGGTCGTCGGGGCCGATGCCGCGCCAGGCGAGCAACGGCAGCAGGCCCACCGCCGCGCCGTAGGCGCCCGCCGCAGCGGACAGGCCGTCCTGCTCGGTGACGGCCCGTGCGGCGAGCTTGGCCGCTCGGAGCCGCATCGCCGCCGGGGCGGTGACGGATGCGCGTGCCGCGGACCAGTCGCGTACCGCCTCGTCGATGTCGGCGTCGTCGCCCGACTTCTCGTACCGGTCGCGAAGGATGGTACCGAGCAGGGTGAGCCGGTTGGCGAGGTCCGGGCTGCCGGCGGCTGTCGCCGCGACGGCCTGCCGGCCCAGCGCGATGGCCTCGTCGAGCGCGGCCCCATCGCCCGCATCAGTAGAACGCAGGCGCAGTGCCCCGGCGAGGTTCATCAGGTATCCGGGGCGCTCGGGAGCGTTCGTCGCGACGCCGGCCAGCGCTCGCCGGCCGACGTCGATGGCCTCGTCGAGGTCGGCGTCGTCCCTGTGCAGGGCGTGCCGCAGCCGCAGCTGCCCGCCGAGGTTCGCCAGGTGCATCGCCGGGTCGGTAGCGGCGGCGACGGCCCGCCGGCACGTCGCGATGGCCTCGTCGAGGTCGGCTCCGTCGTCGTCGCGCTGGAACCGGCGGCACAACGCTCCGCTGAGAACGCTCCAGACGGCGGCCGAGTCGGGGTGGCCTTCCGGGCAGTTGGCCACCGCCTGACGGCTCAGCGCGATGGCCTCGTCGAGATCCGCGCCAGCACCGGCCAGGTCGTACCGGTGCACCAGCGCGCCGGCCAGATTCGACAGGTGGGCGACGTAGGACGATGTGGACATGCTCGCCGGCAGCGTCTCCCGGCCGAAGGTGATGGCGTCATCGAGGTCTGCGGTCATGCCGGTGCGGCGGTACCGGGCGTGGATGGCGCTGGCCAGCCGGTCGAACACCGTCGACCGGTACGGGTGATCATTGGCGATGGTGCCAATCGTCTGCTTGCCGACGAGGATGGCTTCGTCGAGGTCCGCCAGGAGCGCTGCGGCCGAGTCGGGATCGTCGGGCAGGTTCCCCGCAGCCTCGACGAGTTGCCTGAGCGCCTCCTCCAGTACCGCCGGGTCGCCGGTACGCCGGACGTGGTGGATGAGGTCACGCACGGTCTTCGCCTTCGGCGCGGAGTCGGCGACGCCGTCGGTGTGCAGCAGCTTGCGCAGCAGCGGCCCGGGTAGTGCCCGCAGGTCGACGAGGGCGACCTGCATGAAGAGCTCGATCGCCGCCCGCAGGTCGGGCTGTTCGCTGTCCGCCGGCAAGGCGAGGTAGCGGCACCAGTGCAACCAGGCCGCCACGCGGATCGCCTCGAACCGGGTCGCCTCGTCGGCATGCCGCAAGAGACGATCCACCTCGGACAATGCATTGCCGTCCAACACCTGGGCATGATCGCCACGGTCGAATGCGCGGACGCGCTCGTCGATCGCCGCCACGAGTCGCTCGACTTCGGACATTCGCCCCCCCGGTGTCATGTTGTTGGCAGTTCGGCACAGCCATCTTCGCCTTCCGAATGGCTACCCTGGAGATCCGTATCGTCCATTCGACCCGCGAGACGGTGCCGCAGCAGATGTCCCACACCTGGCACGACGCCGCCCCCGCCACCGATCGGCGGATGGCGCTGGCGCGCGAGTGGGACCGGCTCGTCGCGGAGGTGCGCGAGCTACCGGACCTCGCCGACTTCCTCAAACCCCTTGATCTGGACACGCTGCTGCCCCCCGCTACGGAAGGACC
Source organism: Micromonospora sp. CA-259024 (assembly GCF_050936255.1). Classification (NCBI taxonomy): domain Bacteria; kingdom Bacillati; phylum Actinomycetota; class Actinomycetes; order Micromonosporales; family Micromonosporaceae; genus Micromonospora; species Micromonospora sp. CA-259024. Next base: position 2,619,687 of record NZ_JBNJND010000001.1, on the reverse strand, counting down.
CGTGGTCGTCGTCAACGTCAGCCAATGGCGCTGCGACGCGATCATCGTCGACCACACCGGCGTGGCATCACGCCCGTTACCCGATCTGACCGCGCAGAGTGCGGCGGACTGGGCCAACCGCTACCTGCGCACCCTGCGCGCCGCCGAGCAGGCCGCAGGCGACCTCGACGCAGTGCGCGAGCATCGACAGGGCGACAGCGGCATGGGAGGGCGTCAAGCCGTGCAGCGGGCCGAGCGGGCGATGGCGGCGGCGCTCCAGGCAACGGAGGCGATGCTCACCGATCTGGTCGCCTGGCTCTGGGACGTCGCGGCCGAACCGGTGCTCGATGAGCTGGGACTGCACGAGACACCGCCACCCGGCGCGCGATGGCCGCGGCTCTGGTGGTGCCCCACCGGTCCGATGACGCTGCTGCCGCTGCACGCGGCCGGACACCACCTGTCCCGCGACCGACCCGCGCGGACCGTGATCGATCGAGTGGTGTCGTCCTACACGCCGACGCTGCGCGCTCTGCGCGAGGCCCGCCGGCCGCTCGGTCCCACCCCGGGTGACCACCGCATGCTCGCGGTCGGCGTCAGCGACACCGAGGGGCAGCCGTCGCTCGGTGGGGTGACGAGCGAGCTGGCCGCCCTGGCGGAGCTCATGCCCGCCGACCGGCTCACCATGCTGATCGGGCCGGACGCGACGCGTGACGCGACCCGCGAGCAGCTCGTCGGTCACCGGTGGGCGCACTTCAGCTGCCACGGCACCCAGGATCTGCGCGATCCGTCCCGCGGTGGGCTGGTGCTGTCCGACGGCACGTTGACCGTCACCGACATCGCCGCCGGGCAGTACCACGCCGACTTCGTCGGGCTCTCCGCCTGCAAGACCGCCACCGGCGGCGTCAATCTGCTCGACGAGGCGATCAGCCTCTCGGCCGCACTGCACTACACCGGATACCGGCACGTCATCGGCACCCTGTGGTCGGTGTACGACAGCGACCACACCACCCGGTTGTTCCGCACCCTCTATGAAGAGATAATCACCGACGGATGCCTGTATCCGCACCGCAGTGCCCACGCGCTGCACCGAGCGACCCGCGCACTCCGCGACACCGCCGCCGACCAGCCAAGTGTCTGGACACCGTTCACCCACACCGGGCCGTGAAGGGGAACCATTTGTCGACTGCCGAGCAGACCGACATGCCATACCTCGAAACCAATCAAGAGCACTTCGCGGAGGCCGCCTCGGCCTTCGTGCGGGAGACCACCGCCGACGGCACGGTCGTGCTGAGCGGGCCGTGCCCGCGCTGCGGGCACGCCATGGAGTACCTGATAACCAAGAGCGTGGTCAAAGGCTGGCGCGCGCGGAAGGCCACGACCCCGGCGGCGGCCCCGCTGGTCGAAGAGATCTGCTGTACGTGCGAGCAGGAACATCCGGGACGCCCGGTCGAGTATCTCGGCTGTGGGGCGTTCTGGGACCTGCCCCTCGGCTCATGACCGGGCCCGCAGCCGCGCCGCCCCGGCGGCCCGGCCGGCAGAACGCCCAGGCCCTCCAGCGGCTCTACCGGGAGGAGCTGCCCCGCGTACGTGCGGCCGCGCTCGCCTGGCGCAACGGGCTCGCCGCCCTGCTCGCCGGGCTGCTGGGTTTCAGCCTCGTCAAGGGGCGCGCGGACATCAACGGGCTGGCGAGCACCTGGGCCGTCCTCGTCGGCGTGCTCCTGTTGGCCTCTCTGCTGGCCGGCTCGTACGCGGCGATGCGGCTGCTGCGGGCCGCGCACGGGCTGCCCGAGGTGGTCGCACGCGCGGCGGTGCGCTCCCGCCTCGCCGCCGACCACGACGAGGCCATCCGCGCCCAGCGGGCGTTGCGCCACGGCATCGGTGCCTTCCTGGCATGCACGGCCCTGCTGATCGCCGCGGTCGCGGTCACCTGGTACGGGCCGGCCAAGGAAGCCCAGCGGTTGCGGGTGGTCGCGGCCGGCGAGACCATCTGCGGCACGGTCGTCCGGGTGGGCGCCGGCACACTCGTACTCAAGACCGAGCACGGCGAGCGGGCCATCGACCTGAAAACGGTGTCCGGCATGAGCGCCGCGGGCTCCTGCCCACCGGCGTGAGTGACATGTCCGAGTCGAACGTCGCCGATACCCTCGTGCGGGCATTCAACCTGTACAAGCGGTTCGAGACCACCGACGACCCAGCCGATCTGGACACCGCGATCGATCTCGCCCGCGACTGCGTCCGCGGCTCGACGCCCGCGGACCCCGCGTTCGGGAACAGCCTGTCGGTGCTGGCGTCGGCCTTGCAAACCCGGTACGAGAGATTCGGGCACCTGGCCGACGTGGAGGAGTCGATCGCCGTTGGCCGGTCAGCGGTGCAGGCGGCGGGCAACATGGAAGCCGTCGCCGAAGAACTCCACAACCTGGGCCTCGGGCTCCAGATGCGCTTCGAACGCCGCAACGACCGCCGGGACATCGACGAGGCCGTGCACGCCGCGCAGGCGGCCACCGAGGCGACGGCCCCGGACGACGACGCCTACCCGCTGTACGTGGCCATGCTGAGCGTTGCTCTGCAGACCCGGTTCGACCGGCTCGGCGACGCCGCGGATCTGGATGCGGCCATCATTGCGGCGGAGAACGCCGCGCAGCGCTCGCCCGAGGACTCGCCGGACCGGACCGTGATCCTCTCCAACTTCGGCAGCATGCTGGCGACCCGGTTTCGGCACCGAGGCGACATCAAAGACCTCGACAGGTCGGTCGAGGTCGGGCGGACCGTGGTCGGCCTCGCGGCCACGCTCCCCAGGTCGGCCTTCGTGGCCGGCGTCTGGTCCAACCTGGGCTTGCGCCTGGTCCTGCGATACGAGTACACGGGAGAACTGGCCGACCTGAGCGAGTCGGTGGAAGCCGCACGGACGGCGGTGGGGGCCGTCGCCGCGGACGATCCGAGCCGCACCACCTTCCTGCGCAACCTTGCTCTCGTTCTGCAGATCAGATTCGAGCAGACCAGGAATGCCCGAGACATCGACGGCGCCGTCGAGTCCGCTCGCGCGGTGGTCGCCGGCCTGTCTCCCGAGCACCCGGAGCATGGCCCCGCCCTGGCAAGCCTCGGTCTGACGCTGCTGACCCGGTACGACGGCACGCGCGCGGCCAACGATGTGGCCGAGGCGGTGCATCGCCTTCGAGCAGCCGCCGCCATCCCGTTCGGGTCGCCCTCTCAACGAACCCACGTCATGGCCCTGTTGAGCGTCGCGTTGCGCCGCCAGTACGAGCACAGCGGCCAGGCGGCGTTGCTCGACGAAGCGGTCGCGGCCGCCCGATCCGCCCTTCAGGCCGCACCGGCCGATCACCCGGTGGTGGGCATCCTCCGGTACCACCTCGGCCTCGCCCTCGCCGACACGTACCGGGCAACGGCGGATACCGAGCTGCTCGACATCGCCATCGAAGAGTTCCGGCACGCCTCGGGCACGGCCAGCACGCCCACCCGCTATCGTCTCGACGCGGCGCGCGCCTGGGGCGAGTGGTCGGCGCGGCTGCGGCGGTGGTCGGCGGCCACGGACGGGTACGCCGCTGCGGTGACACTACTGCCGACCGCGGCATGGCACGGATCCGCCCGCGCGAGCCGGGAATTGCTGCTGACCGATTGGCACGGCTCGGCTGTGGACCTGGCGGCGTGTGCGGTGGCGGCTCGTCGCCACGACTGCGCGGTTTCCCTGCTGGACAGCGGGCGGGGCGTGCTCTGGGCGCAGCTGCTCGACATCCGCACCGACCTGGCCGCGGTACGAGCCCGTGCGCCGCAGCTCGCGGACCGACTCCAGATGGTCGGGCAGGAGCTGAACCGCACGGACCCGTGGGCTACCACGGGACCATCCTGATCCTCCGCGAGCACGTTCCGCACCGGTGGTCAGCGCGGCAACGGGGGCAGCGCCGGGCTGTCGAGCCAGGCAGCGAACAGGCCGTCCAGGGGCTCGTGGGCGAAGCGCTGGGCGTGTGACCGGAACTGCTCGGTCGTCACGGTGGCGTGCCGGTGCTCGGCGACCCAGGCCCGCAGGAGCGCGAAGAACGATTCGTCGCCGACCTTCTTCCGCACGGCATGCACCGTGAGCGCGCCACGCTTGTAGACCAGCGGGTCGAACATCCGGTCGACGCCGGGATCCGCGACGATGACGTCCCTCGGGCGAGCGGCGACCCGCGCGTACCACTGCGCGGCCAGAGCATCCGCCGGCAGATCGCCGCAGACGCCGGACCACAGCCACTCGGCGTACGTGGCGAAGCCCTCGTTGAGCCAGATGTGCCGCCAGTCCGCCACCGTGAGGCTGTTGCCGAACCACTGATGGGCCAGTTCGTGCACGACAAGCCGTTCGTGCGTGCGCCGCCCGTCGACGTGGTTCCTCCCGAAGACGGCCATGCCCTGCGCTTCGACCGGATCATCGAGATCGTCGTCGGCGACCACGACGACGTACTCCCGGAACGGGTACGGCCCGAAGAGCCGCTGCAACGTCGTCATGATCTGGCCCTGCCGGCCGAAGTCGTGGGCGACGTTCCTGCGCAGTGCGGGTGGGATCGCGGCGCGCTGCACCACTCCGCCGACAGTCAGGTCCACCATCTCGTAGCGTCCGATCTGGACGCTCATCAAGTACGGCGACGTCGGCTCGTGCCGCTCGTACACCCAGGTCGTGCTGCCCGCGCCACGCCGCTGGAGAACGGGATCGCCGGTCACCAGGACGGTGTACGGGTGCGCGGTCGTGACCGCCACTCGGAAGGTGGCCTGGGCACCGGGCTGGTCATCGCACGGGAACCACGACGGCGATCCGTTCGGCTGGCTGGCCACGAGCACCCCGTCGGTGAGTTCGTCCCACCCGATGTCGCCCCAGCGGCCGGAAATCGGCACCGGCTTCCCCGCGTACCGGATCTCCACCCGGAAGGTGTCCCCGGCGTCGATCGGCCGCTCGGGCTTGATCTGCAGCTTGTCCGGCCGGTGGACATGCCTCGCCGGGCGCCCGTCCACTCGGACGTCCTGGACGCGGAGCCGGCCGAGGTCGAGAGTGAACCGCGACAACGGCTGCGCGGCCACCGCGGTGATGTCCGCCCGGCCGGCGAGCCGGTTCGACACGACCCGGTAATCGAGGTCGAGGTCGTAGTGCAGGACCCGGTAGCCGCCGTTGCCGTGCTCGGGTAGGTACGAGTCACCCGAGTGGTCGGCACCGGGCGTGGCACCGCGCGACGCCGATGCGTTCGGATTCACGCGGGCCGCGCGGCCGGCGCGGGCCAGGTCGCGATCGGGTTGCCCAGCCACCGGCTGTCGCAGGGCACGGCGTCGCCGCGGGTCACCAGCGAACCGGGCCCGACGGTGGTTCGCGCGCCGATGCTCGCACCCGGCAGAACGATGCCGTGCGGGCCCAGTGCGGCTCCCGCGCCCAGCACCACCTCATCCATGCTCATTACACGATCATGGAACAGGTGGGTCTGCACCACACAACCGCGGTTCACCGTGGCGCCGTCGCCGAGCCGCACCAGGTCGTACTCCGGAAGCCAGTAGGTCTCCAGCCAGACACCCCGGCCGATCTTCGCACCGAGCGTGCGCAGCCACGCCGTGAGCAGCGGCGTGCCGGTCGCGAAGCGGACCAGCCACGGCGCGGCGAGGACCTCGACGAACGTGTCGGCGAGCTCGTTACGCCACACGAAGGAGGTCCACAGCGCGCGCTCGGTGACCCGGAACCGCCCGACGAGCAGCCACTTGGCAGCCGTGGCGATGGCGGCGGCGGCGACCGCCGCACCCAGCAGCACCGGCCCGGAGGCGAGCGCGGCCACCATCCAGCCGGCGGCCCGCCACACGAACGCGAGCACGGCCAGGACGCCGACCGCCAAGGCGGCGGAGACGATCACCGGGACGATCCGGCACAGCTCGATCGCGGCCCGGGCCAGCTTCAGCCGGAACGGCGGGTCGAAGGTGCGGCTGGTGTCCGCCGCTTCCACGGTCCGGCGCAAGGGCATCGGTGGCGCGCCGAGCCACGACGAGTCCTTCTTCGCCTTACGCGGCGCCGACGACAGCACGCCGACAAGCCCACGCTTGGGCACCGACCTGCCGGGTGCTGCCATTCCGGAGTTGCCGAGGAACGCCTGCTTCCCAATGCGGGCCGGAGCGACACGGAGCCACCCGTGGCTCAGCTCGTACGTGGCGACCATGGTGTCGTCGGCCAGGAAGGCCCCGTCGGCGACCGTGGTCATCGTGGGCAGCGCGAGCACTGTGGAGACTTCCGCCCCGCGTCCCACCCGGGCGCCCAGCAGCCGCAACCACACCGGTGTGAAGAGGCTGGCGTAGAGCGGGAACAGCCCGACCCGGGCCATGCCCATCAGCCGCTCGGTCGTCCAGACCTGCCACGCCACCCGCCCCTGCACGGGGTGGTACCCGGCGCGCATGCCGATGCCGAGGGCCCGGACGGCCCCGAGCACCAGCAGCGCGTAGCCAACGACATAGCCGATGGTCGCCACCGCGACGGCGGCCAGCACAGGGCCGACTGCCGGTCGGACGGCGAGCGTCCAGCCGAGCAGGGCAAGCGCCGGCAGAGCGGCGGCGACCGGCACGAGCCCGAGCAACTGGGCGGTCACGCCATACGCGACGGGCCAGAGGCGTGCGCCAATCCGGGACCTCGGGGGACGCTGCCCGGGCCACCCGGCTGAATCCTTGGCAGCGGGTGCGGCCGGTGAACCCGCCCAGCGCTGGTTCGCCGGTACGGCGCCGGCCACGGTCGAGCCGGCGGCGATGCGCGAACCCTTACCGATCCGAGTGCCCGGCATCAGGGTGCTGCGGGACCCGACCCGCGCCCCGGCGCCGACGCGTACCTTGCCGATGCGGACGACATCGCCGTCGACCCAGTGGCCGGACAGATCGACCTCCGGCTCGATCGCCGCACCCCGGCCGAGCTTCAACAGGCCAGTGACCGGCGGTGCGGAGTGCAGGTCGACGTCGGCGCCGATCTGCGCGCCGAGCGCCCTCGCGTAGGTGATCATCCACGATGCCCCGGCGACGCTGGTGGCACCGCTCAACTCGGCGAGCCGTTCGGCGGCCCACAGCCGCAGGTGCACGCTGCCCCCGCGCGGGTAGCTGCCCGGGCGTAGCCCGCGGAGCAGCAGTCGCGCTCCTCCGGCGGCCAGGGCGATCCGCCCCAGCGGGCTGAACAGCAACAGCCAGCCCAGCGCCACCCACCACCAGGACACGGCAGGCGCCCAGGGTGCCGGAGCGAGCAGGGCGAGGACGTTGCCGAGGGCGGCCAGAACGGTTAACCAGCGGAGCCCGACCAGCGCGAGCATCGGGACCATCAGCACGGCCTGGATCAGCCCCGCGCGCCGCGGCGTCGGCCTGACCTCCCGGCGCGTGGCCGGCGTGGTGTCGAGCGCGTCGAGTACGGCCGCGAGCTGCGACAACCTCGGGTGGAGGTAGATGTCGGCCACCGAGACCCGCGGGTGCCGGCGCCGGATCCACGCCACCAGTTGCGCCGCGTTGAGACTGCCGCCGCCATGGTGGAAGAAGTCCGCGTCGGCCTCGGTGGGGCGCACGCCCAGAACATCCGCCCAGCCGCCCGCGAGCCACTCCTCGGTCGCGGTCAGCTCACCCGCCGCGTCCTCAGCGGTGGTGGCCAGCGGCCAGGGCAGCGCGGCCCGGTCAACCTTGCCGGACGTCCGGGTGGGCAGCGCCTCGACCACGGCCAGCATCGGAACGAGCGCGGCCGGCAGTTGCTCACGGATCCGTAGCGCTGCCGTCGCGGCGTCGAATGCCACGCCATCGTGCGGGACCACGTACCCCACCAGCAGTTGGTTGCCCGTAGCGGTCCGCTGCACAGCGGCGGCGGCACCGGCGACTCCCGGAAGTGCCTGCAGTGCCGCGTCGATCTCACCCAGCTCGATCCGGCGTCCGCCGAGCTTGACCTGTTCGTCGCCGCGGCCGATGAACACGAGCCCCTCGGCCTCCGCGCGGACGATGTCCCCGCTGCGGTAGGCCCGCTGCCAGCCGAGCGCCGGCAGCATCGCGAACTTCTCGGCGTCCTTGCCCGGGTCCAGGTAACGGGCGAGTCCCACCCCGCCGATCACCAGCTCGCCGGTCTCGCCCATCGCAACCGGGGCGCCGGACCCGTCGACCACGGCGAGTTCCCAGCCGGCCAGCGGCAGCCCGATGCGTACCGGCCCCTCGCCGGTCATCCGCGCTGCGCAGGCGACCACGGTGGCCTCGGTCGGCCCGTAGGTGTTCCAGACCTCGCGGCCCTCGACGGCCAGGCGCTGCGCGAGCTCCGGTGGGCAGGCCTCCCCACCGAAGATCAGCAGCCGGACCTCATCCAACGCCTCGACCGGCCACAGGGCAGCGAGCGTCGGCACGGTCGAGACCACGGAGATGCGCTGCTCGGCCAGCCACGGCCCGAGGTCGACGCCGCTGCGGACGAGCGACCGCGCGGCCGGCACCAGACAGGCGCCGTGCCGCCACGCCAGCCACATCTCCTCGCAAGACGCGTCGAATGCCACCGACAGCCCGGCCAGGACCCGGTCCTGCGGGCCGATCGCCTCATCGGCCTCGCCGACCAGAAACAATTGCGCCTCGGCGTCCACGAATGCCGCCGCCGCGCCGTGGCTGACCGCGACACCCTTCGGGGTGCCCGTCGACCCGGAGGTGAAGATGATCCAGGCGTCGTCGTCCGGGCCGGGCCGGCAGGTCCGACCCCCGGGGGTACGGCGGAGCGACACCGTCAGCCCGTCACCGAGCACCGCGGCGACGCCCGCCTCGGCGAAGACGAGCTCGGCGCGTTCCTCGGGATCGTCCGCGTCGACCGGCACGTAGGCCGCGCCCGCTGCGAGCACACCGAGGATCGCCAGGTACAGCTCGGCCGTACCGGACGAGATCCGGACGCCCACCCGATCGCCGACGCCGATCCCGTTGCCGGCGAGCGACGTCCGTACGGCCTCGACCTCGTCGGCCAGTTCGCGGTACGTCAGCGCCGTGGCACCGTTGTCGAGAGCGTCGGCCCCGGGGTGTGCGCGCACGGTCTCGTCGAGAATGTCGACGAGCGTACGGCGGACCGGGGCGGAAGAGGAACGGAACACCGCCGCGGCTGCCGGTGCGGTGGCCATCGGCGGAAGCGTGCCCGGCCGCGGATCAGTCGTCAGGGTCACCGGGCGTGCACCATCTTCACCTCGCGGGTCAGCGTCAACCAGGTGTGCGGCATGCGGACCCGCCCTGGGCAACCCTCGACGCTACGTCGCACCAGCGGAAAGTGGCGGCAACACAGCGGATTCGTGTCCACCACCACAGTGAATCGCTTCGGCTGGCGCCTGGTTGCCCAGTATTGGGCGTTTCCGCGCCGTGGCTCGCCCGCCGATCGGGACGACGTCGGAGATCTCGTGATGTGGCTGGCCCGGCGAATCCGGGGTGGGGACATCGCCGAATACAGGGTGGCCTGGTCGGGTTCGGTCACTCCTCCGTGCCCGGGCTGCCGGGCCGTTCGCGGTAACCGTCCACACCAGAGTGTCGCCCGACACCCACGGAGCCATGATCCCGCCGCCGTCATCCTCAGCAACGACCCGACACGGTGGCGACGGATCCTCGGCGGCGTGAACAACGAGCATCAGTAGGCTGCCTGAATCTGATCGGCGAACGCCGACCAGTTGATCCCTCAAAGCGGCAGCAAATCGAGCCACACTTCTGTCCGGCTCGTGGAACGGTTGGAGGGCGGCGGCACCCTGCCATCGATGGGCTCGGTTGGTGGAAGTGCGAACTGTTGCCTTCTTCCCGGCGTCAGCACACCGCCGGAGCTGGCATATCCCCGTAGATTGATCGACGCCCGCCTTCTCTCCAAGGTTGCCGAAAAGGGCAGCGGGGATGCCTGACTGGTAGAACCTCGGCCCCCGTCAACTGGAGTCGACAGGACTTGCACCAATCTTGTTTCGACGGCTGCTTGAGACAAATGACGACGGAGTCGACTGCCGATTGTTTCACCTGTGCCCTCGGCGAGACCTGGCTTCGGTGCGGATGCTGATCGGCCGCCACCGACTCGGTCACCTAGGCGACGCTGACGGATGCGGGTGGTCGCGCCAGCCGAAGTCGTACAGGTCCCGCCGGTGCAGCGCCGGATTGCCGCAGCGGCGGACAGGCTTGTCGATCACGGATCGACGATTTCGTAGGGTCAGGTTTCGTGTGCGGTCCGCGGCGCTCCGATTTGTTCGGTGGCTCGCCGTCAGGACACGCGATCGTCGGGACCGCGCCGCCTGCCGCCACCAGAAGGGGTAACCCAAGACGCGCCACCCTGGGTGGATCTTGGGCTGTTTACCAATTCCTTACGCTTCCTTCACCTGGCGTCTCCGAAGGTGGGAATCCGCGATGCGAGGATTCGCGCCGAACTTCGCGTGTAACGATGAAATAGGGGTGCTTGAATGTCCGGGTCGGGCGACGATCGCAGACGGCCCATGGCGGGTCAGCTCGGTATCTGGCACGCTCAGCGGCTTCAGCCGGACAACCCCATCTACAATATCGCGGAGTACGTCGACATTCGCGGCCCAATCGACGTCGGACTCTTCGAGACGGCTCTCCGTAAGGTGGTTTCGGAGGTTGACGCATTCCATCTGCGATTCGACGCCGATGCCACCGGATTTCCGATCATCCGGTTCGACGGATCGCTCGACTGGAAACTCGATGTCGTCGACCTCAGTGCCGCCGACAACGCGGTCGAGGACGCGCTCAGGTGGATGCGGGCGGACGCGGGCCGCCCTGCGACTCTGCACGACGGGGGGTTGTTCACCCTCGCGTTGCTCAAGGTCGGCGACGAGCGTCATTTCTGGTATCAGCGAACCCACCACATCATCGGGGACGGCTTCGGCGGCTCCCTGGTGGCCGCCCGAGTGGCCGACACCTACACCGCGCTGGCCGCGGGCGAGGACCTGCCAGCGCCCACCCTGCCATCGGTGACCGTCCTGATGGACGCCGACACCGAGTACCGAGCATCGGCGGACTTCGACGACGACCAGACGTACTGGGCCGAGGTGCTCGCCGATCTTCCGGCGCCGCTGAGCCTCAGCGGTCAACGACCCGGTGCGACGCCCCACCGACTCATCCGCCACACCCAGGATCTCGCGCCGGACATCGCGCAACGGCGCCGTGCCTCGGCCCGGCGGTACGGCACAGGCCTCACCGTCCTGGCCGTGGCAGCCGGGGCGCTCTGCCTGCAACGGGGGACGGGAGCGCGGGACGTCGTCATCGGCCTGCCGGTCATCGGCCGCACCGGAAGCGTGGCCCGGACCGTGCCCGGCATGACCGCCAACGTGCTGCCCATCCGCCTGACCGTACGCCCCGGCAGCACGGCCGGTGACCTGGTGAAGCAGGCATCGCGGGCGATCCGGAGCGCACTACGGCACCAGCGTTACCGTACCGAGGACATGCTGCGTGACCTGCGGTTGATCAATCAGGGCAACCTCTATTCCCTACTGGTCAACGTCATGTCGTTCGACTACGACCTGACGTTCGGCGCCGCCGCCAGCACCGCGCACAACATTGCCGGTCTGCACTTCAACGACTTCTCGGTGTCCGTCTACGACCGGCCGGTATCAGGGGACATGAGCGTCGTCGCCGACGCGAATCCCGACCTGTACGACGAAGAAGCGGTCACCCGCCAGACGTCGAACTTCCTGGCCGCGCTGGACTGGCTCGGACAGGCCGCGCTGGAGGACCGTATCGAGCACTTCGAGCTGCTCGACGACGCGGAGCGCGAGCTGATACTGCGGGCCTGGAACGACACGGCCCACGACGTCCCCGCCGTGACGGTGGTGGACCTGTTCGAGATGCGGGCGGCAGCCACCCCGGACGCGCCCGCGGTGGACGCGTTCTCCTACCGAGAGGTGAATGCGAAGGCGAACCAGCTCGCGCGACTGCTCGTCGATCGCGGTGTCGGCCCGGAGTCGCTGGTCGCGGTCGCGCTGCCCCGCTCGGCTGACCTGATCGTCGCCCTTCTCGCGGTGCTGAAGGCCGGTGCGGCCTACCTGCCCCTCGACCTCGACCAGCCTGCCGACCGGATCAATTTCATCGTGACGGATGCCGCCGCATCCGCGTTGCTCACGGCCGACACGCTCGCCGAGGCGAACGGGCCGGATTCCGACTTCGGACGAGCACTGTCACCCGACCATGCGGCGTATGTCATCTACACCTCGGGATCGACGGGGCGGCCGAAGGGTGTGGTGATCACCCACCGGGGCATGACGAACTACGTCGCTCGGGCCGCGGAGGTCTATCCGGGCCTGGGCGGACGGGTCCTGTTCCATGCCTCGGCTGCCTTCGACACGAGCGTCACCTCGGTCTTCGGCGCCTTGGTATCGGGCGGTCACGTCATCGTCGGTGACGTGGATTCGGCCGGCAATCTGTCGTTCCTGAAGGTCACGCCGGGACACCTCCCGATGGTGGCCGACGTCCCATCCGAGCTGCTGATGGTCGGCGGCGAAGCACTGCACAGCGGGCAGTTGGGCCAGCGGCAGCAGAAGGTCGACGTGGTCAACAGTTACGGCCCGACCGAGACCACGGTTGCCGTCGCCGACTATCGGCTGGGTGATGACGAGGGCCCAGTGCCGATTGGCCGTCCGGTCTGGAACACCCGCTTCTACGTACTGGATGCGGGACTGCGACCGGTGCCCGTGGGGGTTGCCGGGGAGTTGTACGTCGCTGGCGCGCAGTTGGCTCGTGGTTATCTGAACCGTCCCGCGTTGACGGCGGAACGCTTCGTGGCACATCCGTTCGGTGCCCCGGGGGAGCGGCTGTATCGCACCGGCGACCTGGTGACGTGGCGCGGCGACGGCAACCTGGATTTCCTCGGCCGTACCGATGACCAGGTGAAGGTGCGTGGTTACCGCGTCGAGCTCGGCGAGATCGAGGCGGCCCTGCTGACGCTGCCCGGGGTCGCGCAGGCGGCGGTGGTGGCGCGCGACGGGCGTGTCTTCGCGTACGTGGTCGGTACGGCGGATGTCGAGGAACTGCGGGCGCGACTGCCGGAGTTCATGATCCCGGCGGCACTCGTCGTCCTGGACGCACTGCCGCTCACCGTCAACGGCAAGGTGGACCGCAATGCCCTGCCCGCGCCCGAGTTCGTTTCGCGCGATGTCTACCGGGCTCCTGTCACGGGCAGAGAGTCCCTGGTCTGCCGGGCTTTCGCTGACGTGCTCGGCGTCGACCGGGTTGGCGTGGATGACAACTTCTTCGCGCTGGGCGGTCATTCGCTGCTGGCGGTGACGCTCGTTCAGCGACTGCAGGAGCAGGGTCTGGCGATCGATGTCCGCGACATCTTCCGTACGCCCACCCCCGCCGGTCTGGTCGTCGGTCCAGCCCGGGCGGCGATCGTGGTGCCACCCCGCCGTGAGTTCGCAGCGCCAACCCCCGACGCGTTTCCGCTGGTCGAGCTGACCCAGGACGAGATCGACCGGATCGCCGACGCGATCCCGGGTGGGGCTTCGAACATCGTCGACATCTACCCGCTGGCGCCGCTACAGGAAGGAATCTTCTTCCACCACCTCATGAGCCGCAGGAACGACTCCGGCGACGTGTACGTGCTGCCGGTGGAGCTGGGTTTCGACTCGGAGGATCGGCTCGCCGGCTTTCTCGACGCGCTTCAGAAGGTGGTGGACCGGCACGAGATCCTGCGTACGGCGATTGTCTGGTCGGGCCTGCGCGGGCCGGTCCAGGTGGTCCAGCGCACAGCGCGGATCGAGGTGTCCGACCGTGACGTCGACTTCGACATCAGTCGGGCTCCGCTGCTTCGAGTACGGGTCGACGGCAACCGGGCGCTGATCCGGATCCACCACATCGTCCAGGACCACACAGCCCTCGACGTGCTGCTGAACGAGGTCCGCGCCATCGTCGGCGGGCGTGGTGACGAGCTGCCGAAACCGGTGCCGTTCCGCGACTTCGTCGGCCGGGCGTTGCTCGACGTGTCTCGTGCGGAGCACGAGGCCTTCTTCGCCACGCTCCTCGGCGACGTGACGGAGCCGACCGCGCCGTACGGCCTGACGGACATCCAGGGCGACGGCACCGGCGTCACCGAGGCGACGGTCCCGCTGCCGGCACTGGCTGCCCGGCTGCGCGAGGTGGCCCGCCGGCAGGGCATCAGTCCGGCGACGGTGTTCCATGCCGTCTGGGCGCGCGTCCTGGCGGTGGTCTCCGGCCGTACGGACGTGGTGTTCGGTACGGTGCTGTTCGGCCGCATGGGCGGGGGCGGTGACGTCCCGGGACTGTTCATCAACACGTTGCCGCTGCGAGTCGACACCCACGCGGCCTCGGTCGCGCAGGTGCTCACGGCAGTGCAGGAGCGGTTGGCCGATCTACAGACCCACGAACACGCACCGCTCGCGGTCGCGCAACGCGCCAGCGGCGTCCCGGCCGGATCGCCGCTGTTCACCACCCTGCTCAACTACCGGCACAGCATCCCCGGCACGGCGACCGCTGGTCTCGACGGCGTCACCCTGCTGAACGTCCGCGAGCGCAGCAACTACCCGATCGCGGTGACCGTCGACGATCTGGGCGCCGACTTCTCGATCACCGTCCAGGCCACCGCCCCCGCCGCACCGGCGGCGCTCGGTGCCATGCTCAGCATCGCCACGGAAAGCCTGGTCGCCGCGCTTGAGGCATCCGCCGGGGAGCGGCCGTTCCGGTACGTCGACACCCTCACCACCGCCGATCGGCACCGCATCCTGCACCGCTGGAACGACACCGCGCAGGCCCTTGCGGAGCTGACCGTGCCGGAACGGTTCGAGGCCCTGGCAGCGACCGCACCGGACGCGGCGGCAGTCGTGTTCCCGGGCGGTCGACTGTCCTACCGCGACCTGAACGCGCGGGCGAACCGGCTGGCCCGGCTGCTGGTCCGGCTCGGGGTCGGCCCGGAGTCGCTGGTGGCGATCGCGCTGCCCCGCTCACCCGAGCAGATCGTCGCGCTGCTCGCGGTGCTCAAGGCCGGTGGCGCCTACCTGCCGATCGACCCTGACTACCCGACCGACCGCATCACCTACATGCTCGGCGACGCCCGGCCCGCCGTGTTGCTCACCTGTCGAGCCGTGTCCGGCGGGCTCGCCGCGCCAGGCGTGGTACGTCTCGTCGTCGACGATCCGGAGACCGTCGCGGCGTGCGAAGACCTCGCCACGACCGATCTGACCGACGTCGACCGGATCGATCCGCTGCTGCCTGCCCACTCCGCATACGTCATCTACACGTCGGGCTCCACCGGGCGTCCCAAGGGCGTGCTCGTACCGCATCGGGCGATCGGCCGGCTCGTACGCGACACCAACTATCTCGACGTCGGCCCACACGACGTGATCGGCCAGCTCTCCTCAACCTCGTTCGACGCAGCCGCGTTCGAGGTCTGGGCGGCGTTGCTCAACGGCGCCACGCTCGCCGTCTCCCCGCAGCGGGTGCTCTCCGGCGCCGCGCTGCGCGACCTCATCGCCGAATTCAACGTGACGACACTGCTGCTGATCGCCGGGCTGTTCCACGAGATCGTGGACACCGACATCAGCGCGCTGCACGGTGTGCGTACGCTGCTCGCGGGCGGCGACGCGCTGTCGCCCGAACACTGCCGACGGGTGCTCGACGAGGTGCCCGGGCTGCGGCTGGTCAACGCGTACGGGCCCACCGAGAACACGGTGATCTCCACGGCGCACACCGTACGGCCGGAGAGCCTGACGTCGATCGGTGGCCCGATCGCCGGTAGCCGTGCCTATCTGCTCGACGCGTCGCTGCAACCGGTGCCGCCGCACGTCCCCGGCGAGCTCTACGTGGCCGGCGCCGGACTGGCCCGCGGCTATCTGGGTCGGGCCGGCCTGACGGCGCAACGGTTCGTGGCCTGCCCGTTCGGTACGCCCGGCGAACGGATGTACCGAACCGGCGACCTGGCCCGGTGGGACGCGGAGGGCCGCCTCGAGTTTCTGGGACGCACGGACGACCAGGTGAAGATCCGCGGCTTTCGCATCGAGCCGGGCGAGGTCGAGGCGGCCGTCGCGGCGCATCCGTCGGTGGGCCGGGTGGCGGTCGTCGTCCGTGAGGACGCACCCGGCGGCAAGCGGCTCATCGCGTACGTCGTCTCGGCCCCCGGCGCGGCCGTGGACGGTGCCGCCGTACGCGCACAGGCTGCGCTGGCGTTGCCGGACTACATGGTGCCGGCGGCGGTGGTGGTGCTCGACGAGCTGCCGTTGACGGTGAACGGCAAACTCGACCGTGCCGCCCTGCCCGCGCCCGGGTACACCGTGGCTGCCTCCCACCGTGCGCCGGCCTCCGCGCGCGAAGAGGTGCTCTGCCAGGCGTTCGCCGAGGTCCTCGGCCTCGACCGGGTCGGCGTCGACGACAACTTCTTCGAGCTCGGCGGTCACTCACTGTTGGCGGTCCGGCTCATCGAACGGCTGCGGCTGCGCGGGCTACCGGTGGACGTGCGGGCGTTGTTCCGTTCGCCGACCGTGGCCGGACTGGCCGCTGCGGTGGCACCCGACGCGGTGGCCGTCCCACCGAACCTGATTCCGGCCGGAGCGCAGCGGATCACCCCGGACATGCTGCCGCTGGTGGACCTCGGCGAGGACGAGATCGCCCGGATCGTGGCGCGGGTGCCAGGCGGGGCGGCGAACGTCGCGGATGTGTATCCGCTGGCGCCGCTACAGGAGGGCATCCTCTTCCACCACCTCATGAGCGCCGGCGGTCCGGATGCCTACGTGATGCCGGTCGTGCTGTCCTTCGACACCCGCGGGCGCCTCGACGGGTTCCTGTCCGCTCTCCAGGTCGTCGTCGACCGGCATGACATCTTCCGCACGGCCATCATCTGGGAGGGTCTGCGCGAGCCTGTCCAGGTGGTGCTGCGCGACGCACGGATCCCGGTGGACGAGGTGCATCGGCTGCCGACGTCACCCGACACCACCATGGACCTCGGCGCGGCACCGTTGCTGCGCGTCACCGTGTCCATCGACACCGACTCAGGACGGGCCCTCGCGCTCCTTCGGATCCACCACCTGATCCAGGACCGTACCGGCCTGGACGTGGTGCTGGGGGAGGTGCGCGCCGTCCTCGACGGTCGCGGTGACCAGCTGCCCACGCCGCTGCCGTTCCGTGACTTCGTCGCCCAGGCCCGCCTCGGGACGCCGCGAGAGGAGCACCAGCGGCACTTCGCCGCGCTGCTGGGCGATGTCACCGAACCGACCACTCCGTTCGGGCTCGTGCAGACCCGGGGTGACGGCAGCGGCGTACGGCAGGCGGCCCACCGGCTGGACGGGCGGCTCGCCGAGCGGCTGCGCGACCAGGCGCGCGTTCGGGGTATCAGTCCCGCGACGGTCTTCCACGTGATGTGGGCGCGGGTGACCGCCGTCCTCGCCGGCCGCGACGATGTGGTGTTCGGAACCGTACTGTTCGGCCGGATGCAGGCCGGCGCCGGCGCCGACCGGATCCCCGGCCTCTTCATCAACACCCTTCCCGTACGCGTGCGGGTCGGCACGTCGACCGTGGCGCAGGCGGTGACGGCGATGCGCGACCAGCTCGCTGATCTCCTTCGGCACGAGCACGCACCCCTGTCCGTGGCACAGCAGGCGAGCGGGGTCCCGCCGCAGAACCCGCTGTTCAGCACGATCCTGAACTACCGGCACAACCCCGCTCCCGAGCGCGCCGGCGAAGCCCTGCTCGACGGCGTCGAGATCCTGCACCACGGCGGCGCGACCAACTACCCGCTGACCCTGTCGGTCGACGACACCGGCACCGGCTTCGTCCTGAGCGCGCAGACGGCCGCCTCCGTCGACCCGGGCGCGCTCTGCACGATGGTGGACGCCGCCATGAGCGACATCGTCACGGCGCTGGAGACGGACACCGGCGACCTCGGCGACGTGGACGTGCTCGGCGTGGACGAGCGGCGAACGGTGTTGGCGGAATGGAACAGCACAACCGTCGAGGTGCCGCCGGCCGTCCTACCGGATCTCCTGGAGGCGCAGGCGGCGGCCACCCCAGACACGATCGCGGTGTGTTTCGAGGGCACCGACCTCACGTACGCAGAACTGAACGCCCTCGCGAACCGGCTCGCCCGGCACCTGATCGCGCAGGGCGCGGGCCCCGAGAAGCTTGTCGGCGTCCTGTTGGAACGCTCCGCCGACCTGGTCGTCGCGCTGCTGGCAGTGGTCAAGACGGGTGCCGCCTACCTGCCGATCGACCCGGCCCTGCCCGCCGACCGCATCACGTACCTCATCGAGGACGCCCGCCCAGTCATGGTGATCACCGCAGACATGGCCGCCGCCGACATGTCCGCGTCCGCAGCCAACCTCACCGACGCCGAACGGCGCTCCCCACTGCACCCGAGACACCCCGTGTACGCCATCTACACCTCCGGATCCACCGGCCACCCCAAGGGGGTCCTCGTGGATCACCGTGGCCTGGTCAACCGGCTGACCTGGATGCAGCACGCCTACCAGCTGACGCCGGTCGACCGAGTGCTGCAGAAGACCCCGTTCGGGTTCGACGTCTCCGTGTGGGAGTTCTTCTGGCCGCTGCTGCACGGCGCCACCCTGGTCGTGGCCCGACCGGCAGGCCACCAGGACCCCGCGTACCTCGCCGACCTGATCCGGCGCCAAGGCGTGACCATCACCCATTTCGTACCGTCGATGCTGCGCAGTTTCCTCGAGGATCCGGCCGCAGCCGGGTGCGACGGGCTCCGGGCGGTCATCTGCAGCGGCGAGGCCCTGCCGGCCGACCTGCACGCGCGCTTCAGCGAGCTGCTGCCCGCGACGATCGTGCACAACCTGTACGGGCCGACCGAAGCCTCGATCGACGTCACGGCGTGGACCGCCGACCCGGGCACCCAACCGGCAGAGGTGCCGATCGGCCGACCCGTGTGGAACACCCGGGTGTACGTCCTGGACCCCCGGCTGCGACCCGTCCCCCCGGGTGTCGCGGGCGAGCTGTACCTGGCCGGCGTGCAACTGGCCCGCGGCTATCTGAACCGTTCGGGCCTGACGGCACAACGGTTCGTCGCCGACCCGTTCGGCCCGGCCGGCGAGCGGATGTACCGCACCGGCGACCGTGTCCGCTGGTCCTCGTCCGGCGACCTGATCTACCTGGGTCGCACCGACGACCAGGTGAAGGTGCGTGGATTCCGCATCGAGCTGGGCGAGATCGAGGTCGCCCTACGGTCGACGCCCGGCGTACGCCAGGCGGCCGTCGTCGTCCGTGAGGACGTGCTGGGCGACCAACGGATCGTCGCCTACCTGGTGTCCGACGACCCGATCGACACCGCCGCGCTGCGGAGGGCACTCGGCCGGATCCTGCCCGAGTACATGGTGCCGTCGGCGTTCGTGCCGCTGGATGCCTTGCCGATGACGGTGAACGGCAAGCTCGACCGCAGGGCACTGCCGACGCCCGGCCACACCGCCGCCGCGGTAGGCCGCGGTCCGGCGTCTGTGCGGGAGGAACTTCTCTGTCAGGCGTACGCCGTGGTGCTCGGCCTCGACGAGGTTGGTGTCGACGACAACTTCTTCGACCTGGGCGGGCACTCGCTGCTCGCCACCCGGCTGGTCAGCCGCATCCGTGCCACCATGGGCGTCGAGCTGACCGTCCGCACCGTCTTCGACGCCCCGACGGTAGCGTCGCTCGCTGCTCGACTGACCGGGGCGACGCCACCGCGCGCGGCTCTCACGGCACGGGCTCGCCCGGATGTGCTGCCCCTCTCGTACGCCCAGCGACGCCTCTGGTTCCTGGCCCAACTGCAGGAGCCGAACTCCACCTACAACATCCCGATCGTGCTGCGCCTCACCGGCACCGTGGACCGGGCGGTGCTCGCCGCGGCGCTGGCCGACGTGGCCGGCCGCCACGAGGCGCTCCGCACGGTGTTCGCGACCGTGGGCGGGGAACCGCACCAGGTGATCCTGCCGGCAGAGCCGGGCCTGGTGCGCCTGTCGACCGAGGGAGATCTACAGACTGCCGTCGGGCACGCCTTCGACCTCGCACGGGAGGTGCCGCTGCGCGCCTGGCTGTTCGACGACGTGCTGGTCGTCGTGCTGCACCACATCGCCGGGGACGCCTGGTCGCTGGCGCCGCTCGCCGGTGACCTGTCAGCCGCCTACCAGGCACGGTTGGACGGTGTCGCTCCGGCGTGGGAGCCGTTGCCGGTCCAGTACGCGGACTACGCGCTCTGGCAACGTGACCTGCTGGGCTCCGAGGACGCCCAGCTCGCCTACTGGCGGACCGCCCTGGACGGTCTGCCCGACGAGCTGAGGCTGCCGATCGCTCGGCCGCGTCCGCCGGTCGCCTCGCACCGGGGTGGCGTGCTCATGCTCGACCTCGGCGAGGAGGTGCACGACCGGCTGGGCCAACTCGCGCGGGCTCACGGCGTCACCACCTTCATGGTCCTGCACGGCGTGCTCGCGGTGTTGTTGTCGCGGTTGGGCGCCGGTACGGACATTCCGGTCGGCACGCCGATCGCTGGGCGCACGGACGAGGCCCTGGATGGTCTGGTCGGCTTCTTCGTCAACACGTTGGTGGTGCGCACCGACGTGTCGGGGGATCCGACGTTCGCGCAGGTGCTGCGCCGGGTTCGGGAGACGGTGCTGAGTGCGTACGCGCATCAGGACGTGCCGTTCGAGCGCCTTGTCGAGGAATTGGCCCCGGATCGGTCGATGGGCCGGCACCCGTTGTTCCAGGTGATGCTGTCGGTGCACAACACTCCCCAGGCGACCCTGACGATCCCGGGGGTCGAGGCCACGGCGGTGCCACTCGACGAGATCGGGGAGATCCCGGCCAAGTTCGACCTGTCGTTCGAGTTCACCGGCGCACGCGGGCGGATCGTCTACGCGACGGACCTGTTCGACGCCGCGGACGTGGAGGTGTTGGCGCAGCGGTTTGTGCGGGTGCTGACGGCTGTTGTTGAGGATCCGGATGCGCGTGTTAGCGGTCACGACATTCTCGGTGCCGCGGAGCGTGAGTTGGTGTTGCGTGGGTGGAACGACACCGGGCGGGTTGTTCCTGGGGTGTCGGTGGTGGATTTGTTTGAGGCGCGGGTGGTGGTGGCGCCGGACGCGCTTGCGGTGGGTGGGTTGTCGTATGGGGAGCTTGACGCGCGGGCGAATGGGTTGGCGTGGTGGTTGGTGGGTCGTGGTGTGGGTCCGGAGTCGGTGGTGGCGGTTGATCTGCCGCGGTCGGTGGATCTGGTGGTGGCGTTGTTGGGGGTGTTGAAGGCCGGTGGCGCTTATCTGCCGATTGATGGGGGTTATCCGGTCGAGCGGGTGGCGTTCATGGTGGCGGATGCGGCGCCGCAGGTTGTGGTGACCGCTGAGGTCATGGCCTTGGTGAATGGCGTGGATGTTGGTCCTCGGCGGTTTGTTCGGTCGGATCATCCGGCGTATGTGATTTTCACGTCGGGGTCGACGGGGCGGCCGAAGGGTGTGGTTGTCACTCATCGGGGTTTGGTGAATTACGTGGCGCGGGTGGCTGAGGTGTATCCGGGGTTGGACGGGCGGGTGTTGTTGCATGCGTCGCCGGCGTTCGACACGACGGTCACTTCGGTTTTCGGTGCGTTGGTGTCTGGTGGTCACGTCGTTGTCGGTGAGGTGGAGTCGGCCGAGGGTTTGTCGTTGTTGAAGGTCACTCCGGGGCATCTTCCGATGGTGACCGAGTATCCGTCGGAGTTGTTGGTGGTGGGTGGTGAGGCCCTGCACAGCAGCCAGGTGGGGGACTTGCGGGATCGGGTTGGTGTGGTCAACAGCTACGGTCCGACGGAGACGACCGTTGCTGTTGCGGATTACCGGTTGGGTGATGACGAGGGCCGGGTGCCGATCGGTCGTCCGGTGTGGAACACCCGTTTCTATGTTCTGGACGAGGCTCTGCGGCCGGTGCCGGCGGGGGTTGCCGGCGAGTTGTATGTCGCCGGTGCTCAATTGGCTCGGGGTTATCTGAACCGGGCGGCGTTGACGGCGGAACGGTTTGTGGCGAGCCCGTTCGATGGCCCGGGTGAGCGGTTGTATCGGACCGGGGACCTGGTGAAGTGGCGCGGCGACGGGAATCTGGAGTTTCTTGGTCGGTCTGATGATCAGGTGAAGGTGCGTGGTTATCGGATCGAGTTGGGTGAGGTGGAGGCGGCGCTGCGGGAGTTGCCCGGGGTGGTGCAGGCGGTGGTCGTCGCGCGGGAGGACCGGCTCGTCGCCTATGTCGTGGGTGGTGCGGAGTTGGCGGCTTTGCGGGGTCGTTTGCCGGATTACATGGTGCCGGCGGTGATCGTGGGGTTGGATGCCCTGCCGTTGACGGTGAACGGGAAGGTGGATCGGGCGGCGTTGCCGGCGCCGGAGTTCGTGTCGGGGGACGTGTTTCGGGCTCCGGTGACGGCTCGGGAAACGGTGGTTTGTGCGGCTTTCGCGGAGGTGTTGGGCGTCGATCGGGTCGGTGTCGATGATGATTTCTTCGCTCTTGGTGGTCATTCCCTGCTCGCGGTGACGCTGGTCCAGCGGCTTCGTGATCGGGGTGTCGGTGTCGACGTCCGCTCGATCTTCCTGACCCCGACCCCGGCCGGGCTCGCCGGCAGCCGTGCGCGGCCCGCGGTCGTGGTGCCACCACGACCGGCCTTCGACACCCCGACACCCGACGCGTTTCCGCTGGTCGAGCTGACCCAGGACGAGATTGATCGGATCGCTGGCCAGATCCCTGGCGGGGCGGCGAACATCGTCGACATCTACCCCCTCGCACCCCTGCAGGAAGGCATCTTCTTCCACCACCTGATGAGCCGAGAGACCGGCCGCGACGACGTCTATGTCCTGCCGATCAGACTCGGCTTCGACACCCGCGAACGCCTCGACACCTTCCTCGCCGCCCTCCAGCGGGTGGTCGACCGGCACGAGATCCTCCGCACGGCCTTCGTCTCGGAGGGCCTACCGGCTCCGGTTCAGGTGGTCCAGCGCACGGCGCGGATCGAGGTGTCCGCCGCCGACATCGACCTCGGCCAGGCACCGCTGATCCGGGTCCAGGTCACCGGCAACGAGGTCCTGGTCCGAATGCACCACATCGTCCAGGACCACACGGCGATGGACGTCCTGCTCAACGAGGTCCGAGCCTTCATCGCCGGCCAGGGTGACGAACTGCCGGCACCGTTGCCGTTCCGCGACTACGTCGGACAGGCACTGCTCGGCGTTCCACGCGAAGAGCACGAGGCGCACTTCGCGGCGCTGCTCGGCGACGTGGACGAGCCGACCGCCCCCTTCGGTCTCCTGGACGTCCAGGGCGACGGCAGCGACGTCACCGAGTCGACGATCGCGCTGCCATCCGCCCTGGCGGCACGGCTGCGCGAGGCGGCCGGCCGACACGGGATGAGCCCGGCGACGCTCTTTCACGCCGTCTGGGCACGCGTCCTGTCGGTGATCTCCGGACGCGACGACGTGGTCTTCGGCACCGTCCTCTTCGGCCGGATGGGCGGCGGCGGTCGAACCCCCGGCCTGTTCATCAACACGTTGCCTCTGCGGATCGACAGCCGGTCCGCCGGCCTCTCACAGGTGTTGACCTCGGTACGCGATCAACTCGCCGACCTCCAGGTGCACGAACACGCCCCGCTCGCGGTCGCCCAGCGGGCCAGCGGCGTCCCGGCCGGAGCGCCGCTGTTCACCACCCTGCTCAACTATCGACACAGCACCCCAGGCAAGGCCGCAAACAGCCTCACCGGCGTCACCGTGCTCGAGGTCACGGAACGCACCAACTATCCGATCACCGTGATGATCGACGACCTGGGCGCAGACTTCTCGGTCACCGTCCAGGCCGCCGCCCCTGCGTCCCCGCCTGCCCTGTGCGCCATGGTCAAGACCGCCACCGAGAGCCTGGTCGCCGCGTTGGAGACCCCCAACCCGGGCTGGCCCTTCCACCGCCTGGAGACGCTGACCGAGGCGGAACGCACCCATCTCCTCGCCCCCGCCGCTGCTCCGGTCGACAGTGCCTCGTCCGCCACGCTGGCGCACCTCTTCGAGGCCTGCGTCGCCGCGACACCCGACGCCGTCGCGGTCAGCGGGGTGGGAGAGCCCTTGACGTACGCCGACCTGAACACGCGCGCCAACCGGCTGGCACGGCACCTCGTCGCCCACGGCGCCGGTCCGGAAACGGTGGTGGCAATCGCCCTGCCGCGAACCCCGGACCTCGTCGTCGCGTTGCTGGCCGTGCTCAAGGCGGGTGGTGCCTACCTGCCGATCGATCCGGACTACCCGGCGGAGCGAGTCGCGTACGTGCTGGCCGACGCCGCCCCCGTGGCAGTGCTCACCCAGCGATCGGTCATCGAGTCCGGCGTCCTGGGCGAGACCGCCACCGGCCGCACCGTTCTCGTCGAGGAGACTGACGCGCTGCCCGGGCTCGACGCCCACGACCTCACCGACGCTGACCGGCGCGCCCCACTGCGGCCCAACCACCCGGCCTACGTCATCTA
The DNA here is from genome assembly GCF_050936255.1 of Micromonospora sp. CA-259024. Taxonomy (NCBI): domain Bacteria; kingdom Bacillati; phylum Actinomycetota; class Actinomycetes; order Micromonosporales; family Micromonosporaceae; genus Micromonospora; species Micromonospora sp. CA-259024. The sequence goes on along the minus strand of NZ_JBNJND010000001.1, from coordinate 2,595,305 downwards.
CACCTCCGGCTCCACCGGCCGCCCCAAGGGCGTGGTCGTCACCCACCGGAACGTCGTTCGCCTTTTCACAGCCACCAATCACTGGTTTGGTTTCGGCCCGGACGACGTCTGGTCGTTGTTCCACTCGTACGCGTTCGACTTCTCCGTCTGGGAACTGTGGGGCGCCCTGCTGCACGGCGGTCGCCTCGTGCTGATCTCACGCGACGTGGCACGTACGCCGAGAGACTTCCTGGGCCTGCTGGCCCAGGAGAGCGTCACGGTGCTCAACCAGACACCATCCGCCTTCTACCAGTTGCTGGACGAGGGCAGGCGAGCCGGCGGGTCCACCACCGCGCTCAAACTCCGGTACGTGGTGTTCGGCGGGGAGGCACTCGATGTCGGCCGCCTGCGCGACTGGTACGCCCGACGCCCGGACAGCCAACCGCAGCTGATCAACATGTACGGCATCACCGAGACCACGGTGCACGTCACGTACGCCCCGTTGACCGCCACCCCGGACAGCGAGAGCCCGATCGGCGAGGCCATCCCGGACCTGCGCACGTACGTCCTGGACCGCCACCTCGGCGTACTGCCCCCGGGCGTGCCCGGCGAGCTGTACGTCTCCGGAGCCGGGCTCGCCCGCGGCTACCTGAACCGGCCCGCACTGACGTCGGGCCGGTTCGTCGCGGACCCGTTCGGTGCGCCCGGAGAGCGGATGTACCGCACCGGCGACCTGGTGAAGCGTCGCGCCGACGGCACGCTGGTCTACCTGGGGCGCACCGACGAACAGGTCAAGGTGCGCGGCTTCCGCATCGAACTCGGCGAGGTCGAGGCGGCCGTGCTCGGGCACGGGACCGTGGGTCAGGCAGCGGTCGTGGTACGCGAGGACGTACCCGGTGACAAACGCATCACCGCCTACGTGGTGCCCGCTGGTGACGATGCTCCGGACCCCTCCGTCGTCCGCGCCCACGTGGCGCGGACGTTGCCCGACCACATGGTGCCCGCAGCCGTGGTGGTGCTCGCCGCACTGCCACTCACGGTCAACGGAAAACTCGATCGGCGCGCCCTGCCCGTCCCGGACCGCACCTCCATGACCACCGCCACCCGAGCACCGTCGACACCGCGGGAAGTGGCCCTGTGCCGGCTGTTCGGCGAGGTACTCGGCGTCACCGGCGTCGGGGTCGACGACAACTTCTTTGATCTCGGGGGCCACTCGCTGCTGGTCACCCGGCTCATCGCCCGGATCCGCGCCGAACTGGCAGTCGAGGTCACGATCAGAACGGTCTTCGAGGCGCCCACGGTGGCCGGCCTGGCGCGGGCAATCGACACCGTGCCGGCGACCCGGGCCAGGCCCGCGTTGCGCCCGCGCGCTGAGCGGGGAGGAAACCGATGAGAGCGGCAGGTACGCGGAACCGGTGTTTCCGCGTCATTCGGCCGCACCCGTCACCCGCCATCCGACTGGTGTGTCTCCCACACGCCGGCGGCACCGCGAACTTCTTCCGTCCATGGGCGGCCCTCGTGCCGGAGGGTGTCGAGGTGCTCGCCGCGCAGTATCCGGCCCGGGAGACCCGGTTCCTGGACACGCCCGCCGAGACCATGGCGGAGCTGGTCGACGAACTCGCCGACGCATCCGTAGGACTGTTCGACACCACGGTCGCCCTCTTCGGCCACAGCATGGGCGCGTCCGTCGCGTACGAATTGTCCATCCGGCTGCGCGAGCGCGACGGCACCGCACCCGACGCGCTCTTCGTCTCCGGACGCGGCGGACCCGGCCGGGAACGCCGGCCCGGCCTGACCGACGCCGGCGACGACGAGTTGGTCGAGGCACTGCTACGCATGGGCGGCACCGACGCCGAGGTCCTGCATGACCCCGACCTACGCGACGTCGTGCTCCCCGCGATCCGCGCCGACTACCGCCTGCTGGACCGTTACACGCCCCGCCGGCCGGACGACCGATCGATGCTCGACACACCGGTGACCGCCTACTACGGCAGCGACGACACCGACCTCCTCCCGGACGACGTCCACGCCTGGTCGGCGATCACCCGATCCATGTTCCGCACCCGTTCGTTCCCGGGCGGTCACTTCTACCTCGCCGACGTGGCCGACGACCTGCTCGGGGATCTCCTGCAGCACCTTCCAATGAAGAGAAAGGGCCTGTCATGACCAACCCGTTCGAGGACAACGACGCCGAGTACCTGGTTCTGGTGAACGACGAGGGCCAGCATTCGCTGTGGCCGGTCTTCGTCGACGTCCCCGCCGGCTGGCAGGTGGTGCACGGCAAGGCCGCCCGCCAGGACTGCCTCGACTTCATCGAGAGGTCGTGGACCGACATGCGGCCCAAGAGCCTGATCGCCGCCATGGAGCAGGACCACCCGCCGGCCTGACCCGAACCGACCAAACCACATACCGACGTCTGTTACGGAGACCGCCCCGATGATTCCCTTGTCCTTCGCGCAGCGGCGGTTGTGGTTCCTGGCCCAGTTGGAGGGGCCCGGCGCGACCTACAACATCCCACTGGTGCTGCGCCTGTCGGGCACGTTGGACAGTGTGGCCCTGGAGGCGGCGCTCAACGATCTGCTGACGCGGCACGAGGTGCTGCGCACCGTCTTTCCCGTGGTGGATGACGAACCCGTGCAACAGATCCTCGAACCCGGCGAGGTCACCGTCGCCCTGCCGGTCCTCACCGTGCCCGAGGAAGGTCTCGCCGAGGCGATCGCGCGCCGGGTCCAGCACTCCTTCGCCCTGGGTACGGAGATCCCGCTCGCCGCCAGCCTGTTCACGGTCAGGCCGGACGAGCACGTGCTCGTCCTCGTGGTGCATCACATCGCGGGGGATGGCTGGTCGCTGGGGCCGCTGGCGCGTGACGTGTCGGTGGCCTATCGGGCTCGGCTCTCGGGTGTCGCCCCCGAGTGGGAGCCGTTGCCGGTGCAGTACGCCGACTACGCGTTGTGGCAGCAGGACCTTCTCGGTGACGAGAGCGATCCGGGGAGCGTGCTGGCAACGCAGTTGGGTTTCTGGCGGCGTGCGTTGGCAGGGGTCCCCGAGGAGTTGTCGTTGCCGTATGCCCGGGCGCGTCCGGTGGTTGCCTCGCATCGGGGTGGTCATGTGGAGGTGGTGGTTGATCAGGGTGTGCATCGTCGGTTGGTTGCGGTGGCGCGGGCTGCGGGTGTGACGGTGTTCATGGTGGTGCAGGCGGCGGTGGCGGTGGTGTTGTCGCGGTTGGGTGCGGGGACGGATGTTCCGTTGGGTGTGCCGGTGGCGGGGCGTTCGGATGAGGCTTTGGATGGTCTTGTCGGGTTCTTTGTGAACACGTTGGTGGTGCGTGCTGACGTGTCGGGGGATCCGAGTTTTGTGGAGTTGTTGGGGCGGGTGCGTGAGGCGTCGCTGGATGCGTTCGCGCATCAGGATGTGCCGTTCGAGCGGGTGGTGGAGGATCTGTCGCCGGTGCGGTCGATGGGTCGGCATCCGTTGTTCCAGGTGATGGTGGCGGTGCAGAACAATGCTGTGCCGGTGGTGGATCTGCCGGGTGTCGAGGTGTCTGCGGTGACGGTCGATGGGGCCGTGGCGAAGTTCGATCTGGATTTTCAGCTGTCGGAGACTCCGCAGGGTCTGCGTGGGCGGATCGTCTACGCGACGGACCTGTTCGACCCGGCCGACGTTGAACGTATGGCAGACGGTCTGGTCCGGTTCCTGACCGCGGTGGCGGATGATCCGGATGCGCGTGTCGGCGGTCACGACATTCTCGGTGCCGCGGAGCGTGAGTTGGTGTTGCGTGGTTGGAATGACACCGGGCGGGTTGTTCCTGGGGTGTCGGTGGTGGATTTGTTTGAGGCGCGGGTGTTGGTGGCGGCGGGTGCGCCTGCGGTGGTGTCGGCTGATGGTGTTGTGGTGTCGTATGGGGAGTTGAATTCGCGGGCGAATCGGCTGGCTGGGTGGTTGGTTGGTCGGGGTGTTGGTGTGGGGTCGGTGGTGGCGGTTTCGTTGCCTCGGTCGGTGGATTTGTTGGTGGCGTTGTTGGGTGTGTTGAAGGCGGGTGGGGCGTATTTGCCGATCGATCCGGATTATCCGGTGGATCGGGTTGCGGTGATGCTTGCTGATGCGGCTCCGGTGGTTGTTCTGGATGGTGAGTTGCCGTTGGTTGGTGGCTCTGGTTCTGATCTGGGGTTGCGGGTGCCGTGTGATAGTCCGGCGTATGTGATGTTCACGTCGGGTTCGACGGGTCGTCCGAAGGGTGTGGTGGTGTCGCATCGGGCGGTGGTGAATCAGTTCGCGTGGATGCGGGACACTTTTGGGTTGGATGGTTCGGATCGGGTGTTGTTGAAGACACCGGTTGGTTTCGATGTGTCGGTGTGGGAGTTGTTCTGGCCGTTGGTGTCGGGGGCGGCGGTGGTGGTGGCTCGGCCGGGTGGGCATCGTGATGCGGCGTATCTGGCGGGGTTGATTCAGGCTCGGGGTGTGACGGTGGTGCAGTTCGTGCCGTCGATGTTGCGGTTGTTTCTGGCTGAGGCGGGGGCGGCCGGGTGTGTGGGTTTGCGGTTGGTGATGTGTATTGGTGAGGCGTTGCCGGCTGATGTGGTTGACGCGTTTGGTGCTGTTCTTGATGTGCCTTTGTGGAATTTGTATGGTCCGACTGAGGCGACGATCGCTGTCACGGGGGCGTTGACGGTCGCGGGTGCGGGGGTGACGCCGATCGGTGTGCCGATGCATAATTCGCAGGTTTATGTGTTGGATGCGGGTTTGCGGCCGGTTCCGGTGGGGGTGGCGGGTGAGTTGTATTTGGCTGGTGTGCAGTTGGCGCATGGTTATGTGAATCGGCCGGGTTTGACGGCGCAGCGGTTCGTGGCGAATCCGTTCGGTGTGGGTCGGATGTATCGCACTGGTGATGTGGTGCGGTGGCGGGCTGAGGGCAGTTTGGAGTATTTGGGTCGGACTGATGATCAGGTGAAGTTGCGGGGTTTCCGGATCGAGTTGGGGGAGATCGAGGCCGCGCTGGTGGCGGTGCCTGGTGTCAGCCGGGCGGTGGTGGTGGTGCGGGAGGACAGCCCGGGGGATCAGCGGCTTGTCGCGTACCTGGTGGGTGGTGCGGATGTCGGGTTGGTGCGGGAGCGGTTGCTCGCCCGGTTGCCGGGTTACATGGTGCCGTCGGCGTTCGTGTGGTTGGACGCGGTGCCGTTGACCGCGAACGGGAAACTCGACCGTAAGGCGTTGCCGCTGCCGGAGCACACGACAGTGCTGGTGCGTCGTGAGCCGGGCACGGTGGAGGAAGAACTGCTGTGTCAGGTGTTCGCCGAGGTCCTGGGCGTGGACACCGTCGGTGTGGATGACGACTTCTTCGCCCTCGGCGGCCACTCCCTCCTCGCCACCCGACTGGTGAACCGACTGCGCACGACCCTGGCCGTCGAGATCCCCGTACGCGCACTCTTCGAGGCACCCACGGTGGCCGCGCTGGCCGTCCGCCTGCCCGGAGCGCAACGGTCGGGCCGGACGGTCGTCGGCGCGCTGCCCCGGCCGGAACGAGTGCCGCTGTCGTTCGCCCAGCGACGCCTCTGGTTCCTGGATCGTCTCGAAGGACCCAACGCCACCTACAACATCCCGATCGTGCTGCGTCTTGTCGGCGACCTCGACACCGACGTGCTCGACGAGGCGCTCGACGACGTCGTGGCCCGGCACGAGGTGCTGCGTACGGTCTTCCCCTCCGCCGACGGCGAGCCACACCAGGTGATCCTGCCGCCGTCACCGGGCCTCGTCCGCGTGTCGCACGGCGACGATCCCCGAGAGGCGGTCGAGCACACCTTCGATCTCGCGCGGGACGTGCCCCTGCGCGTCTGGCTGATCAAGGACGTGCTGGTCCTCGTGCTGCACCACATCGCCGGGGACGCCTGGTCGCTGGCGCCGCTCGCGGGTGACCTCTCCACCGCGTACCGAGCGCGGCTGGGCGGTGCCGCTCCGGTGTGGGAACCGTTGCCGGTCCAGTACGCGGACTACGCGCTCTGGCAGCGCGACCTGCTCGCCGCCGACAACGATCAACTCGCCTACTGGCGCGCCGCCCTCGACGGCCTGCCCGCTGAGCTTCGACTGCCCACCACCCGGCCCCGCCCAGCCATGTCGTCCCACCGAGGCGGCACCGTTTCGCTGGACATCGACCCGGCCCTGCAGGAGAGCCTGACCCGGCTCTGCCAGACCCACGGCGTCACCACGTTCATGGCACTTCAGGGTGCGCTGGCGGTGCTGCTGTCGCGGTTGGGCGCCGGTACGGACATCCCGGTGGGCACGCCGATCGCCGGCCGTACCGATGAGGCCCTCGACGGTCTGGTCGGCTTCTTCGTCAACACCATGGTCATCCGGAGCGACGTGTCCGGAAATCCGACGTTCACGGAGGTGCTGCGCCGAGTTCGGGAGACGGTGCTGAGCGCCTACGCGCATCAGGACGTGCCGTTCGAGCGGCTGGTCGAGGAGTTGGCCCCGGTCCGTTCCACGGGACGCCACCCGCTGTTCCAGGTCATGCTCACGGTGCTGAACACCCCCATGCCCATCCTCGCCCTTCCCGGCGTCGAGGCCACGGCCGTGCCGCTCGACGAGATCGGGGCGATCCCTGCCAAGTTCGACCTGTCCTTCGAGTTCGCTGAGACCCGCGCGCGACTCACCTACGCGACGGACCTCTTCGACACCGCCGACGCCGAACGCTTGGCGCAGCGGTTCGTACGCGTGCTCACCGCCCTCGTTGACGACCCGGATGCGCGGGTGAGCCGGATCGACGTCCTGGACGGCAGCGAGCGTGACCTGGTCCTGCGCGTCGGATACGACCTCGCCGAGGTGCCGTACGCGACCGTCCCGTCGCTCTTCGAGCAACAGGTCACCGCCAGCCCAGACGCCGTGGCGCTGCTCTTCGAGGACACCGAGCTGTCCTACCGGGACGTCAACGACCGGGCGAACCGCCTGGCACGTCTCCTGGCCGCGCACGGTGTCGGCCCGGAGTCGCTGGTCGCTGTCGCACTGCCGCGCTCACCCGACCTGATTGTCGCCTTCCTCGCGGTGCTCAAGGCCGGCGGTGCCTACCTGCCGATCGACCCCGGTTATCCCGCCGGGCGCATCGCGTTCATGCTCGACGACGCCTCCCCGGCCGTGCTCATCACCCGCAGCGACATCAGTAGCGGAGTCGACCCTCGGGGTATGCCGGTCGTGACCCTGGACGACCCGCAGACGGCCGCAGCATGCGCGCGCCTTGCCGGCACCAATCTCACCGATGCCGAGCGCACCGGCCCGCTGCTGCCCGCGCACCCGGCCTATCTCATCTACACCTCGGGTTCGACCGGTCGCCCCAAGGGCGCCCTGATACAGCACCGCGGCGTCGCCGGGCTCGTGCCCGCGCAGCGCGAGCGTTTTGCGATCGCGCCGGACAGCCGGGTGCTTCAGTTCGCATCCCCGAGCTTCGACGCGGCGGTCTCCGAATGGGCCGTGACGTTGTGCTCCGGTGCTGTGCTGGTCATCGCGCACGCCGACGACCTGGTGCCTGGGCCCGCCCTCGTCCGCACCGTGCGGGAGCGCGCAGTCACCCACGCGACCCTGCCACCGGCCGTGCTGGCCGTGCTTGACCCGGACAGCCTGCCCTCGATCACCACCCTGGTCTCCGCCGGCGAGGCCCTGCCGGCCGAGATCGCCGCCCGCTGGGCCGGCGGGCGGGCCCTGCTCAACGCCTACGGCCCGACCGAGACGACCGTCTGTGCGACGACCACCGCGGCGATGTCCGCAGCGGACGTCGCCGCGCCGCACATCGGTACACCAATCGACGGCCTACGGCTCTACGTGCTCGACGCGGCGCTCAATCCGGTCCCGCCGGGCGTGATCGGTGAACTGTACGTGGCCGGCCCCGCACTGGCCCGCGGCTACCTGAACCGGTCCGCGCTCACCGCGCAACGGTTCGTCGCGAGCCCGGTGGCCGGCCCGGGAGAGCGGATGTATCGCACCGGTGACCTGGTCCGGTGGCGGGCCGACGGCAACCTCGAGTTCCTCGGCCGCGCGGACGACCAGGTCAAGGTGCGCGGATTTCGGATCGAGCCAGGCGAAATCGAGGCGGCTCTGCTGGCCGTGCACGGCGTGCGGCAGGCCGCCGTCGTCGCCCGCGAGGACGTCCCCGGCGAGACACGACTGATCGCGTACGTCGTGCCCGACGCCGGCGCGGCACCGGAGCCATCCGCACTGCGCGCGCACCTGACGGACGTGCTGCCCGACTACCTGGTGCCCGCCGCGGTCATGCCACTGGACGCCCTGCCGTTGACGACCAACGGGAAGCTCGACCGGGCCGCACTGCCGGCACCGGATTTCGCCGCCACGACCAGTCGCGCACCCTCCACCCCTCAGGAGGAGTTGCTGTGCCAGGCGTTCGCCGACGTGCTCAGCGTCGACAGTGTCGGCGTCGACGATGACTTCTTCGCCCTCGGCGGTCACTCCCTGCTCGCCACCCGGTTGATGAGCCGCATCCGCGTCGTCCTGGGTGCGGAGGTTCCACTGCGGGCGCTGTTCGAAACACCGACCGTGGCAGGGCTGGCCGCACGTCTTCCGGGATCGGCACCCGCCCGTGCGGCACTGGCGGCCACGCCGAGGCCCGAGGTGGTACCGCTGTCGTTCGCACAGCAGCGACTCTGGTTCCTGGCCCGCATGGAAGGTCCCAGCGCGACGTATCACATTCCGCTCGTGCTGCGGATGACCGGACCGCTGGACGAAACCGCGCTCACGGCCGCACTCGACGATGTGATCGCGCGGCACGAGGCGTTGCGCACCGTCTTCCCCTTGACCGGCGGAACTCCGCGCCAGCAGCCGCTGGCCGTGGGGGAGGAGTCGGTGGAGCTGGGGGTACGCGAGGTCCACGCCGCCATGCTCGACGACGAGATCGCGGCCGTGGTGCGCATGCCCTTCGACCTCGCGGCGGACCTGCCGATGCGGGTCCGGTTGCTGCGCCTACGGCCGCAGGAGCACGTGCTGGTGCTGGTGCTGCATCACATCGCGGGGGATGGCTGGTCGCTGGGGCCGCTGGCGCGTGACGTGTCGGTGGCCTATCGGGCTCGGCTCTCGGGTGTCGCCCCCGAGTGGGAGCCGTTGCCGGTGCAGTACGCCGACTACGCGTTGTGGCAGCAGGACCTTCTCGGTGACGAGAGCGATCCGGGGAGCGTGCTGGCAACGCAGTTGGGTTTCTGGCGGCGTGCGTTGGCAGGGGCCCCCGAGGAGTTGTCGTTGCCGTATGCCCGGGCGCGTCCGGTGGTTGCCTCGCATCGGGGTGGTCATGTGGAGGTGGTGGTTGATCAGGGTGTGCATCGTCGGTTGGTTGCGGTGGCGCGGGCTGCGGGTGTGACGGTGTTCATGGTGGTGCAGGCGGCGGTGGCGGTGGTGTTGTCGCGGTTGGGTGCGGGGACGGATGTTCCGTTGGGTGTGCCGGTGGCGGGGCGTTCGGATGAGGCTTTGGATGGTCTTGTCGGGTTCTTTGTGAACACGTTGGTGGTGCGTGCTGACGTGTCGGGGGATCCGAGTTTTGTGGAGTTGTTGGGGCGGGTGCGTGAGGCGTCGCTGGATGCGTTCGCGCATCAGGATGTGCCGTTCGAGCGGGTGGTGGAGGATCTGTCGCCGGTGCGGTCGATGGGTCGGCATCCGTTGTTCCAGGTGATGGTGGCGGTGCAGAACAATGCTGTGCCGGTGGTGGATCTGCCGGGTGTCGAGGTGTCTGCGGTGACGGTCGATGGGGCCGTGGCGAAGTTCGATCTGGATTTTCAGCTGTCGGAGACTCCGCAGGGTCTGCGTGGGCGGATCGTCTACGCGACGGACCTGTTCGACCCGGCCGACGTTGAACGTATGGCAGACGGTCTGGTCCGGTTCCTGACCGCGGTGGCGGATGATCCGGATGCGCGTGTCGGCGGTCACGACATTCTCGGTGCCGCGGAGCGTGAGTTGGTGTTGCGTGGGTGGAACGACACCGGGCGGGTTGTTCCTGGGGTGTCGGTGGTGGATTTGTTTGAGGCGCGGGTGGTGGTGGCGCCGGACGCGCTTGCGGTGGGTGGGTTGTCGTATGGGGAGCTTGACGCGCGGGCGAATGGGTTGGCGTGGTGGTTGGTGGGTCGTGGTGTGGGTCCGGAGTCGGTGGTGGCGGTTGATCTGCCGCGGTCGGTGGATCTGGTGGTGGCGTTGTTGGGGGTGTTGAAGGCCGGTGGCGCTTATCTGCCGATTGATGGGGGTTATCCGGTCGAGCGGGTGGCGTTCATGGTGGCGGATGCGGCGCCGCAGGTTGTGGTGACCGCTGAGGTCATGGCCTTGGTGAATGGCGTGGATGTTGGTCCTCGGCGGTTTGTTCGGTCGGATCATCCGGCGTATGTGATTTTCACGTCGGGGTCGACGGGGCGGCCGAAGGGTGTGGTTGTCACTCATCGGGGTTTGGTGAATTACGTGGCGCGGGTGGCTGAGGTGTATCCGGGGTTGGACGGGCGGGTGTTGTTGCATGCGTCGCCGGCGTTCGACACGACGGTCACTTCGGTTTTCGGTGCGTTGGTGTCTGGTGGTCACGTCGTTGTCGGTGAGGTGGAGTCGGCCGAGGGTTTGTCGTTGTTGAAGGTCACTCCGGGGCATCTTCCGATGGTGACCGAGTATCCGTCGGAGTTGTTGGTGGTGGGTGGTGAGGCCCTGCACAGCAGCCAGGTGGGGGACTTGCGGGATCGGGTTGGTGTGGTCAACAGCTACGGTCCGACGGAGACGACCGTTGCTGTTGCGGATTACCGGTTGGGTGATGACGAGGGCCGGGTGCCGATCGGTCGTCCGGTGTGGAACACCCGTTTCTATGTTCTGGACGAGGCTCTGCGGCCGGTGCCGGCGGGGGTTGCCGGCGAGTTGTATGTCGCCGGTGCTCAATTGGCTCGGGGTTATCTGAACCGGGCGGCGTTGACGGCGGAACGGTTTGTGGCGAGCCCGTTCGATGGCCCGGGTGAGCGGTTGTATCGGACCGGGGACCTGGTGAAGTGGCGCGGCGACGGGAATCTGGAGTTTCTTGGTCGGTCTGATGATCAGGTGAAGGTGCGTGGTTATCGGATCGAGTTGGGTGAGGTGGAGGCGGCGCTGCGGGAGTTGCCCGGGGTGGTGCAGGCGGTGGTCGTCGCGCGGGAGGACCGGCTCGTCGCCTATGTCGTGGGTGGTGCGGAGTTGGCGGCTTTGCGGGGTCGTTTGCCGGATTACATGGTGCCGGCGGTGATCGTGGGGTTGGATGCCCTGCCGTTGACGGTGAACGGGAAGGTGGATCGGGCGGCGTTGCCGGCGCCGGAGTTCGTGTCGGGGGACGTGTTTCGGGCTCCGGTGACGGCTCGGGAAACGGTGGTTTGTGCGGCTTTCGCGGAGGTGTTGGGCGTCGATCGGGTCGGTGTCGATGATGATTTCTTCGCTCTTGGTGGTCATTCCCTGCTCGCGGTGACGCTGGTCCAGCGGCTTCGTGATCGGGGTGTCGGTGTCGACGTCCGCTCGATCTTCCTGACCCCGACCCCGGCCAGACTGGCTGAAACGACCGGCAGCACGACCGCCGAGATCGTGGTGCCGCCCAGGCGCACCGGCGCGGCGTTCGCCCCGGACACGTTCCCGTTGATCGAGCTGACCCAGGACGAGATTGATCGGATCGCGGGCCAGATCCCTGGCGGGGCGGCGAACATCGTCGACATCTACCCCCTCGCACCCCTGCAGGAAGGCATCTTCTTCCACCACCTGATGAGCCGAGAGACCGGCCGCGACGACGTGTACGTCCTGCCGCTCACGCTGCGCTTCGACTCCGCGGCACGACTCGACGTGTTTCTCGCCGCGCTGCAGCAGGTGGTCGATCGGCACGAGATCCTCCGCACCGCGATCCTGTGGGAAGGGCTGCGGCAGCCGGTTCAGGTGGTCCAGCGCGCAGCACGGATCGAGCTGTCCGATGGTGGGATCGACCTCAGCAGCGCGCCGCTCCTCCGGGTCGAGGTCACCGGCGACGAGGCCGTGGTCCGGATCCACCACATCGTCCAGGACCACGCGGCGATGGACGTCCTACTCAACGAGGTTCGCGCGGTCATCGCCGGGCGCGGCGGAGACCTTCCCGAGCCGGTGCCGTTCCGCGACCACGTCGCTCGGGCGCTGCTGAGCGCGTCCCTCGACGAGCACGAAACCTACTTCGCATCCCTACTCGGCGACGTGGACGAGCCGACCGCCCCTTTCGGTCTGCTGGACGTGCAGGGCGACGGAAGCGACATCACCGAGTCGACCGCGAAACTCACACCCAGCCTTGCCCGACGGCTGCGGGCAGTGTCCCGCCAGACCGGCACGAGTCCCGCGGTGCTCTTCCACACCGTGTGGGCGCGCGTGCTGTCGGCGATCTCCGGCCGCGACGACGTGGTCTTCGGCACCGTCCTCTTCGGCCGAATGAGCGGCGGCGGTGACACCCCGGGCCTGTTCATCAACACGCTACCCATGCGCGTCACCACCGAGGCTGGCCAGAGCCTGACGCAGGTGCTGTTCGCCGTACGGGACCAACTCGCCGACCTCCAGGCCCACGAGCACACCCCGCTCGCCGTCGCCCAGCGTGCCAGCGGTGTCCCCGCAGGCACACCGCTGTTCACCACCCTGCTCAACTATCGGCACACCACACCGACGGTCGCGGGCGACGGCTTGGACGGCATCACGCTGCTGAAGGTCAGGGAACGCACCAACTACCCGATCTCCGTCATGGTGGACGACCTGGGCGAGGGGTTCACGGTCACCGTGCAGGCCGTCGCCCCGGCGCCCCTCTCGACGATGATTTCCGTCGCGCTGGAGAGCCTCGTGTCGGAGATCGAGTCGGAACGTGACTCGTTCCACGACGTCGATGTCCTCGGTGCCGCGGAGCGTGAGTTGGTGTTGGGTGGTTGGAATGACACCGGGCGGGTTGTTCCTGGGGTGTCGTTGGTGGATTTGTTTGAGGCGCGGGTGTTGGTGGCGGCGGGTGCGCCTGCGGTGGTGTCGGCTGATGGTGTTGTGGTGTCGTATGGGGAGTTGAATTCGCGGGCGAATCGGCTGGCTGGGTGGTTGGTTGGTCGGGGTGTTGGTGTGGGGTCGGTGGTGGCGGTTTCGTTGCCTCGGTCGGTGGATTTGTTGGTGGCGTTGTTGGGTGTGTTGAAGGCGGGTGGGGCGTATTTGCCGATCGATCCGGATTATCCGGTGGATCGGGTTGCGGTGATGCTTGCTGATGCGGCTCCGGTGGTTGTTCTGGATGGTGAGTTGCCGTTGGTTGGTGGCTCTGGTTCTGATCTGGGGTTGCGGGTGCCGTGTGATAGTCCGGCGTATGTGATGTTCACGTCGGGTTCGACGGGTCGTCCGAAGGGTGTGGTGGTGTCGCATCGGGCGGTGGTGAATCAGTTCGCGTGGATGCGGGACACTTTTGGGTTGGATGGTTCGGATCGGGTGTTGTTGAAGACACCGGTTGGTTTCGATGTGTCGGTGTGGGAGTTGTTCTGGCCGTTGGTGTCGGGGGCGGCGGTGGTGGTGGCTCGGCCGGGTGGGCATCGTGATGCGGCGTATCTGGCGGGGTTGATTCAGGCTCGGGGTGTGACGGTGGTGCAGTTCGTGCCGTCGATGTTGCGGTTGTTTCTGGCTGAGGCGGGGGCGGCCGGGTGTGTGGGTTTGCGGTTGGTGATGTGTATTGGTGAGGCGTTGCCGGCTGATGTGGTTGACGCGTTTGGTGCTGTTCTTGATGTGCCTTTGTGGAATTTGTATGGTCCGACTGAGGCGACGATCGCTGTCACGGGGGCGTTGACGGTCGCGGGTGCGGGGGTGACGCCGATCGGTGTGCCGATGCATAATTCGCAGGTTTATGTGTTGGATGCGGGTTTGCGGCCGGTTCCGGTGGGGGTGGCGGGTGAGTTGTATTTGGCTGGTGTGCAGTTGGCGCATGGTTATGTGAATCGGCCGGGTTTGACGGCGCAGCGGTTCGTGGCGAATCCGTTCGGTGTGGGTCGGATGTATCGCACTGGTGATGTGGTGCGGTGGCGGGCTGAGGGCAGTTTGGAGTATTTGGGTCGGACTGATGATCAGGTGAAGTTGCGGGGTTTCCGGATCGAGTTGGGGGAGATCGAGGCCGCGCTGGTGGCGGTGCCTGGTGTCAGCCGGGCGGTGGTGGTGGTGCGGGAGGACAGCCCGGGGGATCAGCGGCTTGTCGCGTACCTGGTGGGTGGTGCGGATGTCGGGTTGGTGCGGGAGCGGTTGCTCGCCCGGTTGCCGGGTTACATGGTGCCGTCGGCGTTCGTGTGGTTGGACGCGGTGCCGTTGACCGCGAACGGGAAACTCGACCGTAAGGCGTTGCCGCTGCCGGAGCACACGACAGTGCTGGTGCGTCGTGAGCCGGGCACGGTGGAGGAAGAACTGCTGTGTCAGGTGTTCGCCGAGGTCCTGGGCGTGGACACCGTCGGTGTGGATGACGACTTCTTCGCCCTCGGCGGCCACTCCCTCCTCGCCACCCGACTGATCAGCAGGATCCGTGCCGTCCTCGGCGCCGACATCCCCCTCGTCAACCTGTTCCAGCACCCCACCGTCGCCGCACTGGCTCCGCTGCTCACCGACGACCGGACCGACGACCCGTTCCAGCCCGTTCTCCCACTGCGCTCCCAGGGCACCCGGCCACCACTCTTCTGCCTGCCTCCGGCAAGCGGACTGAGTTGGTGCTACGCCGGCCTGACCCGGCACGTGGACGTCGACCGCCCGATCTACGGACTCCAGGCTCCGTTGCTCGACGCCGAGCAACCCGACCCGGACCTGGCCAGTCTCGTCGCGTGGTACGTCCAGCACATTCGCAGGATCCAGCCGGTCGGCCCGTACCATCTGCTGGGCTGGTCGGCGGGCGGGACCCTCGCCCACGCCATCGGCGCCGCACTGCAAGGCGACGGCGAAACGGTGGCGCTGCTCGCGATGATGGATGCCTACCCGACCACCGCACCGGGGCCCCTACCGGACGACGAGACGCTGCTCGCCGATCTACTGCGCGCAGCCGGCATCGACCCGGCGACCGTTCCCACCCCGTTGACGGCACCGGCCACCGCACGACTCGTCGACGACGCCCTTCCGTGGACGGTGAAGGAGGAACACGTCCGGACCTATCTGCGGAACGTACGCACCGGCATGCGTCTGCACCACGGCACCGTCCCACCACCGTTCCGGGGCGATGCGATCCACTTCACCGCAACCCGGGGCCGATTCACCCCCGAAGGAGCGAAGCGGCAGTGGCAGCCGTACGTGTCCGGAGCGCTGGACGTCCACGCGGTCGATTCCGACCACGCCGGGATGTGCGGCCACGGGCCCCTCGCCCAGGTCGGCGTCGTGCTCACCGCCCAGTTGCCGTGAACACGTTCCTTCCCATCTGGGCCGGCCGGCTCATCAGCGTGCTCGGTTCGAAGACCAGCGCCTTCGCGCTCAGTCTCTGGGTGTACCAGCAGACCCACTCGATCACCCAGTACTCGATCGGGCTGTTCCTCGCCTTCATACCCGGCCTGCTGCTGTCGCCGTGGGCCGGCGTGCTCGTCGACCGGCATCGCCGGCGGACCATCCTGCTCGGCGCGGAGGCGGCCGCGCTACTCGGAAGCGTCGCATTGGTGGCCAGCCAAAGCACCGGCCACCTCGCCGTGTGGCAGATCTACCTGCTGATCGCTCTCCAGTCCGGTTGCGCAGCCTTTCAATGGCCGGCCCTCTCCGCGGCCGTGACCACGATGGTGCCGCCCGCGCAGCGCGGGCGGGCCGGCGCGATGACGCAGACAGCCCTGTCGACCGCCCAACTGATCAGCCCTGCCCTGTCCACCGCGCTGCTCAGCATGGGAGGCCTCACCGTGGTTCTCCTGGCCGACACCGCGTCGATCGCCTTCGGGCTGCTCACGCTCGTCGCAGTGCGTTTCCCCGAGCCCGTTGCGGCGAACATTCCGGCCGCAACCGACCGGTCGGGATGGCGGGTGGAGATCCGGGTAGGCCGGCAGCTCATCCAGGACGACCGGCGTCTCGTGCACCTGCTGCGCGTGGCGACCGCCCTGTTCGCCGTGCAGGCGGCCGCGCCCGTCCTGCTGCTGCCGCTGATCCTGGCGGATGTGCCCCCATCGCGGCAGAGCCTCGCCGTCGCCGTGGTGAGCACGGCGGCCGGAGTCGGCCTGGCCGCCGGCAGCCTCGCCATGTCCCTGTGGCGCGGTCCGCGCCGCCGCTTCCTGTGGATCCGTGCGGCGACCGCGGTCAGCGCCGTCGCCGTTATCGTGGCTGGCGTCTACCCGCGGCCTGTCGTGCTCTGCGTGGCCGCGTTCGTGTTCTCGTTTGGGGTGCCGGTGGTGGTCTCCTGCTCGCAGGTGCTGTGGCAGGACGCGATCAGCCCCGAAGCGCAGGGGCGTGTATTCGCGCTGCGGCGGATGCTCGTGCAAGCGGGCACTATCGCCGGCCTGTTGGCGGCCGGGCCACTGGCCGCAGCAACAGCGGCCGTGCTCCACGTGGGCATTCGTGCCAGCTCCATGCTCCTACTCGCCGCCATCGGTGCCGCACTGGCCGCAACGGCCCTACTCACGCCGGTGCAGCCCGTTCAACCGGTAGCCACGCAGAGAGCCTGACCACCGCCGCCAACCCAGGTCGCCCTGTCGAGCGGCCGACCATTCCCCATGCCCGCTCAGGCCGTGTTGTCGCTGCGGACGTGGACAGTCTCGCCGCCGCTGCGCAGATCCTCCGTAACCCGCTTCTCGGTCATGGCGACCAGATGGGAGTCGACGGTCGCCTCGTCCTTGAGGCGCTCGTACGTTGTGTGGACACGCTTGGAGATCTCGGCGCGGTCCACGTCCGGGAAACGCTGTCCGAGCGTCTCGACCTGGCGTTGCAGGGCGGTCTCCGGGTCAACGAGACCGCCAGTGGCGGCGGGTTCGGTCATCGCGCACCTCGCATGTCGTCCTATCGGTCTCCGTGAGTGGTGCCCCGATCATCGACTCGATATTCAGCCGTTCGCGCAATGTTCACCTTCGGGAGGCAGCCTGCCCACCCTCACATGTCGGGGCTGGAATCGATGCGGGGAGCCGGCAGCCGGCGCCGCAGGAGCGGTCTCTGGATTGGACGATCACGCCGCTGGGGCCGGGAACCCTAAACCAAGATCACAGTGTCGGGTAGGTGATACTGGACGCGTTGCCCCTAATTGTCACCAAAGCTAATCTGCTTCCGGGTTTGCGGGCTGATGCCGCGCCAGATCCGACCGCCAGAAATCACCGGTTTTCGCGCGACCGTCCATGATGGTCGGTTCCGCCGTGGCCACGGCGGGTGCAGTCGAAAACGCCTGGCGGCTTCGTGTACGCAATTATCGAACAACCAGAAACTGTGAGGATCAGTGGAAACGTCACCAAACGGTTCCGGAGCCCTGCTGGTGGACGCCACCAGCCCGGAGGCGTCGCGCCAGACCCAGCAGGGGGCCGAAACGGTGGCTCGCATCAAGCACCATGTCCAGGTCATGCACATGGCATGGGGACTGGCCTGGCTCATCGGGTACGGGCTGCGCTTCCTGGACGATGGTCCGGGCGGGCGCGTCTTCGTGGACCTTCCGGACCGGTTGCCCCTGACCGTACTGCTCGCGCTCCTGGGCGGAGCCGGTGCGACCACCGCGATCCTCGGTGTCCGGGCATTCGGCCGTGGTGCGACCGACCCTCGATCGACGCAGCAGGCCAAGCGGTACGGCACCGCCTGGCTCGTCGGCTTCGTGGGCTTGATCATGACGATCGGTAAGATCAGTAGTGACCTCTCGCCGCACCAGTCCGAGCTGCTCTGGGGTGCCACCACCACCGGCCTGGTCGGGGCACTGCACATGAGCGGCAGCGCGATCTGGGGAGACCGGGAGCAGTTCAGGATGGGGCTCTGGTTGACTCTGGTGAACGTCATCGGGGTCATCGCCGGGCCAGGCTGGCAAGCCTTGATCATCTGCCTCGGCGCCGGTGGAGTCACGGTGGTCCTCGCTACCCACAACCTGCTCCGGCTCGGCCGGAATTCGTGATCTCCGCCCAATAGTCCCCGTGCCCCAGGTGCCGCGACCGCTTTCCAGCGGAGCCGACACCCACCGCAATCGAAAGGCAATGTACGAGAATGCGTCTGATCTTCGCTTCGATAGGCGCGTACGGCCATCTCATTCCGCTGCTTCCGCTGGCCGTCGCCGCCCGCGACGCGGGACACGAGGTGACCTTCGCCACCGACAAGCGGTTCCACCCCATGCTGCACGACGCTGGCCTGACTCCCGTCGCCGCCGGATCCACCGTTCGGGAGGCGATCGCCACGGTGCGGGCGGAGATTCCCGCCGGTCAACCGTTCGACGCTTCCCCCCGGGCGTTCGGCAGTGTCCTGGCCCGACGCATGGTCGCCGACCTCGCGCCCGTACTCAAGGAGCAGCGGCCCGATCTGATGATCTACGAGGTGCTGACTCCGGGCGCGGGGATGGCGGCAACGCTGGCCGGTATCCCCGCGATCTGCCACAGCATCGGTCGGCTCACCGGCGGGCCGATGTGGAATGCCATGTCTGCCGCGTGGCTCGCCACGGCCGCGGAGTTGGGAATCGAAGCCCCCACCCGGGACGCCGATTTTCTCGGTAACCGGTACCTGGACATCTGCCCGCCCTCTTTCCAGCTCCCCGGCTTCGCCACCTCGGCCGAGCGGATCCTGATGCGGCCGGGCACCTGGCGTCAGTCTGCCGATCTTCCCGCCATGGTGCGGGAGCGTGACCGGGGTCGTCCGCTCGTCTACCTGACGCTCGGTACGGCCTTCGGGACCCCGGAACTGTTGCGACAGACCATCGCCGGGCTCTCGAAGCTGCCGATCGACCTGCTCGTGGCCGCCGCCGGCCCGACCGGCGGGAAGGGTGCCCTGGGTGACCTGCCGCCGAATGTCGTGGTCGAGAGCTGGGTGCCGCAAGGCGACCTGCTCCCCCACGTCGACCTCGTGGTGAGCCACGGCGGCGGCAGCACCGTCCTCGAGGTGCTCGCGAACGGACTGCCCCACCTCATGCTGCCCCAGGGTGCCGACCAGTTCAGCAATGCTCGGGCGGTGGCGGACATCGGGGCTGGCCGGCAGGTGATGCCGGGCGAGTTCAGCGCCGAGGTGGTGTTCAGCCAGGCGGAAGCGCTCCTGGCCGACGAGCAGGTGCGGGCCTGCGCCGACAAGCTGGCCAGTGAGATCGGCGGAATGCCGTCTCCCGAAGAGACGGTCGGCCGGCTCGTCGACGCTGCCGCCTGATCGGCCGTCGGTGATCGAGCCGGGTGGGACGAGGTGGTCGCCCACCCGGCTCGACCCGCCCGCCTGACCTCCGACCGAACCAGGGGCGAACTGCCGGCGAGGCCCGGCTGGGGGCGGGCAGGGCCGGCACATGTCCGGCCCTGCCGTTCTGGTCAATCCTCGCCGCGGTAGGCGCGCAGATCGCGGCGCACCTGGTGGCGGCTGCGACGGCGTTCCTCGCGACGGATGTGGTAGTCGGTACAACTCCGGCAGCCATCGTGGAGCAGATCGGCGGAGTGGTCCGTCACCCTCCAGTAACAGCTTCTCGTGAGGCGGCCGGTCGCCGTCGCGGTGCTGTCGGCATCGATCCGTCCGGGCAACGTACACGTCCCGAACCGATGGTCATGATGGGGTCGGCAGGTCACCATTGGTCGATCGGCGATCTTCACCCACCAGGGCCGAGTCTTGTCGGTCCTGCTCATACGGTCACCTTCTCGGCTCCGTGACGCCCCAGGTGGGGCTGTCATGAGCAGCGGTACAACGTGACCACCTCCGATATCGGTACGACCGCGTCCAGCCCTGACAGCGTATGGGCTGCCTCACGGGCCGACCCGTCCACCGCCCGGACATGCCGCGCGGACCCGCGAGGGCTGCTGTAGATTGCCGCCCAGCCGACCGATGATCAAGCTCGCTGGTCGTACTGGCACATCGGCTGCGCGCGGTGCTGCACCGTCCTGCGGCCCGCGGACTGTTGGACCGCGTCACCGGGACTGTGGTCGCCGGCTTCGAAATCCGACTCGCCGTCAGCAGCCACTAGTGATCTGCCCGTGACCTGGTGAACATTCGCACCAACGGTCGACCGTCCGCCTCAGAACCTCTAACCTGACGGTTCGGGAAACATCAGGTGACGGAAGGTAGCGCGATGACCGGCGCCACGGTCGACGTCGACACCAGCTCAGACGGCACCCTTGTCATACAACCACGCGGCCTGCTCGACGCCGACGACGCGGTCGAACTGCGCCGTACCCTCGTGCGGGCCATCCGGCACGACCGGCCGCCAAGGTTGGTCCTGGACCTGCGCGAGGTCCAGGGACTCGACCCCATCAACATCGGCACCTTCGCCGCGGCCTGCCACCTTGGCGACGACCAAGATGTCGCTGTCTTCCTGGACCATCCGTCGAGCGCCATCGCGGACCGACTGGTGACGGCGGGTGTACCCGCCCATCGCCTGCGACACATCGGACCGGACCAGGGCGCTACCAGTTCCGGGTTCGGCCAGGGGCGGGTCTCGCGGGCCGGATGAAGGCGGGGGCGGTCGTCTCTGGTCGCAGGCCCGCGTCTCGTCGGAGCCGTTGCGGATGGTCAGGGAAGTGCGATGCCGGTTTCCGTGCCCGCCAGAGTCTGCCCGCACGGACAGTCTCCGTGGCCCTGCGGCAGGGTCTCCACCACGTCGGTGAGAAGGTCGCGTAGGCGGTCGATGTTGTGTGCGAAGACCGCGAACACTTCCTGCTGGGTCACGCCGTCGCCGATCTCGACGCCGGAGTCGAGATCGGTCACGAGTGACAGCGGGGTGTAACAGAGTTCCAGTTCGCGTGCCAGTACCGCTTCGGGGTGGCCGGTCATGCCGACGATGGACCAGCCCTGTTCGGCGTACCATCGCGATTCGGCGCGGGTGGAGAACCGGGGCCCCTCAATGACGACCATGGTTCCGCCATCGACCGGTTGCCAACCGGCGGACCGGGCGGCGGCGAGCACCGTCGCGCGTCCGACCGGACAGTACGGGTCGGCGAACGGGACGTGTACCACCCGGGGACGTTGCCCGTCCGCGCGTCGCTCCCCGTCGTAGTAGGTCTGGATGCGACCGCTGGTCCGGTCGACCAGTTGGTTCGGTACGACGAGGGTTCCGGGGCCGAACTCCGGTCGCAGGCCACCGACGGCACCCGGGGCGAGTACCTGGCGGACGCCGACCGTTCGGAGCGCCCACAGGTTGGCACGGTAGTTGATGCGGTGCGGGGGCAGGGTGTGACGGCGTCCGTGGCGGGGTAGGAACGCCACCGGCCGGCCGGCGAGATTCCCGATGGACAGTGAGTCGCTGGGCGGTCCGTACGGAGTGTCGATCGTGATCTCGGCGACGTCGTCGAGGAATTCGTAGAAGCCGGATCCGCCGATCACGCCGATCCGCGGCTGATGTGACACGTGTACTTCTCCTTCTGCGGCAGAGATGAGAGCGCGTGGCGGTGACTCAGGGACGGTCGGCTGTCCGATCCCTCGCGCGTCGGTTGACCGCGCGGATGACGATCAGGACGACCGCGATGACGGCCCAGAGGGCGGCCAGTCCGGCAGTCAGTCCCAGCGGATAGTTGCGGTCCGGCAGGCCCGGGTTCGGTGGTGCTGATGGCGGTCGCCACAGCAGCGGCACCGCGATCAGCAGCAACGTCGCGCTCGCCACCAGGCCCGCGGTGATCCAGGCCCGGCGGACCCGGTCGGTCACCAGCCGGCCCAGCATCAGCCCGACCAGCCCGACCAGCGGTGCCACCAGGGCGTCGTGCAGCAGCGGGCCGCCGATCAGCCACGGCAGGATGGCGCCGAGCTGGGGGAGGAGCAGCCAACCACCGTACGTCACCGTTGCGACGCCGAGCAGGAGCAGAAGCAGT
This sequence comes from Micromonospora sp. CA-259024, assembly GCF_050936255.1. Taxonomy (NCBI): domain Bacteria; kingdom Bacillati; phylum Actinomycetota; class Actinomycetes; order Micromonosporales; family Micromonosporaceae; genus Micromonospora; species Micromonospora sp. CA-259024. The sequence goes on along the minus strand of NZ_JBNJND010000001.1, from coordinate 2,573,451 downwards.
CGGACGGCCCTCACGTCAGTACCTCCAGCCGGGCCACCCACTTGGTCTGTAGGACGCCCGGCCGGCTCGGTGCGATGAGGCGGCAGGGATAACCGTGGTCGGGGGACAGTTCTTCGCCGTTGATCCGTAGGGCGAGCAGGGTCAGCGGATCGCCGACGTGGGCCGCTGGAAGCGTGCTCCCGGCGTACAGGCCGTTGGTCTCCAGTGACGAGATCCGAACCGGGCGGCCGGTCGGCGCGCCGGCGCCCCGGAGCAGGTCGACGATGGGCACTCCGGTCCAGTGCGCGGAGGCGCTCCACCCCTCGACGCACGCGATGGGCAGTTCCGCCGTGCGTTGTGGCAGGGCTGCCAACTCGGCCAGGGACAGGGTGTGTCGTCCGCCCGGCCAGACGACGTCCAGTCGCCAGTCGGGCGGTACGACGATGCCCGCGGCCGCCGCCGTACGGTTGATCGGTACGCCCTGCGGCCCGGAAGCGGAACGCCAGGCCAACGGGGACACCCGACGCAGCCACGGCACGGTGACCCCGGCGGTCGCCAGCACCGCGACGCCGGCGACGCCGGCCGACGTGCGCAGGAACGCCCGGCGCGCGGCCAGGTCCCGGTCGTCGTGCCTCGGGGCCACACCGCCCGCCGCGTTTGCCTGTCTCAACGGTGTGGTCAGCGCCGGGTGGACGACCGGGAGTTTCACCGCGATGTGGACCAGCAGCGCGCCCACCGCCAGCCAGGCGACCGCGTAGTGCGCCGCCGGAAAGAAGAACCCCCACGGGTACGACTGGGCGACGTTGAACAGGCCCGTGACGAGCTCGAAGAACGCGGCGCAGACCAGGACCAGGATGGAGATCCGTTCGAGCACGTGTGCGGGCAGCCGGCGCGGCTGGCGCAGGGGCGGACGGGCGAACAGTCGGGGGTAGACGCTCCACAGTTTGGCCAGCAGCAACGGAATCGCCGCGACCCCGGAGAGGACGTGGACACCCTGGGTGATCCGGTAGAGGTTGACCGGTCGGGTCGGCCAGGTGAACCAGCCTGGCGGGTGCTGGATGTAGTGGCTGAGCAGTCCGGTGACGAAGCACAGCCCGAATGCCACCCCGAGCCAGAGGCCGAGCCGGGCGGCAACCAGCGGTGAGTGCGACGGGGCGGTGAAGTCCTCGGGCGCGGGGATGCGTGGCCGGCGGATCATGAGCGCACCAACTCGGCGAACCAGCGTGGACCGGACCGGAAACTGTTCGCGACCCGCAGGCCGGCAGCGGCGGCGGTACACGCCACCGCCTCCGCCCCGACCCGCGCCCATCGAAACGCCGGACCCTGTCCTTTCCCTTCGCCGGACGATCCGGACAGGACGTACGCCTGTCCCTGCCACAGCCCGGCTCCCGGGGGGTCCACCTCGATCACCAGCGTTCCGTCCGCCGCGATCAGGGCGCCGCACCGGCGCAGCAGTCGGACCGGGTCGCCGCCGATGCCGATGTTGCCGTCGACGAGCAGAGCGTGCGCCCACCTCCCCTCGCCGGGAAGTGGTTCGAAGACGTCGCGTCGCAGGGCTACCACACCCCGGTCCCAGGTCAGGCGCACCGCCTCGGCGGAGATGTCCACCCCGAGTGCGACGAGGCCCCGCTGGGCGAGTGCCATGGTCAGCCGGCCGGGCCCGCAGCCGAGGTCGATCGTCGGCCCGGTGCAGCGGGCGGCGACGGCCTCGATCGCCGGCTCGGGTGGGCCGTGCCAGCGCCGTACCGGCAACGGGTCGCGTCGCCCGTCGGTGTGCACCAGCCAGTGTTCGGGCCTTGCCGGGGCCAACGGGGCGACCGGAGTACCGGACTCGTCGTGGTCGGCTGGCCGTCCGTCGAGTCCGCCGAAGACGACATCGAAGCCGCCGCGAGTGATCGTCGAACTCACTGTCGCCCTCCCTTCGCCAGCTGGTCGACCACCGACCCGACGGCATCCGCGAACCGGCTTCCGGGTAGGTCGGCCGCGACCGCCAGCGCCGTCGGCCAGTCGTCGACATCACGCAGGACGGGCAGGATCGCCGGGTGTAGTCCGCGCCCGCGAAGACCGGCCAGGGTGTGTCGGCTGGTCTCGCCGGTCGACATGGGTACGCCACGTAGCACGCTCGCGTACGCGGGATCACGTAACCCGACTGCCCACCAGCCGCCGTCGACCGCCGGTCCCAACACCGCGTCGCGTTCGGCGAGCGACCCCAGCGCGGCGGTGAGCACGGCTGGCCGGATCTGCGGGGTGTCCATGCCGATCTGCAGCACCGGTCGGCCGGGAAACGCCGCGCCCGCGTCGGCGTGCGCATTGGTGAGGCGGTCGGCGAACGTGTCGCCGCGCTGTGGAACCAGGTGCCAGCCATCCAGCGCGGCGGCCAGCTCCGCGCCGTCCTCGGCATCGGCGAACCGCCCGGTGTACGCCAGCACGGGGATGGTCGACGCGGTGGCGTTCACCGCCCCGAGGGTGTCCAGCAGTGCTGCCGCCGCGACGCGGGCCGCCTGCGTCGGGTTGGCCGGTGGGCAGAGGCGCGTCTTGGCCAGCCCCGGGACCGGTGCCTTCGCGACCACGAGCAGGACGTTCACCGGGCACCGCCGACGCCGGCACGCAACACTCCGGCGAAGTCCCGGGTCGCCCGTAACGTGCCCCGGACGGAACCGGAGACCTTCGATCTGGTGCCCGCCGCCCGTGGTGCGTATGCGACGTTCACCTCGTGGATTCGCCAGCCCGCCTCGGCCGCGCGTAGCAGCAGTTCCAGGGGATAGCCGAACGCGCGGTCGGTGACACCGAGCCGCAGCAGTGCCGCCCGGCGGGCCACCCGGATCGGGCTGATGTCGTACACCGGTACGCCCCGGCGCCGCAGCAGTGCGGCGACCAGGGCGTTTCCGGCACGGGCGTGCCATGGCCAAACGCCCTCCGAGACCGGCCGGCGACGCCCGACGGCGAGTTCCGCCCGGCCGTCGAGCACGGCCGCGACGAGCCTCGGCAGCTCGGCCGGGTCGAACGAGCCGTCCGCGTCGAGTACGCACACGAGTTCCGCGTCGGTCGCCAGCAGGCCGGTGTGTACGGCGGCGCCGTACCCGCGTCTCGGCTCGTGGACGACTCGCGCGCCGTGCTCGGCCGCGACCTCGGGTGACCCGTCGGTGGAGCCGTTGTCGACCACGATGGCCCGGTAGCCGGGGGGCAGCCCGGCGAGTACGGCAGGCAGGGCGGCCGCCTCGTCCAGACACGGCAGAACCACGTCGATGGTTGTGTGCATACCGGGGACGCTAGGCCCGCCGCGGGCCGTCCGACCCGCTGTGCCGCCTTACGAATCGCTTACGCGACAACGGATCTTACGAGTCCCTGACGACGTCGCCGCTCGGCTGTCGGACCGCTGGTCGGAGGTCGTATCGTCGGCCGTCACCATGACCATGATGACCCGGCCGGGACGATCCCGGTCCGCCGATCTGATCGTCCTCGCGGCCGAGGTGGCTCTGCTCGCCGCCGCGATCGCCGTCGGCGCACTGCTCAACCATCGGGGCGTTCGGCTCTACGCCGACGCCGCTCCGCTCTATGCCGGTTGGCGACCCCATCTGGGCCTCGGTACCCCCGTCGTCCTTCTCGTCGCGGCGCTGTTCGTGTGGCGGGGGACGAGGTGGGGCACCGGGTTGCGGTGGCCGCGACTGCTTGTCGGCGGCTATCTCGCCTCGGTGCTCTGGACCCTGTCGCTGGCCCTGGTCGACGGGTGGTCCGCTGGGTTGACAGAGCGGTTGACCGTGCAGGCCGAGTACCTGCACGAGGTGCCCCGGGTGATGGATGTCGGGTTGATGCTGTCCGGCTTCGCAGACCGGATCCTCGACTTTCAACCCGATTCGTGGTCGACCCACACCGCCGGGCATCCACCAGGCGCGTTGCTGCTCTTCGTCGGGCTGGAGCGGGTCGGCCTGGGCGGCGGGACTGCCGCCGGGCTCGCCTGTGTGTTGCTCGGGGCCACGGTGTCGGTGTCGGTTCCGGTGACGTTGCGGGCGCTCGGTGCCGAGGACGCGGCTCGGGCGGTGTGGCCGTTCCTGGTTCTCTTCCCGGGGGCGGTCTGGGTGGGCGCGTCCGCGGACGGGATCTTCGCCGCCGTGGTCGCGGCCGGATTGGCGCTGCTGGCGGTGGGTGGTCGAGCCGGCGCCGTACTCGGTGGGCTGCTGCTCGGCCTCGCGCTCTACCTGTCGTACGGGTTCGTCCTGGTCGGGCTGCTTGCCGTGACCGTGGTGCTGCTCCGAGCCCGGGACCGTCTCGGCGTGCTACTGCTCGCGGCGGCGGCGGTCGCGGCGGTTGTCGCCGCATTCACGCTGTCAGGGTTCTGGTGGCTGGACGGCTACCACCTCGTAGTGCGCCGCTACTACCAGGGCTGGGCGGCGGAACGTCCGTTCGGTTACTGGGCCTGGGCCAACCTGGCCGCCCTGCTGCTCTCGGCCGGCCCGGTGGCCGGGCCGGCGCTGCGGCGGGCGGTGGCCGCCGTGCCGATCCGACCACCGGGCCGGCCACTCGCGGCGACCCTCCGACAGCCGTTCGCCACCGGCGGACCGGCGGTGTGGTTGCCCGTCGCGGCGGCGGTGGCCGTGCTCGCGGCGGACGTGTCCTCGCTCAGCAAGGCCGAGGTGGAGCGGATCTGGCTGCCGTTCGCCGTCTGGCTGCTGGTCGCCACCGCCCACCTGCCCGCCAGCCACCGACGTTGGTGGCTGGCAGCCCAGGCCGCCACCGCGCTCGCCGTCAACCACCTACTGTGGACGGTTTCCTGACCGCCGCCGGGTCGCGCATCACCGCGGTGGTGAAGTCGGCGATGCCAGCGGCGAAACCGGTCCGGGCGGTGAAACCCAGCAGCCGGGTCGCGCGGGCCGGATCGGCGACCACGTGCCGTACGTCCGCCGCCCGCCCGCCCCCGACCACCACCGGCATCGGCCCGCCCATCGCGGTGGCCAACTCGTGGGCGAGTTCGCCGACGGTGTGCGGCTCACCCGAGCAGACGTTGACCGGAACCAGCGGCTCCGGCGCCGGCGCGGTCAGCGCCAGCAGGTTCGCCGCCGCGACGTCGGACACGTGGACGAAGTCGCGCCGCTGCCGGCCATCCTCCAGGACCCGGGGCGGCTGCCCGGCGGCCAGGGCCGAACAGAAAATCGACGCAACCCCCGCGTACGGGGTGTCGCGGGGCATTCGCGGGCCGTAGACGTTGTGGTACCGCAACGCCCAGACCGATCCGCCGCTCTGCCGGGCCCAGGCACCGGCGAGGTGTTCCTGAGCCAACTTGGTCGCGGCGTACGTGCTGTGCGGTTCCAGCGGTGCGTCCTCCGGCACCAGAGCCGGGGCGAGCGGACGGTGGCAGCGGGGGCAGGTCGGCTCGTACCGGCCCTCGGTCAGGTCGGCGGCCCGGCGGCCGGCAGGCCGGACGATTCCGTGTGTCGGGCAGCGGTAACGGCCCTCGCCGTAGACCACCATCGAGCTGGCCAGCACGAGCCGGCGCACCCTGGTGGCGTGCATCGCGGCGAGCAGGGTGGCCGTGCCGAGGTCGTTGTGGGTGGCGTAGCGGGGGGCGTCGGCCGGATCGATGCCGTGGCCGACCATCGCCGCCTGATGGCAGACCGCGTCGACTCCGGCGAGTAGCCGGGTCAGCAGTTCCCTGTCGCGTACGTCGCCGACGACGAGATCGTGCCGCTGTGCCCAGGGTGGTGGCGTCGCCCCGTGTGCCTCCGGCAGGAGCGCGTCGACGGCCACCACCTCGTGCCCATGTTCGCTGAGCAGGTCGGCGACGTGTGAGCCGATGAACCCGGCAGCACCAGTGACAAGTATCCGCATTCCGGTCACCGTATGACCCCGCGTACGCCCACACCGGGTGGCCCGCGCAGCCGTAAGAACCTCGTTAGGTTTCGCCAACGCGGTCGGAGTTCGGTGCCTGGCTACGCTGGGCCGATGGACACGCGGGGGGACACGTCGACGGGCCGGAACGGAGGACGGTCGTGACACAGCGGGTGCTGGTGGTCGACGACGACCAGACCGTCAGCGACGTCATCTGTCGTTACCTCGAACACGACGGCTTCCAGGTGAGCTATGCGGGGGACGGGGCGGCGGCACTCGCGGCGGTGGCTCGGCAGGCACCGCATCTGGTCGTACTCGACCTGATGCTGCCCCGGATCAACGGCCTGCAGGTGTGCCGGGAACTGCGGGCCCGGCCGGACGGCGTACCGATCATCATGCTGACCGCGCGCGGTGACGAGTCCGACCGGATCCTCGGGCTGCAACTCGGCGCGGACGACTACCTGACCAAGCCCTTCTCACCCCGGGAACTGGTCCTGCGGGTTCGTTCGGTGCTCCGCCGTGCCGGCGGTGAGCCGCCACCAGGGCGGCCGGAGGTGCTCAGCGACGGCAGTCTGGTGGTGCACACCGCTTCCCGAACCGCCCGCCTCGGCGGGACGGAACTGGCCCTGACGCTGCGCGAATTCGACCTGCTCGTCCACCTGCTGCGGCACCCGTCCCAGGTGTTCGGGCGGGCCGAACTGCTTGAGCAGGTCTGGGGCTGGAACTTCGGCGACCACTCGACCGTGACCGTCCACGTACGCCGACTACGGGAGAAGATCGAGGTCAACCCGGCTGATCCGCAGCGGATCGTGACCGTCTGGGGAGTCGGCTACCGGTACGAGCCGGCCGATGCGTGACCTGCTGCTGATCTTCGCGATCTCCCTCGGCGCGGCACTCGCCATCGGACTCGTCGGCGCGGTGCTGCTCCGTGCACTTCGACGCAGATCGATCACCGTGCACCTCAGCGTGCTGCTCACCACCACGGTGGTCGCTATCGCCGTCGGCGTGATGGCGGTCGCGGAGGCGATGTTCCTCTCCCCACACGACCTGGAAGTCGTCCTGATCACCGTCGCGGCGGCGGCGGTGGTCAGCCTTGCCGTCGGCGGGCACTTCGGCCGCCGACTGGCACTCGCCGCGGTCTGGCGCGACCAGGCCCGCGAGCGGGAGCGGCACCTGGAGAAGGGCCGCCGTGACCTGGTCGCGTGGGTCTCCCACGACCTCCGTACCCCGCTCGCCGGGCTCCGGGCGATGGCGGAGGCGCTGGAGGACGGGGTGGTCCGTGACCCGGACACGGTCGACGAGTACCACCGACGGATCCGGGTGGAGACCGACCGGATGACCCGACTCGTCGACGACCTGTTCGAGCTGTCCCGGATCAACGCGGGAGCGCTGCGGTTGTCGTTGACGGCGGTGCCGCTCGGAGAGGTGGTCTCGAACGCGCTGGCGAGCACCATTCCGCTGGCCGCTGCCCGCCGCATCAAGCTGGTCGCCAGCGAGTCGGGGTGGCCGATGGTTGCCGCGAGCGAACCGGAGCTTGCTCGGGTGGTGACAAACCTGTTGCTGAACGCGGTCCGCTACACCCCGGAGGACGGCACGGTGCGGATCGAGGCCGGCCGCGAGCAGGACTACGCCTGGTTGTCGGTGGCCGACACGTGTGGCGGCATCCCCCCGGCCGACCTGCCCCGGCTGTTCGACGTCGCGTTCCGTGGTGAACCGGCCCGTACCCCAGGACTGGGTAACGGCAACGGTGGCGCGTCCGGAGGACTCGGCCTGGCCATCGTCCACGGGCTGGTCGAGGCGCACAGAGGGCGGGTCGAGGTGAGCAACACCGCCGAGGGCTGCCAGTTCGTGGTCCGGTTGGTCGCCGCCTGACCTGACCGGGATCCTCCCCAGATCAATCGAGTCTGCCGGCCACCGAAGGTCTGAAGGCGAGCGGCGTGGTCAGGTGGTCTTGAGGTCGGCCGCGCCGAAGGAGACCGCGAATCGCTTGCACCAGATGGAGACGCTGCGGAAGTCGCGTGGGTCAGCCGATGCCGGTAGCTCGTACACCTGGTCGCCCCGATTGCCCTTGAGCCGTGCCAGCTCGACCCATTCGCCGTCATCGAACACCCGCCAGCCGGCCGTGCCTCGGGTCACCGGTTGGTCGGTCAGCCACACCCGCAGGTCCGGGCCGTTCGACGTGTTCAGGTCTCGAATGACCAGCTGGTGGCGCCCGTCGGCGAGCCGGACGATCTCGGCACTGCCGGTCGTCTCGTGCTCATGGGTGACGAACTCGCCGGCGGCCAGGACCTCGTTCAGGGCTGGTGCGGAGGCCGAGGCCGTGTGGGACGGGGTCACGGACGCCGGAGCGGGGGTGGCCGATGCCGTCCCCACGACGGGAAGTGCCTCGTCGACGTACGTATCGGTGAACAGCTTCCACGGCTGGAACCAGTAGCTCGCCAGAATCGCCACGACGACAGCGGAGGCGAGACCGGCCCATGCCAGCGGCGACCGGAAGATCCATTTTCCCACCCCCGCAGCCTACGGCCACCGCACCCGTCGAACTGGTCACGAACCCTTTCGGAACTCTTACACCATGCGCCACCGGCACCGCGCCCCACGGCGGGAAAAGGAGACGGCGAGGGCCACTTCGACATCATCCACCCGAGACGGGGACAAGACGCCCGGACAGGGCACCCGCAGATCCCGTTTGCGGCCGCCGCCGCACGGGAAGGCGACGCACGACAGTGGCGCGCGGGAACACGAGCGCCATCGCACCTACGGGGAGGTCGACATGGGTGACCGGGAGAAGCTGCACGATCTTCGCCAGCAGGCCCACGACGCGGGCATCGAGGGCAACTCCAAGATGACCGAGGAGCAGCTGCGCGACGCGCTGCGCAGGGTCGGCAAGGGTGAGCGGCCCCAGATGGCCAAGCAGGAAGCCAAGCGGTAGGGACGGGGTGCCGGTACCCTTCTGCGTGCCGGCACCCCCGCCTGTCCTCAGCTGATGGTGGCCAGCAGGTCCCGACAGGCCCGCTCACACGCGCGGCACGCCTCGGCGCAGATCCGGCAGTGCTCGTGCTTGTCGGCGTGAGCGGCACACTCGTCCCCGCACGACTTGCAGGCCGTGGCGCACGCCTCCAGCAAACTGCGGCTGATGTTCGCGTCGTAGCCGGTGTGCCGGGACAGCACCCGGGCCGTGGTGGCGCAGATGTCGGCGCAGTCCAGGTCCGTCCGGATGCACTTGGTCAGCTCGGCAACCATGTCCTCGCTCAGGCAGGCGTCCGCACACGCGGTGCAGGCCTGGGCACAGTCGTTGAGCGCGTCGATCGCCGCCGCAAGCTTCGCGCGGTCCAGGTTGATCGACTTCGGGTACGTGTCCAGCATCGGCTTGGTGGTGCTCGGCATCAGCACGTCCTCTCTCTCGGTCCCTGATGCCCTACCCGAAGAACCCCGACACACACCGTGCGGACACGGGCGGCATGGCGGGGGCCAGAGGGTACGTACGCGTCGCCGATGGCCGACCCGATCCGAGACAGCCGCGCGGGCCAGAACGTTCCGGATGCCATGCACGCGGCGAGGGCGGGGTCAGTCCTCCCGGGCGCTGGGACCAAACGCCTCCTCGATCATTTCCACGTACTCGGCATCGGTTGCGCCGCGCCACTCGCCGGTCGCCAGGTCCTGGAGCAGCCACGGCTGGTACAACGTGCCCCCGACCCACTTGGCGAACCAGTCAACGATCGTCATCTGCTGCGGGAACGTGCATGACACACCGTCCGGGGCAGGGTTCGGGTCGCAGCCCCAGATCCGGCCGTCGGCGAGGTTGAGCTCACTGCTGATGCCGCAACCCCACTCGCACAGAGTGAGGACACCGCCCTGGAGCCCGGTCAGCGCGTCCAGGCCGCCGGTTCGATGCCCGTCCCTGAGGCCGAGGAGACCGTAACCGGGGCCGAAGCCGCCGTTGCCGACCTCCAGGTAGAGCCGGCGCAGCAGCGATGGCAGTGGCCGGCCGGCCAGTTCCTCGGCCTCCACGACGGCCGCAGGCGGCGCGGGTCGGAGCGGCGCCAACCGACTCGCTGGCACGTCGTCGATGTACCCGCCGGCGGCGATCCGTCGGACCACCGCATCAAACACCTGGTCCTCTCTTGTCGACATGGCCCCGCAGCCTAGCCGCACAGCGTGCGATTCATCGGTCGGCCCGTGGCGAGTTCGCATTGACCCGTACACAACCCGGGCTGGCGGCGTACGCCAGGAAGTACAGCAGCGATCGACTGCACAGCGCGTCCTCAGTCTGCCGGTGCCGGTGCGGCAGGCCGGGCCGTGAAGAAGCGGATGATGTCTTCCGCTGCGGTGGGGGACAGCATCATCGCCTGGACTCGTGCGGACATTTCGGCGATCGGGTGAATCCTGCTGAACATCTCCTCCTCGTACGTACGGATCGCCGAGTCCGGGTCGGTGGGGTTGGCGGCGAGTCGGCCGGCGAGTTCGGCGGCGTCGAGCATGGCCTGGTTGGCGCCCTCGCCGACCGGCGCCATGAGGTGCGCGGCGTCGCCGATGAGGGTGATGCCCGGCCGGCTGGCCCAACGCGTATCGATGGGCATCGCCTCGATCAGTCGCGGTGTCGGCCCGCTGTCGCCGGCCTCGATGAGTGTGGTGAGGCGTGGGTCCCAGCCACCGAACATGTCCAGCAGGGCACGCTTACTACGGTATGTGTCGATGGGGCGATCGTCTGCGCGCAGCGAGATCCCGACACGTAGGCGGCCGTCGCCGAGGCGTTGCGCCGCCAGGATCTGGTTCACGCCGACGCACCACAGGTTGCCGGGGCCGACCAGCTCGGCGAGGTCGGGATGGCGCCGGTCGACGTCGTCGATGGTCAGCTCCACGAGGGTTGCCACTGAGGACAGTTGGACGTCGGTCAGCAGCGACCGGACGACCGAGCGCGCGCCGTCCGCGCCGATGAGGATGTCGCAGCCGGTTCGGTGGCCGCCATGGAATGTCAGTTCCCAGCCTCCGTCGGGCCGCGGGGTCGCCGCGATCAGCCGGTGCCGCCAGACAACCGTGTCGCCGGGGAGCGAGTCGAGCAGAAGATCACGCAGTGCGCTCCGGTCAATCTCGGGACGTCCGGAGAATGAGCCAGGTTGCGGCTCGTGGTGGACCAGGGTCCGTCCGGTCGGGTCGACGATGCGATGTTCCTCGCCCTCGGGCCGCGCCTCAGACCGGAACCGGCCGGCGAGACCCGCCTCGGCCAGGGCCTGTTGCCCGGACTCCGGGTGCAGGTCGAGCGCGCCGCCCTGCGGCCGCGCGGATCGGCTTGCCTCGCGCTCGTACACCACCGCATCCATGCCGTGCTGATGCAGGATTCGTGCCAGCGTCAGACCGCCAAGGCCGCCACCAGCAATCGCGATTCGCATTCTCACTCCGTTGCCGTACGCTGTATCTCATGGATACGCCGTACGGTAGCGGAGCGCTGCCTGTTTGGGAACGGCCCGAGCCTCAGCCGCGGGCGGCGCCAGTGCCGTTGAACCGCGAGAAGATTGCCGCTACGGCGGTCCGGCTTGCCGACGCGCACGGCCTCGACGGCCTCTCGGTTCGCAAGATCGCCAAAGAGCTCGGTGTCGGTCCGATGCGGCTCTACGACTATGTGATCAACAGATCCGAACTACTTGATCTGATGGTCGACGTCGTCTATGCCCGGATCGCCACGGTCGCCCAGCACTCCGAGTGGCGCGCCACGGTGCTCGCCGTCGCCCACGCCACCCGCGAGGCCGCCCTTGAGCATGAATGGTTTTCCGACCTGCTCGGCGGAAGGCCACACCTGGGACCGCACGCGCTCGCCGTGGGCGAAGCGACAGCGGCGGCGCTGAGCCAGGCCCCCGGCGTCCGCGGCATCGACGATCTCCAGCGCGCTGTGGGCGCCCTCAACGCCTTCATCGTCGGAGCGGTCCGCAGAGAGGTCACCGAGCGACGCACCGCCCGTTCCACCGGCACCGATGAGGCCGCCTGGCAGGCCAGCCTCGGCCCCTACCTCACACGCATGTTGAAAACCGGCAGGTACCCCACCATTGCCCGGCTCGTCATCGACGGCGCCCACCTCAACGCCGAGGAAACCTTCAACCACAACCTGACCACCGTCTTGGACGGCATCACCAGCCGACCCCGCACGTGACCGACTGCTCCGCGGCAGCGGCCCGACAGGCGTAGGCGGGCTGTCGCCAACGGCACGTCGTGGCAGCGGCGTATGGGCTCAACCGTGCACCGAGCCACCGGAAGCGCCCCATCCACGCTGTGGTTCACAGCGTGGATGGGGCGGATGCGACCAGTCACCGTGCTTCTCGTCTACCTCCGTGCCTTCGGGTCCCCATGCGTGGTCAGCTCGGTCTGCACAAGACCACCGCACCCCCGTTGACCCAGCGTTACGCGATCAGGTAGATCCCCTGAGTGACGTCGCGCTGGCTGCGCTGCGCCTCTCGGTCACTGGTGAAGACCACGGTTCGGTTGGCAATCGCCGGCCACGTGCCGTTGCCACGCATGCTCAGCTGGACCGCCGGCGTCCAGCCCGTTGGCGCCAGGCGAGACGTGAAGATCTTCCAGCGCCAGTCGGCGGAGCGGGAGTCGTACCAGACCGCGCGGACGGAGCCGTCGGGGTCGACGCCCAGCCGGGGACGCTGGCTCATGGCGTTGGCGTCGAGGCAGACCGCTTCGGCCGCCGACCACGTCGTGCCGTCGGCCGACCGGCTCGCCCGCAGCGAGAGATTGGCCCCGGAGGCCGAGAGTGCCTTGGTTTCCCAGATGACAACCAGGGCGCCGTCACGGCCCACGGCGACGCTCGGGTGACGGTCGGCCGCGTTGTCGTTGGCGCTGACCCGCACCGGCGCACCCCAGCCTTCCGACCGGCTGATCCGGGCCGCCGCCAGGATCTCCCAGGCGTCAGGGTTGGTTCCTCCACTGGCGGCCTCGCCGGGCGGCGGGGTGTGGCCGGTCCAGCCCGCGTCCGGATCGAACCGGTTGTCCTGCCAGGTGACGACGATGCCCCCGTGCTGGGTCACCGCCACCGACGGGAAGAGCGAGGCCGGGTGGATCGGCGAGCGGGCGTCGTCCGGCGTACCGGGGACGATGACCTTGCCGGCGGCGGAGATGTTGACCGGGGCCTGGTCGACCCCGACCACCTGAACGTAGACGTCGAACGCGCCACCACTGTTCTGCGCCCAGGCCACCACGGGGTGCTGGTCGTCGAGCAGGGCAAGCGCGGGCTGCTCGGCACGACCCTGGCCGTTGCTGAGCTTCACCGCGGACTCGAAGCTCTTACCGCCGTTGCGGCTGTGACGCAGGTAGATCTCCGGCCGGTGAGGCTGCTCCTGGCCACGGGAGTCCTGCCACACCACCCAGACGTCCTCGCCGGAGACCGCGACCCGGGGTGCCCGTGCCGTACCCGAATCACCGGAGAGCACGACTCCCTTGTCGGCGTGCTTGTTCCCGTGCCCGTCCAGCCGGCGATACACCACCGACGTCCGATGGTCCCGGTGGGCCTGGGCGACCACGTGGGTGACCGGACCGGCCACCGCGACGTCGGCGAAGCCAGTGAACTCGCCCTGCTCACCCAACACCAACTCGGCCCGGTCATCGCCGTTGGCAGGCTGCGGCAGTGCGATCTCGGGCGCCGGCTCGGCTCCCCGCTTCACCGACACGAACACCGGCGACGTGGCACCGCGCAACTGGTCCGGCAGGTTCGGGTCGGCGTCGCGCCCGGAGAGCTCACCCGGGCCGCGCACCTCCACCCGGTACCAGCTGTGATCCCCGGTCAGCGTGAGCGGGAGCAGGTACGTCTGGTCGTCCTTGGTGGGTACGAAGGTCGCGACAGGGCCGGCCGAGCGGCCCGGTGCGGCGTAGACGAGGACCCGCATGCCGACGGCGGACCTGGCCCGAACCCGAAGCGCGGCCTTCTTCGACAGCTTGCGGTCGGCGACGATCACCTCGTCGCCGCAGATGGCCTCGAACCGGCCATCACCGTTGACGTCGGCCTCGATGGTGACGAAGGGCCCGTCCGGACTCAGCGACACCGTTGTCCGGCCCGCCTTCAGCGCGTCGAGGATCGCTCGGACGGAGCGTTCCGCGGCAAAGACCCAGGTGGTCGGTCGACCGGGGGCGTTGGCCGGCCGCAGCTCCTTGAAGTGGCTGTCGCTCGCCGCTACCGCGCCGAAGCGGAACCCGTGGTTCCAGCGGTTCTCGGCGTACTCGATCTCGACTTCGGGGTTGCTGCTGACGTTCCAGACCTCGACGGTGTCGATCCCCTGTGCGCTGGCGTTCTCGTTCGGACCATCAGCCGGGGTGTACTCGCCGTCGTCCGGGTGGGCGACCGACCAGACCGCGTCCTGGGCATGCGCGTCCCAGATCGACTGCTGCACATGGCGAAACGGCGCCGAGCCGGGCGGGTTGGCACCGTCCACCACCGTATCCACCGCGCCCAGCACGATGGCATGTGGTGATCCGTTCGCCTCCTCACCGTTGAGCAGAAGCAGCCGGTCGGACTTCCAGAGCGGATCCCAGTGCTGGTCAAAGGTGCGGTGGTCGGTCAGCGGCATGAAGGCCAGGCCCACCGACTCCGCGTACCCGATCTGGTCACTGACCGGCAGGTTGCCCGGATCGCGCTGGTTCGACAGCTGGCGTGGGGCGCTCCCGTCCGACGAGTGGTCGTCGTGGACGTGGGTGTCACCCGGCAGCCACGTGCCCTTCGGCTCGTCGTGCCCACCGGGCTTACGCTCCTCGCCGGTGTCCGCCCATGCCGCAGCCCCGGGCAGCAGCCCGGCGGCGGCGACCGCGCCGCCCACGGCAATGAACTGTCTGCGGTCTAGTTCCATCTGGTCCCCATTTCACGCGAACCGCGTCCGCCCGCCGCTAGCGGACCTGCCGCTACGCGACGCCCCGACCGGTTCGATCAAGGTCATGCACGGGAGACGCTAGCCAGCCGAAGCGGTCGGCCTGGTGAATCGGAAGTGAATCCGGAATGGCGACGGCGGTAGCTACCTGGCAGTACGGCGCAGGCGTCGATCAACCGACGGAAACGCCCTAAGCAGGCGAGCATCCGGCACGAGCAGTCGGGCGGGCTGCAGGCGTCACAGGCCCGGTATCTCCTGCTGGATGTCAGCCTGGAATCCTCGAGGTGGAACAGTGTCGGCCTGCTCGACGGTGCGCTCAGTGACGGGATCAGCCCTGCGTCGTTGTCGCCGCAGCGTCGGGACAAGCAGATCGGGTGGCATCACGTACGTGGCCTCGGACCAGCAACCACCGCAACTGACCTCATCGCGTGCCAGCGGTCGCGGGCTCGTGCGCAAGAAGTCAACAATCCGGGTGACCCGCTCGCCCGACACGTAGGGGCACGTGTGCAGCAGGTGAAAGAGCGTCAACCGGGTGCAGATCAGCGGACCCGGGCGGGGCGGAACGCCGACGTCGAGGTGCCCGAGCGGCTCTAGAGGATGCTCGCGTATCCGCACCACGGCGTTGTCCCGGTACTGGCCCCAGCCGTCAGACATCGCTCGGCTCTTCTCCCAGTCCGACCCTTCCCGGGACTGGTGCCAATGAGCGCCGTCATATTCGACGATCAACGCTCTGGTGGCGGTCAGCGGGAACAACATGTCGATGCGGCGCTGTCGGTTGCCGAGCGGCACCTGGAAGTCCTGGATTCCCGGGCCGAGGACGTAGTCCAAGAGCGTGAAGATGTCGGCCTCAAGCTTGGATGTCGCCCGGTTACCGGTGAGGGCGCACACCCCGTCCTCGCATCTGGGGGTGTACCGACCGTTGGCTCCGGCGAACTTCGACCCCCGCATGAGACGAGAAGGTACCGGCGGCGTCTGACATCCGGTCCACAGGAGACGTTCCCTGCCGGCGCGCCGACCCGTGACCCTCCCAGGCCGGCCACGCCCACCCCTTGTTCCCGGGCGGCGGTGCCGGCCTGAGTGCTGGCAAACGCCCAAGACTCCTCGCCGTCGACGGGCGTGGCCCGCCGTTGTCCATCCCGCTCACCCCGGGTCAGGCCGGCGACAATCCGCAGTTGCTGGCCCTGCTTGACGCGATCCGCGTCAACGACACCGGACCCGGCCGGCCCCGCAAACGCCCCGAAGTGCTGATCGCGGACAAGGGCTACGCGCACGGCTCGACCCGCCGAGCACTGCGGCAACGCAGGATCCGGCACGTCATTCCGGAACGGTCGGACCAGATAGCCCCCGGGGCTGCCAAGGGCAGCGCCGGCGGCCGACCACCAACCTTCGACAACGTGATCTACAAGAAGCGCAACGTCGTGGAACGCTGCTTCAACCGCCTCAAGCAGTGGCGTGACCTGGCCACCCGCTACGCCAAACGCGCGTCCCTCTACCGATCCGGCCTGGTCCTTATCGCCGCGATCATGTGGCTTCCATGATCGGCACTATCTAGACTGCGTCGATGACGGACGAGGACCTGACGCTGCCTGCGGCGCTCGTCGAGGCACACACGGCGGGGTTCTTCCACGAGCACAGCGGGCATGACTTCGATCCGTACGACACGTTCATGTGGTCGGGCGAAATGATGGAGTGGTGGCAGAACTGGACGAACGACCCGATGGCCGGCGCTCCTCCATTGCGCGCCTTCGGCCAGGACGGCACCGGTGGCCTGGCCGCCTTCTGGCTCCGTAACCCAGGCGACCCTCTGGACCGCCAACCGGTCGTGTTCTTGGGCTCTGAAGGCGAGTACACCGTCATCGCGCGCGACCTTGGCGATTATCTGTGGCTGCTGGCGAACGGCGTCGGTCCGCTCGAGACGGTCGACGGCATCGAGCGCGTGCCCGAGCCCATCGCAGCGTTGACGACAATCGCACAGCGGCACACCGCCTCCGCCCGACGGTCGACCGCCGAGGTGATCACCGCCGCGCAAGCCCAGTTCCCCGCCTTTGAGGCACTGCTCAACGCGCACGCACCGGCGGAGTAGCCCTGGAGTTTGACCTGTCAACGATGGAAGCCGGGTCCTCATGATCGGCAGGACACGCCCTAGGAGGAGGCGGTCTCGGCGACCAGGTAGTTGGCGACCAGGTTCTCGGCCGAGAAGATGACCGGCCCCTCGTCGACGATGGCGCAGCCGCAGAGCTGCTGCACGGACCGGAAGCTGACATTGCCGTCTGACGGCACGTTCAGCTGCACCACGTTCGACGGGACACCGGTCGTCACCTGCGAGAAGTCGGGGGTTTTGTGCCCGATGGCGTTGATGCAGAACTGGCAGAAGAACGACTGGATCAGGAAGGCCGCCGCGCCCACCGGCGCGCCGCCGAGGCCCGGCAACCGGTCGACGACGTTCGTACCCCATACCGGGTTGGGCAGGTACCCGAGGCCGAGGCCGAGATCGTCTCCCGTCGTCGCGATCAGGGCGGCGTCAACGACACCGGTGAAGGCCGAGTCACCGGTCCAGATACCGGACCCGACCACCGACATGCTGGGAGTGGATGCGTACGGGTCGGGTGTGGCGCCCACCCCGGCGCCGATGCCGAGGAAGTCCGAGTTGTCCTCGGCGAACTGGTACGAGAAGCCGGCGATCGCCGCGGTGGCGTACATCGGGGGACTGCCGGTCGACACCGGTGGCGTCGACGTGCCAGACGACATCTGGTCGACGGTGATGCCGTTCTGGTTCTGCAGGAACAGGCCGGGCGGGTTGGTGGAGCCGAGCCACGCGACGACCGCGACCTCGGCCCACGACCCGTCAAGGTCGACCTGGTCGAGGAGCATCTGCTGATCGATGATGAGCGACGTGGTGCCGACGCCGGTGCCGTCGCGCGGGCGCAACGCGAGGCCGATCCGCTGGATGACCGTCCCCGGTTGCAGGGTCTGCAGGTTGAACTGCTGCAACGCGTACGCGTAGGCACCGACCGTGCTCGGGAACGTGAATGTCGCCGAGCCGTTGCCGGTGATCATGCTGGTCTGGATGGCGATCGACACGATTTCCTCCGGTCAGGCGAACTGGGCGATCACGGACAGCGTCGCGCTGCTGTCCCCGCAGATGTAGTGGTGGGCCCCGGTATCCGGGTTGACCAGGTTGAGCACGACGCTTCCGGAGACGGTGCAGGCGTTGATGCTCAGGTCGCCCGCCTGCATCACCTGGATCAGTTGGAACTCGGCGGTGTCGTCGTAGACGATGCTGACGTCCTGCAGCAGCAGCGCGGCCTGGGCGATCGACGAGTAGCCGGACGGAATGGTGAAGTCCACGAAGAACATTCCGGTCATGCCCTGCTGCCCCTCCGGAACGAGCCAGATCACGCTCGCCGCCTGCACGTCGAATCCGACGAGATTGGTGCCGTAGGAGAGGAGCCCGACGTCGACCGTGCCGGTCGTCGAGAAGTTCGTCAGGCCGACGCTGCCGTTGACCGTCACCTGGTTGCCCACGGGAGAAGCCACGCTCGACGTGAGTGTGAGCCCGCCGATCTCGCCGGTGCCGTCGCTCGCGGCGACGGAGAACCCGGAGAGGAAGGCCAGGCTTGTGGTGTTGTCCCCGATCGGGACGACCGACGAGTCGTGGCCGGAGGTCAGGCCGAAGGCTGTGGCACAGACCGGTGCCGACGTGTACGGCGTGCCGATCACCGCCAGCACGCTGACCTGCGCGACGCTGCCCGGGCCGCTGTCGGAGTCGGGCGGGTCGATGGCGCTGTCGCCGTCATAGTCGGTGAGCATGACGTTGCCGCCGACAGCGACGACGGTGCCGATCAGATTGGGGGTGAGTGACACCCCCACCGCGCCCGCGTCCTCCGCCCACCAGGCCGAGTTGGTCTGGTAGTTCAGGACGAAGCCGCTCATCGCGACGGCGTACGCCAGGATCTGCTCGCCGCTGTCGATGTCCGCGGTGAAGTCGAACACCACCGGCGAGGCGAACGGGTTCGCGTCGGGCATCGCCTGAGTGCGGACACTGAGATGGGCCACGTCTCTCCTCTACGGGGTGCCGCCCCCGATCAGGGGGCGAGTGGAATCGGGTCAGGTGGCGTACCGGAGATCGCTGTAGCCGACGAAGGCACCGAGCACGACCGGCAGCGTCACCACGCCGAGCCCGGCGGCCGGGACCATGACCTGGAACGGGTCCGCGCGCCACGCGGACTTCAGGGCGGAGACGGGAGCGAAGACTTCGTCGCCGGCGCTGACCGCCACACCCGCCAGGGGGGTCAGAGCGCCGAAGCCGGTGTACTCGAGGATTCCGACGGTCAGGCCGGTGGCGAGTGGGACATGGTTGATGGTGTTGGTGAGCAGTTGCTTCGTCGTCCCCTGCGCGGTGCCGCCTACGATCCCGGCGGCGAGGTTCGGCACCAGCCGGGGGCGTGCGTAGGTCCATGCCCGCTGGGCCCGGGAAGCTGGCGCGGCCTGCTCCGGTGCGGCTGCGGCATTCGGCTCGTGCGCCGCCGTGGCTTGGGCGTCCTGGGGGGCCGTCACCTCCTCGATATCGTCCGCAGCACCGGCGGGCGGCGGTGGCGCCGGCACGACGGGCGCGGTGCCCACCTGCTCCGGGACCTGACTCGCCGCGGCACCGGCAGCCGACAGTCCGGCCGTGAACGCGGTGGCGATGCCGCCGGTGATGAAGCCGCCCACCGTGCCGGCGGCCGCTCCGGCCCCGAACTCCTCGCCGAACGTCTTCGCGTTCCACATTCCCGGCGGCGTCTCCACGCTGTAGAGCAGGCCGCTGCCCGCGGCGCCCATCACCGCGCCGCCGACGGCGCCGATGCCGGCCCCGGTGGCGGTCGCGGCGAGGAGCCCCTGGGCGGCCATCGCCGCGGGCACCAGCGTCGCGGTCGCGCCGGCGCTGACGACCACGGTGGCCAGGACGACCAGGAGGAGACCAAATTCGATGCTGCTTTCCTGGAGGGTCGTCAACTGGCCGCTCGGGTCGGTCAGCAGGGTCGGCTGGTTGCCGACGTAGACGTAGGGGCTGGCGTACTGGGCGGCCGGATCGGGGTTGAGGAACCGCGCGACGCACGGGTCGTAGAGCCGGGCCGGGAAGGCGTACAGCCCGGTCTCGGCGTCGAACTCCTGGCCGGTGAACAGGATCGGGAGGAAGCCCGGCGTCGGTTCGTGTGCGAGCACCTGGCGGCCGAACACGTCGAACGAGTACGCCGAGACCAGCGCTCCGGTGCTGTCCAGGACGAGCCGGGGGGAGCGGAGATGATCGGTCACCACGGAGTAGCGCTGGTTGCCGCGGACCATGGCGACCAGTCCGGTCGGGCCGTGCACCCAGGCGGTCGGCACACCTGACGGGTCCACGGTGAGCAGCGGGCCGGGCACGCCGGCGTGCACATAGAGCGTGGGTGCGGGGTCGCCGCCGCGCCACTTCACCCGGCGGTGACCGTTCACGTCATACGCGAAGGTCAACGACTGTCCGGTCTGACTGTTGGTGATGGTCGCCGGCAGTGCCGTCGTGTCGAGGTAGCTGAGGCTGAGACCGTCGCCGCGTGCCTCGAGCAGGCCGTTCGGTTGGTACGTGTAGGTCGTGGGCTCGCCGCCGTCGGGTGTCACCGCGGCGAGTTGGTTCGTCCCGGGGGTGTAGGTGAAACAGGCGGGGCCGGAGTCGCCGGTGGCGAGGGTCTGGACGTTGCCGTTCCAGTCGTTGCAGCCGTCCGCGTCGACGTAGCCCACGTCGACCGATCGGGTGCCGTCCGCGTCGACCGCGCAGAGCAGCTGCTGCAACGGATCGTAGTCGTACCGCACGGAGGCGGCGTCCGCGACGCCCGCACCGGTCGTCGCCTCGACAAGCGTCTCAGGGTTGCCGGCGGGATCGTAGGTGAGCGCGAGTGAGAAGGCGGCGTCGTCGGTCTGCACGCCGAAGGAGGTGAGCCGACCGACCGGGTCGTAGGTGGCCGAGCCTGCGGGCAGGTTGCCGTAGGTGTGGCTGACGGGGCGCCCGAGTGCGTTGTAGGTGAGCGCGACGAAGGGCACACCGTCGGCGTCGCTGATCGCCAGCACGTTGTCCCGGCCGTCGTAGGCGTAGGCGACGCCGCTGAGGCCGGTGGAGGATCCGTCGGGGTACCCGATCCAGGTGACCCGGCCCTGGTTGTCGAAGTCGTAGGTGGTGGTGAACGTGCCGAGCGTCGTGCCGCCCTGGCTCACCGTCGCTGTCCGGCTGGCCAGCACCCCGGTCGGAGCCCAGCTGTACGCCTCGGCGACCTGGTACTGCGAAGCGCCGGTGCCGGTGAGCGCCACCGTGGCGACAAGTTGGCCCAGCGCCGTCGGATCGGCTCCGTCGCCGTCGTAGGTCCAGCACCGGGTCTGTTGGTAGGGGACCTGCGTCTGGTCCTGCGGCCAGGCTGGATCGTCGGCGTACTGCTGTAGCTGAGCGGCGGTGGTGGGGGTCCAGTCGAACGTGACGGTGCCGGCCGACAGGTGCCGCCCGAGCGCGTCCCAGGTGTGGTAGGCGAGCAGCCCGGCGGCTGCCGCCGCGGCGTCCTGGACGAAGCGCACCCGCCCACCCCTGTCGAACAGGTAGCGGATGGTGCCGGTGTCCGGCCCCGACTCCTGGGTCAGCTGCCCGACCGTGTTCTCCTGCCGCACCAGCGTCTGCGCCGGATCGTCGAACACGTACGAGTCGGGCAGGGCGTGGGCGGTGCCGAGGGTGCCGTCGCCGTAGCTCGGCACGATCGTGTCGAGCGCGACAGCACCGCTGTCGGGGGTGAACCGCCCGGCGCGGCGGCGGGAGGCGTCGAGCAGATGCGACATCGTCGTCTTCGTCTGGCTGGTCCGCGTGACGAGGTGGAACGTCGCGTCCGGCGGGTCCAGGCCGTACGGCAGATCTCCGGCGTTGCTGCCGTAGCCGAACTGCACGGTCGGTCGGCTCGCCGGCGTGGTCGAGCCGAGGTCGACGATCGCCTGGTCCGCACCGGGAAAGCCGAGCTCGACCTGGCGGGCGAGCGGCGACGGCTCAAGCACCCAACGCCGGTACGGGTAGCCGCCGTCGTCGGTGTCGTTCGTCCCGTCGTACCAGTCGGCGACGTCGCCGCTCATCGTCGCGGTGCCGTCCAGCCCGGCGAGGAAGGTGGCCAGGTCGACAAACCCGGGACGGTAGGTGAGCACGGGCAGGGACGCTCCGCTGCCGAAGAGCGCCGGCGCCGGAAGGGTCTGCACGATCTTCCGGTGCCGGCCGTCCCGGATCGACTGTGTGAGCAGGTAGTCCTCGTCGGTGAGCAGGTGCTCCTGGCGGGCGACCCCGGTGGCGTCGCTCTGCTTGACCCGCAGGGCCGGACCCGCGAGAACCACCAGGTTGGCCAGCCCGAGCGCGTTGCACCCGGTGCTGATGCTCGGCGTGCCCTGAGCCTGGCTCGACTGGGCGAAGAGCAACTGCCCGTCGGCGTGGAACAGCAGTTGACCGCCGATCAGGGTGAGCAGGCACCAGGTCGGTGGTCCCGGTACGGCGGCGAGGGCGGGGATCGTCGTGCCGTCGAGGGTGAGCCGCCACTGGCCGCTGACGTGGTCGAAGGTGACCGTGGCGGCGTCGCCGACGGCGATCGCGAAGTCGTCGGTGAGCTCGAGCGGGCCGCCGCCGAGCGGGGCCAGCTCGACGTACACGGCGTACGTCGGGGGTAGCGGACAGGCGTAGCCGATCGAGTCGCTCTGTCCGGCCGACGCGTGCACGAGGATCCCGCCGCTGGCGGCGAACGCCCCGACGCGTGACGGAGTCCACGTGGCCTGCCAACCGTTCCCGTCTCGGAAGCTCTGGTAGCTGCCACCGAGCAGGCACCGGATTGCCAGGGACGCGTTCGGGTCTGTCGACGCGAACCCGGACGGGTTGCCCCGCCGGGAGAGGTAGCTCAGCCGCATGGCAGAAGGCATGCCGGCGGAGGTGGTCTTGCCGACCTCGCGCAGGAAGGTGTCGCGGATGGTGTGCCAGGTGTGCCCGGCCCGGTCGATCCGGTCGAGTGGGACCCGGCTTGTCGGGTCGTATGTGCGGGCGACGAGCTGCGCGGTCAACGGGGCCAGGGTCAGGTCGTCCACCCGAACCGGCACCGCCGTGGTGTTGGCGGCGGTGACGGAGAGCGTCACCCCATCCGTCGACGCCGCGACGGTGATCGGCACGCACTGGTACGACCAGGCGCCGCCGGTGTCCGGGAACGGAAGCTGGACCACCTCGGGCGTGCCACCGGCGGTGACGGTCAGGGTCCAGCCGGAGTCGGCCTGAACGAAACCGGGATCGGTCTTGCACCAGGCGCTGAACACGTAGGTTTCGCCCGCCCGTGGCGCGAGCGGGGTGCGGGTCGCGCCGGCGCCTGCGCCGGGCAGCAGCAGGCTGACCGAGCCGGTGCGCGCGTCGGTCGGATCCCAGGCTGCTCCGCCGGTGAGCGACCAGCCGGTCAGGTCCTCGTAGGGTTCGAACCCGCAGAAGGTGGCCTCGCCGTCGGCGAAGCTGACGTTCGCGGCGTGCGCGATGTCGAGCAGCCCGTCGACCGAGGTGAGGGTGGCATGTGCGGTGCCGGCGGGGTCGATCGATTCCAGGACCGACCCCCGTGCGTCCAGCACCGTCGCGGTGCTGGTCGTCATCCAGTACGCCGGGTCGGGGGTTCCCTCGAACGGAAAGATTCCGCTGTCCTGGCCCGACGGGTCGCCGCTCCACGCCCAGTGCTGCGTCGCGGCGGGCAGTGAGATCCCGGTGCCCGGCGGTGACCAGGGCGACCAGGTGGTGGCCGTCGAGCTGGCGGTGACCGGATCGGCGTCGCCCACGGTGACCGTTTCCCGCACCGCCACGACGGGTTGCAGCAGGTTCGCCGCGAGCAGCGAAGGGTAGACCTGGTGGCCGTAGCAGCGTTCCTCGACGTGCGTCTCGGCCATTCCGGTGAGGGTGGTGATCTGCCAGCAGCGCCCCACCACGACACCGGCGAACGGAGCCGGCAGACCGGCTGGCAGGTAGGTGAGCGCGGTGACCATCGGGACCCCGTCCTGCCGCTGTACCACCGTCTCCGGTCGCACGTACCCGCCGTACAGCGGCAGCGACGACGCGCCGGGCTGGGGAGACGAGCTGCGGGTGTCGAACATGGTCCACGCCGTGGTGCGGCTCTGCACCGCCGCGCCGGAGAAGACCCGCACCGCGTTCGACGGGTCCGGGTCACCGGTGTAGTCGATGTTGTAGACCGCGTCGTTGCTGGGATCGTTCACCGACCAGTAGCGGTAGCCGCCATCGACCTGGAGGTACTGCACGGTGGCGCCATCGCCGAGGGTGACGCCGTCGGCCGTGAAGGCCTGGGCGAGCCCGGGTGCGACCGGCTGCGGCGGACCGGGCGACGCCGCCGGATCCAGTCCGAGCGCGGCGTCGAAGTCGGTGGCGAACTCGAACCCGCCGGAGAAGACGACGGACTGCTGCAGGAGCCCGTCGAAGAGCATGTCGGTCGATCCGGGGACCGTGCCGTTGAGGTAGGAGAAGACGGTGCGGCCGTACGTCGACGTCGTGGGGTCGGTGGTGCCGTCGTACACCGCCGAGCGGTAGTACTTGACGACCTGCCCCGTCGGGTCGCACGTGGCGCTCGCCGGGTCGAACTCGTACGCGGTCGAATACGTGCCGCCGAAGCCGTCGGTGACGGTGAGCGAGGCAACCGGGTAGTCGGTGATCGGGCCGCTCATCGCCTGCCCGGCGTAGCGGAACACCTGGTAGGAGGATGCCTGGCTGAACCCGCCTTCGTTGGCCGCATAGGCAACCAGGGACAGCGGCCCGGACGCGAGCTGGCCGCTCGGATCGCCCGGCGACACACCTGGCACGTAGTAGGCAGAGCCGGCGATCACGTCGGGGAGCGGTTGCAGCACGCCGCCGTTGCGGAGAACGAGCAGCTGGACGGCGTCGTTGGTCGGTTCGGCCGCATCGGTGACCAGGTAGGCGAGGTAGCTCGGCGCCTGGTTGACGATGCTGCGGGAATCGACGTCGGCGGCGAGCTGCGAGGTGGAGGTCAGCTCGAAGACCGGCTGCTGGACCGAGTCGCTCCAGGTGGTGGACGTGCCCCGGTAGTAGACCGCGTTGCGGGCGACGACGAAGTCGCCACCAGACGCCGACGGCCAGCCCTGCTCGGCGACGGTGCCGCCGGAGGGCAGCGCGGTGAGGATCGGCGTCGGCTGTTCGGGGAAGCCACCGCCGTCCGGGTCGTAGGCCAGCAGACCAGTCACCGCGTCGGAGTCGTCGTTGGCTACCTGGACCGCGACGTCGTCGCCGTACGCGAACGCCAGCCACCCGTAGCCCTGCATGGACGTGGCGAAGCTCGCGGTGTGCCAGGTGCCCGCGTCGAACCGGAACAGGTTCTCCCGCGCGGCCACGAACGTGCCGTTGACCACGACCGGCCCGGGCGGCCAGGAGACGCTCTGCTGCTCGTCGATCGGCTCGGCTGCCAGCCCGCCGACGTACGTGGTGTCGACGAACTGGTAGTCGAGATCCCAGCGCAGCAACTGCACACCATAGGTTGAGGTCGGGCCGGGTGGGCCTTCTGCGAATGACAGCGCGACGAGGGACGGGCCCACGTCCCAGGCGACCTGGTAGCCGTCGTTGAAGCTCACCTGGCACGGCAGGGTGACGCTGCCGCCGTCATGCCAGAGCGCGCCAGGATCGAGCCAGCAGAGCGACAGGTCGGTGCCGGCCGTCGTCGTACTGGCGACCAGCAGGCACTCGGCGTCACCGATGACGAACAGTGGTGACGACTCGGTGCGGACCGGGTCGCCCAGGCCGCTCCAGCCATCGCGCCAGTCCCACGCCCACTGGTAGAGCAGGTACGTCGATGACGTGGCCAGCACGGCGGCGACGAAGGCCGCGCCGGCGGTCAGGCTGACCTGGCCCGTCAGCGTGGGCACGCTGGTTGCACACCATTGGTCCGGCTGTCTCGGGGTGCGGCTGTAGAGCGTGACGGCGCTGGTCCCGGACTCGGTGCCGAGCGCCAGCGCGAACGTGTCGGCAGCCGTGACGGTTTGGGCGACGTCGGCGTCGAGTGGGTTCGCGGGATCGTCGTAGACGGTACCGCCGCACCAGTGCGACCAGCGGCCCAGCCAGGTGTACACATCGAGCGTCGCCATCGTCCGTGCGGCGCTCAACCAGACCGACACCACGTAGTCGGGGCCGCTCCACACCAGGGGTGTCGCGCCCGAGCCGAGTGCGTCCGGCGGCTCGATCTGCGGCGTCGCCCGGTCGCAGATGTCCAGGCAGGACGCCTCGTACGCCCAGGTGGCAACGGCTCCCTGGGGATAGGTGATGGAGCACAGCGCGCCGACGTTCGGGGAGTCCGCGGCGTCGAGGTAGTAGTCGAAGGCGTAGCCGGGCAGGCTCACGCCGTAGCTGTTGCGTTCGGCGACACCCGTCAGGTAGCGCTTGACGGCGGTGACCGACAGCCCGGCCGGCGTCGTCGAGACCACCTGCGGCGCGCTGTAGGTCAGGTCGATCGCGAAGATCAGGTCGCCGTCCGCGGCCATGACGTCGAGGCCTTGCAGATAGAGCGTCTCGTAGCGGTCCTGGTAGGCGTTGGGCGTGGCGAGGTTCGACGGCGGGCTCGCGGGTGCGTCGGCCGGGACGAGTTGCTTGTGCGGGTCGAGGTACTCCTGCGTGTCGGCGGTGAAGGTCTTGTCGTCGTAGCGGAACAGCACGACCTGACCGGCGACACTGGTGATGCTGGTCGGATAGATCGCCTTGGTGTACGGCAGCCCGCTGCCGACGAGCTGCTCGGCATTGTTGCCGAGCAGGCCGTCCTCATTGCGGGGGAACTCGTTGTACGCGTAGCCGACGCAGGAGCCCCACCGATCGCGGCGGGTCGTGAGATTCCACGCCCGGGCGTACTGGGCCTGGCCCGTCCCGAGCATTGACGGCCCGGACCAGGTGCCCGATGGCCCTCCCCACTTGACCGCCCACTCGATGCTGTTGCCGGCGCTGATCGCGTAGCCCTGCGCGGTGCTGCCAAGCCCGCCGCCGAAGATCCTCACCTCGGCTGAGTCGGTCGTGACCTCCCATTTCTCGTACTCCGGGTAGTACGAGATCTGCCAGAACAGGTAGTCCTGTGCCTGGTACCGCAGCCCGCCGTCCTGAACATCCGCGCCGTTGGCGCTCACGATGACCGCGAAGACCCGTTCCCAGGTGGGGTCGCTGATCGTCCAACCCGATGCGGCGTCGCCGGTGACGGTTGCCGCCGGGGACAGCGGCAGCCCCTGGGCTGCGAAGGCCGCGACCACCTCGTCGGACACCGGCCCGCTGGTGAGGGTGCCGACAGTCGCCTGGTCGAGCTGGGCCCGCAGCCAGGGGCTCGAGTCGGGTACCAGGGCGTTCGAGACGCCACCCGACCAGTAGACGTACTCGACGCCGACAGCGCTGACAGAACCGGAGAAGCAGGCCTCGATACGGTCCCACGCGAGGTACCAGCCGAGGCCGACGATGCCGGTGGGAGCGTCGAGGTTCCACTGGTCGACCTGGTCGCTGACGTTGCTGCGGTACTGCAACGCCACGCCGACCGCGAGAGTGTCGTCGTCCGGCACACCGGGCAACTGGACGAGATTCTGCGGGTAGTTGAGGTCACCCCGGAACAGGTTCACGTTCCGCGACAACTTCCCGACGGCCCCCACCTCGAACTGCGCAGGGTCGACGGCAGGAATCTCGTTGGCCATCAGAACCCCCGCCCCGCGCAGCCTGTCGGCACCTGCACCTATGTCCTGGCCAGGAGGCGGCGCCCCGTGGAGCACCCTGCTCTCGACCGAGGGCTACCCGCATATGTCTACCGCAACAAGGCGGCCAAAAGGTGCATACCGGCATATAACGGAACTGGGGCCTCGACGGGCTCGCGCTCAGACAGTGCGACGTAGCGCGGTCTCCACGGCGTCGATCAGCGGATCACCCTCGGTCCGTGGGTGCCGTGCGAGACCGAGCTCGACGTCCGGCAGGATGGGCAGGGCGGCCGTGTCGCGGCAGGCCATGCCCGGTTCGAGGTTCGCGGGCATGAGCGCCGCGACGCCGAGCCCGGCCCGTACCGCGGCGAGCACCCCGACCAGACTGTTGCTCTCGAAGGCCACCCGCCAGCGCCGATCGGCACGTTCCAGCGTTTCCAGCACCGACGTACGCCAGGAGCACGGGTTCGAGAACAGCACCACTGGCAGCGGATCGGCGGCCACGTCCACACCTTGGCCGGTCGCCCACACCAGCGGGCAGCGTACGGTCCAGCGCGGCGGCCCGGGAATGTCCGGCACCGCGTCGAGCACGAGTTGGACGCGGCCCGCGTCGTAGGCCTCCCGCATGGCGGCGTTGGAAACGCTGAGAACCTCCAGCGTCGCGCCGGGATGCAGCCGGGCGAGGTCGGCGAGGGCCTGCGGAAGCTGGGACGCGGCGAGGTCTTCGAGCAACCCGACGCCGCAGTGGCCGGTCAGCGCGCGTCCGGTTTCGGTGAGTGCCTGTGCGGAGAGCGAGAGAATGCGTTCGGCGTACGGCAGGAGCTCCTCACCCGCCCGGGTCGGCGAGACGCCAGACGGCGACCGGTGCAGCAGCGGATGGCCGACCACGCTCTCGAGCTTGCGCAACTGCTGGCTGAGAGCGGGCTGGGTATGGCCGAGCGCGGTCGCGGCGCGACTGATGCTGCCTGCCCGCACGGCGGTGACGAACGACCGCAGCAAGGCGGTTTCCAGGTCTCTAGCCATAAGCATTCATTATGCCGACCTCAACAAATTGGCCACTTCTTATGGGGCGAGGGATGACTTAGCGTCAGGCAGGTGACCAGATACCGGCAGGTGCTCGCCGTGCCAGGGATGGCACCGCTGCTGGGCGTTTCGCTGCTTGCCCGCACCGCGATAACGGCCGATGTGATGGCGCTGACGTTGTACGTCGTGCTGGGCCTGGAGCTGAGCTACGCGGCAGCGGGCGGTGTCGCGGCGGCCCTGACCGCCGGAGTGGCGCTGGGCGGGCCGCTGCTCGGCCGCATGATCGACTCGCGGGGCCTGCGTACCGTGCTGCTGGTAACCGTCCTGGTGCAGGTCGTGTTCTGGCTGGGCGTGCCGATCATGCCGTACGGGTTCCTGCTGGTCGCCAGCTTCGTGGCGGGCCTGCTGATGGTGCCGGCCCAGGCCGTGAGCAGGCAGGCGATCGCCGCGATGACGACAGCGGAGCAGCGCCGGGCCGCGTTCGCGCTGGAATCGGTGCAGGGCGAACTGTCGTACATCGTGGGCCCAGCGGTGGTGATCCTGTGTGCGGCGACGATGTCCCCCGATGTGGTGGCGTGGGGGGTCGGTGCCGCGATCCTGGCCGGTGGAGCCGGCATCGCCCTGCTCAACCCACCGATGCGTGCCAAGGACGAGGCGGATGCCGCCACCGCCGGACGGCCCCCGCGCAGGCAGTGGCTGGGCGCCGAAATGATCGCCGCGCTGACGATGGCGTTCGGCACGACGGCACTGCTCAGCGGCGTCGACCTTGCCATCGTCGCCACGCTGAGAGAAGTAGGTCAGGTGTCCTGGGCCGCCGTGGTCGTCGTGGTGTTCGGCGTGTCGTCCGTCGTCGGCGGACTGATCTACGGCGTGCTCACCCGGCCGCTGCCCACGTGGCTGCTGCTCGGCTCGCTCGGGCTCGTGACGATTCCTGCCGGGCTCGCTCACGACTGGCCCTGGCTGTGCGTGGCCGTCGTCGGCAGCGGGCTACTCACCGCGCCGACCCTTGCCACGGTGGCCGACGCGGTGAGCCGGCTGGCGCCGCCCGGTGTGCGGGGTGAGGTGATAGGTCTGCAATCCGCAGCGCAGAGCGCTGGTTTTGCGCTCGGATCCCCGCTCGTCGGCGTGGCGATCGACCTCTCCGTGCCGGCGGGCGGCTTCGCGGCGGCCGGGCTTGCCGGCCTCACCGCCGCACTGACCGGACACCTGCTGTCCCGCCGCTCGCCCACTCGAACGGCGGTACCCTGCCGCCCTGATCCAGTTGATCTCAGCTATTGAGCGTGGTGCCCGATAACGCCGATGGCCCGCGCCGCGACGGACGCGGGCCATCGAAAAGGTCAGATCAAGACCGCGGCGAGAGCGCGGAACGCGTCGGCGGGGAATGTCGTGGCGTCGCCGCCGTTGAGTACCTGGACCGCTACCTCGTCCGCGCCAGCCTGGAAGTGCTTCTCGATCCCGGCCGCGACCTCTTCGGCCGTGCCCCAGGGGATCAGGGCGTCGACGAGGCGGTCGCTGCCACCGCCGGCGAAGTCCTCGTCGGTCCAGCCGAATCGCCGCAGGTTGTTGGTGTAGTTCGGCAGTGCGAGGTATCCGCTGGTGTATTGCCGGGCCGTGGCGCGCGCGGTGGTGGCGTCTGTGTCGAGGACCACCGCGACCTCGGGAGCGAGCAGCCGGTCGGGCCCGATTGCCGCCCGGGCCTCGGCGGTGTGCTCGGCAGGGACGAAGTACGGGTGTGCCCCGGCTGAACGGTCGCGGGAGAGTTCGAGCATCCGCGGGCCGAGTGCGGCCAGGATCCGCCGCTCGGGAGGGAGCCCGGCCGCGTCGAGACCATCGAGGTAATCCACCATCTTCGAGTACGGCTTGCGGTACGTCGTGCCGCTGCCTTCCAGCAGCACGGCGTGGCTGGCGCCGAGGCCGAGCAGGAACCGGCCGGGATGGGCCCGCTCCGCGTCCTGGGCGAACGCCGCCACCTCGGGGGGCGACGAGTGCCAGATGCTCACAATCCCCGACGCGACCCCGATGCGCGTGGTCCCGTCCAGGATCTCCCGGAAGCGTGGGGCGACGTTCTCTCCGAAGCCGCCCGAGAACCAGAGCCGTGAATAGCCGAGCTCCTCCAACTGGGTCGCGGCATCGATGGCCGCACCCTGACTCTCGCTAGCGAGGAAGAACGGTTGCCAGACGCTGACGAGTCGTTGTGCCATACCGGAACACTACCCATCAGCTCCTGTAACAGCGCGACGGCGCACCGCGCTGACGGTGTGCCCATGGGTGGCGCCAGTGCCGAAATCGAGTGCGTGTCGGGCCGAGCATCTTCTGTAGATCTCCTGAGAGCCATTGCCGAAACCGTTTTCGGCATCCATTGTCAAAGACCAGGCGGCATGGGCTGGTCGGGGTGTACGGCAGGACCACCGGTTCTTGGCGGCACACGTCGAGACGTCCTGACGAGGAGATGCAGAGTGATGGAAGACGACGGATGTGACCGGGTGGGTGACGGGCGAGCAGTCCCGTCCACCTCGGCACGGGGCGACGAAGCCGGATGGGCGACCAGACATTCCGGCCGTTCGATCATGCGCGACGTCGCGGAGTTGGCGGGAGTCTCCTCGCAGACGGTTTCCCGCGTCGTCAACGAGCACCCCCACGTCGCTGACAGGACCCGGCAACGGGTTCTGGAGGCGATGCGCAGGCTCGACTACCAACGAAATGCTGCCGCCCGGGCCCTGGTCACCCGCCGATCCGGCACGCTCGGCGTCATCGGTTATGAGAGCCCGCTCTACGGGCCGACCTCCATGCTGTACGCGATCGAGGGCGCGGCCCGCGCCGCGGGCTACTTCGTCAGCGTCGCCAGCGTGCGCGACCTGGACCACCGGTCGGTGCTCGACGCGGTCGACTGGCTGCGCCGGCACTCGGTCGAAGGAATCATCGCCATCTCGCCCAAGTCCACAATGGCCAACGCGTTCGCCCAGGCGTCCTCCGGCCTGGCCTCGGTGACCGCGGGCGGCGGCTGCAGTCCGGCGGTTCCGAGCGCCCAGATCGACAACGTCGAGGGTGCGCGGCTCGCCACCCGCCACCTGCTCGAATTGGGGCACAGCACCGTTCACCACGTCGCCGGCCCGGATGACTGGCCGGAGGCGGCTGAGCGGGTCGACGGCTGGCGCGACGCGCTCCGAGCCGCCGATGCGCCGGTGCCTGCGGTGATGCCCGGTGACTGGAGCGCCGCCACGGGATACGAGCAGGGGGAGTGCCTGGCCCGCGATCCGTCCGTCACCGCCATCTTCTGCGCGAGCGATCAACTCGCCCTCGGCGTGCTGCGGGCGCTGCACGAGGCGGGCCGCCGGGTGCCGGACGACGTCAGCGTGGTGGGCTTCGACGGCACCTCCGACGGTGCCCATTTCCTGCCGCCACTGACGTCGGTGCGGCAGGACTTCGCCGAGCTGGGCCGGCGTAGCCTACGGCTGTTGTTGGCGCAGCTCGATCGGCCCGCGCACGGGCCGCTGCGCCGGCGTGACGTGCTCGTGCCCGAGTTGGTGATCCGGCGCAGTGCGGTGGCACCGCGCGATCGCGACCGCCCGGCTGCGGAACTGACGCGATCCGGTCTGACACACAGCGCCTGACCTGACGGATCTCCGCATCGCTCGCCCCGGCGATCCCGGCCGTTTCAGCGGCGGGGCAGTGCCGGCCCGGTGGACTCGCGTACCACCAGGCGGCCCTGTTGGCGGAGAACACCAGCGCCGGCGTTGCCGTCCAGTGCCGCGATGAGGTGCTGCACCGCGGTTGCGCCGAGCTGCTCGAGATTGAGATCCACGGTGGTCAACGTCGGCCGGCAGTCCTCGGCGAAGAACTCCCAGTTGTCGTAGCCGACGATCGCCACGTCGTCCGGGATCCGGCGGCCGAGATCGCGCAGCGTGTCGGCGACCCCGGCGGCCACCTGGTCGTTGCCACAGAAGATCGCGTCCACGTCCGGCCTGGCCGCCAGCAGCAGCCGTGCCGCGTGCCGGCCCCACCGCTGGGACCACTCGCCGAACAGCGGATCGCCGGCCGGAGACAGGCCCGCCTCGGCGAGTACCGTTCGCAGGCCGGCGGCCCGGTCCCGGGCAGCACGGTAGCTGTCCGGCCCGGTGATGTGTCCGATCCGGCGTCGGCCGTGCGACACCAGGTGTTCTGCCGCGAGTCGGGCACCGCCCTCGTCGTCGGCGACGATCGACAGGTCGCGCGGGTCCGTCGACTCGGCGTAGGCATAGACCACCGGGACCGGGATCTGCTGGGTCAACGAGGGGCTCACCTCGTTGCTGTCTCCAACCACGATGAATCCGTCGACCTGGCGTGCCAGCAGGGTGCGGATGTAGTGCTGACGGCGGATGGCGTCGCCCCGGGCGTCGCAGAGCAACACGGACATCTGCCCGTTGCCCAGGGCGTTCTCCGCACCGAGCAGGATGGACATGGCGAACCTGCCGCCGAGTTCGTCGGTCAGCAGTCCGACCGTGCGGGTGCGTCCCGAGATCAGACCGGCGGCCAGGGCGTTGGGCTGGAAGGAGAGTTCGGCGGCGGCGCGCAGCACCCGTTCCCTGGTGGACGGCGCGACTTCGGCCCGACCGTTGAGCGCTTTGGACGCCGTGGCCACGGAGACGCCGGCGTGGCCCGCCACATCACTCAGCGTCACTGACTGCGATCGTCGCCGTCCCACCCGAAAGCCTTTCGCAACATTTCAGGGCAACGGCAACCGCCCGCCAGCCCTGCGGTTTCGGCCAGCGTAGTGCGCATACGGGTTCAGGGGAAAGGGCGAGAGGCGATCGAAATCGGTTCGGGTTTTACCCGCGCGACATCTTGCCGAAACCGTTTTCGTGGGACACCCTAGCGGCGGAACGTGATGCGCACCACCTGGGCCACGGCGGTGACGATGTGCCGCACGAGCCGCGTGCCGGGACCGGCGAGAGGCGGAGACGCGATGACGACATGGCAGGCATCGCCCGTCACGGCGGCGCGAGCAGCACCCACGTCACGGGCGGATTCGACCCGGCAGACGGTTGACGGCGACGTCACCACCCCAGCCGTCCGCATGCAGCAGCAATCCGGAGATCACATCTCGTCTTGCGGGGGCCGCCCAGCGGTTCCCTCCGAACGATGAACCCCGTGGGAGGAATCATGAGGAAGACCCTGGGCAGGCGGACTGCCCTCCGTTCGTTGGCCGGAGTCCTCGTGGCCGCGCTGACCGTGGCCGCGGCCGCGTGCAGCAGCGACGACGGCGGCACCAGCGCGGCCGAGGCCGGCCCCAACGGCGTCGACGACGGCAGCGAACTCACCCTGTGGACCCGCGCGCCGCTGGAGAAGCAGGCGAAGCTCCTCGTCGACGCGTACAACGCCGGCCACAAGAACAAGGTCAAGCTGACCGTCGTTCCCAACGACGACTACGTCGCGAAGGTTGGCGCGGCGGCGGGCTCGGACGGTCTTCCGGATCTTTTCGCCGCCGACATCGTCTACGTGCCGAACTGGGTGCAGCAGGGCCTCTTCCAGGACCTCAGCGCCAACATCGACGGCCTCAGCTTCAAGGACTCCATCAACAAGGGGCACCTCTCGGCCGGCACCGTGGACGGCAAGAAGCACGTCCTGCCCTTCGTGCTGGACCTGTCGATGCTGTTCTGGAACAAGCAGTTGTTCAAGGAGGCCGGGCTGGACCCGGAGAAGGCCCCGGCGTCGCTCGAGGAGTACGCCGCCGCCGCCAAGGCGGTCCAGGCGTCGAAGAAGGACGGCGTCTACGGCACGGCGGCCGGCCTGAACTGCGGCGGGTGTCTGGTCTTCACCTGGTTCCCCTCCATCTGGGCCGCTGGCGGAGAGGTGCTGAGCGAGGACGGCAAAGAGTCCAAGCTCGCCGACGACACCGCCCAGAAGGTCTACAGCACCTGGAACGACCTGTGGAAGTCCGGAGCCGTGCTGCCGGCCTCGGCCAGTGAGACGGGCCCGACCTGGACCGCCCCGTTCACCGAGGGCAAGGTCGGTCTGATGCTCTACCCGGCGACGCTGCTCTCCTCGACCCCGTTCGACGTCGGCGTGGCCCCGATCCCCGGCCCCAGCGGCGGTGGGTCCACCTTCGTCGGCGGGGACGGCATCGGCGTGTCGAAGGACTCGAAGAAGGCGGCTCAGGCCTGGAACTTCCTGAGCTGGATGATGTCCGAGGACGCCCAGGTCGGGGTGCTGGCGAAGAACAAGGACGTGGTGTCCCGCGCCGACCTCGCGAACAACAGGTACGCCGCCGAGGACCCGCGGCTGGTCACCATCAACGAGGCGGCCGGCAAGGGCGACACCCCCGTCGCGCTGAACTTCCAGCAGGCGTTCAACGCGCCGAACAGCCCGTGGCTGACCCTCGTCCGTAACCGCGTGCTGAACGGCAGCGGCGACCTGCAGAGGGACAACGGCGAGATCACCGCAGTGCTCAAGCAGTAGGCCCCCGCGGGTGTGTGCCGACTCACGGCTTCCCGGCACACACCCCGGCGGAACGACCGCACACGTCAACGACCGCCCGCCGCCGACCGATCGAGAGGGTTCCCATGAGAGTCACCGCACCGTCTCGCCCGCCCAGTGCGGCGATGCGGGGCCGTGCCCGGCCACGCGGCCGTCAGGCCCTGCTGGGCTGGCTCTACGCGACACCGACCGCGGTGTTCGTCGTGGCGCTCTTCGCCGTACCGCTGCTGCTCGTCATCAGGATGTCGGTGTCGAGGTGGCCGCTGCTCACCGGCGACCAGGGGATCAACGCTCCCGACAACTTCGTGAAGGCGGTCAACCACCGGTTCTTCACCGACTCGGTGGTGTTCACCGTCAAGTACACCGTGCTCGCGACCGTGCTGCTCCTGGCCCTCGGCCTGGGGCTGGCCCTGCTCGTGCAGGAGTCGAGCCGGTGGAACAACCTGCTCCGCGCGTCCTTCCTGATTCCCAGTGCCCTCGGTCTGGCGTCGGCGTCCCTGCTGTTCTACGTGCTCTACTCGCCGTACGCGAGCCCGCTGGCGCCCGTGCTGGATCGGCTCGGCATCACCTTCCTCGGTTCACCGACCGCGGCGCTCATCTCGACGACCTTCCTCATCGTGTGGCGCTACGCCGGCTTCTACATGGTGCTCATGCTGGTCGGCCTCCAGGGCATACCGGCGGACGTGTACGAGGCCGCCCGCGCGGACGGCGCCAGCCGGTGGCAGAGCTTCCGGAAGATCACCCTGCCGCTGCTGCGTCCGACCCTGGCGCTGACGACCGTGCTCTGCGTGACCGGTTCGCTGCTCGCCTTCGAGCAGTTCTACATCCTGACGAAGGGCGGTCCGGACAACAGCACGATCACCGTCGTCCAGCTCATCTACATGGTGGCGTTCCAGGGTCAGAACGACCTCGGCGTGGCGGCGGCGCTCTCCCTCATCGTGCTGCTGGCCCTGGTCCTCATCAACGCGCTGCAACTGCGCGCCTTCCGGTCCGAGGAGAGCTGACGCCGATGGTCGCCGTATCCCGTTCCCACATCGCTGACGGCGGGCCCCCGCCATCCGTCGCGGGGCCAACTCGCCGCAGCAGACCCAGGGGCGTCACCATCGCCGGCATCGCGCTGCGCACACCGTACTGGGTGTTCTCCGGATCGGTCGGGCTGATCTTCCTGGCTCCGCTGCTCTGGACGGCGGTCGCCTCGGTCGGCCCGCGGGCCGGCACGAACCAGGTCGACGGCTGGGGCTTCGGCAACTACGAGACGCTGGCGAACTACCAGGCCGGTATCTGGCGCTACCTCGCCAACACGACTTTCGTCGCCCTGCTCGCGGTCGCGCTGACGCTGCTGATCTCTCTCCTCGGTGGTTACGCGTTCGCCCGGTTCCGCTTCCCCGGCAAGAACATCCTGTTCCTGGTCACGCTCGCCATCCTGATGGTCCCGTACGCGACGTTGCTGATCCCGCTCTACGTGCTGCTCAACCAGGTGGGGTTGCAGAACTCCCTCGTCGGCGTCGCGCTGGTGCTGACGATGTTCCAGCTTCCGTTCTCGACCTTTCTGATGCGCATCTCCTTCGAGGCGGTGCCACGCGAGTTGGACGAGGCCGCGATGGTCGACGGCTGCTCGACGTTCAGCGCGCTGTGGCGGGTCCTGTTGCCCGCGGTCAAGCCGGGCCTCATCACCGTGGGCCTGTTCGCGTTCCTCACCGCGTGGAACGACTTCATGGCGCCGCTGATCCTCATCAACGACACCGAGCGCATGACCCTTCCGCTCGCTGTGTCCAATCTGCGGGGCCAGGTCCAGGGTGTCGTCGACTACGGGGCGACCGAAGCGGGCGTCGTCGTGCTCGCCCTTCCGTGCATCGTTCTGTTCCTGCTGCTCCAACGACACTACGTGCGCGGCTTCATGTCCGGCGCGATGAAAGGATGACCATGAGCGGCACCGTACCTGCGGCCGCCCCCGTCCTGCCGATCCGTGGCCGGCTCCGGCCGCTCGGGCTGGACCAGGTCCGGATCACGGGGGGATTCTGGGCCGAGCGTCAATCGATCAACGGCGTCGCGACTCTTCCGCACATCGAGCACTGGATCGAGCGGGAAGGCTGGATCGGCAACTTCGACCTCGCTGTGCGGGGCGACCTGTCACGCGATCGCCGTGGTCGCGAGTTCTCCGACTCGGAGATCTACAAGCTCCTCGAGGCGATGGCGTGGGAGATCGGCCGGACCGGCGATGCGGAGCTCGAGTCGAGGTTCCGCGCGATGGTGCGGCGGGTGGCTGCGGCGCAGGAGGCCGACGGCTACCTCAACACGAGGTTCGGTCGCCCGGGCCAGGCGCCCCGCTGGTCCGACCTCGAATGGGGTCACGAGCTCTACTGCGTCGGTCATCTCCTCCAGGCCGCGGTCGCCCGCGCCCGAACGCGTCCGGGCGCGGACGACGGCCTGTTCGAGGTCGCCCGCCGTGCCGCCGACAACGTGTGCGAGACGTTCGGGCAGGACGGTTCCGACGGCCTCTGTGGACACCCGGGGATCGAGACCGCACTTGTGGAGTTCGCCCGGGTCACCGGCGACGACCGCTACCTGACCCAGGCGGCTCTCTTCGTCGACCGCCGGGGCCACGGCCGGCTCAGCGATGTGGAGTACGGCCGGGAGTACTTCCAGGACGAGCTTCCCGTCCGAGAGGCGACGGTCCTGCGGGGGCACGCGGTACGGGCGAACTACCTCGCTGCCGGCGCCGCCGACGTCGCCGTCGACCTGAAGGACACCAGCCTGCTGGACGCGGTACGCAACCAGTGGAGCAACGGGGTGGCCCGGCGCACGTACGTCACCGGCGGGCAGGGCTCTCGGCACCAGGACGAGGCGTTCGGCGAGGACTGGGTGCTGCCGCCCGACCGCGCGTACTCGGAGACCTGCGCCGGGGTCGGCTCGGTGATGCTCGCGTGGCGGCTGCTGCTCGCCGACGGCGACGCCCGCTACGCCGACGTCATCGAGCGGACGCTGTTCAACGTGGTGTCGACCTCACCGTCGGCCGACGGGCGGAGTTTCTTCTACACGAACACCCTGCACCGCCGCGAGCTGGGCACCCTTCCCGACGCCGACCGGCCCAGCCTGCGCGCGGCGGCCTCCCTGCGGGCGCCGTGGTTCGAGGTCTCCTGCTGCCCGACGAACGTCGCCCGCACCCTGGCCAGCCTGACGGCGTACGTCGCGACGTCCGACGACGAGGGTGTCCAGCTGCACCAGTACCTGCCGGGGACCATCGAGCACCGGCTCGCCGACGGGCGTGACCTCCGTGTGAGCGTGGCGACCGACTACCCGCACGGCGGGCAGATCCGGGTCCGGATCGAGAGCGACGACGACCAGCCCTGGTCGCTGACGGTGCGGGTGCCCGGCTGGGCAGCCGAGGGTGCGACGTTGACCATCGCCGGAGACACCCGGCCGGTCGGGCCGGGTTTCGTCACCGAGCGCCGGACGTGGCGCCGCGGCGACGAGGTCGTCCTGTCCCTGCCGATGGCGCCCCGGTTCACCTACCCGGACGCGCGCATCGACGCGGTCCGTGGCTGCGTCGCGGTGGAGCACGGCCCCCTCGTGCTCGCCCTGGAGTCGGTGGACGTGCCCGGCGTCGAGACGGTCGACGAGCTGCGCGTCGACACCAGCCAACCGCCCCGCCTCGTGAATGGCCGGGTCACCGTGCGCTGCCGGCGCGTCCACCCGCGAGACCACGACTGGCCCTACCGGACCGATGCGGTCGAGTCGGCGCCGACGGTCGGCGAGGGCCTCGACGAGGTGGCGCTGGTGGCGTACCACGACTGGGCCAACCGAGGGCCCTCGACCATGCGCGTCTGGCTCCCGACAGTGCGCTGACCAGTTGTCACAGGCCGAGAGGCGCTCTGATGTTAGCGCTAACTTCCACATCCGCCTCACCCGTTCAGCCGCACCGACGACAAGGAGGAACGACATGATCCATAGACGAGTGAGGAGGGTGCCCCTCTGGGCCGCCCTGGCCGCGCTGGTGGTGGGAGGGGCGGCCGGCGTACCGTCCCCAGCCAACGCCGCCAGCCCGATCCTGCCGGGCAACGAGGGTGACGTCGGCGTCTACACCAACGGGCAGAACCATGCCATGGAGATCGGCGACCCGGCCTACAGCAACGTCGGCGACGTCGCCAACCAGCTCAAGCCCGGTGTGCCGTTCACCGCGGGGAACATGCACCAGTCGATCTTCGAAAAGGATCTGGCCGCGGGCGGCACGGACTACTACCTCGACCGGGTGCTGGGTGTCCCGGGAACGCTCGGGTCGGCGGTGCTGATGACCCGGGGCCGCTCCCTCTACATGCGCGGCGCGAGCAACAACAACTTCACCAGCATGGGCTTCGCCGGCAGCGCGTACGTCGGTGGCCCCAACAACCTCGGCAACCTGTACACCGTCACGGTGCCCGGGCAGGCCGTCACCGAGGTCAACGCCAACCGCTTCAACGCGCCGAGCCACGCGAAGACCCGGTACACGATCGGGACCACCGGGGTCACCGCCGACCAGACCAAGTTCATCACCGAGGACAACGTCGCCGTCACCGCCATCGACTTCGGCAATCCTGGCGACGCGCCGGCCACCCTCACCGTCCGTACCGCCTCACCGCTGGCCACCCAGGCCGGGCCGGGCGCGGCCACGCTGACCGGAACGCGCACCATCACCAGCGGCTCCAACAACGGGCTCGTCGACACCGCGTGGGACTCGGTCAGGGTCGACCTCACCGGTGCCGGCTTCAGTCGTACCGGAGCCAACCTCGACCGCGAGATCACCGTGCCGGCCGGCGGCACGGTGTCGCTGTCGGTGGTCGGCGCCGTCTCCTCGGCGACGTTGCCGAAGACGGTGCAGAGCTACCAGGAGTACGCCGCGATGTCGCCGGCCACGGCCGTGCGCACCGGCATCACCGCGTTCAACCGCCGTTGGGCGCAGGACGTGCCCTACATCGACGTGCCCGACCCCGCGTTGGAGAAGGCCATCGTCTACCGCTGGTGGGGCGAGCGGTACAACACGCTCGACGCCAACGCACCCGGCCACGTCTACCAGTACCCCACGACGATCGAGGGGGTGAACCTCTACCAGAACGCCGTCGCGCTGACCCAGCCGATGCACCTGCAGGACACCAAGTGGCTGCGCACGCCCTACCTGCCGTACGGCCAGGTCCTCAACATCGGCGAGCTGTCCGGCTCCTCGGCCTTCCTGGACAGCCCGGGGCACACGAGCTGGAACAACCACTACTCGCAGTACCTCGGCACCGCCGGGCTCGAGGCCTACAACGTGCACGGCGGCGGCAAGGAGATCGCCCGGAAGTTCGCCCGCTACTTCGAGGGCGACGGGGTCGGCCAGCTGGAGCACTACGACGGCAACGACGACAACCTCATCGCCTACGACACCAACTACATGCCCGGCAACGACGCCGACGCGATCACCTTCGGCTACCCGAAGGCCAACGCCGGCGCACCCGGCGCGCGCACCATCGAGCGCCCCGAGTCGGCGTACGTGTGGGGCGCGTTCGACGCCGCCCGCCAGCTCTACCAGATCGCCGGCGCCGACCAGGGCAAGGTCGACGAGATGGCCAGCGGCGCCAACGACATCCGCGCGGCGATCCTCGATCGGCTGTGGAGCCCCGACATGCGGATGTTCCTCGCCGGCACGTCGCACGGCGCCACCAGCGCGGCCACCGCCAACGGCCGGCCCAACCCGCTGCCCGCGTCGGCCCGCGACCTGATCCCGGCCCGGGAGTCGAACCTCTACGACGTCTACGCCGAGAACCTCATCCCGTTCGACCAGTGGCAGAACTACGTCGACGGGTTCCGGTTCCTGACCTACGGCGACAACTTCCCGATCTTCCCGTTCTACACCGCCAACCAGTACGACCGGACGGCCTACGGGATCGGCGGCTCCAACAACTTCTCCAACATCAACTTCACCGTGCAGTACTGCGGTGTCCGCTCGGCGTTGCGCCACTACGACCCGGAGCAGAAGTACATCACCCCGGCGTACGCCAAGCGGCTGCTGGACTGGATGGCCTGGAGCATCTACCCGAACGCGGACCTGCGCGCCCCGAACCAGGCCGAGTACTACTCCAACTGGGACCCGACCGCGAAGACCTACAACCGCAACAACCCGAACCACGTGATGCTCGGCAACATGAACTACATCTTCGTCGAGGACATGGCCGGCCTCCAGCCGCGCTCCGACGACAAGATCGAGCTGTCGCCGATCCAGTTCGGCTACGACCACTTCATGGCCAACAACCTGCGCTACCACGGTCAGGACGTCACCATCGTCTGGGACCCCGACGGCAGCAACTACGGCCTGGGCGCCGGCTACAGCCTGTTCCTCAACGGCGAGAAGAAGGTCAGCACCGACAAGATCGGCAAGCTCACCTACGACCCGCGTACCAACCAGGTCCAGGCCGAGGACGGCCTGACCGTCACGTTCACCGCGACGACCGGGGCCAACGTCCCGAGCGCGGTCGACACCCCGATCGAGGACACCCGCGTCGTCGAGTACCTGAAGACGGCCGGCGTCGACCTCACCGAGGACGCGCCGAACCTGGCGGCGGGCGCCCACCTCAGCTCGTCGTACACCCAGCAGGGCGTGCGGCCGACGCCGTGGCGGCAGTTCCACACGCCCGGCTGGAGCACCACCTCGATGAACCACACACCCGGCGCCATCAAGGAGACCGAGCGGCCGGTGTCGCTCGCGGCCGTGACCGACGGCGTCACCGCCAACGAGCCGTACTGGGGCAACTACGGCACCACCGACAAGAACGGCTACATCGAGCTCGACCTCGGGTCGGCCAGATCCTTCGACAACGTGAAGGTGTACGCGGTCAGCGACCGCCAGGCCGGTGGCTACCGCGAACCCGCGCGCTGGTGGGTGCAGGTGCCCGACGGTAACGGCGGCTGGAAGGAGGTACCGGGCCAGTTCAAGAACCCGACCGTCCCGACGGCGAAGTTCAACGAGGCGCTGTTCCACACCGTCACCTCGAACAAGCTGCGCATCGCGTTCACGAACAACCCGACCTTCTACACGGCGATCTCCGAGATCCAGGTGTTCGACTCCGGGCGTGACGTACCGGAGGTGTCCAACCAGGCGCCGGTGGTCACCGCCGGGCGCGACGGCGCGGCGGACGGCAACCTGTCCACCCGCCTCGTCGGCACGGCATCCGACGATGGCATCCCGTACGACGGCGAGCTGACGTACGGCTGGGAGACCGTCTCGGCCCCGTCCGGAGCCGGCGTCATCGTCTCCGACCCGAAGGCACTGACCACGCGGGTGACCGGCACGGTCGAGGGTGACTACGTGTTCCGGCTCTTCGCCAGCGACGGCGAGAAGCGGTCCGAGGCGACCGTGGCGGTGACGCTCGCCAAACGGGAGGTGGTCGCGGAGTTCGGCTCCTCGGCGACGGTCAGCACCAGCGGTACCGCGTCGTGGGAGAACCACCAGCGGGTCAAGGAGAGCACCACCCCGACCAGCTCGAACCCGGGGGCCGGAAACGGCTGGGGCAACTGGGGGCAGCCGCAGAACGGCACCAGC
The DNA here is from genome assembly GCF_050936255.1 of Micromonospora sp. CA-259024. Lineage (NCBI taxonomy): Bacteria > Bacillati > Actinomycetota > Actinomycetes > Micromonosporales > Micromonosporaceae > Micromonospora > Micromonospora sp. CA-259024. The sequence continues at coordinate 2,531,055 of NZ_JBNJND010000001.1, read as the reverse complement.
CCGGAGCGGGAGGCGTGGATCCAGTACCGGTGGACGGCGCCGGTACGGCTGTCCTCGACCGACATCTACTGGTACGACGACAACGGCGGCACCCGCCGGCCCACGGGCACGACGTACGCGATCGAGAGCTCCGCGGACGGCACCACCTGGACGCCGGTCACCCTGACCGGGGACTCGACGTACGCCAACGGGCTCGCCACCAACACCTACAACCACTTCGACTTCCAACCGGTCACGACCAGCTATCTGCGCGTCCGCATCTGGGGCCTCATGGGCACCGGCGCGGGCACCGGCGTGCTGCGCTGGCGTGCCAACGGCGAGACCGTCGACTCGGTGCGCTCGCCCGTGCTCATCCGGACCACCGTGGGCGAGGTGCCCACCCTGCCGGGCACGCTCGACGCGGTCTACGCCAGCGGCGCCCGCGGCAGCGTCGCGTTCAACTGGCAGGAGATCACGCCGGCGATGGTCGCGGAGACCAACGTCGAGCCGTTCGTGGTCTACGGCACGAACGACGCGTACGGCCTCATCGCCGAGGCCCGCGTCTACGTGCGGCCCGAAACGGCGCCGGGCGGCATCTCGATCCAGGGCGCCGAGACGTTCGAGCGGTCCGTCGACGTGGGGGAGCTGCCGCACCTGCCGGACAGGGTGGAGGTCTCCTACAACGACGGGTCCCGGGACAACCAGGCCATCGGCGTCGACTGGGAGTTCGACGAGAACATCGTCGACACGCCCGGTCGCCACACCATCATCGGCAACCTGATCCTGCCCGACTACGTCAGCCAGGCCGGCGCCACGCGAACCACGCTGACCCTCATCGTGGGTGACCCGCCGGAGACCCCGACGTGGGACGTCGAGGTGCAGGCGCGCACGCAGTGCGTCGGCACCCGCGCCTACGTCTCGGTCAACGCGCGCAACGCCGAGGACGTGCCGCTCAGCATCGAGCTGATCACGCCGTACGGGTCGCGCACGGTGACCAGCGTCGCCCCCGACAAGTCCGCGTACCAGGCGTTCACCACGCGCGCCGAGTCGGTGCCGGCCGGGGTCGCGACGGTGAAGGCCACCGGCAGCGTGGACGGCCAGCCGGTGACGGTGGCGTTCGAGGCGCCGTTCGGCGCGCTCGCCTGCGGCTGACCCTTCGTGGTGGCGGCGCCGCACCGGCGCCGCCACCGCCTCCGGACAACAGTGAGGAGATCGACACCGTGAACACCACAGTGGTGCGCGGCGCCGCCCCACCAACCCGCCGGCCGGCGCGCCGGGTCCGCAGGGCGCTCGCCGCGACGGCGGTCGCCGGGCTCGTCGCCGCCGGCCTGGTCGGGGTCGCCGCGCCCGCCTACGCGGCCGACTCGTACACCTTCACCAACACCGTCAACCCGATCCTCGGTGACGGTAGCTACTACTCGGCCGACCCGGCGCCGGTCGTCGTGCCGGCCGGCGCTCCCGGCAACGACACCGGCCAGGACCAGCTCTACATCTACACCGGCCACGACCAGGCCGGACCGTCCACCAACGACTTCATCATGAACGAGTGGGGCGCGTTCCGTACCACGGACGCCCAGGCCGGCCAGTGGACCCACTATCCGTCGCTGATGCGCCCGGAACAGGTCTTCGCCTGGGCGACGCCCGGGCGCGCGTACGCGGGCCAGGTCGTGCGGGGCGTGGACGGGCGCTACTACTGGTACGTACCGATCAACGAACGGGACAGCCCGGCGTCCGACAAGTTCGCGATCGGCGTGGCCGTCTCGGACAGCCCCACCGGCCCGTGGACCGACCACGCGGGTGGGCCGATCATCTCCCAACGCGTACCGACCGCCAACACCATCCACAACATCGACCCGACGATCCTCATCGACGGCACGGCACCGAACCAGCGGGTGTACCTCTGGTGGGGTTCGTTCAGCCAGCTGCGGACGATCGAGCTCCAGCAGGACATGAAGACGCCGGTCACCACCCAGCGTTCGGTCACCGGCCTGACCGGCTTCTTCGAGGCGGCCTGGGCCTTCAAGCGCAACGGCACCTACTACATGGCGTACGCCGGGAACAACGCCGGCCCGACCTCGCCGTGCACCCCGGCGAACTACCACGCCTGCATCGCGTACGCGACGGCGTCGTCGCCGGAGGGACCGTGGACCTACCGGGGCACCATGCTCCGGCCGGTCTCCTCGACGACGAGCCACCCGGGCATCCTGGAGTTCAACGGCAGGTGGTACATGGCGTACCACACCGCCGACGCCGTGGGCGGCGGCCACTTTCGCCGGTCGGTCGCGATCGACCCGGTCGAGTGGGACGACACGCAGAGCCCCCCGAGGCTGAAGCTCGTGACACCGACGCCGGTCAAGGGGACCGACCGGACCCCGCGGGCGAACATCGCCCAGGCGGCCAGGGTCACCGTCTCCAACGAGCCGGTGCCCACGCAGTACTGGGTGAAGGCGCTCAACGACGAGATCGTCCGGTCGAACCCGCTGCCACCGGACATGTGGGGGACGTGGACGGGCAACAACCCGCCCCAGCAGTGGGTGCAGTACACGTGGGACCAGCCGATGCGGATCTCCGGGTCGCAGATCGACTTCTGGAACGACCAGCCGCAGGGCACCGGCACGGGCGTCGCCGCCCCCGCCCGCTGGCGCATCGAATACTGGAATCTCGACAGCGGTCAGTGGGCCGACGTGCCGAACCCGAGCGGCTTCCCAACCAGCACACAGGGCTTCCAGGACACCATGTTCGACCCGGTGACCACGACCCAGGTGCGGGCCGTGTTCGACGCGTCCACCAACGGCAGCACCTACTCCGCGGTGGCAGCGGAGGAGTGGAAGGTCCTCGCCGCACAGCCGGAGTCCGTCACCGCACCGGGAATGACGGTGGAGGTGGGGGAGACCGAACTGCCCGACAGCCTCCCCGTGGCGTTCGGCGCCGAGACGCTGCGGCTGCCGGTCTTCTGGGACCCGGTCACGCCCGAGAACGTCGCGACGCCCGGGACGTTCACGATCGGGGGCAGCGTCCTCGGCTACGCCGCCGGTCGCGTCTCCGCGCAGGTCAGGGTCATCTCGCCGGAGGACACCGAGGACGACGAGACCCCGCCGACGCTGACACTCACGCCCGGCGGCAGCGCCGGCGGTGCCGGCTGGTTCCGGTCGGCGGTGCGGGTGCGCGTCGCCGGTGTCGACGACCGTGGCGGTCGGCTGACCATCGAGTCGCGGGTGGACGACGGCCAGCCCGTCGTCGCGAGCGCCGTGCGGTCCGTCGACGTGACCGTCTCCGGCGACGGTCAGCACAGCGTCCGGGCGACCGCGACCGACCGTGCGGGCAACGCATCGTCGCCCGCGACCCTTCCGGTACCCATCGACGCGACGCCACCGGCCAGCACGGCCACCGTGGACAGCGCCACCCGGGCGGTCACGGTGACCGCCAGCGACGCCACCTCCGGCGTCGTCCGCATCGAGTACGCCATCGGCACCGGCGCGTGGACCGCCTACAGCGGCGCCATCGCGGCGCCCGACTCGAACCGGCACACCGTGTCGTTCCGTGCGCTCGACGTGGCGGGGAACCTGGAGACCGCGAAGACCGCCACCATCCCGGCGGACCTGTCCGGGCCGCTCGCCGGCAACATCGGGCCCATCGCGACCCCGACCGCCTCCTACACGGCGGGCTGGAACAGCGTCACCGCCCTCAACGACGGCGCCGACCCGTCCAACCCGAGCCAGGCGCAACTCTGGGGCACCTGGTCCGGCACCCGCCCGGCGACCCAGTGGGTCCAGTACGACTGGGCGCGACCGGTGCGCATCACCGGCACGGAGCTGAAGTTCTGGCGGGACTCCAACCGCGGCACCGGCGACGGCGTCGCCGAACCCGACGGGTGGATGCTGCAGTACTGGGACGGGGCGACCTCGGCCTGGCGCGACGTGACCGGCGCATCCGCGTACGGCACGAGCACCACCGCGTTCAACACCGTCACCTTCGATCCGGTCACCACGGCGCGGGTGCGGGCGACGATCCGGGCCAACGGGAACGACACCACCTACTCCGCGGTCGCGATCACCGAGTGGCGGGTCGTCGCCGACGACCCGGGAGTCCAACCCGCGTTGCCCGTCACGGTCAGCGTGCAGGCGAGGTGTGTCGGCGGCAGGGCGTACGTCGCCGTGCAGGCACGCAACGAACACGACGCGCCGGTGGACATCGTCCTGGAGACGGCGTACGGCCAGCGGTCCGTCGCCGGCGTCGCGCCCGGTGCGAACGCCTACCAGTCGTTCGCCACCCGGGCGGTCTCGATCCCGGCCGGCTCGGCGACCGTCCGGGCCACCGGACCCAGCAACGGTACGGACGTGACGACCGTCCGCACCGCAGACCACGCCGGCGCCGATTGTGCCGGCGATCCCCGTCAGGCCCCATAACCACTAGTGACGATGGAGCAGCACATGAAAACAGGAAACCGAAGGCGGTTGCTCGCGGCCGGTGCCGCGGGTGCGGTGCTGGTCGGGACGGTGGCGTTGCAGGCGCCGGCCCAGGCCGAGCCCGGCGACAACACCGACGTGCGGGTGACGGTCGACATCGAGGAGATCACCGAACCCGGCGTGCTCGCCATGTCGATCGCCGGCAACTCGGTCGCGCTGTCCGAGGACGGCTCGACCCTGCTCGTCCGTCAGTTCGTCGGTAGCCTGCCGACCGTGACGGTGACCGACACCCGTACGCCGGAGGAGGTTCCCGACAACGCCGCCTGGGCCGTGCTGGGTAGCGCCACCGACTTCGTCGGCGGCGCCGGTGAGGCGCCGATCAGCGCGGGACATCTCGGGTGGAAGCCGCGCCTGCTCGACGGCGGCGACACCGGCCTGGTCGCCGAGGGTGAGGAGGTGGTGACCGTCCTCGACGAGCCGACCCAGCCCGGCAACAACGTGGGCCTGGTCGACCAGGAGCTGCTGGTGTCGACGTTCGACTCCGAGGCCGTGACCGGCGACGCGTACTCGGTGGACGCCGACCTGCACCTGCGCACCCCGGCGGATGTCGCCGCCGGCTCGTACACCTCGACGTTGACCCTGTCCCTGTTCGAGTGACGCACGGGTGGGGGCCGCGGCGACGCGGCCCCCACCGCCACATCCCTCCGTCGAAGGACCCGCGATGATCCGGACCTCGCCGCGGACGCCACTGCGACTGCTCGCCGTGCTGGCCGCAGTGTTCGTCACCGTGCCGATCGCACCCGCCGCCGCGGCGGCGCAACCGACCACTCCTTCGCTGACCTGGGCGGTCCAGCCGGCCGATCAGCAGGGCCCGGACGGCCGCCGGTGGGTCGAGCGCACGCTCGACCCGGGTCAGGTGGTGACCGAGCACCTGGCCGTGCGGAACTTCAGCGACGGGGCGGTGGTCTTCGCGCTGAAGGCGGCCGACGGCTACCTCACCGACAAGGGCCGCTTCACCATGCTTCCGTCGAACCAGCAGTCGGCGGACGGCGGCACCTGGATCAAAGTGCGGCAGACGGTCAGCGTCGGACCCCACCAGACGAAGGTGGTGCCGTTCACCATCACGGCGCCCCGCGCCGCCACGCCCGGGGACCACCCGGCCGGTATCGCGGCGGCGGTCACGAGCGCGGGAGGCACGGTCGCCGTCGAGAGCCGGGTCGGGTTCCGGGTCATGCTGCGGGCCAGCGGCACGGTCACCGCGTCCCTGGCGATCAGCGGCCTCACCGCCCGGTACGAGCGCTCGTGGAACCCCTTCTCGGCCGGCACGGTCCACCTCAGGTACACCTCGACGAACGACGGCAACGTCGCGGTGGCCGGCACCGGCCGGGCGACCGCCGCCGGCCCGCTCGGCCTGGGCACACGGCGCACCACGACGAACGTCGAGGAGACACTTCCCGGCGGTAGCCGCGCCGTCGAGGCTCGCCTCGACGGCGTCTGGTCGGTGGGACGAGTCGGGACCAGCATCGACGTCACCCCGGCCATCCTCGGCGGTGACCCCGCCGGCGCCCAGATCGAGCCCGCCACCGCCACCGTGACGATCTGGGTGCTGCCGTGGCCGCAACTGGCCCTGGCCGCGACCCTCACCGTCCTGGCCCTCGCCATCCGGAGCACCCTGCGCCGACGCCGGCGGCGACTCGCGCAGCTGATCGCCGACGCCCGGGACGAGGGCCGGGCGGAAGCCCGGACACCGGCTCCCGCCGATGGCGCGCCACAAGCTTCCTGATCCCCCGCGTGAAAGGACGATCCGCAATGGTTCTCTCCGACAAGATGCCCGTCAGTCGACGTCAGGTCCTTCAGGCGTCCGCCATCGGTGTCACCGCGGTGGCCACCGCGGGCGCGCTCCCCGCGACCGCCGCCCAGGCAGCCACCGAGGCGTCGGCCGGCCCGACTCCACTGAACGTGACCCCGGCCGACACCGGTCCCGGCGGCACCGCCCCGGTCCGGCCGTTCCAGCTGCGCGACGTGACGCTGGGCGACGGCCTGCTCCAGGAGAAGCGCGACCGCACGAAGAGCTACCTCCGGCAGCTCGACGAGCGGCGCTTCCTCGTGTTGTTCAACAACCAGGCCGGCCGACCGAACCCGCCGGGCGTCTCCGTCCCCGGGGGCTGGGAGGACGGTGGGCTGCTCAGCGGCCACTGGGCCGGCCACTTCATGACGGCCCTGGCGCAGGGCTACGCCGACCATGGCGAGCCGATCTTCAAGAGCAAGCTCGACTGGATGGTCGACGAGCTCGCGGCGTGCCAGGCCGCGATCACCGCGCGGATGGGCGGGGGCGACCCGGGCGGTGAGGAGCCGGAGGAACCGCAGATCGGCCGGGTGCCGGGTCGCTTCGGAAGCGGCCTCCGCCTGAACGGCCCCAGCCGGGCGCAGCACGTGACCCTGCCCCAGGAGGCGATCAGCCAGCTCGCCGACTTCACCATCGCCACCTGGGTGAATCTCGCCTCCACCCAGAACTGGAGCCGGCTGTTCGACTTCGGTCAGAACACCACGGTCAACATGTTCCTGACCCCGCGCGCCGGTGTCACCGGCAACGTGCCGAGGTTCGCGATCACGGTCAGCGGTAGCGGTGGTGAGCAGCGGATCGACGGTACCGCCGCGCTGCCGACCAACCAGTGGGTGCACCTCGCCGTCACCCTCACCCAGCACACCGGCACCCTCTACGTGAACGGTCAACAGGCCGGCCAGAACACTGCCATGACCCTCAGCCCGGCCGCCCTCGGAAACCCGGGAAACCGGTGGATCGGGCGGTCGCAGTACGGCGACGCGTACCTGGACGCCACCGTCGACGAGTTCCACATCTTCGACCGGGCCCTGAGCCAGCAGGAGGTCCAGTCGCTGCTGGACTCGGCGGCCGGGAGCACCGGCGGCGGGTCGATCGCCTGGTACCGGTTCGAGGAGGAGGACGGCACCACGATCAGGGACGCCTCGCCCAACGGCCGCGACGGCGGCATCGTGGCCAGCCAGAGCGGTGGGGGAGCCCTCTGGGTCCCGACCCATCCCGGCTACCTGGGCGCGATCCCCGAGGACGCGGTGCTCCGACTCGGCCCGCCACGGTGGGCCGTCTACGGCGGTGATCTGAGCGCCAACACCTGGGCACCGTGGTACACGCAGCACAAGATCATGCGTGGGCTGCTCGACGCGTATTACCACACCGACAACCAGAAGGCCCTCGACGTGGTCGTTCGGATGGCCGAGTGGGCGCACCTCGCACTGACCATCGGGGACAAGAACCACCCCGCGTACACGGGCCCGATCACCCGGGACAACCTGAACTACATGTGGGACCTCTACATCGCCGGCGAGACCGGCGGCGCGAACGAGGTGTTCCCAGAGATCTACGCGCTCACCGGCGACGCGAGGCACCTGGACACCGCCAAGCGCTTCGACAACCGGGAGTCTCTCTTCGACGCCTGCGTCGAGAACCGTGACATCCTCGTCACGACGCCACAGACCCGGCCCGGTCGTCGCCGCCCGGACCGGCTGCACGCCAACTCGCACGTGCCGCAGTTCGTCGGCTACCTGCGCGTCTACGAGCACAGCGGCGAGCAGGACTACCTCCAGGCCGCCAAGAACTTCTTCGGCATGGTCGTACCGCACCGCATGTACGCCAACGGGGGAACGGGCGGCAACTACCCGGGCTCCAACAACAACACCGAGCTGTTCCAGAACCGGGGCAACATCGCGAACTCGATCGCCCAGGGCGGTGCCGAGACGTGTACCACCTACAACCTGATCAAGCTGGCTCGTAACCTGTTCTTCCACGAGCACGATCCGGCGTACATGGACTACTACGAGCGCGGCCTGATCAACCAGATCGCCGGTTCGCGGGCGGACAGCACCAACGTCAGCAACCCACAGGTCACCTACTTCCAGCCGTTGACCCCGGGTGCCACCCGTGACTACGGCAACACCGGCACCTGCTGCGGCGGCACGGGTCTCGAGAACCACACCAAGTACCAGGAGACGATCTACTTCAAGTCCGCCGACGGTGGAACGCTCTGGGTCAACCTGTACGTGTCGTCGACGCTGACCTGGGCGGAGAAGGGCTTCACCATCACTCAGCAGACGACCTACCCACGCCAGGACCGCACCAGGCTGACCGTGCAGGGCAGCGGCCCGCTCGCCATCAAGCTGCGGGTGCCGGCCTGGGTGCGGAAGGGCTTCTTCGTCACGATCAACGGTGCCGCTCAGGACGTCACTGCCACGCCCGGCAGCTACCTGACCCTGAGCCGGGCCTGGAACCCCGGCGACACCATCGAGATCCGGATGCCGTTCAGCATCCGGATCGAGCGGGCGCTGGACCGCCCCGACACACAGTCGATCTTCTGGGGTCCGGTCCTCATGCAGATCCTGGGAAACCCGGGCGTCGGGAACTACCGGGAACTCTCGCTCTACCGGCACCTCAAGCGCGACGGCGACTACTCCCGTGCGGCGATCACCCACACGAGCACCACAGCGGCGGGTGACCACCTCTTCACCACGCACGGCTTCACCCTGCGGCCGTACTACATCGGTGACACCCAGGCCGCCTCGTCGTACTTCCGGCGGGTCGAGCCGACCATCGTGTTCGGCTCGGTCGACACCGGCGTGCCCAACCGCAGGCGCAATGACGGCCTACCGAACTACGACATCCCGGTGACCGGGATCCCCTCACCCGGCACCGACGGTCCCACCTTCCTCGACCTGGTGTGGGACCGGGCGCCCTTCGCCAACCACGGACAGTTCGTCTCGACCGTCACGCAGACCGCCGAGGCCTTCGTCGCGGCGGGCGCCTTCACCGCGGTGGAGAAGGATCTCGTCATCTCGTACGCCGCCAGCTCCAACCGGGAACTCGAGCCGGCACCCACATGGAACGTCGAGGTGCAGGCCCACACGCGGTTCATCGGCGCCGACGCCTACGTCTCCGTCACCGCCCACAACGCCGACGACGTGCCGCTCACCATCGAGCTGAGCACGCCGTACGGATCGCGAACGGTGGCCGGTGTCGCCCCGGGCAAGGCCGCCTACCAGGCGTTCAACGCTCGTGGGACGTCGGTGCCGGCGGGCACTGCGACCGTCAGGGTCACCGGGATGGTAGATGGTGAGCCGGCGACCGCGCAGATGGAGACGCCGTACGAGGCGATCGGCGGCGGCCAGGCCAGGCCGTAGCCCTGGCGGCGGTGGCGGGGCCAGGTCGGACCCCGCCACCCCCACCGGGTCCGCCGCCATGGCGTTTCGGCGGAAATTTCGGGAGGCGATCTGCCGGGTGCGTTCCTGGCACCTGCCGCAGGTGCTCGCGGTGTAGTCTTCCGCGCAGGTGAGAGCTTCGATGGGGGACCGCACGGCCGGAACCCTCACCGAAACATCGTCGAAAAGGCACCGAGGATCCTCGTCCGCCAGGGGTGGTCGTCACGACACTCCGGAGGCGGCCTGTCGCCGCGTACCACGCCTGTGCCGGTCGCCGGGAGGGAGCACCACATGGCCAACGAGGCCGAAATCCCCACCAACCGCACGCCCACGCTCACCGATGTCGCCAAGCTCGCGGGGGTGTCCGTCGCGACCGCCTCCAAGGCGATCAATGGGCGTAGCGAGGTGCGGGCGACCACCAGAGTCCGGGTGTTGGAGGCCGCCGAGCTGCTCTCCTTCGCGCCGAACGCCCTCGCCCGTGGCCTGCTCAGTGGCCGCACCGGGACCGTGGGCCTGTTGACGAGTGACCTCGAGGGGCGCTTCTCGATTCCCATCCTGATGGGGGCGGAGGACGCCTTCGGGGCCGGCCAGGTGTCGGTCTTCCTGTGCGACGCGCGCGGTGACGCGATCCGGGAAAAGCATCACGTCCGCGCGCTGCTGTCGCGCCGGGTGGACGGTCTGATCGTGGTGGGATCCCGCACCGACGCCCGTCCACCGCTGGCTGGCAACATTCCCGTCCCGGTGGTCTACGTCTACGCCCCCTCCTCGGATCCGGCCGACATCTCGATCACCGTCGACAACGTGGGAGGCGGTCGGCTCGCCATCGAGCACCTGCTGGCCTGCGGTCGGCGCAACATCGCCCACATCACCGGAGAGGCGGGGTTCCAGGCGGCGCTGGATCGTGCCGAGGGCGCGGCGGCGGCGCTCGCCGCTGCCGGCCTGAGCATGGTTGGTGGTCGGCCGTACTTCGGGTCGTGGGACGAGTCCTGGGGGCGGGCCGCGGCGCACATGGTCGTCGAGCACCATTCCGAGGTCGACGCCATCTTCTGCGGCAGCGACCAGATCGCCCGGGGTGTGCTGGACGCGCTGCGGGACCTCGGACGAGACGTGCCCGGTACGACCTCCGTGATCGGCTTCGACAATTGGGAGGCGATCTCCGCACACTCTCGGCCCCGCCTGACCAGCGTCGACATGAACCTCAAACGACTCGGTGCCATGGCGGGCCAACGGCTCTTCGAAGCCATCGACGGCGGCACGCCCATATCGGAGGAGTTCCCGAGCCGAGTCGTGATGCGCGAGTCGACCCTGTCGGTCGGCTGAGCGGCAAGGGTAGGTGCCCGGCCCGCGCGAGGTGTTGACCACGAGCACCGGCTCATCGCGGAACCGGGCCTGCTCAACCCGTCGTCACCGACGCGGTCCGCTCGGCGGCCTGGCCAGCCCGAGCGGGCCGTGGCAGCTCATTCGGGGCGGTGAGTGGAGTGCGCAGTGGCGGCGATGCCGGCGTGGGACAGCTGCCAGACCATCCCGTCGGCAGCGTGTCCGCCGTTGTGGCAATGGTCCATCCAGATGCCGGGGTTGTCGGCGGTGCCCGTGATCTCGTAGGTCTGGCCGGGACAGGACGCGGACGCGGTGGCCGTGCAGGTGCATGGGGTGGCATCATCGGGCGCATGCTGCAGGTCAACGACTCGTCCGTCACGGCGGAGGTGGCCCGTGGCCGCGAGTCGCACCCGACCGCCCGATGACCGAGCCGAACCGGTTCGGCCTGCTGCTGCGGCGGCTTCGTGGTGACGCCGGCCTGACCATCGACGAACTGTCCGCGGTGTCGCAAGTCAGTGTCCGGACGATCAGCGACATGGAACGCGGGCGCAGCCAGGTACCGCAGCGGCGTACCGTCGAGGCACTGGTACGGGCGCTGGGCCTGCGGGACGCCGCGGCGACCGCACTGCGGGAGAGCGCCCGCGCCGGCCGTCGCGTCGCGCGGCCGGCCCCGGCGTTGGCGCCGCCCCGGGCCGTCGCGGACTTTACCGGCCGGGACAGCGAGCTGCGCTGGTTGGGCGCCCTCGTCGCCCGCAGCACGGACCGTCCCGACCAGCAGGGTGCTCCGGTGGTCGCGGTCGTGTCCGGGCCGCCCGGCTTGGGCAAGACAGCGCTTATGCTGCAGGCCGCGATCCGGTACGCCGGATCTTTTCCGGACGGGGTGCTCTTCCTCGACCTGCGCGGCCTGGACGACGATCCACCACGCCCAGCCGACCTGCTGCTGCGCCTCCTGACCGCACTCGGCGTAGGGGAGACGCAGGTGTCGGGCGACGAGCATGACCGAAGTGCCCAGTACCGGGCCCTGCTGCACGAGCGGCGCATCCTCCTGCTGCTCGACAACGCCGCCGACGAGACGCAGGTGCGCCCGCTGCTGCCGGGCGCCGGGTCCACCATGACGATCATCACCAGCCGGCGCGGCCTGGCCGGGCTGGAGGCGGTCGACCGGCTCACTCTGCCGGCCCTTCCCAGGGGTGAGGCGGTGGCGTTGCTGGAGAGGATCGTCGGACCGGAACGCACCGCCGCCGAGCCGGACGCCACGCTGCTCGGCCTCGCGCACGCCTGCGGGAACCTGCCGCTGGCGCTGCGGATCGCCGGCAACCGCCTGCTCAGCCGTCCCGAATGGAGTGTCGCGTATCTGGTGCGCCGGTTAGCCGACCATGACGACCGGCTCGGCCTACTGGTCGCCGGAGACCTCCAGGTCGCGGCGCCGCTCATGCTCTCGTACCGGCAGCTGTCCGCCACCGCCGCCCGTACGTTCCGGCGGCTGTCGGTGCTTCCCGGCCCCGACCACGGCCTGGACGTGGCCACCCAGGCGGCCGGCTTGAGCGTCCGGGAGACCGAGGGCGCGCTGGAGGAGCTGGCCGAACTCGGGCTGCTCCAGCCGGCCACCGACGGCCGCTACCGCTTCCACGACCTCATCAGGTTGTTCGCCCGCGCACGGCTGGCCACGGAGGAGACGGCGGAGGCGCGGCGGTGCGCCGAGGACCGGGTGGTCACCTGGTTGCTCGCCGCCGCAGTCGCCGCCGGGCGGTGGTTCGAGCCGGAGTACGCCAGCGAGACCGGCGGCGGACCAGCGACGGCCGAGGAGGCCAGCAGGTGGATCGAGCAGGAGAGCCTGAACTGGCTCGGTGCGCTGCGGGCAGCGTTCGCGGCGGGGAGGCATGCCGAGGTGATGGCGGTCGCCGACGCCATGCACTGGTTCTCCGATCGATGGACCCACTGGGAGCACTGGCTGGAGGTGTACCAGATGTCGGCGGCCTCGGCCGAGGCGCTCGGCGATCCCCGCGGCCACGCCGTCCATCTGAACTACGTCTCGTGGGCCTACACCGCCTGTGCCATGCGCCCGGACCTGGCCGAAGCGCCGGCGCGGGAGGCACTGCGGCTGGCGGGCGCCGCGGGCGACCTCAGCCAGCAGGGGTGGGCCTGGCTCTACCTCGGATCGGCGGCCCGCCGCCGCGGCGACGCCGTTCAGGCTCAGGCGGCGGCCCGGCAGTCGCTGCCGTTGTTCGAGGCCGCGGCGGACTGGGACGGGTACTCGCAGGGACTGTCAATGCTGGCCGGAAGCCTTGCCCAGGCTGGCCGGCACCGGGACGCCATTGCGCAGTACCGGCGGTTGGAGAAGCTGCTGGCCGACCCGGGCCGCGCACCGTCCCCACGGATCAGCAACGTGACCGCCGGACACCTTCACCTGAACATCGGCCTGAGCCTGCTCGCGACGGGGAGATGGGCACCGGCCGCAACCAGCCTCCGGATGGCGCTGCCCATGTTGCAGCTCTCCGGGGTGCGGCAGAGCGAGGCGCGCTGCCGGTTCGGGTTGGCCACTGCGCTCGCCCGACTGAGTCGGACGGAGGAGGCCCGGGGCCAGCTGCGGCGTACGATGCGGATCGCCAGGCAGGTCGGCCCTTTCGACCTCGTGGACCAGGCAGTCGGCCGGCTCGCCGAGCTTGATGCGGCAGCGCGTCGCCGGGTCTCGTGAGCAGCGGGGCCGGGCAGGTCCTGCCCGGCCCCGCACGCCCACACCGGCTACTTGAGCGCGTACGCCCGGTAAACGGTGGTGGTGACCGTGTTCCCGTTGCTGTCGACGGCGGTGGCCCGCAGTGACACGAAGCCCGACGTTTTCTTCGGGTGCGACACCGTGGCGGCATACCGCCCGCGCTTCTCAGCCGTCGGAGCCGCCGTCCACGTGCGGCCGTCGTCGAACGACACCGACACCTCCGCCGACTTCACCGGGCCCGCTGTCGCCTGCTGCGCGAACGTCAGCGGGATGGCCAGCGTGCTCCCCGCCTGGGCGCTGTTGTCCAGCGCCAGCGCCGGCTGGAACCCGATCGAGGTGAGCGGCAGCGCGCCCTCCTGGCCGGCAGAGGTGGTAAACGTCCACACCGTCTCCATGCGCCGGGACAGCCGGTACGGCTCCGGCAGGTCGAAGACGTAGCGCATCTGGTAGGTGGTCGGCTCGGCAGCCACCTCCCAGTTGCCGGACAGGTAGTCGTACTCGCCCAGCAGCGCGTCGCCCTTGTGCAGGGTGAGGTGGTGGTTGGTCATCGAGTACGGCAGGCCCACGTGGCCGGCCCCGTCGGTGTAGCCGTCGAAAATCGCCTGCACGGTGTTGCCTCGCCGCGCGACGGTCGGCCAGCCGGCGTATACCGGCGTCAGGGTGGTGTTCAGCGCCGCGCCGTTCCAGCGCTCGGTGTACCGACGGCCCGGCCGGTAGTCCGCCGCCTGCGGCTGCACCAGATCGAGGATCCACAGGTCGCCCACGGCGGTCTTCTCGAGGATGTCGGACTGCCACGCCACGTCGCCGTTGTAGTACTCGGTACGGCGGCCCGGTGTCGCGACCGCCGGCAGGGTGCTGGTCAGCGCGTACCCACCGCCGGCGAGGTCCGGGTCGGGGCTGCTGTTGCTGCGCCAGGCCACCACCGCGGTCGCGTTCTGCGCGTATTCGGCCTGGACCGTCGCCAGGTCACGCCGCGACACGTGTTTGACCAGCCCGGTGATGAAGGAACCCTTGATCCGCCAGCCCAACTGGTAGACATCCGGCGCACTGTCCTTCCTCGCCGGTCCCTGGAAGACCGCGTGGACCTGGGTGGAGACGCCCGGCACTTCGGTGGGGCCCACGTCCGCGGTGAGGATCGTGTCCAGCTCACCGGAGACGCCGGCGTACGTCAAGATCGGATCCGCCGTGCGCAGCACCAGCACCGAGGCGTCGTGCGACCGCGCCGCGCGGTCCGGGACCGTAATCTCGATCGGCCGCGCCTTGCGCCCGTCGAGCACCACCTCCTGGTCCCCGTCGGCGACGACCTTGTTGTTGGTCAACAGCGCGACCGTGCCGTCCGGGTTCTCGATGTACGCCGAGACGTTCCACGAGCTGTTCAGCGGCACCCGCACCGACTGGCTCGGCGCGTAGAACGTGTAGTTGGCGTAGTTCTCCGGGTCCGGGTTGGTCATCTCGATCAGCACCGTGCCGGGCGCGCCGCCGTCCTTCCCGATGGCGGAGATGTTCACGCTCGCCGCCGGCTCCTCGTGGTAGACGCTGAACGGGGTCTGCACCTTGACCTCACCGGCGGTCGCCACCAGCCGCCCGCTGTAGAGGCCGTAGGCGGTGCTGGCCCGCTCGTCCACGGTGACCTGCACGGACGCATCGCCGCCCGCAGGGACGGTCAGTGTTTTCGCGCTCAGCGCCAGCAGCCCGTTCGGCGCGTTGCCATCCAGCGCCAAGTCGAGCGTCACCGGCTGGCCGCCGCGGTTGTGGTAGGTCATGGTCCGCGCGCTGGGCTCCTCGGTGTGCGGCCACTCGAGCACCCCGAGGCTCAGCGACGCCGGGGTAACGGTCACCGGCTGACTCAACGCCTTGGCCACGTTCACGAAGCCGGCGCCCTGAGCGAAGACGTCGTACGCCGTGTTCGGCGACGCCGTGGCCATCAGCGCCTCCTTGAACTGCGCGGCCTTCCAGTCCGGGTGGGCCTGGGCCAGCAGGGCGGCGGCGCCGGCCACGTGCGGGGTCGCCATGGAGGTGCCGGTGGCGGCGAAGTAATTCCCCTCTGGCAGGTGGTTGAGGGCGCTGGGGGACCGCGCAGCGGTGATCTCGGTGCCCGGTCCTCCGATGTCCGGCTTGACGCCGAAGTCGCCGATCCGTGGGCCGCGCAGCGACGACCAGTTCACCTCGCCGGCCTTGTCGAAGTTCGCCACAGACAGCGCCGCGTCCGCGGTCGACGGCGACCCGACCCGGAACTGCCAGCCGTTATAGTTGCCCGCGGCGATGACGAACAAGGTGCCGTACTCGGCGGTCAGGTCGTTGACCGCCTCCTCCAGCGGGTCGACACCGATCGCGTCGTCCGCGCCGAGGCTCATGTTGACGATGTCGGCACCGGACTCGGCCGCCCACTGCATGCCGGCCAGGATGGCCGAGTCGGAGCAGTTGCCGTTACCTCCCACGTTCCAGCAGACCTTGCCGTCCAGCAGTGACACACCCGGCGCCACGCCCTTGTACTTGCCGTC
The DNA here is from genome assembly GCF_050936255.1 of Micromonospora sp. CA-259024. Lineage (NCBI taxonomy): Bacteria > Bacillati > Actinomycetota > Actinomycetes > Micromonosporales > Micromonosporaceae > Micromonospora > Micromonospora sp. CA-259024. The sequence goes on along the minus strand of NZ_JBNJND010000001.1, from coordinate 2,514,913 downwards.
CGAGGCGGCGCCGCTGCCCGCGATCGTCGACGACACGTGGGTGCCGTGCCCGTTGAGGTCCACGCCGGTCTCGATCTCGGGGATGAAGTTGTGTCGCGCGACCACTTTGCCGGCGAGGTCGGGGTGGGCGTCGTCGATGCCGCTGTCGAGAACGGCCACCTTCACCCCGGTGCCGTCGAACCCGGCCGACCAGGCGGTCGGTGCGCCGATCATCGGCACGCTGACGTCCAGGTTGGACTGCCGCACGCCGTCGAGCCAGATCTTGCCCTTGGTCAGCGAGGTCCGAGTGGTCTGCCAGGTCTTCGCCAGATCGGCGACCGGCACCTTGGTGCCGAAGCCGTCGACCGCCTCCAGCTCCGACCCGGTGGACAGACCGCGCACGGCGGTCGCGTCGGAGACCACCAGCGGCAGGTGCGAGAGCTTGTCGAAGTCGAACTCGAGCAGCGCGGTGACGTTGAACAGCCGCTCGTCCAGTCGATCGGCCTTCAGCAGCGGGATGGCGTCGGACGGAATGATGTAGTCAGCCTTGTCCCGTTGGAGCCGTACGAAGTGCACGCCGTCGCGCGGAGCGACGCTCACCTCCTTGCCGCGAACCGTGACCTGGTCGCCGGTGAACAGAGTCAGCTTCCTCGCGGCCGCCGCCTCCGCGGCCGCGGGAGCAGCCGGCGCCGGTGCCGCCCCGGTGGGGTCGGCGGTGGCGGGCGGGACGCCGATGAGCAGTGTCGCCAGTGTGGCGCCTAGCGTTCCGTACGCCAAAAGACGGCGTTGTCGCATGGGGTTGTCTCCACTTCGGTGCGTCGATCGGCGTGATTGCTCGATCCGTTACTCGGATGATCGGAATGAATTCATCCGCACGTTTCGTAGCGGCGACGCAGCGGTGCCGCAACGGTTTCACCGGCGGTGGCGGTGACTGGAATCGGTGACGTTCATGCAGCTCAGGACGGAGATGCAAGGAGTTGCGTGTGACGTTCGTCGCGGGTGGGGAACGCCCTTTCCGCAGGAACTTCTGCCGGTCGTTCTGCCGGAGGCGGAGGCGGCGGAGTCGGGTACGGGCCCGCGTTCGCGAGGGAAGGCCATGCCATCGCGGGCAGCCGAAGGTCCGGTCGCGCGGGAACGCTGCCGACAGACCAGCGCTCGTGAGGTGGCTGCCGCGCAACTGAGCCGCCGCTAGGTCGTGTCTTCACAGGCTCCAACCATTGGAATAGCGCGGCGATGGTGACGGTGGCCTGGAACGACGTTGCTGTCTTGTCGTAGCGGGTCGCGACGCTACGGCACTGCTTGAGCCGGTTGAAGCACCGTTCGACGACGTTGCGGCGCTTGTAGTGCTGCTTGTCGAACACCGGCCTGCCGCCGCGGTTGCCACGCCGCAGGCGGTTGGCCTGCTGGTCGGCGCGTTCGGGAATTGTGCGCCCATTGCCGCGTCGGCGCAGGTCGGCCCGCATGGCCTTGGAGCTGTAGCCCTAATGAGCGATGACATGGTCCGGGCGGACCCGAGGTCGGCCGGGTCCCGACCGCTCGACACGGATGGCAGCCATGACCTGGGTGAAGCGGCCGCAGTCGTTGACGTTGCCACCGGAGAGCACGAACGCCAAGGCTCGGCCGACGCCGACGCCGACGCCGACGCCGACGCCGACGCCGACGCCGACGCCGTCGCAGGCGAGGTCCTCCCGGATCCGGCGACGGAATCGGAGGTCTGACGCGGTGTTCACCAGCTGATGCTGGCCGCCACCGGCAGGTGGTCGCCGCCGGTGGCCGGCAGCACCCAGGAGCTCACCGGCTTCATGCCGCGGACCAGGATCTGGTCGATCCGCACCACCGGGAACGTCGCCGGCCAGGTGAAGCCGAAGCCGTCCCCGGCCTCGACCTGGGCCGAGCGCAACTGCGAGGTGAGGCGGCCGAACACACGGTCGTCCATGGTGCCGTTCAGGTCGCCGAGCAGCACCACCCGCTCGTTCCGCTCGGCCGCGATGGCCCTGCCGAGCACCTGCGCGTTTCTGTCCCGATGGACCGTCCAGAAGCCCGCCCTGGGATTCACCCGCACGGAACCCAGGTGGGCCACATACACCGCCAGCGGCCCCTGGTCCGTGACCACCGTGGCGCGCAGCGCCCGGTTGTAGGCCATCTTGATGTCGGCCGGCTTGGTGGCCGCCAGCGGGCCGGCGTCCATCTGGATGTCTACCGGCTGAGTGTCCGACAGCGGCAGCTTGCTCCACAGCCCGACCGTGCCCTGCACCGTGTGGTACGGGTACGCCTTCGTCAGCTCCTTCTCGTACGTGCCCACGGCCTGTGGGGTCAGCTCCACCAAGGCCAGCACGTCCGCACCGGAGGCGGCCAGGTCGCGGGCGGTGCCGGCGGGGTCGGGGTTGTCGGCGTTGACGTTCTGCTCGGCCACGGTGAGGTCACCGCCCGGGCGGGACTTGTCGCCGAGCAGCCCGCCGAAGAGGTTCAGCCACACCACGGCCGGCAGCAGCAGCGCCGCCACCGCGGAGGCGGAGCGACGCCACAGCGCCCCGATCAGCAGCACGGGGATGAACAGGCCGAACCACGGCAGGAAGGTCTCCACCAGGCTGCCGAGGCCCCTGCGGTCCGTGATCTGCCCGTGCAGCAGCAGGATCAGGCCGAGCAGCAGCGCCAGCGCCGCGAGCACCATGCCGCGTTGCCAGAGGCTCGGCCGGGAGACGGCACATGCCGCCCGGCGGATGCGCCCGCGCCAAGTACCGGCACCGGTGTCCCGCCCGGCGTCGCCCTGCTCGGTCTCCGCCGTGTCCTCCTGCGTCATCGTCTGCCCTCGCTCACCGCCGTCGCTGCTGCATCCTATTGTGATCAACGGGTTGTCCGGGTGAGGTTCCGCACTAGCTGCGCTTGGCGCGTCTGATCCTGTATGAGGGCTGGTCGGTCGCTGCCGCAGCGCGCCGGTACGAGGTGCCCTGGCGCACCGCGAATCGCTGGGCGCAGCGATACCGCCAGCAGGGCACCGAGGGCATGCAGGACCCTTTGTCGCGGCCGCACCGCAGCCTGGCCCGGACCCCTCGTCCGCTGATCCGCGAGACCGTGCACCTGCGGTCCGTGCGTGCCGATCCAGGGTCCGAAGGCGTCACTGTCCAGGTGTCTGTGCGGTGGCCCGCCCTCGCGACGAACGGATCGGCGGAATTGTCAGCCGGTGGCTGCGACGGCCGCGGTTGCCAGACACGGGCGGCACGACGTCACGCCGCGGCGAATCGCCGGGCGATGTGGGCGCGGTAGACCTCGACGGCGACCGTGAGGTCCTGCCACGGCATACCGGTCCCCTTGAACAGCCTCGGTCCGCCGCCGGACAGCGACACCCGCCCGGTCACCACATCCCGCAACGAGTACAAATCCTTTTCGCGCAGCAAACCGGCGGCCAGTGGCAGGACGATGTCGCCCGACTCCTGTCGGGTGCTGGCCACCGACTCGACGACGATGCGGGAGCGGGCGACGAGCGTGTCGTCGACCTCGCGGGCGTGCGGCGAGTGCGAGCCGATCGCGACGACGACGGCGTCCGCCTTGACCAGGGATCCGTCGAAGAGCGGGGCAGATGCGCTGGTGCAACAGCAGATGATGTCTGCGCGCGTCACGGCGTCGGCGGACGAGCCGGGACTCACCGCCCGGGCCGCGAGCCCCGCCCGGTCGAACCGGGCGGCGAGCTGGTCCCGCCGCACGGTGTCCCGTCCCACGATTGTGACGTCACGGACGTCGTACAGGGCGTTCATCGCCTCGATGTGGGCACGCGCCTGGGGCCCGGTGCCGAAGACGGTCAGCCGCAGCAGGTCGCCGACCGGCCGGGTCAGCAGATGCCGTACCGCCAGCAGGGACACTGCGGGCGTGCGTAGGTTCGTCAGGGCGGTGCCGTCGATCACGGCCGCCGGGCGTTGCTCGTGGCCGTCGAAGAGGACGAAGGTCCCCTGGATGAGCGGCAGACCTCGATGGGCGTTGTCGGGTGTGCTCGTAAGCAGCTTGCAGCCGGTGTAACGGCCCCGGGTGGCGGGCATGACCAGCAACTCGCCGGTCTGCGTCGCGACCCGGGAGCGGGCGGTTTCCTGCTCCGGATCGAGTCCCTCGCACAGCGCGGCCTCCAGGGCGTCCACCGCGACGCGGATCGGGGTCGTTGCGACGGCGTCCCCGTCGATCAGGTGCATCCCGGCGAAGGTCGGAGCCGGGAGGGTCGGATCGGTCATGGTGGCCTCCGGCGGCTGGACACAGGGATCCCTGAAGGTTAGACGGCCTGATCGATCAGGACGACGCCCTGCAGGTCGAAGACATGTAGCCGAGTCAACCCTCGCGAGCGGCCGGGGCTAGGTGCTGGTTCACCCGCCGACGATGCCGAGAGGCGCGATCGCTGCCGGGTCGACGTTGGGTGCTGCCGAGTAGCTCCGCGGCGGCCCGGCCGCCGGAGATCTTCTCCACAATCCCGCCGCCCCATAGGGTCATGGTGAAGGGAGGGTGCGGGATGGATGAGGCGCAGGCGATCTCTTTGGTGGCGAATTGGGTCCGATCCAGGGCGCTGGACTACCCGACTGAGGGACTGGAGGCTGATCGCTTCGAGGTGGGTTGGACCGTGTACGCGCCGGTAGACGTCGACGAGAGCGATCCGATGGCCTTTCTGGACATGCCGGTGGGGCGGTCGGTGTTCCTGGTGAGTGATTCCGGCCGCATCAAGGAGGTGTCGTCCTCGATCCCGCCACGGCAGGCTCTCGACCAGTTCATGCTGGAGGAATTGACCGGATCCGCCCCCGGCGGAACGAGCGACGCAGAGTTCATGGCTGACTTCGAGCAGCACTTCAGTCAGCTCGCGGCGGGCGGCCCGCCGATGATCAGTGGATTCACCATCGTTGACACGCCGCCCGAGCACGCCAGGATCGCCGCCGAAGCTTCGCGCCTGATCGAGCCAATCGTGCAGCAGCTGGCCCAGCTTGGGCCGTGGGGTTGGGAGCGCTTCTCGGCCGAGTTCGCGTTCACCGTCTCCGCCGAGATCGCTCAGCTGCGGTTCTGGTCCGGTAACCAGTCAGGGCTCGTGCCGGTGCCAACGTCGATCGCCGAGCTGATCCGTCGACAACGACAGGCTGCGGCACAATTGCCGGCCGGGCCGTGGTGGCGGCTGCTGCTGACGGTCACCAACTATGGCGAGACAACAGTGGAATACGACTACGGCGACGAGCCCTTCCCCGACGACCAACTGATGCCACCCGAGCATTACCGCAATGACCTGGCGGCCTATCCCCGCCCACACGTACCGGTATGGCTCGCGGGATACGTCGCCGGACCTGCCGCCCAGGGCCGCGATCCCCACCAGGCCGCAACTGCGGCAGCTGCCGATGCCGCCGTCGGCCGCACCGCCGTCGCGACCAACGGACTCGCTCCCCTGCACGAGGTCTGGGCGCGCTGGGCGGTGATTTCGGCGGCGTACGTCGGCGTCGGGTCGGAATGGGGGCCACGCATCCACCCCGGCTGCGCCTGGTACGAAAGCGACCACCGCAGTGGCTCCACACTCTTCCTTCTCCCCGGCGAACGCGCGGTGCTCTCCGGTGGAAAATGGAACTCGGGACTACTCGAAGCCGCGTACAACGGGGGTGGTCCCCTACCCGACCTCTACACCGGGGCTCCGGCCTGGGTCACTGACAGTGTCCTCAACACCCGTAACCGTAACGGCCTGGTGACTTTTTGCTATTGGTGGGCCAACGGCCAATGGTTCCGGGGCCGCACCGACACCTCCGGGGAACTCGACGCCCCCCTGCCTCCCCTCTGGTCCCGCGAGGAGACCGTCCGAGCAATGACCGGCCAGACCGGTTTCGGCACCGCGCACCAGTGCGAGGCTCTGCTGACGGCAGCCACCAACCACACAGCGACCGCCAGAGATGTGGCCGCGCTGTTCGCCGACAGGCCCGGCGCGGACGTCGGTGCCGCCATCAACCAGCTCAGCCTGGCCGGACTGCTGGACACCTGAGCGCCGCGATCGGCCTGACGCTGGCGTGCAGGTCCGCGACTCTGACCTGTGTACCTACCTGCCCGCCACGACACAGGCGATCACTGTGCGTGCCATGCCCCAACGAAGCCGAGTTGACCGGTCAACCGCTCATGCCATGAAGGCTCCATGACTGGGCTGCGGTTCAGGCTCTCCTGCTGTTGCACGGGCCGTCCACACCAGAGGAATGGCAGACCATCCGGGACGTCGACGGATCCATCGCGTGAAAACCCGAAGAACTTGCAGTAGGCGCACGGACCGCCCGGAAAACCTCGTTGCTAGAACGAGGCATTTGCCCTATCCGCGTAGTCGGGTTGCGATCCGGTGGGCCTCGTCCGCGTCAAGGGGATAGGGGCTGCCGTACAAGATCGGGCCGGTGACGACGGCGGGGCCGGTGACCGGCGCCGCGCCGTGCTCGGCGGCGAGCTGGCTCGCGGTGGGGTTGGCCTGGCCTGGTCGGGACCGACCCGGGCTGTCCTCGGCGTGCCACAGGGTCAGGTCGGTGCCAAGCTTGGTGGATCGTATGTTCGCTGAGCCGAGCAGGCGGGCCACCTCCTGCACGAGATCCATCCCGAAGGAGGCCGTCGTCACCTGCTGGACGCCACCAGCGGTCACCAGCAGCAGCCCCGCTGCTTTGCCGCGTTCATTCGCCATCGTGGAATCATACGGCCCGCCGGTGAACGTGGTCACGGTCCACGTGCGACAGGTGGTGGCAGGCATGATCCGCACCGTATGCGAGGGCTACGCGCCACGGACTGGATACCCGCAAGCCACATCCTGGTTCCAGTCCGTTGGTGGTCGACCAGTCACAGGCCAGCGCGCCGTCGCTGTTCGGCTTCGATCTCGGCCGCGAGTGCGGATCGCTCGGCCTGATGCCGAGCGAGAAGCTCACCGCTGTAGGCACTCCACGCAATCTCTTGGTCTGCCGTCATCTGAGCGCTGTCAACCTCGGACTCGACATCTGGACAGGCGTCGAGGAATGCTGCGAACAGCAGACCCATCTCCCAGCTGTGCCGTCGGTTGAGCTCGATGCGTCGATGGTCCATCGTCAACACGTCTCCGACACGTTTCGCGGAGCGCCAACTGGTCAACACGAACGCTGTCGCGTGGGGTCGTCCGGCGGGTGCACCCGCAAGGTGTGATGTGGGTTGGTCAATCGTCAAGTATGACAACCGTCCTGATCCCGGCCGGTAGTCCGGCGGGCCAGTCGATTTCGTTGGTGGGTTCCTTGAGGAGGACGCGGGCGAGTCTCCCTTGCCGACCTGTCTGGTCGTGGCGCAGCGGCGTGAGGCCCTGGTCTCCCTGGCCGGGTTCAGACGCTGCAGGGGATCGGCGCCCGATGCGACATCCCGAAGACGAGGATGAGACCACACATGGGGATGGTTTGGTGGACCAGCTGCTGCCGGGATTCGAAGTCGGGGTTGGTCCCCCGCCGGGCCGGCACACGACCGGCGGCCCGGCGGGGGAGGGGGAACCCGCTCGCTGGCGGGCACGCGCCCGCCCGGTGCCCTGCTCCTGTGGTACAGGCAGGTGTGCAAAGTGAGCTAACAGCGCCGGCGGTGACAGCCTGTGCGCTGTCACCGCCGGCGCGGGTCATTCTCACGATTCCATCAGCGGTGCGACCTCCGCCCTCGATGGCCGATGGCCGATGGCCGATGGCGGAGCCTGCCTGGCGGTAGCTACGGAATCGGACGTCCGAGGCGGGCGCAGGTGCTGGTGCCGCCCGCGAGGGAGGGGAACTTCAGGGCCGCGCGTGACTGCGGCCCGAACTGGCCGTCCGAGCTGATGCCCGCCTTGCTCTGGGCGAACTTCAGCGCGTTGTAGGTCAGTTGGCCGAACGACGCGTCCGGGTAGAGCAGAGTCCTGCCCGCGGGTGCGAGGTAGCAGTCGTTCAGGGCCCACTGGAGGGCCAGCGTGCCCGGCCCGCCGTCGCCCCAGAGCAGCGAGCACGGCAGGACGCCGAACTGGCCGATCGGCGCGGCGACCTGGTATCCGGCCTGGTTGCTGACGACCGTATAGGACTCGCACTCGGGTTGGCTGCGAGCGTATGCGGGACTGGCGGAGACGAGCGTGCCCGCGATCACAGTCACGAGCAACGTGCACAGTGCTGCCAATCGTTTCACGGGGTTTCCTTTCATCGCAAATTTACCCGCAGCTTGCATCAATGTCTGAAGCAACATCTGGAGACGGCTGCGTCCGGAACTCCACCGTCGACCTATTGTCTGATCGACGCGGGCAACGATGACGGTCGTGACGGACTGTCCTCGGGGCCGCCCTGGTAACGCGCGCCGATGGGCGTACCTCCGGTTTGGGAATTGCTGATCGTTCGAATGAGTCACCTCCTTATGCTGGTGGACCCGTTGCCCGCAGCCCCCCGTCGGGCTGACCCTCGTGGCCGGTTGATCTCCTCGATGGACATGCGCCGCGGGCCTCGTACCCTGCTCTCAGGTTGGGGCGGGGCGAGATTGTCCGACAGCGCCGGCGACACCGGACAAACAACGCCGGACAATCCTCGGTACGTCTGCGCAGCCCAGGGCTGCACGCGGGCCGGTCGACGGAGCGCCAGTGATCTACGTATTCGCTATCCACGGCCGGCGGGTGCCGATCGTGGTCAACACCCTTGGGCCGGCGACGTCAGCGACTCGGCGGTGCACCGCAGGACGGCCTGTACGGCTCTGATGGGATGTGCGCCGCCCACTCCTGCCGGGTCAGCTCACGTCCGGCGGCGGCGCAGATGTGGGCCTTGGCGGCGTGGAGATCAAACGACCAGCGGACGATTCTGCCGTCCTCGGCGCCGGAAATGAGAGCTCCGGCCGCCGTGAAGGCGAGTCCGCGGATTCTCGCGCCATGGCCGGTGAGGGCGGCAAGACGTTTCCGGGTGCCGGTATCCCACACGATGATGGTGCGGTCGTCGCCAGCGGACGCAATCTTGCGGCCATCACGGCTGAATGCAAGGACCTGGATGGGCGCGGTGTGGCCTTGCAGAACTGCGAGCTCGCTCCCGGTCGCGGCGTCCCAGAGCTTGATGGTACGGCTGTCGCCGGCGGTCGCGAACAGACGTCCGTCGGGGCTGACCGCGATGTCCTGCACCGTGCCCTGCTGGCTGTTGACCCGGCTGAGGAGCTTGCCGGTGGTGACGTCCCACGTGTTGACGTAGCCACCCACGCTCGCTCCCAGGAGGCTGCGGCCGTCCGGGGCGAAGGCCAGCGACGTGACGATCTGGGCCCGGAACCTGGCCGTTATCTCAGTCGGCTTCTTGATGTCGCCGACGTCCCAGATGAAAGGGCCGAGCGTGGCGGCTGCGACAAGACGGCCACCAGGATCGAAGCCGACGTCCGTCGAGGCGCCGATTCCCTTGGACAGGATCGGTGGCGTGGCGTGCTGTTGACGCTGGAGATCCCAGATGGTGACGATGTTGTTCCGGGTCACCGCGGCAAGCCGTAGCCCGTCCGGGCTGAATGCGACGGCCTGCACCTCGTCCACGTGCCCGCCGAGGACGGCCAGCGGTTTTCCATCGGTGTCCCAGAGCCGGACGGTGCCGTCGCTGCCCGCCGAGGCGATCCGGTTTCCGTCCGGGCTGACCTTCACGTCTTTGACCTGTGCCGTGAACCCGCTGAACCGGGCGCTCTCAAGATCATGGAGCACGATGGTTCCGTTGAACCCGGCGGAGGCGAGCATCGTCCCGTCCTGGCTCAGTGCGACGGAAACTGTCTCGGTGCGGCCCCGGTCCTGATAGGTCTGCAGGGCCTCACGGCGTTGCAGGTCCCAGATGGTGATCGCGCCGTTCTCGTCGGCCACGGCGAGCTTGCTGTCGGTGGGCGCGGAGATGGTCCACGCATACCGGCCGGCCAACGGTAGCGGCGGAAGGCGGACCGGCTGGTCGCCGGCAAGATCCCACAGGTACACCCCCCGGTCGTCGGCGGAGCCCGCGAGGACGTACCCCGAGGGACCGAAGGCGACGGAGAACACATGCTCGGCAGGCAGTCTGGCGTACACCGTGCCGGTGGCCACACGCCAGGCAACGGGGTGCTGCACCCCGTCGGTGGAGACAAGGAACTCACCGTCGTGGCTGAACGTGAGCGATCTGACCGGACTGCGGTGCTCGCGGAGCAGGGTGCGAGTTCCGGTCCGCAGATCGTGGAGGGCGATGTCGCCGGCTCTGCCGGCATTCGCCTCGGCGCCTGGGCCTGGTTTGCCCGTGAGGCCGACGGCGAGTTTGGTGCCATCGGGGCTGAAGGCCATGCCTGACCCGAGGTTGTTCTCCGTCAACCGGATCCTCTGTTGGTGCGTCTGAACGTCCCAGATGATGATGGACCCGTTGGTACCGTCGATCCCGATCGAGGCGAGGAGCGTTCCGTCGTCTGCGAAGGCCACGTCCGCGGCCCGGCCGGTGTGCCCGGAGAGCGTGGCGATCCGATCACCATGCGCGGGGTCCCACAGTCCGATCGTGCCGTCGCCGGCTGCGGAGGCCAGGAGGGAATGGTCCGGGGTGAACGCCACGGTGTAGATGGCCGGCCCGCCGACGTTGAGTTCGACGCGGCGGGGCGCGGCCGCCGCGCTCAGCACGCTGCCCTGGGTTTCGGTGTTCGAGTTCAGGCGGTCGGCCTCGACGGCCAGCAGACCGGCCAGATCGGGGTCGGTGGCGAGCAGGGACCGGGCTTGCAGCGACAGTTCGCTGGACAGCGTGGCCACCTGCTGTCGGCGGGCGTCCTGGCGCTGTCGTACGGCAATGCCACCGCCCAGCAGGGCGAGCACGAGCAGCGCGGATATGCCTGCGACGAGACGCTTGAACAGGCGGGCCTGGCGCCGGGCGCTGTTCTGTTCGGACTTGGCGAGAGCGGAGCTGGCTTGCAGGAAAGAGTTTTCGAGTTGGTTGAGGTCTTCCGGATGGTCCTCGGCCAGGGCCCGCGCGGCCAGGAGTTGGGTTCCCCGGTACAGGGCTCCGGCATCATGGTGGAGCGCGGCCCACGTGTGTGCGGCTTCGGTGAGTCGCCGGTGGGTGAGCAGGTTCGCCCGATCATCGGTCAGCCATCGGTGTAGCCGCGGCCAGGCCCGGATGAGTGCCTCATGGGCCACCTCCACCGTGCCGTCACCCATCACCACAAGCCGGGCTTCGGCCGACTGGTCCAGAACCCGGGCGGTGACAGCCTCGTCGGCGATGCCGTCCAGTTCGGTTCGCATGATGGGCCGGCGGGTGTCCTCGGTACCGTCGCCCAACGCGGTGAGCCGCAGGAAGATCCGGCGAGCGGCTTGTCGCTCGGCTGCCCCGAAGTCGCCGTAGGCCCGTTCGGCCGTCTGGGCGATCGCCCCGCGCACGCCGCCGCTCGCCTCATAAGCCGACAGGGTGAGGGTTGCCCCGCTTCGTCGTTGCCACGTTTCGAGGAGCGCGTGCGAGACGAGCGGCAGCGCACCCGGCTCGTCGGCGGCGTCGGCGAGCACCGTGCTGAGCAGATCGGCGTCGACGCCCATGCCGACCTGGGCGGCGGGCCGGACGATGATCTCCCGCAGGTCGGCGGCTGTCACCGGCCTCACCAGAAGGTGCGCCTCGTCGTGCAGCGCGTCGGTCAGGTCCGGATACTGCATGAGGTGAGCGAGGAAGTCGGCGCGTACTCCGAGCACCACTGTGGTGCGGCGGCCCGGCCCCTGCGAGGCGTCCAACAGCGCCTCGATGAACCGGCGACGATCCGCCTTGTCGGGGCAGAGGGTGAAGACCTCCTCGAACTGGTCCACCACCAGCAGCGCGCGGGTCTGCGGCGGGCCGCCGGCCAAGGTGCTACGCACCGCGATATCGAGCCCGGCGGCATCCGCCGCCAGGTCCTTCCGGATCTGTTGGGCGTCCTGGCCCGACAACTTCGCGACCTCGGCGGCCAACGCATCGAGCGGACGTTCGGTCGGCGTCAGCAACATCGTCCGCCACCGCTGCGCGAGCCCACGGTCGGCGGCGATGGCGCCCAGCAGACCGGCCCGCAGCAGCGAGGATTTGCCGCTTCCGGACGCCCCGACGACGGCGGTCAGGCACAGCCGGTCGACCCGTGCCAGCAGCCGTTCGACCAGCTCCGTGCGGCCGAAGAACCTTTCCGCCTGCTCCGGCTGGAAGGCCGTCAACCCCTGATAAGGGCAGCGCTCCGCAGTGGTCTCGGCGGTGCCGGAGGTGACCGCCGCTTCGGCGATAGCTGACCACCGCGCCCGCCACTCGGCCAGGTCGCCGCCACATGCCTGGACGTACGCGAGCGTCACCTCCAGCGACGGAAGCCGGTCACCCTTTGCCGCATCCGCCAACGTGCTTGCCGAGAAGTGCGCCCGCCGAGCCAGGAGTCGATAGCTCGGGTTGCCTGCACGCTCCCGCAACTGCCGTAACTGCCACGCCAACCGCTGCACCGGGCCCGCCTTCGGGTCCACCGGCTTCTCCGGACGGCCCAACACCCACCTCCGCGCTCGCCAGTTGAGGGCCAGGCGGTATCTGACAACTTCACTTCGGCCCGCAACCTTGTAGCATGCGGCGGACGACGGCCGACAGCCGGAGCGCGGCTCTGGCACGACTCGACGGGCGGCACCGCCGGGTCGGGCGGCCGCGGCGCCGGTCAGGCTGCCGGGGCCTGGGTGAGAGAGGAACCTGCTCGGCGTGTTCCAGGAACCGGACCAGATTCGGATGAACGGCGGAAAGTCAATCGGCGGGGCGCCAGGCGCCAAGCCGCCCGAGGTGTGGGACGCGGAGCTGGCCAAGGCGGTGCGGCAGGTTGCCGCGCTGCGCACCGGGTTCTACGTTGTCGTGCTGCTGATCGCGCTCGGCGGCCAGGTGTCCGGGGCGATGGAAGCACTCGGCATGCCGCTGTACGTCGCCCTTCCCGCGGTTGGGGCGCTGGAGCTGGGCGGCGTCGTGGTGTTGGCGAACGCTGACGTACGCCGTCGACTGGGCGAAGGGGCGATGCTGTCCCGGGTGTTGTCGGCCGGCATCGCCGCCGCCGCGGTCGCCTTCAACTGGCTGGCGCACAGTAACCACCTCGAAGGCGGCTTCTACGCGGGCATGTCGCTGCTCGGCTATCTGGTGTGGCTGATGAGCAGCGAGAACCAGCGGCGGGACCGGCTGCGCGCCAGGCAACAGCTGCCACCCACGACGCCGGGGTACGAACCGGTCGGGCACTGGTTGCGGCACCCGTGGCTGACCCGCCGCGCCCGCTCGTTGGCCAAGGCCGATCCCGACCTCGGGCTGTACGGTTCGCTCGACGCGGCCCGCGCCCAGATTCGCGCCGAGCGACGGCAGGCGGCGCTCAGCAAGGTGTTGCGCCGCAAGATCAGCCGGGCGCTGGACGCCACCACCGCAGACATCGCCCTGGCGGTCTACGACCTCGACGAGATCGCCGTGCGGCTGGCCGAGCAGGCGGACTACGACGGGCTCACCGCGCTGATCGCCGCCGATCTGGCACCTGCGCGTGTGCTGGCCGGGAACCTGCCGGCGGTCGGCCGCCGTCGGCGGTGGCGTCGGTCCGGTCAACCCGACGCCGTCGCACTGGCCTCGGCCGCGCGGCTGCTCGTCGACGCGCCGGGGCGGCTGGTCGCCCACGCCCCCGAGCCGCTCATGGACGCGGCCCCCGCGGCGGACGGGGCCTCCGGCGGTTCATCGCCGCCAGAGTCGGCCAGGGACGCCATTGAGCAGGCGAATGCCACCGACCAGTCGGGAGACGGTGCCGAGCGCCCGGGTTCGGAGCGGTCCCGGGCGGCGACGCCGGACCGTACCGACCGGCGGTTGAAACGGTCCGAAGGTACGGGCCAGGTCACCTCGACCACGGATCAGCCCGACCCGCCCCGCGCCTCCGACTGGGCGGCGCTGCACGCCGAACTCGCCCCGCTCCTGCCGGCAGCCCCACCGCGCCGAACGCCGCGCAACACAGCAGGCCGGGCGGCCGCCAGCCGGGCGGAATCGCCGGCGACCACGGACGCGCCAGGCCCCGTCGCGGAGCCGGCCGACGCCGCGCCGCCGGCAGCGCCCCGCCGCTCGGCACCGATGCCGCGAACCGCGACGGGACGGGCAGGTGTCGCCCGAGTCGCCGACCCGGCGGGCGAGCCGGGGCCGATTGCGGAAGTCACGCGAGAGCTACCCCTGGTGGCCGGGCGGGACCTGCCGGATCTGGTGAACACCGCGGCGAGCCGCACCACACCACCCGTCGCGGCCCCCGACGAGGTGGAGAAGGCCACCGAGCCAAGGCCAGCCTCGCGAACGCGGCAGGCCCCGGTGAGACGACGGGCACCCGCGACCGAGCTCGGAGACCGTCCGGCGTCGGTCGAACACCCGGTCGGCCGAGGCCGGTCGGTCATGACCGAAAAGTCCTCAACGGCCTGATCAGCAGATACTCCCAGGCCGCGTAGCTGAAACCGAGGAGGTGTGTCCGGCTTCCCCGCAGCGCTTGGGTCGCTTCCTGTAGCTGTTCGTATTACGGGCGGTTGTCGTGGCGCGAACCAGCGCAGTTCGGGATAGCCTTGACGTATATGGCTACCTATCGCAGCGCCTCAGTGCTTCTTTCCTCGGACGGCACCAGGACCCCCGGCACCGCCGCACTCTTCGCCGAGCCCGCCCGCAAGGGTGGGACTCCGCCGTGGGCAGGTGACTTCCGACCCGCCAACAGCGCCGGCAACGGCCCCAAGAACGCGGTCGGGAAGACCTTCACGTTGGAGCTCCCCGACGGCAGCACCGGCAAGGTCGTGGTGCAGGGCCTCAAGAGCGGAAAGGGAGGCGTCGTGCTGGCGTTGATGGGTGAGGACGCACCCCCCTTCTAATCAGGAAGTCGATCGCCGCTGACGCCACCGGCTGGAGACGGCCGGTACGCGACCCTGCCGATGTCAATGCGTTCGGTTAGCTGCCGGGCGCATTGCTACGCCTGCTCCCGCTTCAACCCGCCGGCACCGGCGGAAACGTCGTGCAGAGCACTCTCGATCGGATCGATGGCTCGTGATCGTTTCCAGGTCGTCGCGCCAGAAATTCGCCCCGGCTGTCGATCTGCCACCCTCCCCGCTCGTCGTAGGGTAGAGGCCACCACAGAGGGGCCGGCACACGGTGGGATACGAGAGATGGCGAAGTACCTGATTCTCATCTATGGCGACGCCCAGCAGTGGAACGCGATGACTGATGAGGAGTGGAAGGCGAACGACGCCGCCCACGAAGCGTTCGCGGCCACAGCAGGCCCGCGGGTCATCGACGGACGGCAGTTGGAGCCCGCGCCCACGGCCACCTCGCTGCGCTCGGACGCGTCCGGCCAGCTCCAAACGACGGATGGGCCGTTCCTGGAAACCAAGGAAGCGCTGGGCGGCTACTACCTGATCGAGGCGACCGACCTGGACGAGGTTCTGTCGATGGTGACGCTGCTGCGCGAGGTGCACCAGACGCACAGCGGTGTGGAGATCCGTCCGGTGGTCGACCACGGATGACGTGGTGAGGCACGGATGAACGACGAGGTCGTCGCGGCGGTGGCGCAGGCGCACCGCCGCGACTGGGCCCAGGTGCTCGCCACGACTGCCCATCTGACCCGTGACCTGGACCTCGCCGAGGAGTGCACCCAGGACGCTTTCGCCCAGGCCCTGGAGACCTGGGCGGAGACGGGCATTCCCGACCGACCGGGCGCCTGGCTCACCACGATCGCGCGCAACCGGGCGCGGGATGTCCTGCGCCGCGAGTCGGCGTTCCGTCGCAGGATGCCGTTACTCGTCCAGGACGAGGCGGTGCCAGGCCCCGAGGACGGCCTGGTCGACGACCGACTGCGGCTCATCTTCACCTGCTGTCACCCTGCGTTGTCCAGGGAGGCGCAGGCCGCCCTGACCCTGCGCCTGGTGTGCGGGCTGTCCACGCCCGAGGTGGCCCGCGCGTTCCTGGTGCAGCCGGCCACCATGGCCGCGCGTGTCACCCGGGCCAAGAAGAAGATCGCCACGGCACGCATCCCGTACCGAGCACCGGGCCCGGACCACCTCGAACAGCGGGTGAGCGCCGTCCTCGAGGTCGTTCTCCTCATCTTCACCACCGGCCACACGGCACCCTTCGGCGCTCACCTGGTCCGCCGGGACCTGGTGGACAGCGCGATCAGGTTGGCCCGCATGCTGCATCTGCTCATGCCGACCGACGTCGAGATCAGCGGCCTGCTCGCGCTGCTACTGCTCACCGCGTCGCGTCTGGACACCCGCATGTCCGACGACGGGCGCCTGGTGCTCCTGTCCGAGCAGGACCGTTCACGCTGGGACAGGCATCTCATCGCCGAAGGCCAGTCGTTGCTGACCGATGCGTTGCGCCGACGGCCACCCACACGGTATGCCCTGCAGGCTGCGATAGCGGCCGTGCATGCCGAGGCGTCGACATGGCAGGACACCGATTGGACGGAAGTTGTCGGCCTCTACGATGCCCTGTTCCGGCTGTGGCCTTCGCCTGTGGTCGATCTCAATCGCGCCGTCGCGATCGGCCTGCGCGACGGGCCACGGGCCGGGCTCGACGCGCTGACCCCGTTGCTCGCCGATCCGGCCCTGGCCACGTACGGATATCTCAGCGCCGCCCGCGCCGATTTCCTGCGCCAGTTGGGGCAGTGGCCGCAGGCCGCGACGGCGTACGAAGAGGCGCTGACCCTCACCGACAACAGTGTCGAGCGTGTCTTCCTCACTGAGCGGTTGACCGAACTGCAGCAGAATCTGTGATCGCCGACGCGTCGCGCTTGCCCGCTCATCCCGATGACGGTTTGGCCGCCGCCCGCGCCGCCCTTCGTCGCACGGGACCCGCCAGGAGCAGGACGGCCAGGGTACCGACGGCGCCGGGGCCGAGGATGGCGATCCACGACATCGACCGTCCGGTTCGAGCCGGATCGTGCGGATCGGTCTTGACCTGGGCAACCGGACGGTCGGGCTTCTTCTCGTCCGGGCCGACCAGGCGGCCGACCGACGCGTCGGGGGAGAGCGCGAAGCCCCAGTTCAGCAGCGCCGCCGCCTCGCCCAGGCTGCCCAGCGGCGCGGTCTCCGCGCCGAGCAGGGTCACGGCGAGCCGCCGCCCGTTGCGCTCGGCCACCCCCACGTACGTCTGCCGTGCCAGGTCGGTGAAGCCCGTCTTTCCGCCGAGCGTCCCCGGGTAGCGGTCCAGCAGGGTGTTGTCGTGGGTGATGGAGAAGCCGGGTCGTCCCGGCTCTGCCGGTATCTCTGCCACTCGGGTGGCGACGTACCGCCGGAAGTCCGCGCGGGCGTAGGTGGCCCGCGCGATCAGTGCCAGGTCGTATGCGCTGGTGTACTGGCCGGGGCCGTCCAGGCCGGACGGTGTCGCCGCGTGGGTCTGGTTTGCGCCCAGCCGGTGGGCCTCGTCGTTCATCGCCTGCACGCCGCCCTGCCGGCCGGCGGTGCCACCGCCGACACGGGCCAGCACGTTGGCGGCGTCGTTTCCCGACTTCAGGAGAAGCCCCAGCCACAGGCTCTTGATCGAGTACCGGCCGCCCGGCACCACCCCCATCACCGAACTGGCCGGATCGAGATCCTGCAGATCCGCCCGGGTCACCTCGACCACCTGTGTCGGGTCGAGGTGGGGCATCAGGGCTGCGGCGAGCAGCATCTTCTGCACGCTGGCCGGCGTGCGACGTTCGTGCGGTCCGCACCCACCCAGCACCGCGCCACTGTCGAGGTCGGCCACCAGCCACGAGGTGGCGGTCACCGCCGGGGCCCTCGGCGCGGCGGCCGGAATGGACAGTCCGGCCGTGGCCAGCGACTCGCCGCCCACGGCCAGGTCGGCGGGACCGACCGGCGGCGGAGACGGTGCGCGCGGTGGGGCGACCGGCGGCTTCACGGCCGGGCAGGGCACGTACGGCGCGGCCAATTGCGCCGGTGACGCGGGCACGACGGCGGGCGTGGTCAGACTGAGCGCCACCGCGACAATGCAAATGATGGTCACGTCAAAGGACCGTAATCGCCAACGATGCGGGCATGGCCCGGTTGCAGAAAGTGGTCCCGGGAGGGCGAGTATTCCCGGCCTTGGCCCGGACGGCACTCCTTCGATCGCCTTGTGCCGTTTCGCGCGGCTCCGACCGTGCGACGATCGGCGCCCTTGACGGCGATCCGGCACAATTGGGACTCTATCCGGCTCACCGGAAAGCCCGGACGCGGCCAGGTGAGGAAGGGATGTGCGAGCAGTGTCTCGCTCATTCGGTCGAAACGGATGCGAACCGACATCGCCAGCCTGTTCGTGTCATCAGGGCAACAGGAGAATGCATTCGCCACGGCGGGGACGGACGCCGACCACGGCGAGGGCTGACGGACAGAGCGGTCGATTTCGCTGTGGTGTG
This sequence comes from Micromonospora sp. CA-259024, assembly GCF_050936255.1. Lineage (NCBI taxonomy): Bacteria > Bacillati > Actinomycetota > Actinomycetes > Micromonosporales > Micromonosporaceae > Micromonospora > Micromonospora sp. CA-259024. The sequence goes on along the minus strand of NZ_JBNJND010000001.1, from coordinate 2,496,643 downwards.
GACCAACTGATTGACGACGACACCGACTACGGGGACGGGCTTGCGGCGAGTCCCGTGCAGGCCCGCAGGTCCGCGTACTCCCGGCGGATCCGGGCCGCGTCCACGCCTGCGGCGACCTCGGGTCGACCAGTGCGCCGGGAGATCCTCGCGGGGACCAGTTCGGTCTTTGAGATCGCCGACCCGTTGAGGGTCACCCGCAGCACCCCCGTGTCGTTGCTGTACGCGTCGTCGCGCCACCACAGAAAGTTGCCGAGTCCGTACTGGACAAAGGTCTTGCCGAGCCACCCGTCGCCGAGCAGCAGGTGGGCATGGGTACCGACCACCACCGTGGCGCCCGCCTCGGCCATCTCGGCAGCGAAGGCGCGCGCGTCGTCAGGCGGACACGCGTCGCTCTCCGTGCCCCAGTGGACGTAGACGAGGACCACGCTGGCCTGGCGCCGTGCGGCGCGCACCGCGGCGACGGCGCGCGGCAGGTCTCGGGTCATGGCGATGCCAGCCCGGGTGTCGGTCGCCTTCCACTGCGACCACAGCTCGGAGACCTGGCTGAAGCCGAGGACCGCAATCCTGGTGCCGCGTATGTCGGTGATCCACGGCGCGTACGCCGCCGTCGCGTCGGCGCCCGCCCCGACGGTGGGCATCCCGACGGCCCTGGCTGCGTTCAGGGTGTCGGCCAGTCCCGTCCGGCCGTAGTCCAGCGCGTGGTTGTTGGCGATCGACACGACGTCGATGCCGGCGGCCTTGACGGCGTCGTACGCGCTTGACGGCGCACGGAAGTGGAACTCCTTCGGCTCGGCAGCGCCGCGCGTGGTGACCGCCGTTTCCAGGTTGACCATCGCCAGGTCCGCGGCCGACAGGGTCGACGAGATCGACCCGAACGCGGTCGCCGGGTCGCCCAGCAGACTGGCCGTACGGCCGGCGAAGTGCACGTCCCCCGCGAAGGCCAGAGTGATGTCGGCGGGGTGCGACGGAGCGGTTTCGGTGGGGTGCGACGGGACAGGGCGGGTGGGTGCAGCGGCCTGCGGGTTCCGGGCGGCATCGCACGCCGTAACCGTCAGGATCGCCGCCAGCGCGACGAAGCGTCGTGCCCATGTCACTCGGCGCAGCCTACGGAAATCCGCCTGGTCTGGGGTCTGTTTGGCCAGGATCGCGGGAGCTGGATCTCGCGGCCGTACAGCTCAACGTGGGTGGACCTGGCAGGGTGTGAGATCACACCGCACAACGTCGAACCGGATGAACTCGCGGGCCCCCCGGCACGTCGTACGCGTCATGAACGATTCGATCTGGCGGCGGGTCTCCTCGGCGCCCCTGATGATCCGCACCGATTTCTCTCACGACGGCGAGTGGACGCGGTTGATGGCGGCCGTCGTCGAGCCGCAGACCGAGGACGAGTTCGAGGCCGACGTCGAGTTTGTCGACGACAAGGCCTTCGAAGGGGTCACCGCCGCGCAATTGCGGCAGCTCGTGCCGGCGGACTCGCGTGAGAGTTTTGCGTTCCTCGCGGACTCGCAGACGTTCGCCCACCCCGACCGACCGATCCTCGTGGTGCAGCTCCAAGACTGGGAGGAGGACGCTGAGGAGCAGGTCGGAGAGCCCGGAGACGACACCACCTTCCGGGTCATCCCATCCGAGATGCACTCCGTGGAGAACAACCTCTCACTGGCGAACATGGATTGGGAGGAGTTTGCGGACGCCGTCGACGACGACGGGGTCTTCCGCGGCTTCCCGGAATAGCGGGAGACGAGGCGGTGAAGGGTGCTGAGGTAGTCGCCGCGGCTGACTCTCAGCACCCTTCCGCCGTGCCCGCTCCCCGGCCTCGGATCTACTCGTTCAGGCCCGGGACGATGTTGTGGTTTACACGGAAGATGTTCGTCGGGTCGGAGCTGCGCTTGACCGCAACCAGCCGCTGGTACGTCTCCGGCGGGTAGGCCGCCGCGACCCCTTCCGCGGTGGCGTCGCTGGCGCCCAGGAAGTTCACGAATCGCCCGCCGGTGCTCCACGGCTGGATGGCCTGGAGCAGGCGGGTCAGGTAACCCTGGAACGCCTCGGCCTGGTCCGGGCCGCCGATCGCGACCGCGTAGAAGGTGAAGGCCGCGTCTCGCAGGTCGATCGCGTTCGTTGGCTCCGGGCGGCGGTCGAAGGCCCCGCCGAGGTGCCGGATCTCCAGCACGGTCAGCGGGCTGCCCGTACCAGGGCCGGCCTGGGCGATGATCGTGTCGACCAGTTCCGGGGTGAACTCCCGTAGCAACGCCGAGCGGTCCACGAACGGGATCGGGGTCGGCGGGTCGGCGTGGATCGAGCCAACCGCGCTGTACGGCATTTCGGTCACCGAGTCGATCAGTGTCGGGGCGATCGCGCGCAGCGGGGCGATCAGCCGCTCGCCGTCCTCTGCCGCGCCGAGGTAGGCGATCCGTACGTGCGCCACCAGCCGGCCGCGGAGCGGCTCGGGCACCTCGGGGACCGGGGGCAGTTGCAGCAACGCGACCGACGAGGTCAACTCGTCCGGCACGCCAGCGGTCCATCGGCCCCACGCGTTGAGCACCTCGGCCGCCTGCTCACCAGGGAAGAAGAGGCCACCGCCGTAGATCTGGCTGACCGGGAAGAGGGCGAACTCCAGCGCGGTGACCACGCCGAAGTTGCCCTTGCCGCCGCGCAGCGCCCAGAACAGCTCCGGCTCGTTCGTCGCGGTCACCGTGCGTAGCTCGCCGTCCGCGGTGACGAGTTCGATCAGGTGGACGTGGTCAGCGGCGAAGCCGAAGGTGCGGCCGATCGGGCTCAATCCACCGCCGAGCGTGTAGCTGACCGCGCCGACGGTCGGAGCAGCCCCGTTGAGTGGCGCCAGCCCGTGCTTGGCCGCCGCGTCGACGACCTGCTGCCACCGTACGCCGGCCTCGATCCGGGCGGTACGCGCCTCGGCATCGATGGTGACGGCGTCCATCCGCCGGGTGGTGATGAGGAGGGCTCCGGCCGAGGGAAGCGCGGAGTGACCGGTGGCGAGCACCGCGACCGGCAGGCCCTGTTCGGCGGCGAAGCGGACAGCGGCTTGGACGTCGGCGGCGTTGGCGGCGCCGACCACGAGCGCCGGCTGCTGCGGGATGGCGAGGTTGTACGACGCGCACTCGGCGTCGTACCGCTCGTCACCGGGGAGTAGGACTGGTCCGACCGTCTGGGCGGTGAGCCGTGCTGCGGCATCCTCCGTGATCGGAGCACCGTCCTGGGCTGGATTCTGGATGGGGTTCATCGAGCTTTGCCTTCCGCAAGGTCGGAACGTGCGACCGTATCCGGACGTCATCGCGCGCCGATTAGTTCGAAATTCGGCCTGTATGAGAGCTGTTTCACGCCGCCGGTGGTCGTCGACCAGATAGTGAGGCAGTGGGGTGGCCCTGGGGGCCACCCCACTGCCGGCGACGAGTCCGTCACCTACCGGCCGCGCCACCAGGCGGTGACGATGGCGGCGTAGTCATCTGGTGCGGACTCCCAGGTGAAGTGCCCAGCCTCGACGATGTCGAGTCTGCTGTCCGGCAGTCGCTCGTGCAGAAACTCGGCGTTGGCCAGCGGCACCGCTGTGTCGTGCCGTCCGGCGATGATCTGCACGGGCGTCTGGATCCCCGGCAACAGGTCGCGGAGGGCCGGAAGTTGTCTCGGGTAGCTGCGCACGTAAGGAAGTGACCTGAAGAACCGGTCACCTTCGTAGGACGACAGGTAGTCCGCGCGGACGTGGTCGGGAATCGCATATCCCTCGATGTGGGGAAGCACGGCCTCGATCACGTGTCGCCCTTCGGTGCGGAACACCTCGACGTCGGGGGCCAGCACCCAGTCCCGCAGTACCCCGCCCAGCTGGATCGGCACCGCGGCGCCGCCGCTGCCGGTGACGAGGCTGCGCAGCCGGCCCGGATGCGTCGCCGCGGCGAAGAGCGATGCGGAGGTGCCGATGTCGGGCCCGAGGACGTGTGGGTGCTCAAGCCCGAACGCGTCGGCGACGCGGATGATGAACTCACCCATCGCCTGTGGTGCCAGCAACTCGTCACGGCGTTCGGAATGACCGAATCCGGGAAGGTCGACGGCGACCAGATGGGCGCGTTCGGCAAGCCGCGACCATATCGGCTCGAAGGCGTACAGGCTCTCCGGCCACGGGCTCAGCAAAAGGGCGTGATCGTCGCGTTCCTCGCTCTCGGCGTAGCGAATCGACAGGCCGTCGATGAGGCGAGTTCGTGGCTGGATGGGGCCGTTCGATGTGCTCGTCATCTGGCTACCCCTTGCGCGCCGTGGCCGTGGACCCGGTCCGGCCCCGGCAGTCGCGGCGTCACGCGGCTGCCGCGGGGGTGAAGAGGATCTTGCCCGAGCGCCGCTCGCGACCCGCGTGGGCCAGGGCGTCGACGAACTGCTCCAGTGGGTACGTCGCCTCGACCTCCGCCCCCAGCACGCCCCGCTCGACCAGCTCGGCGAGCTCGGTGTAGATCCGGGTCAGCCGCTCGCGGGGGGTGTTGCGGATCCAGGAGAGGATGAAGAAGCTGCGCAGCGAGATCGAGCGGTAGATGAAGTCACCGAGCGGGAGGACGGGTGCCTGCCCGCTGATCGCGCCGAACGTCACCACGCTGCCGGCGTCCTCGATGAGGCGTGCCAGCTCGCCGACGTGCTGCGGGCCGCCGGTGCCGTCCAGCAGCAGCCGCAGCCGGCTGCCGCCGAGCGCGGCGGCGGCGCGGTCACCCAGACCCTCGCCGTCGAGCACGACGAGGTCGGCACCGAGCGCGCGTACCTGCTCGGCGGCCTCCTCTCGACGTACCACGGCCAGGATGCGCACCCCGGCCCGCTTGGCGAGGGTGATGACGTGCTGGCCAACTGCCGAGTTGGCCAGGGTCAGGCCGACCCAGTCGCCGGGCTTGAGCTCGGCGTAGTCGTGCAGCAGGCCGTACGCGGTCGCCGGGTTGACCGGGAGCATGGCCAGCTGCAGCGCGTCCGCCTGCTCGGAGATCGGTACGACGTCGCGGGCAGCCACGACGGTCTGCGTTGCCCAGGTGCCGCGTACGAAGGTCGGCAGGATGAGTACGCGCCGCCCCACCAGGGACTGGTCAGCGTGGGGACCGGCTTGCAGCACGCGACCGACGCCCTCGGCGCCGAGCTGGGCGGGGATCTGCGGGTAGACGCTGAACCAGCCGGCGGTGAAGAGCAGGTCGGCGGGGTTGATGGGTGCGGCCTCAACCGCGACGAGCAGTTCCTCGGACCCGAGGGTCAGGTCGGGGTTCTGGTCCAGCTTGACGGTCTCGTTCAGGTCGCCGCCGACCTCGGTGAGGATGAGCTGACTCATGACTGGCGCGCTCCTTCTACAGGCCGGCCGTAATGGGCTACGGCCGATCGACCATTACTTTCTAGCGCACGCGCGCTCGCGCTGTAAAGGTCTTTGTTGTCTAGGTCATGTCGGGAGTAGTGTGTTGCGCATGGCCACGCACGAGAGTCCGGACACGGCGGACCCGCGGATCCCCGCGCTGGCTGCGGCGATCGTGGATCTGCTCAACTCCCGGCCACACGCCACGCCGGCACTACCGGACACCCTTGACGATCCCGGTCAGGCCGGGGCGATTCTGAGCCCGTTCGACCCGACGGCGCAGGACGCCCCGACCCCCGCCCGACTCGAGCGGGTCCGCGCCGTCCGTGATCACCTCGTGGCGGTGCTCGCAGCCGACACGCCGACACAAACCGCCCAGGCATGGACGATGCTGGCCGAGCACGCCAGCGATTTCACATTTCGGCAAACCTTCACGGCGGCCGGGAAACCCCAGCTCCAGCAGGTGGCCGGCGACCCCCTCGTGGGCCGGATCGTGCTCACGGTCGCCGAACTTGTCACGGCGAACACCTGGTCGCGGCTGCGCATCTGCGGTAACGAGATGTGCTCCCACGTCTTCTACGACACGACCCGCAGCCGCACCCAGCGCTGGCACTCCTACGAACTGTGCGGCAACCGAACGAACGTCGCCGCCTACCGGGCGCGGGCCCGCCGAGCCCGCGACAGCGACGAATAAGACCGCCGCCGTCAGCTCGTGGTCCACGACCACGGGCAGCGGGATCGTCAGTCGGTCCGGGTGCGGAGGCTCCACGCCAGCGCGGGAATCATCGCCGTCGCAGGAACGAGGTGGGGCCCGAGGAGGGCGGTGGTGGTGGCGGTGGTTGCCCCGGAGAGCAGGGGCGGGACCAATGAGCGGACGCCGGTGCCGCGGAGCCAGAACCCGGCGTCGTGACCCAGGACCGGCCCGGGCGCGCCGTCGCGCAGCTCCCGCTGCACCCGCCCGCGGGTGACGACGCCGAACGCGTCGCACCACTCCTCCGCGACCACCGCGACACGCGCGCCACCGCGCAGCGCGAGCGTCCGCACCGGGACTACTCCGTGCCGTCCGCCGGCAGACGCTCCGGCAGCCCGAGCCGCGGGAACTGGTCGTCGTGGAACGTGACGATCTCGGTGATCGCCCCGCCGGTGACGCGCAGGACGTCGATCGTCAGCGGCAGGTACGCGCCCTCCCGCTTCTGCCACAGGTAGAAGGCGACGGCGGGCTGCCGGTTCACGGCGGTGAAAACCCCGCGCAGGCCCTTCATGCCCTCGAATCCATCCTCGACCCAGCTGCTCACCACCGCGTCGAGGCCGACGTACAGGCCCGGCGTGGGCGGCATCGAGCAGCGGACGTCGTCCCGCAGCATGCCAGCGAGCACGTCGATGTTCGTGGCCACGCTGGCGTCGGTGTACCGGCGCACCAGCTCGCGCGTCCCGGCGTCCTCCTCGCCGCCGGTCCAGTCCTGCCGCTCGGCTGGCAGGTGCTCCCGCATGCCGGCGCGGGCCCGCTGCAGCGCGCTGTTCACGGAGTTGACGGAGTCCCCGAGGAGTTCCGCGACGTCCTTCGCCGGCCAGCCGAGCACGTCCCGCAGGATCAGCACGGCCCGCGGGCGCGGCGCGAGGTGCTGGACTGCGACCAGGTACGCCAGCTCGATCGTCTCCCGCGCGACGGCGACGGTCTCCGGCTCGTCCGCGTCGCCCGCGGGCAGCTCGTCGAGCAGCCGGTCCGGGTAGGGCTGCAGCCACCGCACCTCGCCGCCGGTCGCGGGCTCCGGGCGGCGCTTGGCGAGCAGGTCCAGGCAGGCGTTGGTGGCGATCCGGTACAGCCAAGCGCGGAACGTCGACCGCCCCTCGACGGTCTCCCGCCGCCGCCAGGCACGGAGGAACGTCTCCTGCACGGTGTCCTCGGCGTCCTCGAACGACCCGAGCATCCGGTAGCAGTGCACGTGCAGTTCCCGCCGGTGCCGCTCCGCCAGCCCCGAGAACGCCGGCTCGTCGACCTCGCCCAGCCCGCTCCCGCCCATGCCCAGCTCCTCCAGCCGCATGTCCGCACTCATCACGTCATCCTTCCGTCTCGTCGTGTCCCGTCGTAGGTGTGACGGGTGCGGGCGCGACAACTCATCACCAGCGTCGGTCGGCATGGCCGAGCGGTCGTCCGGGAGGGGCTGCAGCGCCGCCCGAGATCGGACATTGAGGTGCGGCCTTGTCTGTGAGAACTTCTCTACAGGATCAGAGCGGCCGCTTCGCACGCCGCTCGCGCCGCCGACTGGGCCGGGCCGAAGGCAGTGCCTCCGGCGGGCGCTCAGGCACTCCGGATGGTTGTCGGGATGGCTAGGGGGCCCCATGGTGGAACCTGATGGAGTGGCTGCCACGGACGACATGAGCGATTCCGTGAACTGGACCGGCGGGTTCTACGAGCTGCTGCTGATCCTCGGTGCAACCGACGATGCCCGCCTCGATCGGGCCGTGCGTGCTCTCTGGCGGGCCGCTGACGTCCGAGAGTGCCGCGTCGGGCCTGACCTGGTCGAGGTAGCCCCTGGTGCGGACTGGCGCGCCCCGCTCGACCGCTGGCTGGCCGACATCGCCGTCGCGGTCTACGACGACGCGCCGTTCGGACGCGCCATCATCGGCTTCGAGGTCGACGAGGACGCCGACATCACCGCCGGTAAGAGATACGCCGCCCGCGTGTTACCGGGGACCGACAGCATGGACTACTACCCGGCGACCACCTGAGCCTCTGACGAGGTCACCGGGATCCAGCTGACGGCGTCAATTGCTGTGAAAGGGGCTGCCGGGCCTTCAGCGCGGCAGGTACGCGGTCAGCCGCTCGGCGAGTTGCTGCGGGTGGCTGAGCGCCACCGCGTGGCACCCGTCGATCTCGTCAGGGACGGCGCCGAGGCGGTCGGCGGTCACCCGGCGCAGGAAGTCCGCCGGGAAGAAGCGGTCCTCGCGGGCAATGAGGACCTTTGTCGGTACGTCCGGCCAGGCGTCCAGTGGCCACGGCTCGTTTCCTTCCGCGCTGACCTGGGCCCGGGTGTGCGCCGCTGCCTCCGCGATGATCTCGGCCGGGACACCGTTGTAGAACTGCTGCTCCTCGCTGAGCCCTTCGGCGCCGCGATAACCGGTGTTGCCCCACCAGTCCCCGGGCCGCTCACCAGGCTCGGGGACCATCGGGGTGAGCAGGACGATCAGCCGCACAGGCAGCTTGTCGGCGATCAGTGGCGCGGTGAACGCACCGTACGAGTGGCCGACGACCACAAGGTCACTCCGGTCGCCAATCGCGTTGACGACCGTTTCGGAAAACTCGGCGAACCCTGCCGATCTGTTCTCGATCGGCAGTTCCGGCACCACCACGTCGTGGCCGCGGCCGGCCAGCTCAGGGACCACGAGATGCCAGTCCCACGCGCTGCCCCCGCCGCCGTGGATCAGAACGAAAGTCGCCATGACCCGAAGCCTCACAGCTGGGTACGACAACCTCCCGGATCCGCGCGTCCACGCCGTGTGACGGAAGAATCGCGACGCTCAGCGCACGGAGCTGCCGATGCTAGCGGGGAGCAGAGGTACGTGCGAGTCTTGTATGTACCGCCCGGCACCGATACCGCGGTCGCGGAACCCCTCAACTCCGAGGTCGTCGGCAAGCAGTACGACGTCAGCGCCACACTCCTCGCGGAGCTGCCCAATTGGTTCGCGACGCACGACGACGAGGACGAGGACGACCTGTCGGCCTTCCAGCAGCAGTTGGCCCGTGACCTGGAGCGTGACCTGCCGCACCTGGACGAACTCTGTGCTCTGGCCTGCGACCTCTGGCCGGCTGACGAAGGGCTCGCCATCGCCTACATCGGCGGGTATGCCGACGATGAGGTGATCACGAGCATTGCGGAGCAGACTCTCGCGGGGCGCGAGAAGGCCGGCGAGATCGTCATCCCGGTGACGAGCTGGTACTCCCATGTGGAGAAGGAAAGATACCGGCTGGCGAGTGAGTGGATGTCGCTCGCCCGCTTTCCCGTGGCCGATGAGTTCTACTACGGGAGTTTTGTGGTCCGCCACGACGACCTGGCCGCCGAACGACTGGACAAGGCGTTGTCCGTGACCGAGTTCAGCGAGTAGAACCCCGGGGGCGCCGAATGCGGCCGCGGGTCTGCGTTGCCTGCGGTCGCCGGCGCCGGGTGCTGGGCACCCGCTCATGCCGCGCCGCGCGTTCGTGGCTGGAGGATCCAGATCCGGCATCACCCCTTCCTTGATCGAACAGTTCGATCTTGTAGCGAGGTGACCCTTCGAACCATGCTTGATGCTGTTCATTGCCATATATTGATTCGTACTGCACGCGAATCCTGATCCGCTCGGTTACCGCCACCCAAAATTCGCCATCTCTCGCCGGATCGTAATCCTCGACGGCAAGGATCATCAGTTCCTGGCCGACTGGGATGGGTCTACCCCGGCGAAGGGATGTAAAGTTTGGCCAGACCGCGAACGTGCCGCGCAGTGGATCGACGACCGCTTTCTCCCACAGCCCGACTTCCTCGTCGTCGAGATAAAGCGTAGCCGCCCGAATAACAGCCGGGCCAAGGCCGGCATTTCGGATTCGGATGCCTGTCAGGCCGCCATCCGACCGGAGGCAGTCCAGGCTCAACAATGGGCGAACCGATTGGAAGTTGTGCCTTCGGTTCGCTCGTGCCTCCGTAATTGAGACCACAAGTGAAGCGACGGCGATCACAGTTGCGGAGATGGCGGTGATGGAATTCGCGTCCACGGCTCTCCTGGTCGAACGGGTAGGTCGGGTATGCCATCGATTAGTAGGCGCCGTCCTCCAAGCTAGGTCGCTCAGGCAAGCTGAAACGGTCGGCGCACTCTCCTGCCCCTGAGGGCGCTCGAACCGTTCGGTGCCGTTGACGCACGGTGAGCGGCGGGGGTCTCGTGGGTGGTGCGGCAGTGTTGGCGGTGGTTCGGGTCCGGGCTGCCCTGGGTCGGCGGTGGCCTGCCGAGCAGGGCTGCCGGTCAGCGGCGGCCGGTGGCCAGGGTGACGAGGTACTGTCCGCCGCCTGCGTCGACATTCGCGGTCACCGGCAGCCCGGGCACCAGCCGGGAGAACCGGTCGACGAGCCAGTCTGCCGCCTCCTGGGCGTCCTTCTGGCTCGGGCAGCGGGCGACCAACTCGCGGCCACCCTTGCGTTCGAGTCGTTCGGCGACGGTGATCAGCGGTGCGGGCTCCACCACGTGCAGACGGTCCGGCCAGGCGATGACCACCTTGACCGCGCCCTTGCGCGTGTTGCAGGCGCGGTGCGCGAGTCGCTCGGCGACCTTGGCCTTCTTGTCGGCGGTGCGGCTGTCGACGCTGGGGCCACGCGGGTCGTTCACCGACATGTCGGCGTCGACCGGCTCGTCGCACACCCAGCATCGCCAACTGTCACGCCTGGCGACGTCATCGAGGAGACTCATCCGAGCAAACTAGCCTGTTGGCCCTCGGACCAACGACAGCACTGGCCGGGGCGAGCGCCGCCAGTCCGCAGACGCCCGTCCGGAAGACGGCACCAGGGCCTCGCCTGAGCGGCACGGCAGGACCCATCGGCAGCTGATCAGGCCGAATGCCACAGCCTCGGACTATTCGACCGTCACGGCCCGGCCATGGCCAGACGGTTCGGGCACTATCGTTCTGGCGTGCACATTCGTTTTGACGTCCCGGCCGATCCTGCCTACCCGGGCCGCGTGGCCGCCGCGCTCGGCAGTGTTCGACTGCGCAAGTTCGGCTATATCGGCGCGGCGCTGGCGGCGGTCGGGGCGATCGGTCTGGCCGTCTCGCGGGGGTTCGCGTGGGGCGAGCAGATCTCGCCGCTGTGGATGGCGATGGTCGTGGGTGGCCTGCTGTCGATGTTGTATCTGCCGTGGGTGCGGTTGCGCGCCCGACGCCGCTCCAGTCGCTACGCCGTCGAGGGCGCCTACGACATCACCGATGACAACATCATGATGCGCAGCGGTTCGGAGTCCGGCGGCATCGCCTGGGACGGGGTCGCCCAGGTGAGGGATACCCCTGAGTTCTGGATCGTGTACGTCGGCCGGATGCCGGCGACCGTGATCCCCCGCTGGTTGATGTCCGCCGAGGATGCCGAGACGTTGCGTGCGTACATGGCCAGACGTGGGCTGCTCCGACGTCGGTGACCTCATGGGCGGCCACGGGTCATCAGCGGCGTCAGGGGATGAGTCGGTCGAGTAGTTCGAACCGCTCGTACGGCTGGTCGTGGTCGCCGAAGTGCCCGTCGTCGCGCACGATCTGGGTGCCGCCGAGCCGCTCGAACATGGCGCGTCCCTGTCGGTCGTCGCAGCCGTACGGATCCTTGCGTGAGTTGATGAAGTAGATGTCTCGCACGTGGGACCGGATCGCGGCCCAGTCGTAGTGCTGCTGGAGAACCGGCTCTTCCTCGGTGTTGGGCCGGGTGCAGTAGCCGGCAACCAGGATTGCCTGAGCGACGGTTACCTCGACATGCTCCAGGAGCGCCAGCAGGAGGGCCGCGCCACCGGAATGGCCCACCAGGACGGTGTCCTCGTCGAAGCTGTGCGCGTTCAGCACCTTCGGCAGGAACGTGGCGATCGGCTCGACATTGATGCCGGGGTGGTGCGGCACCTCGACAGCGTAGCCTCGGGCCTTGAGCCGTTCTGCCAGCCACAGATACCAGCACACGTCCGGGTTGCCGCCGGTTCCGTGAAAGATGATCGCCTTGGGTCCCACCATGCCCCCTTCGGATCGACGTCGTGATCAAACCACGTGATCCGCACGCGCCGTCCATCGCTCGGTTCTCCTCGACGCCGGCTCTCCGCCGTTCGCGGCGCCGGTCGCCTCAAGGAATGCTCAAATTCGATCGACACGATCCACTGAGGCCGCAAACGCACATACGCTCACCGGACCCAGCCCCGCTCAGGCCCTCCCGCTCGTTCTCGCACCGACGATGGTCGTCGTACCCAGGCTCTTCGCGCGTTCGGCATGGCTGTCCTACATGGGGGCGACGCGCACGGAGTCCTGCCACCACCTCAATCACCCGTCGTAAGCAGAAGGAGGGGGAATGCGGCGCATACAACGGCGCATCGCGCTTCTCGCGCTGCCCGCCCTGGTGGGTAGCATCCTCGTGGCGACCGGGCCTGCGGGCGCGGATCCCACGGGGCCGTCAGCCACCACCGATCGGTCCCAGATCGAGAGTCCAGACTCGGTTCGCCTCGTACACATCAGGCTGACCGGCGCCGACATGCTGGACAAGGTGGCCGCTGCCGGCTTCGACCTCGAGCACGGCCTCCGGCGCGTGCCGACCGGCATCGAAGGCGAGGCGGTGGTGACCTCCGCGCAGATCGCCGAACTCACGGCGATGGGCGTCGAGGTGCTCGGCGACGACGCGGGCTTCGCCTGGAGCGACGAGGCCGACGGCGGCATCGGCGCCGCCGGCGCGCGGGCGGTCCAGCCGTCGAACCACGAGGCGACGGTACGAATCGCCCGCGCCGACTGGTTCACCACCAAGGGCCAGGGCTTTCTCTACGTCGAGGCGCGGACCACCGAGGGGCAGCAGGCGGACCCGGTCGTCGGGATGCAGCTGGAGAACGACTCGGGCAAGGGCACGCCGTTCGGCTTCGCCCGGACGATGAGCCGGTTCGTCGACTCCGGGCAGTACATGTTCCACCGGAACCTGTTCAAGCTCGACGCACGCCCTAACAAGATCCAGGTGACGAGCTCCACCGGTGGCGTCGTCACCGGCGTCGTCTCCAACTGGTTGGAGGACGCCCCGCCGCCGCTGACGGCGAACCCGTCCTACAAGTCGGACTTCGTGGACGGCTACAAGCACCCGCAGCAGCTCTACAGTCGCGCCAAGGAGATCGCCCGCCAGTACCCGGACATCGCCGAGATCGTCTACCTGCCGAACCAGACGAACGGGTACCAGCGCAAGGCGCAGGCCCAGATCGGCGGTACGGGGCAGGCGGCGGTCGTCGTCACCTCGGCGGCGTGGGGCCACGAGGGCGGCAACGACATCACGGTCGACTTCGTGGACCGGCCGGGTGCGGACCTCCCGCTCGCGGTGGAGGTCGCGGGCAAGGCGGTTCGCGTCCTGCTCGCCACGGATGCGTCCGGTGGGCCGGCGAGTACGGCCACGGAGGTGGCGGAGGCACTGCGGACCCGGTCCCAGGGCCTCATCGACCGGGCGCACCCGTACCGCACCAACGAGGGCACCGGCATCGTCGCGCCGACGGCGGGCCCGGTGGCGCTGACCGACTTCCTCGACCAGAAGCGCGCCGGCGCACCGGCGGGCGAGGTGCCACGTGGCCCGGCCACGATCCCGGTCCTGCGGATCGGCAAGCACCGTGACGGCAAGAAGCCCGGTGTCCTGATCCAGGCGCAGGACCACGCCCGTGAGTGGGTGCCGGCGACGACCAGTCTGGAGTCTGCCGAGCGTCTGGTGCACAACTACCGCTCCGACCGGGAGACGAAGAGGATCGTCGACAACACCGACGTCTTCTTCATCCTGTCCAACAACCCCGACGGGGCGAACTACAGCTTCTACAACTTCGCCTCCCAGCGCCGGAACATGACCAACCACTGCCCGGACGCGAACGCCGATCCGGGTCGACGCAACTCCTGGGGCGTCGACCTGAACCGGAACTACCGGGTCGGGTCGGGGCACGACGGTTACTCGGGCGCGTCGACCAGTTGCGTCAGCGACACCTACCAGGGGCCCGAGGAGCTGTCCGAGCCCGAGTCGAAGAACATCATCTGGCTGGTCGAGAAGTACAAGAACATCAAGTTCATGATGTCGGTGCACTCCAACGGCGGCCAACTGTTCTGGCAGCCCGGCGCCTACATCGCGGACGGCCGGATCACCACGCCGCGCCCGCCGTTGGGTGACGAGGCGTTCTACTGGCAGTCGGCCGCCCGGATCCTGTCGCAGGTCAAGGCGCACCGGGAGACCGTCGTCACGCCGGAGAACGTCGGCGGCTCGTCCGACGTCCTCTACTCCTCGGCGGGCAACGTGCGTGAGGACCTGTACCACACCTACGGGATCTACGCGTTCGGCTGGGAGGTCGGCGGCTCCGTCTACAACCCGGCCACCGGCAACTGGCAGGGCGGTTCGTTCCAACCGGAGTGGGTGGGCAACCCCGACCTCGTCAGTGGCCACGCCGAAACGATGGAGTACGCCAACGGGATCATGGAGATGTTCCGGGTCGCGGCGGACTGGGGCAGGGACAACAAGAACCCGACGTCCCGGCTCGTCCCCGGCGAGGGGCGCTACTCCGGGCCAGTCGACGTGCGGCTCGAAACCAGTGAGCCGGCCACCATCTACTACACGACCGACGGCAGCCGCCCCACGCTCGAGTCGCCCCGCTACGCGGCGACCGAGTTCCGCGAGCCGGGGCAGGTGTTCCATGTGACCGAGACGACGACGTTCCGCTGGTTCTCGGTCGACAGTGCCGGCAACATCGAGAACAACTACGACCCGACGAAGAGCGACAAGCGCAACAACTACCGCACGGCGACGATCAGGATCGTCACGAGTTAGCGCCCTTCCGATAGTCGTTGCCCCGTCGGTGCGGTTCACCCGCGCCGACGGGGCAATGGTCGTACCTGGCGCCGTTGGCCCGGCAGAAGGCACTGGTGGTCGCCCTTGCGATTCCGTCGCAGGTGTCCTTCCGCGACCGCCCGCATCCAGCGGTTCCACCAGGTCGAGGGGCAGCCGGTGCGGCCGGGGGACGCCAGCCGCACCGGCTGCCCTGTGGTGGTCCGCCGTCGCCGGAGGGGGCGGTTCGACGGCGGACCCGGTGGGGGGATCGGTGCCTCGGAGGGCGAGGCGGGGAAAGCGACAGGGTCAGCTGCCGTGCACCTCCAACTCCCACAGCGAGTAGCCGTACCCGGGCAGGGCCCGTTGGGTGCCCTGGACGCGTAGGTAGCGGCCGGCTGCCGAGATGGCGATGTCATCCACGCCGCCGTCGCCCGTGGCCGTGGTGTAAACGGGCGACCAGGTCACGTTGTCGGGGGAGACCTGGACCTGGTACGCCCGCGCGTACGCCGCCTCCCAGGTCAGGCGGACCCGGTCGAGGGTGCGGGACGCGCCGAGGTCCACCGAGATCCACTGCGGGTCGGTGTACGCGCTGCCCCAGCGGGTGGCCGCGTTGCCGTCCACGGCGTTGGCGGCCACGTGTGCGCTACCCGGCTCCACACTGGACGCGGTGACCGGCCGCCCCTGGGAGAGCAGGGTGCCACCGGCGGCGGTGCCGTAGACGTTGAGGTCCCACAGCGAGTAGCCCCACTGGGTGGCCCGCTGGGTGCCGTACACCCGCAGGTAGCGTCCGGTGCCGCTGACCGTGAGGTCGTCGACGCCACCGTCTCCGGCGGTCGTGGTGTGCACCGGCGACCAGGTCACGTTGTCCGGCGACACCTGTACCTGGTACGCCCGCGCGTGGGCCGTCTCCCAGGCCAGCCGCACCCGGTTGATCGCGTACGTGGCCCCCAGGTCGACGGAGATCCACTGCGGGTCGGTGTACGCGCTGCCCCAGCGGGTGGCCGCGTTGCCGTCCACCGCGTTGGCGGCGATGTGTGCGCTGCCCGGCTCGACGCTGGACGCCGTCACCGCCCGGCCGCGGGCCAGGTCGGTGGCGGGCGGCTCGCTCGGACCGTCCGTCTTGATCCGCACGTTGCGGTAGTTGATGTCCAACCCGGCGCCGTCGTTCTGCAACCCGATGTAGCCGTTGGCGATGGCCCGGCTGCTGACGTAATCGTTGATCTTGACTCCGTTGAGCCAGATCTCTACCCGCTGGCCGTGCACGCCGATCTCGTAGGTGTTCCACGAGCCGGGTGGGTTGAGCGCCGCCGAACGAGCGGCCTGGTTCGGCGCCTGGAAGCTGTAGACGCTGCCGGTGGTGCGCGTCGGGTCGCCGTCGGTGGCGTCGATCTGGATCTCGTGACCGGTGTCGACCGGGCCCCATGGGTCGCCCTGCGGATCGGGGAACCCGATGAAGACCCCGCCGTTGTCGTCGCCGGGCATCATCCAGTCGACCTTGAGCGAGTAGTTGCCGAAGGTACGCACCGGGTACCAGAGCAACCCCATGCCGCCGTACGAGGTGAGGGTGCCGTCGGCCAGGGTGAAGCCGCCCGGCCCGGCCTGCCGCCACTGGGCGAGGCTGGTCTGGGTGCCGTCGAACAGCGGGGTGTAGCCGGGCTCCGGCCGGCAGTCGGCCGCCACGGCGCCGGCCGCCACCTGGATGCCGCCGAGCAGCATGCGGGTGAAGTTCGGGTCGCTGTAGCTCTGCTCGGTGTGGCCGAGGCCGGTGTACCAGGAGCGTCCGCCGCCGTAGCTGTGGCACCAGGTGATCGGGTGGTCGCCACCCATGGACCCGCCGCTGTACGAGGATTCGTCGAGGCTGGCCAGCACCTTGACCGCCGAGCGGGGGTTGGCGCGGTAGTTGTACCACTCGTCGGTGCGGGTCCAGGTTGACGGCAGGTGCGCGGTGGAGGCGTTGGCCCGGTCCTCGACCCGTACGGTCGCCTGCTGGGTGGCCGGGTGCGAGGCGAAGTACGCCCCGACCAGGCCGCCGTACCACGGCCACTCGTACTCGGTGTCGGCCGCGGCGTGCACCCCGGCGAAGCCACCGCCGCCGGCCAGGTACGCCTCGAACGCGCTCTGCTGGCCGGCGTTGAGCACGTCGCCGGTGGTGCTGAGGAAGACCACCGCCTGGTACTGGGCGAGGTTGGCCGTGGTGAAGGTGGCCGCATCCTCGGTGGCGGTGACGGTGAAGCCGTTCGCCGCACCGAGCTGCTGGATCGCCGCGATGCCGTTCGGGATGGAGGAGTGCCGGAAGCCGGCGGTCTTGGAGAAGACCAGGATCTTGGTCAGCGGTGCGGCCTCGGCCGGGGTCGGGGTCACCGTCATCGCTCCGGCGGCGACGGTGAGTCCGGCGACCACGGCGGCGGCGACCGCGGTGATGGCGCGTCTGTGCATGGGGGCTCCTTGCGGGAGGTTGGAGGGTCGGGTCACGGCAGGGTCCAGTTCTGCGCGGCGGTGCCGTTGCACTCGTAGATCTGCAACTGCCGTCCGTTGGTCGGGGTGGAGGCGGGGATGTCGAGGCACCGGTTGGCCTGCGGGTTGCGTAGGCTGCCGGCGGTGCCGGACACCCACTGCTGGGCCCCGGTGCCGTTGCAGGTCCACAGGTGGATCGGCGTGCCGTTGGTGGTGCCGCTGGACTGGACGTCCAGGCACTTGCCCAGGCTGCGGATGGTGCCGTCGCCGGGCAGCGTCCACTGCTGGTTGGTGGCGCCGGTGATGCAGTCCCACATCTGGACGCGGGTGCCGTCGGTGGTGCCGCCGGCGTTGACGTCGACGCACTTGCCCATGCCCCGGATCGGCCCGGTGCGGGTGCCGCCGGCCGGGGTGCTCACCCCGGCGCCGGTGAACGTGTAGCTGTCCAGGTCGAGCAGGGCACCTCCGGTGCCGCCGGTGAACACGACGTACAGGTCGTGGGTGTTGTCGTCGGGCTTGGTGACCGGTGCGGTGACCTCGGTGTAGGCGTCCCAGCCGCCGGTGTTGGGCACGGTGACCCGGGCTACCTCCGGGCCGGTCGGCGAGTCGTACCGGAAGGAGGCGACGTTGCCGGCCTTGTCCGAGGAGACCCGGGCCCGGATCCCGGTGATGCCCTTCAGGCTCACCGCGTGGTGCCGGACGTACTCGCCGTTCTGGATGTCACCGAGCCGCCGGCCTCCCTCGGCGCCGCCCGCATTGATCACCTGGGGGCCGTGCAGCGAGACGTAGTGCTCGGCCTGCCACTGCTTGGGCCAGAGCGTGACGTCCTTCTCGGCGGTCAGCGGAACCGCGCCGGGGGCGCCCCGGTCGGTGTACCCGGCCCGCAGCAGGAAGAAGAGCACCGAGTCCGGCCCGGCGTGCACCGGCCCGGTGTTGACGGTGAAGCCGCAGCCGGTGCCCTGGCCCTCCTCGTGCGCGTGCTCCTGGTGGCCGAGAGCCGCCCGGATCACCACGTTCGCGCACGGGATCGTGCCGTCCTGGGCGTCGGAGGCGGTGGCGGTGGCGGTCAGGTTCTCGTCCCACGAGAACAGCCCGCCGTTGGGGATGCCGTTGAGCGAGACGGTGGGCCGGTTGTTGCCCACCACGACGGCCACCTGGATGGTGCCGGAGCGGCCGGTGCCGTCGGACACCGTGAGCCGGGCGCGCTTGTCGCCGTTGCTGGCGTACGTGTAGGTGGGGTTCGCGGCGGTGGAGTCGACGGTGCCGTTGCTGTCGAAGTCCCACGCGTAGGTCAGCGGGTCGCCGTCCGGGTCGGTGCTGCCGGCGCTGGAGAAGCCGACCGTCAGTGGGCTGAGGCCGTTGTCGGGGGTGGCCGACGCGACGGCGGTGGGGGACCGGCCCCCGGCCACGTAGTTGATTTTGTAGAGCCCGGCGGCGGCATCGCCGGAGAAGTAGCCGTTGCCGTACTCCAGCAGGTAGAGCGATCCGTCCGGCCCGAACTCCATGTCGATCGGGTGGACGAACGACATCCCGGCCAGCACCGGCTCGATGATCGTCGGGTTGCCGGTACGCGCGTTGCCGTTGTCGAACTGGACCTCCTTGATCCAGTTACGGCAGTACTCCGTGATGAGCAGCTTGTTGTCGTAGTACTGCGGCCACTTCACGTCCGAGACGAGGTTGGGGTCGTAGTGGTAGACCTCGGCGTGGTTGGGCGAGCCGCAGCCACCCGGGTTGTCCAGGGCGGGCCACTCCCGGCTGCCGCCGTGCTGCTCCCAGACCAGCGCGCCCCGGGTCGGCGGCAGTTGCTGGAGGCCGGTGTTGCGCGGCGAGTTGTTCACCGGGCCGGTGCTGCCACCGCACGGGAACCAGCCGCGCGGCGAGTTGGTGGCGAAGTCCCAGTCGTTGTAGGCGACGTTGGGTCCACCGCAGTACGGCCAACCGTGGTTGCCCGGCGCCGTGGCCCGGTTCCACTCGTCGTACGCCGCAGGTCCCCGGTTGGCGATCGTCGCTCCCGCGTCCGGCCCGACCTCACCCCAGTAGAGGGTGTTGCTGCTCTTTCGATCCACCCACACGCGGTACGGATTGCGCACGCCCATCACATAGATCTCCGGGCGGGTGCCAGCGGTGCCCGGCGCGAAGAGGTTGCCCGCCGGCACGGTGTACGTGCCGTTGTCCTCCGGGTGGATTCGGTTGATCTTTCCGCGCAGGTCGTTGGTGTTGCCCGAGGTGCGCTGCGCGTCGTACTGGGCGTCGCGGCTGGTCCGCTCGTCGATCGGCGCCATGCCCGCCGAGTCCCCGCCGGAGTTGGTGTTGTCGCCGACGGCGAAGTAGAGGTTCTCGTTGCTGTCCCAGGTCATCGAACCGGCCGAGTGGCAGCAGAGCCGGCGCTCGGTCGGCCACTCGATGAGCCGGGTCTCGCTCGCCGGGTCGAGGACCAGCGTGCTCGGATTGAAGGTGAACCGCGAGATGCGGTTCACCAGCGGCGTCGCGACCGGCGAGTAGAACAGGTACACCCAACGGTTCGTGGCGAACCTCGGGTGCGGGGTGATGCCGATCAGGCCGTCCTCGAAGCGGGCGTCGAGCTGGAGGGTCAGCGCGACCGTGGTCGCGCGGGTGGCCGGGTTGTACAGGCGGACCTGCCCACCGCCGGAGCTGGTGCCCCGATTGATGTAGAGCACCTTGCCGTCGGGCAGGACGGACAACTCGATCGGCTCTCCCATGGAGAGCCCACCGTCGAGCTTGACCTTCTCGAACTGGCTGGTCGCGGGCGGTGCCGCTGCCGCTGGCGGTGCGGCGGCGGTGACCGCCACCAGGATTGGCAGTAGGCCGGCGAGGATGGCCAGGACGACGGCCGCGGTGAGGCGCGGACGCGGTGTGCGGATCATGGCGTACTCCGGGGTTCGAGGGACGGGACGGCCGGACCGGTCGGGCGTACGGGCACCGGTGGGTGCGCGCTCGCCGGGAGGGGTGGACGAAGCCGGGCCGCTGACGCCGGGCTCGACGAGACGATGCCGGCCGGCGGGCCCTTTTCGGACCCGTCGCGTCGGCGTTTCAGAGGGTGATCAGGTCGAACTTCTCCCAGGGGCCGATCGCGTCTCGGTTCGCGATCAGTGCCTCGGCCCCGCCGTTCTCCGCCACCACGTACCTGTTGCCGACCGTCGCCCGCAGGCTGACCGAGCCGTCCGCGTTGCGGACCAGGGCGAAGGTCTCCCACGACCCGGCGGCCGCCCGGTTGACGTTCAACGTGCCGGTGCCGGTGCCGAACGCGGCGTCCGTCGGTGCCGCCGTGGCCGGTGCGGCGGGCCGGTGGCGACGACACCACCGGCGAGCAGGACGGCGAGCGCGATTCGTAGCGGCGGCGTCATCTTCATCGACACGATCTCCTCTGGATCGTCGTGCGGATGCAGGTCTCGCACCCCGGGAAGTGCCCCGGCCTGCCCGCGTCCGCCGAAACGAGGGCGATGTCGAGACGACGTGGAACGCTGCCACCCCGCCGAGTTGACGGCAGGCAGGAAAACATCGATCCACATCGTTGATGTGCAGTTAACATCGGACATCTTTGAGGGTCAATCTCCGGAGGAAGATTTTCAGCGTCGCCTCATCACGGGGCGATGCGGGACATCTGACGTACCCACGCGCCGTAGGTCGAACTCAACAGGGGAGAAACGGCCGGCGATGGATTGGATGGCCCACGGCATGGACAATCCGCTGGTGACGGCGCACGATAGACCGGTGCCGCTCCAGGAGGGTTTTCGGGGGCAGAGGCTGGCCTCGGTGCCCCGTCCGCTCGTCGCCGAGGCGCTGCGGCGCCCGATCACCGGGCGGCTCCTCGTCACCGACGCCGGATACTACCCGGATGCCGCTGACCACCGGATGCAACGCCCTCGGGGCACGCCCGAGGTGGTCCTGATCGTCTGTGCCTCGGGCTTGGGCTGGGCGCGCGTCGGGTCGGGCATGCATCGGATCGGGGCTTGGCAGGCGCTGGTCATCCCCCGCGGCGTCCCACACGAGTACGGTGCCGACGAGCGCGATCCCTGGACGATCTGGTGGGCACACCTGATGGGCTCGGACGTGTCGAAGCTCGTGGACTGCATGGAGGCCACGACCGAGCGACCCGTGGTTCCGGTGCGGGCTATCGGTCGGGCGGTGGCGCTGCTGGACGAGATCGTCACCTGCGTCGAGCGCGACCAGACGCCCATCCGGCTGCTGGGCGCGGCGGGGACCGCGTGGAAGCTGCTGACGCAAATCAGCGTCGATCGCCTGCTGCCCGAGCCGGGGGATCCGCTGCAGCGCGCCATGAGCTACCTGGCCGAGCGGCTCGACGGCAACGTGAAGGTGCCCGAGCTGGCGCGGCTGGTGGGGGTGTCGCCGTCGCATCTGAGCACCCTGTTTCGCCGGGCGACCGGAGGCGGGGTGTTGGCTCACCACACCGCGCTGCGGATGGCGAGGGCGCGGCAGCTGCTCGACACGACGGATGCGACGGTCACCGAGGTCGCGTCCGAGATCGGCTTCGACGACGCCTTCTACTTCTCGCGGGTCTTTCGGAAACACCACGGGATGAGCCCGAGCGGTTTCCGCCGCCGCCATGCCGGCTACGACCTCGCCGATGCTGCCTTCGACGTGTGACCGCACCAGCTCGCCGTGCGGCCGGGGGTTCGTCCGGATACCGGCGTGGCATCCGAACGAACCCGCAACCCCGGTCGTCGCCTGGGTCCGGCTCGGCCCGACAGTGGTTCAGCCTTTCAAGCCGCTGCTCGCGATGCCGGAGAAGAACTGCCGCTGAAGCGCCAGGAAGATGAGGATGAGCGGCAGCGACGCGACGAGGGCGCCGGCCATGAGGGTCGGGTAGTCGGTTCCGAACTGGCCCTGGAGCCCGGCCAGGCCGACGGTGATGGGGCGCTTGTCACCGCGCGGGGTCACGATGAGCGGCCAGAGCAGATCGTTCCAGGAGTAGAGCGAGGTGAGGACGGCCAGCGCCGCCATGGTCGGCCGGGCCATGGGCAGCATGATGTCCCAGAACGTCCGCAGGGGTCCGGCGCCGTCGAGTCGGGCGGCCTCTTCGAACCCGGCGGGGATCGACATGAAGGCCTGCCGCATCAGGAAGATCCCGAAGGCCGAGAACATGCCCGGGATCGCCAGGGCGGGAATGGTGTCGAGCATCCCGAGGTCCCTGATGATCTCGAACTGCCCGATGAGGAACAGCTGGCTGGGCACCATGAGCATGGCGATGAACAGCCCGAACAGGATCCGGCGTCCGGGGAACCGGAGCCGGGCGAACGCGTAACCGGCGAGCGCCGAGACGGCGAGTTGCCCGATGACGCGGAGTACGAGCGCGGACACGGAGACGGTGAGTTGCGCCCAGAACGGCACCGAGCCGAAGAACGTGGTGAAGGCGCCGGTGGTCGGGTCCTCGGGCAGGAACGTCGGCGGCATCTGGGAGGCTTCGCGGTTGGACTTGAAGATGGTGAGCAGCTGCCAGACGAACGGCGCCACCATGACGACTGCCGCGACGGCGAGGACGAGGTGGATGACCCACTCGCCGTGGCGGGAGGCCTTGGATGCGGCTGCCGCGCGCTCCATGCGCCTGCTGCGCAGGATCTGATCAGTCATAGAACACCCACCGACGTTGCAGGCGGAACTGGACGAGGGTCGCGGCCATGATCACCATGAGGAGCACGATCGCGATCGCCGCACCGTAGCCCTGGTCGAACTCCACGAAGGCCTTCTCGTAGAAGAGGTAGACGATGGTCTTCGAGTCGGCGAGCGCGGTGTTGTTGACGCTGCGGAGCATCACGAAGATCAGGTCGAACATCTGCAGCGCGGAGATCACGGTCAGCACGGTCACCAGAAACACGCTCGGCGACAGCAGCGGCAGGGTGATCCGGAAGAACTGGCGGACCCGTCCCGCTCCGTCGAGCGCGGAGGCCTCGTAGAGGTCCTGCGGGATCGACTGGAGTCCAGCTCCGAGGATGATGAGGTTGATGCCGAGGCTCATCCAGATGCCGACGGCACCGACCGCGTAGATCGTGAAGGTCGCATCGGCGACCCAGTACTGTCCGGGGACGCCGACCAGGGAGAGGACGTAGTTCAGCAGGCCGAAGTCGCCGTTGTAGATGAAGCGCCAGACCATGCTGATCGCGACCGGCAGCGTCACGACCGGCAGAAAGAACAGGACCCGGTAGAAGGCGCGGGCGCGGCCGACCTGCTCGATGAGCGCGGCGAGCACGATCGCGGCGGGGAGGCCGAGCAGCAGGATCGCGGTGTAGAGCGCGGAGTTGCGCAGGGCCTGCCAGAAGCGTCCGTCGCCGAGCAGTTCGGTGTAGTTGTCGACTCCGGTGAACGTCCCGGGCCCGAAGGCCGGAACGTCCATGAAGCTCTTGCCGAACGTGGTGAGGAACGGCCAGACGTAGAGGGCGACGAGGCCGATGAGCGCCGGGGCGATCATCAGGTAGCCCCATCCGGGTGCGGGCAGGAGCCCTCCCCCGCGGCGCTTGCGCTGCCGCGGGGGAGGGCTGGCGATGTCGGTGGTCACTGCGCGAGGACCTCGTTGATGGCTGTGTTGTACGCCCGGGCGGCGTCGGCAGCGGCCTGCTTGCCTTCCCACGCCGGGCCGAGGTACTGGGTTTCGAGACCGGTCCACTTGGCGGCGTCACCGGCGATCGGCAGCGGCACCGCGTAGTCGACGGCGTCGACGAAGACCTTGAGGTTGAACTCGGGCATCGCGTCGAGCCAACCCTGCTGGGTGTTCTGGTAGGCGGGCAGCACCGCGCCGCTCTTGGCCTGGATGACAGCCGCGTCCTTGCCGCTGGCGAAGATGAGGAATTCGGCGAGTTCCTTGGGGTGCTTGGTGCCGGCGTATCCGGCGTTGAGGATGCCGCTGATCATGGTGGCCCGCTGCTTCGCCTTCGGCAGCGGCGCGACACCGACGTGGGGGCGCAGCGCCTGGTCGCCGTAGATGCGCTGGGCCCAGAAGGAGCCGGAGAAGTACATGGCGACCTTCTGGTCCATGAACATCTGCACGGCTTCGGTGTCCGAGAGCTGCTTGAGCGTCGGCGAGAGGCCGTCGGCGTGCATCTGGGTCCAGAACTGCAGACCGGAAACGGCCTCCGGGCTGTCGATGGCGGCCTTGCCGTCGGCGCCGATCACCGTGCCGCCGGCCTGGTAGATGCTGTTGTAGTAGCCGCCCTGTCGGTCGATCGGGGCGGCGATGCCCCAGACGCCGGCGGCGGGGTTGGTGAGTTTACGGGCGGCCGCACGCGCGTCGTCCCAGGTCCAGTTGTCGTTCGGGTAGGCCACGCCTGCCTTGTCGAAAAGGGCCTTGTTGAACCAGATCGCGTTCGTGTCGAAGTCCTTCGGCAGGCCGAAAAGCTTGCCGTCGACGTCGTACAGGTCAAGGACGGCCTTGGGGTACGCGGCCAGGTCGACGCCCGCCGTCTTGACCGCGTCGGTGATGTCGAGCAGTTGGTTGCCCTTGGCGTAGGCGGGGAACTGGTCGGCGAGCATCCAGAACGCGTCGGGTGCGGTGCGTCCTGCGGCCCCGACCTGCAGAGTGGACCAGTATTCGGGCCATGGCAGGACCTGCACCTGGACGTCGATGTTGGGGTGTTTGTCCTCGAAGGCCGTGGCGATCGCCTCCATGGCCGGCTTCTGGTCGTCGCTCCAGGTCGCGTAGCTCAAGGTGACCTTGCCATCGCCTCCGGTGCTACTGCATCCGGTCGCGGCGAGGGTGACCAGTACGGCCGCGGCGGCGACCCATCTCTTGCCGTTTCGCATGGTTTCTCCTTGGTGGGTGGCCGAGCGTCAGTGCTCGGCCGGGGTGGTGGCGGTGTGGTGGTGCAGGTGGAGGCGGCCCGACGCCCAGTCGACGTGGGCCGGCTCCGGGTGGTTGGGCAGGGTGTCCGCGCGCAGGCTCAGCGTGGCGGCGCCGGGGATGCCGACGTCGATGTCGCGCGGGGGTTCGCCGGAGCGGACGTCGGCGCTGAACAGCTCGACCCCGTCGGCGTGCACGCTCATCCGGGCGGCGGTGCCCGGGGTTTCGTCGTCGACGCCGATGCGGGCGGTGAAGCGGGTGACCGAACCACCCAGGTAGAGCTCAATCCGCGACGGCGTGGACGCGCCGAGCCCGTCGTCGAACTCCGTGCCCGCGATACTCATGCGGCGGCCGTCGCCCGGGTTGCCGCCGCCGTTGCTCTGGTCGCGTTCGATCGGGCCGCTCTCGTTCTCGAACGCGACCATGGTCAGCGCGGACAGGCGATGGGAGCCGGGCGTCAGAGGTCGGAACAGGCGGGCGTGCGCCACGATCGGGACGCCGTCCTCGCCCGGCGTTTCGACCGTGACCACGCCAGCCCGACCGGGTGGCAGGGAGGCGGGCGCAGAGACCCTCCAGCAGTCACCGTCGAGGTGTTCCGCCGACCAGCCGGGCGGTAGCCGCAGGTGTCCGTCGGTCCGCAGGATGGCCCCGCCGTCCGGGCCGAGCAGTTGGACGGGCAGGTCCACCCGCGGGGCGGCCTGCTCGGGCCGCTCGACGGCTCGGTGCATTCGGGCGCCGCGGGTGGCGACGATGGCGACGAAGCCGCCGTTGTCCGCCACGTCGACGACCAGCTTGTCGTCGACGGGTCGCCGCTGGGAGGCCAGGCCGCCCTCGGCGCCGTCGCCGACGATCCACGCATCAGCCGGCCCAAGCGCAAGCCGGTCGAGCGGGACGGTGAGACGGCGCGCCGGCCCGGTGGCGATGCCGCCGATGAACCAGCGGTCACCGGATCGGCGGGCGATGACGGCCTCGTGGTCGGGGTCACCGGCGAGCAGTACCGTCTCGTCCCACACGGGCCCGAGTTCCGCGAGGAACCGCGCAGCGTCCGGCCTGGCAAGGTAGGCGTCGACGTCGTCAGCGAAGTGGGTGATGCCGCACTCGAACGCCACGCTGAGCGCCAGCTCGTGGCCGTCGCTCGTGGTCCGCCCCGGCGCCCCGAACGCGACAGGCGTGTAGTCCATCGCCCCGACCGCGTTGCGGGTGAACGGCTGGATCACGTTGTGCGCGGCGGTCAGGGGCGTGCCCTCGTAGAAGACGTAGTACTCGCTGCCGCGAATGGCTTCGTAGCCGATGACCTGGGGCCAGGTTCGCGCCCACCCGCGCGGGATGACCGAACCGTGGAAGTTCACATGTAGACCGAGCCGGGCGGTCTCGGCGAGGATCGTGTCGTACCAGCGGTAGCGTTCCTTCGACTCGGACTCCATGAAGTCGACCTTGATGCCGGCGACCCCCCAGGACCGCCACAGGGCCAGCTTCGCCAGATTCTCCGGCCCGTCGAGGTCGTGCCAGACCGCCCACAGGTGCACCTGGATGCCGCGGCGACTCGCGTAGGTCACGATCTCGGGCACCCACGTCTCGTCCCAGCCGCAGTCGATGAGGAGATGCTCCCAGCCGAGGCGCGCGGCGATGTCGACGAAGTGCCGCTGCCGGTGCAGCTGGGCACCGGAGTAGAAGTCCGACCACCACGACCAGGCGGCGCGCCCCGGACGTACCCACCGCGCGTCGGACGACGGGTCGGGTGCGGGCGCCAACTCGTCGACGAAGCGGCTCTCGACGATCGCGGCGAGGTCGCCGATCATGAACACCCGCCAGGGAGTCACGGGACCACGCGTGATTTCGACCGACTCGTCGGCCAGCGCGAACCGCGCCTCGCCGTCGTCGCGGATCTCGGCGTGGGCGCCGCTGAAGCGGCCGTCGATCGCCGCCTCGGTGAGCAGGAGATACACCCCCGCCTGGGGCGAGCGGACGAGAAGCGGGAACCCGTAGGCGCCGGGTGGCAGCTCGGCGACGTCGGCACCGAAGCGTGGCGTCTCGTACCAGGTCTGGTAGTCGAGCGCCCACACGCGGGCGTCGGCTTCGACGGTGAGCCGGGTGCGGTCGGCGTCGAGGCGGCCGTGGCCCTCCAGGCGGGCGAGCACGTAGCGGACGGCCACCCCGTCCACACTTGCCCTGACGTGGATCTGCCACTCGAGGCCACTCGCATGGCGCAGCTCGTGGACCGTCTCACGATGCGCGTACCGGTGGATTCCCGCCGCCTTGCCGGACCGGGCGGTCCACTCGTCGGTGATCTCGCGGTCGCGGGAGCGCAGGAGGACCGAACCGACGTCCAGGTCGACGCCGCCGACGCGGAGGCCCAGCCGGACCCCGTCGAGGACGGTTCGCCCGTCGCGCCGCACACGCAGGACGACGCCGTCCGCTCGCGTCTTCACCTCGGGCTCGACGCGCGCGGGCAGCGCCGTCGGGCCGATCTCGTTGACCACATCGTCTCCGTGCCGTGCGGGAACCGAGCGGGCGGATCCCCTGCACGGCGGCTTCCGACGCTAGGCTCGCGGCAGCCCGCCGGGAATGTTCATTCGAACTCGAAGCCTGGACGATTCGCTTCTGTCTGAGGATGCGGTGTGGCAGCGAGACAGCATCCACGGCCCCTCGACAGGGACGATCAGCGCACGACGACGGCTCGGTTGCGTACGTCGTCCGACGAAGTTCCGGGGCGTCGGCGGACGCGGGACGGTCGGCGTCGAACGCGAGGACCTCGGAGCCGAGGGTTAGGCTCCGACGGCCTTGCCTCCGTGGCGGGCTGTCGGCGGGGTGCCGCTCAGCCGGCGCCGTGCGACGCGGTAGGCGCGTCGAGGGCCGGCGCCACGACGGCGAGAGCGCGGTCTGTCAGCTCGGCCAGGTGCTGCTCGTCGTCGCCCGCCTGCCACTGCTGGAGCACCGTGTCGAGTGCCAGCAGGGCCATCCCGGCGGCCATCCGCGGGTAGGGGTCGATGTCCGGGTCGAGGCTGCGGCGGTCGGCCAGCTCGGCGGCCAGATCGGCGCGCCACTCGATCTGGTGCTCCAGCCAGCGGGCATGCAGGGCAGGGGTGTCCAGGATGAGCCGGACCACGACGCGGGCTCGTTCGGCGTGGTCGGCGTGGTCGGTGCAGGCGGCGAGGGGCACCCAGAGGGCGTGGCGCAGTGCGACCGATGGTGGCTCAGCGCGTGGTCGAGCGGCGAGTTCGGCGACGATGTCCGCGCCCATGTCGGCCAGGAACCGGACGACGACGTCCTCCTTCGACGCGAAGTAGCGGAAGAAGGTGCGCCGCGACATGCCGGCCGCCGCCACGATGTCGTCGACGGTCACCACGTCGAAGCCCCGGGTGGCGAGCAGCATCAGGGCGGCGTCGCGCAGCTCGCCGGCGACGAGCTGGCGTTTGCGTTCCGCCAGGCTGCTGTCCGCACGAGATCTCATTCGCTGATGCTATGTCATGCCAATCATGACATCTGGCGCACACCTTGACACCCAGTGCCACCGACAGCACAGTGGGACGCATGACTGCTGATGGGTGGACCGCGGAACGGATCCCCGACCTGAGCGACCGCACCTTCGTCGTTACCGGAGCCACGAGCGGACTCGGCCTGGTCACCACCCGGGCGCTCGCCGCTCACGGCGCGCGCGTGGTGCTGGCCGTCCGCGACGAGGAGAAGGGCCGCCGTGCGGCTGCCGGCATCGCCGCCTCCTTGCCCACCACCGATCTGGAGGTACGGCGGGTCGACCTGGCCGACCTCGACTCGGTGCGGGAGTTCGCCGACCGGATGCACGCCGAGCATCGCCGGTTGGACGTGCTCATCAACAACGCTGGGGTGATGGCCCCGCCACGTACCCTCAGCCCTCAGGGGCACGAGGTGCAGTTCGCGACCAACCACCTTGGACACTTCGCTCTCACCGGGCTCCTGCTCGAGCTGTTGCTGGCCGGCCGTGACCCGCGGGTGGTCACGGTCACATCGGTCAACCACCGGCAGGCGAAGCTGCCCTTCGTCGACCCGACCGGCGAGCAGGGCTACTCGCCGATGGGCTTCTACAACACATCCAAGCTGGCCAACGCGATCTTCGGCTGTGAGCTGCACCGCCGGCTCAGCGCCGCGAACAGTCCGCTACGGAGCTTCCTCGCCCACCCCGGCTACACCGCCACGAACCTCCAGACCAGCGTCACCACCCCGATCTGGCGGATACTGCTGGGCCGGATCGGCAACCCCCTACTCGCCCAGCCGGCCGACCGCGGCGCCTGGCCGCAACTGTTCGCCGCCACCGACCCCACGGCGCGGCCGGGTCAGCTCGTCGCCCCCGGCGGGCCGGCCGAGCTGCGCGGCCATCCCGCGCTGGGGAAACTGTCTGCGGCCGCGACCGACCCAGAGCACGGTCGCCGCCTGTGGGAGCTGTCCGAACGGGCCACCGGCGTACGGTTCAGCTCGCTGCGGCCAACGAGCTGACCGTCCTGACCGACGGCCCGGATGCCATCAAGGTGTTGAGGGTGCTCGCAGCACCCATCTGGCGGCAGTCACAACCCACGGCGCTAGCTCGTCCTTCAAGAAACCACGAAGGGGAGATTCATGTTCGCCGCTTACGTCACGGGCACCATCCTCGCCGCGGTCTTCAACGGCATCGCCGCCGTCACATACCTGATCGGCCACGACTATCCAAAGGCCCAGGCGGACATGAAGCGGGTGCCGCGGTCGTGGGTACCGGTGTTGGGAATGTTGCTGGCGGCAGGCTCCTCGGGACTGCTGGCCGGGTTCGTCGTGCCACTGCTGGGCACCCTCGCCGCCGCTGGCCTCGTGCTGTACTTCATCGGCGCGCTCGTTGCGCACCTGCGCGTCGGGTCCCGCCAGCTTGTGGGATGGGCCGTGTTCTTCTCCACCGCGGTGGCCGCATTGACCGTGAACCTGGGCTACCACTGGTGATTCGCGGGGACGCCAGGCCGTGAAGCGCGGCGACCGGGCGCGAGGCCACATGAGCGATGACCGCCTGCCGAATGGGCATGTCCACCGTGGTCGACGGCCAGCCACCGTCCGACTCGGTCGCCGCTCGCGAGCACGAGCCTCCCTCCAATGCGGGAGATGAACCCCCCTCAGGACGGGAGGCGCCATGGCGACCGAGGCGACGATCCTGGTGATATGAGAGTTCACGGCAGCACTCGTTGGGCGTACGGCACGTTCGCGTGGCTGATCCTTTTCGTCGTGTCCCACGTGGTGGCGGTGTTCCTCCCCGGTGACGATCCGACCGGCGACGGACCTTGGGGCCTGAGGGCGTACGTGATCTTCAACATCACTCTCATCCTCATGTCGGCCGTCGGGGCGGCTGTCGTTGTAGCCACCGTCCGGCCATGGGGACGACGCGTCCCGCGGTGGGTGCTCCTCACGCCGCTGTGGTTTGGCAGCGCGCTACTCGTCGTCCGAGGGGTACCCGGGATGGTCGAAAACCTGCTGATGGCGACAGGCATCCGCCGAGGCGGCTTCGTCGGGGCGGAAGACATCTCCACGGCTGAGCTGTGGGCCGGCCTGGCGATCAACACCTATTTCTTCATCGGCGCGGTGCTGCTCGCCATGACCACGGTCTCCTACCTCCGCCGATCACGAGGCGACAGTCACGGCTGATTTGCCACACCTCCCACAGGGGCTTCCCAGCTGTTTAACAGCGCGATCCCGGAATGCCGCGCGTCGTCGGTCTCCGAGGCGCCGTAGAAGGTGCCGAACTGTTGGGCGTAGCCGGCATCGCCATGGCGGTTACGCTTGCCCGGCCGCCACGCGAGGTCTTTGATGGATCACACCACCCGTACGGCAGGAGGTGGCTGAGTTCGATGATGAGTGTCCGCTGAACGTTTCTGAAACTGCAGTATTTGAGATCATCTGATTGACGCCTGCCTGTGCCCTGACGTAACGTGATTACCGGCACTCCATGATCCAACCTGAACGCGTCGAGAAACGGGGTCTCACATGCGCAGGAACGTGATCGGGCTATGCTTAGCGATCGCCGTGGGAACTTTGCCAGCGGTTGTTGTGGCAACCCCAGCGCAGGCCACTGACTATACGTTCTCGGTTAGCTACCATCACGCGGCGTCGGGAGCCCTGGCTGTTCGGGTTCGGGGCGATATCGAATGGCACAACCGCTCGGTGAGTCTGCGGAATATCCGACTATGGGTGCGGGCGGGTGAGTGCGGGCGGGGCGGCTTCTTTGGCTTCGGCGGTGTAATCGATTACCGAACCACGGCTGAGCGCTGTGCAGGATCGGCGAACACCGAATTCTCGAACATTACCGATATTACGCTGGATGGAGACACCGGCACCGCTGGCGTTGCCATCAACTATATCGATATCACCGCCATAGACGAGACCCATGGCGGCGCATACGAGCTCGACACATATAGTCGGAACTGATGGGCTTGACCCACCTGGATCGGCGCCTCTAGGCATAAAAGCTTCCGGTACGCGGCTGCTGCTTAGCCTAGGCGCTCGTTGCGTTCGACAGTCCATTACTACTTCCCTTTCCGGTGGGGCGTGCCGGACGGATTGGTCAATCTCGCAACCTTGGGCGGCAGTCGCCGTTCGGGTCATTGCTGAATTTGAGCTTGAGGCTGTAGTAGTGGGCCCGTCGGGCTTGAGCTCTGACCCGGACCCCGAGCAGTGCCCTTGCTGTCAAGTGGTCCGCCCGGTCCGACCTCCGTCGGACCGGGCGGACGACCTACCGTCTGTGTCGTCGTGACGACGCCGTTGCGTCAGGCCGGGGCAACCGGGCAGCTCGCGCCGACCGGCGGAGTCCACACCTCGACCGGCCCGAGCAGCCGGTGGTCAGGCGAGCTCAGGAGGTGGTTCGGATGTTGTTGATTGGCTGGTACTTCATGAGGACGACCCCGGAGGCGAAGGGTTCGGCGGACATCAGCCGCAGTCGTGCGGGTGGTTGTTCGCTGTTGAACAGCGCCTTGCCGTGGCGTAGGTACAGGGGGTGCACCAGGAGGTGGATCTCGTCGATGAGCCGGTGGTCAGCCAGGGACTGGATCACTGTGAGACTGCCGTAGACCACGATGTCCCCGCCGGGCTCGCGCTTGAGCTCGATGATCTCGTCGGGGTCGACGTGGGTGAGTCTCCGGGTGTTCTTCCAGGTTGCGGTGTTTCCTGAGGCGGAGACGACGATCTTCTCCAGGGCGTCGATACGCTGGGCGTATCCTCGTACGTCGTCCGGCTCATCGGGGTTCTGGGCGGCCGCCGGCCAGTAGCCGGCGAAGTCGGCGTGCGTGACGCGGCCCAGCAGCAGGCTGCCGGCGTGGTCCACCAGTTCACGCTCGTACTTCTGGAGCTGGTCGTCGACCAGGAGCCAGTCCATCTCGTCGTCTGGGCCGGCGACGAATCCGTCGAGGGTGGTCCACATCGACACGACAATCTTGCGCATCTCTCGTCCTCCGTCATGGTGCGTTGATCCTCGGCGTCCTGGTCGGTCTGCCGCCCAGATCCGGGTGTGCCCGGCCTGACCGTGGGCGGGCTATCGACCACCTCTGAGCGCGGCCCGGACGGGCTCCGGTGTCCGCGCCGGGAACCGCTGCTGGAAGTCGACGACTCCGACCCACGTTGGGCGCAGGCCGATCCGGACCATCCGCAGGCCCGGCTTGTCGATCGCCTTCAGGTAGGCGTTGCCCACCTCGTCGCCCATTCCCGCTCGCTGGATGGCGGCGTACTCAGGCAGGACGCCCTCGACCTCCGTCAGGGTGACTTTCCCGCGCAGCATGAGCACCTCTGGAAGCCCGTCCGCGGTGTCGATGCAGATCGCCACGTCCGGCCGGACGCGCAGGTCACGGATCTTGTAGGTGCCAGCGAACGCGCCGACGACCACCTCTTCGCCGGTCCACAGGAAGTTCACCGGGATCAACCGCGGCGTTCCGTCCTCACTGGTGTAGGCGAGGCGTGCCAGGGGCGCGACGAGCAGGCGCTGCGCCACCGCGCTGTCCAGCAGCTTCACATCACCTTGCGGCAGGCTCGCCGTTTCCGTGTTGGGCAGGCTCATGAAGGCCACGCTAGAAGGTTAACTCCTATAAAACAAGTGACACTCCTTAAAAAGGATCGAGGTAGGCTGAGCGGCATGAGCGGCATGCGTAGCTATGGGGATCCGTGTGGTGTCGCGCGTGGGCTGGATGTCATCGGGGAACGATGGGCGCTGCTGGTGGTACGCGACCTCCTGCTCGGCCCCAGGCGTTTCAACGACCTGCTCGGCGGCCTGCCCGGTGTGAGCCCGAACGTGCTGAGCCAGCGGCTGCGCCAGCTGACCGAGCACGGCGTCGTGCAACGGCGGGACCTGGGTCCGCCGACGCGGGTCCACCTCTACGAACTCACCGAGTGGGGCCGCGCCCTGGAGCCCATCCTCCTGCAGTTCGGCCGCTGGGGGAGTCAGTCCCCGCAGCTACCCGAGGGTGCCCTCGGCATCGACTCCCTGCTGCTGAGCATCAAAGCAACCTTCGACCCGGCGCGAGCCGCGGACCTGCGCGGCGTCTATGAGTTCCACATCGACGCCGACACGTATCTCGCCGAAGTCGCCGACGACTCGGTTCAGATCCGTCGCGGTACGGCGCCCGAACCCGACGCGACGCTCACCACCGACATCGACACCCTCCGTGCCGTCTGTGGCCACCAGATCACCATGGCAGCGGCACTGGACTCCGGAGTACTGCGCCTGAGCGGCGACAAGCAGGCCAAGCAGCGCCTGACCGACCTCCTCCTGGCCCCGTTCACCCCCGCACCCCAGCCGGCCACGCCCTGACGCCGACTACCGGTCCGCCGTGTCCGGCAGTGACTCGGAAAGTCGGTAGCGATGTCGACCCGGCCGGTGCGATGATCGACATCTGGGTCGCTAGCTCAACTGGATAGAGCATTCGACTGAGTAGCGCGTCCGCTCTCCGCCTGTGCGGTCACGGGAGCGCTTCCTTCTCCTAGTTGGATCGAAGGGTTCGGGGTTCGAGTCCCCGGCGACCCACTGTGCCCCGGCCTCAGGCCGGTAACGGGCGGAGTCGACCGGGGGGAGGACCACATGCTCGAGAATCTGATCATCCAGAAGACACTGTGCGTGCCGGCCAGCACTGGCGTGGCTGGCGACGGCACGACGGTGGCCCGGCAACTGGACGCGGCACTGCTCGACGTCGGGTTCTCGGCGTCGCGGGCTCTGCTGGAGCACATCGGCACCCTGGACCCCGCACCGGCGATGGACCTCGCCGCCACGGTCGTCTCGGCGGTGCGCGAGCTGGTCGGCGACCACGTCCAGCACAACGCCTACTTCATCGGCTTTCCGGACGACGTGCCGGACACCATCGAGTTCTGGACGGACCGGCTACGGGCGGCCGTACTCGCCGGCGGGGGCACGGCGACCGACGCGCAGCTGCGGGACGCCGTCGCCTCGGGTGGGGTGAACCTGCTGGACCTGCCGGCGTACGGGACCTATCAGCACACCTACGCCGAGCTGTTGGCCGCGCACGACGACCTGATCGCCGCAGCCGGTGACCGGGTGACCCTGCTGCGCCTCGGCGACACCGTCGACGTGGAGGCAGCGCGGCTGTATCTGGCCATGGCCGGTGGCGCGACGCCACACGGCGAGGCGGACCTCGCGCTCCTCAGCGAGCTCGCAGTCGCCTGCATGGACGGCGCGCAGCCGGCCGAGGTTCCGGTACGGGAGAACCGTGCCGTACTCAACGGGATCCGGCTCGTCCTCGGCCGACCGCTGATCGGCGTGGACACGACGACCGACGTGCTGCGCCTTGCCTGCCAGGTCTCCGGCGGGGACGCCTCGCTCATGACACCCACGCGGTTTCGTGCCTTCCGGCGCCCGGAACGGCGGATGCTGCTGGAAGCCCTGAACAAGGTCGTCGGTGCGAACCCGGACAAGCTCGGGGACGTCGTGCGCTACGCGGAGCGGTGGAAGCGGCTCGGGGAACGGCTGCACCCGCACGAGTACGACCAGTGGCCGCACGCGCAGGCGGTGTTCGCGGTCGCGCGTGGCGAGCGGCGGGTGTCCAACCTCGCGGGCCGCGCGGAGGCGGCGATCCGCGCCGGAGCCATCGGCCCGGCCGCATCGGTGCTGTCGGCCGCGCCGGGCCTGCTCCTGCGATCTGCGGACCGGCTGCTGCGGCTGGCGTCGCCGTCGGAGCGACCCGCTGTCGTCGAAGCGGTCACCGGTGCGCTCGGCTCGGCGTCGGGCCGAGTGCTCCTCTCGCTGCGGGAGCATGTCGACAACCGGCTGACGCCCGTGTCCGCACGGATGTACGCGAGCCGCTCGCGCAACGCGTGGGTCGGTCCGGACGAGCGGCCGCCACTGCCGGCCGGGCTCGTGGCCGAGCTGTCGTCGCTGCTCGACGCCGAGATCAGCGCCCGCCTGCCGCAGCCGGAACGACCGCTGCTGGTGGACCCGGAGGTGCTCGACGTCGCACTGCCGCTGTCCGGCAAGGCCACCGAAGGTGGATTCGCGGTGCTGCCGAGAGGCTCGCGGGCGTCGGTGCCCGGTGAGGTCCTGCGCTTCTTCACCTATTGGCGCCAGGCAAGTCGCCGCACCGACTACGACCTGTCGGTGCTGCTGCTCGATGACGAGTTCCACGGTGCGGGCCAGG
Organism: Micromonospora sp. CA-259024; assembly: GCF_050936255.1. Lineage (NCBI taxonomy): Bacteria > Bacillati > Actinomycetota > Actinomycetes > Micromonosporales > Micromonosporaceae > Micromonospora > Micromonospora sp. CA-259024. The sequence continues at coordinate 2,460,919 of NZ_JBNJND010000001.1, read as the reverse complement.
TGTCCTGGACAAACTATCGCCACGACGGCGTGGTGCATTCCGGCGACGTCACCGACGCGGCGAACGGTGCGACCGAGTTCATCGACGTGCCCCTGGCAGCCGGCGGGCAGTATGTGGTTCCGCAGGTCAACATCTATGCAGGCGAGTCGTTCGACGAGGTCGCCGAGTCGATGTTCGGGTACCAGACCCGCACTCGGGACCAGCTCGGGGCGCCGTTCGACGCACGCACCGTGCGGGCGCGTTCGCATCTGCGCGGCCAGGGCCGGGTCGCGTTGCCGATGGTGTTCGCCAAGGGTGAGCGTGGCTGGCAAGCCGTGTGGCTCCACCTGTATCTGCGGGGTACGCCGTCATTCAACCGGGTGGAGGACAACACGTTCACCACGGCCGACCGGGTACGAGCACTGATGGAGCGGCGCTACCTCACGGTCTCCTACCTTGTCGACCGATGGCGCGCACGGGCCGAGGTGACGACGTGGAACGGCCGGCTGCCGGACGAAGCCGTCACCTTCATCGGCATCGAGGCGCCCGAGGGTCTGCCACACGGATCGGAGGCATATACACTTGATCGACTCGGTGAGCTGATCCCTGAGTAAGCGGCGACAGCCGAGGCTATGCAGGCGCTTCCTTCTATTTCCGTTCAATTCGGAAACCTCCGCGCAAGCGGAGGAATGGTATTTCCAGCGCCTGCGCTCTCCTCGGCCCTCGCCGGCGAGCCACCAGGATGCTCCAGCCACCTTTCGACTTCGCTGGAGACGCAGCCCCGCTGTCTCGACGTCGCACCCACACCGGCCGTAGCCGGAGGCCGATCAGGCCGAGCCGTGGCAGGCAGTGGTCTCCGCTGGTCGACATCGACATCACTTCCGTGGCGACGTCGGGGTGCCGGTCGGCGGGCATCAAACGGACCCGCTCGACTTGGGCCAGCGCCATCGGGGAGTTGTGTGGGCGCTCACCGACTTGACCCGGGGTCCGCTCACGAAGGGGCGGCCGTTGTCGTCCCAGAAGCCAATTATCTAGTCGGAACCTAGGCCTGATCGGCTTGATCGGCTTGGGGCGTTGAGCGTTCTGCTAGCGTGCGCGGATGCAAGATCTTGGCTCTGTGGCCTGGCCGCCTGAGCCGATCAGGACTGAGAGGCTCGTGCTTCGTGAGACCGAGGCCCGGGACCGTACGGCGTTCATTGAGCTGCTTGCCTCACCGGAGGTGCACACCTATCTCGGCGGTCCGCGCCCGCGCGACGCGCTTGAGCGCGAACTGCCCGACGTGCCCGAGCGGTGGCCTGGGAGTTTCGCTGTTGATCTCGACGGGGCGATGATCGGCCAGATCCTGCTCAGGAGACCGGCCAGGCACCGCCCGGCTGTCGTCGGGAAGGTCGATCTCGGTTACCTGTTTCTGCCGCGGGCGTGGGGATTCGGGTATGCCGCCGAGGCGTGCGCGGCGGCACTCGGATGGTTCGACCATGTCCTTCCCGGCGAGCCGGTGGTGCTCGCCACCCAGACCGCAAACCTCGGTTCGATGCGTCTTGCGGCAAAGCTGGGGTTCACCGAGGTAGAACGGTTCCATGCCTGGGACGCCGAGCAGTGGCTCGGCACGCGGTCCCCGGTCACGCCGTCCAGTTGAGCTGCGGCGGAACGTCGGAGTACCCGCCCGTCCACGTGCGTTGCATGCAGCTCCCCCGTGGGGACGCCGACCGGGCGCCGTGGTCGCTGACGTGCACCTCACTGCGGAAGTCGACGCACGCTGGTGGAGCCGAAGTCGTCTGTCAACGCCGGCTCAACCTTGACCCCTCTGTTCCGGCCGAATTTTGACCCCCTCGCTGGTTGTTGATGTTCAGTCGTTGGTCTTGGTGGCTGCGGGGACGCGGCCGAGGTCGCGGTCTTTGAGCCGGTAGCTGTCGCCCTTCATCGAAATGACTTCGGCGTGGTGAACGAGGCGGTCGATCATGGCTGCAGCCACCACGTCGTCGCCGAAGACTTCGCCCCAGCGGCCGAAGGGTTTGTTGCTGGTGACGATCAGCGAGGCTCGTTCGTAGCGGTTGGAGACGAGTTGGAAGAACAGGTTCGCGGCTTCGGCTTCGAAGGGGATGTAGCCGACCTCGTCGACGATCAGCAGTGGGATCCGGGCGAGTTTGACCAGCTCGTCTTGGAGACGGCCGGCGTGGTGGGCGTCGGCGAGGCGGGACACCCATTGGGCGGCGGTGGCGAACGCGACCCGGTGTCCGGCCTGGCAGGCCCGGATCCCCAGGCCGATGGACAGGTGGGTCTTGCCGGTGCCGGGCGGACCCAAGAAGACGACGTTCTCTCGGCCGGTGATGAAGTCGAGGGTGCCGAGGTGGGCGATGGTCTCCCGCTTCAACGACCGTTGGTGGTCGAAGTCGAACTCCTCCAGGCTCTTGCGGGCCGGGAACCTGGCTGCCCGGATGCGTCCCTCGCCGCCGTGGGCTTCGCGGGCGGCGACCTCGCGTTGCAGGCAAGCGGCAAGGAATTCCTCGTGCGTCCACGACTCCGCCCGGGCCTGCTCCGCCAGCCTCTCGACGGAGGCTGCCAGGGACGGCGCCTTCAGGGCGCGAGTGAGGAACGCGATCTCCGAGGCAACGTTGCGGCTGGTTTTGGCGGCCATCACGCAGCCACCTCAACGTCCAGGCCGAACAGGCGGTCGTAGTCGCTCAACGGCCGGCGTTCGACCTGGGCGTCGACGGCGGTCGTCGGGGTGCGTTGGGCGGCGATGCGCAGGTCCGCGGCGGCTTGGCGGTGGTCGGGGTCGGTGATGCTCTGATGCTTGGCCCAGCAGCGGTCGTGTCGGGCCACCGGCCGGCCGTCGCAGACCACCGTCACCTGGTCGCAGTCGGCGGTGACCTCAACCCGCCGCCCGACCACGGCCGGGTGCACCGAATAGTCGTTGCCGTCCAAGCGCACGTAATGATCGCGGGGCAGCCGGGTGCTCTGCCGCCAACCGACCACCGGCGCGACCGGCGGCAGCGGCAGCATCACCTGCCGGTCGGCGTCCCACCGCTCAGCCGGCCGGCAACCCAGCACCCGGTGCTGGCGGTTGTTCGCCCGCACCAACCACTCGGCCAGCTGGGCGTTGAAGTCGCCCGGAGAGGCGAACCGGCGTCCGGGCAGGAACGAGGTCTCCAGATAGCCGTTGGCCCGCTCCACCAGGCCCTTGGCCTCCGGATCCGCCGGCCGGCACTGAATCACGCGGATGCCGAGAGTGCCGCGGAAGGCGTTCATCGCCTCCGTCAGCTGAGGCCTACCGGCCCGCCACTGCCCAACCGCGGACTCGTTGTCCCACACCAGAGCCTTCGGCACCCGCCCCCAGCCGGAGATCAGCGCCCAGTGTCCGACCAGCAGGTCCGGCGACTGCCGGGACGGGATCATCACCGCCGACAGCCACCGCGAATACCCGGACACCATCACCAGCACCGGAGGCCGGCCGACCTGCCCGAAGCCCAACGGCACGTCCGCCGGCGGGAACCACAGATCACACTGCGCCAGCTCTCCCGGCAGATACTCCGTCCGCTGGGCCGGGTCCGGGCGGCGGAACAACGGCCGCAGCTGCTGCACCCGATCGGCGAACACCGTCTTGCCGCGGGTCCACCCGACCCGCTCCATGATCACCGTCGTCGGCATGTCCGGGAACTCCGCCAACAACGCCCTGATCTGCGGCTCGACCGCGTCCACGATCGAGCCCCTGGCCGCCCGCTGATAGCGGGGCGGCTCATGACTGGCCAAGGCCTTGCGCACCGTGTTCCGCGAAACCCCCAGCCGACGGCAGATGGCCTTGATCGCCATCTGCTCCGCCCGGTGCAACCGACGGATCTCCGCCCAGTCCTCCACGCTCAGCACCTCCCGATGCTTCCGGAAGGGGTCAAAATTCAGCCGGAACCACGGGGTCAGTTTTCAGGCGGAGCCGACAGTCGTCACATCCTCCACAGCCCGTGACCACCGGCCGGATCCTCGTTCGTGGGCGAGCCGTCGACGCACTGCTGTGGTCGCGCATCGATCTCGGAAACAATCGGCCACAACCACCAACACCCTGCCGGACCTGGCGCAGTGGCTCGAGGAGCACGAGGTCGACTACTCGCGCTGCGAAGGTTTGACCAGATCGAGCCAGTGCCCGGCCTCATCGGCCGGCAGCATGCCATCCAGGGTCACCGTCGGGCGCATCAACGGGTATGGCCGGCCGGCGTTCCAGCTCCGCGGGTACGGCGGCGGATCGATGACGACGACTCGCCTTCCTTCCAGTTTCGGGATATCCGCGGGACGGCCCTCGTTCCAGATCCATTCGCCGTGGGCGTCGACCAGGTTGAAATTGCCTCGGATGCCGCCTGCCGGTGCCAGGTCCTCGCCGTCGGAGGCCGCCGCGATCTCTGCGGCGCTTGGCCGTTGACCAGGCACCAGGCCCTGCGCCTCGTCGCCGATCAGGGCGTCGGCGAGGAGGGTGTGCAGCTGAAAGTTGTCGCCGACGCCGCTTATCGTCACCCGGAAGCCGCGTCGGGTCGCGCGGTGCAGCACGACCAGCGGTTCGTCGTCCAGAACAAGCAGCAGCCCGTACAACCAATGCGCCGTGCCGATGTGCTCACGCATCGCGCCGACGGCGGCGGTGAGCCGCGGTCGGTCGGGCAGGACGGCCCGCACGTCCTTACGCTGCGAGAGGTACAGCACCGGCTGAACCCACTGGCCGCCGGAAAACCACGCCTGCAGCAGGTTATAGGCGTCCGGCTGGGCCATCCCCCGGTTGGGAGCCGTCTCGACAAATCGCTCGATCGTCGGGCCGATCTGCTCCGCATCATCGGCATCAGGCAGGTCCCCGAACACCGCACCGTACAGCTCGGCGAAGCGTGCCGCCTGCTCCATCGCGTCGGTTGCCCGCCCGACGAGTGTGGGCACCACCACCGACACATCGGTGCCATAGTCCGCCATGCTGCCGGCAATCTGGGCCAGCTCGCCGCCCATCCCGAGCGGGATCTCGGCGAGCACCGAAGTCAACCTGGCCAGGGCCGCGTCGACCTCGTCAGGGCGCGCCTTCGGCGTGGCGCCCACGATGCCCCGCAGGGCCGTGAAGAACCGCTTGTCGTCGCGGCTGTCCACCGCGCCGACCAGATTGTCGACCCGCTTGCCGAGATCCGCCCTGAACAGCATCCGGCGATCTTAGCGTTCGGTCTCAGGGAGTCGCTTCCGTGCCGAAGACCATCATGAGACCGCGACCAACGTCCTCAAAGTGGAATGGCCGGGCCATCATTCGGCGGCCTGGTCGTGTGGGGACAGGGTGAGCTGCACGCCAGGGCGTAGTCGTGGAGGTACCAAGGCAAGCCGGCCGCCCGGCCAGCGGCATGAGCCGATGCACCCTCGGTTCAGAATCCGATCGAGGTGAACGGCTCGGGATCGGTGCGGAAGAGTCGTGAAAGGGTGGCCAGGGCATCCGGTTCTTGTGGGCGGATCTTGCCGGCGCGAGCCAGGGTGGCGGCGGACATCCCCCCGAGGTAGAGCGATCCGAGTGCCTGTATGTCCAGGGTCAGGTCCGTGGCGCCATCAACGCGCCGGCATTCGGCTCCACCCTTGCTGATCTCAAGTTCCCACGTACCGACGTTGTGGGGGCACTCTGGGTCTTTCTCGACGGTGATCCTGAGGTGGCCGTCGGTGTCGTAGCCGCGGCTGGTCAGGGCTTTGCGAAGGTCGAGGACTCGTACCCACAGGTTGTCCGACTGCCGCGTGACGCGCATGGCTCGCGGGTTGCGTAGCATCCAGCGCAGAGGCTCGTCGGCTGGTCGTGTCGGGGCGACGACTTTGCGCGTGAGGTCGAAGTCAAGCAGCAGGGACCACATGGCTCGGTAGGCGTCATCGGTGAGCGCCTCCAGCGCATCGACCACCAGCACGCCGACCCCATCGGGGTTTGTCGACCACGGCAGGCGGTAGTTCGCGATGCCGTCCACCTGCCCCGCGGCGTCGCGGTGGATGAGGTATCGCAGCGGTCCGTCGGTGCCGTTGGCCTCATCGGACAGCCCCGCCCAGCGTCCCTTGCGTGCCGTGATCTCGCCGACCCGTGCCCGTCGCACCCGGTCAAAGATCCCGGGCCACACCTCCCGCGCTGTCGCTGCATCGACCAGCTCCAGGCTGCCCGGGTCAGGATCGGCGTCGACAAGCCGGGCGTCCGAGCGTTCGATCTCCCATCGGGTGCGCAGCGTCGCCGGGGAGAACCCGTACCGCCCGTAGATGCTGCCCTCGCTCGCGCTGAGCTCGGCGATCGCCTCACCACGCTCCAGGGCATCGGTGAACATCGCCTGCATCATGCCCCGCAGCAGGCCCCGTCGTCGATGGCTCGACGGGACGAATCTCAGTCACCACAGGGCCCACCGTGCCTACGGGACGCCATGCGTGCAACCGAGTTACGGATTAGCCTCCTACAACGTCCCCGCATCGGTAGAGGCCGAGACCGCACCGATGACGCAGCGCCGCCGGTAGCAACTCACCGTGGTCTCGATCAAGCCGCGTGGGTCGGGGTGGTCAGGCCATCCCACTTCGGCTCGTGGGCCAGATCCGCATGCCAGCGAAGCGCTTCGAAGTTTCATGGCTGTGTTCTCGCCTCTTCACAGGCGCGTCCTTCGATGGACGTGATCGTCAGAGACGGTTGCCGTCCACCCAGTGCCAAGGAGGCCCTCATGCGGTTAACCCGAGTCTCTGCCCGTTTCCCACGCGTCACGCGTCGCGCCGCCGCAGTCGTCCTCGCCGCGGTCGCCGGTGCCGGTCTGGTTGGCGTCACCGCGCAGCCGGCGTCGGCCACGCCTCCCGGGATTCCGTCGAAGGCGACGGCGCAGTCGCAGCTCAACGCCCTGACCGTGGCCGCCGAGGGCTCGACCAGCGGCTACTCGCGGGACCTGTTCCCGCACTGGATCACGATCAGCGGTAGCTGCAACACCCGCGAGCAGGTCCTCAAGCGTGACGGCACCTCCGTCGTCGTCGACAGCTCCTGCGCGGCCACCTCCGGTCGCTGGTACAGCCCGTACGACGGGGCGACCTGGACGGCGGCCTCCGACGTCGACATCGACCACGTCGTCCCCCTCGCCGAGGCCTGGCGCTCGGGCGCCAACTCCTGGACGACGAGCCGCCGGCAGAGCTTCGCCAACGACCTCACCCGCCCGCAACTGATCGCGGTGACGGACAACGTCAACCAGGCCAAGGGCGACCAGGACCCGTCCACCTGGCAGCCGTCCCTGTCGTCGTACCGGTGCACCTACAGCAAAATGTGGATCACCGTGAAGTACAACTGGAGCCTCACCCTGCAGTCCGCGGAAAAGTCCGCGTTGCAGAGCATGCTCAACACCTGCAGCTCCTGACATGACGCCTTGGCCTGCGGAGCGCCCGCGGGACGCTCCGCAGGCCGGGCCATGCCTGCCGTGGGGGAGACTGTGCGCCCTCGCCAGCCTGCTTGCGCCACCGGCCGCCCGCGTCGGCGGCGAGAGGGCGCTTGACCATGGCCAGGTCCCGCCCGCCGGTGGCCGTGGTCAGGGCTGCTGGCCCGCATGCGTCTTCGCTCACGTAATTCCCCGGGCTCGGCTCACGTACTGCGACCAGCCGGGGCTGTGCCGGCTAAGCCTGTGGCGGTCGATCGGTTGAGGTTCGGATCTTGGCGCCCGTCGAAGAGTCGCAGTCGGGCCGTACCGTCCACGTTGTGAACGACACCGCCATAACCCGGCAGACCGCGCACGACTACGTCGATTGTTTGGAACGCCGGGACTGGCCCGGGTTGGCCGGCCTGCTCACCGACGATGTGGTCTACGAAATGCCACAGACTCGGGAGCGCATTCGCGGCAAGGATGCGTTCCTGCAGTTCAACATCGACTACCCCGGCGACTGGCACCTACGGGTGCGACGGGTGGTTGCGGACAGCCGGATGGCTGCCCTGTGGCTCGACGTCCGGGTAGGTGCCGAGCAGCAGGATGCGTGCGTCTGGCTCGAGACATCCGAGGGTGGACTGATCAGCCGGGTCGTCGACTACTGGCCCGAACCATACGATCCGCCGCAGGGCCGCGAACATCTCGTGGAGCGGTGGTGATGGCCGTCTCCCAGCAGAAGTCACCGGCGTACGCCGGCTGACCGCGCGGTAGGTGCGGCAGCCGTCGGCGCGGTGGTTCACCTGCGCTCGGGTAGGTGTTCGCTGGCCGACGTCAGAGGCGGTGGAGACCTTTTGTCAGCTGGCGGATGACGTGCCACTGCGCCTGGTCACCCGTGGGCCGGGGGAAGCCACCGTGCTGAAATGCCCAGTTCAGGTAGGACACCAGGGGCATGCCGACTTGGCCCACGAAGTGCGCGTCGGCGGATGCGTCGGGAAGGATGATGCCGTAGGGGCCCCCGCCGCTGACGTTGTCCTTGTGGAAGTGATCGGGCGCGACGGGCAGGAGGAATGGCTCGTCCTGGTCTTCTTTCCACGTCTCGATCTCTTCCGCGAAGTACTCGCGGATGTCGCTGTCCGGGTAGCGGGAACCCTCAAGTTCGAGCACGAGCGGGTCGGCCGCCGCCGAGCTGGGCCACTGCGGGTGCGTTCCGACCAGCCACACGTCGCCCACGATGCGGATCCACGACGACAGCACCATCGGGAGGAGGCCGAGACGCTGTTCCAGCCAGTGAACCTGCTCTTCGGCCTGGGGGCCCGGTGGCGTGTACGGCTCTGTCGGCGTCTGGTCGTCGTTGTTCTCGTGGAATCGGTAGCCCTGCTCGCGCAGGCGCGTGACCAATGTTTCGATGTTGCTCCGGGCTCGGCGGGCCATCTCGTCACATACCGCCTGCGCCTGCGGGGCGAAGGCGGGCTCACGGACACGGCTGCCAAGCTGCCGCAGCTCATGCCACACCAGCCTTTGTTCGCCGGCGATGTAGCGGTCTACCCAGTCCAGGTGCTCAGTCACCGCGATCATGGTGCCGCAGGTGACGCCTCAAGCCAACGGTTCGTGCGACACCGCAAGCCCAGTCGCGCGTTCCTGAAGGCGCCGATCACGGGGAGTTCGAGGGCCTGGCTTTCTGCGGGTAGATCGTCTCGTGACGGGCCAGCATGGCGACGAACTCGCCGATCTTCCGCTCGCGGGTCTGTGCCCGTTTGACGGCATTGACGCGGTAGATGAGAGCGAAGCGGTTGGTCTTGGTGAGGACATCGAACATGGCCTGGGCGGCGGGGTCGGCGGCGATGGCGGCGAGGAGGTCGGCCGGCACCTCGGCCTCCGACGGCGGGGCGTAGGCGGCGGCCCAGCGCCCGTCCGCCTTCGCGGCTTCCACCGCGGCGCGGCCCGGGTCCCGCATTCGTCCCTGCGCCTCCAGCCGGGCAACGTGGGCGACGTTGCGTTGTGACCAGGAACTGCGGGACCGGCGAGGGGTGAACCGGATCCAGGAGGTTTCCTCGTCCCGTTTACGGGCCTGCCCGTCGATCCAGCCGAAACACAGGGCCTCGTCGACCGCCTGCTGCCAGGTCAGGGTCGTGACCGTGCCGCCCTTCCTGGTCAGGGCTAGCCAGACACCGGGCGACGTGGCGTGGTTGGCTGACAACCACGCGCGCAGCGCGTCGGCGTCCGCGACGACCAACTCATCCAGTTCGGCGCTCGCCATGACGGCATGCTATCGCTGCGCCGGATGCCGCAGGCTCTGCCGGTGAGGCAGCCCGACATCGCCGCGGCCGACGGGTGTTGCGTGGGAATCCGGACGTCGCCGGGCCCGCGGGCCCGCCGACCCCGCGACGTCCGGATTGCCGTGGCCAGCCTAGGTGAGGTCAGCAGGTACGGGAGTTGTAGGCGGCCCAATAGGGGCCGCCGCCCTGCGGCGGGTAGAACCTGTAGTTTCCGTCGGGCGAACGCTGCAGGACGAATTGGTGCGAGCCGTACGGGCTCCTGGAACCCGTTGCGCCGTGGTACACCACATACAGCCACCCGTTCTGGTTGTCGTGCTGCACGAGCTTGTCGCCAGCCTTTGTCCAGCTGTTCCGGCCCGCGGAGCCGTCGGCGACGAGGCCCTTGTCGCGCTGGAAATTCCTCGTCGCGGCATCGGTCTGGTCGCCGAACACGCCGTCGATCCCGGACGACGGCAGGTAACCATTTGCCCAAAGAATGGTTTGCCACAGACAGGCGACGTTCGAGCTGCGGTGCGTGGTGACGTTGACGACGCCCTCGTCATCGAAGTCGTCAGACACCGCGCCGCTGCCGTAGACGTACGCCCTGCCGGTGTAGGAGCCGCTGGCCGCGGCCGGCGTCGCGGTGGTGACGTTGATGCCGATGGCCAACGCCGCGCCGACGGCGGGGACAGCAGCTCTCTTGAGTACGCGCCGGATGGAGTGGAGCGAGGACATGCATCTCCTTTGCTTGGGAACCATTTCGGGGGCAAGGGTGGTGGCCCGACGGGCGGGGCGGTGAGGACGGTAGAACGGTACGGTGGGGCCCGTATAATCCCCGCACAACTGGCGTATAGATCACCTACTCGTCCGCGTCATCCGGGTGTTGTGCGCCCAGCGGCAGAGGGCAGCGCCCACATGTGAGGTGCCTGGTTGCGTTTCGAACTCCTTGGCCCGTTCCGGGTGTACCACGAAGGACGGTCGGTTGCGCTGGGCTCGGTGAAGCAGCGCCTCCTGTTGGTCACCCTGCTGCTGCGCCCGAATGAGGTCGTCGGCACCAACGAGTTGGCGGCGATGCTGTGGGGCGACGACGAGCCGGCATCGGCCGCCGCGAACCTGCGCACCTATGTGCGCGGATTGCGGCACGCGCTGGGCGGCGGGGCGCCCTGGGATGGGATAACCGCTGCGGCCGGCGGCTACCTGCTGCGGGTGGGCCCGGGCGAACGGGACCTGGACCTGTTCGACGCCGCGGCGGCGCGGGGCCGTGAGGCACTCGCCGCTTCGGATCTGGACCGGGCTGAGGCAGAGTTCTCCGCCGCCGTGAACCTGTGGCGTGGGCCCCCGCTGTCCGACCTGCCGCTGCGCCCGGCGCTGGCTCGGCGGGTGGCGCAGTTGGAGGAGCGCCGGCTGCTCGTCGAGGAGGACTACGCCGAGGCGGTGCTGGCGCTCGGCGCGTCGGCTGACGTGGTGCGCCGGTTGCGCGGCCTGCTCGACCGGCACCCGCTGCGGCAGCGGGCGTGGGGCCAGCTGATGGTGGGCCTGTACCGCATCGGAGACGTTGCCGGCGCACTGGAGGCCTTCCGGCAAGCCCGACAGACGTTAGCGGAGGAGACCGGCCTCGATCCCACGCCAGAACTCGTCACGCTGTACGACGACATCCTGCATCACCGCCTGGGACTGGCAGCGCAACCGCCAACGGGGCCGGACAGGCCGGCGCCGGGCACGGCAGTGGGGCCGCTCATTCAGCGCCCCGAGCAGCTGCCGCGTGCGGTGCCGGAGTTCGTCGGCCGCAGCGCCGAGCTGGCGAGCCTCGACGCGCTCCTGAACGGCGCGGCGGAGGGGCCGACGAGCGTGGTCATCTCTGCGGTGTCCGGCATGGCCGGAGTCGGCAAGACCGCCCTGGCGTTGCACTGGGCACACCGGGTGGCCGACCGCTTTCCAGACGGCCAGCTCTATGTGAACCTTCGCGGCTACGACGAAGCAGGCGCGGTGTCCCCACCCGACGCCCTGTCCGGCTTCCTCGAAGCGCTCGGCGTGCCCCATACCCGGATACCCTCCGGCATGGAGGCCCGGACTGGTCTCTACCGCAGCCTGCTGGCCTCCCGCCGGATGCTCCTGGTGCTCGACAACGCTCGCGACTCCGCCCAGGTGCGCGCCTTGCTGCCCGGTGCGGGCGGCTGCATGGTCGTGGTCACCAGCCGGGACCGGCTCGGAGGCCTGATCGCCGCCGAGGGTGCCACGCCGTTGACACTGGACGTGCTCGGGGCTGAGGAGTCGATGAGCCTGCTCGCCAGACGGCTCGGGGCCAGCCGGCTCGCCTTCGAGCCGGCTGCGGTGGCCGACATCATCGAGGCCGCTGGCCGGCTCCCGCTGGCACTGTCGATAGTGGCGGCGCGCGCCGCGACCCATCCCACGTTCCCGCTCGGTGCGATCGCCGCCGAACTACACTCAGCCGAGGCGAGGCTGGACGCGTTGGCCGACGGCGACGTCCGGCGGGTCTTCTCATGGTCGTACCTGGCCCTGGGGAAAGACGCAGCCCGGCTGTTCACCCTGCTGGGGCTGCATCCGGGCCCGGACCTGACCGCCGCCGCGGCCTCGGCGCTCGCCGGTGTGTCGGCCGCAGCCGTTACGCCGCTCCTGCGGGAGTTGACCCGGCTCCATCTGCTGTCGGAGCACGCGCCCGGCCGGTACGCCTTCCACGATCTTCTGCGCGCCTACGCGGCCGAGCTCGCACAGTCGTCGGAGCGCGGCGACGAACGCGTCGCAGCCCGACAGCGCCTCTACGACCACTACCTGCACGCCGCCTATCCGGCCGCGCTGCTGCTCCAGCCGCAGTGGCCCCCGATCGAGCCGGTGCCGCCGCTGCCCGTACCCGCCAGGCAGCCGGTGACCGATCACGACGGCGCGCTCGCCTGGTTCACGGCGGAGCACCGGGTGCTGATCCGGGTGGTCCGCCAGGCCGCCGAGAACGGCTTCGAAGCGTACGCCTGGCAGATCGCGTGGGCGTTGAACACCTTCGTGGCACCGCGCGGCCTGTGGCAGGACCAGCTCGCCATCCAAGGGGTCGCGCTGGCCGCCGCAGAGAAGATCGACGACCTCGCCGGTCAGGCCGTCGCCAACCGGCTGCTCTCCCGCGCACTGACCCGACTCGGCGACCGCGCCGCGGCGGAGTACCGGCTGAAGCGCGCGCTTGAGCTACACGAGCGCCTCGGTGACCCGACTGGTCAGGCCCAGACGCTGCACAACTACTGCGAACTCTGCTACCTCGACGGCCGGCTCGACGAGGCGCTCGCACACGGCCGCGAGGCGCTGCGGCTCTACCGGCTGGTCGGCAACCACGCGGGTGAAGCCCGGACGCTCAACGCGATCGGTTGGCTGCTCGCCACCACCGGCGACTATGTCCAGGCCATCGCAAGCTGCACCGAGGCACTCGCCCAGCAACGACGGACCGACGACCGCAACGGCCAGGCCGCGACACTGGACAGCCTCGGCTTCGCCTACGACCGCCTCGGTGAACGCGACCGCGCGGCCGACTGCTACGAGCAGGCGATCAAACTCTTTCGCGACTCTGCCGACCGATATCACGAGGCGGAGACCCTCATCCGACTCGGGGACACCCGGGAAGGGATGGGCGACCGGAACGCTGCCGCTGCCGCCTGGCGCCTGGCCGCGCGGATCTACGAGGACGTGGGCGACCCCGCAGCCGAGGAGGTCCGCCGCCGCCTCGAACGTCTGGTTCCGTCCTAGTTCGGGCTCTCCACGTTCTGAGCCGACCGAAAAAATCTTTGCCGAGTGTCGTGTCGAGCCTGTTCCTGGTCGTCTAGGAGGTGAAAGGCACCGACAGAGCTGAGAAGGTGGATGGCGTGAAGTACGTGCTGATGTTCGTCGACACCGAGCAGTTCGCCACGGATCTGGCCGCCATGGGAGAGGCCGAGCGTGAGCGCGCATACGGGCGGGTGCGGCAGTGGTTCGCCGACAACGCCGACAAGATCAAAGGCCACACCTACCTGATGCCGCCGCACACCGCCACCACGGTCCGGATCGGGGGCGGGGAGCCGGTGGTCACCGACGGGCCGTTCGTCGAGGGCAAGGAGGTCATCTCCGGGTTCGCCGAGATCGACGTCGCCGATCTCGACGAGGCGCTGCGCCTGGTCACGTCATGGCCGGCATGCCCACTGGTGGAGATCCGGCCCATCGCCGGGTGAACGCCGCCGCCGACGCGGAGTTGGCCCGCGTGGTACGTGACCACGCGGGCCGACTCGCCACGTCTCTCGTCTCGCTGATCGGGGACTTCTCATCCGCCGAGGACCTGGTCGCTGACGCGGTCGAGGCCGCCCTGCGGCACTGGCCGGTCGAGGGCGTTCCCGCGAATCCGGACGGATGGCTCTACACCGTGGCCCGGCGCCGTGGCCTGGACGTACTGCGCCGCGACGCCCGCTACCGCGACAAACTCGCCCTGGCGGCATGGCCGCCGCCGTCGGAGCCAGACGACCGGCTACGCCTGGTCTTCACCTGCTGCCACCCGGCCCTGCCACGCACCGCTCAGATCGCCCTCACACTGCGTGTGGTCTGCGGTCTGACGACCGCGCAGATCGCCAAGGCGTTCCTCATTCCGGAGACCACGGTGGCGCAGCGGATCACCCGCGCCAAACGGAAGATCGCCGATGCGGGCATCCCGTACCGGATCCCGGACGCCGACGACCTCGGCGCACGGATGTCCGAGGTCCTCGCGGTGGTGTATCTGCTGTTCAACGAGGCGTACCTACCCACCACCGGCGACCGGGTGCAGGCACGGGACCTGGCCGATGACGCGGAGTTCCTCGCTGCCATGCTCGCCGCGCTGATGCCCACCGAACCCGAAGTCCTCGGGCTGCTGGCCCTGATCCGGCTGCACCGCGCCCGAGCCACGGCCCGCTTCACTACCGGCGGTGAGATCATCCGGCTGCCGGACCAGGACCGTAGCCTTTGGGACCACCAGATGATCGCCGACGCGGGCCGGCTGATCGCCAAGGCCGCCGCATTCAGAAGACCCGGCCCGTACCAACTCCAGGCCGCGATCGTGGCCGTGCACGCCGAGGCACGACGCTGGTCCGACACCGACTGGGATCAGATCCTGCTGCTGTACACCATGCTCGACGGCCTGGCGCCGTCACCTGTCACCACGCTGCACCGCGCGGTGGCGCTGCGTTACGCGGCCGGACCGCAGGTGGCATTGTCCGCAGTCGACGAACTCGCCGAGGTGCTGTCCGGCTACCACCTGTGGCACGCCACCAGGGCCGAACTGCTGCGCGATCTCGGCCGCGTCGACGAGGCACGTGCGGCGGACGCACGGGCGCTGGAACTGACCGTGAACCCGGCCGAGCAGTCGCTGCTGCGCCAGCGGATCAACTGGACGTGACGGGCACCGCTGAACCGTTCAGGCACAGCCTTCCGCGCCGGGCGGCCTCGCGGCCCGCACCGAGCTGCGGCCCGAGCGCTCTCGCGTCTACCTCGTGCGAGTGGCTCACGCGTCTGTCTCGCATGCGGCCGGTTTGCGGGCGAGGATGCGCTCGACGGTTCCGGCCTTGAGTCGTTCGGTTTCGACGATCTGGAATCCGGCGGTGTGGACCACGGGCAGTTGACGGCGGGTGAAATGCTCCCCGGCCGCACGGATCGTCATGCGTTCGAGCAACCACTGAGCTGCCCGGATCGGCGGCCAGCTGCTCGCGATGTGGTCCACCAGCAACAGCGTGCCGCCTGGTATCAGGACTCGGTGCATCTCGGCGATCGCGGCAGCGGGATCGGGGATCGCGCACAGCGACAGCGCACACACCACCGTGTCGAACGACGCGTCGTCGAAGGGCAGGTGCTCGGCGTCGCCCTCACAGAGCTCGACCGGACGGCCGAGATCGGCGGCGCGCTCTCGGGCGATGGCCAGCATCTCCGGGCTCAGTTCGATGCCGGTGAGGGACGTGCCGGACGGGTAGTGGGGCAGGTTGCGGCCCGTGCCGATCGCGACCTCGAGGACGCGGCCGTGAGCACGGCGGCCAAGCCACTCGCGTCCACCGGCGAACCAGATCTTCTCGAACAGGGCGATCTGCCTGTCATAGCCGGGTGCCGTCCTGTCCCACACCCGCTTCTGCCGGGCGGTCGGAGACTCACCCGTCCATGGTGCTGCTGACCTGGTCATGAGATTCCTTCCATGCGTGCGGGGTGGGGGAGGGAACAGTCGACGTTGCAGGATCCCACGATGGTTGCCTGCGGTGTCGACAGCGCCGACCGGCCCCGGAACGACCGGCCCCGGAACGACCGGGTCCTGAACGGCCTGACGCGCCCCGAAAACCAGGGCCGTCCTGCACCCGAGACCAGGTCAGGACCGGCGCGAAGGTGTAGGTCAGAGTCGCCGGTCAGGGATTCCCTGGCGGCCGGCCGCCAGGGGACCGCCGGGACGGATCATCTTGGGCCGGCGCCGCCCACTGCTCCCGTTCGGTCGATCGCGGCGCGGGCCGGGTCGGCCATCGTGGCGCCTCGCCAGTCTCCGTGACCAGACGCTCGGTCTCCTGCACCAGATAGTGCGGTCGGCGCTTGGTCTCGTAATAGATCCGGCCGATGTACTCCCCGATCACTCCCAGGATCGTCATCTGGATGCCGCCCAGCCCGATCACGCTGACGATGATGGTGGTGTATCCGGGGACATCGATCCCTTTCTCGACGGCGTCCGCGACCACCCAGGCCATGTAGGCCAGCGCGATAAGGGTGAGGAACAGGCCGCCGTAGATCGCCAGACGCAGCGGCCGGTTGTTGAACGACAGCAGGCCGTCGAACGCGTAGTTGAAGAGCTTGCTGAACGTCCACCTGCTCTGCCCCGTCTGCCGGGTCTCGTTGTGGTGGGCCACCACCGCCGTCCGGAAGCCGATCCAGGAGAACAATCCCTTGGAGAACCGGTTGTATTCCGGCATTGCCAGTATCGCGTCCACCGCGAGTCGGGACAGCAGCCGGAAGTCACCTGCCCCGTCCAGCAGGCGCACGTCGATCCACCAGTTGACCACACGGTAGAAGGACCGCGAGGCGACCATCCGCACGAACCGGTCACCACGCCGATCCCGGCGGGCGATCACCTGGTCGAAGCCCTGCCGGTACAGCGCCACCATCTCGGGCAGCAACCGCGGCGGGTGCTGCAGGTCGGCGTCCATGATGACGACCGCGTCGCCGGTTGCCCGCTGCAGACCGGCGAGCATCGCCGCCTCCTTGCCGAAGTTGCGGCTCAGCGACGTGTAGCAGACAGTGGGGTCGGCGGCGGCGAGCCGGCGCAGCGCCGCGAGGGTGCCGTCCTCGCTGCCGTCGTCGACGTACACCACCTCGACGTCCACGTCGGGCAGCTCGGCGAGCGCGGCGCTCACGGTCTCGTGCAACCGCTCCACCGACGCTTCCTCGTTGAAACAGGGCACCACGACGGACAGTCGCACTGTCTTCACCCCGCCCGGCCCGAGCCCGGGCATCCGCTGCCGACGCCGGTACGCGCGGCGCGAACCCGGTCAGAGGCGGTAGACCAGCACGCCATCGAGATCCTCCCGGGTGATGCCCAGCCCGTCGATGGGCCGGGCTGTGATGCCGTCCCACGGCGTCCCCCCGGCGCGGCTCGGCACGGCTACCACCGACCGCACGCCGATCCCCCGCAGGTACGCCACGCTGCCCGGGTCGGGAAACGATGCCACTGCGGCTCGGGTCTGCGCCTGGCTGACGGGCTCGAATCCAGCCAGCCCGTTGGTCACCCGTGGGAACCCGTCGGTGGTCCACAACATGTACGTCAGGTCGCCCACGCCGCCGGCGGGCAGCACCAGGATCGGCTCCTGCGCCGCCCGCATCGCGGCCGGAGGCGGTGGCACGGTCGGGTGGGGGGTCCGGTTGACGCCCTCCAGGGTGACCAGGGCCAGCGGCACCAGCAGGACCAGTGGCGTGAGGATCCGTGTCCACCGGCGGGTTGCGGGCTGGCTCGACAATTCGCCCAGGGTCGTCACCAGCCCGGCGGCCAGCACCGCCAGCAGGAGGCTGGTCCAGTGCATCATCCGGCCCGGCGTGCGCAACGCGTCCCAGCCCGGCAGGTGCGTGGACAGTGTCAGATAGCCGGGATCCCCGTCACCACCGAGCGTGGCGCCCAGGCCCAGCAGCACCGTGCCGAGCACGGCGAGCCCCAGCGCGACCCGGTGCCGGAGCGGGTACACCGAGACGAACAGGCCCGCCGCGGCCAGCCCGATCAGCGTCATCCCCGGTAGCAGCGTCATCTCCGGCGGCCAGGACAGCTGTTCGCGTGCGGCGGCGTGCCGCTCGCCCCACAACCACGAGTCCGCCGGCGCGGTAACGAACCCGATCAGCTTCGGGGAGAGCATCTTCGTCCAGTCCAGCGTCCGCTCGGCCTGCGGGTTGAGGTCGACAACGCGCAGGTAGACCATGCCGAGCAAGAGTGTCACCGCGCCGAACGTTGCCCCACCGGCCAGATCCGCGAGCAGGAGCCGCCGGCCGAACGGCGGGCGTACCCGCCGGCGCCACCAGGACCAGCCGTAGCAGCCGGCCGCCACCAGCACCGCGGCCAGCAGGAAGTACACCAACGGCAGCCCGATGCCGAAACCGAGACTGACCTGCCAGGCGGCGACAAGCCACCCGGCCAACGCCCAGCCGGGTCGTCGTCGCTCCGGCCGGTACCCGTGGCGCAGCGACCAGCCATGACCACGGGCCAGCATCGCCAGGGCCAGGGCGATTCCCCCGCTGGACAGGATGTTCAGATGGCCGGAGTGCGCCAACCGCCAGGGCCCGTACGCCCACGCGATCCCGGCGACCGCCCCGCCCCACCGGTTCGCGCCGAGTTGCCGAGCCAGCGCGTACGCCCCGAGGAACGCCAGGGCGTGCAGCAGCACGTACAGCACGTTGTACCGGACCAGGGCGGCCTCGAAGCCGGAACCGAGCATCCCGAACGGTGCGTATCCGAGCAGGGTGTCGCTGTAGGCGTAGGTGTACTTCTCGGGGTAGAAGGTGTTCGAGTGCCAGAGGTCGACCGGATTGCTGAGGAGAGCGTGCCCAGACCAGGCGATCTGCCAGGCCTGCAACGTCGGGTCGCCGAGGTCGCCGGGGATCGTGCTCGCCGGATGCCGCAGCGTCGGCCAGGTCAGCGCCACCGCCAGCAGCAGGCTCGCCAGTGCCGCCAAGATCCATTCGGGATGCACCCAGTGCCATCGACCCCGCCCGCCCGGTGTCCGGTCGTCGGAAATCTGTTCGAGACTCGCGTTCTCGGCGGTTTGTTGAGCGCCGGTGGACCGGGTATTCACGGAATAGATGCTCTCCGATCTTCCGGGTCTTGTCCATCAGCTGTCCGAAGCGTGGATCAGCGCGTCGCGACCTGGCGTGCCGCAGCCGAAACGTCCGCGCTGCGGCCGAGCCCGCTGTGGCGTCCGCCGGCCCTGTTTCAGGCTAACCACGCAGCTCGCGCAGACCGGTCTGACACGCACGGCAGGCCCCCGCTTGACTGACGCGCCCGCTGTTCGGCGAGTGCGGAGACGTTTCCGGGTCCGGCACGGCCGCGCCGCCCACCGGGCAGCACCTGTGATTGGCGTCGCGCGACTCCGGCAACCTCACATACGTGGGGCCAGATGTTTCACCTTCGCGTGACGGGTACTCAGGCGCACCGGCGCGGCCGGCGGGTAAACAGCGGTCAAGGAGTAAGGGAGTGCGGTCATGCCCGATTCGCAGCCCACCGTCGTCCTCGTGCACGGCGCGTTCGCCGAGTCGTCGAGCTGGAACGGTGTGATCGAGCGGCTGGGCGCCGCGTACGACGTGGTGGCCGCCGCCAACCCGCTGCGGAGCGTCGCAGGCGACGCCGCATACGTGCGGGACGTGGTACGCGGGATCGGCGGCCCGGTCATTCTCGTTGGCCATTCGTACGGCGGCATGGTGATCACCCAGGCCGCGGCTGACGAATCAGCGGTGCGGGCCCTCGTGTACGTCAACGCGTTCTGTCCGGACACGGGCGAGTCGGCGCTGTCGCTGTCCGGGAAGTTTCCCGGCAGCACGCTTGCCGACACGCTGGTGCAGTACCCGGTGTCGACCGGTGGTAACGAGGTGGCCATCGGCCAGGACGCCTACCACGCGCAGTTCGCCGCGGACGTGTCGGCCGACCTTGCCGCGCTCATGGCCCGGACCCAGCGGCCGATCACCGAACAGGCTCTGGGTGACAAGCTCACCGGTGACCCCGCCTGGCGACTGCTGCCCAGTTGGTTCGTGTTTGGCGACGCCGACATGAACATCCCGGTCGCCGTGCATCGGTTCATGGCCGAGCGGGCCGACGCGCGGGGCCAGCGTGAGATCGTCGGCGGCTCGCACGCGATGGCGGCGGCCGTGCCGAGCGAGGTCGCCGAGACGATCATCGAGGCGGTCCGGGCGAGCGGCTGACACCTCTGTGCTACCGCTGCCGGCGCCGGAACGGCGCAAGGGTGGCACGGATCTGGTCGCCCGCGCCCCAGTCGTCGTCGAACTGGGCCAGCACGGCGAGGTGCTGCCGCAGCTGGACAATCGGCATGCGGACCCGCCAGTCGCCGTCGAGCGAGGTCAGGTCCGCATAGACCTCGAAGAACCGTTGCGCCTCGGGCGGGGGCGAGGTGGACCACACATGGGCGAGGTCGACCTCGGCCCACATGTAGGACACGGCCGGGTCGATCAGCGCGGGCCGCCCGTCCGGGGTGGCCAGGATGTTCTGCGCCCACAGGTCGCCGTGCGTCAGGCATGCCGGCCGGTCCGGCAGCAGGTCGGGCAGCCGGTGACACAGCCGCTCCAGCGCAGCCCGGTCTCCGGCGTCGAGCGCCGCCTCCACGCGGGGCTGCCCGAGCCACCGAAGCAGCCGGTGCTGTGCGAAGAATGCGAAGCCGTCGTCATCCCAGGTATTGATCTGGCGGCGGCGGCCCAGCCAGTTGTCGTGGTGCCACCCGAAGCGCGGGTGCGTCGTGCTCCTGTGCAGGTGGGCGAGCACGTGCGCGAACTGCTCCCAGAAGGTCTCACTGCGCGGCCTCGGCCGCAGCACCGACAACACGAGCAGTTCCCGGTCCGCCAGGATCACCTCGGGTGTCGCCACGCCGCCGAGCTCGCGCAGGGCGGCCAGCCCGTCGGCCTCCGCGACGAAGACGTCGTCGGCCGGCGCGTCGGCGAAGGCCTTGACGAACACCGACGGCGCGTCCCGCCGGGTGGCTATGCCCGCCAGCGCCGCGACCCCGCCCGTCACCGGCTCCACTGTGACGACCTCGTGCATCCCGGCCCGAAGCAGAAGATCGAGCAGGAACGTCGTCGAGCGCGTCAGGACGGGATCCTCTTGAGCAGAATGCATGTTCGTCATTGTCATTGACAGTTGACCACGTCGCGAGAATGAGCCTACGGCCACAGGCGTCGATCCACCGCACCTCGGTCGGCCGGGATGGGCCGCGGGCGTGGGGCCCGCGACCACATCGGCGCGTGCCCGCTAACGGATGGGGTCACCCCGGCTCTCCATCCGGAAGTAGTCGAACGCGACGTCGAGATCGGTGGAGGTGCCCGCCCGGTTGAAGGCCATCAGCCCTGCTTTCGTGGGCTCGGCGTTCAGCGTGGTGGAGCCGATGAAGCGGTAGACGCTTCCGTCGCTCGAATAGTAGGCGCGGTAGCTGCCCCCGATCTTGGTCAGTCGAAGCCAGATGGCGCCATCGGTCCCGACGATCCGCTGGGCGTCCGCGCCGGTGATCTCCAGCGTCGTCGCGGTGCCGTTCTGCTCGCGGAGGAGGACGATCCGGACCTTGTTGATGGGTGCGCTCGCGCTGCCCATCTCCCAGGCGAGCTTCACGTAGTTGTCGTCGTCGGCGTAGGCGATGACGCCGCCCTGCTCGTTGTTGTTCGCGAGTGGACGTGAGAAGACGACCCTGGAATCGGCTGTCCAGTCGCCGTTGACGTCCTGCAGAGCGAGGTTCTTCGCGGTGTTGGCGCTGCCCTGCAGGTCGCCCTGCTGTGCGGTGATGATCAAGGACCCGTCGGCCAGGCGCGACCTGTTCTCGTCCGGCCGCACCCACTGCCACTGTGGGCCGAGTTCGGTGGAGTCGAACTCGTCGCTGCCGGTGATGGTGGTGTTCAGGTCCACCGTGTAGACCGACGACGCCGCGCCGTTCGTGACGGTGACCCGCGCCTGCCCGGTGGTGCTGCTCGCCTGCTCGACCGCGACCGAGGCGGCGGGATCGGCGGCACCGGCGGTGACCGTTGGTACGGTCGTGGTGCCGGCCGGCGTGAGGGCGTTGTAGTGGAGCACCGTCGGTGAGAAGGAAGCCAGGGGCTCGCCGTTGACGCTCAGGTTCGTCAGCGTCGTGTCGGGCACCAGGTGGAAGACGTAGTTCTTCACGAGAGGGCCGAAGAAGCTCTCCGTCGTGACCTTGACGACCGCCTGCCCGGGCACGCCTCCCGCCTGGGAGATGATCTCGTAGCGGGCCTTCCGGTCGGCCGTCCTCACCTTCGTGATGGTCGGCGACGCCCCGGCCGGGATGGGGATGGTGTACGAGGTGTCCGACAGGTTGAAGCCGCCGAACTCCTTCCCGTCCACCACGACCTTCGCGGAGAGCGGCGCGTCGTCGACCGGGACGTCTCGTCCGCTGAACTCCTTCCAGTAGTTCACCGAGGTGTCCCGCCAGTCGGCGGCGTCCGCCTCGTGGACCGCCAGCTTGGCGCGTACCTCCGCGAAGCGGCGCGCGTCGACGTCGGGCTGGAGCGTGTCCCAGGTTTCCCGCATCCAGGTCACGTACTGGACGCCCATCTGGTATCGGTAGACCAGCTCGTCCCAGAACGTCCGGCCACTGTCCATCCGGTGGCCCCATGGCACGTGGTGGAACCACATCAGCAGGTTCTCCGGGACCGAGTCGATGTCGCCGTAGCGTTGCTGCAGGCGGGGGAAGTACTGAGCGGCCAGGTTGCTGCCGGTGGGGGAGCGGTCGAAGCCCAGGCCGACGGTGTCGGCCTTGTTGTAGTAGACCGGGCTCCAGTCGTCCCGGCCCGCCCAGTCGCCGGGGTCGGGACGGTAGTGGGCACCCTCGGCGAACTGGTGGCCGATGCCCAGCGGCGTCTGGTAGCTCACCAGCGCCTCCCACGAACCCATCATCATCTTCCGGATGGTGTCGACGACACGCCTGTCGTTGCCCCAGGTCATCCGGACCCAGTCGGTGGCGATCTCGGCCGAGCCGAGCGTCCAGTTCCACGCCTGACGGCCGAAGGCGAAGAGGTTCGCCTGGGAGAAGTGGTGCCCGGTCAGGTTGTCCGCGTTGCCGAGGTTGGCGACACCGACGATGGCGGTGTCCGCATGGTGCTGGGCGGTTCCGTCGACGACGTTGCCGACCAGGCGCTTCTTCAGCAGCTTCCCGTTCTCGTCGGTCGCGTACGTGTCGGTCTTGAGGATCTCCTCGTACATCGGGCCGAGGTAGGCCAGCATCCAGTTCTGGCCCGTGTACTCCTGAGTGATCTGGAGTTCCAGCGCCTGGTTGGTGTTCTCCATCCGGCCGAACATCGGGTGGATGGGCTCCCGTGCCTGGAAGTCCAGCGGCCCGTTCTTCGTCTGGAGGAACACGTTGTCCGCGAAGCGTCCCCTGGTGCCGTCCGGCTGGGCCTCGTCGTCGATCGGCCCGAACTCCAGATACGCCCGCTTGAGTCGGTCGTTGTCCACCTCGGCGTTGTAGACGAACGTCCGCCAGTGGACGGTCATCCCCAGCGGCGCCACCGCGGCGGCAATGGCGTTGGCGCCGTCACCGTGGTCGTACCCGAAGTCCTGTGGCCCGGGCTGGCCTTCGGAGTTGGCCTTCACCGTGAGGCCCATGAAGTCCGGGATGGCGGTCTGGATCTGCCGGGCCCTGCGGTTCCACCAGCCGCGGAAATCCGCACCGTAGGGGTCGAGTTGGCTGTTGGTCAACGTGTCCGGCGCGAACCGGCTGTCCGTGGGTGCGGTGTAGCGGATCGACAGGCCAAGCTTGACGCCGTACGGACGCAGGGCGTCGGCGAGAGCCGCCTCCTGCGCGATACGCGCGCTCGTCAGGTACGCGTTGTCGGCGTTGACGTTGTTGATGGTGATGCCGTTGATGCCGAGGGACGCCAGCGCGCGTGCCACGACGATGTAGCGGTCGAGGATGACGGGCAGGTTCCGGCCGGCGCTCGCTCCGGTCGCCGCGAAGTTGAAGATCGCCCCGTTCTCCCCGTTCAACCCGCCCAGTCCGGAGGCGTTGTTGCCGGCGTAGAGGCGCTCGGTCTCCCAGTTGTTCAGCAACCGATGCTTGATCTTCGGTGACTCCGCGATGCGGAGGTGGTCGATGGGCTTCTGCGTCTGCATGAGCCGCAGGAAGGCGAAGGTCCCGTAGAGCGCGCCGAGGTCGGTGTTGGCGGCGATGACGGTGAATTTCTCCCTCGCACGGGACACGGAACGGATGAGGTAGCCCTCGTCGCCGACGCCGGCCAGGTCGCGGGCCGCGACGGCGCGGCGTACCACCGGCGAGCTTGCCGGCGTCCCCACCACGACCGACCCGTCCGGGACCGTGTCGCCGTCGACGCTCGTCACCGGTGCCGCCTGGCCGAGGAGCCCGCCCAGGCCGCGCACCAGCTCGTCCCGGGCCGCTTCGAGTGTGGTCTCGACCAGCTTCTCGGTGGACCCGGGCGCCATGCTGAGGTCTGTCGTGTGCCGGTGGACCTGGTCGGCATCGGCGTTCTCGACCAGGATCGCCCTGGCCGTACGGCGGTAGTCGCGGAGCAGCTTCGCGTCGCTGACCGGCACGTAACGCAGCCACAGGTCGGAGCCGCTGTAGTCGTCCGGTGACGGGGCCGCGGCGACGGGCGTCGTGGCGACCGTGAGGGTGGCCGCGACCGTGGCGAGCGCCGTGCCCAGCACGATGAGAACTCGCCGCAGCCTGGGCACCGAACCTCGGTTCATTGCCTTCTCCTTCGTCCGTTCACGACGCCGATCGACGGGACTGTCAGTCGACCGGCCCGGCACGTCATCTGGTCACGCCGTCTGGCGTTGCGAGACATCGGCTCGTCGCGCGTCGCAGTGACGTGAATGGATGGGCAGTGCGCCGAATTCTGTCCGGGGCGGCCCAGCCTGGGCAACGAGTTGTCGTTTCTTGCCGCGCCACCGCGATGCCGGGACGTCGCGGCTCAGGACAGGTGGGCCGCCGGTGTGGGATCCGGCCGCGCCCACGGTGGTCGTGCGCGACCCGGTCTCACGGTGCGCGCGGCCGTCGAGCGGCGGACCACGAGTCGCACCGGCAGGACCATCGGCCGGCCGGTGTGCCCACGGGCTCCCTCGATCATGGTGAGCAGGTGCCGGGTCGCGGCTGAGCCCCCCGCGTAGAACGGTGCCGCGATCGTGGTCAGCCCGGGTGTGACGATGTCGGCGGCGGGGATGTTGTCGAAGCCCACGATGCTGACGTCACCCGGAACGTTGACGCCCATCCGGCGGAGACCGCGGATGAGGCCGATCGCCATCTGGTCGTTGAAGGCGAGTACGGCCGTCGCCGGACGAGCGCGCAGCTCCTCCGCCGCCCGCTCGCCGCCCTCGATGGTCGGGCTGAACGGGCCGATCTGGCGTACCTTGATCTCAAGCTCCATGCCGGCCTCCAGCAGCGACCGCCAGCGGATGCCGTTCGACCAGGACGCCTCCGGCCCTGCGACGTAGGTGATGTGGTCGTGCCCCAGTTCGCCCAGGTGCTCAGCGGCCCGGCGCACCCCGCGGGGGTTGTCCGTCACGACGCAGGGCACGTCGGCGATGGCGCGGTTGAGGACCACCACCGGCCGCTGCTTGGCGAACATCCGGATCGCCGAGTCGGACATCCGGCTGCTGGCCAGGACGATCCCGTCCACGGTCGACATCGTGCGTTCGATCGCCGCCCGTTCCAGCCGATCGGATTCCTGGGCGTCGATCAGCACGGTGGTGTATTCGTCGGCGATCGCCGCCTCCTGCGCACCGCGGACGATCTCGGCGTAGACCGGGTTGGTGATGTCGGCGATGACGAGCGCGATCATGTGCGTGCGGGACGTGGTGAGGGCGCGTGCCAGCGGGTTGGTTCGGTAGCCCAGCCGCTCGGCGACCTGCCGGATCCGTTCGGCGGTCTCGGAGTTGACGCGGCTCGGCTTGGAGAAGGCGCGGGACACGGTGGACGGTGAGACGTCGGCTTCGATCGCGACGTCGTAGATCGTGACCCTCTTGTCGGGCGGCCTGGTGTGGTCGGGCATCTTCATGCTCCCCCCGGCTACGCGCCGTGATCATGCTATGACGCCGGTGAGTACTCGGCAACGCCCTGGCAACAATCATCTTCGATCAAGGCATTCGCGCGAGGCAATACATGGCAACCCGTTGCCGTAGTGCCGCGCCGGCTGTCTCAATGCTTGACGGATGGCGCATGTCGGGCGGCCACACGGGCGGCCCACCTGAGCAGAGCGTGGACCTACCTGGCCGGCCCGGGTAGTCGATGAAGGGAACGACTCATGGGTATGACGCGGCGCGGCGCTCTCATGGTCACGGCATCATCGCTCCTGGTGGGCACCGTCGGGTGCGGGGCACCGGAGGCGCCCGGGGACACACCTGGCGACACCTCGGGTGAGGTGCCGCAGCGGCCCGGTCGGGCCGTGACGCTCAACGTTCTCGACGTGGCGGGCAACCTGCAGCTGACACAGGGAATGATCGACGAGTTCGTCTCGAAGAACCCCGACGTGATCTCGCGGGTGACCTATTCCAAGGCGCCGGCGCCCGAGTTGGCCGGCAAGATCAAGGCGCAGCAGGGCGCGGATCGCGTGGACATCGGTCTCGTGCTGACCGGCGTGGACGGTCTGGCCGCCGGGATCGAGCAGGGCCTCTGGATCGACGTGTTGCCGACGTTCCAGGACCGCCTCGGCGGCATGCGGAACTACCTGGAACCGGCGGCCGCGATGCAGCAGCTCGCCGGCAACGCCGGCGTCACGGTCACCTACTACCCGTCCGGCCCGCTGCTCGAATATCTGCCGTCCCGCCTCCCGGCGCCGCCGACGAACGCGGAGGCCCTGCTCGCCTGGGCCAAGGCGAACCCCCGGAAGTTCCAGTACGCCCGGCCGGCCAACTCCGGCCCAGGGCGGACGTTCCTGATGGGCCTGCCGTACATCCTCGGCGACACGAACCCCAAGGACCCCACGGCGGGCTGGGACAAGACCTGGGCCTTCCTCAAGGAGCTGGGCCAGTACGTCGACTACTACCCGTCCGGCACCACCGAGACGATGAAGAACCTCGCCAACGGCACGGCTCACCTGATCGTCAGCACGACCGGCTGGGACATCAACCCCCGGGTGCTGGGCACGGTGCCCAAGGAGGCCAGGATCGCCACGATCGACGGTTTCCACTGGGTCACCGACGCGCACTACGCCGTCATGCCCAAGGGCGTGTCCACCGACACGCAGGCCGCGGTGCTGGCCCTGCTGGCATTCATGCTCACCCCTGAGCAGCAGGCCAAGGCGTACGACGAGGGCTACTTCTATCCGGGGCCGGCGGTGAAGGACGTCCAGCTCTCGTCGGCGCCGCAGAAGAGCCAGGACGCGATCCGGGAGTACGGCCGCCCGGAGTACGACGCGCTGATCGCTGGACACCCGACCGAGGTGCCGCTCGACGCGAAGAGCCTCGTGGCGGCGTTCAACCGGTGGGACCGTGAGGTCGGTGGCGGGAAGGTCAAGCAGGGATGAACGCCTTCTCCCGGCTGCGGCTGGACGGCGTGTCGCGCCGGTTCGGCGGCCAGGACGCGTTGACCGACCTGGACCTGACGATCGAGGCGGGGGAGTTCATCGCCCTGCTCGGCCCGTCCGGCTGCGGCAAGTCGACCGCATTGAACTGCCTGGCCGGGCTCCTGCCGTTGACCCAGGGGAGCATCTGGCAGGACGAGCGCCGCATCGACACGCTGCCACCGGAGCGCCGCGGGTTCGGCATGGTGTTCCAGAGCTACGCCCTCTTCCCCCATTTGACGGTCCGGGCGAACATCGCGTTCGGGCTGCGCATGCGGCGGCTGCCGAAGGAGGAGACGCGACGGCGTACGGAGGAGGCGGTGCGGTTGGTACGCCTCGAGGACCACGTCGACAAGCTTCCCGGCCAGCTCTCGGGTGGTCAGCAGCAACGCGTCGCCATCGCCCGTGCCGTCGTGTTCGAGCCGTCCCTCGTGCTGATGGACGAGCCGTTGAGCAACCTCGACGCCAAGCTGCGCCTGGAGATGCGTACCGAGATCCGTCGGCTGCACCAGTCACTGGGCCTCACCACCGTCTACGTCACCCACGACCAGGAGGAAGCGCTGTCCCTGGCCGATCGGCTGGTGGTGCTGCGGGAGGGACGGGTGCAGCAGATCGGGTCGCCGCGCGAGATGCACACCCGGCCGGCGAACTGGCACGTCGCCGACTTCATGGGCTACCGCAACCTGTGGCGGGGCCGGGTGGAGCAGCTGGACGGCGCCCGGGCCACGGTCGAGTCGTCCGGCCATCGCCTGCTCGGCGAGGCCATGGGCGACCTCCAGAGCGGAGCGGACGCGGTGGTCGCCGTACGCCCCGAGGACATCCGCGTCGACGGCCCCGGCGAGACCCCCAACGCCATGTCGGCGACCATCGAGGTGGTGGAGTACCAGGGTCGCGAGCTGGCGGCCGAGGCCCGCACCGACACGGGGCAACCGCTGCACCTGCGTACCGAGCAGCGGATCGCACCCGGAGACCAGGTCAAGCTCGCCATCGACCCGGAACGGCTCCTCGTCTACCCCGCCGGCGCGGAGCAGGACAGCCACCCCCGGCCGGACCGCCTCGCGGACACCTCGGGGGCGGCGCGGTGAGCGGCGCCGGGCCCGGCAGGCCGCTGGCGCACTGGCAACACCGTCTCGCCGAGCGGGGCATCGATCGCCAGCTCTGGTTGCTGGTCCCGGCCCTGGTCTTCGTCATCGCCCTGTTCCTCTACCCGTTCTTCTACGGACTGACGCTCTCGTTCCAGCCGACCAACGGCGGGCCGTTCAGCGACTACGCCCGGTTCTTCTCCGACGCCTACGAGCGGGACACCATCTGGATCACCCTGCGGATCGCGCTGCCCGCCGCGCTCCTGAACGTCCTCGCCGCCGTGCCGATCGCCTACCGGATGCGCGGCCGGTTCCGCGGCAAGCGGTTGGTCACCACACTGCTGGTCGTGCCGATCACGCTCGGCACGGTGCTCACCGCCCAGGGGCTGCTGAACTTCCTCGGCCCGACCGGTTGGTTCAACCGGATCCTGCTCGCCACGAACCTCGTCGACGAGCCGGTGCGGCTGACCCACAACTACTGGGGTGTGTTCTTCTCGCTGGTGATCACCGGTTTTCCGTTCGCGTTCCTGTTGGTGCTCTCCTACCTCTCCGGCATCGATCCCACCCTGGAACGGGCGGCCGCGACGCTCGGGGCGGACTGGCGTCGTCGCTTCACGCGGATCACCCTTCCGCTGCTGATGCCCGGCCTCGCCACGACCTTCTGCCTGACGTTCGTGCTGGCGTTCAGCGTCTTCCCATCGGCCGTCCTGGTCGGCAATCCGGCGGGTGAGACACGGGTCATCTCCCTGGCCGCCTACCAGGCCGCGTACGAGCAGTACGACTACCCGTACGCGTCGGCGATCGCAATGATCATGGGTTTCGTCGAACTGGTCGTCATCGCGCTGGTGCTGGCCGCCCGCAGTCGTTTCTACACCGGATCCACCGGAGGCAAGGGCTGATGGCATCGATCACCCAGGCGCCACCAGCGCGGCCCCCCGCCACCACCGATCGGCGGCGGCGCATCGTCGCGCGGCCGGCCGCCTGGATCGTGTGGGGCGTCGTCATCTTCTTCTTCCTCAACCTGCTGGGCGTCGTGGCATCAGTGCTGGTCAGCTCGTTCGGCCAGCGGTGGTTCGACACCTGGCTCCCCGACGGCTACACCACCAGCTGGTACGGCCGGGCCTGGGACGAGTTCGCGCTCCTGCAGGTCATCGTCGTGACACTGGAAGTCTCGGTGCTCGTCGTGGGTCTCTCGCTGCTGATCGGCGTACCGGCGGCCTACGTCCTCGCGCGGCGGTCGTTCCCCGGCAAGCGGCTGATCTTCCTGGTGTTCCTGCTGCCCATCCTCATGCCCCCGATCACCTACGGCATCCCTCTGGCGACCGTCCTCTACAAGTTCGGCCTGGCCGGGAACATGTCCGGGGTCGTGCTCGCCAACCTCGTACCCTCGGTTCCCTTCGTCATCCTGACCATGACCCCGTTCATCGAGCAGATCGATCCTCGGATCGAGAGCGCCGCGCGTATGTGCGGCGCGGGCCTGCGGACGGTCTTCCTCCGGGTCCTCACGCCGTTGCTCGTGCCGGGCATCCTCGCCTCCGCGATCCTCGTTCTCGTTCGGACCGTCGGGATGTTCGAGCTCACCTTCCTGACCGCGGGGCCCGACTCGCAGACCCTCGTCGTGGCGCTCTACTACTCGATGTCCGCGTCCGGGATCAGGGCGCAGCAGTCGGTCGACGCCATGGCGGTCATCTACACCTCGATGATGCTCGTCCTGCTCGTCGTCGCACTGCGCTACGTCAACCCGACCCAGCTCGTGGCCCAGGTCAAGGAGGAACCCGAGCACTGAGGCCGGCGTCGACTGTCCACGACTCCCGGAGCATCGCGTCGGCCCGCCGGTCAATGCCGCTGGCCGGCCGCCGCCTCGTCGAGGATCTCGCCCAGGCGACCAGCGACCGTGATGAGCGCGGGCAGCTTCGCGCGCAGGCCGCGATAGGCCGCCGCGAGGGCCGGGTCGACCGCGATCGGCTCGGTGCGGGCACCCTCGGGATCGAGTTGGGTGACCGCCTCCTTGAGATCGGGAGCGAGGCCGACCGCGAAGAGCCCGAGCGCCGCCGCGCCGAGGGCGGCGTCATCGGTCTCACCCGCCGTCTGGACCGGACAATCCAGGACCGCGGCCATCACCGCACGCCACAGTGGGGAGCGGAAGGCCTCGCCGGTCAGCCGTACGCTGCTGATCGGTGTCAGCTCGGCCAGGTGGTCACGGACGCCGCCGAGGTGTAGGCAGACGCCCTCAACGGCGGCCCGCACCAGGTGGCCGGGGGAGTGCTCGTCCCGCAAACCCAGGTACGCGCCGGGCGCGCCCGAGCTGCCGGCCGGTGCCTGGTCGGCCCGCAGATAGGGCAGCATCACGAGGCCGTCGCTTCCCGGGGGAATCCGCTCGGCGAGACCCAGCAGCGCGGGCGCGCCGTCGTCGTCACCGGACGCCGGACGACCGTGCGGCGCGAGGGCCCGTCCCGCCCAGCGCACGACGTTGCCGCCGTTGCTGACAGCTCCGCCGACAACCCACGCGTCCTCGGTCAACGCGTGGCAGAAGAGGGTCTCCGCCGGGTCGACGAGGGGCGCCGCGACGACCGTGCGCAGGGCCCCGGTCGCCCCGAGCGTCAGGCCGGCGACGGTCTCGTCGATCGCCGCCGCGCCCAGGATGCCCGACGGGCCGTCCCCCGCGCCCGCGACGACTGGTGTTCCGGACGGCAGGCCGACCGACCGACCGGCCGCCGCCGAGAGCCGCAGCAGCGCCGTCGTGGGCAGGACCGGGGGCAGTTGGCTCGCCGACACCCCGACGAGGTTGAGCACGGCGGGGCTCCAGACCCGGCGGTGAACGTCGACCATCCCGGTGGCGGACGCCGAGGACAGCTCGGTCACCAGCCGCCCGGTGAGCCGATACAGCACGTAGTCCTTGAGGCCGACCCACCACCTCGCCGCCGTGCAGAGATACGGCTCGTGGCGGGCGAACCAGATGAGCTTGCACAGCGGGCTCATCGGGTGCACGGGTGTGCCCGTCAACCGGTGCAGCTCCCGGCTCTGGCCGGAATTCCGCAGGTCGCGGGCGGCTTCCGACGACCGTGAGTCGAGAAGGGTCAGCAGCGGCGTCATCGGTGTCATCGCCGTGTCCAGCCCGATCAGGCCGTACATGGCCGAACTCACCGCGAGGGCGACCACCTCCGCCCCGGCGCTGCCGGCGACACACGCGGACGTCGCGTCCAGCGCGGCCGCCACGAGCACGTCCGGATCCTGCACCCGCCAGCCGGGCACCGGCTCAAGGAGCGGATATTCCCGCGTCGCGACGTGTCGAGCGGTGCCGTCCAGCGCGAACGCGGCGGCCCGCACCGCCGTGGCGCCCACGGCGATTCCGATAACGACACGACGCCTTGGCCCCATGCGCACATGGTCGAGCGGCGTTCAACGGGCCGGCAAGCGGTTGCGCGCAGTTGTCGTCGCCCTGGTCGCGCGGCGGAGTCGCCGCCGACGTCATCGTTCATCTCGCGGGTCGGCGCTGCGAGCGGTAGCGCCTGACACAACTGGTCAGACCAGGAAGTGCTCCCGCATCCTCGCCCCCAGATTGATCCCACCCACCACCCGGGGGCCGGTCGGGTCGTACACGTCGACGGTGTTGTTGCGACGCATCAGCTCCCGGACCGCAGGCGGCAGCCGGGGAGGGTCGTCCATGGCCGCGAGGACCTGCCCGACGCTCGTGATCAGACGATCGGCCAGCGTGGCGGCATCGGTGTCCACCCGCACCCGGCCGTACTCCCAGCCGGCGCTGGTGAGGTCAAGTACCTCGAACACGCGGGTCAGGAGCGGATTCGGGTCGGTCACCCGGTCGAGCCGGGACGCCTGACTGCCGACCACCGTGACGGCG
The DNA here is from genome assembly GCF_050936255.1 of Micromonospora sp. CA-259024. Classification (NCBI taxonomy): domain Bacteria; kingdom Bacillati; phylum Actinomycetota; class Actinomycetes; order Micromonosporales; family Micromonosporaceae; genus Micromonospora; species Micromonospora sp. CA-259024. The sequence goes on along the minus strand of NZ_JBNJND010000001.1, from coordinate 2,428,650 downwards.
GCGGCCACCTGCGCGTAGGGGTGGAAGCCGCACGGCAACGTGAACAGTGGCCACCGCAGGCCCGGGCCAGCCTCCTTCCACAACGGCCGGTAGTTGCGGCGGTGCACCAGGAGTCGGCGTCCGGTCCGTCGATGTACGTCGTGGGCCTGGGCCTGGAGGTCCGCGTGGGCCTCGTCGGCGACCTGGCTGACGATCCGGGCCGCCACCACCAGACCGTCGTCGCCGTTCAACGTCCCGGTGAGCGCCTCGACCTGCTCGGGAAACCGGATCCGCACGTGGGCGCCGTATCGGGACTGGACGTCCCGTAGCAGCTCCTGCTGTCGTTCCGGATCGAGGTGGACCCGCCCACCGCCCAGCAACAGCCGGAGCCAACGCATGTCGCCTCGATTCCACAGAGCCATCGCGGACCGCGGCAATGCTAGTGCGTCAGACCGCCCTCGTGTGCTGACGGGGGTGGCTGAGCGACCCGTCGGACCGTGCTGGCGATCACCGGCGGCGCGGTGTGATCAGTCCCGACTCGTACGCCCACACGACCAGCTGGGCACGGTCGCGGCAGTGCAGCTTGGTCATCGCCCGGTTGACGTGTGTCTTGGCGGTCAACGGACTGATCACCATGCGCGAGGCGATCTCGTCGTTGCTCAGCCCTCGGGCAACGAGCTCGACGATCTCCTGTTCGCGGGCGGTCAGCACGTCGCGTCCGGCCGCGGAGTCAGCCGGCGGTGGGCCGGCCACGAACTGGCTGATCAACGTACGGGTGACGGCCGGGGCGAGCAGCGCGTCGCCGCGAGCCACGACGGCGACGGCCTGCAGCAGGTCGGCGGGGTCGGCGTCCTTGAGGAGGAAGCCGCTGGCACCCGCGCGGAGGGCGGCGAAGACGTAGGAGTCGAGCCCGTAGTTGGTGAGGATGAGGACGTGGACGGCGGTGAGACCAGGATCGGCGGCGATGCGCCGGGTGGCTTCGATGCCGTCGAGCCCCGGCATCTGCACGTCCATGAGCACGACGTCCGGGCACAGGCGTCGCGACAGCTCCACGGCCGACGCGCCGTCGGTGGCCTCCCCGACGACCTCCAGGTCGTCCTCGGCGCCGAGCAGTGCCCGGAATCCGGCTCGCATCAGAGCCTGGTCATCGGCGAGCAGAACCCGTGTCATGCCGAGCTGCCCAGTGGGAACGTGGCTCGTACGGTGAACCCGTGGTCGTCGTGGGCGGCGGCATGCAGCACGCCGCCCAGCCCGGTCACCCGTTCCCGCATGCCGCGCAGGCCCACTCCCGGTGTCGTCGGCCGGGTCGGAGATGCCTGGCCGTCGTCGGTGACCGAGACGGTGAGCTGCGCCGGGGCGTACTCGACGTGGACCCGCGCGGTGGCGGGGCCGGCGTGACGCGCCACGTTGGTCAGGGCCTCCTGGATGACGCGGTACCCGGCCTGGTCGACCTCGGCGGGCAGGTCCCGGGGCTGACCGGTCACGGTCACCCGCACCGGTACGCCGGCCGCCCGGGTCCGTGCGGCAACCTCGTCCACCCGGGCCAGCCCGACCCTGTCCGCGTCGGACGGTGCGCGTAGGACGTCCAGCGTGGCCCGTAGTTCCCGCATGGCGGCGCTGCTGGCCTCCTGGATCGCCAGCAGCGTGGCCGACGGTTGCTCGCCGTGCTTGCGGGCCAGGTGCACGGCGATCCCCGCCTGCACCTTGATCACGGAGATGCTGTGGGTCAGCGAGTCGTGCAGGTCGCGGGCGATGCGCAGGCGCTCCTCACCGGCGCGGCGCAACGCCATCTCCTCGCGGGTGCGTTCGGCCTCCATCGCCCGCTGCTCGACCTGTTCCAGGTACGCCCGGCGCTGCCGCGCGACGAGCCCGGCGACGTTCGCGGCCACGAACCAGCCCAGCAGCAGGGCGGTCCGCTCGACGATCTGCTGGCCGGCCCGATCGACGGGCGCGACCGAGATGTCGCGGGCCAGAAAACCACCGAGGAAGACAAGGCTCGCCAGGGCGGCGGCCGATCGGTGGCCGCGCCAGGCGGCGACGTAGACCGCGCCGAGGGCGGGGAACGCGGCGGACACCCCGGGGTGTACGCGGACGTGGACGGTCAGCATGGCGACGGTCACCACGCCCAACGCCGCCACCGGGTACCGCCGGCACACCGCCAGGGCTGCCGCCATGACCAGGACCAGGGCGACGTCGACCGGCCGAACCGTCGCGGCGTCCGGTGTGAGGGCGGCGTTGCCGAGCAGGAGGCCGCCGAGGGCGAGGCCGCTGAGGGCGTACGGCAGGTCGCGGCGCATGGTCGAACTGTAGAACGGCCGTGGTCAGCGGAGCATCCCACGTGCGTGGTAGATGAGGCGTACTACGGACGTGGTATCGACAGCGGGCAAGTGTCTGCGCCGGCAGGACGTTTTCCCAGCCCGTCGAGGCAAGCATCGAGTCCATGACATACCGCTTCTTCACCCCGACCCCGGCGAGGGACGCGACCGGTCTCACCGCGCGGGTCTACCAACAGGTGCGCGATGAGTTCCTCTGGCCGTTGCCGACTTTCCAGGCGCTCTCGGCGGTGCCGGAGGTGCTGGCCGCGACCTGGGCGCTGATGCGCGAGGCACTGCTCGCCGGGGACACGTCCCGGGTCGACCGGGAGCTCGTCGCGTCGGCGGTGTCCCGGGTCAATCGCTGCCAGTTCTGCGTCAACGTCCACGTGCTGGTGCTGCACGCGCTCGGCGAATCGACGTTGGCCGAGGTCATCGCCCGTGGCGGCACGCCACCCGAGCCGAGGCACGCCGAGCTCGTCGGCTGGGCGGAGGCGAGCCGCAGCCCCCGAGCCGCCGACTGGACGAGCCCGTACCGTCCGGAGGTCACCGGAACCCTGCTCGCCTTCCACTTCGTCAACCGGATCGCCTCGGCGCTGCTCGACTCCGATCTGCTCCCCGGCGGCCTGCAACGTTCCCCGTTGGTGCGGTCGGTCGGAGGTTGGCTTTACGCCAAGGCGGCCCGGGAGCCGAGGGAGCCCGGCCGCAGCCTGCCGCTCCTCGACGCCGGCGCGACGGTGCCGCCGGCCTGGGCGGAGGGCAGCCCGGTCGGCGTCGCCTACGCGTCGTTGAAGAACGCGGCCGAGCAGGGCGGTGATCTCCTGGGCGACGTGGCGCGCCAGACCATCACGGCCACCGTGCGCTGGGAGGACGGGCGGTTTCCGGCTCGGCCCGGGGACTGGGCCGTCGACCTGGTCCGGGATGTGCCGGGCACGGATCGCGTCGGGACGCGGATCGCGTTGCTGGCGGCGTTCGCGCCCAGCGCGATCAGCGTGGGCGACGTCGCCCTCTGGCGGATGTCCCATCCGGCCGACGCCGACCTCGTACGGCTGGTCGCGTACGGGGCGATGACGGCCACCGATCACGTCGCCCGGGCGCTGACGTCGGCTCACCTCTAGGAGGTCACCATGCGCAAGTTGTTCGTCATCGTCAGCGTTCTGTTGCTCGTCGCGTTCGCCCTGCAGTTCGTCCTCGCCGCCGTGGGCGCGTTCACGAAGCCTGCGGGCGACGGTTCCTACGCCCTGCACAGCGTCAACGGGACGGTGATCATCCCGGTCCTCACCCTGCTCACCATTCTGTTCGCCGCGCTGGCGAGGGCGCCGGGCCGGCTCATCGGGCTGACGATCCTGCCGTTCGGCCTCGTCGTGGTGCAGGCGCTCACCGCCGTGCTCGCCAACGGGTCCACCGACGCCGCGGGCGTCAGCAGCCCGTTCGGCCTGACCATCGCCGGGCTGCACGCGGTCAACGGAATCATCGCGGTGCACGTCGTCGTCGGCATCCTCCGGGCGGCGCGAGAGCTGGCCACCCCGGCGCCGGCCGACGCTATCGGTGTGACCGTCCGCGAAGGGGAGCCGGTATGACGACGGGCTCACTGCTCGCGGCCGACCTGGCCGGTGCTGGATCCGCTCACCTACGGCAGTGGTGCTCCGGTGCCGTGGTCCCGGTTCGATCGGGCGTTCACCCTCGTTCTCGACCGTGGCCTCGACCTGCACGGACTGCTTCCGCGCTATGCCCACACCGTCAACGGCGCGGCGGATCCGGACATCCCGCCCCAGGTCGTACGCCTCGGCGAGGTTGTCAGGTTCACGATCGTCAACCGGTCCCAGATCGTGCACCCGTGGCATCTGCACGGCCATCACGTCCTGGTGCTGGCCCGAGACGGAAAGCCGGCGGTCGGGAGTCCGCTGTGGTTGGACTCTTTCGATGTACGCCCCGGCGAGGTGTGGGAGGTGGCGTTCCGTGCCGACAACCCGGGAACGTGGGCCAACCATTGCCACAATCTGGGGCACGCCGACGCCGGGATGATGATGCACCTGATGTACGCATGATCCCGACCAACGTCCCGCAAGCGCGACGTCAAAGGGCTGGGCCGATGGATCGCAGGCCGGCGGACCTGGGTAGTTTTCTGTCATGAGTGAGGACACTTTCCGGTCGGTGGAGATCGAGCGCACCAGCGTGGGGAATTACGTCGCGCGGAATGTTCGCGGCGGGTCGATGTCGGTGGGAACGGGCGAGGACGCCAGCTTCACGCCGGTGGAACTGCTTCTGGCTGCCATCGGTGCCTGTACAGCGGTCGACGTGGACCACATCACCAGTCGCCGCGCCGAGCCGACCCGCTTCTCCGTCGACGTGACCGGCGACAAGATCCGGGACGAGGCCGGAGGAAACCGGATGCAGAACCTCAAGGTCGAGTTCACCGTGACGTTCCCGGCGGGTGCGGACGGCGACCGGGCGCGCGAGGCGCTGCCCCGGTCGCTGCAGCAGTCGCACGATCGACTGTGCACCGTCTCTCGTACCGTCGAACGTGGCACGCCTGTATCGATCGTCGAGGCAGCCGGATCCATCGGCGACTGACGTGGCGTCGGGTGTCCGGAAGGGCGCCGGTCAGGAGCCGGACGTCGGGGCAGACCCTGGGCACCTGATGCCGAGGCGTGACCGAGGGGAGCGCGAAACGCCGAACTCGTCATCGGACGGACCGGTGTCTCGCCGATGAGTTTGGGATGATGCGCCGGTCCGCCTACCGACAGGGACCTGACTCGAAGGGATCACCCGCGATGGCAAAGGTCATCTCCACGCTGTTCATCTCGGCCGACGGTGTGGCCGAGATCGACCCCGACTGGCACTTCCCGTACTTCGACGAGAACATGGGTCGCGCCGTCACCGAGGACTATGACGCCGCCGACGTGCTGCTCATCGGCCGCGAGACCTACGACAGTTTCGCCGGAGCCTGGCCCGACCGTGAGGCCGCGGGTGGGGAGGACGCGCCCTTCGCCAAGCAACTCGGGGACATGCGCAAGGTCGTCGTCTCGCGTCAGCCGCTGGAGTTCTCCTGGCGCAACTCCGAGCTGATGAGCGGTGATCTCCTCGGTGCCGTCACCTCGCTCAAGGCCGACGCCGGCGTCAAGGGCATCCTCATCCCCGGGTCGATCTCGGTGGTGCAGCAACTGCTCGCCGCGGGGTTGGTCGACGAGTTGCGCCTGTTGGTGCATCCGGTAGCCGCGCGTAAGGGCCGCAAGCTGTTCGACGAGGGCGACACGGCGTACCACCTGCGACTGGTGGCGACGGAGGCGTTCCCTACGGGCGTGATCCGCGCGATCTACGCGCCGGGCGCGGCGCCCGGGAAGGTCGGGTACGACGAGGTCAAGGAGCAGGTACCGGGAGGGAACTAGTCGCCTGAGGAGGTTCGCCGCGCCGACGCCCAGCGGCCAGAGTCCTGAGCTCACGGTCGTCAGGGTGGCGGCGCGGCGCGGTAGGCGCAGACGCCACAGGCCACTGAACAGGCGCGTCTGCCGTGCCGGTCGTACTCGGAGGTCCACCCCGAGGGCGGCATACGAGACTGCGTTGGCTGCTCGACGGGAGCAGCAGCGTGCGTGGGGCGAGGTGCGCGGCAACCTCACCCGAGCCTTCGTCGACCTCAACGAGCTGGGCGTGTTGGCCAGGGAGAACTTCGGCTGCTGCGGCACCTGCGCGGCTGCCGAGATTCACGACGAGCGGGACGACTCCCGGCACTGGCACGGATACCTCTGGTACCACCAGCAGGACACCGAGTCGCTGCTCGCGAGCGAGGACGGGGAGGTCTACCTCGGCTACGGTGCCTACCCTCCGGTCGACTTCGACGAGGTCGCCTACGGTGGCTTGTCGGAGGCCGAACGGCAGGCCCGCTACCAGGCTGACCTGGAGCGCCTACTGGACGACATCGCGTTCCCGGTGCTCCGCAGGCACGGCATGCGGGTGGAGTGGAACCGCAAGCAGTCCAGGCGGATCCGCATCACCGGAGCCAAGTGGTACGCGCCGCTGTTCTGAGGAGGTTCCCTCCGCCAGCACCCGAGTCATCCCACACCTCGGACCAGCATTTAGTGAGGCCCATCGATATTGACGTCTGGCGTCGGCGGCGACAGGATCTCGGCACCACCACCACACCGTGATCCCTCTGGGAGGCGCCATGACCCGTCCCCGCCTGCCGCTCCTGCGGGCAGCCGCCCGGATGGCCGCGCTCGCCGCGGCCACCGCCGGCGTGCTGCTCACCGTCGCCACACCCGCCAGCGCCGCTGTGCCCGCCGGCCGCTACGTCTCGCTGGGCGACTCGTACACCGCTGGCCCGCTGATCCCCACCCAGGTGGACCTGAACTGTCTACGGTCCAACCGCAACTTCCCCTCACTGGTGGCGGCTTCCGCCGGCTCGTCGTCGTTCGCCGACGTGAGCTGCTCCGGCGCCACCACGGACGACATCCTCTACGGCGGCAGCGGTCAGTTGGGCATCTCGGTGCCACCGCAGCTCAGCGCGGTAACGTCGAACACGGCACTGGTGACGGTGCAGATCGGCGGCAACGACATCGGCTTCTCCGGCATCATCAGCGACTGTGCGGAGGCGAGCCTCAGCAGCCCGCTCGGCTCGCCGTGCAAGAACCGGTACACCGCCGGAGGCATTGACCAGTTGCAGGCCCGGATCGCCGCCGCGGCGCCGAAGGTGACCACCGTGCTGCAGGCGGTCCGCCAGGCCGCACCGGGCGCGCGGGTCGTGGTGCTCGGGTACCCGGCGATCCTGCCGGACACCGGGTACGGCTGCTGGCCGGTCGTGCCGATCGCCTACCAGGACGTGCCGTACCTGCGTGGCGTCGAGAAGTCGCTCAACGCGATGCTGGCCAACGCCGCGACCGCCAACGGCGCCACCTACGCGGACGTCTACACCCCGTCGATCGGCCGTGACGCGTGCAAGAGCAGCGGCACCCGGTGGGTCGAGGGACTGGTGCCACAGAACTCGGCCGCGCCCTTCCATCCGAACGCGCGAGGTGAGCAGGGCATGGCCACCGCCCTGCTCGCCCGGCTGAACAGCTGACCGCCGCCCGCGATCGGTTGAGTCGGCCCGCCGCCATGCGGTGGGACCGGCTCAACCCGGGTGCCCGGGCGGCTCGCCTGGTGATCCGGTAACCGGACGGCGTGACATAACGGGCGGACGGGGGCCCGGACCTAGCGCGGCGGCTCGCCCAGCCGGGACAGGGCCTTGGTGACCACGGTCAGATCCTCGGAGCCGAGCCCCTGGTCCACCACCCACTGCCACTCCGCGGCCAGACTCTCGGCGGCGGGGAGTCGACCGGCCTCCACCTCGCGCAGTGCCAGGTTGACGTCTTTGAGTGCCAGCGCCAGCGAATACTGCGCCGTGTAGTCGTCGCGGCCGATCCGCTCCAGCTTCTCCGTGGCCCAGGGCGAGATGAGCGGGCTGCCGTGCAGGGCTGCCAGCGTTGCCGCGCGATCCAGACCGAGCGTCTCGCCAAGTGCGAGCGCGTCGGCGAGTCCTTCGGCGACGAAGGCGAGCAGCAGGTTGTTGACCAGCTTCAGCCGGGAGCCGGTACCGGTCGGCCCGACCCAGACGGTACGTTGGCCGACCGCGTCGAAGACCGGTGCGATCCGATCCCTGACCTGCTCCGGGCCGGAGGCGAGGACGATGAGCTGACCCCGCTCGGCCGGGCCACGGCTGCCCGCAACCGGTGCGTCCACCATGACCACGTCGGGACGTTCCGAGGCGACCAGCCGGGCCAGGCGTTCGGTTTCGGTGACGCCGATGGTGCTCATCTGGGCCCACGCCGCGCCCTGCGCCATCGCGGCCAGCATGCCCTGGTCCGTGGCGATGGACCGGACCGCGTCCGCGTCGGTCACCATGGTGATCACCACGTCAGCTCGGCGCACCGCGTCGGCCGGGCTCCCGGCTACCTCCGCACCCTGCTCGCCGAGGCGGCGGGCGGGCTCCGGGCTGCGGTTCCAGACGACCGTCGGCAGTCCCGCCCGGAGAATGTTCGTCGCCATCGGTGTGCCCATGCCGCCGAGCCCGAGCACCGCCACCTGCTGAACCTGTGTCATCGCGTCCCCGCTCCTCGTACCCGCGGGCAGCGTAGGCCGGGGCCGCGCACCGATGGACCGATCCGGCCGAAGCCGCCACCGCGCGTGCGCCGCGTGGCAGGATCGGCGAACGGCGAGTGCCCTGGGCGGCTCACCGGGGCTGCTGCCGCACACCACGGTGCTTGAGATCGGCGAGTGTGGGGTACCGAAAGCATCATGCCGAGTGTGGGGGAACGCGTCGGAGATCGTTACCGCCTGGTCGAGAGCATCGCCAGCGGCGGTATGGGCGAAGTCTGGCGGGCGGTAGACGAAACCCTGGACCGCGGCGTGGCTGTCAAGATGCTGCACCCTCGCCTGGTCACCGACGCCGGCTTCGGCGAGCGGTTCCGCCGCGAGGCGCGTGCGATGGCCGCCCTGCGGCACCCGGGCGTCGCCCAGGTCTACGACTACGGCGAAGTGTCCCGGCCCGGAACGGGGCCCCTCGCCTACATCGTGATGGAGTGTGTGCGGGGGCAGTCCTTGTCGGAGCGGATCGCCGAGGTCGGCCGGCTGGACGTGGCCGAGGCGATGTCCGTCGCCGCGCAGACCGCCCGCGCCCTGCAGGCCGCGCATGACGCTGGCGTCGTGCACCGCGACGTCAAACCCAACAATCTGATCATCGAGCCCGACGGGCACGTCGTACTCGTTGATTTCGGTGTTGCCGTGACCCAGGAAGCGGCGAGCTTGACCGGAACGAACCAGGTCGTCGGCACCGCCCTGTACATGGCGCCCGAGCAGGTCTCCAAGAACGAAATCACACCGGCGATCGACATCTACGCGCTGGGTGCCGTCGTGTACCACTGCCTCGCCGGTGGCCCCCCGTACCAGGGCGAGAACGCCGTCGCGGTGGCACTGCGGCACCTCGAAGAGGAACCGCCACCGCTGCCCGAAGACGTCCCGGCAGCGGTACGGCAGCTGGTGGCCACCGCGATGGCCAAGGAGCCGACCCATCGGTTTCCCACGGCGGCGGCCATGGCCACCGCGGCGCAGGCCCTCGCGGACTCGGCCGAGCTGAGGGCCGCTACCGGGGTGACCGTGATCGCGTCCCGACCCGGGCACCAGGCCGCCCGGCGGTCCGCCCTCGGCGCCGCGGTGGGTCGGGCGGCCAGTCCCGGACCGAAAGCCCTCGCGGTGCTTCTCGGATCGTTGGTCGCCGCGGCTGCCGTCCTGGTGCTCGCTGATCCCACCGGGATGATGCCGGGCCCGACCGGGCGACCATCGACGCCGCCCGCGGTGTCGCCATCGGTGTCGCCGCAGGGCAGACCGGGCCCTGGCGTGGGTGGCGGCGACCCGGACACCCGCAGTTCTGCGGGTCTGCCGGTTCGAGCGTCCGGATCCCCGACCCCGACGACCACCCGTTCAGCAGGTGAGGGGACGGCCGACGGATCCACGCCGTCTGGTGGAAGCAGTACGGGTGCACCCGGGCCGACCGCCTCCGACAATGCCAGCTCGGAACCGACGGCAGCACCGACGGGTGGATCGACGGCGGAACCGACAGGGGAGCCGACAGAGGAACCTACGGCGAACCCCATCGAGGAGCCAGAGGCGGAGGGATCGGCCGCCGAAGAGACCGCGATGCCGGGGATCTAACCGACGACGGGGGAGGCCACGGTCGCCGCCCGGGTCTGGTGCTGCGCCAATCCGGACCGGGGCCGTCAGGAACATCGCGGTCGGCAGCGGAGCTACTGGCAGCAACCACTGTGGCGTGGCGACCGAGGTCGCCACGCCACAGGTGCGGTGTCAGGAGTTGCGGGGTCAGCCGGTACGGCAGGTGACCGTCGGCCAGGTCCAGTTGCCGTTGGCCATGATCGTTACGCCGAAGTTGTTGCCGTTGCCGTTCGGTGTCGCGGTGACGGTGCCGCTGGTGCCGCTGACGGAGGCGTTCCAGCTGTTCTGAATGCTCTGGCCGCCGCCGAGGCCGAGGCTGACGACCCAGTTGTTGGTGCCGCTGACCGCGACGTTGAGGTTGAACCGGTCACCCCACTGCTGGCCGGCGGAGAGCGTCGCGGTGCAGTTGCCGGTCCCTGGGTTGCCGGTGGTGGGCCCGGAGGTCGGGTTGCTGCCACCGCCTTCCCGGACGGTGATGTCGGAGCTTCCGCTGCTCTGGTAGCCCTCGGTGGCCATGATCTGGTAACTGTGGTTGGTGCCGAGGTTCAAGCCGGCGCGGGCCCAGGCGTCGAAGTGGTTGGCGGTGGTGATGGTGCCACTCGACCGCTTCTGCTGGCGGACGCTCCAGTACTGGTAGAACGTCTGGGTGCCGTCGATCGACGGGGCGTTGACCCGCTGGCTGCGGAGGATGTCGTAGGTGCCGCCGTCAGTGGTGACCGTGCCCATCCGGGTAGCGCCGCTGCTCGGGTTGTAGCTGCCGAAGTTCTCCACCACGTAGTACTCGATGAGCGGGTTGCGCGTCCATCCGTACAGGGCGAGGTAGGTGTTGTTGTTGCCCGGGTTGTAGCTGCCCGAGTAGGTGACCGTCCGTCGGTTGCCGGTGGCCCAACCCTTGCCGCCGACCCAGTTGTTGGTGCTCCTGTCCCAACTGCTGGTGTATCGGCCGTCGGCGCGCAGCGTCATGCTGGCGTTGCCGCTGTCCTTCCAGAACGAGAAGTAGTACCCGTTGTGCGTGCCGGTGGTGTTCGAGCTGACCGTCCGATCGGCCTCGGCGTACGCGTTGGTGGCCGTCATCGTCCCCGCGACGGCCAGGACAACGGCGCAGGTGGCGCCGAGGAACAGCCGCAGGCGGCCGCGCCTCCTCGGTCTGGTGGGGGTTTGGTCGGTGTCGATCATGTACGTGCTTCCTCCTCGGGACGGCTGGCGGGAGGCCAGCAGGGCGGTACGACCCGGCAGGCTGTCGGTGGCGGGTGACGGCCACCGGACATCGGCGTCGTACCACGTGGTGGTGGTTGGTTGGCCGGTCGTCCTGCACGACGACCGGAGGAGTGGGTCGCGGTGGATGGCAATGACGGCAATTGAGTGCCGTCGATGGCGACCGTATTGACCCAGCCGTCAGCTTGTCAACAATTTCCGGAAACACCGGGGCAACCTCGCGGTTGGCGGCTGACCTCTCCCGAGGAGGTGTTCATCCTGGTCAGTAGTTGACCAAGTTGGTGGATGGCGTGCATCGACGGCCCGGTTGGAGGGATCACGATCCACATGAAGCCACCAAAATTTCCGGAGACTTTCCGGACCTCGAACACCCCGCTGGACAGCGAGCAGGCAGCCTCCCCGTGACCCGCCCCGTCAACGACACCGACGGGCATTGAGCCGGGCGGCCTGTCGGGTGAGATGGTCGCGCTCGGCGAGGTTCGGGGCCTGCCGGGCCGCCTCGACGTACAGCCGTGCCGCCCTCGTCAGGTTGCCGTCGCGCTCGTGAAGGTATGCCGCCACCGCCGTGTGGCGGGGTAGTGAGTCGTCCAGCGCCGCGAGTGCCGCCAGACCCGCGCGCGGGCCGTCGGCCTCGCCGACCGCCACCGCGCGGTTGAGCCGGACGATCGGACTGTCGGTCAGACGCACGAGCTCGTCGTACCACTCGACGATCTGCACCCAGTCGGTCTCCTCGGCGGTGGGCGCGTCAGCGTGGAGGGCCGCGATGGCGGCCTGGGCCTGGAACTCGCCCAGCCGGTCGCGGGCGAGGGCCGCCTGGAGGATGTCGACTCCCTCGGCGATCGACGTGGTGTCCCATCGGCGGCGGTCCTGCGCGGCGAGCGGCACCAGGCTGCCGTCGGGTGCGGTCCGGGCGGCGCGCCGGGCGTGGTGGAGCAGCATGAGGGCGAGCAGCCCCGCCACCTCGGGATGGTCGATCGAGGCCGCGAGCTGCCGGGTGAGCCGGATGGCTTCGGCGGCGAGGTCGACGTCGCCCGAGTAGCCCTCGTTGAAAACCAGGTAGAGGACGCGCAGCACGGTGGCCACGTCGCCGGGCTGGTCGAACCGCACTCCGGAGACGGTGCGTTTCGCCCGGCTGATGCGCTGCGCCATGGTCGCCTCGGGCACCAGGTAGGCCTGGGCGATCTGGCGGGTGGTCAGACCACCGACGGCGCGCAGCGTGAGCGCGACCGCCGACGACGGGGTCAGCGACGGGTGGGCGCACAGGAAGTAGAGCTGGAGCGTGTCGTCCGTCGCGGGCGTGGGCCCGGACGACGGCTCCTCGTCGACAAGGTCCTCACGCCGGCGACGGGCCGCGTCCGCTCGCGCCGTGTCGAGGAACCGCCGCCACGCGACGGTGATCAGCCAGCCCTTCGGGTCCCGTGGAGGGTCGGCCGGCCAGACGCGGATCGCCTCGACCAGCGCGTCCTGCACGGCGTCCTCGGCCGCCGCGAAGTCGACTCCGCGGCGGACGAGGATCCCGAGCACGCTCGGCGTGAGGCTCCGGAGCAGGGCCTCGTTCATCGGAGACGTCACTCCGTGATGGTGGGCGGTTCGGTCAGGAACGGGCGCAGCTCGAGCCACTCGTGAATCGGCTTCCCGCCCGCCCCGGGCGCGGCCGACAGTTCACCGGCCAGCTCGACGGCGCGCTCGTAGCTGTCGACGTCGATCACCATCCAGCCGGCGATGAGGTCCTTCGTCTCGGCGAACGGGCCGTCGGTGACCGGCGGCCGGCCCTCGCCGTCGTACCGGACGAACGTCCCCTCGGGGGCGAGCGCCTGACCGTCGACGAACTCACCGGTCCCCTCCAGCCTGGTCGCGAAGTCGCGCATGTACTGCATGTGCGCAGAGATCTCCTCCGGCGTCCACTGGTCCATGGGCACGTCGTTGACCCCGGCCGGAGCGCCACGGTAGTGCTTGAGCAGCAGGTACTTGGCCATCGTGTTTCTCCTCGATGCTGGTGCGACCCATCTTGGTCGCGTTCACCCCGGGGACGGAGCCGGCCACCCGTTCTCGACATGGCCGCCGGAATATTTTCGCGCGAAGTCACCGACGGGCCGGGACGGCCGACGATCAGGTGCCGGCACTGTCGGGGCCGAGCGTCACTCCTCTGGACCTCGTAGGAGAACCGAGGGCGGCAGCGGCTGACGTAGCGCGTCGTCGATGATCGCCGGCAACCGCCGGGCCACCCCCGCGAGGAGGTCCGCGACCTGGACCCGCGGATCATCGCGGGAGTCGACCATCACCAGGCCGGCCAGGGGTGACACTCCGTCCGGCAGTGCCGGAGCACTGTCGTCGCCCGCCGTCGAGGCGCCGCCGCCGGCCAGCACCCGCTGGAGGCGGGTCAACCGGTCGGCCGTGAGGGCACTCTGTTCATCGTGGGTCACCAGCACCTGCCGCCGGCCGCCGCTCCAGTACAGGACCGTCTCCGCGAGCGCCGGCAGCAGCGGTTCCAGCGGTGGAGGGACCGACCGGTCGTCGTTGTCGAGCCTGGTCACCACGGCCCGTACGCGGCTCGGGTCGAGCCCGTTGAGGACGCCATCGGCTGCCGGGCCGAGCGTGTGTCGCAGCAGCGCGTCCCGGGCCTGGAAGAACCGCTCGATCGTCCGGTGCGCGGGAAGCCGGCGCTTCATCCGGACCAGATCGACGAAGGCCGCCAGGAAGACCTCCCAGTCGTTTCCGGCCGAACCTCGGGCGCCGTAGAGGGCGAGGGCGGCCGGTTGGTGCTCGCGAGCCAGGCGGGTGCCAGCGGCGTACGACGGCTCGGTCAGCAGGAACTCAACGATCCGGGTGACGAGAAAGAACTCCTTGTCGATCAGGTGGACGTGCGCGCGGCTCTTCAGCGCCGCCAGGAACCACGCCAGCGCTTCATCCGCACCCGAGCGGCGCAGGAACTGCCCGGACTTGAGCTCGTGCGGTGAGAACCGGAACCCGGACCGCAGTTCGGTGATGAGCGCGACGGCCTCGTCCACGGCCAGGTCGACACTCGCGTGCGTGATCAGCGGGGCGGTCGAGTGCAGCAGGTTGGTGCCGGAGAATCCGGACTCGTCGCAGGCGATCTCCACGACGGCGCCAACCACCGCGTCCCTCGGCGGTAGCCCGCCCTGAAGCGGCGATCTCACACCCGGGCCCCCACCATGCCGACCATGGTCGCCCGTACACCCGGGCAGGGACAACCCGATTGTGTACGGCAGGGCCCGCGGCGGTGCGGCAGACTGCCGGAATGGTCACCTCGATTCGCAGCGTCGCCGAACTGACCGACGTGGTGCACGCGGGTTCCCGGGTGAAGTTCCTGTTCTTCTGGGGCCACCAGCCGCAGCACGACGGCAGCATCGGGCCTGGTTGCATGAGCCAGTGGTGGCCGGCGCCGTTCAGTGTCGACGGACGGGAGTTCGCCACCGCCGAGCATTACATGATGTGGCGCAAAGCCACCTTGTTCGGCGACGAGGCGACAGCAGCGAAGATTCTGACGGTGGCGCACCCGCATGCGGCGAAGATGCTCGGCCGGCAGGTCGCGCGGTTCGACGAACAGGTGTGGGAGCAGCACCGCTACGACATCGTGGTGGCCGGCACCGGGGCGAAGTTCGACCAGCACCAGGAGCTGCGCACGTACCTGGTCGGCACCGCTGAGCGGGTGCTCGTGGAGGCCAGCCCGCTGGACCGGGTGTGGGGGATCGGCTTGGCCGCTGACCACCCGCACGCCGTCGACCCCGCACGGTGGCTCGGGTTGAACCTGCTCGGCTTCGCACTCATGCGGGCCCGCGCGGTGCTGCGTGGACAGGCATCCGTCGGGCAGATCGCCGATGGGCGTTAGGTGCTCGTGACCGTACTGATCGGGTACGGTGTCGGATATCCTGTGGTTTCACCGGTTCGGTAACTCCTGCGAGGTTGTGGCCGAGCCAAACTTGAACTATTCCAAAAGAGTGGGCTATGTTCGGCGCATGGCGTCCGACTTCGAGGCTCAGCTGCGGGCTGTCTCGTTGCGCGTGACCCGGCCCCGGTTGGCGGTCCTCGCCGCGCTGCGCGATCACCCGCACGTCGATACCGACACGGTGATCCGGCTGGTGCGGACGGATCACCCGGCGGTCTCCCACCAGGCGGTGTACGACGTCCTGCGCGCGCTCACCGACGCCGGTCTGGTGCGGCGCATCCAGCCCGCGGGTGCGACCGCCCGGTACGAAGCGCGGGTGGCGGACAACCACCACCACATCGTGTGCCGCTCCTGCGGTGCGATCGCCGACGTCGACTGCGCTGTCGGCGAGGCTCCCTGTCTCACCGCCTCGGACGACCACGGTTTCGTGGTCGACGAGGCGGAGGTCGTCTACTGGGGCACCTGTCCCGACTGCGCGACCGAACGCACTCCCCAGAGATCCGCAAGCTCGGAAGGAAGCACATGAGCGACACCCAGGACAATGGCCCCACCAGTGCGCAGGGCGTGGACAAGAAGGCGGCGGCCGGCTGCCCGGTCGCGCACGACTCCGTGACCGCGCACGGCAGCGAGAGCGAGAACCCGGCGATCGACTCGCCGACCCCGAAGACCGGAGGCCGTCCGCGCACCAACCGGGACTGGTGGCCCAACCAGCTCGACCTGTCGGTGTTGCACGCCCACTCGTCCAAGGGCAACCCGCTGGGGGAGAACTTCAGCTACGCCAAGGAGTTCGCCAAGCTCGACGTCGAGGCCCTCAAGAAGGACATCACCAACGTCCTCACCACCTCGCAGGACTGGTGGCCGGCGGACTTCGGCCACTACGGCGGCCTGATGATCCGGATGAGCTGGCACGCCGCGGGCACCTACCGCATCCACGACGGTCGCGGCGGTGCCGGCGACGGCGGTCAGCGTTTCGCCCCGCTGAACAGCTGGCCGGACAACGCCAACCTGGACAAGGCCCGCCGGCTGCTGTGGCCGGTCAAGCAGAAGTACGGCCAGAAGATCTCCTGGGCCGACCTGCTCGTGCTGGCCGGCAACGTCGCCCTGGAGTCGATGGGCTTCAAGACCTTCGGCTTCGGCTTCGGACGGGAGGACGTCTGGGAGCCCGAGGAGATCTTCTGGGGCCCGGAGGACACCTGGCTCGGCGACGAGCGCTACGCCTCCGAGAAGGAGATGGTTGCCGGCGTCGGGGCGACCGAGATGGGTCTCATCTACGTCAACCCGGAGGGCCCCCGCGGCAACGCGGACCCGGCCGCGGCGGCACACTTCATCCGCGAGACCTTCGGCCGGATGGCGATGAACGACGAGGAGACGGTCGCCCTCATCGCCGGTGGCCACACCTTCGGCAAGACCCACGGCGCCGCCGTCGCCGACACCCACGTGGGCCCGGAGCCCGAGGGTGCCCCGCTCGAGGCGCAGGGCCTGGGCTGGCTGAACACCCACGGCAGCGGCAATGGCCCGGACACGATCACCAGCGGTCTCGAGGTGACGTGGACCGACGTGCCCACGCAGTGGAGCAACCGCTTCTTCGAGATCCTCTTCGGCTTCGAGTGGGAGCTCACCACCAGCCCCGGCGGTGCGAAGCAGTGGGTCGCCAAGGACGCTCCGGAGATCATCCCGGACCCGTACGACGCGTCCAAGAAGTACAAGCCCACGATGCTCACGACCGACCTGGCACTGCGGGTCGACCCCGCGTACGAGAAGATCTCGCGCCGCTTCCTGGAGAACCCGGACCAGTTCGCGTTGGCTTTCGCCAAGGCCTGGTACAAGCTGCTGCACCGCGACATGGGTCCGATCGACCGCTTCCTCGGCCCGTGGGTGGCGGAGCCGCAGCTGTGGCAGGACCCGGTGCCGGCTGTCGACCACGAGCTCGTGGGTGACGCCGACATCACCGCTCTCAAGGCGAAGGTGCTGGAGTCCGGCCTCACGACCGCCCAGCTGGTGTCCACCGCCTGGGCCTCCGCCGCGAGCTTCCGGTCCACCGACAAGCGCGGTGGCGCCAACGGCGCGCGGATCCGGCTCGAGCCGCAGCGCAACTGGGAGGTCAACCAGCCCGAGCAGCTCGCGACGGTGCTGGCGACCCTCGAGGGCATCCAGCGGGAGTTCAACGAGGCCGGTGGCGCGAAGATCTCGCTCGCCGACCTGATCGTGCTGGCCGGCTCGGCCGCCGTCGAGAAGGCGGCGCGCGACGCCGGCCTCGAGGTGACCGTGCCGTTCCACCCGGGCCGCACCGACGCCAGCCAGGAGCAGACCGACGTCGAGTCGTTCCGGGTCCTCGAGCCGCGCGCCGACGCGTTCCGCAACTACCTGCGTCCCGGTGAGAAGACCCAGCCGGAGGTGCTGCTCGTCGACCGTGCCTACATGCTCAGCCTGACCGCGCCCGAGATGACCGTCCTCCTCGGCGGCCTGCGCTCCCTCGGTGCCAACGTCGGCGGCACGCAGCACGGCGTTCTCACCGACCAGCCGGGCGTGCTCACCAACGACTTCTTCGCCAACCTGCTCTCCCCGGGCACCCGGTGGAGCGCGTCGAAGTCCGACGAGCACGTGTACGAGATCCGCGACCTGGCCACCGACGAGCTGAAGTGGACCGCCACCGCGGTCGACCTCATCTTCGGCTCCAACTCGCAGCTGCGGGCCCTCGCGGAGGTCTACGCCAGCCAGGACGCCCGCGGCAAGTTCGTCGCGGACTTCGTCGCGGCCTGGACCAAGGTCATGGAGCTCGACCGGTTCGACCTCGCCTGACAGGCACCAACCGACGAGCCCCGGTCAATCCACCTGTGATTGACCGGGGCTCGTCGGCCTGTGCCTGCCGCACACCCTCCGACGCGGGAGGTGGCCCGGTGACCTGCCGGGACGAACTCGGCCGGGCGCAGCTCGCCGTGATCGAACGGGTGCTGCAGAAGCCGCTGGCCGAGTGGGCTAACCCATCTCGTCGTAGGGGTTCTTCGGGGCGGTCACCGGTCGCCAGGATTCGACGTCGATGTACGGGATCTCCTCGTCATTGACCGGGTCGCGGGTGACCCGATCGGTGTACCGGCCGGTGACCTGTATCCAGGTGTCGCTGGCGAGGCCGGTGGGCGGGTTGCCGGTCATGCCGAGTTTGATCGGTCGGCCGTCGGCAGCGCAGCAGGACATGATCATGCGGGCGAGGAGAGGCTCTCCGCCGGGCCCCGGGGTGATGAAGCCGGTGAGCTCGACCCGGCGGTTGCCGATCGAGCGGCCCTTGTCGAACAGCGCACGGGCGGCGTAGTCGAAGACGCTGGTCCTCGCCGGATCACCAGCGGGCAGCGGAGGGTAGTCGTCGCTCTCCTGGGCGGTGAGAGCGGTACCCGCCTGGCCGGCGGCGTACGAGCCGAGGGCGGGCGGGGCCACCAGCAGCAGGCCGAGGGCGGGGAGGATCAACAGCCAGGCGACTCGTGGTTCGTGGTGGGCGTGTTCGTGATTCTCGGCCACCGGGTCGTCCGCGTCGGTCTGGTCCCCGGGCCGCACGGCGTAGGGCCGCAGCTCGTACCAGAGGGTCATCACGGCGGCGGCGATCAACAGCAGGCTGGCGGCGATGAGGAACGGTCGCAGCTCTTCCTTCACGTAGCGCAGGTGGAGGTCGGTGACGCTGGCGCGGAGAACCGCACCGGCAAAGAAGATCATGACGCAGGCCTGGGCCAGACGGTTCACAGCAGCACCAACCCGGTGCTGGCGGCGACCGCGAGGGCGACTGTGAAGGTGGCCGGCGCGAATCGGGCGGCGAAACCCCGGCCGAAGATGCCGGCCTGCATGGAGATGAGTTTCAGATCCACCATCGGACCGACCACCAGGAAGGCCAGTCGGGCCGTGAGGGAGAACTGTGACAGTGAGGCGGCGACGAAGGCGTCCGCCTCCGAGCAGATGGACAGCAGGACCGCGAGCCCCGCCAGGGCGAGCACGGAGAGCACCGGCTGGTCGGCGAGGGTCTGCAACCAGCGTTCGGGGACCAGGACGTTGATGCTGGCGGCGGCCATGGCGCCGATGACGAGGAACCCGCCGGCGTGGACCACGTCATGCCGTACGGCGGACCAGAACGCCTCGCCGCGCCGGAGCCCGTCCAGGTCGGGTCGGTGCGGGAGCCGGATCCAGTCGGCGCGGCCCAGGCGTAGCCAGAGCCAGCCCATCACCATGGCGACGACCAGGCTTGCGACCGCGCGGGCGAGGACCATCTCGGGGTTGTTGGGAAAGGCGACGGCCGTGGCGGTGAGCACGATCGGGTTGATCGCCGGCGCGGCGAGCAGGAAGGCCAGCGCGGCAGCGGGCGTGACACCCCGGCGGATCAGTGAGCCGGCGATCGGTACCGCACCGCACTCGCAGCCGGGTAGGACCACGCCGGCGGCGCTGGCCACTCCGACGGCGAGGGCTGGGTGCTTCGGCAGGGCTCTGGCCCAGAACGAGCGGGGTACGAAGACCGCGATCACGGCGGACAGCAGCACCCCGAAGACCAGGAACGGCACGGCCTGCACCAGCACCGAGACGAAGACCGTCATCCAGGTCGCCAGCACCGGCGCGGACAGCAGACCCGCCAGGGGATCGCGCACGAAGATGAGCAGCACCAGCAGGGCGGCGAGGATTTCGACCGAGCCGATTCGGCCGGTGCGGAGTGAGCGGGCCCCGTGGTCGCTTCGGAGCTGACCGACGTCGAGGCCGGCAGGCGGGCCGTTCGCATCGCCGGAGTCGTCGAGGGTCGGCGGTTGATCGGCCGGTGTGCTCGTGCTGGACGAGGTGGTGCGCTCGGATGCGGCCACGCCGCCCCCTTCTCTGCTCTGCGCGTTGGACATGGCGGGTGGCGGTGACGGATCGCCGCGCATAATGGTCCGACCGGCCGCGGTGGGGCGTCGGAGACGAGTAGGTCGGCGGCGGCCGAGATCACGGGAGGATGGCGGCCACGGTGAACCAGGCGATGGCGAAGGTGCCCCGAAACACCCGGCAGCGCGGGGAGGTGCTGGCGCTGTTGCGCGGGGTGGAGGGCTTCCACTCGGCGCAGCAACTGCACCAGATGCTGCTGGAGCGCAAGGCGGGGGTCGGCCTGACCACCGTCTACCGGACGTTGCAACTGCTGGTGGACACCGGCGAGATCGACTCGACTCGGCTGCCGGGCGGCGAGCAACTCTTCCGCCGCTGCAGTCAGAGCAAGCATCACCATCACCTTGTCTGCCGTGACTGCGGACGCACGGTGGAGGTGGCCGGGCCAGCCGTGGAACGGTGGGCCGACCAGCTCGCCGCGCAACACGGATTCACCAATGTCGGTCACACCCTGGAGATCTTCGGCACCTGCGGCGAGTGTGCGCACTGACGCTTACTAAATGGAAACCGTTACCACTGCCAGCACTGTAGCGGCTCGGCTGGCCGGACGCTGGCAGGTCCCAGATGGCGGCGCGGCGTGCGGGAAGGTTCTGTGACGCCCCCGCCTGACCCGCGTCGCGCACCCGCAGCAGCCGGGCGGCATCGACGAGCCCCGGGAGAGAGGCAGCGGCCCTGGCGATCCGGTCGGCACTATCGACGAGCGTCCCGCAGGACGGCTACCCTTTGGCCCCGCACACCATCGATGTGAGGAGATGCGATGGCGCGTCGTACCGGCCGGCCCTCCTACCTGTTGGACAAGACCGACAAGAGCCATCACCGCACGGCGCGTTTCGTGGCCGCCGCGGCCGTGGTCTCACTGGTCACCGCGCTGGTGGGTGGGTTGATCGGCTATGCGGCGGGGCGTCCGGACGCCACCGAAGCGGCCATCGCGACGATCAAACAGGATGAGGCGAAGCGAGACGCCCAACAGATCGTGGAGCTGACCGAGACGGCTCGCCGCGTCGCTGAGCAGATCGGCCCCATCCTGACCGCCATCGAGGCGGACACGTCAGCCAAACGTGCGCCGGATCCGGGCCAGGCCCGCCGATGGCAGGAGAGCATGCGCCAGGCGGCCGAGCCCTTCGCCGATCCACCCTCGGGGACCACCGCCACCAACGTGGCGCGCGGCGGGTTGCGGGGAGCCGTCCAGCAGGCAGCCCTGGCCGTCGACGCCTATGCCCTGGCCGCCACCGTGCCGGCCGCGCAGCGGGCAGCGCTGTTGGACGTGGCGGCGCGGCAGGCGGCCGAGGCCGTCACCATCTGGTCGGTCGCAGCGACCCAGCTTGACCAGATCAGCATCGACGCCGGCCACGGCCACCAACACGTGTTCCTGGACACAGATCCCCACGGAGCGGCCTTCACCCCGGACGGGGCGGCCGAGGGTACCGGCGGCTAAGGGCCTTTTGCTGCGCAAGTGTCGGGGTTTACCAGCCCGTGGTGCTGCCGCACCAGCCCAGCGCCCCGGTGTGATCTGGGTGTGGCCCGCGGAATCAGGTACCGTCGCCTGTCACAAAGTCTTAGCACCAACCTGGCTTCCGGTGACAGGGGAGCCGAACCGGAGGACACAGCCGTGAGGTTCCAAAGCGCCGTCCGCAAGGCCGGCCTCGTCGTGGCCGTCGCAGCCCTCGCGGTGACCGCGGGATGCGCCAAGAAGGACGACAGCGAGGTCCAGGCGAGCGGGGTCAAGCTGGTCCAGGCGGGCAAGCTGACCGTCTGCACCCACCTGCCGTACCCGCCGTTCCAGTCGAAGGACGCCAGCGGCAAGGTGACCGGCTTCGACGTCGAGATCATGGATCTGGTGGCGAAGGAACTGGGCGTCGAGCAGACGATCATCGACACCCCGTTCGAGGGGATCAAGTCCGGCCAGGACCTGAACACCGGCAAGTGCGACGCTGCCGCCGCCGGCATGACGATCACCGCGGAACGGCAGAAGGTGATGAACTTCTCCGATCCGTACTTCGACGCCACCCAGGCGATGTTGGTGAAGACCGGCAAGCCGTACAAGTCCCTCGACGACCTCAGGGGCAAGAAGCTCGGCGTCCAGGCGGCCACCACCGGCCGCGACTACGCCAAGAAGTCCGAGAAGGAGAAGGGCCTGCAGCTCGTCGAGTTCGAGGATCTCGCCGCCCTGCAGCAGGCCGTCGCCAACGGCCAGGTCGAGGCCGCCATCAACGACCTGCCGGTCTGGACCGAGTACCTCAAGAAGAACCCGGGCGGGTTCCAGGTGGCCGCGGAGTTCGACACCGGCGAGCAGTACGGCTTCTCCGTGAAGAAGGACACCAACCCGGAGCTGCTCAAGAAGATCAACGAGGTGCTGGCCAAGGCCAAGCAGGACGGGTCGTACGACACGATCTACGAGAAGTGGATCGGCAAGCGGCCGAGCGCCTGATCGAAGCTCAGTGCAGGAGGGCGCGCGTCCCGCGCGCTCTCCTCGTCGGTAACCTCCGGGAAGGCAACGAGCGAACGTGAAGCTGCGACGCCGCCAGCGGGAGCGGCTGTCCCTCGGGCTCCAGTACCTGGTCTTCATCGCCATCATCGCCACGGTGCTCTTCGCCGCGGACTGGGACAGGTTGAAGGACGCGTTCTTCCGCGTCGACATCATCAAGTCGATGTTCCCGACGATCATCACGGTCGCGCTGCGTAACACCATCCTCTACACGCTGGGCGCGTTCGCCTTCGGTCTCGTGTTCGGCACCATCCTCGCGCTGATGAGGCTGTCCCGGGTGGCACCGTACCGCTGGGTGGCGACGGCGTACATCGAGCTGTTTCGTGGTCTGCCGGCGCTGCTGGTGCTCTTCCTCGTCGGGTACGGCATTCCCATCGCCTTTCCGGAGCGGGAGATTCCGGGCGGCGTGTTCGGTTCGATCGCGATCGGCCTCGGGTTGACGGCGGCGGCGTACATGGCCGAGACCATCCGGGCCGGTATCCAGGCTGTCCCCAAGGGCCAGATGGAGGCGGCGCGGACGCTCGGCATGTCGCACTTCACCGCCATGCGCACGATCGTCATCCCCCAGGCGTTCCGGATCGTGATCCCGCCGCTGACGAACGAGCTCATCCTGCTCACCAAGGACTCGTCGCTGGCCTACGTGCTGGGCGTGACGGCGCAGACCATCGAGGTCACCAAGTTCGGTCGGGACATGCTGAACGATCGGGTGAACGCCACCCCGCTGTTGGTGGCCGGCCTCGCTTATCTGATCATCACCCTGCCCCTGTCCCAGGTGGTACGACGCCTCGAACTCCGATACGCCAAGGCTCGGTGACCCGTATGACGACCACCCCACCCCGCGCTGCCGTCGAGATCCGCGACCTGCACAAGTCGTTCGGGTCGCTCGAGGTGCTCAAGGGCATCGACTTCGAGGTCGGCCAGGGCGAGGTGGTCTGCGTCATCGGGCCGTCCGGGTCCGGCAAGTCGACGCTGCTGCGCTGCGTCGACCTCCTGGAGGAGCCGACGGCCGGCAGGATCTGGGTGAACGGCGTCGAGATGACCGACCCGGATGTCGAGATCAACGCGGTTCGCCGTGGCATCGGCATGGTCTTCCAGTCGTTCAACCTGTTCCCGCATCTCACCGTGCTGAACAACCTCACCATCGCCCAGCGCCGGGTGCTCCGGCGCAACCGTGCCGAGGCTGAGCGCATCGCGCGGGCCAATCTTGATCGGGTCGGGCTGACCGACAAGGCCGACGCGTTCCCGGCGCAGCTCTCCGGTGGGCAGCAGCAGCGGGCGGCGATCGCCCGGTCGCTGTCGATGGAGCCCAAGCTGATGCTCTTCGACGAGCCGACCTCCGCGCTCGATCCGGAACTGGTCGGCGACGTGCTCACCGTCATGCGCAAGCTGGCCGAGGATGGCATGACGATGATGGTGGTCACCCACGAGATGGCGTTCGCCCGGGACGTCGCTGACCGGGTCGTCTTCATGGACGGCGGCGTGGTGGTCGAGCAGGGGCCACCGCAGGAGGTGCTCGGCGCGCCCAAGCACGAGCGGACCCGTGCGTTCCTCTCCCGGGTCCTCGACCCGACCCACGTCGCGCAGCTCGGTCAGCCCGGTGAGTCGCCCGAGCCGCCGCAGGCGCCCAGCCTGCCGGCCGACGACCGCCACAACCTCTGACGCGCCCTACGTCAGGCGGCCCAGCGATCCACCCTGGACTGGGTCGGCCTGGTCGGTGGCCTGCATGTCAGGTTCATGTCAATCGACGGCCGTCGTGATGTCAAGGTAATCTTCTTGCAATCAGACCTGTACTTTCGTCGATGGATTACATAAGTTGCTGTCATCCACCGAAAGTTCTGAGTCTTCCGAGCAAAGTCCGCGACGAGCCTCACGCAGTCGTGCTGCCGCCCAGTGCTCGGCGGTCGCTGCACGCTGCCCTCGTCGCGTCTTCGCCCGGTCGGGAACGGAGACCCATGGACGATCACGTCGTTGGCTCCCACCGCCAGCTGTCCCGCAGATCCCTGATCGCCACCGGTGCACTCGCCGCCGGGGCGCTGGGTGCGTCCGCCCCAGCGATCGGCACCGCGTTCGAAGGTAGCCCCGCACAGGCCGCCACCGGCGTCACGAAGAAAGTCACCATCTACGCCGAACAGATGCCCGATGGCCTGTTCGGGTACGGCCTGGCACCCGGCCAGGCCACCGTGCCAGGGCCGCTGCTGGAGATCTACGAGGGTGACACCCTGGAGATCACCCTGGTCAACACCACCAGCCAGCGGTTGTCCATCCATCCACACGGGGTGGACTACAGCACCGACTCGGACGGTAGCCCCCTCAACGCCTCCTTCAACAACCCCGGCGAGACGCGGACGTACGTCTGGCGCTCGCGGGAGATGTTCTTCGCGTCGGGTCGGCGGTTCATGCCGGGCAGCGCCGGCTACTGGCACTACCACGATCACGCCATGGGCACCGACCACGGCACAGCCGGGGTGGCGAAGGGCCTGTACGGCGCGCTGATCGTCCGTCGTCGCGGGGACATCCTGCCGGAGAAGCAGTTCACGGTCGTGTTCCACGACATGATGATCAACAACCGGATGGCACCGAACACGCCCATGTTCGAGGCGAACCTGGGCCAACGGGTGGAGTGGATCGCCATCGGGCACGGCAACCTGTTCCACACCTTCCACCTGCACGCGCACCGCTGGGCGGACAACCGCACCGGGATGCTGGAGGGCACGGCCGACCCGAGTCTCGTGATTGACAACAAGGACCTCAATCCGGGCAGCTCGTTCGGCTTCCAGGTGCTGGCCGGAGAGGGCGTCGGACCCGGGGCGTGGATGTACCACTGCCACGTGCAGACCCACTCCGACGGCGGCATGGCCGGGATCTTCCTGGTCCGCAACGCCGACGGCAGCATGCCACCCGGCGCCGAGGAGGCGATCCACCGGTTCCAGGGCCACACCCACACGCATGGAAGCTGACCGAACCGAGAGTGGGGACGGGATGACCAGAAAGACACGACGAGCCCTCGCCGCGATAGCGGCCTTCGCGACACTGATCCCGGCAACGACGGCAGCGGCCGCACCACGAACGGCAGCCGCACCGCAGGCGGCCCAGCCGCAGAAGACAGCGGTCCTCGTGTTCCACGGGCCGGTGGCCGAGCAACAGGACCCGGTGGCCCGCGCGGCGGACACCATCACCCAACTTGGTGCCGCTCATGACATCGATGTCACGACCACCACGAACCCGGGCGTTTTCACCACGACCGGGCTCTCGGCGTACCGCAGCGTGGTCTTTCTCTCCACGACGGGCGCCGCGCTGAACCGCGACCAGGAGTCGGCGCTGCAGAGCTACATGAAGGCCGGCGGCGGTTTCGTCGGCATCGCCGACGCCGCCCGCGCCCAGGTCGACTCCGCCTGGTTCACCGGTCTGATCGGCACCCGCCCGGCAGGCGCCATCCCGGTGGCCGAGCCGGTGACCCGGGTGACCGCCAGCGGCGAGAACCCGCCGAACGAGACCAAGGAGAAGCTGACCGACGGAGACGCCGGCACCAAGTGGCTCGTCCGCACCCCGACCGCCTGGGTGGCGTACGAGTTGAGCGCCGCCAAGCGGATCACCGGTTACGCGCTCACGTCGGCCAACGACTCCTCCGGCCGGGACCCGAAGGACTGGACCCTGCAGGGCTCCACGGACGGCCAGAACTGGTCCGATGTGGACCGGCGCACCGGCCAGACCTTCGCGGAACGGTTCCAGACCCGTCGGTTCGACATCGCGACGCCGCAGGAGTTCAAGCACTTCCGGCTGAACATCACCGCGAACAGCGGCGAGCCGCTGACCCAGCTCGCCGACCTGCGCCTGTTCACCGGCAGCACCACCGCCCCCGAGCCGCCCGCGGTGAACCAGGCCGTCGTCGACATCCTGGACCGGAACCACCCGGCCACGGCGTCGCTGCCGATGACCATCACCCGGTCCGACCGCTGGGAGAACTGGGACCCGAACCCGATCGGCACCGTGCACACCCTCGCCCAGGTCGAGGAGCGGCACTACAACCCGGGACCGGGCGCCAACGGGCCCTTCCACCCGGTGTCCTGGTGCCGGGACTACGACGGCGGCCGGTCCTTCTACACCGGCATGGGTCACACCGAGGGCAGCTACGGTGAGGAGGCGTTCCGCAAGCACCTCACCGGAGCCCTCAACTGGACCACCGGCCGCGTACGCGGCGACTGCCAGGCCACGATCGCCTCGAACTACAAGGTGGAGCGGCTCACCGCAGCCAACCAGACCGGCCAGCTGGACCAGATCGGCGAGCCGCACGGGCTGACCATCGCCCCGGACGGCACGGTCTTCTACGTCGGCAAGGCGGCCTGCCCGACCGGCCCGATCGCGGACTGGAACGACCCGAACGTCGGCCTGGGCTGCGGCACCATCCACTCGTGGGACCCGCGTACGAAACAGGTCAAGCTGCTCACCACCCTCGAGGTGATGGGCAACCGGGGCAGCGGCTCCGAGCTGGTCAAGAACGAGGAGGGTCTGCTCGGCATCGTGCCCGACCCCGCGTTCGCCGAGAACGGGTGGCTCTACGTCTACTGGATGCCGCACGACTCGATCGACCGGGTGCAGCGGGTCGGTCAGCGCACCGTCTCCCGGTTCACCTACGACCGCCAGGCGCAGACCATCGACCAGGCCACCCGCAAGGACCTGCTGCAGTTCCCGGTGCAGATCCACAGCTGCTGCCACGCCGGTGGCGGCATGGCGTTCGACGCCAAGGGCAACCTCTACATCGGCTCGGGCGACAACAACTCCTCCGAGGGGTCGCAGGGCTACTCCGGCAACAACTGGACCCAGGAGTACCAGGGCATCTCGTTCCAGGACGCCCGTCGCACGTCCGGTAACACCAACGACCTCGCCGGCAAGATCATCCGGATTCACCCGGAGGCGGACGGGACGTACACCATCCCGGAGGGCAACCTGTTCCCGCCGGGCACCGAGAAGACCCGTCCGGAGATCTACGTGATGGGCGTGCGCAACATCGCCCGCCTGCAGATCGACCCGGTGCACCAGTGGCTGACCGCCGGCTGGGTCGGCCCGGACGCCTCATCGCCCAGCCCCACCCTGGGCCCGGCCAAGTACGAGACCGCCACCATCATCACCTCGGCGGGCAACCACGGCTGGCCGTACTGCATGGGCAACCGGCAGCCGTACCGGGATCGCAGCAGCACCGACGCGTCCGTGCTGACCGGCTGGTACGACTGCGACAACCTGAAGAACGAGTCGCCGCGCAACACCGGGCTGGTGGACATCCCGGCGGCCCGGGACAACATGATCTGGTATTCGCCGGACGGTGGCGGCCCGGTGTTCCCGAAGCGAACCGACGGCAGCGGCCTCCCGACCTATGTCGCGGCCGACGCCACCTACACCCAGCCGTACCTGCGGGGCGGCGGGCAGGCCATCATGTCCGGTCCGACGTACCACCGGCAGCTCGTCGACACCAACAGTGGTGTGGCGTGGCCGGAGCACTGGGACGGCAAGTGGCTCATCGGTGACCAGTCGAACGCGACCAACCGGGTCGCGGTCACCGTCGACCCCGCCGGCGTGCCGCAGGCCGCCCCTCCGGTGTACGCCGAGTCGCTGCGGGCCATCATCCCCAGCGGCAGCGGCGACACCCGGTTGCAGAGCTGGATGGACGCCAAGTTCGGCCCGGACGGCGCGCTCTACCTGCTCGACTACGGAGGCGGCTTCTTCAGCCTGCACCCCAACCAGAAGCTGATCCGGATCACCTACACCGGTGGCGCACCCACCCCGGCGCCGGCCGCGACCTCGGTCGCCGTGCAGAACAAGCCCCTGACCATCGCCTTCAACGGCTCCCGCTCCGGCGGCGTCAGCCACCGGTGGGAGTTCGGCGACGGCGCCACGTCGACCGAGGCGGACCCCCGACACACGTACGCCGGGGTCGGCACCTACACCGCGAAACTGACCGTCACCTACGCCGACGGCGAGACGGCGACGGTGCAGACCGCGGTCACGGTGGGCTGCGCGGTGCCCGACGACCGGGCCACCGTGTGGCTCGGCGACACGGACACCAAGGTGCCCAGCCGTACGGTCGGGCAGGGCTGCACCATCAACGACCTGATCGACGACGAGAGCACCTGGGCCGACCACAACAGCTTCGTCCGGCATGTGACCGGGGTGACCGACACGCTGCAGGGCGACGGTCTGCTCTCCGCCCGCGAGGCCGGCACACTGACCCGACTGGCCGCCGCGTCCGAGATCGGCCGGGACGGACACACCGGGTACGAGCCGCTCTTCGACGGCACCCCCGAGTCGCTGCGCGGTTGGGAGCAGGCGCCGTCGGGATCGTTCGGCATCCAGCCGGACGGGTCGCTGCGGTCCAGCGGTGGCCTGGGCATGCTCTGGCACACCAAGGAGTTCGGCGACTTCTCGGTGAAGGTGCAGTTCCGCGACATCGCGCCGGGCACCGGACGGGCCAACACCGGCCTCTTCACCCGGTTCCCGGACCCGCGGATTCCGCTGGAGCAGCGGCCACCGGGCAGTTGCGGCACGGTCGGATCGGCCCGCACCTCGCAGGCGTGGGTGGCGATCTACTGCGGACACGAGATCCAGATCTACGACGGCGAGACCGGTGAGCCGCAGAAGACCGGCTCCGTCTACAACTTCGATCCGGTGCCGCTCGCGCAGGCCGGTGTCACCCCGAAGGACCAGTGGAACGACTACGAGATCCGCGTCGTCGGGCAGCACTACACGATGATCCGCAACGGCGTGGTGATCAACGAGTTCGACAACACGCCGGGCAAACAGTCCTCACGTGCCGGTGACCCACCGACCGACCTGCGGCAGTTCCTGCGTGGCTTCATCGGGCTCCAGAACCACGGCGACAACGACCTGATCGAGTTCCGCAACATCCGCGTTCGGGAACTCTAGGAGAGACGATGACCCGACGACTGACGGCCGCGCTGGCGGCGCTCCTGCTCACGGTGGTCCCGTTGGCAGGAACGTCCGCCTCCGCCGCCCCGCGCGTCGCGGAACAGGTGTTGACCTGGACTGCCGACGACGACATCACCCGCTACAAGTCCGCGCCCGCCCAGGCGGTGGCCGGCGAAACAACGATCATCTGGGAGAACAGCGCGGCCACCGGCAACACCACCGGGATGCCGCACACGCTGACCTTCGACACGACCTCCGACGGGTACAACCACGACGTCACGCTCAACATCCTGGCCAGCCCGTTCGACGTGAACAACGGCCGCCATCAGGCGACCGTGACCCTGACCCCGGGCAGGTACCGCTACTTCTGCTCGATCCCCGGCCACAGCCAGATGGTCGGCGAACTGGTGGTCACCGACGGCGGAGGTGGCGACACCACGCCGCCGGCAGTCTCGGCCACCGTGGCCGGCGACCGCGACCAGGACGGCAACTACCTCGGTACGGCGACGGTGACCGTCTCGGCCACCGACGCCGGATCCGGTGTGGAGACCGTCGAGTACCAGATCGACGACACCAGCTTCCAGACGTACACACAGCCCGTGCCGGTCACCGCGATCGGCGACCACTCGGTGCAGTTCCGTGCCACCGACCAGGCCGGGAACACCAGTGCGGTCGGCTCGGTGTCGTTCCGGATCGTCGAGCCGGGGGAGGAGGACACCACCCCTCCGGTGGTGACGGCCGACGTGGCCGGGGACCGGGACGACGACGGCAACTACATCGGTACGGCCACCGCCACGCTGGCCGCCACCGACGCGGGGTCCGGTGTCGCCAGGATCGAGTACGCGCTCGACGGGGCCGCCTTCACCACGTACGCGAACCCGATCGTCGTGAACGTGGTCGGAATGCACATGCTGCACTACCGGGCGACCGACGTAGCCGGTAACACGTCGGCCGAGCAGATGGCCCACTTCACCGTCGTCGCGCCAGCGGAGGAGGACACCACCGCGCCCACGGTGTCCGCCACGGTCACCGGCGATCAGAACGACGACGGCGCGTACGTGGGCGGTGCGACCGTGACCGTCACGGCCACCGACGACGACTCCGGTGTGGCGAAGATCGAGTACGCGCTCGACACCGGAGCCTGGACCACGTACGCCAGTCCGGTCTCCGTCCGCGCCACCGGGGCGCACACCCTGCGCTACCGGGCGACGGACGTCGCCGGGAACGCCTCCGCGGAGCAGTCGACGACGTTCACGGTGGTGGCGGACGGCACCGACGCCTGCCCCGACTCGGACACCCGGGCCCGGGTGGTCATCGACGGTGACGACACCGGCGTCCCCAACGTCGACACCGGCAACGGTTGCACCATCAACGATCTGATCGACGAACACGCCGACTACCCCGGCCACGCCGAATTCGTCCGGCACGTCGAAGCGGTCACCGCCACCCTGGTGGCCGGCGGCACCCTCACCCTGCGGCAGCAGGGCGCCATCGTCCGGGCCGCGGCCCGATCGGACGTCGGCGCATGAGTCACCCAACCTCATCGACAGGGAGTACAGCGATGCCCAGACGTTCCGTCGCCAAGCTGGCCACCGTGACCGCCGTCGTCGCCGCCTCGGTGCTGGCGGTGGCGCCCAGCGCACACGCCGACCTGGTCACCTACTGCATCGGCACCGGCGGTGCGGTGACCGTGCCCAACGACCTGTACGTGCCGGCCGGCGAGTCCTGCGCCCTCACCGGCACCACGATCACCGGCAATGTCAGCGTCGCCGCCGGGGGCAACCTGGTGGTCACCGGTGGCACCGTCAGCGGCGAGGTACGCGTCGCCGCGAACGGTTACCTCGACGCCTCCGACACGGCGATCGCCGGCCAGGTGGTGCTGGCCGCCGGCGGCTACGGCGTCTTCCTGCGGGACGCCCGGACCGGCAACGTGACCGTGCGGCCGAAGGGCACCACGACCATCGACAGTTTCCTGTTCGTCGAGCAGTCCACGATCGCCGGGACCGTCAACGCCGGCGCCGGTGAGGTCCGGCTCGACCGCGGCACCCAGGTGGAGCGCAATGTCAGCACCACCGGCACGTACTACACCGACGTGCACGACTCGTTCGTCGACGGCACGCTGTCGGTGCTCAACAGCGCCACCGGCAGCGTCGTGTGCGGCAGTGCCGTCCGTGGCCTGACCACCTTCGCCGGTAACCTGGGCGGCGTACAGCTCGGCCCGAACGGCACCCTCGACAGCTGCGCCTCCGGCGGCTACTGGGGCCGGGACGTCAGCATCACCAGCACCACCGGTGGCGTCACCGTCGATGACAACATCATCGATGGCCGGCTGACCGTGACGTCCAACGACCCGGCCGCCCAGGTGGCCGCCAACAACCGGATCCGCGGCGGCGTGACCGGCGACCAGGCGGCGGCGACCACCAACCAGGCGGCCCGGTTGGCCGGTCCGGACCGGGACGACGCCGGCGATCAGCGGGCCGAAGCCCGCCGTACCTCGGCGGTGCAGGAGGCCGTCGCGGCCGGCGACGCCCGGCTCTAGCTGATCGACGCGACGGCGGCCGGTCACCCCGAATCGGGGTGACCGGCCGCCGTCGTCGTACCTTGTCGACTAGAAGTTTCCGGCCGAGTTGCACTTCACGCCCTGGTCGAGGCAGTTGCGCACCCGTGCGGCGAGCGCCTCGTCCTTCCAGGCGTTGAAGAAGTCCGCGTGCATGGAGAACGAGGTGCCGGACGCGAGGGTGATGCCGTCCGTGTTCGCGCTCAAGGGATACGAGATCACGAACGACACCGAGGGGACCGGCACCGGATGGCTCTTCGGGCACGCCCCGGTGTGGTCGCCGTTCGCCATGTGCGCCTTGTGGTCAGGGCTGTCCAGGTGCTTGCCGTCCCAGCAGTCCGGGAAGGTGATCTGCCGGACGATGTGCGCGGTCTTGGCGCAGACCGGGAAGGTTTTGTCGGCGCTGCGGCCGATTTCGCCGCCGATGCCGGCGCACCAGAAGTGGTTGCCCTGCTTGTCCGGGGTGTCGACCTGGTTCTTGGCGTTACCGGTGATCATTCGCAGGCCGAACGGGAACGGCTGGGTCCTGCTCGGGTCCTTGAGGCGGGAACCGTAGTAGACGGTCACCTCCGTCGGGTCGACGACCTTGCCGTTCTGGTACATCGTCGGTACCCAGTAGGCGGACTGGTCGTCCGGCGAGTTGCACGTGGTCGCCTTCGACGCTCGCAGCGATTCGGCGGTCGAGTTGGCGTCGGTTGACGTGTTGCCCCAGAACGTGTGGTTGTGCGAACCGCCGACCAACTTGGGCAGCACGATCGGGTCGTCGCTGTTGTGGTGGCTGGTCTTACAGCCGACGTTGAACTCGGGCACCGTGACCGGGTTGCCGGTCACCGGCTTGGGCTTGCGCGCGAAGAACGCCTTCGTCGCGGCGGCCTGCGCGGCAGGATCGATGGTGATCCAGCCACCGGATGCGGTGGGCGGGGCGGTGCTGGTGGACGGGGTGGCCGTCCTGTCCGGTGCTGACGGGCTCGCCGAGGCGGCCGGCGCGCTCGGGGTGGCCGACGGGTCGCTCGGGACGGCGGACGTTGACGCCTGCGGGCCGGACGAGCCGGTGCCGGTGTCGCTGGACGGACCGGACGCACCGGGAGTGCCCGGAGCCTCCTTGCATCCACCGGCGAGCGCCACGCTCAGCAGCAGCAGGGCGGTGACGGAACGACGTTGTCTGTGGGTGGCTCGTACATTCATCAAGGGGGATACGCCTTTCTTCTGAAGAAGAAGAATACGAGTCGGCCCCCTGCTCGCTTCGAGCTGAAACGATTAATTCTGACTTAAATAGCGCTCCGCTATCGCCCGATCAGCGGTGTGGAGCGGCCAGACTGTCGTATCAATCTCAATTCTTTGTTTTCTCTCCAAAAACTGTAATCGGCGACTCCGGCGCAACTCCACTTTCTTGGGTGATGGCTGACCGGGGCATTCGCGGTGCCGGGCGTGTGGACAGGTCGACGTGGCGCGGTTCATCCATGTGGCGGAGGCTGTCCGCCCCGGGCTGTGGCACGCTTGGGCGGTGCGGCACTCCAACCTGACCGGCCTGCTGGTGGTCGTCGGCGTGCTCACCCTCGCGACCGTCCTCGGCTGGTGGTGGCGCCGGCGCGACGGCCGGATCCGTCCGGTGGCCGGTGGCGCCCTGCTTGCGGGCTCCGTCCCCGATCCCTCGTCGCCGGTGCTCGCCGCGCTCGGGGTACGCCCCGGGACGGTCACCCTTGTGCAGTTCTCATCCGCGTTCTGCGCCCCCTGTCGGGCGACCCGCCGTCTGCTGACGGAGGTCGAGAGCCGCCTCGACGGGATCCACGTCGTGGAGATCGACGCCGAGCGCCACCTCGACGAGGTCCGCGAACTCGCGATCTGGCGTACGCCGACGGTGCTGGTGGTCGACGCCGAGGGGCGGATCGTCCAGCGCGTGTCGGGGGTGCCGGGGCGCGACGAGCTGCTGGGCGCGCTCCGGCCGCTGCTCGCCGGAACCACGCGATGACCGGCACCGCGTTGACCCGCAGGCGGATCGTGGACCACGGCCGGCTGTCGGCGAGCCTCTGTCCGGCGTTCCCTTCCGCCTGACCCCTTCCCGCCTCCGCTGGGCCCACTCGTGGGTGCCCGGCATCCTCGCCGAACGGAACCCCGACATGCTGCTCGACCCTCGTGCGCCCCGGTTCGCCGCGGTCATCACGACCGCCGTCCTCGCCGTCGCCCTTGTCACCGGCTCGACCATTCTGCTGCTGGTCCAGGCGGTGATCTTCGCGGTGACCGCTGCCAACCCCCGTCTCGGCCCGTACGGTCTGCTCTACCGCGCGGTCGTCGCGCCCCGGGTCGCCCCGCCCACCGAGCTCGAACCGGCGGCCCCGGTGCGGTTCGCGCAGCTCGTCGGGCTGGTCTTCGTGGCGGTCGCGGCGATCGGGTATCTGGCCGGTGTGCCGGCGCTCGGTCTCGCCGCGACCGGTGCGGCACTGGCCGCCGCGTTTCTCAACGCGGCCTTCGACCTCTGCCTCGGCTGTGTCGGATACCTTGCCCTGCGCCGGCTGGCGGGCCGGCCGATGGCGGCCCGGGTGCCGGCCGGGCTGTCCTGATCACCGAGCAGCGCCATCCCGTCCGGGACCGTCCGGTCCACAGTGCGCCCTGGCCCGTGTCGTTGGCCACGTCCGGCCCGTCGGTCAACAGACGGTCACCTAGCGGACACTTTCGGTCAGCATTCGACGGTTGTGCGACGATCGCAGGCGTCACACCGAGCGACCGTCCACCGGTCTGTCCGCGTATCGCTTCGCCGCGGCAGACACGGGGGAGGGCACCACCCTTTTGGAGTGCACGATGTCCCCCTCCCCGTCCCGGGTCTTCGCAGAGCTGAACGCGGTGCGGCCCCCGGACCAGTCTTCCCCGATCATGGGTACGGCCGTCGTGGTCGGCGGCAGTGTCGCCGGCCTGTTGGCCGCCCGGGTGTTGTCCGACTACGCCGACAGCGTCGTCATCATCGACCGCGACGACCCGCAGGCGACCGGCGCGCGGCCCGGCGTACCCCAGGGGACGCAGCTGCACGCGCTGCTGCCCGGCGGGCTCCTCCACCTGGAGCGGCTGTTCCCGGGATTCCGCGACCAGGCACTGGCCCGCGGGGCGGTCGAGGCACCGCCGACGGCCAGGCGCAACTACCTCGACGGTCGTCCGAAGGTCGTCGTCCCCGACGACGCCGACAGCCTGGCGGGCAGCCGGCCACTCCTGGAGGGACTGATCCGCCAGCAGGTGCTCCGACTGCCCAACGTCAAGACGGTCACCGCCCGTGCCACCGGTCTCGTGTTCGACGGCACCGCGGTCAGCGGGGTCCGTTGCGACGTCGGTGGGGTGCCCGGCGTGGAGAGCGCTGATCTCGTGGTGGACGCCATGGGGCGTTCGAGCAAGCTGTCGGACTGGCTGGAGCGGGCCCACTGGGAGCGGCCGGTCACGCGGCGGATGACCGTGCACCTGAACTACGCGACCGCGCTGTTCCGACGCCCGGCGGCGACCCCGGCCTCGACGGTCGTCCTGGCGCTGCACACCCCCAGGATGGCGTCGGACGTGGCCGGCGCGGCGTTCTTCGCCATCGAGGACGGCCGGTGGATGGCCATGATGGCCGGTTACGGCGACAACCGTCCGGGCCGTACCGGGGAGGACTTCGTGCGCCGCCTGCGGGAGCAGTTCCCACCCGAGTTCGGCGATGTCGCCGACCAGGAGATGCTCGGCGACGTCCAGACCTACCACCATGCCGACAGCCGACGGCGGGACTTCCACGCCCTGAAGCGGTTTCCGGCCGGGCTCGTCAGCGTCGGTGACGCCGTCGCGTCGTTCAACCCGGTGTACGGGCAGGGAATGACCGCGGCAGCCCTGCACGCGGCCTGCCTGTCGACGTACCTCCGGTCCGGCCCGGATCTGCGGGCACCGGCGCACCACTACCTCGCGCTGCAGAAGGTCGTGGTCGACGCCGCGTGGTCGATCTCGACCTCCGCGGACCTGGCGTTGCCTCACGTCGACGGGCCCTACCCGCGTGGCTACCGGATCTCCCGCTGGGCCAGTGGGCAGATCATCGCCGCAACGGTCACGGACGTGACGACCGCGCGCCGGTTCAACGACGTCGTCTCCATGCGTGAGCACCCGAGCACCCTGGCCCGGCCGGGCGTGCTCCTCGACGCCCTGCGCGCCAACCGCCGCGCACGCTGAGAAGACCGCACCTGAGCGCAGGCGACCCGGCGGCCTCGTCCCGGAGGCCGCCGGGCCCGCCCGGCTAGCGGGGGAGCTTGCGCAGGATGTCGACGACGAAGCGGTGGTCGTCCAGCTGCGGCAGGCCGGAGACACCGACCCAGCCCACGACGCCGGTCCCGCGAACGCGCAGCGGCACCGCGCCCCCGGCCGCCGCGTACCGCGAGGCCGGCAGGCTGTACCTCTCGGCCAGCGTCACCTGCTTGTCCTGGCACAACCGGGCCATGTACAGCGAGGAGTGCTCGAACCGCATCACCACCCGGCCCTTGCGGCGCAGCCAACCGTCGTTGTCCGCCGTCGACCCCGGCAGGCCACAGTGGAACAGCTGGCGACCGGAGCGCCACACCCCCACCGAGACCGGCAGCCTCTGCTCACTCGCGGCGGTGACGGCGAGCATCCCCAGCTCGTACGCGTCCGTCTCGGACAGGCCCGGAAGCTCCAGCTCGCTCTCCTCGCGCAGCAACTCGTCCAGCGTCGGCCACGGGTCACGGTCAGCTGACATGTTTCTTCTCCTCGTCGTGCGGGGTGATCACCAGGCGCAGGGCGCGTAGTCCTTCAGGAAACAGCCGTACAGGTCTTCGCCCTGCTCGCCGCGGACGATCGGGTCGTACACCCGGGCCGCACCGTCGACCAGGTCCAGTGGGGCGTGGAAGCCCTCGTCGGCCAGCCGCATCTTCGTCGGGTGCGGGCGTTCGTCGGTGATCCAGCCGGTGTCGACGCTGGTCATCAGGATGCCGTCGGTCAACATCTCCTGGGCGCTGGTGCGGGTCAGCATGTTCAGCGCGGCCTTGGCCATGTTGGTGTGTGGGTGCCCCGGCCCCTTGTAACCACGGCCGAACTGCCCCTCCATCGCCGACACGTTCACCACGTACTTGCGGCGGGCCTGCGCGGCGGCCATCGCTGGTCGCAGCCG
Organism: Micromonospora sp. CA-259024; assembly: GCF_050936255.1. NCBI lineage: Bacteria > Bacillati > Actinomycetota > Actinomycetes > Micromonosporales > Micromonosporaceae > Micromonospora > Micromonospora sp. CA-259024. The sequence continues at coordinate 2,391,567 of NZ_JBNJND010000001.1, read as the reverse complement.
GCTGACCAGCACGAACGGTGCGGTGACGTTGCACAACTGCACTTCGAGCAGCTCGACCGGGTCGACCTCGTGCACCCGCTGGACCCAACTGTTGACCGAGTCGAGGTCCGGCACGAGACCCCCGGCGTCGATGGCCGTGGACGCCGCGATCCGCTCTGGTGAGGCGGAACCGCTGGTGAGTGCCAGCGCCGTGAGCGCGTGCGGGGTGAGCGCGGTCGACTGCGGCCCGGCGGTCAGGCTGCCCACCGGGCCGCCCTGGCCATCCGGCTTGGCGAACGTGATCAGCTCCGGCAGCGGGCCGTCCGGAAGGGCCGCGGCCTCCGCGGCGATGAGCTGCGCGTACGCCCCGGGGGAGCGGCGGACGGTCTGCGCCGCGTTGTTGATCAGGATGTCGAGGGGGCCCTGGCTGCTGACCGAGTCGGCGAGGGCGATCACCTGGGCGGGGTCGCGCAGGTCGATCCCGACGATGCGCAGGCGGTGCAGCCAGTCCCCGCTGTCGGGCATCGCGGCGAACCGGCGGACCGCGTCGTGTGGGAACCGCGTCGTCACCGTCGTGTGCGCACCGTCGCGCAGCAGCCGCAACGCGATGTACATGCCGATCTTCGCCCGGCCGCCGGTGAGCAGCGCACGCCGGCCGGTCAGGTCGGTACGGGCGTCGCGGCGCTCACGGTTGAGCGCGGCGCAGGACGGGCAGAGCTGGTGGTAGAAGGCGTCCACCTCGCGGTAGCGCTGTTTGCAGATGTAGCAGCCCCGCGGGTTGTGCAGGACGCCCGCCGTCTCACCCGCCACGGAGGATGCCAGCGGGATGCCCTGGGTCTCGTCGTCGATCCGCCCCGGGGCGCCGGTGGCGGTGGCCTCCGTCACCGCCCGGTCGGCCGCGAGGATGGCATCTCGCCGTTCCTCACGTCGCCGCTGCTTGATCACCTTGTAGAGCCGGGCGGTGGCTCGCTGCACCCGCACCACGTCGGGATGATCGGGCGGCAGGGACTCCAGCGCCTCGAAGACGCTGAGGCAGGCCTCCAGCCGGTCTCGGTCAATGCCGTCCTGACCGTTTTCGGTAATGCTGTCCACCGTCATGCGTCTGTGTCTCGTCCCGTGTCCCGTGCCGGATCCAGCCCGGCCCACCCAAGTCCGACCCGAAACTGTACGCACCGCGCTGCCTCCGACGCATCCTGCGTGTGCCGCCCGCCCTGAAGCCGCCCACCGGTCAACGACCCCGCGCGTCCGGGAGGTACGAGTGGGGCATGCTGTGTTCGTGCAGATCACGATCCTCGGCCCGCTCGCCGTCGACGGCCGGCCGGTCCGGGGTGAGCGGCTCGCGGCGGTGCTCCGCGCGCTCGTCGAGGCGCGCGGGCGGGCCGTCTCCACCAGCCTGCTCGTGGACGCCGTGTGGGACGGCGCGCCACCCGACGACGCGACCGGGGCCGTCCAGGCGCTCGTGTCCCGGGTGCGCCGTCTCGGGCTGCCCGTGGTCGCGGTGCCGGGCGGATACCGGCTGCCCGCCGAGGAGATCACCGTCGACGCGGTCGAGGCGCGGACGCTCGTCGAGCAGGCGCGGACCGTACTCCGGTGCGGTGACGTCCGTGCCGCCCGCAGTTGGGCCGACCAGGCACGTGCCCTGTTCCCCGAGGTCCCGGAGCTGGTCGCCGCCGAGGACACGCGCCTGTTCGCGGATGTCGCCGCGCTGCGCGCGCAGGCGGCGCTCGCGGGCGTCGGCCCGTTCGACGAGGTCGACCTGAGCCGGCTCGTCGCACGTACGCCGCCGGACGAGCCGTCCGCCGCCCTGCTCGTCCGGGTGCTCGCCGCCCAGGGGCGGGAGGCGGAGGCACTGGAAGTGGTCGAGAGACTCCGGGCCGAACTGGCCGACCGGTACGGCACCGACCCGTCGCCCGTGATCACACAGGTTCACCTGGCGCTGTTGCGCGGCGAACTCACCACCTCGGTCGTGACGCCGCCCCGGCCGCCGGCGCGGATCGCCCTGCCCGCCGCGTGGCGCCGGCCGATGCCCGCCCTCGTCGGCCGGGAGCGGGACGTCGAGACCGTGGGCGAGGCGCTCGGCAAGGCGGCCCTGGTAACGATCGTGGCGACCGGCGGCGCGGGCAAGACCCGGCTCGCCGCGGAGGTGGCGCGCCGCGCGGCGGCAGCGGGGCAGTCGGTACGCGTGATCGAACTCGCCGGCCTGCGCTCACCAGACGAGGTGCTGCCCACGGTGCTCGCGGCGCTCGGGGGCGGGGACACCTCGGCGACCGGGGGCAACCTGGGTCTCGAACGGCGGGTGCTCAGCCCCGAAGAACGGCTACGCGCCGTGGCACCCGACCTCGACGGGCTGGTCGTGCTGGACAACTGCGAGCACGTCCTCGACGCGGTGGCCACCGTCGTCGCGGACCTGGTCGCGGTGGCCTCACCGGAGGTGACGGTGCTCGCGACGAGCCGTGCCCCGCTGGGTCTGGCCGGCGAACTGGTGCACCGGCTGACCGTGTTGCCGGACACCGACGCGCTCGCGCTGATCGAGTCCCGGGCGAGGGCCGGCGGCGCGGTGCCGACCTGGGACACCGAGCGGGTGCTCGCCCTGTGCCACCGCCTCGACAACCTGCCGTTGGCGCTCGAACTGGCCGCCGCACGACTGCGGCACATGCCGATCGACGACGTGCTCGCCGGACTGACTGACCGGTTCGCGCTGCTCGACGACGTGCTGCGCGGTCTGCCGGACCGGCACGCGAGCCTGTGGGCGCTGGTCGACTGGAGCAGGGAACTGCTCGCCGAGGACGACCGCGAGCTGCTCCAGAGGATCGCCGTCATTCCCGCGCCGTTCACCGCGGACCTCGCCGCCGCGGTCGCGCGGGCCCCGGACGTGCGTCGCGGCCTGGCGACACTCGTCGAACAATCCCTGCTGACCCTGGTCGAGGGAGACGGTCCGCCCCGCTACCGAATGCTCGAAACGGTCCGTGAGTACGGCGAAGCCCGGCTCGACGCGGTCGGTGCCCGAGGGCCGGCCATGACCGGCCTGGTCGGGTGGGCGCGGGAGCAGGCCGTCGCGCTCGCCGGCCGTTTCGTCAGCCCGGGCCAGGTCGAGGCGCTCCACCGCTGCGCCGCCGAGCAGGACAACCTGGTCGCGGGCCTGCGGTGGGCACTGAGAGAAGACGACGAGCCCGCCTCGGTCGACGTCGCCACCGCGCTGTTCCACCTCTGGTCGGTGCGTGGCCTGCACCTTGAGGTCCTCGCGTGGGCGCGCGGGCTGCTGAACGTCAACGACCCGGAGCGACGGCTGCGGTCGGCGATCCTGCGGGGCGGGGCCAGCGGCCGGCCACTGCCCAACGCCGACCGACTCGCCTGGACGTGCGTGGTGATCAGCGTGAACGCCGGCATCAGCGCCGACCTGCGGCCCGCCGTGCTCGCCCGGCGGGCCCTGCGGACGCTCCAGGCCGAACGGCCCGCCGAGGTGTCGCCTCGGCTGACCGCCCTCGCGTCGGCCTTGCCCGGCTTCGACGCGTCCGATCTGGAGCAGAGCATGAAGAGCGCGACCGAGATGATCGCGCACCCGGACCCGTACGTGCAGGGGCTCGGGCTGTTCGCGCGCGCGGCGGTACGGGAGAACGGCGGCCTGCCGGAAGCGTCGATCAGCGACGCCGAGCAGGCGTACCACCGCTTCGAGGTCGTCGGCGACCACTGGGGCATGGCGATGGCCGCGGGCGCCGTCGGGCAGTTCCTGGTCCCGGGCGGGGAGGCCCGGTCGGCCGAGTGGCTCAAGCGCAGCGTTCAGCACATGGAACTGGTCGGCGCCGCGCAGGACGCGCGGTCGATCCGGGTCCGGCTGGACGTGCAGCTCGCCCTCACCGGCGACGCGGAGGCGGAACGGCGACTGGGTGAGACGGCCACACCGGGCCAGGCCGAGCAGATGGACACCGCACAGGCGCTCCTCGGCCTGGCGCACCTCGCCTGGCAGCGCGAGCGGTACGACGAGGCGCTCGCCCACGCCGACGAGATGACGCGCATCCTCGCCGGGTGGGTCGGGCCGCCGCCACAGCCGCGCGTGATGCTGCGGGCCGCGGCGGCGGTCCTCTATCTGCGGGTGGCCCAGGCCCGGCGGGTGTCGGGGAACGACGCCGCCGTCCAGGCGGCCGTGCTGCTGTCGTTCGCCCGCGACGATGCGCTGACCTCAAAGGACCTGCCGGTGATCGGAGCGTGGGCGTCCGGCGGCGCGGAACTCGCGGCGTACCGGGATGACGTCGGCACCGCCCGCGAACTGTCCCTACTCGCGAAGCGGATCGGCACCCACATCGAGATGTTCTTCCCAACCGGAAACAGCGAACGGCTCAGCGCCATCCTCGGCGACGAGGAGCAGCGCGAGCCGTTGCTGACCGCGTGGCGCGAGCGGCCGCCCGCCGCGGCCGTCACCCGGATCCGCGAGCTGATGGACGACCTGCTCGCCTAGCTCAGATCTTCCTGCGGTACGCGCGCAGCGCCAGCGGCATGAACACCGCCACGAAGCCAGCGCACCAGGCGAGTGTCCACCACACGTGTGAGCCGACCGGGGTGCCGAGGAACAGTCCGCGTACCGACGCCACCAGGTGGGTCATCGGGTTGACGTCGACGAAGGCCTGCATCCAGCCCGGCAGGGTGTCGGCGCCGACGAACACGTTCGACGCGAAGCTCAGCGGCATGATCAGCGCGAACATCAGACCCTGCACGGCACCCGGTGTGCGTACCTTCATCGACACGTAGACCGGCAGCCAGCTCAGACAGAGCGCGAACAGCACCGCGAGCAGGCACCCGGCGATCGCCCGGAACGGGTCGGTGTCGATCCGGAAACCCATCAGGTAGCCGATCGCGAGGGTCGAGACCGTGACGATCACGTACCGGACGACGTCGCCGAGGACCGCGCCGACCAGTGGTGCGGAGCGGGGGATCGGCAGCGACCGGAACCGGTCGAAGATGCCCTTGGCGATGTCGGTGTTGAGGTTGACGCCGATCGCTATGGCACCGGTGGCGATGGTCTGCGCCAGGATGCCGGGCAGCAGGAACTGCAGGTAGTCGTGGGTCGATCCGGCGACCGCGCCGCCGAAGATGTACACGAAGATGACGAGGAACAGCACCGGTTGCAGCGTGACGTCGATGAGCGCCTCGGGCGTACGCCAGGTCTTGATGAGGCTGCGCTTGGCGAGCGCCAACGAGTGTCGGACCAGCCGGAACGGTCGGGGGTTCGGGGCGGTCGTCGAGAGTCCGCGGCTCCTCGTGGGTGAGACGTCGATCAGAGTGCTCATGCCGCGACCTCCGTGGGGCGGGTGGTGTCGTCGTCGGATGCCGTACGCCCGGTGAGGGTGAAGAACACCTCGTCGAGGCTTGGCAGGTGCAGGGAGAGTTCGGTGACCGCGATACCGGCGGTGGCGAACCGCGCGACGCTCTCGGTCAGGGCCGCGTCGTCGGTGACCGGGACCGCGAGTACGCCCTTGCGGATCTCGTCGGCCTGCGCGCCGGAGCCGACCTGGGTCAGGATCGCCGCGGTTCGGGGCAGCTGCGCCGGGTCGGACGGCCGGACCTCGAGGGTCTGCCCGCCGACCACCCGCTTGAGCCCCTCCGGTGTGTCGTGCGCGATGACCCGGCCGTGGTCGATCACCGTGATCGCGTCGGCGAGCGCGTCGGCCTCCTCCAGGTACTGCGTGGTCAGCAGCACCGTCGAGCCGTTGCTGACCAGTGAGCGGACCACGTCCCACATGTCCTCGCGCTTGGCCGGGTCGAGCCCGGTCGTCGGTTCGTCGAGGAAGATCACATCGGGGGAGCCGACGAGGCTGGCGGCCAGGTCCAACCGTCGTCGCATGCCGCCGGAGTAGGTCTTGGCCTGCCGGTTCGCGGCGTCGCTCAGGTCGAACCAGTCGAGCAGTTCGGCGGCGCGCCGCCGGGCGCCGGTGCGCCCCAACTCCAGCAGGGTGCCGAACAGCTCCAGGTTCTGCCGGCCGGTCAGGTCCTCGTCGACCGAGGCGTACTGGCCGGTGAGGCCGATGCTCTGCCGAACGCGCTCGGCGTCGCGTACCACGTCGAAGCCGCTGATCCGGGCGGCACCGCCGTCCGGGGTCAGGAGCGTGGAGAGGATGCGTACGGCGGTGGTCTTGCCGGCACCATTGGGGCCGAGCACCCCGAGCACCGTCCCCCGGGGCACGGCGAGGTCGACGCCCTGTAGCGCCCTCGTCTTCCCGAAGTTCTTGACGAGGCCCTCGGCCTCGATCACCAGGTCAGCTGTCATGTCCCACAGCCTGCGCGGGTCGCCTGACACCGTGCCGACATGCCACCGACACCGGCTGACACCGGCAGCAGGCGGGTCAGGCCCTAGCGCGGTGATCGACTCGACTTCCCCGAAAGACGCGGTATCCACACGCCCGCGACACCCCGACATCAGCAGAACCGAGTCGATCAAGCCGTGCGCACACCGGACCAGGTCAGACCGCCGGACCGTCCGTGTTCCGGATCATCTGCCGGAGCGCCTTCAGGGTCGTCACGTAGTCGGCATCGTCGATGCCCCGGTGGATGCGGGCGCGGATCGCCGGAGCGTGTTGCTTGAGGTCGACACGAGCCTCCTCGCCCGCCTCGGTGATCCACAGCCGCTCCTGGTCGTCCCGGGTGAGCCAACCCCGCTGCAGGAGAACGCCGGCCTCGGCCTCCAGATCGTCCTCCGACCTCAGATAGGTGCTCATCGCCAGCTGAAGTTCGGGGATGGTCATGCCGTGACCATCGGGTGAGATGTCGTTGCTCGACAGGTTGCGGAGCAACCAGAACTGGGGCTGGGTGAAGCCGAACTCGGCGTGTCGAGCACGCGTGAAGGCGATGAGGGCCTCGTAGGCCACGCCGGTCCAGAAAGCGGCAGGCTGGGTCGCGAGTTCGGCGTCGGACAGGCGCTGGGTTGCCACGGGTGCCTCCTGGGAGAGTTCGCCTGAGCGCGACCCTAGGACCTCAAGTCGTGTTGAGGTCAACGGGACGGCCCCGCTGCTCCCGGTTACCGACCCGGTTCGGCGCAGGCCGGCCGGGCTCCCTCGCGAGGAGCCCGGCCGGTGCGGTCGACGCCGCCGTGGAGCTGTCCCGCTCAGTCGGGGGGCGTGCTGTGGTGGGAGAGGCACGTCGATCTGCATGATCACGTTCATTGCCTGCGGACACACCTCGTAGACCGGAGCGAGGGTGAGGGCGTTGGCGAACGTCGCGGCGTCGGCGAGGGCGCGCCGGACGTGTGTGTGCCTGCTGATCAACCACAGGCCCAGATCGTCGGCGTACTGCACCCCGTCGGGATCGACGAGAATACGTCGCCACATCGTGGCCGGATCGGTGAGATAGACCCCGACGAACGGGTTCAACCGCAGGGAACGCCTCCTGATGCGCGCGGCGCGAAACCGGCAGCGCACCGCCGGGCAACGCGGCGACAGCCCTCAGTTCGTGCCGGTGTTGGAGCAGATCCGGGTGATCCGCCCCGGCGGCGGCCGGCCGCGTACTCGCCCGGACCGTGTCCTGGCCGACAAGGCGTACACCTCGAAGGCCAACCGCGCCTACCTGCGCCGACGCCAGATCAAGCCCTGCATCCCGAGCAAAAGCGACCAGGACGCTCACCGCAAGGCCAAAGGGCCGAAGGGCGGCCGACACGTTGGCGTCCGCTACCAAGCAACCCTCACCATCGCCGTCATCGGCGAGTGGCCATGAGCCTGGTTGGTTCTGAGCGCGAGAAGCGGTCCCGACTGGGCGGGAGTCTGGGTCCCGGCATCTTCCGGCGGGTTTCATTGGGCGCGAATCTGGGACCCGGGGCGCGTGTACCTCGAGCTCGCCGACGCGACGCCAGCCTGGGCCGCGACGCCGTAGTGACGTTAGACTCGCCGGCCATGGGAGTCCTCACCTTCAGCCTCAACCTCACCCTGGACGGTTGCGTCGACCATCAGGAGGGGATCGCCGACGACGAGACGCACGCCTTCTTCACCCGTCTCATGGACGAGTGTGGGGCAATGCTGTGGGGTCGCGTCACCTACGAGATGCTGGAGAGCTACTGGCCGGCCGTCGCCCGCGGCGACGACGAGGCTCCGCCGGCCATGCGCGAGTGGGCGGTCAAGCTGGAGGCCAAACCCAAGTACGTGGTGTCGTCGACGCGCAAGAACTTCCCGTGGACCAACAGCCACCACATCGCCGGCGATCTACGCGAGGGCGTGCAGAAGCTAAAGGACGCGACCCCGGCTGGAGTCCTCCTCGGAAGCGGCAAGCTCGCGACCGAGCTCGACCGGCTGGACCTGATCGACGAGTACAAGCTGCTCGTCCATCCCAGGATCGCCGGCCACGGCCCGACGCTCTACCAGGGCGGGCTGCCCGGCACGCGCCAGCTCGAGCTGCTCTCGGCGGAGCCGCTCCGCAACGGCGTGGTGGCCATGCACTACCGCCGCGCGCGCTGAATCACAGGAGTCCATCGCCGCCAGCTCACCGGCAGCGCGGCGTCCTCCTTGCGCTCGCCGTGCAGCGCCGAAACGACTCCTCGAAGGCGAGGACGTCTTCGAAGAGCACGGTCGAGGGCTCCGTGGATGTCGCCAGCGGCGCAGCATCGTCCGAACGGCTACTACGAGGTCGATGCCCTTCTCCGCGGCCACGACATCATCGGCGACCCCGGCTAATTGATCGACATCCTTGCGCTCACCCGCCGACGCCTCCAGGACGGGACCCACACTCCCGCACGTTGATCATGGAGAAGCACTCCGCCCTGGGCCCAGAAGAGACGGCTATCTCGGCCCCCGTTTCCACGGCCGAAGTCACCTGATTAGGAAACACGCCTTACAACTCCTAACTCTTTGAGTGTTGGAGTCGGCGCCAGCAGATGATGGCGCAGGCGAGGGTGAGGAAGGCTTCGTGGATGTCGTCGCGGATCTCCCAGCGGATGCGTAGGCGGCGGAACCAGTGCAGTAGGGCGATGGTCTTCCCAGCGTCGGGTGCCGAGTCCGGAGCCGTGGTCGGTGCCGCGTCGGGCGATGACCGGGGTGATGCCCCTGTCGCGTAGGTCGCGGCGGTAGCAGTCGTAGTCGTAGCCGCGGTCGGCGTAGATGTGCTTTGGTCGCTGTCTGGGTCGGCCGCGGGTGCCTTTGATCGGTGGGATCTTGTCGACCAGGGGCATGAGTTGGGTGACGTCGTGGCGGTTGCCGCCGGTCAGCGCCGTGGCGAGAGGGATGCCGCCCGCGTCGGTGATGACGTGGTGTTTCGAGCCTGGCTTGCGGCGGTCGACCGGGCTCGGACCGGTTTTGGGCCGCCTTTGAGCGCCCGAACGTGAGAGCCGTCGATCACCGCCCGCGACATGTCCAACTGCCCGGCGGCCCGCAGCTTGCCGAGCAGTGCCTCGTGCAGGCGTTGCCACACGCCGGCGTCGTTCCAGTCCCGCAACCGGCGCCAACAGGTCATCCCCGACCCGAACCCGAGTTCTTGGGGAAGGTACCCCCACGGGATCGCGGTGTAGAGCACGAACAGAATCCCGCACAACACCTTGCGATCATCCAGCGGCTTACGGCCAGGAAACCGTTGGCGGCGCGGTGGTCGAGGTGGCAGCAGCGGTTCGATCTCGGCCCACAGGTCGTCCGAGACGATCCACGGCAACTGCTCACCCCTCCTCACGTTCAGACAGAACGACCCTCACGTCCCAGGGTTACGCCCAACATCATTTCGTTAGGAGCTCTTAGTCGACATCACGGTGTCCCGACATCTGGGCGTCCCGATGTTGGCGATAGGGCGGCAATCGGGGGTCTGGTCGGGTCGGGCAACCGACCGCGATGGACGGTGGCCGCATGGGGTGGCCGCGTTTCCCTCATGGTCGGGAAACGACCTCCGGGACGGCAGGTGAGGCCGCAGCCGCCTCGTCGCCCGCACTGAGGTCGCGGGAGTCGCGGGCGCCGCTGGCCGCACAGACGCCGTTCCGGCTCACCCGGCGAGAGGGCACCGGCATGCCGGGCGGGTGACCACCGGTCGCCCTCGACCGTCGGCGTGTCGACCGTGCTCCATGGTGTCGCTGGCGTGGGCACGACCAGGGCGGCGTCGTACTGGTCGGCATCCATAGCGCCGGTGGTACGACCAAGAGAGTATGTCGTGCAAAATCCATTGATCTCAATATGATGACCGCTATCTCGAATAAGGTGCGCTCACGAGGCGTGCCATCCCGATGCGGAGGACTGCATGGTTCGCTGGCGTACCCTCTCTGGCCTGGTGGCCACCGCGTTGGCCGCGGTGACCGCGGCCAGCCTCACTCTCGCCGCGCCGGCCGCCGCGGCCGACAACCCCGTGACGCCGAACGTCGTCGGCGGCACCCGCGCCGCCCAGGGCGAGTTCCCGTTCATGGTGCGACTCTCGATGGGCTGCGGCGGGGCGCTGTACAGCCCCCGGCTGGTGCTCACCGCGGCGCACTGCGTGGGCTCGACCGGCACCAACACCAGCATCACCGCGACGCTCGGAGTGGTCGACCTCCAGTCGGCGAGCCGGATCACCGTCCGGTCCAACTACGTCTACCGGGCTCCCGGCTACAACGGCGCCGGCCGGGACTGGGCGCTGATCCGGCTGGCCACCCCCGTCACCGGGCTGAGCACACTGCCGATCGCCACCACGACCGCCTACGACAGCGGCACCTTCACCGTCGCCGGCTGGGGTGCCGCCCGTGAGGGGGGTCCCCAGCAGCGGTACCTGCTCAAGGCGACCGTCCCGTTCGTCAGCGACGCCACCTGCAACGCCAACTACGGCGGCGACCTCATCCCCGCTGAGGAGATCTGCGCCGGTTACGCCAGCGGCGGCGTGGACACCTGCCAGGGTGACTCGGGCGGCCCGATGTTCCGCCGCGACGCCGCCAACGCCTGGATCCAGGTCGGCATCGTGAGCTGGGGCAACGGATGCGCCCGGCCCAACTTCCCGGGCGTCTACACCCAGGTGAGCTACTTCGCCTCGTCGATCGCCTCGGCGGCGGCGAGCCTCGGCGGCTGACCGTACGACCGAACGGGCGGCCCGGACGACGATGTCCGGGCCGCCCGCGCGTGCCGTCACCGACGGGTGAGTGCCGAGTGGGCCACCCGACAGAAACGGCGGGCCGCGCGTGCGGCGCCTGCCGCAACGGCCATGATGAGCCGGTGAAGATCCTGTCCATCCAGTCGTCGGTTGCCTACGGTCACGTCGGCAACTCGGCGGCGGCCTTTCCCCTGCAGCGGCTCGGGCACGAGGTCTGGCCGGTCCTGACCGTGCACTTCTCCAACCACACCGGGTACGGGGCATGGCGTGGGCCGATGCTGCCGGCGGCGGACGTGGCCGAGGTGATCGAGGGCATCGAGGACCGCGGGGTCCTCGGCAGCGCCGACGCGGTGCTGTCCGGTTACCAGGGCGACCCGGCGATGGGCGCGGTGATCCTGGCGGCCGTGGAGAAGGTCAAGGCGGCCAACCCGGACGCGGTGTACTGCTGCGACCCGGTGATGGGCGACATCGGGCGCGGGATGTTCGTCCGTCCGGGCATCCCGGAGTACCTGCGGGACACCGTCGTGCCGCGTGCGGACATCATCACGCCGAACCAGTTCGAGCTCGACTTCCTCGCCGGCCGTAGGACGAACTCGCTGACCGAGGTGCTCGACGCGGTCGACGCCGTGCGCGCGACCGGCCCACGCCACGTCCTGGTCACCAGCGTGCTCCACGGCGACGTGCCGCCGGGCTCGCTGGAGGTGGTGGCCGTCTCGGACGAGGGCGCCTGGGCGGTGACCACGCCGCTGCTGCCGATCAACCCGAACGGCGGGGGTGACGTCACGGCGGCGCTGTACCTCGCGCATCTGTGGACGACCGGCTCACCGGCGACCGCGCTGGAACGCACCATCGCCTCCGTCTTCGCCGTCCTCGAGGCGACCCTCGCCGCGGGCACCCGGGAGATCCAGTTGATCGCTGCTCAGGACGTGATCGCCGACCCGCCGGCCCGGTTCACCGCCCGACGGCTGCGCTGACGGCGAGTCGGTAGGTAGGTGCCGGCGGGTCGACGACGCGCGCCGGCGTCGGTCAGCGGCTTTCCGGGACGGCCATCTCGCCGAGCAGCGACCAGTCCTCCTGCGGCACGGTGGCGTTCACGATGCGCGGCGTCTCGGCCAGGTGCGCCGGCAGGGTCTGCTGGGCCGTGCGGAAGTGGGCGGACTGCACGTGGGCCGCACCGGCCTGGTCGTCGCGGAACGCCTCGACCAGCACGTACTCGGTCGGGTCGTCCAGGCTGCGGGACCAGTCGAACCACAGGCAGCCCGGCTCGGCCCGGGTCGCCTCGGTGAACTCACCGGCGATCTGCGGCCACCGGTCGGCGTGCTCGGGCAGAACCCGGAACTTGGCGGTAATGAAGATCATGGCCTCAGGCTACCCAGATCGGCCGACGCGCGGGTGGGTCAGCGGTCGACGCCGTCGCTTGCCGGAGATCTGGTTGTGCAGACCGGCCCGTGAGCGCCGCTCTGGTTACCGGGCCGGGCCGTGATCGTCACTCAGCGCAGGCGCCGGATGTCGCCGAACGCCCGGTAGAACCCGCCACGGCTGGACTCGCGGACCTCGGTCACCAGGTAGCGGGCGCCCGGCTCGCGGATCCCCTTGGGAAACTGCACCGACCAGTCGCGCCGGTAGCCGTCGGACAGCACCTGAACCCGCAGCCGTCCCCGGTCGTCCAGGCACTGCACCACCACGCCCCCGTCCGACGTGTTGGTCACCTCGACGATCGTCGGCTCCACGGGCCCCGGTGCCTGGCGAGGGGCCTTGACGTCGCGCACCTCGGGGACGTCGCCGACCTGGGCCGCGCGGATCGCCGGCTCGCTCGCGTCGATGCAGGCCAGGTGGCCGCCGGTGGTGACGACGTAGAGCCGGTCGTCGTGGTACTGCATGGAGTAGGCCGAGCCGCAGCCGGTGCCGAGCTTCCACAGCCGGGTGCCCGCCGCGTCGAAGCAGTAGATCGAGGACTGGCTGTCACCGGCGAAGACATACTCGCCGCCCTGGGCGGTGGCGCAGGAGAACACCGCCGCGTCGCACTGGTAGCTGCGTTCGAGCCGACCGGTCTTGGACAGTCGCACGACTTCGCGGGTGCCGGTGCCGGCGAACACACTGCCGTGCTCCTGCCAGCCGAAGAGCACCGAGCCGGTCATGGTGTGCCACAGTTCGCGGCCGGTACGCCATTCGTAGCCGGTCACCCCCTGCGAATGGCCGTGGTAGATGGCGTCGGGGTCGCACCGCACCATCCAGGCCGAGCGCCCCCGCCCGGGCCTACGCCAGAGGAACTCGTCCTCGTGGTCGACGGCGGTGATCCCGCCGTCGGCGTCCGAGACGCCCAGGACACCGTCGTGGATGTCCAGCCAGTAGATGTCGATTTCCGGGGCGATCGCGTAGGCCACCCGGGGCACCTTGCCGGAGAGGTCGTAGACGTTGCCGTCGTCGCAACCGGCGTAGATCCAGGCGTCGTCGGCGACGATGCACTTCACCCCGTCGGGAAGGCGGACCTGGCCGCGCACCTGGGCGTCGTGGTCGAGAGTCGTGATCACCCCGTGTTCGTTGCCGACCATGCAGTGCTGCCCGTCGACGAAGATGCCGAAGGCGGGGGCGCCGGAGTCGTAGCGCCAGAGCACCGGTGCGGTGCGGGCGGTGGAGCGGGTGCTGACGATCTGCCGCCGGGAGACAGTGCGTTTCTGACGGACGCCGGGGATTGCCGGAGAGTAGCCCTTGCGGACCTTCTCCCCGATCTTCTTCGCCGCGGCGGCCCGGGCCCGGGCGTTGTCCGGAAAGGCACTTGCCTTGACCTGCCCCTGGTCGCCGATCCGGCCGTAGCGCACGGTCAGCGTGGCGTTGTCGACGATGACCTCGTAGAACTTGTGTGCACCGTCCACTTCGGACAGTTCGAGGTAGGTCGTCTCCTGGGACATGAGGGGCCTCCGAGGGGTCAGCGACCGGCCCGACATGGCCGGTGCGGCGGCAGTGACGACACGCTAACGGCGGCCCCCGACACAATCGGCGCGCTCCAGTCAGCCCTGGCGCAGGACGCGCGCGATCGCGGTCGCGACGGCGGTGGTCAACACCCATCCCGAGAGGATCAGGCCCCAGGCCACCCATCGGGCCCCGCTGTCGAAGCGCCAGGTCGTGTCCTGCCCGAGGCTGACCACCGGGATCAGGAGGTCCACCGAGTAGACGAGTGAGTGGAATCGCGGCGGCTTCTCCACGGCGGCGATGGCGCTCTCGCGGATCGGCGTGAAGACGGACCATCCCACGAGGGTCAGCCCGATCAGCCAGACCGAGGCGAGCCAGGTGCGGTATCCGTAGCCGACGGTGGCCCACAGGATGCCCGACCACAGTCGCGAGACGCCCCTGACCTCCTTTGCGCGGGCGTGTTGTTTCCGGTAGCCGACGATGCGTGCCTCGTGCTCCTGGCCGGCCCGCCGGTACGCGGCGATCAGCTGCTCGTACGGCTGCGGGCGGTAGTTGGTGTCACCCCGGGTGAGCCACGTGATCCGCTGGTGCACGGAGACCGGTTGGGGTGAGCTCAGCCGGTCGTACGAGAACCCGTCGAGCACGATCGCACCGGGCCACGTAATGGGGTTGTCCACGACCACGAGGACGGACACGTTGGTCAGGTCGAGCGTCGCCGGGGGTTGTGCGAAGTCAAGTTCGACCGTGCCGGCGGACGCCCCGGACAGGTCAATGAGACTCGGGTCGGTGGGTGGGTCCTCCGTGCCGGTCGTCATCTTCGCCGTGTCGAAGGAAATCGTTCCCTCGACTCTGGCGAAACACAGGCCGATCGCCCCGTCCGACCGGAACCCCTGGTCACATCGGATGTCGCGGGTCACCCTCAGCCCGTACGCCTGCAGACTCGTCGGTCGATTCGCCAGGCGTTTGCGTGGCGAACCGCGGTGGGGGTCGGTCAGGGCGACGCCGCTCAACAGGACCGAGCCACCAACCTTCGCGTTGTCGAGAACGATCCTGCCCTCGACCGTGGCCGCGCGCCGGTTGGCGTCCGCGTCGAACCAGATCCCCTCGTCGATCTCCGTGCGCTCAGCCTGGAGGCACACGTCATCCGGGCTGCGCAGATCGGCACCGCGGAAGATCGCCGCTCCGCCGATCTGGGCGCCGATCATCCGTATCTGGCCGGTGACGACCGACTTCGAGAAGGAGACGTTGCTCCGGACGGTCATCTGGCTGGCGAGGACCGCGACCGTGGAGCCGAGCAGCGTGGACTGCCGGAAGTGGAGCACACCGTCGATCTGCGCGTAGCGCAGGTCGATGGTGTCGGTGCTGGTGACCTGAACCATGCTCACGGAGCCCCGCACCCGTAATCCGGTGGCGAGGAGCCCGGGGATCGCCGTGCCCTTCGTCAGTGACAGGCTCAGCAGATTGGCGTCGTCGAGTCGAGGAGCCCGGAGGAAGACGCACGACTCGAAAGTCAGTGGGTAGCCGATGTCGAGGCCGGCCAGAACGAGTTCACCCTCGATGGTCGCTCCGATGATGTGAATCGTGCGGATGTCGCCGGCCAGACCCTCGATTCGGCCGGTGACGAGTCGCTCCAGGAAGTCGGCCCGCACCGTCTTGTCGGAAATCGGCGTGGCGTCGGCCGGGGTGCGGCTGGTGCAGACGTCGCGTATCAGTCGCTCGACCGGGCGGAGGTCTGCGTCGGGGCCGTCGCTTGTGGAACGTGGCTGTAGCAGATCCATTCCATGGATTCTCGCGAGGGCGGTATCAGGGGACAATGAGCCATCGATGCCGCGCCGGTGGCCGATTGTCCCATTGGCGGCGCCGAACGTCGGCGGTGAGTGTCGAGCCGACGGTTCTGTGAGAGCATCTCATGCAGCCGTCATCCGCGAAGGGGTCACAGAATGGGCGTCGACCTGGATGCCGTCAACCGCGCCACCCGGGTGGTTCTGGGCGCCGTCCACAACATTTCCTACGCCCACTACATCACCCCCACCAACCTGACGCAGGTGCGGACGGATTTCCTCGACGCGCACGACGCGGGTCGTGCCGTGGACCCGCGTTTCGAGTATCCGCCGATACCCGGCGAGCACGCGGTCGCCCTCGATGCGGTGCGGGACGTGCCGACGGGCGCCGGGCCGTGGCGGGAGGCCCTTGACCGTGAGTTGAGGTACGCGCGGGCAGGTCTCGCGGCACTGCGGTCCCGCGACCCGGAGGCGATGACGAGCTATTCGCAGAGCCAGTTCGGCGATGTCGCCGCCGCTGCGGTGGTGGGTGCGTACCGGCGCCTGGGCGAGCAGCCGCCGACAGCCGGTGTCGAGGCGACGTGGAGCTCCGACCGGGTGGTTGTGGCAATGGGCCGGGTCCTGGCTGAGCTGGGCCTGGACGACTGGACGATCGGGCACAGCGAACACATGGCAGCGCGGATGAGTGTGGTCGGCCGGCGGCGTGAGGTACGCGTCAAGCGGGGCGCCACCTTCACCGGCGCGACCGTGCGACGGCTGATCGTGCACGAGATCGGCACGCACGTGCTGCGTACGGCCAACGGGCTGCGACAGCCACTGCACCTCCTGGCGCACGGGATCCCCGGCTACCTGGGGACCGAGGAGGGGCTGGCGGTCTGGCACGAGCAGCAGGCGGACATGGTCGATCCCGATGTCATGCGACGGTACGCGCTACGCGTCATCGCCTGCGACACGGCGCTGCGGGCTGGTTTTCGCGCCGTGTTCGACGCGGTCCTGCCACACACGACCGCCACCGAGGCGTTCGATCTCGCGGTCCGGGTGAAGCGAGGGCTTCTCGACACGTCCGCGCCCGGCGGGTACATCAAGGATCACATCTACCTGGGCGGGTTCATCGACGTCACGAACCACCTGGATCGCCATCCAGGTGACCATGATCTGTTGATGGGCTGCAAATGGCCCCTGTCGGAGGTGCCTCTGCTGCGGACGCTCCTCGACGAGCAGTCGGCGCTGTTGCCGCATTATCGGGTCGACGAGGTGGTCGATCTGACCCGGGCGGTTGTCGCCGAGCGGTGAGGTGCGGGGCGACCGCTATTCCGTCTTGAGAATCTCCCACCTGTGACAGAACGCGGATATCAGCTCGAACAGCTGCCGGGCGCTTCTCGTCTCGGACGTTTCGGGCCCTTCGAGGAACTTCAGTGACACAGAGTAGACGTTCCACTGCATCAGCGGTTCGACAATCGCCGAGTAGAGGTTCCCTGTCGCTCCGATGAGGACGAAGAAGCTGATGATGGCGTTCAGGGTCTCGACGATTTCTGGTCCGGCTGCGGCCGGGTCGAGCTGTCCGGCGTCCACCTGCTGCTGCAGGTAACCCACGCGCTCCAGCCCGGCGCCGGCGTCTTCTCGTGACTCGATCTTTACCGGCACTCTGTCCCCCGGGCTGGATAGGTGAAGCCGAGGAGTCAGATTAGATCGCGTAACGCGAGAGTGATTGCGGACTGGAAGAAGACCGACAGTCGGCTCACCGCTGTGGCCAGCCCAGCGCGCCGTCGCGGAGCACCGCGTGTGCGCCGACGGTCTGGTTGACGATCTGCGTCACCCGTACGTCGACCGCGACGCTGGCCAGCGCCACCGCGTCCGGACGGCTGAGGCCGTGTATCCGCTGCATCAGGGTCAGCATCGAGTCCAGGGCCATGAACGTGGCGTCGTCGAGGGACGCGCCGACACCAAGGGTCAGCCACTCGTCCGGGGTGCGGGCGACCGGGCCGGTGACCGGGAAGTCGTCGCGGACGTCGAAGGTCAGCGTCACCTCGTCCATCGGGCACTCGATCGCGGTGCCGCCGATCTCGCCGTCGCCCTGTGCGGCGTGCCCGTCTCCCACGGAGAACAGTGCGGTGTCCACCGGGATCGGCAGCATCAGGGTGCTGCCGGCGGTGAGGTCCCGGCAGTCCAGATTGCCGCCCCAGGGGCGCGGCGGGATCGTCGAGTGCAGCCCGGGTGCGGCCGGCGGCATGCCGAGAACTCCCATGAAGGGCCGCAGCGCGACCGTGTGGCCGTGCTGGTTGCGGCCGGTCATCGTCACCGGGTCCAGGGTCCAGGCGTGCACCACCGGCTGCTCCGCCACGCCGTAGCGCTGGTTGAACCCGCTCGGCCAGCCGCCGGCCACGGTGGTTCCCCAGGTGGCCGGGACGACCGCGTCGATGCGTACCACGAGGGTTTGGCCGGCGCGAGCACCGCGGACCGCGACCGGGCCGATCAGGGCGTGCCCGTGGTCGGGTTGGTGCTGCGGAGCCCGGGGCCGGTCCCGGTTGTGTCCGCCCGGATACGGGCCCGCCGACCACCAGCAGTCCAGGGTGCGGTAGGTGACGGTGTCGCCGGGGTCGATGGTGAGCACCGGTGGGAAGTCGGGGGAGAAGTGGCCGTGCAGGGTGTCATCCCCTGGTGTGAGGGTGTGTCGCATCACCGCAGGCTAGTGGCAGCCGAGGTGTACGACAGGAACCCGGGTGTGCGAGCGGGCGCCCGGCGAACCGGGATGCCGGGCACCCGTCGGCACCGAATCGGTCAGACCTGTCAGCCTGTGGTGCAGGAGCGGATCTGTGGACGGGCGCTGCTGTTGCCGTTCGTCATCGTGGTGAAGCCGAAGGTGTTGCCGCTGCCGTTGGACCGCATGGTCATGACGGTGCCGCTGCTGTCCCAGGTGGCGCTGCCGTTCCAGATGGTGGAGACCCGCTGCGGTGCCGTGATGGCCACGACCACGGTCCACGTGCTGGCGCCGCTGACCGTCACCGACGTGTTGTACCGGTCGCTCCAGACGTTGGTGGTGGTCGCCGTCGCGGTGCAGATGCCGCCGGTGGGGAGCGGGGTGCCACCACCGGGCGGCGGGCTCGTGCCGTCGGGCGCGACCGCGCGGCCGGTGGACGGCGAGATCATGCCGGGGCACAGGTTGCGGCTGGTGAGGTTGGCGATGATCTGGGGGATCGCGTCGCGGGTGTTCTGGATCCCGTCGTGCATGAGGATGACCTGGCCGGCTTGGAGGCGGCTCGCGTTGGCCACGATCTGGCTGGCGCTGGCGCCGTTCCAGTCCTGTGAGTCCACGTCCCAGATCACCTGGCGCATACCGAGAGATGAGGCGACGGACTGGAGGGTGGAGTTGGTCTCCCCGTACGGCGGGCGGAACAGTTGCGGCCGGATGCCGGTGGCCGACTGGATCGCCGAGCTGGTCTGGGAGAGGTCGGACTGCATCTGAGCCTGGGTCATCGAGGTCATGTGGGCGTGGTTCCAGCTGTGGTTGCCCACCCACATGCCGGCGGCGACCTGTACCTGTGCCGCCGACCGGTTGTTCTGGACGTTCTGCCCGACGTTGAACATGGTGGCCCGCGCGCCGTTGGCGCGCAGCACGTTCAGCAGCGCGCTGGTGCTGCCGGTCGGGCCGTCGTCGAAGGTGAGCCCGACGTAGCCGTTGCAGGTGGCGGCGGTCGACGGGGTCGAGGTGGCGGCGAGGACGACGCCGCACATCCCAACGGTGGTGGAGAGGACGGCGAGGGCGGCGCGCAACCGCCTCGACCGTAGGGCCGTGCCGGGGGAGACCTTGCTCATCTGGTGCCTCTTCTCGTAGACCCGGACGCGCCCCGATACGTGGGCAGCACCGTCCGAACAGGCGTGGGTGAGTGGGGAGGTCAACCCGAGACCGTCACGACGTCGATTGCATTGACCTCGATGGATCGGAGTATTGCAGCGAGATTTCCGAAGCGTCAACAATTTCCGGAAGACCCCCGGAACGAAATGAAGTGCTCCGCGGGGCCCTGACCTTGCGCTCGAAGGCATGGGCGCCGCCGGGGGCGGGCCGCTCGATCATGCCGTGAGGCATCCGGTACGCGGCATGATCCGGTAACCCCTCGTAACTGCCGAGGGTGAGCGTCAGTGCCCGGTGTCCGGTGCCCCGGGTGCTGACCGGCGGGGCGGTCGGCGCCGGCTCGTGTTTCGCTTCGATCAACCCGTTGACATGGTTGTGGTCCGCCCGGAACTATCAGCGGCAGTCCACTGCTCCTGCCTCCATCGGTCCGAGTCCCATGACAACGATGTCAGGCCAACTCCGAAGGAGAGCGTATGGCCGAGACCAGCGGGTTCAGCGGTCCACTCTGTCCAGACGTTCGACGTACTCGACCTGGTTCGAGTCGAAAGGCCCTGTCCCTTATGTCGCACACCCCCCCTGTACGTTCCCTCAGCCCCCGCCTGGTCGCCGTGACAACAGCGGTCCTGCTGCCGCTGGGGCTGCTCGTCGCCGCGCCCCTGGCCAACGCGGCCTCCGCCGCGGCGCAGCCCGGCGACTTCAGCTCCTCGTTCGAATCCGCCGACCCGCAGCCTGCCACGAGCACCGTCGAGGTCGGCTCGAACGGACAGCCGGTCCAGGCGAACCTGAGCGGAAAGGTCACCACCCTGCCCGGCAGCCTGCTCGCGCAGGTCAGCGCGGTGACTGCGAGCGACGAGTACCAGCCGCGGGAGATCGCCGCGAACCTCAAGGACGACGACCCGTCGACCAAGTGGCTCGTGTTCCAGTCGACCGGCTGGGTGACCTACCAGTTCGCGAAGCCCGTGACGGTCGCGCGCTACTCGCTGACCTCGGCCAACGACGCAGCGAGCCGGGACCCCAAGGACTTCGTGGTGCAGGGGTCGAACGACGGCAGCACGTGGACCGACCTGGACAAGCGCACCGGCGAGAAGTTCAGCGGCCGGTTCGCCACCAACAAGTACAGCTTCACCAACACGAGCGCCTACGGCTACTACCGGCTGAACGTCACCGCGAACTCCGGTGACTCGCTCCTGCAGCTCGCCGACTGGAACATCAGCGACGGCTCGAACGTCCGTCCGCCGGCCACGCCCATGGTCAGCGAAGCCACCGCCGGTCCGAACGGCGGCTACACCACGAAGCCGGACGCCGGGTTCACCGGACTGGCCGCGCTGCGGTACTCAGGCGGCGCCGAGGGCAACGGCCGCTCGTACGCGACCAACAAGCTCTTCGACGTCAACGTCCCGGTCGGGCCGAAGACCCGACTGTCGTACAAGATCTTCCCGGAGTACACCGGCGGGGACGCCCGATACCCGTCCACCTACGCCGCCGTCGACCTGCACTTCACCGACGGCAGTTACCTGAGTGGGCGATCACCCGTCGACCAGCACGGCTACCCGCTCACCGGTACGGGCCAGGGCGCGTCGAAGGTGCTCTACGCCGACCAGTGGAACCTGGTGCAGGCCGACCTCGGCGCGGTGGCGCGCGGCAAGACCATCGACCGCGTCCTGCTCTCCTACGACAACCCGCAGGCCACCGAGGAGACCCGGTTCCAGGGTTGGCTCGACGACATCGAGCTAACGGCCTCCCCGGCCTCGATCGACGGCTCGACGTTGACCAACTACGTCGACACCCGGCGCGGCACCAACTCGACGGGCGGTTTCTCGCGCGGCAACAACCTGCCGATCACCGCGGTGCCGAACGGCTTCAACTTCTTCACCCCGGTGACCGACGCGGCCTCCGACTCGTGGGAGTACGAGTACCACCGGATCAACAACGCGGCCAACCTGCCCATGCTGCAGGGCCTCGCGATCTCCCACGAGCCCAGCCCGTGGATGGGTGACCGCAACCAGATGTCGGTCATGCCGGTGGTCGGCGGTGGGTCCCTCACCGGTCAGCCCGCCAGCCGTGCGCTCGCCTTCAGCCATGACGACGAGACGGCACAGCCGGATCTCTACCGGGTCACGCTGCAGAACGGCCTGGTCGCGGAGATGTCGCCCACCGACCACGCCGGAATCATGCGGTTCACCTTCCCGTCCGGGCAGGCGACCGGAAGCCTCGTCTTCCACAACGGCACGTTCACCATCGGCGCGGACGGCACCTTCACCGGCTGGGTCGACAACGGCAGCGGCCTGTCGGCCGGTCGTAGCCGAATGTTCGTGTCCGGCGCCTTCGACCGGGCCCCGACGGCGTCCGCCGCGACGTCCGCCACCTTCGACGTCTCCGCGAGCCGGGAGGTGACGATGCGCCTCGCGACGTCGTTCCTCTCCGTCGACCAGGCGCGCCGGAACCTCGATCTGGAGGTCACCGGCAAGAGCTTCGACCAGATCCACGCCGCCGCGACGGCCGCGTGGAAGGACCGGCTCGGCCGGGTCGAGGTGCGCGGCGCCACCGAGGCACAGCTGGTGTCGATGTACTCGAACCTGTACCGGCTGAACCTCTACCCGAACTCGCAGTCGGAGAACACCGGCACCGCCGCCGCACCGCGCTGGCAGTACGCGAGCCCGGTCTCGGCGCCGACCGGCGCGTCCACCCCGACCCGGACCGGCGCGAAGATCGTCGACGGGCAGATCTACGTCAACAACGGCTTCTGGGACACCTACCGCACCGTGTGGCCCGCCTACGCGCTGCTGTACCCGGACATCGCCGCCAAGATCTCCGACGGGTTCGTCCAGCACTACCGCGACGGCGGCTGGATCGCCCGCTGGTCGTCCCCCGGCTACGCCGACCTGATGACCGGCACCAGCGCGAACGTGGCCCTGGCCCAGGCGTACCTCACCGGGGTCAAGCTGCCCGACCCGCTCGCGGCGTACGACGCGGCCGTGAAGGACGCGACCGTCGCGTCCGGGCGTAGCGCCGTCGGACGCAAGGGCATCGAAACCTCGCTGTTCCTCGGCTACACCCCGACCTCTACCGGGGAGTCGGTGTCGTGGGCGCTGGAGGGCTTCATCAACGACTACGGCATCGGCAACATGGGTGCGGCTCTCGCCAAGGACCCGGCCACGCCGAAGTCGGAGCGTGCCCGGCTCAAGGAGGAGTCGCGGTACTTCCTGGAGCGCGCCCGCAACTACGTCCACCTCTTCGACCCGAAGACGAAGCTCTTCCAGGGCCGCGACGCCTCCGGCAACTTCCTCGCCGGTGACCCGCTGGACTGGGGTGGCGTCTACACCGAGACCAACGGGTGGAACTTCGCGTTCACCGCGCAGCAGGACGGCCAGGGCCTTGCCAACCTGCACGGCGGGCAGAAGGCGCTGCGGGACAAGCTCGACACGTTCTTCTCCACCCCGGAGAACGCCGACCGTCCCGGTGGGTACGGCGGCGTCATCCACGAGATGATCGAGGCGCGCGCGGTACGGATGGGTCAGCTCGGCATGAGCAACCAGCCGTCGCACCACATCCCGTACATGTACAACTTCGCCGGCGCACCGGCGAAGACCCAGGCGGCGGTACGGGAGATCCTGCGGCGTCTCTACGTCGGCAGCGAGATCGGCCAGGGCTACCTGGGCGACGAGGACAACGGCGAGATGTCGTCGTGGTACATCCTCAGCTCGCTGGGCATCTACCCGCTGCAGGCCGGGTCGTCCGAGTGGACCATCGGCTCGCCGCAGTTCACCAGGATGACCGTGCACCGCAGCAGCGGCGACATCGTCGTCAACGCGCCGAGCAACAGCAACCGGAACGTCTACGTGCAGGACGTGAAGGTCAACGGCAAGAAGCAGCGCAGTCTGTCCCTGGATGTGACCGCGCTCGCCAAGGGCGGCACCATCGACTTCCAGATGGGCCCCAACCCGTCCTCCTGGGGCAGCGGCAAGAACGACGCTCCGCCGTCGCTGACCAAGGGTGACGAGGCGCCGAAGCCGTTGCAGGACACCACCGGCCCCGGTCTCGGCACCGCGACCGCGACCGGCGGTCAGGACGCGTCGAAGCTCTTCGACGACTCGTCGACCACGCAGCTGACCTTCACCTCGGCGACCCCGCAGATCAACTGGGCCTTCCGTGGTGGGAAGCAGAAGCCGACGTCCTACACCGTCACGTCCGGCGCGGGTGCGGGTGATCCGGCGGACTGGCGGCTGCAGGGCTCCAACGACGGCATCACCTGGACCACCGTGGACTCCCGCACGGGCCAGGTGTTCCCGTGGCGCAACCAGACCCGCCCGTTCACGATCGACAAGCCGGGACGGTTCGCGCAGTTCCGCCTCGCGGTGACCAGGACCGTCGGCGCCGCGCAGACCAACCTCGCCGAGATCGAGTTGCTCGCCGGGGGTGACATCGAGCTGGGAGGCGGCGACATCACGGTGACCGCCGCGGGCAGCGTGCACGCGACGTCCGGCGTACCCGTCTCGGTGCCGCTGGCCACCGTCACCGGCGGCACCGCCACCGGTTACCAGGCCACGATCGACTGGGGTGACGGCACGCCGGTCACCGAGGGCACCGTGACGCTGAGCTCGCGGGCCGTCTACCGCATCGGCGGATCGCACACCTACGCCACGCCGGGCTACCACCAGGCGAACGTCACGGTGACCGACGGCGAAAGCCAGAGCTCCGCGACGGTCGGCGTCGAGGTGGCGTACGCCCCGAGTTCCGGGCTCACCACCGCGTTCGACACCGTCTGCGTCGGTGACGAAGGGGTCCTCGCGGCCGACTGCGACGCCAAGTCGTGGGCGTACTCGCGGGCCGCCCTGGCGGCGGGCGGCGCGATCCAGGGTCAGCGGCAGCAGGTTCCGGGAACGGCGCTGCAGTTCACGCTTCCGGTGATCCCGGCCGGGCAGCCGGACAACGCCACCGGTAACGGTGCGACGGTCGTTCTCGACCTTCCGGACGACGCCAAGAGCATCTCGTTCATCGGCGCCGGAACGCAGGGCAACCAGAGCACCACCGGCACGGCGACGTTCAGCGACGGCAGCACGGCCAGCATCCCGATCCAGATGAGTGACTGGACGCTGGGCGGCAACGCCAACGGCACACCGTCCTTCGGCAACGTCGTCGTCACCAGGACGGCGTACCGGTTGCAGGGCACGAGCCGGGACGGCGCCCAGCCGTTCCTGTTCGCCACCGCGCCGTACCAGATCCCGGCGGGTAAGACGCTGGTGTCGGTGACCCTGCCGACGCAGACCGGTGACCCCCGCTCGGTGGGCCGGATCCACGTGTTCGCCGTCGCCAACGACGGCACGCCGGCCCCCGCGCTCGCGACCGTCGCCCCGAAGGACCAGACGGCGACCGCCGGGCAGGCCCTCGCGGCGAACCTCGGCTCGGTGACCGCCGGCGACCCCGGCACGACGGGCTACCGCGCCCGCGTCCAGTGGGGTGACGGTACGGCTCCGGAGGACGTCACGATCGGTTCGTCCGGCGCCATGAGCGGGCAGCACACCTACACGAGGGAGGGCACCTACACGGTGCACGTCACCGCGTGGGACAAGCTGTCGAGCAGCACCGAGGCCTTCACGGTGACCGTGGCACGTGGCGGATCACAGCCGGCGATCGCGCTGTCGGCGGCCGGCACCGTCACCACTGGCGGCGCGATCACCGTCGACGGCAGCGGGTTCGCCGCCGGCGAGCAGGTGACCGTCAGCGTCGGCACCGACCCGGGCCGGACCACGAAGGTCGCGGCCTCCGCGACCGGAACGGTACGAGCCTCGGTCCCGACCTCCGGTGACGCGCAGCCCGGCCGGTACGCCGTCACCGCGACGGGCGCGTCCTCTCGTACGCCGGCCACGGCCACCGTCCAGGTGACCGGGCAGGCGGAGGCGCCGACCTACCAGCCGCGAGTGGCGGTGCTGACCACGTCGGGCCCGCGCGGTACGTCGATCACCCTCGACGGTTCCGGGTTCGTGCCGAACGAGGTGGTCACGATCACCTTCGGGGACGGCCTCGCGGTCAGCACCGTGCGCGCGAATGGCGACGGTGTCATCTCCGGTGCGACGGTCAGTGTCCCGGGTGCGGCGAAGGCGGGCGCGACCAGCGTCACGCTGACCGGTGCCACGTCAGAGACGAAGGTGTCCCGGCCGTTCACCGTCACCGGCTAAAAGCCGGGGCGTAGCAGAGAGATCGTGGGCGGGCCGTGATCACGGCCCGCCCACGACTGCGTTGCGGGGGTGACAGCAGACTCGTGGTCCGAACGGGTCGTGCTCTCAACCCGCCCGTGGCGCGCTCAGTCGTAGCTGCCACCGCGCGCCCTGGCTGGTGAGCCGGACGATCGCCAACGGCTCCACGTCCACCTGCCGGTACGCCGCCATCGGCAGGTCGAGGGCGTGGACCACCGCGACCCGGATCACCAGCGGGTGGGTGATCGCGATGATCCGCTGGCCGCGTCCGCGCTGCCCGTCCAGCCAGCGACCGACCCGGTCCCGCACCGCCGTGACGGATTCGCCGCCGTGCGGCACGGAGTTCGGTGCGGACAGCCACTCGTGCAGCGCCTGCGGCTGCTGGGCGGCGATCTCCTCGAATGACCGTCCGGTCCAGGAGTCGTAGTCGCAGTCGGCCAACGCCGCTTCGATGGTGGGCGTCAGGCCGAAGGCCTCGGCGGTCTGCCTGGCCGCTGCCGCTGGACTGGACAGACAGGCGTCGTGGACGCCCAGGTGCCCGCGCCGGTCCGACCCGGCGCGGGCCTGCGCGAGGGCGGCACGCAGGCCGCCCTCGTCCAAGCTGTCGGCAAGCCCGCCGAACCGGGCCCGGCGCAGGGCGGCGGTGTGACCGTGGGCGACCAGCCGGAGGCTGGTGGCGGTCACGTGCTGGGAAGGGCGGCGGCGACCCGGCGGCGCCGGTCGTGGTGCATCAGGGCCGCGAACAGCAGGCCGATCCCGGTCCAGAGCACCACCTGGGTGCCGAGGGAGGCCAGCCGGAAGTTCCACAGAAGGGTCGCGGGGAAGTCGTCCGGGACCTCCTGGAAGGACGGCAACACCACGTACGACACCGTCGTGACGAGCAGGAATCCGCCGACGGCCGCGGTGACGCGCAGCCACCACGGTGCCTGGGCACCGACCGACCGGTAGCCCAGCGAGCCGGCCCAGACGGCCACCAGACCGAGCACCACCATCAGCAGGTAGGTGCCGGTCCGCTGGTTGATGGTGGCCGGGTCGCCGACCGCCGGCGGGTTCGCCGGGTACTTGAGGAACGGCACGATCACCGCGCCGAGCAGCGCCGCGCCGGCCAGCAGCAGGCCCGAACGTCCGTCGTCGTAGGTCCGCCGACGGCGCGACAGCAGGACGTACGCCGTGGCCAGCAGACCACCCATCGCGGCGCCGAACAGGCCGGTGGCCAGGAACAGGCCGCCGCGTTGCCCACTGCGGGTGACCGGGCCGTCCTCGTGCTGGTGCCCACCGGCTGCGGGCTCGGCGTGCGCCGCGGCCTCCTCGATGGCGATGGCCGCCTCGACGTGTGGTTCACCGGCGACGTAGGCGAACGCCCCCGCCAGCAGGCCGGCGATCAGGCCGGCGAGCAGCCCGCGGACGAGGACGGTGAGGAACGGGGGAGCGGTGGTGGCGTTCAGTGGCACGGAACACCCAGCAGGTGCCGGCCGTCGTGCATCAGCTCGTGCAGGTACGTCCCGCTGCGCGAGACCGCCCCCTGGTCGAAGGCGACGAGGTAGGCCAGCAGGGTGAGCACGACGACGGTCGCCAGGGCCGTCCACAGGAGACGAGCGGTGCCAGCGGGGTGGACCAACGGCTGGCTGGACGTGGAACTAGACATGAATACACGAACCTCTCCGGGGATGACGCGTCCCCATCGCAAGGCTGCGGACGACCGAGCGTCCTGGCTCGCGGATCCCAGCGAAAGCTGGCAACCGCTCACAGTGGCGCGACCGCGCCGGATTCACACCGGCTTCCCTCGCGTCGCCGCAGATAGTGGGTCGACGGTATCGGTGCCGCCGCAGACGGTCAACCCGGGCCGGGAGCCCAGACACGTCAGCTCGTCGACGCTTCGGTGACGCTGGTCGCCACCGGCGGATTCGTCATACCAAAACTCGCATCGTTGCCGGCTGGCGCGTCCGACGCCGACGTCGGGGGCCGACCGGAGCCCCGCTCCCACGCAGCCGGCTGCTCCGACCTCCGGGGGCGGTCCGCACCGCACGTCCACACGTCGTGCGACCCGCGGGCAGCCTGTTACCGCTAACATGGTCAAACTGCTGGATCGGGTCCGAGACGCCGGGCCGACCCGGACGTTCGACCGATGACTGAGCGGGGTGTGGGGGTACGTGAACGCGCCAGGGCGTGTCCGATGACGACCGACGTGGCCGCGCAGCGACCAGGCATCGTCGACGCGCATCATCACCTCTGGGTCCGGGCACGGCATCCGCAGCCCTGGATCGACCCGCACACCATGGCCGCGATCGACGACGACTTCACCCCGGTCGATCTCGCCCCGGTGGCCCGGGCCGCCGGAGTCACCCAGACCGTCGTCGTTCAGTCCGTCGCCGCCCGGACGGAGACGCCTGAGCTGCTGGGCATCGCCGCCGACGACCCCCTCATCGCCGGCGTCGTCGGGTGGGTCGACCTCACCGCCGCCGACGTCGGCGATCGCCTCGACCGACTCCGGGCGGCACGGGGCGGAGAACGCCTGGTCGGGATCCGCCACCTCGTCCAGTCCGAACCCGACCCGGCGTACCTCGACCGCCCGGACGTTCGGCGAGGCATCGCCACGGTGGGCGCCGCTGGTCTCGCCTTCGACCTGCTGGTGCGCCACCACCAGCTGCCGGCGACGACCCGGCTCGTCCGCGACCTGCCGCAGATGCGGTTCGTCCTGGACCATCTCGGCAAGCCCTCGCTCGGGCACGTCGGCCTCGGCGACTGGCCCCGCGATCTGCGGGCGCTCGCCGCCGAGCCCAACACGACGGCGAAGCTCTCCGGCCTGGTGACCGAGGTGGATGGCCCGTCCTGGACGACTGCGGACCTGCGGCCCGCCGTCGAGCACGCGCTCGAGGTGTTCGGCCCGGACCGGCTGATGTTCGGCTCGGACTGGCCGGTGTGCCTGCTCGCCACGTCGTACGCCCGCTGGGTCGAGGCCCTCACCGACCTGTTGGACCCGCTTTGTGACGACGAGCGTGCGGCGATCTGGCGACAGACGGCCCGCCGGGCGTACCGGCTGGCCGCGTCGTGACCCGGCGAGGGCTCGCGGCCTGTCGGCCCGGAAGCCCTCGCCGCGCGGACTCACCGCCCGGCTCGCGGCCTGAATCGCCGAGCGGTCACCGACCCGCCGAGTGACTGGCTCGCGTGGCCGGGTCCCTGACCGGAGACGGGCGCGCTCGCGGCCTCGGCGGGACGGGGGTGCCCACGGTTCCATCCGGAGACATAGCATGTTATCGATAACATGCTGGCGATGGTCCGCTGGTCTGGTCCGCAGGGCTCACCCGGAGGTGCGGGGTGCAACTGGTGGTCGGCGTAACCGTTGACAGCGCCTGGTGGGACCGCGGTGCTGGCATGGGCGGTGCGCCGTCGCCCCAGCCGCGTTCGTCGATCCCCTGTGGACGAATGCTGGTCAGCCGCCTGCTGACGGCACCCCGAGGGCCTGGCCCGTGCCGCTCGGCCGCAGTTGTGCCGGTTTGGTCAGACGTATGCGTCCGATGGTCCCGGTAACGATGACAAAACATGGCCGCAAGACCTTGGCAACACGCGTGGACGCGTGGCATGGTAACGCCTGATCGAGGGAAACATCCGACCTATCTCCACGGGCGGGGCGGGCTCGCACTCATGCCTCTCCCATCCGAGGAGGCTCGGTTGCTCACAGGTGTCTGGCTCGCCGGCGGGTCCTCCGTCGTGTGCCGGCGCCACGCTTGGGGAGGTCAGGTCCGACGATGAGTACCGTCGAGGCACCCGCCGGCACGCAGCGCGGCGAACTCAGCGACTGGTTCCGGGAACGCATCTCCCACGCCGTCTCGGAGTTCACCGCCGCCACCGCGCTGGTCGTCCTGTTCATCGCGTTGACCTTTGCGAGTCCCTATTTCCTGACGGCGGACAACCTCTTCAACATCGGGGCGCAGACAGCGGTGATCGCCATCATCGCCACGGCGCAGACGATGGTCATCATCACGAAGGGCATCGACCTGTCCGTGGGGTCGGTGGCCGCGCTCGCCGGCGTTCTGGGAGCGATGGTCGTCCGTGACCTCGGCTTTCCACTCTGGGCGGCGACGGTGGTCGCGATCGGTGTCGGCGCGCTGGCCGGCCTGTTGAACGGGCTGCTGGTGACCGTGGCCAGGATTCCGCCGTTCATCGCGACGCTGGGAACGATGTCCGTCGGCCGCGGTCTCGTCTTCATCATCACCGGAGCGGTCGGTGTCTACGGCCTGCCCCGATCCTTCCAACTGCTCGGCAACGGGGAGATCCTCGGCATTCCGTTCGCCGTCGTGATCACCGTTCTCGTCGCCGTCGGGGTCGCTTTCCTGCTCTCCCAGACCCGCTTCGGTCAGTACACCTACGCGATGGGCTCCAATCTGGAGGCCGCCCGCCGCTCCGGCATCCGGGTGGGGCGTCACCTGACCGGGGTGTACGTGCTGGCAGGTGTGCTGGTCGGGCTCGGCGGCATGATCGCCGCCTCCCGGGTCAACTCCGGCCAGCCGAACTACGGGATCTCACTGGAGCTCGACGTCATCGCCGCCGCCGTCATCGGCGGAGCGAGCCTGTTCGGTGGGCAGGGCCGGATCGTCGGGACGATCATCGGCGCCTTCCTCATCGCCCTGGTGCGCAACGGCGCCGTCCTGCTCGACATCAGCATCCACTACCAGCAGGTGATCGTCGGCCTGATCATCTGGGCCGCCGTCTACTTCGACCAGTACCGCCGCCGGCGGCTGGAATCACGGGGTTGACATGCCATTCCGAGAGTCCGAACGAGGAAGGACACACACCATGGCACACACCACCAGCCGGCGGGCGCGGGGCCGCCTCCTGCGCGCACAGGCCATTCTGGCCGCAGCTGCGGCGACCGCTCTTCTCAGCGCCTGCGGCGGAGTCGAGGTCCGCGACGGAGGCGATGGCGCGACCAAGGATGCGAGTGGTCCGTTGAAGCTCGCCGTCGTACCGAAGGCCGTCGGGGCCGACTACTGGAACACGGTGAAGGCGGGTGCGGAGTGCGCCGCGCAGCGCGCGGGAAACGTCACCGTGCAGTGGGACGGGGTGACCACCGAGACCGACGTTGAGGGCCAGGTCAACCTGATCCAGAACTTCGTCACCAAGAAGGTCGACGGCATCGTCTACGCGGCGACCGACTCCAGCGCGTTGGCACCGGCCACCGACCAGGCGCTCGCCGCCGACATCCCGGTCGCGATGATCGACTCCGGCACCAGCCCGCAACCGTCGGGCGTGCCCCTCTTCGCCACCGACAACCGTGCGTCGGCCACCGAGGCGGCGAAGCTGCTCGCCACCGAACTGGGCCCCGGCAACCACGAGGTGGCCCTGGTCGAGTTCCAACCCGGATCGCAGACCAACACCGAGCGGGTCGACGGCTTCAAGGCCGGCCTCACCCAGTTCCCCAACCTGAAGCTGGTCGGCCAGCAGCCCAGCCGCAGTGACGTCAACGAGGCGCGGCGCGTCACGGAGAACATCCTCACCGCCAACCCCAACCTCGCGGGCATCTTCGCGGCCAACGAGCCGAGTGTGCTCGGCGCCGCGCAGGCCATCCAGGCGGCGGGCAAGTCGGGCAAGGTGGTCATCATCGGTTGGGACGCCGCCCCGGACGAGGTCGCCGGGCTGCGCAACGGCCAGATCTCGGCGCTGGTCGTGCAGAACCCGTTCAAGATGGGCTACTTCGGCGTCGACAAGATGGTCAAGCACCTCCGGGACAAGGCGCCGCTGGCGTCGGCCGACACCGGCGTCACGTTCGTCACCAAGGAGAACATCGACTCGGCGGAGATCAAGGCGGTGCTCGAGCCCAGCTGCGCCAA
This sequence comes from Micromonospora sp. CA-259024, assembly GCF_050936255.1. Lineage (NCBI taxonomy): Bacteria > Bacillati > Actinomycetota > Actinomycetes > Micromonosporales > Micromonosporaceae > Micromonospora > Micromonospora sp. CA-259024. Next base: position 2,360,021 of record NZ_JBNJND010000001.1, on the reverse strand, counting down.
CCCCCCGGTGCAGTGATGGCCGCCATCCCGACCGCCACCGTCGACGACGATCAGCGGCCGACCACCGAGGAACCGCCGGTCCTCGAAGCCCGCGGCATCGTCAAGCGGTTCGGGCACGTCGAGGCCCTACGCGGTGCCGACTTCACGGTCCACCGTGGTGAGGTCGTCGCGTTGATCGGCGACAACGGCGCCGGAAAGAGCACCCTGATCAAGACGCTGTCCGGTGTGCACCCGCCGGACGAGGGCGAGATCCGGGTGGGTGGACGTCCCGTGCAGTTCTCGACCCCGGTCGACGCCCGGCGCGCGGGGGTGGAGACCGTCTACCAGGATCTTGCCGTCGCCGACGACCTCAGCGTGGCCGCCAACCTGTACCTCGGGCGGGAGATCCTGCGCTCGGGGCCGCTCGGCCGGCTGGGGCTGCTCGACAAGCGTGCCATGCGGCAGGGTGCCGCCGCGGCCCTCGACGAACTGGGTGTGCGGATTCCCCGGGTCACCACCCCGATCGCGATGTTGTCGGGTGGGCAACGGCAGTGCGTCGCGGTGGCCCGCGCCATCATCTGGGCGACGAACGTGGTCATCCTCGACGAGCCCACCGCGGCGCTCGGCGTCGTCCAGACCGGGCGGGTGCTCGACGTCGTCCGGCGCGCCCGCGACGCCGGCATGTCGGTGGTGCTGGTGAGCCACAACATGCCGCAGGTGCTCGAGATCGCCGACCGGGTCGAGGTGCTGCGCCTCGGTCGGCGGGCGGCCCAACTTCGCGCGCACGAGGTCACCACCGACGACCTGGTCGCGGCGATGACCGGAAGCACCGGCGCGGAACGGGACGAGCGGTGACGGCTGTCGTCTACCGGGGCGCGCGCGATCTCGCGATCGTGGACCGCGCCCCGGAGCCGCCAGGCCCCGGGCAGGTACGGATCGCGGTGTCGTACACCGGGATCTGCGGTACCGATCTGCACATCTTCCACGGCGACATGGACGCCCGGGTGGGGGCGTCGGCAGTCCTCGGCCACGAGATGTCGGGCCGGATCGCCGCGGTGGGTGCGGGAGTGCGCGGCTGGTCGGTGGGTCAACCGGTCACGGTCATGCCGACCCGCGCGTGCGGGCGGTGTGCCGCGTGCCGTCGCGGCAACTCGCACATCTGCCATGCCATGGAGTTCCTCGGCATCGACTCACCCGGCGCCATGCAGTCGTCGTGGACGGTCCCGGCGGATCTGGTGCTCGCGCTCCCCGACGACCTGCCGCTGGACCGGGCCGCCCTCGTCGAGCCGGTGGCGGTCGCCGTGCACGACGTGCGGCGGGGAAGGGTGGCCGCCGGCGAGCAGGTCGTGGTGGTGGGCGGAGGGCCGGTGGGCGTACTGATCGCCGTGGTGGCCAGGGAGGCCGGTGCCCGGGTGGTGCTGGTCGAGCCGGACGCCTTCCGTCGGTCGGTGGCAGAGAGCATCGGGATCGAGGCCCATGACCCGGGGACGACCGATGTGGTGGCGCTGGTGAACGAACGGACCGACGGCGCGGGCGCCGACGTGGCCTTCGAGGTGTCCGGCTCCGTCCCCGGCGTCGCCACGGCCGTCGACGTGCTCACCACCCGCGGCAGGCTGGTGATGGTGGCCATCCACCCGCAGCCACGTCCGGTCAACCTGCACCGGTTCTTCTGGCGCGAGTTGGAGTTGCTGGGCGCACGGCTGTACCAGCGTGCGGACATGGTCGAGGCGATCCGGCTCGTCGCCGCGAGCGTCATCCCGGCCGAGGAGTTGATCTCTCGGGTGATACCCGTGGCGGGTGTCGTCGACGCGTTCACCGCCCTGGAGGGTGGTGGCGGCGTGATGAAGGTGCTGCTGCACTGGCGGGAAGGTGCCCGGTGAGCGACAGGTTCGACCTTTCGGGACGGACGGCGATGGTGACGGGCGCCCGACGAGGGATCGGCCTGGCGATGGCCGACGCCCTGGCGCGGGCCGGCGCGGACATCATCGGTGTCTCCGCCCAGCTCGAACCGCACGACAGCGAGGTCGAGCGGCGGGTACGCGCGGCCGGTCGGCGGTTCGTCGGTATCCGGACGGACCTCGGTGACCGGGCGGCGGTGTACCGCCTGGCCGAGGAGGCCACCGCGTCGGGTCCGGTGGACATCCTGGTCAACAACGGAGGCACGATCGCCCGCGCACCGGCGGTGGAGCACCCCGACGAGATGTGGGACCGGGTGCTGGAGGTGAACCTGTCCAGCCAGTTCGTGTTGAGCCGGGAGATCGGTCGGCAGATGGTCGACCGGGGCCAGGGGAAGATCATTTTTACCGCCTCGTTGCTCAGCTTCCAGGGCGGTGTCACCGTCCCCGGCTACGCCGCGGCCAAGTCGGGCCTGGCCGGGTTGACCCGGGCCCTGGCGAACGAGTGGGCGGGGCGCGGGGTGAACGTCAACGCGATCGCGCCCGGCTACATCGCCACCGACAACACGCAGGCGTTGCGGGACGACCCCCACCGCAACGAGGCGATCCTCGGTCGGATCCCGGCCGGTCGGTGGGGAAGCGCCGACGACCTCGCGGGTGCCGTCGTGTTTCTGGCCGCCCCGGCCTCGGACTACGTTCACGGCACCGTCCTGACCGTCGACGGCGGCTGGCTCGGCCGGTGACGGGCCGACCCGATCATCGCGGGGCAGCCCTGGACGCCGTCGGGTCGCCGCCGCGCCTCAGCCCACTCGGCTTCGGTGCCTCGCAGGGCGGCAACCTCTATCGGGCGACGTCGGATGAGGATTTCGCCGCCGCGGTGGACACCGCGTGGGCAGGCGGCATTCGATACTTCGACACCGCGCCGCACTACGGGCTCGGTCTGTCCGAGCGGCGTCTCGGTGCCGCTCTGCGCTCGCGTCCACGTGCCGAGTACGTGGTGTCGACGAAGGTCGGTCGGTTGCTGGTGCCGTCGCCGGAGACCGCGCACCTGCGTGATCCGGAGGGGTTCGACGTTCCGGCCGATCACCGGCGGGTCTGGGACTTCAGCCGCGACGGCGTACGCCGTTCGGTGGAGGCGAGCCTTCGACGCACCGGCCTCGACCGGGTCGACGTGGTGTACCTGCATGATCCGGACGAGCATTGGGAGCAGGCCGCGCACGAGGCGGTGCCCGCGTTGGTGGAGCTGCGTGAGCAGGGCGTGATCGGCGCCGTCGGGGTGGGAATGAACCAGTCCGCGATGCTGGCCCGTTTCGTGGCGGAGACCGACGTGGACCTGGTGATGTGCGCCGGCCGGTACACCCTGCTGGAGCAGGGCGCGTTGACCGACCTGCTGCCCGCCGCCCAGGCCCACCGCGTCGGTGTGGTGGTCGCCGGGGTCTACAACTCCGGGCTGCTGGCCCGGGACACGCCGCCGACCGATGCCGTCTACGACTATCAGCAGGCACCGACGGAGGTGATCGATCAGGCCCGGCGGATAGCGCGGGTGTGTCAGGCGTACGGCGTCACGCTGCCCCAGGCGGCGTTGGCGTTCGTCCGCCGGCATCCGGCCGTGGTCTCGACGGTGGTCGGCATGCGCGACGAGGCCCAGGTGGCCGAGACCCTGCGCCGGGCGGACGCCGACGTCCCGGATCAGCTCTGGGCGGCGCTGTACGAGGCGGGGCTGCTCGACGTGCAGTCGTGAGGGTGGGCGCTCACGACCGGGGGGTCTCGGTGCTCGCGTCGCCGTCGTCGGGTAACCCGTGCAACGACTCCTCCACCCCGATCAGGTGGTTGGCCATCCGGGTGCGGGCCCGCTCCGGGTCGCGTGCGACGAGGGCCTTGAGGATCGCCACGTGCTCGTCGTGGGTACGACGGTCCGCGCCCTCCTCGTGCAGGCTCCGCCAGAGCCGGCCGCGTACGGTGCGCCCGGCGAACGCCTCGATCAGGCCGACGAGCACCGGATTCTCGGCGTGCACAGCGATGATCCGGTGAAAGGCGATGTCGATCTCGATGATCCGCTCGTGGTCCTGCGGTGACTGGCCGACGATCCGGGCCGCCTCGTCGAGGAGTTCCCCCGCCTGGGCGAGGGCCTCGTCGGTGATCCTGGTCGCGGCCAACCGGGCGGCCTCGCACTCCAGCAGCCGTCGGACGGTGTGGATGTGCCGTGGGTCCCCCTGGCCCTGGAAGTCCACCACGAAGCCCATCGGTGCCAGCAGTTGCGGCGCGTCGAGGTTCGTGACGTAGGTGCCGTCACCCTGGCGGATGTTGACGATGCCGAGGATCGACAGGGCCGACATCCCCTCGCGCAGCGACCCCCGCGAGACGCCGAGCGACTCGGCCAGGTCCTTCTCGATGGGCAGCCGATCCCCGGGCTTGAACGTCCCTTCGAGGATCATTCGCTTGATGCCGTTCACCACTTCGTCGGTGCGAGACACGACACCCCCTAACGGCCGGCGGGGGTGGCGGTCCCACCCGCGATCACGTACGGCTCCGGAGATGACACCGTAGTCGGGCCCGCCGCCGCCCAGTAGTCGCCGTCGGGGAACCGGTACTGCCCGACCGACTCGGGGCGCATCTGGGTGGAGTAGCCGGGCCGGCTGGGCAGAACGTAACCGCTGCCCGACCCGGTGTCCCGGACGACACACGGATCGGTGAAGTGTTCGTGCAGGTGGTCGACGAACTCGGTGACCCGGTCGGTGAGATCCCCGGAGATCGCGACGTAGTCGAGCACCGACACGTGTTGGACCATCTCGCACAGCCCGACGCCACCGGCGTGTGGGCACACCGGGACGCCGAACTTCGCGGCGAGGAGCAGCACGGCGACGATCTCGTTGATGCTGGCCAGCCGGCCGGTGTCCAACTGGCAGAAGTCGATGGCCCCGGCCTGGAACAGCTGCTTGAACATCACCCGGTTGTGGCAGTGTTCGCCGGTGGCGACCCCGATGGGAGCGACAGCGCGGCGGACGGCCGCGTGGCCCAGGATGTCGTCCGGGCTGGTCGGCTCCTCGATCCACAGTGGCTTGAACCGGGCCAGAGCGGTGACCCACTCGATGGCCTGGCCGACGTCCCACACCTGGTTGGCGTCGATCATCAGGTTGCGGTGTGGACCGAGGATCTCCCGGGCGATCGTGCATCGGCGGATGTCGTCGTCGAGGTTGGCGCCCACCTTGAGCTTGACGTAGCCGTAGCCGCTGTCCACCGCTTCCTGGCACAGGCGGCGTAGCTTGTCGTCGCCGTAGCCGAGCCAGCCGGCCGAGGTGGTGTAGGCGGGGTAGCCGGTCCGGTCGAGCTCGGCGAGGCGGTCGGCCTTCGTGCTCTCCTTGGCACGCAGGATGGCCAGCGCCTCGTCCCGGGTCAGTGCGTCGGACAGGTAGCGCAGGTCCGCGATGTCGACGAGTTGCTCGGGGGACATGTCGACGAGCAGCCGCCACAGCGGCTTGTCGGCGAGCCGGGCGACCAGGTCCCACGACGCGTTCAGCACGGCCGCCAGCGACAGGTGGACGACGCCCTTCTCGGGCCCCAGCCACCGCAGCTGGGAGTCGGACGTGAGGAGGCGGTAGACCGCCCCCATGTCCGCCGCCATCGTCGCCACGTCCAGACCCACGAGGCGCTGCGCCTGGTGGACCGCCGCCGCGACGACGATGTCGTTGCCTCGACCGATGGTGAAGGTCAGGCCGTGACCCGCGAGCGGCGCACCTGCGGTGTCGACGCCGTCGGTGTGCAGAACGACGTAGGCCGCCGAGTAGTCGCCGTCCTTGTTCATGGCGTCGGACCCGTCGGCGGTCAGGGAGGTGGGGAAGCGGACGTCCTCGACGGTGACGGCAGTGATCTGCGGCATGCGCTCCTCGCCCGGCTAAAGATCAGATGATCACTGGGAGTATACGGAGGCCCGATCCGGCGCGTCAACGACGTCGATCACGCTTCGCGCACAGACATCCAATGTTTCCCGTCCTGTGCTGATCTGCGGGCGCTGCCGTCCTTCCGTTCGATACGCCGGTTGTCGGGCATCCGCCGCAGCGGATGCGACACCCGCAGGCATGGCCGTCCTCAGGCCTGGTCACTGTGGGCGGTCACATTCGCCTGGTAGCGGGCCCGAGCTGTCCCTTGTGGAATCAGGCTGGTCGCGCCACCGGTGTGGCACTCGGGTGTTTCAGGGGCTGCTGAGGTGGCGGCCGATCCTGCGCGGCGCCGGTCCGGCAAGCCGGATGACGGCTCTGAAGATTGGATGTTCACCTCGAGGGGCCGCATTGACGGCGAAGTATGAACGGTGTTCGTTACATCCATTGACTCGATACATCAAATCTTTGTAGATTGCCGACACCTACTCAGAGCCTCGTCGTACTGCTGGCCGCGCCGCCTCACACTCCTCTTCGCCGGTGCCGAGTTCGTCGTCGCGCCGGTGGACATTCGGCCGCCCGCACGGACGACCTCCCGCTTGGAGGAAACGAATGCCACACCCGACGCGACGGCAGATGCTCAAGATCGGATCAGTCGGAGCAGGCTCGTTGTTGCTGCCGATGCCGTGGACGGCCGCGGCGCGAGCCGCATCGACGCCTCCGGACGAGGTGAAGGCCGCCAACGACATGGCCCTCTGGTACGACGAGGCCGCCGGCACGGACTGGCTCCGCGCCCTGCCGATCGGCAACGGCCGCCTCGGTGCCATGGTGTTCGGCAACGTCAGCCAGGAGCGACTGCAGCTCAACGAGGACACCGTCTGGGCCGGCGGCCCGTACGACCCCAACAACCCGCGGGGTGCGGAGGCGCTGCCCGAGATCCAGCGACTGGTCTTCGAGAACCAGTGGATCCAGGCCCAGAATCTGATCAACCAGACGATGCTCGGCAGGCCGGCTGGCGAGCTGGCCTACCAGCCCGTCGGCAACCTCCGGCTCACCGTCCCGGACACCGGCACGGTGTCGGAGTACCACCGGTCGCTGGACCTCACCACGGCCACCACCTCGGTGACGTACCTCGCGAACGGGGTGCGGTACCGACGCGAGGTGCTGGCGAGCGCACCGGACCAGGTGATCGCTGTCCGGCTGACCGCCGACCGGCCCGGTTCGATCACCTTCTCCGCGGCCTTCGACAGTCCCCAGCGGACGACGGTCGCCAGCCCCGACGGTGCGACCGTGGCACTGGACGGCATCTCCGGCAACCAGGAGGGGGTCACCGGCTCGGTGCGCTTCCTGGCCCTGGCCCGAGCCGTCGCGACCGGCGGCAGCGTCACCAGCTCCGGTGGCACCTTGCAGGTGTCCGGGGCCGACAGCGTGACCGTGCTCATCTCCATCGGCTCCAGCTACGTCACCTACCAGGACGTCAGCGGCGACTACCAGGGCATTGCCCGGCGACACCTCGACGCGGCCACGGGCACCGCCTACGACAGCCTGCGGGACCGGCACGTGGACGACTACCAGAAGCTGTTCGGGCGTACGACGATCGACCTCGGGCGAACCGCGGCGGCCGACCAGCCGACCGACGTGCGGATCGCGCAGCACGCGGGCGGCGCGGACCCGCAGTTCGCGGCGCTGCTGTTCCAGTTCGGCCGGTACCTGCTCATCTCGTCCTCACGTCCGGGCACCCAACCGGCCAACCTGCAGGGCATCTGGAACGACCAGCTGAACCCCTCCTGGGACTCGAAGTACACGATCAACGCCAACCTGCCGATGAACTACTGGCCGGCGGACTCGACCAACCTGTCCGAGTGCTACGGGCCGGTCTTCGACATGATCAGCGACCTCGTCGTGACCGGAGCACGTACCGCCCAGGTGCAGTACGGCGCGGGTGGCTGGGTCACCCATCACAACACCGACGCGTGGCGCGCCACCTCGGTGGTGGACGGGGCGTTCTGGGGCATGTGGCAGACCGGCGGGGCATGGCTGGCCACGATGATCTGGGACCACTACCTGTTCACCGGCGACATCCACTTCCTGCGCGCGAACTATCCGGCGATGAAGAGCGCCGCCCAGTTCTTCCTGGACACACTGGTGGAGGAGCCGAACCTCGGCTACCTGGTGACCAACCCGTCGAACTCGCCCGAGTTGTCCCACCACCCGGACGCCAGCGTCGCCGCCGGCCCCACCATGGACAACCAGATCCTGCGGGACCTGTTCGACGGCTGCGACCGCGCGGCCGGGGCGCTCGGCGTGGACGCGGCGTTCCGGGCCGAGGTCCGCGCGGCGCGTGAGCGGCTCGCACCCATGAAGATCGGCTCGCGCGGCAACATCATGGAGTGGCTCTACGACTGGGTGGAGACCGAGCGGAGTCACCGGCACGTCTCGCACCTCTACGGCCTGCACCCCAGCAATCAGATCACCAAGCGCGACACCCCCGAGCTGTACCAGGCGGCCCGGCGGACGCTGGAGCTGCGCGGCGACGACGGGACGGGCTGGTCGTTGGCCTGGAAAATCAACTTCTGGGCACGGTTGGAGGAGGGCGACCGCGCGCACGACCTGGTCGGCGACCTGGTGACCCCGGCGCGGCTCGCACCGAACATGTTCGACCTGCACCCGCCGTTCCAGATCGACGGCAACTTCGGTGCCACGTCCGGCATCGCGGAGATGTTGTTGCAGAGCCACAACGGTGAGCTGCACCTGCTGCCGGCGTTGCCCGCCTCCTGGCCGACCGGCCGGGTCGAGGGCCTGCGGGGTCGCGGCGGCTACACGGTGGGCGCGGTGTGGAGCGACGAGCAGGCGGACGAATACCAGATCACCCCCGACCGCAAGGGCACGGTACGTCTGCGCGGCCGGATGCTCGCGGGACGGTTCCGGATCACCGACCTCACCCGGGGCGGTCGGATCCCCACGCGGAAGATCGAGTCCGATGTCGTCGAGCTGCTCGGGCAGGCCGGCCACCGGTACCGGGTGACCGCCCTGCAGAAGGTCCTCATCGACGCGCCGGACGAGGTGGCCTCCGGCCAGTCGGCTGCGGTCACGGTGACGGTCCGAGCGATCGACATGCCGTTGACGCGGGGGACGGTTTCCCTCGCCCTGCCCGCCGGCTGGACGGCCACGCCGGCGCAGGTCGCGCTGAAGCCCGTGCAGCCCGACGCACAGCGGACCGTCGAGTTCACCGTCCGGGCACCCGAGGACGCCGTAGCCGGCGTCGTGACGGTGACCGCCGTGGTGAGCGGCCGAGACTGGACGGCGTCCGGGTCCGCCCGGGTCCGGGTGTGGGACGGCCGGGAGACCACGCTGGAGGAGAGCTTCGACAACGTCGGCGTCACCGACGACGCCAACACCGACGTCGGCAACATCGACGGCGGGGGCGCCAGCATCTCCGCGCAGGCGCTGGCACAGGCCGGGGTCACCCCGGGTGGCACCGTCTCGCATGGCGGCGTGGACTTCCGCTGGCCCCAGGTCGCGGTGGGCAGCGCCGACAACGCGATCGCCAAGGGCCAGGCCCTCAAGGTCACCGGCACCGGACGGACGCTCGGGTTCCTCGCCACGGGCACCTACGGTGCGGTGTCCGGGCCGGCCACGGTCGTCTACGCCGACGGGACGCGGCAGGCGTTCACGCTGGGCACCCCGGACTGGTACGGGGCGCCCCGGCCGGGTGGGGACGCGGCGATCGTGGCGGCGTACCAGAACCGGCCCGGCAACCAGCGGGCGAACACGCCCGCGACGATCTACTTCGTCGGTGTGCCGTTGCAGGACAAGCCGGTCTCCCGGATCGAGCTGCCGAACATCAGCGCCGCGCCGGCATCGGGCGTGCCGACCATGCACATCTTCGCCGTGGCGATCGGCGGATAGCCTCCACCGATCGATCCGGTCTTCCTCGCCCGTACGGGCTGGCCGGCACCCCGCCTTCGCCGAAGGCCAGGGTGCCGGCTTCGTCCCGCGGGTCGTCGCCGCTAGAGCGGAGCGAGATCCGGAAGGCCGAAGTGCTTGTCGAGCACCTGCATGGCGGCACCCGCGGCGATCACGTCCGCGCCCAGGCTGGACAGCCGCACGTCCGTGCTGAGCCAGTCCGCGCGGGGTACGTCGCTGTGGACGGCCTCCTCGACCGCCGCGAGATACGGCTGCGCGTGTCGCAGGAGGTCGGCGCCGGCCAGCACCACGTGGGCGAGGTCGAGCGTCTGGAGCAGGTTGACGACGCCGATCGCCAGGACGCGGGCCGCCCGTTCGATGTCGCCGGCCTCGGCGGCACGGTTGTGCACGATCTCCAGACATCCGTGGCGCCCGCAGACGCAGAGCGGCCCGTCGAGTTCGACGACGGTGTGGCCGAACTCGCCGGCGTTGGTGTGCGCGCCCCGGTGGGCCGTGCCGCGCAGCCAGAAGCCGCCGCCGATGCCGGACTCGACCATGATGAGGACCGCGTCGCCGAACGTTCCGCCGTGCCGCCACGCCTCGGCCGTGATCCCCGCGGTGACGTCCTTGTCGAGGTGCACCGGCAGGCCCAGGTGCGCCTCGGCGATCTCCCGCAGCGGTACGTCGTGCCAGTGCCGCAGGCCGTGGGCGTCGCGGACCAGGCCGTGGGCGTGGTCCAGCGGGCCGATCATGCCGATGCCCACGCCGGTCAGCCGGCCCCGCAGGTCATCGATGCCCGGTATCGCGTCGATGCCGGACCTCAGGGCGTCGAGAAGCTGCTCCGGTGTGAAGTCGCCGGGCAGCGGGCTCACCGCCGAGTGGTGCACGGTGCCGGCCAGGTCGACCAGGACGAGCCGCAGCGTACGGCGGGCGACGTGGGCGCCGATCGCGTACCGGCTGTCCGGGACGAGTTCGTAGACGACCGCGGGCTTGCCGATGCCGGGGCGGCGGACGCCGGCGGGACGAATCAGGCCGTCGGCGGTCAGGCGGGCGATCACCTTGGAGACGGCCTGTGGTGTCAGACCGGTGGCGCCGACCACGGTCGACCGCTCGAACGTCCGCGCGGTGCGTCCCACCGCCATGACCAGCGCCTGGTTGTAGCCACGCAGGAAGGTGACGTCCGCTGTGGTGCGCGTCATCTCGCCACCCTATTACGCAACGCTGTTGCTAAATTCGCTCGGTGCATGGATTGAGCAGAGGTCGACGCCTGGCGGCAGTTCTCGCGCTGGCGCTGGGCGGTGTGGCGGTCGGCCTGACCGAGTTCGTGGCGATGGGCCTGCTGCCCGACATCGCACGCGGTCTCCTCCCGCAGCAGTACGCCCAGTCGTCGTCGGACGCGGTGGCCCGCGCGGGCTGGATGATCACCGCGTACGCGCTCGGCGTGGTCGTGGGCGCGCCCCTGATCGCCGCACTGTCCGCCCGGCTGCCGCGCAAGAAGCTGGTACTCGGGCTGCTCGTCCTCTTCGTCGTCGGCACCATCGCGTCGGCGACCGCGCCGACGTTCGACCTGGTGCTGGTGGCGCGGTTCGTCGCCGCGCTGCCGCACGGCGCGTACTTCGGGGCCGCCGGCCTGCTCGCGGCAACCCTGCTGGGCCCCGGTAACGAGGCCCGGGGGTTCGCCGTCGTGCTCAGCGGCCTGACCGTGAGCAACGTGGTGGGCGTACCCCTGATCACCCGGCTCGGGCAGGCGGCCGGTTGGCGTACCGCCTACCTGATCATCGCCGGGGTGTTCGTGCTGACCCTGCTGGCGGTGCTGGCGGTCGTGCCGGAGGTCGTCGCGGCGGTCGACGGCTCGCCGGCCGCCGAGCTGAGGGCGCTGCGGACCGCCCAGGTGTGGCTCGTCGCGGCCACGGGGGCGGTGGGCTTCGCCGGTTTCTTCGCGGTCAACACGTACATCGCGCCGGTCACCACCGACGTCGCCGGCCTTTCGGCCGCGACGGTGCCGTGGGCGCTGGTCGCCGTGGGCCTGGGCATGACCGTCGGCAACGCCCTGGGGGGCTGGCTCGCGGACCGGGACCTGCGCCGGAGCATGATCGTCGGCTTTGCCGCCATGATCGTGAGCATCGCCGTGTTCAGCCTCGTCGCGTCGAACCGTGTCGGCCTCTTCGTGGGCGCGTTCCTGGTGGGCGCGACGAGCCTCTACCTGGGGCCGGTCCTGCAGGGGCGCCTGATCACGGTCGCACCGGGCGCCCAGTTGATGGGCGCGGCGATGAACCAGTCGGCCATGAACATCGCGAACAGCCTCGGCGCCGCGCTCGGCAGCGTCGCCATCGCCGCGGGCTTCGGCTACCTCGCGCCGGGCTGGGTCGGCGTGGGCCTCGCGATCCTCGGGCTGGGCCTGGCGGGTGTCAGCTTCACGGTCGAGCGACGCTCGCACGCCCCGCAGCCGGTGGCCGTCGCGGGCTGACCCGCCGGCTCGGAGACGGGTGACGGTCGTCACCAGCGCGCCGCCGACACGCCGGAGACCGACATGTGGGGTGTGACAACGGCAGTGTCCCTATATATGGTGTCGAGCGCAGCTGGTTCGACCGCTCAGCCCGAGCGGTCGAGGCAAGAGGGAACCCGGTGGGAATCCGGGACTGTCCCGCAGCGGTGAGTGGGAACGACCGCCGTCATCAGCACTGGGCCACCAATCGGCCTGGGAAGCGACGGCCAGTAGGAGACCGGCGAGCCCGGTCGCGCCTGCGAGTCCGAAGACCTGCCAGCGCGCCGTACACCCGCATCCGGGTGGGCGGCGGTCCGAGGCCGCGTGGGACGGCTGACGCCACCTGACCCACGCCCTGCCCGGGGTGTGGCGTCCGCCGGTGTCCGTCTCCTCGCGTCCGAGGGCCATCAGGTCTCGAACTCGCGAGGAGTGAGTGGTGACAGTCACCGACGTTGTCCCGGCCAGCGGCGACACGGCCCTGCGGCGGACGCCGATGCAGGTCCGCAAGCGCAACGGTGCCACCGAGCCGGTGGACGTGAACAAGATCGTCCGGGCGGTCGAGCGGTGGGCCGACGACCTCGCCGACGTCGATCCGATGCGCGTGGCGACCCGCACGATCAGCGGTCTGTACGACGGCGCGACGACGGCCGAGCTGGACCGGCTGTCCATCCAGACCGCCGCAGAGATGATCGGCGAGGAACCGCAGTACTCGCGCCTCGCCGCCCGGCTGCTGTCCGGCTACGTCGGGAAGGAGGTACGCCGGCAGGGCGTCACCTCGTTCAGCGCGGCGATCCGGGTCGGCCACGCCGAGGGTCTGATCGGTGACGACACCGCCGCCTTCGTCGCCGCGCACGCCACGATGCTCGACGACGCCATCGACCCGGACGGCGACCGGCGGTTCGAGTACTTCGGCCTGCGCACGGTGTACGACCGGTACCTGTTGCGCCACCCCACCAGCCGGCTGGTCCTGGAGACCCCGCAGTACTGGCTGCTGCGGGTGGCCTGCGGGCTGTCCCGTACGCCGGACGAGGCGGTCGACTTCTACCGCCTGATGTCCAGCCTGGCCTACCTGCCCAGCTCGCCGACGTTGTTCAACTCCGGCACCCGGCACACCCAGATGTCCTCCTGCTACCTGGTCGACTCCCCGCTCGACGAGCTGGACTCGATCTACCAGCGGTACGCCCAGGTCGCCAACCTGTCCAAGTTCGCCGGCGGCATCGGCATCGCGTACTCCCGGGTCCGATCCCGGGGCGCGCTGATCCGCGGCACCAACGGGCAGTCCAACGGGATCGTGCCGTGGCTGCGCACGCTGGACGCCAGCGTCGCCGCGGTCAACCAGGGCGGCCGGCGCAAGGGCGCGGCCTGCGTGTACCTGGAGCCGTGGCACCCGGACATCGAGGAGTTCCTGCAACTGCGGGACAACACCGGCGAGGACGCCCGGCGTGCCCACAACCTGAACCTGGCCAACTGGATCCCGGACGAGTTCATGCGCCGGGTCGAGGCCGACGAGATGTGGTCGCTGTTCGACCCGAGTGAGGTGCCGGAGCTGCCCGACCTGTGGGGGGAGCGGTTCGACGCCGCGTACCGGGAGGCCGAGGCGCAGGGTCGCCACGTGCGGCAGGTCCCGGCGCGGGAGCTGTACGGGAAGATGATGCGCACCCTCGCCCAGACCGGCAACGGGTGGATGACCTTCAAGGACGCCGCCAACCGCCTGTGCAACCAGACCGCCGAACCGGGCAACGTGGTGCACCTGTCCAACCTCTGCACCGAGATCGTCGAGGTGTCCAGCGACGCCGAGACCGCGGTGTGCAACCTCGGGTCGGTGAACGTCGCCGCCCACCTCACCGACGGCGGCGTCGACTGGCAGCGGCTGCGCGCCACGGTGCGTACCGCCGTGACGTTCCTGGACCGCGTCATCGACATCAACTACTACCCGACCCCGCAGGCGGCGGCGAGCAACCCACGCTGGCGGCCGGTCGGGCTCGGGCTGATGGGCCTGCAGGACGTGTTCTTCGCGCTGCGGCTGCCGTTCGACTCCCCGGCCGCGCGCGAGCTGTCCACCCGGATCAGCGAGGAGCTGTACCTGACCGCGCTGGAGACCTCCGCCGACCTGGCGCGCCGCTTCGGCGCGCATCCGGCGTACGGGCAGACCCGGGCCGCACGGGGCCAGCTCCAGCCCGACCTGTGGGGTGTCGAGGGAACGCAGACCGCGCGCTGGGCCGCGCTGCGCGAGCAGGTCGAGGCGTACGGGCTGCGCAACTCGCTGCTGGTGGCGGTCGCCCCGACCGCGACCATCGCCTCGATCGCGGGGTGCTACGAGTGCATCGAGCCGCAGGTGTCCAACCTGTTCAAGCGCGAGACCCTGTCGGGGGAGTTCCTCCAGGTCAACACCGCGCTGGTCCGCGAGCTGAAGGCCCGTGGCCTGTGGACCGACCGGATCCGGTCGGCGATCAAGCGGGCGGAGGGGTCGGTGCAGGACATCGCGGAGCTGCCGTCCGGTGTCCGGGAGCTGTTCCGTACCGCGTGGGAGCTGCCGCAGCGCGCGCTGATCGACCTGGCCGCCGCCCGCGCCCCGTTCATCGACCAGTCCCAGTCGCTGAACCTGTTCCTGGCCGCGCCGACCATCGGCAAGCTCTCCTCGATGTACCTGTACGCCTGGAAGGCCGGGCTGAAGACCACCTACTACCTGCGCTCGCGTCCGGCCACGCGGATCCAGCAGGCCACCGTCAGCGCCGTCGCACCCGTCGTCGTCGACGCGGAGGCGCTGGCCTGCTCGCTGGAGAACCCCGAGTCGTGCGAGGCCTGCCAGTGACCCCCGCCGACGCCACCACCGACACGAGCACCACCGACACGAGGACCACGCACATGCTGCTCGACCCCGGGATGGACCTCACCCTCCGCCCGATGCGCTACCCGCACTTCTTCGACCGCTTCCGCGACGCCATCCGCAACACCTGGACCGTCGAGGAGGTCGACCTGCACGCCGACCTCGCCGACCTCGACAAGTTGTCGCCGGCCGAGCGGCACCTGGTCAGCCGCCTGGTGGCGTTCTTCGCCACCGGCGACACGATCGTCGCCAACAACCTGGTGCTCAATCTCTACCAGCACGTCAACAGTCCCGAGGGCCGCCTCTACCTGTCCCGGCAGCTGTTCGAGGAGGCCGTGCACGTCCAGTTCTATCTCAACCTGCTCGACACGTACGTGCCGGACGAGACCGAGCGGTTCGCCGCCTTCGCCGCCATCGAGAACATCCCCTCGATCCGTCGCAAGGCCGAGTTCTGCTTCCGCTGGATCGACTCCCTCAACAACCTGCGGGAGCTGCGGTCCCGGGAGGACCGGCGTGCGTTCCTGCTCAACCTGATCTGCTTCGCCGCCTGCATCGAGGGCCTGTTCTTCTACGGCGCGTTCGCGTACGTCTACTTCCTGCGCTCCCGGGGCCTGCTGCACGGGCTGGCCTCCGGCACCAACTGGGTGTTCCGCGACGAGTCCATGCACATGGCGTTCGCGTTCGACGTCGTCGACACCGTCCGGGCTGAGGAGCCGGACCTGTTCGACGACGATCTCGCCGACCAGGTTCGGCAGATGCTCACCGAGGCCGTCGAGTGTGAGGTGCAGTTCGCCGAGGACCTGGTGGGCCACGGCGTGCCCGGCCTGACGTTGACCGACATGCGGGAGTACCTCCAGCACGTCGCCGACCGCCGCCTCGCCCAGCTCGGCATCGCGCCGCACTACGGGTCGGGCAACCCGTTCGGCTTCATGGAGTTGCAGGACGTGCAGGAGCTGTCCAACTTCTTCGAGCGGCGGGTCTCGGCGTACCAGGTCGGGGTGACCGGCACGGTCGCCTTCGACGACGACTTCTGATCCAACTAATAGTAAAGATTGTGAACAGATGATGCTACAGTCACCCCTGTCGATGTAACGCTCGGAGTTCCCGGGAAGGAGTGACCCATGTCGAGACTGCGCGCCCTGGCCGCGCTCGTGGCACTGACCGTCGCCGGAGGCCTGTTGACGGTGCTGCCGTCGACCCCGGCGTCGGCCGCCGCCTGCGCGGCGTCCTGGCAGTCGTCGGCCGTCTACACCGGAGGCGCCCAGGTCTCCCACAACGGCCGCAACTACCAGGCGAAGTGGTGGACCCAGAACGAGGCGCCGCCGGGGACCACCGGCGTCTGGCAGGACCTGGGCACCTGCGGAGGCGGCACCACGCCACCTCCCACCGGCGGCTGCACCTATCCGAACTGGGCCGCCGGCACCTGGTACGCCACCGGAAGCATCGTGCGGTACACCAACGGCCTGTACTACATCGCCGAGCACGACAACCCGGGCTACGACCCCATCATCAGCACCTGGTACTGGGAGCCGTACACCTGCGGCGGTCAACCGCCCACCACCCCGCCCCCCACCAACCCCGGCGGATTCGTGGTGACCGAGGCCCAGTTCAACCAGATGTTCCCGGGCCGCAACTCCTTCTACACGTACTCCGGGCTCGTCGCCGCCCTCAGCGCCTACTCGGCGTTCACCAGGACCGGCAGCGCCACCGTCCAGCGTCAGGAGGCCGCGGCCTTCCTGGCGAACGTGCACCACGAGACCGGTGGGCTCGTCCACGTGGTGGAGCAGAACACCGCGAACTACCCGCACTACTGCGATCCCGGCCAGCCCTACGGGTGCCCCGCGGGGCAGGCTGCCTACTACGGTCGGGGACCGATCCAGCTGAGCTGGAACTTCAACTACAACGCCGCCGGGATCGCCCTCCAGTTGCCACTGCTGACCAACCCGTGGCTGGTGCAGAACGACGCCGCGGTCGCCTGGAAGACCGCCATCTGGTACTGGATGACCCAGAACGGGCCGGGCACCATGACCGCTCACAACGCGATGGTCAACGGCGCCGGCTTCGGTGAGACCATCCGCAGCATCAACGGCTCGATCGAGTGCAACAATGGCAACCCGGCGCAGGTGCAGAGCCGCGTCACCAGGTACCAGCAGTTCGTCGGCATTCTCGGCGTCGCCGCCGGAGCCAACCTGTACTGCTGACCCGCGGGCGGCCGGGCTCCCGAGCGGGGGAGCCCGGCCGGCGCCACGGCGCAGGGCTCACATGAAGTTGCGGGTGTGCAGGGCGGAGAGCGCGGCGGCCTCGTCGGGCGGGAAACCCAGCCGTACCAGTCGGCGCTGACGGCCCTGATCCATCGCGTGTTGCAGAGCCTGCACCCGGTCGAACCCGGCGGACACCTCGTCAGGGTGCCAACCACCTGCCGCGAGCACCACCAGCGCGTCGAAAACATCCGCGTTGAGGCCCGCGGTGTCGACGAGCGCGTCGTGACGGCGGTGGATGGCGGCCCGCAGTCGATCCCGCAGCAGTGGGTCCAGCTGCGCCTGATGCTCCAGGTGCGCCATGCCGAACACCACGTGCCGGCGCTCGTCCTGCATGGCGAGCCAACAGATCCGGCGCGTCACCGGGTCCGGGGCGTTCTGGTGCAGGAACGAGAGCAGATCGACGAAGCTGCCCTCGCCGAGCACGGAGAGCAGGAACGACGCCAGCGCGAAGTCGGACTCCGCGACGAGTGTGAACAGCGACTGTCGGCCGCCCGCGGACGACGTGCCCAACTCGGCACCCCGCAGTAGTGCCCGCCGGCTGAACACCTCCATGTGCCGGGCCTCGTCGGCCATCTGCACAGCGAGAAGCTGCATCACCTCCCGGAAGTGCGGGTGGATGCGCCCGACGAACCGGGCCGGCACGACGAGCGCGGCCTGTTCGTTCTCGACCAGGTAGGTCATCACCTGCACCACCGCGGCCTCGACATCGGCCGGCAGCGCGAACGGCTCGTCCCACGGCACGGCGGTCTGCGGATCCCACTGTCGTGCGGCCGCCTGCGCGTACAGGTGGGGAGCGACATCGGCCCACACCAGGTCGCGATCGTCCAGGTCGAACCGGGCCTCAGGGCCACCGGCCTCGAGCAGCGCCCCGCGGGCGCCGAGGCCCCACCGGGCCGGGGGCCGGCTGCTGAGTGCCGACGGGAGGGCGGGCCCGGCCCGCTCCGCGCCGAACCAGCGGTCGTCATCGGCGGTGCCCCGGACGACCACCGCCACCAGCTCGCTCCGGTCGCCCTGCTCCGGCCATTCGACCCGATGACCCCGGCCGCGACACCAGGCGGGCAGGTGCACGGGCAACGCCGGGTCGCGGCCGGAAACCGCCAACCGGCCACCGGGCGACAGCCCGGCCAGGGCACGTTGTACGAGTAAATGCGCTCCCCGGCCGAAGCCCAGATCACCCAGGTGGACCTCGACGTCGGCGGCCGGTGCCGCGCTCACGGCCGATAGTCCGTGGCCGTCACCCGCCCGTCGGGCGAGTAGAAGCCGGTGGCGTCGACCGCCGTGGCGAGGAGGTCGTACCCCGTGGTGCGGCCGTCCTTCCAGGCCGTCAGCCCCTCCAGGTCGAGCAGTGGGCGCACCTGCGGATCGGCGTACGACATGCCGAGCAGCAGCGTGCCGAAGAGTCGGACACCGGCGGACTCCGGCTCGCGAACCGTCATGTTGCAGTGGTCGTACGATCCGGTCTGCGCGACGATCCGGGTGCCCTCGGGCGGCAGCGTGCCCTCCTGGACGAACGCCAGGTGGTTGGCGTCGATCATGCAGGCGGCGTCGACCCCACCGGCCACCAGGGCGCGGGCCGCGTCGCGCTCGCCGCCGATGTGGTCGCCGTGCAGGCCGACGCCGACGTCGAACCGGCGTACGTCGACCTCGACCCCGGCGGTCGCGAGATGACCCAGCGGAATCAACGTCGCCTGCGGACTGTCCACCGCGCCGACGCCGACCACCGCCCCGGCGAGGTCCGCGACCTGTCGTGCCGGCGAGTCGGCGCGGACCACCACGATCGAGGTGAGGTCCTGGTCGGTGTCGCGCATGGTGAGCGCGCGTACGCTCGCGCCGGTGGCGGCCGCCAGTCGCTCGGCCCGTAACCACGCCAGGGGCGAGTTCCACGCCGCGTCGATCCGCCCGGCGACGAGATCCTCGACCTGTCGCTCGTAGTGCGAGTAAAGGACGAAGTCGAAGTCCAGGCCTCGTCCGCGCAGCCAGGCGCGGAACCCCTCCCAGATGGTCACCACCCTGGGGTCGTATGCGACCGCGCCCATCAGGACGGCTGGCGCCGGCATCAGCGGTTGGCCTCGTCCAGCAGCGGCAGACCGGTGGCGACACGACCGACGAAATCGTGCAGGGCGTCGGTGGTCGGTGCCATCACCCGGGCTGCGCGCGAGTCACGGAAACGGCGTTCGAGGCCCAGCTCCTTGCGGAACGCGCTGCCGCCGCAGAGCCGCATCGCGCCATCGGTCACGTCGGCGACGGTCTCGCCGGCGAGGGCCTTGACCTGTAGCACCCGCAGCGTCGCGTCGTCGCGACCGCTCTCCAGCGCGGTGAGGGTGTCGTCCAGGAAGGCGCGCAGGGCGGCGGTGCGGATCATCAGTCGAGCGAGGTCGCGCCGCGTGACGGGCGCGTCGCGAAGGGCGGCGCCGGTGTGCGCGAGCGTGGTCCCGGTGACATGCCGACCGGCTTCGGCGACCGCGCTGTCGGCGAGACCGAGACAGAACGCGGCGTTGAGCACCAGGAACCAGGGGAGGACCGCACCGAGCGCGGTGTCGAGCCCTGCGCCGTCGGCCGCCATCATCGCGGCCGACGGGACTCGGAGCCCATCGGCGGTCATCGGCCGGGAGCCATTGCCGCGCAGGCCCAGCCCATCGAAGTCGCCGGTCACGCTCAGGCCGGCACTGTCGGCGGGCACGAGCCACAGCGTCATCGGACCGACGCCCTGTGACAGCGGGAGGCTGGACCAGACGTAGCTGTTGGCCTCGCCGGCCGAGGTGACCCAGCTCTTGCGGGCGTCGAGGCGGATGGTGCCGTCGTCGGTCACTGTGGCGGTGCCGGTCGGCGACCAGAAGTGGCTGCGCGAGCCGTACTCGGAGAAGGCCAAGGTGGTGAGATGACCGCCGGTGGCGATGGCGGCGCGGACCTCGCGCGGGCCGTGCGCCTCGATGACCGCGGTCGCCGCGTAGTGCATGAGCACCACCATCGCCGTGGACCCACACTCGGCGGCCAGCCGCTCGATGACCGTGGCGACCGCCCGCATGCTCTGGCCGCCGCCACCGACCTCCGTCGAGGAGGCCAACCCGAGCAGGCCGGCCGCGGCGAGGGCGTCGAGACCCCGGCGGGGGAAGGTGCGCTCCCGGTCGACGATCGCGGCCTGCGGGCGGATGACGTCGTCGATCACCGTGCCGAGTGTGTCCGTTGAAGCGGTGCTGGGCTGGGCATTGTCGACACTGGCCGTCATGCGGGTGCCCTTCAGTCAAACCGGTGGGACCGCGGCCGAGACTATCCGAACTGGATGACGCAACGCGAGCACTGGATCACCGTCTGGTGCGGGTGCCGTCGCGGTGGGGCCGGCCGTGCCCGTCCTCCCGGTCGATCCGCAGCTCCCGCTCCAACTCGGCGATGACCGCCCGCAGGTCGTCCAGCCGTTGGGTCAGCGCGATGCGGTCCACCTCGTCCGGCACGCCGTCGCCGTCCTCGTCGTACCCGGGGGCCAGGCGTTCGGTCATCTCCAACCGGCGTGCTTCCTCCATCGAGTTGACGATGACCGCGATGAGGATGTTGAGCAGCAGGTTGACGGTGATGACCACGTAGCTGACGTAGTAGAGCAGCGTCCACGGCGAGACCGCCATGCCCTGTTCGATGAGGTCCGGCAGCGTCTCCAGCGACAGCAGCACGAACAACGTCAGCAGGGACCGGCCGATGTCGCCGTACTGCTCCGGGTATGTGCTCCCGAAGATCAGCCAACCGGCCATGCCGTACACGTAGAGCGTCACGACGGCGAGGGCGAGGAAACCGCCGACGCCCGGCAGGCTGCGCCACAGCGCGGAGACGATGGTCCGCAGGCCCGGCGAGAACCGCACCAGTCGGACCATGCGGGCGACCCGTACGAAGCGCAGCAGCGCCGAATCGCCGTGCAGGCCCGGTATGAAGATCGCCGCGATCACGACGAAGTCGAACACGTTCCAGCTGTGCCGGAAGAAGTCCTGTGGACGCTTGCCGTAGGCCGCCAGCCGAACACCGATCTCGACGACGAAGACGGCGCGGAAGAACAACTCCAGCCAGTGCAGTGCCGCGCCCGCCGGGATCAGATCGTCGTACGTCTCCAGGCCGAGGACGACCCCGTTGGCGAGGATGACCACGACGATGACGATCTCGAAGGGTCGCGACCGGGCGAGCTGGGCGCAGCGATCGGCCCAACTGGATCGGTCGGCGGGTGGGGCCGGCTCGCCCCGCTGGGCGGGAACGGGTGCACCACTCACCAGTCGGCCGGCTCGATCGGGTGTGCCGGGCCCGCCTCGGGGGCCCACCTTCGGCCGTCGTCGTGGCGGTGCGGGTGGGGTGCGGTCATGTCCATCAGCCTAGCCAAGATCAATGACCGTGGACGGCCGCGCGATCCGCTCAGGCGCGGCTCGTCCGCTCCCTGGTAGGGCGGGCGTCGGCGCCGCAGGCCAACAGGACCTCGGCGCTCACCCTGCGCACTAGCTGGCCAGGCTGCCCTGCGCCACGATCAGGGCCGTCTCGTTCAGCGTCATCGGCAGCAGGTCAGCCGTTCTTCCGCCCGGCGTGATGCCGGCTGGTCTAGGTTCTCGGTGGTGAGCGGGACCGGCCGGCGCGCGTCGACCGGTGGCGAGGTGGTCGCGAGTCAGCTGGTGAGAGGTGTGCGATGTCAGACTCTGATCTTGCCGGCCTGCGGGAACGGGCCGCGAACGGTGACCGGGACGCGATCGACCAACTCGTCGAACTCGCCGGTGAGCGGGGTGACCTGGCGGAGCTGCGCCAGCTCGCCGAGGACGGCAATGCCGACGCGGCGGCCCAGCTGGTCGAACTCGCCAGTGAGCTCGGCGACATGAACGAGCTGCGGCGTCTCGCCGACCGGGGCGACCGGGACGCTGCTGACCAGCTCGTCGAGTTGGCGGCAGAGCGCGCCGACGTCGGCGAACTTCGACGGCTCGCCGACGGGGGCAATCGGGACGCGGCCGACATGCTGGCCGAGCTCACCGAGGAGGAGGACGAGGCGGAGTAGTCGGCGCGGCGCGATCCACACCACGGGCGGCGGGTCCGGCCCGCGCCGCCCGGATGGCACGCCTCGAAGTCATGTCACGGTGGCCTCGGAGTCATGTCACGGCGGTCAGGTACCGGCGGTACCCGACAGCGGATTGCGAGAACCCGACGGCCGCATAGAACTGGTGAGCATCGGTGCGCCTCGCGTTCGACAACAGCTGGATCTTGTAGCAGTCGGCCGTGGCGGCCTCCTCGAGAGCAGCCGCCATGAGCGCCCGGGCGACGCCACGTCGGCGCCATTCGGCTGCGACCACCATGTTCTCCACCAGCATGTACGGGCGCGCGCCGCGGGTGAGGTTGGGGGCGACGAGGGCGTCCAGAGTGCCCACGAAGGTGTCCCCGGCGACCGCCAACAGTAGGCGGCGGCCCGCTTGCGCGTGCAGGTCGCGCCAGGCGGTGGCCAGCCGGGCGGGGTCTGGCCGCGAGTCGTCGGGTGCGAGCTGCCACAGCAGTGCGAAGACCTGCTCGGGGTCGTCCTCAGGCACGGCGGCGCGGACGACGACGTCATCCACCTTCACCGGGTCACCGGCACCAGATGCGGGAACGCGTGTGCGTTCCGAACGGCGTGCCGGAAGTCAGGGGCCTCCGTGTCGGTGCCGCCGAGTTCCGGCCGGCACGTCAGCCCAACCGAAGCGGACCGCCCATGTTGCCGCCGCGGCGGCAACCCGGTGGTCCGGGTGCGATGGGTGTCGATCTGCCCAACCATGCCGTCGAAGATATCGCGCTCAGCGCTCGTCCCAGCGTCGCGGATCACCAGCGTGTCCGGTCGCCGCTGCGGAAGGAGCGCCGCCGCTCCGGGTGAGCCGCCATTTCCGTGGTCCAGCGGTCGGGCGCCGGGCGGGCGACGGGACCGTGTGGCCCGTGCCCGCCCGGGAGGCGGTTGGTCAGGCCTGCGCGGCCCGGATGGCGTCGCGCAGCGGCGTGCTCGGCCGACCAATCAGCCGGCTGAGGTCGTCACTGTCGGTCACCAGCTCACCGATGGCGATCGAGTGGTCGAGCGCGGCGACGAACCCGGCGGTCCCCGCGTCCAGGCCGACGTTCTCGAGGGCCGAGGCCAGCTCGTCGGCCGACAGGTCCTGGTGGACGACGGTGGTGCCGGTGGCCTCGCTGACGGCGTCGGCCAGCTCGTCGAAGCTGAAGGCGGTGCCGCCCAGCTCGTAGACGGCGTTGCCGTCCTCCTCGCGGGTCAGCGCCACGGCGGCGGCGGCGGCATAGTCGGTTCGGGTGGCGGCGGAGACCTTGCTGCCACCGGTGGCACCGAGGATCTTGCCGGACTGCAGGTACTGCGGCAGCTGGTCGGTGTAGTTCTCGGTGTACCAGCTGTTGCGCAGCACGGTGTAGGCCAGGCCGGACACGGCGAGGACGTCCTCGGTGGCCTTGTGCTCCGGCGCGAGGGGGTTCGTGGTCGTGTCGGCCTTCAGGATGCTGGTGTAGACGAGGCGCTCGACCCCGGCGAGCTTGGCCGCGTCGATCACCGCGGTGTGCTGCGCGACGCGCTGACCGGGAGTGTCGCCGGAGATGAGCAGCAGCCGGCGTACGCCCGCCACGGCGCCGGGCAGCGTCGACGGGTCGTCGTAGTTGGCCTTGCGGATCTCGACTCCGCGCGCGGCGAGGTCGACGGCCTTCTCCGGGCTGCGGACGATGGCGGCGATCTCGGTGGCGGGCACGCCGGTGTCGAGCAGGTTCTCGATCACCAGGCGGCCCAGCCGGCCGGTGGCGCCGGTGACGGCATAGGTGGGCATGGGAACCTCCGGTAGGGCAGTGGCGAATTTGCAAGCACTTACGAATCTACAGCACATGCCTTCGGGTAACCATGGGGTAGGCTGGTGCGGTGAGCGACATGCCGGCCCAGGACCCGGCGGGGCCTACCCAGGAACTCGTCAGCGATGTCTTCGCACGGGGCTGCACCTCCCGTGCCGCCTTCGAGGACGTCACCTCGAAATGGGCCTCGCTGGTTCTACTGGCGCTCGGCGAGGGGCGCTACCGGTTCAACGCGCTGCGTCGCCGCATCGACGGTGTCAGTGAGCGGATGCTCTCCCAGACCCTGCAGACCCTCGAACGCGACGGCATGCTCACCCGCGAGGTGCTCACCGCGATCCCGCCGCGCGTCGAATACTCGCTGACCCCCCTCGGCGCACGGGTCGCCGAGAAACTTCGTGGCCTCGCCGACCTGCTGGAGGACTCGGTGCCCGAGTTGCAGACGGCCCGCGAGCGCGAGCGGGGCTAGGAGTCCTCTACCCGCAGGCAACCTGCGCGGCCGTCGGCGGACAGAAACGCGAGTGCCACCGGAGCGGCACCGAGGTTGAGATAGAACGGCGTCCAGTTCGTCGCGAGACGCAGAAGTGGCCGCCACGGCCCGCCCACAGGCCAGTCATCCGGGTCGAGCGGCAGGTCCGTACCGCCGATCTTGTCGTAGTCGATCGCCTGGACGTAGCGGTCCCGATCTTCGGACGACAGCGCCAGGTAAACGTCGGACAACAGGGGTTCGGGATCCTCGTCGCGAACCAGGTCGACTGTGTACTCCGCAGGTGATCCATCGTCGTGGTAGAGCGTCGGGCCGCTGGTCAGCGGGACGGTTGGCCCGGCGAAGGTACCGGGCTGGACGACCACGGCGTTCTCGCCCCCGTCGGCGAGGATGACGTCCGGGTCGAACTCGTCGGCATCGCGTCCGTGGTCCCCGTGAGTGACGAAGACGTAGGCGAGCCGTCCCGGGTCGTCGCCGACGAGTTCGGGTTCGAGCACTATCTGGCACAGGAAGCGCATCGGCGTGCCCCAGGCCGCGCTGACTGGCCACTGCGGTGGCCCGAGCCAGGTGGGCTGACCGCCGAACTTGGTGATCGGCTCGGTCACGGGCGTCTCGGCGCGGCGGTAGTCCACGATTCGCCACACGGCAACCATGCGCAGACCGTAGCAGGGGTCCAGCGCCTCTCACGGCGCGCTGACTGGTGATCGTTGCTCAGCATGTGGCGACTGCGCTCGGCCGTCGACACCGGCTACCGGCCCGAAGCGGCCATCGAGCACCACAAGCGTCTGGCCAGACCTGCCCTTCGCCGCGGTGCGCTGGATCAACACGACGCACCCCAGCACCACCAGCGCCGCCATGATCGAGCTGGGGGTCACGCGCTCGCCGAGCAGCAGCGCCGACCACCCCAGGGTGAGCACCGGCTGCGCGAGCTGGACCTGGCCGACCTGCGCGATGCCGCCCCGGGCCAGGCCCGCGTACCAGGCGAAGAAGCCCAGGAACATCGAGACCACGGTGAGATAGCCGAACGCCGACCAGGCGAGAGCGTCGGCGTGCGGCCGATCGGCCACGGCGGCGATGACTGTGACGGGCACGGTGGCGGGCAGCGAGAGCAGCAACGCCCAGCAGATCGTCCGGGCACCGCCCAACTCGCGGGCGAGCGCGCCGCCCTCGGCGTAGCCCAGGCCGCAGAGCACGACCGCCGCGAGCAGGAAAAGGTCGGGCAGGGTGACGCCCCCGCGTACCGCGCCACTGGCGCCGAGGAACGTGAGCACCGCCAGCAGCCCGCCGGCGCTCGCTGCCCAGAACAGCGGCGGCGGGCGTTCACCGGCACGCAGCACCGCGAACACGGCCGTCATCGCGGGCAGCGCGGCGATCACGACCGCGCCGTGCGCGGAGGTCTGCGTGAGGAGCGCCAACGAGGTGAACAACGGAAAGCCGACAACGACGCCGAGGGCGACGATCGCCATCCGACGCCACTGACCCGGGGAGGGTCGCGGTGCGTCGGTGAGACGCAGGTACGCCCAGGCCAGCAGCCCCGCGCCGACGGCCCGACCGAACGCGACGAACCACGGGTCGAGCTGCTGCACGGAGAGACGGGTGGCGGGCAGCGAGAGGCTGAAGCCGAGCACACCCAGCGCGCCGAGGGCGAGGCCGCCAACCCGGGACGTTGTTACCGTGCCGATCGTGGTAGCGCTACTCTTGTCCTTCATGGAAAACGGTAACGCAGCCGAGCGTGTTATCCAAGATCTACGCGGGCTGGTGGCCGCCGCCGGTCCCGGCGCCCGACTGCCATCGGTCCGTGAGCTGACCGCCCGGCACCAGGCCTCACCGGTCACCGTCACCGAGGCGATCCGGCGCTTGGTGGCCCAGGGGTTGATCGAGGCGCGACCCGGCAGAGGCACCTTCGTGGCCGCACAGCCGGACGAGCGGCACGTGCCCGACCTGTCCTGGCAGACCGTCGCGCTCGGCGCTCGCCCATCTGGTGAGGACGAGATGCAGGCGCTGCTGGCGCTGCCGCGCGCGGGCGCGATCCCGCTGTCCGGTGGTTACCTGGACGCGGATCTGCAGCCTGCCGCCGCGCTCGGCGCCGCCCTCGCCCGCGCCGCCCGCCAGCCCGCTACCTGGCAGCGCGGGCCGGTCGAGGGGCGCGAGGACCTGCGCGCCTGGTTCGCCCGCGAGGCCGGGCCCGGTCTGCGGGCCGAGGACATGGTGATCTGCCCCGGCGGGCAGTCCGCCCTGTCGTCGGCGTTGCGGGCGCTCGCCGCCCCCGGCGACGCCCTGCTCGTCGAGTCGCCGACCTACCTGGGCGCGCTGGCCGCGGCCCGGGCGGCCGGGCTCCGGGTGGTGCCCGTGCCGGCGGACGCCGACGGGGTACGCCCCGACCACCTCGCCGCAGCGTTCGCCCGCACCGGTGCCCGGCTCTTCTACTGCCAGCCGCTGTACGCCAATCCGCACGGCGCGACGCTGGCGGCTCACCGCCGGGCACAGGTCGCCGACGCGGTACGCGACGCCGGGGCGTTCCTGATCGAGGACGACTACGCCCGCGACCTCACCATCGACGGTCCGACCCCACCGCCGCTGGCCGCCGACGACCCCGACGGGCACGTCATCTACCTGCGCTCGTTGACCAAGTCGGCCGCGCCCGGGCTGCGCGTCGCCGCGATCGGGGCCCGTGGTCCGGCCGGTGCCCGGCTGCGGGCGGCCCGGCTGCTCGACGACTTCTTCGTCGCCGGCCCACTGCAACAGGCGGCGCTGGAGTTCGTCACCTCCCCGGCGTGGTCACGGCACCGCCGGGCCCTGACCACCGCGCTCCGGAGCCGCCGGGAGGCGCTGCTGAGCGCCCTGCGGCGGCACTTACCCGGCCTTTCCCCGCAGTCTGTCCCGCGTGGTGGCCTGCACCTCTGGGTCGGCCTGCCCGACGGCATCGACGACGTGGCGTTGGCCGCCGCCGCTGCCGTCGAAGGCGTCGTCGTCTTTCCGGGCCGCCCCTGGTACGCCGCCGAACCCCCGGCACCGCACCTGCGTCTCACCTACGCCGCAGCCGCACCCGAGCTCATGGACGAGGCCGTCCGCCGCCTCGCCCGAGCTCTGCGTTGATCGGACACCGGTTCAGCCGGTGTCAGCCCGTGCCCTGGGCGCAGATCGTGGCCACCTCGGCCAGATGCGGCGCGCACCGAGCCCCGACTCAGGCATTGAGCGTCTCGCGGGGCGGCACCCCGTAGCTGGCGTGGTACCGGGCGGTGAACCTGCTGTGGCTGGCGAATCCCCACCGGCTGGCGATCGCCGAGACGGTCTCCCGGCCTGGATCGGCCCGCACCAGGTCGTTGTGGGCCCGACCGAGGCGGATCCGTCGCAGGTACGCCATCGGCGTGGTGCCGAGATGGCGGCGGAAGGCGAGTTGTACCGCCCGCAGCGAGACGCCGGCGGCGCCGGCGATGTCGGCCGCGCTGATGTCCCGGCCGGCGTGTTCCTCCACGAAGGCGATCGCCCGCCGCAGGGTGGCGGTGTTGGCGTCGTGTCGGTCCGCGTTGGTCGGTTCGGTGAACGCGGTGTTGGGAAAGACCATGAGCGCCGCCGCGGCGAGCATTCGCGCGGCGTTGCCGATCACCAGTGGTTGTGCGCTGGTGGTCGGGTTGTTCAACACGACTTCACTGATGAAGCTGGTGGTGTTGCGCCACTGCCGGGCGAGCGCCGCGTCGGCGGGACCGAGGTCGGTGAATCGGATCTGGCCGGGCCGCCGCGCCGGCGCGGCGGTCGCCACCTGCGCCAGAACGGACAGGTCCAGCACGCAGAGCTCCACCTCGCCGGGTTGCCAGCGTGCGGTGCATGGCGCTTCGGGCCTGGTGACGAGGAAGACGTCGCCGGGGCCGAACCGATTGGTCGATCCGGCGCAGGCCCGATCGACTCGGGCGGTGTGGGCGCGTCCGATCACCAGCCCGCCGAGGGCGCTCGCGCCGATGTCGAGCTGCCCCGTCTGGCGCGTGGTCGCGATGGCGAAGGAGCCGGTGTCGACGCGGCGATGAGTGAGGCGGTATCCGTTTCTGCTGTGGATGCGCAACCTCGGGTCGTACATCGTGGACAGGAAGCGGTGAATGGCCGCCGGGTCACGGCTGTCGAACTGTTGGGTCCGCACTGGGGGTGACGTCATCCGCTGTCTCCGTCCGGTGAAGGTGTCGCCGGGCGGCGGACCGCCGCCGGCGGCGAGGTCGGGACGTGCCACTGTGCTCGGTGGTGTCCCGGTGTGATGCCCGGCGGTGCGTCGGCTGAGCCAGGTCCGTCCGCGTCCTCTGGGGCGGACCGGCGGTGAGGGTGACGAGACGTCGGAGTCGGGGTCGAACGTCGCGCGCGGGACGGCGGCGACCGGTCGAGGCGGTGTCGGATCTGGCCTGACCGTTGAAGGTTTCCGGGATGCAATATCTGTCGATGGGAATTTCACCATACGACAGCCGCGTCGTGCCGTCCCGCGAATCACTGCGGTGTGTCGGCAGACCGACTTCGCTTTCCGGCTAGTCGTCTGGTGTTTCTGCGCCTGCTGCCCTAGCCACCCGCACTATCGGCGGCGAAATCTATTCGCAATTCCCACGGACGTCGCAGGGAGAGCGGGCGGCTGCCGGGTGACCGGCCTACGGAGGGGTGATCGTTGGACAACACTGACCCTGACCGCGTTGTTCGGCTGGCGGTGGGCGAGGCGCTGGCCCGGGTGGCGGACGAGGACAGCCTGGCGCTGGGTGAGGGTGACGCGTCGGGGCGGCTCGGGGAGGCACTGCGCGAGGTGCTGCGCCGGGCACTCGACGACCGGGTTCCGCTGACCACGCCGGACTTCGTCGATCTCTGCCGTGACCTGAGTCTGAACCGCGACTCTTTCGACCTGCTCGGGCACTACGTGATGACCGCGTTGCTGACCCATCACGTCGGGCCGGACGCCCTGATCCGCGTGGGAGTGCTCTTCGGCACCGTCGGGCGCTATCTGCCCGGTGTCCACCCGGCCGCGCAGCGCAACGGAGGCCCCGTGCGGCGGCGACGCGACGTGCGCTCGGACAACAGCGTCGTCGGCCGGTACCGCCGCGCGAAGCTGCCGGAGCACCTGCCCAACCCACCGAGTTGGACCTGCACCGGATGCGGCGGCGAGTGGCCCTGCGCCACGAAACAGAGTCAGCTGCTCGCCGAGTTCGGGGGAGCGCGCGCCGCACTCGCGGTCTACCTCGGTTCCTGCCTCGTCGCCGCCGCCCAGGACCTACCCACGTTGCCGCCGACCAGGGTCCGGCTCCGATTCCTCGGCTGGCTGCCCCGCGCCCGGATCTGACCACGGCCCGCTTCGCTCGCCGGTCCCGGTGGACCTGTCGACCGGCGCCCCGAATCGACGCGTGCACTAGGCAAGAGGGACATCGATGCGATGGAATGTGATCCACGGTCGGCCCCTGGGAGGACACCGATGACGCCTGCTCCGTCGTCCACCGGCACCCGCGCGCGGGTCGCCAGCGGCCTGGTCGGCCTGCTGGTCGCGGCACTACCCGCAGCCCCGGTGGCCGCCTCTCCGGTGTCCGCAGCCCCGGTGGCGGCCGAGTCGGCGGCACGGCACCGCCCGGTTCCGCCGCACGTCGTGGGTGACCGGACGGTCCCCGCCTACTCCTATGCCGACGCGATCCGGGAGAGCGTCTGGGTCGAGACCCGCGCCGACACCGACGGCGACGGCGTGCGGGACCGGGTCGCGGTTGACCTCGTCCGGCCCCGGGAGGCTGCCGCGACAGGGGTCCGCGTGCCGGTCATCATGGACGCCTCGCCCTACTACCTCTGCTGCGGTCGGGGCAACGACGGCGAGCTCAAGACGTACGACGCGGCGGGCGTGATCGCCAAGGCGCCGCTCTTCTACGACAACTACTTCGTCCCGCGCGGGTATGCTTTCGCCGCCGTGGACCTCGCGGGCACCGCCCGCTCGACGGGCTGCGAGGACGTCGGTGGCCCGGCGGAGGTGGGCAGCGCCAGGGCGGTGGTGGACTGGCTCAACGGGCGAGCCCGCGCGTTCACCGCCGACGGCCGGCCGGTGAGCGCCGCCTGGAGCACCGGACAGGTCGGCATGATCGGTAAGTCGTGGGACGGCTCGGTCGCCAACGGGGTCGCCGCCACCGGTGTGCCGGGGCTGGCCACGATCGTGCCGATCTCGGCGATCTCCAGTTGGTACGACTACATGCGCTACCAGGGTGTCCTGCGCGCCACCGACTATCCCGGCTTTCTGCACTCGTACGTCAATGGCCGCACCGAAGAGGCCTGCGCGGACGTGCTGGCCCGGCTGCGCGCGGACAGCGCCGAGGAGACCGGTGACGACAACGGGTTCTGGGCGCAGCGCGACTACCGGCCCGCGGCCGACCGGGTGCGCGCCAGCGTGTTCGTGGCGCACGGCGTCAACGATCTGAACGTTACGACCAACCAATTCGCCCGCTGGTGGCAGGAGTTGGCCGAGCAGGGCGTGCCGCGCAAGCTCTGGCTCTACCAGGCCGGCCACGAGGACCCGTTCGACGTTCGGCGCGCCGAGTGGGTGGCCGCCCTGCACCGCTGGTTCGACTACTGGTTGCAGGGGCTGCGCAACGGGGTGATGGACGAGCCACGGGTCGACCTGGAGACCGCGCCGGGCACGTGGACGACGCAGCGGGACTGGCCTGCCCCCGGCACCCGGGACGTCCGGGTCGCCCTCGGCGCCGGCGACGGCGCGACCGGCACCCTCGGTGGGCGTGGCGCGCGACCGGGCCAGGAGCGGGCGTACGTCGACGAGTCACTGTTCGAGAGCGAGTTGGTCGCCGCGCCGAACGCCGCGACGTCCGGCCGGTTGGTCTTCCTCTCCGGGGCGCTGACCACTCCGCTGCGGATCTCCGGCAGCCCGTCGGTGCGGCTGCGGGTCCGGGTGGACCGGCCGACCACCGAGCTGACGGCCCGGCTGGTCGACTACGGCACCGCCGAGCGACTCCAGTACCGCAGCTCGGAGGGTGTGCGGACATTGGACACCGAGTCGTGCTGGGGATCCTCCACCGACGTCGACGACGCCTGCTACCGGGACACCGAGGAGATCACCGAGGTCTCCGACCACGCCGTGCTGACCCGGGGGTGGCTCGACGCCGCACACCACCGTTCGCTGGGGTTCAGCACCCCACTGCGCCCGGATCGGTGGTACACGGTGACGGTGCCGCTGAACGCGTACGACGCGGTGCTGCCCGCCGGGCACGTGCTCGGCCTGGTGCTCGGCCAGAGCGACCCGGAGTTCACCGAGACCGACGACCGGGACGCCACCGTCCGGGTCGACCTGGGCCGCAGTGAGCTCATTCTCCCGGTCACCGGTCGGGCCGGGCTGCCTGCCGTCGATGTCGCACCGCCGGTGGTCGCCGCACCGGCCGACCCGTCGGCTGCCCGGACGGCCCGGGACACCCGGCAGGTGCCCTGACCGGTCCGGCCGGGCTCGGCCCCGATCGGGCACTCCAGGGGTTCAGCCGGTACGGCGGGCGGCTCGGGGCGTGGCTGTCCGCCGGCCGCGTACGGCCGGGCTCGGGGCGGGCACCGTCGGTGCCGGGGTGGGCCGCACCTGCGCCACAACCTCGCAGAGGTCACGCAACGGGTCCGCCGCCTGGGCCGAGCAGGAGACCTTCTGCAGAAGTGCCCGTAGCGTCGCCGACTCGGTTGGCGCGAGCGCCCCCAGCAGGTGCGACTCGACCTGCCGCAGCGCCAACCGCCGCTGCTCCCACGCCGCGCGGCCGGCGTCGGTGGCGTCGATCAGCCGGTTACGCCGATCGGTCGGGTCCGGCCGCCGGGCGACGAAACCCGGCCGCTCCAGGTCGTCGATCAGGTACGTGAGCACGGTGCGGTCGATGCCGAGTTCCTCGGCGATCGCACCCTGGTTGCGGGCCGGCCCGTTGATCGCCGCGGTGAGCAACTGGTAGCCGCGGGGGCCGCCGGGGAAGTCGGTGAACGCGTGGTCGGCCGCCCGGACGTAACCACGGAAGACGACCCCGAGCATCCAGCCCAGGTCGTCGTCGTTCGGATCGGGCCGGTCCGGCCGGTGAGTGGCACCCGTCATCCCCCGACAGTAGCGCAGAAGACAGACGTTGTTGGTAGCAGATTATCTGTATGGCTTAAGGTTGAGGTCATGACGCATCGCCCGACGCGTCGCGTGAATTGGGAGGCTCGCAGATGAGCGACTACGGCCACGATCTGGTCTTCGGATCTTTCGTCACCCCCGGCGGGGGCGATCCGGACCACACGGTCGGCGTCGCCGTCCTTACCGAGCAGGTGGGGCTCGACCTGGTCACCTTCCAGGACCACCCGTACCAGCCGGCGTTCCTCGACACCTGGACGTTGCTGAGCTTCGTCGCCGCCCGGACCAACCGGGTGTACCTGGCGGCGAACGTGACGAACCTGCCGTTGCGTCCGCCGGCGGTGCTCGCCCGCAGTGTGGCCAGCCTGGACCTGCTCAGCGGTGGCCGGGTCAGTCTCGGCCTCGGTGCGGGCGCGTTCTGGGATGCCATTGAGGCGATGGGTGGCCGGCGGTTGACCCCCGGGCAGGGCGTACGAGCGTTGGAGGAGGCCATCGAGGTCATCCGTCAGCTCTGGGACGCCGAGACGCGCGGTGGTGTTCGTGTCGACGGCGAGTTCTACCGGGTGATGGGCGCCAAGCGTGGGCCGGCTCCGGCACACGCGGTGCCGATCTGGCTGGGCGCGTACAAGCCCCGGATGCTTCAGCTCACCGGTCGCCGAGCCGACGGCTGGCTGCCCACGCTGGGCTACCTCCAGCCCGGTGACCTGGCCAAGGGCAACGCGATCATCGACGACGCCGCGCAGGAGGCGGGCCGGTCGCCCCGGGACGTGCGCCGTCTGCTCAACATCGCCGGCCAGTTCTCGGTCGGCGGGCGCGGCCCGCTCAACGGACCCGCCGAGCAGTGGGTGCGGGAGCTCACCGAGCTGGCGTTGGGGGAGGGCGTCAGCGCCTTCATCCTCGCCAGCGACGACCCCGACGACCTGCGCCGGTTCGCCGGTGAGGTGGCCCCCGCCGTCCGCGAGCTGGTGGCGGCCGAGCGCGACCGCGGTACGGCACCGGCGCGTAACCGGGAGCCGGAGCGGGAGCCGGAGCCGGCGGCCGTGCCGCCGGTACCGCCGAGCCGTGCGACCGTGACCGGAGGCGCGTTCGCCGTGGTGCCGACCCCCGACGACGGAGTGCGCCGCAGCGACCAGCAGGTCTGGGACGAGTCGACCCGGCCGACCGGGCCGGCGCCCGACCCGAACCGCACCTACACGCCGCACGAGCAGGCCACCGGCCAGCACCTGGTGCAGATTCACGACGGCCTGCGCGCCGAGTTGGCCCAGATTCACGACCTGATCGAGCAGGTGGCGGCCGGCGAGATCGACGCCGGTGCGGCGCGGTCGCACATCAACACGATGACCATGCGGCAGAACCGGTGGACGCTCGGCGTCTACTGCGAGTCGTACTGCCGCATCGTCACCACCCACCACACCATCGAGGACCAGTCGTTCTTCCCCCGGCTCCGGGCGCGTGACCCCCGACTCGGCCCGGTCGTCGACCGGTTGGAACAGGAGCACCACGTCATCCACGACGTGCTGGAGGGTGTCGACCGGGCCCTGGTCGCGTATGTCGGGTCCCCGGACGGCCTCACCGAGTTGCGGGCGGCGGTGGACCTGCTGACCGACGCCCTGCTGTCGCACCTCAGCTACGAGGAGCGTGAGCTGGTCGAGCCGTTGGCTCGGTTGGGCGTCGGCTGACCAGCACGGCGGCCTGGCATGGTCCGGGGTTGCCAGACGCGATCTGAGAGACTACTTTCGAAACATGTCTCTCAAGAATCCGTACGGGGATTTCGAGATCACCGAGCCGCAGGCGCTGCGGGCGTTGGCACACCCGGTCCGGCTGGCCATCCTCGACCGCCTCCAGCGGCACGGCCCGGCCACCGCCACCGGGCTCTCGCCGCACGTCGGTGCCACACCGTCGGTGGTCAGCTGGCACCTGCGCCACCTCGCGACGTTCGGCCTGGTCGTCGACGCGGAGGGCACCACCAGCAAGCGCGAGCGCTGGTGGCAGGCCGCTGCCCGGGGCTTCCGTTTCACGCTGCCCGACGACGCCGAGGGGCAGGCCGCGGCCCGTCAGCTGCGCGGCGAGATGTTCGCCCGCGCCGCCGAGGTGCCGCAGCGGTGGCTGCTGCACGACGAACCCCGGCTGGACGCGCAGTGGCGCGGCGTATCCGGGTTGGCCGACACCCGGTTCGTGGCCACCCCGGACGAGCTGCGGCAGCTGGAGGCCGCCATCGAGGAGTTGCTCGCCCCGTACGTGCGGCGCAAGGACGACGACGCGCCACCGGCCGGCGCCCAGATCATCCGGATGCTGCGCTACCTCCTGCCCGAGCCCGGCGACGACCCGGCCGCGTCGTGACCGCCATCGACACCGTGCCCCCGCCGGCCCTGCACCGCGACCGGCGGTTCCGCACCTTCTGGCTCGGCGAGACGATCTCCCAGTTCGGTGATCGGGTCGGGGAACTGGCCCTGCCGCTGATCGCCGTCACCCTGCTCGCCGCGACGCCCGTGCAGGTCAGCGTCCTCACCGCGTTGATCTGGCTGCCCAACCTGCTGGGCCTTTTCCTGGGTGCCTGGGTGGACCAGCGCACTCACAAGAAGCGACTCCTGATCATCGCGGACCTCATTCGCGCCGCAGTGCTGCTCAGCCTGCCGGTGGCCTACCTGTTCGACGCGATCACCCTCACCCAGCTCTACCTGGTGGCACTGCTCACCGGCACCGGAGCGGTGCTGTTCGCCATGGCGCGTCAGGCATTCTTCGTGGCCCTGGTGCCGCGATCGGCGTACGTGGACGCGACCAGCAAGCTGAGCATGAGCCGGTCACTGTCCTTCATCGCCGGCCCGGCCGTCGGCGGTGGGCTCGTCCAGGCGCTCAGCGCGCCGGTCGCGATCGTCGTCGACGCGGTGTCCTTCCTCGGCTCCGCGCTGCTGCTCCGCCGCATCCCGGTGACCGAGTCGCCTCCACCCCCGCGTCGGTCGTCCACTCTCGGCCTCGTCCGCGAAGGGCTCGTGCTGGTGCTGCGGCACCCGGTGCTGCGGGCCGCCCTCGGTTGCACCAGCACGGTCAACTTCTTCACCTTCATCTCCAGCGCGCTGCTGGTGCTCTACGCCAGCCGCGAACTCGACCTGTCAGCCGGCGCCATCGGCATCGCCTTCGGGTTCGGAGCGCTCGGCGGGCTCGCGGGCGCGGCACTCGCGCCACGGATCTCGCGCGCCATCGGTCTGGGCCGTACCACCATGATCGGCGTGGTGCTCTATCCCGCGCCGCTCGCGCTGACCGCGCTGGTGTCCGGACCCACCTGGACGAAGGTGGCCATGCTGGCGGCCATCGAGTTGGTCTCCAGCGTCGGGGTGATGCTGATGGACGTCAACCTGAACGCCCTCCTCACCGCCGTGACCCCCGACGACGCGCGAGGACGCCGGGCCGGCGCGTACAGCGCCGTCAACTACGGCATCCGACCGCTCGGCGCACTGGTCGGTGGAGCGTTGGGCACCACCATCGGGCTGCGGCCGGCCCTGGTCGTCGCCGGCCTGGGCGGAGTGCTCGCCGTGCTCTGGTTGCTCGCGTCACCGGTACGCCACATCAGGACCCTCGACGACGGCCCGGAAGCCTGACCGAGGCCCACGCCCACGCGCGGCAACAGGTCAGGCGGCGTCCGCCAACAACACCCGGGCCAGCTCGGTCGGCTGGGAGAACATCGGCCAGTGGCCGGTGTCCATGGTGACCAGTCGCCAGTGCTCGCTGGTCAGCAGCTTGGTCACAGTCTCATTGGGCTCGGGCCCGTCGAGCAGGCACTTGACGTACGTCGCCGGCAGCTCAGCCAGCGGCCGGGTCAGCACGGCCGGCTCGCTCAGCGTCGCTCCCGGGTGCGGCGTGGAGCCCTCGATCAGGCGGGCGATCTGCTGGTCGGTGAGACCCTGACCGTCGAGGTCGGCGGCACCGGGCGGCGGCCAGTAGCCGCCGTTGTCGGCGAGCAGCGCCTCGAACGCCGCCTGGCCCTGCCACCACCCGGACGCGAACGACCCGCCGTCGACCGGCACCTCCGAGTCGACGAACACCACCCGGGTCAACCGGTCGCCGATCCGCTCGGCGGCCTGACCCACCGGGATGCCCGAGTAGCTGTGCCCGACGAGCACCACGTCGCGCAGGTCACGGCGCTCGATCTCGTCGACGATGTCCCGCACGTGGGTCTGTTGCCCGGCGGGCACGCCCTGCTTCTCGGCGAGACCGGAGAGCGTCAGTGGGTGAGCGGCGTGGCCGGCCGCCCGCAGCGGCGGCACCACCTCGTCCCATGCCCACGACCCCAGCCACGCCCCCGCCACCAACACGAAATCAGCCATGGCCGGGACCCTAGCGCGGCCCTGCGACAGCCCGGTGGCGCGACGCCTACCCGCCGCCCGTCGGGCCGAAGCGGGCAGCGATCTCGGCCGGCAGTGGGTACGGATGCTCGGCGGGCAGGTGTGCCGTTGCCGCTCGTACGTCGTTGGCGCGCAGAAGTTCCCGCACGCGGTGGACGGTGGGGGTGATGTCCGTGACGGCGACGATCCAGTCGTCGACGTACCGTGCGACCGCTTCGCCGGACAATCCGACCTGCAACGACCGGTACGGCAGCGCGCTCAGGTGCAGTGTCCGTTCCGGATCCCACTGCACCCGTACCGGGCTGGTCCTCAGTTGCCGCGACCACGTCGACCTGTCGCTGTGCACGGCCCGGTCGTAGTGACTCAGGCAGGCTCGCGCCAGCGCCCACTCGAAGCCCTCCCGCGTGATGTCGACGGACAGCACACGCTCCTGCCCGGGCTTGGTGGCCCAGCCGCAGCGGTACATCATCCACAGGAAGGACGGCTTGATCCAGGTCATCCGGTCGCGCTTGAAGGGGGCCACGAAGCGACCGGCGGCCACCGCCGGCAGCGCGATCTCCGGTGGGTACGCCTGGTACACGGTGATCGTGTCGGTCGAGTGGTGAGCACGGATCTGACGAGCGGGAACGGACACCTCCTGATCTTCACCGATTGGGCCGCGACTTCTCCACGGGTTTTCGCACCCGGGCCGATGCGAACCCGGTGCGAACCTCCGGGTGCACGCGCACCAGCGCTGCCCGCCCGGACACTCAGGCGTGGTCCAGTGGGGGCGGCCCGGCGTCGACCGGCATCCGGTAGATCCACACCGGATAGTCGACGGCCGAATGCCCGCCGTGGAGCCCGGCGGTCAGGTGCAACTGGGCCGCCGGCATCCAGAGGTGGGCGTCGGCATCGAGCCACATCGCGTCCACCCAGGCCAGTCGGGGGTCGGCGACGAGGGTACGCACGCTGCCATCCGGAGCGAGGGCGAGGACGCGCCGTCGCTCCACGTCGCTCAGGTAGATGGTGCCGGTGGCGTCGATGGCCGTGCCGCCGGTGCTGGGAGTGTCGCACCACCGCTCGACCCGCCGGGCCATCTCGTCGGTGGACACCGATGGGTCGTCCAACCAGCGGGTGCCGATCCGGGACATGCCGCCGGAGGCCGGTTGGTAGTAGAGCCAGCGACCGTCCGGTGACACCTCCAGTTGGTCGACGTGCAGGCGTACCTCGCCGCCGTCCGGGTCACGCAACGCCCGCCCGTCAGCGACCACCGGCCCACCCACCGTGCTCGGATGACCGTCCAGCACCCGCCGGGACCGACCCGAGTCGAGGTCGAGCACGATGAGGCCGGGCGTCCCCGCGTCGGTGAGGTACGCGACGGCGCTGTTGAATCGGACGTCGTCGACGTAGCTGGTCGGGCGCACCGCCTCGTCGAGGTGGTAGACCCGGACCACCCGGTCGCCGTCCGGGTCGACCACGATCAACCGAGCACCGCCCGGCACCTGCTGGCCGCCGAGCTGCGGCGCGCCCGAGTCGATGATCCACAGTCGGCTGTCCGGGCCGGCACGTAACCCGTTGACGTGCACGAACGCGCCGTCCGGCGACTGGTTCGCCTGGTTCCACGCGGCATCCGGGTACGGCTTGCGGCCGCCGTCCGGCAGCACCTCGACCACCTGGACGCCGGGCCCGTCCGCCGACGGGTAGCTCAGGAAGACCCGCCCCCGCAGGGATGTCACGCCCGTGCACACCCGGTCCTCGCTGAGGACCGGGGTCAACCGACCGTCCTCCTCGGTGGGCAGCATGGACATCGACGCGCTCCTCACCCGCCCGACGGCGACCTCGCCTCCAGCCGGTGCCCGACGGATCCGACCGTCCAGCGCGGTATCCCCGGAGCATGCCGGGCGAAACCGCCGGCCCCGGGAGCGCCTCTGGGCGACCGACGGGACGACACCGGGCTCAACCGCGAGACCGTAGAGCGAGCCGCAGGGCTCGGGCGGTCAGCCGGCGGGCGGAGCCGGGAGGCCGACCAGGGCGGCGAGCCGCTTCGGGGCCAGCATGAGATAGCTCTCGGTGAGCAACTCGGCGACCTCCTCCCAGTCGGTGTCGCCGGTCAGGACCATGCCCATCACGGTCGGACCCCACTGCGGCTTGTAGAAGGGGTGCCCGCTGCCCAGGAGCCCGGCGATCTCGTCGGGCGGCGACCGGAAGATCAGCAGGCAGGCGGGCTGGTCGACCTCGGCGGCCCGCGCGTGGGCCACCTGGCGGTCGGGGTCGACGGTGAGCACATGGGCGAAGGTCCGCTTGCGGATCCGCCAGCGGGTGCCCACCCAGGCCGACTCCTCGTAGGTTTCCGGCAGCCTGAGGCAGATTGGCCGCACCCGGTCGAGGATCTCGGGCGGGACGTCTCCGGGTGCGCTCACGGCGGTGACGCTAGCCGGCCGGTGTGACAACCTTCGCTCGTTGGGAGCCGACCGCGCCGGTGGTGTGCGCCAAACTCATCCGCCAGGATGGGCCGGGGTGACGCTGGGCCGTCGCCCCGGACCGATCCACCCGTGCCCGCTGAGGAGTGCCGTGCCGTCCACCCTGCTCTCCCGTCGCGACCTCGACTTCCTGCTGCACGACTGGCTGCGGGTGACCCAGCTCGTCGGCCGTCCCCGCTATGCCGAGCACTCCCGGGAGACCTTCGACGACGCACTGGACCTCGCCGAGCGGGTGGCCACCGAACAGTTCGCCCCGCACAACCGCGCCGCCGACCTCGCCGAGCCCACCTTCGACGGGCAGCGGGTACGGCTGATCCCGCAGGTCCGCGCGGCACTGGACAGCTTCGCCGAGACGGGCCTGCTCACCGCCGGGATGGACGCCTCGGTCGGCGGCCTGCAACTGCCGCACGCCGTCGCGGCGGCCTGCTTCACGTGGTTCCAGGCCGCCAACGTCGCCACCTCGGCGTACCCGTTCCTCACCCTGGGCAACGCCAACCTGCTGCTGGCGCACGGCAGCGCTGAGCAGGTGGACACCTATGTCCGGCCCATGCTGGACGGCCGGTTCTTCGGCACCATGTGCCTGTCCGAGCCGCACGCCGGCAGCTCACTGGCCGACATCACCACCCGCGCCGAGCCGCAGGCGGACGGTTCCTACCGGCTCTTCGGCACCAAGATGTGGATCTCCGGTGGCGACCACGAGTTGGCCGAGAACATCGTCCACCTGGTGCTGGCGCGGATCCCCGGCGGTCCGCCCGGGGTGAAGGGCATCTCCCTGTTCATCGTGCCCAAGGTGCTGGTCGGCGCGGACGGGTCGCTCGGCGACCGCAACGACGTGGTGCTGGTCGGCCTCAACCACAAGATGGGTTTCCGGGGCACCACCAACACCCTGCTCAGCTTCGGTGACGGTGGGCACGAACCGGGCGGCCGCCCCGGCGCCGTCGGTCATCTGGTCGGGCCGCCGCACCAGGGTCTGGCGCAGATGTTCCACATGATGAACGAGGCCCGCATCGGGGTCGGCGCCGGCGCCACCGCACTGGGTTACACCGGCTACCTCAAGAGCCTGGCGTACGCCAAGGAGAGGCCGCAGGGCCGGCCGGTCGGTGCGAAGGACCCGGCCGCGCCGCAGGTGCCGATCATCGACCACCCCGACGTACGACGAATGCTGCTGGCACAGAAGAGTTACGTGGAGGGGGCGCTGGCGCTGGTGCTCTACTGCGCGCGGCTGCTCGACGAGCAGAAGACCGCCCCGGCCGACGTCGACCGCGAGCGCGCGCACCTGCTGCTGGACGTGCTCACGCCGATCACCAAGAGTTGGCCGTCGCAGTGGTGCCTGGCCGCCAACGACCTGGCGATCCAGGTGCTCGGAGGTGCCGGCTACACCCGCGACCACGACGTGGAGCAGCACTACCGGGACAACCGGCTCAACCCGATCCACGAGGGCACCCACGGCATCCAGGCGCTGGATCTGCTGGGGCGAAAGATGACCATGCGGGACGGTGCGGGTCTGGCCCTGCTGACCGCGACGATCGGGGAGACGATCGCGCGGGCCCGCCAGACCGGGGGAGACGCCGCCGGCCTGGCGGACCTGCTGGCCGCCGCAGTGGACCGGGTCGACACGGTCACCCGTCGGCTCTGGGCCGACGGTGACCCGGTGCTCGCGTTGGCCAACGCGAGCACCTACCTGGAGGTGGCCGGGCATGTGGTGATCGCGTGGATGTGGCTGGAGCAGGTGCTGGCGCTGCCGCCAGAGGGGGCCGGCGACGCGTTCCACGCCGGCAAGCGGCAGGCCGCACGCTACTTCTTCACAGTCGAGTTGCCCCGTACCGGTCCGCAGTTCGACCTGCTGGACAGCCGGGACCGGACGACCCTCGACATGCGCGCGGACTGGTTCTGACCGGGCGCGGTATCACCGTCGGCGGCTCTGGTGCTGCATCGCCTGCCGCCCCTTGACCACGCCGAGGATGATCACGATCACCAGCGCGATCAAACCGATGATGATCAACCAGCGGACGGCTTCGAGGAGCAGCCCGAGCAGGATCAGTACGCCGGCGACGACGCCGACGACCCAGAGCAGTGCACGCATGTCCACCTCCGGTAACCGGTCGCGCCCGCGGCGGCGACCCCCGGGCCACGTTCCCCATTCGGCCGACACCATGCCGGAGCGATCGACTCGGGGTCCTTGATGTCGGGGTGTCCGGGGGCGTGGGGATGGCCCGAGCTTCTGAGACCCGAGTCGATCAAGGA
Source organism: Micromonospora sp. CA-259024 (assembly GCF_050936255.1). Taxonomy (NCBI): domain Bacteria; kingdom Bacillati; phylum Actinomycetota; class Actinomycetes; order Micromonosporales; family Micromonosporaceae; genus Micromonospora; species Micromonospora sp. CA-259024. Next base: position 2,318,379 of record NZ_JBNJND010000001.1, on the reverse strand, counting down.
CCTCGCCGTGAGCGCACGAACCACGTACGCGTAGGACCGGCCCAGCCGGCTCAGCTCCCGGTGCGCGCCACGTAGACGGTGTTGGCGGACTCGCCGCCGGTCAGCGGGTTGGCGAACGGTACGACGTGCGCCCGCACGCTCGCGAACACCTCGGTGAGCGCCGCGGTGAAGTCCGCGTCCGGTGGGTCGTCCGACCAGAGCGCGAAGACCCCCTCCGGGCGCAGCAGGGCGGCCAGCCGGCGCAACCCGGCCGGCGGGTAGAAGGCGGCGTGGCTGGGGTGCAGGACGTTGCGTGGGGAGTGGTCGACGTCGAGCAGCACGGCGTCGAACCGCCGCCCGGGCACCTCGGCGTCGAAGCCGGTCTCACCGGCCACCGCCGCGAAGAAGTCGGCCTGCACGAACCGGGTCCGCGGGTCCTCGGCGAGCCCCGCCGCGAACGGCAGCAGCCCTCGACGGTGCCAGTCGATCACGTCTTCGATCGCCTCCACCACCAGCAGCGAACGCACCCGCGGGTCGCCCAGCGCCGCGCAGGCGGTGTATCCCAGCCCGAGACCGCCGACCACCACGTCGAGCGAGTCACCGGCCACCTCGGCGAGACCGAGCCGAGCCAGCTCGATCTCCGCGACCGGGAAGAGGCTGGACATCAGGTACTCGTCGTCGAGCTTGACCTCGTACACCTCGACCTGGAGTGCCGGGTCGCGGCGCCGACGCAGGCTGATCGCCCCGATCGGGGTTTCCCGCCAGGCCAGCTCTTCGAAACGCGCGCCCACGGGTGCCCTCTCGCCGTCGGATTCGTCCCCGGATGGTACCGGTTGCCCCGTGACGACCACGCAGGGTCCGCGGGACATCGACGTAGCGCATATTCTGTGCCCGGCCGATCCACCGGAAGGGACCTCATGCCGTCGCGGCAGGACCAGCTGCACTCCTACCAGTTCAGCGTCCAGCGGGCGGTCGCCGCCCTGGTCATGCGGGAGACCGACCCCGCGCAGTCGCCGTTTCGGCGGCTGGCCGGCGCCGGCCTGGCCAGCGTCCTGGTCGCCGCGATCGGGCTCGGTGGCTCGGCGCTCTACGGCCTGTTCGCCGGTGGCGGCAAAGGGTGGCGCGACCCGGGCGCGGTGATCGTGGAGAAGGAGTCCGGCGCCCGGTTCGTCTACCGCGAGCAGAAGCTGCACCCGGTGCTCAACTACGCCTCGGCGCTGCTCATCGTCGGCGCGGACAGGTCGAAGACCGTGCTGGTTTCCCGACGCACGATCGACGGCGTGCCACGCGGTCTGCCCCTGGGCATCGCCGACGCCCCCGATTCGCTGCCCGCCCCCGGCCGGCTGGCCACCGCGGCGTGGACCGTCTGCTCGACGGTCACGGGCGGCGAGAGGCCCCGCTCCGCGCTGCTGATCGGCACCGAGCCCCATGGCGGCCGGCCCCTGGGCGACGACGCGTTGCTGCTGCGTCACCCCGACGGCGGGTTGCACCTGGTCTGGCACCAACGGCGCTATCTCGTCCGCGATCCCAGCAGGGTGCTGGCGGCGCTCGCCACCACCCGGGCACAGGCGGTGCCGGTGGCGCCCGCCCTGCTCAACTCGCTGCCCGCCGGCACCGACCTCGCCCCGCTCGACCTGCCCCGCCTGGGCCGGCCCGCCACTCGGGTGCCGGGCGCCACGATCGGCACGGTCTACCTGGTGAGCAACTCCGGCGGCGGCCGGCAGTACGCGGTGGCCCTCGACGCCGGGTTGGCCGGCATCTCCGAACTGCAGGCGGGGCTGTTGCTGGCCCGCACCGGGCAGGGTGCACCGGAGCCGATGACGTTGGGCCGGTTCGCCGCGCTGCCGACGGTGCCCGACCTCGCCCCCAGCGGCCCGACCGCCCCGCCGCCGACCCCGCCCCGACTCGCGGCCGGCGACGACGGTGCGCTCTGCACCCGCGTCGCCGACGACGGTGGGGTTGGTGAGGTGCGCTGGGGCGTACCGCTGCGAGACCTGGCGGCCGTGCCGCGGACCGCGCCAACCGGCGGGGCGGTGCTGGCCGACCATGTGGTGGTGGAGCCGGGTCGCGGGGCGGTGGTCGAGGCCGCGGCGGCGCCGGGTGCGTCCGGCGGCGCGGTCTCCGTGGTCACCGACCTGGGCCGCCGGTACGTGCTGTCGGACCGTGAGGTGCTCGCGATGCTCGGCTACCGCGATGTGCGTCCGCTGCGGCTGCCGGCCGGCCTGGTCAGCCTCGTGCCCGCCGGCGCCACCCTGGACCCGGCCGCCGCTCGGGCCGTCGCCGCCCCCGACTGAGGGTGACACGGCCGATCGGGGCGGGGCCGGGTGTCAGTCGGCCGGGCGGCGCAGGATGCTGACCGCGAACGGTGCGTCGTCGCGCCACGGGCGGAGGTCCCAGGTGGCGAAGCGCTGCTCCACGCGCAGCCCGGCGGCCACGGCGTCGGCGTCGAACGCGGTCAGCGGGTAGCCGCGCTCGGTGCCGAAGCCCACGGCCAGCACTCCGTCCGGCCGCAGGTGGCCGGCGACGCGGCGCAGCACCTCCGGCTCGGTGCCGGCGGCGACGAAGGCGAGCACGTTGCCGGCCAGCACCGCCGCGTCGAACGGTTCCGCCTCACCCATCGCCGGTAGGTCCAGCTCGGCGAGGTCGGCGACCAGCCACGTCGGGCCGGGATAGTCGGCGCGGGCGGCAGCCACCAGCGCGGGGTCGGCGTCCACCCCGACCACGGTGTGCCCGCGCTGGGCCAGAGCGGCACCGACGCGGCCGGTGCCGCTGCCGGCGTCGAGAATCCGCGAGCCGGGCGCGACCAGGGCGTCCACCAGTCGGGCCTCGCCGGCCAGGTCCGCGCCGTCGGCCGCCAGCTTGCGGAACCGGTCGATATACCACTGCGAGTGCTCGGGACCGGTGTCGGTTGCCCAGCGGGTCGGGTTGGCCATGTGGCCACCGTAACCGGGCCGGTGGGGGCGTGGCCGGGGACCCGGGGGAGACGATCATCCCTTCTCGGCGCCGCTGGTCAGCCCCTCGGTGAGCAGCCGTTCACTGGCGAAGAAGAGGATCACGATGGGCAGGGTGAGGACGACCGACCCGGCCATCAGCACCGTCTTGGGCACCTCCACTCCGTCGGCGAGCAGGGACAGCCCCAGCGACACCGTCCACCGGTCGGGTTTGTCGACGAGGAACAGCAGGGCGAAGAGGAACTCGTTCCAGGCGATCATGAAGTCGTAGAGCGCGACCGCCATGATCGACGGCATGGCGAGGGGCAGGCTGACCCGCCGGATGATGCCGAGCCGACCGGCGCCGTCGATGGCGGCGGACTCCTCCAGACTGACCGGGATGGTCTCGAAGTAGTTCTTCAGCATGTAGACCGACACCGGCAGCGTCTGCGAGATGTAGACCAGTACCAGGCCGAACAGCGAGCCGCGCAGCCCGGCCCGGGTGAAGACCACGAACAACGGGATCGCGATGACGATCGACGGGAACAGGTAGACCGCCAGGAACAGGAAGTCGACCTGCCGCCGGCCGAAGAACCGCAGCCGGGCCACCGCGTACGCCCCGGGGATCGCCACCACGAGGGTGAGCAGGGTCGCCGCGACCGCGACCAGCCCGCTGTTGCGGATGAAGGTGAGGAACCCCTGTCCGCCGTCGTCGGTGGCCTTGAGCACCTCGGCGTACGTGGCCACGGTCAGCTCACCGAAGCCGACCACCAACGCGCCGGGGTCGAGCAGCAGCCGCTCGATGGGGCGCACCGAGAGCATCAGCATGTAGTAGAAGGGGAAGACGGTGACCACCAGGAACACGGCGATCACCAGGCGGCGCAGCCAGCGCAGGCTCACCGTCTCGATCACGTCCCGGTCCATCAGTTCACCCTCCGTCCGAAGAAGCGCAGGTAGATCAGCACGAACACGATGAGCACCACGGCCAGCACCACCGCCTGCGCGGCGGCGGCGCCGATGTCGGTACGAGCGGTGAGAAACTCGTACACCCGCACGCTGACCACCTCGGTGCCGGCCGCCCCGCCGGTGAGCAGGTAGACGTCGTCGAACTTGTTGAACGTCATGATGAAGCGCAGCACGCCCAGCAGGGCGATCACCGGCAGCAGTTGCGGCAGCAGGATGTGCCGGAACCGTTGGGTGGGGGTGGCGCCGTCGACCCGGGCGGCCTCCTCCAACTCGCCGGGCACCGCCTGGAGTCGGGCCAGCAGGAACAGGAAGGCGAACGGGAAGTACCGCCACGCCTCGAACACGATCACCGTGGCCAGCGCGGTCGACTCCTGGGAGAGGAACGGGACCGGGGCGTCCCAGCCGAGCAGCCGTTGACCCCAGTGGTTGACGATGCCGAGCTGCGGGTCGAGCATCACCTGCCAGACGAAGGTCACCGCGACCACCGGCGCCACGTACGGCAGCAGCATGGACGCCCGGACCAGGGTGCGGCCCCGGAACGGCCGGCGGACCACCAGGGCGGCGACCAGGCCGAGCAGGATCGACCCGACGGTGCCGCCGAGGCTGTAGATCAGCGTGACCCAGAGCGTGTCGGCGAAGCCGGGTGTGTGCAGCACCCGATCGATGTTGTCCATGGTGAACTCGCCGAACAGGCCGGTCTTGCGCAGCGTGGCGAGCCGGACGCGTTGGAACGCGAGCACCACGGTCCACACGATCGGGATGCCGATCACGGCGATCGTGACGAGCAGGGTCGGCGCGACCAGCGCGAGCCCGGCACGGGATTCGCGGCGGCGCAGCGTCAGCGGTCGGCGGCGGGCCGGCGCCGGCCGCTCCCGGGTGGGGGAGCGGCCGGGGCCGGGTGCGGTGGTGGTCAATTGACGCCGGCCTTGATGGCGTCGACGTCCTTCTTGGCGCGGGTGGCGGCGGCCGCCGCGTCGGACTTGCCGGAGATGAGGTCGCCCAACACCTTGGGCACCGGCAACTCGCCGAGCATGGCGCCGACCAGCTTGCCCTGCCCCTGGCTGAGCCCCCACCGGCCGAACGTGTCCGGGCTGCGGCGCAGCGTGGCGAGCACCTCGTCGCCGTACACCTCGGCGAGCGGCTTCTTCGCGTCCACGCCCGCCTGGCTGGTGTTCCAGGCGGTCAGGTACGCCTCCGGCTCGGCCGGGGTGCCCTTGCGCACCGGAAAGCGGCCCTCGGGGGACATGCCGAACCAGCGCGGGTAACCGTCGCTGAGCATGTACTCCACGAAGGACTTCGCCGGGTCGGTCGCCGCGGCGTCCAGCACGGCCCAGGAGCTGATCTCGCCGTACTGTGCCGGTTCGGTGCCGTTCGGGCCCTTGATCGCGGTGACGAACCCGCTGTTCTTCGCGAGGAACCCCGGGTCCGCCTGGCACTGCGCACAGGTCGGCTTGGCGTCGCTGCGCAGCCCGGCCAGCTCGTCGAGGATGAACGGCGACCAGATCACCATGGCCGCCTTGCCCGCGAAGTAGGTGGCTCGGGTGGTGTCCACGTCCTGCGCGCCCTTCACCGAGCTGGTGCGGATCAGGTCGCCGTAGAAGCGGAACGCCTCGACACACTGGGGTGAATCCAGGGTGACCTTGCCGGAGTCGTCGGTGAGCTGGCAGCCGTTGGCAAGCGCCAGGTGCTCGAAGGTCTGCTGGGTGAACACGTCGCTGGGGGCGGTCGCCGCGGTGATTCCGGCGACGCCGCCGGTGTTGAGCCTCGTGGCGGCGGCGGTGATCCGCTCGTACGTGTCGGGGACGGGCAGGTTGGCGGCGGCGAACAGGTCCTTGCGGTAGACGAGCAACTGCCCCCACCCGTCGCTGGGGACGGAGAGCTGCGTGCCGTCGTCGGAGGTGAGCTCCAGCGCCCGGGGGGAGAACGTCTGCCGGCCCAGCCTGTCGACGATCTCCGCGTTCGCCGAGGTGTGCAGCAGCTCGTTGCCGGCGAGCGTACGGATGCCGGCCAGGGAGACCGAGCCGACCACGTCGGGCAGGTCGCCGGCGGCGGCGTTGGCGGCGATCAGGGAGGGGAACTGGTCCTCGTTGACGGTCACGAGGTCGACCTGGATCCCGGTCTTGGCGGTGAAGTCGGCGATGATCGCCTTGGTGGCGGTGACCCGGTCGGCGACGTCCTCCAGGCTCCAGACGGTGATCTTTTTGTTGTTGCTGTCCGGTTCGTCATCTCCGCAGGCCAGCAGGGTGGACGTTGCCAGTGCCAGGATCAGGGTGGTGGCGAGTATCCGCCTCGGAGGTGTTGACATCGGTGGCACTCCTCTCGAAGGGTACATGCCGGATTCAACACCTTCGATTGATCAATGACAAGACATATAGCCATTTTTTGCTATCCTGGAACCCAGTGCTACCGGGATGTGACACATGGGCAACTGGGTGGTCTCTCTCGCCGGGCCTCGACGGATCAGCCTCGAGCCCTGCCCACCGGATCCGCTCGGCCCCGGCCAGGTCAGAGTCCGCACCCGCTACTCGGGCATCTCCGCCGGCACCGAGCTCACCCTCTACCGAGGCAGCAATCCCCGGCTCAGCAAGGACTGGGACGACGCCGCCCGGATGTTCGTGCCCCGACAGACCCCGGTGCCCTACCCGCTGATCGGCTTCGGCTACGAGGAGGTCGGCGAGGTCGTCGAGGTCGCACCGGAGGTCACCGACCGACACCCGGGACAGCTCGTCTGGGGCATCTGGGGGCACCGGGCCGAGGCCGTGCTCGCGGCCGGGGCGGTCCGTCCGCTCCCCGCCGGGCTGGACCCACTCGCTGCGGTCTTCGCCCGGCCCGGCGCCATCGCGCTGACCGCTGTGCTCGCCGCCGACCTGCACCTCGGCGACTGGGTCGGTGTCTTCGGGCAGGGCGTGATCGGGCTGCTCGCCACCCGGCTCGCCGTGCTCTCCGGCGCCCGGGTGGTGGCCGTCGACCGGGTGCCCGACCGGCTGGAACACGCCGCCCGCTACGGGGCGCGAACCACCGTGGACGCCGGTGCCGAGTCCGCCGCCGCCGTGCTCCGTCGGGCCACCGGTGGCCGGGGCGCGGACGTCTGCCTGGAGTTGTCCGGCGCGTACCCGGCGCTGCACGAGGCGATCCGATCCACCACACACGCCGGCCGGGTCGTGGCCGCCGGCTTCTACCAGGGCCAGGCCGACGCGCTCGGCCTCGGCGAGGAGTTCCACCACAACCGCATCCAGTTGGTGGCCGCCCAGGTCTCCGGCCCCACCCCCGCGCCGAGCATGGCCGGCCGGTGGACCGGAGACCGGGTGGCGCAGACCTTCATGGACCTGGTGGCCGAACACAGCGTCGACCCGTTGCCGCTGGTCAGCCACATCGTCGACGCCAGCGCGGTCGCCGACGCCCTCGCGCTGCTCGACCGCGGCGCCGGTGACGTCCTCCAAGTGGTGTTGAGGTTCTAGATGACCACCATCGCGCTGGCCTGCCAGGAACAACTCCTGCCGGGCACCAACCTGATCCAGAAGTACGCCCTCGCGGCCGCTCTCGGCTACCAGGGCATCGAGCTACGCGGGCGCGGTGACCTCGCGTTCGTCCGCCGGCTGCCGGAGCTGCGCCGAGCCCGCGCCGCCGGGGTGGTGATGCCCACCGTCTGCGTCGAGATGGACCACTTCATCGGCGACTTCGACCCCGCGCGGTCCGCCGACGCCGTCCGCAACCTGCGCTCCCAGCTCTCGGTGATAGCCGAGCTGGGCGGCGTCGGGGTGATGACCCCGGCGGCCTGGGGGATGTTCTCCCGGCGGCTACCGCCGTTCGAGCCGCCGCGCCCGCCGGCCGGCGACCGGCAGGTGCTCCTCGACGCCCTCGGCGCGCTGGGCGAGCACGCCCGGGCCGAGGGGGTCACCCTCTTCCTGGAACCCCTCAACCGGTACGAGGACCACATGGTCAACCGTCTCGACGAGGCGGTCGCGCTCTGCGCCGCGCTCGGGTTGCCCTCCGTCCGGGTGGTCGCCGACACCTTCCACATGAACATCGAGGAGGACGACATGCACCGCGCCCTGCGGGCCGCCGCGCCGTACCTCGGGCACGTGCAGGTCAGCGACTCCAACCGGTACCAGCCAGGAGCGGGGCACCTGGACTGGACGGCACTGGTGCGTACCCTGCTGGAACTGGACTACCGGGGCTGGCTGGCCCTGGAGTGTCGCCTGCGCGGTGACCCGGTCCGAGCCCTGCAGCAGGCCGCCACGGTGCTGCGACACGCGCTGCCCCGGCGGGCCGCCGCGTGACCGCCGGTGCCAGACCGAGGCGCGTCGGTGTGACCGCCGCCTCCGACCCCGTCCGCACCGGTGGGCCGGCCGACTCGGCCGGGCTGCGCCAGCTCGCGGTCGACACGCTCGACGCCAACTGGGAGCACGACCACACGGTGCCGTCGCGCACGCTCTACCCGCACCAGTGGAGCTGGGACTCCGCGTTCATCGCGATCGGGCTGGCCCAGGTCCGCCCCGAACGGGCCTGGCGGGAGCTGGCGAGCCTGTTCCGGGCGCAGTGGGCCGACGGACGGGTGCCGCACATCGTGTTCAACCCGGCGATGCGGGTCGGCGCGTACTTCCCGGGGCCGGAGATGTGGCGCTCGGCGAACGCCCAGGGCGCGCCGGCTGCGGACACCTCCGGCCTGGTCCAGCCGCCGGTGCACGCGCTCGCCGCGTGGCTGGCGTACCGGTGGGCACCCGACCCGGCTGGCCTGGCCGCGCTTCGCCGGCTCTATCCCGCCCTGGTCGCCCAGCAGCGCTACCTGGCCGGGCGGCGTGATCTGACCGGCGACGGGCTGGTCTGCATCGTGCACCCGTGGGAGTCCGGGTTGGACAACAGCCCGGCCTGGGACGAGCCGATGGCCGCGGTCCCGGCCGAGGCGGCCGTCATGCGCGCGTACCGTCGGCACGACACCACGCACGCCGACGCCGCGCACCGCCCCACGGACCTGGACTACGCGCGCTACCTGGCGATCGTCGCCGCCTACCGGGACCGAGGCTACTCCGACCGGGACCTGGCCGGCGGTCACCCGTTCCTGGTGGAGTGCCCGCTGTTCAACGCCGCGTTCGGGGCTGCGGAACACGCCCTCGCCGAGATCGCCGCGCTCATCGGCGACGACCCGGGGCCGCACCGGGCCCGCGCGGCCCGGATCACCGAAGCCCTGGTACGACGGCTCTACGACCCGGGCACCGGCACGTTCCAGCCCCGCGACCTGCGCACCGACCGGCTGCTCAACGCCCGTACCGTGCTCGGGCTGACGCCGCTGATCCTGCCCGACCTGCCGAGCCGACAGGTCGGCGCGCTGGTCGTCGAGGCCCGGTCGGCGCGCTTCGGGGTCGCCCGGCGAATGGACCGGCCATTGCCCACCTACGACCGCACCGCGCCCGACTTCGAGCCGCTGCGCTACTGGCGGGGGCCGAGCTGGCTGAACATCGGCTGGCTGGTCCGGCGCGGGCTGCTCGCGCACGGGCACCCCGAGCTGGCGGCCGGGCTGCGCAGATCGATGATCGGGCTGGTCGCCGGTGCCGGCTGCCACGAGTACTTCCACCCGGACACCGGTGCCGGGCTGGGTTCGCCGGCGTTCAGTTGGACCGCCGCGCTGCTGCTCGACCTGCTGGTCGACGAACCCGGGCCCTGATCCTGTTTCCGGCAGGGGCAGGGTGGTAGCGTGCCCGTTCTCATCGACCGGAAGGGGTGGCGTGCCCGAGATCGACAAGGTGGCCTGGATCCTCATCGAGGACGGGCGGGTCCTGAGCACCCGGTCTGCGGGCAAGGACGTCTGGTACCTGCCGGGTGGCAAGCGCGAGCCGGGCGAGACCGACCTGGAAACCCTGCGTCGGGAGATCAGCGAGGAGCTGAGCGTCGAGGTGGACGTGCGCGACGCGGTGCACCTGGGCACCTTCACCAGCCAGGCGCACAGCCACCCGGCCGGCGTCACCGTACGGATGACCTGCTACCGGGGCGGATATCAGGGGCGGTTGCGGCCCGCCAGCGAGATCGCCGAGATGGCGTGGCTCGGGTACGCCGACCGGCACCGCACCTCGCCGGTCGACCACCTCATCTTCGACCACCTGCTGGCGGAGGGCCTGCTGCGCTGACGCACAGTTTGCCGACGCCGACCGGGGGTAACCGCCCGGGCGTGACCGACGGCGACGGGTTTCCGTACTTCATCGACGCGGTGTCCCGGCGGTCCGGCCTGCCGACCGAGCAGGCCGCCGCCCTCGCCCGTGCCGTGCTGCAGACGATGGCCGAGCGGGTGACCGGCGGAGCGCCAGACGACCTCGTCGGGCACCTTCCGGACGAGGTCGACGGCTACCTGACCGGTCCGGCCCCGGATGCGGCCGGGACCACCGCCCCCACCACGGGCCGGGCCGGGGGCCTTGACCCTCCTCCGCATCCGACCGGGGCGGTCGGCCCGGGCCTCGACGTGGACGGGCTGGACGCCGGGCTGGGTCCGGATGTCGGTGGCGCTGCCGCGGCTCCACCGCCGGCGGGTGCCGGCCCGGCGGAGTTCCTTCGTCGGGTGGGGCAGCGGGCCGGGGTGGACCCGGCCACCGCCCGGGCGGGAACCGGAGCCGTCTTCGCGACCCTGCGCGAGGCGATGACCGTACGGGAGTTCCGGGAGATGGTGGCGCGACTGCCGCGCGACGGCGACGGCAGGGCCGCGCCCGAGCGGTACGAGCCCTGACCCGGCGCGCTCCCGGCCCGTCCCTTCCCGGTCCGGCGAGATCCACTCGCGTTCCTGGAAATCGGGGCATCCCCGTGCCCGTGACACCCCCAGGTCCGGGAACCCGAGTCGATCACGGCGCTCCGAGCGGCCGCTGACCTGCCGGTGCACGCTTGTCGGGCGAGGGATCCTCGCTGCTGGTGTCGGGATTGTCCGGACTGGCCGGGGTGCGGCGTGGTACGAGTGCTCGGTGGATCCCGATGGTCGCCGCCGGCATGGCGTCAGCCACACTCGGCGCGGCCGTGCGGTGGAACGCATGAAGGCGGCCGCTGCCCAGCTTCGCGGTCGAGGTGGCCGGGCGGGGCGACTGCGGCTGAGTCAGCTGGAAGCGGCCCTGGTGATCTCGGTGCAGGCGGGGCTCGCGGCAGCTCTGGCCTGGTCGATCGGACATGATCTGCTGGGCAACCCCGCGCCGATCTTCGCCCCCTCCGCCGCCGTGGGCACGATCGTCGCCGCGCTCGGCCAACGTGCCCACCGGACCATCGAACTGCTGCTCGGAGTTGGCCTCGGCATCGCCACCACCGACCTCCTGCTGACCTTTCTGGGCACCGGGTTCTGGCAGACCGGATTCGTCGTCGGGTGTGCCGTCCTTGCCACGCTCGTCCTGTTCGGACGCAGCGGGGCGGCCGTCGGCCAGGCCGGCGGTACGGCGGTGCTGCTCGCGACCCTCGCTCCTGCTCAGAGCGACCTCGAATGGCCTCGGATCGTCGAGGCGATGGTCGGCGGCGCCGTGGGCCTCGTGGTGGTCGCGTTGCTGGTGCCGCTGAACCCGATGCGGATCCTCGACCGGGACGCCGCCCCGATCTACCACTGCCTCGCCGGTCAGCTGAGGGAGGTGTCCGCAGCGCTGACCACCGGTGATCAGCAGCGGGCAGTCCGAGCGTTGGACGCACTACGCAACATGGGCCCCGACCTTGACCGGATGCACCAGGCACTGAGTGGCGCCGAAGAGGTGGTCAGCCTCGCCCCTGCCCGTTGGCTACGCCGGCAGGATGTGGAGCGGTTCGCCCGCGCGAGCCAGCAGGTGGAACGGGTCATCGAGCACAGCCGGGGAGTGGCCCGCCGATCAGCGATGGCGTTGCAGTACAACGAGCCGATTCCCCGCGATCTGCCCACCAGCGTCGGACGGCTCGCCGACGCGGTTGAGCTGCTGCGCCAGGAACATCGCGCCGGGCGACCGACCGAGAGAACCGGCGAAGCGGTACGCGACGCGGTCCACCAGGCTGGCCGTGCCCGCGCCCGGGGCGTCGACGAGTTCGGGGACGCGGTGGTCACCCAGCTGCGTACCGCCGCCAGCGACCTGCTCCGCGCAGCCGGCTACGACGCGACCGCGGCGAACGACGAGGTACGGAAGGCGGCGCAGGCCGGCGAGGACTCCGTCCACCCCGGCGGGTGAGCCCATCCAAGCGCAGGTCAGCCCAGGAGCGCCTTGGTGACGTCGGTTCGGTTGAGCGCCGCCACGCACCAGGCGAAGTGGCCGTCCTGACCCGTCGGGTCGTAGGCGTTCGCCGTGATCAGCGAGTAGGCGGCCCGGTAGACGAGCATCGCCGTCCGGTCACAGCCCATCCGCGCCTCCAAGCGGTCGAGGAGATCCTGCTCGACGTCCGGCGCCTCCGGCCCGTACATGTCGAAGATCGCCGCGGTGACCGCCGCGTCGAACGCCGGGTCGCCCTCGGTCGTCAGGAAGCCCCAGTCCAGCACCGCACTCGGCCTGCCTGAGGCGTCGACCAGGACATTCCCCGGGATCAGGTCACCGTGGATCACGGCTCGGCGGCCACTGTCGACGTCGACCAGGCGTCCGGTGAGCGCGGCGGCCTTCTCGTCGAAGTCGACGACGGCCCGGCTCAACACCGGCCGGAAACGTTCGGCCCGGCGTTCGGCGAGCCGCGCGAGTGCCACCGAAAAGTCCTCTCCGGCTGCGAACAGCGGGGAGTTCTCGCCCAGCACGGCCAGCTCTCGGGCCGCCGGGAGTGCGCCACCAGCGGCAAGCGCGGCGACGACCTCGACGATGACCGCGTACGCGTCCTCGCGCGGCATGGTGCCGGCGGCGAGGGCGCCCGCCAAGGTCGTACCGGTCAACCGCCGCTCGATCGTGACCACCTCGTCCTCGAACTGAGCGTCCTGGCCACCTGGTCCTTCGGGAGGCGGCTCATCACGCATCCCGGCGGATGAGCGCGCCGCCGATGCGGCGGACCAGGGGCTGCGTGGCCGGCGATGCGACGATCCGCTCGGCGACGAGTGGGGTGTGCTGGTCGATGAGCACGAGGTCCTCTTTTGTCGGGAAGTGCCGGTACACGGTCATGGGGGACACGCCGGCGGCTTCGGCGCTGTTCCTCGGACCGCGCCTCTGGTCGCCGGCCCGGGTCACCGGTCGACGGCGTCGGCCTCGGGCAGCTCTTCCGGCTCATCGACCCAGCCGGAGAAGACCGGCACCCCGTGCCACGGCCCGGTGACACCGTCGGCCCGGGTGTCGGTCGCGATGGCCACCACGGCGTACGAATGGCCGAAACGCAACTCGGCGGTGCGGGCGACGCCCTCCGGCGGCAGGCTGGTCAGCCCGAACATGCCGGTCACCGCCGCCGCCTCGAAACCGAACCGGCCGAACCGGGCCATCGCCGTCTGTCGCGCCTCGACACTCTCCAGCGGAAGAGCCAGCGTCTTCGCCAGCGTTGCCGACGCGGCCGGGAAGCCGAGCGACGAAGCGCTCAGGTCGTGCTCGCTCCGGGCCGACCAGCAGGGGAGCACCGCGACGTGTCGCTCCTCGCGGCCGTCGCGGGCCCGGGTTCGTACCCGCTCCTCGCGCAGCGTCCAGAGGGGAGTGTCGCCGAGCGGCAGGTCGAACAGGGAGCGGCTGCCGGCCGGTTGCGCGCCGTCGGCCGCGCCGGTGCTCAGGTCGTATGCGACGGCCAGCACCTCGGCCGGCGGCACCTGCGGTGCGGCGGCCACCGAGAGGACCACCAGCCCCGCTCCGTCGGTCATCCGGGCCGGCGCGGCGTGCAGGATCACGTCACCGGCCCGCCTGGTCGACACGATGGCGCATCGGTGGCCGTGGCTCGGACTCCGCAGCGCCCGTCGTAACCGGCGGGCCCAGCCGCTGCCGGCACCGAGCGCGCGGGCGTCCGCGACCTCGAACGGGGTCGCCCAGGAGACCCGGGTGGCCACCGCGCTGGCCAGAGCCAGCACCACGTCCGGCCCGACCCGCAGCGGGAACGTCTCGATCAGGCCGAGGGTGTGCTCGCGCGCCCAGGCGTCCAACCCGGCCTGGTCGGGCAGCGCGCCGACGTCGGTCGTCGTGGGCAGCGCGGTCCGCCACTCCGCCGGCCCGCCGTCGACCTGACCCGCCCGGTGCCACAGCGCGGTGGCGGACGCGACCAGCGGATGCGGTGCGTCCAGCAGCGTTCGGGCGACCTCGGCCGCGCTGGCCAGGTCGGTGCCCAGGGCGTGGGCCAGTTCCTCGGCCGCAGGGTCGGGTTCCGCCGCCGCGGTGGCGCAGACCGCGAGCAGCAGCCAGGCGCCGAGCGGCGAGGCGACGTGGTGCCGGTCGCCGATCGCGGCGTGCAATCGAGCGGCGTACGTGGAGAGCGGCCCGTGCAGGTGGGTCGGCATGCCCCTACTCTGCCCGCCCGTCCGGCTCACGACCACAGCTCGAACGGCTCGTCGATCTCCGTGCCCGCGAGAAAGGGGGTGATCAGACCGGGGAGCTGCCCGGGGTAGAACCGTTCCCGGCTTGCCACCACCTCCGGCACCGGCCACCAGCGGAAGCCGAAGTAGTCCTCCCGCTCGTAGTCGAGCCGGTGCGCCTCGTCCACGTCCGGACCGGGGACCGCCAGCCGTACGGCGACGATCACCTCGTCCTGGACGTGCCGTACCTGACGGTGCAGGAAGCTCGCCCGTCGTCGCCAGGTCGGGGCGCCCACCTCGTCGACGGTGACCACGATGCCCGTCTCCTCGCGTAGCTCCCGCACCGCCGTGTCACGGTAGGTCTCCCCGGGGTCCATGCCACCGCCGGGCAGCTCCCACCAGGTGCCCAGCCGTGGATGGTCCGGGTCGCGGGTGTGGAACAGCAACACGCGGTCGGTGTCGTCGGTGACCACCAGCCGCACCGCACGTCGCTCCAGGATCGGCAGGTCACGCGGCACCTCACTCATGGTCACTGCGAGCACCTCCACGTCGTCGTGATGCGGGGCACCAGTCTGCCGTAGCAACGCCCATGCGGGCGGCCGGCACGGCGGCGGGTAGGCTGCCCGCCGTGGCTGGTCTGTTGAGGAATGTCGCGGCTCGGATCTCTCGGGTGGGTGCGGTGATTCCGTCGCCCCGGCGAACCGGGCCGGCCCCCGCGCAGGTGGCCCGCCGCCGTCAGGTGAGTGCGCTGCAGCGTCGGGAGCTGACCTACGCCCCGGAGCGGGACGGCCAGGCCGACCCGGGGGAAATCGTCTGGACATGGGTGCCGTACGAGGACGACCCCCGGCAGGGCAAGGACCGGCCGGTGCTCGTCGTCGGGCGGCACAGCCGGACGCTGTTCGGGCTGATGCTGTCCAGTCAGAGTGAGCGGGACGGGCAGCGGCACTGGTTCGCGCTCGGGCCGGGTGAGTGGGACCGGGACAACCGGCCGAGCTGGGTCCGGCTGGACCGGGTGCTCACGATGCGCGAGGACAGCATCCGCCGTGAGGGCGCGGTGCTGGACCGGCCACGGTTCGACCGGATCGGGCAGGCGCTGCGCGCCGGCTACGGCTGGCGCTGACCTCGCCGGTAGTTCTGCTCGCTGTTCGAGGCGTCCCAGGACGCGGTGTCGAGATGTCCAGTGGTCAGGCCGGCTCGTGGCTCGGGCCTACCGCGGCCCCCTGCGCGTCCGGCGGCGGGTACGGCTGGTCGGCGAGCAGCCGGGCCAGGTGTGCGGTGTTCAGTGCCAGCGCCTTCGTGGTGCGCCCGGTCGTGTCGGGCTTGGGGCCGGCATCGCGGTAGTCCACCGTGTGCAGTGCCTCGCCGACCCAGTAGGTCGCGGCGGCAGCGGCGAGGGTGAACCCGACCTCGTTGAGTGCCTGCTGCACCTGGCCGATGGTGTGGTGCGCGCCGTCCTCGTTGCCGACGACGGCGACACCGGCCACCTTGCCGTAGGTGAGGAGCCGGCCCTCGGCGTCGGTCTCGGAGAGTTCGGCGTCGAGGCGTTCGAGCACCATCTTGCAGACGCTGGCGGGCTGACCGAGCCAGATCGGTGTGGCGATGATGAGCACCTGGGCCGCCAGCAGCTTGGCACGGATCGCCGGCCAACCGTCGCCGTCGCCCTCATCCGTGGACACCCCGAAGCGCACGTCGTGATCGACGACCCGGACCAGTTCACCCTCCACGCCCTGCCTGGCCAACTCGGCGAGCACCTCCCGAGCGAGCTGCTCCGAGCTGGACGGGGCCGGCGACGGCTTGAGGGTGCAGTTGAGAACGAGGGCGCGAATGCTCGCCACATCGGTTCCTTCCGGCCGTCGTCTGAGGATGCCGCTCTTCTCATACCCGGAGGGCATCCCGGAAACACCCGCCGCGGCGTTGGCCCCGATGTGGCGGAAGGCCGTTGACATGGACGGGGGGAGTTGTATATTCAACCCAAGGGTTGATTAACCACATGGTTGAGAGCGACAAATGACAGCAGATCCGGTCAGTGCCGTGTTCGCCGCGCTCGCAGATCCGACCAGGCGCGCGATCCTGGCCCGGCTCGCGACCGGCGAGGCCACGGTCAACGAGTTGGCGGCGCCGTTCCCGATCAGCGTTCAGGCGATCTCCAAGCACCTCGCCGTGCTGGAACGCGCCGGGCTCATCGTGCGGGCCCGCGAGGCGCAGTGGCGTCGTTGTCGGCTCGACCCGGCGCCGCTGCGGACGCTCGCCGACTGGGTCGACCAGTATCGCCGGCTCTGGGACGACCGTTACGACACCTTGGACGACTACCTACGCGACCTGAAGGAGACCCACGATGAGCGAGCACCCTGAGCTGACCATCGACCTACCGTCCGACCGGGAGATCACCCTCACCCGGTCCTTCGACGCCCCGCGCGAGCTGGTCTACGCCGCGCACACCAAGGCCGAGCACCTCAAGCACTGGTGGGGGCGGGGCAACCCGCTGGACGTGGAGATCGACTTCCGGGAGGGCGGCCACTACCGCTGCGTCGAGCACGCCTCGGACGGCAACGACTACGCCTTCCGTGGTGAATACCGGGAGATCGTCGTGCCGGAGCGGATCGTGCAGACCTTCGAGTTCGAGGGCATGCCCGGCCATGTGGCGGTGGAGACGCTGGTCTTCACCGAGCAGGACGGACGGACCATCCTCACGAGCACCACCCGCTTCGACACCACTGCGGAGCGCGACGGCATGGTCGACTCCGGCATGGCGCAGGGTGCCGCCGAGTCGTACGCCGCGCTGGACCGATACCTGACCACGCTGCGCTGACCTGAGGCCGCGAGCGGACTAACCGGTGGGTCGCTGGCCCGTGTGCTGGCATGGTGTCCGCATGATCGAGGACGTGCGGCGGCAGGTGGTCGACCGGGTCCGGGCGGACTTCGGGCTTTCTCTGTCCAGGATGGACGACGTGGCCCACGGTGCGGACCAGCACGCCCGACTGTGGCTGGCCCAGGCCGCCGACGGCGCCCGGTACGCGGTCAAGCTGAGCGGTGGCGGCACCCCGGCCGGCCTGGTCGTGACGGCGTACCTGGCCGGGCAGGGGGTGCCGGGTATCGCCGCGCCGCTGCGGACCCACGACGGACGGCTGTTCGTCGAGCACGACGGCCAGCGGCTCTCGGTGGTGCCGTGGGCCTCTGGCCTGCGGGCGCTTGACGGCCCGATGACCGAGGCGCACTGGCGCGCGTACGGCGAGGTGCTCGCCGCCGTGCACGCGGTGCCGGTGATCGACGAGCTGAGGCGGCTGCTGCCGCCCGGCGGGGCGGCGTACCCGTCGATCGTGGCCGCGACCCGCGCGATGGCCGAGCGGCTGCGCGACCCGGACCCGAGCGACCTCGCCGGCTCGTTGGTCGCGGAGTTGGCGGGGGTGTGGTCGGCGGCGGCCGACCGGGTCAGCACACTGAGCCGCGAGATCGAGCGCCTCGCCGCCGATCAGCGGGATCGACCGGGGCCGGGCGTGGTCTGCCACGGTGACCCGCACCTGGGCAACCTGCTGCTGGGCGCGGACGGGCAGGTCTGGCTGATCGACTGGGACGACGCGGTACTCGCTCCGCCCGAGTGTGACCTGATGTTCGTCGTCGGCGGGGTGCTCGCCTTCGCGCCGGTCACCGCCGAGCAGCAGAAGGCTGCCCTCGCCGGGTACGGCCCGGTCGACATCGACCCGGCCCGCCGGGCCTGGTTCCTCGCGGTCCGCGCCCTCGACGATCTCAGCGACTGGACCGACCAGGCTTTGAATGCCGACGCCGGGGCGGCCGACCGGGATCGGGCGGCGCGGATCGTGCGGGGGCTGGTGTCACCGGTCGGCCTGGTCACTCTCGCCGACGCGGCGCTGCGTGAGCTCAGTCGGCGGCCCCGGTGGTTCGGGGCACCCACCTGAGCGGGCGGCGGACCGGTCAGCGGTCCGCCAGGTGGGCACTGTCGACCAGTTGCCGGGGCGACCGGGCGCCGCCCAGGCTCTTCGCCTGGTACATGGCCGCGTCGGCGCGGCTGAGCGCCTCGGAGAGCTGGGCCGGGCCGGTCACCGGGGCGAGCCCGACGGAGGCGGTGACCCGGACGCTGCACCCGCTCAGCCGGATCGGCGCGGCGACGGTCTCGCTGAGTCGGCGGGTGGAGTGCTCGATCCAGCGCCGGTCGATGGTGGGGCTGGAGAGCAGGCCGGCGAACTCGTCGCCGCCGAGGCGGGCGATGAGGTTGTCCCCGGCGAAACCGGCGAGCCGCTCGGCCACGCTGATCAGCACCTGGTCGCCGGCGGCGTGCCCGTACCGGTCGTTGATCTGCTTGAAGTCGTCGAGGTCGAGCACGACGGCGATCAACGGCTGGCCGTCCGCGTCGGTGAGCAGGGCAGCCGCCAGGCGGTAGAAGGCGCGGCGGTTGGGCAGCCCGGTGAGCGGGTCGTGGCTGGCGGCGTGCCGTTCGGCGGCGAGCTCGGCCTGGAGGTGCTCGATCTCGGCCTCGGCCCGCAGTGCCCGCCGACGGAGCTGCCAGGAGGAGAGCAGGGCTCCTGCCGCACAGATGCCGGAGGCGACACTCATCGGATCCGGCACGAGACCTCCCATCGCCGCGACCGCCTCCAGCCATCGGTCGACGCGGCGCGCGTGCCGCGTCGGGCCCAGTTTTCCCTGCTCGTTGCCCCGATCGGGGTAACTCAAAGTGAACGGATAAGCACCGATCACGTGCGTTATCATGCTCGCCGTCCGGTGCAGATGCAATAGCAGATGCACGTGCAGGACTGTCCAATGTCGATACCGCACCCCTCGCCGTCACCGCTCCTCCCACGGCCACCGGCGGGCTCGTGAGCAGAAAGACGCCAACATGCAGCAGCCACCCAATGGCGTACCGATCCATCAGTTGCCTCCGCTGAGCTGGCAGAAAAGCCGCCGCAGCAACCCCAGCGGCAACTGCGTCGAACTCGCCGAACTGCCCGGGGGAGCGGGCATCGCGGTTCGCAACTCACGACATCCGGAGGGGCCGGCGTTGATCTACACGGTGGATGAGATCGCCGCCTTCGTGCTCGGCGCACGTGACGGCGATTTCGACCATCTGATCAACTGAGCGTCCCGGGGCGGGACCGTCCCGGCGACGATGACTTCACCGGTCCGGAGGAGTTCACCTCACTGTCGGTCCATGGCATGCTTACACGTCGGCCGGGCCGGGGTGCCCGGCCGCAGTGGGTCGGTATCCGGAGGTCCGCACGTGACGATGGTTCCCGCCGAGGGTGGCCCGACAACCGGGCCGACCGTGCTGCGCATACTGCTCGGCGCCCAGTTGCGCCGTCTGCGGGAATCCAGCGGGGTGACCCGGGAGGGCGCCGGCTGGGAGATCCGCTCCTCCGAATCCAAGATCAGCCGGATGGAGCTGGGCCGTGTCGGCTTCAAGGAGCGTGACGTCTCCGACCTGCTGACCCTCTACGGCGTCACCGAGGAGCACGAGCGCGAGGCGCTGCTCAAGCTCGCCCGGGACGCCAACAATCCCGGGTGGTGGCACCGCTACGGCGACGTGTTGCCCACCTGGTTCCAGTCGTACCTGGGCCTGGAGGCAGCGGCCGCGCTGATCCGCAGCTACGAGGTGCAATTCGTGCCCGGCCTGTTGCAGACCCGGGAGTACGCCAGGGCGGTCGTGCTGCTCGGGCACGGCACGGCCGGTCCGGCCGAGATCGACCGGCGCGTCGCCCTGCGGATGCAACGTCAGCAGTTGCTCCGCCGGGAGAGCCCGCCGCAGCTCTGGGCCGTGGTGGACGAGGCGGCGTTGCGTCGCCCGATCGGCGGCCCGGCGGTGATGCGTGACCAGCTCACCGCGCTCATCGAGGCGACGAAGTCACCCCATATCCGGCTTCAGGTCATCCCGTTCGCCGCGGGCGGCCACGCCGCCGCCGGGGGCGCCTTCACCATCCTGCGCTTCGGTGACCAGGAGCTGCCCGACATCGTCTACATCGAACAGCTCACCAGCGCCCTCTACCTCGACAAGCGCGACGATCTGGATTACTACGCGGTGGCCATGGAACGGCTCTGTGTCGAGGCCGAGCCACCGGAGCGTACGTCGGAGATCCTCGGCCGCCTGCTGGACGACCTCTACCCGGCGTGACCTCCCGGGCATCACCTCGGGCCCGCCTGACCTGACCGCGCCCGGCCCGCTCGACCGCACACCGTATTGACCGACACCGACTCGTCGGGTTAGCCTCTGTATCGATACAGACTGGATCGATACAGAGGGGTGCCGGGTGAAGCCAACACTGCAAGCCGTGGCGGACGCTGTCGGCGTCTCCCGCAGCACCGTGTCCAACGCCTACAGCCGTCCGGACCAGCTTTCCGCCGCCCTTCGGGGACGGATCATGGACGCCGCCCGTCAGCTCGGCTACCCCGGCCCCAACCCCACCGCGCGCTCGCTGCGCCGAGGCTTCGTCGGCTCGATCGGGGTGCTGTTCACCTCGCAACTGTCCTACGCCTTCACCGACCCGTTCGCGGTCCGCTTCCTCGCCGGTGTGGGCGCGGCCGCCGAGCGGCACGGCACCAGCATGCTGCTGGTGCCGCTGTCACGGGCCGAGCCCGACGCCCGCCGCGCGGTGGAGAACGCCGCGGTCGACGGTTTCTGCGTCTACTGCGTCGCCGACGAGAATTGGGCGCTGGAGGTGATTCGGCATCGTGGGCTGCCCTTCGTCAGCACGGCCGCCCGTGCGGACGCCGGCCCCGACGAGCGGTTCGTCGGCATCGACGAGCGGGCCGCTGCCCGCAGCGTCGCCGCGCACGTCGCCGGCCTGGGCCACCGCCAGGTTGCCCTGCTCGCCGACTCGGTGCTGCCCGACGCGCCGGCCGGCCCACTGACCCTGGCCGGGGTCGACCAGGTGCCGCACCCGACCACCCACGGCAGGCTCGCCGGGTTCGCCGACGCGTTTGCCGAGGTCGGCGTCGACTGGGCCGACCTGACCCTGATCAACGCCCCGGGTAACAGCCGTCAGGCCGGGGCTGCGGCCGTCGCCGGGCTGTTCGACCGGCCCGCGCCGCCGACGGCCGTGCTGGCCGGCTCCGACGTGCTCGCCCTCGGGGTGCTGGACGCGCTGGCCGAGCGGCCGGCCGGCAGTCGTCCACCCGTCTCGGTGACCGGATTCGACGACGTCCCCGAGGCCGCCGCGGCGGGCCTCACCACCGTTCGGCAACCCGCCGAGGAGAAGGGCCGCATTGCCGCCGAGCTCCTTCTCGATCCACCGGCCGACGCGGCAGCCGGCCATGTGCTGTTGCCCACCGCACTCGTCGTCCGGGGCTCCACCGGACCCGTCCCGAGGAGATGACCATGGAACTTCCCACCGGATACATCAGCGCGCTCGACGCCATGAACCGACACGTCAACTCGGCCCGACCGGATGCCCCGGTCCAGGTCGAACGCGCCCGGCCGGCGCTGCTAAGCCCGACGCGGCAGGCCGCCGCCGTCGCCCTGCGCCGGCTCGCCGACCGGATCCAGCCGCGACCACTGCCCGCCGGTCCCCGCTGCTCCTGACCGACTCGGGGGGCCCGGCCGACCACCGGCCGGGCCTGTCCAGGACGCATTTCGGTACGGACGTGACGAACAGTGCGGAGCTGGGGACGGAGGGTGGTCGAGGAGGGCGCGGCCAGGCAAACTGGTGAAGCCATGTCGCCCTTCATCCCCACCCTCCGTCTCCACGACCGCTACGTCCTGCGCGAGCGGATCGGCCTCGGCGGCATGTCCGAGGTGTGGCGGGCCGACGACGACGTGCTCGGCCGGCCCGTCGCGATCAAGGTCCTCGCCGGGCAGCTCGCCGCCGACCCGCAACTGCGGGCCACCATCCAACGCGAGGCCCGCGCGGCCGCCCGGCTGGCCCACCCGCACGTGACCCAGGTGTACGACTACGCCGAGGCGACCCTGGCCGGCGGCGTCGTGGTCCCGTACCTGGTGATGGAACTCGTCGACGGCCACAACCTCGCCGACCGACTGCGGACCGGGCCGCTGCCCTGGCCGGAGGCGGTCCGGGTGGCCGGGCAGATCGCTGCCGCACTGGCCGCCGCGCACCGCATCGGCGTCGTGCACCGCGACGTCAAGCCGGGCAACGTCATGCTCACCGACACCGGCGCCAAGGTGCTCGACTTCGGCATCGCCGCACTCGGCGGGCTCGACGGTCAGTCCGGCGGGCCGCTGATGGGCACGCCCGCCTACTTCGCCCCGGAGCGGCTGGCTGCCGGTCCGCCCGACCCCGCCAGCGACGTCTACGCTCTTGGCGCACTGCTCTACCGCACCCTCACCGGGCGGGCGCCGCTGCCCGTGCAGAGCTGGGAGGACGCTCTGGAGGTGCACCGGCGCGCCACTCCGGTGCCGCCGCTGCAGGTGCCCGGCCTGCCCGCCGACATCGCCGAGCTGACCGTCGCCTGCCTTGCCGCCAACCCGGCCGACCGGCCCAGCGCCGCGCACCTGGCCCGCCGCTTCGGAGCCGGCCAGCCGGTCGAGCCGTCCACCGAGCTGCTGCGCATCCTGCCGGCGGCCCAACCACCCACCGAGCTGCTGCGCATCCTGCCGGCGGCCCACCCGCCCACCCTGATCGACCGCTCGGCAGCCCGTCCCGCCCCGGTTGCCGCCGTGCCCGCCCGCCGCCGATCGCGCCGGCCCCTCGCCGTGCTGGTCGCGGCCGGCCTCGCCGTACTGGTCGGCCTCGGCGCACTGCTGTCCCAGGGCAACCTCCCGGGCACAGGCGACTCCGCCCAGCTCGCCGCCCCGTCGTCGACCTCCGCCCCGGCGCCCACGACGCAATCGCCGACGCCGGCCGCACCGTCCTCGCCGCCACCCGCCACCAGCACCCCGCCCCCGACCGTCGGGCAGCAGGTACCGGTCAGCCTCCGGGAGGTGACCAGCGAGTTCGCCGCCGTCCTCGCCGCCGCGGTCGCCCGCGGCGACGTCGACCCGAGAACCGCCGAAGATCTGCGCGACGAACTCGCCGACCTGAACCGCCGCACCAGGGACCGGGCCAAGCGCGTCGCCGACCTGCGGGAACGCATCGCCGAGTTGGTGCAGCGCGACCGGCTACCAGCGCAGACGGGTGCCCAGCTCGACGTTCTGCTCTCTCAGGCCGGTGGCTTTTCTCCCGGCCGTACGGACGACTGATATCCCCGTCGATGCCGCTGGCATGATGTCCCGATGCGGACACGTCTGATCTTCGTGCGACATGGCGAGTCGCTCCACCAGATCGAGGGAATCGTGGGTGGACCACGTGGTTGTCGGGGCCTCACCGCCCTCGGCCACGAGCAGGCACACGAACTGGCCAATCTGCTCTCCGGTGACGTCGCCGCCGACCGACCGGTGGCGGTCTACTCGTCCGTGCTGCGCAGGGCTGTCGAGACCGCCCAACCGATCGCGGCGGCGTTCGGCGTCCGACCCGTGGCCGACTGCGGCCTGTGCACCTGGCACACACCCCCGTACGCCGACGGCCTGCCGACAACCCGCTTCCGCACGGAACACGCGGTGGCTGGTGGGGGTGTCTTCCGGCCGTTCGAGGAGGGCAACGAGAGCTGGGCCGAACTGGTGGTCCGCGTCAGCCGCGCGATCATGGAGATCGCACACCGGCACCGGGGCGCCACAGTGGTCCTGGTCGGTCACAGCGAGACCGTCGAGGGTGCGTTCCACGCGCTCGCCGCGCAGCCGGTCTTTCGGGCGTTCGACCTGGACGTGCCGCCGGCCTCGATCACCGAGTGGACCACCGACCACGACCCGGGCGGTTGGCCGCCGGCCCGTTGGACCCTCCGTCGTTTCGGTGACACCGGCCGGTGGGCTAAAGCGTGATCCAGTACCGCCGTGCGGGGCCGAGCTCAGTGTCCCGAATGCCCTCGAGGACGCCGCCGTGGCGCTCGATCGTCTTCGTCGAGGCGACATTGTCCGCCGCGCAGGCGAGCAGCACCCGATCCAGCCCGAGCGCCCGTGCCTCACCGAGTATCCGGCCCAGCGCCCACGTCGCCAGCCCGCGGCGGCGCGCGGACGGCCGGATGCCGTAGCCGATGTGGCCGGTGACCCGCAGCAGGTAGTCGTTGAGCTCGTGTCGCAGCGCGATCCCGCCGAGCACCCGGTCATCCTCGACGATCCAACGGTAGGTGCACCGCACCTGGCCAGCGTGCAGGGGCTTCTCCGGATCCGACCGGTCGGACAGCCGGGTCACCCAGGCCGCGAACCCGCCCGGGGAGCGCACCTCGTCGGTCGACCGCAGCCCGAAACCGTCCTCGTGGTGGCCGGGACCCCACTCGTCGTGCGCCTCCAACCAGGCGGCGTGCAGGCGGACGGTGGGCGCGACCAACTCCGGCATGCGGCGATGGTAGCGGCGGCCCGGAACCCGAGAAAGCCCGATGGATGTCGCCAGCACGGCGTAGTCGCCCACCGGTTACCGTCGACCGTAGTCTCACCGACATGACGACAACGCAGACGCGCACCCTCGCCCTACCCGGCGTCGACCTGGTCTACGACGTCCGCGGCCCGCTACCTCCGTCCGGCGGGCGCCCCGCGCTGCTCATGATCGGCCAACCGATGACGGCAGAGGGCTTCAACGCGCTCACCGCGCACTTCGCGGACCGCACCGTCGTCACCTACGACCCGCGCGGGCTGGGCCGTAGCATCCGCAAGGACGGCCGAATCGACCACACACCGCAGCAGCAGGCGGCCGACCTGCACCTGCTGATCGAGGCGCTCGGCGCCGGCCCGGTCGACGTGTTCGGCAGCAGCGGCGGTGCGGTGACGGCACTCGAACTCGTCGCGACCTGCCCGCGCGACGTCGTCACGCTGGTGGCGCACGAGCCGCCGATCAACGCGGTGCTCCCCGATGCCGGTGCCGCCGAGCGCGCCCGGGCCGGCTTCTACGAGGCGTACCAGGCGAAGGGCACCGGTGCCGGTATGGCCGCGTTCATCGCGATGACGTCGTGGCAGGGCGAGTTCACCGATGCCTACTTCGCCCAGCCCGCGCCCGACCCGGCGATGTTCGGCATGTCGACCGACGACGACGGCACCCGCGACGACCCGCTGCTGTCGCAGAGCTCGTGGGCGATCTCCGACTACCGGCCCGACGCGGGCCTGCTCACCGCAGCACCGACCCGGATCGTGATCGCGGTCGGCGAGGAGTCGGCGGGGACGTACACCGCGCGGACGGCCCTCGGCCTGGCGGCCATGCTCGGTCAGAAGGCCCTGGTGTTCCCGAGTCACCACGGCGGCTTCCTCGGTGGCGAGTTCGGTTACGCGGGCAAGCCCGAGGAGTTCGCGGCACGGTTGCGGGAGGTGCTGGACGCCGGCTGACCGACCGCGTCACTCGGCCAGGAGCTGCTCACGCAGGATCTCCGCGTGCCCGCAGTGCTGAGCGAACTCGCGCAGCACGTGCAGGTAGACCCAGCGCAGCGGCAGCGGCCCACGCCGGTTGCCGCGGAGCAGGTCGTCCAGACCCAGCGACGATGTCGCACGGCGGGACGCTTCGCAGGCCTCGCGGTGGGCCTGCTGGACGGTGGCGATCGTGTCGTCGTCGTCAAGGATGAACGATTCGTCCGGCGTCGCGGGAATGCCGATCTCGGAGCGGGGCCGACACGTGATGGCCTCGTCGAACCAGACCTTCTCGACGAACGCGGCGTGCTTCACCAGACCCAGCAGCGTGGTCCGGGACGCCACCAACGAGCGGCGCGCCTGCTCCTCGGTCAGCCCGTCCAGGTAGCCGTTGAGCGCCCTGCGGTGCTCGTCGATGAACGCCTCGAACTGGGCCTGGGCCGGCTGGCTGATGACATCTTCAGCGAAGGTCCCCGGAAAGGAAGTCACCCGCGAAGCATCCCAAGACCGTCGTCGAGGATCAATCAGCACACCCTTCAGCCGAAGGAGACGAGAGCGCCGCGCGCGTCGAAGCGTGCCGTGCCCGCCCACGCGATCTCCCAGCGGTTGCCCTCGGGGTCGGCGATATAGCCGGAGCGGCCGCCCCACGGCCGGTCGATCGGCTCCGCCACCACCCTCGCGCCCGCCGCGACGGCCGCGGCGAAGGCCGTGTCGACCTCCTCGCGGCTGTCGACGATGCAGGCCAGGGTGACGCCGGACCAGCCACCGGCCGGTTCGGACACGCCCGGCGCCGCTTCGGCGGCCAGCTCCGGCAGCGGGAAGAGCGCGAGCAGGACGCCACCGAGCAGAAAGGCCGACCAGCCGTCATCGCTGGCCGGCAACTCGGGCCACCCCAACGATCGATAGAACGACCGCAGCGCGGCGATGTCACGTGCTCCCACCGTGACCACGGACAGTCGAGAGGGAAGTGTGCTCATGTGCTGATCCTGCCTGAGACGTACGACACTTCACCAGGCATTCACCGCTCCTCCGGCACGACGGCGAGCGCGGTACTCGCGTCCACGACACTGACAGCGGTTCAACTGACGCTGGCGCTGACCACCTCTCCTGGCTCGGTGCCCGCGCGGGCGTACACCTCGCCCTCCGGTGTCCAGACCCCCGACCGCCCCGCCGCCTCGGTGTAGCCACCCCCGGTCGACCCGGCGAAGCTCGCCACCACCACCCAGACCCGGTGGGCGGTGGCGATCCGGTGCGCCCGCTGGTCCGTCACGGCGGAGTCGCGCGCCAACTCCAGTACGCCCGCCGCGTAGACGTCGATCCCGAGCGCCGCGGTTCGCGACGCGTGCGCGGTGACGCCGGTGTCCTTGCAGATCGCCAACCCCACCCGCCATCCGTCCACAGTGAGCACGACCGGCGTGTCGCCCGGCCGGAACCGGCGGGACTCCGCGTCCCCGAGCCACATCTTCCGGTACGCCACCGTTACACCGGCCCCGGTCACGGCCAGCATCGCGATGTGGTCGCCCGCGACCGGTGCGCCGGCCAGGGCCAGCGCGCCCGTCTCGGCGCACGCCTCGACCAGCGGCGCCAACCGCGGGTCGTCGACCGACACGACCGGGGCATCCAACTCGTACCCGGTCAGCGACAGCTCCGGAAAGACCACCACCCGGGCACGCGCCGCGCGGACCGCGTCGGCGTGTGCCCCCGCGTTCGCCGCGACATCCCGGGGTACGCACGGCGGCTGCACCGCCGCGAGCCGCAGCGGGGTACGGCTGTCCGCACTCGCGGGGGTGTGGCCGACCCGCGCGGCCGGATGGTCGGCTCTCAGGATCACTTCGTACGGTGTGGGCATGATTCGAACGTCCCACGCCGTGTTCGCCACCGGAACCCCCACCGCCGCAGCGGAACCGCCGCAGGGTGGGATCGTCGGCTACGTCAGTGACCTGGTGGAACGGCTTGGCGGTCCGGGCGCCGGCCTGGCGGTGGCGCTGGAGAACCTGTTCCCCCCGATCCCCAGCGAGGTGATCCTGCCGCTGGCCGGGTTCGTCGCCGCGCAGGGCCGGATCAGCCTGATCGGTGCGATTTTCTGGACCACACTGGGCTCGGTGGTGGGTGCCCTGGCGCTCTACCTGATCGGCGCGTCCCTCGGGCGCGATCGGATGCGCGCCATCGTGGCCCGGCTTCCGCTGGTGAAGCTCAGCGACGTGGACCGGACCGAGGCGTGGTTCCTCCGGCACGGCGTGAAGGCGGTCTTCTTCGGCCGGATGATTCCGATCTTCCGGAGCCTGATCTCCATCCCCGCAGGGGTGGAGCGCATGCCGGTGAGCACGTTCCTGCTCTACACGACGCTGGGCAGCCTGATCTGGAACACCACGTTCGTGCTCGCCGGTTACCTGCTCGGCGACAACTGGCACCTCGTCGAGGGGTACGTCGGCGCGCTCCAGAAAGTGGTGATCGTGGTCTGCGTGGCGGCGGCTGCCTGGTTCGTCGGGTCCCGCGTGCTGCGAGCCCGGCGTGCTGCCCGCAACCCCGAACCGGCCAGCCCTGAGCCGGGCCCGTTCAACGGTGTGCCCGACCCGGATGGTCGCGGCACCCTCTACCGGGGCGGCTCCTGGGCATCCGACAAGCACTAGCCCCGACACCGTCTGCCTGGGTGGGTGCTGGCGCCCGTTTTGGGCCCGGACGGTCGTTTCGGGCTCCCGTCGCTCCGGGGTGATCCCACAGGCGGGAGCCCGCAGGTGGATGTCCCCGTTCCTCCAGGCACTTCCGCAGCGCCAGCAACCGCCCGCGCGAGCCGCGCCCGGTGCCAAGCCCCGCAGACCTCGGCAGGGCCCTTCTGTCCGCTGCTCGGCGGTGGCGGTGGCGGTGGCGGTGGCGGTGGTGGCGGTGGCGGTGGCGGTGGCGGTGGCGGTGGTGGTGTTGTCGGGGGCGTTTGTCGGTGGCTTCGTGATCAACTCCGGTTTGCGGATGTCGGGGTGTCCCCGCGTCCCAGATACCGCGGTTTTGGTGATCCCGAGTGGATCACGCCTGGCTGATGCGGTTTGTGCCTGCCTCGGCCGGGCTGTCTGGGTGGTTTGTCCGGTCGAGTGTTCGTCTGGGGTGTGACCGGTGGCACCCGTGGCCTGGAATCATGGCCGGGCCGGGGTCGTTACATATCCTGACGATCGCAGCACCACCCGCCCGCCGCCCGGCCTCCCGGGTTGGAATGCCGGGCCTCGTTGGTCGTCACGAACGACCGCCCGGCCGCGCTGCCATTCAGCCGCCCGGGGGAATGACCTCCGGCCCCCGGTCGTTACGGTCCCCACGAACGACCGCCCGGTCACCGCCTCCATGAGGGTGCCGATGGGCCGCCCGGGGAATGGCCCGCGGCCCCCGGTCGTTACACACAGACCCGGCGCCACGAGCCCTCCGCTCGTAGGCCGCCGACCCCGGCGCCGAGACACAGCGTAGGCGCCGACCCCCCGAAGACTTTTCCCCTTGGATTTGATGCGCCCGGACGAGGTGCTCACCCTGCTGGTGCCGACCCCCTATCGGCGCGTGCGGGTGTCCTTACCCCCGAAGGAGCTAACTCTCATGAACACGATCATTCGTAAGAGCATGCTGTCCGTTGCTGGTCTCGCGTTCGCCGGTGGTGTGTTCGCCGGTCCGATCGCCGCCCACGCCAACCCGGCCGATACCAAGCCGGTCGCGGTCGCGATGCAGTCGGCGCCGAAGCCGCAGGGCGAGCAGTCGCACATCACTTTGAACGATGAGCAGACCGCGAACGTGAAGGCGATCATCGCCGCGACGAAGAAGGCCGGCCTGCCGGAGCGGGCCGCGGTGATCTCGATCGCGACGAGTCTGCAGGAGTCGAAGCTGGAGAACCTGGGTCACCTCGGCGACATGAACGACCACGACTCGCTGGGCCTGTTCCAGCAGCGCCCAAGCTCGGGTTGGGGTACGCCGGAGCAGATCACCGACCCCGCCTACTCGACGGCGGCGTTCCTCAAGGGTTTGAAGCAGGTCGACGGGTGGCAGGACATGCCCCTGACCGACGCCGCGCAGACCGTCCAGGTCTCCGCCTACCCCGACGCGTACGCCCAGTGGGAGCAGCAGGCCACCGACCTGGTCGCCCAGCACTGGAACAGCTGACCCACCGCACAACACCGAGCACGACACCGACTGGCCGGCACCCCACACCCGGGGTGCCGGCCAGCGGCATATCCGCATCGGGCTGGTGTGGGCTGCGGGACGCGTTGGTCGGTGCGTGCGAGAGCGAATGACCCTTGCCCCACGCGGTGGCTGGCCGCAGATCTTGGACAGTTCTTGTTGGTTGCTAGCAGAATCTGTCCAAGATCTCGCTGCGCGACTGTGGGGTGGCGCGATCAGCGGTGCCGGGATGACGCTGAGCGTCGCCCCGCTGACCTGGCGGCCCGTGCGGCGGCGCAACCATCCGGCGCGGTGGCGGGATGGCGCGGTGGCGGGATGGCGCGGTGGCGCGCGGCGGTGGGTGGATGCGGGGGACAGGGTGCCGGCCAGTGGCGTGTGGGGTCGGGGGAACAAGGTGGGGGTCGGGCTGGTTGTGGACAGTGTCGGTGTGACTCAGTGTCCCCGGGCCTCACCTAATATTGCCTTCGCGGAATACCGTTCGGCTGGAGCCGCGTCGTGCCACTCGCCGAGAGGCGACCTGCACACCGACACCAGCGCCGCCCCCGGCCCACCGGCCGGGGGCGGCGCTGTCTGTGTCCGCCCCGTCGGGATGATGGCGGCACAATGCTCGAGTGACTGTTGCTCAGCCTTGGTCCGAGCAGCCGGGTGTGCTCGTACTCCCCGGCGGTGCGACGGTGCGCGGACGCCGCATCGGTGCGGCGACCTCGCCCTCCGACTTCGCCCTGCTGTTGGCGGCCGGGCCGGAGCCGGCCTGGCCGTACCGGCGGATCCGGTGGCCCGACTTCTGGGTGCCGCTCGATCGGGCGGATGCCCTCGACGCCCTGCGGGTGGCGCTGCGGCGGGCGCACGACGGTGAACGCGTCGAGGTGGCCTGTCGGGGTGGGGTGGGGCGTACCGGAACGGCGTTGGCCGCGCTGGCGATCCTCGACGGCCTGCCGGTCGAGCGTGCGGTGCCGTGGGTCCGGGCGGGCTACCACCCGAAGGCGGTGGAGACCCCCTGGCAGCGGCGCTGGCTGCGCCGCGTCGCCTGAGCGCCGTCACAGACGCGACGGCGGGTGCGACGGGCCGCGGAGGCAGCCCGCACCCCAGACGCGCCTACCTCTGAACGACCGCCGCCGGTTCGCGGACGTACTCGCGGAGGTGGTTGGCGGTGAGGGTGTCGCCGTGGGCGACCAGCTCGGCGGGCGTGCCGGTGAAGACGATCTGGCCGCCGTCGTGCCCGGCGCCCGGGCCGAGGTCGATGAGCCAGTCCGCGTGTGCCATGACCGCCTGGTGGTGCTCGATGACGATCACCGTGTTGCCGGCGTCGACCATCCGGTCCAGCAGGGCCAACAACTGGTCCACGTCGGCCAGGTGCAGGCCCGTGGTCGGCTCGTCCAGCACGTACGTGCTGGTCTTCTCGGCCAGGTGGATGGCGAGCTTGAGCCGTTGCCGCTCCCCGCCTGACAGGGTGGTCAGCGGCTGGCCGAGGCTGAGGTAGCCCAGCCCGACGTCGACCAGCCGGCCGAGGATGACGTGGGCCGCCCCGCTGGGGAAGAACGCGTACGCCTCGGTGACCGACATGGCCAGCACCTCGCTGATGTTCTTGCCGCGCAGCGTGTACGTGAGCACCTCGTCGGTGAACCGCCGTCCCTCGCACCGCTCGCAGACGCTTGCCACGCCGGCCATCATCGCCAGGTCCGTGTAGATCAGCCCGATCCCCTTGCAGGCCGGGCAGGCGCCCTCCGAGTTGGCGCTGAACAGCGCGGCCTTGACCCCGTTGGCCTTGGCGAAGGCGGTACGGATCGGGTCGAGCAGCCCGCTGTAGGTGGCCGGGTTGCTGCGCCGTGAGCCACGGATCGGGGACTGGTCGACGATGACGACCCCGGAGCGACCGCGCAGCGACCCGTGGATCAGTGAGCTCTTGCCGGAGCCGGCCACGCCGGTGACCACGGTGAGGACCCCGAGCGGGATGTCCACGTCCACGTCGCGCAGGTTGTGCAGGTCGGCTTGGCGGATGGCGAGTTGCCCGGTCGGTCGGCGTACCTCGTCGCGCAGGGTCACCCGGTGATCCAGGTGCCGGCCGGTGAGCGTGTCGGAGCGGCGCAGCCCGGGGACGTCGCCGGTGAAACAGATCCGGCCACCGTCGGCGCCGGCCCCCGGACCGAGGTCGACCACGTGGTCGGCGATCGCGATCGTCTCCGGCTTGTGTTCCACCACCAGCACGGTGTTGCCCTTGTCGCGCAGCCGCAGCAACAGGTCGTTCATCCGGGCGATGTCGTGCGGGTGCAGGCCGACGGTGGGTTCGTCGAAGACGTACGTGACGTCGGAGAGGCTGGAGCCGAGGTGCCGGACCATCTTCACCCGTTGCGCCTCACCGCCGGAGAGGGTCGCCGACTCACGGTCCAGGCTGAGGTAGCCCAGACCGATCTCGACCAGGGAGTCCAGCAGGTCGCGCAGATTGGCGATCAGCGGCGCCACCGCCGCGTCGTCGATACCCCTGACGAACGCGGCCAGGTCGCTGATCTGCATGGCCGAGCAGTCGGCGATGTTGTGCCCGGCGATCCGCGACGACAGGGCCGCCGCGTTGAGTCGGGTGCCGCCGCAGTCGCCGCAGCTGGTGAAGGTGACCGCCCGGTCGACGAAGGCGCGGATGTGCGGTTGCATCGACTCGCGGTCCTTGGCCAGGAGGAGCCGCTTGACCTTGACGGCCAGACCCTCGTACGTCCAGCTGTTGCTGCCCACCTTGATCTTGGTGGCCGGCTTGTGCAGGAAGTCCTCCCACTGTTGCGGGGTGAAGTCCTGGAGTTTGACGTCCGGGTCGAACAGGCCGGAGCCGACGATGGTCTGCCAGTACCAGGAGTCGACAGCGAAGTTGGGCACGGTGATCGCCCCGTCATTGAGGGAGCGCTCGACGTCGACCAGCTCGTTGACGTCGAGGTCGGAGACCCGGCCCAGCCCTTCGCAGGTGGGGCACATGCCCTCGGGCAGGTTGAAGCTCAACGCCCCGGCGCCGCCGATGGACGGCTGGCCGAGGCGGCTGAAAAGGATCCGCAGCATGGCGTACGCGTCGGTGGCAGTGCCGACGGTGGAGCGGGAGTTGACCCCCATCCGTTCCTGGTCGACGACGATTGCCGCGCTGAGGTTGCGCAGCGAGTCGACGTCCGGACGGTTGAGGTTCGGCATGAACGACTGGAGGAAAGCGCTGTAGGTCTCGTTGATCATGCGCTGGGACTCGGCGGCGATGGTGCCGAAGACCAGCGACGACTTGCCTGACCCGGAGACACCGGTGAAGACGGTCAACCGGCGCTTGGGTATGTCGACCGAGATGTTGGCGAGATTGTTCTCCCGCGCTCCGCGTACCTCGATCATCTCGTGGCTGTCGGCGGCGGACCATGCTGGCTGCGACATGCGAACCCTTCACGGAATCGTGGCGGGGTTTCTTCCCCCTGGGCAGTTGCGGGTTCCATTGTCTCATTCATCCCCGTGTAGAGACTTTTGCCGAGACTCCGCTGCTGGGCATGAAGAAGTGCTCCGTTAAGTCTCAAATCACGTGACAAGCGGTACGGTCGCTGCCGTGGACACCGGGCCGAAGGATCGCCTGCGCGCCGTGGACCTCGCGGCCACCGTCGGGATCTCCGTGCAGCAGGTACGCAACTACGTCGAGATGGGAGTGTTGCCAGCGGTGCGACGTACCGCGAGCGGCTACCGGATCTTCACGACCGAGCACGCGCGGGCGCTGACCGTGGCGCGGCGGCTGGCCGAGGGGCACGGCTGGAGCCGTACCCGGGAGATCATGGCGGCGGTGCACCGGGGCGACCTGCCGGCGGCCCTCGCCGCGCTCGACAACGGCCACGCCGAGCTGGACCGGGAGCGCGCCGAGATCCGCCGGGTGCTCGGCGCCTTCGAGACCGTGCTGGCCGGCCCACCGACGGCCCGGCCCGCGCCACGGCGTGGCGCCCGCATCGGCGAGGTCGCCGCTCTGGTCGGCGTCCGGACCCCGCAGTTGCGGCTGTGGGAGGAACGTGGCCTGCTCCGGCCGGGCCGCGCCCCGGGCACCAACTACCGGGTGTACGACGAGGCCGAGTTACGCGCCGCGCAGGTGGTCGCGCTGCTGCGCCGGGGCGCCTACCCGTTCGAGATCATCGAGGCGGTGCTGGGCGAGCTGCGCACCACCGGCAGCGCCCAACGGGTCCGCGCCGAGCTGGCCCGCCGTGAGCAGGAGCTGCACGCCCGCAGCCTGCGCCGGTTGCGGGCCTCCGCGGCGCTGCACGACTACCTGTGCCACCGGGCGTCCGCCGGGGCGGCCGGACCCGGGGCTGGCTGACCGGTCGGCCTCAGCGCAGCACGAGCAGATCCCGGTGGTCGACGATCGGTCCGAGGACACGTGTACGGCATGCCGCCACCGGTCCAGCCCGTGGTCCCCCTCCGGCGGGATCTCGTCCCGGATTAGGGTGCTTGGCATGAGAGTCCGGCTGCTGGCGACCACGGCGACCGCCGTCCTGCTCTCCACCGGCGGGGCCGTTCCGGCCGCCGGCCACCCCGCCCCGGCCGCCGAATGGGCGGGGCGAGGCGGCGCGGCGCAGAGCGTGCCCTGCCCACGGGCGGTGGCGCCGGCGGTTTCCCGGCCCCCGCGCCCGTCCCCGCCGCCGGTGGTGCCCGAGGACCGGGTCGTGGGCGGGCCGGAGTTGGACACCGTCGGGCTGGCCGTGCCGGCAGGGGCGCCCGCGCCGCCGAAGATCACCGCCACTTCCTGGCTGGTCGCCGACCTGGACACCGGGCGGGTGCTTGGCGGCTGCGGCCCGCACGAATACGGGACCCCGGCCAGCGTGCAGAAGCTGCTGCTGGCCGCGACCATGCTGCCGCGGCTGGACCCGAAGCAGGTCGTGACGGTCACGGCGGCGGACATGGAGATCGAGCCCGGGTCGTCGGCGGTCGGTCTGGTCGAAGGGGGCCGGTACAGCGTCGAGACGATCTGGTTGGGGCTGCTGCTCAACTCCGGCAACGAGGCGGCGAACGTGCTGGCCCGGCTGGGCGGAGGCGCCGATGGCGCGGCCGGCGGGGTGCGGGCGATGAACGAGTACGCACGCCGGCTCGGCGCGCTCCAGACGCACGCGGTCACCCCCTCCGGGCTCGATGGACGCGGGCAGTTCACCAGCGCGTACGACCTGGCCTTGATCGCCCGCGAGTGCTTCGCCGACGCCACCTTCCGTCGGTACGTGCTCACCGAGCGGACCCAGATCCCGGCCCAGCCGGCCAAGCGGACCAAGGGCTTCCAGATCCAGAACGAAAACCAGTTGATCTACCAGTACCCGGGTGCGCTGGGTGGCAAGACCGGCTTCACCGACCTGGCCCGGCACACCTACGTCGGTGCCGCCGAGCGCGACGGTCGCCGGCTGGTGGTCACACTGCTGGGCGGCGAGCCGCAGCCGATGCGTGGCTGGGAGCAGGGCGCTGCGCTGCTCGACTGGGGATTCGCGCTGCCTCGGTCGGCCTCGGTCGGTCGGCTGGTCGAGCCCGGGGAGCTGTCCGCGACACCGACGGTCACCCCGTCCTCGCCGGCCGCCCCTGGACGGGCGCGACCGGCCGCCGCGAGCGGTCCGGTCGGCGGCGGGACGTCGGGTGTGTGGGCGGCGGCCGGGCTGATCGGCGCCGCGGCAGTCCTGTTGCTCGCCGGGCTGCTGTGGCGCCGTCGGGCCGCCCGCCGGCAGGCGCCCTGACTCGGGTGGGCCAGCCGCCGGTCGGTCGGCCACGGATCGACAAGCGCTGACGGGATCCATAGACTCCGGTCGCTCCGGCACCACGAGTCCAGGAGGATCCCCGTGTCGCGTGAACCTCGACCGCAGTCCATTCCCGACCCGCGCCGCCCTACCCGTACGCTGACCCGCCTCGCCAGCGTGGCGCTGCTCGTCGGGGCGCTGGTCGCCGCCGGCGGCGCCGCTGCGGTGGCCGCCCCGGCCGTCGCCCCGGCCGGTTCGGGCGGCACCCACGGCCCGTGCGGTTATCTCGCCACACCGGAGGAGCCGGCAGCCCGACCGGTCCCGCTGCCGCCCGACCCGCGACGTACGCCGGACCGGGGCACCGTCCCTGTCACGTTGTGGACCAACCACGGCCCGATCGGGCTGCTCCTGGACCGGGCGGCGGCGCCGTGCACGGTGCAGAGCTTCCTGCACCTGACCCGCCACCGCTTCTACGACCGGACCTTCTGCCACCGGCTCACCGCGTACCCCACGCTCAGCGTGCTGCAGTGCGGGGATCCGTCCGGAACCGGTTCCGGCGGGCCCGGCTATCGCTACGCCGACGAGCTGCCGACCGACCTGCCCCCGGCGCCCACCGATCCGACGGGCGAGCGCCGGCTCTACGCCCGGGGCACGCTCGCCATGGCCAACGCCGGCCCGGACACCAACGGCAGCCAGTTCTTCCTGGTCTACGCCGACTCGGCGCTGCGGCCGAACTACACCGTCTTCGGCTCGGTGGACCCGGCCGGGCTGGCCACGCTCGACCGGATCGCGGCGGGGGGAGTGGCCCCGACCGAGGAGGACCCGGCGCCTGTCGACGGCGCGCCCGCGCTGCCGGTCGACATCCGCAAGGCCCTGCGGCACCACCACCGCTGACGGCTCATCTCGGCGCCGCGCCGACCGGGAACCGATCCGGCCGGCGCGGCGTCGCCGGCGGTTTTGGCGGAATTCTCGGGCCCGGACCGGAAGTGCTCGGGGCCGCCCGGCGGCTGCGGGTCGGCCGTCACGACGCTCGCGACGACCCGACCCGCAGCGCGGCCGTGCTGTCGCGGACCACCAGTTCGGTGGCGAGTTCCACCCGGGGGGAGTCGATGGCCTCGCCCTGGGCGAGTCGCAGGACGGTCCGCGCGGCAAGCCGACCCATCTCGACAAGCGGTTGCCGCACAGTGGTCAGTGGCGGCGACGCCCACCGCGCCTCGGGCAGGTCGTCGAAGCCGACCACGCTGACGTCGCCCGGGACCAGGAGGCCGCGTTGCCGGATCGCCTCGTAGACGCCGAACGCCATCTGGTCGCTCGCCGCGAAGATCGCCGTCGGCGGCTCGTCGAGGTCCAGCAGCGAGGACCCGGCGGCGAAGCCGGACGCGTGGTAGAAGTCGCCGGGTCGGAGCAGGTGTTCCTCCAGCGGCAGGCCGGCGGCCTCCAGCCCGGCCCGGTAGCCGTCCAGCCGGGCTCGGCTGCACAGCAGGTGCGTCGGCCCGGCCACGAACCCGATCCGCCGATGCCCGAGCGAGAGCAGGTGTTCGGTCGCGGCGAGTCCGCCGGCCCAGTTGGTGGCCCCTATGGTCGGCACGTCGATGGCGGGCACGCCGGCCGGGTCGACCACCACCACGGGCACGTTGAGTCGCCGCAGTTGGGCGTAGAGCGGCGGGCTGACGTGCGAGGTCACGAAGATGACGCCGTCGGTGGCCCGGGTGCGCAGGTTCTGCAGCCACTGCCGGGCGGCGGTGGACTGTCGGTGTATCGCGGAGACCACGGTGCCCATGCCGGCGGCGTGCCCGACGTCCTCGACCCCGCGGATGATCTCCACGGCCCAGGGGCTGTCCAGGTCGTTGAAGACCAGGTCGACCAGGCCGGCGGGCTGCACCGTGCGGCTGACGCGACGCCGGTAGCCGTGGTGGCGCAGCAACTCCTCGACCCGTTCCCGGGTGCCGGGGGCCACGTCTGAGCGGTTGTTGAGCACCCGGGACACGGTCGGCACCGAGACTCCGGCCTCTCGCGCGATGGCGCTGATGGTGACCCTGCGTCCGTCGTCCGCGTCCACCCGCGTCTCCTTTGTTCTTTCGGGAGCGGGCCGAACGCCGGCACCGGGATGCCCCGGAGCAGCGTGCCCGTCCCATCGGTCATCTTGCCGCACGGACCGGGGGGCTGGCGACAGGGCGCATCGCCGCCGTGTTCCGGGAGGTTGCGGAGAATTCCCGGAAGTCCGGCTGATCGGCACGGGCCGGCGCGTCGTCGGACCCGGCGCAGCGCCCGTGACCTCGCCGTTCAGCCGCTGGCCGACGGCGGCCGATCAGGCCCGGGGGAGGGGGTGTACGGGGCGCAGGAAGACCGGACGACCAGTTCGGTCGGCAGCCGGACGTGCGGGTCGCGTTCGACGCCGCCGACGAGGTCGATAAGCAGCCGCATCGCCTCGGCGCCCATGCGCTGCAGGGGTTGCGCGATCGTGGTGAGCTGCGGGGTGACCAGCGCCGACTCGGGGATGTTGTCGAAGCCGATCACGGACAGGTCGTCGGGCACCCTGAGGCCCATGCTCCGGGCGGTGTCCATCGTGGAGATCGCGGAGAGGTCGTTGCTGGCGAAGACGGCGGTCGGCCGGTCGGGTAGGGCCAACAGATCCGCGGCCGTGGCGGCGGCGCTCTCGACCCGGAAACCGCCGACGCGGACGAGTCGTTCGTCGACCGCGACGCCCGCGTCGGCCATGGCCCGGCGGAAGCCGGCCTCGCGAAGGCGCGCCGACTCGAGGTCGGGGCGACCGCTGACGTGGCCGATGCGGCGGTGACCGAGTGACAGCAGATAGTTGGTCGCGAGCACCGCGCCGGCGAAGTTGTCGGAGTCGACGGTGGGCAGCCCCGACGGGCCGGTGTGGGGGTCGACGGCCACGACATGGAAGCCCTGCTTGGTCTCGACCACCGTCGGCGTGACGATCACGGCCCCGTCGATGAGCGTCCCGGACAGGCGGGCCAGCGAGCGCCGCTCCCAGCCGACGGCCGTGCCGTCGCCGTCGCCGCCGGAGTAGGCCAGCAGCTGGTAGCCGGTCCCGGCGACCTCCTTCGACGCGCCCTTGAGCAGCTCGGTCGAGAACGGCTCGAACTCGGCGACCAGGATGCCCAGGACGTTCGTCCGATGGCTGCGCAGGCTCTGCGCTCCGAGGCTGGCCTCGTAGCCGAGCTGGTGGATGACCTCCCGGACGCGCGCCACGGTCGCCTGCGCCACGCCGTAGCGACCGTTGACGACCTTCGACACGGTCGCCACCGAGACGCCGGCCGTACGGGCCACGTCCGACATCTTGACACGCTCGGGGAACGTCACGCCGACGATGATAGAGGGCCAGCTGGGACTCCTCGCAAGGGAATCGAAAACGTTATCGACAACGGTTGACACCCCGTTACGGGACTGTAAAACTCGCCGCACCTAAGTACCGCCACTGCTAGTCGAGGAGACGTGTCGATGGCGATGAAGCACCGCGCGGGCGCCACCCTGGCGCTGTTCGTGACCACCGCACTGCTTGTCGCCGGGTGTAACGGCGGCGACAGCGAGGCACCCGCCGAGAACGAGCTCTACAAGAACCCGGTGACCCTGACCTGGTGGCACAACGCCTCCCAGGACGGGCCTGGCAAGACGTACTGGGAGAAGGTCGCGAAGGACTTCTCCGCACTGCACCCGACCGTCACGATCCAGATCGAGGGGATCGAGACCAACCAACTCCAGCGCACCCGCCTCCCCGCTGCGCTGCTGAGCAGCGACCCGCCGGACATCTTCCAGGCGTGGGGCGGCGGCGAGATGCGTGAACAGGTGGAGGCCGACTACCTCAAGGACATCACCGACGAGGCCAAGGCCGAGATTGCCAACGTCGGCAGCGCGGCCGAGATCTGGCAGGTGGGCGGCAAGCAGTACGGCCTGCCGTACCGGATGGGCATCGAGGGCATCTGGTACAACAAGGACATGTTCGCGCGAGCGGGCATCACCACTCCTCCCACCACCATCGAGGAGCTCAACCAGGCCGTCACGAAGCTCAAGGCGATCAACGTCATCCCGATCGCCCTGGGCGCCGGTGACAAGTGGCCCGCCGCGCACTGGTGGTACAACTTCGCGCTGCGTGCCTGCTCGGTCGACACGCTGAAGAAGGCGTCGGTGGACCTGGTCTTCGACGACCCGTGCTTCGTCAAGGCGGGCCAGGACCTGAAGTCCTTCATCGGCACCAACCCGTTCCAGCCGAACTTCATCGCCACGCCGGGCCAGAACGACCCGACCAGCGCCAACGGTCTGCTCGCCAACGGCAAGGCCGCGATGGAGCTGATGGGCGACTGGAACCGCGGCACCCTGGAGACCGTCGCCGCGGACCCGGAGGCGCTCAAGAAGTTCCTCGGCTGGTTCCCCGTACCGGCGATCGCCGGCTCCGCCGGTGACCCGAAGGCGGCCCTCGGCGGCGGCGACGGGTTCGCCTGTGCCAAGAACGCCCCGGCCGAGTGCGTCGAGTTCCTCAAGTACATCGTGAGCCCCGAGGTGCAGAAGGGCTACGCCGAGACCGGCACCGGCCTGCCCGCCGCCAAGGGTGCGGAGGCCGGCGTCACCGACCCCGGCCTGAAGTCCATCCTGGAGGCCACCTCCGGTGCGACGTATGTGCAGCTCTGGCTGGACACGGCGTTCGGCAGCACCGTCGGCAACGCGATGAACGACGGGGTCGTCGCCATCTTCGCCGGCAGCGGCACCCCGGAGAAGGTCGTCGAGGCGATGAAGGCGGCCGCGAAGAAGTGACCTCCACCAACCCGACCCTCAGCCCCGCCGGCGGCGCATCCGTGCCGCCGGCGGGCCCCCCGGCCGCCCGGCGCCCGTCGTCCCGCGCTGCCGAGACCAGACGCAAGTGGTACGAGATCATCGGGCTCACCACGCCGGCGGTCGCCGTCTACGTGATGTTCGTGTTGGTGCCGATGGGCTTCGCGGTCTACTACAGCCTCTTCCGCTGGCGCGGGGTTGGGCCGCCCACCGAGTTCGTCGGATTCAACAACTACATCCTCGCCTTCCAGGACCCGATCTTCCTGGACGCTCTGCGCAACAACGCCATCATCGTGTTCGGGTCACTGCTGCTCCAGGGCCCCATCGCCCTAGCCGTGGCCCTGCTGCTCAACCGTCGTTTCCGCGGCCGCACCATGTTCCGGCTCCTGATGTTCGTGCCGTACGTCCTCGCCGAGGTCACCGTCGGCATCATGTGGAAGTTGATCCTCACCGGCGGTGGGACCATCGACGTGCTGCTGCGGCAGATCGGCCTGGGCAGCCTGGTGCAGGCGTGGCTCGCCGACCTCGACATCGTCATCTGGACGCTGCTGGTCGTCCTCACCTGGAAGTACGTCGGCTTCGCGATCATTCTCCTGCTCGCCGGACTGTCGAACGTGCCGCCCGAGCTGACCGAGGCCGCCGCCATCGACGGCGCGAGTTGGTGGCAGACCCAGCGTCACGTCACGCTTCCGCTGCTGGGCCCGACGATCCGGATCTGGATGTTCCTGTCGATGATCGGTTCGTTGCAGGTCTTCGACGTGATCTGGGTGACCTCGGTGCCCGCGGTCCGCTCGCTCGGAGCTTCGGCCACCATGGCCACCTACATGGTGGACAACGGCTTCTTCGCCCGGCTCTGGGGTTACGGCAACGCGGTGGCTGTGATCCTGTTCGTCATCTCGTTCGTCGCGGCGCTGCTGTTCCAGCGCTTTCTCCTCCGTCGCGACATCGAGGGCGCCGTCACCGGAAGGAGGAACTGACCGTGGCCGAGAACGCGCTGACGTCCCCCTCGTCGCCGCACCGCCGTCCGTTCTCGTGGGGCAGTCCGCTGACCTACGGGCTGGCCTTCGCGGTCGCCGCCGTCTCCATCGCCCCGGTGGTCTACGTGATCGTCGGTGGCTTCCGCACCACCCCGCAGATCGTCGCGGACCCGGCCGGGCTGCCCGACCCGTGGGTGTGGGACAACTACGCCAGGGTGCTGACGCGGAGCGACTTCTGGCAGCAGGCGTTCAACAGCGCGGTGATCGCCCTGGGTACGACGCTCGCCGTCGTGCTGCTCGGCGTCTGCGCCGCGTTCGTGCTCGCCCGCTACAGCTTCCGCGGCCGGGAGGCGCTCTACACCTTCTTCACCCTCGGTCTGCTCTTCCCGGCCGGGGCGGCGATCCTGCCGCTCTATCTGATGCTGCGTGACCTCAACCTGATCAACTCCTACTACGCGGTGATCCTCCCGCAGGTCGCCTTCTCGCTGCCGCTCACGATCGTGATCCTGCGTCCCTTCCTGGCCGCCGTACCCCGCGAGTTGGAGGACGCAGCGGCGATCGACGGCGCGGGCCGGCTCGGTTTCCTCTGGCGCGTCATGCTGCCGCTGTCCCGGCCCGCGCTGGTCACCGTCGGGGTCCTCGCCTTCGTGGCGAGTTGGAACGCCTTCCTCCTGCCGCTGCTCGTGCTCGGCGACGCCGACCTGCACACCCTGCCGCTGGGCGTGCAGAACTTCTCCAGCCAGTACACCTCCGACACCGCGGGAATCCTCGC
Organism: Micromonospora sp. CA-259024; assembly: GCF_050936255.1. Lineage (NCBI taxonomy): Bacteria > Bacillati > Actinomycetota > Actinomycetes > Micromonosporales > Micromonosporaceae > Micromonospora > Micromonospora sp. CA-259024. Next base: position 2,276,424 of record NZ_JBNJND010000001.1, on the reverse strand, counting down.
GTTCACCTCGCTGGCGATGCTGCCGGCACTTCTCTTCTTCACCTTCGCCGAGAAGCAGATCGTCGGTGGCCTGCAGGGTGCGGTGAAGGGCTGAGCAGCACCGGTACGCGCAGAGGCGAAACACCGCATAACCGTCTACCTGTTCGCCCATCGGCCCTCGTACGGGGGCCGATGGGCGTCGGAGGAAAGTGACCGACAACGTGACGCTGGACATCGAACGAAGCACCGCGATCTGGAACGACCCGACCCAGGAGTTGACCACCCGCGTCGACGCCCTGGTTGCCGCGATGACCCTGGCGGAGAAGGTCGCACAGCTCTACGGCGTGTGGGTCGGCGCGTCCGCCGACGGCGGGGAGGTCGCGCCCTACCAGCACGAGATGGAGGAGACGGTCGACCTCGACGCGCTGCTGGAGACCGGGCTCGGGCAGCTCACCCGGCCGTTCGGCACCGCGCCGGTCGACCCGGCGCTCGGCGCGCTGTCGCTGCTGCGGACCCAGCAGCGGATCGTCGCCGCCAACCGGTTCGGCATCCCCGCCCTCGCCCACGAGGAGTGCCTGGCCGGCTTCGCCACCTGGGGCGCCACCGCGTACCCGGTGCCGTTGTCCTGGGGTGCCACCTTCAACCCCGGCCTGATCCGGCGGATGGCCGCCACGATCGGCGCCGACCTGCGCCGCCTCGGCGTACACCAGGGGCTCGCCCCGGTGCTCGACGTGGTCCGCGACGCCCGCTGGGGGCGGGTCGAGGAGACGGTGGGCGAGGACCCCTACCTGGTCGGTACGGTCGCCACCGCGTACGTCCAGGGGTTGGAGTCGACGGGGGTGGTGGCCACCCTCAAGCACTTCGTCGGCTACTCCGCCTCACGGGCCGGGCGCAACCTGGCGCCGGTCGGCATGGGCCCCCGGGAGCGGGCGGACGTGATGCTGCTGCCGTTCGAGATGGCGATCCGCGAGAGCGGCGTGCGGTCGGTGATGCACGCGTACACCGACACCGACGGGATGCCGTCGGCGGCCGACGAGGAGTTGCTCACCGGTCTGCTCCGCGACACGTGGGGGTTCACCGGCACGGTGGTCGCCGACTATTTCGGCATCGCGTTCCTGCACACCCTGCACGGTGTGGCCGGCAACTGGGGCGAGGCGGCCGGGGCCGCACTCGCCGCCGGCGTGGACGTCGAGCTGCCCACCGTGAAGACGTTCGGTGAGCCGCTGCGCGCGGCGCTCGCCGCCGGGCAGGTGCCCGAGGCGCTGGTCGACCGTGCCGTACACCGGGTGCTGACGCAGAAGGCCCAGCTCGGGCTCCTCGACCCGGACTGGAGCCCGGTGCCGCCGGCGCTCAACGGTGTCGATATCGCCAATCCCGACGCGGTGCGCGGCATCGTCGACCTGGACCCGCCGACGAACCGGGCGCTCGCCCGGGAGGTGGCCGAGCAGGCGGTGGTCCTGCTGCGCAACGACGGCATCCTGCCGCTGGCCCAGGCGACGCGGATCGCGGTGGTCGGCCCACAGGCGGGCAGCCCGACGGCGACGCTGGGCTGCTACTCGTTCCCGGTGCACGTCGGGTCCCGCCACCCGCAGCTGCCGGTCGGCATCGACCTGCCCACCCTGGCCCGGGCGCTGGGCGGCGAGTTCCCGGCCAGTGAGGTGCTCGTCGAGGTCGGCGTGGGTGTCGACAGCCCGGAGACCGACGGGATCGCCGCGGCCGTCGAGGCGGCCCGTGGCGCCGACGTGGTGATCGCGGCGCTCGGCGACCGGGCCGGCCTGTTCGGTCAGGGCACCAGCGGTGAGGGCTGCGACGCGGAGTCGCTGGCACTGCCGGGGCTGCAGCAGCAGTTGCTCGACGCGCTGCTGGACACCGGCACGCCAGTGGTGGTCACACTGATCGCCGGCCGGCCGTACGCGCTGGGCCGGGCGGTCGACGAGGCGGCCGCCATCGTGCAGTCGTTCTTCCCCGGTGAGGAGGGGCCCTCGGCGATCGCCGGGCTGCTCAGCGGGCGGGTCGAGCCGCAGGGACGGCTGCCGGTCAGTGTGCCGCGTGGCACCGGCGGTCAGCCGACCACCTACCTCGCCGCCCGGCTGGGGCACGCCAGCGACGTCTCCAACCTCGACCCCACCCCGGCGTACGGCTTCGGGCACGGGCTGAGCTACACGCGATTCGACTGGTCGGAGCTGACGGTCGAGCGGGCCGCGACCCCGACCGACGGTGAGCTGCGGCTGGGCTTCACACTGCGCAACAGCGGCGACCGGTGGGGCAGCGAGGTGGTGCAGCTCTACGCGCACGACCCGGTCGCCTCGGTGGTGCAGCCGGTGCAGAGGCTGATCGGCTACCTGCGGGTGCCGCTGGACGCCGGCAACCGCTGCCGGGTCGAGGTCACCGTGCCGGCCGACGTGTTCTCGTTCACCGGGCGGGACGGACGACGGGTGGTCGAGCCGGGCGAGGTGGAGCTGCGGCTCTCCTCGTCCAGCACCCGACCGCGGCTGGTGACGACCGTGGCGCTGACCGGGCCCGTGCGGCGGGTGGACCACACCCGCCGGATGCATCCCCTGTTCACCGTCAACCCCATGGACTGAGGACGGCGTGTACACCGACCTACCTGAGGACCAACTGCGCGGCTACCGCGGAGTGGTCCGGGAACCGGCGGACTTCGACGATTTCTGGGCCGGCACCCTGGCGGAAGCCCGGGGTGCCGGCTGGCCGGTGCGGGCCGAGCCGGTCGAGACCGGGCTGGCGAGCATCGACGTACTCGACGTGACCTTCGCGGGTTTCGCCGGCCAGCCCGTGCGAGCCTGGCTGCGGCTGCCCCGCGGCGTCGACACGGCGTTGCCGACCGTGGTCCAGTTCGCCGGCTACGGCGGTGGGCGCGGGCACCCGCTGGAGAACCTGCTCTGGGTGTCGGCCGGGTTTGCGCACCTGCAGATGGACACCCGGGGTCAGGGCTCCGGGTGGAGCCGGGGTGACACCCCGGACCTCGGCGCCGCCGGCCCGGAGGCGCCCGGAGTGGCCACCCGGGGCATCGCCGATCCGAGCACCTACTACTACCGGCGGCTGATCACCGACGCCGTCCGGGCGGTGGACGCCGTCCGGACCCTGCCGGTGGTGGACCCGACCCGGGTGGCGGTGCTCGGGCACAGCCAGGGCGGCGGGTTGGCGCTCGCGGCCGGCGCACTGGCACCCGGGGTGCGCGCGGTGGTCGCGTTCGTGCCGTTCCTCTGCGACATCCCGCGCGCGGTGGTGACCACCGCCGCCCGCCCGTACCGGGAGATCCGCGACTACCTGGCGATCCACCGCGGCGCCGAGGAACAGGTGTTGACCACCCTCGCGTACGTCGACGGGGTCAACTTCGCCCGGCGCTGCCGCCGCCCGGCGCGGTACTCGGTGGCGTTGATGGACGAGATCGTGCCGCCGTCGACGGTCTACGCGGCGATCAACGCCCACGCCGGGCCGACCGAGGTGGCGGTCTGGCGGTACAACGGCCACGAGGCCGGCGGCATCGACGACGACGAGGCGGCGCTGCGCTTCCTGCGGGGGCACCTGGCCGAGGGCTGATCCCGCACAACGCCCCGGCCAGGGCTGATAGACAGGACTGGTGCGCAACCGCATCGCCGCCGTGCTCGCGCTCGCCGTGCTGCTCGGCGGCTGCTCGCGGCCGGAGCACCGCCCGGCGCCGGCCGTGCCGCAGCCGACGCCGGTGAGCCCCACCCCCACCCCGTCCCCCGCCGAGCGGCTGCCGGGGTTCGTGGTGCTGACCGACCTCGACCCGCGTATCCACGCCGACATCCGGTACGCCACGGCGCACAACTTCGTCGGCCGGCCGATCACCGGCTACCCGGAGCCGCTGTGTCTGCTCACCCGGCAGGCGGCCGAGGCGTTGCGCCGCGTGCAGGACGCCGCGCTGGCTGGTGGGCACAGCCTCAAGGTGTACGACTGCTACCGCCCGCAGCCGGCGGTGGACGAGTTCGTCGCCTGGTCGAAGCGCCCCGGTGAGCAGCAGACCAAGGCCGAGTTCTACCCGGACGTGGCCAAGGACCGCCTCTTCGCCGAGGGCTACATCGGCGCGCCCACCGCGCACAGCCGGGGCAGCACCATGGACCTGACCCTGGTCGACGAGCCCGCCGCCAGCCAACCCCCGTACCGGGTCGGGCAACCGCTGGTCGCCTGCACCGCGCCGCGCGGGCAGCGCTTCGCCGACAACAGCATCGACATGGGCACCGGTTTCGACTGTTTCGACGCCAGGGCGCACACCGCCGACCCCCGCATCACCGGGACGGCGCGGGACAACCGCCGGTTGTTGCAGCGACTGATGACCGACGCCGGGTTCGTCAACTACGACCGTGAGTGGTGGCACTACAGCCTGCGCGACGAGCCGTACCCGGACACGTTCTTCGCCGCGCCGGTCGCCCGCTCCTCCGTCGGCTGACCGCAGCCCGCCACACCGCCCCCGATGCCATCCGGCATGATTCTTTCAATGACCACCGAACGGATCGGCCCCCCGGTCACCGGCGACGAGCGGGAGACCCTGCGCGCCTTCCTCGACTTTCACCGCGCGACGCTGGCCCTCAAGTGCGACGGCCTCTCCGACGAGGAACTGCGCCGGCAGTCGATGCCGCCCTCCACGCTGTCCCTGCTGGGTCTGGTACGGCACATGGCCGAGGTGGAACGCGCCTGGTTCCGGCGGGTCATCGACGGCGAGGACATCCCGTTGGTCTGGTCGGAAGCCGGCGACTTCCAGAAGGCGTACGACGCCAGCTCGGCCACCCGTGCCGAAGCCTTCGACGCCTGGGAGCGCGAGGTCGAGCATGCCCGCCGGATCGAGCGGACGGCCGCGTCGCTCGACGTGACCGGGCACAACGTCCGCTCCGGTGAGACCGTGTCGCTGCGGCTGGTGATGCTGCACCTGATCCACGAGTACGCCCGGCACAACGGTCACGCCGATTTCCTCCGTGAGGGCATCGACGGCACCGTCGGCGTCTAGCCGGCCGGTCCGCGATTGACGCCGTTCGGCGTGAGGCATAACCTCTCATCTATCTGTAAACCTTGTGAACAGATGGTTCACGTCGACGCGGCGGCGCGCGTCCCGACCGAAGGGACGATCAGGTGATCGCAGAACTCTCCTCCCGTACCAGACGGATCTTTTCGCTGTTCGTCGCCCTCGTCGTCGCGCTCACCGCCGGCGTCGCGGTCACCGCGTCGCGCAGCGCGCAGGCCGCGCCGACGTTCAAGGTCCTGGCCTTCTACAACGGCACCTGGGACGCCGCGCACATCGACTTCGTCCGCGACGCGCGGGCCTGGTTCCCGCAGGCGGCCGCCCAGTACGGCTTCTCCTGGGAGGCCACCAACAACTGGAGTCTGCTGAACACCGCCAACCTGGCCCAGTACAAGGTGATCATGTTCCTGGACGACGCGCCGCCCACCGCGCAGCGCGCCGCGTTCCAGCAGTACATGCAGAACGGCGGGGCGTGGCTGGGCTTCCACGTCAGCGCGTGGACCGACAACCCGTCGAGCTGGAGCTGGTACTACAACACCTTCCTCGGCACCGGCTCGTTCCAGACGAACACCTGGGGGCCCACCCGGGTCACCATGCGCGCCGACAACCGCACCCACGCCGCCACCCGCAACCTCCCGGCGACGTTTCCCTCGTCGATCAGCGAGTGGTACTCCTGGAGCAACGACCTGCGGCAGAACCCGAACATCGACATCCTCGCCTCGGTCGACCCGTCCAGCTTCCCGGTCGGCACCGACCCCAACCAGTCCTGGTACGGCGGCTACTACCCGCTGGTCTGGAGCAACCGGCAGTACAGGATGCTCTACGCCAACTTCGGCCACAACGCGATGGACTACAGCACCAACACCGGCCTCTCGTCGACCTTCGACAGCGCGCAGCAGAACCGGCTGCTGATCGACGGGCTGCACTGGCTCGCCGGCATCGGCACCGTCCCCCCGACGACGCCCCCGCCGACCGACGGCCCGATCTCGCCGACCGCCTGGCACACCGTGGTCAACCGGGGCAGCGGCAAGTGCGTGGACGCGCGGGCCGCCGCCAGCGCGAACGGCACCGCCATCCAGCAGTACGCCTGCAACAGCAGCGCCGCCCAGCAGTACCAGTTCGCGCCGACCAGCGGCGGCTACCTGCGGGTGAACAACCGCAACAACAGCGCTCAGGTGCTCGACGTGACGAACGTGTCGACCGCCGACTCGGCGCCGATCCAGCTCTGGTCCTACAGCGGCGGCAACAACCAGCAGTGGCGGGCCGAATCGGAGGGCGGCGGCTACTACCGCCTGGTCAACCGTCTCAGCGGCAAGTGTCTCGACGTACCGGGAGCGTCCTTGGCGGACAGCGTCCAGCTCATCCAGTACACCTGCAACGGCACCGCGGCGCAGTCCTTCCGGCTGGTGCCGCAGCCGTAGGACCGACTGCTCCATCCCCGCCAGGGTGGTTCCCGACGTACCGGATCACCCTGGCGCGGGGCCGGCGGCCCGAGCGAACCGGGCGGCGACCCCGCGGATGACGGCGCGCAGCTCCGGTGGGTCGAGCACGTCGAAGTCGACATCGAGGGTGCCGAGGAAGGCGGCCAGGTTGCGCAGCGACTCCCCGCCGGTGTGCAGCAGGCAGCTCTGCTCGTCGATCGCCTCCAGCAGACCCGCCGTCGGAGGGATCCGCTGCGCCATCCGGTCCGCCGACGCGTGCAGGCGTACCCGGGCGGGGTGCGGCCAGGCCGTGGAGCCGACGCCGCGCAGCACGTGCGCGACCGCGTCGCCACCTGGCGGCTCCCGGGGCGCGAAGCGTGGGCCGGCCGGCACGCGGGGCCGGATGCGGTCGGCGCGGAAGGTCCGCCAGTCGGCCCGGTCGGTGTCCCACCCCAGCAGGTACCAGCGCCGGCCGGTGTAGACCAGCCGGTACGGCTCGACGTCGCGCACGGTGGCCGTGCCGTCATGCCCGGCGTAGTCGAAACGCAGGCGCTCGCGGCGGTGCACGGCAGTGGAGACGGCGGTGAGCGTGTCGGCGTCCACGGTGGGGCCGCCGCCCGCCGCGGAGACGGTCGCCGTCCTCAGGGCGTCCACCCGGTGCCGCAGGCGCGACGGCAACGACTGCTCCACCTTGGCCAGCGCGCGTAGCGAGGTCTCCTCGATGCCGGTCACCGAGCCGCCCGCGGCCGCCCGCAGCCCGACGGCCACCGCCACCGCCTCGTCGTCGTCGAGCAGCAGTGGCGGCAGGGCGGACCCGGCGCCGAGCCGGTAGCCGCCGGCGACCCCGGGCCGGGACTCGATCCGGTAGCCGAGGACCCGTAGCCGCTCCACGTCGGCGCGTACGGTGCGGGTGGTGACCGTCAACCGGTCGGCCAGCTCCGTGCCGGACCACTCCCGGCGGGCCTGCAGGAGGGTCAGCAGCCGTAGCAGCCGCACGGACGTCTCCACCATGTCCGCGAGTCTGCCGTACGACCGCCTGGTGGGCTGCTCGTCGTCCTCAGTCGGTGCGCTCCAGGAGGCTGATGCCCAGCAGCGGGTACTGCCACCGCTGCACCTCCCGGTAGCCGTGACCGATCCGCTCCCGCTTGCCGGGTGCCATGTCCCGCAGCGGGTCGGCCGAGGAGTCGGCCCGGACGATCCAGATGCGCGGCGGCGTGCCGAGGCAGCCGGCATCGGGGCATTCCGTTGCCAGGAACCTGCCATCGGTGCGTTGCGGCGCTGTGCGCAACACGTCCGGGGGGCGCGGGGCGGGCAGGTAGCGCTCGTAGATGTCTCGCGGTGACCAGGGGATACTCGGGTGGGTGTCCGGGAATACCACGACGTCGCCGGGTCGGTGGCGGGGCCCGATGACCGCCGCGATCCGGTACGAATCCTGGCTGTGACCAGCGTGCGCGCGGATGGTGACGTGCGCGGGGACGGCCAGGACGACCATCAGGCAGAACGCGACGACGGCCGACGGCCGACCGACGCGGGTCAGGGCGGACGCGGCGAGGACGGCCAGCGCCGGCAGCACGACCAGCACGTAGCGGGCCACCCAGACGTGCAACTGCGTGCCGGCGGGCAGCAGCAGCGACAGCGGGACGAATGCCGCACCGGCCAGGCAGACGTACGCCGGGGCGCGGCGCACGCCGAGGACCGCGAGGACGAGGATGAGCCCGCCGACTGCCGCGGAGTGGAAGAGGCGTTCGGGGAACGCCTGTAGGGCGCCCAGGTTGACCAGCGCGATCCAGGACACCTGCGCCGTCTGCCCGGCACCCCAGACGGACAACGCGAGCGCCGGCAGGGCACCCACACCGGCCGCCGCCACCCACCGGCGCGCTGTCCGCCAGCCCTCGGCACGTCGGGGGAGCTGCCACCAGCCGACCGCGACGGCGTGACCCGCGAGCATGAGCAGACCGTTGAGCGGATGGAGCAACCCGACGAGTCCGACGGTGGCGGCGTACCCGACGAGTCGACGACGCGAGGGCTCCTCCAGCAGCCGGATCAGGCACGACACGGCGACAGCGGCACCGAGGATCACCACGGCGTAGGACCGGGCTTCCTGCGCGTACCGGGACGTCACCGGCAGGACCGCGAAGATCAGCCCCGCGAGCAGGCCCATCCCGGTGCCACCGAGGCGCCGCCCGATCGTGGACACCACCACCGTGGCGAGGGTGATGGCGGCGACCGAGGGCAGCCGCAACGCGACCGTCGATGTGCCGGCCACGGTGGTGTACGCCTTCATCAGGGCGTAGTAGGGAGTCAGGACGGCATCCACCGAGCCGGCGAGTTGCCACAACTGGGACCAGCTCAACCGGACCGCACCCCAGGTGGCCAGCTCGTCGGCCCAGAGCGCCGGGCCGGTCAGCCGCCACAGGCCCAGCACCAGCGCGACCAGCGCGGGGACCGCCCCGCACGCCCGCGTCCAGGGGTTCGGGTACGGCCCTGCGCCGCTCGTGTCGGAGGATGACCGATCCGCGTGCGCCCGGGTGGGTGCTGGTGGGGTGGCGATGGTGCCGGTGCGGTGCAACGGCCAGGTGGCACTGATGGTGGTTCTCCCTGAACAGGGGCGGATCATGCCCGCGCGAATCTAGCCACCGCCGGTGTGCACGAGACGTCACGGAGTCGGACAGACGGTGAACAGGGCATTCGTGGCCACCCCGAGGGCCGGGGATCGGAGGCGCCGGTTAATCGGTTGCCCGGCCCGTGAGCGGACTGCTGAACTACCTGAATCGTCACCAACCTCCAGGGAGTACCAATGCGCGCTGCGTCGATGTCCGACCAGAAGGGATCTGTCGCCTACCTGAAGGACCTGACGCTGCGTGAAAACCCTGAACCTCGGCATCCTGGCTCACGTCGATGCCGGTAAGACCAGCCTGACCGAGCGGCTGTTGCACGACGTCGGTGTGACCGACCAGCTCGGCAGCGTCGACGCGGGCAGCACCCGCACGGACTCCCTGGCGTTGGAGCGGCAACGCGGGATCACCATCCGCTCGGCCGTCGTCTCGTTCGTGCTGGAGGACGTGACCGTCAACCTGATCGACACGCCCGGTCACCCGGACTTCATCGCCGAGGTCGAGCGGGTGCTCGGCGTCCTCGACGGTGCGGTGCTGGTGATCTCCGCCGTGGAGGGGGTTCAGCCGCAGACCCGGGTGCTGATGCGCACCCTGCGCCGACTGCGCATCCCGACGCTGATCTTCCTGAACAAGGTCGACCGGGCCGGGGCGGACCCCGAGCGGGTCGTACGGGCCGTCGCGGAGAAGCTCACCCCGGCCGTGGTGGCGATGGGGTCGGTAGCGGCGCCCGGCACCCGTGGCGCCCACTGCACGCCGTACGGCCCCGCCGATGTCACCTTCACCGATCGGCTGCTCGACCTGCTCGCCGGGCAGGACGACGCGCTGCTCGCCGACTGGGTGGCGGACACGTCGTCGATGCCGTACCCCCGACTGCGCCGCGAGTTGGCGGCGCGGACCCGCCGCGCGCTGGTCCAGCCGGTGTTCGCCGGCTCGGCCATCACCGGCGCCGGGGTGGACGCGTTGATCGCCGGGATCACCGAACTGCTGCCCGGGGTCCAGGGCGACGTCGACGCCGACGTCTCCGGCACCGTGTTCGCCATCGAACGCGGCCCGGCGGGGGAGAAGATCGCCCTGGTCCGGCTCTTCGCCGGCACGATCCGGGTCCGTGATCGGGTTCGCGTGGGCGCGGCCGGCCCGGCGCTGGTCACGGCGATCCGCGTCGCCGCCGACGGGGCCGACGTCGGGGCGTCGTCGGTCGACGCCGGCCACATCGCCCGACTGTGGGGCCTGACGGACGCGCGGATCGGCGACCCGGTCGGCGTACCCCCCGAACGTGGCGGCGCGGACCGGCACTTCGCGCCACCCACGTTGGAGACCGTGGTGGTGCCGGCGCGCCCCGCCGACCGAGTCGCGCTGCACGCCGCGCTGAGCCAACTCGCTGAGCAGGATCCGCTGATCAATCTGCGGCAGGACGACCGGCAGCACGAAATCAGCGTGTCGCTCTACGGCGAAGTGCAGAAGGAGGTCATCCAGGCCACCCTCGCCGACGACTTCGGCGTGGGGGTCACCTTCCGGGAGACCAGCACGGTGCACGTGGAGCGGGTGTGCGGCGTCGGCGCGGCGGTCGAGGTGATCGCCGTGGCGCCCAACCCGTTCCTGGCCACCGTCGGACTGCGGATCGCCCCGGCTCCGACCGGGGCCGGGGTGAGTTTCGGGCTCGGCGTCGAGTTGGGCTCGATGCCACCGGCCTTCTTCGCCGCCGTGGAGGAGACCGTGCGCCGAACCCTGCGCCAGGGCCTGTACGGGTGGCAGGTCCCCGACTGCGAGGTGACGATGACCCACGCCGGTTACTGGGCCCGGCAGAGTCACTCCCACGGCACCTTCGACAAGAGCATGTCCAGCACCGCCGGGGACTTCCGCAATCTCACCCCGCTGGTGCTGATGGAGGCGCTGACCCGTGCCGGGACGCGGGTCCACGAGCCGGTGCACCGCTTCCGGCTGGAGGTGCCGGGCGATGTCCTCGGCACCCTGCTGCCCGCGCTCGTCCGGCTGCAGGCGGTGCCGACCGACACCACGGGGCAGGGTGCCTCGTACCTGGTGGAGGGGGAGATCCCGGCGGGTCGGGTGCACGCGCTGGAGCGCCGTCTGCCCGGGTTGACCCGGGGCGAGGGCGTGTTGGAGACCGCGTTCGACCGGTACCAGCCGGTTCGCGGGCCGGCCCCGATCCGGCGCCGCTGGGACCACAACCCGCTCGACCGCAAGGAGTACCTGCTGGCGGTCGCCCGCCGGGTCGGCCGGTAGCCGGCGGCGTCCACATATCCATTGCGGACGCCGCCCGGTCCGCCTAGCGTCACCGGGGAAGGCCAACAGATCCCACCCCGAGGAGTACGCCGTGTCGCAGCGCGACCGCACCACAACCATCTGGCGTACGCCAGATGCGGGTGCCGCGTTGCCCTCCGGCGCGTGGTACCGGTGTCTCGGCTGGCCCGCCCAGGGCCGGCAACCAGGGCGACATCACCGCTGACGCCAGCGCGTCCGATGTCGCCGCCCACCCCTGAGGTCGGGCGGCCTTTTCGTATCCGACTTCCGTGCCCGGCTGCCCGGCGCGCGATCACTTCCGGTCACCCGCGACGCGGTGCCCGCACGACATGAGGAGACCACGATGGGATTCACCCCTCTCGCCGGTACCCGGGCACCGGTCCGGGTCTGGACCGACCCGTACGCCATCGAGCCGCAGGCCGCCCGGCAGCTGCGCAACATCGGCGCGCTGCCCTGGGTGCAGGGCGTCGCCGTCATGCCGGACGTGCACTTCGGCAAGGGCGCCACGGTCGGCTCGGTGATCGCGATGCGGCAGGCCGTCTCGCCGGCCGCGGTCGGTGTCGACATCGGCTGCGGGATGTCGGCGGTACGCACCTCGCTGACCGCCGCCGACCTCCCGGACGACCTGGCCGGGCTGCGCTCCGCCATCGAGGCCACCATCCCGGTCGGCTTCGCCCAGCGGCAGGACATGGTCGACACGCGCCGGATCCGTGGTCTGGAGCAGGCCGGGTGGGATGACTTCTGGGGCCGGTTCGCCGGCCTGGATCGGCGGGTGGCGCAGCTGGAGACGCGGGCGCGGCGGCAGCTCGGCACCCTCGGCGGGGGCAACCACTTCATCGAGGTCTGCCTGGAGCAGGGCGGCGCCGACGAGGGCCGGGTGTGGCTGATGCTGCACTCCGGGTCGCGCAACATCGGCAAGGAGCTGGCCGAGCGGCACATCGGGGTGGCGCGGCGGCTGCCGCACAACGCCGACCTGCCCGATCGGGACCTGGCGGTGTTCCTCGCCGGCACGCCGGAGATGGACGCCTACCGGCGGGACCTGTGGTGGGCGCAGGAGTACGCGCGGCGCAACCGGGCCGTCATGCTGGCCCTGCTCAGCGGTGTGGTGCGCGAGCACTTCCCGCAGGTCTCCTACGACGAGCCGATCTCGTGCCACCACAACTACGTGTCCGAGGAGAGCTACGACGGGGTGGACGTGCTGGTCACCCGCAAGGGCGCGATCCGGGCCGGCCGGGGCGACCTGGGCATCATCCCCGGGTCGATGGGCACCGGCTCGTACATCGTGCGGGGTCGGGGTAACCCGGACGCGTACTGCTCGGCCTCGCACGGCGCTGGACGGCGGATGTCGCGGGCGCAGGCCAAGCGGACGTTCAGCACGGACGACCTGGCCACGCAGACCGCCGGGGTGGAGTGCCGCAAGGACGCTGGGGTGGTCGACGAGATCCCCGGCGCGTACAAGGACATCACCGAGGTGATGGCCCAGCAGGAGGACCTGGTCGAGGTGGTCGCACACCTCAAGCAGGTGGTCTGCGTGAAGGGCTGACCGGGTGGACGAGCCGCGCGGGCCGGGCGACCGGCCCGCGCGGCACCTGTTCAGAAGCCGGCGAAGACCCGGCGCAGGTCGTCCAGGCTCACCGGGCCGGTCGCCCGCACCCCGTCCGGGGTGTACTGGGCACCCAGTCGTCCGGTGGCCAGCCGCAGCCACGCCTCGGCCGGCGCGGTCAGCTCGCCGTCCGGCTGCTCCGGCGCATCGGTCAGCTCGATCCGCTCGCCCAGCCGCAGCCCGTACGTCCGCTCCGGCGCGTGCAGCCGGAGCAGCAGGGTCGCCTCCCGGCCGGCCAGCTCCTGCGGCCGGCCGGTCCACGCCAGCATGCCGCCGATCTGGTCGAGCAGCAGCGTCACCGCCTCCGGCGTCACCGCCGCGAACGGGTTGAACGCCACCTCGACGTCCCACTGGTGCAGGGCGAACTCGCTGAGCCGGAACCGGCCAGCGGTGGCCACGTCGACCGGCTCCGGCAGGAAGCCGAGGTCGATCCGCAGCGAGGCGCGGGTCTCGGTGTCCAGCGCCTCGTACGCCTCGACCAGCCGCTCGTTGGCGGCGAGGAATCCGGCGGCGTGCTCGGCCGGGGACATCGCGTCCCAGCGCTGCCAGACACCGCGGTTGAAGTCCCCGTCCGGGCCGGGCGTGCCGGTGCGGGCGGCGTCCAGCGACGCCAGGTTGATCTCGGCGCCGCTGCCCAGGTGGCTCAGCACCTGGGACACCTGCCACTCGCTGGCCCCCGAGGGCCGGAGCAGGTCGTCTTCCTTGAGGTCCCGGACGAGCGCGGTGAGCTCCTCGTGGCCCGCGCGCAGAGCTGTGATGATCTGGTCAGCAGGGGTCGGCATGGATCTCCTCAAACGGATTGTCGACAGTGGTCGGGACGCTACCGGAAGCGGGACGCCGGCCGGCCCACCCGCGGTCGGGGCGGTCCGGCCGGCGGCCGTGTCGGTCGCTCAGCCCATGTGCACGGCGTTGCCGGCCGGGATGTCCTCCTTGCGCACCTTCACCAGGACCAGCGTGGCCAGCCCGGCGAGCACGATCAGGGCCGCGCCCCAGGCGAACGCCACGCGGTAGCCGTGCACCAGCGCATCGACCTGGTTGACCGGATTCGGCGCCCGGCCGACCAGATAGGCGGCGACCGCGCTGGTGTAGAAGGTGTTCAGCAGCGCGGTGCCCAACGAGCCACCGATCTGCTGGGTGGCGTTGAGCGTCGCGCTGGCCGCGCCGGCGTCGTGCTCCGGCACCCCGACCAGGGCGAGGCTGGACAGCGGGACGAACGTGAAGCCCAGGCCCAGACCCAGGACCACCTGGGCGGGCAGCAGGTGGGTGAGGAACGAGGTGTTCACGTCGATCTGGGTCAGCACCAGCATGCCCACGGCGGCGAGCGCCGCACCGGCGACCATCAGCGGCTTGGCACCCAGCCGTGGCATCAGCTGGCTGGCCCCACCGGCGGCGATCAGCACACCGACGGTGACCGGCAGCGACGCGAGCCCGGCCTCCAGCGGCTTGTACTGCAGCACCACCTGGAAGTAGAAGGTCAGGAAGAGGAACGCCCCGAACAGGCCGGCGCCGATCAACGTCGAGGTGAGGAACGCCCCGCCCCGGTTGCGGTCCAGGAGGATCCGCAGCGGCAGCAGCGGGTGGCTGGAGCGCAGCTCGATCACCACGAAGGCGGCGAGCAGCACCACGCCCGCGGCGATGAAGCCGAGCGTCGCGGTGGCGTCCCAGCCGTCCTCGGCGGCCTTGGTGAAGCCGTAGACCAGGGAGACCAGGCCGGCGGTCACCACGATCGCACCGGGTACGTCGTAGCGGGTGTTGCCGTGCGCCCGGCTCTCCGGCACCAGCGGGAGCGCGAAGGCGATCGCGATGGCGGCGACCGGGATGTTGACGAGCAGGCACCAGCGCCAGTCGGCGTACTCGGTGAGCACCCCGCCGAGCAGCAGACCGACCGCCGACCCACCGCCGGCGATCGCGCCGTACACCGCGAAGGCCTTGGCCCGCTCGGTGGCCTCGGTGAACAGGACGGTGAGCAGCGCCAGCGCGGCGGGAGCGAGCAGCGCGCCGAAGGCGCCCTGCAGTGCGCGGGCGGCGAAGAGCATCCCACCCGTGGTGGCCAGACCGCCCAGCGCGGAGGCGAGCGCGAAGCCGGTCATGCCCACCAGGAACGTGCGCTTACGGCCCCAGTAGTCGGCGATACGGCCGCCGAGCAGCAGCAGCCCGCCGAAGGCCAGCGTGTAGGCGGTGATCACCCACTGCCGGTTCGCGTCGGTGATCCCCAGGTCGGTCTGGGCCTGCGGCAGCGCGATGTTCACGATGGTGGCGTCGAGGACCACCATCAGCTGCGAGACCGCGATGACCGCCAGGGCGATCCAGCGCCGCGGGTGCGGTGCGCCTGTCGACGTCTCGGCGCCGGGTGCGCCGGGCGCGGTCGAGGTAGTTCCGGGCATCGTGAAGCCTTCCGTGTTGCGAGTGTCGATGAATCAGGCCTGAGACGGGCGGTCGGGCTGGTAGCGGAGTACCGGGATCAGCACCTGGTCGACGACCTGGGTGAGGAACGCGTCATCGGCGGGTAGGCCGTGCGCGACGATGCGGGACATGGTGAGCGCGGGCGCAAGGTCGTGGAACAGCTCCCGTTCGCCGGCCTCGGGCGGGATCTCCCCGCGGGCGGCGGCACGGACCAGGATGGCGGTGCTGCCCACCCGCCCGGCCGGCAGCACCTGGCGGCGTACCAGGCGTTCCAGCTCGGGGTTGGTCCGCATGGCGAAGGTCAACGCCTGCATCAGGTCGCAGTCGGCCACACAGATCGCCGCCGTGACGCGCAGCAGCTCGATCAGGTCGCCGCGCAGCGAGCCGGTGTCGGGCGGGTTGTGCACACCCACGTGCCGGTCGCGCAGGGCGGCGACGACCAACTCCGCCTTGCCGTCCCAGCGCCGGTAGATGGTGGCCTTGCTGACGTGGGCGCGGGCGGCGACGGCGTCGATCGTCATCCGGTCGTAGCCGACCTCGCGCAGCAGGTCGATGACCACGGCGAACAGGTCGCTGTCGGTGCACCGGGGCCCCCGGGCCGCCGGCACCCCGGCACCCGCGCCCACCTGCTGACCACCCAGCACCCGAACCCCCCGCGAAACGATGTCGTACTGACACTAGTTCGTGGTTCCCCGAACGTGCAGGCTTTCGTGAGTTGCGTCCCACCGGGTTAACGAAACGATTGCGTTTCCCCGTGGAGTCGGGCGGGTGAACCCGGTGGTCAGCCGCCGGGCGCGAGGATCACCGGCACGGCCACCGCGTTGATCCGCGAGCCGTCGCGGGCCGACACCTCGTACACCTCGACCGTGCCCCGCTGCTCCCGGGCCACGCGCCAGCCGACCACCACCCGGTAGCCACCCCGGCAGCCGCTGCCGCAGCTGGCGGTGCCGAATCCGGTGGCCACCTCCCGGCCGGCGGCGTCCAGCACCCGGACGCTCACCGTGGCCTCGAACACAGTGGCGGTGCCGGTGACAATCAGAGGGGTGGAGACGCGGTCACCGGGGATGGGGCCGGTGACCACGATCGGCGGCAGCAGGTCCGCGTAGTCCGTCCGGTCGACCGGGGCGGCGTCGTCGACGCGCACCTGACGCACGGTGGGGAACTGGGTGAGCGTCCACACCACCTGCGCCTCGCGTAGCCGCCGCTGGGCCGGATCGTCGGCGGACGGGAGCCGCAGCGTCGCCACACCGTCGGTGATCCGGGTGACCTCGACGCCGGCCGGGACGAGGGTGGTCAGCCCGGTGGCGGCCTCCGCCGGCGTGGGTCCGGCGGCGAGCTCGGTCAGCGCCAGCCGGGACGTCGCCACGGTGGCCGGCCGAGCCCGCCGGGTCGGAACGAGCTGCCCAGCGCGGACGAACCACAGCTCGACGATCACGGTGTCACGGGTACCGGTGCTGGTCGGCCTAGACGGGGTTTCCGCGGGTGACCGTGCTGGGTCCGCTGGCGGGGTGCGGGTCGGATCCGGACGTTCGGTCGGTGCGGCGCTCGACGGCGTGGCGCTCGACGGCGGCGCGGTGGGGGCCGGGCCGAGCGCACCCGAGCGCGGCGTACCGCACCCGGTCACGAGAAGCGCGGCGACGAGGACCGGCGCGATCGCCCTGGCGGCACCTCGCCGGCTCATCGCGCACCGCCCGCCGCCGTGCCGGCCCCGCTGTGCCGCTGCGCGTCGTCGTCGCCCGGTGGCTCGACCGGACCGTGGGCCGGCAGTTCCAGCCGGAAACAGGTGCCGGCGTCGGGTCCGCTGCGGACGCTCAGCACGCCGCCGAGCAGAGCGGCGTTCTCCCGCGCGATGGCCAGCCCGAGCCCGCTGCCGGGCGCGGAGCGGGACGGGTCGACCTTGTGGAACCGGTCGAACACCCGGGCCAGGTGTTCCGCCGGGATGCCCGGCCCCTGGTCGGTGACCTCGAACACGACCAGCAGGCCTGCTCCGACCACGGTGGCCCGGATCTCTCCGCCGCCGTGTTCGATCGCGTTGGCCACCAGGTTGGCGAGCACGCGCTCCAGCCGGCGCGGGTCGGTGCGCAGCGTGACCGGGTCGCCGACGACCAGCACCCGCTCCGACCAACCGCGCGCGCCGACGATCCCGTGCAGCAGCGCCGACGCGTCGACGGGCCCGACGGCGGGCTGCTCCCGACCGGCGTCCAGGCGGGAGATCTCCATCAGGTCCTCGACCAGCTGGCGCAGCCGGACGACGTCGCCGACCAACAACCGTGCGGCCTCTTTCGCGTCGTCGGGCAGCTGGTCGAGGTGCTCGCGCAGCAGCGACGCCGCGACCACCAGTGCGGTCACCGGGGTACGCAGCTCGTGCGCGACGTCGGCGGTGAACCGCCGCTCGCGGGCCTGCGCGGCCGACAGTGCCACGATCTTCGACTCCAGCGCCTCGGCCATCTCGTTGAACGTCGCCGCCCAGACGCTGAACTCGTCGCGCCCGCGTACCGGCAGGCGGGTGGCGAGCAGGCCCTCGGTGAGCGCTCGGGCGGCCCGACTCGCCCGACCCACCGGCTCCAGGGTGCGGCGGGCCAGCGCGTGGCCCACCCCGGCGGCGAGCAACACCACGATCACCCAGCCTGCCACCAGCGCGGTGCGCAGCTGACCCAGGTCGGTGGCGACGTCGTCCTCCACGGTGAGCACGTACAGCTCGGCGGTCGAGCCGGGAATGCGCCCGCCGACCACCAGCAGCCGAGGACGTTCCGCCGGTGCGGAGCGTTGGTAGCCGAGCTGCCCGTCCGCGACCGTGGACCGCAACCGGCTGCCCAGCGCCGGGGCGTACGCGGGGTGCGAGGGGCGGATCGGGCCGTCGACGAGCACCACGTGCCGGCCGCTGGCCTCGAAACTGGTGAGCAGCTCGGTGCCGCGCTGCTCGGTCAGTGGTAGGAACTGTCCGGCGAGGACGAGTTGGTAGCGGGCGTCAGCGGCGGCTTCGTGCAGCGACGCGTCCAACCAGGACTGTCGCAGCAGCAACCCGGTCCCACCGGCGAGCAGCCCGGCGGAGACCCCGGCGACGAGGACGAACGCGATCGTCAGCCGGCGCCGCAGGCGGCCCGGGGTCACCGGGTGTCCGGCCATCGCCGACCTCCCGTCAGCCGGTGGACAGCTTGTAGCCGGCGCCGCGTACGGTCCGGATCAGCCGTGGCTGCGACGGGTCGTCCTCGATCTTGGCGCGCAGGCGCTGCACCGCGACGTCGACCAGTCGGGAGTCGCCGAGGAAGCTGTGGTTCCAGACCAGGTCCAGCAGCAGTTCCCGGGTGAAGACCTGGCCGGGTCGGCGGGCCAGCTCCAGCAACAGGCGGAACTCGGTGGAGGTCAGCGCCACCTCCCGGCCGTGCCGGCGCACCACGAAGCTGCCCGGGTCGATCTCCAGACTGCCGACCTCGATGGTTGTCGACGCGACCGGCGCGCTCGCCCTGCGCAGCACCGAGCGGACCCGGGCCACCAGCTCGGGCAGGTCGAAGGGCTTACGCAGGTAGTCGTCCGCTCCGCACTCCAGCCCGACCACCACGTCGATCGTGTCGGTGCGCGCGGTCAGCATCAGGATCGGCACCTGACCGGTACGCCGGATCTCCCGGCAGACCTCCAGGCCGTCCAGGCCGGGCAGCATGATGTCGAGCACGATCAGATCGACCGGGTGGGCCCGCCACGACGCCAGGGCCTGCCGCCCGTCGACGGCGGTGTCGACCCGGAAGCCGGCGCGGCGCAGACCGAGGGCGGTGACCTCCCGGATGGAGGCGTCGTCCTCGACCACCAGCACGCGGCCCTCCATCACCTGAGGGTAGACCCGCCGCCACGGTGTGCAGTCCTGGCGAAACGGTCGATGTCGGCGGCCCGGCTGGCTCTTCTGCCCGGCATCGTCCGACGGTGCCCGCATGGTGATCTTCGGCACCGCCTGAGGTCAGAAACCCACTAACCTGCTCTGGTCCATCAGCACCGCCTGATCAGCCACCCAGCGCGCGTCGCCCGCCGCGGCCGTCGGTCGGGGAGCGGCCCGTGTCGTGGTGGGTGGCGATCGGGCGCCTCGACCCGACCAGCTCACACGAAGGGCACGACGTGCAACGTTATGGCTGCGTGATTCGGCTCCGCCCGGACCAGCGGGAAACCTACCTGCGGCTACACGCCGCCGTCTGGCCGAGCGTCGAGCAGACGCTCCGTGCGGCGAACTTCCGCAACTACACCATCTTCCTGCACGACGACCTGCTCTTCGGCTACTACGAGTACGTCGGTGACGACTACGACGCCGACCAGCGGCTCATCGCCGCGGACCCGCAGACGCAGGAGTGGTGGAAGCTGACCGATCCGTGTCAGGAGTCGCTCGCCGAGCCCGGTTCGGGGCACTGGTGGGCTCCGATGCGGGAGATCTGGCACTTGACCGACGCG
The DNA here is from genome assembly GCF_050936255.1 of Micromonospora sp. CA-259024. Classification (NCBI taxonomy): domain Bacteria; kingdom Bacillati; phylum Actinomycetota; class Actinomycetes; order Micromonosporales; family Micromonosporaceae; genus Micromonospora; species Micromonospora sp. CA-259024. The sequence goes on along the minus strand of NZ_JBNJND010000001.1, from coordinate 2,256,714 downwards.
GCTGAATGAAACTCGGGTGCCCGCCGGGGCCGGCCGACGTGGCCGGTCCCGGCGGGCACGCCGGTCAGGGCGTCCAGGGAACGGCGATGTTCCAGGTGCTGTCGACCGTCCACAGGGCTGGCGTGTTGTACGCGTCGCCGCCGGCGCCGTTGCTGAGCCAGACCTCCGAGTTGTGGTGCCGTAGGTACCTGCCTCGGAAGTTGTACGACTCCAACGACACGCCGCTGCCGCTCAGGCCGACCCGGGCGCACCAGGTGGCGTCCGCGCGTAGCAGTGCGGATCCATCGTTCGGCGAGTTGCGGACCCGGGAGTCCTGGTGCCGCAGATACTGCCCCGGATAGTTCACCGACTCGAACGAGTAGCAGTTGGTGTCGGCCGGGCCGGGCCGGATGGTGTACGTGGCGTCGTTCTTCAGCAGGGCCGAGCTGCCGGCGTCCACCACCTCGGTGTAGGCCAGGCTGTCCTGATGCCGCAGGTACCTGTTGGTGTAGCCGGGCGTGGTGACCTGCAACGACCTACGCGTGTCGACCGGTAGGGCAACGGGTGCGGAGCTGCCGATCGACTTCGAGGCGTTGATGAGAGCGGTGTTGACGGCGCGGACCCGGGCCTGATCCATTTTGGTCACTTGCCGGTCGTAGGTGAGGAAGCCGTTCAGTTCCCCCTCCTGATCGGTGATCTCCGTGTAGACGGAGGCGCTCAGTCCCTTGCCGAGCATCAGGTTCTGGGTGCCCTGCACCAGCCCTACGTAGCGATCGGTGAGCGTAGTCGAGGTGGGTTGCCACTCGTAGGCGAAGAACTGGCCGTTCGGGCTGTATTCGTGGCCGGGCGCGCGCAGGCCCAGACCCCCGAACTCGCCGAGTACGGCGATCCGGCTGCTCGACGGCGAGGGTGAGTCCGGCCCCAGGTAGGCGTGCCAGTCGTCGATGTCGCCGTTGCCGGGGTTGCCGAGCGACTGGCAGCAGTTGTAACCGCTGTGGGTGTTGACCAGCCGGGTGGGGTCCTGGTTCTTGATGTTCTGCCCGACCCGGCGGGTGTCGGCCAGGTTTCGCTCGCCCCAGCCTTCGTTGTAGGCGGTGTAGGCGATGACCGCGGGGGAGCTGCGGTGCTCGTCGACGATCTCGCGTGCCTCGGTCTCGAACTGCGCCTGCTGGGCATCGGTGGCGTCGATGGTCTGCGCGGTCATCGACGGGATGTCCTGCCAGACCAGCAGGCCAAGGCGGTCGGCGTGGTAAAACCAGCGCTGCGGCTCGACCTTGATGTGTTTGCGCACCATGTTGAAGCCGAGGTCCTTGTGCTTCTGCAGGTCGAAGGCGAGTGCCGCATCGGTCGGCGCGGTGTACAGCCCGTCGGGCCAGAAGCCCTGGTCGAGGGTGCCGACCTGGAAGACGAACTGACCGTTGAGCTTCGGCCGCAGCACTCCGTTCACCAGGCCCGTACTGATCTCCCGCATCCCGAAGTAGTGCGTGGTGCGGTCCAGCGTCGCACCGCTGGCGTTGCGCAGTGTGACCCGCAGGTTGTAGAGGAACGGATCGTCGGGTGACCAGCGGCGGGCACTGGGCACCGGCACGCTGAAGTCGGTGAAGCCGCCGGTGGCCGAGCCGACCACCGTGGCACCGTTCAACGCCTCGGCGAGCACACTGTGACCGCCGACGTCGCCGCGGGTGAAGACCCGCACCCGCAGGGTGTTGGTGGCCAGGTTGGGGTAGACGTCCACGCTGCTGATCGACGCGGCCGGCACGGGCTCCATCCACACCGTCTGCCAGATGCCGGAACTCGGCGTGTAGAAGATCCCGCCAGGCTGCTTCGTCTGCTTGCCGATCGGGGGCAGGCTACCGCCCTGCCCGGTGTCGGTGGGGTCCCACACCCTGACGACGATCTCGTTCGTGCCACCGTTGAGCTGCGGGGTCACGTCGAAGGCGAAGGCGTCGTAGCCGCCGGTGTGCGCACCGACCCGGATGCCGTTGACCCAGACGGTGCTCTGCCAGTCGACCGCGCCGAAGTGCAGCAGAGTCCGCCGTCCCGACCAGTTCGGCGGGACGGTGACGGTACGCCGGTAGAGGAGGTAGTTGCGGTTGTCGTTGGCGGCCCGCTGGATCCCGGAGAGGGCGCTCTCCACCGGGAACGGGACGTTGACCCGCTCGGGCAGGTCGGTGTTGAACTGCGGGCTGTCGTCGGTGACGGACTGGCGCAGTTGCCACTCACCATTGAGGTTGAGCCAGTCCGGTCGGGTCATCTGCGGTCGCGGATACTCCGGCAGCGGTGTGCCGGCCAACGCCCGGCTGGTCCACGGGGTGGTCAGTGGCGGCGTCTTGGCCGGTGCGGCCTGTGCCGGTCGGGCCGGTGCGGCGAGGACGCCGGCGATCAGGGCGAGGACGAGCAGCAGGGGCGGGACGGGGCGGATGGGGACCTGACGTGTCATGCCGTCTCCGGGGGGCGAGTCGCCGCGGGCGGTGCAGCTGTGCCCGAAGCGCGGGTGGTGGGCGTCGGGTGGTAGCTGAGCAGGGACGCGGGATGTCGCGGGACTTCCATCAACGAGCAATGGCAATCATATTGACATGCATCGTTGACTGTCGAACGTCGTGACGGCGGAATCCGTGCCGCCGAACGCATCCCGGGCGGCCGGGTGGTGGCGCGGATCTTCCAGCTTCTATACCGTGGCACGGTCACGGGCCGTTGCTTCCTCGGCAGTGCTGTCCGCGACGGAGGCGTGTACGCGGTCGACATGGGGGGTTAGTCGTGACCATGGATTCTCGGGCAACCGGCTCGCCGGAGGCGGGCGAGGCCGAGGTGCAGCAGAAGATCGACACGTCGGTGCCGCATTCGGCGCGGATCTGGAACTACTGGCTCGGGGGCAAGGACAACTTCGCGGTCGACCGCGAGGCCGGCGACCAGTACCGGCAGGTCTTCCCCGGGGTCGTCGACGTCGCCCGTGCCTCCCGGCAGTTCCTGGTCCGCTCGATCATGTTTCTCGCCGGTGAAGCGGGCGTCCGCCAGTTCCTCGACGTCGGCACGGGGCTGCCGACGGCCAACAACACCCATGAGGTGGCGCAGCGGATCGCGCCGGACGCGCGGATCGTCTACGTCGACAACGATCCGTTGGTGCTGGTGCACGCCCGTGCGCTGCTGGTCGGCGCGACCGAGGGCAGGACCGCCTACATCGACGCCGACCTGCACGACCCTGCCGCGGTCATCGCCGAGGCCGGCAAGACGCTCGACTTCCAGCAGCCGATCGGTCTCATTCTCAGCGGTGTCATGGGCCACGTGCCCGACTACGAGACGGCCCGGTCGATCACGCGGCGGCTGCTGGCACCGCTGCCGAGCGGCAGTTACCTCTCACTCAACGACGGCACCAGCCTGATCAGCGCGGAGATGCAGCAGGCGCAGGACGACTACAACGACAGCGGAGCGGCCCCGTACACGCTTCGCTCGCCCGACCAGATCGCCGGGTTCTTCGACGGCCTGGCACTGGTGGAGCCGGGTGTCGTGGCGTGCCCGCAGTGGCGACCCGACGACGCGGTCGACACGCCTGCCGACATCGACGCCTTCGGCGGGGTCGGCCGCAAGCCCTGACACTCCCGCGCCCGCCTCCTGCGGTAACAGCGCAGGAGGCGGGACCCGGCTGGTGGAATGCCGGCCGTCACCGCGCCGGCTCTCCAATCTCCTCAAAGTACGAGGGCGTGGCCTCCCGGGTCGGTCACCACTGGTGGGCGACGTCGAGGACGATGCGGCTGTGTGTGCCGGGGCCGGCGAGCACGAACACACGGAACGGCAACCGAGCCCGTACGCCGACCGCGAAGGTGCTGTAGCCCTCGAAGCTGCCGCCGAAGACGACGTCGCGCAGCGTCGAACAGCGCAGCAGGTTCGCGACATGCTCACCGACCGCGTACGGCAGGGTGCCCTGGTGGGCGTCGTCGTACGCCGGGGCCCGCAGCGAGACCCGCAGCAGCGCGCCTCCAGCGGTGTACGGCGACAGCGCCAGCCCCTCGCCCTCGGTCCACGTCTCGCCGTAGCCGACCGCGTAACCGTCGACCGGGCCGGCGAACTCGAACACCACCCGGTCGTGGCAGTCGTGCCGGCCGGTTCGTACGTCGACCAGCGGGGGGCCGCTCAGTGCGCCCGCCGACTTCTCCGCGCTGCCCCAGGTGATCCCGCAGTACGGCGACGCCGCCGTCGCCGTGGTGGTGCCCGCCGCGGTGCTGCTGCCCGCGCCGGCGACCAGCCCGGCGAGGACGACCGCCAACGCTGTGAGTGCGCTCCTGATCCTCATCGTGGTCTCTCCGTTCGATGCTCGGGGCCACGTCGCGGCGGCGCTGCCGGTGACCCTCTGCCATGACGGTGGTCCCGCCCCGGCACGGCCACTTCGCTGCGTCGTAACAGCCACGTAACGGCGGTCGACGCGGTGCCGTGGACGGCCCCGGTCAGTCGGTCCCGGGTGGCCGGCGCAGCGTGCGCAGCGGCGAGCAGAACACCGGAAGCCAGGTCAGCGCGTTTGCGGTCGCGCCTACCACCAGCGCGGTCCGCACGTTCGCGTACTGGCCGAGCAGGCCGGCGGCCACCGCGCCGATGGTGAGTGCCCCGGTGAGTAGGAACCGGAAGGTGGCATTCATCCGGCCGAGCAGCGCGTCTGGGGTGGCGCCCTGGCGCAGGCTCACCCCGATGACGTTGCCGACCCCGGTTCGCCATGCCAACGCCAGCCAGCCGAGCGCGGCCAGCCAGAGCATCGGCCCGGTGTCGATCAGCGCGACCAGCCCACCGAGCGGGGCGACGAGCAGACCGGGCAGCCAGAGCGTGCGGCCATGACCGATCCGCTCGGCGAGGGGGCGTGCGCTCAGCGCACCGAGCAGGGCGCCGACTCCACCCGCGCCCAGGAAGAGGCCGTGAGCGGCGGCACCCAGCCCCAGCTCGCGCAGGAAGACCACCGGCAGCATCGTGGTGGTGAGCTGCATGGTCAGGTTGATGCTCGCGGTGGAGAGGGCGAGCGGGCGGAGCAGCGGGTTGTCGAGCACGTGCCGGACGCCGGCGACGAGTTGCCGCGCGAACCCGCCCGTCGCCCGCGACCCGAACCGGCGGGGCGCGTCGGTGCGGATCCGGGCGAGGAGCGCTCCGGAGACCGCGAACGTCACTGCGTCCAGCACGATCGCGACGGGCGCGGTGAGCGCCTGTACGACCAGCCCGCCGAAACCTCGCCCGGCGATCTGCATCGTCGCGTTCGTGCTCAACATCAGGGAGTTCGCCGCGACCAGACGATTCCGGCCGACCAGTTCCGGCAGGTAGCTCTGTGCGGCGACGTCGGCGAAGACGGTGCCGACGCCGGTCAGCAGCACCACGAGGTAGAGCTGCGGGATGCTCAGCCAACCGGCCCACCACGCCACCGGCACGGACGCGACCAGTGCTGCCCGGGTCAGGTCCGCGGTGATCAGCACCGCACGGTGCGGCAACCGGTCGACCCAGACTCCGGCCGGCAGGCCGATCAACAGGAAGGCGGCCGTGCTCAGCGCGCCGAGCAGCCCCACCTGGCCGGGGGTGGCCGCGAGCAGGGACACGGCGAGCACCGGCACGGCGAGTTGGCTGACGTGGAAGCCGATGCCGTCGACGAGGGCGGCGGTGTAGAGCAGCCGGAAAGAGCGGGGCCAGGGACCGGCGCGGTGGTCGGTCGGCGTCGCGGTCGGGGTGGTCATGCCGCCCACCGTGCCGGCCGTACCGGGCGAGACCGATAGATTTGGCCCTCGCCGAATCTGTCGGGGGCGCCAATGATGCTGGTCGGGCTGGAAGCCCGCGATCTGGCGATGACACGCTTCGCGATCTCGCCACTGTGGGAGGTGATCGCGAGCGTCCGGATCGTCAAGCAGCCGCACCGGTTCCCGGAGCACCTGCCCTGGTGCGGGCGTGTCCGACCCCGCCTGGCCGGGCTGGACTGGCGGCTCCTCGCCGACCTGGTGCAGATGCCGACCCTGGTCATTCCGACGTTCGTCTGCCCGCCCCCGACCACCTCCCAACCCGCTCTCGACGTGGAGCTGGCGACCCTCGCCGCCACCCCGCCCGAGGCGGTACGGGCAGGTCTCGACGCACTTCCCGGCCCCCGTTCGTCACGGCTGGCCGCGCTCTACGCCGAGCCGGCCGCCGAGCTGACCCGGCTGACGGAGACGATCCGCGCGTACGCCGACGCGGCCATCGGGCCCTACTGGCCCCGGATGCGCACCCTGTTGGAGCGGGAGGTGCTGCTCGGCGCACGACGAATGGCCACCGACGGGGTGCACGGCCTGCTCAACCACCTCGACCCGTATGTGCGGCTGGAGGCCGAGACGCTACGGGTGGATCACATCGCCGTGGCCGGCACGGCGCGTCTCGACGGGCGGGGCCTGCTGCTCGTCCCGTCGGTCTTCACCGGCCCCCGGGTCTGGTCCAACTTCGGCTCCCCGGGGCAGCCGGTGCTGCGCTACCCGGCCCGTGCGGTGGCGACCCTGTGGGAGCGGGATCCGGCCCCCCAGGGGCAGGGTCTGGCCCGGGTGCTGGGACGAACCCGCGCCACGCTATTGCACGAGCTGGCGGTGCCGACCTCGACCCTGGAGCTGGCCGACCGCTGTGGGCTCACCTCGGGCACCGTGTCACAGCATCTGGGTGCACTACGCGATGCCGGTCTGGTGAGCGCCCACCGCGCCGGACGTTTCGTGCTGTACGCCCGCACGACTGCGGGCGAGGCGCTGATCACCGCGGGCGGCGCTGCCACTTTCTGACTCCGGTGGACAGGCTCGCCACCGCCGGACGCTCGATCACGGATTTCCACCGAGGTCGGCGGGCCGCCCGTCCGACCATCGAGGACACTGCGGCGGGACGTGCGCACGACGCGTCCCCGCCCCGGCGTGGCTGTGTCACCCATGCGTTATCGCACTCGGGTACCGTGCCTGGCACATCGACACATCCGAGGTGGACCCATGCCTGCCGTCGTCGCACTCGTGCTGACTCTCGCCCTCGCGCCCGCGCCGTCCCCGTCGACCACCTCGGGTCCGGTCGGTGAGCTCCTCGGTGGCGTCGGCCAGATCGTCGACGACCTGCTCGGAGGCGGCGGCACGCCGAGCACCGCTCCGACACCGACCGCCACCCCCACCCCGCCGTCCACGCCGAGCCCGCCACCGACCACCGGCCAGCCCAGCCCGTCGGCGCCCATGGCGACCTCCACGTCCGCCGGGTCGTCGGCCGGCCCGCTCCCGGCGGTCCCCGCCGCACCCGATCGGCCTGGCGCTGGCGAGGGCACGGGAACCTCGCGGGCACCCGTGCCGCTGCGCAACGGCGACGCCCCCGCCCCGGACGCCCCGCCGACGTTCGCCAACCCCGCCAGCGACGGCTGGCCGCCCGCGCACTATCTCCTGGTCGCGGCTGCCCTCGTGGTGCTGGCACTGCTGCTCCTGCGCCGCCGCCCGGTGATCGTCGCGCCGGCCCCCGCCGCCGCACCCGCGCCGGCCCCCGCTCCCGCTCCCGAGCCGGATCCCGGCCCTGTGCCGGACAATGTCAGTCGGCTGCCGACCAACCTCAACGCCATCTATGAGCTGGGGCGGCTGGACGAGCGGCTCGAGCAGGAGCGCGGCCGGCGCACCTGAGGCATGGCCTCCGGTCAGTGCGCCAGACGGGCACCCTCCCGCTGCGGGATCCCGTCGTCGTACGCCCCGACCGGCCCGCGGTAGCGGGTCTTGCCCTCCGGGTACGGCCAGGCGTTCGCGGTGCAGCCATGCAGACCCAGCGTCTGCTGTTGCATCACCGGCGCCGGCTCGCCCAGCCCCGGGCACCGCTCGTGACCGAGCCCGAGCCGGTGCCCCACCTCGTGGTTGACCATGTACTGCCGGTAGGTGACCAGGCTCGCGCCGTAGCCCGGCACTCCCTTGACCCAGCGCGCCACGTTGAGCACCACCCGGTTACCGTTGCGGCACGAGGTGTAGCCGTCCGGCACGTCCTGGCAGAGTGTGTCGCGGGTGCCGGGGGTCGCCAGGTAGATGGTGAAGTCGGTCGGTTCGCCGGCACCCACCCGGCGCAGCCGCCACGTTCCGCCGGCCGTCCACCCGCGTCGATCGTTCAACGTCGCGGAGACCGCCGTGGCGATCTCACCGATCGGCAGGCCCCGGATGTCGCGTTCCACGGCGACCCGGTAGCGCAGCAACCGGCCGCCGGCCGCGCTTGCGGGTGCCGTCTCGGCGGGCGCCACCGACCAGCGGTTGCCGCCGGTGGCGGGGTAGCTGATCGGGACGGCGGGTGCGGTGGTGGGCGTCGCACCGGAGGTTGCGGCTACCCCAGCCGGCTGGCCGGAAGCGGTGGGTGCGGGTGGCCCGGCCGGCAACGGTCCGGCGGCGACGGGACCGGTCGGGGGTTGCCCGGCGGCTGGCAGTCCGCAACCGGTGAGCAGCGCCACCGCCAGCAGCAACGCCGCTGAGGCGGAACGCCATCGGCGGGTAACCTTCGTCGACATGTCTCTCCCCTCGCGCTTCGCCCGGCGGCGGCGCGGAGGAGAAGACGGGTGACCGTGGCGAAAAGTTGATGTGACCCAAGGCTCAACCATTTGCTGTCCTCGCCCGTCCATAGCGGTGTGGCACGGGGGAGGTTTCACAGTGGCGCGGGGTGACGCCGAGTTCGTCGAGTTCGCGCGGGCGGCGTCCGCGCGACTGGTGCATGCCGCGTTCCTGATGACCGGGGACCATCACCAGGCCGAGGACGCCGCGCAGACCGCCCTGGTCCGCACCTATGCGTCGTGGTCCCGGATCCACGACGACGACGCCTACGGCTACGCCCGCCGCACCCTGGTCAACCACCTGGTCGACGGGTGGCGGCGGCCGATGCGGGAGTATCCGACGGAGGAGGTCCCCGAGCAGCGGCGCGACGACGTGGCCGACGAGGTCGCCACCCGGCGCTGGCTGGTCGGCATCCTCGGCGCGCTCAGCCCCCGCGAGCGGGCCATCGTCGTGCTGCGTTACTACTTCGACCTTCCGGAGGCGCAGGTGGCCCGGGAACTCGCCGTATCCGTGGGCACGGTCAAGAGCACCAGCTCGCGAGCATTGGAAAAGCTGCGCACCGCCGCGCCGCGGATGGCCGACAAGGAGGCCCCTCGATGAGCGAGCTGGACCGGCTCCGCCACGCCATGCGGGCGACCGAACGCCCCGACGCCATGCTCGACCTGGCCACCGTCATGCGCGAGGGGCGACGGTTGCGTACCCGCCGGCGGGTCGCCGGGGCCGGGGCGGCGACCCTCGCGTCCGGGCTGGCCGCCGTCGTCGTCGTGGTTGCCCTCGGCGCCCGGCCGGATGATCCGCCGCCGACGGAGCGTCCACCGCCGGTCGCCGTCGCGCCGCCATCGGCGGGCGTCTCGCCGATGATGCCGGATTCCACGCCGCCGCCGACCATGGCCAGCGGCGAGCCGCCTCCGAAGCCGCTGGGCCAGGTGATCGACAGTGGGGTGCGGCACGGCACCGACCAGCGGGTGTACTACGTCGTCGGGGTGTCGGTTCCCGGCCAGCCTCGGGTGTCCATCGGGCTGGCCGCGGGTCGCCGCGCCCCGGACGGCAGGCTGACCACGGACCTCCTGGTCAACGGCGTCGAGGGTTCTGACCGCAGCCCCGGGTTTCACGAGATCGGCTATGACGAACGCTCATCGGGCGAGCCGGTGCCCACCTTCGGCTACTTCGTCGGCCCCGCCCAGCGGATCATCGGTACAGTGGACGGCCGGCAGGTCGATGCCCGACTGGCCCGATGGAGTGTCGACAAGCAGGTGGTGATCTTCTGGTTCGACCCGGGCAAGCTGACTCCGGGGGAGCGGCTCGACGGGATCATCGCCCGCGACGGCAGCGGCCGGCGACTCTGACGCGCCGGCGGCTCGTCGCTCAGGCCGGGCCGGTCAGCCGGCGCTCGATGGTCACCGTCGTCCCCGCAGCGGTGGAGACCAGCCGCACGTCGCCGTAGGCGTTCATCAGCAGCGCGCCCCGTCCCCGGTCCATCGCCGGCCGGCGGTCCCGCCAGGTGCCGAAGTCCCGTACCGAGATCCGGATCAGGCCGCCGCCCACCTGGACCCGCAGCCGCACCTCCGGACGGCTGGGCCGCTGCGCGTGCTCGACGGCGTTGTTCATCGCCTCGGACGCGGCGAGTAGCAGTTCCTCCAGCACGTCCGGGTCGACACCGAGGTCGTCCAGCGTCAGCCGGACGTCCCGACGCATCGCCGCCGCCGAGGTGGGCGCGGCTGGGTACGTCCGCTCGACGTCCAGGATGTCGCCCAGCCCGTCCCGGTCGGCCGGGGCCTCGGCGACCACGGACGCGTCGATGCGGGGTTCGCCGGTGGTGCTGGGGACGGCGTCGGCCGGGCCGGCCACGGGACTTTCGTCCTCGGCAGGTGGTTTCCCGGCCGGCGCGAGGTCGCTGACCAGGGTGGGCCGTGGCGATGCCGGTGCGGCGTCACCTGCCGCTGTGGCTGGTGCGGCGACCCGCTGGGTGCGGTCACGGGCTCGGCGAAGGGCGGCCCGGACCCGGGCGATCAGCTCGGCCGCGGCGAACGGTTTCACCAGGTAGTCGTCGGCGCCCAGGCTCAGGCCCTCCACGCTGGCCTCTCCACCGGCGCGGGCGGAGAGCACCAGCACCGGCAGTGCCCGGGTCGCCGGGTCCGCGCGCAGCAGGCGCACCAGGTCGAAGCCGTCCAGCCCCGGCATCATCACGTCGGTGAGGACCAGATCCGGCTGTTCGCGGTGGACCTCGTCGAGAGCCTGCCGGCCGTCGGTGACCGCCCGTACCCGCCAGCCCTGCCCGGTGAGCAGCCGGCTGAGGTACGCCCGCATGTCGGTGTTGTCGTCGGCGAGGAGAATCCGGGCCCCGGCGAACTCGTCCACCGTCGGCCCGGACGCGAGGTCGGGCTTTGGGAGGCTGCCGCCCGGCTCGGCGAGCCAACTCGTCGCCTCCTGGACAGCGGCGCGGGCCGCGTCACCCCGCCCATCCTGGCGCGGACCGGTCACCGCCGGGCGGCGCGCCGCCGACCAGGGCAGCGCGACGGTGAAGGTGGTGCCGACGCCCACTCGGCTCGAGACCCGGACCTCACCGCCCTCCAGCCGGGCCAACTCGTGCACCAGGGCCAGGCCGATGCCCGTGCCCTCGTGGCTGCGCGAGCGGGCACCCCGCACCCGGTGGAAGCGTTCGAAGAGCTTCGGCAGGTCCCGGTCAGCGATGCCGATGCCGGTGTCCGCGACGGTGAGGCGTACCTCCTCGTCGTCGGAGTCCAGGGTGACCCGGATGTGGCCGACGAACGTGTACTTCAGGGCGTTGGACAGCAGATTCGTGACGATGCGTTCCCAGTTGACCGGGTCGACAGTGACCGGCCGGGGCAGCGGCGGGCAGATCACCTCGAGAGTCAGCCCGGCCCGCTCGACGGCGGCCCGGAACACACCGGTGAGCTCGGCCGTGAGCGCGGCCAGGTCGACCACGCGGGCGTCGCTGCGGGCTCGCCCGGCCTCCAGGCTGGAGAAGGTGAGCAGGTTGTTGACCAGGGTCAACAGCCGGGTGGCGTTACGCCAGGCGGTCTCCACCCGCTCCCGCTGCCCGGGTGCCAGCGGCGCGGTGGCGTCGGTGAGGGCGTCGGCCAGCGGCCCGAGGATGAGGGTCAACGGGGTACGGAACTCGTGGCTGACGTTGGCGAAGAAGTCGGTCTTCACCCGGTCCAGCTCGGCCAACGCCTCGACGCGGCGCCGCTCTTCCTCGTACTCCTGGGCGTTGCGCAGCGCCATGGAGATCTGCTGGGCCAGGAGCTGGTTGAAGGACCGGTACGCCTCGTCGAGCCCTCGGCTGGGGCTGACCCCCGCCAGCAGGACGCCGAGCGGCTGGTCCTCGTCGCCCGAGGGCAGCGGCAGCGCCAGCGCTGTGTGGACCGGGTCGCGCCACGGGCCGGCGGGCAGTGGCAGCCGGTCGGCGACGTCGGTCACCTGGGTCGGTCGGCCCTCGGCGGCGTCCGCCAGCCCCCAGGCGTCCGCGACCGGGCCCGGGTCGGCCAACACGACGGTGTCCGGCAGCACTCGCGCGTGCCCCTGGTCGCTGCCGGTGCAGGCGATCCGCCGCAGCACCGCGCCGTCGTGCAGGTAGATGGCGGCGAACGGCACGTCCAGCGGGTGGCCGTCGATCACGTCGATCAGCCGAGCGCCGGTCGCGTCGACGTCGACGGTGCGCCCGTCGCCGACGACGGACAGGTCGCGCAGCAGGCGCAGCCTGCGTTCGCCGACGACCTGCTCGGTGACCTCGCTGCACACGGTGAGCACGCCGACGGTGCGGCCGTCGTCGTCGCGGGCCGGGGCGTGCGAGACGCTGAAGTACGCCTCCTCGCGGTAGCCGGCCCGCTCCAGCAGCAGCCGCAGTGCGGGGACCCAGCTGGCCACCCCGGTCGCCATGGCCTCCCGGATCAGCGGGGCGAGCACGTCCCAGCCCTCGGCCAGGGTCACCCGCACGTCGTCGCCGAGCGCGGCCGGGTGCTTGTCGCCGATCAGCGCGGAGTACGCGTCGTTGTAGAGCTGGGAGAAGCTCTCACCCCAGAGCAGCAGCATCGGGTATCGCGAGGAGAGCACCAGCCGGACGGCGGCGCGCAGGCTCTGCGGCCATCCGGTCACCGGGCCGAGCGGTGTGCGGGCCCAGTCCAGCTCCGCCATCAGCCGGCCGGTGTCACCACCGCCGGCGAACAGGTCGGTGCTGGGTCGTGTCACGCTCGACCCGGCCCCATCGCAAGCCCCCGTTCCGGGCCCGACGACCCTGCTGGCATTACCTACCCATCCTGGCATCTCTACTCACCTGTGCCGACGCCGGTACCCACCGTCGAACCGGTGGGGGTTCGGGACGAACGACCGATGCTCAGTACATCGACATCTGTAAGTGTCTCGGGTATCTCTCCAACCCCGAGGAGCCCTCATGAGAGGCAGAACGCTGAGCGCGGGAGTCGCGCTCGCCGTGTTCGCCGGGATGACGGTGACGCTGGCCGCCCAGCCGGTGGCCGCGTCGCCCACGGCCGCGACGACGCTGGCCCGGCCGATCGCCGCGCCCGCCGCCGCGGTGGCAGCACCGGACATCTCCGTCACCAACGTCCAGGCGCACCTGACCCAGTTCCACTCCATCGCGACCAGCAACGGCGGCAACCGACGGGCCGGTTCGGCCGGCTACACCGCCTCGCTCACCTACGTCAAGACCAGGCTTCAGGCAGCCGGCTACACCGTCAGCGAGCAGTACTGCTCCAGTTGCACGTACCCGTCCAACAACCTGATCGCCGAGTGGCCCGGCGGCCCGGCCGACCAGGTGGTCATGTTCGGCGCTCACCTGGACGGAGTCTCAGCCGGCCCGGGCATCAACGACAACGCCACTGGCTCGGCCACCCTCCTGGAGAACGCGCTGGCCCTGGCCGCACAGAACCCGACCATGACCAAGCGGGTCCGGTTCGCCTGGTGGACCGACGAGGAGCAGGGGCTCAACGGTTCCCGGTTCTACGTCAACTCGCTCAACGCCACCCAGCGCGGCTACCTCAAGGGTTACTACAACTTCGACATGGTCGGCTCGGTCAACGGCGGCTACTTCGTCAACCGGGTCACCTCGACCACCGCGGCGCCGCTGAAGGCGTACTGGGACTCGTTGGGTCTGCAACCGGAGGAGAACGTCGAGGGTCAGGGCCGCTCCGACGACTACTACTTCCAGCAGGCCGGCATCCCCACCTCCGGCTACGCCGCGGGCGCCAGCGCCCGCAAGACCAGCACCCAGGCGGCCAAGTGGGGTGGCACGGCCAACTCGGCGTACGACCCGTGTTACCACCGGGCCTGCGACACCACCGCCAACGTCAGCGCCACGGTGCTGAACCGCTCGGCGGACGGCGTCGCGTACGCGCTGTGGCAGCTCGCCGTGGGCGGCGGCACCCCGACCAACGACTTCTCCGTCGCGGTCAACCCCACCACGCGTACCGTCGCACGGGGCGCCAGCACCACCGCCACCGTCGTCACCGCGACCACCGCCGGTTCGGCGCAGTCGGTCAGCCTTGCGGCCTCCGGCGCGCCCAGCGGCGTGAGCGTCTCGTTCAGCCCGTCCTCGGTGACCTCCGGCGGCTCGGCCACGATGACCCTGACCGCCTCGGCCAGCGCGGCGACCGTCACCGTCACCGTCACGGTCACCGGCACCGGCTCGGTCACCCGCACCGCGAGCCTCACGCTGACCGTGACCGGCACCGGCGGCTGTGCCGGCGGCCAGGTGATCGGTAACGGCGGGTTCGAGAGCGGGAGTACGCCGTGGACCGCGTCCTCCGGCGTGATCACCAACGCCAGCGGCCAGCCGGCCCGCACCGGGTCGTACAAGGCGTGGCTCGACGGGTACGGCAGCACCCACAGCGACACCCTGTCGCAGTCGGTGACCGTGCCGGCCGGCTGCACCAGCTACACGCTGTCGTTCTGGCTGCACATCGACACCGCCGAGACCACCGGTTCCACGGCGTACGACAAGCTCACCGTGCAGGTGGGTTCGACGACGCTGGCGACGTACTCGAACCTCAACGCCGCCGCCGGCTACGTCCAGCGCAGCTTCGACGTGGCCGGGTTCGCCGGGCAGACGGTGACACTGAGGTTCACCGGCACCGAGGACGCCTCGTTGCAGACCAGCTTCGTGATCGACGACGTGACGTTGCAGGCGAGCTGACCACGTACCCCTGAAGGGCCGCCGCCGGACCCCCGGCGGCGGCCCGCCGTGGCCGTGGTGTCGCGGGTCAGGGGAGCTGCGGGTAGAGCGCGGCGACGCCGCCGGCCAGTCCGGCCTGCACCTGGCGGCTGAGGTCGTCGGCGAGGATCTCGTACGCGTCGGCCTCGATGCCGTCCACGCCGATCCGGGCGATCGACGCCGGGTCGGACTTGGGGCCGGTGATGTCGGCGGCCATGTCGGTGTCCAGGTAGCCGACGTGCAGGCCGGCGACCCGGATGCCCCGGTCGGCGAGTTGGACGCGCAGCACGTTGGTCATCGCCCATTCGGCGGACTTGGCGGCGCTGTAGGCCGCGTGGATCGGAGAGCCGAACCAGGACAGCACGGAGAGCACGTTGAGGACCGTCCCGCCGCCGTTGCCGGCGATGACCGGCGCGAACGCCCGGATCGTCGACAGGGTGCCGATGTAGTGGGTCTCCAACTCCAGCCGGACGAGGTCCAGGTCGCCGTCGAGCAGGTCGGTCCGGGTGTCGATGCCGGCGTTGTTGATCAGCAGGTTCACGCCGCCGGCCAGCTCGGCGGCGGCGGCCACCGAGGCGGGGTCGGTGATGTCGAGGCGGACCGGCGTGACGCCGGGCAGGTCGACGGTGTCGGGGTTGCGGGCGCCGGCGTAGACGGTGGCGCCCCGGGCGAGGAGTTCGGCGGCAAGGTGTCGGCCGAGGCCCCGGTTGGCGCCGGTGACGAGGGCGGTGCTTCCAGAGATCTTCATGGGCGTCAGGTTATCCCACCTGACTTCTGTAAACAAAAGTCAGCTATCTCACGTGGGCGGCGCGCCCGGATCGGGAATAGGACCCGGATGCGGCCACCGCCCGGCTGGTGACGACTCGTATCCTTTCCGCGAACCTCCGTACGAGCCGAGATGGGAGACGGTGTGAGCAACCAGGCCGAGACGTTGGAGTTCCAGGCCGAGGCGCGTCAGCTCCTCCAGTTGGTGGTCCACTCGATCTATTCGAACAAGGACGTCTTCCTGCGGGAACTCATCTCGAACGCGTCCGACGCGCTGGACAAGCTGCGGCTGGCCACCCTGGTCGACAAGGACCTCGCCGCCGACACGAGCGACCTGCACGTCGCACTCGAGGTCGATCGGGACGCCCGCACGCTCACCGTGCGGGACAACGGCATCGGGATGACCCGCGACGAGGTGGTCGGGCTGATCGGCACCATCGCCAAGTCGGGCACCGCCGAGCTGCTGCGCCAGCTGCGCGAGTCCTCCGACGCCCGCGCCTCGCAGGACCTGATCGGTCAGTTCGGCGTCGGCTTCTACGCCGCGTTCATGGTCGCCGACAAGGTCACCCTGCTGACCCGCAAGGCCGGGGAGACCGCCGGCACCCGCTGGGAGTCCACCGGCGAGGGCACGTACTCGATCGAGCCGGTCGACGAGGCGCCGCAGGGCACCACGGTGACGTTGCACCTCAAGCCGGTCGACACCGAGGACAACCTGCACGACTACACCGCCGAGTGGACCATCCGGGAGATCGTCAAGCGATACTCCGACTTCATCGCCTGGCCGATCCGGATGAGTGTCGAGCGCCCCGGCGCCGACGGCGAGGCCGCCACCAGCGAGGTGCAGACCCTCAACTCGATGAAGGCGCTCTGGGCGCGGCCCCGTGACGAGGTCGACGCCGCCGAGTACAACGAGTTCTACAAGCACGTCAGCCACGACTGGGCCGACCCGCTCGAGGTCGTGCACATGAAGGGCGAGGGCACCTTCGAGTACGAGGCGCTGCTGTTCCTGCCCAGCCACGCCCCACTGGACCTGTTCTCCCCGCAGGGTCGCCGTGGCGTCCAGCTCTACGTCAAGCGCGTGTTCATCATGGACGACTGCGAGGCGCTGGTCCCCACCTACCTGCGCTTCGTCAAGGGCGTGGTCGACGCGCACGACCTGTCGCTGAACATCTCCCGGGAGATCCTCCAGCAGGACCGGCAGATCCAGATCGTCCGTCGCCGCCTGGTGAAGAAGATCCTCACCACGGTCAAGGACCTGAAGGCCAACCACCCCGAGCGCTACCGCACCTTCTGGACCGAGTTCGGCGCGGTGGTCAAGGAGGGGCTGATCGACGACACGGACAACCGCGACAGCCTGCTGGACATCCTATCGGCGGCCTCCACCCACGACGCGGCGGAGCTCACCGACCTGGCCGGCTACGTCGCTCGGATGAAGGACGGCCAGAGCGACATCTGGTACGCCACCGGCGACTCCCGGGCCGCCATCGAGAACTCTCCGCACCTGGAGGCGTTCCGGGCCAAGGGCCACGAGGTGCTGCTCCTTACCGACCAGGTCGACGAGGTGTGGGTCGAGCGGGTCGGCACGTACGAGGGCAAGCCGCTGCGTTCGATCGCCAAGGGCGAGATCGACCTCGACACCGACGAGGAGAAGCAGCAGGCCGAGGCTGAGCGTGAGCAGCAGCGACAGGAGTTCGCCGCGCTGCTCGACTGGCTGGGCACCACCCTGACCGACAGTGTCCGGGAGGTTCGCCTGTCGTCCCGGCTCACCGCGTCACCGGCCTGCGTCGTCGGCGACGCGCACGACCTCACCCCGACCCTGGAGAAGATGTACCGGGCGATGGGGCACGAGATCCCCCCGACCAAGCGGATCCTGGAGATCAACCCCGGTCACCCGCTGGTCGCCGGGCTGCGCAAGGCCCACGAGCAGGGCAGCGACCCCGTCGCCCTGACCGAGACGGCCGAGCTGCTGTACGGCCTGGCGGTGCTCGCCGAGGGCGGTGAGCTGACCGACCCGGCCCGCTTCACCCGCATGCTCGCCGATCGGCTGGCGCGCACCCTGTAGCGGGCGTATTCGTTGCGGCCGGCGGGCCACCCGATTGGTCGGGGCCCGCCGGCCGGCCCTCGGCACCGGGAGATGATCATGCCTGTCGACACCGTCATCTTCAGTGGGGCCGGCCCGCACGCCGACCGCTGGCACTCCCTGGCAGAGACCAGTACCGCGCTGGCCGCGCTGATCGGTGACGCGGCTTCGGTGGCGATCGTGACCTCCGTCGAGCACCTCGACGCGGCCCTCGACCGCGCCCACCTGTTGGTGGTGAACGCGAGCGCCGACCGCCGCGGCCCGATCGGGGAAGACGAGGACTTCGGCCGCGCCCTCGACACACTCCTGGCTCGCGGGGGCAGTCTGCTCGCCACGCACAGCGCCACCCTCGCGTTCCCCGGGCTGCCCAGCTGGCGGGCGACGATCGGCGCCGCCTGGGACCACGACCATTCGTTCCACCCCCCGATCGGTTTCAGCCTCGTCCGGCGTACCCGTGTCGGGCATCCGATCACCGACGGTCTCGGCGACATCGAGGTCTTCGACGAGCGCTACACCGACCTGGAGTTGGTCGACGGCGCCGAGATCGAGCCCCTCTACGTCCACGAGGAAGGCGGCGTTACCCACCCGCTGGTCTGGGCGCGCACCGTCGGGAGCAGCCGGATCGTCTACAGCGCACTTGGTCACGACGTCCGGTCGTACGAGTCGCCAGGGCACGTCGAGTTGCTGCGCCGCAGCGTGGCCTGGCTGCGTCACGACGCCTGATCGAAACCGGTCCACTGTGCTCACTGCACAGGTTCCGGTCGCCCGCAACCGCTGGGTGCGGCGCCCCGCGTACCCCGGTGAAGAACTTCACAGCGGTTGGGCGAACGTCACCGACCGTGCCTAACGTCGGTCGGGTTCGCCACTGCGGACACCACGGCCGGCAACGCCAAATTCTGCCCCCGGTCGTCGGAACCCAGTCACCCGGGCAGGAGCGGGGGACCCAACGTTCCTCGGTGCACGTCACCTCGGGGTGAAGCCGCCACCGCGCGGCCGGGCTCCTCGGCCCGAACCCGACAGCTGACCTCGCCGGCGTGGAGGAAACTCACATGACGTCTGTTCACACGCCCCGTCATCGACGGGTCACCACCCGCCGCGTCGCCGTCGGCACCCTGGCCGTCGGTGCGGTCACCGGAGCCGTCGCCTTCTTCGGCCCGGCCGCCCCGGCGCAGGCCGGGGTCAACTGGGACGCGATCGCCCAGTGCGAGTCCGGCGGCAACTGGAAGATCAACACTGGTAACGGCTACTACGGCGGGTTGCAGTTCTCGCAGAGCACCTGGGCCGGATTCGGCGGCAAGAAGTACGCCGCCCGCGCCGACCTGGCCAGCCGCGGCGAGCAGATCGCCGTCGCCGAGAAGGTGCTCGACGGGCAGGGCATCGGCGCCTGGCCGACCTGCGGCAAGAAGGGCGGCTCGTCGGGCGGCTCCGCCACCAGGTCGACCGAGTCCACGACGTCGACAGCGAAGCCCAGCAGGCAGCAGGAGCGGTCGTCGCGCGGCGAGCAATCGGCTACGCGCAGCCACGAGCGCACCACGCCGGCGGCGGGCGGCGGGACGTACACCGTCAAGCCGGGCGACACCCTCTCGGAGATCGCCGACAATCACCGGCAGACCGGCGGCTGGCAGGCGCTGTACGAGCGCAACCGGCAGCTGATCGGCGCCGACCCGGGTCTGATCTTCCCGGGTCAGCGGCTCAGCCTCTGACGGACGAACGCGAACGCTCGGCCGGGTCACCGGCCGAGCGTTCGCGCGTGTGCGGTTCGGTACGCAGGTCGCGTCACGCCGCCGAGGCGGACGCCTTCGGCCCCCGCTGCGACGTCACCGCGCCGGCGTTCCGACCCCAGCGTGGAGCCGGTACCGCCTCGCTTGGCCATCCGGTGCGGCTCTCGTCACCGACGCCTTCGACGGTCATCTCGACCGACGTGGGCGTGCTGCGGGCCAGCCGCAGCGACTGCTCGGCGCTGGTGCGGGCCGCGCATGGCCAGGCCTGCCCGGCGCACTGGAGGTTGCGGCAGTGACCCTCGTCGTCCGGCTCGTGGGCGCTCAGCACATCCACCGCCAGTTGCCAGAGCAGCGGGTCGGTCACGTCGTGTGGGCGCTCGGCGTTGCGGCTCGGTCGGTTGCTGGTGTCGTCGGACATCGTGGGTCCCCCCTTGTCAGTCTGTACGCCCCCAAGGGTCACCCGTCGGCCGCCGGTTAAACCGCCGACCTGCTGTGATGTGTCTCCGGTCGCAGCTTCGCCGCAGGACGCCGCACGCAGATCGGTCAATCCGGCAGTAGCGGCATCTCCACGCCCGGTTCCCGGCCGAGGAGTACCGCCCGGGTGAGCGCCGCCGATCCGAACCGGTCGCGGACCGCGTCCACCGCGGCGTCCAGTTCGGACCCCGGGTCCGGCTGGAACGGCAGCTCCGGCTGCACCGGGTTGTCATCGAGGTTGCCCACCGAGACGCCGATCAGGGTGACGCCGCGGCGACCGATCTCGGGCAGCGCGGCCCGCAGCAGCGCACGCGCTGCGCCGAGCAGCGGCGTCGTGTCCGCCGTCGCCTTGCCCACCGTGTGCGAACGGGTCGCCCGGGTGTAGTCGCCGAAGCGCAGCCGGAGCACGACCGTGCGCCCGGAACGCCCGGCCGTCCGCATCCGCCGGCTGACCCGGTCGACCAGGCCGGTGAGGATCGCGTCCAGCTCCGCCGGGGCATGCGGGGTGCGGCTCAGCGCGTGCTGCGCGCCCATCGAACCGCGCCGGCGCCCCACCTGCACCGCCCGGGGGTCGCGATTGTGCGCCAGAGCGTGCAGGTGCCGGCCGGCGCCCGACCCGAGCAGCGACACCAGCGCCGCCTCGCCGAGCCGGGCCACCTCCCCGACGGTACGGATCCGGCGTTCCCGCAGTTTCGCGGCGGTGACCGGACCGACGCCCCACAGCCGCTCCACCGGCAGCGGGTGCAGGAACGCCAGCTCGGCATCCGGTGCGACCACCAGCAGCCCGTCCGGCTTCGCGACCCCGCTGGCCACCTTCGCCAGGAACTTCGTCCGGGCCACGCCCACCGTGATCGGCAAACGGACCCGTTCGCGGACCTCCCGACGCAGCCGCTCGGCGATGTCGGCCGGTGGCCCGACCAGCCGCCGCAGGCCACCCACGTCGAGGAACGCCTCGTCGATGGAGAGCCCCTCGACCAACGGGGTGGTCTGCCGGAAGATCTCGAACACCGCCCGGCTCGCCGCCGTGTACGCCGACATCCGGGGCGGCACCACGATCGCGTCCGGGCACAACCGGCGGGCCTGCTGGCCGCCCATCGCGCTGCGTACCCCCCGCGCCTTCGCCTCGTAACTGGCGGCGAGGACCACGCCACCGCCGACGATCACCGGCCGCCCGCGGAGGCGCGGGTCGTCGCGCTGCTCGACCGACGCGTAGAAGGCGTCCAGGTCGGCGTGCAGGATGGTGGCGCCGGTCGACACGTACACATGTTCGCACGGCGCCCGACCATAACGGCAGTGAGCTGGGCGAACGCCCGGTCAGTCGAGGCAGAACTCGTTGCCCTCGGGGTCGGCCATGATGAGGTGGCCGGCGCCCAGTGGGGGAGCGGGTTCGTGACGACTGAGCCGGGTGGCGCCGTGCGAGACGAGCCGTTCGGCCTCCGCCTCCAGGGCCGCCATCCGCTCGTCACCCTCCAGCCCCGGGGCGGCGCGTACGTCGAGGTGGACGCGATTCTTCACCCGCTTGTGCTCCGGCACGCGCTGGAAGAACAGTCGTGGCCGCGATCCCTCGGGGTCGACCACCGCCGATGCGTCGTTACGGTTTTCCGGCGGCACGCCCATCGCGTCGAGTGCCTGCTCCCACGACTCGAAGTCCCCGGGCGGGCTCTGCACCTGGTAGCCGAGGGCCTCGGTCCAGAACGTCGCCAACCGGGCCGGGTCGGCGCAGTCGAACGTGATCTGTACGTCGCGGATCACGGGGGCTTCCTGTTTCCTGATCTGGTCGGTCATGGATCCCAGCCTCTCGTGGATAGCGGACAGGGTTGTTCCGCTATTCGTGCAACGATCGACGCATGACCGTCGAGGCGACGACCGAGCGGGTGCTGCGACTGTTGGCGCTGCTGCAGCGGCGAGCGTCCTGGACGGCCGCCGAGCTGGCCACCGAGCTGGGGGTCACCGCCCGTTGCGTACGCCGCGACGTGCAGCGACTGCGTACGCTCGGCTATCCGGTGCACGCGGTGTCGGGTGTCGGCGGCGGCTACCAGCTCGGCGCGGGCACCCGGCTGCCACCGTTGCTCCTCGACGACGAGGAGGCGATCGCGACGGCGGTCTCCCTGCGGCTCGCCTCCGGTGGCACGGTCGCCGGGGCCGGTGAGGCGGCCCTGCGGGCACTGGCGAAGCTGGACCAGGTGATGCCGTCGCGACTGCGGGCCGAGGTGCGGGCGGTGCACGGCGCCACCGAGACGCTCATCGGCCCGGTGGCCGAGATCGACGCGGAGCTGCTGGTGACACTCGCCCGTGCCTGTCGGGACGCCGTGCGGGTCCGGTTCACCTATCCCGGCCATGCCGGCGGGGAACGTGAACGGACGGTCGAGCCGATCCGGATGGTCACGACAGGCCGCCGCTGGTATCTGATGGCCTGGGACGTCGACCGCGACGACTGGCGGACGTTCCGCCTGGACCGGATGCGTGCGGCGGTGGCGACGACCTGGCGCTTCCGGGCGCGCGAGCACCCGGATCCGGTCGCCTTCGTGCGCCGCTCCGTGACCGAGGCACCGTACCGGCATCTCGCCCGCGTGCGGGTGCACGCCCAGCCCGATCAGGTGCGGGCGTTGGTGCCATCCCAGGTGGGGCGTGTCGAGGACGACCGCGACGGGTGGTGCGTGCTGGTCGTCGGCGGGGAGAGCCTGGACTGGCTCGCCGCACACCTCGCACGGCTGACCTACGAGGTGGAGGTGCTGGAGCCTCCGGAGCTGCGTGAGGCCGCCGGCCTGCTCGCCCGGCGCCTCGCGGCGATGGCTGGTGCGGCGTCGGGGCGCGGGGTGTCGGGGCACAGGGTGTAGTGGCGCAGCGACACCGGGCTGCCGTCGGGGGCGGTCCACGGTGCCGTGCTGGTGGCGGTGCACCGCCAACCGGTGCGTTCGTAGAGGGCGGTGGCCGCGGCACCACCGGAGGCCACCTCGAGCACCAGGTCGGTCCCGCGCGCACTCGCCCACTGGCGGGCCCGATCCAGCAGCGCGCTGCCCAGCGCCAACCCCCGGGCGGCCGGCGACACGAAGAGACGAGCGACCTCGGCCGTCGGCCGGGCGGGTGGCCCCTCCGCCGGGTCGGGCACCCGGTGCACCGCGACGTGTCCGACGATCCGCCCGTCGGCGTCGACGGCGACCCAGGCGCGCGCCGGGTGCGGCTCGCGTAGCCAGCGGTGCGGGTCGGCGGGCCAGTTCAGGGGGTACCGGTCGGCCTGGTGGACCTCTGCGAGCCCCGCGACGCAGCCATCGAGGTCGCCGAGTCGCCGTCGGCGGATGCGGGCCTGGATCACAGGTCGTCGAACGGGCCGGCGTAACGGAACTCGCCACGGATCGAATCCCGCCACGCGGTGAGCGAGCGGGCCTGGAAGTACTGCGGGCCCCACGGCTGCGGCGGGGTGACGCCCAGTTCGACGGCGGGCCGGAACCCGAACCGCGGGTAGTAGTCGGGGTGCCCGAGAAGCACCACCAGCGGCTCGTCGCGGGCGTCGGCCGCGCCGAGCACCGCGTGCATCAACGCCGAGCCGACTCCACGCCGCTGCCAGTCGGGGAGCACACCGAGCGGCCCCAGCCCGAGCGCCACCGGCTGGCCGGCCACCTGAGCACGGGTGGCCACCACGTGCCCCACCACCTGGCCATCCGGGTCGATCGCCACCAGGGAGTACGCGGGCAGCCAGCCCTCGTCGACGCGCAGCGCGTCAACCAGGGTCGCCTCGACCGGTACGCCACCGCCGTCGCTCGCGGCGAAGGCGGCGGAGTGCACCGCCCGGATCGCATCGACATCGGCGGGCGTCTCGCGTCTGATCAGCACCGCGTCACGATACGGTGCCACCGGCGCCGGCTCCACGGGTTATCGGCGGGCGCGGGTCAGCCGACGGCGGTGGCCGACGGCGGGGCGCTGCCGCCCTGTGGTGCCTCCGGTGCCATCAGCCGGATGATCTCCGCCTGGTCGGCGGCCGAGGGGAGGCCCCATTCCGTCCGGTAGCCGTACACCTTGTGCAGTGGGGTGGAGCCGGTGCGGCCGTCCAGGATCTCCACGGCGTCCGTGTCGATCAGGCTGGGGTGCTCCACGCCGCAAGCCTCCGCGACCTTTGTCAGGTCCCGGCGCAACGTCCGCAGGTAGTTGGCCGCCCGGACCGACTTCGACGCCGGGTCCAGGCCCCGGGCCAGCCACGCGTTCTGTGTCGCGACGCCGGTGGGGCAGGTGTCGGTGTGGCACTTCTGCGCCTGGATGCAGCCGATCGACAGCATGGCCTCGCGACCGACGTTGACCATGTCACAGCCGAGCGCGAAGGCCACGATGGCGTTGTCCGGCAGGCCGAGCTTGCCGGCACCGACGAAGACCACCTGTTCGTGCAGGTCGTGCTCGGCGAAGACCTTGTACACCCGGGAGAAGCCCTGCTGGAACGGCAGCGACACCGAGTCGGTGAAGATCAGCGGCGCGGCACCGGTGCCGCCCTCACCGCCGTCGATCGTCACGAAATCCACGCCCCGACCGGTGTCGCGCATCAGGGTGGCCAGCTCCTGCCAGCAGCCCAGGTCGCCGACCGCCGACTTGATGCCGACCGGGAGGCCCGTCTCGGCGGCCAGCAGCTCCACCCAGTCGAGCAGACTGTCGCAGTCGGAGAACTCGGCGTGCCGGGACGGGCTGACGCAGTCCCGGCCGGCCGGGACGCCCCGGGTGGCGGCGATCTCGGCGGACACCTTCGCCCCGGGCAGCAGCCCACCGAGGCTGGGCTTGGCGCCCTGGCTCAGTTTGATCTCCAACGCCTGCACCGGTGCGCCGGCGACGAGGTCCTTCAGCCGGTCGAGGCTGAACCGGCCGTGCTCGTCGCGGCAGCCGAAGTACGCCGTTCCGAGCTGGAAGACCAGGTCACCACCGTTGCGGTGGTACGGCGAGAGGCCGCCCTCGCCGGTGTTCTGCAGACAACCGGCGAGCGCCGTCCCCTTGTTCAGGGCGGCGACGGCGTTGCCGGAGAGCGAGCCGAAGCTCATCCCGGAGATGTTGACCACCGACTCCGGTCGGAACGCGCGGGCCCGCCCCCGCGCCGCGCCGAGCACCTTCGCGCAGGGCAACCGCACGTCGTGCCCGGCGGCCGGTGTCGACGGCGGCACGGCCCGGCCGAACGTGCGGTGCTTGATGATCGGGTACCCGGGGGTGTACTCGATGTCGTTGTCGGTGCCGAAGCCGAAGTAGTTGTTCTCCCGCTTCGCCGACGCGTACACCCAGCGGCGCTGGTCGCGGGTGAACGGCCGTTCCTCGTTGTTACCGGCCACGATGTACTGCCGAAGCTCCGGCCCGATCGCCTCCAGCAGATAGCGGGCGCGGCCGAGCACCGGGAAGTTGCGGAGTAACGCGTGATCGCGCTGGATCAGATCCCGCGCGGCGAGCGCCGCGACGGCGGCGGTGACAGCGGGTACGGCTCGGCGGGCCCATCTCATGCCCGGCAGTTTCTCCGCCCGCGCCACGGGCCAAACCGGCCCGGCGCTGCTCAGGCCTGTGGCTGGGTGATGTTGACCATCCAGTCGATGCCGTACGGGTCGACGCACTGGCCGTACTCGTCGCCCCACATCTGCTTTTCCAGCGGCATGATCACCGACCCGCTCGCGGAGAGTTGCGCCCAGTATCCGCGCAGCTCGTCGGCGTTGTCGCCGCTGAGGCTGATCGCGATGTTGGTGCCGGGCACGTGGTTCATCCCGGGCGCCGTGTCCGAGGCCATCAGGGTGAAGCCGTTGGGGGACTCCAGTCGCGCGTGCATGATCTGGTCGGCCAGGCCCGGCTCCGTGCTGCCGAACTCGCCGAAGGTGTTCATCGTCAGCTCGCCGCCGAACACGCGGTGGTAGAACTCCATCGCCTGCCGGGCGGTGCCGGGGAAGTTCAGGTACGGGTTGAGTCGCGTCTGCACAGCACCCTCCTTGGTCCTGGTCGGCGTCATCGTCGCAGACCGATGGAGGGTGAACAACGAGGCGCGCCCGTGTTTGCGCTGGTGGTGTGCCTGGCGGCGGTGCGGGTGCGCCCCGCACCGCCGCCGCAGCATCAGCGGTGCCGGAACGACTGGCGCACCGATCCGCCGACGACCGTGCACCACGTGCTCGTGCTGAGCTTGCCGTCGCGGGGCAGGCCGTGCAGCGCCTGCAGGTCCTGCACGGCCGTCCGGGTGGCGTGGTCGTACGCCCCGGTGACGGTGACCGCGTACCCCTTGGTGGCGAGGATCTCCTGCACCGCCGTGACCGGTGCGCCGGTGGCGTGCTGGTCCAACTCCGGCACCAGCGTCTCCCAGGTCGGCGGGGTGAGGGTGGCGTCCACGTCCACCGGGATGCCGTTGCGGGCCTGCCAGTCCTGCACGGCGGCCACGGTCGCGGCGTCGAAGGTGCCACTGACCGTCACCGCGTAGCCCCGATGGGCGAGTAGGTGCTGCACCACCCGAACCGAGGGGGAGTTGACGAAACGCCACAGGTCCGGCCAGCGGCGCGCCGGCACGTCACCCAGCCTGGTGCCGAGGGCGGCGTGCACCCGTCGACGCAGGGCCGGGAACTGCCGGTAGAAGGCGGCGCCCGGGCACGCGGTGGTGCGGAAGTCCCAGTGGCCGAAGATGTCGTGCGCGTGCAGCCCGTACTGCCGGCAGATGGCGACGCAGAGCTTGACCAGCGAGTCGGTCAGCGCGTCCGGCGGCGTCTCGGTGACGTAGGTGCCCTCGTTCTCGATGCCGATGGCCCGGCCGTTCTCCCCGGGGCAGTGCGCCGAGATCATCTGCCGGTCCCCAGCTTCGAGGCGCTCCAGGCTGCCTCGGCGACCCTCCAGCACGTAGCCACCGCGGCTCACCGTGAAGTGCTGGCCGGTGTCCGACCAGCCGTTGCCGTCGATGTGCAGGTCCTGGCAGTCGTGGGCCAGCTTGACCGCCTGCTCGCGGGAGTAGTCGGTGACGTTCGGGAACGCCATGTGGTGCACGATGATCTTGTTGGTGGCGATGGCGCTGACCGACAGCGGGTCCTTCGGCGGGCGGGCGGCCCACTCGTCACAGCTGATGATCCAGTCCAGGTCGGTGCCCGGGGCGGCCTGGGCCGCGCCCGGGAAGGCGAGTTCGCTCCCGACGACGGCGACCGTGGCGGCGCCGAGACCGGCCCGCAGCAGCGTCCGGCGATCCACTTCGGAATGGTCGACGTGCATGACATCTCCTCCTGCGGCCGACGGCGGGGGGATGAAAAGTAGCTCCAGTGGCCGCACGCACTCCGGAGAATATTGCCAAAAGTCGGCCGCGCGCTAGACCCCGCCCAACCTGCCCGTCGCCGAGTTGCGCCGAGTACGTCTGGATGATCGGCGGTGTGCCGGTCGAGCCGGGCCTGCAGATCGAAAGCCGGCGTCGACAACGATCGGCAGCTCACGAGAGTTCGTGCCGAGTGCCGTCGGCGACGGCGTGGAGCTTGTCGGGGTTGGCCACGTTGTGGATTGTCGAGATGCGACCCTCCGGGTCGAAGTCGAAGGTCAGCGTGGCGACCACGCGGTCCGGGCCGCGGAAGACCACGCCCGGGCCGCCGTTGATCCAGGTGAGCTCTGCCCGCATCTGCCCGGGCTCGATGCCCTGGTAGGTCACGGTGCCGAGCGCGGCGAACCAACGGGCCACGGTCTCCAGGCCGACCACCGGCTTGAGGGCCTGGCGGACCTTGCCGCCGCCATCGGTCCACAGCGTCACGTCCGGGGAGAGCAACTCCATGAGGCTGTTGATGTCGCCGCCCGTCGTCGCCGCGAAGAAGCGTTCGGTGACGTCGCGTTGGCGGGCGCGGTCGGCGGTGAAACGGGGCCGGCGGGCCTGGACGTGCTCGCGGGCGCGGTGCGCGGCCTGCCGGACCGCCGCCTCCGAGCGTTCCACCGCCTCCGCGATCTCCGCGTAGCTGAAGGCGAAGACCTCCTTCAACACGAAGACCGCGCGCTCCAGGGGGCTCAACGTCTCCAGGACCACCAGCAGGGCCATGGAGACCGAGTCCGCCATGGCGACACCGTCGGCGGTGTCCGGGCCGGTGAGGATCGGCTCGGGGAGCCATGGCCCGACGTAGGTCTCGCGCTGGTGGCGGGTCGAACGAAGCCGCTCCATCGCCAGGTTGGAGACGATCCGGGTCAGATAGGCCTTGGGGTCGGCGACCTGGGAACGGTCGGCCGCCGACCACTTGAGCCAGGCGTCCTGGACCAGGTCCTCGGCGTCGGCGGCAGTGCCGAGGATGCGGTAGGCGACGGAGAAGAGCAGGGTGCGGTACCGCTGGAAGGCGAGCTGGTCGGGGCCGGTCTGCTGCGGCTGGGTCACTTGGCGCTCCGGATCCGGGTGTAGCGGCCGCCGTGCGGCCAGAACGCGCCCGAGGCGGGCATCTTCTTCATGCGGGCGAAGGTCGGCCACGGCGCGGCAGTGACCGTCTCCTTGTACTTCGCGGCCCGCTTGCCGGTCAGCACGATCGGGCGCGGGCTGTCGTCGGGGTGGGTGAACTGCACGACGCCGTCGTTCCGGCCCAGGCTGACGGGTGTGTGGTAGTAGCCGAAGCGGAAGGGCCTGGGCTCCTTGCCGGCCAGCACCCGCAGGATCGAGAGGGCCGCGTGCACGCCGGTGGGCATGCCGCCCTGGCAGGTCCCGTGCATCACGCCGTAGCCCTGACGGATCGCCGCCGCGTCGCCCACGGCGTAGACGTCCGGGTGGGAGACCGAGCGCAGCGCGCGGTCGGTGACCACGCGGCCGCGCTCGTCGACGGTCAGGCCCGCGGCGGCAGCCAGCGGCGAGACGCGGGTGCCGCTGGTCCACAGCACCGCGGCCGCCGGGGTGCCGGAGCCGTCCGCGAGCTCGACGCTGTCCGGCAGCACCTTGACCACCTCGACGCCGCTGCGCACCCGCACGCCGAGCCGGGCGAGCGCCGCGTCCAGGTAGGCCTTGGCCCTCGGGTGCATGCTCGCCCCCGGCTCCTGCCGGCCCAGCAGCACCACCTGGAGCTCCGGGTGCCGCTCGGCGATCTCCGCGGCCGCCTCGACGCCGGTGAGGCCGCTACCGCCGACCACGACGGTCCCGCCGTCGAGCCGGGTCAACCGGTCGGCGAGGAGGGCGGCGTCCTCCGGGCTGTTGAGGGTGTAGGCGTGGTCGTCCACGCCGGCGACGGCCACGGTGTCCGCGATGCTGCCCAGGCCATAGACCAGGCTGTCGTAGCGCAGGACCCGGTCGTCGTCGATCCGGACGGTCTTCGCCTCGGCGTCCACGGCGGTGACCCAGCCGCGGACGAATCCGGCGCCGGTGCCGTCCAGCAGCTCCGGGATGTTCATCTCGGCCGTCTCCTGGCCGGTGGCAGTCATGTGCAGTCGGAGCCGCTCGGTGAAGGTGTCGTAGGGGTTGACCAGCGTCACTCGCAGGCTCCCACGCTTCCTGGTGCGGGCCGCGAGCTGGATCGCGGCGGAGAGCCCGGCGTAGCCGGCGCCCAGGACCAGGACCTCGTGCTGCTGCGCTGTTGTCGCGTTCATCGCTCTGCTGCCTCTTTCGTGCCGGTCGTTCCCGCCGTGTGGACGACCACCAGACGCAAGCTGCCCCTCCGTTCGTGACATGGGGGCTGACATGACCCGCGTCACGTGCGAAGAGAGAGCGGGCGCGCGCGGCATCAGCATCCCGAGCACCGCGACGCGCAGCTACACCAACCCCCGGCGGACTTCCGCAGCCGACCACCAAGGGCACTCCACATCCGCATGATCACCCGATGCCGGTGGGCGTTTCCCCGCAGGCTCCTGGGGGTAGGCCTTGGGCGGACCGTCTCGGCTGACCCCCATGAAGGAATGACCATATGAGTGACAACGTCGACGACGCGGTGGGCGACGCCCTCCGCTCGGTGATGCTCTTCCTGCCCAAGGCCGTCGCCTTCGTGGCGATCCTGCTGGCCGGATGGCTGATCGCCAAGGCCGTGCTGAAGATCGTGGAGAAGGTCCTGGAACGGGTGGGCTTCGACCGCGCCGTCGAACGCGGCGGCGTCCGCCGCGCGTTGAGCCGATCCCGGTACGACGCCAGCGACATCGTCGCGAAGCTCGTCTACTACGCGGTGCTGCTGCTGACCCTCCAGTTGGCCTTTGGCATCTGGGGGCCGAACCCGATCTCCGACCTGATCGCCGCGGTCGTCTCGTGGCTGCCCCGCGCCTTCGTCGCCATCGTCATCGTCGTGGTCGCCGCCGCCATCGCCAACGCGGTCAGGGACATCATCAGCGGCGCGCTCGGCGGACTGTCGTACGGCCGGGTGTTGGCCACCACCGCCTCGGTGTTCATCCTCGGCCTCGGTGTCATCGCCGCGCTGAACCAGATCGGCGTGGCCACGGCGGTCACCACTCCCGTGCTGATCGCCGTGCTGGCCACCGTCGGCGGGATCCTCGTCGTCGGGGTGGGCGGTGGCCTGATCCGTCCGATGCAGAGCCGTTGGGAGGTGTGGCTCACCCGTGCGGAGCAGGAGTCGCAGCTGATCGCCACCCACGCCCGTGCGTACCGGGCCGGCCGCCGTGACGCCGAGGCCGAAGCGGCCCGGGCGGCGACCCCCGCCAGCGACCCGGAGGCCACCCAGATCGTGACCCGGCCGGCCGATCCGGACGCCACGCAGGTGGTACGTCCGTCCGCCGATGCCGACGCCACGCAGGTGGTGGGCTCCGCTGCCGACGCGGACACGACCCAGGTGATCGGCAGTGGTTCCGGTCGTCCGGTGCCCGAGCAGCGCGCCGGTGACGACAGCGAGATCACCACGGTCATCCCGCCGGTCGACCGGCGCTGACATCCAGCGACACGGCGGGGCGGGATCTTCGGATCCCGCCCCCGCCTCGCGCGTACGCCCTGCCGAAAGCGCTGGCCGGGACCGTGACGGCTTGGTTAGCATCGCCGACATGACCTGGCGACATTGATCCAGTGCCGTAGGCCGATCCCGTGGGCCACCACGGGCACCGCACGTCCGGTGTCCGAATCCACTCCCACGGGAAGGCCCCATGACCCGCATCGCCACGCGCGTGCCCGACCCGGTGGTCCGCCGGCTGACGGCGACCCTCTACGGGTACGCGTTCCTCAGTGACCTCGTCCTGCTCTACCCGCTGTACGTGGTGTTCTTCGCCGACACCGGCCTGTCGGCGGGGCAGATCTCCTCGCTCTTCGTCATCTGGTCGGCGGCCGGCGTCGTGTTCGAGGTGCCCTCCGGCGCGTGGGCCGACGTGGTGTCCCGCCGGCTGCTGCTGTGCCTCGCCCCGCTGGTGACCGCCGCCGGGTACGCGCTCTGGGTGCTGGTGCCGTCGTACCCGGCGTTCGCGCTCGGGTTCCTGCTCTGGGGCGCCGGTGGGGCGCTGGTCTCCGGCGCGTTGGAGGCGCTGGTCTGGACCGAGTTGGACCGGCTCGGCGCGGCCGGCCGGTACCCCCGGGTGCTGGGGCGGGCCCGGACGGCGGGTGTGCTGGGCGTGGTGCTCTCCGGCGTGCTCGCCGGCCCGGTGCTCGCCGTCGGCGGCTACCCGGCGGTCGGCGCGGCCAGCGTGCTCGCCTGCCTGCTCGCCACCGCCGTCGCCGCCCGGTTCCCGGAGCACCGCTCGCCGGCCGCTGAGCGCGAACCGGCCCTCGACGACGATGGCGAGCTGGGCTGGTGGGACACGCTCCGGGCTGGAGTGTCGCAGGTCCGCACGCGTCCGCCGGTGCGGGCCGCCGTGCTGCTGGTCGCCGTGGTCGCCGCCGACTGGGGCGCACTCGACGAGTTCGCCCCACTGCTGGCCCTGGACACCGGCGTCGGGGCGCAGGTCGTGCCGCTGCTGCTCCTGCTGCTCTGGGCCGGGGTGACCGTCGGCGGGTTGCTCGCCCCGACGGCGGAGCGGATGGGCGGCCGGGGCTACGCCGGCCTGCTGGCCGTCGTCGCCGTCGGGCTGGCCGGGGGTGCACTGCTCGGGCATCCGGTCGGGTTCGTGCTGCTCGCGGTGGCCTTCGGAGCCGCGCAACTGGCCACCGTCCTGGCCGATGCGCGGCTACAGGCCCGGATCACCGGTGGCAGCCGCGCCACCGTCACCTCACTGGCCGGGATGGCCACCGACGTGCTGATCATCGTGACGTACGCCGCCTACGGAGTCCTCGCCACGGCGGCGGGCAACGCGGTGGCGTTCGCGGTGACGGCCGGACCGTACCTCGTCGTGGCGTTGGCGCTGCTGCGTCGCCACCGGCGCTCGGCGGCCGTGCCCACCGGCGCCGCCCGGCGTCCGACCTGACCGGCGTCCGACGGCGGTCGGGATGTGCCGCCGCCGGGCGCTCGCTCAGCCGGCCATGTGCAGGAACGACCACTGGTGGCCGTCGAGGTCCCGGAAGCCGCGCATGTACATCGGCCCGTTGCTCGTTCCCGGCCCGAGCGTCTCCCCACCGGCGACCGTCGCCCGGTCGACCAGCTCGTCGACCTGCTCCCGGCTCGGTGCGGACAGCCCCACGATGACCTCCCGGCTGGTCGCCGTGTCCGTGGCGGCGACCCCGGTGTACGTCTCGAACGCCGAGCGGACATGCAGCATCAGCCGGGTGGTGTCGGAGATGGTGAGCATCATGCTGTCGCCGGCCGGCTCGGCCTGGTCGCTGGTGAAGCCGAGCGCCCGGTAGAACTCGGCGGCGGTGGTCAGGTCGCGCACCGCCAGGTTGATGAACGTCATGGTCATCGAGGGACTCCCGGTCGTCGCTGTCTGCTCGGCTCCGGTCAGCTTCTCGCGCGGGACGTCGACCCGCGCCCTCGACTCGCCGACACCGTCGAAGACGGCCGTCAGGGCTGATCGCCGTCGAGGTAGACCCATCGGCCGTCCTCGCGGACGAACCGGCTGTGCTCGGTCAGGGTGCCCGGTCGACCCGCATCGCGGTGGTGGGCGTGGAACGTCACGGTGCCGGCGGTGTCGAGCAGGCCGCCCCGCTCGGTGTCGACGATCTCCAGCCGGACCCACCGCTGCCCCGGGTCCAGCTCCAGGCGGGGCGGTCGGGTCGAGGGGTGCCAGCTACGCAGCAGGTAGTCGGCGTCGCCGAGAGCGAAGGCGCTGAACCGGGAGCGCATCAACGCCTCGGCCGTCGGCGCGTGCGCGTCGCCGCTGTGCAGGGGAGCGCAGCAGTCCGCGTACGCCCGGCCGGAGCCGCACGGGCACGCCTGTCCCGTCGTCGCGTTCGCCGATCGGCGTTTGGCACCCTTACCCACCCCGCCATCCTGCCGCACCGCCGCTTGGCTCCGGGCGTCGCCCGCCGGTTGACGACCATTCCTAGACTCGCGGCATGACGCGCTCGCCCGTCGTGCCGCTCGCCCCGAACGTCTGGCGCATCCCCACCGTGGGCCGTTCGGCCGTCAACTCGTACGCGTTCGTCGACGACGACGACGGCAGTGTCACGCTTGTCGACTGCGGGCTGGCGAGGGCGCCGGCCCGGATCGTGCGCGGGCTCGCGGCGATCGGCAAGGTGCCGGCGGACGTCACCCGGATCGTGCTCACCCACGCGCACCCCGATCACGCGGGTGGTGCCGCGGAGATGTCCCGCCGCACCGGCGCCCCGGTCGCGGCGCACGCCGCCGACGTGCCGTACGCCGAGGCGGGCCGCAAACCGGGCAACGATCCGACGGTGACCGGCGGCCGGTTCTTCGCCCGGGTCGACGGTGGCCGGTTTCCGGCGGTCGAGGTGGCGCAGCCGCTGGCCGACGGCGACCTGCTCGACGTCGGCGGTGGCCTGCGGGTGGTGCACACCCCCGGGCACTCGCCCGGTCACGTGTCACTGCTGCACGAACCGACCCGACTGCTGATCACCGGCGACGCGTTGTTCAACGTGCTCGGGGTCCGCTATTCACCGAAGTTGCTGTGCAGCGACTTCCGGATGACCCAGCGGACCGCCCACGTCCTGGGCGAGTTGGAGTACGACACGGCCGCCTTCACCCACGGCCCGGAGCTGACGGACAACCCCCGGGCCAGAATCCGCGCCTTCCTGTCCGCCCCACTTCCGGGCAGGCGGAACTAGAGCCAGCCGGAGCGGCGGAACAGGCGGTACAGGAACAGGGCCGCTGTCGCCATCAGGGCCAGCGCGCCGGCGTAGCCGTAGCGCCAGGCCAGCTCCGGCATGTGGTCGAAGTTCATGCCGTAGATGCCGGCGATGCCGGTCTGGGTGGCCGCGATGGCCGCCCAGGCGGCGATCTTTCGCATGTCGTTGTTCTGCTCGACGGCGAGCTGCGCCAGTCGTGACTGGACGATCGAGGTGAGCAGGTCGTCGTACGCGGCCACCCGATCCACCGCCCGGCTCAACCGGCCGTCCACGTCGACGAACCAGCGGTGCAGGGTGCGTGGCGGGCCGTCGGAGTCGGGGTCGAGCAGCGTACGCAGGGGTGTCTGCAACGGCAGGACCGCCCGCTTGAACTCCACCACCTCACGCTTGAGCTGGTAGATGTGCTGGATGTCGGCCGCACGGTCGCGGGCGAACACCGCCTCCTCGACCCGTTCCAGGTCCCGCTCCACGTGCCCGGCGACCTCCAGGTAGGAGTCGACCATCCGGGCGCAGACCGCGTACGCCACCGCCCACGGTCCGGCGGCCAGCAGCGTGGGGCGGCGTTCGATGTCGGCGCGGACGCTGCGCAGCGCCCCGACGGCGCCGTGCCGCACCGTGATGGCGAACCGGTCACCGAGCAGCACCATCACGTCCCCGGTGTCGATCACCTCGGAGGTGTCGGTCAGCTCGTCGTGCTCGACGTATCCGGCGGTGCGCAGCACCAGCAGGGTGACCGGCCCGTGCCGCTGCACGGTGGGCCGGTGCCCGTCGGCGAGCGCCTGCTCGACGACCAGCTCGTCGAGGCCGAAGGTCCGCCCGACCGCGGCGAGCACGACCGGACCCGGGTCGTGCAGACCCAGCCACACGAAGGCGTCGCGGCGGTGCCGAGCGCGGGCGTACGCGTCGGCGTAGTGCGGCTGGCCGGGTTCGCGGCGGCCGTTGACGTAGACGGCGCAGTCCACCACGGCGTCCGGGTTGGACCGGCGCGGGGTGGGGGAGTCGCGCTCGACCTGGCCGAGCAGTCGACGGGCCAGGCCGCGTACGCCTCGACCGGCCCGGTCCCGTACCGGTCGCTGATCCACCGTGTGCCTCCCGTCGCCGGCGCACCGCCCCGACCACGGTGCCCGCGGGGGATGGTGCCACCGCATTCTGCCGAGCGGGGTCCGGCTCCCGACAGGCGGGCGGCACGGCTCAGGCGGTGCGGGTGGCGAGGACGACGACGTTGTCGACGTAGTTGCCGGTCGTGGCATCGAACCGGCCGCCGCAGGTGATCAGGCGCAGCGCGGCGCTGTCCGCCGGCCCGTAGACCAGCGCGGTGGGAAAGCGATCCTTGGGGTACGCGCGGACGTCGTGCACAGTGAACGTGGTGACCTGTGCGTCGGCGCGGGTGATCTGGATCTGCTGGCCGGCGCGCAGCCGTCCGAGGTCGAAGAAGACGGCCGGGCCGGCCGGGGAGTCGACATGTCCCACCAGGACCGCGTTGCCGGTCTCGCCGGGGCTGACCCCGTGTCGGTACCAGCCGGCGAGGGTGGGTCGATCCAGTGGTGGGACCTCCAGCACGCCGGTGGCGTCCGCGCCGACCGGGACGACCTCCGCGCGTACGCCGATGGCGGGGATCTGCACGCGGACCGGCGCGGAGCGCGGTAGCGGCGCCAGGTCCGGTGCGGGATGGGTGCGCCCCGGCGCGTCGGCCGGTGGTCGTGGTGGCCGCGCCGGGTCGGCGGTGAGGCCGACGGTGATCAGCCCCAGTCCGGTCACGCCGAGCAGAGCGACCACGGCCGGTAGGCTCCGCCGCCACCACACGTGGGTACCTCCGTACGGGAATCGTCGGGGTGCCCGCGCCGGTGTCACCGGCGCGGGCACCCGTCCTCAGGGATGGAGCAGTCGCCGATCAGGCGACAGTGGACACCGGACGGCGCCGGCGGATCAGGATCACCGCGCCGGCGACGGCGGTGCCGAGCAGCGTGCCACCCGCGGCGAGAGCGCCCGTGTCGCGGCTGTCGCCGCCGGAGCCGGCCGGTGCGCCGCCGATCGGGGTGACGGTGAACGTGGCGCTGCCGGCCGAGCTGCCGTCGCCGCAGGTCGCTGCCACCGTGTACGTACCCAGGGTGAACCCGGCTGTGAAGAGTTCGGCGCTCAGCCCGCCGCCAGCGGCGGCCGTGGTGGATCGGACGTTCTGGTCGCGATTGGGGCCGGTGACCCGGAAGATGGCGTCACCCGACTTCGGGTTGCAGGTCGTCGCGGTGAGCACGACGGTCCCACCGACCGGGGTGGTGGCCGGTGACACCGTGGTGTCGGCCAGTGCGGCGCCTGGCAGCAGGAGCGTGCCGAGGCCCACGCCGAGCGCCGCCGAGCAGAGTGCTGTTGAGACCTTCATACGCGTCTTCCCTCACTTTTCGTCCGCTGACTGCGTGGGACGTCGTTCGGGTGGCCAACTCCGTGACTAGCACCGGTGTGCCCAACACTAGGTGGGTTGGGTTCTCGATCAGGTGAAAATGAGAAACCTTCGTTGCCGTCACGTGTCCACCCGAAGGCGGGGAGAGCTGCGGAAAGGCCCGGACGGCCCGAGCGGTGCCGGTGACCCGATCGATGTCTCCTCCGGTCGGGCTGTCGCCGCTGGGACGATGGCGAGGTATAGCCGGCGACGGCGGAAATGCGCCCCTGGTGGGGCGACGTGCGTGGGTGGCGGCGCTTGCGGGGGAGTGCTGGTGTGGCAGCGTGGTGCGGTGACCGAACCCGCGCCGCTCGACGTCGACCTCGCGCTGCTCGGCGGCGGCGGCGCCGCGTCGCTGCTGCTCGCCGCGCTGGACCGGCACGGCGTCCGCGACCTGCGGATCGCGGTCGTCGACCCGGTGCGCCGGCGCGGCCAGGACCGCACCTGGGCGTTCTGGGGCCACCCGGACAGCGACCTGGAGCCGCTGCTCAGCGCGAGCTGGCAGCAGGTCGAGGTGGCCACGCCGGCGCGGCGTCGCGTGCTGGACCTGGCCCCGCTGCGGTACGCCATGCTCCGCTCCGGCCCGGTCTACGACCGGGCTGCCGAGGCCGAGCGCCGCCTCGGCGCCACGCGGATCGTCGCGCCCGCCGAGGCGGTGGTCGACGACGGCACGACGGTGGTGGTGCGCACCGGTGGCGGGCCCACCGTGCGGGCCGGCTGGGTGCTCGACTCCCGCCCCCGCCCACCGGCCCGATCCGGGCGGACTACCTGGTTGCAGCACTTCCGGGGCTGGTGGCTGGAGGCCGACCGGCCGGTGTTCGACCCGGCGCGGGCGGTGCTGATGGACTTCCGCACCCCGCAGCCGGCCCGGGGCGTCTCGTTCGGGTACGTGCTCCCGGTGAGCGACCGCTACGCCCTGGTCGAGTACACCGAGTTCTCGCCGGCCCTGCTCACCGACGCCGGGTACGACGCGGCGCTGACCGGCTACCGGGACCTGCTCGAGCTGGTTCCGGCCGGGCTGCGGGTGCGCGAGGTGGAGAACGGGGTGATCCCGATGACCGATGC
Organism: Micromonospora sp. CA-259024; assembly: GCF_050936255.1. Taxonomy (NCBI): domain Bacteria; kingdom Bacillati; phylum Actinomycetota; class Actinomycetes; order Micromonosporales; family Micromonosporaceae; genus Micromonospora; species Micromonospora sp. CA-259024. Next base: position 2,219,473 of record NZ_JBNJND010000001.1, on the reverse strand, counting down.
GCCGTTCCCGGCCCGGCCCTCGCCCCGGGTGGTCCGCCTCGGTACGGCCGGCGGTGCGACCCGCCCCTCCACCGGCTTCACCTTCTCCGCCATGTACCGCCAGGCCGACCAGGTGGCGCGCGCTCTCGCGGCGGGTCGGGCGCCGGTGCCCACGGCGGCGTACCCGCGCCGGCACCGCTGGATGGACGCGGTGGCGCTGCGCGCGCTGGACCGGGGCGGGGTGGCCGGCCCCGAGTTCTTCGGTCGGCTCTTCGACCGCAACCCGGCGGAGCGGGTGCTGCGCTTCCTCGACGGCGTGACCACCCCGGCCGAGGAGTTCGCGATCATGAACTCCACCCGGCTGTTGCCGATGATCGCCGCCACCGCTGGAGACGCGGCGGACCGCGTCCGCGACCGGCTGCGCCCCACCCGGCCGGTGCCGGCCATTCCGCCCGCGGTGGTGGGCGACGCCGTCGGCTCGGAGCCCGGCGCTCCACCCGGCTGACGTGCCGCCGGGCGGGTCGGCGTGGCGGCCCCCCGAGCGGGGTGTACGACGTCACCGCCCGGTAGGTTGCCGGGCATGGTGGACGCGGCGGCCGGCAGGGGCGTACAGATCTGGACCGACGGGGCGTGCAGTGGCAACCCCGGGCCGGGTGGCTGGGGTGCGTTGCTGCGCTACGGCGACCACGAGCGGGAGCTGTGCGGCGGCGAGGCCACCCCCACCACCAACAACCGGATGGAGCTGATGGCGGCCATCCAGGCGTTGGAGAGCCTGAACCGGCCGGTGACCGTGGAGCTGCACACCGACAGCACGTACGTACGCAACGGCATCACCAGTTGGCTGGCGTCCTGGAAACGCAACGGTTGGCTGACCGCCGCGAAGCAGCCGGTGAAGAACGCCGACCTGTGGCAGCGCCTGGAGGCGGCCTGCGAGCGGCACGAGGTCACCTGGCTGTGGGTCAAAGGGCACAACGGGCACCCGGAGAACGAGCGGGCCGACCGGCTGGCCAACAAGGGCATGACCGAGGCGCGGGCCGCACTGGCCAGCCGCTGACCTCGCGCTCAGCCCGCGTCAGCGGGTCGCGTCGGGGTGCCCGGGCATGGTGGACCCGCCACCGCTGCTGCCGGAGGAGCCGCCGGCGACACCCGAGCTGTCGTCCTCGGTCACGATGTCCGGCCGCACGTCGGTGCCGTCCGGCGGCGGCACCTCGGTGTCCGCCTCGACCTGCACCAACCGGGCCTGGCCGGCCTCGTCCTCGCTGTGCTGCGGGTCGCCCGGCAGCTCACCGTCGCGCTTTCGGAAACCCACGCCGTGCCCCCCGTCGGTGCCGTTCCGCGTCGGCGGTGGCTACCCGGCGTCGTCGCCGGCGAAACCTCACCCGGCCGTGGCGACCGGCGGCTGCGCGGCCGGGCTCCCGTCCGGCGCGGCGGACGGCAGTCGCAGGGTCCGGCGACGGGTGAACGCGACGGCCACGGCCAGCGCCAGTGCGCCGGAGACCACCAGGAACGCCGGGGTGTTGCCGATGTGGTCGTTGACCGCGCCGCTGGTCGACGAGCCGACGGCGATCCCGAGCTGCCCGGCGGTCTGCAACCAGCCGTACGCCTCGGCGAGCCGGGGCGCCGGGGTGGACAGGGCCAGGATCTCGTCGGTGACCGCGAGGAACGGCGCCAGCGCGAGCCCGAACACCGCCAGCGCCACGGCCATCTGCGGAACGGACCGGGGCAGCAGCAGCGCGAGCGAGGTGGCTGCCAACGTGCCGACCAGTGCCAGGTACGCCCCGGCGGGGTTCCCGGGCCTGCCCAGGCGGGCCAGCAGCAGGCCGCCGGCCAGGCTGCCCACCGACCACACGGTGACCAGCAGACCGGCCTGCGCCGGGTGCCCCACCGCGTTGGCGAAGGCAGGGACCAGCACCCATATGGCGCCGATGCCGACCATGTAGCCGACGTGGGTCGCCAGGACGGTCCGGCGGACGGCCCGACCGGGGGCGGCAGACCGGCCCCCGGCCGGCCGGTGCTCGATGTCGCGACGGGGTATCACGACGGCGGTGCCGACCAGCCCGGCGGTGCCGATTGCGGCGAAGGTCAGCAGCGCCCCGGCCGGACCGCTGACCAGCAGGCTCAACGTCACCGCGAGCGGGCCGCCCACGTAGAGCACCTCCTGCCCGACGGCGTTGACGGCGTACGCGCGGCTGAGCGCGGGGGAGGGGACCATCCGGGCGAGTTGGGCACGCCCGCTGCCCATCGCCGGTGGCGTGCTGAGGCCTGCGGCGGTGGCCAGCGCGACGAACGCCACCGGGTTGGTGACCGCCGCCAGCCCGAGCAGGGCGAGCAGGTGGACGAGGCCGGTGGCGAGCAGCACCGGCCGGTCACCGAGCCGTCCCAGCAGCCGGCCGGCCAGCGGTGCGGTGAGCGCCAGCCCGATCCCGCAGCCGGCGCTGGCCGCCCCGGCGGTGGCGAAGCTGCCGGTGTTCTGGTGACCGAGCAGCACGACGAGGAGCTGGCGCATCGCTACCGGTAGCTGCGCCACGGTCATCAACGCGATGAGTAGTGCCGCTCGCCGGGGTAGATTCATGACTTATGAATCTACCCGAGGAGAGCTCCGCCAACCTGCTCGGTGCGGTCGCGTTGCTCGCCGGCTCGCGAATGCGCGCGTCGGTCACCGCGTCGGTCGGGGCCGGCGGCGCGCTCGCGGAGGCACTCGTCGTCCTCAAGGATCAGCCGGGAGTGACCGCCGAGTGGCTGGGTCCGGTGCTGGGGCTCACGCAGCCCGGTGCCGCACACCTGGTCCGGCGGCTGCGGGAGCAGGGCTGGGTGGAGCGGCGGGCCGGCGCCGACGCGCGCAGCCGAGCACTCCACCTCACGCCGGAGGGTGCGAGCGCCGCCGCCCGGATCCTGCGCGCCCGCGCGGAGGCGTTGACCGCACTGCTCGCCCCACTGACCGCCGAGCAACGCCTCCAGCTCGTCGACATCGCCCGGACCCTGCTGCACCACGAGGTAACGGACGCCCGCAGCCTCGCTCACCTCTGCCGGCTCTGCGATCGCGCCCGCTGTCCGCAGTGCCCGGTCCACGCCGGCTTCCAGGAGCTGTCCGCCGACTGACGTCGCCCGCCAGCACGCGGCGGCCCTCGACGGTCGCGTCAGCGCCGCCGGGCCCGGCGGGCGGGGACGGTGTCGCGGCCCGGCCGGCGGACCGGGGTCAGGGTCAGCGCCGTCCAGTGCGCCGGTCGGGTGAGCGTCGCCGGCAGCCCGGTGCGCGCGTCGCCGCGAGCGGCGTCCACCTGGGCCTGGTGCAGGAAGAGAGTGGTCCGCAGGTCGGCGCCGCGCAGGTCGGCGCCGCGCAGGTCCGCGCCCGTGACGTCGGCCAGGCCCAGGTTGACACCGCGCAGGTCGGCGCCGACCAGCAGAGCCCCGCGCAGGTTGGCCCGGCGCAGGTCCGTCCCGCGCAGGTCCGCACCCAGCAGCTGGGCACCGCGGCGGTCGGGGCCGGCGGCGCCGCCCCGGGATCGGGCCGCGTCCCCAGCACCCGACAGCAGCGGGTTGACCCGGTCGCGGTGCGCGACCACATCGACGGCGCGCAGCTGCGCCACGTCACCTTCGGTGAGCGCCGCCGTCTCGGCGCGGGCGCGCTCCAGCTCGACGAGCAGGTCGGCCGGCGGACGGGACGCCACCGCCTCGGCGAGGTACCAGAGCAGTTCGTGCAGCGGGCGCAGCACGGCGAACGCCTCCGCCATCGCCGGCAGCGTCTCCGGGGCGTTCCGCCAGTCCCGCCCGCCGAAGGTGACCTGGGCGACCTGCTGACCGGCCCCGAAGCAGTCGAACACCGTACAGCCGGGGAACCCGCGTTGCCGCAGCTCGGTGTGGATGCCGCAGCGGTGGTCCGAGCCCAGGTTGGGGCAGGGTCGCCCGGCCGGCTTGTCGATGGCGAAGTCCGCCGACCTGGCGAACGCGGGCACCACGCAGCACAGCCCGAAGCAGCGTTCGCAGTCGGCACGCAGCTGCGCCGACCCGGGCGGCGGTGCGGGGCTGGGCGACACGCGGACGGTCCTCCTGACGTTCGGGCGCGACGGCGCGGTGGCCACCATTGTCCCGCGCGTCGACCCGACCCGGCGGCTCGGGGTCACCGTCCGTGCGTGTCGCCGGCCGCCGCGGAGCGGGGTACCGGGGTACGGGGACCGCCCGGTGGCGGCACCAGTCGGCGGATCGCCCGCTCCCCGTCGTCATGCCCGTACTTCTGGTCGAAGTGCCGTTTCACGACGGCGGCCGGGGTGCGGTCTCCGTCGGCTGGCTCCGCCAGCGCGAACACCGTGGGGGCTGCCCCCGGTGCGCGGGGCGGCAGCACGGCCCGGACGGTCAGCGGCCCGGTCACCCGGAACCCGCGGCAGTCGACGTAGTGCTGCCCGTCCACCGTCACGTAGGGCACCCGCACCTCGACCACGTCCGAGTCGTCGTGGCGCAGCGTGACCGTCACCGACCAGTACCGCTCCAGGTTCAGGGTGGCCTGCTCGTGCTCCCACAGCTCCTCGAACCGGGCGTGCACGAACCCGCCCCACGGGCTGTCCATGTCCACCTCGAGCTGGGGCACGTTGAACGACAGCTTCCCGATCGGGAAGAACGAGATCAGCGCCCGCCCGTCCCACTGGTAGAGCTGGATCGACGGCGAGGCGTCGTAGAGCCGCACCTGCAACCGGTGTCGCAGCCGGGAGTCCAGGGCGTCGGAGAAGGCGGCCAGGTGGCGCAGGTTGGTACGGATCTGACGCGGCACGTCCACCCGTTGCCGCTCCAGCTCCTCGGAGCGCTGCTGGGCGGCCGTGCAGTCCGGGTCGAGCAGGAGCAACTGCACCTGGGCGCCGTTGGCGAGCGCCGCGCGTACCGCCGACAGGGTCTCCTCGCGGTACCGCTGCTCCAGCAGGATCGTCCAGGTGTCGAGGATGCGCACCCGGCGACCGGAGCGGTGCAGCCGCGACACGAACGCCTGCTGGTCGAAGCTCAGGTGCTCCTGCACCCGAGCCTTGCGGGCCTCCTCGAACAGGGGGTCGAAGATGACGTACGAGATGGCGGCGAGCACCACGCTCGCGCCGAGGTTGAGCAGCAGGTCGCTGAGGAAACCGCTGCTGCGCCAGGCGGCCAGAAGCATGACGACGGCGATCCCGAGCAGTGCCCCACCGACGACGAAGGCGCGTCGTTGCCGGCCGCCCCGACCAGCCCACTCGGGCATCCGGACCCCCTCCGCCGTCGGCCGGCCCCACCCGCCGCCCATTGATCACCGGAATGCGAAGGATACGTGCCCGCTTTGCCGCCCGCTGTCCCGTTCGTGACCACCCGCGCTCAGACCGAACGCCAGTCGTCCGACGTCAGGCTGTTCGCCTGCGGACCCATCAGCAGCATGCCGCCGTCGACCGGCCAGGACACCCCCGTGACGTAACTGGCCGCGGGGGAGGCGAGCAACGCCACCACGGCCGCGACCTCCCGGGCGTCGCCCGGCCGCCCCACCGGTACGCCGGGCCGCTCCTGGGTGAACGGGTCGACATCCTCCTGACCGGTCATCGGTGTGGCGATCTCACCCGGGGCGACGGCGTTGACGGTGATCCCGTCGGCGGCCAGCTCCTGTGCCATCACCCGGGTCAGCAGCCCGAGCCCGCCCTTGGCGGCGCAGTACGCGGCGGAGCCCACCCGGGGCGCGTGCTCGTGCACGCTGGTGATGTTGATGATCCGCCCGCCGGCACCGGTGGCCCGCATCCGTCGCGCGGCCCGTTGCGCGCACAGGAAGGGCGCGTCCAGGTCGAGGGTGAGCACCTCGCGCCACTGCTCCCAGCCGGTGTCGACGAACGACGCCGAGGCACCGGTGCCGGCGTTGTTGACCAGCACCCCGATGCCACCCAGCCGGTCGGCCAGCTCGTCCACCACCGCCGCCGCGTCCGGCAGCCGGGTCAGGTCCACCTCGGCGACCTCGCAGCGCCGCCCGGCGGCGCGGACCTCGGTGGCGGTCCGCTCGGCACCGTCGGGGTCGCCGTACCAGGTGACGCCGACCTCGAAGCCCGCCTCGGCCAGAGCGACCGCGCAGGCCTTGCCGATGCCGGAGTCCGCGCCGGTGACCACGGCGATCCTCGGGTAGTTCGCGTATCGCTGGGGCATGCTCCCGCACTACCCGGACCGCACCGGCCCAACCGGGTGTACCAGCGGACGCGGTGGGTAGCCGAAGGCATGGAGCTGGTCCAGGAGTCGCCGTACCGGTTCCGAATCGACCGGGAGGCACCGATGCGGGTGCCCGGGGTGGTCTTCGCCGTGCCGGAGCTGCTGCCCGACGTCGGCGCGGACCGCTCGCTGGACCAGGTGGCGAACGTGGCCACACTGCCCGGCATCGTCGAGGCGTCGTACGCCATGCCCGACGTGCACTGGGGTTACGGCTTCCCGATCGGTGGCGTCGCCGCCACCGACATCGCCGCCGGTGGTGTGGTCTCGCCCGGCGGCGTGGGCTTCGACATCTCCTGCGGGGTACGACTGCTCACCGCCGAGCTGGACCGGGCGGAGCTTGCCCGGGTGCTCGACGCGCTGATGGACGGCCTGGACCCGGCGGTCCCGCGCGGCATGGGCCGGGGCGCGGTCTGGCAGCTCGCCGACCGGGCCGAGCTGGACGCGGTGCTGCGCGGCGGCTCCCGGTACGCGGTCGAGCGCGGGCACGGAGTGCCCCGGGACCTGGCTCGCTGCGAGGACGGCGGCGTGGTGGCCGACGCCGACCCGGCGCAGGTCAGCGACCGGGCTGTGCAGCGCGGACAGGGTCAGGTCGGCAGCCTCGGCTCCGGCAACCACTTCCTGGAGGTGCAGGTCGTCGAGGAGGTGTACGACGAGCCGGTCGCGGCGGCGTTCGGGCTGCGGCTCGGGCAGGTCTGCGTGATGATCCACTCTGGGTCCCGGGGGCTGGGTCACCAGATCTGCACCGACCACGTGCGGATCATGGAACGGGTGATGCCCCGGTACGGCATCGAGGTGCCGGACCGGCAGCTGGCCTGCGCACCGGTGGAGTCGCCGGAGGGGCGGGCCTACCTGGGCGCGATGGCCGCTGCGGCGAACTACGCCCGGGCCAACCGGCAGCTCCTCGCCGAGGTGGCCCGCCGGGTCTTCGCCCGGGTCGCCGGTACCGGCCTCGATCTGGTCTACGACGTGTCGCACAACCTCGCGAAGATCGAGGAACACGAGCAGGACGGTGGCACCCGGCAGCTCTGCGTGCACCGCAAGGGCGCGACCCGGGCGCTGCCGCCGGGGCACCCGGACCTGCCGGACGACCTGCGCGACGCCGGGCAGCCGGTGCTCATCCCCGGCTCGATGGGCACCTCGTCGTACGTGCTCACCGGCGTCGCCGGCAACCCGGCCTTCGCGTCCACCTGTCACGGCGCCGGCCGGGTCCGCAGCCGGGGCGCGGCCACCCGGGCGTCCCGTGGGCAGGACGTGCGGCGTGTCCTGGAGGCACGGGGTGTCGCCGTACGCGGCGCGTCCTGGAAGGGGTTGGCCGAGGAGATGCCGGACGCGTACAAGGACGTCTCGGCGGTGGTGGAGGCTTCCCGGGGTGCCGGGCTGTGCCGGCTGGTCGCCCGGCTCACGCCGCTCGGCGTGGTCAAGGGCTGACCGCACGTCGCCCGTTCCGACGGACGGAGTAGGGCCGTGGTGACCCGGGCGCTCAAACGTCCAGGGTCACCGCGCACGACCAACCGGAGCCGTCCGGGCCGACGCGCAGCGCGTGCAGGGACACGGCCTTCGGCACCGCGCCGACCAGCTCCACCGCGTCCGTGCTGGTCGAGCGCCAGCGCGCCCGCAGGCCGCCGTCCTCGGTCCGCACATCGCAGTCCAGCGGCAGGGTGCCCTCGGTGTCCAGTCGGAAGATCACCTCGTCCAGCAGGCCGACCAGCATCTCCCCGTCGTTGCCGGGCGGCAGCTGGAACTCGGTCTCCCCCTGCGGCCGGGCGTCGCTGGTGTCGGCGAACGTCTCGACCAGCGCGGCGACCGCCTCGGCAAGGCACCCGTCCCGGTCCGGCGCCCACGCCTCGATCCGTACGTCGGCGGTGTGCGGCACGCTGCGGTGCCCCCGTTGCGTCGAGCGCTGCATGCCTCGATCATGCCGGCCCACGGCCCCGCCCACTGCCGGATGCGCCCTCGGTCCGCACGGGACCGCGACCTGCCGGCCGACGACGTACCGTCGCCGGATGCGGATCACCCGATTCACCCACTCCTGTGTCCGCGTCGAGCACGACGGCGGGGTGCTGGTCGTCGACCCGGGCACGTGGAGCGAGCCGCACGCCCTGGTCGGCGCGGACGCCGTGCTGGTCACCCACGAGCACACCGACCACGTGGACGTGCTGCGGCTGGCCGGCCTCGGCGTCCCGGTGTACGCCCCCGAGGGTGCCCGGCTGCCCGACCTCGCCCCGCTGGACGTGACCCGGGTCCGGGCCGGGCAGCGCTTCACGGCGGCCGGTGTCCCGGTCACCGCGTACGGCGGCCGGCACGCCACCATCTTCGAGGGTCAGCCCGACTGTCCCAACCTCGGCTACCTGATCGGCGACGGGGTCTACCACCCGGGCGACGCCCTGCACGTGCCGGACGAGCCGGTGCACACCCTGCTCGTTCCGGCTCAGGGGTCCTGGCTGCGCCTCGACGAGGCGATCCGGTTCGCCCGGGAGGTGGGCGCCGGCCGCGCGTACCCGATCCACGACGCACAGATCAACGAGCGTGGGCTGGCCAGCGTCGCCGGCTGGTTCGGCGAGACGATTCCCGGCTACCGCCACCTCGTCCCCGGTGACACCGCCTGACCTTCCGCGCCACCGGTGGCCGTGGCGTCGAAGCGGGGCACGGCGTCGGTGAGCACGGCCGTCCGCGTCGGTGCCGACCATGCCTCGGTCAGCTCGGCCACCAGCGTGGTGACCAGCCGGGTCACGTCCGCCTCGGCGTCGGGGTGCAGCGCCTCGGCGACGATCAGCACCGACGACGTGCCGGCCCGCACGGCCGACCAGCCGCTCTGCCGGTTCGTCCAGCGCCGGGCGTGCGCCCGACCGGCGGCGTCGGTGAAGGTCACCTCACCCGGGTCGGGATGCTCGGTCGCGCCGGCGAAGCTCAGGTACTCCTCGTCGCCGTGGGCCGGCCGGACCACCAGGTCGCCGTCGACCCGGTCCAGGTCGAGCGCCGCCACCGGGATCGCGTACGCGGCCGAGACGGCGTTGCAGAGGTCCACCAGTGGGTGCAGCCGGGGCAACTCGTCGTCCAGTCGCAACCGGCGCAGCAGCGCCTCCGCGGCGCATCGGTACCGGGTGGGTCGCAGCCCCATCGCGGCGTACGCCCGCCGCCACGCCTGGATCTCCGGGAACCCGCTCTCGGAGCCGTTGGCCAGCCGGTCGCGGGCGACGGCGGTGTGCGCGGCGATCCGCTGCGCCACGTCGGCCGTGGAGGTGATGCCGGTGGCCAGGACCACGCCGGCCACCAGGTCCGGGTACGCCGCGCGGAGCTGCGCGGAATGCTGGAACTGCACGGGACTCCTATCGTTCGGTGAGGGCGAGCGTCACGCCGAGCGCGACGAACGTGCCGGCGACGGACCGGCGCAGCCAGTCGGTGACCCTCGGCCGGGTCAGCACCCGGTCGCGTACCCGGGCCGCGAAGACGCCGTACCCGCTGAAGATCACGAAGGTGAGCAGCATGAACACCGCCCCGCAGGCGAGCATCGAGCGAGTCGAGCCCGGGGCGGAGGTGTCCACGAACTGGGGCAGGAACGCGACGAAGAACAGCGTCGGCTTCGGGTTGAGCAGGTTGACCAGCACCCCGGAGAGGATCACCCGGGCCGCCGAGCGGGGCGGCGTGGTGGTGGTCGGCGCGAAGGCGCCGCGGTCCCGCACGGTCGACCAGGCCAGGTAGAGCAGGTAGCCGACGCCGAGGTACCGGACCACCTCGAACGCCGCCGCGCTCGTCTGCAACAGCGCGGCCAGACCGGTCATCGCCGCCAGCAGGTGTGGCACCACTCCCAGCGTGCAGGCGAACGCGGCCAGCACGCCGGCCCGGGCGCCCCGGGACAGGCCGGCGGAGAGAGTGAAGAACACCCCGGTGCCCGGGGTGACCACCACGATCAGCGTGGTGACCAGGAACGGGATTGTCACGATCGACCTCCGGTGGGCTCGGCGGGGCTGTCTGATCCCCACTCTGCTGCCAAGATGGTCCGGTGAGCAGGGCCAAACCGAGGGCACCCGAGAGGTCCATAACGGCCGGGTCGGATTTTCTGCACCTGACCATCGCCGACGCCCCGCCCGGCGGGCGCGCCGACTGGCTCGCCGCCCGCCTGCGCCAGGCCATCGCCGAGGGGCGGGTGCCGGTCGGGGGTCGCCTGCCCGCCACCCGGTTGCTCGCCGCCGACCTCGGCGTCTCCCGGGGCGTGGTCACCGAGGCGTACCAGCGGCTGACCGAGGAGGGGCACGTGACCGGTCGGGGTCGGGCCGGGACGGTGGTTGTCGCCGCACCGCCCGCGCCGGTCGCGCCGGCACCCGCCCCGGCCACCGCGCTGGCGCCGGCCGCGCTCTTCCCGCCGGCTCCGGGCACCGACATCTTCGACGCCGTACGCGCGGCGAGCGCGACCATCGACCTGACGCCCGGCGTACCCGATCTGGCTGCCTTTCCCCGCGCGGACTGGCTGCGCGCCGAACGGACCGTGCTGCGCCACCTCGCCGCGGCCGACTTCGGCTACGGCGACCCGTGTGGCACCCCCGCGCTGCGCCGGGCCGTCGCCGCCTGGCTGGCCCGCAGCCGGGGCATCGCCGTCGACCCGGTCGACGTGATCGTCGTGGCCGGCGTGTCCCAGGCGCTCGGGTTGCTCGCCCAGGCGCTCGGCCCTGCCGGCATCGACCGGATCGCGGTCGAGGACCCGGGCTCACTCGGCGTCCGGCAGCACCTGAACAACTGGGGGGTGGACACCCCACCGATCGCGGTGGACGACGCCGGGTTGCGTGTCGACGAGCTGGCCGCCAGCGGCGTGCCGGCGGCGATGCTCACCCCCGCGCACCAGTTCCCGACCGGCGTGGTGCTCGACGGCGACCGTCGCCGCCAACTCCTCGACTGGGCGCGGTCCGGCGGTCTGATCATCGAGGACGACTACGACGCCGAGCACCGCTACGACCGGCCACCGGTGCCCGCGCTGCGTGGCCTCCTGCCCGAGCAGGTCTGCTACGCCGGCAGCGTGTCCAAACTGCTCGCCCCGGCGCTGCGGGTCGGCTGGCTGCTCGTGCCGACCCGCCACCGGGAGGCGGTGGTGGCCGCCAAACGCAACGCCGACCTGGGCAACGCGGTGCTGCCACAACTGGTGCTGGCGGAGCTGATGACCTCCGGCGGGCTGGAGCGGCACCTGCGGCTGCTGCGCCGCCGGCACATCCACCGCCGCGACGCGATGATCGCCGCGCTGGCCCGGCACCTGCCGACCGCCACGGTGCACGGTGCGGCGGCCGGGCTGCATCTGACGATCAGTCTGGCCGACGCCGTGGTGGACACGGATTTGGCGGCCGCCGTGCTGGCGCGCGGGGTGAAGGTGCAGCCGCTGTCCTGGCACTGCCAGCGGCCGTACCGGCCCGGTCTGGTGCTCGGCTACGCGGCTCGCACGGTGACCGAGATCGAGGACGGCGTGGCCGTGATCGCGGCCGCCCTGCGCTCCGGCTAGACCGGGGTGGACATCGGTGGCGCCGAATGGGCGGGACGTACACACCGGCCTCGGCCGACGTGTCGGTTCCGCTCATACCCCGTGTGGTCCACGTCACGGTAGCTTCTGCGCACGCCGACGCCCCGCCGGCGCTCCCGAGGAGAGCGTCCATGCCCACACCGCTGAAAGCCGCCACCACCCTCGCCGCCATCCTCCTGCTGATCCTGACCACTGCGGCCCCCGCCCAGGCCGCCAACCCGTCCACCAAGCCCCCGGTCTCCGGGTCGTTGGGCACCTACAACGTCTCCGGCGTCTACGTCACCGGGGTCTCCTCCGGTGGCTACGTGGCCACGCAACTGCACGTCGCCTACTCGTCCCGGATCCGTGGAGCGGCCGTCTTCGCCGCCGGGCCCTACTACTGCTCCCAGAACACCGTCGCCCAGGCGCTCTACGGCTGCGGCGACAACCTGTACCCGACCAACGTGGCGGCCCTGCAGACGTACACCCGGACGTGGGCGTCGTACGGCTGGGTCGACCCGGTCGGCAACCTGTCCGGCGACCCGGTGTACGTGTTCCACGGCACCAACGACACCACCGTCAAGAAGTCCGTCACCGACGACCTGGTCCGGTACTACCAGCACTTCGGGGCCAGCGTGCAGTACGACAGCGGCGCAGCCGCCGGCCACTCCTGGGTCACCCCGTACGGCACGCTCGGCTGTACGGCGACCGCCTCGCCGTACCTGAACGACTGCGGCACCGACCCGCAGAACGCCCTGCTGCGCAAGTTGCTCGGCGGGGTGAGCGCACCGAACACCGGTGCGCTCGGCGGCACGCTCATCCGGTTCAGCCAGAACACGTTCGCGGTCAACGGCTGGGCCAACGGGTTGAGCATGGACGCGAACGGCTTCGCGTACGTCCCGTCGTCCTGCGCGGCCGGCCAGTCGTGCCGGCTGCTGGTCGCCCTGCACGGCTGCGCGCAGTCCTCCGGCGCGGTGGGCACGGCCTTCGTCGACCGGGCCAACCTCAACCAGTACGCCGACACCAACAACCTGATCGTGCTCTACCCGCAGGCGGGCACCGCCCTCAGCAACCCGAACGGCTGCTGGGACTGGTGGGGTTACCTCGGCGCGACCAACTTCCCGATCAAGGGCGGCGCGCAGGTCGAGACCATCATGAACATGGTCCGCCGGTTGGACGGCTGAACGGCGCCGACGTGCCCTGGGCTGGCCGGGCGGTCGACCGGTCAGCCCAGGAACAGCTGAACGAGGACCAGGACGGCGAGCAGCGCCGGCCCGCGTGAACCCTGGCGCACCAGGTCGACGGGGACCATCCCGAACGGGGTGTTGACCGTGGCGCCGCCGTAGTCGATCGGCGGACGGGTGGCCGCCCGGAACGCCGCGAGCACCACGCCGAGCGCCAGCGTCGGCGCCAGCCAGGCCGGCCCCGGGTCGACGGTCGGCAGGGTCAGCAACCACCACAGGCCCGCGCCGACCGCCGGCACCACCACGTGGACCCCGCGCAGCAGGGTGTCGCTGCCGCCGAGGGCGCGGCGCAGCCCGGGTGAGCGGCTGACCGACCGCAGGCCACCGGTCAACCGGTCGGCGGCGAGGTAGGCGAACACCACCTGCGCGGCCCCGGCCAGCCCGGGCAGGGCGAGCGCGGCGGCGTACTGGACACCGATCAGCGCCACCCAGATCAGCAGGGCGCTCGGGTGGCGGCGCAGCCGGCGTACGTCGGCCTGCAGCAGCGCCCACCAGCCGGGGCCGGGCAGGAACCGGCCGCTGCGAACCCGGCCGATCCGGCGCCAGCGCCGGCTCTCCACCAGGCTGGCGAGCAGGCTCGGGTCCAGCAGGATCGTGGCCGTGGCGGCGGCGTTGGCGAACTGGGCGCCGGTGGTCAGCGTGGCCCGGTCGACCCGGGGCAGCGCGCGTACCGCGAGGATCGTGCCCACGACCGCGAGGGGCACCGCGACGGCGACCAGTGCGACGGTCGGCGTCGCCGCCGGCCGGGGCAGCCCGTCGCCGAGGCGACCGACGACCACCACCAGGGCTGTGATGACGGTGGCCGCCACCATCGGCACCGCCCCGGCCAGGGCGGGCCACCGGCGACCCGCCCGGCTGCTCTGGGCGACGACGCTGAGCGCCAGCGCGGCCCAACCCCACGCCGCCCCGGCCGCGGTGGCCCAGCCCAGCACCGCCGGGTCGCTGACCCCGCCGAGCGCGGCCACCGCCACCCCGAGGGCCGCCGTGCCGGCCGCGGCGCCCACCAGCAGGATGCCGAAGCGCGGCGCCAGCCAGGCCCGCCGGTCGACCGGTGCGCTGGTCGCCCAGCTCTGCGTGGCCGGGGTGACCAGCAGCGGGCCGAGTGCGCGCAGGCCACGCCAGGCGAGCCCGGCGCCGGCCAGCAGCGCGGCGACCGCCAACCACCACCGCACCCCCGGCTCGGCCTGCCCCACCGTGGGGGAATCCAGCAGGTCGCGGCTGGCGCTGATCGCGAACCAGCCGTACATGCCGACGAACAGGACGATGACGTACGCGTCGCCCAGCACGTCGCTGAGCGAGTGGTCGTGGTGTCGGCTGCGGGCCCGGCGCAGATGCGTCCGCAACTGCCGGGCGGTCGGCACCCCGGCCGTCGTGTCGGCGATCGTGGTCGGCGGGGCGGTCACCGGCCGATCTCGATGCGCTCGTCGACCACCGCGTCGATCAGCTCCGGGTCGTGCGAGGCCAGCAGCACGGCGGTGCCGGCGTCCCGCTCCCGGCGCAGCCGCTCGGCGAGCCACTGCCGGCCGCGTACGTCCAGCCGCTGCTCCGGCTCGTCCAGGATCAGCACCCGACGTGGCCGCACGAAACACGACGCCAACGCCAGCCGGCGGCGCTGCCCGCTGGACAGGGTCACCGGCAGCTGGTCGCGGGCCGGCTCCAGACCCAGCTCGGCGAGGACCTCCTCGACCGGCTCGGCGTTACCCCCGTGGGCGTACGCGACCAGCTCCAGGTGCTCGACCACGGACAGGTCGGGGAAGAAGTCGATGTCGTCCAGCGCGGCCGCCACCAGCGCCCGCACCTGAGGGTCGGTCTCGTCGGCCCGGCGGCCCTGCACCAGCACCTCGCCCGCGTCCGGCCGGTCGGCGCCGACGACACAGCGCAGCAGGGTGGTCTTGCCGCTGCCGTTGGGGCCCAGCACCACCGCGATCCGGCCCGCCTGGAGCGTGAAGCTCACGTCGTCGAGCACGACCAGGTTGCCGAAGTTGCGGCTAAGTCCCCGTACCGAGAGCACATCCACGCTCACAGAATCTCCCAGACCTGTGCCAGCGGCCACCGTGAGCGACCTACGTCACGCGGCCGGTGGCGTCGTCCTCCAGGCGGGCGTCGGCGGCGGCCAGCGCCCTGTCGTCGGCCACCTCCTCGGCCACCGTTGCCGCGTCCGCCCAGTGCCGCCGCGCGTCAGCTCGGTCGCCCAACGCGGCGGCGGCGTCACCCAGGTACAGCAGGGTGCGCGCCAGCCCCGGGGTGGGCCGCGTCTCCTCGCGTAGCCGCCGGCTCTCGGCCAGCAGCTCGTACGCCGCACGCGCCTGCCCCGGCGTGCTGGTCAACAGCGTCGCCCCGGCGTTGAGCAGCGCCGTCGCCCGGCTGGTCGGGTCGTTGACCGACTCGTACTCGCGCAGGGCGGCCCGCCACGCCTGCGCGGCGTCCAGGTGCTCGCCGAGGCCCGCGTGCACCAGCACCAGGTTGGTCAGCGCCGCCGCGTACCCGCGCGCGTCACCCGTCGACCGGAACGTGTTCGCCGCCCGCACCAGGTGGTGGTGGGCGGCGTCCAGCTCACCTCGGGCCAACTGCGCCGCGCCGAGGCCCAGGTCGGTGAGGGCGTGCCCGGCACGGTCGGCCCCGGAGCGGTGCCGACGGGACATCTCGAGGTGCTCCACCGCGTCGTCGAGCTGCCCCAGGTCGAGCAGGGCCAGGCCGAGGTTCATCCGGGCCTGGGCGGTGCCTCCGCGCCCGCGTTCGTTGACCGCGAGGGTGAGCGCGGCCGCCGCACCCTGCGGGTCGTGCCGGCGCCGGCGCAACACACCCAGCTCGTTGTGCGCCCACCCGGCGATCTCCGGGCGGTCGTCGGCGGTCGGGGTGGCCAGCACGGTGCGGCAGACCTGCTCCCACTCGTCGAGCCGCTCGACGTACGCCAGCCACCCGCACAGCGCCACGGCCAGCCGGAACCACCACCGGCGTACCCGGCGAGGCAGTGTCTCGGCCGCGCCGGCCGGCACCCGCACCACCGCCAGCAGCAGCTCCTGGTGCAGGTCGAACCAGCCGTACGGGTCGTCGTCCAGCGGCAGCGACCACTCCCGATCCGGTGGGGAACCGAGCACGGCCAGGTTGGCCGCGTGCCGTTCGGCCCGGCGGGCCAGGTGCCGCGTCAACCGGGCCTGCGCGGCGACCCGGGCGCGGACCGGGTCCGCGTCCCGCAGATGCAGTCGGGCGCTGCCGGCGAGTAGCGGGCGGACCTCGTAGCGGTCGCCGGGCGCGCCGACCACGAACGCCGCGGCGGCCAACTCGTCGAGCAGCCCGGTCACCCGCTCGGGGTGGCGCCCGGCCAGCGCGGCGATGGTCGGCCGGTCCACCGGGGCGGGGATCAGCGACATCACCCGGTACAACCGGCGGGCATCGCGGCTCAACGCCCGGTACGCGGCGTCCCGCTCGGTGACCAGACGCGCGGCCGGCGAGACGGCGAGCCGCTGGTGTGGTGGCGTCTGCACGGCGCGGCGCAGCGCGTCCAGCACATCCGAGTGCCGCCAGCCGTGCTGCGCGGTGCGGTAACCGAGCGCGCGAACGGTACGCGGCTGTCGCCCGCACAGGTCGACGATCTCGCGTACCGCCGGGTCGGTGCGTGGGTCGGGCCGGTGGACCCGGGCTGCGGGCGCGGCCCCGCCCGCGGCCGCGAACAGCTCGACCGCCTCGGACGTGCCCGGCTCGGCGATCCAGTGTGCGACCACACCCTTCAGCCCGACCAGCGCCGGGCCGCCGGCGAGCAGCAGCCGACAGGTGCGCGCGGTGGGTGGCAGCAGCGGCCGGACCTGGTCGGGGCGGTCCACGTTGTCCAGCACCAGCAGGATCCTGCGGCCGTCGAGTTGGCCGCGCAGCGCGTCCGCGGCGACGGCAAGCGCGTCCGGCCGGCCGGAGGTCGGCGGCGCGGTGCCCAGGATCCGGGCCAGTGCGGTGAGCACCTGCCGGGCCGAGCGGGGTCGGCCCCGCCGGCGCAGGTCGAGGTAGTACTGCCCGTCCGGGAAATCCTCCCGGCACAGGTTCGCCGCCTGCACCGCGCACGCGGAGGTGCCCACCGCTCGCCGGCCCAGGACCGCCACCGCGTGCTCCCGGGCGAGCAACCCGAGCACCGCCTCGACGTGCTCGCCGCGACCGGTGAACTCGGCCGTGTAGGGCAGGGTCGGCGCACCGGTGGCCGGCGCGGTGAGCACATCCGTCGGTTCCGGGTCGACCTGCCGACCGGCCCGGCGGCGGCGCACCTCGTACACCACGAGACCGACGAGGCCGACGACCCCGCCGGCCGCCAGGGCGATGCTCGCCCGGCCCAGCACGCTGGCCGCCAGCTCGGAGAGCAGGTTGCTGGCCAGGTTGCTGGCCACGTTGCCGAGGACCCCGCTGACCACACCGCCGATCGCGATCAGCGCCGGCCAGCGCGGGCCGCGGCGGGCGCCGTCCGGCCCCGTCACCGGACGCCTCCGGAGACGAGCCCGGCGACCAGGTGCCGGCGGGAGAGCACCACGAGCACCACCGGCAGCACCGAGGCGAGCACCGAGCTGGCCGCCAGCGCGCCGCTGTTGCTCACGAAGCTGCGGGTCTGCCCGGCCAGGAACAGCCCGAGCGGCGCCGCCTCCGGGCCACTGAACAGCAGACCCACCACCAGGTCGTTCCAGACCTGGACGAACTCCAGCACCGAGACCGCCACCACCGCGGACAGGTTGTGCCGCGCCAACCGGCGCAGGGTGTGCCACCACCGCCGTCCGCCCAGCCGGGCGTCGCGCACCTGCTCGGCCGGCAGGTCGGCGAAGGCGTTGCGCAGCACCAGCACCGCGAACGGCACGCCCAACGCCACGTGCACCAGGGCGAGGCCCCGGGCCGTACCGGAGGAGAGCACCAGGCCCAGCACCTCGTTGACCGGCCCGGCGATGACCTGGACCGGCACGACACTGGCGGCCAGCAGCAGCAGCCCGGTGGCCTGGGCCGCCGGCCCGGTCAACCAGGCCAGCGGGTACGCGGCCAGCAGCGCGACCACCAGCACCGTGGCGGTCACCGCGGTGGCCAGGAGCAGGGTGAAGCCCAGCGTCCGCCACAGCTCGGTACCGGTGACCAGGTCGCGGTAGGACTCGGCACCGGGCGGCGCCGACCACCAGCCGCGCGCGGCGGCGTCCACCCTGCCGTGTGCCGACGTGGCGACCAGCACCGCCAACGGCACCAGCCAGGCGACCGCCGCGCCCGCCGCGAGCAGCCGGAACACCCGCCGGGGCGGCGCGAGGGGCCCGGGCTCCAGGGCCACCTCGACGCGCGGCGGGGGCCACGCCTGCCGGACGAAGAGCGCGGCCACCATGATCCCGCCGACGACCGCCACCAGCCACACCACACCGAGCGCGGCGCCCTCGCCCGTGGTGGTGCCGCCCGACGTCTGCCAGATCCGCAGCGCCAGCACCGAGGCCTCGTCGCGGACCGAGCCGGGGGTCATCACCAGGATCAGGTCGAAGGTGCGGCTGGTGCCGACCGCCACCAACGCGAAGACCACCGCCACGGTACGCAGTAGCAGGGGGCGCCACTGCGCGTCCCACAGCACGTGCCGGCGCCCCCCGCCGTACGCGCGGACCGCGTCGGCGAGGCTCGGCGGCACCGCGTCCAGTGCGGACCGGAAGACCAGCACGGCCAGCCCGACCCAGGCCCAGACGAACGCCGACATCAGCGCCACGGTGACCAGCCCCGGCCCGAGCAGCTGCGGTGCGTCCTCGGCCGAACGACCGGTCAGCCGTGCCGCGACCAGGGTGGCCAGCCCCCGGCTCGGGTCCGGGTCGTACATCAGCCGGAAGGTGACCCCGGTGACGACCAGCGGCAACGCCACCGGCACCAGGAGGATCAAGCGGACCAGGCCGCCCTCCTGGGAGCGGCGGGACGCGGCGGCGAGCAGATAGCCCAGTGCCGTCACCACTACCGGCACCAGCAGCGCCCAGAGGACCGTACGGCCGACCACCGCGCCGGTGCCCGGGGCGGCGAGCGCGGTGCGGAAGTGCGCCGCACCGACCCAGTGACCGTCGGTGGTGACGCTGGCGTGCAGGGTGCGGAGCACCGGCCACAGCACCAGCCCGCCGAGCAGCACAGCGGCCGGCAGCAGCAGGGCCGAGGTCGCTCCCGCCGCCGGGTACGCCCGGCCTCGCCGGGGCGGCCCGACGTCGTCGAGCACCGCCAACTCGCCGAGGACCCGGACCTGGCTCATCGGCCGCCACCCGCGCTGCGGGCCGCCAGGGCGAGCTGACCGGTGGCCCGGCGGATCGCCTCGCCGGCGCGTACCCCGTCGGTGACGTCGGCGAAGAAGCCCTGCATGATCCGCCAGATGCCGACCCCGTCCGAGCCGGTGAACGCGCCGGGCAACTGGTCGGACAGATCGAAGCGCAGAGTGCCGGGTGCCTGCATCTCCTCGGCGAGCCCCTGGCGGACCCGGTCCGTGTAGCTGGTCAGAGGGACGTTGGTGTTCGGCGACAGGTAACCGCCAGCACGCAACCACGGTTGGAACGCGTCGGCCCTGGTGAGCCACTCGACCAGCTCGACCCCGCCCTGGGCGTCGGCGAACGCCACGGCCGCGTCCCCGCCGACGATCAGCGGGCCGCCGCCGGGCCGGGTGCCGGGGAAGCGGAACGTGGTCGGCGTCTCCGGGCCACGCTGGAAGGGGCCGACGACGTCAGCGGTGAAGTCGGCCCCGAAGAGCATCACCGCACGCCGGGCATACACCACCTGGATCACCGACTCCTCGTATTGGGTGAGCAGGGCGCGACGGCCGCCGCCGAGGAACGCGCCGTCGATGCTCCAGAGCTCGGCGAGCCGGTCCAGGGTGTCGCGCACCGGCTTGGCCTGCCAGTCGGCGTTCGGCCGGGCGAGGGTGTTGTAACCGTCGGGTGCCACGTCGGCCAGGACGTTCTCGAACCAGTCGGTGAGCACCCAGCCGTCTGCCGCGCCGATGGCCAGCGGCGCCGGGCCGCCGTCGCGGCGGGCGACCGCGCCGAGCCGGCGGGTCATCCTGACCAGCTCGTCCCAGGTGGGCGGCGGCTCGGGCAGCATGGACCGCAGGTGCCAGCCCAGTGACTTGTGAGCCGCCTTCACCCAGACGCCGTAGCGCTGGCCCTCGGCGGTCAGCAGCTCGCCCAGCTCGTCGGGCACGGCGTACTCCGTGGACGGGCGCACCGGGCTCAGCCAACCACGCTGGGCATACTCGGTGACCAGGCCGGGGCGGGGGAGGATCGCCACGTCCGGGCTGGTGCCGGCGAGGTGCCGGGCCCGCAGGAACGCGTCGATGTCGTTGCCGGCGCTGACCACCTGCACCGGGGCGGGGTAGCCGGCGACGACCTGGCGGAACCGGTCCAGCTCGCTGGTGCTCCAGACCACCGCGACCTGCACCGGCCGGGCCTCGCCGGAGCAGCCGGTGGCCAGGGCGGTGGCGCCCGCGGCGGCGGCGCGCAGCAGCGTACGGCGGCTCGGCCGCCCGGCCGGCGTCATCGGCCCGCCCCGGCGGGCTCGGTGATCAGCTCGTGCCGCAGCGGGATCTCGGCCAGGGTGGCCGGGTCGGCGGTGCAGACCAGCACCGCCATCCCAGGGGCATCCGGTGGGGAGAGTCGAGGCATCAGGTCACCGAGGCGGCTGTCGCCTGCCGAACCGGCCGGCAGGTCGATCACCAGCACCTCAGGCAGGCAGGCCGCCGCCCGGGCGAGCGCCACCCGGAACCGCTGGGCGTTGGAGATCTGGTGCGGCAGCAGGGTGAGGGTCAGCGCCAACTCGAGCCGGTCGACCACCATCGCCGTCCAGTCGTCGGCCACCTCGTGCACGCGTTCACGCTTGCGTTGGCCGTACTCGATGTTGCGGCGCACGGTGAGTTGCGGCAGCAGCGCACCACCGGCGGGCACGTAGCCGATCTGCCGGCGTGGTGGCGGCTGGGCGGTGACATCCCGGTCGCCGACCAGGATGCGACCGGTCACCGGGGCGGCGAGCCCGGCCAGCACCCGGGCGACCGAGGTGCCGAACCGGGGCGGCGCCACCAGGGCGGCGAGTGAGCCGGCGGGAACGTCGAGGGTCACCGGCCCGGTGCCGGGGACGGCGACCAGTGCGCGTAGCCGTAACGTGACTCTCACCTCCGGTGACCGTTTGTGACCGGTCCCAGGGTGGCACACCACGCCCACAGTCGATGCCCCACCCGCCTCCACTGTGGAGAGGCGGAGGGCTGGTCAGCCGGAGGGCGTAGAGCGCGGCGAGCCCGGCCGCCGTGGCGGCCACCCGTTCGCGGAGCGCCACCGGGGCCAGCACCTCGACGTGCGCACCGAGGCGCAGCAGCTCATGTGTCAGCGATTGCGCCAGGTCGTCGGAGACAAGATTTCGCGTTTCGCGTCACTCAGTCGAGGCAGAACTCGTTGCCCTCGATATCCTGCATCGGGATGCAGGCATCGTTGCCGTCATACAGCGTTTGTACGTGTACCGCGCCGAGCGGCACCAGTCGTGCACACTCGGCCTCAAGTGCGGCCAGGCGCTCTACACCCACGAGTCCGGTGCCGACTCGCACGTCAAGATGCAGTCGGTTCTTGACGGCCTTTCCTTCGGGGACGCGCTGGAAGTACAGTGGCGGGCCCACTCCTGAGGGATCAATGCAGGCAAACCATGCGTCCCGCTGCTCGGGTGGCAGCGAGCGCTTGAAATCATCCCAAGTGGCGAACCCCTCCGGTGGCGGCGGTACGACGTACCCCAGCACCTCGCACCAAAAGCGAGCGAGGCGCTCTGGTTCCGCGCAGTCGAAGGTGACTTGGAACTGCTTGATCGATACCACCGGCCCATCGTAGAAGCCGGGTTTCGTCGCCTTCACGGCCCCGCCTCGAGCCAGGCTATGGCGCATGAGTCGTGGAGCAACACCACACCGCAGGACCTTTAGCTGGCGCATAACAGGCACCGCACGCAGCACCACGGCACGCTACCGGAGGCGCCATCTCACCCGAACGGTGCCAATCCCATGCCAACTCGTGGCGGACGGTGCGACTTCAGCGCGGACGGGACACGACTGGAGCAACAGCAGGAGGGAAAGGAGTCGACTGGCCCGCACTTCACTGACACTAGCTGTCAGGGGAGCGGTCGTACCGTCCCGGCATGGCTTTTCGCGACAAGGATCTGAGAACGCCGGGACCGATCATGGTGGACGGTCGTCAGCTCAAGCGCTACCACATCGACCAGCCCGAACGGCCGATCGAGCCGGAGGTGGAGAAGGCCGCCTACGACCTTCTGCCCGCGCTGCTGGCCGACGTCACGGACGACGGCACCCCGGCCGCCGGGTGGGTGGTGCTGCACCGGGGCGCGGACACCGGCGCCTACCTGCTGGCGTACACCTGGGTGTGGGACAACGTGCTGGAGGTCCGTACCGCGGCGGCCGGGCAGCCGGCGCTGGACTGCCCGGACGAGGATCCGGCACACTTCGTCGAACTGCGGCGCCCGGCGATGGGCTGCGTGTGGGAGTTGGCGGTGCTGGAGCACGAGAGGGCCGCCTGGGTCCGGCACATGCTGGTGCCGGAGAGCCCCGATCTGAGCGACTATCTGCGCGACACGCGAGCGGAAGGGCCGGTGGGCCACTGATGGGCGACTTCGACTTCTTTACGGGTACCTGGAACGTCGTGAACAGGCGGCTGCGCAAGCGGCTGGTCGGCTCCGACGAGTGGGAGGAGTTTCCGGGGGTGTCGGTCGCGCACGGCTTCTTCGCCGGCGGCGGCCACTTCGACGAGATCACCTTCCCGACCAAGGGCACCTCCGGCGCGACGCTGCGGATCTTCGACCCGGCGACCGAGCAGTGGTCGATCTACTGGATGAACAGCGAGACCGGGGTGCTGGAGCAGCCGCCGATGGTGGGCCGCTTCGTCGACGGGGTGGGCCGCCTCTACGCCGACGACCAGCACGAGGGGCGTCCGGTCCGGTGCCGGTTCATCTGGTCGGAGATCACCGCGACGACAGCCCGCTGGGAGCAGGCGTTCTCCGTCGACGGCGAGCGGACCTGGGAAACCAACTGGATCATGACCTTCACCCGGGCGTCCGACTAGCGCGGCGAGCGGGCGGGGGAGCGGTCCCGCGGTAGCTTCCGGCCATCCGGTCGCGGTGTTAATGTCCGTGCACCGCACCGGATGGAGGAACGCCATGGCCTCCGACCACGTTGATGTGCTCATCATCGGCGCTGGCCTGTCCGGCATCGGCGCCGCCTGCCATCTGCGCCGTGACTGCCCCGACAAGACGTACGCGGTGCTGGAGGCGCGCGACGCCGTCGGCGGCACCTGGGACCTGTTCCGCTACCCGGGCATCCGCTCCGACTCGGACATGTTCACCCTCGGCTACTCGTTCAAGCCGTGGACCGCCGCGAAGGCCATCGCCGACGGCCCGGCCATCCGGGAGTACGTCCGGGAGACGGCCCGGGAGTACGACGTGCAGCGGCACATCCGCTTCCGCCACCGGGTGCTGCACGCCGAGTGGCACAGCGACAGCGCCCGCTGGACGGTGCACGCCCAGCGCACCGACACCGCCGAGACGGTGGTGCTGACCTGCTCGTTCCTCTTCGCCTGTGCCGGCTACTACCGCTACGACGAGGGTTACATCCCACCCCTGCCCGGTGTCGACGCGTACGCCGGGCGGCTGGTGCACCCGCAGCACTGGCCCGACGACCTCGACCACACCGGCAAGCGGGTGGTGGTGATCGGCAGCGGCGCCACCGCGGTCACCCTGGTGCCGGCGCTGGCGCGGCGGGCCGCCCACGTGACGATGCTCCAGCGCTCACCCACGTACGTCATGGCGTTGCCCTCGCGCGACCGGCTGGCCGACGCGCTGCGGCGCCGGCTGCCCGCGAAGGCCGCGTATCCGGTGGTGCGCTGGAAGAACGTGCTGCTGTCCACCGTCAACTTCCAGCTCAGCCGGCGTGCGCCCGGTCTGGTGAAGCGGGTGCTGCGCCGGGCCGCGACGAGCCGGCTCCCGGTGGGGTACGACGTCGACCGGCACTTCTCGCCCCGCTACGACCCGTGGGACCAGCGGCTCTGCGTGGCACCCGACGGTGACCTGTTCGCGGCCGTACGCCAGGGCACGGCGTCGGTGGTCACCGACACCATCGACACCTTCACCGCGCACGGCGTCCGGCTGACCTCCGGCGACGAATTGCCCGCCGACGTCGTGGTCACCGCAACCGGGCTCAACCTGCTCGCCCTCGGTGGTCTGACGCTCCGCGTGGACGGCACCGACGTCGACCTCGCCAGCACCGTCGCCTACAAGGGCATGATGCTCTCCGGCGTGCCGAACTTCGCGCTGACCCTCGGCTACACCAACGCGTCGTGGACCCTCAAGGCCGACCTGGTCGCCGGTTACGTCTGCCGGCTGCTGCGCCACCTGGACCGCACCGGCCAGCAGGTCGTCACCCCGCTCCCACCGCCCGGCACCGAGCGGGTGCCGCTCATCGACCTGCGCTCCGGCTACGTGCTGCGCGCCGCCGACGCGCTGCCGAAGCAGGGTGCGACCGCGCCGTGGCGGCTGCACCAGAACTACCTCAGTGACGTACTGCTGATGCGGCACGGCAGGCTCACCGACGAGGGCGTCCGGTTCTCCCGCGTCGGCGAGGGAGCACCACCGGCCGGCGTTCCCGTCGGCGGGGCCGCGCAGCCGGACGCGTCGGGCTGACCACCGGGACAGGAGCACCGATCGTGCAGAGATTCGACTTCACCGGCGCGACGGCCGTGGTCACCGGCGCGGCCAGTGGCATCGGTGCGGCGCTGGCGCAGGCACTAGCCCGCCGGGGCAGCGACCTGGTGTTGCTGGACCGCGACGCCGAGCGGCTGGACACGGTCGCCACCGCGATCCGCGCCGACCATTCGGACCGCCGGGTGCACACCTACCTGGTGGACCTCGCCGACGTGACGGCCACCGCCCAGGTCGCCGGCGAGATCGGCCGGCGGCACCCACGCGTACGACTGCTGGCGAACAACGCCGGCGTCGGCCTCGGCGGCCGGTTCGACCAGGTGACGCTCGACGAGTTCAACTGGGTGATCGACGTCAACTTCCGGGCCGTGGTGCAGCTGACCCACGCGCTGCTGCCCACCCTCAAGGCGGAGCCGGGCGCGCACCTGGTCAACATCTCCAGCCTGTTCGGGCTGATCGCGCCGGCCGGGCAGGCCGCGTACTCGGCGAGCAAGTTCGCGGTGCGGGGTTTCACCGAGGCGTTGCGCCACGAGCTGGTCGACGACGGCATCGGGGTGACCTCGGTGCACCCCGGCGGGATCCGCACCCGCATCACCGAGAACGCCCGGATCGGCAGTGGCGTCCCGCTCGACGAGTACGCGGCCGGCCGGGCGCAGTTCGAGAAGCTGCTCACCATCGCGCCGGAACGGGCCGCCGAGGTGATCCTGCGCGGCGTCGAGCGGCGTCGGGGCCGGGTGCTGATCGGCTGGTCGGCGAAGCTGCCCGACCTGCTGGCCCGGGTCATGCCGGCCTCGTACCACCGACTGCTCGTCACCGGCCCCAACCGGGGCGTCGCCCGCCCGGCGCCGCCCGCCCCCGGCGTACCCGCGCAACGCCCCGCCGACGCGGCCGGCGACCCCGCCCGTGAGGTGGCGTGACCGGCGGACGGGTCACGGTGGCGTGCTGCTCGCGCTCGGCCCGACGTCGCGGCGGCGCAACAGCACGGTCAGGGCCACGAGGGCGACCAGCAGCGCCGCGAGCACGTACACCGGACCCGGGCCGAGCGGCGCGAGCAGCGCCAGCAGCGCGACGACCGGGAAGGCCACGACCACCGCACCGTGCTGCTGCCGGCGTACGTGCAACACCCAGACCGTGAGCAGATAGATCGCGATCGGGATGGCCACCGCGTACCCGGCGGTGATCCCGGAGACGTGCGCGAGGTGCCGTTCGAGGTCCACCGACACGCCCAGGCCGGCGCCGATCGCGGCGATCGCGGCGAAGATCAGGTAGTGGCCGTAACCCCAGATCAGCGAGTACGGCAGCCGGTCGGGCGCCTCGTTCGGTCGGTCGAAGTAGAGCCACCAGAGCGCGAACACGATGACCGCGCCCGCCGCCGCGATCAACCAGAGGCCGTGCTCCCCGGCGTCCAGCCCGTCCTGGATCGCCACCGAGACGCCCACCACGGCCTCACCGAGCACGATCAGGGTGAACAGGCCGTACCGCTCGGCGATGTGCCGAGGGTGCCACGGGGTCATTCCGGGGCGTTCGGCCACTGCCGGCACCAGCAGGTCGGCCACGGCCAGCAGCACGAACGACGCGACGCCCCACTCGTCGGGCAGCAGGAGTCGCAGCAGCCAGCCGAGCTGCACCACGGTCACGCCGATCGCGTAGCGGCGCGCCGCCGGGCGGTGCGCCGGGTCACCGGCAGCGGCTCGGCTCCAGTGCACGACGGCAGCCAGCCGCATCACCACGTACCCGTAGGTGATGACGGTGAAATCGCCGTCGGTGAAGGCGCTTGGCACCCCGGCTGCCAGGATCAAGGCTCCGGAGATCTGCACCAGCGTGGTGATCCGGTAGACGTCGTCATCGGTGTCGTAGGCCGAGGCGAACCAGGTGAAGTTCATCCACGACCACCAGATCGCGAAGAACACCGTGACGTAGCCGGTCACCGCGTGGGCGAGGTGGTCCTCGGCGAGGTAGTGGTGCAGGCTGTTGGCCGCCTGCGCCACGGCCACCACGAAGCAGAGGTCGAAGAAGAGTTCCAGCGGGGTGGCCGCGCGATGCGGTTCGTCGCGGCGGCGAGGCCTCATCGGCCGGTAGAACGGCCGCACCGAACGAGAGTGGGTCAACGCAGTTCCTCAGGCTGCCCGCCGGGTCAGTGGCGCCGACGGCCGTGGGTCAGCCCCTCCAACACCAGGGTCAGCCCGGCGCCGACCAGCCAGATGTCCTTGGCGAGCCCTGCGCCCTGCTGGGTCGGGCGTACGCTGCCCGGCTCCCGCAACCCCGGCGTCTTCAGGTACAGCTGCACCAGGCCCGCGCCGAACGCGGTCAGGCCCAGCCCGGCGAGGGGCGCCGGGAAGAACGGCGCGATCAGCGCGGCCCCCATCGCGATCTCGGAGTACGACAGCAGCTTGGCGAAGCGCGATGGCTCCAGCTCAGCGAGTTGCGGAATCGCGGCCACCGCCATCCCGTGCATGCTCTCCGCGGCGTCGCCCTCCAGATTCCGCTTGCCCAGACCCGAGTTGAGAAAGTACGCGCCGATGCTGAGCCGCAGTGGCAGGTGCGCGAGCTTCATGGTCACTCCCGATGGCCGTGGTCGAATGCGGCCCGCGTACCCGGCGCGGCGCGCGATAACCGCCGGGTGGGCTGGGCCGGCCGTGACGGTCGCGGTAGGTTCGCCAGGGGTCACCCCCGAGCCCGTGGCACACCCGTCTGCCCGGCACCGGGCCCCCGCCGCACACCACCAGCAGGAGGCGAAGTGAGCCAGGAAGTCCGGGGAGTCATCTCCCGCAGCAAGGGCGCGCCGGTCGAGGTCACCACCATCGTGGTGCCCGATCCCGGGCCCGGTGAGGCGATCGTCCGGATCCAGTCCTGCGGCGTCTGCCACACCGACCTGCACTACCGCGAGGGCGGCATCAACGACGACTACCCGTTCCTGCTCGGCCACGAGGCGGCGGGCATCGTCGAGCAGGTCGGTGAGGGCGTCACCGACGTCGCCCCGGGTGACTTCGTGGTGCTCAACTGGCGTGCGGTCTGCGGCGTCTGCCGTGCCTGCCGCCGGGGTCGCCCCTGGTACTGCTTCAACACCCACAACGCCACGCAGCGGATGACCCTGACCGACGGCACCGAGCTCGCTCCCGCGCTGGGCATCGGCGCGTTCGCCGAGAAGACCCTCGTGCACGCCGGCCAGTGCACCAAGGTAGATCCGGCCGCCCGGCCGGCCGCCGTGGGCCTGCTCGGCTGCGGGGTGATGGCCGGGCTGGGCGCGGCGATGAACACCGGCAACGTCACCCGGGGCGACTCGGTCGCGGTGATCGGCTGTGGCGGCGTCGGGGACGCGGCGGTCGCCGGTGCGGCACTGGCCGGCGCCACGACGATCGTGGCGGTGGACACCGACAGCCGCAAGCTGGACTGGGCCCGCAAGTTCGGTGCCACGCACACCGTGAACGCGTCCGAAACCGACCCGGTCGAGGCGATCCGGGCCGCCACCGGTGGCTTCGGCGCCGACGTGGTGATCGACGCGGTGGGTCGACCGGAAACCTGGAAACAGGCGTTCTACGCCCGCGACCTGGCCGGCACGGTGGTGCTGGTCGGCGTACCGACCCCGCAGATGCGGATCGAGCTGCCGTTGCTGGACGTCTTCGGGCGCGGCGGCGCCCTCAAGTCCAGCTGGTACGGCGACTGCCTGCCCAGCCGCGACTTCCCGATGCTCACCGAGCTGTACCTGCAGGGCCGGCTCGACCTGGACGCGTTCGTCACCGAGGAAATCGCGCTCGACCAGGTCGAGAACGCGTTCGACCGGATGCACCACGGCGACGTGCTGCGTTCGGTGGTGGTGTTCCCGTGACCGCCCGGGTCGAGCACGCGGTCACCGCCGGCACGTTCTCCCTGGATGGGCAGACGTTCGATGTGGACAACAACGTCTGGGTGATCGGAGACGACAGCGAGTGCGTCGTCCTGGACGCGCCGCACGACGTGGCCGCGATCCTCGCCCTGGTGGGTGACCGACGGGTCCGTGCGATCCTGGCGACCCACGCCCACGACGATCACGTCCGGGTGGCACCCGAGCTGGCCGAGGCCACCGGCGCGCCCGTGCTGCTGCACACCGCCGACCGGGTCCTCTGGGACATGGTCCACCCGCACCTGCCGCCGCACGGCGAGCTGCACGACGGGCAGAGCGTCGAGGTGGCCGGCACCACGCTGCGGGTGCTGCACACCCCCGGGCACAGTCCCGGCGCGTGCAGCTTCCATGCCCCGGAGCTGGGCGTCGTCTTCACCGGCGACACGCTCTTCGCCGGCGGTCCGGGCGCGACCGGGCGCTCGTACAGCGACTTCGACACCATCGTCCGGTCGATCCGTACCCGCCTGCTCACGCTGCCGGCGGAGACGATCGTGCACACCGGTCACGGTGACGACACCACGATCGGAGCGGAGGCGCCGCACCTGGAGGAGTGGTTGGCGCGCGGTCACTGAGCCCGCGTTCGCGGTCTAGCGCTCGCCGGCCGCGCCGAGCAACGGCTTGACGTCCAGGATCGGGGTGCCGTCGAGGGCCTCCAGGTCGGCCACCTCGACACGCAGCCCGTCCACCGCCAGCACCCGCACCCGGTGCAGCCCGATCGGGTTGGGCCGGTGCGGGGAGCGGGTGCTGAACACGCCTGTCTCCGGCCGGCTCTCGTCGCCGCGCGGGTGCACCGCCAGCACGTCGCGACGGGCGCGGTCCAACCAGGTCAGCACCAGGAGCTCCGCACCGACCCGCAGGTCGCGCAGGGCCCGGTCGACCTGCGGGTCGAAGACCAGCCATGCCGTCGGTGCGCCCTCGTCGCCCTGCCGTGGCGCGCTCGCCGCGTCGGTAAGCGACGAGGCGACCCGCCCGACCGGGCGCAGCAGGTAGTTGTCACCGCTCGTTGCGTCGACCATCCTGGCTCCCTTCCGGACGGTGTGAGCCTACGGCGTTAGGATCGCGCGCATGGCCGCCGAGCATCCCGCACCTGTCGTCCGTCAGCTGCGCCTCGTGGTGGAGGCGGCCGACTACGAGGCCGCCGTCGCGTTCTTCCGCGACGCGCTCGGCCTGCCCGAGGAAGCGGCGTTCAGCGGCGACGGGGACGCCCGGGTGATGATCCTGGACGCCGGCCGCGCCACCCTGGAGATCGCCAACCCGGCCCAGAAACGCATGATCGACGAGGTCGAGGTGGGCCGGCAGGTCGCGCCGCGTATCCGGGTGGCCTTCGAGGTGGACGACGCCGAGGCGACCACCGCCCGGCTGCTCGCCGCCGGGGCGAGCGAGATCGCCCCGCCGACGCGCACGCCGTGGGAGTCGCTCAACTCCCGGCTCGACGCTCCCGCCGACCTGCAGATCACCGTCTTCCAGGAGCTGCGTACGCCGGATGAGCGGCCCGGGCTGGAC
Source organism: Micromonospora sp. CA-259024 (assembly GCF_050936255.1). Lineage (NCBI taxonomy): Bacteria > Bacillati > Actinomycetota > Actinomycetes > Micromonosporales > Micromonosporaceae > Micromonospora > Micromonospora sp. CA-259024. The sequence goes on along the minus strand of NZ_JBNJND010000001.1, from coordinate 2,189,505 downwards.
GACGTTGGCCCCGCACAGCACAGCGACGAGTGAGCCGGGCGGGCCACGCGCCGTGACGCTCACCCCGCCGCAGGTGGCGGCGCTGGCGTACGTGCGGTCGTTGGCGACGCCCGAGCGACACACCGCGCTCGCGGCCATCGCCCGGGAACTCGCCGACGCCGTTGGCCACCGACCGGAGCAACTGCTCGCCGCAGTCGTCCGACACGGCCGACTGACCGTCAACTTCCATCCTGACCGGCCGTGCGCGGACGGACGGACGGTCGCCGCCGCCCTGGCCGACGACGGCGTGTACCGCAGTCAGTTCGTCACGGGAATCTCCAACGGCAAGCTCATGGCGTCTCCCGGCAGCGACCGGGACCGCTGGGAACGACTGATGTTCGGCGGCGCGTACCAGCGGCCCGAAGTGATGCCAGCGCAGCGGCCCACGTACGGCGGCCTGAACCTGCTCGATCACCCGGACGGCGCCTGCCCCCGCTTCGGCTCCTGCCACCTGCGGTTGCGCCCGGCTGTGCTGGCTCGGGCCACGTTCTGCCTTGGCGACAGCCACCTCGGCCCCCGTGTGGTGGGCACCTCCGACGCGTTCGAAGCGGTGCTCGCCGGGCTCCTGGCCAGTACGGTCGCCACCGGCGAATGCCTGGGCCGCGCCGGGATGGACGTCGGCGCCCTGGTTCGGACTGTGCTGAACGCGCCGACCGTGCCGCCCATGCTCGGGCGTGCTCTGGACGACTACGTGGAGGCCCAGATCCACGGCACCCTGGACCTCGCTCAGGACGTCGAGGAGCTGGTGGTTGACCCGTCCTTCGCGGGCACCCCCACCGGCGCGATCCTGAAGCTGATCGCCGAGCGGTACGGTCTCCCGCTGCGGTGGCACCCCGGCTTCGTGTTGGCTGTCGACCGGATCGATCCGGTGTTTCGCGGCCCAGAGATCCCGGTGCTGGCGGCCCGGCTGCACCGGGAGTTCGCCCGGCCGGGCGAACCGGTGGACGCGGCGCTGATCGGTCGGGCGGCTGCTTCGGTGGTCGCCGAGCCGGAACGGTGGTCGGACCGAGGCCCGGTCGCAGACACCCTGCAGCACCTTAAGCAGCTCTGGCACGTTCTCGTCCGGTACGGCGAGCCGCACATCGGATTCACCCGCCGTGACGGGTCACGCCCTCACTGACAGTCAGCGGACAACGGGTCGACAACCTCCGTCTCACGACCGCATGCCACCGTGCTCGGGTCCTTTGCTCTGCTTCAACGGACGCAACACGTCCCCTTGAGCTTGCGGATGGGCGATTTCGGCCCGATTCCCGGGGGTGACCGGGACCGCACCTCGGCGGCCGGCTGGCATATCCGGAATGCCCGACACGTGAACCTGGTTGTGTCCCCCGTACCGCCGGAGCCCAAACCCTTTCCGCGGTCATCTCCCGAGGAGTGTTCACCCCGGAGCGCTCCGCACGATCGAAAGGGCAACCATCGTGAAGGTCGACTTCACTCGATGGCTCCCCGCCATCGCTAAGGACTCGTACCGCAAGACCGCGCTGAGCGTTGCGGGCGTGGCCGCCCTCGGTGGCCTGGCACTCGCGCCGACGGCAGCTGCCGCCCCGGTCACCTCCGGGCCGCACCAGGGCGCCGTGGCCGCCATCGACCTCGCCACCGGCAAGGCCGCCACCTCGGCACGCCAGGAGGACCAGCCCGTCGAGTCCGGGCTGACCACCGGGTCCGCCACCGGCAAGCCGCCGGCCGGCAAGCCGAGTCGCGACCAGCTGATCCCGCACGGCATCGAAGGCGCACAGTCGCGTGTTCCGCTCGACGACGCGCAGCTCGCCAACGCCCGGGCGATCGTCGACGCGGCCAAGAAGACCGGCGTCGGTGACCGGGGCGCGGTGATCGGCGTCGCCACCTCGCTGCAGGAGTCGAAGCTGTACAACCTCGGCCACCTCGGCGCGTACAACGACCACGACTCGCAGGGTCTGTTCCAGCAGCGCCCGTCGTCCGGTTGGGGCACGCCCGACCAGATCACCGACCCGGAGTACGCCGCCACAGCGTTCTTCACCGCACTCAAGAACATCGGCGGCTGGCAGGATCTGCCGCTGACCACCGCCGCGCAGACCGTCCAGGTCTCGGCCTACCCGTACGCGTACGCGCAGTGGGAGGAGCAGGCGGCGGACATCGTCCAGCAGCTCTGGTGACACCCGAACACACGACGCCGGCCGGCTCCCGACCAGGGGGCCGGCCGGCGTCGTCGTGTCCAGGATCAGGCCAGCGGAGCGGCCTCCCTCCGCAGCTTCGCGGAGCCGGCGCCCACTGACCAGCCGGCGACCCAGCGACTGGTGCTGGAAGCCCGGGTCCGGTCCGCCAGGTGGTACCAGTCCATCCGGCACCGCTGGCGGGTCACCTCCAGCACGCCATAGCCGTGCCCGTCCAGCTCCGTCCAGCGCACGTGCGGGTTCGTCGAGCGGAGGAGGCCGGCGCCCAGCGTGCTGAGCGCGTTGCCGGCCGGCAGGCCGAGGAAGTCGTTGACGTTGTCGCTGGTCACCGATGGCACCACGAACTCGGCGGCGGCCGGGTTGTCCAGCCCCGTGGAGCGGGTGGTCACCTCGTTCGCCCAGGAGGTGTGGATGTCACCCGTGAGGAACACGACGTCCCGCGTCCCGGTGGCGCGCACGTGGTCGACCAGTTCGTTGCGGTCGGCGTTGTAGCCGTCCCACTGGTCGGTGTTGAGTACCGCGCCGTTCTGCGGAATGCCGAGCAGGGCACCCAGCGGGCCGAGCAGCCAGGCGGGCAGCGCGCCCACGTCCACCCTGGCGATCATCACCGGGTTGCCCACCAGCTTCCACCGGGCGGTGGACGCGGCCAACCCGGCCTTGAGCCACGACATCTGGCTGTCCCCCGTGATGGTGCGCCCCGGGTCGTCCACCGCCGTACCGGACGCCTGCTGCGAGCGGTACGTGCGCAGGTCCAGCATGGACAGCTCGGCGAGCCGGCCGAAACGCAGCCGCCGGTAGATCGCGCCGTCCACGCCGGTGCGCACCGGCATCCACTCCAGGTACGCCTGCCGGGCCGCCGCGAGCCGGTCACTGAACGCCCCCTCAACGCCCGGCGTGTGGTTCTCCGCGCCGCCCGACCACTGGTCGTTGGCCACCTCGTGGTCGTCCCAGGTGATCACCCAGGGCAGCGCCGCGTGCAGTGCCTGCAGGTCCGGGTCGGTCTTGTAGAGCGCGTGCCGGACCCGGTAGTCGGCGAGGGTGAGCACCTCGTGGGCGGGCCGTACCGCGCGGACCACCGTGCCGCCCGCGTCGAACTCCCCGGTGCCGTACTCGTAGAGGTAGTCGCCCAGGTGCACCACCAGGTTGAGGTCGCCGCGTTCGGCCAGGTGCCGGTACGCCGCGAAGAACCCGGCCTCCCAGTTCGCGCAGGACACCACGCCCAGACGCAGCCGGTCGATCTCGGCGTCGACCGGCGGCGCCGTCATCGTGCGGCCGGCCGGCGACCAGCCGTCCGCGTGGCCGAACCGGTACCAGTAGGTGGTCGCCGGTGCCAGGCCGCTCACCGCCACCTTCACCGTGTGGTCCCGGGTCGGACCGGTGTGCTGCGTCCCGGCGGCCACCACCGTGGCGAAGTCCGGGTCGACGGCGACCTGCCAGGTCACGTCCACCTCGGGGCCGATGCCGGAGCCGGGCTGCGCCTCGGCGGTCGGGGTCAGCCGGGTCCAGAGCAGGACGCCGTCCGGCAGTGGATCGCCGGAGGCGACCCCGTGTTGGAAGGCGCCGTCGGCAGCGTGGGCCGGGCGGCCGCCGGCGAGGGTGGCGCCGGCCAGGACGGCGGTGCCGGCGGAAGCACCGGCCATGCGCAAGAGGGTACGACGGTCGAGGGTGTTCGTCATGGTCTATGTGTCTACCGTCGACCGTGGCCCGTGCGCTGCCCCCGACGACGAGTGTTCGCCGACCCGTCGTCGGGGGTTCCGCTTGGTCAGCAGGCGGGGTAGAGGCGACGGGTGCCGGCACCTGCGGCGTACGCGGCTCGGTCGCTGAACCGGCAGCCGTAGTCGGGCCGGGCCACCACCGCCGGATCGGTCACCGTGTCGCCGGCCGGGCGCTTGCCGGTGCGTACCCAGGACACCAGGTCGTCCCAGGCGGCGCCGGCCTCGGCCGGGGTGAACTCGCAGTGCTGCGTGGCCCGGATGGCCCGCTGCACCAGCAGCCGGCTGCGGCCGTGCCGCGCCACGTCCGTGGCGTACGCCTGCTCCATGCTGAACGGCACGAACAGGTCCCCGAGGCCGTGCAGGCTGAGCACCGGCGCGGTGGGGCGGCCGGCGATCCGCGGCACCTCGGTCAGCGTCGGGAGAAGCCGCTGTCGGACGTTCTCCGGAGCGACCCGCTGCACGGCGGCGTTGACGTCGACCGGGCTGTTCGGCGTGTAACGGGTGAGCAGGTTGGTGGAGAGCTGACCGGGCCGCTGGGCCGGGGAGTCACCGCCGCTGGTCACCGTGATCGAGAAGAGGAAGTCCTTCCACACCGCGAACGCGGCGTCCGCGCCGGGGCGCGGCCCGCCCGAGCGGTTCACCGTGATCGCCCGCAACTGCTTGCCCCGGTCCGTGGTGGTGTCCGGGCCGGTGGGGGTGAGCCCGGCCAGACCGAGGGCCACCTGGATACGGGGTACGGCGTTGGTCAGGTAGTCGGCCGGCGTCGGGTACGCCGGCACCCCGGCGAGGGCCTGCGCGACCAGGTTGTAGTCGAGGTAGAAGTCGAGCAGCGTCTGGTCGCCGAGCACCCCGCACATCGGCAGCGCCCCGTCGTAGGAGTTGGGGTACTGCTCCAGGGAACGGCCGATGACGTACCCGCCCATCGACACCCCGGCGAGGTAGGTGTGGTGCGGTCGGCGGACCGTCCGGCCGAAGTGGTCGGCGAGATCCCTGGTGCCCAGCACCCCGGAACGGATGTCGAAGCCGTTGCGGTCGTACGAGGACGACGCCCAGGCGTACCCCTGTTCCAGCAGACGCTGGCGCAGCCCGAACCCGGGCGGTTCCGGCGAGAGCACCGTCCCCTGGCCGCGGTAGCCGTGCGCCCACAGCACCAGGTCGCCGTTCCACCGGGCGGGGACCTCGATGATGTACCCGGCGTGGCGGTGCACGCCCTGGCGTACCGTCGTCGGTTTGCCGCCCACGACCAGCGGGGCCAGCGGCGGATTCTCGATGGTGTACCCGGGCAGCGGCTGGCCACCCCTCGGGTCGTGATCGGTGGCGCCGGCCGGCGCGGCGCCGGCCAACCCGACCGCAAGGGTCAACGTCGCGGTGGCGGCGAGCAGACGGCGGAGGGTACGAGTGGGTGCGGACAGCATCGATGCTCCCCATCGGACGGATGTCGCCCGGGGGCGACCAGGCGGGACGGTTGCCTACCGGCCGGTAGCGCCCTGAACCTAGGACCGCCGTCGACCAGTGTCAATGGAGTCGCTGATCGGTTGGTCAAGCGCGACTGTCCGGTCGATCAGGCCGGGCCGTACGCTGTGACGGCTCGCCCCGTCACCGCCGGGCCGACCGGCGACTTCTCGTCGGCCAGGCACCCGTCGCTGGCCGGTGCCGAACCGCCGTACCCGGCTGTGCGGGCCGCTGGGGCGGTCGGGTTGACTGGTCGCCGTGGACTCGATCTGGGAGGCGGCCCGGGTGTCGCGCAGCTGGTTGGACACGGCGAACGGCACCGGGCGGACGGAACTCACCTGCCGCATCCTCAAGGTGACCGAGGAGGCGGGGGAGGCGTCGGCTGCCTGGATCGGTCTGCTCGGGCAGAATCCGCGCAAGGGTGTCACCCACACCCGCGACGACGTCGCGGCGGAGCTGGCGGATGTCGCCTTCACCGCCCTGGTGGCCATCGAGAGCCTGGGACTGGACGCGCAGACGGTCCTGGACGCCTGCGCCGCAAAGGTCCGCTCCCGCCTCGCGGGGTGAGAGTCCTCCCGGCACCTCAACCGGCCTGACCCGACCGGCCTGACCCGACCGGCCTGACCCGACCGGCCTGACCCAACCGGCCTGACCCAACCGGCCTGACCCAACCGGCCTGACCCAACCGGCCTGACCCAACCAGCCTGGTTCGATCGGCCTGGCGCAACCGCCCGGCTCAACGGCCGCCCGCCCGCCCGCGCCAGTTCTGCGCCAGTTGCCTGGCCGCCGATCACCCGGCAGGTGCCCGGCTCGCCCGTACGCACCTGGCGACCCGTTCGTCTGACCACGGGAGCGGGTGCCGAGCTAGTTGTTCGGCGGGCCGACGTGCCCGGCCCGCCACGTACCCTCTCACCCCCCAGAGGCCCGATGACGTCGGTTTTGTCTGCTTCCGGGCGCGGTGCCGTGGTCGGCGGGTTCGTGATCAACTCCGGATTGCGGATGTCGCGGTATCCCGGGCTCCCGGATACCCCCGTTTCAGCGATCCGGAGTGAATCAAGCCCGCGTGTGGCGGCCCGAGGCCGCCTGGGTGGGGCCGCCTGCGTGTTTTGTCCGGTGTCGGGGGGGGTGTGGGTTGTGACCGGTGGCACCCGTGGCCTGGAATCATGGCCGGGCCGGGGTCGTTACATATCCTGACGATCGCAGCACCACCCGCCCGCCGCCCGGCCTCCCGGGTTGGAATGCCGGGCCTCGTGTGGTCGTCACGAACGACCGCCCGGCCGCGCTGCCATTCAGCCGCCCGGGGGAATGACCTCCGGCCCCCGGTCGTTACGGTCCCCACGAACGACCGCCCGGTCACCGCCTCCATGAGGGTGCCGATGGGCCGCCCGGGGAATGGCCCGCGGCCCCCGGTCGTTACACCTGGACCCGGCGCCATGAGCCCCCGCTCGTAGGCCGCCGACCCCGGCGCCGAGACACAGCGTAGGCGCCGACCCCCCGAAGACTTTTCCCTTGGATTTGATGCGCCCGGACGAGGTGCTCACCCTGCTGGTGCCGACCCCCTATCGGCGCGTGCGGGTGTCCTTACCCCCGAAGGAGCTAACCCTCATGAACACGATCATTCGTAAGAGCATGCTGTCCGTTGCTGGTCTCGCGTTCGCCGGTGGTGTCTTCGCCGGTCCGATCGCCGCCCACGCCACCCCGGTCGATGCCAAGCCGGTCGCGGTCGCCATGCAGACGGCACCCAAGCCGCAGGGCGACCAGTCGCACATCACCCTGAACGACGAGCAGACCGCCAACGTCAAGGCGATCATCGCCGCGACGAAGAAGGCCGGTATGCCCGAGCGGGCCGCGGTCATCTCCATCGCGACGAGCCTGCAGGAGTCGAAGCTGGAGAACCTGGGCCACCTCGGCGACATGAACGACCACGACTCGCTGGGCCTGTTCCAGCAGCGCCCGTCCTCGGGTTGGGGTACGCCGGAACAGATCACCGACCCCGCCTACTCCACGACCGCGTTCCTCAAGGGCCTCAAGCAGGTCGACGGGTGGCAGGACATGCCCCTGACCGACGCCGCGCAGACCGTCCAGGTCTCCGCCTACCCGGACGCGTACGCCCAGTGGGAGCAGCAGGCCACCGACCTGGTCGCCCAGCACTGGAACAGCTGACCCACCGCACAACACCGAGCACGACACCGACTGGCCGGCACCCCACACCCGGGGTGCCGGCCAGCGGCATATCCGCACCCGAGGACCATCAATCTTGGACAGTTTCCGTTCGCGCCGAACGGAAACTGTCCAAGATTCGTGTCGGCGACGAAGCGGAGTGACGTGATCGGCGCGGCGCGATCCGATCGGCTGGCGGGTACGTACCTCCCGGTGGGGACCGGCGGAAGGAAGGCCGCGCAGTGGGGTACGGCACGGAGGGCGAACCGGAGGCTGAGCCGGAACCTTCCGTGACGAGGTGTCAGGCCGGCGTTGGTCCAGCGGTGTACGCATGCTGGTGGCTGCCGCCCGCGCGGGTTCGTGTGGGAGCCGGCGCCGGCTCGGTGGTGGTACACGACGAACGCTGGGACGGGGTGGCCGCGGGCGCGGTGCTCGGTACGCCCGGATGGGACCGCGGCCGAGCGGCTCTACCTCGACCTGGCCGCGGGCGCGAACAGCGTGACGCTGTCCTCCAGCACCCGCTGGGCACCGGTCGACGACCCTGCCAGAAGCGCTGCGGCCGGGGGCGGGCGTGAGCGTACAGTCGGGCGGTGGAGCGTACTGAATCAATGCTGGCGCAGACCCGACCCCCTGGTGTGGCCGACGTTGATCCCGGCAGTGTGCTGCTGCCCGGCCACGACGTGCCGTTGGGTCGGTACACCACCGTGCGGCGGTTGTTGCCGCAACGTCCCCGCCGGATGGTCGGCGCGTGGTGCTTCGTGGATCATTTCGGCCCGGACGATGTGGCGCAGCGGCCCGGCATGGAGGTGCCGCCGCACCCGCACACCGGGCTGCAGACGGTGACCTGGCTGCTGGACGGCGAGATCCTGCACCGGGACAGCCTCGGCAACGTCCAGCCGATCCGGCCCGGTCAGCTGAACGTGATGACCTCCGGGCGCGGCATCGCCCACTCGGAGCGGTCGCCGGCCGTCCACCCGCCGGTGATGCACGGCGTGCAGCTCTGGGTGGCTCTGCCGGACCCGGCGCGGGCCGGAGCGGCGGACTTCGCGCACCACGCCGACCTGCCGCGCTGGCGTGACGGTGATCTGGACTTCACCCTGCTGGTCGGCGAGTTCGCCGGGGAGTGGTCGCCGGCGGTGGTGCACACCCCGCTGGTGGGCGTGCAGCTGGAGCTGGCCGGCGAGGCGCCGACCACGCTGCCGCTGCGACCCGACTTCGAGTACGCGCTGCTGGCGATGTCCGGGTCCGCCGAGGCGGCCGGTGTCGGGTTCGAACCGGGTGCGCTGCTCTACCTGGGCTCGGGTCGCCGCGAGCTGACCGTGCGCGGCGGGGCCGGTGCCCGGTTGCTGCTGCTGGGCGGCACGCCGTTCGAGGAGCCGCTGGTGATGTGGTGGAACTTCGTCGGCCGCTCGCACGAGGAGATCGCCGCCGCCCGGGAGGACTGGATGGCCGGCGACGAGCGTTTCGGTGTGGTGGCCGACGACCCGGCGCCGCCACTGCCGGCGCCCGCCCTGCCCACCACCCGCCTCAAGGCCCGCGACCGCACCGGCGGCCTGCACGGCTGACGTCTCCGCCCGGCCTGCGCAACCGGCACCACGCCCGGCGGGCCTACAGTCCGGGGCGGCCCGCGTGTGACCGAGCGCAGCGCGGGTAGTCGCCGGCATGCCGACCACTTTGATCACTCCCGTGGAGGATCGGAAGCGCCTGGCGCGCCGGCTCGCCGGCAGCGGGCGGGGCTTCGCCGAGCAGTACGGGTTTCGGGTCACCAACAACCCGGCGAGCCTGTTCCAGGTGCTGTACCTCTCGGTGCTGCTGGCCCGTCGTGGCGATTTCCGCCGGGCGTTGGACGGGGCGCGGGCGTTGCGCGACGAGGGGTGGGACAGCGCGGCCCGGCTGGCCCGTTCGCTGCACGAGGACCGGGTGCGGGTGCTGCGCGCCAACGGCCAGCGTGGTGACGTGGGCGCACTGGCCGACGTGCTGGGGGACCTGGCCCGCACGGTCGTCGAGCGGTACCGGGGGGATCTGCGCCGGTTGCGAGCGCTGGCGCACCACGACCCGGTCCGGGAGCGGGCGCTCCTCGCCGAGTTGCCGGGCGTGGACGGCCAGGTCGTCGACCTGTTCCTGCGCGAGGCGCAGGCGCTGTGGCGGGAGGTGAGCCCCGTCGCCGACCGGCGGGCGCTGGTTGCCGCCCGCCGGCTCGGGCTGGGCAGGTCGGCGGACGACCTGGCGGGCCTGGCCAGTGGCGAGTCGGAGCGGCTCGCCTGGCTGGTGGGGGCGCTGGCTCGGGTCGAGCTGGAACACCGGTACGCGGAGGTGACCGGTCGGCCGTGACGTGCCCTGGCCCACACTTCGCCAAAATCTGACCAAACGGAGGATGTCCTGTCGTATGGTTGGGCCCGGCAGTGCTGGCCGCTCGGTTCGGGTGGCCATCCACCGCCTGGTGACTGCGGCCGGTTCGGACGCGGTTCACCGCCTGGGCAGGCTTGCGTGGCGCCCTAGGTCGCGGTTCGTGACCAGGGGCGCCCGCCTGTCCCGGCGCTCCAGTCGGCCTCGCCCTGTGTCGTCTCCCGGCCCAGCGCGGCCGTTCAGCGGGCCAGACCCGCCAGCAGGTTCACGGTCACGGCGATGATGAACGCCCCGAACAGATACGACACCATCGAGTGCCGCAGCACCGTGCGCCGCATCTCGTTGCTGGTCAGGTTGGTGTCGGAGACCTGGAACGTCGTCCCGATGGTGAACGCCACGTACGCGAAGTCGGAGTAGCACGGCGGCTCAATCTGGTTGAAGTTCACCCCGCCGTCCCGGCCGGTGTAGTAGATCCGGGCGTAGCGTGCGGCGAACACGGTGTGTACCACCAGCCAGGAGAGCACCACGCTGAGCACGCCCAGGCCGCTGTGCAGTTCCCGGCGTACCCCGGGTGGCGAGGTCTGCGCGCTGGCCACGACCAACCCCACGGCCAGCAGGCTGGCCAGGCAGGCGACGAGTAGCAGCACGTCCCGGATCGCCCGGTTCGGGTCCTCGTGTACGGCGAGCCGGGCGGTCCGGTCGGCGTTCATCGGCCAGAGCTTGTGCCAGACCAGCACCAGCCAGCTCAGCGCGCCCACGTCCCAGCCGGCCAGCGCGGCGAGCGGCAGTGGTAGCAGCATCGCGAACACGGCACCGGCGATGACGCCGACCACTCCCACCACGGCGAGCTGCACCGCGGCCGGGAAGTGCACGTCCGGCGGCCGAGCCTGACCGGTGCCGGTCATCCGCGCCGCCCACCTGTCCGAGATGTGGCCGCCACCGGCGGGTCAGATGCCGCGCAGGTGCTGCGAGACCCGGTTGTGCTTCGTGTCCCGGGCCTGCTCGGCCCGCTGTGCGGGACCCACCTCCGGTGCCGCCTCGATCCCGGCCGACCGTGCCACTTCGGTGCCGTTGGCGTAGTCGACCGGGGGCAGGGCGCGCAACGCCTTCAGCACGTCCGGCGGAGCACCCTCCCGTTCGGCCTCGCGGACCACGTCGTCCTTCTCGGCCGGGTAGTCCAGGCTCGACAGGTACTGCAGGACGTCCGCGTAGCTCGCCATGGCATGGGCTCCCTCGGGGCATTGATGTGGTCACGACCGGCGGCGGTTACCCGCCCGCCGGTCGGTCACGCCCGGCTCGCCGGATGAATCCCCGCGTCGTTTCCACCCCGGCGTCGCGGGTATCCGCAGGCGCCGACGCGAGCCCGAGGGAGTACGCGATGAACTACGACACCTTCATCGACCAGGTTTCCCAGCGCACCGCGACGTCGTCCGAGCGGGCGGTCGAGCTGACCCGGGCCGTGTTGGAGACGTTCGCCGAGCGGCTGACCGGCGGTGAGGTCCTTGACCTGGCCGCCCAACTGCCTCAGCCGCTGCAACTGATGCTCAAACCGAGCCCGAGCACCGAGCAGGCGGACCGGTTCGGAGCGGCCGAGTTCGTCGCCCGGGTCGCGGGGCGTGCCGGTGTGGAGGAGCCCGCCGCTCGCGACGCCGTCCGGGCGGTCTTCACCACCCTGCGCGAGGCGATCACCGGCGGCGAGTTCGATGACGTGGCCACCCAGCTGCCACGTGACTTCCGGGGCCTGGTGGAGCAGGCGATGGCCCCGGGAGCGACGCTGCGTCGTGGGTGACGGCACAAACGTGGCCCAGGGTGTCAGCATTCGCCCCGAGCGTGCACAGCGGTTGGTCAGGGCAACCATCAATGTCCCGTTTGGCGTGGCGATTCAGGCTGGCCTAACCTTGTGGTGCGAGGGGAGTACTTCCCACGAACCATTCCGGTCAGTACGGCGCGCCCGGCGCGCCTCGGGTGGTTGCCCATCATGTGGTGGGTGAAGGAGACCTCGAACATGATGGTGTTCGAGGAGACCCAATGACCGATGTGTCGTACCTGTCCGCCGCCAGTGACCTGTCGTCGGTCGGCACGCCCACCCTCTGGGTGGTCACCATCGCCGGCGTGCTCCTCCTGCTGGTGCTGGACTTCCTGGTGACCCGCCGCCCGCACGAGGTGTCCATGCGGGAAGCCCTCGGCTGGTCGGCGTTCTACATAGCTCTGCCGCTGGCGTTCGGCGGCTGGATCTGGGCCCGCTACGGCTCGGAGCAGGGCGTCCAATACCTCACCGGTTACCTGGTGGAGAAGTCGCTCTCGGTCGACAACCTCTTCGTCTTCATGCTGCTGCTGGCCGCGTTCGCGGTGCCGGCCGTGCTCGCCCAGCGGGTGCTGCTCTACGGCATCGCCGGCGCACTGGTGCTGCGGGCGGTCTTCATCGCCCTCGGCGCGGCGGCCCTGCAGACTCTCGACTTCGCCTTCCTGCTCTTCGCGATCATCCTGATCGCCACCGCGGTGAAGCTGCTGCGCGACGCCCTCTCCGGGCACCAGCAGGAAGTCGACATCAACAAGATGCGCTCGGTGAAGCTGCTGCGCAAGATCATGCCGGTGGTCGACGACTACCACGGCACCAAGATGACCATCCGGCAGGGCGCGCAGCGGGCACTCACCCCGTTCGCCCTGGTGGTGGTGGCGGTGCTGGCCACCGACGTCGTCTTCGCCGTCGACTCGGTGCCGGCGGTCTACGGCATCACCGAGGACCCGTACCTGGTCTTCGCCACCAACGCGTTCGCCCTGCTCGGCCTGCGGGCGCTCTACTTCGTCCTGCACGCGGCGCTGAGCCGGCTGGTGCACCTCAGCTACGGCCTGGCCATCATCCTGGCGTTCATCGGCCTCAAGCTGGGTCTGCACTGGGCGCACGGGATCTGGGACAGCGTGCCGCAGATCCCCACCCTGGCCTCACTCGGCGTGATCATCGGGGTGCTGGTGGTGGTCACCCTGACCAGCCTGCGCGCCACTCGCGGCGGCGACCTGCCCGAGGAGCGCAAGGTCGTCGCGGAACGGCACTGACGCCGCGCCGAGGCGACGAGGGGGTACGCGGGAAACACCCCGCCCCGCCCGACGCGGGTGGTACGACTGTGCAATGGGAATCGTGTCACCGGGCTTTCAGGGTCGGCCCCGATCACAGGAGCCGGCCCTGCCACCCGGTCAGTACCTGACCGAGGACTTTCCGGTGCTCTCGGCCGGCCCGACGCCCCGGGTGTCACTGGATACCTGGGAGTTCGTCATCGCCGCCGAGAACGGCAGCGAGCACCGGTGGTCGTGGCAGGAGCTGATGGCCCTGCCGCAGGAGACGCCAATGGTGGACATCCACTGCGTCACCCGCTGGTCCAAGCTCGGCACCACCTGGCAGGGCGTCTCACTGGACACCCTGCTCGCGGGCGTGGACACGGGCGCGCACTTCGCGCTCGCGCACTCCTACGGCGGATACACCACCAACCTGCCGCTGGACGATCTGCGCGGAGGCCGGGCCTGGGTGGTGCACACCTTCGACGGCGCGCCGCTGCCGGCCGAGCACGGCGGGCCGGCGCGGCTGCTGGTGCCGCACCTGTACTTCTGGAAGTCCGCGAAGTGGGTGCGCGGGATCCGGCTCAAGACGATGGACGAGCCGGGGTTCTGGGAAACCGCCGGGTACCACGACTATGGCGACCCGTGGCGCGAACAGCGGTACCAGGGTGACTGAGCGCGCCGTGGCGACGAGCACCCCGCCCCGCGTGCCCAACCGGTGGCACGTCAGCCGGCTGGTGGAGCGCCGTGTGGAGACACCGACCGCGCAGACCCTGGTGCTGGAGGTGCCGGACTGGCCGGGGCACCTGCCCGGGCAGCACGTCGACGTGCGACTGACCGCGCCGGACGGCTACCAGGCGGCACGGTCGTACTCGGTGGCCGGGCCGGTGGTGGACGGCCCCGGCGGCCCGCGCATCGAGGTGACCGTCCAGCGGGTGCCCGACGGCGAGGTGTCCCCGTACCTCATCGATGTCTTCGCCGACGGCGATCCGGTGGAGGTACGCGGACCGCTCGGTGGCTGGTTCATCTGGCGGCCGGAGGAGGCCGCGCCGGTGCAGCTCGTCGCCGGTGGCTCCGGCATCGTGCCGTTGATGGCGATGATCAGGGCTCGGCGGGCCGCGGGCAGCAAGGTGCCGTTCCGGCTGATCTACTCGGTGCGCACGCCGCGTGACGTGATCTACGCCGACGAGCTGCGCCGCCGGGTCCGCGACGACTTCGGCCTGGACGTGGCGTACGTGTACACCCGCGAGGCGCCGGAGGACTGGCGCGGTGAGCCGCACCGGATCGGGCTGGCCGACGTCAACACGCACGGCTGGCCGCCGGACCTGGAACCGCTCACGTACGTCTGCGGCCCGACGGCGTTCGTGGAAACCGTGGCCGACCTGCTGGTGGGTGTGGGCCACCCGTCGCGGCGGGTCAAGACCGAACGCTTCGGCCCCACCGGCTGACCGCCCGCTCGCTCCCGTTAGGTCGAGGAGATTCGATGACCGAGATGTCGTACCTGGACGGCAACATGCTCGACGGCCCGATGCGTGAGCTGTTCACCGTCGACGTGAGCACCGCGATGGGCCGTTGCGAAAACTGTGGGATGACCGGCTCGATGGCCAGCCTGCACGTCTACTCGCAGGCTCCAGGTTTGGTCGCGCGCTGCCCGTCCTGCGAGGCGGTGATGCTGCGGCTGGTCCGTGGGCCCGACCGGGCCTGGCTGGACATGCGCGGCACCACCTTCCTCCAGGTCCCGATGCCGATGGAGCAGCCGTTCCCCCGCCCGCTGTGACGGATCGTTCGGTGTCGCACGGCTGAGGCAGACTGGCCGGATGAGCACCGGGCGATGGGGTGGCGTTCCCCTCGCGGTCCGGCTCGTCGTGTCGGCCACCGTGCTCGTCTTCGCCTACGGCACAGTGGTGCACCTGCTTCAGTTGCTCGTTCCCGAACTGGGGCCGCAGCTGGCCCTGCCCGGGTGGCTCACGTTCTACTTCGTGTCCCTGACGCTGTGGGATCCGTTGGCGGCGCTGCTGCTGGCCGCTCGCCGGGTGGAGGGGCTGGCGCTGGGATGCGCGGTGCTGGCGACGGACACGGCCGCCAACTGGTACGCCAACTACGTGCTCGACCCGGCGGTCGGCGTCACCCCGGGCCGGATCGGGCAGGCCGTCATCACCGCCCTGGCCGTCGTCCTCGTCGCGCTCATCCCATGGCTGACGCCGTGGTTCGCCCGGCCCAAGATCCGGCGGTGACACTGCCGTGGCTCAGCCCGAGTAGCGGGCGGCGACCGTGGCGAAGGCGGCCTTGGGCTCTGATCACGAGCAGTCCCGCTCTGCGCGCCTGCTACGTCGACACCGTCACCACGATCGAGGGCCCACTCGCCGACGCCCTCATCGAACGCTGTCCAGACCTGGACCGGCTGACCGCCCAGGTGCTGTCCGCCAGCGTCGGCGCGGTCGCCAGGGTCGCGCTTCGGCAGTGGTGGGAGGCCGCGCGCGAGTTGCCATCGATGCCTGGTTTCGTCGTGCCGTCCGGATCGCTGCCAGACCTGGCGCGAGCCGCGCTGACGCCGCTCGTGCCGGCACTCGACGCGGCCGCGACACGAGCACGGCGCGAATGATCGACTCCGTTTCGCCGAAGTCGGGGTTTCCGAGCGTTCGTGACACCCCGACTTCGGCGGAACCGAGTCGAGCCCGGGTCTCTAGGAGGGCGCGCGGCCCGTGCGGACGGCGTACGCCCGCTTCATCTTGATGTAGTTGCCGCAGCCGGCCATCGAGCACCAGCGGCGGGCCTGGTTGCGGGAGGCGTCGTAGTACGCCCAGCGGCACGTGTCGCGGGCGCAGGCCTTGAGTCGCCGCCAGGATCCGTCCTCACCGCACTGGCGGATGGCGTCGACCAGCCCGGCCACCGCCTGGTCCAGGGCGGTGCCACCGGCGGCGATCAGCCGGTGGCCGTCGTCGGTGAAGCGCGGCGCGACCGGCATTCCCGCCAGGGCCCGGTTGAGGCGGTCGAGCGCGGCGGGGTCGGCACGGTGGCCGGCGTGACCGAGCAGCACCGCGCGCAGGCCCTCCCGGACCGTCACGGCCGCGTCGAGGTCCGCCGGCCCGAGGTGTACGCCGGCCGGGACCAGGTGCCGCTCGACGAACCAGTCGCGCAGCCGGTCCGGGCTGGTCAGCGTCTCGTCATCGATCTGCGGTTCGAAGGTGTTCACGAAGTCCCGAACCAGTCGGGCAGCGGCTGGCACCACCGCGTCGTCGTCCACGACCACTACCCCTCCCTTTCACACCACCGTACCGCCTTGACAGGTGTGAAATCGCCTGCGAGGGTCGGAACTACACCGGTGAAGCTGTTTTGCTGGTGTGACATCTGTCGGGGGAGGGCGGGTCGTGGCTTCCACGCTCAAGGACGTGGCGCGGCTCGCCGGAGTGTCGGTGAAAACCGTCTCCAACGTGGTCAACGGCTACCCCCACGTGAGCACCGACGTGCGTCGCCGGGTCGAGGCCGCCGTCGCCCAGCTGGGCTACCGGCCGAACGCGTTCGCCCGGACCCTCCGGACCGGGCGCACCGGCGTACTCGCCCTCGTCCTGCCCGACGCCGACCTGCCGTACGCCGACGACCTCACCCGCGAGGTCGTCCACGCGGCCGGACGACGGGGCTACCGGGTCGTCGTCGAGCGGGGGTCCGACGACGAGCGCCCACCGTCGGGGCTGGACGACGCCCGACCGATGCCCGTGGACGGCGTCCTGGTCGGTGCGCCGGGTGAGCTGACCCAGGCGCTGACCGGCGGTGGTCGTCCCGTCGTGCTGATCGGGGAAGGAGCCTCCGACCAGCGGTGCGACCGGGTCCGCGTCGACGTCGCCGGGGCCGCCGAGGACGCGACCGCCCACCTGCTCCGCACCGGCCGCCGGCGGATCGCCGCGATCGGTGGGTGCCCGCCGGGGCCCGCCGGTGTGCCGCAGCCGGGCACGGCCGGCTACCACCGGGCGCTGCGCGAGGCCGGGCTGACGCCGGTGCCCGGGCACCTGCTGCCGGCCCGGCGCCACCGCCGGGCCGACGGCTACCGCGCGGCCCGCGACCTGTTCGCGGGCCCGGTCCGCCCGGACGCGATCTTCTGCTTCTCCGACCCCCTCGCGATCGGTGCGATGCGAGCCGCCTTCGACGTCGGGCTGCGCGTCCCCGCCGACGTCGCCGTGATCGGCGTCGGCGACATCGAGGAGGGGCGCTACTCGCGGCCCAGCCTCAGCACGGTCGCCGTCGACACCGGGTTTCTCGCCCGGGAGGCCGTGGCCCGACTCACCGCCCGGATCGGCCAGCCCGACGCGGCCGTGGCCGAGGTCGTCGCGCCGCACATCGTGCTGCCCCGGGAGAGCACCGAGGTCCCGGCGCGCTGACCTGCTCCGGCATGCGGTTGGACAACGGCCGTGGCGGTCGGTCAGAGTGGTCCGCCGTGAGATACCTACGCACCGGTGGTCCCGCCGCGATCCGGCGGCCCCGGCCCACCGACTCGGAGGAGTTCGTCGCCGCCGTGCGGCGCAGTCGGGACCTGCACCACCCGTGGTTGGCCGCGCCGGCCAGCCCGGAGGAGTACGACCATTATCTGAGCCGGGTCCGCCGCCGGGACAGCGCCGGCTACCTGATCTGTGACCGGGCCAGCGGCGAGATCGCCGGTTATGTGAACATCAGTGGAATCGTGCTGGGTGCACTGCGTGGTGGCTATCTGGGGTATGCGGCGTTCGAGCCGTACAGCGGAACCGGCCACGCCTCGGCGGGCATCGCCATGGTCATCGACCATGCGTTCACCACGGTCGGCCTGCACCGGCTGGAGGCGAACATCCAGCCGGGCAACGAGCCGTCCCGGCGGGTGGCCCGCAAACTCGGTTTCCGACTGGAGGGCTTCTCCCCGGACTACCTGTTCATCGACGGCGCCTGGCGCGACCACGAGCGGTGGGCGATCACCGCGCCGACACCGACCTGACGGGCCCGCCCCGGGTGTCCGCCGCCCGCCGCCGAGCTGACGGTGGGCGACGGGCGACGGGCATTGGACGTTTGTCCCGGCCTTCGACGGGAAACGGGCCGCAATGACGAAACCTCGTGTGGTGATCGTGGGGGCCGGGTTCGCCGGTTACCACGCGGCGAAGACCTTGAGCCGGATCGCCCGGGACCGGGCCGAGATCGTGGTGCTGAACTCGACCGACTACTTCCTGTACCTTCCGCTGCTGCCCGAGGTGGCGGCCGGGGTGGTCGAGCCCAGACGGATCGCTGTGCCCCTGACCGGGACGCTCAAGGGCGTACGGGTGGTGGTCGGCGAAGCGGACCACGTCGACCTGCAGAACCGCTGGGTCGGCTTCACCCAGGCGGAGGGGGAGAAGAACCGGCTGGCGTACGACCGGCTGGTGCTCGCCGTGGGCAGCGTCAACAAACTGCTGCCCATCCCCGGGGTGACCGAGTACGCGCACGGCTTCCGCGGCCTGCCCGAGGCCGTCTACCTGCACGACCACATCATCCGCCAGGTCGAGTTGGCCGAGCAGGCCGAGGACCCGGCCGAGCAGCAGGCCCGGGCCACGTTCGTGGTGGTCGGGGCGGGCTACACCGGCACCGAGGTCGCCGCCCACGGGCAGCTGTTCACCGACGCGCTGCACGCCCAGCGACCCCGGCTCACCGTCCGCCCCCGCTGGATGCTGCTCGACGTCGCGCCCCGGGTGCTGCCGGAGCTGGACAAACGGATGTCGGACACCTCGCACAAGGTGCTCAACCGGCGTGGTGTGGACGTCCGGATGGGCACGTCGGTGGCCGAGGCGACCTGCGACGGGGTGAAGCTCACCGACGGCGAGTACGTGCCCACCTGCACGCTGGTGTGGTGTGTGGGGGTGCGCCCCGATCCTTTCGTCAACGAGCTGGGCCTGCGCACCGAGAAGGGGCGGTTGGTGGTCGACGAGTTCCTCAACGTCCCCGGCTACCCGGAGGTGTTCGCCTGTGGCGACGCCGCCGCGGTGCCCGATCTGACCCACCCCGGGCAGGTCTGCGGGATGACGGCCCAGCACGCGCAGCGGCAGGGCAAGCTCGCGGCGCACAACATCGCCGCGTCGTACGGCTTCGGCCGCCGAAGGCCGTACAAGCACCATGACCTGGGCTGGGTGGTCGACCTGGGCGGCAAGGACGCGGCGGCGAACCCGTTGCAGGTCAACCTGGCCGGGCTGCCCGCCAAGGCGGTCACCCGGGCGTACCACCTGTTGGCGATGCCGGGAAACCGCGCACGGGTCAGCGCCGACTGGGCACTGGACGCCGCGCTGACCCGGTCGGCGGCCCAACTGGGGCTGGTCCCGGCGAACGCGGTCCCGTTGGAGAGCACCTCTCCCGAGGTCACGACCCGATCCCGCTGAGCACGCACCACCCGTTCCGGCCGGTCAGCCCTGCGGGGCGGGACCGGCCGGTCGGCGTGACTGCGCGGCCGGGCCAGCCGGCGGGGCGGGCCGCAGCCGGCGGGGGCCGTACTCGCGTACCAGGGTCTGGACGATGCCGGCGGCGGGGATGGCCAGCAGCGCGCCGAGCAGGCCGGCGAGCTCCGCCGCGAGCAGCACACTGATCAGCACGGTCAGCGGGTTGAGCCGGACCGCGCGGGACAGGATGAGCGGCTGGAGGAGGTGGTTCTCCACCTGCTGGTAGACCACGAAGAAGACCAGCACCACCACCCCGGCGGTGGGGGAGTGCAGGAAGCCGGCCCCGGCCGCGATCACCGCGCCGAGCGTCGCGCCGACCAGCGGTATCAGGTCGGCCACCGCCACCAGCAGGGCGATCACCGCCGCGAACGGCACCCCGGTGAGGGCCAGCACCACGAAGGTCAACACCCCGCAGACCACGCTGATCAGAAGGTTGCCGGTGAGGTAGCCGGTGACGGTGCGCGACACCTCCCGGCCCACCCGGCGCAGCCGTTCGCCCTGGCCGTCCCCGGCCGCCGCGAGCACGGCACCGGTGATCCGCGGTGTTTCCAACACCATGAGGTACGCCAGCACGATGACCGTGACCAGCCCGGCGACCGTCTCCACGACACCGCGCAGCACGCCGACGGCGGGTTGGCGCAGCCGGGTGCCCAGGTCGCGTAGCTGCTCGGAATGTTCGGTGACGTAGCGGTGCGCGCCGGTGCGCTCCAGCAGTCGCCCCAGCGGGCCCTCGCCGGCGCGTGCGTCGCGCAGCAGCCCCGGCGCCCGGTCGGCGAACCGGCCCAGCTCCTGGAACAACGGCACCAGGATGAGGGTGGCCAGGATCGCCAGCAGCACGAACGCGGTGAGGAACACCAGCAGCGTGGCCAACGCCCGGCGCCGAACGAAACGGCGTTGCAGCCGGTCGACGAGGGGCTTGAGCGCGACGGCGAAGAACGCGGCGACCACGGCCCAGACCAGCACCCGGCGGGTCGCGTACACGAAGGCCAGCGCGAACGCGGTCGCCAGCACCAGACCGATCACGATCAGGGTCCGGCGGGCGGTCACCCGATCGGCGTTGCTCACCCGCCGCGCCTTCCCCGCGCTCGCCGTCGAAAACCCGGCATTGCGGGACGGCGGTCAGCGGCGCCCGGTCTCGTCGGCGTCGCTGACCGGGTGGGCGCCGGCGACGAACGTGTCGAGGGCGGTGGCGTGCAGGAGGCCGCCGGGCACCGGGTCGCGCAGGGCGGCCACCGCCAGCCGAGCGACCGGCAGCCCGCCAGGGCGGGACGTCGCGGCGAGCACCAGGTTGCCGTAGCGCCGGCCGCGCAGCATCCGCCGGTCGCCGAGCACACACATGTCGGCGAATACCGCCCGCAACGTGGCCACCTGCACGCGGGTGCCCACCAGTGGCGGCAGGTCCGTGACGTTGACCAGGTACACCCCGTCGGGGCGCAGGGTGCGGGCCACCTCGGCGGCGAACTCGACGGTGCGTACGTGCCGGGGCATCCGGGCCGCCCGGTAGATGTCGGCGATCACCAGGTCGTACTCGCCGCCCGGGGTGGCGGTCAGCGCGTCCCGGGCGTCGGCGACCTCCACCCGCACGTCGGGCGGCAGCGGCGGCAGCTCCCGGGCGACCAGCTCGACCACGGCCGGATCCCGCTCGACGACCCGTTGCGCGGAGCCGGGACGGGTGGCGGCGAGCCAGCGGGGCAGCGTCAACGCGCCGCCACCCAGGTGCAGAACGCTCAGCGGGGCGCCGGCCGGTGCCGCCACATCCACCGCCGAGGCGATCCGCCGGACGTACTCGAAGTGCAGGTGCCGGGGATCCTCGACATCCACGTACGACTGCTCGACACCGGCGGACAGCAACGTCCGCCCGGTCCGGCGGACCGGGTCGGCGACCAGCTCCAGCCGGTCGGCGGCGCGGTTCATGCCGGGCACGCTAGCCGAGCCCACGATCGACCCCGGCGGTGGCCCGGCACGACCGACGGGCCGGCGGAGCGGGGGTTGCCCCCGCCCGCCGACCCGCTCGTGCCGCTGTGGTCGGTCAGCCGCCGGCCATCCCGGCCCCCACCTCGTCGATCGCGTCGTCGATCTGGTGGGCGAGGTCCACGTCGAGCGCGGTCACCCCGTTGGCCTGGTTGGTCCGTACGGACAACACGGCGGCGGTGCCCCCCGGCCGTCCGATGCTCGGGCCGCGGCCGGTGTCCTCGCGCAGCTGGTCGAGCCGGGCGAGCACCCGGTCCAGATTGTCCGGGGGCAGCGCGACGACCCGGTAGAGGGCCTGGCTGTCGCCGGCCCAGTACGGCAGGTCGTCCAGCGCCGCGTCGATCTCGTCGGCGTCCAGGGTGGGAGTCGTGGTGGAGGCGCCAACGAGGCCGCCGCCGGCCTCCGGCGGATTCAGCAGGTCACGCAACCCGTCGGGTACGTGCAACGACTCGACCAGGTCGCCGTCCTGCTCGGCGAGCGCGGCGAGCGTCGCCTCGGCCTGGTATCGGGCCTGCTCCGGGGTGTTGCCGCTGATCCGGCTCACCTCGGACAGGAAGCCGGGTAGGTCACGGTGCCGTTCGATCCCGTCGACGGGCAGCACGTCGTGCAGGGACGACGGCACCGCGGCCAGCAGCCGCTGCCGCTCGGCCGCCTCCAGGGCGAAGGCGAGGACCAGCACGGTCGCCTCGGTGCCCACCTTGGCCGTCCTGAAGTCGACCCCGGCCCGGCGCCGGACCTCGTCGACCAGGTCGTGGTAGCCCATGGTGCTCACGCCGGCCGCGCCGCTCGGCGGGGACGGCTGCGGCCTCGGGTTCTCGGCGCTGCCGACCGGCGGTGGTGCGGGCCCGCCACGCGTACTGTCCGGTTTGTGCGTTCCGGCCGGCGGCGGGCCGGCCCGCTTGCCCTGGTCGAGGCTCGTGAGCTGCTTGGAGGCGCTCAGGCTGGCGCCGAACTCGCTGGGCTGGCGACCCTGTTCGCGGGCCTGCCGGGCCAGAGCCCGGCGCCTCTGGTTGTCGCCCTCCATCTGCTTGCGCATGGTGGCACCCCTTCCGCTGGGGATCGTGGCTGCGCCCGTCGCCTTCCCGTCGTCTCGGGAGCCGAAACGGACGCTGCCGGCCGGGTCGGGCCGACGTCCGCGGCGCTTCATCCGCCAGGGGTGAGGGGTGCTCACCCGCACGGGCCGCAGGATCGGGTCAGGACCGGAGTTCTTCCGAGGTACGCGGAAGGAAGGTCGTCATGAAACAGATCGTCGAGATCGTCCCCGCCCGGCCCGGCTGGTACGCCCGCTGGCAGCTCACGCCCGAGGTCACCAGGTGTTACCCGGTGAGCCTGTGGGCGCTGCTGGAGGAGGCCGACGGGACTGGCCGCGAAGTGATCGGAATGGACTGCATCGGCCAGTGGCCCGGCGCGGACGACAACGAGGCGGGTGGGCAGTTCGTCCGCTACCTGTACCAGACGCCCGATTCGGGAGAGCCCGAGGACGTCGACCCGATCCCGACCGGCGAGCTGCGCGAGAGCGGACCCCGACTCCAGCCGATGACGGCACCCTAGACATTCCTCCGGCCCCCGACCCCAGGTCCCAGGGTCGGGGGCCATCCCCCCTCGCCGTGGGCGACTCCTGGGCGCGCCGGTCAGCCGATGGCGCGCATGTCGTCGTCGGCGGTGTGCTCGACGGCCAACAGCTCGGTCAGCCCGGTGCGGTCCAGCAGGACCTGCTCGTCGCCCATGTTTTCCAGCCGTCTGGCAGAACGCAAGACGGGGGGAGCGACGCTCTACGGCGGGCCCACGGCAGCCGCTCTGAGGTGCCGCTACCCGGCTCCGGGCGTAGGGTGGCCGGAGAGTTGTGACCATGGACGCCGGTTCCGGTGGGTGCGGGTGGACGACAAGGAGTGAGGCTCAGCTGGTGACTGCTTCCGACGTCAGGGACTGGGACCCGGGCGACGGACGGATCTCCACGCCGGGCACGTCACGATCGACGGCGTCGTCCGCCAATGTCCCGCCCCGCCCCACGGCGGCCCTGCCGCCGCTGGCCCGCGACCGGGGTCTGGCCGCACCCGACTGGTTCGAGGTCGTCGAGCACTTCCGTGAGGGCCTGGTGGTCTGTGACGCGGACGGTGTCGTGCGGCACGTCAGTCCGGTGGCCGAGCGGTTGCTGCCCGAGGTGACGCCGGGTGAGTTGCTCAGCGCGGCCGGTGTGCCCGAGCTGAGCGAGGGGAGTGCCGGCGGCTTCACCCATCGCGGGCGCCGGCTCACCGCCCGCCGGGTGCCCCTCTCCGGTGACCGCTGCTGCTGGTACGTCGAGGACGTCACCGACAGCGTCACCCGTGCCGACGCGCTGCTCGCCGAGCGCGCACGCTCGGCCTTTCTGGCCGTGGTCGGTGACAAGCTGGGCAATCCCCTGCACCCCGACCGGGCCGCCGCCGCGGTCGTCCGACTCGCCGTGCCGACCCTGGCCGAGGTCGCTGTGCTGGTGCTCGCCCCGCGAGGCGGCCGGGCCCGCTGGTGGCGGGCCGCGCGGGCGGACGACGAGGCGCCGACGGTGGACAGCGGTGTGCTGGCCGGCGGGGAGCTGCCGACTGCCATCGCCGATGCGCTGACCGGGGTCGAGCCGCACGCGGTGGACTGGTTGGTCGAGCAGGCGGTCGACGCCGGTTGGCTGCCCGGGCTCGCCGGCACCGAGAGCACCGCCCGGGTCGTCCCGCTGCCGGGCCGCGACGCACCGGTCGGTGTCATGCTGGTGGCCCGCCGCGCCACCCGTTGGTACGCCGAGGCCGACGTGGAGCTGATCCGGGCGTTCGCGGCCCGCGCCGGCGCGGCGTTGACCACCGCCCTGCTCTACCGCGATCAGGCGGAGGTGGCTGACACCCTGCAGGCCAGCCTGCTGCCGGTGGAGCCGGCCGAGGCCCCCGGCGTGCAGTGGGGCACCGCGTACCGGCCCGCGCAGGCGGGACTGCGCATCGGTGGCGACTTCTACGGCTCGCACCGGCTCGCCGACGGTGGCTCGGTGTTCTTCCTCGGCGACGTGTCGGGCAAGGGCGTCGAGGCGGCCGTCTTCACCGGTCAGTTGCGCCAGTGCCTGCAGGCGTTGCACCGGTTGGAATCGCACCCCGGGCGCTTGCTCCGGCTGCTCAACGGCACGCTGTTGGAGACGACCCAGGCGCACGGTCAGGGTCGCTTCGCCACGATGGTGCTCGGGGTGGCCCGCCCGCTGCGCGACGGTGGCCTCACCCTCACCATGG
Organism: Micromonospora sp. CA-259024; assembly: GCF_050936255.1. NCBI lineage: Bacteria > Bacillati > Actinomycetota > Actinomycetes > Micromonosporales > Micromonosporaceae > Micromonospora > Micromonospora sp. CA-259024. The sequence goes on along the minus strand of NZ_JBNJND010000001.1, from coordinate 2,164,963 downwards.
CCGGCGGCGGGCACCTGCCGCCGCTGGTGCTGCGCGCCTCCGGCGAGGTGGAGTCGGTGCCGCTGCGCGGCATGCTGATCGGGGTGGTGCCCGACCCACGCGTCGGAGAGGTGACCGTGCAGTTGGCGCCGGGCGAAACCTGCCTGCTCTACAGCGACGGGGTGACCGAGGCCCGAGGTGGCCGCCGCGGCGACGAGCAGTTCGGCACGGAACGGCTGGTCAGCGCGCTGACCGGCTGCCAACGAATGCCGGCGCCGGCCCTGGCCGAGCGGGTCGAGCAGGTCACCTGCGACTGGTTGTCGCACGGCGACCACGACGACATCGCGGTGCTGGCGCTGCGGGCCGCCGGTGCGAGCGGGCGCGGGACCCGACACCTGCACTCGGTGCCCGCGCAGGCCGACGCCGACCAGCAGAGGGAGACCGACGCGTGACCGCCGTTACGACCGCCGACCCGACCGACGCCTATGCGGGCTATCTGGACCACCTCGCCGACGCCGACGAGTACGCCGCGATCGACATGGCGATCGGCCTGCTCGACGCGGGCGTACCGGCGGAGCGGGTGCTGCTCGACCTGGTCGCGCCCGCCCAGGCCGAGGTGGGCGAGCGGTGGGCGCGCAACGAGTGGAGCGTCGCGCAGGAGCACGCGGCCACGCACATCAGCGAGCAGGTGGTGGCGGCGGTGACCGGGCACGTCAACCCGCGACCGACCGGCGGGCGGGTCGTGGTCGCCTGCATGGACGGCGAGTGGCACGCGCTGCCGCCCCGGCTGGTGGCCGAGGTGCTGCGGCTGCGCGGCTGGCAGGTGACCTTTCTGGGTGCGAGCGTGCCCGCCGCGCACCTCGTGTCGTACCTGCACCGTTACGACGTGCACGCGGTCGCGTTGGCGTGCGCGCTGCCGATGCGGTTGCCGTACGCCCACCGGATGATCGAGGCGTGCCGCCGCTCGGACGTGCCGGTGCTGGTCGGTGGGCGCGGTTTCGGCGTGGACGGTCGGTGGGCGCGGCAGCTCGGCGTGGCCTGGGCGCCGGACGCGCCCTCGGCGGCCGAGCTGATCTCCGACGAGCGGGCGCTGCTCCGGGTGCCGCCGGCGTGGCTGGCTCACCTGGCCGACGACGAGTACGCCAGCCTGGTGCGGCGTCGTGGTGAGCTGATCGACAGCGCGGTGGCCGACCTGCGGGACGGGGTGCCGGCGACACGGGCCTACACGGCCGCTCAGCTGGACGCGACCGTGAGCGATCTGGGCCACATCCTGGATTTCCTGGCCGCGGCGGTCTACGTCGACGACGCGTCGTTGTTCACCGAGTTCGTCGAGTGGCTGTCGGGGATCCTGTTGACCCGTGGGGTTCCGGCTACGGCGATCGCCCGGCCCTTCGAGCACTACGCCGTCGCGATGCGGGACTTCCCCCGGGCGGAGCGTGTGTTGGCCCTGGGACGGGCCGCGCTGCCTGCCGCCGATCGGCGCCCCGCCCGCTGACCGCCCATCCGACCGCGCCGCTGTGGATCACCGCGCCCTGCGGCGCGTGGGCCGCTCCTGCGTATACTTGCCGCACTGCAAACGTCCCACCCGGCGGTGGAGCGAGGGGAGGCACGGTGACGTTCAGCGTCAGCTACGTCGAGCGCGACGGCGGTGGCGCCTGCCTGCGGCTCACGGGTGAGTTGGACCTGAGCACCGCCCCCGAGCTGACCGCGGCGATCGACAGGCTCGCCGCCGCTGGCGAGACCCGGGTGCTGCTCGACCTCACCGACCTGACGTTCTGCGACTCCACCGGCATGGCCGTGTTCGTGCGGGGCGACAACCAGGCCGCAGCCGACGGCGGTTGGCTGCGACTGACCGGCGCCAATGGCCGCGTCGAGCGGGTGTTGCGGATGACCGGCCTCGCCGACGTGTTGCGCTACGAACCGGAATCGGTCAACCCCGCGTCCCGTCGTGCCTCCTGATGGGCTACATTTCCCCGCCAACGCGGTGACCGTCCGGTCCCGTCCCCGCCGACCCGAAGCAGGTAGTGATGGGCGCAGACAGCCCGCAGCCGGTACGCATCCTGGTGGTCGACGACGACCCGGGCGACGTGCTCATGATCGAGGAGGCGTTGGCGGATTCCGACGTCGACAAGGTCATTGACGTGGTCAGCGACGGCGAGGAGGCGATGGAGTTTCTCCGCGCCGAGGGCCGGCACGAGCAGGCCCGCCGGCCGGACGTCATCCTGCTGGACCTGAACATGCCGCGGATGGACGGTCGGCAGGTGCTCGGCGCGGTGAAACAGGACGAGGATCTGCGGACCATCCCGATCGTCGTGCTGACGACCTCCAACGCCGACACCGACATCGTCGGCAGCTACACGTTGCAGGCCAACGCGTACGTCACCAAGCCGATCGACCTGGATGACTTCAACGACGTGGTACGCCGCATCGACGAGTTCTTCGGCCGGGTGGTCGTGCTGCCCAAGCGCACCTGACGCGGCCCTCACGCGCGGATGCTGAACATTTTTCCCGAACCTCTCCGGCGGTCGCGGTCGCGGTCGAGGATCCAGGTGGGGAAGTATCAGCAGCTGCCTGGGGGGCGACGGTATGAGGTTCTCGGTGGTCGAGATCGGTTACGACCAGCGGCAGGTGGATTCCTGCCTGGACGAGCTGGCGATCCGGTTGTCCCGGCTCGCGGTGCGGGCTGAGGGCGCCGCCGGGGTGGCCTCGGAGTGGGACGAGATCCGCCAGGAGGCGGCCTGGCTCAGCGGGCTCCTGCAGCGGCTGGACCTGGGCGACGCCGCGACGACCCGGCGCACCGGTGACGCGGTGCGCCGCGAGGCCGCCGACATCCTGGCCCAGGCTCGTTTCGAGTTGGACGAGGCCCGCGAGGAGGCACGGCAGGTGCGTGAGCGGGCGTACGCCGAAGCCGTGCAGGCCCGGCGCGACGTCGAGGCGGCGCTGCACGCCCGTCGGCGACGCGAGGCGCGGGTGGACGAGATCCTCCGCGAGGTGACGGCGGATCAGGTGCCCGTCGACACCCCGACGGCGGCTGCCGGCGTACCGGGAAGCCGGGTGGGAGTCGGCGGGGTGGACGCGGGCGCGGAGCCGCCGTCCGGCCGTCGGTGACACCATCGGGCGCCGACGTGGGCGTGCGGCTCAGGTGGTGAGCGCCGCCGCGACGGTGGTCGCCCGCTCCTCGTGCTGGGCGTACGCGTCGGGGAAGGCGGAGATCTGCACGGCCTGGGCGGCGGCGGTGACGCTCATGTCCTGCCAGCCGGGGATCTCGTTGAGTGCGCTGTAGAAGGCCCGTGCGGCGTACGACGGGCGCATCAGCTCGGCCACCGTGCCCCAGCCGCTGCTGGGCCGCTGCTGGAACAGCCCGACCGAGTCGTGGTCGGAGCCACTGCCCTGGTTCGGGTAGTTCGCCGACTCCGGCAGGACGTCGCTGGCCAGGTTGTAGAGGTTGCTCTCCTGCATGGCGGTGGCCAGTGCCACCACCAGGGCGCGGCGCGGCATCTTCATCTCCAGGCCGACATCCACGATGATCTTCGCGTTGTCCATCTGTGCCTGGTCGAGCCCGGCGACCGGGCGGGGCCGGCGTGGCTTGACCGGCTTCTTGGGCGCCTTGCGGACGACGGTGGGCGCGGGCGTGGGCTTCGCCGTCGGGCTGGGCAGGACCCGTGCGGGGACGGCGTCGCGGTCCAGTGACCGGGAGGCCCGCTCGTCGGCGATGGCGGCACGGTCGGCCACCGCCTCGGCCAGCGGCTCCACGGTGCGGGCCGTGTCGTCGTCGCCTCGGGCGGTGGCGACCGCGACGAGGCTGAGGCAGCAGGTGACACCGGTGGCCAGGGCCACCCGCAGCGGGGTCGAGCCGAGCAGGGTACGTCGGGGCGTTTCGGGGGCCCGGTGACGGCCGATCGTCCGTTCGGTTGATGCGGCGTCGCCCGTACGGGTGCTCGGGTGGGCGTCGGTCAGCGTGTGGTCGGCGGGGTCGTCGGGGTGCACTCGCCGAGGCTAAAGACCTGATTGCTCCATGCCATCGGCCCGTACGGTGGCATGCGCCACAATTTGCCCCGATCTTGGGGATTTCAGGGCACAAAGACGGAGCAAGTCTGACCAACATCGCTGATCGGACCAGACGGTTATTCCCGATTCGCCGAGCAACTCCGGTCGCGTTGCCAGGCTCCCGACTCGGCGACCGGCCACTCGCCAGCCTCAGCCATAAGGCCAGCGCCAACTCCGCCAAACAGCCGACAGCGCCTCCCCTGGTCGCTCTGCGTGCCCTGCTCAGCCCCGCCCAGCCCTGCCGATCCTGGCTGCGCGATCTTGCAGCGGTGTCGGTGATGTGGGCTGTATGAGCGGGTCAGTGCCGACCGTTCTCCGCCGGTGTGACGGTCAACCGGTGACGGCTGGCGTCGCCGCTGGTGAACGGCCAGAGCCGGTCGGCGTACTCGACCAGGTCGGCCAGCTGTTCCCGGCTCAGGCCGGCCGAGGAGATCTCCGCGTGCACGTCGGCCCGGTACCGGCCGTCGTTGTCACGCCCGAGCTTCGCCTCCGCCCGTACCTGGACCGTGTGCGCCTCGTCGGTGATCTCCCCGGCCACCTCTACCGCCGCGTGGTGCAGGCAGGAGGCGAAGGCCGCAGCCAGCAGCTGTTCCGGAGTCAAGCCGGTGCAGTGCGGCGCCAGCGGTGAAGCCAGCGCGGTGGAGAGCCCGCCATCGTCGGTGCGTACGTGACCACCCTCGGCGGTCGCTGTGGCCTCACGCAGCCAGGAACTCTGATCCGGCATCGCGTTTCTCCCGTCGCTCACCGGGTCGGCTACCCGGCCGCCGCCCGAAGAAACGCCGTGGACCGTACGGTCAGCGCGTGGAGGCCCGGTCCGCCTCGTCGAGCACCGCCACCGCCTCGGTGGCCTGCGTGGCGGCCCGTTCGGTCCACGGGGACGTCGGAGCCGGCCGGCGGGGCGTCGCGATCGTCATCGGTACGTACACCCGGGCGTCCACGACCTCGGCCAGCAGCAGCGCCGCGACCAGGCTGGTCGGACGTCTCGCGGGATCGTCGGCGAGGCAGGAGTGGCACAACTCGGCCGCCTCCGGCGGAAGCCCATCGATGGTGGGCAGCGGGTCCGGTGGTTGACGGCGGCGTACGCCGAGAAGTTCGGTGGCGCTGTCCGCGCGGTACGGCAGCCGGCCGGTGAGGCAGTAGTAGAGGAGCACGCCGAGGGCGTACATGTCGGCGGCCGGGGTGGCGGGCGCCCCGTCCAACTGCTCGGGGGCCAGGTACGCCGGGGTGCCCAGCACCATCCCGGCCGGCATCGGGTCCGGTGAGCCGGCCGGGGTGGCGATGCCGAAGTCGAGCACCTTCACGCCCGACGGGGTGAGCATGACGTTGGCGGGCTTGACGTCGCGGTGCACGATGCCGTCCGCGTGCGCGGCGGCCAACGCCGCGGCGACCTCCGCGCAGACCCGCACCGAGATCCGCCAGTCCAGCGGCCCGGCCCGCAGGTGCACGGCGAGCGTCTCACCCTCGGCCAGCTCCATCACGATGTAGGGCACCGGGCGGCCGGGCAACGTCGAGGAGGTGCCGAAATCGTGCACGCTCGCCACGTTCGGGTGCACCAGGCGGGCCGCCGACCGGGCCTCCGCGCGGATCCGTTCCACCGGGCCGTCCTCGTCGTCCGGACCGGGCGAGATCAGCTTCACCGCGATCGGCCGGTCCAGCACCTGGTCGTGCGCCCGCCACACCTCGGACATCCCGCCCACGCCGATGCGCCGCTCGAGCTGGTACCGCCCGTCCAGCGTGCGCATCGACCACTCCTCGCCCTCGCCCCGCCGGCGGCGGGTGCTTCGGTCGCGGTACCCGGGGTCCGAGCTGGGCAAACCGGAGCGGGTTTCGAGCGCGACCGGCCCCGCCCACCTCGCTGCGGCACGGCGGCGGGTGCGGTAGCTTGCGAGCCAGAGCCGGTGTCACCGATTGTGCCGGCACGGTCACCCTGGGGGGCGCCGCGATGAGCGAGGTCACCGTACGCTTCGTCGGCGGGCCCGCGGACGGCCTGGTCCGGCTGCTGCCGGCCGGGTCGGACGGCGCCCCGCCGCAGCGTTGGATCATGCGGCACCCGGACGGCACCGGGCCGGTGCAGCCCGGCCCCGACCACCTCTACGAACGCGACCGACCCGACGACGCGGGGGGCTGGAGCATGCGGTTCGTGCGCACCGACGCGTACGGGGTGTCCGAGTGACCACGGGGCGGGGCTGACCGGTGCGGACGCCGGCATCGCGTCGGCCCGGCCGCACAGCCGGCACACAGCTCCCACAGGGGCGCGGCACAGACGTCGCGGCCACGATGGGGGACATGGTCATGAACGCGCAGGCCGCGCCGAACCGGATCGAGCTGCGCCGCCCCGACGGCGAACCCGTCCGGGTGCTGGTGGTCGACGACGAACCCACACTCACCGACCTGCTGTCGATGGCGCTGCGCTACGAGGGCTGGCAGGTGCGCAGCGCCGGCAACGGCATGGCGGCGCTGAACACCGCCCGGCAGTTCCAGCCGGACGCCGTCGTGCTCGACGTGATGCTGCCCGACCTGGACGGCTTCCAGGTGCTGCGGCGGTTGCGCGAGCACGCCCCCACCGTGCCGGTGCTCTTCCTGACCGCCCGCGACGCGGTCGAGGAACGCATCGCCGGGTTGACCGTCGGCGGCGACGACTACGTCACCAAACCGTTCAGCCTGGAGGAGGTGATCGCCCGGCTTCGCGCGCTGCTGCGCCGCTCCGGCTTCGCGGTCGCCGCCCGGGAGGACGCGGTGCTCACCGTCGGCGACCTCAGCCTCGACGAGGACAGCCACGAGGTACGCCGCGACGGCCAACTGATCACCCTCACCGCGACCGAGTTCGAGCTGCTGCGCTACCTGATGCGCAACCCGCGCCGGGTGCTCAGCAAGGCGCAGATCCTCGACCGGGTGTGGAACTACGACTTCGGCGGCCAGGCCAACGTGGTGGAGCTGTACATCTCGTACCTGCGCAAGAAGATCGACGTCGGCCGGGCACCGATGATCCACACTCTGCGCGGCGCGGGCTATGTCCTCAAACCCGCCGAGTGACCGCCGCCCGCTGCGCGCCGCCCGTCGCTGGCTGGCCGGCCGCTCCCTGCGTACCCGACTGGTGTTCGCCCTGGTCGCGCTGCTGGCGTTGGTCAGCATCGCCATCGGTGGCCTCACCACGGTGGCGTTGCGGCAGTTCCTGATCGACCGGCTCGATGCCCAGCTCGCTCCCGCGACCGTCATGCGGGGTGACCGTCCGGGGCGGCCGGCCTTCCCGGGCAACGGACCGGCCATCCCACCCGGCTCGCCGTCCGGCACGGTGGTCGCCGAGATCACCGACGGCCGGGTGACGAGCGCGCGGACCCTGACCAAGAGCCCGTCCAGCGCCGATCCCTTTCCCGACGAGCAGGCCGTTCCGGTCGGGGAGGTCGCCACCCTGGCGGACGTGTCGGTCGGCGCCGCGCCGCGCACCGTGGATCTCGGCGCCCGCGGTGACTACCGGGCGGTGGCCCGGCAGTACTGGGACGGACGGGTACGCGTCGTCGCGTTCCCGTTGTCCGGCGTACAGGAGACCGTCTGGTGGATGGTCGCCGCGCAGGTCGGGGTGGCCGCCGTCGGGCTGGTCATCGCCGGAGCCGCCGGTGCGCTGATCGTGCGGGCCACCCTGCGACCGCTCAACCGGGTGGCCGCCACCGCCACCCGGGTCACCGAGCTGCCCCTGGACCGCGGCGAGGTGGCGCTCGCCGTCCGGGTGCCGGCCGCGGACACCGACCCCCGCACCGAGGTCGGCCAGGTCGGTGCGGCGCTGAACCGGATGCTGGGGCACGTCGCCGACGCGCTCTCCGCCCGGCAGGCCAGCGAGACCCGGGTACGCCAGTTCGTCGCCGACGCCAGCCACGAGTTGCGGACGCCCCTCGCGGCGATCCGCGGCTACGCCGAGGTGGCCCGGCGCGGCCGCGACGAGGTCCCCACCGACGTGGCGCACGCGCTGCGCCGGGTGGAGTCGGAGAGCACCCGGATGACCAGCCTCGTCGACGACCTGTTGCTGCTGGCCCGGCTCGACTCCGGCCGGCCGCTCGCGGCGGACCCGGTCGACCTGACCGCCCTGGTGGTGGACGCGGTCAGTGACGCACACGTCGCCGGCCCCGAACACCGCTGGCGGCTCGATCTGCCCGAGGTGGCGATCCGGGTGCCGGGCGATGCCGCCCGCCTGCACCAGGTGGTCGCGAACCTGCTGGCCAACGCCCGGGTGCACACCCCACCCGGCACGGTCGTGACGACCACACTGGCCGTCGACGGGGACAGCGCCGTGCTCACCGTCGCCGACGACGGGCCCGGAGTGCCGGCGGAACTGCAACCGGAGATGTTCGAGCGGTTCGCCCGCGGTGACAGCTCCCGGTCGAGGACGCACGGCAGCACCGGGCTCGGCCTGGCGATCGTCGCGGCGGTGGTGGAAGCCCACCACGGCACCGTCGGTGTGGACAGCCGCCCGGGCCGGACCGTGTTCACCGTCCGGTTGCCGAATCCCACAGCTGACGCATAGTCGCCGCACGGCGTCCCGCCAGCCCGGCCGTCGAGGCTGGCCGCATGGACAGAACCGAGACCCTGCTGACGGCACCCGCCGAACCCGAGCCGCCGACGGCCACGCGCCCCGACGAGCATTCGCCGCCGACGGTCCGCTCGCCGGCCTGGGCCCGGCCCGCGCTGGCGGTCCTGCTGCTCGCCACCGGCCTGCTCTACCTGTGGGGCCTGGGCGCCTCCGGCTGGGCGAACTCGTTCTACGCGGCGGCCGTGCAGGCCGGCTCGGTGAGCTGGAAGGCGTTCCTCTACGGCTCGTCGGACGCCGCCAACTCCATCACCGTCGACAAGACACCCGCATCGCTGTGGCTGATGGCGCTGTCCGTACGCGTCTTCGGGCTCAACAGCTGGGCGATGCTCGTCCCGCAGGCGCTCTGCGGGGTCGCCTCGGTCGGCGTGCTCTACGCCACGGTGAAGCGCTGGTACGGGCCGGCCGCCGGGCTGATCGCCGGCGCGGTCCTCGCGGTCACCCCGGTGGCGACGCTGATGTTCCGGTTCAACAACCCCGACGCGCTGCTCATCCTGCTCCTGGTCGCCGGGGCGTACGCCACCGTCCGGGCCGTGGAGTCGGCCAGCACCCGCTGGATCGTGCTGGTCGGTGTGCTGGTCGGCTTCGGTTTCCTCACCAAGATGCTCCAGGCGTTCCTGGTGGTGCCGGTCTTCGCCGGGGTGTACCTGCTGGCCGCGCCGACCGGGCTGTGGCGGCGGGTCCGGCAGTTGCTGCTGGCCGGCCTGGCGGTGGTGGTCTCCGCCGGCTGGTGGGTGGCACTCGTCGAGCTGGTTCCGGCCAGCTCCCGCCCCTACATCGGCGGGTCACAGGGAAACAGCATCCTGGAGCTCACGCTTGGCTACAACGGCCTCGGCCGGATCACCGGCGACGAGGTGGGCAGCGTCGGTGGCGGCGGTGCGCGGCCGGGCGGCGGCCCGTTCTCCGGACAGACCGGCGTGCTGCGGATGTTCGGTGGTGAGGTCGGCGGTCAGATCTCCTGGCTGCTGCCGGCCGCGCTGATCCTGCTGGTGGCCGGTCTGCTGCTGGCCGGTCGCGCGGCCCGTACCGACCGCCTCCGGGCCGGGCTGCTGCTCTGGGGCGGCTGGCTGCTGCTCACCGGCCTGATCTTCAGCTTCATGTCCGGGATCTTCCACGCCTACTACACGGTGGCGCTCGCCCCGGCGATCGGCGCGCTGGTCGGCATCGGCGTGACGCTGCTCTGGCGGCATTGCCACCAGGTCCCGGCCACCGGCGGGCCGGCTACGTCGACGGGTAACCCGGTGCCCGCGTCGGACGACGCTCCGGTCGCCGCACCGCGCGCCCAGCGGTGGCGTCCGCTGGCGGCCACGGTGACGCTCGCCGGCACCCTCGCGGTCACCGCCTGGTGGGCGTGGGTGCTGCTTGGGCGCAGCCCCGACTGGTACCCGTGGCTGCGGGTCGTCGTGCTCGTCGCCGGCCTGCTCGGCGCGGCGCTGCTCCTGCTGGTCACCCGGCTGCCCCGCCGGTTCGTGCCGGTGGTACTGGGCCTGGGCGTGGCGGCGGCACTCGCCGGTCCGGCGGCGTATGCGGCCCAGACCGCCGCGACCCCCCACACCGGGTCGATCCCGAGCGCCGGCCCGGCCGTGGCGGGCGGGTTCGGGCGCGGCGGCTTCCCTGGCGGGCGACCGCCCGGTGGCATGCCGTTGCCGGGCAACGGCCAGTTCCCCGGCAACGGCCGGTTCCCCGGCAACGGCCAGTTTTCCGGCGACGGTCGCAACGGTGGACAGGACGGCGGTCAGGTCCCGGGCTTTCCGGGCGGCGGCCGCAACGGCGGTCAGGCGCCGGGTGGGCAGAACGGTGGCCAGGTTCCCGGCTTCCCGGGCGGTGGCCAGGTGCCAGGCTTCCCCGGTGGTGGGCAGGGTCGCGAGGCCGGCGGTGGCATGGGCGGGCTGCTCGACGCCCGTGAACCCAGCGCCGCGTTGCGCGAGCTGCTGGAGCGCGACAGCGCCGACTACACGTGGGTGGCGGCCACCGTCGGCTCCAACAACGCCTCCGGCTACCAGCTCGCCACCGGCGACCCGGTGATGCCGATCGGCGGGTTCAACGGCAGTGACCCGTCACCGACCCTCGCGCAGTTCCAGCGTTACGTCGCCGACGGGAAGATCCACTACTTCGTCGGTGGTGGCGGCTTCCGGGCCAACGGCGGCAGCTCCGCCTCGCAGGAGATCGCCGCCTGGGTCGCGGCCACGTTCACGGCACAGACCGTCGACGGTGTCACCGTCTACGACCTGAGCACCGGGACGGAGGCGTCGTGACCGCGTTCAGCGGCCCCCGGGCCGCCGTCCAGGCCCGACCCGACGCCGCCGGTGCGGTGCTGGACGTGGTGATCCCGGTCCACAACGAGGAGACCGACCTCGGGCCGTGCGTACGGCGGCTGCACTCCCACCTGAGCGAGCACTTCCCGTACCCGTTCCAGATCACCATCGCCGACAACGCCAGCGTCGACGACACCCTGAAGGTGGCCGACGGCCTCGCCGGTGAGCTGCCCGGCGTCGAGGTGCTGCACCTGGACGCCAAGGGGCGGGGGAGGGCGCTGTCGACGGCCTGGTCCGCGTCGCCCGCGCCGGTGCTGGCGTATATGGACGTGGATCTGTCCACCGACCTGGCGGCGCTGTTGCCGCTGGTCGCGCCGCTCATCTCCGGCCATTCCGACCTGGCGATCGGCACGCGCCTGGCGCGGACCTCCCGGGTGGTGCGCGGTGCCAAGCGGGAGGTGATCTCGCGGGCCTACAACCTGCTGCTGCGCGGCGCGTTGGCCGCCCGGTTCTCCGACGCGCAGTGCGGGTTCAAGGCGATCCGCGCCGACGTGGCCGTTGAGCTGCTCCCGTTGGTGCGGGACACCGGCTGGTTCTTCGACACCGAGTTGCTGGTGCTCGCCCAGCGGGCCGGGCTGCGTATCCACGAGGTGCCGGTGGACTGGGTCGACGACCCGGACAGCCGCGTCGACATCGTCGGCACCGCCCTGGCCGACCTGCGCGGGATGGGTCGGCTGGGCCGGGCGTTGGTGACCGGCGCGCTGCCGCTCGCCGACCTGCGCGCACAGCTCGGCCGGGCGCCGCTGACAGCTCGGCCCGGGCAGTTCGGCAGGGCGCCGCTGGTCGCGTCGCCGGGGCAGGTGCCGGTCGGGTTGCCACGGCAGCTGGTCCGGTTCGCGGCGGTCGGGGTGGCCAGCACCCTCGCGTACCTGTTGCTCTTCGTGGCCACCCGTGGCGCGCTCGGGGCGCAGCCGGCGAACCTGCTGGCGCTGCTGCTGACCGCGGTGGCGAACACGGCGGCGAACCGGCGGTTGACGTTCGGCATCAGCGGACGACGGCACGTCGGCCGGCACCACCTGCAGGGGCTGCTCGCCTTCGGCCTGGGCCTCGCGTTGACCAGTGGCTCGCTGGCCGTGCTGCACGCGGTGCACACCGCGCCTGCCCGGCCGGTGGAGCTGGCCGTGCTGGTGGCCGCGAACCTGGCCGCCACCGTGCTGCGGTTCGTGCTGCTGCGCCTCGGGATGCACCACCGGCGCGGCTGAGACACCGGTTGGTCAGCCGCCCAGCACTTCGGCGAGGACCTCGACGACGCGTCGCGTGTGGCGCCCGTCGGGGTCCTCGTCGGTGTTCAGGTCGGTCACGCTCATCCCGAGCAGCCGGTCGGCGCGGGCCAGCGGGGTGACCAGCGCGACCAGGTCCGGCCAGCGCAGCCCGTCCGGTTCGGGGTAGGTCACCGCCGGCAGGTCGCGGGGGTCCACGGCGTCGAGGTCGAGATGCAGCCAGGCCGGGCCGTCCCCGCCGGCTGCCAGGCCGGTCCCGACCGTCGCGGCGCCGAGGCGCAGCAGTTCCGGGGTGGGCACCTGGTGGATCGCCGGGTCGATCCGGGCCGTCTCGGCCCGGCTGCTGTCGTCGGTGGGCGGACGGTGCCCGAGCAGGTGGACCCGGCCGGGGTCGAGCGACGCGCCGTCCTGGCCGATGGCGGCGACCGGGCCGTGCCCGGTGATCACCGAGAGGTCCATGTCGGCGGCCTCGCCGGTCGTCGAGGTCGCGCCGTCGTAGAAGTCCGGGTGGCCGTCGACGAACCACAGCTCCGTCGTCGGGGGCAGGGCCCGGCAGATGCCGGGCAGGATCGCGCAGTCCCCGCCGAGCACCAGGGGCCGACGGCCGTCGCCGAGCAGGGCCGCGATCCGGGCGGTGAGGGCCGCGCCGGCTCGGACCAGGCCGGCGGCGCCGATCACCCCGCTCGCTGGGTCCCGGACCGGGTCGCGTAACCACGCCTCGTCCACCCGGCCGCCGTCGTCGGCGGCCAGGGCGTCCAGCAGGCCGGCCCGGCGCAGCGCGGCCGGGGCCCGCTCCTCGCCGCGCCCAGCGCCGGAGGAGTCCAGCGGCGCGTCCACGATCGTCCAGCGCACGTCCGCAGCGTACCGGCGAGGCCCGCCGTCCCGGCCACATTCTGTGGCGAGGCTGAGAGTCCGCCAATGTGCCCGGTGCACCAATGACGATCAGCGTACGGTGAGGGACAAGTCCGGCTTTCTGGGTAAAAAGCCTCACCGCTGCATACCCGGGGACGCCGGTGTCGAGACGGGCGAGGGCAAGGAGCGATCAGTGAGACATCTGGCCTACCTGGACGCGGGATCCGGCAGCCTGATCGTGCAGGCGGTCGTCGGCGGGGTGGCCGGCGCCGCGGTCGCCGGCAAGCTCTACTGGCGACGCCTGGTCGACCGGTTCCGCCGGCAACCGACCGACCAGCGGTGAGCGGGCCGATCCCGGCGATGGCGATCTCACCCACGGAGGTACGGCCCGAGCCTGCCTCCTTCCGCGACCCGGCCAACCGGGTCTTCCACGTCGGCGACGAGGTGCTGCGCGGGCTGGACACCCGGGCCGCCGAGCACTGGCGGACACTGGCGGGCAGCACGTTCTTCCCGGCGCTCGTCGCCGCGCGCAAGGTCTGCGGCACCGAGGACGCCCCGCCCGCACTGGTCCCCGCCGCCACCGGGGCACCCTGGGCGGCCGTGCTGCGCCACGAGCGCATCCCGTTCGTCTCCCACCCGTACGAGTGGTCGTTCAGCATGCTGCGCGACGCCGCGCTGCTGCACCTGGAGATCCTGCGCGCCGCCCTCACCGAAGGCTTCACCACCAAGGACGGCTCCGCCTACAACCTGCAGTGGCGTGGGGCCGAGCCCGTCTTCATCGACATCGGCTCCTTCGAGCCGGTACGCGACGGCGAACCGTGGGCCGGCTACCGGCAGTTCTGCCAGACCGTGCTCTACCCGCTGATGCTCACCGCGCACCTGGGCGTCGACTTCCAGCCCTGGCTGCGCGCCCGCGTCGACGGCATCGAGGCCGACGAGCTCCGGCCGCTATTCGGCGGGGCACGCCGGCTGCGCCCCGGTGTGCTGACCCACCTGCACCTGCACGGCGCCATGCAGCAACGCAACGCCGCCGCCAGCACCAGCGACGTCCGTGACCAGTTGCGGGCCGCCGGCTTCTCCCGGGAAATGCTGCTGGCCACCGTACGCGGCATCGAGAAGTTGGTCCGCCGGCTGGACCGTCGTCCGGCGGAGAGCCACTGGTCGGACTACCAACGCACCTGCGGTTACTCCGTACGCGACCGGGTGGCGAAGGAACAGTTCGTGGCGACCTCCGTGGCTGCTGGGGCCCGTCCTCGCCTGGTGCTCGACCTCGGTGCCAACGACGGCCGGTACTCCCGGTTGGCGGCCGGACACGCCGACTACGTGGTCGCCGTCGAGCAGGACCCGGCTGTGGTCGACGAGCTGTACCGAAAGTTGCGGTCCGAGGGGCAGCGACGCATCCTGCCACTGGTGCTGGACCTGGCCGACCCGTCGCCCGGCGGTGGCTGGCGGGGCGTCGAACGGGCCGGCTTCGCCCAGCGTGCCTGCGCCGACGTGGTGCTCGCCCTGGCCGTGGTGCACCACCTGGCGATCGGGCGCAACGTGCCGCTGCCGGAGGTCATCGACTGGCTGGCCGGGTTGACCGTGCCGGGCGGCGCGGTCGTGGTGGAGTTCGTCCATCCCGAGGATCCGATGGCAACCCGACTGCTGGCGAACAAGCCCGCCGGTCTCTTCCCGGACTACCGGCGCGACACCTTCGAGGCGCTGCTCTCCGCCCGGGGGCGGATCACCGACCGGCTGGAACTGCCCTCCGGCACCCGCACGCTCTACCGGACGGTGATGGGTGGCTGAGCCGGCACCCGCCGGCCCGCCGGCTCCGGACGACCGGCCGCGCCCCACTGCCGGGCGGTGGGACCAGGGCTGGCGGGGCGAGCTGGGCCGGCTGCTGGAGGTGGTCGCGCTGGTCGGGCTGGTGGTCACCCAGCCGCTGCTGGACGTGCTCGGCCGCAGCCCCGACTTCTTCCTCTTCCACCGGGCCGACCCCGCGCAGATCCTGCTGCTGGTCGCCCTCGTGGCGGTGGTGCCCACCGTCGCAGTGGCACTGCTCGGCGCGCTCAGCCGACTGGCCGGCCGGACCGCCCGCGCCCTCACCCACACCGGGCTGGTCGGGCTGCTGCTCGCCGCCCTCGCCGTGCAGGTGGGCCGGCACGTGACGCCGCTTCGGGGCGTACCGCTGCTGCTGGTCGCCGTGCTGGCCGGCGCCGTCGGCGCGGCCGCACACCGGCGGTGGCGGGCGCCGGGCCGGGTGCTGCGACTGGCCGCCGCCGGGCCGGTGGCCTTCGTGGCGCTCTTCCTGCTCGCCTCGCCCACCTCGACGGTGGTGCTGCCGCGTGGCGACGGCGGCGCAACCGGCACCGCGCAGGGCGGGGCCGTGCACCCGCCGGTGGTCATGCTGATCCTCGACGAGCTGCCGCTGGTCAGCCTGCTCGGTGCCGACGGGCGGATCGACGCGGCCCGCTACCCGCACTTCGCCGAGCTGGCCGGCGCCTCGACCTGGTACCGCAACGCCACCGGAGTCAGCGGATGGACCCCCAACGCGCTGCCCGCGATGCTCACCGGCCGCTACCCGGCGCGGCCCGCCGCCCCGCACTACTCGCAGTACCCGGACAACATCTTCACCGCCTTCGGCGGCCTCTACGACGTCCGTGCCGAGGAGAGCATCACCCGGCTCTGCCCGCCCAGTCGCTGCGAGCAGCCGGTCACCCCGGAACAGGGGCTCGGCGTGCTGGTCCGGGAGAGCGGCAAGCTGCTCGGCCAGGTCGCCGGGCCGAGCGAGACCCGGGCCGACCCGGAGGACTCCTACCGGGAGCAGACCCGCGCCGAAGCCGGCCTGGACGCCGCGGAGCCGGTGCCGGCCGACCCGAAGTTTCGCTGGGACAGCCTGGACGACAACCAGCCCGCCCGCTTCACCAGCTTCCTGGCCGGGCTGAAGCCGACACCCCGGCCCACCCTGCACTTCCTGCACCTGCTGATGCCGCACTCGCCGTGGGCGTACCTGCCGTCCGGGGCGCGCTACGACGCCCCCGAGGACCTGCCCAACGACGGCGCCGGCTGGGTCGAGCTGGCCCGGCAGCGGCACCTCGCCCAGCTCGGCTACACCGACCGGCTGATCGGCGAGACACTGCGGACGCTGCGCGCCAGTGGCCTCTACGACCAGGCTCTCGTCGTGGTGACCGCCGACCACGGGGTCAGCTTCCACCCGGGGGCCCAGGGCCGGGGCATGGACGCGATCAAGGCCGCCGCCGGGGAGGTCGCGTGGGTGCCGATGTTCGTCAAGGAGCCCCGCCAGCAGACCGGCCGGGTGGACGACCGTAACTGGGAGCACGTCGACCTGCTGCCGACGGTGGCGGACGAGGCCGGCATCCGGCTGCCGTGGCGGGTCGACGGCCGCTCCGCCCGGCAGGCCCCGCGCACCGACGGCACGAAACACTTCTACGACCGCCCCGGCGAACCGGTCACCTTCCCCGGCGGGGTGCCCGCCCCGCCGCCGCTGCCGCCGCCGCACCCCCTGGTCGGCACGCAGGTGCAGGGCG
Organism: Micromonospora sp. CA-259024; assembly: GCF_050936255.1. Lineage (NCBI taxonomy): Bacteria > Bacillati > Actinomycetota > Actinomycetes > Micromonosporales > Micromonosporaceae > Micromonospora > Micromonospora sp. CA-259024. The sequence goes on along the minus strand of NZ_JBNJND010000001.1, from coordinate 2,148,438 downwards.
GCCCGGCCGGCGGCAGCGCCCGGGTGGCCGACCTGGCCGCGTTCACGGCCATGGACCCGGACACCGGCACCCTCCCGGCGCTCGTGTGGGGGGACGTCCCGGACCGGATCCCGGACGGCACGCTGCTCGCGGTGGCCGTGAACGGCCGGATCGGAGCCGTCGTCCCGGTGGTGCCGGCCGACCCCGGCGGGCGCCGGTTCGCCGCGCTGCTCACCGACGACAGGCTGTTCCACGCCGGTACCAACCGGCTCGACGTTTTCCAGGTCGCGACGGACGGTACGCTGCGACGCCTCGCGCTGTCCTGACCTGGTCGCGGGCTCGTCCCGTGTATCGGGAGGCCGGGTTTCCCGGCGAACCGGTTGGGAATCGGGTGACGCATACCTCACCGCCGAACCACGGCGCACGTTGTCCCCCGAGCCGCAATTACGGTAGAAGCGAAGGCAATTCAACGTAGATCTGCCGGCGAAGCGAGGAACCACATGACGGAAGTCAAGCTCGACCACCCCGGCGGGCAGCTGTCGATGCCGGTACATCCTGCGGTCGAGGGCCCCGCTGGTATCGGGGTGAGCAAGCTGCTGAAAGAAACCGGGATGACAACGTACGACCCCGGTTTCGTCAACACCGCCGCTGCCTCATCCGCGATCACCTACATCGACGGCGACGCGGGGATCCTGCGTTACCGGGGATACCCGATCGAGCAGCTGGCCGAGAAGTCCTCCTTCCTGGAGGTCTCCTACCTGCTCATCTACGGTGAGCTGCCGACCGAGCAGCAGCTGACCGAGTTCACCGAGTGGATTCGGCGGCACTCGCTCCTGCACGAGGAGATGCGTCGCTTCTTCGACGGCTTCCCCCGGGACGCCCACCCGATGGCGGTGCTCTCGTCCGCGGTGAGCGCCCTGTCGACCTTCTACCAGGACAGCCTGGACCCGTTCGATTCCGAGCACGTGGAGATCTCGACGGTCCGGCTGATGGCGAAGGTGCCGACCATCGCCTCGTACGCGTACAAGAAGTCCATCGGGCAGCCGCTGCTCTACCCGGACAACTCGCTGGGGTACGTGGACAACCTGCTGCGGATGACGTTCGGCGTGCCGGCCGAGCCGTACGAGGTCGACCCGGTGATGTCGAAGGTGCTGGACATGCTCTTCGTCCTGCACGCCGACCACGAGCAGAACTGCTCCACGTCGACCGTCCGGTTGGTCGGTTCCAGCAACGCCAACCTCTTCGCCTCGGTCTCCGCCGGCGTGAACGCCCTGTTCGGCCCGCTGCACGGCGGCGCCAACCAGGCTGTGCTGGAGATGCTCCAGCAGATCAACGCCGGCGATGGCGACGTCCGGTCCTTCGTCCGTAAGGTCAAGGACAAGCAGGACGGCGTCAAGCTGATGGGCTTCGGCCACCGGGTCTACAAGAACTACGACCCGCGGGCGGCGATCGTCAAGAAGGCCGCGCAGGACGTGCTGGGTCGGATGGCCAAGCCGGACCCGCTGCTGGACATCGCCATGGAGCTGGAGGAGATCGCGCTCGCCGACGACTTCTTCGTCTCCCGCAGGCTCTACCCGAACGTGGATTTCTACACCGGCCTGATCTACAAGGCCATGGGCTTCCCGACGAAGATGTTCACGGTGCTCTTCGCGCTCGGCCGGCTCCCCGGCTGGATCGCCCAGTGGCGCGAGATGATCAACGACCCGGAGACCAAGATCGGCCGTCCGCGGCAGATCTACGTCGGCTCCGCCGAGCGGGACTACGTCCCCTTCGCCGAGCGCTGACCTCTACCCGTCGCACCACCGCAGGCCGTCGACCCGATCCGGGTCGGCGGCCTGCGGCCTTTCCCGCCAGCACTTTCGGCGGGGTCCCGATGATCGACTCGGTATCCCTGATGTCGCGGTATCCCCGCCACCGGGACACCCCTACATCCTGAAACCGGAGTCGATCAAGCGCCGGACCGGTCCGAAGTGGGCTTCGACGGACCTGCACAGTGATTGGGGGGCCGCGCTCGCGGGTTGTCGGCGTTGTGGGTCGTCAGAAGGCCGAGATGTCCTGCGCTCGTTCGCTGCGGCTCAGGGCGCTGATCACCGCGGACTGGCCGTGACGGCGTACGGCGAGGCGCACCAGCAGGTCGCGTACGGGGTCGAAGACCTCCGGCGGGAACGTCGGCGTCGGCACGCCGACGCTCACCGCCAGGTCGTCGGAGTGGACCACGATCTCCAGTTGGCGGGTGAGCAGGAACTCGCTGCGCCGCAGGGACCAGCCCTGCCACGGGATCGGCACGACGTCGCGGGCTGCCCCTCGCGCGAGCAGGTCGGCCGTCTCCTTCAGCGCGAGGGCGGTGCGGGCGTGCAGGTCCGCTGGTCCCCGTGCCGCTTCTGCCTCGTCCGGGCTGGAGGCGACGGTGGCCTCGTCCGGAGTCCCCTCGGTGACCCAGGCGGCCTGCTCGTAGTGGCCGTCGGCCGACTCCAGGAGAGGCAGGTCGGTCGGCATCGGCAGCAGCTCCGCCGCCCGTACCGCCTGACGTCCCAGGTGGCACGCCAGAGCTCCCACGGACAGGTGCGGCAGCACGCTCGGACGCGACCACTGCTCGGTCACCTCGGCGCGGCGGATCAGGTCCAGCGCGATCGAGGCGGCGACCGGGAAGGCGGAATCCAGGGCGTCGACAGAGTGAGACATCCGCACATTCTGGCAGGGACGGCAGGCCGGCGCTGATCTCGCCGGCCTCGCCTCGCGCCCGGCCTCAGGGCAGCGGTACGACGTACGAGTCGACGCGAGCGATGAGCCCGTCGCGGAACGTGAACAGGTCGTTGAAGGCGAACCGGAACGGCCCGTGGTCGACGCTGACACCACGGCCCTCGCCCGTGGTGACGACGACCGACCCGTCCTCGTGGACACGCTGGACGTCGAGATCAGGGCTGCCGGTGAACGCCGGATTCTCGATCTCGCCGTCGAACTCCACCTTGCCGCGCGTGGTCCGGTGCCCGTGGATGACCCACTCGACGTCGTCGGTGAGGGTCGCGAGGATGCGCGGGTGGTCGCTCGTCCGAAAACCGGCGAAGTATTCCGCGACGAGGTCGCGTTGGGTCGTCTGCGTCATGTCGTTCTCCGTCCTGATGTGGGCTCGTCGTGCTGAAGGTGGGTGGCGAGGGCGTCCAGGATCGAGGCGAGCCCGTTGGCTGCCTGGGCGCTGCGCAGTTCGGGGGGAAGTCGACGCTGGTGGACGGTGAGGTCCGTGCCGTCGTCGGCGGGCTGGACGGTGACGGTCGTGCGGAGGCCGGTGACGGGTTCGTCGAACACCAGCTCGTGCGGGGCGGTGATGCTCACGTAGACGAACCGGAGCCGGCGGGACGCACCGTTCGGCGCGCGGGTGTCGAGCGCGAACTCGCCGCCGGGGCGCAGGTCCACGGTTACGGACTCCGGGGGCACCGTGGCGTGCGAGCCGCCCCAGAACGCGGCGATGCCGCCCGGTGAGGTGAACGCGGTCCAGACGCGTTCAGGTGCCGCCGGGAGATGGCGCCGGGCGATCAGCTCGTCGCCCCGGAGTTCCGCGCGGGCCGTCACCGGACCACTCCGTCGCCCGGGACCTTCGCGCGGCGGTCGACGGCCTGCCCTGTCGCCCGGCAGCTCCGCGCGGCGGTCAACGGACCGCTCCGTCGTCGTTGAGGTGCCGCTCAAGGGCGTCGAGCCGGTCGTCCCAGGCGCGGCGCTGCTCGTCGATCCACCCGCCGAGCAGCGACAGGTGGTCGGCCCGCAGCCGGCAGGGGCGTCTGGTGCCCTCGCGTCGCTGTTCGACCAGGCCGCACCGCCGCAGGACGCCGACGTGGTGGGAGATCGCCTGCGGGGTCACGTCGAACGGTTCGGCCAGCTCTCCCACCGTGGCGTCACCCCGGGCCAGGCGAGCCACCAGGGCGCGACGGATGGGGTCGCCGAGAGCGGCGAAGGCCGAGTCGAGATCCGGGCCGGGTGCCGCGACTGAGGTGGACATGGACCCACCCTAAAGCAAAAGACCGTTTGTGCAAACAAACACTTGCGAAGGCGTGTCGCCGACATCGCGGTGTCCCGGTGCGGGGACCCGCGATGTCGGCGACACGAGTCGGTCAGCGATCGGCACCGTGCCGCGGACCGCCGTCAGCGCAGGCCGGCGGCGGCGAGCAGGTTGCCCTCGGGGAGCGCCGGGAGGGCGCGACCCTGGGACATGCGCTGCTCGGCGCGCTGTGCGGTGAACGCGGCGTCGGTGGCGATGGCGGCGGCGTAGCTGGCGGCGGTGCGCTGGGCGATCGCCGACCAGCCGTACTGGTCGTGGACCATCCGGCGGGCGCGACGGGCCATGACGCGGGCACGGTCGGGATCGGACAGCAGCGCGTCCACGGCGTCGGCGAGCCCGTCGGGGTCCTGCGGGGGGAAGGTCATCCCGGTCACCCCCGGCTGGACGATCTCGGCGAGGCCGCCGGTGGCCGCGATGGCGAGCGGCGCGCCGGCCGCGGCGCCCTCCAGGGCCACCATGCCGAACGGCTCGTAGATGCTCGGCACGGCGAAGCAGTCGGACGCGGCCATCAGCGCCGGCAGGTCGGTGCCGCCCAGGAAGCCCGGCATGGTGACCGTGCCGCCGAGGCCGCGGCGGTGCACCTCGGCCTCCAGTTCGGCGCGGTACGGGCCGTCGCCGGCGATCACGACGCGCAGCCCGGGGTGCCGTTCCCGCAGCCGGGGCAGGCCGGCGATCAGGTGCTGCACGCCCTTCTCGTACACCAGGCGGCCGGCGAAGGTGACCAGCGGGCCGTCCCCGGCGAACCGGGCCCGGGCGGCGGCCACGGCGCGCGCCGGCACCCGCCAGCGGTGCGGCTCCACGCCGTTGGCGACCACGTCGACCCGTCCGGCCGGTACGCCGAACAGCGCGTTCACCTCGTCGCGCATGTAGCCGGAGCAGACGATCACCCGGCCGGACTCGCTGCTGAGCCACTGCTCGACGCCGTGGATGGTGCGGTTCATCTCCTCCGGCAGCCAGCCCTGGTGCCGGCCCGCCTCGGTGGCGTGGATCGTGCTGACCAGTGGGATGTCCAGGTGGTCGCGCAACGTCATCGCGGTGTGGGCGACGAGCCAGTCGTGGGCGTGGATGACGTCGTAGGTGCCGGCTTCGGTGGCGCGTAGGGCGGTGCGGGTGAGGGTGTGGTTGAAGGCCATGGTCCAGGCCAGCAGGGAGCTGGTGGCGAGGGGGAAGGTGACGGGGTCTTCGGGGGCGCGCAGGATGCGGACGCCGTCGGCGTATTCCTCCAGGGGTGCGCCCTCGGTGTGGCGCGTGACGACGGTGACGTCGTGGCCGGCGGCGGCGAGGGCGACGGAGAGTGCGTGGACGTGTCGGCCGAGGCCGCCGACGAGCACCGGCGGGTACTCCCAGGACAACATCAGGATGCGACGGGTCTGCGGCGGCACGCCGGTGCCGGGCTGGGTCGGGAGCTGGGGCCGGGAGGTCAGGGTGGGCCGGTGGACCCGGTCCGTGGTGGCAGCGTGCTGCTCGTCGACCCGCAGGGTCACATCAATCTCCGTCCATGCATGGTGGTGCGCGCCGGCGTCAGTGGCGGCGGAGCGAGAGGTGTAAGGGGTGGCCGAGGGCCGAGTGGACACGCGCGGGCGCGTGCCCCCAACAAGCAAAGGGCATCGAGCGCGATACCGCACCTCGAGAGGTGCCAAGGTGACGGAAGACACCCGATGGGTCTAGCGGGCATCAGACAGGTGGATTCCGGTCACCGCCTGAAAGGATGGATTGGCGTGCCCGGGGGCAGGGCAATACCCGCGCACATGACCGGGTTTTGAGGGAGCGACATGCAGGTCTGGCCGGGCGAGCAGTACCCCCTGGGCGCCACCTACGACGGGATGGGCACCAACTTCGCCATCTTCTCGGAGGTGGCCGAGCGGATCGAGTTGTGCCTCTTCGACGAGTGGGACACCGGCGCCGAGCGCCGCGTCGAGCTGCGCGAGGTGGACGCGTACGTGTGGCACGCGTACCTGCCGGGCATCGAGCCGGGTCAGCGCTACGGCTACCGGGTGTACGGCCCGTACGAGCCGGCGAACGGGCTGCGCTGCAACCCGCACAAGCTGCTGATCGACCCGTACGCCAAGGCCATCGACGGTGACGTGACGTGGGACCCGGCGGTCTACGACTACGACATGGCCGAGCCGGAGCGGATGTCGGAGACCGACTCGGCGCCGTTCATCCCGAAGTCGGTGGTGGTCAACCCGTACTTCGACTGGGGCAACGACCGGCCGCCGCGCACCCCTTACCACCACTCGGTGATCTACGAGGCCCACGTACGCGGGCTGACCATGCGCCACCCGGACATCCCGGAGGAGCTGCGCGGCACGTACGCGGGCATCGCCTCCCCGCCGATGATCGACTATCTGACCCGGCTCGGGGTGACCGCGATCGAGCTGATGCCGGTGCACCAGTTCGTCCACGACCACCGTCTCGCCGACCTGGGGCTGCGCAACTACTGGGGTTACAACACCATCGGCTTCTTCGCCCCGCACCACGGCTACTCCGCGCTGGGCCGGCGCGGTCAGCAGGTGCAGGAGTTCCGCGGGATGGTCCGGGCGCTGCACGCGGCCGGCATCGAGGTCATCCTCGACGTGGTCTACAACCACACCGCCGAGGGCAACCACCTCGGGCCGACGCTGAGCTTCAAGGGTGTGGACGCGCCCAGCTACTACCGGCTCAGCGAAGAGGACCGCCGCTACTTCGTCGACTACACGGGCACCGGCAACAGCCTCAACGTCCGCAGCCCGCACTCGCTGCAACTGATCATGGATTCGCTGCGCTACTGGGTGCAGGAGATGCACGTCGACGGCTTCCGCTTCGACCTGGCCGCCACCCTGGCCCGCGAGTTCTACGAGGTCGACAGGCTCTCGACCTTCTTCGAGGTGGTGCAGCAGGACCCGGTGATCAGCCGGGTCAAGCTGATCGCCGAACCGTGGGACGTCGGCCCCGGCGGCTACCAGGTGGGCAACTTCCCACCGCTGTGGACGGAGTGGAACGGCAAGTACCGCGACACGGTGCGGGACTTCTGGCGCGGTGAGCCGGCCACCCTCGCCGAGTTCGCGTCCCGGATCTCCGGCTCGGCCGACCTCTACCAGGACGACGGGCGCCGCCCGTTCCACAGCATCAACTTCGTCACCGTCCACGACGGGTTCACCCTCAACGACCTGGTGTCGTACAACGACAAGCACAACGAGGCCAACGGCGAGGACAACCGCGACGGCGAGAGCCACAACCGATCCTGGAACTGCGGCGTCGAGGGCGACACCGACGACGAGGCGGTGCTCGCCCTGCGGGCCAAGCAGCGGCGCAACTTCCTGGCCACCCTCATGCTGTCGCAGGGCGTGCCGATGATCGGGCACGGTGACGAGCTGGGCCGCACCCAGCACGGCAACAACAACGTCTACTGCCAGGACAGCGAGCTGGCCTGGGTCGACTGGGACAACGTCGACGAACAACTCCTGGAGTTCGTCCAGACGCTCACCGCGTTCCGCAAACGGCATCAGGTGTTCCGCCGCCGCCGGTTCTTCACCGGCCTGCCGGTGGGTGGGCGTGGCACCGACGAGCCGCTGCCCGACCTGGCCTGGCACACCCCGGACGGGCGGGAGATGACCGGCGAGGACTGGGGCAACGACTTCGGCCGCTCGGTGGCGCTGTTCGTCAACGGCGAGGGCATCCGCGAGCGCGGCCAGTACGGCCAACGCCACCGCGACGCCTCGTTCCTGCTCTGCTTCAACGCCCACGACGCACCGCTGGACTTCACCCTGCCCGGCAGCGAGTACGGCCAGAAGTGGGAACGCGTGATCAGCACGGCGGAACCCGCGCCGGACGACGCCACGGTGATCAGCGCGGGCGGCACGATCCGGGTGCCGGACCGTTCCCTGGTGGTGCTGGAGAGGACGATCTGACATGGCGGGCACCCCGGTAACGGCCACCTACCGCGTCCAGGTGCGCCCCGGTTTCGACCTGGACGCCACCGCCGCGATCGTCGACTACCTCGACGACCTGGGCGTCAGTCACCTCTACAGCGCCCCGCTGCTGACCGCGACCCCCGGCTCGGCGCACGGCTACGACGTGGTCGACCACCGGGCGATCAACCCGGAGCTGGGCGGTGAGGCCGCCCGGCAACGGCTGCTGCGGGCGCTGCGCGACAGGCAGCTCGGGCTGGTCGTCGACATCGTGCCCAACCACGCCGGTGTCGCCGTACCGCCGGCCAACCCCGCCTGGTGGGACGTGCTGCGCTGGGGGCGCGACTCGGCGTACGCCGACTGGTTCGACATCGACTGGGACCGGGGCCGGCTGCTGCTGCCGGTGCTGGCCGACGACCCGGCCGCCCTGAACGATCTCAAACTGGTCGACGGGGAGCTGCGCTACCACGAGCACCGCTTCCCGGTCGCCGACGGCACCGGCGACGGCGGCGCGCGGGAGGTGCACGACCGGCAGCACTACGAGCTGGTGTCCTGGCGTCGGGGTGACGCCGAGCTGACGTACCGCCGGTTTTTCGCCGTTTCCGGCCTGGCCGGGCTGCGCGTGGAGGACCCGGCGGTGTTCGCCGCCACCCACGAGTTGATCCTGCGCTGGGCCGCCGCCGGGGAGGTCGACGGCATCCGCGTCGACCACCCGGACGGGCTGCGCGACCCGGGCGGCTATCTCACCCGGCTGCGGGAGGCCGCGCCGCAGGCCTGGCTCGTGGTGGAGAAGATCCTGGAGTACGGCGAGGAGCTGCCGGACTGGCCGGTGGACGGCACCACCGGCTACGACGCCCTGCCCGCGGTCAGCGGTCTCTTCGTCGACCCGGACACCGAGGGGGACTTCACCGCGCTGGACACCCGCCTCGCCGGGCACCACACGTCCTGGGAGGACCTGACCCACGACACGAAGCTCGCCGCCGCCACCCGGCTGCTCGCCGCCGAGCTGACCCGGCTGGCCGCTCTCGCCCCCGAGGTGCCGACCGAGCGGGCCCGCGCCGCGCTCGCCGAGCTGGCTGCCGTGTTCGGTGTCTACCGGGGTTACCCGCCGCACGGCGCCCGCTACCTCGCCGCTGCCCGCTCCGAGGCCGGTCGTCGCCGACCCGACCTGGTCAGCGTCCTGGACGCGGTCACCCGCCGGCTGCGCGACCCCGAGGACGAACTGGCCCGCCGCTTCCCGCAGTTCACCGGCGCGGTGATGGCCAAGGGCGTGGAGGACACCGCGTTCTACCGCTGGACCCGGTTCGTGGCGCTCAACGAGGTCGGCGGCAGCCCCGCCCACTTCGGGGTGCCGCCGGCGGAGTTCCACCGCTTCGCCGCCGCCCGGCAGGTCCGCTGGCCGGCGAGCATGACCACCGTCTCCACCCACGACACGAAACGCGGCGAGGACGTGCGCGCCCGCCTCGCCGTGCTCAGCGAGCTGCCGCAGCGCTGGGCCGAGCAGGTCACCACCTGGATGGGGTACGCCCCGCTGCCCGACCCGTCGTTCGCCCACCTGCTGTGGCAGACCGCCGTCGGCGCGTGGCCGATCGAGCGGGAGCGGCTGCACGCGTACGTGGAGAAGGCCGCTCGGGAGGCCGCGGCGTCGACCAGTTGGGCGGAGCCGGACCCGGCCTTCGAGCAGGCGATGCACGCCGTGGTCGACCGGATGTACGACGACCCGAGCCTGCGCGACGAGCTGACCGAACTCGCCGCCGCGATCACCCCGGCCGGCTGGTGCAACTCGCTCGGGCAGAAGCTCGTGCAGCTCACCATGCCCGGCGTTCCGGACACCTACCAGGGCACCGAGCTGTGGGACAACTCCCTCGTCGACCCGGACAACCGCCGCCCGGTCGACTTCTCCGTACGCCGGGAGGTGCTGGCGCGTCTGGACGGCGGCTGGCGTCCCCCGGTGGACGACAGCGGCGCCGCGAAGCTGCTGGTGGTGTCGCGGACCCTGCGGTTGCGGCGGGCGCACCCGGAGCTGTTCACCGGCTACCGGCCGGTGCCGGCGCACGGGCCGCAGGGGCGGCACGTGGTGGCCTTCGACCGGGGCGGCGCGATCGCCGTGGTGACCCGCCTGCCGCTGGGCCTGGCACGCGCCGGCGGGTGGTGTGACACAGTCCTGTCGCTTCCCGTTAACGAGGTGACTGACCTGTTCACCGGCCGGGTCTACAGTGGCGGGGAGACTTCCCTGGCCGATCTGCTGGCCGACTATCCCGTCGCACTGCTGGCTCCTCCCACCGCTTCCGTGGAGGCTGCTTCATGACCGAATTCTCCGTGTGGGCACCCGCCGCCGAACGGGTCCGGCTGCGTCTGTCGGGCGACACCGACCATGAGATGCGCGCCGCCGCCGACGGCTGGTGGCGGGTCGAGGTGCCGGATGCGGGCCTCGACTACTCCTTTCTGCTGAACGACGACGAAACCCCACTGCCCGACCCCCGGTCGCCGTGGCAGCCTGCGGGAGTGCACGGGCCGAGCCGACGCTACGACCACGCCGCCTTCGAGTGGACCGACAGCTCGTGGACCGGGCGGCAACTGCCCGGCAGCATCCTCTACGAGCTGCACATCGGCACCTTCACCCCGGAAGGCACCTTCGACGCGGCCATCGAGCGCCTCGACCACCTGGTGGCGTTGGGTGTCGACCTGATCGAGCTGCTCCCGGTCAACGCCTTCAACGGCGAACACAACTGGGGGTACGACGGTGTCTGCTGGTATGCCCCGCACCAGCCCTACGGCGGCCCGGACGGCCTGAAACGGCTCGTCGACGCCGCGCACGCCAAAGGATTGGGGGTGATCCTCGACGTCGTCTACAACCATTTCGGGCCCTCCGGGGCCTACGCGCCGCGGTTCGGGCCCTACCTCGCCGAGCAGAGCAACAGTTGGGGCCGGTCGGTCAACCTGGACGGCCCGCACTCCGACGAGGTACGCCGCTACATCATCGACAGCGTGCTGATGTGGCTGCGCGACTACCACGTCGACGGCCTGCGCCTGGACGCCGTGCACGCCCTGCCCGACACCCGCGCGGTGCCGCTGCTCGAAGAGTTGGCCATCGAGGTTGAGGCCTTGTCGACGCACCTGGGCCGGCCACTGTCGTTGATCGCCGAATCCGACCTCAACGATCCACGGCTCATCACGCCTCGGGAGGCGGGTGGGTTCGGGCTGCACGCCCAGTGGAACGACGACGCCCACCACGCGCTGCACACCCTGCTGACGGGGGAGCGGCAGGGGTACTACGGGGACTTCGGCTCGCTGGAGACGCTGTCGGACGTGCTCACCGGCGGCTTCTTCCACGCCGGCACGTGGTCGAGCTTCCGCAACCGTCACCATGGGCGGCCTCTGGATTCCCGTGTCCCTGGTCATCGGCTGGTCGCCTATTTGCAGAACCATGACCAGATCGGCAACCGGGCTACCGGGGATCGGATCTCGGCTTCGTTGTCGCCCTCGCTGCTGCGGGTGGGGGCTGTGCTGCTGTTGACCGCGCCGTTTACCCCGATGCTGTTCATGGGGGAGGAGTGGGCGGCTTCTACGCCGTGGCAGTTCTTCACGTCGCATCCGGAGCCGGAGCTGGCTACCGCCGTCGCTCTTGGGCGGCGGCGGGAGTTCGCGTCGCACGGGTGGGCTGAGGGGGACGTGCCCGATCCGCAGGACCCGCAGACGTTCGCGCGGTCGCGGTTGGACTGGGCAGAGCTGGACAAGCCTGAGCATCGGGAGATGTTGGCGTTCTACCAGCGGTTGATCGCGCTGCGTCGGTCGCTGCCGGACCTGTCGGATCCTCGACTGCACGCGGTATCCGTGCAGCACGGGGACCAGTTCCTGGTGATGCGGCGGGGCGACACGCTGGTGGTGGCGAACCTGGCTGGGCGGGGGCAAGGGGTGTCGTTGCCGGGGGTGGCGCGGCGGGTGTTGTTGGCTACGGGGGAGGGGGTCACGGTGATGCGGGACCGGATCCAACTGCCTGCCGAAACGGCGGCGATCGTGGCGCTCTGAGGTGCTTGGATATGGGCGGCCGAGTCGTGCTGCCCGAATCGTAACTGCCTACCTAGCTGCTAGCTGTTTACCGCAGCACGGGCGAACCGGGCCTTTGCGGCGGATGCAGGCGACGAAGGAGTCATGCTCCGACTGAGGATTTACGCATCCTCGGTGACAAACTTCGGACACCGCAGCGTGCCTCCCATCGCCTAATGTGATGACCGGTCCATTCTCGGTTATCGATGGGGTGGTGCGATCCGTGGCGAATAAAGCGCGACGTATGATTCCGAAGCGGTATAAGGCGGGCGCCACTCTGCTTGCGTTCCCAGCGGCGATCGTCTTCGTTCCAATCTCGTTGATCCAACGGGACTGGCCGATGTTCGGATGGTCGCTATCAGCAGTTGTCGCCATCCCATCCTGGCTCTTGGCGTTTGAAGCGCCTACTATGTGCGGATTTCCAACTCAGCGTGGCACTCCGTGCCGCAATTTTACGACGGGACTGCTCTTCGGCTGTGGTAGCGCACCCGGACATTGCTGGGGAAAGGCTTTCGCGTGGTTCGGCTGGCATAGGGCGGCGACGCCCGCCGGTCGAGCAGCGCAGCCAGATACGGACGCGAGTCGTGACGGACTTTCTGGAGGAGTGTTGCAGGCCGAGCCTGTCCTAGTGAGGATCCAAGAGGGCAGGGGGAGTCGGGTCGCCGTCATGCTGGCCACCTTGTCGGCGGCGTGTGCCGTGGTCTCCGCCGGGGCGGACATCGCGGGCCTCTGATCGCAGCGCTACATCGTCCGGGGCATCTACGCCGCCCTACGCCCCAATTTCGCCGCCCTCGCCCCTTGACCTCCATAGGAGCATCGGGATGGCGCGGCGGTTAAGGAGCTTCGGCTTCGGAGCGGGAGGTTGCAATGACGCGGTAGACAGCCAGTGGGACGATGTTGAAGCCAGGCCATTGGGGCACATCGGCAAAGCCCAGAGCACCCAAGAAGCGCATGTACGAGTTGATGAAGGCGGCGGTCCGCCCCCGAACTACATTGCCGGTTCCGTCGGTGATATCTCCATACGATGGAGCGACCCGGTCATCACTGTTAGCGTAGTGTCCGATCGTCCCGACGACAGTCCAGAATTGCTTACCTGTCCCATATCGAGCAAAAAGGATTTCCGGGTCGCCGTCGAGAAAATGCCTACCTTCCTGAAGTCGCACGCCGATGCTGAGAGTGTCGCTATCGGTTGGGTATAGGTTCAGATGTAGTCCGGGCATGAATAGCCCGCGAGCAATCTTTACGAGCCCGCGAAAGAATTCCGGTCCGATCCCCTGGCTTCCGTCGTCGTTCTTGAGCGGGCCAAATTCGGGGATAGCGTCCTCGATTTGATTGGTCTCGTGCGACTTATCCACCTTTATTCTTGCTGGTCGCCCTTTGTTGGGTCGCGAGGATGCAGTGGGCGAGGCGGCGGGCACCGAGCCTATGCCTTCGAGTCCTGAATGAGTCGCGCCGAATCCTGCCAAGCTTGCTGCGACGTATCGAGCGTCGAAGAGTGATCCCGGCGAAGCTACGCGGACAAGGGTGCCCGGGGGTGTTGATTCTCGCAACTCCTCAGATGTCCAGAAAGGCGCACCTTGCAGGTGGTCAGACAGGTCCTTTATCAGGCCACTGGAATCCAGTGCATCTTCTAGGGTAGGAAATAGGGCGTCACCGAGAGACTTCGTGGTGTAATTCTCTTCACCCCACCCCTGGTAATGTCCAGCGAATCCCTTAACGCCAGCCTCCGTCCGCCTGTCGCTCTTAGTCGTGTTTCGCGCTTCCTCGGCGATGCCCCCATCTAATTGAGCTAGCATTCCCCGAACTTTTTCGGTGTCGACGTAGAGGAACTCGCGAAGTATCAATCCAACTCCCAGATTCAGGCTTCGTTGCAACAACTGTTCACCGAGCGAGTGTGCGTTGCCCTGCCTCGACAGCCCAATCAGTGTCAGGCTTCCGACCCAAGTCGGCCGATGCATGGCCAGAGCCGACGACGGGCGATACGAGGAGCAGGACAGAGGCACCGACGTCGGAGCACCCACCGATAGTTAGGCAGGCGGCCGGCCCCCGACAAGGTAAACCGGGGTGCGTCTGTCACGGGCATGTATCGCCGCCCGAACTCGTGTGGCGACGTTGCCGGGAAGGCGCTGCTCTGCCTCGCGGGGCGGGAAGAAGGCAATGTCCTCCAACTCCTGCCCAGGCAGAATGAAGCCGTCGAGGCTGGCAGTGGACCCGCAGTCGAACGTAAAGCTAATGATCGCGCGAGGCCGCTGCCCGGCGGGCGGTGACCAGTCGACTACGAGAAGGCCACCCACGACCACGGCCACCCCCAACTCCTCTCGGATCTCTCGGTCACAGGCCTCGTGTGGGTATTCGCCCTCATCCACGTAGCCGCCGGGGAAGGTCCAGTGGTCGCGGTATGTCGGTTTGACGAGCAGCACATCGCCGGCCGGGTCGGTGATGAAAGCTGCGGCGGCGGCGTAGAAGGAAGCCAGGTTGGCGTACCAGGTGGCAGGCTCCGTCCAAGTCACCTCGGTGACGCTAGCCGACATGTCTAGGTGCGCTCGCTCTACATCGCTGCTGGCATGACCGCGAGGGCATGCAGGACTTCGTTCACCGGGGGTGATGCCCGCTGCGGGCTGAGCGTGGTAGTGAGTTGGCGGACGCGCTGTTGAACGCGCGCCGACTGGATGTCTGCAGCCTGCTGCGTCAGCTTCCAGCCCCAGTTGCAGGCGGCGTTGGTGTCTCCAGCGCGGGCATGAGTGATGGCGATGAGGGCGGTGTGCAGGGCACGCGTCCGGGTGTTCTGGTTGCCGAGGGTGAGCGCTTCGGAAGAATGTCGAAGGGCCTGGGTGTACAGATGCAGGTCGCCCAGGCACCTCAGCGCGGCCCCGGCCAGGTGGGCCGGGCTGAAGTAGTTGACCCAGCGCGGGCCGGGGTCTGTGCCGGTCCGGTCGAGAGCACGCTCAGCCCTGGTGAGGGCGAGCTGGCAGGCACGCCGCTCGCCTGACTGTCCGTACGCGGTAGCAGCGGTGGCGTACAGGCGAGTGAGCACTGCGGCGGGTGCACGGCCGGCCCCGTCAATGGCTGCCTCTACGAGCCGCGCCGCCTCCCGGGCGTGCCCCAAGAACACAGCCTGGGTGGCCAGGTTGGCCAACAGGTGGGCGCCGTAGAGGCGGTCGTCAGCCGCCTTGGCAAGTCGCAGGCCGAGGGTCACATGATGTTGCGCCATGGCATGTTCGCCCGCGTTGTACGACATGAAGGCGAGTTGGCCGGAAAGTGTTGCCGCTGCGCGCATGAGGTCGCGCCCCACAGCATCGGTGTAGGTGCCGCGCAGCATGGGCGCGACCTGACGTACGAGGAAATCTGCCATGACGGCACGGGTACGCGGAGAACCGCTGCCGTGACGTCGGTCGAGATCGGTGAAATGGTCCGCCAGCGCGTAGAGCGATTGAACATCAGTGGAGGTGACCTGTTGCCGGCCGTTTCGGCTGACTGCCTCGTCGGGCAGGTCATACCGCCAGCCGAGCGCAGCCTCAAGGGCTTTGCCGCTGTCGAACGCTCCGCTGGCATGTTGGTTGAGGTGCTTGGCCAGCCTCGTCCAGATCTGCTCGGCGGTATCGATCGCACCATCAACGGACGCGGGATAGGAACACATTCCGATGCTGTCGACTGCGCCGAACCCCAACTCCCTGGCGGCGACTGAGCGACCGAGCTTGCGGGCAAGTGTTTCCGCCATCGCGGCCTGTACGTGCTCGGCAGGCCGGCGACCGCGCAGCCACCAGTAGACGCTGGCAGCGTCGTAGCGCCAGGCGCCCTCGTTGCGGCCGGCGTGATTGAGCTGGCGAGCGAACGCGGCGTGGGCGTTGCCGT
Source organism: Micromonospora sp. CA-259024 (assembly GCF_050936255.1). Classification (NCBI taxonomy): domain Bacteria; kingdom Bacillati; phylum Actinomycetota; class Actinomycetes; order Micromonosporales; family Micromonosporaceae; genus Micromonospora; species Micromonospora sp. CA-259024. Next base: position 2,132,619 of record NZ_JBNJND010000001.1, on the reverse strand, counting down.
AGCCGGCGGCACGCAGCAGCCCTTCGAACGCCGAGTTCGTCACCGGTCGCGCCATGGTTCCGCCCCCAGACATCAGCCAACTACCAACAGTCACGAGCCTATGGGCTGCTGCGGTCCTGTGGGGACCCGCGCAACCCTGCGCAACCCACGTCCTGACCAGCGCAACCGAGCGCATTGCTTGCCATCTGGTCGGTCGACCGGCAGCCCGCTTCGCTGATCGCAGGGGTCCTGAGTGGCGGTGAATTCTGAACGTCACGCCCCGGCTAACGGAGGTGGCGATGCAGGGCGACGAATCGGCAAACAAGGGCGAGCAGTCGGAAGCAGCCGAGCGGGAGGCCGCCAAACAGCGCCTCCTTGCCCAGGCCGAGGCGGAGCGCGTACCCGTTGACGACACGACCCGCGCGGTCCCGGACCGGCGGTGGCGGCGTGACCAGCGATGACGTCCCCATCGGCCGGCGGGTGGCGCGGTGGCGGATGCGGCGGTCGATGACGCAGCAGATGCTCGCCGACCGGCTGCGTAGGTCGAAGAGCTGGGTGGACAAGGTGGAGCGGGGTGTGCGCGCCCTGGATAGGTATTCGGTGATCCAGGAGCTGGCCCACGTCCTGCGGGTGGAGCCGGAGGTGCTGCTCGGTCAGCCGCGGAGCACTTCGGCGGGCACGCCGGACGGGGTGGACGACATCCGGGCCGCGCTCGCCCGCTACGACACCCCGGAGGCTCCGCCGCAGACGGACGAGCTGCGACGGCAGGTCGGGTACGCCTGGTTGACCTACCAGCACGCGCACTACGGGCAGTTGGTGCGGGTGGTGCCAGGTCTGCTCGACGCCGCTCGGGGTGCGCGGTCGGCGGAGCTGCTGGTGCAGACGTACCGGATCACCTCGTCGCTGCTGGTCAAGCTCGGCGAGGCCGACCTCGGCTGGCTGGCCGCCGACCGGGCGATGGCCGCTGCCGGGGACGACAGGCTGCTCGCGGCGACAGCGACCATCTCGGTGGGTCAGGCGCTGCGCGCGCAGGACCGCGACCGCCTGGCCCTGGCCGCGCTGCTCCCGGCCGCCACCCGCGTCCTGCCACCGTCAGCCCACTGTGGTGGCCGAGAGGGCGAGAGCGAGGGTCAGGGCGATCACCGGGGGAGGGCGGTGGGTGGGACATTGCTGGTGCAGGCCGCGCTTGCTGCCGCCGGTTGCGGCGAGCACCGCCGCGCCGACGAGCTGACCGACCGGGCCGCGGGCGTCGCCGCAACCCTTCGGGGGTACGTCGACACGCACCGCACCAGCTTCAGTCCGGTCGCCGTCGAGGTGGCGCGGGTGCTGGTGGCGGCCGCGCGGTGTGACGCTGCCGAGGCGGTACGGCGGCATGCGGCGATCGTGCGGCGGGAGGGGTGGCGGCGGTTGCCGGCCGATTACCGGGGCGCGTACCTGGTCGACGTCGCGCGGGCGTACCTGAACCTCGGTGACGTGCGCGGGGCGGCCCGCGCCCTGGTCGACGCGGACAGTGTCGCGCCGGCTGAGGTTCGGTGCCGGCCGTTGGCGCGTACCGTCATCGCCGATGTCGCCCGCGCGCAGCCGGCGCCGGCCGGCGTGGCGCGACTGGCCACGCTCGTCGGCCTCACCCGCTGATAGGCAGCTATCGAGTGAGAGACGACGCGCGGCGACATCTGGCGACCTGCGACGTCAGTCGACATCGATGTGCATCAGTCTGCTGTTCGCCCAGTCCGCCAACCGTGTCGGCCGAATCGTGCCGGGATCGTGGGGCTGGTTGAGGTCGTCGACGATGGCGGCGAGGACCGCCGCTCGTTCGGCCGGGTCGGTGACGGGGGTGGCGTGAGCCGGCAGGTCGGCCGTGACGCCGTTCTTCAGGTGCAAGGTGAAGGCGGGGTTCGCGCGCAGGTTCGCGCTCCAGCCGGTGGGGCCTCCGCCCGCGCCGCTGCAGAGGTAGGTGGCGCCGTGGGCGCGGTAGAAGAAGATCTCGATACGGCGGGGTCGTCCGGTGCGCCGTCCAGTGGTCGTGATGTCCACGATCCGTTCGCGGGTGCCGGCCGCGGGCGTGATCTCGATGGCTCGCCTGATCTCCGGCGGTAGGTGCGACAGCGACGTCATGCGGCCTCGTTCTTCAAAGCGGGCCCGAGGAGCAGCCCACCGTCGACGATGTGCTCGGCGCCGGTGATGAACGCGGCGTCGGGCGAGGCGAGGAACAGCAGCGTTGCGGTGATGTCGGCGGGCTGTCCGAGCCGGGGCACGGCGAACGGCTCGGGGGTGTAGAAGTCGGCGATCGGCGCGTCGGCACCGGCTGCTGGTTCGGTGATGAACGCGGTGGCGACGACCCCGGGGTGGATGGTGTTGACGCGGATGTTGTCGCGACCCAGTTCGAGGGCGGCGGTCTGGGTGAGCCCGCGGATGGCCCACTTGCTGGCGACGTAGGGCGCGTAGAAGGCGGTGCCTCCGGTGCCCATGATCGAGGCGATGTTGACGATCACCCCACCGCCCGCTCGCCGCAGCGCTGGTGCGGCGGTCTTGATGCCGAGGAACGTGCCGGTCAGGTTGATGTCGAGGATGCGAGCCCACGTGGCCTGATCGGTGGACTCGATGAGGGCCGGCGGGTTCTGCACTCCGGCGTTGTTGACCAGGATGGTGAGCGCGCCGAACGCTTCCTCGGTCGCCGCGACGGCGGCGGCCCACGACTTCTCGTCGGAGACGTCGAGGCGTACGAAAAGTGCTGTGTCACCCAGTTCGGCGGCGAGGGCGGCGCCGCGCTCGGCGTCGATGTCGGCGATGACGACGTTGGCGCCCTCGGCATGGAAGGCGCGTACGTGGCTGGCGCCCTGCCCACCCGTGCCGCCGGTGACGAGAACTGTTTGAGCGGTGAAGCGGGACATGCGGTCCTCCGTGAGCGGGCAAATGGTGAGTCGATCGACTCACCATGGCAACCGTACGTCGCCGCGAGTGGTGAGTCAACCCACTCACCTCGCTATGATGGTTGCATGACGACCTATCACCAGCGTGTGGCTCAGCAGAAGCGCGCGCTGATCGTGCGGGCCGCCACGCAGTTGTTCCTCGAGTTGGGCTACGACCGGGCGTCGCTGGCGCGCATCGCCGAGGAAGCCGGGGTGTCGAAGGCGACGCTGTTCAAGCAGTTCCCGACGAAGGCGGCCCTGTTCGACGCCATCGTCATCGACTCCTGGGCCGGTGGTGATGACGCCGAGGTGCCGTCAGCGGGTGACCTGGCAGCCGGCCTGACCGCGCTCGGGCGGCACTATGCGGCGCTGTTGGGGCGGCCGGGGATGGCGGATCTGTTCCGCATCGTCATCGCCGAGTTGCCCCGCTTTCCGGAGTTGGCCAAGGCGCACTTCGCGGAGGGCAAGCTGCCGTACTTCGAGACGGTTCGGGCCTACCTCGTGGCCGAGCGCGACGCGGGGACGGCGGACATCGCAGACCCGCAGATGGCCGCCACGCAGTTCCTCGGGATGATCTCCAACTACCTGTTCTGGCCGAGCCTGCTGGTCCCGGGATGGACGGTGACCCCGGAGCGCGTGATCGCGGTGGTGGACGACGCCGTCCGCACGATGGTCGCGCGATACGGCCGGCACGGAAACCGATAGAACGGCCTCGGGTCCAGGTAGCTGGCGCACTGTGTACCGGCGCAGTTCCCCGCCGGTCTCGACGCCTGCCAGTGGGCCGCCATTACGATGCGGGGATGGGCAGGTTCCTCGCGCTCTTCAACGGAGCGGCTGACGAGGCCGGCAAGGCCGACCTCACCGAACAGCAGCAGACCGAGTTCATTAACGCCTGGGCGTCGTGGGCGCAGGCCAACGAGAGGGCCATCGTCGACCCCGGCGCCCCGCTGAACGCGTAGAAACTGGTCACCGCGCAGGGCGTCGAGGACTTCACCGACTCGCTGACCGGCTGCACCATCGTCGAAGCGGGCTCGCACGACGAAGCGGTCCAGATCTTCTCCGGGCACCCGCACCTGAGGCTGTTCGCCGGAAACTCGATAGCGGTCCTGGAGTGTCCGCCGCCGCCCAGCTGACATGCGCGCCACTCGACGGGGTTCGTAGCCCTCGCCGGGGACAACTAGGCTGCCGGCCATGACGGGGGTCGATGACGAGGGGCGCCGGCTCGACGGCGACCGCGCCGCAACCCCGGTTCTGTTGGCCCGCCGCTGGGCGTAGGTGGTGACCGGGTCGGCCGTCGCGGTGGTGGCGGCGGTCGTGTTCACCGCCCTCTTCTGGGGACTGCACGACTGGCTCGTCGATCAGGGCCGGTTGGGCCTGCCGATCCTGCTTGCGGTGCGGGTCGCCTGCGTCGCCGCGATCGGCTGGGGCTGTTGGCACGCCCACCAGGGCTTCCGTCGACGGTGACCGTCTGGGCGACCTTCGGCCCGCCGATCGGGTTCGAGCTGAGCACGCCGGCGGCGGGCACGATCCACTCGCCTTCACGGAAGTCGGGGTGTCTCGGCTCCGTGGGCACCCCGACTTCACGAAACCCGAGTCGATCATTTGCCGCCGACGCAGCCGCGCCTATGCGCCCGCGATGGCCTTGAGGGCCGTGTCGAGTGCCTGGTCCGCCGGGACGGGTACGTCGGGGACCACGCCGACGCCTTCCCAGTTGGTGCCGGTGACGCTGTTGATGGTCCGGGCGGTCGGCACGGTCACGAGGATGTGTCCGGTGACCGGGTGGCGGGCCGTCGGATGCGCGCCGCCACGTGTCGTCTCACCGACGACGACGGCCCGGCCGTGCGCCTGAAGGGTGTACGGCACGTCCTCGCCCCCGGAGAACGTCATCGCGCTGGTGAGCACGTAGACCGGGCGGTCCGCGTAGCGCGGCGCGGGCAGGTGCGCGGTCGTCCAGAACTGGCGGGTGGCGCCGGTGGACCGCTCGTAGAAGTCGTTGAGGTGCACCTGGTCGTCGCGGAAGAAGTAGCTGCACCACATCGCGGCTCCCTCCGGTGTTCCGCCGGAGCAGGCGCGCAAGTCCAGGATGAGCGCGGAGCTGTGGGCGACCAGTTGCATGGCCGCGCCGATCACGGCGGCGCCTTCGTCGGCGTACGCGATGCGCCGCACGTCGATGAGCCCGACGTTCCCGTCCAGGTGCTCGACCCGGCGGATGCCCTGGTTCTCTGCCCTGAGCAGCGCGAGGAACGCGGCCCGTCCGCCGTCTTCGTCCGCTGGATCCAGCGACTGCGGCTGGTCCGACCACAGCAGCCGCAGATGCCTGTCCGGGCACACCTGCTGAAGGTGAGCGGTGACCGTCTCGCAGAGTGCCGGCCCGTCCAGGTTGTCATACTCGCCTGCCGCGAGACGGCGCCGGATCGCGGCGTCGATGTCCGCGACCTTCTCAGGAAAGACGTACCCGGCCTCGATCCGATCCAGGGCCCGTCCGATTATCTGTTCGTTTGAGAGCACGGCGGGCCACCCTAGACCGTAGGCAGCCTCATGGCCATCGAATTTCGCGCAGTGACTCAAGGGCGCGGGAGCATGCCCACGAGCGACGTGATGATCGCGAGCCGCAGGGCTGTCCGCAGGTCGACATGGTGCACCGCGAGCGCCGGCTCGGACTCGTAGACGGCGAGCAGGCTCGGCGGCGGCGAGGTGTAGGCGGACAGCGCGCCAGCCATGATCAGGGTGTTGAGGCAGAACATCTCGGCGTTGTCGCCGACCTCGGGCAGGTGCCGCCGGACGAGCCCGGCCATCACCGCGAGCTTGCCCAGTGCGGCCCGCTTGTGCCGGCGGGCCACCTCGACCGAGACGTTGTGCTCGAGCACCCCGCCCTGCGCGCCGAAGAGATCACAGAGCGCCGTCTGGGCGGCAAGCGACCGGCTGAGCACATCTGCCGTCTGCTCCGCCCGCTCCAGCGCGGAGCCGCTCAGGTCGACGCCGTGGGCCAGCTCCTGGTCCAGCTCGGCCAGCCAGGTCGTCGTCCGGTCGTCCATCAGGTCGAGCAGGATCGCCTCACGGGACTCGAAGTAGCGCAGCACCGCCGTCTTGGCCAGGCCGACCCGCCGGCTCAGCTCGTTCAGGGTCACCGCGGCCACCGGCATCTCGTCGAGCATCGCCGAGGTCGTCTCCAGGATGGCCCGGCGCCGGATCTCACGCTGCTCCTCGCTGCGCGCCCGCTGGAACGTCATGACGCCAACCCTAGCTTAGGTACCGGCGGTCCCTTGACAGGGTACCGACGGTACCTTACCGTTTCAGGCATAAGTAACCAGCGGTACATTGGGGAGCCTGAGATGAAGTGGACCGAGCAGCAGATTCCGCGCCAGGACGGCCGGGTGGCCGTGGTCACCGGCGCCAACGCCGGACTCGGCTTCGAGACCGCCCGGCGACTCGCCGAGCGCGGGGCGTCAGTCGTGCTGGCCGTGCGTGACACCGGGAAGGGCAAGCTGGCCGCCGCCCGGATGAACGGCGACGTCTCCGTACGGGAACTGGATCTGGCCTCGCTGGAGTCGGTGCGCGCCGCCGCGGCCGGCCTGCGCGCCACCCACCCGCGGATCGACCTGCTCATCAACAACGCCGGCGTGATGTACACCCCGAGGCAGACCACCCGCGACGGCTTCGAGATGCAGTTCGGCACCAACCACCTCGGCCACTTTGCCCTCACCGGCCTGTTGCTCGACCTGCTGCTGCCCGTGCCCGGCTCCCGGGTGGTCACGGTCAGCAGCAACGGCCACCGCATCCGCGCGGCCATCCACTTCGACGACCTGCAGTGGGACCGTTCCTACGGCCGGGCTGCCGCCTACGGCCAGTCGAAGCTCGCCAACCTGATGTTCACCTACGAGTTGCAGCGCCGGCTCGCCGCGCACGGCACCACCGCCGCCGTGGCCGCACACCCCGGCATCTCCAACACCGAACTGCCCCGCAACATCCCGGCGGTCGTGCGCCGGCCGATCACCTGGCTCGCCCCGGTGATCACCCAGCCCGCGACGGCGGGCGCGCTGCCCACCCTGCGGGCCGCCACCGACCCGTCCGTCCTCGGCGGGCAGTACTACGGCCCCGACGGCCTGGGCGAGGTACGCGGTTATCCGAAGCTGGTCACCTCCAGCCCCGAGTCCTACGACGTGACCGTGCAGCACCGCCTCTGGGCCGTCTCGGAAGACCTCACCGGCGTGCGGTTCCCGGTGGGCCAGGCAGCCGCCGCGGCGTGACCGTGCCAAGGCGGGCAGGTGATGTGGGTCGCGGCGGGACCGGAGAGGTCCTGCCGCATTCGCCTCAGGCGTTGGCGTACCCCGGGATTCGCTCCCTGATCCGTTGCAGCTCGGCTTCGTCGGAGATGCCTTGGAAGTCGTATCGCGGCGTGTACGGCAGTTCGAGGGCGGCGAGGTGCGCGTCGGTGAGGTCGACGTCCAGTGAGGCGACCGCCTCGTCGATCTGGGCGGTGGTGTTGGCGCCGACGAGTGGTGCGGTGACGACTGGCTTGCTGTGCAGCCACGCCAGGGCGACCTGGGCTCTGGTGACTCCCAGCTCGGCGGCGATCGCGCCGACGGCGTCGATGATCGCGTGGTTGGCGGTCTCCTCGGCGGGCGTGTAGAGCAGGTCGGCGAAGGCGCCGTCGGTCTCGGCGCGTGCGGTCGACTTCGCGTCGTCCCAGGCGCGAGCCAGCCGGCCGCGGGCGAGCGGGCTCCAGATGATCGTGCCGACTCCCTCGTCGAGGCAGAGCGGGATCATCTCCCGCTCCTCCTCGCGGGCCAGCAGGTTGTAGTGGTTCTGCATCGACACGAACCGTGCCCACCCGTGGCTCTTCTGCAGGTGCAGGGCCTTGGCGAACTCCCACGCCGGCATGGAGGAGGCGCCGAGATAGCGCACCTTGCCGGCCTTGACGAGGTCGTGCAGCGCATCGAGGGTTTCCTCCAGCGGGGTGGAGTGGTCGTTGCGGTGGATCTGGTAGAGGTCGATGTAGTCGGTGCCCAGTCGCCGCAGGCTGTGGTCGACCTCGGTCATGATCGCCTTGCGTGAGAGGCCCTTGCCGTTGGGGCCCGGCCGCATCGGGTGGCGCAGCTTGGTGGCGATGACGACGTCGTCGCGGTCCGCGAAGTCCTTGAGCGCGCGGCCCAGGATCTCCTCGCTGGAGCCGTAGGAATACATGTTGGCGGTGTCGAAGAAGTTGATGCCCGCATCCAGGGCGTGCTTGATGAGAGGCCGGCTGGTCTCTTCGTCCAACGACCAGACCGGGTGGCCGCGACCGGGCTCGCCGTAGGTCATCGCTCCGATGGCGATCGGGGACACGTCGAGACCGGTCATGCCGAGTTTGATGTAACGCATGGGCTCCTCTATCGTTGCGGAGAGGTCTCCATTTAACGTACCGGAGACCTCTCCGGATGGCAAGGAGGTGGCGTGGTCCGCTCAGACGCTCGCGAAAACCGAGCCCGCATCCTGGCGGTGGCCCGCCGGGCTTTCGCCGAGGACGGCGACACGTCCATGAACCAGATCGCCCAGCTCGCTGGCGTCGGCCCCGGCACCCTCTACCGCAACTACCCGTCTCGCGAGGCGCTGGTCCTCGCCGTCTACCAGGACGCGGTCGGTGAGCTGACCGACTCCGTCCCCGGCTTGCTGGCTACGCTGCCACCATTGGAGGCGCTGCGGCGCTGGACCACCGAGTTGGTGAGTGCCATGCGGAAGAAGCATGGTCTCGGTGCCGCACTGAGCCCTGGCGCACATCAGTCGATCACGGAGCAGAGCTACGGCCCGGTCATCGCCGCCATCGCGCAGCTGCTCGACGCCGGCAAGCGTGACGGCACCATCCGCGCGGACGCCGAACCCGCCGACTTTCTCCAACTCACCGGCGCCCTGTGGCGGGCCGCGACGGGAGAAGAGGACCGATCGCAGGCCATGCTCGGGCTGATCCTCGACGGCCTCAGCACGCACCCGCGCTGACCGGGCCGCTGACCGGCGCGGCCTCCGACCGAGCGCCACGGCGCCTACCCGGTCACGGACCGTGGGGCCCCCGACCGTGATCGGGGGCCCGCTGGTCGCTAACGCTGCCTGCTGGTCACACCCGACGTAGTGCGGAGCGGCCCGCGAACCGTGCCGAGTCGCCCAGCTCCTCTTCGATCCGGATCAGTTGGTTGTACTTCGCCGTGCGGTCGGAGCGGGAGAGCGACCCGGTCTTGATCTGACCGCAGCCCGTCGCCACCGCCAGATCCGCGATGGTGGTGTCCTCCGTCTCGCCCGAGCGGTGCGACATGACGACCGTCCAGCCCGCCTGGTGGGCCGTGGCCACCGCGGCCAGCGCCTCGGTCAGGGTCCCGATCTGGTTGACCTTGACCAATACCGAGTTGCCGACGCCGGTACGGATGCCCTCGCGCAGCAGCGTCTCGTTGGTGCAGAACACGTCGTCGCCGGTGAGCTGACAGCGGTCGCCGACGCGCGCGGTCAGCTCGCGCCAGCCGTCCAGGTCGTTCTCCGCCATCGGGTCCTCGATGGAGACGACCGGGTAGGCGTCGATGAGCTTGGCCAGGTAGTCGGCCTGCTCGGCGGGGGAGCGGCGCACCCCCTCGCCCACGTAGTCGTACACGCCGTCGCGGAAGAACTCCGACGACGCCGGGTCCATGACCAGGCCGATGTCCGTGCCGGGTCGGTAGCCGGTGCGCTCGATGGCGGCCAGCACGAAGTCGAGCGCCTCCTCGGCGGTACGCAGCGCGGGCGCGAAGCCACCCTCGTCGCCGACGCCCGTGGAGTGCCCGGCGGCCAGCAGGTCGCGGCGCAGGGTGTGGAAAACCTCGCTGCCCATCCGGACGGCCTCGGCGAAGGTGTCCGCACCCACGGGCACGATCATGAACTCCTGGAAGTCCAGCGGATTGTCAGCGTGGGCACCGCCATTGATGATGTTCATCATCGGCAGCGGCAGCAGGTGGGCGTCGGCGCCGCCGAGGTAGCGGTAGAGGGGCTGACGGTGCGCTGCCGCAGCGGCCTTGGCGGCGGCGAGGGAGACGCCGAGGATCGCGTTGGCGCCGAGCCGGGACTTCGTGGCGGTGCCGTCGAGGGCGACCAGCGCGGCGTCGAGACCGGCCTGGTCGGCCGCGTCCCGGCCGCGCACGGACGCCGCGATCTCGCCGTTGACGTGGGCCACCGCGCGGTCTACGCCCTTGCCGTGCCAGCGCGCGGAGTCTCCGTCGCGCAGTTCCACGGCCTCCCGGGCACCGGTGGAGGCGCCGGAGGGGACAGCGGCGCGCCCCAGCGACCCGTCCGTCAGGACGACGTCGACCTCGACTGTGGGATTGCCCCGGCTGTCGATGACGCAGCGGGCGGCGACGGTCTCGATGGCGGTGTCGACTTCTGGTGCGGACATGGGAGTTCCTCCCCGTTGTCGTGTGCCGAGGCTCCGGCTGCGACAGCGCTGGCGCTGAGCCCGACAGCGGCAAACCCTACAGCAATGCTGTGCAGTGTTGCTGTACAGGTTGGCTGCACAGCTCTGCTGGTCAACGGTGTAGGGTGCCCTATGCCCACCTCGGAAGCCGCCGTCATCGCCGCCGAACTGCGCACCGCGATCGGCAAGCTCACCCGACGTGTCAAACACGAGGACCGCATCCCGCTGGGCCAGATCGCCGTGCTCGGCGCACTCGACCGCGACGGCGCCATGACCACCAGCGACCTCGCCACCGATCAGCGCGTACGCCCCCAGTCGATGGCCCGGACGGTGGGGCTGCTCATCGAACAGAACCTGATCACGCGCCGGGCGCACCCCACGGACGGCCGCAAGTCGCTGGTCGAGCTGACGGACGCGGGTCGGGCCGCGCTCGAAGCGGAGCGCGGCCGAAGGGCCGGTTGGCTCGCGCAGGCCATTGAGGCCGAACTCACGGACGAGGAGCGGGCGTTGCTGGCACACAGCGCCGCCCTGCTGGAACGGCTCGCCACGCACGAGCGCCCCCGGTTCGGGACGTGATCGCGCCCCGAGCGCTCCGGACCTACCGCAGTTGGGCGACGACCACCCTGGTGGCCTGGGCGATGAGGGCGTCGTCGGGGGTGGCGTCCTTCTCGTCACGACTGGACAGCACGGCGAGGACGATCGGGGCGCGGTCGGGCGGCCAGATCACGGCGATGTCGTTGCGGGTGCCGTAACCTCCGGTGCCGGTCTTGTCCCCGACCACCCAGCCGGCGGGCACCCCGGCGCGGACCAGCGCCGCACCGGTGGTGTTGCCCCGCAGCCAGCCGCGCAGAACGTCGCGGTCCGCGGCCGCCAGGGCGTCCCCGACGGTGTACGCCCGCAGGTCGTCCGCCAGCGCCCGCGCGGTGCTGGTGTCCCGCCTGTCGCCCGGCGTCGCCTCGTTGAGCGCGGTCTCGTAGCGGGCCGGCTCGGTGACCGTGTCACCGAGCGCGCGCAGCTTCGTCTCGAACCCCCGCGGGCCTTCGAGGTGACGCAGCAGCAGGTTGCCCGCCGTGTTGTCGCTGTAGCGGACGGCGGCGTCGGCGACGGCGCGCAGGCTCATGCCCTCGTCGACGTGCTTCTCGGTGATCGGCGAATGTGCCACCAGGTCCTGCGCCGAGTACCGCACCACACGATCCAGCTCCGCCTCCGTGGTGCCGTCAAGCACCTCGGCGGCGGCCAGCGCCTTCCACGTCGAGGCGTACGCGAACCGCTCGTCGGCCCGGTACTCCACGCTGCGGCCGGTGCCCGTGTCGACGGCGTAGATTCCGAGCCGCGCGTCGAACGTCTTCTCCAGCCGCTGGAACTCCTGATCGGCAGCGGCCGGCGACGGGGTGAGCGAAGCCTCGGGGCGCGGCGTCGTGCGCACCTCGGCTGGTTCAGGGCTGCTGCTACAGCCCGCCAACGACACCAGAGTCGAGGCCGCGGCCACCGCGGTCACCAGACGTCGTACGGAGAGAGGCATCGTCGTTCCTCCTTGTGTACCGCCGACCCGCACCGTAATGCACCGGCCGGGAAACTAGAGTCGGTGGGATGCGGATCCGGATCGACGGCAGTGACCTCCCAGGTCAGCGTGCCGGTGCGGATGCCGACGCGCTGCGGCTCGGTAACGTACACGTCGGGGTCCAGCGCAAGGCCGAGGTGGTCGATCAGGTGCCGGCCGACGCGGAGAGGGCCACCTGGTGCTTCGAGGTGTCCAGCCGTGAGATCGACGGGATGCTCGATGTCGGCGGGCCGTGGGTGCACGGCCGCCCCGGAGCACGGTTTCTGTATCTGAGCTGGGGCGCGGTGACCGAGGACGGTTTCGCGATGTTCAGACGAGCCAAGCTGATGTTCACCGACATCCCGACCGAGCTGCTCCGCGCGGCACACGAGGGCAGTGGGACCCTGGTCGGCCGAGTCGGGTTGACCGATGCCGCCGGCGGGCCGCTGTGCGCCCGGGTCCGCCCTCCCGCCATCTCATGGACGGTGGAGTAACTCTCCCCGGGCGCGGGGAAGCGGCTCCCTCGGTGCGGGGATTCGCTCGTCTTGCCGTTCGGGCAGCGTGATTCCGGAAGGGACCGACGCTCACCACCGATACGGAGCTACCACCGTGACTCGAACACCAGCACGTGCGGCGCCGCCTCGTACGCCGCCACCGCCGCCATGGGCACGCCGAGCCGGTCACGTGGCGTGGATCGCCCCCGTACTGGGGTTCATCCCGCTGCACATTCCCTGGATCCTCGGCGTTCCGATGTTCGCCAATCCCGGTCCGTTCCGCGAGTGGTACCACGGTCGCGGGCCCGGCGTCGGGGATCACCCGGTCGAGGGTTTCCTGGGCATGCCGGCCGGCGCGTTCTATCTGGGCCTGCTGTGCGTCCTCGCCGGGCTCGGTGGAGTCCTGGCGCTTGGACTCATCAGCGACTGGGGAGTGACCTTCCCCCGGTGGGTGCCGTGGCTGCGCGGACGCAGAGTGCCACCGTGGCTGCCGCTGACGCCGACGGTGTTGGGCTCCGCCCTGATGATCGGCTACTCGGCGACCCTGCCCTGGCAGTTCGCCGCGGACCTGCCGGAGTCCAGCCCGGAGGACATCTTCACCCCGACGGGCGTCCTGATCGGCCTCCCGCTCCTGCTGGCCTGGACGATCGCGTTGCCACTGGCCGGGTGGTCCTACTACCGCCGTACCCGTCGGTCGCGGCGTGACCGGCGACGCTGGTCGGTGTCATTGGATGACCGGCCAGCGCCGCCGTCCGTGTGGCCCAGAAGCGGGTGACGGCCGTCAGGCCACCAGCGAAACCCGCCCGTTGTCCAGGTCGTAGCGGGCGCCCACGACGCGCAGGGCGCCCTGGTGCACCTTCTCGGCGATGATCGCGCTTCGTGCGGAGAGCGCCGCCACCTGTGCCGCGATGTTGGCGCGGACCCCGTTCTCCACCGGGTCGCCGGGCTGGCCCAGGACCGGCTCGACGACCGGGCGCAGGGCGTCCACGATGGTGCCGATGTGCCCGGGTGCCTCGCCGCCGGTGTGGATGGCGTCGATGGTGGCGGTGATCGCGCCGCAGCGTTCGTGGCCGAGGACGACGATCAGCAGACTGCCGAACTCCTCCACGGCGAACTCGACGCTGCCCAGCAGCAGATCGTCGACGATGTTTCCGGCGACCCGGTTGTCGAACAGGTCACCCAGGCCCTGGTCGAAGAGCACCTCGGGCGCCACCCGGGAGTCCGCGCAGCCGAGGGTGATGGCGAACGGGTGCTGCCCGGCGGCGAGCCGGTGCAGGTCGGCCAGGCCCTGGCGCGGGTGCCGGCCATGCCCGGAGGCGAACCGCCGGTTGCCGGCCAGCAGCCGGCGCAGCGCCTCGTCCGGCGTGTCCACCGGGTTGTCGACTGGCGTTGCGGCGGCGGCGGACGGGCTCGCCACCGCACCCAGGGCGACGGCGGCGGCGCTACCAGCGGCCAGTAGGGAACGGCGGGACAGTTGGGCACGTGCCACGGAGATCTCCAGGTGGTGAGGGTTCTGGCTACTTCCTAGCGGTGACGATCCGGTCTGGAATGCCGGGCCATCTCACGGCCCTTGACCTTGCCACAGTGGCACGGTTTCTCAGGGGGACGACGGGGTGATCTCGATGACCATTCCAGAAAGGACAGAAGCACCTGTGGGGTCTGCACCCTGACCCGACACTGCCGAGCGGCCCGGAGTAGGTGTTCTGCCCAGAGAGGTTGGGGACGCGGCTGGCGGGTGGTCCGCCGAGTGCGGTGTGGTGCCGGTGATTGTTGTAGGTGTGGAGCCAGGCGGGCAAGGCGGCGCGTCGGGCGGTCTCTGATCGGTAGGGCTTGGCGTAGGCCCATTCGTCGGTCATGGTCCGGTGGAAACGCTCGACCTTGCCGTTTGTCTGTGGTCGGTAGGGGCGGGTCTTCTTGACGGTGACACCGAGTTGGGCGCAGGTGTCGTGCCAGAGCCGGGACTTGTAGCAGGAGCCGTTGTCGGTCAGGACGCGGCGGACGGTGATCCCGGATGAGCTGAACCAGGCGTGGGCGCGTTGCCAGAACGCGGCAGCGGTGTCTTGACGTTCGTCAGGAAGGATTTCGGTGTAGGCCAGCCTGGAGTGGTCGTCGATCGCGGTGTGCAGGTAGGCGTAGCCGAGCCGGGCGCCGCCCCACGCGTCGGTGCGGTGACCTGCGGTGGCGGTGCGGTTGAGTTTGCCGCGAGCGCGGCCCTGGGTGCGCCAGCCGCCGCCGTCGGGGATGTTTCCGAGTTTCTTGATGTCGACGTGGACCAGGTCGCCGGGATGGGAGTGTTCGTAGCGGCGGATCGGTTCTCGGGTAGCCCGGTCGAGATGGGCCAGGCGGGTAACGCCCGCGCGGCGCAGGATCGCGTGACATGTTGAGGCGGGCAGATCCAGGCGTCCGCCGATCCGTGCGGGTCCCCAACGCCGGCTCGTTCGTAGATGCAGCACCTGGCGTTCTACCTGGGGGCGGGTGCGGTTCGGGCTGTGTCGTGGCCGGCTCGAGCGGTCTTTCATGCCCGCGACGCCTTCGACGCGATAGCGCTCGGCCCAACGTTTCGCTGTAGTCGGACTGACCTGAAACCGTTCCGCGGCCCGGCGCAGCGGCCACTCGTCGTCGACGACGCAGCGGGCCAGACGCAGTCTGCCGCGCTCGGTCAGGGGTGCATTAGCGTGGGTCACGAGGACCTCCCGGGTGATGCGGAACCTTCGACAAGCTCCACCTCACCCGGAGGTCCTCACCCATTTCAAGATCTCAGCCCTGTCACCAACGTCCATGGGCAGAACAAGTAGGGCCTGTTCCCATGGAATTGATCATTGTCAGGGCATCGGCTAACGTGCGCGCCCGTGAAGTCTTCTCGTCTTGCCTCTGCCCTGTTGATCATTGCCGTTTCGACGGCTCTCGCCGCCTGTGGTGACGGAGATGCGGCGACGACCGCCGGACCCACGACGCCTGCCTCCACGTCCGCAGCCCCGTCCTCGGCAGCCACCTCCGCCGCCGCCACGCCGACCTCGCCCGCCGCCGGGGGCGGCGCGAGCGACAAGGAGCTCTGCGAGTCGGCGAAGAAGGTCAGCGACGAGATGAAGGCAGAGCTGGTGAAGGTCGCCACGGCTGGTCAGCCGTCGGCGGCGGACTTCCGGAAGATCCTGACGGAGCTGGAACAGAAGGTGACCACGGTGGCCTCGGCCGGCGGTGACAGCAAGCTGGCCGCTTCCCTGCGGCAGTTCGGCGCCGAGGCGGCCAAGGCCGCGGCCGCGGCGGACCCGGCGACCGCCGCCGACAACCCCGCCTTCGAGAAGGCTGGCACAGACATCTCCACCGCGTGTAAGGCAGTCGGCGTCAGCTTGGCTCTCTGACCACCGCGGCGTGACCGTCGCCGGCTGGCGTGGCGTACCTGTCCACGCTGGCCGGCGTCACAGACGCGCGCAGAAGGCCCCCCGCCGACATGACCCACTCGGGTTCCTTGATGTCGGGGCATCCGGGACGGCCTGACACCCCGACTTCAAGGAAACCGAGTCGATCACGCTGGTTGACCTCAGCCCCTGACCGGCGAGACCGAGATGTGCGCCGACAGCGCGCGCAGGAAGTCCGGCGCGTCGAAGATCTCGCCGGCCGAGGCGACGCCGCTCGTGCGCGTCTGACCGGCGAGAATGCGGCGAACCGCCTCCACCGCCAGGGGCGCGCTGATCGCGTAGATGTCCTGGCCGCTGGCCACGACGCGTCGTCGCGTCTCGCCCGCGCGCACGACGACGTCGACCGTGAACGTCTGCGCAGACCGGCCCAGCCCGTCGACCGCGACCGGTGCGTTCGCGGCGGCCAGGTCGGTGGCGGCGTCGGTGCTCATGTACGTGCGTACCTCGGGGATGGCCAGGTGGTGGGGGACGGTGACGACGTCGGCCATCGTGAACTCACCGAGGACACTGCGGCGACCCAGCGGTGCGGGAAATTCCCAGTCCATCCTCGGCAGGTCGCCCTCGCCGACGTAGTACTCCAACCGACCACCGGTGTAGCGGACCCGGCGGCCGTCGCGGCGCTCGCGGGAGACGGTGCCCGCGGCGAGGGTCCCGGCCGTCGGGTGCCAGCTGCTCAGTCCGTACGCGATGTGCGCCTCGTCGGCCGACGTCCAGTCGCCCATCGCCGTCGTGACCAGCAGATCGCCGAGGCCGCCGAAGAACGCCATCGCCGGGACCACCGCGACGCCCACGGCACGGGCGCGGTCGGTGAAGTGCGTGAACGTGTCGAGGTTGGCCTCGATCTCGGCGGCGACGTCCACGTACGGGATGCCGGCGCGCAGGGCGGCCTCGATCAGCGGGGCGGCGGTCGAGGCGAACGGGCCGGCGCAGTTGATGACGGCGTCCGCCCCCTTCAGCGCCTCGTCGAGCGAGGTCGGATCGCCTGCCGACGCCACCCGGTGGTCGAGCCCCGACGCCGCCAACGCCTGGAGCTTGCCCTCGTCGCGGCCGAGGAGCAGCGGCGTGAACCCGCGCTCGCGCAACTCCGTCGCCACGAACCGCCCGGTGTGCCCGTACGCCCCGAACACCGCCACGTTCTGACTCATCTGTGGTTCTCCTCGAAGATCGACTGAGAAGAGTCTCCCTCGGCGGCCGGCCACCGAACAGTGTCGGGAACGCCATGCCCCGTACAGTTTCGGACATGACCACTGTCGCGCTCGCCGCCACCGACGGGATGCTGCACTTCGAGGTGGCCATGGCCTGTGAGGTCTTCGCCCGCGACCCCACCGGCCTGGCAGACCCGTGGTACGACGTCGCGGTCTGCGGCCCCGGCCCGGTCCGGATCGGCCGGTTCCTGATGGAGCCGGACGACGGGTTGGACCGCCTGGCCCGCGCCGACACCGTGATCATCCCGGCGGTGGAGGACGTCGACGCGGACGTACCCCCCGACCTGATCGACGCCGTCCGCGCGGCCCACGAGGCGGGCGCCCGGATGGTCTCGCTGTGCACCGGCGCGTTCGTGCTGGCCGCCGCCGGGGTGCTCGACGGGCTGCGCGCGACCACGCACTGGGCCCACACCGAGGTGCTGGCCGCCCGCTATCCCCGGGTGCGGGTCGACCCGGACGTGCTCTACGTCGACAACGGCACAGTGCTCGCCTCCGCCGGCAAGGCCGCCGCGATCGACCTGTGCCTGCACCTGATCCGCCGCGACCACGGCACGACGGTCGCCAACGCCGTCGCCCGCCGCCTGGTCGTACCGCCGCACCGCGCGGGCGGCCAGGCCCAGTTCGTCACCACCCCGGTGCCCGCCCGCGACGACCACCCGCTCGCCAACCTGTTCCCCTGGACGATGGAACGCCTGGACCGACCACTGACCGTCGAGGACCTGGCCCGGCAGGCGAACATGAGCTCACGTAACCTGGCCCGCCACTTCAGGTCGGTAACCGGCACCACCCCGTTGCAGTGGTTGTCGACGCAGCGGATCCGCCGGGCCCAGGAGCTGCTGGAGAACACCGACGACAGCATCGACGCCATCGCCGAGGCGGCCGGCATGGGCACCGCCACGACGCTGCGCCGACACTTCCACCGCACCGTCGGCGTCCCGCCGGACGCGTACCGTCGCACCTTCCGCAGCGTCGGGCCCTCAGCGCAGTCGTGATCGACGTCCTGCTGGCTGGGTCGTATGTCGTACCTTCCAGGGGCCAGGTCGCCCGGGGCCATCCGCTGCTGGTTTGCCGGTTCTCGGCAATGACACCAAGGGAATGTCGGCCGGATGCTGGCCTGGATGTTGGTCACGGGTGCCCGTGACGATGTGGACATGACAAGCGACATCGCCCTACTCGCCGAGGACTTGACCAAGTTCTACGGCCAGCGTCGCGGCATCGAAAGCCTCGACCTGGAGGTTCGTGCCGGGGAGGTGGTGGGATTCCTGGGGCCGAACGGTGCCGGGAAGACCACCACCATCCGGCTGCTACTGGACTTCCTGCGCCCGACCCGGGGACACGCCACCGTTCTTGGGCTCGACCCGCGTCGGGACAAGGCCGCCCTGCACCGTCAGATCGGCTACCTGCCCGGCGAGCTGGCGTTTCCGGGCCGGGACAAGGCCAAGGACCTGCTGCGGTTCTTTGCCGAGGCACGCGGTGGCGTGGCCTGGTCACAGGTGACCGATCTGGCCGAACGGCTCGACCTGGACCTGTCCCGTCCGGTGCGCACGATGAGCAAGGGCAACAAGCAGAAGGTTGGTCTGGTCCAGGCATTCATGCACCGACCGGCGCTGCTGATCCTTGACGAACCGACCAGTGGCCTGGATCCGCTGATGCAGCAGGAGTTCCTGGCCATGGTTCGCGAAGCCAGCGACGCCGGTCAGACCGTCTTCATGTCCTCGCACGTCCTGGCGGAGGTGCAGCAGGCGGCCGACCGGGCTGCCATCGTGCGTGACGGACAGTTGGTCGCGGTCGAACGAGTCGAGTCGCTCGGCAAGCGAGCGGTCCGCGCCGTCGAGATTCACTTCGGTGACCCGGTGGACCCGTCGGAGTTCAGCGTTCTCGCCGGGGTGAGCGATGTGATCGTGTCTGGGCCGGTGCTGAAATGCACCGTCGACGGCCGTATCGACCCGCTGATCAAGGCAGCGGCGCGGCACGACGTCGTGGACATGTTGTCGGCCGAGCCCGACCTGGAAGAGACGTTCCTGTCGTTCTACTACCATGCGGAAGGAGCCGGCGATGCTTCCCGCGCTGGTGCGTAAGACCTGGCGTGACGATTGCTCGTCGCTGATCGGCTGGGCCGTCGGTGTCGCCACTTTCACCACGATCTACACGTCCTTCTACAGCCAGTTCCAGGGGGCTGCGGAGCTGAAACAGGACGCACTGCCGCAGGGCATGCTGGACTTCCTGGGGGTCGCCGACATGCTGTCGCCCGCCGGCTACCTGCAGGCGACCATCTTCAGCCTGGTCGGCCCACTGCTGGTGTTGATGTGTGCGGTGACGCTGACCGCCCGGACGATCGCGCGGCCGGAGGAGGATGGCGGCATGGAGCTGATGCTCGCGAATCCGTTGTCCCGAGTCGCCTTCGCCTGGCAGCGGATCGCGGGCACCGGAGGCGCCCTCACCTTGATCGCGGCCATCCCGGGGCTCCTGCTGATGATCATCGTTCCGTCGATCGGCATGGACATCCCGCTGTCCCACGTTGCTGCTGCCTCCGCTGGTCTGGTCGCCCTGGTCTGGTGCTTCGCCGGGATCGCCTTCCTCGTCGGAGCGGGCACTGGAAGGCGGAGTGCCGTCCTGGCGGTCGGCGGTGGTCTCGCCGTCGCCAGCTACATGGCCAACGCCATCGGCGGCATGCTCGACGGGTGGCACTGGGTGCGCTGGCTGTCACCGTTTCACTACTTCATCGGCACGGACCCGCTGCACACCGGCTGGCACCCGGTTGAGCTGCTCACCCTCGTGTTGCTCGGCGCCGTAACCACGGTCGCTGGAGTGATCCTGTTCGACCGCCGCGACATCGGTGTCTGAATCCGGGTCTGGTGCCCGTCCCTCACGAGCGGCGGGCACCAGCGAACCACCAAGGACCAATCCATGAGCGACCACACCTGGCTCGCTGCCGACTACGCCGACGTGCTGCACCTGCCGGCCAGCACCCAGGTGCAGGCAGCGGTCAAGCTGGGTGCCCGCGCCGCCGATGACGGGTTGAAGCTGCGTGACCTTGTCAGCGGGCTGCTGGGTGCCACGACGGCCCATTGGAGCGCCTCCCCCGTGGAGGGTGCGGCCACCGCCGTCCACGCCCGTGCGGAGAGGGCGTTGGACACCGCGCGTACCCTGCTCACCGCCGCGATCGACGGATACACCGGGCAGACCCGCGCCGAGTTGGCCCGCCACGACAGCGAACGTGCGGTGTTCGTCAACGACCTGCTCACCGGCCGGGCTGACCCCGGAGGGCTGGCGGAGCGCGCGCACCGTTACGGCATCCGTCTGTCCGCCACCCACACCGTTCTGGTCGCCCGTGCGGCCAGCCTGACTCCGGGCATCACCCATCGCATCGACGTCGCCCTCGCCGCCAGGTTCGGCGAAGGCAACACCCTCACCACCCTTCGCGACGGCGATGTCGTCTGTATCAGCGCCGGCGGGCTGCGTGGCGTCTCGGCCGAACTGGCCCACCTGCTCCTCAGCGAACTCGGTGCCGGCACCTGGCAGATCGCGGTCGGCCGCACCCAGCCAGGACTGCACGGTCTGGCCACGTCCCTCGATGAGGCTCGCCACACCCTCGACCACGCTGCCAAACTCGGCTTCAACGCGCCCGTCCTCAACGCCGCCGACCTACTGGTCTTCCCCGTGCTCCTGCGGGACCGCGACGCCATCACCGACCTGGTAACCACAGTCCTCGGCCCGCTCACCACGGCCCGCGGCGGTGCCGAGCCGTACCTGGAGACGCTGTCCGTGCTCTTTGACAACCAGGGCAACCACACCGCGACGGCCCGGCAGATGCACCTGTCCGTCCGTGCGGTCACCTACCGGCTCGACCGCATCCGCGACGTGACCGGCTACCACCCCAGCGAGCCCACCCAACGGTTCACCCTCCAGGCAGCGGTGCTCGGTGCTCGGCTGCTCGGCTGGCCCTCCCAGGGCCTGTGATCAGGCGGGCTTCGTCCGGGTCCCCTGCTCCTCGTAGACGTCCGGTACCCCGTCGGCGTCGCTGTCGCGCTCCTCCAGGGCGCAGACGCCCTGGTAGTGGCGGTTACGGGCGCGCAGGACGACGGTGGCCAGCAGCGCCGACAGCAACGACCCGAGCAGGACGCCGATCTTGGAGTAGTCGTCCCGCTCGGTGCCAGCACCGAACGCCAACTCGCCGATCAGCAGCGACACGGTGAAGCCGATCCCGGCCAGCAGCGCCAGCCCGACCATGTCCCACCAGGCCAGCCCGTCCGCGAGCCGGGCGCGGGTGAACCGCTGCACGAGCCAGGTGGCACCGAGGACACCGACGGCCTTGCCCACCACCAGCCCGACCATGACACCCACGGTGACCGAGTCGGTGAGTGACGCACCCAGGCCGCCTGCGCCGGCGACCGACACCCCGGCGGCGAAGAACGCGAACACCGGTACCGCGATCCCGGCGGACAGCGGTCGGATCCGATGCTCCAGGTGCTCGGCCATTCCGAGGCCTGGCCCCGCCTTTCGGCGGATCACCGGAACGGTGAAGGCGAGCGCGACACCGGCGACCGTGGCGTGCACCCCGGAGGCGTGCACGAGCGCCCACGTCGTGACGGCCAGCGGTAGGAGCAGCCACCACGCTCGTACCCGCCGCTGCACCAGCAGGGCGAAAAGGGCCATCGGCACCAGCGCGAGCAGCAGCGGCCCGAAATGCAGCGAGCCGGTGTAGAACACCGCGATGATCACGATCGCCAGCAGGTCGTCGACCACCGCGAGGGTCAGCAGGAAGGTGCGCATCGCCACGGGGAGGTTCGTGTTGATCACCCCGAGGACGGCGAGGGCGAACGCGATGTCCGTGGCGGTCGGGATCGCCCAACCGGTCAGTGCGCCGTCACCGGCCCAGGCGTTGAACGCGACGTAGATCGCCGCCGGCACCGTCATGCCGCCGATCGCGGCGGCGACGGGCAGCACCGCGCGCCGGGGCTCCCGCAGATCACCGGCGACGAACTCGCGTTTGAGCTCCAGCCCGGCGACGAAAAAGAAGATGGCGAGTAGGCCGTCGGCGGCCCACTGCGCCAACGAGAGATCGAGATGCAGGGCCTCGGGGCCGAGCGTGACGTCACCGAGCGACCGGTACGCGCCTGACCAGGGCGAGTTTGCCCAGACGAGGGCGAGCACTGCAGCGGCCAGCAGCAGTACCCCACCGACCGTCTCGGTGCGGAGGATGTCGCCGACCCGGCGTACCTCGGGCCAACTGCCGCGGGGCAGCAGCTGTGGTTCGCGGGGCGCGGGCGGCGGGGTCATCGGGATCCTCCGAAGGGGTCGCTGACGGAACCGCCGACCAGTCTTCCCGGCACACCGTCGCTCACCCTAGCCGAACGATGACCATGGTCCGGGGAACACCCGGCCGTGCGGTCACCCTCGCAGGTCGCGCCGCCGATAGCCGACCGCGCCCAGCGCGGCGAGCGTGACCGCGACGGCCACCATGACGGCGGTCGCGGGCCAGTTCGGTGCCGAGTCGGGGACTGCGGCGAGGTGCGCGAACGGAGACACCTGACCGACCCATCCCGGCGCGCCGATGCTGTCCGCGATGACCCGCAGCAGGAATCCGCCCGCCGCCGGCAAGGCGCCGACGGCGGCGACCGAGCGGGGTAGCCAGCCCAGTGCGAACACCGCCGCGCCCAGGCCCAGCAGCGCGATGGGCAGCACGTTCACGGCACCGGCGAGGGCGGCGTCCAGCCCGAGGGGCGCGTCGACGGCGGCCGCGCCGGCCCACGTGGCGAGGCCGGCGAGGGTGACCAGCGCGGTCGTGCCGCACCCGGTGACGGCGAGTTCGGCGAGGAGAAAGCGGCCACGGGTGACCGGCTGAGCGTGGAGCAACGTGAGACGACCGTCCGCTTCGTCGGCAGCGACGGTGGCCAACCGGCCGGCGGCGAAGACGCCCGCCGGGATCGCCAGCAGCGCGAACAACGCTGCCGCGTACCCCTCGACCGAGCCGAGACTACCGAACCCGGCCTGCGCGGCAAGGTCGGCGAAACGGGGGTTGTCGGCCAGGAAACCGGTCATCGATACCGCGAGCAGGCCGATGAGCAGGTAGTACGCGGCCAAACCGGTCGTCCACCCGAGGAGCGGACGCACCATGCGGCGGGCGGCGAACCCAGCCACCGAGCCGAGCAGCCACAGCCGGGGACGGCGACCGGTCGAGGCGGACAGCCAACCGCTGCCCACGTCGCGCCGTCGGGCCGCCACCACGGCCGCCGCGAGCAGGGCGGCCGCCGCGACCGCCAGCACCGCCAGCGGCAGGACCCGGTTCGCGGCGTACGGCCGAGAGAGCGCGACCAGCCCGAACGGTGACAGCCACCGCAGCCATCCGAGCGCGTCGACGCCGTCGCCCACCATCCGGAGCAGCAGCCCCGCGCCGAGCAGCGCCGCGGCGGCGCCGCTGGCCCCGGCGCGGGCCGGGAAGAGTTGTGCGGCCAACGTGCCGGCGGCGACGAAGTACACCCCGATCAGGGCGAGGCCGACGCCGTGCAGGAGGGCACCCTCGACCGACGTGCCGACGGCGGTCAGAGCGGCGCCCGCCGTGAGGCCCGCGAGCAGCACCGCGCCGGTCAGGACGGCGGCGTGCCGGGCGACGAGCACGGCGACCGGGAGCCGGCCGGCAGCCAGCAGGGCCCAGCGGCCGGAGTCCTCCTCGCCCCTGGTGATCCGGGTCGCCGCCAGCAAACCCCACACCCCGGAGAGGACGGACAGGACAGTGCCGGTGCGCCACACCGTGAACCCGCCCGCGTCGTCCAGGGCGACCGGCTCACCGAACAGGGTACGGATTGCCGGGTTCTCGGCCAGCGCGGTCAGGGCGGCGGCGTCGAGCGCGTCGCCGACGGTGCTGGCGTACGTGGCGGCTACCATCGCGGACATCCCGGCGAGCAGCACGATGACGGTCAGCGCACCACGGCGTACCTGTCGCAGGGCCAGCCGGGTGACGGCCGCCCCGACGACGCGGGCAGGTGGGACCGCCGGGGCCCGGCCCGGGCGGGCGTCGACGGCGGTCACCGGGACGGCTGCGTGTAGTAGTCGAGGAAGATCTCCTCCAGGGTCGGCTCGTGGATCCGCAGCGCGGTCACGTCCGCCCCGGACAACGCCCGTAGCGCTGGTGCTGGCGGGCCGGTGAGCGTGAACCGCAGCCGATCGGATCCGACCTGTTCCACCGACTCGACGCCGGTCAACCCGCTGAGGTCCGGCGCGGTGCCGGTGAAGGTCACCTCGACCTCGCTGCGGTGCAGCCGTCGAAGCTCCGCCATTCCGGCGACCTCCACCAGACGACCCCCGCGCAGAATCGCCACCTGATCGCACACGGCCTCGACCTCGGCCAGTTGATGAGAGCTCAGGAAGACCGTCTGGCCTCGCTCGCGGGCCTGTGCGACCGCCGTCTGGAACTCCCGCTCCATCAACGGGTCCAACCCACTGGTCGGCTCGTCGAGCACGAGCAGCGGTGCGCGGGTGGCGAACGCCGCCACCAAGGCCACCTTCTGGCGGTTCCCCGTCGAGTACGCGCGGCCCGGCTTGGACAGGTCCAACGCGAACCGGTCCACCAACTCGTCCCGGTAGGCGCGGTCCACCCCCGGACCGACACGGCCCAGCAACTCCAGCGTCTCCGCGCCGGTCAGGCCGGGCCACAGCGCGACGTCGGCGGGCACGTACGCTATCGACCGGTGCGCCAGCGCGACATCGGCCGCGTCGGAATCGAAGATCCACGCCTGTCCCGCGGTCGGCCGAGCCAACCCGAGCAGCAGTCGGATGGTGGTGGACTTACCGGCGCCGTTGGGCCCGAGAAACCCGAAGACCTCGCCGGCCGGCACGGTGAGGTCGAGTGCTTCCAGTGCGCACACCGGCCCGTAGCGCTTGGTCAGACCGACGGTGCGAATCGCGGGAACAGCCATGGAAAACCCCCTGGGTCGGCAACGAGTGCGACGCCGACCAGGCTTCCCGGCACACCGGAGCTGACCCTACTCGCCAACCATCCCCGCGTGAAGACGTGAGTAGGGCGGTCCGGCCATGGCGCGAGCGTGAAGCGGTCGGCGCTCGCGTCGGACGTTCTGCCTCGAACCGGGCGCACGGGTCACGCGTACCGCATAGCGTCACGAGGCGGGACCACCCTCGCTGCACCGTTGGATCGGCGCTCACGCCGACCGGAAGGGACCGGACATGGGCCGTGTCGACAGTGTGCTCCTGCCGGAGTTGGACGGACCGGTGCCGGCGACGCTGCCGAGCGCGCTGGGCCTGCTGAGCCTGGCCCTGGGCGTGGGTGCCCTGGTCGCGCGCGGACCCATCGCGCGAATGACCGGGGTGGACGACTCTCCGCCCGCGCGGGCCGCGATCCCGGCCATCGGCGCGCGGGAGTTGGCCTGCGCTGCCGGCCTGCTCAGCGGGCGCCGACCAGCCGCCTGGGCGTGGGCGAGGGTGGCCGGCGACGCGGCGGACCTCACCCTGCTCGGGCGAGCCCTCGCGGACCGGAGCGCGGAACGACGCAACCGTGTCGCACTGACCACCTTCGCGATCGCCGGCATCGCCGCCGTCGACGTGCTCTCCGCCGTACGCATCGGGCGCGCGCGGCGGGCTCGGGCCCGGGTGATCCGGATCGACATCGCCGTCACCGTGAACCGTTCACCCGCCGAGGCGTACCGGTTCTGGCGGGACGTGGAGAACCTGCCCCGGTTCATGGCGCACCTGGAGTCGGTACGCGCCGAGGACCTGCGCCGCTCGCACTGGATCGCCCGCGGCCCGGCCGGTCACCGGGTCGAGTGGGACGCCGAGATCATCGACGACCGGCCGAACACGTCGATCACCTGGCGTTCGGTGCCCGGCACCCAGGTGCCCAACGCCGGCCAGGTCCGGTTCGTGCCCGCCCCGGGCGACCGGGGCACCGAGGTGCGGGTGGAGCTGCGGTACGCGCCTCCGGCCGGCGCGCTCGGCCGGGCGGTGGCGAAGCTCTTCGGGGAGGAGCCCGCGCAGCAGGTCCGTGACGACCTGCGCCGGTTCAAGCAGGTGCTGGAGACCGGTGAGGTGGTTCGGTCCGAGGGCAGCCCCAACGGCATCTCCGTACGCCAGCAGGCCATGCAGCGGCCCGCCCAGCCGCTGCCGGCGTCCCGCCGCTGACCGCCCACGCCTCCGAAAGGGACCGATGATGAAGGCCACCGCCTGGATGGGCACCGACAGCGTCAAGGTGATCGACGTACCGGACCCGAAGATCATGAATGCCCGGGACGCGATCGTCCGGATCAGCACCACCGCGATCTGCGGCTCCGACCTGCACCTCTACCACGGCTACATCCCGGCGATGCGCAAGGGCGACATCCTCGGCCACGAGTTCATGGGCGAGGTGGTCGAGGTGGGCCCGCAGGTCCGCAATCTCGCACCCGGCGACCGCGTGGTGGTGCCCTTCCCGATCGCCTGCGGGCACTGCTCGTCCTGCCAGCGTGGCCTCTACTCGGTCTGCGAGAACTCCAACCCCAACGCCGGCATCGCCGAGAAGATCATGGGGCACTCGCCGGCCGGCATCTTCGGTTACTCCCATCTGCTCGGCGGTTACGCCGGCGGTCAGGCCGAGTACGCGCGGGTGCCGTTCGCCGACGTCGGCCCGCTCAAGGTGCCCGACGACATCCCCGACGACCAGGCGGTCATGCTCGCCGACGTGTTCCCTACCGCCTACATGGGCGCCGAGATGTGCGACATCAAACCCGGCCAGGTCATCGCTGTCTGGGGCGCCGGGCCGGTCGGGTTGCTCGCGGCGGCCAGCGCCCGGCTGTTCGGCGCCGAGCGGGTGATCGTCATCGACCGGTTCCCGTACCGGCTCCGGCTGGCCGAGGAGCACGTCGGCGCCGAGACGATCAACTACGAAGAGGCCGACGTGTTGGACACGCTCAACGAGATGACCGCCGGCCGGGGGCCTGACGCGTGCATCGACGCGGTCGGTATGGAGGGCCACCACGGCAACGCCGCCATGTACGCGTACGACCGGGCCAAGCAGGCCACACGGACCGAGACGGAGCGGCCGTTCGCCCTGCGCGAGGCGATCCTCTCCTGCCGCTCGGGAGGGGTGGTCTCGGTCGTCGGCGCGTACGGCGGCTTCGTCGACAAGTTCCCCATGGGCGCGTTCATGAACCGGTCGCTGGTCATGCGGACCGGTCAGTGCCACGTCCAGCGCTACACCCGGCCGCTGCTGGAGCGGATCCAGCGCGGTGAGATCGACCCGAGCTTCATCGTCAGCCACCGGATGCCGCTGCGCGACGCCCCGAAGGGCTACAAGATCTTTCAGAAGAAGCAGGACGACTGTACGAAGGTGCTCCTCAAGGTCTGAGCGGGCGGATGGCGCCGCGTCGTTCGGCACACCGCCGACCGGCGCAGCCCGCTCTGCGCCGACGCGGCAGCGGCCGGCCTGTGGGAAGTGGCCCGGGCCGTAGCCAGGCGTGGGTGGCCTCGCGTCACCTAGTGACGTGATCAGCGTGCCGTCAATGGAGTGTGCGGACACGGCGGTGTTCGCGCACACCCCGGCGCAGCGCATGACTCAGGGGATCGGCCACTCGTGCACGGACGGCTGCTGTCCATCAGTCCACGTGGTGGCGTCGCGTACGGTGGCGGCGACAATCGGAGGCATCGGGACCGCCTCCGGGAAGGGGCACCCGTGCAGGCCTACCGCCACCCAGGCACCGTCATCACCGACCACCGCTTCCAGGTGCCGCTCGACCACGCCGACCCGGCCGGAGAGCAGATCGAGGTGTACGCCCGCGAGGTCGTGGCCACCGCCAAGGAGCGCGAGTCCCTGCCGTGGCTGCTCTTCCTGCAGGGCGGCCCCGGTGGCCGGTCACCCCGCCCGGTGGGCCGGGACAGCTGGCTGGACCGGGCGCTGGACGACTACCGGGTGCTGCTGCTGGACCAGCGCGGCACCGGCCGCTCCACCCCCGCTGACCGGCAGACGCTGCCGCTGCGTGGCGACGCGGCCGCCCAGGCCCGGTACCTGGCGCACTTTCGAGCCGACTCGATCGTCCGGGACTGTGAACTGATCCGCCGAGAACTTCTCGGCGAGGACGGCCGGTGGAGCCTGCTCGGCCAGAGCTACGGCGGCTTCTGCACCCTCACCTACCTGTCGTACGCGCCGGACGGCGTCCGCGAGGCCTTCGTGACCGGCGGTCTGCCCGGTCTGCGCAGCACGGCCGACGATGTCTACCGGGCCGCCTACCCACGGGTGCGGCGCAAGGTCGAGGCCCACTACGCGCGTTATCCGGAGGACGTCGAGACCGTCCGTGCCGTCGTGCGACACCTGCGGGAGCGGGAGGTGCGTCTGCCCGGCGGTGGGCTGCTGACCGCCGAGGCGTTCCAGGCGATCGGCATCATGCTGGGCACCGGCAACGGGTCGCACGCTCTGCACTACCTGCTCGAAGACGCCTTCCGGCCCGGGGTGCCCGGCCAGCAGCTCTCCGACCCGTTCCTCGCCGAGGTCCAGGGCCACCTGTCGTACGCGAGCCGCCCGCTCTACGTGCTGCTGCACGAGTCGATCTACGGCCAGCGTTCGGTGACACCACGCGCCACCGGGTGGGCGGCCGAGGCGGTACGGGCCGAGTTCCCGCGGTTCGACGTCGACCGGGCGTTGGCGGGGGACCAGCCGGTGCTGCTGACCGGCGAGATGATCTACCCGTGGATGGTCGTCACCGACCCCGCGCTGGCCCCGCTGGCTGAGGCGGCGGAGCTGCTCGCGCGGCGTACGGACTGGCCGGACCTGTACGACCCGGAGCAGTTGGCCCACAACGAGGTGCCGGTCGCCGCCGCGATCTACCACGACGACATGTACGTCGACACCGGCGACTCGTTGGCCACCGCGCGAGCGGTGCGCGGCCTGCGCCCCTGGATCACCAACGAGTACGAGCACGACGGCCTACGGGAAAGCGAGGGCCGCGTCCTCGACCGGCTGATCCGCCTGGTTCGCGGCGAGATGTGAGGCCGTGCCCCGCCCGATGACGCGAAGTCCGGGTCGACGGGTGACCCCGTTTGCGGCCAGGGAGCCTGGGAACTCGCCCCGTTCGTCCGCCGGCAGGGCCTGACGGCCGGTCGAGGAGACGGAAGGAGCGGGTCATGGAGTACGAGCAGATGATCGCCACGGTACGGCGGCGCGCGGGCCTCGGGGAGAACGAGGCCGTACGGTCCGTACAGGCCGTTCTGTCGGTGCTCGGCGAACGGCTCGCCGGACAGGAGGCCGACAACCTGGCGGCACAGCTACCGGATCGGCTGGACGCGTCGGTCACCCGTAATCCGCAGGGCCGCCGGTGGGACATCGGTGAGTTCCTGAAGCACGTCGGCGACCGGGAGCAGGTCGCGGACGCGGACCAGGTGCGTTTACACGCCCAGGCGGTGTTGCGGACCGTCGCCGAGGCGCTCAATGACGACGAGCGTCACGACCTGCTCGCCCAACTTCCCGCCGGCATCATCGATCTCTTCGGTGTTCCCACCCCGCGCGGCTGAGCACCGCCCCCGCCCCAACCGGCGCGGGGCAGGTCAGCGTGGGGTCAGGTCTTGCGGACCGCGCTGGTGAAGCCGGCGATGAAGAGGGTGGCGAAGCTCCAGGCGAGCAGTTGCAGGATCCAGCCGGCGATGGTGAGGGCCTGACCGGCAGGGGTGTCGGTCGGCTGACAGCGATCCCGCGCGCTGGTCTTGAGCAGTGGGGCGCCGAGGTCGAGGCCGACACCGATCTGGTCGATGGTCGTGCAGGCGTCGGCAGCTCCGCTGGTCGGCGCCTTCTGCGCGAGGCCGCCGTGATGGCCGCCGACGACGCTGAGCGCGACGGCGACCGCCAGTGTGGCGAGGAGCAGGAGCAGGGCGCGCCAGGGCTGGTAGCCGTAGCCGAGGGTGATCCCGAGGAGGCGACCCCAGGCGCGTTCGGCGGCGCTCAGCCCGGCGCGCTGGAGCTGGTCACGGCGTTGGGCGATGAGGATGGTGCGGGCGTCGCGGTCATGGCCGGCGGCCCGGTAGGCGGCGGCGAGCTGCTGGTAGGGCTGGGCGCTGTAACGGGGCGTGTCCTCGCTCAGCAGGGTCAGCCAGCGCCGCAGTGACGCCGGCCGCGGCTGCCCGCTGTAGGTGAGCCCCTCCAACTCGACAAGCGGTCCCGGGCCCGGTGCCGTACGGGTCACCCGATCGGTGTCGAGGCGGAGAGTCCCACCGACCCGGGTCCCGGCCAGCACCAGCACCACCACCTCGTCACCACCGCTGGTGGCACTGAACCCGTCATCCAGGAGCACGTCCTGGTCGACCCGGAGGCCGTTCAGGTCGAGGGCGGGGCCGACCGTGTTCTCCAGTTGCGCCCCACCGCAGGCCAAAAGCCCACCGATGTGGGCGCCGGCCAGGCCGACGCCGCCCCACTCACTGGCGCTGTGGGCGGTGAAGCCACGATCCAGGGCCAGGTCCCGGTCGACGGTGAGGCCGTCGGCGTCGAGGACCGGTCCGGCGGTGTTCGTGAGCCGCGCACCACGCGCGCTCAGCGACCCGATGCGCGCGCCCATGAGCCGGATCGTGCCCTGCTCGCTGGCGCTGGTGGCGCTGAAGCCGTTCCACAGCAGCACGTCCTGGTCGGCTCGAAGGTTGTCGGCGTTGAGCGCCGGGCCGACGGTGTTCTCCAACCGCGCCCCACCGCAGTTGAGCTGGCCGCCGATGTGAGCGCCGAGCAGCCGGATCGTGCCGCGCGCACTGGCGCTGGTGGCGGTGAAGCCGTCATTCAGGAACACGCTCTGGTCGACGGTGAGGCCGTCGGCATCCAGGGCCGGTCCGATGCTGTTCTCCCACCGCGCTCCCCGGCAGTCCAGTGTGCCGACGCGGGCGGCGGCGAGACGAATGGTGGCGGCGACGGAGCCAGCGCTCACCGTGCTCCAGTCGAGCGAGAGCGCCCAGGCCGCACAGCGCGTGGCCTCCAGTGCCGCGTCCGCTGAGCCGGGCGCCTGTTCGATGCGGCAGCCGCTCAGGGCGACCGCCGACAGGCGGGCGTTGCGAAGGTTCACACCGTCCGGCAGCAGGCAGTCGCGCAACTCCAGCGCCAGGTCACTGGTGACGTTCTCCAGGTCGATCTGGCCGACGATCCGGGCCCCGCGCAGCCGCAGGCCGCGCGGGTCGGGCTCGCTGACCAGCCGGCCGCGCACCAGCTCACGGATGACCGAGGCCGAGATCGCGCGGTCGTCGCCCCAGGAGCGCATCGCTTCCTCGTCGACCGGCCCGTCACCGGCCAGGTCGAGCACCTCGCCCCGGGCGACGGACTCGATCAGTCGCTGCTCCACCGGACTGTGCGTCGGGCCGTTCGCATCCCGCACCCGCTGGGCGCCCACTGACGTCATGGCACCCATCATCAATGACAGGCGCGCCGAGCGGTCGGCGCCGTGGGGCGGCTCGTCCCGAAGACGTTCGTGCCGGCAGCAGCCGAGTGCGCGTTGCGTCCGCGGTGCGTAGGCAACGACGCCCAGTTAAGCGCGCTGTTGTCGCTGCTGGTAGATGAGAATCATCGTGTCGAGGGTTTGGGTGATCCGTTCGCGCAGTTCCTGGGGGGCGAGGACCTCGACGTCGGCTGCGAGTTTCAGGAGTTCGGGGATGGCCTGGTCGATGGACTCGATCGGGATGGTGACTCGGGTCCAGCCGTCCGGGTCTGGTTCGGTCGCGGTTCGGCTGGCGGCTTGGATTACGGCCGGTTCCATGATGTGTGGCAGCCGTTTCAGGGCGTTCGGGGACAGGCGAAGAGTCGCCTGGCCCTGATGGCGGCGGGTGTCGAAGCTCTCCATGTAGGTCTGCCAGTAGCTGGCCAGGTCGAACCCTTCTACCCGATCAAACCGCTCGGTGAGCACGTCGAGGGCCAGCAGTCGAGAGATCCGGTAGGTACGGAACTGGTCCGCGCTGCGGGCCACGAGATACCAGTGGCCTGCCTTGAGGACCAGCCCGTAAGGGTCGATCGTCCGGGTGACCTCGTGAGGCTCCGCCCATCGCAGATAGCGCATCCGTACGGTGAGCTGATTCCACACAGCGTTCGCGACCGCCGTCAGGTGCGGCGCGTGCTCGGCGTCCCGGTACCACGACGGTGCGTCGAGGTGGAAGCGTTCGGAGATCCGTCCAGCGCGGTCGCGTAGTTCCGCCGGCAGCGAGGCCATGAGTTTGCGTTGCGCGGCGGTCACGACGGCGCCCAAGCCGAGATCCGCGGCCGCCGTCGGTAGCCCGGTCAGGAACAGCGACTCCGCCTCTGCGACGGTGAGGCCGGTCAGCCGGGTGCGGTAGCCGTCGAGCAATTGGTAGCCGCCGTCGTGCCCCGCTTCGCCGAACAGCGGGATACCCGCCGCGCTGAGGGATTCCATGTCCCGGTAGACGGTGCGTACCGACACCTCCAAGGTCTCGGCCAGTGCCTGGGCCGTCATCCGGCCACGGGTCTGGAGCAGCATCAGGATGGAGACCAAACGGCTCGCGCGCATGACGACGAGTGTGCCGCGATCCACTGACAGGAGATGTCAGGAGACCGCCCGTAACGTCTCGCCCAGGGACCACGTGGCGGGTCAGGGACAGTGCTGACGTGAGCACGAACCAGGAAGCCAAGCCTGCAACTCCTACCCGCACCACCAGGGTCAGAAACGAAGGAAGAGATGATGATCGACATCAACGAGTTCGTCGACCGCTACGTGGGCGTGTGGAACGAGCCCGACCCGGACGCCCGCCGCAAGACCATCACCGAACTATGGGCCGAGGACGGCGTCGAAGCTACTGAGTCTGCGGAGCATCGCGGGCATACGGCCATCGAGGCTCGGGTCACTGAGGCGTACGAGGAGTTCGTGAAGGCGGGCGGGTTCGTCTTCATCTCCGTGAACGATGCTGAAGGTCATCACAACGCCATAAGGTTCACCACCCGCATGGTCCCTGCTAGCGGCGGCGACATCGCCTGGACAGGTCTTGTCGTCGCCCTGCTCGACCAGGACGGGCGGATCCGGTACGACTACCAGTTCGCCGGAAACGCGGACGCGCCCGCACCTGTCGACGTATCAAGGCAGCAGGACGTCAAGACCCGCGCCGTCGTGGAGGAACTCCTCCGCCGGATGGGCGACGGTGACCCAGACCGGATCGCTGACCTGTTTGCCGAGCAGGTCGACTGGCAGGTGGACTGGCCCGTCGAGGGCCACCCGGCGGTGCCATGGATCCGCCCCCGCTCGACTCGCGCCGATGTCGCCGACCACTTCCGCGCGCTGGATGCCTTCCACGTACCCGACAAGCGAGGCGCGTCGGTGGCCCGCGTCCTCGTCGACGACAGGGACGCGGTAGTACTGGGAGAAATCTCGCAGACGGTGGAAGCCACCGGCAGGGCGTACACCTCCCCGGTCGCACTGCACGTCACCGCCGAGGACGGTCTGATCATCCGCTACCACGTGTACGAGGACAGCCTCACGGTCGCGCAGACGCTCGCGGGCGAGGCGTGATCGACTCGGTATGGGCGATGTCGTGGTGTCCCGGCGCCGGGAATATCCCGATGTCGTGAATACCGAGTCGATCAACCCTCA
This sequence comes from Micromonospora sp. CA-259024, assembly GCF_050936255.1. Taxonomy (NCBI): domain Bacteria; kingdom Bacillati; phylum Actinomycetota; class Actinomycetes; order Micromonosporales; family Micromonosporaceae; genus Micromonospora; species Micromonospora sp. CA-259024. The sequence continues at coordinate 2,099,136 of NZ_JBNJND010000001.1, read as the reverse complement.
ACCGGCCGGTCTGACCATGCCAGAGCAGGTGCGCCAACCGGCCGCGACCCGGTTTCTCGACGTCCGGCGATCCGGCGGGGAATTGGCAGGGTCACGGCGGAGGGTCTTCTCCCCTATTCGACCTCGGCATTCCGATCACGACGGTTAACCTCGCCTCGTCGAGACGACGGGACGGCCGGAGGCACGTTGGTGGCGAAGCTCGCAGAGCTGGCGGAGGGTGAGTCGTCGATGCCGACGGCCACGTCGCCACCTGCCCGCGCCGCGCTTGTCGGGTGACGGCAGCCGATGCGACCCACACCAAACGGCAAGGGGGTGACCTGGGAGGAGCTCTTCTTCGACCTCGCCTTCGTCTTCGCCCTCACCCGGTTCTCCGAACTCCTGCACGAGGACCACAGCTGGTCCGGTATCGGCCGAACACTGGTCCTCTTCGTCCCGGTCTACTGGGCCTGGGGCGGCGTGACGCTCTACACCAACCAACGCGACGTCCGCGTGGTGCTGGACCGCGTCGGTGTTCTCACGCTCGGGCTCGGCGGTCTCCTGATGGCCCTCACGATTCCCCAGGCGTACCACGACGACGGCGTGCTCTTCGTCGCCACGTACCTCGTCGGGCGGGTGCTGCTCGCCGGGCTTGCCCTGCGCGGGCGTCCGATCGGGCGGGCCCTCTTCGTCGGCCCCTACGCGTTCTTCCTGGTCACCGGACCGCTGCTGGTGGCGGGTGCCCTCACGCACGGCACCGTCCGGCTCGCCTTCTGGGCCGTCGCCGCCGCCATCGAGCTGCTGAGCCCGTGGGTGGCCGCTCGCCTCGCCGGCCAGAGCAGGGTGGAGTCGGCGCACTACGCACACCGCTACGGACTACTGATCATCCTCGTGTTCGGTGAGTCGGTGATCCAGATCGGGGCGGTGGCTGTCAACGGCCAACTGACCCTCGTCCGACTCACCGCCGTCGCTTCCTCCTACGCCCTGTTCAGCATCCTGTGGTGGGCGTACTTCGGCTACGGGCTGTCCGACTTCCGGCGGGCACTGGAAGACGCCCCGGACCAGCCGGCGCTGCGCCGCGCGATCCTCGTCTACGCCCACCTGTTCTTCAGCTTCGGGATCATCACCATGGCCGTGGGCCTGGCCGACATGGTGCCCGCACCACTCGACCCCCTGCCACCCCGCGAGTCGATGCTCCTCTTCGGCGGCTGCGCGCTGTTCCTGCTCACCTTCGCCTTCGTCTACTGGCGTATCCACCACCGGATCGCCTGGCGTCGGATCGTCGCCGGCGCGGCCTGCCTGCTGATGGCGCCGCTGGCCACGCTGGTGCCGACCCTCGGCATGGTCGCGTCCCTGATTCTCGTGGTCGCCGTGATGATCGCGGCGGAGGCAGTGGCCGTGCGACGCCGAGGCGGCGGCGCGGCCGGTGGAACGGTCGAGTTCGGGCCCATGGACCCAACGGACCGAGGGCCCAGCACCGAGGCGGACGCCTGACCAACCGGCACGCTGGTCGAGCCACGGCTAGCGGGAACGCACTCCGGGCTCCACCGTCAGGGTCCCCGCCACCGCATCGATCGTGGCCCGCGAACCGAGCGGAACGGTGAGCTGGCCATTGCCGTGGCCCAGTCGGAGCCCGCCGAGGACCGGCACGCCCAGGTCGTAGAGGCGATCCTTGAGCACCGCCGCCGCGTCCCACTCGTCGGGTCCACCGACGCTGTTGGTGATCTGGCCGATGACTACCCCGGCGACCCTGGGCAGCACGCCCACCCGGCGCAACTCGGTCAGCATCCGGTCGATGCTGTACGGCGCCTCGTCCACGTCCTCGAAGAACAGGATGGCGCCGTCGAACTTCGGGGCGTCGTCGGCACCCAGCGACGTGGAGATCAGCGTGAGGCAGCCCCCGAGCAGGGGACCCGTCGCCCGCCCCGGCACCAGCACGGGGGCGGCCGTCTCGGCGGGATCCCGGGAGATGGTGACGGGGGCCGTGGTCATCACCGCCCGGCGGAGCGACTCGGCCGACTCCGGGCCGGTGCGGCTGTCGCTCCAGTTGACCATCGGGCCGTAGAAGGTGGCCAGCCCGGTCTCGCGCCAGAGCCTGCCGTGGATGCTGGTGATGTCACTGAACCCGACGACCACCCGGGGGTCGCGCCGGATGCCGGCCACGTCGATCTGATCGACGATCCGCTGGGTGCCGTAGCCGCCACGGGCGGCGAACACACCACGGACTCCGGGATCGTTGAACGCGGCGTTCAGGTCGGCCAGCCGCTGGGCATCGGTGCCGGCCAGATAGCCGTACCTGGCGAAGACGTGCGCGCCCAGCTCGACCTCCAGGCCCCAGCTTCGCAGGATCTCGATGCCGCGCGCCATGTTCGCGGGGTTGGGCGTGCCTCCGGGCGAGACGACCCGGACCCGGTCCCCGGGCGCCAGTGCCGGCGCGCGCAGCACCCGCTTCGGGCCGCCCGGAGCGGCCTGTGCCGCCTCGGCCGTGCCGACGAGCAACGCCCCGCCGGCAGCCGCCGCCCCGACACCCAGCAGGTGCCGTCGGGACAGGGCTCGGTTTGCGGATCTCGGGGTCGGGGTGTGGTCCGTTCCGGAAGTGGTCACAGGCGGTCCCCTCATCGGCGTCGATGTCCGCGCCGCAACAGCCTACGACAAACATCAATGACTCGGGGGGTCGCGAACGGTGGGGGCGGCCGGGCCGGCGCGGAGTCGCTAGCGTGTCGGCAATGGAGAGTGGTGCCACGGTGCCCGGGAGGGACGGTCTCATGGTTCGACTGCGGCCGGTCGCCGAGGCCGACCTGGAGATGTTCCGGCGGTTCTGCACCGAGCCGGGGCTCATCGGGTTGGACTGGTCCGGCTTCCGCGATGCCGCGGCACCAGACCGGCGGTTCGCTGTCGACGGCTACCTCGGCGAGGACGACGGACGGCTCATCGTCGAGGTCGAGCAGGAGCAGGCCGCCGCCGGCTTCGTCAGCTACAGCGCCGGGCGTTACGCCGGGCGGGCGTCGTACTGGGAGATCGGGATCGCCCTGCTGCCGAGCTGGCGCGGGCGCGGCATCGGCTGGCGGGCACAGGCGCTGCTCTGCGACTACCTGTTCCAGCACACCCCGGCGCAGCGCGTCCAGGCCGGCACCCACCCGGAGAACGTCGCCGAGCAGCGATCGCTGGAGAAGGCCGGCTTCCAGCTCGAAGGCGTCGTGCGGGCCAGCGAGTTCCGGGCGGGCCGGTGGCGCGACGGTTACCTCTACAGCAGGCTGCGCGACGACCCGTCACCCTGGGACCGGCCGGGGGAGTGACGCCCGATCAGGGGATGGGCCACTCGTGCACCGGCCGGTTGCTGTGCATCAGGTCCACGTAGTGGCGGACCACCTCACGCAGCGCCGCCGGCCGGTCCAGATGGTCGGCGGACTCCAGCCGATGCAGCGTCTCCACCTGCCAGCTCGCGCCGTTGCGCCCAACCAGGCAGCGTTGCTCGATGATGCCGAGCAGCCGGTCGCGTTCACCCGGGTCGAGCCCCCACCGGTCCAGCCCGTGGTACGCCAGCGGCAGCAACCGGCGCAACACCAGTTCGGTGACCGGCAGGTAGCCGAGGCCCGGCCAGAAGACCTGCGCGTCGATGCCGTACCGGGCGCAGCTGGTGAAGTTCTCCTCGGCGGCGCTGAACGACATCTGCGACCACAGTGGTCGGTCCGACTCGGCGAGGGCGCGGACCAGCCCGAAGTAGAGGGCGCCGTTGGCGATGGTGTCCAGCACGGTGGGGCCGGCGGGCAGCACCCTGTTCTCCACGCGAAGGTGCGGCCGGCCGCGCGACACGTCGTACACCGGGCGGTTCCACCGGTAGACGGTGCCGTTGTGCAGGCGAAGCTCGGCGAGATTGGGCACCTCGCCGGCAGCGAGGGCCTGCGTCGGGTCCTCCGGGTCGCAGACCGGCAGCAGCGCCGGGAAGTAGCGCACATTCTCCTCGAACAGGTCGAACACGCTGGTGATCCAGCGTTCGCCGAACCAGACCCTGGGGCGTACCCCCTGGGCTTTGATCTCTTCCGAACGGGTGTCGGTGGCCTGCTGGAACAGCGGGATGCGGGTCTCGCGCCACAGTTCCCGGCCGAAGAACAGCGGCGAGTTCGCACCGAGGGCCACCTGGATGCCGGCGATCGCCTGGGCGGCGTTCCAGTAGTCGGCGAACTGCGCCGGGCTGACCTGCAGGTGGAACTGGGTGCTGGTGCAGGCCGCCTCCGGGGTGATCGTGTCGGCGGTGACCGCCAACCGTTCCACGCCGCTGATGGCGATCGGCAGGTCCTCACCGCTGGCCGCGAAGATCTGCTCGTTGAGCAGCCTGTAGCGGGGGTTGGCCGAGAGTGTCTCCGCGGTCAGGTGTTCGGGGCGCAGCGTCGGCAGGATGCCGATCATGACCATGTGCGCGCCGATCGTCCGGGCCTTCACCTCGGCGGCGTTGAGGCTGGTCCGTACGTACTCCTCGAAGTCGGCGGTGCCGGTGCCGGTCAGCCGGCGCGGTGGCACGTTGATCTCGATGTTGAACTGGCCCAGCTCGGTCTGGAAGCTCGGGTCGGCGATGGCCGCCAGCACGTCGGCGTTGCGCATCGCCGGATTCGATGCCTCGTCGACCAGGTTCAGCTCGATCTCCAGGCCGGTCATCGGCCGGTCGACGTCGAAGCGCGACTCGCGCAGCATCTCGGCGAAGACATCCAGACATTGGCGGACCTTGTTGCGGTAGCGGGCTCGATCCTCTCGACTGAAGGTTCGTACGCCGACGTCCTCGCCCATGGTCACCACCCTGTCACCGCTGGTCCCCCTAACCTCGCACGTGATCGGCGGGCGGGGAAGACCCGATGGCCCTTTCCTACCCAGTCAGCCCGCACCGATAGCATTGCGGCCGGAGAGGTGGTGGCGTGGGAATGCGCGACAAGGTGACCCGACTGTTCGTCGTTGCGGCGATCGCCGAGGCCTGCTCCTGGCTGGGCCTGCTGGTCGGCATGCTGGTCAAGTACGGCCCGCCGGGCAACGAGCTGGGCGTCAAGATCTTCGGCCCGATCCACGGCGGCCTGTTCGTCGCGTACGTCCTGCTGGCGCTGGCCGTGGCCCGGCTGCACCGGTGGAGCCTGCTGGCCACCGCGGTCGCCCTGGCCAGCGCGGTGCCGCCGTTCGCCACCCTGGCCTACGAGCGCTGGGCCCGCCGCCGGGGGATGCTCGGCGTCGACCGCCAACCCACCCGGGAGCCCGCCCCGGTCGGCTGAGCCGCCGACCGGGAACCGGCCCGACCGCTCCGACCGGTCAGGTCAGCGCGGAGCAGGCCGCGATGCCGGCGAGCAGCACCAGGCCCAGCATCGCCTGCAACAGCAGCGGCGGCCCGAGATGCGACCAGAGCGTCGCGGTACGCGGGGTGAGCAACTGCCCGGTGGTGAGGTTGACGATCCGCTCGATCCGGGGCGGCAGCTCCGGGTCGCGTTGCGGGCGCAGGGTGAGCTGCACCTGGTCCGCCGGATGCAGGGCGCTCTGCGGCAGGTGACCGTGCAGCTCCACCTCGCAGAGCTGACCGGCGGTGTTGCGCAGTCGCACCGGAGTGACCAGGTACTCCGGGCCCTGCTTCAGCTGCTTCCAGCGTCGGCGGGTGCCGCCGCCGCCGAAGGAGAAGAGCGAGCGCAGCAGCAGGGCGGGCAGCCGGGCGATCGCCGCCGCGGCGAGCACCGCCACCAGCACCGGCTGACCGATGCGCACCTCACGGGTGTAGCCGTCTAGCAGGCGGATCAGCCGCCCGGTGACGATCCGTTCCGTCGGGTGCACGACCCGTCGGATTTCGAGTCCGCTGTCCATCTCCACCACCGAGAGTCCGCTTGTGTGCACAGATCGTATCGACGTCCTCGGTTGAACGACGTGAATGAAACCTGGTCACGGGCTCACGGCTGCGAGGTGACATCCCGGGCGACCCGGGTAAGCGGGGGGCCGAGCTGGAAAGGGGTCGAGCATGCAGCTGTCCTTCCTGCGCCCGCTCTACGACCGTCCCGGGCCGTGGTGCTCGGTGTATCTGGACGCCTCCGCGGACACGGAGGACGCCCATCCCGCGCTGGACCTGCGCTGGCGCGCCCTGCAGAGTCGGCTCACCGAACAGGGAGCCGACGAGGCGAGCATCGCCGCGCTGGACCGGGTGATCCGGGGGCACGACCCGATGGCCGGGGACTACGGCCTGGCGGTCTTCGCCAGTCACGGCCGGGTGGTGCTCTCCGAGTACCTGTCCGCGCCGCCACTGCGCGACCTGGCCAGTTACGCGCCGCTGCCACACGTGATGCCGCTGCTCGCCCAGCGGGGTGAACAGGTGGCGTGGGTGCGGGTCCTGGCCGACCGTACCGGCGCGGACGCCGTGGCCGTCAGCGCGGGCGGGGTGCCCCGGCGGGCACACATCACCGGCCGGGAGGAGTTCCAGCTGCGCCGGGTCCAGCCCGGTGGCTGGTCGCAGTCGCGCTACCAACGGGCGGCCATGGAGGCGTGGCACCACAACGCCGGCGACGTCACCGCGGCGACCGTGGAGCTGGCCGAGAAGGTCGGCGCGGACGTGGTGGTGGTCGCCGGCGACGTCCGAGCCACCGGAGTGATCGCCGCCCAGATGCCCGCGCGCTGGCAGGACGCGGTGGTCCGCACCGACGCGGGCTCGCGAGCCGGCGGCGCCGACCAGACGCTGCTGGACGACCTCACCGTGCAGACCATCGCGGAGGTCGCCGACCAGCGCATCAGCGCTGCCCTGGACCGCTTCGGCGTCCAGGAGGACGTCGGTGCCGGGCTGGAGGCCGTCGTCGGGGCCCTGCAACGCAACCAGGTGGACACGATGCTGATCGTGGACGATCCGTCGGCCAACGGCGAGCTGTGGATCGGGCCGGAGCCGACCGAGATCGCCGTCGACCCGGGGCAGCTGGCGGCCATGTCGGTGAACGACCCGCAGCGGGTCCGCGCGGACGCGGCACTGGTCCGGGCGCTGGTCGGCACCGACGCCGCGCTGACCGTACTGGGCCCGGACGAGGCACCCGAACTCACCGACGGCGTCGGCGCGGTGCTGCGCTACGTCGACCCCAGCACACCGGGGCGCGGCAATGGCTGAGCGCTCCGTGGCCGACCTCGTGGTGCAGCGGCTCCTGGCCTGGCGGGTTCCCCGCGCCTTCGGCTACCCCGGCGAGGCGATCGCCCCGCTGATCGAGGCGTTGGACCGCAGCGGTGAGCCGGAGTTCATCCCGGCCCGGCACGAGGAGACCGCCTCGTTCATGGCCACCGGGCACGCCAAGTACACCGGCGGCATCGGGGTCTGCCTCGCCGCCCAGGGGCCCAGCGCGGTCCAACTGCTCAACGGCCTCTACGACGCCAAGCTGGACAGCAAACCGGTGGTGGCGATCGTCGGGGAGGACATCTCCGGGCCGCTCGGCGGCGCGCACCAGGAGATCGGGCTGAGCCGGCTCTTCGGAGACGTGTGCAACCAGTTCGTCCAGTACGGCCGCAGCCCCGAGGACGTGGCGGCGCTGTTGGACCAGGCGTTCCGAACGGCGGCGGCGACCCGCAGCCCGACCTGTGTCGTGCTGCCCCGGCAGTTGCAGGAGGCCCTGGTGCCCGACCTGCAGACACAGGCCGTCGGGGTGATCACGGCGACCCCGGGTGAGCCGTTGGCCCGGGTGCTGCCCCACGAGGTGGACCTCGATGCCGCAGCTCAGCTGCTCGGCGGCGGTCAGCGCACCGCGATCCTGGTGGGCCAGGGCGGCCGGGACGCGGCCGCCGAGATCATCGAGATGGCCGACCGGCTCGGTGCCGGGGTGGCCACCTCGCTGCTGGGCAAGCCGGTGCTCGACGAGCGGTTGCCATTCCACACCGGGGTGCTCGGCGAGGTCGGCACCCCGGCCGCCGCCGAGTTGATGGGCGGCTGCGACACGCTGCTGCTGGTCGGCACCAACGACCCGTGGATCGACTACTTCCCGATGCCCGAGCAGGCCCGCACGGTGCAGATCGACATCGACGGTCGGCGGATCGGCACCCGGTACCCGGCCGACGTGCCGCTGGTCGGCGACGCGGCCGAGACGCTGCGGGCGCTGTTGACCCGCCTGCGGGGTCGGCCCGAGCAGGGGTGGCGCGCCACCGTGGAGAGCTCGGTGGACCGGTGGCGGGAGGTCGCCGCCGAACGGGCCGCCGCGCCCGCCGACCCGGTCAACCCGCAGCTCGTCCTCCAGGAGTTGTCCGCCCGGATGCCGGGCACCGGCGCGGTCGCGGTCGACGTCGGCTCGGTTCTCTACTGGTACGCCCGGCACCTCACCCTGCCACCCGGGGTGAAGGCGCAGCTGTGCGGCACCCTCGGCTCGATGGGCTGCGCTCTGCCGTACGCGGTGGCCGCCAAGCTCGACACCCCCGACCAACCGGTGATCGCGTTGGTCGGTGACGGGGCGATGCAGCTCAACGGGCTCGCCGAGCTGATCACCGTGTCGCACCACTGGCAGAAGTGGCGTGATCCTCGGCTGGTGGTGCTGGTGCTCAACAACCGGGACCAGGACGGCATGGGCGGTGGGCGTCAGCCGTCGTCCGACCCGACCCACCGCCGCCCTGACGTGCCGTACGCCGGTTGGGCCCGGCTGCTCGGCCTGCACGGTGTGCGGGTGGACCGCCCGGAGCTGGTCGGCGCGGCCTGGGACGAGGCGTTTGCCGCGGACCGCCCCTGCGTACTGGAGGCCGTTGTCGACCCGGCGGTGTCGCTGGCGCCGCCGGAGCCGGCGTTCGCCGACCTGCGCGGTCTGTACGCGGAGGGTGCCCCCGCCCGGAAGGTTCGGGAGCAGGTGGAGGTCACCGTGAACGCCGACGACCTCGTTTAGCTGTCCCGGGCCCGGGCATCAGTAGCGGCCCCCCGACGTTGGAGGTCCGATGTCCGAGCCCGCCGACCGCCGCTACGGTCCCGCGACCCTTCCGCGGTCGCGGGGCCCGCTCTCCGCGGCGGTCGTCGAGGCGCTGCGGCGTGCGCCGCACGACCTGCCGGCCGGTCTCGGAGCCGACCTCGACCCGGCGGACCCGATCACCGACGAGGACCTCCAGCTGACCCTGTTCCTCTGCTACGAGCTGCACTACCGGGGCTGGCTCGATGTGGACGAGTCGTGGGAGTGGCAGCCCACGCTGCTCGCGCTGCGAGCCCACGCCGAACGGTCCTTCGAGGCGGCGCTGCGCCGACTGGTCGGCTCACCGCCGGTGCCCGCCGCCGGGGTGGCCGCCGGCCTGATCGAGCTGGTCGCGGCCGACGACGGGCCGCCGCTGGCCGCGACGCTGCGGCGGCACGCCGACCTCAGCCAGTTCCGCGAGTTCGTCACCCACCGCTCCGTGTACCACCTGCGCGAGGCGGACCCGCACAGCTGGGCGCTGCCCCGCCTCGGTGGCCCGGCCAAGGCCGCGCTCGTGGAGATCCAGACCGACGAGTACGGCAACGGCCGGCTGGACCGTATGCACGCCGAGCTGTTCCGGTGCACCCTCGACCGGCTGGGCCTGGACAGCACGTACGGCGCCCACCTGGACGCGGTGCCCGCGGTGACGCTGGCGACCAACAACCTGATGTCACTGTTCGGCCTGCACCGACGGCTGCGTGGCGCGCTGCTCGGGCACCTGGCCGCCTTCGAGATGACCTCGTCGTTGCCGAACCGCCGCTACGGCAACGGGTTGCGCCGGCTCGGCTTCGACGAGGTGGCGACCCGCTTCTACGACGAGCACGTGGAGGCCGACGCGGTGCACGAGCAGATCGCCGCCCACGACATGTGTGGCGGGTTGGCCCGCGTCGAACCGGCGCTGGCCCCCGACGTGCTGTTCGGCGCGGCGGCCGGGCTCGCGGTGGACCGGCTGTTCGCCGCGCACCTGCTGGACAGCTGGGCCGCCGGCCGTAGCTCGCTGCGGTCACCCGCGGCGCCGGCCGCCCCACCGACCGTCTCGCTCGTCGTGACCGCGTCCGCCGCCGTGACACCGCCAGCCCGGCCCGCCGTCGTCTGACTGCCCGCCGCGAGACGCGGCAACGTCGCGTCAGGTCTGCCGATCGGTGCCCGCGCGGAAGTTGACGACCTTGTGGGTGCCGTCGCAGAACGGTTTGAGCGCCGACTTGCCGCACCGGCACAGCGCCACCGTGCCCCGGCGCGCGTCGATGCGCTCGCCGTTCGGGGTGACCAGCGCGAAGTCGCCGCGGACCAGGAGCGGTCCGTCCTCGTACGGGGTGATCGTGGCGGCGGCGGGCTCGCTGGTGTCGTCGGTGCGCATGGCCCCGGAAGTGCCCGCCCTGGGCCCACCGAAACCCGACCGACCGAACGCCGGTGATGACCGGCGCACCCCGCTGACCAGTGGAATGTGCCGCCGGGTGGGTGATGCCCCGTTTGAACCCCATCGGGACGGGAAGCCGGGCCGCGTGGTGAGCGAACGAGGCAAGGTGGGGCCGGTGCCCAAGGTGCACAAGGGGCTCACGGCCGATGGTGCCGGTCTGGCTGGCGACCGGGTCGTGGCCGCGGGCAGCGCCGCCCGGGTGCTCGTCGCCGCCACCGCCCGGGCACTGCGCGGGGTGGACTGCGCCGACCTCGGGCACACCGGGCCGACGTCGCGGTTCCCCGGCGCCCCGGATCCGGTACGCCGGGCCGCGGTCACCCGCGCCGCCGGTCGGGTCGCGCTCACCGTGGGGCAGATGGACGAGGTGGACGCCGCCCGGGTGGCCCGCTGGTTCGTCGACCAGTACCCCCGCCACCGCTACCCCGGGGTGCTGATCGGCTCCCCGCACGGGGCGGCGGCACATCTGGCGGTGGCCCTCGGTGTGCCGTGGCTGCCGGCCGGCTTCGAGATGACCGTGCACTGGACCGACGGAGCGGTGGACCGCCCGGCGGACGCCCTGGAGCACGGCGCGGCCCTCGCCGCTCGGCTGCTCGCCGGCAACGCCGACCTGCACCTGCGCCAGGTGCACTGCCCGGCCAGTCGTGGCCCGCTGACCGGGGCGACCGTGTCGCTGGCCGCCGCGTGGAAGGCCCTGCCGGCCGCGTACGCGCAGTTCCTGACCGACCGGCTGGTCCCGGGTGCCCCGGTGGTGCTGGTCCGCGACGCGCGCACCTGGCCGGTTCTGGAGCACGGGCCGGGGTTCAGCTTCCAGGTCGGCTGCCCGGCCAGCGGCCTGGACCCGGTCGACTTCCACCCGGACAGCCATGCGCTGCGGCAGGTGCTGCGCTCCGTCGGCGGCGACGCCGCCCGGTGGGAGGTGCCGGAGGTGTCCGTACCGTCCGGTTACGCCGAGCACGGCGTCGACTCGGGCTTCGAGCTGGCCGCGCGGGACTGGTCCGCACGGCACGAGCACCCGCTGCACCGGGTGCTGGTGCCCCGACCGGCGGCGCTGAGCGCGGGGGTGGCCGACCTGTACCGGCGGTGGCTGCGCGCCGCCGGCAAGACCGGTGACCGGTTGGTGGTGGAGTGCGGCCGACTGCTCGACCCGTGGCAGGTGGTGCGGGCGGGAATGGTGCCGTACTGGTGTGAGAACGCCACCCGGCGCAGCGTCGACGAGGCCGAGTGGTGGCTGGCCGGCAGCGAGGCGTTCAGCTCGGTGGACGTGCTGCCCGAACCGCCCGGGGTGCGCTCACCCGCCCTGGCCGGACTGCCGCAGTGGCTGGCGGTGGCCGGGTTCGGGCGGCGTCGTCGGGCGCTGGACCGGACCACCGCCCGGGGTTACCCGGTCACCTCGGTGCCGACCCGCCGGGCCACCGAGGTCCTGCGCGCACAGCCGTACGACCTGCCCACGCCGCCCCCACTGGGGGCCGCCGAGGCGTTGGCCGTGCTCCGCGACAGCGGCGGCCACCAGGGGTTGTTGGTCTCCTGAGACGGAGCACGCCGAAACATCCTCGCGAACCCTGGGTCCCGTGATTGAGTACCTACGGAGCGGGAACATCGCTGGCTGCGACAGCCTGATTGCGCTGCGTGGAGGCGGTGTCGCCCGCTGGCATCCCAGTCACTGACCCACTTTTCCGGCCCGGTGCGTGGCTCGACCACGCGCACGACCGGTTTCCCGATCCGGGCGGGGGACCTTCCTGAGGGAGGCGCGGATGTTCGGACAGACGAGCACGACCACGACCACACCACCACCCACCGATCGAGGTCTGGAGGATCTCGACGCGGCGGCACTGGCGTACGCGGCCCGAATCGAGGGGCTTCCGCCGGAGCGGCGCGGGGAGGCCCGGGACGACCTGGTGCGTTTCGCGCTGCCGTTCGCCGGGCGGCTGGCCCGCCGGTACCGGGGACGCGGTGAACCGCTGGAGGATCTGGAGCAGGTGGCCCGGCTGGGGCTGGTCAACGCCGTCGACCGGTACGACCCCGAACGGGGCTCGTTCACCGCGTACGCCGCGATCACCATCGTGGGCGAGATCAAACGGCATTTCCGGGACCGCACCTGGGGTGTGCACGTGCCCCGCCGGCTGCGTGACCTGATCCTCGAGGTGGGGCAGGCCACCGCCTCGCTGACCAGCGAACTGTCCCGGGCGCCGACGGTGGCCGAGCTGTCGGCCCGGTTGGAGACGCCGGAGGAGGAGATCCTCGCCGCGCTGGAGTCGGCGGCCGGCTACAGCCCGGCCTCCCTCAACGCTCCGGTGGGTGGGGAGAGCTCCGCCGAGTTCGGTGACCTGGTCGGCGAGTCGGACAACGCGCTGGAATCGGTCGACGACCGGGTCACGGTGAGCGGTCTGCTGCACCGTTTGCCCTGGCGTGAGCGGCGGATCCTGGCGATGCGCTTCTACGGCAACCAGACCCAGGCGGAGATCGCCGCCCGGTTCGGCATCTCGCAGATGCACGTGTCACGGCTGCTGTCGCGGGCGCTCACCTGGCTGCGTCAGGCGATGCTCGCCGACGCGCCGCCGCCGTGGCAGAACGGCGCCGCCGAACCCGACCCGGGCAAGACCCGGATCTCGGTGAAGCAGAACGGCGACCGGGTGGTGGTCGAGGTCGGCGGCGAGGTCGACCGCGACGGCGCGGACCAGCTGCGCCGGGCCATGCTGGAGGCGGTCACCGGCCAGCCCAGCGAGGTGGTCGTCGACCTGGTCGGCGCGGGTGGTTTCGACGCCGGGGGGATCGCGGCGCTGATGGCCGGGCGCGACGCGGCGGAACGGACCGGGGTGCCGTTGCGGCTGACCCGGGTCCAGCCCGCGGTGCGCCGCTCGCTCACCGCCGCGGGCCTGGCACCCGTACGGGACTGACGCCGCTACCGAGAACGCGACGAGGGCCGACACCGTCCGGTGTCGGCCCTCTCGGCGTACGCCGGTCAGCGTTCCTCGGGGTTGCCCTCACTGTGCGGGTGCCGCCACCGCTCGTGCGGCTTGGGCGCCTCCTCGGCATCCTCGGGCGCGTCGCTGCGCTCGAAGCTCGGCCGGCGGACGCCCTCGGGCTCCGGCACATCCACCGGCCGGGCGCCGGAGCGCGGCGCCGGCTGGTATTCGGTCGCCTCGCGGGCGCCGTGCGCGCCCTCGGCGGCCGGCGACTCCGGCGCGCGGTGCTCCATGCGCAACTCCTCGGTGAAGTGCTGTGGCGGCTTGGTGGTGCGCTGCGGCAGGTCACGGCCCAGGTCGGCGACGAGCGGGCCGTACTTCAGGTCGAAGGCGGGCCGCTCGGACCGGATCCGGGGCATCCGGTCGAAGTTGCGCAGCGGCGGCGGGCAACTGGTCGCCCACTCCAACGAGTTGCCGAAACCCCACGGGTCGTCCACCGTCACCACCGCCCCGTACCGCCAGGACTTCCACGCGTTGTAGATGAAGAACAACGTGGACAGGCCGAGGATGAAGGCGAAGATGCTGGAGACGGTGTTCAGTGTGGTGAAGCCGTCGGTGGGCAGGTAGTCGGCGTACCGACGCGGCATGCCCTCGTTGCCCAGCCAGTGGTGCACCAGGAAGGTGCCGTGGAAGCCGATGAACATGGTCCAGAAGTGGGCCTTGCCGAGCCGCTCGTCGAGCAGTCGCCCGGTCATCTTCGGCCACCAGAAGTAGTAGCCGCCGAAGAGGGCGAAGACCACGGTCCCGAAGACCACGTAGTGGAAGTGCGCCACCACGAAGTAGGTGTCGTGGGTGTGGAAGTCCGCCGGAGGGCTGGCCAGCAGCACCCCGGTGAGGCCGCCGAGCAGGAAGGTGACCAGGAAGCCGATGGCGAACAACATCGGCGTCTCGAAGGTGAGCTGGCCCTTCCACATGGTGCCGATCCAGTTGAAGAACTTCACACCGGTGGGCACCGCGATCAGATAGCTGAGGATGCTGAAGAACGGCAGCAGCACCTGGCCGGTGGCGAACATGTGGTGCGCCCAGACCGTCATGGACAGCACCGTGATCGCGATGGTGGCCAGCACGATCCCGGTGTAGCCGAAGAGCGGCTTGCGGGAGAACACCGGGATGATCTCGGTGATGATGCCGAAGAACGGCAACGCGATGATGTACACCTCGGGGTGACCGAAGAACCAGAACAGGTGCTGCCACAGCATCGGCCCGCCGGTCTCGGGGTCGAAGACGTGGGCGTTGAGCAGCCGGTCGGCGGACAGCGCCAGCAGCGCGGCGGCCAGCAGCGGGAAGACCAGGATCACCAGCACGCTGGTGAACAGCATGTTCCAGGTGAAGATCGGCATCCGGAACATGGTCATGCCGGGTGCGCGCAGGGTCAGGATCGTGGTGATCAGGTTGACCGCGCCGAGGATGGTGCCGAGCCCGGAGAGGACCAGGCCGACCACCCACATGTTCGCGCCCACGCCGGGGCTGTGCTCGGCACTGCTGAGCGGGCTGTACGCCGTCCAGCCGAAGTCCGCCGAGCCTCCCGGTGCGAGGAACCCGCCGACCACCATCAGCCCGCCGAACAGGTACAGCCAGTACGCCAGCGCGTTGAGGCGGGGGAACGACACGTCCGGTGCGCCGATCTGGATCGGCACGATGAAGTTGCCGAACCCGAACGCGGCGGGTGTGGCGAACAGCAGCAGCATCACCGCGCCGTGCGAGGTGAAGAGCTGGTTGTACTGCTCGGAGGAGAGGAACTGCATCCCCGGGCGGGCCAGCTCGGCCCGGATCAGCATGGCTTCCAGCCCGGCCAGCACGAAGAACCCGAAGGACGTCAGCAGGTACAGCAGGCCGATCTGCTTGTGGTCCGTGGTGGCGAGGAACTTGATCAACGAGTTGCCCGGGACCGGTGCCCGTACCGCTCCCGGGAAGCCCCCGAAGCGTGCCGGTGCCAGGATCGCTGGGCCCCGATCGCGACCGGGTTCCGTGGTTACCCGCTTGGGCATGGCTGCTCACCCCGTCGTGACGGCAGAAAGGACGGGCGTGCCTACCCGACCCTCTCACCATGTAACCAGCCGAGAGCGGTAATTTCGGTCAGATCGCCAGTACCGGCGCAAGCGTCTCGAACGCTTAGGTCGCGGGCAGCATCGCCCAGACGGCCTTGCCCGGACCGGCCGGCACGCTGCCCCACCGCTGGGCCAGCTCCCGTACCAGCAGCAGCCCGCGCCCACCCTCGGCCCGCAGGTCGGTCCCTCCCGGCCGGGCCTGGGCGCGGCTGCCGTCCACGACCGCCAGATGCAGGTACGGCCGGCGCAGGGTCACCGTCACCTGCATCGGCGTGCCCGCGTGTCGGACCACGTTGCCGACCAGTTCACTGAGCACCAACGCGGCCGGGCCGGACGCCTCGGGCAGGTTCCACCGCGTGCACGCGTCGGTGACCAGCTCCCGGGCGCGCCGGCAGGCCTCGGCCACCGGCTCCAGCCGGGCCCGCATCCGCAACGCGGCCGTCGCGCCGGCCACCCGGGTCGCCTCCGTGCAGTCCGCGGACACCGGGACCACCCGGCACGTGGTCGACTCGGCCAGCCATCGTGCGGCGACCGGCGACGGGGCGCAGAGCACCACCGGCACGGCCGGCCACTCCTCGGCCCGGCGGGCGGCCGCCGCGAAGACGGAGAGCGCCAGCCGGTCCTCGACGTCCACCTCGGCGAGGTCGACCACCAGCGACTCCGGCTGATCGGCGAGCGCGCCGTCCAGCGCCTGGTGCACCGACCGCATCGTGCACAGGTCCAGCACACCGCTGAGCCGGACGACCGCCACGGGTGCCGTGGTGCGCACCTCGCAGGTGATCCGACTGGACATCGGTGCCCTCGATTCGCTGGTGGGTCGGGATCTGCGAACTACCCGGGGCCGTACCGCGGCAAACCGGACCGCGAGGCGGTCACGACCGGGACCGCCCGCTCAGGAGGCCCAATGCGATCATGCCGACACCGAGCCCCAGGTGCAGCCAGCCGTCGGCATCGTTGACCGGCAGCACGTTCGCCCCGGTGTCGTGGTCCACCGCCAGCCCGTAGAGCCAGAGCACCAGGTAGACGGCGCCGCCGCCGATGAGGAACGTCCGGGCCCCGGTGACCGTCCGCGCCAGCACCAGGCCAGCCACCCCGAACACCAGGTGCACCAGGTTGTGCAGCACCGACACCTGGAAGGCGCCGAACAGGTACGCGCCCGAGCCGTGGCCGGCGAAGCGCAGGTCGTCGGTGCCGCTGGTGATCCCCGGCACGAAGCCGAGCACGCCGATCAGCAGGAACAGCACCCCCACCGTCGTCGCCGCGCGGCGGACCAGCGGCTTGCCGTCGGCCGGGTTGGGTCGGGCCCGGGAGTGCGCCATCGATCCGACCATCACCGGCTCCTCGCTGCACGGCGGGAATGAGCGGTGTCGGCTACCCGCTGCCGCCGCCGACAAACCGACGGTCAGGCCGGCAGCAGCCTCGGAGTGCCGGCCAGCTGGCGGACCCGCTCATACAGCTCGACGTAACGCTGGGCCATGACGGTGGGGGTGAACCGCCGCGCGGCCACCCGCCGGCACTCGTCGGAATCGAGCAACTCGGCGGCGAGTACGAGGTCGCCCAGCTCCTCCTCCTCGGTGGTGAGCAGCCCGGTGCTGCCGTGCTCGATCAGCTCCGGCAGGCAACCCCGGGCGGTGGCCACCACCGGCGTGCCCAGGGCGAGCGACTCGACCACCGCCGTGCCGCCCGGCTCCTCCCACCGCAACGGGAACAGCGACGCGCGGGCGCTGGCGAGCAGGTCGTCCCGCTCCTGACCGGCCACGGTGCCGACCCAACGGACCAGGTCACCGTCGACGTGCGGCGCCACCTCGTCGAGGAAGAAGCGCACGTCCGGGTTCTGCCGGGCGTCGTCGCCGGCGGCGGCCAGGTCGGCCGGCCGATGGTACGGGCCGACCGGCCCCGCCAGCACCAGCGGAAACCCGACGCGATGGGCGAGCCGGGCACCCACGTCCTGGCCCTTACCCGGGTTGATCCGGCCCAGGATGAGCAGGTGCTCGCCCTTCTCCGGCCGGGGCCGCCGGTCGGCGTCCACGGCGAGCGGGGTGGACAGGTGCACGTGCCCCACCGAGTGCTCCCGCAACGCCAGCGGGGCCCGGGCCAGCTGCGACGCGGAGACGCCGTTGACCCGGACCCGGTCGCCGCCGTCCAGGGTGCCGTAGAGCGCGGGGTGCTTGGCCAGGTCCCAGTGCAGGGTGTGCAGGGTCGGCGGGCCGGCCGGCCCCATCGCGGCGAGGGTGGCCAGCCCGACCGCCTCCACGTGGTCGTGCACCAGGTCGATGTCGTCGCGGGAGTGCAGCTCGCGGACCACCCCGGCCAGGTGCGCCTGGGCGATCCCGCAGACCTGGTTGTACGGCCGCTGCAACGCGGCGAACTGCCCGTCGGGAAAGACCGACACCTGTTCGTCCACCGGGAGGGTGCTGCTGCCCACCGAGGCGAGCACCACCCGTACGCCGAGTCGCCGCAGCTCCGGCACCAGCGTGGCGACCACGTTCTCGATGCCCCCGTAACCGGGCGGTGGCACCGACAGCCACGGGCCGGCGTTCATCAGCACGGTGAGGCTCATCGCTCCCCGCCCCTTCCGCCGATCACGCGGCGGCCACCCGTCGGCGGGGCACCCGGTGGCGCAACTCGGCCAGCGGCGGGCGCTCCTCGATGGACACGTCGCTGACCACGATCTCGCGGTCGAGGTTCGGCAGGGTGTCCGAGCCACCGCGACGGAACTGGGTCAGCAACGCCTCCGGCGCGAACCCGGGGGTCGCCCAGCCGCGCCGCTGCAACCGGGACCAGGCGGTCAACATGATCTGCGCGGACATCCGGCCCAGCGCCGCCGTGTCCTGGTGCCGGTGCTTGCGTTCACCGAGGTCGACCTGCGCCATCGCGTCCAGGCCGACCAGGTCCAGCAGATCGATCATCATGGCCGTCTCCACCCCGTACCCGGAGACGAACGGCACCTGGGCCAGCACGTCGCGGCGGCCCGCGTACTCACCGGCGAGCGGCTGCACGAAGCCGGCCAACTCGGGCCAGAAGAGGTTGAGCAGCGGTCGGGCCATCAGCTCGGTCACCCGGCCCCCACCGTCGGGCTCCACGCTGGCGCTGCCCACCAGGGGCCGGTGATAGAAGCCCTTCACGAAATCCACCGACGGGTCGGTCAGCAGCGGGCCGAGAAGCCCGGTCACGAAGTGCGGGCGGAACTCCCGCAGGTCGGCGTCGATGAACGCGACCACGTCCCCCTCGGCGGCGGCGAGACCCGCCCAGAGCGCATCGCCCTTGCCGGTCAGCCGGGGCAGCCCTCGGGTCATCGCGTCCTGGCTGACCACCTCCGCGCCGGCGGCACGGGCCACCTGTGCGGTGCGGTCGGTCGAGCGTGAATCCACCACGATCAGCTCGTCGACCAGGGCGACCCGATCCATCAGGTGCTCCCGGATCGTCGACACGATCGCCCCGACCGTGACTTCCTCGTTGCGCGCCGGCAGCACCACGCTGACCCGGGTCTCGCCCTTGGCACGCAGCAACCGGCGCACAGGCCAGTCCGCCGCCGACGTCGTCCGGTACGTGGCCCACGCCTCCACCACCGGTGACACGCTCGATGTCGTATCTCGCACGGGCACCCCTCCGAATCGTGGGCGGAAGAACCGAGGTTGGTTGTTCCCATTCCCCACCCTGCGCTAACCGCCTGCAAGGCAACAGCTTGATCACGGAGGTGACGCTGTCGGGTTCCCGGGGGGTGAACGTTTGATTGCGCACATCCGCGGGGACTGCTCCCATCGCACATGAAACGTCCTCGGAGGGGTGTCGGATGCGTGAGTGCCGGGTAGGCCTGGTCGGAGCCGGCGGAGTGGCACAACGCCACGCCCGGGTGCTGGCCGGATTCGATGACGTCGAGCTGGTCGCGGTCACCGACGTCGCGCCGGAGGCGGCGTCCGCGCTGGCCGCACAGTACGGCGGCCGGGCCTGCGCCGACGTCGCCGAACTGCTGGCCACCGGTCCGGACGCGGTGTACGTCTGCGTGCCCCCGTTCGCGCACGGCCCGGCCGAGGAGGCGGTGATCGACGCCGGGGTGCCGATGTTCGTGGAGAAGCCCGTCGCGGTCGACCTGCCCACCGCCGAGCGGATCGCTGACCTGGTCGCGGGCAGCGGGCTACGCACCGCCGTCGGCCATCACTGGCGTTACCTGAGCGTGCTCGACGAGGCTCGCGACCTGCTCGCCGACCGCCCGGTGCGGATGGTCAGCGGCGTCTGGCTGGACAAGGTGCCCCCGGTGGCCTGGTGGTCGCGGCGGGACCGCTCCGGCGGCCCGGTGGTCGAGCAGGCCGCGCACGTGCTGGACCTGATCCGGGCCCTGGTCGGTGAGGTCACCGAGGTCACCGCGTACGGCAACGGCACCCCGCCGCCGGTCGACGGCGCCGACATCGACTCGGTGACCACCGCCGCGCTGCGGTTCGCCGGTGGCGCGGTCGGCACACTCGGCGCGGCCTGCGTACTGGGCTGGAAGCACCGCGCCGGCCTGGAGATCCTCGCCGACGGGCTCGCCCTGTCACTCACCGAGGACGGCCTGTCGATCCGTGACGCCGACGGTGAACGACACGTTCCCGCCGACCCGGAGGCAGCCCGGGTGGCGGTGGACCGCGCCTTCATCGACGCCGTCCGCGGCATCGGCGACGACGTCCGCGTCCCGTACGCCGAGGCGCTGGCCACCCAGCGGCTGGCCCTCGCGGTGGCCGACTCCGCCCGTACCGGCGCGACCGTGCGGCTGGCCACACCGACCGGGCCGGCGGTGCTCAGCACCGGGGTGACCGTCGATGCGTGACAGGGTCGTGGTGGTCAACGGCCCCGGCCGGGTCGAGCTGGCGGAGCAGGACGCCGCCCCGGTGCGCCCCGGCACCTTCCGGGTCGAGACACTGTTCAGCGGCGTCTCCGCCGGCACCGAGCTGAGCTACGTCAAGGGCACCAACCCGTACCTGAACGTCACCTGGAACGCCGACCTGGGGCTGTTCCAGCCCGGCGCGGCCAGCACCCCGTACCCGGTGACCCGGCTCGGCTACATGCAGGTCGGCCGTGTGGTGGAGAGCGAGACCCCGGCCGTCGCGGTGGGCACGGTCGGTGCGATGACGTACGGGCACCGCACCGGCTGGCTGGCCGACCCGGTCGCCGAGCGGTTCGTGGCGCTGCCCGACGACCTGGACCCGCTGCTCGGCGTGTACGTCGCGCACATGGGCCCGATCTGCGCCAACGGCCTCCTGCACGCCGCCGCCGACCTGCACGGCGTCGACGTCCGCGCGCTCGGCGACGGGGTACGCGGCCGGCGGGTCGCCGTGGTGGGTGCCGGTGTGGTGGCCCTGCTGACCGCACTGTTCGCCCGGCGCAACGGCGCCGCCTCGGTGGTGGTGCTCGATCCGACCCCGCACCGCCGCCGGGTCGCCGAGGCGCTCGGCCTGGAAACCCTCGACCCGGGTGCGGACGACCCGGCGGTGGTGCTCAAGACCCGCTGGGCGCACACCGTCGGCGACCGGGGGGCCGACGTGGTGTTCCAGTGCCGGGGGCAGGCGTGGGCGTTGCAGCTCGCCCTGCGGCTGCTGCGGCCACAGGGCACCGTGATCGACCTCGCCTTCTACCAGGGCGGCGCGGACGCGGTCCGGTTGGGTGAGGAGTTCCACCACAACGGCCTGTCGCTGCGCTGTGCGCAGATCGGCCGGGTGCCGCGTGGGCTCGCGCCCACCTGGGACCGTGAGCGGCTCTCCGCCGAGACCATCGACCTGCTCCGGGCGTACGGGGACGTGATCCGCAAGCACCTCGTCTCGGCGGTGGTGCCGTTCGACGAGGCGCCCGCCCTGCTCACCGACCTGGCCGACCGTCGCCGCCAGGAGCTCCAGGTGGTGCTGGCCGCGTGACCTGGCCCCGGAGCGCGCTCGCCGCGTGACCGGGCGGGCTACCGTTCCCGGCATGAGCACCCTGGAGGACCGGTCGGTCGGCGACACCCGTGCCGGCCGGTCGGTCGGCGACACCCCAAAGGGTCGGCCGGTCGGGCTGGCCGCGCTGCTGCCGTACCTGCGTGAGCACCTCGGCACCCTGGTCGTGGTGGGTGTGCTGTCGCTGGTCGGCGCGGCGGCGTCGCTGGCCCAGCCGCTGCTCACCCGGTCGGTGCTCGACCGGATCGGTGCCGAGCAGAGCGTGACCGGGCTGGTGACGGTGCTGGTGGCCCTCGTGGTGCTCGGCGCGGCGATCGGCGGGCTGCGCGACTACCTCCTGCAACGCACCGCCGAAGGGCTGGTGCTGGGCACCCGGCGGCGGCTGGCCGGGCATCTGCTGCGGCTGCCCATCGCCGAGTACGACCGTCGGCGCACCGGCGACCTGCTCTCCCGGGTCGGTTCGGACACCACGCTGCTGCGGGCGGTGGTCACCTCCGGGCTCTTCGAGACGGTCACCGGGGCGGTGACGGTGGTCGGCGCCGGCACGGCGATGGTGCTGCTCGACCCGCTGCTGTTCGGTGTCACCCTGCTCGGGGTGGCGCTGGGGCTGGGCTTCGCGGCCACCTTCGCCCGCCGGGTCCGGGCGCTGGCCCGCGCCGCCCAGGAGCGGATCGGCGAGATGACCTCGGCGGTGGAGCGGGCCATCTCGGCGGCCCGGACCATTCGGGCCAGCCGCGCCGAGACCCGGGAGGCGGAGACCGTCACCGGCAGCGCGCGGGAGGCGTACGCGGCGGGGCTGCGGGTGGCCCGGGTGCAGTCGCTGGTCGGGCCGATCGGCTCGATCACCGTGCAGGGCGCGTTCCTGCTGGTGCTCGGCATCGGCGGGGCGCGGGTGGCCGCCGGGGCGATCTCCGTCGGCGACCTGGTCGCGTTCGTCATGTACCTGTTCCTCCTGGCGCTGCCGCTGGCGCAGGTGCTGCGGGCGTACACCCAGTTGCAGTCCGGCCTGGGTGCCCTGCAACGGATCGAGGAGATCCTCGCCGTGCCGGCGGAGGGTGCGGCCGACCGGCCGGTGCCCGCCACCGTCTCGCTGACCCCGCGCCGTCCCGCCCCGATGATCGAGTTCGACCGGGTCGGGTTCGGCTACCCGGGCGGCGAGCCGGTGCTGCACGAGGTCAGCTTCGCGGTCCCGGCCGGCACCCGGACCGCCCTGGTCGGCCCCTCCGGCGCCGGCAAGTCGACCCTGCTGGCCCTGGTCGAGCGCTTCTACGAGGTGAGCGCCGGCACGATCCGGCTGGACGGCACCGACGTCCGGGACCTGCCCCGCGACGCGCTGCGGGCCCGGCTCGGCTACGTCGAGCAGGAGGCCCCCGTGCTGGCCGGCACGCTGCGGGAGAACCTGCTGATCACCACGCCGGACGCCACCGACGACCGGTTGCACGAGGTCCTCGACGAGGTCAACCTGGGCCACCTGGTCCAGCGCTCCCCACAGGGCCTGGGCGTCCAGGTGGGGGAGGGCGGGGTGTTGCTCTCCGGGGGTGAACGGCAGCGGTTGGCCATCGCCCGCGCGCTGCTGGCCGGCCCGCCGGTGCTGCTGCTCGACGAGCCGACCAGCAACCTCGACTCCCGCAACGAGGCCGCGCTGCGCCGCGCCATCGACGCGGTGGCCGTCCGGCGAACGCTGTTGATCGTGGCGCACCGGCTCGCCACCGTGGTCGACGCCGACCAGATCGTCGTCCTCGACGGCGGCCGGGTGGTGGCCGTGGGCACCCACGCCGAGCTGAGTGCCACCGACCCGCTCTACCGGGAGTTCGCCACCCACCAGCTGCTGGTCGGCTGACTCCGTCCCGTCCGGGTCGACATGCCGGGCGGCCGGGCCGCGCGAGCCGGCCGGAATCGCGTACCGTTGCCGCTCATGGGTGTGTCGCAACGGTTCAAGAGCAAGTTCCGGCGGTTCCTCCAGCGCCCCGGCTCGACCGTGGATCTTGCTCCGCTGGAGAAGCTGCTGCCGACGATCGAGGCGCGCGAGGCTGAGCTCGCCGCGCTCGACGACGCCGAGCTGACCGAGGCCGCGGGTGCCGCCGCCGACTACGAGGCGATCTGCGCCGTCGGCCGCGAGGCCGCCCGCCGTGGCCTCGATCAGCGGCCGTACGACGTGCAGCTGCTCGGCGCGATGGCGCTGCTGTCGGGCAAGGTCGCCGAGATGGCCACCGGTGAGGGCAAGACCCTGACCGCCACGATCGCCGCGTACGGGCACGTTCGGCTCGGCAACGGCCCGGTGCACGTGCTCACCGTCAACGACTACCTGGCCCGCCGCGACGCCCAGTGGATGGAGCCGGTCTACACCCTGCTCGGCCTCACCGTCGGCTGGGTCAACGAGGCCTCCACCCCGCAGGAGCGGCGCGACGCGTACGCCTGCGACGTCACCTACGTCTCGGTCAGTGAGGCGGGTTTCGACTACCTGCGCGACCAGCTGGTCACCGACGTGAACGACCGGGTGCAGCCCGCGCTGGCCACCGCGATCGTCGACGAGGCCGACTCGATCCTGATCGACGAGGCCCGGGTGCCGATGGTCCTCGCCGGCGCGGTGCCGGGCGAGCAGGACCCGGTGCACGCCGCCGCCGCGCTGGTGCGCGGCCTGCGCAAGGGCCGGCACTACACGGCCGCCGAGGACGGGCGCAGCGTGGCGTTCACCGCCGCCGGCCTGGCCGCCGTCGAGGCCAAGCTGGGCATCGACCTGTACGACGAGGAGCACGTCGCGCAGCTCTCCGCGGTCAACGTGGCGCTGCACGCGCACGCCCTGCTGCACCGTGACGTGGATTACATCGTCCGGGAGGGTTCGGTCGAGCTGATCGACGAGATGCGCGGCCGGGTGGCCCAGCGCCGCCGCTGGCCGGACGGGCTCCAGGCCGCGGTCGAGGCCAAGGAGGGCCTGGACGCCACCGCCGAGGGCGAGGTGCTGGGCACCATCGCCGTGCAGGCGTTCATCGGGCTCTACCCGAAGGTCTGCGGCATGACCGCCACCGCGGTGCTGGTCGGCGACCAGCTCCGCGAGTTCTTCGGCCTCGAGGTCGCGGTGATCCCGCCGAACACCCCGTGCGTCCGCGAGGACGAGCCGGACCGGATCTACGCCACCCGGGCCGAGAAGGACGAGGCGCTGATCGACGAGATCCAGCGCTGGCACGCCAAGGGGCGGCCGGTGCTGGTCGGCACACTGGACGTCAAGGAGTCCGAGGGCCTGGCCGCCGGGCTGAACGCGGCCGGGGTGCCCTGCGTGGTGCTGAACGCCAAGAACGACGACGAGGAAGCGGCGATCATCGCCGAGGCCGGCGCGTACGGCGCGGTGACCGTCTCCACCCAGATGGCCGGCCGGGGCGTCGACATCCGGCTCGGCGGCAGTGACCAGAGTGACCAGGAGCGGGTGGCTGAGCTGGGCGGGCTCTACGTGATCGGCAGCGGCCGGCACGACAGCCGCCGGGTGGACGACCAGCTGCGCGGTCGGGCCGGCCGGCAGGGCGACCCGGGCGGCTCGGTCTTCTTCGTCAGCCTGGAGGACGACCTGGTCGTCCGGCACGCCGCCGACTCGGTGCCGGCGTCGCCACGGATGAACGCCGACGGCCTGGTGACCGACGAGCAGGTGGACTACGCGGTGGAGCACGCCCAGCGGGTCGCCGAGGGCGTCAACCACGAGATCCACCGCAACACCTGGCGCTACAGCGTGGTGATCGAGCAGCAGCGCAAGGCCCTCGCCGCGCGTCGGGAGCGGCTCCTGACCAGCGACGTGGCCGCGGTGATGCTGCTCGAGAAGGAGCCCGAGAAGGCCGGCGAGATGGACGAGGACCTGCTCGCCCGGGCGGCCCGGTCGATCGCGCTCTACCACCTGGACCGGCTCTGGGCGGAGCACCTGGCCGAGCTGTCGGAGGTCCGCGAGGGCGTGCACCTGCGCGCGCTGGGCCGGCTCGATCCGCTGGACGAGTTCCACCGGGCCGCGGTGCCGGCGTTCAACGACCTGATCCCGGAGATCGAGGCCCGCACCATCGCCACCTTCAACGAGACCGAATTTGATGAGGACTGGCAGCCCGAGGACGGCACCCTGGTCCGGCCCACCGCCACCTGGACGTACCTGGTGCACGACAACCCGTTCGGTTCCGAGCTCGACCGGCTGATCGCCTCGATCGGGCGGCGGCTCAGCGGCGCCGCGCGCTGACACGGGCCTTCGGGGCCCCTGTCGCGCCTCAGCGTGCGGTAGGGGCCCCGATATATGCCGTTTCGACCCGGGTTTCCCAGGGTAGTAGGGCGGGTCGGTCGAGTCGGGAGAGAGCAGACGATGACACAGGTGACGATGTCCGCTGGGCAGGCGCGAGGGCGTACGGAGGCTGCGGCCCGGTGAACCTCGACACGCGGGAACCGGTGGTGGAGAACCTCGGTGTCCTGGAGACTGCCGCACTGTTACGCGAGCTGACCGCCGGTCTGATCGCGCTGACCGATTTCGATGACGCCCTGCTGGCGCTGGTCCGGGTCACCCGGGATGCGGTGGCGGGGGTGCGCTGGTGCGGGTTCACCGCCCTGCGCGCCGGTGAACCGGCCGGGGTGGCCGCCTCCGACGAGCGGCTGGCCGGCCTGGACGACCTTCGGCACGGGCCGGACTCGCCCGCGATGAGCGCGATCCGACGCCGCGAGATGATCCTCGCCGTCGACCTGGCCGGCGAGCCCCGCTGGCCGGCCTGGACGGCGCGCGCACGCGACCTTGGCGTACGCGGGGTGATCTCCGCGCCGGTGGACATCGACGATCAGGTGATCGGCGCGATCAACCTCTACGCGGGATCGCCGGACCTGCTGACCCCGCAACACCAGCTCACCGCGATGCTGCTCGCCGAGCACGCGGGCCTGCTGCTGGCCGCCGTCCGCGACCGGGGTCGGCAACTCGCCCTCGCCGGCGAGCGGGACACCTCGCTGCTGCACGACGGGGCGGTGGGCCAGGCCGTCGGCGTGATCATGACGCAGCGCGGATGCCCACCGGCCGAGGCTCTCGAAGTGCTGCGTACCGCCGCGTCGTCGTTGGACATCCCGCTGCGCGAGGTGGCCGAGCGACTGGTCCGTACGGTCTCCCGCCAGCGCGACAACTGACCTTCACGTCGTCTGACCTTGACGTCGTCGGCGCCGGCCGAATGATCCACTCGGGTTCCTTGATGCCGGGGTGTCCTGGGCTCGCAGATGCCCCGATTTCCTGAAGCCCGAGTTGATCACCAGCCGCTTCTGCGGATCCGCGTCGGCCCGGGTGCCCGTTCTCCCCGTCAGCGAGGAGTCGGGCGGCATCGTTTCGCCGCGACCGGGCTCGGGTAGCACTCTGGTCAGATGAGCTGCGCCGACCCGGGGAGGACCGATGCAGAGCCGGCTGCGGGTGCAGGGGCACCCCATCCAACCGATGCTGGTGACGTTCCCGCTCGGGCTCTTCGTCAGCGCCGCCGTCTTCGACCTCACCGACGTCGTCGGCGGGCCGGCGTTCCTGGGCGAGGTCGGCTACTGGACGGGCGTCGCCGCCCTCGTCGCCGCCGCGCTGACCACGGTGGCCGGCATGGTCGACCTGTGGGACGTACCGAGTGACCACACCCGCCGCACCGCCATCGCCTTCAACCTGGTGAACGCGGCTATGGCCGGCATGTTCCTGCTCACCAGCCTGATCCGGGCACAGTCCCCGCAGCGCGGCGCGTCAGCCGCGATCCTGATCACCGAGCTGGTCGCGCTGGCCGTCGGCGGGGTCGGCGTACACCTGGGCGCCCGGCTCATGCGCCAGTTCGACACCGCACGTGGCGAGGCCGGCAGTCTGGACGCATTCGCCGGCTCCACCGCCGAGATCATCCGCCCACGCCCCTGACTGGGCGGCAGGCCGGCGCGCGGAGCCGCCGTCCGTGCAGGTCGCCGATTATCATCCGCGGATGATCTCGTCTCTGGACACGCTTCCGAAGATCGGTGCGCCCGCGACACGAGCCTTGCACGGCGCCGGTTACACCACACTGCGACAGCTCGCGGGCGTTCCCCGGTCGGACCTGGCAAAACTGCACGGCATGGGGCCGAAGGCCCTCGGAATCCTCCAGGCCGCCCTCGAGGAGCACAAGCTCGGCCTCGGCTGAGATCCGCCGCTCCAACCGGTGCCCGTACCGCTGCCCGGCGCCGCAGGCTACCGGCCCTTTGGAACGAGAAGGGCCGAGCCCGGCCCGGTCCCGCGTCCGGCCCAGCCCGGCCCGCAAATGGGTTGCCGGCCGCGTGACCGGCCAACGAGGCTGACCGCCATGAATGCTGCGCATGATGCCGACGAGCTGATCGCGGAGGCGGCTGCCGTGCCGGTTGATGGTTGGGGCTTCGAATGGCTGGCCGGCCGGGCCACCGAGGAGCGTCCACCATGGGGGTACACCCGGCTGGTCGCTGACCGGATGGCACGTGCCGACGCGGCACTGGACGTGGACACCGGAGGCGGGGAGGTGCTCGCCGAGGTGCCTCGCCCGCCGAAGCTGCTGACCGCCACCGAGGCCTGGCCGCCGAATGTCGAGGTCGCCCGGCGGACCCTGCACCGGGTGGGCGCGACGGTCGTGGCGGTCGCCCCGGACGGGCCGCTGCCGTTCCGCGACGCCACCTTCGACCTGGTGGTCAGCCGGCATCCGGTGCGGACCGACTGGGCGCAGACGGCCCGGGTGCTGCGGCCGGGCGGCACCTTCCTGTCGCAGCAGATCGGGCCGGGCACCATGCGGGAGCTGAGTGAGGCGATCCTCGGTCCGTTGCCACCGCCGACCGCGCGGCATCCCGAGCAGGCGGTCACCGCCGCCGAGGCCGCCGGGCTGCGGGTGGTCGACCTGCGCCGGGCGACCCTGCGGGCGGAGTTCTTCGACGTGGGCGCGGTGGTCTGGTTCCTGCGCAAGGTGATCTGGACAGTGCCCGGGTTCACGGTCGACCGCTATCGCGACCAGCTGCGAGACCTGCACCGCCGCATCGCCGACGGCCCCTTCGTGGCCCACGCCCAACGCTTCCTCATCGAGGCCACCCGCCCCTGACCCGCACGCGTCGATCTTGCAGTTTCGGTGCTCGCAAAAGCCGCCTGACCGGGCAACCCGTCCACCGAAACTGCAAGATCGGCGGGAGTGGGGGCGGGACCGTGGGGTGGGGGTTAGTGGTGGGTTTGGTGGTGGGTGGCCAGGACGTCGGCGCCGAAGTCGCTGGCGGGGCGGCGTAGCACGGTGTGCGCGTGGTTGCCGTCCGCGCTGGTGTTGTCGTACTCGATGAGCAGGTCGTCGCCCTGCACCCGGTAGTAGTGCCGCTGCCCGGGGCGGGTCGGGCCGGCCCAGGCGAAGTGCAGCTGGCCGGCGTCGAGTCGGGCCGCCTCCCGGATGGCCAGCTCGGGCGGCAGCCGGTCCAGGTAGAGCGCGACCACCTGGTCGAGCAACGCGCGGCCGGTCGGCCCCAGTCGGTCCGCCGGCACGCCGAGCGGCTCCAGCGGCCCGTCGACCCGCCCACGGGTGGCGCTGATGATGTCCGCCGGCGCCTCGTCGGTGATGATCGCGGCGGCCCGCTCGGCCGGCCCCAGCGCGTCGAGCAGTGCCCGGGCCAGGTCCTCCTCGACGCCGAGTGGGCGCGAGACCGGGCGTCCCGCGTACCGGACCGAGGCCGGGTTGGCGCCGAAGAAGATCGGCGCGGGGGAGACCTGGCCGTCGACAACGGTCATGTTCACCGACAGGTGGTGTCCTTCGAGCCGCCACGCCCAGCGGTCGTCGCGCGCCGGATCGCCGAAGACGGCCACCCAGTAGTCACCGCTGTGCCGTCCCCGTTGCCAGTCCTCGGCCCGGTCCAGCACCTCCTCCAGCGAGATGATCGCCATCGCCTGCGCGTACGCCGAAGGGCTCAGCGCGGTGGCCAGCAGCCGGTGCGCGGCCTTGCGCCCGGCGATGTCCAACTCGGCGAGGCAGACGCCGGGTCGGGGTCGGGGCCGGTACTCCAGCCAGCGTCGGCTCGCCTCGTCGTCGAACGGGTACACGGCGCTCTCGCGGGCGGCGGGACTGAGTGCGGCCAGCAGTGTGGTGCTGGCGGCGCGCATCTGCTCGGGCAGGGGATCTTCCACCGACCCTGTATACCGGCACGTCGGTGCCGGTGTCAGCCGGCGCGCAGCAGCTCCGTCATCGTGGGAAGTTCGAAGAACTGCGCGGTCTCGGCCGCGGACGGGTCGCCATGCGCCGGATCGGCGCCCGCGGCGAGGAGCGCGCGGACCGCCTCGGTGCTGCTGCGGAACACCGCGGCGGCCAACGCGGTCTGACCCCGGTCGTTGACCCGGGAGTGGTCGGCGCCGCGGCTGAGCAGGGCGGTCACCGTGTCCGGGTGGGCGTGGTAGGCGGCCAGGATCAGCAGTGTGTCGCCCTTGTCGTTGGTGAGGTTGACCGGTAGGCCGGCGTCGAGCTGTGCGGCCAACTCCTCGGTGGAGCCGGCCCGGGCCAGGTCGAACATCCGGTGCGCGAACGCCAGCGTCTCCGCGTCGAGATCCTCGGTCACCGGTCCAGGTTAGTCGCGCCGCCCCTGGTACGTTGCTCGGCCGGCGCGCTGGGGGAGGGTCCGATGGGTGAGACGGTGTACGTGGGCAACGCGGGTGTCGACGGAGCCGACAACGCCGGCTGGCTGCTCGGGCACTTCGCGCCGCCGGAGGAGATCCGACACAGTGCCGACGTCGAGGTGAAGTGGGGCGTGCATCCGCCCGGACAGGCCCGGTCGCGGTGGGCGACCGGGGAGCGGCGAACCACCCTTCTGGTGCTCGTGGAGGGGTGTTTCCGGGTGGAGCTTCCGGACCGGACGGTGCGACTGGCCGCCCCGGGCGACTACGTGGTGTGGGCCCGGGGGGTGGACCACTCCTGGTTCGCCGAGCGCGCCTCGGTGGTGCTGACCGTGCGGTGGCCGTCGCTGCCCGGCTACCGGGTGGACCCACCGGTGCTGCGCTGATCGGCTGTGGGCCCGGGCGCGCGTCCCAGCACGTGGAATTACCTACTAAACCTATAGGCTTTACCGTCTAGAGTACGAGGGCACCCCGCCGAACCACCCGCGAGGAACCGCCATGACCCACCACCGTTCGGAGCCTGACCTGCTCGCCGTCGCCGCCCGCTGGGCCGACCCGGCCGGCTGGCCGGTCACGCTGCGCTTCGACCCCGCCGAGCGCTGGTACGCCCGCCTCGCCGTCGCCGACGACCACGAGGTGTGGGCGCTGAGTTGGCTACCCGGGCAGGGCACCGACCTGCACGACCACGGTGGCTCCGCCGGAGCGTTCCGGGTCGTCGACGGGGCGCTCACCGAGGAGACGGTCACCGGCGACCGGCTGCGCCCACGGCTTCTGCCCGCCGGCACCGGTCGCCGCTTCGGCCCCCGGCACGTGCACCAGGTGACCAACCGGGGCGAGCAACCGGGGGTGAGCGTGCACGTCTACCGGCCGGCGCTGGTGCGGATGACCCGCTACCACCTGCTGGACGGGCGACTGCGGGTCGCCGAGGTCGCCGAGGCCGGCCGGTCCTGGTGAGCGCGGTGCGCCACGACCCACCCCCGTCACCGGAAGGACATCGAGAATGCAGATAACCACCGAGCACTGTCCGGCGCCCGTGCCGCCACCGGGCTCCCGGGGCATCGACGAGATCCTGGCCGCCGCGCGTGCCCGGCTCGACCGGCTGGACCCGGAGCGTGCCCACCTGGCGTACCGGAGCGGGGCGCTGCTTGTCGACATCCGACCGGCCGCGCAGCGGGCCGCGCACGGCGTGGTGCCGGGCTCGCTCGCGATCGAGCGCAACGTGCTGGAGTGGCGCTTCGATCCGCGCTGCCCGGCCCGCCTGCCGCAGGCGGTCGACTACGACGTACCGGTGGTGATCCTCTGCCAGGAGGGCTACACCTCGTCGCTGGCCGCCGCCGCGTTGCGGGACATCGGTTTGCGCCGGGCCACCGACGTGGTCGGTGGGTTCGCGGCCTGGCGGATCGCCGGCCTGCCCGCCCTCGGCCCGACGCCGCTGCACCGCGCATACCCCCTCGCGTCCCCGGTCACCGCCGGGTGGGCGCGCCACTGACCGTCACGCCGCACCGGGCGTGGCGGGCGTACCGCCACTCAGGAGGCACCATGTCCGTCGTCGCCATCCCCACGCGCCGTCACCCGGGTGCGCGCCCGATCCGTCCGCGCACCGGCCCGACCCTGACCATCACCCTCGACCTCGCCCCGGGGCCGCTGAGCCCCCGACTGGCCCGGCTGGTGCAGTTGCTGGGCGAGCTGGCCGAGTCGGGGGAGGGTCGGTTGGGCACCGTCCAGGACGCCGCGCCGGGGCCGCAGCCGGCCCCGAGCGCTGCCACCGGCGAGCCGTCCGCCGACGCCGACCAGGTCCGCATCCTGGCCGGTTCGCGGACGGTCCGCCGGGGCGACCGGGTCGTCCCACTGACCCGCATCGAGTACGAGCTGCTGCTGTTCCTGGCCGAGCGGCCCCGCCGGGTCTTCACGCGCCTCCAGCTGTTGTCCAGCGTCTGGGGCTACGAGCACGCGGTGGCCCGGACCGTGGACGTGCACGTCCGCCGGCTGCGCGCCAAGCTCGACGGAACGGAGGTGGTCACCACCGTCTACGGGGTCGGTTACCGGCTGGCCGACGAGGCGCGGATCAGCGTGGACCACAGCCGCTGAGCGCTGGTCCGGCGGCGATGTGACCGCACCGGTGAACCGGGCGGGGACCCCCGTATCGGGGCATCTCGGCGACTCTGCTGTAATCATCAGGCTTCGTACGCAGAGCGAGCGTCTGGCTCCGATGTGTTCGTCAATTGTCACATTCATGCAACGCAGCCGCCTCTTGACCCTCGCCCAGGCGCCGGGAAGCATCGATGAAGCGGCGTCCCGGGCCGTGGGGAGATACCCGGACCAGCCCAAGGAGGACCATGTCGGTCAGCCCCGCCTCGTCGCGCGCCGGATGGCATACGTCCCAACCCGCGGTGCCCGGTCGGCCGCCGGGCGGCCAGCGCCGCCCGGCGAACACCGCCGCGCCCGTGCTCACCGTGACGCTGTCCATCCCGCTGGTCTGTGAGGAGTCGCTGACCCCGGCGGCGCGTCGGCTGATCGAGGCCGCCCGCGAGATGCTGGAGCGGGGCGAGGGCGTGATCGTCGGCTCCGTTCCGGCCGAACGCCGCCCCGACCAGGCGCCGGCCAACCGGTCGCCGGCCCGCGCGCTCAGCCCGACCATCCCCGCCCTGCACATCCTCGCCTCGTCCCGCTCGGTGCTGCGCGACGAGGAGCCGCTGCCGCTGACCCGGCTGGAGTTCGACCTGCTGCTGCACCTGGTCGCCCATCCGCGCCGGGTGTTCACCCGGCTGCAACTGCTCAACGCCGTCTGGGGCTACGAGCACGCCGGCGTCCGCACCGTCGACGTGCACGTGCGTCGGCTACGCGGCAAGGTGGGCGTGGACGTACCCCTGGTCACCACCGTCTACGGCGTGGGCTACCGGCTGGCCGACGACGCCCGGGTCACCATCGACCGCACCGGCTGACCGCCGTCACCGACCCACCCGACGCGGGGCAGGATGGTCCGGTGCGCATCCGCCCCATCTCGCCCGACCTGCTCGTCACCGAGCTGACCGGCCGGCTCGCCGACGCCGCGACCCGCGCCGCGACCGCCGCCCCCGGGCCGGCGCGCCTGCGGGTGGCGGTGGACGGCGCACCCGCCGCCGGTGCCGACGAGTTGGCCGCCGCGCTCGTCGACCCGTTACGCGCCCAGGGCCGTCCGGTGCTGCACGTACGCGCCACCGACTTCCTCCGCCCCGCGTCCCTGCGTTTCGAGTTGGGCCGCACCAACCCGGACTCCTTCTACGAGGCGTGGGTCGACGAGGCCGGGCTGCGCCGGGAGGTGCTCGACCCGGCTGGCCCGGGCGGCACCGGGCGCCTGCTCCCGTCGCTCTGGGACGCCGACGCCGACCGGGCCAGCCGTGCCCGTTACGTCGACCTGCCACCCGGCGGCGTCGTCCTGGTCAGCGGCCCGCTGCTGCTCGGTGGCGGCCTGCCCTTCGACGTCACCGTCCACCTGGAGCTGTCTTCGGCGGCGCTGCGTCGGCGAACCGAACCGGCCCAGGAGTGGGCGCTGCCGGCCTTCGACCGGTACGCCGAGGAGGTCGCCCCGGCGAGCTTCGCCGACGTGGTGGTGCGGGCCGACGACCCCCGCCGCCCCGCGCTCGTGGAGCCCGACGGCGACGGCTGACAACCGCCGAGAATTCAGCGGTTTGGTCGGTTGATCCGGCGGGTACTCGCCCGGCTCACAGAGCGCGGGTGATCCCCCGCGTACCGAATGCGACCGTGACCGGGGCTTGACGCCGCCGGCACCCGGTTCACCGTGAGCCACAGGCCCAGGAAAGGCAGGCAGCGATGCTCGTCCACGACACGGTCGGTACGGCCCGTTCCCAGGCGGAGATCGACCAGATCCGGCTCTCCCTCCAGGCGCGCTACGACGAACTGACCGCCGAGTACGAGCAGGCCGTGCTCCAGAGCCAGGTGCTGCGGTTGGTGGAGGTGGGCGACACCGCCGGCGACGACCAGGCCGACAGCGGCACCAAGACGGCCGAGCGGGACACCGCGCAGTCCCTGCTGCGCACCATCCTCGACCGCCGCGCCCAGTACGAGCACGCCCTCGGCCGGCTGGAGGAGGGCACCTACGGCTGGTGCGAAGGCTGCTCGGCGGCGATCCCGGTCGAACGGCTGGAGATCTTCCCGTCCGCCACGACGTGTGTGACCTGCAAGCAGACCCGCGAACGGCGGGCGGCCTGAGCGACGCCAGCGGTTGCCGGTCGGTCCGCGACGCGATGGACTGCACCCATGGGTGACATCCTCGTGGGCACCGCGTCCTGGACCGACCGCACCTTGCTGGACTCGGGGTGGTATCCGCAGACCGCGGACACACCGGAGAAGCGGCTGGCCTACTACGCCCGCCAGTTTCCGCTGGTCGAAGTGGACGCCACCTACTACTCGCCGCCCGCCGAGGCGACCGCCCGGCTGTGGGCCGAACGCACCCCGGCCGGCTTCACCTTCAACATCAAGGCGTTCAGCCTGCTGACCGGGCATCCCACCCGGGTCAGCGCGCTCTACAAGGACCTGCGGCCGGAGACCGACAAGAAGAACGTCTACCCCGACGACCTGCCCGCGCAGTCGTACGAGGAGGTCTGGACGCGCTTCCTGTCCGCGCTGGACCCACTCGTCGAGGCGGGCAAGCTGGGCGCGGTGCTGTTCCAGTTCCCGCCCTGGTTCACCATCAAGCGGGCCAACAAGCAGTACCTGCTGGAGGTGGCGAAGCGTTGCGCTCCGCTGCGCCCGATCTACGAGTTCCGGCACGCCTCCTGGTTCGACGGTGACAACGCCGACGAGACGCTGACCTTCCTGCGCGAGCACAAACTGCCGTACGTCTGCGTGGACATGCCCCAGGGGCACCGCTCGTCGCTGCCCCCGGTGCTGGCCGCCACCGCGGATCTCGCGGTGGTGCGTTTCCACGGTCACAGCGACAAGTGGACCAGCAAGGACATCCACGAGAAGTTCGGCTACCGCTACTCGAAGCGGGAGCTGGCCGACTGGGCACCGAAGCTGCGCGAGCTGGCCGACGAGGCCGGCCAGACCCACGTCCTCATGAACAATTGTTACCGCGACTACGCGCAGACCAACGCGCAGCAGCTGACGGCGCTGCTGGGTGGAGACGGATAGCGCGGACCGGACCGCCCCCGGGCCATTTCCCGGCTCACCCGATCGGGGTGGGGCCGGGTCACCCGACCCGCAGGGAGGGTGGACGCGGTGGGTACGGCCACCCGAGGGTGGCCGACGCCGGAGACGACACGGAGGTGACGGGGATGACGGTTCGAGTGGTGACGGATCGACGGCGTGGTGCCGTCCTGCACGTGGTCGGGACGGCCGACCACGCCCGGCGCGCCCCGCAGGGCAGCCCGGTGCGGGCCCGCGGCGGCCCGGTGGGGCCACCGCGCCGTGCCGATGACCGACGGTGGGACAACACGGAACGGGGGTCGACCGATGGCTGACACGATGATCTCAGCGTTTGAGTCCTCGCTGGACAAGACGAACCTCATTCTCAAGGACATCGAGAATGCCTACGGCTGGCCGAAGGATCAGCGCAACCAGTCGTACGCGGCCCTGCGCACGGTGCTGCACCTGCTGCGCGACCGGCTGCCGGTGAACGAGAGTGTCGAGTTCGCCCAGCAGTTGCCGGTGTTGGTCCGGGGGATCTACTTCGACGGGTGGGTTCCGTCCGACGTGCCGATCAAGCTCAACCGGGACGACTTCCTCTACGAGGTCCGTCAGGGCTTCCCGTACGACGTGGAGGGCGGCGCGGAACGGGTGACGCAGGTGGTGCTGGACACCCTGCGCCGACACGTCACCCAGGGCGAGTGGCAGGACGTGAAGGACACCATGCCCAAGGACCTCGCCACCATGATGCCGTGACGCCCTGACGCGGTGAGCCCGCCCGACCCGTCGGGCGGGCTCAGTCGCCGGAGGTGTCCGCCTCGGCGGAGGATGGCACCCGGGTCACCGGGTGCCCGGCCCGACGGGCCAGCGCGGCGAACGCGACGGCGTCCACGATGGCGGCACCGCCCGGATCGTTGTTGAAGTAGACGTACGCCGGCTCGCCCGCGCCGAAGGCGTCGGTCAGCCGGCTCACCCAGGACCGGAGCGCGGCACGGCCGTACCGGGGCCAGGGCCGGGCCCGCCCCTCGTGCAGCCGCAGATAACCGAAGTCGGTGGTGCGCCAGCGCGGGGCGACCGGACGCCCGAGCCGATCCGCCCAGACCAGCGCCGCCCGGTGCCGTTCCAGCACCGCCCGCGTGGCGTCGGTCCACCAGGAGGGGTGCCGGGGCTCCACCGCGACCCGTACCTCCGCCGGAAACAGCCGCAGTGTCGCGTCGAGCGCCTCGACGTCCGCCCGCAGGTTCGGTGGGAGTTGCAGCAGCACCGGGCCGAGCCGGTCACCGAGTGCGGTGGCGCGACCGAGGAAACGGGCCACCGGCTCGGCGGGCTCACGCAGCCGCTTGATGTGGGTGAGGTAGCGGCTCATCTTCACCGCCACGCAGAAGTCCGCAGGAGTCCGTGCCCGCCAGGCGGCGAAGGTGTCCCGCTCCGGCAGCCGGTAGAAGGCGTTGTTGACCTCGACGGTGGCGAACCCGTCCGCGAAGTGCTCCAGCCAGAGCCGCTGCGGCAGCCGTTGCGGGTAGAAGCGGCCCCGCCAGTCGCGGTACTGCCAGCCGGATGTGCCCACCAGGATCACCGTCCCATCCTGGCACTCACCGCCGCCGCTCGCGAACCGAGCGTGTCGCCCTGGTTCGGCGTCTACGGTGAGGGTTAGAGAAGATCGCGCGTGGGGTACCACCCGCAGCATGACGGACCCCGGCGGATGGCGGGGGCGGCACACCCGAGGGAGTACCGATGGCACTCAACGATGACGACATGCAGACCACGGGCGGCGGCGGCATGGAGGGTCCGGCCGACGGTGGCGCGACCCCCGGCCGGCAGGACGGTGGTGCGGACGGTGGCGCGGAGGGCCCGGCCGACGGTGGTGCCACCCCGGGGCAGCACGACGGTGGCGCCGATGGCAGCGCGGAGGGCCCGGCCGATGGTGGTGCCACCCCGGGGCAGCAGGACGGTGGCGCGGACAGTGGCGCGGAGGGCCCGGCCGATGGTGGTGCCACCTCGGGCCAGCAGGACGGTGGCGCCGACGGCAGCGCCCGGTAGCGGCACGCCATGACGCACCTCGACCCGCCGGGCGGCCAGGGCCGCCCGGCGGTTTCGTCCGCGAACGCGGCGTTGGCCCGTTGCGTCTCGGTCGAACCGGCCAAGTTCGCCGCCGCGCACTGGGGGCACACGCCGCTGCTGTCCCGCGCCGCCGAGCTGCCCGAGCCGGCCGGCTTCACCGACCTGCTCAGCCCCGCCGACGCCGACGAGTTGCTGAGCCGGCGCGGTCTGCGTACCCCGTTCCTGCGCGTCGCCAAGGACGGCCAGTTGGTCGCGGCGGCGCGCTGGACCGGTGGCGGCGGCGCGGGAGCCGAGATCGGCGACCAGGTGCTCGACGAGCGCATCCTGGAGCAGTACGCCTCCGGCGCCACGCTGGTGCTGCAGGGTCTGCACCGGATCTGGCCGCCGCTTGTCGACTTCGCCCGCGACCTGGGCCTCGCGCTCAACCAGCCGTTGCAGGTCAACGCCTATCTCACCCCGGCGGGCAGCCAGGGCTTCGCCACCCACTACGACACCCACGACGTGTTCGTGCTCCAGGTCGACGGTCGCAAACACTGGCGGATCCACCCGCCGGTGCTGCCCGATCCGCTGGAGAAGCAGCCGTGGGGTGGCCGCGCCGACGAGGTGGGCGCCACCGCGCAGGGTCCCGCCGCGCTGGACGTGGTGCTCGCCCCCGGCGACGCCCTCTACCTGCCGCGGGGCTGGCTGCACAGCGCGCAGGCGCAGGACGCCAGCTCCCTGCACCTGACCGTGGGCATCCGCGCGCTCACCCGCTACGCCATGGTCGAGGAGCTGCTCGCGCTGGCCACCGAGGACCAGCGGTTGCGGGCCAGCCTGCCGTTCGGCACCGACGTGGCCGACCCGGACGCCATCGAGCCCGAGCTCACCGAGACGGTCGAGGCACTGCGGGACTGGCTGCTGCGCGCCGACCCGAGCGTGGTCGCCGCGAGGCTGCGCCAGCGCGCCTGGCCGGCCGCCCGCCCGGCGCCGATCCGGCCGCTCGCCCAGGCCGACGCGCTGGCGGCACTGGACGCCGACACCCGGCTCACTCTGCGTCCGGGCCTGCGCTGGCAGCTCGTACCGCACGGCCCGGAAACGGTGGCGCTGCGCCTGTTCGATCGCACCATCACCCTGCCGGCCGACTGCGAGCCGGCGGCTCGCGCCCTGCTCGACGGCACGGTCACCCGGGTGGGTGACCTACCCGGGCTACCCGACGACGCCGACCGGGTCACCCTGGCCCGCCGACTGCTCCGCGAGGCCGTCGTGGTGCCGGCGTGAAGGTCCCGCCGGCGGCGGTGATCGGCTCGGCCTCGTGGAAGTCGCGGTGTCCGGAGGGACGGGACAGCCCGGTTTCCGGAAAACCGAGTCGGTCATCCCGTCGGCGCCGCAGCGGGCGCGCCGCAGGCCGCGCCGGCGACGACCGCGCCCGTCGGGTCAGCGACCGAGCACCAGCAGCAGCGCGGTGGTCAGCAGACCCGCTCCGATGACCACCGTGATCGGCCGAGGGCCGAGCACCGCGTGCCGGCGATCGGCCAGCACCCGCGCCGGCACCAGGCCGACCAGCGGCCCGAGCAGGGTCACCACCAGCGCGAGCACCGGCATCCCGACCGCCAGGTCGCCGCCGTACCCGACGCCGAGCGCACGCGCGCCAGCGCCCAGCGCGTACGCCAGCACGGCGCCGGCCACCCCGCAGAGCGCCAGCAGCGGGTTGACCGAACCCGGAAGCTCACCCGGCTGCCCCGCCCGGTCGAGCAGGTCACGGGCCCGTCCGAGCAGCAGCACCGGGTCGGTGGCCCCGTTGCCGTTCGCGGGAGCGGGCGGGCCGCCGAGGCGCCGGGCCCCCAGCCGCGTGCGTACCTGCTGCCACAGGTGCGCCACCTCGGCGTCCACTCGTTCCTGCTGCTCGCGCGCAGCGACGAGTTCCTCCTCGGCGCGCTGGACCTGATCGGCGGCGTCGGCGACGGCCCGCTCGGCCGCCGTGCACTGCCGCTCGTACCAGGTGTGCGCCTCGCCGCGCTGCTCGCGTACCCGTGCCGTCAGGTCGGCCAGTCGCCGGAGCTGCGCCGCGTACGTCTCGCTGGTCACCGGTTCGTTCATCGCGATGGTCCGTAGGGGATGATCACCTGTCCGGTGCGGTGGACCGCCCGGTCGAAGAAGAGCCCCCGCCAGGGGCGGGGATACCAGTCCGGGCCGCCGGTGCCCGGGTAGAGCGAGGCACCCAGCTCGCCTCCGTGCGCGTCCAGCGCCACCCAGGCCCCGATCTGGTCGGTACGGGCGGCCGGCCCA
Source organism: Micromonospora sp. CA-259024 (assembly GCF_050936255.1). NCBI lineage: Bacteria > Bacillati > Actinomycetota > Actinomycetes > Micromonosporales > Micromonosporaceae > Micromonospora > Micromonospora sp. CA-259024. The sequence goes on along the minus strand of NZ_JBNJND010000001.1, from coordinate 2,059,883 downwards.
CCCAGGTCGGCGCGCATCCGGGCCACCCCCCGCCACCACGCCAGCACGTGCGTCCGTCGTTCCGGTCCGTCGTGCAGGATCCGGCGTAGCTGCTCCAGGCCGGTGCGCCGGCCCGCGCGGGCGGCCAGCGCGCCGGCCGCCGCGTCGACCGCGAACAGCAGCAGGTAGTGCGGGCTGCCCGGGCCGGTCAGCCCGTCGGCCGTCTCGGCCATCAGCTCACCGACGGTCTCCTCGTCGTACCAGGCGGCGTCGTCGGCCAGGTCGTCGTAGAGGGCGCGGGCGATCGGGTCGGCGTCCGGGTCGAGGCAGGCGATGGAGAACCGGGCGGTCCCCGGCGGGTGCTGGCGGGCCAGCGACCGTGCCGCCGCGTCGAGTACCGCGCACGCCTCGTCGACCCGGGTGCCCAACACCGCGAGGTTGCGGCCCGGGGCGCGTGGCAGCCGCAGCGCCGCCGAGCGGGACTGCACGTCGATGATCTCGCCGAGCAGGGCCACCGGGCTACGCGGGACGGTCCCGTCCGGTGGCACGGTGAGTGCCCGGAAATCCGGGGCGTCCGCCAGCCGGGGAATCGCGTCGCCGTCGAAGAGCCGGGCCGGTGCCGCGTCGGCGGGGCGCATCCGCCACAGCCGGTGCTGCAACCCGCTCCACGTCTCCCAGTCGCTGGCCGACGGGATCCGGGCGACCTCGTTGCCCTCCACCATGCCCGACTCGGCGTTGACCACCGCGTGCCAGCGGGGCAGCGACTGCGCCGCGTCGTTGCGTTCGGCGAGGATCCGCAGCGCCTTGGGCAAGGCGATGCGCAGGGTGAACTGGGCGACCAGCGCCGGGCGGCCCCACAGCGCCTCGATGCCCCGCACGTCCTGCGAGGCGAGCACCAGGTGGATGCCCTGCGACCGGCCGCGCCGGGCCAGGTCCTCCAGCAGGTCGGCCGCCTCCCGGGCGACCACGTCCCGACCGGCCAGCAGCATCTGGAACTCGTCGACCACCGCGACGATCCGGGGCCAGTGCCCGGTCGGGTCGACCGCCCGCAGCTCGGCCAGCTTGGTCACCTCGTGCTTCTTGGCCGCGTCGGCTCGCCGGCGCAACTCCTCGGCGAGGAAGCGCAGCAGCGCCAGCCCGAACTCCCGGTCGGTGTTGACGTTGATCCCGACCAGACGCATGTGCGGCAGCCAACTCGGGTCGCGCCGGCCCTGCGCGAACCGCGCGAAGGACACCCCCTCCTTGAAGTCGAGCAGGTAGAACTCCAGCTCGGCGGGGGAGTAGCGGGCCGCCAGCGCGCCGATCCAGGCGAAGATCAGGTTGGTCTTGCCGGTGCCGGACGGCCCACCGATGAGCGCGTGCGGTGGATAGTCTCCCAACGTCAGCCGTACCGGCCGGCCGTGCGGACCCTCGCCGATCGACGCGGTCAGCCCGTCGGCGGAATCCTCCCGCCACATCAGCTCGGGCGGTGGCAGAAGGTCGGCGAACGGAGTCGGCGGTGGGCCCGCGTTCACCCGGGCGGCGGTCTCCCGGCAGGTCTCGGTGACCAGCGTCGCCGGTGGCGGCGGGTCCAGCCGGACCGGCAGACCGGACGCACCTCCGATGCGCGCGCCGGACACCCCGGCCACCACCCGGGTCACCGTCGGATCCTCCGGCAACGGCACACCGTGGACCACCAGGTGCACGCCGCAGGCCGCGCCGGCTCGTACCACCCGGTCCAGCTGCCCGCGTTCGTGCCGGTTCAGCTCCTCACCACCGAGCAGCACCGCCACCCGCCACGGTTCGGGTCGTCGGCCGGTGGCCGCCGCCAGCTCGCGCAGGGAGGCGTACTCGCCGGCGAGCACCGTCTCGTTGATCCGGCGGATCTGCTCCACCAGGTCGTCGAGCAGTGGGCTCAGCCCGCCGGGGCCGACGAAGGTGAGCAGCCCCGCCGTGCCCAGCGGGGCGAACCCGGCCAGGCCGCCGCCGAGCTGCTCGGGGTCGTACCCGATCAGGCGTACCGCCCCCGGGTCCGCACGGCCGACGGCCCGCAGCAGCAACGCGGCCACCACCGCGTCGCAGCCGGCGCGGTCGTCCCCGGAGAGGTGCACGTGCCCGGCGTCGAGCAGCGGCACCAGCGCGGGCACCGGGTCGACGCCGTCGATCCGGACCGTGCCGACCCGCAGCGCGCCGGGCGGCTCCGCCCGCTGGGCGGGCGTCGGCGTCCACCCCGGCCAGTCCGCGCCCGCGCAGCCGGGCGCCTCCTGGCGGGCGGCCTCGGCGGCGCGCCGGGCCAGCTCGGCGATCCGGGTGGAGTGCCGGGCGTCGATATCGGCGAGCCGGCGGTCGCGCTGGGCTGCCACCCGTTCCGGTACGGCGGCCGCCGCCCGCTGGACCCGGGCCAGCCGTTCCCGCCCGGCGGTCAGCTCGGCCTGGGCGGCGGACAGTCGGGTACGGGTCGCGCCCAACGCCTCGGCGAGGGTGTCCCGGACCCGGGTGGCCAGCTGACCGCGCCGGTCAGCCATCGGAGCCTCGACGAGTCGGCGCGTCCCGCCACGGGCTGCCGGAGCGCGGCGGTAGCCCGCCGGAGCGCTGCCCAACCGCTCCTCCCGCCCGCTGAACCGCACCGTCCGGGCGCGGACCGACGCCGGCCGGCCGCCCGCCCACCGGCTGTCCCGCGCCCACCGGTTGCCCCGCGCCTGCCGGCTGTGGGCCGTTGCCCGAGGGCAGATCCCGGCCGAGCCGGGCGAGCAGCAGCCCGGCCGCCACACCGGCCGTCACCGCGGAGTCGGCGGCGTGCGGCGGCTCCCCGGAGGCGCGTGGCGGCGGCATCCGGCACACCCGGGTCAGCAGCGTCTCCAGCACCGGTGGCGGCAGCCCGGGCAGCAGGTCGCGGACGCGCCCGTCCAACTCCCCGCGCAGCCGCCCGAGGTCGGTGGCGCGCGGCGGGTGCCCCAGCAGCTCCCCGGCCAGCTCGCGCAGCAGCGGTGGCGCGAGCGCCGCCAAACCCAGCCCCACGTCGGCCGGGGCCCGGCGCAGTTCGGTACGCAGCCGGTCCCGGTCACCGGCGCGCACCCCGCGTACGACGCGGCGCAGCAATTCCTGGGAGTCGTCCAGCCGCTCGTCGGGTTCGTCGGCGCCGCCGTCGCGCCCGCCGGTCAGCTCGGCCACCCGCACCGACCACCAGCGGCGCAGCCGCACCTGTTCGGCCGGCTCCGGTGCCACGGTGGTCGGCCCGGCGGCCGGTGGTGTGTCGTGCCGGGGTTCGCGCGGTTGCGGGCGGGGTGCCGGGCCGCCGTCCCCGGCGAGCCCGATCGCCGCCAGATACGCCGAGAGCTGCTCCTGTGCCACCCGCAACGCGTAGCCGGCGCTCTCGGCGTGCTCGGTGGCGGCGGACAACTCGGGCACTCCCATCGGGTTGGCCGACTCCTGCCGTACCCAGCGCAGTCGCTCCGCGGCCAGGCCGAACTTCTCCAGCGCCTGCCCGAGCAGGGCCACCGGGAACTCCTCGCTGGCGGCACGGACCTGCCCACCGACGTCCTCGATGATGGACACGGCGGCCTACAGGGTGGCGACGTAGAGCTGCGCCTGCTCCACCGCGACCAGTGTCGCGGCGAGACACTCCTCCAGCTCCTGGCTGGCCTGGGTCAGCGACGCCTGGGCCGCCTCCACCGTCTCGTGCCCGCTGCCCTCCAGTGCGCCGGCCAGGGTCTGCTGTGCCTCGGCCAGTTTCTCGCCGGCCGCCTGCACGGCTGTCTGCCCGTCCCCGATCTGTTGGAGGGCGACATCGATGGCAGCCTTCAACTCGGCGACGCTCGCCACGGCGGAACCTCCTGGGGGCGGGGAGAGCTCCATTAGAGCCTATCGGCGGCCCCGAAAGAACATCCGCCCTGTCGGTGTTCCTGCCCGCCTGTCCGGTAGGCCCCCTGAAGTGCCGGGAGTCCGTTCTGTGGGAGTCCCAGTGCGAGAAGCTCTCAGCTGCTGGTGGGGGACTCGCGCAGCCAGCGCGGGCCGTACACCTCGGCGCCCAGCGCGGTCACCCGGCCGCGCAACTCCCGGTCGGCGGTGACCACCAGCCGGCGCCGCCGAGGCGCCGCCTCCACCAGCTCGACCACCGTGTCGTCACCGGAGCCGGCGGCGGAGACCACCCGGACGCCGTCGGTGCCCGGCACGTCCCGCGCGGCCCCCTCGACCACCAACACCACCTCCACCGGGGCGGGCAGCCGGGCCGGCAACCCGACGGTCGCCACCGGGGCGAGGGAGTCGCGTAGCCGGGCCGTGGCCCCCGCACGGTCACGCCACCACCCGTTCGGGCGGGAGCCCACCACGTTGGCGCCATCCACGATCAACAGCGGGGTCTCATCCATCCCGTCAGCCTGCCACCATCGGCCGGCCCCGGCCCGACGCCACTCCCAGGATGCCGGTGCTCCGCCACCTGCGGCGTTTGTCAGGGCGCGCGCCGGGTAGCCCCTGCCGACCGTGCCGCGCCAACTGCGGAGGACAGACATGATGGGACCCGGTGACATCGGCTCCGACCCGTGGGACGAATTCCTGGCCAGGTACTTCGGCCGGGGTGAGGGAGGGCGCCGACCGCCGCACCGGGTCGACATCACCCGGCTGATGACGGCTGACGCCCGGGAGATGCTGGCCGACGCGGCCCGGCGGGCCGCGCAACGCCACAGCAGCGACCTGGATACCGACCACCTGCTCTGGGCGGCGCTGCAACGCGAACCCCTGCGTGACCTGGTACGCCGGGCCGGAGCAGACCCCGACACCCTGCTGAACGCGCTCGGCGGGAAGGGCGACGGCGCGCCGCGCGGGGAGGTGCCACCCAACCTGTCGTTGACCCCAGCCGCCAAGCGGGCGTTGCTCGACGCCCATCAGCTGTCCCGGGCGATGGGCGCCAACTACATCGGCCCCGAGCACATCCTGATGGCGCTGCCACTCAACCCGGAGTCGCCGGCCGGGCGGATGCTGGCCGCCGGCCGGATCCAACCCGAGTCGTTGCAGGCGGCCAACGCCGAGCGCGGGCCGATGACCGGCCCGAAGCCGGATCGCGGCACCCCCACCCTCGACCAGTACGGCCAGGACCTCACCGACCTGGCCCGCAACGATCAGATCGACCCGGTGATCGGACGGGCCGACGAGATCGAGCAGGCCGTGGAGATCCTGTCCCGGCGTACCAAGAACAACCCGGTGCTGATCGGCGAGGCCGGCGTGGGCAAGACCGCCATCGTCGAAGGCCTGGCCGAACGGATCTGCGACGGCGACGTGCCGCAGACCCTGCTCGGCAAGCGGGTCGTCCAACTCGACCTGGCCGGCCTGGTCGCCGGTACCCGGTACCGGGGGGACTTCGAGGAACGGCTGAAGAAGGTGATCGACGAGATCCGGGCGCACCGGGACGAGCTGATCATCTTCATGGACGAGATCCACACCCTGGTCGGGGCGGGTGGCGCCGGCAGCGAGGGCGGGATGGACGCGTCCAACATGCTCAAGCCCGCGCTGGCCCGGGGCGAGCTGCGGGTGATCGGCGCGACCACGCTCGACGAGTACCGCAAGAGCATCGAGAAGGACGCCGCGCTGGCCCGGCGCTTCCAGCCGGTGCTGGTGCCCGAGCCGAGCGTCGACGACACGATCGCCATCCTGCGCGGTCTGCGCGACCGGTACGAGGCACACCACCAGGTGCGCTTCACCGACGAGGCGCTGGTCGCCGCCGCCGAGCTGTCCGACCGGTACGTCACCGACCGGTTCCTGCCGGACAAGGCCATCGACCTGATCGACCAGGCCGGGGCGCGCGTGCGACTGCGTACCCGTACCCCCGCCGCCGACGTGCGGGAGCTGGAGCAGGAGCTCGACGAGGTACGCCGGGACAAGGAACAGGCCGTCACCGACGAGCAGTACGAGCGCGCCTCCGCGCTGCGTGACCGGATCGCCGAGCTGGAGGAGGCGGTGCGTCGCGCGAACGGCGACGACGGGTCGTCCTCGCAGGTGCCCGAGGTGGGTCCACAGGAGATCGCCGAGGTGGTCTCCCGGGCCACCGGCATCCCGGTCAGCCAGCTCACCGAGGAGGAACGGGACCGGCTGTTGCGCCTGGAGGGGCACCTGCACCAGAAGGTGGTCGGCCAGGACGACGCGGTCACCGCGGTCGCCGAGGCCGTCCGTCGCTCCCGGGCCGGGCTGGCCGACCCGGAGCGACCGATGGGCAGCTTCCTGTTCCTCGGCCCGACCGGCGTCGGCAAGACCGAGCTGGCCCGCGCGCTGGCCGAGGCGCTGTTCGGCGAGGCGGACCGGATGGTCCGGGTGGACATGAGCGAGTTCCAGGAGCGGCACACCGTCAGCCGGCTGGTCGGTGCCCCACCCGGGTACGTCGGCTACGAGGAGGCCGGCCAGCTCACCGAGGCGGTGCGGCGCCGCCCGTACGCGGTGGTGCTGCTCGACGAGATCGAGAAGGCCCACCCGGACGTGTTCAACATCCTGCTCCAGGTGCTCGACGACGGGCGGCTCACCGACAGTCAGGGCCGGACGGTGAACTTCAAGAACACAGTCCTGATCATGACGAGCAACCTCGGTTCCGAGCTGATCACCGGCACCCAGCGTGCCGTCGGGTTCGGCGCCGGAGAGCCGGGCAGCGAACAGGAGAACGAGGAACTGCGCGAACGGTTGATGCGCCGCCTGCAGGAGAACTTCCGACCGGAGTTCCTCAACCGCATCGACGAGGTGATCATCTTCCGCCGGCTGGAGGCCGAGCAGTTGCGCGACATCACCGCGCTGCTGCTGGAGGAGACCCGACGTCGCATGCACGCCCAGGATCTCCAGGTGGAGTTCACCACCGCCGGCATCGACTGGCTCGCCGAGCACGGCTACCAGCCGGAGTTCGGGGCCCGCCCACTGCGCCGGGTGATCCAGCGGGAGGTGGACAACCATCTCTCCCGGATGCTGCTGGAGTCGGCGATCTCACCCGGACAGAAGGTCGTCGTGGACGTCCGCGACGGCGCGCTCACCTTCGACGTGACCGCGGGCGAGCGGGGGTACACCGCCGCCACGACCACCCACCCGCGATGAGCGGGCCGGCGCGACGAGAGGAACCCGAGCGGCCGCACGAGCCCGCGAAGCCCGCGGAGACCCGGGACGAGGACGACCATCCCGACCCGATCCTGGCGCCGCCCACCGCGAACCCCCGCCGGACGCGGGTGCCCGCGGAGGGCCTGCATCCGAAGACCGACCAGGACGACCCGGAGACGTCCGGGCCGCCGCCCGGAGAGGAGACCTGATGGTACGCGAAGCGCGGCTCGACCCCGAGGTGGAAGTGCTGTGGGAGGACTTCCACGCCGAGGTCAACGTCCCCTCGGAGCAGTTGCGCACCTGGCTGCTGACCCGGGGGTCCGGGGAGGAGTCGTTCGGGTCCAACCCGAACCTCGACCTGCCCCAGCCGGGGCGGGAGATCCTCAAGGTGCTGAACAAGCGCAAGGTCGACCTCACCCCGGAGGACATCGAGGTGATGCGGGAGGCGGTCGAGCGGATCCGCGAGCTGATGGACACCAAGCCGTCGCGCGGCAACGCCGACGACACCTGGCGGCACTCGCTGCTCGACCTGGGCCACGACCCGCTCATCGAACGCTGAGCCGGCGCCACGCGCGAGGGTGCCGTCCCGACCCGGGACGGCACCATCCGCAGCCATCCGCAGCGCGCATGCATTGCGAAACGCAGTGCCTGCCGGCGCTTATGTCTTCGAATTCGGCTATAAATCATTGGTACGTTGGCGTCGTGCAGCTCCGGTACAACTACCGCGTGTACCCGACGTCGGGTCAGCAGATCGAGTTGGCGAAGGCGTTCGGGTGTGCGCGTGTGGTGTTCAACGACGGGCTGCGTCTGCGTCAGCAGGCACGCGAGGCGGGCGAGGAGTGGATCTCTGATGGGGACCTGTCCAAGCGGGTCATCACCCTGGCCAAGGACACCCCGGATCGAGTGTGGCTCGGCGAGGTGTCCTCGGTCGTGCTGCAACAAGCCTTGGCGGACCTGAATGTGGCGTACCGGAATTTCTTCGCCTCGGTCGCCGGCAAGCGTAGGGGCCGCAAGGTGGCCCCGCCCATGTACCGGTCCCGCGAGGACAACCGGCAAGCGATCCGGTTCACGAAGAACTCCCGGTTCAAGGTCCTCGGCAACGGGCGTCTGCGACTGCCGAAGATCGGCGACGTGGAGGTGCGCTGGTCGCGCTGCCTGCCGTCCGAGGCCAGTTCGGTCACGGTGATTCGGGACGCGGCCGGACGGTACTTCGCCTCGTTCGTTGTGCGGACCACGGATGCCCCGCTGCCCGAGGTCGAGCCGGAAGTCGGCATCGACCTGGGGCTGACCCACTTCGCGGTGCTCTCGGACGGCACGAAGGTCGCCGCACCGAAGTTCCTGCGCCGCGCCGCCCGCAAGCTCAAGCGGTTGCAGCATGCCCTCTCGCGCAAGCGGAAGGGCAGCAACCGCCGAAAGAAGGCCGTCACGAAGGTGGCTCGGGCGCACGCCCGGGTGGCCGACAGCCGCCGCGACTGGCAGCACAAGCTGTCCACGAAGGTAGTTCGCGAGAACCAAGCGATCTATGTCGAGGACCTGTGCGTCGCCGGTCTCGGCCGGACCCGGCTGGCGAAATCTGTGCACGATGCCGGTTGGGCGTCGTTCACGGGCATGTTGGAGTACAAGGCCGCGAGGTACGGGCGCACGTTCGGCCGGGTGGATCGGTTCTTCCCGTCCACTCGCATGTGCTCTGACTGTGGCCGGATCAGCGAGAAGATGGCGCTTAACGTCCGAGGGTGGGACTGCCCCTGCGGAGCAGCCCACGACCGAGATGTGAATGCGGCGCTGAACGTGTTGGCCGCCGGACAGGCGGACAACGGAAACGACCGTGGAGCGCAGGTAAGACCGGGTCTCGTCCCGGCACCGCGCGGCGAAGCGGTAACCCACCCGGACGCCGCGTGTTCTACACGCAGCGTGGAGGGAATCCTCGTCCTTCAGGGCGGAGAGGATGTCAATGGCCCTGGTCGGGTTCCAGGCTGCCGATGGTCAGGCCCGCCGCGTCGGCGGCGGCGTCCCGGTCGCCGCGGGTCTGGTCCTCCCGGGTGAGCAGGTTGGCGTACTCGGTGACGTCGGCCGGGTCGGGCACCTCCGGCAGGCGGCGCAGGAACGCCTCCACCTCGCGGGTGGCGGCGGTGTGTGCGGCTGCCGCCTGACGGAGCAGTTCGCGGTCGTCGGCGGGCGGGTAGAGGTCGGTCATGTCCGCCAGATACCCGGCCAACGGCGGTTCGCACCGCCACCGGCCGGGATTACCTCTCGCTCAACCCGGATGGACCCCGGTGGGTTGCCGGACGCCGAACCCCGGATTGCGCAGCAGCCAGGCCAGGTACGCCGGATGCGGGGCCAACGAGTCGACGTACGCCGCCTTGGCCGTCGCCAACACCCGTTCGGCCTCCTGCGCGGCGGGGGAGTCCGGGTGCCAGCCGAGCAGCAGTCGCCAGCGCAGCGGTATCCCGGCGAGCCGACGGGTGACCAACCCGGCCACCGGGCGGAACGTCGCCTGGCACAGCGCCACCGCCACGCCGGCCTCCACCAGGTCGACGCAGCCGCGGATGTCGGTCTCGTACACCTTGCGGGGTGTGAAGCCGGCGCGGGCGCAGGCGGCGGCGAAGCAGTCGCTGAAGCAGCCGTCGCCCGGCGCGGCGACCCACTGCTCGTGACGCAGGTCCGCCAGGCGCACCTCGTCGTGCGCCGCGAGGGGGTGGGTCTCCGGCAACAGCACCAGCACCGGGTCGATGGCGACCTCCTGCCAGCTCAAACCGAAACCGGCCGACGGGCTGGCATCCCCGCACACACCGGTGAGCGCGAAGTCCAGTCGGCCGCCGGCCACCAACTGCGCCAACTCGTCCACGGACCAGGAGGCGTACGTGGTGATCTGCGCGGGCGGCTGCTCGGCGGCCAACCGGTGCACCAGCCGGCCCAGGATCGGGCTGTTCACCCCGCCGAACCGGTAGCATGGCGGCGCGTCGCCGGCCCCGGTCAGGCGGGCCGCCTCGTCCTGCAGCCCCTTCATCGCCGGCAGCAGCACCCGGGCCCGGGCCAGTACCAGCTCACCGAGCGCGGTGGGCCGGGCACCGCGCCGGTCCCGGTCGAACAGCGGGCCGCCCAGTGTCCGCTCGATGCGCTGGAGCTGGGCGGTGAGCGCCGGCTGGGCCAGGCCGAGCGCCGACGCCGCCTTGGTCACACTCCCCGTCTCCGCGATCGCGCAGACCACCCGCAGGTGACGCAGCTCCAGGTTCATACCGTGACGGTAGGACTACGCGTCAGCCGGCGGAATAGCCCAAGCGGATTGGTGATAATGAATGCAGTGGCGGACGTCGCCGCCCGTCAGTCGCGGGGTGGCTCCGGCAGGTCCGCCAGGTACGTCGGCCGCCCGGTCACCGCGTCGAGCACCTTGTCCACCACCCCGACCGCCGGCTCCACGATCCGGTTCCACGGAGGGGTGGCCGGGGTGCCCGGGTGTGGTCGGGTCGGCGCGGCCTCCTCGGCGATCTCCAGCCGGTTGCCGAGCCGGATCAGCTCCTCCTCGGTCGCCACCGTGCGCAACTCGGTGACGAGCGCACCCACCCCGTCGACGTGCCGGCGGACCCGCTCGGTGACCTCGGTCAGCGTCTCCTCGGTCAACTCCTTGAGGGTGGCCAGCAGGCCGGCGTCGGCGTTGATCTCGGCGTCCACCCGCTCGGTGGCGGTCGGCAGCGCGGCGCGCGCCGCCGGCAGCAGGTACTGCTCCTCGGCGGACAGGTGCCGCGACAGCGCGGCGGTGAGCACCGCCAGCCCTTCCTGCGGCGTGGCGTCCGGGCCGGTCAGCTGGTCCAGCAGCGCCAGCAGCTGCCGGTGCTCCTGGTCCACGATGTCGGCGATGCTGCGACCAGCGGGCCGGTAGCCCTCCTCGGGTGCGGGCGGCAGCGGCGGCAGGGGAACGGCGGACATGGTGCCCTCCTCGACTGGCGGGCGGAAGCTCCGGCAGGGATGTGCGGTCGTGGGCGGCGGTACCCGAACGCGGTCTCGGCGAAACCGACCCGTCGATGTGTCGGACCGCGCGCAACGGTGCGCCGGGCCGTCCACGCCGGTGCGCCGGCCTGTCGACCAACTCGGGCTGGTATGAAGAGGCGATGACGAGCGATGCCGCCTCCTCCCGACCCGACCCCACCGCAGAGGTCGTGGACCTCTGCCGCGACCTGTTGCGTATCGACACCACCAACACGGGGGACAACGACACCAGCGTCGGCGAGCGCCGCGCGGCCGAGTACGTGGCGGAGAAGCTCGCCGAGGTGGGCGTGGAGTCCGTCCTGCACGAGTCCGCGCCCGGCCGGGCGAACGTGGTGGCCCGCATCCCGGGCACCGACCCGAGCCGGGGTGCACTGCTGGTGCACGGCCACCTGGACGTGGTGCCCGCCGATGCCGACGAGTGGTCGGTGCACCCGTTCTCCGGTGAGCTGCGCGACGGCTACCTGTGGGGCCGGGGCGCGATCGACATGAAGGACTTCGACGCGATGGTGCTCGCCGTCGTGCGGGACTGGCAGCGCACCGGCGTGCGGCCCCCACGCGACATCGTGCTCGCGTACACCGCCGACGAGGAGGCCGGCAGCGACTACGGCGCGCGCTTCCTGGTGGAGAACCACCGGGACCTCTTCGACGACTGCACCGAGGCGATCGGTGAGGTCGGCGGCTTCTCGTACTCGGTCGACGACAGCCAGCGGCTCTACCTCATCGAGACCGCCCAGAAGGGCATCGACTGGCTGCGCCTGCACGCCAAGGGCCGCCCCGGGCACGGCTCGATGGTGCACGACGACAACGCGGTCACCGCGCTCGCCGAGGCGGTCGCCCGGATCGGCCGGCACCGCTTCCCGGTGGTGGTCACCGACACCGTGCGGGCCTTCCTCACGGAGGTCTCCGACGTGCTCGGCATCGAGTTGGACCCGGACGATCCGGAGACCGCCATCGCCAAGCTCGGCCCGATCGCCAACATCATCGGCGCGACCATCCGCAACACCGCCAACCCGACCCGGTTGAGCGCCGGCTACAAGGACAACGTCATCCCCGGCCGGGCCACCGCCACCATCGACTGCCGCAGCCTGCCCGGCCAGTCCGAGCTGCTGGAGCGGCAGCTGCGCGAGCTGGTCGGCCCGGACATCGCGATCGAGTACGTCCAGCGGCAGCCGGCGTTGGAGACCACCTTCGACGGTGACCTGGTCGAGGCCATGTCCGCGGCCCTGCGAGCGGAGGACCCGGGAGCGCGGCCGGTACCGTACATGCTCTCCGGGGGCACCGACGCCAAGGCCTTCTCCCAGCTCGGCATCCGCTGCTTCGGGTTCGCCCCGCTCCGGCTGCCCGCCGACCTGAACTTCTCGGCGTTGTTCCACGGCATCGACGAGCGCGTTCCGGTGGACGGACTACAGTTCGGCGTGCGGGTTCTCGACCGGTTCCTCCGCACCTGCTAGTCGTGTCCGGCAGCTGCAGCCGGCGCGCAACCTCCCCATCGTGAAGGGACTGCCCCACATGACCGACCAGCACGGTGAGCTGGACGCCGCTCTCGAGCGGGTGATCGAAGCGGCCCGCCACCACCTGGCCGCCGTACGCGCCGCGCAGGGCCGCGTCGACGACGACGACGTCTGGCAGGCGTACGTGGCGTTGAACAACGCCTCCTACGCCTACGACGAGCGGCTCCTCGACGCCTTCGGCGAGGTGACGCCGTGGGATGTCGACTCGATCGACCCGGACGAGGCCGACGAGCGCTTCGGCGGCGTCGAGGGGGTCGAGGCCAGTGACCCGCACCCCCGGGTGATCTCGGTGCGCCAGCGTCGTGACTACCGGGTGCCGAGCGTCGCCGCGCTGCTGCGCGTGGCCGAGGCGGCCCGCCGCGAGGGCACCCCGGAGGACGACGAGCCGGCGCCGGTGGAGGGCGTCGGCGAGGCGGTGCTGGAGCTGCTGCAGAGCGGCGACGGCTCGCTCGGCGCGTTGGACGTCCCCGAGCTGGAACCGCTCGACGGGGTGGTCATGGTCAGCGAGGTGGGCACCCCGGTCGACCTGGAGTCGTTCGACGACGACGACGCGGTCGGCCCGTTCCAGCCGGCGGCCGACGACCGGCTGGTCGGCCGGCTCGACGAGCACCCGTTCCTGGAGCTCGACGACGACCACGATCACGCCGGGCACCAGCACTAGGCCCGGGTGACGTCCGGGGCCCGAGCGGGCCCCGGACGTCACCGCCCGGCGCTCAGTACGACAGGCCCGGCTGCGGCTGGTTGATCCGCCGACGGCGCAGCACCACCTGCCGCGTGCCGTCCCGGTACAGCCGCACCCGGGCCAACTCCCATCCGGAGAACTCCGCCTGGATCGCCAACTGCGCCGCCGCGGTCAACCGGTCGACGTTCGGCGGCAGCCGCAGTGGCGCGTATTCGTAGTCCATGCCATCCATGCTGCCCAGCCCAGCGGCCGTTCGCCACCCCCTCCGGGGTGACCAACGACGCTGGCGTGGGCGGTTCGTGCCACCCCGTGCGCGCCCGCGTGTTCTCGGGCGCCCAGCGCGTCAGCCGACGCGAACGTTCGCCGTCAGCAGGGCCGCCAGCGCCGGTGCGGCCAGGGCGACCGCCCGGGCCCCGCCCGGGTCGACCGCGAGCCCCCACGACGGGTCCGGCCAGTCCTCCAGCAGTTCGGCGCAGGGCAGCGCGACGAACGGCACGCCGTCCCCGGCGAACGCGGTGAGCGCCCCGGGGGAGGTGAACACCGGCAGCAGCGGCGCGCCGGTCGCATCGCCGACCACCGTCCACGGGAAGTCGGCGTCCGCCGCCGGTTCCCCGCTCAGCGGGACGCACACCGTGGCTCCGGCCAGTACTGCGAGGTAGCCGGGCAGGTCGTGCCGGTCGGCGGCCGCAGCGAGCAGCGCCACCGCCGCCGGCGCGGTCGCCTCGGCCGGCTTCGCGACCACGGCCGGCTCGGTCGGCGTCGCCCCCACCGCCGGCCCGGTGGGTGCCACCTCGGCAGGTGCCGACCGGGTGGCGGCCGGCCCGGCCCGCCGCGCCGCCGGTGTGGGGCGGGCGGCCGGTGGCACCGCCCGGCAGGAGAGCGCGCCCGGCTCGCCGGTCAGCACCTCGGAGGCGGTACGAGCCACGAACACGCAGAGCCGCTCCAGTTGGGCCGGGGTGCGCGGCGCCTCGTACCACCAGCCCGCACCGTCGGTCGGGCGGTGCCAGCCGAGCGCGGCCAGGCGTGCCTCGTCATGCCCCGGGCAGACCACCCGCACCACCTCGCGGCGCACCAGCAGCCGGATCCCGCGCGGACCTGCGGACAGTTCCAGGTCGGTGTCACGGTCACAGCGGGCGACCGTGTCCCGCAGCCGCGCGACGATCTCCGGCCAGGTCGGCGACGTCACGACGGCGAGCCCGGCAGGCGGTCGTCCAGCCGCCCGAGCCGGGCGACGGTCTCCTCCAACCGGCCCAGCGCCGAGAAGTCGCCGGGCTTGCCGAACAGGTCGGTGAGCCCGGTGCCGAGCGCGGTCTCCAACCCGTCGGTGTGCTCCTCGACGTGCTCGCCGGCCGTCGCCCGGGCCCGCCGGTACGCATCGAGCACCAGCTCCGCCAGCCCCTCGGTGCCGGCGCGCAGGGCTGCCGGCGCGAGGGTGAGGCCGGTCAACGCGCCGGTGGCGTCGACGGTCGCCGAAACCAGCCCACTCTCGTCGGTCGCGGTGCCGGACAGCTCGGCCAGGTCGTCGCGGAGCCCCGCGAACCGGCGTTCGATGTCGGCGATCCGCCCGGCGAGCCCGTCGAACGCGGACATCGGGTCAGTCATGAGATCCCTCCCCCGTGGACCATGCGCCACCGGGGTGGTGCCGGCGGCCGAGGAATCGTATCGTCGGTGCGCTCGACACACGGGGGAGGACGGCATGACGCCGGACATCGATGTCGACGTGCAGGCGGTCCGTCGACTGGAGACGGCCGCCAAGCAGGTCGCGAGTTCGTTGGCCGCACTGGAGGGCCAGATCGCCTCGGCGGGAGACGTGCCGTCGGACGCCTTCGGCCATCTGCCGTTCGCCAGCGACATGCTGCGCGCCAAGTACGCGGAGCAGGTCACCGGTGGCGCTGAGCTGTTCGGCGCCGCGAACGCCGCGTTCGGCCGGGTCGCCAACGCACTCGCCGACACGGTCGAGGCGTACGAGCGCAACGAGCAGGACCTCGACGGCGGGTTCAAGGCCATCCAGGCGGGGCTGCCCGGATGAGCGGGCCCGCCGGTAGCGCCGTCCAGTTGTGGAACGGCCTCGACAGTGCGCTCTCCGGGGTGCAGGACGCGGTCGACAGCGTCTGTCGGACCCTGGCCTGGCCGCTCATCCAGCTCGTCGACATGGTCGACGGCGAGCCTGCCGTCCTGCGGGCGAAGGCCGCCGAGTGGGACGCGCTGGCCGTACAGGTGCGCGAGCTGGCGCAGGGGCACCGGGGTGCCCGCGAGGCCGCCCAGGTCGGGTGGCGCTCGCCCGCCGGTGCGGCGTACGGCCAGCGGCTGGCCGAGGTCGAAGAGCAGTTGCTCGGCGTCGCCGAGCAGTTCGCCGCGACCGCGGAGTACCTGCGCGGCGTCGCCGACGGCCTGCAGACCGTGCACGACGTTCTCGTCGACCTGTGCGTCGAGTTCGTGAACTTCCTCCTGGTGACGCTGGTGACGGCATTGCTGATGGCGCCGGTGACCATGGGGGCGTCCTGGGCGGCCGGCCTGGGCGTGGCCGTGACGAGGGGCCTGATCGTGGTCACCCGGATGCTGAAGGTCATCCGGCCCCTCGCCGGGCACCTGCAGAAGGTCATCCGCCTGCTTCAGCGGGTCATGCTGTACCTGCGCAAGCTGCGCGCGCACCTCGACAAGTTGGTCAGCATGCAGGAGAAGCTGCGCACCGGCCAGAAGTACGCCGACAAGCGGCACGCCGCCGGCAAGGCCGACAAGTGGTTCCACAAGCTCCTCGACCCGACGAAGGGCCACTACAAGCTGGGCAAGTCCGGTTCGCCGTTCGACATGGGCGCCCTCGACCGGGCAGCCGCGCTGCGGGCCCACGGCGTCGCCGACGGCGCACGGGTGATCGCCCGGGACTGGGCGACCAACCTGCCGTGGAACGTGCCGAACTCGGTCGTGCACGGCGTCACCTGGGGGACCGTCGCGTTGACCAGCGGCCTCTCCGTTCCGGGCAGCGAGCAGGTCAGTGACCAGGTCGACCAGGCGGTGCAGGGCGGCGCGGACTGGATCGACCAGAATGTCTTCGGGCAGCCGCCGGCGGGCCAGCCGGCGGGCCGCTAGGGAGGAAACGCGTGATGGCAGGGGAGCGAGGCCGGCTCGGTCGGTTCACCGACGCGGTGCTCGGCGGCGCGCGGGTCGCCCGCGACAAGGCCCGTGAGCTGCGCGACGAGTTCCGCACCAGCGACGACCCGGAACGTGCCCTCGTCGCTCCGCTGCTGCCCGGGCAGCAGCTCCGCTACGTGGGGCTCGCTCCGGTCCGTGCCCCGGAGACACACAAGGCCGGCCGGCAGCTCGCCGACGTGATGGCCAACGAACTGGTCGACTCGCTCGACCCGAAGGTGCTGTTCGGGCTGCTCAACATCGTCAACCCGGTGGTCTGGGTGGACGCGGTGCTGACGCCGGTCCGGCTGGCCGCGGGCGTCCTGCTGCTGCCCGCCAACGCCGCCGCCGTCGCCGTGGGCCTGCCGGAGGCGGCCGAGCCCGAGCCGGGCCCGCCACACCAGCGGGTACAGCGGGAGCCGATTCCGCTCACCGAGGAGCAGGAGGCGTTCCGGGCGCTGTTCCGGCTCAGCCTGTACCGGCCGCTGGCCGAGCAGCTCGCCGAGATCGCCTATCGGCGCCGGTACGTCTTCAGCGGCGACCTCGCCACCCTCGCCGGCAGCCTGCTGCTCTTCCTGGAGCGCTACACGGGCACACCGCTGGCGGTGACCGACACCCACCTGCACCTGCTGCGAATGGGGCCCCGCCCGGACCCCGACCGGCCTGACCGGCGCCAACCGCGCGTGCTGTGGAGCGTCGAGCGCGGCCGGGTGGCCCGCGTCGACTCTGAGCGGGGCGCGGCCGGGCTGATGCAGTTCTCGTCCACCATCTTCTTCGACGACGGTTCGTGGATCCGGATCGCCCAACCCGCACTCCGCGACGACCAGTCCCGGTTCCTGACCGCGATCCGCGAGCTTCCCGGTCAACGCCCGACGCCGTGACCCGGCCGGTGGGTCAGCCGTCGCGCTCGGGATAGCCCACCGGCACCGCCGAGACGTCGTCCAGCGCGGTGGTGATCTCCTCGGGCAGTGTGATCCGCTCCACCTGGAGCGCGCCGAGCAGTTGCCCCACCGTCCGGGCGCCGAGGATCGGCGCGGTCACCCCCGGCCGGTCCCGGATCCAGGCCAACGCCACCTCCAGCGGCGACACACCCAGCCCGCCGGCCGCCGTCGCCACCGCCTCCACGATGCTGGAGCAACGCGGCTCCAGGTACGTCGCGACGAACCGCTCGAAGTGCGGCGAGGCGGCCCGGGAATCCGCCGGACGGCCGTGCCGGTACTTGCCGGTGAGCACTCCCCGGCCCAGCGGTGACCAGGGCAGCACGCCGAGGCCCAGCGCTTCGCACGCGGGCAGCACCTCCCGCTCCACGCCCCGCTCCAGCAGCGAGTACTCCACCTGGGTCGCGACCACAGGTGCCCGCCCCGGCCAGGCGGTCTGCCAGGCGGCGGCCCGCGCGGTCTGCCAGCCGGAGAAGT
Organism: Micromonospora sp. CA-259024; assembly: GCF_050936255.1. NCBI lineage: Bacteria > Bacillati > Actinomycetota > Actinomycetes > Micromonosporales > Micromonosporaceae > Micromonospora > Micromonospora sp. CA-259024. The sequence continues at coordinate 2,042,145 of NZ_JBNJND010000001.1, read as the reverse complement.
TCGACACCCCGACGTAGCGGACCTTGCCGCTGGCCACCGCGTGATCCAGCGCGGCCAGCGTCTCCTCGAGCGGGGTGTCCGGGTCGTACCCGTGCAGCTGGAACAGGTCGACATGGTCGGTGCCGAGCCGGCGCAACGACGCGTCCAGCGTACGCAGCAGGTGCCCCCGGGAGCCGTCCCGGCGCCGGCCGCTGCCCGGGCGCAACCCGGCCTTGGTGGCGATCAGCAGCTCGTCGCGGGGCACGAGGGTGCCCAGCAACGAGCCGATCACCGACTCGGCGTCACCGTCGCCGTACACGTCGGCGGTGTCGATCAGGTTGCCGCCCGCGTCCAGGTAACTCTTCAGCTGGGCGGCCGCGTCGTCGGCGTCGGTGTCCCGACCCCAGGTCATGGTGCCGAGCGCGAGCCGGGAAACCGCCAGCCCGCTTCGGCCGAGCGGTCGCTGTTGCATGGGTGAACCTTATTTCGAACCTGCCGCCACGGATATCCTCGCTCCCGTCATCTCTGCCGGTTCTGCCGGTTCCGGCGACGGTGGGTGCCGCGACGGACAGGAGATCATTGGTGGAGAGCCGGTGATCGAGTCCGTTATCGGCATTGCGTAACCTGGTGCGACCTGTGCCACGGATGGGGGAGGACCAGTGCGACTCGGGCTCAGTCTCGGATACCAGACAGCGTGGAGCACACCGGCCGACCACTTGGCGCTGGCCCAGGAGGCGGACCGGCTGGGCTACTCGGTGGTGTGGGCGGCGGAGGCCTACGGCTCCGACTCACCCAGCATGCTCGCCTGGATGGCCGGCCAGACCGAACGGATCGACGTCGGCGCCGCGGTGATGCAGATCCCCGCTCGTACGCCGGCCGCCACCGCCATGACCGCCGCCACCATCGACGCGCTCTCCGGCGGCCGGTTCCGGCTCGGCCTGGGCGTCTCCGGCCCGCAGGTCTCCGAGGGTTGGCACGGTGTGCGCTTCGCCAAGCCCCTTGCCCGGACCCGCGAGTTCGTCGACATCGTCAAGCTCGCCATCGCCCGCAAGGAGGTGGCGTACGACGGCGAGCACTACACGTTGCCGCTGCCCGACGGCCCCGGCAAGGCCCTGCGACTGGGCTTCCACCCACCACGCGAGCACATACCGATCTACCTGGCCGCGGTCGGCCCGAAGAACCTGGAACTGGCCGGCGAGATCGCCGACGGCTGGTTGGCCGTGTTCTACGCCCCGGAGTTCGCCGACGAGCAGCTCGCGTCGGTGAGCGCCGGGCGGGCCAAGGTCGGCAAGGAGCTGGCCGGGTTCGACGTGGTGCCGTCGGTGCCCGTGGTGATCGGCGACGACGTGGCCTCCTGCGCCGAGTTGGTGCGCTGGTACGCCGCCCTGTACGTGGGCGGGATGGGCAGCCGCCAGCAGAACTTCTACAACCAGCTCGCCACCCGGATGGGCTACGGCGACGCGGCCCGCGAGGTGCAGGACCTGTACCTGGCCAAGCGGCAACGCGACGCCGCCGCGGCCGTGCCGATGGAGTTCATCGACCGCACCTCGCTGCTCGGCCCCAAGGAGCGCATCGCCGAGCGGATGCGGGAGTACGCCGCTGCCGGCGTCACCACGCTGTCGGTGACCCTGTTCGTGGCCGACCGGGACAGCGGTGTGCAGACGCTGCGCACCGTCGCCGAGGCACTCGACCTTTCGGGAGTCGGCGAGTGACCTGGGTCGAGGCTATCGTCCTGGGCATCGTCCAGGGACTGACCGAGTTCCTTCCGGTCAGCTCGTCGGGGCATCTGCGGATCACCTCGGCGATCTTCTTCGACCGTGACGCCGGCGCGTCGTTCACCGCGGTCACCCAGCTCGGCACCGAAGCGGCCGTGCTGATCTACTTCGCCAAGGACATCTGGCGGATCACCCGGACCTGGCTGGTCGGTCTCCGGGACAAGTCGGTCCGTTCCAGCCTCGACTACCGGATGGGCTGGTACGTCATCGTCGGCTCGATCCCGATCGGGCTGTTCGGCTTCCTGTTCAAGGACCAGATCAAGACGGCCGGGCGCAACCTGTGGGTCGTGGCGACCACGCTGATCGTCTTCGCGTTCGTGCTGGCCTTCGCCGAGTACTGGGGTCGGCAGACCCGCACCCTGGAGAACTTCCGGCTCAAGGACGGCGTGGTGATGGGCTTCGCCCAGGCCATGGCGCTGGTTCCCGGGGTGTCCCGCTCCGGGGGCACGCTCACCGCCGGCCTGCTGCTCAACCTGACCCGGGAGGCGGCGGCGCGCTACTCGTTCCTGCTGGCCATCCCGGCGGTGGTGATGTCCGGCGTGTTCAGCCTCGGGGACGTCTTCGAGCCGTCCGCTCCGGGCACGTCCACGCCCACCGTGGCCCAGATGATCGTGGCGACGGTCATCGCCTTCGGTATCGGGTACGCGGCCATCGCCTGGCTGCTGCGGTACGTCGCCCACCACACCCTGTACGTCTTCGTGCTGTACCGGGTGGCGCTGGGCACGCTGGTCCTCGCGCTGCTGATGACCGGCACGATCAGCGCCACCTGACCGACCGACCGATCCGTCGACTTTCGTGGTCTGGATATGCCGCTGGCCGGCACCCCGGGTGTGGGGTGCCGGCCAGTCGGTGTCGTGCTCGGTGTTGTGCGGTGGGTCAGCTGTTCCAGTGCTGGGCGACCAGGTCGGTGGCCTGCTGCTCCCACTGGGCGTACGCGTCCGGGTAGGCGGAGACCTGGACGGTCTGCGCGGCGTCGGTCAGGGGCATGTCCTGCCACCCGTCGACCTGCTTCAAACCCTTGAGGAACGCCGCCGTCGAGTAGGCGGGGTCGGTGATCTGCTCCGGCGTACCCCAACCCGAGGACGGGCGCTGCTGGAACAGGCCCAGCGAGTCGTGGTCGTTCATGTCGCCGAGGTGGCCCAGGTTCTCCAGCTTCGACTCCTGCAGGCTCGTCGCGATGGAGATGACCGCGGCCCGCTCGGGCATACCGGCCTTCTTCGTCGCGGCGATGATCGCCTTGACGTTGGCGGTCTGCTCGTCGTTCAGGGTGATGTGCGACTGGTCGCCCTGCGGCTTGGGTGCCGTCTGCATGGCGACCGCGACCGGCTTGGCATCGACCGGGGTGGCGTGGGCGGCGATCGGACCGGCGAAGACACCACCGGCGAACGCGAGACCAGCAACGGACAGCATGCTCTTACGAATGATCGTGTTCATGAGGGTTAGCTCCTTCGGGGGTAAGGACACCCGCACGCGCCGATAGGGGGTCGGCACCAGCAGGGTGAGCACCTCGTCCGGGCGCATCAAATCCAAGGGAAAAGTCTTCAAGAGGGTCGGCGCCTACGCTGTGTCTCGGCGCCGGGGTCGGCGGCCTACGAGCGGAGGGCTCGTGGCGCCGGGTCTGTGTGTAACGACCGGGGGTCGGGGGTCATTCCCGGGCCCATGCGCCGAGTGGCAGCGCGGCCGGGCGGTCGTTCGTGGGGGGTGTAACGACCGCACGAGGCCCGGCATTCCAACCCCGGGGGGCGGGTGGCGGGCGGTGGTGCTGCGATCGTCAGGGTGTGTAACGACCCCGGCCCGGCCATCATTCCGACCCCTGAGTGCGGCCGGTCACCACCCACACGGGCCCTGAACCGGACAAACCACCCGCAGTCCGGCACGTGCGCCCGTGGACGACCCGGCATCTGCGCCCAGGCCACCCACCTCGGGCGATCCACTCGTGTTCACGGAAGTCGGGGTGTCCGGGGCGGTCCGACACCCCGACTTCATGGAAACCGAGTCGATCACCAAGATTGGGCACCCAGGTATCGGGCAAAGGCCCCAAAGTGCGCAGGCCTGGCCTTGGTGGCATGTGCGGACGGCGCACCCACGCATGGCCGAAGGGCGTTCGGGCGTGTGGACACGTACGAGTGGATCACGGGTGGCACCGGTGCGATCTGGCGCTGAGGACCCCTGGTGGTGGCTCGGAGCCCGCGACGGCCCGGGGCGGGACGCAGGCCATAGGGTGGTCAGCGTGGCGACCCTTCTGCTTCTGCGACACGGCCGGACCACGGCGAACGCCGACGGCGGCCTGGCCGGCCGGCAACCGGTCGAGCTGGACGACACCGGGCGTGCTCAGGCAACCGCGGTGGGGGAGCGTCTGCGGGCGGTGCCACTGGCCGCCGTGGTGACCAGCCCGCTGATCCGCTGCCGGCAGACCCTGCAGTTGGCGCTTCCGCAGGCCACCCCGGTGGTCGAGGACGGGTTGATCGAGTGTGACTACGGCAGCTGGGAGGGGCAGCCGCTGAAGAAGCTCGCCAAGGAGCCGCTCTGGCCGGTGGTCCAGCAGCGCCCCAGCGCAGCGGTCTTTCCGGGCGGCGAGGCGATGGCGGCGATGGCCGCGCGGGCGGTGGCGGCGGTTCGCTCCTGGGACGCCCGGGTCAGCGCGGAACATGGGCCTGAGGCGGTGTGGCTGGCGTGCAGCCACGGCGATGTGATCAAGGCCATCGTGGCGGACGCGCTGGGCGTACACCTGGATCTTTTTCAGCGGATCGTGGCCGACCCGGCGTCGGTGACCGCGATCCGGTTCACGCCGCTGCGGCCATTCCTGGTCCGGCTCAACGACACCGGCGGTGACCTCGCCGCCCTGGTGCCGCCGCCGCGCAAGCGGCGTCGGCGGGCTCCCCGCGCGGCGGATTCGGACGCCGCGGTCGGCGGCGGGGCCGGTGCGGCGTCGTGACGGCGCTCCCAACCGCCCGTCGCGTTGGCGCCCGCCAGGCCGTGACGACCCGACCTGATCGCCGGCCGAGGTCGGCGGTGACCGGCGGGTGGGCCGCCACGCCCGGGTATAGCCGCTGGTACACCGGGCGCGCCGTCGCTGCGGCGATTCGGGTCGGTGGGGTGCGCGGTGCCATGGCGGGCCGGATAGGGTCGTGGGTATGACCCACCAGGTGCACGCCTTCGAACCGCCGGAGCGGTTCGTCGCCGGGACTGTCGGGCCGCCGGGGGAGCGCACGTTCTTCCTGCAGGCCCGCGGCGGCGGCAGGCTGGTCAGCGTCGCGCTGGAGAAGGTCCAGGTGTCCCTGCTGGCCGAAAAGCTGGAGGAACTGCTCACCGAGGCGCAGCGTCGCTTCGGGGTGGACCTGCCCGAGCTCGCGCCGGTGATCGGCGACAACGAGCCACTGGACACTCCGGTCGACGAGGAGTTCCGGGTCGGGACCCTCGGGCTGGCCTTCGACGTGGACACCGCGACCGTGGTGATCGAAGCGATCGCCGCGGGCGAGGTGGAGCCCGAGGTCGAACTGGGCGACGAGGACGACGAGGACGACGAGGACGAGGACGACGAGCCGGACGAGGACCTGGACCGGCTCCGGGTCCGGCTCACCCCGCAGGCGACCCGCCAGTTCATCGAGCGGGCCCGTCGGGTGGTCAACGCGGGCCGTCCGCCGTGCCCGCTCTGCGGCCAGCCGTTGGACCCCGCCGGGCACCTCTGCCCGCGGCACAACGGTTACCACCGGTGACCTCGTCCGGCCTCCAGCCGCGCCAGGACGGCGACGCCGCGCTACGGCTGCTGCGTGACGGCGTGCTCGACCTGGAGGGTCGGCTGGTCGACGCGTCGAACACCACCCTGCGCGGCATCCTGACGCTGGATGGGCTCACCGCCCGCTGCGTCTACAAGCCGGTCCGGGGCGAGCGCCCGCTCTGGGACTTTCCGGACGGCACCCTGGCCGGCCGGGAGGTCTCGGCGTACCTGGTCTCCCGGGCCACCGGCTGGGACCTGGTGCCACCCACCGTGCTGCGGGACGGCCCGTTCGGCCCCGGCTCCTGCCAGCTCTGGATCGACGAGCCGGAGGACGCCGAGCCGCTGGTCGGGTTCGTGCCGGCCGAGGAGTTGCCGCCACGCTGGTTCCCGATCGCCGCGGCCCGTGACGACGACGGCACGGCGTACGCGCTGGCGCACGCCGACGACCCGCGCCTGGCCCGCCTCGCCGTCCTCGACGCGGTGATCAACAACGCCGACCGTAAGGGCGGTCACGTGCTGGTCGGGCCTGACGACCGGATCTACGGTGTGGACCACGGGGTGAGCTTCCACGTGGAGGACAAGCTGCGTACGGTGCTCTGGGGTTGGGCCGGCAAGCAGTTGCCCACGGACGCCGTGGAGATGCTCGACGGGCTCGCCGGGCAGGTCGCCGGGGCGCTCGGCGCGGAGCTGGCCGACCACCTGACGATCAGTGAAATGACCGAGTTGGCCTCCAGGGTCGACCGGCTGCGGGAAACGGGCCGCTTCCCGCAGCCGCCGGAGGACTGGCCCGCGGTGCCCTGGCCGCCCATGTGACCGGCTGTCATCTTGATCACCCGCAGGGCGCTCCGGCGTCGTCGTCGGGCTGGCTAGGCTGATCCCATGGAGTCTTGGGCGGGACACGAGGTGCCACGGCTGCCGGGCAGGGGCAAGCCGCTGGCGTTGTACGACTCGGCACGGCAGGGTGTCCACCCGAGCACGCCGGCCGACGCGGGAAGCATGTACGTCTGCGGCATCACCCCGTACGACGCCACCCACCTCGGTCACGCCGCCACCATGATCACGTTCGACCTGGTGCAGCGGATGTGGCGGGACGCCGGCCGTCCGGTGCGCTACGTGCAGAACGTCACCGACATCGACGACCCGCTGCTGGAGCGGGCCGCCCGCGACGGCGAGGACTGGGTGGTCCTGGCGATGCGCGAGACGGCGCTGTTCCGGGAGGACATGGAGGCGCTGCGGATCATCCCGCCGGAGCACTACGTGGGAGCGGTCGAGTCGATCCCGGACATCGCCGACAAGGTCGAGGTCCTGCTCAAGGACGGTGCCGCGTACCGGCTCGACGACGGCACGGGCGACGTCTACTTCGACATCTCGGCCACCGGCCGGTTCGGCTACGAGTCCAACCTGACCCGTGAGCAGATGCTGGAGATCTTCCCGGAGCGCGGCGGCGACCCGGACCGGGCCGGCAAGCGCGACCCCCTGGACCCGCTGCTGTGGCGTGGGGCCCGCGAGGGTGAGCCGTCCTGGCCGGGTGGCGAGTTGGGCGCGGGCCGCCCGGGCTGGCACATCGAGTGCGCGGTGATCGCGCTGAACCTGCTCGGTGACCGGATCGACGTGCAGGGCGGCGGCAACGACCTGCTGTTCCCGCACCACGAGGCGTCCGCCGCGCACGCCGAGCGGCTCACCGGTCAGGCACCGTTCGCCGAGCACTACGTGCACGCCGGGATGATCGGCCTGGACGGCGAGAAGATGTCCAAGTCCCGGGGCAACCTGGTCTTCGTCTCCCGCCTGCGCGCCGACAAGGTCGACCCGATGGCGGTCCGGCTGGCGCTGATCTCGGGGCACTACCGCAGCGACCGCACCTGGACCGACGAGCTGCTCTCCACCGCCGGCGAGCGCCTGGACCGCTGGCGGCGGGCCGCCGCCGCGCCCGCCGGGCCGTCCGGGGCTGAGCTGCTTGCCGGGGTACGCGAACGTCTCGCCGACGACCTGGACACCCCCGGCGCGCTGGCCGTTGCCGACAACTGGGCCAACGCCACCCTCGCTGGCGCGACGGATGACCCAACCGCCCCCGCCCTCTTCGCGGCCACGGTAGACGCCCTTCTGGGTATCCGCCTCTAGTCCCTCGCTGGCTCCGGCCCCGGCGATCTTGCACTTCTTGTCGCCCATTTGCCCCGATTGGCTACTTTCGTAACGTCAGAAAGTGCAAGATCGGCGGCGAGGCGCGGGGCGCGGGGCGCGGCCCGACGGCGTCATGCCGCGCCCCGAGCCCTCCGTCGATCATGGGAGTTGCGGTGCCTCGCATGAGGGGCGCAGCACCGCCATACCGGCCACCACAACTCCATGATCGACGCAAGCCAGCGGGCCAGCGAGGCGCGGCCGGGCCGGGCGAGCGGGCGGGTCAGCCTAGAACTAGGCCGGGGTTGGGGTCGGGGTCTGGGGTTGGGGCGGGGATCTTGTATTCCTCGGTGAGGGTGGTCATGGGGCCGGGCCAGGTGGCCTGGGAGACCTCGATCGGCCTGCGGTTCGCGTCGTACGCGACGTGCAGCAGGTGCAGCACCGGAGTGTCCGGCCGGATCTGGAGTGTCTCGGCCTCCTCCCGGCTGGGCTGACGCGCGCTGATCGTGTCGGTGGCCGAGACGTACCGCCGCCCGGTGACCTCCTCGGCCTCCTGGTAGAGGGGCCGGCCGAACGCCTCGGTGTGCTCCAGCGAGGTGCCGGCGGTGTCGGTGGGCAGGAACCAGGAGGCGCCCACCTCGACGGGGGAGTCGTCGGTGCGCACGAGGTGCCGGCGGCAGAGCAGGTCGGTGCCGTCGGGAACCCCGAACGCGTCGGCGACCTCGGCGGGAGCGGGGGCGCGACCGACCGAGACGAGCTGCTGACGGTACCGGGCGGCGAGATCAGTGTGATAGCCGCGGAAGCCGCCGTACCGGCCCCGGGAGAGGCGGTTGAGTCGGCGGCGGGTGCCCCGGACGTACGTACCGGAGCCGGGTTTGGTGATCAGGATGCCCTCGACCCGCAGCTGGTCGACGGCGCGTTGCACGGTCTGCTTGGCGACGCCGAACATCTCGGCGATGGCCGGGATGGACGGCAGTCGCTCGCCCGGCCCCCAGTCGCCGCGGCGGACCTGGGCCTTGAGCTGCGTGGCGATCTGTCGGTGCGGGAACTCTGCGGCCCCGGGGTTGATCTGCACACCCGCCTCCTTGATCACATCTAGGTTCCTAGGATGCCCTAGAGGGTGTGACGGCGCTACCCCGGACACGCGAAAACGGGCCCTCAGACCACAAAAGGTCCGAGGGCCCGTGCGGAAAAAGGCGCTACCAGGAACCGGCGGTGGGACCCGCCGAACCGCCCCGGCGGCGCAGGTACTTCTCGAACTCCTGGGCGATCTCGTCACCGGTCAACGGGGTGATCCCCTCGTCGCCGACCCGTTCCTCCAACTCGCGGACGTACTCGCCGAGCTCGGCGTCCTGCTCGGCGGCGCTGCGCACGCGCTGCTCCCACTCGGCGGACTCCTCGGCCAGGTCGGCCATCGGCACCGGCAGGTCGACGACCTCCTCGACCCGGTGCAGCAGGGCCAGAGTTGCCTTGGGGCAGGGCGGGTTGTTGGCGTAGTGCGGCACGTGCACCCAGAACGAGACGGCGTCCACCTCGGCGCGGGTGCACGCGTCGTGCAGCACGCCGACGATGCCGGTCGGCCCGTCGTAGCGGGTGGGGGTGAGCTGGTACCGCTCGGCGGCCTGCGCGTCGGACGCGCTGCCGCTGATCGGCAGCGGTCGGGTGTAGGGAACGTCGGCCAGCAACGCGCCGAGCAGCACCACGCGTTCCACCTCGAGGCTGTGGCAGATCTCCAGCACCTGCTCGCAGAACGTCCGCCAGCGCATGCTCGGCTCGATGCCGCGGATCAGCACGACGTCGCGCTCGGTGCCCTCCGGGCTCGCCACCATGAACCGGGTCGTCGGCCACTCCACCCGGCGGGTCTCCCCGTCGGCCATGGTGATCGTGGGCCGGCTGACCTGGAAGTCGTAGAAGTCTTCCGGGTCCAGTTCGGCGATCTGCCGGGCGTTCCAGACCTGTTCCAGATGCTCGACTGCGGCGGTGGACGCGTCGGCGGCGTCGTTCCACCCCTCGAACGCGGCGATGGCCACCGGGGACCGCAGCACCGGCAGCCCGTCGAACTCGGTCACGCCGTCACCTCACCCTGCTCGTCGCGGCCGGCGCCGGGACCGCGCCCGGTCGTCATACCGTCGGGCACGGTGGCGTCCCTGTTGTCCTTCACGTCCGTCAGCCTACGTGCCGAGCGGGGGCGCGGCCCGTCGGCCGCGCCGGTCGGCCGGACCGACGACTGGTCATACGTCGTCGAACCGGACAGCGTGATCCCGCTGACACAATATGGGATCGCGTGCCGAGGGTCGTTGAGCGCGGTCGGCGCCGCACTAACCTGAACGGGTGCGGACTTCGTTGATGGATGTGCTGGCCGACCGGATTCTCATCGCCGATGGGGCGATGGGCACGATGCTGCAGGCCGCGGACCTCACGCTCGACGACTTCGACGGGCTGGAGGGGTGCAACGAGATCCTCAACGTCACCCGGCCGGACGTGGTGCGTGGAGTGCACGACGCCTACCTGGCCGCCGGCGCGGACTGTGTGGAGACCAACACGTTCGGCGCCAACCTCGCCAACCTCGCCGAGTACGACATCCCGCACCGCATCCGGGAGCTGTCCGAGGCGGGTGCTCGGATCGCCCGGGAGGCCGCCGACGCGGCCAGCACCCCGCAGCGGCCGCGGTTCGTGCTGGGCTCGATCGGGCCGGGCACCAAGCTGCCCACCCTCGGGCACGCCGCCTACGCGACCCTGCGCGACGCGTACCAGGAGAACGCCGCCGGTCTGATCGTCGGCGGCGCGGACGCGCTGATCATCGAGACCTGCCAGGACCTGCTCCAGGTCAAGGCGGCCGTGGTCGGATCGAGGCGGGCGATGGCCGAGTTGGGCCAGTCGGTGCCGATCATCTGTCACGTGGCCGTGGAGACCACCGGCACCATGCTGGTCGGCAGCGAGATCGGTGCGGCCCTGGCGGCGATCGAGCCGCTCGGCGTCGACCTCATCGGGCTGAACTGCTCGACCGGCCCGGCCGAGATGAGCGAGCACCTGCGATACCTGTCGCAGCACTCCCGCATTCCGCTGTCGGTGATGCCGAACGCCGGCCTGCCGGTGCTGACCGCCGACGGGGCGTACTTCCCGCTGACTCCCGTGGAGCTGGCCGAGGCCCTGGAGCGGTTCATCACCGAGTACGGCGTGGGGCTGGTCGGCGGCTGCTGCGGCACCACCCCCGAGCACATCCGGGTGCTGGCCGAGCGGCTGCACGGCGTCACCGCCCCCGGCCGCGAGCCGCAGCACGAGGCGGGCGTCTCCTCGGTGTACCACCCGGTGCCGTTCGCGCAGGACGCCTCGGTGCTGATGGTGGGGGAGCGGACCAACGCCAACGGTTCCAAGGCGTTCCGGGAGGCGATGCTCGCCGGCGACTGGCGGGCCTGCGTGGAGATCGCCCGTAGTCAGGCGCGCGACGGCTCGCACCTGCTCGACCTCTGCGTCGACTACGTCGGCCGGGACGGCACGCAGGACATGCGGGAGCTGGCCGGCCGGTTCGCCACCGCGTCGACGCTGCCGATCATGCTGGACTCCACCGAACCGGCCGTCGTCGAGGCCGGGCTGGAGATGCTCGGCGGCCGGTGCGTGGTCAACTCGGTGAACTTCGAGGACGGCGACGGCCCCGACTCCCGGTACGCGCGGGTCATGCCGGTCGTCCGCGAGCACGGTGCGGCGGTGGTGGCGCTGCTCATCGACGAGGAGGGGCAGGCGCGTACCCGGGAGTGGAAGGTCCGGGTCGCGGCGCGGTTGATCGACGACCTGACCGGCCGCTGGGGCATGGACCGCTCCGACATTCTCATCGACGCGTTGACGTTCCCGATCGCCACCGGTCAGGAGGAGACCCGCCGCGACGGCATCGAGACCATCGAGGCGATCCGGGAGATCGCCCGCCGCTACCCGGGGGTCAACTTCACCCTGGGCATCTCGAACATCTCCTTCGGGCTCAACCCGGCGGCCCGGCAGGTGCTCAACTCGGTGTTTCTGCACGAGTGCGTGGAGGCCGGGCTGACGTCGGCGATCGTGCACGCCAGCAAGATCCTGCCGATGTCGAAGATCCCGCAGGAGCAGCGCGAGGTCGCACTGGACCTGGTGTACGACCGGCGCCGCGAGGGGTACGACCCGGTGCAGCGCTTCCTGGAGCTCTTCGAGGGCGTCGATGTGACCAGCGCGCGGGCCAGCCGGGCGCAGGAGTTGGCCGCGCTGCCGCTGGACGAGCGGCTCAAGCGGCGGATCATCGACGGTGAGCGCAACGGCCTGGAAGCCGACCTGGACGAGGCGATGGCCGGCGGCCGGTCCCCGCTGTCGATCATCAACGACATCCTGCTGGACGGGATGAAGGTGGTCGGTGAGCTGTTCGGCTCCGGGCAGATGCAGCTGCCGTTCGTGCTCCAGTCCGCCGAGGTGATGAAGACCGCGGTGGCGTACCTGGAGCCGCACATGGAATCCACCGAGGACGGCGGCAAGGGTCGGATCGTGCTCGCCACCGTGCGCGGCGACGTGCACGACATCGGCAAGAACCTGGTCGACATCATCCTGTCGAACAACGGCTACGAGGTGGTGAACATCGGCATCAAGCAGCCGATCAACGCCATCCTGGACGCCGCCGAGCAGCACCGCGCCGACGCGATCGGCATGTCCGGCCTGCTGGTCAAGAGCACGGTCATCATGAAGGAGAACCTCGCCGAGATGGCCACGCGCGGGGTCGCGGAGCGTTGGCCCGTCCTGCTGGGTGGGGCGGCGCTGACCCGCGCGTACGTCGAGGACGACCTGCGGTCGATGTTCCCCGGGCAGGTGCACTACGCGCGGGACGCGTTCGAGGGGCTGTCCCTGATGGACAAGGTGATGACCGCCAAGCGCGGCGGCGCGCCGGTGATCGACCCGGAGCGGGAGGCGGCCCTCGCGGCGCGGCGGGCCCGCCGGGAACGGCAGCGGTCGATGGTGACGGAGTCCCTGCCGGAGCTGCACGACTCCTCGGTCCGCTCCGACGTGGCCGCGGACGTGGCCGTGCCCACCCCGCCGTTCTTCGGCACCCGGGTGGTCAAGGGCGTGCCGATGGCCGACTACGCGGCGCTGCTGGACGAGCGGGCCACGTTCCGCGGGCAGTGGGGGTTGAACGGCGCCCGGGGCGGCAACGGGCCGTCCTACGAGGAGTTGGTCGAGACCGAGGGCCGGCCGCGCCTGCGCTACTGGCTGGACCGGCTGATCGCCGACCAGGTGCTGGAGGCAGCCGTGGTGTACGGCTACTTCCCGGCGTACTCCGAAGGCAACGACCTGGTCGTGCTCGACGAGAACGGGCACGCCGAGCGCGCCCGGTTCTCCTTCCCGCGGCAGCGGCAGGAGCGGCGGCTCTGCCTCGCGGACTTCTTCCGGCCCAAGGGCGACCAGCTCGACGTGGTCGCGTTGCAGCTGGTGACCGTCGGCCAGCCGGTCAGCGAGTACGCGGCGAAGCTGTTCGCCCGCAACGAGTACCGCGACTACCTGGAGGTGCACGGGCTCTCCGTGCAGCTCACCGAGGCTCTGGCCGAATACTGGCACCGGCGCATCCGTACCGAGATGACCCTGCCCGACGGCCGTCCGCTGGGCCACGACGACCCAACGGACCTGGCGGGCATCCTGCGCAACGACTACCGGGGCTGCCGGTACGCGTTCGGCTACCCGGCCTGCCCGGATCTGGAGGATCGGGCGAAGATCGTGGACCTGCTCGGGTCGGAGCGGATCGGGGTCGAGCTGTCCGAGGAGTTCCAGCTCATGCCGGAGCAGGCCACCGACGCGATCGTGGTCCACCACCCGGAGGCGAGCTACTTCAACGCCAAGTAACGGCCGAAGGTGCCCTGATCTGCGCTTGAGGTCGCCCGGAAGGTCGCTGAACAAAGATCATGCCGTCTCCGGGCCCGTAACGGCTTTAGGAGTACATCGGTGCGGCATCGTTCGTGTCGGCTTGTTCGTGCGTGACGGCGACATTCAGCAGCGGTAATGTTACGGACGGCAACGGCAACCCGTCGGTGTGGCGGCCGGCGGGTGCAACCCATCCCTCTACCTGGGGTGATCGCTGTGACTGAACCTTCGTTCCCGGGCCGGATGCGCCAGCTCCGCACAGAGCGCGGCCTATCCCTGCGTGATCTCGCGAAGCTCACCTACCACGGCAAGACGTACCTGCACGAGCTGGAGACCGGCGCGAAGCCGCCCACCCCGCAGATTGCCCGACGCGTCGACGACGCTCTTCACGCCGGCGGTGAGCTGGCCGCACTCGCCGCAACATTTCACGGTATGCGCCGCCGCGAGTTCGTTGCCGCCGCCGGACTGGCCGTCGCACTCCCACATACCCTGCTCGCCCACGGCCCTCGCGTCGGTGCTACCGCTGTCGCCCAGCTCGCGGAGCGCACCGCCCGGCTACGCCGGCTCGACAACTACCTGGGCGGCGCCGACACCCGCCAGATGTACGCGGCCGAGGTTGAGTCGACGACTCGACTGATTCAGAACGGTGGCTACAGCCAGCCCACGGGCCGGCAACTGCTGGCGATTCTCGCCGAGCAGGCGCAATTGGCCGGTTGGGCGGCGTTCGACGCCGGCGACCACCATGATGCGGACGGGAAGTTCCGGGTCAGCCTCGCCGCCGCGAAGGACGCCGAGGACCGGGCGCTCACGGGCAACGGGCTGGCGTTTCTGGCGTACCAGCAATTGGCCATCGGCAGTCGAGGCACCGAAACCGCAAGCGCGGCCTGCGAAGCGGCCGGTGCCACGGCCACACCGCGGGTGCGGACATTGCTGCACCTGCGGGCTGCATGGGCATTCGCCGCTGCGGGTGATGCACCGGCCGCCGACAGGCACCTCGGTATCGGTACGACCCTGCTGAACGAGCGCGACGACCGGCCCGAGCCGGATTGGGTCTACTGGGTGGACAGCACCGAAGGTGAGATCATGACCGGCCGATGCTGGGCGGTGCTCCACCGACCGCTTCGCGCGATACCGGTGTTGGAACGCGCTCTGGCGACCTTTTGTGACACGCAGGCCCGTGACAAGGCGCTCTACCTGTCGTGGCTCGCTGACGCCTATCTCGACGCAAACGAAATCGAGCAGGCATGCCAGACCGCCGGGAGCGCGGTCCGTCTCGCCGGCGGGGTGGGGTCCATCCGTCCACGCCAACGCCTCCACGCGTTCCTGCACCGCTTGGAACCGTATGCATCGCTACCCTGCGTCGTCGAGCTACAGGCCCTCGCGGCAGCCGCGTCTACGCGTCCTCGACTGAGCGGCTCAACCACGCCAGGTACTCCGGAGAACCCCGGACAATAGGCACTGCGCTGACTTGCGGGTTGGCCCAGGGATGCTCCTTAAGGACAAACCGCTCCAGCTGTGGGTACCGCTCTGCCGTGGTGTAGAGCAGCACCTGCCACTCTTCGCCCGAACCCTGTACCCCGTGGTGCCAGAACACGCTCGTGACCGGGCCGATCACCTGCCCGCTCGCGGCGAGCCGTGCGGCGACCGCCCCTTCAGCAAGCCGCACGCCAACATCGCGCGTGTCGGTGGCCGTTGACACCTGCAGGTAGTCGCTCACCCGCCACACCCTAGCGGCGGCGCCGTCCGCGGACAGCACGGACAACCAGCGGACACCGCCAGTCTGGATGACCCTGGCTGCCGGGGAGACGCTGTCTGCACAGGCAGGGTGTCGGCTCGGCGAACATCCCCACGCAGAGCGGACGCTGCCGTGAGTGGAGGAGCCGATGTGCGATGGAGATGATCCCCGGGCTGTGGAGGCTGCTGTGGCACCGGCCGGAACGCGACCGGCAGGTGCCGCTGCCCTCCGGTACCGATCAGGCCATTCAGGAAGGCGAGCAGAAGGCCGCCCAGGATCGACTACTGACCTACGCGCGTCGGCTGCCCAACGAGCGGGTCCACAACAACCGGTGGGCCCGGTGACCGCCCCGATGATGCCCGGTCCGGGTGCCCGCGTGTCGGTGCGGCCGGGTGAGTGGCAGCTCAGCCCCGGCATCGAGGGCCACACCTGCCACGACATCCGGATCGTCACCATCCACAAGTCCCAGGACCCCCGGTACGCCTGGGTGTATGGGCACGGGCTGGAGTGCGCGTGGGAGTCGGCGGACTGTACCGCTCCCTTCTGCTGGGAGCTGCTGGTCAAGGTCGACGTCCTTGTCGCGACGGCTGCGGGTGAGCGGCCGCGAGCACGCCGATGCTGACCCGGCTGGCGGAAGGCTGGCGGCGGACCCTCATCGAGCACCAGGCCGTCAACGGCCGGTGCCCGCGCTGCCGCACCCGAGGACGCTGCTGGGAGTGGGCCGACGCGTTCGGCCAACTCGTCGCTCACGACCTGCCGCTCCCCGTATTACCCCTCACCGACCATCGGTCGCACGTGACGGCCAGCTGAGACAAAGGAGCAACGCCATGCACCAGCTCGATTTCGTCCGCCCGAACCGGTGCGCAAACTCTGGCCCGAACTGTGTTGAGGTCGCTATTGATGCCAACCTGAATCGGATTGTGCGTAACTCACGGCGCCCGGCGGAGCAGATCGTCGTCGACAAGTCTGAGTGGAAGACGTTCGTCGAGAGCATCCGCGCTGGCCAGGACTTCTGATCCGGTGGAGTTGGCGTTCGACGCCACGCCGGTCCGGCCCCTTCCGTTCGGCCCGTCGCGATGCCTGGGCTGCATGCCGCGGATCCTTGCTGACTCGAAGCACGCGTGCGGAGGTGGCCGTATCCCGATCGCTGACCTCGGCTGGTGGTGCGACTGCCCGGAGCTGGAGTGCAGGCGGCGGCAACAGGGCATCTGGCCAGCCGATTCCGTGAAGGCTGAGCGGCGCCGGCGACGGCCGAGAGCTAATCACCGGTCGCCCCGGTGACCCGACCGCAGCCCGGCCTCAGAACGACGCATAACACACCAGCCACCGCGTCGTTTGTGTCGCCTGCGCTCACAGCATGTCGCTAACGAGCCTGGGTGTCGTGCCACGCGTCAGGTGAAGCCACGACGAACGCGTCATCCGCAGTCGGACAGCCGACTGCCGGCGATGTCGGGTTTCAGAACCTGCGTGACAGATCAGTCTCGGGACGTGGGTGACACGTCCAGCTAGATGGCGCAGCGGCGAGGAGCGCGGCGGCGTCGGGGCTCGGCGCTGTCGTGGATATCAGGCCCTGGTTGGACCAGCTGCTTTGGCGGCCCGCTCGATCTTCGCGCACTGGGCGTCCCAGAAGGCCGCGTCGCGCTGCGGGTTCGCATACTCGGCTGTTGTCCCGGTCGAGCCGTCGAGCTGCTCGCGCAGGATGTCGGCGTGTCCGGCGTGCCGGCTGGTCTCGGTGAGTATGTGGACCATGACGTTGAACAGCTTCACGTTGGGCCGTGGCCACCAGGGCACGTAGCCCGGGGAGTCGATGGCGAGGGCGGTGATCGTCGCGTCTGAGTGCTCCCAAACACGGCGGTAGCGGTCGATGATCTCCTCGCGCGTCTCGTACTCGGTCGCCCACATGTCGTCGCCGCGCGCCCCGAGGTCGTCCCACCGGGGCAGCGATTCGGGGAACGGTCGGTCGAAGACCTCGCCGAAGTACCTGGACTCGGACAGCGTCTGGTGCTTGATCAAGCCGAGAAGGTTGGTTCCAGTCGAGGTCAGGGGGCGGCGGATGTCGTACTCGGAGAGCGCGTCGAGCTTCCAGAGCATTACCTCACGAGTCTTTCGCAGGTTGTGGTGCAGGTACTCTTTTGCGAAATCATCGATCATGGGGCACGAGCCTGCCATGCGCCGCCGGCGGGCTCAACCTACGATCAGCACTTGGCAGAGTGTCACGCACGTCCTGATACCGATGTGTCACGCAGGTCCTGAGACCGGACACGACGGCCGGCGGCCGACTGCCGGCGACTGCCGGACAGGCGGACTGCCGGCGATGTCGGGCTCCACTTGATGCGTGACGGATCGGTGTCAGATGTTGGGTGACACATCCGGCTAGACGATCATGGTTTGTTCTCTGTTTGATCTTGGTTCTTCAGTATCGCTTGCAGGAGAGCGGTCGGTAGCCGGTTGCGGGCGCCGAGGATTTCCAGGCCGACGACGTGGCCCTCGGGGTTGAGGTCGAGGTTGAACATGCCCTGATCGGGGTCGAACGGTATGACGCGCTGTGCGGCGGCGGGTGGGATGGGGTGGTCGAGGTAGATGTATGCCGCGTCGGCGTCGCTGTCGTAGCTGCAGAGCAGCGGGATGCGTTTCTCCGTATACATGGTCGTCAGGCTGGCATATGGCCGGGGTGGCTGGTGTGCCGCCGGGATCGCTCTGGCTTGCGTGCCTTGAACCGGGCGGGCGACGGGCTTGGCGGTGGTGCGGGGCACTTCGGTGACCAGCTGGTCAGCGTCGTAAACGCGGAAGGTGGTGTCGGCGGCTTCGATGGTCAGGGTTGCTCCGGCCCGGGCGATGCCGACGTGGATGCGCTGGCCCGCGATGACCAGGGACCCTCGGCAGCTGACGCGGCGTTCCACCCGCAACGGCTGGGCTGCGGGCTGCGGTGGGGGTCCGGCGGGCCGGGCGTCGCGGATGCGGGTGATCTCGGCGGTGGTGAGGGGGTTGGGCAGGCTGCGCAGCAGGACGCCGTCGGCGGTGATCTGCAGCCGGTCGACCTCGATCGGGGCGCCGGCCCGGGTGGGGCCGGTGGTGATCGGTGGTGGCCCGGCCGGCTGGCCGTCGTCGGCGAGAAGTTGGCGCAGGTGGGCGGGGTGAGCCGGGACGGGACGGTCTTGAGTCGGACGCCGTCGATGAGCAGGTGGACGACGGTGGTGTCGGCCCAGAGGGTGACTGGGAGTCCGGCTCGGGTGGGGCTGAGCCAGAACTGCTGTCCGCAGACGGTGAGGTTGCCCGAGGCGGGAACAAGGCGGGTGACCTGCACGGCCAGGCCGACGTCGTCGCCGGTCGGCAATGGCGTTGGTGGGACGACGGGTTGCCCGGTGGATGGCGGAGGCGGCGGCACTGGTGTCGGCAGCGGCCGAGGGCTGCGTAACGGCAGCTCAGGAGCCAGGTCGTCCGCTTTGATCGACTAAGCCCCCGCCGTTGATGCCTCGGCGGATTGGCCTGGTTCGATCACAACATGGGCACCGACATTGCAGTGGTGCGGGCATGGCACCGCATCGAGGATTGGCTGTCGCGGTTTGCTCCCCGATTCCGTGCGCAGATGAATCCACCGGCAACAGCAGCCGAGATCGACACTGTCGCAACCGCCCTGGGTGTGGCGCTCCCGGCCGGTCTTCGGGTTTGGTGGGGCCTGTCCAATGGACTCCGGCACGCCGTCGACTCACCTGGCGGTCATCTCATCCCTGACGTCTCGAACCCGTATCCGACCGCTGTGGCTGTCGAGAATTGGCGGATGCAACTATTCATGGACCTGCGTGAGGGTCCGCTACACGGATGTCTGGTGGAGTTCTCCCGCGAGCACCGCTGCACGACACCGCGGTGGGAGTCTGTAGCGCAACTGTGGGTAGACGTCGCTGACCAGCTAGACAGCGTCGATGCCGGCTTCCTCCGTAGCGACCGCGTTGACGACGTGCGAATCGGCAGGTGGGCACCTCCCATTTCCTAACCAACGTCACGTGCGTGAGCTGCGGACGAGGCCCGACGACGTCAAGGTCTCCCGTGAGGAGGACTGGCGTGGTGTCCATATCTGGGGCTCACGACTGGGAATGGGCTAGCTTCTGGGACGTGACGATCCTCGGGTGGCTTCGCGCTGTGCTGGACAGGCTTCCCACCGGACAGCCCAGGGAGTCTCCGGCCGCCTCGCCCGCCGCGCCGGAGTGTATGTCGCTGCTTGAGTTGGCCCGGCTGCTCCCCATGCGGCACAGCGACCGGGTGGCTAGTGCATATGTGGAGGTCGTTACCTTCGCATCAGCCGACGAGATCGTGGCGATGCTGAAGGTGATGCTCGAAGAGGACTGGATGGCTCTCCCGGTCTGGGCGCGGAATCTTGCGTTCCGGCTGGCGTGCCTTCAACGGCCGGAGGATGGTGAGCTGTTGCACGTGGCGGCCAGTGACCTCCGCGCCTTTGGCCCGGACTGGAACCACATCGCCGAGGAACTCCGCCACCGGGCAGACAGCCTGGCCGCCGGAAAGGATCTCGCCTCCCCCTGACTTCGGGCGAACCGGCACCGCACACTCCGGTGCGTGACGAAGCCCTGCCGGGATCAGGAGGCTCTCCAAAAAGCCGCGAAGAATGTCGAGTACGGCCGGGCGGCTCCGTCTCAGGGGAGGATGCGGCCATGGTGGCCGACCAGACCAGGGAGAAGATCCAGCATGGCGATCCAGCGGATGGACAACGTCCTTATCGTTGTCGAAGACCTTGACGCTGTCATCTCGTTCTTCGTCGAACTCGGGATGGAGTTGGAGGGCCGAGGGCCGATCGAGGGACGGTGGGTGGAGCGTGTCATCGGGATCGATGACGTCCGACAGGAGGTCGCGATGCTGCGGACCCCGGACGGCCAGGGCAAGGTCGAGCTGGCGATGTTCCACACGCCGAAGGTGATCAGGGCCGAGCCGAAGGACGTACCGGCCAACACGCTGGGCATTCGTCGCATCATGTTCGCCGTCGACGACATCGAGGACGTCATTACCCGCCTGCGCGCTCACGGGGCCGAACTCGTCGGGGAACTGGAGCAGTACGAGGACATCTATCGGCTCTGCTACGTCCGTGGCCCCGAGGGCATCGTCGTCGGATTGGCCGAGCAGCTCCGTTGAGTGCCGCCGACCGTGGCGGCGTCAGGGAGGTAGGGGCCTGACGCGCGGCGGAGACCCCTACCTCCCTGACATGCGGATCTTGCCGGCGCAGCGCGCAGGCCGCGATGTGCTGGGCTCAGGCGATCAGGGTGCCGCCGTCGACGGTCACCACCGTGCCGGTGGCGTACGTCGCCCGCAGCAGGTAGACGAACGCCTCGGCGACCTCCTCGGGCTCGCCCACCCGGCCGAGCGGAAGCGACTGGCTGAGCTGGGCGTACATCTGCTCTCGGGTTTCTTCCGGCAGGGAGTCCCAGAGCGGTGAGCGGATCACGCCGGCGGAGACGGCGTTGACCCGGAGCGGGGCGAGTTCGACGGCGAGCGCGCGGACCAGCGCGTCGATCGCCCCGGTGATGCTGGCCGCCACCGACCAGCCCGCGCTCGGGCGGTGGTTGGCGGTGCCGGTGGTGAGGGTGATCGACCCGCCGGGCCGCAGGTACGGGACTGCCGCGTTGACCGCCGACAGGGAGCCGAAGTAGCGCAGGTCGAAGGCGGCGCGAGCGGCGGCGAGGTCGAGACCGTCGACGGACATCAGCGCGAGCGGTTCACCGGCGGTGTAGACGAGGTGGTCGAACGGGCCCAGGCCCTCGAAGAGGCGGGATACGTCGCCGGTGTCGGTGAGGTTGGCGACGTACCCCTGGGTGCCGGTCGGCAGGGTCGACAGGGCGCGGTCGACGCTGCGCTGGTTGCTGGAGGCGACCACGACCTGGGCGCCCTCGCGGGCGGCCCGGGTGGCGGTGGCGAGCCCGATCCCCGAGGTTCCGCCGAGTACGACGACGCGCTGGTCGGTGAGGGTCATGATCGTGTCCTTCCGGATGGTGTGGTGCAGACGCTTACCACCGTGCTCCGCCGGGAACGCTCGCGTCCAAGACCTCTTTCACCTCCTGTGATGCCCGTTGAGCATCACCCCAGTCATACCCGGCGGGTATCGTGGAGCCGCCCGGAGCGAGAACCGGACGGGAGCCGGATGGACGTCGATCTGCGTAAGCTGCGCTACTTCGTGGCGGTCGCCGAGGAGCTGCACTTCGGCCGCGCCGCCGCGCGGCTGCACATCGCGCAGCCGGTCCTGTCCCGCCAGATCCGGGCCTTCGAGCACGAACTTCGCGCCGAGCTCTTCGTCCGGGATCGCCGCTCCACCGTGCTGACCGAGGCCGGCCGTCAACTGCTGGCCGACGCCCGTCCGCTGCTCGCCTCGGCCGAGGCCCTGCGTCGGCGGGTGCAACGGGCCGCGCACGGCAGGCCGACGTTCACCATCGCGTTCATGCCCGGGCTCATCGTCACCGCCGAGGCCCGTGCCATCGCCCACCTGCACCCCGACCTGGCCGTCAATGTCGTCCGCACCTCATGGAACGACCAGGTCGAGGTGGTCCGCGAGGGCCGTGCCGACGTCAGCTACGTACGGCTCCCGGTCGGCAAGCGCGGCCTACGCCTACGCCCGCTGTTCACCGAACCCCGCGTCGTGGTCCTGCCCAGGGATCACCGGCTGGCCGGCAAGGAGTCGGTCGACCTCGCCGAACTGGTCGAGGAACGGCTGCTCCAGGACCCGGACGCGGTGCCGGAGTGGCGGGACCTGCCGAACCGCCGGACGGACCTCGATCCCCGCCCCCGGCCCGAGCTGAACTCCGTCGAGGAGAAGCTGGAGCACGTCGCCGCGTACGCCGGGGTGGTGATCCTGCCCCGGTCGACCGCGACGTTCTACACCAGGCCCGACGTCGTCCACGTGCCCGTCGACGACCTCGGTCACAACCAGGTCTGCCTGGCCTGGTCCGAGGACAACCGGTCGCCTCTGGTGCACGAGTTCGTCGACATCGCCGCGCGGCTGGCGCAGGCGGCCGAGCCTCCGACGCGCTGATCAGACCTCTTTCGCACCGTTGTCGGCGAAGGTCTCGCGGAGCGCTGGGCCGAGCGATCGGCCGGTCGTCGGTTCGATGAACAACTCGGCGAGCAGGAGGTCGGCGAGGTGGGTCGGGTTGACGCCGGACTCCTTGCGGCTGAGGGCCTGCAGCGCGCCGCCGAGCCGTAGGGCGGCCTTCGCCGCGCCGGCCGGCAGGCGCGTGACCCGGCGTTGTCGCCCGACTGCCTCGGCGATGCGCGCGATCATGTCGTTCCAGGTGAGGTTCTCGTCAGCGATCGGGATGTCCGTACCGTCGGCCCGCTCCAGAGCGTCCACCGCGACCTCGGCCACGCTGCGTGCCGACGCCGCGGCGCTCCCACCGGTGGGGGCGGCCAGGGGTGTACGGGACCGCGCCCACCGGTCCAGCGGACCGGCCCAGTTCGGCAGCCGGTCACCGGCCCGGCCGAAGACGAACGGCAACTCGAGCACGGCGACCGGCAGGTCCGGGCCGGCGCCCGCCCGCCCCTCCCGGGCCTGCTCGACCCGGCAGCGGATGTACGTGTGGCGGGCCGCGAGGTGCCACTGCGGATGCAGCCGGTCGAAATAGGTGTAGTAGGAGCCCATCACGACCCCTCGGGTGAGACCCTCCAGGCGGGCGGCGGTGAACAGGCGTACCACCGGCTCGACGTTGTCACGCCGAAACGCCGGGTAGATCGGCTTGGGCAGTGGTCGCTGCTCGTCGGTGCGGGTGGCGTAGACCACGCCGTCGTGACCGGCGAGCAGCGACCGCAGCTCGTCGGTCGAGGCAGACCCCACGTCGACCAGGTGGTCGACACCGGAACGGGCGGTACGCGCCACCGAGGTGGCCGCATGACCCCGCTCGCGCAGCACGTCCACGACATGGGCGCCGATCAGACCACTGCCACCGACCACGAGAATTCGCACGCTGCATCGTCCACTCTGGAGACCGCTGCTTGTCAAGTCACGATCGATGCGGGCCGGCCGGCGATCGCACCGCGACACCGGCCAGCAGCATGACCGCGGGGGCGTCGCTGCGGATGCGACGGCGGTGTGGTGCGGCCAGAATGGCACCCGGAGGTGATCGAGGGTGGTCGACCAGGAGAGTGTGCCCAAGCTGTGTTCGGTGGTGTTGGACTGCACCGACGCGAGGGCACTGGCGGAGTTCTACCGGCAGCTGCTCGGCTTCGTCTACCGGCCCGGCGACGAGCCGCCGGCGCAGGGGCAGGTCGACGAGCGGGGTCGCGACTGGCTGGTGCTGAGGGCGCCCGACGGCGGCCCTCAGATCGCCTTCCAACAGGTCGAGCACCTGGCGGAAGCGACCTGGCCGGAGGATACGGTGCCGCAGCAGCTGCACCTGGATCTGAGCGTGGAATCGGTCGACGAGTTGTTGGTCCAGCATGAGCGCGTGCTTCGACTCGGTGGCCGGCTGCGGTACGACCGCATCGAGGACCCCGACGAGCCGCTGCGCGTGTACGCCGACCTGGCCGGACATCCCTTCTGCGTCTTCGTCGGCTAGTCGGCCACCAGCCGATCGGCGGCGTAGGTCGACAACCAGCGAGGGCGTCATCCGTACCCTGGAATTCGCATAGGTTCGACGTGCTGGACGCCATCGCTGTGAAACGGGGTTGAGGATGCCGGAGCCGCGCGCCTTCTGGGTGGACGAGCAGTTCGACCGCGAGCACGGCACCGGCGGGCGCGGCCGGTACGAAGCCGAGGTGCTCGCCCGGATCGACGAGTTCGCCGACACCTGGGACGACATCGCGCCTGTCGCATTCGCGGCGGCGGCCTGGAAGGTGGCCAGCGAGCTGTCGCCCGGCTTCGTCCGCTGGCATCGGCGGATCGTCTCGGCGACCTGCACGCGCAGCGCCTGGGACGGCAGCATGGTCTGCGCGGTGACGCTGGTGTCGGGCTGGCCGGCCGAACTCACCTGGACCAAGCAGTGGCAGCGCGACCGTGGTTGGCGCGACTGGCCTCAGGTGTTCGGTCAGTTCACCACACCGACGGAGCAGGACCAGACGCGTAGCCCGCATCTGCGCGCGATGCTCCAGGTGGAGTCTCCGGTCCCGCTCGACGATCTGCCACCGGCGCCCGCCGGTCCGGACGACGACGCCGCGCCCGCGGCGCGACGGGCCGTCGTGGTGCTGGCCCGGGAACTCAACGACCTCCTCGCTCCGATGATCGGCCAGCTCGAAGCCGGGGTGCCGGCGGACTCCTGAGCCCACCGGCTCGGGCGCCACCTTCCGGGCACCCCACCGGAGACCCCTCGCCGGTAGGGTCGTCCCCGTGGACGTGCACGACACCGCCGCCCGACTCGGTGTACCCGTCGAGGACGTCGACCGCGTCTGCCGGCTCGCCGGTGACCGGCCCTCGGCTCCGTTGCCCGCCAAGGCCGACGCGCCCGCGATCCTCGACCGGCTCGCGGTACGACCAGACGACGCCGCCGAGATCATGGCCGGTTGGCCCGACCCCGACTCACCGCTGTGGACGCCGGAGCTGCGCTGGCTGCTCGACCGCTCGATCGCCCTGGTCCGCGCCGACCTGGGGGGCCACGCCTGGCTGCCGCCCGGTCCGGAGCTGCCGCGCGAACGAGGCCTGGCCTGGCGGCATCTCTACGTGTACGCGTACCTGGCCCTGGTCGACGTCGTCCGGGGTTACCACCGCGACCACGGCATCCCCGACGCCGTGTCGTGGTTGACGCTCGCGGACCTGGGCCGCAACCTCGCGGTCGACCGGCGGATGCACCGCGAGGGCTGGCCGGTCATGCAGAGCTGGCTGACGCTGCACGCGCGCGGCAGCGTCTACGAGCTGGGCCGGCTGCAGCACCAGCGCGGCGACGACGCCATCGGCCTGCACATCCCCGACTCGGGGCCGTTGACCCCGGAGGCGGTCGCGGCGTCACTCGACGAGGCCCGCGCGTTCTTCCCACGCCATTT
The DNA here is from genome assembly GCF_050936255.1 of Micromonospora sp. CA-259024. NCBI lineage: Bacteria > Bacillati > Actinomycetota > Actinomycetes > Micromonosporales > Micromonosporaceae > Micromonospora > Micromonospora sp. CA-259024. The sequence continues at coordinate 2,016,995 of NZ_JBNJND010000001.1, read as the reverse complement.
CCCCGACGAGCGCTACACGGCGTTCTCCTGTGGCTCGTGGCTGCTCGACCCCCAGCTGCGGGAGTACCTACCCGAGGACTCCAACATCGTCCGGTTCCAGCGGAGGTTCGAGCTGGAGCCCTACGAGGAGCCCGAAGGGCTGGACGCCGACGTCGAGGTGCGGCGGTTCGTGTTCCGCACCCTGACCACGCCACTGGACCAGCTGCCGCGACGCACCGTGCTCCAGCGCGCGGTCGTGGAGCACCTGAAGGCTGGTCGTCACTGGCACTGGCGACAGGGCCGCTTCCCGATCTAGTCGCACCCCGCACCGCAGGCCGGCGGGCTCGGACGACAACACCCGCACCCCTGGATGGGCGGTGCCCGGCCTGGCCGCCGACCAGGCCGGGCACCGCCGTCGGTCAGTTTGCCAGGGTGAACTTCTCCCAGGACCCGACCGCCGCCCGGTTGGCGATCAGCGCCGCCGCCCCGGCGTTCTCGGCGGCCACGATCTGGTTGTTGGCCAGGGCGCGCAGGCTGACGGTCCCGTCGGTGTTGGTGATGAGCTGGAACGTCTCCCACGGTCCGATCGTCGTACGGTTCGCGATCAACGGTTCCGCGCCCGCGTTCTCGGCGCAGACGTACAGGCCGTTGGCACGCGACCGGAGGGCGATGGTGCCGTTGCCGGCGTCAACCCGGTCGAACTGCTCCGTCGTCGCGACGGTGGCCTTGTCGGCGATCAGCGCGCTGGTACCGACAGCCGACACGTACTGGCTGTTGACCTGTGCCCGCAGGCTGATCACTCCGGTGCCGCCGCTGGTGCCGGTGGTGAAGGTGAACGAGTCGACGTCGAACAGGTTGCCCGACCCGCCCTTGAACACCAGGTACAGCGTGGTCGTCGCGGCGGGCGGGTTGGTGATGGCGCCGGACACCTCGGTGAAGGTCTCCCAGCTGCCGGTCACCGGCACGGTGACGGTGCCCAGCAGGGTGCCGGTGGCGGACCCGGCACGAACCTCGATGGTGCCGCCGGCTCCGGCCGAGGAGACCCGCGCGGTGAACCGGGTCGCGTTGGACAGGTGGTACGGCTGGTACGAGATCCAGTCGTTGTTCTCGATGAACCCAGCGGTGCGACCACCCTCGGCGTTCGTGTGCTCGGTGGCCTGGACACCGGACTGGGCGCCGAAGTGCTCGCCCTGCCGGTGTTTCGGTTGCAGGGTCTTGATGCTGTGCGTGGTGAGCGCGCCGTTGTCGGTGTAGGCGGCGTCGAAGACACCGTAGATGTTCGCCGCCGCGTCGTGCTCACCGTCCGTCGGGACGGTGATCGTGCCGCTGCAGCCGGTCTTCGAGGTGATCTGGTGGGCGTGACTGTCGTGGCCCAGCGCGTACGTCAGGCTCACCCGGGAACAGTCGATCGTGCCGTCCTGCGGGTCGCTCACCGAGATCTGGTACGGCACCGTGTCACCGAAGCTGAACAGCTGCCCGTCGGTGGGCAGGGTCAGCGACACCGTCGGTGCGGTGTTGCCCACGGTGACGACCAGGCTCGCCGTGCCGGACAGGCCGGTCGGGTCGGTGACCTTCAGGGTCGGGCTGTAGGTGCCGTTGGTGGTGTACGTCTTCGTGGGGTTGGCCGCCGTCGACGTGGTGCCGTCGCCGAAGGTCCACAGGTAGCTCAGCGCCCCGCCCTCCGGGTCGGAACTGCCGGCCGAGGAGAAGGCGATGGTCAGCGGGCTCGGCCCCGAGGTGGGGTTCGCCGAGGCGACCGCGATGGGGCTGCGGTTGCCACCACCGATGTACTCGATCCGGAAGAGCGCCTGGTTGTTCGAGCCGGTGCCGTAGTCCAGCACGTACAGCGCGCCGTCCGGGCCGAAGGCCATGTCCATGACCTGCGTGCCGCTCCACGGGAAGTTGGAGATCTCCCCGCGCGAGCCGTCGGAGTTGACCGCGATGGCCTTGATCCAGCGGCGGCCGTACTCGCCGGCGAAGAACTGGCCGTTCAGCGACGCCGGGAACTTGATGCTGGAGCTGAGCGAGGCGTCGTACCGGTAGACCGGCCCACCCATCGGCGACTCCGAGCCGCTGCCGAACTCCGGTGGCGACCCGGAGTCGCCGGCGTACTTGATCCAGGCCGGCTTCGCCGCGGGCAGCGTGGTGAGCCCGGTGTTGCGGAACGAGTTGTTGGTCGGCCCGCCCGTGCAGTTGTACTTGGACTGCGACGGCCCGGACGGGAAGGTGTATTCATTGTATGTTTCGGTGCTGGTGTTGCTGCCGGTGCAGTACGGCCAGCCGTAGTTGCCGGGTGCCGTGATGCGGTTGAACTCGACCTGGCCGGAGGGGCCACGGGTGGAGTTCGTGGACCCGGCGTCGGGGCCGTAGTCGCCGAGGTAGACGACGCCGGTCGCCTTGTCGACGCTCATCCGGAACGGGTTGCGCAGACCCATCGCGTAGATCTCCGGGCGGGTGCCCGACGTGCCGGGGGCGAACAGGTTGCCCGACGGGATGGTGTAGGTGCCGTCCGCCTGCGGCTTGATCCGCAGCACCTTGCCCCGCAGGTCGTTGGTGTTGGCCGAGGAGCGCTGGGCGTCGAACTGCGGGTTGCGGTTGGTCCGTTCGTCAAGTGGCGCGTAGCCGGACGACTCGAACGGGTTGGTGTCGTCGCCGGTGGTCAGGTACAGGTTGCCGGCGGCGTCGAAGTCCAGGTCACCGCCGACGTGGCAGCACTGCCCACGGTCATTGGCGACCTGGAGCACGATCTTCTCGCTGCCCAGGTTGAGCGTGTCGTCGCTGTTGAGTGTGAACCGGGACAGCCGCAGGTGCCCCTTCCACCTGTCGAAGTCCGCCGCCGAGCCGGTGGTCGGGGCGTCCCCGGACGGGGTGCTCAACGTGGGCGAGTAGTACAGGTAGACCCACCGGTTGGTGGCGAAGTTGGGGTCGACGGCGACGCCCTGCAACCCCTCCTCGTCGTGGGTGTAGACGGACAGGGTGCCGGAGACCTTGGTGTTGCCGGCCGCGTCGGTGACCCGCAGGACACCGTTGCGGGCGGTGTGGAGCACCGAGCGGTTGGGCAGGACGGCCAGGGACATGGCCTCACCCAGTTCGGCCGAGCCGGTGGCGAGTTTGACCTGCTGATAGTCCGAGGCGGGGATGACCGCCGCCTGCGCGGTCGACGGTGCGGCCACAGCCAGGGTCACGCTCGCGACGGCGGTGACCGCCGCGAGGAGAGCCCGGGGCCAGCGCCGGGGGTACGAGAGCATGATCGTCCTTTCTCGACGACCGGGGGACGGGCGCGCGGGGGCGCACCACGACCAGGTGGGGTGGTGGAGAACGAGCGGGGGACCAGGTCAGCCGGTGACGAGGTCGAACTTCTCCCACTGACCGATGGAGGTCCGGTTGGCGATCAGCGGGGAGGCGCCCCCGTTGTCGGCGGCGACGTAGCGGTTGTTCACCGTGGCCCGCAGGCTCACCGTGCCGTCGGAGTTGCGCACGAGCTGGAACGTCTCCCACGCGCCGGCGCTGGCCCGGTTGGCGATCAGCGGGGCGGCGCCGGCGTTCTCGGCGGCGACGAACTGCCCGTTGCCCTTGGCACGCAGCGCCACGTTGCCGTTGGTGAGGTTGACCAGGTCGAACCGCTCGGTGGTGCCGATGGCGCTGCGGTTGGCGATCAGCGCGGTGGTGGCGTTGAGCGCGCTCACGTACTGGTTGTTGGCCCGGGCCCGCAGGGTGGAGCCGCTGGGCGGCGGGGTCGTGGTGCGCGGCGAGCAGTCGGCCGTCACGGAGCCCGCGGCGACCTGGAGGCCGCCGAGCAGCATCCGGGTGAAGTTCGGATCGGTGTACGACGCCTCGGTGTGTCCGAGCCCGGTGTACCAGGCCCGCCCGCCGCCGTACGCCTTGCACCAGGTGATCGGGTGGTCGCCGCTCATGTTGCCGCCGCTGTAGGACGACTCGTCGAGGCTGGCCAGGACCCGCGCGCCCGAGCGGGGGTTGGTGCGGTAGTTGTACCACTCATCGGTGCGGACCCAGGTGTCGCCCAGGTGCGCGGTGGACGGGTTCGTCCGGTCCTCGACCCGTACGGTGGCGGACTGGATCGCCGGGTGCGAGTCGAACCACGCCCCGACCAGCCCGCCGTACCACGGCCAGCTGTACTCGGTGTCGGCGGCGGCGTGCACGCCCACGTAACCACCGCCGGCGGCGATGTACGCCTCGAAGGCCGTCTGCTGGCTGGCGTTGAGGACGTCGCCGGTCGTCGACAGGAAGACCACCGCCTGGTACTGGGCCAGGTTGGCGGTGGTGAACTGGCCGCCGTCCTCGGTCGCGGTCACGCTGAAACCGTTGGCGGTGCCGAGTTGCTGGATGGCGGCGATGCCGTTCGGGATGGACGAGTGGCGGAAACCAGCCGTCTTGCTGAACACCAGGACCTTGGTCAGTGGTGCCGCCGAGGCCGGAGTCGGCAGGGCCACCAGGGTGGCCAGGAACACGGCCAGGCCAGTGATGAGTGCTGACAAGCGGGGACGGGAACGCATGCTTCTGCTCCTCTGCTGAGCGTCGACCCGGGCGCACGCGCACGGGGCGCGCGGCCTCGCCGGGGCCGGTTGGCGGTGGTACGGAGCCGGGCCGCCGATGCTCGGCTGAGATGGTGCGGGGTGGCGCGGTGGTGTCGGGGTGTTGCCGTGCACGGTGGGATCGTCCCGGCTCGGGGGAGTGCGCGACGCTGCGCCGTACGGGGGTGCGGTTCCGGTGCTCCCCACCCGCCGAGGGGGGAGCGTCGCGTCGCGACCGACAGCGCCGGGAGACGGCTGGCGCGACGGCGACGATCATTCGCGATGGCACCGCCGACGACTCCGACCCGCCAGTGTGGACGATCGAAGCACATCGACTGACATCGCTGAGGCAGTAAACCTCTGATGTCTGTGCGCCGTCAAGCCCGCCCCGTCGGCGTGCACCACCTGGAGCGGGGCCCATGCGGCTCGCGCCGCCGGCAGACCGGTCACGGTAGGTCCGCCAGGCTCAGGCGGCACCCGGGTGACGGCCCGCGTCGGGGCTATCCTCGGCCGGACGGTACGGGACCGCGGGCGCCTCTCGTGGCCATGAGGATGAGATCGGCGATCGCCTCCGGGTGGGTCACCATGGCGAGGTGCGAGGAGTCGACCTCGATCGTCGTCGCGTCCATCCGCTCGGCCAGGAAACGCTCCAGCTCAGGCGCGCTCGTGCGGTCCTGGGTGGAGATCGAGTAGTAGCAGGGTTTGTCCCGCCAGGCAGCCGTCGTCGTGCGGCCCTGGAAGAGGTCGCCGGCGATCGGCCCCTGTGCCGCGTACAGGGAACGCGCTCGGGCCTCGTCGACTCCGCCCGCGAAGTCCTCGAGGAAGGCGCTCTCGCTCAGCTGCGCGTACCCGTCGTTGTGGACGAGACCGGCGTTCGCCGGCGGCGTCGGAAACTTCGCCGCGAGGGCGGTGAAGTCCTCGCCGGCGTCCGGAGCGCGGGCGGCGACGTACACCAGGGCGGTGACCTTGGGATGGTTGCCGGCATCGCTGATGACCGTGCCCGCCCAGGAGTGCCCCACCAGCACCGTCGGCCCGTCTTGCCGGTCGAGGGCGCGGTTGGTGGCGGCGACGTCATCGGCCAGGGAGGTCAACGGGTTCTGCACGGCGGTGACGGTCAACCCGGCCCGCTGGAGGATGGGGATGACGTCGGACCAGGAGGAGCCGTCGGCGTACGCGCCGTGTACCAGGACCACGTTCTTGACGGGCCCGGCCGGGGACGTGTCGTTCATCTGGACCTCCGCACGCGACGACGTGGTGCCACCGCTTCGCCGCCGACGACAGCTCTCGCCTGACACTCTTCCCTACGCCGGTCGGGTCGGTGGGTCGAACGTCGGAGGTTCAGCCCGTCAGCGGCCGAGGACGAGGTACGCGAGGCCGAGGACGCCGCGGTAGCCGCCGACGTACTGGCGCAACCGGGCATCGAGTTCCGCGCGGACCTGCCCCGCGCGGGGGTCCTCCGGGTAGGTCAGCAGCCACTCCTGGCGGCCGGCGAGCCAGGTGGATTCGAAGTCGTCCCACTCCCGTTGGTCGGCGGTGCTCAGGTGCAGCACGCGCCAGCCCCGTTCGCGGGCGGCCTCGATCAGGTCCGGGAGGGCGGTGACCTCCGTACCGAAGATCTGCTCGACCTCGGCCGTGGGGGGACGTTCCCAGTACGCGTCACCGAACAGCAACCGGCCACCGGGTCGGACCACGGTGGCGAGCGCGTCGAGGGCGGCCCGGGTGCCGCCGAAGGCGTGCGCCGAGCCGATGCAGAGGACCCGGTCGGCGGGCTCCTGCCAGGCCGCCGCCTCTCCCATGACGAAGGCGACGTGCCGGTTGAGCGACCGACCCGCGGCCAACCGCCGGCCCCGGGCGAGGGCGGCGTCGTCGGTGTCGACGCCGACGCCCCTCGTCGCGACGGGGGCGGACACGCCACCGGCGGCGACCGCCCGCAGCAGCAGCTCACCCCAACCGCATCCGAGGTCGAGTACGCGCGCACCCGGGCGGACGTCGAGTCGCTGCAGCAGCAACGCCGCGTGCTCCTGCGACAGGGGCGTGTTCCAGCGCATCCGCGCGTAGCGGCTGGCGGCGAGGTGGTCGGTCGACGGCATCCGTTGAGGGTGTCAAGCCGTGATCGTCGGTGTGCGCGGGGTCCGGGACCCCGACGTACGGCAGGATCGGTGGGGTGGGCGCGGAGCGTGCGGGGCCGTTGCGGCGGCCGACCCCGCGGGAGGTGGCGGCGGCCGCCGGGCAGGGCCTGGTGGACGTGATCGGTCCGGGCCTGCGGGTGTTGTTCTGCGGCTTCAACCCGGGTCTCTACTCCGCCGCCGTGGGGGAGCACTTCGCCCGCAGGGGCAGCCGTTTCTGGCCGGCCCTGCACGGTGGCGGCTTCACCGACCGGGAGCTGTACCCGTGGGAGCGCGACGAGTTGCTGCGGCAGGGCCTGGGCATCACCAGCCTGAGCAACCGGGCCACCGCCCGCGCCGACGAGCTGACATCGGCGGAGCTGGTGGCCGGGGTCACGGGGTTGGCGGTGAAGGCCGAGCGGTACCGGCCGCGGTGGGTGGCCATTCTCGGCGTGACGGCCTACCGGATCGCCTTCGCCCGGCCCAGGGCCGGGCTGGGCCCACAGCCGGATCGGCTGGGCCCGTCCCGGGTCTGGGTGCTGCCCAACCCCAGCGGCCTGAACGCGCACTTTCCGCTGCCGGCGTTGACCGCCGAGTTCGCGAAGCTGCGGCGGGAGCTCGACCCCTAGGTGCGCAGGGTCTCGGCCTCGGCGGCCAGGGCCTGGTAGTAGGGCTGCATGGCGGGGTGGTAGTCGTCGAAGTCAGGGCGGGGTGAGCCGTCCCGGGAGGCGACGAGCATGTCCAGGTAGTACTCCCAACCGGCGCCCGTCTCGGCGACGCCGTCCAGGCCGGTGAGGTGCTGGACGAACCGCAATTCGGTGGTGCCGTCGGTCTCGGTCAGCGCCAGCTCCAGGAGCCAGGTGCCGTAGCTGTCGATCATCGAAAGGGCGAGGCGCCGCTGCGGTTCGCACGCGTCGATGTGGACGTCACACCAGGGCTGCTGCTCCTCGTACGCCATCTGGACCCGGATGGTCCGTCCGGGCGCGGCGTCGCCCTCCCAGGGGCCGAACCAGCGGGCCGTGCGCTCCGATTCGGTCAGGCTGGCCCAGACGTCCGCCGCCGGGGCGCGGAACGTGCGGGTGAGGACGAGGTCGTGGCCGTCGGCGGTGCGGAATAGGCGTCCGGCGGGTGTACGGGTCATGCGGTGTGCTCCCTTCGGTGCTCCGCCGGGCCGCGGCTGCGGCGCTCTCGGCGGGTGCGATAGACCTCGGTCTCCAACGCGTCGAGGTGCCGGTCCCACCGGTCGGTGGCGACGAGGCCGGTGAGCCAGTCGACCAGCGGGGCGAGCGGGCCGGGATCGAGGCGGTAGATCCGCTGTCGGCCGACCAGTTCGTCGCGGACCAACCCGCTCTCCCGCAGCACCCGCAGGTGGCGGCTGATCGCGGGTCGGCTGATCGCGAACCGCTGGGCGATGTCGCCAGCGGCCAGCGGTTCGTCGCGCAGCATGGTCAGGATGTGCCGTCGTACCGGGTCCGCGATCGCGGTGGCCACCTCATCCACCCGGAAAGCGTAACCTACAAGTTACGGGTTTGGGTGTCGCCGCATCGATGGTGGGCGCATGATCACTTGACCTGGCACGCTGTATGTCATGGCCACCCTCCTTCGCTCCCGCGTGACCGACTGGACGTTTGCCGTACCCGTGCTCGCCGTCCTGGTGCTGATCGGCACCTGGGGACGGAACCTGCCCGGGCCCGTCATCGTGGTGGTCGCGCTGCTGCTGGGTGGCGCGGTGCTCGCGGCCGTGCACCACGCGGAGGTGGTCGCCCATCGGGTGGGGGAGCCGTACGGCTCGCTCGTTCTCGCCATCGCGGTCACCGTGATCGAGGTCGCCCTCATCGTCACGCTGATGATCAGCGGACCGGAGAAGACGCAGTCGCTCGCCCGGGACACGGTCTTCGCCGCCGTCATGATCACCTGCAACGGCATCCTCGGCCTGTCCCTGCTGCTCGGTGCCCTGCGCCGACGGGTCGCCGTGTTCAACCCGGAGGGCACCGGCGGGGCGCTGGCCACCGTGATCACCCTGGCCACCCTGAGCCTGGTCCTCCCGAGCTTCACCACGGCCCGTCCTGGCCCGGAGTTCAGCCCGGCCCAGCTCACCTTCGCCGCCGTCGCGTCGCTGGCCCTGTACGGGCTGTTCGTGCTTGTGCAGACCGGCCGGCACCGCGACTACTTCCTGCCGGTCGACAGCCGGGGCCGGGTCATCGACGCGGAGGAGCACGCCAAGCCGCCCACGACCCGCGCGGCGCTGGTCAGCCTGGGCCTGCTGCTGGTGGCGCTGGTCGCGGTGGTGGGCGACGCCAAGACCATCTCTCCGACCATCGAGGCCGGGGTCGCGGCGGCGAACCTGCCGCACGCGTTCGTCGGTGTGATCATCGCCTTGCTGGTGCTGCTGCCGGAGACCCTGGCAGCCGCCCGCGCCGCCCGCCGCGACCGCGTGCAGATCAGCCTGAACCTCGCGCTCGGCTCCGCGATGGCCAGCATCGGCCTGACCATCCCGGCCATCGCGATCGCCTCGATCTGGCTGGACGGCCCACTCCTGCTCGGCCTCGGCGGCACCCAACTCGTACTGCTCGCGCTCACCGCGGTGACCGCCGTGCTGACCGTTGTGCCGGGCCGGGCCAACGTGCTGCAGGGCGGCGTACACCTGGTGCTGCTGGCCGCCTTCATCTTCCTGGCCGCCAGCCCCTGACCCGCGGCCGCCGGCTCAGTCGGCGGCCGGCGGGTCGCCCGCGACGCGGTCCGCGCGGGCGTTCAGGTAGCGCTGCTGCGCCAGGTTCGTCGACCGTGACGCCGCCATCCGGTACGCCTCCCGCGCCGCGGCCCGCTCACCGACCAACTCCCACAGGTGGGCGCGGGCCGCCGGCAGTCGGGGGTCGTCGGCCAGTCGGGGGTCGTCGGTCAGGTCGGCGAGCAGCGCCAACCCGGCCGACGGGCCGCGGCTCATCGCCACCGCCACCGCGTGGTTGAGCGCCACGACCGGGTTGTCGGAGATGCCCAGCAGCACCTCGTACAGCGCGGTGATCTGTGCCCAGTCGGTGGCCTCGGCGCTGGGAGCCTCGTCGTGCACGGCCGCGACGGCCGCCTGCACCTGGTACGGCCCGACGACCCCGCGCGGTAGCGCTCCGGTGATCAGATCGACGCCTTCGGCGATCTGGTCGGCCCGCCACCGGCTGCGGTCCTGCTCCGCCATCGGCACCAACTCGCCGTGCGGGCCGATCCGTGCGGGCGCGCGGGCGTCGGTGAGCAGCATCAACGCGAGCAACCCGGTGACCTCGGGATCCTCGGGCAGCAGCCGGTGCACCAGGCGGGCCAACCGGATCGCCTCGGCGGTCAGGTCGGCGCGCACCAACCCGGGGCCGGCGGTTCGCGCGTACCCCTCGGTGAAGATCAGGTAGAGCACGTGCAGCACGGCGGCGAGCCGGTCCGCGCGCTCCGCGCCGGTGGGTGGCGCGAACCGCAGCCCGCTGTCGCGGATGCGTTGCTTGCCCCGGCTGATCCGCCGGGTCATCGTGGCCTCCGGCACCAGGAACGCCCGCGCCACCTCAGCGGTGCTCAACCCGCCCACCGCGCGCAGCGTGAGCGCGATCTGCGAGGCCGGCGACAGCGCCGGGTGGCAGCACAGGAACAGCAGGATGAGGGTGTCGTCGGCGTCCGCCGGTGGACGGTCGGCGGCGGGCGCGTGCCACTGCTCGGGCAACACCCACCGCGCCACGGTGTCCTCCCGCCGCATCCGGGCCTGCTCGCGCCGCAGCAGGTCGGTCAACCGGCGGGACGCGACCGTGATGAGCCAGCCCCGGGGATTGTCCGGTACGCCGTCGCGCGGCCAGTCGCCCGCCGCGGCGATCAGCGCCTCCTGCACCGCGTCCTCAGCGGTGTCGAAGTGCCCGTAGCGGCGGACCAGCGCGCCGAGGACCTGTGGCGCCAGTTCGCGCAACAGGTCCTCGACGGGTGTCTCCGGCACCGGTCAGCCGGCCAGGTCCTTGACGCCGTCCAGTACCGGCCGCACGTCCACGTACCCGCCGGGCGCGTCCGGGTCGACCAGGCCGGCGGCGATCTCGGTGGCCCGGTCGAAGCTGGCACACTCCACGATCGTGTAACCCGCGAGGACCTCCTGCGTCTCCGGGTACGGGCCGTCGGTGACCACGGGCGCGCCCTCGCTCACCCGCACCCGGCGGGCGTGCACCGGCTCGCTCAAGCCCCGGGCGTCGACCAGCTCACCGGACTCGGCCAGCGCCTGGTGGAACGTCTCCATGTGCTTGTGCATCGCCGCGATCTGCTCGGCCGACATGGCCGGCCGGTCGGTCGCCCGACCGGACAGCACGTCGTAGTCCTGCTGCGAGCCGTAGAGCAGGATCATGTACTTCACGTGGCTCTCCTCCTGTCCCGGCGCCACGACGGCACCGCCTCACCAGAGACGTCGAAGCCAACCCGCCCACCCGGACACGCTAGTTCCCCCGAACCCGACACCCCTGTTGATCATGAAGTTGTTGTCACGACACGCCGCGCCAGCCAGCACTAACTTCATGATCAACAGGGCCGGGGCCGGGGCCGGGGCGGGCCGGGGGCGGGGACGGAGCGTCGGCGGGGTGTGTGGTGGGGGGTGGTTAGCGTGGCGGGATGACGACCGTGTGGGTGGTGGTGGGGGTCTTCGTCGCGGTGGCGGGTGGGGCGTTCGGGGTGGTGGCGTGGCGGGACCGGGGGCGGTTGAGCTCCGCCGACGACGATGCCGCCGGCCGGGACGCGCGCGCCCGGCAGCAGACGTACGAGGCCCAGCGGCACGGCGACCAGGCCGACACGTGGCAGCGCGGGCGCGACGGCAGCGGCTGACGGGTCACTGCCCGTAGGAGAGCCGGAGCCGGTCGTTGATCAGGTAGTTGAGGCGGTGTCGCAGGTAGCCCAGGGTGCTCTCGCTCGGCAACTCCCCGTCGGTGGTGAGCGTCCAGCGCAGGGCGCAGTCCGAGCCGGACGGTTGGCGGGCCAGGTCGAAGCGGATCCGGTCGAGCGGCCGGTGCGGCCACAGCGACGACCAGATCAGCAGCACCGGCGCGTAGCCCGCCACCACCCGGGGCGGCACCTCGTCGTCGCGCAGCTCCAGCCAGGGTCGGCTGCCGGCCGCGTACGGGTCGCGCAGCGAGCGCCACACGATGTGCGGCGGGGCCGGTTGGCTACGCCGACGGCTACCCAGCACGTGCATCGCAGCCCTCCTCCCCGGACGGCGACACCCGCCCGGGCCCATTGTGGCCGCTCCGCACCGGCGCCGTGAACCGAGTTGATCCGTGAACCATCGGGCGCTCACGCACGTGAATGAGGTGGTGGGCGTGGCGACCGTATCGTCGGGGTACTGCGTAGCGCAGCACCGACGCCAGGGGAGGCACCGTGGGGGCACGATCAGGGCGCGATGCCCGGGGTCCGTTGGCCGGTCTGCTGATCGCGGCGCTGGTGTCGCTCGCCTGCGCCGGTGGCGGGTTGGCCGAGCCGGAGGAGGAACGCCCGGGGTCGAACCCGTCGGCCGCCTCGCCGGGGCCGAGCACCACCCGGGCCGACAGCACCACCAGCGTCGCCGAGTTCGAGCAGGACGTCGCCGACGCGCAGGCGGTCGCCGAGCGGTACTGGGCGGCCCAGTTCAAGGAGTCCGGGCAGCCGTTCCAACCGATCCGGCGGATCACCCCGTACCAGCGGTCCGGCGAGGTGTCCTGCGGCGGCCAGCCGTTGCCCCGCAACAACGCGGTCTACTGCTCGCAGGGCGACTTCATCGCGTACGACGTCGCCTGGTCGGTGGCGGCGTTCCGCCAGGTCGGTGACGCGTTCGTGTTCTACCTGCTCGGCCACGAGTACGCCCACGGCATCCAGGTGCGGCTCGGCATCAACTACAGCTTCACCATCCAGCAGGAGCTGCAGGCCGACTGCATGGCCGGGGCGTACCTCGGCGACTCCGTGCGTTCCGGCGCCCTGACCCTGGCCGAGGGCGACCTGGACGAGTTCCGGGAGGGGGTCGCGGCGGTCGGCGACGACCCGGACCAGCCGTGGTTCGCCGAAGGCGCGCACGGCACCGCCGAGCAGCGCACCGACATGTTCTTCCGGGGCTACGAGCGTTCCCTTGCGGCGTGCGACCTGGGCTGAGTGGGTTGCCCGGGTCACTCCGGCGCCCGTTGCCGCCACCGGGTACGGGTGGTGCTGGCAGGATCGCCGGTGTCAGCCACGAGCCTGGAGGATCCGCTGAGCAGCACCTACCCCGCCGCCGTGCTCTTCGACATGGACGGCACGCTGGTCGACAGCGAGAAGTTGTGGGACGTCGCGCTGCAGGAACTCGCCCGGGAGTACGGCGGGGAGCTCTCCGCCGACGCCCGTCGGTCGATCATCGGCACCGCCATGGCCGAGTCGATGCGTATCCTGCACGACGACCTGGGTCAGCCTGAACGGGATCCGGAGATCAGCGCGGCGTGGATCAACGCGCGGATCCTGGAGCTGTTCGGTAGTGGTCTGCGCTGGCGGCCCGGCGCGTCCGAGTTGCTGCGCGCGGTCCGTGCGGCGGCGATCCCCACCGCGCTGGTGACCTCCAGCCCTCGGGCGCTGGTCGAGATTGCTTTGGACACTCTGGGCCGGGACAACTTCGACGTGGTCGTCGCCGGCGACGAGGTGGTCGCGGCCAAGCCGCACCCCGAGCCCTACCTGACCGCGGCCCGGCTGCTGGGCGTGCCGATCGAGCGTTGCGTGGCGATCGAGGACTCGCCGACCGGGGTGGCCAGCGCGCTCGCCTCCGGCGCGGCGGTGCTGGCCGTACCGGCCGAGGTGGCGCTTCCGAGCACTGTCGGCGTACACCAGATGGAGAGCCTGACCGGCGTGGACCTGGAGGTGCTCGCGGCGCTGCTGGCCGACCGGGCGTGGCGACCGGCTGACGCGCTCGGCGCGGGTCAGGGGCGCTCGGCGAAGACCGCCCCGACCACCTGGTAACTGTCGAACGCCCGCGCGGCCCCCGCGTACGCGGCCAGGTGGATGAACAGTTCGACGATCTCCTCCTTGGTCACCCCCGAGTTCAACGCGATGCGCAGTTGGCCGCGCAGCGGCTCGTGGGTGCCGAGGGCGGCGGCGATCGCCACCGACACCAGGCAACGGCTGTGCAGATCCAGGCCCTCCCGGGGCCATGCCTCGCCGAAGGTCTGCACGGTGGCGAGACGGCGGAAATCGTGCCCCACCGACGGCTCACCCTTGCCGAGCGGCAGCACCAATGGCTGACCGAGCAGCCGCTCGGCGTTGTCGAGTGCCCGCTGGTACGCGTCCTGATCGGTCATGTCACCGGCCCCGGCTCTCCGCCGCCTGAGTCGCGGGCGGGCCGGCGCCCTGCCGGCACCACCAGCCTGGCAGTCGCGCGCTGGCGGCCGAGGACGAATGGGTCAGGTCGGACGGCCGAGGCCCCCGATCGCGCGCATGGCGACCGGGGGCCTCGGTGGTGCCGATCAGTCGTGGGCGATCGCGCCCAGAACGTTGATCCGGGCCGCCCGGATGGCCGGGAGCACCGCGGCCACCACCCCGATGATCGCGGCGAGACCGAGGAAGACACCCATCTGCCCCCAGGGCAGGATCAGGTCGGTGATGCCCTCGTCCTTGAGCGCCTCGACCACCGCGGCGCCGAGGCCACTGCCGACCACCACGCCGAGCAGCGCGCCGAACACCGAGATCACCACCGCCTCCACGGTGATCATGCCCATGGTCTGCGACCGGCGCAGGCCGATGGCCCGCAGCAGACCCAACTCGCGGGTCCGCTCCAGCACCGACAGCGCCAGGGTGTTGATGATGCCGAGCACGGCGATCACGATGGCCAGCGCCAGCAGGATCTGAATCATCGTGAGCAGCCCGTCGAGCTGGCTGGTCTGCTGCTTGATGAACGCGTCCCGGTCGGCCACCGACACCTCGGGGCTGTCCGCGAGCAGCGTCTCCACCTGCGACTGCACGTCGGCCACCCGGGTGCCGGGGGCCAGTTGGATGAAGCCCTGGATGGGCTGCGGGATGGCGAAGTCCTTCGCCGCCGTCACCGGCAACGTCACCGGGTTGGTCAGCTGCGACGACTCGTAGATGCCGCTGACCGTGTACGTGCGTGCCTCACCCCGGGTCAGCTGTACGTTCACCGTCGACCCCACCGACCAGCCACGGGACGTGGCAGTGTCCGAGCTGACCAGCATCTGCGTCGGCCCGAGCCGGTCGATGTCACCGGCGGTGGCCTTCGCGCCGAAGATCTGCCGCAGGGACGCGACGTCGCTGCTCGCCGCGACCCAGGTGCCCTCGCCGTTGACCCTCGCCATGTCGCCGTACTCACCGTCGACCATCTGCACACCGGGCAGGGCCTTGGCCCGGTCCAGCACACCCGGGTCGAAGCTCGGTGGACGCGGCCCACCCTGCTGGCCGGAGATCACCAACTCGGCCTTGATGGTGTCCTGGGCGAGCGCGCTGATGCTGCCCTTGGCCGAGTCGAGGATCACCGTGACGCCGGTGACCAGCGCGATGCCGACCATCAGCGCGGCAGCGGTGATCGCGGTGCGGCGCGGGTTGCGCCCGGAGTTGAGCCGGCCCAGCTTGCCCGGCACCGACCAGGAGAAGATCGCACCGAGCAGGCTCACCACCGGCCGGCTGATCAGCGGGGTCAGCAGCGCCACCCCGATGAAGGCGAACAGCACGCCACCGAGGATGGTGGACAGCGTCTGGCCGCCCGCGTTGCCGCTGAGCCCGAGGAAGAGCAGCACCGCGCCGATGCCGGTGACCAGCGACCCGGCCACGGTGACCTTGGTCAATGGCCGGTCCGGGGTGGCCACGTCCTGCATCGCCGCGATCGGCGGGATCCGGGACGCCCGCAGCGCCGGCAGCAGCGCCGCCACCACCGTGATGACCAGACCGACGGCGAACGAGCCGATCACCGCCGCCGCCGGCACACCGATCCCGGCGAGAGTGAGCCCACCGGCCAGCTTGCCGAACAGGAACGCCAGCAGTGCGCCCACCCCGATGCCGGCCGCCAGGCCGAGCACCGAGGCGATCAGCCCCACCGCGATCGCCTCCAGCACCACCGACCCGATGATCTGCCGGCCGCTGGCCCCGATGGCGCGCATCAGCGCCAACTCCCGGGTCCGCTGCGCGACGATGATCGAGAAGGTGTTGAGGATCAGGAAGGTGCCCACCAGCAGCGCCACCGCGGCGAAGCCGAGCAGGATCTTGTTGAAGAAGGACAGGCCCTCCTTCAGGCTGGCCGAGGCGTCCGCGGCCACCTGCTCGCCGGTCTTCACCTCGTAGTCCGGGCCCAGGGTGCGGGCCACGTCGTCGCGCAGCGCCTCGTCGGAGACGCCGGGGGCGGTGCGGACGGTGATGCTGCTGAACGTGTCCGGCTCGCCCAGCATCAGCCGCTGCGCCACCGGGGTGGTGAAGAAGACCTCGTTGACCCCGCCGATCGAGTCCCGGTCACCGCTGTAACCGGCGATGCCGACCAGGGTGAAGTCCCGCTTCTTCGACTCGAACGCGGTGAGCACGCCGACCTTCTGGCCGACCTGCACCTTCGCGGTCGTGGCCAACGACTTGTTGATGACGATCTCGTCCTCGGCCTGCGGCGCGCGCCCCTCGCGCAGTTGCAGCAGGTCGCTCTCGCCGGTCCAGTTCTCGCCCAACTGCGGCGGGCCGAACGACGTGACGACCTTGCCGTTGCTGCCGATCACCCGAGCGCCGTCGGCGTTGACGATGCCCGTCGCCGAGGCCACCCCCGGCACCTGCTTGACCCGGTCCACCACGGCGGCGGGCAACGGGGCGGCGCTCTGCTCGCCCTCCAACTCGTTGAGCTCCACCTTCGGCTTCGCCGCGACGTTCACGTCGATCTCGGAGAACCCGTCGGCGAAGACCGAGTCGAAGGAGCGGCCCAGCGTGTCGGTGAGCACGAACGCGCCGGAGACGAACATCACACCGAGCACCACCGCCAGCCCGGACAGGATCAGCCGGACCTTGCGGGCCAGCAGACTCTTCAGCGTCGCGCGGAACATCAGTTGCCCACCTCGGCCGGGGTGTCCAGCTTCTTCATGGTGTCCAGCACCGTCTCGGCGGTCGGCTCGATCAGCTCCGAGACGATCTCACCGTCGGCGAGGAAGACCACCCGGTCGGCGTACGCGGCGGCGGTCGGGTCGTGGGTGACCATCACGATCGTCTGGCCGTGCTCGCGCACGGAGTTGCGCAGGAAGCTCAGCACCTCCGCACCCGAGCGCGAGTCCAGGTTGCCGGTCGGCTCGTCCGCGAAGATCACCTCGGGGCGGGACACCAGCGCCCGGGCGCACGCCACCCGCTGCTGCTGCCCGCCGGAGAGCTGCGCCGGCCGGTGGTCCAGCCGGTCCCGCAGGCCGACCGTGTTGATCACCGTGTCGTACCAGGCCGGGTCCGGCTTGCGGCCGGCGATCGACAGCGGCAGCAGGATGTTCTCCTTGGCGGTCAGCGTGGGCAGCAGGTTGAACTGCTGGAAGATGAAGCCCACCTTGTCGCGGCGCAGCTTCGTCAGCCCCGCGTCACCCAGCCCGGTGACCGTCGTCTCACCAATCGCCACCGTCCCCCGGGTCACCGAGTCCAGGCCGGCCAGGCAGTGCATCAGCGTCGACTTGCCGGAACCCGACGGGCCCATGATCGCGGTGAAGCGGCCACGTTCGAACTCGGCGCTGACCCCCCGCAGCGCGATGACCTGAGCCTCGCCGCTGCCGTACACCTTCCACACATCGTTCGCCCGGGCCGCGGCCTGCGCCTGCTGGCCTACCGTCGCGGTCACGTCATCTACCTCTTCCGTCTGTCCGAAAATGCACGCCGCCCCCCGATGGTCCGGCGCGACTGTTCAATCATCGGTGCTGCGTACGCCCGCCCCGTCCGCCTCTGGGGTGACCCTGCGCGGATTTCCTGCTGCGGGTGCACCCCCATGTCGGATCAGGGTTGCCCCTGACCCGACGGCCGGTCGACCGTTTTTCCCCTCAGCGGCGGGCGGCAGCACCGACACTTCCACCTGACGCCACAGGAGGGTCAACCGAACCGAGGCATCTCCGGTCACGGTAGGTGACGACGGCAACGGCGGCCGTCCCCCCACGGAGGGATCTTCGAGTACGCCGGGTGAGGTATCCGGGCCGGCGGAGGCTACGCCCGAGGGCGGACCAGCCCCGACTCGTACGCCAGCACCACCGCCTGCACCCGGTCGCGCAGACGTAGCTTGGTCAGTACGTGCCCGACGTGGGTCTTGATGGTGGTCTCGCTGACCGACAGCACCGCCGCGATCTCAGCGTTGGACAGCCCTCTGGCGACCTGCACCAGCACCTCCCGTTCCCGATCGGTGAGTGCGTTGAGCGCCGCCGACGGCGTCGCCGCCGGGTCGGGCAGCAACGCGGCGAAACGGTCCAGCAGTCGCCGCAGGATCCGGGGCGCCACCACCGCGTCGCCGCCCGCCACCGTGCGGATCGCAGTGATCAACTCTTCGGCCGGAACGTCCTTGGCGAGGAATCCGCTGGCACCGGCCCGTAACGCACCCACCACGTACTCGTCCAGGTCGAAGGTGGTCAACACCAGCACCCGCACCGGCAGCCGCGCCTCGACGATCGCCCGCGTCGCGGCCACCCCGTCCATCCGGGGCATCCGGATGTCCATCAGGACGACGTCGGGCAGCAGCCGGCGGGACAGCTCCACCGCCTCCAGGCCGTCACCGGCCTCCGCCACCACGTCCAGGTCGCCCTCGGCGCCCAGCACCATCCGGAACCCGGTGCGCAGCAGCGGTTGGTCGTCGGCGAGCAGGATCCGCACCGGCCGCGCCGAGGCCACCCGATCGGTCATCTCGTCTCCCGTCCCGCGCCGACGCCGTGCTGCCGCACCGGTCATCCTCGCGCACCCGGCCGGTGCGTCGCGGACCACCGTAGAGGCCGGCCCGTCGTCCTGTCCCGATCGGCGGGGGACTGCTTCGGTCGGGTCCGCGGCATCGGCGTGGAGCACGCCCCCGGAGCCGGGCGTGAGCGGTCAGGGCCGTCGGGGCCCGACCCGCCTCACCCCGCCGGGCGTGCGCGCCGCGTCACTCGTCGGCGCCCGGGGTCACCGGAGCGGACCGGGAGTCGCGCAGCGGATCGGCGTTCGCCGCCGCGACCGGGAAAGGCGGCGGGGTGCCGCCGAAGCTGGGGCACAGCGCCTGGTGGCTGCACCAGTCGCAGAGCCGGCTCGGCCGGGGCCGGAAATCCTGCCGGGCGGTGGCCTGCTCGATCGCCCGCCACAGCGCCACCACCGTGCGCTCGAAGCGGATCAGCTCGTCGGCGTCCGGCGTGTAATCCAACACCTCGGCGTCGCGAAGGTAGAGCAGCCGCAGCACCCTGGGCACCACCCCCCGGGTGCGCCACAGCACCAGCGCGTAGAACTTCAGCTGGAACAGCGCCCGCGCCTCGAACGCCTCCCGTGGGGCGCCGCCGGTCTTGTAGTCGACCACCCGCAGCGCGCCGTCCGGAGCGACGTCCAGCCGGTCGAGGTAGCCCCGGATCAGCAGCTCCTCGTCGACCACCGCCGAGATCAGACTCTCCCGCTCGGCCGGCTCCAGCCGGGTCGGATCCTCCACCGCGAAGTAGCCCTCCAACAGCCCGGCGGCCGAGCGGAGGAACTCCACCGGACCGGCCGGCTCCGCGCCGTCGAAGAGCCCGGCCAGCTCGGGCTGCTCGGTGACCATGCGGTCCCACTGTGGCGCCACCAGGTCACCGGCCGCCGCCGGCGTGCGGCCCTGCGCGGGCAGGTCGAACAGCCGCTCCAGCACCGCGTGCACCAGGGTGCCCCGGGCCTGCTCGACGGTGGTGCGCTCGGGCAGCCGGTCGATGCTGCGGAACCGGTAGAGCAGCGGGCAGGTCTTGAAATCCGCCGCCCGCGACGGGGACAGCGAGGCCCGCACCGTCGGCGGCGCCTGCGCCGGGGAGGAGGGCTGGGAGGTGGTGACCGGTTCCGCCGTCATGTCGGGAAAGGTTAGGGCACCGGTGTGACACCGACCGCCACCCGCCCCGCACAGCGATGGTCCGTAGCATCGTGGCGATGGAGCAGACATCCCGGCCGCCGCGCCGACCCGACCGGCGCCTCGGCCTCAACGTCGGCCGGGTGTTCGGGGTGCCGCTGCACCTCAACGGTTCCATGGTCCTGCTCGCGGTGCTCATCGCCGTGCTGTACGCCGAGTTCGCCCGCCGACAGCTGGACCTGCCGCAGATCAGCGGCTACCTGATCGGCTTCGGTTTCGTGGTGTCGCTGCTCGGCTCGGTGCTGCTGCACGAGCTGGGCCACGCCCTCACCGCCCGGCGGTACGGCATCGGTGTGCGGGGGATCACCCTGGAACTGCTCGGCGGCTACACCGAGATGGACCGGGACGCCCCGTCCCCCCGAGTCGACCTGCTGGTCTCACTGGCCGGCCCGGCGGTCTCCGCGGTGCTCGGTGTGCTCGCGGTCGCCGCCACGCTCGCCCTGCCGGAACGGACGGTGGCCCACCAACTCGCCTTCCAGCTCGCGGTCAGCAACGTCATCGTCGCGGTGTTCAACAGCCTGCCCGGGCTGCCGCTGGACGGCGGCCGGGCGCTGCGCGCCGCGGTGTGGGGGCTGACCCGCGACCGGCACCTCGGCACCGAGGTCGCCGGTTGGGCCGGCCGGGTCGTCGCCGTCGGCACCGCGGCCCTGGTCCTGCTCCTCACCCTCACCAACCTCCTGGCGCCGTTGGCGCTGCCGCTGATGCTGCTGGTCGCCGTCACCCTCTGGCGCGGCGCCGGTCAATCGATCCGGGCCGCCCGGGTCAGCCGCCGGTTCCCGCTGATCGACCTCTCCCGGCTGGCTCGGCCGGTCTGGCCGGTGGCGACCGGTACGCCCCTGGCCGAGGCCCAGCGCCGACGCGCCGAGGGTGGGCAGCCGGGCGCCGCGCTGCTGGTCACCGACTCCACCGGCCGGCCGGTGGCGCTGGTCGACCCGGCCGCCGCCGAGGCGGTGCCCCTCGAACGCCGACCGTGGCTGGCGGTGGACGCCGTCGCCCGGTCGCTGGGCACACTTCCCACGCTGCCGCTCGGGTTGGACGGCGAGCGGGTGATGGAGTCCGTACAGACCCACCCGGGCGCGCAGTACGTGGTGACGTCAGGCGAAGATGTCGTCGGCGTTCTGCACATCGCGGACCTGGCACAGCTCCTCGAACCCAACCGGAAGATGACACCGTGACCGCAACTCCCTCCACCGTCCCGGCCGACCCCGCCGCCCCGGCGCTGACACCCGTGCACCGTGGGCCGTTCCGGCCCGGGGACCGGGTCCAGCTGACCGACCCCAAGGGGCGGATGCACACCGTGACGCTGGAGCACGGCAAGGAGTTCCACACCCACCGCGGCATCCTGGCGCACGACGCGCTGATCGGGCTCCCCGACGGCAGTGTGGTGACCACCTCCGGTGGCGGCACCGCGTTCCTGGCCCTGCGGCCACTCCTGTCGGACTACGTGCTGTCCATGCCGCGCGGCGCTCAGGTGATCTACCCGAAGGACTCGGCGCAGATCGTCGCGATGGGCGACATCTTCCCCGGGGCGAAGGTCCTCGAGGCCGGTGCCGGCTCCGGGGCGCTCAGCTGCTCCCTGCTGCGCGCCGTCGGCACCGAGGGCGAGCTGCACTCGTTCGAACTGCGCGACGACTTCGCCCAGATCGCCAAGCGCAACGTCGAGGCGTTCTTCAACGGGCCGCACCCGTCGTGGCGGCTGCACGTCGGTGACGTCGCGCAGTGTCAGGAGACCGGCTTCGACCGGATCATCCTGGACATGCTGACCCCCTGGGAGACCCTCGACATGGTCGAGCGGGCGCTGGTGCCCGGCGGGGTGTTCATCGGCTACGTCGCCACCACGCCGCAGCTCTCCGAACTCGTGGAGGCGCTGCGCGAGCGCGGCGGCTGGACCGAGCCGCGGGCCTGGGAGTCCCTGGTGCGCGACTGGCACGCCGAGGGTCTCGCCGTCCGGCCCGATCACCGGATGATCGCGCACACCGCGTTCCTGGTGTCCGCGCGCAAGCTGGCCCCCGGGGTCACCGCGCCGCCGCGTCGGCGCAAGCCCAGCAAGGGCACCGAGGCGTACGTGCAGCGCCGCCAGGACCTGCGCGAGGCGGAGGCGGCCCGACAGGCCGCCGCCGCCCAGGCGGCAGGCGCGCAGTCGAACGGCACGGGGGAGATGGACAGGCCGTGACCATCGAGCTGGGCGTCGGCACCGCCGAGCAGGGGGAGGCGCTGGCATGAGCCGACCGGGCTACGGCGGCGGTGACCTTCCCGCGGTCTTTCCCGACTGGTCGCCCTACCAGGACCTGGAGTCGGCGGCGCGGGCCTACCTACGCGACCCGGACGTCGCCCTGGAGGCGCTCGGCGGCGTGCTGCGCGGTGCGTCGGTGCTCGGCTTCACCCTGGAACGCTTCGTCAACGAGGTCAACGGCGTGTGGCAGGAGGTCGTCGTCTGCGACGGCAGCCGGCTGATCCTCTGGCACGGTGAGGACGTACCGCCGGAGGAGGGCCCGCCGGGCTCGATGACCTCGTCGCTGCGGGTGGTGCCGGTCTCCTCGGTGACCGAGGTCGGTTGCCGGCGGCGGCTCAACCGTTCCGACAGCGGCGAGATCAGGGTCGACAGCATCGACGTCTACCTGCTGCTCACCTCGCTGGACGAGGCTCCGCCGAGCGAGGAGATGGCCGGCACGCCACGCCACGACGCGCTGCGTTTCGGCAAGACCCTCGACGACGGCGGAGCCGGGCAGATCGCCCGGCTGGAGGAGTTCGCGCGGCTGGTCGCCTCGGTGGTCGGCCGTCCGATGCTCTGAGGCGTACCCCTCTCGGGCCCGGCCGGGCCGCGCGGCCCGGCCGGCGGGTGGGTCAGTCTTCCTCGGCCTCCGGGCCGGCGACCTCGACACCGTCGCCGCGCACCACGTGGATGCAGTCGCCCGGGCATTCCTTCGCGGAGTCGATCACCTCGAGCCGCAGGTGCGCAGGGACGTCGACCCGGCTTCCCGGCGTCAGCAGCAGCTCACCGTCGGCGCCCTTGACGTACGCGAGGCCGTCGACGTCGAACTCGAACACCTCTGGCGCGTACTGCACGCAGAGCCCGTCGCCCGTGCAGAGATCCTGGTCCACCCAGACCTGCAACTGGTCAGTCGCGACCTCGGCCACTGGTGCACCCCCCATGTTCTCGCGTCCCACGCTGCGACGGTACCCGAACGCCAGTAACGGCCCGTCAAGCCACCCTTGGCGATCAAGGTTCGGTGACGAGGGTGTTGCGTGGGACCGAATCGGCCTCATAGCGGCTAGTGTTAGGGCAGAACGTTCAAGCCCCCCGGGGAGGTGGGACGTGGCACGCAGCGACGACGCGGACTCGCGCGCCGCACGGTGGGAGAAGGAAGCCCACGATCTCTCCACGCAGGTCGCGTTCCTGCAAGAGGAACTCGCCCTGGTGCGGCGCAAGTTGACCGAAAGCCCCCGACACGTCCGGCAGCTCGAAGAGCGGCTGGCGGCCACCCAGGCACAGTTGGCGCGGCTGACCGAGAACAACGACCGGCTGGTGAGCACCCTCAAGGAGGCTCGCACGCAGATCGTGACGCTCAAGGAGGAAATCGACCGCCTCGCGCAACCGCCGAGTGGTTACGGCGTCTTCCTCGCCAAGCACGACGATGGCACGGTGGACGTCTTCACCGGCGGCCGCAAGCTACGGGTCGCGGTCTCGCCCTCGCTGGACGTGGGCGATCTGCGCCGCGGCCAGGAGGTCCTGCTCAACGACGCGCTCAACATCGTCGACGCGTTCGGCTACGAGCGGGTCGGCGAGGTCGTGATGCTCAAGGAGATCCTGGAGGGGCCGGGCGGCGGGCCGGGTGACCGGGCGCTGGTGGTCTCCCACTCCGACGAGGAGCGCATCGTGCACCTCGCCGAGACGCTCATCGGCTCGGCGATCCGGGCCGGCGACTCGCTCATGATCGAGCCCCGCTCGGCGTACGCGTACGAGCGGATCCCGAAGAGCGAGGTCGAGGAGCTGGTCCTGGAGGAGGTGCCGGACGTCGACTACGGCGACATCGGTGGCCTCCAGTCGCAGATCGAGCAGATCCGCGACGCGGTGGAGCTGCCCTTCCTGCACGCGGACCTGTTCCGTGAGCACCAGCTCCGCCCGCCCAAGGGCATCCTGCTGTACGGCCCGCCCGGCTGCGGCAAGACGCTCATCGCCAAGGCCGTGGCCAACTCGCTGGCCAAGAAGATCGCCGAACGGCAGGGCAAGGAGAAGCACACCAGCTTCTTCCTCAACATCAAGGGCCCCGAGCTGCTCAACAAGTACGTCGGCGAGACCGAGCGGCACATCCGGTTGATCTTCCAGCGAGCACGGGAGAAGGCCGGCGAGGGCACTCCGGTGATCGTGTTCTTCGACGAGATGGACTCGATCTTCCGGACCCGTGGTTCCGGTGTCTCCTCCGACGTGGAGAACACCATCGTTCCGCAGCTGCTCAGTGAGATCGACGGCGTGGAGGGGCTGGAGAACGTCATCGTCATCGGCGCCTCCAACCGGGAAGACATGATCGACCCGGCGATCCTGCGCCCCGGTCGGCTCGACGTGAAAATCAAGATCGAGCGACCGGACGCCGAAGCGGCCAAGGACATCTTCTCCAAGTACATCCTCTCCGGGTTGCCCCTGCACCCGGACGACCTGGCCGAGCACGGCACGGACCCGCAGGCCACCGTCGCGGCGATGATCGACGCCGTGGTGCTGCGGATGTACTCGGAAACCGAGGAGAACCGCTTCCTCGAGGTCACCTACGCCAACGGTGACAAGGAAGTCCTCTACTTCAAGGACTTCAACTCCGGCGCGATGATCCAGAACATCGTGGACCGGAGCAAGAAGATGGCCATCAAGGAGTTCCTCACCTCCGGCCGCAAGGGGCTGCGCCTGCAGCACCTGCTCGACGCCTGCGTCGACGAGTTCCGCGAGAACGAGGACCTCCCCAACACCACCAACCCCGACGACTGGGCGCGCATCTCCGGCAAGAAGGGCGAACGGATCGTCTACATCCGCACGCTCGTCTCCGGCGGCAAGGGCGCCGAGGCCGGCCGGTCCATCGAGACCGCCAGCAACACCGGCCAGTACCTCTGACGGCCAGCAACACCGGCTACCACCTCTGACCGCCAGCGGCGGCACCGGATCCGTCCGGTGCCGCCGCTGCGTGCGTCCAGCCGCGACACGGCGCGAGCGCGACACCGATTGCTCCCGTATGGGGATAAACTGCGGCAATTCCCGAGATTGACCACACGAGGACTTCCGTGCGTGCCCAGGCCATCATGGAGCGCCCCGGGATCGGCCGGCTGGTGGTCGTACCGCTCGCCTGTTGGCTCGTACCGCTCGCCGCGTACGCCGTGCACGCCCTGTGGCTGCTGCCCCCGGTGATCCTGCTCGGCACGGCCAGCCTGCTGCGCTCCGGCCGCCGCCTGCTCGACCGGCTGGTGCTGGCCCTCGCCCTGCTGGCCGGGCTCACCTGCGCCGCCGGGCTGCTCTTCACCGTCTGGCCCTGGGGTCTGCACCCGGTGCCGGTCACCGGACTCACCCTCACCGGCCTGGCCCTCGCCGCCCTGCTGTCCGGGCGTGCTCCCCGACTGCCCCGCCCCCGATGGTCCGACCTGGTCCCGCTGACCGCCGCGGCGCTCGCCGGCGGTTACCTCGCCACCCCCTACCTGCGGGCGAATGGCTTCGGCCAGCGGCTCAACCTCGCCATGATCGGCGAGGACAACGCCCGCCACCCCGCCCTGTTCGACGTCATCGGCCGCCTCGGCGGCTACCTCTTCGTCGACCCCGACACCGCCCGTGAGCACATCTTCTCCGGGCTGATCCACTACCCACAGGGCTGGCACCTCACCATCGCCCTGCTCGACGGCTTCCAGAACCCCGGCCACACACCCACCGGGCCGGCGCTGCTGGACCACTACATCGTCTGGTGCCTCGCCGCGTTCGCGATGCTGGTGCTCGCGCTGATCTGGGCCGCCCACCACGTCGCCGGCCCCCTGCATCCGCTGCGCCGGCTGGTCCTCGTCATCGCCGTCGCCGCGCTGATCCTCGGCACCGAGCTGCCCCGGCTGCTTGTCGCCGGCTACCCCAGCGAGACGTTCGGGCTCAGCCTCGCGGCGATCCTCATCGCCCTCATCGCCCGCCCCCTGCACCGGCTGCGCGAACAACTCCTCCTCGTCGGGGCACTGCTGATCGGCATCGGCTTCAGCTACTACCTCTTCCTCCTGCCGACCGGCGTCATGGTGCTCTGCTGGCTGATCGCCGACCGGCGCCGGCTACGCACCCGCCCCGGCACCGCCGCCATGGTCGCGGTCCTCACCGCCGGGCTGGCGCCGCTGAGCGCCGTCATCGGCGTGCTCGTCGCCGGCCAGAACGAGGCACTCGCGGCCCCCGGCGGCCCACCGGCGGCCGAGACCTACAGCACCGTTCTCGGGCTCGGCGCACTCGTCGTCGCCGCCGTCCTCGTCCCGAGCAACCTCGGCGAATCCACGTGGCGGCGCTACCTCGTCGCCCTGACCGTCGCCCTGCTCTTCTGCGCCAGCATGGCCGCCGTGAACCTCGCCATCGGCACCCAACCCGCGTACTACTTCGGCAAGACCGCCCACCTGCTCGTCCTCGTGCTCATCGTGGGCACCCCCGCGCTCGCCCGACTGCTGCCGGTACCCTCCCGGAGCACCGACTCCGAGCCACGGCGCCGCCGGATCACCGCTGCCCTGCCCGCGGTCGCCACCGCCACCCTGGTGACGCTCGTGGTGCTCGCCGGCACCGGCCTGATCGGCGCCACCGGCGGCTACTTCCACCGCAGCGCCAGCAACGACACCTGGGCGACGGAGTGGGTCAAGCGCGACCCTCGGGTCATCACCCGCCCAGCGTCGGTCACCGCCGTCGCCGCCCGGGTGTACCCGCCGCTCGCCGGCACCGTCACGCTGGTCGTCGACAAGTGGGGCGCCCATGGCTACCGGGAGTCGGTCTTCCTCTCCGCCATCCAGAGCACCAGCGGTCAGACCGAATCCGGCATCTACTTCGCCACCTTCGAGGAGCCCGCCCGGACCGCCGAGATCCTGCGTCGTACGCCCCGCCCGCTGCGGCTCATCGTCGCCGACCCGGCCGCCCAGCGGGCCATCGACGGGATTCTCGCGGTGAACCCGTCCCTCCGGGACGGCCTGACCGTGGTGCCGCTCAAACCCGCCACCGCACGGTAGCCACGCCGCGCCGACCGGCAGGGCCGCGCGGTGGGCCACCGCGCAGACTAGTCTCGATGGTGTGAGCGGCGGGCACGCCGGCTCCGTGGGCGAGCGAAGCGAGTGGTCGCATGACGGTACGTCGGATCATGGGCACCGAGGTCGAGTACGGCATCTCCGTGCCCGGACAGGCCGGAGCCAACCCGATGGTCACCTCATCACAGGTGGTCAACGCCTATGGGGCCCGCCCGGAACTCAACCGGGGCGGGCGAGCCCGCTGGGACTACGAGGAAGAGTCGCCGCTGCGCGACGCCCGCGGCTTCACCTACTCCGGGGCCGCGTACGACCCGGCGGAGGCGTTGGCCGACGAAGACCTCGGCCTCGCCAACGTGATACTCACCAACGGTGCACGGCTCTACGTCGACCACGCACACCCCGAATACTCCACCCCGGAGGTCACCACCCCCCGGGACGTGGTGCGCTGGGACAAGGCCGGCGAACGGGTGATGGCCGAGGCGTCCCGCCGTGCCGCCACCATCCCGGGCAGCCAGCCGATCCACCTCTACAAGAACAACACCGACAACAAGGGCGCCAGCTACGGCGCCCACGAGAACTACCTGATGCGGCGGCAGACCCCGTTCGCCGACATCGTGGCGTATCTGACGCCGTTCTTCGTCACCCGCCAGATCGTCTGTGGCGCCGGCCGGGTCGGCATCGGCCAGGACGGCGGGCAGAGCGGCTTCCAGATCTCCCAGCGCGCCGACTTCTTCGAGGTCGAGGTGGGCCTGGAGACCACGCTCAAGCGGCCGATCATCAACACCCGCGACGAGCCGCACGCCGATGCCGACAAGTACCGCCGGCTGCACGTCATCATCGGTGACGCCAACCTCTCCGAGATCTCCACCTACCTCAAGGTCGGCACCACGGCGCTGATCCTCAACATGATCGAGGAGAAGGCGCTCGGCACGGATCTCGGCATCGCCGACCCGGTCAGCGAGCTGCGCGCGGTCAGCCACGACCCCAGCCTGTCGCACCGGATGCGACTGCGCGACGGTCGCCGGCTCACCGCACTGGACCTGCAATGGGCGTACCTGGAGCGGGTCCGGTCCTTTGTCGACGACCGGTACGGCACCGACGCCGACGAGCAGACCGTCGACGTGCTCGACCGCTGGGAGAGCGTACTGGACCGGCTCGGCCGTGATCCGATGCTCTGTGCCGACGAGTTGGACTGGGTGGCCAAGCTGCGGCTGCTCGAGGGTTACCGGGAGCGCGAGAAGCTCAGCTGGGGTGCGCACAAGCTCCAGTTGGTCGACCTGCAGTATTCCGACGTCCGGCCGGAGAAGGGCCTCTACCACCGCCTGGTCACCCGGGGGGCGATGAAGACGCTGCTCACCGACGACGAGACCCGCACCGCGATGACCGAGCCGCCGGAGGACACCCGGGCCTACTTCCGTGGTCGCTGCCTGGCGCAGTACGCGTCCGAGGTCGTCGCCGCGAGCTGGGACTCGGTGATCTTCGACGTGGGCCGGGAGTCGCTGGTCCGGGTGCCGATGATGGAGCCGGAGCGGGGCACTCGCGCGCACGTCGGGGCACTGTTCGACCGCTGCGCCAGCGCCAAGGACCTGCTGGAGACGTTGACCGGGGGCTGAGAGCACCCGTCCGGATGCCCGTCGTGTGCCGTAAGCCGGCGCGCGGCGGGCTTTTCGTCGCCCGCGCGAGGTAAGTTCATCGCAGACGATCGTGGAGGAGGCAGCAGTGGCCACTCATGACAGCGGCGGCCAGTCGCAGTCCGGCAAGTCCCGTCAGGGCGAGGAAATCGAGGACGTCACCACCGAGGCCAACCCCGAGGTGGCCGAGCGGCATGCCGAGATCACCGAGGACGTCGACGACCTCCTCGACGAGATCGACTCCGTCCTCGAAGAAAACGCAGAGGAATTTGTGAGGGGTTATGTACAAAAGGGAGGTGAATAGGGCATAGCCGAGCAATTCGGACATGCTTCGTCCCTCGAATGATCGAGATGGTCACCGCCGCTGCCGAGACTGCGGTGAGTGGTTACCGCTCGATCAGTTCTGCGCCAACAGCCGACGGCCGGACGGTCACGGCAGCTACTGCAAGCCCTGCTTCAACGTTCGCTTTAAGGCGAGCCATGCGAAGCGCCTGAAGGAGCGACAGGGCAGGGACGTGCGACAGCTTCCAGTGGTTCCGGAGGGCCATCGGCGATCTCCTGACTGCGCCGCCGTCAAGCCCCTCGACGACTTTCCGCGGAACCGCTCCGGGCGTGCTGGTTACGGCCGATACTGCAAGCCTTGCCACAACGAGAAGGGCAAGGAGAGCAGGCTTCGCCTGCATGGTGGGTCCCGCGAGTATCACCTGCGGCGGCGCTACGGCATCGGGGAGAAGGAGTTCCAGGAGCTCCTGGCCGAGCAGGGCGGGGTCTGCGCGATCTGTGGCGGCGCCGACCCGCAACATCTGGACCACGATCATCGCACCGGATGGGTGCGCGGGATACTCTGCTTCAACTGCAACGGTGGTCTTGGCCAGTTCCGTGACAGTCCCATGAGGCTGGCCAGGGCGATCACGTACCTGAGAGGAACCACGTGGCAGCGGGCTTTGATCCATCCGGGCGTCTACCAGATGTGTTCACCAACGCGGGGACGTCCTCCTTCACGACGTTCCTGAGTCGGGTGGCCCCCGAGATGCTGCCCGGTCGGCGGCCGTTGCCGCCGGGCATGGCGGCCGACCTGGCGCCCCACGCGACCACCATCGTGGCCATCGCGGCCGCCGGTGGCGTCGTGATGGCCGGCGACCGCCGGGCCACCATGGGCAACCTGATCGCCCAGCGCGACATCGAGAAGGTGCACCCGGCCGACGCGTACTCGCTGGTCGGCATCGCGGGCACCGCGGGCATCGGCATCGAGCTGATGCGACTGTTCCAGGTGGAGCTGGAGCACTACGAGAAGATCGAGGGCGCGATGCTCTCGCTGGACGGCAAGGCCAACCGGTTGGCGTCGATGATCCGCGGCAACCTGGGCGCGGCCATGCAGGGCCTGGCCGTGGTGCCGCTGTTCGCCGGCTTCGACCTGGCCGCCGCCGACCCGGCGCGGGCCGGTCGGATCTTCAGCTTCGACGTGACCGGCGGCCCGTACGAGGAGACCGGCTACGACGCGATCGGCTCCGGCTCGCTCTTCGCGAAGTCGGCGCTGAAGAAGCGCTTCCGGGCCGGTCTGTCGGTCGAGGACGCGACCCGGCTCGCGGTCGAGGCGCTCTACGACGCGGCCGACGACGACACCGCGACCGGCGGGCCGGATCTGACCCGCCGGATCTATCCGGTGGTGATGAGCGCGACCGCCGAGGGCACCCGTCGGCTGACCGACGCCGAGACGGCGGCGATCGCCGAGGGCGTGGTCGCCGGCCGGATGGAGAACCCCGGCGGTTGAGCCCCGTCCACCCCCACCAGTCAGCAGTCGTCAGCACAGCGCCGTAAGGAGAACCGCCGCCGTGGCCATGCAGTTCTACGCCTCGCCCGAACAGATCATGCGCGACCGCTCCGAGCTGGCCCGCAAGGGCATCGCTCGGGGTCGCAGCGCGGTGGTCCTCAGCTACTCCGGCGGGGTGCTCTTCGTCGCGGAGAACCTCTCCAGCGCCCTGCACAAGGTCAGTGAGATCTACGACCGGATCGGCTTCGCGGCAGTCGGCCGGTACAACGAGTTCGAGAATCTGCGCCGCGCCGGTGTGCGGATGGCCGACCTGAACGGGCTCAGCTACGACCGGCGTGACGTCACCGGCCGGGCTCTGGCCAACGCATTCGCGCAGACGCTCGGTGCGATCTTCACCGAGCAGTCCAAGCCGTTCGAGGTGGAGATCTGCGTGGCGGAGGTCGGGGCCACCGCGGACGACGACGAGCTGTACCGGTTGACGTACGACGGCTCGGTCAACGACGAGCCGGGGCGGATGGCCATGGGTGGCCAGGCCGAGGCGATCACCGGAGTGCTGAAGTCGCAGCACCGGCCGGACATGTCCCTCGCCGAGGCGGTCCGGGTGGCGGTGCAGGCGTTGAGCGCGGTTGGTGGTGAGGGCGGCGCTGCCCGCACCATCGCCGCCAACCAGCTGGAGGTGGCGGTGCTGGACCGCCACCGGGTGGGGCGTACGTTCCGTCGGATCACCGGCGCGGCGCTGACCGCGTTGCTGGACGGCGATGTCGCGGCTGCCGAGCAGCCCGCGTCGGCGGGTGGCCCGGACACGCCGACGGTGCCGGCGGGGGAGTCGCACAAGCCGACGACGTCGGCGGGGTCCGCCGACCTGGAGGACAAGCCGGCGGACGGTAAGTAACCCGGTCACGGCGGTGGGCGGCCCGCGTTTCGTGGCCGCCCACCGCAGCACGTCCAGCACGGTTCCCGGCGGCGTGTCCGGGCGGTGCGGCCACCGCCCGAGCTGGGGTGGTCAGTGGCGTTTGAGCAGTGGCTTGGCGAGGGTCCAGTAGCTCCCGGCCAGCACGTTGAAGACGCCCATCCCGGGGGCGGCGGCGACGTTGGTGGGGGCGAGTCGGCCGGTCATCAGCTCGGCGAGGACGCCGTCGGGCACTCGACGTTCGGCCTGGAGTTGCCGTCGGCGGGTACGCAGCCAACCCCGGTGCTGCCACAGCCAGCGCCATCCGCGAATCTTGTGCCGGGCCCAGCCTCCGGTGAGCGCGGTGGTGAGCATCGCGGCCTCGGTGAGCAGCAGGGCGGGGGCGAGCACCACCAGGGTGCGCGTCTGGTAGGTGGTGAGCAGGGTGACCAGCCGGTTGCGTTCGAGCAGGTAGAGCTTGAGCGCGTTGCGGGAGAACTCGTAGTGGTGGTGCACCACGGCGTCCGGCACGTACTCCAGGCGCAGGCCGCGTTGGCGCAGCCGCAGGCTCAGCTCGGTGTCCTCGTGGTAGGCGAAGTACTCGGTGGCGAAGCCGTCAAGCTCGCGCCAGAGGCGCCGGTCGATGACGAAGCAGCAGCCGCTCAGTGATGGCACGGAGCGCCGATGGGCGTGGGCGGTGGCGGGTTCGCCGTTGCCGCCGGCCCAGGAGAGGCCGGCGAAGTGCAGCGGGTTGCCGGCGGTGTTGATCAGATCGGGTCGGTCGGCGAGGCGGATGGACGCCATGGCGGCGCCGACGCCTTCCTCGGCGGCCACGGCGGTGGTCTTGGCGAGGGCGTCGGGTGCGACGGTCGCGTCGGAGTTGACGAACGCGAGCCAGTCGCCGGTGGCCTCGGCGGCACCGACGGCGCAGCCACCGGAGTAGCCGGTGTTGTGCTCGGGGCGCAGCATCCGCACCCCGGGGAGGTTCCTGACGGTGTCGATGCCGTCGCCGGTGCAGCCGTTGTCGACGACGATCAACTCGACCGTGACATCGGTGCTGGCGAGGACGGCGCGGGCGGCGTCGACCAGGTACGGCTCGGGGCCGTAGGCCAGCATGACAACGGTGATCCGAGGTGGCGCCATGATCAGGACCCCCCGGTGACTCCCGGCGCGACAGCCTCGCGAGGAGGGGCCTGGGTGGGCACTGGGCGGGACGTGCGGGT
The DNA here is from genome assembly GCF_050936255.1 of Micromonospora sp. CA-259024. Taxonomy (NCBI): domain Bacteria; kingdom Bacillati; phylum Actinomycetota; class Actinomycetes; order Micromonosporales; family Micromonosporaceae; genus Micromonospora; species Micromonospora sp. CA-259024. The sequence continues at coordinate 1,984,620 of NZ_JBNJND010000001.1, read as the reverse complement.
GCGTAGCAGGGCGGCCATGGTGGCGGCGACCACGACCGAGCCGATGGCGTAGCCGAGCTCGACGCGCAGCGCGGTGGAGACCGGGGCGAGCGTGGCGACGACGAGTGCGGCCACACCGATGGCCCAGGCGAGGGCCTGCGCCCGGTGCCGGTCGAGGGCGAGCAGCGCCTGGCCGAGGACCATCGCCCACAGGTAGGCGAGGGTGGCCACCGCGAGCCAGGCGAAGTCGCCGTGGCCGAGGACGCCGGGGGCGTCGAAGAGCATCTGCACCAGCCAGGGGCCGAGCAGCACGGCACCCACGGCGCCGGTGAGACCGAGCGCGGTGACGATGCCGAGTGCCCGGCGCAGCAGGCTGTGGAAGCCGGCGAGGTCGCCGGTGGTGGCCGTGGTGGCGAGGCCGGGCAGCAGTGATGCCTGCAGCGAGGCGAACACGAACAGCGGGATCCGGACCAGCACCAGCGCGGAGAGCAGCGCTCCGGCGGTGGCCACGTCGGACGGGTCGAGCACCTTGACGTTGATCACGCCGATGTTGACCACGACCTGGGCGAGCAGACTGGAGACGATGAGGAGGCCGAGGCCGCGCAGCAGGGGCGCCCAGGCCACGGGTGCGCCGCCGCCGATGGCCCGCAGCACCGGTGGCGCGGTGAGGAGGACCCCGGCGACCGGTGCGACGACCAGCACCGCGCCGAACCAGACGGGGTCGGTGACGCCGGTCAGGCCGAGCACAGCGACGAGCGCGATCCGCAGGCCGCCGTCGACGCCGAGCTGGGTGCCGTACCAGGGGAACAGTTGCAGGCCGGAGATCACGCCACGGGTGGTGTGCGCGATGGCGAGCCCGGCCAGCGCGCCGATCAGGACGGTGACCATGGTGCCGTCGCCGGCGAAGAGCCGGTCGGCGAGCGGTTCCCGGGCGACGACGATCAGCGCGACCATGGCGGCGAGCAGGCCGGCGGCCAGGGCCGCCCCCCGGGCCAGTACCGGCCCGGGGGACAGGCCCTGGCTGTGCCGGGCGGCGACGAGCCGGGCGATCTCTTGCTCGACGGGCATGAACAGGCCGATGCCGAGGGTGAAGACGATAGACCAGAGCACCGAGAGGGACGAGTAGTCCGCCTCGGTGAGGCTGTGCCCGGCGACGGCCAGGTGGACGTAGGAGGCCAGCCCCAGCAGGGCGAGGCCGGCGCCGACGGCGACGGTGCCCGGTGGGACCAGACTCAGGAGCCTCCGGATCACCGGCGAATGAGCGCCAACGTGAGGACGGCGAAGGCACGGCCGAGGTAGATCATGGCCTTGGCGGGGGAGTGGCTGGGGGTGCCCGCCATCCGCTTGCGCATGGCCACCGGCACCTGGCGGATGGTGTAGCCACGTCGGGCGGTGTGCACCAGCGTCTCCACGGTGTCGCCCAGGTACTCCACCGGGTACCAGGTCGCGAACATGTCGATCACCCGTCGGTTGGCGGCCCGGAACCCGGAGGTGGTGTCGGTGAGCTTGGTGCGGGCTACGCGGGACAGCACGCCGGAGAGCATGACCATGGCCCAGCGGCGGGGGCCGCGGACGCTGTAGTCGCCCTCGCCGGCGAACCGGGCGCCGATCACCAGGTCGGTGTCGTCGAGCAGGTCGACGAGCTTCGGCACGTACCGGGGGTCGTGCTGGCCGTCCGCGTCGATCTGGATGGCGACGTCGTAGTCGTGGTCGCGGGCGTACCGGTAGCCCAGCCGCATGGCGCCGCCGACGCCGAGGTTGTACGGCAGTTTGGCGACCCGGGCGCCGGCCGCGGCGGCGACAGCGGCGGTGCGGTCGGTGGAGCCGTCGTCGACGACGAGCACGTCGACGCCGGGCAGTTCGCCGCGGACCTCTTGGACCACGTCGGCGATCGAGCCGGACTCGTTGAGCGCCGGAATGATGATCAGGACCCGCTTGCCGTTAACCATCGTGCGACACCAGTTCGTCTCGGGCCGCCCGGTCCGCGTCGATCTCGGCACGGAGGAGGGCGAAGTCTTCTGCCAGGGTGCGGGTCTCTTCCTCCAGGTGGCTGACCTCCCAGCTGAGGTGCACACAGACCAGCAGCAGGAAGACGATGCCGAGGAAGAGCACGAGGCTCACGCCGGAGGCGACGCCGAGCAGCTCGGCGACGTTGTCCAGCAGGCGGGGGAAGAGCGACAGGGGGATGACGATCACCAGGACGCCGAGCCAGAGCATGCCGTACTTCTCGCGGAGCTGCCGGCGGCGCAGCAGCTCGACGATCGTGGCCAGCAATATCAGGCCGGTCAAGCCGGTGACGAGGGTGAGCTTCATGCGACCTTCCACGGGGCGGGCGGAGCGGCGGAGGCGAACGCGGCGGCCAGGGTGGTGTGCCAGTCCGGAAGGGGTGGCAGACCCGCGGCGGCCCAACGGCCGTGCCCTAGCACACTGTACGCCGGTCGGGGGGCGGAACGGGGGGAGCGGTCGCTGGTGATCGGCCGGACCCGGTCGGGGTCCAGGCCGTGCAGCGCGAACACCGACCGGGCCAGGCCGTACCAGGTGGTGCGGCCGGAGGCGGTGCCGTGATAGACGCCCGGCGCGGCCCGGCCGCTGAGCGCGGCACCGACCAGCCGGACGAGTTGGCCGGCCAGCGCGTGGGACCAGGTGGGCTGGCCCTGCTGGTCGTCGACCACGTCGAGGTGCTCGCGCTGCTCGGCCAGGCTCAGCACGGTGGCGACGAAGTTTGACCCGTACGCGCCGTAGAGCCACGCGGTGCGAACCACGTAGCCGGCGTCGGGCAGCAGCCGGACGACGGCGTGTTCGCCGACGAGCTTGCTGCGGCCGTACGCGTTGATCGGGGCGGGCGGGGCGTCCTCGGCGTACGGGGTGCGGGCGGCGCCGGGGAACACGTAGTCGGTGGAGATCTGCACCAGGCGGGCGCCGGTGGCGGCGCAGGCTCGTGCCAGGTGGGCGACGCCGGTGCCGTTGACCGCGGTGGCGACCGCCTCGTGGTGCTCGGCGGCGTCGACGTCGGTCCAGCTCGCGGTGTTGATCACCACGTCGTGTCCGGCGACGGCGGTCGCCACGGCGGTGGCGTCGGTGATGTCGAGATCGCTGCGGGTCGCGGCGGTCACCGTCACGTCCGGTTGGGCACGCAGCTCGGCGAGCAGGTCCCGACCCAGCATTCCGCCGGCGCCGGTGACGAGCACGCGGGTCATGCGGCCGGTGCCGCCTTCAACGGCTCCCACCAGGCCCGGTTGTCGCGGTACCACTGCACGGTCTGCGCCAGGCCGTCGGTGAGATCGATGCTCGGGGCGTACCCCAGCTCTTGATTGATCTTGGTGATGTCCAGCGAGTAACGGCGGTCGTGGCCCTTGCGGTCGGTGACCGGTACGACCCGTTCCCAGCCGGCGCCGCAGGCGTCCAGGAGGAGGCCGGTGAGCTCCTTGTTGGTCAGCTCGGTGCCGCCGCCGATGTTGTACACCTCGCCGGCGCGGCCCTTCTGCTGGACCAGTGCGATGCCCCGGCAGTGGTCGTGCACGTGCAGCCAGTCCCGGATGTTGCCACCGTCGCCGTAGAGCGGGACGGTGCCGCCGTCGAGCAGGTTGCTGACGAACAGCGGGATGACCTTCTCCGGGAACTGGTACGGCCCGTAGTTGTTGGAGCACCGGGTGACCACCACGTCCATGCCGTGGGTGCGGTGGTAGGCCAGGGCGAGCAGGTCGGAGCCGGCCTTCGAGGCCGAGTACGGGGAGTTCGGGGCCAGCGGCCAGGTCTCCGTCCACGAGCCCTCGTCGATCGAGCCGTAGACCTCGTCGGTGGAGACGTGCACGAACCGACCGGTGCCGTGCCGCAGCGCGGCGTCCAGCAGCGTCTGGGTGCCGAGCACGTTGGTGGTGACGAACGGCGCGGCGCCGGCGATCGACCGGTCGACGTGCGATTCGGCGGCGAAGTGCACGATCACGTCGTGCCCCGCGACCACCTCGTCGACCACGGTCGGGTCGCAGATGTCGCCCTGCACGAAGCGCAGCCGCGGGTCGTCGCGGACCGGGTCGAGGTTGGCGAGGTTGCCCGAGTAGGTGAGCTTGTCGAGCACGGTCACCCCGGCGGGCTCGACCTCGGGCACGCCGGAGGCGCTGCCACCAGGCACGCCCAGCAGCATGCGGACGTACTCCGAACCGATGAAGCCGGCACCGCCGGTGACGAGGATCCTCACGGGTCCAGGAGTGTACGCGAAGCGGCGGGCCCGCTGTCGGCGGCGACCGCCGACATGCCGGCGGGGATGGTTGCGGCTAAGCTCCCCCGGTGCGCGGAATCCTACTCGCCGGCGGCACCGGGTCCCGGCTCTGGCCGATCACCCGGGCAGTCTCCAAGCAGCTGATGCCGGTCTTCGACAAGCCGATGATCTACTACCCCCTCTCCACCCTGGTGATGTCCGGGGTGCGGGAGATCCTGGTGATCACCACACCGGAGGACCAGGACCAGTTCCGCCGCCTGCTCGGCGACGGCAGCCAGTTCGGGTTGCGGCTGGAGTACGTCACACAGGCCCGCCCGGAGGGCATCGCCCAGGCGTTCGTGCTGGGCGCGGACTTCATCGGCGACGAGTCAGTGGCGCTGATCCTCGGCGACAACATCTTCCACGGCGTCGGCCTGGGTCGGCAGCTGGCCGCGCACGGCGACCTGGTCGGCGGTCGGGTGTTCGCGTACCCGGTGGCGAACCCCGAGGCGTACGGCGTGGTGGACTTCGACGCCGACGGGCGGGTGCGCTCGATCGAGGAGAAGCCGGCCCGGCCGAAGTCCCGCTACGCGGTGCCCGGCTTGTACTTCTATGACAACCGCGTGGTGGACATCGCCGGCAAGCTCACGCCCAGCGCCCGGGGCGAGCTGGAGATCACTGCGGTCAACGAGGCGTACCGGGAGACCGGTGAGCTGTCCGTCACCGTGCTGGACCGGGGCACCGCCTGGCTGGACACCGGCACGTTCGCGTCGATGATGCAGGCGGGCGAGTTCGTGCGGGTGATCGAGGAGCGGCAGGGCCTGAAGATCGGCTGTGTCGAGGAGGTCGCCTGGCGGGCCGGCCTGATCGACGACGCGCAGCTGCGCGCGCTGGCCGAGCCGCTGACCAAGAGCGGCTACGGCGACTACCTGTTCGGCCTGCTGGCCGAGAAGCACGGCACGCAGGTCGGCCGATGAAGATCCGGGAGCTGGGCATCGAGGGCGCCTGGGAGATCACCCCCCAGCAGCACGGCGACCCGCGCGGCATGTTCATGGAGTGGTACCGCTTCGACAAGCTCGCCGAGGCGGTGGGGCACCCGCTGCGGCTGGCCCAGGCCAACCTGTCGGTCTCCGCGCGCGGCGTGGTGCGCGGCATCCACTTCGCCGACGTCCCGCCCGGGCAGGCCAAGTACGTCACCTGCGTGCGCGGCGCGGTCCTCGACGTGATCGTGGACCTGCGGGTGGGTTCGCCGACCTTCGGCCGCTGGGAGGGCGTCCGGCTGGACGACACCGACCGTCGGGCGGTCTACCTCAGCGAGGGGCTGGGGCACGGGTTCTGCGCGCTGACCGACGACGCGACGTTGAGCTATCTCTGCTCGGCCACCTACAACCCGACCGGCGAGCACGCGGTGCACCCGCTGGACGCGGAGCTGGGCATCGAGTGGCCCGCCGACGTTCCGCTGCTGTCGGCGCGCGACGACGCGGCGCCGACGCTGGCGCAGGCCCGCGAGTGGGGCCTGCTGCCGGAGTACGACAGCTGCCGGCGGTTCGTGGCGAGCCTCGGGCCGGACGGAATGTCGCACTCAACCGGTATGTGACCGCGCTTGGGGCACGACCTGTGGTCTGACAGTGACGAACCGGGCCTCCGGGCGGCTAATGTCACACCATGGAGCGGCGAATCTTCGGCCTCGAGACCGAGTACGGCGTCACCTGCACCTATCGCGGGCAGCGGCGGCTGTCTCCGGACGAGGTCGCGCGGTATCTGTTCCGCCGCGTGGTGTCCTGGGGCCGGTCGAGCAACGTCTTTCTGCGCAATGGAGCCCGGCTCTACCTGGACGTCGGGTCGCATCCGGAGTACGCCACACCGGAGTGCGACTCGGTGGCCGATCTCGTCGCCCACGACCGGGCCGGCGAGCGGATCCTGGAGGGCCTGCTCGTCGACGCGGAGAAGCGGCTGCACGACGAGGGCATCGCGGGTGAGATCTACCTGTTCAAGAACAACACCGACTCGGCCGGCAACTCGTACGGCTGCCACGAGAACTACCTGGTCTCCCGGCACGGTGAGTTCGGCCGGCTCGCCGACGTGCTCATCCCGTTCCTGGTCACCCGGCAGTTGATCTGCGGGGCCGGCAAGGTTCTGCAAACCCCGCGCGGCGCGGTCTACTGCCTGTCGCAGCGGGCCGAGCACATCTGGGAGGGCGTCTCCTCGGCGACCACCCGCAGCCGCCCGATCATCAACACCCGAGACGAGCCGCACGCCGACGCCGAGCGCTACCGGCGGCTGCACGTGATCGTCGGTGACTCCAACATGAATGAGGTCACCACGCTGCTCAAGGTCGGCACCGCCGACATCGTGCTGCGGATGATCGAGGCTGGGGTGGTGATGCGCGACCTGTCGCTGGAAAACCCGATCCGGGCGATCCGGGAGGTGTCGCACGACATCACCGGCCGGCGCAAGGTGCGGCTGGCCTCCGGCAAGGAGGTCAGCGCCCTGGACATCCAGCAGGAATACCTGGCCAAGGCCACCGAGTTCGTCGAGCGCCGGGGCGGTGACCAGGCCGCCAAGCGCGTCGTCGAGCTGTGGGGTCGGGTGCTCAACGCGGTGGAGACCGGCGACCTGGAGCCGGTCTCCCGGGAGATCGACTGGGTCAGCAAACTGCGGCTGATCGAGCGTTACCAGCGCAAGCACGACCTGCCGCTGTCGCACCCCCGGGTGGCGCAGATGGATCTGGCCTACCACGACGTGCGCCGCGGTCGCGGTCTCTACGGGCTGCTGGAGCGTCGCGGCGAGGTCGACCGGGTGGCCACCGACCCGGAGATCTTCGAGGCCAAGGAGACTCCTCCGCAGACCACCCGGGCCCGGCTGCGCGGCGAGTTCATCCGGCACGCACAGGAGAAGCGACGGGACTTCACCGTCGACTGGGTGCACCTGAAGCTCAACGACCAGGCGCAGCGCACCGTGCTCTGCAAGGACCCGTTCCGGGCGTACGACGAGCGGGTGGAACGGTTGATCGCCAGCATGTGACCGGCGGCCGGCCCCGGCGGTGGTGTCCACCGGCGGGGCCGGCCGGCTCAATGGTTCGGCGGCCTCAGCGATCCGGTGGGCTCAGCGGTTCGGCGGGGTGAGCGGCCCGGTAGGCTGAGCGCGCCATGACGACTTCTGGACCTTCCGACCCCTCCGAGCGCGGCGCCGAGCGGCAGAACTGGGTCGAACGCCGGCGGGAGAAGATCCGCGCCGAGATCGACCGCAACCGGCGCGGCGAATACACGGTGCCGACGTGGGTGTTGGCCCTGGCGCTGGTGCTCATCGTGGGCGGTTGGCTCGCCCTCATCTTCCTGGCCTGATCATCTTCCTGGCCTGATCAGCGCGCCCTGAGTTGGCTCACTGTGCCGCGCTCGTCAGGCCCGCGTCGCGTTCACCTGCGGTGATGCCTGCAGGTGGGGCTGTTTTCACGCACTAACCGAATGAGTCAATTGGGTCTGACCGGCCAGCCGTCTGGTGGCCTCAGAGCCGCAGCAGCCCCGCGGCGAGCGACTCACGCAATCCGGCGGGCGGCTCCTGGTAGCCCTCGCCCCACAGCGCACCGGGAAAGCCGCCGGCCGCGAACGCAGTGTTGAGATCGTCGACGAACCAGATCGCGGGCCCCACCTTCCCGTCGATTCCGGGGCCGGGCAGGTCAATGCCGTAGGGCGCGTCGCCGCTGATGTTCGCCTTGTGGAGCTCGTCGGGCGCGTAGTCGAGCTGGAACGGGATGCCGGCGTCCCGGCGCGCGGTGTCCCTGAGGTACGCGGCGTGCTCGGCCTCGTAGTAGGAGCGCGAGCCGCCCCGCTCGGCCCACTCGAGCTGCACCACCAACGGGTCCGCGAGCACGCTGGCCGGCCAACCCGGCAATTCCCCGACGAGCCACACATCGCCCACCTGCCGGATCCACGCGCTGATCGTCATCGGGAACGGCGCGAACGTCACCTCCAGCCAGTCGGCCAGCGCGGGCGCGCCCGGCGACGGGGGAACGTGGGCGCGACACGGCGTCCCCTCGTCGTCGTTCTCCTCCGCACGGAAGCCCCGCGCCTGCAGCCGCTCAACGAGCGTCTCGACGTTCCTGCGGGCACGGTCGGCGAACTCGCGCGCCACCGCCTCGGCGTCCTCCCGGTACGGGGCGTCGAAGACCCGTAGGCCAAGACCGCGCAGGTCGCGCCATACGTCGTCGGGATCACCGGACACGTACCGCGCGTGGAAGCTCGCCATGGCCACCATCCTTGCAGCGAGCCACCAGCGTCGGCGGCGAGGTCTCGGTTGCCGACTCAGCTGGCGATCCGCAACGTCATCAAGCAGCCGCGGCCGCTGCGCTCGGCGACCATCGCGATCAATGGCACGACACAGACCTTCGCCCCGCCATCCCCGCCGAGAAGCAGGCCATCCTCGAGGATCCACGCCCGCAACGTCACGCACTAACCCGACTTGACTCACGGTTGGCTGATTCGGGGGTCTGTGGGGGCCGACTCTTGCAGGTCGAGAAGTCCTTTCGAATGTCCAAGACCGACCTGGCCGCCCGGCCGATCTACCACCACACCCGCGAATCGATCGAAGCGCACCTGACCATCGTGTTCGCCGCCCTGGCCGTGTCCCGCTGGATCGAGAACACCACCGGCTGGAGCATCAAACGGTTCGTCACCACCGCCCGCCGCTACCGGACGATCACGATCCAGGCCGGCGACCACAGCATCACCGCCGCCGACCCCCTACCCGACGAACTCCGCGCCGCACTCGACGTCATCCACGGCTCGCACTAAATGAGCCAAGTCGGGATACACGGTGCCGACGTGGGTGTTGGCCTTGGCGCTGGTGCTCATCGTGGGCGGCTGGCTCGCCCTCATCTTCCTGGCCTGATCATCTTTCTGGCCTGATCAGCGCGCCCCCGCGTTGCCCAGCAGCGTGACGGCGTGCCGGCCGGCGGCTGCCGCCGCCAGGAAGTACGCGTGGTCGGCGTCGAGTCCACGGCCCATGGTGGACAGCGGCACGGCGCTGGCGCGCAGCGCGGCGTCGAGACCGGTGGTGGGCACCCGGACGATCCGGTGCCGGGCCGCGAGGGGGGCCAGCGACGCGTCCACCTCGGCTGCGAGGGCCGGGTCCAGGTCGTCGGGCACCACCAGTTCCGCCGGGGCGAGCGCCACCCGGCCGTACGCGGTGAGGCTGTGGTGTGACACGCCCCGGTGCCGGGGACGGGGGTCGGCGTCGGAGATGCGCAACGATCCGACCGGCCGGCCGCCCAGCGTGGCGATCGCGTTGACCGCCTCGCCGACGGCGACCCCGGAGAAGCCCCAGCGGGTGCCGGTGCCCAGGTTGCCAGGCCCCTGGGTCACGATGGCCACGTCGGCGCCCAGCACGTACCGGGCGGCGAGCAGACCACCGTGCAGGGTGGTGGCCTCCAGGTCGCCACCGAAGGCCTGCCCGACCGTGATCGTGCCGGCCAGTTCGGCGCGCAGGCCGGCGAGAGTGCGGGAGAACCAGGCCGCCAGCGCCCCACCGTCGGTGAGCAGGTACGCCACCCGGGCCTGTGGGGCGTCGGCCCGGATGCCGGCCAGGATCGCCGGCAGGGCCGAGTGCAGGTCGGCGGTGACCACCGGCAGTCCGCCCAGGTCGTCCGCCTCGGCCAGCACATCCCGGTGCGGGGACGCCTCCTCGTCGACGCCGAGCAGGATCGGCTGCAACGGCGTGTAGCGGGCCTTGACCAGATGCCCGGTGTCGCGGGTGTCGCCGACGTTCGGCGGGTCCGGCGGCAGCCGGTCCGGTAGGGCCACCACCAGGGCGTACCCGCCGGTGCCCAACCCCATCAGCAGCGCACCGGCGTTGAGTAGCACCCGGTCGCCCGGCTCGGGCGTGCCGACCAGCTCCGGATAGGCCAGCGCGCGCATGCGCGTGCCGTCGGGCAGGTCGACGTCCAGCTCCACCGCCCCGGTCCACTGCCGTCGCAGCGTCGCCACCGTCCCCGTACGCCATCGCACCATGACGGGCACGCTAGCCGCGTGGGCCCGGCGGCCCGCGCCCGGGTGGTCCGGAGCCTGGGTCAGGTCGGGTCGGGTTCGCCGTCGGCGGCTGTGCTCGGCCTGGCCTGGGTGTTCCGGGGCTGGCCGGCGGGGCCGGGCCCCGACCGGGTGGGGTCGAGGAAGACGTAGCGGATCTCCGGGTACCGCCCGGTGAGCCGTCGTTCGGCCTCGTCGGCGGCGGCCTCGATGGCCGCGCCGGTGGCCTCGTCGCGGAAGTCGACCTTCGCGGCGATCAGGATGTCGTCCGGGCCGAGCTGCATGGTCAGCAGGGTGTCGATCCGCTCCACGTCGGGAAGGTCGCTCAGTTCCCGCTCGATCTCGTGGCGGAGCCGCTCCGGGACCGACCGGCCGACCAGCAGTGACAGGTTGTTGCCGGCCAGGATTCCGGCGACCGTCAGCAGCAGCAGCCCGATCAGGATCGACGCGACCCCGTCCCACACCTCGTCGCCGGTGGCATGCGACAGGCCGACTCCGAGCCCGGCCAGCAGCAGACCGATCAGGGCCGCGCTGTCCTCCAGGAAGACCGCCTTGACGGTGGTGTCGGCGGTCAGCCGCAGGAACCGCCGGGGCGTGGTCTGCCAGCGTCGGGACTCGCGGCGGACCTGCCGCACCGCCCGGGTGAGCGAGATCGACTCGATGACGAAGGACACCCCCAGCACGATGTACGAGAGGAGAAAATCGCCGCTGTGCCGGTGCACCAGGATGGTCGTGACGCCGTGGGTGACGGCGAAGCCGGCGCCGGCGACGAAGGTGAACATGGCGGCGAAGAACGCCCAGACGTAGCTCTCCTTGCCGTAGCCGAACGGGTGCCGCTGGTCCGCCGGCCGGGCTCCGCGGCGCAGCGCCTGATAGAGCAGCACCTCGGTGGTGGTGTCGGCGAGCGAGTGCGCCGCCTCCGAGAGCATCGCGGCCGAGCCGGAGATCACCCCGGCGACCAGCTTGGCGACCGCGATGGCGAGGTTGGCGGCGCCCGCGACGATCACGGTCCCGACGCTCTCGCTCTCGGTCCTGACCTCCGCTTGCGGCATGAGGGCCACCCTATGACCAGAGGCGGCGAAGCGCCGGGGAGCGGGCCCGATCCGAACAGATGTGCGGCACGCCCGCGTGGGTGCACGCCGCGGGCGCCTCGGCTGCTAGCGTCTACCCGTGTCGCGGACCCGCACCGAACGCCTGGTCAACCTGGTGATCTGCCTCCTGTCCACGCGACGGTTCCTGACCGCCGCGCAGATCGCCGCGACCGTGCCCGGTTATGAGCATGATCCCGACGACGCGCGCGACCACGAGGCGTTCCAGCGCAAGTTCGAGCGGGACAAGGCCGAGCTGCGCGAGTTGGGCGTGCCGCTGGAGACCGGCACGGCGAGCGCCTTCGACGCGGAGCCCGGCTACCGGATCGCCCACCGTGAGTACGCGCTGCCCGACATCCTCCTGGAGCCGGACGAAGCCGCCGCGGTCGGCATCGCCGCACGCCTGTGGCAGCACGCCGGGCTGGCCGCCGCCGCGTCGTCCGGGCTGGCCAAGCTGCGTGCCGCCGGGGTGGACGTCGACCCGCAGGCCACCCTCGGCCTGGAGCCGATGGTCACGGTCGACCCGGCGTTCGCGCCGCTGACCGCCGCTGCCCGGGACCGCCGCGAGGTCGGGTTCGACTACCGGGTGCCCGACCGCGACGCGCCCAGCCGCCGGCGGCTGCAACCGTGGGGCGTGGTCTGCTGGCGTGGCCGGTGGTACGTGGTCGGCCACGACCAGGACCGGGAGGCGACCCGCTGCTTCCGGCTGTCCCGGGTCGTCGGCGCGGTGCGGGTGACCGGCGCTCCCGGGGCGTACGAACCGCCGGCCAATGTCGACCTGATCAGCCACGTGGCCCGCTGGTCGGGTCCGGTGGAGCGCACCGGGCGTGCCACCGTGCTGGCCGCACCGGGCCGTGCCGCCGGACTGCGCCGCTGGGCGGTGGAGGTGACCACCGGGCCGGACGGCGACCGGCTGGTCCTGCCGTACGCGGACCCGGACGGGCTGGCCGGCCACCTCGTCGGCTACGGCCCGGACGTGCGGGTGCTCGACCCACCGGAGGTCCGCGAAGCGGTCATCCAACGACTCAAGGAGATCGCCGTCCGACACGACGAGCTGGCCGCCACCGGGGGTGCCCGGTGACCCGCCCGGCCGCCCGAGGCGGCTCCCGCGCGTCCGCCGACCGGCTGGCCCGACTGCTCAACCTGGTGCCCTACCTGCTGGCCCGGCCCGGCATCGAGATCGCCGAGGCGGCCGGTGACCTGGGCGTCACCGAGCGGCAGCTCCGCGAGGACCTGGAGCTGCTCTGGGTGTGCGGGCTGCCCGGTTACGGCCCCGGAGACCTGATCGACATGGCGTTCGACGGTGATCGGGTGACCATCACCTACGACGCCGGCATCGACCGGCCGCTGCGGCTCACTCCCGACGAGGCCCTCGCGCTGGTGGTGGCACTGCGGATGCTCGCCGAGACACCCGGGGTGGCCAACCGCGAGGCCGTCGAACGGGCCCTGGCGAAGATCGAGGACGCGGGGGACCTGGTGGGCGCCCCGGTGGCGGTCCGGCTGCCCGGGGACACCCGGCGGGTCGAGGCGCTGCGTGCCGCCGTGGAGGGCGGCAAGGCGCTGCGGATCACCTACTACACGGCGGCCCGGGACGAGACCACCGAGCGCGTCATCGACCCGTTGCGGATGCTGATGGTCGGCGGTCGGGCGTACGTGGAGGCGTGGTGCCGGCGCGCGGAGGCGGTCCGTCTGTTCCGCGCCGACCGGATCGACGCGGTCACCGAGCTGGCCGAGCCGGCCAGCGTTCCGCCGCAGGCCGTGCCGCACGACCTCACCGAGGGTGTGTTCCGCCCCTCGCCCGATCTGCCGCTGATCACGCTGCGGATCGGTCGGAGCGAGCGGTGGATCACCGAGTACTACCCGTGTGAGCGGGTCGAGGCCGGTGACGGCGACCAGTGGCTCGTCTCCCTGCGCGTGACCGACCTGGGGTGGGCTCGTCGGTTCGTGCTCGGCCTCGGCCCGGACGCCACCGTGGTCGCCCCGGTCGAGTTGGCCGAGCAGGTGCGGGCGACGGCGGCGGCGGCGCTGGACGCGTACGCTGTGCCCGCCCCGACGGCCGCGCCCCGGCAGCCCGAGGTTGACCCGACCGACGTGCCGCTGGGTGACCCGGCGGTGGCGGGCCGCACCCAGTAGGCTGACCGCCGTGCTGATCTGGATCGTGCTCGCGGTGGTGCTGCTCCCGCTCGTGGCGCTCGCGCTGGCCGTGCGCCCGGTGCTGACCCGACTGCCCCGACTGCGCCGCGCCGCGGTGGCGTTGCAGCGGCGGGCCGCCGAGGCCGAGGCACTGCGCGAGACCGCCGAGGCTCTGCAACAGCGCGCCGAGGGTGTCCAACGCCAACTCGACACCACGCAGCAGCGGCTCGCGGTGATCAAGGCCAAGCGCGGCTGATCGACCCCCGTCACAGCCCTGTCCCCGGTCGGGGCGGGCCGCTACGGAAGCGACCGCTCGGCGATGGTTGACTGATCATCGCGGTTGGTCAAGACTTCACCGGCCGGGCCCGGCATGATGGCCCCCGGCAGGTGGCAACCGGCCGATCCGCACGTACGATGGGCTGCGTACCGCCCCCGGACACACAGAGCGACTGGAGCTTCTCATGGGTGCCCTCAAGCCGTGGCACATCGCGGTTCTCGTGGTTGTGCTGATCCTGCTCTTCGGTGCGAAGCGGCTTCCCGACGCGGCCCGCTCGCTCGGCCGTTCGTTGCGGATCATCAAGGCCGAGACCAAGAGCCTGCAGGACGATGACCGCGACCTCGCCGAGAAGGCCGACGCGCAGGCCGGCTACCAGCCGCTGCCGCCGCAGGTCGGGCAGCCGCAGCAGGCGCCGTACCAGCAGGCGCCGCCGCAGCAGCCGGTTGCCGACCCGGTGCACCGCGTCCGCGACAACTGACCGGGAGGCCCGAGCACCGTGGCCTTCGCACTGCGTAAACGCGGCCCGAGCACCTTCGAACGGGCTTCGGACGGCTCGATGACGCTCATCGAGCACGTCCGGGAGCTGCGTGACCGCCTGTTCCGGGCTTCGCTGGCGATCGTGGCCGGTCTGATCGTCGGTTTCTTCCTGGCGCAGCCGGCGTTCGACCTGCTGAAGGAGCCCTACTGCAGCCTCCCGGGCGCCCGGGACGCGCTCGGCGAGTGTCACCAGTTCCTCCAGCTGTCGCCAGCCGACGGTTTCATCCTCAAGTTGAAGCTGGCGCTCTGGATTGGCCTGATCGTCGGTGCGCCGGTCTGGCTCTACCAGCTCTGGGCCTTCATCGCGCCCGGCCTGCACCGCCACGAGCGCAAGTGGGCGTACGTCTTCGTCGCCATCGCGGCTCCGCTGTTCGCTGGCGGCGCGGTGCTCGCCTACCTGGTCGTGGACAAGGGCCTCGCGTTCCTGATGGAGTCGGGCGTGACCGGGCTCTCCACCCAGTTGGAGGTCACCCGGTACATCTCGTTCGTCACGAACATGATCCTGTTGTTCGGGGTGGCGTTCGAGTTCCCCCTGATCCTGTTGATGCTCAACTTCACCGGCGTGGCCAGCGCCCGGCGGTTGTTGAGCTGGTGGCGCGCGGTCATCTTCGTCTGCTTCGCCTTCGCGGCCATCGCCACACCGGATCCGGGCCCCTTCGGCATGACGCTGCTGGCGGTCTCCCTCTCGCTGCTGTATTTCGTGGCGGTCGGGGTGGCGTTCATCAACGACAAGCGGCGGGGGCGTGGCAAGGAGGTCTACGCCGGCCTCGACGACGACGAGGTGTCGCCGCTGGAGCACGACCCCGATCCGGTCGAAGCCGGGCAACGGGTCGACGCGACCGCGCCGATCGGCGTGCCCGATCCGATCGCCCCGCCGGCACCGATCGAGCGGCGCTACGACGACATGACCTGACGGCCCCGCGCCGCCCGGTCCGCGACGCCGCCCCCGTGTCCCGGGGGCGGCGTCGTCGTGTCGCGACCTCACCCCGAGCGCCCACAGTGGGACTGATCGTGACGACAGCCGCCGCTGGTGAACGGCGGGTGTCCGACCGGTACGGTGCTGCCCGTGACCGCAGACGATCACCTGCCCGGCCCGGTGGCCGTGCTCGCCAACCCGACCGCCGGTCGGGGACGGCACCGCACCCTGCTGCCCCGGTTGCTGGACGGGTTGGCCGCCGCCGGTCGACCGGTCCGGCTGCTGTCGGCGTCCAGCCCCGCCGAGGCGGAGGCGGCGTGCCGTGCCGCCGTCGTCGACGGTGCTGGCGCGCTGGTGGCGATCGGTGGGGACGGCACCGTGCACCGGGCGTTGCAGGCGGTCGCCGGCACCGGTGTGCCGTTCGGCCCCATCCCCGCCGGCACCGGCAACGACTTCGCCCTGGACACCGGCTTCCCGGCCGACCCCCTCGCGGCGACGGAGGTGATCGCGTCAGCGCTGCGTGACGGCCGCGGCCACGCCGTCGACCTGGCCCGGATGACCGGGCCCGATGGCACCGAACGCTGGTACGGGGCGGTCCTCGCGGCCGGGTTCGACGCGATCGTCAACGAGCGGGCCAACCGGATGCGCTGGCCGCGCGGCCCGCGCCGGTACGACCTGGCGATCCTGGTCGAGCTGGCCCGGCTTCGGCCGCGCCGCTACACGCTGCGCCTCGACGGGGTGCCGCACGAACTGGACGCGGTGCTGGTGGCGGTCGGCAACTGCCCGACGTACGGCGGCGGGATGCGGATCTGCCCCGACGCCGACCCGACCGACGGGCTGCTCGACGTGGTGGTGGCGGGCCGGGTCGACCGGCGGACGCTGATCCGGGTCAAGCCCCGCATCTACCAGGGCACCCACGTCGGCCACCCGCTCGTGCGCAGCTACCGGGCGCGGACGGTGGAGCTGAGCGCCGAGGGCATCACCACGTACGCCGACGGGGAACGCTCGCTGGACCTGCCGGTGACGATCAGCGCCGTTCCGGGCGCCCTGCGGCTGCTGCGTTGACCCGTACCGCGCCGATGCTCGCCGCGATGACGAGCACGATGGCCGCGCACTCCAGCAGGGTCAGCGCCTGCCGCAGGACCAGCCACCCGGCGAGGGTGGCGACGGCCGGGCCGAGGCTCATCAACACCGCGAAGGTGGCGGTCGGCATCCGCCGCAGCGCCAGCAGCTCCAGGGTGTACGGCAGCCCGGAGGCGAGCACCGCGAGGGCCGTGCCGAGCGCCAGCACCTGCGGGTCGAGCAGCACGGCGCCGCCGTCGATGATGCCCAGCGGCAGGGTGACCAGCGCGGCGAGGGTCAGCGCCAGGGCCAACCCGTCGGCGCCCGGGAACCGGCCGCCGACCCGGGCGCTCAGCACGATGTACGCGGCCCACATGGCACCTGCCCCGAACGCGAAGGCCACCCCGGCCGGGTTCAGCCGGTCGAAGCCGCCCTGCCCGAGCAGCGCCACCCCGGCCAACGCCAGCCCCGCCCAGCCCCAGCTGGCGAGTCGCCGGGCGCTGAACACCGACAGCGCCAACGGGCCGAGCACCTCCAGCGTCACCGCCAGGCCCAGCGGGATACGTTCGATGGCCTGGTAGAACAGCGAGTTCATGCCGGCCAGCGCCAGCCCGAACCCGCCCGCCGCGAGCCAGGCCGAGCGGTCGTGCCCGCGCAGTCGGGGCCGGCACACCACGAGCAGCAGCAGCGCCGCGATCGTCAGCCGCAGGGTCACCGCGCCGGCCACCCCGGTGCGCGGGAAGAGCAGCGTGGCCACGGCGGAGCCGAACTGCACCGACAGCGCCCCACCGAGCACCAGCCCCACGGCGGCGACACCACCGCGGCGCTGCGGTGGCGCCTCGGCCGCACTCGACGCGGGCAGCAGGGTTTCCGTCACGGGCACGACGGTAGGCGGTCCGCTCCGGCCCCTCCACGCTGGTGTAAGCCACACCACTCGCGCCGACACGGCCGTTAACGGTCGCCAACGCAGTGCTACCGGCGTACCGTCCGTGGTATGACCAGCGCGATGCGGAAACTGTCGATCTCCGTGCCACCCGACGTGGCCGACCGCCTGGAGCGCGAGGCCAACGCGAGTGCCTACATCACGCAGGCTGTCCGTGACCGGATGCGCCTGGATGCCCTGGACGCGGAGCTGGCTCACCAGGGCATCCATATCACTGAGCAGGGCGTGGCCGAGGCGCGCGCCCGCCGTGCCGCCGTTGAGGCCGACTGGTCTCCGGAACGCCGGAGCGCCCTCCGGGAGCGGGCACGCCAGCACGCGCTGGACGCCGCCGCCACTCTCGACCAGCCGGCCGCGTGACCCACGAGGACGACCGGCCGGTCCGGCTCGTGCTGGATCGGTCGGCACTGCTGGCCTACCTGGCGGGTTCGGTGCACGTCGGGGAACCGCTGCACGAAGTAATCCAGGACCGCAACAGGTTCGCCGTCACCGCCGTGACCGCGGCGGAGGCCATGGCGATCGTCAGCGACCCGAAAGAACGGGCGAACCTTCACCGGCTGCTGACCCTCGACGCCTGCGAGGTGCTCTCCACCCAGGGGCACTCATGGCACGAACTCAGCTTCTGGCGCACGGTGACGGGTCGTGCCGACCTGGCGACCACAGCGCTGGCCGTACTCGAACACGACGCATCGATCCTCACCGCGGAGCACCGGTACGGCGACGGTGAGCTGCCGGTGATCTACATTCACGACTGACGGCACAGCGGCCACCGCCCGGCAGCAGAAGCACTTTCCGGGCGCGGTCGGACCGGAGCCTGCACAGCTCAGCCCGGCAGCGCCAGATCGAGCACGGCGCCCAGGCCGTTCTCCCGACCCGGGTCAGCGGCGGGGAGCACCAGCACCGCGCAGCCGGCGGCCACCGCGCCCGCGTCCGCCGGTGTGTCGCCAACCATCAGCGTCTGCTCCGGGTCGACGCCGAGCATCCCGCAGGCCCGCCAGAAGATCGCCGGGTCGGGCTTGCACCGCCCCACCTCGTACGAGAGCACGAACGCGTCGACCAGGTCGGTCAGCCCCCAGGCGTCGAAGTGTGGCCGTAGGTCGAAGCCGATGTTGCTGACCACCGCCACCCGCACCCCGGCGTCGCGCAGCGCGGTCAGCGTGGGCGCGGTGTCCGGGTACGGCAGCCAGCCCTCGGCGGTCAGCAGCCGCTCGTAGAGCGCGTCGGCGAAGCCCTCGATGCCCGCGTCGACGGTCTCGGCCAGCCCGGTGTACGCGCCCCGGTGGGCGTGTTGGTAGAGGTCCCGGTCGGCCCACAGCTCGGCCAGCCGGGGCGGCACCCGTGCGGGCAGTGGCCCGCCGGCGCGCCCGGCGGTGAGCAGCCGGTCGGCCAGCGAGGTGGCGCGAACCCGGTCCAGGGTGACCCCGCACGCGGCCGCGGCCTCCAGCACCCACTGCCGGGGCTCCTCCACCTGGGCCAGCGTGCCGTGGAAGTCGAAGAGCACCGCCTTGACGGGCCGTCGGGACGCCCGGGGGGCGGCGGCGGCCTCGGCGCTGCCCGGCGAACGGGTCTGGGTCGGTTCGGCATGGTCCGGCACGCCGTGCACCCTACCGACCGCCCCCGATGGCACCTCCGCACGGCCTTGTCGGGTGTCGTGTCCCGGCACGCACTAATCTTGGTGCCATGTCGAGCCCCGCCGAGCGGTACGCAGCGGCGCGCCGCCGAGCCGCGCAGGCCTCACAGTTTCCGGCGCTGGAAGAGTTCGCCCTTGACCTGGGGTTCGACCTCGACGACTTCCAGAGGGAGGCGTGTCAGTCGCTGGAGCGGGGCAGCGGTGTGCTGGTCTGCGCCCCCACCGGGGCCGGCAAGACCGTGGTCGGGGAGTTCGCCGTCCACCTGGCGCTGCGCGGGCGGCCCGGCGACCCGGTGCCCGTCGACGAGGCGGCGCCCCCGCCGGCCCGGCGCAAGTGCTTCTACACCACGCCGATCAAGGCGTTGTCCAATCAGAAATACCACGACCTGGTCGCCCGGTACGGCGCCGATCAGGTCGGCCTGCTCACCGGCGACAACGCGATCAACGGCGACGCGCCGGTGGTGGTGATGACCACCGAGGTGCTGCGCAACATGCTCTACGCGGGCTCCAGCACCTTGCAGGGGCTGGCGTACGTGGTGATGGACGAGGTGCACTACCTCGCCGACCGGTTCCGTGGTGGGGTGTGGGAAGAGGTGATCATCCACCTGCCCGCCTCGGTCACCCTGGTCTCGTTGTCGGCGACCGTCTCCAACGCCGAGGAGTTCGCCGACTGGCTGGTCACCGTGCGCGGCGAGACGGCGGTGGTGGTCAGCGAGCACCGGCCGGTGCCGTTGTGGCAGCACATGCTGGTCGGCAAGCGGATGTTCGACCTGTTCCACGACGCCGACGCCGCCCGCAAACACGACGTGCACCCGGAGCTGCTGCGCTACACCCGTGAGACCGCGCGCCGATTGGAGTTGGGCGAGGGGCGCAGCGCGGGGCCCGGCGCCGGCCGGCGGGGCCCGCGCTGGCGTGGCCCGATGCGCCCCGACATCGTCGACCGGCTGGACCGGGAGGGTCTGCTGCCGGCGATCCTGTTCATCTTCAGCCGGGCTGGTTGCGCCGCCGCGGTGCAACAGTGTCTCGCCGCCGGGCTGCGGCTCACCTCGCCCGAGGAGCGGGCCGAGATCCGCCGGGTCGTCGAGTCCCGGGTCACCGCCATCCCCGGCGAGGACCTGTCGGTTCTGGGCTACTGGGAGTGGCTCGACGGCTTGGAGCGCGGCCTGGCCGCCCACCACGCCGGCATGCTGCCGGTCTTCAAGGAGATCGTCGAGGAGCTGTTCGTCCGCGGCCTGGTCAAGGCGGTCTTCGCCACCGAGACCCTGGCGCTGGGCATCAACATGCCGGCCCGTTGCGTGGTGCTGGAACGGCTGGTCAAGTACAACGGCGAGGCGCACGTCGACCTGACCCCGGGGGAGTACACCCAGCTCACCGGGCGCGCCGGCCGCCGTGGCATCGACGTGGAGGGGCACGCCGTCGTGGTGTGGTCCCCGGAGACCGACCCACGGCACGTGGCCGGGCTCGCGTCCACCCGCACCTACCCGTTGCGCTCCAGCTTCCGACCCTCGTACAACATGGCGGTGAACCTGGTCGGCACGGTCGGCGCCGAGCCGGCCCGGGCCCTGCTGGAGTCCTCGTTCGCGCAGTTCCAGGCGGACCGGTCGGTGGTCGGCCTGGCCCGGCAGGTGCAGCGCAACACCGAGACCATCGAGGCGTACGGCGCGGAGGCCGCCTGCCACCACGGCGACTTCGACGAGTACTTCGCGCTGCGGGTCGCGATCGCCGACCGGGAGAAGGCGATCGCCCGGCAGGGGCAGACCCAGCGCAAGGCCGCCGCGGTGGCGTCGCTGGAGCGGCTGCGGATCGGCGACGTGATCCGGGTGCCGTCTGGCCGTCGGGCCGGTCTGGCCGTCGTGCTGGACCCGGCGACCGGTGGGTTCGGTGAACCCCGGCCGTTGGTGCTCACCCAGGACCGCTGGGCCGGGCGGGTCAGCCCCGGCGATTTCACCACCCCCGCCGAGGTGCTGGCCCGGATCCGGGTGCCCAAGCACTTCAACCACCGGTCACCGGCCGCCCGACGGGACCTCGCCGCCGAGGTCAGCGGCACCGGCCTGGATCGGCACGGCGGCCGACGGGGTGGTCGCTCCCGGCAGGTGACCGGCGAGGACCACCGGCTCACCCAGCTCCGCACCGACCTGCGCCACCACCCCTGCCACGCCTGCCCGGAGCGGGAGGAACACGCCCGCTGGGCGGAGCGGCGCCGGCGGCTGGAGCGCGATACCGAGGAGCTGCGCGAGCGAGTGTCCGGGCGTACCGGGTCCCTCGCTCGGACGTTCGACCGCATCGTGGCGCTGCTGACCGAGCGCGGTTACCTCGGCCGTGACGGCGCGGTCACCGACGCCGGTCGGATGCTCGGCCGGATCTGGACCGAGGCGGACCTGCTGGTCGCCGAGTGCCTGCGCCGGGGTGTGTGGAACGGGTTGTCTCCGGCCGAGCTGGCGTCCGCGGTCTCCGTGGTCGTCTTCGAGGCCCGCCGCGACGTCGACGAGCGGGCGTCGTTGCCGCGCGGGCCGGTGGCCGACGCGGTGGACGAGACGCTGAAGTTGTGGGGCGAGATCGAGGCCGACGAGGCGGCGCGCGGCCTGACCGCGACCCGGGAGCCGGATCTCGGCTTCGCCTGGCCCGTCTACCGGTGGGCCCGGGGCGAGGCGCTGTCCAAGGTGCTCGGCAGCGGGCACGAGATCGAGGGGGAGATGCCCGCCGGTGACTTCGTCCGGTGGGCTCGCCAGGTCGTCGACCTGCTCGGTCAGCTTGCCGACTCCGGCGGCGCCTCGCCGGAGCTGCGTTCCACCGCCCGGCAGGCGATCGGGGCCATCAACCGGGGTGTACTGGCCTACCACACCTCGGCCTGATCATCACGTTCGGTCATCGTCGGCGACGAATCGACGCATCGGACGGTCATCGCGACAGCACCCCCCGGATGGCTCGGGGGGCGCTGTCGCGCCTGTTCACGGCACCCCTGATCATTGCCCGAGCGTCTTGTTGACGCGCCGGTAACGAATGGGAAGAAGGCCGCCGTGGCGGAGATCAATCACTTTGAGTACGGGTGGATCACCCCCGCGCTGAGCTACGCACTGTCCGTGCTCGGTTCGATCCTCGGACTGGTCTGTGCCGGGCGTATCCGCACGGCGGGCACGGCCGGCCAGCGGGCCTGGTGGGGCCTGCTGTCGGCCTGGGCTCTGGGTGGCACCGCCATCTGGGCGATGCATTTCATGGCCATGCTCGGCTTCGCCGTCGAGGGCACCCGGATCCGCTACGACGTGCCGCTGACCGTGGCCAGTACCGCCATCGCCGTGGTGGCGGTCGGAATCGGCCTGGCCATCGTGGGCACCGGCCGGTTGAACCCGGTACGACTGATCGCCGGCGGCGTCTTCACCGGTGCCGGGGTGGCCTCCATGCACTACACCGGGATGGCGGCGATGCGCCTCAACGGCAGCCTCGGCTACGACACCACCCGGGTCGCGCTCTCGGTGGTCATCGCTGTCGTGGCGTCCACGGTCGCGCTGTGGCTCGCGATGACCGTCCGACGAGGGTTGGCGATCCTCGCCTCCGCGCTGGTGATGGGCGTCGCCGTGAACGGGATGCACTTCACCGGCATGAGCGCTCTGTCGGTGCACCGCCACGAACGCGCGGGCGAGGTGACCGGCACCGGCGTGAGCACCCTGCTGGTGCCGATCGCGGTAGCGGTGATCTTCGGGGTGGTCGGTCTGCTCTACGCCCTGCTCGCCGCCCCGACCGACGACGACCGGGCCGCCACCGCCTACCTGGACGGGCGGCGGGTCCCGGAACCGGCAGCGGCGACACCCACCGCCGCCCCGGACCCGGTCGGTTTGCGCGCCCGCTCCACCCTCGGCCAGCCGGGCACCCCGTTCCCGTCCCGCCGGGAGACGCCACCCCGTTGACGCCGTGCGGTCTCCCCGGAGGGACTATCCCTTCCGGTCAGCCGTGCTCGGCAGGGGAGCCGGCCGGCTGCGCTCGATGCGGAGGGTGGCCAGCAACCCGGGATGGTCGGTCGCCCCGTGCATAGGCACCGACCGGCCACAACAGGACGTGATGTCGGTCGTCGTCATGATGTGTTGCAACCTGCCGTCGTCGATCCGCTGATAGCCCGGCGGCGCACAGGACCGCACGTCCGGGTCGCCGCCGGCCCGCAGGTTGAGGTCGCCGCTCAGCATCATCGGCCCGTACCCGTTGTTCCTGCTGA
This sequence comes from Micromonospora sp. CA-259024, assembly GCF_050936255.1. Lineage (NCBI taxonomy): Bacteria > Bacillati > Actinomycetota > Actinomycetes > Micromonosporales > Micromonosporaceae > Micromonospora > Micromonospora sp. CA-259024. Next base: position 1,961,639 of record NZ_JBNJND010000001.1, on the reverse strand, counting down.
TCGTCGGCAGGATCGTGTCGAGCAGGTGGCCGCACTGGGCGAGCGCGACCCGGTAACCGGTGGCGGCCAGGTGCGTGGTGCAGGCGAGCAGGTCGCCGTCGACGCCGACGCACAGCCACGCTCGTTCCTCGGGGTCCGCGACGTCCTGCGTCGGGTGGATCCCGCCGTACACGGCGCGTGGGGTGTCCGGCGTCGCCACGTGGGTCAGCAGCCCGACGCCGTACGACTGGCCGTTGCGACAGCGGGTGTCGTCGCCGCTGGGGCGGTCGCCGGCGGCCTGGAACGCCGACACGACCGTCCGGCCGGTGTGGACGGTTTCGAACACGCGCTCCAGCGCGGGAACGTCGTCCTGGCAGATCTCGTTGAGGGTGACCAGATCGGGTGCCTCCGCGCTGATCACCTCGGCGGCCCTGGACACCGATCGGCCGGTGTAGCAGCCGGCGCGTCCGCTGTTGCAGAGGTTCATCTGGAGCACCCGCAGGATCGTCGGGCCGGCGGCGCCCGTGGCGTCGGTGGAGCCGGCCACCGGCGGTCCGGCCGGTAGTCCGGCGACGGCGAGCAGGCAACCGACGGCCAGGGCGCGGCGCAGCGATCGGTACGAACGGTCGGCCACGCGGACTCCGGGTGGAGGAGGCGACAGTCTTCGCCGAGGTGCCAGCGATCCTACTGGCGGCCGAGGGGGCACGGGCGGTGCGCGTACCCCCTCGGGTCGCTCAGTGGGCGCGGACCGCGACGGCCGTGTACGGCGTGGTCGGGGTCGGTGGCGTGGTGAAGCGGGCGTTGGGCAGGTAGAGCTTGCCCCGCGCCTTGGCCACGGTCGTGGGCACGTCGAAGTTCGGGTCGGTGATGGTGTGGGTGACAGTTCCGGCGGTGCCGGCCCTGTTCAGCGTGACCACCGCGATCTGGTTGAGGCGGTTCTGCACGACGTAGAGGGTGCGGCCGAGCAGCAGCAGCCCGTCGCCGTTGGTGAAGCTGTAGCCGGGCACGTCGACGACGGTGCTCACGCCGGTCGCCGGGTCGACGCGGTACAGCGTGCCGGTGCCGGACTGGACGACGATCAACGCCCGGCCGTCCGGTGTGGTGACGATGCCGTTGAGGTTCACTCCGGTGCCGACCTGCTCGTACGCACCGGTCAGCGCGATGGTGGTGAAGCCGTCGGCGGGCGGCAGCGCGCCGCCGCGGCCGAGCGGCAGTCGGTAGAGCACCGGGCGGTTGGAGTCGGTGAAGTACGCGGCGTCGCGGGTCAGGACCACGTCGTTGACGAACGTCGGGGCGGTGGCGAACTGGTAGCGGGCCAGCACGTCGCCGGTGCGGGTGTCGAGCACCCGGGCGTCACCGGCGGTGCCGCCGGAAACGAACAGTCGGCCGCGCGGGTCGACCTTGAGGCCGAGCGACGGGGTGCCGGTGGCCGCGCCGATCGTCGTGCCCCGGCCGGTGACCAGGTCGACGCGGTGGATGGCACCGGTGGCTCGGGAGCCGAAGTAGGCGTACCGGCCGGCGGTGGCGATGCCCTCGGGCTGGAATCCGTCGGGTAGGGCGAGGACGGTGGGTGGCCGTTCCCCGGGGTGCGCCTGGGCGGGCGCGACGGCGACGGAGGTCAGCAGGGCAGCGGTCAGGACGCTGCCGATGGTGGTCCGAAGGGGGCGGTTCACTGTGCTCCTTCCGGGCGGAAGGCGGCAGGAGCCGACACGTCCGCCACGATCACGGGGGCCAGGACCCTCCCCACTGTACGGTCGGTGCCGCCGACGCGCCCGGGATCACCGGCGCGGTCTCCTACGACCGCCGCCGGTGACCCGCTGAGCTGCGACAGCCGGCTGGGCGGAGGTCAGGCGTTGGCCACGAGCCTCCACCGGTTGTCCGCACTGCCGTTGTCCGAGTCCTGCACGGCCTGCGCCCCCCAGGCCGTCGACGCGTTCAGGATCCCGAGCAGTTTGCCGCTGTTGACATTGCGGATCTTGTAGGTGCCGTCGCCGTTGTCCACGAGGTTCCATCGGTGGTCGGCGGTGCCGTTGTCCGACCATTGCAGAACCCGGGCGTTGTCGGCGGTGGACATGTTCTCCACGCCCAGCACCTTGCCGCTGTTGACGTTGCGGAACCGGACCGCGCTGCCGTCGGCCACCACCACCCAGTTGTGGTCCGCGGTGCCGCTGTCGCCCCACTGCACCGCGAGTCCGCCGTCGGCGGTGGACATGTTCTGGATACCGAGGACCAGGCCGGTGCCGACGTTGACCAGGCGGTGACTGCCGCCGGTGGTGCCGCCGCTGGTGCTCCAGTAGACGTTGTAGTTGTATCCGTGGGCGTCCTGGAAGGGGGCGAGGTTCACCGTGGACCCGTTGGCGGTGGCGGTGAAGGTGAGTGCGGTGGTGCTGGTCCGGGCGATCGAGGAGACGGTGAGTGACGGCAGGGCGCTGAGGGCGGTGTTGCCGTAGTTGCCGGCCAGCACCGCCGGGCCGTACGTGATCGCGGCGACGTTGGCGTTGTCGTTGGCGGGCCGCACGATGACCCGCATCGGCAGGCGCACGGTGATGGTGTCACCGGCGGCCCAGGTGCGGGTGACCGTGGCGTAGCTGCCCGGCGTGGCGGAGACGTTCTGCACCACGCCGTTCACGGCGATCGTCGCGGCGCTGGTCCAGGACGGGATCCGTACCCGGATGCTCCACGAGCCGCTCATCGACCCGGACAGGGTCAGGGTGCTGGTGTCGCTCACCGGGTAGCTGGTGCTCTGGGTGACCGTGATGCCGCGCTGCGTCCAGTTCAGCACCGACGGCGTGAACAGGTTCACGCTCAGTGTCGTGCCGTTGTAGAAGTAGATGGAGTCCATCAACCTCGTGTTGATCTCCAGGCCGGTGCCCTGGCAGCACCAGAACGAGTTGTAGTCGGTGCTCCAGGTGCCGCCGCCCCACGCCGGGCCCACACCACGACGCCCGCCCGGCCGCAGCGGGGTGAAGTAGGTGATGTGGCCGTGGCTGTCGGCCGGGTTCTGCCCGCCGATCAGGTGGTTGATCAGGGCGCGCTCGTAGAAGTCGAAGTAGTCCACCCGATTCGGGTCGAGCAGCCACAGCTCCCGGGTCAGTTTGAGCATGTTGTAGGTGTTGCACTGCTCGCAGGTGTCGTTGCTGAGATAGCCGGCGATCGCGTTCGGCGCCCGGAAGTGCTCCGCCTGGCTGTTGCCGCCGATGACGTAGGAGTGCGCGCCGACGGTGATGTTCCACGCGTTGCTGGCGATGTCCCGGTAGCGGGTGGTCCCGGTCGCCTTGTACTCCCGGGCCGCGCCGATCCACTTGGGCACCTGCGTGTTGGCGTGCAGCCCGTTGAGCTGGTCCTGGTTGGCGGCCAGCGGGTTGAACACGGCCGCGTGGTCGAACCGCTGGGCGGTGGTGAGCCACCGGGAGTCGCCGGTCTGCTGGTAGATGTCGGTGAGCACGTCGTTCATGCCACCGAACTCGGTGCCCAGCATCGACTGCATCTGGCTGGAGCTCAGTCGGCTCGTCCGGGTGTCGACCCAGCCGGCGAGGGCCAGCAGGACCGTACGGGCCTGGGTGTTTCCGGTGTAGCGCCAGACGTCGAGTAGCCCGGCGAGGGTCTTGTGGATGCAGTAGTAGGGCACGTTGCCGTTGGACAGCGTCCGTGCCTCCAGCGCGGTGAAGTCGGACTCCGGGAAACCGGAGAGGTAACCGGCGCCGAACCCGGCGGCCCCGTTGTTGGCCTGGCACTTGGCCAACTCGGCCACCATGTGGTTGGCCTTGTCCCGGCAGGTGGTGTCGCCCAGCACCGCGTACGCGTACGCCCAGGCGGTCAGGAAGTGCCCCTGCATGTGGGTCCGGAACGGGAAGTTCGGCGCGTCCCAGCCGCCGTTGGTGGCCGCGCCGTTGGTGGACAGCCGGTGGTTGGCGCGGAAGTTGTAGAGCATCCGGTCGACGTCGACGAACCGCAGGTAGTTGAGCGTCCGGGTCTGGTTGTCCATCCACCGGCCGGCGGTGAGTCGCACCTGACCGGGGTCGAACGGATACGCCGAGACACCGATGTCCGACCGTACCGGCGGCACCACGGCCGCGGCCGCGCTGTCGGGTGCGACGGTGGCGCCGGTCGCGGAGAGCACCACGGTGGCTCCGGCGGCCTGGAGCAGGTGGCGGCGGCTGAGGGACGGGGATGACATCGAACCTCCAGAGGATCGCTATCGGTGGTCGGAACGCCTGAAACGGCAGGTGGGGGCGGGGCGCGGCGGCGCGGCCATCGGCGGGTGAGCCGCCAGGGCAACGCGCACGACGGCTGCGATGGCGGCGGGAAATGCATAGCACCGCGTCTATGTGATCGCTAACATAGTTGGTTCTTAACATGCCCGCAACCCCCGTGTCGCCCTCCGGAATTGGGGGGGCGGTGGTGGGCTGGTGCCGGGAGCCGTGCCGGGATGGCGCCGGCACTCCGACGGTGAACCACCCGTACGACAGGAGCGACTCGCCGACGACGCGTCCCATGCGACTTGACGAACGGGATGTTATCGCTCACAGTCGATGTTTGAGGGCGGCCGCACCTGTGGCTCACCGGGCGAGCCTGCCGGCCGCACCTTGATGACGCTGACCACCGCGGCCAGTGCCGGCACGACCCTGCGGGCGGCGGCGGAGAAGGGCCGCTACTTCGGCGCGGCCGTCGCGACGGGCAAGCTCTCCGACAGTCAGTACGTCGGAATCCTGAACCGCGAGTTCAACAGTGTTGTGGCGGAGAACGAGATGAAGTGGGACGCCACCGAGCCGCAGCAGGGTCGGTTCAGCTACACCGGTGGTGATCGTCTGGTCAGTCACGCGCAGGCCAATGGCATGAGTGTGCGGGGTCATGCGCTGTTGTGGCACGCGCAGCAGCCGGGTTGGGCGCAGGGCTTGTCGGGTGGTGCGTTGCGTAGCGCGGCGATCAACCATGTCACCCAGGTCGCGACGCATTTCCGGGGCAGGATTCACTCGTGGGATGTGGTGAACGAGGCGTTCGCTGACGGGGGTAGTGGCGGGCGGCGTGACTCGAACCTGCAGCGCACCGGTAACGACTGGATCGAGGCGGCGTTCCGGGCGGCGCGGGCGGCGGATCCGGGTGCGAAGTTGTGTTACAACGACTACAACACCGACGGGATCAACGCGAAGTCGACCGGCATTTACAACATGGTGCGGGACTTCAGGTCTCGTGGGGTGCCGATCGACTGTGTGGGGTTCCAGTCGCACCTGGGCACCACGTTGGCCGGGGACTACCAGGCCAATCTGCAGCGTTTCGCCGATCTCGGCGTGGATGTGCAGATCACCGAGCTGGACGTCATGACCGGCAACAACCAGGCCAACATCTTCGCCTCGGTCACCCGCGCCTGCATGAACGTCTCGCGCTACACCGGCATCACGGTGTGGGGCGTGCGCGACTGTGACTCCTGGCGCGGGTCCGACAACGCCCTGCTGTTCGACTGCAACGGCAACAAGAAGGCCGCGTACACCAACGTCCTGGACGCCCTCAACGCCGGCGGAGGCATCACCCCGTCGCCCACGACCACTCCGCCGCCCCCGACGACCCCGCCGCCCACGACGCCTCCGCCGGGACCGGGTGGTTGCTCGGCGTCGGCGTCACTGAACTCGTGGACCGGTGGTTTCGTGGCCACCGTGCGGGTGACCGCCGGTTCCGCCGGGACGAACGGGTGGAACGTCAGCGTCACGCTTCCTGGCGGTGCGAGTGTCACCAACACGTGGAGTGCGTCGGCCAGCGGCTCCACCGGCACGGTGCGGTTCACCAACGTGGACTACAACGGCCGGCTCAGCCCGGGGCAGGTCACCGAGTTCGGTTTCCAGGGCACCGGCAGCGGGTCCGGCATGACGCCCACCTGCACCGCTTCCTGACCCACGCAACGACCGCCCGATCCACCAACGGGTGCCCGGTGCGGAGGACCACTCGTGGTCCTCCGCACCGGGCAACGTGCGGGTCGATCAGGAGTACGGAAGCCGCAGCACCGACTGGTTGCCGATGCCCACCGTGCTGGGGTTGTTGCCGATCGCCGACCAGATCTCCACCCGGACCGTGCCGTTGCTCAGCGCGCCCAACGTGCCGGTGGCCGAGGCCAGGCCGGCGTTCTGGGTGTAGTGCTCGTAGCCGGGGACCGGATCGGTGGCGAAGTAGCGCAGCGTCTCCACCCGCTCCCAACTGCCGTTGCCGGTCAGGTCGTAGGAGATCCGCACCTGCACGCCGTTGCCGACCGCCGTCCCGGCATCCACGAAGAGGTCGAACGTGGTCTGTCCGCCGGCGTAGGCCAGGTTGAGGCCGGTCGCCGTGAAGACCTGCGGGTTGGTGGGCGTACCGTCGTGGTTTCCGTTGGCGGCCGCGACCGTCGTCGTGGCCGCGCTACCGGCGGTGCCCAACCCACCCCCGGGCAGGAGGTACCGCGTCGGACCGCCCGACGTCGGCGGCGGGGTCGTCGGCGGCGGGGTGGTCGGTGGGGTGGTCGTTGGCGGGGTGGTCGTCGGGGGAACGCCGCCGGCCGCGTTGCCGCCACTCCAGGTGTACGCCCCGGTGGTGGCTGTCTTGCCTGCTCCCACGGTGAGCGTGGTGCCGTTGGAGAACGTCACCGTGATCGGCGCCGCCGTCGGGTTCGACGCCACGTAGGTGCGGGCCCCGTTGCGCGAGAAGACCGCCGACAGTGGATGGTTGCCGGTGACCGTCGTGTCGACGGTGCCCAGCGCCGCGAGGTTGCGGATCCAGTGGAAGGTGTGTGCCCGGCTCTCCCCCTCCTCGGGTGTGTAGCCGGGGTTCGCCCGCAGGTTCGCCAGCGCCGCGTCGCCGTCGCCGAGGGCCTGGAACTGCCAGAGGATGTCCTGCCACACCGTCGGTTGCCCGCCGTTGTTGCGGACCAGTTCGGCGTAGTTGGTCCGTACGTACGCCGGGTTGTTGCCGAGGTAGAGGTGCCCGCCGGTGACGGGCAGCAGGTTGATGCCCTGGATCATCTCCGGCTCGCCGCTGAACCAGGTGGCGTACGCGCCGCCGTCACCCCAGACCATGCCGACCGTCGAGTGCCCGAAGGCGGCGGGGAAGTTCTGGTCGCTGACGTCGAACCAGTATTCCTGGATGGCCGCGGCCTGGGTGGTGTAGAGGAAGACGCCCGCGTCGCGGACGGCGGTGTTACCGGTCGCCTGCCCCCACTGGATCAGGGCGCTCGCGAAGTTCATGCCCTCCGACGAGGACTCCTGGTTGTTGCCGGAGCCGAACGAGCCGTGCCCGGACGCCCAGTCGTGGCCGGCGTAGATGTCGAAGTCGCGCAGGTACGGGAACTGGGTGTCGCCGCGGCGGTAGTTGTTGGCGTCGCGGATCAGCAGGTCCACCATGCCGCCGTAGCGGCTGGTGCTGGCCCAGGTCGGGTCGAACTTCGCCAGCGTCGCGGCGGCGGCGATGTAGTAGCCGTAGTGGAAGTGGTGGTCGTTGAGCTCCTGGTCGGACCCGTACGACGCCGGGTAGCCGATCAGGGTGCCCCAGTTGTTGTCGTAGTAGAAGACCCGGCTGGTCTTGCCGCTGGACGCGGTGAACCAGTCGGTGAGCGTGCTGCGGATCGCGTTCAGCGCGCTGTCGCGCGTCGCGGTGTCGTTGACCAGGTCGGCGATCTCGGCGAGCCGCGCGGCCCGGCCGAGCCCCTTGCCGGTCCAGTAGGTGTCGTTGCCGCGCTGGTCCATCGGGTTCGCGCGAGCGGCGGCCAGCTGGCTGGTGAGCGTCGCCAGGTCGGTGCCGCTGCCGTCGCCGACGGCCGGCAGCTCCGGCAGGACGCCCTGGAACTTCATGGCGGTGCGGAACTGGCTGACGCCGGTGAGCACCCTCATCCGGCCGCGCGCCGACGGGTAGGTCGGGATGATCGCGGTGGACCCGCTCAGGGACTTCCACTGGTGCGGGTAGAGGCTGACCACGGTCTGCGTCGCGGTGCCCTCCCGGGCGGTCGTGGTGAACGCGTAGGTGGTGGTCAGACCGCTGGTCGACGGGTTGTAGGCGTAGGACACCTGGGTGCCGGTCACGTGGGCGTGCGCGTACCGGCCGTAGGTCGCGGCCAGGTCGGCGCGCTCCGTCGCACTGGACGTCGGGGGCAGGAGGGCGACGGAGAAGTAGCCCCGACCGGCCAGCCCGGAGGAGATCCGGCCGGCGGCGACGGTCCAGCTGGCGCCGCTGGGCGCGTACCCGACGTAGTCGTGGCCGTTGACCCGGAAGCCGATGGTGGCGCCGCTGTTGGACCAGACGTCGGGGGTGCCGGCGGTGTTGATCACCGCGTCTCCGCCGGTGGTCTGGAAGTACGCGAAGGGCAGGCCGTGGCCGATGGTGGCGCGCATCGTCCGCGTCCCGTCGCTCCAGTGTGGGCTGACCGTCCAGTCCGTCCAGCCGTCGACCCGGACCAGGGGTGCGCCGAGCCCGGCCACGCCGACCCGGATGTCCTGGACGTACGGGTAGTGGAACTCACCGACGCCGGTCGCGGTGCCGCTGATCGCGGGCGTGGAGTTGGCGGAGAAGCCGAGGCCGTCGGTGAAGGTGTCGTACGAGATCGGGTGGGCGTGCAGGGGCTCGCTGAAGGCGCAGTCGGTGCGCTTCCACAGCAGCGAGGACCACCAGTCGTTGGTGGGGATCGGCCCGGCGGGCGCGTTGGCGGTGGCGAACTGCCGGGGGTTGGTGGACATCGGGCCGCAGCCGCTGGGGAGCGGGCCGACCGGGGTGGTGGTGTAGCTTCCGGCGCCGACGGGTGCGGCCTCGGCTGCTCGGGTGACGGGGATCGCGAGGCCGCCAACGACCAGGGCCAGAGCGGTGGCGGCGGCCAGGGCCCATCGGCGGTGGGGGACGGGAGGTTTCATGGTGCCTCCATCGCGCGCCGGGTTCGGTCGGTGCCGACTCCGACGCCTTGCGTCTGAATTGGGGAGAAGGTCTGGTGAGAGAGCGCTCTCTCGGCCACGGTAGTGGAGTAGCGAGATCCCCGTCAATGTGTCAAACCCGTTGCGTGCTGATGTCGCTATTTGCCGACGCGGCCGACGGCGACGTCGACAGCGCCGTCGACAGCGCCGTCGACCTCGCCCAGGAGCGCCTCGGGCGCGCGCATCCGCCACGCGTCGGTCACGAGCTCGCTCAGACGTTCGAGGTCGACCTTCGCCAGGCGCAGCAGCACCAGGGGCAGGCCGTCGTAGCCGGGCGTGGTGAAGAAGACGTCGGGCTCCCCGAGCAGGAGAGCCTGCTTCTCGGCCTCGTCCCCGACGAACAGCACCGCGATGTCGAGTCGGATCACCCGCGGCTTTCCCGGCACGCGCTCGGGGTAGGACCAGACGAAACCCTTGTCGCCCACCCGGAAGTCGAAGCCGTCGCTCGCGATCTCCACCGTGTGCGGCAGCGCCAGCGCCAGAGCGCGTACGTCATCCGCGTCAGCCACCGAGACCCCCTGCACCGCGCACCATCCGCATGTGCCGAGATTACGCGGTGGACAGGTCGACGGCCGTGGCGCCGATGATGGCCTGGTTACCGTTCTGCTGCACGTAGCCGACGACCGAGGCGTTGCGCGGATCGAGATCAGGCGCCGTCGTCAGCTCCACCCGTCCCCGCTCGGCCTCCAGGTCCACCGCCGTGAAGGCGCGGACGACGTTGTCCTGCCGGAGCGTCCGCCCGGCGTTCTCGCCTCGGGCGATCTCGCTGACCAGGCCGCGTTCCACGACCGCCACGTTCAACACCGCGTGTCCCGACGGCCGCTCGGTCCGGTAGTCCAGCACCACCCGCCGCCCGCCGCCGCCGTCGTCGGTTCCCTGCACGGAGAGTGTGACCGGCGTGGCCGCGGTCGGCATCAGGGCGGACGCGATCGCGTCCGCTGCCCGGCGACGGTCGGACCCGACGAACTCGGCGGTGCCGTTGACGACCATCTGCGGGGTGTACAGACGCCCGGAGCCGAAGGCACGGGCGTACGCCTCCTGCCGCGCGGTGTACGCCGCGTCCGCGAATCGGTCGGGCCAGCCCAGATGGTCCCAGTAGTCGACGTGGAACCCGAGGGCGAAGATGGGCTCCCCCCGCTGCCGGGCGTCGCGCTCGATCCCGGTCAGCACCTCCTCGGCGGGCGGGCAGCTGTTGCAGCCCTGGGAGGTGAACATCTCCACGACCGCGAAGCCGCCGTCCGTCGCAGGGTTCGTCATTGGCGCGTCTCCTCCCGGGTTCCGGCTGGCGGCCCTGCGTTTCCCGTTATGGCCGAGACAATGCGCAGAGGTCGCGGTCGTGCCGGGCCTCGCGGGACCGGTGCGGGATCGGGTGGTTGGATGGCGTCGTGAAGTTCACCGTGACAGACGCGCCGACGCGGGAGCGGTTCGAGGCGCGCGACGAGGCGGGCACGGTTGCTGGGTTCGTCACCTACCAGCTGACCGGCACCATCATCGCCTACACCCACACCGAGGTCGATCCGGCGTTCGAGGGCCAGGGGGTCGGCTCGACCCTTGCTCGCGCCGTCATGGACGACGCTCGGGCCAAGCGACGGACGGTCGTGCCCATCTGCCCGTTCCTCGCCGAGTGGCTGGTCAAGCACCCGGAGTACGAGGACATCACGGTCCGGTCCACCCGCAAGGTCAAATAGGGTTCAGGGCCGAACGATGACCGTCGCCACCTTCCGTGCCCTGCACCACGACCGCGCTGCCGGTGACCCACTCGTCCTGCCGGGGCCCTGGGACGCGGCCAGCGCGCGGACGCTCGCCGACGCCGGGTTTCCCGCCCTCGCCATTCCGAGCGCCGGGGTCGCCGCCTCGCTCGGTTACGAGGACGGCTCGACCCCGCCCGACGAGATGTTCGCGGCGGTGGCGCGGATCGTCCGGGCCGTTTCCGTTCCCGTGTCCGCCGACGTCGAGGGTGGTTACGGCCTCACCCCTGGCGAGTTGGTCGAGCGGTTGATCGAGGCGGGTGCGGTCGGCTGCAACCTGGAGGACTCTGTCGGGCACGCCACGCTCAAGGACCCGCAGCGGCACGCGGAGTGGCTGGCCGAGGTGCGGGCGGAGGCCGGCGACGCCCTCTTCATCAACGCGCGTGTCGACACGTTCCTGGTCGGTACGGGCGACCCGGCCGACGCGGTGGCACGAGCCCGCCTGTACACGGCCGCCGGTGCCGACTGCGTGTACCCGATCCTGGCGCCGCCGGAGGTGCTCCCCGTGCTGCGGGAGGCCATCGCGGGCCCGATCAACATGGTCGCCGGACCGGACCAGCGGTCCGTGGCCGAGTTGGCGCGCCTGGGGGCGACGCGCATCACCTTCGGTCCGGGGATGCAGCGGTACGCGATGGGGGCGGTCGGCGACCTCGCGGCGGGGCTCCGCGCCTGAGGCCCGGCGCCGCGAGGCCGGCGGTCAGGCGTCGGCGCGGGCGGCGAGGGCGTCCACCAGGCGGCGGGCGGAACCGGCCAGGTTCCACCGACCGGCAAGCTCGACCAGCCGGTCCGGGTCGACGGGAGCGGTCGGCAGCGCGGTGGGCAGCTCCGGCAGCGGCACGTCCAGGGCGACCCGGACCACCGTCGGCGCGACACCCAGGTAGTCGCGGGCGGCGACCAACTTGGCGCGCAGGCCCGGTGCGAAGGACGAGTCGGAGTCGTCGAGGGCGGCCAGGATGCCGGCGATGTCGCCGTACCGCTCGATGAGCCGGGCGGCGGTCTTCTCGCCGACGCCCGGCACGCCGGGCAGTCCGTCGCTGGGGTCGCCGCGCAGCGCGGCGAAGTCGGCGTACCGGTCGGCCGGCACACCGTAGCGGGCCCGGACCGCGGCGTCGTCGCAGTCGTCGAGCTTGGCCACGCCGCGCCCGACGTAGAGCAGCCGGACCGGACGGGCGTCGTCGACGAGCTGGAACAGGTCACGGTCGCCGGAGACCACCTCGACCGGGCCCGGCTGGGTCACCGAGAGTGTGCCGAGCACGTCGTCGGCCTCGTAGCCGGTCGCGCCGACCGCGGTGATGCCGATCGCGGCCAGCACCTCCAGGATCATCGGCACCTGCGGGGAGAGGGTGTCCGGAACGACCTCGCCACCCTGTGGGGCCACCCGGTGCGCCTTGTACGACGGCAGCAGATCGACCCGCCAGGCCGGTCGCCAGTCGTAGTCCAGTGCGCAGACCATCCGGTCGGCGCCGCGCCCGCGGATCAGGGTGGCGAGCATGTCGAGGAAGCCGCGCACCGCGTTGACCGGGGTGCCGTCCTCGGCTCGGGCGGCGGACTCCGGAATGCCGAAGTAGGCCCGGAAGTAGAGGCTGGGTGCGTCGATCAGCAGGATCGGGGATCGGTGTGCCACGCCGGACAGCCTGGCACAGCCCTCCGACGATCAGGGGTACGCCCGGCCGTCGGCGGTGTCAGCGCCGCTCGTCGTGCCGGTAGACGGTCTCCCGCCGGGCCATGTACTGCACGACGTAACTGGTCACCAGCAGCAGGATCGCGACCACCACCTCGACCCAGGCCGCGACGCCGTCGGCCACCGTGAGGCCGATGATCAGCAGGACCAGGCCGGCGAGCGCGAGGACCCCGGCCCACAGTTGCCGTCGACGGCGCCCCGTCACCCGGTCCGCCTCGTTCCCCGTCACGTCGATCCTTTCGGCCGCGGCGCCCGGAGCGGGCGCTACCGACCCAGGCTATGGCCCCCGGTGCCGCCCGACCTGGGAAACCGCGGTGCGGGCTCGTACCTGGGCGGCGCAGACTGCCAGTGTGGCGTTTCTTCCCGGTCTGACGCTCGCCCGCCGCTACCACGATGAGGTGATCGCTCCGATCCTCCGCCACCGCTTCCCGGGTCTGCGGTACGCGGCGGGACTGCTGGACGGCGGCTCGGAGCTGCTGGGCCTGGACACCGCGCGGTCCACCGACCATGACTGGGGCCCGCGCCTGCAGGTGTTCGTCGTGGCCACCGACGCCGCCCGGGTTCCCGGTCTGCGCACCGCGCTGGAGGCCGACCTGCCAGCGGAGTTCCTCGGCTGGCCGACCCGCTTCGCCGGCGACGACGGGCAGTTGGGCGTCGTCGACCCGGCGGGCACGCGGCACGGGGTCAGCGTCGACGAGTTGGCTGGTTGGTGTCGGCGGCGGCTGGGCTTCGACCCCGCCGCCGGTGTCACCACGGCGGACTGGCTGGCCACCCCCACCCAGCGGCTGGCGGAGGTGACCGGCGGCGAGGTCTTCCATGACGGCCTCGACGGCGCGCTGACGGCCCGACGGGCGGCGCTGGCCTGGTATCCGCCGGACGTGTGGCGGCACGTGCTCGCCGCGGCGTGGACCCGGGTCGCGCAGGCCGAGCACCTGCCCGGCCGGTGCGCCGAGGTCGGCGACGAGTTGGGCAGCCGGGTGGTCACCGCCGGCCTGGCCCGGGACCTGATGCGACTCGGCCTGCTGCTGCACCGGCGCTGGCCGCCGTACGACAAGTGGCTCGGCACGGTCTTCGGCGGCCTGCCCGGCGCGGCGCCGGTGGTCGCGGCGCTGACCGACGCACTCGGCCCGGGTGATTGGACCCAGCGCCAGAGCGGGCTGGTGGCGGCGCTGGAGGCGGTGGCCCGGTGGACCGACGAGACCGGGCTCGCGGCACCGGTGCACGCCCGTGCCCGGCTGTTCCACCACCGCCCGTTCCTGGTGCTGCGCGCCGAGCGGATCGCCGCCGGGCTCCGCGCCGGAGTGACCGACCCCGCGCTGCGCGACCGGCCGCCGCTGGGTGCGGTCGACCAGTACGTGCACAGCGTCGACGTGCTCACCCACACCGACCGGGTCCGCCGGCTGGCCGACAGCCTCTGGTCCGGCGACGTGGTCACCGACCCCCGGCGGTGACCACCGGTGCGGCGGGACGCGGCGGCTCGTCGTCCCGGTCGTGGTCGGTGAGGTCACGCAGGTGTCGGACGGGGGAGAGCAGCAACACCAGCGGCGCGCACACCAGGGTCGCCGCGAAGACGAACAGGGTGGTTCGGGCGCCGAACGGGCCGGCCAGCGCGCCGGCGACCAGCCCGCCGACCGGAATCGCGCCCCAGGAGACGAACCGCACGGTGGCCATCACCCGGGAGAGCAGGTCGGGTGGGCTGGCGATCTGCCGGTAGGTCCGGGTGGTCACGCTCAGCACGACCGTGCCGAGGGAGAAGACGATGCTGCCGGCGGCGAAGGCGGCGTACGCCAGCCAGCCGGTGCCCCACGGGATCAGGAACGCACCGGCGACCGTGGTGAGCCCGGCGACGATCAGTGCGCGGGCGGTGCCGATCCGTGCGGTGATCCGCGTCGTGAGCGCCGCCCCGACCAGCGCGCCGATCCCCTCGACGGCGAGCAGCACCCCGACCAGGCCGGCCGGGGCGTGCAGCTCACGGACCAGGTAGAGCGGGAAGAGCGCGAACTGTGCGCCGCAGACGAAGTTCATCGCCGTCGCGGCCCACATGCTGGGCGCCATCACCGGGTGGTGCGCGACGAAGCGCCAACCCTCGCGGATCAGCTCACCGACGGGTGGCCAGCGGTCCGGCGCGTCGACGCGGCTGGCGGGCAGCGTGCGCAGCAGTGCCGCCGAGACGAGGTAGCTGGCCGAGTCGACGAGCAGGGTGGGCACCGCGCCGAGTGCCTGCACGGCGAGCCCGCCGAGGGACGGGCCGCTGAGCAGCGTCGCGGCGTGGGTGGCCGAGGTGAGGCTGTTGCGCGCCTGCAACTGCTCGCGTTCGACGATGCTGGGCAGGAAGGTCGAGTTCGCCACATCGAAGAGCACGTTGGCGAAGCTGACCACGAGCGCGGTGACCACGAGGTGGGCGACGGTGAGGTGACCCCACCACCAGGCCAGCGGGATGGACGCGACGGCGACCGCGCGGGCCAGGTCGGCGCCCACCTGGGCGCCACGCAGCGGTAGGCGTTGCACGATGACGCCGGCGGGCAGCCCGATCACGATCCAGGCGACGTAGCTGGCCGCGGCGATCAGGCCCATCTGGAACGCGGAGGCGTCGAGCACGGTGAGCGCGGTCAGCGGCAGGGCCACCGCGCCGACCGCCGACCCGACCATGCTGGTCGTGCCGGCGGTCCACCACCGCCAGAACACCCCGGCTCGTTCTCGGACCTGCATGTCGTCCGCCCCCGTTCGGCCGGGCCAGTGAGTTCCAAACTGGAACGGACTATAGTCGACGTCGGTACGGATGGGGGTGACGGGTGCGGCGGGAAGATCTTGCCGACGCGGACTGCGGCATCGCGCAGGCGCTCGGCGTCCTCGGGGACTGGTGGACGTTCCTCATCGTGCGCGACGTCGCCGGCGGGACGACCCGCTTCGACGCCCTGCAGCGTGAGCTGGGCGTCAGCCGGCGGGCGCTGACCGAACGTCTCGCCGCACTGGTCGAGCACGGTGTGCTGGAGCGCCGGCCGTACTCGCGGCACCCGCCGCGCTTCGACTACCTGCTCACCGACAAGGGTGCGGGGCTGCTGCCGGTGCTGATCGCACTACAGGACTGGGGGACGAGGCATCTCATGGGTGATGGTGAGCTGACCGCGACCGCCGACGCCGCCTCGGCCGAGGCCCGCCGGGTGCACAACCTGGTCGGGCGGCGTCTGCCGGAGGTCGTCCTGCCCGGGCCGGACGGCCAGCCGGTCACGGTGGGCACCCCCGACGGCTGGAGCGTCCTCTACTTCTTCCCGGGGGCGTACGCGCCGGGGATCAACGCCTACCCGCCGGGCTGGGCGGACATCCCCGGCGCCCGGGGCTGCACCCTGGAGTCGACCACCTACGCCGACCGGTATCCGAAGTTTCGGGACGCGGGGGCGTGGGTGTGGGGGATCAGCACCCAGCGGCCGGACCAGCTCGCCGACTTCGCCGCGTACGCCCGGCTGCCGTTCCCTCTCCTGTCGGATGAGGACGGTCGACTGGCCGCGGGGCTGCTGCTGCCCACCTTCCGGGCCGGCGGCGTCACCCGGTTCAAGCGGCTGACGCTGCTGGTCGACCCGACCGCGGTGGTCCGCGCGGTGCAGTTCCCGGTCACCGATCCGGCCGGCTCGGTCGACGAGATGCTCGCCCTGGCCCGCGAACACGCAGGGGTCCCCGGCTGACGCTGGGCGTCGGCCGGGGACCGTGCGGGCTCACCGTCAGGCCGGGAGGGTCCAGCGCTGGTTGGCGCCGGCGAAGCAGTCCCAGATCTGCAGCCGGGTGCCGTCGGCCGAGCTGTTGTTCGTCGCGTCCAGGCACTTGTTCGACTGCGGGTTGCGCAGCGTGCCGTTGGACTGCGCCTGCCACACCTGCGCGCCACTGCCGTTGCAGTCCCAGAGCTGGACCTTGGCGCCGTTGGCGGTGGAGCCGCTGGTGATGTCGGCGCACTTGCCGAGGGCGCGCAGCGTGCTGTCGCTGGCCACCGTCCAGGTCTGCGCGGTGGTGCCGTTGCAGGTCCAGAGCTGGATGGCGGCGCCGTTGGCGGTGCTGGCCGACGCCACGTCGACGCACTTGCCGCCGATGCCGGTGATCCGGCCGGTACGACCGGTCGGCGGCGGGGTGGTGCCGCCCATGATGGTGTCGTACATGGCGCTGACCAGCGAGGTCGAGTTGTTCTTGTCCTGGGACAGCTCCCAGTTCATCACGCCGCCGGCGTTGGCCAGCGCCCACTGCGTCTTGCGCTTGACCGTCGGGATGCCGTTGTAGCACTGCTGTGCGCCACCGGCGGTGGTGCAGTCCCGGTTGGCGTTGGCCGGGTCCAGGTCGACCAGCGCCGAGTAGGTGTAGTAGCCGGGGCGGCTGTAGAACGGGATCCCGAGCACGGCCTTGCTGGCCGGCAGGCCGCGGGACTTCCACAGGTTGATGCTGTTGATCGACCAGTCGTAGTTGGCGTGTGGGCTGCCGCCGTCGTACGCCATGATGTTGAGCCAGTCGACCTGGTTGAACACGGCCGGCTGTACGCCGTCGACGGAGTAGCCCTCGGAGACCACGGCGGCGGTGAGCAGCTTGCCGCGACTGTGCATCGCGCTGCCGAGCTGCGTCATGAGCTGGGTGTAGTTGTTGGCCGAGGCGCCCGGGTCGGGGTATTCCCAGTCCATGTCGACGCCGTCGAGGTTGTACTGGTTGACGAAGTTGACCAGGTTGTTGACGAAGTTGGTCCGGCTGCCGGAGTTGGCCGCGAGGGCCTCGAAGGCCGAGTCGTTGCCGTCGTTCCAGCCGCCGACGGCGATCGACACCTTGACGTTGTTGGCGTGTGCGAGGGAGACCAGCGAGGAGAGTTTGCTCGGGTTCTCCACCGCGCGCAGGCTGCCGTCGTTGTTGGGCAGCACGAACGCGTAGTTGATGTGGGTGAGCTTGTTGTACTGGATGCTGTCGACGTTGCCGGCCCAGGAGGGCATGTAGCCGACGCTCTTGAAGTTGTTGGGCAGCACCACGGCCTGCGCGGCGGTGGGGGTGACGGTGAGGGTGGCGCCGGCCGTGGCCAGCGCGAGCAGGCCGGCGGCGAGGGCGCGGCGCAGTGGTGAGGACATCGGGGGCCTTCCCGTGGGCGGGGGACGACACCACCCGCGCAGGGTTGTCGCGGGCGGGAGGTGCGGGACGCAGGAACGGGTGGGCCTCGAGGCAGCCAAATCTTAAAGAGTGTTAACTGTCCGAGTCAATCAACATCTGTGGATTTCCTGCCTGCCGATCCCGGTCGTCCGGTTCGGGGGATCCCCAAACGACCGTTAAGCTGGGCGGTGTGGGAAACGACGAGCTGTATCCGCCGGATCGGCTGATCGCCGCGCAGCGCGCCACCGCCACCGCCGGCCTGGACGCCCTGCTGCTCACCCCCGGCTCCGACCTGCGCTACCTGACCGGGTACGACGCCCACGCGGGGGAGCGGCTCACCTGCCTGGTGCTGCCCGCCGAGGGTGAACCGACCCTCATCGTGCCCAGGCTGGAACGCCCGGCCGCGGAGGCGTCCCCAGCGCCGGCCACCGGGGTACGCGTCGTCGACCACGTCGACGGCACCGACCCGTACCCCCTGGTCGTCGCCGCCCTCGACGGCCCGGTCACAGCGGTCGGCCTGGCCGACCGGATGTGGGCCGAGCAGGTCCTCGCGCTCCGCGCGGCGCTTCCCGGCGCCGCGCAGCGGCTCGCCGGGGACGTTCTGCGCGAGCTGCGCATCCGCAAGTCCCCGGCGGAGGTCGCGGCGCTCGCCGAAGCTGGTGCCGCGATCGACGAGGTGCACCAACGGATGGGGCAGTGGCTGCGCCCCGGGCGCACCGAGGCCGAGGTCGCCGCCGACATCGCCGGCGCGATCCGGGCCGCCGGGCATGTCACCGTCGACTTCGTCATCGTGGCGGCCGGGCCGAACGGGGCGAGCCCGCACCACGGCACCTCGGACCGGCCGATCGGCGCCGGCGAGCCGGTGGTGGTCGACATCGGCGGCACCATGGCCTCGGGCTACCGCTCGGACTGCACACGCACGTACGTGGCGGGCGGGCCGGCGCCGGCCGACTTCATGGACTACTACGCGGTGCTGCGCGACGCCCAGCGCGCCGCGGTCGCGGCGGTGCGGCCCGGGGTCACCGGCGCGGCGGCCGACGCCGCGGCCCGGGAGCCGATCGCCGCTGCCGGCTACGGCCCCGCGTTCCTGCACCGCACCGGCCACGGCATCGGCCTGGACGGTCACGAGGAGCCCTACCTGGTGGCCGGAAACGACCGGCCCCTCGAGGCCGGGATGGCGTTCTCCATCGAACCGGGCATCTACCTGGCGGGCCGGCACGGCGCCCGCATCGAGGACATCGTCGTCTGCACCACGGACGGCGTGCAACGGCTCAACACCACCCCCACGGAGCTCATCGCACTATGACTGTCGACCGGATCCTCCCCACCGACGAGGCCCACGACCTGCTGGGCCTCGCCACCGAGCTCGCCGACCGCGAGCTCGCGCCGAAGGCCGCCGCCTTCGAGGAGCGCGCCGAGTTCCCCCGCGAGGTGCTGCGTACCCTCGGCCGGGCCGGCCTGCTCGGCCTGCCCTACCCCGAGGAGTACGGCGGCGCGGCCCAGCCGTACGAGGTGTACCTGCAGGTACTGGAGATCCTGGCCAGCCGCTGGCTCGCGGTCGCCGAGGCGGTCAGCGTGCACACCCTGTCCTGCTACCCGGTGGCGGCGTTCGGCAGCGACGAGCAGCGCAAGCTGCTGCCGGACATGCTCGGCGGCGAGTCGCTGGGCGCGTACTGCCTCTCCGAGCCGCAGGGCGGTTCCGACGCGGCGGCGCTGAGCACCCGCGCGGTTCGTGACGGCGACGCGTACCTGGTCTCCGGCACCAAGGCGTGGATCACCCACGCCCGGACCGCCGACTTCTACAACGTCTTCTGCCGCACCGGAGGGCCCGGCCCGAAGGGGATCTCCTGCCTGCTCGCCGACGCGGGCACGGCCGGCATCACCCCGCAGGCGGCCGAGCGGACGATGGGTCTGCGCGCCTCGCCGGTGGCGCAGATCGCCTTCGACGAGGCGCGGGTGCCGGCCGACCGGCTGATCGGCGGCGAGGGCATGGGCTTCACCATCGCGATGTCCGCGCTCGACTCCGGCCGGTTGGGCATCGCGGCCTGCGCGGTCGGGCTGGCCCAGGCGGCCCTGGACTACGCGGTCTCCTACGCCCGGGAACGGCAGCAGTTCGGCCGGTCCATCATCGACTTCCAGGGGCTCGGCTTCGTCCTCGCCGACGCGGCCACCCAGATCTCCGCCGCCCGCGCGCTGACCCTCGCGGCGGCCCGGCTGCGCGACGCGGGCCGCCCGTACGCGATCGAGGCGGCCAAGGCGAAGCTCTTCGCCACCGACATGGCGATGCGGGTGACCACCGACGCCGTGCAGGTGCTTGGCGGCGCCGGCTACGTGGCCGACCACCCGGTGGAGCGGTACATGCGCGAGGCCAAGGTGTTGCAGATCGTGGAGGGCACCAACCAGATCCAACGGATGGTGATCTCCCGAGCGCTGGCGAAGGGCTGAGAACGGTGCGTGGCGGCGCGGCTGCGGTGGGTTGACGCAGTCCGCCGCCCGCGCGGTGCGGCGGGTGCTTCATCGCAGTCGGGCGGTTTTCCCGGTAGGTTGCACGCCGTGGAGGAGATCGACCGCGCTATCGTCGCCGCGCTGACCGCTGACGGCCGTCTGTCGTACACCGACCTGGCCGAGAAGGTGGGCCTGTCGGTGTCCGCGGTGCACCAGCGGGTGCGCCGGCTGGAGCAGCGCGGGGTCATCAAGGGATACGCCGCCCGGGTCTCGTTCGAGGCGTTGGACCTGCCGCTGACCGCGTTCGTGGCGATCCGCCCGTTCGACCCGTCGCAGCCGGACGACGCGCCGGAGCGGCTGGCGCACCTGCCCGAGATCGACTCCTGTTACTCGGTGGCGGGGGAGGACTTCTACCTGCTGCTGGTGCGGGTGGCGAGCCCGACCGACCTGGAGCGGGTGCTGCAGGAGATCCGTACGTCGGCGAACGTGACGACCCGGACGACGGTGGTGCTGTCCACGCCGTACGAGAACCGGCCGCCGAAGATCAGTGCCCCGGCACCGAGTCGGTCGCGGTCCCGGGTGCCGGAGGAGCCGGCTGGTTCCACCGCAGGATGACCTGCCGGCCGTGTTCGTGACCGAGCGCGCTGACGGTGGCGGTGTCCAGGCGGAGCAGTCCGCCCGCGGACGGGGGCAGGCCGATCCAGAGGGCGCCGAGCACCCGCAGGCTGTGCGCGTGGCCGACGAGCGCGACGGTGCCACGGTCGAGCAGCGGGGTCACCCGGGCCAGCACCCGTTCGAGCCGTTCGCCCACCTGCGCGGGTGACTCCCCGCCGGGGCAGCCGTCGGTCCAGATGTTCCAGTGTGGCTGGTCGGAGTGGATGTCGACGGTGGTGCGGCCCTCGTACTCGCCGTAGTTCCACTCGCTGAGGTCCTCGTCGACGGCGTCGACGGTGAGCCCGGCCAGCTGCGCGGTGCGCAGCGCCCGGGAGCGGGGGCTGGCCAGCACGGTCACGAAGCGCCGACCGGCGAGGAACGCGGCGAGGGTGCGGGCCTGTCGCTCGCCGTCGGGGGTCAGCTCCAGATCGGTGTACGAGGTGTGCTGCCGGCTGGCGCTCCAGGTGGTCTCGCCGTGTCGGATCAGCAGGAGCTCTCCCATGCGGTCAGTTAACCATCGTGGGCCGGGCCGTCATGGGGCCCTCCCTCAACCTATCTTCCTAGGACGCCTTAGCGGGTGTGCCGACCGGCACCGCCGGTTTCGGCACCCAGAGACCGGGCAAGCGAGCGAGGACAACCGCCAGACCGAGGAGGCGCGATGAGCTTCACCGAGAAGGCACGAAACAAGGTTGAGCAGATGGCCGGCGCCGCGCGTGAGCGCGTCGGTGACATGACCGACAACGAGCGGATGCGTGGCGAGGGCGCCAGCCAGCAGAGCGACGCGCGCGCCAAGCAGGCCGGTCAGAACGTCAAGGACGCCGGCCGCAACGTGAAGGACGCCTTCACGAAGTGACCTGAGCGGTCCACGGGTCCCCGGGCGTATCGTCGCCCGGGGACCCGTCGTGTGCTGCGGCCACTGTCGCGGCGTGACCGTGCTGCGTTCCCCGGCGCTGTTCGTGCTGGCCGCACTTGCCGAGATCGGCGGCGCCTGGCTGGTCTGGCAGGGCTGCGGGAGCAACGCGGCCTGTGGTGGATCGCGGCCGGGGTGCTCGCGCTGGGATGCTACGGCTTCGTCGCCACCTTCCAGCCGGCGGCGTGAACTTCGGCGGGGTGTTCGTGGCCGGGTCGTTGGGCTGGGCGATGGTGTCTGCTCTGCGATCTTGCACTTGCTGCCCCGACGTAAGGGATATTCGAGCCATTTCGACAACCGAAAGTGCAAGATCGGCGGGATTGGGCTCGAGCAGAGGGGGCAGTGAGACGCTTTCGCGTCTGCGATGATCTCCGGCGTGATCCGACCCCGGCTTCGCCCGTTGTGGTGTGGCGTACTGGTTGCGGTGGCCGTTGTCGGCAGTGTCGCGTGCACAGCGTCCCGCGTGCCACCGCCGGACCGGTCGATCTTCGTCGGCTCGTCCGCCTCTGCGCCCGTACCCTCGGCCAGTGCCACTCCATCGCCGACAGTTGCCACGCCGGCGGCTCCCACGGTGCCCGGGGCGACGCGGGTGGGGACCCGGGCACCGGTGGTCGATCACGGGCCACGGACCGGTAGCAAGGTCGCGCTGACCTTCGACGCGGACATGACCGACGGGATGCTGGACAGCCTGCGTGCCGGTCGGGTGAAGTCGTACGCGAACCTACGCATCCTCGACCTGCTGGAACGGGAGCAGGTGCCGGCGACGTTCTTCCTGACCGGCAAGTGGGTGCAGCGTTATCCGGACGTGACCCGGCGGATCGCGGGCAATCCGCGCTTTGAGTTGGCCAACCACACCTACGGGCACGCGGCGTTCACCGCTGACTGTTATGACCTGCCCCGGCTGCCGGTCGACGAGTTGGCCGCCGACGTGGCGAAGACGTTCGAGGTGATCGCGCCGTACGGGGGTCGGCAGACTCGCTATTTCCGCTTCCCGGGGCTGTGCCACGACGCGGCGGTGCTGGACGCCCTGGCGCCGTTGGGCGTAACGGTGGTCGACGGCGACGTGGTCAGCGGCGATCCGTTCGCGACCGCGTGGAAGCCGTTGGTGCGGGCGGTGCTGGACCACGTTCGCCCGGGGTCGGTGGTGATCATGCACGTGACCGAGGCGAACGCCGCGATGACCGACGAGGCCCTGCCGCACATCCTGGCCGGGCTGCGCGAGCGGGGGCTGGCCCCGGCCACGCTGTCCGAGGTGCTGGCTGGCGCCTGACGGCCCGGTTGGCGGAAGGCGCCGTCCGCGAGCTCGTCAGGGGCCGACCGATGCCCGGGTGAGGCGGCCGACGTGCGGCCACGGCCACCGGGCGTCGGCCACGAGCATCAGTACCAGCACGGCGGTGACGGTGGCGAGCTGCACGGTGGCGGGGAGGGTGACGCCGACGGGGACGGTGGCCAGCACCGCCAGCGCGGCGGTGGGGCGGGTGAGGGAGATGGGCAGGCGTAGGGCGCGGCGGACGGCGGAGATGCCGGTCAGGTAGAGCGCGACGCCGCCGCCGAGTGCCAGGGCTGCGCCGGGGGTGGCCGGTTGGTCGGGGTGGGCGACGGTGGCCTGCAGATCGGCGGCGGTGGGGATGACTCCGAGCAGCAGCAGGAAGTGGGGGAGGACGTAGGCGCGGGCGGCCATCCGGCTGCGGTCGGCGAATGTCGCTTCGGCGAGTGCGGTCTCGGCGGGTCGGGTGTCGGCGAAGTAGATCCACCAGAGGGCGGCGGGTAGGGCGAGGGCGAGCAGGATCGCGCCGGCTCTCGCGGCGGTGACCTGGTCGGTGGGGATGCCCATGCCGATGGCGACGACGGATTCGCCGAGGGCGACGATGACGAGCAGGCCGTGTCGTTCGACGAAGTGTGCCGGGCCGAGGTGGAAGGTGGCGGCGACGCGGAGCCAGGAGTGGCGGGGGAGTAGGTAGGGCAGGACGGCCTGGGCGAGGACGGCTGCGGCCCAGAGGGCGGGGACGGCGGGGCCGTCGAGCGCGGAGGCGGCCAGGATGAGCAGTGCGGCGCCGAGGTTGTAGGGGGCGAGTCGGAGTGCGCCGGCGCGGGCGTCGGAGCGCATGAACATGATGAGGTGGACGACGACCACGGCCAGGTAGCCGATGGCGAAGATCAGGCCGGTGTCGGCGAGGGCGGCGGGGAGCGCGACGGCGGTGAGCAGGAAGCTGGCCATGCCGGCGAGGAGTAGCAGTTTGGCGGTGGTCCGCCGGGGTGGGACGTGGTTGGTGAGCCAGGCGTAGCCGGTGTAGAGGTACCAGAGCAGTCCGAAGATGAGCACCGTGCGGCTGAGGCCGGCCCAGGTGAGGTCTGCCTCGAGGGCGTGGGTGAGCTGGGTGATGGTGAGGACGAAGACGACGTCGAAGAAGACCTCGACGGGGGTGACCCGTTCGGCGGTGTCGTGTTCGGGGGTGGGCCGCCGGTGTCCCATGGTGGGGACGGTAGCCGCCGGGAATGGGCGACACCCCGGGAAGGGGATTCCCGGGGTGTCGTTGGTGCTGGGTCAGTCGTTGCGGTGGTCGGCCCACCACTGCTGGCCGCTGTCGGGCAGGGTGTCGATCGGGTCGTAGTAGGCGTAGCGCTTGTTGAGCGCCTCCAGGTCGGCGGACTCGATGGAGGTGCGGTAGTTCTTCGTCCAGTAGGAGATGCCGCGCTCGCGGTCGTAGTCGGTGAGCATGTGCACCCAGCGTTTGCCGACGAACGGGACGTCGCAGACGATGCGGGGGGTGGCGTAGCCGGGTAGGTAGCCCATGATGTCGTGCTGGAGTTGTTGGGCGTGCCAGACCGGGACGCGCCAGTGCTCGGCGTTGGGGATCATGTCGCACATGTAGAAGTAGTACGGCAGGATCCCGGCTTCACCCTGGAGCGCGAAGCAGAGGTCGAGCAGTTCCGGGGTGGTGGCGTTGACGCCGCGCATGAGCACGCCCTGGTTGCGGACGTCGCGGACGCCGACGTCGAGGGCGGTCTGGGCTGCCTTGGCGACCAGTGGGGTGAGCGACTGGGCGTGGTTGACGTGGGTGTGGATGGCGAGGTTGACGCCGCGGCGGGCGGCGGTGCGGGCGACCCGTTCGAGGCCTTCGACGACGTCGGGCTGCAGCCAGTGCTGGGGGAGGCCCATGAGGGCCTTGGTGGCGAGCCGGATGTCGCGGACCGTCTCCAGTTCCAGCAGGCGCATGAGGTACGACTCGAGGTTGCGCCAGGGGACGTTGGCCACGTCGCCGCCGGAGACGACGACGTCGCGGACGCCGGGGTGGGCCTTGAGGTAGGCGATGTGGGCGTCGTAGCGGTCGACGGGCTTGAGGGTGAGTTTGAGTTTGTCGACGGCGGGGGTGGAGTTGCCGACGAGGTCCATGCGGGTGCAGTGCCCGCAGTACTGGGGGCAGGTGGAGAGCAGTTCGGCGAGGACCTTGGTGGGGTAGCGGTGGGTGAGGCCTTCGGCGACCCACATGTCGTGCTCGTGGAGGCTGTCGCGGCTGGCGTAGGGGTGTGACGGCCAGTCGGTGCGTCGGTCGGAGGCGACCGGGATCATGTAGCGGCGGATGGGGTCGGCGAGCAGCGCCTCGGTGGTGAGGGGCGCGAACGGCACCATCGTGTTGATCATCTGGGGCGGTACGAGCATCGACATGGTGGCCAGGGCCCGCTGGTCGGCTTCGAGGTCGGTGTAGAAGCTGTCGTCGATGAGGTCGCCGAAGACGGTGCGGAGCTGCTTGATGTTCTTGACGCAGTTGACGCGCTGCCACTGGGCGGATTCCCACTGGTCGCGGGTGACGTGGCGCCAGCCGGGGAAGCGGGTCCAGTCGGGTTCGACCAGGGGGCGGCGGTGGTATTCGTACGGCTGCCCGGCGGTCGGTACGGCGACCGGGGCGTGACGGGGTTGAGGGATGGTCTCAACCGGTTGGGTCTGGGTCACGGCCCCTCCTCGGTGTTGCGGCAGATCGCGAAGCTCGAAGGCTACTGGAAAATATCCGGCAAAGAAATTAGTCTGCCGTAAGTTTTCCCGTTACGCGAGCCTTGACCGGGGCTTCGAGCGGCTGGACAGGGGAGGTCGGCGTGACGTCACCGGTGGGACTGCACCGCGTCGTGCAACCGGCGGGGGTGCTGCCGCAGGCGGCTTGGCGCCTGGACGCGTCGGCGGCGATCGCGCCGAACGAGGTGCGGATCCGGGTGCAGCGGCTCAACCTGGACGCGGCGAGCTTCCGGCAGCTGTCGGAGAAGCACGGCGGGGACGGCGACGCGGTCCGCGCCGAGGTGCTGCAGATCATTTCGACCCGGGGAAAGATGCAGAACCCGGTTACCGGGTCCGGCGGGATGTTGATCGGCACCGTCGAGGAGGCCGGCCGGCGTTCCCCGCTGGGGCTCAGGGCGGGGGAGCGGGTCGCGACCCTGGTGTCGTTGACGCTGACCCCGCTGGTGGTGACCGACGGGCTGGCCCGCTGGGACGGGCGCAGTGAGCAGGTGCCGTGTGACGGGTGGGCGATCCTGTTCGCCCGTTCCATCGCCGCGGTGCTGCCCGACGACGAGGACCCCCAGTTGTCCCTGGCGGTCCTGGACGTGTGCGGGGCGCCGGCGCTGACCGCGCGGGTGGTGTCGCGTTACGTCGAGGAGCGTCGTCGTGCCGGTGATCCGACGCCGGTGCGGGTCGCGGTGATCGGTGGGGCGGGCAAGAGCGGGTCGTTGTCCCTGGCCGCGGCGCGGCGGGCGGGTGCCGGGCGTACCGTCGGGGTGGTGCCGGTGGCGGCGGAGCGCGACGCGCTGGTGACTGCCGGCCTGGCGTCGGTGGTGGCGTTGGCCGATGCGCGGGACCCGGTGGGGCTGTCCACGGCGGTGACCACCGCCCTGGGTGCCCCGGCGGACGTCACGGTGGTCTGCGTGGACGTGCCGGGGTGTGAGCACGGGGCGGTGTTGGCCACCGCGGACGGCGGCACAGTGATCTTCTTCTCGATGGCGACGAGCTTCTCCGCGGCCGCGTTGGGCGCGGAGGGGTTGGCCGCGGACGTGACGATGCTGGTGGGCAACGGTTACGTGCCGGGGCACGCGGAGTTGGCGTTGGGGCTGTTGCGCGCCGAGCCGGGGGTGCGTCAGCTGTTCGCGGCGCGGATCGCGGCAGACTGAGGTCATGACGAACCCCTCGACGTTGTACCGCGGCGGCGTGCTGCACTGCCCCGCCGATCCGAGCGCCACCGCGCTGCTGGTGTCCGGTGGGCGGATCGCCTGGTTGGGGCCCGACGGCGACGCGCCGCCGGCCGACCGGGTGGTGGACCTGGGTGGGGCGTTGGTGACGCCGGCCTTCGTCGACGCGCACGTGCACGCCACCGACACCGGGTTGGCGTTGTCCGGGCTGGAGTTGTCCGGGGTGCGTTCGGCCGGGCAGTTGCTGGACGCGGTGGCCGGGTTCGCGGCGGGTCTGCCGGCGGACGCGGTGGTGCTGGGGCACGGCTGGGACGAGTCGGGCTGGTCGGATCCGGCGTTGCCGGACGCGGCGGCGCTGGACCGGGCGGCCGGTGGCCGGCGGGTGTACCTGTCGCAGGCGTCGATCCACTCGGCGTTGGTGTCGTCGGCGCTGCTGGCGGCGTGCCCGCAGGCGGCGGCCGAGGCCGGGTACGACGCGTCGGGCTGGTTGCGGCGGGACGCGCATCACGTGGTGCGTGCGGTGGCGCAGGGGTCGGTGAGTCGGGCGCAGCGGGTCGCGGCGCAGCGGGTGGCCCTGGAGCACGCGGCGTCGTTGGGTATCGCCGCGGTGCACGAGTGCGGTGGTCCGGACATCTCCGACGAGGAGGACTTCACGGGCCTGCTGAGCATCTCCGGTGCGGGGTTGCCGGAGGTATACGGGTACTGGGGCGAGTTGGGGGGCGCGGCGCGGGCCCGGGAGTTGGGTGCGGTGGGCGCCGGTGGTGACCTGTTCGCCGACGGGGCGTTGGGTTCGCGTACCGCGCACGTGTCGCAGCCGTACGGCGACGGTGACGGTTGCGGGCACGGGTACCTGTCGGCCGAGCAGGTACGTGATCATCTGCTGGACTGCGCGGCGCACGGCATGCAGGGCGGGTTCCACGCGATCGGTGACGCGGCGATCGGCACGGTCCTCGACGGTTTCGCGGCGGCGGCGCGGACGCTGGGTGTGGAACGGCTGCGCGCGGCCCGCCACCGCATCGAGCACGCGGAGATCATGAACAAGCGGATGATCGCCGCTTTCGTGGAGTACGGAATCGTGGCGAGCATGCAGCCGGCGTTCGACCGGTTGTGGGGTGGCGCGGGCCGGATGTACGAGGCGCGGCTGGGTCTGGACCGGTCGTTGGAGTCGAACCCGATGGGTGCGATGCACGGTGTGGGTGTGGCGTTGGCGTTCGGGTCGGATTCGCCGGTGACGCCGCTGGACCCGTGGGGGTCGGTGCGGGCGGCGGCGGCGCACCACAACCCGGCGCAGCGGATGAGTGTGCGGGCGGCGTTCGCCGCGCACACCCGTGGTGGGTGGCGGGCGGTGCACCTGGACGTCGAGGGTGTGTTGGCGTTGGGTGCGCCGGCGACGTTCGCGGTGTGGTCGACGCCGGCCGGGGTGGAGCGGGGCCTGCCGGTGCTGCTGGCCGAGGACCCGGAGCTGCGGGGTGCGGACGACCCGACGCCCCTGCCGGTGTGCCGGAGCCTGGTGCTGCGCGGTGAGGTCATCTATGAGGAAGGGTCGTCGTGAGCGAGCGGAGCGAGCGAGCCATCAGGCACAGGAACGAGTGGATGGTCGATGAGCAAGCTTGATCTTGATCCGGTGCTCGTGGCGCGGGCACGGGAGTTGGCGCGTCGGGCCGGGCAGCCGGTGGTGGACCTGGCGCGCAGCCACACCACGGTGTCGGTGGAGCGGGCGGTGCTGCGCCTGGCCGGGGTGACCGGCGCCGACCCGGACGGCATTCCGTGGGTGAACCGGCTCGTCGACGCGGTCGTCGCGGACGTGGGGTTGGGGCACGGGGTGGCCGTGCCGGTGTTCGACGCGTTGGCGCGCGAGGGCATCACGGACGTGACGCTGTTGGCGCAGAAGGCCGCCGCCGGGTCGGTGCGTTTCGCTCTGCCCAGCGGGCGGGCCGCGACGGGAGCCCGGTCGGCGGCGCGGAAGGCGGTCGGTGCGGGCATTCGGCGTATCGACCGGCGGCGCGCCGAACGGGACCGCCTCGTGAAGCGGCACGGGGACCCGGCGCAGCGGCCGTGGATCTACCTGATCGTGGCGACCGGGGACATCTACGAGGACATTCCGCAGGCGCAGGCGGCGGCGCGGGCGGGCGCGGACGTGATCGCGGTGATCCGCTCCACCGGGCAGTCGCTGCTGGACTACGTGCCCGAGGGCGCGACCCGGGAGGGGTTCGCCGGCACGTACGCCACGCAGGAGAACTTCCGGCTGATGCGCGCGGCGCTGGACGAGTCGTCGAAGGAGTTGGGCCGCTACGTGCGGTTGACCAACTACGCCTCCGGGTTGTGCATGCCGGAGATGGCGACCCTCGCGGGGTTGGAACGCCTCGACATGATGTTGAACGACTCGATGTACGGGATCCTGTTCCGCGACATCAACCCGGTTCGTACGTTCGTCGACCAGCGGTTCTCCCGGCAGGTGCACGCCCGCGCCGGGATCATCATCAACACCGGTGAGGACAACTACCTGACCACCGCCGACGCGGTCGACGAGGCGCACACGGTGACGGTGTCGCAGCTGCTCAACGAGTACTTCGCGCACGAGGCAGGCCTGGCGGACTGGCAGTTGGGGCTGGGGCACGCGTTCGAGATCAACCCGGAGGTGCCGGAGTCGTTCCGGTTGGAGTTGGCGCACGCGCTGCTGGCGCGGGAGCTGTTCCCCGAGGCGCCGCTGAAGTGGATGCCGCCGACGAAGCACATGACCGGCGACGTGTTCCGGGGCAACCTGCTCGACGGGTTCTTCAACCTGGCGGGTGCGCTGACCGGTCAGGGCATCCTGCTGGTGGGGATGATGACCGAGGCGGTGGTGACGCCGTGGTTGTCCGACCGGGACATCGCCCTGCAGAACGTGCGGTACGTGCTGGGTGCGGCCGGTGGGCTGCACGAGGACTTCGTACCGGCGCCGGGCGGGTTCATCCGGCGCCGGGCCAACCAGGTCCTCGGTGAGGCGCTGGACCTGTTGGAGCGCATCGGGGAGCAGACGTTGCTGACGGCGATCGCGGAGGGCACGTTCGGGATCATGAAGCGGCCGGCGGACCGCGGTAAGGGCCTCGCCGGGGTCGCGGCGCACGAGGCGGACTACTGCAACCCGGCCACCGAGATCCTGGAAGGGGATGCGGCATGAGCGCCGCCGACGCCGCGAAGAAGATCGTGCGGCCGTACGGGGACACCACCGGTGACGGGATGGTGCAGGTGTCGTTCACCCTGCCGGTGACGCACGACAAGCGGGCCGAGGGCGCGGCGGTGCAGTTGGCCAACCGGATGGGCATCGACCCGGCGATGGTGGTGCACGCCAAGCCGATGGGTGACGGGTTCACGTTCTTCGTCGTGTACGGGCGGGTGAACCACCTGGTCGACCTCAACGCGGTGCAGGTGGTGGAACGGGACTTCGCGCTGCTGTCGGCCAAGGAGGTCAACACGGTGGTCAAGCAGCGGCTGCGGCGCAAGCTGTCCGTGGTCGGGGCGTGCATCGGCACCGACGCGCACACCGTGGGCATCGACGCGATCCTCAACGTCAAGGGCATCGCGGGTGAGAAGGGCCTGGAGTACTACCGGGAGCTGAAGGTCACCAACCTGGGTGCGCAGGTCAGTGTGCCGGAGCTGGTGGAGGCCGCCCGGGTGGAGAAGGCCGACGCGGTGCTGGTGTCGCAGGTCGTCACCCAGCGCGACGCGCATCTGCACAACACCCGGGAGATGTCCGCGGCGTTCCGCGAGGCGATGCCCGCCGGGCGGCGGCCGCTGCTGATCGTCGGTGGCCCCCGGTTCGACGAGACGATGACCGACGAGTTGGGTGTGGACCGGATCTTCGGTCGGGGCACCACGCCCGGCGAGGTGGCCAGTTACCTGGTGCACGCCCTGATCACGCAGAAGAAGGCGATGGCATGACCGACTCCAGGCTCGGGTTGACGGTGACGCACCGACGGTATGTGCCGTACTCGCACGCCCACTACGCCGGCAACCTCGTCGACGGGGCGTACGCCCTCGGTCTGTTCGGCGACGTCGCCACGGAGGTGTGCATCCAGACCGACGGTGACGAGGGGCTGTTCGCCGGTTACGCCGACGTGCGGTTCCACGCGCCGATCCGCGCCGGTGACGTGGTGCAGGTGACCGCGCAGGTGTCGCGGGTGGGCACCCGCAGCCGCACCCTGGAGCTGTCCTGCGCCGTGGTGTGCCGGGGCCGCCCGGACCGCTCCGAGTCGGCCGCCGAGGTCCTGGACCCGCCGATCGTGGCGGTCACCGCGACCGGCACCGTGGTCGTTCCCGCCGCCAACGTGAGTCGCGAGGAGTGAGCCGGGGTTGCGAGCCCCGCAGTCGCGAACATGGGAGGTCCGTCACCCTGGCGGTCTGCGCGGACGTCGGCTCCACGTACACCAAGGTGGCGGTGGTGGACCTGGCCGCCGGTGTGCTGGTGGGCGCGGCGGCCGCGCCCACCACGGTGGGCAGCGACGTGCTGCACGGTCTGGACGCCGCGGTCGCAGCGGCCACCGCCGGCCTGGGGGCGCGGGACGTGCCGTGGTACGTCTGCTCGTCGGCCGGCGGTGGGCTGCGGCTGGCCGTGATCGGCTACGAGCCGCTGGTCACCGCGCAGGCGGGCCGCCGGGTGGGGTTGTCCGCCGGCGCGCACGTGGTGCACGTGGCGGCCGGTCGGCTCGGCGCGGCGGACCTGGCGGCGCTGCGGGCCGCCCGGTGCGACGTGGTGCTGCTGGTCGGTGGCACCGACGGCGGTGACGCCGACACGATCACCCACAACGCGACCCGGTTGGCCCGGGCCCGGTGGCGGGTGCCGGTGGTGTACGCCGGCAACGGCGACGTCCGCGCACAGCTGACCGGGCTGCTGGAGGCCGCCGGGGTGCCGGTGACGGGCGCGGAGAACGTCCTGCCCCGCATCGGGGTGCTCGCCCCGGCGTCGGCGCGGGCGGCGATCCGCGCGGTGTTTCTGCGCCACGTCATCGGCGGTAAACGGCTGTCGAAGGGCACCCGGTTCGCCCGGCTGGTGCGGGCGGCCACCCCCGACGCGGTCCTCACCGGTGTGGAGGTGCTCGCCGACACCATCGGCGGGGACCTGGCCGTGGTCGACGTGGGTGGGGCCACCACCGACGTGTACTCGGTGCTCACCCCCGACGAGCGGGCCACCGGGCCGGGCCGGGAGGTCGCCGGGAGTCTGTGGCGGGCCCGCACCGTGGAGGGGGACCTGGGCATGCGGTGGAGCGCCCCCGGGGTCGTTCGGGCCGCCCTGGAGGAGCGGCTGCTCGCCCCCGGTGAGTCCGACGACCTGGCGGCCGCCGCGGCGCTGCGGGCCGCCGACCCGGCGTTCCTGGCCGCCGACGACGCCGAGCGGGCCGTGGACGCCCGGATCGCCACGCTCGCGGCGACGGTGGCGTTGCGCCGGCACGCCCGTGGCGCCGCCACCGGTGAGCGGGCCGGGCGGGACCTGCGGGACGTGCGACTGGTGGTGGGCTCCGGTGGGGTGCTGCGGCACGCCCCGGCGGACGCGTCCGGGCAGGTGCTGGCGGCGGTCCTCGCCGACCACGCCGGCGGGTGGGCGTTGCCGCGCGCCGCTCGGGCGGTGGTCGACGTCGACTATGTGCTGGCCGCCGGCGGACTGCTCGCCGAGGAGCACCGGACGGCCGCGGGGGCTCTGCTGCGTCACCATCTCCGCACCCATTGAGACACGCCGACCCGACACGCCGTGGCGCAACACACGACAGGCCGGGGGCGGGTTGACAACCGACGGGGTGCAACACGTACCGTCTTTGAGTCCTACCACGGGAAGCGGCTGTTGTTCGCTTCGTCCCTTCGTCCGCTGGCCGAGCGACATTTTTCAGCGTCATCGTCGCGGCGGCCAGGTCCAGCGGGCGGGGGTCGGCGGGGCGGCGCGAACCGGCCGCGGTTACCGGTGTACGGGCAGGGTGAGGTGCACGGCCAGTAGACAACGGCCCGGCGGGGGCAGCCAGTCCACGTCCGGTCGGTCCGAAGGTCGTCGTGCCCCATCCTCGCCACACCGGCCGGGAAGGGCCTGGGAGCATCGGGGCGCGGCGTCAGCCGCGCCCCGATTTCATGCCCGCTGGGCGGTCTGTGCACGGCGGGCCGATGCGGCCGGTGCGCCCGCCAGCCAGGTAACCTTCGCCCCGTGATCGAGGTGAAGCGGTGACGACCCTGGACCGGGATGAGACCCACACCCCGGCGGTGCTGCCCCGGCCGGTCGTGACCGGCCGGCCGCTGCCGCTGGGCGCCGCCGTGCCCCTGGCCGTGGCCGCCGGGCTGGCCCTGCTGATGGCGTTCCCCCCGTACGGGGTGTGGCCGCTCGCGCCGGTCGGAGTGGCGTTGCTGGCCGCCTCCGTACACCGGCGGCGGTTGCGCGCCGGCGCCGGTCTGGGCTTCCTGACCGGGGTGGCGTTCTTCGCCCCGCTGCTGGCCTGGACGAACCTGCACACCGGCTACCTGCCGTGGGTGCTGCTGTCGCTGCTGCAGGCCGGTTACCTGGCGCTGCTGGGCGCGGCCACCGCGTGGGTGTCCCCGTTGGCCGACCGCAGCCGCTGGGCGTGGCCGGTGCTGACCGGGCTGCTGTGGGTGGGGCAGGAGGCGTTGCGCGACCGCACCCCGTTCGGAGGGTTCCCGTGGGGGCGGCTCGCGTTCAGCCAGGACACGTCACCGCTGCTGCGCCTGGCCGCGCTGGGCGGCGCGCCGCTGGTCACCTTCGCGGTGGCCCTCGTCGGCGGGCTGCTGGTCACCGCCGCCTGGCAGGGCTGGGTCACCGCCCGGCGCACCCCACAGGACGACACCCCGCCCGCTGACGGCCCCCTGGGTGCCACGCCAGCGCGACGGTGGGCGCCGGTGGCCGTACCGGCTGCCGTGGCGGTCGCGCTGACCGCTGGGGGCCTGCTCGTGCCGGTCGCCGCCGCGGGGTCGGGCGCCACGGTCACGGTGGCCATCGTGCAGGGCAACGTGCCGCGGCTGGGCCTGGACTTCAACGCCCAACGGCAGGCGGTGCTCAACAACCACGTCGACGCCACCATCGAGTTGGCCGCCCGGGTCACCGCCGGGCAGCAGCGTCAACCCGACCTGGTGGTGTGGCCGGAGAACTCCAGCGACATCGACCCGCTGCGCAACCCCACCGCCGGAGCGCGGATCTCCCAGGCCGCCGACGCGGTCCGCGCGCCGATCCTGGTCGGCGCGGTGCTGCTGGGCCCCGGCGCCGGGCAGGTCCGCAACGTGGGCATCCTGTGGCGGCCCGGCACCGGCCCCGACCTGGACCAGTTGTACGCGAAGCGCCACCCGGTGCCGTTCGCCGAGTACGTGCCGCTGCGCGACATCGCCCGCATGGTCAGCAAGCAGGTCGACCTGATCCGCAGCGACTTCGTGGGCGGGAGCACCCCGGGCGTGGTACGCACCGGCCCGGCCGTGCTCGGTGACGTGATCTGCTTCGAGGTCGCCTACGACGGGGTGGTCCGCGACACCGTCACCGGCGGCGCTCAGCTGCTGGTGGTGCAGACCAACAACGCCACCTTCGACGTGGCGGAGGCCCGCCAGCAGATGGCCATGGTGCGGCTGCGGGCGGTGGAGCACGGCCGGCCGGCGTTGATGGCCTCCACGGTCGGGGTGTCCGGGTTCGTCGCACCCGACGGGCGGGTAAGCGATGCCACCGGGTTCAACACCCGGGAGGTCGTGGTGCGGCAGGTGCACCTCGACGGCGGACGTACCCTCGCCACCCGCCTCGGCTGGTGGCCGGAGGTGGCGCTCGCCGCCCTGGCCGCGGCGGCCCTGGTCGGCGCGGCGGTACTGCGCCGGCGGCAGCGGGTCATGCCCGGTTAGCAACAGCCGGTACGCCGGCGGGAGCGGAGGAACCGTGATCCAGGCGACCGATACGATTCGACGCCCGGACGAGGTACCCGGTGTGGGGCGGGTGCTGGTGGTGATCCCCACCTACAACGAGGCCGACAACATCGCCGCGATCGTGGGTCGGGTGCGGCGGGCCGCCCCGGCGGTGCAGATCCTCATCGCCGACGACAACAGCCCCGACGGCACCGGCGCGATCGCCGACGCTCTCGCCGACGGCGACGCGCACGTGCAGGTGCTGCACCGCCACGGCAAGCAGGGCCTCGGCGCGGCGTACCTGGCCGGGTTCGGTTGGGCGCGTGAGCGTGGCTACCAGGCGGTCGTGGAGATGGACGCCGACGGTTCGCACGCACCGGAGGACCTGCCGGCGTTGCTGGACGCCGCCCGCGACGCCGACGTGGTGATCGGGTCCCGGTGGACCAGCGGCGCGCAGGTGGTCAACTGGCCGCTGCGGCGGCTGCTGCTCTCGCGCGGCGGCAACCTGTACGCGCGCCTCGCGCTGGGCATGCCGGTCTCCGACGCCACCGGCGGCTACCGGGTGTACCGGATCAGCGCGTTGGACGCCATCGACCTGGGCTCGGTGACCTCCCAGGGCTACTCGTTCCAGGTGGAGTTGTCCCGGTTGGCGCACCGGGCCGGGGTGCGGATCGTGGAGGTGCCGATCACCTTCGCCGAACGGGAACGCGGGGACAGCAAGATGAGCCCGCGGATCGTGGCCGAGGCGCTGTGGCGGATCACCGCCTGGGCTGTGCGGGACCGGCGGCAGGCGGTGCGCCGGGGGCTGCACGGCACCTCGACCGGTCAGGCGCGGTGGCCGTGAGCGCGTTCGTGTCATGCTGGATGGGCGGGACACGCCCATGGTGTCGCGGGAATGGCGATGAGGTGAGATGCGCCGAGGACTGAGGTTCGTACCGTTGGCCCTGTTGCTGGCGGTGGTCGTGGAGCTGGCGGTGTTCGTCGGCGTGGGGCGCGCGTTCGGGTTCGGGGCGGCGGTGCTGCTCGTGTTCGCCGCCTCCCTGCTGGGGCTGGTGCTGCTGCGCCGCGAGGGGATGCGGGCCTGGCGTGGTTTCCGCTCCGCCGCCACCGCCGGGCAGCCGCCGGGTCAGCAGGTGACCGACGGGCTGGTGGGGTTGGCCGGCGCCCTGTTGCTGGCGGTGCCCGGTCTGGTCAGCGGGCTGATCGGGCTGCTGCTGCTGGTGCCGCCGGTGCGTCGACTGGCCCGCCTCGGGGTGCAACGCACCACCGAGCGGCGGGTGTCGTCGATGGTCGCCGGTGACCTGTTCGGGCCGCGCACGGTGCGGGTGCGCCAGGGTGCGCCGCGACCGACCCCGCAGCCGGAACAGCCGGTGGTCGTCGACGGCGGGCGGGCCATCGAGGGCGAGATCATCGAGCCCGGTCGCCACTGAGCACGGACACACGACGGCGCCCCCGGGGACATCCCCGGGGGCGCCGTCGTCGTGCGTGCGGCTCAGGCGCGGCCGCGGCGGGTACGAACCTCCTGCAGCCGCTCAGCGAGGATGTCCTCGAGCTCGGCGATGGAGCGGCGCTCCAGCAGCATGTCCCAGTGGGTACGCGGCGGCTTGGCCTTCTTCTGCTCCGGCTCGCTGCCGTCGACGAGTCGGGCGACGCTGCCGTCGAACTTGCATTCCCAGGTCGTCGGGACCTCGGCGTCGACGGCGAACGGGACCTCGAACTGGTGGCCCTTGGCACAGAGGTACTCGCGGGTCTGACGCGGCGCGAGCTCCGTGTTGCGGTCGGATTCGTAGCTCACCGCGCCAAGGCGGCTTCCGCGCAGCATACGCTCGCCCATGATCGACTTCCCCTCGTTCGTGGTGCTGGTCTTCTGGGTGTAACGGTGCGTTCCCGTCGAGCCATTCCCGCCCGAGGGCGTGAGGCGTCCACGGGTGGGCCGGGACCAAGGGTAACCGGCCGGGACGGTCACCCGGCCAGGTGATCCCCGGGTGGGTCGCAACGGTGATGTGTATCCGCTGCCACCGGGGATGTTAACCGCCCGGGCACGGCGAAGGTTGCGCCGACGTCCGCCGCGATCAACGGGTGCCGTCGTCACCGGTGGCGGCACCGAGGCGGGCCAGCGCCAACGCCAGGTCGCTGACCTGGTCACCGAGCTGCGCCACCCGCCGCTGGGCCAGGTCCCGGTCGGTTTCGGCGGCGTCGAGTCGTACCGTCAGGGCGGTGGCCCGGCCCTCGGCGGTGGCCGCGGCCTGCCGGGCCCCGGTCAGCTCGGCGGTGAGCGTGTCGCGCTGTGCGGCCGTGGCGGCCAGTTCGGCGCGCAACCGCGCGGCCAGCTCCGCGGCCTCCTGGCGGGCGTCGTCGGCCTGACGGGCCGCGACCTGCGCGCGGTCGCGGGCCCGGTCGGCCTGCTCCCGGGCCCGGGCCGCGTCGGCGGCCTCCGCGCGGGTCCGCGTGGCGTCGGCGCGGGTCTGCTCGATCTGCCGCCGCACGTCCTGCACCTCGGCCTGCCACCGCCCAGCCCGCTCGGTCGCCTCGGCAGCGGCCCGGGTGGCCCGCTCGGCGTCGGCGCGCGCCGCGTCGCGCTCAACGGTCAGGTCGGCCACCCGCTGCCGCTCGGCGTCGCGCTCCACCCGCAGGTCACGCACCTCGGCACGGGCCTGGTCGCGGTCGCGTTCGGCCTGGGCGCGCAGCGCCTCGGCGGCGCTGGCGTCGTGCCGCGCCTGGTCACGGGCGGCCTCGGCGCGCTGTGCCCGCTCGTCGGCCGCGGTGGCCTGGCGCACGGCCTGCTCGGCGCGCTGGCGGGCGTCGTCGGCCTCAGCGAGGGCACCCCGGGTCTGCTCGCGGGCGCGCGCCGCGTCGGCCGCCGCGTTCTCGGCGTCGTCGCGGGCCTCGTCGCGTTCGGACTGGGCCGCCGCGATCTCGGTGGCGGCCTCGGCGCGGACCTGCGCGAGCTGCCGCTGCACACCCACCGGCGACAACTCGGCGTGCAGCGACTCGGTCAACGTCTCGACGATCTGGTCGAGGCGGTCCACCACCTCCCAGGTGCGGGCCACCTGCCCGGGCAGGCCGGGGGCGTTGCGGTGCCGCATCCGGCTGTTGCGGGAGGCACGTTGGCAGGCGCCGTCGTTGTCCTGGCAGTAGCGAAACGGTCGACCCGCGCCGACACGCTGCGGCACCGGCCGTCCACAGTGGGCGCACGGGCGGGTTTCGGCGGGGGTGAGCTGGGCGTCCATCGAGGGCGAAGTCTAGTGCCGGGCGGCCTGCGGGTCAGCTGGCGGCCCGGGCCGTCGCGTCCAGGGTGTAGCGGCGTTGCAGCAGCAGCGCCGCGAGCATCGCCACGGCCGGCAGCAACCCGAAGCCGTAGCGGACCGCCGCGAGCGCCGCGTCCGGCTGCACCGGCGACTCACCGGCCGTCGAGGCCACGAAACCACCGACGGTCAGGCAGATGGCGTACGCGTACGGGCCGAGGGCCGCACCGGTGGCCTCGGTGGCCGTCCACACCCCGGTGTAGGTGCCGGCGCCGGTTGGTTCGGCGGCGGCGCGGATCACGTCGGGCAGCATCGAGAACGGCAGCAGTTGCATGCCGGCGAACGACACCCCGAGCACCGCCACCGCGCCGACCAGCACCGGCAGGCCCGCCGGGCGGCCCACCGCCAGGACCAGCGACCCGAGGGCGAACGCGCCCTGCGCGGCGAGCAGCGCCCGCTGCTTGCCGACGCGGCGGGCCACCACCAGCCAGGCCGGTGTGACCAGCAGCGCCGGTGCCACGAACGCGGCCACCAGGACCGTGGTGAGGCCGGGCGCCCGCAGCTCGTACTCGGCGTAGTAGGGCACCCCGGCGAGCACCAGATGGGTGGTGGTGGACATCGCCAGGTACGCGGCGACCAGCCAGCGGAACTGCCGGTCGCGCAGCGCCGTACGCAGTGCCCGCCACCCGTTGTGCCCCGCCGTCGTGGTGGCCGCCGCGGAACCGCGCAGCCGGGCGATGCCGGCCACACCGACCAGCATGGCGAGCAGCATCCCGACGGCGAGGACCACGCCCATCCGCTGGTAGCCACCACGGGTCGCGGTGTCACCACCGGTGAGCAGCGGGGCCAGCAACCCGGAGACCAGGATGCCCAGGGTCAGCACGACCATCCGGAACGCCATCAGCCGGGTGCGTTCGTGGTAGCCGATCCGCAGGTCGGCCGGGATGGCCAGGTAGGGGACCTGGTAGGCGGCGAAGAGCAGGTTGCCGGCGACGAAGAACACCGCCACCCACGCGGCGGCGGGCGCGCCGGTCAGCCCGCCCGGCACCGCGAAGAGCGCGGCGAACGCGATCGGCAGGGCGCAGCCGAGCAGCAGCAGTCGCCGCCGGTCGCCCCGTCGGGTCTGCTCGACGTCGGCGCGGTGGCCCACCCAGGGGTGCAGCAGCACATCGGCGATCTTCGGCAGCAGCAGCGCGAGGCCGGCCAGCCACGGCCCGACGGCCAGCACGTCGGTGAGGAAGTAGAGCAGCAGCAGGCCGGGCACGGTCACCCAGACACCCATGCCGAGCGAGCCGGCCGCGAACCCGGCCAGGGGGCCGCGGGGCAGCGTCGCTTCCGTGGCGGCCGCGGGCCGCCGGTCGAGCCCGGTCATCGCCGCATCCTCTCCGCAATCCAACGGTTGCCGGATTCTAGGGGCAGAATGGCGGCCATGACCATGCCTCGACGCCGTCCGGGTCGGCCCCGCCGCGACGAGACCCGGCCGACCCGCGAGGTGGTGCTCACCGCGGCGACCGCGCTGTTCGCCGAACGCGGCTTCGACGCCGTCGGGCTGCGGGACGTCGCCGCCGCCGCCGGGGTCGACGTCGCCACCGTCGCGCACCACACGGGTACGAAGGCGGCGCTCTACGACGCCTGCTTCGCCCGTGTCTTCGCCGCCGAGCGGGAGGTCCTGACCGAGGCCGCCGCGCAGGCCCGATCGGCCCTCGACGCGGGGCCGGACGCGGCGCGGCGGGCCCTGCACGAGCTGGTCGACGTCTTCGTCGACTTTCTGGAGGACCAGCCGGAGACCACCGCGCTGTGGCTGCGTCGCTGGTTGGAACCGCAGCGGCACGCCGACCTCGACGAGCGCTACTCCGAACCGTTGTACCGGCTGGTGGCGGAGCTGCTCACCGCCGCGGCGGCGGCCGGCGCGTTGACGGAGCCGACCCCGCACATCACCGTACGGAGTCTGGTGTGGGCGACGCACGGTCACGTGGTGGCGCTGGCCGCGGGGGCGCCGGGCGCGCGGGAGCGGCGTGAGTTCCGGGCGTTCGTGCATCGCCTGCTGGACGGGCTGTACGGACCACCGGCCCCTTGACGGGCCGCCCCCGCACGACGATTATCCATCAAACGTTGGATTAAATGGGGGCGGCGATGGGCGTACCACCCAGGGTGGCGGTGATCGGCGCCGGCGCGGCCGGGCTCACCGCGGTCAAGGCACTGCGCGACGCCGACGTGCCGACGGTCTGTTTCGAGGCCACCGACCAGGTCGGCGGCCTCTGGGTGTACGGGGCACCCGACTCGCCCGCGTACCGCACCCTGCACCTGAACACCAGCCGTGGCCGCACCGAGTTCGCCGACCACCCGATGCCCGCCGACTGGCCCGACTACCCCGACCACCGCCGCGTCGCCGGCTACCTCGCCGACTACGTCGACCGCTTCGGATTGGGCGACAGCATCCGCCTGCGCCACACCGTCGAGCGGGTCACCCAGGATCGCCCCGGCACCTGGACCGTGCGGGCGAGCGGACCGGACGGGCCGGTCGAGGTCACCGTCGACGCCGTGGTCGTCGCCAACGGGCACAACCGGGTGCCCCGGCTGCCCGACCCGCCGTACCCCGGCACCCGCACCGCCGAGCAGATGCACAGCCACGACTACCGGGGCCCGGAACAGTTGGCCGGCAAACGGGTCCTCGTCGTCGGGGGCGGCAACTCCGCCATGGACATCGCCGTGGACGCCTCGTACGCGGCCACCCGCACGTTGCTGTCGGTGCGCCGGGGCGTCTGGGTGGTGCCGAAGTACCTGCTGGGCCGCCCGTCGGACACCCTCAACGGGGCGCTGGCCCGGCGGTTGCCGTGGCGACTGCGCCAGCGCATCAGCCAGGCGATGCTCACCGCCACCGTCGGCAGTCCCGCCCGCTACGGGCTGCCCGCGCCCACCCACGGCTTCCTCCAGGACCACCCGACGCTCTCCGACGGGCTGCTGTCCCGGCTCACCCACGGCGACATCGAGGCCCGACCCGGCGTCGCCGCCCTGAACGGCGACCGGGTCGAGTTCACCGACGGCCGCAGCGACAGCGTCGATCTGGTCATCTGGTGCACCGGCTACCGGGTGGAGATCCCGTTCCTCGACCCGGCGCTGCTCGACGGGGGCGCCGACACCGTGGCGCTGTACCGGCACGTGTTCCACCCCGACGCCCCCGGCCTGACCTTCGTCGGGCTGATGCAGTCCACCGGTTCCGCGTTCCCCCTGGTGGAGGCACAGGCGAAGCTGATCGCCGCGCAACTCACCGGCCGGTACGCGCTGCCCGACCCGCACAGGCAGCGCGCCGCGTGCCGGGCCGAGTTGCGGGCCGCGACCGCCCGCTGGGGCCAACGCCGCCCGGCCATGCGGGTGGACTTCGACGTCTACCTGGCCGAGCTGACCCGGGAGTTGGCCTCGGGCGCCCGCCGCGCCACCCCGGCCGGGGCCCGGCAGTGACCCGCCGGCCGCTGATCGGCCGGCGGGTGCTGGTCACCGGGGCGAGCGGCACCTTTGGCCGGCACCTCGGCGTCGCGCTGACCGCCGCCGGCGCCCGGGTGGTGGGGCTCGACCTGCACGCACGGCCCGACGACGCCCTGCCGGTGCTCGGCTGCGACCTGACCGACCCGGCCGCCGTGCCGGAGGCGGTACGGGCCGTGGTCGACCGGCTCGGCGGGCTCGACCTGCTGATCAACAACGCCGGAGTCGGTGGCCCCGCCCCGGCCGAGTTGCCGCCGGACGAGGTGGTCCGCCGGCAACTGGAGGTCAACCTGCTCGCCGCGTGGCGTACCACCGCCGCCGCGCTGCCCCCGCTGCTCACCGCACGCGGACGGGTGATCTTCGTGGCCAGCCGGATGGCGGTGCTGCCGCTGCCGCTCGCCGCCGCGTACGGAGTCAGCAAGCGGGCCCTCGTCGCGTACGCCGACGCGCTGCGGCACGAGGTGGGCACCCACGTCGGGGTGAGCGTGGTCTACCCGAGCATGGTGGCCTCACCCATCCACGACTCCACCGCCGAGGCGTGTCTGTCCCTGCGGGGCGTGTCCCGCCCGGAGCCCGTCGAAGGAGTGGTCGCGGCGATCCTGCGCACCGCCACCGCCAGACGGGCACCCCGGGACGTGGCGACCACCGCACGAGGACGTCTGGAGCTGGCCGTCGGCCGGCACGCGCCCGCGTTGGCCGACCGGCTGGTACGCCGTACCCTCGCCGCCCGGCTCGCCGCCGGCGACCTGGACGCCGCACCGCTGGCCGCCGGGATGGTCCGTCGCCACCGCGACCAGGGACACTGACCGGCTCAGGGGGTGGCGACCGCCGCGCGGCTGCGGTCGGTGGCGATGCGGACGGCCAGCG
Source organism: Micromonospora sp. CA-259024 (assembly GCF_050936255.1). Classification (NCBI taxonomy): domain Bacteria; kingdom Bacillati; phylum Actinomycetota; class Actinomycetes; order Micromonosporales; family Micromonosporaceae; genus Micromonospora; species Micromonospora sp. CA-259024. Next base: position 1,919,589 of record NZ_JBNJND010000001.1, on the reverse strand, counting down.
CGGCCAGGGCCGTCCCGGTCACCCACCGCTGCACCCGCAGAAACGCGGGCCGGCGGGCGAAGAACCCGGCCAGCGTGCCGGCGCTGAGCACGATCAGTGCGTTGACGCTCAGCGCGACGGCGATCTGGGTCAGGCCGAGCAGCAGGCTCTGCGCCGCCACGTGCCCTCGTGCCGGGTCGACGAACTGCGGCAGCAGCGACACGTAGAGGATCGCGATCTTCGGGTTCAGCAGGTTGGTGACCAGGCCCATGGTGAACAGCCGACGGGGCGGGTCCGGCGGCAGCGGTGCGGGCGTGAACGGTGACTGCCCACCCGGGCGCAGCGTCCGCCAGGCCAGCCAGAGCAGGTAGCCGGCCCCGGCCAGCTTCACCACCGCGTACAACGCCGGCACCAGGACGAACACGGCCGCCAGGCCGGCGACCGCCGTGGCCAGGTAGACACCGAACCCGGCGGCCACCCCGAGTAGCGAGACCAGCCCGGCTCGGCGGCCCTGCGCCACCGAGCGGGACACCAGGTAGACCATGTTCGGGCCCGGCGTGAGCACCAGCCCCAACGCCACCACCGCGATGCCCAGCAGCGCACCCGACCCCACCATGACGATTCCCCCGTTCACCGCCGTCGGTACCGACCGTAGGCCGGGGTGACCGTCCTGACCCAGGGCCACCTGGCAGATCGTGGCCTGGGATCCGGTCACGCGGGCGGAAACCACGTGGCGTTCGCCCGCCGGGAATGGTCACCGGCGCGGGCGCGCTGACCCGTTGCGAGTGTGTGTCGCCGGCCAGAGGCGGCGCGTTACGGTGGCCAGGGGAGGTGCCGGAGGGTGACCGAGGCGTGGGACGCGGCCGTGGAGGCGCAGATCCGGGGAGCCGTGCAACGCGGCGAGTTCGACAACCTGCCCGGCATGGGCAAGCCGATCCCCGGGCGCGGAACGCCGTACGACGAGTCGTGGTGGATCAAGAGCTTCCTGGAGCGCGAGAAGCTGCCCAGTGACCTGCTGCTGCCCACCCCACTGCAACTGCGTCGGCGTATCGAGCAGGTCCCCGACGAGGTCCGCGACCTGCCCACCGAACAGTCCGTACGGGACTTCGTGGCGCAGCTCAACGGCCAGATCGTGGCATGGCTGCGCAACCCCGACGGCCCCCGCGTGGCGGTCCGGCCGGTGAACGCCGACGACGTGGTCCGCCGCTGGCGCGCCGAACGCACCCGGCCCGAGGTCGCGACGCCCGCTACCGAGCCGGCGACCGTCGTCGCGGCACCGCACCGGTCGCGCCGGAGCTGGTGGCTGCCCTGGCGCCGCCGGGGCTGAACCGGTCGGGGCACCCGACCGGCTCCGTCGACGGCAGACTGTGCGGATGCTGATCGAGCTGCGGGCGCCGGAAACCTCCCCGGCACAGGGGCTCGCCCTGCGCCCCTGGTGCGCCGACGACCTGGACGCCCTGCTGGACGCGTACCGGGATCCGGTGTTGCGCCGGTGGACGCGCGTCCCGGTTTCCGACACCGCCGAGGGCCGACGGTGGCTGGACCGGGCGCTGCGGGACTGGGACGACGGGCGCCGGTACAGCTTCGCCGTGCTCGAGGACGACGCGGACGGCCCACGGCTGGTGGCGAACGTGGTGCTCAAGGGCGTCACGCCGGGTGAGCCGGCGGCCGAGGTGGGTTACTGGACGGCGGCGTGGGCACGCGGACGCGGGATCGCCCCACGGGCGGTCATGACGCTGAGCGGGTGGGCGTTCGAACGGTTCCCCGGGCTGGCCCGCCTCGATCTGCTGCACCAGGTGGACAACGTGGCGTCCTGCCGGGTGGCGCAGAAGAGCGGCTACACGTTCCGGGAGACGCTGCCGGCCCGGCCGCCCTTTCCGCTGGACGGTCACCGGCACTCGCTGACCGCCGCCTAGCGGTCAGTCCACCGCCGCACGCCAGCTCCAGGCGGTACGCCTGGCCCGGCCGGGCAGCTCACCGCGACCGGTCATCCACAGCAGCACGTCGGGGGCGGCGCCGGTCGGGGCGTCCGGGAAGAGGCGCCGCAGCACCAGGGTGCTCAGCCGCTGCGGCGGCTGCCATTCCACCCCGAGGCCGAGGGTGACGTCGTGGGTGTGCAGCAGCGTCTCGGCCACCCCCATCGCGGCGAAACCCGCCGGGTCGCACGGGCCGAAGTGCCAGGCCCGCGCGTCCGGTGCGGCGGCGTCGACGGCGGCGGCGAGCAGCCCGGCGCAGGCGCGCACCACGGTGAGCACCCGCGCCGGGCCCGCGGTGGGGGAGACCCGCAGGTCGTACGGGAGGTAGCCGTCATCGGGGCTCGCGCTGACCTGGCCGGCGTACGCGAGCAGGTCGTGCGCGACGTGCGCGGCGGTGGTCCAGCAGCTCCACGTCAGCGTGCCGGCGGGCACCGACCAGTCGCGCTCGCGGTGCGGGTGCAGCACACGCGTCATCTCGTCGGCCGCCTCAAGCAGGTCGGCGCCGGTCACCACTGGCATCCGTCGACCCTGGCAGTTGGCCCCCGACGGTGCAAGCGGGATCGTCAGCCGGCCGCGGCGGGGTGCGAGTCGAGGCGGTCTGTCGAACCCGCCGCCAGTGCCCGGTCGACGTGCTGGATGCCCGCGCGGACCAGGTCGCCGTACTGGTCGGCCGGCAACCGCGTGACGAGGCTCCGCGCGGTGGCCAGGTGTGCCCGGGCCCGGGTGGTGTTGTTCAGCCGTCGGTGCACGTCGGCCAGATTCAGGTGCAGCGACGGCAGGAAGCCCTGCACCTGAAGGGCGTGGTGGTACCGCTGGGCGCGGTCGTCGGTGAGGTCGGCGACGGCGGCGAGGGCGCGTTCGTCCCACACGAGTTCGGCGTCGGCGGTGTCCTGCAGGTCGGCGAGGTGGTGGGCGAGCGTGCAGCGGTGCAGCGCGTCGCCGGCGGGGCCGATCTCGTCCCACAGCGTGCTGAGCAGCTCGCGGGCCTGGGTCGATGCGCCGGATTGTCCGAGCTGCACCGCCTCGATGATGCGCGCCATGATCGGGTCGGGTGTTGGCTGGTCGTCCATGCCGCCGATGCTCGGGCCTCGACCCGGTGGAGAGTCAACTCGCCGCGGTCTCACCGGGGGCGGTGTGCGGATGTCCAGCCCTGCTGCTGCAGTCGTTCGATGCCGTCCAGCAGCAGGTCCAGCGCGAACTCGAACTCGAACTGGTCGTCGCAGCCCTGCCCCACCACCGACGCGTCGTCGTGGGACGCCGCCATCGCGATCTCCGCGAGGTGCGGAAACCGGGCCGCGATCTCTGGCGGCATGGCCGTCGGCGGGTCGGCCTCGGCTGTCCCGGTCTGGCCGGCGCGCCGGGAGGCGTCGAACAACTCCTGGCTGAAGCCCAGGATCCGGCTGCCCATCGCGTGCATCACGTGGTGGGCGAGGTCGGCGGAGAACCCGCCCGCCCGCAACGTCGCGACCATCGAGTCGAGGTAGTCCAGGACGGCCAGCGTGGCCATGTTCCGGGATTCGATCGCCAGCGCCGCCCACGGGTGGCGTCGCAGCATCTGCCGTGCCGAGAGGATCCGTAGGCGGACCACGTGCTTCCAGTCCGTGTCCTGCGCGGGTGGGTCGATCTCGCCGACGACCACGTCGATCATGCCGTCGAGCAACTCGTCCTTGTTGGCCACGTGCTTGTAGAGGGCCATCGGCACGACGCCCAGATCCTGAGCGAGGTTGCGCATGCTGAGGGACTGGATCCCGGCCGCGTCGGCGAGGGCGACGGCGGCGCGCAGGATCCGGTCCCTGGTCAACGGCGTTCGGTGCAGCGTCTGGGCCATCGTGGTCCTCGTCTTCCGGTGGCGGTAGAAACCATAACCGCCTTGACAGGTGTACGGCGTACACCTACCTTTTCCTTAGGTGTACGCCGTACACCAGAGGGAGGGGTAATGAAGGCGATCATCCAGGACCGGTACGGCCCGCCGGAGACGCTCACACTCGCGGACGTGGACGTGCCGACGCCCGCCGACGACGAGGTGCTCGTTCGGGTGGAGGCCGCCGCGCTCAACGCGTACGACTGGCATGTCATGCGCGGCGACCCACGGCTGGCGCGACTGACGACGGGCCGGTCGGCACCCCGGGCCCGCATCCGGGGCCGCGATGTCGCCGGCCGCGTCGAGGCCGTCGGTGCCGCCGTTGGCCAACTGCGCCCGGGCGACGCCGTCTTCGGTGATCTGGGCGACGCCAACGGCGCCTTCGCCGAGTACGTGTGTGTGCGCGAGTCCCTGCTCGCGACCAGGCCGACGAACCTGACGGCGCAGCAAGCGGCCGTGCTGCCGCTTGCCGGCGTCACCGCCCTCATGGGGCTGCGCGACGTCGGACAGGTCGAGCCCGGCCACCGCGTGCTCATCAACGGTGCCTCCGGCGGTGTCGGCACCCTCGCGGTCCAGCTGGCCAAGCTGCTCGGCGCGACCGTGACCGGCGTGTGCAGCACCCGCAACGTCGACCTGGTGCGCTCGCTCGGCGCCGACCACGTCGTCGACTACACCCGCGACGACTTCACCCGCGACACCCGCCGCCACGACGTCATCCTCGACCTGGTCGGCAACCGCACGCTCACCGCGCTGCGGCGGGTGCTGACCCCGACCGGGACGCTGGTGCTCTCCGGCGGCGGCACCTACCGCGGCGGCAGCCTCGTGGGCCCGGTCTGGCTCATCGCACGCGGGCGGCTGCTGGCACCCTTCGTCCGGCAGCGCATCGTCACCGTCGCGGCGACACCCAGCCGTCCGCACCTCGAGACACTGCGCGCCCACGCCGAGGCCGGCCGCCTCGTCCCGGTCATCGACCGAAGCTATCCGCTGCACGCGACGGCCGACGCCATCAGGTACCTCGAAGGCGAGCACGCGCGGTCGAAAGTCGTCATCACTGTCTGATCCGTCGCCGGCGGTGCGCAGGTCGACGTGACTCCAGCCGTGCTCGGCGATCGAGGGGCAGACGTCCGAGGTGGCGTCGCAAAATTACAAGCTCCTGCCCAGATCTTGCAGCCGGCTGTCCGATTTCCGTAGGCTGCCGTGGTGAGCGAACATACCCTGGTCGAGGCGAGGGATCTGACCAAGATCTATCCGCCACGCGGGTCCACAGCGGAGTTCCGCGCGGTCGACGGCATCGACTTCGAGCTTCAGCGGGGGGAGTCCTTCGGGCTTCTCGGCCCCAACGGTGCCGGGAAGTCCACCACCATGCGGATGATCGCCGCGACGTCGCCGATCAGCGGCGGCAGCCTGCGCGTGCTCGGGATGGACCCGATGAGACAGGGACCGGAGATCCGTTCCCGGTTGGGCGTCGTGACGCAGGACGACTACCTGGACAACGAGCTCACCGTCCGGGAGAACCTGCACATCTACGGGCGATACTTCGGCCTGCCGCGGGCCGTCATCCGCGAACGCGCGACCCGGCTGCTGGACTTCGCCCAGCTTCAGGAGAAAGCCGGCGACCAGGTCGAGACACTGTCCGGTGGTATGCGCCGGCGGCTGACCATCGCCCGCTCCCTGATCAACGAACCCGACATCCTGCTGCTCGACGAGCCGACCACCGGGCTCGACCCGCAGGCTCGGCACATCCTGTGGGACCGGCTCTTCCAGCTCAAACAGGAGGGCGTCACGCTCATCCTCACCACGCACTACATGGACGAGGCCGAGCAGCTCTGCGACCGGCTCATCGTGGTCGACCACGGCCGGATCGTCGCGCAGGGCTCACCCCAGGAACTGATCACCAGGTACGCCACCCGGGAGGTTCTCGAACTCCGCTTCCGCCTCGACGAACGGGACACCGCAGCGGAGAAGCTCTGCACCTCGGCGCTGGTCACCGGCGGCAACGACGCCGACGGCCGCGTCGAGATGCTCCCCGACCGGGTGCTCGTCTACACCGCCGACGGCGAGGCTGCCCTCGCCACGGTGCACGCCATGTCGCTCACGCCGCTCACCGCACTGGTCCGCCGCGCGACGTTGGAGGACGTGTTCCTCAAGCTCACCGGCCGATCGCTCATCGAGTAGCAGGAGAGACCACTGGTGCTTCGCGCATTCGGATACTGGGCCACGCTCTACCGACGCACCTGGCGTGGCTCGATCGTGCTCAACGTGCTGAACCCGTTGCTGTTCCTCATCGGCATCGGCGCCGGCCTGGGCGCCCTCGTCGACGACAACGCGCCGGCCCAGATCGCCGGTGTCTCCTACGCGGCGTTCTTCGCCCCGGGCATGCTCGCCGCGGCCGCGATGCAGAACGCGTTCCTGGAAGGGTCCGCAGGGGTCGCCCGTGCCGCGGGTTTCGGGGCCTACCGGGGCGCCACACCGACACCACTCGACCCGGAGCAACTCGCCGCCGGGCACCTGCTGTTCATCACCTTCCGGGTGCTCATCGCCAGCGCTGCCTTCATCGCGGTGATGGCCGCGTTCGGGCTGATCGGAGGATGGTGGGCAATCGGCGCCCTGCTCGGCGCGACACTGACCGGGGTCGCGTTCGCGGCACCGGCCGCAGCGTGGGCAGTCGGCGTGCGCAAGCTGCGCCACATCGACACGGTGTTCCGCTTCGTCATCATGCCGCTCTACATGTTCTCCGGCACGTTCTTCGCGGTCTCACAGCTACCCGAGTGGATCCGACCGGTCTCCTACCTGCTGCCGCTGTGGCACGGCGTGGAACTGTGCCGCACGCTCAGCCTCGGCACGGCGACGATCACCGGCAGCTCCGTGCACATCGCCTACCTGCTCACGCTCGCGATCGGCGGCTTCCTCGTCGCCCGGGTCACCTACCGCCGACGGCTGCACCCGTGACCGCCCACGTCCAGAGCCTCGGGGAGACACCATGACCACCGTCGTCGTACCCACCTGGACGAGACGTCGAGCCCTGGCACTCATCGAACGCAACTTCATGATCTACCGCCGGTCGGTCACGCCGCTGCTCAACGCGCTCGTCGAACCGATCCTGTACCTGCTGTCGATCGGTGTCGGCGTCGGGCTGCTCGTCGGCACCGTACCGGGGGTCGATGTCCCGTACGCCGTCTACGTGGCCCCGGCGATCCTGGCGACCACCGCGATGAACACCGCGTTCAACCAGACCAGCTTCGGCGTCTTCATCCGGATGAAGGTCGAGAAGACCTACGAGGCGATCCTGCCGACCCCGCTCTCCGTCACCGACATCGCCGTTGGCGAGGTCACCAGCGCGATGATCAACGCGTTGCTGACGTCGATCGGATTCCTCGCCATCATGGCGGTCGGTGGGCTGGTCACGTCGGCCTGGGTGCTGCTGGCCCTACCGGCGTCGGTGCTGATCTCGTACGCGTTCGCCGCGGGCGGACTGGCTGTCACGACGTACCTGCGCGACTTCCCCGACTTCCAGTACATCCAGCTGTTCATGCTGCCGATGTACCTGTTCGCGACGACGTTCTATCCCCTGTCGGTCTACCCGGAGGCGGTGCAGCCCCTGGTCCGGGTGCTGCCGCTTTATCACAGCATCGAACTGGTCCGCGAACCCGCGCTGGGCCACCTCAGCTGGGACCTGCTGATCCCGGTGGCCTACCTCGTCGCGTTCGGCTCGATCGCGATGTATGTCGCCACCCGTCGAATGACCCGTGCGATGCTGCGCTGACACCACCTCGGACGCGGGCGCGCACAGCGCCTTGCTGTGCGCGCCCGGGGGACCGGTCGGCCTTCCCTACCGCCAAAGGACAGTCGGGTCGGTGCGGAAGCCGACCGGCAACCTACCGTCGGGACGCCTCATCGCTGGGCGACGATGGCCTCGAGGACCGAGCGGGCGGATGTCGGGCGGCGACCGATGAGGGTTTCCAGCGTCGGGTCGGTGACGGCGAACTCTCCTCGTCGCGCCGCGCGGTAGATGCCGAGGGTGAAGTCGGCTGCCGCTGCGGGCATGCCACGGTCGACGGCAGCGGTCTTCCACTCCTCGTCGTCGACGACCACTCGGGTGATGGCGCGTCCCGTGATCTCGGTGAGGATGCCGGCCACCGCCGCGAGGTCGAGCATCTCCGACGCGGTAAGCGGAGCCGTGATCCCGTCGAGTACGCCGTCCTCAGCGAGGGCGATGGCTGCGGCCTCGGCCAGGTCGGCGTGCGCGGTCCAGGACACCGGGCCGTCCGCTGGCGCCACGAGCTGCCCGGTCTCCAGCGCCGCACCGATGGAGTAGCCGAGCGTGCTCGCGTAGAACCCGTTGCGCAGGGCGGTGAAGGGAATTCCCAGGCCGACCAGGTACTCCTCGGTCGCAGCGTGCGTGAGCTGGGCGGCAAAGAGCGAACCCCTGGATGCGGCCTGGTGGCTGGTGTACAGGATCCGCTTGGCTCCCGCGGCGTGGGCGGCGTCGATGGCGGCGCGGTTCGCGACGAACGCGCCGGCGCCGCGAATGGCAGCAGACACGACGAGGACCGCGCCGGCTCCTTCGAAGGCGTGCGCCAGCGTGTCCGGGTCGGTGAAGTCGCCCGCGCGGACCCGCACACCACGCTCGGCGAGGCCCGCGGCCTTGTCGACGTCGCGCACGCTCACGCCCACGTCGTGTGCGGGTGCCCGCTCGAGAAGCCGGTCGACGATCTGGGACCCGAGGTGACCAGTGGCACCGGTGACGACGAACATGCTGCACTCCCTGCTGTTATCGGCGATGCACCATGGACGTTAGCAGTGATAATTCACGGATAACAAGTTGCTGTTAGCATCGGTTCATGGTTTCGGTACAGGACACGGCATCCCGGGACGACGTCCGATCCGGGATCATCGCGGCAGCCACCCAACTGCTGCGCGAGAAGGGCGCGAACGCGGTGACGACGCGCGCGGTCGCCCAGGCGGCGGGCGTGCAGGCGCCGACCATCTACCGGTTGTTCGGTGACAAGGACGGTCTCGTCGACGCCGTCGCCGAGCACGTCATGGCCACCTACGTCAGCAGCAAGTCGACGGCAGCGGAAGCCGAGCATGGTGACCCGGTGGCGGATCTGCGCTCCGGATGGCGCACGCACCTGGAGTTCGGGTTGGCAAACCCTGAGCTGTACGCGCTCATCGCCACGCGAGGACGCGGCGCACCCTCGCCGGCCGTGGTGGCGGGCATGGAGGTACTGCGCGCTCGCGTACGGCGACTCGCCGCGGTCGGCCTGCTCCGCGTCGACGAGCAGCGCGCGCTCATGATGATCCACGCCGCGGGCAACGGAACCATCCTCGCCCTCCTGGGAACGCCTGCCGAGGAGCGCGATCTCGGTCTCGGTGACGCCATGTTCGATGCCGTGCTCAGCAGCATCCTGGCGACCGCTCCGGCGGCACCCGACACGACCACGAACACGATCGCGGTGACATTCGCGACGGTGGTCCCCGACCTCCCCGGGCTCAGCGACGCCGAACGTGCGCTGATGACCGAGTGGCTCAGCCGATCGGTGACTCGCCCGTAGCCCAGCCCCGGAGCTGCCTTGAAAGGACTTCCTGGGATGGTGTCGTATCCGGGCGCAGCCGTTCGTGGACCTGGTGTGTGGCGGCCGGCCGGGCCGCCGCGCACGAGGGTTCGGGAAAGGCCCTCGTCCAGGGACTGAGAGGAGACAGCGGTGACGGAGTACCTGATCGCCTTCAACGATGAGTGGGTGCCCCCGCACACGGCGGAGCAGTTGCGCGAGAAAGGCACGGCCGGGCGGGCCCTGATCGAGGAGATGCGCGCCGAAGGTGTCCTGATCTTCAGCAACGGCGCGCTCGACCGGTCGACCGCGGTGTGCGGTGTCGAGTCGGTGGACGGCAAGCCCGTCTTCACCGACGGCCCGTACGTCGAAACCAAGGAGCATCTCGGCGGCTTCGCCGTGGTGGACGTGCCCGACGACGCGACGGCGCGGTACTGGGCCGGCAGGCTCGCGACCGCGCTCGACTGGCCGCAGGAGGTACACCGGTTCCCCGGCCGCGGAGAGAAGTGAGCGCGGTACCGAGGCGCCTCCGAGCCCTGCTGGGGTCATGATCAGTCCCACCGTCGAGCAGGCGATCACCCGCGCCCACTCCCCGCGGTGGGCACGGGTGATCGCCAGCCTCGCGCGCCGCTTCGGCGACCTCGACGTCGCCGAGGAACCAACGGCCGAGGCGTTCGCAGCGGCTGCGCAGCGGTGACTCGCGGGCGGCGTACGACCGGGCCATCGGCCTGGCCGGCAACCCTGCGGAGCGGGCCTACCTCACCCGCCGCCGCGACCAGCTCGCCGGCTGACCTACACCGCGACGTCCCGGCCCAGGTGATCGGCGTACGCGGTGATCCACCTAGCATCGCGTTGGTAGAGCCCGACGTGACCGCGAATGTCCTGTGCTTGATCAGCCCGGGCCTCGGTGAAGGCGGCGAGGTCGTGTAGTCGATCGACTGCGACCTGGACGATGTGAGCAGGCTCCAGCCCCAAGCCGTAAGCAGCGCAGAGCATGCGCAGGCGACGTGCCCGCTCACACAGATCACTGCCGATGGCGTCGGGGTTGTCTGGGTCTGCCAGCGGCACCAGCCGATAGGCAAGATAAGCCAGATCCCACGACCGGGGACCGGGCGAGGCAGTGTCCCAGTCGATGACTCCCGTGAGCCTCCGGTCAGTGAAAACCATGTTGTACGGCGCGAAGTCGTTGTGACAGATGACCTCAGCCGGCTGCCGCACCGGGAACTGCCATACGGCGTCGGTGGTGTCGAATCTCGCGCTGGCCTGGTGGAGCTGTGCGAGAAAGGCACCGGCATCGGTGAGAACGTCCTGGCTCCAGATCCAGTCTGGTAGCGGGTACTGCGGCACGACACCCGGCAGGTACGAGACACTGTCGCGTCCGCGCTCATCGGTGCCCAGCGGCTGCGGCGCCCAGGTGAGGCCGCGCTCATGAAGGTGGCCCAGCAGGTGTTGGATCGTCGGGCTCCAGGCACCGGCACCTCGCCGGACAGTGTCGCCAACGCGTGTCGCACCGCCCATGTTGCCCCCGTGCAGCACTTCCTCCTGCTCGCTTACCGCGCTCGCGCTGTGATCGTTCATGCTCGACATTCTGAGAGGGGTCACCGAGTCACCCGCGTGCCGACACAACGGGCGGGCGTCAGCCTTCCGGGTGTCCGTCGTAGACGCGGATTTTGTACTCGGTGGTCTCCAGCGCCAGGCCGAGCTCACGGATCTGCCGCGTGATTCGGTCTTGCTGGTCGAGCATGATGCGGCGGCGTTCCGGGATGGTGCTCGGGCCCTGCTCGACGAGCAGGATGTAGCGCTTGAGGTCGGTCATGGTCATGCCGGACAGGCGCATCCGGGTGAGGAAGACGAGGCGGCGCAGGTCGAACGCGGAGTACTCGCGGTACCCGGAGGCGTTGCGAGCGGGCGGCACGAGTCCCTCCTGCTCGTAATACCGGAGGGTGTGCGTCGACAGGCCGACAAGCCGGGCGGCCTCGGCAACACTCTTGGGCATCGCCGAGGCCTCGATCGTGGCGTCGTCGAGCAGCTCGTGCAGCGCATCGATCGCCGACGAGGATGGCCCGTCGCTGGCAGCGAGGATGCGTTCGATCAGCGCTTCAGTGGCCATGGCCCACAGCGTACGGCGATCAGAACGCGCGCACCGCGGGCCGCATGCCTGGGAAGTCTGCCGACTCGCTCACAGACGCCCATTTCTCGACGTCGTCGAGCGCACCACGGTAGACGCGGGTGAGATTGCGAACCGCCTCGGCACCGAGCGGGAGCCGGAGCGGCGCGTCGGGGGTGTCGAGGATGTCGCGGATCACCCGGGCGGCGCGTGCCGGGTCGCCCTCCTGGATGCCGTCGGCCTCGGCCATGTTCGCGCGCACGGCACCGATGGCCTCGTCGTAGATTGAGCTCTGCTGCGCTGTGTTGAGCACGTCGGCGGCGTTGAACGCGGTGCGGAAGCGACTGGGCTCGACGATGAGGACGCGGATGCCGAACGGTGCGACCTCGCCCGCGAGCGCCTCCGACCAACCCTCGAGCGCGAACTTGCCGGCTGAGTAGCTGCCGACGGCGGGGAACGACATCCGCCCGCCCTGGCTGCTCATCTGCACGATCGCACCCGAGCGACGCTCCCGCAGGTGGGGCAGCACGGCACGCACAAAGGCGGCCGGGCCGAACAGGTGCTGCTCGAGCATGGCCCGCAGCGCGGCATCCGTGATCTCTTCGGCGGCGCCGACCTGTCCGGCACCGGCGTTGTTGACGAGCACGTCGACGCGCCCGAACACCTCCAGCGCCCGCTGCACGACCGCGGCCGCTCCCGCCGTGTCGCGCACATCGTGCTCGATGGCGAGGAGCCGATCCCCGTACCGCGCCTTGAGCCCGTCGAACCGGTCGGCCCGGCGCGCGGTCCCGATCACATGCTCGCCGGCCGCGAGTGCCGTTTCGGCGAGCGCCAGGCCGAGGCCCGAACTCGCACCCGTGATGATCCATGTCTTCGTCTCGTTCGTCGTGGTCATGGCCCCGACGCTAAAGCTTCGAGCGCGCTTGAAAGCAAGCCGCGCTCAGGCTCGGGAGGCGACGAGCGGCCCGGCCCGCTTGCGCCCCCACGCGCCATCGGGGTTAGCGCTGTGGATCAAGCTGTCGTCGCGCTGCTCTTCGGAGATCGTTTCTCCAACCACGCCTGGACTTCGACGATGACGGCGTCACGGGGCTCGTCGGGCCCGACCCGGACAGGGCGTGCGTCCCCGTCGAACAAGACGATTCCGTCGACGTCGCAAGGACCAGTCCAGGCCTGGTGTCGGTGCTCTGAAAGGAGGGGCGGAACTCGCCAAAGCATTTCCATAACCTATGAATATAAAAACGCTATGCTTCGAGCGTGAGTCGTCAAGACACCGCTCCTGGCGCGTCCGCCGCCATCGGGGCAGCCCTCTACGGCCTGGCCACCAGGGCCGCGAGACGCCTGCCCCGGGACATGAGCCTGACGTCCGCTGCCACCCTGGCCACCCTGGACCGGACCGGCCCGCGGCGCATCACCGATCTGGCCGCGGTCCAGGGCGTCACCCAGCCCGCGATGACCGCCCTGGTCCGGGTGATGGAGGAGTCCGGCCTGGTCGAGCGGCGGGGCGACGCGTCCGACAAGCGGGTCACGCTGGTGTGCCTGACCGAGGCCGGCGCCTCCTATGTCCGGACGCGGCGCCAGGCGGGCGTCCACGCATTCGAGCGGTTGATCGGCGAGCTCACCGGCGACGAGGTCGAGGCGCTGGTGGCGGCCCTTCCGGCGCTGAAGCATCTGGCAGAGCTCGAAAGCCAGGACCGCGAAGGGCCGAAGCAGTGACCGGGCTGCCGGTCGGCGGAGTCGCGGTGAAGGCGTTCCCGGTGGCGCGTTCCGAGGCGCGGCTGCTGGTCCCCGCCCTGATGTTCATCGCTCTGGTCGTGGCGGCGGTCGCCAGCCTCGGGACGCCGCTCATCACCAGCGTGGCGACCTCGTTCCACGTCTCGCTCGGCAGCGCGCAGTGGACGCTGACCGTCGCGCTGCTCAGCGGCGCCGTTGCCACGCCGGTCCTGGGCCGGCTCGGAGCCGGCCCGCACCGGCGGACCACGATCCTCGCCACGCTGGCGGTCGTCGTCGCCGGCAGCGCGCTCACCGTGCTGCCGCTGCCGTTCGCGTGGTTGCTGGCCGGCAGGGCGGCCCAGGGCGTCGGGCTCGGGCTGACGGCGCTGATGATGGGCGTGGCCCGGGACCACCTCCCCGAGGAGCGCAGCGCGGCCGTGATCGCCCTGATCTCGGTGGTCTCGATCATCGGGGCCGGCGTCGGCTACCCGCTGGCCGCACTGCTCGCCGAGCTCGGCGGGGTACGGGCCGCCTACGGCCTCGGCCTGGTCGTCACCGCCGCCGCCCTCCTGACCGCGTGGCGCTCCATGCCCGAAGCCCCCGAAGGCCGCTCCGCCCACCTGGACGTGGCAGGCGCGGTCGTCCTGGCCGCTGCGCTGCTCCTGGTGCTGTTCCTCGCCGGCGAACGGAATCTATGGAGCCGGCACCTCGCCGTGGCGGCGGGCCTCGCCGTCGTCGGGGTGGTGCTGCTCTGCGTCTGGGCCGTCATCGAGCTGCGCAGCACGACGCCCCTGGTCGATGTGCGGGCGGTGCGGCACCCGGCGGTCGCCGGGGCGAACCTCGCCATGTTCGTCGGCGGGATCGGCATGTACCTCCTGCTCACGCTCATCACCCGGTACGCGCAGACGCCGCACGGCGCCGGCTACGGCTTCGGGCTGACGACCTTCGTCGCCGGGCTGGTCCTCATCCCGTTCTCGCTGCTGGGGTTCGTCGCCGGCAAGCTCACGCCGCGGGTCCGGACGCGGATCGCCGACCCCCTGCTCCTGGCCGGCAGCGCCGTCGTGGTCGGCGGCGGGTTCGCCCTGTTCGCGGCGGCCCGGTCGGACCTGGCCGAACTGTTCGCGGCGATGGGCGTGCTCGGCTTCGGCGTCGGCGGCTTCTCGGCCGCGATGCCCGGCGTCATCCTGGCCGTCACCCCCAAGAGCGAGACATCGAGCGCCATGAGCTTCAACTACGTCGTCCGCAGCGTCGCGTACTCCCTGGGCAGCGCCATCGGCGGCCTCATCCTCGCCGCGGGCACCGCCTCCGGCCACCTCTTCCCCGACGACAGCGCCTACACCACCGCGGCGCTGGTCGGCATCGGCGCCATGGCGATCACGACGCTGACAAGCCTCGCTCTCGCCCGCCGACGCTCGTCCGAGACCAACCCGTAAGTCAGATGCACTCATCCCAACACTGGAGGTTCCATGCCCAAGGGCTACTGGGTCAGCGCCTACCGCACCATTTCAGACCCTGAGAAGCTGGCTGCTTACAACAAGCTGGCCGGTCCGGCCGTCGAGGCCGGGGGCGGTCGGATCCTCGCCCGTGGCAGTCGGGTCGTGGCGCATGACGCCGGAATCGTCGAGCGCACCGTCCTGATCGAGTTCGACAGCTTCGAGCAGGCCGTCGCGGCGCACGAGAGTGCGGCCTACCAGGAGGCGCTGGTCGCCCTCTCCGACGGCGTCGAGCGCGACTTCCGCATCGTCGAAGGCATCGACTGACCGAGGTCCAGTCGGATCTTCACTGAAAGCCCGCCGGGCGGCCAGCACCTTGGGCGCCACATCGGCGAACAGGCGCGGTGGCAATCCGATCGACGGCGCTTAGCCGGCGGGCTGCCCGTCTCGTTCTTCTCCTCGAAGGTGATGTCGGCCAAGGCGCAGATCCGCTCCAGCGTGTCAGCCTCCAGTCGGGACACGATCCGTAGCGACCCGGCCGTCTCCGACTGCCGCAGGGCCGACCCCACGATCCGGGAGACGCGACCCGGTGTTGGCGGCTCGATCTTCTCCTCGCGCAGATGCTTGAGCAGCTCTTCACGGACCCGCTCGGGCCGCCGTTCAGCGTGCGCGACGTTCTCCGCCAGCCACCCCGCGACAGACCTCAGCGACCTGGGCCAGGGAACTCCCGGGTTGTTTCTTACTACTGCACAGCGCTCGCCCAGCTCAGTCCGAAGCGACACCGTCCTTGGGCTTCGTCACTCGCCTGCGCCACCCAACGGTGATTTATTGGATTGCCAGTAACAGTAATCCAATAAATCACCACCACGAAAGGGGCATAACGCACCTGCACCATAATGACAGTTAATGTGCGTAACGCGTCAGGCTGGTGTATGGCCGGTTGGGAGACGGGATGGCGAGGTACACGACGACGCGGTGACGTTCGTGGCCGGCAGGTGAAGGTGTCGCCTGGAGACCTGGGCCTGACGGAGTGGTCCGGGCGCACGGCGGAGCGGCACCGGGCGTCCATCCGGGGACACGTCCTGATGACGATCGCGCCGAGGTCATGACGCGGGTGACCGGCTCGTTGGACCGGTTCGGGATCTCGGACGCAGGCCGGAGTGCGCCGATGTCGTCGCCGATGAGGCGGGAGACACGAGTCCGTTGAACCAGTGGCTCCAGCTGACCGTCAACCTGAGATGGATGCCGCGCCTCTAAAGGCGTTTGGCTCGGGCAGCGGCCAGGCCGGCAGTTCGCAGAATGAGAGGCGTCAAGTGAGTCAGCCGAGTGTGAAGATCAACGATCAGCGGATTGCGTACCTGGAGAGCTCTGCCGACCGTCGCGACGCAGACAGCCCCACGGTCGTCTTCGTGCACGGCAACTCGTCGTCGGCCAAGACCTGGCGTCCGCTGATGGCGGACGAGTTCGGTCGGCGGTTTCGCTGCATCGCACTGGACCTGCCCGGCCACGGGCAGTCCGAGCCGTCCAGGGATTCGGCCGACTACTCGCTGCCGGGATACGCAGCCCTGCTCACCGGTCTCGTGCACGAACTTGGCATTGCCCACCCGGTCATCGTCGGGTGGAGCCTCGGCGGCCAGATCGTGATGGAAGCGGCGCCCCAGCTGCCGAACGCGGAAGGTTTCGTGATCTTCGGCGCGCCGCCGGTCACGTCGCCTGAGCAGATAGGGGAGGCGTTCCTGCCGAACCCGGCGATGGGTGCCCTGTTCACCGAGCGCGTCAGCGAATCCGAGGCGAAGCTGGCCGCTGAGAGCTTCATCGCGCCCGGCTCGTCGCTGGACACCGGCGAGTTCGTCGCCGATATCCTGGCCACCGACGGCGCCGCCCGCGCCGGGCTGGGGGCCAGCGTTGGGGCCGGCCGATTCGCGGACGAGATCGCGGTCATCTCAGCACTCCGCCAGCCGCTCGCCATCGTGCAGGGTGCCGGCGAGCAACTGGTGAGCGTCGATTATCTGCGCAAGCTGACCGTCCCGACCCTGTGGCGCGGCGAGATTCAGGTGCTGGCCGGCGTCGGCCATGCTCCACACCAGGAGGCACCACAGCAGTTCGCGGCCCTGCTGTCGGAGTTCATCGGCGACCTTGCCCAAGCACGGCTGGGGGAACGCCGTGAGCTCGCCGAGTGAGATCTTCCTCGACGAGGCGTACGGCAAGCTCGCCCGCCGGCCCGCGCTCGACAAGGCGTTGCTGGTCGGCCACCGCCGCGAGACGAGGGGGAGCCCCGGCGCCGACCCAGGAGCGGGTCCGCTCATCTGCTGGGTTCAGATGCAAGACCTGAGCTGGGGCGTCTCACGCGTAACCGACGTTCTGCGTCCACCACGGGCCGTTGTCGAGGTGTGGGCCGACGCCAATGACGGAGAACTCGGGATTCAGTAGGTTAGCCCGACGCCCGGGGCTGTTCATCCAGGCATGAATCACCTCGTGCGGCCGACTTTGACCCTTGGCGACATTTTCTGCGCCAGGCTGGGCGTACCCGTGTGACCGCATCCGGTCGAAGGGCGTAACGCCATCTGGGTCGATGTGGGAGAAGAAGCCACGCCGCGCCATGTCGGTACTGTGGCTGCGTGCTGCCTGGCGAAGCAGCTCATTGATCTTCAGCGGGGGCACGCCAGCCTTAGCTCTAGCTTGATTCGTCAGGTGCACCACTGGCCGTCAGAGAAGGTGCGCGCTGGCCCTCCCGCAACGGCTACGCACCACCACCATGCGCGCCCCCGTCGCGACACCGTCGGCGGCCCTGAGCCGAGCCAGCACCCACTACATCCGGGCGTACGCCGCGCGTGCCAGCGCCACCTCCGCCGCCTGGCGCTCTCGCCAACGGCGCTGACTGTCGCGATTGCACGCGCGGCACGTCCGGCGGTACCGCCCCGTTGATTCATCAATCTCGCGGTCGTGTCCGTTGCGGCATGTCGGAGCCTGCGCTCTCGTGCGGCAGTTCTCCGCGTGACTGACCTGTCGCAGATGCGTGGGTTCGACGCAGTCCTTGACGTTGCAGAGGTGGTCGACTTCCAAGTCAGGGTCATAGCCCCCGACGAAGACGGCGTAGGCCGCGATGTGTGCCCACGCCCGGCCCGCGACCTTCTGGTAGACGCCGCGCTGTGTGCCGTAGCCACGGATGATCAGGCAGCCGTCATCCTGTCTGATCGATCGCTCGGTGAGATGCTGCCGGAGAGTGTCCTCGGTGAAGTGTCGTGACAAACCGTTGATCTCGCTTAGCACACCGTCACCCTATGCCATACCCTCCGACCCATGGGCGTGTCCGACGCACCATGGCGATCATGACTTTGTCCCACACCTTTGAGCCGATTCTGCGCCGCATCGCCGCCGAGATCGAGACTTCACGACGCTCACGGGACTATCGGTGTTCTGACCGCGGACCTTCTTCAAACAGGCTGTCCTGCTGGACTGTGTCCTTCCGGGTCTGGGCACTCAGCGAGGAGGTCACTGTGATCACGCCACGGCTCAGGGTTGCCGCGTACGCGGTGTGTCTGCGGGACGAGCATCTTCTGCTCGCCCGTTGGGTCTCGCCCGACGCGGCTCGGCGGCACTGGACGCTGCCCGGCGGTGGGGTCGAGCACGCCGAAGATCCGTTCGACGCCGTCGTGCGGGAGGTGGCTGAGGAGACGGGGTACGAGGCGCAGGTCGAGCAGTTGCTCGGTGTGAACTCGAGAACAAGGAACGTGGATAGCTACGACGGCGAGGTTGTCGACCTGCACATGCTGGCCGTCTTCTACCGGGCCCGGATCGTTGGCGGTGAGCTTCGACCCGAGACGGACGGCACGACCGACCTGGCACGGTGGATACCGATGGCGCAGGTCTCCACCCTGGAGCGTTCCGTCGTCGTCGACATTGGGCTTGGGCTGCACGGCAGCGCGTCGCCCACCGGGCACGCGGAGCCGATCCAGATGACCGAACTCCTGCGGCACTGACCGGCAAGCCGTTCATCGTCACCGAAGCATCCGGCGCACCGACATCGCGATCGTGTACGTCCGGGGCGGCGACTGTGGGGGACAGGGAGTGCTGGGATCAGTCGGCCCGCAGACCGTGGTCGATGAGATCGATCATCCACGTGAAGCTCTCGTCGACGTCGACGTCGATCTGAAAGCCGCCGGCTGCTTCCAGGGTGGCGAAGCCGTGCATCATGCTGCGGAACATCCGGAGGGCGTGGATCTCCTGGCCAGGATCCAACCGGTACCCGCGTAGCGCGGCGGAGAGGGAGGCGAGCACTCGGTCGCTCGCGGGGATGAGCGGGTCGTCAGGCCCGGTCGGACGGGCAGCGTTGCCCGCCGCGTACCGGCCGGGGTGCTCCCTTACGTACGTCCGCATCGCCTGGGCGGCGGCGGCCAGGGCGTCGCTGCCGGCTCGACCCTGGGTGGCGTCGCGGATGGCATCGCCGACCTCCGTCATGGCCAGGACGGCGATCCGGTGGGCGAGGTCGGCCAGGCTGTCGACGTGCCTGTAGAGCGATGGGGTCCTGACCCCGAGCCGTTCGGCGAGCAGGCCCATGCTGAGCTGGGCGAACCCGATCTCGTCGGCCAGGCGGGCGCCGGCTTCGACGACCGCCGCCGGGGTGAGTCCGGCCCTAGGCACGAGCGGCCGTCCTGGCCAGGAACGGCAGAGCCAGCGCGAGGACCTTCTCGGGTGTCTGGGCGTGCGGGTAGTGGCCGGCGCCCTCGATGACCACCAGCTCACCGAGGCCGCTGGGCAGGTCGGCAATGATCTTCTCGCCCTCGGCGCGCGGGTCGGCCCAGTCGGGGTCGGCGCTGCCCTCGATGACCAGGACCGGGCAGGCGACGTTGGGCAGTTGTGCGCCGGCGTCACCCGGGTCGGACTTGCACATGGCCTGCAGGGCCTTCATTCGCCCGGGCTCGCTCAGCTTGGCCTCGATACGCGCCAGTTCGCCGTCCCAGTCGGCCGGCTTGACCGGGTACGCCACGTCGAGGTACTTCTTCCAGCTCGGCAGGCTTCCCCGAACCAGGGTCATTGCCAGGTGGGTGGAGCCGTTCCGGTAGCGCTTCACCCGTACCAGCCCGCCCAGGGTGATCGACTGTTTGCGGGTGAACGGGGCCAGCTCGATGACACCGGTGATCAGGTCGGGGGCCGTGGCGGCGGCGATGGTCGCGGCACCACCACTGATCGACTGGCCGATGATCACGGCCGGACCGCCGAGGTGGCGCACGACGGCGAGCAGATCACCGGCGATGTCGGTGCGGCTGTAGCCGTCCCAGCCGAGGCTGGAGTCACCGCAGCCACGGATGTCCACGTTCGCGACCCGGTAACCGGCCGCGGCCAGGGCCGGGGCGACGAAACGGTAGGAGTGCCGGCTGTCGCCGATGCCGTGCGCAAGGACGACCAGGGGACCCTCGCCGCTCACGTCGTAGGCGATGGCGTTACGGCCAACGGCCAGGTACTCGGTCATGACATCCTCCAAGGGGTAACTAACGAAGTTAGTTAAAACCTAACGTCGTTAGCTTCGCGGGTCAAGCTGACCGTCCGCACCACCGGCTCCGGGCCGGTCACCACCCCCATGTCGGTAGCCAGACCTCGGCGTCGGGCGCCTCCGTTCGCCTGGAGACGAGGTGGTCGCGAAGTGTGCTGAGCGCCGGATGCGGATTGTCGTCGCGCCAGATCAGTGACATGGGGTAGATCGGTGCCGGGTCACGCACCGGTATGCGCCGCAGGTCGTAGCTGTCCGGCCACAGATATCGGGTGCGTTCGCCGGCCAACGTCGCCAGTTCCGCGGAGTCAGCGATCTCGGCCAGCAGTGCCTCGTTCCCGAAGACCGGCCCAACCAGATCGATGGTGAGGCCGAATGCCACGGCGAGTTCGTCGTAGTAGTCGGCCCATTCGGTACCGGGGGCCATGCCGGGCATCCAGATGCGATGGTCGGCGAGTTGTGCGGGCGTGACCGCGCGGGCGTTGGCGAGCGGATGGCGTGGCCCGACGAGGAGCTCGTGGTGCTCGTCGATCACGCGCGCGGCCCTGATCGCGGCTGGCAGTTGGCGGGCGGGAACGGTGACGGCGTGGAAGGTGGCGTCGATCGCCCCCGCCTCGACAGCGGCGGTCGCGGCGTGGACGTCGGCGTCGAGGGTGACGACATCCAGCTCGATCCGCGGATACGTACGGTGGAAGTCCTGCAGCAGCACCCCCGGCGCGATCCGTCGACTGTGGACATCGACGCGGAGCGCACGCCGACCGGGGCGCACCGAAGCGTCGGCACGCGCCTCCGCCCGGAGAAGCTCCCGGGCGTGGGGTAAGAAGGCCTGGCCGTCGATCGTGAGTTGGGCGCCGCGAGCCGTGCGGGTGAACAGCCGCACCTGCAGGTCCTTCTCCAGCGCGGCGATGCGCTTGGACACGGCCTGCTGGCTGATCGACAGCGCGCTGGCGGCGTCCTGGAACTGGCCGGCATCCGCGGCGGCGACGAAGGTACGCACGGCGTCGAGATCCATGGTCAAACCCTACTCACACAACATTTGGTTGTGGCTCGCCGCCGCTTCGGTTGTTTGACCCCTCATCCCAGGCCTTGCTTTGATCCCATCGGTCAACGGCGAGTTGTTCAACGCGGGGGAGGTGGGGCTTGGCCGCGAGACGATCCCTGGGTCGGCAGTTCGGATGGTTGTGGGCGGCGTACGCGGTCAGCGCCTACGGCTCCGGGTTCGGGTTCGGTGCCTTGCCGATGATCGCCGTGCTGGTGTTGGATGCCAGCCCCGCTCAGGTGTCCGCATTATCCGCGGTGGGTCCGGCGGTGGGCGCGGTGATCGCGTTGCCGCTCGGGCCGTGGGTCGAGTTTCACCGCAAGCGGCCGGTCATGATCGCGATGGACCTGGCCCGGTTCGCGGTCATGATGACGATCCCCATCGCGTACGCCCTCGGTCGGCTCAGTTTCCCGCAGTTGCTGGCCGTCTCGGCCGTGGTCGCCACCGCCAAGATCGCTTTCAACGCGGCCAGCGGCGCCTACCTCAAGGCCCTCGTCCGGTCGGATGACCTGCTCGTGGCCCACGCGAGGTTCGAGTCGACGACGTGGAGTTCCATCGCGGTCGGGCCGCCGCTGGGCGGGGCGGCGGTCGGCCTGTTCGGGCCGGTCGCCATCATCGTGGCCGACGCGCTCAGCTACCTGCTCTCCGCGCTGGGCATCACGGCCATGCGCGGCCGCGAGGAAGACCCGCCGCACACCGAGAAGCGCCGAATCCGAGCCGGCGAGTTGCTCGACGGCTGGCGGCACCTCCTGAGCCATTCCGGCCTGCGGGCGCTCTACCTCAACCAACTACTCGTCGGCGGGCTGATCATGGCCACCGAGCCGCTGTTGGCCGTGCTCCTGCTCGGCGAACTCGGCTTTCCACCCTGGCAGTACGGCCTCGCCTTCGCCGTGCCCTGCGTCGGCGGGCTCATCGGCTCACGCCTGGCCCGCCGGGTCGTGGCCCGGTACGGCCAACACCTGGTTCTTCGTACCGTCGGCACGTTGCGCGCGATCTGGCTGATCGGCCTTGCCTTCGTGCAGCCCGGCGTCGCCGGTCTCGTGACGGTGATCGCGGTCGAGCTGGCAATCATCATCAGCATGAGCCTGTACAACCCGGTGCTGGCCACCTACCGCCTCGAGCACACCCCCAGAGACCGCATCGTCCGTACGTTGTCGGCCTGGTCGATCGGCAGTGGCCTTGCCATCGCCATCCTCAGCGTGCTCGGCGGGCTGCTCGCCGACGTCACCAGCCCACGCACGGCTGTCACGGTCGCGGGACTGCTGATCCTCGCCAGCCCGCTGCTGCTACCCCGCCGCCCCGACCCCGGAGTCGCATCAGATCGCGAGTTGGTGTCAGCCACCCTGACGTGACGGCACTGGCCCAGCCACTCCCGGTACGCGCACGAGGGGGCTCGTGCTTCCACATTTCCCCGTTGACGATCGTGCGATGCCCGGATTGGGAGGCTGAGCCAAGCGGCCGGCTTGTGGTCACTACACCTGGCGCAGGGCCGCGATGCCGGTCAGGAAGATGTCGACGCCGGCGAGGAACTGCTCGCGGTCGTCGTGCTCGCGCAGCTGCGTCACCGTCGCGTGCGTGAACGGGTACCTGCCCGGGTCCAGTTGCGCCCATTGCGCGGCGGCCGTGTTCAGGAATGCCTCTCGGTCCGTGTCCTGGCCGGTGAGGTGCCGGGCGTTCGCGGCATTCTGTACGGCGACACCGAGGACGTAGTTCACGAGCGTGCCAGCCGCGTCGAAGCGCGCCTTCTCGGGAACGGCGAGTGCGTCCAACAGCCTGCCGATGCTCTCGTAGAAGTCCAGCAGCGCGGGCCGCCACGGTTGCCGGGAGAGTTCTGCCCCGACCCAGGGGTGGGCGTCGATCGCGTCGAACAGGCCCAGGGCGACGCGACGCAGGGTTTCGCGGGGGGCCCCGTCGGTGACGGCGCTGGACAGCACACCGGTGATCACATCGTCGGTGGCCGCCGCGAGCAGGTCGCTCTTGTCCGTGACGTGGTGGTAGATCGCGCCGTAGCCGGTTTTCAGGCGAATGGTGAGGGCGCGCAGCGTCAGCGCGTTCTCACCGCCGCTGTCCAGGATCTCGGTCGCGGTCTGAATGATCAGCTCCCTGGACAGGCTGTCCGTGCGCCGCGGGTGCGCGGATCCGTTCGCACTTCTCTTCGCCATGGCCTCAGTATGGCATCTGTGGATCGTCGCTCCAACCCGTGTTAGCGTCCCTTTGGAGCGGCGATCCAAAGGGGTCGTCCAGAGGATCCGGGAGGATCACCATGACGACACCGGTCACGATCATCGGAGCAGGTCTGGGCGGCCTGGTGCTGGCCCGCGTGCTGCACGTGCACGGCGTTCCGTTCACGGTCTACGAGGCGGAGGCGTCCCCGTCGACGCGCGCGCAGGGCGGGCTGCTCGACATCCGCGACCACAACGGCCAGCCGGCGCTGGAGTCGGCGGGCCTGACCGAGGAGTTCCGCAAGCTCATCCTGGAGGGACGTCAGGCGATGCGGCTCCTGGACCGACACAAGAACCTCCTGCTCGACGTGCCCGACGACGGCACGGGTGGCAGCCCCGAGGTGCAGCGCGGTGAACTGCGGCAGATGCTGCTCGACTCGCTTCCGGACGGCACCGTCCGGTGGGGCCACAAGGTCAGCGGCGTCCGCACCCTCGGCCGGGGCCGCCACGAAGTGGCCTTCGCGGACG
This sequence comes from Micromonospora sp. CA-259024, assembly GCF_050936255.1. Taxonomy (NCBI): domain Bacteria; kingdom Bacillati; phylum Actinomycetota; class Actinomycetes; order Micromonosporales; family Micromonosporaceae; genus Micromonospora; species Micromonospora sp. CA-259024. The sequence goes on along the minus strand of NZ_JBNJND010000001.1, from coordinate 1,895,754 downwards.
GCACCACCGTCGTCACGAGCCTTCTGGTCGGCGCGGACGGCGCCTGGTCCCGGGTTCGACCGCTGCTCTCCGACGCGACACCCGAGTACACCGGCTTCTCCTTCATCGAAACCCGCCTGTTCGATGGCGACACCCGACACCCGACCAGCGCGGAAATCGTCGGCGGGGGAGCGATGATGGTGCTGGAGCCGGGCAAGGGGATCCTGGCCCACCGCGAGCGCGGCGGGAACCTCCACACCTGGGTGATGCTCGCCCGGCCGCGGGACTGGTTCTCCGCCATCGGCTTCGCCGATCCCGACGCGGCCACCGCTCGAATCGTGCAGGAGTTTGACGGCTGGGCGCCGGAACTCACCGCTCTGGTCACCGATGGCGAGACCCCGCCGATCCTTCGCCACATCTTCACCCTGCCCGTCGGGCACCGGTGGGACCGGACGCGTGGGGTGACCCTCCTCGGCGACGCCGCACATCTGACGGCCCCCAATGGCGAAGGCGCCAACCTGGCCCTGTTCGACGGCGCCCAACTGGGCAGGGCCATCGCCGCGCACCCCGACGACATCGAGACCGCGCTCACCGAGTACGAGCAGGCGATGTTCGTGCGCAATGTCGCGGCCAACGCCGAGGCCCCCGACCTGCAGGACATGCTGGGCGACGACACGCCCCACAAGCTGATCAACGCCTTCACCGGCAGCTGACGCAACCCCCGGCTCGCCCTGTACCGAGCCGCGTACCCGTGAACAGTCGCGGGCGTCGGTGCTCGCCCGCGGCCTGCCCACGGGGGCTGCTGCGGCAGCTAGCTGCTCACCGGATAGTGGGCTGATCAGCTCGTCTTCGCGATCCTGGCTCACCAGTGGCGGGCCCGGACCCGCGCGCCGCTGTCGTGATCGACTGCCACAACGACGCGCGGGTCGCTCGACACCTCAGGCCTGGCGGCCCAGCCAATCGCGGTAGGCGGTGGGCGCGATGACGGCGTCGTCGGCGGCGATGAGGACGTCGCCGGGCACGGCGGCGAACATGCCGGCGCTGTCGTCGGTGGTGACGGTGCGCTGGTCAGCGCGGGCGGCGAGAGTGATCCTCCCCAGCTCGTCGAGTCCGAAGACGTCCGGGCCGGCGATGTTGCGGATGCCCTGAAGGGGCGCTCCCATGCTCACCTCGGCGACGGCCTGCGCCACGTCGGCGGCGGCCATGGGCTGCACCGGGGTGCTGGGCAGGCGGACGGTGGTGTCGTCGGCCGTCCAGGAGAGGATCGCGTCGACGAACTCGAAGAACTGGGTGGCGCGCACGATCGAGTACGGGACGGGACCGGCCTTGAGGATGTCCTCCTGCAGGACCTTGGCGCGGTAGTAGTCCAGGTCGGGCACCTGGTCGACACCGACGATGGAGAGCACCACCGCGTGGCCGACGCCCGCCTGACCGGCTGCGGCCAGCAGGTTGTCCATGGTCGTCTGGAAGAAGGCGGGCGAGGCGTCGTCGAAGGTGGGCGAGTTCGTCAGGTTGACGACGACCTCGGCGCCCGTGAGGGCCTCGGACAGGCCCTGCCCGGTGAGGAGATCCACCCCGGTGGACGGCGACAGCGGCACCGCCTCGTGCCCGGCGGCCCGCAGGATCTCGACGACCTGTGACCCGATGAGGCCGGTTCCACCCAGTACGGCGATTTTCATGTCCATGCACCTTCCCGTGACGTTGCGGCCGTCTGTCCGGCTTTGAGGCAGCCGATACTCGGACCTCTTCTGTCCGAGAACTATACTCGGACACAACGAGTCCGAGTAATGGGGTGGCTAGGGTGAGGCCATGAAGATGTCCGGCGGGGTCGAGTGGGCGCTGCACTGCTGCGTGGTGCTCACTGTCAGCAGCACCCCCGTCCCGGCGGCCAAACTGGCGGAACTGCACGACGTCTCCGGCAGCTACCTCGCCAAGCAGCTCCAGTCGCTCGCCCGCGCCGATCTGATCCACTCGGTTCAGGGCAAGTCGGGCGGCTACGTGCTCACCCGCGCTCCGGAGAGCATCACGCTGCTCGACGTGGTCCGGGCCGTTGACGGCCCCGGTCCCACCTTCGTCTGCACGGAGATCCGCCAACGCGGTCCGTTCGCGACGCCGGCCGACTCCTGCACCACACCGTGCCCGGTCGCCCGCGCCATGTGGGCGGCCGAGGACGCGTGGCGCCAGGCGCTCGCCGCGGTCACGATCGCCGATCTCGCCCGCGACGTCGACGCCAACTCCGGCCCCGAGGCCCTGGCCGGCATCCACACCTGGCTCACCGGCGAGAAGGCCGGCTGAGCCCGGTCACCCGGTGTGGCGTACCTCGGTGTCCCAGATCTGCGCCCACGGACGCCGCAGCCCTCGGCACACGTGGATCGGGCCGCCGTTCTCGTCGTTCTCCACCTCGACGCGCTGGTCCACCCGCCCGGCGAGCGTGCATTCGTCGAACCAGGCGTTCAGCGGCGCGAGACGTTCCCAGCCGACGACGATCACCACGTCCGCATCGGCGGGTGGCCGGCCGAAGTCAGCCATGCTGTTGTGCCCGGAGAATGCGGTGGGAAGACCACGAGCAGGACCGTATCGGGCCACCGCACCGGCCTCGCCATAGTTGGCGGTCAGAATGACCGCCCGTGCCCGCTCCTCGGATGACAGGCCACGGTGGACGGTGGCGAGCGAGTCGGCGAACGCCGGCCAACCGATCGTCTCGCCGGCGTCGTAGTTGACGTCGACCACGAAACCGGGCAACCGCTCGGCCGGCAGGACCGGCAACAGCAGCACGACGTTGGGCAGCAGGAACGGTACCGCGCCCAGCGCGAGCAGCGCCCGACGCAGCCGGACGCGCCCGCGCGACGCCCACGCGACGGTGACCACCGCGCCGGCGGCGGTGAGGACCAGCAGCAGCGGCGCGTCGTAGTAACCCTTGCCACCAGCGATCAGCACGACGCCGACCACGACCAACCAGGCCCAGGCCACCGCCCGGTACGCCCGCCACGCCGGTCGGCGCAGCAGCGCGACGAGGCCGGCGATCCAGATCGGTACGGCGTACGGGCTGATGATGACGAACTGGAGGGTGAACGCGTCGAGGCGGCCACTGTAGGAGCTGTCGCCGTCGGCGATGGAGGCCGCGACACCGAGCTGGGGGAACCCGTGCGCGGCCTGCCAGATCAGGTTTGGCGCGGCCAGCAGCGCGGCGATCCCGGCGGCGGCGAGCACCCACCGGTCACGCAGGAGCCGACGCGGCCCGGCGATGAGCACCCCGGCGATCAGACCAACGGCCAGCAGCGCGGGCAGCACCTTGCTGAGCATGCCCACGCCGAGCGCCAGCCCGATGCCGAGCGCCCAGCGGCTGTCACCGGTGCGCAGCAGCCGCACCGCGCACCACACCGCGGCCAGCCAGGCCAGCAGGTCGACGGTGGTGGTGCTGAGCAGGTGCCCCCCGGCGAGCACGATGCCGGACAGCGCGGCGAGCACCGCCGCGAAGGTCTGCGTGCCCCGGCCGGCGCCCAACTCGCGGGCGATGGCGGCGACCAGCAGCACCGCGCCGCCGGCCAGTAACGCCGACGGCGTACGCAGCACCACCAGGTTGCCCGGCGCGATCATGTCCAACAGTCGGGCCAACGCCGGGACCAGCGGGCCCTGATCGACGTAGCCCCAGTCCAGGTGGTGACCGGCGAGCAGGAAATACAGCTCGTCGCGGTGATAGCCGTAACGGCCGGCGAGCAGCAGCAGCGTCACGCTGGTCGCCGCAGCCACCAGCCACGGGGCGCGTGTGCGCGGACCGGGCTCCGGTTGGTGCCCCGGCGGTGGCGCCCCAGCCGGTCGGTGAGGTCGGCCGATATCGATCGCGGAATCGCTCACCCGCTCATCATCACCCGTGAAGGCGCCGCGTGGGTGCCCGCAGACCTCCCCGTGCAGGCGTTCCGACCAGGTGCGAAGATCACCTTGTCACTCGGACGGAAGGACGACATGCGCTATCGCACTCTGGGCGCCACCGGCACGGTGGTGTCGACCCTGTGTCTGGGCACGATGACCTTCGGCGCGGAGACCGACGAGGCCGGCAGCTTCGCCCAACTGGACCGGTTCGTCGAGGCCGGTGGCACCTTCATCGACACCGCCGACGTCTACTCGGCCGGCGTCTCCGAGGACATCGTCGGGCGTTGGCTGCGGACGCGGCCCGACCTGCGTGACCGTCTGGTGATCGCCACCAAGGGGCGGTTCCCGATGGGCCCGGGTGCGAACGACGCCGGACTGTCCCGGGTGCACCTCACCCGCGCGCTCGACGCCAGCCTGCGCCGTCTCGGCGTCGAGGCCGTCGACCTCTACCAGGCGCACGCCTGGGACCCGCTGACCCCACTGCCGGAGACGCTGCGGTTCTTCGACGACGCGGTGAGTGCCGGCAAGATCCGCTATGCCGGGGTCAGCAACTTCACCGGTTGGCAGTTGCAGAAGGCGGCCCTGCTCACCCAGCACCTCAACCTCACCCCGATCGTGACCCTGCAACCGCAGTACAACCTGCTGGCCCGGGAGATCGAGTTCGAGTTGGTGCCGGTCTGCGAGAACGAGGGCATCGGCATCCTGCCCTGGTCACCGCTGGGCGGCGGTTGGCTGACCGGCAAGTATCAGCGCGACAGCATGCCCACCGGCGCGACCCGGCTCGGCGAGAACCCGCAGCGCGGCGTCGAGGCGTACGCCGGTCGCAACGCCGAGGAGCGCACCTGGCGGGTGCTCGACGCGGTTCGCCAGATCGCCGGGGAACGCGGCGTGTCCATGTCCGCGGTGGCGCTGGCCTGGCTGGCGGCCCGACCGGCGGTCACCTCGGTGATCCTCGGTGCGCGCACCACCGAGCAGCTCGACGACAACCTGACCGCCGCCGACCTGGTCCTCGACGCCGCGCAGATGCGGCTGCTGGACGAGGCGAGCGCACCACTGGTGGGCGACTACCCGTACGGCGGCGCGGGTGTGCGCCAGCGCGCCCGCGACCTGCCGACCGGATCATGATGTCCTTCCCCGAGCCCACCTCCCCGGCCGGCAGCCGTACCGAGGTCTTCCTGCGCTACCTGGACTACTTCCGCGAGTCCGTCGTGGCCAAGGTGTCGGCGTTGGCCGAGCCGGAGCTGCGGCGCAGTCGGCTGCCGTCGGGGTGGACGCCGCTGGAGCTGCTCAAGCATCTGCGCCACGTCGAGCTGCGCTGGATCGAGTGGGGTTTCCAGGGTCGGGACGTCGCCGAGCCGTGGGGCGACCGTCGCGCCGACCGGTGGTACGTCGCCCCGGAGGAGACCCGCGCGGACCTGGTGGCGGCGCTGCGGGCTCAGGGCGCGCACACCACCGAGGTGGTGACGGCACACGACCTGGCGGAGATCGGCGCGCCGGGCCCACGCTGGAACGGGGCGGACCCGGCGTCGCTGGAGCGGGTGCTGTTCCACCTGGTCCAGGAGTACGCCCGCCACCTCGGCCACCTCGACGTGGTCGCCGAACTCGCCGGCGGCCCGACCGGCGAGTGAGGCCGCCGGCGCCACGTCGCGATAATGGGCGGATGCCGCTGCTCGTCGCACCCGCCCTGCCCGCCGGCCGCCTCGGCGCCCAGGAGCAACCCCACCTTCCGGTACGCCCCGGGCTGGCGCTGCGGCCGTGGCGCGACGATGACGCCCCGGCCGTCCGCGCCGCCTTCGACTGTCCGGCCATTCAGCGGTGGCACGTCCGCCGCCTCGACAGCGACGACGAGGCACGGGCGTGGGCGGCGCAGTGGGCGGGCCACTGGCGTGACGAGACGGCCGCCAGTTGGGCGATCGTCGACGCCGACGACCGGCCGGTCGGTCAGGTGGGGTTGCGGGGTGTGCTGCTGGCTGAGGGGTCGGCGCAGCTGTCGTACTGGGTGCTGCCCGCCGCGCGCGGCCGGGGGATCGCCACCGAGGCCTTGGAAACGCTGACCCGGTGGAGCTTCACGGGGGCCGGGTTGCACCGGCTGGGCCTGGAGCACTCCACTGCCAACGCGGCGTCGTGCCGGGTGGCCACGCGGGCCGGCTTCACGGTGGAGGGCGTGCTCCGGGAGGCGGTTCGCCACGCCGACGGGTGGCACGACATGCACCTGCACGCTCGGCTGCGTACCGACGGCCCGATCTGATCAGCGGGCTTCAGCCCAGCCGACAAAACGCGGGGTCAGATCGGGCAGCACAACGCCCGGATTGAGCTTGGTGAGATCGGCTTCGGCTGCCTCCTGAACCTTCGCCAGGTGCATCAACAGGCCCGGCCGATCCTCGCGGTACTCGCCGAGGAGGCGCAGCTTCGCGGCCGAGCACGGCCACAGGATGCCGCAGACGGGGCAGCGCCACGACGGCCGCAACGGGGAGTGCTTCGGACGCTCGGGCATCAGCCGACCCCCACGGCTGCGCGACGCCGGATCGGTGCGGGCACGCGGCTCTCCGTGCCGTGGCGGGGGCCTGGGACCTGCACCTGCAATCCCGCACGCATCACGAACAACTCGCGGCGCGCGACCGCTTCGCTTTTCCTGTTCAGCTCGTACGCGTCGAGCCACAGCCAACCGTCGTAGGTGTACCGGTCGGGTAGCTCGCGGATGACCCGGACGACGATCGGTTTCAGGAACTGAACGCTCGCGGCGGTGGTCAGGAGAACGACGTCCCCCGCGCGGAGCGTGTGGCCGATCATCCCCATACCCCCTTCGCGCTTCGACTTCGCGGGCTTCCGTTGCTTCTCTTCCTCGTCCAGCACCGTTCTCTCCCTGGTAGACGGTTGGAATGGGGGCCGCCCCCGTGAGTGCTCGCCCGCCGGGAGCGGCCCCGCCACGAACGCGTCCGCCGGGTTCGGTGCCCTGCCGGCCGCGCCGTCTACACCGCACTTTGCCGGGGGTCGCTGGACAAACACACAGCGTTACGTAACCTCTTCAACGCATCTGGTTTGTTCCAGGGGAGGACGGCATGAACCACGCCTTTGTCGCAGCGCTCGCCGCAGCGGGTCACACCGCTGAAAGCCTCGCCGGTCAGATCGGTGTGCACCCGAAGACCGTCGCCAGGTGGGCCAACCCGGGGCACATTCCCCAGAGCCGACATCGTGCGACCGTCGCAGGGCTGTTGGCAAAGGACGCCGACGCACTGTGGCCGGACGTCGTCCGTCGTCGCGAACCCGTGTGGTTCCGGCCGTGGGTCGACCTCGAACGCGAGGCGGTGACGCTACGGTCGTTTCAACTCGCGTGGGTGCCTGGACTGCTCCAGACGGAGGCGTACGCGCGGGCGACCCTGGTCGGCGGGGTGCTGACACCGGAGGCGGTCGCCGAATTCGCCGAGGCGCGCATCGGCCGGCAGGCGATTCTCAGTCGTGGGGGCGGGCCACTGCTGATCGCCGTGCTGGACGAGGGGGTGCTGCGGCGGCGCGTCGGCGACGACCGCGCGTTGATGGCGTCGCAACTCGCGCGCCTGCTCGGGCACGCCGAGCAGGACACCGTCCAGCTCCACATCGTCCCGGCGGACGCGCCGAGCTACCCGGGGCTCGACGGACCGTTCACCATCGCGGACATGCCGGACGGTTCACGGGTCGCGCACGTCGACAGCCCCGCCCGGGCTCAGATCCTCGACCAGACATCGGATCTTGTTAACCTGGAGCGACGGTGGGAGCGTATTCGTGGAGAGGCCCTGCCCCGAGGGCGTTCCTTGGACCTTCTCAGAGAAGCGGCAGCATCATGGACTTGACCGGTGCGCGGTGGCGTAAGAGCACGAAGAGCGGCGGCAACGGCGGTGACTGCATTGAGGTTGCCGACAACCTTCCGGGCGTGGTCCTCGTTCGTGACACGAAAGATCGCGACGGCGCAACGCTGACCTTCAGCCCGCAGTCGTGGCGTGGGTTCGTCGCGATGGCACGCGACGCCGGCTGACCGACCACACTGCACGGAGGCTCCCGGCGCTGGTTGGGAGCCTTTCGCGTGGGTCGCGCCCGGTCTGATCAGCGAACCCCGGCGGGTTCGGCCGGTTGCGGTTGTGGGGTCACCGGCCAGGTGAGTCGGCGTACGCCGGGGACGAGGGCGGTCCCCGCGCAGGAGGCGAGGACCAGCAGGCCGGCGATCGCCAGCGGAACGGGTGCGCCGAACGCGTCGGCGGCCAGCGGCGCCAGCGCGTACCCGAGCGGCATGGCGCCCAGCGACACCAGCCAGTCGTACGAGGTGACACGGGCCAGCACCTCCGGCGGGAAGTGGTGCTGCACGACGGTCTCCCAGACCGGGTTGAGGTAACCGAGGGCGGTCAGCGCCACGGCGTAGGCGGCGATCACCGCGGGCGCGGGCGCGGCGACGGCCAGCAGGAACAGCGGCGCGGCATAACTGGCCAGGCCGAGGTTGGCCAGCAGCACCGGCCGGTGCAACCGGACCCGCCCGGCCAGCAGCGAGCCGGCGAGCATGCCGATCGCGCCGGCCTGCAACAACAGCACCCAGGTCGTCTCGCCCCCGAGGCGGTCGATGGCGACGGCCGGCCCGAGGGTCATCAGCACGGCGGCGGCGCCGTTCCACACACCGTGCCCGAGCAGGCTGGTCCAGAACCAGTCGCGGGCGCGTACCTCGCCGAAGCCGTGGCGCAGGTCGGCGAGGACGGAGCGACGGGGCACCGGCACGTGGCGGACCCGCACCAGCGCGAGCAGGGTGGCGCTGAGCGCGAACGACGCGCCGTCGAGGATGAACGCCCAGCCGGGCCCGGCGGCCCAGATCAGCGCGCCGGCCAGCGCCGGGCCGGCGAGCCGGCTGGTGTTGGCGGTGATCCCCATCAGGGCGTTGGCGCGCTGCCGACCGGCCGGTTCGACGGTGCCGGCGACCAGCGGAGACGCGGTCGGCATGGCGAATGCCGACGCGGTGCCACCGAGCGCGGACGCCACGACGACGGTGGTCAGCGACGGGTCGGCGCCGAGCAACTGCACGCCGACCGCGAGCTGGGTCGCGCAGCGGACCAGGTCGGCCAGCAGGGCGACCCGCCGGGCGTCGAACCGGTCGGCGACGACACCACCGAGTGGCAACAGCAGCAACCGGGGGACCATCGCCGCGGCGAGGACGACGGCCAACGCGCCGGTGGAGCCGGTGGCCCGCAGAACGGCCAGGGCCAGCGCGGCGGGCACCACCGCGTCGCCGAGAGCGGAGACGGTGCGGCCCAGGAACAGCAGCCGGAAGGGTCGGGAGCGCAGGGGATGAGCCATGCGGGCAACATACTTCGGCGCCGAACCTTTCGGCAACGAATATTTCGGCACTGAGGTAAGCTGGTGTCGTGACCACCACTCCCGACGCCGTCGACCGGCACATCGAGCGTTGGCTGCCCGTGGTGCCCGCCCTCGACGCGGACGTCGAGGGCGCGGTGACCAGGATGATCCGGCTGACCCGGCACCTGCGTACGGTCAAGGAACGGGTGCTGGCCGATCTCGATCTGCCAGCTCACGAGTACGACACCCTGCACGCCCTGGCTGGCCGACGCGGCCGGGCAGCCCCCTCGGACCTCGCCGCCGACCTCGCGGTGGCCCCCGCCTCGATCACCGCCCGGGTGGACACCCTGCTCCGGCGGGGCTTCGTGCGCCGGCTTCCGTCGACAGTCGACCGTCGCCGGGTGGACGTGGAGCTCACCGACGCGGGCCACGCGGCGTGGCGCGGGGCGATGGAGATCCAGGGCGCGGAGGAGCACCGGCTGCTCGGCACGCTCGCCCCCGCCGAACGGCGACAGCTCTCCGACCTGCTGCGCCGTGTGCTGCTCGTCGCCGAGCAGCCGGATAGCGCGCCGGAGACCGACTGAGAGGGCCGAAAAATCGCGTGGCGGCCCGCGTACCGCTGATGGAAGGGTGACCGGCGTGACTGCGCATGCTCTGGCCGGGGCCCTGGCCGACGACGGACGCCGACGGATCTTCGCGGCGATCGTGCTGGGTGCGACCAGCGCGACGGAGGTCGCCGAACGGACCGGCCTGCCGGCGCGGGTGGTGCTCACCGGGGTCCGCCGGCTCGCCGACGCGGGCCTCGTCACCGGCCCCGACGGCGCGCTCGCGGCCGACGAGGTGTCGTTGCGGGCGGCGGCACGCGACAGCCGCACGGCCGACGAGGCCGAACCGGCCGCGGACCCGGTGCTGCGGACCTTCCTGCGCGCCGGTGTCCTGGTGGGTCTGCCGGCGCAGCGGGGTCGACGGCGGGTGCTGCTGGCGCACATCGCCGAGCGGTCGTTCGAACGGGGAACGCACTATCCGGAGCGGGCCGTCGATGACGCGCTCAAGCCGTGGTGCGCCTCGGGCGGGTCGGATCACGCCACGCTGCGCCGATACCTGATCGACGAGCAACTGCTCACCCGCGAGCACGGCATCTACCAGCGGCCCTGATCGCCCTTGCTGCCGGCCCGCCGCCAGGGACAGCCCGAATAAAGCCGTTGACCGGACGGTGATGATCGACAGGTGACCAGCACCGTCCAGCCCACCTGGGTGATCACCCCTGCCCGACCCGACCAACCCGACGCGGCGCGGCTGCTTCGGGAGTACATGACCGAGATGGTGGTCCGCTACCACCGCCGCCCGGCCCGGCCCGGCGAGGTCGACGAGGCGCTGGCCGAGTCACCCAGCGACGACCTCGCGGACCCGGCCGGGGTGCTGCTGGTCGCCCGCCACGGCTCCGACCTCGCCGGCTGCGCCGGGCTGCGGTGGCAGCCGGGCTGGGCCGAGCTGACCCGGGTGTTCGTCCGACCCGAGCATCGCGGAGCCGGTGGCGGGGCCGCGCTGCTGGCCGCCGTCGAGCAGCGTGCCCGGGCGGCCGGGGCGGACCGGATCCGGCTCGACACCCGGGCCGACCTGGTCGAGGCCCGCGCCCTGTACGCCCGGCACGGCTACGTCGAGATCCCGGCTTACTCGCACGGCCCCTACGCCGAGCACTGGTTCGAGAAGCCGTTGCGCTGAGCGGTTGACGCCTGCCTCCGGACGCGTTAAACAAGAAGAGGAAGTTGAGTCACCCCGGCTCAACTCATCACCTTCGGCCAGGAGAACCGAGGAGGCATGACCATGTTGATGCGTACCGACCCGTTCCGCGAGATCGACCGGCTCGCCGAGCAGTTCTTCGGTACGGCAGCCCGTCCGGCGGCGATGCACCTCGACGCCTACCGCGACGGAGACTACTTCTACGCCGCGTTCGACCTGCCCGGCGTCGACCCTGACAGCATCGACTGCACCGTCGAGCGCAACGTCCTCACCGTCCGCGCCGAGCGTCGTCGACCCGTCGGCGACGGCGTCGAACTGGTCGCCGCCGAACGCCCGATGGGCACCTTCACCCGCCGGCTGTTCCTGGGCGACACACTCGACACCGACAAGCTGGAAGCGGGCTACGAGCACGGGGTGCTGACGCTGCGCATCCCGGTCGCCGAGCGTGCCAAGCCCCGCCGGGTGACCATCACCGCCAACGGCGACGGCCGCCGGCAGATCAACGCCTGAGCGCTGTTCGGGGCGGGCCGACCACCGCGTCCGGCCCGCCCCGAACAGCGCCGGCCACACCCCGGACGCCGCTCGGCGCGTCGGTGTCCGTCGCCGGCTCCCGCCCGGCACCGACGTCGGTCCGCGGATAGAGCGCGGCGAGCGCGTGGGCGGTTCCGGTGAGCCGTTCCCGCAGCTCGGCCGGTGCGAGCACCTCCACCTGCGCGCCGAGCTTGAGCAGTTCCACGTGACCGTGCCGGATGGACTCGATCGGTACCGAGGTGACCAGCCAGCCGTCCGCGTCCGGCTCGTCGGCGGCCTCGCGCGCAGCCCGGCTCATCGCCGGCGGAAAGAGGTGCGCGGTCTGCGCCAGCGCAGCCACGGTCATCCGTACCCGTGCCTCGGCGCGATAGACGCTGCGCTCGTACAGGTCGGCGTGCTCCCGCCAGCAGGCCGCCAGGTCGAAACCGTCCGGCCGGTCGGCAGGCTCGCCCAGCACCGTCAGCTCCAGGATGGCGCCGACCCGGTAGGTGCGGATCTGCCCGTCGGCCGCGGCGACCAGATACCAACGCCCGGCCTTGAGCACCACGCCGAGCGGGTCGAGCGTCCGGTCCACCTCGCGGGGCGCCTGCCACCGTCGGTAGCGCACCCGGACGCGGCGGTCCTCCCACACGGCATTGGCAAGAGCCGCCAGGTGCGGAGTGGGCTCGGGGTCGCGGAACCAGCCCGGCGCATCCAGGTGGAACCGGTGTCGGAGGCGTGCACCCCGCTCGGCGAGGTCCGTGGGGAGCGCGGCACGCAACTTCAGCTCCGCCGTGGCCAGCACCGAACCGAGGCCCAGCTCGGCGGCCGGCCCCGGCATACCGGCCAGGAACAACGCCTCGGCCTCATCGCTGGTCAGCCCGGTCAGCCTGGTGCGATAGCCGTCGATCAGGCGGTACCCGCCGGCGGGACCACGCTCGGCGTACACCGGGACCCCGGCGGCGCACAGCGACTCGACGTCCCGGTACACCGTCCGGATCGACACCTCCAGCGCGGCGGCCAGCTCCGCGGCGGTCAGCCGCCCCCGGGTCTGTAGGAGCAGCAGCAGGGAGACCAGCCGACTCGCGCGCACGATCCGACGGTAGCCCTCCGCCCCGGCGCGCCTGCACCACGATCCCACCCGGGGCTGAGAACCTTTTTCACATGGTGTCCTCCGACGCTCCGGTGCTCGTCCGCCCCGCCGACCGGCCCGCCCTGCCCGGCGGGCCGGTCGACGTCACCGAGGCATGGCTGCGCAACCGGCGGCTGTCCGAGCACACCCGCGACGCGTACCGGCGGGACGTCACCGGGTGGCTCACCTGGTGCGCCGACCACGACCTCGACCCGCTGCGGGCCACGTTCCTGCACGTCAACGAGTACGCCCGAGCGTTGGAGTCCACGATCGGAGCGCGCAGCGGCCGGCCGCTGACCCCCGCCACCGTGGCGCGTCGACTCTCCGCGTTGTCCAGCTGGTACGACTTCCTCGTGAAGCTCGGCGCGCTGGCTGCCAACCCGGTCTCCGGCGCGGACCGGCCCCGCGTCGACCGGGACCACTCCGCCACCGTCGGGCTCACCCCCGAGGAGGTGGACGCCCTGCTCGCCGCCGCCGACGCGGACACCGGCCCGACCGCCGTGCGCAACCGGGCGGCCATCGCGCTCCTCGCCGACCTGGGCCTGCGGGTCGGCGAGCTGATCTCGCTGGACCTGACCGACCTCGGCACCGAACGCGGCCACCGCAGCGTGCGCTTCGTCGGCAAGGGCGGCAAGCAGCGCCGCCGGGCCCTCACCCCCGGCACCGGATACGCCGTGGACGTCTACCTGGCCCAACGGGCCGCCGCCGCCGGTGTGTCGGTGCCGCAGCTCGCCGGGCCGCTGCTGGTCACCGCCAGCGGCGCCCGGCTGGATCGGCACTCGGTGTTCCGGATGGTCCGCCGGCTCGCCCGGGCGGCCGGCATCCCGGCCTGGGCGAGGCTGTCCCCGCACTCGCTGCGCCACGCCTTCGCCACCACCGCCCGCTCCGAGGGCGTGCCCCTCGAAGACGTGCAGGACGCGATGGGGCACGCCGACCCACGCACCACCCGCCGCTACGACCGCGACCGGCACAACCTCGACCGCGACCCGGCGTACGTGGTGTGGGCGGCGCGGTCACGCCGCCAGGGCTGAGCGGCACGGGCCCCGGCGGCGTGCACCCTGACAAGAGCGCCGACGCGCGCCTCAGCCCTGCGGGCGGGGGCAGATGCAGAACGGTTGCCCGATCGGGTCGATGAGCACCACCCACCGTTCGCCGCCGGGCTGGAACTCCGCCTTCGACGCACCGGCCGCGACGAACTCCTTCTCGGCCACGGCCGGGTCGTCGACATAGAGGTCGAGGTGGTAACGCTTGCCGGCGGTCGAGTCTGGCCAGGCCGGTGGCTGGTAGCCCTCGACCAGCCCGAAGCCGATCGAGACGCCACCGCCGCTGATCATGGCGTACTCGGCTTGGCTGTGGGTGATCTCCCAGCCCAACACCCGCTGGTAGAACGCGGCGTGCGCGGCCGGGTCGGAGCTGTCCAGGTTGACCATCGCGAGGTCGGCGGTTGTCGTCATGCCAGCAGTCTGCTCCCAGGTACCTGCCACCCACTGTCAGGTACGTCGGCGTTTTCCCGAACCGTCAGCGGCACCGGTCAGGGCACGTCGAGTGGCCACACCGTCACCCGGGAGGTGCCCTCGCGGCAGACCAGCCGAGCGCCGGCCCGACGGCAGTCGCTGACCCCGGCCGGGAGGACGCCCCGCACCCGGGGGCCATCGCGGCCCGCCGTCGCGATCAGGGTGCGCCGCCCGTCCTCCGCCGTCTGGAACAGCACCAGCGCGTCGGTGGCGCCCCGGGCACCCGCCACCGTGTGCCAGCGCCCCCCGGCCGGCCACGACCAGGCGCGCGCACCCGATTCCGGGTCGAGCGCCCACCGGCCGTCCCGGTCCTGCGCGCAGAGCAGACCCTGACAGGCCCGCAGGGTCAGATCACCCGCCTCGACCGGCATCCGCCAGCGCGGCGCCAGGCCGGGCAGGTCGTACCCCGTGAGCGTCATCCCGGTCCCGCTCGGGTGCCGCAGCACCAGGTGCCCACCGATGGCCTGGGGATTGTCCGGGCCATAGTCCGCCGGCGGCAACGACCCCTGCCCGCGCACCGTGCCGTCGCGCGCGTCGAGCAGCCGGGCCAACCCGTCGTCCTGCACCAGCAGCACCCGCGCGGGCGGATCGGGCAACACCTCCAGCACGGCGGTGGAGGGCACCGGCACCGACCAGCGGGTGGCGCCGGTGGCGGGATCGACGCCGTGCACCACCCCCTCGACCCGCCGGCCCGGTTCGGAGGCGCTGCGCACCTCGCTCACCGCGACCGCCGTGTCGCCGACCGCGTACACCCGCTCGGGTCGCCGCCACAGCTCTCGGCCGGTACGCGCCGACCGGGCCGTCGTCGCGGTCGCCCGGCGCAACTGATCGCGTTCGGTGATCAGCAGCAGGTCACCGACGGCCTCGGCGGACCACCCGGTGGCCGCCGACAGGCCGACCCGCCACCGGGCCGTGCGGTACGACACCGCCGGGTCGTACGCGCTCAACGTCGGTGGGCCGGCACCCGCGTCGACGACCAGCAGCAGTGAACCCGCGGACAGCAGGATCGCCCTGCTCGGCAGTGCCGGCCCCAGCTCGGCGCTCAGACGTGCGGGCGCGGCAGCGCCGCCGAGCAGGGCGCACACCGCCAGCAGCAGCGCCACCCGCCAGCGTGGCGACGGTGGGGCCGGCGGCCGGTGGTCGCCGGCCGGGGGTGCGCCCCGAGTGTCGCCCAGCTCGATCAGCACCGACACGGGCGTCCGTCCCTCCGCTCGCGCCGGCCGGTCAGCAGAGCAGGTCCAGGTGGTGGTGGGCGTCCTCGGCGATCTCCTCGTGCCGCAGCCAGCGCCGTGCCCACAGCCGGGCGGCCAGCTCGGCCTGCTCGTCACCCCAGGCGGCGTGCTCGACGAGCAGGGCGGTGGTCAGCGCGTACGCCAGGCGCAGCGCCAGGCCACGGGCACCCGCGAGCACCGCCGGGGCACCCCGATCGGCGGTCACCGACGTGATGGTGTCGCCCAGCCGCGCGGCGGCGGTGGCCAGGGTGTCGGCCAGGACCGGCGACAGCGTCCGGGCCAGGTCGACAGCGGCGGCGAGCCTGCTCAGCACCGGCGCCCCGGCGTCCTCCCGGGTCAGCGCGCGCAGCACGTCCAGGGCCAGCACGTTGGTGGTGCCCTCCCAGATCGGCAGCACCTGGGCGTCGCGCAGCAGCCGGGGGACACAGGTGTCCTCCACGTAGCCGGCCCCGCCGAAGCTCTCCACGTACTCGCTGGCCGAGCTGACGGCGAGCCGGCCGGTGGCGAGCTTGGCCAGCGGCGCCACGATGCGCAGCTCCGCCGCGGCCTCCGGGTCGGCGCCGACCTCGACCCGCCCGAGCAGCGCGAACGCGTGCCCGGCCAGCGCGAACGCGCCCGCCGCGTCGACCGCGAGGGTGCCCAGGGTGGCCCGGTGCAGCGGCGAGGACGCCAGCGCCCCACCGGCGACATGCCGCACATCGGCGTACGCCCGGGCGTAGGCGAGACCGCGTCGCATCCCACCGGCCGCCGCGGCGGCGTTGTGCACCCGGGTCACCACGACCAGGGTCATCGCCCGCACCAGACCGGGCACCGCAGGGTCGCCCAGCGGTACGGCGTACGCGTCGTGCAGGCCGATCTCGGCGGTGGGCAGCGCCCGGGTGCCGAGTTTGTCCTTGAGTCGGTGCACCGTGACACCCGGAGCCGGCGCGTCGGCGGCGGCCCCGACGGCCAACGGAGAGTCGGCCGCGTACCGGGGGACCAGGAACGGTGCGAGCACCCGGCTGCCACGCCCGGCCCCCTCCGGTCGGGCCAGCGCCACCGCCATCGCCGCGTCCGCAGCGGAGCAGAACCACTTCTCCCCGCTCAGCCGCCACGAACCATCCGCCGCCGGTCGGCCGACCGTGCTGGAGCGGCCCAGGTCGGAGCCGCCCTGCGACTCGGTCAACCACTGCCCGCTGGTGATCGCCGAGGCCGGATCCGTGGAGATCAGCCGGTGCAGCCACGCGTCGCGGACCCCGGCATCCACGTCGGGCATGCTGAGCAGCGCCGCCGCCCCGTCGGCCATCGCCACCGGGCAGGAGAACGTCGCGGACTCCGGGCCGTACAGGTGCAGCAGGGCGTGCTGCACGATCCGCGCGGCGGCGCCCCAGGTGCCGCGGGCGTCCGGCAGGTAGGGCAGCGCGACGACGGCGTGTCGGGCGGCGGCGGCGCGCTGCGCCTGCCAGCCGGCGGAGGTGTCGATCCGGTCGATCCGAGCACCCCACGGGTCGTAGCGGACCAGCGTCGGCGGGTGCGCCTCGGCGTCCGCGTGCGCCGCGCGCAGCGGCCCGCTGACGTCGGCGGCCAGGTCGGTGAGGCGGCCCTTCGCGGCGGCGTGCCCGGCCGGGCCGAGGTGACGCTCCAGCCAGGACCGCAGCAGGCTGTCGTCGGCGTACGGGTCGGCGGGGGGTGCTACCGGCTGCACGAAGCGGTTCATCGATCGGCTCCTGGCACTGCTGGGGGTGTGCGCCGACGGTAGACGATCCGTGGCCGGTCCGAACAGGGCACACCCGCCCGTCGGGTGCACCCAGTTTTCGGCTTGTCATGCTCCAGTGCGATCGCGTTCTCTACGGTCGGTAGTCGTGGGTGCCGGCCAGCCGTGGAGCCGTCCGGCCCGGCGCAACCGCCCGATGCGCACCGGGCTGGCCTTCGTCGGGTTCGGTGTGGCGTTCTGCTGCGTCGGAGCGGCCGGGCTGGGCGCCTGGAACCTACAGACCGTCCGTCAGGCCGCCGGCCCGATCCGGGAAACCGCTGACGAGTTCCTCAACGAGGTGACCCTCGGTGACAGCGACCGGGCGTACGAGCGGCTCTGCGAGGACGCGCGTAGTCGGTGGAGCGCGATCGGCTTCACCAGTTGGGTGCGTACCCCGCCGATGGTGACCGACTATGAGATCACCGACGTGTCGGTCGCGACCCGAAGCGGGCGACCACACGGCACGGTGACCGTGACGGTGACCCGCTCCGGCGGCCTCAGCGAGGAACGTCGCCTGCCGGTGGTCCGCGAGGACGGGGGCTGGCGGGTGTGCGGTGACCCCTTCTGAACAGCCGGTCGTCCGGCTGAAGCGGCCCTGGTTGCTGCGCGAGCGTCGGGGGGTGGAGCCGACCACGTCGACGGAGCTCTTCTTCGACCTGGTCTTCATCTTCACCATCACCCAGTTGGCGCATTACCTGATCGCGCACCCGGACTGGCGTGGCGCCGCACGCACCACGCTCGTGCTGGCGCTGCTCTGGTTCGTGTGGGTCTACACCGCCTGGGGGACGAATTGGCTGCGACCCGACCAGGCACCGGTACGGGCGCTGCTGATCGCGCTGATGCTGGGCAGCCTGCTGCTCTCGGCGGCGATCCCCGAGGCGTTCGCCGGCAGCGGGCTGGTCTTCGCGCTGGTCTACCTGACCATGCAGGTGGGCCGCACCGTGTTCGCGTTGTGGGCGGTGCAGGGCCAGCCCTGGCTGGTCGACGGGTTTCAGAAGACGCTGCTGTGGTTCGCCGGGACGTCGCTGCTCGTGGTGCTCGGCGCCGTGGTCGGCGGAGCCTTCCAGGAGGCGCTGTGGGCGGCGGCGATCGTTATCGAGGTGATCGGCCTGTCGACCGGGTTCCCGGTGCCCGGTCTCGGCCGTAGCCCCGCCGAGCGGTGGATGGTGGAGGGCGGGCACCTGGCTGAGCGGTGCCAGGCGTTCATCCTCATCGCCCTGGGTGAGTCGATTCTCGTCACCGGGAGCACCCTCGCGCAGCACCTGGACCTGACGATGTCCGGTGCGTTCGTGCTGGCGTTCGCGGGTTCGGTGGCGCTGTGGTGGGTGTATTTCGCCCGGTCGGCCCCGGCGGCGGCGGAGGTCATCGCCCGCGCCGGTGAGCGCACCGGCGCGTTGGGCCGGCTGGCGTTCAACTACCTGCACCCCGTGATGGTCGCCGGCATCATCGTCACCTCGGCGGGCGACGAGCGGCTCCTGCGCGAACCTGGCGCCCCCGCCACCGCGGTCGCCGCGCTGTTCACCCTGGGCGGTCCGGCGCTGTTCCTCGCCGGTCACGCCGCCTACAAGGCGGTGCTGTGGCGGACCGTACCGACCAACCGGATCACGGCGGTGGTGGTGCTGGCGGCGCTGATACCGGTCTGCGCGGGGCTGGGGGTCCCGCTCGCGGCGTGCGCCACGACGGCGTTGGTGGTGACCATGGCGGTGATCGTGGCCGACGGGATGGCGGGGCGGCCGGCGCCTCAGTCGCGGGGGCCGAGGTCGCCGCTGCGGTAGTGCCGGCGGCAGAGCACCTGGTAGCGCACCTCGGCGGTGTCCACGGTGTCGCCGATGACGACCTGCGCCCCTTCACGGACGACGCGCCCGTCGACGACGCGGGCGTTGAGCAGACCTTCCCGGCCGCACCAGCACAGCACCTCGACCTGGATGCGGGCCACCTCGTCGGCCAGCTCGAACAGGCGCTGCGCGGCGGGGAACAGGCGGGACCGGAAGTCGGTGGCCAGGCCGAACGCGAACACGTCGACGTCGTAGCTGTCGACCAGCTCGGCCATCTGCTCGACGTGTTCGACGGTGTAGAAGCACGCCTCGTCGCAGATCAGGTAGTCGACGCGTACCCCGTCGGCCCACCGGCCGCGGACCAGGGCCCGCAGGTCCAGGTCGTCGGTGACCTCGATGGCCTCGTGGGCCAGCCCGATCCGGGTGGTGACCTGCGGCCCCAGGGACCGGTCGATGCGGGTGGTGACCAGCCCACGACGGCCCTGCCGAGCGTGGTTGTAGTTCATCTGCAGCGCCATCGTGGACTTGCCGCAGTCCATCGGCCCCCAGAAGAACTTCAACGCCGCCGCGTGCACCGGTCGCCCGTCGAGCCCGCGCGCAGCCGCGCACCCGGCCGGTGCGTGTGGCTGGCCGGGGAACGGGTGGGCCAGGCAGGTCGGGGCGGTGGCGTCGTCGTCGGTCACGGTCGGGCAGCCTAGCCCATTGACAAGCCCGAATCGGTCGGGTGCGGGATGCGTGCTCAGAGCACCCGGGGCGGCGTGTTGCCCGCAGCGACGATGGCACGGCGGATCGGCACGGCGGCGAGGAGCAGGAAACCGACCACGAAGAAGATCAGCAGTGAGACCAGGCCCACCCGGTAGGACGAGGTGAGCTGGAACACCAGGCCGAAGGCGAGCGGGCCGAGCCAACTGGTGCCCTTGTCGCTGATCTCATAGAAGCCGTAGTACTCGCCTTCCTTCCCGGCCGGGATGAGCTGGCTGAACAGCGACCGGCTCAGCGCCTGGCTGCCGCCGAGGACCAGGCCGATGGCCGCACCGAGGACCATGAACGGCACCGGCGCCTCGGCGGGCAACCGGAACGCGGCGATGATCACACCGGTCCAGAGCACCAGGCTCAGCAGCACGGTCTTCCAGGCGCCCAGGCGCCTGGCCAGCGCGCCCAGGAGCAACGCGCCGCCGAAGGCGAGGAACTGCACCAGCAGGATCGTGACGATCAGGGTGCTCTGCTCCAGACGTAGCTCCTCGGTGCCGTACTGGCTGGCCAGGGTGATGACGGTCTGGATGCCGTCGTTGTAGACCAGGAAGGCGAGCAGGAAGTACAGCGTCAGCGGGTACGCCTTGATCTCCCGCATGGTGCGGCCGAGCTGGCGGAACCCGTCGGTGAGCACGTTGCCGCGCCGGGCCAGCGCCGCCGCGGTGGGGCGTTCGCGCAACCAGCGCAGCGGCACCAGCGTGAACGCCGCCCACCAGACCCCGGCGGACACGATCGACCAGCGGGCCAGGTCCAGGGTGCGTTGCGGGTTGTCGCCCTCGTCGAGCAGGGTGATCGCGACGAGGTTGAGCGCCAGCAGCAGACCACCGCCGAGGTAGCCCAGCGCCCAGCCGCGGCTGGAGATGCCGTCGCGTTCGTCCGGACCGCCGAGCTGCGGCAGGAACGAGTTGTAGACCACGATCGCGGCGCCGAAGGAGATGTTGGCGATCAGGAAGAGAGCCCCGCCGAGCAGGTAGCGGTCACCGGTGACGAAGGCCATCAGGATGGTCGCGCCGGCACCGGTGAACGCGGCGCCGCCGAGCAGCCGCTTCTTGTGCGCCGACCGGTCGGCGATCGCCCCGATGACGGGCAGCACGAACACGGTGAGGAACACCGACAGCGAGATCAGGTACGGGTAGTAGGACCCGGCGGCGACCTTGATGCCCAGCGGGTACACGAAACCGTCGCAGGTGTCCGCGCCCAGCTCGCAGCCGGCGGCCAACTCGGCGACCGTGGTCAGGAACGGGCCGAGGAACACGGTGATCACCGTGGTCTGGAACGCGGAGTTGGCCCAGTCGTAGATGTACCAACCCCTGCGTTCGCGGCGAGTGCTCGCCGGGGGCGGGGTGTCGTCCACCGCGGGGGTCACGGTCTCGGCCATCGGGGGTCCTTGGATGGTCAGGCGGCCCAGTGGCCGCGGCTGCGGTAGACGTCGCGCAGCACGCCGACGTGATCGGTCATGATGCCATCCACACCACGATCCAGTAAGTCGTGCATCTGGGCTGGTTCGTCGATCGTCCAGACGTGCACCTGCAGCCCGATCCGGTGGCAGTAGTCGAGGAACCGGCGGTCCACCACCGGCACCCGCCCGTAGCGCGGCGGCACCTGCGCGGCGACCACCGACGGGGGCAGGCGCAGCGGGCGGCCGTGCAGGGAGGCGAGTCGCAGCCGGGCGACCCCGCGCATGCCGAGACTGGTGGCGATCCGTCCGCCGGTGAGCGCGCGTAACCGGGTCAGGCGGGCGTCGCTGAACGAGGCGAGCAGCACCCGGTCGGCGGCGCCGGCCCGGGTCACGGCCGCGACCGTCGGCTCGACGCCGCCGTCGGCCTTCACGTCGATGTTGAAGCGGACCTGCGGCCAGGCGCCCAGCACCTCGTCGAGCCGGGGTACGACGGCCGCGCCGCCGACCCGCACCGACGCCAGGTCGGCCCAGCTCAGGTCGGCGATGCGCCCGTCCTCCCCGGTGACCCGGCGCAGTGTCGGGTCGTGGAAGATCACCGCCACGCCGTCCCTGGTGGCCTGCACGTCGGTCTCCACGTACCGGTAGCCCAGCCCGATGGCCCGGGCGAACGCCTCGGCGGTGTTCTCGTCGCCCTCGGCGGCGCCGCCACGGTGGGCGAACGCCAGCGGCGCGGGCGCGTCGAGGTAGCCGAATCGGGTCAGCACGCGACGCAGTATGCCTGCCGCCGGTGGACCGCGGATGTCCTCCCGGCGACGATCGCCGCAATGGTGTCCGAGCGCGGTCCGATCCGGGTTGCCGCCGTGCGGGGACGCCCACTAGGTTCGGAGCCGTGACTGCCGGGTCGGCCATGGGCCACGAGCGGACAGGGCACCCGGCGGGCGAGTGACCCCCGGGCGGGCCCGAGGTCCGCCGAGTCGAGGTGTTTCGCCGCCTCATCCGTCCCGTCTCGGGTTCGCGCTCACGCGGCCGTGTCGTCGCCGCGTGGCCCACCATTCCTGTCCTGTGCTCGCCGTGTCGTGACGCGGCGATCCCTTCCTGGGAGTCACATGCCACACACCTTCAATGACGACGTCATCGCGGAGTTCCGCGCGAACGGCGGCCGCGTCGGCGGTTGGTTCGAGAACGCCCGCCTGCTCCTGCTCACGACCACCGGGGCCCGCACCGGCGCACCGCACACCATCCCGCTGGGTTACCTGCCCGACGGCGGCGAGCGGGTCCTGGTCATCGCCTCCGCCGGGGGCGCGCCGCGCCACCCGCAGTGGTTCCGCAACCTGCTGGCCGATCCGCTGGTCACGGTGGAGGACGGGGTGTTCAGCTACCGGGCCCTCGCCGAGGTGCTGACCGGGGCCGACCGCGACAACGTCTTCGCCCGGGCACTGGCGGCGGACCCCGGCTGGGGCGAGTACCAGGACCGGGCGGGGCGCGAGCTGCCGGTGGTGGCGCTGACGCCGCTGCCCGGGCCGCCGACACCACCGTCGGGCGCGCCGGGCGCGGCGCTGGTCGCCGTGCACGACGCGTTCCGGCGCGAACTCGCGCTGATCCGCCAGGAGGTCGACAAGGCGGGGCCGCACGTCGGCGCGCAGCTGCGGGTCAACTGCCTGACCCTGTGCCAGGGGCTGCGGGGCCACCATGAGCGCGAGGATTCCGGCCTCTTCGCCTGGCTGGCCGACCAGCGGCCGGACCTGGCCCCGGTGCTGGCCCAGCTGGATGCGGAGCACCGGGCGATGGCGGCCGTGCTGGACGAGTTGCGCGCCGTGCTGGGCATCCCACAGCCGGACCGGGAGGTGCTGCGCCGCGAGGTGGCCCGGCTCACCGACCAGGTGCAGGCGCATCTGGCGTACGAGGAGGAGCAGCTCGTGCCGCTGCTCAACGCCGCCGGCTGACGCGTACCGGTCGGGCTGGCCCGGGGTGGGTCAGCCCGGCCAGCGGCGGTGGGTGCGGCCGGGGTCGGTCGGGCGGCCGGGGTCGACGTGCCGGGGCAGGTCGGGTTCGTCGGGACGCAACGGGGCGAGGGTGTCGGTGAGCGCGTCGATGATCCGGTCGGTGGCCCGGCGGGCGGCGCCGGGGCTGGCGGCCACCGTCTCGCCCAGGTCGACGGGCGTGCCGAAGTGCACCCGGATCACCGGGCGGCGCCACAGTGAGCGGGCGATGCCGCGCAGTATTCCCCGGGGCGCCTGGTAGGGCAGCACCTCGTGGGAACCCCACTGGGCGACCGGGACGACCGGGGCGCCGCAGGCCAGGGCGAGTCGGGCGGCGCCGGTCTTGCCGCGTTCGGGCCACATGCCGGGGTCGAGGCCGATGCGCCCCTCGGGGTAGATGAGGATCACCGACCCGTGGGCGACGGCGGTGGCGGCGTCGTCGAGTGCCCGGTGTACGGCGCTGGTGCCCCGGTCGACGCGGATGTGCCCGGCCCGGCGCATCGCGGCGCCGAGCACCGGGGCGCGGAACAGCCCGGCGGTCGCCATGATCCGTGGGGCGATGCCGCGGGTCTGGCAGGCGGCGGCCATCACGACCGGGTCGAACGGGCTGATGTGGTTGGCGGCGAGCACCAGCGGCCCGCGGCGTAGGTGCGCCGGGACGTCGCCGGTGACCTCGAGGCGGGCGAGCGCCCCGACCAGGGCGCGGGCGAGCCGTTGGGCGGCGCGCCAGATCAGCGGTGGCTGCCAGGGGGAGTGCGCGTTGTCCATCAGCGCGCCATCGTCGCACGCGCCGGCGGGGTCGCGAGGGTGGGTCGGCTGGTTGCCCGGCGGCTTGTCGCCGGGTCGGCCGGCCCGGGTGATCAAGGTCATTGGTCCCGGGTCGGTTCGGGCCGCCTGGCCCTGCCCGTTCCTCTACGACGAGCAGTAGTATTTACTACGTCTCGTAGTATGAACAGCTGGGGGTTCAGGTGGACGCGTTGGACGTCGCCCGTTGGCAGTTCGGTGTCACCACCGTCTACCACTTTCTCTTCGTTCCGCTGACCATCGGCCTGTCCGTGCTGGTGGCCATCCTGCAGACGATGTGGCACCGCACCGGCAACGAGCGCTACCTCAAACTCACCAAGTTCTACGGCAAGCTCTTCCTGATCAACTTTGCCATGGGCGTGGTCACCGGCATCGTGCAGGAGTTCCAGTTCGGCATGAACTGGAGCGACTACTCCCGCTTCGTCGGCGACATCTTCGGTGCCCCCCTGGCCATCGAGGCGCTGGTGGCGTTCTTCCTCGAATCCACCTTCATCGGCCTGTGGATCTTCGGCTGGGACCGGCTGCCCAAACGGGCGCACCTGGCCAGCATCTGGGCCGCCGCGATCGGCACCAACCTCAGCGCGTACTTCATCCTCGCGGCGAACTCGTTCATGCAGAACCCGGTCGGCTTCCGGATCAACCCGGACAGCGGGCGCGCCGAGCTGACCGACTTCCCGGCCGTGCTGACCAACAAGGTCGCCCTGATCACCTTCCCGCACACCCTGGCCGGCTCGTTCCTGGTCGCCGGCTCGCTGATCGTCGCGGTCGGCCTGTGGCACGTGATCCGCAACCGCGACTCCGCCGACTTCGGTGCCTACCGCTTCGCCACGAAGTTCGGCTCCTGGGTGGTCCTGGTCGCCTCGGCCGCCGTGCTGTTCACCGGCGACATCCAGGGCAAGATCATGACCGACGTGCAGCCGATGAAGATGGCCGCCGCCGAGGGCCTCTACACCACCGAGAGCCCCGCCTCCTTCTCCGTCCTCACCATCGGCAGCCTCGACGGCAGCCGCGAGGTGTTCGCCCTCAAGATCCCGTACCTGCTGTCGTACCTGGGCACCGGCGACCCGAACGGCACCGTGCACGGCATCAACGACCTGCAGGCCCAGTACGCCACCCAGTACGGAGCGGGCAGCTACACCCCGATCATCCCGGTCACCTACTGGAGCTTCCGCTTCATGATCGCCTTCGGGATGGCGGCCGGCGCGATCGCCCTGCTGGTGCTCTGGAGCCAGCGCAAGGGCCGCACCCCGAACAGCAAGTGGCTGCTGCGCGCCGGGCTGGCCATGCCGGTGCTGCCGCTGCTGGCCAACTCCTTCGGCTGGATCTTCACCGAGATGGGCCGCCAGCCGTGGATCGTCTTCGGCGAGATGCTCACCCGCAACGGTGTGTCCCGCAGCGTCTCGCTGGCCGAGGTGCTCACCTCGTTCACCGCCTTCACGTTGATCTACGCCACCCTCGCCGTGATCGAGGTCAAGCTGCTGCTGCGCTACGCCAAGGCCGGCGTACCGGACGTCAGCGAACAGCCCCCCACCGACGACACCGACGACGCCGAGCGCCCGCTCGCCTTCGCCTACTGATCCCGGAGCCCATCGTGGAACTGACCACCATCTGGTTTCTCCTCGTCGCCGTGCTGTTCACCGGCTACTTCATCCTGGAGGGCTTCGACTTCGGCGTCGGCATGCTGCTGCCCGTGCTCGGCCGCGACGACCGGGAACGCCGCGTCCTGATCAACACCATCGGCCCGGTCTGGGACGGCAACGAGGTCTGGCTGATCACCGCCGGCGGCGCGATGTTCGCCGCGTTCCCCGAGTGGTACGCCACCCTCTTCTCCGGCTTCTACCTGCCGCTGCTGCTGATCCTGCTGGCCCTGATCGCCCGGGGGGTGGCCTTCGAGTACCGGCACAAGCGCCCCGAGGCGTCCTGGAAGCGCCGCTGGGACACCGCGATCGTGGTCGGCTCGCTGCTGCCGGCGATCCTGTGGGGCGTCGCCTTCGCCAACATCCTGCGCGGTGTACCGCTGGACGCCGAGCACGAGTACGTCGGCGGCCTGCTCGACCTGCTGCACCCGTACGCCCTGCTCGGTGGCGCGACCACGCTCGCGCTGTTCCTCACCCACGGCGCGGTGTTCATCGCCCTGAAGACCACCGGTGACATCCGCGAGCGCGCGGGCGCCCTCGCGGTGCGCCTGGGCGTCGGGGCCGCCGTGCTGGCGGTCGGGTTCCTGAGCTGGACGCTGACCATCCGCTCCAGCGCGGCCGCCGTCGTGCTCGCCGTCGGCGCCGCCCTCGCCCTGCTCGGTGGCCTCGCCGCCGCCCGGGTACGCCGGGAGGGCTGGGCGTTCACCGGAACCGCCGTCGCGATCGGCCTGGCCGTGGCGACCCTGTTCGCCGCGCTGTTCCCGAACGTGCTGCCCTCCACCCTGGACGCGGCCGGCACGCTGACGTCCACCAACGCCGCCTCCACCCCCTACACCCTGAAGATCATGACGTGGGTGGCGGTGATCTTCACTCCGGTGGTGTTGGCCTACCAGGGCTGGACCTACTGGGTGTTCCGCAAGCGCATCGGCGTGGCCAACATCCCGCAGCACTGACCGGCGGGGTGCGGGGTCGGCGTCC
Organism: Micromonospora sp. CA-259024; assembly: GCF_050936255.1. NCBI lineage: Bacteria > Bacillati > Actinomycetota > Actinomycetes > Micromonosporales > Micromonosporaceae > Micromonospora > Micromonospora sp. CA-259024. The sequence goes on along the minus strand of NZ_JBNJND010000001.1, from coordinate 1,869,410 downwards.
CCGGGGCGCGCCCGCGATCTTGCAGTTCCGGTCGCCGAGATGCGTGGAATGCCCTTGATGCGGCGGCAGTAACTGCAAGATCGCGGGTCGCGTCCATCATGCCGGCGTAAATCGGCTGTCGGTGCGGACCCGCCTCGCTACGGTGTGCCGATGCCGACCGCCGTACACGTCCGCGAACTCACCGCCGACGACCTCGACGCCGCCTGGGAGCTGGGCCGGTTCGCCTTCGGATCCGACCCGCAGCGACCGCCGCACGTCACCAGGCCGGTGCCCGGTCTGACCCGCTACGGCGCGTTCGACGACGCCGGTCGGCTCGTCGGCAAGGCCGTCGACCTGCACCACGACCAGTGGTGGTCGGGGCGGGTGGTGCCCGCCGCCGACGTCGCCGGCGTGGCGGTCGCTCCCGAGGCGCGGGGCCGCGGCGTGGCCCGGGCCATGCTCACCGCGCTGCTGCGCGGCGCCCACGAACGGGGTGCGGCGCTGAGTGCGCTGTACCCGACCGTCGCCGCGCCCTACCGCGCGTGCGGCTGGGAGGCCACCGGCGTGCTGCGTACCGTCGACCTGCCGACCGTGGCGTTGCCCCGGCACCGGCCGGACCCCCGGTTGACCGTCCGCGCCGGCACGCCCGCCGACCTGCCGGCCGTCGCCGCCCTGTACGAGCGGGTCGCCCGACACCGCAACGGCCCGCTCACCCGCCGGGGCGAGCTGTTCGACGTCCACGCCGCCGACGGCGGCCTGCCCGGCGACGGACTGACCCTGGTCGAGGAGGACGGGGACCTCGTCGGCTACGCCACCTGGCGGCGGGGCCGGGGCTACGGTGCCGACTCCGTGCTCACCGTCGACGAGGCCCTGGCCAGCACCGCCGACGCGGCCCGGGAGATCGTCGGGGTGCTCGGCAGCTGGGCCAGCGTCGCACCGACCCTGCGGCTGTGCCCGCTCGACGGCGACGCGGTCAGCACCCACCTGCCGTTGGAGTCGGCCCGCGAGCACGAACGGGATCTGTGGATGCACCGGCCGGTCGACGTGGCCCGGGCGGTGAGCGCGCGCGGTTGGCCCGCCCACGCCCGGGGCAGCGTCGACTTCACCCTCGCCGACCAGCTCGCCGAGTGGAACAGCGGCACCTGGCGGTTGACCGTCGCCGACGGCGCTGCCGAGCTGACCCGGATCGGCGGCGAGGCGGACCTGCGGCTGGACGTACGCGGCTTCGCCCTGCTCTACGCCGGAGCCGCGTACGCCCGTTCGGTCGCGCAGGCCGGGCTGCTGCACCACGGCGCCGGTGTCGACCCGGCCGCCCTCGACCTGCTGGGGGCTGGCGGACCGGCGCAGTTGCTCGACTACTTCTGACGGCTGCTTTCCAGCGGAGCGCCGACCGCCTGGCGGCGGCGGTGCGGTCAGGCCGGGGTCGCCGCCAGCTGGTCGTTCGCGCGCTGGGTCACCAGGGTGAGAACCCGGGCGGCCGTGCTCGCCTCGTCGGCCGGGATGTCCCCGTACAGCCCTGCGGCGATGTCCGTGACGGCGGCGGAGACGCGGCCCTGCGTGGCGTGACCGGTGTCGGTGAGCCGCACCCGCGCCTCGGCGTTCGTCGACGAGCCGTCGTCGACGAGGGCGAGGCCGGCGTCGACGAGTTGGGCGATCACCTCGTGCACCGTCCGCTCGTCGACCTTGAGGGTGCTGGTGATGCGGTGCACGAGCCGTTCGCGTTCGACGGCGCCGTCGGTGAGGACGTTGAGCGCGAGGACCTGCACGAAGCTGAGCCCGAGCGGGGCGACGGCACGTTCGAGCAGTGCCCGGGTGGCGTAGTGGGCCCTGCCGATGACCTGCCCGTTGAGGGTGGGAGTGGTGGACACGATGCCTCCTTCGAAATGTTGGCTGCGCCAACGTTGGTTTAGCCAACGTAGCATGGATCGTGGGTCGTGCCAACGGTTCCTGTTAGGCTTCGGCCATGGAGTCCACCGCCCCGCAGTCACCCGCCGGGCTACGCACCGCGCCGAGCTGGCTGCTCAACCAGACCGCCAGCCACGCGGCCCGCCTGGTCAGCGAGGGCTTCGCCGCGCATGACCTGCGCGGCTACCACTACCGACTGCTCGCCTCCCTGGCCGAGGACGGCCCCGCCAGTCAGGCCGACCTGGGCCGCCGCTGTGCCATCGACCGCAGCGACGTGGTGGCGGCCATCAACGACCTGGCCGGGCGGGGACTCGTCGTACGAGCCCCCGACCCGGCCGACCGCCGCCGCAACGTCATCAGCATCACCGACACCGGAGCCGACGAGGCACGCCGGATGGGCGAGACCGTCGACCGCGTGCAGCGCGACCTGCTCGCGCCACTGTCCACGAGTGAGCGTGAACAGCTGACCCGACTGCTCACCCGACTGCTGGAGCACCACAGCCGGTCGTGACGCGACGGCTCGACCCTCAGCGGGCCTCGCGCAGCTCCGCCAGCCGTGCCTCGATCTCGGCCAGCTCCGCGCGCAGCTTCTCCGCCTGCTGCTCCGCCTCAGCCCGCTCGGTGCCGAGGATCTGCTCCACCGCCTCCTGCACGCCCGGCACGTCGACCAGGGCCACCATCTTCAACGCCTCGGCCGGCTTCACCACGTACGGCTTCGCCAGGGCCTTGGTGCCCTGCTGCGCGGCGACGGTCCACTCACCGTCGGCGTACGCCAGCGTCACCGTGAGACCCGCCGGGCCCTTCGGCTTGACGGCCTTGACCGCCCGCCGCGCCGGCGGCTTCTCCGTCTGCTCCACCTTCGGCTCCTCCTGTCGCTGCGCGGGCACCCGCGGCGTGTCCAACACGAACTCCGGCACCACCGGCGCGGGCGACTCCTGCGGCTCCGGCTCCGGTTTCGGCTCCACCACCCGACGCGTCACGCCCTTGGGCGCCATGGCCAGATCGGCGGGGGAGAACGGCAACTCGTCGCGGCCGAAACGCACCACCACGAACTCGTCGGACACCTCGGGGTCGGTCAACTCGATCACCTGACCGACCTGACCGGCGATCTGCCCCGCCGAGGCGGTGAACACCACCCTCGGCTTACGCCCCGCCGCCAACGCCTCCCGGATGCTCTGCACCTCGTTGGTGGACAAACCCTGGCCGGCATCCATCGCTACCCTCTTCCGTACACCTGTTTGATTTTGCTGTCTTGATACCAGCCGGCTGCGACACCCGCCGCACGGGGGCTCGCGCCCACTCAGCCGCCGAGGGCCCGCAGCGCCCGGTCCGCGTGGTCGTTCATGCTGACCTCGCTGTGGATCACCTCGATGATCCGCCGGTCCGTGCCGATCACGAACGTCATCCGCTTCGTGCTCAACGGCCCCAACGGAAGCCGCCGGCGCACCCCGAACCGCCGCGCCACCGCCCCGTCCTCGTCCGACAGCAGCGGATAGTCGAAGCCGTGCAGTGTGGAGAACTCCGCCTGCTTGGCCACCGGGTCGCGGCTGATGCCCACCCGCGACGCGCCCAGAGCCGTGAACTCCCCGGCGAGGTCCCGGAAGTGGCAGCTCTCCGCCGTGCATCCCCGGGTCATCGCCGCCGGGTAGAAGAACAGCACCACCGGCCCCGCCGCCAGGAACTCCGACAGCCGCCGCGGTGTGCCCGTCTCATCCGGCAGCTCGAAATCCTCGACCACGTCGCCGACACCCACACCCGCCACCGCGCACCTCCGTTGTCCGATCGATCGCGCGGTGAGCGTAAGCGATCACGACCAGAGGCCCGCCACCTCGTCCACCAGCGCCGCGGCCTGCGCCCGCCCGGCCCGCGCCGCACCCGCCCGCCGCGCCGGGTCCAGCACGTTGCGGCCGATCGCCGTACGCGCCGCCGCGTCCGGGGTCACCACCGCCACCCGCGACCCGGCGGCCCGCAGCTCGTCCACCTGCGCCGACAGCCGGGGCATCGGCCCGAACGCCGCCGACGTGGGCGCGATCACCAGCACCCGCTGCGCGCCCGCCGCCAGGTCCGCGTTCACGACCGAGCGCATTCCACCGTCGACGTAGCGGCGGGCGCCGACCGTCACCGGCGGCCACACCCCGGGCACCGCGCAACTGGCACCCACCGCGTCCACCAGGGACACCCCGCTGTCACGGTCGAACACCACGAACTCACCGGAGGACGCGTCCACCGCCGTGACCAGCAGCCGCCGCGCCGGCCACTCCCGGGCCGGCAGGCGGGCCTCGATCACCGCGCGTCGTGACGCCTCCGACGGGGTACGCGCCGCCACCGCCATCGCCCCGATCCGCGCCCGTGAGCGCACCCCGTCACGGGTACGGCCACCGGCCCACACCAGCCGCGCCAGCGTCGCGAAGCCCAGCCGTACCGCCAACTCGCCCGACGGCGGCGCCAACTGCGCCGCGTAGAACTGCTCCAGGGGCAACCCGGAACACACCTGCGCCCCGACCACCGAGCCCGCCGACGTACCCACCACCAGATCCGCCTCGGTCACCGGCACGCCCCGCTCGACCAGCCCCGCCAGCAGCCCCAACTCCCAGGCCACCCCGGTCACCCCGCCACCACCGAGCACCAACGCCCGCCGCATGTGACTCTCCTCTCGACGACCGACCCGCGCCGGTCACGGTAGCGTCGGCGCATCCGGATCGCAGCCACCAGACACGTCCAGGAGAGCGCCGTGGCACCAGTCACCGTGATCACCGGCGGTGGCCGCGGCATCGGCGCGGCCACCGCCCGCCGTCTCGCCGCGGCCGGCCACGACATCGCCCTGTGCTACCGGCGCGACGACGCTGCCGCCAGCGCCGTCCTGGCCGACCTGCGCGCCACGGGCCGGCAGGCGGTCGCGGTACGCGCCGACACCACCGACCCCGATCAGGTCCGCGCCCTGTTCGACGCCGCCGCGCAACTCGGCCCGCTCACCGGCCTGGTCAACAACGCCGGCGTCACCAGCCCCATCGGGCCCTTCACCGAGTTGCGCGTCGACGACCTGCGCCGGGTGGTCGACGTCAACCTCGTCGGCTACGTCCTCTGCGCCCAGCAGGCCGCCCGCCGACTGGGCGACGGCGGTGCCATCGTCAACGTCTCGTCGGCCGCCGCGACCCTCGGCAGCCCGGGGGAGTACGTGCACTACGCCGCGGTGAAGGCCGCCACCGACACCCTCACCGTGGGCCTGGCCAAGGAACTCGCCCCGAAGGGCATCCGGGTCAACGCGGTCGCACCCGGCATCGTGCGCACCGACATCCACGCCGACTCCGGCGTACCCGACCGCGCCGACACCGCGGTCGGGCGCATCCCGCTGGGCCGTGCCGGGGAACCCGACGAGATCGCCGCCGCCATCGCCTGGCTGCTCGGCCCGGACGCCTCGTACGCCACCGGCACGGTGCTGCGCGTCTCCGGCGGTCTGTGACCGCGGTGCGGGACGCCGCGCCTCAGTGCGGCATCCCGCACGCGCCTCAGTGGGTGAACAGTTTCGCCGCCGTGAGCACCGTCTGGGCCACCCCGTAGCCGAGCAGCGCCGCCACCACCAACCAGGAGATCCACAACCGGGCCTGCTGCCCGTGTCGGCTGTCGTCGCTCATCGGGTGCCGCTCCTTTGCGCCGTCTTGTCCTCGTCGACGTTCCGATCCGCCGATGGTTCGTGGTAGCGCTGCGGCACCGGCCGGATCAGCAGGTTCGCCACGAAGCCGACGGCCAGCACACCCACCATGGTGAACAGCGCCGGCCGGTACGCCGCCGCCGTCAACGTGCCCGGTTTGCCCTGCGCGTCGAGGAACCCGTTGACGATCAGCGGCCCGGCGATCCCCGCCGCCGACCAGGCGGTCAGGAGTCGGCCGTGGATCGCACCGACCTGGAAGGTGCCGAACAGGTCCCGCAGGTACGCCGGCACGGTGGCGAACCCACCGCCGTAGAAGGAAAGGATCACGCAGGCCAGCAGTACGAACAGCGCCGTCGCGGTCTGCCCCACGAGCGCCAGCAGCGCGTACAGCACCATGCCGACACCCAGGTACACCATGTACATCGGCTTGCGGCCGATGACGTCCGAGGTCGACGACCACGCGAACCGGCCGGCCATGTTGAACAGCGACAGCAGACCCACGAACCCGCCGGCCGCCGCGACGGTCACCGCCGAGGTGCCGTTGTCGCGGAAGAAGTCCTGGATCATCGGGCTGGCCTGTTCCAGGATGCCGATGCCGGCGGTCACGTTGCAGAACAGCACCACCCACAGCAGCCAGAACGAGCGGGTCCGCACCGCGTTCGCCGCCGACACGTTCGCCGTGGTGACCAACGGTTTCGCCGCCACACTCGCCGGGTCGAAGCCAGCCGGCCGCCAGCCCTCCGCGGGCACCCGCACGTTGGCCACCCCGAACATCATGATCACGAAGTAGCCCAGGCCGAGCGTCACGAACAACCACACCAGGGCACTGCCCGACGCCGTGGAGCCGGCGTTGGACGGGTCGTAGGCGGGGTCGTAGAACGACAGCACCTGCCGCGACAGGGGAGAGGCCACCATCGCCCCACCACCAAACCCCATGATCGCCAGCCCGGTGGCCAGGCCCGGCCGGTCCGGGAACCACTTGATCAGGGTGGAGACGGGGGAGATGTACCCGATTCCCAGACCGATGCCGCCGAGCAACCCGTAGCCCAGATACAGCAGCCACAGTTGCTTCGTGGCGATGCCCAACGAGCCCACCAGGAAGCCCACCGCCCAGAAGCACGCGGAGACGAACATCGCCTTGCGTGGCCCGTTCGCCTCCACCCAGGTCCCGGCGACCGCGGCGGACAGTCCCAGCATCACGATCGCGATGCTGAAGATCACCCCGATCGCGGTCTGACTGGTGTCGAAGTGGGCGATCAGTGAGTTCTTGTAGACACTTGTCGCGTAGACCTGGCCGATGCAGAGGTGGATGGCCAACGCCGCCGGGGGTATGAGCCACCGGCTGTAGCCGGGTGGCGCGACGGTGTGGCGACGATCGAGTGCGGAAAGCATGCGCTGCTTCCTCTCCGACGAGGACGAGAGACGTCGCGCACAACGTGCCCACATCACGTGGAAGCGGCAAACCTCACCGTCGCCGGACGGTCGCTGCGGTGAGCTGAGCGGTCAGTCAGCCCCAGCGGGCGCGCGCGTGATCGACTCCGCTCCCTGGAAATCGGGGTGTCGCCGGCAGCCGGATACCACGATTTCCAGAAACCGAGTCGAGCGTGGCCTCGTCCGCAGGCGACCCGTGTCCGCGTCCGTTCCTAGGCGGCCGGTTCCGCCCGCCAGACCCAGTTGCGTCGCTCGTACAGGGGCGTGAGACCCAGACGGCGCATGTTGTTCAGCGACGGGTTGGACGACCCCGGGTCGGGCCGTCCCGTCTCGGCGGTGACCCACCGGCAGCCGGCCGCCACGGCAGCGGCCGCGCGAGCCGCCAACAGCGCCGACTGCGCCCCGCGCCCCCGGTGCGTCGGCAGGGTCGCCGCGGTGTTGAGTGAACCGACCGCCCCGTGCAGGAACAGGTTGGCGGCGGCGACCATCTCCGTGCCGTCCCAGGCGGCGAACGGACGGAACCCGGGATCGCGCACGCTGGCGGCGAGCATCGGCGCCAGGTGTTCCTCGGGCATCCCGAAGCAGCGCAGCACCAGCGAGGCCCATTCGTCCATCAGCTCGTCGGGCACCGGACCGACCCGCAGATCCGTGCGGCCGGGCTGCAGGGCGGCGATCTCGCCGGCGAGCTTCAGCCAGGTGTTTCCCGCACTGATGTTCTCCCGCGCGCAGATCTCGTCCCAGCCCGCCGGCAACCGGTCCGGGGCGATCTGGATGACAGCGGCCGGGGTGCCCTGGGCGCGGTGTCGCACACCCGGGCGATCAGGTCACCGCTGACCGGCTCGGCGAAGCCGAACCCGAGCGCCTTGCTCCAGTAGCCGGTCGGGTCGTGCCGCATCGACAACACGACTCCGCCACCCATCCGGGTGGCGGACATTCCGAGCGCGTCCCTGACGTCGGCCGGCGCTCCCGACTCGTACCGGAACATGAACTCGGCCTCCGCCAGCTCGGCGAGAGCGCGCACCGTGTCCTGGTCCTGGTGATCAACTGACATTTGCCAAAGCCTGCCACGGTGCCGGCCCTGCCGGCACCGTGACCGGCGCCACTACCGCAGGTCCGGGGTGTGCCAGCCGCCGGCCAGTGCGTCGGCGTCCGCCGGACCCCAGGTGCCCTTGTCGTACGACTGCACCTCGGCCGCCAGATCCAGGATCGGCCCGACGATGCGCCACTCCTGCTCGATCGTCTCCTCGCGCGCGAACCGCAGATGCTGCCCGTCCATCGCGTCGTCGAGCAGCCGCTCGTACGCCTCCTGGCGGCGACCGAGAGCCGCGCCGAAGTCGACGGACAGGTCCACGGGCCGGCTGGTCACCTCGGCACCCGGGCTCTTCGCCTGGATCGACATCGTGATGCCGTCACCGCGTCCGAGGCGGAACCGCAGCAGGTTCGCGGCGGTCGCCGTGCCCCGCTCGGCCGGGATGAGCGAGCGCTGCGGCTGCTTGAACTCGACCACGACCTCGGTCGCGGTCCCCGGCAGGGACTTGCCCGTGCGCAGGTAGAACGGCACACCCGCCCAGCGGGGGGAGTCGACCGTCAACCGGGTGGCCACGAACGTCTCCGTGTTCGAATCCGGCGCGACGCCCGGCTCGTCGCGGTAGCCGGCGTACTGCCCCCGGACGGTGGACTCCGGCGACAGCGCCTCGATCTGCCGCAGCACCGCGACCTCCGCCGCACGGAAGGCATCGGTGTCGTCGGCGGCCGGCGCGTCCATCGCGATCAGGGCGACGACCTGCAGGATGTGGTTCTGCAGCACGTCGCGGGTGGCGCCCACCGTGTCGTAGAAGCCGGCGCGACCCTGGGTTCCGAAGCCCTCGGCGAGGGTGACCTGGATGTTGTCGATGTGCTCGCTGTTCCACAACGGCTCGAACAACCGGTTGGCGAACCGGAAGGCGTAGAGGCCCTCGACGGCCTCCTTGCCGAGGTAGTGATCGATGCGGAACACGCGCTCCGCGTCGAAGGCGGCGCGCAGTGTGCGATCCAGTTCGCGGGAGGATTCCAGGTCACGCCCGAACGGCTTCTCCACGATCACCCGGCCCCGGTCGGCCAGGCCGACCGCCGCGAGGCCCTCGACGACGGCGCCGAACACCGCCGGCGGGATCGCCAGGTAGAAGATCGGCCGCTCGGCGCCGCGCAGGCGCTCCGCCAGCCGCTGGTACGTGGCCGGGTCCGCGTAGTTGCCGGAGATCATCGAAAGGTTGTTCGCCAGCCGGTCGAAGGCCTCGTCGTCAACCTCGTCGTTGGCCTCGGTGACCGACTTGCGGGCCGTGGTGACGAGCTGCTGGTCATCCCAGGGGGAGCGGGCCACGCCGATCACCGGGACGTCGAGGCGGTCCCGTCGGGTCAGCTCGTACAGCGCTGGGAACAGCTTCTTCGAGACGAGGTCTCCCGTGACGCCGAACAGCACTACCGCGTCTGAGCGCGTGTTCATGGCACTTCCATTCGATCATGTGAACCTGATCTTCCAACCGCACAACGGCCCCGCCGCCCCCGAGAATTCCCTGCAAACGACGCACGTGAGGTCGGCGACAGCGCCGCGCGGCCAGGTCCTTATGTTAAGGAAGGTTTACAGTGCAGGCGTGGTGCGGGTAACGTGCCAGTCTGATCGACAAATATCGATCATGACGAGGCCTGGAGGTGCCCGTGCGTCGCCGACACACCATCACACGGCTGCTGGCGATAGCCGCACTCGGACTACCGCTCATCCTGCCCGCGGCCCCGGCCGCCGCCGCACCCGCCGCGCCGACCCGACAGTTGAGCGACGTCATCCCCACACCGGTCGAAACCAGACCCGACGCCCACGGCGCGTTCCGCGTCAGCCCCCTGACCGTCATCCGCACCACACCCGGCTCAGCCGCCGCCTGGCAGGTCGGCCATCAACTCGCCGCGACCCTGCGCCCCGCCACCGGCTACCCCCTGCCCGTCCTCCCCGTACGCTCCACCCCGCTGCCCGAGATCGCCCTGCTCATCGGGGGAGCGGACGGACGCGTCGGCCAGGAGGGCTACCAACTCGACGTCACCCGTCGCGGCGTGACGATCCGGGCCGACACCCCCGCCGGGCTGTTCGCCGGCACACAGACCCTGCGGCAACTACTCCCCGCCGAGGTCGAGGCACCCGACCGGCAACGCGTCACCTGGACGGTCCCCGGCGGACGGATCATCGACTACCCCCGCTTCGCGTACCGAGGCGCGATGCTCGACCTCGCGCGGCACTTCCACACCGTCGACGACATCACCGCCTACGTGGACCTGCTCAGCCAGTACAAAATCAACTACCTGCACCTGCACCTGACCGACGACCAGGGCTGGCGCATCCAGATCGACTCCTGGCCCCGCCTCACCACCGTCGGCGGCGGACCGGGCACCGGAGTCGACGGCGTCGGCCCCGGATACCTCACCAAGGCCGACTACAAGGCCGTCGTCGCCTACGCCGCCGCGCGGCACATCACGGTCATCCCCGAGATCGACATGCCGGGGCACACCAACGCCGCCCAGTCGACGTACCCCGAACTCAACTGCGACGGTGTCGCACCGCCCCCGCGCACCGACATGGCGGTCGGCTACAGCTCGCTGTGCATCGACGACGAGCTCACCTACCGGTTCGTCGAGGACGTCATCCGCGAACTCGCCGCCATCACACCCGGGCCGTTCCTGCACATCGGTGGCGACGAGGCCCACGCGACCACCGACGAGGACTACCGCACCTTCATGCAGCGGGTCCTGCCCCTGGTCGCGAAGTACGGCAAGCGGGCCTCCGGCTGGAACGAGATCATGCAGGTCGACCCACCCACCGACGTCGTCGCACAGTTCTGGGGCACCGGCACCACCAACGCCGACCTGGCCGAAGCCGCCGCCCGCGGCAACAAGGTCGTCATGTCGCCGGCGAACAAGTCCTACCTGGACATGAAGTACGACGCCAACACCCGCCTCGGGCTGCGCTGGGCTGGCCTGATCGAGGTCGCCGACGCGTACGGCTGGGACCCCGCCACCCGCGTCACCGGCGTCGGCGAGAGCGCCGTCCTCGGCGTCGAGGCCCCGCTGTGGTCCGAAACGCTGCGCACCCTGGACGACATCGAATACATGGCCTTCCCGCGCCTGCCCGCGATCGCCGAACTCGGCTGGTCCACGACCGCCAGCCACAACTGGGAATCGTTCCGCACCCGACTGGGGCAGCAGGCACCCCGCTGGCGCCTACAGCAGGTCGACTTCTACCCGTCCCCGCAGGTGCCATGGATCTGACCCGATGACCCGGCCGGGGGCACCGCCACCACAGGCGGTGCCCCCGATCCGACGCCTCCACCTCGTCGGCGGCCGTCGAGCCATCGCGCGCACTCGCTAGGATCCCGGCGTGGAGCTGGCGATCGACACAACTGCGGGAACCGGACCGATGATCGTCTGCCTACCGATGTTCAGCACGACCCGCGCCACCACAGCCGCAGCCTTCGGCCCCGCCTTCGCCGGCGCGGGTCTGCGCGAGACGTACCTGGATCTGCCCGGCCACGGCGACTCTCCAGCGACCTGCCGCCCCGCCTCCCAGCCCATACTCGACACCGTCTGCGCGTGGCTCGACCACCACATCGACGCGCCGGTCCTGCTGGCCGGCGCGTCGTACGGCGCCTACCTCGCCGCCGGGATCGCACGCCAGAGGCCAGACCTGGTCCGCGGTCTGCTCCTCGTGTGCCCGGGCGTCACCATCGCACCAGCGAGCCGGACCCTACCCGAGCCGCACGCACCCACAGCGCCGACCGACTGGCTCGACGACGCCCCCGCCGACCTGCGCGCGCACCTCGACGCCGCGCTGGGCCATCGCACTCCAGCCGTCGTCGCGACGGTGCTCGCCGCCCTCACGTCCGGCGGCCCCGGCGACGAGACGTTCCAGCAGGACCTGCGAACGGGCCCCGAGTACGCGCTTCCCGACGAGAACGGGGACACCGTCTTCAACGGGCCGGTCAGCGTGCTCACCGGCCGACAGGACGGGATCGTCGGCTACGCCGACCAGTTCCGCGCCATGCGCTGTTATCCCCACGGCACCTTCACCGTCATCGACGAAGCCGGACACTACCTGCCGTTCGAGCAACCGGCTCTGCTGCGCGCACACACCCAGGCCTGGCTGCGTCGAACGCACCACTGACCACGGTCGCCCACCGCTGGCGATCCTCGGTGCCGGCTGGCCGTGCGGGCCTGACTTTTGTCACGAGTGCCCGTGCGCCCTACATCGAAGGTCATGACTAAGCGCACTGTGGCCCGTCACACCCTGTGCCCGAAACTCGATCCAGCGCCGGAACACCAGCCGGCCGAGTTCGTGACGGGAGGCGGGACAGTGGACGAGCGCTACGACAGTTACTGCGCCGCGGATCGACTGTTCTACGACTCGCTCGGCAGCGCCGTCGCGCAGCCCGTCTTCCGGGCCGCCGAGCGGCCGGTGCCGGCCGGCTGGCGCCGAGAGCCGCTCGACGACTGGTTGATCTACGGCCCGGACGGCGGCTCACTGCCGCAGCAGGGCTGGAAGATCCACGTGTCGGCGGGTCTGGCGAACGCCGAGCGGGTGCTGGACGCGGTCTGGGACTACTGCGTCCCCCGTGGCCTGTCCTTCAAGTTCCTACGCGGGCCCCGCACGTTGCTGCTGCGCAACTCCAAGTACGCCGCGCGGGCCGCCAGCGGCAAGTTCGTCACCGTCTACCCCCGCGACGACGCCGAGCTGGAACTGACCTGCAAGGAGCTCGACGAACTGCTCGCCGGGGAGTCCGGGCCGTACATTCTCAGTGACCTCCGCTACGGAGCCGGCCCGATCTACGTGCGCTACGGCGGCTTCGCCGCCCGCTACTGCCATTCCCCGGACGGTCAGGTGGTGCCGGCGATCGAGGACGACTCCGGTGCGCTGGTGCCGGACCGCCGCGAACCGGTCTTCCACGTACCGTCCTGGATCGCCCTGCCCGACTTCCTCGGCCCGCACCTGGCCGCCCGGAGCGAAACCAGCACCAACGAGGTGCCGTACCGCATCGAGCGGGTGATCCACTTTTCGAACGGTGGTGGCCTGTACGTGGGCAGTGACCTGCGTACCGACACCGAGGTGGTGCTGAAGGAGGCGCGGCCGCACGCCGGCCTGGATGCCGACGGCACCGACGCTGTCGCCCGACTGGCCCGTGAGGCGGCGGCCCTGCGGCACCTCGCCGACCTGCCGCAGGTGCCGCGTGTGCACGACGAGTTCGCCCTCGGCGAGCACCGGTTCCTCGCGCTGGAATTCATCGAGGGCCGGCCGCTGAACAAGGTGCTGGTCGACCGGTACCCGCTCATCGACGCCGACGCGACGGACGACGACCGGGCGGCGTACGCCCGGTGGGCCCGGCACGTCCACGAGCAGGTCGAAACCCTCATCGAGGCGATCCACGAGCGCGGCCTGGTCTACGGGGACCTGCATCTGTTCAACATCATGATCCGCCCGGACGACCGGGTCGCCCTGGTCGACTTCGAGGTCGCCGCCCCGATCGCCGGACACCGTCGACCGGGACTGCGCAACCAGGGCTTCGCGGCACCACGGGACCGGACCGGACCGGCGGTCGACCGGTACGCCCTGGCGTGCCTGCGACTGGCGCTGTTCCTGCCCCTGACCCAGCTGGTCCGCCTCGCCCCGGCGAAGGTGGCCCACCTGGCCGACATCATCGCCGCGAACTTCCCGGTGCCGCGGTCCTTCCTCGACCCGGCGATCGAGGAGATCACCGGCAGCCCACGGGCCACCGCCGGCCCCTGCGGGGACCTCGGCCCAAGCGACTGGCCAACCCAGCGGGACCAACTCACCAGGGCGACCGTGGCCAGCGCCACACCCGACCGCAACGACCGGCTCTTTCCCGGCGACATCGAACAGTTCCGCAGCGGCGGCCTCAACCTCGCCCACGGAGCGGCCGGCGTGCTGTACGCGCTCGCCACGAGCGGTGCGGGTAGCTGGCCCGAACACGAGGACTGGCTGGTGCGGCGGGCGACAGCACCCCCGTCCGGCACCCGCTGCGGCTTCTACGACGGGCTGCACGGTGTGGCGTACGCCCTGGAACACCTCGGACGCCGGCAGGACGCGCTCGACGTGCTCGACATCTGCCTACGCGAGCCCGTGGACGGGCTCGACCACAGCCTGGCGAGCGGGCTCTCCGGGATCGCCCTCAACCTGGCCGAGCTGGCCGCGCGTACCGGCGAGACGTCGGTACGTGACGCCGCCTGGCGGGCCGTTGAGCGGGTGATCGATCGGCTCGCCGACGACCCGGGCCCGGACATCAGCGGCGGACGCCACCCGTACGCCGGGCTGCTGCGCGGCCGAACCGGACCGGCGCTGATGTTCCTGCGGCTCTACGAGCTCAACGGCGACGACGACCTGCTGGGGCACGCCGCCACGGCGCTGCGTCAGGACCTGCGCCGGTGCGTGCTACGCCCGGACGGCGCGCTGGAGGTCAACGAGGGCTGGCGGACCATGCCGTACCTGGCGCACGGCAGCGTCGGCATCGGGCTGGTCATCGACCAGTACCTGCGCCACCGCGCCGACGACCGGTTCGCCACGGCGAGCGCGGGTGTCCGCCGCGCGGCACGCTCACCGTTCTACGCGCAGTCCGGCCTCTTCGCCGGCCGGGCCGGCATCATCGCCTACCTCGCCGCTTCGACGCACGACGCCGACCGCCGGGAACTCGACGCGCAGCTGGACCGGCTGTCCTGGCACGCGCTGCCGTACCGGGACGGCACGGCCTTCCCCGGTGAGCAGTTGCTGCGGCTGTCCATGGACCTCGGCACCGGCACCGCCGGCGTGCTGTTCGCGCTGGCCTGCGCCCGGCACGACGAGCCGCCGGTGTTGCCGTTCCTCGCGCCCCTTCCGGGCGCCCAGAGACTCCCTCGCGACAGCGAGGGCGACGTTCTCGACGAACGAATGGAAGGGAGGTGACACGACATGGCGCTTCTGGACCTCCAGGGCCTGGAGATGGCTCCGGCCGACCGCACGGGTGGCGGTAGCCGGGCGAGCCTGCTGCTCTGCGGCGACAGCTCGCTCTCCGTCACGACCTGCAACTGATCCGTTCACACGCGGGTCCCTGGGCGGGTAGACGTACCCGCCCAGGGCAACCGCGCACCACCGGGAGGACCGATGCCGGCGTTCGCCGTAGGGGACCGACTGCTGCGGCGGACGGTCCTGGCGGGCGGCGGCTGGACCGCCGGACTCGCGGTGGTCGCGCTGCTCGGCGCGACCACCGAACTGTTGCTCCCCGCGGCCCTCGGCCGTGCCGTCGACGCCGCCCTCGCCGGCGGCTCCGGCTGGTGGACGATGTCCGCCTGCGGACTTGTCGTCATTCTCATCTGCGTCGACACCCTCACGGACCTGGCCAGCGGATTCGGTGCGGCACGAGCCACCGCCGGGCTGCGTCGGCACCTGCTGCGTCACCTGTTCGCGTTGGACGTCCGCGCCACCCGCCGCCACCCGGTGGGTGATCTCGTCG
Organism: Micromonospora sp. CA-259024; assembly: GCF_050936255.1. Classification (NCBI taxonomy): domain Bacteria; kingdom Bacillati; phylum Actinomycetota; class Actinomycetes; order Micromonosporales; family Micromonosporaceae; genus Micromonospora; species Micromonospora sp. CA-259024. The sequence continues at coordinate 1,853,930 of NZ_JBNJND010000001.1, read as the reverse complement.
GCCGACTGGTCAGCCAAGCCGCCGATGCCGGACAAGCCGGCAACGCCGTGGTGCTGGCGGTGGTGGCGGTGCTCCCACCGCTCGGCAGCGTCGTCGCGCTCACCATCATGGAACCGGTGCTCGGGGTCACCCTGCTCGCCGGCCTCGGCCTGCTCGCCGTCCTCATGCGCGCCTTTGTCGCCGACGCCTCGGCCGTGACCGCCAGCTACCAACGGGTGCTGGGCACCATCGCCGGCCGACTGCTGGAGTCGCTGACCGGCGCCCGGACCATCGCCGCCGCCGCCACCACCCACCGTGAGCAGGAGCGGGTGCTGGCCGCCCTGCCGGAGCTGGGCCGGCACGGCCGCCGCGGTTGGGAACTGCTCGCCCGGGCGAGCGCGCGCACCTCCGCCGTGGCGCCGCTGCTGCACCTCAGTGTCGTCGCGGTCGGCGGGTACGCCCTGACCGCCGGCTGGCTCACGCCGGGGGAACTGGTCGCCGCGGTCCGCTACGCGGCGATGGGTGCCGGGCTCGGCGGTGTGCTCGCCACCCTGAACCACCTGGTCCGCAGCCGCGCGGGGGCGCATCGGGTCGCCGAACTGCTGGCCCGGTCCACCGCGCCGGCAGGCGACCGGCCCCTCCCACCCGGCGGCGGCGCGCTGCGACTGCGCGCGGTGAGCGTGCACGCCGACGACGGCCGGCCCATCCTGGACCGGATCGACCTGGACGTGCCGGCCGGCTCGACCGTGGCCGTCGTCGGGACCTCCGGCGCCGGCAAGTCGACCCTGGCTGCCGTGGCGGGACGACTGCACGATCCCGACGGTGGTGACGTGCGACTGGACGGGGTGCCCCTGCGGCAGCTCGACCGGGCGGCGCTGCGCCGGGCCGTGGGCTACGCCTTCGACCGACCGGTGCTGATCGGCGCGACCATCCACGACGCGATCGGGTTGGCGCTGCCGGCCGAGTCCGCGACACTGCCGCCCGACCTGACGCCGGCCACACCGGCGGTCCTTCGGGCGGCCCGCATGGCGGCGGTCGCCGACGTGGTCGAACGGCTACCCAACGGCTACCGCACCCCCCTGGTGGACACACCGCTCTCCGGGGGCGAGACCCAGCGTCTCGGCCTGGCGCGCGCCTTCGCCGCCGAGCGACTGCTCATCCTGGACGACGCGACGTCCAACCTGGACACGGCCACCGAACACCAGATCACCCAGGCGGTGACCGGGCGGGCCGGCGAGCGTACCCGCCTGGTGGTCACCCACCGGGTCGCGACGGCCGCGGCGGCCGACCTGGTCGCCTGGCTGGACGACGGTCGGCTGCGCGGCCTGGCACCACACCAGCGGCTCTGGGCGGACCCGGACTACCGGGCGGTCTTCCAAGCGGCCAGCGGTGGGTCGTGAAGCGTCCCGGGGTACGCCAGGTGACCTGGCGGGCGATGCGGGCTCGCCGGCGGGAACTGGTTCGGCTCTGCGGCTGGTCGCTGGTCGAGTCGCTGCCCGCGTTGCTCTCCGGCTACCTGGTCGCCCGCGCCGTCGACAAGGGTTTCCTGGCCGGGCACCCGCTCACCGGCCTGGCCTGGTTGGGTGCCCTCGCCGTGGCCGTGCTGGTCGGCGCGACGGCCACCGATCGGACGTACCGGTGCCTCGCCACCGTGGTCGAGCCGTTCCGGGACGAACTGGCCCGCCAGGTGGTCCGGGGGGCGCTGCGCGACGCCACCCGGACCGGCGGCCACCCGGACAGCGCCGCGGTCGCCCGGCTGACCCACCAGATGGAGATCATCCGCGACACCTTCGCCGGCCTGCTGATGGTGACCCGCGGCTTCCTCTTCTCCGCCGGCGCGGCCCTGCTCGGCCTCCTCGCCCTGGCACCGGTGGTGGCGGCACTGGCCGCCGCGCCGCTGGCCGCCGGCCTGGCCGTGTTCCTCGCCGCCCTGCCCGCGATGGTCGCGCACCAACGCGCGTACGTCCGCGCCGGTGAGCAACTCGGCCAGTCGGCCGCGACCGCGTTGGCCGGGCACCGCGACGTGCTGGCCTGCGGCGCACAGACACGCGTGACAGCCGACGTGGAACGTCGGGTGTCGGCGCAGGCCACCGCGGAACGCACCCTCGCCCGGATGGCCGCGATCCGCAGCCTCAGCCTCGGCATCGGCGGCTGGCTGCCGCTGGTGGTGCTGCTGTCGGCCGCACCGTGGCTGGTCGAGCATGGCCTGACCGCCGGCGCGGTGCTGGGCGCGCTGATCTACGTCTCCACCGGTCTGCAACCCGCCCTGCACACCCTGGTCCAGGGCATCGGCGGCGGTGGACTGCGCTACGTGGTGACCCTGGAGAACATCCTGCGCACCTACCCGCCGATCGACGATCGCCGCGCGGAGCGGTCCGTCACCCGGCCGCCCCGCTCCCGCCCACCGACCGGCCCTGCCCCGGCCATCGAGGTCCGGGACCTGACCTTCCGCTACGGCCCGCGCGCCCGGCCCGTCCTGGCGAACTTCTCGCTGACGCTGGCCGACGGGGACCACCTCGCTGTGGTGGGCCCGAGCGGTGCCGGCAAATCCACACTGGCCGCCCTGCTGGCCGGCCTGGTGCCGCCGCAGGCCGGCACGGTCCACCTGGCTGGCGAGACGGTCACCGGCGCCGAGCCGGCCGCCCTCGCCCGGATGCGGGTGCTGGTGCCGCAGGAGGCGTACGTCTTCACCGGACGCCTCGCCGACAACCTGCGCTATCTCCGGCCCGACGCCGACGACCGCACGCTGGAGGCCGCCCTCGACACACTTGGCGCGCGTCCCCTGGCGACACGCCTCGGCGGCCTGGACGCGCAGATCACACCGGCCCTGCTCTCCGGCGGCGAGCGGCAACTCATCGCAGCGGTCCGGGCCTGGCTGGCCCCCGCCCCGCTGGTGATCCTCGACGAGGCCACCTGCCATCTCGACCCGGCACTGGAGGCGACCGTCGAGGATGCCTTCGCCCGGCGGCCCGGCAGCCTGGTCGTGATCGCCCACCGGATCAGTTCCGCGATCCGGGCCCGTCGGCTGCTGGTCCTCGACGGTGACGATCCCGTGACCGGGACGCATGAGCAACTGCTGGCCCGATCGGCCACCTACCGGCTGCTCGTCGGCTGCTGGGACGCGGCCGCGGTGCCACCCCGGACGGCGCCGGTGCCGCGGGGGTGAACCGTGCACCCCGCGCCGGCGGGGGTCAGATCCAGCCCGCCTCGCGTGCCACGCGCACGGCCTCCACCCGGGTACGCGCGCCAACCTTGCGGGCGATCCGACCGAGATGGTTCCGGACGGTGCCGCAGCTCAGCCCCAGCGACACCGCGACCTCCGCCACCGGCGCCCCCGCCGCGGTCAGGGTCAGCACCTCCGTCTCACGATCGGTCAGTGGACCATCCGAGTGCAGCGCCGCGACGACGAGGTCCGCGTCGAGCACCGGCTCCCGTCGTGCAAGCCGCCGGATCCCGTCGATGACCCGCTGCGGAGCGACGTCGCTGCGCAGGATGCCGACCATCCGGGTCGCGCAGAACATGCCGCGCAGCCGCCTCGCCCGGCGTGGGTGAGCCAGCACCAGGACCGGACACGGGCCGAGGCGGCTGGCGTCGACTCCCTCGATGAAGTCCAGATCGGCTACCACCACGTCGGGGCGTTCGGCGCGCACCGCCGCGGAGACCGCGTCGCCGCGGTCCACCTTCGCCACCACACGGATGTCGTCCTCGGCGGCCAGAACGACCGACAGCGCGCCCAGCACCAGGGCGCCGTCCAACGCGAGCAGGGTACGGATCACCACGAACCTTCCCATGCACTCCGATGACGATCACACAACGTCAGCATTCAAACACGCATGCGGCGCGTTCGCACGGTGGGGGAGCAGGCCCGGGCGGACCGCCCCCGGACCCGCCCGCCGACGGCTACAACCAGCCGTCCCGCCGCGCGCGCCACACCGCCTCCAACCGGTTGCGAGCGCCGGTCTTGCGCAGGATCGCCGACAGGTGGTTACGCACCGTCCCATGTGCCAGGTAAAGGCGGACGGCGATCTCCTTCAGGGGCAGACCTTCGGCGGCCATCCGCAGCACGTCCAACTCCCGGGCCGTCAACGGGCTCTCCGTCGGCCACAGCACCGCCGCTGCCGCCGCCGGGTCGATCGCCCGTTCCCCGGCGGCGAGCGTACGGATCGCCCGCACCAGTTCCTCCAGAGAGCCATCCTTCCCGACCAGGCCCCGAGCGCCGGCCGCCAGCACCGCCTCCACCAGGGCCGGGCTCCACCGTGGGCTCATCGCCAGCACGGCGGCGTGCGGCGCCTCGACGCCGATCTTCGCGACCACCTCCACCGGGTCCGGGAGATCGGGTGTCAGCGCGAGTACCACCACCTGCGGTTTGCACCGCCGGACCACTGTCAACAACTCGTCGACGCCCTCGACGTCGGCGACCACCTTCATGTCCTCCTCACGCGACAGCGCGGCGCTGAGCGCCCCGCGGAGCAAACCCATGTCCTCGGCGATGACAACGTGGATCACCAGGCTTATCCGATCTCAGGTACGCGTCAGACGGCCACCCACCCCGGATCATCCACAGGGTTCGACCGGGCTGGTCGCGGCGACAGGCGGGCAGGTATCCGCCCGAGGCACCGTCACTGCCGACGGGCACGGACGCCGGTCGGCCCCAGCGGGTGCACCTGGCTGAGCAGGCCAGCCACCGCGGCCGATCGGCGCGCGTCAGCCAGGTCGGGCGTTCACCGACGGGAATCGGGTCCCGACGACGAGCGGCACGAGATCACGGAACTGCTCAGCGCCAGTGGGCGACTGCCGGGCGACCGGCCACACCAACCCTGGCCCGGGCGTCGACCCGTCGTTGATCCCGGCAGCATCCTGGTCAGCGGGCGCGACAGGTCGGCCCGCGAGATCCGCCCGAGCAGGCGCCGGACCGCGCCGCACGACGCGGTGCCCAGTCGGGGCCGCGACGTTCACCGCCTCGACAATGAACGCCGGCGGCGGTGCCGGCAGCGCTGCGGAGCGTACCGGGGCCCGCACCGGATCCACCGGTGACACCGGTGCGGCCCGGCTCGTCGCGTCGGTCACCGGAACGGGAGCGAACCCGGGCGCCGGCGGAGCGGGCAGTCGCGGTGCTGTCGGAACGGTCACCACGCCGAGAGCGGGCGGTAGAACGGCATCGGCGACGCACCTGAGCGCGTCGACGATGGGCCGGATCGGCACGCTGCCCACGACCTCTGCGACGTGCGGCAACGGGGCGGTGATCAGGCCCACCGTGGACGAGTCGCCGGCGAGCTCGACCGAAGCTACGCCAGGCGCGACGGGGCGTGGGAGCCGTAACGGATCGGCGGCCGGACGTGACGGACCGGCGCCACGAACCGGCCGATGACCCACGCGAGCGGCTGCCTCCGACCGGGGTCCGGGCTGGAGTTTTCCGCGCTCGAACGTGCCGTGCGCCACGGATGCGCCGACCCGGGGGAGCGGCACCGACCCGGACGAGCTTCGGCTCGACCGTGCAGGCACCGTCGGTGACGTGGCGTCGCCCGGGACGACGACGGCGACGGCCCTCGCCAGCGGGGCGAGAGGCGCATCGCGCTCACGGTCGCCGACCCCCGTGCCCTGCTGGCCATGCCGGTCGGAGCCCTCGCCGACGGTCAGCTCGACCAGGACGCCGGCCCGCTGATGACGCTCACCGCCGGAACCGTTGCGGACCCCGTCGGCGGAGGCCGACCCCTGGAACAGGACGGCCACGATGAATCCGGCTCCGACAGCAGCCACGATCAGCGCCATCCGCCGGGCAAACCCGCGCACCCGGTCGGCCGCGAGCGGAGCGGATCGGCTCGGCGCAGGCGTCGGCGCGGTTCCATTGACGGGACTTCGCACGCGGGCACGACCCCTTCCACTCCGGATTGCTGACCCATCGTAGCGATGCGGACACGCAACCGCATCCAGCGACGTGCCACTCACCGTCCGGATCACCCCTGGCCACCAGGGGCGCCACCCTGCGCCACCGGTTCCCCGCCATCTGCACTGAGCTGGCAACCGGCTCAAGCACACCAGGCCGAGCAGCGCACACCGCCGTCGACAGCACCACACTGACGAGGCTGCGGCAAGAGAACGCCCGCCTCCGCCGCGACAACGAGAACTCGCCGCGAACCTCGACATTGCAATCGCAAACATCCAGCGACTCACCCTCGAAGCACACCAGCTTCGAGAGGCCCTCGAACACGCCCGCGCGGTCACCCGCCTACCCCGGCAACCTCGCTGAGTAGAAGGAAAGTCCGCACTATCCGCCGCCCAACGCGAGGCACGACGGTCGCTGACCGAGTTTCAACCCATACGCGGGCGTGGCCTCGGACTACTCGAATGAGCCGCGCTCATGGTCTTGTCCGGTTCCGGCTACAGCCGGCTCCCTTAACGCCGGGAGCGTCCGTCCCAGCCGTCCGAGCGGAGACAGGACCATAGATAAGGGGGACACCATCATACCGGCGGCCGTGATGAGCAGGGTGGTGCGTAACGGCCAATGTTCAGCAAGGATGCCGCCGGTCAACGCGCCGAGTGGAGCCAGGCCCATGCCGGCGAAGGTGATCGTCGCAGCGACGCGGCCCTGCATGAAATCTGATGTGACGGCCTGCCGGACGGCGTGGATGGTGACATTGACCAGCTGACCGCCCGCTCCGAACACGAGATTGACCGCGATGAGCGCGCAGACAGTGATCATGGAGGAGCCGCGCAACGCCGGTAGGCACAGCATCACGCCGTCACCGATCGCCGCCGCCGCGACGAGCACAGGACCGTAGCCAAGACGACGCGGCAGGCGCCCAGCGAGCAGTGCACCCACGAGCGCCCCCGGCCCTGTCGCAGCGAGCGCCAGTCCGATGACAGCGCCGGACAGGTGCAGTTCCCGCGGTAGAAAAAGTAGGTAGGCAGTCATCAGGGCCGCGAAGAAGAACTGAAACGCTGCCGACGCGAGGCACACCGCACGCAGGACAGTGTCACCAGCGACGAAACGCAATCCGTCGTGGACTCGCCGCCACATCCGCTGAGCACTGCCTGGCTGCTGAGGGATTGACTCATGCCAGCGGATCCCAGCGATGGCCAGAAACGACACCACGAACAACAGAACGCTGGACGCAACAGCAAGCGGCGCGGCCAGTAGGGAGCTCATCGTCCCGGCAAGGGCAGGTCCGCCCATCGCGGCCGCGGACCGGCTTGCCTCGATGGCGCTGTTGCCCTGCAGCAGTTGCTCGCGCTTGACCAGGCGTACCAGAGATGCTTGGTAGGCCACGTCGAAGAACACCGACAGGGTCCCAATGACGAACACGACGACCAGCAGCGCCCACAGGCCGAGACCGCCTATGAAGGCGACCACGGCGACTCCGCCAAGCGTCAGTGCCCGGCCGACATCGGATAACACCATGACGGTACGGGTACGCCACCCATCCACCCACACGCCGACCAGCAGCGCGAGCAGCAGTTGCGGTGCCTGCCCCACCGCGCGCAGGATTCCCAGCTGCTGGGCGTCGACATGCAGAGTCAACACGGCAATCAGTGGGAGGAGCACCAGGGTCGTCTGCTCACCCCACTGTGAGGCTGTCTGACCTGCCCAAAGGCCACGGAAGTTGGGGTCACGCCACACGCTGGAAGTAACGGGTCGAGCAAAAATGGTGAAAAAGCTAGAAGACACAGAGATTCCTTGGATTGCTGCGGACGAGGATCACCAACCACCGGGCAACGAACGCCAGACGGGTGCGGGTGGGACATCTCGCTGTGCCGCGCGATTCAAGGGCAGCGCGCGATTGACAGGCCGATTAACGGCCTAAGACGTCAACGCGCGCTCGAACGACCGACCATCTCTCAACTCCCTGCGGGTCACCAGCCGAGCCACACAGTAGCCAACGGCGGCCGTCCGCAGAAGTATCCAGCCTCATCGCCGGCACGATCGGAGATCTCCGAGGACTGATGACCGATCATCCCCGCCTCAGTCGTCGAAGTCTGATTCGATAATGTACATTATGTAAAGTTGGGCATTGTGGCGGTCCCCTCGCTGCCGCTCGACAGTGGTCAGTCGCGCGCCAGGCCCGGCGGAAGCGCGTCCTCGTCGGGATGAACGAGGCGGGCGTTGACCAGCGGATTGCGCTGCAGGGCCGCGAGCACGTCGACGCTGCCGCCGATGTCGGTCCAGGTGTCGTCCCAGAGGGCGGAGACGAGCCAGGAGCGATCCGCCGGGAAGAACAGATCCGGCAGCGACCCATCGCCGCGCATGTGGCCCGTCCGCCACGTGAGGGCCTGTTCGGGCCCGGCTTCGACCAGAACGTAGGACCAGCCCCAGTAGAGGGTCACCCTCGGGGCACGGGGAAAGACGATGTCGTGGGCGCCGGTGTCGAGATAACCCAGCCACCAGGGCTGCTCCGGGGTGCACCCCACCAGCTCGTTGATCACGGCGTTTTCGTGGGCGTGCGAGCTGACGCCGTCGGGCGGGTGGAAGGTGGCGTACACGTCGAACACCGGTGGGATCGCGGTGGTGATCGAGAGGCCCTGTGTGGTGCGGCCGGCGAGCCAGGCGACGTCGCTGGCCGTGCCGATCCGCCAGGTCCGCCCGTCCTTACTGACATCCATGAGCCCCGTCCGGGTCGACGCGGCGAGCACGGTTGGCGATGCCGGTGGAGCCCACCCGGGTCGGCCGGCGGCTCGCCACCGGTGCCCCTCGGAGCAGACCACGTCCATCGGGCCGTCCGGCTCCCCGTGCGCGCTGGGCGTGCCGGGTCGACCACACTCGGGGCAGGTGGCGACGGGCAGCGTCATGCCGCGCACGATACGTGCTTCTCGATCAGGCCCAGTCGTAGCTTGCAGCGAGGAACCAACGATCAGCGGTTCGTGTGATCACTACTGAACCGGCGTGGACAGTGCCGCCGGCCGTGTTGCCGTTGCGTTCATGTCATAGGTGCGCCGTGCTTGTTCCACGTCGTCCAGGCGAGTGGTGGCCCATTCGGCGAGGTGGGCGAACAGGGGTGCGAGGCTGCGGCCGAGGTCGCTGATCTCGTACTCGACTCGAGGTGGGACCTCGGGATGGTAGGTGCGCACGACCAGTCCGTCGCGTTCGAGTTGCCGCAGTCGCTGAGTCAGGACCTTCGGCGTGATCGTGCTGATCCGACGTTGCAGCTCGACGAAGCGTTGCCGCCCCTGGTAGTTGAGCGTCCACAGGATCGGGGTGGTCCATCGGCTGAAGACGATGTCCACGACCGGGGCGACGGGGCACGCCTGCTCGGGATCAGATGACGCTGCGGGCGTCCAGGTTGCCTGATCGTTGTGCATGCGGGCTCCTCCACCATAGTCGCTTTCCTGTAGGTACCTACTATACCGACGATGCTAGCTTCTCCGGGCCGCTGCTGGAGAGATCGAATCGGCGGCGGTCGCACCCATTGATGGCATGGGTGCTCCCGAAGCAGAGGAGCCGTTCATGATTGTCGTAACAGGGGCCACCGGAAATGTGGGTCGCGTACTGGTAGGAGCACTGGCCGCGGCTGGTGAGCAGGTGACCGCGGTGTCACGAGGAACGTTGCCGGTGTCCATCCCGGAAGGGGCGCGGCATCAACAGGCTGATCTGGCCGAACCGGAGACCCTGCGGCCGGTTGTGGACGGAGCCCGCGCGCTGTTCCTGCTGGTCGCGGGTGCGGGTGCGCATCTGAGCCCCGGCGACATCCTCGATGTTGCGAAAGCCGGTGGAGTCGAGCGCATCGTCCTGTTGTCCTCGCAGGCCGCCGGAACGCGCCCGCAGTCCGTCTCGCATGCACCGCTGCGCGGCATCGAGGAGGTCGTGCAGCGATCCGGCATGGCCTGGACGATCCTGCGACCGGGCGGCTTCGCGTCCAACGCCTACGCGTGGGCGGAGCCGGTGCGGACCCAGCGGACGGTGGCCGCGCCGTTCGGCGACGTCGGCTTGCCGGTCGTCGATCCGACCGACATTGCCGAGGTCGCGGCCATGGTCCTGCGGGAGGACCAGCACGCCGGCCGGATCTACGAGCTGACGGGGCCGGCCTTGACCACACCGCGACAGCGGGCCCACAGCATCGGCGAAGCGCTGGGCCGGCCGGTCCGGTTCGTCGAGCAGACGCATGATGAGGCCCGTGCGCAGATGATGCAGTTCATGCCCGAGCCGGTGGTCGATGGGACCCTTGCCATCCTCGGCGAGCCCACCCCGGCTGAGCAGCGGATCAGCATCCACACGGAACAGATCCTGGGCCGCCCCGCGCGCACCTTCGACGACTGGGCGCAGCGCCACATCCACGCCTTCCGGTGAAGAAGCCGGCCTCGCCTCGCAGCTTCCTGTTCAGCGAGGCGAGGCCGGTGCGCAGGATTCTGGGCGTGACGGTGGGGACGTGCTGCCGGGGTCCTGGCAGCTACTCCCCCTCTCCGCACCTCTTCCGGAAACCCGAAAATGCTGCATAATATCCCTTATGCATGACAAACAGGACGAATCGCTCGGGGTGCTGATCGAGGAGTTCCTGACCGCCCGGGCCACCCGCAAGCCCTCCCCGCACACCCTGGCCGCATACCGGCGGGACCTGCACGCGGTGGCGGCGCTGGTCGCCGAGAATGCCGCCACTCCCCTCCCCCTGGACGGGCTGTCGATCACCGACCTCTCCCCCCGGGTGATGCGGGCGGCGTTCGCCCGGTTCGCCGCGCCCCGCGCCCCCGCGTCGGTGCACCGGGCCTGGTCCACCTGGAACAGCTTCTTCACGTTCCTGGTCGCCGACGGGGTCGTGGCGGGCAACCCGATGCCGGCGGTCGGGCGACCCCGGGCGCTACTCCCCCAGCCGAAGCCACTGCGCGGCGCGGACACCCCCGAGGTGCTGCTCGCGTCGGCCGCCCGCGACGACGGCCGGCAGCGCGACCCGTGGCCCGAGCGCGACGTCGCGGTGTTGGCGGTGGCGCTCTGCGCCGGGTTGCGCCTGTCGGAGCTGCTCGCACTTCGGGTCGGCTCGCTGGCTGGTCGGCCTGGTGAGCGGCGGGTCGAGGTGGCCGGAAAGGGCGGGCGTCCCCGGGTGGTGCCGATCGAGGCGGATCTGGACCGGGTGCTGACGGACTACCTGGACAGTCGCAGGCGGCGCTTCGGCTCGCGGTCGGTACGCCCCGACTCGGCGTTGCTCGTGGATCGGCGCGGTGAGCCGCTGCGCCGTGGTGGGCTGCAGTATCTCGTCGAGTCGTGTTATCGGCGGGCGGGCATCGGGGACCGGGTGCCGCGCGGTGCGCGGTTGCACGCGCTGCGGCACACGTTCGCGACCCGGTTGGCCGAGGACGGGGCGAGCGCTGCGGAGATCATGCGGTTGTTGGGGCACGCGTCGTTGGCGTCGTCGCAGACGTACATCGAGGTGACGGCCGGGCAGCAGCGCGACGCGGTCCGCGCCAACCGGACCAATCGCGCGTTGGCGGCTCTGCTGCGCGTGGACCAGGGGTGAGCGTGGTCAGTGTGCGCGGTGGCCGGTGCCGTCGGCGGTGACGGGCAGTGGACCGAGGACGGCGTTGATGATGTGGATGCGGGCGTTGGTGGCCTGGTAGTCGGCGCAGACCGCGTCGGCGCGGTCGGCGAGGCGGGCGGTGGGTCCGGTGCGGGTGACGGTGACGGTGACGCCGTCGAGGGTGGTGGTCGTGCCGGCGGCCGCGAGTTCGTCGATCGGGTGGTCTCCCGTGATGAGGTGCGCCTTCAGCAGGGTGCGGAGCTGGTCGCCGTGGCGGGTCATGAGGTCGTCCCAGTTGTCCTCGGAGAACGTGGCGGCGAAGGCGTCGTCGGAGGGCGCCAGGATGGTGGTGCTCGTGCCGGGGGGCAGGTCGGTGAGGACGCCGCTGGTGCGCAGGGCCGCTTCGAACGTGGTGAGGGTGGGGATCCAGCGCAGCGCCTGGTCGACGGGTTGGCCGGCGAGGAAGGTCGGGTTGCCGGGGTCGGTGCCGGTGGGCAGGGCGGCGCAGAGTGGTCCGGTGACCCGGGGTTCGGTCGTGCTGGTGGCTGGTCCGGCGTCCGCGCGGGGAGCGGCGGGCGCCGCGGTGCAGGCGGTCAGCATTAGCGCCGGCAGGAGGAGGCGAAGCGCGCGGGTGTGCCGGGTTGGGGAGGCGGGGTGCGACACGGCGGTCTCCACGGGTCGGTGGGTCCGGCGTGCCGGCGGCGTGGTGCTGGTGCCGCCGGCACGCCGGCTCGGTTGGCTGACGGTCAGAGTGCCGCGCACTGGTTGGTGCGGGGGCCGTGCACGGTGTTGGCGATGCCGAGGTTGGTCGGGGTGGGGTTGTTGGCGGTGCAGCTGAGTGGGCCGCCGATGGTGTTACCGGCCAGCAGCGGGGTGTCGGTGCCGGTGGTGTTGGTGGACAGGTCGACGGGGCCGGCGACGGTGACGTCGATGATGGAGACGGCGTCGGTGGTGTTCGCGACGCGTACCGGACCGTTGATGGTGCTGTCGGCGAGGACGACACCGGCGGCGCCGGTGGCGCTCACGGGGCCGTTGATGGTCGTTCCGGTCGTGACGAGCGCCGCGCCGGTCCGGACGGTGACGGGGCCGTTGATGGTGGCGTCGTCGGCGCAGGTGAAGCCGGTGACGACCAGGGGTCCGTTGCGTCGGCCGGTGAGGGTCGGGTAGACGCGTTCGCCGTCGGTCAGCTTCTCCACTCCCTTGCCGTCGAGGAGCAGCGGGATGAGGCCGCGTTCGGGCTGGTTGAGGGGGACGTAGTAGCCGTCCGCGGTCGTGATGACCTTCCAGCCGTGGGCGGCGATGCGCTGGGCGACGGTGCTGCCCACGCCGCCGGGTCCGTCGGTGCGGGGGCCGTTGTACTGGGCTTCGGTGAGTTTGTAGGCGCACGGCGCGTTGTCGAGGATGAGGTCGGCTGGGGGCGCGTCGATCGGCGGTGGGCTGTCACCGGGGTGCGGTGCCGGGTGGGCGGGGATGGGTCGGGAGCCGCGGAAGACCAGGCGGCCGGTGTTGGCGGCTTGGAACTCGATGGCCTCGGTGCGGGCGTTGAGGATGTCGCCGAGGTCGGTGCGGTGGTAGTCGAGGAACTGGTGGAAGGTCCAGAGGGCGGAGTAGGTCTTGCGGCGCCGGTTGTTGGCGGTGTTGCCCTCGTCGGGTCGGGTCTGGCCGCCGGAGCTGCGCAGTTCCAGGAGGGAGTTGGTGACGTTCTTGAGGCCGAGGGTGTTGCGCAGGATGGTTTCCTCGCTGAGGCCGACGTTGCCGCCGCCTTCGCAGCCGTAGGGGCAGGCCCACCAGCCGGCTTCGGCGCCCTTGGCGTACATGTGGCCTTCGATCATGTCCTGGGACTGGTCGAAGATGGGTTGGGCGACGTTCTGGTGCCGCGGTGGCAGCATCGGCAGGTCACCGGCGCGGGAGTTGCCGAACTCGTGGCCGTCGTAGCCGGCGACGGGTCGGTAGTCGCGGACCATCCTGATGTACGCGGCGGTCTCGGGTTGCCGGATCAGGGAGTAGTCGCGGTTGAGGTCCTGGCCGGTGGAGTTGCCGCGGGTGTTGTTGGCCCGGCCGTCGCCGTTGATGGTGGGGACGATCAGGACGGTGGTGTGGCTCAGGAGGTCGGTGATGCGGGGGTCGGTGCTGAAGGCGAGCTGCCGGGCCATGATGAGGCAGGCTTCGCGGTCGCCGGGTTCGTTGCCGTGCACGTTGCAGTTGATGGCCACCGGTGCGGTGGCGGCGACCGCAGCGGGGGTGGCCGGCGGGCTGGGGTGGCCGATCACCAGCATGTTGATGGGTCGGTTCTGGACGGTGCGGCCGAGTTCGACGACACGGACGCGGTCACTGAGGGCGTCGATGGCGGCGGTGTAGGCGTACTCGTCGGTGTCGCTGGTGTACTGCGCGGCGTGGGTGGTCTCCCACTGGGTGCGCAGCTGTTGGCCGGGGGTGTCGGGGTTGCCCCAGGGTGCGGTGGTGATGGCGGTGACCGGGTCGGAGTAGGGCTGTTCGGTGGTACCGGTGCGGGCGCGGACCCGCCATTGGAAGGTGTCGCCGGGGTTGAAGCCGGCATCGGCGAAGGTGGGTGCCTGTTGGTTGATCTGGCGGTTGGGTCGCCAGACGCCGACGATGGTGGGTGCGCCGGTGGGGGTGTTGGTGGCGTCGACGGGGGTGCGTTCGATCTGGTAGTCGGTGGCGTCGTCGACGGGTTGCCAGGCGAGGGTGGCGTATCCGTCGGCCTGGCGGATGGTGAGGTTGGCGACCTGGTGGGGTTCTGCCGCGCTCTGGGCGTTGGCGGGGCTTGGTGCGGTGGTGAGGGTGACGGCGAGCAGTGTGGACACGCCGATAAGGGTGGTTCGCGAGCGTCTCATGTGGCCTCCGACGGGTTGATCGTGGCGCGTGTTTCGATCAGCATTCTCGTCGGAGATCGTCGATGCAATGATCTTGAGGGAATCTTGCGGCTGGGTGGCCGCCTCTCCCCCGGCGGCGGCCGCTACGCGGTGATGGTGGTGGGGTGGCCGAGCGGCAGCCAACGGATGCTGTCGCGCACGGCGGGCGGGGCGGCGGCGAACGCCCGCTCGATGACGTCGCGTGGTTCCTGGAAGTGCTGCCAGCCCTCGTAGTGCACCGGGATCGCGGTGTGGGGTCGCATCGCCGCGCACAGCTGTGCCGCGCGTCGGGCGGTCATGGAGTAGCGCAGCGGCCCGGTGATCGGGAACCGTACGCCGCCCAGGTGCAGCAGCACCGTGCCGATCGGGATGTGGGTGGGGACCTCGCGTACCCGGCGGGTCAGTACGGTGTCGCCGGTGATCCAGAGCGCGCCGTGTCGTTGGCCGGCCCAGCGCAGGGCGAAGCCGATGACGTCGCCGGCGATCGGGGCACTCAGCGGCGGGCCGTGCCGGCACGGGGTCGCGGTCACCTCGATCGTGGGACGTTCCGGGTGCGCGAGCCGGGCAGACCACCCGGCTCGCAGGCCCTGGGCGTCGTGGCCGAGCCGGCGCGCCCCGGACACGGTGGTGAGCACGGTGTCCACACCGCCGAGCAGGGCGCGGCCGGTGTCGTCGAGGTTGTCGCCGTGGTGGTCGTGGCTGAGCAGCACCGCGTCGATCGGCCCGAGGTCGGCGGCGGGGACGGCTGGTCCGGTGACCTTGCGCGACGAGGTGCCCCAGCCGAAGGTGTAGCGCCGACCGGGCGGGTCGAATGTCGGGTCGGTGAGCAGCCGCCACCCGCCGACCTCGATCAGCGTGGTGGGGCCGCCGATGTGGGTGATCCGCAGCGGCGGCTCCACGGTGCTCACCGCGCGTGCCGCAGGGCCCAGTCGAGGGCGTCGTCGGCGATCTGCTGCCAGCCCTGCTGGGCGGGCAGCAGGTGTGCGTACCCGTCGTAGAGCTTGACCTCGGTGACGGTGTCGCCCTTGTAGTGTGCGGCGTTGGAGCGTTGCACGCTGGGCGGCATGATGTGGTCCTCGGAGCCGGAGATGAACAGCAGTGGCGCGCGTTGGTCGTTGTGGTAGTTGACCGCGATGTCCTGTGGGCCGGGTAGCAGGTTGGCCAGGACGCTGTCCCAGAGGATGCCGCCGGAGGCGGGGATGGCGTAGCGCTCGTAGAGGGCGCGGGCCTCCTGCTCGTCGAAGTTGTTGGTGAACGCGTAGTTCCACTGCTCGAAGGTGAACCCGACGGCCCGGTGCCGGTTGGCCGGGTTCTTCAGCACCGGGAAGGTGGAGCGTAGCTGCGAGAACGGGATCACCTTGACGCCTTCGGTGGGCGCCGAGTTGAGGGCGACGGCGGAGGCGCCGTACCCCCGGTCGAGCAGCACCTGGGTGAACGCACCGCCGGCGGAGTGACCCATGATGATCGGTGGTGTGGGCAGCGCCTCGACGACCGTGGAGAGGTGCTCGATGACCTGCGGGGCGGTCAGGGTCTCCAGGGGGGTGGGGTCGGCGTTGAGTGCCTCGACCTCGACCTCCAGCCCGGGGTACGACGGGGTGAGCACCCGGAAGCCCTTGTTCTGGTAGTGGGTGACCCAGTTTTCC
This sequence comes from Micromonospora sp. CA-259024, assembly GCF_050936255.1. NCBI lineage: Bacteria > Bacillati > Actinomycetota > Actinomycetes > Micromonosporales > Micromonosporaceae > Micromonospora > Micromonospora sp. CA-259024. The sequence continues at coordinate 1,837,997 of NZ_JBNJND010000001.1, read as the reverse complement.
CAGCTGCGGGGGGTGACCCAGAACCCGTGGATGAGCACGATCGTGTCCGGCGTGTCGCTCATGGTCAGCTCCGTGGATGTCGGGGGTGGCGATGGCGCGAACGGCGGTGGTGTCGGTGAGCCCACCCTAGACATTCGTGACCCGCGATGGCGGAGTTTCGGTGGCGGATTTTCAGCCGAGGTCGACCAGCAGCGGGCGGTGGTCGGAGATGGTGGACAGTGGCGCGGTCACGGCCCGTACCGGTGGGAGCTGTTCGAGGGCGTGCCGGTCGGCGAGGATGTGGTCGAGTTGCACGCGGGGCTGCCCGGAGGGGTAGGTGGGGCGGCGGCCCAGGGGGTGCCAGCCGGAGATGAGCCGGGCCGCGCCGGCGGGCAGGTTGAGGTCGCCGAGCAGGACGCGGGGGGCCGGGAGCGCGCGGAGGGCGCGGACGGTCTGGCGTAGTTGGCGGGCGTTCCAGCCGGGCACGAAGGACAGGTGGGTCGCGGCGACGGTGAGCGGGCCGTGTGGGGTGTCCAGGATGGCGGCGAGGACGACGCGGGGTTCGTCGTGCAGCAGGATGAGGCCGCCGCGGGGGCCGGGCACGTAGACCGGGGACCGGACGGGGGCGGGCTTGAGTCGGGTGACGTGCCAGCTGCGTACCGGGTGCCGGCTGATCAGGCCGATGCCGTAGCAGGGTTCGCCGTGCCCGTCGTCGTCGTGGCGCAGCGGGCGGAACTGTTCGCCGGGGGTGCCGACGACGGCGGCGGCGAAGCGGTGATGGGGTGCGTCGAGGGCGCGGGCGGCGACGGCGGTGAGGTCGAGTTTGCCGCTGCGGTGTTGGTCGCGGTCGACCTCCTGCAGGGCGAGCACGTCGGCGTCGAGGGCACGCACGGCGGCGGTGAGCCGGTCGGAGTCGACGAGCCCGTCGGTGAGGGATCGTCCGTGCAGCAGGTTGAAGGTGGCCAGGCGCACCTCTGCACCTTACGTCCCCGTGGCATGGTTGCCCGGTGGTGAAGGTGCTGCTGTGTTCGGTGCTGGTGTTCGTGGCGGTCGGCGCCTTGGGGGTGTGGTTGCGGCGTACGCGGGGTCGGTGAGCGGGTGAGGCTGGCCACTCGGGGGCCGGTCGGGGGCGGCGGGTGGGCAGAATTGCCGCCCGTGGACGCCGTATCGCTGAGTACCCTGCTGGCCGCCGCCGCGATGGCCGGGTGGGTCGACGCCGTGGTCGGCGGTGGTGGGTTGTTGCTGCTGCCGGCGTTGCTGGTGGCGGCCCCGGGGTTGCCGGTGGCGACCGCGCTGGGCACCAACAAGCTGGCCGCGATCTTCGGGACGGCCACGGCGGCGGCGACGTACGCGCGGCGGACCAAGGTCGACTGGCGGGTGGCGGGGCCGGCGGCGGGGTTGGCGGTGTTCAGCGCGGGCGTGGGTGCCGCGCTCGCCGGGGCGGTGCCGGCGTCGGCGTACCGGCCGGTGGTGCTGGTCGTGCTGGTGTCGGTGGCGGTGTTCGTGCTGCTGCGTCCCCGGTTGGGTGTGGTGGCGGCGCCGCAGCGGCGGACCCCGGTGCGGGTGGCGGTGGTGATCGGGGTGGCCGGGGTGGCCATCGCCCTGTACGACGGGTTGATCGGTCCGGGTACCGGAACGTTCCTGGTGCTGGCGTTCACCGCGTTGGTGGGGGCGGACTTCGTGCACGGCTCGGCGATGGCGAAGGTCGTCAACGCGGGTACGAACCTGGGCGCGCTGGTGGTGTTCGGGCTGACCGGGCACGTGTGGTGGTTGCTCGGCGCGGCGATGGCGGTGTGCAACATCGCCGGCGCGGTGCTGGGGGCGCGGATGGCGTTGCGTCGCGGTTCGGGGTTCGTGCGGGTGGTGCTGCTGGTGGTGGTGCTGGCGTTGGTGGCGAAGCTCGGCCACGACCAGTGGGTGGCCCGCTGATGCCGACGACGACGGGCGGACGCTGACGGCCCGGTAGCGGGTCAGCGGCGGCGGCTGGGTGAGTCGAAGCGGCCGGCGCGGATCTCCCGCAGGGCGCGGCGGCGGATGTCGCCGCGCAGGGTGTCGACGTAGAGCGTGCCGTGCAGGTGGTCGGTCTCGTGTTGCAGGGCGCGGGCGAGGAACCCGCTGCCGGCGATGGTCAACGGCTCGCCGTGCTGGTCGACGCCGTGGGCGGTGGCGTGCAGGGCCCGTACGGTCGGGAAGTACAGGCCGGGGATGGACAGGCAGCCCTCCTCGTCGTCCTGGAGTTCGTCGGACAGCTCGAGGGTGGGGTTGATCAGGTGGCCGCGGTGGCCGTCGGCGTCGTAGACGAACACCTGGGCGCTGACGCCGATCTGCGGTGCGGCGACGCCGGCGCGGCCGGGTGCGCCGAGCAGGGTGTCCATCAGGTCGGTGACGAGGGCACGCAGCTCGGCGTCGAAGGTGGTGACCGGCTCGCATCCGGTGCGTAGGACGGGGTCGCCGATGATCCGGATGGGCCGCATGGTCATGCGGGTCAGCGTATCGCCGAGGGCGGCGGGTTCAACGCCCGGCCAGGGTGGCGCGGATCGGGGTGGTCTTCGCGGCGGCTTCGGCGACCTCGGCGCATGCGTCGCTGTCCCAGGTGATGCCGCCACCGGCCCAGGTGTGCAGCCTCTCGCCGTCGGCGGCGGCGGTGCGGATGGTCAGGCCGAGGTCGACGCGGCCGGGGGCGACCCAGCCCAGCGCGCCCATGCTGGCGCCCCGACCGACGGGTTCGAGGGCGCTGATCTGGGTCAGCGCGGCGAGTTTCGGCGCGCCGGTGACCGAGCCGCCGGGGCAGGTGGCGCGCAGCAGGTCGGCGAGGCCGAGGCCGTCGGCGGCGTCGGCGCGTACGGTCGACTCGGCCTGCCACAGGTCGCACCAGCGGCGGACGGTGAACAGGTCGTCGACGCGGACGCTGCCGGTGCGGGCGATGCGGGCGAGGTCGTTGCGTTCCAGGTCGACGATCATGATGTGTTCGGCGCGCTCCTTCGCGCTGGTGAGCAACTCGGCGCGGCCGGCGGCGGTGGCCGGGCGGGTGCCCTTGATGGGTCGGGTGATGAGCTGCCCGTCGGTGACCTCGACGAGGGTTTCCGGGGAGGCGCAGCCGATCGCCCAGCCGTCGCCGGTGAGGACGCCGCCGTAGCGGGCGCCGGGGAGCGCGCCGAGGCGGGTCAGGGCGGGCAGCGGATCGCCGGTGTAGCGGGCGGCGGCGTGTCCGACGATGCTGGTCTGGTAGACGTCGCCGCGGCCGATGGCGGTGCGGACCGACTCGACGGCGGCGGCGTGTTGGCGGGGGGTCCAGCTTTCGGTCCACGGGCCGAGCCACCAGGTTCGCGGCGGGCCGGGCGGTGCGGCCTGGGTTCTGGTCCCGTGTTCGTAGACGACCACGGCGAGGTCGGGCAGGGCCGGTGTGGGCTCGGGCGCCGGGGTGGGTGCGCCGGCCAGCTGCGCCCCGGCGGCGGCGGACAGGTAGAGTGCGGCGCCGCAGACTCCGGTGTCGCGGTGCGCCGCGGCGGGTCGGGTGAGGTCGTTCAGCGGCAGTCCGTGCGCGGCCAGGAAGTTCTCGGCGATGGCTGCGGGGTCGCCGCCGTCGCCACGCCGCCACTGCAGGCGGGCACGTTCGGTGAGCGTGCCTCGGCACGCGGGCGGCGCTGCGGGCACATTGACCAACGCAGCCGGGCCGCTGTACGCGGCACCCACCTGTGGGAGCGTTTCCACGCCGTACGGTCCGATCTTCCTCATCCGTTCAGTGGATTTCCCGTGCACCAGGCGGGCACCTGCTCGATGCTGGACACTTTCGCTTGGTACTGTGCGTCACTGGTCATGTGAACCATGACACAGTGCCCCCACAGTCCGGAGAACCCGATGTGCCAGCACCAACCGACCTGCCCCTCCGCTGAAGCTACCGACCGGGAAGCCGCGCGCGTCCTCGCCTGCTTCCCTGAGCAGGGCTGGAGCCTGCTCTGCAACGGCGTCATCGTCTTCGAGGACACCGGCGAGCTGCTCCCCGACGGCAGCAGCATCGCACCGCACCGCGGCCCCGCCCGCCACGCCCTCGTGGCCTGATCGACCACTAAGCGTCACCGAATAGCCGCCGTCGACCCAGGCTAGTCCCCCGGTCAGGGACATCCCGGCCCAGGTCGCAGCGGCTGCCGGGGCGGCCACACCGCCCGCCCCGGCTCGCCCGTCGTCGTCTGCCCTCGGACGACTCCGTCATCGTCAGTCCTCGAACGCCTCCGGCGACGGGCACGAGCAGACCAGGTTCCGGTCGCCGTACGCGCCGTCGATACGCCGCACCGGCGGCCAGTACTTCCCGGCCCGGTCCACCCCGGCCGGGTACGCGCCCACCGACCGCGGGTACGGGTGCGGCCACTCGTCACCGCTGACCATCGCCGCGGTGTGTGGCGCGTTGGCCAGGGGGTTGTCCCCCGCCGGCCACTCCCCGGCACCAACCTGGTCGATCTCCGCCCGGATGGCGATCATCGCGTCGCAGAACCGGTCCAGCTCGGCCAGGTCCTCACTCTCGGTCGGCTCCACCATCAGCGTCCCCGCCACCGGGAACGACATCGTCGGCGCGTGGAAGCCGTAGTCGATCAGCCGCTTCGCCACGTCGTCCACGCTCACCCCGGTCGCCTTCGTCAACGGCCGCAGGTCCAGGATGCACTCGTGCGCGACCAGGCCCTTGTTGCCGGCGTACAGCACCGGGAAGTGCCCCCGCAGGCGCGCCGCCACGTAGTTCGCCGCGAGGACGGCCACACCGGTCGCCCGGGTCAGCCCGGCCGCGCCCATCATCCGCAGGTACGCCCACGGGATCGGCAGGATCCCCGCCGACCCGTACTTCGCCGCCGAGATCGCCGGCGTCGCGTCCGCGTGCGCCCCCAGCGGGTCACCGGGCAGGAACGGCGCCAGGTGGGAACGCACCGCCACCGGACCCACGCCCGGGCCGCCACCGCCGTGCGGGATGCAGAACGTCTTGTGCAGGTTCAGGTGCGACACGTCGGCGCCGAACTTGCCCGGCTTCGCGAACCCGACCAGGGCGTTGAGGTTCGCCCCGTCGACGTACACCTGCCCGCCGGCGTCGTGGACCTTCGCGCACAGCGACGCGATGCCCGTCTCGTACACACCGTGCGTCGACGGATACGTCACCATGATCGCGGCGAGCGCGTCCCGGTGCTTGTCGATCTTCGCGTCGAGGTCGACCAGGTCGACGTTGCCGTTGTCGTCGCAGGCCACCACGACCACCCGCATGCCGGCCATCACCGCCGACGCCGCGTTGGTGCCGTGCGCCGACGACGGGATCAGACACACGTCGCGGTGCGCCTCGCCCCGGCTGTGGTGAAACGCCCGGATGGCCAGCAGCCCGGCCAGTTCACCCTGCGAGCCGGCGTTGGGCTGCACGCTGACCGCGTCGTAGCCGGTCACCTCGGCCAGCCACGACTCCAACTGACCGATCATCTCCCGGTACCCGGCGGTCTGCGCGTCCGGGGCGAACGGGTGGATGTGCGCGAACTCCGCCCAGCTGATCGGCTCCATCTCGGTGGTGGCGTTGAGCTTCATCGTGCACGACCCCAGCGGGATCATGCCCCGGTCCAGGGCGTAGTCGAAGTCCGACAGCCGGCGCAGGTAGCGCAGCATCGCCGTCTCCGAGTGGTGGCTGCGGAACACCGGGTGGGTCAGGAAGTCGCTGGTGCGACGAAACTCGACCGGCAGGGCCGCCACGCCAGCTCCGTCGAACGGTGGCACACCGAACGCCGCCCACACCATCTCCAGGTGCGCGACAGTGGTCGTCTCGTCGCAGGACACACCCACCCGGTCGGCGTCGACCAACCGCAGGTTCACCCCACGCTCGGCGGCCGCCGCGACGACCTGCGCCGCCCGACCCGGCACGCTCGCGGTGACCGTGTCGAAGAACGCCACGTCCGCGACGTCCACGCCACCGGCGCGCAGCCCGGCCGCGAGCCGAGCCGCCATCTGATGGGTACGCGTCGCGATGTCCCGCAGCCCGTCCGGGCCGTGGTAGACGGCGTACATGCCGGCCATCACCGCGAGCAGCACCTGCGCGGTGCAGATGTTGCTGGTGGCCTTCTCCCGCCGGATGTGCTGCTCGCGGGTCTGCAACGCCAGCCGGTAGGCCGGGTTGCCATCCGCGTCGCGGGACACGCCGACGAGGCGGCCGGGCAGCATCCGCTCCAGGCCCGCGCGTACCGCCAGGTAGCCGGCGTGTGGCCCACCGAAGCCCATGGGTACGCCGAAGCGCTGCGTGGTGCCGGCGGCGATGTCCGCGCCGATCTCCCCCGGTGCCCGCAGCAGCGTCAACGCCAGCAGGTCCGCCGCGACGGTGACCAGCGCGCCGACGCCGTGTGCGGCCTCGACCAGCGCCCCATGATCGCGGACCGCGCCGGACGCGCCCGGGTACTGCAGGTGCAGGCCGAAGAACTCCGCCGGCAACTCGTCCCGCTCGACGTCGACGACGCGCACGTCGATGCCGAGCGGCTCCGCACGACTGGTGATCACCGCGATGGTCTGCGGCAACGCGTCGGCGTCGACCACGTACACGGCGCTCTTGCTCTTGGACGCCCGGCGGGCCAGGGTCATCGCCTCCGCCGCGGCCGTGCCCTCGTCGAGCATCGACGCGTTCGCGGTGGCCAACCCGGTCAGGTCGGTGACCATCGTCTGGAAGTTCAGCAGCGCCTCCAGCCGGCCCTGGCTGATCTCCGGCTGGTACGGCGTGTACGCCGTGTACCAGGCCGGGTCCTCCAGCACGTTGCGGCGGATCACCGCCGGGGTGTGCGTGCCGTGGTAGCCCAACCCGATCATCGACACGGCGACGGTGTTGCGTGCCGCCAGGGCCCGCAGCTCGGCGATCGTCTCGGCCTCGGTGGCCGGGTCAGGCAGATCGAGGGTGCCGTGCCAGCGGATCACCTCAGGGATCGCGGCGTCCATCAGCTCGTCGATCGAGCCGTGCCCGACGACCTCCAGCATCCGGCGCTCATCGTCAGGGCCGGGCCCGATGTGACGGGTGGCGAATTGCTCTACGGTCATGGGGGCACTCCCGGGGCGAGGTCGACGTGTCGGCCTCCCCCTCTGTCGCACCCCACAGGGCGCTCCACAGTGCCTGCCCACGAGGTCCTTTTGCCTGAGAGGTTCCGGGGAGGATTTGCCCCTTCGGCGCCGCCCCGCGTGCTGTCGGGCGGTCTCTCCCACGTGGGTGTTACCGGCATGGTCAACGCTACCAGCGCCGGTGTTTCCGGCTGATGTCCTACCCCCGGGCCGCCGCGCACGTCCCCGGGGACTGTCCGCCCTCGGGCCCGTTCACACCCCGACCGGCGCGACCGCCGTCGCCGCCTTTCCGGCGACCCGCACGGCCAGTTCTGGCAGCAGTGCACCCAACGGCGCGTCCACGCACACGGTGGCGTACCCGTCACCACGGGTGGGGCCCTGGTTGACGATCGCCACCGGAATGCCCCGTTTCGCCGCCCGAATCACGAAACGACGCCCCGACATCACCGTCAACGACGACCCGAGCACCACCAACGACCGGGCCTGCTCCACCAGCGCGAAGCAGCGTGCCACCCGCTGCGGGGGCACCGTCTCGCCGAAGAACACCACGTCCGGTTTCAACATCCCGGTGCCGCAGATCCCGCAGTCCACCGGCCGGAACGCGGCCACCTGCTCGTCAGGGAGATCCACATCACCGTCCGGGTTCACCGCGGCGACCTGGGCCACGAAGTCCGGGTTGGCCTCACGCAGCCGCCGGTCCAGCTCCTCCCGGGAGGTCAGGTTGCCGCAGTCCAGGCAGGTCACCTCGTCCAGGCGACCATGCAACTCGATCACCGACGTGCTGCCGGCCGCACCGTGCAGACCGTCGACGTTCTGGGTGATCACCGCGTCGACCAGGCCGGCGCGTTGCAGCCCGGCCACCGCCCGGTGCCCGGCGTTCGGCGCCGCACCGGCGATCAAACGCCACCCCAGGTGGCTACGCGCCCAGTAGCGGCGGCGGGCGAGCGGATCCCGGGTGAACGCCTGGAAGGTCATCGGAGTGTGCCGGCGGGCCACCCCGCTGGGCCCCCGGTAGTCCGGGATGCCCGACTCGGTGGACAGGCCCGCACCGCTGAGCACCACCACCCCACCGCCGGCCACCAGCGAGGTCAACACGTCGAGGCTCTCCGTCACCCCTCCATGCTGCCTCAGCCCAGCCGGTGACGCCGCACCCCCGGGTCCGCCCGGCGGGATCTACACCGCCACGACGTCGGCGACGACGCAGGCGACGTTGTCCGGCGCCCCCTCGGCCTGGGCCAGATCGAGCAGCCTCCGCACCGTGTGTTCGGGATCGGCCGCCGCGCTCAGGGCCACCCGCAGGGCGGCCCGGTCAACGACAGCCGAAAGCCCGTCGGAGCACAGCAGGTACCGGTCACCGGGCAGGGCGGTGCGAAGCGCCAGGTCGGCCTCGACCTGCTGGCCGCCGCCGAGGGCACGCACCAGCAGAGCCCGCTGCGGATGCACGCCCGCCTCGTCGCGGTCGAGCCTGCCCTGATCCACCTGCGCCTGAACCCACGTGTGGTCCTGGGTGAGCAGCGACAACTCTTCACCGCGCAGGAGGTATGCCCGGGTGTCACCGACGTGCACCAGGGCCAGTTGGGAACCGGAGCGCAGCAGCGCGGTCAGCGTGGTGACCGGCTGGTGGTCGTCGGTCGCCAGCCCACGCACGGCGTGGTCGGCGTCGGTGACCGCACCGGCCAGCAACGTCAGCAGGTCCACGGCCGGTGCGTCGGTGAGTTCCAACGGCCTGAGGGCGTTGATGGCGGCAGCACTCGCGGCAGCGCCACCGGGCCCTCGCATGCCATCGGCGACGGCGAGCAACCGCTCACTGGCGTACGCGGCGTCCTCGTTGCTATCACGCACAGTCCCCGTCTCACAACCGGCGGCGTAGCGGACGGCGAGGGTGGGATTCGTCTGAGACACGGTGTTACCTCCTCCTGACAGGTGGTCCACGAGGACGGTGGCGAGCCGGGCGCGAGCTGCGGTATCGGCGCTGACCTGCTGCCAGTACGCGGTGATCGCCTCCGCAGCGGCCGAAGGCTCCAACCCACACACGGTGCGGATCATCGCCAGGGGCATGCCGATGCGCCGCAACTGGGCGACCAGCCGGGCCCGTGGCAACTGCTCCGGGTCGTAGAGCCGGTATCCGGACTCGGGATCGACCGCGGCCGGCGGTAGGACCCCCACCTGGTCGTACAGGCGCAACGCCTTCGGCGTCAGTCTCGCCGCCGCAGCGAACGCCCCGATGGTCAGCAACCCCACGTCGGCATCCTCCTCGTGTCGGTCACGGCGACCGACAGGCACCAGAGTGGGGGTTGACCAAAGGTCAAGGTCAAGGTCGGCGGCGTCCGGGCCCTGGTGTCGCCGGTTGCGGTGCACACCGCCGGTAGGTTGGGCGCATGCGTGTTGTCATCGCCGGAGGTCACGGCAAGATTGCCCTGCTGCTGGAGCGTCACCTCGCCGGGCGCGGCGACACCGCCGTCGGCCTGATCCGCAACCCCGAGCAGGCCGCCGCGCTGCGCGCCGCCCGCGCCACCCCCGTCGTCTGCGACCTGGAACACACCGACGTCACCCAGGTCGCCGCGCACCTCGACGGCGCCGATGCGGTGATCTTCGCCGCGGGTGCCGGTCCCGGCAGCGGCGCCGCCCGCAAGGACACCGTCGACCGGGCCGCCGCCGCGCTACTCGCCGACGCCGCCACCCGTGCCGGCGTCCACCGCTACCTGCTGATCTCCTCGATGGGCGTGGACAACCCACCCGCCGCCGGCACCGACGACGTGTGGGCGGCGTACCTGCGCGCCAAACTGGCCGCCGAGGACGACCTGCGCGGCCGTGACCTGGCCTGGACGGTGCTGCGGCCCGGACGGCTCACCGACGACCCACCCACCGGACGCGTCACCCTCACCCGACATGCCGGCCGTGGTGCGATCAGCCGCGCCGACGTCGCCCACGTCCTCGTCGCGCTGCTCGACGAACCGCGCACCACCGGCACGACGCTGGAGCTCGTCGGCGGGCCCACACCCGTCGCCGACGCCATCCACGCCACCCTCACCTGACCGAACCCGCCGTCCACCCCGAGGAGAGCAATGGACCCACAGCCACTCGATCACCGCTTCACCGCGCCCATCGAGAAAGGCGGCGCCTTCGCCACCTACGTGACCGTGCCCGACTCCGCGCAGTTGCTGGGCACCCGCCGCGCCGTCAAGGTCACCGGCACCATCGACGGTCACCCGTTCGGCGCCACCCTCATGCCCTCGGGCACCGGCCCGCACTGGCTGCCCATCCGAGCCGCCCTGTGCAAGGCCATCGGCAAGAGCGAAGCCGGCACCGAGGTCACCTTCCACCTCGAGCAACGCCTCAGCTGAGCACAACCGGCCCGCTCACCACCACGACGCTGCGGGCCACCGGTGTCCGACACCGGCCGCCAGCACCACCGGGTGGGGTCCACCGTCAGCGGACCCCACCCACGATCACCGCTGGTGGTGCCTCGGCAACGCCGACTGCCCCGCCACGCCACCGACGAACGGCACCCCCGGCGTCTCCGCCGCGATCCGGTCCATCGTGCGGGCCAACTGCTCACTGCCGTCGTCGAGATGCCGCGCCGCCGCCTGCATGTGCGACACCATCATCTCGCCGAAGATCCGCAACGCCTCCCGGGTGGCGACCGTGTCGTCGAAGCTCGACCCCGCCGAGCTGCGGTACTCCGTCACCGCCCGCTCCGCGGCCTGCTTCGCCTCCGCCTGCGCCGCCTGCATGTAGCTCTCGTACTGCACCCGGGCGTACTCGGCGACCCGCCGCGCGTAGTCATGCGCCTGCGCGATGATCTGCTCCGCCTCCCGTTGCGCCGCGGACAGCAGATTCACCTCCCGCGCCGCCGGAACCTTCGCCGCCGCCCCCGTGCTCGGGATCACCCCGTGCCGGTGCAACTCCACCCGGTCGGTCAGCCGCTCGTTCTCCGCCCGCAGCGTCGCGATCTGCGTCGCCAACAGGTCCAACTCGTCGGCGACCTGCATTCGGAACCGGTCCACGTCAGCATTGTCATAGCCACGCCGCGTGAACGACGCGACACCGAACTCCCACCGCCGGACCCGGTCGGCGGTCATCCGCACCTGCACACCGCCGGAAACCTGCATCCCGTCGTACCGACTGATCGGGGTCGCACTCACCTGTGCCCGCCTCCGTTCGCGACTGCGGGGCTCGCAAGCTCACTCCTCGCGCTCACCTGTGCCCACCTCCCGAAGTGTCACCGGCGGTCGGCTGCTGCACCGCCGTACGCCAGGCCGGGCCGTACCACTGCTCACCCAGGCCCTCATGGTGCACCTGACCCGCGTGGAAACCCGCCTGGACCAACGCCTGCACCGCGTGCGAAACCATCTCGTCCGACCCGCACACGAACACGTGTCGGGAACGCCAGTCACCGTCGGCCAGCGCCCGGTCCACCGCGTGCTCGAACTCCCCCGGCCGGTTCACATCGGCACCCACCACGTAGGTCACCGTCAACCACGGGTACGACGACGCCAACTTGTCGATCGCGTCGCTGTCGTAGAACTCACTGCGCGAACGGGCCCCCACGTACAGGTCCACCCGTCGGCGGGAACCCTCCGCGGCCACCTGCTCCACCAACGCCTTCACCGGCGCCCAGCCGGTACCCGAAGCCAGCAGCAACAGGTCACTGGAACCCGCCGACCACAACCCCAGCCGATCCCCCACCGGCGCCGCGAGGTGGATCCGATCCCCCACCGCCGACCCGTACACCAGCCGCGACGACACCGCGCCACCCGGGGCGGCCCGCACATGCAACTCCAACGTGCCATCCGCGCGTGGTGCGTTCGCCGGCGAGTAGTACCGCCACGAACGCACCGACGGATGCGACACCCCGACCGACTGACCCGGGGTGAACGGCAACAGGTACTGCGGACGCACCGTCAACACGGCCACGTCGAACGCCCGCCGCTCATGCGCCACGATCTCCGCCACCCACCACGGCGGGTTCACCGACTCGGCGGCCTGCGCCGCCTCCGTCATCACCTGCGCGACCAACCCGTACGCGGCCGTCCAGTCCTGCGCCAACTCGTCGGTCCACTGCTCCGCGAGGAAATGCTGCAACGTCGCCAACAGCGCCTCACCGACCGCCGGGTAGTGCTCGGCGCGCACCGCGAACTTACGGTGGTCCGCACCGAGATCCTGCAGGAAACCCACCAGCCGGTCCAACTGGTCCACATTGGACACGATGTGACCCAACGCGGTGACGAGGCGGTCCCGCTGCCCGGCCATGTTCGTGGGGAACATCTGCCGCGTCTCGGGATGAGCGAGGAACAACGTCGAATAGAAGTAGAGCGGCACCTGGTCGCCGTGACCGGCGACCAGGGACCAGCTCTGCTTGAGCCGGGCCGCGTCCACGCTCAGGCGCCCGACCGGTTTCCGGCGGCCACCACCTGGTCCTGCACCTGCCCCAGCACCGTCTGCACGTCGGCCAGGATGTCCGCCGGAACACCCAGCTCGGTCAGCGTCACCACCAGGTGCCCACCCACCTTCGCGTAGTGCTCCACGGGAATGTTCAACGGCTGGTGCGCCTCGGCCAACCCACGACCGGCGTACTCGTTCGGACCACCCAGCACCGTGGTCAACATCAACGTCAGGTGCCGACGCTGACCCGCCATGTCCACATCGGCGAAGTAACCCGCCAACTCAGGGTCGACGAGCACCTTGTCGTAGAACAGATCCACGGCCGCCTTGACCGAGCTGGCACCGCCGATGCGGTCGTAGTGCGAGGCGGGAGCGGTTTCTTCCGTAACCGTCACGGTCGTTCCTTCCGAGGGGCGAGGGTCGCGCGGTCGGCGCGGAGGGGCACGGCCCCCGGAAGCGACATCGACGTGCCACGGCGACACCGCGCCGGGAACCGTGTCGGACCATAGCGTGTCAACCGCTTCCGGTCATGGCCCCCTATCGGGTTCCCGACAACGGCCCGACACGCTACGTCACCACCACCGACGCGAATCTCCACAATGCGCCACCAGAAAGACACTCACCGTGTCCACCGTGGAGCCAACAAACCTGACGACTCCACCCACGGTCACCGACGGTCGCGAGAAAACCAGCCCAGAAAAAAGCCGGACGTCCCCGCGCTCAGCCAGCCCGCCGCCGCGCCCGCCGCGCCGCCAACTCGTCACCCACCGGATCCGACTCCGACGCCACCGCCGGCTCCACCGGGCCACTCGCCGCCGGCTCCGCCGGCAGATGCGACAACGACCCCTGGATCTCCTTGAAGGCCCCACCGATCGCGATCCCGAAGACACCCTGGCCACCCTGCAACAGGTCGACCACCTCCTCCGGAGACCGGCACTCATACACCGTCGTCCCGTCAGAGATCAGCGTGATCCCGGCCAGATCCTCCACACCACGCGACCGCAACGCCTCGATCGCCTTACGGATGTTCTGCAGGGACACCCCCGCGTCCAACAACCGCTTCACGACCTTCAACACCACCAGGTCCCGGAACGAATACAACCGCTGCGTCCCCGAACCCGAGGCGTCACGCACGCTCGGCACCACCAGCGTCGTTCGCGCCCAGTAATCCAACTGCCGGTAACTGATGCCCACCGCGTGGCAGGCCGTCACACCCCGGTAACCCACCGAACCGTCACCCTCAGTCGCCATTCCTGGCGACGAGGCACCCGGCTCGTCCAACTCTGCACCCGGATCGGGATCCCGCGGCTCGTGCATCCGGACAACCTCCCCGTCAGTGTGGCGACGCGTCGTTTCCGGGACGCGCACCCCTCGACATGGCAACCCTATAGCCACCTTCAGGGGTTACCACGGAGGAACCGACGCGACACGCCGCGCAGCCACCGAGAAAGATCACCAACCGAACCGGGCATCACCCGTAGTCACACCCAGGGCCCGTCTCAGCCCGCGAAATCCTCCGGACGCACCTGGTCCAGGAACTCGCGGAACTTCTCCACCTCGTCCTCCTGCTCGTCCGGGATGATGATCCCCGCCTCGCTGAGGACCTGCTCGGCACAACGAATCGGCGCCCCGACACGCAACGCCAACGCGATCGAATCGCTCGGCCGCGCCGACACCCGCACCCCATCGCCGATCAACAGATCCGCGTAGAAGACGTTCTCCTTGAGCTCAGTGATCTCCACCGCCTGCAAGGGAGCCTTCAACGCCGTCAACACATCCCGCAGAAGATCGTGCGTCAACGGCCGGGCCGGCTTGACCCCCTGCTGCTCATAAGCGATAGCCGTCGCCTCGACCGCGCCGATCCAGATCGGCAGATAGCGGTCCCCCTCGACCTCCCTGAGCAGGACGATCGGTTGGTTGCTGGGCAGCTCCACCCGAACTCCGACCACGCTCAGCTCGCGCACCGCCGCCTCCGTGTCGTTGTCACCTACGCCGCACCGCGCCCTTCCCTGCACGGTACACGGACCGCGACACGGCCGTCCCATGCGCTACAGCACCACGCCCGCGCCGGAAAGGGGTTACCCCGGCAAGCCTACGGCACGCTTCCCGGAAGAGATCTTTCCGCTCAGCCCCACCCGCCGGGCACCCTCACCGACCCAACGTCGAACGCAAACCCACCCGCACCAACGCCGCGTGCAACTGCTCCGACAGCGCCACCAACTCCCGCGCCGTCTCCGCCGCCCGCGCCCGCGCCGCCGGATCACTCTGCCGCGCCAACGGCGCCACCAACTGCGCGAACAAACCGACCTCCCGGTCCGCCGCCGTCCGATAACCCCGCAGGTGCCGCGGCTCCAACCCGTACGACGCCAACCCCGCCACCGCCGACGCGATGATCAACGCATCCGCGTCATACCACCCCGGCGGATCCGACACGAGCACACCGAGTCGCTCCAACTCCACCAACGTCGACTCGTCGATCCCACTACGCGCCACCAGATCCGCCCGGCCGAGCCGCACCTGCGACGACTCGGCCGGCTCCGCCAACTCACGACCCGGCACCGCACCATCGGGACCGACCGCCACCAACGCCGGCCGCGACCGCCCCGGCTGCTCACCGGACGAATCCCACTCCGCCAACTGCTCACGGATCACCCGCAACGGCAGGTACTTGTCCCGCTGCGCGGTCAACACGAACCGCAGCCGCGCCACATCGTCCCAGCTGTACTTCCGGTAACCCGCCGCCGTCCGCTGCGGCTCGACCAGACCCTCGGCCTCAAGGAACCGCAACTTCGAAATCGTGGTGTCCGGGAAATCCACCCGCAACTGCCCGAGCACCTCACCGATGCTCATCAGCGGCAGCTGAGACCGGGCCGCCCCGGGTGACGTGGAGGCCGCAGGCTCGTTCACCCCCGGCCGGCCTCTTCCTCCGGGCGCGGACCGGCGATGAACACAACCCGGAACTTACCGATCTGGACCTCGTCACCATTGCTCAACGTGGCCGCCTCGACCCGCTCGCGATTCACGTACGTGCCATTCAGGCTGCCCACGTCCCGCACCGTGAACGTGCCACCATCACGGTGGAACTCCGCGTGCCGACGCGACACCGTCACGTCATCGAGGAAGATGTCACTGTCCGGATGCCGGCCACTGGTCGTCACATCGTGGTCCAACAGGAACCGGGCACCCGCATTCGGGCCTCGACGAACCACCAGCAGCGCCATACCCGGCGGCAACGAACCGGACATCCGGCTCGGCACCACATCGGTGTCCGGCCCCTCCAGCACTTCGTCGAGCGAACCGAGATTGAGCGTCGAAGTGACGTCGAGCGGGGGGAACTCGTCGTCTGGCCGCGTCATGGGACCACCTCACGGATCTGTTCGGTCGGCGTCGGGGTAATGGCGGGTCTGGCCGCCGGGCACTCGAACACCCGGCGGCTGGCTCCCCGTGCCCGGGAAGGCAATTCCGCAACGCTCAACTATTTGGGTTCTCGGTCGACTGGGCGAGCCTAGCCAGCGCCGAAATGCAGGGCAACCGGACGCGCGCAGACATCCCACGCGCCGGATCAAGCACACTCAGCCTTCGGTGATCTTCTGATACGCGCCGGCCGTGAGCAACCCGTCCGTCGCCGTCGGATCATTCGGCGTGATCTCCACCAACCAACCCTCACCGTACGGATCAGTGTTGATCAGCTCAGGCGTGTCACCCAGCGCCTCGTTGCGCGCCGCGACCGTACCGGCGACCGGCGCGTAGATCTCCGACACACTCTTGGTCGACTCGATCTCACCCAAGGAGTCACCGGCCGCGACCACCGCACCCGCCTCGGGCAACTGCACGTACACGATGTCACCCAGCGCGTCCTGCGCGAAGTGCGTGATACCGACCCGGATCGAACCCGTGCCGTCACCCGCCACCCACTCATGCTCGGCGGTGTATCGCAGATCCTCGGGAATCACCAGACGCGTCCTTCATCCATCGGTGCCCCGGACCACCCGGGTCCGGGGCGGCCGCGCCGGTCAGGAGACCGGACGGGCGTGTTCCAACTTGATCGGCACGTGCAGCGCCGAAACCTCGGCAACCTCACGCTCCCCAAACGTCACGTTACCGCCGCCACCCCGGACCGACGCCACCACCCCACCAGGAATGTTCAACGCCGTACGCATCGTCGCCGGATCACCGATCACCGTGATCGTGAACGGCGCCGTCAACCGACGCCCCTCCACCACCAACGACCCGTTGTCCCCATCGAGGAAGTACGTCGACGCGATGACCCGCACCGTGGCCCGGTCACCGCCGGAGATCTGCATCGCCTCCGCGCCCGCACCCCGCAGCTCCTGCACCGCGTCCAGCACCCGGTTCGCCGAGATCGGCTTGGCACCAGCGTCGAACTGCACCGTCAACCCCGGCCCGACCGCCGGCAACGTACCCGCCAGGATGCCCAACTCGTCCGCCCGCCGCGTCGCCTCGTCCAACGCCGCCTGACGGCCCTGCTCACCCGAACGCAACTGCCGCTGGCTGTCCTCCAGGGCGCGGATGTCCTGCTGAAGACGGTTTTCCCGCGCATCCAGATCCGACAGGATCCGGACCAGGTCCTCCTGACGCGTCGCCCCCAACGTCGGATCCGTCGACGTCGTCTTCAACTGCACCACCAACGTGAAGCCCAGCAACGCCAACAACGCCGCGATCATCACCCCGGCCGCACTCCACCGGGACCGACCCGCCGCCACCAGCGCCGCCGACTCCCCGGCCGGCTCCGCCAACCCGTCGGAACCCGCCACCGGCTCCCCCGGCCGCGAGGCCCCGCTCAGGTCCACCGTCGCGTTGTCGTCGACCGGCTCCACACCCGGCTCCACGGCGGGCTCATCGTCCGGGCGCCCCGACTCGCGCTCCGCGGGCTCCTGCGGAGCCAACGGGCTCAACTCGTCCGGATCCGGCGCATCGGGCCGCGGATCCGGCTCACCCGCCGGCCCACCCGGCCGCGCCGGCCCCGCCGGCTGTGGCCACCCGGTCCCCGTGTCGGTCTGCTCGTCACTCATCGCATTCCAACCTACGCCCGGAACAGGTGCCGACGGATCGCCGCCACGTTGCCGAAGATGCGCACCCCGAGCACAACGACCACACCGGTGGACAACTGCCCGCCCACCCCCAGCTGGTCACCCAGATACACGATCAGACCAGCGACCAGCACGTTCGAGATGAACGACACCACGAACTGCTTGTCGTCGAAGATGCGGTCCAGCCTCGCCCGCACACCACCGAACACCGCGTCCAACGCGGCCACCACCGCGATCGGCAGGTACGGCTGCAACGCCGCCGGCACCGTGGGATCGAGCCACACACCGAGCACCACACCGGCGAGCAACGCCAGCACCGCGATCATCGGCCACCTCCGGAGGGGCTAGCGGTCGTCGTCGGACCGGACGACCCAGGACTGCCGGACCGGACACCCGACGCGGAAGGGCTCGGACTGACCGACGGCTTGGCGTAGCGTAGCTGCGGCTCCGGAGCCGCCGGCAGGGTGAGGTCGTCCGCCTCCCGCACACCGAACGACAACCCGGTCTTCTGCGCGACCTCCCGCATCAGCGCCGCGTTACGGCTGTCGTCGAACTTGCGACGCATCGAACTCGGACCGATCGCCGACACCTCGTACGGCCCGGTCACCGGCCGGAAATCCACGAGCATCGCCTCACCCGCCGACCGGATCGTCGACGTCGACGTCAACCGCTGCCCGTTGATGGCGATCGCCTCCGCGCCGGCACTCCACAACGCGTTCGCCACCCCCTGCAGGTCGCTGTAGAGCACCCGCGGCGGCCCAGCGCCAGCGCCGGTCACCGCATCCGCGTTGTCCGGCGCGTCCGCCAACCGCACCACCACACCATCGCCGCGCACCCGACCCAGCCCCGTGCTCGCCTCCAGGTCCCGCAGCCGAGCCGCCGCCGACCCGCTCAACGCCGCGTCCCGCTGCCGACTGACCTCCTCGCGCAGCTGGTCCGCGCGCGTCGACAACCGGTCGGTCTCGCTCTCCCGCTCCTTGATCTGCGCCACCAGACCGGAACGCGCCTGGCTGCGCCCCGGCTCGTCCGCCATCGTCTGCCGGTACGCGACCGCGAACAGGAAACCGAGCATCACCACCACGACGAGGCTGACCGACCGTGCCGGCCAGGCACGCCACCCCCGGGATGGCGCCGTGGAGGCCGACCGTCGACGGGCAGCCGCCGCGTCCGCATACCCCGGGTCCAGCGGGTTGCGAAACAGCTCGGTGAGGAAATCCGGCGCGTACACCCGGTCCTGGCGGGGTTTCCTGGGCCGGGGCGCGCTCACGCCGCCGCTCCCGGGCCGCGTGCCGCGCGCACCAGTCGGGCCGCCTGCACGACATACATCCCGCCGGCCACCCAGTAGAGCACCAGACCCCACCAGGCCAATGCCCAGCCGATGGCGCTCGCCGCCGTCGCCACGTCGGTCGCCGCGGTGGCCAACAGCAGCACCGGGAACGCCGCGAGCAACAGGAACGTGGCGGTCTTGCCCACGTAGTGCACCGGCGGCGGCCCGTACCCGTAGCGACGCAGCACCGCCAGTGAACCGAGCAGGAGCAGCTCACGGGCCAGCAGCGCCGCCGTGAACTGCCACGGCACCACCTCCCGCGCGGTGAAGGCGACCAGGGTGGCGAGAATGTAGAGCCGATCGGCCAGCGGGTCGAGCAGCTCCCCGAGTCGGCTCACCTGGCGCAGACGGCGCGCGATCCAGCCGTCGACCCAGTCGGTGGTGCCGCCGATGGCGAGCACGACGACTGCCGCCACGTCGGCCCGCTCGACCAGGAACAGGTAGAGGAAGAGCGGGACGCCCAGTAGCCGCCCGAAGCTGATCAGGTTGGGCAGGGTGAGCACCTGGTTGCCGGGGATCTGGTCACCGGTGTCCCGCGGTTGCTCTGCCCGAGCCGGCCGACGCGACACCGATCCTCCTCCACGGCACGTGGGCCCCGGGCCGACGTCGGGCGCGGCTGGGGGTCGTACGCGCTGTCGGGCCGGCCATCGCCGGCTCCCCTGCGGCCCCGGTCGGGGCCCCTTCCCTGATGCGGCCCGCGATCTCGATGATCGCGGGCCGGGTAAGTGCGCTGTCACTATATCGGGCTTCGCTCGGCTCCCCTGGTGCCGCCGTGCGGTGGCCGGTGCGGCTCTGCGGCAGTGTGGTGTGGATCACCACGCGTAGAGCGTCCTAGGATACTAGTGGAACGGGGGAAGCCCTCAGGCGGTCTGTACCGCCGAATCGACCTGCTGCTCGGGCACCGACTGGGCCGCCGCCCGAGCGAACGCGACCAACCCCAGCAACAGATCGTGCTGCGTCCGCGCCGGCATCCGATCCAGCACCGCCTGCACCGCACGATGCCGCCGCTCGGCCAACTCCCCCAGCAGCGACAGCGCGGCGGCGGTCGGCACCAACCGCACCTCACGCCGGTCCCGTGGATCGGCCACCCGGCGCAACAGCCCGGTCGCCTCCAGCCGGTCGCAGAGGCGGCTCGCCGACGAGGGCACCACGTCCAGCAGCTCGGCCAACCCGTTGACGTTTGTCTGCTGCCGGTTGCTGATCAGCGTCAGCACCCTCAACTGGGTGGGCGGCAGCTGGTGCCGCGACGCGGCCGAGTCGAGCACGGCGATCAGTGTCCCGGCAGCCGCGTCGATCGCCGCGGCGAGATCCGCAGGTCGCTCCACCCGATGTCCCCTGCCGTCGTCGCGCTGGTGCCCGCCCGGAGGAGCGGCGGCGACCCTCACCCGCCGCCCCGCTCACGCGGACCGTGCCAGTCCAGACAGACCACGACGGCGTCGTCGCGCAGATCGGAGTCCGCGTGGTAGGCGTGCAGTTCGCGCATCACCGTACCAACTGCCTCGGCCGGCGGCTGCAACCGCGTGGCGCGCAGGGAACGGGCCATCACCCGCTGTCCGTACGGCTCCTGACCCGGCGGCTCCGCGGCCCACACCCCGTCGCTGACCACGAAGAGGCGGTCACCCGGTGCGAGCCACAACTCCTGCAACTCGTAACGGGTCTCCGCGAACATGCCCAGCGGCAGCTGCTGATCCAGCTTCATGGGCTCCACCACGGACCCGCGCATCCGCAGCAGGTGCGGGGATCCCGCGTCGACCGCCCGTACCCGGCCGGTGCGGGTGTCCACCTCGAGCAGCAGGGTGGCCACGTGCCGGCGGCCCCGGTGTTGGTAGAAGACCGTGTCCGAGGCCAGCTCGGCCTGCTCCACCAGGCCGCCGCCGGAGCGCCGCGCGTTGCGCATCGCGTTCACGGTGACGGCGGTCAGCATCGACGCGGCCAGGCCACTGCCCTCGCCGTTGAGCACCGTCACGGTGAGACGGTCCCCGTCCAGAGACCAGTCGAAGTGGTCACCGCCCACCGTGTACGCCGGTTCGAGTTGACCGGCCAGATCGAACGCGTGGTGCCCCACACCGCGGCCGGGCAGCAGGTCCCACTGCATCTCGGCGGCCATCGTCAGTCGCTCGCGACGACGGGCCCGCTGGTAACGGTCGGTCTCCCGGTCCGCCGCACGCATGGCAACCGCCACGGCAGCGGCGATGTCCGTCGCACGGCCGGTGACGGTCGGACCCGGTACGGCGGGAAGCTCGATCAGCAGCACGCCCAGCCGCTCCCCCCACATCGTCAGCGGCAGGTAGAGGCGGCACGGGCCCTCGCCGTCACGCACCGGTTGCTGGCTGCTGAAGCAGCGCTGCGCCACGGTGTGGCAGGCCAGGAACCCGGCGGCCGGCAGGTCCGGATCGAGTACCGGCCACAGCCCGCTGATCCGGTAGTCGGCGACGAACACGTCGGTGCGGAGCGCGCCCATCGTCGACCGGATCGCCCGGTCCGCCGCCTCCGCCAGCTGGTCGGGCGGGGCCTCGCGCAGCGCGCGCGACACCACGTCCGGCGCGTCCACCATGGTCGTCCTCTCGAGAAGCTTGCTACAGGGCAAGCATCATACGGACGCCCTCGGACGGGGAATCCCGGCGGTCAGTCGCCGCCGCGGGTCGCGAGCACGCCGTGGAACGCGTCGGGCACCCGCGCCGCCGGACCGTCCGGCCGCCACTGGGCGACCGGGACGATCCCGTCCGCCGTCGGCGCCCACCGACCCAGCAGTGGCGCGAACGCCGCCGGTGGACGCATCCGGAACTGCGGCCCCATCATCGCCAGCGCCTGCGGGTGACCGGCCAACTCCTCGGTGTCGAAGTCCACGGCGAGCAGACTGCCCGGCGCCGCTTCGGCGTACATCTCGTCGAGGGTGCGGGTCAGCGTGGCGTCGTCGAGGAACGCGGCGAGCCCGAGAAAGACCAGCCCGACCGGCCGCCGACCCCAGCCCGGAACGAACCGGTGCAGCTGCGCCGGGTCGATCGTGCCGATGTCGGTCGCGTCACCGAAGCCGTAGCCGGCCCGGTCGCTTCCGGCGAGGATGCTCTGCCCCAGCCGGATGGTGACCGGGTCGACGTCGGTGTAGAGAACTGTCGCGTCGGTGGCGACCTCGTGCACGTTGCCCATGGTGGGCACCCCGGCACCGAACACCAGGAAGTTGTCCACGCCCTGCCCGGCCATGGCCCGCACCGTGCGACCCAGGAAGGCCCGCAGCTCCCGGAACACCGGCGCGCACGGCCCGTACGCCTGCTCGAACGCCCTCGCGGCGGCCACGTCGACCGGGAAGTGGTGCTCCCCGCCGAGCCAAAAGTCGATCATGCGTGCGGTGCTCGGCTGGTCCGGTTCACCCATCGACGACGCTCCCTCCCCGACCGGTCGCCGCCAGCGTACCGACCCGAGCTTGCTCAGCGGTATCGCGACGCGGAGGTGCCTGCGCCCGGGATACTGGCCGCGGGCGGAGGTGAGCGGTGAACTCGGCGAACAACGCAGCGGTGGTGGTCGGCGTGGACGGCTCGGAGCCGGCGCTGCGCGCCGTGCGGCTCGCCGCCACGGAGGCGGCGCGCCGGCAGCGGCCACTGCGGGTCGTGCACGGGTTCATCTGGCCGCTGCTGCACGTGCCGGTCTCCCCCGCCCCGGACGCGCCACCCGGCGGTGGACTGCGCCACCAGGCCGAGGAACTGGTCGAGGCCGCGGTGGCCGAGGCCGAGGCGACCGCACCGGGGCTGTCGATCTCCGGCGAGATCATCGACGGTGAGGCCGCCGCGGTGCTGGTGGGCGAATCCCCCACCGCCGCGCTCATCGTGCTCGGCGACCGTGGGCTGGGCGGCTTCTCCGCGCTGATCGTCGGCTCGGTCGCGGTGCAGGTCGCCGCGTACGCCGACTGCCCGGTGCTGGTCGCCCGCGGCGAGCAACGGACCGACGAGCCGGTGCTGGTCGCGGTGGACGGTTCGGAGGCCGCCCGGCTGGCGGCCGACTTCGCCGCCGAGACCGCCGTGTCGCGCGGCGTCCCGCTGGTGGCGGTGCACGCCTACCGGCACCCGGGCAGCAGCGGCCCGGGCGACATGCAACCCCTGGTGTACGACGAGGCGAAGCTGCACGGCGAGCAGGAGCGGATGCTCGCCGGGTGGCTGACCGGGCTGACCGAGCACCATCCCCGGCTGCGGCTGACCTGCCGGGCGGTGCACGGCCGGACGGGTGCCGTGCTCGCCGAGGCGTCCCGGTCCGCGCAACTGGTGGTCGTGGGTGGGCAGGGGCGCGGCGAGGTGACGGGGTTGCTGCTGGGATCGGTGAGCCAGTCGGTGCTGCACCACGCACACTGCCCGGTCGCCGTGGTCCGCGCTCCCCGCTGAGACCCGGGGTTGGCTCCCCGCCAGGCGGGTAGACGGCCGCGGTACGCCCATGGCCACCGAAGGCGGCAGCGGATGCCGGACCGACGAAGGAGGCAACAGATGCCAGGACCACGGCCGGGCAGTAACGCCTACGACAAGCAGCGGGCGCGGTTGCGCAACGCGATCGACGACTCCGGACGCCAGGTACCCGACGGCAAGGCCAACCAGGTCGCCAACAGGATCCTCCAGGAGGATCGCGGCCAACGGGGCGTGGTGCGCGGCGACCGCACGTACGGCCCCAAGAGCGAGCGCGAACCGGGCGACCCGAAGTGAGGAGGGTCGACGTGACCGACGGCGCCATCGCGGGCGCCGTCGGCAGCACCGCGCTGAACGTGGTCAGCTACCTCGACATGGCGCTACGGGCACGACCGGAGAGCAACGTCCCGCAGGAGACCGTCGACCGGCTGGCCGGGATCGCGCACGTGGACCTGGGGTCCGGGGCCCGGGCGGCCAACCGCCGCTCGGGCCTCGGGCCCCTGATCGGCTACGGGCTGGGTATCGCCGCGGGCGTCGCGTTCGCGCTCTACGCCGGCGGTCGGCGCCAGCCACTCCCGATGGCCACCGGCGTGCTCGGCGCCGGCGTCATGACGATGACCGACGGGTCGATCACCGCGCTCGGGATCAGCGACCCACGCACGTGGCGGCGCTCCGACTGGATCTCCGACATCATCCCGCACCTCGCCTACGGGCTGACGGCCGCCGCAACCTGGAACAGGTTGCGGCGGCCGTCGGGTCGCGGTCGCTAGTTACCGGGTGTCGCTGTCGTCCTCGGCTATCGGTTCACCGGCCGGGCCGTACGGCGACACCTGCCCCTTGGGCACCGGCCGACCCTCGTCGCCGCGCGACGAGCCACGGTTGAGCGGGTGCCCGGTCGGCTTGGGCCCCTTGCTGTCCTGGCTGGTGGCGCCCTTGGCGTTGCGCCGGAACTCTTCCTGCTGCGGATTGACCACGGGTGTCTCCCTTCCGGGTACGGCAGGCGGCATCGACCGCCTCCAAAGCCGGCATACCCGCCCGCACCGGCGGCATTCCGGCCCGGGTCACCGGCGACACGGCTAGCGGGTGACGGATCGGGTACCCGGTCGGTGTGGGAAACGATCGAACGGTGGTACGGGTCCTGCTGGACCGGCGTGGCCGCACGTACGCGGAGGAGGCCGGCATCCGGCTGTCCGACCGTCCTGGGCCGCTCTACCAACTGCTGGTGCTGGCCACCCTGCTGAGCACCCGGATCCGGGCGTGCGTGGCGGTGGACGCCGCGCGGGAGCTGTTCGCCGCGGGCTACCGCACGCCCCAGGCGATGGAGTCGGCCAGCTGGCAGCAACGCGTCGACGCGCTGGGCCGGGGTCACTACCGCCGCTACGACGAGCGGACCGCCACCATGCTCGGCACCGGCGCCCGGCTCTGCCTGGACCGCTGGCACGGTGACCTGCGCCGGTTGCACCGGGAGGCCCAGGGCGACCCCGCCGGGCTGCGGCGGCGGCTCACCGAGTTCCCCGGCATCGGCCCCACCGGCGCGGACATCTACCTGCGCGAAGCGCAGACGGTCTGGTCGGACCTGCGCCCGTACGCCGACCGTCGGGCCCTGGCCGGGGCGAAGCGGCTGGGCCTACCGGGCTCTCCGGACAGGTTGGCCGGTCTCGTCGACGAGCCGGACTTCGGGCGGCTCGCCTCAGCGCTGGTACGGGTGGCGCTCGGCGAGGAGTCCGCCGGCGAGATCACCCGCGTCGCCGCCCGCTGAGCGCTCACTTCACCGTCTTGTCCCCCGGCCGGGTCAGGTGCCACACCAGCAACGCGGCGAGCAACGCCAGGATCACCACCCCGCCGGAGATACCCGGGCCCTCCTCGGGGCTGCGGCCGGCACTACCGAAGTAGATCACCGCGAGGCCGGCCAGCACCGTGACGAACGTACGCAATCCTCGGTCCTTCA
Source organism: Micromonospora sp. CA-259024 (assembly GCF_050936255.1). Taxonomy (NCBI): domain Bacteria; kingdom Bacillati; phylum Actinomycetota; class Actinomycetes; order Micromonosporales; family Micromonosporaceae; genus Micromonospora; species Micromonospora sp. CA-259024. The sequence continues at coordinate 1,812,869 of NZ_JBNJND010000001.1, read as the reverse complement.
CGTATCGCACCGTAGGCAGCCCGCATCCACCCGGGGGACGATTCGGGCGTACTGTCCCCCGTCCGGGTGGTGCTCAGCGATCCCCGACGAACCCGCGCAGCCGTACCTGGCGCACCGCCCGGTCGGCCACCTCCACCACCTCCAGGGTCAACCCGGGCAACCGCACCATCTCTCCCGGCTCGCTTGGCAGGTGCCGCAGCCGGGCCAGCACGAGCCCAGCCACCGTGGTGTAGTCCCGTGACAACGGGAAGCTCAGCCGCACCCCGAGATCGGGCAGGTCGTGCAGTGGGAAGTCACCGGGCACCAGCAACGAGCCGTCCGGTTCCCGAATCACCCCGTGCACGTCGCGGTCGGTCTCGTCGTACAACTCGCCGACCACCTCGGCCAACAGATCCTCCATGGTGACCATGCCGTCGACGCCGCCGTGCTCGTCCACCACCAGGGCCAGTTGCTGATGCTCCTGACGAAGCTGACGCAACGCGTCGGCGACCGGCAGGGTCACCGGCAGCAGCAGCGGCGACCGGACCCGCTCGCCCACCCTGGCGGAGCCGGCCTGCACCAGGTCACGGATGTGCACCACACCGAGCACCTCGTCCAGCCCGCCGGGGCCGGTGACCGGAGCGCGGGACCGCCCGGCGGCGGCGAGCCGATGTACGCCCTCGTCGGCGGTCAGGTCGGCCGGCAGCGTCGTCACCTGCCGCCGGGCCACCAGGATCTCCCGCAGCGTCCGGCCCGCGATGTCGAACGCCCCGGTCAGGATCTCCCGCTGTTGCGCCGACAGGCCGCGTTGGCTGGCCAGCATCTCCCGCAGCTCATCCTCGGTCATCTCCTCCCGGTTGGCACGCGGGTCACCGCCGGCCAGCCGTACCACCGCGTCGGTGGCGCGGCTGAGCAGCCACACCGCCGGTCGGGACACTCGGGCGAGCAGGTCCAGCGGGCCAGCGCTGAGCAGCGCCCACCGCTCTGCCCGCTGCATGGCCAGCCGCTTCGGGGCCAACTCCCCGAGCACCAGCGTGACGAAGGTCAGCAGCACGGTCACCAGCAGGACCGCGGCGGGGCGGGCCGCGCCGCCGAGGAAACCCAGCGGACCGATCAGCGGCCCGGCCAGGGACACCGCGGCAGCCGCCGACGCGAGGAACCCGGCCAGAGTGATGCCGAGCTGAATGGTGGCCAGGTAGCGGTTCGGGTCGCGGGACAGCCGCACCAACCGGTCACCGGCGCGGGACCGCCGGCCCAGCCGCCGCAGTTGTCCCTCGCGCAACGTCACCAGCGCCATCTCACTGCCGGAGAGCGCGGCGTTGACCAGCACCAGCACGGCCACCAGTGCCAACTGCCCGAGCTGACCGCCCATCGCGCACCCCCGTCCGCCGCCTCAGGTCACTCAACCGCAGCGGGGCCGGCTCCGGGTCCGGTTTGCGCCCGCGCCCCGCTCAGTCGACCTCCAGGTCGTCCAGCGAGATGGCGTGGGTCATCAGCCACCGGGCCAGCGCCGACATACCGAACAGCCAGAGCGGCACCGACTCGGTGGGGCCGTTGGTGGCGTAGATGGCGAACCGCAGGTCCGGCGCGCGGTACGCCTCGATCCGCCACCGGTGCTGCCTGTCCCGCCAGACCGCCGAAGGGTCCATGGCGTCACCGTAGGTGACCGGCGTCGACCCGGGGGCCGGTTAGCCCGGCACGACTGTTGCATCCGTTGAAGCAGAGCAAAGGGAAACGACCAGGTGGTCGGGAGGACAAGCGTCGCGTGCGAGGTCGGAGGGCACCTCGTTCGACAAGGTCGGCGGCCTCGCCCGCCGACAGCACCTCTGACGCGTGCCGGGAACGCCTTACTCAGGTGATGACGATCCGCACGTCGTCGGGCAGTCGTCGGGTCGCGCCTCGACGGTCCAGCAACTCCAACAGCGGCACCGCGACCCGGCGGGTGGTGTCCAACGCCTGCCGGGCCGCGGAGAGGGTGAACGGTTGGGGCAGCCCGGCCAGCACCCGGACCGCGTCGTCGAGTGCGTGGGGCAGCAGCACGACGTTGTCGGCCAGCCGCAGCAGGGCGCCGGCACGCACCGCGGCTCCGATTTCCCGGGGGCCCAGGCCGAGGTCGACGAGGCGGTCCGCCTCGGGGGCACGAAACGGCCGGTCACCGTACTCGGCGCGGACCCGCCGCACGGCCCGGGCCACCGGTTCGGGCAGCGCGTCGGCGCCCGCCGCCCCGACCCGCCCGGCGTGGATCCGCAGGGGTGGCCGGATCAGCGCCTCGACCAGTACCCGGTCGGGCAGGGCGAGGCGCTGGCGCAGCGCGTCCACCGGCATCCCGGGTTCCAACGGGTGCTCCTCGGCGTAACGGGCGACCTCCGAGGTCAGCTGGTCGCGGAGCCGCCGCCAGTGCGCAGGGTCGGCCAGCCAGTCACCGGCCACCGGCTCGGCGTGCACCGGCACGCCCATCCGGATCAGCGCACCGGCCCGGACCAGCCGGCGGCGGCGCAGCTCCCCGGCCAGGTCGGGTCGACCGTCCAGGTCGGCGAGGACCTGCGCGCGGGCGGCGGCGGCCCCTCGGCGGGCCAGCGGTGGCGGCGCCACGTCGAGCACCCGCACTCCGCCGGCAACACGGTGGCGGCCCGGGTCACGCAGCAGCGCCCGGTCCCCCACCAGCAGCGGCAACGGGCGGGCCAGCCGTAGCCGTACGGTGTCCGGGCCGAGCGGGCGGACGCGTACCGGCACCGCCGCCGACCCGACGTGCAGGGTGAGGGTGGCGGGCAGGTCGGCGGCCGGGTCGCCGGTGAGCCGGACGTCGACGAGGTCGGTGCGGTGGAACCGGCCCGGCGTGAGCAGCGCGTCGCCGCGGCCGAGCCGGTCGCGGGGCGTACCGCGCAGGTTGACCGCCACCCGGGCCACGGCCGCCGCTTCGGGCCTGGCCTGGCCGAGCGAGTGCAGGCCCCGGACCCGGACCGGTTCGTCGGCGCCGGCCAACTCCAGCGCGTCGCCCACCCGGAGGCGACCGGCGCCCAGCGTGCCGGTGACAACGGTGCCGCTGCCCCGCACCGTGAAGCTGCGGTCGACCCAGAGCCGGACCGGTTCGTCCACCGTGGGGGCCGGCAGTCGGGTGGCGAGCCGGTCCAGGGCAGTACGCAGCTCCGGCAGGCCGGCGCCGGTCAGACCGCTGACCGCCACCGCCTCCACCGCGCCGAGGCTGGTCGCGGCGATCTCGGCCCGGGCGTGGGCCGCCGCCGGCCCGGGGTCGGCCAGGTCCGCGCGGGTCACCGCCAGCAGGCCGTACGCCACACCGAGCGCGTCGAGCGCGGCCAGGTGCTCGGCGGACTGCGGCTTCCATCCCTCGTCGGCGGCGACCACGATCAGCGCCGCCGGCACCGGGCCGACCCCGGCGAGCATGTTCGGCACGAACCGCTCGTGCCCGGGCACATCGACGAAGGCGACGGTGCCGCCGGACGGCAGTGTCGTCCAGGCGAAGCCCAGGTCGATGGTCATCCCCCGGCGGCGTTCCTCGGCCCACCGGTCGGGTTCCATTCCGGTCAACGCCCGGACCAGGGTCGACTTGCCGTGATCCACGTGTCCGGCGGTGGCGACGACGAACACTCTCAGTCGTCCCCGGGTACGCGCAGCACGGCCGCTCGGACCGCCTCGTCGGCGTCGGCCGGCACACAGCGCAGGTCGAGCAGGAGTCGACCCCGCACCACCCGGCCGAGGACCGGCTGGTCTCCGGTGCGCAGCGGCGCCGCGTACCGCTCGGGCAGGCTCAGTGCCCACGAGTCCAGCTCCACGCCGGGGGCGCCACCGCCGCCGACCACCGCGACCGCCGGCACCACCTCCGCCTTGCGCCCGTCCGCGCCGAGCCGGTCACGCAGCCGCTCCACCCTGCGGTGCAGGGCACCCGGGTCGGCGTGCAGCGCCACCCGGGTTGGTGTGTCCGGTTGGTGCAGGGTGGCGGCCAGCGCGGCCAGGGTGAGCTTGTCCACCCGCAGAGCCCTGGCCAGCGGATGGCGGCGCAGCCGGTCGATCAGTTCGACGTCACCGAGCAGCAGCCCCGCCTGCGGCCCACCGAGCAACTTGTCGCCGCTGGCGGTGACCAGCGCGGCGCCGGCGCGCAGGGTGCTCGCCGCGTCCGGTTCATCGGGCAGCAGAGGATCCGCGGCGAGCAGGCCGGAGCCGATGTCGGCGACCACCGGCACCCCGAGTGTGGCCAGTTGTCGGACTCCGGTGGCGGAGGTGAAACCGGTGACCTGGAAGTTCGACGGGTGCACCTTGAGGACGAAGCCGGTCTGTGGGCTGATGGCGGCGGCGTAGTCCGCGAGGGTGGTGCGGTTGGTGGTGCCCACCTCCCGCAGCCGGGCGCCGGTGCTCTCCAGCAGGTCGGGCAGGCGGAAGCCGTCCCCGATCTCGACGAGCTCGCCCCGACTGACCACGATCTCCCGGCCGGCGGCCAACACGGTGGCGGCCAGCACCAACGCGGCGGCGCCGTTGTTGACCACGTGCACGGCACCCGCCTCAGGTACGGCGGCGGCCAGCGCGTCGAGGGCGGCACGGCCACGGCGGGCCCGACGGCCGGTGGTCAGGTCCAGCTCCACGTCGGTGTGCCCGGCCGCGGCCACCACGGCGGCGACCGCGGCGGGCGACAGCGGTGCCCGGCCCAGGTTGGTGTGCAGCACGACGCCGGTGGCGTTGAGGACCGCGCGAGGGCCGGGTGCGGGTAGCGCCGCGATGGCGGCGTCGCGGACCTCGTCCGGGCCGATCTCGCCGCGGCGGGCCCGCTCCTGCGCCCGGACGATGACCGCCTTCACCTGGTCGCGCCCGAACGTCGCGGTGGCCGCGGCCAGCAGCGGGTCGGCGAGCAGCGTGTCGGTGCGGGGCACCCGGCGTCGCGGGTCCACCCGGCCGTCGCCCATCGCGTCATCTCCTGCCCCGTGTTGGCGGAGACGGACGGGAATCGAACCCGCCTGGCCCGGGTCCCGGACCACACCGGTTTTGAAGACCGGGAGGGGCACCAGCCGCCTGAACGCCTCCATCGGACATTCGATCACAGCACGGGCGGGCCCGCCCGGTCAGGTGACAGATCCGCCCGCGGTCCGCCGGGCTTCGACCCGCTCGCGCTGCGGCACCACCGTGTACCGAGGGTCGCGGGCGGAGGCGACGCCGCCGTAGAAGATGCCGAACCGGGTCGCGACCGAGGCGGCCAGCAGCGCGGCCCCGGAAAACACGCCGACCAGCCGGCTGCGCCGGCCCAGTAGCGCGCCGGCCACGCCAGCCGCGGTCAACAGCCGGCCGGCGCGCAGCAGCCGACCAGGTCGGCCCTGACGATAGGGCTCACTGAGCAGGCCGAGGCGGGTCTCCACCCGGTGCGCGCCGTACAGCTCCAGGGCCGCGCCGGCCACCGCCATCCGCCGGGCCGGCCCGGCCTGGGCCGGCGGCACGGCGATCAGACCCACACCGGCGCCGCTGGCCAGCGCGCTGCCCGCGAAGATGACCGGCAATTCCGGGTACGCCTCGTGCCAGGACGGCACCGCCGTGTCGGCGAGCAGCACCCCGGTGTACGTGGCCAGCGCGGGCGCGGAACCGGCGGCGAGCAGCCCAGCGACGTGCCCGACCGACGGCAACACGCGGCCGGCCAGCCCGAGCAGGCCGTGGCGGGGCAGCCAACCGGCGGCCTCGGCGATCGCGGCCACGCCGGCGGCCGGCCCGTACGCGGTGAGGATCCAGGTGCCCATCGACATCGGCGAGGTCGGCTTCGCCACCCGGAGCATGTGGTGGAACCGTGCCGGCCGGCCCAGGTCTCTGATCAGGAAGACGGCACTGGCGCTGACGGCGGCCAGCGCGGTGACCCGACCGGCTCGACGCAGCGTAGGCCGCCCGGTGAGCTGCCCGCCCGCCGCGAGCAGCGACGAGCCGGCGGCCAGCCCGCCGGTGAACAGGTACGCGGCGATGTCCCACTTCCAGACCGGCGCCTTCAGGACGGGGCGACCGTAGTACGAGGTGAACTCGGCCTCCGGCACCCGCAGTTCCTCGCCGCCACCGCGACCGCCACGCCGGCGACCCGCCCGTCGACCGGTGTGCGCGGCGGCCCACTGCGGCGACGAGGTCAGGTCTGCCCGGGTGCCGGTGCCCGCCGGTCCGTCGTGGACGCTCACCTCCGGCCGCGCCGGGACACCCGGCCGGTCGGAACCCTCGGCGGCCAGCCGGTCACGGAAGCGGCGGAACAGGTCGCCCACCTCAGGGCGGTGCGGACTCACGAGGAACCTCCGACGAACGCGGCGACGGTGGCCGCCGCCATGGCGAGGGCCGCGAGGCCGGCGCGTTTCCACATGGCCGGTAGGTCGCGGGTGGTCACGATCGGGTCGGGTGGCAGCCCGTACACCTCGGGCTCGTCGAGGAGCAGGAAGAACGCCCCGTCACCACCCACACCGTCGTTCGGGTCGTGCCCGTACAACCGCGCCTCGGGAACACCCCGCCCGCGCAACGTGGCCACCCGCGTGGCGGCCCGCTCCCGCAACTCGTCGAGGGGCCCGTACTGGATCGACTCGGTCGGGCACGCCTGCGCACACGCCGGCGTCATCCCCGCGCCCAAACGGTCGTAGCACAGCGTGCACTTCCACGCCCGACCGTCGTCCTTGCGCTGATCGATCACCCCGTACGGACACGCGGAGATGCAGTAGCCGCAGCCGTTGCAGATGTCCTCCTGCACCACCACCGTCCCGAACTCGGTACGGAACAACGAACCGGTCGGACAGACATCCAGGCACGCCGCATGGGTGCAGTGCTTACAGACGTCCGACATCATCAACCAACGGAAATCAGTACGATCCTCCGCACCCGACCCCCGACCCGGCGGCTGCGCCCCCGGCATCCCCAGGAACTGCGTCCCCGCACCACCGTCGCCCGAGCCAGCCGCCACCGGGGCGCCGAGCACGTCGGTGGGCCCGCCCACGGCCATCCGAGCGGCGACCGACGGTGAACCGGCCGGGCGGGGCTGCTCGATGAACGCGACGTGCCGCCACGAGTTCGCCGTCAGCGCCCCGGTGTTGTCGTACGACATGCCGAGCAGGTCAAGACCGGAGCCGGGCACCCCGTTCCACTCCTTGCAGGCGACCTCGCAGGCCTTGCAGCCGATGCAGACACTGGTGTCGGTGAAGAACCCCATCCGGGGTGGCGCCGACGACCAGCCGGCGTCCGGCGCCGGGTCCAGCGGGCCGTACAGGCTGTTCGGGTCAGGAATCACCGCGCCCCTCCCCGTCGCTGTCGGTTTCGGTGGTGACCATCGGGGCGTTGCGCCCCGGGATGATCCCGGCGCGCCGCTGATACCCGGCCACCAGGTCGAGCAACGCCGGCCCGGTGGGACGGCGGCCGGGCTGAACGTCGCACGTACCGATCTTGCTCTCCTGGATGAGGACGTTCGGGTCGAGGCTGATCCCGAACAGATCGTTCGCCGAGTCGCCGGTCACCAGACCCTCGAACCCGAAGTGGTACGGCAGCCAGAGCTGATGGATGACCCGGCCGTCCACCCGCAGCGGGGTGAGCCGATCGGTCACCAGCACCTTCGCCTCGATCACCGCGCGGCCGCTGACCAGATGCGCCCAGTCCAGGTGGTTGAGGCCGCGTTCGGCGGCCAACTCCGGCGACACCTCAACGAACATCTCCGGCTGCAACTCGGCCAGCGGACGGACCGTCCGGCTCATCCCACCGGCGGTGTGGTGCTCGGTGAGTCGGCTGACCGTGAACACGTACGGGAAGACCTGACTGTGCTCCTCCGGCGGGCTCGGGTTCACCGAGTTCACCGGATGCGCGTACATCTTGCGGGTCGGGTTGGCCTGCTGCCGGTAGAGCGGGTTGCGCACCGGCGACTCGACCGGCTCGTAGTGGGTCGGTAGTGGACCGTCCAGAACCCCACTGGGCGCGTACAGCCAGCCCTTGCCGTCACCCTGCATGACGAACGGGTCGTCACCGGCGATGCCCTCCGGGCCGGACGCGCCGGGCGGCGGCCGGTACGACGGTGGCTTGGCCTTCTCGAAGTCCGGCACGTCGTAACCGGTCCACTCGGACCTCTCCGGGTCCCACCAGACGTAGCGCTTGCGCTCACTCCACGGTCGACCCTCCGGGTCGGCCGAGGCGCGGTTGTAGAGCATGCGCCGGTTCGCCGGCCAGGCCCAACCCCACTCGGCGGCCACCCAGTCCTGGTCGTGCCGGGACTTGCGCCGGGCCGCCTGGTTCACGCCGTCGGCGTACACGCCCGTGTAGATCCAGCAGCCGATCGCGGTGGAGCCGTCCGCGCGAGCCTCGGCGAAACCGGACAGTGGGCGGCCGGTCGCCACGTCGTACCCGTTGATCTCGCGCAGCACCGCCTCGGCGCTCGGCTCGGCATTCGGGCCATGCGTCGGGTAGTCCCAGGTGAGGTCGAGCAGCGCCCGGTCGCGCGGCAGCTGCGAGCCGGCCAGCTTCTCCCGCAGCCTGCACCCGAGGTGGTAGAAGAACCAGAGCTCGGAGCGGGCGTCGCCCGGCGGCTCGACAGCCTTCTCCCGCCACTGCAACAGCCGCTGCGTCTGGGTGAAGGTGCCCTCCTTCTCCACGTGCGAGGCGGCCGGCAGGAAGAACACCTCCGTGCGGCACTCCTCCGGCACGATCTCGCCGGTGGTCACCTCGGGGCCGTTCTGCCAGAACGTCGCGCTCTCGATCATGAACAGGTCCCGGACCACCAACCAGTCGAGATTGGCCATGCCGAGCCGCTGCGCGCGACCGTGCGCCGAGCCGACCGCCGGGTTCTGCCCGAGCAGGAAGTACCCCTTGACCTTCCCGTCGATCATGTTGAGCACCTGCTGGTACGTGCCGTGATCACCGGTCAGCCGCGGCAGGTAGCCGTAGCAGAAGTCGTTCTCCGCCGTCGCCGCCTCACCCCAGTACGCCTTCAGCAGGCTGGCGGCGAACGACCGGGCATTGCCCCAGAAGCCCTTCTGCCCCGGGTGCCGAATGCTGTCCACCCACTCGTCGAACGTCGGGTGGTCGGCGTGGTGCGGCATCGGCAGATAGCCCGGCAGCAGGTTGAACAACGTCGGGATGTCGGTCGAACCCTGGATGCTCGCGTGCCCCCGCATCGCCATGACTCCACCACCCGGGCGGCCCATGTTGCCAAGCAGCAGTTGGATGATCGCACCGGTGCGGATGTACTGCACACCGACGCTGTGCTGCGTCCAGCCCACCGAGTAGACGAGCATGCCGGTGCGGTCCCGACCGGAGTTCTCCGTCCACGCCCGGGCCAGCTCAAGGAACTTCTCCTGCGGGATCCCGCAGACCCGCTCCACCATATCCGGGGTGTAACGGGAAAAATGTCGCTTGAGGATCTGGTAGACGCAGCGCGGGTGCTGCAACGTCTCGTCGCGCCGAGTCTGCCCACTCACCCGCGCGCCGTGCGACTCGTGCGTCAACCCGGCGGCGCTGTCCCGCTCCTGAGCCGTGTGCCCGCTGCCCGACGACCCCACGTGCCCCTCGTACTGCCAGCTGTCCTGCACGTAGGTGCCCGTCTCCGGGTCGAACCCGGAGAAGAAACCGTCGCCGTCCTCGGTGTCGCTGAACTCCTCGCTCACGATCGTCGCCGCGTTGGTGTACGACAGCACGTACTCCCGGAAGTCCAACTCGTTGTCCAGGATGTAGCGCACCACCCCGCCCAACAGCGCGATGTCCGTGCCCGCCCGGATCGGCAGGTACGCGTCCGCGACAGCGCTGGTCCGAGTGAACCGCGGGTCCACATGGAAGACCTTCGCCCCACGGCGCTTGGCCTCCATCACCCACTGGAAGCCCACCGGATGAGCCTCGGCCATGTTCGAACCCTGGATGACGATGACGTCAGCGTTGGCGATGTCCTGCTGGAAATCCGTCGCACCGCCACGACCGAAACTGGCCCCCAGACCGGGGACGGTGGCGGAGTGTCAAATACGGGCCTGGTTCTCGATCTGGAGCGCCCCCATCGCCGTGAACAACTTCTTGATGAGGTAGTTCTCCTCGTTGTCCAGCGTCGCCCCACCCAGACTGGAAAAGCCCAGCGTCCGGTTGAGCGGCCGGCCCTGCGTGTCGACGTCCTCCCAGGTCTGCTCGCGAGCGGCGAGCATCCGGTCGGCAATCATGTCGAGCGCGGTGTCGAGTTCCAGATCCTCCCACTGCGTCGAGTACGGACGCCGGTAACGGACCTTCGTCTGCCGCAACGGGCTGGTCACCAGACTCTTACTCGCCGCACCCTTCGGACAGAGCCGACCCCGCGAGATCGGGCTGTCCGGGTCGCCCTCGATCTGACTGACCTGCCCGTCCCTGACGAACACCCGCTGGCCACAACCCACCGCGCAGTACGGGCAGACCGAACGGGCCACACTGTCGGCGTCCTCGGTGCGGGCGGTCAGCCCTGCCGAACGGTCGGACTGCGCCGCGGCGCCCCGGCCGAGCGGGTCGGTGCCGGTGAGCTGCCGGTAGACCGGCCAACCCTCGATGAAGGTACGCAGCCCCATGCCCGACACCTCCTCCACACGCGAGCGACCCCATGAAGATAGGTCACCTGAGACACGTTCGCGAGCCGAGGAATCGCCAGAGGCACAGACAGCGCCGCCCCCGGCCGGTGGGCCGGGGGCGGCGCTGGTGTCGGTGTGCAGGTCGCCTCTCGGCGAGTGGCACGACGCGGCTCCAGCCGAACGGTATTCCGCGAAGGCAATATTAGGTGAGGCCCGGGGACACTGAGTCACACCGACACTGTCCACAACCAGCCCGACCCCCAACCTTGTTCCCCACACCCGCACGCCACTGGCCGGCACCCTGTCCCCCGCATCCACCCACCGCCGCGCGCCCCCGCGCCATCCCGCCACCGCGCCGGATGGTTGCGCCGCCGCACGGGCCGCCAGGTCAACGGGGCGACGCTCAGCGTCATCCCGGCACCGCTGATCGCGCCACCCCACAGTCGCGCAGCGAGATCTTGGACAGATTCTGCTAGCAACTAACAAGAACTGTCCAAGATCTGCGGCCAGCCACCGCGTGGGGCAAGGGTCATTCGCTCTCGCACGCACCGACCAACGCGTCCCGCAGCCCACACCAGCCCGATGCGGATATGCCGCTGGCCGGCACCCCGGGGTGTGGGGTGCCGGCCAGTCGGTGGTTGGTGTTGTGCGGTGGGTCAGCTGTTCCAGTGCTGGGCGACCAGGTCGGTGGCCTGCTGCTCCCACTGGGCGTACGCGTCCGGGTACGCGGAGACCTGCACGGTCTGCGCGGCCTGGGTCAACGGCATGTCCTGCCACCCGTCGACCTGCTTCAAACCCTTGAGGAACGCGGTCGTGGAGTAGGCGGGGTCGGTGATCTGTTCCGGCGTACCCCAACCCGAGGACGGGCGCTGCTGGAACAGGCCCAGCGAGTCGTGGTCGTTCATGTCGCCGAGGTGACCCAGGTTCTCCAACTTCGACTCCTGCAGACTCGTCGCGATCGAGATCACCGCGGCCCGCTCCGGCATCCCGGCCTTCTTCGTCGCGGCGATGATCGCCTTCACGTTCGCGGTCTGCTCATCGTTCAGGCTGATGTGCGACTGCTCGCCCTGCGGCTTCGGCGCCGACTGCATCGCAACCGCGACCGGCTTGGCATCGACCGGGGTGGCGGCGTGGGCGGCGATCGGGCCGGCGAACACACCACCGGCGAACGCGAGACCAGCAACGGACAGCATGCTCTTACGGATGATCGTGTTCATGGGGGTTAGCTCCTTCGGGGGTAAGGACACCCGCACGCGCCGATAGGGGTCGGCATCGCAGGGTGAGCACCTCGTCCGGGCGCATCAAATCCGAGGGGAAAAGTCTTCGGGGGGGGGTCGGCGCCTACGGTGTCTCGGCGCCGGGGTCGGCGGCCTACGAGCGGGGGGCTCGTGGCACCGGGTCTGTCTGTAACGACCGGGGGCCGGAGGCCATTCCCCGGGGCGGCACCCTCGTGGAAGCGGTGACCGGGCAGTCGTTCGTGGGGACCGTAACGACCGGGGGCCGGAGGCCATTCCCCGGGCCCATGCGCCGAATGGCAGCACGGCCGGGCGGTCGTTCGTGGGGACTGTAACGACCGCACGAGGCCCGGCATTCCAACCCCGGGAGGCCGGGCGGCGGGCGGGTGGTGCTGCGATCGTCAGGGTATGTAACGACCCCGGCCCGGCCATGATTCCAGGCCACGGGTGCCACCGGTCACACCCCAGACGAACACTCGACCGGACAAACCACCCAGACACAGTCCAGCCCAGGCGGACCCAGACCACCACACCCCGGCTTGATCCACCCGAGATCACCAAAACCGCGGTATCCGAGACGCGGGGACACCCCGACATCCGCAAACCGGAGTTGATCATGGATCGGCCGGCATCGCCAGAGCCGCCAAAAGCGGACAAAAAGCCTGACTGGTGCTTGGGGGAACCCCGGGCGCCCAGGTAACCAGCCGTCACGGACAGCCGAGCGGGCGCGCGCCCGACCGTTAGCGCAAAGAGCTATCACCCACGACCCACACGCAGGCGCTACGCGACGCACACCGAACGCGCACACCACGGAAGCGCCCACCACCGCAGGCATGCAACACCGCACGTGCGTGGACCGCGCCCCATGCACAACGCATGACAGCCCAACGCACGCACGACACCCAACACACGACAGCCCAACGCACGACAACAGGACCGACCAGCCCGCACCGCCAGAGTCGCCACGATCAGCGCGGCAGCGCGCTGGGAACGTCCTGAGCGACACCGGCTCCGCCGGGCGTTACCCTGACACCATGCAGGTCGTCTCCCCCACCGTGACCGGCGTGGCCTTCTTGGCCCGTCCGGGTCGCCCTGCCGTGGTCGCGAGAACCCTCGCCGAGCTGGCCGGGCCTACCCGGGGCGTGGTGGAGCTGCCGGTGCGGTTGATGTGGAACGCCGAGCGCACCTTCGACCTCGGGGACCCCGACCAGCTGCTCTGGATGTACGAGAACGTGCTGCGCGAGACCACCCGCGCCGAGGACCTGCGCGTCCTGATCAACGGGCGGACGCTGCGCCGGGTGTGGCGACTGCTCAACCTGCCCCGGGGCGTACGCCAGGCGTGGGAGGCCCGACACCGCGGCCTGCGCGCGGCGTGATCGGGCCCCATCTGCACGAGTTCTACCGGGAGGTGGCCCGCGTGGCGCTGGCCGCCGCCGGGCCGTACCGATTCGTTCTGGGTGGCGGGGTGGCCTGGGCGGCGCACGGTCTCGTAGCCCGCCCGACGGAGGACGTCGACCTCTTCGCCGATGTGGAGGGTGCCGCCGCGGCGGCCTCCGACGGGGTGCGCGGGGCGTTGGAGCGGGCCGGGTTCACCGTGGCCGACGCCGACCCGGACAGTGACCTTGGTGGGCTGTTCGACGGGTACGAGCGGGACATGAAGGACTTCGTGGTGAGCCGTGACGGACGGCAGATCCGGCTGAGCCTCGCCCGGTTGGACCGCCAGCAGAGTCCGGTGGTGATGGACCTCGGCCCGGTGATGGACGTCCGCGACCTGGTGGCGAACAAGATCGCGGCGTTGGTCAACCGGCGGGAGGTCCGTGACTTCATCGACGTGGCGGCGGCTCTGGAGCACTACGAGGTGACCGAGCTGTTGGTACTGGCGCGGCAGGTCGACCCCGCGCTGGACCCGGCGGACGTGCGGGCCGCCGGCCGTTACCTGGACCGGCTGTCCGAGCAGCGTTTCGGCCGTTACGGCCTGAGCGCACCCGACGTCGCCCAGATCCGGCGGCGCTTCGCCGCATGGCCGCGCTGACCAGCAAACCCCACACCCGAGCCGAACCGGCGGACGGGCGACCCAACGAACAGCCGCCGGGCGGCGCGATCACTTGGTTGGTCGACCGCCGGTGACGCCCAGGATCTCGCCGGTGACGAAGCTGGATTCCTGCGAGGCGAAGAAGACGTACGCGGGAGCCAGCTCCGCCGGCTGACCAGGGCGACCCTCCGGGGTGTCGGTGCCGAACTGCTTCACCTTCTCCTTTGGCATGGTGGCCGGGATCAGCGGCGTCCAGACCGGGCCGGGTGCGACCGCGTTGACCCGGATGCCCTGCTCGGCCAGGTCGGCGGCGAGGGCCTTGGTGAAATTGGCGATCCCCGCCTTGGTGGTGGCGTAGTCCAACAACTGCGGCGACGGGTCGAACGCCTGAATCGACGCCGTGTTGATGATCGCCGATCCTTTGGCCAGGTGGGGAATGGCGGCCCGGCAGAGCCAGAACATCGCGTACAGGTTGGTCTTGAGCACCCGGTCGAACTGCTCGGTGCTGATCCCGAGGATCCCCTTGGCCTGCGACATCTGGTAGGCGGCGTTGTTGACCAGGACATCGAGGCCACCCAGGTCGCGCACAGCCCGATCGACCAGCTCCTGGCAGTGCGCCTCGTCGGTGATGTCACCGCGTACCGCGACGCCCCGCCGGCCTGCGTCCTCGACCAGCCGGATGGTCTCCTTGGCGTCGGCGTCCTCCTCCTCGCCCAGATACGAGATGAGCACGTCCGCGCCCTCCCGGGCGAAAGCGATCGCGACCGCTCGGCCGATCCCCGAGTCACCACCGGTGATCAGCGCACGCTTGCCGTCGAGTTTGCCGCTGCCCCGGTACGACTTCTCCCCGTGGTCCGGCTTCGGGATCATCTCCCCGGTCGAGCCGGGCGGTGACTGCTGCTGAGCGGGCTGGCCGGACTGCTGGCCGTACTGGCTGGTCGGGTCCTGCTGGGTGTGCTGGTCCTCACTCACCGACATCTCCTCGCCCTGGGCGGGATCCCTCCCGCGACGTCCGTCCCTGACCGCCCTACCCTGCGGCTGTCTGCGGAAACCGCAGGAACCGTCGGGGCTGCCGTGGCGGGAGTGCCCGTTGGTGGTTATGGTGCGCGAGGCGCCCGCGAGGCGCCCCTCCATCCCCATGGAAAGGCACGTCATGACCTCTCCCTCCGGCCCGTCGCGTCGTCAGGTGCTCGTCGCCGCGGCCGCGGCGGCGACCGCCCCGCTGATCGCCGCCGCCCCGGCGCAGGCGGCCGGCGCGGCCCGGTCACGCACCTGGGACCTCACCCTCCTGGGCACGTCGGACACCCACGGCAACGTCTACAACTGGGACTACTACCGCGACGCCGAGTACGACGACAGCAAGCAGAACGACATCGGCGTCGCGAAGCTGGCCACCCTGATCAACCAGATCCGCGCCGAGCGGCGGGGCAAGGCGACGCTGGTACTCGACGCCGGCGACACCATCCAGGGCACGCCGCTGGCCACGTACTACGCGAAGCAGGAGCCGATCACCGCCACCGGCGAGAAGCACCCGATGGCCCGGGCGATGAACGTCATCGACTACGACGCGGTGACGCTGGGCAACCACGAGTTCAACTACGGCCTGCCGCTGCTGGACCTGTGGATCCGCCAGCTCGGCTTCCCGGCGCTCGCCGCGAACGCGGTCAACGCGAAGACCGGCAAGCCGGCCTTCCTGCCGTACGTCATCAAGAAGGTCTCCCTCGGTTTCGCCGCGCCGACCCTGCGGGTCGGCATTCTGGGGTTGACCAACCCCGGTGTGGCCATCTGGGACAAGGGCAACGTCGAGGGCAAGCTCCGCTTCGACGACATGATCGCCACAGCGGCGAAGTACGTGCCGATCATGCGGGCCCGGGGCGCGGACATCGTGCTGATCTCCGCGCACGGCGGCGACAGCGGCACCTCCAGCTACGGCCCGGAGCTGCCCAACGAGAACCCCACCGCACTGATCGCCCAGCAGGTGCCCGGGATCGACGCGATCCTCTTCGGTCACGCGCACAACGAGGTGGTCGAGAAGTTCGTCACCAACGAGCAGACCGGCGCGCAGGTGCTGCTCTCCGAGCCGTCGAAGTGGGGCCAGCGGCTCACCCGGATGGACTTCACCCTCGCCCGCGAGCACGGCCGGTGGACGATCACCAAGAAGGCCGCCACCATGCTGAACACCAACACGGTGGTGGAGGACCCGAAGGTGCTCGCCGCGGTGCGTGCCCAGCACCAGAAGACCGTGACGTACGTCAACCAGGTCGTGGCACAGGCCACGGTTGAGATGTCCACCGTCGAGTCGCGGTACAAGGACACCCCGATCCTGGACTTCATCAACCACGTTCAGGCCGAGGCGGTCACCACGGCGCTGGCTGGCACGCCGTACGCCAGCCTGCCGGTGCTGTCGCAGGCCTCGCCGTTCAGCCGCACGGCGGTCTTCCCGGCCGGTGACGTGAAGATCCGCGACGTCGCCGGGCTGTACGTCTTCGACAACACCCTCGAGGCGGTCGTGCTCAGCGGCGCCGAGGTGCGCGCGTACCTGGAGTACTCGGCGAAGTACTTCCGTACCTTCGCGCCGGGCGCCCCGGTCGACCCGGAGCAGATCAGCGACCCGGCGGTGCCGGACTACAACTACGACGCGATCTCCGGCCTGGACTACGACATCGACATCTCCAAGCCGGTGGGCCAGCGGGTCACCCGGCTGGTGCTGCCCGGCACGGAAACCCCGGTTGCGGACAACGCGCAGTTCGTGGTGGCGGTGAACAACTACCGGCGCAGCGGCGGCGGCAACTTCCCCGGCATCGTGAAGACCCAGGTCTACAACGCGCAGCAGGAGATCCGTCAGCTGCTCATCGACTGGGCGCAGGCCAGGGGGACGATCGACCCGGCCGACTTCTTCCGGCCCAACTGGCGGCTGGTCCGCGAGGGCGTGCCGGTCTTCTGAGCTCAGCACATCGCAGGCGGGCCGTGGGTGGTGACACCCGCGGCCCGTTGCGTTCTCAACCGGCGTGGCGCAGGTTCCAGTGGACCGGGTCGTCGAACGGCTCGGACCGTTCGCTTCGTGCTTCGGTCTCGGTCAGCTCGACCCGCTCGTCGGGACGGACCGGGGGCGGCAGCTCCCCGAACCGTACGTGGCGCAGGAACGCGTACTCGTCGTCAGTGAACGGCTGCTCGGCCATCGGCACCTCCTGCGGCTTCCCTGCCATTGTCCAGCGGCTGGGCCACCCGGCACCAGCAGCATGTTCGACGGGGATCCGACCCGAGTCTGGGTGCTCACACCGCGTAAGGCATCCTAGGATCCTGGGTGAGCAGCGAGGGGCCGGCGCGGGCCAGGTAGCCGGTCCAGCACCGCCAGGGCCGCCCGGATGGACCGGCGTCCCAGCATCTCGTCGAAGCTCGCCCGGCCCTGGCAGAACTGGACGAACATCCGCCAGCCCAGCGGGGTCGCCAACAGGGCGTGGAACACGGCCGGGCGGCGGGTGAACACGTCGAGCAGCCGGAACCCCGCCCGCATCTCCGGTACCAGCCGCTCGGCGACCGCCCGCTCGTACCCGCCCAGGTCACCGTCGGCGACCGCCGCACCGGCAAGCCCACCCGAGCGCAACGCGAAGCTGATGCCCTCCCGGCTCCATGGCTCCAGCAGCCCCGCCGCATCCCCCACGACCAGCACCCGACCGTTGCGCAACGGCGAATCCTCTGCCCGGCAACGGGTCAGGTGACCGGAGTCGTGCTCCGCCGGCAACCCGGTCAGCCCCAACCGGTCGACGAACTGCCGCAGGTAGTCACGGGTCCCCTCCCCCGCGCCCCGGCCGGCGATCACGCCAACCGTCAACCGGTCGCCCTTGGGAAACACCCAGGCGTACGACCCCGGCATCGCACCCCAGTCCAGCAGCAGCCGCCCTCGCCAGCGCTCCTGCTCCGCGGGCGGCACCGGAACCTCCAGCTCCAGGCCCAGGTCCACCTGCCGGTACCGCACCCCCACGTGCCGGGCGGTCACCCCCGACGAGCCGTCCGCCCCGATCACCGCTCGGGCCGCGATCGTCGTACTGTCAGCCAGCCGCAGGCGTACCCCCTCGGGGTCCTGCTCGATCGCGCGGACGGCGACCCGCTCACGCATCTGCGCGCCGGCGGCGACCGCCGCCGCGCGCAGCCGGTCGTCGAACTCCTCACGGCGCACCATCGTCACCACCGGACCGTCGTTGCGGCGGGTGAACTCCCGGCGGCCGTCGCGGGTGAACGTGACACGGTCCACCCGGTCGTGCGCGGGCACCTCGATCCGGTCCTGAACGGCTGCCAGGGAGGTGCCGATGAGGCCACCGCCGCAGGTCTTGTAGCGCGGGTGCGCGGCCCGCTCGACAACCAGGGTGCGGACACCCGCGCGGGCGGCGGCGTACGCCGCGGACAGCCCGGCGGGGCCGGCGCCGACGACGACGAGATCCCAGACGATCACGGAAGCAGCCTAGGGCACCACCCGACACCCGAAGCCTTCGCCACAGCGGTTCCGCGCACCGCCCGACCGCCCGATCGGGTGTGCATCTTCGGTCATCGAGGGGGTAACCGGCGCGGGGCAAACCGCCGCACGATGGCGGACGAGCAGAGGAGGCAACGATGCAGCAGGTGCAACTGTCGGAGGCTGAGCAACGGGTGTACCAGGCGGTCACCACCCTTGAGGCACGCGGGCAGGTGCCGTACCCGGACCTGATCGCCGAGGAGTCCGGGCTGACCGAGGAGCAGGTGGGCGGCCCCCTGCACCTCCTCACCGAGAAGGGCCTGCTGCACCGCGAGGATTCGCCGATGGCGGGCCTCGACTTCGGTCCCCGGTTCTGCGCCCGCCAGATGGCGTGACCCGCGGAACCACCCGAGACGATTCGCCCCCCGGTGACGCGGGTAGCGGTCAGCAATGCGTGATCGACGGTCAACGGGGGGCGCGATGAGTGCGGCGCGAACGCCGCAGCCCGTGGACGCGGCCGAGAATCGGAGACGCTGGCAGGCCGTCGGCGTCGGGTTGGTCGCCGCGTTCATGACGCTGCTCGACGTGAGCATCGTCAACGTCGCGGTGCCCTCCATCGACCGGGCGTTGCGAGCCTCGTCGAGCGACCTGCAGTGGATCCTCTCCGGGTACGCGCTCACCTTCGGTCTGGCGCTGGTGCCCGCCGGCCGCTTCGGCGACGCACGCGGTCGGCGCAACACGTTCGTCTTCGGCATCGCACTGTTCACCGTGACCAGCGCACTCGCCGGCCTCGCCACCTCCCCGGCGTGGCTGGTCGCCGCCCGACTGCTCCAGGGCGCCGCCGCCGGCATCGTCAACCCGCAGGTCATCGGGCTGATCCAACAGCTGTTCCGGGGGTCGGAACGAGCCCGCCCGTTCGGGCTGCTCGGCGCCACCATCGGTATCTCCACCGCGGTGGGGCCGCTGCTCGGTGGGCTGCTCATCGCCATCGGCGGCGAGGAACACGGGTGGCGGTGGGTCTTCTTCGTCAACGTGCCGGTCGGCATCCTCGCGGTGATCCTCGGCTGGCGCCTGCTACCCAGCCGCCCCTCCGGTCAGCGCGGCTGGCGTCAACTCGACCCGGTCGGTGTCCTGCTGCTGGGCGTGGGCGTGGTCCTGGTCCTGCTCCCGCTGGTCCAGGAGCAGCAGTGGCGAACCCCCTGGAAGTGGGCGCTCATTCCGGCCGGCCTGGCGGTCCTGGTCGCCTTCGGGCTCTGGGAGCGACGGTACGCACGCCGCTACCAACCGCTGTTCGACCTCCGGCTGTTCAGCCTCCAGTCGTACACCCTGGGCTCGATCATGGCGCTGGTGTACTTCGCCGGCTTCACCGCGATCTTCTTCATCTTCACCCTGTTCCTGCAGATGGGCCTCGGCTACAGCGCGCTCGTCGCCGGCCTGGCCATCACCCCGTTCGCCCTGGGTTCGGCCGCCGCCGCCGTGCTCGGCGGCCGCATCGTCAACCGCATCGGTCGGCCACTTGTCGCCATCGGTCTACTCACCGTGGTGGTCGGACTGACCGCGACGGTGGTCGCGCTGCACCTCGCGCCGGACGCCCCGGCGCCCTGGGTCACCGCCGGACCACTGCTCGTCGCCGGCATCGGCAGCGGGCTGGTGATCGCCCCCAACCAGACGATCACCCTCTCCGAGGTGCCGGTAGCCCAGGCAGGCAGTGGCGCGGGCATGCTCCAGACCGGTCAGCGGATCGGAGCCGCAGCCGGCATCGCCGCTGTCGGCTCGCTGTTCTTCTCGTCGCTGGCCGACAGCCGGGGCAACTGGACCGCAGCCTTCGAACGGTCCCTCATGCTGGCCACCGGCATCATCGTGCTCGCGCTGATCTCCGCGCTGATCGATATTCTCCGCACCCACAACCACAGGAAGAGGACCTGACAACGCTGGCCGGCACCCCGGGGTGTGGGATGCCGGCCAGTCGGTGCTCGGTGTTGTGCGGTGGGTCAGCTGTTCCAGTACTGGCCGACCAGGTCGGTGGCCTGCTGCTCCCACTGGGCGTACGCGTCCGGGTACGCGGAGACCTGCACGGTCTGCGCGGCGTCGGTCAACGGCATGTCCTGCCACCCGTCGAGCTGCTTCAGACCCTTGAGGAACGCCGCCGTCGAGTAGGCGGGGTCGGTGATCTGCTCCGGCGTACCCCAACCCGAGGACGGGCGCTGCTGGAACAGGCCCAGCGAGTCGTGGTCGTTCATGTCGCCGAGGTGACCCAGGTTCTCCAACTTCGACTCCTGCAGGCTCGTCGCGATGGAGATGACCGCGGCCCGCTCGGGCATCCCGGCCTTCTTCGTGGCGGCGATGATCGCCTTGACGTTGGCGGTCTGCTCGTCGTTGAGGGTGATGTGCGACTGGTCGCCCTGCGGCTTGGGTGCCGTCTGCATGGCGACCGCGACCGGCTTGGCATCGACCGGGGTGGCGGCGTGGGCGGCGATCGGGCCGGCGAAGACACCACCGGCGAACGCGAGACCAGCAACGGACAGCATGCTCTTACGAATGATCGTGTTCATGGGGGTTAGCTCCTTCGGGGGTAAGGACACCCGCACGCGCCGATAGGGGTCGGCATCGCAGGGTGAGCACCTCGTCCGGGCGCATCAAATCCAAGGGAAAAGTCTTCGGGGGGTCGGCGGCCTACGAGCGGGGGCTCATGGCACCGGGTCTGTCTGTAACGACCGGGGGCCGGAGGCCATTCCCCGGGCCCACCCGCCGAATGGCAGCACGGCAGGGCGGTCGTTCGTGGGGATTGAACGACCGCACGAGGCCCGGCATTCCAACCCCGGGGGGCCGGGCGGCGGGCGGTGGTGCTGCGATCGTCAGGGTGTGTAACGACCCCGGCCCGGCCATGATTCCAGGCCACGGGTGCCACCGGTCACACCCCAGGCGAACACTCGACCGGACAAACCACCCAGACAGCCCGGCCGAGGCGGCACAAACCGCACCAGCCAGGCGTGATCCACTCGGGATCACCAAAACCGGGGTATCCGGGACGCGGGGACACCCCGACATCCGCAAACCGGGGTTGATCACGAAGCCACCGACATCGCGACCGCACCGAAAGCGGACACAAAGGGCCCCTGCCGAGGTCTGCGGTACCCGGGCGCGACTCGCGCGGGCGGCTGCTGGTCCGCTGTGGGGAATCGTGGAGAGATGGCCCTGGGAGGGGTGAATCACCCAGGACGGGCTGGCGCCCGTCGGAGTGCTCCGACGGGCGCCAGCTCAGTGCGATCCGGGCGCTGCCCGGTGGGGGTTAGTGCGCAGCACCGCCGAGGCGCTGACGACGACGCCAGGCCAGGGTCAGCAGCAGCATGACCGCACCGGCGCCGACCAGGCCGCCGCCGAGCTTCATGGGCGTGCCGAGGCTGTCACCCGTGACGGGCAGCGGCTGCTTCTTGTGCAGCACCCGCAGCTCCGTGCTGGCGGTCCGGCCGGACTCGCGGCCCGTGGCGGTGAAGGTCAGCAGACCGGTCACCGACGGCTTGTAGCTCTTGGTGAAGCGTCCCTGGCCGTTGGTGTACGCCGTGAAGTGCAGCGGCGCGCTCGCCTGGTAGGCCACCGGCGTCATGGCCACGGTGCTGCCGTCGCTGCGGCGGGCCGGAGCCTGACCGCCGGCCGGGGCGGCCAGCGGAGTCACTGTCACCGAGATGTCGACGGTCTCGTTCGGACCGAAGCCGGTGCCGGTCAGCACGACCGTCTCGCCGATGAAGATCGTCGGTCGGTTGACGGTCAGCGACGGGGGCGCGGGTACGTACGGCGGCGGTTGGGGCGGGTCGGTGGTCGCGGTAGGCGCCGGCTGCGGCTGTGCCGCCCCCGCTGCCGTCGGCACGGCCACCACGGCCAAACCGACCGTGAGCGCCATGATGATGCGGGATAGCCGCATGATTGGTTCCCTCCTACTGTTCACAGCTTGATGCGGAATGAACTTGGGTGGTCCAGGGGCTGGCGGTGGGGGTCAGCCACAGCTCGGCCTGCCCGACGCCGGTCTTGGCCGTCAGCACGGTGACCTCCAGCGCCTTCTCGGCTCCGGGGCCGACGTCGACACTGGCCGTCGCCACCTGACGGCGGCGTTCGGTGCCGCTGCCAAGCGCCACCTCGGCCCCGTCGAGTCGGGCCTCGAGCACCGCTCCGCCAGCCGGGCTGAAGATCGACACCAACGTGCGGGCGGTGTACGGGTCGCCAGCCATGCCGAGGCCGAGGACCGACTCGCTGAGTCCGGACTTCGGCGCCGTCGAGCGCAGGGTCACCCGCAGCCGGAGCTCGCGGCGGCCGTCGGGCCGGCATTCGCCGACCGTCAGGTTCGCCGTCGACCGCAGGTAGTAGCCGAGCTTCGCGCCGCTGCCGTCGTTGAGGAAAACGCCGACAGTCGGCACGGTGTCCTGTTCCGGAAGCGTCCCGGCCATCCGGCTGTCGCCGAATGTCCGCTGTTCCTCAGGTCGGGCACTCCAGAACAATATCCGGCGTTCAGTGATAGCACGGTCAAATGCGGACAACAACACCCTGGGGTTGACATTCTTCTTGAAGAAGGCGTCGAACACCGCAGCGGCCGACGCCGCGAAGAACTCGTCCTGCTGCCTGATGTCCAGCCGCTGGTAGCTGTCGTTGAGCAGGGTCTGCACGACCTTCTCGCTGGCGAGCGGGACACCACCGGGCACCAGCACCGGGCCGGTCGCCTTGAGCAGGTAGGACAGCACCACCGGGTCGACGGCGAGCACGCCGTCGACCGTGCTGCCCGTCTTGCGGCGGAACATCTCGCGGTACAGCGCGGCGGCGGTCGGGAAGTGCGGAGACAGATTGACGTCGGCGGGATAGATGCCGGGAAGATCGGTCCAGAGCGCGCGGGTCTCGGCGGGCACCTTGAGCGGCGGGGTGAACCGGCCCAGCGAGGCACTACTGCCCTGCTTGCCCATCGTGACCTTGCCGTCCTTGGCCTCGATCATCGCGTACGCGCCGAACATGCCGCCGGTGGCGCGCAGCTCGGCGAGGTTCTGCGAGACCAGCAGGTAGCGTCGCGGGCCTTTCGCGCCGAGCAGCGGCGGCAACAGCCGGGATCCCTGGTCGGCCGCCGTGGTGAGGCTGGCCAACCGGTCGATCTCGCCACGCAGGTCGGTCAGCGCCTGCTGGATCTGGCTGACCAGACGGTCGGCGGGCACCGCGGCCAGGTCCCGGCGCGTACGCTGCACCGACTCGTCCACCTGGGACAGCTCGGCGGAGACAGCGGTGAGCCGGGCCAGGTCCAGTCGACCACTGGTCGGAACCAGGCTGGTCAGATCCGTCCGGAGCAGGGTCGGAAACGCCTGCCGAGCCAGATCGTCGATGGCGACGGCGATCTGCCGGACCGCGTCGAGGTCGTCGCCGGCGATCGGAGTGCGCCGGCCAAGCTGCCAGCTCGGGTCGGTGGTCGCGGCTCGGGCCGCGGCGGACTGCTCCTGAAGGGCAGCGAGGGTCCGCAGTGCGCGGTCGGTGTCCCCACCGACCACCTGGGCGCTCAGCTCGCGGGCCAGCCCAGCGGCGTTGAGCAGGTGAGCGCGCGCCTGCCAGCCGCGGAAGCCGATCCAACCGCCGGTCGCCAGCAGCAACGAGCCGACCACCAGGGCGCCGAGGAGGGCCCGGCGCAGTCGGGCACGCCGACGGCGCCGGGACCGGCTTCTCCGCCGGATCGGTCGTTCGCTATCCGTCACACCACACTCCCGTTCGCGGAACCGGACAGATGGTCGATTCCCTGACGTTCTTAGCACGCATCGGGGAACTTCGTACCGTTATCGAATTTCTCGCCCTTTAAGCGAGGTTTCCTCGGCGTTCGGCGGCGGGCTCCGGGACTCGCCCCGCCGCCTCGTGCAGCAACCGCTCGATCCGGTCCACCCCGGCGGGCAGCGACATCTCCCGCAGGTACGCCTCCCGCCCCCGGCGACCCATTTCGGTACGCGTGGGTGGGGGGATGGTGGCGGCCAACCAGAACCGGTCGGCCAGCGCCGCCCAGTCCTCGGGCGGGCAGGACAGCCCTGCCCTGGCCCGTTCGACCAGGTCGGCGGTGTCCCCACCGGCCGACGCGACCACCGGCGCGGCACAGGAGAGCGCGGCCTGGAGCTTGCCGGGCACCTGCCCGCGTAGCTCCGGAAGATCGCGCGCCATGATCAGCTGGTAGTCGGCGGCGGCGTACAGCTCGGGCATGTCGACCGGAGACCGTCGCTCCAGGAAACGGACGTTGTCCGCGCCCAGCTCGGCGGCGAGCCCCCGCACCCGCCGCTCCGCCGAGCCCGAACCGACCAGGACCAGATCCATCGTCCGGTCCAACGCCGCGGCCGCCCGGACCGCGGTCTCCAGCCCCTGCCGCGCGCCGATGGTCCCGGCGTGCATCACCACGCACCGACCGTCCCGGCGGACCATCCGGCGGGCCGCCGCGCTGGGCGTCGTCGGGTGGAAGATCCGCTCGTCGGTCCAGTTGAGCACCAGCCGGACCCGGGCCGGGTCGGCGCCGGCGGCGACCACCAGGTCCCGCATCGACGGGGCCGCGACCGCGATCCGGGCTGCCGCCCGGTAGATCCGGGTCATCGCGCTGCCCATCCGCGCCGCCCAGCGCCCCTCGCCCGCCTCGTCGGCGCCGTCACGGGTCCAGACGTCCTGAACGTGCAGCACCGCCGGTACCTGCCCGAGCAGCCGGAGCACCCCGGCGGCGGCGAACGTCGTGGCCGGCAGCTGAAAGACGTAGAGGGCGTCCACATTGCCGAAGTACCGGCGCGCGGCCAGCGTCGCGCTGCCGGCGAAGGAGAGATAGCTGGCCATCCTGCCTCTGGTGGACGCGGCATTCCCGAGGTACCGGGGCACCCGCCGGACGGTCAGCCGTTCGCTGTGCGTCTCGTGGTGCCAGCGCTGTCGCCAGCCGGGATAGACGTGCCCGCCCGGGTAGTCCGGAAATCCGGTGAGCACCCGAACCTCGTGCCCACGCGCGGACAACTCCTCGGCGAGGCTCCCGGGGATGAACGCCGGCTCGGGCGGAAAGTGGTACGACAGGATGCCGATCCTCACCGGTACACCCCCGTCCAGCGCTGATCGACGTCGGTCGGCGCGGCACCACGACCGGCGCGCGTCCGGCCCGCGTACGATGCCGACAACCCCTCCCTGCGCGGCCACCGGCGTCGACGCACCGCCCTCGCGGTGCGGGCAGCCGTGTCCGCACCGATGAGAGGGGCACCGATGGCCGATCGCGTGTTGTTCGTCTGCCACGCCAACCTGTGCCGGTCGCCGATGGCCGAGTACCTGGCCCGCCGGCTGTTGGCCGACCGGCCCGTGACCGTGGCCAGCGCCGGCACCGACGCGATCGACGGGCTGGCCATGCACCCGTACGCCATGGAGGTCGTGGCGGAGAGCGGCGCGGACCCGGCGGCGTTCCGCACCCGGGGGTTGCGCCCCGAGTCCCTGGCCGACGCGACGCTCGTGCTGACCGCGACCCGACGCCAGCGTTCGGTCTGCACCGCGCTGGCGCCGGGAGCGCTGCACCGGACGTTCACGCTGCGCCAGTTCGGTCGACTGGCCGCGGCGGCCGAGCCGCCCGAAGGGTCGGACGGCGACCCGCTGCGGGCGGCGATCGCCGCCGCCGCCCGGGCCCGGGGACGGCTGCAACCCGCCGCCCCGGACGCGGACGACCTTCGGGACCCGATCGGCGGCACCGCCGCCGACTTCCGACGCTGCGCCGAGGAGATCGAACGGTCGCTGCGACCCCTCGCCGCGCTCATCGGGGCAGCCGGGTGAGTTCCTGGGTGTGGTCGGGGACGCCGTTGACCCCGGTGGTGGCCTCACTGTGCCGACCGGACGTGGCCCGGTCGGTCGGCACCGACGCCGGGGGCGTCGCGGTGACCACCCGGTAGGCCTCGTACTGATACGCCTCGGCCTTGGCGACCTTGGCCATGTTCAGCACGCAGCCGAGCAGCCGGACCGAGACCGAGTGCAGCGAGCGGGCCGCTGCGGCGACCTGGGTCCTCGAGGTACGGCCCTGCTGGGTCACCAGCAGCGCACCGTCGGCCTGCACGGCCACGACGACGCCGTCGGTCACCGCGAGCAGCGGCGCGGTGTCGATGATCACGATGTCGGCCGACTCGCGCAACGCCAGCAGCAGGTCCGACATCGCCTTGGAACCGAGCAGCTCGCTCGGGTTCGGCGGCGCGGATCCGCTGGGCAGCACCAGCAGTGACTTGTCTCCCCAGCGCTGCACGACGTCGCCGACCTGCACGTCGCCGACCAGCACGTCGGTGAGGCCGACACCGGCGTCCAGGCCCAGGTAGTCGTCGACCTTCGGGCGGCGCAGGTCCGCGTCGACCAGCAGCACCCGCCAACCCGCCTCGGCGAGCGCGATGGCCAGGTTGCAGGAGAGTGTGGTCTTGCCCTCGCCCTGCAACGCGCTGGTCACGGCGATGACCCGGGCCGGCTCGTGGACATCCACGAAGCGCAGGTTGGTCCGCAGTTTGCGGACCGCCTCCGCACGCGCCGAGGTCGCGGCCTCGCCCACGATCAGTGGCGCGGTGCGGGCGTTGGTCTCGAACGGGATCTCACCGAGCAGTGGACTGCCGGTGGCCCGTTGCAGGCCGGCGGCGTCGCGGAGCCGGACGTCGGCGACACCGCGCAGGATCGCCAGACCGACACCGAGGACCAGGCCGATCAGGCCACCGAGGGAGAGGTTGCGGACCGGCTGCGGCGAGACCGGGCTGGCGCTCACCCGTGGGCCACTGACCACCTCGATCTTGATCGGCGCCTTGCCCTCAGGCGTCGTCTCGACCTTCTGGACGAGTTCCACGAACTTCGCGGCGAGGGTTTCCGTCACCCGCAACGCCCGGGTCTGGTCGGTGTCGGTGACCGACGCCCGCAGCAGAACGGTGCCGGTCTCGGTGGACGTGCTCACCCGGCGCTGCACCTCGTCCGCGGTAAGGCCCACCGGGGTCTCGGCCACCACGCTCTGCGCCAGCCGGTCGCTGTTGAGCAGGTCGGCGTACGACTTGACCCGCTGCTGGAGGAAGAGTCCACCCTGGTAGGCGTCGCTGACGCCCGAGTTGGGGGTGGTAACGAAGAAGGTCACCGAGGCGACGTACCGGGGTTGGGCCCGTACGGTCAGGAACGCCGAGACGCCCAGGGCCACCATGACCGTGACCAGCGCGACCCACCAGTGCCGACGCACGTGGCGCAATTGGCGGAGCAGGTCCATCAGGAGCGCCTCCGTGTCGGTCCGGTTACGCCAAAGAACTTCACGAAAACCCCCAAGGTCGTCTCTAAACTCGTGAAACCATTAAAGCTGCTCATGCGCCTTATGTCCGGAGTTATGTATTTTCCGGTGGTGAGATGTGCGCTCGCATGACCAACCCGACAAACGTCCATTCGGCAGCGGCGACAACGGGGAAAAGTCGAAGACCGATCGGGCCGGGTCCAATCGCCCCAGCGGTCGCCGCCGACGGCGACGCCGGATAGGGTCGACAGCGGTGTGCCGGGAAGTCTGGTCGGCAAGTGGATTCCTGCCGTCCTGATTCCCGAGGTGAGCCCCGCAGATGACCTCCCGCACCCCGGCATCCGAGCCGCGCCGGCCGAAGGTTCGCCTGTTCTCCCGATCGACCTGGCCCGAGGCCCGGCACCTGGCCGACGTGCTCCGCACCGAGACCGTCGGTGGCGCGCTGCTGCTCCTCGGTGCCGTGATCGCGCTGATCTGGGCCAACTCCCCCTGGTCCGACTCGTACCTCCGGCTCGGCCGCTGGGTGCCCTGGCCCGGCGGCGCGCCCTGGCACCTCGACCTGGACGTGTCCACCTGGACGGCGGACGGTCTGCTGGCCGTCTTCTTCTTCGTGGTGGGCCTGGAACTCAAGCGGGAGTTCGTCGTCGGTGAACTACGCGACCCGCGCAGGGCCGCACTGCCCGTCGTGGCCGCCCTCGGCGGGATGCTCCTGCCGGCGCTGATCTACGTGGCGGTCGTCCTGAGCGCGGGCGGGGCAGGGCTGCGCGGCTGGGCCATTCCGACCGCCACCGACATCGCCTTCGCGCTGGCCGTGCTCGCGGTGGTCAGCTCGCACCTGCCCCAGGGCCTGCGCGCGTTCCTGCTCACCCTCGCCGTTGTCGACGACCTGTTCGCGATCACCATCATCGCGGTCTTCTACACCGCCGACTTCCATCCCGTTCCGCTGCTCGCCGCACTGGCCCCGATCGCCCTCTTCGCGCTGCTGGTGCAGCGCGGGCGTAGCTGGTGGTGGGCCCTGATCCCCCTCGCGATCGCCGCCTGGGCCCTGGTGCACGCCTCGGGTGTGCACGCCACGGTGGCCGGCGTCCTGCTCGGCTTCACCGTGCCGGTGCTGGCCCGCCGCCGGGCCACGGGTGACGGCCAACCGGCCACGAACGGCACGGGGGCGGACGACGGCGGGCTCGCCGCACACCTGGAGCACCGTTGGCGACCCGTGTCAGCCGGCTTCGCGGTGCCGATCTTCGCCCTGTTCGCCGCCGGGGTCACGCTGCGCGGCACCGACCTGGGTGCCCTGCTGACCGACCCGGTGGTGATCGCCATCGTCGCCGCCCTGGTGCTCGGCAAGAGCATCGGCATCTTCGGCTCGACGTACCTGCTGGCCCGGTTCACCCGTGCCGAACTGGACGAGGACATCACGTGGTCGGACCTGCTCGGGATCGCCCTGCTGGCCGGCGTCGGGTTCACCGTGTCGCTGCTCATCGGCGACCTGGCCTTCGGCGCTGGCAGCACGGCCGACGACCGGGTCAAGGCGGCCGTGCTGCTCGGATCGGTGATCTCCGCCGGGCTGGCCGCCACGGTTCTCGTCCGCCGCAACGCGGCGTACCGCCGGGTGGCGGAGCGGGAGCGGCTGGACCTCGACGGCGACGGCGTGCCCGACGTCTACCAGCGAAAGGCCGACGGCTGACCGAGGCGCGTCCCGGCGACTCACCGGGACGCGCGGCCACCTGCGCTCGACCGCAGGCGGGCCGGCGGTCGGCGTCAGCCCGGAGAGCCGCCGCCGGCCGGTCAGCGGCCGCGTTCGGCGGGCCGGCGCTCCTCGGTCTCCTCGGACAGCGCCTCGGCCGCCGGTTCGGTGAGGTCGTCGCCGGGCACCGCCACCTCCTCGGCCAGGTCCTGCTCGTCGGGCTTCCCGCCGGGCTGCGGCTCCGGAGCGGTGGCATCGCCGGCGAAGCCGTACTCGTTCGGTTCGTCATGCCTGCTCATGTGGTTGCCCTCCCGCTTTTCCCGGTTTCGCCTCTTACCGCCAACGGTAGGTGGTGACCGTCCACCGCGCAGGGCGGCGGGGATTGTCGCCCAGGGGCGCCCAGTGCGGCCCCGAGCAGTTGGCGCAGGGCGATGATCGCCACGGCGCCGGCCAGGCTGTTCCAGCTCGGGTCACCGGCGAGGCGGAGCAGGCCGGCCGCCGTCAGCAGGTCCAGCAGCACCCGGACGGCCGTCCGCAGCGCCCCGGTGCTGAGCACGGTGACCACACCGGCGATCATGGCCAGCGCCGTCACCGCCGTGACCAGGGTTTCCATCATGTCCGACGCTCCCCCTCGGCCACCTGCCGCTGCTCCTGCCGGATCTCCCGGCCCAGGAAGTAGTTCAACGCCGTTCGGATCGTGGCAATGGCGGCCAGTTGGCCGATCTGCTCAAACGACGGGGACACCGCGGTCCGCAGCACGTCGGCCGCCAACTGGAATTCGAGGCCGAGGGTCAGAAACCGGCCCAGCGAGAGCCGGATCGGAGTGAAAACGGCGGCGGTGCGGTGTCGCAGCCCCTCGACCACGAACCGCACCGCCGCCCAGACCGCGCCGACGAAGATCACCAGCGCGCCGGCCACCTCCACCACGGCAACCAGCACCTGGTCGCCCTGGCGCAACAGCTCGGCCGGCTCCACCCCGGGCCGTTACCCGCCCCCGGGACAGCTAGTCGGTGCTCAGGTGAGCTCGTTCACCGCCTCCAGGATCAGCCAGAGGCCGGAGATGGCGAAGAGGATCGCCGCGCCGTACTTGATGGCCTTCTCCGGCAGACGGCGACCGAGCATCCGGCCGACCAGGATGGCCAACGCGTCCGCGGCCACCATTCCGATGGTGGAGCCGAGCCAGGTGCCGAACCAGCCGTACTTGGTGGCGAGCGTGATCGTCGCGAGCATCGTCTTGTCGCCCAACTCCGCCAGGAAGAACGCCACCGACACCGCCACGAGCGCGGTCTTGTTGGTCTTCTCCGCCTTGCGCTTCTCCTCCTCGGTGAGCTTGTCCCCGCGCAGGGTCCACGCACCGAAACCGAGGAACGCCACGCCAGCCACCAGGGAGATCCACTCGGTCGGCAGGACCGCCCCGAGACCCGCGCCGATGGCCACCGACGCCAGGTGCACCACCGCCGTGGCAACCGTGATGCCGATCAGCACCGGGATCGGCTTGAACCGCGTGGCGAAGGTCAGCGCCATCAGCTGGGATTTGTCCCCCAGCTCGGCGACGAAGATGACGCCGAAGCTGACGACCAGCGCGGCGAAAAATCCCTCCATGACGTCCTTCCCGTCCATGCCGGGAGGAGGTACAGGGGCGCCCTCGACCCGGCTGCAACAGCCTGAGTCGAAGGTCTCGCCCGCCCCGGAGAAACCGAGGCCGCGTGGCCGGATGCGGAACGCACCAGTATGTCGACCACGACATTGGGGGCTACTCCCCTTCGCGCGATCAGCCTATCCGATCACCGGCGGGCCAGTTCGGGGTGGGTGAACAGCTCACCCTGCCTGGGCCAACGTGACCCCGAAGAGCCCGTCCGGGTCGGTCCAGAACTCCGTCGAGGCGAAACCCGCGGTGGCCAGTTCCGCGGCGATTCCCGCCGGGCGGAACTTCGCCGAGACCTCGGTGCGCAGCTCCTCCCCCGCGGCGAAGTCCACGGTCAGGTCCAGCACCCGCACCCGCATCGGCCGGGTCGCCCGCAGCCGCATCTCGACCCACTCGTGGGTCGCGTCCCAGCGGGCGACGTG
This sequence comes from Micromonospora sp. CA-259024, assembly GCF_050936255.1. Classification (NCBI taxonomy): domain Bacteria; kingdom Bacillati; phylum Actinomycetota; class Actinomycetes; order Micromonosporales; family Micromonosporaceae; genus Micromonospora; species Micromonospora sp. CA-259024. The sequence goes on along the minus strand of NZ_JBNJND010000001.1, from coordinate 1,781,667 downwards.
CTCGAACGCCACCGGGTCGAAATCGGCGCCCAACTCCCGGTTGATCACGTACAGCACGTTGCGGTTGAACTCGGCGGTCACCCCGGCGGCGTCGTCGTACGCGGGCACGATCACCGACGGGTCCTTCACCAGGTCGGTGCCGAGCAGCAGCCAGTCGCCAACCTCCAGTGCGGCGCGCATCGACGTCAGGAACTCGGCCCGCTCGGCGGGCATCAGGTTGCCGATGGTGCCGCCGAGGAACACCACCAGCCGTCGGCCGCCGGTGGGCAACCGGTCCAGTTGCCGGGTGAAGTCCCCCACGATGCCCCGGACCCGCAGGCTCGGATAGTCGGCGGCGATCTGGGCGGTGGAGCCGAGCAGCGCGCTCACCGACACGTCGAGCGGGACGAACGTGCCCAGGCCGCCCCGGCGGGTGAAGGCGTCCAACAGCAGTCGGGTCTTCTCTGAGGAGCCAGAGCCCAGCTCGATCAGGGTCTTGGCCCCGGTCAGCGCCGCGATCTCGGGAGCGCGCTCGGCAAGGACCGCCCGCTCGGCCCGGGTCGGGTAGTACTCGGGAAGGCGGGTGATCTCCTCGAACAGCTCACTGCCCCGGGCGTCGTAGAACCACTTCGGCGGCAGCCACTTCTGCCCGACGCTCAGCCCCGCCCGGACATCGTCGCGGAGGCCGCGCTCCAGGTCACGCTCTTCGAGGTAGATCTCCAGCGGTTCCGCGGTCATCGGTTCGCCTCTCTGCTCGATCAACCGTTGCGTGCCCGACCGGTGCGGCTCACCGGGTCGGTAGTGGACGTACCCGCACCGCGCCCGCGGTGGCGACGACCAGATGCCCCTCGGGCACCGCCCGCCACCCGGGATCATCGTCGTGCGGCTCCGAGACGATCAGCACCGAAACCGGCGTCTCGCGTACCGACAACGCGTGCCCGGCCGCGCTGGCCACCGCCTGGTGCCCGTCGGTGAGCAGCAGGTTGAGCCGCGACCCGGGCGCGGCCGCGGCGACCTCGGCCACCGTCCGCCCGACCGCCTCAACCGGGTCCTCGCCGGCGCGCAACCGGCGCCGCACCAGCGCCCACAGCAACGCCGAGTCGGTGGCGGCGTCCAGGGTGAGCAGGTCACGTACCGGCAGACCGGCGGCGAGCGGCACCACGGCGTCCGGCCAGCCGCGGACCACCCCGTTGTGGCTGAACAGCCACCGCCCCTCGGCGAACGGCGCGGCGGCACCGTCGAGCACCGCCATCCCGACAGTGGCCGAGCGCACCGCCGCGAGCACCGCTCCGGTGCGGGTCACCGACGCGAGCTGGGCGATGGTCGGGTCGCTCCAGATCGGCTGCGCCCGTCGGTAACGCACCGGCTCGCCCTCGCCCGGGTACCAGCCGACGCCGAACCCGTCGGCGTTGATGGTGCCGCCGCCGCGCATGTCGCGGGGCGCCCAGGACTGCCGCACCAGCGAATGCGGAGGATCGAACAGGACCTCGGCCAGGGTCACCGGCGGCCCCAGGTAGGCCAGGTGGCGACACATCAGCACCCCTCGCCCACCGGGCCGCCGGCCGTGCGGCGACGCACCGCTACGACTCGTCCGGTCGGGCGTCGCGGGCGCAACGGAAACCGCTGAAGATCTGCCGGCGGATCGGATAGTCCCAGTTGCGGAAGGTGCCCCGGCAGGCGGAACGGTCGGTGCCGAACGAGCCACCGCGCAGCACCCGGTAGTCGTCACCGAAGAAGACCTCCGAGTATTCGCGGTAGGGGAAGGCAGTGAAGCCGGGATGCCCGTTGAACGTGGTCGAGGTCCATTCCCAGACGTCACCGATGAGCTGGTGCACACCCAACGGCGAGGCACCGGCCGGGTACGCGCCCACCGGCGCTGGCCGCAGGTGGCGTTGGTCGAGATTGGCGTGTGCCTCGGTCGGGTCGTCGTCACCCCAGGGGTAACGACGGGACCGCCCGGTTGCCGGGTCCCAACGGGCCGCCTTCTCCCACTCCGCCTCGGTCGGCAGGCGCTTGCCGGCCCACGCCGCGTACGCCTGCGCCTCGTACCAGCACACGTGCACCACCGGCTCGTCGGCGCGCACCCGGCTCCACCGGCCGAAGAGCCGGTAGGACCACTCGTCGCCGTCACGACGCCAGTGCATCGGCGCGTCGAGCTGCTCCCGAAGCCGGTGCGCCCAGCCGGCCGGGCTCCACCAGCGCTGATCGGTGTAGCCGCCGTCGGCGATGAAGGCCGCGTACTGGCCGTTGGTGACCGGGGCGGCGTCGATGACGTACGCCGGGAGGTCGACGCGGTGCGCGGGGCGTTCGTTGTCCAGAGCCCAGGGATCGGTGTCGGTACCCATGGTGAACGCACCGGCCGGCACCAGCACCTCCCCGCCGACTCGGGCGGACGGCTCGGGCGGTGCAGCCGCCTGCAACACCGCCGGCCCCGCGCGCAGCTGGTGGGTGGCCAGCATGGTCTCGTCGTGCTGCTGCTCGTGCTGGACGATCATGCCGAAGGCGAACCCGTCGGCGACCAGCGGCCCCTCGGTGAAGGCCACCGTGTCGAGCAGGTCGTGCACCTTGTCCCGGACCGTGTCCAGGTAGGCGCGCGCCTCGGCAGGCGGTAGCAGCGGCAGCGCGGGGCGGTCCCGGCGCGGCTGCTTGAACGCGTCGTACAGATCGTCGATGTCGCACCGGACCGGCTCGCGGCCCCCGACGTCGCGGACCAGCCAGAGCTCCTCCTGGTTACCCACGTGAGCCAGGTCCCAGACAAGCGGCGACATCAGCGGTGAGTGCTGGCGCATCAGGTCGGCGTCGTCGACCACCTCGGTCAGCAACGTGGTGCGGGAGCGGGCTCGTGCCAACTCCACCGCGATCCGGTCGCGCAGTCGCTCCCCGTCGGCATGCCCGGTCGTGCTCGCGGTCACCGCGCCACCTTTCGTTCGCGACTGCGGGGCTCGCAACCCCGACTCACTCCTCGCACTCACCACGCCACCGTCCGTTCGCGACTGCGGGGCTCGCAACCCCGACTCACTCCTCGCACTCACCGGTCTCCCCTCTTTGCGGCGGCCAGCCGCCGTCGTACGCCTCGCTGGATCTCGTCGTGGGTGCCGGCCGGCAGGCCGAGCCGGGGCAGGGCGGTCAGGGCCAGGTCGAGCAGGGCCGTAGCGGCGGCAGCCAGCGCCGGGTCGGCCAGGCCGTGCCGGGCCGCGGCCGACCAGCGGTGCGCTACCGGCGCGGCGATGGTGTACGCCCCGCGCACCGTGCCCGGGTCGGTGAAGAGGGCGGCCAGCACCGCCAGCGGGAGCCGCCACTCCTGGCCGGGCTGGGCGTCCAGGTAGCGCAGCTCCAGGTAGCCGCGTGGTCGGACCGGCGGGAAGAGGGTGCTGACGTGGTAGTCGAGGTCGTCGGTGGTGGGTGGTTGGGGCAGCGCGCCGTCGAGCCAGTCGGCGAAGGTCACACCGGGCGGGGCCGTCCAGTCTTGGCCGTGCCGGCGCAGGCAGAGCAGCGGCGCGGCGAGCACGTACCGGACCCAGGTGGCGGTCGGGTCCTCGTCGGCGCGGCCGGGCGTCCAGACCGGGCGGGTGCGGGCCGGGTCGATGGCCAGCCAGGCGGCCATCCGGGCGGAGGCCCAGCCGGTGCGGCGCCCGGCGTGGCGGGTGGCGGAGGCGAAGGCCGCGAGCAGCGGCGGCCCGACCGCGTGGGCCGTGGCCCAGCGGTCAGCGACCTGGTCCGGCTCACCGGCGTCGAGGCAGATCTGCAGGCCGGCAGTGCTGTACATCATCGTTCGGCCGGCCGGACCACACCTGTCGAAGGCGTCGCGCATCGCGCGGTAGCGGGGAGTTTCCAGCACCGGGCGAGGCCGTCGGTGTGGGTCGATGCCACTGCGACCGAGGATCAGCCCGGCGGCGGCCAGCAGGTCGGTGACCTGGGCGATATCGGCCTCGGTGGCTCGGATCAACGCGGCGACCGAGGGGCGGGGTGGGGTGGAGATCTCCAGTTGGCCACCCGGCTCCAGGGTCACCATGCCGCCGTGTCGCAACGGCTCGACCGGGCTGGTGGCATCCAGCGTGGTGGGGCTGTGCCGCCCCAGCGCCGCCCGCAGTCGCGTCGGGCTGACGGGGCGGGCGGGGTCGGCGGCGTCGTGCACGGTCCATTCGAGTTCGACGCCGGTGTGTGTCGGCGGGCCGGTCTTGAAGCAGATCCGGGCGAGGTGCCGGCCTGCGGCGGCGGACTCGCGCAGGATGCCGCTGCGGTCCAACTCGGGCGACGTCACCAACGGTCAGGCCCCCTCTCCGTGCGCCGGCTCCGGGATACTGTGCCACCGTAAACGAACCCACCGACACCGTCGGGGGCGTGCACGGCGCCACCAACCTCTGTCTAACAGACGAATTTCCGACGCAGGGCGGAACGAGCGGCCCCAGAGCCGGCTGCTCAGTCCTGGATGGGACGGCCCGTGCGCGGGTGCGACGGCGTGGCCTTCGCCGACGCTGACGGCTTGGCCTCGGGCACCAGCCGCTGGCAGTACGCCCCGACCTCGTCGGCGCTCCCGGCGGCGGTCACCAGGCTCTCGAAGGCCGGTGTACCCAGCGCCCTCTCCCGCTGCTCGGGCTTCTTGGCCTGCCAGGCGCGGCACAGGCCGAGCAGCTCGCTGACGGGCGCGGTGTGGGCCGACGGTGTTCCGGTGGGCGACAACGGTGTGCCGGGCGGCGTCGATCGGCCGGGCTCGACGGTGTCGCCGGACGGGGAGGCGCCCTCGTCGGGCGTCGGTGACGTGCCGGACGGCGCCGGTGCGACCGGGTCCGGTGCCTGGTCGAGGGTGACCGCGGCGAAGGCGGCGCCCGCCGTGGCGGTGGCTGCCATCGCGCCGATCCAGGCCACCGCGCCGGTGCTCAGACGGCGACGGCGGGGCCGGGGTGGCACGGACGGCGCCGGGTTGGCCCGGGCGGCCCGGAACGCGGCCAGCGCGGCCTCCTCGCCGGCCAACTCCCCCGGCCGGACCGGGCCGGCGGCTGCGGCGAGCAACCCGGCCACCGGCTCGACCGGGGCAGACGCGCGGGCCGGACGCGACGCCGCGTCCGCTTCGCCGGGCATGGCGGGCCGGATGTGATCCGGCGCGGTGTCCGCGTTGGTGTGGGCCGAGTCGAGCAGCCGTTCGGTCTCGGCATGGTCGGCTCGCCGAAACGGGTTCATCGGGAGTCCCCTCACGTCAGCCGTCCGCCGACTCAGCGTGCGGCGCCCGCACGGATGGGCCGCTGCCCGTGCGGGGCGGCGGCACCTCCTCGACCCTGGCTGACGGCCCGGTCGGGGCCTGCCGCTCCAGCAGGGCTGCGAGCCGTCGCAAACCTCGATGGGCCGCAGTCCGAACGGCACCGGCCCGGCGGCCCAACACCCGACCCGCGGATTCCGCGTCCATCCCGATCACGGCCCGCAGCAGGACCGCCTCGGCCTCGCGGGGAGGCAGGGTGGCGATCAGTGCCAGTGCGGTCTCGGTGCCGATCGTCTCGCTGGCCCCCTCGGCGGTGTCCGCGTCGCTGGCCAACTCGACGAGCGCGTGCACCGGAACCGGCAGGGACGGTCGGCGACGCAGCCGGCGCAGGTGGTCCATCGCCCGGTTGCGGGCGATGGTGACGGTCCAGGCGCGGAACTCGCCGCCGGTGAAGCTGGGCAGGTCGCGGGAGATCTGCAGCCAGGTCTCGGAAGCGACGTCCTCGGCGTCCGCGCCGACAAGGACGGTCAGGTATCGCAGCAGGCCCGGCTGGAGGGTGCGGTAGAGGAAGCGGAACGCCTCCTCGTCCCCGGCCTGCGCCGCGCTGACCGCCTCCGACAGCTCGGCGGTCATCCGCAGCCCGTGGATCGCCCGGCGCGCGCCAGGCCGATCCACCGCGCTGTGTCGGACCACATGGCACGGGACACCCACCCGACCAACTGCCGCACCCGCACCGCCCCCCGCTGATCTCATCGCGCCCGCGACCCCGAGGTGGCCGGGGCGGGGTGTCTGGGCCCCCGCCAGGGCGGTCGGCTCGGCGCCGAGGTCGCCGGGCGGGCCCGAGCCGGGCTAAACGGTAGGAGCGGACCAGCCAAGCGACAAGTCGGCACTGTGTCACGGAAGAGCGACAATTTTCAACCCGGCGAGACGGCGCGTCGCCGTGACGGCCCGCAGCCTGGGGACGCCAACCGCGTCCCAAGGCGGTCGGTTGGCGGCAGCACGCATCCGCACGTCGAAATATGTCGGATTTCGTCACGTGGCGTGGCGGCATTGTCACAGAAGAAGCAGCATCCACAGAGGTCAGGCCGGATGGGCCATCCCGTACCGGCCGCCCGGACGACCAGCCGCGGCGCGCCGCGATGCGGCGCTCTGGGTACGGTAATGCGGTGTTGTCATCGGAGGTCGTGCTCAGCGGTCGTTACCGCTTGGACGAACGTGTCGCCACCGGCGGTATGGGCGACGTCTGGCGTGCCTCCGACCTGATCCTCGGCCGGCAGGTAGCGGTCAAGGTTCTGCTGCCCGCACTGGTCTCCGACCCCGACTTCATCGCTCGGTTCCGGGCCGAGGCCCGGATCATGGCGGCGCTGCGGCATCCCGGCATCGTGCAGGTCTTCGACTGCGGCGCGGACGACCTGCCCGACGGCGGTCGGGCGGACTACCTCGTCATGGAGTTCGTCGGCGGCGAGCCGTTGTCGAAGCGCATCGAGACGGCCGGCCGGCTCGACGTGGCCGAGACGATGTCGATCGTGGCGCAGGCGGCCGCAGCACTGAACGCGGCGCACCGCGGCGGCATCGTGCACCGCGACGTCAAGCCCAGCAACCTGCTGGTGCACGAGGACGGCACGGTCGTCCTGGTGGACTTCGGCGTGGCCCGTTCCACCGACATCACCAGCATCACCAGCACCAACGCGGTGCCGGGCACAGCCCTCTACATGGCACCGGAGCAGGCCGCCGGCCGCCCGGTCAGCGGTGCCACCGACATCTACGCCCTGGGCGCGGTCACGTACTGCTGCCTCACCGGCAGCCCGCCGTTCACCGGTGACAACCCACTCCAGGTCGCCGTCCGACACCTGGACGACGAGCCGCCGGAGCTGCCGCACGACATCCCCGAGGCGGTCCGCGCCCTGGTGTCCCGCGCCCTGGCCAAGGATCCGCTCGAACGGTTCAGCAGCGGTGCGGCGATGGCCGAGGCCGCCCGGACCGCGGTCACCGGCGGCGAGCCGCCGACGGCGATGGCAACACCGGTCCCGCTGCGTGACGCGGGCCCGGGCACCCGCGCGGACGCGCCGGCCGGCGCGGCGGTGGCACAGCCTCGGCGGCTGCGACGTCGGGGCCCGCTGGTCGGCGCGGCGGCGGCTGTGCTGGTCGCGTTGGTCGGGCTCGGCGCGGCGCTGGGCGCGGCGCGCAATGCCAGCGAGGATCCGGCGGTCAATCTGCCGACCACCTCGCCGACGGTGGCGCCGACCCGCCAGCTGGACCTGCCGGCGGCGAACGAGCAGATCGCCACCGTCGCCCCAGGCCGGCCCGACCGGCCGCGCGCCCCCGAGAACTCCACGTCGGCCTCGGCCACCGCCACGCCGAGCGTGCAGCCCAGCCAGACCACCACCCCGCCGACGCCGACGGCGACCCCGGACCCGACGGTCACCACCTCGCCGCCCGGCGCCCCGACGGGTGATCCGACGACCCCGCCACCTCCGTCCACGCCGCCTCCGACGGAGAGCCCGCCGACGGTTCCGGGCGGGGCAGCGGGCGGTTGAGTCGGCCGGCGGACAATCCCACCAGCACCGATATCCCCAAAACGGACTTACGGCGCCGAAGACGCCTCTAGTCTCGCAGCAGGCCATTTCCACCATCTGCTGCGGGAGCCTGGGTGAGCGCTGAGAAGCTGGTCGTGATCGGTCAGGGGTACGTCGGACTGCCGCTGGCCATGCGTGCCGTCGAAGCGGGGCTGGACGTGGTCGGTCTCGACGTCGACGCCGACCGGGTGAAGCGTCTCGCCATCGGCGAGTCGTTCGTCGAGGACATCCCGACCGACCGGCTGGGCCGGGCGTTGGGTAGCGGGCGTTACCTCCCCAGCACGGAGTACACCGATGCCGAGGGCTTTGACATCTGCGTCATCACCGTGCCGACCCCGCTGCGCGACGGCACCCCCGACCTGAGTTTCGTCGAACAGGCCGGCGTCAGCATCGGCCCGTACGTACGCCCGGGCTGCACGGTGATCCTGGAATCGACCACGTACCCCGGCACCACCGAGGAGTTGCTGCGCCCGTTACTGGAGTCGGCCAGCGGGCTGACCAGTCCCGGCGACTTCCACCTCGGCTACAGCCCGGAGCGGATCGACCCGGGCAACCCGACATGGCGGCTGGAGAACACCCCGAAGGTGGTCTCCGGTGTGGACCCGGTGTCGCTGGCCCGGGTGGACGGGTTCTACCAGCGCCTCGTGGAACGCACCGTGCCGGTGGACTCCACCCGCGTCGCCGAGCTGACCAAGCTGATCGAGAACACCTTCCGCCAGGTCAACATCGCGCTGATCAACGAGCTGACGATGCTCTCGCACCACCTGGACATCGATGTCTGGCAGGCGATCGACGCCGCGGAGACCAAGCCGTTCGGCTTCCTGCCGTTCCGGCCCGGCCCCGGCGTCGGCGGGCACTGCCTGCCGATCGACCCGTGCTACCTGTCGTGGCAGGTCAAGCGCCGCCTCGGCCGGCAGTTCCGGTTCATCGAGCTGGCCAACGACATCAACCACGAGATGCCCGAGCACGTCGCGCAGCGGATCATGGCAGGGCTGAACCGGGACGGCCGGGCGGTCAGCGGCGCCCGACTGCTGCTGCTCGGTCTGGCGTACAAGAAGAACACCGGCGACATGCGGGACTCCCCCGCGGTCGACGTGGCCCGCCGGCTGCAGGCTCTCGGTGCCGAGGTCCACGCGGTCGAGCCGTACGCCGAGGCGCACCAGATCCCGGCCGGGGTCACGGTGGTCGGGCTCACCGAGCGGGAGGTGCGCGCGGCCGACGCGGTGGTGGTGGTCACCGACCACGACAGCTTCGACTACGACCTCGTGGTCCGGCACGCCCGCTACGTCTTCGACACCCGCAACCGGTGCGTCGGCCCGATGGTCGAGCGCCTGTAGACCCGGCACCGCTGGCCGGTCCCACCGCCGGGGAAGATGGTGGGGCCGGCCGGCGGATGTCCGTCTCGTCGCCGGGGCGGTCGACAACGTCCGTCACTGGTCGGCGAGCGCCTCGACGACCGGACGGGACAGTGCCCGGCGGGCCGGTACCACCGAGGCGAGCAGGGCGGCCAGCACCGCGACGCCGAGGACCAGCCCGAGCTGGCCGAGCGGCAGCACCACGTGGAAGTCACCGCCGAGGCGGGTCAGCAGCGCCATCGCGGAGGCGCTGACGCCGGTGCCCAGCCCGACCCCGAGCACCGCGCCGACGAGCGCCATCAGCACCGCCTCGACGGCGAGCACCACCCGCATCCGCCCTCGGGTGAGCCCGACCGCCCGCAGCACGGCGTTCTCCCTCGTCCGCTCGACCACCGACAGGCTCAGCGTGTTCGCCACGCCGACCAGGGCGATCACCACGGCCAGGCCGAGCAGCGCGGTGACGAACGCGAGCAGCATGTCCACCGTGCCGGTGAGCGACCTCTTGTACGCACCCTGGTCCATCAGGTTCACCGTCGGGTAACGGTCCAGCACCGTCTCGATCGCGTCCCGGGCCTGCTCGGCGCTCACCCCGGCGGCGGGGTCGATCTCGGCCAGGAGGCCGCGCTGACCGGGGAAGAGCGCGGCGAAGTCCGCGTCGGCCATGTCGATGACGTGACCTGCGGGCGTACCGTTGCCGGACGTGTCGTCGGTGACCACGGCGGCCACCCGGAACGACCGCCCCCGGACGGTCACCGGGGAGCCGACCTGCCAGCCGCGTGCCTGCGCCAGTTCCCGGTGCACCAGCACCTGCCCCGGCCCGACCCGACCGGGGTCACCGGCCAGCACCCCGCTCAGCGTCCGGCCGACCAGCGCCGGGTGGGCCGCACGGATCTCGACGTCGGCGACGACGGTGCTGCGCTGCTCGTGCACCACACCGAGCTCGGGGCGGGCGGTAAGCTCACCGGCGAGCGCGGCGGGCAGCTCCTGACCGATTCCGCTCACCACGAAGTCCGTCCCGATCTGGGCGTCCACGCTGCGTTCGATGCCGTCCTTGGTGCTGCGCGCGCCAACCATGAACGCCGACACCAGCCCGATCCCGATCACCAAGGCGGTGGCTGTCGCGGCGACCCGCCGCGGATTGCGGACCGTGTTGGCCACGGCCAGGTCACCGGTCGCCCCGAGGATGCGACGTGCCGGCCAGCCGAACACCCGGGCCAGCGCCGGGACGAGCACCGGCCCGAACAGCACGATGCCGAAGAAGGCCAGCACGCCGCCGACCGCCACCAGCAGCAGCTGACCGACGCTGGCGGCGCCGGCCAGCGCGGCGACACCGACGGCCAGCACCACCGCTCCGAAGGTCAGCCGAACCCGACCAGCACCCCGGCCGGGCTGCACCGCGGCGTCGGTGAGCGCGGCCACCGGGGCGACCCGCGTCCCCCGCCAGGCCGGCAGCAGCGCGGCGCACACGGTGAGCGCGGTGCCCAGCAGCAGGCCGGTCAGCACTGTCGAACCGCTCACCGTCAGCCCACCGGTGACCAGCACGTCCAGCCGCGACATCAGCAGCCGCAACCCGCCGGCGAGGGCCACCCCGAGCAACACCCCGAGCGCGGAGGCGACCAGCCCCAGAACCGCCGACTCCAGCAGCGCGGCCCGGAAGACCTGCCCCCGGGTAGCGCCGATCAGGCGGAGCAGCGCGGTCCGTCGGGTGCGCTGCGCCAGCACGATCGCGAAGGTGTTGGCGATCACGAAGCCGGCCACCACCACGGCGACCCCCACGAAGATCAACAACAGCATCCGGAACTGGTCCACGTTGCGCACCGCGTCCTCGACGGCCTCGTCGAGGATCTGCTGGCGACTCTTGACCGTGCCTTCGGCACCAGCCGCGGCGCGCACCCGTTCGGCCAGCGCCGGGACGGAGGTTCCGGGCCGGGCCGCCACCATGATCCGGCCATAGCCTCGCTCGCCGGTGAGCGCCAACGCGTCCGGACCGACCAGGCCGACGAACGGGCCGCCGACGTCACGAGCGGTGCCAGCCACGTCGACGGTGCCGACCAGGGTGTACGGGCGGGCCGCTTCGCCGGTGCCGCCGATGCGGACCGCGGCGCCGAGGGCGAAGCCCTCCTCGGCCGCCGTGGGCGCGTCGAGCACCACCTCCCCGGCACGGTCGGGCAACCGGCCGGCGACCACGTCGTACGAGCGCAGGGCGTCCTCGGTGGGGATGGCGACGAGCACGGTGTAGCCGAGCACCGGCCGACCGTCGGCACCGACGATCCCGGCGGTGTTGGTCAGCTCACCGGCCGCGGCCGCCACCCCGTCGACCGCACGCACCTGGTCGACCAGGGTCGGGGGCAACGACTCGCGGCCGACCGAGTAGACCCCCAGGTCGGTGTGTCGGTCGAAGGTGCCGGCCCGCTCGTACGCCCCGGCGCGCATCCCGTCGACGAAGATCATGGTGCCGGCGACGAACGCGACGCCGAGCACGACGGCCAGCGCGGAGAGGAGCATGCGCAGCGCCTCGGCACGCAGCGAGCGCAGGGTCAGGCGGATCATGCGGGGCTCCCGGTGCGGGTGGCGGATCGGACCCCTCCGACGCTATGGCCCGCGCCGGTCTGTCGATCTCCACCTGTGCGCTCGACCTGCGTGCGTCCCGGGTCGCGGTGCCCCCGCCAGCCCGTACGACCCAGGTCGTACGCGGCGTCATCCGCCGGGCCTGACCAACCCGCTCTCGTACGCCAGCACAACGGCCTGCACCCGGTCGCGCAGCTGGAGTTTCGCCAGGATCCGCCCGACGTGGGTCTTCACCGTCGCCTCGGCCACGTGCACCCGGGCGGCGATCTCCGCGTTGGACAGCCCCTGCGCGACCAGCAACAGCACCTCCCGTTCCCGTTCGGTGAGCTGCGCGAGCCGCGGGTCGGCGCTCGGGGCGGCACCGAACTGGCCCGCGAACCGGTCCAGCAGCCGCCGGGTGATCGACGGGGCCACCACCGAGTCGCCCTGGGCCACCACCCGGATCGCGGCCAGCAGTTCCTCCGGTGGGACGTTCTTGAGCAGGAACCCGCTCGCCCCGGCCTGCAGGGCGGCGAACGCGTCCGCCTCGGTGTCGAAGGTGGTCAGCACCAGCACCCGGGGCGGGCCCGCGGGGCGGTCGGCGCAGAGCCGCCGAGTCGCCTCCACCCCGTCCATGGTCGGCATCCGGATGTCCATGACGACGACGTCGGCCTCGGTGCGGGCGAGCACGCGCAGGGCGTCCGCGCCGTCGATCGCCTCCCCGACCACCTCCAGGTCGGGCTGGGAGTCCAGCACCATCCGGAAACCGGCGCGAACCAGCGCCTGGTCGTCCACGATCACCACTCGGACCGTCATGCCGCGATCACCTCCGTTGCCGGCTCCGACGGTAGCGGCAACCGGACCTCGACCTGCCAGCCCCCACCCGGTCGGGTGCCGGCGGTGAGGCTGCCGTCGTACACCGTCACCCGCTCGCGCATGCCGAGCAGACCGTGACCGCCGGACGGCGCCGGACTGACCAGCGGGCGGCCCCGACCGTCGTCGGCGACCCGAACCACGATGGCCTCGGCGGTGTACGCCAGGACGACCTCGACGCGGGCACCGACGCCGGCGTGCTTGAGCGCGTTGGTCAGGGCCTCCTGCACCACCCGGTAGACGGTCAACTCCAACCCCGGGGGCAGGGCCGGCGGTTCACCGGTGACGGTGCTGTGGATGCGCAGCCCGGCGTCGTCGAACCGGGCCAGCAGGTCGGGCAACTCGGCCAGGGCCAACCGCCGGTGCTCCGGGTCGGCGGCCACCACGATCCCATCGGCCCCGTCCGCGACGGACGGGCCGGCGTCGCGCAGGACGCCGACCAACCGGCGCATCTCCTCCAGTGCCTGCCGGCCGGTGTCCGCGACCACCCGCACGGCGGTGCGGGCCTGCTCGGGATCACGGTCGAGCATGAACCGGGCGCCGTCCGCCTGGACGATCATCACGGCCATGCTGTGGGCCACCACGTCGTGCAGCTCGCGGGCGATCCGGGTGCGCTCCTCGGCGACCGCCGCCCGCGACTCGGCCTCCCGCTCACGTTCCAGGGTCGCGGCCCGCTCCTCCAGGCTGAGCACGTAGAGCCGGCGGGTCCGCACGTTCAGCGCGACCAACCACACCGCGCCGGTGACCAGCGCGTACCACAGCGCGGTCACCCACCACCGGATGACGGTGGGGGTCTGTACGGCGGCCAGCAGCACGCCGACGGCGGCGACCCCGCCGGCGAGCACACCGTCGCGCAGCCGTTCGCCGTACTTCACCACGCTGTAGAGCGCGATCAGGACGGCGATGTCGTAGAGGAGGGGGCCCCACCCGGCGATCACCTGGACCAGGGCGAGCGCCGCGACGGCCACGGTCACCGCGCTCGGGTGGGTGCGTCGGAACAGCAGCGCCACGGCCATCCCCGCGCCGACCAGCGTCGCCGCCCACCCGCCCGGCTGGTTCACCGACCCGGCCAGGCCGACGAGCGCCACCAGAACGGAGACGGCCACGTCGAAGGCGACGCCGCGCAGCGGGCGACCGAACATCGTGCGTCTCACGGTCACCCAGCGTACGTGCCCGGAGGCCTGGCTCAGTGGTCGAGGACCTCGCGCATGCGGCCGATCTCGACGGTCTGCTCGGTGGCGACCGAGTTGGCGAACTCGTTGAGCGTCAGGTCGGAACCGACCGTGAGCAGGTTGGTGGCCAACGCGATGGCGCCTTCGTGGTGCTCGGTCATCATCCGGACGAAGAGCCGGTCGAAGTCCGCGCCACGGGTCGCGGCGAGCTGCCGCATCGCCTCGGGTGACTGCATGCCGCGCATGGTGCCGTGGTCGTGCCCCTGGACCTCCGCCGGAAGACCACGGGTCTGGAGCCAGCCACGCATCATGCCCATCTCCGGCCCCTGGCTGGCTCGGATGCGCTCGGCGAGGGCGCGGATGTCGGGGTCGGCGGCCCGGTCGGGGGCGAGCTCCGCCATCGCCAGGGCCTGCGCGTGGTGCGGGATCATCATCCGCACGAACTCGACGTCCAGCGAGTTGTGCGGCGCCGGGCCGGCATCGCGGACCTCGTGGGCCGCGCGGGTGGCCGCCGACTCACCCGGCCGGCCGGGCGCGATGACGGTCAGGTCGGTGGGCACGGGACTGGCCGTCGGCGTCGCGGCGGGCGCCGAGGTGGCGGGCGCCGAGGCCGGCAGCGCGGCGCCCGTTCCGGTGTCGTCCCCGGAGCGGAGCACGATGAAGGCCACCAACGGCAGCACGAGCGCCAGTGTGACGATCGCCAGGGTTCGTGCACGCCGGTCGGTCATGGGCCACTCCCTGGGGTCGAGGTCATCGCGATGTTATCCATTGAAGAAGGCACTTCGATGTGAGCCAGGTCACATCGACCTTCTTCGTCGGACTGTAACGTGTCGACCATCGTCTCCCCCTTGCGAAGGGCCTCGCCGATGATCAGACTCCACATGCCACGGTTACGACAAATCCGTATCGTGGCGGTCGCCACGACCGGCCTCCTCGTCGCCAGCGCTCTCGTCGCCCCGGCGAGCAACGCCCAGGTGACACCACAGTCGGCCCCGGCCGCCGCCGCCACCAACACCATCCCCGGTGTCGACGAGATCGTGAGCAGTCCCAACCTGCGCCAGATCGCCAACGTGCCCAAGGTCGCCCCACTGGACGCGACCAACAGCGACATCGCCTTCCAGGGCAAGTACGCCTTCGCCGGCAACTACAACGGTTTCGTCATCTACGACATCTCGCGACCGAGCGCGCCGACGGTCAAGGCCCGGGTGCTCTGCCCGGGGTCGCAGAACGACATCTCCGTCCACGGTGACCTGCTCTTCCTCTCCACCGACTCGTCGCGCAGCGACGACTCCTGCAACAGCACCGCGCAGGGGGCGGACGTGAAGGGGTCCTGGGAGGGCATCAAGGTCTTCGACATCAAGGACAAGGCCAACCCGCGGTACATCAAGTCCGTCGAGACGGCCTGTGGCTCGCACACCCACACCCTGGTGCCGGGTAAGGACCGCAAGGCCGTCTACCTGTACGTCTCGTCGTACAGCCCGCGGGCCGAATTCCCGGACTGCCAGCCGCCGCACGACTCCATCTCCATCATCAAGGTGCCGGTGAAGAAGCCGACCGACGCCGCGGTGATCGCAGCCCCGAACCTCTTCCCGGACGGCGGTTTCCCGGGCAGTGGGACCGGATCGGCGACCACCGGCTGCCACGACATCACCGTCTACCCGGCCAAGGACCTGGCCGCTGGCGCGTGCATGGGTGACGGCATCCTGCTCGACATCAAGAACCGGGAAGCGCCCCGGGTCATCAGCCGGGTCCGGGACACGGTCAACTTCGCGTTCTGGCACTCGGCCACCTTCAACAACTCCGGCACCAAGGTGATCTTCACCGATGAGCTGGGTGGCGGCGGGGCCGCGACCTGCAACGAGGCCATCGGACCGAACCGGGGCGCGGACGCCATCTACGACATCACCGGCCGTGGTGACGCTCGGACGATGAACTTCCGTAGCTACTACAAGATCCCCCGGGTCAACGCCGACACGGAGAACTGCGTGGCGCACAACGGCTCGCTGATTCCGGTGCTCGGTCGGGACATCATGGTGCAGGCGTGGTACCAGGGCGGCATCTCGGTCTGGGACTTCACCGACTCGGCCCACCCGAAGGAGATCGCCTTCTGGGAGCGCGGTCCGCTCTCGGCCGACACGTTCGTCGGCGGTGGCACCTGGTCCGCGTATTACTACAACGGCCACATCTACTCCAACGACATGGTGAAGGGCCTGGACGTCCTGGAGCTGAACGACCCGCGTACCTGGACGGCCAAGCTGACCCAATACAAGGAACTCAACGTGCAGACCCAACCCAGCTACCTGGGCTGGTAGGCACCCGAGCACGAAGCCGGGCCCGGTCCCCGATCTCCGGGGGCCGGGCCCGGCCGTGGTCGGACCAGAGTTCGCCGTCAGCTCATCGACAGCTGGTAACGGCGCTCACGCCACGAGCAGCAGGGCCGTCGTGACGGCCGGCAGGATCCTGCGCATACCCGATGGACGCTATGGGACCGCTCGACGGTTGCCCACCGGGCCGGGCGGCCCGCTCGACGGCGAACATTGCCGACGTCGGGCCGGGGCAGGCGACGGCGTGCGCGAAGACCGGGCCGACCTCCCGGTACGGGCCGGCGGCGACCGGCGGCGGCATAGCCGAAGAGCAGCAGCGACTCCCCCGCCTCGGCGTCGCGCAGGCAGCAGCGCAGCGGTTCCCCGCCCCCCGCCGGAAGCGCCTCGACGGGTCGACCGGCGGAGTCCCGGCCGGTGCGGCGGACGGTGTCGAGCGTCGTGGCGGGCAGGGCCCGGACGCGGAAGGCGGTGCTGATCGTCATGCGTCCAGCCTGGCCCGGCGACGACGTGGATGCTGGCGGCGATCGGACGTGGCGCTGGGCGCACGACCGGACCGTCCCGGTGCGGGGTCCCGCGTCCGGACCGCCAGCGCCACCGGCGCGCCGGCAACCGGGTCAGCCGACCGTCGACCGGCGGGGCGGACGGGGGCCGACCAGCCTGCGGACCATCGGCGCCGCGTTCCACTTCGCCGCACCGACCAGGTCGCGGGCATGCTCCAGAACCGTGTAGTCGGGCCGGGTCAGCCCGTCGGCGATGGCCCGGTCCAGGTCGTTGCCGCAGCGGCTCAGCACGGTGTCGAAGTCCCGGCGCACCGGCTCCTGCAGGTCGTAGCCGAACGAGCGGTGCAGCCGGGCGAAGAGCGGCTTGTACAGCCGGACCCGCTCGTGCAGCCCCGACGAGTACGACATCGGGTTCTTCGCGCGGCGCAGGATGTAGTCGGGCAGCACGTCGACGAACGCCCGCCGGACGATCCACTTCTCCTGCCCGTGGCGCAGCTTCAGATCCAGTGGCAGCCGCATTGCCAGCTCCACCACGCTGAGGTCGAGAAACGGCAACCGCGCCTCCACCCCGTGCCCCATCGCGGTCCGGTCGACCCGCTGCAACTCCGTACGGCACAGGTTGCGGATCCGGTGCAGGAACAGTCGACGGGCGGCGGCCGGGCCGACCTGGTGATACATCGGGTACCCGCCGAACAGCTCGTCGGAGCCGTCGCCGGTGAGCACCACCTTGATGCCCAGGTCCCGCAGCCGCCGGAAGATCGGCACCGAGACGACCGCGTTGATGATGTCGCCGTACTCGGTCAGCTCGGAGATCCGGATCGCCTCGCGTACGTCGGCGAGCCGGATGTCGCGCGGGCGCAGCTCGACCACCACGTGCGGCACGTCGAGGTCGGCGGCGAGCCGCCGGGCGTACGTCACGTCGGGGCTGTCCGCCACGCCGACCGTCACCGCGACGCAGTCGGGGTGGATGTCCCGCACCTGCCGCAGGGTCAACGAGCTGTCCAACCCGCCGGAGAGCACCACCCCGACGGTCAGGTCGGTCTCCACCCGCATCCGGATCGCGTCGCTCAGCGCGGCTCGGACGAGCAGCGCCGCCTCGTCCGGGTCGTCGATGACCGGCAGGCTCTCGCCGATGGTGAGGAGGTCGACGTACGGGCTCAGTCGCACGTGTCCGTCCGCCTCGGCCCAGCCGTGGTGCCCGGGCGGCACCTCGGCGATCGGGGCGCCGTGGCCGACGAGCGCCTTGACCTCGGAGGCGAGGTGCAGGCAGCCGGGCCGGCGGGACCAGTACAGCGGCTTGACCCCGAGCGGGTCGCGGGCCAGGTACGCCCGGCCGGTGGCCCGCTCGACGACGGCGAAGGCGTACTCGCCGCGTAGCCGGGTCACCGCCGCCTCGCCCCACTGCTGGAACGCGGCGAGCAGCACCTCGGTGTCACTCTCGGTCCGGAACGCCTGCCCCAGGCGGGTCAGCTGCGCCCGTAACTCCCGGTAGTTGAAGATCTCGCCGTTGAAGCAGAGCAGCCAGCGTTCGTCGGTCGAGGTCCACGGCTGCACCGCCCGGTCCCGGTCGACGACCCGCAGCCGGCGGGTGCCGGCGAGCAGTCCGCTCTCGGACCGGGTCTCGGTCACCTCGCCACGGGGGGCCAGGACGGCGAGCATCCGCCGGAAGGTCGCCGGGTCGGCCTCGGGGCCGATGCTCAACGCGATGCCACACACCGGTTCAGACCCCCATCTCGACCTCGTACGCCCGGCGCAGGCGACGCCGGGCGGTGGGCGCGAGACACAGGTGCCAGGCCTGCCCCTCGTCGATCACGTTCAGCTCCCCGGCCTCCTGCCGGGCCAGCAGCAGCTCCGCCAGGGTGTCCCGCGCGCCGAAGCGCTCGAACCAGGCCAGCTCGACGTCGACCGAGTAGCCGAGGCAGTGCCCGCTGGGCAGCATCGCGGCGTAGCCCAGTCGGCGCAGCCGGTACTGGTGCTCGGTGCTGCGGACCAGGCTGGTCACCCACAGCGGCGGGGTGGCCGACGGCGCGGCAGCGGTGAACTCGCGCCCGATGTCGTTGAGCAGTGCCACCACCTCGCGTCGGGCGCGGCGGAACAGCAGCCCGGCGGTGCGCGGAGTGGCGTCCGGCCGCAGCCGGCGACGCAGACCCCGCGCGGCCCGGCCCAGCATGGTGGCGGGCTGCTCCTGGTAGCGGAAGCGCAGCAGGTCGCGGCGGCGCAGCCATTCCAGGTCGACCAGGTCGGCGCTGCCGTTGACCTGGTCGTCGGTGACGAAGGTCGGGGCGTCCTGCCACCAGAGCACGTCGATGCGGGAGAGCAGGTAGATCCGGACCAGCGCGGTGAGGTCCCGCGCCGACGTTCGCTCGTTCGGCTGGTAGCGGGCCATCTCCAGCAGCAGTGTCTCGCGCGCGCCGATCAGCCCCTGCGGGGTGGCGTCGAGCACCGCGGCGAGCGCTGGCTCGCGCAACCGCTCGTCGATGAGGACCTGCCGGGCCCGGGTGCTGGCCGCGTCAGCCAGGGCACCGACCTCGACCAGCAGCTCGGCGACCGCGTTGCGGTAGGCGGCGAGATCCGGCGCGGGGGTGGGCAGGCGGCGAGGCGTGGTGCCGGAGGGCCGACGTCGAGCCGGGGCGGTGGGCGACACGGGCGGACGGGGCTGCTGTCCCGGGCCACGGCTGGGCACTCGCATGACGGGTCCCTTTCTCCGGTCACGACACTGGGTGTTCGCCCTGAAACACACCGTAATCATCGGGACCGGAACGGACCGAACATTCCTCCTATCTCCCCCCGAAGGGAGCGCGACGACCACCCACCGGCGTGGCCGGCCAGCGCATCACCCACGGTCGAGCGCCGGACGGCACCGTCAGTCGCCGACCGGCACCAGGTGCTGCACCTCGGCGTACGACGGCAGCCCCGCCGGCACGGTGGGCCTGCCGGCGCGGACGGCGTCGGCGGCGGCGACCGCGGCGCCCAGCGCGGCCCGGAACAGCAGGGAGCCGGTGCTGACCCGGGCGACCCCGACCCGACCCAACTCGGTCAGCCCCGGCCCGCCCGGCTGGTACAGCGCGTTCACCGGCGCGTCGAGACGTTCGGTGAGCATCCGTAGCGCGGCCAGGTCGACGGTGCCCGGTACGAAGATCCCGTCGGCGCCGGCCGCCCGGTAGGCACGGGCACGGGCGAGAGCCTCCGGCAGCGGGTCGGCCACCCCGAGCCACCACGCGTCGGTACGCGCGTTGACGAACAGGTCCGGTACCGCCGCCTTCACCGCCGCGACCTTGTCGGCGGTGCATTCCGGCTCGGCGAGGGTGCCGTCCGGGCACCCGTCCTCCAGGTTGATCCCGACCACACCGAGCCCGGCCAGCTCCGCCACGTACCCGGCGACCACCGCCGGATCATCGCTGAACCCGGCTTCGATGTCGACGCTGACCAGCACCGGCAGCTGGGCGAGCCGACGAGCCAGGGCCAGGGTCTCCGCGGCGGTGGCCGCCGCGCCGTCGGGAAGGCCGGCGCTCGCGGCGACCCCGAGGCTGGTGGTCCCGATCGCCGGATGGCCACGCGCGGCGAGCACCGCCGCCGAGGCGTGATCCCAGGCGTTCGGCAGCAGCAGGGGTCGGCCGCTGTGGTGCAGGGCGCGGAACTCCGCACGACGGTCGGTCATCGGACGCTCACCTCCAGGTTGGTCGGAACGCGCAGGGTCGGGTGCGGCTCGTGGCGCAGCGGGGTCGAGGTGCGCCGGCAGCGGTCGAGCAGCACATCGAGCACCCCGGTGGCCAGCGCCAGGGCGTGCCGGTCGCCGGGGCAGCCGCGCTCCCCCGCCCCGAAGGTGAGCAGACCGGCACCGGACCGGCCGGGCCGGAACGTCCCCGGTTCGGCGAACGCCCGTGGGTCACGGTTGGCCGCGTCGAAGCGCAGCAGCACCGGGCTGCCTGCCGGCAGGTTCCGCCCGCCCAGTCGTACCGCGTCGACGGTGACCCGTCGGGTGGCTCGCACCGGCGGGTCGAGGCGCAGCACCTCGGCCAGCAGGGCGGCGGTCCCCACAGCGACCGGCGCGCGCGGGGCGGTCGGGGGCAGCAGGTGCTGTGCTGCGGCGCCGATCAGGCCGGCGGTCGCGTCGCACGTCTGGACCAGCAGACCGATGAGGTTGGCCGGTACCTCCGGTGGGCCCTCCGGTGCGAGCGCCAGCAGCGCCGCCACCGCCCGGTCGGCCCGCGCGGTCAGCGCCGGGTCCACCCCCGGGTGGTACGCCGCGGCGACGACGGCGACCGCCGACGCGGCGGCTGCCGGGTCAGCGAGACCGAGGCGATCGGCCAGCGCCCGCAGTGGCACCGGCCGGGCCAGTTCACGCATCACGTCGACACGGTCCTCGGCGCGGTCGAGAACGTCGACGGTCAGCCGGGCAGCCTCGCGCCGCAGGTCGTCCGGGTCGAGCGCGGCCAGCGCGGTCACCACCATCGCCCGGCGCTCGGCGTGGCGCTGCGGCGGACTGAACCGGCTGACCGAGGCGCGCAGCCAGGCAAGCGTGCCGGGTGGACCGCCGTCGACGGCCGGCACCTGGAAGGCCGGGTTGGTCAGCGCCGCCCGCACGTCGGCGTGCCTCGTGATCCACCAACCGCGCCCCGGTTCGAACGAGGGCGGCGCGCATTGCGGTGTTCCCGGAGCGGGAGCGATGCCAGGCCACGTGTCAGTCACCGCCCGACCGTAGAACCCGAACCCTTCGCCGCCCACCGAACAATGCCGCCACGTCACCGAGATCGTGCTCGATCCAGGATGCGGTGCCGCCGACTGCTGCTGCCGCGTCAGGCTCGGCCGCTGGTGGGTGCCGGGGAAGGGGCGGGGGCGAGGGTGTTGTCGGGGACATCCAGGGTTTCGGCGAGGGCGACGCGGCCGGTGGGGGTGAGACGGATGGCGCGGCCGGCGCCCTGGCTGATCCAGCCCAGATCGGTGAACCGGCGGCAGAGCGCCGCGCCGAGTGCTCCGGCCAGGTGCGGGCGGCGCTCGGTCCAGTCCAGGCAGTCCCGGACCACCGGGCGTCGACCGGTGCGCAGCAGGTACACCGGT
The DNA here is from genome assembly GCF_050936255.1 of Micromonospora sp. CA-259024. Classification (NCBI taxonomy): domain Bacteria; kingdom Bacillati; phylum Actinomycetota; class Actinomycetes; order Micromonosporales; family Micromonosporaceae; genus Micromonospora; species Micromonospora sp. CA-259024. The sequence continues at coordinate 1,760,089 of NZ_JBNJND010000001.1, read as the reverse complement.
ACGCCCAGTTCGGTCGCCCACGCCCACCCGTCCGCGGTCAACGCCAACCCGCTGGACCGGTCCAACCGTCCGTCGGCCAGCAGCGCGTCGTACATCAGCACGCCGAGCCGCCCCGCCAGGTGGTCGTAGCAGGTCCGGGCGTACGCCAGGGCGGCGGTGGTGGTCGCCGCGCGCAGCGAGCCGGTCGGCGCGGATGGGGTCGGGGCATGTCCGGCCAGGTGCTCGATCAGCTGGGCCACCGACGGCCCGGCCAGCCGCAGGTAGCGGTGCCGGCCCTGCCGTTCCTCGACCAGCAGCCCACCCCGGACCAGGCGGGTGAGGTGGTCGCTGGCCGTCGACTGGGCGACACCGGCACGGCGGGCCAGCTCACCGGCGGTCCACGCCCGCCCGTCGAGCAGCGCGACGCAGATGCCGGCCCGGGTGCCGTCGGCCAGCAGAGCGGCCAGCTCGGCCATTCCCCGCCCCTCGGTGCCAGCACTCATGGCCCCATCATCGCCCCGACCGTCGGCGCTCCGACCGTCGGGTCCGCCGCCGGTGCCGTCCCATACGGCAGGTGCGAGCCCTTTACAACGTTGTATCTAACGTTGTAGGAACGGAGGGCACACCGCCCACTCCCCCGAGGCAGGTCCACATGCGACACCTTCGCCGCGGCGGCGCGCTCGCCGCCGCGCTCGGTCTGATCCTGGCCACGACCGCGCCCCTACCCGCCGCCGGCTCCGACGGCCCGTCCCGCTACCGCAACCCGATCTCGGTGAACGTGGGCGACACGTTCGCCGACCCGGTCATCGTCCGCGGCGAGGACGGCTTTTGGTACGCCTACGGCACCACCGACCCGCTGCGTGCGGGCGAGCACCAGTTCCACCGCGTGCCCACCGCCCGCTCGGCCGACCTGGTCGACTGGACGTACGTCGGGGACGCGTTCGGCCCCGACCAGCGCCCGCCGTACGCGGCCTCCGGTGCGGCGTTCTGGGCACCTGACGTGCGCCGCGTCGGCGACCGGTGGGTGATGTACGTGACGGTCACCGACACCACCGTCTCCACCGAGGGCAGCGACTACGCCATCGGCGCGGCCACCGCCCCCACCCCGACCGGGCCGTGGACCTTCGCCGCCGATCCGGTCGTCGCCCCCCGCCCCGGCGGTGGCGGCGGCTACCTGTGGACCATCGACCCCAGCCAGTTCACCGACGTCGACGGCCGCGGCTACCTCTACTACGGCAGCTACTACGGCGGCATCTCGGTCACCGAACTCAGCTCGGACGGGCTGAACGCCGTGGGCACACCGACGCAGGTGGCGATCGACAACAGGTTCGAGGGCAGCTACGTGCTGCGCCACGACGGCTGGTACTACCTGTTCGCCTCCACCGCGAACTGCTGCGCCGGCCCGGCCACCGGCTACTCCGTCCAGGTCGGACGCGCGCGCAGCCCACGCGGCCCGTTCACCGACCGCGACGGCGTCGCACTGACCGCGTCCCGGGCCGGTGGCACGCCGGTGCTCACCCAGAACGGCAACCGGTGGATCGGCACCGGGCACAACGGCTTCCTCACCGACCTGTCCGGCCAGGACTGGATCGTCTACCACGCGATCGACCGCGCCGACCCGTACCTCGACGAGCCGTTCGGCATCAACGAACGCCCGATGCTGCTGGACCGGCTGGACTGGATCGACGGCTGGCCGACGGTGAACGCGGGCGCCGGCCCGTCCGAGAGCGCCCGACCGGCACCGGTCACGACCGGTCGGGTGAACGAGAGGTTCGACACCGCCGGGCTGGCCGACTGGCGACGCGAGGCCGGCGAGTGGCGGGTCACCGACGGTCGGCTCGCCGGCAGCGGCGTGCTGACCAGCCGTACCACCGTCGGCGGCGACGTGCGCGCGGAGGCCGACCTGCGGCTGACCGGCGCGGCCGGCGCCGGGCTCACCCTCTCCGGCCGGGTCGAGGTCCGGGTGGACGCGGTCGGCGGCCGCCTCGTCGCCAGCGACGGCCGCCGCCAGGCCAGCACGCCGCTGCCCGCCGGGCTCGACCTGACCGACCCACACAACCTGGCCATCGAGGTACGCGGGCAGCAGCTCATCGCCGAGTTGAGCCCCGCCCGCCTCGGTGACCAGCTCGCCGTGGTGTCGCTGCGGCTGGATCGCCCGGTCGCGGGTCGACCCGGGCTGACCGCCACCGGCGGGCGGGCCGAGTTCGACAACGTCAGCGTCGCCCGGCTGTACCAGCCGGCGAAGCGGGCGGTGCCCGAGCCACGGGTCGGCGCGCCACTGCCGGCGTACTCCGACGAGTTCGGCGACGGGCTGGACGACGACTGGCGGTGGGTACGCGAGGACCCGGCGGCCACCGTCGCCGGCGGCGCGCTGCGCTGGCCGGTGCAGGGCGCCGACCTGACCGGCACCGGCAACACGGCGGGTGTGCTGCTGCGCGACGCCCCGCGCGGCGACTACGTCATCGAGACGAAGGTGACACTCGACGTGGGCGAGGAGACGGTCCGCAACTACCAGCAGGCCGGGCTTGTCGCCTACGTGGACGACGACCGGTTCGCCCGGCTGGCCCAGGTGGCGATCTGGAACACCCGGCAGGTCGAGTACGGCTACGAGCTGCCCTTCGCCGGCCAGCCGGTGTACGGCGGCAGCATCGTCGGCACCCCGGCCACCACCACCTGGCTGCGGCTGGCGCACCACGTCGACCCGGCCACCGGGGAGCACGAGCTCCGGGCCGGCTCCAGCCGGGACGGGCGGAGCTGGACGTGGGGTGCGGTGTGGACCTTCCCGGCCGACACCACTCCCCGGATCGGGCTGGTCGCGCACGGCGGCGCCGAACCGCCGGTCACCGCCGAGTTCGACTACCTGCGCTTCTACCGCTGACGCGGGTGTGAACCTGGACGGCCCGGATGCGTGGCATCCGGGCCGTCCCGATCGGGGCGAGCGGCCCGCCCGACGGTCAGAGCTTCTCGTAGCAAGGGCGATCCAGGGTGTAGGCCTGCGCGGTCGGGCCGGTGAACAGGTCGCGGACCTGGCTGACGCCGGTCGGGGACGCCTGGTCCGGCTTGTACACCGAGGTGACCCGCAGCGCCCCGTCGTTCGGGCCGGCCGCGTAGTTGCCCGCGCTGGCCGGCAACATGCCCTCGTAGTCCACCGAGCTCAGCGACGTGACGGCCTTGAGCAGCCCCGCACGGGTCAGGTCACCGTCGGCGACGGCCTTGGTCAGCGCGGCCTTCATCGGGTACGACCAGACCCAGCCGGAGGTGTAGCCGTCGTTCGGGGTCACCCCCAGCAGCGCGTCGCGTAGCGCCCGGTGCCCCGGGGTGTCGCTGCTCCAGGTGTTCCACGGGGCGGTCTGCTCGTAGCGGGCGAGCAGCGCCGGGGCGGCCGGGCTCTGCAACAGCGCCGGGTTCCAGGTGGGGCTGGTGCCGATGAACCGGCCGGCGAAACCGCGCGCCGCGGCCTGCCCGACGATGGTGGCCGCGTCGGCGGGGCCCATGGTCAGCACCACCACGTCCGGCTTGCCGGCCAGGATGGCCTGGATCGCGCCGGCCTGTTTGTCCGCGCCCGAGTCGGTCTTCACCGCGTTGAAGCTGAGCCCGAGGGCCTGCGCGCCGAGCTTCGCGCCCGCCGCCGCGTCGTCGCCGTAGTCACCGGCCAGGTGCACGGCCATGACCGACTTCGGGGCGTACGCCTCCTTGGCGTAGTCCAGCGCGTTCATCGACTCGATGCAGTAGTTGGCGCCGGACTCGACGATGACGTCCTCGAAGGCGTAGCCGGAGGTCCAGGCGGCTGGGGCGGCGATCACGTTGTTGGCCTTCATGTCGGCCAGGATCGCGCCGGTCGTCGGCGAGCCCAGGCTCTGCGCCAGCGCCAGCACGTTCGGTTTGATCTCCTGGTACACCTGGTTGTGGGTCTGCGGGTTGTACTTGTTGTCCCGCACGTACCGGGTCACGTCAATTTCGTGGTCGCCGATGCCGCCGGCCGCGTTCACCCGCTTCCAGAACGCCTTCTGCGCGTCGGTGATCGGCACGGCCAGGGCCCGGAACGGGCCCTCGGTGAGGTCGGAGATGATCCCCAGGTAGATGCAGCCCTTGTTCTTGTCGACCGCCTCGGGGCACGGCTCGGCGGTGACCCCCACGTCGGTCTTCAGCCCGGAGGCGTCGGTGGTGGCGTCGCCACCGCGACACCCGGTCAGCGCGCCGGCCAGCAGGACGGCGGCCAGCACGGCGGCGGAGGTCCGGTGTCTTCTCATGGCTTCCTCGCATCGGGTCAGTAGGAGAACGGCCACGCCTTCCAGTAGCCGCGGACGCGGACCCAGATGCCGAACAGCCCGCGCGGCTCGAAGATGAGGAAGACGATGATGAGTACGCCGTAGAGGACCGTCTCCACCTGGAAGACGTTCGGCACCTCGTTCGGCTGGGTGCTGATGAACGGCACCCACGCCTGCACCTCCCGGGTGAGCCGGGGCAGCAGGGTGATGAAGAACGCCCCGGCGATGGCGCCGGAGATGGTGCCCGCGCCGCCGATCAGCACCATGGCGATGTACTGCACCGACAGCAGCAGGCTGAACGTGCCCGGGTCGAAGAATCCGGTGATGGTGTACAGCAACGCTCCGGCGCAGCCGGCGTACGCCGACGAGACCGCGAACGCGATCGTCTTGTAGCGGACCAGGTTCACCCCGATCACCCCGGCGGCGATGTCCCGGTCGCGGATCGCGGTGAAGGCCCGCCCGACCCGGGACCGGGCCAGGTTGCGGGCGGCCAGGGCGAACACCAGCAGCAGACCCAGCATCAGCCAGTACAGCTTCTGGTCGCGGGTGGCGACCGCGTCGGTGACGGCGAGGGGGTGGCCGAGGAACTCCAGGGTGGCCGCCGGTCGGCCGACACCGGCGCCGCCGGTCACCGCCGACCACTCGTTGAAGATGTGCTGGCCGATGAAGACCAGGCCGAGGGTGACGATGGCCAGGTAGAGCCCCCGCAGCCGGGTGGCCAGCGGCGCGACCAGCACGCCGGCGAGCGCGGCGACCGCGCCGGCGGCCGGCAGCCACAGGGCGATGTCGGTGACACCGAAGCCGAGTACCCGCCCGTCCGGGTCGCCGCTGAGTACCGCCGCGGTGTACGCGCCGACGCCCAGGAAGAACGCGTGCCCCAGCGAGACCTGCCCGGCGTACCCGGTGACCAGGCCCAACCCGATCGCGCCGATCGCCGCCACACAACCGACCGCGAGCAGTTGCAGCAGGTCGTCGGCGAGCAGGAAGGGCAGCGCGACGGCCAGCACCAGCAGCACCGACGTCCACGCCCGTTTGGCCGGGGTGTCCAGCAGCGCCAGGTCCTGCGCGTACGAGGTGCGCAACAACGGCCGGTTCCTCAAACCCGTTCCACCTCCCGGGTGCCGAACAGCCCGTACGGGCGGACCAGCAGCACGACCAGCATCAGCAGGTACGGGGTGATCACCGACACGTTGCCGCCCAGCCAGCCGATGTCGTTGGCGTACGTGGCGGTGAGTTCCTGCAGGACACCCACGGCGAGCCCGCCGACGACCGCGCCGGGCAGCGAGTCCAACCCGCCCAGGATGATCACCGGCAGAGCGGTGAGCGCGATCAGCCACAGTGCGCCGTCGACGCTGCCACCGGCGGCGGCGAAGGTGCCGGCGACCGCGGCGAGCCCGCCCGCGAGCGCCCAGCTGACCGCGAAGACCCCACCGACGGAGACCCCGTTGGCCAACGCCGCCTCCTGGTCGAGCGCGGCGGCCCGCATGGCCAGCCCGGTGCGGCTGAACCGGAAGAACGCGAACAGCCCGGCCACCAGCAACGCGGTGGCGAGCAGCGCGGCGAGGTGGCGTTGCTGCACCTCGACCGGGCCGAGCGCGAGTGTCCGCAGCCCCCACGGGTCGCCGACGTGGCGTACGTCCAACCCGATGAACGCGTTGACCACCACCCGGACGGCGACGTCCACGCCGAGGGTGATGATGGCGACGACGAACGCCGGCCGGCCGACCATCGGGCGCACCGCCGCGCGTTCCACGCCGAGCGCGAGCAGCCCGGTGAGCAGGGCGGCGGCCGGCACCGCGGCCCAGAAACCGATCGCCGGGCTGAGGTAGGTGACCCCGACGACGCCGGCCAGCATGAACGCCGGCTGGGCGAAACTGATCACCCGGGTGGCCTTGTAGATGATGACGAAGCCGAGCGCCAGCAGGGCGTAGACGCTGCCGGTGCCGAGCCCGCGCAGCAGGCTCTCGATCAGCTCGCTCACCGGTCACCGCCGGGTACGTACAGCTCGTCGACCAGGTCGGCGAAGCGGGTGGTGACAGCCTCCCGGCGGACCTTCTGGGTGGCGGTCAGCTCCCCGTCGTCCTCGTCCAACTCGCGGGGCAGCAGCCGGAAGCGCCGGACCTGCTCCACCGGCGGGTGCCGGCCGTTGACCTCGTCCACCACCGACCGGATCAGGGCCACCACCTCCGGCTTCGCGCTGAGGTCGCGGTAGGTGGTGTAGGCCAACCGCCGCCGCAGCGCCCACTGCCCCACCGTGTCCACCTCGATGCCGATCAGCGCGGCCAGGTGGGGGCGGCGGTCGCCGATCAGGATGGCCTCCTTGACGTACGGAGACGTCTTGAGCTCGTTCTCGATCGCCGCCGGGCCGATGTTCTTGCCACCGGCCGTGATCATGATGTCCTTCGCCCGGCCGGTGATCCGCACGTGCGTGCCGTCCACCCACTCGCCGATGTCGCCGCTGCGCAGCCACCCGTCGGCGGTGAGCACCTCGGCGGTGGCGGCCGGGTCGTCCAGGTAGCCGGCGAAGACCCCGGGATGTCGGGTGAGGATCTCCCCGGTCGCCTCGTCGATGCGCAGCTCGACGCCGTCCTGCGGCTCACCCACGGTGCCGAGCTTCACCCGGCCGGGACGATTGCCGGTGGCGATCGCCGAGTTCTCCGTCATGCCGTACACCTCGTGCATCGGCACCCCGATGCCCATGAAGAACCGCAGCACCTCCGGGGCGATCGGCGCCGCCCCGGACGCCGCGTAGCGGACCCGGCGGACGCCGATCCGCTCGCGCAGCGCCCGGTAGCAGAACACCCAGCCGACGGCGTACGCCAGTCGTGTCGAGAGGGTGTGCCGGCCGCCGGTCGCGACCAGGCGGGCGCCGATGCGGTCGGAGACGCGCAGCCAGAACCGGGTGACGGCCCGCTTCACCGGGGACGCGGCGGCCACCCGGATGGTGACGGTGGCGAGGATCTTCTCCCAGATCCGCGGCACCCCGAACAGCAGCGTCGGCTGCACCTCGCGCAGGTTCGCCGGCACGGTGGCGATCGACTCGGCGAAGTTGACCTGCACCCCACCGCCGGCCGTGCACCAGGTGGTGAAGACCCGCTCGGCGACATGACACAGCGGCAGGTACGACAGCACCAGGTCGTCCGGGCCCGGCGGCGGATCGGCCAGGCCGACTCCGGCGGTGGCGGTACGCAGGGCGAAGTCCACGTTGGCCACCGTCAGCATGGCGCCCTTGGGCCGACCGGTGGTGCCGGACGTGTAGACCAGCGTGGCCAGGTCGTCGCCGGTGGCGGCGGCCATCAGCGTGGGCAGCGCGTCCGGGTGCGCGGCGCGGTGGGCGGCACCCCGGGCGAGGAAGGTGTCCCAGTCCAGCAGTGCCGGGTGCCGGTAGCGGCCCCGCACGCCGCGTGGTTCGAGGTAGACGACGGTGATCAGGGCGGGGCAGTCGGCGAGCACGGCGAGCGCCTTGTCGACCTGCTCCTGGTCCTCGGCGATCAGCACGCGGGCGCCGCTGTGGGCCAGCAGGTAACCCACGTCGCCGGCCGGGCTGGTCGGGTAGAGGCCCACGGTGACCGCGCGCACCGCCACGGTCGCCACGTCGGTCCAGAGCCACTCCCGTCGGTTGTCGGCCAGGACGGCGACCCGTTCCCCCGGTGCGACACCCAACGCCAGCAGCCCGTGCGCCACGGTCCGCACGGTGTCCCAGGAGGACTCCCAGGTCACCTCCTGCCAGACGCCGCGGATCTTCTCCCGCAGCGCGACCCGGCGCGGGGTGTCGCGGGCGTGGTCGCGTACCCGGGTGGCGATCGTGGTGGCCGTCACGCCCGGCTCACCTCCCCCAGGTACGCCCGCAGGACGTCGGGGTGGGTCTGGATCTCGGCCGGTGTGCCGGTGGCCACCGGTTGACCGAAATCGACCACCAGCACCCGGTCGGCGAGGTCCATCACGAGGCCCATGTCGTGCTCGACCAGCACGATCGGGATGCCCAACTCCTCGCGGACGTCGAGGATGTAGCGGGCCATGTCCTCGGTCTCCTCGAGGTTCATCCCACCGACCGGCTCGTCGAGCAGCAGCAGTTTCGGTTCCATGGCCAGGGCGCGGCCCATCTCGACGCGCTTCTGCACCCCGTACGGCAGCAACCCGACCGGCATCCGGCGCCACTGCTCCAGCTCCAGGAACTCGACGATCTCCTCCACGGCGGCGCGGGCGGCCAGCTCGGCCCGCCGGGCCCGGCCCCACCAGGCGATCGCGGCGAGGGTGCCATAGCGCAGGTGGTGGTGTCGGCCGAGCAGCAGGTTCTCCAGGACGGTGAGGTTGGCGAACAGCTCGACGTTCTGGAACGTGCGGGCCAGCCCGAGGGCGGCGATCTCGTGTGGTCGCCGGCCGATCAGGTCGACGCCGTCGAAGACGACGCGGCCGGCCTGCGGCCGGTAGACCCCGGAGAGGACGTTGAACACGGACGTCTTGCCGGCGCCGTTGGGCCCGATCACGGCGAACAGCTCCCCACGGCCGACGGTGAAGCTCACCCCGTCCACCGCCCTGACGCCGGCGAAGCTGAGCTGGACGTCGGTGAAACGCAGGATCACGTCATCCGTCACGACAACCACCGCTTCCGTCGCCGGTAGTGCTTCACGTCGCGAAACGATCGCCGCCCGGCATCTGCGCCAGCGTGCAGACCGAGGTAGAACTCCCGCACGTCGTCGTCGGCGAGCAGTTGGGCGGCCGGCTTGTCCAGCACCACCCGCCCGGTCTCCAGCACGTAGCCGTGCGCGGCGACGGAGAGCGCCATGGCGGCGTTCTGCTCGACCAGCAGCACGGCCGTGCCGGCCTCGTTGATCCGGACGATCAGCTCGCGGACCTGCTCGACCATCCGCGGGGCCAGCCCGAGGCTGGGCTCGTCGAGCAGCAGGTAGCGCGGCCCGGCCATCAGCGCCCGGCCCATGGCCAGCATCTGCTGCTCGCCGCCGGAGAGGTAGCCGGCGGCCCGGCGCCGACGCTCGGCCAGCACGGGAAAGAGCGTGAACACCTCGTCCAGCCGGGCCGGGATGCGGCGCGGGTCGGTGTGTCCGCCGAGGCGCAGGTTCTCCTCGACGGTCAGCTCGCCGAAGATCCGCCGGCCCTCCATCACCTGGCCGACGCCTCGGCGGACGATCGCGGCGGGGCGCAGCCGGTGCAGCGGCTCACCGTCCAGGGTGACCTCACCCAGGACCACCGCGCCGTGGTGGATGTCGAGCAGGCCGGTGATCGCCCGCAGCAGGGTGGTCTTGCCGGCACCGTTCGCGCCGAGCAGCGCGACGATCCCACCCGGCGGGACGGTGATGCTCAGGCCGCGCAGGACCAGCATCACGTCGTCGTAGACGACCTCGAGGTTGCGCACCTGCAGCATGGCCGGCGCTCCCGGGGGCTCACTGTGGCGTGCGCCACAAGTTACCGGCCATTTAACTACGTGGAACGTCCCGGCAATAGATCAGAACGGGTGGATCTCTCGGAGCGTTATCCGATCGTCGCGGTCAACCCCGCACCGCGGTAGTTGCGCGAAGCCTGCCCGGCCGGAGCGGCGCGCAGGCGCTATCCGAGGGTGGTCACTGTTCGATCCGTGCCGTCGTAGCTGCGAGCCGCGACGAACGCGCCCGTCGGCCGCTGCCCACCAGCGACGGCCCGGGCCAGCCGCAGATCCGCGTTACGAAACCGCAGCGCCAGGCTCAGGTGCGGCACCCACGCACCCGGCGCGTGCCACGCGCGGTGCCCGTCAGCGGAGGCGAGGACGTCCCAGACGGCGGTGTGCAGCGCGGTCAACGCCGGCGTGGATCGCACCAGCCAGACCAGCGGGGCACTGCCGTCGAGGACGACGACCCGGTCGAGCGTCACCGGCACCGGCAGCGCGGCGTCGAACAGCTCGGCCAGACGGCGCTCGACCCCGAGCGGAAACTCGTCCACCGCGGCGAGGGTCAGGTGCGGCCGGTTGGTCGGATGGATGTTGCGGGCCAGGCTGGGCAACCCGGCGGCCGCCAGACGATCCCAGACCGCCCGGACCGCGACCTCCAAGCCGGGCGAGCAGACCAGTTCCACGGTACGCACGGGCCCACGCTAGCCGGACGGCCCGCGCCACCACGAAAGATCAAAGCCGAGTCGCTGCCCATCTTTGCAGCAGATTGGGAGACGAGGGGCTGACTGACGGTCTGCGTTGGCTCCCGGCGGCCGTGCCCGATCGCCGTCGGGTTGCGAGTGCCCGGAAGGCGGGGACGTCCACCAGGTGAGGCGTCGCCGCTGCCCGACGAGGGTCAGAGCCAGCCGTTGTCCCGGGCGGTGCGGACCGCCTCGGCCCGGTCGACCGCGCCGAGCTTCTGTACGGCGGCGGAGAGGTGGTTGCGGACGGTGCCGGTGGACAGGTGCACCCGACGGGCGATCACCGCGACCGGGGCACCGACCTCGGCCAGCCGCAGTGTCTCCAGTTCCCGAGGGGTCAGCGGGCACGGTGGCAGCGTCAGCGCGTCGGCGGCCAGCGACGGGTCGACGTACCGGCCTCCGGCGTGGACCCGGCGGATCACGTCGGCGAGCGCGCCACCCGGCGAACCCTTGGGCAGGAACCCTCGGGCGCCGGCGGTCAGCGCCTGGCGGAGGTGCCCCGGACGGCCGTGGCCGGTCAGCACGACCACCGCGCACTCCGGTCGGACGCGGGTCAGCTCGGCGGCTACCGCGATGCCGTCCAGGCCGGGCATCTCCAGGTCCACCACCGCCACGTCCGGGCGGTGCGCCAGTGCCGCGGTGACCGCCGTCGGCCCGTCGGCGGCGTGCGCCACCACCTCGATGTCCGGTTCCAGGCCGAGCAGCGCGGCGACCGCGACCCGGATCAGGTCCTCGTCGTCGGCGAGCAGAACGCGGATCACGACGCCACCGGCACGATGGCCTCAAGGGTGAACACCGCGTCCTTCCGGCGTGTGCGCAACTCGCCCCCGGCAGCGGCGAGCCGGTCGGCCAGCCCGCGCAGGCCGTGGCTGTGCGCGTCCGGGCCACGGTCGTCGGCACCGTCGTTGGTCACCGTCATCCTGGCCACGTCGTCCTCCCGGTCGATGCGGATCCGGCACCAGTCGGCCCGGCTGTGCCGCAGCACGTTGGTGCCCGCCTCGCGCAGCACCGCCGCCAGCTCGGCGGCGACGGGCTGCGGCAGGTCCGCTGGTGGCGGTAGGACCGTGCACCGCACCCCGCTGGAGCGCAGCACACCCACCAACGCCGCCAACTGTTCGCCGAGGTCGACGGCCCGGTAACCGTGCACGGTCTCCCGTACCTCGGTCAGCGCGGACGCGGCCAACCGCTGCACCTCGGCGGCTTCCCGCCCGGCCCGTTCCGGGTCGACCGGGGCGAGCCGGGCGGCGAGTTCCGCCTTCAACGCGATCACCGTGAGGCTGTGCCCCAGCACGTCGTGCACGTCACGGGCGAAGCGCAGCCGCTCCTCGGCGGCGGCCAGCCGGACCTGGGCGGCCTGACCCTGCCGCGCCTCCACGAGCAGGCCCCAGAACCAGACCTGGAATCCGTTGACGGCGGCGACGCCCACCCCGACCCCGCCGGTCACGGCGAGGTGGCGCGGAACGGAACCGCCGGTCCACAGGGCGACCCCGACCGCCACCAACAGGACGCCGGCCGCCAACGCCAGCGCGGTCCGCAACCGCACCAGCAGCGGCGTCATGCCGATCAGTGCCGCACCGAGCCAGGCCCAGGTGGGCCACCTGCCGGCCGCCACCGGACCGACCAGTGGCACGGTCAGCACCGCCACCGCGGCCAGGCCCAGCTCGGCGCGGCGCCGCCAGCGCGGGTGGAGCCACGGCGTCACGGCCGCGTACAGCACTGCGGTCTGCGCGATCACGAAGGCGAGGATGCCGACCGCGCCGAGCGTCACCCGGCCCCGGTCGGGCTCGTGGGACAGGCCGACCGCCGGTAACAGGACGCTCGCCCAGACACCGGTGGCCAGGGACAACAGCGTCGCCTGCCGGGCGCGGTGCAGCCGGCGGTCCGCCCGGGGAGTCACCGCCTCGCTCGCCACGCACCGATCCTAGGACCGCCCCGCGCATGGTCCACCCCTGCGAACCGTCACGGTTCAACCGTGCGGCCCGCACGATTTCCGGTGACGAGCGGGTCTGCCCGCCGCGCCGGGGAAGCCGGCAGGGTCGAGGCATGGAAAAGACACAGATGTACGCGGACAGCGCCGCCGTACCGTCAGCCGGGCCGCTGCCGACCGACCAGCCTGCGCCCCCGGGCCCAGCGTCCCTGGCCACGGTGCCCGCGGCACCGATCGGCGCGGCGCCGGCCGGTGGCACGCGGCGGCTGCTGTGGCATCTCGGCGAGATGGCGCTGGCGATGATCGCCGGGATGCTGCTGCTCGGACCGGTGTGGGACGCGGCCGGCCCCCCACTGGGGCTCGCCGGGACGTTGGGCCGGCCGGACGTTGCCGCGCTGGTGATGGCCACGAACATGACCGTCGGGATGACGGTGTGGATGCGCTATCGGGCGCACCACTGGCGTGGGGTCGCCGAGATGGCCGCGGCGATGTACGTGCCGTTCCTGCTGCTGCTCGTGCCGTTGCGGGCGGGCCTGCTGGATGCCGACGCCCTGATGCTCGGCGGTCATCTGCTGATGGTGCCGGCCATGGTGCTGGTGGCGGTGCGCCATCGGCACGAGACGCCGGCGGTGATACACCGGCATCCGGCCGTGGTGGCGCTCGCCCGCCGCTGGCCGACCGGGCTGGCGCTGCTGATGACCGTGGACATGTGGGTCGACCCGGGGGTGCTCAGCCCGTGGACGATGCTGGTGCTGCCCGGCGGCTACCTGCTGATCGGCGTGGCCCGCCGGACCCTGCGCGGGCCGGGTGTGCTCGCGACCCAACTCGCCGGTCTGGCCGCCTGGGTCGCCCTGACGCTGGTCGCCGTCGCGGTCGGCGGGCGGACGGCCGCGTGGCTGGTGGCGTTCGGGTGGCTGGCGCACGCCGGCTGGGACCTGGTGCACCACCGCACCGGCCGGGTGGTGCCGCGCGGCTACGCCGAGTGGTGCGTGGTGCTCGACGTGGCCCTCGCCGCGGTGATGGTGCTGGCCATCCTGACCACCGGCGGCTGACCGAGAGGTCGCCGGCAGATCGTGAGCGACGGCAGCACGGCCTCTGGGACGGTACTTGTGGCGGTCGGCGCAACGGCCCGGACGGCGTGATGAAAGGCTTGGCACATGAGTTCCGCACCTGCACAGCACGACGCACCGACCGACACCACCCCCGACGGCACCGACGAGGCGAGCGCCTTCACGGACCTCGGGCTGCGCGCCGAACTGCTGGGCGCGCTGGCCGCCCTCGGTTACGAGGAGCCGACCCCCATCCAGCGGGAGGCGATCCCGCCGCTGCTGGAGGGTCGGGACCTGCTGGGTCAGGCGGCCACCGGCACCGGCAAGACGGCGGCGTTCGCGCTGCCGCTGCTGAACCTCATGGAGGCACACCGCCAGGGCGGCGACCCGATGGCGCTGGTGCTGGTGCCGACCCGCGAGCTGGCGGTGCAGGTGTCCGAGGCGTTCCACCGCTACGGTAAGGACCTGGGCGCGCGGGTGCTGCCGATCTACGGTGGGCAGCCGATCGGGCGGCAGCTGCGGGCACTGGACAGCGGCGTCGACGTGGTGGTGGCCACCCCGGGCCGTGCCCTCGACCACATCGCCCGGGGCACCCTGCGTCTGGGTGGGCTGGCCACGGTGGTGCTCGACGAGGCCGACGAGATGCTCGACATGGGCTTCGCCGAGGACATCGAGGCGATCCTGGAGCACGCCCCGGCGCAGCGTCAGACGGTGCTCTTCTCGGCCACCATGCCGTCGCGCATCGACGGGATGGCCCGCCAACACCTGCGTGAGCCGGTCCGGATCGAGATCGGCCGGGAGCAGCAGGTCGCGGGTGAGGCGCCCCGGGTCCGGCAGAGCGCGTACATCGTGACGCGGGCGCACAAGCCGGCCGCGTTGGGCCGGGTGTTGGACGTGGAGTCCCCGACCGCGGCGATCGTTTTCTGCCGCAGCCGGGAGGAGGTCGACCGGCTGACCGAGACGATGAACGGCCGGGGCTACCGCTCCGAGGCGCTGCACGGTGGCATGAGCCAGGAGCAACGCGACCGGGTGATGAGCCGGTTGCGGGCGGGCACCGCCGACCTGCTGGTGGCCACCGACGTGGCGGCCCGCGGGTTGGACGTCGAGCAGCTGACCCACGTGGTCAACTACGACGTGCCGTCGGCTCCGGAGTCGTACGTGCACCGGATCGGCCGGGTGGGCCGCGCGGGCCGCGAGGGCGTGGCGATCACCCTCGCCGAGCCGCGTGAGCACCGGATGCTCAAGACCATCGAGCGGGTGACCGGCCAGCGGATCACCATCGACAAGATCCCCACGGTGGCGGACATGCGTACCCGCCGGTTGGAGCTGACCCAGGCGGCGCTGCGGGAGAGCCTGCTGGAGGACGACCTCGACCCGTTCCGGGTGATCGTGGAGACGCTGACCGACGAGTTCGACCTGATGGAGGTCGCCCTCGCCGCCGTGAAGCTGGCCCACGAGGTGGCGTCGCCGGGCTCCGACGACGAGGAGGAGATCCCGCAGATTCCGGTACGCGGGCCCCGCGAGGGTCGACCGGAGGCCGGCGGCCGGGGCGGCGACCGGCGGGGCGGGGGGCGGCCACGCTCGGGTGGCGGCAACACCGTGCAGGTGTTCGTCGGCCTGGGCCGGCGCGCCGGGGTGCGCCCGCAGGATCTGGTCGGCGCGATCACCGGGGAGACCGGGATCCGCGGCCGGGACATCGGCTCGATCGAGATCGCCGACCGCTTCTCGCTGGTGGAGGTGCCACAGGGGGTGGCCGACGAGGTGATCTCCGGTTTGCGCTCCAGCACGATCAAGGGCCGCAAGGCAACCGTGCGGCGCGATCGCGGGGGCGACGAGCGCTGAGCACGCCGCCGGCGACCGCCGTGGTACGACGGTCGCCGGCAGCGGGTGCGCACTCCGCCCGCCGGTTCTACTCGATGTTCCCGCTGACCACGTTGTTCGCGCCGACAAGCGACATGCCGCCGGAAGCATGGTCGAAGGCACGCATCACGTTGTTGCTGACGATCCAGTTGTTGCTGGTGCCGACGGTCACGAGCGGCCGGTCCTGCTGGCGGGGAGTCGTATCGGAGTAGATCTGGTTGCCGATCACCTGGCACATCCCGGAATCGCCGCCGCGGATGCCGTTCTCGCCATTCTCGTGGATCTCGAGACCCATGACCCGAGTGCGTACGGACGAATAGATGCCGATGCCGTTGGAGGCGTTACGCCACAGCCGGCCGCCAATGAACTGGTTGCCCCAGACCTCCCAGAGGTCGACTCCGTTCCCGGTGCCGCCCGTGCCGTTCGACTCGAGGTAGACGTTCTGGAAGATGTTCCGGTGAGCGCTGTTACGCAGTTCGACGCCGCTGCCGACGCATCCCCACACGTGGAGGTTGTCGAACATGCACGCGCCGTCGTGCAGTCGTAACCCGGTCTGGCATTCACCGATCCAGACGTTCAGGAACTCGTTGTCGTAGGCCCAGGCGTTCACGAAGATGCCGATGCCGACGCCGTCCTCGATACTGATGTCGGTGATCTTGTTCCCGTGGGCGCTCGTGCTCTCACCCGTACCGACGAACTCGATGGCGTGACTGCCGGAGTTGCTGAAGTGCAGGTGGTGGAAGGTCGACCGGGGGCGACGGACGGTCAGTAGCACGCCCGAGGTCCGCTTGCCGTAGAAGTGCACGTTGGAGATCTGGTTGTACGTGCCTGTCGAGATCAGGCGACCGGTGTAACCCGGAGCCGGCTGAATGATCGCCGCGCCGATGTTCTCCCCGGTCCAGGTCAGGCTCGTCGGGAACACGATCTCCGATCCGAGGCCGAGTCTGCCCACCGGCTGGAAGATCTCCCCGCCCTCGGATGGCAGCAGACTCAGCGCGGCGGCGACCTTCGCCGACTCGTCACTGCCGTCGAGCAGGCAGTCGACCCTGGGGTCGCGCAGACTGAGCGCGCCCTCGCGTACCGTGACCGTCCCGGTCGGTTCCGCCCTCACCGGGGTGGCCAGCGTCGTCGCGACCGCGGCGCCCGCGCCGCCGGCGAAGAGCGCCCGCCGTCCGAACCCCCGTCCCGCTGATCCTGGCCGTTTCGGCACAACCGGCGCAACGGTACCGGATACATCCCCGATCGATTCCATATTCTCTCCCCGCTGTGTGACGACGTCGAGCAGCGGGGAGACTCTATAGTCGATCATCGACGCGAGGGGCCGGTGTGACGGGCACCACGTATGAACACGTCACCGGGTAGGACGGTCGCGGGCCGTGCGGATCAGAGGGGGTACGGGCCGAACCGGCCCCACGCCACCACCGCGGCGAGGACGAGCAGCACCACGCAGGCTACGGCCCCCTGCGTCTCGAGGCGGCGCCGCTCCGGCGCGGTCTCCGTCTTGACGCGGCGCAGGTGCACCCTGATTCCGCCGACCATGACGATGACCAGCCCGACCGCGGCGAGGGGGGTGAGCACGGTGGCGATGTCGGTGAGCGGGGGCAGCACCAGCCCGACGGCCGCCAGCAGCTCGACGGCGCCGAGCGCCTTGACCTGGGTCGGCGGGACCGGGTCCACCCAGGTCATCCGGTCGCGCAGTCTCTCCTTGGGCTGGGTCAGCTTGGTCACGCCGGCGCCGGCGAAGACAGCAGCGAGCAGGATCTGGATGATCCAGAGCACCACGTTCACAAGCTTTCCTCCAGGGGGTCGCCTCGCGGCGGAGAGGTAGTTGAGGATTCAAGCGAGACAGTAGACCCCTCCGCGCGTACCCAAAGGACCCCCGCCGTTCGGCAACGGCGGGGGTCCCTGTGGTCGGAGCGTCAGGCGGCGGCGAGCGCCGACCCGTCCAGC
Source organism: Micromonospora sp. CA-259024 (assembly GCF_050936255.1). NCBI lineage: Bacteria > Bacillati > Actinomycetota > Actinomycetes > Micromonosporales > Micromonosporaceae > Micromonospora > Micromonospora sp. CA-259024. The sequence goes on along the minus strand of NZ_JBNJND010000001.1, from coordinate 1,742,933 downwards.
GCCTCGACGTCGGCCGGGCGCAGCGCCAGGGCGAGCACGTCGGCCACGTCGGCCAGGGTGTGCACGGTCAGCGCCTCGCGCACCTCGGTCGGCAGGTCGTCCAGGTCGGGCTCGTTACGCGCCGGGATGATCACCTCGGTGAGGCCGGCCCGGTGCGCGGCGAGCAGCTTCTGCTTCACCCCACCGATCGGCAGCACCCGACCGGAGAGCGTCACCTCGCCGGTCATCCCGAACTCGGGGCGGACCGGGCGGCCGGTGACCAGCGACGCCAGGGCCGTCACCATGGTGATGCCGGCGCTCGGGCCGTCCTTGGGCACCGCGCCCGCCGGGAAGTGGACGTGGATCCGACGGCCCGCGAGGGCGTTCGGGTCGATGCCGAACCGACGCCCGTTGGAGCGCAGGTAGGAGAGCGCGATCTGCGCCGACTCCTTCATCACGTCACCGAGCTGGCCGGTGAGGGTCAGCCCCGGCTCGCCCTCCATGCTTGTCGCCTCGATGAAGAGCACGTCGCCTCCGGCGCCGGTGACGGCCAGGCCGGTGGCCACGCCGGGTACGGCGGTGCGTTCGGCCGACTCCGGGGTGAACTTCGGCCGACCCAGGTAACCGGAGAGGTTGTCGGTGCCGACACGTGCGGGCGTCGGGTCGGTCGCCAGCGTCACCGCCACCTTGCGCAGGATCTTGGCCAGGGCACGCTCGAGCTGCCGGACGCCTGCCTCCCGGGTGTACTCCCCCGCGATCAGCGCGAGAGCCTCGTCGGCGACGCTGACCTCGTCGGCGGTCAGCCCGGCCCGCTCCAGCTGCCGGGGCAGCAGGTGGTCCCGGGCGATGGCGACCTTCTCGTCCTCGGTGTACCCGTCCAGGGTGACCAGCTCCATCCGGTCCAGTAGCGGGCCGGGGATGGACTCCACCACGTTGGCGGTGGCCAGGAAGAGCACGTCGGACAGATCGAGGTCGACCTCCAGGTAGTGGTCCCGGAAGGTGTGGTTCTGCGCCGGGTCGAGCACCTCCAGCAGGGCGGCGGCCGGGTCACCGGCGTAGCCGGCGGCCAGCTTGTCCACCTCGTCGAGCAGGACGACCGGGTTCATCGAGCCGGCCTCGCGCAGCGCGCGGACGATCCGACCGGGCAGCGCGCCCACGTAGGTGCGCCGGTGCCCGCGGATCTCCGCCTCGTCGCGGACACCGCCGAGCGAGACCCGGACGAAATTGCGCCCGAGCGCCCGGGCCACCGACTCGCCGAGGCTGGTCTTGCCCACTCCGGGAGGACCGGCGAGGGCGAGCACCGCGCCGGAGCCGCGTCCGCCGACCACACCGAGGTTGCGCTCGGCACGGCGGTTGCGCACGGCCAGGTACTCCAGGATGCGGTCCTTCACGTCGGCCAGGCCGGCGTGGTCGGCGTCGAGCACCGCCCGGGCCGCGGCCAGGTCGGTGTTGTCCTGGGTACGCGTACCCCACGGCATCTCCAGGACGGTGTCCAGCCAGGTGCGGATCCAGCCCGCCTCCGGGGAGGCGTCACTGGCCCGCTCCAGCTTGCCGACCTCGCGAAGGGCGGCCTCGCGAACCTTCTCCGGCAGCTCGGCGGACTCGACGCGGGACCGGTAGTCGGCGGAGCCGTCCGGCTCGTCCTCGCCCAGTTCCTTGCGGATCGCGGCGAGCTGCTGGCGCAGCAGGAACTCCCGCTGGGACTTCTCCAGCCCCTCGCGGACGTCACTGTTGATCTGCTCGGTGACCTCCTGCTCGGCCAGGTAGTCCTTCACCCAGCCGACCAGCAGCTCCAGCCGGGCGGTGACGTCCGGCGCGGCGAGCAGCTCGGTCTTCTGGTCCAGCGTCAGCCAGGGCGCGTAGCCGGCCGAGTCGGCCAGTTCGGAGAGGTCGGTCATCCGCTCCACCGCGTCGATGACCTGCCAGGCGCCCCGCTGCTGGAGCACGGAGGTCACCAGGGCGCGGTACTCGCGAGCGAGTTCCCGAGCCCGACCGGCGTAGGCGGGTTCGTCGAGTTCGGTCGCCTCGACCCAGAGTGCGGCGCCGGGGCCGGGCACGCCGGAGCCGATCCGGGCCCGGGACAGGCCACGGATGACGGCGGCGGGCTCACCCTCGGGCAGCCGGCCGACCTTCTCGATGGTGGCGACCACGCCGACCGGGCCGTACTCGCCGTCGATACGCGGCACGGCCAGCAGCTTGCGGTCGCCGGTCGCCCGGGCAGCGTCGATCGCGGCCTGGGTGGTCGGGTCGAGGGTCACCGGGATGACCATGCCGGGCAGGAGCACGGCGTCGGTCAGGGGAAGTACCGGAAGAGTTGCCATCGAACACCTGCTATCGCGTTGAGTTGAGCGTGTCTGGCTCAAGTAACAAAGCGTTCCCCTTGTTCCGCTCTGTGACCCAGACCACTCTCCCGGCCTGTCCGTCGGGCCGCCCGGGACCGGCGGGCGACCCGCCGAGACACGTCAGGTGAGCTTGCTCTTCACCATGTTCACGACCGCGCCGGGCACACCCGGATTGGTGCCGTACAACCGCGGGTCCCCCGGGGGCAGCACCGGCTCCGGGGCGTTCGCGCGCGGATTGTCGTCGTACCGGAACTCGCCCTTGCCATCCGGCGCGGGCCCGGACGCCCAACGCCCCTCGGCGGCATCGGTGCCCGACGAGAAGCCCAGGTAGGTGTGGCCGTACTCCTCGGTGAACTCACCGGAGTCCGGGAACGCCTCCGGCACCGGCATCTCCTCCAGGCCGTCCTCCTTGAGCTGCTCGATCGCCGCCAGCCACATGTTCTGGTGCATCGTGTCGCGGGCCAGCAGGAAGCGCAGCATCTGCTTGACGCCTGCGTCGTCGGTCATGTGGAACAACCGGGCGACCTGGAGCCGCCCCTGCGCCTCCGCGGTGACGTTGAGCTGGAAGTCGGCCAGCAGGTTGCCGCTCGCGGTGATGAACGCGCCGTTCCAGGGCACTCCGCTGGAGTCAACGGGCAAGGCCCCGCCACCGCCATGGATGAAGTGCGCCGGGTTCGACCCGGCGTAGGTCGCCGCGCCCCCCGGGTCCTCCGCGATGCCCTCCGACAACGACAGCGGTGCGCTGTCCAGCAGCCGGGTGATCATCGTGACGATCATCTCGACGTGGCCCATCTCCTCGGTGCCGACGTCGAGCAGCAGGTCCTTGTACTTGCCGGGCAGCCGGCAGTTCCAGCCCTGGAACAGGTACTGGTTGGCGACGGTCATCTCGCCCCACTTGCCGCCCAGCACCTCCTGCAACCGGCGGGCGAACGCCGCGTCCGGGCCGTCCGGTTTGGCCTCGAACTGTAGATCCTTGACATGGCTGAACATCCGACCTCCTCGGTACGGGAAACTGGCGGCAAGGCCCTTCCCGCCCCGGTGACCCGAGCGGGCCAACCCGTGTCCCGCCCGGGTCAGCGCACCGGGCGGGACACCGGCAGCAGCACCTCCAACGCCACGCCGCGCGGCCGCAGTCGGTGCGCCCGCAGCACTCCCCCATCGGTCGTGACGAGCTGCCGTACGATCCACAGCCCCAGGCCCGACATCCCGACAGCTGGTGCGGGACGGCGAAGCGCGGCCAGCAGCGCGTCGTCCACCCGGCCCTCGTCGGTGACCAGGATGCTCAGACCGGCTCCCCGCAGCGTCGCGTAGAGCCCGATCTGCCCCTCGGCCGGCCCGTGCCGCAGGGCGTTCTCCACCAGGTTGACCAGCACCTGCCGGGTCCTCCCGGACGGCACCGGGCAGGAGCCGGCCCTCCGGGTGGCCCGAGCGCGCCGTCGACGCGCCGGCACCAGCGCGGCGGCCTCGCGCAGGATGCCCGCCAGAGGGACGGCCGGCTCGGGGTGTGGGGCCAGCGCCAGAGCGCCGGTGCCGGCGGTCGCGCCGCGCAGCAGGCTCTGCAGATGGACGGCCTGGTCGCGGGCCAGCTCCGTGATCGCCCGCCGATCGGCGGTGGTCAGCTCGCGGTGCTCGTCGGCCAGGGCGCGGGTCAGCGACGTCAGGGCGCTGATCGGGGTACGGAACTCGTGGCACAACACCCGCAGCAGCAACTCGGAATCGGCCACCGGTGGTCGGTGATCACCCGGCTCGGGCTCCATTCGGCGCAATCCTCGCAGCAGACCCTGCAAACCGTGCCGTGCGCGCATCCACCCGACTCCCCTCGTTCGGTGCGTACCCGCATGATCGGTACCCGCTGGGGAACGGCCCAGACATGCCGGGAGCCTCCACCATGCGACTCGTTGTCGTGGACGATCACCCCCTCTTCGTCCGCGGCCTGGAGTTGCTGCTCCCGATCACCACCGACGGCCGCGCCGAGGTGGTCGCCTCGACCGGCGACGCCGCCGCCGCGGCCGCGCTGATCAGCCGCTGCCACCCCGACCTGGCCCTGGTCGACCTGCACATGCCACCACCCGGCGGTATCCGGGCGGTGGCCGCGATCCGGCGGACCACCCCACGGGTACGCGTGGTCGCGATGTCCGGCTCCGCCGACGCCACACCGGCGCTGGAGGCGCTGCGGGCCGGTGCCGAGGGGTTCCTACCCAAGACCAGCGAACCGGAGGAGCTGCTGCCCCCACTGCTGGCCATCCTCGACGGCTGGGCGGTGCTGCCGGCCACATTGCTGCACGCCATGCTGCGACCCGCACACGCCACACCGATCGACCTCGACGGCGAGGAACGTCGGCTGCTGCGGTCGATCGCCGCGGGCCGCAACACCGTCGACATCGCCGAAGAGCTGCACGTCTCGGAGCGGACGGTCAAACGGATGACCGCCGCGCTGCTGCGAAAGTTGCGGGTGTCCAACCGGGCGGAGGCGGCCGCCGTCGCCGGGCAGGCCGGTCTCCTCGCCGAATGAACTCCCTTCATCGCGCCGATTCACGGTTTTGCTCGGTAACGGAATCGCGACGCGCCGAATGAATGGGACGCATATTGTTGCGGATTACCGGGGTGATAGGTCAGACTTTGGACACATCCCGCCGCACACAGGGAGTAATCGGCAATGGCGAGAAAAGTAATCACGGTCCTGACCGACGACCTCGACGGCGGCAAGGCCGACCGGACGGTCGAGTTCAGTCTCGACGGCGTGGCCTACACGATCGACGTCTCGGACGAGAATGCCGGCGTCCTGCGGAAGGCACTCGATCCGTACATCAATGCGGGTCGGCGGATCGGGCGCGGCCCGGTGGAGAGCAGCCGCTCAGTCCGACGGCCGGGGCGACCCACCGGCGCCGGAATGGATCGGGAGCAGAACCGGGCCATCCGGGAATGGGCTGTCAAGAACGGCTACAAGATTTCCGAGCGGGGCCGCATCCCGGTTGAGGTCGTCGAGGCGTACAAGAACCGCTGACGCGCGGAGCATGACGGGGGTCCCGCCCGAAACGGCGTGACCCCCGTTGGGATTGTCCGGCACCAGAATCGACGTGGCGGCCGGTCACCCAGGGTTGTCGTCCTGGGTGACCGGCCGCCGTTGGTCGAGCCAGTCAGTTGACGTCGATGCGCACCGAGTCGAACGCGGGAGTCTGGTTGGCCCGCTCCATCATCGGCAGGCGGTGCGAACCGTCACCGGCCCAGACGGAGCACTGCGCCGTCCCCGACTCCGGCAGACCCGGGATCTGGATGGTCACCTCATCCGGCTGGGCGCCACCGCGGCCGTCCTCGGTCGCGACGAAGAACGCGGGTACCTCCTGCGGCTCCGGCGGGGCGGTCAGGCTGTCCAGCATCCGGCAGGCGGTGTGGAAGTGACCCCGGACCAGGCCCTGGTCGTTGAGCAGTGAGCTCTCCACGTAGTAGCCACCCTGACCGGCGGCGAGGAAGCGGTCCCGAACCAGGTTGCGGGTGCTGACCCGCAGGGTGAAGGCCTGGTTGCGACCGACCTGCTCGGGGAACTGGGTGATCAGCAGCGACGGGTTGTTGGCGGCGGCGCCGACCTCACCGAACTCGGTACTCACGCAGCGGTTGCCGTTCTGGAAGCCGTCGTGCGGCTGGAGCCGGCTCTCGTCGCAGTCGTTGGCCAGCACGCCGAGCCCGGCGCCGGGGGCGTTGCCACCGTTGTTGCCACCATTGTTGCCGCCGCCGGTGTTCCCGCTGGGGGTGGCGCCAGGGGTACTGCCGCCACCGTTGTTGCCACCCGTGTTACCGGTCGGCTGCACCTGGCACTCGGCGAGCTGCGCGAGACCCTGCGGGCGGGGCCCGACACGGTCGATGGCGGTCGTGATCCGGTCCAGCACCGCGCGCCGCTTGCCGGCCAACGGTTGCAGGATCGCGGTGCGGATGAACGCCTCGCCCTTGTTGCCCTCGGCGGCCAGTCGGCGGTCCGCCTCGGCGATCTGGGACTGCAGCTGGGCGAGGTTGCGGTCCACCTCGGCCCGGGCCCGGTCCGGCACCTGCGGCAGCTTGGCCGTCACGTCCGGACAGGCGATGGCCGTGCCGGTGCCCACCGTGCCGTCCTTACCGTCCTCGCACTCGGGGACCGACTGCTGCCCGTCACCCCAGTGATTACGCACCCATCGACCATTCTGCCAGGTCCGGCTGGTCGACCCGCCGGTCGGCGCGGTCGCGCCCGGGCTCGGCTCCACGCACTGCCCGGCAGCCGGACGTGGCTTATTCGTCCGCCGGTCCTGGGCCGACGAAATCTGGGTCACGGCGACGACTCCGCCGAAGACCACGAGCGTGCCGACAACGGCCAGCAGACGCTTGCTCCGCGCGTTGCCGGATGACCGGCGCGCCCGTGTGGACCTGCGCATCGAATTGCTCTCCTTCTCGATCCGGTAGTGGATTCCTGCCCTCGGCGGACCGACGGATGTGTGATGGCACGCCACGGCGGCGACCACCGTGACCTACCGGGTAACGTGTCGATGGCCGACGATGCCCTTTCCGCACCGCCTCCCGCGTCCGGTCGACGCGGATGGGGAGATCTGTGATTCGCGCAGGAGTACGGGACCGCGAGCGGGAAGGTTCAACCGGCGCACAGAAAATTGCCGCGACCCGACATGGAGCCGGTGCGGAGCAGGGGTCAGCAGGTGAAACGGACGCCGATCAGTCGACGCAGAGGTGGTCGTAGGCGAATCCGCCCGCCAGTTCGTGCCGGCGCTGACTCAGCGCGACGATCTGCGCGGTCAGGTCGGCACGCGGCAGCAGATCCGTACCCTCGTTTTCGGCGGCACGCAGCCGCTCCCCGACGGCGACCGTGGCGAGATCCTCGGCCAGCCGTGCCGCGTCGACGCCGCACGAGAAGCGGTGCTCGGTCACCGTGACCCGCTCCACGAGGCACGCGTCGGGGCGTACCTGCACCCAGCTCCACCCCTGTGCCGGCCCGTCCGCCCAGCGCACGTGCAGCCCGCGCACGATCGGGTCGGCCAGTTGCCCGGCCACGTACGCCTCGACCGCCGCCGCGCGGGTCAGCGCGCCGAGGTCGTTGACCGGCCCGGTACGGCCGTCCGGCAGCCGACCGAGGATGTCGCGGAAACCCACCGGGGCCACCTCGTCCCCGGCGGTGGTCATCCCGGCGCCGCCCGCGCCGTAGGCCCGCGCGTCGATCACGTACTCCACGAGGCGCCGGCCGTGCTCGGCCGGCCGCAACGTGGGCGATCCGATCCGCAGCACGGGCAGGCCGACGGCGGCGCTCACCGCGTCCTTGAGTCGTTCGGCGCGCTGCTCCGCCGAGCCGGCGGACGCGACCGGACCGATCTCCACGGCGACGACCGGACGAGCGGTGTCGGCGGCGCAGATCACGAAGTCGAAACCGGCCCGGCTGGCCGAGCTCCACTGGCTGCCGGTGACGCCGGGCGGACGCCCCTGGACCAGCTCGCTGAGCCGGCGCGCCGCGTACACCCGGTGGCCGGCGCGGGTGAGCAGTGTGTCCCGCCCACCGTCGGCTGGCAGCGCCCGCAGCCAGCCGCGGTCGTCGCTGACGGTGCTCGTCATCTGCCTGATCCATCCGCCGGTCGGTCGCGCCGGGCCGAGTCTAGGCGGTCGATCATGCTGCACGCCTCGGCGGTGCGGCCGACGCCGCCCCAGCCGGCCGGACCGGCCGGCCGTTACTCGGCGGCGCCCATCACCAGGCCCTCGACGGGAAGGAACTGTGACCGGGATCACACTGAAGTCGCGTTCCAGAGGTCGTGGTGGGGTGTATCCAGCGGGGTCGCCGGTAGCGGACCGGCCGGGAGGTCAGCATGTCGCGACAGCAGTTCGGCACGCCCGCCGGTAGCGGTCCGGGCACTCGCCAGCGTGCGGGCGACCCCGGCCGCGCCCGCCGCCCTCGACGGGCCGGCGACCCGACCATCCTCCGGCGTCCCCGCGCCGATCGAGCAGGGCGACACCACCGACTCCCCCTGCGGCCCGTCGCCGCCCGCCCGTCCGCCCCGACCGCCGGCCCGGCACCGACCGGCGCCGCCGGCGCGAACCCGGGCAGCGGGACCCGTGCCAGCATCGACTCGGGCCGGCGCCAACGGAGTGCCATCGGCGCGGCGGACGTTGCGCGGATCGCGGCTGAGGCCGCCGGCCGGGTACCCGGCGTATCCGGTGCCCGCCCGGCCGTCGTCCGCCTGGGAGACCGCTGCGTCGGCCTCGACCTGCACCTGGTCACCTCGTACGGGCACAACGTGCCCGCCGTCGCCGAGGCCGTCCGGATGGCGGTCGCCGACCGGGTGACCGCCGGCACCGGGCTCGCCGTGGCCGCGGTGACCGTCACGGTGGACGACCTGCTCGTCCCCGGGCCGGGCGGTAGGGCAGAACGACCGGCCACTCGGCCAGAGGCCGGCATGCGGACGGTCAACCGGGTGGCCTCGCTGCTGCTGTCCGTCGCCCTGCTCAGCGGCGGCGCGCTGCTGGCCGTGCAGGCGCTGCTGGTCACGCTGGACCGCCCGGCACCCCTGCTCGCCCGCACCGGCTGGTACGACACGCTGACCACCACCCGTTGGCAGGACTCCGGCGTCCGGAGCGCGGCCGGCGCGGCCGTGCTGCTGGGTGTGGTCATCCTGGCCGCCCAGCTACGCCGCTGGACACCGGTCCGGCTGCGGATCAACGAGCGGGACGGCTGGTACCTGCGCCGGGAGTGCGTGGAACGCCGGCTGACCGACGCGGCCGGGACGGTGCCAGGCGTGCGCCGCGCCCGGGTGCGCGTGCGCCGGCACGGCGACGAGTGGCGCCCCCGGGTGCGCGCCACCGGCGACCCGGCCGCCCGCGCCGAGGTCGAGTTCGCGGTGCACCAGGAACTGCACCAGCTCGCCTCGCCCCGTACCGACCGGATCGAGATCCGGCTGCTGCCCCGCAGGCGGCCGGCATGACCGACGCCGCACACCGCCTGCTGTGGACCATCGTCGCGCTGCTGCTGGTGGCGGGCGGAACGACAGCGCTGGTGGTCAGCTTCGGCGCACTGCCCGGTGGCGACCCGGACGCGGCACTGCTCGGCTCCGGGCTGCTGGACGCCTGGCGGCTGGCGGCGCCGTGGAACACCCTCGCCGCGGCGGTCGCCGGAGTGCTGACCGCCCTCGCCGGGCAGCGGCTGCTCGACCGCGAACTGCGCCGGCCCGGTCGGGCACTGTGCGGCATGCTGAGCCACCCGGGACGCCATCCGGGCCGCACCCGCCTGGCCGCCGAGGTGCTCGTCGACGCACTGGAGCGCGACCTGACCGGCGACCCCAGGGTGCGCCGCGCCCGGGTGGTGCTCACCGGCGCACCGCCGCGACCGGACGTGTGGATCCGGGTGGACCTGGCGGCCGACGCCCGGACCGACGGCGTACGCGAGCACGTCGACGCCGCGGTCCGCCGGTTCGCGACGACCGCTGGCTGCGAACCCGCGCACCTCGACGTGACCGCCCGCATCGATCCCGGCCGACCCTGACCCGGGCCGCGCCACGGCGACCGGACGGGCATGATCGGTGCCGGGACGAGGGCGGACGGAGGTACGCGGGTGCGGGTGGTGTCGCTGGTGCCGTCGCTGACCGAGGCGGTGGCGCTGACCCTGCCAGGCGTGCTGGTCGGGGCCACGGACTGGTGCAGCCACCCGGCCGGGCTGGACGTCGCCCGGGTCGGCGGCAGCAAGTACCCCGACCTGGACCGGGTCCGCGCGCTGCGGCCGGACCTGGTGCTGCTGAACGTGGAGGAGAACCGCCGGGCCGACGCGGAGGCGCTGCGGGCGGCCGGCGTGCCGGTACGGGTCACCTATCCGCGTACCGTCGCGGGCGCGTTGACCGAGCTGGGCGACCTCCTGGCCGAGCTGGGTGCGCCGGCGGAACCGGCCTGGCTGCGGGACGCCCGGCGGGCCTGGGCCGAGCCGCCCCGGCTGGCGCCGCCCCGCCGGGCGGTGGTGCCGGTCTGGCGTCGGCCGTGGGTGGTGCTCGGCGGCGACACGTTCGCCGGCGACGTGCTGCGCCGCCTCGGTGTGGTCAACGGGTACGACGAGCACCCCGAGCGCTATCCCCGACCGACCCTTGCCGAGTTGCGCGAGCGGGAGCCGGAGCTGGTGGTGCTGCCCGACGAGCCGTACCGGTTCACCGCCGACGACGGGCCGGAGGCGTTCCCCGGCGTACCGTGCGTCCTGCTCTCCGGTCGGCACCTCACCTGGTACGGCCCCTCGCTGGCCGAGGCGCCCGCGCTGCTGGCCGGCCAGCTGTCCCGGCCGGTGCTGGTCGGCTGACCCGGCGTTTCAGTCGGCCCGGGGGTGCCGGACGGCCAGGATGCTGGCGCCGATGGAGACCGCCAGGGTCAACACCACCACGGCGAGGGTCAACCAGACCGGCAGCTTGCCCACCGGCGTCTCGGCGAGGATGAGCTTCAACCCCGCGAAGGCGAGCAGCAGCGCCAGGCCGTAGCGCAGGTAGCCGAAGTGTCGCAGCAGGCCGGCGAGGCAGAAATAGAGGCTGCGCAGCCCCAGTACGGCGAACGCGGTGGCCGTCCAGACCAGGAAGGTGTTGGTCGTGATGGCGAGGATCGCCGCTACCGAGTCGATGGCGAAGACCACGTCGGTGGCCTCGATGGCGACGAGCGCCACCAGCAGCAACGTCGCCACGCGCCGGCCGTCCACCCGGGCGGTGAACCGGTCGCCGTGGTACCGGGCGTCGGTCGGTACCAGCCGCCGGAACAGCCGGACCACGACGTTGCGTTCCGGGTCGACGTCGGGCTTCCCGCGTACGGCCAACCGCCAGCCGGTCCAGATCAGGAACGCGCCCAGCACGAACGCGGCCCAGCTGAGCCGCTCCAGCAGCTCGGCGCCGGCGAAGATGAACAGCAGGCGGAAGACGAGCGCCCCCACGACGCCCCAGAACAGCACCTTGTGCTGGTAGCCCGGCGGCACCTGGAAGTAGCCGAAGAGCAGGGCGAAGACGAACACGTTGTCCACCGAGAGCGCCTTCTCCAGCAGGTAGCCCGAGAAGTACGCGATGGCAGGGTCGCCGCCGAGGCCCCACCAGACCACCAACCCGAACAGCAGGCCCGCGCTGATCCAGACGGCGCTCCACAGCAGCGCCTCGCGCAGCTCGATGACGTGGTTGTCCCGGTGCAGGAGGACATCCACGGCGAGCATCACGGCGATCACCGCGCCGATCGCCGCCCAGGCCCACAGCGGGACCGCGACCGTCGCCTCAGCCACCGGCGCCCTCCGCATCGACCACGGTGCACCGCCCGCTACCCCGCCGGCCGGCCGTTCCCGAGCCTAGGCGAACGGCCGACGCGACGTCGGAGGTCCGGCGAAGTCGCTCCCCGGCGGAGCGGCGGTACGGGGTGGGGCGGGGGCGGCACCCACGGCAGGGCCGGTCAGGCGACCGGCATCACCTGGCCCGGGTCGCAGCCCGTGTCGTCGGCGTCGTAGGCGATCGCGTTGGTCACCCGTACGACGCCGCTGACCTGGCCCGCGAGCCGGCCGGCGAGGTCGACGGCGGAGCGTCGGTCCAGCCGGCCCGCCAGCGTCACGTCACCGTGGCGGACCTCGACCGTGACCAGCCCGTCCCGCACGGCGAGCACCCGCCGCAGCACCTCCTGCACCACGTCCGTACGGATCTCGGCGTCCGAGCGCTGGTGCACCCGCAGCAGGTCACCACGACTGACGATGCCGACCAGCCGGCCGAGGTCGTCCAGCACGGGCAGCCGCTTGACCTGCTCGCGGTCCATCAGCCGGGCGGCGGCCGACAACGCCGTCTCCGGGTACGTGGTGACGGCTGGCGCGGTCATCAGGTCGCCAGCCAGCAGTGCCGCACTCTTGCCCCGGGCACCGCGCCGACGACGGCTCTCGAAGACCCGTCGCAGCGCCGGCTCACCGGCACACTCGACCCGGTGCAGCAGGTCGGCCTCGGACACCACGCCCAGCACCCGGCGGAAGCCGTCGATCACCGGTACCGCAGTGACCCCGCGGCGCAACAACACGTCGACGATCTCCCGGTACGGAGTCTCGGCCACCACGGTCTCGACCTCCCGGGTCATCACGTCACCCACCTGCCAGGTCCTCATCACGGCCTCCCTCTCGTCGTCCACCACGGACGTTAGGACCGGCCGACGGCCGCCGTCAGGGTCACCGGACCGGACCTGAGGGGGTCCAACGTCACGGGTCGTTGCGGTCTGTCGGCCCTGCCGTCGAGACCGTCGTGGGGCGTCCACTGGAGATGCCACCGGGAAGCGGTGCGAAGCTGAGAAGGGACGTGGAGACCATGACCGCGACGATCGAGCGGGTCACCGCCGAGAACACCACCGCGACGGCCGGTACCACTCGAGTGCGGGCCGTCCGGTACATCCTGGCCGCCACCCGGCTGGCCCTCGGCTGGATCTTCCTCTGGGCGTTCATCGACAAGATGTTCGGCCTCGGGATGGCCACCGAGTCGAAGAACGCCTGGATCAACGGCGGCAGCCCCACCAAGGGCTTCCTGACCTTCGGGGTGGCGGGTCCGTTCAAGGACGTCTACACCGGGATCGCCGGCGCCGCCTGGGCGGACTGGCTCTTCATGGCGGGCCTGGCCGGGATCGGTGTCGCCCTGCTGCTCGGCATCGGCATACGGGTCGCGGCCGTGGCCGGCGGGCTGCTGCTGGTCCTGATGTGGACCGCCGTCCTGCCTCCGGAGAACAACCCCTTCATGGACGACCACCTGATCTACGCCGCGGTGCTGGCGGTCCTGGCGCTGGTGAACGCCGGCGACACCTGGGGCCTCGGCCAGGTGTGGGCGAAGCTGCCGATCGTCCGGCGGGCACCCTGGCTGCGATGAACCACAGCGCGCCACCTCTCGGCGGGCGTCACCCTCACCGGTGACGCCCGCCGAGCCGTGCGTCCCCCCGTCCCGGTTGGGTGCGGCGGAGCAGGTAGCGGGTCCGCCGCACATAGGTGGGCTGCGATCCGGCAGGATCGACGGTGACCGGACACATCACCCAACACGGCAGGAGATCCCCGCATGAACCAGGCAGCAGGCGCCCGATCGGGCAAGCCCGAGGTGGGTCCGATCGAGGGTGCGCCGCCGGCCGACCTCGTGATCGAGGACGTCACCGTGGGTGAGGGACCGCAGGCTGAGCCGGGCCAGCTGGCCAGCGTGCACTACGTCGGCGTGTCCCACTCCACCGGCGGCGAGTTCGACTCGTCCTGGAACCGGGGCGAGGCGTTCGAGTTCCCGCTCGGCGGCGGTCAGGTCATCGCCGGGTGGGACCAGGGCGTCGTCGGCATGCGCGTCGGCGGCCGGCGCCGCCTCACCATCCCGCCACACCTGGGGTACGGCGACCGCGGCGCGGCCGGCGCCATCAAGCCGGGCGAGACGCTGGTCTTCGTCGTGGACCTGCTCGGCGTGCGCTGACCGGTTCTCGGGGGGTCGTCGGCCCGCGCCGACGGCCCTCCGGGGCCACTGCGGTCAGGTCAGGCGGCCAGCTGCAGCTGCGCGGTCGTGACCACCGGGCGACGCGCGGCCTCGACCACCCGGGCCGGCTCCAGGATCGGCATCACGCGGTGCAGGCCGGTAGCGCGCAGCACCCGCGCCACCACCGGAGTCGGGTCGACCAGGACCAGCTCCCCACCTCGGGCCCGGACGCGCAGATGCGCGGCGAGCAGCGCGCGGACACCCGCGGCGGAGAGCAGCCGCAACCCGGACAGCTCCAGCTGGAGCACCGGGCGGGCCGGCGCGGACCACAGCGCGGACCGGAACGCGGCCACCGTGGCGATGTCGACCTCGCCGGCCACCCGCACGAGGACCATCTGGTCACCCACGCTGACCTGCACATCGAGCCGGTCGGTCTGCTCTCCCATGCCCTGAAATCTAGCCGCCACCCCCGACACTTTCGCCCCTGGGCGGAGTGATTCCGGGTACGCCCAGGGGCATACCCCGAGGTGCCCCTCATCCCTCTCGGGGTGGAGGCCCGGGCTCCGGCCTCGGCGCAGCCCAGCGGCCCGGCCGGTGCTCCACCCCAGGTCGTGATCATCCCGGTCGGCGCGCCGCGTGAGCGAAGATTCGGAAACGACTGGCGTCGCCGGTGGAGAATAGGCCGATGCTGATCCCTCGGCCCCGGCCGCCCCGGCTGATCCGTCCCGTCCGCGAGCCGGCAACGGTCCCTCCGGCGCTGGTCGGGGCGTGGGCCGCCACCGACCGCCGGCTCGACCGAGCCGAGTTGCTGCCCCTCCCCGACGGTGCCGTCGGCCCGGAGGACGTGCTGGTCGACGGCACCGGCCGGGTGATCAGTGGCGACGAGGACGGTCGGCTCTGGTGGTGGCCGGTCGACGCGCCGGCCGGCACCCGACCCCGGCTGCTGGCCGAGACCGGCGGCCGCCCGCTCGGCATCGAGGTGGACCCGTCCGATGCGTCGCTGGTGGTCTGCGACGCGTACCGAGGGTTGCTGCGGGTCACACCCGACGGCGCGGTGCGCGAACTGACCGGGACCGCGCCACCGGTGCACCTGGCCAACAACGCGACGGTGGGCCGCGACGGCACCATCTACTTCACCGACAGCTCCGACCGGTTCCCGGTCTCGCACTGGAAGCGGGACCTGCTGGAACACCGCCCCAACGGCCGGGTGCTGGCCCACCACCCGGGCAGCGGCCGCACCGAGGTGGTGACCGACGGGCTGTACTTCCCCAACGGGATCGCACTGACACCGGACGAGTCAGCGCTGATGCTCGTGGAGACCAGCACCCACCGCCTGCTCCGCGTCGAGCTGAGCGGCGGCGTCCGGGTTCTCGCGGACCTGCCCGCGTACCCGGACAACCTCGCCGCCGTGGGCGACGGGACGTACTGGATCGCGCTGCCCAGTCCGAGGGTGCCGATCGCCGAGTGGTTGCTGCCGCACCCGCGACTGCGCCAGATCGCCGCGTTGCTGCCCGACGCGATGCAGCCGCAGCCCCGCCGCTACGGGCTGGTCGCGCTGGTCGACGGCACGGGCGCGGTCCGCCGGACGCTGCACGGCCCGGACGGGCACTACCGCATGATCACCGGGGTACGCCAGCACCGCGATCAGCTCTGGCTGGGCAGCCTGGTTGGGCCCGGGGTGGCACGCGTACCCCTGGATTGACCGTTCGGACGCCCGCTTGCTCACCCGAACCTGTCACCGCCTCGACCGGTGATCGACTCCGGTCGGCGGTGCGTGACCTCAGGACGCCGCACGAGGGGCCGGCCCGCCGTGCTGGCGGGCCGGCCCCGAGTGCCGGCTGTTGGTGTCTCAGCGGCCGCTGACCGAGGGCGCCGGGGCGGGCGAACCGCCGGCCACCGCACCCGGGTGCGCCGGGGCGACCGGCGCGGGCTTGAGCCCGGGCGGCACCGGCAGGGCGCTGCCGCGGACGAACTCGTCCCAGCTCACGTTCCAGGCGGTCCAGCCGTTGCCGGGTTGCAGCTCCACCTCGGTGCCCTTGACGGTGACCAGGTCACCGACCTGCGTCACACCCATCAACCAGTCGGCCGCGGTCGCGGAGACGTTCGCGCAGCCGTGCGACACGTTCGTGTTGCCCTGGTCCCCCTCCGACCACGGGGCGGAGTGAATGAACTCGCCGCCCCAGGTGTAGCGCTGCGCGTCGTCCACGTCGACCACGTAGCCGCCGTTCGGCTCACCCCGGGTGTCGAAGGTGGTCCGGTCGTGCTTCTCCATGATCACCATCTTGCCGCTGGAACTGGGCGTGCTCGGCTTGCCCAGGCTCACCGGGATCCGGCGGATCTGCTTGCCGTCGCGCAGCACCGTCATCTGCTTGGTGGCGTTGTCGATCTCCAGCGAGACCTGTCGTCCGATCTTGGAGGTCGCGGTCCGCTCGGCGTCGCCGATCCGATCCTTGCCGATCGGCAGGCCCTCCAATCCGGCCCGGACGCTGATCGTGGTCCCGGGCTTCCAGAAGTCGGGCGCCCGGTAATAGACCTGGGTACCGTCCTCGATCCACGACCAGGTGCCTGGCTGCGGCGGATTGGTTTTCACGAACAACCGCCGCTGGACATCCGCTCTGGCCTCTTTCGGAATTGGCGGGTCGAACGCGACGGTTACCGGCATCGCTGTGCCGTACGTCCGATTGCCGACGAAATAGAGAGTGCTGGTGATCTGCGGTTTGGTCGACTTGGCCATCGTGGTGAAAGTGGTGGTGCGGGTGGTGGTGGCACCCGAGTCACCGGTCGCGGTCACCTCGGCGGTGTAGGTCCGTCGCGGTTGCAGTGGCGCGGTCGGCACCCAGCCCGAGCCGTCCTCGCGCGGCTCGGCGTTGACCTGCTTGCCCTTGTCGTCGGTGAGGCGTACGCCGGTGACCCGTCCCCCCTTGACCACGGTGCCCACCTCAGCGCTGACCGGGACGTCCCGGGCCTTGTCCCCCGGCGTCACGGCGAGCTCCGGCGGGGCGGCGTGCTTCTTTGCCGAACCGGCCGCCGACTCCCGGTCGGCGGTGCACCCACCCAGGACGAGTGGTGCGGCTGCGATGGTTACCGCCAACAGCGTCAATCGCCGCCTAGACGTCATGTTCAGTCCCCCCGTTTTCGACTTCCCTCTGCCACATTCTCGCCTCCTCGACAGGGGCGTCCACCGCATTCGCAAATAATCGTCGGCGCATTTACGGACGCATTTTCCGGCAGTGTTCCGCTTGGCGGAACAAGAGTTCAAGCGACCTCTCTCAGGTCCTTTGCTCTGCTTCAGCGGACGCACCACCGACTGTCCGAATAAAGGGCATCTGGTCGCGCCTGAGGTGAAGCGGGGCGAAGGAGGCGTACGGCCGGTTGCCATCCAGGGGCGGCAACCCCTGTTCGTGATCGACTCGGTTCCGGTGACCTCGGGGTATCGGGACCTCCCGGATACCGCGACGTCCCGCAAGCCGAGTGGATCATGCCCGGTCTGGGTGGTTCCGGGTCGTGGGCGTGGGGGGTGTCCACTCCGACGGGCCCTGGAGGCGCGATCCGGTGCGTCCGCGGGGCGGAGCCATGGCCGGGCTGGACCGCCGGAGATCGCGCGACCCAGCGAGCGCGGGCAGGAGGAGGTCAGGCCGGGTCGCGTACGCCGAGGACGGACTTTTGTCGACTGGAGGGCAAACTTCTGCCGAACGCGACGAACCTTTGCCTTCGTCCGGAGGCAAGGGTAGGGTCACGATCTAGATAGAGGGTTGCCCATTCGTCGATCAGCTTGCCGCCACCCCTGCCGGGTCGCCGCGTTCCGCTCCCGATGGGTCCGGGCCGCACCCGTGCACCGTCCCTCACCGTCCAGCCGGAGCACGCCTCCGGCCGGTTCGGCGCGCCCGGGCGACGGCAGCCAGGTCGACCGCCGTCGACGGCGTACCAGCCGTCAGGAAGGGACCACCACCATGGATCAACAGATCGACCGACCGGCGCCGACAGCGGTGTCCGGGCCGGTCAGTCGGCGCGGAGTGCTCCGCGCCGCGACCGTCTCCGCCGCCGCTGTCGGCGCCGCCGGCCTGCTCGCCAGCTCGACCACCGCCGCGTCGGCCAAGCAGTCCCAGGGCCGCCGCCGGGTGCCGGTGGACCGGATCAGCATCCAGCTCTACACGCTGCGTGATCAGCTCGCCGCCGACCTGCCCGGCACCCTGGACGCGCTGCGCCGGATCGGCTACCGGCGGGTGGAGCACGCCGGCTTCGTCGGACGCACCGCCGCGCAGTTCCGGGCCGCGCTCGACGAGGCCGGGCTGCGCTCCACCTCCGGGCACACCGGCATCCCGCAGCCCTTCGACGACGCCACCTGGGAACGTGCCCTCGCCGACGCGAACGTCGTGGGCTGCAAGAAGATCGTCCACCCGTACTTCGGTCGGGACGCCAACGGCCAGCCGATCCGGGACCCCGCCGTCTACCGGGCCCTCGCCCGGGATCTGAACCGCGCCGGTCGGCTCGCCGAACGCGCGGGGCTCGACTTCGGCTACCACAACCACCAACTCGAGTTCGTGCCGCTGACCGACGGCTCGACCGGGTTCGACATCCTCACCGGGCAGACCGATCCCCGGCTGGTCCACTTCGAGCTCGACCTCTACTGGACCTGGCGGGGCGCGCACGACCCGGTCGACGTGATCCGGGCCAACCGCGGCCGGATCCGTCAGGTGCACGTCAAGGACCTCGACGTCGAGGGCAGCTTCGCTGACCTCGGGGACGGCCTCATCGACTTCGGCCGGATCTTCGCCTACGAGCGGGAGGCGGGGATCGAGGAGTACATCGTGGAGCGCGACGACGCCGGCACGCCGCCACGCTCCCCCGCCGACGCGCTGGACACCGCTCGCGTCGGCTTCGACTATCTCGCTTCAATCCGGTACTGAAAACCACCTCGGGGGACGACCTGATGAACAGGACCGCATTCGTGTCCGCCCTGCTGCTGGTAACGGCCGGCCTGGCCGTACCACCGTCGGCCGCCGCCGCCGCACCCGCGCCGGCCGCACCACCGGACAGCAGCTTCCAGAAGGTGACACTGAACGACTTCCCGGGCGAGCCGATGAGCCTCGCCGTCCTGCCCGACCTGCGTGTGCTGCACACCTCCCGCACCGGTGAGGTTCGCATCCACGACCCGCGCACCGGGCTGAACACCCTCGCCGCCGACATCCCGGTGTACGAGCACGACGAGGAGGGGCTGCAGGGGGTCGCCATCGACCCGAACTTCGCCCAGAACAAGTGGGTCTACCTCTACTACTCGCCGCCGATGGACACGCCGGTGGACGACCCCGCCACCCCGGACGTCAACGAGGGGGACGCGCCGGAGGTCGGCACGGCGGCGGACTGGCAGCGGTTCAAGGGCGCGTTGCGGCTGTCCCGGTTCAAGCTGGACGGGATGAAGCTGAACCTCGCCAGCGAGCAGCAGATCATCGACGTGGCCACCGACCGGGGGATCTGCTGCCACGTCGGCGGGCAGATCGACTTCGACAGCAAGGGCAACCTGTACCTGTCGACCGGTGACGACACCAACCCGTTCGCCTCCGACGGCTACATCCCGATCGACGAGCGGGCCGACCGGAACCCGGCGTACGACGCGCAGCGCACCTCGGCCAACACCAACGACCTGCGCGGCAAGCTGCTCCGCATCCGGGTGAAGCCCGGTGGTGGCTACACGGTGCCGGCCGGCAACCTGTTCAAGCCGGGGACACCGCAGACCCGCCCGGAGATCTACGCGATGGGGCTGCGCAACGCGTTCCGGTTCGCCGTCGACCGGCGTACCGACAACGTGTACCTGGGCGACTACTCGCCCGACGCCTCCAATGCCAACCCGGAGCGCGGGCCGGCCGGGCACGGCCGGTGGATGCTGGTCGACAAGCCGGCGAACTACGGCTGGCCGTACTGCGTGACGCCGACGCTGGCCTACCGCGACTACGACTTCGCCACCGGCGAGTCCGGTCCGAAGTTCAACTGCAACCGCCCGGTCAACGACTCGCCCCACAACACCGGCAAGCGGCAGTTGCCGCCGGTCGAGCAGCCGGAGGTCTGGTACCCGTCCGCAACCTCCGCTGAGTTCCCGCAGTTGGGCACCGGCGGCATCGGCCCGATGGGCGGCCCGGCGTACGACTACGACGGGACCAGCACGTCGCGGACCCGGTGGCCGGCCTACTACGACGGGGTCCCGCTGTTCTACGAGTGGACCCGGGACTACATCAAGGAGTTCCGCCTCGACGAGGACGGCGACGTGAAGGACATCCGTCCGGTGGTGCCGTCACTGGTGGTGGACAACCCGATGGACCTGGAGTTCGGCCCGGACGGCGCGCTCTACGTCCTGGAGTACGGCGACGGCTACTTCGCCGAGAACCCGGACGCACAGCTGTCCCGGATCGACTTCGTCCGGGGCAACCGGACGCCGATCCCGAAGGTCAGTGGCACCCCGACCGTCGGGCAGGCCCCGCTGACCGTCGCGTTCTCCAGCGCCGGCACCACCGACCCGGACGGTGACGCGCTGCGCTACGCGTGGGACTTCAACGCCGATGGTTCGGTGGACAGCACCGATCCCAACCCCACCTGGACGTTCCAGGAGAACGGCTCGTACACCCCGACGCTGAAGGTGACCGACCGCACCGGACGGTCCGCCTCGGCGACCCTGCCGCTGGTGGTCGGGCCGACCGCGCCGATCGTCGAGTTCGTCGCCCCGGTGGCCGGGCAGCCCTTCCAGTTCGGGCAGACGGTCGCGTACGAGGTGAAGGTCACCGACGACCTGCCGGTGGACTGCTCCCGGGTGAAGGTCACCTACGTGCTCGGGCACGACGAGCACGGGCACCCGCTGTCCACGGCGACCGGGTGCTCCGGGACGATCCCCACCTTCGTGGACGGTGGACACAGCGGCGCGGACAACCTGACCGCGGTCTTCGTCGCGGAGTACACCGACGCGCCGACCGAGCCGGGTGTGCCGCCGCAGTCCGCCACGGCCACGGTCGTGCTGGACCCGACCCCGGTTGCCGGCCTGGCCGGCTGACAGCTGCACCATGACAGCGGCGGCGGCCGGAACACTCCGGCCGCCGCCGCACGTCGTTCAGTTCCGAGTCCCGCCGGGGTACGCGCCGCCGCGGGTGGTCGCTCAGCTCCAGTCGCTGTCGACGTGGTTGTCCCGCCAGCGTCCGCCCACCGGCGGGGTGTCCAGCCGCATCCCGTCGTCGGCGTTGCCGGCGAGGTCGTTGTCCTCGACCCGGCAGTCCACGCAACTGCCGCGCTCGGTTATCCACAGCCCGTGCGTCTGGGTCTGCTCGTCGTGGTTGTCCCAGATCCGGTTGCCCCGGATGGTGGCCGAGTCGAACGGCGCGTCGATGGTGATGCCGGCTCGCCGTCGCGGTGCGGCGGACAGTTCATAGCCGCATCCCGGCGGCGGCACGTCCCCGCTCCACGCGGTGAACGCGTCCGGGCGGACCGGGGCGAGGGTGAGTTCGTCGCCGGTGTTGGAAGCGACCATGGCGACGGATCGCCCCACCCGCAGGACCTTGCCCCGGTGCCCGTCGTGCGGCCAGTTGGCTGACCGATCCACCAGGCACCGTTCGCTGTAGCGGACGGCGTCGCCCGTACCGCCGGCACCCTCGGCGCACTGCCGCCCGTTGTTGCGGATCCGGTTGTTGAGCAGCACCCCGTCGGTCATCTGGTGGTCGATCCGGACCGCGTCGAGCCCGTTGCCCCACAACTCGTTGCTCTCGATCACCACGTCCCGGATCGGGCCCTGGTAACCGCGCCCGAGGTTGTGCGCGTGATAGCCGTGCCGGCCGTTTCCGCTGATCCGGTTACCCCGGACGGTGTACGGGCCGGGGCTGTTGCCGATGCTGACCCCGTCGCGCATGTTGCCGTCGATCACGCAGTCGGTCAGCAGCCCACCCCGGCCGGCCACGGACGAGGTGCCCTGCGCCGACACGTCGAATCCGGTCTCCAGGTTGCCGGTCATCGTGCAGGCGGAGACGATCAGACCGTCGGCGCCCCAGTCGGAGATGCCGAACCGGTTGCCCTGACTGTGGCAGCCGATGATGCGGTAGCCGCGGGGCGGTTCCCAGTAGTCCTTCTGCAACTCCAGGAAGATCCCGTTGGTGCCGTTGGCCAGGGCAGTGCAGTTGGCGATGGTGAGCCGCTCCACCGTGCCCCACCCGCCGATGCCGACGCCGATGCCGGCTCCGCCCATCTGCTCGCCGTTGTCCAGTCGGCCACAGCCGACCACCACCACGCCGTCGATCAGGGAATCCTGGAGGAAGTCGCAGCCCAGCCCGGTGGCCGCGGTGTGGTGGATGTAGAGGTTGCGGAACACGCCGCGCACCACGTACTGCAGGCCGAGACCCTTGGCCAGGTAGCTGTACTCGGCCATGGCCACGCCCGAGCCGTCGATCTGGAAGTCGGCGAAGGTGCAGTCGGCGATGTGCCGATCCCGGTTCGCGCCGTGCTGCACCGTGGTCCAGAAGGCCAACGGGGTCGGGTCGGAGCGGTTGCCCTCGTTGCTGAGCATGAACCGGGTCGCCGCCGGCCCGGCCCCGATCAGCGACACCCCGCTACGCCACACCGTGCCGGCGTCCCGGATCGAGTAGATGCCGGGCGGGCAGTAGATGATCCGGGCCCGCCCGTCCGAGGCGTACCCGGCGCCGAGGCGGTCCACCAGGGCGGCCAGGGCCGGCTGGTCGTTGGTCGAACCGTCACCGGTCAGCCCGTACTCCCGCGCGTCGCAGTACAGCGGCGCGCCGGCCGAGGCGGGCCGTCGTACCCGGACCGCGTTCGGTAGCACCTGGTACGCCACGGTCCGGCTCCCTCCGACGCGATTGGTGCGCTCCGGCGGGGCCGACTTCCCGATGACACCGCCGGGAAACCCCGGCCTGATGACACCGCCGGGAAACCCCGGCCCGATGACACCGCCGGGAAACCCTGGACGTGCGCCGGCCCTGGCGCCGCAGAGGCAGCGCCAGGGCCGGGCGTACGCCGTCAGACGGCGGCGATCAGCAGCGCCGGGCGCTCCACGCAGTCGGCGACGTGCCGCAGGAAACCACCGGCCACCCCGCCGTCGCAGACCCGGTGGTCGAAGGTGAGGCTGAGCTGGGTCACCTTGCGGACGGCGAGTTGACCGTCGACCACCCACGGCTTGTCCACGATCCGCCCAACCCCGAGCAGGGCCGCCTCCGGATGGTTGATGATCGGCGTGGAGCCGTCGACGCCGAACACCCCGTAGTTGTTCAGCGTGAACGTGCCGCCGGTCAGCCGGGCCGGTGGCAGGCTGCCCGCCCGCGCGGCGGCGGTGGTCGCCGCCAGTTCGGCGGCCAGCTCGGCGGTGGTGAGCCGCTGGGCGTCGCGCAGCACCGGCACGAGCAGGCCCCGGTCGGTCTGCGCGGCGATGCCGAGGTGCACCCCGGCGGACTGGACGATCCGCTGCGCCTCGGTGTCGACCCGGGAGTTGAGCTGCGGGTACCGGCGCAGCCCGCTGAGGCAGATCCGGGCCAGCAGGGCCAGGATGCTCACCGGTGCGTCGGGTGTCGCCGCGTTGATCGCGGCCCGGGTCTCCAGCAGCCCGGTGGCGTCCACGTCGACCCAGATGGTCACCTCGGGGATCTCGCGCCGGCTGCGCGAGAGCTTGTCGGCGATCACCTTGCGGACGCCGGTGAGCGGAACGATCACGTCGCCGTCCCCGGACGGGGAGAGCGCGACGTGCGGGGACGGCACGGCGGCGAGCCGGGCGGCGGGCACGGTCAGCGCCGCCTCCACGTCGGCGCGGCGGATCACCCCGCCGGGCCCGGTGCCGCGCACCGTGCCCAGGTCGATGCCGCGCTCGCGGGCCAGCCGCCGCACGATCGGCGAGATGACCAGGGCGGACGGCGACCGCGCCGGATCGCCGGGCGCGATGCCCCCGCCGGGAGCACCGACGGCAGTGGGGCCGGTGCCGCCCGTCGGACCAGCATCGGCCGGACCAGCGTCGGCCGGTTCGGGGGCCAGTGCCAGCCGTGGTCGACGTCGACGCCGGGTGGCACCGCCGTGCCCGGTGCCGTACCCGATCAACACGTTGCCGGAGCCGGCCCGCTCCTCCTCACGGTAGGTGGCGTGCCCGGCGGGCTCGTCGCCGCCGTCCAGCGGCGCGATGGTGATCAACGGCTGGCCGACCGGGCGTACCTCACCGGCCGCGCCGTGCAGGGTGACCACCCGGCCGGCGTACGGGCAGGGCACGTCGACGACCGCCTTGGCGGTCTCCACCTCGACCACGGTCTGGTCGACCGTGACCACGTCACCCACGGCGACCCGCCACTCGACGATCTCAGCCTCGCTCAGCCCCTCGCCCAGGTCGGGCAGGAGGAAGACCTGCGTCCGTTCGACGGTGGTCATGCCGCGCTGCCCTGCGCCGCCCAGCGCGGGTCCGGCTGGTCGTCCCACTGCAGGCGGGCCACCGCGTCGAGCACCCGGTCCACCCCGGGGAGGTGCGTGTGCTCCAGCATCGGCGCCGGGTACGGGATGTCCAGCCCGGCCACCCGCAGCACCGGGGCGTGCAGCGCGTGGAAGCAGCGCTCCTGCACCCGGGCGGCGATCTCCGCGCCGACGCCCGCGAAGCCGGGCGCCTCCTGGATCACCACACACCGGCCGGTGCGCCGGACCGAGGCGGTGATGGTGGCGTCGTCGAACGGCACGATGGTGCGCACGTCCACCACCTCCAGGTCCCAGCCCTCCTCGCGGGCGGCCTCGGCGGCCTCCAGCGCGACCGGCACCGCCGGACCGTACGCCACCAGGGTGGCGTCGCGTCCCGGACGGCGCACGACGGCCCGGCCGAACGGCTCGGTACGCGCCGGCAGAGCCGCCTCGGCGCTGCCGAAGTAGAGCTTCTTCGGCTCCATGAAGACCACCGGGTCGGGGTCGTCGATCGCCTCGCGCAGCAGCGAGTACGCGTCCTCGACGGTCGCCGGGGTGACCACCTTCAGC
This sequence comes from Micromonospora sp. CA-259024, assembly GCF_050936255.1. NCBI lineage: Bacteria > Bacillati > Actinomycetota > Actinomycetes > Micromonosporales > Micromonosporaceae > Micromonospora > Micromonospora sp. CA-259024. The sequence goes on along the minus strand of NZ_JBNJND010000001.1, from coordinate 1,718,218 downwards.
CCGGGGGTGTGCGCGTAGTACGCCTCGGACGAGTCGCAGTGGTGCTCGACCCCGCCGATCCCACCGGCGTACGGCACCCGGATGACGATCGGCACGCTGAGCTTGCCCCGGGTCCGGTTGCGCAGCTTCGCCACGTGCGAGGCGATCTGCTCGAACGCCGGGTACGCGAACGCGTCGAACTGCATCTCGACCACCGGTCGCAGGCCGGACATGGCCAGGCCGACGGCGAAACCGACGATGCCGGCCTCGGCGAGGGGGGTGTCGAAACAGCGGTTCTCGCCGAAGCGGGCCTGGAGGCCGTCGGTGATCCGGAAGACGCCGCCGAGCGCGCCGACGTCCTCGCCGAAGATGACGACCCGGTCGTCGGCGGCGAGTGCGTCGGCCAGCGCGGTGTTGAGCGCCTTCGCCATGGTGGTGGCCATCAGGCGTCACCCTCCTCGTCGCGGGCGGCGGCCAGTTCGGCGCGGACCTGCTCGCGCTGTTCGATCAGCTGCGGGGTGGGCTGGGCGTAGACGTGGTCGAAGAGGCTCAGCGGGTCGACGGTGGGCTGCTCGTTCATCCGGGACCGCAGGTCCGCCGCGTACGCCTCGGCCTGCTCGGCGACCTCGGCGACCGCCGCGTCGTCGAGCACCCCGCGGGCGCGCAGGTAGGTCTCCAGGCGGGCGACCGGGTCCCGGTCCCGCCAGGCGTCGACCTCGGCGCCGTCGCGGTAGCGACTGGCGTCGTCGGCGTTGGTGTGCGGCTCCATCCGGTAGGTGTGCGCCTCGACCAGGTACGGCCCCTTGCCGGCGCGGGCGTGCGCGACCGCGCGGGTGAGCACGGCGAGCACCGCCACCGGGTCGTTGCCGTCGACCTGCTCGCTGGGCACGCCGTAACCGACGCCCTTGTAGGCCAGCGACGGCGCGGCGGTCTGCCGCGACAGCGGGACGCTGATCGCGTACCGGTTGTTCTGCACGAAGTAGACCACCGGCGCCTTGAACACGGCGGCGAAGTTGATCCCCTCGTGGAAGTCGCCCTCGCTGGTGGCGCCGTCACCGATGAAGGCCAGCGCCACGGTGTCGCGACCCTGGTACGCCTCGCCGTGCGCCAGCCCGGCGGCGTGCACGCACTGGGTGGCGAGCGGGGTGCACTGCGGTGCGGTCCGCACCTCGGTCGGGTCGTAGCCGCAGTGCCAGTCGCCGCGCAGCAGGGTGAGCACCTCGACCGGGTCGATGCCCCGGGCAACCAGCGCCATTGACTCGCGGTAGGTGGGGAAGACCCAGTCGGTGTCGCGGACCGCGAGCACCGCGCCGACCTGGCACGCCTCCTGGCCCCGCGAGGACGGGTATACGGCCAGGCGGCCCTGCTTGGTCAGGGCGGTCGCCTGGGTGTCGAACCGGCGGCCGAGCACCATCCGGCGGTACAGCTCGCGCAGCACCTCGACGGGGGGCTCCGGGTAGTCGGTGCGGGCGGGCAGCGGCGTGCCGGTCGGGTCGAGCAGGCGGACCGGCTCGGCGTCCGGCAGCAGCGGGCGCGCCGGGTCGGGCGGGGTGGCCGCCCGACGGGTGCGCGGGGATGCCCTGCGGACCGCCTGGGGAGTGGTCGTCACGGCGGAACCTCCTGGGACGTGTGGTGGGCCTATGCTTCCGCCTGTCGGATGATTGACTCAAGATCCACGCGGAAGGCGGGACGATTGGCATGCGGAAGGCATATCAGTGAGCCAGGAGACCGCCGACGAAGCCGGCCGGGCGATGGGATCGGGACGATCGGCCCGAGCCCTGGACGAGGTGGACCGGCGAATCCTCGACGAGCTGGTCCGTGACGGTCGGACGTCGGTGCGCACCCTCGCCGAGCGGATCCACATCTCCCGCACCAACGCGTACGCGCGAGTGGAGCGGCTGCTGCGCGACGGGGTCATCACCGGGTTCCGGGCCCAGGTGGCACCCGCCGCGGCCGGGCTCGGCACCTCGGCGTACATCGCGTTGACCATCGAGCAGAACACCTGGCGGGAGGTCTCCGCGGAGCTGGCCCGGGTGCGCTACATCGAGCACGCCGCGCTGCTCGGCGGCGACCACGACGTGCTCGCGCTGGTCCGCGCGCCGGACAACGCCGCACTGCGGGACGTGGTGCTGGGCCGGGTGCAGAGCATCCCCGGGGTGCTGTCCACCCGCACCTGGCTGGTCTTCGAGGAGTTCGACGGGGCCGGCAGCCCCTGGGCGTGACCGGCTCAGCGCTCCGGAGGGGCCTCCAGCCCCTCCCGGTCGGCCAGCTCCAGCAACGGTTCCAGCGAGTGCCGGTCGCCGTCCAGGCCGGCATGCGGGTCGCCGCGCTCGGCGAACCGCGCCGGCATGGACAGCACGTCGAAGTCCTCCGGCCGGGCGTCGTCCAGCTCGGCCCACTCCAGCGGCGCCGACACCAGGGCCCGAGGCGTCGGCCGGATCGAGTACGCCGACGTCACCGTGTGGTCCCGGGCCATCTGGTTGTAGTCGACGAAGACCGGCCGGTCCCGTTGCTCCCGCCACCAGGTGGTGGTGACCAGCTCCGGCAGCCGGCGCTGCATCTCCCGGCCCAGCGCCAGCACCGCCCGCCGGCACTCGCCGAAGCTCCACCGCGGCTCGATCGACAGGTAGACGTGCAGGCCCCGTCCGCCGGTGGTCTTCGGGTAGCCGGTCATGCCCAACTCGGCGAGGAACGCCCGCACCTCGTGGGCAACCGGCACCACCTGCGCGAACTCGACGCCGGGTAGCGGGTCGAGGTCGATGCGCAGTTGGTCGGGACGCTCCACGTCGGCGGCGGTGACCGGCCACGGGTGGAAGCGCAGGGTGCCCAGGTTTGCCGCCCAGATCACCACGGCCAACTCGCTCGGCGCGACCTCGTCGGCGGTGCGGCCGCTCGGGAAGGTGATGTGCGCGGTGCGCACCCACTCGGGCGCGCCCGCCGGCAGTCGCTTCTGGTAGAACGCGTCACCCCGGTTGGTCTGCCGGGTGGCGATCGTCGCGCCCTCGAAGACGCCGCGTGGCCAGCGTTCCAACATCGTCGGCCGGTCCCGCAAGGCGCGCAGGATGCCGTCACCCACCGCCAGGAAGTAGCGGACCACGTCCAGCTTGGTCAGCCCACGCTCCGGGAAGTAGGGCTTGTCGGGGCTGGAGACGCGGACCAGCCGCTTCCCCACCTGGATCTCCTGCGCCGGCGTCGCCACGCCCCCGAGGGTACGACGCCGGGACGGGCGTGCCGGCTACCGGCCGGAGACCAGCGTGGCGGGCTGCTGCGGCAGCTCCTCCGTCGGGCCGCCGACCTGCGCGGGCGGCGTCCCGGGCGGCTCCTCGGCCACCGCGGTCTGCTGCTCGACCGGCACCCCCTGCGACGACCGGCGGGCCACGAAGCCCGGCGTCCAGTCCTTCAACCGCAGGGCCGGACGCTCGACCAGCTTCCAGGACAGGAACGCGGCGGCGAACGCGACCGCGACCGACATCGCCGCGAACGGCACGTACCCCCAGCGACTCCAGCCCAGGCTCGTCATCACCTGCTGGAAGACGAACCCGTAGATGTAGATGCCGTAGGAGTAGTCGTTCTTGCGGCCCACCCAGTGCAGCTGGCGCGGCATCCGCACCGACAGCCAGACCAGCAGGTACGCGAACGCGGGCAGGCCGATGACGAAGAACCCGCCGAAGAGCAGCGACAGCCCGAGCGCCACCGCCGAGCCGATGCCCAGCGCGTCGTTGATCGGCACCCGCTCGCGGTAGAGATCGAGCGTCGCGCCGAAGGCGAAGAGGAAGCCCAGGTAGACGATGTAGTGGAAGCTCATCACGCCGACCAGGGGCGAGTCGAAGCTCCAGCTCGCCGTCGACGCCGGGCCGCTGAACTGCCCGGAACTCACCCAGTCGTGCACGATGCTGAGGTAGAGCGCGACGGTCAGGAACAGCACGAACCGGCGGGCGTTGCGCAGCACCGCGGTCACCGCCAGCACGCCCACCACGACGTAGCAGAACATCTCGTACTTCAGCGACCACAGGGCGCCGTTTAAGACGCTGTAGTTGACCTTCTCACCCCACGGGGTGGTCTCCGTGAACAGGTCCTGGATGCCGTACTGGCGGACGCCGGTCCACCAGTTGGCCTGCAGGTAGGCCAGCGGCCCGCCGCGGTCCCAGGCGTTGTCGAAGTAGCCGGCGGTGGTGCCGTGCTCGCGCAGCGCGACCAGCGGGGCGACCACCAGCGCGGTGATCAGCAGGCAGACCCAGAGACCCGGGAAGATGCGCAGGGCGCGGTGCCAGGCGTAGCGGATCAGGCCGGTACGCCGGGCGCTGCGGGTGATCAGCAGGCCGGAGAGCACGAAGAAGCCGTACACGGCCATGGTCCCGACGTTGGTCTGCCGACCGGTCAGGTGGTAGCCGAGGTCGTTGGCACCGAAGCCGAGCGGCTTGGAGTGCGACAGCACGACGCCCACAGCGAGGCAGAGCCGGATCAGCCCGATGCCGTTGCTACGGCCGGAGAGCAGGTCGGCCAGCGTGCCACGGGACCGGACGAGGGCGGGGGTAGTCATGCGGTCAGGAACCTCTCGACCATCAGGCGGGCACCTCGGCGCCGGCGCGCTCCCACAACTGCTTCATCTCGGTGTGCAGATCATCGCTCGGCGACCAGCCGAGCACCTCGGCGGCCAGCCCGACGTCGAGCCGCTGCCAGCTGGTCTCGGCCGGGCCGGTGTGCTCGGCCTCGACCAGATCGGTCGGCACCTCACTCACGTCGATGAGGAGCTGGACCATATCACGCGCACTGGCAGCCACCCCCCGACCAATGTTGATCACTCGGCCGGCCGCGTCGGGGCGGGTCGCGGCCAACAGCACGGCGGCGACCACGTCGCTGAGCCCGACGAAGTCGCGCCGGGAACCCAGCGGAGCCAGTTCCAGCCGGGCCCGCTCACCGGCCCGCTGGGCGTCGCGCAGCCGACCCGCGACCACCCCGAGCAGGCTGTGCCCGGGCTGACCGGCGCCGATGACGTTGCCGACGCGCAGCGTGACGCCCTCGATGAGGCCCTGCCGGTCCGCCTCGGCCACCGCCGTGGTGCAGCGCAGCTTGAACTCGCCGTACGCCATCACCGGCGCGGGGGTGAGCCGCTCAGGCATGGAGGTGTCGACGGGGACCAACCCGTACTCGTGCACGCTGCCCAACTGGATCACCCGGACCCGCCGGGGCAGCCGGCCCGCGGCCTCGATCAGCCGCTCGACCAGGGTGACGTTGACCGCGAGCATCTGCGCGTCGGTCAGCCCCCACATCCCGCCCGCCGCGTTGATCACCACGTCCGGGTCGAGATCGCGCAGCACCGCGGTGATCTCGTCGACGTCGGCGGCGGCCAGGTCCAGTGCGCGGACCACGACACCCGGGCCGATGTCGCGCGGGTTGCGCGCGACGGCGACCACGGCGTGACCCTGGTCGGCCAGCGCGCGGCAGATCGGGCGGCCGAGGAAGCCCGTGCCGCCGAGCACCGCCACCCGCAGGTGCCGCCCGGCGTCCTCGGCGGGGCGTCGTGGATTCACGGTCATCGCGTTCCCCTGGCTGTCGTCGCTCATCGGCCCGGCCCGAAGGCGTGCCGGGACAGGCTGCGCACACCGGCCATCTTGCCCGAGAGGACCGCCGACGGCAGCAGGGTGATGGCGTGCAGCCGGGACGAGGTGTAGCGGCGGGCCGCCCGGGCCGCCCGGGGCCACCCCTGCTCGTCCATCCGCCGGGCGACATCGACGAAGAACGCCCGCGCCTCGGTGAACCGGGAGCCGTTGACCGCGTCGGCGGCGGACTTGCTGACCGCGTGCCGCCGGTACTGGAAGCAGAGGGTGTTGTCGACCGCCATCTGCTCGCCCCGCTCGATCAGGTCGATCACCAGGGCAAGATCCTGGATGACCTGGAACTCGTCGCGGAAGTCGACGGCCTTCAGCGCGTCGGTCCGCCAGCAGATCGACGGGAAGTAGAACCAGCAGCCGCGCAGCAGGCTGGCCGCCAGATCCTCACCGCCCATCAGCTCGCGGGAGTCGACCCGGGGGGCGTAGAGGCGGCGCTTGGCCTCGTCGACCATGGTGTTGACGACCGTGCCGTCGGCGTCGATGACCTCGACGCCCGGCTGGACCATGCAGACACCCGGGTACTGCTCGATCACCGATCGCACGGTGGCGATGTAGTTGGGGTGCATGATGTCGTCCGTGCCCATCATCACCAGGTACTCGTGTTCGGCGAGGCCGACGCACTTGCGGTAGTTGCCGGTGACCCCGAGGTTGCGCTCGTTGCGCTGGTAGCGCACCCGCTCGTCGTCGATGCCGGCGAACCACTCCGGCACCCCCGGCTCGGTGCCGTCGTCGACCACCGTCAGCCGCCAACCAGGGTCACTCTGTGCCATCACGCTGCGCACCGCCGCCTGCATGAGGGGCACACTTCCGTAGTACGGCAGCATGATGTCGACAATCATCGGGTCGGCAGGCCTAACTGTGCGTGGCGGACAGGCGCGGCCACATTATCAGGTCCCACCCCCGTGATCGGGTACCGCCGAACCGGCCGGGTGGCCACCTCGACCGCCCCGACGGCGACCCCGGCGAGCGCTATCATCGTCGCGCCTGTACCGCCCGCCCCCCGGATCGGACGCCAATGTCAGACCGCGCCGTCGCCACCGACGCGCAGCCCGCGCAGACCGACGCGGGGCCGCCCCCGCCCACCGCCGGGCCGGACCGTCGGCGGCCACCCCTCGTCCGCCGGCTGGCGCTCAGCGTCTGGTTCTGGCCGACGGCGTTCGCCGCCCTCGCGGTCGGCTGGCGGCTCGGCAGCCCGGAGATGTGGCACGACGAGTTGGTCACCATCGACGTGGCGACCCGCTCGACCCGGCAGATCCTGGGCATGCTGGCGAACGTCGACGCCGTACACGGGGCGTACTACCTGTTCATGCACGCCTGGACGACGCTGGTCGGCACCGGGCCCGCCGCGGTGCGGCTGCCGTCGGTGCTGGCCATGGCCCTGGCCACCGCGTGCGTGGCGCTCGCCGGCCGACGGCTCTTCGACGGTACGACGGGTGTCGCCGCCGGCTTCGTCTTCGCCCTGGTGCCCACGGTCACCCGGTTCGGACAGGAGACCCGTTCGTACGCGTTCGTCGTTCTCGGCGCGGCCGCGGCCACCCTGTTCCTGCTCCGCGCGTTGGAGCGGCCGGGGTTGCTGCGCTGGGTGGCGTACGCGCTCGCCGTGGCCGGCATCGGCCTGGTGAACGTGGTGGCGCTGACCCTGCTGCTCGGGCACGGGGTGGCCGTTCTGATCCACTGCTGGCGGGAGCGCCGCTGGTGGTCGGTGGCCTGGTTCGCGCTGGCCACCGCCGGTGGGGCGGCGATCGCCGCGCCGGTGATCCTGCGCGGTATGAAGCAGGCGGGGCGGCAGATCAGCTGGATCCCGGACAGCGCCCCCTGGACGGTCTGGGAGCAGGTGTACGGCTCCCCGCTGATCGCCGCCGCGGTGACCGCACTGGCCGCGGTGGGTCTGCTGACCCACCTGCGCCGCGACGCCGCGGCCCGGACGGCGAGCGCGACGCTGGTCGCCGTGCTGCCGGTGCCGGTGATCCTGCTCGCCGCCACCGGCGACATCAACTACTTCTTCTCCAAGTACCTGCTGTTCCTGCTGCCGGCCTGGGCGGTGCTCGCCGGCGCGGGGATCGCCGCGCTGCGCCGCGCCCCGCTGGTGGCAGCGGCGCTCGTGGTGGTCGCCGCCCTGTCCGTGCCCGGTCAGCTCGCGCTGCGCGGGGAGTACTCGCACGGCTGGTACACCTATCCGCAGGCGCGGGCGTTCGCGCCGCTGTCCTACTCCCAGGCGGCGCGGATCATCGAGGCGGATTACCAGCCCGGCGACGGGCTCGTCGCGGGCGGCCCCTGGTGGTGGATGCACGAGCCCGGGGTGCGCTACTACCTCCCGGCGGACGTCTCGCCACGCAGCGTCTTCCAGCAGCGGTCGGCGGCCCAGCGCAACGAGCTGTTCGCCTCGGCGTGCGCCGACCCGGCGAGCTGCCTGCGGGACGAGCCGCGCATCTGGCTGCTGCTGCCGACGGTCACCGACACACCGCTGACCGGGCTGCCGAAGAAGCAGTCCGCCGTGCTCGCCGAGCGCTACGACGTGGTTCGGGTGACCCACCCGACCGGGCTCACCGTGGCCCTGCTGCAACGGCGCGGCTGAACCGGGCGCGGTTACCGCCGTCGGCGCCCGGGTAGGGGGTCGGCATGGCGGAACTGGCGACGCTCTGGATCATCCGACACGGTGAGAGCACCGCGAACGTGGCGGCGACCCACGCTGAGGCGTCCGGCGCGGAGCTGATCGGGCTCAGTCACCGTGACGCCGACGTGCCGCTCTCCCCCACGGGCGAGGACCAGGCCCGGGCCACCGGCCGATGGTTGGCCGGGCTGCCCCCGGACCGCCGGCCGGACGTGGCGGTGGTCTCGCCGTACCTGCGGGCGGTCTCCACCGCCGAGTTGGCGCTGCACGGCACCGGGGTGCCGGTGAGCCGGGACGAGCGGCTGCGCGACCGGGAACTGGGCATCCTCGACGGCCTGACCGGGCACGGGGTGCGCCGGCGGTACCCGGACGAGGCCGAGCGCCGGACACGGCTGGGCAAGTTCTACTACCGGCCGCCGGGCGGGGAGTCCTGGACCGACGTGGCGTTGCGGCTGCGGACGCTCCTCGCCGACCTGCGCCGGGACCACGAGGGCCAACGTGTACTGCTCTTCGGCCACGACGCGCTGGTCTTCCTGCTGCGCTACCTGGTGGAGGGGCTGACCGAGGCGGACCTGATGGCGCTGACCCGCGAGCACGTGATCGCCAACTGCTCCATCACCCACTGGTCCGCCGACGCACAGGAACGGCTGACCCCGGGCGGGTTCAACGAGGTCGGCCACCTGCACCGGCAGGGCGCCCAGCCGACCAGGGAGGACGAGATCCATGCCGAGCCGGTCTGAGGTGAAGGTGATCACACCGGGTCTGCTGCGGGACTGGGCGCTGCCGGTGCCCGCCGGCGGCAAGGAGAGTCGCGGCACCGTGCTGGTGGTCGGCGGCTCCCGCTTCACCCCCGGTGCGGTGCTGCTCGCCGGGGTGGCCGCGCTGCGCGCCGGCGCCGGTGTGCTCCAACTCGCCGCCGCCGAGTCCACCGCCGCCACGCTGAGCATCGAGGTACCCGAGGCGCTGGTGGTCGGGCTGCCGGAGACCTCCGACGGCGCGGTCGCCGCCGACCGGGACGGCCAGCTCGGCGAACTGGTCGCTCAGGCCGACGTGGTTGCCCTCGGCCCGGGACTGAAAGCGATCGACGAGACCAACCGCCTGCTCGAACTGGTCCTGGACGCGGCCCGCCCCGACACCGCACTGGTGCTCGACGCCTACGCCCTCGGCGCGCTGAGCCACGCGCCGGGCCTGCTGGTCGGCTCGGGCCGGCCCGTGGTGCTCACCCCCAACGTCACCGAGGCCGGGCACCTGCTCGGCCGGGACCCGGGCGACGACCTGGACGCCGAGGCGGTCGAGTTGGCCGCCCGGTACGGGGCGGTCGTCTCGCTCTACGGGCACGTGGCCGCCCCGGACGGGCGGGGTTGGCGGGAGGAGAGCGGCGACGCCGGGCTGGGCACCTCCGGCAGCGGGGACGTGCTCGCCGGGCTGCTGGCGGGGCTGCTGTCCCGGGGCGCCGACCCGGCGCAGGCCGCCTGCTGGGGCTCGTTCGCGCACGCGGTGAGCGGCCAGCGGCTGATCCCCCGGTACGGCCGGATCGGCTTCCTCGCCCGGGAGTTGCTCGACGAGATCCCCGGAACGCTGTCCATGGTGACCAGCTGATGCCCACTGTTTCCGCATTTGACCACCTGGGTACCGAGGACGGCACCAGACGAGATCCAGGGAGGTCATGCCAGTGTCCACCGATGCCATCGTCCTGCTCAAAGAGGACCACAAGGAGATGCGCCGCCTGTTCAAGGCCTTCCAGGATGCCGAGGAGGGCCCGGCGGGCCAGCGGCAGAAGCTGGTGGACCAGATCCTCGAGGCCCTCACCGTGCACACCTACCTCGAGAACGAGGTGATGTACCCGGAGGTCCGCCGGCTGCTGCCCGACCTCGAGGACGACATCCTCGAGTCGTACGAGGAGCACCACGTCGCCGACGTGCTCTGCGCCGAGCTGGCGAGCATGGACGCCGACGACGAACGCTTCAACGCCAAGACCACGGTGCTGATCGAGAACGTCACCCACCACGTCGAGGAGGAGGAGCAGGAGTGGTTCCCCAAGGTCCGCGACGCGCTGGGTCGTAAGCAACTCCAGGAGATCGGCGAGAAGATGATCGCGCTGCGGGCGGATGCCCCGCGTACCCCCACCGCGCCGAAGGCGATCAAGAAGGCGATGGACGCGACGACCGCCTGACTCAGCCGCGTACACCGAGGGGCTCGGCGCGATGCCGGGCCCCTCGGCGCGTGCCCCGCCGTCGATCGCCCAACCCTTTGGCGTGTGGCGAGCGGAGGTCGCCCGGGACGACCCCGGCCGGCCCGGTAGGATCAGCCCGGGCCGTTACTGGCGCGTGGGGATGGAGAACCATCGGGGAGCGGCCCCGTCACGAGGACGTTTGCCGAGCGCCTGGGCCTTCCGCACGTCCGTAGGAGGTCGCATGTCGCGCAACGCCGAGTCCACCGCATTCCGGAGTGCCCTTGAGGTGATCCGGGCTGTCGAGCCGCGGGTGGCCGACGCCATCGGCGCCGAGCTGACCGACCAGCGGGAGTCGCTCAAGCTCATCGCCAGCGAGAACTACGCCTCCCCGGCGACGCTCCTGGCCATGGGCAACTGGTTCAGTGACAAGTACGCCGAGGGCACCGTCGGGCGCCGCTTCTACGCCGGGTGCCAGAACGTCGACACCGTCGAGGCGCTCGCCGCCGAGCACGCCCGGGAGTTGTTCGGCGCCGCGCACGCGTACGTGCAGCCGCACTCGGGCATCGACGCCAACCTGGTCGCGTTCTGGGCGGTGCTGGCCGACCGGGTGGAGTCCCCCGCGCTGAAGAAGGCGCAGGTCCGCCAGGTCAACGACCTCACCGAAGCCGACTGGTTCGCGCTGCGCCGCGAGCTGGGCAACCAGCGGATGCTCGGCATGTCGCTGGACGCCGGCGGCCACCTCACCCACGGCTTCCGGCCGAACATCTCCGGCAAGATGTTCGACCAGCGCAGCTACGGCACCGACCCGGCGACCGGTCTGATCGACTACGACCGGGTGGCCGAGGCGGCCCGCGAGTTCAAGCCGCTGATCCTGGTCGGCGGCTACTCGGCGTACCCCCGGAAGGTGAACTTCCGGATCCTGCGGGAGATCGCCGACTCGGTCGGCGCCACCTTCATGGTCGACATGGCGCACTTCGCCGGCCTGGTGGCGGGCAAGGTGTTCACCGGCGACTTCGACCCGGTGCCGCACGCGCACATCGTCACCACCACCACCCACAAGTCGCTGCGTGGCCCGCGCGGCGGCATGGTGCTCTGCCAGCCGGAGCTGGCCGACCAGGTGGACCGGGGCTGCCCGATGGTCCTCGGTGGTCCGCTGCCGCACGTGATGGCCGCCAAGGCCGTCGCCCTCGCGGAGGCCCGTCGCCCCGACTTCGCCGACTACGCCCAGCGGATCGTGGACAACGCGCAGGCCCTCGCCGAAGGGTTGCTGCGCCGGGGCGCGAAGCTGGTCACCGGCGGCACCGACAACCACCTGGTGCTGATCGACGTGTCCGGCTACGGGCTCACCGGCCGGCAGGCCGAGCAGGCACTGCTGGATTCCGGCATCGTCACCAACCGCAACTCGGTTCCGCAGGACCCGAACGGGGCCTGGTACACGTCCGGCATCCGGATCGGTACTCCGGCGCTGACCACCCGGGGCCTCGGCATCGCCGAGATGGACCAGACCGCGGAGCTGATCCACACCGTGCTGGCCCAGACCACCGCCGGCGCCAACGCCGACGGCACCCCGTCGAAGGCGAAGTACACCCTCGACCCGGACCTGGCCGACAAGATCGCCCGCCAGGCGACGGACCTGCTGGCCCCGCACCCCCTCTACCCGGCCATCGACCTGAGCTGACCGACCATTCGCGTCGATCATGGAGTTGTGGTGCCCGACACGGGCGGGTAGGCGACTTTCGTCCACCACCACAACTTCATGATCGACGCGGGCGGGGTGGGGGCGGCGTGGGCGAGGCGGCGTTAGGGCATGGGGCGCTTGAGGTGGTAGCGGTGGACCTCGGTGCTGCCTTGGACGTTGTTCACGTCCTCCACGGCGGAGACGAGCTCCCACCCCTCCCGGCCGGCGCGGTTGAGGTGCGCGATGGCGGTGTCGCCGAAGGCCGTGATGTCCTTGCGTGACCCGTCCGGCGCGTACCAGACGAACGAGACATGGAAATTGCGGCCCTGTCCCTGATAGCGGCGGACGAGCAGGGCGTACTCCCAGGCAACCATGCGGATTATTATGACCGTCCAACCAGGACGGCGGCACGCGGGTCGTCGCTCATTGCCATTCGATGAACGCGGTGTGTCAACCCACCGAGCCGGGTGCCCGGCGGGCCAACTCGTCGGTGATCAGCGCCGCGAGCCGGTTGGGTGCCGGTCACCGCTCAGCCCGCCGTGCGAGTACGCAGCTCGCCGGCCGCCCGTGGGTCGGGACAGCCGGCCAGGGTGAGAGCGTCGCGCAGTTCGGCCGCGAGCAGGTCCAACGCGTCCCGCGCGCCACGTTCACCGCCGAGGGCCAGCGCCCAGAGCAGCGGTCGGCCGACCAGCACCCCGACGGCACCCAGCGCGAGCGCCCGCAGCACGTCGGTGCCACCACGGATGCCGCTGTCCATCAGCACCTGGCACCGGTCACCGACCGCGTCGACGACCTCCGGGAGCATGGTGACGCTGGCCGGAGCCCCGTCGAGCTGGCGCCCGCCGTGGTTGGACACGACCACCGCGTCCGCGCCGATCCGTACCGCCTCGACCGCGTCGCGGGGGTCCAGCACCCCCTTGACCACCAGCGGAAGGTCGACGTGCTCGCGGAGCCAGGCCAGGTCCGTCCAGCGCAGCGCCGGCGCGAACGACGTATCGGTGTGTGCGCCGATCGCGGACACGCCGGGGGCACCGCTGTGCGCCAGGGAGTCCCGGCCGCCGGGCAGGTTCGCGGCGACCACGTCGGCGGGCAGCCGGAACGCGTTGCGCAGGTCCCGGGGGCGTCGGCCGAGCACCGGGACGTCCACTGTGACGACCAACGCCCGGCAGCCCGCCGCGACGACCCGCGCCAGCAGATCGCGGACGAGGGCGCGCTCGCGCAGCCAGTAGAGCTGGAACCAGACTTCGGCGCCCACGCCGGTGACCTGCTCGATCGGTGTGCTGCCCAGCGTGCTCGCCAGGAAGGGCACCCCGGCCGCCCCGGCGGCCGCCGCCAGCGCCAGCTCCCCGCCCGGGTGCACCAGCCGTTGGTAGGCCATCGGCGCCACCCCGACCGGCATGGCGTACGGGCGGCCGAGCAGCCGGGTGCCGAGGTCGACGCGGTCCACGCCGCGCAGCATCCGGGGCAGCACCGCCACCCGGTCCAGTGCGGATCGGTTGGCCGCGAGGGTCACCTCCTCCGCGCTGCCACCGGCGACGTAGTCCCAGACCTCCGGCGGCAGCACGGCCCGGGCCCGCTCGGCGTAGTCGGCGAGCGACACCACCGGCGACGCGGTCGGCCGGTCGGTCAGCGTCGGCTCAACCACCGCGTACCGCCCGGGTGACAGCCGGTTCGTCAGGCCCCTCGGCGCAGAGCGGGTGCAACTCGGCGGCCACCACCAGCGCCATCAGCAGCCCGGACGGGTCCGGGCCGGCCGGCCGGTACACCCGCAGCGGCAGCTCACCGGCGGGGCTGGGGTGCCGCTTGTCGCGTACCTCGGCCGCCGGCTCGATCGCGGCGGTGCCGGCGCGGATCGCGGCCAGGTGCGCGGCACGCGCCTCGGCCAGGGTCGGCGCGTACAACGGTGGGGTGCCGGCCTCGGCGTGGGCCGCCCGGTACGCCGCCACCTCCGGGTGCGGGGCCATGTCGCTCCTATCCGCCGATGCTGGGCATGCCGGTGTTCATCTCGGCGCTGAACATGGTGGCCAACGCTAGCGTGGCCGTCTACATCCCGGTCTGGGTCGCGCTCGACGACTCCGGACCGACCGCCGGAGCCGGCCCGACCCGACCCGGGTGGCCCGACCACCACTGGGCTGTCGCGTCTCCTTTGCTCTGCCGAGCACACCGTGGCCCGCCGGACCCCCGTACGGTGTGCACATGGCCAGTTGGGAGGACGTCCGCCGGATCGCGCTCGCACTGCCCGAGACCACCGAGCGGGCCTCTTACGACGGACTACCCGCCTGGCGGGTGCGGGACAAGGCATTCGTCTGGGAACGTCCGCTGCGCCAGGCCGACCTCGCCGCCCTCGGTGCCGCCGCGCCCGACGGGCCGATCCTCGGCGTCCAGGTGCTCGACCTCGGCGTCAAGCAGGCCCTGCTCGCCGACGACCCGTCGGTCTACTTCACCACCCCGCACTTCGAGGGCTACCCGGCGGTGCTGGTCCGGCTCGAGCGGATCGGCGTGTCCGAGCTGACCGAGGTGATCACCGAGGGGTGGTACGCCCGCGCGCCCAAGCGGCTCGCCGCCGCCCACCGCGCCCTGCAGGAGCCAAGCGACGCCTAGGGCATGTTTCACGTGCGTTGGCGGGCCGGCGCCGGGGTGACGTGTTCGGTGCGGCAGCGCGGGCACCGCAGCCGTGCTCCGGTGGCGGCACGCGGGACGCGAAGCCGTTGGCCACAGCCGCAGGTGAACACCGCCCGGGCCGCCCGTAGGTACTCGTCACGGTCGCGGCGCGGCCAGCGGCCCTGGCAGCGGGCGCACCACTTCGGCGGGTAACTGTGATACCAGGCCAGCCCCAACGCGCCCACGATCATCACGGTGGCGGAGACCGGCAGAACCAGCAGCGCGAGCAGGGCGGGCAGCACCGCGCCGGCGCCGTCCGACAGCACCGCACCGACCACTGTCAACACGGCCACCGGCACGCCGAGCAGGATGCCCCCGAAGCCCCACCCGCAGGCCAGCAGGGACAGCACGAACACCACCCACATGCCGCCGGGGGCCCACCGGCGGACGCCGTACCCGCCGCAGCGCGGGCAGTTCGGCGAGGCGCGGTGCGGCACCGACCGCAACGCCTTCGGCGCCAGCCACTCGACCAGCCGCTTGAGGATCTCCTCGACCAGCTTGGCCGCCAGGGACTGGAGAAACGAGCTGAGCACAGAACTCACCTCCCCACCGACGCACCCGGGCCCCGCAGCCATCCTGACCGGCCGGCGCCAACGCCCCACCCCAGCGCGCCGGCCCCACCGCGCGGGCGACGTCAATCCGACAGCGCCGAGCGCGTTCGGCGGGCTGTTCGTCGCGCGTTCGCCTGATGGCCGTGCGCGCGTCGGCCGGGGCGGCTAGCGTCGCCGCGCATGACGTCGTCACCCACCCGCCCCGGCACCGCCGAGGTCACCGCCGTCCACCGGATCGGCGACAGCGCGCCGCACAGCGCGTTCACCGACCTCGTCCGGTATGCCGGGAGCTGGTTCTGCGCCTTCCGCGAGGCGCGGACCCACCTCTCCGACGACGGTGTGATCCGGGTGCTGACCTCGACCGACGGGCGAACGTGGACGTCGGCGACGGTCGTCCGCCAGGCCGGCACCGACCTGCGTGACCCGCGCTTCGTCCGGCGGCCCGACGGGCGGCTGCAACTGCTGGCGGCGGCCGCCACCGGGGAGACCACCAAGACCTTCCAGACGGTGACCTGGCTCTCCACCGACGGGCACGCCTGGGGCGATCCGGTGCCCGTCGGTGAACCGGGCGTCTGGGTGTGGCGGGCGGCCTGGCACGACGGCGCGATGTACGGCGTCGGCTACGCCACGCGGGATCCGCGATTCGCCCGGCTCTACCGCAGCGCCGACGGCATCGACCTCCAGCCGTGGGTGCCGACGCTGTTCGAGGGCGGCTACCCCAACGAGTCGGGGCTGGTCTTCGACCCGGACGGCACCGCGCGCTGCCTGCTGCGCCGGGACGAGGGCAGCGACCAGGGCAGCGCCACCGCGCAGCTCGGATGGGCCCGACCGCCGTACCGGGAGTGGAACTGGACCGACCTGGGTGTGCAGGTGGGCGGGCCGACGCTGCTCCGGCTGCCGGACGGGCGGTTGCTGGCGGGGGTACGCCTGCTCGACGGCGAGGTGCGTACCGCGGTCTGTGCCGTCGACCCGGAGCGGGGCGAGCTGACCGAACTGGTCGCGCTGCCCTCCGGCGGCGACACCAGCTATCCCGGCCTGGTCTGGCACGACGACCTGCTGTGGGTCAGCTACTACTCCTCGCACGAGGGACGGACCTGCGTCTATCTGGCCGAGGTCGGGCTGAACGCCTGACCGACCGGTCCACATCGGATGCCGCAGCGGGCCACGCCCCGCCCCGACGACGGCCCGCCGCGCGCGATCAGCCCGGCGCGAGCGCCGGCGTCTGCGCGTGGATGTGGAAGCGCAGCGAGCGGGCGTCAGTGAAACACTCCCGCATCGGGCGCACCAGGTCCCGGTGTTCCGGGCTGCGCTCCCAGGTCTCGAAGTCGGCCAGGCTCGCCCACTCGCTGGTGATCAACCACTGTTCCGGGTCGGTCGACGAGCGGCACACCTGGTCGACCAGGTGCCCCGGGACCCCGCCGGCGACCAGATGCCGCACCTCCTCGTAAGCGGCGAGGAACTGCTCGGTGCGCGGCACCGGCACCCGCACCAGGAAGACCACCCGGGCCCGCTGCTCGCTCATGACCTCTCTCCTCTCATCGGTGCGGCCCCACGCAGGACCAGCGCGCTGTTGAACCCGTCGAAGCCCCGCGCGCAGACCAGCGCGAGCCGGCTGCGCGGCCGACGGTGCTCCCGCAGGAAGTCCAGCTCGCACCCGTCGGCGACCTCGTCCGGGCCGGCGGATGCGGGCAGCGTGTCGTGCGCGAAGGCGAGCAGCGCGGTGGCCGCGTCCAGCGCCGAGCCGCCCTGGTACGCCCGCCCGGTCAGCGGCTTCTGCGTGGTCACCGGGGGCGGCCGGTCGGCGAACACGGCCCGCAACGCCTCGGCCTCGCTGCGGTCGTAGCGGGGCACGCCAAGCGCGTCGGGCAGCACCACGTCGATCCCGGCCGCCGCGACGCCCGCCCGGTCCAGGGCCAGCCGCATCGCCCGCGCGTACTGGGCCGGGTCACCGGCGCTGTCCGCCGTGGTGTGCGCGGCGTCGTGGGTGGAACCCCAACCGCTCACCTCGCCGTAGACCCGGGCGCCCCGGGACAGGGCGTGTCCCAACTCCTCCACCACGAACACCGCTCCCCCCTCGGCCGGCAGGTAGCCGCTGGCCGAGGCGTCGAACGGCCGGTACGCCCGCTCCGGGTCGGCCACGTCGCTGAGCAGCCCGGAACGCAACTGGCAGGCCAGCGCGTACGGGCTCAGCGGGCACTCGGTGGCCCCGGCGATCACGACCGGGGTGCCCCGCCGCACGGCGCGGGCGGCGTGCGCCAGACTGTCCAACCCGCCGGCCGCCTCCGCGACCAGCACCCCGCTCGGGCCCTTGAACTGGTGGTGGATGGAGAGCTGCCCAACGCTCGCCGCGTAGAACCAGGCGATCGACTGGTACGCCCCGACCGTGCGCGACGACCCGCCCCAGAGCCGTTGCAGCTCCCGCTGGCCGAACAGGTTGCCCCCGGACGAGCTGGCCAGGGTCACCGCGTAGCCGTACGGGTCGGGGGCCCGCTCGGGCAGGCCGGCGTCGGCCAGCGCCAGCCGGGTGGCGGCGAAGCCGAGGTGCGTCCACCGGTCGGTCTGCACCAGTTGCCGACTGTCGGCGTAGGAGTCGGCGGTGAAGCCGGGTACCTCCCCGCCGTAGCGGGTCGGGTAGCCGGACGGGTCGAACAACGTGATCGGCCCGGTCCGGCGGGTGCCGGTCAGCACCGTGCGCCAGTGCGCGTCCGCGCCGATGCCGCTGGGCGCGACCACACCGATGCCGGTCACCACCGCCCGGGCCGGAGGGCTGCTCACGCCGCCACCGCCCCGGGCAGCCGCCGGAACACCATCGCCGACTGGAAGCCACCGAAACCACTGCCCACCGACAGGGCGACGTCCACCGGAACCTCACGCGCCTCGTTCGGTACGTAGTCCAGGTCGCATTCCGGGTCCCGGGTGCTCCAGTTGGCCGTCGGCGGCACCACGCCGAACTCGATCGCGAGGGCGCACGCGGCCATCTCGATCGACCCGATCGCGCCGAGCGAGTGCCCGACCATCGACTTGATCGAGCTGATCGGCACCCGGTACGCGGCCTGGCCCAGCGCCCGCTTGAACGCGGCCGTCTCGTGCCGGTCGTTCTGTCGGGTGCCCGAGCCGTGTGCGCTGATGTAGGAGACCTGCTCGGGGAGGATCCGTCCCTGCTTGAGCGCGTCGGTGACGGCGAGGCTCATCTCCAGCCCGTCCGGGCGCAGCCCCGTCATGTGGTAGCCGTTGCTGCGGCTGGCGTAACCGGCGACCTCGCAGTAGATGTGTGCCCCCCGGCGGCGGGCGTGGCCGGCCTCCTCCAGCACCAGCACCGCCCCGCCCTCGGCCAGCACGAACCCGTGCCGGTCGGCGTCGAACGGGCGGGAGGCGTGCGCCGGGTCGTCGTTGTCCGGGCTGGTCGCCTTGATCGCGTCGAACGACGCGACGGTGACCGGCGAGATGGGCGAATCCGCCGCGCCGGCCAGCATCACGTCCGCCTCACCGTCCACGATCATCTGATGGGCGTAGCCGATCGCGTCGATGCCGGAGGTGCAACCGGTGGAGACCACCTGCGCCGGGCCGTGCAGCCCGTACCGGCAGGCCACGTCGGCGGCCAGGCTGCTGGGCACCAGCGCCTGGTAGAGGTACGGGCCGCCGCGCGCCGCGTCGACCAGCCAGCGCCGGCCGTGCTCGCTGACGGTGACGTACTCCTGCTCCAGGGCCATCGTGCCACCCACGGCGGTGCCGAGCACCACCCCGGCCCGGTCCCGCTCGGCGTCGGTGAGCACCAACTGAGCGTCGGCGACCGCCTCCGCGGAGCAGGCCAGCGCGAACTGCACGTACCGGTCGGCCCGGCGTCGTTCGGCCTCGGTGAGACCCGCCGCGATCGGATCGAAGTCGCACTCGGCGGCGATCTGGGAGCGGAACGCCGACGGGTCGAAGAAGCTGATCCGCCGGGTGGCGGTCCGCCCCTCGGTGATGGTCTTCCAGAAGCGGTCCCGGCTGGCGCCGCCGGGGGCGACCACCCCGACACCGGTCACCACCGTGCGGCGCCCAGTCATGATCCGCCCCGCTGCTCGACCAACTCCGTGTCGACGTGCCCCAGTTCGGGGCGGGGGGCCAGCGGGCCCAGGTGGAAGACCACCTCGGCCGGTTCGACGCCGGTGTTGCGCAGTCGGTGCCGCACGTTGATCGGCACGAACAGCGCCTCGCCGGCGGCTAGCAGCGTCGGCTGGTCGTCCAGGTCGACGGTGATCGCGCCGCGCGCCACGTACAGGAACTCCTCGCTGTACGGGTGGTAGTGCTCGGCGATCCGCTCCCCCGGTGCGAGCGTGGCCACCCCGAGGAAGCCCGAGGTGCTGCCGACCGTGCGGGGGCCCAACAGCACCCGCAGCTCACCGCCGCGCCGCCGGTCGGCCGGTACGTCCCGGGCGGCGATCGGCCGGGTGCTCAGGTCACTCATCGTCGGTCTCCGTCGACTCGTCGTTGGCGGTCGGGCTGTCCTGCTCGGCGCGCTGCCGGGCGATCCGCTCGACCCGGTCCTTGATCACCGCGAGTTGGATCGCGCTGTTGGTGTTGATCCGCTCGGTCATCGCGGCGTTGTCGACCGGGGCGGTGGGCTTCATCGCGAAGTCCTGCGTCCAGGTCATCCGGGTGCCGCCGGCCTCCTCGGTGTAGCGCCAGTGGATCCGCATGTACTCGAACGGCCCGGTCTCCACCCGGTGCGCACGGACCTGCCGGCTCACCGGGTCGGCGGTGCGCTCGCTGACCCAACTCCAGGCCACCCCGTTCTCGTCGGGGTGCATGGTGAGCCGGAACCGCACGGTGTGCCCGTCACGGTGCAGGATCTCCACCACGGCGTACTCGGTGAACAGCTCGGTCCAGTTCGCCACGTCGTTGGTGACCTCCCAGACCACCGCCAGCGGCGCGTCGATGAACACGCCGTTCTCGGTGTGCCCGGGCGGGTCGGTGCGGCGGGCGACCAGGTCGGCCACCGCCGGGATGCTCAGCTGCCCGGCCTGCTCGGGGATGCTCACCTGCCACCGGTCGGCGACGACGGCGGAGAGCTCCAGCAGGGCGAGCGAATCCATGCCCAGTTCCTCCAGCGACGCGGCGGGCGCCCGGGCCGCGGCGTCGGCGTCCAGCCCGCAGTGCGCCACCAGGATGTCGGTGATCTCGGCGGTCATCGGGCGACCATGGGTGACGGTCATCGGGTCCTCCTGTGGGTTACGTCGGGCTCCGCGGCGGGCGCGGTGCGCGGTGCGGGGGTGGCCGTCGGCGGCTGCGCGGGCGCGGCGAGCAGACGGTCGACCAGGCCGGTGGTGTAGCGGCCCTTGCGGAATGCGGCGTCGTCGAGCACCCGCCGGACGAACGGGATGGTGGTGCACACGCCCGGCCCGGCGATGTCGAACTCGTCCAGGGCGCGCTCCAGCCGGTTGAGGGCCGCCTCCCGGTCGGGCGCCCAGACGACCACCTTGGCCAGCAGTGAGTCGTACCAGGGGCCGACCAGGTAGCCGGCGCTGGCGTGGGTGTCCACCCGGGTGAACGGGCCGCCCGGTGGGGTGAAACGCTCCAACCGGCCGGGGGTGGGGGCGAAGCCGCGCTCGGGGTCCTCGGTGTTGACCCGGCATTCCACCGCGACGCCGTGCAGCCGGATCTCCTCCTGCCGCCAGCGCAGCGGCACCCCGGCGGCGATGTGCAGTTGCTCGTGCACCAGGTCGATCCCGGTGACCATCTCGGTGACCGGGTGTTCCACCTGGATCCGGCAGTTGATCTCCAGAAAGTGGAACTGTTCCTCCGCGTCGACCAGGAACTCCAGCGTGCCGGCGCCGACGAAGCCGACCTCCAGCGCGCCCCGCAACGCGGTCTCCGCGATCGCGTCGAGCGTGGCGGTGGGCAGCGCCGGAGCGGGCGCCTCCTCGACCAGCTTCTGGTGCCGGCGCTGCACCGAGCAGTCCCGGGTGCCCAGGTGCACCCCGTTCCCGTGGGCGTCGCAGAGCACCTGCACCTCGACGTGCCGGGCCTCGGTGAGGTAGCGCTCGACGTACACCCGGTCGTCGCCGAAGGCGGCCTGCGCCGCGGCCCGGGTGCGGGCGTACGCCCGGCGCAGCTCGCCCGGGGTGTGCACCACGGTCATCCCCCGGCCGCCGCCCCCGGCGGCGGCCTTCACGATCACCGGGTAGCCGACGGACGCGGCCACCTCGGCCGCCGTGGCGGCGGTCGGCACCGGCGCGACGCTGCCCGGCGACAGCGGCAGGCCGGCGCGGCTCATCAGGGCCCGAGCCGAGGACTTGTCGGCCAGCGCGGCCATCACCGCCGGCGGCGGGCCGATGAAGATCAGCCCGTTGTCCGCGCAGATCTCGGCGAAGTCGGCGTCCTCGGAGAGGAAGCCGTAGCCCGGGTGCACGGCCTGCGCGCCGACCTGTCGGGCCGCCTCCACGATGGCGGCGGCGTTGAGGTAGCTGCGCCGGCTCGACGCCGGCCCGATCCGGACGGCCTGGTCGGCGAGGCGGACCACCGCCGAGTCGGCGTCCGCGGCGGAGTAGACCACCGCCGTCCGTACGCCGAGCTCCTTGCAGGCGCGCAGCACCCGCAGCGCGATCTCGCCCCGGTTGGCGATCAACACGGTCTCGAACATGGTCACCCACCCCGCGCCGTCACGCCGGGTCCAGCTCGATCAGCGGCTGGTCGTACTCCACCGGCTGGCCGTCCTCGGCGAGGATCGCGACCACCCGGCCGGCCCGGTCGGCGGCCACCTCGTTCATCAGCTTCATCGCCTCGACGATGGCGACCGGCTGGCCCGGGCGGACCAGGTCACCCACCGCGACGAACGGCGCCGCGCCGGGCTCCGGCGCCCGGTAGAAGGTGCCGACGATCGGTGCCCGCACCGCGACCCGCCCGGGCACCATGGGTCGGATCAGCGCCGCCGGTGGGCCGGGTGCCGACGCGACCGGCGGCGCCACCTCGGCCGGTGGAGGGGGTGCGTCCGGGCGTGTGACGTCGTCGGGGTGCCACTCGACCTCGAGCACCGCCGGCCCACTGCGCAGCCGGATCCGGCGCACCGGCCCGGCCAGCTCGGCGATCAGGTGCTGCGCCTGCCGGCGCAACCCGGCCAGCGCCTCCTCGCCGCTCATCCCGGCGTGGTCGGGCGCGTCGACGGTCGACACCGCCCCGTCTCCGGCGGTCACCGGGCACCCGCGCGGGCCGCGCCGAACCGCCGGAAACGCTGCCGGCGCAGGCGGACCAGCATGGCGGGCGGCACCTCCAGCAGCGGCAACAGATTGGTCAGCAGGGCGGCGCGGAGCCGGCGGGCGGTCTCCGCCGGGTCGTCGTGCGCGGCGCCTGACGGCTCCGGCACGATCTCGTCGACCACCCCGAGCCGGCACAGGTCGGGCGCGGTCAGGCGCAGCGCACGGGCGGCCTGTGGCGCCGCGGACCGGTCCGGCCAGAGGATCGCGGCACAGCCCTCGGGGCTGATCACCGAGTAGACGGCGTTCTCCAGCATCAGCACCCGGTCGGCGACCGCCAACGCCAGCGCGCCGCCGCTGCCGCCCTCTCCGGTGATCACCGCAAGCACGGGGGTGGGCAGCACGGTGAGGGTGAGGATGTTCTCCGCGATGGCCGCCGCCTGGCCCTGCTCCTCGGCGCCCACCCCAGGGTCGGCGCCGGGGGTGTCCACGAGGGTGACCACGGGCAGGCCGAGCCGGGCGGCGAGGCGCATCAACCGCAGTGCCTTGCGATGCCCGGCCGGGCTGGCCATGCCGAAGTTGCGGGCCACCAGCTCGGCCGTGGTGTGCCCCTTCTGGTGACCGATGACCATCACGTGCCGGCCGGCCAGCCGGGCCACGCCGCCCACGATCGCGGGGCAGTCCCCGCCGAGCCGGTCGCCGTGCAGCTCCACGAACCCGTCGAAGACGGAGTCAAGAAAGTCCAGTGCGGTCGGCCGACCAGGGTGGCGGGCCGTGCGGACGGTGTCCCACGCGTCGCGTACCGCCGGGGCGGCACTCGCTCCCGGGGTGGTCGGCGCCGCCTCGGCGGCGGCGTCCCCGCCCGCCGCCGACCGCACCGGAGCCGGACCGTCCTCGGCGAGACGCTCGCGGTGCGGCGCCGGCTCCTGCCGCGGTACGGGCGGGCGACCGGAACCGTCGGCGCGGGTCGGGCGGGCGGCGCGAGTCGCGGCGAGCAGTGCCACCAGCCGACCACGCAGGGACCGGCGCTGCACCACCATGTCCACCTGGCCGTGTCGGAGCAGGAAGTCGGCGGTCTGGAAGCCCTCCGGCAGGGCCCGGCCGGTGACCTGGCGGATCACCCGGGGGCCGGCGAAACCCATCCGGGCGCCGCTCTCGGCGAGCACCAGGTCGGTGTTGGTGGCGAACGACGCGGCCACCCCGCCGTAGGTCGGGTCGGTGAGGACGCTCACGGTGAGCAGGCCCGCCTCGCGCAGCGCGGCGATGGCCTGGCTGACGGTGGCCATCTGCATCAACGACAGCGCGCCCTCCTGCATCCGCGCCCCGCCGGAGGCGGTGACCAGGATGAGCGGAGTGCGGTCGTCCAGTGCCCGTTCGGCGGCCCGGGTGATCAGCTCGCCGACCGCGCAGCCCAGGCTGCCGCCGAGAAAGCGGAAGTCCATCACCGCCAACGTGGCCGGGTGTCCCCCGATGGTGGCGGTGGCGCAGACGACCGCCTCGGCCAGACCGGTGCTGGCCCGCGCGGCGGTGAGCCGATGCGGGTACGGCAGCACGTCGACGAAGCCGATCGGATCCGCCTCGGGCAGCCCGTCGGGCAGTGGGCGCAGCGACCCCGGGTCGACGAGTTGGCGTAGGCGTTCCGGGGCGCCGAGTCGGGCGTGTTCCCCGCACTCCGGGCAGACGTCCAGATTGCGGCGCAACCGTTTGCGGTAGAGCAGGCTGGCGCAGCCGGCGCAGCGGGACCAGAGCTGCTCCTCGCGAGGTGCGGTGGCCGTCACGACCGCCGCCCGGTGTCCGGGGCGTCGAACCGGTAGAAGCACTGCGCCATCGCGTCGCGCGGCGAGCGCCAGGTCGACAGGTACGGCGAGACGTACGGGCGCAGGCGATCGCTGACCCGGATGAACTCGGGGTGACCACGGGCGGCCTCGACCGCTCCCTCCGCCGGCTGCTCGGTTTCGAGCAGGTGCACATAGAGGTCGTGCAGCCGGTACAGCGAGCGGTGCCGGACGCCGACCAGGCGCGGCAGTTCCGTCGCGTCCGACTCGGCGAAGATCTCGGCGACCCGCTCCGCTGCGGTCGGATCCACCTTCGCGACGATCAGCGATCGGTCCATACTGGGCCTCCCCCCACGGCGTCCGGCCGGCGACGGGTGGCCCCCGGACGCGCTGGACGACTGCCGACACGATGCGGCAGTCCTCGTCACGGCGGCGTCACCACACGGGACCGGTCAGCGACGCTGGATGGTGACGCTGCGTTGACGCAACCTGTGTATCAGCTATGCGTTTGCCATGCCCGGGGCGATAGGTAGAATGATTGTTTGGCCAGTTCAGAACCGATCTCAGGTTGACTGTCGCCAATAGAAGGTCCACGCCGACGTTGACTCACCGTGACCGCTATTGATAATCTTCACGGTGGTCAGCCCGGCGGCCTCGGCGGGTGGGGCCGCGCCCCGCAGCCGTGGTCGCGCCTTCACCGGCGGGGCCGACAGTGGCGTCACGGGCAACCGATCCGGGACACAGCAGACAGTCGGGACGAGCGTTCCGCAGGGGGTGCCGCCGTGGCCGCTGATCCGACCGTTCCGACCGCCGGAGACCCGCCCGAGGAGGGCGTCTCACTCCACCTGCTCGGCGGCTTCCGACTGCTGCGCGAGGCCGTACCGGTCGTGGTGCCGCGCGGGCTGCAACGGGTGATCGCGCTGATCGGGCTACGCCCCGGCGCCACCCGCAGCCAGCTCGCCGGGCTGCTCTGGCCGGACGCGTCGGAGGAACGGGCGCTGTCCTCACTGCGCACCGCGCTCTGGCGTCTACGACAGGACCCGTGCTGCCCGATGACCGTGGCCAGCGACACCGTACGGCTCGGCCCGGCGGTCCGGCTCGACGTGGACGACCTGGTCGGCACCGCGGCCCGGGTCCGCGACGGCGACGACCCCCGCACCGCGGCCGGGGCACTCGCCGCAGGCCGGCACGACCTCCTACCCGGTTGGTACGACGACTGGGTGCTGCTGGACCGGGAGAGACTGCGCCAACTGCGCCTGCACATGCTGGAACAGGTGGCCGGCCAGCACCTGGCCGCTGGGCGACACGGCGAGGCCCTGGAGGCCGCACTGGAGGCGATGGCCGCCGAGCCGTTACGGGAGACGCCACACCGACTGGTGGTCCGCATCCACCTGGCCGAGGGCAACGCCTTCGAAGCCGTGCACGCCTTCTACGTCTACCGGGACCTGCTGCGCCGGGAGCTGCGTCTGGAACCCAGCCCCGCGATGAGCGCCCTGCTCGACGACACACTCGCCCCGATCCGTCAGGCCAGCCGGGAAGCCGTGACCGATCGCCCGTCACCGGCCGGACGGCGTACGTGACGGTGATGTGACAGGCGCTACGGCACGGTGGGCGCACAGAGCACGTGGCGCCGATCCGAGGGTCGGGGGAGCCACCGGCGAAAGGGGTCCCATGAGTCGTCTACTGATCGTCAGCCGGATCATCCCGGGCGCGGAGGGGCGGGTCGCGCAGATCTTCGCGGAATCCGACGCCACCGAACTACCCGGCCTGACCGGCGTCACGCACCGGTCCCTGTACTGCCTGCACGACCTGTGCGTGCACCTGCTGGAAACCTCCGACGTCGACCCGGACGCGCTCGCGGCGGCCCGCAACCACCCGCTGTTCCAGCAGGTCAACGAACGCCTCTCCGCGCACACGTCGCCGTACCTGCCGACCTGGCGCTCCCCCCGGGACGCGATCGCCGGCTGCTTCTACCGGTGGGACGCCATCGACGCGCCCACAGCGCGCTCGGCCAACACGGACGCGCCCGCGGCGCGCCCGGCCAGCACCGACGCGCCCGCGGCGCGCCCGGCCAGCACCACCGCGCCCGCAGCGCGCCCGGCCGGCGTCGATGCGCCCGCGGCGCACCCGGCCGGCTGACATGTCCACCGCGCCACCGCACGTCCTGATCATCGGCGCCGGCACGGGCGGGCTGTGCCTGGCGCACGGGCTGCGCCGCGCCGGGATCAGCGTCGCCGTCTACGAACGGCACCGCAACCGCGCCGAAGGGCTGCTCGGCTACCGGGTCGGCATCGGCCCGACCGGCAGCCGCGCACTACGCGAGTGCCTGCCCCCGGAACTGTTCGCCACCTTTCTGGCCACCTGCGCCCGGCCGCCGCACTACTTCAACGTGGTCACCCAGGGGCTGCGCCAGACCGCGTCGTTCCCGCTGCGGCCGAACGCCGACCCTGCGCACACCGAACACTCGGTGGCCCGGATGGTGCTGCGTCAGGTGCTGCTGACCGGCCTCGACGACGTGGTGCACTTCGACAAGACCTTCACCCGGTACGAGCAGCGCGACGACGGCACCGTCACCGCGTACTTCGCGGACGGCACCAGCGCCACCGGTGACCTGCTGGTGGCGGCGGACGGCACACACTCGGCGGTGCGCCGCCAGTACCTGCCGCACGCCGTCATCCGCGACGCCGGCACCATCAACATCGCCACCCGGATCCCGCTGACCGCGCACACCCGCGACCTCGTCCCGGAGCGCGTCCGTCAGGGCATCTCGTTGATCTTCGGTGTCGGCGGGATGATGGGCGTGCTGCACGTCATGGAGTTCAAGTGGAACGCCGAGCGGGCGATCAAACCCGGCGTCAGCGACGCCGACGCCGCTCTGCTGCGGGACTGGCCGGGTCTGTCCCACGACACCACCACCGACAACATCAACCTGATCATCTGGAGCACGGCACGCCGGTTCCCGGCCGACGTCATGGAGCGCCGTGGCGAGGACCTGGTGCAGGTCGCCCTGGACCTCACCCCGAACTGGCACCCGAACCTGCGGGAGCTGCTGACCCGCGCGGATCCGGCCAGCGCCATGCCGATCAACGTGTCCACGTCCGAACCGGTGCCGCCCTGGAAGAGCAGCACCGTCACCATGCTCGGTGACGCCATCCACACCATGACACCGGGTCGCGGTGTGGGCGCGAACACCGCGCTGCGCGACGCCCGCCTGCTCTGCGAGCAGCTCAGCCGCGCGGCCACCGGCGACAAGACGCTGCTCCAGGCGGTGGCGGACTACGAGGCCGCGATGGCGCCGTACGGCTTCGCGCGGGTCGCCGAATCGTTGAACCGCAGCGGCACCAGCGGCGACGACCGAATGTACCGGCCGGTGGTGGGTCGACTCGCGCTGCTCGGCGCGCGCGGCTACTTCGGAGTGACCAGCCGGGTGCCACGGCTCCGTCGCCGGTTCGTCGACGACTTCCACACCTACGAGGGCGACCAGGACTGAGCGCGACTATTGATCGACGACGCGGCCCAGAAAACGCTCACCTGCCTCTGCGACGTCGTCGGGGGTCCAGTCGAGGGCGGGTGCGGCGACGGTGACCTCGGCCATCGCTGTACCCGGCACGGCTGCTTCCTGCCAGCCGGCGACAAACCACACCTTCTCCTCTTCGGCGAGTGCCAGCGCGGCGTCGTTGAGCCCCTGCGCCGGGTGGGGCAGCCAGAGGCGGAATCGATGGGTGTGCGGAGGTTCTGGATACACCCGCGCGCCGGGAAGCGCGCTGAGTGCGGCAGCGACGGTCCGCGCGTGCCGCACATACTCGGGGATGCGCGGCAGCTCCCTGTCGAGACCGGCGAGTGCGCTCAGAGCGACTGGCCACTGCTGGAACACCTCGCCGCCGTAGCGGTGCCGCCAGATGCGGGCGTAGGAGGCGAGCTCGGTGGTGCCCGCCAGCGCCGCCCCGCTGATACCCCCGATCGTCTTGTAGAACGAGACGTAGGTGCTGTCGGCGAGGCCGGCGACCTCACTGAGGGTGTGTGCCAGGTACGGCGTGGATTCCCACACGCGGGCGCCGTCGAAATGTACGCGGGCACCGATGGCGCGCGCCGCGGCCGCTGCGGCGGCGAGCTCGTCCCAGGTGGGGAGGACGAAGCCGGCGTCGCGCAGCGGGAGCTCCATGACGACGGTGCTCACCGGTTCGGCGAGCGCGGTGATCTCCTCGGCGGTGGGGTTGCGGGGCGCGGTCGTCGGCCAGGTGCTGCGCAGGCCGCTCAGGTGGGCGTAAGCGTGCCGTTCGTCCGCCTCCAGGTGACCGAGGGGGTGGAGAGCGACCGTCGGGTGACCGGTGCGGTCGGCGCCGTAGCGCAGCGCGACCTGCTGGGCCATGGTGCCGGTGGGGAAGAAGACGGCGGCCTCGGTTCCCAGCAGCTCTGCCACGCGTTCTTCCAGCGTGGCCACCGGACCGTCGCCATAGAAGTCTGGCTGGCCATCCAGATCACCGCCTGCGTCCAGGTCCGCGAACCGCTCCCTCATGGTCGTGGGCCGGATGCCGGAGAGGATGTGGTCGCAGGCGCGCTGCGCGGCAAGCCGACGCTGCCTCGTGTTGTGGGACATTGGCGGATCCTCGCATGTCATGGCAATAGGGGCCGATCGGTTTTCTCCGCTCTACGCCGCGATCGGCGCGCTTCCCTGCGCCACCGGTCGCAACGTTGCGTTACTCGGCGGATACCCGTTGACGTGCGATATCCCATCCGGAACGCCATCGACCGATCCTCTCTGTCATCGGAAATGCGCGTGTGCGAAGCTGCGGCGAGTTTTTCTCGTGACTTTTCCGACGACGTGAGAGGGAGGTTCGCCGTGGCGTGGTCTATCGGACACTCGCTGATAGTGGTACTGGCACTGTTGCTGGGCCTGGCCGCCGGGTGGCTGCTACGCGGCCGGCGGGGCGCACAGGGCAGCGGACAGAGTCAGTCGATCGTGGAGGGTGATCCCGTCGCCAGCCTGGCCGTGATCGCCACACCGACGCCCGCTGCCACCACCGACGAGGCCCGGCCCGCGGCCGCCGTCGACCCGGCCCCGGCCGCGGTCGCCGACGAGCCGGTGCCGGTGGACACGGTCAGCGCGCCAGCCGCGATGACCGAACCGGACGGTCCCACCCCGGCGGCCACCGTGACGGACGCCCCGAGCACTACCGACCCGGCCGACATGGCGCTGACCGAGGCCCCGCCGCCCGTACCGGCCGCCGAGCAGGTCGACGTGGCCGTGCCCGCCGTGGAAACGGCCCCCGAGCCGGTCGCGGTCGAGGAGCAGCCCGCCCCGGCGGCCGTGATCGCCCCCCGCCAGCCTGCGGACGACCTTCCGCCCGCCGACGCCCCGCAGGCCGAGACCACCACGGCCGACGCGCCGCTCGACACCACCCCGGCCGACGACGCGGAAACCAAGACGGCGGCGGTCGACTCGGTGCCGGCGGAGTCGCCGCTGACCGCTGACCCGGTGGAGGTGGACAGCGCGACCGCCGAGCCGGTGCAGGCCGACCCCGCGCAGGCCGACGCGGAGCTGGTGGACGCCGAGCCGGTGCACACCGACGCCGAGCCGGCGCGGCCGTCGGTGGCCACTCCTCCGGTCCGGCCGACCGCCACCGCGACCCCGCCGGTCCGATCGGCCGCCGACACCACGATCAGCGGCGGGGACGCCGACCCGACGGGCCCGGCCGACGACTTCCGCCGCATCCAGGGGATCGGGCCGAAGATGGCCGCCGCGTTGCAGGACGCCGGCGTACGCACGTACGGCCAACTCGGTGAGCTGGATGAGCCGGCCCTGCGCGACCTGATCCGGGCCGCCGGCCTGCGCGCCGCACCCGGGCTGGCCAGCTGGCCGCAGCAGGCCCGCGTGCTCGCCGGTGCCGGTGACGAGCTGGCCTCGGTACTGCCGGGCGGCAACCAGGCCTGACGCCTGACATCGAGCCCCCGGCGGCCGTCGCACGCGACGGTCGGCCGGGGGCTCGGCCGTTGGCGGCGGGACGTCACGGGGCGCCGAGGCACGCGTGATCGACTCGGTTTTCAGGAAGCCGGCCGGTCCACGGCGCTTGGACACCGCTCCTTGCAGCAACCCGAGTCGATCACCCACCCCGGTCGGGGGAAGACCCGGCGAATCCTGGGCCGGACGGTCGGCGAATCGATACCGTCCGCTGAGGTGGACCGGACGGGTCCGTCGAGTCGACCGGTTCCGCAGGAGTAGCCCGTGCACCTCGCCGCGCCGGAGCCCGGGTCCCCGCGGGCCCGCCGCCCTCCGGTGCGCGACCCGGAGGCCCCGCGCCGGGTGACCCTTCTCGAACTCTTCTTCGACCTGGTGTACGTGGTCGCGCTCGCGCTCATCTCCCGGGGGATGATCGACCAGCTCGACTGGCACCGGGCCGGGCAGGCACTGATCATGCTGGCCGCCGTCTGGTGGACCTGGGCGATCACCACCCTGGTCACCGACATGTACAACCCGGAACGAACCGAGATCAAGCTGCTGATCAGCGCGGTGATGTTCGGCGCGCTGCTGATGACCACGGCGATCCCGGAGGCGTTCAACGACCGAGGGTTCGTCTTCGCCGCCACCTACGTGGCGATCCACCTGGGGCGTGGGCTGTTCCTGATGCCGACCGTCCGCCGCCAGCCGCAGACCCAGCGCCGGGCGGCCCGCATCTTCGTCTGGTTCGCCGTGTCGGCGATCCCCTGGATCATCGGCGCGTTCGTCAGCGACGACGCCCGGATGGCGTGCTGGGCCCTTGCCCTCGCCATCGACTACACCGGTTTCCGACTCGCGTACCCCGTACCCGGGCTCGGAGTGGTGCCGGAGCAGCAGCGCAACGTCACGGCGGAGCACCTCTCCGAGCGATACCAGCAGTTCTTCATCATCGCCCTCGGTGACGCCATCCTGACGATCGGCACCATGTTCAGCGTGGAGCACAACGAGGCCGAGAACATCGCAGCGTTCGCGGTGGCATTCCTGACCACCCTGCTGCTCTGGCGGATCTACGTGCACAAGTCCGGCGAACTCCTGCCGACCGCCATCCAGGCGGCCCGATCACCGAGCAAGTTCCTGTTCACCGCGCCGTACACCCATCTGCTGATGATCTCCGGCGTGGTGACCACGGCATCCGGCTTCCACCTGGTGCTGCACGAACCGACCGGGCGGACGCCGCCGGCCTGGCTGGCGGTGATCCTCGGCGGCCCGGCACTGTTCCTGGCCGGCCGGGCCTCCTTCGAGTACGAGGTGTTCAGCAGGGTGTCGTGGTCCCGACCCGGCGGCGTCCTGGCGCTGCTGACCATCGCACCCGCCGTGCTGTATCTGCCGCCGTTGTTCGCCTCGCTCGGCGCCCTGCTGGTGCTGGCCGGCGTGGCCTACGCGGACTTCCGTCGGAGCCGCGGCAAGCCGCCGGAGAGCCCCGCCCCACCGCACTGACCCCCTCCGGCCGGCGCCGGCCCGCTCAATTTGGCGTCGACCCGGCCAGCAACCGACCGGCGTTCGGCACGTACGGCTCGACACCCAGGCCGGTGAGCAGTTGGTGCACGGTAGCAGTGGCCGCGGTGAGCACCGGGCGGCCGAGGCGGGCCTCCACCTGCGGCACCGCCGCCAACGACGGCAGTTGCACGCAGGCGGAGAGGACCACCGTGTCCACGTCGGTCACATCCAACCCGTCGGCCAGCTCGACCAGGCGGGACGTGGGGATGCGCCCCACCGTCACGTTGTCCGGCTCGCTCAGGCTCACCGCCTGGGCCACCTGCACGCCGTGCGAGGCGAGGTACGCGGCGACGGTCGCGGTCAACGGGGGCAGGTAGGGCGCGATCAGGCCCACCCGGCGGGCACCCAGCGCCCGCAGTCCGGCGACCAGGGCGCCCGCACTGGTCACCACCGGCATGTCGTGCCCGGCACGACCGGCCGCGCGGCCCAACCGCAGCTCGGCCCGCTCGTGCGCGCCGGCGCCCTCGCACATCACCGCGACCAGGCAGGCGTACGCGAGCACGTCGCAGCGGGCGTCGGCCAGCTCGGCGGCACAGCGGAGGGCGGAGCGGTTCATCCGGGCCAGTTCGTCGGGGGTCACCTGGCGCAGCCGTACCCGGCTGGCGTGTGTGGTGAAGCGGACCGTCGGGTCGACGGTCTCGCGCCGGCGCAGCATCGCCGGGATCTCGGTCTCCATGGTGGTGTTCGAACTGGGCACCACCAGTCCGATGCGGTAGCCGCTCACACCAGCGCCCCGGCGTACCCCCGGACCCGGAGCCGCTGCCCGGCGGTGCCGCCCAGGCGCACCTGCAGGCCGAGCGGCGCGGCGGCCCGGCGGACCTCGTCCAGGTGCAGTGACCCGTGCCGGTCCACGGTGAGCACCGGCGGCTCCTCGAGCTCGCCCTCTGGCGCGTGGAAGGAGAGCAGGGTGACCGAGGTGGTGAGGTAGCCCGGGTACGCGGCGCGGGCCGCCGCCTCGTCCCGGTGGAGCAGGACCACCAGGTCGTCGAGGTGGGCGAAGTCGGCGGCGAGTGCCCCGGCCTTCCAGTGCGCCGGTTCCTCGGCCGCCCCGGTGAGGTGCCGGGACCGGTTCGCCGAGGTGATGTAGAGGTGGTCCGAGCCGGTCTCGGCGAGCGCCCGCTCGAAGAAGGCGTTGGACGGGCAGGTCAGGCCCGGCGCGATCACCTGTGTGGTCCGCAACCCCTGGTCGATCTGGGTGAGGTGCGCGGGGAGCCGCTCCGCCGCCGGCCCGCGGAAGCCGAACGGCCCGGCACCGTAGAGGGCGTCCATCAGCGCCCGCACCCGACCGACCGGCAACCGCGGCGAGACCCGTGTCCAGTCGAACATCCCCGGGATCCGGCCGATGGCGGTGGTGATGCTGCCGACCTGGTGGACCGGCCGGCCCTTGGCCAGGTTGACCCGGCGTACGGTGGCCGCGTCGGGACGCGTGACGATGACGTAGAAGTTGGCGAACGCCGCCGCGACGACCGCGCCGCCGGCCAGGGCGCGGGCCGCGACCGCGACGTCCTCGGGGCGGTCGATGTACAGGGGCGGTGTCGGGGCGTCCATGGAGTCCTCCTCGGCGGGGGCCGTGAGGCAGTTCTACGTCCGCCGACCCGTACGACGGTGGGGTCCGTCGTCGATCCGATAGCCGACCGGCGCTACCCGGTGCGGGCGGCCGATGCCCGGGCGGTACCGACGGCGGGCCGCATGGGCCGGACGGAGGACCCGGAGGGGTCGAAGCGCGCAGCCGTTAGCCGCGCGACCCGATTGGGTACAACGCCTGCACCTCAACTCCACCACATTCCTCAGGAGGCAGCGATGCGCGGCACCTCGATCCTCGGAGTCATCGTCGTGATCTGGTTGGTGATCGGCGCGATCGCTGGCGGCCAACGCGGCTACTACAGCGGTGACGACACCAACTGCGCCGAGGCCGGCACCATCCTGGTCACCATCGTGGCCGGGCCGTTGAACTACATCGGCGCCAACCCCAAGGTCGACTGCAAGCTGCCGGAGCCGTCCAAGTAGGACCGCCCCACCGACCGCACCGGCCCGCGCCCCACCGGGGCGCGGGCCGTTCGCTGCCCGGCGCACGGTCGCGGCGGCGGGCCGGAGCGCCGTCGCGCACCCGCCGGCTGCCTCTCCCATCGAGTCCACTCGCCCCGGCCGCGCGATCCCTCCGACTCGCCGATCCCTGAGGGGTCAGGACGCACCACACATCGCGTAGAGCGTCCTAGGAGGCTGGTGTGGAAGGTCCGCCGCCGCGTCATCACCTGCATGGCCGTCATCCGCACCCACGGCACAGCCGACGCACCCGGCCCACCGGCGATCGGTCGATCGCTCCTGCGGGTCGGGTGCGTTCCGGACCGGTACCCGCCACCCCGGCGGGCCATCCCGCTGACGGGTCAGCGGAAACAGTTGGGAACCGGCGCCGTGCTGTCCAGGCAGTTGCTGGGCTCGTTGTCGCTGATCTCGGTCTCGTCATCGACCTTGGCCTGGGCCTTGTCCACGAAGAGGCCACCCGGCCGCACGTCGGAGACATTGTCGGCCACCCGGCTCTTGAACAGCGAAATCTGGCCCATGGTGACGAAGATGCCGCCTGCCTTCTTGTCGGCGTCGTTGTGGCTGACGTCGCTACGACGCACCAGCAGGTTGGACTTCTCGGCGTAGATCCCACCACCGTCGCCTTCGGACGTGTTGTGCGTGATGGTGCTCTCGTCGAGCGGAAGCAGACCCTGGAAGGTCGAGATGCCGCCGCCCTTGACCGTGGCGGTGTTGTCGCGGATCGTCATGCCCCGCAGGTAGAGCACCGCGTCCGAGTTGGCGATGCCCCCGCCGACCTCGGCGGTGTTGCCGATCACCCGGACGTCCGAGACCTTGCTGCGCGCCGAGAAACTGGCGAAGCCCCCGCCCTGCGCCGCCTTGTTGTCGGCGAAGGTGCTCCGGTGGACCTCGGCCGCTCCCCGGTAGTTGCCGAGCCCACCGCCGTAGCTGGCAGCGGTGTTCTCGAAGAACTTCGACTTGTCCAGGGTGAGCACGCCACCGTTGAGCAGGCCCCCGCCCTTGCCCTCCTTGCCGGTGGCCCGGTTGCCGACAAAAGTGCTGTCGCTGACCACCATGTTGCCGTCGTTGAAGATTCCGCCACCACCACCCTCGGCGGAGCGGGAGGTGCTTCCGATGATCGTCGTGCGCCGCACGGCGGCGGCGGCGCCGTGGACCACATGGATGCTGCCCCCCTCGGCTGCCGACCGGCCGTTCTTCAGGACGACGTCACTCAGGTCCAGCTCACCACCGTCGCGGACGGTGAAGAACCGGAACTCGTCGGCGTCCGGGTCACGCCTGATGGTGGCACCCTCCCCGCGGATGGTGATGGGGTGGTAGATGACGGGCAGGCCGGCCTTGTCGTCCTTCGGGTCGCGCGGGGGCTCCTCGGCGTCCCCGGGGTTCTCGGCGGTGTCGGCAGCCTCGCGGGCGTCCCGGATGCCGCCGTCGTAATCGTCGGGCTGCTGGAAGGCCTCGGTGAGGGTGTAGGTGCACTTGCGCGCGAGTCGAAGCTCGCCGCCGCCCTCGGCGTTGGCACGGACGAGCGCCGCGATGAGTCGGTCAGAGTCGCAGGGCACCGTCACCCGGTCGGCTGCCGCGGCCGCCACGCCGGTCAGACCCGTCGTCGCCACCACCATGCCGCCGGCCACCAGGCCACCGGTTAAGAACCACCGGGACCGCCGCCTGGGCCGCGCTGGGCGCCGACTCGCTCGGTACGTGAACATAGAACTTCCCTGCCCCTCGTGCATCTGAACACGGCCGCACCGAAACAGGCGCGGGGTGGCTAACGTCCCTAGCGCCACCGAAAATGACGATACGACGGCCAAATGTGACAAGGCAGGCGAACGTGAATAACCTTGCGATTCCGCTTCCGCGCCCCGTCCGCTGCCAACCGGGTACAGCAGGGCCGAATGCCCGCGAAGCACCAGCTCGTCGCTCTCTAAGGCCAGAGGCCGGCCCCACGGCGGCCAGGTCGGATGCCGGGCTCAGCCGCCGACGTGGATGCCGGGACGACGCAGCGGGTCCGGCTCGGTCCGGCGAATGATCTCCCGTACCACCGGCGGCGTGTCACCGCGACCGAGGATCAGATAGCGCGCCAGGTGCGCGACCGGGCTCCCCTCCGACCACTCGAAGTGCGCGTGCGGCCGGACCCCGGTGGCGTCCCGCAGTGCCAGCAGGATCGCGGCGATCGCGTTGGGCGCGGCCGGACTGTTGGCCCGCAGCACCCGGAACCCACCAACCTCGATCCCGTGCACCCGCAACACCTGGCTGAACTCCGACGGATC
The DNA here is from genome assembly GCF_050936255.1 of Micromonospora sp. CA-259024. Classification (NCBI taxonomy): domain Bacteria; kingdom Bacillati; phylum Actinomycetota; class Actinomycetes; order Micromonosporales; family Micromonosporaceae; genus Micromonospora; species Micromonospora sp. CA-259024. Next base: position 1,682,207 of record NZ_JBNJND010000001.1, on the reverse strand, counting down.
GATCACGTCGATCTCCAGGAACAGCACGTCCGCGGCCCCGGGCACGGGATTCATGCCACGCTGCGCCCGCTCCTTGAGCGTGTACTCCTTCACCGAGCCCTTCTGCCGCTTGTTCGCGATCAGGTGCAGCTGCCCGTCGTGGGCCAGCGACTCGGTGATGAACCGACGGGCCGACTCGTCGAACTCGATCCGCTCGGCGCGCAACTCGGTGGTCCGGGTGACCCGGGAGACCAACGAGACCACGATGATGCCGAGAATGAACAGCGCGGAGATGGTGATCCCGTCCGGGTGCTCGATGATGTTCTCCAGCAGGGCGTACAGCAGCACCAGGGTCAGCACGGTGAAGCCGGTCGCGGCGGCGCGCCGGTGGCGGCGGGCCGCAGCGATCGTCACCGCCACCGCACCGGAGACCATCATCGCGAGGATGCCGGTCGCGTACGCCCCGGCCTGGGCGTTGACGTCGGCCCGGAAGGCGATCGTGATGGCGACGCTGACCACGGTGTAGACGATCACCACCGGACGCACCGCCCGTGCCCACTCCGGGGCCATGCCGTACGAGGGCAGGTAGCGCGGCACGATGTTGATCAGACCGGCCATCGCCGAGGCGCCGGCGAACCAGAGGATGAGCACGCTGCTCACGTCGTAGACGCTGCCGAACACCTCACCCAGGTAGGTGTGCGCCAGGAACGCCAGCGCCCGGCCGTTCGCGGCGCCGCCCGGCCGGAACTCCTCCTCCGGAATGAGTGCCGTCGTGACGAAGGTCGTCGAGACCAGGTACACCGACATGATCAGCGCGGCGGTGGCGAGCAGCCGACGCGTGTTGCGGATCCGGGCGGCGAGCCGGGCCTGCTTGTCCGGGCCGTCGGCAGCGACCAGGGGCATCATGCTGACCCCGGTCTCGAAACCGGACAGCCCCAGCACCAGCAGCGGAAACGCCAGCACGGCGGTGAGCAGCACGTGACCCGGCCCGCCGGCGGTCGTGGTCAACGCGGCCGTCCAGTCCGACACGATGCTCGGGTCGCCGGCGATCCGGGCCACCGCGACGACGACGATCACCGCGTTGAGGACCAGAAAGACCGCGACCAGCGGAATGGCCACGACCACCGCCTCGCGGAAGCCGAGCAGGAACACCCCGCCGAGGACGAGCAGCAGCACGACGGTGACCACGACCGGGACGAAGGGGCGGTGCAGGGCGTCGGGCAGGTACGGGTTCTCCAGCAGGTGAACGGTGGCGTCGGCCGAGGAGAGGGTGATCGTGATGATCCAGGAGGTCGCCACGAACCCGAGCAGGACGAGAACGAAGATCTTGCCCCGCCAGAACGGCAGCAGCCGCTCCAGCATCGCCACCGACCCCTGCCCGTGCGGGCTCTCCTGCGCCACCCGCCGGTACATCGGCAGCATGCCGAGCAGGGTGAGCGCGACGATCAACAGGGTCGCCAGCGGGGACAGCGCCCCGGCCGCGACCACCGCGATGCCCGGCAGGTACGACAGCGTGGAGAAGTAGTCCACGCCGGTCAGGCACATCACCTGCCACCAGGCGTGCCTGCGGTTCTGCCCCTCGGTCGCCTCCGGGCCGGGCGGCTGCACCCGGTGTTGGAAGAGCCAACGACGCAGTGGGCTGGCCGGCGGCGCCGACCGGGCCGGGCTGGCCACGCGTTCGGGCACCACGACACCCTGCCGGCCGCCCCGGTGCGGGCGAGCCGGGTCACGGGCGGCCCGCAGCGCCGGGTCCGGCCCGGTCGGCGCGTGGCGGCGTCCGCTCCAGCGTCGTGGTTTCGCCCGGTGCTCGTCACCCATCGCCAGTCCCACCCTCACAGGTCCTGATCCGACGGTAGGCGCTGGCCCCGGACCCGGTCGGCCGAACCGGGCACGTGAACGGCCTGCTCAGGACAGGTCCGGGACGGCGAGCAACCGGGCCAGGGCCGGCGGATCGGCGACGGTCACCGTGGCCGCCGGGTGCCGTGGCCGCCCACCCGGCACCAGGGCCGGCACCGGCACGCCGAAGCGCAGGCAGATCCCGCCTGCTGTGCTGGTGCCGAAGCTCGCGCCACCATCGGCCAGCGACACGTGCGGCCCGATCACCCGCCACCAGCGGTACGGGCCGCTCAGCTCGACGGCGGTCACGTTGTTCCGGTCGGTCCGAAGACGCCACGGCCCGTACCGGATCAGCAGATCCCGGTCGGTGACGGCGACCCAGGCGGTCGCCGGGCGGACCCCCAGCAACGCCAACACCGGGCGGAACACCGGGTCGAAGCGGAACGGGAACCGCGTCGCGGGGCCGCTCACCGCGCACCGGGCCGGACAGTGGGTCGCGGCACCGGGCCACCCGGCCGCAGGGGGCCGGGCCGCGCGGGCCGGGGGCGGGCGGCGGGCCGGCGCCGGGCCAGGACGGTCATGGTTGCGGGCGTACCCGGTACGAGCCCGCCGACACCCCCGGATCTCCCCGTCGTCGGCGCGACCCCGAAGCCCCTCCCCCACCGCCGGCCGACACCCCCCGGGCCGGCCGACGGTGACAGACGGTCGACACCCCCCCGGGCCGACCGGCTGTACCCCTTGCGCTGGCCGACCGAACCTCGGACGGCCAGGCGGGGCGGGCAGAACTGGTGGGACGCGCCCCCGCGCTCCGCCGCCCCCCACGGGGCGGAGCGCGGGGACCCCCCGTCCCGGCTACTGCAGGAACGCCCCCAGGGGCGAGAGCAGCAGCCGGCCGAGCGCCGCGGCGTTGTCGTCCAACCGCGTGCGCTCACACTCGCGGGCGTCCGGATCGTGCCGGCACCGCCAGATCTTCTGCGCGTTACGCCAGGCGACATCGCGGGTGTACTCGACCAGCTCCCCCTGGTACCAGTCGTCGATGTCACCGTTGAGCATGTCGATGAGCAGCTGCCACCGCTCGAGGTAGCCGCGGCGCAGGCCGGGGATCTTGTCCGCGAAGATGTTGTTGATCTCGAGGTAGTCGTGGTGCTGGTCGCTGCCGTCGACCGGTTCCGACTCCAGGTGGTCGAACGTGGTCACCAACGCGAACGGCAGGTCGAAGTTGATGTGCGCGTTGACCCCGGCCGCCGCCGAGGGCAGCGGTCGGGCGTCCGGCCCCTGCATCCGCTCGAAGAGGCACGACCACGCCTTCGGCGTGCCCGGGCTGGAGTCGGTCCAGAGGCGCATCGCGTCGAAATACCTGGCGGCGAACTCGACGTCGAGGCGGGACAGGAAGACCGGGTCGACGAAGCGGTCGTCGTACAGCCCGTCCAGCACACTGCTGGTGATGGTCAGGTAGAGCTTGTTGAAGTCGGCCAGCGGGCAACTCTCCTCCAACGGAGGCAGCCGCACCAGCAGGTCCTGGAGCTTGGTGAGGTGATCGACCACGGCCGGCACGTCTGCGGGATGGTCGGCGAGCAGGTCGACGATGTCCCGGTGAACGGGCCCCCAGACCGGTTCGGTCATCTCTCCTCCATGGTGGTTCGCGGCGCCCCGTGCCGCCGTCAACGCGGCCCAGCCTCTCAGCCGACAACCGCTCGTCGGATCAGTAGAACGACGTATCCCGGCGCGCACACGCGCCGGGATACGGAGTGACCGATCAGCCGCGCTGGTTGCGCAACTGAATGGCGCTGGCCTGTACGCGGGTACGGACCTGGAGCTTGTCGAAGATGTGCGACACGTGCACCCCGATGGTCCGTTCGCTGATGAACAGCCGCTGCCCGATCTCCTTGTTGGTCAGCCCCTCGGCGACCAGCGCGAGCACTTCCCGCTCCCGTGCGGTGAGCGCCGCCAACTCGTCGTCGGCCGACTCGGCCGGGGCGCTCCGCGTACCGCCGGTGGTCTCGTGCTCCTCCAGCGACACCCGGGCCCGCCCGGCCAGCTCGCGGATCTCGGAGGTCAACGGCACCGCACCCAGGCCCTGCGCCACCCGGTACGCCTCACGCAGCAGCTTGCCGGCGGTGGCCAACCGGCTGCGGCGAGCCAGCAGCGCCTCGGCCTGCCGCAGCCGCGAGTACGCCGCCGGGTAGGGGTGATGACGTCGGTCCCACTCGGAGACCGACGCGGCCCACAGCTCCGGGTCGCTGCTGTCGAGGCGGCTCACCTCGGCGGCGCAAAGCGCCAGGAAGCCCTCCACCACCGACCGCACCGGTCGGGCGGCACCGGCGCTCTTACGGGCCATCCGGTCGGCCACGTCCCGCAGCCGGCGTACGGCCGTCGGGTCAACTGCCATGGTGCGGCTGGCGTGCGCCTCGGCCTCGGCGCGCAGGCCGTGCCAGACCAGAGCGGACAGGATCATCACGTCGTCGGAACGGCTCTCGGTGAGGCCGCGCTGCACCGCCAGCCGCGCCACGTCGTGCCGGCCCTCCCACATGGCCAGCCCGGAGCGCAGGGTGAGCAGCGGAATGACGTGTCGCGCCCCGCCGCCGGCGAGCAGGGTCGCCACGGCGTCGAGGTCCCGACCGGCGGCGTCGATGTCGCCGTAGCCCACCGAGAGCCGGCACCGGGCGAGCAGCAACTCGACGGCGTCCGCACCGGACGGTCGGTGCCGCAGAGCCGCGGCGACCACCTTCTCCGCCTCGGCCCACTGGCCGACCCGGAACAGCCCGTTGATGGCGATGGCCAGCAGCCGGGTGCCCCAGGTGCGGCCCAACCCCAGCTCGGCCACCCGCTCGGCACCCCGCCGGGCCACCACCACGCCCTCTTCGAGGACGTTCAGCGGCCCGGTCAGCAGCTCCGCCAGGTGCAGGTACGCGCAGGCCACGTCCTCCGGCTGGCCGGCGCGTTCGGCGGTGTCGAGGGCGTCGCGCATGACCGCCAGACCGGCGTCCGGATCTTCCAGGAAGGCGTCGCTGAAGCCCAGCGCCGAGCTGGCCAGCACCACCTCGGTGGCGGAGCCCTCCACGTTCTCGGCCAGGGCCAGCGCCTCCCGGGCCCGCTGGCCGGCGTCGGCGTACCGGCCCAGGTGCAGCAGCAGCTCGGCCAGGCGGGCCGCGGCGGCGGCCCGTTCACGCGGGGAGCAGTCCGCCGCCTCCAGCGCCCGCTGGTATTCCTCCTCGGCCAGCGCCGAGCGACCGGCGGCGGCCAGGTAACGGGCCCGGCGGATGTGCAACGCGCAGCTCGGCTCGCCACCGCGCAGCGCGACCAGCTCCTCCAACAGAGCCAGCGCGCGGGCGTGTTCCCCACAGTGGTGGGCCGCCTCGGCGGCGTTCCCGAGCAGCTCGACCCGGTCCACCGCCGGCGGCCCCGGCTCGGCGGCCAGCTGCAACGCCGCCGACCAGTGCCGGTGCGCCTCGGCGTAACCGTGCAGCCGCTCGGCCTCCTGCGCGGCGGCCACCGCAGCCGGCAAGGCGCGCGCCGGCTCACCGGCCAGCCGCCAGTGGTGCGCCAGCCGGGCCTGGTGCAGCTCACCCGGCGCCGCGGTCAGCGCCTCGGCGTAGCGGCGGTGCAGCCCGGAGCGCTCGGCCGGCAGCAGCTCGTGCGCCAGCACCTCGGCCACCAGCCGGTGCCGCAGCCGGTAGCCGTCGTCGGCGCCGACCAGCAGCCGGTGCGCCACCGCGGCGCGAGCCGCGTCGATCAGCTCGTCCTCGGGCAACCGCAGCACCTGGGCCAGCAGCCAGTGCTGCACCGGCTCGACGCCGGCGGCCACCGCGTGCACCACCGCGTGCGCGTGCTGAGGTAACGCGTCGACCCGGTCGAGGAAGATCTCCCGCAGTGTCTCGGACAGACCGTCACGGCCGTCGCGCAGGTCGCGGGCCAGCTCCTCGATGACGAACGGGTTGCCGCCGCTGCGCTGCCACACCTGCTCGGCCGCGTCGGCGGACAGGGTCCGGCCGACCACCGCGGTGGCGAGCTCCTCGGTGTCGGCCCGGTCCAACGGTGCCAGGTCGAGCACCCGCACCGTCCGCAGGCGGCGCAGTTCCGTGAGCACCCGGCGCAGCGGGTGTGCACCCTGCAACGACTCGGCGCGCACCGCGGCCAGCACCGAGAGCTGCAGGTCGCCGAGCCCGGCCAGCAGGTAGAGCAGCAGCTGACGGGTGCTCCGGTCGACCCACTGCAGGTCGTCGAGGATCAACACCAACGGTCTGCCCTCGGCGATCAGGTGCAGCCCGCGGGAGACCCGCTCCAGCAACGCGCCCGCGCCGTCCGGGCCGGCGGTCTCGTCGGCGAACATCTGCAACAGCCCACGCACCGCCGAGGTGGCACGTGCGTGCGACGTGGACACATCGGCGTCGAAGCGGCGCAGTGCCTGCAACAGCGGGTGCAGCGGAGAGGCGTCGCCGATGTCCAGGCAGCTGCCGGTGAGCACCACGGCACCCTGATCGCGCAGCTGGTCGCCGAGCTCGCCCAACAGCCGGGTCTTGCCCACACCGCTCTCGCCGGTCAGGAAGACGGCGGCGGTCTGCCCGTGGGCGCCGTCACCGAGCAGTGCGGACCGAACCGTCCGCATCAGCTCGGCCCGACCCACGAGCGGTGCGGTGTCCACATCGCTGGCCATGGCACGCAGCCTAATCACAGGTCCCCGTACCGTTCTACGGCCATCTGTCGGGTGTGGTACTCCTCGCGTCGACTTTGCGACTAAAGGTTGCGAGTGGCCGACATACGTCGTTCGGCAGATCCCCCGTCAGCCCAGGGATGCCAATCTCCGGATGTCATCAGGCATCAGCAGGGAGAAAGGCCGGTGGGATAACCATGACCACCATCGTCGTCGACGCACAGCGGATCGGACACCCGCACTGGCCGGTGCCGGAGGAGCGACGGACCGTCACCGTGCTCTTCGCCGACATCGTCGGCTCCACGGCGCTGGTGGACCGGCTCGACCCGGAGGACGTCCGAGCGTTGCAGCGGGCCTACTTCGACACCGTCGCCGGTGTGCTGCACCGCTGGCAGGGGGTGGTCGAGAAATACGTCGGCGACGCGGTGATGGCGCTCTTCGGCGCGCGGCACTCCGACGGCTTCGACGCGTACCGTGCGGTCCGCGCCGGCCTGGAGATCCAGGCCGCGCTGGACCGCCGCCCCACGGTCGGGGGCACCAGGCTGCGGGTGCGGGTCGGCGTCGCCACCGGCGAGGTGATGGTCGACCTGGGCAGCGCCGTCGACGGCGGCCACGGCGTGGCCAGCGGCGCGGTGATCACCACCGCGGCACGCCTGCAGGAGTACGCGCCACCCGGCGCCGTCGCGCTCTGCGCGTCCACCGCCCGGGCGACCGCCGGCCTGATCACCCAGCGTCAGCTGACGCCGGTGTCGGTCGCCGGCCGGGTGCCACCGGTGCCGGTCTGGCACGCCGTCGGCCCGGTCCGCCCCGGCGCCGATCGACACGAGGGCCCGCTGATCGGTCGCCGCCGCGAGCTGGCCACCGTCCGCGACCAGCTGAGCTGGGCCATCCGGGAGCAGAACCCGCGTTGGATCTCCCTGGTCGGCCCCACCGGCAGTGGCCGCAGTCGGCTGCTGCACGAGTTGACCCGTGGGCTGACCACGGTGGACGGGTCGCCGGTGCGCTGGTGCGTGGCGACCTGCCAGCCGTACCCCGATCAGGTGTTGGCGCCGGTCGCGGAGTTGCTCCGCGGCCTCGCCGGGGTCCGTCACGGCGACGGCCCGGCGGCGGTCCACGACCGGCTGGTCGCCGCCCTGACGCCGGTGTTCCCGCCGGCCCGGGTCGCGGCGGCCGTCACCGCGCTGCAGCGCCTGCTGATTACCCCGGACGACTCGGCCGCGGCGCTCGCGGGCGCGGCCATCTTCCGGGACGTCCTGCTGCGCCTGGCCGCCCACCGTCCGCTGATCGTCGCCGTCGACGACGTGGACCGGTCCGCGCCAGCGGTGAGCGGGTTCCTGCACGCGCTGTTCAGCGCGGCGACCGCGCGCGGGCTGCCGCTGGCCGTGGTCACCCTGCACCAACCGCAGTGGGCCGACTCCCGGCCCGGCCCGGCCCGGCGGCTGACGATCGGACCGCTGGCCACGGTGCAGTCCGGGCGGCTACTTCGTCACCTGCTGACCCGGGCCGGGCAGCCGGTGGCACTGGTCGACCGCCTGCTGCCGCTGGTGGGCGGCCGGCCCGGGCACGCGGTGGCGTACGTCGCGTCGGTCGTGGACGGTGCCGACCCGGTGGCGCTCCCACTGCCCGAGGCGGTACGCCGGGCCGTCGGCGCGGAACTGGACCAGCTCAACGGTGAGCGGCGGGCGGTGCTGATGGCCGCCGGGATCCTCGGCGGCGTGGTCTCCGGCGCGACCGTCGACAGGGCACTCGGATGGGCGGCCGGCCGGTCCGCACCGGCACTGCGCGGGCTGGCCGCCGCCGGGCTGCTGTTCCCCCACCGTGCCGGCGGCCACGTGTTCGCCACGCCCGCGCTGCGTCAGGTCGCCGCCGAGCGGTTGCCCCGGGCGCTGCGGGCCGTCTTCACCCGTCGGGCCGCCGATGCCCCGCGCCTCGACGCCGTCCCACCCACTGGCTTCCCTGCCGCCGCTCGCGCGGCCGTCAGCGGCTCCGCCGCGAGGGGCGCCAAGGTCGTGCGTCTCGACGCCGTTCGCTCCCGGGACGGCCGCCTCGACGCCGTCCTCGCGGCACCGCCCTCCGATTCCACCGTCCTGCCGGGTGGCCGCGTCCCCACCCCGACGATGGCCGCCCCACCGGGCGCGCCGACTCGCGGAACCAACCGTCCGCCGGGCTCGCGCAGGCTCCGCGCCGTCGCGTCGGCCGGTGACGTGCCGCCGACCCAGGTGTCCGCGACGCCCACCAATGCGGGCGGTCACTGGCTCCCGGACGTCAACCGATCCCCGGCGGCGATCCGTGCGGTGCCTGCCGTGCCGGGGTCAGCCGGACGCGGCGCGCCTACCGGCGTCGGCACTTCGCCTGGAGAGCTGCGCGCCGTACCCCGCCCGCCGTTGATCCGCCGGCCGGACGGTCTGGCCGCCTCCGCCTGAGGGTCCGCCAGCGGTCGCGGGTGGTCGGGTTCGTGCCAGCGGCACGGTCAGGACGGTCGCCCGCCGAACTGCCAGTTGTGCACCTCGATGTCGACGTATCGGTCCGTGGTCAGGATGGCGCGCGCCGCGTCCGGATTCGGCGCCCGGACCAGCCCGGCGGTACCGAGCCAGGCGGCACCGTCGTCGGACAGCAGAGGCCCGTACGCGATCAGCTCGTCCGAGTCTGGCGGCACGTCCAGATCGACGGCCTGACCCGTGCCGAGGCCGAGCACCAGGTACCGGTTGCCGCCCGCCCGACCTCCGGGGAAGTCCCACATCGTGCGGCCCAACGTGTTGCGCCACCGGCGCAGCATCACATCCCGGTAGACGCCGGCCTGGTAGTTCGGCTCGTCGAACGCGAACATCCGCGCAGCGGCGGGATCAGGCATGTCGACGATGTGCACGCTGCCGGTCGGCGTGCCGCCGGCGAGCGTCGGACCGCGGGCGATCATCTGCGTCGCGTACCGGTCCATGTAGGACCAGTGCTCCGTCAGCAACTCGTCGCGCAACCCGGCCGAGCCGGGCCGGTCGCGGTGGTAGCACAGGAACTCCATGCCGCACATTCTCGACCCGGTGCCGCGTCGCCTCGTGAGCGGGGATCCCGAGCCGATCTACCGCACGGACGCCGGGGTCAGCAGTGGGTGGACCGTGGCCGGCACCTGCGGTGAGCTGGTCAACCATTGTCCGCCGTGGCGGGGAAGCCGCTCACCTGCGTGACTAGGATTGACCCAGTCATGCTGCTACGGGTGCTCGGGCCGCTCGAGGTCGAGGTCGACACAGGCGGACCGGTCGACCTCGGCGGCCCCCGCCAACGCGCCGTGCTCGCACTGTTGCTGGCGGCCCGGGGTGACGTCGTCTCCGTCGGTCGGATGATCGAGGATCTGTGGCGTGGTGATCCGCCGCCCCGGGCGATCGCCTCCCTCCAGGCGTACGTCTCGCACCTGCGTCGCCTGTTGGAGCCGGCCCGCGAACGCCGGGCACCGGCACGGGTGCTGGTCACGGCGCCACCCGGCTACGCGATCAGGGTGCCCGCCGATGCCGTCGACGCCGGTCGGTTCGAGAGGCTGGTCGCCGAGGCGCGCGCGGTCAGCGCCGCCGACCCCGGCCAGGCCCGCCTGCTGCTGACCACCGGGCTCGACCTGTGGCGCGGTCCCGCGTACGCCGAGTTCGCCGGGGAACCGTGGGCGCAGCCGGAGGTGACGCGGCTGGAGGAGCTGCGTCTCGCCGCCCGGGAGCTGCTGCTCGACGTGACCGTGCGCTGCGGCGACGCGGCCGCGGCGGTGCCGGAGGCGGAGGTGCTGACCAGGCAGGCGCCGCTGCGGGAGGAGAGCTGGCGGCTGCTGGCGCTGGCGTTGTGGCGTACCGGCCGGCAGGGCGACGCGCTCGCCGCGCTGCGCCGGGCGCGGGCGACTCTGGCGGAGCAGCTGGGCCTGGACCCGGGCCCTGCGTTGATCGAGGTGGAGTCCGCGATCCTGAGCCAGCGTCTCGACCTGCTCCCATCGGTGGGCACGACGGCGGCACGCGTCGACGCCGAACGACCGGCGTCGAAGGATGTGTTCGTCGGGCGGGAGGCCGAGCTGGCGGCTCTCGGGCGGGCGGCCGCCGAGGCGGCGACGAGCGGACCACGGATCGCGCTGCTCAGCGGCGAGGCCGGAGCGGGCAAGACGAGCCTGCTGGCCCGGTTCCGGGAGGCGCTCACCGCCCACGGCTGGCTGGTCGTCGTCGGCCGTTGCCCCGAGGTCGAGGGCGCACCGCCGGCCTGGGCGTGGGTGGAGGCGCTGCGGCAGCTCGCCGAGGAGGCACCGCCCGGGGATCTCGCGCCGGCACTCGCCCCGCTCCTCGGAGAAGGCGGCGGCGAGCCCGACGGCGACGTCGCGGCGGGCCGGTTCCGGTTGCATCGCGCCGTCGGCGCCTGGTTGGACGTGGCCGCGGTCCGCAGACCGGTAGCGGTCGTCCTCGACGACCTGCACGCCGCCGACGCCGAGACGCTGCTCCTGCTCGCCAGCGTCACCGAACTGACCACGGGTGCCGTGCTGCTCGTCGCGGCGTTGCGGCCCGCCGAGAACCGCGAGCGGATCGCCGACACCATGGCCGTGCTGGCCCGTCGGTCGCCTGACCGGATCCAGCTGGGCGGTCTGACGACGGCCGAGGTCGAGCGGCTGCTCGGCGCGCTGGCCCGGACCACCCTCGACGCGGACACGGTCGCCGCGCTGACCGAGCGGACCGGCGGCAACCCCTTCTACGTTCGGGAGTCGGCTCGACTGCTCGCCGCCGAGGGCACGCTCGTCGCCACCTCCGAGGTGCCGGAGGGGGTACGCGACGTGCTGCGCCGGCGACTCTCCCGGTTGCCGGCGGCGGCGGTCTCGGTGCTGCGTCTCACCGCCACCGTCGGTCGGGAGGCGGACGTGCGGACGCTTGTCGACGCCGCCGGCACCGACGAGGGCTCCGTCCTCGAAGCGCTGGAAGCTGGGCTGACCGCCGGCCTGCTCACCGAACCGGCGCCGGGGCGGGTGCGGTTCGTGCACGGCCTGGTCCGCGACACCATCTACACCGATCTGCCGCAGCTGCGCCGCGCCCGCCTGCACGCTCGGATCGCCGCCGTCATCCGCCGGTTGACGCCCGACGAGTACCCGGCCCTGGCCCACCACTACGCCCGCGCGGCGTCGGCCGACACCGCGCCACTCGCCGTCGACTACGCCATCCGCGCCGCCGAGCTGGCCGAGCGGCGGTACGCGTACGACGCCGCGATCGAGGTGCTCGGCAACGCCGTCGCCGCCGCCGAGACGGTCGCCGGGGACCGCGACGCGCTGCGGGTCGACCTGCTCGGCCGGCTGTTGCGCGCTCAGGCCCGGGCCGGCGCGGTGGCCGCCGCCCGGCAGACCCGCGCCCGGGCGATCGACGTCGCCGCCGCGTCCGGCCGGGATGACCTGCTGGTCGCGGCGTTCACCGCGTGGACCGTCCCCACACCGTGGCTCACCCACGAGTACGGCGTCGTGGACCATCGCGTGGTCGAGCTGCTCACCCGGCTGTTGCGCGCCGACGACCTGGACCCGGTCGCCCGCTGCCGGCTGCTCGACGCCCTGGCCACGGAACTGGACGGCGAATCCGATCCCCGAGGTGTGGCGGCCGGACGGGAGGCGCTGGCCCTCGCGCGGCGGCTGGGCGACCCCGAGCTGTGCGCCCTCGGGCTGGCCGCCCGGGTTCGCACCATGAGCTACGAGCGGGAGGCGCCGCACCGCCGGGAGTTGGCCCTGGAACTGCGCGACCTCGCCGACGAGCACGGGCTGGTGACCTACCGCTGGGTCGCCGAGCAGGTGCTCGGCCACTGCGCGGCCGCGCTCAACGAACCGGACGAGCTCCGCGTCAGCGTCGCCCGGCAGGGGTGGCTGGCCGAGACGTACCAGCTCAACGAGGGGCAGGTGATCCACCTGTGTGCGCTGGGCGCCCTGGCGCACATCGCCGGCGACTTCGTCGCCGCGCGACGGCACTACGACGAGGTCGCTGTGCAGATGCGGCGACAGGGTTCGCTGCACGCCGAGGCCTTCCACTATTTCTCGGTGGCGACCCTGCTGTTGAGCCAGGGGCGCTTCGGCGAGCACCTGGAGGCGACCCGGCGGGTGCGTGGGTCGTTGGGTCCGATCGTGGACGACCTGCTGGCCCTGGCGCTGATCAAGAGCGGACGGGTGGACGAGGCGCGGGCCATGCCGATCGGGCGCCACACCTACCGCCCGGACTACTTCGAGTCGGCGCTGCTCAGCGTGCGCGGGATGGTCATCGTGGCACTGGGTCGACGGGACCTGGCCCAGCCCGTGATCGACGCACTGCTCCCGGTACGTGACCAACTGGCCGGTTTCTCCACCACCGCGGCCGTGGTGCGGCCGGTCGCGCTGACACTCGGGGAGCTGTTCCGGTTACTGGGCCACCGCGAGGAGGCGGCGCGGCACTTCACCCTGGCGGCCACAGTGGCCCGCCGCTGGGAGTCACCGCACTGGCTGACCGAGGCGACGGCGGCACTGGTCGACTGACCCTTCGCGTCGCCGGCTTCCAAGCCGCTTCCAAGTGGCGCCGAACATGATCAACAGGTCTGTGCCAGTTGATCCCTCGGAAAGGTCACCGTGAACCAGAACCACCGCGAAGCCATGGCCGACGTGCGCGACATGTACATGGCCCACACGACGTTCCGTCGCGAGTTCAGCCTGCTGCCGCAGCTCGTCCGCGACGTCACACCGGGTGACGCCAAGCGAGCGGAGGTCGTCGGCGCCCACGCCGAACTGCTCTGCCTCATGCTTCACCTGCACCACGAGGGCGAGGACCTGCTGCTGTGGCCGCGACTCATCGAGCGCGGCGGCGAGGAGGCCGCGGCCATCGTCCCGATCATGGAGACGCAGCACCACGCCATCGAGAAGGCCCACGCGGCGGTGGTCGCCCTTCTCCCCCGCTGGCGCCGTACCGGGCACGGCGGCGACCAGCTCGCGGACGAGTTCGAGCAGCTCCGGACCGCGCTGATCGAGCACATGGCCATGGAGGAGAGCGAGATCCTGCCCCTGGCGCAACGGCACGTCACGGCCGCGGAGTGGATGGAACTCGGCGAGCACGGAATGAGTAAGGCCTCGAAGAAGCAGCTGCCGCTGGGCTTCGGCCTGGCCATGTACGAGGGCGACCCGGAGGTGATCAAGGCGGTGCTCGCGCACGCCCCGCTCCCGGCTCGGCTGCTCATGCCGATCATCGCGCCCCGACTCTTCGCCGCCCACGCCAAGCGGGTGCACGGCACCGCCACGCCCCCGCGCATCGGCGCGGTCGCCCGCTGAGCGAGGCCGGCAACCGACCGACCAGGCTGGGTTGCACTCCGGGTTCGGCCGTCCGGAGCGGCATCGGGCTTGCCGAGGGTCGACCGCGCCGTCGAGAGGGCGGCGCGGTCGCGCACCCCGGAGGCAACGGCTAGGGGCGCCTCGTGCGGAAGGGGTCAGCGAGCGGCCAGGAAGGCCAATACTCGCGGCCAGGCCGCCGCGCTGGCGTCCGGGGAATACTCGGCCAGGTCCGGGTCGGTGAACAGGTGCCCCACCCGGGGGTAGCGGAAGACCGTCAGGTCGGCACCGGCGTCGGTCAGCGTCCGCTGCCACTCGTCGACCTCGTCCGGTGCGTCGTACGGGTCGGGGTCGGCGAGGTGCAGCTGGACCGGCAGCTCGGGTCGGACCGCGTCCGGTGCGCCGCCGGTGCCGTGCAGCAGGAGCAGACCGGCGGCCTCGGGCCGCTCGGCCAGCAGCGCCCCGGCCACACCGGCCCCCATCGAGAAGCCGGCGAGCACCGTCTCCGGTGGCAGGTCGCGCAGCGCCGCCCGGGCCCGGTCGAGCACCACCTCCTGGCCGATCTTGTCGAGTAGCGCGAAGCCCTCCTCGACGGTGTCGGTGGCCGGGAGCCCGTACAGGTCGGGGGTGGTGACCCGGTGCCCGGCGGCGCGCATCCGGTCGGCGGCGGCGTGCACGGCGGGCCGCAACCCGTACACGGAGTGGAACAGCACGACGTGTCGCATCACGTCATCCTGCCGCAGACGAGCGCCCCTCCGGTGTGGCCACGCGGGGTGAACGTCAGACCAATGCCGCCAGCCGCACGACGAGGTCGGCCGGCGGCGGCATGGCGGCGATCTCCCGGCTGACCTGCCCGGCGGCGGCGCGCAGGCCCTCGTCGGTGAGCAGCCGGGTCAGCGCCTTCGCGGTGATGTCGCGCGGGCGCAGCGCCAGCCCGGCGCCCCGGCGGGCCACCAGCTCGGCGTTGTGCCGCCGGTCCCCCGGGCCCACGGTGGCCAGCTGCGGCAGGCCGGCGGCGAGGGCACCGAGGGCGCTGCCCGCCCCGCCGTGGTGGACCAGCGCCGCGCTCGCCGGCAGCGCCTCGTCGAGCGGGATCCAGTCGACCACCCGCACGTTGCCGGGCAGCGAGCGAGCCGACCGCTCATCGGGTCGGACCAGCACGATCTCGGCGTCCACCTGGGCGGCGGCGGCCACCACGGCGGGCATCGGCCCACGGTCGCCGGGGCCGGTCAGGGTGCTGCGGGTGACCAGGATCCGGGGCCGCTCACCCGGCTCGCGCAGCCAGGCAGGCAGCTCGCCGCCGCCCACGTAGGAGTCGTACCGCATCGGCCAACCGCCCTGGCTGGCCACGCTGGGCGGGGCCACGGCGAGAGCGGCGGCGGGCGGCGGCAGCTCCGTCAGACCGTGCCGGCGCAGCGCGGCGCCGAGCCGTGCGGTGGTGGCGCGGACCAGGTCCCGGCCGTCGAAGAGGGCATTCTCCTGGCGTACGGCCGGCACGCCGAGCCGCGCGGCGGCCACCGCGCCGGCCACCGCGAACGGCTCGTGCAGCACCAGATCCGGCCGCCACCGGGTGGCCAGCGCGACCACCGGGTCGGTGAGCTGGTCGTTGAGCGCGCCGAAGAGCAGGCCGGCGCCCCGGGTGCCGGCGGTGCCGGCCAGCTCGGCACGCGCGATCAGCGGATGGCGGGGAAGGACCCGCAGCGCGATCCGACCGAAGTCGAAGCCTGGCGCGATGTCGTGCACGGGCAGACCGACATCGGCGGCGGCCAGACCACCACCGCCGGTGGCCAGCAGCACGTCGTGCCCGGCGTCGCGCAGCGCGACGGCGAGCGGCACCAGCGGGAAGACGTGCCCGACCAGCGGGGCGGAGACCACCAGCACGCGCATGGCCAGGATCCTATGTCGACGGCGCACCCGGGGCAGGCCCACCGAACACCCACCACGTGAGCGGTCGTGCTGCCCCATCTCCGGGGCAGCTCGACAGGAGACCGCACTGACACGGTGGGGCGGGCGCGCCCCGTCCACAACGAGACCGGTGCCGGCCGCGCGTCAGGCGACCGCCGGTCGCTGGTCGACGATGCGGCGCATCTTGCCCACCGACCGCTCCACCGCGTCCGGGGCGAGCACCTCCACCGCCACGCTCACCCCGATGGTGTTCTTGACCAGTTCGACGAGTGTCGCCCCGGCCCGCTCGGCGGCGTCCACGCCAACCCCGGCCCGCCGCTCCACCCGCACCGTCAGGGTGTCCAGCCGGCCCTGCCGGTCGAGTACGCACTGGAAGTGCGGCGACAGCGGCGGGGTCCGCAGGATCAGCTCCTCGATCTGGGTGGGGAAGACGTTCACCCCACGCACGATCATCATGTCGTCGGTCCGACCGGTGATCTTCTCGATCCGGCGCATCGGACGGGCGGTGCCGGGCAACAGCCGGGTCAGGTCGCGGGTGCGGTAGCGCACGACCGGCATCGCCTCCTTGGTCAGCGAGGTGAGCACCAGTTCGCCCTGTTCGCCGTCGGGCAGCACCTCGCCGGTGACCGGGTCGATGATCTCCGGATAGAAGTGGTCCTCCCAGAGGTGCAGCCCGTCCTTGGTCTCGACGCACTCGGTGGCCACGCCCGGGCCCATCACCTCGGAGAGCCCGTAGATGTCGACCGCGTGGATGTCCAGCCGGTCCTCCATCTCGCGGCGCATGTCCTCGGTCCACGGCTCCGCCCCGAAGATGCCCACCCGCAGCGAGGTGGCCCGCGGGTCGACACCCTGGCGCTGCATCTCGTCGACGATGGCGAGCATGTAGCTGGGCGTGACCATGATGACCTCGGGTTCGAAGTCGCGGATCAACATCACCTGCCGTTCGGTCATGCCACCGGAGACCGGGATGACGGTGCAGCCCAGCTCCTCGGCCCCGTAGTGCGCGCCCAGGCCGCCGGTGAAGAGCCCGTAGCCGTACGCGACGTGCACCCGATCGCCGGGACGGCCGCCGGAGGCGCGGATGGACCGGGCCATCAGTCGCGCCCAGGTGCGCAGGTCGTCGCGGGTGTAGCCGACCACGGTCGGCCGACCGGTGGTGCCGGATGAGGCGTGCAGGCGGGCGACCCGCTCCCGGGGTACGGCGAACATGCCGAACGGGTAGTTCTCCCGCAGCTCCGCCTTTCCGGTGAACGGGAAGCGGGCAAGGTCATCGAGATCCCGGCAGTCGTCGGGGTGCACCCCGACCGCGTCGAAAGCCCGGCGGTAGTGCGGCACGTTGTCGTACGCGTGCCGCAACGACCAGCGCAGTCGTTCGCGTTGCAGGGCGCGCAGCTCGTCGATGCCGGCGCGCTCGATCGGCTGCAGCTCCTCCGGACGAGGGGTGCGGTCCTGCATCGCCTGCCTCCTTCTCGCGACGGTCCCGGCGCGGCTGCCGGTACGGTACGCCGCGGCGCGCCGCCCCGGGAAAGGGCCGGGCGGGTCAGCGGGCGGTCGGCAACCGGTGCAGGGCGTCGACCAGCGGGGCCAGCTCGGGGGTGGCCTCCGCCTCGGCGAGCGCGTCGGTGAGGACCCGGTCGTGGGTGGGTCGGGCCCGGGCGAGCAGCCCGGAGCCGGCCGGGGTCAGCTCGGTGTAGATGCCGCGCCGGTCGTCGGCGCAGAGGATGCGGGTGAGCAGGCCGCGCTGCTCGAGCCGGGTGACCAGCCGGGTGGTGGCGCTGCTGGAGAGCGCGGCGGCGCGGGCGAGCTGGCTCATCCGCATGTGCCAGCCGTCCTGGCGGGAGAGCGCGTCGAGCACCGTGTATTCGACGACGGACAGGTCGTGACCAGCCTGCAACGCCCGCTCCAGAGACGTCTCGATCAGCCCGTGCAGGGCAGCGAGGGTGCGCCATCCCTGTGCGCGGATCTCGACCGCGTCGTCGCCGATGCCCATGCCGGCCCCCTCGGGTGTGATCTGGACGGCCCCAGGCTACCACGCTTGCGCCGATATAACGCGCGTGCAAGTATTTCGTTGTTGACGCGCGTAGTTGCACGCGCCGCATATCTGTCCCCTCCCCGATGGGAAGACCATGTCCGTACGCCCCACGTCCCTGCCGCCCGGCCTGATCGCGCTGGCCATCGGCGCCTTCGGCATCGGGCTCACCGAATTCGTGATCATGGGGCTGCTGCCCGAGGTGGCGGCCGACTTCGCGGTCACCGAGCCGGTGGCCGGCTGGCTGATCTCCGGCTACGCGCTCAGCGTGGCCGTCGGCGGTGTCGCCCTCACCGCGGCGGTCACCCGACTGCCGCGCAAGCCGGTGCTGCTCGGCCTGATGGTGCTCTTCATCATCGGCAACCTGCTCTCCGCGGTCGCCGGTGACTACACCGTGATGATGGCCGGCCGGATCGTCGCCGCGCTCTGCCACGGCGCGTTCTTCGGCATCGGCGCCGTGGTGGCCGCCGGCCTGGTCGCACCGGCCCGTCGGGCGGGCGCCATCGCCATGATGTTCGCCGGCCTGACCATCGCGAACGTGCTCGGCGTCCCCTTCGGCACCTTCCTCGGTCAGCACTTCGGCTGGCGGTCGACGTTCTGGGCGATCACCGCGATCGGCGTGGTCGCGCTCATCGGGTTGGCCCTGCTCATCCCGGGTCGCGACACCACCGACGCCGACCGCCCGGCCGGTGGGCTGCGCGGCGAGTTGCGCGCCTTCACCCACGCGCAGGTCTGGCTCTCCCTGGTGATCACGGTCCTGGGCTTCGGCGGCATGTTCGGGGCGTTCACCTACATCGCCTACACGCTCACCGAGGTCAGCGGCTTCTCCACCGGCACCGTGCCATGGCTGCTCGTCCTCTTCGGGGTGGGCCTCTTCGCCGGCAACCTGCTCGGCGGCCGGGCGGCGGACAGGTCGCTGTCGCGCACCCTGGTCACCGTGCTGGCGGTGCTCACCGCGGTGCTCGTCGGGTTTGCGCTGACCGCCACGAGCCCGGTCCTGACCATCGCCTCGCTGGTGCTGATGGGCGGGTTCGGGTTCGCCACCGTGCCACCGCTGCAAATGCGGATCATGCGTTACGCCCACCAGGCACCGACCCTCGCCTCCGGGGCGAACATCGCGGCGTTCAACCTCGGCAACGCGCTGGGCGCCTGGATCGGTGGAGTGACCATCGCCGCCGGTCTCGGCTACACGTCGCCGATCTGGGCCGGCGCCGCGCTCACCCTGGCCGGCCTGGGTGTCCTCCTCGGCTCACTGCGACTGGCCCGCCGCAGTGAGCCGGCGAAGGCCGCGACGGATCTGGTCGACACGGCGGTCTGACGCGCTGAAAGAGTGCGGCTCGGCGGCGATATGCTGGCGCCGGAGCCGGACGGCTCCCGGCGGTGGGGCCCGCCGTCCCGCGTACCCGCCGGGAGAACCGCGACGCCGCTCGCCAACGGTCCCTGCCAGTGATGCCCGTGCTGGTAGGGAGGACCCGTGTCGGAGCCGTTCGAACCGCGTACCGACCCCGACGTCGACCTGCACGTCCCCGCCGACCGGGGCGAGCTGACCGCACACCCCGCGATCATTCTCGCCGCCATCGCGGCCGGCGGAGTGCTCGGTGCGCTGGCCCGGGCCGGCCTGCAACACGCCGTCCCGCATCCGCCGACCGGTTTCCCGTGGGCCACGTTCACCATCAACACGTCCGGCTGCCTGCTGATCGGCGTGCTGATGGCGGTGCTCGGGCACCTCGGCGGTGGACATCCCCTGGCTCGCCCGTTCCTCGGGGTCGGGGTGCTCGGCGGGTTCACCACGTTCTCCACCTACGCGGTGGACGTCCAGCAGGCGCTCGTCGCGGGCGCCCCGGGCACCGCGCTGGCGTACCTGGCCGCGACGGTGCTCGGGGCACTCGTCGCGGTGGGGTTGGGCGATGCCGTCACCGCCGGACTACTGCGACGAAGGGCGGCCCGATGACCGTGCTGCTCATCGCCCTGGGCGCTGCCGTGGGCGCGCCCCTGCGCTACCTCACCGACCGGGCCGTACAGTCCCGGCACGACTCGGCGTTCCCCTGGGGCACGCTGACCGTCAACGTGATCGGGTCGCTGCTGCTCGGCGTCCTCGTCGGGTTGCCGGCCGGCCCGGCGGTCACCGCGGTGCTCGGCACCGGGTTCTGCGGCGCGCTGACCACCTACTCCACCTTCAGTTACGAGACTCTGCGACTCACGCAGGGCGGCCACCGACTCCTCGCGCTGGCCAACGTGCTGGGCAGCGTCGCCGCCGGGCTCACCGCGGCCACCGCCGGCTACGCCCTGGCCCGCGCCCTGACGGGCTGACCGCGGCGTCCTTCCACCAAGCCGAGTGCTCACGCCTGTCCGGCTGCCCGCGAACAAGGTACTGAGGGTATATACGCGGGGTATACCCTCGGGGTAGTCTCCTGGGCATGAGCGTGCCACTGACCCTTCTCGGCCTCCTCGAACGGGAGCCCAGCCACGGGTACGACCTGAAACGCGACTACGACGCCTTCTTCGGCAGGGGCAAGCCGCTGCCGTTCGGCCAGGTCTACTCCACCCTCAGCCGTCTGGCCCGGGACGGCAAGGTGGTGATCAGCGACGTCGCCCCCGGCTCCGGCCCCGACCGCAAGCGCTACATCATCACCGACCTGGGTGCGACCGAGGTCGACCAGTGGCTGGTCCAGCCGGTCGAACCGGAGCCCCACCTGCAGACGGTGCTCTTCGCCAAGGTCGTGCTCGCGCTGATGCTGGACCGGCCCGCCGACGAATACCTCGACACCCAGCGCAGCGCCCACCTGCGGCGGATGCGCGAGCTCACCGAGGTCAAGCGCGCCGGCAGCCTGGTCGACGCGCTGCTCGCCGACCACGGCCTGTACCACCTGGAGGCGGACCTCCGGTGGATCGAGATGACCGGCGCCCGGTTGGACGCCCTGAAGAAGGCGGTGCGGCCATGAGCGTCGTGATCGAAGCACGGCACGTGGAGTTCTCCTTCGGGCAGACCCCCGCGCTGCGCGGCGCCAGCGTCGCCGTGGACGCGGGCGAGATCCTCGCCGTCATGGGCCCCAGCGGCTCGGGCAAGTCCACCCTGCTGCACTGTCTGGCCGGCATCCTCGTGCCCGACACCGGAGAGATCCTCTTCGACGGCACCCGGGTCGACACCCTGGCCGAGACCGGCCGCAGCAGCCTGCGCCGCGACCGCTTCGGCTTCGTGTTCCAGTTCGGCCAGCTCGTCCCCGAACTGACCGCGGTGGAGAATGTCGCATTGCCGTTGCTGCTCAGCGGCGTCCGCCGCAAGGAGGCGCTGCGCCGGGCGTACGCCTGGTTCGAGCGCCTCGGCCTGGACGGCCTGGAGCAGCGGCGGTCCGGTGAGCTGTCCGGTGGGCAGGCGCAGCGCGTCGCCCTCGCCCGCGGCCTGGTCGCCGAGCCGCAGGTGCTCTTCGCCGACGAGCCGACCGGCGCGCTCGACTCGCTCACCGGCGAGCAGGTCATGGACCTGCTGGTCGGCGCGGCCCGCGAGCAGGGCACCACGGTCATCCTGGTGACCCACGAACCCCGGATCGCCGCGTACGCCGACCGTGAGGTCATGGTCCGCGACGGGCGCGTGAACGCACCGGACCGGATCGCCTCATGATCGGCTTCGGGCTCCGTCTCGCCGTTGCCGGTGGCCGCGAGGCGCTCACCCGCCTGGTCGTCATCGCCGCCGCCGTCGCGGTCGGCAGCGGACTGCTGCTGACCACCCTGGCCGGGGTCAACGCCGTCAACGCGCAGCTCACCCGAGCCGCGTCGGTCCATCCCGGCGCCTCGACGGGCGGCGACGTCGATCCCCTGTGGTGGTCGACCCGGGAGGACTACTTCCAGGGCGAGCAGATCGTCCGGATCGACGTCGCGGCCACCGGGCCGAACGCGCCCACCCCGGTCGGCATCCCGACCACCCCGGGCCCCGGGGAGTACTACGCCTCGCCCTCATTGCAGCGCCTGCTGGCCGCGCAGCCGGCCGACCAACTGGGCGAGCGCTACCCGGGGCGTGACCTCGGCACCGTCGGCCCGGCCGCACTGACCTCACCGGACACCCTGCTCGTCATCATGGGTGGCACCCCGGACGAGGTCGCCAGGCTGCCCCTCGCCAGGCAGGTCACCAACGTCGGCGACACCCCCGCGCTCCCCGAGACCGCGGTGAACCTGATCCTGGGCGTGATCGCCGGCGGGCTGCTCTTCCCGGTGCTGATCTTCATCGGCACCGCCACCCGGCTGAGTGCCGCCCGCCGGGAGCAGCGCTTCGCCGCGATGCGCCTGGTCGGCGCGACACCGAGGCAGATCTCGGTGGTCGCGGCGGTGGAGGCGACCGCCGCGGCCGTCGTCGGCACCGCCCTCGGCTTCGTCCTGTTCTACGCCCTGCGCGGCCCGATGGCGGGCATCCCGTTCACCGGCATGCCGTTCTTCCCCAGCGACATGTCGCTGAGCGTGCTGGACATCCTGCTCGTGGCGCTCGGCGTCCCGGCCGGAGCGGCGGTGGCGGCCCAGGTCTCGCTGCGCCGTGTGCGGATCTCGCCGCTGGGCGTCACCCGGCGGGTCACCCCCCGCGCGCCGAGGGCGTACCGGCTGATCCCGATCCTGCTCGGTGTCGCCGTGCTGTTCTTCGCCATCGGCTTCCGGCCCGCGACGTCCGACGGTCAGACCGCGGTGTTCCTGCCCGGCCTGCTGCTCATCATGGCCGGCCTGGTCCTCGCCGGTCCGTGGTTGACGATGGTCGGCGCCCGGGTCATGGCCCGGTACGCCAGCCGCCCGGCCGCGCTCATCGCCGCGCGACGCCTCGCCGACAACCCGAAGGCCGGCTTCCGGGCCATCAGCGGCATCATGGTCGCGCTCTTCGTCACGAGCGTGGCCGTCGGCGTGATCACCACGATCGTCGCCAACCGCGGGCCCGCGCCGGTCGGCTCGACCGAGGCGGGCACCGTGTCCATGGACTTCGGCGAGAAGGCACCTCCGATGCCCGACACGCTCTTGGCCGAGCTGCGCTCGATCACCGGTGTGCGGTCCGCGACCGCGATCCGGCAGAACCCGGACATGTTCCACGCGAGCGAGCCCGGGCTGATCGCGTGCACCGATATCCCGAGCGCGTACGGCCGGTGCGCCGACGGCGCGGGCGTCGCCGAGGTGGCGATGGGCTTGGTCCCGTTCCGGGACTCGGCGTCGCCCACGAGGGTCTGGCAGACCGCGTCGGTCCCGCTCGACGAGCTGCAACGACTGCCGGTGCTGTCGGTCGTCGTCGGCACGGACGGTTCCGCCGCCGCCGTCGAACGCTCGCGCACCGTCCTCGAAGCCACCTTCCCGACCTTCCGGGTGGCGCCGAACGTGCCCGGCGACTTCGAGTCGGAGTTCGCCAACACGCTGCGCGGCTGGGAACAACTGGCGAACGTCATCATCGTCGCCAGCCTCGCGCTCGCCGGGTGCAGCCTCGCGGTCAGCGTGATCGGCGGTCTCACCGAGCGCAGGCGCCCGTTCAGCCTGCTGCGCCTCAGCGGCGCACCGGTACGGGTCCTGCGCCGGGTGATCGCCTTGGAGAGCGCCGTACCGATGCTCGCCGTCGCCGCGGTCGCCATCGGGATGGGCCTGCTCGCCGCGCACCTGTTCCTCCGAGCCCAGATGGACTACACGCTCATCGCGCCGGAGCCGCGCTTCTACGTGATCGTCGTCGTCGGGTTGGTCACCTGCCTCGGCGTCATCGCCTCCACCCTGCCGCTGCTGGAACGCATCACCGGGCCGGAGACCGCCCGCAGCGAGTAGTCGTCAGGCCGTCGGCCCGGTGGTCGGGAGAGCGACCACCGGGCCGAGGACGAAGACGGCGGGCGGGCCGATGCCCTCCCGGGCGGCGACCGCGCCGATCTCGTCCAACCGGGCCGGCACCGACCGCTGGCCGGGCTGCCCCGCGTCCTGCACGGCGAGCACCGGGGTGTCCGGGGCGCGGCCGTGCTCGACCAGCGCGGCCGCGATCTTGGCGATGGTGTCGACGGCCATCAGCAGCACGACGGTGCCCCGGGCCCGGGCCAGCGCCGCCCAGTCGACAAGCGAGCCGGGATGCCCGGGCGGCAGGTGCCCGGACACGACGGTGACGTCGTGCGCCACACCCCGGTGCGTCACCGGCACGCCCGCGAGGGCCGGCGCGGCGAGGGCGCTGCTCACCCCGGGGACCACCGTCACCGGTACGCCGGCCGCCCGGCAGGCCAGCACCTCCTCGTGGCCGCGTCCGAAGACGTACGGGTCGCCGCCCTTGAGCCGAACCACCCGGCGGCCGGCGCGGGCGTGCGCCACCAGGGCCGCGTTGATCGCGTCCTGGGACATCGACGGGCCACGGGGCACCTTCGCGGCGTCGATGACCAGCACGTCGGGGCGCAGCCCGGCGAGCAGCCCCTGCGGGGCGAGCCGGTCGACCACCACGACGTCCGCGGCGTCGAGCAGCGCCTTCGCGCGTACCGTGATCAGGTCGTCGGGCCCTGGCCCGCCGCCGACCACGGCGACCGAACCGTGCCCGTGGTCGTGGTCGTGGTCGTGGTGATGGTGGTGGCCGACCGGGTCGTCGGGGTGGTCGTGCGGGCGTTGCGGGCGGCCGACCTTGTCGGCGAAGCCGGGCATCAGCACCCGGTACGCGCAGGTGTCGCAGTTCATCCGGATGTCTCCGCCCAGCGCCTCGGCGTAGCGCTCCCGCACCAGGTCGGCGAGGGCGTCACAGTCGCCGATCACCTCGGCGACACGCACGTCGAGGTCGGGGTGGGCGGCGGCGAACTCCGCCGACTGGGCGACGATCCGGTCGGGCAGCACCCCGGCGAACAGGAAGTACGGCGCCACGACGATCCGACGCGCGCCGAGGCGGCGCAGCCGCTCCAGCACCGCCGGCACCGACGGTTGCGCGAGGGAGATGAACCCCGGCTCCACGCCGGCGTAGCCGCGTCCCTCCCAGAGCAGCCGGGCGACCTTGGCGACCTCCGCGTTGGCGTCCGGGTCGGTGGAGCCCCGCCCGATCAGCGCGACCCACGTGCCGGCCCGGTCGGCACCGGCCAGCGCCGCGTCGATGCGCTGTTCGAGGGCGTCGTGCAGCAGCGGGTGTGGGCCGAGCGGGCGGCCGTAGCGGTAGCTCAGCCCGGGGTGACGTTCCTGCTCGCGGGCCATCGCGGCGGGGATGTCGCCCTTGCCGTGTCCGGCGGCGGTGAGCACCAGGGGCAACGCCACCAGTGCCCGGTGCCCGCGCGCGACGAGCGCGCCGACCGCGTCGGTCAGCGGCGGACGGGACAGCTCGATGAAGCCGCCCTCGACGTCGCCGACGGCACCGCGACGACGGACCCGCTCGACCAGCGCGGCGAACTGGTCGACCCCGGCCGCGCTGCGCGTACCGTGCCCGACGATGACCAACCCGGTCATGACTTCTCCTCGACGTAGAGCAGGGCGTTGAGGGCCGCGGCGGCGACCGCCGAGCCACCCTTCTCGCCCACGTTGGACACCCCGGGCAGGCCGCTGGCTCGCAGCGCCGCCTTCGACTCGGCGGCACCCACGAAGCCGACCGGCAGGCCGACGACCAGCGCGGGCGCGGCGTCCAGGGTGAGCAGTTCGACAAGCGCGGTCGGCGCGCAGCCGACCACCCAGACCGCGCCCGGGCCGACCCGGGTCAGCGCGATCCGCACGGCTGCGGCCGACCGGGTGATCCCGGCCGAGCGACCCAGCTCGGCGGCGGCCGGCTCGCCGACCGGGCAGACCAGTTCCAGGCCGGCCCGGGTGATCCCGGCGGCGACCATCGCCACGTCGGTGACCACCGGCGCGCCGGCGCGCAGCGCCGCCAGCCCCGACTCCAGGGCCGGCTCGTCGCAGACCAGCTCATCGACGTACGCGAGGTCGGCGCTGGCGTGCACCACCCGCTCGGTCACCGCCCGGCTCAGCGGCGGCAGGTGCGACAGGTCGACCCGCTCACGCAGGATGCGGTACGACTCGACCTCGATCGGATGCACCACCCGGCTCATCGGGCTCCTCCAGCAGGGTCGGGCTCGACGACGCGGATCGCGTCGACCGGGCAGATCTCCAGGCATTCCAGGCAGCCGGTGCAGCGCTCGGCGCGCACCGTCAGGCCGCCGGCAACCGGTCGGATCGCGTGCGTGGGGCAGGTGAGTAGGCAGGCGCCGCAGCCCTGGCACGCGTCGATCGTCACGAGCGCCATCGGTACCCCCGGGGTGTCACCATCCGGCCGGCGACCACTCTCGTATCGCTGCTGCCGACCACCACGACGCTGTACATGTCGACCACGGCCGGGTCGAGGGTGGCCAGGGTGGCGAGGTGCACCCGTTCGCCGGGGCGACTGGCGTTGCGCACCACACCGACCGGGGTGTCCGGTGGCCGGTGCGCGGCGAGGACGCCGAGCGCCTTGCCGAGCTGCCAGTCACGCGCCCGGCTGCGCGGGTTGTAGAACACCGTCACGAAGTCGCCGTCGGCGGCCGCGGTCACCCGCCGCTCGATGACCTCCCACGGGGTGTGCAGGTCGGACAGGCTCAGGTAGGCGTGATCATGGCCGAGGGGTGCGCCGAGCAGCGCGCCGGCGGCCAGCGCGGCGGTCACCCCGGGCACACCCACCACGTCGATTCGCTCGTCGGCGTACTCCAGGGCGGGACTGGCCATCGCGTACACCCCGGCATCGCCCGAGCCGATCAGCGCGACCGCCCGGCCGGCGGTGGCCTCGGCGACGGCGGTGCGGGCGCGAGCCTCCTCCGCGCCCAGCCCGCTGGCGAGCACCCGGGTGCCCGGGCGGAGCACGTCGCGGACCTGGTCGAGGTACTGGTCCAGGCCGACCACCACGGCAGCGCGGCGCAGCTCGGCCACCGCGCGGGGGGTGCGCAGGTCGGCGGCGCCCGGCCCGAGACCGACGACGGCCAGCCGGCCGCGTGGCGCGTGCCGGGCAACCGCCACGGTGGCCATCGCCGACGCGGTCTTCCCCACCAGCAGCGTGGCGTCGCCCGGCCGGCCCGCCGGGCCGAGCAGCGCCGCGGCCTCCGCCACGCTCGGCGTGCCGACCGCGGCACGCACCACCTCGCTGGGGTGCGGCACGTCGACCGCCGCCAGCCGCGTCGCCGGCCAGGTCACCAGGGGTACGCCGAGCGCGTCGGCGGTGCTCAGGATGCCCGCCTCGTCGGCCTTGACGTCGGCGCTGGCCACGCAGCGCAGGCTCGCCGGGCTGAGGCCGGCCTCGGACAGCACCCGGTGCAGCAGCTCGGCCACCTCGGCGGCGGGCACGCCCCGACTCGCGCCCACCCCGGCGACCAGCGACGGCGGTCGCAGCACGGCGGTCCGCTCGTCCAGCGGCACCACCCGATCGGTGACCAGCAACCGGTACCCGGCGTCCACGGCTTCGACAGCGTCGACGGCCTGCGGCCGGACGTTCGGGGGCAGGGCGGGCAGTGGCCAGTGGGCGTCGGCGATCAGCTCGACCGGCTCGCCGTCCAGGATGGCCCGGGACACCGCGGCGACCGCGCCCTGCACGGGCCAACCGAGGGTGTCCAGCCCCGGCAGGCCGACCGAGTCGGTGGCGGTGGTGATCACCGG
The DNA here is from genome assembly GCF_050936255.1 of Micromonospora sp. CA-259024. Lineage (NCBI taxonomy): Bacteria > Bacillati > Actinomycetota > Actinomycetes > Micromonosporales > Micromonosporaceae > Micromonospora > Micromonospora sp. CA-259024. The sequence continues at coordinate 1,654,976 of NZ_JBNJND010000001.1, read as the reverse complement.
TCGGGCGTCCAGCAACGCGCCGACCTGCTCGGCGAGGTCGTTGCCGCCGCCGGCGTGCCCGCCGAGCAGCGCCACGGCGTGCCGGGCGGCCTCGTCGACGACCACCACGGCCGGGTCGCTGCGCTTGTCGTCGAGCAGCGGCGCGAGGATCCGCACCACCGCGCCGGTGGCCAGGAACGCGACCACCGCGTCACACCCCACCCAGGCGCTGCGCAGCGCGTCGGCCACGGTCTCCCCCTCGACCAGTCGAGCGTGCGGCCACGCGGCGGCCACGGTGTGGGCGTGCCGTCGGCCGGCGGCGGTGGCCGCCACCAGACCGATCCGGGTGGTCATGGTCAGGTCGTGCACGGGCGCTCCCCGGTGAGGACGACCACCGGGTTGGTGGCCGCGAGGCGGATCGACCCGCCAGGCAGGTCGGCGAGGCGGGCGGCGGAGAGCTGACTGCCCTCGACCGTGTAACCGGCGGCGCGCAGCAGACCCACGGCCGGTGCGACCCGGTCCAGTGCGGCCAGGGTGAGCACCACCCGCTCGGGCTGGCGGGCCACCACGGCGGCGAGGACGTCGGCACCGCCACCGCCGACGAAGACCGCGTCCGGCTCGGGCAGGCCGGCCAGTGCCTGCGGGGCTCGCCCGCTGACGAGCCGGACGTCCACGGCGTGGGCGGTGGCGTTGGCCCGGATGGTCGCGCCGGCCTCCGGATCCTGTTCGACGGCGAGCACGGCAGCGCCGAGCAGGGCGCACTCGATGCCGACCGAGCCACTGCCCGCACCGACGTCCCAGACCAGCCGGCCCAGTCGGGGTCGCAGCCGGGCGACGACGAGGGCGCGCACCTCCGACTTGGTGATCATGGAGTCGCGATGGGCGTAGCGGCTCTCCGGCAGCGCCCACCCGCCGACCGGGGCTGCGGCCGGCTGGTTGTCCGCACGCATCCCACCGGCCGTGACCCGATCGCGTTCGGACTCGACAGGCTCGGCGAGGCTGAGCAGGACGTGCGGGTCGGACCAGGTCTGGGCGGCGGCCTGCTCGGGGGTCACCTCGCGGATTCGTTCGGCGTCGGTGCCCAGGTGCTCGGCGACCAGCAGGCGGCGCGGCCAGCCGAGCAGGCCGGCGCCCAGCTCGGCCGCACCCGCACCGGGCGCGGTGAGCACCGCGACCAGTGGCAGCGCCCGGCAGGCGTTCAGGGCCGGTCGCGGGTCGCGCCCGTGCGCGGTGACCACGGCGGCGCCGTCCCAGGGCAGCCCGGCGCGGGCGAACGCGGCGGCCACGCTGGACACCGCCGGCACCACCCGCAGCGGCAGCCCGGCCGCGCGCAGCCGTCGGACGATGCCGAACAGGCCGGGATCCCCACTGGCCAACACCACGGCCGGCACCCCGGCGGCGACGGCGGCGGTCAGCCGGTGCACGGCGGGGGCGAGCGGCCCGAGGGCGACGGTCTCCGCGCCGGCCGGTACGGGCACCGCGCCCAGGTGTCGGGCGGCCCCGACCACCAGCCCGGCGGCGGCCAGCACCGGCGCGAGCGCGGGGTGCGGTGGGGCGCCGGCCGCGTCCAGACCGACCACTGTCACACCGGCCACCGGCTCCATCCGCGTCACCGGGGCCACCGGCCGGACGAGGCGACGACGTGCGCTCCGGCGAAGTCGACCATCGCCACGTCCACGGTGACCGTCGGCCCCGCGAAGCGCCGCAGCACCTGGCGGACCCGCTGGCAGAGCAGGTCGCCGGCCGGGCCGAGCAGCCCGGCCGCCTCCCACAGCTCGTACGCGTGCCGCCCGGTGTTCGCCTCGGTCACGGCGGCGACGAGCGACGGGTCACCACCGGCCTCGGCGGTCACCGCCCCGAGCAGGGAGAGGTCCACCTTGGAGCGTGTGTAGTGGGTCATCAACACACCGGCGGCGAGTTTGGCCAGCTTGCCGGCCATCCCGACGAAGACCACCCCGGTCATCGCGTCGCCCACGGCGGCGGTCACCGCGGCACCGGTGAAGTCGCCGACCTCGACGAAGCAGACCTCGGGCAGGTCGGGCAGCAGCGCGCGGGCGGCCCGCTCGGTACGCCCGCCGGTGCAGAGCACCACGGTCCGCTCGCCCTGGGCCGCCATCACGTGCACGGCCTGTACGACGCTGGCCCGCCAGGAGGCGGTGGAGAAGGGACGCACGATCCCGGTGGTGCCGAGGATCGAGATGCCGCCGAGGATGCCGAGCCGCCGGTTGGTGGTCTTGCGGGCCATGATCTCGCCTCGGGGCACGCTGATCACCACGCGGACGCCGACCTCGGTGAGGTCGACCACCTCGGCCACCGCCTCGCCGATCATCCGGCGCGGGGTGTCGTTGATCGCCGGGCCGCCGACCGCGAGGCCGAGACCCGGCTTGGTGACCGTGCCGACGCCGGCACCGCCGGCGAGCCGCAGACCGGGAACGTCGGTCCAGTCCACGGTGGCGGTCAGCTCGGCCCCGTGGGTGACGTCCGGGTCGTCCCCCGCGTCCTTGACCACCACCGCCTCGGCCCGGACCGGCGGGCTGCCGGTCAGTTCGCACCGTGCCACCGGAAAGCGCACCCGCCGCCCGGCGGGCAGACCGATCTCCACCTCCGCCTGGGCCGCACCGGTGACCAGCGCGGTGACGGCGGCCTTGGCCGCCGCCGTCGCGCAGGCGCCGGTGGTCCAGCCGGTACGCAGCGCGGTGGGCCGGACCTTCGCGGTACGCGGCAGGTCCGGCTCGCGCAGCGGCGGCTCGGCGTACGTCACGGTGTGTGTCCCGGCGTGGCTGTCCCCCCGGCGCGGGCGCCGGCCTGGCGGCGCAGCTCGGCGCGGGCGGCCGGCTCCGCCCGGCGGAAGGTGTGGAAGTGCCCGGGGTGGTACAGGTGCGAGCGGGTGCCCTCGGCGGCCAGCGCCGGCCCGACCAGGAACAGGGTGTGCTTCCACAGCTTGTGCTGCTTGACCGTCTCCTCCAGGGTGCCGACCGTGCAGCGCACCACCAGCTCGTCGGGCCAGGTCGCCTGGTACGCCACCACGGCCGGGGTTTCCGCCGGGTAGCCGCCGGCCAGCAGCTCGGCCTGCACCTGCCCGGAGCGGGCGGCGGACAGGAACAGCGCCATGGTGGTGCCGTGCCGGGCGAAGTCGCGGACCCGCTCGCCGGGCGGCATCGGGGTCTTGCCGCCTTCGAGGCGGGTGAGGATCACCGACTGGGCGACCTCGGGAACGGTCAGCTCCCGTCCGACGATCGCCGCGACGGCGGTGAACGAGGAGACGCCGGGGACGATCTCGACGGCCAGGCCGAGCGCCCGGCACAGGTCCAGCTGCTCCTGCACCGCGCCCCACAGCGCCGGGTCGCCGGAGTGGATCCGGGCCACGGTGAGCCCCTGCTCGGCGGCCCGCTCGTAGAGCGGCAGCACCCCCTCGATGGGTAGCTGCGACGAGTCGACGATCTCCGCGCCGGGGCGGGCGTGGTCGAGCACGTCGGCGTGCACCAGGCTGGCCGCCCAGATCACGATGTCCGCCTCGGCGATCACCCGGGCGGCCCGCAGGGTCAGCAGGTCCGCCGCACCGGGGCCGGCGCCGACGAACCACACCTTGCCGTCGCTGGTCACAACTTTCCTCCTCGTTGGTCGCGGCGGGCCGGGACCAGCAGCGTCGACAGGTACGGCAGGTCGTGCCCGGTGTCGTCGACCGGGCCGATCCGTTCGGTGGGCAGCCCCAGGCTCCGCCCGAGCACGGCGTCGGGAAGCCGGCCCTGCCGGCGCAGCTCGGCGAGCAGCTCCGGATGCCGCCGCCAGCCCTTGTAGACGACCACGCTGCCCGGCCCGGCCAGCGCGTCGGCGAACAGCGCCAGTCCGGCGGTGGCCGGCAGCAGGGTCAGCGGCTCGCGTCCCTCACAGAGCGGGGTGCCGCTGCGAGCGGCCAGCTCCTGCATGGCGGTGACCCCGGGCACGGTTGCCACCCGCACCGCCGGGCGTAGCGCGCGGACGCTCTGCGCGAGGTAGCCGAAGGTGGAGTAGACGTTCGGGTCGCCGATGGTGGCGAAGGCCAGTGACCGTGCGCCCGCGTCGATCGACTCGACGACCACCCGGGCCGCGTCGTCCCAGGCCGCCGCCCGGCGCGCGGTGACCCCACCCCGGTCGTCCAGCGCGAACGGCAGCCGGCGCAGCCGCTCCGCCGCGACGTGGGAGCGCACTGTCGCCTCGGCCCGCCCGGCGTCCGCAACGGCCGGCGTCGGGCCGGCGGTGTCGGTGGGCGCGACCCGGTCCGCCATCACGGGTACGAAGACCAGGTCGGCCTCGCGCAGCAGCCGCACCGCCTTGACGGTGAGCAGTTCCGGGTCGCCCGGGCCGACGCCGACCCCGGTGAGCGTGGCGTCGGCGCTCATCGGCACGCCTCGACCAGCCGGCGGGCCGCGTCCGGGTGGCCGGCCCAGTGGGTGTGCAGGTAGGACGCGTGCACCCGACCGGCGACGAAGCCGTGCTCGGTGTCGTTCCAGCGCCACGCCGACGCGTCGCCGTGCCCCGGGTCGGTGGTCGTGCGGTGGAACTCGTGGCCGCGTACGGGCTCGCCGGCGAGGGCCACCGGGGAGTCGGTGACCGCCACGGCCTCCCGGTAGCCGAGGGTGAGCCGGCGGGTCATCCGGGCGGTCACATCCAGCCGGCCGCACATCGGCGCGCCGTCCAGCGAACGTCCGAGGTAGAGCAGCCCGGCGCACTCGGCCACGATCGGCCCGTCGAAGTCGGCCACCTCGGCGCGCAGCGCGGCGTTGTCGGCCAGCGCCTGCGCGTACGCCTCGGGGAACCCGCCGCCGATCACCACCGCGCGGGTACCGGCGGGCAGCGCCGGGTCGCGCAGCGGGTCGACGGTGACCACGTCCGCGCCGGCCGCGGTGAGCAGCTCGGCGGTCTCCGCGTACGAGAAGGTGAAGGCCGGACCACCGGCGAGCGCGACCAGTGGTCGCTCGGGGCCGGCCGGCCCGCCGACCGCGGCGGCCGGGTCCCACGCCGGGGCGGTCAGCGGTGGGGCGGAGCGGGCCAGGTCGAGCACGGCGTCGAGGTCCACGGTGGCCTCGACCAGCTCGGCGAGCGCGGTGACGATCGCGAGGGACTCGGGTGCCCGCTCGGCGACCGGGATCAACCCGAGATGCCGGGCCGGCGCGGCCACCTCGGCAGCGCGGGTGACCGCCCCGAGTACTGGTACGCCCACCTCGGCCAGCGCGTCGCGCAGCAGCGTCTCGTGCCGGGGCGAGCCGACCCGGTTGAGGATCACCCCGCCGATCCGCACCGCCGGGTCGAACGCGGCCATGCCCAGCGTCAGCGCGGCGGCCGAGCGGCCCTGCGCGGTGGTGTCCAGGACCAGCAGCACGGGTGCGTCGATGAGCCGGGCGACGTGGGCGGTGGAGGCGAAGTCGCGGCGGCCGACCGCACCGTCGTGCAGGCCCATGACGCCCTCGACCACGGCGATGTCGGCGGGCGTCGGGGTGCTCGCGCCGTGCCGCAGCAGTGGGGCGATCCGCTCCGCGCCGACCAGGAACGGGTCGAGGTTGCGACCGGCCCGGCCGGCGGCGAGGGCGTGGTAGCCGGGGTCGATGTAGTCCGGACCGACCTTGTGCGGGCTGACCGTCAGGCCGCGACGGCGCAGCGCGGCGAGCAGCCCGGTGGCGATGGTCGTCTTGCCGTGGCCGCTGGCCGGCGCGGCGACGACCACCCGGGGCAGCGCCCAGTGCCCGCTCACCACTCGATGCCCTTCTGGCCCTTCTGGCCGGCATCCATCGGGTGCTTCACCTTGGTCAGCTCGGCCACCAGATCGGCGGCGGCGACCAGGCACGGGTCGGCGTCCCGCCCGGTGATGACCACGTGCTGGAAACCGGGTCGGTCGGCCAGGGTGGCGACCACCTCGTCGACGTCCACCCAGCCCCACTTCATCGGGTAGGTGAACTCGTCCAGCACGTACAGTCCGTAGCGCTCGGCGGCCAGGTCGCGCTGGATCTGCCGCCAGCCCTCCAGGGCGTCGGCGGCGTGGTCGGCGTCACCGCCGCGCTGGATCCACGACCAGCCCTCGCCCATCTTGTGCCAGGCCACCGGTGCGCCCTGGCCGGTACGCTCGTGCACCTCGCCGAGCGCCCGGAACGCGCTCTCCTCCCCCACCCGCCACTTGGCGCTCTTGACGAACTGGAACACACCGACCGGCAGACCAGCCGTCCAGGCCCGCAACGCCAACCCGAAAGCGGCCGTCGACTTCCCCTTCATCTGTCCGGTGTGGACCATCAACAGTGGCCGGTGCCGCCGCTGCCGGGTCGTCAACCCGTCAGAAGGCACCGAACTCGGCTGTCCCTGCGGCATCAGCGATCTCCCTGTCCCGCGAACACTCCCGCGATCTTGCAGTTTCTGCTCGTCATATACGTACTTCGCCCGTTATGCCGCGACAGGAAGTGCAAGATCGCGGGGGCGGGGGTGGGGGTGGGTCAGGGCCTCCAGAGGGGTTCGGGGGGCATTGAGCTGGGTTGCCAGCCGGGTTGCCAGGTGCAGGCGGACGGGGCCGGATTCGCAGTCGACGACCACGCAGGGGGCGCCCGTCGCCGCCAGGACCGCCGCCGCCGCTGCCGCCCTGTCCAGCGGGCGGTTCCCGGCGGTGGCGCGGCCGTCGGTGACGACGAGGACCAGGGGACGGCGCTTCGGGTCGCGCAGGCGTTCCACCCGCAGCAGATCCGCGGCCGCGAGCAGCCCCTCGGCCAGCGGCGTACGCCCACCGGTGGGCAACTCGGCCAACCGGGTCGAGGCGGCCAGCACCGACGAGGTGGCCGGCAGCAGCGTCCGCGCGCCGGCACCCCGGAAGGCGATCACCGCGACCTTGTCCCGCCGCTGGTACGCGTCGGTGAGCAGGGCGAGCACCGCGTCCTTCACGGCGGTCATCCGCTGCCGGGCACCCATCGAGCCGCTCGCGTCCACCACGAACAGCACCAGGTTGCCCTCGCGCCCCTCCCGAACCGCCTCGCGCACGTCGTCCGGGCGCAACCGCAGTGGGCCGGTCAACCGTCCCCGGGCCGCCTGGTGCGGCGCGGCGGCGCGGACGGTCGCCGGCAGGTGCAGGGCCCCGACCCGGCCCGTCGGCACCCGGGCCCCGGTGGTGCGCCCGCGCCCGGTGCGGGCACGCGAACGCCGGCCGGGCACCCCGTCACCCACGCCGGGCGCGGTGAGCACCCGCGCCGTCAACCCACCCCGGGGTACGGCCACCGGCTGGGACTCCCCGCCGCCGGTGGGGTCGTCGGCACCGGTCGCCGATTGCCGGCCACCGCGCGGGCGCGAGTTCTGGCCGTCGTCACCCCGGTCGCCCTGCTGGTGCTGCGGCCAGCCGTCGTCGTCGCCCCCGTCGCCCGGCTGGCTCTGCGGCCAGCCGTCGGTGCCGTCCGGGCCGTCGGTGCGCCCATCGGGGCCAGCGCCGTCACGCGCCGCCGAGTGCCCGGCCGACCCCGGTTCACCCTGGTCGACGCCGTCGCCGCCGCCGTCACCGCCCTGCTGACCGCCGCCGCTTGGTCCGCCCCCGTTCGGACCGCCGCCACCGGCCGGGCCACCGCCCTGCGGGGGGCCGCCGTCGTCCGGGCCGCGGTCGTCGGGGCCGGCGTCGTCCGGGTCGTCGGGATGGGCGTCCTGGGCGCGCTGCAACGCCTCGTCGAGGCGCTTCTCGTCCAGCCCGGGAGTGTCGAACGGGTCGCGGCGGCGGCGGTGCGGCAGGGCCAACCGGGCGGCCACCCGGACGTCGTCGATGGTGACCCGGTCCCGGCCGTGCCAGGCGGCGTGGGCCAGCGCGGTACGGGCGGTGACGATGTCGGCGCGCATCCCGTCCACGTCGAACGCCGCACACACCTCGGCGATCTGGCGCAGCGCGGCGTCCGGGAGTCGTACCCCGGGAAGCCGGCGGCGGGCGGCGGCGACCTGGCCGGCGATCTCGGCGTCGGCGTCAGCCCAGCGGGCGGCGAAGCCGACCGGGTCGGCGTCGGCGGCGAGCCGGCGGCGCACCACCTCGACCCGAATCTCCGGGTCCCGGCTGGCACCCACCTCGACGGTGAGCCCGAACCGGTCGAGCAACTGCGGGCGCAGCTCCCCCTCCTCCGGGTTCATCGTGCCGACCAGCAGGAACCGGGCCGCGTGACTGACCGAGACGCCCTCCCGCTCGACGTGGCTGCGACCCATCGCCGCCGCGTCGAGCAGCAGGTCGACGAGGTGGTCGTGCAACAGGTTGACCTCGTCGACGTAGAGCACGCCCCGGTGCGCGGCGGCGAGCAGGCCCGGCTCGAAGGCGCGTACCCCCTCGCCGAGGGCCTTCTCCAGATCCAGCGAGCCGACCACCCGGTCCTCGGCGGCACCGACCGGCAGCTCCACCAGCCGGGCCGGGCGGATCTCGGCGGCGGCGTCGGCCGGGTGCGGGCCGTCCGGGCAGCCGGGGTCGGGCTCGGCCGGGTCGCAGCCGAAGCGGCAACCGGCGACCCGGCGGACCGGGGGCAGCAGCGCGGCGAGGGCCCGCACGGCGGTGGACTTGGCGGTGCCCTTCTCGCCGCGGACCAGCACACCACCGATCGCCGGGGAGACCGCGTTGAGCAGCAACGCCAGGCGCATGTCGGCCATGCCGAGCACGGCACTGAACGGATAGGTGACGGTCACTGGACCTTCTTTCGTTCGCGACTGCGGGCTCGCAAAACCGGCTCACTCCTCGCGCTCACTGCGCTTCCTTCGTTCGCGACTGCGGGGCTCGCAAAACCGGCTCACTCCTCGCGCTCACACCCGGTCCTCCAGGTCGCCCTCGCTGGCCAGGTACGTGTCGCGGAGCCGGTCGAGGGTGGCCGGCTCGGGTTTGGCCCACAGCCCCCGGTCGGCGGCCTCCAACAGTCGCTCGGTGATGCCGCGTAGCGCCCACGGGTTGGACCGCTCCAGGAACTCCCGGGTGGTCTCGTCGAAGAGGTACGCGGCGGCCAGGTGCTCGTACATCCAGTCGTCGACCACGCCGGCGGTGGCGTCGTAGCCGAACAGGTAGTCCACGGTGGCCGCCAGCTCGAACGCGCCCTTGTAGCCGTGCCGGCGCATCGCGGCGATCCACTTCGGGTTGACCACCCGGGCGCGGAACACCCGCCGGGTCTCCTCGCCCAGCGTGCGGGTGCGCACGTCGTGCGGCATCGCCGAGTCACCCACGTACGCCTGGGGTGACGTGCCGGTGAGGTGGCGGACCATCGCCACCATCCCGCCGTGGTACTGGAAGTAGTCGTCGGAGTCCACGATGTCGTGCTCGCGGGTGTCCTGGTTCTTCACCGCCACGGCGATCCGGGCGAAGGAGCGCTCCATGTCGGCGCGTGCCTCCCGCCCGTCCAGGCCCCGGCCGTAGGCGTAGCCGCCCCACACCGCGTACACCTCGGCCAGGTCGGCGTCGCTGCGCCAGGTCCGGGCGTCGATCAGGGGCAGCAGTCCCGCGCCGTACGCCCCGGGCTTGGAGCCGAAGATCCGGGCGGTGGCCCGCCGCTCGTCGCCGTGCTCGGCGAGGTCGGCGGCCACGTGCGCCCGCAGATAGTTGTCCTCGTCCGGCTCGTCGAGGGCGGCGACCCGCCGGACGGCGTCGTCGAGCAGCGCCACCACGTGCGGGAACGCGTCGCGGAAGAAGCCGGAGATACGCACGGTGACGTCGACGCGGGGCCGGCCCAACTCGGCGGTCGGCACCACCTCGATGCCGGTGACGCGCCGCGACCGGTCGTCCCAGACCGGCCGGCAACCCAACAGCGCGAGCACCTCGGCGATGTCGTCGCCCTGGGTCCGCATGGCGCTGGTGCCCCACACGGTCAGACCCACCGAGCGGGGGTACGCCCCGGTGTCGGCGAGGTGCCGGTCCAGCAGGGATTCCGCGAGGGCCACCCCGACGTCCCAGGCGTTGCGGCTGGGAATGGCCTTCGGGTCGACGGAGTAGAAGTTGCGCCCGGTGGGCAGCACGTTGACCAGGCCCCGGGTGGGTGAGCCGGACGGACCGGGCGGTACGAACCGCCCGTCGAGCGCCCGGAGGGCGTTGGTCAGCTCGTCGGTGGTCCGGTCCAGCCGGGGCACCAGCTCGGTGGCGGCGAAGTGCAGCACCGCGGCGACGTCCGGGATCGGCCGGCCGGTGACCTCCGCGACCACCGCGTCGACCGCGTCCACCGCCCAGTCCAGGGTTTCCATGCCGACCACCAGCCGCCGGGCGAGACCCTCGATCAGGTCGATCGCGTCGGCGGCGGTGCCGGCCGGCCCGTCCACCACGTCGGTCAGCGCGGTAGGTAGCGCCAGTCGCTGGCCGGGTGACGCGAGCAGCGCCTGCTCGTCGAGCCCGTACGCGACGGCGAGGGCCTGCCGCAGGCCGGGCAGGGCGCGGGCGCCGCCCCAGATCTGTGGGGCGCGCAGCACCGCGAGGACCAGGTTGACCCGGGGCTCACCGGTGGGCGCGTCGGCGAGGATGTGCAGCCCGTCGCGGATCTGCACGTCCTTGACCTCGCAGAGGTACCCGTCGAGGTGCAGCACGAAGTCGTCGAAGTCGTCCGCGTCGGGCATCGCCTCGGCGTGCAGGTCGTGGTGCAGCTCGGCGGCACGCACCAGGTCCCAGATCTGCGCCCGCACGGTGGGCACCTTGGCCGGGTCGAGGGCCTGCACCGTGGCGTACTCGTCGAGCAGCTGCTCCAGCTTGGCCAGGTCGCCGTAGGTTTCGGCGCGGGCCATCGGCGGCACCAGGTGGTCGATCACGACGGCGTGCGCCCGCCGCTTGGCCTGGGTGCCCTCGCCGGGGTCGTTGACGATGAACGGGTAGACCAGCGGCAGGTCACCGAGGACCGCGTCGGGCGCGCAGTCGGCGGCGAGACCGAGGCCCTTGCCGGGCAGCCACTCCAGGGTGCCGTGCTTGCCCAGGTGGACCACCGCGTCCGCACCGAAGCCGCCGTCGGCGACCGGCGCGGCCAACCAGCGGTACGCGGCCAGGTAGTGGTGGCTGGGCGGCAGGTCCGGGTCGTGGTAGATGGCGATCGGGTTCTCCCCGAAGCCGCGCGGCGGCTGGATCAGCAGCACCACGTTGCCGAAGCGCAGCCCGGCGAGCACGATGTCGCCACCCTCGGTGTAGAGCTCGCCGGGTGGCTCACCCCAGTGCTCCCGCATCCGCTCGCGCAGCTCGGCCGGGACCTGGTCGAACCAGCGCCGGTAGGTCTGCCCCGGTATCCGGGCCTCGGCCGCGGCCAACTGCTCCGGGGTGAGCCATTCCACGTCGTGGCCACCGGCGGCGATCAGCGCGTGGATCAACGCGTCCCCGTCGGCGGGCGGCGGCGCGTCGCCCAGGTCATAGCCGTCCTCGGCCAGCGCGGCGAACAACCGGACCGCCGAGACCGGGGTGTCCAGCCCGACGGCGTTGCCGACCCGGGAGTGCTTGGTGGGGTACGAGCTGAGCACCACCGCGACCCGCTTGTTGGGGTTGGGCAGGTACCGCAGCCGGGCGTGGCGCACCGCGATCCCGGCGACCCGGGCGGCCCGCTCGGGGTCGGCGGCGTAGACCGAGAGGCCGTCCGCGTCGATCTGCTTGAACGAGAACGGCACGGTGATGATCCGGCCGTCGAACTCGGGGATCGCCACCTGCATGGCGGCGTCCAACGGGGACAGTCCGGCGTCGCTGCCGGCCCACTGCTCGCGGGTGCTGGTCAGGCAGAGCGCCTGGATGACGGGCACGTCCAGGGCGGCCAGCGCGCCGACGTCCCAGGCGTCCTCGTCGCCGCCTCCGGAGGCGTCCGCCGCGACCGCGCCGCCGGCCGCGAGCACGGTGACCAGCAGCGCGTCGCAGCGGGCGAAGAGCCCGAGCGGGCCGGCGCCCGCGGTGAGCCCGCGCAGCGAGCCGCAGAAGATCGGCAGCGGGTTGCCGCCGGCCGCCCGTACCGCCTCGGCCAGCACGTCGACGAACCCGGTGTTGCCCGCCAGCGCGTGCGCCCGGTAGAAGACGATTCCCACGGTCGGCCGGTCCGGGTCGGTCGGGTGCACGCCGTGCACGCCGTACGCCGGGGTGGGCCTGGGCGGGTCGAACCCCTCGCCGGTGAGCAGCACCGTGTCGGAGAGGAACCGGGCCAGCTGCCCGAGGTTGTCCGGCCCGCCCTCGACCAGGTACGCGAGCGCCTGGGTGACGACCCCGGACGGCACGGTGGAGATGGCCATCAGCTCCGCGTCGGGCAGCGCCTCGCCACCGAGCACGACCGTCGGCACGCCGGTGCCGAGCACCGCGTCGAGACCGTCCGACCAAGCCTGCCGGCCCCCGAGCAGGCGTACGACAACGAGGGCGACCCCGTCGAGCAGGGCGGGCACCTCGTCGGCGGCGACCCGCGCGGGGTTGGCCAGCCGGTAGTCGGCGCCGCTGGCGCGGGCGGCCAGCAGGTCGGTGTCGGCGGTGGAGAGCAGCAGGATGCGCACGGCAGGCTCCGGAGGGTGACGCCCTGACCACGATGTGGGTGGCCTGGACGATGCGGGTGGGTGCGGCGTCAGCCGGTACGACGGCCGGGCGGACGACTCACCGGCGCGGGGCGTCGGGGTCGGTCAGCGCCGGGACGGTCAGCTCAGTGGTGCCGGTAGCCGGCGGGGGCGCCCCGGTGCACGCCGACGTGGCAGGCCCGGAGCACGCGGGCGGCACCGGTCATGGGCGCGGCGAAGCGCCCGCTCCGCGGGTCATGACGATGCTCGTCGATGAATGAGACGCCGTGCGTCATCGGGTCCTCCTCGGGTGTCCACGCCCTGGGGTACGTCCCGACGGCCGAAGTATCCTGGCTTCCGGATCAACGCTCTCCCCCGGCCTTCCAACCGCAGACACACGGCCGTGACTCACGAGGGGGGATCGCTCCCCGGTGACAGTGGCGGGACCGCGTCGGAATCTCACCGACTTCCTTCACTGCCGTCAGGCCGCGAATGCTGCCACACCCCTCCGCCGCCGGTCAACGCCGACCCCGGCGCCGACGAGCGGGTGCCGCTTATCGGCGCTCGTCGATTGGCCCGCGCTCGAACGCCAGCATCGCAATGCCCCGGGTCAATACCGCCCGTCCTTTGCTCTGCTTACCCGGGCGTACCAGGGACGACGCGTTTCCGTTGCGCCCGGGTAAGCAGAGCGAAGCGTGTTCGCACATGCTCTGGCCTGCGTCGATCGTCCGGCGAGGCGATGCCACATGGCCCCGTCACCTAAGATCGACGATCGCCGGCCCAGCGTCCGCGATCAATCTCGGAGGTCGATCACCATCGTCGCCATGCAGTTCCGCCACCTGGCGGGCCGCGTCTGGCTCTGCCCGGGTGACCCCGACCCGGCCCGGGTCCAGGCCGGCGTCGCCGTCGTCGCCGACGAACGCGGCAGTGTGATGATCGACGCCGGGCAGAGCCCCGCGCACGCCGGCGAGATCCAGGCCGCGCTCGCCGCCGCCGGGCTGCCGGAGCCGCGCTGGCTCGTCTACACCCACCACCACTGGGACCACGTCTGGGGCGCCTGCGCCTGGCCCGGAGTGGAGATCGTCGGGCACGAGACGGCCGTGCCGCTGCTGCGCGCCGAGGCCGCCCGGCCGTGGAGCCACCGCTACCTCGACGAGCAGGTGCGCGCCAACCCCCGCCTCGGCCCGAGCTTCCGCGCCCGGGCACGCGCGATGGACTCCTGGGAGGAGTTCGCCGTCCTGCCGCCGACCCGGACCTTCAGCGACGTGGCGGAGTTGCCTGTGGGGGTTCGGCTACGCCACGTCGGCGGCGGGCACGCACCGGACTCGACCGTGGTGCTGGTGCCCGACTCGGGGGTCCTGCTGCTGGGCGACTGCTTCTATCCGCCGCCGGCGCACCTGCGTCGACCCGATGACGGCCCTGACCTGGATCTGGTCCGGCGACTGCTCGACGACGACGTCAGCTGGTACGTGTCCAGCCACGCCGAGCCGATGACGCTTGAGCAGGCCCGAACAGCCGTCGAGGGCGCCTGAGCACGGTGCCACAGCCGCGCTCAGTCGACACGGAAGTCGTCCAGCGCGCGCTCAGCCGGCACGCGCTCAGCAGACCTGATGCTCAGCGGGCGTGCCGTTCCGGGTGGGCGCGGTTCCACACCCGCATCCGTTCCGGGTAGCCGGTGCGCGCCGCCTCGTACAGCGGCACCGCGTGCTTGCGGGCGATGGCGCCCGCGGCGCGCGGCGTGCCGGTGCGGCGACGGATCCACTCGCCGTCGTGGGCGATCGCCACCACCGTGGTGTCCGTCGCGGTGGTCTCCGGCTCCAGGTAGAACTCCACCCCCCGCCGGGAGGCGACGAACGCCTCCAGCGCCGCGAGGTCGTCGCGGGTCGCCTCCCGGTCCAGCTTCGTCGGGGTCGCCTCGGCACCCCGCGACCGACGATTGAACCAGCTCATGCCCCGCTCCTCTCCTCGACGCCCTCCAGTGCAGCACCGATTCCTGGCAATCCGCTGCACGCCGGATGGGAGGGAGCTGACCCGCTCCGGAAACCACGGGTGGAACCCGCGGCGCCTGCGCGGTGTCATGAGTGTGATCCGAACGGAGGCTCCCCTGGACGACGAGGCGCTCGTCACCCGCGCTCGGGCAGGTGACCTGGAGGCGTACGACCTCCTGGTCGCCCGGCACACCGCGTCCGCGCACCGGACGGCGGTGCTGCTCGGGGCGGGCTCGGACTCCGAGGACGTCATCCAGGAGGCGTTCGTGAAGGCGTACCGCAAGCTGTCCCGTTATCGGGGCGAGGCGTCCTTCCGATCGTGGCTGCTCGCGATCGTCGCCAACGAGACCCGCAACCTGCACCGGTCCCGGGGTCGGCGTGACGGCCTCGTCCTGCGGGCCGCGACCGCGAACCCCCCGGCCGAGATCGCCGAGGACGCGGCGGTCGACGCGGTCCTCGCCGGGGAGCGCCGCGCCTCGCTGGTGGAGGCCCTGCGTCAACTCCCCGTGCGCGACCGCGAGGTCATCGTGTGCCGGTTCTTCCTCGACCTCAGCGAGGAGGAGACGGTGGCGGCACTGGGCTGGCCCCGGGGCACCGTGAAGTCGCGCACATCCCGGGCGCTGGCGAAGCTCCGCGGCCTGCTCGACCGCGAGGAGGTTCGGCATGGCTGACCTCGAACGGGAGCTGCGCGACCTGTCCGCCTGGCTGGAGACGCCCGAGCCGCCCGACGTGACCGCCCGTGTCCGCGTACGGCTCAGCAGGCCCCCGCTCCGACGGCGCCGGTGGCGCTCGCTCGCGACGGTGGCGCTCGTCGTCCTGCTCGTGGCGGTGTTACCGCCGACACGTGCCGCCATCGCCGACGCCGTTGCCGGGCTGCTGCGCTTCGCCGGCGTCAGCATCGCCACCTCGCCCCCGCCGACGCCGCCCAGCGGCACTCCGTCGCCGTTGCCCGCGCAGCGGGGCGTCGCCCTGGACGAGGCGCAACGGTCGGTGCGGTTCCCGATCCGCCTACCGGCGAAGCTGGGCCCGCCCGAGCAGGTGCTGGTCGCCGACCCCGACGCCACGGGCAGGTGTCGGGTGGCGTCCGTGCTCTACGACGGGGGCGCGCTGCGCCTCGACGCGTTCGACGGACGTCTCGATCTGGCCTTCCACAAGGAGGTCACCCCGCCGGGCGTGGCCTGGGTCCAGGTCGACGGCGACTTCGCCGTCTGGGTGGACGGTCCACATGTGCTGTCGTACGTCGACCGTGCGGGTGAGGTCCGCCGGGAGACCGCCCGGCTGGCCGCCTCGACCCTGATCTGGCAGGGGGTCGGCGTGAGCTACCGGCTTGAGGGTGCCCTCACCAAGGCTGAGGCGATCGAGATCGCCGAATCGTTGCGGTAGGAACCCGGCAGGGCCGGCCGGTGTCGTGTAGATGCGACGAGTCGTCGACGCGTACCGGGAGGGTCGAGATGGGTTCATGGGGCAGGTTGGTGCTGGCGTCATCGGTGGTCGTGCTGGCGGGGTGCACGACCACGACCAGCGGCGGGTCAGCCACGCCGGATGGCGCCGGCGCCACCACGGCGAGCGCCGCGACCGGTTGCGACTCGCGGGTCGAGACCGACTCCCTGCCGGACTGGGCGGACGCCGGTTTCAGCGGGGACGCCCGGGTTCCGCACGTCTTCGGCGCGAAGGGCGACATCGTGGCGGTGCTGTTCGCCCATCCGCTGCGCCAGGACAGGAAGGACGGGTCGAACAACAAGATCCTGTGGGTCGCCCGCGCCGCCACGACGTCGCCCGACCCGGCGTCACCGGCGACCCTGGTGATCACCGCGACGCTGGACGGCACCGACACCCGGGTGACCCGGGAGGTCGCCGGCGGTCCGGGCCCGTCGATCATCGACATGCCACAGGCCGGTTGCTGGCGCCTCGACCTCCGCTGGTCCGGGCACACCGACACGATGGACCTGGTCTACGCCCCGTGACCTCCTGCCCTGGGGCCGCCTAGGCTGCCGGGCGTGCTGAACGACGCGCGGGCGGCGGCGGCCCGCAACAACGCCGAATGGTGCGACATCGTCTGCGGCAGCCACGGGCTGACCGGCCGTACCGACGCCGAGGCCTGGTCGGTCCCCCGCCGCTCGCCACCGTGGTACCCGGACGCGGTCACCCTGCGGCCGGGCGTCAACGCCGAGGCCCTGCTGGCCCGGATCGACGCGGGGCCTGGCGCGTCGGTGAAGGACAGCTTCGCCGACCTCGACCTGTCCGGGTACGGGTTCCGGGTGCTCTTCGACGCCCAGTGGATCCACCGCCCTCCGGCGGAACCACCGGTCGACGCGCCGCTCACCCCGGTCAGCACCCCCGACGAGTTGGCGGCCTGGGCAGCGGCACACGGCGGCGGGGAGCTGTTCCGCCCCGCGATCCTGACCGACCCACGGGTACGGGTGCTCGCCCGCCACGACGACCAGGGCGTGGTCACCGGCGGTGCGGTGCTCAGCGGCGGTAGCGGCGTGTACGGCGTCTCCAACCTGTTCACCCACACCGACGACCCCCGGGCCATCTGGCAGGCGGTGTCCGCCATCCTGCCCGACGCATCCCTGGTCGGCTACGAGTCCACCCCCGACCTACCCCCAGCCCTGCAAGCGGGCCTCCTGCCCACCGGCCCCCTCCGAGTCTGGCTCCACAACTGACCCACCCCACCCCACCCCGTTGATCATGAAGTTAGCGGCGCGACACGCCGGCATCGGCGTCGCCAACTTCATGATCAACGGTCCGGGGAGGGGGCGGGCGGTCCGGGGAGGGGGCGGGCGGTCCGGGGAGGGGCGGGCGGTCAGGCGAGGCGGGTCAGGTCTTCGGGGGTCAGGCGCAGGGCTCCGGCCGCAATGTTCTGCGCGAGGTGTGCCGGGTCGCCGGTGCCGGGGATGGCCAGCACGTGTGGGCCCTGGTGCAGCGTCCAGGCCAGGCGTACCTGATGCGGGGTGACGCCGTGGGCGCGGGCGACCGCCTCGACGGCCTCAGCCTGGGCGGTGCTCGCGCCCGCCTCCCGGCCGGTGCCGGCCAGCGCGAAGAACGGCACGTAGGCGATACCCCGCTCGCCGCAGACCTGGACGATGTCGTCCTGCTGCTCCCGGTAGGCGTCCACCCCGTAGTTGTTCTGCACACAGACCACCGGCGCGATGCCCGCCACCTCGTCCAACCGCTCGCGCCGGACGTTGGAGAGCCCGAGGTGCCGGATCAGCCCGGCCGAGCGCAGCTCGGCGAGCGCGCCGAACCGATCGGCCAGCGGCACCGGGCCAGGCCCCCGGCCGAGGCGCAGGTTCACCACGTCGAGTTGGTCGCGGCCGAGCCGACGCAGGTTCTCCTCCACCTGGGCGCGCAACCGCTCCGGGGTGAGCGCCTCGGTGAAGCCCGCCTCCGGGTCGTACCCGAAACCGACCTTCGTGGCGATCACCAGATCCTCCGGGTACGGGGTGAACGCCGCACGGATCAGCTCGGTGGCGTAGCGGGCCGGTCCGGTGCCGACCCCCAGGGTTCCACCGGGCGAAACGTAGAACGCGGCCGTGTCGATGTGGTTGACGCCCAACTCCACGGCGCGGCGCAGCAGGGCGATGGCCCGGTCACGGTCGGGGTTCGCGGTGATCCGCATGGAGCCGAAGCCCATCCGGTGCACGGTGCGGTCGCCCAGGGTCCAGGTGCCCGCCGCAGCGGCGGTGATCTCGTCGGTTGGCATCCGGCGACCCTAGCCAGCGCGGGTGCACGGCACAGTCGGCCGCGCACCCGATACCGCTCGGCGGCGTGGTGGGTTAGTTTTTCTGTGCTGACAGAGTCGGTTCGCCGACGTGCGGCGGGCGCAGCACCGGCACCAGCAGCAGGGTCGGCAGCAACAGCAGCGGCACCACCAGCAGCGCACGCAGGGTGCCGACCTGATCGCCGAGCAGCCCCAGCAACGGCGGCCCACCCAGGAACGCGGTGTAGCCGATCACCGCGACCACGCTCACCCGCACGGGGGCGTGTGCCTCCTCGTCGGCCGCCGCGCTCATCCCGACCGGGAAGCCCAGCGACGCCCCGAGGCCCCACAGCGCGACGCCGACGATGGCCACCGGCCCGGAACCGGCCAGCACGGCCAGGCCGGCGCCGACCACGGCGAGCCCGATGGTGCCGGTGAGCACCGGCACCCGACCCCACCGGTCCAGCGCGATCGTGCCCGTGGTGCGCCCAACGGTCATGCCCACGACGAAGACACCGAAGACCGCCGCACCGGCCGCCTCGCTCAGGTCCCGACCATCCACGAACGCGACGGCCAGCCAGTCGTTGGCGGCGCCCTCGGTGAACGCCGCCACCAGCACGAACAGCCCGATGAGCAGGGTGCGCGGCTCCCGCCAGGCGGCGAGCTGGGCCCGACGGCGGGCAGCCGGGGTGGCGTCCGCCGGGTCACTGGTGGAGTCACCTCCCGGCAGCGGCAGGAACGTCCGGGCGGCGAGCATCGTCCCGGTCAACACGACCACCGCCACCATGGCGAGGTGCGCGCCGACCGACGCGTCGAAGCGTGCCGCCCCGGCACCCAGCCCCGCGCCGGCCACCGACCCGAGGCTCCACGCCGCGTGGAAACGGGGCATGATGTTCCGCCCCAGCCGCCGCTCCACCGCTGCGGCCTCGACGTTCATCGCCACATCGCAGGCGCCGGAGCCGTAGCCGAAGGCAACCAACCCCAGCGCCACGACGACGAACGACCCGGTCACCGTGGCACCCAGCCCCGCCACGGTGACGCCGACCGCGACCAGCACGGTCGCCAGGGTCACCGTGCGGGCGGCACCGAGTCGCTGGGCGAGCAGGCCGGCGGTGGGCATGGCGAGCAGCGCGCCGACGCTCATCGCCAGCAGGAGCAGCCCGAGCCGGCCGGCGGAGAGGTCCAGCGCCTCGCGGACCGCCGGAACCCGGGAGAACCAGCTGCCGACGGCCAGCCCGTTGAGGGTGAAGGTGACGGCGACGCCGTTGCGGGCAAGCCGCACAGCCCGCGACGGCGGCGGTGCGGTCTCCGGAACAACGGGTCGGCTGGTGGGGGCGCTCACAGGGTCAGGTCCTTTTCCCTCGGGGTGATCTCCTGGCACGATCGCACACCTGAGAGCGCTACCACCACAAGCGGCAGCCGCCCCTTACCGCTGGCAGAGCGGCGGGGGCATGATGGGATAGGCGTTTGTCCGACCGGATGGGCCGCCGCAGGAGGCAACGATGACGGCAGCGCCACACCGACCGGCCACTCTCGAGGACGTCGCGCGGGTCGCCGGGGTGTCCCGGTCCACCGCGTCGCGGGTGATCGCCGGCACGGGGTTCGCCTCGCCGGCCGCCCGAGAGCAGGTCGCGCAAGCCGTTGACCAGCTCGGCTACGTGCCCAACCCGGCCGCCCGGGCGCTGGTCCGCGGCGGCGGCGTACGACTGGTGGTGACCGTTCTGGGGACCAGCGCGGCGGTGCTGGACGACCCGTACGTCCATCGGGTGGTCGGCTCGGCCGCCCGGGTGTGCACGCCCGCTGGCGTCGGGGTGGCGCTGCACTGGCTGCGGCTCGGCGAGCCGCGCGGCCTCGACCAACTCGCCGCCGATCGCAGCGTGTGCGGGGTGATTCTGGTCAACACCACCGAGGATCTGCTGGAGGCGGTGCCACGGTCGCTACACGGCCGGATCGTCTCGATCGGCATCGGCTCGGCGACCGTGCCGTCGTTCGACGTCGACAACGGCGCCGGGTCCGACGCGGTGCTTCGTCACCTGTACGCCACGGGTCGCCGCCGGATCGCCATGGTGACCGGCCCCCGGTGGCTGCCCTGCGCGCAACGCCCCGTGGAGACGTACCGCCGGCTCATGCGCCAGGCCGGCCTGCCGGAGCGGATTCTGCCCGGCGACTTCACGGCGGCACGCGGTCGGGTGGCGGCCGACGAGGCGCTGCGCCGCTGGCCGGACGTCGACGCGATCTACGCGATCAGCGACGACACCGCGCTCGGGGTGATCGCGGCGCTGCGGGACGCCGGTGTGCGGGTGCCGGGCGATGTCGCGGTGGCCGGCTTCGACGACATCCCGTTGGCCGGGATGACCGCCCCGGCGCTGACCACGGCGAGCCACCCGGTGGGGCGGATCGCCGTCGCCGCCGTGACCGCCCTGCTGGACGGGCGTCCGGCCGCTCGGGTGACTCTCTTCCCGTCCACCCTGGTGGCCCGCGCCAGCGCGTGACCGCCCTGGTGTCGCGGCTGGGCCTGACCGCCCTGGTGGCCCGCGTCAGCGCCTGAGCCCGCCGCCGGTTAACCCGCGGCGGGCCGGGTAACCGCGTCGGACGTTCCGTCGACCGCGAGGAGTGGTGAGCCGTGTCCGACGCCGCGCCGCCGTACCCGGACCCGGCGGAGGATCCCCGGCACGGCCGGTTGACCGCGCGCCGCCGTTCGCCGACAACACCGGGGCCCACCGGGTTCGTGCCGATGACCGGCCCCGACGGTCGCCGGCCGGCGATGGCGTACGCCCCGGAGCCGGCAGCCGACGGTTCGGCGTACCGGTTGGTGCTGCTTCTGCACGGTGCGGGGGGCTCGGCGCGGCAGGGGCTGGACCTGCTGCTGCCCGTCGCGGACGCGCACCACCTGCTGTTGGTCGCCCCGCAGTCGTCGGCGGCAAGTTGGGATCTGATCGCCGGTGGCTTCGGGGCGGACGTGGGGCGTATCGACGGGTTGCTGGCGACCGTCTTCGACGGCTACCCGGTGCGCGACGTGACGCTCGGCGGCTTCTCCGACGGTGCCTCGTACGCCTTGTCGTTGGGGCTGGCCAACGGCGGCCTGGTCGACGCGGTGCTGGCCTTCTCCCCTGGTTTCGCCGCGCCACCGACCACCCACGGCCACCCGCGGATATTCATCTCGCACGGAGTCGACGACCGGGTGCTGCCGATCGACATGTGCAGCCGCCGGCTCGTGCCGGACCTGCACGGCCTCGGCTACGACGTCACCTACGAAGAGTTCCAGGGCGGCCACGAGATCCCCGCCCCCATCCGCGACAGAGCCATCACCTGGCTGACAACCGCAACCCCACTCTGACGGCGTCAGACGGCGGGGAGGCCGAGGGCTTCGTCGACGCGGGCGAGAACGGCGGCGTCGTCCTCGGGGTTGACGCCACGCAGCAGGTCGATGGCCGTGGCACGGACCTGACCGATGATCATCGCGAGCGGGAGGGTCTGGGTGGAGCCGAAGAGCGCCCCGGCGATGTGCACCGCGGCCAGCGCCGACTCGTCGGCTCGGGTGGCGTGCCGGTCCGCGGCCTCGTCCTGCCCGTTCAGGTCGGCGGCGAGGGCGGCGCCGGCCTGGCCGACCGCCTCGGCAAGCGACCGCAGGGCGGAGCCCAGCTCGGGTGGCGCCGGGGTGTGCGAGC
The DNA here is from genome assembly GCF_050936255.1 of Micromonospora sp. CA-259024. Lineage (NCBI taxonomy): Bacteria > Bacillati > Actinomycetota > Actinomycetes > Micromonosporales > Micromonosporaceae > Micromonospora > Micromonospora sp. CA-259024. The sequence goes on along the minus strand of NZ_JBNJND010000001.1, from coordinate 1,633,206 downwards.
GACTGAGCGTCACACCGGCGCGCGCCAACACCCGGACGTTGCGTACGGCGTAGTCGGTCTGTCGGATCGACTCGTCCACCGACCTCAGCCGGCCGATGTGCCGACGCCGACGTACGTTGAGCCGCAGCGCCTCACCGGCGGCCAGCACTCCCTCGCGCAACCCGGCCACCCTGGCGTCCATCCCCCGGGCCCGCGTCAGCGCGGCAGTCGCGGCCGCCTCGTCGCGGTGGTCCAGCGCGTCGGCGATGCCGCCCAGCAGCCCGGCCAGCTCGTCGAAGGTCCGGCGTACCTCGACGACCAGTGGGGCCAGCGGGCGTCGGGCGTCGACCAGGAGGCTGGCCGCGAGGGCGACCACACCACCGACCAGCGCGTCGACGAAACGGAACGGCACCAGCGACCCGTTCGGCGGTGCGACCACCACCAGGTAGAGCGCGGAGACCGCGGCCTGCACCAACGTCACGCCGGTGGCGCCGAAGGCCACCGCGAGGAGGACGGTGAGCAGGATGACGGTGAAGACGGTCCAGGTGCTGCCCGGGCCGAGCGCCTGCACCACCAGGTCCGCGACCAGCACCCCGGCGGCGACCCCGAGGACGACCTCGACGGCCCGGCGGATGCGCTGCCCCCGAGCCTGACCGAGAACGATGAGCGCGGCGGCCGGCGCGAAGAAGGGCTGCGGATGCCCGAGCAACCGGGTGGCCAGCAGCCACGCCACGGTCGCCGCGACGGTCGCCTCCAGCACCGGCCGCCAGCCGTGCCGCAGCCGCCCGCCGGCCGTCCGCAGGCCGCTGAACCGCACCTCGTCCACCTCCCCGTACGCCGCGCGCCGGCACCCCGCCGGTGGCTCACGGCGCCGGAAGCGCCCTCGTGATCGTCTCCCATCACGCGACGGACCTGCCCACCGGGCTGCTCCGCGACCCCGTCCCCAGGCGCCGACGCCGGATCGGACCGATCCGGGCGGTCAGCTCCCGGTCAGGGCGCGTAGCAGCGTACGGACCGCGGCGCTCAGGTCGGCACGGCTGGCCGCGCTTCCGGCCTGCGGGGCGCTGAGCGCGCCCGCGCCGACCAGCCGATCGAAGAGCAGCCCGTCCACGAACGCGACGAACTGGTCGCCCTGCCGGTCGGGGTCCGTGGCCCCGGCGCGGGTCAGCAGGTCCCGGGCCTGCACGCGCAGGCCGGTGCCGTGCTGCAGGATGCCACGCAGTTCCGGCCGGTGCACCGCCTCCAGCAGGCAGGCGTAGCGGGTCAGCGTCCGGCTGCGCCCGGTGCTCAACCACCGGTCGAGCACCTGGGCCACGCCGGCGGCGAGCTGGTCGAGGTCGGTGCCGTCGAGCCGGGGGGCGGGTGGCGGAGGTGGCGGACCGGTCGGCAGGTCGTACGCCGCCAGGTCGTCCCGGTCGCGTTCGGCGAGCCGCCCGACCACCGCCTCGATCAGCGCCTGTCGGGTCCGCAGGTACGCCGAGGTGGTGCCGGGCGGCATTCCGGCGCGGCCGTCGACCGCCCGGTGGGTCAGCGCGCGCATGCCACCGTCGGCGATCAACTCGATGGCCGCGTCGGCCAGCAACGCGATCCGGTTCGTCCGGGCCGTCACGGCACTCCCCTTCCCGAGGTCCGCAGGTAGTATCACTCTTCTACAGCTGTAGAAGGGGTGGTCGACATGGACGACTCACACGCCGTGGTGGTGGGCGCTGGAATCGGAGGGTTGAGCGCGGCGCTCGCCCTGCACCGGCGCGGGTGGCGGGTCACCGTGCTGGAACGCGCCGCCGAGCTGCGCGAGGTCGGCGCCGGTCTGACCCTCATGGCCAACGCGCTGCGCGGGCTCGACGCCCTCGGCCTCGGCCCGGCCGTGCGCCGGGGTGGGCACGCCGAGGCGCCCGGCGGGATCCGCGACCGGCGCGGGCGGTGGCTGTCCCGGGTGGACGGGGCGGAGCTGACCCGGCAGTTGGGCACCACGGCAGTGGGCGTACACCGGGCCATGCTGCACCGCGCCCTGCGCGAGGCACTGCCCGCCTCGTCGCTGCGGACGGATGCCGAGGTGGAGCACGTGGAGTCCGGCCCGGGCCGCGCCGAGGTGCACTATCGAGGCCACGCCGGCTCCCAGACCGTGACCGCCGATCTGGTGGTCGCCGCCGACGGCCTGCGCAGCCGGATCCGCGCCCAGCTCTGGCCACAACACCCCGCCCCGGCGTACGCGGGGTCGACGGCCTGGCGAGCAGCCATCGCGTTTCCCGACCCGGTCCCGGTCGCGATCAGTTGGGGTCCGGGAGCCGAGTTCGGCATGGTGCCGCTCGGCGGCGGCCAGGTCTACTGGTACGGCGCACTGAACGCCCCGCCCGGCGGCCACGCGCCCGACGAGCTGGCGGCCCTGCGGGAGCGCTTCGGCGACTGGCACGACCCCGTCCCGGCGCTCCTCGCGGCGACCCCGCCCGGGGTCGTCCTGCGCAACGACATCTACCACCTGGCCGTGCCGCTGCCCTCGTACGTGCGGGGGCGGGTGGCGCTCCTCGGCGACGCCGCCCACGCGATGACACCCAATCTCGGACAGGGCGCCGGGCAGGCGATCGAGGACGCGGTGGTGCTCGGTGCCGTCTGCGCCGACGGTGCCGAGGGGTTGCCGGCCGCCCTGGCGGCGTACGACGAGCAGCGTCGCCCGCGCAGTCAGGCCATCGCCCGGGCCGCCTTCAACGCCGGCCGGTACGGCCAGCAACTGCGCAACCCCGTCGCCGTCGCGCTGCGGGACACCGCGTTGCGGCTCACCCCGGCCCGGACCGCTCTGCGGGGCATGGCCCGCTACGCGGGCTGGCGACCTCCGGCCGGCTGAGTCGGCTCCGTGGTCGAGCGGCCGATGACCGCGGCGGCGTAATCGGGTGAGGTGAGGAACTGGGTCAGCACCTCGACGGTGCCCGGAGTCCAGGGTCGGCCGTCGAGCACCTCCTCGCCGGGTACGAAGACCATCGCCGCGCCCTCACCGAGCACCACGTCCTCCTGCCGGGCCCGGGTGAAACCGAGGAAGTAGTGCTTCACCCGGCCCAGCTCGGGCAGCGGTTGCACGGCGATCGGGTGCAGGGGCCCGTCGGCGCGCAGGCCGGTCTCCTCCCGCAGCTCCCGCTCGGCGGTCTGCTCCGGCGTCTCGCCCGCCTCGGCGTGCCCGCCGGGCAGCCCCCACACGTTGGGGTGGTAGCGGGCTTTGCCGTCGCGCAGTTGCAGCAGCAGTTGGCCGTCAGGATCCACCAGCAGTACGCACGCGACAACGATCATTCCGCCAGCCTAGGCCGGGCAGGTGTCCCTGTCGGGTAGGCGCTCAGGCGATGGCAGTGGCGTGCGGGCGCCCTACCCTTGGACAGCATGCGGTGGCGGATCGGTTACCGGCTGCGAAACGCGCTCATCATCGGCGGCACCGTCGGCATGGGCCTCTTCGGCTGGCAGACGCTGACCGCCGACGTGCCGAGCCGCCCCCCGGCCGTCGACGTCTGCAGCCTCGTCCGTCCCGAGACGATCGCTCGACTGGTGCCCGACGCGTCGCAGCCGACGACCGAGCCCGGCGGCCAGGGATACGTCTGGTGCGTGTACTCCGGCTGGGTGGGTGCGGGCGCCCACCGGGACGAGGCGGTGCTCTGGTTCGGCTACCACCGGCACACGCGGGCGGAGGGCAAGTCCGCAGTGCGACGGGCCCGCGACGACGTCAGCGTCTGGCGTTGTCTCCCCTGCCGGCCACGTCCGACGCCCGTTCGGATCGGCGATGAGTCCTACGAGTACGGCCGCACATACGACGACGGACGGCAGACGGCGCAGGTCACCGCGCGGATCGGCACGGTGACGATCGTCGCCGAACTGGACACGGCATACGCGTCCCGGGACGCGATGTTCGAGGCCGTGCGGAATCTGGTGCAGGAGGTGGCCGCGCGATGCCACGCAGGATGCTGAGCGAATCGGGCGCCGTGCTGGTGTTCGTCGCCGTGGCCCTCTCCGTGGGCGGCTACGCGCTGGGAAAGGTCGCCGCCAGGCCGGTTGAGCGCGCACAGGCAGCGGTCGTGGATCGGTTGGCCGCCCCGGTGTCGATGCCTCCCCTGCCGGCGGCGCCGCACTATCCACTGTCGACGCCACGCGCGATGTCGCCCCCCACCGGAACCGTCGGTGGCGCGCGGTTCGTCGCGGACGAGGCGGCGCCCCTCGGCGAACCGGGGCTTCCGGTCACAGTTCTGGTGCCCAGGGGCACCGAGTGGCGGTGCCTGGTGTTCAGGCTTCCCGGCACCGGCGCCGGCACCGCGTCGACAGCCGAGTGGGAGTGCTCCGAGGGGTCCGGCGACACGACCGGCCAGACGACCTCGCTACGCGTGTTGCTGGCACCATGCCCGTCGCCGTGCGATGCCGAGGCCAGGGCCCAGTTGCGGCCGCCGTTCGTGGACCGGCCCGCCCGGGCCGTCGACGACACCACCTGGCTTGCCGACGTCCTGACACCTGCGGACGGGATGGGCCGCCGGACCCTGCACCTGATGATGGAGCACGTCTGGGCGGCGCCGGCCGGGCTACCGGGACCGGGCTCCCCGGCACAGACCCTCTACGTGGCGGCTCGCGTGACGAACTGGCCCGACCACCGACCTACGGCGGAGAAGATCCTGAACAGTCTCCGCGGCCAGATGTAGCACGACGCGGCCCGCGAAAGAGGGGCTGGGCCCAAAACTCCAGAGTAGTCAATTGCACCGGGATCGGCCTCAGCCGAACATGACAGCACAGCGGTAAAATCGGCGACTGCCTTGTGACCGATCGCTGACTGCTCATGGTGAAAGCGATCACACACACTGAGCCCATGAACAGGAGAGTCCACCGCGGTAAGGCACTCCGCGTCGCGGTGTGTCTCCTTCTTCTCGCCGCGCTGAGCGGTTGTATGCAACTCAACATGGGCCTCACCGTCAACGCCGACGACACGGTCGACGGGCAGCTGCTGCTGACGGCCCAGAAGGACCTGCTGAGCGCACGTAACAAGAACATCTCTGCGGCCTTCGCGGAGCTGCGGCAGAACATCCCCGCCCTCCCGCCGGGCGAAGAGACCGGCTACGAGGACAGCAAACTCCTCGGCACCCAGATCAATTACCACAGGGCACCGCTGGCGGGCTTCGACACCGAGAGCGTCAAACTTGTCCGAGACGGCGAATTCTACCGTTTCACGTTGCCGCTGGACCCGAAGAAATACGGCGGAAAGATAGCCGAACAGAATCCGCAGCAGCAGGAGGCATTCCTCAAGCTCATGTCGTTCGAGATCTCGGTGACATTTCCCGGCCGAGTGATCGACAGCAATGGCACCGTCAACGGTCGGTCGGTCAGTTGGAAGGTGGACCCCAACCAGGACAAGCCAACCGAGCTGCGGGCCGTCGCCGAGGCACCGCCTCGACCGTCCGCCTCGCCGGCCGCCGCCGGCGACAACGGCGGGTTCCCCTGGCTGCTGGTCGTCGGCGGCGTGCTCCTCCTGCTGCTGCTCGCCGCGGTGGGCGTACTCCTGGTGCGCCGCCGCCACCCCGCGGCACCGGCTGCGCCCGGCCCGACCCCACCGCCGGGCCCGCCCGGCCCGACCCCGCCGCCGGGCCCGCCCGCCGGCGCCCCGGGGCCCGGCTGATCCACCTGGTGGCCGGCTCAGCCGGCCACGCCCGGCCCCGGCCGCCCCCGACGGCGGCGACCGGTCCCGGTGCTCCCGACCGGGAGCACCGAACCTCACCACCACCACCACATCCCGGTCGCACCATCGCAGAAAAGGGGGATCGCCATGAACGATCTCTTCACCTGGGCCGCCCTGGGCAGCCTCGCCGGCGCGAGCGCCGCCACCCTACTGGCCACCAACGTCATCGGCGGGCTGATCGGCCCCAGCGGCGACAAGCTCCGCAAGTGGATCGCCATCGGCATCGCGCTCCTGCTGTCCTACGTGACAGCGGCGTTCGCCGACGACGCCGGCGGCGAGAAGTGGATCATCGCGTTCTTCAACGCGCTGGTCATCTTCTCCGCCGCGCTCGGCGTCAACCAGTTCCCGCCCGGCAACCGGCAGGCGACCCAGCCGTCGCCGACCCAGGTCGCGCAGGGTCGTGAGCCCCGAGTCTTCCGTTCCTGGGTCTGAGGGGTGACGTCATGGTCTTCGGAATCATCAGCGCGGCGGTCCAGGTCGGCTTCGGCGCCCTGCTCGGCCTCCTCGCCGGCGGCCCGGTCGGGCTGCTGATCGGCGCCGTGGTGGGCCTGCTGTTCGGCGCGGTCTTCGGCTGGTCGGTGGCCTCCGCCACGGTGTACGCCTCGGACGCCCGAGGGATCTTCCTCTTCGTCGTCGACCACACCTGGAGCCTGCTCAACACGGTCGTCGGGGCCATCTACCTGGCGGTACACCTGATCTTCGGCCACTCGCTGGACCGGCCCACCTCGCAGGGCAGCGGCCGGGTCAGCGTGGTGGAGGGGGTCTCGCCCCGCTACGCCACCACCATCGGCACCGTCTGCGCCGGCTCCAGCTCCGGCATCCAACGGCACGAGGACGTGCACATCTTCCAGGGTCGCCTGCTCGGCCCGCTCTACATCCCGCTGGTGCTGGCGAACTACGTGCTGTTCACCATCGCCCCGGTGTGGCTGCTCTACCACGACCACACCAACGCCCCGATCAACCGGTTCACCCGGTACTTCGAGATCGGCGTCTACCCGCACGTGTGGAACGAGGCCATCGCGTACCGGATCCAGGGGACGCCGCCGCGATGAGCACCGACGGGCGCGGACCGATCGAGACGGCCACCGCCGAACTGGCCGCCTGGCTGACCAGCGCGGCGGGGGAACCCGTCCCGATCGGCCCGCCCCGCACCGACGGCGACGCCGCCGGGCTCACCCTCTGGCCGATGGAGCTGCGCCCGGCCCGACAGACCCGCTCCAGCGGCGCGGTCCGCGAACCGTACCGGTTCACGGTCCGCTACCTGCTCTGCGTGACCGGTCCAGCCGGCTTGCCCCGACTGGACCGGGTGCTCACCGCCGCGACCGGCGACGGCAGCTACCCGGTCGTCCTGGAGGCCGGTGACGCGCCACTGTGGACGGCATTCGGCACCGCACCTCGCCCGGCACTGCTGATCGACGTGCCCGCCCAGGTGGACCACCCGACCCCGGCCGCCCCGCCGGTGCTGCAACCGCTGCGGCTGCGGCGACTGGAGGTGCGTTCCCTCACCGGCCGGGTGGTCGGCCCCGAGGACCAACCACTGGCGGCGATGCGGGTCGAGCTTCCCGGCACCGGCTCCGCCACCCGCACCGACCCCGAAGGCCGGTTCCTGCTCGTCGGCGTCCCGCACGACCCGGAGCACCCCAGCCCGGTCCGGCTCCGGCTCACCGGGCGCGGGCTCGTGCTCAGCGCCGACGTCGACCCCGCCGAACCCGACATCGTCATCGTCTGCGCGCCACCGACCCACTGACGCCCACCCGCACAGGAGGACCGATGCCCAGCTACTTCTCCCCCGGCATCTATGTCGAGGAGGTCCCCAGCGGCGCCCGACCGATCGGCCCGGCGAGCACCAGCATCGCCGCCTTCGTCGGCGTCGCCCCGAACCGCTCCGCCCAACTGGGCAAGGCGGTGCCGGTCAACAACTGGACGGAGTTCCTGCGGCTCTTCGCCGACGGGGAGCGGGTCGAGAGCAGCCCGCTGGCCCGGGCGGTCTTCGGCTTCCTGGACAACGGGGGCGCCCGCTGCTGGGTGGTCAACGTCGGCGACGGCGGCGCGATCACCGGCACCGGGCAGCGGCGCGGCGGCCTGCAACTGCTGGAGGCCATCGATGAGATCTCCATCATCGCCGCGCCCGGTTTCCATGACGTGGTGTCACACGAGGCGCTGCTCAGCATGGCCGAGCGCACCCGCACCATGGTCGCGATCTGCGACCCACCGCCGGACGTCGACGACATCTCCGCGTTGACCCGGGTCGCCACGCCGTCGTCCGGCAAGCCACCCAAACCCGCTGAGGGGGCGGCCGCTGGGTCGGGCGGGGCTGAGGTGGCGGCGTACCGGCCCCGGCAGTCCGAGTTCGGCGCTTTCTACTACCCGTGGTTGCGGGTACGCGACCCGATCAGCGGGGAGCTGGAACTCACGCCGCCGAGCGGGCACCTGGCCGGCATCTGGGCCCGCACCGACGCCCTGCGCGGGGTGCACAAGGCGCCGGCCAACGAACCCGTACGCGGCGCCGTCGACCTGGGTTACCTGGTCACCCGACCGGAACACGACGTGCTCAACCCCAGGGGCGTCAACGTGATCCGCTACTTCGCCGGCGAGGGCATCCGGGTCTGGGGCGCCCGTACGCTCGCAGCCGAGGCCAGCGAGTGGCGCTATCTCAACGTCCGGCGGCTCAGCATCGCCATCGAACAGGCCATCGCCAACGGCACCCGGTGGATGGTCTTCGAGCCCAACGACTTCACCCTCTGGCGTTCGATCCGGCGCGACATCGGGGCGTTCCTCACCCGGGTGTGGCGCGACGGCGCGCTGCTCGGGCGCAGCCCCGAGGAGGCGTTCTTCGTCAAGTGCGACGAGGAGACCAACCCGCCCGACGTGCGCGACGCCGGCATGGTGATCGCCCACATCGGCATCGCCGTCGTCAAGCCCGCCGAGTTCGTGGTGTTCAAGCTGAGCCAGTGGGCCGGCGGCACCGAGACCGAGACGATCGGAGGCTGACATGCCCACCACCGCCACCCCACAGCCCGGCGCCCCGGTCGACCCGTACCGGGCGTACAACTTCCGGCTGCTCATCAACGGCGTCACCAACGGCCACTTCACCGAGATGACCGGGCTGGAGGTGAACATCCCCGGGCAGCCGTACCGGGAGCACGGCCTGGGCCGGATGCGGATGGTGCCCGGCCAGGCCGAGTACGAGCCGGTGACGCTGCACTTCGGCCTCACCGCCTCCCGGGAGCTGTGGGACTGGGTGAACGCCACCGCCCAGGGCACGCTCAACCGTCGCAACGTCTCGGTCGTGCTGCTGGACTCGGTCGGGACCGCCGAGGTGCTGCGCTGGAACCTGATCGACGCCTGGCCCACCCGGTGGCGCGGCGCACACCTCAACACGCTCAGCCACGAGATCGCCATCGCCTCGTTGACCCTGCGCTACGAGGGCCTGGAGCTGGAGACCGGCGGTGCCACCGCGCCGACTCCCGCGTAGCTGGCTGGCCGACCGGCTGCGCTCGGCGGCCGGGGCGGTGCAGCGCCTCGCCGGTCGGGTCGACCCCACAGAGGCGACCGGGCAGCTCCTGACGCTCCGGCCGACGGACGCGCCCACGGCGGCTCCCCGCCGGTTCGGGGAACCACCGCGGCACTGGCTGGACCTGGTCGCCGCACACGCCCCCGGCCTGCTCCGCGAACTGGACCTCGACGCGTCCCGGGTCGGTCCTGCCGACGCTCGCTCCGAGGACGGGCACGACGACCCGTCCGTGCTGGCGGATGCGGCCGCGAACGCAGCGGGGCCGGGCGAGCCGGGCCACCGGGCCACCGCCGGCGCGGCCGACGGTCAGGGTTCGGCCGGGTTCCCGGGTGGGGCCGGGTTCGACCGGCGTGCTCCCGGCGGTGGCGTCCCTGGTCGGGGTGCGGGCGGCGGGCGCGGCGATACGGGCGTGGCCTCGGGAACCGGGAACACTGGCGCGACCGACCGGTCCACACCGCCACGGGCCACGGATGGCCCCGGTTCCCGGGACGGCGGTGGCGACCTGTTCGGTGCTGGCCGCACGCGTCCGACCGGCACCTCGGATCACGCGGGTGCTCCGGGCGGCGGTGGAACGCCCGGGGCGGAGCGGGGGCTCACGGCGCCCGGAACACCCACGCCGCAGGCACCGCCCGTGCGTCGGGGTGTCGGCTCGACGACCGGGCCCGGTGTGCCCACCGCGCCTGACGCACCGGCCCCGGCCGCGGTGTCCGCCTGGCCTCCTGCGCCGGGACCGGCTGCCGCGACGGGACCTGCTCGGCCCGCCGGATCAGGCGCACCACTCCGACCGGGTGAATCGGCGCGTCGACGCATTCCGAGCCGGGCCGGCCAGAACGGAACAGATCGGGGCGGCACCGGTCCGGCCGGGGTGACGCCGGCCCCGCCGATGGTCCGCCCGGCGGTTCCCGGCCCGCCGGTGCCGCCCTGGGAGCCGGACCGACCCCACCGCCGGCCCGCGCACCCCGCGCCGACTCCCCGTGCGGACCGGAGCGTGGACGATGTCGGCCCCTCCAGGGGCGGTCTCCCTCCACGATCCGCTGCGGCCTCCGACGGCTACGCCGATGGCGGTGCGCAACTGCCGGACGGCACGGTGTCGACTGACGGTCCGCCGCACCGGCGGGCTCGTGGCGTGGCCGACGGACCGGTTCTGGTGACCCGTCCGGCTCGCGCGGCCTCCGTGCCGAATGCTGGCCCACCGGGCCTGGCCCGTACCGCCGGTCGTGGACCCTGGCCGGCCCTGCCGGACGAGCCGGCGTGGTCCGGAAACCTGGCCGGCGGGCCAGACCCGGGCACCGGCGGGGCGGGGGCCGTCCGCGACGGATGGGCTGACGCCGCCGACCGCTGGCCGGCACTGCCGGACGACGGGCCCCTGTGGACCGTGCCGGGTGCGGCGTTGGACGCGGCCCGACTGGCGCGCCTGGACCGGGAACAGGCAGGCGGCTGATGGAACGCGTCGCCTTCCTCATCGACTCCTCCGGCGAGCGGGTGGACTGCCTGCTCAACCCGGAGACCGTGCAGGTGACCCGGCTCGCCGGCGTACGCCGCCGGGGTGCCGCCGACGGGCAGCTCACCGGGTCCGGGCTGGCCGACGACCCGCTGGTCTTCACCGGCGGCGGTCGGACCGAGCTGGTGCTCGACCTGCTCTTCGACGTCGACTTCGTGGAGGCGCAGGTCCGCCCGGCCGACGTCCGGGTGCTCACCCGTCCCCTCTGGATGCTGGCGGAGAACTCCACCGCCGAGCATGGTTGGCTGCGACCGCCGCTGGTCCGGTTGGTCTGGGGCAAGACCTGGAACGTGCCCGGTGTGATCGTCGCGGTGGCGGAGCGGTTCGACGCGTTCACCGGCACCGGCTCGCCCCGACGTTCCTGGCTGCGGCTGAAGCTGGTCCGGGCTGCCGAGACAGCCGATCAGGCCGAGGCCGGCTTCGCCGAGGAGTTGGCCGCGGCGAGCACCCCGACCGCCGCACCGGGCAGCGCGGTGATCGCCGCTGGCGACGGCGCGGCGGAGCCGGGCCGTTCCGGTGTGCGCTTCGACCTGCTGGCGAACGACGCGCTCGGCTCACCGCTGCGCTGGCGTCTGCTCGCCGAACACAACCGGATCACCGATCCGCTGGCGGTACCGGCCGGCACCACGCTGGCCGTCCCGCCGCCGGGCGCCCCGGGCGGGTCGACAGTGGCGGGTGCCATGGCCGGAGTCGCGCGGGCGGTGGCCGGCGCGGTAGGTGCCGGCGCGTCGTTCGTCGGCGCCTCGATCGCCACCGCGCCCGCCGCCCGGGGCGCCACGACCGGACCGTCGACCGGACCCATCCTCACCAGCGCGAACCCGGGCCCCGGCCCCGGGGGTACGCCGTGAGCAGCGCCGCGCCCCGGGCGTTGATCGTCCTGCTCGACGGGGCCGAGCTGGCCGGCGCCGCCCGCCAGCGGGTCCGTTCGCTGCGGGTGGCAGCGCGGCTCGACCAGCCCACCCAGGCCGAGCTGGTGCTCGCCACCGCCGCCGGCGTGGGTGCGCTCGACCCGGCGGTCCGCCTCGGCACGACGCTCGACGTGCGGCTCGCCGACCAGACCGACGCCCTGTTCACCGGAGAGGTCACCTGTGTCGAGGTCGAGTACGCCGCCGACGGCGCGGCGGTCCTGCGGCTGCGGGCCTACGACGCGCTGCACCGGCTGCGTAAACGGCAGGGGCTGCGGGTCTTCACCTCGGTCACCGCGGCCGAGTTGGCCCGGGAGCTGTGCGGTGAGGTGGGGCTGGACGTGACGGCGGAGGCTGACGGGCCACGGTTGGAGCGGCTGCTGCAGCACCGGCACAGCGACCTGGAGCTGCTGCGCGAGGTGGCCGGCCGGGCCGGGCTGCACCTGGCCGCCGACGGTGACGGCATCCGGCTGATCACTCTCGCCGGCTACGGGGAGCCGGTCGCGCTGACCCTGGGCGCGGGCGTGCACACCCTGCGGCTCACGACCAACTCGGACCAGGCCAGCGGTGCCAGTGCCGCGCTGGGCTGGCATCCGCAGCGGGCCGAGTTGATCAGCCAACAGGCCGACGAGGCACGTTGCGGCCGTCCGGCCGGCGATCGACCGGACCCGGCCGACGTGGGTGCCGACGGGGTACGCACCGCCGTCGACCAGCCCGGCCGCAGCGACGACGAGTTGGCGGCGCTGGCCCAGGCGCGGCTGGACACCCGCGCGGCGGCACTGGTCACCGCCGAGGGGGTGGCCGAGGGTGATCCGGCGCTGCGGCCGGGCCGCCGGATCGACCTGAGCGGTGTGCCCGACCCGGCAGCCGGGGCGTACGTGCTGACCGAGGTGGTGCACACCATCGACGGCAACGGGCACCTGACGCGGTTCTCCACGATGCCGCCGGTCACCCCATCGACCCCAACCGGGGGCGCGGTGGTCACCCTCGGCACCGTCACCGACGTCGCCGACCCGGACGGGCTGGGCCGGGTCCGGCTGACCCTGCCGGCGTACGGGGACCTGGACGCCGGCTGGCTCGCCGTGCTGTGCCCCGGTGCGGGGCCGGGCAAGGGCCTGGTGGCGCTCCCCGACCCGAAGGACACCGTGCTGGTGGTGCTGCCCGGCGGCGAGCCGGCCTCGGGCATCGTGCTCGGTTCGCTGTTCGGCGCCGTCGAGCCGCACGACGCGGGTATCGACGACGGTCGGGCGCGTCGCTGGACGCTGCGCACCGCCGGCGGGCAGTCGATCGTCGTCGACGACGTGCGGCGCAGCCTGCGGCTGGCCACCGAGGGCGGGAGCTTTCTGGAACTGACCCCCGATCTGGCCACTCTGCACGCGGCGTCCGACCTGGTGATCTCCGCGCCCGGCCGGGCCATGGTGGTGCGCGCGCGCAGCGTGGACTTCCTGCACGCCGAGTCGACCGAGGACCCGACCACCGCGGCGCGGCAGGCCCTTTCGCTCGCCCGCGCCCACCACGAAGGAGGCGGCTGATGCGCTGGATCCACCGTGACTCCGTGATCACCTGCGATCACGACGGCCGGGTCGAGAACCGGCCCTCGCAGCAGTGGGTGACCGTCACCGGCGTGCCCGTGCTGGTGGACGCCGACCCGGAGGGACGCACGATCGTCGCCTGCCCGAACTACGGCCCGACCATCAAGCCGTGCACCAGGACCGAGAGCCTGCGCGTCGGTTACAGCGACTGGGTCCGCGTCGACGGGCATCGGGTGGTGCTGTCGCACCTGGAGGGGTTCACCAACGGGACGCCGCCCAACGCGGTCCACCACACGGTGCGTGACCCGCGTCAGCGGTTCCTGGGGGCGGACCGATGAGGGCGTTCCGCTTCGTCGGCGCCGGCTTCGACGCCGGACGCAACGGTGGGTTGGCGCTCACCGCGGCCGGCGGCCTGGCGATGACCGAGGGCGACGAGAGCGTACGACAGGCGCTGTTCCTGCTCCTGTCGACGACGCCGGGCGAGCGGCTGATGCGACCCGGGTACGGCTCCCGGCTGCACCGGCTGGTCTTCGCGCCCAACGACGACACCACGGCCGGCCTGGCCATCCACTACGTCCGGCAGGCCATCGCCCGCTGGGAGCCACGGGTCGAGGTGATCGACGTGGACGCCGGGCCGGACCCGGACGACGGGTGGCGGCTGGTGATCCGGTTGGACTACCGGGTGCGGGCCAGCCTGACGCCCGGGCAGCTGGTCTTCTCCGTGGACCTGCTCCCGGCCGACGAACCCGCGCAGGGAGGATCCTCATGACGCTGCCCGTGCCACACCTGGACGACCGCGGGTTCCTCGACCTGGTCACCGAGGCTCGGGAACGGATCCGGCAGTCCTGCCCGGCCTGGACCGACCTGTCGGCGCACGACCCGGGCATGGCGTTGGTGGAGGCGTTCGCGCACCTGACCGAGGTGATGATCTACCGGCTGAACCAGTTGCCGGAGAAGGCGTACGTCTCGTTCCTGAACCTGCTCGGGGTCGCCCGGCACGCGCCCACGGCGGCCTGGGCGGATGTCCGGTTCACCCGCAGCGGCACCGACCGCGCCGCGATACGGATCCCGGCCGGCCTGCGGGTCGCGGCGGCCCGCGGCGCGGATCCCCGGCCGGTCGTGTTCGTCACCACCGAGCCGGCGCTGCTGCCCGTGGGCGAGGAGTCGGTGACGGTACGGATGCACCACTGCGAACCGGTCGAGGCGGAGCTGCTCGGCGTGGGCACCGGCCAGCCGGGTCAGGTGCTGCGGGCGGCCCGCGCCCCACTGGCGCACACCGCCGAACCGCTGGACCTGCTGCTCGGCGTGGAGGTGCCGGCCGGCACGGTGGAGCTGGGCGCGGCGGCCCGCGAGTACGACGGCCGCACGTTCGAGATCTGGCGGCCGGTGGACAGCTTCGCCGGGCTCGGCCCGCAGGCCAAGGTCTACCTGGTCGACCGCTGCTCGGGCACCCTCACCTTCGCCCCGGCCCTCGATCTGCGACCGCCCGTCGAGACGCCCCACGTCACACCGGGCGACGACGGACCGGCCACGACCGGCGAGACCGTCCCGGCCACGACCGACGCCGCCGAACCTGCCGGGGTGAGCGGCCCGACGCCGGTGACCGTGGCGGCCGTGCCGCCGGCCGGCAGGCAGGTCCGCCTCTGGTACCGGGCCGGCGGCGGGCCCACCGGCAACGTGGCGGCGGACACCCTGACCAGCCTGCGTGACCCACTACCCGGGGTACGCGTGGACAACCCCGCGCCGGCCGCCGGCGGTCGGGAGATGGAGGCGCTGGAGTCGGTGCTGCTGCGCGGCCCGTACGAGTTCTTCGCCCAGCAACGGGCGGTCACCGCCCGCGACTTCGAGGTGCTGGCCACCAGCTCCGGCGCGGTGGCGCGGGCCCGGGCGTTCACCCGCGCCGCGGTGTACAGCTTCGCCCGGCCGGGCGAGGTCGAGGTGGTGCTGGTCCCGTACGTGCCACCGGCAGCCCGCCCCGGCGGCCGGCTGCCGGTGTTGGTGCTGCGTGAGCACGAGGTGCCCGAGGCGCGGCGCCGGGTGGAGGCGGACCTCGAGGAGCGCCGGATGGTCGGCATCCGGTCCCGGGCGACCTGGGCCCGCTTCAAGGCGGTGTCGGTACGGGCCCGGGTGGTGGTCCGGCGGGAGGAGGACGTGGACGCGGTCCGTCGCCGGATCCACGACCGGCTGCACCAGACGTTGAGCCCACTGCCGACCGCGCTCAACCCGACCGGCTGGCCGTTCGGCGAGCCACTGCGAGCGTCCAACGTGTACCGGCTGCTGGAGCACGCCGAGCCGGGCGTGCGCTACGTCGAGTCGGTCCGGTTCGTGGTCGACGAGGCGCCCGACGCCGAGGTACGCGCCCTCGCCGTCGACCAGTACCAGCCCCGCACCTGGTACGCCGGGCGCGGCCCGGTGCTGTTCCGTTCCAGCAACGGCGGCGCGGGTTGGGAGCCGGCCGGCCGCTTCGACGGTGAGACGGTGCTTCGGGTGGCACCCGCGCCCGCGCCGGTACGGCCGGGCATCGTCGCGCGTCCCGGCTCGGTGGCCGTGGTGACGCTGCGGGCCTCCGGCGGCTCCCGGGTGCACCTGAGCACCGACCTGGGCGAGACGTGGTCGCTGCTCACCGACCTGGATTCGCGGATCTCCGACGTGGCCTGGCTGGACCGCGACGGCGCGGGCGCGCTGCTGGTCGCCACCGACACCGGCCTGTACGAGGTGTCGCTGCTGCCGGGGGCCGTGCCCTTGCAGATCCTGGTCGACCCGTCCGACGCCGACCGGGGGTTCTACGCGGTGCGCGCGTTCGTCTCGGAGCGTGGCGCGCCGGGCGTGGCGGTGGCCGCGCAGGCGAGCTTCGGGGTGTACCTGTCGACCGCCGGCGGCCGGCCCGGCAGCTTCACGCACGTCGGCCTCTCCAACGTGGACAACCGGGTCCTCGCCGTGCAGTACGACGGCCCGGCCACGCTGCTCTGGAGCGGCGCGGGCGAACCGGACCCGAAGAGGCCCGGCCAGGGCTGTCACCGCACCCGGCTGTTCGAATCCGACGTGCAGTGGCAGTCGGTGCAGGGCGGCTGGATCGGCGGCACCTGCCGGGACCTGACGTTCGCCGGACCGCTGGCGCTCGCGGCGACGCAGAGTGGCGGGGTGTTGCGGCTGGACACCCTGGCCGCCCGGCCGCAGTGGCAGGCGGTGTCGGTCAACTGCGGGTTGCCGTTGCGGGACCGGACCCGGTTCGTGCCGGTCGACGCCATCGCCGTGAGCGTGAGCGGGGGCGCCACCGGCGGCGGCACACCGGAGCGGCTGATCCTGGCCGGCGGCGAACGCGGCGTGTACCGCAGCGCCGGGGCCGTCGACTGGACGCCCAGCGCGAACCAGGCCACCGCCGACGTGGTGACCGTCCCGGACACCTGGCTGCTCTGCTCCGGCGAGCACGACATCGAGGTGGTGAGCCACGATGCGGCGCTCGGCGATTGAACGGCTGCTGCCCGCCGCCTACCAGCGGGCCTGTGTGCCGGGCAGCGTGCTCTGGGCGCTGCTGGACGTGATGGAGGGGCTACACGCGCCGGACGAGGCGATCCTCGCCGAGGTGGACGCCCTGTTCGACCCGTACCGGGCGCCGGACGGGCTGGTGGTGCGGTTGACCCGCTGGGTGGCGATGGACCACGTGGTGGCCGCGCCCCGACCGGACGCCCCGCTGCCGCTGCCGGTGGGCCGGCTGCGCGACCTGGTGGCCAACGCCGCGCTGCTGGCCCGGTGGCGCGGCACCCCGTACGGCATGCGCAGGGCCCTTGAGCTGGCCACCGGGATGCGGGGCTTCGCGATCGACGAACCCGCCGAGCAGCCCTTTCACGTCGTGGTGCGGGTGCCGCCGGCCGCCGCCGGCCAGCTCGCCGTGATCACCCGCATCGTCGAGGCGGAGAAGCCGGCCTCGACCACCGTCGAGATCGTCCTGGAAGAGGAGTCGTCATGACCACCGAGTGGGCGGTCGTCGCCGCCGCCGAGCAGTTCACCCTCGATCCGCGCAACAGCGGCGAGCTGACCTTCACCGTCTCCAACCCGGGCAACGCACCGGACACGGTGGTGTTCGACGTGGCGCCCGGTGACGGCTCCCAGCGGGCGTGGTTCACCGTCACCGAGCCGCAGCGGGTGGTCCCCGGGCAGGGCTCGGTGTCGTTCCTGATCAAGCTTGCCGTGCCGGCCGGCACCCCGCCCCGGCGCTACGACATGACCGGGTTCGCGTACTCGGCGAACACCGCGCCGGAGGAGAGTTCCCGCTCCAGCGGCCGGGTCACGTACGAGGTGCGGGCGGTCGCGCCGCCACGGCGTACCCCGTGGTTGTGGATCGCCGCCGCGGCGGCGTTGGTGCTGGTGGTGGTGACCGTGGGGGTGGTGCTGCTGACCCGTGACGGCGAGCCGGCCCCCGGCGAGCCGAGGGTGGTCACCGTCGAGGCGGAGAGCCTGGTGGAGGGCGCGGTGGTGGAGTCGCCCCGGACCAGCGGTGCGGTCGTGGTGGCGCAACCCAACTGCTGCGGGGTGACCTGGTCCGGGGACAAGCAGCTGTTCTTCCAGGGGCTGGCCATCGGCGACCAGGTCACCGTGACGGTGCAGATCCCGGCCGACGGCACGTGGCGTTTCGCGGCGGTGCGCACCACCTCGTTCGACTACGCCAACACGGTGTTCGCGATCGACGGCAGCCAGGTCGGCGGGGCGTTCCTCGGCTTCACCCCGACCGTGCGCAAGACGGAACTGCTGGACGTGGGCACGGTCCGGCTGACCAAGGGCCCGCACCGGGTCACGCTGGCGGTGGTGGGCAAGACGCAGGGCACCAACCGGTACTTCGCGGGCGTCGACGAGATCCGGTTCACCGAGGTCGTGGCGCGGGCCGTGGCGCGATGAGTGGCCGGCAGAAGGCGCTGCTGGGGCTGCTCGCCGTCCTGCTGGTGGCGCTGTTCGTGGTCGCGGTCGGCGCGGGTCGCGACGACCGGGGCGATCCCGGTGCCCGGCACGGGCTGGTCGACCGGTTGGCCGCGTTGGGTGGCGAGCGTGCCGCGGTGGACCCGGCCACGGTCCGCGCCGACTGCGCCGACGAGACCGGCCGGCTGGTCTTCTCCGGTAGCTGCGTGGTGCGGGTCGCCGACCCCGGCGGGTTGCGCACGCTGGTGCTGCGCAGCGCGGCGCAGTTCACGGTCGTCGCACCGGCACCCGGCGACGCCGAACTCACCATCCGCGACGAGGTCGAGCCGGCGTCGGACGGCACCGGTGCGGTGGCGAAGGTCGCCGTCGACCAGGCCACCGAGGTGGGCCTGAGCTGCCCCGTCCTGGGTGGCTGCACGGTCGTCGTGGCCACGTCCTGACCCGATCGTCGTGGCCACGTTCTGACCCGAGAGGAAGGTGCCGCCGTGGGTGACCTGCGCAAGCCGTTCCTGCTGCTGGCCATGCTCGCCATCGTCCTGGCGATCGGCGTGGAGCTCGGCGCCGGGCTGCTGCTCGGCGGCGCCGACGCCGGCGCGGCCCTCGCGGACAGCGCCGGCACGCTGGACGTGGAGCTCGACGACGTGTCCGGGGTCAGCGAACCGTCCGGCCGGGGCACCGGCTACCTGGCGTTGATCGACGCGGTGGCGGTCTGGAGCACCGGGCTGTTCTGCCTGGGGCTGCTGCTGCCCGAACGCGTCCAGGGCCGGGTGCAGGGCGTCGCCAGCCTGATCTTCTCGATCATCCTGATCATCGTCGGGCTGATCGCGCTGGTCATCGCGTTCGTGGAGCTGTCCATCATGGTGTCGCTGTTCCTGGCCGTCCCGTTCGGCACGCTGGCATACCTGGCCCTGTGGGGGTTCTTCCCGGTGGGCGAGGCGGCGGTGCTGCTCGGGTTGGTGCTGCTGCTCAAACTCGTGTGGGCCGGGCTGCTGGTGCTGGCCCAGCCGCGCTTCCTGCAGAACAAGGGCCTCGTCCTGCTGATCCTCACCACCCTGCTCTGCACGGTCGTGCTGGAATTCCTGCACAACCTCGTGCCGGTGATCCTGGTCAGCATCGTCGACGACGTGGCGGCGCTGGTCTTCGCGGTGATCGCGATCATCTGGGGGCTGGTGCTGCTGATCGGTTCGATCCCGGCGATCGTGAAGGCCATCCGGGTCACCGCCGCGCTGCCCACCCGTTGACGACGCCCACCCGGCCCCGCGCCGTTGATCATGAAGTTGTTGCCACCGCGTCCGGCGTGTCGTGGCAACAACTCCATGGTCAACATGTGGAGCGGGCGAGGGCTGCGGCGGTCGCGCGGTCGAGCGCGCCGTCGGCGATGACGACGCGGTGGCGGCCACTCCGCTCGGTGTTGGCCGCGATGGTGACCGGACGTTCGAACGCGAACGCCACCCCCACGCCCGCGTACATGGCGGTCCGCGTGAACCACCGGTCGCCGTCGCCGAGACCGGCGAACACCAGGGTGTACGCCCTACCGTCCGGCCCGGTGCCGCGCAGCGCGACCCACGGCTCGGCGGAGCCGTTGACCGCCTCCTCCCCCGTCGCCGAGGCGCTGAACACCGATGCGGGCTCGGCCGAGACCGCTCGCCAGAAGAACCCGCCGTAACCGGCCCCGCCGGGGCGACCGTTGGTGGCCGGACTGCCCAGCCGCACGTCCTGTCCGGCCGGGGCACTCAGCGTGTAGTCCAGCTCCAGCCGCCAGGCCGACACGCCGCTCGGCCCGTCCCCGCTCGGCCCGTCCCCGCTCGGCCCGTCCCCGGTCAGCGGGACGGCGGTGAGTTGGCGGCGCTCGCTGAGCAGCACCGCCCCGTGCGGGTCGCGCCACTCAAGCCGGTGGGCAAGCCGGTCGGCGGACCTCTCCGACCAGGCGGTGTGCGCGATGACGCCGTGATCGTCGCGCCAGGTGTAGCCGACGTCGCGGACGTAGGTGCGCCCTCCCCAGAGGTTCGCGCCGTTGACGTCCTGCACGGCCAGGGAGGCACCGAGGTGCCACACGTGGTCGGCGGGGAGGGCGTCGGTGACCACCGTGCCGCCGAGGGTGCGCACCGGGTGCAGGTACGGCCGGGGCCCGTGCCGCGCGTCCAGCGCCGGGTCGAGCACGTACCGGGCCACCTCCGTCCCCCCGACCGACAGCCGCGCCGGCTGTTCGGTGCGGCCGGCCGCGTGCTCGGTGCTCACGGCAACTCCGGGTGGGCGGGACCCGGCCCACGGCCGGCAAGGTCAGCGGAGACCGGCCGGCGGCCGGCGAGGTCAGCGGGGCCCGGCCGGCGTACGGCCAGGTCCGCGGGGGCCGGCCGGCGCCGGGCGACGGCGTGCAGGGCGGCCACGGTGTAACCGGCGAGGATCGGCACCGCGACCGGCGTGACCAGGACGGCGAGCAGCCCGGCCAGCGCGGTCACGCCGGTGAGCGCGAGCCACCGGATGGGCGCGTCGAGACAGGCGCGGGCGGCGGACCGGGCCGCCGCCCGCCACCGCCCGCCCCCGTTGCCGCCCACCTCGACGACGACCAGCCCGGCGTACCCGGCCAGGCCGGCCGCGACCAGTGCCGTCACCAGTAACGCCGGCGGGCCGCCCGGCACCCGGCCGGTGGCCAACGCCGCCAGGTCGGCGGCGAGCAGCCCGGCCACGACGAGCGCGAGCAGGCTGACCGGCACGCCGGGCAGCACCGAGCGGGCGAACCGGCGCAGGGTGGCCCGCGCCGACGGCCAACTGCCGGTACGCGTCCAGTCGTGCACCGCCGCGCTGGCCGTGCCCGCCGCCGCCCCGGCGGTGAGCAGCGGCACCGCCGCCAGTGTCAGCAGGATGCCGAGCAGCGCCAGGTCGGCGGCATCGCGGGCGACGTCGCGCCAGTCCCGTCGGCCGCCACCGTCGACCGGCTCAGCCCTTGATGCCACTGGTGTTGATCCCCTCGACGAGCATCCGCTGGAACGCGACGAAGAACAGGAAGACCGGCAACAGCGACAGCACCGACATGGCGAACATCGGCCCCACCGCGCTCTGGCTCGTCGAGTCGATGAACAGCGTCAACGCGACCGGCACGGTGTAGTCCTCCAGTTGGGACAGGAAGACAAGTTGGCGGAAGAAGTCGTTCCAGGTCCAGATGAACGAGAAGATCGCGGTGGTGACCAGCGCCGGGCGGCTCAGCGGCAGGATGATGTGCCGGAAGATGCCGTACGGGCCGGCACCGTCGATCCGGGCCGCCTCGTCCAGCTCGCGCGGGACGCCGCGCATGAACTGCACCATCAGGAAGACGAAGAACGCCTCGGTGGCCAGGAACTGCGGGATCAGCAGTGGCAGGTACGGCCAGTCGCCGCCGACCAGCCCCAACGTCCGGAACAGGATGTACTGCGGCACGATCAGCACGTGCGAGGGCAGCAGCAGCGTGCCGATCATCACGGCGAACCACACGCCGCGCAGCCGGAACCGCAGCCGGGCGAAGGCGTACGCGGCCAGCAGGCAGGAGATGCCGTTGCCGACCACGGTGAGCAGGCTGACCATGGCGCTGTTGAGGAAGAACCGCCCGAAGCTGACGTCGAAGTTGCTCCACCCGGCGGTGTAGTTGCCGGGGGTGAACCGCTCGGGCAGCAAGCCGACGTTGTTGACGATCTCCTCCTGGGACTTCACCGAGGTGCCCACCATCCAGATCAGCGGGTAGAGCACCACGGCGACGATCGCCACCAGGATGAGGAGCCGCAGCACAGGCCGACCGCCGGGCCGCCGGCGGCTCGTTACCGCCGCTCTGGTCGGCGCGTCGGCCGTCGGGGTCACCGTCACCATCACCGGTCCTCCCCGTCGGAGTAGTGCACCCAGAACCGCCCGGTGCTGAAGAAGATCGCGGTGATCACCGCGATGGCGAGCAGGAAGACCCAGGCCATCGCCGAGGCGTAGCCCATCTCCAGGTCGGTGAAGCCGGTGATGTAGAGGTTCAGCGTGTACATCAGGGTGGAGTCGACCGGGCCGCCGGTGCCGTTGCTCAGCACGAACGCGGCGGTGAAACCCTGGAACCCGTTGATCGTCTCCAGGACCAGGTTGAAGAAGATCACCGGGGAGAGCATCGGCAGGGTGACGTTGCGGAACTGGCGGAACCGACCGGCGCCGTCGACGGACGCGGCCTCGTACAGCTCGGTGGGCACCTGCTTGAGCCCGGCCAGGAAGATCACCATGGGCGCGCCGAACTGCCAGATGGCCAGCACCATCAGCGTTTCGAGGGCCCAGTCCGGGTCGTTGACCCACGGCTTGCCCTGAATGCCGAAGAGGCTCAGCAGCGAGTTGAACGCGCCGTCGCGGTTGAACATGTTGACCCAGACGATGGCCAGCGCGACGCTGCCGCCGAGCAGCGACGGCAGGTAGAACAGCCCACGGAACAGCCCGACCCCGCGCCAGGCGCGGTTGAGCAGCAACGCCACGCCGAGCGCCGCGGCCAGCTTCAACGGCACGGCGATCAGCGCGAAGGTCAGGGTCACCCGCACCGCGTGCCAGTACGACGGGTCGGCGGTGAACATCCGTTCGTAGTTGGCCAGCCCCACCCACTCCACCTCGGAGAAGGGGGTGAGGATGTCGTAGTTGGTGAAGCTCAGGTAGAGCGACAACAGCATGGGGACCGCCGTGACACCCATCAGGCCGATGAGCCACGGCGACAGGAAGACGTACCCCGCCAGACCTTCGCTGTGCCGGAAGCGTCCGGGCCCACGCCTCTCGGTGTGGGCCCGGGCGGATCCGGGGCCGCGTCGGGTCGGGTCGGGCGCCGTGGTCAACGCCACGAACAGCTCCTCTCCTCGCCTGGTGCGGCGGTCAGGCGATGGCGGACTTGCACGCCTCGATGAACTGGGCGGCGGCCTGGGCGGGGGTGGCCCGGCCGTACTGGGCGTTCTCGGCGGCCTTGATCAGCTCGGAGCGCACCTTGCTGTGCCCCTTGATCGGCACCTGCGGCGACTCGCCGAACTTCTGGGTCAGCTCCGCCTCGACGGCGATGGACTGTTTCATGGCCGGGTCGGTGGTGTCGTCGCTGACCACGCGGCGCAGGTCCTGGTTGGACGGCAGACCGCGGTCGGTGCCGAGCAGCTTGACCGCCTCCTGGTCGTTGTTCAGGAAGTTGATCACGTCGACCGCGACGTCCTTGTTCTTACTTCCCTTGAACACCGACCAGTACATCGAGGCCCGAGCCCACTGCGCACTCGGGTCACCGGGGTAGGCGATGACGCCCAGCTCGTCCTTGGTGTTCTTCTTCAGGTCCGGCATCTGATTGGCCCAGACCCAGGAGGTGGCGGACTTGCCGGTGACCACCAGTTGCTTGGTGATGTCGCTGGAGTTGCCCTCGTGGATGACGTCGGCGGTCGGGGTGGCCTTGCGGTCCCGGGCGCCCTTCCACAGGTCGAACCACCTGGTCACGTCCTCGGCGGTGAAGCCCAGCTCCTTGCCCTTGTAGAGGTCCTTGCCCTGCTGGCGCAGCCAGACCCAGAACGCCTTGTAGTCGGCGCTCGGGTCCTGGGTGCCGGGCACGCCGGTCTTCTTCGACACCTCCTCGGCCCAGGCGATGTGCTGCTCCCACGACATTCCGGTGGTGGGCTCGGGCAGGTTGTGCTTGGTCAGCAGCGTCTTGTTGTAGACCAGGCCCTGGGTGTTCTCCCCGGCGGCCAGGCCGGCGAGCTTGCCGTCGACCACGCCGTACTGCCAGAGGCTCTCGGGGAACTTGGAGGTGTCCAGCTTGCCGGACTTCTGGTAGGGGGTCAGGTCGAGCGTGGTGTTGCGGCCCGCGTACTCGGCCAGGTAGTTGTCGTCGATCTGGAACAGGTCCGGTGGGTTGCCGCCGGCGGTGAGCGTGGCCAGCTTGTCGAAGTAGCCCTGGTTGGCCTGCCAGGTCTTCTCGAAGGTCACGTTCGGGTGCTTCTTGGTGTAGAGAGCCAGCGCGTCCTCGGTCAGCTTGGCCCGGGCGTCGCCGCCCCACCAGAAGATGGAGAGCTTGACCGGGGCGTTCGGGTCGGCGGCACCGCCGTCGTCTCCGCAGGCGACGGCACCGAACATCAGCGGCGCGGCGACCGTCGCGGCGAGCAGGCCGCGCAGCAGTCGCCGCCGGGGCAGAGGGGTACGGTGGGTGCGCCCGACGGGCGGGTCAGTGGTGGGGGGCGTTGCGGGGTGCATGTGCGCTCACTCCTCGGCATTAGGAGGCGACGGCATCACCGGTGGCCGCCGTCGGGATGCCCGGGCCCGCAGGGCAATGCGGGTCCGGGCCTTGCCGCGCGGCCAGGGGACGTGCCGGTCGGGCGTGCGGGCCCGGGCCGGTCGAGTCGCGGATGACCAGGTCGGTCTGGAGCATTACCTGTGCGGTGGTACGACGGACGCCGAGCGCCGTGCCGGCACCGGATCCCCGCGCGGCGCGCGGTGACTCGGTGTCCTGTTGCAGCAGCATGTCGACGGCCGTCCGGCCGGCGGCCCCGGTGGGTGTGGCCACCGTCGTCAGTTTGGGGCGGGTCAGCCGGCTCAGGGTGATGTCGTCGACCCCGATGACACTCACCTCCTGCGGCACCCGGACCCCGAGCGCGTCCAGCCCCTCGATGAGGCCGATCGCCATCAGGTCGTTGTAGGCGAGCACGGCCGACGCTCCGCTGCGCCGCACCTGCTCGGCGACGGCGGAACCGCCGGTCTCGGTGGGCGCGTTCGGGCCGAGCACCGTCAGCTCGGCGCCGCCGGCTCGGGCGGCCACGCTGGCGGCCCGGCGCATCTCCCGGTTGGTCCACGAGCTGCGCGGCCCGCCGAGCAGCGCGATGCTGCGGTGGCCCAGGCCGACCAGGTGCTCGATCGCCGCCCGGGCGCCCTGACCGACGTCCATCAGCACGCAGGGCAGGCCGGCCACCTGGCGGTTCACCACCACCAGCGGCACCTCACGGCTGAGCTGCTCGATCAGGCTGTTGCTCATCCGGGGGCTGCACAGCAGCACCCCGTCCACCTGCTTGGCCAGCGCGTGGACCAGCTCCTCCTCGGCGGTCGGGTCCTCGTTGGTGTCGGCCACGAAGACGTGGTAGTCGCGGTGCCGGGCCTGACTCTCCGCCGCTTTGATCAGCGGTGGGAAGAACGGGTTCGCGATGTCCGCGATGATCAGCCCGATGTTGTGCGTACGCCCGGTGATCAGGGCACGGGCGGCCCGGTTCGGCCGGTAGCCCAGGTCCTCCGCGCAGGCCAGCACCCGGACCCGGGTCTCCGGGTTGACGAGGTGCGGAGCGGAGAAGGTGCGGGACACGGTGGAGATGTGCACACCGGACGCCCGGGCGACGTCCCGGATGGTGACTGGCACGGCGGCCCCTTCGTCCGATGTGGTGGCGGTCACGTGGGTGTGGCCCATTAATGCAAACGGTTGCTCCAGTGTCAACGGCGAATGGTTACGGCTTTGTTGCGCCCAGACTCCCCTTGGTGACTGATCGCCCCGCAAACACTGACAAATACCGCCGATTGCATCGCCGTCGTTGACGCAGCCGGATCGATCGTGATTACTTCATTGCAAACCTTTGCAGGATCACTGGGGAGGCGACCGAATGTCACCGAGAGCCGACGGCCGAGTTCGGTACGCCGTCGTGGGCACCGGCGCGCGAGCGGAGATGTTCGTCCGGGCCCTGGTGCTCGACCATGCCGACACCAGCGAGCTGGCCGCCTTCGCCGACGTCAACCAGGCCCGGATGGACGCGCACAACCGCTGGCTGTCCGAGCTGGGCCACCATCCGGTGCCCACCTACCCGGCCGTCGAGTTCGCGACGATGCTGGACAAGGAGCGGGTCGACGTCGTCCTGGTGACCAGCGTGGACGTCACGCACGACGAGTACGTGGTGGCCGCGTTGCGCGCCGGCCGGGAGGTCATCACCGAAAAGCCGATGACCGTGGACGCGCGCCGCTGCCGGCGGATCCTGGACACGGTGACCGAGACCGGCGGTCGGGTGACGGTCGCGTTCAACTACCGCTACAACCCGCTGCACGAACAGGTCCGCCGGCTGCTCGCCGAGGGCGCGGTCGGCGAGATCGGCTCGGTGCACTTCGAGTGGCTGCTCGACGTCCGCCACGGTGCCGACTACTTCCGCCGCTGGCACCGCGACAAGGCCACCTCGGGCGGGCTGATGGTGCACAAGGCCAGCCACCACTTCGACCTGGTCAACTGGTGGCTCGCCGCAACCCCCGTCGAGGTCTACGCGGCCGGGCGGCTCTTCTTCTACGGTGCGGGCGGCCGCCGGCACGGCTACGCCCGCGACTACGACCGGGCGCACGGCTCCCCTGCCGCCGCCGACGACCCGTTCGCGTTGCGGCTGGACGCGCACCCCCGGCTACGTGAGCTGTACCTCGAAGCCGAGGCCGAGGACGGCTACCAGCGCGACCGCAACGTCTTCGCCCCCGGGGTCAGCATCGAGGACGACATGGCGGTGCTCGCCCGCTACTCCACCGGCGCCACGATGACGTACCACCTCACCGCGTAC
Source organism: Micromonospora sp. CA-259024 (assembly GCF_050936255.1). NCBI lineage: Bacteria > Bacillati > Actinomycetota > Actinomycetes > Micromonosporales > Micromonosporaceae > Micromonospora > Micromonospora sp. CA-259024. The sequence goes on along the minus strand of NZ_JBNJND010000001.1, from coordinate 1,606,662 downwards.
TCCCCCTGGGAGGGTTACCGGGTGATGGTCAACGGCAGCCGGGGCCGGCTGGAGCTCGCGGTCACCGAGAACGACTTCGTCGACCGGGGCACCGCCGGTGCGGTCAAGGGTGCCGCGCTGCACGGCACCGAGGCGCCAGCCGAGGGCGGTGGGGCGACGCTCACCCTGCGCCCGTTCTGGGCCCCACCCCGGCAGATCCCGGTCGAGGGTCGCAGCCGGCACGGGCACGGCGGCGCGGACGCCCGGATGACCGGGGTGCTCTTCGGCGGCCAACCCGACCCGCTGGACCGCGCCGCGACCGCCGACGACGGCGCGTTGGCCCTGCTCACCGGCCTGGCCGCCAACCGGTCCTTCGAGACCGGTCAACCGGTTCGGGTCGCCGACCTGCTCACCCCCCGCTGACCCACCGACGAGGAGCCCATCCCCCGTGCCGACGTTCGACCACACCGATCTGCTCCTGCCGCCCGAACCCGGCCAGCGCGCGTTGGCCCGGGAGCTGTACGCCCTCGCGGCGGAACAACCCATCATCTCGCCGCACGGGCACGTCGACCCGGCCCTGCTCGCCGAGGACCGACCCTTCCCGGACCCGGCGCGGTTGCTCATCGTGCCCGACCACTACCTGACCCGGATGCTGCTCAGTCAGGGCGTACCCCCGGCGGAGCTGGGCGTGCCCACCCGCGACGGCAGCCCGGTGGAGACCGACGGCCGGGTGATATGGCGACGCTTCGCCGCGCACTGGCACCTGTTCCGGGGTACACCGTCGCGGCTCTGGCTGGAGCAGACCTTCCGCACCGTGTTCGGGGTCCACACCCCGCTCGGCCCGGCCACCGCCGACACCCTCTACGACGAGATCGCGGCCCGGCTCGCCGAGCCGGACTTCCGACCCCGGGCGCTGTTCGAGCGGTTCGGCATCGAGGTGCTGGCCACCACCGAGTCGCCACTGAACGACCTCGGCCAGCATGCCAAGCTCGCCGCCGACGGCTGGGGCGGTCCCGGCGGCCGGGTGGTCACCACGTTCCGCCCCGACGACGTGGTGGACATGGAGTTCGACGGCTGGTCGACCAATGTGGACCGCCTCGGCGAGCTGGCCGGCGAGGACACCGGCACGTACACCGGCTATCTGGCCGCACTGCGGACCCGGCGGGCCGCGTTCATCGCCGCCGGCGCGACGTCCTCCGACCACGGCCACCCCACCGCGCGCACGCTGGACCTGACACCGGCGGAGGCCGAGCGGCTGTACGACCGGGGCCGGCGCGGCGAGGCCGACGCCGCCGACGCGGAGGCGTTCCGGGCGCACATGCTCATGGAGTTCGCCCGGATGTCGCTCGACGACGGGCTGGTCATGCAGCTGCACCCCGGCGCGGTGCGCAACCACAACCGCTGGCTGCACGCCCGGCACGGTCGCGACGTCGGCGGCGACGTCCCACAGGCCACCGAGTACGTGCACGCACTCGCCCCGCTGCTGGAGCGCTACGGCAACGACCCACGGCTGCGGGTGGTGCTCTACACCCTCGACGAGGACACCTTCACCCGCGAGCTGGCTCCCCTGGCCGGCGGGTACGCCGCGCTGCTGCTCGGCGCGCCCTGGTGGTTCCTGGACTCCCCCGAGGTGCTGCGCCGGTTCCGGGAGGCGGTCACCGAGAGCGCCGGCTTCTACAACACCACCGGGTTCGTCGACGACACCCGGGCCTTCTGCTCCATCCCGGTGCGCCACGACGTGGCCCGCCGGGTGGACGCCGGCTTCCTGGCCCGACTGGTCGCCGAGCACCGGCTGCCGATGGACGAGGCGGCCGAGACCATCGTCGACCTGGCGTACCGGCTGCCCAAGCGGGTCTTCAACTTCGGAGGCGACAAGTGAGCGTCACCATCACCTCCGTCGAGGTGCACGACGTGCGGTTCCCGACCGCCGCCCGGGGCGACGGCTCCGACGCGATCAACCGCGGCGACTACTCGGCGACGTACGTGGAGCTGGGCACCGACGCCGGGCCGGTCGGCGCGGGGTTCACCTTCACCAACGGCCGGGGCAACGAGATCACCTGCGCGGCGGTCCGCGCGCTGGCCCACCACGTACGGGGGCGCACGATCGAGGAGATCGCGGCCGAGCCGGTGGCGTTCTGGCGCTCGCTCAGCGCCGACGTGCAACTGCGCTGGCTGGGCCCGGAGAAGGGCGTCATCCACATGGCGACCGGTGCGCTGGTCAACGCGGTGTGGGACCTGCGGGCCACCCTGGCCGGCAAGCCGATGTGGCGGTTCCTCGCCGAGCTGCCCACCGACGACCTCGTCGCCAGCGTCGACTTCCGACACATCACCGACGCGCTCACCCCGGACGAGGCCGCCGCGATCCTCGACAAGGGGCGCGACGGGCTGGTCGACCGGCTGGCCACGCTGGAGCGGGACGGTTTCCCGTCGTACACCACCTCGGTCGGCTGGCTCGGCTACCCCGACGACAAGGTACGGGCGCTGACCCGGCAGGCGTACGACGACGGCTGGCGTGCGATGAAGATGAAGGTCGGCGGCCCACTCGCCGACGACCTGCGCCGGGCCCGGATCATCCGGGCGGAGATCGGCTCGGACGCGCTGTTGATGATGGACGCCAACCAGGTGTGGGACGTCGACGAGGCGATCACCGCGATGGCCACGCTGGCCGAGGTGGATCCGTACTGGATCGAGGAGCCGACGCACGCCGACGACATCCTCGGCCACGCCCGGATCGCCCGCGCGGTGACCGAGCTGACCGGCGGCCGGTGCCGGGTGGCGACCGGTGAGGTGGCCGCCAACCGGGTGATCTTCAAGCAGCTGCTCCAGGCCGACGCGATCGGCGTGATGCAGATCGACGCGTGCCGGGTCGGCGGGGTCAACGAGGTCCTGGCCGAGCTGCTGCTGGCGGCGAAGTTCGGGGTGCCGGTCTGCCCGCACGCCGGTGGTGTCGGCCTCTGCGAGTACGTCCAGCACCTGGCGATCTTCGACTACCTGCGGGTGGGCACCGGCCTGGACGGTCGGATGATCGAGTACGTCGACCACCTGCACGAGCACTTCGTCGATCCGGTACGCACCCGCGGTGGCCGTTACCTCCTGCCCGAGCGGCCCGGTTACAGCGCCACCATGAAACCGGCGTCGATCGCCGAGTTCCGTTTCCCGGACGGTCCGGCATGGCGGTGACCGTCGGCTCCCGGCTCGGCATCGGCATGCTGCGCCGGCTGCCCGCCGAGGCCCGTCCCCTGATCCGGCCGGGCACCGTGCCGACGGGTCTCGTGCACCTGGGGTTGGGCGCGTTCCACCGGGCGCACCAGGCCGTCTACACCGAGGCGGCGGTCGGCGCGGCCGGCGGTGACTGGGGCATCGTGGGCGTCGCCCCGCGCAGCACCACCCTGGTCGAGGCGCTCGCCGCGCAGGACAACCTGTTCAGCGTCAGCACCCTCTCCGGCGCCGGCAGCACCACCCGGGTGGTGGGCGCCCTGAGCGGCGTACGACACGCGGCCAGCGACCCGGACGCCGTGGTGGCGCTGCTCGCCGACCCGGCGGTCCGCGTCGTGACGCTGACCGTCACCGAGAAGGCGTACCAACTCGACCCGGTGACCGGCCAGCTGTCCCCGGATGCGGCACTCGCCGCGGACCTGGCCGGCGGGCACCCGCCGACCACCGTGCCGGGGCTGCTGCTGCGCGGACTGGCCGCCCGGGCCGCCGCGGACGCCGGGCCGGTGGCCCTGGTCAGCTGCGACAACCTGCCGGCCAACGGCCGACGACTGCGCGGCATGGTCGACCAGGCGGTCGGCCGGGCCGCCGGGGTGCCCGCCGGGCTGGTCGAGTGGGTGGCCGGCAACGTCACGTGCCCGGGGACCATGGTGGACCGGATCGTGCCGGCCAGCACCCCGGAGACGATCGAGGCGGCACGCCGGGCACTCGGCGTGACCGACCTGGCGGCGGTGGCCGCCGAGCCGTACGCGCAGTGGGTGATCGAGGACGACTTCCCCGGCGGCCGGCCGGGCTGGGAGCACGCCGGGGCGGTGCTCACCGACGACGCCGGCCCGTGGGAGCGGTTGAAGCTGCGCAGCCTCAACGGCGTGCACTCGGCCGTCGCGTACCTGGGCGCGCTGGCCGGTCGGGAGACGATCGCCGACGCGCTGGAGATCCCGCACCTGGGCGACGTACTGCGCCGGCTGATCGCCGAGGACGTCGCGGCCAGCTTCACCCCGCCGGACGGGGTCCGGGTGGTCGACTACGGCGAGCAGGTCCTCGCCCGGTTCGGTAACCCGGCGATCCACCACCGCACCCTCCAGGTGGCGATGGACGGCTCGCAGAAGCTGCCGCAGCGCGTCCTGCACACCATCGCCGACCTGCGCGCCGCCGGCCGGTCCGCGCGGTGGGGAGCGCTGGTGGTGGCCGCCTGGTTGCGTTTCGCACTGGGTTACTCCGACGACGGGCATCCGTTGCCGTTCCAGGACCCACTGGCCGGGCCGATCCACGCCGCGTTGGACGCCGGCGCGCGGACCCCGGCCGGTGCCGTCGACGCCGTTTTCGCTCTCCGCGACGTCATTCCGGTGGAGGTGGCCGAGGACGACGAGGTGCGCGCCGACGTGATCGCCTGGCTGACCGCGCTGGAGCGGCACGGCGTCGAGGCCACCCTGGCCGGTGCGCGGTGAACCCGCCACCGCTGGACGGTGCGTGATGGACGCGCCGCCGCCCCGGGTGGCGGTGATCGGGGCGAACGGGCACGGCCGGTGGCACCGGCGGGTGATCGCGCCACTGCACGCCGCCGGTCGCCTGCGGCTGGTCGCCCTGGTCGACGTCCGACCGGTGGAGGACGACCCGGCGGCGCCGGTGCCGCCCGGGGTGGAGGTGTTCACCGACCACCGGGCGATGCTCGCCGCCACCCGGCCGGAGGTCGTGGTGATCTGCACTCCGCCGCACACCCACCTGGGGATCGCCCGCGACGCACTCGCCACCGGTGCGGACCTGCTGCTGGAGAAGCCGCCGGTGCTGTCGCTGGCCGAGCACGAGGAGCTGACCTGGGCGCTGACCGCCGCCGGCCGGGTGGCCCAGGTGGGCTTCCAGGCGCTCGGCTCGGCGGCCCTGACCGCGCTGACCGACGCGCTGGCCGCCGGCCGGCTGGGCACGGTCACCGGCATCTCCACCGTCGCCGCGTGGCAACGGCCGGACGCCTACTACGCCCGCTCCCCCTGGGCCGGTCGACGGAGCCTGAACGGCCGGCCGGTGCTCGATGGCGCGCTGGCCAACCCGCTCGCACACGCGGTGATGCAGTGCCTGGCGATCGCCGAGGCGCTCGCCGGGGCGACACCCTGGCCGGTCGCGATCGAGGTGGAGCGCTACCGGGTCCGCCCGATCGAGGTGGAGGACACCGCGGTGCTGCGGGTCCTGTTCCGCGCGGGCCCGCCCGTGCTGGCGGCGGTCACCCTGGCCGCCGAGGAGTTCGTGGCGGGTGAGGTGGTGGTGACCGGTACGGCGGGTCAGGCGCTGCTGGAGTACCCGACGGACCGGCTGCGCCTGCCCGGGGACGTGGTGACCCGCCGCGTCCCGGGACGGCAGGGGCTGCTGGAGAACCTGCTCGCGCACCGGGCCGACCCGACGGGGGTGCCGTTGATCGCACCGCTGGCCCGTACCGCGCCGTTCACCGCGCTGCTGGACGCGTTGCGGGCCGCGCCGGAACCCCGACTGCTCGACGGCGACCTGGTGACCGCGGTCGGCGACGGCGGGGAACGGGTCCGCCACCTGCGGGGCGTGGTCGACGTGCTGCGGCGGGCGGCGGAGCGGGGAGCGCTCCCGAGCGAACTGGCGGTGCCGTGGGCAGCCGCCGCGTACCGCGCCGAGCTGGCGGGATAGGGGGCGACGGCAAACCGACCTGCAAACACCGCCCGGACTCGTACGGGCCTCATCGGACAGATCCCTGGAACCGGTTCACCGGGCGGGACAAGCTGATGCTGATCGGCTCATCCAACACCGTCGGCCCGGACGTCGGCCGGCTGAGGGTGACCCTGCACCACAATCTTCTCGACGGCGTCCTGCAACGGCTGCCCCGGGTGCGCTTCGGTCAGGTCGACGTCTACAACAACCACTACCGGCTCGGTGGGGACGACTTCCAGTACGCGCTCGGCGTCGGTGTCCAGTCGGCGATCTACGCGCAGAACAACTTCTTCACCCTGGACGCGACGGTCGACCCGGCCGACCTGCTCTACGACTGGGGCGGCACCGCCCTGACCGAGCGGGGCTCCTGGGTGCGCCAGGCTGGCCGCCCGGCGCGGCCGGTCGACCTGCTGGCGGCGTACAACGCGACCCACGACCCCGACCTCGGGGCCGACGCGGGCTGGACGCCCACCCTGCGCCGCGACCCGATCCTGCCGGCCCCGCTGGTCCCCCTGCTGGTGGACCCGCTCGCCGGCGCCGACCGGCTGCCGATCTGACCGCCGTCGCGGCGGGCCCCGATGGGGCCGGCCATAGCCGCGCAGGCCCCGCTACACGTTCCGGTGCGCCGCCCACTCGGCGTTCCAGACCACAAGGTCGTGCACCCATCCCTCGCCGTTGCGCCGAGACCTGCCCGACCACTTCGAGGCAGTCCGAGACGCGAAATCGTCCAAGACCTCGCGGTCAGTTGCACCCCATGACGGGAACTGCGCCACCCATTCTTCGGCCTGCTCGGGAGTGTGACCGCTGCCGATCAGCCACTGGACGAGCAACGCAAGCTCGACCCACGCCGCGGCCTTGGTGGCGTACGCCCAGTCGACGATCCGCAAACCCCGCTGCGTGACGATCAGGTTGGTGGGGTTGAGGTCCGAGTGGACGAGCATTTCCCCGCCCATCGCCGGAAGGCCGAACCCGCACCGGGTCACCGGGTCGTACCATGTGCCGTCCGGCGCGGGAGTTTCCTGAAGTTCCTTCAGGGTCGCGGCGAGCATGTCGAGAGCCGGACTGCCAGGGAACAGGTCGGGGTGGGGACCGTCAAGATGCTCGGTCCCCACCACCAACCAGCCGTCGGACTCTATCTGCCACAGGACCGCAGGCCCCCACCCGTCAATAGCTCGGGATGCCGCCAGCTCATAGCGCAGTGACTGGTAGCTCAAGCCGGCAGATGCAGAGGCCGCCTTGACGAAGACCGTCGCGTCGGGTCCGACGACGGTCGAGGCGATCTCGGCGTGGTCGCCGCTCGACGCCGGCGTCGCCTCGAACGCTCCGCCAACCCGTTCGGCGATTGCTGTCGTGACGGTCGCGGGCAGGGCGGTCCAGTCACTGCGCACCGGTTCACTCCTCCACTTGCTAGGTGCCAATACCGGGCTGAGGCGGGTTCGGCGGACAGCATGACTCGGCCTCGTCGCTCCAGAATTCCATGTCGATCCGGTACCCGGTGTCCTGCAACGCCGCGAGCGTGTACGTCATGGCAGTGCCGTTCTGCATGGCCTCGGTCAGGATCGGCCGGTGGTGCACGTAGTGGCCCACGATCTGCATACAGGCCTCAGCGTAGGGCTCGCTGACCTGGAGGCGGCGTGCCATACGGCGTCGACCGGACGGGTCGGGACGACCCGGTAGGACTCGCCGGACGGGAGCAGCAACCCGCGGACGGGCTTGTCCAAGCGGTCGGCGTACGCCTTGAGGAAGACGAGGAACTGCTCGGTCGCACGCTCGGCGTAGGGCTGGGTGACCTCCTGCCTCGCGGCGAAGTAGTGGGCAATCTTGTCGAACACCTCGGTCGAAACCAGGGCGCGGGGGTCTGCGGCAATCGTGATCGTTCTGTCTGCGGTAATGGACACAACTGCTCCTTTGGCCTGGTGCGGGGCAAGGGCGCGCTGGCCCGCACTGTGTGCGGAGGCGACCGGCCTCCGCGTCCGTGTTCGTCCTGCGGTGAAGCGATCATGAGGTGCGAATGACTCGCGGCAAGGGCGAGACGGCGGGCCCATCACGGTCGGCCAGCCGCGGCCCACCATCACCGGTCCTCGGCGATTGGCTTCCGGAGCGGGCCCCACGCAACGAAGCGTTGGAACAGCTCGATGGGGGTCTGACCGTCGTGCGGATTCAAGCGGTACAGGTCCTTGGTCGCCTCGTAGAACATGCCTGCCAGATAGATCGACAGGCCGGGCATGTTGTCCGCGAACTCGGCCCTCAGCAGTAGCCTGGCCTCAGCGCAGGGCCACTGCTGCCCGTCTGCCCGGCAGAACCACATCGGGCGCAGCGGAGTGTGCGAGGGCTGCTCGCCGTGTGACCGGGGGTGGTTGATCTTCGGACCGGCGAGCGGCGGCTGGGCCTGAGTGCTCAGCTTCATATCGCGTCCTGCCTTCGGGTTTGCAACTCGGTGGCCAGCCAGCCAGAAGATTGACCGACATGGGTAGCGTGCCCGCTACGCTGGGCGTTGCGGGAGCCGTGAGCAGTGGGCCCACACGGCAGCCCACACGCTGGGGGCGATATGGACGGGTTCGGGGACATACTCAGGCAGCACCGCAAAGCCGCCGGCTGGTCGCTGCGAAAGTTCGCCGAGCTGACGGCATACGACTTCGGCTATCTAGGGCAGATTGAGCGCGGGGACCGTTCGGCCAACGCCAAGGTGGTGGCCGCCTACGACCGCATGTTGTCTGCCGGCGGTGCACTGAACACGGCGTACGCGAGCGGTGAGGTTGGCGACCAGGACATGCACAGACGCGCGCTCCTCCAGGCGATGGGCGCGCTCGCGGCGGTTCCCGCCGTGGACCGGTTGGTCGGGTGGGAGGCGCTGCGGCAAGGGCTCGGCGCTGCTGTCGACCTCGACTTCGACGAGTGGACCGAGATCGTCGACGACTACGGGCGCGGGTACTACCTTCAGTCGCACGATCGTCTGATGGCCCAGCTCGGCCGGGACCTGACCGTCTTGCAGCACCAGATCGCCGCCGACGATGGGCAACGCCGGCCGGTGCTGTTGCGCGCCGCTGGCCGCCTCTCCGTGATCATCGCGCTCGGGTTGGTGGCGGCCGGGCAGGTCGGCGTCGCCCGCCGATGGTGGGCCACCGCACAGCGAGTCGCCGACGAATCCGGGGACGCGGACACGCGCGTGCTCACCCGGGCTTGGGACATCACCAACGGCTGCTGCGACGGGCGCCCGGCCGCGCAGGTTGTCGCACTGTCCGATCAGGTACTACCGCTGCTCAACGGGGCAGTTCCGTCGGCGGCCGTGTGCGGTCTGCTGGCCGGGCGGGCGCAGGCGCTGTCCCTGGCTGGCCGCCACGACGACGCGGTGGCCGTGGTGCGGCACCTGTCCGACCAGGTGGAGGCGCTACCCGCAGACGTGGTGGCCGACGTCGAGTCGTTGTGGGGATGGCCGGAGCATCGACTGGCGCACACCCAGTCGTGGGTGTACACCCACGCCGGCCGGCTCGCCGACGCCGCGGCGGCGCAAGAGCGTGCGCTGGCACTGTATCCGCCTTCGCAGCAGCGGCTACGCACGCAGGTGCAACTGCACCAGGCGGCGGCGCTGATCCGGGGTGGCCACATCCCCGATGGGCTGCGAATGGCCGCCGACCTGATCGACGCTCTCCCCGCCAGCCAGCACAACGAGCTGTTGAGGGCGGTGGCCCGCCAGGTGGCTGCCGCCGTCCCTGACGGTGAACGGCGTCGGCCGGTGTACGGGGAACTGCTGGAGCGGACGCGCGTTTAGCATCCGGGCATGGCCCTGATCTACACCACTAGCCACGGCGACGACGCCGCCCGCTTCTTCAGGCCGCTGGTCGAGCTGTACGAGCATGTCTACTCGGAGCCGCCGTACGAGGAAGGGCCCGCCCAGGTGGCCCGCTTCCGGGACAGCCTGCCTGGCGAGGCTGGCCGGCTCGGCTTCAGGCTCGTCACCGCCACCGAGGACTCTTCTCTGGTTGGCGGCGCGTACGGCTGGACGATGCTCCCCTTCGATTGGTGGTCGCGGGCGGACGGGGAGCCGCCCGCCGAGGTGCGGGAGGCGTCGAAGTTTGCGGTCATGGAATGGATCGTCCACCCGGGCCGGCGCGGGAAGGGCATCGGCGCGGAGCTGATGCGCCGACTGCTGGCCAGGCAGCCGGCGCGGTACGCCACCCTCGCTTCCGACCCCCGATCGCACGCCCGGAAGGTGTACGCGCGCAACGGGTGGTGGCAGGCCGGCACGTCACGGATGCCGTGGGAGGGCGGCCCCGTCATGGACCTGCTCGTCCTCGACCTGCTTGACGAAGCGGTCCAGGGCGTCTGACGCCCCGACGCCGGCGGCGTCGGCCCGGTCTCGGCCGGGTCGGGTCTGCGACGTAGGGGCTCATCGATGTGGTGAAGATCCGCTATAAGTGACGCATGGACTTCCCTCCGCACCTGGGCAGTATGCCGATGCACGCGATCACCGAGATCCATGGCGAACCAGGCCTGCTGGAGCGCTTCCGGCTGGAGGTCCAGCAGTTCGACGACGCCGCCCGAGCGCGGTTGACCGCCGCGCTCGACCTCGCCGCCGAACTGCACCGCGACGACCGGCGCGTCCGCGAGCCGTACCTCAACCACCTGCTGCGGGTGGCGATCCGGTTGATGCACCACTACCAGGTGCGGGACGTGGACGTGATCGTCGCCGGCCTGCTGCACGACGCGGTCGAGGACCACCCGGTCGAGCTGGCCGACGGGGGCCCGGGTGCCGATCCGACCGAGGCCGCGCTGACCGCGCTCGCCGCGCGGTTCGGGCCGCGGGTGGCCACCCTGGTCGCCGCCGTCACCAACCCGGCGTACGACCCCGAGCGGGACCGCAACGCGCAGTACCGCGAGCACCTGGCGGTGAGCCTGGACCGGGAGCCCTGGGCCCGGGTGATCAAGGTTTCGGACTTCACCGACAACGGCGTGGGGGTGATCCACACGGTCGGGCCGAAGGTCGTCTCGTCGGCCCGGAAGTACCGGCCGCTGGTGCCGCTCTTCCGCGACCTGATCGGCCGGCCGGACACCCCGCTGTCGCTGGCCGTGAAGCGGCACATCTTCGGTCAGCTCGACCTGGCCGAGGAGCGGTTCAGCGCCATCCTGGACCAGCCCGCCCACCCGAACTGAAGAGCCGCTCGCATCACCCGACCGGGTTCCGCGACAAGTTCTCAGATCTCGGGGACATCCCCGGGCATTACGGTTGGTTTGCGCCAGATGCGAGCCAAGAGACCTCTTGGCCGAAATGCCTGGTGTGACCCGATCGAGAGGATTTGGCCATGCGCGACCTTTCTCGTCGCGATCTGCTCAAGGCGACCGCGGTCGGCGCCGGGGCGGTCGCTCTGCCGGGCATGATGGTCGGCGGCAGCTCGGCGTTCGCGGCGGACGGCCCCGGCCCGGCCGACGCGACATACCCGCCCGCGAAGTTGACCGGCCGCATCGTCCGCCCCCAGAGCCCCGACTACGCGGAAGCGAGCATCGGCTGGGACGAGCTGTTCGTGCGCTATCCGCTGGTCATCGTCTTCGCCCAGGAGACTCAGGACGTGGTCAACGCCCTCACCTGGGCGCGGCAGAACGACGTCGCGCTGCGGGTGCGCAGCGGTCGCCACAGCCTCGAGGGCTGGTCGAACGTCGACAACGGCATCGTGATCGACGTCAGCGAGCTGAAGGACGTCCACGTCGACACCGCCACTCGCACGGCGAAGGTCGGCGCGGGGCTCAACCAGTCGGAGGCGATCACCGCGCTCGGGGAGTACGACTTCGCGGCGACGACCGGGACGGAGGGAAGCGTCGGCCTGTCCGGGGCGACCCTCGGCGGCGGCTTCGGGTTCCTCACCCGCTACCTCGGCATGGCCTGCGACAACCTGATCGGGGCGGAGATCGTCGTGGCGTCGGGCACCAACGGCGCGAAGGTGCTCCAGGTGGACCCGTGGAACCACCCGGACCTGCTCTGGGCGCTGCGCGGAGCCGGTAACGGCAACTTCGGAATCGTCACGTCCCTGACGTACAAGGTGGCTCCGTTGAAGAGCGTCGCCTACCTCCAGGCGACCTGGCAGGGCCTCGACGACCTGCACGGCGTCTTCGAGAACTGGCAGCGCACGGCACCGTTCAGCGACCCTCGCCTCGGCAGCCAACTCGAGGTCCACCCGACCGAGATCCTGATGTTCGCGGTACTCGCGGAGGGATCAGAGGCCGAGGTGCGGAGGCTGCTGGCGCCGATCCTCTCGGTCGGCAACCCGGAGGTCACCGTGCAGATCGGGGGCTGGAGCGAGACGTACGCCGGCTTCCAGATCCCGACCGAGGACGAGCCGGCGAAGTGGAAGTTCTTCTCGCAGTTCACCAGGGAACTGTTCCCGGCGAAGGCGATCAGTGCCATCCGCGAGTTCATGGAGAACTCCCCGTCGCCGGACAGCAACTTCTTCACCCAGGCCTTCGGCACGGGAGCCCAACGACAGGAGCCCTTCGGCGGCGCGGCGTTCCCGCACCGCGACGCGCTCTTCTACTCCGAGCCGGGCGCCGGCTGGGGCACCCGCGGCGAGCCCGACAGCGGCGACGCCGTCACCCCGATCGCCCAGACGTGGATTGCCGAGTTCAGCCAGGCGCTGCGGCCCTACGTGGACGGGGCCTACGTCAACGTGCCGAACATCGGCATGGCGGAGTGGGAGACCGCCTACTGGGAACGCAACTTCCCACGACTGCGCAAGATCAAGGCAAAGTACGACCCGCACAACGTCTTCCAGTACGAGCAGAGCATCCCGCCCGCGACACACTGACCTGGATGGCAGGCGGTGCGGGGCACCCCACCCGCACCGCCTGCCGACGAGCGCGATACCGCAGAGGCATTTTCATACCTCAGAGTCATCACGCTCGTCAGGACATGTACGCCCCGGCGCTGTTACGTTCCGGAAGGCACGTTCGGCCACACGAGCGGCGCCGCCACCCGGGTCCGGGCAACGCTCAGGAGGGCGGGGCTTCCCGCAGGACGACGCGCAGAGGATGCGGGGCCGCGGTGGCGAGGTCTCCGAGCACCGTGCGGAACAGGGCGTGCTCGCCGGGCGGCTCGTCGGCGAGCAACTGGCCGGCGTCGTCGATCAGCAGGGTGAGTGGGCCGGCGTCCAACCGGTCGCGCAGCACGTCGGCGAGGGCGTCCCAGGTGCTTCCCAGGTGGGCCGGCAGCGCCAGCGTGTCGGCCAGCGCGGCGAAGAGCGCGGGGCGGGTCCGGGTCGCCGCGCCGGGCAGCACCGACGCGCCGGGCAGCTCTGCGGCGCCGTCCCGGCACACGGTCAGCCAGTCGGGCGTCGGACCACCATCCTGGTCGACCATCACGTGCCTCCTGATCGGGTCGGGCAATGGCAATGGCGCCGGCGGAGCCGGTCGGCCGCGGCCGACCGGCCCCGGGTCGGTCAGAGCCGGTAGAAGTCGGTGTAGTGGTTGGGCGAGAACCAGGTCACCCCGGTGCTGCGGTTCACCACGATCCGGTACGCGTCCCGGGCGGCGCCCTGGGTGCGCGGGTAGACGTCGTACTCGTAGTAGGTCGCGTTGGTCGGCAGTTGACCCTCGTAGTTGTAGAACCGGCCGCCGGCGAAGTTGGACAGTCCACCGCTCCAGGAATACCAGCCGCGGCTGGTCGGGAAGCCCTTGGCGGACCACCCCGAGCGGGCGGTACGAGCGTCCGCGCAGCGGCTCATGGTGCAGGAGCTGTAGACCGCCGCCGAGGCGGAGTCGGTCAACCGGGGGGAAAGCACGGTCGGGCCGACCAGTGCGGCACCGACCATGGCGAGGAGCAGAGCGAGGGTGGCGGTGCGCCGGCGGATCGCGCCGAGCGTGGCCAGCGGGGACACGAGGGTGGACACAGACTGCCTCCAGACCATCCGATCCATTGATCCGCGTGATTGTCGGACCGGACCCAGTCTCACCGCTGCCGGCTGGCGGCAACACCCCTCGGCGCCCCAACTGCTTCACAATGCTCGGTGAACCTCGGATGATCATCTGCCTCGGCACGCCCGACCGGGAGCAACACGAGCATCCCGACGGCGACCCAGACGTACGCGTTGGCGCCGACGAACCCCAGCGGCCCGGCCGACCCGTTGGCGAAGACCCAGACCAGCCCGCTGCACAGCACGACGTACCCGGCGACGCCGGCACGCGCCCGACGGCGGGCCGGCGTGTCGACCGGCGGCCACGGCAGCGTCGACGCGGCGAGCACCACCAGCCCCGGCACCAGCCACACCAGGTGGTGCACCCAGGTGACCGGGCTGACCAGGCACGCGGCGACGCCGGTCAGCGCGAAACCGGCCCGTTCGTCGCCCGCCCGCACGGCCCGGCGTGCCCGCACCGCCCACACGGCCAGCACGGCGACGACCAGCATCAGCCACCACCGCCGGTCCGGGTGGACCGGGTCGAGCCGGGCGACGAGGCCGAGCAGCGACTGGTTCGACACGTACGCCAGCTGGCCGACCCGGTCGGTGTCCCACAGCGCCTCGGTGAAGAACGTACGGGTCGCCTCCGGCGCGAGCGCCGCCGCGACCACCGTGGCGCCGACGGCGGTGCCGATCGCCGTGGCCGCGGCCCGCCAGCGCCCGGTGACCAGCAGATACCCGATGAAGATCGCCGGGGTGAGCTTGACCGCCGCCGCGAGCCCGGACCCGACGCCGGCCCACCGGCTCCCCCGCTCCAGCAACCACAGGTCCAGGTAGACCAGCGCCACCAGCAGCAGGTTGACCTGCCCGAAGCTGACCGTGTCCCGCACCGGGTTGAGCCCGGCCAGCAGACAGCAGGCCAGCGCGAGCGCGTACCAGCGGCTCCACCCGTGGCGCCGCGCCAACGGGTCCACGAGCAGGTGCAGCAGGAACGCGACGGCGAGTGCGGTGAGCAGCAGGTTCGCCACGATCGTCGGGTACCAGGCCAGGGCGGCCATCGGCAGCATGCTGACCGCGGCGAACGGCGGATAGGTGAAGCCGTATCCGTTCCCGGTGGTCCACTCGTACAGGTCGCCGCCGCGTACCCAGTGCCCGACCGCTCCGTGGTAGACCCCGACGTCGAACCACCCCCGGTGTCCGGGCAGCAGCGCGATCACCACCGCGAGTACGGTGGCCAGCCCGACCACCGTCACCACCCGCCGCCGGGTCGCGTTCACCGGGCCACCTCGACGGGGACGGGCGGCAACAGCAGGCGCAGCGAGCCGACCGCGAGCAGCCCCACCAGCACCCCGGCGGCGGCGAGCACCGCCTGCGCCGCGTCCGGTCCGAAGCCGCTGGGCAGCGCCACGAACGCGAGCACGACCGCACCCAGCGCCGCCGCCGGCCGGGCCCGTCCGTGCGGCGCCGCCGCCGCGATCAGCACCAGACCCCAGAGCGCGTACCAGGGCCGGGTCGCCGGGCCGAGCAGCGCCACCGCCACCAGCACCAACCCCAGCGCGTACGCCGGACCGAGCCGCCGCCGGTGCCACCACGCGGCGATCGCGACCGCCAACGCGGCGGCCACGCCCAGCCCCAGGCAGAGCCGCATCGGGGCGTCGCCCAGGTGCAGACCGGAACGCCCGGCCGCGCGCAGCGCCACCCGACCGAGCGCGCTGGAGATCGACCAACTGTGTCGGTACATCGGGGTGCCGAGCGCGCCGATCCACCCGTACCCGATGCCGGTGGCCCAGGTGACCACGGCGGCGGTGCCCACCGCGACCCCGGCGGTGCGGGCCACCGAGGCCGGCAGCCCTCGGTGCCGCGCGGCGAGTGAGACGACCACCAGCAGCCCGACCACCGCCGGCACCTTGACCAGCGCAGCGAGGGTCACCAGCACGGTGGCCGCGCCGTAGCGGTGCTCGAAGGCGAGGCTGAGCCCGGCGACCAGCAGCCCCAGCATCACCGCCTCGTTGTGCGCGCCGGCGATGAGGTGCAGCGGTACGAGAGGGTTGAGCACGCCCAGCCAGAGCGCGGCGGCCGGCTCGACGCCGCAGTGCCGGGCCAGCCTCGGCAGGTACGCCACCAGCAGCGCCACCCCGGCCAGCGCCACCAGCCGCAGACCGAGCACGCCCAGCACCAGCTTGCCGCCGGTCACGCCACTGACCACGGCCGCCACCGCGAGGAACACCGGCCCGTACGGCGCGGGCGTCTGCTGCCACATCTGCGGCACCTCGACGGCCAACGCACCACCCAACTGGGCCACCCCGTGCCGGTACACGTCGATGTCGGCGAGGACCATCGCACCCTGCGCCAGGTAGCTGTACGCGTCCCGGCTGAACAGCGGCGGCGCCACCAGCAACGGCCCCGCCCAGCAGGCCAGGGTGAGCGCGGCGGAGCGTCGGTCGACGACCTCCTCGGGTGCGTGCGGGTGCCGGCCCGCCGAGGGTGCGCGCAGGTGCCGGCCCGCCCACCACCAGGCGACGACGAGCAGGGTCAGACCGGCGTACCCGCAGAGCAGTGCCGGCCCCGCGAGCTGCCGCAGCGCGCTCCACCAGGCGGCGTGCGCCCCGACCGGCAGCGCACCGGCGGCCAGGCCTGCGGTGGCCAGCAGGGCGGCACCGACGCCCCCGAGCAGCCGGTACGCGACGACGGTCGGCAGTGTGCGCACCCGGGCAGGATGTCGTCCCCGGCTGACCGGGACACGACGCGCCGACGATCACCAAGCGACGGCGCGGTGTCGGACCGGCGTGGCGACGGGCATATCGGTCACTGGTTGTTAGCGTGAAACGCGGATCCGTGACCGTGGAGGGGTGCCCATGACGGACGCCCCCGACGGGAGGCCGAGGCCTGCGGACCGGTGGCGGCATCGGGGCATGCGCGGCCTGACCATCGCCCGCGACGCGAGTGTCCGCGGTTGGCGGTGGTGGGCGCGGAGCTGGGATCGACTGGTCGCCGCGCTCCAGGACGAGGCGCCCGTCGGGTCCGGCGCCGCACCGTCGCCGTCCGACCCGCTCATCGAACAGCGCGACGCGCCCCGGCTGATCGCGGTCCCCGCCCGGGGGTACGTGTACTCGTTCTACGTCCGCGCCACCTTCGCCTGGTCGTCACCGTCGAGCCTGCGGGCCGAGGTGCTGAGCTGGTACGTGCAGTACTACCAGCCCAACGCGATCCAACGGCTGACCCGGCTCGCCGCCGACGCCGCCCGGGACCTACCCCCGCACCGAGCCGGGGACCTGGAGGTGGCGTTGCAGCGGGCGCTCGCCGACGACCCCGTGTGGCACTACCAGCGGGGGGACATCGTCGTCACCTGCCGCCCCGACGCCGCCGTCCGACTCGACGAGCGGATCATGCCGGCGCTCCAGCCGCACGTCGATCGGCTGGTGAAGCTTGAGTACCAGTTCGACGAGCAGCTTCGCAAAGCCCGGTACGCCGAGGAGTTGAGCCGCCAGTGGGCGACGATCCTGAGCGCCCATCCCGAAGACCAGGACGTCGCCGACGCCCGCCAGCACATGCTCACCGCCCAGAGAAAAGCCGCCCGCTGGATCAGCGAACTTCTCCGCCGCCACAACGAACCCCCCGCAGACCCGCAGACCACACCCCCGATCCCACCCCAACAAACCCGCCCCGCACAGCCAACCCCCGACTAATCCCCGCCCCTCCCGCCCCCTCCCGCCCCTTCGCCGCCTCTCGTCCATGATCAAGTGATGAAAAGTAGGTCTGGGTGGCCTCTGGTACCTACTTTTCATCACTTGATCATGGGATATCGGGGACGGGTGGCGAGGATCGCGAGGGTCTCCTGGCGGACCTGGGCGGGTTTGGCGAGGAGACGTCGGTGGGTGAAACGGACGACGAGGATGCCGACGGTGGCCAGCAGGGCGTGGCGGTGCAGGTCGATCTCGCGTTCGGTCGGGTCGCCGTGGCTGGTGGCGCCGTCCAACTCGATGTCGACCCGCTCGGCCTCTGCGAACATGTCGAGGTAGATGGTGCGAGCACCGACCCGCACCCGTGCCTGCCGAGTGAACGTCGGCATACCCGGGCCGGTGAAGACGTGGTCGTGGCCCCAGATCTCCAACGGGCTGCGGCAACCAGCGGCCAGCCGGTCCAGCAGAGCACGCAGTGCCGCACGGTCGGACATCCTCGGCACCTCGGCCAGAGCGGTGACGAGTCGCTGCGGGGTGGTCAGCCGGTCGTTGACCGCGCGGATGAGCAAGCCCGGTCGGTCGACCATCGGCAGCAGCGGCCAACAGTCCACCAGGGCTCGATCGAGCCGGGTAACGGGCAACCCGCCCCGTGTCACCACCTGCGGTGGCGCAATGGCGAAGCCGGAACGCCGGCGTACCAGGAGATGCGGCCGATCACGCAGGCCTGACCCTCGGGGCAGGTCGAGATACACCGGCTCCCCCGGTGGCTGGCGGCGGAGGCCCCACACGTCGAGAGCGGTCAGGCGACTCAGCGCGGCACGCCCGTCGGCGTACGCCAGCGCGGCGCGTCGGGCCACCTCCGGCTCGACTCGGGCCAGCGGCGGCAGGTCGGCGTCGGTGTCACGGATCAGCGCGGCGTCGCCGTAGACCCCGGGCAGCAGCCGTACCAACCGATCAGCCCGCCGTGCGGTCTGGACCGTCCACCACGGCGCCACCCGCATCACGTCCCGTCGGGTGACCAGCCCATCACCGCGGACGAGCAGGTCGCGCAGCCTCGGGTCCACAGGGCCCACCCTGACCCGACCTACCGTCGAGCACTGCCCGCGCGAGGGCTGCTGTGGACAGCGAGAGCACCTGTGGGTGGCGACCCGCGCCCCTTCCGATTGTGGTAGGCGCCGGTCAGGAGAAGAGCCCACTCATTCACTCTGTCCACCAGGCGACAAGTAACAGTGCTGTCCGATTCTTGTCATTGACAGCAGAACATGCGATCCGGCCATGAATTCCAATCTGCGGCTGCCCATAGGTTGGCTCACCTCGCCCGTTCCGGGGATAGGCGTCGCCCGCCGAGCAACGAGAATGAGCAAATGTGAACGTCTCGATGTAATGGCCACCGCCTGCGGACTTCGCTCGATCTTCACCAGCCTGGGAGGAATGCATGGGCCTGTTCAGCAAGAAGGAGAAGCAGCGCCGGAAACTACCGCCGCCGCCTCCCACCGCTACTCAGGATGACCTGGACGTCGCCCGTCGGGTCGTCCAGGATTTTCTCTCGGTCGTCGGCATCGACGCGAAGATGCGTATCACGGCTCTGGAGGTCTCGCGCGCCGGCGGTGGTCCACGAGACCTTAAGACCGCCTTACAGAACGGCTACGAGACCGGCGACACCGGCATCGACCGACCATGGCACTGGCTCGCCGCCGTCTGTCGCGAGGCTCGGGCGGCAGGAGACGTCGCGCTCATCGCCGCCGTCGCCCTCTTCGTCAATATCTGGGACACCCAACTACGCCACAAAATCCGCATGGCTGATACGAGCGACATGATGCTGGCCGCCCCTCCGACGGATGTCACCAGGGAGGTCTATTCCCTTGCGGTGCTGGCCCTGCCCGGGCCCTTTCCCAACCAGGCGGTGGTCAGCAATGCGACCGGGTCGGTAGCGATCCGTGCGGTGCAGATGAAGTGCGCAATTGACGTTCTCGATGCGGGAGACGCGATCGCTCCCGAGGTCAGAGCGGCGGCACAACGGCTCCTCGACCGTCCATGATGCCGCCAGGCGACAATCACCGCCGAAGGGACCCTGATGGATCACCTGCAGTTGGCCCGCCAGCAACTCGAGCAGACCAAGAATGCCCTCACCAAGATCGGCCTGGAGTACGTCGAGCTCGACCCCTTTGTCATGGGAGTCGGCGTCGCGGTCCCTTATGGGCCGGCGGACTACGTCGTCATCTCGGTCTCTGGCGGCGGCAGCGAGTCCGTCTTGAACCTGACCTCGGGCGTCCTCCAGGACCTTCCTCGGGAACCCCTTCCCGTCCTCGATGTCTGCAACAAGATCACTCGCGACAATCCGATCTTCCCGCATTTCCTGCACGACGCGGAGGCGGGCTGGTCGGTCCTGGTGCAGCACCGAGCGCTCGCCACCGTCCTGTACGACGTGCCGGGGGTGATGCAGGTGGTCGTCGAGAACCTTCCCGTCATCGCCCGTCAGAGCCGCGAGCGGCTGGCCGCGGCCGGAGTGGTGGGCCGCCCCTACACCTGGAACCCCGCTGACGCCAACCATCTGCTCATCCGCTCCATGATGTAGGTGTCACGGCTGGTCAAACGATCGTCAACAGCATCACTGCCGGCGTGCACGGTCAGGAGGGTGGTGTCTGGCGAACAGGGCCGAGACGCACACCTCCCTCCTGCCCGTCTCATGTCACCTCGGAGCCGATAGGTAGGTCATCCGCATGGGCTCGGCGAGAACTGCCTGGGCGGCGGCAACGTCCGCCAGCCGGGAGGCCAGGGTGGCAACGGCTGGTGGGTCCGGCAGGGCGGCACTGAACGTGAGGCCGGCAAGCGCCTTGTCGGTGACATCGGGCAGGCAGATCCGATTGACGGCATCTGCCACCGTTCGACCAGACTGACCGCGACCGGCAATGTGAGCGCGATGAGGTCCCCTTGGGGCTGCGCGGGTCAGGCGGCGGATCGGTCGAGCAGCGCCTGCCGCAGCGCCGCGGACTGCTCCACCGACCCACCTCGGACACCGAGGCTCCGCCGGGCCGCCCGGTAGTAGCCGTCGCGGGCCTCGTTGACCCGGGTCAGCATCTCGGCGATGTCCGGCGTCGCCTCGACGATCCCCCGAGCGAGCCGTTCTACCTGCCAGATCGCGTCGCGCCAGTTCGCGGCGGCCACGACCGTTGGCTCGTCGCCGAGCAGCAACAGGTTCTCCCAGACGATGGTGCGCCGGGCGTCCGAATCGGCCAGCCGGACGAGGCCCTCATCGCGGTCGATCGGGTGGCTGTACGACCCCGGCCGGAGGTCTGCCGTCATCCGCAGCGCCACCGCGTGACTCTCCTTGAGGGCGTGCGCGTATTCCACGTACGCGTCGAGTCGTCGCTCGTCCCAACGGACGCTCTGGCTGCGCCGCCACCGGGCGCGGTCGGCCAGTGAGGTGGCCAGGATCGTGCCCAGCGTGCCGACCAGTACGCCGAGGAGCGCCGGAAGCTGCGTCAGAAGCGTGCTCACGCGGCTGAGGCTGCCAGCACGGGGCAAGCCCCGCCAGCCCCTGCCCCCGGCGTTCTGCATCAGGGCGTTCCGCCTCCCGCGATGGACCCCGGCGCTGGTCTCCCCGTCCAGGCCCACATTTCCAGTGCGTTCCGGTCGACGAGCGTGATGTTGAGTTTCCGGGCCACCTGGATGCCGTCACCCGCGGTGAAGAAGCTGTTCGTCACGAGCATGCAGATCTCGCCACCGTGGATGTCCCGGCAGGTGCCGGCGAACCGCTGGATCGCGGCACTGCCCACCCGGTTGCTGATGCTCTGCCGCTTGCGCCGCACCACGACGCGTCGGCCATCGGGGGCGATCGCCAAGACATCCGCTCCTCGATCATCGGAGCCGCCGCACACCGTCACGTCTCGAAACCCGGACGCGACGAGGATCCGCGCGAACCACTGCTCGAACTCCGGTCCGCTCATCGCATCGGTCACTGCGATCAGCCGGTCCCGCTGGGCCTGGTCGGCCCGCTCGCGGGCACGCCGCCAGTGCTGCTTACGGCAAGTGGCGTCAGCCGCCGTGCCACATGGGAGCACCGCGGCTGACGGTCCGTGCCACGATTGCCGGCTCGGCGAGGACGGCGACCAGCCGCCGGGATGCCGCCACCGCGAGCGGGCCCAACGTCTGATGCTCGATCAGTGCGTGGCATAGCTGGAGTCCCACCTCGGCCAGTTCGCGTCGTCCCAGCTCGATCCGCCGCGGGTGGTCCCCCCGCCCGGCCAGCCCAGCCCGGATGCGGCGGCGAAGCTCGGCCCGTTCGTCGGTGTTGCGCCGCATCACCTCGACCGACCAGCGCCAGGTCTCCGCGAGCAGCAGCAGGTCGACCCGGTCGGGCGGTTGATCGGCAAGGAGCAGTTCCTGATGGCAGACGACCAGGCCCATGACCGGCTCGCTGTCGTCGGTGAGCAATCTGGCGAGCAGGCCGGCGCCGATGGGTGCGGGTTCCCCGACGTCCTGCCTCGCGGCCGTGAGCAGCCGGTCCAACCGGGCGCGCGCCGCGTCGGTGTCGCCACTGACGTGTTGCAGGACGGCCAGGAGCTCCTCCACGCCGGGTGCGGCCCGGCCGCCCCGGGAACCGGGCCCCGCCGTGCCGTCCTGCGGACGGTGTCCGGCCGGGTCGACGCCGGTTGCCCCACGGCTCAGGGCCTCGACGGCGACGAGTACCTGTGTGACCGGAGCACCGTCCGCGATCAGCCGGGCGACCCGCTGCCGCTGCTCTGCCAACGGCGCCGGCTCGGCGGGGGGCGGGATGAGCGCCAGTAGGCTCGCCAGCCGGGTCCACTCCCCCGCGGCCGCACCGGCCAGCAGCGCCCGACGCAGCGCCGCCACGGTCAGATCGTCGGCGTGCCCGATGCTCGCGGCCCGCGCCTGCGTGACGTCGGCGAAGACGCCGAGTGCCTCAGGCCAGTAGCCGGCCCGGGCGAGTTCGACGCCGAACTCCTCGCGCAGCCGGCTGCCGCGCCGCGCGCTCACCGATCCTCCGGCGAGTCGGCTCTGCAGACGGCTGTGCCGAAACCGGTAGGCGCCGGCACCGTCGCGCAACAGGCCGACGGTCTCGGCGTACGCCAAGAAGGCGAGCAGCCGGTGTGGCGTACGGCCACGGACGGCGAGGGCAGCACGGGTGAGGGCGAAGCGCATCCACGCCCCGCCTCCACGCCGGTGCAGCCACCAGCCCAACCCGAGCCCCACCCCGGCGTAGACCAGCGCCGGCAGCGGCGGTACGGCGGACAAGACCCCGGTGAGGCGCAGCGCCGCGACACCGACGAGCAGCCGGAGCACGCCGGTGGCGGCGCTGGCCAGCGCGGAAGCGACGCTGGCGGCGCGGTCCGCTTCGACGGTCTCGACCACGCTCGTCGCCCCGAGTTCGGCGGCGGGCGCGGCGACGTCCACCCGGAGTCCGGCGTACGCCGCCCGATACGCCCACGTCAACAGACCGACCACGACGGCGGCCCGGATCGGGTCGGGCCACAGCGGCAGCGCCGGCACACGGTTCAACAGCGCAACCAGTTGCGGGGTCGGGGTGACAGTCGACAGGACAGTGAACGTGACCAGAGCCCAGAACGCCCCGCCGATCAACCCGCTGAGCAGCCCGGTGCGAAGCGCCCGGAGCCCGCCGACGAACGCCACCCGGCGGGGTCGCTCCCCACCGGCCCGACCCGAGCCGCGGACCAGCGCCACAACGGCGGCCAGCAGAAAGGCCGTAACCGTCATGGCGTCCGTCTCGCGGACCAGAACGTCGAGGAGATGCCGGGTCGGTGGGTGGGTCACCAGCTCCGTCGTCGCCGTGAGGGCATCCCCGCTGAGCGTCAGCGTCAGCCACAGCGCCGCCGCGGTCCGCACACCGGCGGCGAGCGCCCAGAACGGGCCAGGCTGCGCGGTCGCGAGCTGCCACCAGCGGAACTCCCGGACGTCAAGCGACTCCAGATGCGCGGCGACAAAGGCCAGGTAGCGCCGGGCATTCTCGGGTTCCCAGCGCCGTAGGCCCTGGATCCCGCGGCGGGACCGCAGCGCGGCGTCCACGGCCCTGGTCAGCAGGTCGTCCTCGACGGAGCGCCGGCCCCGCTCCCGGGCCAGCGGCACGAGATCCCGGGGATCGGTGCCTGGCTGGTCGAAGGCGCTGCGGGCCATCGACACCATCAGCGGTGTGGAGAGTGCGGCGGTCAGCTGCGGGGTGGCATCGAGTGCGTCGGCAACGGCGGACCAGTTGTCGAGCTGATGCAGCGGGGCTGCGTCGACCAGGTAGTCGGCCACTTCGGTGGGCGACGGTGGTTCGAGCATCACCACGGCGGCGCCCCGGAGCTTCTCCCCCTGCGTCAGATAGCGCTCGTAGACCGAGGTCCGGCAGGTGAGGACGAAACGTTGGGTCGGCAGCGCATTGAGCTCGTCGAGGCAGGCGATCAGCCGATCCTCGGGCACCTCGTCCAGCCCGTCGAGGACGGGCACGAGCAGGTCGGTCTCGACGAGGTCGCGCAGCACGGCGTCGCGGCGTGGGTGGCCGGCCGCGAGCTGCGGGTAGCGTCGCGCAATCCGGTCGACCAGCCAGTCGTGGAAGGTCTCCCGGTCGGGATCCCAGGAGTCTGCCGGTACCAGGGCCGGTACGGGTGCGTCCGGCTCGCGGTGCAGGGGCAGCTCCCGGGCCATCCGCAACGCGATGATCGACTTGCCGGAGCCGGCCGGGCCCAGCAACAGCAGCCGCCCGGAGGGTACGCCCCGGTAGCAGCTCCACGGTGTCCCGTTGCCGCCGGCGAGATCCAGCGGAACGGCGTCGCTGGATCGGCCGATCGCCCGCCACGAGGGGAGGAACCGGTCGGGAGCGGAGCGCCACCGCACTGGCAGCGGGTACGGCTCGTCGACGGTGCGCAGCAGTGCCTCGTCGGTCGGATCGCGGCGGATCAGTTCCACCAGTTCGTCGGCGGCGGCGCGCCGATGAGCGGCAGCCTCGGCGAGGCCGTTCGCCTCGGTGCGGAAGACCTGATCCAGCAGGACGTAGACGGCGATGACCCCGGCGACGACGCCCCAGGTCCAGTTGACCTTCTCAAAGTCGTAGCGCAGCCACACCCACGCCGTGCCGCCCGCCGCCAGCACCGCAACGACGGCCAGCGATCCCCACTTCCACCCCCGACGCCGCACCGCACGATTGTGGTCGACCCGGGCCCGCCAGGACACCCCGCTCGCGTCAGTCCCGTCGGGACGCGAGGATGGTGACGGCTCCCTCAGCTCGGAACGTCGCGGTGCCGGAAGGCCGCCGCGCCCGCCACGAGGAGCAGCGCGGCCACCGTGGTCAGCACGACGAGCGGCAGCGCCGCCGGGTCGGCTGCGGGCACGGACGGCACATGGGTGTACGGCGAGACGTTGAGCACGGCCTGCGGCAGCTCCAGCACCGCGCCGAGCTGCCCGAGGAGCAGGAAGATGAGCAGCGCCGTCCAGGACAGCACGACCGACCAGCGGGGCAGCAGCCCGAAGAGTGCGGTCACCACCCCGGCCACCACGAGCAGCGCGGGTAGTCGCAGCAGCGCGGCACCCCCCAACTCGACGGCCTGACCGAGCGGGTCTCCGGTGACCAGGCCGTAGCCGAGCCCGGTGGTCACGCCGGCGAGTAGCAGCAGGGCGAGCACACCGAGCGCAGCGGCGAGCACCTGCGTGCCGAGCCAGCGGGTGCGGCTGACCGCCGTGGCGAGGGCCGCCTCCAGTACGCCGTCGGCTTCGTCGCCGCGTATCCGCAGCAGGGCCTGCACCACGTACGCCCCGATGGTCAGGGCGAAGAGCCCGAGCATCGCGGCCAGGTACGCGTCGATCAGGTTGGCTCCGCCACCCATCGCGTTGATCGCCTCGGCGGCGGCCGGATTCTGGTCGATCATGGCGTTGAACTCGTCGGCGGCGACGCCCAGGGAGAGCCCGAGCACGGCCACGCCGACCGCCCAGCCGAGCAGCGTGCCGCGCTGCATCCGCCAGGCCAGCCCGGCGGGGCTGAGCAGCCGTGGCGCACCGGTCGCCGGCCCACGTCGCGGGGCGATCAGCCCGGCGCCCTGGTCGCGGCGCTCGGCGAGGGCGTACGCCAGTGCCACCCCGGCGAGCAGCAGTGCCACGGGCAGGGCGAGCACCCACCAGCGTTCGCCGCCGAAGGCCCGCACCTGGTTGCCCCAGCCCAGCGGGGAGATCCACGACGGCCAGGCGCTCTGCACCCGGGTGCCGTCGGCGCTCTGTTCGCCGAACACGTCACCGGCGGCACGCAGCACGAAGGAGAGCCCGACGGTGGCGGCGGCGAGCGCGTTGGCACCCCGGGAGGTCACGGAGAGCTGTGCGGTGACCGCCGCGATCGCCGTGAAGGCGACGCCGACGCCACCGATCGCGGCGGCGGCCGCGATGGAGCCGGCGAGCGGGAGGCCGGCGCCGGCCAGCGCGAACGCGAGCAGCACAGCGGCCAGCAGGTTCGCCGTGACGACGACGAACAGCGCGGCGGTGAGTGGCGCGTACCGGCCGACCACGGACGAGCCGAGCAGTTCCGCCCGGCCCGTCTCCTCGTTCTGCCGGGTGTGCCGGGTCACCGCGAACGTGCTCAGCAGCGCGACGATCAGGGCCAGCGTCACGTACGTCTCGGCGACCACCACGGCCCCGAGGTCGGCGCCGTGGATGGGGCCGTTGAAGGCGCGGGCGACCAGGCTGGACGCCGAGGTGGTGGCGTAGCCGAGGCGGGTGGCCTGGTCCGGGTAGATGCCGGTGACACTGCCGGCGAGGGCGTAGACGAGCAGGGGCGTGCCGAGGATCCAGATCGCGAGGCGGATCCGGTCGCGGCGCAGCACGAGCCGGGCCAGCCGAGCCGTGCCGGTGAGGGCGCTCACCGGGCACCGGCCTGCGGGGCCGCGACATCAGGGGCACCGGGCGGCGCAGCACCGGCGGCGGGTTCGTCGCCGTAGTGGCGCAGGAAGAGCTGCTCCAGGGTGGGTGGGGTGCTGGTCAACGCGCGGACGCCGAAGCGGATGAGGTGACCGAGCAGCTCGTCGAGGTGGGCCGGGTCGACCTCCAGGTGGGTACGCCCGTCGACCTCGTGCACGTCGTGCACACCGGGCAGCGCGTCCAGGCCGGTGGCCGGGCGGGCCGTCTCGACGGTCACCGCCGTGCGGGTGAGGTGGCGCAGCTCGGCGAGGGTGCCGGACTCGACGGTACGGCCCTCGCGGATGATGCTGACCCGGTCACAGAGCGCCTCCACCTCGGCGAGCACGTGGCTGGAGAGCAGCACGGTGGCGCCGGCCTGCTTGACCCGCCGGACCTCGTTCTGGAACACCGCCTCCATCAGGGGGTCGAGGCCGGAGGTCGGCTCGTCGAGCACATACAGCTCCACGGCCGAGGAGAAGGCGGCGACGATGGCGACCTTCTGCCGGTTGCCCTTGGAGTACGTGCGGCATCGGCGGGTCGGGTCCAGGTCGAAGCGTTGCAGCAGCTCGTCGCGGCGACGCCGGTCGAGCCCGCCGCGCAGCTGGCCGAGCAGGTCGATGGCTTCGCCGCCGGTGAGGTTGGGCCAGAGGTTGACGTCGCCCGGCACGTACGCCAGCCGGCGGTGCAGGCGGACCGCGTCGCGCCACGGGTCTGCGCCGAGCACCTGGGCGTCGCCCGAGTCGCGGCGGAGCAGCCCGAGCAGGATGCGGATGGTGGTGGACTTCCCGGACCCGTTGGGCCCGAGGAAACCGTGCACCTCTCCCTGCTCGACCCGCAGATCCAGCCCGTCGAGTGCCCGGATGGCGCCGAACGTCTTGACCAGGTTGCTGATCGAGATGACGGGCATCGCCCCTCCTGCCGTTGGCTGCGTCGATCGTCCCCACTGTACTGACCGCCGGTCAGTGACTTCAACGGTGATGGTGGCCACCGGTCAGGACGTCGCTAGGCTGGCCGGCATGACCGCCGATCCCGCGGACGACACCCGCACCCGGATCCTGCGCGCCGCGCTCGACCTCTTCGCCGAACACGGCTACCAGCGCACCTCGCTGCGCCAGATAGGCGAGCGGCTGCGGCTCACCAAGGCCGCGATCCTGTACCACTTCCCGGCCAAGGAGAACCTGCTCGCCGCCCTGGTCGAGCCGTTCGTGGCCGACCTGGAGGCGCTACTCGACTCGGCTCAGACGCAGCCGACCGAGCTGGCCCGGTGGACCGTGCTGGAGGGCTGGGTGGACACCATGCTCGCCCATCGCCGACCGCTCGGCATGCTCTTCCACGACATCGCGCTGATCGGTCGCGGGGACACGTACCACCGCCTGGTGGAAATCGCGATGCGGGCCAACGACCTCATCGCGGGTCCCGATGCCGGCAGTCGGGAACGGGTCCGGGCGGTACAGGCGGTCGCCGCCTGCAGCGATCCGGTCGTCTTCTTCGCCGACGTGTCCGACGAGGTGCTGCGCGCCGACATGCTCGACGGCGTACGTCGCCTGCTGGCCGCGCCGGCCTCGGACGCCGCGGCTGCGGCGGGCGCGGGCCTGGGGCCTGGGAGTCCGCCGCACGGGACCCCGGTCGGCCGGCGACGGCCGGGACGGCCGCGGGCGCTGGGCCGGGAGCAGGTCGAGGTGGCCCGGCGGATGCACGCGGCGGGCACCCACTCGGTGGAGGCCATCGCCGCCACGCTGGGCGTCTCGCGGGCGACCGTCTACCGCCACCTGGAGGGGCAATAATGAGACAGTTTTAGCGACGGTTTCGAGACGGTTGTGAGCCGACGCTCAGGCCGCCAGCGTGGCGTAGCGGCCGTTGCGGTCCAGCAGGCTGTCGTGGGTGCCGGCCTCGACGATCCGGCCGTGGTCGAGCACCGCGATCTGGTCGGCGTCGCGGACCGTGGAGAGCCGGTGCGCGATGGTGATCGTCGTCCGCCCCTCGGCGAGCACGTCGAACGCCCGCTGCACGGCTCGTTCGGTCTCGGTGTCCAGCGCGCTGGTGGCCTCGTCGAGGACCAGGATGCGCGGGTCGCGCAGGAGCGTACGGGCGATCGCCAGCCGTTGCTTCTCGCCGCCGGAGAACCGGTGACCACGTGAGCCGACCATCGTGTCGTACCCGTCGGGCAACCCGGCGATCAGGTCGTGGATCTGGGCCGCGCGGGCGGCGTCCTCGATCTCCGCGTCGGTGGCGTCCGGCCGGGCGTAGCGCAGGTTCTCCCGGACGGTGGTGTGCAGCAGGTACGTCTCCTGGCTGACCACGCCGACGATCGCGGCCAGGTCGGCCAGGCGCAGGTCACGCAGGTCGACGCCGTCCACGGTCACCCGGCCGCCGGTCGGGTCGTGCAGCCGGCTGACCAGCCCGGCGAGGGTGCTCTTGCCGGAGCCGGTCTCCCCGACCAGGGCGAGGCTGGTGCCGGCGGGCACGTCGAGGGTGATTCCGGCGAGCGCGGCGGTGTCGCTGCCCGGGTAGCCGAAGGTCACGTTCTCCAGGCGCAGGTGGCCGCCCACCCGGGCGGGGTCGAGGCGGACCGGCTCGGCGGGGTCGGCCACGTCGATCGGCAGGTCCAGGTATTCGAAGATCCGGGCGAACAGCGCCAGCGACGCGGTGAGCGAGACGCCCACGTTGAGCAGGCCCATCAGCGGCCGGAACAGCCCGCCCTGCAGGGCGGTGAAGGCGACCAGGGTGCCGATGCTCAGGGTGCCGGCGGTGCCGGGCAGGCCGGCGGCGAGGTAGATGACCGCCGGTACGGCGGCGAAGATGATGCTCATCGAGGCCATTCGCCAGCGGCCGGCCAACTCGCTGCGCAGTTCCAGGTCGACCAGGCGGGCCGAGGAGGCGGTGAACCGGTCGATCAGCGCCGGGCCGGTGCCGAGGGTCTTGGCCAGTTGGACGCCGCTGATCGAGAGCCCCTCCTCGACGGTGACGTTGAGGTCGGCGAGTTCGCGCTGCCGCTGGGCGGTGATCTCACGGCGCATCCGAGCGACCCGGCGGGTCAGCCAGATCGCCGGCGGCAGCACCACGAGCGAGACCAGGGAGAGCTGCCAGGAGAGCGCGACCATGGCGACCGCGGTGGCGACGACGGTGGTGAGGTTGGACGCGACGGCGGTGGCGGTGGAGGTGACGACCGACTGCATGCCGCCGATGT
The DNA here is from genome assembly GCF_050936255.1 of Micromonospora sp. CA-259024. NCBI lineage: Bacteria > Bacillati > Actinomycetota > Actinomycetes > Micromonosporales > Micromonosporaceae > Micromonospora > Micromonospora sp. CA-259024. The sequence continues at coordinate 1,577,158 of NZ_JBNJND010000001.1, read as the reverse complement.
CGTTGGTGATCCGGGACTGCACCTCACCGGTGCGGGTGCGCGTGAAGAAGCCCAGCGACTGGCGCTGGAGGTGGCTGAAGACGTCGGTGCGCAGCCGGTGCATGACCTGCTGGCCGACCTGGGTGGAGATCCAGGTCTGTACGACGCCGAGGGCGGAGGTCACCGCGGCCACGGCGACCATGCCGAGGACCAGCCAGACCAGCAGGGTCACGTCGCTCTGCGGCAGGGCCCGGTCGATGACGGCACGCAGCAGGAACGGGGTGGCCATCGCGATGATCGAGGAGATCACGATGATCGCGGTGACCGCGGCCAACGCGGGCCGGTGGGGGGTGAACAGGCGGCCGATGCGGCGCAGCGACACCTGGCGGGCCTGTGTCTTCTCTTCGGCGCTGACGGTGCGGCGGCCGCGGTCGCGGCCCATGGGGGTGGATTCCAAGGGGCACTACCTTTCGTCGAGACATGCTGAGGTTACCTCATCATGAGGGAACAACCGCATTGACTGCTACGGTATTCCGGTGACCGAGGACACCACCGGCAGCGCCGACGACGAGAGCCTGGCGGAGACGTTCTGGGCCGTCGCGTCCCGTTTGCGCCGGCAGACCCGGGAGTCGTTGGCACCGTGGGACATCACCCCCAGCCAGTCCCGGGCGCTCGGTGTGCTGGGCCGCCACGGCGAGGTACGCCCCAGCACGCTCGCCGAGCACCTGCGCATCGCGCCCCGCTCCGCCACCGAGGTCGTCGACGACCTCCAGGCCCGTGGGCTCGTCGAACGCCGACCCGACCCGGCCGACCGGCGGGCGACCCTGGTGGCGCTCACCGCGGAGGGCGACCGCGTCAGTGCCGCCATCCGGACCGCTCGCCGGGCCGAGGCCGACCGCTTCTTCGGTCACCTGGACGACGCCGACCGGGCCGAGCTGGCCCGCATCCTGCGCACCCTTCGTGCCTGAACGGAAACCTGGTGTAGAGAAAGGAACCCTTCCTGACGTCGGACGCGGGTTTGTCCGACCCGCGCACGGGTAGCCACCGCACCCGCCCGTGGGGCCAGGTGACAGGAGGACCGCTCATGCCGCTGATGCCCCGCCTGACCCACCGCCCCGCCTGATGTGCGGGATCAGCGGGGAGGCGCGCTTCGACGGCCGGCCGCCCGACGCGTCGGCGGTCACCCGGATGACCGAGGCGATGCGGTCGCGCGGCCCGGACGACGAGGGACTCTTCACCGACGACTGGGTGACCCTCGGGCACCGCAGGCTGACCATCATCGACCTGTCCGACGCGGGCGGCCAGCCGATGGTCCGCGACGACCTGGGCCTCGCGCTCGTCTTCAACGGCTGCATCTACAACTACCCGGAGCTGCGCGAGGAGCTACGGAACGCCGGGTACACCTTCGGATCCACCAGCGACACCGAGGTGATCCTGGTGGCGTACGCGCACTGGGGTGAACGTTTCGTCGACCACCTGGTCGGCATGTTCGCGATCGGGCTGGTCGACCGGGCCCGGCGGCGGCTGGTGCTGGCCCGCGACCGACTCGGCATCAAACCGCTCTACCTCGCCGAGACGCCCGGGCGGCTCCGGTTCGCCTCCACCCTGCCCGCGCTGTTGCGGGCCGGCGACGTGGACACCGGCATAGACCCGGTGGCGCTGCACCACTACCTGTCCTGGCACTCGATCGTGCCCGCGCCGCGGACCGTGCTACGCGGCGTGCGCAAGCTACCGCCGGCCACCCTGCGGGTGATCGAGGCGGACGGGCGCAGCCGCGAGGAGGTGTACTGGCGACCCGACTACGTGCGGGAGCCGTCCGACGCGGGCATGGACGCCGCCGACTGGCAGGCCGCCATCGGGGACGCCCTGCGCGCGGCGGTACGCCGACGGCTGGTCGCCGACGTACCGGTCGGCGTGCTGCTCTCCGGTGGGCTGGACTCCAGCCTCATCGTGGCGCTGCTCGCCGAGGCCGGCCAGCAGCACCTGCGGACGTTCAGCATCGGCTTCGACAGCCGCGACGGCGAGTCCGGCGACGAGTTCCACTACTCCGACCTGGTGGCCCGCGCGTACGACACCGACCACCACCGGGTCCGGCTGGCCGACGACGACCTCGTGCCCGCCGTACGGCGTGCCGTGCTCGCGATGACCGAGCCGATGGGCAGCCACGACGTGGTCGCCTTCCATCTGCTCTCCGAGCAGGTGGCGCGGCACGTGAAGGTGGCACAGTCCGGGCAGGGCGCCGACGAGGTGTTCGCCGGCTACGGCTACCACCAGCCGCTGACCGAGGCACCCCGGCACGGCGCCGCCGAGACGTTCGCCGCGGCGTTCTTCGACCGCGACCACGACGAGCTGCGCAGCATCGTCGGCCCGGCGTACGCGCTGGACGACGACGCCAGCCGGGACCTCCTCGTCGGGCACCTCGCCGCGCCCGGGGCGCAGACCGCCCTGGACGCCGTGCTGCGCCTGGACACGCATGTGATGCTCCCCGACGACCCGGTCAAGCGGGTGGACAGCATGAGCATGGCGTGGGGCCTGGAGGTCCGCACGCCCTTCCTCGACCAGGACCTGGTGACCCTGGCCGCGCACTGCCCGCCTGAGCACAAGGTCGCCCAGGGCGGCAAGGGCGTCCTCAAGGAGGTCGCCCGGGAGGTGCTGCCCGCCGAGGTGGTCGACCGTCCCAAGGGGTACTTCCCGGTGCCGGCGCTGCGCAACGTGGACGGCCCGGTGCGCGAGCTGGTCGCCGAGGCGTTGCAGGCGCCGGCCGCGCGCGAGCGGGGGCTGTTCCGCCCGGAGTACGTGGCACGCCTGCTCGCCGAGCCGGACCGGGCCGAGGCGGCGGCCGGCAGCAACAAGTTGTGGCAGCTCGGGCTCCTGGAGCTGTGGCTGCAGACGCACGACATCCGCTGAGGGTCGCCGGTCAACCGGCGGCGGTGCGCCTGACCAGGTCGTCGATGACGGCGTGCAGGTCACCGGTACGCTCCAGCACCCGACGCTGCCGCGTCGCGCCGGTGCCGTCGCGGCGCAGCCGGGCCAGTTGTGCCAAGACGTACCCCAGGTCGCCGTGGCGCAGCAGTGCCGGGGCGATGACCGCCATCATCTCGTCGACGAGCTCCCAGGCCGGTCGGGTGCCGCCGGCGCGCAGGTCGATCAGCTCACCGTCGAGGCCGTCGTGAGCGGCACGCCAGTGCGCCGCGGCGACCAGACAACCGCGGGTGCGCGGGGCGGTCACCCCGGCGCGTACGTCGTCGGCGAGGGTGGCGACGAGTGACCGGACCAGCGCGGCGACCAGCACCGCGTCGTCCACGTCGGGGCAGACGTCCCCCACCCGCACCTCCACCGTCGGGTAGGCCGACGACGGCCGGGCGTACCAGTAGACCATCGCGGCGTCGAGCATGATGCCGGCGGCGATCAGCTCGCCGACGGTCCGGTCGTAGTCGGCGGCGGAGTCGAAGTACGGGGTCGGGCCGATGCTGGGCCAGCGTTCCAGTTGCATCGACCGCCAGCTGGCGTGGCCGGTGTCCTGCCCGTCGTGCAGCGGCGAGTTGGTGGTGAGCGCCTGCACCACCGGCAGCCACACCCGAAGGTGGTTGCAGACCTGCACAACCAGTTCCCGGTCGGGCAGCCCGACGTGCACGTGGCAGCCGCACACCGCCGGATCGTGCGCCACCGGCCCGTACCGGCGCGACATCGCGTGGTAGCGGGGCTTGTCGGGCACCGTCAGGTGCGGTTCGGCCACGGGGGTGGCACCGACCGCCACCAGCCGGGCCCCGGCCGCCGTGGCGGCCTCGGCTGCGGAGCGGCGCAGCGCCACCAGGTGCGCGCGCAGCTCGGTGAGGTCGGCGCAGACCGGCGTGACCATCTCCACCATGCTGTGCCGGAACTCCTGGCGGCTCTGGTCCCGGGCGGTGCCGCGCAGCGCGGCCAACACCTGGTCGGCCACCGGCAGGTTACGTCCGCTGTCCGGGTCGAGCAGCAGAAACTCCTCCTCCACGCCGAGCGTGAGGATGGACAGGTCGGGCACGGTGTCCGTGACCGTCGTCGGACGGTACGCCATGGGCCGTCTCCATCCGCTGCTGCGGCCGCGGGTGGACCCCGCGCCCGGGGCGGTTCGGTTTCCCGGCACACCCGGTCGGCAAACGCGCACTCGGAACGGGACGCCCCCGCCCAACGAGGTGGAAAATGTCTGGGACGATGCAGGGATGCTGATGCGCTGGCGCGGTTCCCGGTGGCTCCACATCGCCTTGGGTCTGGTGGTCGGTGCCGCCGTGGGGTTGGCGGTGTATATGGCCAGTCGATTGACCGGTCCCGCCCTCTTCACGCTCTGCGGCACGACGGCGGGCGGCGTCGCGGCGGTGGTGGCGTCCGCCTATTCACGGTTCTTCCAGTTGGCGGAGGTGACCGTCTCGGTCCCGCAGTTCAGCGAGCTGAGGTTCGCCGTCACGCGGGACAACAAGCAGACCGCGTGGCGGCTGTTCGTCGAGGCGGTCACCCGGGTGTCCGGCCAGCCGCTGGCGACCGGCACGGGTCTCGTCCGGGAGGCGCTGACGTCGCTCTACCAGCTGTTCGCGATCACCAGGGAGGTGCTGAGCCAGGCGGCACCGTCGGTTCGTACCACCGGACGGCCGACCGTGGAACATCTCGGGATCGCCATGCTCAACAACGAGCTTCGGCCATTCCTCTCGACGTGGCATCCGCGTCTGAAGGCGTGGGAGCAGGCCAATCCGGACGGGCCCGAGTCGGCCTGGCCCGACGACGCGGAATGCCGCGCGGAGCTGGCGGCGATGCAGCTCCGGTTGCTGCGCTACGTCGAAGGCCTGGGCGAGCTCGCCCAGGTGCCCAACGTCGAAGACGTGATGCGCGGCATCCTCGCCGAGCCACCGACCGTTCCCGGGCAGCCGACGCGTCGGTCGACGGTCGCGGACCAGTAGCCCGCCCACGGCGGGTCAGCGCGGCGCCAGGGCCGCCGCGCGGGCGGTGAGGAAGGCCCGTTCGGCCACGTTGTCCGTCAGTGCGACGGCTGACCGGTACGCCTCGACGGCCTCGGCGTTCCGGCCGAGCCGGGCCAGCAGGTCAGCGCGGACCGCGTGGTGCGGGTGGTAGCCGTCCAGGTGGAGACGATCCACCTCGGCGAGCGCGACCGCCGGCCCGGCCACCTCGGCGAGCGCGACCGCCCGGTTCAGCGCGACCACCGGGCTGGGGGCGACCACCGTCAGATGGTCGTACAGCTGGAGGATCTGGCTCCAGTCGGTGTCGGCGACACGCGGTGCGGCGCTGTGCACGGCGGCGATCGCGGCCTGGATCTGGTACGGCCCGGGCCGGTCGCGGCGCAGGCAGCGGCGGACCAGCGCCTGCCCCTCGATGATCAACTCGGCGTCCCAGCGGCCCCGGTCCTGCCGGGGCAGCGGAACGAGGTCGCCGTCGGTGGTGGTCCGCGCGGCGCGGCGGGACTCGGTGAGCAGCATCAGTGCGAGCAGGCCGAGCGCCTCCGGCTCGTCCGGCATCAGCTCGACCACCAGCCGGGTCAGCCGGATGGCCTCGACGCACAGCTCAGCGCGGACCAGATGCCGCCCGGCGCTGGCCGTGTACCCCTCGTTGAAGATCAGGTAGAGCACCGCGAGCACGGCGTGCAGCCGGTCAGGCAGGTCGGCGTCGCGCGGTACCCGGTACGGGATCCGGGCGTGACGGATCTTCGACTTGGCGCGGACCAGCCGCTGCGCCATCGTCGGCTCCGGCACCAGGAAGGCCCGGGCGATCTCGGCGGTGCTCAGTCCGCCGAGCAGGCGCAGGGTGAGGGCGACCCGGGCGGTCGGGGCGAGTGCCGGATGACAGCAGGTGAAGATCAGCCGTAGTCGGTCGTCGCGCACAGGCCCCTCCTCGACGGGTCCGTCGGCGGCGAACAGCAGGGCCGCCTGGGCGTACCGATCAAGCCGGGACGTCTCGCGGCGCAACCGGTCGATCGCCCGGTTCCGGGCGGTGGTGATGATCCAACCGGCCGGACTCGGTGGCGGCCCGGTCGTCGGCCAGCGCTCCACCGCGATGGCGAAAGCCTCCTGGACGGCCTCCTCGGCGAGGTCGATGTCGCCGAGGAGGCGAACCAGGACGGCGACCGCGCGCCCGTACTCCGCGCGGAACACCGTCTCCACGTCCGGCACGGTCAGTCTTCGGCCCCACCGTGGAAGGGGCGGACCTCGATCGGCAGCGTGGTGGCCACCGCGTACCGGCGGCCCCAGGCCAGGGCGGCGTCCAGGTCCGCCACGTCGATGATGGTGATGCCGCCGAGGTACTCCTTGCCCTCGACGAACGGCCCGTCGGTGACGAGCACCTCGCCGTCGCGGGGGCGCAGCACGGTGGCGGTCTCCGGGCCGTGCAGACCCTGCCCGAAGACCCACGACCCGCTGGACGTCAGCTCGTCACGAAACTCACCGAGCTGGCGCATCACCCCGGCCAGGAACTCCGGGTCCGGCGGCAGCTCACCCTGCGGCTGCTGGATGCTGAGCAGGTACAACGTCATCGTTCCTCCTCGCGGGGACGGCCGGCGCGTCGCTGGCCTCTCATCCTCCACACGAACGGCGTTGGCCCGAATCGACAGGCCGCCCGAAAAGACTGCCCGTCCCGTCCCGACCGCCAGCAGGGAACGGGTGACGACGCGACCAGGGCCGGCCCGGTCTCGGCGGGACCGGGCCGGCCTGGCCCACGGTGCGACCCGACCGGCCCGGTCCGTGGGACGACCGGGCCGGTGCGGGCGCCCCGGTCAGGGGTAGGTGGTCAGGTACACCTGCTGGTTGGCCGCGTTCGCGGTGCCACCGGCGTTGTTGATCACCCGGTTGATGGTCCCGACGCCACCGAGGGACACGGTGACCATGTTGGTGAAACGCACGTTCGGGTTGGTGGGCACCTCGAAGGCCCGCTCCGCGACCACCGAGGGGTCGACGTTGAAGTAGCTGTAGCTGCCCAGCCCCCACGCCTGGTGGCTGGTCACCGAATCCGCGACCTTGTACGCGGCGTAACCCCGGGTCGACCCGTTCATCCAGGCCGCCTGGTTGGGCGGGTCGTACGGCAGTTCGTTCTGGTAGAAGTACGTCCGCCCCCCGTTGCCGTTCCAGACGGTCTGGTACTTCTGGTAGTGCTCGACGAAGAGGCCGTACATGGTGACGTTGTCGCCGTTGACCGTGAGCCCGGTGTCGGCGGTGTTCAGCGTCCACCCGGTGGGTATACCGGTGGCGGCGTGGTCGGCCCGCCACAGCCACATGTGGTCGCCGATCACGTTGTCGCTGTTGACGGTCAGCGTGTTGGTGGCCCGGCCGACGTGTGGCCCGCCGATGCGGAAGAACACGTCGTGCAGCGAGGTCGGGTTCGCGGCGTGACTCGCGGACGAGCCGGTCGGCCCGACCTCCATCAACACCGGCGAGTTCGTCGTGCCGGCCTCGAACATGATGCCGGCCACCTTGACGCCGTCCACGTCGGCCACCCGCATCGCCACGGTGCCGTTGTCGGCCTGGATGGTGGCGAGACCGAGACCGAGGATCACCGTGTCGGCCCGGTTGACCTGGATCGGCTCGGTGACCCGGTGCACGCCCGGGGTGAAGAGCAGGTGCCGGCCCTGGGCGAGGGCCGCGTTGATGGTGGCCGCGCTGGTGCCCGGCTGGACGACGAAGAACTGCGACAGCGAGATGGACGAGCCGGCCGGGGTCTTGTTGTACCAGCTGGTGCCGGCGGAGTTGCTGCGCAGCGCCGGCACGAAGACCCGGTACTCACCGGTGCCGTCGACGTAGAGGAACGGCTTCTCCCGCACCTGCGGGGTCTGGCCGATGACGGTGTGCGACGGGTTGGGGAAGCTCGGCGGCGGCGCGCCGACGACGCCCTGGAAGACCATGTTCCACACCGAGCCGGTCCAGCCGTTGCCGAACTCGCTGTTGCGGGAGTACCACTGCTGCTGCGAGCCGGAAACGACCAGCCCGTCGATGCGGGTGTCGGCCATCAGGCCGCCGCTGGACCAGCCGTCGCCACCGTTCCAGAGCTGGATCTGGTTCTGCGCCCCACGCAGGTGCATCCGCCGGTACGGCGCGGCCTGGGACACCGCCCAGCGCTCCACGGTCTGCCCGGCGGGCAGGGTGACCGAGAGGTTCTCCGCGGCCCGCCAGAAGTTCTGGGTGGCGTTGCCGCCGAACCAGAACGCCTCGGCACGGACGTGGCCGTTGAGGTTCACGTCGTCCGGGCTCATGCCGAGCCCGGCCACCTGGGTGAAGAAGCCCAGGTTGACGTCCGCGGTGTAGGTGCCGGGCTTGAACAGCACCGCGTAGCGCTGCGGGCCGAACTGGTTGGTCTCCTGCTGGGTGAAGAGGGTGTTCAGTCGGCTCTGGATGGTGGCGGTGGGGGTGCTCGGGTCGAAGACGAACGTGTTCGGCCCGAGGTTGGGGTTGCGCGGGTCGGTGGGCGTCACCGGGGGCTCGCTGGTGCCGCCGGTCGTGTTCACCGCCAGCTCCCAGAGCGAGTAGCCGTAGGCGGTGCCCCGGACGGTGCCGTACATCCGCAGGTAGCGGCCACTGCCGCTGATGTCGAGGCTCTGCGTGCCACCGGCGCCGGTGGTGGTCGAGTAGATGGTGGTCCAGGTGGCCCCGTCGGCCGAGGTCTGGAGCTGGAATGCTCGGGCGTACGCGGCCTCCCAGGTGAGCACCACCCGGCAGATCGTCCGGGTGCTGCCCAGGTCGACGCGTAACCACTGCGGGTCGCTGGCGACGCTGGCCCAGCGGGTGCCGGGATTGCCGTCGACCGCGGCGGACGCCGCGAGGCCGGCGTCCTCGGTGGACGAGGCGGTCGTCGGGCTGCCCTGGGCGGCGTTGGTGCTGCCGCAGGTCGGCGTGGTGCCGCCGGTCTCGCCGTAGACCTGGAACTCCCAGAGCGAGTAGCCGTAGCCGGTGCCCCGGGCGGTGCCGTTCATGCGTACGTAGCGGCCGGCGCCGGTGACGGTGAGGTTCTGCGTGCCGCCGGTGCCGGTGGTGGTCGAGTAGATGGTGGTCCAGGTGGCCCCGTCGTCGGAGGTCTGGAGCTGGAAGGCCCGGCCGTAGGCACCCTCCCAGAGCAGGTTCACCTGAGTGATGGTGGCCCGGGCCCCCAGGTCGACCTGGAGCCACTGGGGGTCACTGAAGGCGCTGGCCCAGCGGGTGCCGGCGTTGCCGTCCACCGCGGCGGCGGCGGGGGTGCCGGCGTTCTCGGTGGACGAGGCGGTGGCGGGGCGACCCTGGGAGAGCAGGGTGGGCGCGGCCTGCGCCGGTGTCGAGGCGCCGGTCGGGGTGAGCGCCGCGACCAGGGCCACGGTGAGCCCGACGAGCAGGTGCCGGACGGCCCGTCGGGGGCGCGGGCGTACGGATGTTCCGCGAGATGTCATGACATCGCCTGTCGCTAGGGGATTACGGATGCCGCGTGGGTGGGGATCGGGCTCGTGCCGGGTGGTGGTGTCGCCGATGCGGCACCGAGGGTCGGAGAGCGCTCTCGTAGGAGTGTTGCGGCGAGATTGCGGCGGCGTCAAGACATCGATCTATAACACTGTTATTTATCCCGAAGGTCAGTTCTGGGCGGTTTGCCCTCAGCGGCGGACGCCACCCTCGGTGAGGAAGCGGGCGATCGGCAGCGTGGCGGCGCCCAACGCCACCGCGTCCACCCCCAGCCGGCACAGCTCGATCGACGCCTGCTCGTACGGCTGGCGCAGTGCCTGCCGGCCGGCGGCCTCGCGGACGGCCGGCAGCAGGTCACCCAGTGCCATCGCCGCCCAGCCGCCGAGCACCACCCGCTCGGGGTTGAACAGGTTGATCAGGTTGGCCACCCCGGCGCCGAGGTAGCCGGCGGTGTCGTCCAGCACCCGGCGGGCGGTGGTCGACGTTTCGGCGGCAGCCACCAGGGCGGCGATCTGGGACTCCTCGTCCTCGCCCGGCACGGCTCGGCCCCGGCGCGCCTCCCGGTAGCGGTCGATGATCGCCTCCGCGCCCACGTACGCCTCCAGGCAGCCGCGTGCCCCGCACCGGCAGGCCCGGCCGCCGTACACCAGGGTGGTGTGGCCCCACTCCCCCGCGCTGCTGGACACGCCCCGGTAGGTGGCGCCGTTGGTCACCACGGACGCGCCCACGCCGGAGCCGACCAGCGCGAAGACAGCATGTCGGGCGCCCCGGCCGGCGCCGAACCACATCTCGGCCTGGCCGAGGGTCTTCGCGCCGTTGTCGATGTGCAGCGGCAGGTCGGTGCCAGCACCGATCAGCCGCTCCAGCGGCACCCGGTCCCAGCCGAGCGCCTGGGCGTGCACGACGGCCTCGGCGCCCTGCTCGACCACCCCGGAGACGCCGATGCCGACGCCGAGCACCTCGCCGGTCGCCACCCCGGCCTGCCCGGTCACCGCGTCGATACCGGCCAGCACGTGCCCGGCCACCAGGTCGGGCTCGGTCCGCGCCGGATCGAGGGGGTACTCGATGCTGGCCAGCAGGGTCATCGCGAAATCGAACAGCTCCACCCGGACCCGGGTCTCGCCGACGTCCACGCCGATCACGAAGGCGAAGCGGGGCGCGATCCGCAGCAGCATGCTGGGTCGGCCACCGTCGGACTCGGCGGCGCCGGCCTCGGCGACCAGCCCCTCGTCGATCAGGTCGGCGACCACGTTGCTCACCGCCGGCTGGCTCAGCCCGGTGCTGCGCACCAGGTCCTGCCGGGTGAGCGGGCCGTCGAGGAAGAGCCTGGTCAGCAGGGCGGACCGGTTGCGCAGCCGCACGCTGCGGTTGGTGGCACGCGCCAGCTCCACTCGTCACCTCGTTCCCGTCGGCCGTTCGAGGCGACTGTAACCGCCTCGTGCTTGACGACCCACCGGCCAACAACTTTAATGACGACATAATTTAAGCCGTGATGTAACTCCCGGGAAACGCCGACGGACTCCGACGGCGCACCCCCGAACCCTGTCCGCGGCCGGTCGCCCGTCGCCCCGACCCCTATCGACGACGGAGGCCGGCGGACCCCCACCACGCACCGGAAGGGCAGACCGTGTCGAGACGACACCTCGGGATATTCACCGCCGCCGTACTGGCGGTCGCCTCGCTGACCGCCTGCGGCGGCTCTGGCGACGACTCCGCCGCAGCGCCCAAGACGCTCACCTACTGGGCCAGCAACCAGGGCGCCAGCCTGGAGGCCGACAAGACGATCCTCCAGCCCGAGCTGGACAAGTTCGAGAAGCAGACCGGGATCAAGGTCACCGTCGAGGTGGTCCCCTGGTCGGACCTGCTCAACCGACTGCTCGCCGCGGCCGCCTCCGGCAAGGGCCCGGACGTGGTCAACATCGGCAACACCTGGTCGGCGTCGTTGCAGGCCACCGGGGCGCTTGTCGAGTTCGACGACGCCACCCTGCAGGCCGTCGGCGGCAAGGACCGGATCGTGCCCGCCGCGCTCGCCGCCGCCGGTGCCCCCGGCAAGCCGCCGGCCGCCGTGCCGCTCTACAGCATGGCGTACAGCCTGTACTACAACAAGAAGGCGTTCGCCGACGCCGGCATCACCGCACCGCCGACCACCTGGGAGCAGCTCGCCGAGTACGGCAAGAAGCTGAGCACCGGCGGCAAGTGGGGCCTGGCGATCGAGGGTGCCAACCCGTCGGAGAACGCCCACCACGCGTTCACCTTCAGCCAGCAGTACGGCGGTGAGTGGTTCGACTCGGCCGGCAAGCCGACCTTCGACACCCCGCAGAACGTCTCGGCGATCAAGCGCTACGTCGACTTCATGGCCGCCGACAAGATCACCAACCCGAGCAACGCCGAGTACGCGCAGAACCAGTCGGTCTCCGACTTCGCCAACGGCAAGGCCGCCATGCTGCTGTGGCAGTCCGCCGGGTCGAACCTGAAGACGCAGAACATGCCCGCCGACGCGTACGGGGTGGCCCCGGTGCCGTTCCTGGCCAACCCGCCGGCCGGCGGCAAGAAGGTCAACAGCATGGTCGCCGGGATCAACATGGCGGTGTTCAAGCACACCAAGAACCGTGACGGTGCGCTGAGCTTCGTGAAGTTCATGACCAGCGACGAGGAGCAGACGATCCTCAACCGCACCTACGGCTCGCTGCCGGCGGTGAAGACCGCGGCCTCCGACCCGGCGTTCACCGCCCCGGAGCAGAAGACGATCCAGGAGACCCTGGTCACCACCGCGGCCCCGCTGCCGCAGGTGCCCGAGGAGAGCACCTTCGAGACCCTGGTCGGCACCGCGATGAAGGAGCTGTTCGCCGACGCGGCCAGCGGCAAGCCGGTCACCGAGGAGTCGGTGAAGGCGAAGCTGACCGACGCGCAGCAGAAGATGCGCTGACCCAGGCGGCACCGGTGGCCGTGGTCGGGTGCTGAGCCCGGCCACGGCCACCGCCTTCGAGAGGACCCCGATGGCAACCAGCACCACCGCGCCGGACGCCGGCCGGCGCGAACCCCGGACCGGGTCACCGGCCCGGGGGCCGGCCCGCCGGCCCCGCGGCCCCCGCCGCTCGCTTCTGCCGTACCTGCTGCTCGCACCGGCCATCGTGCTGGAACTCGCCATCCACGTGGTCCCGATGGTGGTCGGGGTCTGGATGAGCCTGCTGGAGCTGACCCAGTTCCACATCCGCGACTGGTCCACCGCGCCCTTCATCGGGCTGGAGAACTACCGGGCGACGCTCGACCTGAACAGCGCCGCCGGCAAGGAACTGCTGCACTCGTTCTGGGTCACCCTGGCCTACAGCCTGCTCTCGGTCGGGTTCGCCTGGCTGCTCGGCATCGCGGCGGCGGTCGTCCTGCAACGGCCGTTCCGTGGCCGGGCGATCCTGCGAGCGCTCTTCCTCACCCCGTACGCGCTGCCGGTCTACGCCGCCGTGATCACCTGGAGCTTCCTGCTGCAACGCGACACCGGCCTGGTCAACCACGTGCTCGTGGACCAGCTCGGGCTGATGAACGAACGGCCGTTCTGGTTGATCGGCGACAACAGCTTCTGGTCGCTGCTGGTGGTGTCGGTCTGGCGCAACTGGCCGTTCGCGTTCCTGTGCCTGATGGCCGGCCTGCAGAACGTGCCCGGCGAGCTGTACGAGGCCGCCGCCATCGACGGCGCCGGGTTCTGGCGCCGGCTGCGCTCGGTCACCCTGCCGATGCTGCGGCCGGTGAACCTGGTGCTGCTGCTGGTGCTGTTCCTGTGGACGTTCAACGACTTCAACACCCCGTTCGTGCTGTTCGGCGGCTCCGCGCCGGAGCAGGCCGACCTCATCTCCATCCACATCTACCGCAGCTCCTTCAAGACCTGGGACTTCGGCTCGGGATCGGCGATGTCGGTGGCGCTGCTGCTGTTCCTGCTGGTCGTCTCGGCCGCCTACCTGCTGATCACCAACCGTCGGAGGGACGACCATGCGTGAGACCGCCGGTGAGCGCTGGGGCCGGCGCATCGTGCTGACCCTGCTCACCCTCTTCGTCGTCATCCCGCTCTACGTGATGGTCACCTCCGCGGCGAAGCCGTTGCAGGACGTGCAGAACGGGTTCACCTGGTGGCCCAGTCGGCCCACCCTGCAACCGTTCGTCGACATGTGGAGCACCGTGCCGCTGGCCCGGTACCTGGTGAACAGCCTGGTGGTGTCGAGCATCGCGGCGGTCTGCTCGGTGGCGGTGGCCATCTTCGCCGCGTTCGCGGTCAGCCGGTACCGGTTCCGCGGTCGGGGTGTCTTCTCGGTGACGGTGCTGTCCACGCAGATGTTCCCCGGCATCCTGTTCCTGCTGCCGCTGTTCCTCATCTACGTCAACCTGGGCAACGCCACCGGCATCGAGCTGTACGCCAGCCGTACCGGCCTGGTCATCACGTACCTGACCTTCTCGCTGCCGTTCTCGATCTGGATGCTGGTCGGCTACTTCGACTCGATCCCCCGGGGTCTGGACGAGGCGGCGCAGGTCGACGGCGCCGGTCCGCTGCGCACCCTGTTCCAGGTCATCCTGCCGGCCGCCGTGCCCGGCGTCGTCGCGGTCACCGTGTACGCGTTCATGACCGCGTGGGGAGAGGTGCTCTTCGCGTCGGTGATGACCGACGAGGGCAGCCGCACCCTGGCCGTCGGCCTGCAGGGCTACTCCACCCAGTTCAACGTCTACTGGAACCAGATCATGGCCGCCTCGCTGGTGGTCAGCATCCCGGTCGTCGTCGGGTTCCTGGCCCTGCAGCGCTACTTCGTCGCCGGCCTCACCGCCGGCGCTGTCAAGTGAGTCATCCAACCCCAGAGGAGAACCGACCCGTGCCCGACCTGTCCAAGCTGCCACCCGACTTCCTCTGGGGTGTCGCCACGGCGGCGTACCAGATCGAGGGGGCCGTCGACGTCGACGGCCGGGCGCCGTCCATCTGGGACACCTTCTCGGCGACCCCCGGCAAGGTCGACAACGGCGACACCGGCGCGGTGGCGTGCGACCACTACCACCGGTGGCCGGAGGACCTGGCGCTGGCGCGCCGACTCGGCGTGGACGCGTACCGTTTCTCGGTGGCCTGGCCCCGGGTCATGCCCGACGGCATCGGGCGGGTCAACGCCGCCGGGCTGGACTTCTACGATCGGCTCGTCGACACGTTGCTCACCGACGGGATCCGACCGTTCGTCACGCTCTACCACTGGGATCTGCCGCAGGTCCTTCAGGACCGGGGTGGTTGGCCGGAGCGCAGCACCGCCGAGGCGTTCGCCGACTACGCGGCGGTGGTGGCCGCCCGCCTCGGTGACCGGGTCGCCGACTGGTGCACTGTCAACGAGCCGCTCTGCGTGTGCTGGATCGGGTACCTGGAGGGCAACATGGCCCCAGGCGAGCGGAACCTCACCCGGGCGGTGCACGCCTCGCACCACGTGCTGCTCGGGCACGGCCTGGCCACCCAGGCGATCCGCGCCAACGCCGCCCGGCCGGCCTCGGTGGGTCTGGTGGTCAACCTCAGCCCGATCGAGGCGGCAACCGACCGACCCGAGGACGTCGCGGCGGCCCGTCGGGCGGACGGGCACGTCAACCGGTGGTGGCTGGACCCGATCCACGGGCGCGGCTACCCCGCCGACATGATCGCCACCTACGGGGTCGAGCCGCCGGTACGCGGCGACGACCTTGCGGTGATCGCCACGCCCACCGACTTCCTCGGGGTGAACTACTACTTCCGTCAGCTGGTGGTCGACGATCCGGCCGGGCCGCCGCCGTACGCCCGGCAGGTGCCGGTGCCCGGCTCGGTGGAGACCGCGATGGGGTGGGAGATGTACCCCGCGGGCCTGGAGCGGCTGCTGGTCGACGTGCACGAGGAGTACCGGCCGGGCCGGATCATCGTCACCGAGAGCGGCTCGGCCTGGCCGGACGAGGTCACCGCGGACGGGACGGTGGAGGACAAGGAGCGCACCGACCACCTGGAGCAGCACCTGGCCGCGTGCGCGTCGGCGGTGGCCCGGGGCGTGCCGCTGGACGGCTACTTCGTGTGGTCGCTGCTGGACAACTTCGAGTGGGCGTACGGCTACGACAAGCGCTTCGGGCTGGTGCATGTGGACTACGCCACCCAGCGCCGGACGGTGAAGGCGAGCGGCCTGCGCTACGCCGACCTGATCCGCGCCCACCAGCGTCTCGCCAGGGCGACCGGCACCGCCACGCCGGTGGCCTGAACGGGGGCTGGCGGGCTCCGCGCCCTGGGTGCCGCGTCAGGCGACACCCAGGGCGTCGGCGCCCGCCGCTCAGTCCAGGACCCGGCGGGACAGCGACGGCGGCAGCCGGCCGGCGAGCAGCCATCCGGCGCCGGCGGCGATCACCAGCAGCCCGCTGACGAGCGCGGCGAGGTGCGCGACGGGCACCGCGCCGAGCGGGTCGAGGTCGCGGTGCAGAGCTGCGGTCAGCGCCAGGTATGTGCCTGTTCAGGCAAAGCGCCACATGCGCCCACCCCGGCGGGTAACCTGCGCCAATGGCCGCAGCACCCGACGAGGTCGAGCAGCCCGACAGCGGGCGCCGAGTGTCCGACACCGACCGGATGACGGCGTTCAGCGACGGCGTCTTCGCCATCGTCATCACGCTGCTCGTCATCGAGCTGCGGGTGCCGGAATACCACGAGGGTGAGTTGCTGGCCGGGCTGCTCGACGAGGGAGCGTCCTACCTGGCCTTCGTGGTGTCCTTCGTCTACATCGGGGTGCTCTGGCTCAACCACCACGCCCTGGTCCGACTGATCCGCGGCACCACCCTCACGCTGAGCTGGATCAACCTCGGCATCCTCTTCGGCGCGGTGATCATCCCGTTCCCCACCGCCGTGCTGGCGTCCGCGTTCACCCACGGCGACACCGACGACCAACGCGCCGCCGTCGCCCTGTACGCGCTGGCCGCCGCCCTGATGTCGGCCCCCTGGTTGGTGTTCTTCGGCTATCTGCGCCGCCACCCGGCGCTGCTCCGACGCGGGGTCACCCCGCAGTACGTGCGGACGCAGCGGCTGCGACCGGTCACCGGCCTGGTCCTCTACGGGCTCAGCGGTGTGCTCGGCTGGTTCGTCAGTCCGCTGCTGGGCCTGATCGGCGTCATCGTCATGATCACCTATCACGCGGTGACCAGCGAGGGGCTGCCCCGGTGGCTCACGCGTCGCTGACCGTTCGCAGGCGATGCAGGTCGGCCGGGGTATCCACGTCGACCGACGAGCCGACGTCGTCGCAGGGCACCTCGACCACCAGGTCCGGCCGGTCGCGCAGCAGGTCGCGGGCACCCCGGTCACCGATGGCGTACCCGTCCAGCAGCGGCCAGGTCTCCCGGGGCAGCAGCACCGGGTGTCCCGGCCGGCCGGCGTAGGTGGCGACCGCGACGGCCGCGCCCCCGGCGTAGGCCCCGCGCACCCGGCGGACCGCGACCGGGCTGAGCAGCGGCTGGTCGACGAGGGCCACGACAGCAGCCGGTACGTCGGCCGGCAGCGAGGCCAGGCCCCGGCGCAGCGACGAGCCCATCCCCTCGAACCAGCGGTCGTGGCGCACCGACACCGCGCCGGGCAGGTCGGGCACCTCGTCGGCGCCCGCACCGAGCACCACGTGCACGATCGCGCAGCCGCCGTCGCTCAGCAGTCGGACCCCGCGCCGCACCAGCGACTCGCCATCCAGCTCGACCAGCGCCTTCGGCCGGCCGTACCGTCGCCCCGCACCGGCGGCCAGCAGCAGCCCGGCGGTCACCGGCAGGTCCGGCACCCGGCTCACCTCCCGTACGGAGGGCTTTGCGTTATTCGCCCTCGTCTGTACCGGTAAGGCTAGTCTGGGCCGGTGCAGAGCGGACCGGAGGACGAGACGAGCACCGACGAGCGGCACTCGTCCCGGGTGTCGTTCGAGGTCAACGGCGCATCCCGCGAGGTGCGGCTGGACAACCGCACCACGCTGCTGGACACGCTGCGCGAGCACCTGGGCCTGACCGGGGCGAAGAAGGGCTGTGACCACGGCCAGTGCGGCTCCTGCACCGTGCTGCTGGACGGCCGCCGGGTGAAGAGCTGCCTGGTCTTCGCCGTCACGCTGGACGCCCGGTCGGTGGTGACCGTCGAAGGGCTGGCCGGGCCGGACGAGCTGTCCCCGTTGCAGGCCGCGTTCATCGCGCACGACGCGTTCCAGTGCGGCTACTGCACCCCCGGGCAGCTCTGCTCCGCCCGCGGCATGCTCGACGAGATCGCCCGGGGCTGGCCCAGTGCGGTCACCGACGACCTTGACGCACCGGTCGAACTGACCGACGCGGAGATTCGCGAACGGATGGCCGGCAACCTGTGCCGCTGTGCCGCGTACCCACACATCGTGGCGGCCGTGCGCGAGACGGCGACGGCGCGATGAGGGCGTTCCGCTACCACCGGCCGACCGACGTGGCCGACGCGGTCGCCGTGCTCGCCGCCGAACCGCAGGCGGTGTACCTGGGCGGCGGGACCAACCTGGTGGACCTGATGAAACTCGGGGTGCAGCGCCCTGAGGTGCTGGTGGACGTGACCCGGCTCCCGCTGGACACCGTCGAGGAGTTGCCCGGCGGCGGGCTGCGGATCGGCGCGACGGTACGGAACAGCGACCTGGCGGCCCACCCCATGGTCCGTCGGGACTACCCGGTGCTGGCCCGCGCCCTGCTCGCCGCCGCCTCCGGGCAGCTGCGCAACATGGCCACCACCGCCGGCAACCTGTTGCAGCGCACCCGCTGCGTCTACTTCCAGGACACCGGCAAGGCGTGCAACAAGCGCGACCCGGGAAGCGGTTGCGCGGCATTGCACGGCCAGAACCGCGACCTGGCGGTGCTGAACTGGTCCGAGCAGTGCGTGGCCACCCACCCGTCCGACCTGGCCGTCGCGCTGGCCGCACTCGACACGGTGGTCGAGGTGCACGAGGCCGACGGCGCCCGCGACATCCCGATCACCGCCCTGCACCGCTCCCCCGGCACCCACCCGGAGCGAGAGACCACCCTGGCCCGGGGCGCGCTGATCACCGCCGTCCGGTTGCCGTCGCTGCCGGCCGCGCGCCGCTCGACGTACCTCAAGGTGCGCGACCGGGCCTCGTTCGCCTTCGCCGCCGGCTCGGTGGCCGCGGTGCTGGACCTCGACGGCGACGTGATCCGCGACGTGCGTCTGGCGTACGGGGCGGTGGCGCACCGGCCGTGGCGGGCGTACCGGGCCGAGGAGGAGCTGCGGGGTCGACCGTTCAGCCCCGAGCTGGTGGCGAGGGCCGCCGACGCCGAGCTGGCCGAGGCGCGGCCGTTGCGGCACAACGGCTTCAAGCTGCCGCTGACCCGGGCCATCACGATACGGGCGCTCAGCGAGCTGGCCGGGCAGGCGACGTCGTGACCACCGACGCGGTCGGTCGGGCGTACCCCCGGCTGGAGGGCCGCGAGAAGGTCACCGGCGCGGCCCGGTACGCGGTGGAGTACCCGGTGGACGGGGTCACCTACGGGTGGGCGGTGCCGTCGGCGGTGGTCCGGGGCCGGATCACCCGGGTCGACACGGCGGAAGCACTCGCGTCACCCGGTGTGCTGGCCGTCGTGCATCACGGCAACGCGCCCCGCCTGGCGCGCGGCCCCGAGATGGAGCTGTGGCTGTTGCAGGAGCCGACGGTGCACTACCGGGGGCAACTGATCGCGGTGGTGGTGGCCACCAGCCTGGAGGCGGCCCGGGAGGGCGCCCGGCTGGTCCGGATCGACTACGACGCCGGGCCGCACAGCACCGTGCTCACCGCCGACCATCCCGGGCTGTACCGGCCGGACCACGTCAACCCCAGCTACCCGACGGACACCGCCGAGGGCGACTTCGACGCCGGTTACGCGGCCGCCCCGGTGCGGATGGACGCCACCTATCGAACGCCGGCGTACCACAACAACCCGATGGAGCCACACGCCACGACGGCGCAGTGGCGCGACGGGCGGCTGCTGGTGCACGACTCCAACCAGGGCGCGTCTCCGGTGCGGGCCACGCTGGCCGAGCTGTTCGAGCTGCCCCCGGAGTCGATCCGGGTCGTCGCCGAGCACGTCGGTGGAGGTTTCGGCAGTAAGGGGTACGCCAAGGCCGCGGTGGTGCTGGCCGCCCTCGCGGCCCGGCACGTCGACCGGCCGGTCAAGCTGGCGCTGACCCGCCAGCAGCTGTTCGGGCCGGTCGGCTACCGCACCCCCACCATCCAGCGGGTCCGCCTCGCCGCCGACGCCGACGGGCGACTCACCGCCGTCTGCCACGACGCGATCAGCCAGACCTCGACGATTCGGGAGTTCGCCGAGCAGACCGCCGTCTACACCCGCAGCATGTACGCCGCACCCCACCGACGCACCACGCACCGGCTGGTCCGCCTCGACGTGCCCACGCCGTTCTGGATGCGCGCTCCCGGCGAGTGCCCCGGCGCGTACGCCCTGGAGTCGGCGATGGACGAACTGGCGACCACCGTGGGGATCGACCCGGTGGAGCTGCGCATCCGCAACGACGCGGAGGTCGACCCCGACCAGGGACGACCGTTCACCAGCCGCAACCTGGTGGCCTGTCTGCGTGAGGGCGCCCGACGGTTCGGCTGGGCGGACCGGGACCCGACACCCCGTGCCCGACGCGACGGGCGCTGGCTGATCGGCACGGGTGTGGCCGGGTCGAGCTACCCGGCCCGGGCCAGGCCGTCGTCGGCCACGGCCACCGCCCGGCCCGACGGGGGCCTCCTGGTCCAGATCAACGCCACCGACATCGGCACCGGTGCCCGGACGGCGATGTGGCAGGTTGCCGCCGACGCGCTCGGGGTACCGCCCGAACGGGTGGAGATCCGCATTGGTGACAGCGACCTGCCGACCGCCCCGTTGGCCGGCGGCTCGATGGGCACCGCCAGCTGGAGCTGGGCGGTGATCCGGGCCTGTCAGGCACTGCGCGACAAGCTGCGGGACCTCCCCGGTGGGGTGCCGCCGGACGGCGCGGTGACCGCCGCGGCGGACACCGCCGACGAGGTGGGCGGGCAGTCCGCGCTGCCCCGGTACGCGTACGGGGCGCAGTTCGCCGAGGTGCGGGTGGACGCGGACACCGGTGAGGTGCGGCTGAACCGGATGCTCGGGGTGTTCGCGGCGGGCCGGGTGGTGAACCCGACGACGGCGCGCAGCCAGCTCATCGGCGGCATGACGATGGGGCTGTCGATGGCGCTGCACGAGGAGGGCCTGCTCGACGAGCGGTACGGCGACTGGGTCAACCACGACCTGGCCACCTATCACATCACCGGCTGCGCGGACGTGGAGTCCATCGAGGCGTACTGGCTGGACGAGCGGGACGACGAGCTGAACCCGGCCGGGGTGAAGGGCATCGGCGAGATCGGCATCGTGGGGACGGCGGCGGCCGTCGCCAACGCGGTGCACCACGCCACCGGTGTACGGATCCGGGACCTGCCGATCCGGTTGGACAAGCTCATCGGATCATCAGCCTTGGCTTAAATAAGTTGCTGGTGATATAACTGTCGTCGTGCACGCCTTCGACGTGCTGGGCGATCCGGTCCGGCGCCGCATCCTGGAGCTGCTCGCCAGCGGCGAGCAGACCGCTGGCGCGGTCAGCGCGGTCATCCGCGACGAGTTCGGCATCACCCAGCCCGCCGTGTCCCAGCACCTGAAGGTGTTGCGGGACAACGGCTTCGCCACCGTACGGCCGGAGGGCACCCGGCGGCTGTACGCGGTCGACCCGCGCCCGCTGCGCGAGGTCGACGGCTGGCTGGAGCACTTCCGCCGATTCTGGACGCCGCCCCTGGCGGCACTCGCCACCGAGCTGGCCCGGGGCCGACGCGAGCGTCGGCTGCGCGGGCCCGCCGACCCACCCGACGAGAGGAACACCTGATGTTCGACGCGACCGAGCAGATCAACGCCGTCCAGCGGCAGGTCGGCAGCCGCACCCTGGAGGCCGGCGAGGCACGGGTGACCACGATCAGTCAGACCTACCACGCGACCGTCGAGGATCTGTGGGACGCCTGCACCAACGCCGAGCGCATCCCGCGCTGGTTCCTGCCGATCTCCGGCGATCTGCGGCTGCACGGCACGTACGAGCTCCAGGGCAACGCACACGGCACCATCGAGAGCTGCGAGCCGCCGCACCGCTTCACCGCCACCTGGGAGTACGGCGACGAGGTGAGCTGGATCGAGGTGCGACTCACCCCCGTCGACGACGAGCGGACCCGCCTCGATCTGGACCACATCGCCCACGTCGACCAGGACCGGTGGGCCCAGTTCGGGCCGGGCGCCGTCGGCGTCGGCTGGGACCTCGGGCTGCTCGGCCTCGCCACGTACCTGTCCGGCGACGGCGGCGGGGTCACCCCGGAGCAGAGCGCCGAGTGGAGCGCCTCCGACGAGGGACGGCGGGCCATGGAGCTGAGCAGCCGGCTGTGGGGTGAGGCGAGCATCGCCGCCGGCACCGACGCCGACGAGGCACAGGCTGCCGCCGAGCGCACCACCGCCTTCTATACCGGCGCACCGGCCGCCTGAGCACCGGGGCCCGCACCGCCGCCGCAGGCCGGAGAACCGCCGCGGCGGTGCGGGTAACGTGCTGCGGCATGACCGGTACGCCGTACTCACACTGCTCCTACTGCGGGGCCACCTACCCGGCGGCGGCCGACTGGCCCCGGGTCTGCGCGGCCTGCGGCGAGACCGTCTGGCGCAATCCGCTGCCCGTCGCGGTGGCGGTGCTACCGGTCCGCACCGCCGGGAGCCTGGGCGTGGTGGTGGTCCGCCGGGACATCGAGCCGGCCCGAGGGCTGCTCGCGCTGCCGGGCGGCTTCATCGAGTACGGCGAGGAGTGGTCCGACGCGCTGGTCCGTGAGTTGCGGGAGGAGACCGGGCTGGTCGCGGCGGCCGAGGACGCCCAGCTCTTCGCGGTGCACGGCGCGCCAGCGGGCGCCACGATGATGATCTTCGGGGTGCTGCCCGAGCGGGCGGCCGAGGACCTGCCGCCGTCGGCGCCGACCGAGGAGGCGACGGAGTGGTTGGTGCTCACCGACCCGACCGAGCTGGCATTCTCCACCCACACCCGAGTCCTCGCCGACTTCCTCACCCGCAACCGCCCCACCTGACCCCACCCTCCGCCGTTCGCCCCGGGTAACGGCACAACCGCGCGGCGCGGGTCAGGCGGTCGCCGGCGGCGCCTCGACGACCGGCAGCAACACCCGGAACGTGGTCCGGCCGGGCTCGGTCTCCACCCGGATGTCACCGTGGTGCTTGTTGACGACGATCCGGTACGAGATGTCCAACCCCAACCCGGTGCCCGCACCGACCGGCTTCGTGGTGAAGAACGGCTCGAAGATGCGTGGACGCACCTCCGGCGGGATACCGGGGCCGGTGTCGGTGATCTCCACCGCCAGCAGGTCACCGACTCGTCCGGTGCGGACGGTCAGCACACCCTTCTCCCCCATCGCGCCCAACGCGTTGTCGATGAGGTTGGTCCACACCTGGTTCAGCTCGGCCGCGTAGGCCGGTACGGGTGGCAGGCTGCGGTCGTACTCGCGGACCAGCTTGACCTCGGCGGGGATCTTCCCCTTGAACATCACCAGCGTGGCGTCGAGCAGGTCGTGCACGTCCACCACCCGGTGCGGCGCGCGGTCCAGCTGCGAGTACTGCTTGGCGGCGCCCACCAGACCGGAGATCCGGGTGACCGCGTCGCCGATCTCGCGCATCAGCAACTCGGTGTCGACGGTGTAGGTGAGCCAGCGCACCGCGGCCTCCAGGTCGGCGGGGCCGACCGCCGCCTTCACCTGCGCCAGCCAGGCCGTGTCGAGCCCGCCGCCCACCAGGATCGGCGCCAGGTCCCAGGCGCCACCGACCCCCTGCTCCTCCAGCCAGTCGGTGAGGGCGTCCTCAGCGTCGGCGGTGGCCATCGGGGTCAGCTTCGGCGCGGTGGCGACCCGGGCGACCGCCTCCTCCTGCAACGCGACGAGGCCGTGCAGGGCGCTGCCGTCGAGCCGGCCGTCGGCGATCATGGCGAGCTTGTGCCGCATGCCGGCGACCCGGTCGCGCAGCACCGAGGTGGCCCGCACCGCCGCCGCAGCCGGATTGTTCAGCTCGTGGGTCAGCCCCGCCGAGAGCGAACCGAGAGCCAGCAGCCGCTCCCGTTCACCCACGATGGTCTGGGAGTCCCGCATGCCGAAGAACAGCCCCTCCAGCAGATGCATGGGCATCGGGAACCAGGACCGCAGGGCGTGCGCGAAATCCTCCGCCGGCAGCACGAAGAAGTCCGAGTCGGTCACCGCCCGCAGGCTGTTGCGGTAGACCTGCTCGACCTGGTCGCCCAGGTACGCCTGGACGGCCCCGCCGTACACCCCGCGCTGGTCGGTTCGGCTGACCTCGACGTCGTCGCCGCGCACCTGCCGGCTCAGCGCCACCGCGCCGCGCACCAGGACGAAGAAGCAGGTCGCGGCCTCGCCCTCGGCGTACACGAGGGTGCCCCCGGCGCGCTGCTCGACCCGACCGCGCTCGGCCAGCCAGTCGAGCTGCCCGTCGTCGAGGGACTCGAACAGGAACAGGGTGCGTAGCTGCGCGGGTGTCAGCCGCTCAGACTGGCTGGTCATTGGCCCTCCTTCGTTCGCGACTGCGGGGCTCGCAAACCCGGCTCACTCCTCGCGCTCACTGAACCCCCTTCGTTCGCGACTGCGGGGCTCGCAAACCCGGCTCACTCCTCGCGCTCACTGAACCCCCTTCGTTCGCGACTGCGGGGCTCGCAAACCCGGCTCACTCCTCGCGCTCACTGGGCCTCCAGATAACGGTGCACGAGCGAGACGGCCATCGCGCCCTCGCCGACGGCCGAGGCGACCCGCTTGACCGATTCGGCCCGCACGTCCCCGGCGGCGAACACTCCCGGCACGCTGGTCTCCAGGTGGTACGGGTCGCGCGACAGCGACCAGCCGGCCGGCCGCCGCCCTCCGGTGAGCAGGTCCGGACCGGTGACGATGAAGCCGCGCCCGTCGCGGACCAGCACCCCGTCCAGCCAGTCGGTGCGGGGCTCCGCGCCGATGAAGATGAACAGCCAGGAGGCGTCGACCGAGCGGGCCTCACCGGTGCGGGTGTCGCAGAGGGTGAGCCGTTCCAGATGGTCCTCCCCCGTCCCGCCGACCACGGCGGTGTGCGGGTGCACGGTGATCCGGTCGATCCGTTCCAACTGGTCGATCAGGTAACGCGACATCGAGGCGGTCAGGTCCGCGCCCCGGATCAGCAGGTGCACCCGCGCCGCGTACCGGGAGAAGTGCACGGCCGCCTGGCCGGCGGAGTTGGCCCCGCCGACGATGTAGACGTCCTGGTCGACGCAGCTCGGCGCCTCGGTGGCGGCGGCGCCGTAGAACACTCCCCGCCCGGTGAAGTCGGCCAGCCCGGGGGCGTCGAGCACCCGGTAGGAGACCCCGGTGGCCAGCACCACGGTGTGCGCGGCGATCTCGGTGCCGTCGCCGAAACGCAGCAGCCGTGCGCCGCCGGCCTCGCTCAGACCGACCACCTCCCGGGCGCTGAGCAACTCGGCGCCGAACTTCACCGCCTGCCGCCGGGCCCGGTCGGTCAGCTGGGCGCCGGAGACGCCGTCCGGAAAACCCAGGTAGTTCTCGATCCGGCTGCTCTGCCCGGCCTGCCCGCCGGTCGCCCGCCGCTCGACGAGCACGGTGCGCAGTCCTTCCGACGCGCCGTACACCGCCGAGCCGAGGCCGGCCGGCCCACCGCCGATCACCACCAGGTCGTAGAAGTCCGACGCCGGCACCACCGTCAACCCGGCCAGCGCGGCCAACTCGGCCTCGCTCGGGGCGACCAGCGCCTTGCCCTCCGGGGTCACGACCAACGGTACGTCCGCCTCGGTGGCGCCGGCCGCGTCGAGCAGCCGTACGCCTTCCGGGTCGTCGGACAGCAACCAGCGGTACGGCACCAGGTTGCGGGCCAGGAAGTCACGGACCTTGAATGACGGCGCCGACCAGCGGTGCCCGACGACCCGGATCTCGGCGCTCGCCGCGTCCGGGGTGGCAGACCATGCCTCCAGCAGGCCGTCCACCACCGGGTACAGCTTCTCCTCGGGCGGATGCCACGGCTTGAGCAGGTAGTGGTCCAGGTCGACCACGTTGATCGCCTCGATCGCGGCGTCGGTGTCCGCGTACGCGGTGAGCAGCACCCGCCGGGCGGCCGGGAAGATGTCCATCGCCGCCTCGAGGAACTCGACGCCGGTCATCTCCGGCATCCGGTGGTCGGCCAACAGCAACGCCACCTGTTCGCCGCGCAGCTTGACCTCCCGCAACGCTTCCAGCGCCTCCGGCCCGGAGGCGGCGCGCAGCACCCGGTAGCGGTCGCCGTAGCGGCGCCGGATGTCCCGGGCCACCGCCCGGGACACCACCGGGTCGTCGTCGACGGTCAGGATCACCGGGTTCGCCATGGCGCCATGAAATCACCTCTTGAGGCTCGACCGCACCACCGCGTGAGCGCCGACGCACGGTTGACCGCCTTCGGGATGGGTAAGCCGGGGAGCCGCGCGGGCTGTACATCGACGACCCGCCCGACTGCCGCGCACACCTCGGGGGGCCCATGGCGGACGTGTCGCCGACCGGACCGACGACCTCGGAGCGGGTCGTGGAGCTGCGGGTGCACGGCGTCTCCGGCGCGGGAGCCGACCAGGTGCTGGACCGGCCGCACGTCCATCAGGTCGCCGGGGACCGCAGCGGCGGGTTCTACCGCACCCGTCCCGGCTATCCGGGCGCCACCGGTACGGAGGGGGTGACGCTGGAGGCGTACCGCTGGAGCGACCTGCCGTCCGGAACGGCCGTGCGGACGCTGTCGCTGGTGTTCCTGCTGCCGTTCATGCTCTGCAACGTGGCGCTCTGGATGCGCCCGGCGAGCCACGCCTCGAAGCACGGCGTCGTCGCGCTGTGCCGGGTTCTCGCACTCACCCTCACCATGCTCTATGTGCTCTCCATCGTCGGGGTGGCGCTGGACCTGATCGCCTGGCGCTGCATGGGCATCCCGTCCTGCACCGACGGGCGGAACTGGCTGTCCTGGCTCGGCGGGCGCCCGCCCGGGTTGCGCCTCGGCGTGCTGGCGCTGGTACCGGTCGCCGCCATCGGACTCGTCTGGCGGCTGGGCACGCGTCCCGGTCACCTGTTCGATGCGTTTCGGAGCGGGGAAGCGGCAGCGACGGGGCACCCCCGGTTGAGCGCGGTCGGCCAGTGGGATGGCGCTCCGCTGGTGAGCCGGCTGCGCTCGGTGCACGTCGCCGCCGCGTTCGCCACCCTGGACGGCAGCCTGCTGGCCGCCCGGGCCAGCCAGGGCGCCTCGTGGGTGATGGTGGTGCTGCTGGCGGCCACCGGGGCGGTGCTGCTCGCCTGCCTGATCCTGCTCGCCACGGTGCGTAACATCGACCGGCCCGGCCCGTCGGCCCGGGTCGACGGGCTCACGCGCGGGCTGCGCACGATCGCCTGCGGCCTGACCATCCTGGTGATCGTGCACACGATCATCAGTCCGCACCCCTGGCCGCAGGGCGGGGAGCTGCCCGGGTACGGGGCGACCGTGGCCTGGTTGTTCGCCAGCCAGACCGCGCTGCTGGTCGTGCTGGCTGCGCTGGTGATCTGGCGGCGGGGCGGGCCACCGGGGAGCTCGCCGCTGCGCGCACTGGGTGCGCCGGTCTTCGTCACGGTGGCAGCCGGGCTCGCCGTGGCGTTCTCCGCCGAGCTGGACTACCGGGTGGCGGATGTGCTGGACCGCGACGGGAACACCGCGGACCGGCTGGTCACGAGTCCGCCGCTGCCGTACAAGTGGGCGATCTTCGGATTCTTCATCGCGATCCTGAGCGCGGCGCTGGTCGCTGGCATGATCACGGTGCTGACCCGACGCGAGCGGTGGCGGGCGGCGAAGGCGATCGTGGCCGCCGACTTCCCGCACGCACCGCCGGAGGCAGCGGACCGGCTACACCAGGTCGAGCGGGCGATTGCCCGGGCCCGCTTCACCGAACGGTTGGAGCCGCTCACCGTGGTCTACGCCGGGCTCGCCGCCCTCGGCCTGGCCACCAGCGTGCTCGGCCTGCTGAAGCTCTATCCCGGCGACATAATCCAGCGCTACGTCGGGGTGCCCGCCGGCATGGTCAACTTCCTGATCGGGATGGGCAGCTACCTGATCGCGCTGATCATCCTCGGACTGGTGATCGGTGGCATCTTCGCGTACCGGACGGCGCAGTTCCGGCGGTACGTCGGCGTGCTGTGGGACCTGGGCACCTTCTGGCCCCGGGCCGCGCACCCCTTCGCCCCACCCTGCTACGCGGAGCGGGCCGTACCGGAGCTGACACGGCGGATCACCTACCTGGTCGAGCGGGGCGAGAGCGTGCTGCTGGCCGGCCACAGCCACGGATCGGTGCTGCTCGCCGCCACGGTCCTGCAACTGCCGCCCCGGATCACCGAGCGGATCGCCCTGCTGACCTACGAGTCGCCGCTGCAACGGATGTACGCGCCGCTGTTCCCCGCGTACGTCGACGACGAGGTGCTGCACGAGATCGGCGAGCGGATCGGCTGGCGCTGGGTGAACCTGTGGCGGGACACCGATCCCATCGGCGGCTGGATCTTCGCTCCGCACCGTCGGGGGGAGCGCGGGACGGTGACCGGGCCGGCGGCGACGGTGGACCGCCGGTTGATCGACCCGCGCGACGTGGTGCCGCCGCCGTACGACAGCGTGCCGCCGCCGATCCTCCGGCACTTGCCGTGTGAGTCGGACGAGACGTTCGCGGTCGCGGAACGGGAGTTGACCGAGCGGCTGCGCGCCGACCGGCGGCGGGCCGGCTGAGCCGGCGGCCGGATATCGTCGTCGGGTGAGCGCCTCCAAGCAGCCCGAGCGTCGGCTGATCGCCTCGAACAAGAAGGCCCGGCACGAGTACGCCGTGCTCCGCACCTATGAGGCGGGCATCGTGCTGGTCGGCACCGAGGTGAAGTCGCTACGCGAGGGGCGGGCCTCGCTGGTGGACGCGTTCGCGCACGAGCGTGACGGCGAGATCATGCTGTACGGCCTGCACATCGCCGAGTACGCCTACGGCACGTGGACCAACCACGCGCCCCGCCGCAACCGCAAACTGCTGCTGCACCGGGCCGAGATCGACCGGATCCTGGACAAGGTCCGCGAGGGCGGGGTGACCCTGGTCCCGCTGTCGATGTACTTCGAGAACGGCTGGGCCAAGGTCGAGCTGGCCCTGGCGAAGGGCAAGCGCTCCTACGACAAGCGGCAGACGCTGGCCGAGCGGGACGCCAACCGGGAGATCGCCCGCGAACTGGGCCGACACCTCAAGGGTCACCCCCGCCGACCCTGACCTCCGTTGGGTTCGTCCGGGTCGCGCGTCTTTCGCACGAGTCGCGACGCGGCACGCCCAGACATCGTTGACGTCCCGCACTCAGTCGCGCAACTACGGCCAAAAGAACCCTTAGCAGTACGCAGAAGCACTCCGTTCCGGTCTTTCCTGCTCGCAGATGCGGAGGCTAGGGTGAGCCGGTGACGATGTTCCGGATCGGTGCGGCGGCGGACCTGCTCGGTGTCAGCGCCGACACGATTCGCCGCTGGGTGGACGCCGGGCGGCTGGCCGCCGGGCGCGACGAGCACGGCCATCGGGTCATCGATGGCGCCGATCTGGCCGCGTTCGCCCGCGCCCAGGCCGCCTATCCGGCCGCGGGCGCCGAGTTCTCCTCCGCCCGCAACCGGCTGCGCGGCATCGTCGTCGACGTCCGCAAGGACACCGTGATGGCCCAGGTCGACATCCAGGCGGGCCCGTTCCGGGTGGTGTCGCTGATGAGCCGGGAGGCCGTCGACGAGCTTGACCTGCGGGTCGGCTCGGTGGCCGTCGCGGTGATCAAGTCGACCACGGTGGTGGTGGAGCGGGCCGCACCCGCCCCGGCCAGGGGAAGGCCGGGCGGATGAAGGCGCGGGGCATGCGTACGACCCTGGCGGCCGCGGTGGCGGTGGCCGGGCTGACGGTCGCGGGCTGCGGCGCGGGCGACGACCGGGCATCCGGCGGTGTTGCCGCGGACGGCCGGGTCACCGGCGCGGTGACGGTGTTCGCGGCCGCCTCGCTGACCGAGTCGTTCACCCGGATCGGGAAGGACTTCGAGGCCGCCAATCCGGGCAGCACCGTGACCCTCAACTTCGCCGGCAGCTCCGCCCTCGCCAACCAGATCAACCAGGGCGCGCCGGCCGACGTGTTCGCCTCGGCCGCCCCGGCGAACATGACCACGGTCACCGAGGCCGGTAATGCCGACGGCGACCCGAGCACCTTCGCCCGCAACCAGTTGGTGATCGCGGTGCCCCGGGGCAACCCGAAGGGGATCACCAGGCTGGCCGAGCTTACCGGGCCGGGCGTGAAGGTGGCGCTGTGCGCCAGCCAGGTGCCCTGCGGCGCGGCGGCCCGCACCGCACTGGACGCGGCCGGCGTCGCCCTCACACCGGTCACCCTGGAGCAGGACGTCAGGGGCGCACTCGCGAAGGTGAAGCTCGGTGAGGTCGACGCGGCCCTGGTCTACCGCACGGATGCGCGGGCGGCCAGCGCGGACGTGACCGGCGTGGAGTTTCCCGAGTCGGCGCGGGCGGTCAACGACTACCCGATCATCGCGCTGAGGGACGCGCCGAATCCGGCCGGCGCGAGGGCCTTCGTCGAGTACGTCCACTCGCCGCCGGCGCGGGCGGTCCTCGCCGAGGCCGGCTTCCAGGCCCCGTGAGCCAGGTCCGCGACCACGTCACTCCCCGACGGCGGGGGCGGGTGCCGGCGGCGCTGCTGATTCCCGCCGGGCTGGGCCTGCTCTTCCTTGTCCTGCCGCTGGCCGGGCTGGTGATCCAGGCCCCGTGGACGACCCTGCCGCAGCGACTCACCGAGCCGGGCGCGTTGACCGCGTTGCGGCTGTCGGTCCAGACCGCCACCCTGGCCACCGTGCTCTGCCTGCTGCTCGGGGTGCCGCTCGCCTGGCTGCTGGCCCGGGTCGAGTTTCCCGGTCGCCGGCTGGTACGCGCGCTGGTCACCGTGCCATTGGTGCTGCCGCCGGTGGTCGGCGGGGTGGCGCTGTTGCTGGTCTTCGGCCGGCGCGGGCTGCTCGGCGGCTGGCTCGACGCCACGTTCGGCGTCACCCTGCCCTTCACCACCGCGGGTGTCGTGCTGGCCGAGTCGTTCGTCGCCATGCCGTTCCTGGTCATCGCCGTGGAGGGTGCGCTACGCGCCGCCGACCACCGCTACGAGGAGGCCGCCGCGACGCTGGGCGCCAGTCGGTGGACCACCTTCACCCATGTCACGCTGCCGCTGGTGGCGCCCGGGTTGGCCGCCGGTGCGGTCCTCTGCTGGGCGCGGGCG
The DNA here is from genome assembly GCF_050936255.1 of Micromonospora sp. CA-259024. NCBI lineage: Bacteria > Bacillati > Actinomycetota > Actinomycetes > Micromonosporales > Micromonosporaceae > Micromonospora > Micromonospora sp. CA-259024. Next base: position 1,546,438 of record NZ_JBNJND010000001.1, on the reverse strand, counting down.
CTCGGCGAGTTCGGTGCCACCATCACCTTCGCCGGCAACTATCCCGGCCGGACGCAGACCATGCCGCTCGCCGTCTACCTGGCGTTGGAGACCGACCTGGAGTCCGCGATCGTGCTCAGCCTGGTACTGCTCACCGTGTCGGTGGGCATCCTGGTCGCGTTGCGGGACCGCTGGATGACCAGCGCATGAGCGGTCCACTGCTCGACGCCCGACTCGTCGTCGACCGGGGCGCCTTCCGGCTCGACGTACCACTGCGGGTCGCACCCGGCGAGGTGGTCGCGCTGCTCGGCCCGAACGGCGCCGGCAAGACCACCGCGCTGCGCGCCCTGGCCGGGCTGCATCCACTCACCGACGGGCACGTCACCCTCGACGGCATCGACCTGGACCGCCCGGCGACGCGCGGCTGGGTGCCCACCGAGCGTCGGCCGATCGGCGTGGTCTTCCAGGACTACCTGCTCTTTCCGCACCTCAGCGCGGTGGACAACGTGGCCTTCGGGCCGCGTCGGCACGGCGTGGACCGTCGGGCCGCGCGCGCCACAGCGCGGGACTGGCTCGGCCGGGTGGGGCTTGAGGCGCAGGCGCACCGGCGCCCCCGGCAGCTCTCCGGCGGTCAGGCGCAGCGGGTGGCGCTGGCCCGCGCGCTGGCTGTCGAGCCAGCGCTGCTGCTGCTGGACGAGCCGCTCGCCGCGCTGGACGCCCGCACCCGGCTGGACACCCGCGCGGAGTTGCACCGGCACCTGACCGCGCATTCGGGCGCGGCGGTGCTGGTCACCCACGACCCGCTGGACGCCCTCGCCCTGGCCGACCGGCTGGTGATCGTGGAGGGTGGTCGGGTGGTCCAGGAGGGTGACGGGCCGAGCGTCACCGCCCGCCCGCGCACCGACTACGTCGCCCAGCTGGTCGGGCTGAACCTCTACCGGGGCCGGGCCGACGGGCACGGGGTGCGGGTCGCACCGGAGCTGACCCTCACCGTCGCCGATCGGTTGACTGGCGAGGCCTTCGTGGCGTTCCGTCCGGCCGCGGTGGCCCTGCACCCGACCCGACCGGAGGGCAGCCCGCGCAACACCTGGGCAGGCACGGTGGCCGGTGTCCAGCGGCACGGTGACAACGTACGGGTGCAACTGGACGGGCCGATCGGGGTGGCCGCCGACGTCACGCCGGCCGCCGCCGCCCAGCTGCGGCTGATCCCCGGCCAGCGGGTCTGGGTGGCGGTCAAGGCGGCCGAGACACACGCCTACCCGGCCACCGGCTAACCGGGCTCGGCGCGGATACCGTCGGCCAGCCGGCCCTTCGGGCGGCCGGTCAGCGCCGGCTCGCTCGGCGAGCTGGCCGGCTCAGCCGGCCAGCAGGTCGTTGTGGGCGGCACGCAGCCGGGCCAGCGCCGGGTCGCTGCCCGGGACGACCCGGCGATCCAGCTCGGCCCACGCCTCGGCCAGCGCCGCGCGGACCGCACCCAACTCGGCGGCGTGCCGCTGACTGCTGCGCCGGTGCTGCTCGTCGAGGCGCCGGGCCCAACCTGCGGTGACCGTGGCGAGCCGGTCGGCGTCGGCGCGGGCCTGCGCGCCGCTGCGGGCGGCTGCGGCGGGAACGATCGCGGCGACCGGGCGGGGATCGCCGTCGCGGGTGACGACGGTAACCGCGTCGGTCAGCTCGGCCAGCGCGACGAGCTGGCTGAACCGGGTGCGCGCCTCACGCAGCGGCACGGAACGCGGCGGGTCGGGAGGAGGGGTGAGCGCGGGGACGGCCATGGATGCATGCTGCCGCCCGGGTACGACAGATTGCGCCGTCGTCAGTGGACGGTGGGCTGCGCACCGCTCGGCACGGCCAGCCATTCGTCGGCCAGCACCGACCAGACCTCAAGGTCGATCCGCCCGTGCGGGCCGGGGCTGACCTGGCGGAGTGTGCCGTCGAGGCGCAGGCCGAGCCGGCGTGCGAGGGCCTTGCTGCGGGTGTTGTCGGCGGTGGTACGCCACTCCACCCGCTGGATGCCGCGCTCGCGGACCGCCCAGTCCACGATCCGGCGGACCGCCGGCGCGACCATGCCCCTTCCCTGCGCGGCCGGCTCCACCCAGCAACCTGCCTCGCAGACGCCCCGGGTCACGTCGAACGACACGAACATGACCCCGCCAACCAGCGTGCCGCGCCACCACAGCCCCCATCAGATGATCATGTGGGTCCAGTAGCTGAGCCAGAGCACGAACAGCGCGCCCTGCACCACGGCGAGCGCCGCGGTCAGCCACACGTCGACACTGGCGTGACGGGCCCAGCGAGCGAGCACCAGGGCCACCGGGAAGGCGGCGAGCAGGTAGCGCAGCAGGCTCTTGTACACCGGCGGGCCCATCGACAGCGGCACGAGCACCATGAGCACGCCGTACACCAGGTAGGCCAGTTCCCGGCGGCGGAACCCGGCGACGAGCACGGCCAGCACGGCCACGGCGAACCAGACCCGGGCCGCGTCGCGTGGCTCTCCGGCCAGCCCGTTCAGCAGCACCGGCACCGGGTTCTGCACCTCGATCCCCCACCCGGTCTCCTGGGCGTGCTGGTAGGCGAACCAGTCCCCGCCCTTCCACCGGCAGAACGCCATGAAGGTGAACCACCCGGCGGGCAGCAGCAGCAACGGCCAGCCGATCCGCAGGTAACCGAGCAGGGCGCGCGGGCCGAGCCGCCAGTCGTGCTGGCGCAGCAGCACCAGGGCCAGCGGCAGCGCGACGAGCAGGCCGACCGACCGGCTCATCGCCAGGAAGTAGCCGAGCACGCCGACCAGCAGCCACCGGCGCTGCTCGGCGTGATAGAACGCGGCCAGCGCGAGGCAGACGAAGAGTGACTCGGTCAGCGCGGCCTGGAAGAGGAACGCGGTCGGCAGCAGCACCAGGTAGCGGGTGAACCGGCGGGCCGCGTCCACGCCGCCGAGCAGCAGCTCGGCCAACCGGTAGCCGTACCAGAGGGTCAGCAGGAACGCGACGTTGCTGATCAACAGCAGGGCCAGCGCGTTGTCGCCGCCGAGCAGCGCGCCGACCGGCCGGGCCAGGAACGGGTAGAGCAGGGGGAAACCGAAGTCCCTCCACGGGCCGGTCAGGGGCAGCTCGCTCAGCCGGAGGTAGAGCAGCGCGTCCCAGGCGAACCAGAAGGAGATCCACCGGTGCCCGGAGATCTCCCGCTGCTGCGCCCACATCAGCGTCTCGTCCGGCGGAGGCGCCCCGGGGACGCCGTCCCAGGCGTGCAGGACCAGCAGCCCGAGCAGGGTCAGCAGCACCTTCGCGCCGAGGAACAGGCCGATCACGTACCGCCAGGGCGCCGGCACCCGGCGGACCAGCCGCGCGCCGGCCCGGGCCGTCCCGGTCAGCCGGGCGACCAGCGCCGGCGCGGGCCGCAGGCCGATCCGCCACCGGTGCATCCGTCCGCTCCCCCGGTCCGCGGCCCACCCGCCGCGTCGCGGGTGTGGCTCTTCCCGTTGTACGCCGCAGCGCGACCCGCCGAAGCGGAAACTACCCATGACCAATGGTGACATTCGGCGCAGAACGGGTACGCGCCGCGCCTCAGCCATGAACGTGAGCAGGGAGCGCGGCAGCATGAGTGAGCAGCACGGCACGGTGATCATCGGCGCAGGACCGGCGGGGCTTACCGCCGCCTACGAGCTGCTGCGGCACGATCGGTCGGTCCGGGTGTTCGAGGCCGACGAGGTGGTCGGCGGGATCAGCCGGACCGTGGAGCGCGACGGGTGGCGTTTCGACATCGGCGGGCACCGGTTCTTCACGAAGGTGCCGCGAGTGGAGGCGTTCTGGCACGAGATCCTGCCGGACGAGGACTTCCTGACCCGGCCTCGGATGAGCCGGATCTTCTACCGGGGCGCGCTGTTCAACTACCCGCTGAGCGCGGTGAACGCGCTGCGGAACCTGGGGCTGCCGGAGGCCGCTCGTTGCCTCGGCTCGTACGCCCGGGCCCGACTTCGCCCACCCAGGGACCAGTCGCACTTCGAGGGCTGGGTGTCGGCCCGGTTCGGCTGGCGGTTGTACTCGATCTTCTTCAAGACGTACACGGAGAAGGTCTGGGGGATGCCGGCGGACCGGTTACAGGCGGACTGGGCCGCGCAGCGGATCAAGAACCTGTCGCTGGCCAAGGCGATCCGCAACGCGCTGTTGCCCCGGCGTCGGCGTACGGACGTGACCAGCCTGATCGAGCAGTTCCAGTACCCGAAGTACGGGCCGGGGATGATGTGGGAGCGCTGTGCCGAGCAGGTGCGCCAGCGCGGCGGGCAGGTGTCGACCGGCAGCTGGGTCACCGCCGTGCACCGCGACCCGGCGCAACGGCGGGCGCTCAGCGTGACGGTCAACGGCGCGGGCGGGCAGCGTACCGAACCGGCCGACCACGTGATCTCATCCATGCCGATCTCGGAGCTGGTGACCGCGCTGCGCCCGCCGGCGCCGCCAGAGGTTCTGGCCTGCGCCGCCGACCTGCGCTACCGCGACTTCCTGACGGTCGCCCTGGTGGTGCCGGCGGAGTTCTCGTTCCCGGACAACTGGATCTACGTGCACGATCCGGCGGTACGGGTCGGCCGGATCCAGAACTTCGGCTCCTGGTCGCCGTACCTGGTCAAGGACGGCCGGACCTGCCTGGGGCTGGAGTACTTCGTGTTCGAGGACGACGAGATGTGGCGTACCCCGGATGCCGACCTCGTGGCGCTGGCCACCGCGGAGCTGGAGCGGTTGGGACTGGCCCGGCCCGGCGTGGTGGAGGCCGGCTACGTGGTGCGGATGCCGAAGGCCTACCCGGTGTACGACGAGCGCTACCAGCACAACGTGGACACGATCCGGGCCTGGCTGGCCGAGGCGGTGCCGAACGTGCACCCGGTGGGCCGCAACGGCATGCACCGCTACAACAACCAGGACCACTCGATGCTCACCGCGATGCTCACCGCCGAGAACATCGCCACCGGCAGTACGCACGACGTCTGGTCGGTCAACGTCGAGCAGGACTACCACGAGCAGACGTCCGGTGGCGACAGCCGACGCGGTACCGGTCGGGACGCTCCGGTGCTGCCTAGCCGGATCATCACCGCCCCGATCACCGCGCCCGAGGGCGCCCGCGCGGCCGGTGACGGCGGCCGGTCGGCACAGGTGCCGCTGGTCTGACGTACCGCGGCTGAACGTCGACGTATCCCCTTCAGGCCACGCCCATGATCACGGGCTGCGGCTGACGGTGGTGCTGGCGATAGGATGCGGGTTGTGCGTATCGCTACGGCTCAGCCCGCAGTTGTGGCCTACGACGTCGCCGCGAACGCGGCAACGCACGCGAGGGTCATTCGCGACGCCGGGGCGAGGCTGGTCGTCTTCCCGGAGCTTTCGCTGACCGGGTACAACCTCGATGCCCCAGCGGTTTCCTGTGATGATCCGCGGCTGGCGCCGATCCGTGCGGTGTGCGCCGACACCGGTGCCGTCGCACTGGTCGGCGCACCGATAGTCGGGGCCGATGGCCGCTCATACATCGCGACGCTGCTCGTCGACGGCGCAGGCGTGACCGTGGCCTACCGCAAGATTCACCTTCATCCACCAGAGGACGAACGGTTCACCCCGGGAACCGAGCACGTCGTACTCGAACTCGATGGACTACGTCTTGGTCTGGCCATCTGCCGGGACGCGTCGCTTGCCGAACACGCCGCCGCCACGGTCGGTGCGGGCGCGGAGGTCTACGTGGCGAGCACGCTCAACTCGCCGGCCGACCCACGCGATGCGCGGATGTACGCGCGGGCTACCACGCATCGGATCCCTGTGGTGCTGTCCTGCGGAGCGGGACCGGACGGACCCTTGCTCTGCGGCGGCGGCTCCGGATTCTGGAGGTCGGACGGCACGGTGATCGCCCAGGCCGGCAGTTCCCCCGGTGAAGTGGTCGTTGCGGACATCCCATGTTGAAAGTGCTGGTCAGCGGCTGCCTGGGCAGCGCCGCGATCCGCTTCAACGAAACCAGCGTGCCGGTGAGTTCACCGATCTGGCGGAAGTGGGCAGCCGAGGGACGCCTCGTATCGTTCTGTCCCGAACTGGCTGTGGGGTTTCCGGTTCCTCGGCCGCCGGCCGAGATCGTGGGCGGCAGCGCGGCCGACGTCCTCGACAGCGGTGCGTGGGTGCGGGAAGTCTCCGGCCGCGACGTCACGCACCTGTTCCGCGCGGCCTCGCGCCGGGCGCTGCACCGGGCGATCGACGCCGACGTGGCCCTCGCCGTCCTGGTCGACGGCAGCCCCACATGCGGGAGCAGCTATGTCCACGACGGGACCTTCAGCGGAGTCACCGTACCCGGGCGTGGCGTGGCCGCCGAGGCGCTGCGCCGCCACGGCATCCCGGTGTTCGCTCATCATGAGTTGGAACAGGCGGCGGCAGCGCTCGCGGAAATGGAACGCCACAGCGACCCCTCGACCATGACCCGCCCAGGTTGACGCTTAGCGCGGCAGGTGCGTGCAGTGGGCCACCGTGGCGTCGTCCGGGACCTGAGCACCGGGGCCGTCGCCGGCCTGGGATTCGGCCTGCCGGACGCGACGGATGAGGCCGACTGGTCCGTTGGCGGCGAGCAGTTCCAGGACGCCGGGCCAGTCGGTCAGGCCGTACGGGCCGACGATGCGGCTGGCGCCGTTGCTGAGCAGCGCGACGCTGGTCAGGTCAGCGAGGGACCGGCTGCCGGTGACGGCCTCCTGCGCGGCGCGCGGGTCGTCCTTGGCGATCCAGTAGCCGCCCGGCTGGTTCCGGCGGGCACGCAGGGCCTTGACGCAGGAGTCGAGGACGCGCTCGTACTCCGGTGTTCCGGGGGCGATGCCCTCCAGGGGCGTCGAGCAGTCGCGCCTGGCGATCACCTCCCGCTCGTCGGTGATCACCTGCGGTCCGGCGTGGGCCTGGTCGAGGACGAGGAAGGAGTCCGCGAGCAGGAGATAGTCCAGGCGGCCCCGGTGGACGCGGACCATCCCGACGGCGGCCTGCGGGCTCGCGGGGTCCGCGATGTCGCAGGTGTCGCCGTGCTCGGCGGCCAGTTCGCCGATGGCGGTGGCGAGGATCGCCGGCAGGTCCCGCCCGTCATCACGCGAGAGGTGGCCGAGCAGCGTGCCGCCGAGGCGGTGGGTGTACCAGGCGACACCGTGGGAGCAGAGCGATTCGGCGCCCGGGATGCCGGCACCGTCGAGGAGGACGACAGCGCCGGGAACCGCGCCGACGAAGTCCTCGTTCGGCCGACCCGCTCCACCGGCGCTCGTCGCCAGGCTGACGTACACGTTGTGCGGGTCCTTTGTGGGCGGAGGCAGCGGATACAGCGTCTGCTTCGCGGCTACTCAGAGACTAGGCTCCAGGATCGATGTCCGGCCATGAGCGACCTGCAGCATCAGGGCCAGTCGGCCAGGCCGTACCAGCGCCGACGAAGCCCTCTACCAGCCAAGCGGCACTGGACGAGCCCCGGCCCGCACAACCAGTCGGTCAGGGCTTGCGGGCCACCGCGCCGTAGATGGAGGCGTCGGCCAGGGCCGGCCGCTGCTCCGGCGGCACCTGCGGACGCCACTCGGTGACCGGGACGACGCCCGGCTCGGCAAGCTCCAGGCCGGTGAAGAAGCGGGTGAACTCGGCACGATCGCGGGATACGGCGTCCTGCTTCATCCGGCCGGCGGCGAACTCGGCTTCCATCCGCTCGACGATCTCGGCGGGGATGTGGTCGGTGGTGAAGTGCGTCAGCGCCAGCCAGCTCCCGGAGGGCAGCGCGTCGAGCAGCCGGGCGACCTGCTCGTGTGGGCGGTCGTCGTCGGTGAGGAAGTGCGTCACGGCGACCAGCACCAGGGCCACCGGACGGGACAGGTCCAGTGTGGCGTGCAACTGGGGGTCGGCGAGGATCTTCTCCGGGTCGCGCAGGTCGGCGTCGAGGTAGGCGGTAGCGCCGGCCGGGTCGCTGGTCAGCAACGCCCGGGCGTGGACCAGCACCATCGGGTCGTTGTCGACGTAGACGACCCGGGACTCGGGTGCGACGGCCTGGGCCACCTCGTGGGTGTTGTCGGCGCTCGGAATGCCGGTGCCGATGTCGAGGAACTGCCGGACGCTGGCCTCCTGGGCGAGGAACCGCACCGCCCGGCCGAGAAAGGCCCGGTTTTCCCGGGCGAGGGTGCGCACCCCCGGGTAGACGGCGGCGATCTGGTCGCCGGACTCCCGGTCGACGGCGAAGTTGTCCTTGCCACCCAGCCAGTAGTTGTAGCGGCGGGCCGGATGCACCACTGTGGTGTCGATCCGGTCGGCGCCCCGCCCCTCGTACGCCTCCGAGGCCGATGGTGTCGTCACGTGACCTCCCCAGGTCGACCAGCTACGCCCGCCGCGTGGCACGACGTGTGCCGGACCATCGTAGGTGCTGAACGTGGGGACGCGGGCACCGTACGGATCGGTGCGACCGAACGTCTCCGGCCGGCCACCTGAGCAGGAAACCGCTTACCCTGTCGCTATTGACGGTCGTCACTGGCTGTCAGTACCGTGATGCGGGCAGCGAGAAAGCGCTTTCCGACCCTCTCCGTCCGACAGGGAGCGCCCCCATGCCCCGACACCTCCGCGCGTTCTGCCTGATCCTGCTCGGCATCGCCACCGTGGTGAGCACCACCACCGCCCTGCCTGCCGAGGCCGCCCCACGCTTCCGGGTGCTGGTCTTCTCCAAGATCACAAACTTCTACCACGACTCGATCCCGGCCGGCATCGCCGCGATCCAGCAGTTGGGTACCGCCCACAACTTCGAGGTCGTCGCCACCACCGACGCGGCCGCCTTCACCGATGCCAACCTCGCCACCTTCGACGCCCTGGTCTTCAACAACACCAACTCCACCCCCGCCTCCGGTGACCTGCTCAACGCCAGCCAACGGGCGGCGTTGCAGACGTTCATCCGCAACGGCGGCGGCTGGGCCGGCCTGCACGCCGCCTCGGCCAGCGAACGCGACTGGCCGTGGTACGAGGGCCTGGTCGGCACGATCTTCGACTATCACCCCGACTTCTCGTCCACCGGCGGCACCTTCCCCGGCCGGGTCAAGGTGCTCGACCGCGCGCACCCCTCAACCCGCAACCTGCCGGAGCTCTGGGAGCAGAGCGAGGAGTGGTACAACTGGCGAACCAACCCGACCGGCAACGTGCACACCCTCGCGCAGATCAAGGTGCGCGACGGCATCAACGGGCTGGACGAGGGCGTCGACCACGCGTACTCCTGGTGTCAGCGCTACGACGGCGGCCGGTCCTGGTTCACCGCCGGTGGGCACGCCAGCTCCCAGTTCAGCACACCGACCTTCCTGGAGCACCTGCGCTACGGCATCGAGTGGGCGGCCGGCGCGGTCGCTGGCGACTGCTCGGCCACCGAGACCGGCAACTTCGACCGGGTGGGGCTGGTCACCGAGAACCTGGCCGACCCGTTCGAGTTGGCCGTCGCTCCCGACCGCAAGGTCTACTACATCCAGCGGACCGGCGCGTTGAAGGTGGTCAACTCCGACACCCTCCAGGTCACCACACTGCTGGACTTCGCGTACACCTCGGCGATGACCGACCAGTCCGACGGGCTGCTCGGGATGACCCTGGACCGCAACTTCGCCAGCAACGGCTGGGTCTACCTGCTCTGGTCGGACAAGACCCTCAAACAGCTCAACCTGTCCCGGTTCACGGTCGCCAACAACAGCGTGGCGCTCTCCTCGGAGAAACGTCTGCTGACCATCCCCACCTTCCGCGGTGAGGGGCGAGCCAACTCGCACATGGGCGGCTCGCTGGCCATGGACGCCGCCGGGCGGCTCTACGCCGCGATCGGTGACAACACCGACCCGTTCGCCTCCAGCGGATACACGCCGATCGACGAGCGCGCCGGCCGGGCCGCCTGGGACGCCCAGGGCACCGCCGGCAACACCAACGACCTGCGCGGCAAGATCCTGCGCATCACCCCGCAGGCCGACGGTACGTACACCGTGCCGAGCGGCAACCTCTTCGCGGCCGGCACCGCGAGGACCCGGCCGGAGATCTACGCGATGGGCATGCGCAACCCGTTCCGGATCACCGTTGAGCCGCAGACCAACGCGCTGCTGGTCGCCGACTACGGACCGGACGCCCGCGCCGCCGACCCGAACCGAGGTCCGGAGGGGACGGTCGAGTTCAACCGGATCACCACCGCCGGCAACTACGGCTGGCCGTACTGTGTGGGCAACAACATCCCGTTCAACGACTACAACTTCGCCACCAGCACCTCCGGGTCGAAGTTCAACTGTGCCGCGCCGGTGAACAACTCCCCCAACAACACCGGGCTGACGACCCTGCCGGCGGCCAGGTCGGCGCTGGTCTGGTACGCGTACTCCGCCTCCACCCAGTTCCCGGAGGTGGGCACCGGCGGCGGCGGGCCGATGAGCGGGCCGGTCTACGACTACGACCCGGCCAACACCCGCACGACGAAGTTCCCCGAGTACTTCGAGGGCAAGTGGATCACCTACGAGCTCACCCGTAGGTGGTTCAAGACGCTCTCGATCCACAAGACGGCGCAGACGTTCAGCAACGCGCGCTTCGGCCCCACCGCCGTGGGTGACCTCCAGTCGATCAACGGGATCTTCGGCGACATGAGCTGGATCCAGCCCTTCGAGGCGGAGTTCGGCCCGGACGGCTCGCTCTACGTCATCGACTTCGGCGAGGGCACGGGCAGCGGTCGCGGCGGCAGCAACGCCGGCGCGGGCATCTACCGCATCGACTACGTCGCCAACGGGCGGCCACCGACCGCGAAGATCGCCGCCACCCCGGACAGCGGACGTACGCCGCTCGCGGTGACCTTCTCCTCGGCCGGGTCCACCGCCGGTGACGGGTCGGCGCTCAGCTACGCCTGGGACTTCACCAACGACGGCACCACCGACTCCACCGCCGCCAACCCGAGCCACACCTACTCGACCGCCGGGAAGCACACCGCCCGGCTGACCGTCCGCAACAGCGGCAACGGGCTGACCGCCACCGCGGTCACCGACGTGGTGGTCGGCAACACCCGACCCACGGTGACCATCACCGTGCCCGACGGCGGGTTTTTCGACTTCGGCGACAAGATCCCGTACACGGTGACGGTCACCGACCCGGAAGAGACCACCATCGACTGCTCCAAGGTCACCGTGCAGACGCAGCTCGGCCACGACTCGCACGCCCATCCGCTGGACGTGTACACCGGCTGCTCCGGGCTGCTCGCCACCGAGGCGGACGCCGGTGACGGGCACGGGCCGGGGCAGAACCTCTACACCGTCGTCACCGCGCAGTACACCGACGGCGGCGCGGCCGGCGGCGTACCGGCGCTGACCGGCTCGACCCGAGCCCAGTTGCAGCCCAAGAGCAAGGAGGCCGAGCACTTCAGCGCCCAGTCCGGCATCACGGTGAACGACCGGGCCACCGCCCGCGCCGGCAAGCGGCTCGGCGACGTCGACCACAACGACTGGGCGGCGTACGGGCCGGTGGACCTGCGTAACGTCGGCTCGGTGACGCTCGGGGTGACCAACGGTGGGCTCGGCGGCGACATCGAGCTGCGGACCGGCTCACCCACCGGCACCCTGATCGGCAGGGCCACCATCGGGTCGACCGGCGGGTGGGACAACCTCGTCTCGCCCACCGTCACCCTGACCAACAAGCCCGCCGGCACCACCATCCTGTACGCGAAGTTCGTCAACCCCGCCCAGGTCGGCGGCACTCCGGACCTGATGTCGCTGGACTGGCTGCGGTTCAACGGGGCCGGCGTCAAGCAGGAGCCCGGCGGGACGCTGTCCCTCGCGGCCAGCCCGGGCAGCGGCACCGCGCCGCTGACCACCACCCTGACCGCCACCGCGACGGCGCCGTCAGGTATGAGCATCACCGACTACGCGTGGGACTTCGGCGACAACAGCGCCACCACGCATGGGGCCACCCTCCGGTCGGCTGCCCACGGTTACTCCCGCAAGGGGACCTTCACCGCCCGGGTGACGGTCACCTACACCAGCGGGGAAACCCGCTCGGCCAACCTGACCATCACGGTCAGCTGACCGTTGGCACGGACCGTGGGGCGGTGCGCTCGGCACCGCCCCACGGTCGGCCGGCTACGGGTTACTGCCAGGAACTCTGTTGGGTGTAGACGAGGTTGCCAGGGACAACCGTGCCGTTGGTGCTCCACTCGGTGTACGCCCAGAAGTCGCCCTCGGCCAGCGGCTTGTTCGGCTTCAGGGTGAAGTTGAAGCTTTGACCGCGCTGGGCCGTGGACGGCAGTGTCAGCGTGGCACCCGGATACGTGGCGTTACGACCGATGATGGCGTGGCGCAGTTCGAAGTCGACGACCGGGCCACCGGGAAGCTGCGCGAACACGTACGCGGTGTAGCGCCCCGGCTCGGGCAGGAACTTGTACGCCTGCTCCGCGCTGGTCCAGAACCTGTCACTGCTGTAGATCAGGGTGTCGCCCTTGTACAGGTAGAGATCGAGGTTCGTGTTCGGGTCGTCGGTGTTGGCTTCGACCACGATGCCGGCGGTGTTCGCCGGCACGGTGAAGTCGACCTTCTTCACTCCGGAGGCGCTCGGGTCGAACACGCCGCCGTAGACGCCGGCCGGCATCGAGTACGACTCCCGCCGCATCGGCGTGTAACCGGTGCTGCGACCGGCGAGTGGTCCGGTGAAGCCCGGCTGGACCGAGCCGAACGCGCCGTTGGTCATCCGGCCGAATTCCTCGCCGTCGTCACCGTACGGTCGGGGCGTGATGCCCCACGGACGGGCGGCGACCGGGATCCGGGCGCTGTGGGCCTTGCCGCGCCAGGTGATCGACCCGGTCACGTACCGGTCCCAGGGCGCGCTGCCCCGACGCAGCGTGATGGTCACCGTCGCGGACTTCCCCGGCGCCAGCGTCACCGACGCCGGCGTCACGGTGACCTTCATGCCGGCCAGGCCGGACACCGACGAGCGGTAGGTTTCCCGCGCCGTACCCACGTTGGTCAGGGTGCGGGTGAGGGTCACCGGGTGGGTCCCGTCGTACTCGCGCAGCGAGATGGCCGGCAGGTTGAGTGCCTTGCCGTCGGGTTCGGCCGTCTCGCTGAACTCGATCAGGTCCGCCGCCGTCGGCTCGATGACCAGTCCCGGGTCCTTGGCCCCGGTCAGGTTGATGAATCCGCTGCCCTGGTCCAGGGCGCTGCTGGTACCGACGGTGTCGGTGGCGGTGGTCCGCAGCGCCGAGGCGACCGCGCCGGGCGACCACGTCGGGTGCGTGGCACGCAGGACCGCCGCCGCTCCGGCCACGTACGGCGAGGCCATCGAGGTGCCCGAGTAGGCGTCGTACTGTCGCCCGAAGTTGCCCGCGGGTGAGACCGCGGCGATGATGTTCGACCCCGGCGCGACCAGGTCCGGCTTGAGGACGCCGGGGGCCACCTTGTCCGGGCCGGTGGAGGAGAAGTCCGCGACGCTGGGTATGCCCGGGACGCTGGAGCCGTCACCACCGGTGCGCAACGACACCGTCGCGTCGGTGGGGTGGCGCATCAGATAGTTGAACAACGTGCCGGCCTGCTTCTCGGTCGGCAGGTAGACCACGGGGAAGTTGAAGATGGAGTTGATCCGGTAGTTGCCGACCGGGTCGAACACCACCATCGCCGTTCCGCCCTTGGCCTTGATCTCGGCGGCGGAACCGAACAGGTCGGACAGCGCGCAGGCGACCACCTTGCCCTTGATCTTGGCAGGGTCCAGGCTGCCGGGTTCGCAGTAGACCGCCCCCAGATCTGGCGAGCCGGCCTGTTCGCCGAAGACCAGCGGCCGCGAGGTGCCACCGGGCAGCGCGTCCAGCGAGCCGCCGACCAGCTTCGTGCCGTCGCCCAGCTTGACCGTCGCCTCGTCGAGCTTCGTCACCGCCGCGCCGACCGTGGTCACCCAGGGCGCCGCGTTGCTGATCGCACCGCTCACAATGCCGGTGTTGCCCGCCGACGCCGCCACGAAGACTCCGGCCAGCGAGGCGTTGAGGAAGGCGACGCCGATGGGAGTGTTGGCTTCCCAGTCGCCGAGATCGCTGCCGATCGAGAAGTTCAGGACCTGCACGCCGTCGGCGACGGCGGCGTCGATGCCGGCGATGATGTCGGCGTCGTAGCCCATGCCGCCCCAGAGCACCTTGTAGACGGCGATCTGGGCGTCCGGTGCCACCCCGGAGATGGGACCGAAGTTGCGCCCGTCGATCGTGACGTTCGACATCGGCAGACCGGCCGCCGTGGACGCGGTGTGCGTCCCGTGCCCGGCCATGTCGCGCGGGGACAGAACCTCGCCCTCGGGTATCGAGCCGCCAAACGCCAGCCACGAGTCGGCGAAGTACCGGGCGCCGACGATCTTGCCGTTGCAGTGCTCGGCCACGAAGGCGACCCCGGTCTGGCAGGTGCCGTGCCAGGTCGCGGGAGCGGGCATCTTCTTGGCGAACGACGCGCTCTCCGGCCAGATGCCGGTGTCCAGGACGCCGATCACCATGCCCGCGCCCGTACCGGGGCCGGGCTTGCCCGGCTTGGGGGTGCGGTCTGCCGTCGACGGGTTCGCCTCGGCCGCGGTGGTGGAGGTCGAGGTGGCGGGGGTGCTTGCGAGGGGAGGCGTCGGTCGGGTTCCGAGCGCCCGGGAGGCGGTGACGGCGCGGACGCGCTTGTCCGCCTTCAGCGCCGCCGCCTGTTGGGCGGTCAGCTGTGCCGAGAACCCGTTGAAGGCGGTCGTGTAGACCGACTTGACCTGGACCCCGGCGGCGGCAGCGACGGCGTTCCGCTGCGCGTCGAGGTGGCCGCGGTATGCCTTCGACGGCGCCGACGTCACGTCCAGCCGACTGCCCGCCTCCGGACGGGTTCGCGTGAGCCCGGACACACCGCCGGCGTACGCGGTCAAGGGCTCCTCGGCCAGTTCGACGATGTACATGCCCGAGCCGGACTCGTCCACGGTGGCTCGCTGGCTGGCCGAGTTGTCGCCGCCGGGTCGGCGGTCGGCCCCGTCGGTCAGGGTGACTCTCTTGTCGGACCCGGTGGTGAAGTATCCGGCGGCACTGCCACCGTCACCCGACCCCACGGGGGCCGCCGACGCCGATCCGGCGAGACCGGTTGTGCCGGTGATCAGGGCGAAGACCAGCGTCGGTATCGCTAATCTTCGCAGCCTGGTTCCGCTCGTGCTGGTAGCCACGAGGCTCCTTTCAAAGGCTCCCTTGTGGAGCAGTTCTTCGATCGCGACCCGCCGATGGGAGCGCTCCCCCACCTAAGTCCCCGACGGTTAATCGGCGGTTTGCGCAGTGTTACGGATCGCTGGTGCACATAAGATCACGACGCGTCAGCTACGTGGCACCGCAGTCGCAGAGGCCGACCATCGCCGGGCGAGCCGCTCGGCGATGTCGACCATCGACCCCATGGAGCCGGTCATCTGCATACCGGGTCGCCGGCGCGGTACACGGCGAGTGGGCGGCGCAGTACCGTGATGTCGCTCGTCGGGTCGCCGTTCACGACCAGCAGGTCGGCGTCGAATCCGGGGCGGACGCGGCCCTTGCGCCGCGCCAGGCCACACACCTCGGCGCCGACCGAGGTGGCCGCGGCGAGGGCGGCGGTGGCGGGGATGCCGCACGCGACGTACTCGACGAGCGTCTCTGGCAGGATCCCGTGCGGCTTCGCGGGGCCGAGGCCCGCGTCCGAGCCGGCCACGAGGCGGACCCCGGCCCGGTGCAGGGTGGTGACGCCGTCTTGCAGCGCGGCTTCGCTGAGCCCGGCCCGCGCCGCCATCGCTACCACCTCCGGCGGCGTGACCACGGCCGGGTCGGTGCCGAGCGTGGCACAGACCGCCACCCCGGACGTGGCCAGGCGGTCCGCGATCTCGTCGGGGACGTGGGCGCCGGTCGCGGTCACGCACGTGCAGTGTTCGATGCCGTCGACACCGATACGCAGCGCCTGCTCGACCGCGCTGAGCGCGTGCGCGTGCGCGGTCACCGGCAGGCCCAGATCGTGCGCCTGGGTCAGCGCGGCGGTCAGCTCCTGGTCGGTGAACTGAGGCCGGGTGGTGTCGGTGCCGGGGGTGAACACCCCACCGCTGGCCATGACCTTCACCAGGTCGGCGCCGGCCTCCGCCCGCAGCCGCACGGCCTCGCGGATCCCGTCGACGCCGCTCGCCTCGCCCCCCATCGACCAGCAGTGCCCGCCGACGCTGGTGACCGGCGCGCCCGACCCCACCACCGTTGGCAGGTCGTCGCGCACCTCCCGGTCCCGCCACCGGAGCACGGCGCCGCGCCGGTCGCCCAGGTCCCGAACCGTCGTGACGCCGGCCGCCAGGTGCGCGCGCAGCGACGCCTCGATGACCGCGTCGAGGTCCGTCTCGGGACGCTCGGCGAGCCGACCGAGCGCGTCGAGCCCAGCGTCGGCGCACAGGTGCACATGCGAGTCGACCAGGCCGGGCATTACGGTGCCGTCCGGCTCCTCGCGCACCGGCCAGCCCTCCGGCGCCTCGGCCCGACCCCGGTGCACGTCGACGATGAGCCCGTCGTCCAGCAGGACCAGCACGCCGCCGTCCATGAGCCGCTCGCCGTCGAACATCCGTGCCGCCCGTACGGCATGCTTCGTCATCGGCCCTCCCCGTTCAGCTCAACCATTCCGGCCAGCCGTCGTCTGACGGCGCTTCGCGAACACGGGGCCCTGGTCAGCGTGAAATACGACCCGGAAGCGACCAGCAGCCCGACGCCCCAGAGTGTGTAGCCCCCCATTTCCAGCAGCAAGGGCAGGAACGGGCCACTGACATCACCGCGGATCCAGGCGGTCGTACCGGCGATGCCGAAGTACGCAGTCAGGCTCGCTCCGATGAACAGGCCGACGCCGAGTACCAGCCACCGGGGCACCGCCCGCCCGCGCAGCGGACCCAGCCACGCCGGCCAGAGCCGGCCCCAGCGGTGCACCAGAGCCAGCGGCAGCATCGTGCCGGCCAGGCTCATCAGCGCGAGGAAGACCACCGCCGCGGTCCACGAGAATCCGTTCGCCCTACTCGCCGCCGACGGCCACTCGCCCGCGACCGTGTCGTCCAACCACACGCTCATCCGCGCCAGGAACCCAGCGACGGCAAGGTAGGCGCCGGCATAGGCCCAACCGGGAGACTTCTCGTCCCGACGTTCCGGCGACCTGCCGTGGACCCGCCCGCAGGACTCGCAGGGATGCGCGGCCAGGCGTCGTGCGCTCGCGGCGATGACCAGGCAGAAGACGCCACCAGCCGCGCCGCCGCTGGTGGCCAGCAGACTGACCACCTTGTCGGTGCCACTGCCCTCGAAAAGAATCGATACGATGATGACCGGAAAGAGAAACGAGTACACGCACAGGGCAACACCCGCAACGGCGTTGACAGCGGCGAGCACGACGTGACAGGTGTCGCTGAGCCCTCGGCGGGCGCCCGCTACGACGGCCGCGCAGCCGAGCAAGGCGACCGCGGCAATGACAACGGGAACCCATCCGCCGGGGAAGTAGGATTCTCTCCCCATCAGGAAACGCGGCGCACCGCCGATGGCCCACCAGAGGTGGACCAGCGCGTAAGCAGTCTGCCACGCCACTGCGAAGAGCCCGAACCTGCTCGCCGGTTCGCCGGTGACACCTGCGGACAAGCCCGAGACATCGGCGCTCATGACAGTGGGCGCCTTGGCCTCCGGCATCGTCTTGTTGTTGTTTTCCCGACGGCTGGCGCCGGGCTCGAACCAGTCGGCACATGGGTCATGGCTCAGTCCTCATAGGGCCCACCATCCACGCCACCGAATCGCGTCACCTCCCCGTAGGAGATGATCCTTCTCCCGCACAAGAGGGAATTGGCAGCCGCGCAGCCGCAGCCGCCAGCGTGCTGCGGCGTGGTCAGGGCTCCTGAGCTGTTCTGCTGGTCAGTTGCGAGGCCAGACCTGGACCGGCACCTGGGGAAAGGCCGTTGTCAGGAAGTCTTCCGTGCGGCGGTCGCGCAGGAGGCAGTCCGGCCAGGTCTCCAGCACCTCGGGCAGAGTTCGGTGGCCGAGGGCCAGCTGGAGCAGGGCACCGGGTGGAATGGCGGCGTGGGTTTCAGGGTCGGTGGACGGGCTGACGGCGCCGCGCATGCCTGTCACGTCAGTCAGTTCGCCGTCGGTGAACTCGAGGCGGGCGGCGCGGCCGTACATGTCGATGGTCATCGTCGGCTCGTGCCATCGCAGGTCGGCTGTCTGCCAGCGAGCCCGTAGCAGCGGTTGCAGCCGGGCAAGGAGGTTGGCGGGGTCACCGGTGCGGACATACCAGCCTCTGGGCCGCCTCGGTACGCCGGCCGGGCTGCGCCGGACCAGTGGATGGTCCGGGCCGAGGATGGGACGGACCGCGGTGAACGACTTGTCCGCCGTCGCCTCGTACTGCCGGCCGACGTGGGTGAGGTGCGTGTGCATGGCGGCGGCGGCAGCCGGCCAGTCGGTCGGCCGGTCGTATGCGGCCGCGACCACGATCAGCTCACCGGCGGCGGAGAGCCGGGAACCGTGCACCAGGTAGCCCCGTACGTCGACGCCGTGGACCAGGACGGCGACCACGCGCCGGGCGAGATCCGCCGAACGGCGACCGCCGATCTCGTACCGCCACACCGCCGCCTCTCTCGGGCAGACCAGGGCGTTGCCTTCGGCGAGCCGTCGGTCGATACCGGCAAGCGCGTCCGCGTCGGCGACGGTGGCCGGGCGGACCGTCAGGCCGGCGGAGCGGTCCGGCCGGTCGTGCTCGATGGCCAGCAGCGCGGCGGCGGGCACGGTCGGGGCGCCGTCGTTCGCCAGGGCGTATTCGTAGCCGAGCCGCCGGTAGAAGTACGGGATCCCCTCGATCACCTGAACCGGCACACCATCGGCGGCATACCGCTTGTGCAGCGCGGCGAACAACCGTTCGGTGAGCCGGTTGCCGCGGTGCTCCGGCGCCGTACCGACCAGCTCGACCTGGGCTACCGGTAGCTGCACCCCGGCGAGGCTCCACTGCTGCCGCAGCCCCACCAGGCTCGCCACCGGGCAGCCGGTGGCCGTGTCCTCGGCGACCAGGAAGTCGTCGGGTACGACGGAGGGATGACCGTCCAGCAGGTCTTCCACCCAGGCGGCGATGCCGGGGTGCGGTTGTCCGCCGGTCACCGCCTGAAGCTGAACCGACGCGTGCAGACGAGCGAGGTCGATGGCGTCGTGGGCTCGGCCCGGCCGGATCACGTACCGGTCGTTCTGGGTTGTCATGCCTTGTTCCCTGGTGGCACCTTCGAGCCGGTCGCCTGCCGGGAGGTAGACCTGGATCGGGAACTCGGCGTGAGGGCGAGCACGACGAGGGCAGTCACGATCGCGACGACCGCGCCGGTGGTGAAGCCGCGAGTGAACCCTCCGACACCGGCGCCGGCGATGCTGACAGCGGCGATGCTGGACGCGACGGCTGCGCCGAGTGAGGCACCGAACTCGTGGAAGGTGCTGACGATCCCGGAGGCCAAGCCGGCTTCGTGCGCCGCCACCTGACCCAGGGCGGTGGCGGACGCCACGACGAACAGGGCTCCGGTGCCGCCCGCCGCGACTGCCAGGCCGACGACCAGGGCCGCGACCCCGTTCCAGAGTGCGGGGATGGCCAGGCCGGTGGCGGCGACGACGAGCGCGGTGACCGCCAGGGATCGGGCGCCGGTGCGGCCGATGACGCGGCCTGCCAGGTTGGCGCCGAGCATGGTGGCCAGTGCCACAGGCAGGAAGAGCAGGCCGGTGGTCAGTGGGCCGTAGCCGTAGTGTCCCTGCAGGGCGAAGGTGCCAAGGAAGAACATCATGATCATGAGTGCGGTCGCGACGAGGATCAGCAGGGTGCCGGCTGCCACGGGCCTGCGGGTCAGCAGCCCCATGTTCATCAGCGGGCTGGCGGCGAGGCGCTGACGTGCCGCGAAGCCGACGTAGAGGGCCGCCGAGAGCAGCAGCAGTGCGACGGTGGCGGGGGTGACCCAGCCGTGGTCTCCCGCCCTGATCAGCGCGTAGATCAGGGTTGCGGTCGCCGCGGTCACCAGAGCCGCGCCGGGGATGTCGAGGCGGGCCCCGGTGGCGGAAGCTGGTTGGGCCGGCAGGTACGAGCGGAGCGTGAAGAACAACACGAGCCCGACCGGGACGTTGATGTAGAAGATCCATGCCCAGCCCGGCCCTGCGGTGAGGAGCCCGCCGAGCAGGACGCCGAGCGCGGCGCCGCTGCCCCCGAGCGCGGACCAGATGCCCAGGGCTCGGTTGCGTTCCTTGCCGTCGAAGATGGTGACGATGAGCGACAGTGCCGCCGGCGACAGCATCGCGGCGGCGATGCCCTGCGCGGCCCGACCGGTGAGGAGCATCGGTGCGGAGGTGGCCAGGCCCGCGGTTGAGGAGGCCACGGCGAAGAGCAGTAGACCGCCGAGGAGGAGTCGACGGGCCCCGAACAGGTCGGCGGCGCGGCCGCCGAGCAGCAACAAGCCGCCGAACGCGAGCGTGTAACCGCTGACCACCCAGGTGAGGGCTTCCCGTCGCAGATCGAGATCCGCGCCGATGTGTGGCAGGGCGACCGCCACGACGGTGACGTCGAGGATGAGCATGAGTTGCGCGACGCCGACCAGGCCCAGGATTCGCCAGCGGCGTGGATCGGGGGTCTGGCTCGGGTTGGTAGTGACTGTCGTGGACTGGGACACGAGTCGCCTCCGACGCTAAGTCGTACAGGTGCTGTTCGGCTTGTGTCGGGTACTGTAACTCGTACACCCACTGTCTTGTATAGAGGGAGACCGGATGCCTCGCACCGCCGCCAGTACGACCCGCCGGGCGGATGCGCGGCAGAACGCCGAGAAGATCGTGCAGGCGGCTGTCTCCTGCCTCGGGCGCAGCTCCGAGGCGAGCATGAACGACATCGCGCGGGAGGCCGGAGTCGGCAGGGTGACCCTGTACGCGCACTTTCCGTCGCGGGAGGCCCTGGTAGAAGCGGCGCTGGTCCGACTGTTGGCCCAGGGCGACGAGGTGCTGGAGGCCGTCGACCTCACCAGCGATCCCCGCGACGGACTGCGGGCGCTCATGGAGGTCGGCTGGCTGTTGATCGCCCAGGCAGCCTCGGTCCTGCAGGCGGCGCAGGCAGCTCTGCCTCCAGGCCGCGTACAGGAACTGCACGCGCAACCCGAGGAACGGATTCATGACCTGATCCGGCGAGGTCAGGCCGAGGATGTCTTCCGGGCCGACATTCCGGCCGACCGGTTGGCCAGCGTCCTGCACCACGTCCTGCACGGCGCGGCGACCGACGTCGCGACCGGACGGCTCGACGCGACAGAGGCACCGCACTTCGTGGCCGAGATGGCCTTGGCCGTCTGCGTGGTCCCGCCCGGGGCCGCGCACAGACCGTGATGGTTGCCCAGTCCCGGGACCGGCTCACCGCCCTGCTCGATCCACGGCCAGCACGCCACCGGTCAGACCCGGAGACTCGCCACCCGGGTCGCGTTGCCTCGCCGCCGCCAGAGCAGGGTGCACGCCCCGGCCAGGGCCAGCCCGAGCAGCGGGGCGACGCCCACCCCGGCGAGCGTGCAGGCCACCGCGAGCAGCGCCGGCGGCACCCAGCACCAGGCCGGCACGGTACGCGGCGCACGACCGCGTCGACGTGCCGCCGCCTCCACGGCCATCGGCACCACCAGCACCGGCAGCGCGGCGGCCAGCAGGGTCAGCCAGGGCAGCACCAGGCGATCGAAGCGCGCCACCGCCAGCATGCCTCCGAGCACCGCGACGGCGAGCATCGCCGCGCGGGCCGGCACCCGCGGCGCCAGGCCGCGTACCGCCAGCGCACCGGAGTACGTGGTGGTCAGCGCGGCCGCGAAGACCGCCACCGCGACGAACAGATTCGCGTACGCGGCCAGCCCCGGCCCGGTGGCGAGCAGCGCGACCACGTCCGCCGAACCGGTCCGCAGCCAGAGGCCAGCACCGGCGAGTACCCCGAGCACCGCCGGCCCGATCAGCAGCCCCACACACCAGGCCAGGTCCCGCCGCCGGGCGAGGCCGACGCTGAAGTCCGGTGCGCGCAACGCGAACACCGCCGCGTAGCCGATCAGCGCGGCGGCGTCGGCGAGCCCACCGGGGGCGAGCCGGACGGGCGGGCCGGGTGGTGGCAGCACGGTCAGGCACCAGCCGACCAGCACCACCGCGCTGAGTGTCGTGACCACCGCGACCCGGTTGCCAATCCGGGCCGGCGCCCAGGAGACGACGAGGACCGCCACCTCCAGCAGGACCGGACCGGCCCAGCCGGGCAGGTGCGTCAGCGCGGCCAGGGAGGCCCCGCCGAGCCCGACGTTGAACCCGTTCCAGCCGACCATCGACACGGTCAGCACCGCCGCCAGCAGCAGCCGCGAGGTGTCGCCCAGATACGCGGGCAGCACCGCGGTCAGCGTCCCGCCGTCGCCCAGCGGCCGGCGCAGACCGATCCGGCCCTGCCCCCACAGCAGCGCCGCCATCAGCACCCCGCCGACCAGCAGCCCGGCCACCGGCACCGCGCCGCCGTGCCGGGCGGCCATCGCCGCGCCGAGCACCAGGGTGGCCGGCGCGGTGCCGATACCCAGCCACGCGCCGACCGCCGCCGGCCACCGCCGTCCGGGAGCCTCAGACAACGTGGCGCAGGTAGCCGGCTATCGCCGCGTCCAACACCTCCGCGCCCGGACGCGCCCACACCTCGGCGGAGAAGACCTCCACCTCGATCGGGCCGACGTAACCGGCGGCGTCCACCGCCTCGCGTAGCCGGCGCAGCTCGATGCAGCCGTCGCCGGGCAGCGCGCGACCGAGCAGCACGCCCTCCGGCAGCGGTGTCACCCAGTCGCAGACCTGGAACGCGGCGATCCGCGCGCCGGCCCGCTCGATCTGCGCGTACACCGTGTCGTCCCACCACACGTGGTACGCATCCACGACCACCCCGACCACGGTTGGATCGAACCGCTCGGCGATGTCCAGTGCCTGGCCCAGGGTGGCGATCACGCAGCGGTCGGCGGCGAACATCGGGTGCAGCGGCTCGATCGCCAGGCGTACGCCGGCCGCCGCCGCGTGCGGGGCCAGCTCGCCGATCGCGTCGCCGACCCGCCGTCGGGCGCCGTCGACGTCCCGGCTGCCCTGCGACAGACCGCCGGAGACCAGGACCAGCTCCGGTGCGCCCAGGGTGGCCGCCTCGTCGATGGCCCGCAGATTCTCCGACCGCCAGTCGTCGGCGGAGAAGAAGCCACCCCGGCACAGCGAGGTGACGGTGAGGCCGGCGTCGCGAACCAGTTTCGCCGAGCGGGCCAGACCGTACTCCGCGACGGGCTCGCGCCACAGGCCGATGCCCGGCACGCCGGCCGCCACGCACCCGGCCACCACCTCGGGCAGCGGCCAGCGCTGAGCGGTCGCCTGGTTGAACGAGAACCGCGCGAGGCTCAGTGCGCTGGCTTCCGTTCCCGACTGCGGGGCTCGCGAAACCGGCTCACTCCTCGCGCTCACTGGGCCACTCCCGCCACGGTGAACAGGGCCCGGGCGCGCGCGGCGGCCAGGTCCGCGTCGGGAAGCAGCCCGGCCGCGTCGGCCAGGGTGAGCAGCGTGGCCAGGTGCGCCGGGGATCGACCGGACTGCGCACCGCCGACCATGGTGAAGTGGTCCTGGTGCCCGGCCAACCAGGCCAGGAACACGATCCCGGTCTTGTAGTGCCAGGTCGGGGCCGCGAACAGGTGCCGGGCCAGCGGCACGGTGGGCGCGAAGATCTCGTCGTACGCCGGCAGGTCCCCCCGGTCCAGGGCGGCCAGCGCGGCGGCGGCGGCCGGCGCGATGGCCGCGAACACCCCGAGCAGCGCGTCGGAGTGACCCATCTCGTCGCCCCGGATCAGCTCCGGGTAGTGGAAGTCGTCACCGGTGTAGAGGCGTACCCCGGCCGGCAGCCGGCGGCGCAGCGCGACCTCCCGGCCGGCGTCCAGGAGCGACACCTTGATGCCGTCCACCTTGGATTGGTGCGCCTTGATCAGTTCGACGACCGTGTCGGCGGCCAGGTCCAGGTCGACCGCACCCCAGTAGCCGGTCAGCGCGGGGTCGAACATCGGGCCCAGCCAGTGCAGCACGACCGGCTCCGCGGCGGCGTTGAGCAGCTCGTCGTACACCAACAGGTAGTCCTCGGGGCCACGGGCCGCGGCGGCCAGGTGTCGGCTGCACATCAGCACCGGCCGGGCGCCGGCCGCGCGTACGTCGTCGAGCTGTTCCCGGTACGCGGCCGTGACCGCCGCCAGGCTCGCCGGGCCGGCCGGCAGCTGATCCGTGCCCACCCCGGCGACGATCCGCCCGCCCACCGCCCGGGCCTCGGCGGCACTGCGGCCGATCAGCTCCCGGGTGGCCGGGTAGTCCAGACCCATCCCCCGCTGGGCGGTGTCCATCGCCTCGGCCACGCCCAGCCCGTACGACCAGAGGTGCCGCCGGAAGGCGAGCGTGGTGTCCCAGTCCACCGCCGCCGGGGCACCGGGCACGTTCTCCGCGCTCGGGTCGGCGACCACGTGCGCGGCGGCGTACGCGATGCGGCTGGTCGCGGGCGCGGCCGGGCGGGCGAAGCCGCTTCCCCCGGCCAGCCGGTGCCGCCGCCCGCCCGGCAGCACCACCTCCGCGGTCATGAGTGCAGCTCCGGCACCTCGACACGACCACCCTCCCGGGCCGACCGCAGCCCCAGCTCGGCGAGCTGGACGCCGCGGGCGCCGGCCAGGAAGTCCCAGCGGAACGGCTCACCGGCCACGATGTGCCGCAGGAACGCCTCCCACTGCACCTTGAAGCCGTTGTCGAAATCGTCGTTGTCGGGCACTTCGGTCCACTGTGCCCGAAAGTCTTCGGTGACCGGCAGGTCCGGGTTCCACACCGGCTTCGGGGTGACCGCCCGGTGCTGCACCCGGCAGCGACGCAGACCCGCCACCGCGCTGCCCTCCGTGCCGTCGACCTGGAACTCCACCAACTCGTCACGGAACACCCGCACGCACCAGGACGAGTTGAGCTGCGCGATCACCCCACCGTCGAGTTCGAAGATGCCGTACGCGGCGTCGTCGGCGGTCGCCGGGTAGCTCCGGCCGGCCTCGTCGACCCGCTCGGGCACGTGGGTGGCGGTGACACAGGAGACCGCGTTGACCCGGCCGAACAGCTCCTCCAGCACGTAGTGCCAGTGCGGGAACATGTCGACCACGATGCCGCCGCCGTCCTCGGCCCGGTAGTTCCAGGACGGACGTTGGGCGGGCTGCCAGTCGCCCTCGAAGACCCAGTAGCCGAACTCGCCGCGTACCGAGAGGATCCGGCCGAAGAAGCCCCCGTCGATGAGCCGCTTGAGCTTGCGCAGACCGGGCAGGAAGAGCTTGTCCTGCACCACGCCGGTGCGTACGCCCGCCGCGTCGGCGGCCCGGGCCAGGTCGAGCGCGGCGGCGGTGTCCTCGGCGAGGGGCTTCTCCGTGTAGATGTGCTTGCCAGCCTCGATGGCCTGCCGGATCGCCTTCTCCCGCTGCTGGGTGACCTGGGCGTCGAAGTAGATCTCGACGTCGTCGCGGGCGAGCGCCGAGGTCAGGTCGGTGGTCCAGTGGGTCAACCCGTGCCGCTCGGCGAGCTCCCGGAGCTTCGTCTCGTTGCGCCCGACCAGGACCGGTTCGGGCCAGATGGTCGTGCCGTCGGCCAACGCCACGCCGCCGGACTCACGGATGGCCAGCAGCGAGCGGACGAGGTGCTGCCGGTAGCCCATCCTTCCGGTCACGCCGTTGACGATGATGCCGATCGACCTGCGGGTCATGGTGTTCCTTCCGTCGTGCTGGTCGTGCCGATCCGCGCTCAGTGGTTGGCGGCCGCGCTGCCGAGCAACCCGCGTAGTTCGGTGGCGAGCCGGTCGAAGCGGGAATCCGACATCACCTGCGCGTAGTCGCGGTGCGCCGGCAGCTCGACCGGGAAGGTGCGGATGATTCGGCCGGGCCGGGCGCTCATCACCACGACCCGGGTGCCGAGGAAGACCGCCTCGGCGATGGAGTGGGTGACCAGCACCACGGTGGTGCCGGTCTCCCGCCAGATCCGGTGCAGTTCGGCGTTCATCTGCTCCCGGGTCAGCGCGTCCAGGGCGCCGAACGGCTCGTCCATGAGCAGCACCGGCGGGGAGTGCAGCAGCGCGCGGCAGAGCGCGACCCGCTGCTGCATGCCGCCGGACAACTCGTGTGGCAGCGCCTTCTCGAAGCCGGTGAGGCCGGTCATCTCGATCAGCTCGTCCGCCCGACGGGCCGCCCGCGCCCGGTCCATGCCGCGCATCTCGGCCTGGAGCAGGATGTTGGCCCGCGCGCCGCGCCATTCCAGCAGCGCGGCCTTCTGGAAGACGAAGCCGATCTCCTTCTGCGGGCCGCGTACCGGACGCTCCAGCAGCGACACCTCGCCGCTGGTCGGCCGGACCAACCCCGCGACGATCTTCAGCAGGGTGGACTTGCCGCAGCCCGACGGGCCGACGATCGTCACGAACTCGCCCGGCTCGATGTCCAGCGACACGTCGTCCAGCGCGGTGGTCTGCGACCGTCGGGAGGTGAACCGTACGGTGACTCCGGACATCCCGATCGCGGTGCCGGCGCGTGCCGGCGCGGCGGTCACCGGGTCACCCCTGTGCCGCGTACGAGGAGTCCCAGTACGCGTTGGGCGTGCCCGGGTCCTTCAGCTCCGCGTAGCGGGACATCAGGTCGATCGTCTCGGTCCACTGGGCGTCGGTGTTCACCCCGGGCGGGCCCTCGGCGCCGATCAGCGGCAGGACCAGGGTGAGCTGCTTGGTCAGCACCTCGGGCGCCGGTTCGTTCTCGGCCAGGGCGGCCATCGCGCTCACCGCGCCGGACGGGTCCCGTGCGGCGTCGGCCCAGGACTTCTGGGTGGCCCGGACGAACTTGCGGGCCAACTCCGGGTCCTTCTGCAGGGTCTGGGTGTTGGCGATCAGGCCGGTGCCGAGCAGGTTCATCCCGAAGTCGGCGAAGAGCAGCACGTCGACCTTCTTGCCGGTCTTGCTCTCGATGGTGGGCGCCTGGTCGTGGAAGAAGCCCATGATGGCGTCGACCTTGCCCTCGGCCAGGGCCGCGATCTTGCCGGCGGCGTCCACGTTGACCACCTTGACGTCGTCCTTCTTGAGGCCGTTCTTCTCCAGCCACGCCGGGAAGGTCGCGTAGAGGGCGTCGCCGGGGGTGCCGCCGACGGTCTTGCCCTTGAGGTCCGCCGGTGTCTTGATGTTCTCCTCCGTGAAGAACTCCACCGAGGAGGGGCCCTTCTCCAGGTACGCGCCGAGGCTGCGCACCGGCATCCCGCTGGCCACCGACTTGAGCAGCACCGGGCTGTCCGCCCAGCCGAAGTCGGTCTGCTTCTGGGCGACCTGCTTGACCGTGTTGCCCGAGCCGTTGCCGGGCAGAATCTTCAGGTCGATGCCCTCGGCGGAGTAGTAGCCCTTCTGCAGGCCGTAGTAGAACGGGGCGTGCTCGCCGTAGGGCACCCAGTTGAGGGTGAGGGTGACCTGCTTGTTGCCGTCGGCGCCGGTCTTGCCGGCGGGGTCGTCCCCACCGCAGCCGGCGGCGGCGAGGAGCAGTGCGGTGGCCAGGATGGTGGTGGCGGTGCGTTTCATCGGTGCCTCCGTGATGGGGTCGGTCAGGAGGTGGTGAGTGACACGCCGGCCCGGCGGCTGGCGTGCCAGGGGATGAGCAGTGCCTCGGCGATCTCGACCAGGACGAACAGGACGATGCCGATGGCGGACATCAGGATCAGGTCGGCGAACAGCAGCGGGGCGTCGAGGTTGCCGTTGGCCAGCAACAGGACGTAGCCGAGCCCTTCGCTGGCGCCGACGAACTCGCCGACCACGGCACCGACCACCGCGAGGGTGACGGCCACCTTGAGGCCGGCCATCAGGTGCGGCAACGCGTTCGGGAAGCGAATCTTGCGGAAGGTGCGCCACGGACCGGCGCCCATGGTGGCGGCGAGGTCGAGCAGCTCCGGGTCGGTCGAGCGCAGCCCGGCCACGCCGGAGATGACCACCGGGAAGAACGCGATGAGCACCGCCAGGATGATCTTCGGGGTGAGGCCGAGACCGAACCAGACCACCAGCAGCGGTGCGATGGCGATCTTCGGGATGACCTGTGCGAACAGGACGATCGGGTAGAGCGCCTTGTCCAGGGTGCGGGAGTAGGCGATGGCGACCGCGGTGGCCAGACCCAGCGCGGCCGCCAGCACGAAGCCCAACACCGTCTCGTAGAGGGTGACCAGGGTGTGCCGGGCCAGCTCGGACCACTGACCGGTCATCGTCTCCCAGACCTGGACGGGTGTGGGCACCAGGTAGTTCGGGACGTATTCCTCAGCGGCCACGAACCACCAGGCGGCGAAGAAGGCCGCCAGCACCAGCGCCGGGCGCCAGAGCGAGTCGGCGAAGGCCACCGCCCGGCGACCGAGCGTCGGTCGTGGTGGGCGGCCACCGGTGCCGGGCGGCCGACCGGCCATGGCGGACGGGGTCGAGCCGTCGGATGCCGAGGCGTCGGCGGACCCGGGCGGGAGCGGGGAGGCGGCCTGCCGTCCGCCGCTCGCCGCCTGGTTGGCGGCCTGCCCGCCCGCCGTGTCCAGAGCGTTCTCGGTCACGCGGAACCTCCTCGGAGCCCGGCATGACAGTCACGGACCGGGCCGGTCGGCGTATCAGGCAAACGCTTTCCTGGAGCGTAGGCGGCGCCCCGACGGCAGGCAAGGCCTTTCCTCGATCTGTTCGCCGCCGCCCCGGCTCCACCCGGGACGGTGGCCCCGTGATCGACTCGACTTCCTGGAAAGCGGGCTGTCCACGCCCGTTGGACACTCCGACTTTCCGAGAACCGAGTCGATCGACATCCCGCGTGGACGGAGACCCATGCCCACCGTCAGAAGACCGCCGGATAGGTGTCGAGCAGGCCGCACATGCCCAGGCGGCCCTGCTCGACCGGCGCGTCGACCGCGTACACCGAGGCCTCGCTCAGATGCCCGGGATCGCCTCGACCCAGGGCGTCGAGCTGCACAGCGGTGTCGGCTGCGGCGCGGCCGGCGCCGGTCTCCCACCGCTGCCGCCACCGCGTCACCAGCGGCTGTCGCAGCGCGACAGCGGCGGCGTGGAACGCGGCCAGCGCCGCCGGACCGCCGGACCGCAGCGCCTGAAAGCCGGTCACCGCCAGATCCCGCCGGCGGTACGCGGCACCCACGTCGGCGCCCGGCGCTCCCCCGTCGGGCAGTGCCGCCGCGGCGGCGTACGCGGCCGGATCGGCCAGGACCTCAGGCGGAAAGGTCAGCACCGCGTCGCCGGCCTCGGGCAGGCCACTGTTCTGCATGAGCACCACAATGGTCAGCCCGCCGCCGTTGACCAGTCGGTGCACGGTGCCCGGCTCGAACCAGACCACCGCCCCGGGCCGCAGTGAAGTCTCCCGGAAACCGGCGGTGGTCAGTGTCTGCACCACGCCCTCGCCATCGGTCACCACGTAACCCTCGGTGCAGCACAGGTGCACGTGCGGGGTGCCGCCGACCAGGCCGTCCGGTGCGACGGTGTCGTAGACGCGCAGCCGGGAGACCCCGATCCCGCCGGGCAGCGGAGCCGGCTGGTCAGGCATCGAAGTACTCGTCGGTGTCGTCCGCCGCCGGCAGCGACACCAGCAGCACGGTGAGGTCGCCGATGGCCCGGTGCCGGCAACCCGGTTTGATCAGGAACGCGGACATCGGCCGCGCCGGGTGACGTACGCCGTCCAGCTCGATCTCGCCCTCACCGGCGAGCACGATGTAGTACTCGGTGGCGATCCGGTGGTGGTGGGTGACGGCGTCCTGCACCTGGAGCAGATGCACGCTGGCCTGGCCGTCGCTCTCGGCGATGAAACCCCGGCGGGTGGTCCCACACGAGCAACGCCTGGTCGGAAGGTCGTCGAGTTGAAGTACCGCGAAGCGATCGGACACGGCCGGGCCTCCCTGCGGGAAAGGGCTTTCTCTGCGGTACCGTGACGCTAGCCGGCACGGCGAAACGCCGTCAACAGACGAGGGGGCGGGCCATGGCGACCCTGTCCGATGTGGCGCGGCGCGCGGGCGTCTCACCCGCCACCGCCTCCCGCGTGATCAACGGCAGCAGCAAACCGGTCACCGACGAGCTACGCGAGCGGGTGCTCGCCGCGGTCGCCGAGTTGCAGTACGTGCCGAACGCGCACGCCCAACTGCTGGCCCGCTCGCACCGCAGCGCGGTGGGCGTGATCGTGCACGACGTCTCCGACCCGTACTTCGCCGAGATCACCCGAGGGCTGCAACGCGTCGCCACCGACCAGGGCCGGCTGCTGATGATCTGCAACAGCTACCGGGACCCGGACCGCGAGCTGGAGTACGTGGAGCTGCTGCGCGGCCACCAGGTGGCGGCGCTGATCCTGGCCGGCTCCGGCTACCACGACGAGGCGTTCACCCGGCAGCTCAACGAGAAGCTCGCCGCCTACGAGGCGAGCGGCGGGCGGGTCGCGGTCATCGGCCGACACGAGCACTCCGGCGACGCGGTGATGCCGGACAACCGGGCCGGCGGCTACCTCGCCGGTCGGGAGCTGTGCGGGTTGGGGCACCGGGCGATCGGGGTGGTCGCCGGCCCGCGGATCCTCACCACCACGACCGACCGGCTGGCCGGCCTCCGGCAGGCCCTCACCGAGCAGGGCCGCGAGCTGCCGGAACGGCGGATCCGGTACGCGGAGTTCGACCGCGACGGCGGTGCCGAGGCGACCGCCCGACTGCTCGACGCCGACCCGGAGCTGACCGCGATCGTGGCGCTCAACGACTCGATGGCCATCGGCGCGCTCGCCACCCTGCGGGCGCGTGCGCTGGCCGTGCCGCAGCGGGTCTCCGTGGTGGGCTTCGACGACATGCCGATCGCCCGGGACGTGACACCGGCGCTGACCACCGTGCGACTACCGCTCGTCGACATGGGAGTGCGGGCGATGTCCCTGGTGCTCGGCGCCGGGGCGCCGGCGCCCCGAGTCGAGGTGCTCCCCGCCGAGCTGATCCGCCGCGACACCGCCGGTCCCGTCCCGCGTTCCACCCGCGCCACCGCCGGCTCGGCGCCCCGGGCGCGGCGGGGTGACACCACGTCGTGACCGGTGCCAGCCCGACGCAGCGTCCCCTCACGAGGGACGATGTGGCTCACCTGGTCCGCGCGTCGTTCGGGCCCCGGGCCCAGCTCCGGGACGCCGGCCCGTTGAGCGGCGGCGGGTTCGCGACGGTCTGGTGGGCGCTGCTGGACGACGACCGCCGGGGACGGGGAACGGTTCCTCTACGGTGACCCGCTGCTGGACCTGGTCTCGCCGCTGCTCTTCCGGCGCGTCGAGGACGAGCCGGAGCATCCCCTGCTGCGCGGTTACCGGGCCGTCGCGCCGCTGGTGCTGGACGCCCCCGCGCGTCGTCGGCTCGGTCTCTACCGGCTGCACCTGTACCTGCCGATGACCGTCGAGATGCCCAGCCGCGGCATGACCCCGCACAGCCATCCACAGCGGCACGCCCGGTTGGCGGCGCTGCTGGCCGCGGAGCTCGCCGCGCTCGCCGCAGGCTGAACGAAATCCCCTTGCCCGGGCGTGTCACCGCTCGTAACCTGCCCGGCGTGCGGATTCGGGAGTTCGTGACGGAGGACTGGTCGCAGGTGTGGCCGATCATCGAGGAGGTGATCCGGGCACAGGAGACCTTCCCCTACGACCCGGCGATGACCGCCGAACAGTCGTACGGCATGTGGGCGGAGGCCGCGCCGGGGCGGACCGTCGTGGCGGTCGACGGCGAGCGGGTGCTCGGCACCGCGAAGATGGGCACCAACCGGCCCGGGCCGGGAGCGCACGTGGCCACCGCGAGTTTCATGGTCGCCGCCGACGCCCGTGGTCGGGGCGTCGGCACCGCGCTGTGCCGCGACGCCCTGGCCTGGGCCCGCCACCAGGGGTACGCGGGCATGCAGTTCAACGCCGTCGTGGAGAGCAACCGGTCGGCGGTGGAGCTGTACCGCCGGGAGGGCTTCGACGTGGTGGGCACGGTGCCGGGCGCGTTCCGCCACCCCACCCTCGGCCGGGTCGGCCTCCACGTCATGTACCAGGAGTTCTGATCAGGCCCGCCCTTCCCGGGCGGCCGACCGGCCGACGTGCCCGGCGGACGTGGTGGCACTCAACACCTTTGGAGCTGGTGTCGCAAACGAGTCGGCCCGGCGACGCAGCCCGGCGCCACAGGCCGGCGCCACAGGCCGGCGCCACAGGCCGGCGCCACAGGCCTGAATCGTTGACGACATCAGCTCGATAGCGTCTCAACCACTGACGGTGCCGCCGGCCGAGGCCGGCTGGAGTCCCGGCGGCCCGAGGGCCGGCTCCGCGCCGGCCCGGCGGATCGGGGTGAACAGCCCGCCGACCGCGACCAGCAGACATCCCGCGCCCGCCACGATGGCGACCGGCGCGACGCCGTAACGGGCGGCGGCCCAGGTCAGCGCGACTGCGCCAGCCGGACCGAGGGCGTAGTGCGTGCTCCAGAACGCCGACGTGACCCGGCCCAGCAGGTGATCGGGGGTGATCTCCTGGCGCAGTGACATCGAACAGATCCCGCCCACACTGAGACAGCAGAGATACACCGCGGTCAGCGCGGTGACCGCCGGCACGGTCGTCGCGATGCCGACGCCCGCCACCGCGAAACCACAGATCGCGTGCGCGCCGATCCAGGTCGCGCCGAAACCGCGCCGACGGCGTAGCGGGGCCACCAGCAGCGCGCCGGCGACCGTGCCCAGCGCCGCCAGGCCGAGCACCGTGCCGACGGTGCCCTCGGTGCCGCCGAGATCGTGCGTGACGTGGAAGATCAGAACGTCGGTGAAGCCGTAGGTCAGGAAGATGAAGACCGACAACAGCACGGTCAGCGCGCGGAGCACGGGCTGTCGCCACAGGAACCTCACCCCGGCCAGGAACTCGACCAGCGGCCGTTCCCGGGGCACCGGGGTGGCGTCCTCGGCCCGCGCGGGTCGGAGCCGGATCAGCCACAGGCCGGTCGCCGACAACGCGAAGCTGGCCGCGTTGACGGCGATCGCCGCCGCCGGGCCGAGCCGGGCCGACACCACGCCGGCGAGCAGCGGCCCGAGGACGGCCGTCGCCGCGTACGTCGCCTGCAACCGGCCGTTGGCCTCGGTGATCCGATCCCGGTCGACGAGGTTGCGCACCGCGGTCACCGCGGCGACCTGGAACACCATGCCGGCCGCCTCGCAGATCGGCAGGACGACGAAGAGCAGCCAGACCTGCGGCCCGGCGAGCCAGGCCAGTGGCACCAGGCCGTAGAGCACCAGCCGGGCCAGGTCCGCCACGATCATCAGCGTGCGGCGGTCGTACCGGTCGACCAGTACTCCGCCGAAGATCCCGGCGGTGACGGACGCCGCACCCGCGACGGCGGTGAGCAGGCCCATCTGCGCCACCGAACCGGTCGCCTGGAGCACCAGCAGCGGCACCGCGAGGTACGCGAACGAGTCGCCGGCCGCGGAGAGCGCCTGCGCGACCCAGTACGTACCGAAGATGCGGTCCCGCCACAACGGCGCCCGCACATTGCCTCCCAGCGGTCCGCGTGTTGATTGCAGTGGATGCTGACATGACTTTACGACGATGTTCGGGGGCGGTCACATCAGCCGGTCTCCGTGAGGTCGGTGGTTGCCGCGAGTTCCGTGACCACGTCCAGGAGCCGGTGCAGGGCGGGTGAGGTGTTGCCCGGCAGCCACACCATCTCGGTATGCGCGTAGGCGCCGGTCAGTGGGACGAACACCACGCCGGTGCGGCGAAGGCTGGCTGCCGAGCAGGCGAGCCGGGTGACGCCGAGCCCAGCGGCGACCAGGCCGAGGAGGCTCTGCACGCCGGCTTCCTCCTGGACGATGTTGGGCACGAAGCCCGCTTCCCGGAACTGGTCCTCGTAGGCGCGATGCCAGGGTTCCCAGGAACTGCGCGGCGTCATGACCCACGGTTCGTCCGCCAGGTCGGCGAGCGTCAGTTCGGCCCGCCCGGCGAGCGGGTGGCCCTCGGGCAGCACAGCGCACACCGGTTCGGTCGCCAGTCTCCTGGACTCCAGGCCGGCAACGAGCGGGGTCCGGGTGAAGGCGACGTCATAGTGTCCGCCGAGGATGCCCTGGACCAGGGGCGCGATGCTGGTGGACTCCGTGGCCAGGTGAAGGTCGGGAAGTTGGTGGCGTACGGCCCGGACCACCGGGGGCAGGAGGTGGTTGGCGACGGTGGTCAGGAAGGCGAGCCTGAGGGTGCCGACCTCGCCCCGCGATGCCCGTCCCACGACGGCGACGGCCTCCTCGGCGCGGTCCGTCACGGCGCGTGCCTCGGGCACGAACAACGCGCCGATGTCGGTCAGGGTGGTGCCGCGGGTGCCGCGCTCGAACAGCTTCACCCCGAGGATGCGTTCCAGTGCGGTGATCTGCTGGGACAGCGACTGCTGGGCGATCATCAGGCGGGCGGAGGCCCGCGTGAAGCTCAACTCCTCCGCGAGAACCAGGAAGTATCGCAGTTGCCGCAGCTCAGGGGTGGCCACAGGAACAGACTGTAGCCATGCCCGGAAGCGCGTGTCTCGCAGACCAGGATCGTTCCGGGAGGCAGTGCCGCGCGTAACGACACGTTCCGCGCGTCACGCGAAACGGCCGCGGGAAGGATCCCGCGGCCGTTTCCGGAAAGCTCGAGACGGTCAGCCCTGGCGCAGCGGAGCGAGCGCGGTGCTCCAGGCGACGACCTGGTCGATGGTGGTGGTCAGCGCGTCCTGCTGGAACTGGTTGGGCTTGAAGACGCTGAAGTTCTCGAAGTCGGTGAAGAGCGACAGCGCGACCTGCGAGCGCACGTCGGCCATCTGAAGCTCACCGGAGATCAGACGCAGGTGCTCCACGGCGCGCGCGCCGCCGACCGAGCCGTAGCTGACGAAGCCGACGGCCTTGTTGTTCCACTCGGCGTAGAGGAAGTCGATCGCGTTCTTCAGGGCACCCGAGGTGGAGTGGTTGTACTCCGGGGTGACGATGATGAAGCCGTCGAACGAGGCGATCGTCTGGGCCCACCGCAGCGTGTGCGGCTGGGAGTACTGGCCCATCGCCGGCGGGTACGCCTCGTCGAGGTGGGGCAGCTTGTAATCGAGCAGGTCGATCAGCTCGTACTCCGCGTCGGAACGCTGCTTGGCGATCTCGAGCACCCAGCGGGCGACGGCTTCCCCGTTACGCCCCGGGCGGGTGCTTCCAAGGATGATCCCGATCCTGGTCATTGTGTGGCGCCTTTCAGAGGTTTTTGCCTGGCGACGAGAACGCTAACCAATGCTTGCTTGGTCAAGCAAATACACTGCCTATGGCCGTGGTCACACCGAGGGTAAGCATTTGATCAGTCAAGCAAGTATGCTAGGAGGATGTCAGACCCACCCGCAGAGACCCTGCAACCCCTCACCCCTGATGAGGAGGCCCTGGTCCGCGCCCTGGGCCAGGTGATGTACGTGCTGCCGCGCACGATCGACGCCGACATGGTCGGTGACCGTCAGCTACCGCTCACCGAATACACCGCTCTGATGAACCTATCCGAGACGCCGGGCCGGCGGATGCGGATGAACGAGCTCGCCGCGGCCTGCCACCTCTCGCTCAGCGGCATGACCCGCACCGTCATCCGGCTGGAGAAGCAGGGCCTGGTCAAGCGCGAACGGTGCGAGGAGGACGCGCGCGGCTGGAACGCCATCCTCACCGACGCGGGCTTCGCCCGCCTGGAAGAGTCCTGGCCGAGTCACCTGACCGCCGTGCGGCGGCGGTTCCTCCAGCACTTCGAGAGCTTCGACCTCGCCCAGCTGGCCCGCGCGTTCCGCCGGGCCGGCACGGCCGAGACGACCGACTGAGCCGGCTGCCCGGCCCGGTCGGTCGTTCCACCGGCTCAGCCGGGCAACCGGCCCGCCGTGACCAGGGCCCAGGCCAGCAACCCACAGGAATTCCCTGCGCACCATTGCATCCGCTGGCGCCCACCATGACCAGAGGCGACCCCGTCACCGGGCCGGGGCGTGGGCAGCGAGGGGGTTGGTGAGGGTGCCGACGAACTGGAGAGCCGACGACGGGTCGGCCAGGTCGATCATCTGCTGGTTGTCGCGCAACTGGAGGCGGTTGAGGCAGGACAGCGTGAACTCCGGTGCGAACAGGTCGTAGTGGCGGACCCGCTCGGCCAGGTGCGGTACCCGGTCGAAGTAGTCGGCGGCACAGGTCGCGACCGTACGCCAGAAAGCACCCTCGGCGAGCACACCGGCCTCGACCAGCACCGCGTTGAGGTGACGCAGGAAGCAGTCCACCACGTCGGTGAAGATGGTCAGCAGTTTGGTGTCGTCGGGCACGTCGACCCGGATCCGTTCCACCGCCTCCGGCAGCTCGACCTCGCTGCTCAGCACCGCGATCTCCTCCGCGATGTCCTTGAAGATCACCCGCTCCACGGTGTCCCGCTCGTCGAGGACCAGGATGACGTTCTCGCCGTGCGGCATGAAGGCCAGGTCGTGGGCGTAGAAGCTGTGCAGCAGCGGGGTCAGGTAGGCGTCCAGGTAGCGACGCAGCCACACCTCGGGCGCCAGCCCGGAGCGGGCGATCAGCGCCGCCGCCAGCGAACCGCCGTCGCTGTCCACGTGCAGCAGCGCGGCCATGGTGGACAGTCGGCGTCCCGGCGCCAGGTCGGGCACCGGGCTCTCCCGCCACAGGGCGGCCAACATCTTCCGGTACGGGGAGGTGCGGTCGGTCGCCGCCTCGTACTGCCGGTGCCGGTAACCCACCGCGGCCCGCTCCCGGATGACGGTCAGGCCGGTGCCGGTCAGCACCTCGTCGCCCGCGATCAGGTCGGCCAACCAGTCGTTGATGGCCGGGGTGGCCGCCATGTACGCGGCCGACAGCCCCCGCATGAAGCCCATGTTCAGCACCGACAGCGCGGTCTTGACGTAGTGCCGACCCGGCTCGGTGACGTTGAAGAAGGTGCGGATGGACTGCTGGGCCAGGTAGGCGTCCGGACCGGGGCCGAGGTGCACCAGCCGACGCTCGGCCAACTCCCCGGCGAAGGTGACCGCCAGCTTGTTCCACCACTGCCACGGGTGTGCCGGGATCAGGTGGTAGTCGGCGAGGTCCAGGCCGAGGTCGGCCATCGTGGCCGCGAACCGGGCGCGGGTCTCCGCGTCCAACTCGCCATCGATCAGCGTGTCGTAGTCGAGGTCGGCGGCGCTGCTGAACGTCGAGTGGTCCCGGTGCGCGGCCAGCCACTCCAGTCGAACCGGCGCGGCGGCCTCCGGGGCGTACCGGTGGTACTCGTCGACGCCGAAACCGAGCCGGCCGTTGTTGGCCACGAAGCAGGGATGCCCCTCGGTCATCGAGGTCTCGATGGTCTGGAAGTCCGCCCCGGCCAGTTCGGCGGCGCTCGGCGCCGACTGGGCCAGCTTGTACGCGGTACCGGCCAACGTCGAGGTGATCTCCTCCAGGTAGACCGGGAGTACTCGCGCGGAGAGCCCGAGGGTGCCGTGCAGCTCGACGATGAGGTCCACCGCGTCGGGCGGCAGCGGCGTGCCCTCGCGGTGCCGGGTGATGCTCTCCACGTCGATCTGCCAGTGCTCCAGAGCGAGCACCCGCGCCGCGAACCGGTAGATGACCGCGCCGTCGTCGCTGCGGACCTCGTACCACTGCCGGCCGTCCGGGCCCGACACCGGTTCCGGGGCGAACAGCCGTTCGTGGGCGAACTCGGCGAGCGCCTTGCGGACCAGCAGCCGGTTGGCCCGGGCCCAGCGCTGCGGGGTGAGATGCCCGACCGGGTCGGCGGTGGCGGCGGGTGGTGAGATCGGGGCGGGTACGGCGGTGGCGGTCACGCCTGGGCTCCTTCAGAGTCGGTGACGGCGGCCTGGAACTGGGCTCGGGTGCAGACGCTGAGCAACGCGTCCTTCTCGGGCTTGGTGATCGTGCCGAGGACCTCGAAGCCGACGGCGGCGTTCAGGGCGTGCACGGCGGTGTTGCGGACGTCCGGCTCGACCACCACCCGCCGGGTCGTCGGGTCGTCGAAGAGCCAGGCCATGACGGTACGAATCACCGCCCGGGTGAAGCCGCGCACGGGAGTGCCGACGGGCGCGCAGAGGAAGTGCATGCCCACGTCACCGGGCTGGTTGTCGTAGAGGCCGACCAGCTCGACGTGGGCCGGGTCGTAGCGTTCGGCGAGGAAGGCGGGCCGA
Organism: Micromonospora sp. CA-259024; assembly: GCF_050936255.1. Classification (NCBI taxonomy): domain Bacteria; kingdom Bacillati; phylum Actinomycetota; class Actinomycetes; order Micromonosporales; family Micromonosporaceae; genus Micromonospora; species Micromonospora sp. CA-259024. The sequence continues at coordinate 1,508,314 of NZ_JBNJND010000001.1, read as the reverse complement.
CCCCGCCACAGGCCGAGGTACGCGTCGTGGTGCGGGTGGTCGGCGATCCGCCGGTACTCCTCGGCCACCTGGGCCGGGTTGGCGTCCTGCATCAGCCAGAACGCCGCCTTCGGGTGGGTGACCCAGGTGTGCAGCAGCGCGGCGTCGGCGTCCGGGTCGAGGGTCCGCAGCGCAAACTCACCGAGCCGGTCGTCGGCGCGGGTGTGGACGACACTCACGACGCGGCCCCGCCCGAGGCGCCGAACTCCTGGAAGGTGATGCTCTTCTCGATCGGGTAGTACTCCCGGCCGAGCAGCTCGCGAATGATCCAGGAGTTGCGGTAGGCGCCCATGCCGAGGTCCGGTGAGGTGATGCTGTGCGTGTGGGTGCCCGCGTTCTGCAGGAAGATGCCCCGGCCGGTGTGGTCGATGCTGTAGTTGCGGGCCACGTCGAAGCGGCCGTGCGCGTCCCAGCGGATCCGCTCGCGCAGCGGCGTGAGGAACGCGGGCACCTGGTAGCGGTAGCCGGTGGCCAGCACCAGCCCCTCGGTACGCAGGGCGAAGTCCCGCTCCTGCTCCACCTGACGCAGACCCAGCGTGTACGCCCCGTCCTGATAGCCGGCGCTGACCAGCTCGGTGTTGGTGAGGAGCCGGGTGTTCACCGGGCCGTCGACGCTGTGCGCGTAGAGCTGGTCGAAGATGTCGTTGATCAGGTCGGCGTTGATCCCCTTGAACAGGCCCTTCTGCTCGGACTCCAACCGGTAGCGGGTCGCCTCGGGCAGCGCGTGGAAGTAGTCCACGTAGTCCGGTGAGGTCATCTCCAGCGTCAGCTTCGTGTATTCGAGCGGGAAGAACCGCGGCGATCGGGTGACCCAGTTGAGCTGGTAGCCGTACCGGTCGATGTCACCGAGCAGGTCGTGGTAGATCTCGGCGGCGCTCTGCCCGCTGCCCACCACGGTGATGCTGCGCTTGGTGCGCAGTGCCGTCCGGTGCTCCAGGTAGCGGGAGTTGTGCACGGCGTCGCCAGGCAGGTCGGCGACAGCGTCGGGCAGGTGCGGCGGGGTGCCGGTGCCAAGCACCAGATGCCGGGCCCGGTACTCGACGGTCTCCCCCGTGCCGGTGCTGGCCCGCACCACGTACCGCTCGTCGGTGGGGTCGTACTCCACAGTGGTCACGGTCTGGCCGAAGCGCAGGTTCGGCAGCTTCGCCGCCGCCCACCGGCAGTACGCGTCGTACTCGCTGCGCAGCGGGTAGAAGCTCTCCCGGATGTAGAACGGGTAGAGGCGGCCGATCTCCTTCAGGTAGTTGAGGAAGGAGTACGGCGACGTCGGGTCGGCGAGGCTGACCAGGTCGGCGATGAACGGGGTCTGCAACCGGGCCGACTCCAGCAGCATGCCGGGATGCCAGGCGAGACTCGGGCGGGCCTCCAGGAAGACCCCGTCCAGTTCGTCGATCGGCGCGGTGAGGCAGGCCAGACCCAGGTTGTACGGGCCCAGCCCGATGGCGATGAAATCGTGGGTGGACATCGGAGTCTCCAGGCGCGGGTTCGGGTTTACCGGCGTCAGCCGACGTGGCAGGTCAGGTCGGCGGTGCTGCGGTCGTGCACGTACCGGCCGGCGTGGTGGGCGATCAGTTCGAGCACATGGTCGATGTCGTCGACGGTGGTGGCTGGGTTGAGCAGGGTGAACTTCAGGAAGTGCCGGCCGTCCACCCGGGTTCCGGCGACCACGGCGAGGCCGGACGCGGCCAACGCCTCCCGGGCGTGCAGGTTGGCGGCGTCGGCCAACTCGCGGCCGGAGCCGGTGGGCAGGTAGCGGAAGACCACGGTGCTCAGCTCGGAGCGGGTCACCACCTCGAAACGGGGGTCCTCACTGACCAGCCGCCAGGCCTCGGCTGCCCGGTCGACCACCTCGTCGAAGAGGGCACCGAGCGCGTCCGGGCCCATCACCCGCAGGGTCAGCCAGAGCTTCAGCGCGTCGAAGCGGCGGGTGGTCTGCAGGCTCTTGTCGACCTGGTTGGGGATGCGCTGCTCCACCATCCGCGCCGGGTTGAGGTAGTCGGCGTGGTAGGTGGCGTGCCGCAGCGCCCGCCGGTCGCGGACCAGCAGCGCGCTGGAGCTGACCGGCTGGAAGAACGACTTGTGGAAGTCGACGGTCACCGAGTCGGCCCGCTCGATGCCGTCGAGCAGGTGCCGCCGCGTCGGCGAGACGAGCAGACCGCAGCCGTACGCGGCGTCCACGTGCAGCCACACCCCGGCCGCCACGCAGATCCCGGCCAGCTCCCCGAGCGGGTCGATGGAGCCGAAGTCGGTGGTGCCGGCGGTGCCGACGACGGCCATCACGACCAGCCCGGCCTGCCGGCACCGGGCGATCTCGTCGCGCACGGCGGCCGGCCGGATCCGCCGCTGGGCGTCGGTGGGCACCGCGATCACCGCGTCCGGGGCGAGGCCGAGCAGCTTGGCCGACTTCTGCACGCTGAAGTGACCGGCTGCCGAGGTGATGACGCGCAGCCGGGGCAGCAGCTCCGCGCGCGCCGCCGGGCCGGTCGCCTCGGCGCACGCCTCCTCCCGGGCCAGCAGCAGCGCCTGGAGGTTGGACTGGCTGCCGCCGCTGGTGAAGACGCCGTCCGCGCTGGGGCCGAGGCCGATCCGGTCGGCGGTCCAGTCGATCAGCCGCCGCTCGATGAGGGTGGCCCCGGCGCTCTGGTCCCAGGTGTCCAGCGACGAGTTGACGGCGGTGAGCACCGCCTCGCCGAGCAGCGCCGGGATGGCCACCGGGCAGTTGAGGTGGGCGAGGTAGCGGGGGTGGTGGAACCAGACGGCGTCGCGCAGGTAGACGTCCTCCAGCTCGTCCAGTGCGGCGCGGGCATCGCCCAGCGGCCGGTCCAGGTTCACGCGGTCGACCAGGGGGGCCAGCTCGGCCGGGGTGATCCCGGTGACCGGGCGGTCCACGGTGGCCACCCGGCGGGCGACCCGGTCGACGCCGTCGGCGATCGTCCGCCGGTACTGCTCGACCGAGCCGTCATGCAGCAGGTGGGCCCGCGCGGCGGTTGGCACCGGCGGCGGCGCGGTGGTCTCGACGGGGTACGTCGGCACGGTCACGGGATGTCCTTCCACGTTCTCGACGAGGGCAGCCGGAACCCTCCCCCGGCGCGGTCGCGCGCCGGGGGCAGTGCTGCCGTTCGGATGGGCCGCCGCTCAGGCGGTGGCGTCGGCCAGAGCCGCCGCGCGTAGGTCCTCTTCGGAGAGCCCGCGCCGCCAGTAGCCGGCGAAGGTCACCCGCCGACGGTCGAAGCCGCGCTCGCCGACCAGGTGCCGGCGCAACGCCCGCACCACGCCGGATTCGCCGGCGATCCAGGCGTACGGGGTGCCGGCGGGCAGCCGGGCCGCACGGAACGCGCTGACCAGCAGGTCGCTGCCGGCTGGGGTGCTGCCGCGCACGATCCACCTGATCTCGGCGTCGGCGTCGGTGGGCAGCTCGGTGATGTCGGCGGCGTCGGGCACCTCGATCCAGGCGCGGACCCGGGTGCCGGCGGGAAGCCAGGCCAGGATGCCCGCGGTGGCCGGCAGCGCGGTCTCGTCGGCGGCCAGGATCACGAGATCCGTGCCGTCCGGCGGGCGGAAGCAGACGCTGCGGTTGTCGTGCACGCCGGGGCCGAGCAGCAGCACCCGGTCGCCGGGCCCGGCGAGGGCGGCCCAGCGGGTGGCGGGGCCGGTGTCGCCGTGGCTGACGAAGTCGATGTCGACCTCGGTGTCGGCCGGGCGGTGTTCCCGGATGGTGTACGAGCGCATCACCGCACGGACGTCCGGCGGAAGTGCCCGCCAGGCGCCGAACCAGTCCTCGCCCTGCTCGACCGGGACCACCGGGGCCACCTGCCCCGGGTGCGGCAGGAACAGCGAGACGCTCTGGTCCCGACCACCGCCGGCGAAGTCGACCAGCTCCGCACCGCCGAAGGTGACCCGGATCAGCGAGGCGCCGACCCGGCGGGCCTGTACGACGTGCGCGGCGAAGAAGCGGTACTGCAGGGCGATCGGTTCGACGGTGGTCGTCGTCATGGCGTCAGCTCACCTTCTTCGCGTTCCGGATGGCGGTGGCGAGGTTCTCCAGCAGCGGCGCGGAGCCGGCGTACGAGAAGCGGGGCACCGCGTCCCACGGGGTCACCTGGTTGGCCTTGACCGCCGGCAGTTGCTGCCAGGTCGGCTTGGCGGCGAGGTCCTTGGGCTGAAGCGCGGTGCTGCGGTTGTCCAGCAGGAGCAGGTCGGCCGGGAACTTGCCGGTGTTCTCCCAGCTCAGCGCCTCGAAGTAGTCGCCGGCTTCGAGCTTGGTGGGGACCACGATGTCGACGCCCAACTCCGCGAAGTACATCAGGTCGGTGCTGACCTTCGGGTTCGAGACGTAGAACAGGTCGGGGCTGCCGGAGCAGGCCATCACCTTGATCCCGGGGTTGGCCTTGACCGCCTGCCGGACCGCCTCGGCGGCGGCGTCGAAGCGGGCCTTCGCGTCGGTGACCTTCTTCGCGGACAGATCCGCGCCGAGCGACTCGGCCAGCGCGGCGTACCGCTCGATGGGCTTGGTCATCGGCACCCGGGCAGTGGTGATCGCCACACTGGGCGCGAGCGGAAGAATCTTGTCCTTGCTCTCGTCCGGCACGTACCAGAGCGCGTCCGGGTCGTACATGTGGGTGACCAGCAGCTCGGGGCGCAGCGCCGCGTACTTCTCCAGGCTGAACTCGCCCCACACGTTGCCGAGGATCTCGACGGACTCGATGTTCAGGTCGCCGGCCTGCGGGTCGGCCGTGCCGTCCGTGCGCTTGGTCTCGCCGAACACGCCAACGATCTGCTTGTCGAGGCCGAAATCGACCAGCGCCGCCGCCACCCCGGTGAAGGCCACCACCCGGGCGGGACGGGCCGTCGCGTCGACCTTCTTGTTGCGGTCGTCGGTGAACGTCCAGGGGCCGCTTCCGTTGCTGGTGGCGGGCTTTGCGGCGTCGTCCTTGCCGCAGCCGGCGAGCAGGGTGGCCAGCGTCGCGGCGCCGCCGGCGGCCAGGAGGCCACGGCGGGAGAGGCGACGGGCGGACAGGGCATCGGGCATGGTGTCGTCTTTCGATCAAGGGTTGGCCGGGGTCGACCGGGGCAGCGGGGTTAGGTTAGCCTAACCTCGGTCATTGTCAACAGCGGTACGCCGTGTCGCCACACCTCCGGAGCCCACACTGGACGCCACACCCACCGTCACCAGACCGGCACCACCAGTGCCGGACACGGGCCCGGCAGCACTCCCGGTTCGACGCGGTCGTCAGGCGGCCCGCGCCATCGGCCTGGTCGCCGCCGTGGCACTGCTCGGCGTGATCGTGGTGCTCAGCATCGCGGTCGGGGCGAAGGCCATGCCGCTCACCGACGTCTGGTCCGGGTTGCTGCACCGCGACGCCACCGAGTACGTCGTGGTGCACCGGATGCGCCTGCCGCGCACCCTGCTCGGGCTGCTCGCCGGCGCCGCGCTCGGCGTGGCCGGCGCGGTCATGCAGGCCCTCACCCGCAACCCCCTCGCTGACCCCGGGCTGCTCGGCATCAACGCCGGAGCATCCGCGGCCGTCGCCACCGCAGCCGCGTTCCTGGGCGTCACCGCCGTCGGCGGGTACGTCTGGTTCGCGCTGCTCGGCGCGGCGGTGGTGACCGCGCTCGTCTACGCCGTGGGCGGCGGGCGTGGCGCCACCCCGGCCCGCCTCGCGCTGGCCGGCGCGGCGCTCAACGCCACCCTCTACTCGTATGTCAGCGCCGTGATGCTGCTGGACACGGCCTCGCTGGAGCGGCTGCGGTTCTGGACGGTCGGCTCACTGGCCAGCGCGGACTCCGCGACCGTGCGCCGGGTGCTGCCGTTCATCCTGGTCGGCCTGGTGGTCGCGCTCGGCGCCGCCCGCCCCCTGAACGCGCTCGCGCTCGGCGACGACGCGGCACGGGCACTGGGTGCGCGGCCCGCGCTGATCCGCGCCGCCGTGATCGTCGCGGTCACCCTGCTCTGTGGCGCGGCGACCGCCGCGTGCGGCCCGATCGTCTTCGTCGGGCTGCTGGTGCCGCACCTGGTTCGCACCCTGACCGGCCCCGACCTGCGCTGGCTGCTGCCGTACTGCGCGGTGCTCGCGCCCGTGCTGCTGCTCGGCGCCGACGTGCTCGGCCGGGTGCTGGGGCGGCCCGGTGAACTCCAGGTCGGCATGGTGACCGCCGTGTTGGGTGGCCCGCTCTTCCTGTGGCTCGTCACCCGGTCCCGGGTGGCCCACCCGTGAGCGAGCGAAACAGCAGGCTCAGCAGCGTGGCGCGTCGCGTCCTCGCGGAGCGAAGCGGAGCGTTGGTGTGAGCGTCATTCGTACTCCGGGCGGGCTGTCGCTGCGGTTCCGCCCCCGCGCGCTGGCCGTCGGCGCCGGCGCCGCGTTGCTCGCGGCCGGGCTCGGCCTGGTCGCGCTGGGCAGTGGTGACTACCCGATGGGACCGGCCGACGTGTTGCGCACGCTGACCGGCGGCGGCACCGCGGCGGAGCAGTTCATCGTGACCGAGCTGCGACTGCCCCGGCTGGTCACCGCCCTGCTGGTCGGGGCGGCGCTGGCGCTGGCCGGCACGGTGTTCCAGTCGCTGGTGCGCAACCCGCTGGGCAGCCCGGACATGCTCGGCTTCACCCAGGGCGCGTCGACCGGCGCGCTGGTGGTGGTCGTCCTCGGCGGCGGCAGCCTGGCGCTGGCCGGCGCGGCGGTCGTCGGTGGGCTCGGCACCGGCCTGGTGATCTACGCGCTCGCCTGGAGGCGCGGAGTGCACGGCTTCCGGCTCATCCTGGTCGGTATCGGCGTCGCCGCGATCCTGACCGGCGTCAACGGCTATCTCCTGACCCGGGCGCCACTGATGGACGCCGCCCGCGCGGTGCTCTGGCTCACCGGCAGCCTGGACGGGCGGGGGTGGGCGAACGCCGGGCCGTTGCTCGCCGTCCTGGTCGTGCTGGCGCCGCTGCTGCTCATCGGCTGTGCTCCGGCGCTGCGGATGATGGAGTTGGGCGATGACGCGGCCAGCGCTCTCGGCGTGCCGGTGCGCCGGCTGCGCCTGGTGCTGCTCGCCGCGGCGGTGCTGCTGGTCTCGTTCGCGGCGGCCGCCGCCGGGCCGGTGTCCTTCGTGGCGCTCGTCGCACCACACGTGGCGAAACGGCTGACCCGGGCGCCCGGCCCGAACCTGCTGCCCTCGATGGCAGTCGGCGCGGTGCTGCTGGTCGGCGGCGACCTGCTGGCCCAGCGCGCGTTTTCCGGGCACCAGCTTCCGGTCGGCGTGGTGACCGGAGTCATCGGCGGCGGCTACCTGGTCTGGCTGCTGGCCGTCGAACGCCGGGCGGGTCGGCTGTGAACACCCGCGACGCCCTCGAAGGAGCACCCATGCACCCCGGCAGTTCCCGGCTCGGCGGCACCGCGCTGACCCTCGCCTACGACCGACGCACCATCGCCGAGGACCTGACCGTGGCGGTGCCCGACAGATCGTTCACCGTGATCATCGGCCCGAACGCCTGCGGCAAGTCGACCCTGCTGCGCGCGCTGTCGCGGATGCTGCGCCCGAGCACCGGCGCGGTGCTGCTGGACGGGCAGGACATTCACGATCTGCCAGCCCGGAAGGTGGCCCGCACGCTCGGCCTGCTGCCGCAGTCGTCGATCGCGCCCGACGGGATCAGCGTCGCCGAGTTGGTAGCTCGGGGCCGTTACCCCCACCAGGGGCTGCTGCGACAGTGGTCGCGTGAGGATGAGCGGGTGGTCGAGGAGTCGATGGCCGCGACCGGTGTCGACGACCTCGCCGACCGGCCGGTGGACGAACTCTCCGGCGGCCAGCGGCAGCGGGTCTGGATCGCCATGGCGCTGGCCCAGCAGACCCCGCTCCTGCTGCTCGACGAGCCGACCACGTACCTCGACATCGCCCACCAGATCGAAATCCTGGATCTCTGCGCCCGCCTGCACGAGGAGCAGGGGCGCACACTGGTCGCGGTGCTGCACGACCTGAACCACGCGGCCCGCTACGCCACCCACCTCATCGCCATGCGCGACGGACGCGTGGTGGCGGCCGGGGAGCCGCGCTCGGTGGTCACCGCCGACCTGGTGGCGGAGGTGTTCGGGCTGCCCTGCCGGGTCATCGACGACCCGGAGACCGGCACCCCGCTGGTCGTCCCCGCCGCCCGCCGCCGCGCGGTCGAGCCCGCGTGAGCAGCCGCCGTTTCCGCGACCCGTGGGGCGTACCGCACCTGCGCGCCGACGACCCGCTCGCACTGGCGGCGGCGCAGGGCCGGGTGACCGCGTACGACCGGGCCTGGCAGATCGAGGTGGAACGGCATCGCGCCCAGGGCACCAGCGCCGCATTCCTCGGCGCCGACGCGCTGGGCTGGGATCGGTTCGCCCGGCAGGTCCGGCTCGACGACACCGCACGCCGCTGCCACGCCGCACTGGACCCGGCGACCGCCGAGTGGGTGGGCGCGTACGTGGCCGGCGTCAACGCGGGTCTCGCCGCCGGGGCGGCCCGCGCGGCGGAGTTCGCCGCCACCGGGCTGAACCCGGGCCGGTGGGAGCCGTGGACGCCGCTCGCGGTCTGGTTGGGCCATCACATCCTGTTCGCCGGGTTCCCCGGCAAGCTCTGGCGTGAGCATGTGACGCGGCAGCTCGGTGCCGACGCGGTCGATTTGTTCGCCACCGACGGGCCGTCCGTCGCGGGCAGCAACGGGTGGCTGCTCGCCGCCGAGCGCACCGGCACCGGAGCCGCGCTGCTCGCCGGTGACCCGCACCGGTTCATCGAGGATCCGGGCGTCTACCAGCAGATCCGGCTGGCCTGCCCGGAGTACGACGTGGTCGGGCTCGCGGTGCCGGGCGTACCGGGCATCGCGCACTTCGGCCACACCGGCGCGGTGGCCTGGGCGATCACCAACGCGATGGCCGACTATCAGGACCTGTACGCCGAGCGGCTGCGCCGCGACGGCCATCGGGTGCGGGCGTTCGGCCCGGACGGCTGGCGGCCGGTGCACCGCCACGTCGAGACGATCGAGGTGGCCGGGGCGGACCCGGTCGAGGTGGAGGTGCTGGAGACCGACCGAGGTCCGGTGATCGCCGGTGGGCCGGACGACGAGGCGGCCATCAGCCTGCGCTACCCGCCACGGGTCCGTGGCGAGCTCGGCTTCGCGACACTGCCGGAGCTGCTGCGCGCCGGCTCCGTGGCGGATGTGGACCACGCGTTGCGGCACTGGGTGGAGCCGGTCAACGTGGTGCAGGCGGCGGACACCGCCGGTGGGCTGCTGCACCGGGTCGCCGGGGCGGTGCCGGTGCGGCATCCGGACAACGGCCGGCGGGTGGTCCCCGCCTGGGATGTCGCGCACGCCTGGCAGGGCTGGTACGCGCCGATGCCCCGGGCCGAGGTGGCCGGCCGGGCGGTGATGGCCAACGAGCGGGGGCTGGCGACGCCACTCGGGGTCGAGTTCGCCCCGCCGCACCGGGCACGCCGCATCGCCGAGTTGCTCGATTCCGGCGACGCCTGGTCGGCCGACGAGATGGCCGTGGTGCACACCGACACGTACCTGGGCTCGGCCGGGCCGCTGCTGGCGGTGCTGGCCGAGTCGACCGGGCTCGGCCCGGCCGCCGCCGCGCTGCGCGAACGGCTGCTGCGCTGGGACCGTCGGATGGCCGCCGACAGCACCGACGCGGCCGACTTCGCCACCCTGCGGGCGGCTGTCGTACGCCGGGTCGCCGCGCACCCGGCGCTGGCCGCGCTGGCCGAGCCGCCCGCGTACCCGGAGGTGTTCGCGCCCTGGCTGGCGCTGACGCCGCGCGTCGGCTTCGCGCTGGAGCACCTGCTCGGCGGGGCTCCGCTGCCCGGCGTGGACATGGCCGCGCTGGTGCGCGCGGCGACCGAAGAGGTCGCCGACGTGGCGGGTGGGCAGGTGCGCTGGGGGGACCTGCACCGGTTGGCGCCGTGGCGGGCGCTGCCCGACCCGGACGACGGGCCCGGGCCTCGACTCGACGGTGACCACGACTGTGTGCTGTCGACGTCGAGCGTGCCCGGGGTCACCCACCGGTGCTTCCGGGGGCCGGCCGCGCGGTTCGTCTGGGACCTGGCCCGGCGCGAGGACAGCCGCTGGGTCGTCCCCCTGGGTGCCTGCGGGGTGCCCGGCGACCCGCACCACGACGACCAGAGCACTGCCTGGCTGGCGGGGACGCTGCTGCCGGTGACCACCGACTGGGACCAGCTTACCGAGGAGCGAGATGAGCGCTGACGCGACGACGTTCGACCAGCACCACTACCGGCGGGACGTCACCGGGTTCGGGGTGGTCACCATCCGCGCCGTCCGGCCGGACGAGGACGTCGACCTGCTGCACGGGTGGGTCACACAGGACCGGGCCCGCTTCTGGGGGATGCGGGAGGCGAGCCGCGAGCGGGTGCACGAGATCTACGCGTACCTGGACTCGCTGGACACCCACCACGCGTACCTGGTGCACCGCGACGGCGTGCCGGCGGCGCTGGCCCAGACCTACCAGCCCGAGGCCGACCCGGTCGGCGAGTGCTACGACGTGCGCCCCGGCGACATCGGCGTCCACCTGCTCATCGGGCCACCGGTGGCGGTCGAGCCCGGCTACACCGGCGCGTTGTTCGGCGCGATCCTCGACTTCGTCCTCGCCGATCCGAGCCGACTGCGAGTCGTAATGGAGCCCGACGCCCGCAACGAACGGGCCATCAACCGGTTCCTGCGCACCGGGTTCCGGCCCGGGCCGCTGATCGACCTGCCGGAGAAGCGCGCCCGCCTTCTCTTCCTCGACCGACCGGCGACCACCGGCTGACGCCGGGAACGCGACGGCCGCCGGCCGGGATGCGCAAGGCACCCCGACCGGCGGCCCGCCAGTGGCGTCAGCGCAGGCCGAACGCCCGGGTGATGCTCTGGCTCACGGTGTTGCCGGCGGCGTCCCGCGCGGTGGTACGCAGGCTCACGAAGCCGGCCTTCGCCGGTGCGGCCAGCGAGGTACGCCAACCGTCGCCGTGCCGGGTCAGTCGCTGCTTCGTCCAGGTCGTACCGTCGTCGTAGGACACCTCGACGGTCACCGCGCCGACCGTGCCGGTGACATCCGGCAGGTGCGAGGCGACCACGGTCAGTGGTGCCCGCCGCGACGCCTTGCCGTCGGAGTCGATGGCCACCTGGTAGTCCAACTGGATCATCGGCAGCACCGCCGCCGACTCCTCCCCCGTGGCCGCCGAGCTGAAGCCCCACTCGGTGCGGGTCTGCCGGGAGTACGGGTTGGTCCAGGCCGCCCGGTCGTTCTCCACCACCAGCCGGTACGGCAGTCGCTGCTCAGCCAGGCCGGACACCTGGAGGTACTCGGCGTTGCCCCAGTCCAGCTCCTTGTCACCCTGGTAGAGGGTGGTCCGGTTGACCATGTCGAAGTTGGCGTACGCCTCACCGATGTGGCCACCCCCGTCGCCCCAGCCCGGCGCGGGCAGGTAGAGGGTGTCCAGGTACCGGACGGGCACGTAGTTCCCACCCATCCGGGGTCGCTGGATCGGCCCGAACCAGGTGACGCTGCTCGGCTTGGCGGCCGGGTAGGTGGTCACCCCCATCAGGTGCTGACCGGTCTCGCCGACGATGAGCGCGTCGTCGATCCACCGCTCGTCGGCGGTGACCCAGTCGGTCCGCCGACCCTGCGCCGGGGCGGGCTCCAGGTTGCTCGACGCCAGGCCCTTCCAGATGTCGGTGCGGAACTCCAGCGCCTTGCCCTGCCGGTAGTTGCGGAACTCCACGTCGACCCGGGCCAGCTCCCGCTTCGTCGGACGGTAGGTGGGGTCGGCCGGCACCGTGCCGGTCCAGTGGTGAGCCACGTCGTACAGGTAGGTGGTCTCCGGGTGCGACTCGACGGTCAGCCGCACCGAGCCGCGCTCCAGTGCGGCGATGAGCTGCCCACCCTCGTCGGCGGTGAGCGTGGCCACGGTCACCGGGGCCGGGCTCTCCGGGCTCCACGGCACCTCGTCCCAGGGCTGGAGGCGACCGACGCCGTCGTTGACCACCAGCAGCAGTTTTGCCCCGGCCGCCGCGGCGGCCTTCGCCTGGGTGACGATGTCCACGGTGTCGCTGCGCCGTACCACCACCGCCCGGTCGCGGACCGGACGCTTCGCCAGCCCGGCCGCCGACGCGTCGGCGACGTAGACCGCGTCCAGCTGACGACGACCGGCCGGCAGCGCCGGGGTCGCCCGCTTCACCAGCAGATCGTCGTACGAGCGACCGTCGGCCGAGACGGTCAGCGCCGGCTCCTCCAGCCGCCATCGGGCACCGAACTCGAACTCGCCGTCGGTGACCGCACGACTCGTCGGCAACGCCCACATGCTGTCGTACGAGTCGTCCGGCAGCACCTGACTCTCGGTGAGGCTGGTCTTCGTGGACCGGTGGATGTCCATCCGCAGCGCGGTGGCGGTGGCCTCCTGCGGCACCCTGGCCTGCACCTGCCGGGCGGCGCGCGCGTCCAGGGTGACGGTGCGGTCCCGGTCCAGGTTGACGTCGGTGAAGCTGAGCATCGCCATGCCCTTGGAGTGCGGCCCGTTGGCACCGCGCACATCGGCGGAGATCCAACCGGTCCAACTCGCCACCGGCAGCCGCAGCGTGGCGGTGCCGCTCTCGGGCAGGTCCACGGCGGTGAACAGGCCATCGGTGGTGAGGATGACCTTGCCGACAAGCGGCTTGCCGTCCCGATCCTTGGCCACCAGCGTCAGGTTCTGCCGCTGGCCCTCCTTGCCCGCGCCGATCAGGGTGCGCCCACGGACCGTACCGGCGTCGTCAGTAGCAATGATCATGCCGCTGACCTGCTTCTCGACCGGCAGCTTGTCGAACGCCGCGGTCACCGTCACCGTGGCGGTGCCGTTGGCGGGCACGCTGACCGTGTCGGCGGAGAGCGCGAAGAGGCCGGCCGGAGCGGTGGCCGCGTCGAGGGTCAGCTTCAGGCTGACCGGCGCGCTGCCGACGTTGGTGTAGGTGACCGTCCGGTCGACGATCGAACCCGGCTGCGACGGCCAGGCCTGGAAGCCGGAGTAGGCGCTCGGCGTGGCGAAGACGGTGGCGCGGGCGGCGGCGACCGCGTCCACCCGGCCGGCACCCGCCTGGTACGGGGTGTACTCGGGGGTCGCCTTGACCGTGCTGACCAGCGCCTCCTTGATCCGCTGACCGGTCCAGTCCGGGTGCGCGGCGGCGACCAGTGCGGCCGTGCCGGCCACGTGCGGGGTGGCCATCGACGTGCCACTCATCAGGGTGTAGTCCCCGGATCCGCCGCGTACGAGGTGCGAGCGGGCGGCGAGGATGTCCACGCCGGGTGCGGTGATCTCGGGCTTGAGCCCACCGTCACCGGCGCGCGGGCCCTGGCTGGAGAAGTCGGCGAGGTGGTCGGTGGAGTCGACGGCGCCCACGGTGAGGGCGGAGTCGGCGGCACCCGGGCTGCCGATGGTGGCTGGGCCGCTGTTGCCGGCGGCGATCACGAAGAGCGTGCCGGTCTCGGCACTGAGCCGCTCGACCGCCTGGCTCATCGGATCACTGCCGTCGGTGGACTCACCGCCCAGGCTCATGCTGACGATCCGGGCCTTCTGGTCGCGGGCCGCCCACTCCATGCCGGCGATGATCCATGAGTTCTGCCCGCTGCCCTCGCTGTTGAGCACCTTGCCGATGTGCAGCCGGGCTCCAGGGGCGACGCCCCGCTCGACACCGCCGGACGCGGCGCCGGTGCCGGCGATCGTCGAGGCGACGTGGGTGCCGTGTCCCTTGTAGTCGAGGATGTCGGGCTCATCGGGCACGAAGCTGCTGGACTCGGCGATCTGACCGGCGAGGTCCGGGTGCTCGGCGTCCGCACCCGAGTCCAGCACGGCGACGTCGACACCGGCAGCCGTGTTGCCCTCGGCCCAGAGCGTCGGTGCGCCGATCTGCGCGGTGGACTCGGCCAGGTCGGCGTGCACCCGGCCGTCCAGCCAGACCTTCGCGATGCCGTTGGCCAGCGCCGGGGCGTCGCCCGTACGGCGGGCCGAACCGGCGGTGAGGGCGGTCCAGAATCGGCTGGCGGCGGCCCGCTCACGGGTCAGCGCCGCGCCCTGCACGCTGTCCAACGGCCGGACCAGCTCGGCGCCGTCCACGGCGGGACGGGTGCGGTTGCGGGCCGCGGCGTCGGTCATGGTGACGATCAGCGGCAGCGTGTCGGTGTGCGCGTCGTCGTAGCCGTCGGCGATGAGCTCGGTGACGTTGAACAGTTGCCGGTCCAGCACCCCGCTGGTCACGTAGGACAGCGCCGCTTCCGGGTAGACGTAGGTGTCGCCGTCGAGCACGGTGCGGTGGAAGCTCGGCGTGCTGCCGTCCGGCCGGCGCACGGTCGACACGGTGCTGCCGTCCGCCGCCGTGGTGACCGTGACCGTGTCACCGGTGATCAGGGTGACGGTGGACGCGCGTCCGGCGGCGGCCGGGGGTTGGCCGGCGGGGCGGTCGGGGGTGTTCGGCGGGGCGGCGGACGCCCCCGCGGCGGGTGGGGTGAACCCGGCCGCCAGGGTGAGGGCGGCGCCGAGGGCGATCAGCCCGGATCGGCGGCGCCGGTGAGACAGAGCCAAGATGACCTCTTTGTGTCGAGAAGTGGTACGCAGCACAGCATCAGTGCAACGACCACCCCTCGTCCCCTGCCTCACCCCGACGCGTTTACGCCATGGCGCAAACCCGCCACCGCCGGCTCATGTCGTGGGGGCGCCGAGGGTGACCAGCTCAGCGAGTCGGTCCAGCTGGTTCGGGTCGGACAGGGCCGACCCGACGGCCACCACCCGTACGCCTGCTTGCAGGAACGCGGCGGCGTTACCGGCGTCCAGGCCACCGGTCGCGACGAAACGCAGCTGCGGCAGCGGACCGGCCACGGCCTTGAACCAGGCCGGCCCGAGAGCGATCGCGGGGAACGCCTTGAGCCAGGTGAGGCCGTGCCGCAGTGCCTGCTGGGCCTCGGTGGGGGTGGCCACGCCGGGCAGGTGCGGCAGGCCACGCGCGGCGGCGGCGTCGGCGACCGCGAGGTCCAGGCCGGGCGCGACGGTGAACGCGGCACCCGCGTCGGCCGCCGCCACCACCTGTTCGACGTCGAGCACCGTGCCCGCACCGACGATCCGGCCACGCGCGGCGCCCGCCTCGACGGCGGCGCGCAGCGCCGGCACCGCGTCGGCGGTGGCCACCGGGACCTCCACCACGTCGATGCCGAGGTCCCAGGCGCGCTCGGCGAGCCGAACGGTCTCGGCGACCGGCAGGCCGCGCAGGATCGCCATCACCCGGGCGCCGCCGAAGATGTGGTCGAAGTCCGCTGTGGTCATGGTGCACTCCATCCGAGGTCGCGGTGAATCTGTGTGCTGATGGCCCGGTCGAGACCCGACGACGGGACTCAGGCTTCCGCCCGCGCGCCGGTCAGGTCGAGCGGGGACCAGGCGTCGTCGGGGGCGGCGAGCAGCCTCTCGAACCAGGCCCACGGCGGGACCGGGGCGTTGTCGCCGCTGCTGCCCAACGCCTGCGCCGCGACCAGGTGACCGAGCCGCAACCGCCGCACGGGGTCGAGGCCGCGCAGCAGCCCGGCCAGGTAGCCGGCCGCGAAGGCGTCTCCGGCGCCGACCGCCTCCACCACCGTCACCCGCGGGGCCGGGACGAAGACCGGCTCCGCGTCGCGGCACAGTGCGGTGGCACCCACGGCGCCGTCCTTGACCACCACCGTCTCCGGCCCGGGCAGCAGCCGGCGTACGGCCATCGGGTCGGCGGTGCCCCACAGAACGTCCGCCTCGTCCTGACCGACGAAGACCAGGTCGCAGCGGTCGGCGAGGTCGCGCAGCACCGGCGCGGCCTGCTCGGCGGGCCACAGCCGGGCCCGGTGGTTGACGTCGAAGCTGACCAGCGCGCCCGCCAGCGGCCGGTCGACCACCGCGTGCTCGACCAGCGCCCGGCAGGAGGCGGAGAGCACCGGCGTGATCCCGGACAGGTGCAGCACACGGGCGCCGGCCAGCCCCGGGTCCGCCAGCGTGGCGGGGTCCATCCGGGAGGCCGCCGACCCGGCCCGGTAGTAGTGCACGGCGGTCCCCTCCGGGCCCGGGTCCTTGACGTACAGGCCGGTGGGGGCGACCGGGTCCACGCTCACCTGCTCCACGCGGACGCCGGCGGCCGCGACGTGCCGGACGACAGCCCGGCCGAAGGGGTCGTCGCCGACCCGGCTCACCCAGGCCACCCGGTGCCCCAGTCGGGCCAGGTAGCCGGCCACGTTGGACTCCGCGCCGCCGACCGAGACGGCGACCCGTTCGGCGTGCTCCAGCGGCTCGCCCGGCGCCGGGCAGAGCACCACCATCGTCTCCCCCACCGCCGCCACCTCGACCGGCGGGGAGCCGGACGCGAGGGGCGCTCGGTCATGTCGAGGGTCCGTCGGCATGGGGCACACGTCCTCGCGGCGGGGGTCCGGGGCGCCGCCGAGCCTAGGTGCCTCGCGCGAGACGAGCAAGCCGGTGCGCTCGGTGCCCTGACGGTCAGGGCACCGTCAGCCCGTACGCGGCCAGCACCTCTCCGATCGGCTGGTAGTAGGTGGTGCCGCCGGAGGTGCAGTTGCCGCTGCCACCGGAGAGGATGCCGATGATGGTGCCGGTGGACGCGACGTAGAGCGGCCCGCCGCTGTCCCCGGGCTCGGCGCAGATGTTGGTGCGGATCAGGCCGTAGACCACGCCGGTGGCGTAGTTGACGGTCTGGTTGAGAGCGGTGACGGTGCCGCAGCGCACGCCGGTGGTGACGCCGCTGCGACACACCGCCTGACCGACGTACGCGTTGCCGGGGCCGTAGATGGGCAGCAGCCCGGGGTAGGTGTAGACCGCGCTGGGATGGGCGATCTGGCCGGTGTAGCGGATCAGTCCGTAGTCGTTGGTGGGAAAGCTGGTGGCGGTGCGGGTGCCGAGCACGGTGGTCTGGGCGCTGTCGGCGTACCAGGTGCTGGCGGCGGTGGTGCAGTGCCCGGCGGTGATCACGTAGTAGGTGCTGCCGCTGCGCACGTTCGCACCGAGTGAGCAGCGACCGCCGCCGCCGTAGATGCCCTGCCCGCCGGCGATCAGGGTGCGCAGCGTTCCGGGTTCGCGACGCAGGAGCGCGCCGGCCCGGTTGGCCACCGCCCGCAGTGCCGTCATCTCGGCGGGGGCCACGGTGTCGTCGACGGTGAGGGTCATCCGGCCGGTGGCCGGGTCGAGACCCCAGGCGGTGCCCGCTGTGCGTACGCCGGCCAGGACGGCCGCCGGGTCGGTGGCGGGCGGGGCAGCCCGGTCGGGGGCGGCGGCCCGCGCCGCGCCGGGCGCGACGAGCAGGAGGACGGTCAGGACGAGGGCGACGAGCGGGGAGCGGCGCATCCGAGCCTCCGCAGAGATCGAATCCAATGGATATTCCTAAGCATCCCCGGCACCCGATGCCGTGGCAACCTCCGGCCGCCCTCCTCCCGGTCGGCCGGAATCGCCAATCCGGGGACGGCTCCCGCCGACGCCGCCGATAATC
Source organism: Micromonospora sp. CA-259024 (assembly GCF_050936255.1). Lineage (NCBI taxonomy): Bacteria > Bacillati > Actinomycetota > Actinomycetes > Micromonosporales > Micromonosporaceae > Micromonospora > Micromonospora sp. CA-259024. The sequence continues at coordinate 1,490,802 of NZ_JBNJND010000001.1, read as the reverse complement.
CTCGGGAGACACCGCGGGAGGCCGGGCATGACCACCGGAGGGAATGCGGCGCTGGTACGCCGGATGGAGGGGTCGACCCGGGCCACGCTGCTGGAGTTGCTCTTCGACGTGGTCTTCGTGGCCGCCCTCGCGCTGACATCGACACTGTTGACCGAAGAGCACTCCTGGTCCGGCGACGCCAAGGTGCTGCTGATGCTGACAGCCATCTGGTGGACCTGGTCGCTCACCGCGACCACGACCGAGTTCTACGACCCGCAGCGGCGCCCGATTCAGGCCATCCTGATGATCGCCATGGTCGGTTCGGTGGGGATGGCGGTGGCGCTGCCAATGGTCACCATCTCGCACCTGCTGCTCTTCGTGATCTCGTACGTCGGCACGCACCTGATTCGCTGCATCATCCTGGTCGCCGCCCTGCACCGGCAGGGGCACCAGACGGCCAGGGAGCGGGCCACCCGGTTCCTCTTCTGGTTCACGGTGTCCGGCGTCTTCTGGGTCACCGGCGCGCTGTCAGACTCTCCGAACTGGGGGCTCTGGACCATCGCCCTCACGATCGACCTGGTCGCCTCGGCGGCCCGCTACCCCACGCCCCGGCTGGGCCAGGTGCCCATCGCCCAGTACACACGGATCACCGGGCACCTGGGCGAGAGGTACCAGCAGTTCGTCATCCTGGCCCTCGGCGACATCATCCTGTTACCGACCCTGCAGGTCAGCCGGAGCGGGCTCGACTCTTTCCGGGTCGCCGCCCTGCTCTGCGGGTTCGCCACCATGCTGCTGCTCTGGCAGATCTACGCCTTCCGCGCCGGCGAGTTGGTGCAGGCTGCCGGGTCCAACAGGGGCCGGCCGGCGCGGCTGGCTCCGTACACCCATCTGGTGCTGCTGGCCGCTGTGGTCGCCACGGCGGCCTCGTTCGAGCTGGTCGTCGAACATCCGACCGGAACGACGCCGGTGCGGTGGCTCGTGCTGATCATCGGCGGCCCGGCGCTGTTCGTGCTCGGCCGCGTCCTGTTCGCCCTGCTGGTGTCCTGGGCCGTGCCGTGGCGGCGAGTGGCCTGGCAGCTCATGCCACTGCTGGTGCTGCCGTGGGCCGGCGGCTGGCCACCACTGCTGGTCACCGCCGTCGTGGCGCTCGGGCTGGCCGGTCACGTCCTGGTCCCCCCCGGCACCGAACGGGAGACCACGCCGGGGCTGGACGTGCGGCGAACCTACTGACCCTCAGGCGAGGTGTCGTCCGGCCCATTCGGCGAGATCCCGGGCGCACGCGTCCACCGACTCCCGCCAGGTCCGGGCCGCACCGTCCCCCGCCTCGTCGCTGACCTGCTTGACCAGCCGGCACGGCACGCCGGCCTGCGCGGCGGCCCACGCCACCGCGTACCCCTCCATGTCGACCAGGTCGGCACGCTGCGCCAACCGGTCCCGCGCCGCGTCATCCGCCACGAACGTGTCGCCGGTGGCCAGCACCGCGCCCTCCCCGGCCAGCGACAGCGGCGCCCCGTAGGTCTCGCCGGTGAGCGTACGCAGCAGGTCGGTGTCCAGGTCGTGCTGAAGCACCGTGGCGACCTCGTGGATGCCGGCCCAGCCGGGGCGCAACGCGCCGGCCGTACCCAGGTTGAGCAGCAGGGCGGGGCGCGGTCCGGCGGCCAGCACCGCGCCCACCGCGCTGGCGGCGTTCACCTTGCCCATGCCGGTGAGCAGGACCGGCAGCTCAGGCGGCAGGTAGCGGGCCTCCGCCCCGACGGCGAGCACCACCAGCGGACGATCGGATCGGACCGTGCCCCGAAGATTCACCGCAGCATCGTACGAGCCGGCTCCTCGGCCAGCGACCGCACCCAGCCCCTATTCAGCTCGGAGGCATCCCTGTCAGTCGTCGGCGAAGCGGTACAACACGAAGTCCCTGTCGGCGCCGCACGCGATCACGTGGGTGTTCCATGAGCAGGACGCGCTGCGGACGTCCTGAAGCTCGCCCAACTCGTCGACCTCACCGGACTCGGCCCACACGCCGGCCAGCACGCGGTTGTCCGCGACCGTGCTGGGTGCCTTGGCGAACACCAACAGGTTGCCCTCGTCCAACCGGACCGCCACACCGCCGCGGTCCCGCAGCACCGGCTTGCCCGCGGCGTCGAAGAGGGTGACCGTCGGTTCCGGGTGCTCCCGCTGGGCGAGCACCTGCTCACCCAGCGGGACCAGGCTGGTCACCCCCGGCGCCGCCCAGTGGCTCGCGGCCTCGCCCTCGGTCGCGGCCACCAGCTCCGTACGCTCGACCTGACTGTTCGGCACCTGCAACAGGCATGCCCGTCGCTCACCGCAGGCCACCAGTTCCTTCGGGCGGTACTCGTCGTTGTCGGACCGGTAGAGAACCACCGGCTCCGCGTCGGAACCCAGGTCGTACGCCAGCAACTGGTACCCGCCCTCGTTGGCGGCCACGTACAGCCGGTCCTCGTGTGCGACCACCAGGTCGTCGAGGTCGGCGACGCTGCCCCACTTGCGCAGCACCGTGCCGGACGCCATGTCGAGCAGCCGCACCGACCGGTCCGCGCCCACCTGGACGAGTCGCCGCCCCTTGGTCGCCCACGGGTTGCGCGGTGTGCCGTCGAGGAAAGCCGGTCCACCCGCCGCCTCATCGCCGCCCACCGGCCGGACCAGGGTACGGGTGCCGGCGTACTGGTCGCGGGGGTTGGGCTCGGCCCACCTCTCCTCGCCGTCGCTCAGGCGCAGGCCGACCAGCCGGGATCCCGCCCGGTCCACCAGCACCGCCGTGTCGGCGGCGAAGTAGACGTCGTCGTCGCCGCGAATGTCGTGCCGCCAGCGCTGAGCGCCCGAGCGACCGTCGAGGACGACCAGTGGACGGAGGGTGCTGTCGCCCGGGGCGTCGGCGCGAACCGCGACCGCCCCGGGGACGGCGACAAGGCCCTCCCAGTCGTCGGCTCGCACGTCGGTCGGCTCGCGCCACAGCTCGTCGCCGGTTCCGGCGTCGACGGCCACCACCTCCAGCCGGTCGTCGGGCAGCGGGTACCCGAGGTAGGCCCGGTCGCCGAGCACGGCTGTCCACATGCTCGCCGGTCGCTCGGCTCCGGCGGACAGCCGGACCGGCTCACGCAACGATGTGAACTCCAGATCGGGGTAGCGGTCCCGGGTGAGGTAGAGCGTCGCCGCGGTGCCCACCCCGACCAGGGCCAGCACCGTGCCGAGCACCAGCCAACGGGCCCGTCGCCAGCGCGGCGCGGCCCAGCCCGACCCGGACGGGCTCACAGGGGTCGGCGCGGGTGGTGCGGGCGGGGCGGCCTGGGGCGCCGCGTACGCCGGGGCGGGCGTCGGCCGGCGCAGCGGGAGGTCGGTCAGCGCGCCCTCGGCCACCGGCAACTCGGGCTGGTCCAGCACGGTCGGCGCGATACCCAACTCGGCGTGCAGCATCCGGGCCACCAGCGGGATCCGCGACGAGCCGCCGACGAGGAACAGCCCGGCGAGCTGGTCGGGGCTGAGCCCGGCGGCGGCGATCACCTCCCGGGCCCGGTCCACCGCGCGGCGCAGCAACGGCGTGGCCACCCGCTCGACGTCCGCCCGGGTCAGCTGGACCGTCTCGGCCACCCCGGGCACCGCGACCGGCGCCACGGTGGACCGGGACAGCGTCTCCTTCGCACCCCGTACCTCGTCCCAGAGCCGGACCTGGTCGCGGCGCTGCGCCGCATCCGCCGGTCGGATCAGTCGGGCCCACTGCGCGGCGTGCCGCTCACCGACCAACTCGCCGACCCGCTGCACCAACGCGGCGTCGAGATCCAGGCCGCCCAGGTCGGGCAGGCCGCCGTCGGCGACCACGCTGAACCCGGAGTCACCCCACGGGTCCGCGCCCTCGTTGCGCAGCACCGCGACGTCGAGTGTCCCGCCACCGAAGTCGAACACCGCGATCGCGCCGCCGACCGACACCGGCCGGTGCAGCACCTGCGTGTAGTAGCGGGCGGCGGCGACCGGCTCCCGCAACAGCCGGGTGCCCGGCGGCGTCGGCCCGGCGAGGGTGTGCTCGGCCGCCTGCGGCCAGCCCGCCCGCAGCAGCGCGTCGGCGAGGACCTGCCGCCGCGTCGCATCCCAGGCCGCCGGGCACGTCAGCACGGCTGGGGGCAGGAAGCCGACGGTGCCGACCGCGGCCCGCGCGACCGCCGCGAGCACCGCGGCGAGAAGGTCGGCCGGCGGGTACGAGCGGTCACCGAGCAGCACGGTCGGCTCGTCCACCCGGCGCTTCGGGTTGGCCTCGAGCCGGGCCGGGTCCGACTGGGCCAAGCGTCGGGCGTCCCAACCGGTGTGCAGGGTGCCGTTGGGGTCGGCGTACACGGCGGACGGACTGACCGGCTGACCGTCCATCAGCAGCGGGCGGGTCCGCCCGTCGGGCCAGCGCAGCACCGCCACCGTGTTGGATGTACCGAGGTCGACGCCGAGGGCGAAACCCTCGTGCTGGCCTGCCATCTACCCGATACCTCCGCCGCGACGAGGGAAACTCAGCCCCGCATCGTACGCAGACCCCGCTGCCCCGTTGATCACTCGGTCAGGGACGGTCCGTGACTCCACGCCGTCAGCCGCTCGGCGTGGTGGCGCCGGCGATCAGCTCCACCCGTCGGTTCTCGGCGCGGTTGGCCGCGTTGGTGTCGGGGACCTTGAGGCGCGTCTCCCCGTACCCCTTGGCGCTCAACCGGTCAGCCGCGACGCCGTGCGCGGTCAGGAAGTCACGCACCGCCTCGGCCCGGGCGCGGCTGAGGACGAGGTTCGACTCGGCCGGACCGGTGGCGTCGGTGTGGCCCTCGACGCGCAGCCGGGTGCTCGGATTGGCCTTGAGGAGTTGACTCACCGTGACGAGGCTCGCCTCGGAGGTGGTGGTGAGCGCGTCGCCGCCGGAGGCGAAGGTGAGCTGCGGGAGGTCGCGCAGTTGCTGCTGCACGTCCGGAACCTCGATCTGGTCGACGACCGGTGCGCCGGTGGCCCGGGCCGCCGTCAGCACCGTGTTCCTGTGCGCCTCGGAGGAGACCGTGCCGCTCACGGTCAACGTGCCGCCGTCGAACGTCACCGTCGTGGCGGCGGTGTCGTGGCCGAGTGCGCGCAGCACCTCCGCCAAGCCAGCCAGTGCGGTGTCGGTCACGGAGGCGTCGACCATGAGGCGGTCCTCGACGCTCTCGGCACCGAGGGTGGCTGCCGCCGCGCCGACCAGCGCGGCTCGGGTGCTGTCGCTGGGCACCGTGCCACTGACCGATACCGTGCCGTGGCCCTTGACCACCAGCACGGACGGCGGTACGGGCACCCGCTTTTCCGACACGGCGGTCAGCTCGGCCTCGGCGACCCGTACGCCTTCCAGCGGCCGGACGATGTCGAGGGCCTGTTCGGCTTGGGCGGACGAGCCCACGGTCAGCCGTCCGTCACGTCCGGTGAAGGTGACCCGCACGTCGGAGAGGCCGGCCGAGTGCAGCGCCTGCGTCGAGCGCTGGGTCAGGTCGGCCTCCATCCGGTGCCGGTTCGGCAACTGCTGCCCCGTCATCAGGACGCCCAGACCGAGAACGGAGACGATCAGCCCGACCAGGAGTCGGCGCTTGTTGGACTTCTGCTGCGACGTCAGGCTCTTGGTCATCAGGCCCGCCCGGTGTCGCGGCCGGCCACGAGCAGCTCGGTGAGTTCGGCGAAGCCCTCTTCGTCGCCGTCGGCGAGCAACTGCGCCTGACGACCCCAGGTGACCAGGCTGGGGGCGAAGGTCAGACCGGCCCTCTCGATGGCCGCGCGCCGGGTGGTGTCGTCGGCCTCGGCGAGCTGACGGAAGGTGTGGATACCCGCGGCGCGCAGCGCGCTCGCCATCTTCGGGCCAATGCCTTCGATGCGCTCCAGCTCGTCGTACGGGGGTTCTGCGGTCTCGGCACTGTGGCCGTCGGTGACCCGTTGGCTGCCGGGCTCATCCGACAACCGGTACGGCCGGCGCGGTTCGGCGTGCGGGATCGGCGTCGTCGCGGCGCTCATTTCCGCCCCTTCGGCGGCCGGAGGCGCGGACGTCTCACCAGACGAGGGTGGCAAGGTTTTCCGGTTGCCCCAGACGAGCCAACCCACGAGCAATCCCAGAAGGAAAGCCGCCAGGACAATGAGAAGCGACTGGTTGATAAACCAGACCACGTGGAGCCTCCAAGGTGGGCCTCAGGAAAGGGAGAAGCGAATCGCAACCCGCGCGAATGCATGATCATCCTAAGTGGACAGACCCGCACCAGAAAGCGGCAAACATCGCGATAAGATCACAATTGAAGGCGCGACGAAACACCAATGCGAGCGAGCAACCCATTGTGTTTTCGCAGTTACTTTGACGTTTCCTGAAATCAACCGCAACGGGCCCCGCGACCGTTTACTCAATCAGTTCTGCGCGGAGTGCCGGCCACTGATGCCGAACGCGCTCCGCGGAGGCCGCTCCGGGAAGTTGAGCGTGATGACTCTGCGGCATATTTATGCCGCAGAGTCATCACACTGAATCCGGGTACGACCCCGGCGGGCAGGATCGCGACGCGGCACGCCGCTGCCGGGCGTCCTCTGACACCCCGGGCAGCGCTACCGATCGGCGCTGCCGGTCGTGCTGCCCATGGTGCTCATCCCGGTCGCGCTCCGGACAGGAGGCCGTCGAGCAGCCGTCGCAGGCCGAACTGGAACCAGGTGTCGAGGTCCGTGTCGGGTCGGGTCTGGCCGGCCGCCGCCAGCCAGGGTCGTCTGCGGGTACGGCCGGTCCGCTCCAGCCGGCTGCGGGTTGCCGACCACCAGCTGTGGTAGGTGGTGTCAGCCGGATCGCTCCGGATGAGCAGGGCCATGCCCTGGATGTAGCCGCTGAGCACCAGGTGGGCGCGGAATGCCTCGGCTGGGTCGTACCCGGCGCTGGTGAACGCTGCCACCACACGGTCGACCATGGCGAGTACGGCCGGTCCGGTCGGTGGCCGGTCGGTGGCGAGGACGGCCAGCAACCAAGGGTGGCGGCGGTACATCGTCCACTCGTCCCAGGCCAGCCGTTCGAGCTGTTGGCGCGAATCGGGTGGCAGTGGTGCGTTGCCGGGCACGCGGGCGGCGGTGATGCGCTCGGCCATCGCGCCGAGGAGTTCCGCCCGGTTGCGTACGTGCCTGTACACGGCGTGGACGGGCATGACGGCGCGTTGGCTGAGCACCCGCATGGATACGGCGTCGAGGCCCCCGGAGTCCGCGAGCTCGACCGCGAGGCCGACCAGCCGGTCGCGGGGATCGCCGCCGGTGGGCACGGGCAGGTGCGGGACGCGACGCGGTGTCGTCGCGGGGCCGTGGTCGCGGCGCCTGCGGTACGCGCGAGCCTGGCAGCGTCGAGAGCAGTAGCGGCGTGGGCGTCCCCGGCCGGAGCTGGCGGGCAGTTCGGCCTCGCACTCGACACACCGGCCGGTGAGCACAGGCACCTCCGTTTTCGTCACGGCACACCGTGTGACGAAACTACTGCACACCGTCTGCCGGCGACGACAGGATCGAGGTCATGAATCCGCCCAGTCGTAGAGATCTGCTCCGCGCCGGCGCAGCCGCGTCTGCCGCCGTTCTCTGTCCGTCCCCGGTCTCCGCCTCTCCACCACCGGCGGGCTGTGCGCCCCCGCTCGGCCCGGTCCGGGTGCTGCCGGACGATCCCCGGTACGCGGACCTTGTCCGCCGCGGCAACCGAAGGTTCGTGGGCACACCGGACGAGGTGCGCGTGGTCGGCTCGACCGACCAGGTCGTCTCGGCCGTGCAGGACGCGGTCCGCACCGGCCGGCGGGTCGCGGTACGCAGTGGCGGACACTGCTTCGAGGGCTTCGTGGACGACCCGGCGGTCCGGATGGTGATCGACATGTCCGGCCTGACCGATGTCTATCACGACCCGCGACGGTACGGCTTCGCAGTCGAGGCGGGTGCCACGCTCGGCGAGGCCTACCGCCGGCTCTTCCTCGGCTGGGGGGTGACCATCCCGGGTGGATCGTGCCCGGGCGTGGGCGTCGGTGGCCACATCGCGGGTGGCGGCTACGGTCGCCTCTCCCGCCTGCACGGGCTTGTCGTCGACCACCTGCACGCGGTCGAGGTGGTCGTTGTCGATCGCAGCGGCACCGCCCGGGCGGTGGTCGCCACGCGGGAACCAACGGATCCGCACCGAGACCTGTGGTGGGCACACACCGGTGCCGGCGGAGGCAACTTCGGCGTCGTGACGCGCTACTGGTTCCGCTCACTGCCCACGCCACCCGCGCGGCTGCTCGACTTCAGGGTCACCTGGCCCTGGGCCGGTATGGACGAACAGGGATTCCACCGACTCGCCGGCAACTTCGGCCGCTGGTGCGCCCGCCACCGCGCACCCGACTCCCGGGGAAGGCACCTGTACGGGGAGCTGATCCTGTCCCGTCCTCAGGCCGGCGGTCACACCCTCGCCGGTCAGGTCCCGCACGGTAGCGGACACCTGCTCGACGAGCTTGTGTCGGCGCTAAGCGAAGGCGTCGGCGTCACCCCGACGGTCTCATCGGAGACGCTCCCCTGGCTGACGGCGACACTCGGCGGTGACAGCGACGACGGCAAGGGTTGGCGGCTGAAGGTCAAGTCGGCGTTCCACCGCGCGCCCCTGACCGACCGGCAACTGCGCGTCGCCTACCGCCATCTCACCGGCGCTGACAACGGCCCGCTCACCGGCTCGCTGAGCCTGAACACCTACGGCGGAGCCATCAACGCCGTACCGCCGGCCGCCACTGCCGCCGCGCACCGCAACGCGTCGATGCTGCTGTTCTACCTCGCGGGCTGGACCGACCCGGCCGCCGACCCCCGCTGCCTGGCCTGGATCCGCGAGTTCTACCGCGACATGTATGCCGACACCGACCACGTACCCCCGGACGGGGCCTACGTCAACTACCCCGACATCGACCTCGGCACCGAGACCCGGCCCTGGCACGACCTCTACTACGGCCCGAACTACCGACGGCTACAGGAGATCAAGGCCCGATGGGACCCCCGAAACGTCTTTCGGCACGACCTGTCGGTACGACCACCCGGCCGCTGACCCGCGCCGCACCGTCGCCCGGCTGTCGAGGTCGGCGTCAGGTTTCGCAAAAGCGGTCGGAGAGGGCGTAGCGGAGCAGGACCACGTCGCCGATCTGCCGGGCCTCGGCCAGGCGGGCGCGGCGCCCCGGGTGCCAGGGAAAACGGCCCTCGCCGACGAACCGGGGCGCCCGGCCGTCACCGACGAAGAACGGTGCCACCACCAGGTGCAACTCGTCGGCGAGGCCGGCGGTGAGGAACTGGGCGTGCACCGTCCCACCGCCCTCCACCATCAGCCGTCGTACGCCCCGCGCGGCCAGGTCGGCCAGTAGCCGGCCGAGGTCGATCGGCTCGCCCGCGTCGACGACGGTCGCCAACCGGCCGAGCCGTTCCTCGGTCTTCTCCAGCACTCCGGTGGCGCAGTAGACGAGCCGGGCCGGATCACCGGAGGTGAAGAACCGGGCGGTCGGGTCGAGGTCACCCCGCGCGGTCAGCGTGACCTTGGTGGGCGAGGCGGGCCGACCACACGCCGCCCGCTCGGCCCGACGGCTCGGGGAGCGCACCAGCAGCCGGGGATCGTCACGGCGGACCGTGCCGGCGCCGACCAGGATCGCGTCGCAGCTGGCCCGGACCGCGTCGACCCGGTCCAGGTCGTCCTCGTTGGACAGCAGCAACCGCTGCTCGGAGGCGTCGTCGATGTACCCGTCGATCGAGGTGGCGCAACTGAGCAGCACGTACGGCCGCGTCGGCGCCGGCCAGCGGCTCACCGGGCGGCGTGCCGGTCGGGGGTACGGCCCGCGAGCGCCTCCGCCGCCTCGATCTCCGCCGCCTTGGCCGCCTTGGCCGCCAGGTAGTCGGCGTTGGCCGGAGAGAGGAAGACGCTGGTGGGCACCCGTTCGGCGACGTCCACGCCCAGCCGGGTCAACTGCTCGGCCTTGTCCGGGTTGCTGCTCAACAGTCGGATCCGCGGCACGCCCAGCGTGGCCAGCATCTGCGCGGCGACGGTGTAGTCCCGCTCGTCCTCACCCCGGCCCAGCGCGACGTTGGCCTGGTAGGTGTCCAGCCCGGCGTCCTGGAGCGCGTACGCGTCGAGCTTGGCGTACAGGCCGATGCCGCGGCCCTCCTGCCGAAGGTAGAGCAGGAAACCACCGGTCTCGGCGATCCGCTGCACCCCCTCGCGCAACTGCGGCCCGCAGTCGCAGCGTTGGCTGCCGAACACGTCACCGGTCAGGCACTCGCTGTGCGGGCGAACCAGTGGGGGTTCGCCCCCGGCGGCGAGCCGGTCCAGTGCGCCCGCCCAGTCGCCGAGGCCGAGGGCGAGATGCTCCCGACCGTCCACCAGGCCCTTGAACGAGAACACCCGGACCGTCGTGGCGTAACCGTCGGGAAACGCCATCGGCACCGTGACCTGCGTACGGATCGTGGCGATCGGCAATGCTTCGGGCATGGGACTCCTCTGTCCGGCGCCACCGTCGCGCGGCGGCGCGTACCGTCTCACAACCGGCTCAACAGTCGCCGCCGGAGGCAGCTTCCCGGGCGACGGCCGGAACCCGGTTCCGCCGGGCCAGCAGCACCGCGGCGCCGGGCAGGCTGGCCACCAGCACCAGTGCACCGTAGACGGTGGCGGTGGCGACGCCCTGCGCCGCGCTGAGGCCGGCCGCGCCGAACACCCACGCGGCCACTCCCTCGCGCGGTCCGAAGCCGGCGACGTTCAGCGGCAGGCCCATGGCGAGCAGGGCGAGCAGTGTCAACGGCAGCAGCCGCGACAGTGGGGCGTCCGATCCGGCGGTGCGCGCCGCCACCAGGAAGGTGGCCAGGTGACCGGCGACCATCAGGGCGGAGGCGACCAGCACTCCGAACCAGGTGCGCCGGGCCAGCAGCCCGGACCGCACGTCCGCCACAGCGGTCCGCAGCCCCTCCGCCCACCGCGAGCGACCGGCGTTCGGCACGGCCCGTGCCAGCAGGACGGCGAGCAACCCACCCGAGACGAGCAGCGCGGCGGCGACCGGCACATACGCCCGCACCGGGGACGGGAGGGCCGCGAGCACGACCAGCGCGACACCCACGAGGACCACCTGCCCGGCGGTACGCTCCCAGATCACCGCGCGGATGCCCCGGCTGACGTCACCGGCGTCACGGCCGTGGCGTACCGCCCGGTGCACGTCGCCGAGCACGCCGCCGGGCAGTGTGGCGTTGAGGAACACGGCCCGGTAGCAGTGCGCGACCGCGGTCGCCAGGGGCAGCCGCACACCCAGGCCACCGGCGACCAGGCTCCACCGCCACGCCGCGCAGACCGTGGTGAGCACGCCGATGAGCAGCGCCGCGGTCAGCGCCGGAGCGTCGATCAGTCGTACGCCGGCGAGGAACGGGCCGCCGCCCACCTGCCACAGCAGGGCGGCGAGTAGACCCACCCCGCCGACCACTCGTGCCCAGGCCCAGAACATCGGCGCCGGCCCTCCTCTTGAAGATCGTCCACTTGCCCTAGTGCACGTAGCCAGGGCGTGAACGGTTCATCCGCCCGCGAGGAGGTCGCGGTGCTCGACCAGCACGGTGAGCCGGCCGGCCGCCGCGTCGGCGAGACGGCGCCGGGCGTACGCCTGGGCGGGGCCGGCCAGATCGGGGCGCTGCTCGCAGGCCGCGCCGAGCCAGCCCCGGAACCACTCGGCGGCCAGGTCGGCCTGCTCCGGGCCGAGGCGCCACGGGCTGGACCGCTCCCGTACGCCGACGCCCCGCCGGGCGAACGCGGCGGCGGTGGCGGCGACGGCGTCCGGGCCGAGCAGCCGCCGGCCGTCGACGGTACGCCGCTGGTGGTCGTTGAACGCGGCCTCGACCTCCGCGTCCAGCGGGTCCGTCGGGGTGACCCGGACCCGCCCGGTCACCGAGAGGGAGAACAGGGTGGGCCGCCCGACGCAGGCGGCCACCACCCGCTCGATCTCCTCCCCGGTGAGCATGTCCAGCAGCGCGGACGCGGTGACCAGCGACCCGTCGGCCAGGTCGGCGGCGCTCAGCCGGGTGAGGTCGCCGCACCGGGTGCTCACCGTGACCGGGGCACCGTCGGCGGCGGTCACCCCGGCCATGCCCTCGGCGGCTCTGGCCAGCAGGTCCGCGTCGCGGTCGTACAGCACCCAGTGCTGCGGGCCGGGTAGCCGGGGGGCCAGCCAGCGGCACATCGAGCCGGTGCCGCTGCCCAGGTCGTGGATCACCGTCGGGTGTTCGCCGGTGAGCCGGGAACGGACGACGTTCAACAGCTCCTCGTCACGGGCTGCCCCGTCGGCTGGCTCGCGCAGCCGCAGCCAGTCGGCGAACGGCAGGGTCTCCTCGACGGTCATGCCGCCACCTCCTCGAGCACGGCGGCCAGCAGTGCGGTGGTCACCGGCCAGTCGGTCAGGGTGTCGCGCCGGGCCAGGGCCGCACGCCGCAGCCGGGCCCGCAGCGCGCCGTCGTCCAGCCACCGGCTCAGTGCGCCGGCCAGCGCGACCGGCTCGTCCGGCGGGACCAGCAGCCCCGGCCGGTCACCGTCGGGGGTACGGCCGAGCGCCTCCGGAAGGCCGCCCACCTCGGTGCCCAGCACCGGCAGGCCGCGCGCCAGCGCCTCGGTGACGACCATGCCGTACGTCTCGCCCCGCGACGGCAGCACGAGTAGGTCGGCGGCGGCGTACGCGGCGTCCAACGCCTCACCGGTCAACGGGCCGGCGAGGCGCACCCGGTCACTGAGGCCCGCGCCAGCGAGCCGCTCCCGCAACCGGTGGACGAGATCCGGCTCCCGGGTCAGCGTGCCCGCGCAGACCAGCGTCCACGACCGCCCGGCCAGCGTGGACAGCGCGTCGACCAGTACGTCGTGCCCCTTGTGCCGGGTGACCGCCGCGACGCAGAGCAGCCGGGTGCCGGCGGCGGAGCCGGGTGCCGGCGGGGCCGGCCGTACCCCGGGGGGTGCGGCCCGGACCCGGTCGGCGAGCGTCGGGTGGCGGGCCACCAGGTGGCGGCGGGTCCACTCGCTGGTGGTGACGACGGCCCGCGCGGCGGCCAGCGTCCGGGCCTCCGCCTCGTCGTCCAGCGGCAGGTGCACCAGGACGACCAGGCGCAGCCGACCGGCGTGCGGGGCGAGCAGGTCCGGCACGGTCGAGGCGATCAGGCCGTCGAGCAGCACCACGGCGTCGTCCGGCGCGGCGGCGAGCACGCCGGCGAGTTCGGCCCGGTCGGCCGGGTCGGGGTGCGGCCAGGTGCCGGGCACCGGGTGCTCGCGCACCGACCAGCCCCACTCGCCGAGCCCCGCGCAGATCCGCCGGTCGTAGGTGTTGCCGCCGCTGGGCGTGGCCGGGTCGTCGATACCACCGGGCAGGACGACGTGCACCGCACGGCCGGTCAGGTCCGGCCCGTCGGCGCGCACCGCCCCGCCTGCGTCGATCACAGCGACCGTTCGTAGCTGGCCCACGCGACGTGTGACTCGTGCAGGGTGACGGCGATGCCGGCGAGCTCACGCGCACCGGGGCCCAACTCGCCGGCGTGCACCCGCTCGGCCAGCCGGTCCGCGACCGTACGGGCCAGCACCTCGGTGGTGGTGTTCACGCCGGCGAACGCGGGCTCGTCGTCGAGGTTGCGGTAGGTCAGCTCGGCCAGCACGCCCCGCAGTTGCTCGGTGGCCAGGCCGATGTCGACCACGATGCCGTCGGCGTCCAGGTCGGCACGGCGGAACGTCGCGTCCACCACGAAGGTCGCGCCGTGCAGGCGCTGGGCGGGGCCGAACACGTCGCCCCGGAAACTGTGGGCGATCATCATGTGATCCCGAACGGTCACGCTGAACACGGTCACTCCCCGTCGTCGTAGGTGATGAGGTGGCAGAGCGCGGGCAGGTCACCTGTGCTCAGTCGGGCGAGCACGTCGGGCAGTTCCGCGAACCGGGACGCGCCGGTGATCAACGCGTCGAACGCCGGGTCGTCGAGCAGGTCCAGGGCGAGCGCCAGCCGGTCGGAGAAGCTGCGCCGTCCCCGCCGGGCGGGCGCGACCGCGCCGACCTGACTGCTGCGGACGGTCAGGCGTCCCGAGTGGAAGGCGCCACCCAGCGACACCTGCACCGGGCGGTCGCCGTACCAGCTCAGCTCGATGACGGTGCCCTCCGGCGCGAGCAGGTCCAGCGAGCGTTGCAGGCCGGCGCCGGTGGCGCTGACGTGCACGACCAGGTCCCGGTCACCGGTCGCGTCGTCCGGGTGGGCGAACTGGACACCGAGCGCGCCGGCCACCCCGGCCCGGCGGACATCGGTGTCGATCAGCTCGACGTCCACGCCGGGGAACCGGGCGAGCAGCGCGGCGACGCAGCAGCCGACCATGCCCGCGCCGACCACGCTGACCCGGTCACCGACCAGCGGCGCGGCGTCCCACAGCGCGTTCACCGCGGTTTCCACCGTGCCGGCGAGCACCGCCCGGGCGGGCGGCACCCCGTCCGGCACGGGCACCACGGCGCTGGCCGGCACGACGTACGCGCTCTGGTGCGGGTGCAGACAGAAGACCGTCCGCCCCGCCAGCTCCGGCGGGCCCTGCTCGACCACGCCAACGCTGAGGTAGCCGTACTTCACCGGGCCGGGGAAGTCGCCCTCCTGGAACGGCGCGCGCATCGCGGCGTACTGGTCTGCGGGCACCCGACCGGCGAAGACCAGCGTCTCGGTGCCCCGGCTGACCCCCGAGTAGCGGGCCCGGACCAGCACCTCGTCCGGTCCCGGGGCGGGCAGCGACACCGGCCGGATCTCCGCCGTGCCGGGCTCGCGAACCCAGCAGGCGTACGCCTCGCGGATCACCGTCGCGCACCTCGCCTCTGCTCCCGGCCGAACCGTGCGGCCACGTTGCCGTGTTCCCTGTCAGGGTCGTCGATCATAAACACGGAGCTACGGTGTCCACAGTTCGAAGTGGCCGATGATCGGTCTGAGGCGCGGGTTACGCGGTGGCGTCGCCGGGCCCGACCCGTGAACCGACTCCTTTGCGTTCGCCCGGCTGGCAGCGACCGCACGCTGCTCATCGCCGCAAGAGCGTTTCAGGGCGTGCTGCTGCCCGGGTCCAGCCAGCTGACAAAGGCTCCCGCCCGCTCGACCTTCCAGCGGTTCCGGGCGGACGACCCGTACCAACGGGCTTCCGCGAGTTCGAAGCGCCACCGCAGGAGAAAGCCGGGTCGATAGGCCGGGAGATCGAGGCCCCACTGCCGCACGAGCCCTTCCGCTTCGCTGATCATGCGATCGATGTTGCCGGGCATAAGACCGAGTCCACCCAGGGCGGTAGTGATCACCGCCAGTTGCGCGACGACGCGGTGCGCCGGAGTGATGTCCGCGTCGCCGGTCGCGTCTCCCAGCTCCCGATGGATGAGCCGCGACACCTCGTCGGCAGTGACGCCATGCTCTGCGTGAATCCGCTCGGTCACCCGCTCGGCGAACCGGTGAATCTCCATCGGGCACAACGGGTCCGGGCGTAGCCAGCCGACCATCACGACGAACATGCCCTCCAGCACCGCTGCCAGAGCCTTCTTGTCGAGGAGCGCCCCCGATCGCAGCCGACGCGCCAAGGAATGATCTCCGAGCAGCAGGGCGTGCCAGTAGTAGCCCTGTCTCGTGCTCAGTTTGCTTGCCCGCCCCGTGGCCATGGCTGCAGGGTACGAACGAGCACAAAGAATCGCGCCCGGTGCGGGTGCCCCGCAAGGTCTCCGACTACCCCTTGTCGGGAGTGGCGGGGCGGGCCCGGACGTGCAGCCGCTCCCCCTGCGGCCCGAACAGACTGAGGGCCTCGGCGGTGCCGGGGCCGGGGTTGGAGACGAGGTGCGGGATCCGGGTGTCGAACTCGGCCACCTCGCCCGGGTTGAGCGTCAGGTCACGGTCGCCGAGCAGCAGGCGCAACCGGCCGGAGAGCACGTAGAGCCACTCGTAGCCCTCATGGGTCTGCGGGGTTCGCTCCCCGGCGGACGGGTCCGGCGGGAAGATCTGTTTGAACGCCTGAACACCACCCGGACGCCTGGTCAGCGGCAGGAACGTGACGCCGTGGATCACGATCGGTCTGGGGCGTACCCGAGGGTCGCCGGTGGCCGGGGCGTCCACCAGTTCGTCCAGCGCCACCTGGTAGGCCCTCGCCAGCGGGAGCAGCAGCTCCAGGGTGGGCCGGCGACTGCCGGATTCCAGCCGGGACAGGGTGCTCACCGAGATGCCGGTCAGGTCGGCGAGTTGGGCGAGCGTGGTCCCTCGCTGGCGGCGCAGGGAGCGCAGCCGGGGGCCGACGGCCGCCAGTGCGGCAGTGTCCTCGTTTGCCATAACGGCAAGGATAGTTGCTGCGTGGCCGGTGGCGACGGATGGTGGGCTCAGCCGACAAGCACGAGGGAGATACCGGTGGACGAGACATACGACGTGGTGGTGGTGGGCGGCGGCGCGGCCGGGCTCAGCGGAGCCCTGGCGCTGACCCGGGCCCGACGGTCGGTGCTGGTGATCGACGCCGGTGAGCCGCGCAACGCGCCGGCCGACCAGGTGCACAACTACCTGGGACGGGAGGGGACGCCGCCGGGCGAGCTGGTCGCGGCCGGGCGGGCGGAGGTCGCCGGGTACGGCGGGCAGTTCCGCACCGGACGGGTGGAGACCGCGACCCGCGACGACGACGGGTTCCGAATCGGCCTCGATGACGGGCGTTCGGTGCGCGCCCGTCGGCTGCTGGTGGCCACCGGGCTGACCGACGAACTGCCGGACGTGCCCGGGCTGGCACAACGGTGGGGCCGCGACGTGCTGCACTGCCCGTACTGCCACGGCTGGGAGGTCCAGGACCGGCGGATCGGCGTGCTGGCCACCGGGCCGCTGGCCGTGCACCAGGCCGAGATGTGGCGACAGTGGAGCTCCGACGTGCTGCTCCTGCTGCACGACGCCCCCGCGCCGGACGAGGAGGCCGCCGAGCGGCTCGCCGCCCGGAGCATCGCGGTGGTGCCGGGTCCGGTCGCCGCGGTGGAGGTGACCGGGGACACGCTCACCGGTGTACGGCTGGCCGATGGCCGGGTGGTGGCGCTCGACGCGATCGTGGTCGCGACGCGGCTGACTCCCCGCGCCGGCCTGCTGGTGGGGCTGGGCCTGGCCCCGGAGGAGGTGATGATGGGTGAGCACGTCATCGGTGCCCAGATCCCGGCCGACCCCACCGGGGCGACGACCGTCCCCGGTGTCTGGGTGGCGGGCAACCTGGCCGACATCCGCGGCCAGGTCATCTCGTCCGCCGCTGCCGGCCTGACCGCCGGGGCGGCGATCAACGCCGACCTCATCGCCGAGGAGACCCGCGGCGCGGTGACCGCGTACCGGCAGTTGGTGGCCACGGCGTTCGAGGAGCCGGCGTGGGAGGAGCGCTACCAGTCCCGGCCCGCGGTGTGGAGCGGCCGGCCGAACCCGCAGTTGGTCGCCGAGGTCGCCGACCTGGCCCCGGGGCGCGTGCTGGACGTGGGCAGCGGCGAGGGCGGCGACGCGGTGTGGCTGGCCGAGCGCGGCTGGCGGGTGACGGCGGTGGACATCTCCACCACCGCGCTGGGCCGGGCCGCCGCGCACGCCGACACCGCCGGCGTCGGCGACCGCATCGAGTTCGTACACGCCGACCTGCGCGACAAGCCGCCCGCCGAGGAGGCGTACGACCTGGTGTCCGCGCAGTTCATGCACCTGCCTCCGGTGCAGCGGCGGGAGCTGTTCGCCCGGTTGGCCGCGGCGGTGGCGCCGGGCGGCGTCCTGCTGATCGTCGGGCACCACCCGTCGGATCTGTGGACGTCGGGGCACCGGATGCACATGCCGGACATGATGTACGCCGCGGAGGACGTGGCCGCCGAGCTGGACCCGGCCCAGTGGGAGGTGCTGACGGCGGAGGCCCGCCCCCGCACGACCACCGACGCGAGCGGCCAGGACATCACCCACCACGACGCCGTCCTCCTGGCTCGCCGCCGTTAGTCGTCGACCCGCGTCGATCATGGAGTTGCGCTGGGCGACAAAGGTCGTGGATCACCACCTTCCCGGCACCAGAAGTCCATGATCGACGCGGGGAGGGGGCGGCGGGGCGCGGCGGGACGGGAGGTGGTGGGGCGGGACTTCGCATGGGGTCGGCTCGGCGGTAGCGTTGCGCCACACTGACGGCCCGCGGGGCAGGCGACCGCCGACCCTGACACCCCGATCGTACGGAGGATGGTGCATGTCCATCGGCGCTGAGCCGCACGCAGTACGCGACGATGCGGCCTCGCGGCCGAGCTTCGAGCTCGCCCTGCGCGGCTACGACAAACGCCAGGTAGACCGGCACCTGGAGCAGCTCGACGGTCAGATCGCGATGCTGAGCGGGGAGCACGGGCGCTCCGCCGTCCGGGTCCGTGAGCTGACCGCCGAAGTGCAGCGGCTGCGTGCCGAACTGGCCGAACTTCAGGAGCAACCGGTGCAGGTGGACCGAGCCTCGTTTCACGATCTGGGCCCGATGGTCGGCGAGATCATGGCGCTTGCCGAGAAGCAGGCCTCAATGATCACCGAGTCGGCCACCGACCGGGCGAACGAGTTGCGCAGCGAGTCGGAGCGGATCCTCGCCGATACGCGTGAACGGGCCGCGCAGGCACGCCAGGACCTGGCGGAAGAGCTGGCAACCCGACGTGCCGAGCAGGAGCAGGCGCACGAGGAGCGGCGCACCCTGGCCGAGGCCGAGTTGACCGCGATCCGCGAGCACGCCGAGCAGCTGCG
This sequence comes from Micromonospora sp. CA-259024, assembly GCF_050936255.1. Taxonomy (NCBI): domain Bacteria; kingdom Bacillati; phylum Actinomycetota; class Actinomycetes; order Micromonosporales; family Micromonosporaceae; genus Micromonospora; species Micromonospora sp. CA-259024. The sequence goes on along the minus strand of NZ_JBNJND010000001.1, from coordinate 1,472,104 downwards.
CGCCGATGGTGAGGCCGCGCACGAGCGCGCCCAGCACGAGGCGAAGCGGATCACCGAGCAGAGCGCGCAGCAGCTCAACCAGACCCGGGTCGCCGCCGACGCGCTGATGAAGTCGGCCCGCACCCAGATCCAGCAGGAGCTCCAGTCGGCCCGTGCCAAGAACCAGCAGGAGATGGCCCAGTGGCAGGCCGGGGTGGAGCGGGAGGTCAACGAGCGGCGGACCGCCGCCGAGCAGGAGATCGCCGAGCAGCAGGCCGCCGCCGAGCAGGAGATCGCCGAGCAGCGCAGCGCGACCGAGCAGCAGATCGCCGCACTGCTGGCCGAGGCGCAGCAGCACGTGACCGAGCTGCGCAACCGCGCCGACGAGCAGGCAGCCAGCCATCGGGAGCAGCTCACCGCCCTGCAGCAGGAGATCGAGGAGCGCCAGCAGGAGGCCACCGAACTGCACGCCGAGCTGGACACCGCCCGCCAGCAGCTCGCCGAGGTCCGCCAGGAGGGCGAGACGCTCGAGAACGAGTTGTCGCGGATGCAGCACCGGCTGAGCGAGGTACGCCGGGATCTCACCGCCGAGAGCGCCCGGCTGGACGAGGCCCGACGGGCCGGGGACTCCGCCGAGCGGCACGCCAAGGAGGTCCGCGCCCGGGTGCAGCGGGAGGCGAAGCGGGTGGCGGACCTCGCCGCCGCCGCGGTCATGGCCGCGGCAGCAGGCGGTACGGAGACCGCCGAGTACCCGATGCTGGGCAGCCGTTCCAGCGCCGATCGACCCGCGCCGGAGCGTGTGGGTGTCGAGCGACTCACTGTCGACCGCGCCGGTATCGACCGCCCGCACGCGGAGCGGCCCACCATGGACGACGCGAGTGCCGACCCGTCCGCGGATCGGTACCTGGCCGACCCCGCCGATCCGGCCCTGGCCGACCCCGCGCCCGCCGAGCGGGCCAACGGCGAGCATTCGGCTGCGCCGACGCTGGCAGACGAGCCCTCGTCGGACCGTACGCCGGCCCAGGAGGTCCGCAGCGAGCCGATCTTTCCTCGGCACGCCGACACCGACGCACCGACGCCCGTGCCGTTCCTGGCCTTCGGGCAGCCGGTCAGCGAGAACGGCACCGCCCGGCACTGACCTCAGCCCTTGCGCCCGGCGGTCCGGCCGCGACGGTGATCGACTCGGGTTCCGGAAAGGCGGGGTGTCCGAAGCCGCCGGACAGCGCGGTTTCCCGGAACCCGAGTCGATCAGTTCGCGCTGGTCACTGTGCACGGAACCGGCCGCGAGGACGACGGCGGGCGGGTTGAGCGGAGGCCTACGCGGCGATCTCGTCGCGTACCCGCTGCTGGAAGGCGCGCGCCTGCGCCCCGGTCGGCGGCGGACCGCCGTGCCGGGCGGCGACCGCACGGCGGATCACCTCAGCCGGGTCACCGGCGTCGATCAGACGCTGACCGGCCGCCACCTTGGCGAGCCAGACGCCGTCGCGGTGCCGCACCAGCGATCGGCAGGCGCCGAGCACCGCGTCCTCCGTGCCGGGTGCGGGCCGGTCGTCCGGCGGTGTCGGCAGGGCCAGCCACCAGGACAGCGCCTCGATCAGCAGGCGACGCAGGTCGGCCGGGGCGAGGTCGGCGAACACCTCCTCCGCCGGCGGCCCGAGCAGTGGCAGCCCACTCTGGTGCAGGATGCTGCGATCCAGCCCGTACCAGAACCGACCGTCGGCGGCCGGCCGGTCGGCGGGGTCGAGGGTGCACCGGAACGCCATGCCGGACCCGGTGTTCAGCTCGACCTCGAAGCCCGGCTCCGGGGTCCCGGAAGCGGCCACCGCGCGTCGGTAGGTGACCAGTTCCAGCCCGCGCGCCGGGCAGGGCAGCGCCTCGTGCCGCAACCGAGCCACCAGCGCCCGTTTGGTGGCCTCGGTGAGCGGCCCGGCGCTGACCAGCGCCACGTCCACGTCGCTGCGTCCGGCCTGGTACGCGCCGAGCCCCACCGAGCCGGCCGCGTACGCGCCGACCAGATCGTCGCCGAGCACGTCCCGGGCAGCGGTGACCAGGTCATCGAGGTAGCGCTGAAGATCGGAGTCCACGCACCCATGGTGGCGTGCGATCGGCAGCGGCTCGACGCCGGGGCTATCCCGCGTAGAGCAGCAGCAGACCGGCGACGGTGTACGCGACCATCAGCGCCAGCAGCGGGAGTTGGCCGGCCACGGCCCGGGCCCGGGGGAACAGGTACAGGGCGCGGTCGTGGGCGAGCAGCGTGCCGAGCAGGTGCCCGAGAATGATGACGGTGATCTGGAGGGTGGCCACCCCGGAGGGCGTGACCAGCCCGGTGTACGGCTCCCAGCCGGCGGTGCCGAGCCAGTTGGCTCCGGTGCCCAGGGGGTCGGAGAGCAGCGCGACGGTGCGCTGCCCCTCCAGGATCAGCAGCGAGTAGTAGTGCGCCACCACGTAGCCCACCGCGATCGGCACGATCGAGTGGGCGATCTCGCCCGGCACCCCTCGGGCGTCGGTCGGGTCGGTGCGGCCGATGCGGGCCGCGGCTCCGGTGGCGGCGAGGTACGCCACCGCGACGGCGGCGACGACCAGGATCAGCCCGACGCTGCCGGTGACCGCCGGGTGCAGGCCGTTCTCCTGGCTGAATCGCAGCCAGCCCGGTGCGTTGGAGAGGCTGTCGTACATGGTCGAGCCGAGCAGCACGATCACCACGGCGACCAGCCCGGGGCGGGGCCGCAGCCCGGCGATGCCGTCGAGCGGGTTGCGCCACACCAGCACGCCGTCCGCGGCCCGGCCGATCAGGGCGAGCTGACCGATCAGGGCGCTGTACACCTCGAACGGGTCGGCGCGGTCGAACCAGCCGGCGCCGAACAACGCCGCGCCCGCCAGCAGGACCACCGCGTACGCGGCGAACCAGGCGGTGATGACGGGCAGGGTGGCTCGTTCGGGTGCGACCAGCTCCAGCCAGACGAAGCCGAACAGGGTGGCGGCGGCCGGCCAGATCCCCACGCCGGCGGGCAGCTCACGGATCCCACGGCTCGGGTCGCGCCGGGTTGCCAGCGCGGCGAGCAGATGCACGGTACGCAGCGGGTTGACCGCCCGCCAGACCGGACCGAGCAGCAGCGACAGCGGCGCCAGCCCGACCCAGAGCAGCACGTAGAGCGCGCCGGCCGTCGGGTTGTCCGGAGTGTCCGGCCCCAGCAGACCCAGGCAGAACCAGGCGGCGGCGAGCAGGCCGAGCGCACGCAGCAGCCACCGGAACGTGGGCGCGTCGACGAGCCGGGCGAGCCACTGCGGCACCGGACGGCCGCCGGTCGCGTCCCGGTCGAGTCGGGGTTCGCGCCACAGCAGGCCCAGCGCGAGGAACGTGACGACGAGGGTCAGCGCGGCGGCGACGACGAGCTGCGGCAGCGTGATCGGCAGGTCCTGGCGGCCACCGACGCCGTGCGCCAGCAGCGTGGGAGCGGCCGTCATGTCGCTCAGCGGACGACGAGCTGGAACAGCACCAGCTCGGTCTCGTGCGTCTCCACCTCGAACAGCCCGGTCTTGTCGGCCCGGAACTCCACCGAGCCGGGCGTGCCGGCCGGCAGTCGGGCGCCCAGGTCGTACCCGTGCACGTGCAGCTCGTCCGACACGTCCGAGGTGACCGTGATCCGGACCAGCTCGCCCTTGTTCACGGCCACCCGCCCGGTCGGCGGGTCCACCCGCCGCTTCGCGATCGTCACGGTGATCTCCCGGTCCACGGCCGGAGTGGTGGCACTGGGTGTGGGGCTGACCACCGGGGTCGGCGCGGTGGTGGCGGCGCTCGGCGGCGCGGCGGACGCCGGTGGTGGCGATGGGGTGGCCACGGCGGGGTCGTCGCCCTGCCCGCACCCGGTGAGAAGCAGAGCGGTGAGGACGCTGGCGGCGAGCGCGGCGCGGGTGCGGGTGGCGGGGGTACGGACGAACACGGCGGACTCCGAACGATGCGAGGGGGCGGGGTGTCGAGTTGATCGTCGGGGATGAGAACTCTACGTCTTGTTCGGCAGCAGGGAAATGACCATGATGAACGAATGCGATCGAGACTCGTCACTGTGCGTCACCTCCTGAGCCGCACCGCGGCGGCCCTGGCCGCGACGCTGGTGGTGACGCTGGTGTTGCCCGCCGCTCCAGCGGCCGCGCACGGGCAACTGGCGACCTCCACCCCGCTGACCGGCACCGTCGTGCGCGAGCCACTGACGCAGGTGGGGTTGTACTTCACCGAGAAGCCGGCCGCCAACGCCCACTTCGCCATCACCGGGCCGAATGGGTCGCGGGTGGACAACGGCTGGTCGTACGGCGAGCCGAAGCGACTGGACAAGCCGGTCCAGGAGTACTTCATGGTCAACGGCGTGTTCGAGCCGCGGCTTTACCACACCGGCTTCCCGGCCATGGTGACCGTCGCGCACTGGCCGGCGAAGGGGCGCTACACGGCCAGTTATCTCTCCGTCGCCTCCGATGGTGAGGCGGTACGAGGCACCGTCACCTTCGACTACCAGGGGTCGAGCACGGCGGCGCCGGCCGGTTGGACGGCGCCCACGGCCGGGCCGGAGCCGGCACTGCTGGCCCAGATCGAGGGCACGGCATCGGCGAGCCCGGCTGCGGCCGGCAACCCGACGGGCGCTACCGGCGCCCCGGCAACCGATCCGGGCAGTGCGGCGAAGAAGCAGGACGGCGGGTTCCCGGCCTGGTTGGTGCCGGCCCTGATCGTCGTCGTGGTCGCCGCGATCGTGCTGGTGGCGGCCCGCCGTCGACCCGCCGCGCGCGGAGCCTCCACCCCGGGCCGCCGGCCCGCCGGCTCGCCACGCAAGGCCGGCGCCCCGGCCCGCTCGTCCGCCAGCCCCGCCCGTAAGAACGGCAACCGGGCGGGCGGTCCGGCGCGGCGCGGACGGCGGTAGGCCCGCCGCACCCGGCATTCTTCGCGTACCGCGACGAACTTTCGCACGAACATCGGGAACTTCTGATGTATCGACGCGAAGCCATGGACAGTCAAATCGAAACACCTTAATGTCTCGACCCATCAACCCGGTGTTTCCGCATCGTCACTCGTCGGCGTCGAGGGCGTTTCGGAACCGGGCCGACGGCCACCCCCACCACTGATCCGCGCCGGCCGTCGGACCTTCCGCTCCCTCCTGGAGGAACGATGGGCACACGCCTGCAACGCCGACTCCACAAACCTGTCCTGGGTGCGCTGGCACTCGTCCTCGCCGCCGGCTTCTGGGCCGACCCGGCCACCGCCGCGCCCGCGCAGGAACCGGGCGTGACGCTGCGCGTCTTCGACGTGCAGGTGCCGCTCTCCGAGATCTGCACGCTCAAGCCCGCGCAGACCCCGAACGTGGACAGGCTGATGTCCACGATCAACTGGACGTCGCCCGCCGACTTCGGGTTCGACAACTACTTCGTCTCGCAGGTGCTCGGCAACATCACCACCACCCAGGCCGGCAGCTACACGTTCCGACTCAGCAGCGACGACGGCTCCAAGCTGTCGATCGACAACGCGGTGGTGATCAACCACGACGGTCTGCACGGCGCGACCCCGCCCAAGGAGGGCACCGTCACCCTCACCGCCGGGCTGCACCCGCTGCGCATCGACCACTTCGAGCGCGACGGTGGGCAGCAGATCACCCTGGAGTGGAAGACGCCCGGCTCGTCGTCCTTCGTGGTCGTACCGAACTCGGCGCTGAGCACCGACGCCGGTGTGGTCCGGGTGACCGCGCCGGGCCGCAAGGAGTGCGAGGGGATCACCGACTCCCCCGGCGACGGCCTACCGCTGACCAGCGTGCACCCCGGCTACACGCTGACCAACCTGCGGCCCACCGGCTTCCAGCCGAAGGTCACCGGGATGGACTGGCTGCCCGACGGCCGGCTGGTCATCTCGACCTGGGGCGGCAGCGACCAGTCCGGCACCTCCCAGGACGGCGAGGTGTGGATCATGAACAACACCGGCGGCGCGACCGCGCCGGGCAACGTCACCACCAAGAAGATCGCTGGAGGGCTCAAGGAGCCAATGGGACTCAAGGTCGTCGACGGAGTGGTCTACGTCTCGGAGAAGCAGCGGCTGACCCGGCTGGTGGACAGCACCGGCGACGAGGTGGCCGACCAGCTCCAGACGGTCGCGACCTGGCCGTACGGCGGGAACTTCCACGAGTTCGCGTTCGGTCTGCTCTACCAGGACGGGTTCTTCTACCTGAACCTGTCAGTGTCGATCAACTCCGGCGGCGCGACCACCAACCCGCAGCCCGCCGACAACCGGGGTACCACCCTGAAGATCAACAAGGACACCGGCGCGGTCAGTTACGTCGCCGGCGGCCTGCGCACCCCGCACGGCATCGGCTGGGGCCCGGAGGGCGGCATCTTCGTCACCGACAACCAGGGCGGCTGGCTGCCCTCGTCGAAGCTGCTGCACGTCAAGCAGGGCCGGTTCTTCAACCACTTCACGAACCCGGCCGGCCCGTTCGACGCGAACCCGGTCACTCCCCCGGTGCTCTGGATGCCGCAGAACGAGATCGCCAACTCGCCCAGCACACCGCTGTACCTCACCAGCGGTCGATACGCCGGCCAGTTCGTCATCGGCGACGTCACGTACGGTGGCCTGCAACGGGCCTCGGTGGAGAAGGTCAACGGCGAGTACCAGGGTGCTCTGTTCCGGCTCACCCAGGGCCTGGAGGCGGGCGTCTCCGAGGTCAACGTCGGCCCGGACGGCGCGATCTACGTCGGCGGGCTCGGCGCGGGCGGCAACTGGGGCCAGACCGGCAAACTGTCGTACGGCCTGCAGAAGCTCACCCCGAACAGCACGACCGCGTTCGAGATGCTCGCCATGCGGGCGACCACGGCCGGTTTCGAGGTGGAGTACACCCAGCCCGTCTCGACGGAGACCGCCACCGACCTGGCCGCGCACTACAAGGTCAAGCAGTGGCGGTACGAGGCGACCCCCAACTACGGTGGCCCGAAGATTGACGAGGAGACACTGACCGTCAGCTCGGCCACCCTCTCGGCGGACGGAAAGAAGGTCACCCTCGCCGTCGACGGTCGCAAGGCCGGGCGGGTGGTCCACCTACGCTCGCCTCGCCCGTTCACGTCCACCAGCGGCCAGTCGCTCTGGAGCACCGAGGCGTGGTACACGCTCAACGCCATTCCGGGCGTCACCCCACCGCCGAGCGGCGGGACCAACCTGGCGCTCAACAAGCAGGCCGTCGCGGACAGCTTCTGCTCGGCGACCGAGGGCCCGGCGAAGGCCGTCAACGGCAGCGTGGCCGGCGGCAACAGCGACAAGTGGTGCTCGAAGGGCACCACCAAGTACCTCCAGGTGGACCTGGGGGCCAGCCACACGGTGAACCGGGTGGTGGTCAAGCACGCCGGCGCTGGCGGTGAGGACACCGCCTGGAACACCCGGGACTTCACGATCGCGTCCAGCGCCGACGGCACGACCTGGACCACCCGCGCCACGGTGACCGGCAACACGGCGAGCACCACCACACACGACGTCGTCGCTCCGGGCACCCGCCACGTGCGGTTGGCGATCACCGCGCCAACCAGCACGAGCGACGCGGCCGCCCGCATCTACGAACTGGAGGCGTACGCGAGCGCCGGCGGCACCCCGGGCAGCATCACCGGCGTCGGCGGCAAGTGCCTGGACGTCGACAACGCGGGCACCGCCGACGGCACGAAGGTGCAACTCTGGACCTGCAACAGCACCGCCGCGCAGTCGTGGAGCCGGGTCGGCGACACCTACCGCGCTCTGGGCAAGTGCCTGGACGTGGACAACGCGGGCACCGCCGACGGCACGAAGGTGCAGCTCTGGACCTGCAACGGCACCGGCTCGCAGGTGTGGCAGCCGCAGTCCGACGGGTCGCTGCGCAACCCGCAGTCGGGCAAGGTCCTGGAAGCGGCGGCCGGCGGCACCGCCAACGGCACCCAGATCCAGATCGGCACCAACTCCGGTGGCGCCCACCAGAAGTGGGTGGTCAACGCCGTCTGACGACGGGCGGGGCCGGACCGGTCAGCCGGTCCGGCCCCGCCCCACGGCCGGTCAGGGGCCCTGCGGCAGTGGCAGGGCCAGCGCCCGCAGGTCCATCGGGAGCTGGGACAGGGCGTCCTCGAACTCACGGTGCCCCACCACCCGGTGCATCGTCTGGAGTACGGCCCGGGTGCCCCGCTCGGCGGCGGGCCGATCGATCCCGGCGCGGTCCGCCACCCGGCGCAGGAACTCGTCGTAGCCGAACGCTTCCGGCGGCTCGGCGGCCTTCACCAGCAGTGGACTCAGCTCGTCGGCCAGGTGGGGGGCCAACGCGCCCGCCTCACCGCCGCTGAGCCGCTCGGTGAGAGTCCGCAGAACGGCCTCGGTCAGTGGGCGCGCCTGCTCGGGCGGGACGCCCGCCCGCGCCGCAACCTTGTCGACGAACGTCAGCTCGGCCATGCCCCCGCCCTTCGTCCCGGAGACGCGTGGCTACCCGGGTCCACCGGCGGCAAACCCGGGAGCCGGAGCGGGCTGGTTCTGTTGGTTGCTCCGCGCGGTGCCGCCCCCTTCTCGTACGGTGAGGTCGGACCGGGAACCCGGCGGCCGCCCGACGGCGGCCCGTGCCGCAGGAGGAGCAGATGGCGGTCGACCTACCCGACGTGATCGACCGGTACTTCCGGGCCGTCAACGACCGCGACCTCGATGCCTTCGTCGCCTGCTTCGCGGACACCGCGAGCGTCGCCGACGAGGACCGGATGTACGACGGGCGGGCCGCGATCCGCGCCTGGCGACAGAAGACGATGGACGCCTACTCGTACACCGCCGAGCCGGTACGTGTCACACCGCAGGCGGGCGACTCGTACCTGGCCCTCACCCGGGTGTCCGGCGATTTTCCCGGCAGCCCCATCGAGCTGCGGTACCGGTTCACGCTGCGCGACGATCTGATCGGTGCTCTGGACATCCGCCCCTAGCACCGGGCTGACGCATCGACACGGAGGAGACCACGTGCCGCGGGCCTGGCTCATCACCGGCTGTTCCCGCGGTCTCGGCCGAGCCCTCGCCGAGGCCGTGCTTGCCGACGGCGACCGCCTGATCGCCACCGCCCGCGACCCGGCCCAGCTCGACGACCTCGTCGGCCGGCACGGTGAGCAGGTCCGGGCGGTGGCCCTCGACGTCACCGACCCCGCTGCCGCCCGTGCCGCCGTGCGCACCGCGGTGGACACCTTCGGAAGTCTGGACATCCTGGTCAACAACGCCGGGTACGCCGATGTCGCGGCGATCGAGGACATGCCGGAGGACGACTTCCGGGCTCAGATCGAGGCGAACTTCTACGGGGTGGTCCACCTGTCCCGCGCCGCTCTGCCGGTGATGCGCAAGCAGGGGCGCGGGCACATCGTCCAGATCTCCAGCGTCGGCAGCCGGGTCGCCAGCACCGGTCTGGGCGCGTACCAGGCCGCCAAGTGGGCGGTCAGCGGCTTCTCCGGGGTGCTCGCCCGGGAGGTCGCGGCGTTCGGAATCCGGATCACCTCGATCGAGCCGGGCGGGCTGCGCACCGACTGGGCCGGCGCGTCGATGAGCATGCTGCCGATCAGCGAGCCGTACCGGCCGGTCATCGACCCGGCCGTGCAGCGCCTGCGCGAGGCCAGTGGCAGCCAGCCGGGCGACCCGGTCCGGGCCGCCCAGGCGATCATCCGGATCACCAGGGTCGACGACCCGCCCGCGCGGTTGCTGCTCGGGGCCGACGCCGTGGCCGCCGCCCAGGCAGCCGCCGAGGCCCTCGCCGCGTCCGACGCGCGGTGGCGGGAGTTGAGCGAGTCCATCGCCTTCGACGAGGCCCTCTGACCGGCTCCGGTGCTGAACGACGCCGACGGGCGGTCGGGCCGGCCCGCACCGATGGACCGCCGAACGGACGAGACGGTCACGGGGCCAGCGGGTGACATGATGTGGCAACACCAGCCGTCGCTACGAGAAGGGTTGCTGCTGCCCGATGGCGCACTCCGAGGCACACGTCCACGGCACCCGGGCGGATCGTGGTGACGCTGACCGGCGACCCGCAACCGGCGGACTGGTGGCGGCCGAGCGACGGGAGACCGTGGCCGAGCGGAGTGTCCCCGCCTACGGCGCGGACACCATGGCGTACCAGGTGGCGACCGACGTGCGAGCGCTACGCGCGTTCGTCAGCGCAGCGGCGCTGGCCCGGGGCCTGCCGCCCCGGCGGGTGGAGCTGCTGATGCTGGCGGTCAGCGAGTTGGCCACCAACACGTTGCAGCACACCACCGGCGGCGGCCGGGTCCGGCTCTGGGCGGAGCCGGGCCAGCTGTTCTGTGACGTCATCGACCAGGGGCCGACGCGGGCGTTCGGCCGGGACATGCCGCCCGCCGACGCGGTGCGGGGTCGAGGGCTGGCGATCGTGGAACGAGTCTGCGACGAGGTCGGTGTGCTCACCGGCCCCGAGGGGACCGCCGTGCGGATCCGCCTGAGCCTGTGAACCAGGCGGCGATCCACACCCGCTCGGGCCGCGTTGGCTGCCACAATGCGGACAGCCCGGGCGGACGATGACACCGGGCCGGAGCCGATCGGGAGGACGGCACGATGCCGGACAGCGAACGCGAGGCAGAGCTGCTCGATGCCGAGCGCACCCTGCAGGCCGCCCAGCGGGCCGGCGACGTCGCCGCCCTCGACCAGTTGCTCGTCGACCAGTTGGTCGCCATCGGCCCGGACGGCCGTCCGCACACCAAGCAGGATGATCTGGCCGCACACCGGGACCGCCGCTCGGTGCTGGAGGAGCTGGTCGAGGAGGAGCTGGACCTGCTCGTCGTCGGGGCGACCGGAGTGACGTTCTTCCTGGGCCGGGTGGCCGGCGTGTTGGAGGGGGCACCGTTCGCGGCGCGCCTGCGCTACACCCGTACCTGGGTCCACGACGACCTGCACGGCTGGCGGGTCCTCGCCGCACACATCAGCCCGGTCTGACCGGCCCACCGGGCGATCGCCGTCGCGGCCGGCTCAGGTCAGCGCTCGTCGTCCTCGTCGAGCAGGCCCTGCTCATCGAGGAACGCGAACCACCGGTCGTCCGCGGGGGTCAGCTCGGCATAGCCCGGGCCGAGCAGGTAGTAGTCCACGAAGGATCCGATGTCGGGGGCGAGCTCCTCGAACGCGTCGGACATGAACCACTCCGTGCCGTTCGGTGGGAAGTACCAGACGGCACCCGTGCCACGGTCCATGAAGAGCGGCTCGTCGCTGCGGGTGCCGACCACCAGCCAGCCGGCCCGGTCCTCCGGGATGGACGAGAAGTCCGGCGCGTAGTCGAGGTGGTACTGGATCCCGGCGAGAGTCGACGTGGACGCCAGCTCGACCCGGCCGGCGCGCAGCCCGTCGGCAACCAGCAGGAGGTCCCGCAGGTCGGCCGGAAGACCCGCCGGTACGGCGTCGATGGCCGCGCCATCGCCGAACTCGGCGTACGCCAGGCTCGCCGGCTGATCGGCCAGCTCAGCCCTCAGCTCCTGAATGAGCTGCCGCAGCTCGGGGATCAATCCACCACCTCTGTTCGGAAGGTCCCGTCCGGCGAGGCCTGGGACTGGCCGGTGACCTGCGCACGCGCGTGTAGGTTCTACCACGCACCGGCGTACGTGGGCGTCACCTCACCGAATCCGCCAGCCGGGCCGCCACCACCAGGTCGTTGAGCTGCGCCAATCCGGCGGGTTGCTCGGGCAGCCGGGTGTCGTGCTGCGCCTGGTCGAGTCGTGACGCCAACTCGGCGAGGTCACGGTCGAGAACCGAGCCGGCGACGAGATCGCCCAGCCCGCCGTGTTCGGCGGCCCGCTTCGCGGCGATCAGGTCGGGCAGGTACGCCGGCGCCGGTTCGGCGTTCAGCAGGCTCGGCAGGTGCGCCAGCATCCGACCGGTACGCATCAGGTGGACGCCGGTGAGCAGCGCCCGGAAGGTGTACAGCAACGGTTTGAGTTCGCCGGTCGAGCCGAACAGCCGGCGCTGGGTGGCGGCGAAGCCGCGGTAGTGGTGAGCATGGTGCCGGGTCAGCACCAGCGGCGCCGTCTCGACCAGCGCCGCGTGCACCGCGGTGGTGTGCACCACCAGCGGTGACAGCAGCTGTTCGAGCACGTAGCCGTTCCGCCGCAGCATCAGCCGCACGAACTTGCGCAGGTCGTGCGTGACCAGGTCCAGCTCCACACCGTCGCGGTCGGTCGTGACCGTGTGGGTCTCGGCCGGCTGCCCCAACCCGATCACGTCCTCCATCGGGAGCAGATGCGTGCCGCGCAGGTCCACGTCCGAGTCGGTGGACGGGAAACCGTACAGGTGGGCACCGGAGACCGTGGCGAACACCAGCGGGTACGGCTGCTCGGCGACGATTCCCGTCAGGTCGACACGGGCCGGCAGGCCCGCCGCCTCCCAGGCGGTCACGCCGAGCACCGCACGGAGCGGTCCCGAACCGAGATCAGCCACTGCTCGACTCTCGCCTCGTCGGGCCGGTCGGGCAACGGGCTGGTGGCGAGGTCCGCCGTCATCCGGCTCACCAGCCGGTCGCGCCAGGCGACGACCTCGTCCCAGGGCACCTCACCCGCCTTGACCGCCAGCAGACGGTCCCGATCGGCACCCACGTCCAGCACCAGGCGGCCGGTGCGGACCAGGTCACCCCCGGCGGTCAGTAGCCGAACCAGGTGCATCACGTGCCGCCACACCGGAACGCCGGAGCGGGCGATCCCGCGCTCGGCCTTGCCGAACTGGGCGGTGGCGTACCGCAGGTAGGTGTCGGCGACCCGCCGGGACAGGAAGGCCGGCGTCAGCGCCCGGAGTTCCGCGCCCAGCGGAGTGCACGTCTCGACCAGCGGAGAGTGCAGCACCTCCAGGACCGTGGGGTTCGCCGCCAAACCGAGCACGCAGACCCGTTCCACCTCCCACCGCACCTGCTCGGGCAGCGGCCCGTCGTGATGCCACGCGGGTTTCCGCAGGCCCCAGAACGCCGAGGCCGGCAGGGCGTACACCCCGCGGCGGTCGGTGTCCGAGGCCGCACTGGACAACCCGAACGCGCGGGAGCCCACGACCACCTGCAGGATCGTCCGGTCGTCGACCAGCTGATCCGTCAGCGCATGCTCCATCGCCGCCTCCCCCGCGCGCTGTTGGCCGCCGAACCGGGCGGTGTCCGGTGCACACCATGCCTGCCTCGGGACGTTACCGTCGAGTCGTTTCCTCAGCTCACGACGGCGTCGATCGGGCCGACGCGCAGGGTGCCGTCGTTGAGTGGCGTGCAGCGGATGCCACCCGTGGTGCGCAACGCCTTCCACGCCCCGGGGCCGACGGTGACGTCCATCCAGGCGCAGGGCCGGGCCGCCCGGTTGACCCGCAGGCTGACCGGGCCGTCTCCGGAGTCCAGGACCAGCACTCTGCCGATGAGGTCGTCCACGGCGATCCCGGTGGTGAGGATGTTGCGCCGGACCTCCGCCAGGCCGATGCCGACCGGCAACGACTCCTGGGCGATGACGGTGACGCTGGCGTCACGGTGCGCCTGCTGGCCGAAGTACCGGTCGCCGACGATGCCGAGGCCGGCCCGGATCCGGATCACGTCGACCAGCTCACCGGGCGGGGCCGGCGCCGGGCCGTCGGCAGGCCGGCCCAGGAAGCGGTGCACGGGCGAGGCCAGCAACTCGACGATCTCCGGCATGGCAGGAATTCTACGAACCGGACGGGCCCCTCCGGGCCCGGTCGGCCGACCGGGCCGCCGGGTCGCGGCGCGGGTCACGGTGGGGACGGCGACCGTCGTGCCGCCGTCCCCACCGTGACGGCGCTCAGGCCGGCGTGCCGGTCACGGTCAGGTTCCGCAGGCGGCCCACATTGTCGAACGAGCCGAAGCCCACCCGCCCGGATCCGAACGTGGTGTCCTTCGCGGTCATCAGCGGGTCCCGGTGCCCGTCGACGTAGACCGCGATCTCGCCGGTGGCCGGCAGGTGCACCACCCGGACCCGATGCCAGTTGGCATCGGTGATCGCCGGGTTGGCACCGCGGGACCGGCCGTTCCACTGGTGGTCGATGCGCTCCCGATCGGCGTTGTCGACCTTGAAGATCCCGTTGTGCGGATAGATCGTGTTGTCGGTGGAGAGGTGGGCGTAGTAGAACTCCGTGTCCGAACGCCAGCCGAAGACGATGATCACGTCACGGTTGGTCACCTCGACGGGGGTGTCGAGCCGTACCCGCGCCTCGATCTCGGCCGACGACCACGTCGGACCGGCGGTCAGCACGGCGTACTCGAACGGACGGCGGGGACCCGGTCGGCTGCTTCCGGCCTCGGCGAGGATGACCTGGTCGTGGGTGAACTGCCACTTCGCCGGAATCACCGGCGCCCAGTTCGACGCCCCGGCGGTGCGGCGCAGGGTGGTGTCCCCGACGTCGCCGCTGGCGAACTCCCTCGTGCCGGTGACCTTCCAGACCTTCCCGTTGGCCTTGGCGACCAGGTAGAGCTCACCGGCGGCGTCGGTGCCGAAGCGCAGATCCACCCGGTTGGGGTCGCCGGGAGCGCCAGGCCCGGAGAGGTCCCGCATCCGCACCGAAGCGCCTGCGGCGTCGAAGAGCGCGAGCTGGTGGATCGGGGCCAGGCCGTGGCCACGACGCATCTCGTTCGCCTCGGTGTAGAGCACCCGGCCGTCGACCAGGTCGCCGAAGACGTACATGCCGCGCAGCGCGGGCAGGGCGCGTCCGCGGTAGACGAACCCGCCGGCCACCGCGACGCCGACGTCGGCGGTGCAGTTCCAGTCCGCGGCGGGATCGTGGTCGTACGCGGCGACGGGGTACGTGTAGCCGTACCGGTCGTCGTCGGCGGGCAGCGGACGCAGCCGGTCGCAGGGGTCCGTCGCCGCCTTGTCGAAGACGAAGGATCCCTCGCGTTCGCTCCAGCCGAAGTTGTCACCGGCGCGGACCTCGTAGATCGCCTCGACGGCGTGCTCGCCGATGTGCCCCAGGTACATCCGGCCGGTTGCCCGGTCCCAGCTGAACCGGTGCGGGTCACGGAAGCCGACGGCGTAGATCTCGCCGAGCGCGCCGGTCTGACCGACGAACGGGTTGCTGGGTGGGATGCCGTAGCGCCCGTTGGCCGAGTTGGTGCCCCGGGGGTCGATGCGCAGCAGCTTGCCGTGTGGCAGGGCCAGGTTCTGCGGGTCGGTGTTGCGCGCGCCCTGGCCGCCGTCGCCGACCGCGAGGTACAGCAGGCCGTAGTCGCGGTCGTGGCGCTTGGCCGTGGGGTTGAAGTTGATCTCCTGGATGCCGTGCACCTGGCCGCCGAAACCGATGCGCAGGACCTCGCGCCGCGTACCGGCGAACGTGTCGGCGGCCGGGTCGGTCGCCGTCCACTCGGTGATGACACCGTGGAAGAGCGCGTTGGGCTGGGTGTAGTCCGGTGTGCTGGTCGTCGTCGACGCCAACTCGGTGTGGATGGTGTAGAACCGGCCGTTCGCGCCGAACTCCGGGTGGAAGGCGACGTACCCGAAGCCCTGCCCGAGACCTCGGCCGGAGAAGAACTGTGGCGCGAACGTCGCCGCCACGTCGAGGTAGACGTGCGGCATGCCGCCCTCGACCAGGTAGAGGTTGCCGTTCAGGTCCGGCACCGCGCGTCGGCCGGAGCCGTCGGGCAGCTCCATGATGGTGTTGATCCGCGCGGTACGCATGAGCCGCGCATCGGTCGGGGCCGGGGTGGGGTACGACTGCGGGAAGCTGGCGTACTCGCTGAGGACCAGCCCGAGTCGGGACTGGACGGGCATCTCGGGGATCGGGTCGTCGACCGCGTCGGCGGCCCGGGCGGGCGTCGCGAGCAGGGTGGACAGGACCAGCACGAGGGCGGTGAGGCCGGCCGTCAGCGCGGGTCCGCGGATCCCGCGGGCGCGGCGGTGGAGGGTGAGCACGCTTGTCTCCTTCTCGGTGGGACGGTGCCGAGGGTGGTCAGCGGGCCAGGTGGCGGTACTGCCTCCGTACGTCGCTCGCGGAGACCACGCTGTCGAGGAACATCAGGCCGTCCATGCGGCAGTCACACGGGTTGCGCTCCAGCGTGTCCTGGGGGAAGCTCCCGCCGATCTTGATGCCCCGGGGGTCGGAGGCCGTGGTCAGGTGCGGGCCGGGCCCCGACACCAGCCACGGGTCGTCGGTGCGGGTGTAGAAGCCGTCCACCGGCACACCGTTGCGGTAGAGGGCGAGGGCGCCGGTGCCGAAGTCGAAGGTGGCGGTCAGGTGCACCCACTCCCCCGCCGGCAGCAGCTCCCGCCAGTCCCGCTGGGCGGCGAAGGTCTGCGAGTCGCCGCCGTCGAGCCGCCGGCCGAGCGCGACAAGGCGCAGCTCCCCGTTGACGTCGATCAGCTCGAGCAGTGCCCGGACGCCGTGGCCGTCGGAGTCGCCGGTCAGCACCCCGGCCAGACCGATCGCGTTGTACCGGTCGTCGGGGTCGGCGGTGGTGGAGTTGGGCAGCGGGCTGTCCATGTTCAGCTTGAACCAGCCCATCACGGTGGCGCCCCCGGTGGCGCTGAAGGCGCGCAGCGTCCGGACCCCGCTGGCCGACCAGGTGCCGGCCTTCCAGTCGTCGTTGCCGGCGACCGTCGGATCGACCTGCCGGGTCTGCACCGCGTTGCCGCTGCCCCGGTACGCGTGGTCCGGCACGCGCATGGCCGCACCGCCGTTGACCAGCTCGATCTCGGTGCCGGAGCGGCCCTGATCGCGTTCGAGCGCGGGGTCGCCCGGCACCGGATGGTCGAAGTCGTACGCGGCGACCAGGTGCGCGCGCAGGGCGGGGTGGACATCGTGCCCACGGTTCCGATCCGCCTGCGCCGCTGGCGACCCGGCGCCGATCAGCGCGCCGACCACCACGAGGGAGACGGCGGCTCGTCGGGCCCTGGACATGGCGTTCACCTCGTTTCGCGGCACGTCGGTGCCGGTCACGTAAGCGCTTACGTAAGCGCTTACGTACCCTAGGCTTCGATGAACGTCACTGGCAATAGATCAGGTGACATAGATGTTTCCGGGGAGTTGCGGATGCCCAGGGCCAGCCAGCGGCCGCGCCTCGTGGACGTGGCCGAACAGGCCGCCGTCTCGCTGGCGACCGCCTCCCGAGCCCTCGCCGGACGTGAGGGGGTCAGCGCCGAGGTCGCCGACCGGATCCGGCAGATCGCCCGCGAGCTGGGATACGTCGCCAACCCGTACGCCCGCACCCTGGCCAGCGGGGCCAGCTCCACGGTGGGGCTGATCGTCCATCAGGTCGACGACCCCTACTTCTCCGAGATCGCCGCCGGAGTCATCCAGCTCGCCGCCGAACAGGGGCTGCTGGTGCAGATCTGCCAGTCCGGCCGCGACCCGGGCTACGAGCTGCAACAGCTGCGGCATCTGATCGCCCAGCGGGTCGGCATCGTCCTGATCAGCGGTTCGGGCTACGACGACCCACAGGTGGAGGCGGCAGCCCGTGCCGAGCTGGCCACATTCCAGGACCACGGCGGGCGGGCCGCGGCCATCGGACGGCACGCGCTCGGCATCGACGCCGTCCTGCCCGACAACGAGGCCGGCGGCCACGCGCTCGCCCAGCACCTGATGGATCTCGGCCACCGGCGGATCGCGGTCGCCGCGGGCAGCGCAGGTCTCACCACGGTCGCCGACCGGCTGGCGGGTGTGTCGTCGGCACTGCGGCACCGCGGGCTGTCCGCCACCGACCTCACCGTCGTGCACAGCGACTTCACGCGCGGCGGTGGGCGGGCGGCCACCGAGCAGATTCTCAACGAGCATCCGGACACGACCGCGATCGTCGCGCTCAACGACGCGATGGCGATGGGCGTGCTGTCGACGCTGCGGTCCCGCCACGTGCCGGTGCCCGCGCGGATGTCCGTCGTCGGCTTCGACGACGTCTCGGTGGCGGCCGACCTCGCACCCAGCCTCACCACCATCCGGCTGCCGATGACCGAGATGGGCCGCACCGCGCTCACCCTCGCGCTCAAGCCACGCTCGACGCGTCCGCGCCGTCGCGCCACCGGGCACCTGCTGGTCGTCCGCGACTCGACCGGACCCGCGCCGCAAACCTGACCGGCAGCGGCAATGCCGCACCGCGACGGCTCGGGTTCTGGCACCGTCGAGGGGTCCACGCCACCCCGTGACCGGTCAGGAGAGGCTATGGCGGACATCGCTGTACGGCACCGGACGGTCGAGGTCGACGGCATCACGATCTTCTACCGGGAGGCCGGCCCCGCCGACGCCCCGGTGGTGCTGCTGCCACACGGCTACCCGTCGTCGTCGTTCCAGTTCCGTCACCTGCTGCCCGCGCTGGCCGACCGCTGGCGTGCCATCGCGCCCGACTACCCCGGCTTCGGCTACAGCGACCTGCCCGATCCCGGCCGGTACGCGTACACCTTCGACGCCCACACGGGCCTGCTCCAGCGCTTCGTGGAGACGCTGGGGCTGACCCGCTACGTGATCTACCTCCAGGACTACGGCAGCCAGTTCGGCTTGCGCCTGGCGATGGCCGCGCCGCAGCGGGTCGCCGGTCTCGTCATCCAGAACGGCGACATCTACCCCGACCAGCACGGACCCAAGTACGAACCGCTGAAGGAGTACTGGCGCGACCCGACCGACGAGGGGCGGGCGCGGTTGGCCGCCGCGATCAGCGAGGAGGGCTTCCGGCGCGAGTTCCTGGGTGAGCTGCCGGACCGGCTGACCGACCGGGTGAGCCCCGACCTGTGGCGACTCTCCGGCGCGCTGGTCGCGGATCCACGGCGGCGCGACGCCTGGCTACGGCTCCTCAGCGACCAGGGCAGCACCGTCGCCTGGTTCCCCCGGCAGCAGGAGTACCTGCGGACCCACCGGCCGCCCACCCTGATCGTGTGGGGACCGCACGACGGGTACATGCCGGAGGGCGCCGCCCGCGCCTATCTGCGCGACCTCCCCGACGCCGACCTGCACCTGCTCGACGGCGGGCACTGGCTGCTCGAGACGCACCTCGACGAGGTGGTACGGCTGGTCCGCGACTTCCTCACCCGCGTACAACCCTGAGCCGAAGCCGGCACCTCACACGGCCAGGGCCGCTCAGACCAGGTGCTGCTCGACGTCGGGCATCCCACCCGGGCCGCGTCGGCGAGCTTGAGGTGCATGGCCATCGCGTAGCCGCCGAGGCCGAAAAGACACCCTGGCCACGGGTGAGCATGCCGCCCCGGCCCGCATCTGGGTACCGGTGCTCATTCCGCTTCCGTTCCGCGCGGGGCATGATCGCCGCATGACGGCGACGAGGGGTAGGCGCGCACTGCTCGGTGCTCTGTTCCTGGCGGCGGCAACGGTCGGGGTGTGGTTGCTCTGGCTGGGCCGGGACACCGAGCACCAGGTCGACCCGGAGACCGGCGCGACCAGCGGGCCGTACGAGCCGTGGCAGGTGGTCGGCTGCGTGCTGACGCTCGTACTGCTGGCCGCGCTCGCCGGTACGCGACTCAGCCCGTGGCTGGTGGCGCCGGTGATGACGGTGGCCTTCACGGCGGCCTGGACCTGGCAGGCGGCGTCCACCGACGACAGCGGGTTGTGGCTGGTCGGAGCCTTCCTGGTGCTGCTCGGGGTGGCGGTCGGCAGCACGGTGGTGAGCCTCTCGGCGCGGCGGCTCAGCCGTCGCCCGGCCGACCGCCCCAGCTAGTCGCGGTACCCGATCGTCGGGGGCGCCCCGGTCAGCGGACGGCGGGAACCGGTGCCGGCCGCCCGGCGAAGGGGATGTCGACGTGTGCCGTCGGCCGCCCCTCGCTGTCGGGGTGCCGCCACAGCCCTCGGTCACGCAGGATCGGCAGCACGCCCTCTCCGAACCAGTACGCCTCCTCCAGGTGCGGATAGCCGGAGAGGATGAACTCGTCGATGCCGAGCGCGTGATACTCGGCGATCCGGTCGGCGACCTCGGTGTGGCTGCCCACGAGCGCGGTGCCGGCACCGCCGCGGACCAGTCCGACCCCGGCCCACAGGTTGGGTGCGACCTCCAGGCCGTCACGGGATCCGCCGTGCAGGTCGAGCATCCGGCGCTGCCCCTCGGACTCGCTGCGGCGTAGACCTTCCTGCACCGACCGGATGTCGGCCTCGGAGATCCCGTCGAGCAGACGCTGGGCCTGCGCCCAGGCCTGCTCGGCGGTGTCCCGGACGATCACGTGCAACCGGATGCCGAAGCGCAACTCGCGCCCGGCGGCGGCAGCCAGCGCCCGGACTCGCTCCAGTTTGGCGGCGACCAGGGCCGGTGGCTCCCCCCAGGTGAGGTAGACGTCGCTGTGCCGCACCGCCACCGGCAGGGCGGCAGAGGAGGAGCCGCCGAAGTAGACCGGCGGAACCGGGTCGGGCAGGCGGTGCAGCCGCGCCTGCTCGACGCGTACGTGGGTGCCGGCGTGGTCGACCGTCTCTCCCCGCCACAGCGCACGCACCACGTGCAGGAACTCGTCGCACCGGGCGTACCGGGCGTCCTTGTCCAGAAAGTCGCCGTAGGCCCGCTGCTCCTGCGACTCGCCGCCGGTGACCACGTTCAGCAGCAGTCGGCCCCGGGACAGCCGCTGGAAGGTCGAGGCCATCTGGGCGGCCAGCGTGGGTGCCAGCAGTCCCGGCCGGAAGGCGACCAGGAACTTGAGGCGCTCGGTCACCTCGGTGAGCATCGCCGTGCTCAGCCAGGCGTCCTCGCACCAGGCGCCCGTCGGGGTGAGCGCGCCGACGAACCCGAGTTGCTCCGCCGTGCGGGCGATCTGCCCCAGGTAGGCCACGCTGGCCGGGCGGGCGCCTCCGGCAGCCCCGGTCGGTACGCCGTGTCCGCCGCCGACGACGTCGCGGCTGTCGCCGTTGGTGGGCAGGAACCAGTGGAAGGTGAGGCTCATCTCGGCTCTTTCCTCGAGTGCGGGGGCGGGGTGCGGCAGCGGTGCGCGCGGCGAGCGGGCACCTCCTGAGGGGTGGGACGATCCCGCCGACAGCCTACCCATAAAACCTATCGGGTTAGTAGGCTACCGTCTGCGGTGCCGACATCCGTCGATGCGCCCCGACCCGCATGCCCAACCCGAGGAGCCGCCATGCGTATCCCGCCGACGAGCCGTCCCCCGCATCGCCGCCTGCTGACGGCCGCGCTCACCACCGTGGCACTGCTCGCCACGGCCGGGTTGAGCGCGTGCGGCGGGCCCGCCGACGCCGGTGGCGACGCGAAGACGCTCCGGGTCGGCTACCAGCGCTTCGGTGGCCTGAGCCTGGTCAAGGCACGCGGTGCGACGCCGGGCATCGAGTGGTCGCTGTTCGAGAGCGGTCCGGCGCTCACCGAGGCGC
Organism: Micromonospora sp. CA-259024; assembly: GCF_050936255.1. Lineage (NCBI taxonomy): Bacteria > Bacillati > Actinomycetota > Actinomycetes > Micromonosporales > Micromonosporaceae > Micromonospora > Micromonospora sp. CA-259024. The sequence goes on along the minus strand of NZ_JBNJND010000001.1, from coordinate 1,450,878 downwards.
TCAAGGCGGGGTCCATCGACATCGGACAGGTCGGCGAAGCGCCACCCGTCTTCGCCGCGGCCGGGAAGATCCCGTTCTCCATCATCGGGACCTCGGCGCCGATCCCGCAGGGTGAGGCCGTGCTGGTCCGGGCCGACCGCGGCTATCGCAGCTTCGCCGACCTGAAGGGCAGGACGATCGCCCTCAACAAGGGCTCCAACGTGCACTGGCTGCTGGTCCGGCTGCTCGAAGCGAACCAGATGACCCTGAGGGACATCCAGGTCAAGTACCTCAAGCCCGCCGAGGGGCGGCCCGCGTTCGACAGCGGGCAGGTGGACGCCTGGGTGATCTGGGACCCGTACTTCGCCCTGGCCGAGCAGCCGGGGGTCCAGGTGCTCGCCGACGCCACGGGCCTGGCCAGCAACCGCGAGTACGTCCTGGCCGCTCCCGACGCCGTTGCCCAGCGACCGGACGAGATCCGGGCGTTCCTCCAGCGGTACCGCGAGGTGACCGACTGGGGCATCGCCCACCCGGAGGAGCGGGCCAGCACGCTCGCGCCGGAGCTGAAGATCCCGCAGGACGTCACCGGTCGCGCCCTGGCCCGCAGCGCCAAGCCACTCGCCCCGGTCACCCCCGCCGTCGGCGACGAACTCCAGGCGATCACCGACAGCTTCATCGCCCTGGACCTCATTCCGGGCCCGGTCGACATCCGCTCCCGCATCGACGACCGGTTCAGTGAGGTCTTCCAGTGAGCCGTACGACGCTCACCGAGGCGCCCGCCGAGGTCTCGGCGCCCACGCCGGTCGCACCCCGATCCCGGCGGCCGGCGAGGCGGTGGCGACGGCTGGCCAGCCCGGTCGCCCTGGTGCTGGGTTGGGAACTGGCCGCCCGCACCGGGCTGCTGCCGCCGGAGAAGCTGCCCGCACCCAGCGACGTGCTCGCCGCGGGCTGGCGGCTGGCCCGTGACGGGACGCTCGCCATCCATCTGCTGGACTCCCTCACCCGCGCCGCAGCCGGACTGCTGATCGGTGGTCTCCTGGCGCTGATCCTGGGCACAGTCGCGGGGCTGCTGCGGCTCGGCGACGACCTGGTCGACCCCCCGGTGCAGATGGCCCGGATGCTGCCGCACCTGGGCCTGGTCCCGTTGCTGATCATCTGGGTCGGCATCGGCGAATCGCTCAAGATCAGCCTGGTGGCTCTGGGTGCGTTCTTTCCGATCTACTTCAACACCTACGCCGGCATCCGGGACATCGACGAACGGCTCGTGGAAGCGGCCCGCACCTGCGGGTTGGGGCAGGCAGCCCGACTGCGTCACGTGGTGCTGCCCGGCGCGCTGCCCGCACTCTTCCTCGGCCTCCGACTGGCGATCGGCGCGGCCTGGCTCAGCCTGGTCGTCGGCGAGCAGGTCAACGCCCAGACCGGGATCGGCTTTCTGATGATGGAGGCACGGGAGTTCAGCCAGACCGACGTGGTGGTGCTCGGCCTGCTCGTCTACGCGCTGCTCGGGCTGCTGTCCGACCTTGCACTGCGCGTCCTGGAGAGGAGGATGTTGACATGGCGTCGCGGACTGCGGGCCACGTGACCGGCACGACGCCGGTGCTGACCGCCCACGCGGTGCACCGGGCGTTCGGGCCGACGGTCGTGCTGGCCGGGGTCGACCTGACCATCGCGCGGGGCGAGGTGGTCGCCCTGCTGGGCGGCAGCGGTTCCGGCAAGAGCACCCTCCTGCGGATTCTCGCCGGGCTGGACGGCGAGGCCAGCGGTGAGATCGTCGTGCACGGCACCGCCGCCGTGGTTTTTCAGGAGCACCGGTTGCTGCCCTGGAAGCGGGTGGCGCCCAACGTCGGGCTCGGGCTGTCCGGAGCGGACACCGACCGGCGGATCCAGCGCGCACTGGCCGAGGTCGGGCTCGCCGACCGCCACCGCGCCTGGCCGGCCGAGCTGTCCGGCGGTCAGGCGCAACGGGTGGCCGTCGCGCGAGCCCTGGTCCGCGAGCCGGACCTGCTGCTGCTCGACGAGCCGTTCGGCGCCCTGGACGCGCTGACCCGACTGCGAATGCAGGTCCTGCTGCGTCGGCTACGCGCCGAGCACGGCTTCGCCGCGTTGCTGGTCACCCACGACGTGGAGGAGGCGCTGCTGCTCGCCGATCGGATCCTGCTCCTCGACGCGGGCCGCATCGCCGCGGACCTGCCGGTCGACCTGGCCCCCACCCGCACACCGGACGACCCGGCCTTCGGCGCGCTGCGCCGGCACCTCCTCGACCGACTCGGCGTTCCCACCACCTGACGAGCGGAGACCCGATGACCCGCTTGCCCCTCTGGGCCGGCGTGCTGGTCGCGGCCGGGCTGGTGACGCTGATCCGGGCGTGATCACCGGTCGCGACCATAGTGGAGGGACGGTATCTGTGATCTCATGTCGCCATGATCACCCCGACTCCCCTCATGCGCCTGGTGGCCGGCGTGTGGGGGTTCAAGACCCTCGCGGTCGGCGTCGAGCTCGGCCTGTTCACCCGCCTCGCCGGAGGCCGAACGCTCACGGTCGAGCAGGCCGCCGTCGAGTTCGGCCTGGCCGATCGCCCGGCGGACCTGCTGCTGTCCGCGAGCGCCTCGCTCGGCCTGCTGGAGAAGGCCGGTGACGGGTACCGCAACTCCGAGCTGGCCGAGCATTTCCTGGTCGAGGGAGGCCCGTACTACTTCGGGGCCCAGGTCCGCTACTCCGACCTGCGCACCTACCTGCCGTGGCACCGCATCGGCGAGGCTCTGCGCACCGACCGGCCACTGACCTGGGACCCGCAGGCCCAACAGTCGATGTTCGACACCACCGATCCGGAGATGCTTGCCCAGTTCTGGGACGCCATGTACTCCACGTCCAGCTTCACGGCCAGCGCGTTGGCCGACGCGTACGACTTCTCCGCACATCGGCGCCTGCTCGACGTGGGCGGCGGGGCGGGCGCGTTCCCGATCGAGTTCTGCCGTCGCCTGCCCGACCTGCGGGCGACCGTCCTGGACCTCCCGCATGTCTGTGTACGGGCCGAGGAGCGGATCGCGGAGGCCGGGATGACCGGGCGGATCGGCACGGTCGGGGGTGACTTCCTCGTCGACCCGGCGCTGCCGGACGGGCACGACGTCATCCTGCTCAGCATGATCCTGCACGACTGGGACGAGCCCACGAACCGGGCCCTACTGGCCCGCTGCCACGCGGCGCTGCCGCCGGGTGGGGCGATCGTCGTCTGCGAGCTGCTGCTCAACGATGAGCGCACCGGGCCGCCGGAGGCGGCGCTAATGGGCATGAACATGCTGGTCGAGACCGAGGGAGGCCGGAACTACTCGGGCGCCGAGTACGCCGCCTGGCTCACCGACGTCGGGTTCGTGGACGTCCGCACCGTGCCGTTCGACGCTCCCGGTGCCAACGGCGCGGTGGTGGCCCGCCGGCCCTGACCACCCACGACACCCGGCCCCGCAGGGGCCGGGTGTCGTAGCGTCCTCGCGGCACTGGTGTCCGATCGGCTACCGGTACGGGTCAGGCGCGAGCCTTCGCCGGCTGCTTCATGAAGTCCATTATCGCCTTGTTGATGTCGTCGGCGTTGGTCCACGGGAGACCGTGCGGCGCGCCCTTGAGCGTGACGAGTTGGGCGGTCGGCATCATCGGCGCGAGCCGCTGGCCGGTCACCGGGTAGGGCAACACGTTGTCCTTGTCGCCCTGCACGATCAGCAACGGCACGTCGATCTTCGGCAGGTCGGGACGGAAGTCCTCCTGCCAGGCGTCCACGCTGTCATGGGTGCCCTTGGCGGAGGCCATCGCACCGATCTGCCAGTGCGCCCGGTACGCCTCCTCGCTGACCAGCTTGCCCTTGTTCTCGCTGTAGTTGAAGAACGCGTCGCAGAACTGGGTCAGGTAGGCGAAGCGGTCCTTGATGATCGCCTGCTGGAAACCCTTGAAGAGGCTCGTGTCGACGCCCTCCGGGTTGTCCTTGGCCTTGGCCAGCATGGGTTGCAGCGGGCTGACCACCACGGCCCGGCTCACCCGCCGCGAGCCGTAGTTGCCCAGGTAGCGGATCACCTCGCCGGTGCCCATCGAGTGACCGATCAGAGTCACGTCGTTCAGGTCCAGCTCGGTCATCAGCACGTCGAGGTCCGCGGCGAACGTGTTGTAGTCGTATCCGAAAGCCGGTTGGGCCGAGTTACCGAAACCGCGCCGGTCGTAGGTGATCGTCCGGTATCCGGCGTTCAGCAGCGCGGTGGTCGACTTCTCCCAGGTCGCCCCGTTGAACGGGAATCCGTGGATCAGCACCACCGGCTTACCGGATCCGTGATCCTCGTAGTACAGGTCGATGGGCGCGGAGTTTTCCGTCCCCACGGTGATGAAAGGCATGTTCGTCTCCTGCTCCGGTATCGGGCTGTCGGACGCCAGCGCTTTCCCACCCAGTCGACGGATATGCCGGCCGTCAGATCGTCCGGAAACGGCAGGAACAGGGGTTCCCCGACCTGCCCGTGCCGGCCTAACCTCGGGGCGTGAATTCCCCACCTCGGTTGCGGGCCGTCAGCGACCTGCACGTCGGTCACCCGGAGAACCGCTCGTTCGTCGAAGGACTGCGTCCGGAGAACGACGGCGACTGGCTGCTCGTCGCCGGCGACGTGGCCGACCGGTACGCCGACATCGAGTGGGCGCTCCGGCTGCTGAGCAGTCGGTTCGCGCGGGTTGTCTGGGCGCCGGGCAACCACGAGCTGTGGACGCCGCCCGGCGACCCGGTGCGGCTGCGCGGCGAGGAGCGTTACCGCGAGTTGGTCCGGCTGTGCCGGCGGTTGGGGGTCGTCACCCCGGAGGATCCGTACCCGGTGTGGGACGGGGACGGCGGGCCGGCGACGATCGCCCCGCTCTTCGTGCTCTACGACTACACGTTCCGGGTGCCCGAGGCGCGCACCCGGCAGGAGTCGTTGGACCTGGCGTACGAGGCCGGTGTGGTGTGCACGGACGAGATGCTGCTGCACCCCGACCCGCATCCGAGCCGGGAGGCGTGGTGCGCCGCCCGGGTCGCTGAGACCGAACGCCGGCTGGACGAGCGCGACCCTTCGCTGCCGACCGTGCTGGTCAACCACTACCCGCTGGTGCGGGCGCCCACCGACATCCTGCGGTACCCGCTGTTCGCCCAGTGGTGCGGCACCGTCCGCACCCGCGACTGGCACCTGCGCTTCGGGGCGGCCACCGTGGTGTACGGGCACCTGCACATCCCCCGCACCACGTTCCACGACGGGGTGCGTTTCGAGGAGGTCTCCCTCGGCTACCCGCGCGAGTGGCAGCGGCGTGGGCCGGTGCCCCGCCCGATCCGCACCGTCCACCCCGCCGATGACGTACGCCGGATGGCTGACAGCCGGCTCTCCGGTTAGCCGCCGACGGTCAGCGGATGAGGCCGACCGACGTCGCCAGTCGCGCCACACGGGCCGGCGGCGGGTGACCCCGGGCGACCTCGGTGATCACGGTGTCCACCGAGATCAACACGGGTTTGGCGATATCGGGGTGTTCCATCGGCTTGGACACCCCGATGTCGCCAAAACGGAGTCGATCATCGCCCTTTTCCCAACAATCGGGAGGCGATGACCGAATGCTGGAATGGTCGCTCGGCCAGGCCGTGAGCAACACCTTCGTACGGTCGTCATGCTCCTTCTGGAGATCTCGCAGCCCTTCCCGGCGGCGGCGAGCCGCGGGCGGGGCGGCCACCGGTCCCCCGGCGGCCGCCCGGTCGCGGGTCAGCTCTGGTAGACCTCCAGCGCCGACAGTTGCCCAGCCGGCCAGCCGGTGTTGCCGGTGACGGAGATCCGCAGGTAGCGGGTCTGCGCGGCGGTGAAGGTGATCGCCACCTGGTTACCGGTGGCCGGGTCGAAGGTGCGCCCCGCCGACGTGACCAGCGTGCCGAAGCTGCCCCCGTCGGCGCTGCCCTGCACCGCGAGGGTCTGCGTCCGGGTGGCCCAGGCCGTGGCCGGGGGCAGTCTGAGCACCACCCGCCCGACGGTGCGGGACGCGCCGAGGTCGACCTGGACCCACTGCGGGAACGCGTTGTTGGCGCTCTCCCAGTAGCTGTTGGGGTCACCGTCGACCACGTTGCCCGACGCGTAGCTCTGCGTGTGGCTGCTCGCCGTGGTGGGTCGGCCCCGGGCGAGATCCGCGTTGGCCGGGGCGTCCGTGGTCACCGTGACCGTGTTGGACGCGGCGGAGGTGTTGCCCGCGGCGTCTCGCGCGGTGACCGTGAAGCTGTACGCGGTGGACGGGCTGAGCCCACTGACGGTCGTCGTGGTGCCCGCGACGGTGGCGACGACCGTGCCGCCCTGGCGCACCTGGTAACCGGTCACCCCGATGTCGTCGGTGGAGGCCGTCCACGCCAGCGACACACTGGTCGCCGTTCGGCCGGTCACCGTGAGCCCGCTCGGCGCGGTCGGCGGGTTGTCCGGGACGGTGGTCCCGGCGTACACCTGGACCTGGGCGAGTTGGGCGGCCGGCCAGCCGGTGTTGCCGCCGATGCTCAGACGGATGTGGCGGGCCGTGGTGGTCGGCAGCGTGCGGGTGACGGTGTTGCCGGTCGCCGGGTCGAAGGCGAACCCGGCGGCCGGGGTGATGGTGGTGAAGGAGGCGCCGTCGACGCTGCCCTGCACGGTGATGGTCTGGGTGCGGGCCCCCCAGCCGGCAGGTAGCCGCAGCACGAGTCGGTTGACCGGGTGGCTGGAGCCGAGGTCGACCTGCCACCACTGCGGGAACGCGCCGTTCGCGCTCTCCCAGTAGCTGCCGACGTTCGTGTCCACCGCGTTCCCGGCCGGGAACCCGGTGCCCTGGCTGCTCGCCGAGGTCGGCTTGCCCGCCGCGAGGTCGCCGCCGGTCGGCGGAGGCTCGCCGACCATCGGGGGCGTGGGACGGACCGGCGTGAGCGCGAGCTGCCCCTTGAGCATCCGGCCGCCGTCGGCGGTGATCCGCAGGTAGTAGTCGGAGGAGCAGGCCACGCCGTCCTCGTCCAGTGCCCGGATGTTGGCGCCGGCCGGGGTTGTCGCCTGGGTCTCGGAGGTCTTGGCGATCTGGTTGCCCTCGTTGTACTCGTCGAACATGGACACGTACAGGCCCTGGGAGCCGAGCCGGACCATGTTGTAGATGTGCCGCCAGTAGAAGTCGCCGTGCCGGCGGTGACCCCCGGCGAGGTCACCGGGCATCACGCAGGGCTGGTAGTCGATGCCGTGCGCCACGCAGTCGGCCATGTCCCCGATGTTGACGTTGTTGTAGTACGAGTCGAGCCCCTCCAGGGTGGTGGTCCGGTAGACCATCCACGGCGAGATCATGTTGAACGCGTGGTAGACGTCGAGGAAGCCGGGGCGGGAGTCCTCGATGCCCTGCCGCCACCAGGTGGGCACACCACCGATGACGTAGCAGCCCTGTGCCTTGAACCAGTTGATGACCTCCAGGCAGGGCCCCGGGGTGAAGGGCCGGCTGGGTTCGCTGAAGCCGAAGCCCCAGATGCAGACGACCGGCTTGCCGTTCTGCCGGGCGTACGCGGAGGACGCGACGTGCGCCGACATCTTCGTCGTCCAGTCGGTCTTGATCTCCGACTGGAAGGTCAACCAGTCGGTGACGTCGTACATGATGTAGAACTTGCGGCCGTAGCGCTCGGCGGCGGAGCGGACCTTCTGTGCCATCGCGTCGCGGGTCGGGCCCTCGTCGCCCATCGGGTTGAACCGCTGCAGGGCGGCGGTGTCGCAGCCGTACTCCTGCATCCACCGGAAGTGGGTGTCCACCGTCTGCTGGTCGTACGAGGAGAAGAGGGTGGCGGGCGTGCCGTTGCCGAGGTTGGGGTAGGCGGTCGGATAGCTGCGCGTGTACTCGCGCATGTCCGGCCAGGACACGATCGTGGTGTTGGCGGGCGACGGCGGCTGGAACCGGTCACGGCTCCAGTGCCACCACCCGCCGATCGGCGCCCCGTCGCCGGGGGCGCTGAACCAGCCCTGGTAGCCGACCGTCACCTTGCCGACCACGTCCCCGGGGGGACTGGCGGCGTGCGCGGGGCTGGCCAGGGTGGTGAGCAACTCGGTGGTGGAGGCGGCGGCGAGGGCGGACCCCGCCATCACCGACGTGACGAACCTGCGGCGGGACACCGCCATGACGACCACTCCTTCGGGACGGAAGGCATTGACGGTCATCGTGGCAGCAGTGAACACCACGCCGCAATAGTGAGACTGATCGATGAAATTTTTCGTCAACATGTCGGAAGGAGACGAGGAAGTGAAAGACGATTCGCGAGCGCCATTCAAGCAGTCGAATTCCCCCAATACTGCACAATGCCGCCTTATCGGACATAGCCTCGGAACCGCCTTCTCGACGGTCGGGAAGGACTGACTGATCAGAGGCGACAACGTGAGAGTTTCCCAGCGACTTTCGGCTACCGGAGCAATCGCGGTGGCGGCCGTGGGAGTGATGGTCCTGTCCGGAACAGCTCCCGCTCACGCAGCACCTGGCGACGCGAGCGCCCGGGGAGTTGTGGTGGACCTGTCCGCGTCAGTGCTTGGCGTTCCGGTCATCACCGCTGGTGCCGTCATTGGCACCGCCACGGCCCCGGCGGGCGGTGGCACGGACAGCGACACCGCCCTGGCGATCACCATCCCCGGTGCTGTGGGCGTCACCGCCTCCGGCACCGTGGTCGAGGTCAGTGCCACTCGCGGTGCCACGGCGTCCTCCGCCAGCGCCGAAATCGCCGACCTCGCACTCGGCGTACTCGGCACGTCGGTGATCGACGCCGAGGTGATCACCGCGGCGGTGGCCTGCCCCCAGGTCGGCGCCCAAAGCGCGGACACCACCTTTGTCGGGCTGGAATTGTTCGGCGAGCCGGTCGAGCTGCTGCCGAACACCCCGGGCGTCACCGCCAGCGCCGCCGTCACGGTCGCCGGCCTGACGGGCGCCAGCTTGAACGTCACGCTCACCAACGTGGAGACGACCACCGCCGACGGCGCCACGGCCATCGCTGTCCAGGCCACCCTGAGGCTCACCGGCACCATCGTGGGCGGACCGCTGCTCGACATCCCCGTCGGCTCCGTCATCCTGGCCGAGGCCCGCTGCGAACGCCCGCTGCAGGCGACGCCGACCGCCACACCGACGCAGCCCACACCGGCACCGACCCAGCCCACAGTGGCCCCCACCGACGACCCGACCCAGCCGGCCCCCACGGACAGCCCGACCCTGCCCGTCACCGGTGGCAGCGCTGGCGACCTGTGGTGGTTCCTCGGAACCGGCCTCGCCCTGGTCATCGCCGGTACAACGGCACGGCTGATCTTCCGCCGGTCCCGCGCGGCGCTCGACGCGTGACACGCGCCCTTTGAGCTGAACCAGTGTGGAGAGGGTCCGGACCCTCGGCCCTGACCCTCTCCACACGGTGTGGCACATCATTGAAGTACGGTCCCCAGCCCGCCGGTCAGGCCGCGAAATCGCGGAACAGCAGCGACGCCAGGCCCAGCGCCAGCGCCAGGTTGAACACGGTGGCGCTGGCGAACACCGCCACCGGTCGCCAACCGGCCTCCCGCAGCGACGCGACCCGGACCTCCAGGCCGATGCTGACGAAGGCCAGGATCAGGAACCAGACGCGCAGGTCGTTGACGATGGCGATGGTGGCCTTGCCGTCCGCGCCCGCCGCGTCCAGGTACCAGGTCGCGATGACGGATGCGGCGATGAACCCCAGGACGAACTTGGGGAACCGCCGCCACAACTCCCCGAGGCCCGGCCGCGCCGCGCCGGGCTGTCGCTCCACACGCAGCGTGAAGTACGCGGTGAGGGCGACCGCGACCACACCCATCAGGGCATTCTGGGTGACCTTGACGATGCTGGCGATCTGGAGCGCCTCCTCACCGGCGAGCGCCCCCGCGGCGGTGACCGCGGCGGTGGTGTCGATGTTGCCGCCGATCCAGGCGCCAGCGACCGCGTCGGAGAGCCCGAACACGTCGGCGAGCCAGGGCAGGATGAAGATGGACGGCAGGGCGAAGATGATGACCAGGCTCGCCGTGTAGGCCAACTGCTCGCGGCGCGCCCGCACCGCGCCCGCGGCGGCGATCGCCGCGCTGACCCCGCAGATCGACACCGCCGAGGCCAGCAGCGCCCGCAGCTTGTCGTCGAGGCCGAACCTGCCGGCCAACCACCAGGTGAACAGGAAGACCCCGCTGATCAGCAGGACCGCCTGGGCGATCGCCGGCCCGGCGGCACTGGCGATGACGGCAAGGTTGATCGACGCGCCAAGCAGCACCAGGCCGGTCTTGATGAAGAACTCGGTCCGGAAGGCCGCGGCGATCCGGTCCCGCCACCCGAGCAGCGTGACGGCGACGTTGCCCAACAGGCCGAGCAGGATGGCGTAGACCGGGTACTCGATCGCCGCCCCGAAGTCCTCGGCGGCGGTGCCCTCCGCCCACTCGGGGACGTTCTGCTCCAGGTAGCGGGTGAGCGCGGCGAGACCGACCACGATCACCAGGCCGAGTGCGGTCCAGGCCCAGAACGCGCCACGTGCCGTGCCGGTCGGCTCGGCGGGGTCGACGGTGGTCGGCGGCCCACCATCGGCGGGCTCGACGACGTCTCCGGGCGCAGCGCCGGGGACGTCGGCCGTGCGGGGCTCATCGCCGGTACGGGTGGCGTCGGTGGTCATCAGGGCACCAGCCCGGCGGGGATGGCACCGAGCAGGACCAGAGCGAGGAGGGCCAGACCGAGGATGGTCGCCACCCAGTCCTCGTTGAAGGCGAGCCGCGACTCCCCGGCTGTCGGTGGAGTGGACGGTGACGAATCGGTGGTCATGACATACCTCCCAGGGATGCAACCGATCCGGCCGCGCCGGATCGGTTGAGGGGTGGGGCGCGCACAGGCGAGGGCCTCGAGGAACGCGGGGGAAGCCGCCGGGGCCAGATGGCCACGAGGCGGCGGGTGATCCGGCAGCTGGCCGAATGAGGACGCGGGTGGTAACGACGCCCAGGTCGGTCGCGGTTAGCCCGGACAGAGTTCGGAGGCGACCCGCATCAGGTCCACGACCCGACGGGAGGTGAGGAACGGACCAACCGGCATTCGCCTATTTTCCTACCGGCACGATAGGAGTTCAAGACCACTGACGCGGATTCTCCGGTCGCCCTGGCGTGCCGACGGGGCCGGAGCCACGCCGGCTCCGGCCCCGTCGGTACGCCCGAGATCGCTAGGGAGTCGGGTACTGCGTGAGATAGACCGGAGCGCCGACCCTGGTCATGTCGGCCGCGTCGCCGACGCCGTTGACCACGTGGTCGATCGTGCCCGCGCTGAGGTTGACGGTCATGACGTGGTGCAGCGTCACGCCCGGCCTGTTCGGGACCTCGAAGCCGTTCTCGGTGTGGATCGACGGGTTGTTCTGGTTGAAGACGTACACCCCGCCGCCGTACAGGGTGTGGTGACGCACCCGGTCGCCGACTTTATACCCGGCCCATCCCTCGACCGCGCCGTTCATCCAGTCGGCCTGCGTCGGCGGGTCGTACGGCAGTTCGTTCTGGTACAGGATCGTGGTGCCGTGCTCGCCGTTCCAGACCGTGTTGTAGCGCTGGAAGTGCTCGACGAACAGGCCGGTCGCGGTCACGTGGTCGCCGTTGATGACCGCGCCGTAGCGACCCGTGTTGGTGCGCCAGCGGTCGGTGTCACCGTTGACGCCCTCGGTGAAGCCCTCGACACCGTGGTCACCGCGCCACACCCACGTGTGGTCGATGAGCACGTTGTCGCTGTTGACCTCCAGCGCGGTGTTCGTCCGGCCGATGTGCGGGCCACCGACCCGGAAGTACACGTCGGACAGTGTGGTCGGGTTGGTCGGGCTGCTGGCGTTGTGGCCGTGCTGTCGCCCCACCCGCAGCAGCACCGGCGACTCGACGCTGCCGGCGTCGATCGTGACGCCGGCGACGATCACCCCGGGGACGCCGGCGACGTCCAACGGGATGGCGCCGTTCACCGCGGTGAGCGTGGCGTGCCCGATGCCGAGCACGACAGTGCCCGGACGCCGGACCTCGATGCTGCGTGCGATGTCGTACGTGCCGGGGGTGAGCAGCAGGTGCTTGCCGCGCGCGAGCTGACCGTTGATGACGTGCACCGGGTCCGACGGCTTGGCGATGAAGAAGTCGCGGATCGGAATGGTCCGCCCCGGCGTCATGCCGTCGGCCCAGGTGACACCCCGGCTCTCGCGCTGCGCGGCGGGCACGCGCACGTGGTAGCCGCCCTTACCGTCGACGAAGAGGTACGGCTTCTCCCGGCTGAGCGGAGTGGTCTCCAGGGTGGTGTACGGCGGGTCGGGGAATGCGGCGTCGTCCGGCGCGCCCTCGACCCCCGCGAAGACCTGGTTCCACACCGCGTTGGACCAGCCTCCGATCTCGCTGTTGCGGGTCAGCCACTGCTGCTGGGAGCCGTTGGTGGTGGCCGGCAGCCGCGAGTCGGCGATGAAGCCTCCGCTGGCGTACTGCGGGCCGGCGGTGCAGTAGTCCATCAGCGACAGACCGCCGCCGCCGATGTTCAGCCGGCGCATCGACACGGCCTGGGACACCGCCCAGAAGTTCGCCGAGGACCGGCAGCCGTCCTGGCCTGCCGCGTTGATGGTGAGCGACAGGTTGGACAGGGTGCGCCAGAAGTTGACCAGCGCGAGGCAGTTGCCGGTGCCGCCGTCGGCCAGGCAGCGGTTGTAGACCTCGAGCTTGCCGTTGACGGTGACGTCGGTGGGCGAGGCGCCCAGACCGGACACCTCGGTGTAGTAGCCGACCTTGGCCTGCAACGGCCGCTCGGTCGTGCCGTACGTGCCCGGCTTGAACAGGTAGGCGTGCCGCTCGGTGCCCATCTCGTTGTCGACCTGCCGGGCGTGCGCCGCGTCGAGGGTCTGCTGGATCTCGCTGACCGGCGTGCCCGGGTCGAAGATCGTCACGTTGGGACCGAAGTCGGGTGCGCCGGAGCTCGGGCGGCCGGCGGTGGCCGCGGTGCTGGTCATCGTGACGGAGGTGGCCACCAGAAGGGCAAGGAGGAGGGTACGACGGGACCTTCGGCGTACCCGTCGGGATGGGCTTGTCATGCGTTTCGTCCTCTCCGCTGCCCGGACGTGCTCCCGGCGCAGCTGGGGCGGTGAGAGCGCTCTCTGACCCCTGCGGCCGGGGTTGGCCGGAATGAAGGGGTCGACATGTTTCTACCCGGTAAATCAGCCGCACGCCATGACCGCGGAGGGCGAACTTCGCGCTGGGCGGGCAGGGGGCGAGCTTCAGGTCAGCAGCTCTTCGGTGAGGGCCATCAACCGCTCGGCGTTCCGCTGGTCGAGGGTGGGGAGACTGAGCGGAAGGCGCTTGTTCCGGTCAACGGCGGTCAGCGGCTCGGCTGGCGGCGTGTCCAGGAACTGGTGGATGGGTGCCACCGCGTCCGCGACGGGTCGGGCCGCCACCGACACGGCCGCCAGCAGCCCGCGCAGCACCAACGGAAGCGGGCTACGGTCGCCGCTCCTGGTGAAACCGGGATGGTAGAGCACGTATCGGGTACGGCCTTCGGCCTGCTGGGCGAAGCCCACGCCGAGCAGGTCGTTGGCTCGACCGGCCTGCAACTGTGCGGTGACCATCGAGTAGCCCGAGGCCAGTTGAGGGTCGGCCCACCGCACACCGCCCTTGGTGACTCCGACGCCGGCGACGTTCACGATCACCGGCGCGGTAGCTCGTTCCAGGGCCGGACGCAGGCCGAAGCTGAGCAGATACCGACTGAGGTAGTACAGCGCGAACGTGCGCTCCAACCCCTCGTCGGTCACGATGCGGCGCGGCGCCACGGCATTCGCGAACAGCGCCAGGGCGTCCACGACCTGGTACTCGCTGAGGATGTGCTCAATGACCTGACGAGTTTCGGCGATGCTGGACAGATCGGCGGGAAGGAATGCGACTGCGCCGTCGGCCAGCGCCTCACCGCGTTCGCGGTTGCGACCGAGCACGAGGACCCGCTTGCCGCGTTCAGCCTGCCCGAGGGCCACCGCACGTCCCATCCCATTCGTGCCGCCGCTGACCACCACGACACCCATGGCGCCCTCCGTTACCGTTCTCTACTGACGTGCTCATCCTGGCCAGACGACCAGCAGAGCGAAAGAAGGCACATTCGTGACCACAGGGAACACCGGTGTGCGTGCCTCGCTGAACAACCACCGGTTGCCACATCCCGTTCCGATCGGCGAGTACGAGCGCTGCCCGGTGACCGACGTGCTGCGGCGGGTGGGCGACAAGTGGACGCTGCTGCTGATCACCCTGCTCGGCCGGCGCCCGTACCGGTTCAACGAGTTGCATCGGGCAGTGGAGGGCATCAGCCCGCGCATGCTCACCCGGACGCTGCGCACGTTGGAGAGCGACCGCCTGGTCGAACGCGAAGTGTTTCCGACGGTGCCGCCGAGTGTCGAGTACCGGCTGACGCCTCTCGGCGTCAGCCTTCTGGAGCCGCTCTCCGCGCTGGCCGCCTGGGCGGTCGACCACCACGCCGAGATCACTACGACAACGACACCTCGGCGGCCACCTGAAACACCACGGGCACCCGCATCTGCCGCGGAGGTGGGGTCGCCTCTCCGCGGTTAGGATGACCGCCGTGCAGTTCGGGGTGCTCGGGCCGCTCGCCGTCACCACGGACGCCGGCGAGCCGGTGGTGGTGCCCGGCACAAAGGTGCGGGCGTTGCTGGCCGACCTGCTGACCAACCGCAACCAGGTGGTCTCGGCGGACCGCCTCATCGACGACCTGTGGGGCGAGGACGCCCCCGCCAACCCCGCCGGAGCCCTCCAGGTGCGGGTGTCCCAGTTGCGCAAGGCACTCAACGACGCCGAGCCCGGTGCCCGCGACCTGGTCGAGTCCCGGCCACCCGGCTACCTGCTGCGGGCCGACGCGGTCGACGCCGACCGGTTCGACGAACTGGCCCGGAGCACCGACGTCGAGCGGCTGACCGAGGCCCTCGCGTTGTGGCGCGGCGAGGCGTACGCCGACGTGGCTGACGCCGAGTTCGTCCGCGCGGAGGCGACCCGCCTCGGCGAGCAGCGCCTCGCCGTACACGAGCGGCTGGCCGAGGCCCGGCTGGCCCGGGGTGAGCACGACCTGGTCGCCGCCGACCTGGCTGAACTGGTTGCCCGGCATCCGCTGCGCGAGGGCCTGCGGGCGGTGCAGCTACGCGCGCTGTACGCGGCCGGCCGCCAGTCCGAGGCGTTGGACAGCTACGCCGAGCTGCGTGACCGACTCGCCGAGGAGTTGGGCCTCGACCCGGGCCCGGAGCTGGTCGCGCTGCACCGCAGGATCCTCGAACAGGACGCCGGCCTGAGCGCGCCGCCCACGGCCGCGATCATCCGCAACAGTCTGCCGGCCCAGCTCGACGAGCTGGTCGGGCGGGCCGAGGCGCTGGCCGAGCTGCGGGCTCTGCTGCCCCGGCAGCGGCTGGTCACGCTGGTTGGGCCCGGTGGCGTCGGCAAGACCCGGTTGGCCACCGAGACGGCCCGCGCCCAGTCCTTTCCGGACGGCGTCCAGCTGGTCGAGCTGGCCTCGCTGCCGGTCGGCGACACACGCGTCGCCGAGCAGGTCCTCGCAGCGCTGGGCGCCCACGAGGCCGCCGGCACGAGCCTGTCCCCCGCCGACCGGGTGGTCACGGCCCTGCGCCACCGGCGTCTGCTGCTCGTGCTGGACAACTGCGAACACCTGGTCGAGCCGGTCGCCGAGCT
This sequence comes from Micromonospora sp. CA-259024, assembly GCF_050936255.1. NCBI lineage: Bacteria > Bacillati > Actinomycetota > Actinomycetes > Micromonosporales > Micromonosporaceae > Micromonospora > Micromonospora sp. CA-259024. The sequence continues at coordinate 1,435,198 of NZ_JBNJND010000001.1, read as the reverse complement.
GGTCGCCCGGCTGCTGCGCGACGTGCCGGGGGTGAGCGTGCTGGCCACCAGCAGGGAGCCGCTCGGGTTGACCGGTGAACTGCTCTGGGAGGTACCCCCACTGCCCGTGCCGGACGACGGTGACCTGGACACGGTCCAGCGCTCGGCGGCGGCCCGGTTGTTCGCCGCCCGCGCCGCCGCGCAGCAGCGCGGTTTCCGGCTCGACGGGCGGACCGCACCCGCGGTGGCCCAGCTCTGCCGCCGCCTCGACGGCCTGCCGCTGGCGTTGGAGCTGGCCGCGACCCGGGTGCGCGCGCTGGGCCTGCGGGGGGTGGTGGACCGCCTCGACGACCGGTTCCAGCTGCTCAGCACCGCGCAGCGGGACGTGCCGCCGCGGCAGCGGACACTGACCGCGGTGATCGGCTGGAGTTGGGATCTCCTGGACGAGGCTGACCGGACAGTGCTGGCCCGACTGGCGGTGTTCCGGGACGGCTGCACCCCGGAGGCCGCCGAGCAGGTCTGTCAGACCGATCTGGACACCCTCGCGCGGCTGGTGGACAGGTCGCTGGTGGTGCTCGACGACTCCGGTGCCGGCCCGCGCTACCGGCTGTTCGAATCGGTCGTGGCGTTCTGCCTGGACCGCCTGACCGACGGCGACGAGGTGCGCGTGCGGCACGCCGCCTACTACACCGAGCTGGCCGAACGCGCCGACCCCGGGCTGCGCGGGGCCGACCAGCAGCGGTGGCTGGCGCTGCTGGACGCCGAGACGGCGAACCTGCGATCGGCGCTGGTGCACGGTGGCGGGCTGCGCTTGGCGGTCGCCCTGAGCTGGTACTGGCACCTGCGCGGCCGGCTCACCGAGGCACGGCGAGCCCTGGCCGTGCCCGGTGCCCCGGAGCAGGAGACCCGCGCGGCCCCCTGGCGGGTCGGCTTCGCCCTGTCGCAGGGCGAGGCGATCGCACCGGACGACGTACGCGCCGCGGTGGCCGCCGACCCGAACGGCCACGCCGCCTGGTTCGCGGCCAACGCGGTGATCGAGCACGGCGACCTGGCCCTGGCGTCGGAGCTGCTGACCACCGCCCCCGTCGACACGTGGACCGAGGCCGCGGTGCTCACCTCCCTGGCCCACATCGCACACGCCGGCGGTGACCAGACCGTCCTGGAGCGCACCGCGACCCGCAGCGCCGCGCTGTTCGCCGACATCGGCGACCGGTGGGGCCGGCTCCGGGCGACCGAGTGGGTGGGTGGCCTGGCCGACATGCGCGGCGAGCACGAGCGCGCCGCCGCGCTGCACCGGGAGGGGCTGCGCTGGGCCGAGGAACTGGCGCTGTGGCCGCAGGTCTGCGCCGAGTTGTCCTGGCTGGCCTGGCTCGCCGTGCAGACCCGCGACTACGCCCAGGGTCGGGAACTGGCCGAACGCGCGTACGGCCTGGCGGTGGAGCAGGGCTCGCCCGGTGCGCTGGTCTTCGCGGAGATGAGCCTCGGGCTGGCCGCCCGCCGCGACGGCAAGCTCGATCTGGCCGTCACCCACCTCACCCGTCTCGCCGATCTGGGCCGGGGCGAGAGCCAGCCCGCGCTCTACCTGCCGATGATCCTGGTGGAGCTGGGCTACGCGGTCGAGCAGGGCGGCGACCCGGACGCCGCGCTGGCCCTGCACATCGAGGCGTTCGAGGTCGCCGAGGCGATGACGACGATGCGAGACGCGGTCGGCCCCCTGGAGGGGATGGCGGCGGCGACGCGCTCCCCCGAGGTCGCCGCCCGGCTGCTGGGCGCCGCGGCCGCCGCCCGGCTCGCCGCGCGGGCCCCCGCCGCGCCGGCCGAACGCGACGACATCGACCGGGTGACCGAACGCCTGCGGGCCCAACTCGGGCCGGAGCGGTTCGACGCGCTGGTCGCCGAGGGCGCGAAGCTGAGCCCGAGCGAGGCCCGGGCTCAGCTCTGACCTGCTGGTCAGGCCGTCGTCTTCGGCCGGTACGAGGCGACGATCACGCCGCTCTTGTGCACCCGGGTGTCGACCAGGTCGAACGACGCCTTGACGTCCGTCAACGGCGCGGTGAGGCTGGGACCGCCCTCCAGTACCGGGTGGATCCAGAAGCGGACCTCGTCCACCAGCCCGGCCCGGATGAGCTGCGCGGTCACCGAGCCGAAGCCGTACTGGATGATGTTCTTGCCCTCCTGGGCCTTGAGCGCGGTGACCGCCTCGACCAGATCACCCTGGAGCACCTCCGTGTTGTTCCAGGTGGGGTCGGTCAGGGTGGTCGAGGCGACGTACTTCTTGACGTTGTTGAAGTAGGCGGCGCCCGTGGTCGGGTCGCTCTCGTCCATGTTCGGCCAGGCGGCGGACATGCCGTCGTAGGTGGCCCGGCCCATCAGCATCGCGTCGGCCTCCTCGGTCTGCGCCCCGGCGAGGCTGGCGGCCTCGTCGTCGAAGTACGGCGAGGTCCACATGGGGTTCTCGATGACGCCGTCGAGGGTGATGTAGGTCGAGTTGATGAGCTTGCGCATCGGAATCTCCTGGGTGTCGGTCGTGTTCTCCGGTGACACCCAGAACTCTGCCGGCCCCCGCTTACGATTCGCTTCAGGTGCCCTTGCCCGGGCCCGAAAGCGGGTCGGTCAGCGGGATGGGCAGCGCCTGCGTGGCCACCGTGCCGCCACCGGACGAATGGGCCGGCGCGGGGCGTTCACCGGTACGGCTGTGCAGGCGCCCGCGCCCCGCCGGCCCGGGACGCCGGGTCACCTCGACGGTCACCATCCGCACCGGCGGTGGCGGCGCGGTGAAACGCCCGACGCCCCATCGCACCCAGATCGGGATCCGGCCGGCGTCCGCCTCCGCGCGGAGCTTCTGCACCGTACGGGCCCGGTCGGTGTGGTCGACCTCCACCACCACCGGCGGGCCGTCCGGGCGGGCACACGCCACGTCGAGGACCGAGTGCCGCTGCTCCAGCGGCGGTGGCAACGGCAGCACGCTGGGTGCGCGCCGGTAGACCCGCCAGCCCTGGGCCTCGGCCCACCGCACCACCGAGTCGATGACCCGCGCGGTGACCTCGTCGGTGTCTAGGTCGACGAAGGTCAGGTCGCCCACCCAGCGACCCAGGTCGGCGGCCAGCCGCTCGCCCTGCGCCGTGACCTCCACCGGCGCAGGATAACGCCTCAGCTGACGGTGGTCGCGGTCGCGCCGCTCGGCGGCTCGGCTCCGCCGAGCAGCCAGGTGTCCTTCGACCCACCGCCTCGCGACGAGTTGACGATCATGCTGCCGGCCGGGGCCACCCGGGTCAGCGCCACCGGTGCCACCTCGGCGGTCTCGCCGAGGAAGACGAAGGCGCGCAGGTCGACGTGGCGGGGGGCGAGCGCCGTCCCGTCGAAGACGGGGTGGGTGGTCAGCGAGATCATCTCCTGGGCGATCCACCGGTGCGGCGCGGCGAGGATCTGCTCCCGGACGGCGTCCAGCTCCTCCGCCTCGGCCCGGGGGCCGATCACCACCCGGTCGCCGCCGTACCCGTCGACCGGCTTGAGCACCAACTCGTCGAGCCGGCCCAGCACCTCGGCCCGCTGCTCGGGCAGCCCACACAGGTACGTCGGCACGTCCCCCAGCAGCGACTTCTCGCCCAGGTAGTACTGGATCAGTCGGGGCACGTACGCGTACAGCGCCTTGTCGTCGCCGACGCCGTTGCCCAACGCGTTGGCGAGCGTGAGCCGCCCGGCGTGCACCGCGGCGAGCAGCGGCCAGCCCAGCGGCACCCCGTCGGCACCCGGCGCGTGCAGCAGCGCCTCCTCGTCCATCCGCAGGTAGATCACGTCGATCTCGCTGCGACAGCCCTCGCGCACCAGCCGGACCCGACCCTCCTCCACCAGCAGGTCGCTGGTCTCGGTCAGCGGCACACCCATCTCGTCGGCGAGCAGCCGGTGCTCGAACCACGCGGGATCACCCGGGCCGCCGCTGAGTACCACCACGGCCGGGTCGTCGGCGGCGGCGGGCGCGGCGGCGACCAACGTCCGGTACAGCATCGCCGGGGTCTCGTCGGCGGGGAGCAGATCCTCCGGCACCGGCAACTCCGGCAGCACCGCCTGGGTCAGCCGCCGGTTCTGCACCGCGTAGCCGATTCCCGAGGGCACCCGCAGGTTGTCCTCCAGGACGTACCAGCCGCCGTCCGGGTCCCGGACGAGGTCGGTTCCGGACACCTGGACGCGGGTGCCCCGCCGGCCCATCAGCGCCCCGGTCGGGCGCAGCCCGGGTGACGACTCCACCACCCACGCCGGCACCACGCCGTCGGCCACCACGGTTCGGTCGCCGTAGACGTCCCGCAGGAACGCGTCGAGGGCGCGGGCGCGTTGCACCAGACCGGCGCGCAGGGTCCGCCAGTCGGCGGCGGGCACCACGCGGGGCACCAGGTCGACCGGGAAGAGTCGGGTGCTCGCCTCACCGGCCACGCTGAAGGTCACCCCTCGGGCGCGCTGCTCCTCGTCCCGGTCGTGCTCGCGCTGACGGAGGGCGCCGGCGCCGAGTTGACGCAGGGCCGCCAGCACGGGGCCGTACGCCGGCTCCGGCCCGGCCGGGCCGAAGACCTCGTCGCCCGCGTCGGCGTAGGTGGGCAGCGCCGGCGGTGTCGGCGCACCGGGCAGCGGCCCCCGCACCCGGCCCCGGGTCTCGTCGAGCAGCAGATCGACCACGTCGGCAAGCCGGCCACGACGCTCGTACGCCCGCCGCTGCCGCGCCGCGGAGCTGCCGCGCTCCAGCACGTACCGCGTCAGCTCGCGGACCTGCTCCCCGTCGCCGGTCGCCTCCAACTGCGGGCGCAGGTCGGTCACCAGGCGGCGGACCGCCTCGGCGGCCGGCACCGGCCGAGCCGACCGGGGCAGGTCGAGCAGGTCCCCTTCCAGCCCCGAGCGGGCCGCCCGCCACACGGCGGCGCGCAGCACCGGTGGCCGTACGGCCGTGCGCTCCACGCCGGCGCGCAGGGCGGCGACCTCCCGCCGCACGAGCGCCCGGAACAGGCCGGTGAGCAGGACGATGGTCTCGACGTCGGCGTTGGCGTCGGTGATCCGCAGCTCCACCGTGGGCACGTGGGCCGATGGTCGGACATCGAAGTAGATCATGGCGGGGTCGGTGATCGTGCCGGAGGAGATCAGCTCGGCGACCAGCGCCTGGTGGTCCGCCGCGCTGGTCACCTCGCCCGGGTCACCCGCGGTGGGCCAGCGCTGCCAGACCAACGAGCGGACGCTGGCATAACCGCTGTCCTGACCCATCCAGTACGGCGAGCTGGTGGAGAGGGCGAGCAGTACCGGCAGCCAGGGCTGGACCCGGCGGGTGACGGCCACTGCCAGGTCCCGGTCGGACACTCCGACGTGCACCTGGGCACCGCAGATCAACTGCTCCCGGGCGAGCATCTGATACTCGTCGAGCATCCGCCGATAACGGGAGGTCGGGGTGACGCTCGGGTCGCCGTCGGCGCGCAGGGGCACCGTACCGGCCGCCACGATGCCCAGCCCGGCCCGGTCGGCGACCTGCACGGCCGCCTGGCGCAGCCGGGTCAGCTCGGTGCGGATCTCGTCGAGGGTTCGGCAGACGGCGGTGTTGGTCTCCACCACGCTGCGGTGCAGCTCGGCGGTGAACGAGTCGGCCGGCAGCCGATCGAGCAGCTCCCCGGCCCGGGGCACCAGCTCCCGGGTGTGCAGGTCGACGACGTGGAACTCCTCCTCCACCCCGATCGTGGCCAGGTCCGCCGGGTCGCCGTCGTCCAACGACGCGAGCGGGTTGGGGCGGGGCGTGGGCAGCGTCCGGCCATTGCCGGACCGGCCCATCGGCCCGTCGAACGTCGGCGCGTTCGGGGTGTTGTCGGCCATGGTCACCCCGCTTCGCGTGTCGGTGGTCTCGACTGTCCGACGAGCGTTCCCAGGGTTGGTACCGGGCGCGTTTCGGGTGCGTTAAGGTGACGCGCCGTTCTGCCGGCGATGTCGGGGTGTCCCACCGGCCTGGACACCCCGACATCGCCGACCTCGAGTCGATCACGGGTCAGCGCGGTCGCTCTCGGTCATCTCATGTTCGCCACCACGAACGGCGCGTGGCCGTGCAGGTAGTTGGTCCAGCCGCCGGTCACCGGCGCTCCGGGGCTGAGCAGGTTGGTGGTGTCGGTGCCGACGTCGAGCTTCCACGCCGTCCAGGAGATGCCGTTGGACTTCATCCAGTCGATCCAGGACTGCGCCTCGGGCAGGCAGGCCCGACCGTCGAGGCCGCCGTCGGCGTTGCTGGCGCCCCACTCGGTGACGAACAGCGCCAGACCGGCGCGGATCGCGGCGTCACCCTTGGCGCGCAGCGACGCCCCGTGCGTGCGCGAGTAGAAGTGCAGCGTGTACATCAGGTTGGCGCCGGCGACCGGGCTGGCCGCCGCGACGTCCACGTCCTGTGACCAAGTCGGGGTGCCGACTGAGGCGGGGCGCCTGCGCGCACAATATCGATCATCAGATAGTTTCCAACAAGGCGAGGCAGCCGGATTCCCGCTGGTCGGGAGGAATCGGCAGGACCCCAACGAACAGTCGACCACCGGACGACGGGTTCGCTGGGGCCTACGCGTGGCCCGCTGGACCGGGGCCGGCCCGGCTCGGCCGGCCCCGAGGCGGTCAGGCCTCCGCGCGTACCCGGTAGGCCAGGTGGGTGACCCCGTCGCCCTCGACGACGCTGATCGGCCCGTCCAGCTGAATCGGCGCGATCGTCAGGTCGGCGAAGAGCGGGATGCCGTCTCCGAGCAGGACCGGGACGAGGTCGACGTGCACCTCGTCGAGAAGACCGGCCTGGATGACCTGGGCCGCGATCGTGCCGCCGTTGACGCCAACCTCCTTGTCGCCAGCGAGCGCCTTCGCCCGGGCGATGGCGCTCTCGATGCCGTCGGTGACGAAGACGAACGAGTCGTTCGCCGGCTCCCATCCGTCCGGCACGCGGTGCGTGACCACCACGACAGGCACATCCATCGGATGCCGGCCGCCCCAGCCGTTGGTCATGTCGAAGAGCCGCCGGCCGACGACCAGCGCGCCGGTCCGCTCGTTGAGATCGCGCAGGTGCCGGGCACTCGCGGCAGAGGTCCGCAGGGTCATTCCGGGATCCGCCGTCGGCGTCTCCACGTCGCCGTTGGTGTACCACCGGAAGAGGTACTCGAAGCCACCGTGGGACGCGTCCGCGATGTAGCCATCCAACGACATCGTCGCCCCGGTCGTCACCTTCGTCATCGATCCACTTCCTGCCCGCCGGTGGGGCCGGCGTGTCCGGCCCTCACCCCATGGTCGAACCCGGCAGCGCCGTCCTCGACACGTCCGCCGGAAATCTTTCCGCCCCGCGCCGACGAGTCCGCCTCGGTGACCGTGGTCACCGAGCAGTTTTGGAGAAGCGTCCCTGCCCGCGTCACCCATAGCGTGACGTGCATGTTCACTTCCATCACGCACTCGCAGATCTACGTCCTCGACCAGGACGAGGCCCTTGACTTCTACGTCGGCAAGCTCGGCCTCGAAGTCAATGCCGACGTCGACATGGGCTTCATGCGTTGGCTGACCGTCAACGTTCCCGGCGAACCGGATCGCCAGATCCTGCTGGAGAAGCCCGGCCCGCCGGCGATGTCCGAGGAGACCGCACAGGAGGTACGCGCCCTGGTCTCCAAGGGTGCGATGGGTGGCTCGCTCATCTTCGCCACGGACGACTGCCGCAAGACCTACGAGACGCTGCTGGGTCGGGGTGTCGAGTTCACCGAAGACCCCACCGAGCGGCCGTACGGAATCGACTGCGGCCTGCGCGACCCCTTCGGCAACAGCATCCGCTTCACTCAGCCGAAGGCCTGAGGGCCAGCGGCCGAAGCCGAACGTCGGGGCGGTCGGTCCGACCGCCCCGACGGCCTACCGGACCTTGACGCCGTGTGCCTGCCCGGCCGCGCGGGACGTCTGAACCGGTCGTAGCGTAGGACGCATGCGAACCACCACGCTGGGCAGCACAGGTCCCGAGGTCGGCGTCATCGGCCTCGGGTGCATGGGCATGAGCCACGGATACGACATCACCGGCCCCCGCGACGACGCCACCTCGATCTCGGTCATCCGACAGGCACTGGACCTGGGCGCCACGCTGATCGACACGTCGGACGTGTACGGGCCGTACACCAACGAGGAACTGGTCGGCCGGGCACTCGCCAACGGTCACCGGGAGCGGGCCGTCCTGGCGACGAAGGCCGGCCTGGTGGTCACCTCCCCCACCGGCGGCCCCGGCAACTCACCGAAGATCGGCAACAACGGGCGCCCGGAGCACATCCGCGCGGCGATCGACGACAGCCTGCGCCGGCTCGGCACCGACCACGTCGATCTCTACCAGCTGCACCGCGTCGACCCGCAGGTCCCCATCGAGGAGTCCTGGGGTGCGATGGCGGAGCTCGTGGCGGCGGGCAAGGCGCGACAGATCGGCCTGTCCGAGGTGACGGTGGCCCAGATCGAGCGGGCCCAGGCGGTGCACCCGGTGGCGTCGGTGCAGTCCGAGCTGTCGCTGTGGACCCGCGACCCGCTGGCCGAGGTGCTGCCGTACTGCGTCGCGCGGGGCATCGCCTTCCTGCCGTTCTCCCCGCTCGGCCGCGGTTTCCTCGCCGGTCGGTTCGCCTCGTTCGACGACCTGCCCGCCGACGATTTCCGCCGTGGCCTGCCGCGTTTCCAGCAGGACGCGCTGCGCGCCAACCTCGCCATCGCCGCCCGGGTCCGGGAGATCGCCGACCGGGCCGGGGTCAGCCCCGCGCAGGTCGCGCTCGCGTGGGTGGTCGCCCAGGGCGACCAGGTCATTCCGATCCCCGGCACCAAGACCCCGAAGTACCTGGTGGACAACTGCGCGGCCGGCGACGTCCGGCTCGACGCCGAGGCCCTGGCCGACCTCGACGCCCTGCCCGCGCCGGAGGGCAGCCGCTACTGACGCCGCACCGACCGGGAGCGGTCACCCGGCCGTTCCCGGTCAGCCGGGCCGGCGCACCGGCACGGTCAGCCGGGCCGGCGCACCGGCACTGGCGGGCCGAAGCGCACCCCGACACCGGGGGAATAGAGCACGCTGACCGGCGGCCCGACCGGTGCCGGCAGCCCGGCGGCGGCGACCAACTCGTCGTCCAGGTGCAGCAGCTCGGCCCGGTGCAGCGGCCAGCGTGGGTGCCAGTTCGGCAGGTGCAGCGTGCGCCCGTACGCCCGGGTGTGCAGCCCCCAGCGGGCGGTGACGAAGTGCTCAAGGGGGGTCGGGTCGGCGATCCGCTCCCCCACCCGCACCACCATCCGACTCGTCGTACCCGCCGGGCCGGGCCAGCGGCGCCGGCACCGGTAGGTGCGGAGGTCACCGTCGCGGTCCAACCGCATCGACGACCAGAGGTACGGCAACCGCAGCGTCACCCGGGCGACCAGCACCGGCACCAGGCGCGACGCGTCGAGTGACCGGAACACCACCGCGCGCCGGCCCGTGTCGTCGACCGAGTAGAGCCGGACGTTGGTCTCCCAGAACGTGCCGAAGTACGGCACTCCCGGGCCCCGGCCGAAGCCGAGCCCGACCATCCGGAAGCCGATCAGGCCGACGTAGCTGACGCCGTCCACCGTGTCCGGACGAGTGCCGGCGGGCAGCAGCGGTGCGACGAGGTCCGGAGCGACGGCCCAGTGCAGGAAGGTGAGGTCCTCCCAGCGCTGCCGCAGGATCGCCCAGGGGAACGCCTGCCGGGGCGCGTGGTCGACCGGTTCGATGTGCACGCCCTCATCCTGGCGCAGGCGATCGGCAGCAGTGGCCTCAAGCGTGCGGACCGACACTCACCGTGCCGATGGTCAGCGAGGTTGTCCCTTCCAGGATCTGGCCGACCCGCTCGACCTCCTCCTCCAACGCCCGCTGACGACCGGTGCCGAGCGCCCGCAACGGCTCGACCGTGACGTGGATCCTGGGGCCGGCTCGGCGTTGGTGCCACACCCCGGCGACCACCCCGTCCACCAGCAGCACCGGATAGTTACCGGCCTGCCCATGGGCCAGCGCCCGCTCGGCCGCGATGCCGGGATAGAGGCGCTCACGCGGGTGGCAGCCGACCGCGTACGCGTCGAAGTAGGGCAGTAACCGCAACCCGGACGGCCGGTCGGCCGGGAAGTCGGTGTCGCCGGCGGACACCCACGCCCGCGTGCCCTCCACCGTCACCTCGGCCAGGTCCGCCGAGTCGAACAGCCACGTCGCCCATCCCACCGGCACCGCGAGCCACTGGGCGAACGGCGCCGGGGTGGCCGGCCCGTACGCGAACAGGTAACGCCGGACGAGTTCGGCCAGCGCGACGCGGCCGGCCATCGGCGTGAACCCCGGTAGCCAACGCGCCGGGCTCGTGTAGGTGGTGGCGCGGCCCCGGTTCGGGCCGAAGCAGATCACCCCGCCCCGCGTGGCGGCGGTCATCGCGGCGACCCACCGGGGCCATCTGCCCTGGAACGCCTCCATGACCAGGTCGCCCGCCCACGGGCCGGTACGGGCGATGATCTCCTCGGTCAGCTCGGCGGTGGTCAGGTCGGCCTCGGCAACCGCGTCGGCGATGGCCGCGAGGACCTGCTCGGTCTGCCGGGGCGTCAGCAGCACCACACTCCGCTCCCACGACGGCCCCGGCAACGCGGTCAGCGCGCCGGTCCACATCGGCAGGTCCGCCGCCGCGAGCAGGTGCACGGTCCCACGTGGCCCACGGGTCTTGACCAGGGTGCGGTCCGTCCACAGTGCCCGGCGCACCAGGGCACGGGTCGCGCCCGGCACCCGCAGCCCGACGGACAGCTCGGCGGCCGACGCGATCTGGGCGTGCGCGCCGCAGATCGCCGACACCACGTCGGCGACGCGTCCGGCGTCCGGCGCCGCGTCCGGCGCCGACGGGAAGAGCCGGTGCCGCCGAAGCCGTCGGGCGGACACCTGCGCCCAGCTCAGCTCGGTCATCGCAGGCCCGCGAAGAACGTACGGATGTCCGCCGCGTGCGCCAGCGGCTCGTCCATCGCCACGAAGTGGCTGCCCGGGTTGCCCTGCGGCCAGTGGACGATGGTGTTGTCGCGCTCGGCGAGGCGGCGCATCAGCGCGGACCCGCCGCCGTACACACCGGACGGCACCCGACGCTGGCCCGTGGGCCAGGCGAAACCGCCATCGTCGGCGACGGTGAGTCGCTCGTACATGGGCCACGACGACGATCCCGACGTGCCGGTGAACCAGTAGAGGCTCACGTTGGTGAGCAGGTGGTCCCGGTCGATGGCCTGCTCCGGCGTCGGCACCGTCATGGTGAACTCCTTGAACTTCTGCATCATCCAGGCCAGCAACCCGACCGGCGAGTCGTTCCACGCGTACGAGAGGGTCTGCGGCGCTACTCGCAGCAGGGCGTGATGGTCCACGCCACCGCTCATCCACTGCTGCATCTGCTCCCACTCGGCGCGTTCCGCCTCGCTCATGTCCGGCACGTCGGCGGCGGTCGGGAAGCCGAACCCACCGTCGATGTGCACGCCGACCACCTGCTCCGGCGCCACCGCCGCCACCCGCGGCGCGACGTACGCACCGAGGTCGCCGCCCTGGGTGCCGTAGCGGTGGTAGCCGAGGCGGGCCATCAGGTCGGCCCACATCCGGGCAAGCCGGTCGATCGTGAACCCGGCCGGCGGCGCCTGCGAGAAACCGTAGCCGGGCACCGACGGCACCACCAGGTGAAACGCCTGTGTGGAATCCGCGCCGTGGGCGCGTGGGTCGGCCAGTGGGCCGATCAGCTCGGTGAACTCGACCACGGAGTTCGGCCAGCCGTGCGTCAGCAGCAGCGGCAGCGCGTCCGGCTCCGGCGAGCGGACGTGCAGCAGGTGCACGTCCAAGCCGTCGATCTCGGTGACGAACTGGGGAAGGTCGTTCAGCCGCGCCTCGTGCGCCCGCCAGTCGTAACCGTCCGCCCAGTACTCGGTCAGTTCGCGGAGGTAGTCCACCGGTACCCCACGACTCCAGCCGGTACCGGGCAACGAGCGGGGCCACCGGGTTCGGGTGAGCCGGTCACGCAGGTCGTCGAGGTCCGACTGTGGGATGTCGATGCGAAATGGCGTCATGCCGGAAACGCTACGACCGATATAGGTCAGGTTCTGGCACACATCGCTGGCATTGTGGAGGCGTGTCCGACACCCCCGCCCGCCTGCTGGGCCTGCTGTCGCTGTTGCAGACGCCCCGCGAGTGGCCCGGCAGCGAACTGGCCACCCGACTCGGCGTCAGCCTGCGCACCATCCGCCGCGACGTGGAGCGACTGCGCGACCTCGGCTACCCGGTGCAGGCGACGATGGGCGCGATCGGCGGATACCGCCTGGTCGCCGGCACGGCGATGCCGCCGCTGTTGCTCGACGACGACGAGGCGGTGGCGATCGCGGTCGGCCTGCGCACCGCCGCCGGTCACGCGGTGGCCGGCATCGAGGAAGCCTCGGTACGGGCGCTGGCGAAGCTCGAACAGGTGCTGCCGTCCCGGCTGCGTCACCGCGTCAGCGCGTTGGGGGCGGCCACCGAAGCGCTGCTCACCTGGGACCGACCGACGGTCGACCCGGCGCACCTGAGCGCGCTGGCCGCCGCCATCAATAACCGGGAGCAACTGCGGTTCACCTACCGCCGTCGCGACGGTGTGGACACCGAACGGCGCGTTGAGCCGTACAAGCTGGTGTCGGCGGGCCGGCGCTGGTATCTGGTGGGCTACGACAACGGCCGCGACGACTGGCGAATCTTCCGGGTCGACCGGATCACCGACCTGCGGCCCACCCGGACCCGGGTCGCCGCCCGGCAACTGCCGGCGTCGGACGCCGCCTCGTTCATGACGGAGAAGCTGCTTGAGCTGACGCCCGTCTACCGGGCGGTGGTGACGCTGTACGCACCGGTCGAGCGGATGGCGGGCCCGCTCGGTGGCGCCGGCGTCGATCTGGAGCCGATCGACGCGACCTCGTGTCGGCTGCGCAGCAACGCCGACACGCTGGAGTGGCTGGCGTGGCGCCTGCTGACCCTCGGTTGCGACGTGGAGGTGCACGAGCCGCCGGAGTTGATCGCACACCTACGGCAGCTCGGCATCCGGGCCACCCGCGCCGCCAGCCCATCCGCAGGGTAGGACGACCGACCGGCCCGGGGCATCGGCCCGCCGGCCCGCCGTACGCTTGGTGGAGCACAAGCGGTCAAAATTGGCGTTTCGGGGAGGAACTGGGCGTGACGCAGAGCGACGCGGAGCTGGTCATGCTCGCGCAGGCGGGCGACGCGGCTGCGCTCGGGGCGCTGCTGGCCCGCCACGAGGCCGGTATGCGGGCCGTCGCGTTGAGCGTCCTCGGTTACGGACCGGACGCCGAGGACGCGGTTCAGGACGCGATGGTGGTGGCGTTGCGTCGCATCGGCGAGGTCCGCGAGCCGGCCGCCGTCGGCCCGTGGCTGCGTGCCATCGTCCGCAACAACAGTCGGATGACGCTGCGCGGACCCCGGCCGGTCCCGGTCGCCGAGCCGGAGTGGTTCGCCCGCTCCGCCGACACACCCACTCCTGAGGAGGCACTGGACCGGGGCGCGATGCGCGACTGGGTGTGGCACGCCATCGGGCAATTGTCCGAACCTGACCGGCTCGTCACCCTGCTGCGGTATTTCAGCGACGCCTCGTCGTACGAGCAGATCGCGGCCGTGTGCGGCGTGCCGGTCGGCACCGTCCGCAGCCGCCTCAGCCACGCCCGCCGGGCGCTCGCCGGCGGCCTGCGAACGGCGGCGACCACGGCGCACGCCGATGTCGCCGCGTCGAACGACTCCCGGTGGCGCGAGGGCCGCGACATGATCGCCTCGGCCATGGGCGGCGACTTCGACCGGGTGGTCCACGAGAGCTGGTGGCCGGACGCCGAGATGATCGTGCCCGGTGGCAGACGCGGCGGCCGTGACCTGGCGATCGAGGGCATGACCTGCGACCTCACGGCCGGGGTACGCCAGCGGCTGCGCAACGTCGTGGCCAGCGGCGACGTGCTGATCTGGGAGACCGACCTGATCAGCCCGCCCGACGACCCGGAGCACTGCCCGCCCGCGGCGCTGTGGTTGCAGGTGCTGCGCGAGGGCCGGGTGCGCCAACTCACCCTCTTCCACCCCGTCCCGGCGCGGGAGATCCGCCAGCCGGCGCCGGTCTGAGAAAAACTCTCCCGATCGAGCGAACTTTTCCCTCGACCCGCGCATCTGGTTCGCGTCATGCACCAGTCGCCGTGTCGGCACGCGCCGGGCGGCTCTCGGATCGGGAGACAGTTCATGGGTTCCACCAGCCACGACGTCAGCGCCCTCGCACCGGGCACCCACACGTTCACCGTCGATGGCGTGCGGCAGGCCTACCACGTCGCCGGCACCGGCCCGGTGTGCGTGGCGCACTCCGGCGGCCCCGGCATCGAGTGGTCCTACCTGCGGACGCCGGGCCTTGAGCAGCACTTCACGATGGTGTACGTCGAGCCGGTGGGCACGGGCGCGTCGGGGCAGCTCGACAACCCCGGCGACTACCGTCTCGACACGTACGTCCGGTTTCTCGACGCCGTCGTCGCGCACCTCGGGGAGCCCCGGGTGCATCTCCTCGGTCACTCGCACGGCGGTTTCGTCGTCCAGCGGTACGCGCTGACGCACCCGGACCGGGTCGCCGGTCTCGCCCTGTACGACACCTCACCCGTTACCGGCGCCGAGTTCTGGGGCGAGGCGATGGCCGGTCTCGCCGCGTACCCGCAGCGGCACCCGGACCGGCCGGAGGCAGCCGCGGTCCCGGCCGCATTCGGGCAGATCGGCAGCGCGACGGACGACGAGTCGTTGGGGACCGCCCTGCGCGCCGCCCTTCCGGTGTACTTCGCGGACTTCTGGGGTCGACAGGACGAGTTCGCCCCGTTCCAGGAGGCCGTACGGATCTGGTCGGCACCGGCGGGCGCACAGGACCCCACGCCCTTCGACGTACGCGACCAACTGGGTGAGATCGTGGTGCCCGTCGTGGTGATCGTCGGGGCGTACGACTTCATCTGCGGGCCTCGCTGGGCCGAGCAGTTGCACGCGGGCCTCAAGGACTCGCGCCTGGTGCTGCTGGAGAACAGCGGGCACTTCGGGCACATCGAGCAGCCGGAAGAGTTCACCCAGGCCGTGGTGGAGCTGCTGCGGCGCTGACCCGTCGCGCCGCGCCCCGAGGTCCGTTCGTCACAGCGGGCAGCCCTCGGGGTGCGGTGGCGTTGGACAGTCATAGGCTTGGTCCATCGCTGATGTGTGACGAGGAGGAGACCACCGTGAGCCAGACCGAACGGATGGATTCCGTCGACGAGTGGAACGTGGCCGAGGACGACGGGGTCCTGGACGCCTCCGACACCCTCGACGACGATCGCGTCGGCGACCCCCTCGACACCGGCATCATCGCCGAGGACCACTGGACGGCCGCCAACCGGTTCGGCACCACGCCGGCCGAGGAACGAGCGGGCGAGTCCCTGGAGCAGCACCTCGCCCAGGAGGTGCCGGATGTCGACCCATACGCCGAGGATGGCGACGACGAGGACGAGCTGACCCGCCGGGGGTACGAGTCGGAGACCCGTGCCGGCCGGCTCGTCGCCTACGACGAAGGCGTCCGCGAGGACGACGAGGCCGAGTCGGTGGCGTGGGACGCCGGCATCGACGCGGGTGCCGCCAGCGCGGAGGAAGCGGCGATCCACCTGGTCGAGGACCCGGACGGGCCCGGCGACGGTCCGTTGCGCTGACGCCGTGCCCGCCGCGCTCAGCACCTCACCGGGTGCTGAGCGCGGCGGGGTCGGTCAGTGGATGGCGACGGGCGTCCTGACCTGCTCGCCCTGCGGGTCGTCGAGCTGCGCCAGCTGACGTCGGCGCGGCAGCAGTGCGGCCGGGATGAACGTGAGCACGACCAGCGCGAACGCGACCCAGAACGTGGTCGCGAACGACTTGGCGGCGAAGTCGAGCCCGCGCTCGATGAGCGACGGGTCCACCGGCATCTGCTGAAGCAGCTCCGGCCGCTGCTGGGAGGCGATGGCCAGCCCGGCCTCGGTGACCGGCTTGCCGCTCTCGTCCACCAGGCCGGGGATCGGCCGGGAGCCGTTCAGCTCGTTGGTGAGGATCACCGACATCACGGCGGCGCCGACCAAGCCGCCGATCTGCTGGAGGATGTTGACCAGCGTGGAGCCGCGCGCCACCTCCTGGGCCTGCAACGTCCGCAGCGCCGACGTCATGATCGGCATCATCGTGCCGCCCATGCCCAGGCCCATCACGAACAGCGACCCACCGAGCAGCCAGTACGAGGTCTGCGGGTCAACCTGGGTGAAGCCGAAGAACCCGACAACGATGAGCCCCAGCGCGAACGGGACGGTACGCCCGATCGGCACCCGGTCGGCCAGTGCCGGCGATCGGCATGGTGATCATCGCCCCGATGCCCTGTGGGCCATCAGCAGACCGGCGGCCAGCGTCGTCTCGCCGCGCACCTGCAGGAAGTAGCTCGGGAACAGCAGACCGGCGCCCATGAACGCGATGATGAACACGAACATCGTCACCGACGCGATGGTCAGGCTGCGGTTGCGGAACAGCCGCAGGTCGAGCAATGGGTGCCGGGGCTTGAACGAGTAGAGCACGCACGCCACCACCAGTGCGCCGCCGACCAGCATCGGGGCCCACACCTTGGCCTCGGCGCCGCGCCGACCCGGCGCGGGGCGCGTCGTACCAGGACGACGACGCGCGGAGGAAGACTATCGGGCGGATGTGACGGTTCGCCGCCGGATTAACGGTCACCTGGGCAGCGCGTCCGATCGGCTCTCCGATTGGAGCCGGACGTCGGGGTGTCGATCAGCCGGTGACGACCGGCACGGCGGCGGTCAGCGCCCAGTCGTGCCCGATGTCGGCCGCCGCGCGCAGCAACCGCGGGAGGTGCTCCTCCCGCAGGGTCTCCAGCGAGGTCTCGGCGGCGTGCACGGTCACGTTGATGGCGGCGACGACCCGGCCGTCGCCGTCGCGTACGCCGGTGGCGACGGACCGGATGCCCGGGGCCAGGTCCTGGTCGGCGAGCGCCCAGCCCTTCGCCCGGACCTCGCGCAGCACGGCGTCCAGTTCGCCTGGCGAGGGCTGCCAGCGCGGCGTGATGCCGGAGCGGGTGGGCTCGGCGAGCACGGTGGCGAGGGTCTCCTGAGGCAGCGCCGCGAGCAGCACCTTGCCCATCGACGTCGCGGGAGCCGGGAAGCGGGTGCCGATGGTGACCCCGAGCGTGACGATCTTCGGGACGGCCACGCGGGCGACGTAGACGATGTCGCTGCCGTCGAGCTGGGCCATCGAGGTCGACTCGTTGGTCTGCGCGACCAGTTTCTCCATGTGCGGCCGGGCCACGTCCCACATGTTCAGCGCGTTGACGTACGCCATCCCCAGTTCCAGCACGCGCGGGGTGAGGGTGTGGCCACGGCCGACCGCGCGGACGTAGCCCAACGCCTCGAGCGTGATCAGGATGCGCCGGACCGTGGGTCGGGCGAGGCCGGTGGCGGCGGCGATCTCGCTGAGCGTCATCGACGGGCAGGCCGGACGGAAGGAGCGCAGGACGTCGAGACCACGGGCGAGAGCCTCGATGAAGTCGGGCCCGGCGCCCCTTCCGCTGTCACTCATGTCCTAATGCTTCCATTGCGCCGAGCCGGCGTCCCACTCGGTGTACTGGTACGGGTTCTCCAGGATCGCGGTCTCGGGGATGTCCGGGTTCATGCCCCGCTGCCACGCCTCCTCCCCCATCGTCTCGCGGAGGTGGGCGATGGTCGACGCCACCTTGGCCCGCGCGGCGGCGAGGTCGACGCCGACGAGGCGGCCGTCCCGCTTGACGACCCGGCCACCCACCAGGACGGTGTGCACGTCGCCACGCTGGGCCTGGAAGACGACGTGACCGTGCGGGTTCAGGATCGGGAACATCACCGGCGAGGCGTCGTTCTTGATCAGGACGACGTCGGCCTGCCGGCCGGGGGTGAGGGCGCCGATCGTGGCGTCCATGCCGAGCGCGCGGGCTCCGCCTCGGGTGGCCCACTCGACGACCTGCTCGGCACGCAGGTGACAGTGGGTGATGGTCTCCTGCTTGGCGTGCGCCTCCAGGTGCTCTCGGGAGCGGTCGGCGCCGAGCGTGGTCCGCATCGCGGAGAAGAGGTCGCCACTCCACCACACGCTGGTGTCCATCGACAGCGACACCGGGATGTCGTGGTGGCGCAGCTGCCAGGTGGGCGGGTAGCCCTGCCCGGCGCTCTGCTCACTCTCGGTCGAGACGGAGACGGAGCCGCCGGTCGCGGCGATCCGGTTGTACGAGTCGTGGGTGAGCGTCGCCGCGTGCACGTAGACGGTCGAGGGGTTCATGAACCCGTTCTCGTGCATCAGCCGGATGCCGTCGTCGTTGGTGGCGCCCCACACGCCGGCGTGCGTGGTCACCGCGGCGCCCAACTCCCGGGCCACCTCGAACGCGGCCCGCTCCGGGAAGGCGGGATCGCCGGTGACGTCGAACGCCATCTGGAAGCCGGCCAGTTTGCCACCGTCGATGCGGCGGCGGTGGAAGGCGCGGAACTCCGGCGAGGTGGCCCATTCCCAGGGCCCCTGCTGGATGTTGCCGTAGGCGAGCACGAACCGTCCGTTGACCGCTTCGAGGGCGTCCACGGCCGCGTCGGCGTGCTCGGGCGTCTGCAGGCCGTGCGACCAGTCGACGGTGGTGGTGACTCCCGCGTCGATCGCCTCGATGGCGCCGAGCAGGTTGCCCGCGTACACGTCCTCGGGTCGGAACAGTTTGCCGGATTCGAGGTAGTACCAGACGAAGTACTGCGTCAGGGTCCAGTCGGCGCCGTACCCGCGCATCGCGGTCTGCCACATGTGTCGGTGGGTGTCGACCATTCCCGGCATGAGGATGCCGTCGGTGGCATCGATCTCCAGCGCGTCGTCCGGTGCGGTGAGGCCGACACCGACCTCCGCGATCCGGTCGCCGATGACCAGCACGTCGGCGCCGGGCAGCACCGTGCGTGCGTCGTCCATGGTGAGAACCAGGCCGTTACGGAACACCACCGGCCGGTCGGTTGCGCTCATCGCCACCCATTCCTTTCGGGTACGAGGGGTCCGGACCGGTGTCCGCTGTGCGGCCAGCCCGAGTGGCGCAAGTGTGGTCCCGGTCACGAGTCGTGTCAAGGGCATGTTTCCGCTCGATGAACCGCCGTTGACAGGCACCGTTCGGTGACGCAAGCTGTCTCGGCGGACAGGCGTCCGTAGAACGGGCGGAAACATGGTGCAGCATTCGACAGGGCCGCTGGCTGGCCTGCTCGTCGCGGACTTCTCCCGGATCCTCGCCGGGCCGTACGCGACGATGCTCCTGGCAGACCTGGGCGCACAGGTGATCAAAGTGGAGAGTCCCGGTGGCGACGACACCCGCACCTGGATGCCCCCCACCCGCGACGGCGTCTCGACGTACTACCTCGGCATCAACCGCAACAAGCGGTCGGTCGCCCTGGACCTCAGGAAGCCGGACGACCTGGTGGCCGCGCAGGAGCTGGCCCGCCGCGCCGACGTGATGATCGAGAACTTCCGGCCCGGCGGTCTCGCCCGGTTCGACCTCGACTACGACACCGTCGCCGCGAGCAACGAGAAGATCGTGTACGCGAGCATCAGCGGTTTCGGCACCGGCGCCGGCCGGGACTTCCCCGGCTACGACCTGATGGTGCAGGCGATCTCGGGCCTCATGAGCCTCACCGGCGACCCCGACGGCCCTCCGTACCGGGCCGGCATCTCCGTCTTCGACGTGATGGCCGGGCTGCACGCGAGCATCGGCATCCTCGCCGCGCTGCACCACCGGGGCGCGACCGGCAAGGGTCAGCACGTCGAGGTCAACCTGCTCAGCTCGGCGCTGTCCGGGCTGGTCAACCACTCCAGCGGCTACGTCGCCGGTGACACCGTCCCGTTCCGGATGGGCAACGCGCATCCCAGCCTCTTCCCGTACGAGCCACTGCCCACCGCGGACGGCGAGCTGATCGTCATCGCCGGTAACGACGGGCAGTTCCGTAAGCTCTGTCAGGTGCTCGACCTGCCCGGCCTGCCCGACGACCCACGCTTCGGACGCAACCAGGACCGTACGGCCAACCGCGAGGAGCTACGGCCCCTGCTGGTCGAACGACTCGCCAAGCGGACCAAGGACGAGTGGTTTCGCGACCTGCTCGCCGCAGGCGTCCCGTGCGCGCCGATCAACACCATCGACGGCGGCGTGGCGCTCGCCGAGGAGTTGGGGCTCGACCCGGTCGTCGCCGTCGGTGACGTGCCCGGCGTCCGCAACCCCATCACCTTCTCCGACACCCCGGCCCGGTACGAGCTGCCGCCGCCCGGGCTCGACGAACACGGCGAGGAGATCCGCGCGTGGCTGAAGAGCTGAGCTTCCCGACCGGGATCGGCACGTCCGACCCCACGACCATCTCCCTGCTCGGGCAGGACCTGGCCGGCGAGCTGATGGGCAAGGTCGGCTTCGGCGAGCTGGCGTACTGGCTGGTCGCCGGCCGCCGTCCCACCCAGGGCGAGGTGCGGGTCTTCGAGGCGGTGCTGGTGGCGCTCGCCGACCACGGCTTCACCCCGACGGCGATCGCGGCCCGGCTGACCTACCTCTCCGCGCCCGAGTCGTTGCAGGGCGCGCTCGCCGCCGGCCTGCTCGGCGGTGGCTCCCGCTTCCTCGGCGTCACCGAGGACTGTGGACGCTTCCTCGCCGACACCCTCGCCCAGGCCGGCGAGGTGACCGACTACGACACCGTGGCGCTCGATGCGGTCACGCGGGCCAAGAAGGAGCGCCGGCTGGTCCCCGGGCTCGGGCACCCGGTGCACAAGGAGCAGGACCCGCGCACACCCGTGCTGATCCGCATCG
Source organism: Micromonospora sp. CA-259024 (assembly GCF_050936255.1). Classification (NCBI taxonomy): domain Bacteria; kingdom Bacillati; phylum Actinomycetota; class Actinomycetes; order Micromonosporales; family Micromonosporaceae; genus Micromonospora; species Micromonospora sp. CA-259024. The sequence goes on along the minus strand of NZ_JBNJND010000001.1, from coordinate 1,414,370 downwards.
CCACCGAGGAGGGCCTGCACGGCCCGCACCTGCGGCTGTTCGAGGCGATCGGACGTGTGCACCCGCAGGTGCTCGGCCGAACCCTGCCCCTCAACGGCGCCGGGGTCTGCGGCGCGGCGCTCGCCGACCTCGGGCTTCCCGTCGACATGCTGCGCGGCTTCGCCCTGCTGGCCCGCGCGGCGGGGCTGCTCGGGCACCTCGCCGAGGAGCGTCGCCGGCCGCTCGGCATGGACATCTACCGCACCGTGGACCGCAACGCCGTCTACGAGCCCTGAGACCCCTCCACTGCAGCGAAAGGAGCGGAATGGCCACCGTCGTCGCGGTCATCGCCTCCACCCACCACCCCTTCTACTACCGGGCCAGCACGGCCACCGGCGAGGATCGGCCACCGTTCGCCGACGAGTGGACCAGCAAGATCCTGGCCTTCCGGGAGACGTTGACCCGGGCCAGGCCCGACGTGCTGGTGATGGTCGGCTCCGACCACTTCCACCAGCTCTGGCTGGACAACATGCCGCAGTTCCTGGTCGGCAAGGCACCCACGTACGACGCCAACTGGTACAACGAGGAGCGCGAGTTCGGGCTGCCCCGGATGCTGCTCAAGGGCCAGGAGGACCTGTCCGGGCACATCCTGCGGGCCGGGCTCGACGCCGGTTTCGACCTGGCGTTCAGCAACGAGCTGCGGATCGACCACAGCATCACCTGCCCGATCATCACGCTGCGACCCGAGGCCGACCTGCCGATCGTGCCGATCTACACGAACATCTTCGCGCCGCCGCTGCCACAGCCGAAGCGCTTCGTCCAGCTCGGTCAGGCCGTCCGGGAGATCGTCGAGTCGTGGCCGTCGCACCTGCGGGTGGCTGTCATCGGCACCGGCCACCTCTCGCTGGAGCTGGGCGGCCCCCGGCAGTTCGGCCCGCACGGCCCGGACCCGGAGTTCGACCAGCGGGCCGTCGAGTGGATCGCCAACGGCGACCTGGACGGGTGCCTGCGCGAGGTCACGTTGGACAGCCTGCACTCGCCCGGCAACGCCACCCACGGCTTCATGGACTTCATGCTCATGATGGGGGTGGCCGGGGCCGGCGCCAAGGCTGACTACGTCGACACCCTCGATCTGTTCCACACCATGGAGGCCTACTTCACCTGGTACCCGAACGGAGCGCCGGCGGCATGAGCAAGTACCTGCTGAACAAGTTCCTCTTCATGGTCGACCGGGACCCCGAGCTGGTCGAGCGCTACCGCAGCGAGCCACGCGAGCTGGTCGCCTGGTGGGAGGCCGAGTGCGCCAACACGGTGCTGAACTGCCACACCGGCGAGGCGAGCACCTGGCTGCGCCTCGACGACGTGGAGCGGGAGGCGCTGGCCACCCACGACCACGTGAAGCTGTTCGAGTTGGGGGCGCACCCGTTCCTCACCCTGACCCTCTTCATCGCCCTCTTCGAGCGGGACAACACCGAACCGCTGGAGTACCAGAAGTCCTACGGCGCGCGGCTGGCCCACTTCTCGATGCCGTACCCGGACATCGCGACGTGATCCGCGCTGCCCTGCTCAGCGCCTGCGGCACCCCACCGACGATCGCCGAACGGCCGGCCCCCGTGCCGGCCGACGGCGAGGTGGCGGTCACCGTCGAGGCCGTGCCGATCACCCCGCTGGACGTGCTCTGCGCGAGCGGTACCAGCTACTTCGGTACGCCGACCACCCCGTACGTTCCGGGCGTCCAGGGTGTCGGTCGGCTCGCCGACGGCACCGGAGTCTGGTTCGGCACGTCGGCCGGGATGAAACCCGGCCTCGACGGCAGCATGGCGACCATGGTCGCGGTGCCCACCGTCGACGTGGTGGCGCTGCCGCCCGGCGTACCGCTGACCCTGCTCGCGGCCCTGGGCCTCTCCGCGGTCGCCGCGCACGCCGCCCTGACCCACGGCGGCGGCCTGACGGCCGGCGAGCAGGTCGTCGTGCTCGGCGCCGGGGGTGTGGTCGGGCAGGCGGCGGTCCAGCTGGCCCTGCTCGGCGGCGCGCGCCGGGTCGTCGCCGTGGCCCGCTCGGCCGCGGCGCGGGCCCGCGCCGAGGAGCTCGGCGCCGCGGTCGCCATCCCGCTGCTCCCCGACGACGATGTCGCGTCGATGGCCGACCGGCTGCGCGACGCGGCCGACGGGCCGGTCGACCTCGTTCTCGACCCGGTCTTCGGTGTCCCGGCCGCTGCCGCGCTGCGGGTGCTGCGCCCGGGTGGCCGCCTGGTCAACCTGGGCAGCGCCGCGGGCGCGACCGCGCCTATCGAGTCCGCCGTGCTGCGCAGCGGCTCGCTGCGGATGATCGGCTACACCAACAACGGGCTGTCGACCGCGCAGCGGGCGGCGGCGATCGCCGTCGTGGCCGAGCACGCGGCGGCCGGCCGGCTCACCGTCGACCACGAGATCGTGCCGTTCGACTCGGTCGCGGACGCCTGGGCCCGGCAGGACGCCGGCACCGCCGCCGGTCGTATCGTGCTGGCGCTCTGACCGGGCCGGACCCCCAGCCAGGGATCGCGAAGCCCTGGATAAACCGCACCTGGTTGGGGTTCCGGGCCGGTGCGACGGTCGGTCCATGACACCTTCCACGCACACCGTCACCGGCCACTGGATCGGTGGCGAGACCGTCGCCGGCACTGCCGGCACCCTTTCCGTCGTGAACCCGGCCACCGGCGAGGTCGTCGCCGAGACCCCGGCCGGCACTGCCGCTGACGTCGATCGGGCCGTCGTCGCCGCCCGGGCGGCCTTTCCCGCCTGGGCAGCGACCACGCCCCAGCACCGGGCCGACGTGCTGCGTCGCCTCGGTGCCGGCCTCGGCGCCCGGCAGGAGGAGATCGCCCAGGCGATCACCGCCGAGATGGGCTCTCCGATCGGCATGTCCCGCACCGCCCAGGTCGCCTTCCCGGCCGCGGTGGTCGAGTCGGTCGCCGGGCTGGCAGACGACTTCCCCTGGACCGAGGAGGTCGGCAACTCCCTGATCGTCCGCGAGCCGATCGGCGTCGTCGGCGCGATCACCCCCTGGAACTTCCCGTTGCAGCAGATCGTCTCCAAGCTGGCGCCGGCGCTGCTCGCCGGCAACACGATGGTCTTCAAGCCGTCCGAGAACGCCCCGCTGACCGCGCGCATCCTCGCCGAGGTCGCCGCCGAGGCAGGCGTGCCGGCGGGCGTGCTCAACGTGGTGTACGGCACCGGCGCGGTCGTCGGCGAGGCCATCTCCGCCCACCCGGACATCGACATGATCTCCTTCACCGGCTCCACCCGGGCCGGCAAGCGCATCGGCGAGGTGGCCGCGCAGACCGTCAAGCGGGTCGCGCTGGAGCTGGGCGGCAAGGGCGCGAACATCATCCTGGACGACGCCGACCTGCCCGAGGCGGTCAACCGGGGGCTGATGATGTCGTTCAGCAACGGCGGCCAGGTCTGCGGCGCATGGCCGCGGATGCTGGTGCCCGCCTCCCGCCAGGACGAGGTCGTCGCGCTGGCCGTCGAGGCGGCGAAGCAGTACACCGTCGGCGACCCGACCGACGAGGCCACCCGGATCGGCCCGATGGCGTCCGAGGCCCACCGGCAGAAGGTCGTCGGGTACATCCAGCGGGGCATCACCGATGGCGCCCGGCTCGTGTTCGGCGGCCCGGACCGGCCCGAGGGCCTGACGACCGGCGCGTACGTCCAGCCGACGATCTTCGCCGACGTGGATCCGACCTCGCCGATCGCCCAGGAGGAGATCTTCGGCCCGGTGCTGACGATCATCCCGTACGCCGACGAGGAGGAGGCCGTGGCCATCGCCAACGGCACGCTGTACGGCCTGACCAGCGGCGTCTTCGGCGAGCCGGAACACGCGCTGGCGGTCGCCCGGCGGCTGCGCGTGGGCCAGGTCGACGTGAACGCCGGCCACTGGAACCCGCTCGCCCCGTTCGGCGGCTACAAGCAGTCCGGCAACGGCCGCGAGTTCGGCCGCTTCGGCCTGGAGGAGTTCCTGGAGACCAAGTCCATCCAGCGCTGACCGCACCGGACGGCCCCGGTCCACGGCCCCGGTCCGCGCCGCCGGGCCGGGGCCGCCGCCATCAGTGCCGGGGGCGTCACCATCAGGCCGGGGCGTCGTGTCCCGTCCCTCACCGCGCCCTTTGCTCTGCTTCAACGGACGCAACACCTGATGTCCGGTTATCGGACGTCAGGTGTTGCGTGGAGTGAAGCAGAGCAAAGGATCGGGTGGGGGTACCGCCCCGCCCCACCCCCGCTGGCGGGCGCCCGAGTGGAACAGCGCGCCCATGCCCACCTGTTGCAATGCATGTGCCGGTTGACCGCCGGCACCCCACCGATCGAGGAGTCAGCGTGGACCGCGCCCAACTCGCCAGCTTCCTGCGTACGCGACGGGAGGCCCTCCAGCCCGAGGATGTGGGGTTGCCCCGCGGGCAGCGCCGACGCACCGGTGGGCTGCGCCGCGAGGAAGTTGCCACGTTGAGCGGAATGTCCACCGACTACTACAGCCGGTTGGAGCAGCAGCGAGGGCCGCACCCCTCGGAGCAGATGCTCGCCGCCCTGGCCCGCGGCCTGCGACTCTCCCTGGCCGAACGGGACCACCTGTTCCAACTCGCCGGTCACGCCGTCCCCCACCGCACGATCCGGGCCGACCACGTCAACCCGGGGATGATGCGGATCCTCGACCGGATGCACGACACCCCCGCCCAGGTGGTCAACCACCTCGGCGAGACCCTGGCGCAGACCGCGCCGGCCATCGCCCTGCTCGGCGACGAGACCCGGCACACCGGGCTGGCCCGCAGCGCGCACCACCGCTGGTTCACCGACCCGAAGGCACGGCAGCTGCACCCGGCGGAGCACCACCAGACGCAGAGCCGCCTGCTCGTGGCGCACCTGCACGCGTCGTACACCCGAGACGGCCGGGGATCGCGGGCCGCGGCGATCGTCGACGACCTGCTGGCCACCAGCCCGGAGTTCGCGGAGCTGTGGCGGGAGCACCCGGTGCCGGGCGGCTACTGCCCGCCGAAGCACTTCCTCCACCCGGAGGTCGGAGCGCTGGAGCTGCACTGCCAGACGCTGGTGGATCCCGACCAGTCGCAGACGCTGCTGGTCTTCACCGCCGTGCCCGGGTCGGAGAGCGACGAGAAGCTGCGGCTGCTCTCGGTCATCGGTGGCCAGCTCGCCTGACCTGTTCAGCTCCGCAGGAACGCCAGCAGGTCGGTCCGGACCGACCCGAGATGACGCAGAGCCGGACCGGACGCGCCGTCACATGTAGGTCAGGCTGATCCAGAAGGCTCCGGCGGAGGCCGCCAGCAGACCGCCGAGCGTGCCGCCCATCAGGACCAGCGCTGGGGCGAGCCGAAGTCGGATACGCAGCAGGAGGTACACGCCGATGGCGACGATGAAGGCGATCACGGCGAGGTAGACCACGAACAGGGCACTCGCGGTGATCACAATCGTCGCGCTCGTGGCGAGCAGGGCCGCCCACCGGGCACCGAGCTCGCGCCGGAAGACAGAGTAGGTGACAGCGCCGCTGAAGAGGGCGACGAACACCAGCGCTGCGGGCAACGCGAGCCTGGCGAGCAGGAGCATGAGCAGGAAGCTCGCGGCGAGGGCAGCCGCCACGCCAACAGCGGCCAGAGCAGCCCGTTGTGCGCCGCGCTCACGCAGCAGAACCAGGTAGGCAACACCGCCGCCGAACACGACTGCACCACCAATAAAGATCATGAGATTCAGGTCCACGGTTTTCCTTCGAGGGGGGGGGAAGCGGGCGGTCGTCGTCGCGCTGGGCGCTTGGCGCGCATTCCAGCCTGACGGCCGCAGCCCGCCCCGCCGGAACCCCCGCCGGAACGTGACATGAACGCGCGAGCACGACTTCCACGTGAGCGCGTTCCGCGCCGGGTCGGAGAGCGACGAGAAGCTGCGGCTGCTCTCCGTCATCGGCGGCCAGCGGGTCTGATCCCGGCGTTGGACGCGCCGAGGTAGCGGGCCGGGCTGACGCCCAGGTACCGCCGGAAGTGGCGGGTCAGGTGCGCCTGGTCGAAGAAGCCGGCCGCTGCGGCGGCCGCGGCGGGCCGCTGCCCGGTGAGGAGCAGGCGACGCGCCAGTTCAACCCGGCGACCGGTCAGGTACGAGTGTGGCGGCAGCCCGTGCGCGTGGGTGAACGTCCGGACCAGGTGGGTCGGGTGGGCGTGCAGCAGCTCGGCGGCCTCGCGCAGCGTGACGCCCTCGATGGTCCGGGCGTCCAGCAGCTCCCGCAGGCGGACCGCGAGGCCGCGTGCGGCCGGTTGGACGGTGGCCGGGCCACGCTGGCGCAGCTGCTGGCGCAGCCGGTCCAGGATGAGCGCGAGCCGACTCTCGGCCTCGAACTCGTCTCCGGGTGCGGCGAGCGCCTGGTGCAGGTGGTGGACCCGGTCCCGCAGATGCGGATCGGCCACGGCCGGCTCGTCGACCGCGCGGCCGACCAGCTCGACACCGAGCGCCGAGGTGTCGAGGTACAGGACCCGCTTGCGGAAGCCGTCCGGTGTGGCGGAACGGCCGTCGTGCGACACGTACGGCGGCAGCAGGGTGACCGACGTGCGCAGCGCGCCGTGCCGGTGCCGGTCGAGGTCGAAGCGGACCGCGCCGTCGTCGACGATCAGCAGCGTCCAGACGTCGTGAATGTGCGGCGGATAAGCGTGATCCACGAAATGGGCGTGGAAGACCTCGACGACCCCGGCTACCGCGGGTCGCCACGCGCTGACGTGCGAGCCCGCCGGACGGGTGGCCACGCTAAGAACGTACAAGACCAGCCGGCGCCGGGGCGGGCAGGCTCGACGCCATGACCGAACCCATCCGATTTCCCACCAAGATCGCCGTGCTGCTCCGCGACGACCTGGCGAGCTGGCAGCGGCTGAACGTCACCGCCTTCCTGGTCAGCGGCATCGCGAACGCCGAGCCGGAGTTGCTCGGCGAGGAGTACCGCGACGCGGACGGCACCCGGTACCTACCGATGTTCGGCCAGCCGGTGCTGGTCTTCGCCGGTGATCGGGCGGCGCTGGTCGGCGCGCACTCGCGCGCACTCAACCGTGGGGTACGACTGTCGATCTTCACGTCTGAGCTGTTCGCCACCGGCAACGACCGGGACAACCGCGCCGCTGTTCAGGCGGTCGGTCGGGAGAAGCTCGACCTGGTGGGCTTGGCGCTGCACGCCCCACGCAACGTGGTGGACAAGGTGCTCAAGGGAACCACCATGCACCCGTAGCGGTGCAGGGGAACAGGATCGTGCACTGGCTGTTCAGGCGACGTTCCGGTGGGGGTTCCACTGTGGTGAGCGGCGGGGGCTTGCATCGGCCCGGCGGTACCGACCGCCGACTTGATGCTGGAGGCAATGTGCGTACCACTTCCAGAAGGGCCCGGGCTGTCGCGTCGGCCGCGGCGGCGATCTCGCTGCTCGCGGCGGCGCCGGCACTCGGCGCGCCGGCGCACCAGACCCCGGGGCACCCGAACACGGGGGCGAGCTGTGCGCCGGACGCGTCGCTGCTCGGCTTCACCGACGCCCTCGACAAGACCACCTTCCGGGGCAGCCCGGTCGCCGGACTGTCCGCGCTGGCGTTCACCCGGCCGGGACGCGCTCTCGCGCTGGTGGACAACATCGGCACCACTCCCGCCCGGGTCTACGAGCTGGGCCTGGACACCGACCGACGCGGAGTGGACGTGGGTGTCCGCGACGTCACCACGCTCACCCGCCCGGATGGCACGCCGTACACCGGGGCGGACTTCGACGGTGAGGGCCTCGTCGCCGAGCGCGGCGGGGCCACCGTCCTGGCCAGCTCGGAGCGGGAGCCGTCGATCCGCCGGTTCCGGCTCTCCGACGGCCGCGAGATCGCCTCGCTGCCGGTGCCCGCTCGGTTCCAGGTCACCCCGGCCGGCGAGGCCGCGGTCAACCAGACCTTCGAGGCGCTCGCGACCACCCCGGACCACCGGGTGCTCTACGCCGGCATGGAGGGTCCGCTCGCCGCGGACGGCAGCGACGCCGAGGGCCGCGGTCGGAACCGGATCATCCGGTACGACGGTCGCGAGGGCGGCGGGTACGCCCCGACCGTCCAGTACGCGTACCGCACCGACCCCAACCTCAGCCTGGTCGAGCTGATCGCGCTCGGCGACGACCAACTGCTCGCTCTGGAGCGCGGCTTCACCAGCGGGGTGGGCAACACCGTCCGGGTGTACCGGGTCTCCGCGACCGGCGCGCCGGACGTCTCCGCCGTGCCCTCCCTGTCGACGGCGACCGACCCGCGGTCGTGGCTCGGCAAGGAGCTGCTGGTCGACATCGTCAACTGCCCGCCGTCCGGCGCGACCACCAAGCAGCCGCAGCCCAACCCGCTGCTGGACAACATCGAGGGTGCCGCGCTCGGCGGCAGCCTGCCGGGCGGTCGCCGCGAGCTGTACCTCATCTCCGACGACAACGGCAGCGCCACCCAGACCACCCGGGTGTACTCGCTGTCGGTGAAGCTGCGGCCCCAGGTAACGCTGCGGGACCGGGCGCTGCTGTCGGCGACCGCGTACCAGCCGGGCCCGATCTCCGGCACCCAGCTCTCCACCAACCCGGTCAACGGGATCACCGCGCCCTTCCCCGGCCAGCCCGTCCCCGGCTTCTCGGCGGTGATCCCGGCCCAGCCGGGTGACCGCTCCGGCAAGCGGCTGCTCGCCATGCCGGACAACGGCTTCGGCGCGAAGACCAACTCGGCCGACTTCCTGCTGCGGGCGTACGAGATCGAGCCCAGCTACCGTAGCCACGACGTCACCATTCGGGGGCACATCAGCTTCCGCGACCCGGACCACAAGGTGCCGTTCCCGATCGTCAACGGCAACACCCGGGATCGTCTGCTGACCGGCGCGGACTTCGACATCGAGTCGCTGGCCCGCGACGCACGCGGCAACCTGTGGATCGGTGACGAGTTCGGCCCGTACCTGATCCGCACCGACAAGACCGGGAAGGTGCTGCAGGCGCCGATTCCGCTGCCGGACGGGACCAAGTCCCCGCAGTCGCCGGATCTCGCCCCGGGCGAGACCCCGACCCTGCGCGCCAGCAACGGCTTCGAGGCGATGGCGGCCAGCGAGGACGGCTGGACCCTCTACCCGATCCTCGAAGGCGCCCAGGTCAACGACCCGGACCAGCGGCGCCGGGTCGTCTACGAGTTCGACGTGCGGCACAACCGGTACACCAACCGCACCTGGTCCTTCCGGGTGGACGACCCGTCACTGCTGGTCGGAGACGCGGCGGTACTCGACGGCCGGCGGTTGCTGCTGATCGAGCGCGACAACGGCATGGGCCAGCAGTCGCTGGTCAAGCGTTTGGTCGTGACCGATCTGGACGAGGTGGGCGCGGACGGCTACCTGCCGCGGCGCACCGTGGTGGACCTGATGCACATCGCCGACCCGACGGGCGTCTCCACCCCGGCCCGCCCGGGTGAGTACGGCGTGGGCCCGCTCTTCTCGTTCCCGCTGCAGTCGGTCGAGTCGGTGCTGCCGCTGGGCGGTGACCGGGTGCTCGTCGCCAACGACAACAACTTCCCGGGCAACGACGGTCGCATCCCGGGGCGCGCGGACGACACGGAGCTGATCGTGATCGACGTGCCCGGCCTGCGGTAACCCGCTGACGCACGACGGCTCCCGGCGCACCCGCGCCGGGAGCCGTCGTCGTTCCCGGCACTGTCCGCTGTACGGACAGCTAGTCGAGATCGGCGGTCCGCCTTCCGGAAACGTCGCCGGGACCGAGCCCTCACCGGATCGGCGCGGCGCAGAGCACGCCGGAGTCCCGCCCATCCACCGGTCCTGTCGGCAGCCCGGACATCCGTCCACGACCCCATCCGGCATGTCGAGCACCGCCCCGGCCGAGCCCTCGTCCGCATGCCGGACAACTGTGAAATCCGCGTAACGGGCACGTCAAAAGCTGCCCCTTGACAGCCTCAGGGAGAGGCTCCATCGTTACGCCAACGTTCTTCCGATCGCCATACGGACAAGCGTCCGGGTTGGAAGCGCGAGGTATTCCGCCGCCCCACCCCCACCGGACCCTCACTGCGGGACGGCGCCGTCGCCGTCACCTGAAGGGGAGACACCACCATGACCGAAACACTGAAGGAACCAACCGAGCCCCCGTCCACCCGAACGACCACGGAGCTGACGCGGGCGTCGATCGCCGTCGGTTTCGCGGTGCTGTGCGCCTCGTACATGCTCAACGCGATGGACCGGCAGATCTTCTACCCGCTGCTGCCCGAGATCCGCAGCGAGTTCGGTTTCTCCCTGGATCAGGGTGGACTGCTCGCGACCGGCTTCACGCTCGGCCTCGCCCTGGCCGGGCTGCCCGCGGGGTACCTGGTCGACCGGGTCTCCCGCAAGACCATCATCCTGATCAGCGTCCTGGTCTACTCGATCGGGACGCTGGCGATCCCGCTCGCCTCCGGCTTCGTCGACATGAGCGTGTACCGCCTGATCTCCGGCGTCGGTGAGGGCGTACAGGCCACCGCGCTGTACGCCGTCATCGGCGCGTTCTTCTTCCACCGCCGGGCGGTCGCCGCCGGCGTGGTGGGCGTCGCGTTCGGCGCTGGCATCTTCCTCGGCCCTCTCGTGGGGACGAGACTCGCCACCGCGTGGGACAACTGGCGGGCGCCGTTCTTCGCCTTCGCCGCGGCGGGCCTGGTGATGTGCCTGCTCATCGCCGTCATCGTCAACAAGCGACTGACCGAGGCGGTCACGGGTGCCAACGCCGGGCCGCAGGGCAGCTTCGACCACGTGCCCGACAGTCCGTACAACCGCAACACCCTGGGTCTGGGCATCGCCTGCGCGGTGTCCGGGCTGGTGTTCTACGGTTTCCTCGGCCTGTACCCCACGTTCCTGCGCGAGCAGCTCGGGTTCAGCCCGCAGCAGGCGGCGCTTGCCGTGTCCATCTCAGGCTTCGGCGCGATGATGGCCCTGCCCGCCGGCTGGCTGGGCGACCGGGTCAACCAGCGGTACCTGCTCGCCTTCGCATTCGTGGCCACGTCCGCCACCGCGTACGTCACCTATCAGGTCGCCACCTCGGCACCGGCCCAGTACGTGCTCGCCTTCCTGATGGGCACCTTCGCCAGCGGCTTCCTCTTCACCAACTGCACGACGGCCATGCAGCGAGCCGTCCGACCCGAACACGTCGGGCGGGGCGCGGGCCTCTTCATGCTCTCCTACTACGTGGCCGCGGCCTTCTCCGGGCTGCTCTTCGCGCGGCTGGTGGCCGGGCTCGGCTGGGACGGCGCCGGACTGTGGCAGCTGACCGTCCTGCCGATCGTCGGCATCGCCGGGCTCGGGCTGGTCGACACGTCGAAGATGGTCCTGCGCCGGCCGGTCAAGCCGTAGCCGGCGGACCCGGGCGACCGCGGTGACCTCAACGGTGGCCGGCGGTCGACCAGGGCACGCGAGGCCCCCACGGTCGACGTCGGCCAGCCGACGACGGCCGTGGGGGCGATCGGTCCACAGGTGATCCTCGGCGGCCGGGACATTGATATCGATGCGTGTCCCTGTAATGATTAACAGACTTTACAGTCGGACCTGCCCCGGAAGGACCAGAAATGGCGCGACGATTGGCCGGGGCCGTCCCCCGCCGGCCCCGCATCCGGTTGACCGCCGCGCTCGCTGCGGCCGTGCTCGCCGTACCGACAAGCCAGGCGGTCGGCGCCTCGCCCGCCACGGCGGCCGCGACCGGCGCCATCACGGGGTACGGCGGCAAGTGCGTCGACGTGGCCGCCGCGAACCCGGCCAACAACACGCCGGTCCAGCTCTACACCTGCAACGGCTCCGCCGCCCAGCAGTGGACGGTGGCCGACGACGGCACGATCAGGGCGCTCGGCAAATGCCTCGACATCGCCGCCGGCAGCACCGCGAACGGAGCCCGAGCGCAGATCTACGACTGCAACGGCACCGGAGCGCAGCAGTGGTCGTCCAGCGCCGGGCAACTCGTCAACCCGGCCTCCGGCAAGTGCCTCGACGCAACCGGCCCCAGCTCCGCCGACGGCACCCCGCTACAGATCTGGAGCTGCACCGGCACCGCCAACCAAGCCTGGACGTTGCCCACCGGCGGTGGCACCCCGCCACCGTCGGGCGGCTTCACACACCCCGGCGTGTTGGTCAGCCGGGGTCAGCTCGACTTCGTCCGCGGCCGGGTGCAGGCCGGAGCACAGCCGTGGGCGTCGGCCTACAACCAGATGATGAGCAGCCGGTACGCCTCCCTCTCGCGAACCCCCGCACCGCGCGCCGTGGTGGAGTGCGGCTCCTACTCCAACCCCAACAACGGCTGCACCGACGAGCGTGAGGACGCGATCGCCGCGTACACCGACGCGCTCGCCTGGTACCTCACCGGAGACGCCCGGTACGCGCAGAAGTCGATCCAGATCATGGACGCGTGGTCGGCCACGATCACCACGCACACCGGCAGCAACGCCCCGCTGCAGACCGGCTGGGCCGCCTCGGTCTGGCCCCGGGCCGCCGAGATCATCAAGTACACGTACACGAGCTGGCCCAACGCCAACCGGTTCGCCACCATGCTGCGCACCGTCTACCTGCCGATGGTCCGCAACGGCTCGAACAGCAACGGCAACTGGGAACTGACCATGATGGAGGCGACGGTCGGCATCTCGGTGTTCCTGGAGGACCGGGCCGTCTACGACGCGGCGGTCGCCCGCTTCCTCAACCGTACCCGGGCCTTCGTCTACCTGCCCAGCGACGGCACCCTGCCGTACACGATGCCCGGCAGCGGCCTGGACACCAGTGCGGAGATCATCGGGTACTGGCACGGCCAGTCCACCTTCGTCGCGGGCCTCGCCCAGGAGACCTGCCGCGACTTCGTGCACACCGGGTACGGGATCTCCGCCATCTCACATGTCGCGGAGACCTCCCGCATCCAGGGACGGGACCTGTACCCCCAGGTCGGTGAGCGGTTGCGGCAGGCGCTCGGCCTCCACTCGCGCTACCAGCTCGGCGAGGCGCCGCCCTCCTGGCTCTGCGGCGGCAGCGTCACCCGCGGACTGGGCCCGATCACCGAGGTCGGCTTCAACGCGATGAGCACCCGGTTGGGCAACGTCATGACCAACACCCAGACCCTCACGCTGCAACAACGTCCGGCCGGAAGCAACAACCTCTTCGTCGCCTGGGAGACGCTGACCCACGCCAGCAACCCCAACTGAGCGCGTCCCGGCGGGTCGGCGCCGAGAAGCCCCGACACCGACCCGCCGCAACGCTCAGCCATCGACTCCCAGGGCCACCACCGGGCTGACCCGCGACGCCCGCCGGGCCGGCAGCACCCCGGCCAGCGCGGTCAGCACGACCAGCGCCACGAAGAGCCCGACCAGCGGCAGCACCGGCACGGTCAGCGGTGCGTTGATCCCGAGGCTCTGGACCGCCAACCAGGCGTACGGCACGCCGAGCAGCAGGCCGATCGTCGCCCCGATCACCCCGTAGAGGCCGGACTCGGCGGTCAGCATGGTGCGCAGGCCGGCCCGGGACAGGCCGATCGCCCGGAGCAACCCGGACTCGCGTACCCGCTCCACCACCGAGAGTGCGGTCGTGGAGCCCACGCCGACGACCGCGATCAGCACGGTCAGGCTGACCAGGCCGACCGCGACCCAGACCAGGGTGCTCACCAACGCGTCGTTGCGGTCCCGTTCGTCGGCGAGCACCGCGAGGCCCACCCCGTCGCTGCCGCCGATCGCCTGCCGCAGCGCCCGCACGCCGGCGGTGCGGCCGTCCTCGCCGGAACCGGCCGCGTCGGCCAGCAGACCGGTGTACGCCGCCGGCACGCCGAGCCGGTCCAGGTCGGTCCGGTCGATGAGGATGCCCGCGTGCAGCGGGCCGTCACCGGGCAGGACCGCCGCCACCCGCACGTCGAGCCTGCGCGCAGCGACGGCGACCGTGACGGTGTCGCCGGCCCGCAGACCGGTGTCCCGGGCAACCCAGCTGTTCAGCACGATTCGGCCGGGGCCACGGTCGGCCAGCGAGCCCTGTGCCGTGTCCAGATCGCCGGTGCTCGGCAACGCCGCCAGGTCCAGGTCGTTCGTCGGGTAACCGGGCTCGACGTCGCCGAGCTTGTCGGCACCGCGCATCAACGTGACGTCGTCGATCCGCCGGTACGGCACCACCCGGGCCAGCGCGCCGCGCGCCGCCTCGGCCCGGGTCACCACGGCGGCGGGAAGCGTCCCGCCGTTGCTGGTGACCTCGAAGTCGGTCGGCGCCGAGAGCGCCAACTCGCGGTCGGCCATGATCTGCAGCGACGCGCCGCCAATGACCACCCCGGAAATCAGGGTCACGCCGAGCGCTACCACGACCGAGACCGCGGCGGCCCGGCGCGGCGACCCACCGATCCCGCCGACCGACATCCGGCCGAGCGGCCCGAGCTGGCGTAGCGGCCAACCCACCACGGCCAGTAGGGGACGCACCAGCAGCGGCCCGAGGGCCACCAGCGCGAAGAACGCCAGTGCGCCGGACCCGACCAGCAGGAGCAGTGGACCTGTCGGGTCGTACGACTGTTGCTCCGGCTTCGGCAACTGGCTGATCGTCGCGACAGCGGCCAGGACCGCGCCAGCGACCAGGAACAGCCCGAACACCAGCCGCAGGATCCCGATGCCGCGCCGACCGGCGGTGGTGCTCGCCGTCCGCAGTGCCTCCAGCGGGGACACCCGGGCGGCCGAGAGTGCCGGCGCCAGAACGGCCAGCACGGTGATCACGACGGCACCGATCACCACCGCGACCGCTGCCGCCAGTGGCAGGCCCGGCGACGAGACCGCGTGCCCGGTGGCGCGCAGGATCGCCGGCAGCGCGTACCCGAGGGCGAGGGCGACGGCGACCCCGACGACGCCGGCGACCAGCCCGGTCAGGGCTCCCTCGGCGGTCAACGCCCCGACCAGGGTGCCACGATTCGCGCCGACCGCCCGCAGCAGCGCGAGCTGCCGCATCCGCTGGGCGAAGACGATGCGGAAGGTCGAGGTGACCACCAGCGCTGCCGCGACGACCGCGATCGAGACGAAGATGCCCACCAGGATGAAGAGTTTCCCGACCTGCTCGGCTGCCGCGTTGGCCTCCGCCTGGCGCACCTCGGCGCCGGAGCGGATCGACTGGCCGGCCGGGAACGCCGCGGTCACCCGTTGGCGGACGGCCTCCAGCGACTCGCCGGGGGTTGCCCGCACATCGACGCGCTCGACGGCCGTCAGGTGCGCCCAGGACATCACGATGCTGTCCGGGGCGTACGCGTCGAAGCCGGCGTCGGCGGTGGTCTCGACCACGCCGGTCACGGTCAGCCGGGTGGGTGTGGTGAGTTCGCCGCCCGTGCCGTTGGTCGTTGTGCCGACCGAGAGCCCGAGCCGCTCGGCGGTGCGTGGGGTGATCGCGATCTCGCCGGGGCCGTCCGGGTAGCTGCCCTCAATCACCCGCACCGTGGTGAGCGGACCGGTGCCGGGATCGGCCTGCAGGTTGAGGTACCCCTCACCGAGGGAGACCCCGATCGTCATCCGGCCCACCGCCTCGGCCACACCGGGCACGGCGCGGACGCGCTGCACCTCCGTCATGGTGGGTGGCGGCTGCTCGGGGCTGCCGATCACCAGGTCGGTGGCGGCCGGGGTGCCACTGAGGGTGTCGCGCACGGTCCGTTCGGTGATCTGCTGCACCAGCACGGTGCCGAAGACGACGAAGGACGCGACCAGGATCGCCAGACCGGTGAGGATCAGCCGGCCGGGCCGCCGGGCCGCGGCGGTCGTCTGGGTACGCAGCACGGTCGCCCTCATGCGCGCGCCGCCAGATCGCGCAGCGCGTCGGTGACCGACACCTGGTCCGGCTTGTCGATCTCACCGGCGACCCGGCCGTCGGCGAGCAGCACCACCCGGTCGGCGTACGCGGCGGCGATCGGGTCGTGGGTGACCATGACGACGGTCTGGCCGAGGTCGCGTACCGAGTCGCGCAGGATGGTGAGCACCTCCGCGCCGGAACGGGAGTCGAGGTTGCCGGTCGGCTCGTCAGCGAAGACCACCTCGGGCTGCGCCACCAGTGCCCGGGCCAGCGCGACCCGCTGCTGCTGACCGCCGGAGAGTTCGCTGGGCCGGTGACCCAGCCGCTGGCCGAGCCCCAGCACGTCGACCAGGTGCGCGAGGAGAGCGGCGTCGGGCTGGCGGCCGGCGAGGTCCAGCGGCAGGGTGATGTTCTGCGCGGCGGTGAGCTGGGGCAGCAGGTTGAAGGACTGGAAGACGAACCCGATCCGGTCCCGGCGTACCCGGGTCAGCGTCCGGTCCGACTGGCCGGTCAGCTCCGTCCCGCCGAGCAGGACCCGGCCGGAGGTGGCCGTGTCGAGGCCGGCGAGGCAGTGCATCAGGGTCGACTTGCCGGACCCGGACGAGCCCATGATCGCGGTGAACTCGGCCCGGCCGAAGCCGACCGAGACCCCGTCCAGGGCACGGACCGCGGTGTCCCCGCTGCCGTACACCTTCACCAGGTCGACCGCGGCGACCGCGGCATGGCTGGTCTCCGGCGGGGCGTGGGTTGTCATCGTTCCTCCAGTGGCTGCGTGCTGACCCGGAAAGCCTCGCCGCCACCGACGGGTGGACGCATCGGCCCGGAGCCCGGTATCGCCGGTGCCGGGTCTGTCTTTCGGCCGATCCGCCACCTCCGCCCCGCTGGCTACGCTGGGTCACCATGAGCACGCCGGATCTTCGACGCTGGTGGGTACGCCTGGCCCAGGCCGCCGGCCTGATGGCCATTGGTCTGCTCGCTCTGTTCGACCTGCGGTTCAGCACGTCCGTGGGGATGAGCCCGGCTGCCCTCCTGCTCGTGCTGGTGCGGATGGGGCTGGCGGTGGCGACGGTGCCGCTCTGGCTGCCGGTGCACCGGCTGGGTTCCCGTTGGCTGCCGGCGGCCGCGTTGGTGCTCGCCACCACCTCGCTTGCCGTGACCGCGGCGATCCGGGTCGCCACCAACGGCAGCTACCTGCTCGGCGGCAGTTGGGGCCTCGCCGAGTCGGCCGGACTGCTCGGGGTGGTCTTCGTGGTGACCCGCTGGGGCGCGCCCCGGCTCGCCCCGTGGGCGGCGGTGGCCCTCGGGCTCGCCGTCGCCGCGTTGCCGCTGCGCACCGGCACCGACAGCCTGCTCGTGATCTTCGGTCTGCTCCAGGCGCTCGCCGCGGCCGGCGCCGCCGGGGTGGGCCTCTACCTGCGGATCATCGCCGCCGGCCGGGAACGGGCGATCGCGCTGGTCCGGGCCGAGCAGCGCACCGAGTTCGCCCGTGACCTGCACGACTTCATCGCCCACCATGTCACCGGCATCGTGGTGCAGGCGCAGGGTGCCCGGTTCGTCGCCGAGCAGGACCCGCAACGGGTGATTGCCGCCCTGGAACAGATCGAGCGGGCCGGTGCGGAAACGATGGCCTCGATGCGACGGATGGTGGGGGTCCTGCGCAACCCGGACGCCCCGCCGGACGCGCCGCTGGCCCCGCTGGCCGGTGTGACCGACCTGGCGCCGCTGCTCACGGGGTTCAACGGCGCGGCGAGCGCGCCGGCGCGGCTGCACGTCGACGGCGACCTGGAAGGGCTGCCGGTGGAGGTCTCGACCTCGGCGTACCGGGTGGTGATGGAAGGGCTGACCAACACCCGTCAGCACGCACCGGACGCCCGGTCCGTGAACGTGGCGGTGCGCCGTACCCCGGACTGGTTACTGGTCCGGGTGGCCGACGACGGCGCGTCTCCGCGCACCGCGCCGGCCCGGGGGCACGGCTTCGGCCTGATCGGCCTCAACGAGCGGGTACGCGCCCTCGGCGGCACGATCACCGCCGGGCCCGGCGTCGCCGGTGGCTGGGTGCTCGACGCGGCGTTCCCGCTGCGCACGGCGGTGGGCCGATGATCCGGGTGCTGATCGCCGACGACCAGGCGATGGTCCGGACCGGCTTCGGCATGATCATTGAGGCGCAGTCGGACATGGAGGTGGTCGGCGAGGCCGCCGACGGGGTCGTCGCCGTCGAGTTGGCCCGGCGACTGCACCCGGACGTGGTGCTGCTGGACATCCGGATGCCCCGCCTCGACGGCCTCGAAGCGCTGCGGCTGCTCGCCGGGCCGGGCGTCGCCGACCCGATCCGGGTGGTCGTGGTGACGACCTTCGACCTCGACGAGTACGTGCACACCGCCCTCGCCAACGGCGCCTGCGGTTTCCTGCTCAAGGACTCCGGCCCGGCGCTGCTGGTGGAGGCGGTCCGCGCGGCCGTCTCCGGTGACGCGCTGATCAGCCCGTCCATCACGGTACGGCTGTTGGAGCACCTCAGCCCACCCGCTCCGGCGCGGGACGACGCCGGGCTGTCGCCGCGTGAACTCGACGTCGTGAAGCTCGTCGCCCGGGGCCTGACCAACGCCGAGATCGCCGCCCAACTCTTCATCGCCGTCGGCACGGTCAAGACCCACCTCGCCAGCGTGCAGATGAAGCTCAAGGCCCGCAACCGGGTCGAGATCGCGGCCTGGGCCTGGGAACGCCGCCTCATCGGCTAGGTCGGGCTGACGCGGGCGATGGCCCGGCCGTCGGATGGGCTTGGGCGTGGTGCCTCTGGAGCTGATGTCGTAGACGAATCAGCCGCACGACTGGCGCTCGCTCACCGGGGCCACGCCGTCGCCGCCCGGCCGGTGATGTCGTAAACGATTCAGCTCCAAAGGCGGCGACCGGCACACCATCCACCTGGCGTGGGCGAATTTCCTGTGCCGATGTCGGCGTCCGGATCCGTGGGGGGCAACGGGCTGAACCGCACTGACCTAAAATTGACGGATATGGATGTACTGGATGCGACAGGCCACCGGAGGCGAGGGATCATCGTGCGTGATCGTCGAAGTCGAGGATTCCGGTCGAAGGCCGCCGCGCTGGCCGCCTCTGCGCTGGCGGTGGCCCTGGTCGCGGCGGGCGCGACCCCGGCGTACGCCGCAGAGGACACCGAGCGCCCCACCACACCCGGCCCGATCACGGTCGTCGCCGTCGACACCACCTGGGTCGAGCTGACCTGGGCGGCCTCGACCGACAACGTGGGCGTGGTCCGCTACCCGGTCGGCGCGCAATTCGAGGATTTCGGCGCCCAGTACTCGACCGACACCAACAGCATCCGGATCACCGACCTGCGGCCCTCGCGCACGTACACCTTCTCGGTGTGGGCTCTGGACGCGGCCGGCAACAGCTCAGTGTCGAACCCGACCCTGCGGCTGACCATGCCGCCGGGAGACGACCAACCGCCGAGCGCGCCGGGCCGACCGGTGGCGTACGACGTCGCCGCCACGCTGGTGTGGCTGCGGTGGGCCCACTCGACCGAGAACGTCGCGCTCGACCGGTACGAGGTGTTCCGGGTCAACGCCGACGCCACCCTCACCCGGGTCAGCGAGGTCTACCAGTACCCGCCTGGGCGAAACACCACCCAGATCAGCGGGTTGACACCCGACACGACGTACACCCTCGTGGTGCAGGCCCGGGACGAGGCCGGCCACCTGTCGCCGCTGTCCGAACCGGTCACCGTGACCACCCTGCCGCCGCCACCGACCTGCGCGGTCCGGTCCGTCGTACGGCAGTGGTCGGACGGCTTCGTGGCGCACCTCGTCGTCGAAAACACCGGCTCGGCGGCGGTTGACGGCTGGACGATGACGTGGAGGTTCTGGGCCAGCCAGCAGCTGCACGGCCTCTGGGGCGCGAAGGTCGTCGACCGCCCCAGCAACAGCTTCCTGCGGGTACGCGACGCCAGCTACAACGCGCTGATCGCACCCGGCGGCACCGTGTCGCTGGGATTCGTCGCCACCGGCACGCAACTGCCCGAGGAGGTCACGCTCAACGGCGGCACGTGTGTGGTGGCAGACGAGTAACGCTCGCGTCGGGGGTCTGGCGCGCGCCACGACATCTTGCGACGCTAACGGTTGTGTATGACTACGACCTGGTGGTGCTGGGTTCCGGACCCAGTGGTCAGAAGGCCGCGATCGCCGCCGCCAAGCTCGGCAGGCGGGTCGGCATCGTGGATCGCCGCGACATGATCGGTGGGGTCTGCATCAACACCGGCACCGTCCCCTCCAAGACGCTGCGCGAGGCCGTTCTCTATCTGACCGGGCTGAGCCAGCGGGACCTCTACGGCAGCAGCTACCGGGTGAAGGAAGAGATCACGGTCAGCGACCTGGCCGCCCGGACCCAGCACGTGATCACCCGCCAGACCGACGTCATCCGCAATCAACTGGCCCGCAACCGGGTCGCGATGATCACCGGCACCGGGCGTTTCGCGGACGCGCACTCGATCTGGGTCGACGGTGGCTCGGGCCGCGAGTCCAGAGTGACCTTCGACAAGGTCATCATCGCGGCGGGCACCCGTCCGGCCCGCCCGGACAGCGTCGACTTCGACGACCGGACGATCGTGGACTCCGACGGCGTCATCAACCTCCAGGCCGTACCCCGCAGCATGGTGGTGGTCGGCGCCGGCGTGATCGGCATGGAGTACGCCTCCATGTTCGCCGCGCTCGGCACCAAGGTCACCGTGGTGGAGCGCCGCGACCGGATGCTCGACTTCTGCGACGAGGAGGTCGTCGAGTCGCTCAAGTACCACCTGCGCGATCTGTCCGTGGCGTTCCGCTTCGGAGAGGAGGTCGCCGCCGTGGAAAAGCACCAGACGGCGGCGCTGTGCATCCTCAAGAGCGGCAAGAAGATCGTCGCGGACACGGTGATGTACTCGGCCGGTCGGCAGGGCCAGACCGACGACCTGGCACTCGATGCGGCGGGGCTGGAGGCGGACCGGCGCGGTCGGATCAAGGTGGACGGCCACTATCGCACCACGGTGGACAACATCTACGCGGTCGGTGACGTGATCGGCTTCCCCGCGCTCGCGTCCACCTCGATGGAGCAGGGCCGCCTGGCCGCGCAACACGCCTGCGGCGAACCGATCCGCGAGATGCACGGGCTGCAGCCCATCGGCATCTACACGATCCCGGAGATCAGTTTCGTCGGGCAGACCGAGGCGCAGCTCACCGACACCTCGACACCGTTCGAGGTGGGCATCGCCCGCTACCGGGAGTTGGCCCGCGGCCAGATCGTGGGCGACTCGTACGGCATGCTGAAACTGCTCGTCTCCCCCGATGACGGCCGCCTGCTCGGCGTGCACGTATTCGGCACCGCCGCCACCGAGATCGTCCACATCGGGCAGGCCGTGATCGGTTGTGGCGGCACGATCGACTACCTGGTCGACGCGGTGTTCAACTATCCGACGCTCGCCGAGGCATACAAGGTGGCGGCTCTGGACGCGTCCAACAAGATCCGCAACATCACCCGCATCGACGGCTAGCAGCCGTTCCCCCGACTGTCGGTGGTCGCCGCTACGGTGCCGGCACTGGTGACATGTGGGAGGAAGAGGCAGTCGTGGGCGCATCCGGATGGAGCTACTTCGTCGCGTACCAGCCAGACCTGGACGAGGCGTTGGACGCCCTACGGGACAGAGTCTTCGCCGAGGGTGACTACTGGTGGGCTCGCAGCGACGCGGTGCCCAACTCGGCCAGCGACTACCCCGACCGCCCCGCCACGATGGCTCAGCTCTTCGACGACGAGGCGGTGCAGGAGTGCGGCACCCACTCCATCCTCGACGTCTACCGCGTCCTTAACGACGGCGAGACGCCCGACTTCGGCACCGTCGACCCGGTGAGCGCCGCCGAAGCGCTGAGCCTGACCGGCACCGAACGGCTCACCCGGGAGCACCTCGGCGCGCTCCGAGGGCTCGCCGTGCGCAGCTGGTTCGGCCGCTGCGCCGTCCTGCACGACGCGCAGGGCGAGCCAGAGGAGGTCTACTTCTGGGGCTTCTCCGGCGACTGACCAGGCTTGTGGGAAGCCTGGAAGCCGCGGCCCGTACGGCCGCCGGCCACCTCTGAGCGGCGAGGGAGGCGACGTGATGGCACCCGGGTCGCGACGTCGCCGGCCGGTGACCGCGCTGCTCGCCGTGGCACTGTTGCTCCTCGGCTCCGCCCTGGGAGCACCGATCGCGCTGTGCCGCAGCACCCAGCTCGGTCTGTACCTGGACTACGGCGTCGGCTACACCATTCCCGCCGGCCTGGTGAAGGCGATCAACGCCTTCCTGGATCTGGTCAACGCCGGTTCGATTGAGGCGAAGGCCGGCATCGGCAACGTCGACAACGTGTTCAACAAGCTGGACATCCAGCCAGACAAGAAGATCTGCAAAACCTGATGCCTCCCCACCCCCACCGGTCCCCCGTCGACCCCGTCGACCCCGTCGGCCGCGTCGGCCGCGTCGGCCCCGGTGATCAAGAGGTTCGCGTCATCGCGCACGGCGTGTCGTGACGCAAACCTCTTGATCACCCGCTCGGGGGTGGGCCGGGAGGTGGGGGCAGGGGTGGGGGTGGGGTGGCCGGTGCGGAGGGGTTCGGGTTTCCCTCCGCACCGGCCGATCTTTCGTCAGCCTGCCGCGCAGGTCGGGCTCAGGCTGCCGGCGGTGCCATTGGCCTGGAAGCCGTACTCGGTGGACTGTCCGGCACCGACCTGGCCGTTGTAGGCGACGTTCGTCCAGTTCGTCGTGCCGGTGTTACCACTGCGGTTGGCGCTCCAGGCGTTGGTGACCGTCGCGCCCGACGGCAACGCGATCGTCACCGTCCAGCCGTTGATGGCCGACGAGCCGGCCGTCACTCGCACCGTGGCCACGAAGCCACCCGTCCACTGGTTCACCGACACCGTCGCGGTGCAACCGCCCGGCCCCGGAGGCGGAGTCGTGGGCGGAGGGGTCGTGGGCGGCGGAGTCGTCGGCGGAGGGGTGGTGGGCGGGGGCGTCGTCGGCGGGGTGGTGCCGTTGTTCAGTGCGGCGAGCACGGCGTCGTAGGCCGGCTTCTTGGCGCCACCGCTGGTGAACAGCAACGGCGTCTGCGAGGCCCGCCACGAGTCACTGTCCCGGATGCCCCACACCGTGATCCCGTTGCACCGGGCCACCGCCAGACAGTCCTCCACCACACTGCGGTAGGTGGCCGCCGAGGCGCCCTCGATGTCCAGCTCGGTGATCTGCACGTCCACGCCGAGTGCCGCGAAGCTGGACAGCGTCGTGCGGTAGTTGCTCGGGTACGGCGAATTGTTGTTGAAGTGCGACTGCAGCCCGACGCAGTCGATCGGCACGCCACGAGCCTTGAAGTCGCGGACCATGTTGTACACGGCCTGGGTCTTCGCGTGCGTCCAGTCGTCGGTGTTGTAGTCGTTGTAGCAGAGCTTCGCGCCCGGGTCGGCGGCATCCGCGGCCCGGAACGCCGCCTCGATCCAGTCGTTACCCGTCCGCTGCAGGTTCGAGTCACGACGCGCACCCGTACTGCCATCCGCGAACGCCTCGTTCACCACATCCCACGCCACCACCTGACCACGGAAATGCGTGGCCACCTGCGTGACATGGTTGAGCATCGCCTGCCGCAACGCGCTGCCGCTCATGTTCTGCATCCAGCCGGGCTGCTGCGAGTGCCATGCCAGAGTGTGGCCGCGGACGCTCATGCCGCGGCTGCGCGCGTGGTTGACGATCTGATCCGCCGCGCCGTAACTGAACTGGCCCTGCTGCGGCTCGGTGGCGTCGATCTTCATCTCGTTCTCGGGCGTCACCGAGTTGAACTCACGGTTGAGGATCGTGGTGTACGCGCTGTCGCTCAACTTGTTCGCCGCCACCGCCGTACCGAAATACCGGCCCTTCTCAGCGGCCGACGCGCCCAGTGTCGTGCCGGCGGCGGCGGGTGCCGTCAGGAACAGCGCCATTCCGGCGGCGAGAGCGCCCGCGCCGGTGAGCGCGATGGCGGCTCTCGTTGCCGCCTTCCATTTCGTGTTTCTCATCGTGCTACTCCTTCTGTGGTGGTGGGAGCGGACGTCAGGACACCGAGCAGGCGGAACCGTTCAGGGCGAACGACGAGGGTTTGCCGGTGCCGCCCTCATGGGTGGCCTGGAAACCGATGCCGACCGACGCGTTCGGCGCGATGGCGGCGTTGTAGGAGACGTTGCGGGCGGTCACCGCACCGCTCGCCGGGGCGTACTGGGCGTTCCAGCCGTTGGTGATGCGCTGTCCGGAGGGCAGCGTGAAGGTCAACGCCCATCCGTTCACGGCGGCGGAACCGGTGTTGGTGATGGTCACGCTCGCGGTGAGTCCGGTGCTCCAGGCGTTGACCGTGTACCCGACGCGGCACCCACCCTCGGTCGGGGGCGGGGTAGTCGGGGGTGGAGTCGTCGGGGGCGGTGTGGTGCCGTCCAGCCCGAAGAAGCGGATCACCTGCGCGGCGTCGACCGGCAGGTTGTGCGAGACACCCTGCATGCTGATCGCCTCGACCGGTGCCATCGAGCCGCCGCTGCCGTACCGGGTGCGGGTGTAACCCGACTGCGGAGAGTCGGTGTATGTCGGGGTCTGGCCCAGCCCGTGCACGTTGGTCCACTGCTTGACCTGCTCGCCGAAGTTCGGGTAGCGCAGCGTCTCGTCGTTGGTGCCGTGCCAGATCTGCATCCGTGGCCGCTGTCCGGCGTAGCCCGGGTACGCCTCACGGACCAGGTCCCCCCACTGCTGCGGAGTCCTGATGAGTTGCCCGTTCGCGCACTCGCTGTTCCACTCCGAGGTGCCGCCGGTGGCGAAGCACGCGAACGGCACCCCGGCGAAGGACGCACCCGCCGCGAACACGTCCGGGTAGACGCCCAGCATGACGTTGGTCATCATCGCCCCGGAGGAGGTCCCGGTGGCGAAGATCCGCGCCGGGTCGGCGGCGTACCGCTGCCGCACGTGGTCGACCATCGACATGAGCCCGACCGGGTCACTACCACCGCCTCGGCGCAGTGCCTGCGGCGAGTACACGTCCCAGCACCGGCTGCTGCGGGTTGCCGACGGGTAGATCACGATGAAGCCGTGCCGATCGGCGAGGGACGCGTACTGCGTGCCCGAGTGGAACGCCGGGCCCGAGCCGGTGCAGTAGTGCATCGCCAGCAGGATCGCCGGTCGGGACGCCACCCGGTCCGGGACGTACAGGTGCATCTGGAGATTGGTGGGGTTGGTGCCGAAGTTGGTCACCTGCGTGAGCGTCGCCGCCGACGCGGGGGTGGCGAACGTCAGCGCGGCGGCGGCCAGCGTCACGACCGCCATCACGACGCCAAGCATTCTTGTCTTCGGTGTCATCATTCGCGATCCCTCGGAAAAAGGCGCGTGGAAGGGGACTTAGTCGAGGACTGCCCTTCGCCCGACCTTGACCGCGGCTCGCGTGACCATGTCAGCTTCAATCGAGCAAACTCGATTGTCAATACTTCCGGAAACCTTTCGCCGCAACGGATTCGGCGGTCACCAGCGCACTAGCCGGCATCGGCGGACATGGTTCCCGGCGACGGGTCTTGGGTTATTACCGGGACGTTCTCGGAACGTGGCGAGGCCCGGCCAGTTGGCCGGGCATCCCCACGTTCCCGATCAGTAGATGCGCCGCCCCCGCGCGTCCGGCACCCCGGACTTGCGGAAGAAGTACGTGTTGATCTGGTCCCGCCACTCGGTGGCACACCGCACCTGCTCGTCGAGGCGTTCGGCCACCCGTTCGTACACGGCTGGGTCGATCATTCCGTTCAGCGTCTGCCAGCGCCGCCGCATCGCTGTCACCTCCTCGACGCCCGCGAAGTGGGTGTCGTAGATGTGCTGGATGACGGTCGACCCGCTCCGCAACACGTGCCCGTACGGCACATGGTGGAAGAAGAGCAGCAGCTCGTCGGGGCAGGTCTCGGGCGATTCGTACACCTCGGCCCAGTACGGCGGGTACTGGCCGGCGAAGCCGGTGCCCGACGCGCGGCTGCGGTCCACGCCCACCCCGTCGCGGTCGGCGAAGTGGTAGGTGCCCCACCGCGTGTACTCGTACCCGTCGACGTCGGGCCCGTAGTGGTCGCCGGGATGAACCATGAAGCCGACGCCCAGCGGGGCGGTGTACCGCTCGTAGGTACGCCAGGAGTCGTCCATGATCTCGTGCAGCGTCCGGCCCACCAGCTCCGCGTCGGCGATCGCCGATGGCGGGAAGGTCAGCCCGACCCACTCGTCGAGGATCGTCCGCGGGTCCAGCCGGGGATCCCAGGCGAGCCGCCCGAACGTGTACAGGTTGGCCTGCGCCAACGGGTGCCCGGTCCAGAAGAGGTCGTCGCCCACGTTGGCGACCCCGACCAGGCCACCGCCCGCGCCCGCCTCCCCCGCCGCCACGTCGGCCACCGACCGCCCGTCCGGCCCCCAGGGTGCGAACCGCAGCACCTCACTCCACCACGGGCCGAGGTGGCAGACGTGTCGCTGCTGGCCGGTGTACTCCTGGGTGACCTGCACCTCCACCGCCAACCGGGTGGCCGGCATCGCGGCGAGCACCGGGGAGATCGGCTCACGCACCTGGAAGTCCACCGGACCGAACTTCACCTGCACGACCACGTTGCTGCGGAACCGCCCGTCCAGCGGGGCGAAGTGGTCGTACGCGGCGCGCGCCCGGTCGGTGGAGCGGTCCCGCCAGTCCTGGTGATGGTTGTAGACGAACGCCCGCCAGTGCACCACTCCCCCGTACGGGGCGAGTGCCTCCGCCAGTACGTTCGCCCCGTCGGCGTGGTCACGCCCGTAGGTGAACGGGCCGGGCTGCCCCTCCGAGTCGGCCTTCACCACATAGCCACCGAAGTCCGGGATGCGCTCGTACACGTCCCGGGTGGTCGCTGCCCACCAGGCCCGCACCGCCTCGTCCGCCGGGTCCGCGGTGGGCAGGCCACCGAGGACCACCGGCGCGGCGAACGTGACCGACAGGTGCACCCGGATGCCGTACGGGCGCAGCACGTCCGCGATCTCGGCCACGTCGCCGAGCCGGTCGGTGAGCAGCAGCGCCTCCGTCCGCGCCACATTGACGTTATTCACCGAGATCGCGTTCACGCCGCTCGCGGCCAACAGCCGCCCGTACTCCCGGATCCGGGCCAGGTCGCCACGCGGCCGGCCGTCTCGCCAGAAGATCGAGCCGCCCGCGTACCCCCGTTCGACCTGGCCCATCACCGGGTGCACGGCCACGTTGTCCCAGTGGTCCAGCATCCGCCGGCGCACCACGGGCCGCTGCCGGTCCGGTGGACGAGCCGGGTCGAAGGCCGCCGCACCGAGCCGGACCAGGTGGAAGAGCCCGTACAACAGGCCGGCGGGCTCCTCGGCCAACACCACGGTCACGTCGTCCGCGCGGGTCAGCAGGAACCCCTCGTCGCCGAGCGTCTCGCCGTCCCCGACCTGGGTCAGCGCCGCCTCCCCCGCGGCCCGTGCCGCCTCCACGCTCGGGCTGGACAGCTTCGCCGCCCGGCGCAGGGCGAACACCAGGTCGGCGTCCACGTCCCAGGAGGGGGAATGCCACACCCGCCCGCCGTAGCGCACGCAGGCACGCGTGACCTCGTCGAGGACGGTGTCGACGAGCAACCCGTCACCGTGCACGAGGACGCGACGCGCGCCGAGCGCCCGGAACGCCTCCGGTGGCAGCCAGGCCGCGTGCACGCGCGTCTCGTCGGTGTCCACCGGCTCCTCGACGAACACCAGTTGCTCCAGGTCCACCGAATCCTCGGCGTTCATCCGTCCTCCCGCAGCACGACGACGCCGTACGCCGGCAGGCGCAGCGAAGTACCGGTCTCCGTCCGGTCACCGGTGAGCAGGTCGACGCCCGGGGTGCGGGCGGTCACCTCGACCGGCTCGGCGCGGTGGTTGAGCAGGAACAGCTGCCGGACCACCCAGGAAACCCCGGCCTGGTCCAGACCAGCGGCGACGTACCAGCCGTACCCGCCGCCGAAGGAGTTGCGGGTGGTGTCGAAGAGACGGTGATCCTGCTTCCACACGTCCTCGGGCCACTGTTCCGGGTTGTAGTCGCCCCCGAA
This sequence comes from Micromonospora sp. CA-259024, assembly GCF_050936255.1. Classification (NCBI taxonomy): domain Bacteria; kingdom Bacillati; phylum Actinomycetota; class Actinomycetes; order Micromonosporales; family Micromonosporaceae; genus Micromonospora; species Micromonospora sp. CA-259024. The sequence continues at coordinate 1,386,522 of NZ_JBNJND010000001.1, read as the reverse complement.
GGGCACCTTGGCGCTGACGGGCAGGCTCATCCGGTGAACTCCTTTTCGACCAGGTGGACCATCGGGTCACTGATGCGGAGGAACGCCAGGACCGCGACCGAGCCGAGCATCGCCAGCACCGCCTCGGAGAAGACCGCGGTGATCCCGGCCGCCGCGGCCAGCAGCAGAGCGTTGCCGACGGTGACACCGGGGGTACGCACGAGGAAGTGCACGGCCAGCCGGAGCACGTCCCGGGTACGGAAGTCGAAGAGCGAGGTGATCACCAGCGCATTGGCCGCGCAGATTGTCACCCCCAGTCCGATCAGGACCAGCGGCACCGCCCACCAACCCGAAAGGCCAACCGCCCCCAGGTAGGCGAGATTCACGGCGAGCACGGTCAGCCACAGCAGCGTCGGCACCCAGACGCGCAGCACGCCGGACAGGTTGGCCCGGTACCCGCGCCAGAACGTGGCGGCGGGCCGCAGGTCGGTCAGGTCGGGACGCTGGTGGCGCAGCGCGTACAGGGCGGCGGAGATCGCCGGGCCGACCGGCACCAGCAGGACGGCGACCAGCGGCAGGTTGCTGGGGTCGCGGCCCAGCAGCAGCATCGGGAGCAGGCCCGGCAGGGTGGTCAGCAGGAGCAGCAGCTCGACCACGAGCAGGATGTAGACCCGGGAGGCGGCCCGCGACAGTGGCCCGTCGCCGAACTGTCGCCAGGCGTGTGCGGCGCTCACGGTTGCTCCTTCCGGTCGTTCTCGGCCGGCAGGCCGAGCAGGCGGTCGGCGTCCCACCACGGCGGCGTCTCGTCCACCACCGGGCTCAGCTCGAGGAGGGTGACCTCGTGCCGGACGAGAGTGATGTCCACCTCGACCCGGCCGGCGGCGACCGGGAGGGGCGGCCGGAGGTCGCCGGGAGGCCCGGCCGGGCCGCGCTGGCGGCCCGACCGGACTTCCCGCTGATCAGCCGTTGTTCTTCTGGAACCGTTCGTACGCCTTGTTGACCATGTCGATGTACTGCTCGGAGTTCTTGGCCTTCAGCTCGGCCACGTACGCGTCCCACTCGGTGAGGGGCCGCTGACCGAGGGCGAACTTCAGCGTGTTCTGGGAGACGAAGTCCTTCAGCGGGGTCTCCCAGAGCGACACCTGCTCGCGCTCCTCATCGGTGAACGGGTAGGGCGGAGACACCAGCCTCGGCGGGCGGGCGTCCATCACCTTCTGGAACTCCAGTTCCTCCGGGGAGAAGAACCCTCGGACCAGGTCGGGGGTGCCGCCGTAGGCGAAGACGCCGTTGTGGAAGCCGAAGTCCTTCTGCAGGTGCTTGGTGCCCTTCGGGTTGATCCCCAGGAAGTCGACGTCGGCGGTGACCGAGCGCTTGCCGGACGCGTCCTTGGTGAAGGTGGTGCCCTCGACGCCCCAGCGGGCGAACTCCATGCCGGCGTCGGAATACCACAACCAGTCGATGAACTGCATCATGGCCACGAAGTTCTTGCTCTCCCGGGCCTTCGTGGAGATCATGATGCCGTTCTCCAGCCGGGGAAAGGGATTGATCTCACCGGCCGGGCCGATCGGCAGCGGAATCTTGGCCATCTTCGCGTTCGGCAGGGTTTTCGCCAGGTCGGGGCGGTGGTTGTTGACCAGGGTCTGCGCGTTGCCAGTGACCACGAAGGACTTGCCGTTGGCGAGCTTCTGGCGCGCCTGGTCGTCGGTCTGGGTGAGGCTCTCCGGGTCGAGCAGGCCCTCGGCGACGAGCTTGTGCAGGTACGTGAGCATCTGCTTGTACTGCTCGGACGCGCCGGTGTAGGTGAACTTCTTCGCCGCCGGGTCCCAGGTGGCGTGCTGGTAGTCCCACCCCGCCTGAGTGCCGAACGACGCACCGAGGATGTTCAGCAGGGCGCCGGTCGGCGTGGGCTTACTGAACAGGTCGGAGTACGGGTAGACGTTCGGGTACTTCGCCTTCATCGCCTTGAGCACGGTGTACAGCTCGTCCCAGGTCTTCGGGACCGACAGGTTCAGCTCCTGGAGGATGTCGGTGCGCACCAGCACCGTGTACTCCTGCGTGGGCTTCTCGTGGACGCCGGGCAGCAGGTAGAACTTACCGTCGGACTGCCGCAGGTTGTCGATCTCCGGCTTGAGGTTCCACTTGGTGATCTTGTCCTTGAAGTTGGGCATCAGATCCAGGTAGTCGCTCACCGGGAGGATCGCCCCGGAGGAGACGAACGCGTTCTCCTGCGGGTGGTACGTCTTCGGAATGATCAGTGGGGCGTCCCCGGCGCCGATCAGCAGGCTGCGCTTCTGCTCGTAGTCGCTCAGCGGAACGGCGACCGGCTCGATGGTGACGTTCGTCCGCTTGGTGAGTTCCGACCAGAACAGCCAGTCCTCCTTGAGCGGGTAGAACGTGTGGTTGTTGTAGAGGGTGGAGAAGGACAGCGCCTCGGTGGCCTTGAACTGGTCGCCGACGCCGTAGTCGGCCATCGCGCCGGCCCGGTTCTCCGAGAGGTCCGTCGACTCGCCGGGGTCCTCGGAACAGGCTGCGGTAAGGGTGAGCGCGAGCAGACCCGCGGTGGCTGTCGCCACGCGGCGCCACGTCTTGTGGAGCATGGCTCGTCCTTTCGGTGGTGGGTGGGGTGGGGTGGGGGACGGTGCGGGTCGGCGGGCGTTCACCCCTTGACCGCTCCGAGCAGCACGCCGGAGACGAAGTACCGCTGGACGAAGGGGTAGACCGCCAGGATGGGCAGGGTGGTGAGCACGATCGTCACGGCCTGGAGGGTGGCCGCTGCCTGGACCTTGTCGGCGTCGGCGGCGGCCGACTCGGCGCTGGTGGCGCCCGCGATGAGGTTGCGCAGGTACACGGTGACCGGGAGCAGGTCCTGCCGGTCGAAGTAGAGGAACGCGGTGAACCACGAGTTCCAGAAGGAGACCGCGTAGAAGAGCACCATCGTGGCGATGATCGCCTTCGACAACGGCAGCACGATGCGCAGCAGAATGCCGTACGTGTTCAGCCCGTCGACCGCTGCCGCCTCCTCCAACTCGGTCGGCAGGCTCTCGAAGAAGGCCTTCATGACCAGCAGGTTGAACACGCTGATGGCGTTGGGGATCACCACGGCCCAGATGGTGTTCTTCATCCCCAGGCTGGTGACCAGCACGTAGTTGGGAATCAGACCGCCGGAGAAGAACATGGTGAACAGCGCGACCCCGACGAGGACGCCCCGCCCCTTGAGCTGCGGCTTCGACAGCACGTACGCGTAACACGTGGTCAGCACGATCGAGATGAGCGTGGCCACCACCGTGTACACCACCGTGTTGCGGTAGTTCGTCCAGAACATCGCGTCGGACATCACCAGCTTGTACGCGGTCACGTCGAACCCGCGCGGGACGAGGCTCACCTTCCCCGCGATGATGTACGCCTCGTCGCTGAGCGAGCGGGCCACGATGTTGAGGAACGGGTACAGCGTCACGATCACGACGCCGATCAGGACGACCGTGTTGACGATCCGGAAGATCCGGTAGCCCCGGCTGTCCACCGGCCCGCGCGTCTTCGGGGCGTCTCTCTTCGTGCCGAGGGTCACCACAGGCTCGTCCCTACCGTGCGACGGGAGATGAGGTTCGCCGACAGGACCAGGATCAGCCCGATCACCGCCTCGAAGAGACCGATGGCAGCGGCGTAGCTGAAGTTGCTGGACTGGAAGCCCATCCGGAACAGGTAGGTGGAGATCACGTCCGCGGTCGGGTACGTCAGCGGGTTGTAGAGCAGCAGGATCTTCTCGAACCCGACCGCCATGAAGCTGCCGATGTTGAGGATCAGCAGGGTCACCATCGTCGGCCGGATCCCGGGCAACGTCACGTGCCAGGTCTGCCGCAGCCGGCTGGCGCCGTCGATCCGGGCCGCCTCGTACAGGTCTTCGTCGATGGTGGTGAGGGCGGCGAGGTAGAGGATCGTGCCCCAGCCGACGGTCTGCCACACCTCGGACGAGACGTAGATGGTGCGGAACCACTCCGGTTGTTGCAGGAACGCCACCGGGTCGCCGCCGAACAGCCGCACGAGTTGGTTGGCGGTGCCGTCGACCGAGGTGAACTGCATGACCATCGCCGCGACGATCACGATCGACAGGAAGTGCGGCAGGTACGACACCGACTGGACGAACCGCTTGAACCGGCGGGCACGCACCTCGTTGAGGAGCAGCGCCAGCACGATCGGCAATGGGAAGCAGAACAGCAGGGTCAACGCCCCGAGCACCAGCGTGTTGGTGAAGACCTCCCAGAACGTCGGGTCGGTGAAGAACATCCGGAAGTACCGCAGCCCGACCCAGTACTCGCCGAAGATGCTGCCGCCCGGCTTGAACCGTCGGAACGCGATGACGTTCCCGATCATCGGCAGGTACCGGAAGATCAGGAAGAACAGCAGTGGCAGGACGGCGAGGGAGTAGAGCTGCCAGTCCCGGCGCAGCGCCTGCCGCCAGCTTCGGCGGCCGCGTGGTGCTCGCGGTTCGGGGCCGGGTTCCTCCGCCGGAGGACGGGGTGGTGCCGGCGGCGGTGGCCGCAACAGCTCGGATGTCATCCTCGGCCTCCTATGCGGAGTGTGGAACGGCCACGAGGGGCTCGATCCGCACCGACGTGAGCAGATCCCGCTGGTGGCCGACCTGGCGCTCGGCGCCGGTCAACCGCAGCGGGAGGGATGCCGCCGTGTCGCCGCTCGACCGGCCGAACCGCAGCTCGACGTCGCCGGGCTCGACGATGCGCCGGCCGGACAGCCCGGTGAACGACGCGACGTCGGCCGGCACGTCGAACGTCACGTGCGCCACCTCACCGGGCTCCAACGGCAGCCGGGTGTAGCCGACCAGCCGGACCACCGGACGGGTGATCTGCGCGACCGGGTCGTGCAGGTAGAGCTGCACCACCTCGGTGCCGGCCCGGTCACCGGTGTTGGCGACGGTGATGCGCACCCGCACCTCGCCGTCGACGGGCCAGGCCGCCGGCGCATCCTGCGCCTCGTCCGCCGGCTCGACAACCGTGGCGTCGGACCACTCGAAGGTGGTGTAGCTCAGCCCGTGGCCGAACGGGTACGCCGGGGTCGGGTCGACCGAGGAGACCCTGTTGCGGTGACCGAGCGGCGGTGACAGGTAGGTACTCGGCATTCCGCCGGCGTCACGAGGGACGCTGACCGGCAACCGCCCGGACGGGTTCACCGCGCCGGTGAGCACCTCGGCGAGCGCCTGCCCACCGAGTTGGCCGAGGAAGAACGCCTGCACCACCGCTGCCGCGGCGTCGAACTCCGGGCCGAGCGCGTAGGGGCGACCGGTCATCAGCACCAGGACGACCGGGGTGCCGGTGGCGAGGACAGCCCGGACGAGTTCGGCCTGCACGCCGGGCAGTTGCAGGTCGGCGGCGTCGCAGCCCTCGCCGGAGGTGCCCCGGCCGAACATCCCCGCGCGGTCGCCGACGGCGAGCACGCACACGTCGGCGGCGGCGACCGCGGCGACCGCGGCCGGGATACCCGAGGTGTCCTCGCCGGTGATGCCGCAGCCGACCTCGTGGCTGAGCAGGGGAACACGCCGGGCCAGCTCGTCGCGCAGCGAGGGGATGTCCACGCCGAGCCCGAACTCGCTGTGGTGGACGCCGACGTGGTTGGGGAACGAGTAGCAACCGAGCATGGCCATCGGGTCGTCGGCGACCGGGCCGACCAGGGCGACCCGACCGCCGACCGGCAGCGGCAGGACGCCGGTGTTGCGCAACAGGACGACGGATTCCCGGGCCAGGCGTACGGCGACGTCCCGGCTGATCTCGTCGTCGAAGCGCAGGTCGGCCCCATCGTCGGACAGTTCCTGCCAGTCCTCGTCGAGCAGGCCCAGCTCTACCTTCTGGATCAGCACCCGACGCAGCGCACGGTCGATCAGGGCCTCGTCGATCTCGCCGCGGCGAACCGCCTCCACCAGCGGAGCGCCAAAGGCGTCCACGGTGGGCAGCTCGACGTCGATCCCGGCCCGCAGGGCGAGCCGGGCGGCGTCGCCGGGGCGATCGGCGACGCCGTGCAGGGTCTGCAGGAAGCGTACGGAGAAGTAGTCCGCCACCACGGTGCCGGTGAAACCCCACTCGTCGCGCAGCAGCCCGGTCAACAGCTCCTGGTCGGCGGCGACGGGCAGGCCGTCGATCTCGGCGTATGAGTTCATCACCGAGCGGGCGCCACCGTGGCGCAGGGCCATCTCGAAGGGCGGCAGGATGATGTCGGCCAGCTCCCGACGACCCATCGGCACCGGCGCGAGGTTGCGTCCGCCGCGGGAGGCGGAGTAACCGGCGAGGTGTTTCAGGGTGGCCACCACGCCGGCCCTCTCCAGGCCCCGCACGTACGCGGCACCGGTCGTCCCCACCAGGTAGGGGTCCTCGCCGATCGTCTCCTCGGTGCGACCCCAGCGGTAGTCGCGGGTGACATCCAGGACCGGGGCGAGCCCCTGGTGCACACCGGCGGCCCGCATCGAGCGCCCGATCCGGCCCGCCATCGCCTCGACCAGTTCGGGGTCGAACGAGGCGCCCCAGCTCAGCGGGGTCGGGTAGACGGTGGCCCGCCACGCCGCGAACCCGGTCAGGCATTCCTCGTGCACCTGTGCCGGAATGCCGAACCGGTTCGCGGCCACGATCTGCGCCTGCGAGGCGGCCAGTGACCGGGCGCCGAGCACCGGGTCGACCGGCGCGGTGCCGAACGGGCGGGTGAGCTGGCCCAGCCCGTGCTGGATGAGGCTGCTCCACGGGGCGACATTGTCGATCATGTCGCTCTGGTGCGGCGCGACGCCCTCGCCGGAGGTCTCGGCACCGACCCAGACTCCGACGAGCTGAGCGACCTTCTCCTCCAGCGACATCAACGGCAGGAGCGCCTCGGCCCGCTCGGTCGGCGACAGCCGCGGATCACGCCACGGCGCGCCGCCACTGTCCACGGGTAACTGACTGCTCATGCCAAGACCCCTTAGCTCCGGCCACATCCCGCGCCCTCGTGGAACCAGTTCCGTGGCGGATGTTCACGATCCGAAACTTTCCGGAAACCGGCGCAACCTTTTCGGCAACCTAGAGCCCCCCATCGATGTGTGTCAAGAGTCTCATCTCGACCTCCGGCGACCGACCTCTGCGGTCGGTGACTCCGCACTGGCATACCGGTGCTCACGGGGCTCGAAATGGCCCAGGATCAGGCGGGCCGGCGCATCGACTGGCGTGACCGGCCAACCGTGTTAGGGTCTTCCGAAACTTTCGGATGCTGTGTGAGGCTGCGATGACAGAGCTCCGCCCGCTCGGCCCACCCGCCTCCACCACCATCGCGACCATCGCGAACGATGTCGGTGTTTCGGTCGCGACCGTGTCCAAGGTCCTCAACGGGCGTGGCGACGTCGCCCCCGACACCAGAGCCCGAGTGGAGGCGAGCCTCGACCGCCACCAGTACCAGCGCCGCACCCGGCGGACCTCGACCAGCGGAGGGCGGATCGATCTCGTGTTCCACGAGTTCGACACCGGCTGGGCGATGGAGATCCTGCGGGGCGTCGAGGCGGTCACCAGCGCCGCCGGCGTCGGGCTGTCCGTCGCCCAGCTCGGCGGCGCGCACCACCCGCCGCCACGATGGCTGGACGCGACACTCGCCGACCGCCCGCTGGGCGTGGTGTTCGTTCTCTCCCACCTGGCCGAGGCCCAGCAACAGCACCTGCGGCGTCAGGGCATCCCGTTCGTCGTCGTCGACACCGACAGCGCGACCTCCGCCTCCGTGCCCACCGTCGGATCGAACAACTGGAACGGCGGCCTGCTCGCCGCCCGGCACCTCCTGGAGTTGGGGCACCAGCGGATCGCCGTCATCTCCGGGCCGCCCGACGTGCTCTGCAGCCGGGCCCGGGCCGCCGGTTTCCAGTCGGCCCACGAGGAGGTCGGGCTCGCGGTCGACCGCGAGCTGATCCGCTACGGCAGCTTCTCCGCGACCGCCGGGCACGCCCACGGGCTGCAACTGCTACGCCGACCGGACCGGCCCACGGCGATCTTCGCCGGTTCCGACATCCAGGCCATGGGGGTGCTCCGGGCCGCCCGCCAGTGCGGCCTCCGTGTGCCCGAGGACCTTTCGGTGATCGGGTACGACAATCTGCCGGTCTCCGCGTGGACCGACCCCGCCCTCACCACGATCAACCAGCCGTTGCGCGACATGGCTGGCATCGCGACCCAGATGCTGCTCGACCTGACCCGGGGCAACGAGCCGGCGACCAGCCGGATCGACCTGGTGACCGAGCTGGTCGTCCGGGAGAGCACCGCACCCCCCGCCCATCCGCACTGACCCCGGCTGCTGCGAGGACCCTTGCCCCACTCCGACTCCACTCTCGACGAACTCCAGCGGTACACGCCCGAGATCGTCGAGCCCGACGACTTCGACCAGTTCTGGCGCGACACCCTCGCCGAGGCGGCCGCCCGGCCGGTGCTCGTCGACGTTCGTCCGGAGCCCACCGACCTGCGGCTACTCGACTCCTGGGACGTCACGTTCGCGGGATTCGGCGGTGACCCCGTCCGAGCCTGGTACACGCGCCCGACGGGTGTTCGAGAGCCGCTGCCCGCCGTGGTCGAGTACGCCGGCTACGGCCGTGGCCGTGGTCTGCCACATGAGCGGCTGACCTGGCCGGTGGCCGGGTACGCGCACCTGCTGATGGACAACCGGGGCCAGGCGGGGCAGTACGGCGCCGGGGACACCGCCGACCCGCACGGCGCGCCCGGCGGCCCCTGGCCGGCCACCTGGGGGATTCTCGACCCGCGCGACTACCACTACCGCCGTCTGATCACCGACGCGGTCAGGGCGGTCGAGGCGGTCCGCGCGCTGCCGGGGGTCGACGGAGACCGGGTCACCGTGGTCGGCAACAGCCAGGGCGGCGGTCTCGCCCTGGCCGTGGCCGGCCTCGTCGACGACCTCAGCGCGGTGCTGACCACCGCCCCGTTCCTCTGCGACATGCAACGGGCCGTCCAGCTCAGCGACGCCGCTCCGTACGGGGAGATCGCCCGCTACCTGGCCGTGCACCGGGAGGCCGAGGACGCGGTGCGGCGCACCCTGTCCTACGTCGACGCGGTGAGCTTCGCGCGGCGTGCGACGGCGCCGGCCCATTTCGGGATCGGTCTACGGGACACCGTCTGCCCGCCGGCAACCGGGTTCGCCGCCTACAACCACTACGGCGCCGCGGCTGGGCGGCCCGTGCGGGAGATGCACGTCTACCTGTTCAACGGCCACGAGGGCGGCGAGGCCGTCCACGTCCGACGTCAGCTGCGCTGGCTCGACTCGGTGCTCCAGCAGGATCGCAGCCACGTCGGCACGGGGTGAACGACAACCGCGTGGCATAGGCGTACGTCGATCCGTTGCCCTTGTTGGCGACAACACGCTATCGTCCGTCACGCGGGGTGCAGGGCACACCTCCACCATGGCTCATCGATCTGTCGCTGCCACCCTCGACGGGCAGTGCCAGCTACAGCGATGCGACCACCAGGGAAACGTCCGGGTGCTGGTCGTTGCGCGCGGCCCACTCCTGCGTACCGCGTCATGGCGGCATCCATCTCTCCGGTGCCCGCCGCTGTCACGCAACCACCACCTGAGGAAGTGCCATGAGCAGTCCAATGCCCGGGTATCCCGTCCCTCCCCCACCCACCGCCATCGCACCGACGCCGAGGCCCCGCCGGGTTCGCCGGTGGTGGGCGGCGCTGGCCGCCGTCGCCGCCATGGTCGCCGCCGTACCGATCGCGATCTCTCCCGCGAGCGCGGAGTCCAACGGCGGGGTACGTGTGATGCCCCTCGGTGACTCGATCACCGACGGATTCAACGTTCCTGGCGGCTACCGGATCGAACTCTGGCAGCGGTTCACGACCGGGGGCTATCGGATCGACTTCGTCGGCTCCCAGTTCAACGGCCCAGCCAGCCTCGGCGACCACGACCACGAGGGCCATTCCGGGTGGACGATCGCCCAGATCGACGCCAACGTCGTCAACTGGCTGCGGGCCACGAATCCCCGGACCGTGCTGCTGCACATCGGCACCAACGACATGTACGGAGACACGTCCGGCGCTCCGGCCCGGCTGGCCACGCTGATCGACCGGATCACCGCCACCGCCCCGAACGCGGAGGTGTTCGTCGCGACCATCGTCCCGAAGTCCGGTGCCGACAACCAGGTCCGGGCGTTCAACGCCGCGATTCCCGGGATCGCGCAGACCAGGGCCGCCGCCGGGAAACGCGTCCACCTGGTCGACATGTACCGCGCCCTGACGCTCAGCGACCTGGCCGACGGGGTGCACCCCAACGCGACGGGCTACCGCAAGATGGCCGTGGCCTGGTACGACGCCCTCCGGTCGGTGCCCGGCAGCATCGGGGGCGACACGCCTCCGACCACCACGCCTCCGACCACCACGCCCCCGCCGACCACCCCGCCAGCATCCGGCGGGTGCCGCGTCACGTACGCGGTCAACGCCTGGAACAGCGGCCTCACCGCGTCCGTCTCGGTGACCAACACGGGCAGCACACCGGTCAACGCTTGGGCTCTGGCGTTCACCCTGCCGGGCGGGCAGACCATCTCCAGCGGCTGGAACGCCGCCTACTCCCCGTCCAGCGGAGCGGTGACTGCCCGCAACGTCTCCTACAACGCGACGATCGCGCCGAACACCTCGGTCGACATCGGCTTCCAGGCGACCCACACCGGTAACACCGGCCGACCGGCCGCCTTCAGCCTCAACGGCACCGCCTGCGCGGTCGCCTGACAGCATCCGTCGCGGTGCCGGGCACCAGGGGCCCGGCGCCGCCGTTGTCGGAGTCCGCGCTGACGACACCCGCCTCGTCGCGCTCGTCCGCGCTGGCGCACAGTTTACCAACGGACGCCTGGTCGAACGCGAGGAGCTTGCCGCCCGATGGACAACCCCGAACCGATGACCGACGAGGAACTCGCCGAGATCGAGGAGCTCGCCAACGCCGCGACTCCGGGCCCCTGGTACGTGCGTCAACTCGACGATGACTTCGCCATGAGCCTGGTCGCCATCAGCACGATCCCTGACACCGCGCTCGGTGAACGCTGGCCGGACTTCGACCCTTCTGAGATTGTGGCCGCCACCCTCGTCCAGCAGCCCCGCTATGTTGATGTCGCGGACGAACGCTGGGACGAGAACGCCCGGTTCATCGCCAGTGCCCGCCAGGACATTCCTCGCCTGATCGCTGAGATCCGGAGGCTCCGCCACCTACTCGGCGCCAACGGGCACAGGACCGCCGCGGGGAGCCCCGCGCTGCTGAACCCGTCCGTGGTTCACCACGACGCAGACGGAAACTGATCAGAGGAGTTTCCGCGATGGTGTCGTATCGAGGGGCAGCCGTTCGTGGAACTGGTGCGCGGCGGCCGGCCCGGGCCGCCCGACACGAGGAGCCGGGCAAGGCCCTCGTCCGGGGACTGAGAGGAGACGATCATGACGGAGTACCTGATCACCTTCAACGATGAGTGGGTGCCCGACCACACGGCGGAAGAGCTGCGCGAGAAGGCCGCGTCCAGCCGGGCCGTGATCGAGGAGATGCAGGCCGACGGCGTCCTGATCTTCACCAACGGCGGGCTCGACCGGTCCACCGCGGTGTGCAGTGTCGAGCTGGTCGACGGCAAGCCCATCTTCACCGACGGCCCGTACGTCGAGACCAAGGAGCACCTCGGTGGCTTCGCGGTCGTGGACGTGCCCGACGACGCGGCGGCGCGATACTGGGCCGGCAGGCTCGCGACCGTGCTCGACTGGCCGCAGGAGGTGCACCGGTTCCACGGTCCCGGGCACGCCCGGCGTAACGGCTCCGGGGAGCAGTGAGCGCGGTGCCCAGGTACCTGTTGTCCGTCTACGGACCGGCCGAGCAGACCGAGTTCGGCACCCACCCCTCCCAGGAGGTCATGCTGCAGGCGATCGCCGACGCCGGCGCCTTCAACGAGAGGCTCCATCGGAATGGGCACTTCGTCTTCGCCGACGGTCTGGAGCCCGCAACGACCGCCACCACCGTCGACGGGCAGGGCGACAAGCCAGCCTTCACCGACGGGCCCTACCTGCGGACGCCGGAGTGCCTCGACGGCTTCTGGGTCATCGAGGCGGCCGACCTCGACGTGGCCCTGGCGCTCGCCGCCGAGGGGTCGAAAGCGTGCCGCGGCACGGTCGAGGTGCGTCCCTTCCGAACTGCGGAACCCGTACGAGCGCTGCCAGAGCCGTGACCGGTCCCACCGTCGAGCAGGCGATCACCCGTGTCCACCACGAGGAGTGGGCGCGCATGGTCGCCGGCCTTGCGCGCCGTTTCGGCGACCTTGACGTCGCCGAGGAAGCGACGGCCGAGGCGTTCGTAGCGGCTGCGGAGCGGTGGCCGCGTGATGGCGTACCGCCGAATCCCGGGGGTTGGCTCGTCACCACCGCGACCCGCAAGGCGATCGACTGGATCCGTCGCGAGTCGCAGCGCTACGCCAAGCATCAGGAGGCCCGGATCGTGTACGACGGCGACCCTCCCGAGTCGACCGGTCCGGTGGAGGACGACCGGCTCAGACTGGTCTTCACCTGCTGCCACCCTGCGCTCGCCATGGAGGCCCGGGTGGCGCTCACCCTGCGCCTGCTCGGTGGCCTCACCGTCCCCGAGATCGCCCGCGCCTTTCTGGTGCAGGAGACCACGATGGCGCGACGAATCACCCGTGCCAAGGCGAAGATCAAGGCAGCCCACATCCCCTACCGGGTGCCCTCGGCCGACGACATCCGCGAACGGCTCGACGGCGTGCTCGCGGTCGTCTACCTCGTCTTCAACGAGGGTTATCTCGCCAGCGAGGGGGACGACCCGGTGCGCGTGGACCTCACCGACCAGGCGATCCACCTCGGCCGCCTGCTCCGGAGTCTCCTCCCGGACGACGGCGAGGTAGCCGGACTGCTTGCCTTGATGCTCTTCACTGACGCCCGACGACCGGCGCGCGTGTCCCAGACCGGGGAGCTGGTGACCCTGGACGAGCAGGACCGCGGCGCATGGGACCGCACTCTCATCGCCGAGGGCAACGCCCTGCTTCGCGAGCGGATCGCGGCGGTGGCCGCCGGGGGTGACCCACCCGGGCGCTATCAGCTGCAGGCCGCGATCAACTCGGTCCACACGGACGCCCCATCCACCCGGGACACCGACTGGTCCACGATCGTCGCCCTCTACGGCCGCATGGTGCTGCTCGACCCGTCGCCGATCGTGCGGCTCAACCGGGCGGTCGCGGTCGCCGAGGTCGACGGCCCCGGGGTCGGGCTCGCCGAGATCGACCGGCTCGCCGAGGTCCTCGACGGCTACCACGCCTTCCACGCCGCGCGCGCCGACCTGCTGCGGCGATTCGGACGCGGCGACGAGTCGCGGGCGGCGTACGACCGGGCCATCGATCTCGCCGGCAACCCCGCGGAGCGGGCCTACCTCACCCGCCGCCGCGACCAGCTCGCCCCTTCGGCTACGGTCGGGACGCGCTCCGACCAGCGGCAGGCACGCAGGCAGCCTCGCGACAGATGACGGGACGGCGACGGGGTTCCGTAGCCGCCCGCTCAGCTATGCGGTCATCGACCTGCGGCGCGGTAGAGCCGGCTCACGGTCTCGGCGACGCAGACCGGCTTGCCACCGCTGTCGCTCTCCACGGTGACCGCCGCGATCAGCTGGACGCCGCCGCTCACCGGCGACACCTCGGCAATGGTGGCGGTGGCGCGTACGGCGGCGCCGACCCGGACCGGCGCGGGGAAGCGCACCCGGTTCAGCCCGTAGTTGACCCCCATCGCCACCCCGTCGACCCGGTACAGCCGGCCGGCCAGCGCCGGCAGCAGCGACAGGGTCAGGTAGCCGTGCGCGATGGTGCCGCCGAAGGGCCCGGCGGCGGCGCGTACCGGGTCGAGGTGGATCCACTGGTGGTCGTCGGTGGCGTCGGCGAAGAGATCGACCCGGCTCTGCTCGATCCGCTGCCACGGGCCGGGGCCGATGGTTTCGCCGACCGCGCCGGCCAGCTCCTCGAACGAGGCGAAGACTCTCATGCCAGGTCTCCCTACAGCTAGAAGGCGTTGACGCCGGTGAGCGCGCGTCCGATGAGGAGTTGCTGGATCTGGCTGGTGCCCTCGTAGAGGGTGGCGACCCGCGCGTCGCGCAGGTACTTACCCACGGGGTACTCGTCGATGTAGCCGTACCCCCCGAAGACCTGGACCGCGTTGTTGGCCGCGCGGACGGCGGCCTCGCTGGCGAAGAGCTTGGCCATCGACGCCTCGGTGGCGAACGGTTGGCCGCGGTCGATCAGATCGGCCACCTGCCAGACCAGCAGCCGGGCGGCGGCGGTGTCCATCGCGATGGCGGCGAGCAGTTGTTGGACCAGTTGGTGGGCGGCGATCGGTTTGCCGAACTGGGTCCGCTGCCCGGCGTAGCCCACCGCGGCGTCGAGGCAGCCCTGGGCGATTCCGACACAGCCGGCGGCCACCGACATCCGGCCCTTGGCGAGGGTGGCCAGGGCCAGGCGGAAGCCGTTGCCCTCGCCGCCGAGGCGGGCGGTGTCGGGCACGCGCACCTCGTCGAAGCGCAGCTCGCCGGTGGCCTGACCGCGCAGGCCCAGCTTGCCGTGGATCTCGCGTCGGGTCAGCCCCGGGCTGCCGGTGGGGACCAGGAACGCGGTGATGCCTCGGTGCCCGGGGCCGCCGGTGCGGGCGAAGACCAGTGCGACGTCGGCGGTGGTGCCGTTGGTGATGAACGTCTTCGTGCCGGTCAGCAGCCAGTCGGCGCCGTCGCGGACCGCACGGGTGCGCAGCGCCGCCGCGTCCGAGCCGCTGTCCGGCTCGGTCAGCGCGAAACACCCGAGTGCGGTGCCTGCGCAGAGCCGGGGCAGCCACTCGGCCCGCTGTGCGACCGAACCGTGGGCGGCGATCGACTTCGCGACCAGGCCGAGTGAGACCGAGACGATGCCGCGCACCGCCGAGTCGCCCCGGCCGAGCTCTTCCAGGACCAGGCAGTACGCGAGGTGGTCGCCCCCGGAACCGCCGTCGGCCTCCGCGATGGTCAGCCCCAGAAAGCCCAGGTCGCCGAGCTTGGCGACGATGGCAGGGTCGACGGACTCACGCCGATCCCAGGCGGCGGCGTGAGGCAGCAACTCCCGGTCGGCGAACTCGGCGGCCAGTTGCCGGACCGCGACCTGCTCGGCGGAGAGGGTGAGCTCCATGACGCTTAAACTAGCGGTGATAGTTTATGGCGTCCAGACCGGACGGTCACCACTCGGAGGCCAGCCCGACGTGCCGTTCGGCGGCGAACGCGCGGGCCAACTCCGTGCGCGAGCGGACGCCGAGCCGATGGAACACGTTGCGCAGGTGGTGGTCGACCGTACGGGTGGAGAGAAACATCCGGGCGGCGATCTCCCGGTTGGTGGCTCCCTCCGCGACCAGCTCGGCGATCCGCAGTTGCTGGCCCGTCAACAGCCGCGCGGACGGCAGGTCGGGCGGGCCCACCGACTCCCCGGCCGCGCGCAGCTCCGTGGTGGCCTGTTCAGCCCAGCACGCCACGCCGAGCAGGGTGAACATCTCGCGGGCCTGGTGCAGGTGCGCACGCGCGTCACGGGGGCGTCGGCTGCGGCGCAGCTCCTGGCCGAAGAGCAGCTCGGTGCGGGCTCGCTCGAACGCGCCGGCCTCCGTCGGGTGCAGCCGCAGCGCCATCCGGAACTCCCGCTCGGCCTCGGCGCCACCCCGGGGAGCGAGCAGCGCGTGGCACCGCGCGGACAGCGCCCGGCGCAGCGGACTCACGGTGCTGCCGGCCCACCTGTCGAACACGGCGAGCGCGGCCGTCGCCGCCGGCCGGTGTGCCAGCTGCGCTGCCGCCTCCACCAGGTACGGGGTGGCCATCACCTGCACGAGGACCTGACCGCGACCGGTGCCGAGCCGGGCCAACGACGCCAGTCGGTCCGCTGCCTCGGCGTGCCGGCCGTCCACCAGGTCGAGCACCGCCAGCGCCCATCCCGCGAGCGCGTGCGGACGGCCGCCCGGCGTCGGCGCCTCGCCGATCTCGCGGATCCGCCGCAGGCTGGTGTGCCGATCGGCCCGGATCGCGGCGAGCACGGCGAGCATGCCCAGGTGGACGTTGGCGCAGTTGACCTGACCGGATGCGCGGGCGACCCGCAGCCCGTCGCGGGACGTCTCCGCCGCCGCCTCGTGTCGACCCAGCCAGTACTCGGCGACCGCGCGCAACTCCAGCGCCCGGGACAGCATGGACAGCTCGCCCCGCTCCCGGGCCAACCCGACGGCACGCTCGGCGAGCCGGTGCGCCGCGCCGTCCACGGCCACCAGGAGGCCGGCCGCCGCCGCGCAGGTGAGCGCGGTCGGGGTCAGCGCCGAGCCGGTCAACCGGCCACCCAGCACGACGGCGCGGCGCAGCGCGGGACCGGCCCGCTCGTGGTCACCCCGCAGGGTCGACGCCACCCCGGCGATCAGACAGCTCATCAGCTCCATGGCGGGCGGGTCGCTCGCGCGTCGTAACGCCGACGCCCACCGGCCGACCTCGGCGTACCGGTACTGGTCCCCGGCGAAGCAGACGGCCTCGCCGGCCCGCACCAGACCGGTCAACGCCAGGGCACGGTCGGAGTCGGCCACCGCTCTGGCGGCGGTCAGCAACGTGACCGAGGCGCCCTCCGCGATGCCGCAGCGCAGCTCCAACTCACCGCGCAGCAGGTCGGCGCGCGCCCTGACGGTTGGGTCCGTGGACACGGCGCGGAGGCGGTCGAGCAGCAGCCGGGCCTGATCGGGTTGCCCCCCGGCCCAGGCATACTCGGCGGCGGTCTGCAGGCGAGCAGCGGCCTGGATCGGCTGGTCGCTGAGGTCGGCCGCTCGGCGCAGCGCCGCGGAGGCCACGACCCAGCCGTCCGATCCATCGACCGCCGCCTGCTCCAGCTCGGCGGCGAGGGCCGGGTCGGCGTCCGCCGTCGCGGCGGCGAGGTGCATCGCCCGGCGTAGCCGCTGCCCGTTCGCGTCCAGCGCTCCGGCGAGCAGCCGGTGGGCCGCGCGGCGCTCCGCGAGCGTCGCACTGGACGCGATCAGCGCGCGAACCAACGGCTGGGGAAAGGTGACGCCCTGCGGCTCGACGCGGACCAGGCCGGCGACCTCCGCCGGTGCGAGCGCCTCGACCTCGGTGCCGGCGACTCGCGCCGCCCGGGCCAGGGTGCCCGGTTCGCCGTCCTCGTCGAGCGCCGCTAGCAACAGCATCGCCCGGGTGTCCGGCGACAACCGGTCCAGGCGGGCCCGGTACGCGCGGCCCAGCGCACCGTCGGCCGGCGGCGCGGCGGGCAGTGGCTCCTCCCCCCGCCACTGCCCCGGGCTGAGCACCTCGGCGAGATCCACCAGGGCCTGCGGATTACCGCCACCGACCACCGCGAGTGTGGCCGCGACCGGCGCGGTGGGGCGCTCGGGCAGCCGGTCGGTGAGGACGGCGACGCTGTCCCGCGCATCCAACGGCCGGAGTCGATGCGCCGGTATCCCGTCGACGGTGGCGGTGACGTCCGCGGTGAGCAGGACGGCGACCGGCAGGTGTCGCAGGCGGCGGGCCACGAAGGCCAGCACCTGCGCGGTCCGCGGATCACCCCGGTCGACGTCGTCCATGGTGGCGAGCAGTGGACGGTCCCGGGCGGCCACGGCGAGCAGCCCGAGCACCGCCATCGACAGCGTCAGGTGACGGTCGGCCGGGCAGGTCTCGCCGACCAGCGCGCGCCGCAGCAGCTGACGCTGCTCGTCCGGCAGGGCCGCGGCCCGGTCGAGCACCGGGTCGAGCAGGCGTTGCAGGCCGGCGTACGGCAGGACGGCTTCCTCGGCGAGGCCGGTCCCGGCCAGCACGCTGCAGCCCTCGGCGTGCCGGTGGGCGTAGCCGAGCAGCGCCGTCCGGCCCGAGCCCGGCTCGCCGCGCAGCAGCAGGGCGCCGCCGCCCTCGGTCACGCCGTCGAGCAGGTTCCGGATCGTCCGGCACTCGTCGTCCCGGCCATGCAGCACGGTTAGTTGCACTCTTGATGCAGCAACCATGCATTCAGTGTCACCTATCGGTAACCGGATGGAAAGAGGGGGCGACGTCGGGGCGGGATCAGTCGGCCGTGACCTCGGCCAGCAGGGCGCCCACCGTCCGGGTCATCACCGCGCGGGCCTGGTCCACGCCCAGCCCGAGGCCGTAGCGCAGCATCGACCAGGCCGGCCACATGCTCGCCGCCACCAGGGCGTTGAGCAGCTGCTCCCGACCCCGACCGGCCTGGGCCAGCTCGACGGCGAAGAGCTCGGAGACCTCGTCGCGAACCCGGTCGATGTGCTTGAGGCGATTGCGGTGCAACTGGTCGGAGACCGGCTCCCGCATCTGGGCGGCCCGCGCCGACGGTGCGATGAGCTGGAGCAGCCGGGCCCGTTGCCGGCAGTACGCGTCGACCCGCTTCGCCAGCGGTAGCCCGGTTGGGATCGGCCGGTAGGCGGCGTCCTGCTGCCGGAGCACCTCCGCGCCGCTCGCCTCGAAGAGTGTCTCCATGTCCTTGAAGTTCGTCCAGAGCGTGCGCAGCGAGATGCCAGCTCGTTCGGCGATGCGTTCCCCGGTCGGGCGCAGGTCGCCCTCGGAAATGAGCGCGAGGTGCGCCTCGACGATGGCCGCGCGGGTGCGCTCGGCCCGGGCGGTGCGCCCGTCGACCCGGCCAGCGACCTCGACCCCGTCCATCCGCCCCCGCCCCCTCACCGCCACGGCGCCTCCCGACGCACCGCCGAGTCTAGACAGGCGGCGATCAGCAATCCCGGAGCGTCCGCCGGCGTCGTCATCCGGGCCGGCCGGCCGGCGGGACGCCCTCGTCGCGGACGATGGCCCGCCCAGCACCGGCGACGATGGCGACACGATCCATGATCCGGCCAGAATATGCAGTCACAGTGCAGATACTAGAGGGGCTGATCGGTGTCGGTCAACGCCCGGACGACCAGCCGGGAGACTCCGCGCAGGAATCGGCGCAGCCGTCGACCGGGCGTGGTCAGGTGCGACCACGCCCGGTCGGACGTCGGGGCGTACGGGTCCTCAGGAGACGGTCGGTACCCCGTTCGCCGGGGGCGTGGCCGGCGTGACGGCGTACTCGTTGACCGGACCGTCGGCCTCGTCGGTCTCGTACGTCGGCCCGAAGTAGCTCTGCACTCCCCCGCTCACCCGGGTCAGCCGCTGTCCGCCGTACCCGGAGTGGTCCTGCGCGGAGAACCGCAGCGGTGCCAGGCCGGGGCCCTGGAAGCCACCCTTCCGTACGGCGTCGAGCACCTTCTCCCGGGTGACGTCCTTGCCGGCGGCGAGCAGGACCTGCACGAACAGGTAGCCGACCGACATGCCGTAGACGGTGTTGCCGTCGAACGGCGCGCCCCCGTTGTGCGACGTGTTGATCCTCGTGAAGAGCTGGATCCACGGGTTCGCGGTGTCGTTCTGCATCGGCAGGTAGTTGGTGCCGACCATCCCGTTCAACAGCGGTGCGGCGGCGCCGAGCTGCTTGGCGAGGGTCGGGTGGTCGGCGCCGACGTTGGAGACCAGCCACTGTGGTGTGAAACCCAGCCGCGCGGCGGTGCCGATGGAGAGCGCGGTGAAGCCGGGCACGGTGGCGAGCACGACGACCTGGCATCCGGCCGCCTTGAAGGCACCGATCTGCGGCGCCACGTTGGTGTTGCTGGTGACGTACGTCTGCTTGACCGCCACGGCTCCGGCGCCGAGCACCTTCTCCACGCCGGCCAGACTGTCCCGGCCGAAGTCGTCGTCCTGGCCGAGGAAGCAGACCTTCTGCCCGGCCAGGTTCGCCTTCGCGTAGTTGGCGAGGATCTTGCCCTCGACGGTGTAGTCCGGGTTGAAACCGAACGTGCCCGGGTACTTGTCCGGCTGGTCCCAGCTGCGGCTGCCGGAGGCGACGAAGAGGTCGGGCACCCGGTTGCTCTTGAGGAAGTCGAGCACCCCGGTGTGGGTCGGCGTCCCGAGGCCATTGAGAACGGCGAAGACCTTGTCCTGCAGGACGAGCTGACGGACCACCTGCTGGGTGTTCGCCGGGTTGTAGCCGTCGTCCATGATCTTGTAGGTGATCTTCCGGCCGTGCACACCGCCATTGGCGTTGACGTAGTCGAAGTACGCCTTCGTCGCCGGGGCGATCTTGGCGTAGCCGGCCGAGGCCGGCCCGGTGAGCGGCATGTGCGTACCGACGATGATCTCGGTGTCGGTGACGCCCGGCACCGATGCTCCGCCGGGACCGGAACCGTCGTCGCCGCTGCAACCGGCGGCGGCCAACAGGGCGATGGTGCTGGCGATCGCGAGACCACGTTGTGCCATACGGTGCATGGAGAACACCGACCTTTCTCGGTCCGGTTGTCACGGGGAACGGTGTGGTGGTGGGCGCCCGGCCGGGGCCGGGCGCGGGACAGCTCAGGAACGCCGGGCCCGCAGGCGCCGACCAAGACGGGACAGCAGGCCCTGCACGCCGCCGGGTGCCGCGATCATGACGACGATCAGGGTCAGCCCGAAGATCGCCAACGGGAGATTGCCCTCCAACCGCTGTGCCACCGCGGGCGAGAGCGTGAGCAGCTCCGTCACGGAGTGGGTGAGGTCGGGCAGGGCGACCAGCAGCACCGCCCCCCACAGCGCGCCAGCGAGACGCCCGAGGCCGCCGATCACCACGGCCATCAGCAGAAAGAGCGACAGGGTCAGCGAGAACGCGCCGGGCGAGACGCTCTGGGCGAGCACCGCCAGCAGCGCGCCACCGAGCCCGGCGGTGGCGGCACTGACCACGAACGCGATGACCTGGGTGCGGGCCACGTGGATGCCGGCGAGGCGGGCCGCCACCTCGTCGTCACGGACCGCCCGGAAGGTGCGCCCGTAACGGCTGCGGACCAGGTTCGCCAGCAGCAGCAGGGCCAACAGAGTGGCTGCCCCGCACAGCCAGAGCTGCCACCGCTCGTACGGGAAGTACGGGCCGAGCGCCACCGGCGGTGGCTCCACCGGCACCGACAGTCCCTGCTCGCCGTTGAGGACGCCGTCGAAGGTGACGGCCAGCGCCGGCACGACGACGGCCACCGCGAGGGTGACCCCGGCCAGGTAGGGGCCGCGCAGCCGGGCCGCGGCCACACCGACCACCGCACCGACCCCGACCGTGACGGCGATCGCCGCGCCCAGCGAGAGCGGCAACAGCCAGCCGCCGGTCATCCCCCGGTCGGCGAACGCGTTCTGGCACAGAGCCACGGTGTACGCCCCCGTGGCCATCAACGCGCCGTGCCCGAGCGACAGTTGACCGTTGAGCCCGGTGAGGACGGTCAGCCCGGCGGTCGCGCAGAAATAGGCCGCCACGGTGGCGAGCTGGAAGTTGCGGAACGGCTCGACGGTGTAGCTGACCGCCACCAGCAGCAGCCCGACGGCGAGCACCACCACGAGGTGACGCAGCAGGGTGGAGCCACGTCGGGGATCGACCGGGCGGTCGTCGGCGTCGACCTGCCGGCGCTTCGGCGGCAGGGCCGCCCTCGTGGCGCTCACACCCGCCTCGCCGCGACCGGGGCGAACAGCCCACCGGGCCGGACCAACAGCACCGCCAACAACAGGACCAGCACCGCGAGCGGCGTGACGTCACTGCCGGCGTAGCCGCTCACGTAGGAGAGCAGCAGACCCACCACCAGGCCGCCGACCACCGCCCCCGGTGGGCTGTCCAGCCCTCCCACCACGGCTGCGGTGAACGCCGAGACGAAGACCAGGTCCATCGCGTGCGGATGCAGGCCCAGCTCGGTCGGGATGACCAGCATGGCGGCCAGCGCCCCCACACCGGAGGCCAGCGCCCAACCGAGGGTCAGCATGCCCGCGACATTGACCCCGAGCAGCCGTGAGACCTCGGGAGCGAAGGCCGCCGCGCGCATCCGCAGCCCGACCGGGGTACGGGCGAACATCCAGGCCAGACCACCGACCACCACCCCGATCGTGGCGAAGACGAACAGGTCGTACGGCGACAGCACGGCAACCCCTCCCACGGTGAGGGCCGACCGACGAAACGGTGCCTCGGCGGGGCGGAACTCGTTGCCGTACACCATGCCCAGCACGGCCTGGATCAGCAGCACCAGACCGAGCGCGACGATGACCGGGTTGAGCGGCGACGCGTGGTCCACGTGCCGCATCACGACCCGGTCGACCAGCGCGCCGAGCAGCAGCCCGGCGACGATCGCGACCAGGAAGCCGAGCCAGTAGGAGCCGGTCGCGGCGGAGACGGTGTAGGCGACGTACGCGGCGGCGACGGCCATCGCTCCCTGGGCGAAGTTGACGACCCGCGCCGCCCGCCAGATGAGCACCAGGGCCAGCGCGAACGCGGCGTACACCGCACCCCGGGACAGGCCGTCGACGGTGAGGAAGACGAAGCGGTCCAACAGTCCTCCCTCCGGGGGACGAGGTGGTGGTCAGAAACCGAGGTACGCGTGGCGCAGGTCGACGTCGTCGCGCAGTCTGGCCGCCGGGGCGGCGATCACCACCCGGCCGAGGGACATCACCACGCCCTGGTCGGCGACGGCGAGCGCGCTGCGCACGTTCTGCTCGACCAGCAGCACGGTCAGGCCGGTCCGGTCGCGCAGCTGGCGCAGCAGGGCCATGGTCCGGGCGACCACGCGCGGTGCCAGGCCGAGCGACGGCTCGTCGAGCAGCAACAGGCGGGGCCGCCCGACCAGTGCCCGGCCGAGCGCCAGCATCTGCCGCTCACCGCCGGAGAGCTGGTGGCCGAGGTGCCGGCGACGTCGAGCGAGGGGCTCGAAGAGCTGGTAGACCTCGTCGAGGGCACGACCGGAGTCGGCCCGGTCGCGCCGCCACAACCCGCCGAGCCGCAGGTTCTCGTCGACTGTCAGCTCGCTGATCACGCCCCGCCCCTCCGGCACGTGCGCCATGCCGCGCCGGACGAGCTGCTCCACGGGCGTACCGCGTAGGTCCTCTCCGGCGAGGAGCACCTGGCCGGCGGCCGGGCGGATCATGCCGGAGAGCGCGCGCAGCAGGGTCGTCTTGCCGGCACCGTTCGCGCCGACGACCGCGGCGATCGTGCCGGTCGGGACGGTGAGGTCGACGGCCCGCAACACGGGCGCGGCACCATAACCGGCCACCAGGCCCCGCACCACGAGCAGGTCGGGCGCGCTCATGGGGAGACCTCCTCGACGGTCGCACCGAGGTACGCGTCCGTGACCGTCGGGTCGTCGCGGATCTCGTCCGGCGTGCCGGCGGCGAGCACCCGGCCGAAGTCCAGCACCACGAGTTCGTCGCAGACGGCCATCACCAAATCCATGTGGTGCTCGACCAGGAGCACCGCGCAGGGGTCGGCGTCCCGCCGGGGCAGCTGCCGGACCAGCTCCGCCAGCCTGGCGATGTCGTCGGCGCCGAGGCCACCGGCGGGCTCGTCGAGCAGCAGCAGCCGTGGCCGGGCGGCGAGTGCCCGGGCCAGGGCGACCCGCTGGCGTACGGCAAAGGGCAGCGTGGTCGGAGCGGCGTCGGCGTGCCCGGCGATGCCCAGGTCGTCGAGGATGTCCAGGGCGTGCCGGCGCAGCCGCCGCTCGTCCCGGTCGCTGGCCGGCAGCCCGAGCAGCGCGGGGAGGAAGCCTGCACGGGCGGTGTGCGAAGCGCCGGTCATCACGTTCTCCAGCACGGTCAGCCCGGCGAAGAGCCCGGTGCCCTGCAGGGTGCGGGCGATGCCGAGCCGGGTCAGCCGGTGCGGCCGTGGCCGTAGCGGTCGGCCGTCGAGGGTGAGCGAACCCGCCGCCGGCGCGACGAAGCCGCAGATCACGTTGAACAGCGTGGTCTTACCGGCTCCGTTGGGCCCGATCACGCCCACCACCCGGTTGGGTGGCACCCGCAGCGAGACGTCGTCGAGGGCGGTGAGGCCGCCGAAACGGACGCCGATGTGGTGCAGTTCGAGGCCGCGCTCCATCACCCATCCCTCGGTCGTGGCGGGTGTTATTTACACTCGCAGTGTACGTTTCTCGGGAACCGCGTCAAGACCTTCAATGCCTCACCGCCCACACCCGGACGGGGCGGCCGCCACCGGCGGCCGCCCCTGGACCAGGGTCAGGCGCTGGGACAGGTGTTGCGGTACTCCTCGATCTGCGAGCCGCTCGGGCCCGGGCAGAGGAACTGCTCGTAGCGGGTGTCGTCGTCGACGAACCGCTTCAGCCAGGCCACCATCTGCCGGGCGGTCGGCGTGTTCGTCGTCTGCGGGAAGAAGTGGCTCGCACCGTTCAACTCCAGGTACGCCTTCTCGGCGGAGGCCGGGATGCTGGTGTAGAACGGCACCGAGTGCGACGAGACCGGCGCGACAGTGTCGCTCTCACCACCGATGATCAGCGTGGGCACCCGCAACTCGGACCAGCCCTTGTCCGTGTTCCAGGGCGCGAGCGGCACCGCGGCCTGCAACGACGGCCGCGCCGAGGCCGCCTCCAGGCTGCCCCCGCCACCCATGGAGTGACCGGCCACCGCGAGCCGACTGCTGTCGATCCGACTGCGCACCGAGCTGCGCTCGGTGAGGTAGTCCAGCGCGGCGAGCAACTGCCGACCCCGACTGTCCGGCTGGTCCAGCCTGCTGTTGGTCTCGATACCGATCACCACGAACCCGTGCGAGGCGAGCCTCGGCCCGAGCCAACTGATGCTGGACCAGGCCGCGGTGAAGCCCGGCGAGATGGCGACGGCGCCGAAGGTGCCCTCGCTGGTGCTGGTCGGGTAGTAGATGACGCCGCCACCGAAGCCGGTGACGCTCAGCGACGACACGCTCTGTGAAGACGTGGCGAAGGGACCGCGACTGGCCTCCAGGATCGCGGTGGTCGGGGCGGGGCCCCGCTCGTACGGGCTCGCCGCCTGGGCGGCGCCGGTCGGGCCGGCCAGGATGCCGCCGGCGACCAGGGCAGCGGCCAGCGCGAGTCGGGCGGCGACGGAACGGGGACGGGTGGTGGTTGGTGACGACACGTCGGGCACTCCCTAGAGTCGAGGGATATCGACGTGCGTCAGTTTTGGCTTCTCCGCCGATCCACGCATCGGCGAAATCACCAGTCCCGCCGACGAATGCCGTGATCGTGGCGTTTCGGCCCACTGACCAGGGGTAGCAGGGCAGACGCCTGCCCGTACACGCTCCATGGAGGGGTTCATCCAGTGGACTCAAGCAAGCCCGCCGAGGCGGTCAAGAACGCCGTGAAGTCAGCCTCCGGAAAGATCTCCGACGCCCTGACTCCGGAGGTCCCCGGCGCACCCGGAAGCGCGTCACCGACCGTCGAGGAACCGACGACGCCGCAGGACCCACTGCCGCCGAAGCCGGAACAGGGGGCACCGCAGACCCGTACGCCGACCGGCGCGGAAACCGGCGCGCCGACGACCACGAACGGTCAGCAGGGTGCCTACCTCACCACGGCGCAGGGGGCGCGGCTACGCGACACCGACCACTCGCTGAAGGCCGGTCCGCGTGGCCCGGCGCTGCTCCAGGACCACCACCTGCGCGAGAAGATCACGCATTTCGATCACGAGCGCATTCCGGAGCGCGTCGTGCACGCCCGTGGCGCCGGTGCCCACGGCGTGTTCACCGCGTACGGGACCGCCGAGGCGGTCACGAGGGCCGGCTTCCTCAGGAAGGGGCGGGAAACCGAGGTCTTCGTGCGGTTCTCCACCGTGCTCGGTTCGCGCGGTTCGGCCGACACGGTCCGCGACACTCGCGGCTTCGCGACGAAGTTCTACACCGACGAGGGCACCTTCGACCTGGTCGGCAACAACATGCCGGTCTTCTTCGTTCAGGACGCCATCAAGTTCCCCGACATCATCCACGCCGCCAAACCGCACCCCGACCGGGAGATCCCGCAGGCGCAGAGCGCCCACGACACCTTCTGGGACTTCGTCTCGTTGCACACCGAGGCACAGCACCACGCACTGTGGAACATGTCCGACCGGGGCATCCCACGCTCGTACCGGACGATGGAGGGCTTCGGCGTGCACACGTTCCGCCTCGTCAACGAGGCCGGGGAGACGGTGCTGGCCAAGTTCCACTGGAAGCCGAAGCTGGGCGTGCACTCCCTCACGTGGGAGGAGGCCCAGATGCTGAGCGGAATGGACCCGGACTTCCACCGCCGGGACCTCTACGACGCCATCGAGGCCGGCGCGTACCCGGAGTGGGAACTCGGCATCCAGGTCCTGCCCGACACCCCTGAGGAGACCTTCGCCGGGATCGACCTGCTGGACCCGACGAAGATCGTGCCGGAGGAACTGGCAGAGGTGCAGCCCATCGGCAAGCTGGTCCTCAACCGGACGCCGACGAACTTCTTCGCCGAGACCGAGCAGGTCGCCTTCCATCTCGGTCACCTCCCGCCGGGCATCGACGTCACGAACGACCCACTGTTGCAGGGCCGGCTCTTCTCGTACGTCGACACGCAGCTCAGCCGGCTGGGCGGGCCCAACTTCGCACAGATTCCGGTCAACCGCCCGCATGCCGCGGTGAACGACATGCTGCGCGACGGCTTCCACCAGCACGCCGTGCACGCGGGTGTCGCGCCGTACCGACCGAACTCACTCGACGGCGGCAACCCGTTCCCCGCCGGCGACGACGAACACGCGTTCCTCGACGTGCCGGTGACGGTGGCGCAGGCGCCCAAGGTACGCGCGAACCCGGTCTCGTTCGACGACCACTACAGCCAGGCACGCCTGTTCTGGCTGAGCATGTCGCCGGTCGAGAAGGAGCACATCATCCGGGCGTACACCTTCGAACTCGGCAAGTGCTACCACCAGGCGATCAAGGAGCGCCAGCTCCGGAGCCTCGCCAACATCGACCCGGTGCTGTGCGCGGAGGTCGCCACCGGCCTGGGCCTGCCCGCCCCGCGGCCCAGCGTGCCGCTCGCCGACGTCACGCCGAGCCCGGCGTTGTCGCAGGTCGGCAGAGAGTGGCCGAGTGACGGTCGCACGATCGGGATCGTCGTCGACCCCGACGGCGACCTGGACGGCGTCGCCGAGGTCCGCCGGGCCGTGTTCGATGCCGGCATGGTGCCGCTGCTGATCGCCCCACGTGGCGGCATGGTGGCGAACCTGCCGGTGCAGCGCACCTTCGCCACCGGCCGGTCGGTCGAGTTCGACGCGGTCCTGCTGGCCGGAGCGCCGGCACCCGCACCGGATGCGATCCCGGCCCGCGACGACAAGGCGGGTGAGCCGGGACCGGCAGCCGTGGATCCCCGCCTGCTGCTCCTCGTCGAGGAGTGCTGGCGGCACGCCAAGGCGATCGGCGCCTGGGGTGCCGGCGTCACCGTCCTGGAGCAGGCCGGGGTGGCCGGCACGCCCGGCATCGTCACGGCGGGCTCCGGTGCCGAGGCTCTGACGGCGGTGCGGCAGTTGCTGGCCACACACCGGGTGTGGGAACGATTCCCGGCCTCGGTCGCCTGACACCGCCCGATCACGGCGAGGGCCGTCCTCCCCGTCATCGGGAGGCCGGCCCTCGTCAGCTCTCCTGCCGCTACTTCCGGGTCCACTGCAGATGGTTGGTGCCGGCGCCGCAGCTCCGCTGCTCGACCAGGGCCCCGTTCGCGGTGCTCTGGCCGACCGCGCCCAGGCACATTCCGCTGTGCGCGTTGACCAGTTGTCGGTCGGCGTTCAGGGTGAACTGCTGTGCCGGGGTCGTGTTGCAGGTGGTGAGCTGGATCGCCGCGCCGGCGTCGCTGGATGCACCGAGCACGTCCAGGCAGCGCCCGCCCAACTGGACGCTCCCGTCCGGCCGCATCGTCCAGAGCTGGTTGCGGGCACGGTCGTCCCGGCAGTCCCAGAGCTGGAGCCGGACCGGGTCCGGTGAGTCCGGCGCCGTGATGTCCAGGCACCGGTTGCTCGCCACCCCGACGAGCCGGTAGCCGTCCTGGGCCGGGGGCGTGCTCGGCCTGGGCGACACGCTGGGGTCGGGTTTGGCGGACGGGGTGGTTCCACCCGCCGCCGACGCCGGCCGGAAGCCCGCGGTGACCTCCCGGAACGCCTCCGCCCCCGCCGCCCAGTCGGCCTCGGGCGTCAGCCAGGCGATGCGGTAACCCTTCCGCTTCGCCGCCGTGAAGGTGCGCTGGCGGGCGTGCATGGCCGTGCCCGCATCGCTGGTGTAGCGCCACTCCAGGTCGGCGGCCTTGAGCTGGTAGTTGACGGCGAGCAGCTCGACCCGGCGGAAGTCGCGGTACCGCTCGCCGACAGCGGGGCTGCTCAGCTCGGCCACCGGGTCGCTCCGAGGCGAGTCGGTCTGGCTGATGACGAGCATCCGTTCGCCGTTCGGCTCGTGGAACTCGACCTGCTGGCCGCGCCGGACGATCTGCCAGTCGCGCGGTGCCGGCGCGGAGAAGCCGCTGCTGTCACGGTAGACCGACCACGAGATCGGCCGAAGCACGTCTGTGGTCGGCGCGGCGCCGGGCTTCGCCGCCGCACCCGGCACGCTCGAGTCCACCAGCTCTGTCCCGCCGCCGCCCGGGTGCGCCGTGCGGCGGGTGGTCAGCGCGATGCCGATCACCAGGCCGAGCGCGACCACGGCGCCGAGGCCACCGAGGAGCCAGATCCGCCGTCGGCGGGCCGGTCCGCGACCCGCACCGGCCGGTGCGGCGCCGGCCAACGACCGGGGTACGTCGTGGCGCACCTGATCGCCCCGGTGCTGCACGTGTGCGAGCTGCGTACCGTGGACGCCGATCGGGTGCGGCACACTCGCCGCCTCCGGCCGGGGCGCGGTGGGCCCGGGGCGCCACGTCACCGCGATGGGCGTCGGCGTGCCGTCGAGCGCCGCGCGAAGCAACCGCTCGGCGGCGTCCGCGTCCAGCCGCTCGGCCGGGTCCTTCCGCAGCAGGCCGTCCAACACCGGCGCGAGCGATCCCGCGTGCCGCGCCGTGGGTGGTGGTTCGGTGACCAGGGCGGTGAGGCTCATCAGACTCGACGGGCGGGCGTACGGTGACTGGCCCTCGACCGCGGCGTACAGGGTCGCGCCGAGCGACCAGAAGTCCCCCTCCGGGCCCACGGTGCCACGCATGGCCCGCTCCGGTGAGACGTACGCGGGCGAGCCGAGCACGACACCGGTGAGGGTCAGGTTCACGTCCTCGACGGCGGTGGCCAGACCGAAGTCGGTGAGCACGATCCGGCCGTCGACGCCGACGAGGATGTTGGCCGGTTTGACGTCTCGGTGCATGATTCCGGCCTGGTGGGCGGCGCGGAGCGCGCCGAGCACGGCCAGCCCGATCTCGGCCGCCCGCACCGGCGCGACGGGGCCGTCCGTGGTGATGGTGTCGTGCAACGAACGGGACGGCACGTACTCCATCACGATCTGCGGGTCGCCGTCGGTGCTGAGCAACACGTCGAAGACCCGGACGACGTTGACGTGGTCGAGTTGCGCGATCGCCCGCGCCTCCCGAAGCGAACGGATCCGCAATTCCTGCCGTGCCTGATCGGTCAGGCCGGGCGGTGGGACGATTTCCTTGATGGCGACGTCCCGCTGAAGCATTCGGTCGCGGGCTTTCCACACTCGACCCATTCCGCCCTGGCCGAGGAGCTCCAAGACTTCATACCGATCGGTAACTAAAAGCGGTAACATCTGCGGCACCCGGAGAGGCTACCTGGCCCGCCGTGGACGCAATTTCCGGCGGGCGCAGCTCTCCTTTATGTGACCTGGATCATTCCAGCCCGAGCGGGCCCCTTTCCGCCGCCCGAATCGGTGCGGGTACATCAATAATCCC
The DNA here is from genome assembly GCF_050936255.1 of Micromonospora sp. CA-259024. Lineage (NCBI taxonomy): Bacteria > Bacillati > Actinomycetota > Actinomycetes > Micromonosporales > Micromonosporaceae > Micromonospora > Micromonospora sp. CA-259024. The sequence continues at coordinate 1,356,865 of NZ_JBNJND010000001.1, read as the reverse complement.
GCCGCGCCGTGGCTTTCTGTGCACAGTGGCCACCCGCACCGTGCAGCGCGATCAGCCGATGTCCGCCAACCGTGGCAGCACCTCGTCGCCGAGCCGCTGGGCGAACTCCACCGGGTGCCGATCCGGCGTGACCTGCACCTCGCTCACCCCGAGCGCGGCGTAGTCGGACACCTCGGCAAGGAACGCGTCGGTGTCGTCCAGCGGCGGCCGGGCGGCGACCACCGTCTTCTCGATGGTGTCGTAGTCGCGGCCCTCGGCGGCGCAGTGCCCGCGCAACACATCCAGCTTGCGCGCGACGTCGTCGGTGCCGCTGCTGCCGAACAGGTTGCAGGCATCGGCATACCGGGCCACCAGGAGCAGGGTCTTCTTCTCGCCCCCGCCACCGATCATGATGGGCGGGTGCGGGCGGCTCAACGGCTGCGGCGAGTTGATGGTCTCGGCGAGCCGGTAGTGCCGTCCGTTGAACGGACCGTCGTCGTCACTCCACATCTGCCGGCAGATGCGCAGCGTCTCCTCCAGCCGCTCGAACCGCTCGGCCACCGGGACCACCGGCACGCCCAGCCCGAGCTGCTCCCGCTCGTACCAGGACGCGCCGATGCCGAGGCGGGCCCGGCCGCCGGAGAGCACGTCGAGGGTTGTCACGGTCTTGGCGAGCAACCCCGGATACCGGTACATCACGCCGGTGACCAGCACACCCAGCGTCATCCGCTGAGTCTTCGCCGCGACGTAGCCCAGCGTGGTGTACGCCTCCAGCATCGGCTCCTCGGCCGCGAACACCGCGTCCATCTGGAAGAAGTGGTCCATCACCGTGAACGACGCGACGCCGGCCTGGTCGGCGGTGGCCGCCGTCTCCGCCAGGGTCGGGGCGATGGCGGCCGGGTCGGCCGGGGTCGAGTAGTTCCAGTAGTGCAGCCCGAGCTTCATGTTCGGCACCTCCGCAACGAGCCTAGTGCTCCCCGGGCGCCAGCGGGTGCCGCTCGATGCTGCCCGCGATTCGCGCCCGCCGGCGTCCATTACCGGTTCATGACAATTCGTGGACCACGCGCGGATATCCGGCTGGCAGCTTCTGATGGGTGATCCAAGAGCTCTCCTTCATCGACACCCGGCCCGCCGAAAACGACCCTGACGCGGCGCGCGTCCGGTTTCGCCACCGTTATCGGGCCGGGAACACCCCCGCCGCGGGCCGGTCACACCGGGCGGAGTGGGCCGACGCGGCGAAAGGCGCCTGCATCATCCTCGTCGTCCTGTGGCACGTCGTCGTCAAGGATTACCTGCAGATCGACTGGCACATCGGCGTACCGGTGCCGGGCCTGTGGGGAACGCTGGGTGAGCAGTTCCTTCCGCTGCGGATGCCGCTGTTCTTCACCATCTCGGGCGTCTTCGCGGCGAACGCCGCTCAGCGGCCCTGGCGGGTCGTCGCCCGCAGCCGGATCGCCGGATTCCTCTACCTGTACGCCGTCTGGTTGCTGATCCACACCGCCGTCCTCGCCACCGCTCCGGAGCTGCCGACCGACCGCGCCACCTCGGCCCTCGGCCTGCTGGAGCAGCTCACCATCACGCCGTCCAACCTCTGGTACCTGTACGCCCTGGCGCTGTACTTCACGATCGCCAAGGCGACCCGTCGGGTGCCCCGGGCGCTGGTTCTCGTGCCGGCCGCGGTGCTGTCCGCCGTCACCGCCGCCGGCCTGCTCGACACCCCGGGCAACCGCGCCGGCCTCTACCAGAACCTGGTCTTCTTCCTCGCCGGCCTGTACCTGCGGCCGCAGATCCAACGGTGGGCGGCCACCGCCAGCCGACGCCGCCTCGTGCTGACCTCGGGCGTCTACGTTCTCGCGCTCGCCGCGATGGCGGTGGCTGGCGCCCAGCAGTGGCTCGGCGTATGGACGGCGGTCTCCGTCGTGGCGGTCGCCTTCGGCATCACCGCCGCCGCGCGGCTGGCCCGGTGGCCCGCCCTCAGCAACCCGCTGGCTAGGCTCGGCCGCATCACACTGCCGATCTACGTCATCCACATGCCGGTCCTGGCTCTGCTGCACCGGCTGTTGCTCGTACCGGTTTCCGGGCTGAATCGGCCCGTCCAGGGTCTGATCGTGCTCGGATACCCGGTTCTGCTGACCGGTCTGGTGACCGGCCTGAGCCTGGCCATCCACCGCGGGCTGCTGGCGGTGCGCGCGCGCTGGCTGTTCACGCTGCCCGGTTCCCGCCAGCTGAAGGTGGCCGAATGAGCGCCCTGGCCGAGGCGGTGATCGACCTCACGACGATCGCCAGCAACGTGCGGACGATCGCGTCGGTCGCCGGCACCGACCTGATGGCCGTGGTGAAGGCGGACGGGTTCGGCCACGGTGCGGTGCAGGTGGCCCGTGCCGCGCTGCGCGCCGGCGCCGGCTGGCTGGGGGTGACCTCGGCGGCCGAGGCGCTGGCCCTGCGCGACGCCGGTGTGACCGCGCCCACGTTGAGCTGGCTGCACGGCCCGAACGACGACTTCGGTACGTTGATCATCGCTGGCGTCGACGTCGGCGTGTCGACGACGACGCACCTGCACACCGTCGCCGACGCGGCCCGCCGGCTCGGCGTACCGGCGATGGTGCAGCTCAAGGCGGACACCGGGTTGTCCCGCAACGGGGCCGCCGGGGACGACTGGCCCGAGTTGGTCGGTTGGGCCCGCAAGTACGAACGGGAGGGCGGGATCCGGGTGCGCGGCGTGTGGTCCCACCTCATCGACGCGGACATGCCCGGTGCCCCCGAGTTGGACCGGCAGGTGGCAACCTTCGAGGAGGCGCTGCGGGTCGCCCGCTCGGCCGGCCTCGACCCCGACCTGGTCCACCTCGCCAACTCGGCGGCCGCACTGTCCGCACCGCGGACCCGCTTCGACCTCTGCCGGATCGGAATCGCGCTGTACGGCGTGGACCCGTTCGGCGCGACCGGTCCGGGCGAGTTCGGGCTGCACGCCGCGATGACCGTGCGGACGAGCGTGGTCAACGTGAAGCGGGTGCCCGCCGGCACGGGCGTCTCCTACGGGCCCGAGCACGTGACCGGCGCGCCGACCACCCTGGCGCTGCTGCCGCTCGGCTACGCCGACGGCCTGCCCCGGGCCGCCGGCGGCCGCGCCGCGGTGTGGCTCGGCGGCCGACGGTGCCCGATCGTCGGGCGCATCGCCATGGACCAGTGCGTGGTCGACGCCGGCGACCTGCCGGTGGCGATCGGCGACCCGGTCGTGGTGTTCGGCCCCGCCGAGGATGACCAGAGCCCACCGACGGTCGTCGAATGGGCCCGCTGGGCCGGCACCAACCCACACGAGATCTTGACCGGAATCGGGGCCCGGGTGGCCCGCGACCACCTCCACGAAAGGGCACGGATTTCATGACGACCCGACTGGCAGTGCTGTACGGCGGGCAGAGCGGCGAGCACGAGGTGTCCTGCCGCTCGGCGGCGAGCATCCTCGCCAACCTGGACCGTGAGCGGTACCAGGTCACCGAGGTGCTCATCGATCGTGACGGCGGTTGGCACGTCGACGGTCGGCCGACGCCACTCCCTGCGGCGCTGCGCGTCCTGCGCGCCCAGGAGGTGGTGTTCCCGGCCCTGCACGGCCCGTACGGCGAGGACGGCACCGTGGCGTCGCTGCTGGAATGGCTCGGCGTGCCGTACGTCGGCAACGGTGTCTTCGCCAGCGCGGCCGGCATGGACAAGGGTGTCACCAAGCGGCTCCTCGCCGCGGAGGGCCTGCGGGTCAGCCCGGGGGTGACGCTGCGTCCCGGCGAGGAGCTGTCGCCCGCCGACCGGCGACGGCTGGAGCTGCCGGTCTTCGTCAAGCCGGCGCGGGCCGGGTCCAGCCTGGGCGTCGTCAAGGTGAACGACTGGGCGGGCGTTCCCGCCGCGCTCGAGCAGGCCCGCCAGGTCGACCCGAAGGTGCTGGTCGAGCAGGGTGCGCGGGGGCGTGAGATCGACGTGGCCGTCCTTCAGCACCCGGACGGCCGGGTGCAGGCCGGCCCGCCCCTGGAGATCCGGGTGACCGGTGCCGGCTTCTTCGACTACGACGCGAAGTACGACGGTGGGGCGGTCTTCCAGATCCCCGCCCCGCTCGACGAGGCAACCACCGAGGTGCTCCAGGACCGTGCGATCCGCGCCTTCCACGCCCTCGACTGCCGGGGACTGCTCCGGGTCGACTTCTTCCTGCCCGCCGAGGGTTCACCCGAGCCCATCGTGAACGAGGTCAACACGTTCCCCGGCTTCACCGCCGCGTCGCAGTTCCCGCAGATCTGGCAGAAGGCCGGCCTCGGGTTCGCCACGCTGATCGACATTCTGATCTCCGGCGCGCTGGCCGACCAGGACCGGATCCGCTACAGCGGGTTGCCCCGGCAGGCACGGGCGGTCGATCTGGTGTGAGGCGGTGGCCGGCGCCTGATCACCTGATCGGGCAGGGCCGGGGTTTTCGGGCGCCGTCCGGCCCGACGATGGTGACCTCGGCGAAGGTCGTCGCCAGGCCGATCCGCGCGGCGGCGTCGGCCACCGTGCAGATGATCTGGTCGGCGGCGTTCGCCGACAACGACCGCGCCGCACTGGTCGTCCGCACCGTGAGACCGCCAGATCGATCGGCCCCGGGCGTCACCATGACCGGGGCGACATCAACCGGCACCTCGCTCGTGAAACCCTGGCTGCGTTCACTCTCGTCGAGACCGGCCGCGAGCAGGACGAGGGTCTCGGCGGGCGGGGCGTCCGCCTTCGACGGGCGCAGCACCAGCGTGAGTTCGCCCTGCGAGAGCAGGTAGAGCCCGATGCCCCGCGATGGGCCGCTGACCGCGGGTCGACCGGTGATGACGCCGCTGGGCCGCACCCCACAACCCGTCGCGAGCAGCGTGAGCAGCATCGCACCGGCGAGGAACGCGCGGCGCGTCCGGCGGCCGGTCACCGGGCACCTCCGGCGTCCCGGGGCAGCCGGAGCGTGAACACCGCGCCGCCGTCGGGGCTGTTGCCCGCGACGAGACGGCCCCGCCGCTCGCCGTGGCGGTGCAGGCGCGCGTTCTCCCAGGAGATGGCGAGGCCGAGGCCGCTGCCCTCGGAGCGGGTTCGCGCCGTGTCGGCCTTGTAGAAGCGGTCGAAGACGTGCGGCAGCACCTCCGGGTCCAGGCCCGGACCGTGGTCACTGACCTCGATGGTGATCCAGTCCGCGTCGGCGCTCACGCGCACGGACACCGGCTCGGCACCGTGCCGAAACGCGTTGCCGACCAGGTTGGCGACGATGACGTCCAGCCGCCGGGGATCGAGTCGGGCCACGATTCCGGGCGGCAGCTCCGCCCGTACCCGGTCGAGCCAGCCCCGGATCCGCAGGGTCGCGGTCACCGCCGCGGCCACGTCCACGTCGTCGACGGCGAGCCGGGCAGTGCCGGAGTCGAACCTGCTGACCTCGATGAGGTCGTTGACCAGCTGGGTGAGGTTCTGCGTCTCCTGGCTGACCAGCCGGGCGGCCCGGCCCGCGTCCCCGGGGAGGTGGTCGGCCTCCTCGTCCAGCACGTCGGTGACCGCCGTCATCGCGGCCAGCGGCGTACGGAGTTCGTGCGAGACGTCGGCCACGAAACGGCGGGCGTCGGACTCCATCCGCCGCAGCTCGTCGACCTGCCGCTCCAGCGTCCCGGCGGTGTCGTTGAACGTCCGCGCCACATCGGCCAGTTCGTCGGCGCCCCGGACCGTCAGCCGCGTGCTCAGGTCGCCCTCGCCGAGGCGGCGCGCCGCCCGACCCAGGTCGCGGACAGGTCGCAGCACGCCACGGGCGGCCAGCAGGGCCAACAGGACGGCGAGGATCAGGGACAGCCCACCGGTCAGCCACGCCAGGGTGGCGAGCCGGTCGATGCTCTGCTGCTCGGGCACGAGACTGCGCACCGAGTAGACCTCCAGCCCGGACGGCCGGGACGTGCCGTCGGGCCGGTCGAGTTCCAGCTGGGTGCCGATGAGCAGCATGGGCTGTCCGTCGAGCGAGACACGCTGCCAGGCGATGCGGCCGTCGCCGACCTCCTGCCGCAGCTCGGGGGTGAGCAGGTCGGGTGCCGGCGAGCTCTGCGCCCGCATGTCCCGGTAGACGACCACCGCGAAGCTCTCCCGGTCGGAGAGGCGCTGGGCCAACACGTCCAGTTCACCCTGGGTTGGCGGGAGTTGGGCGATCGGGTAAACCTTCGCAAGCTGGTCGGTCAACGACATCACGGCGGCGTCCTGCGCCTGCTGAAGGATGACGGTGCGGGCTTGGAAGTAGCTGCCGCTGGCCACGACCGCCGTGGTGGTCACACCCAGCAGCGCGAATGCCAGCACCAGCCGGACCCGCAGGCCCGAGACCCGGGCGCCGGCCCAGCGCCACAGTGTCACAGCGGCCCGAACCGGTATCCGAAACCGCGCACGGTCTGGATGAAGACCGGCGCCGACGAGTCGGCCTCGATCTTGGCGCGCAGCCGCTGGACGCACGCGTCCACGAGTCGCGAGTCGCCGAGATATCCGTGTTCCCACACGGCCTCCAGCAGTTGCTGTCGGCTCAGCACCTGGCCCGGTGTGTGCGAGAGTTCGAGCAGCAGGCGCAGCTCCGTCGGGGCGAGGCTGACCGGGGCACCGTCCTTGCTGACCACCAGCGCGGCCCGATCGATGGTCAGTGCGCCGTGCTGCTCCAGGCCGGCCCGCTCGCCGCCGGTACGCCGCGACTCGCCACCGGTGCGTCGGAGCACGGCGCGGATGCGCGCCTCGAGCACCCGGGCCTGCACGGGCTTGACCACGTAGTCGTCGGCGCCGGCTTCCAGGCCCGCCACCACGTCCATGTCGTCGTTGCGGGCGGTGAGCATGATGATCGGCAGGTCGCCGAGCTGCCGGATCCGGCGGCACACCTCGAACCCGTCCATCCCGGGCAGCATCAGGTCGAGGACCACGACGTCGGACGAGGTCGTGCGCAGCCGCTCCAGCCCCTGCTCACCGGTCTCCACAGCGTGCACCGTGTGTCCCTGTCGGGTGAGCGCCAACTGCAGCCCGTCGCGCACCGTCTGGTGGTCTTCGATCAGCAGGACCTGGGACATGTCGTCAAGTATCCCATCATGAAATGTTTTGAGATTCCGTCGATGGCTGCCGTCGCACACCGTGCCGCTGAGAGAGCGGAACCGCGAAATCCGTCGAACGCACCAGGAACACCACCGAACCCACCAGGAACACCGTCGACCCGCCGGCCGCCACGATGGCGACGAGCGTCCCGCGCTGCACCGACGCGGCCAGGCTGGGCACGACGACCACACCTGCCCAGACCAGCACGACCAGCCCGACCGCCGCCTCGGCCAATCTGCGCCACAGGCTGCCGCCGTCCGACCCGCCGATCGTGTCGCGGTCGCCACGCCAGCCCGCCAGCGCGGCGGCGGCCAGGCAGAACAACGCCACACCCAGCAGGACGCCGCCGAGCGCGTCGCTGAACCGGTGCCAGCCCGCGATCATCGTGGCCGAGGCGATCACCGTGACGCCTGCCGCACCCGGCACTGCCAGCCAACGCCGAGCCCAGCCGGGAAGGACCAGGACGAACGCCAGCAGCAGGGCCGTCGCGGCCGCGACGTGGCCACTGGGGAAACTGTTGTGGGTCGTCGAGCTCTCGATCTGGAGATCCGGGCGGGGTAGCGCCGACTTCACCCCGCCGGCCACCACCACCGCGCAGACGACCATTCCCACGCCGACGACGCCGGCAAGCAGCCGTCGGCGCAGCACACCCACCAGCAGCACGGAGCCGAGCAGGGCGGCGAGGAGCATCGGGCTGCCGAAGGTGGCCAGCACGGTCTTGGCCGGACCCACCAGGACGGTCTGCTGCTCGTACCCTCCGCCCCGCTCGGCACGCGGGAGAAGCAGACCGTCGAGCCACTGACCGGGGTACGTCCGCACGAAGACGGTGGCGGTGAGTGCCAGAGCGAGCAGACAGCACAGAGCCGCCCCCAGCAGCCGAAGACCCAGCGGCACCACCGCGCGGGCGTGTGGCAGCGGTCGTGCCGACGGCGGGTTGGGCGTCGACCGCCCGACAGGGTACGACGATCCGATGGTCATGGCGCCCATGCTCGCCCCGGCAGGTCCGTACGCCGTACGCGGATTGTCATGGTTCTGTCACAACGCTCCCGCTGCCTCCGGATAAGCGGATCGTCGGCGGGAGGGCCGTGTGAGCCTCGGCGGCGCCATGGGATTCACATGCTTACATGCAACGATGTTTTACCTCGCCGAGATCAGCCACCACTAGGGTCAGGACGCCGATCAATGTTTCGGTCGGCGGTGCGAAAAATCCGTCCGGAGTGAGTTGGGGAACCGGAAGGGGTTGGGGAATGCAGGGAATTCCGGTCGCCAGCCTGGTCATCGGCATCGCGTCCTCGCCGGCCGAACGCCGACATCTGGCCCGGCTGCTCGGCGGGAGCGACGCCTTCCTGATCGTCTCGAACGTCGACCAGGCCCGAGAGTTTCTCGGGGTTGTCGAGACACCTCGAGTCACAGTACCCCCGACCCGGGCCATGGTCGCCGAGGTGGCGCCGAGCCCCCAGCCGCCACCAACCGACCTGGCCGTCGACTCCGACCGCCGAGTGCTGCGGTGGCGCGACCAGGAGATCGACCTGACCCGGTTGGAACACGACGTCCTGCTCTGCCTCGTGCACGCCCCCGGGCAGATCTGGACCTACGAGCGACTGCACCTGGAGGTCTGGGGCAACCGCCACCTCGGCCGCGGCTCCGACATGCACTCGGTGGTCCGCCGGGTGCGCGGCAAGCTCGCCCGGCTGAACGCCGCGGCGACGATCCACTCGGTACGCGGGGTCGGCTTCCGGCTCACTCCCGTCTGATCCGCCGGACATGGTCCGGCCCGCCTGGTCGGTGACCAGGCGGGCCGGATTGGTGCTACCGCTCAGGCGTCAGCACCGAATGGGCGCCAGCCCGAAGTTCTCCACGGTGGGAGTGGCGGTGTCGATCCTCGTCTGACGGGTCTGAGGCTTCCAGCCGTCCTTGGCGACGATCATCGTGAGCGGGTTGTTGCGACGGTCCACCCAGTGGGCGTACTTGCCCTCGGCGTCGGTGGCGAAGGTCCACGACAGCGCCCACGAGTCGACCTGGACGACCGCGCCGGCGAGCGGCGAGGTCGCACCCTGGCAGCTGGTGCCGGTGACCGTACCCATGAGCTTGCCCCAGGTCTTCGGGGGGTTCGCGGTCATGGTCACCGCGACCGGTGCCACCGAGTACGGGGTGTTCTCGGTGATCCCGACCGAGCCGGCGTAGGTGCCCGGCTGGTCCACGTTCGCCGCCATGCCGACGGTGACCGTGACCTTCTCACCCGGCGCCAGGGTGGCCGCCGACTTGTCGATGGTCATCCAGCTGACGTCGGCAGCGGCCTCGCTGCATCCCTCGAAGCCCGGGAGCATCTCGCTCTCCGCAGCCGCGTTGAAGCTGCCGGACGAGCCGCCGATCTTGTAGAAACCGCACGCCGCGCCACCGCGGTAACGCGCCGTGTTGGAGTTCGGCAGGTTGGACCAGGAACCAGCGGCCGGGTCGAAGGCGAAGCCGGCGTTGCTGATGGCCCCACCCTGCGAGCCGCCGACGACGAGGAGCTTGCCGCTGGCGACGGCGTACGAGCTGGCCCAGTTGTCGACCGGCGCGTCGGCGACGGCGGTCCACGTGTTGGCACCCGGGTCGAAGGCGTAGGTGGCCTTCTGCGCGGCGGCGCCATCGTTGCCGCCGGTGCAGTAGACGATGCCGTCGATCCCACCGCAGGAGGCGAAGGCCACCGACTTCGGGTAATTGGCCATCGTCTCCCAGGTGTCAGTGCCCGGGTCGTACCGGACGACGCTGTTCGACATCGGCGTACAGCCCGAGGTGGTGCAGCCACCGACCGCGTACAGCTTGCCGTCGACGACGGCCTGCCCGGCAGCGGCCCGCGGAGCGGGGTTGTCGGCCAGCTCCGTCCAGGTGTTCGCCCCCGGGTCGTACGACCAGGTGGCGGAGTCCGGGCCCGCGTCGGCCCAGCCACCGGTAGCGATGATCTTCCCACCCACGACGCCCACCGTCAGGGCGTTGCGGGCGCCGGGAAGGTCGGCGATCGCCGTCCACGCCTGCGCGGCCGGGTCGTAGGCGTAGTTCTTGGTGGTGGAGGCGCTACCGTCGCCACCGCCCAGCGAGTACACCTTGCCGTCCAGGCTCACCACCCGGTTGTCCATGATGGTGGACGGGTAGTTGGCGATGTCGGTCCACGGGGCGGCCTGCGGGCCGACCCCGGTGGCGGCCACCTTGGCCTCCTTGCCGGACGCCTTGGCGGCGAACGACGTCGGGACGGTGAGCCGCTGCTCCGGTGCACCGGTGGCCCCGAGCACCTGCTGCCTGGTGACCTTGGACCCGTCCGCCCGGAGGAGTTCGAACCCGTTGTCACGCTCACTGAACTTGACCTCGACCGGCGCGCCGCCGGTGTTGGTCACGGTGAACGTCTTGCTGGTCTTGCCGCCGGGCATCTGGAGCGTCGCGTTGAGCTGCGTCGGCGTCACCGACAGTCGGCCGGCCGCGAGCTGGAAGTTCGCGACGGTCGCCCAGTCGGCCTCGATGTCGACCTGCTTGGTCTGGCTGACGTAGTTGCCGGCGGTCGCGGTGAACGGGTGCGCGCCGGTCAGCGTCGAGTAGATCCAGTAGAAGCCGTCGGCGAGCTCCGGGTCGTCCGGCGTCGCCACCGTGACGGCCTTCTCGGCGGGCCGGTCCTTGCTGGTGACCGTCGCACCGTTGACGTAGCTGCTGTCGTTCTTGTCGCGGACGTTACCGACGACCAGAGCGCCGTCGACCGGCACGCAGGTGACCTGGCTGCCGATCAGGACGTTGTCGACCTCCCACCACCACTCGTACGAGGCGTCGTAGTAGTGGAACCGGACCTGCACCTGCGCCTGACCGGCCGCCTGCGGGATCGGGATCTCGGTCACCTTCGGTCCCCGGACGTCCGTCTCCTGGCGGAGCACGTTGGTCCAGGTGGCACCACCGTCGATGCTCAGGTCGACGTCGGCGGTGTCGTTGTTCAGTTGGTTGAAGTCCTGGTTGAACCGGATGACCGGGGCCGTGACGCCGGTCAGGTTGACCGCCGGGCTGACCAGGGAGGTGTCCTGGCTGGTGCCCGCTCCGTAGGCGTCGCTGTCGATCATCGCGAAGTTGCCGCTGCCGCCGGTCAGGTTGCCCCGGTTGCCGTCGTCGGTGAACTTCCAGACCTGACCGCTGCCCGCGTTGTCCACGACAGTCCAACCGGCCGGCGTGGTCGTGGCGTCGAAGGTCTCGTACTCACCGTCGGAGCCGAACGTGTATCCGGGCGCGGTGGTGCAGGTGGTGGTCTCCACCGGCACGGCGACGTTGGCGGTGGCGTTGACCGAGCCGACCACGACCTCCTTGGTGACGGTCTGGTAACCCGGGTACTGCGACTCGTACTTCAGGGTGTACGTCTGCCCGGCCGGCAGCGCGATGCTGTAGCGGCCGTTCGACGGCGTGGTGTAGTCGTAGACACCGGACACACCCGTGACGGTCACCTTCGCGTACAGCGGCCAGCCGTGACCGGAGCCGTCGGTGACCGCACCGGTGACGTTGACACTCGGCACCGGTGTCAGTGCCACGTTGAGCGTCGTGGTCGCACTCTTGGCGACCGTCGCCGGCTTGGTGGTGCTGCCGTAACCGAACGCCGCCACGGCGACCTGGTAGTCACCGGTGGGGAGTTGGGTCGAGTACTTGCCCTCGGCCCCGGTGGTCAGCTCACGCGCGGTCGGGCCGGTGAGCGTCAGGGTCGCACCGGCGATCGGGGCGCCGGTGGCCGCGTCGGTGACCGTGCCGGCCAGGGTGCCGATGTCGCCGGTCGGTGCGGCGTTGAGCAACGCCAGGGCGTCCAGCAGGCCTTCGCCGTAGACGTTGTTGTCGGCCGAGGTGCCACCGCACTGGGCGTCGGCCTTGTCGACCGCCGCGCCGTTGAGCAGCGCACGGGTCGCGTTGATGTCACCGACCAGCGACGGAGCCGCCGAGTACAGCAGCGCGATCGCGCCCGCGAGGTGCGGTGCGGCCATCGAGGTGCCGCTGATGCTGCCGTAGCCGCTGCCCGGAATGCTCGACCGGACGTTCACGCCCGGAGCCGAGATGTTGGGCTTGATCTCGCCGTTCTGCCCGGTGCCCCGGGCGGAGAAGCCGGCGACGTTGTTGTTGATGTCGTACGCGCCGGTCGAGTAGTTGCTGGCGAGGCTGCCCGGCGAGCCACTGGTCTGGCACGCCGGTCCGCTGTTGCCGTTGGACCAGACGCCGAAGATGCCGGACGCGGCCCAGGCCAGCGTCACGTCCTCCATGAAGGGCTCGTTGGACGGGTCCCGGGTGCCCCACGAGTTGTTGATGATGTTCGGGCGCTTGCTCGCGTCCGCGTTCTGGCCGTTGAGGTCCAACGGCTCGAGCATCCACTGACCGGATTCGATCAGAGCGGCGTCACTGGGGCAGCAACCGTTCGCCGCGATCCACTTGACCCCGGGGGCGACACCGATCTGGTTCGCGCCATCGGAGCCGGCCATGGTGCCCATCGTGTGCGTGCCGTGGCCGTCGTTGTCACAGGGTGCTGCCGCGCAGGTTCCGGCGGCGTTGAACCAGTTGTAGTTGTGGTCGAACGTCCCGTCGCCGTTGTTGCCCCGGTAGGAGTTCACCAGCGCCGGGTGGTTGAACTGGACCCCGGTGTCGATGTTCGCGATGGTGATGCCCTCGCCCTTGACGCCGTACTGGGACCAGACGTCGTCGGCGTTGATGTTGGCGATGCCCCATTCGAGGGCGTTCACGGTCTTCTCGTCGGTGCCCTTGGTGGTCTCGGGCACCTTGTAGGCAACCGGGGCGTAGAGGCCCTCGACCTCGGCGTGACCGGCGAACTTCTGGGCCATCGCCAGGGAGCCGCTGCTCACCTTGATCGCATTGGTGGCCCAGAAGGTCTGGTACTTCGCGCCCGAGCTGTCGAGGTCGGCCCGGATCTTGCCCTGGCTCGCTGCGGCGGTCTTGCGCAGAGCGTCCGCCACCGCCGTGCCGCGCTTCGACCAGTCCTTGATGGCACTGGCCTGGCTCAGGTCCGCCCGGTCCTTGAACCGGATCCAGAAGTCCCCTTCACTCTTGGCCTGGAGCTGCTTGGCGAGCTCCGGTCGGATCTTGTCCCCCGTGGGGGCGCCCGCCCCCATCCCGGCGCCCGGCGCGGCCTGCGCGCCTGAGCTGATGGTGGCCAAGCATGTCGCGGCGAGGATTGTCGCCGCACCGGCGCTCACCAGTGATCTGGCTGCGCGCCGCCATTGTGGACGTCTGAACATTGGTGCTGCCTCCCTCAGAACGACCCAGGGTGAAAAATGGGCCATGGTGAGGGTGCGGAGGTTCGTCTCGGCGTACCGAGCGATCGAACCCTCCATGCCTTCCCATGCACCGCGCGGGTCACGCCGGTTGCCCGAGTGGACACTATGATCGAGAAGAAAGGACGATCAAGAACTTGCCGTGAGCAACTTGTCGCTAAGAGTTGCCGAGCTGGCGGCGCGCTTGCCAATCATTGTCAGACCATGACGAGAGCTGGGCAGGAATGCCCATCGATCCCGGGCGGTGCTGTGGCCGAGGACGACGAGGCAACGTTAGACACGGGTGATCCGGCCGACGAGCCGTTCCCACTGCTGATCGCGGTGACCCCGTCGCCGGCCGAGCGCATCCGGCTCGCGGAACGCCTCGACGGCATCGCACCGCTGCTGCTGGTGGCCGACCTCGACGAGCTACGCCGACTGATCGCTGCTCCGCAGCAGGTGGCCGCCGCCCCGCCCGAACCGGCGCCCGTCGCCGCCCTGGTGATCGACTCGGCCCGGTCCCGCGCACGCTGCGGGGGCCGCGAGGTCGATCTCACCCGCCTGGAACACGACCTACTGACCTGTCTGATCACCGAGCCGGCCCGGGTCTGGAGCTACGCGGAGCTGCACCGGTCGGTCTGGGGGGACGAGGGGCGAGAACGCAAGGCGGACGTGCAGTCGCTGGTGAAGCGGCTGCGCCGCAAGCTGCACGACCTCGGCACCGGAGCCACCATCGATGTCGTTCGAGGTGTCGGGCTACGGCTGACCGATCACCAGCAGGCGCGGGTCGAACGAGCCTGACGGCGACGTCGCATGAACTGATCCCGCCGGGGGTACGACTTGAAGATCAGCAGCAACACAAGCGACGAAGAACGCTGGTAAGGAGAGTCAGGATGGCATTCCCCAACCCCTCGACCGTGTCCATCGGCCTCACGTCGGCCGCGCACGTCGGGATCGCGGTGAGTGACCTCGACCGCTCGGTCGCGTTCTATCAGGCCCTGCTCGGCGCGGAACCGGTCGTACGCGACGAGAGCATGCACGGAACCGGGTTCGCGCAGTCGCAGGGGCTGCCGACGACGAAGCTGCGGTACGCCACGTTCAACCTCGACAACCTCGGCATCGACCTGATCCAGTTCCAGGAGCCGGTCGGTGACGTCGCCCAGGTGGCGGCCAACCGGCCCGGCTCGATGCACCTGTGCTTCACGGTGGACGACGTGCGCTCGGTCTTCGACCGGATGCACGAGGCCGGGATCGAGTTCCTCGGACAGCCGTACACCTTCGCGTTCGGCGAGGTGAACCCGCCGGCTGCCGTTGGCACCGAGGTCGCGTACTTCAACGACCCGGACGGAACGAACCTCGAGATCATCGCACCCAAGGGCGGGTTCGCCCGCGACGAGTGAGCCCACTCGACTGGCGTGGGGTGCATGCCGGTCTCCGGCCGCACCCCACGCCCTTCCGGCGAGACGGCTCAGCGGCGGCCGCCACCACCCTGCGCCTGGGACCGTCCCGGCTCGGACGGCAACCGGGTGATCGGCGGCAGGACCAGGGCGATCAGGGCGACGATGGCGATGACCGTGAACGGCAGCGTGTAGCTGTTGCCGCTCGCCTCGTAGAGCAGTGACGTGACCAGCGGGCCGACCACACCCCCGATGCTCCAGGCCACGATCATCGCGCCGTAGATGGCACCGCCGTGCGGGGTGCCGAAGTAGTCGGCCGCGGTGGCGGGCATCGTGCCGAAGCCGCCGCCGTAGGCGAGGTAGACGAGTGCGGCGAGGACCGCGAAGAGCGCGAGCGACGCGGCGTGCGGCAGGATGAAGAAGCAGATCGCCTGCAACAGCAGCATCCCGATGAACGCCGGCATCCGACCGGTCCGGTCGGACAGCCACGCCCAGGCGACCCGCCCGGCGCCGTTGAACAGACCGAGGACGCCGACCAGGGTGGCGGCGGTCGCCGCGCTCGCCCCGGTGATGACCTGGGTGGCGTCGGATGCCTGGGAGATCAGCGCGATGCCGCAGGCGACGTTGAGCGCGAGGATGCCGGTGAGCAGGTACCACTGCCGGGTGCGCAGTGCTTCCCGCAGCGTGTAGACCCGGGTCCCGGCGACGACCCGACCGGCGGTCTTCGGGGTGAACCCGGGCACCTGGTACCCCGCCGGTGGGTTGCGGAAGAAGGACGCCCCGAGCAGGATCGCGATCAGGTAGGCGACGCCCAGCGGGAAGAACACGCTGGTGGGGTCGTCGGTGCCGTTGAGCAGCCCCTTCGCCACCGGCGCGACGATCACGGCGCCGAAGCCGAATCCGGCGACCGCGATGCCGGTGATCAGGCCACGCCGGTCCGGGAACCACTTGGCGAGCATCGCGATCGGGGTGATGTACGCGGCTCCCAAACCGATTCCACCCAGCACCCCGTAGGTGAGCACCAGCAACCAGAGGTCGTCCTTCGACGACGTGAGTGAGGCCAGCATGTTGCCGATCGCGTAGAGCACACCGCCGCCCAGCGCGACGGGTCGTGGTCCGAGCCGGTCCTGGATGCGGCCACCGACGAGGCTGCCGATGAAGATCGTCCCGATCGCCACCTCGAAGGGCAGCACGGCCTGCCACTTGGCCCAGCCGAACTCCTCCTGAAGCGGCGTGTTGAACACGCTCCACGCGTACACCGCGCCGAGCGCGAGCTGGACGAGCACTGCGGCGACGACGAGGCCCCACCGGCCCCGCGTCGGTGTGGATCTTCCCGGATCAGTTGCGGTGTGTGCCATGAGCTGAGTCCCCCGTCTGCCGGCTCATTGGCTGGCGCCTGCTGGTCGAGCTACGTCCCCTTCTCGGCCGGCGTCCGGCCCTCCCTGCTGTCGCGCCGCTCCCGTTGCGGCACGACCGTGTACTTCGGGTCGCGCGCCGACGCCATGCCGGCCTCGAAGACACCGAATCGGGTGGCGACGGACGATGCCACGAGAGCGGCGCCGGAGACCGCGGCCAGGACCCGGCTGCGTCGGCTGAACAGCGCCGCGACGGTGCCCACGCCGAGCAGCACGCGCCCGGCACGGACCAGTCGACCGCTGCGGCCGTGCCGGTAGGGCTCACCGGTCAGGCCCAGCCGCTCCAACCGGCGACCGCCGACCAACTCGGTGGTCGCGGCGGCGAGGGCGAGTCGCCGCAGCGGGGTGGTCTCCGCGGCGGGTGCCGCGATCAGCCCGACCCCGGACGCCGCGGCGAGTGCGCTGCCGGCGAAGACGAACGGCAATGAGGGGTACGCGTCGTGCCAGGACGGTACGGCGGTGTCGGCGAGGAGTACCCCGGTGTAGGTGGCCAGCGCCGGGGCGGTGGCCGCGGCGGCCAGTCCGGCGATGTTGCCCACGGGTGGCGCGAGTCGGCGGGCGAGGCCGAGCACGCCGTGCTGCGGCAGCCGTGGCGCGATCTCGGCGACCGCGGCGATGCCGGCCAGTGGCCCGAACACGGTGAGGATCCAGGTGCCGACCGACATCGGCGAGGTCAGCTTGGCGACCCGGAGCATGTGGTGGAAGCGGTCCGGCCGCCCGAGGTCGTGCACCAGCAGGTACGCGCTGGCGGTGACACCGCCGAGGGCGGTCCACCGTCCCACCTGGCGCAGACCGGGCCGGCCGGTGAGTTGGGCGCCCGCGCCGATCAACGCTCCCCCGGCAGCGAGGCCCCCGGTGAACAGGTAGCCGGCGATGTCGTGCTTCCACACCGGCGGTTTGAGGATCGGCCGGCCGTAGTAGGAGGTGAAGTCGGCCGCCGGCACGGTGAGCTGCTCGCCGTCGTGACCGCGACCCCGACCGGGCCGACGCTTCCCGTCAGGTTGGTCGAGACGGGCCTGGAACTCGCGGAACCGCGCGCCGACCGGTTCGTTCGATGGCGCGTCGGTCATGGCCGCCTGCCGAGGAACGCGAACACCGTGGCCGCCGTCATGGCCACGGCGGCGAGGCCGGCGCGTTTCCACATGGCCGGTAGGTCGCGGGTGGTCACGATCGGGTCGGGTGGCAGCCCGTACACCTCGGGCTCGTCGAGGAGCAGGAAGAACGCCCCGTCACCACCCACACCGTCGTTCGGGTCGTGCCCGTACAACCGCGCCTCGGGAACACCACGCCCGCGCAACGTGGCCACCCGCGTGGCGGCCCGCTCCCGCAACTCGTCGAGGGGCCCGTACTGGATCGACTCGGTCGGGCACGCCTGCGCACACGCCGGCGTCATCCCCGCGCCCAAACGGTCGTAGCACAGCGTGCACTTCCACGCCCGACCGTCGTCCTTACGCTGATCGATCACCCCGTACGGACACGCGGAGATGCAGTAGCCGCAGCCGTTGCAGATGTCCTCCTGCACCACCACCGTCCCGAACTCGGTACGGAACAGCGAACCGGTCGGACAGACATCCAGGCACGCCGCATGGGTGCAGTGCTTACAGACGTCCGACATCATCAACCAACGGAAATCAGTACGATCCTCCGCACCCGACCCCCGACCCGGCGGCTGCGCCCCCGGCATCCCCAGGAACTCCGGGCCGGCCGACATCCGGGCCGCCGCCGCGGGTGAGCCGGTGGGCAGGCCGGGGTCCGTGCCGACGTCGGTGCTGGTACGCGCGCCGACCGTCGCCGTCTCCGGGCTGACCGCAGGCCCGTCCGGGTTCCCCGCGAACGCCGGGGTCGCCATGCCGGCCCGACGGGGCTGCTCGACGAAGGCGACGTGCCGCCACGAGTTCGCGGTCAGCGCCCCGGTGTTGTCGTACGACATGCCGAGCAGGTCCAGGCCGCTCTCCGGGACACCGTTCCACTCCTTGCAGGCGACCTCGCAGGCCTTGCAGCCGATGCAGACACTGGTGTCGGTGAAGAACCCCATCCGTGGCGGCGGGTTCTCGTAACCGGCGTCGGGCGCCGGGTCCAGCGGGCCGTACAGGGCGTTGGCGTGGGGCATGGGTCAGACCTCCTGGTCCGGGCCGCTGTCGGCGGAGTCGGTCGTGACCTGCGGTGGGTAGTGCGGGTTGAGGTCCCCGGACCGCCGCCGGTAGTCGATGACGAGTTCCTGCAGCTCCAGTCCTCTGGGGCGTCGCCCAGGCCGGACGTCACAGGTGCCGACCTTGCTCTCCTGGATCAGGACGTTCGGGTCGAGGCTGATCCCGAACAGGTCGTTGGCCGAGTCGCCGGTCACCAGACCCTCGAACCCGAAGTGGTACGGCAACCACACCTGGTGGATGATCCGACCGTCGACCCGCAGTGGGGTGAGTCGGTCGGTGACCAGCACCCGCGCCTCGATGGCCGCACGGGCGGTCACCAGGTGGGCCCAGCCCAGGTGGTTGAGCCCCTGTTCGACCGCCAGTTCCGGCGACACCTCGACGAACATCTCCGGTTGCAGCTCGGCGAGGGGTGACACGGTCCGGCTCATCCCACCGGCGGTGTGGTGCTCGGTGAGTCGGCTGACCGTGAACACGTACGGGAAGACCTGACTGTGCTCCTCGGGCGGGCTCGGGTTGAGCGTGTTGATCGGGTGGGTGTAGACCTTGCGGGTCGGATTGGCCTGCTGCCGGTAGAGCGGGTTGCGCACCGGCGATTCCACCGGCTCGTAGTGGGTGGGCAGCGGCCCGTCGAGCACGCCGGTTGGCGCGTACAGCCAGCCCTTGCCGTCGCCCTGGAGGATGAACGGGTCGTCACCGGCGATGCCCGCCACGCCCGAGGCGTCGCGCTCCGGTCGGTAGGACGGCGCTTTGGTCTTCTCGAAGTCCGGCACGTCGTAGCCGGTCCACTCGGCCTTCTCCGCGTCCCACCAGACATAGCGCTTGCGCTCGCTCCACGGGTTGCCGTCCGGGTCGGCCGACGCACGGTTGTAGAGGATGCGCCGGTTCGCCGGCCAGGCCCAACCCCACTCGGGGGCCACCAGGGACTGTTCCGCGCCGGGTTTGCGGCGGGCGGCCTGGTTGACGCCGTCCGCGTACACCCCGGTGTAGATCCAGCACCCGCCGACGGTGGAGCCGTCGTCCTTCATCTCCGTGAACGACGACAGTGGCCGGCCGGTCGCCACGTCGTACCCGTTGATCTCGCGCAGCACCGCCTCGGCGCTCGGCTCGGCATTCGGGCCCTGCGTCGGGTAGTCCCAGGTGAGGTCGAGCAGCGCCCGGTCGCGGGGCTTGGTCGACGTCGCCAACCGTTCCCGGATGATGCGCCCCAGGTGGTAGAAGAACCACAGCTCGGAGCGGGCGTCGCCCGGCGGCTCGACAGCCTTCTCCCGCCACTGCAACAGCCGCTGCGTCTGGGTGAAGGTGCCCTCCTTCTCCACGTGCGAGGCGGCCGGCAGGAAGAACACCTCGGTACGGCACTCCTCGGGCATGATCTCGCCGGTCTCGATCTCCGGCCCGCGCTGCCAGAAGGTCGCGCTCTCGATCATGAACAGGTCCCGGACCACCAACCAGTCGAGATTGGCCATGCCGAGCCGCTGCGCGCGACCGTGCGCCGAGCCGACCGCCGGGTTCTGCCCGAGCAGGAAGTACCCCTTGACCTTCCCGTCGATCATGTTGAGCACCTGCTGGTAGGTACCGTGATCACCGGTCATCCGCGGCATGTAGCCGTAGCAGTAGTCGTTCTCGGCGGTGGCGGCCTCACCCCAGTACGCCTTGAGCAGGTTGACGCCGTAGGTGCGGGCGTTGCCCCAGAAGCCCTTCTGCCCCGGGTGCCGGATGCTGTCCACCCACTTGTCCAGGGTCGGGTGATTGGCGTGGTGCGGCATCGGCAGATAGCCGGGAAGTAGGTTGAACAGCGTCGGGATGTCGGTCGAACCCTGGATGCTGGCATGCCCTCGCAGGGCCATCACCCCGCCACCCGGGCGGCCCACGTTGCCCAGCAGGAGCTGGATGATCGCACCGGTGCGGATGTACTGCACACCGACGCTGTGCTGGGTCCAGCCCACCGAGTAGACGAGCATGCCGGTGCGGTCCCGACCGGAGTTCTCCGTCCACGCCTGCGCCAGTTCGAGGAACTTCTCCTGCGGGATGCCGCAGACCCGCTCCACCATCTCCGGGGTGTAGCGGGCGTAGTGCCGCTTGAGGATCTGGTAGACGCAGCGCGGGTGCTGCAACGTCTCGTCGCGTAAGGTCTGGCCGCCGACCGGCGCACCGTGTGACTCGTGCTCCAGCCCGGCCGCGGTCTCCCGCTGCGTCTCGCTGTCGCGGGTCGTCTGGTTCTGGCTGTGGCCCTCGTACCGCCAGCTGGCCTGGTCGTAGGTGGCGTTGTCGTCGTTGAAGCCGGAGAAGAGCCCGTGCATGTCCTCGGTGTCGGCGTACTCCTCGGTCACGATGGTCGCGGCGTTGGTGTAGGCGACGACGTACTCCCGGAAGTCCAGCTCGTTGTGGAGGATGTAGCGGATCACCCCGCCGAGCAGCGCGATGTCGGTGCCCGCCCGGATCGGCAGGTACGAGTCAGCCAGAGCGCTGGTGCGGGTGAAACGCGGGTCGACGTGGAAGACCTTCGCCCCACGGCGCTTGGCCTCCATGACCCACTGGAAGCCGACCGGGTGCGCCTCGGCCATGTTCGAACCCTGGATGACGATCACGTCGGAGTTCGACAGGTCCTGCTGGAACTGGGTGGCGCCGCCACGACCGAAGCTGGTCCCCAGACCGGGGACGGTGGCGGAGTGTCAAATACGGGCCTGGTTCTCGATCTGGAGCGCCCCCATCGCGGTGAACAACTTCTTGATGAGGTAGTTCTCCTCGTTGTCCAGCGTCGCCCCACCCAGACTGGAGATACCCAACGTCCGGTTCAGCGGCCGACCCTCGGCGTCGACGTCCTCCCAGGTCTCGTCCCGGGCGGCCAGGACCCGATCGGCGATCATGTTCATTGCCGTGTCGAGGTCGAGGTCCTCCCACTCGGTGCCGTACGGCCGGCGGTAGCGGACCGTCGTCTGCCGCAACGGGCTGGTCACCAGACTCTTGCTCGCCGCACCCTTCGGACAGAGCCGACCCCGCGAGATCGGGCTGTCCGGGTCGCCCTCGATCTGACTGACCTGCCCGTCCTTGACGTACACCCGCTGGCCGCAGCCGACGGCGCAGTACGGGCAGACGGACCGGGCCATCGAGTCGGCGGTTTCGGTGCGGGCGGTGAGCGCCCGGGACCCGGCGGACTCGGCCGCGGCACCCCGGCCGAGGGGATCGGTGCCGGTGAGCTGGCGATAGACCGGCCAGCCCTCGATCCAGCTACGCACCCCCATCGCGGCACCTTTCCGGCTAATCCCACCAAATGTGAACAGCCTGACATTAGACGAGGTGCCGGCCCGGTCGCAGCGGGATCACAAGAGACATGCCTCCCCCAGCCTTTTCGCTCAGGCTGGGGAAGGCATGGTGTATGCGGTCGGCGGTCAGTTCGGCTGGAGTTGCCCGGCACGGTGATCGCTGAAGGCCCGGTAGCGGCGCAGCTCCCAGAACAACCAGCCGATGCTGATGATCGCCAACACGACGAAGACCAGCGAGCCGGAGAACGTGTCCCAGAGAGTGTGCAGGACGACCACACCCAGGAACGTGCCGACGAACCCGAAGAGCCGGCCGACGCTCGGGCTGGCCAACAGCGCCCACAGCGCGCCGGCGGTGAGGCCGGTCCACGCCGTGTGACCGGCAGGCGCCGTCAGACCGCGGATGAACAGCGTCTGCTCCACCGCGCCGATGTTGCCCTGCGAGCTCAGCAGAGCGGTGAAGGCGTAGCCCATCGTCTCCAGTGCGGCGAAACCCATACCGGCGGCGACGCCGATGATCAGCCCGTCGGAGGGAACGCGACGACGATGCTGGGCCACGACCGTGAACAGCAGCACCACCGGGACGATCAGCTTCGCTGACTCTTCGATCAGTGCCACGAACAGCATGGGCAGGGTGCCCAGGCCACGCAGGGTGTCGTACTCCAGCGTGCCGGCGACCACCGTACCGATCACACCGCCGAAGAACGCCGACGTCACCAACACCGACGCCGGCACCTGCCACCGCCCCGTGCGAGCCTGCGCGAACGTCAGGAACGTCAGCGGCACCAGCGTCGCCCCGAGCAGGATCAGCGCCGGCACGAAGTTCGGATTCTGCGTGCTGACGAGGGTCCGCAGCACCGCCATGTAGAGAATCAGCCCGACGACGAGCACCCCGACCCAGGCCCACCGACGCGAACGATCACCCATGCCGCGCAGTCTGGCGGATCCGAATGACGAACGCCAGCCACGGCACTCCAGGAACGCGCGGAGCGGACGGCAGGCCTCGTCCCGGCGCGGACGGCGACGGGACGAGCGCTCAATTCCACCGTCAGCGGCCGTATGTTTCCAGCAGCCGTAGCCAAACCTCGCTGACGGTCGGGTATGCCGGAACCGCGTGCCACAGCCGGTCCAGCGGGACCTCGCCGACAATGGCGATCGTCGCAGCGTGGATCAGCTCCGCGACGTCCGGGCCGGCGAGGGTGAAGCCGACGATCACCTTCCGGTCCTCGTCGACAACCATGCGGGCGTGGCCCCTGTAGCCATCGGCGTGCAGGGAAGATCCGGCAACCGCGCCCAGGTCGTAGTCCACGACCCGAGTCCGCAATCCGGCCGCCTCGGCCGCGGCGGCGGTCAGCCCCACCGACGCGATCTCCGGGTCGGTGAAGACCACCTGCGGCACCGCACGCTCATCGGCCGTGGCCACGTGCCGGCCCCACCGGCCGTCCTCGACCTTCTCACCCTTCGCCCGGGCCACGATCACGTCGCCCACCGCACGCGCCTGATACTTGCCCTGATGGGTCAGCAGCACCCGCCGATTCACGTCACCCGCGGCGTACAGCCACTCCCCGCCGCCGACGACGCGCAACGTGTCGTCGACCGCCAGCCAGGCACCCGGCGCCAGCCCAATGCTCTCCAGGCCGACGTCCTGAGTGTTCGGGGTGCGACCGATCGCCACGAGGACCTCGTCGGCCTCGATCCGCTCGCCGGCGGCGGTCTCGATCTGGACGGCTCCGCTGTCGTCACGGTTGACGGAGACGACCTCCGCGCCGAGGCGTACCGACACACCGGCCTCGCGCAACGACGTCGTCACCAGCTCAGCGGCGAACGGCTCGACCGACGGCAGCACACCGTCGCGGGCCAGCACCGTCACCGCGGATCCCAGGGCGGAGTACGCGGTTGCCATCTCGGTCGCCACCACGCCACCACCGATGATGGCAAGCCGGCGGGGAACCGAGCGGGCCGAGGCGGCCTCGCGGCTGGACCACGGCACCGCCTCACGCAGACCCGGGATATCCGGCAGCAGAGCGCTGCTCCCCGTCGCGACGACCACCGCATGCCGCGCGGTCAACGCGACCGTGCCGTCGTCACCCGTCACCTCGACGACCCGGGTGCCGCTGATCCGCCCCTGACCCCGGTACAACGCGATCCCGGCCGACTCCAGCCACGACACCTGCCCGTCGTCCTTCCAATGCGATGCGAAGGAGTCCCGGCGCCCGAGCACCGCCGCCACGTCCAGGTCACCCGTCACCGCCTCGCGGGCACCCGGCACCTGCCGCGCCGCCCGCAGGGCGGACGGGCTGCGCAGCAACGCCTTGGTCGGCATGCAGGCCCAGTAGGAGCACTCCCCGCCGACCAACTCCCGCTCGACGATGGCGGCGGTCAGCCCGCCCTGCGCGACCCGGTCGGCGACATTCTCGCCAACCGGGCCCGCGCCAATCACGACTACGTCGTACTCGGTGACGGTCATGTCAGTTGCCCTTCGCGCTACGGCCGAGGCGGAAGGCGGCGATGAGGAAGAAGATGGCGCCGGGGATGGCGTAGCCAGCCGCGTTGGTCAGCGACGGACTGTCCGCGGAAGCACTGGCGATGAAGGACCCGCCGGCCAGCACCGAGATGCCACCGCTGATGATCATCGGCCACTGTCCGCCCATCTTGCGGCGCGTGACACCCACGATCAGCTGGACCAGACCGGCCAGGATCGCCCAGGCACCCCACACCCGCAGCACCGCCGGAATACCGGACGCGCAGGCGACACCCACGCCGACTGCGGTGATCAGGCTGACCGCGATGTTCACGTACAGCAGGGTCGGCGAGCCGCTGGCCCGCGACGAGCGAAGGTCATAGATGGCGGCACCCACATCGAACAGCGGGTAGAGCACGAACAGCACCACTGTAAGCGGACCGATCTCCTTGGCGGTCGCGATCGTCACGAGTGCCCACACGATGGCGAACGCGAAGCGGATGAAGTACAGCCGCCGCAGCGCGGAAGCGGTCTGGGAGATGCCGGGCGAAGCAGCAATGGTGGTCACGGTGACCCTTCCAGTGGAGGCGTGTAGAGACCGAACGTTCTGTCACCGTCAGCATGGCGAACCCAACTCACGTTGTCAAGACCGAACGTTCTATCCACCGCAGTGAGCCATTGCACAGCGAGTTCGGCGCCTGCATGTCAGACCGAACGTTCTGTTCGCTAAGATGGTTGTATGACGCGCGGCGAACCCGAAACTCGGCCCTCTGAAGCGCGACTCCGGCTCCTCACCACGGCGACCAGGATCTTCTACGCGGAGGGCATCCACTCCGTGGGCGTTGACCGGATCATCGCCGAGGCAAAGGTGACCCGGGCCACCTTTTACCGGCACTTCCCCAGCAAGGAAGACCTCATCCTCGCCTACCTGCGTGAAGTCCATCAGATGGAGCGCGGAGCGGTCGACGCGGCCATCGCCGCCAACCCATCGCCGGTCGACCCCCTCCTGGCCATTGCCGGCTCCATCGCTCAGAGCATCCAGTCCCCCGGGTTCCGCGGATGCGCATTCCTGAACGCCGCGGCGGAGTATCCCGACGCCGACCATCCCGTGCGCCAGGAGATCATCGCCCACCGGCAATGGTTCCTGGACACGCTCACCATGCTGATGGCGCAGGTCCACGAGGAAACGGCGGATCCCGCCGCGCGCCACTTCGTCATGCTCCGCGACGGCGCCATGGCGGCCGGATGCCTTTTCGACCCCGCGTTGGTGTCCGACACCTTCCTCCACGGGATCGAGGGACTCCTCCGGATCAATGCCGAGCGCCAGTCGACCGATTCCGCCCGCCAGTAACGACAACCGAGTCGGGTCTGGTCGCTGTGCACGGCCGCGCGCGGTCAAGCCTCGGAGTCGCGATCGGCGGGCGCCTCCCGCCCGATCGGTGAGGCGGGAACCTCCAGCGGCCGTCCCCGACTCCGCAGCGCGTCGAGGAGCGCGACCAGGGCCAGCACTCCGGCCACCACGCTCAGCGCGACCATCGGCGCCCAGCGGGCCAACGCCCAGGTGAGCAGCAGCAGGGCCACCAAGCCGATCATCCGGGATCGGGATATCCGGCCGAAGATCTCGTACTCCAGCCGCACACGGGCGACGAGGAAGAGCACCGGACCGCCTACCACGAACAGAAGCCAACTGGGCCGCGGCGGCCCGAACGGATGATGGATCACCAGCTCGTAGCCGACCGCGGTGACGAGCACGCTGAGCACGATCAGCAAGTGCGTCCGTTCCGACGCCGTGCCCAGCCGGCCGGGCATCCCCGCCCGACCCAACGCCTCATTGAGCAGCAGCCCGGCGCGGTGGAAGTAGATCCGCCAGAGCAGCGCGCTGGTGGCGAACGCGACCCCGAAGGCGGCTGCCCGCTCCGCGGAGTAGTCCGTGCCACTGAAAACCGTGCCGATGACCAGAATCGACTCACCGAGTGCGATGAGAAACATCTGCTGGTGACGGTCGGCAAGATGCGTTCCAGCGATCCGCCAGCGGGCCACCGCCGAAGCCCCGAGCCTCGGCAGCGGCCAGCCCAGACCCCAGGCGAGATAGTCGACAGCGAGGGCGGCGGACCACAGCGGCAGGCGAAGTCGGTCCGGGCCCAAGGCGCCGGCCAACCAGAGCGGCGTGCTCGCCGCAGCCCACGCGGCAAGCCGGAACGGCACCAGCCGTCGCGGATGGCCACGCAGCGCGGCGGCGATCACCAGCGGCCGCACCACCATCACCATCAGGTACGCGGCCACGAACGGCAGCGCGCGCTCCTCGAAAGCGCGTGGCAGCGCCACCGCCATAACCAGGCTGGCAAACATGGTGCCGACCACGACGGCCTGGATGATCGACCGCTCTGGTTCGTAGCGACTGGTGATCCAGGTGGTGTGCGACCAGATCAGCCAGAGCGCCAAGAAGAGCAGCAGGGTACGACCGAACCCCGCGACGAGCGCCCAGCCAGTGTCATTGCTCAGGTCGGCGAATCGTTGCGAGACCCGGGTGAGGGCCACAACGAAGGCCAGATCGAAGAAGAGCTCGAGGAAGGTGGCGCGGCCCGAACTCGTGGGAGGGCGCAGCAGTTCGGCACCGCGTCGCGCCGCCATCGTCCGCCTCCGTCCGCCCCTTGTCGCACCAACGAGTCGGCCGACAGAGGGGTTGCGTCGGGGTCAGGCTGTCGGGGTGGCAGAACCTGTACGGGCTCGACGGCTCAGTGATGAGGAGGGCCGGATCGGTGACCGGGGCCACAACCCGATCCTCGAACTTTCCGGTGTTCCCGCGCATCGTGCCGACTGTGAACGCGTGAACGGTGGACCCGGAACAGCGGGGATCGGCGTTCCGCAACCGACAACAGGGGGTTCTGATGACGGAGAATGATTCAACCGCGAAGGCCGCACTCGCCTTCCAGTCGGGCATCGAGGATCTGGCGGCGGCGATTCCCGGCTCATACCGTGAGCGGGGTGCGAGCGGCACCCTGCTCGCCGTGACGCACGCCATGGTTCCGGCGCTGAATCCCATCCTCAGTGCCGCCGCCACGCCCGATGCCGCCGAGATCGCCGCGCTGGCGGAGGTCGCCGCCCGAGAATCCGGGCCGGCGCCCTGGAGCATCCGGCTGCGCGGGGAGCCGGGCCCGGAGGTCGTGGAGACGGCGACGCGGTACGGCCTGACCACCACGTCCAAGCAACCGTTCATGCTCGTGTCGCTCGACGGGTACGGTCCGGCGCGGCCCGAATCCGTCAGCGAGGTGCGGGTACGCCGCCTGTCGGGGGACGAGTCCGCGATCTTCGCCGCCGTACTCAGCGCGGGATTCGGGGCGCCGCCGGAGATGATCTCCGCCATCTACACGCCCGCCGTGCTGGACAGCCCCGGCACCTCGGCGTACGTGGCCGAGAACGACCGGGGGGACGCGGTGTCGGCCGGAGTCGCATTCCTCAACGACCAGTACCTCGGCCTGGCCAACATCTCGACGGTTCCCGAATTCCAACGTCGGGGGTACGGGCGCGCCCTCACCGAGGCCATCCTCCGCGACGGTCACACGGCGGGCGCCCAGGCCGCGTACCTGCACGCGGATGAGCCGTCCCTGCCCTTCTTCGAGAGCCTCGGATTCCGCACGAAGGAGTACTGGACGATGCTCAGCGCCTTCTGAGCTCCGGCGGAGAGCCGGGAGGAACCTGCACGGTCCTGCCGGCTCTCCCAGCCATCGGCCGCGCCTCCACAACACTGCCGCGGCGTGTCACCCGACCCGGCCAACGTTCCCGGTCAGAGCGCTAGCATCTCCGCCCATGCGTCGTGTCGCCCCGTTACTGGCATTCGTACTCCTGCTGAGCCTGTCCGCCTGCACCTCGAAGCCGGAGGAGACTGAGGACGTCGCGTTGACCGTCTTCCTGGTCAACGACGTGACAGCGATCCAGAGAGACACAGCCCAACAGCGACTTCGGTCGATGCCGAGTGTCAAGGAGGTGTCCCTCGAAACCCGCGACCAGGTGTACGAGCGCCAGAAGGCGGACCTGAAGGACCAGCCCGATCTGCTGGCGGCTCTCAAGCCGGAGTACGTGCCGGAGCTGATCCACGCCACCGTCACCGACGCCTCGATCGCCGAGGCGGTCGAACTGGTGATGGCCGAGGTTGACGGCGTCGATGACGTGGTGCTCAGGATCGCGGATGTCGAGCCTCTGCCCTCGCGGATCGGGGTCATCGTCCGGCTGGAATCGTCGGCGACCGGCGAGCAACGAGCCGCCGTGGAGAAAGCCGTTCAGGCATTGCCCACGGCGAAGTCAGTGCGGTTCGAGGACCGCGACGCCGCATACGAGCGCCTGCGCAAGCGGTGCCAGGGCAAGGGTGACCTGAGCACGCAGCTCCAACCGCAGATGACGCACGAGTCGTGGCGGTTCGAGATGCCCCTGACCAGAGAGGGATCTGGAGTGTCCGAGCTGATGAAGCTCGACGGTGTCGACGGCGTACCCCTGGCTCCGCTGGCGATGCTGTAAACGCAGTCAGCGCTTCTGGAACATCAACGCTGCCACTTCCGCGGTCAGCTCGACTGCCCAATCCAGCTGCGGACAATTGTTGCGACCTCGGCACTCCAGGCAACCACCTACCCGCCATGGCCGGTCGAGGGCACTCGTCCAATGCGCGTCCAGAACTCTCTTGGCAGTGAACAACTCGGTGGCCTTGGAGATCGGCTCGTCGATCGGCATGGTCGACACCCTCCCCGCGATCATGATTAGCCCCCACCTGGGGGCAGAGTCCGTGCGTCCTACGTGATCGAATTGGGGTGCCGAAACCAGGGGACCTACGAAGATCGACTCATGCCGACCGAGAGAGTGGACTACCGGCGCATCGCAACCGAGATCGCCGAAAAGATCAAGTCCGGAGAACTCGCGCCGGGAGAGAAGCTACCGTCCACGCGCGAGCTGGCCGAGCAACACAGCGTGCACATCTCCACGGTCAACCGGGTCATGACGATCCTCAAAGAGCGTGAGTTGGTCGAGGGGCATCCGGGCAAAGGCGTCTACGTAGCCGAGCTGAGGCAATCGAATTAGAGCGAGTACCACGCCCAGGAGACCCTGGAGGCCATCGTCGCCCGCGACGCCGACAAGCTCGAGTGTCTTGTCCAGGCCGTCGAATACCGCCACCAGGGCATCGACAATGTCCAGCGCTGGATCGACAGCTCCCGCGCAGCCCTCAAGACCACCTCGGCCCGGTCGCCGGGTCCACTCACGACGGAAGCCGACTTCCGGTCGTCGACTTCGACCGCCCTACTCGGCTCACCGACCGGGAGCGCGCGAGCCGTACGCCGGGCCGAACACCACCAGCAGCGCCAAGTCCTCGGTCACCTCGTCGAACCGGTGCTCCTCGCCAGCCGGCACGAAGATCACCGAACCCAGGCCCACCTCGGCCGCGCCGCCCGGGGTCATGATCCGGGCCCGCCCTGCGGTGACCACGTAGATCTCATCCTCGGTGTGCGGGCTCTGATCGTCGAGACCGCCCGCCGGGATGCAGTACGTTCCCACCGAAAGGTCCGGCACTCTCAGGTGTTCAACCCAGTCGTTGGCGGCCCCGGCGGGTGCGGTCCACCGGCCCGCGCCTTCGATGATCAGCATGGCGGAAGCCTAGGTGTTCTGCCCATGGACGTGGTGACAGAGCTGAGATCTTGAGATGGGTGAGGATCTCCGGGTGGGGTGGAGCTTGTCGACGGTTTCGCACCACCCGGGAGGTCCTCATGACCCACGCTAATGCACCCCTGACCGAACACGGCAGACTGCGTTTGGCCAGCTGTGTCGTCGACGACGGCTGGCCGCTGCGCCGGGCCGCGGAACGGTTCCAGGTCGGCCCGACAACAGCGAAACGCTGGGCCGACCCCTGCGCTGCGCGGTGAGACGTTGGCGCGCGTCCCGGCGGGGCTGCTCAGACGACGCGCACCAACCGGAAGCGTTCGGTCACCACCAGGGTGTCGTCGTCGACGGTGAAGTCGGGATCGCCCAGCTCGGCGCGCACTGCCGCGCTGTGCCAGAACGTCTCGTGCCCCGCACGCCACTGCGCCACCGACTCATCGCCCTCCCCCTCGGCCAGGGCGTGTGGCAGGTCGACGTCGGCGAGCCGGATCACCCGTACGTCGGTCAGCTCGATGACCGCGACCCGCCGGCCCTCGGAGTCCACCACGGCGGATAGTTGCCCCACCTGGGGCAGCGGCTCGTTCGCGCACTCGTAGCTGACCAGGAGGCCGGACGTCGAGGTCTTCGCGCCGGACAGGATCGCGGCCACCAGCGTGTCCCGAAGTGGCCCCGGAAACGCGAACTCGGCAAGCGGAAGATCATCGAGATTCATCCGCGGAGGGTACGCGATCCCGGGCCACCATGGATCAGGCGCAGATCCACCGGACCGGGGTCGAGTAGTGGTTGCCGTACACGATGTCGTCGTCGGTCAGCCCGGTGATGTCGGCGATCGAGAAGGGCGACGGACCGAACGGCAATGCCCGGTTGACGCCGTTCTGCCGGAGCCACTGCTCGTTTTCATAGATCCGCTCGTACGCGACCGAGCCACGCGCGTTGACGGCGTGCGCGACCGCCCCCTGGGCCAGCAGGGCCGGGGCCGCTCCGGGCGCCCACACCAGGGCGAGCTGGCTGGAACCGGTGTATTCCTGGCCTACCACCACGCCCGCGCTGATCCCGGTCAGCGCCCAGAAGGTGTCGGGGCCAGCCGCGTAGCCGGGCAGGATGTCCGGCTGGGCGTTGGGCGCCCACCGAACCGGCTTGTCAGCCAGGTAACCGATGACGGTGCCGTCGGCGTCGAGGTCGATCGCCCGGCTCTCGCCGGAGCCCGGAAGCGCCCGTACGGTGTTGTCCGGCGCCCACGTCACCGCGGTCGGTCGCCCGTCGGCGGACCGCACCCACCCGGCGACGGTGCCGTCCGCGGCGATGGCGCTCGCGATGGTCTGCACGCTGTCCGGCAGGCCCGGCAGCGTGGTCACCTGCCCGGCCGAATACCGCCACGCGGTGCTGCGGTAGAGCCCGTCCTCCGAGGAGGTGTTGCCGACGAAGTCACCCTGCTCGTTGATCTCCTCGGGGCCGCTGGCCGGCATGCCGAGGTTGGTTGGCACGCCGTTGTCCCAGCGGATGATGTGCCCGCGCCAGGAGGTGTCCTCGCCGTACGCGATCTGGAACCGGCCGCTCGGGTCGGCGTGGCCGACCGTGATCCGCTGCCACGGCCCGGCGGGCAGTCGCAGGTCCTCCCGGACGCAGGACGGGCCCACCTCGGCCGCCTCCGCCGCCGAAGCGGCCGACGGCAGGGCGGTCACACCGGCCACCACCGATGCCACCGCCATCAGTTCGGCCAAGCCTTGTCGAATTCTCATCAAAGCCCCCGTACACCAACAGGCGACATGTGTCGTTGTCGATCTTACGTCATCGCGGGTGACGCCACGGTGACGCGGTGGTGTCCACAGGGGTCGCTCATCCGGTGGCGGCCACCGCGTTGCGGGACACGCAGTACACGTCGCCGGAGTTCGCCTCGTGCGGCAGTCCAAGGAGGTGTGTCGCCATGTCGTTCGCGGAAACCCAGCGCTGGAACGTCATCGATTTATTGTCGCCCAGTGCGACGTCGAAGCCGTCGAAGCCGAGCGCGGTCAGGCGGTCGAGACACCGATCGGCCACCGCACGCGCGATGGTGGTGAACTCGAACGAGAGCGCGGGCAGCGGGCGGCTGAGGCCGGCCAGCACCTCGTCCTCGAAACCCTCCACGTCGATCTTGGTGAAGGCCGGCATGCCGTACTGGTCGATCAGCGCGTCGACGGTGACGACCGGGACCTCGATGGCCGAATCCCACACCTCGCTCTCCCAGCCGCCCGCGCCCTTCGCCGCCCGCACGAAGTCGGACGAGGCGGTCGACACGGTGGGGTTGGCGGAGTTGATGTGGAACCGGGTGCTCCCGGGAACCGCGCCACAGGCCGCTTCGAGCAGAGTCACCTGGTCGTCGTCGGCATAGATCGCCCGCAGTACGCGTAGGCACAGCGGCTGCGGCTCCACGGCGACGACCCGGGCTCCGAGGCGGCGGAAGCTGCCGATGTGGTCACCCACGTGGGAGCCGATGTCGAAGACGAGATCACCGCTGGTGACGAACCGGGAGTAGAAGGTGTCCATCCGCGCGTCCCGCTCGGGGTCGCCGTAGTAGACGTTCAGCGACCGGCGCAGGAGAGACATCGCCGGATCGGTCATGAGCGCCGCGATCCTGGTGCCGATGGTAGCCGTCATCTGTCTGTTTCCAGTCGGTGAGAGGGGCGCGAGGTGGGCCGGGATCACGGCCCGAAGGCGGTCAGGAACCGGTCCCGGAAGGTGTCCATCCGCCAGACCGGAGCCTGCGGACCGGGCTTGAGCCCGTCCTGCCAGCCCCAGTCGGAGATCCGGTCCAGTACGGCCCGGTCTCGGGTGACGATCGTGATCGGGACGTCGCGGCTGGCGTTCTCGCCGGTGACGACCGTGGCGGGCTGGTGGTCACCGAGGAAGATGAACACGAGATCGTCGTCGCCGTAGGTCTCCACGTAGGAGACGAGCGCGCTGAGCGTGTACTCGATCGAGTGCCGGTAGTCCGCCCGGATCTGGGCGGTGTTTCGTCGCCGGTCGTCCGACGCGCCGCCGCCAACCTCGTGGAAGACCGCGCCGTCGCCGACGTCGGCCCAGTCGACCAGCGGCGGAACGGGCGTCCAGGGCGCGTGACTCGACACCAGCGCGAGCTCCGTCATCGTCGGGGTGCCGCGCTTCGCCTGCTCCAGCCGCTGCCAACTGGACAGGGTGTACTGGTCGGGCGGGGTGCCGAAGCTGAACTTCGGGCCTTGGTAGGCGAGCGTCTTGGCGTTGTAGAAGCGGTCGTAGCCATAGAAGGCACCCTCCGGCCAGGCCCTGGTGACGGCGGGCATCACGCCCACGGTCTGCCAGCTCGCCCGCCGGAAGGCACCGTTGAGGGTCATCCGGTCGCTCGCCAGCAGGGTGCGGTGACGCTGGTCGTTGTCGATCCAGAGGCCGGAGAGCAGCGTGGCGTGGGCCAGCCAACTGCCGCCACCGAACGTCGGCGAGGTGAGGAAGCCGCTCTGTGCGGAGAAACCCGCCGCATTCAGCCGACTGGTTCCGCTGTCGAGGACCGCACCGATCTGCGGGGCGAACTCCGGGTCCTCGACGGCGTCCCGGCCGTAGCTTTCCACGAAGGAGATGACCACGTTCTTGCCGCGCAGCGCGGTCAACAGTTGGTCGCCCGGTGTGTCGCCGAACCTGTCGGCCTCGATCAGGGCGCCGAACGTCTCCCGGTCGTCGAGACGCAGGCGCACCTGGAAGCCGTGGCCGTTGGCCAGGGTGGTCGCGGACGTGTCGGCGACCGGTACGCCCTCGACCACCCGCACGTTGAACGCGGCGCAGGCCACCCAGACGACCACCAGCGCCGCCACGATCCGGGTGGTCCCGGTGCGGTGCCGGATCACCAACCGCCGCAGTCGCCGCACCGACAGCACGACCAGGACGGGCAGGCCCACGGCCCCCACCGCCAGGGCGATGGCGGCGCCGGTGGCGGCCGGCCGGCCGTACGACTCGCTGAGGAAGGCGAACCCGTCGTCGAGCAACGCCCAGTCGAGGACTGGGTCGAACGCCCTGCTGAGCGAGGCGGAGAACCCCAGATCGAGCAGCTTCAGCAGGCCGAGCAGGCCGAGGGCCATGCCGACGAGCGTCGCGACCACCCGACTCCCCCGGGCTGGCAGGGCGA
Source organism: Micromonospora sp. CA-259024 (assembly GCF_050936255.1). Taxonomy (NCBI): domain Bacteria; kingdom Bacillati; phylum Actinomycetota; class Actinomycetes; order Micromonosporales; family Micromonosporaceae; genus Micromonospora; species Micromonospora sp. CA-259024. The sequence goes on along the minus strand of NZ_JBNJND010000001.1, from coordinate 1,323,100 downwards.
GCAGGAGGGCGACGGCCAGCAACGCCTCCAGGGGGATCCGTACGAACGCCGCCGGGGTGAGGCGGCCGAAGTCGTACGGCACGAGCAGCACGAACAGCACGAGCAGTGCGGCCAGGACGGTCGCCAGCAGGGCCGGAATGGAGCGCCTCGTCCGTCCCTGGCTCGGCAGCTGACGTACTCGTGTCAAGAGCGACAACCCGGGCGTCCTTCCATGATTCGTTGATGGGGGCAGCGTGCCGGCGGCTCAGACTCGGGCGATCTCATTCCGAGCCACGGCGACCGTCGGGCGGGGCGGCCAGGACAGCCCATCCGTGTTCCCCGCGCCGATCCCGCCCAGCGCAGAGCCGGTGTGCCGGGTGCGGTGGCTCGGCTGAGCACCCACGTGAACCACACCGCCCCGCACGTCCAGCGTGTCCTCGATGGAGGCGCGGCGGAGGTGACGGGTCGTCCAGAGCCAGGCGACGTCGCGCCCGAACGACTCCGTCAGCAACACCAGCGACACCATCAGCACGACGATCGTCAGCGGCCCGGGCAGGGCACCTCCCATCGCTACCGTCAGCACCACGCCCTGGACCGCCGCGACCACCTTCCGCCAGTAGCGCGGCGGCAGAGATCCACGCATCCACCCCAGGACCCAGCTCGCGGCGACGAAGACGTAGCGCGCCGCGCCGATCGCGAGCACCCAGCCGCCCACCGAGGGTGCCACGTGGAGACAGAGCACCAGTACCAGGAAAGAATCGATCTCCATGTCGAAGCGCGCGCCAAGCTCGCTGGTGGTCCCGGTACGTCGGGCCGTGTAGCCGTCGACCGCGTCCAGGGCCAACGCCACGCTGGTGAGGGCGACCATCAAGGCGACCGGTGCCGGCCGGGAGAACGACTCCGCCGCCAGGGCCGTCACGCCGCCGACGAGGATCGCCCGGCTCAGGGTCACCCGGTCAGCCGGGCTCAGGCCCCGCGCAGTCGACCGGGTCAACCCCCGACTGAGCAGGACGCACAGGACGACGCCGTACGCCAGCCCCGCCAACCACCCCGCCGCGCCCAGCCCGACTGTTCCCGCGAGCACCGCCAGCATGACGATCTGCACGATCAGCCCGATGAGCGGACCAGTTCGAACCGTTGACATCGCGCCTCCGTGACTCTGGTGTGTGACCCTGACCGTCATCACGGAAAATACGACCCATCGGTTCATTCTGAACGCGAGCCAGCGGGATGCTGCGGGGGTGTGTGGCGTTCAGCCCAGCCCGGCCGCGGGCGTGCCGAGTGCGTGGAGCGTGGCGGTGGTCGCCTGGTCGGCGGGGAAGAAGGCCTCGACGGCCAGCCCGGAGACGGTGACATCCAGCGGGGTGCCGAAGAGGGTGGTGGTGCTGAAGAACGACAGCTCCTGGTCTCCGTGGCGATACCGGAGCGGGATGACGACACGCGACGCCGCGTCGCTGACCGGCGCCGTGCGGTCGTTGCCACTGGGATAGCCGCGGAGTTCCTCATGCAGGTCGGACAGGGCCGGGTCGCCGGTCGCCACGGCCTGCTGGCGCAGTCGTGCGAGCAGATGGGCGCGCCACTCCGGCAGGTTGAGAATTCGCCGAGCCATGCCGTCGGGGTGCAGGCTGAGCCGCAGCACGTTGACCGGTGGGGCCAGCAGGTGCGGCTCGGCGCCGGTGGTGAACAGAGCGACGGCGGCGTTGGCCTCGACGAGGTGCCAATGCTGGTCGATGAGCAACGCTGGATACGGGCTGTGTCCGTCGAGAATCTGCCGTGCGGCGGCACGTATGGGAGCCAACTCCGGGTCGTTCAACTCTCGAGCGGGGTAGGCGGGGGCGTATCCGCCCGCGAGTAGCACCGTGTTGCGCTCGGCCAGGGGCATGTCGAGCTGGTCCGCCAGCCGCAGAATCAACTCCGGGCTAGGCCGGGATCGGCCGGTCTCCACAAAGCTCAGGTGCCGGGCCGATACGCCCGTCTCGATCGACAGGTCCAGCTGACTCATGCCGCGAGTTCGGCGCCAGTAGCGCAGCAGCTCGCCGACCGGTCGCCCCCGCTCGGTCGTGGTCGTCACGTCCCGACCCTAGTGACCGCAGTGGGCACAGGCCATTACCTGCGACGTAATCGACAAGGCGCGCGGACGCCCGAGATCATCTTTCCGGAGGCGACGACCCGACCTCCAGCCCCGCGACGAGGAGAATGTCATGGCGAGCGTGTACGACGAGTTGGCCGAGCGGTACATCGCGACCTGGAACGAGACCGACCCGGCGAGGCGACGCCGGGACATCGACGACCTGTGGGCTCCCGAGGGCCGTTACGTCGACCCGCTGGCCGTCGCCGAGGGCCGGGAGGCGATCGACGCGACGATCGACGCGGTGCAGAGCCAGTTTCCGGGCATGACGTTCCGGTTGGCCGGGCCGGTCGACGGCCATCACGACCAGGCCCGTTTCACCTGGGAACTCGGACCGCAGGACGCCGAGGCACTGATCGTCGGCTTCGACGTCGCAGTGATCGACGGCGACGGCCGGCTGACCCAGGTTCTGGGCTTCCTCGACCGGGTCCCGGCCGGACCCGCCGCAACGAACGGGCAGTCATGACCGCGTACGCGCTCGCGCACCTGCGAAAAGCACCCCTCCACGCCGACGTGCTGGAATACCTGGAGCGCATCGAGGCCACCCTTGTGCCCTTCGGCGGTCGGTTCATCGTTCACGGCGGGTCCGTCGAGGTGCTGGAGGGCGACTGGCCGGGCGACGTGATCATCATCGAGTTTCCCGACCGGGCCAGGGCCCACTCCTGGTACCACTCCAGCAGCTATCAGGAGATCAAGCCGTTGCGGACGAGGCACCTCGTCGGTGAGGTGATCCTCGTCGAGGGGGTCGATGCCGACCACAAGCCCATCGCGGAAGGCCGCCCGATGTCGTCGAGGTGATGGTCCGTAGCGCCGAAGCGGTAATTTTGTTCCGTTTCGTCGAATGAGCAGACGTCGGCGAAGATCTGGCCTACGACGACGGCGGGCCGTTCCGCCCGTCAGAGCAGGAACTCTTCGGTCAGGAGAATCAGGGCGCGCGCCGCCGCACCGACGGGGCGGTCGACCGGAGTGGCGAGTGACAGCGTCCAGTCCAGGTCGGCGTCGGTGACGGTCAGCGTGCGCACGCCCTCGGCGTCGGCGACGACGAAGCGGGGCAGCAGCGCGATTCCGAGACCGTGACGGACGTGGTCGGCGCCGGTGGCGATGTCGGAGATCTCGATCGTCACGCGCCGGGTCAGACCGGCGGTGGCGAACGCCCGGTCGGTCACCGCACGATTGCCGTACCCGACCGGGGAGTCGATGAAGTCCAGCCCGGCGAGTTCGCCGAGCGTCACCGACTCGCGGGGGGCGAGCGGATGATCGTCCGGCACGGCGAGGTCGATCACCGAGCGGGCCAACTCGGTGAGGTGGACGTCGGCTGGGGGCGCGCCGGGCAGCGAGACGAAGGCGAGGTCGAGCCGGCGCTCGGCGAGGGCGTCGATGAGCCCCTGCGAGCCCGACGGGGCGGCGCTGGTCTGCAACAGCACGCCGGGATGCCGCCGGTGGAACTCGCCGAGCAGGGCTGGCAGGCGCAGGAGTCTGATCGAGGTCATCGTGCCGATGCGCAGCGTGCCGCGCAGACCGCCGTGCACCTCGGCGACCGCGTCGCGGGCATCGCGCGCGGCGTCGAGGGCGATCCGCGCGCGGGGCAGCAACGCGGCGCCAGCTTCGGTGAGGAGTACGCGTTTGGAGTTGCGGTCCAGCAGCGGCGCCCCCAGCTCGCGTTCGAGGGTCTTGACCGCCGCGGAGACCGCGGACTGGACGACGTGCAGGCGAGCAGCGGCGCGGGTGAAGTTCTGCTCCTCGGCCACCGCGACGAAGTACTCAAGCTGGCGGAGTTCCACAGCACCAAGTATCACCGATCGCGATCGTTGCAAGCATCAACTTTCGTTGGACGTGATGGCCGGACGGAGTGACAGTGGGCTCGTCGCACCACTGCCCGAGGAGAGCACCGAATGTCGTCGACCCTGTCACCGATCCGGGGCACCGCCGCGCCCATCACCACGGAGGGCTCGTCCCGCCAGCACGGCCGGGGCTTCTGGGTGATCGCCCTGGCCTTTCTCACCGCGATGGCGTTCTCCACCGTCCCGGCCCCGCTCTACCCGCTCTACATGGCACGGGACGGGTTCTCCACGTTCATGGTCACCGTGGTGTTCGCCGCCTACGCGGTCGGAGTGGTGATCAGCCTGCTGCTTGCCGGGCACGTCTCCGACTGGGTCGGCCGGAAGAAGATCCTCATCCCGGCGCTGGCGCTGGAACTGGTCGCCGCCGCTCTGTTCCTGAGCGACCCGTCCCTGCCGATGCTGCTGGTCGCCCGGCTCGTCACCGGCCTGGGCATCGGCATGATCACCGCGACCGCCACCGCGTACCTGCACGAGCTGCACACCGCCCACCGGCCCGGCGCGTCGCGCCAACGCTTCGAGGTGGTCTCCACCGCCGCCAACATCGGTGGCCTCGGTTTCGGCCCGCTGATCGCGGGTCTCCTCGCCCAGTACGTCGACGCGCCACTGCGTACCCCGTACCTGGTGTTCGCCGTCCTGCTGCTCGCGAGCATCGTGGCGGTCGCGTTGACCCCCGAGACCGTCGAGGAGCGCCTGGTCAAGCCCGTCTATCGGCCGCAGCGGATCAGCGCCGACCACGGAGACCGGGCCGGCTACCTGGCCGCGGCGGCCGCAGGGTTCGCGTCGTTCGCCGTGTTCGGCCTGTTCACCTCGGTCGCTCCGGGCTTCGTCAGCGGTGCCCTGCACCTTCCGTCGCGCACTCTGGCCGGCGCGATCGTGTTCGCCGTGTTCGGCGGCGCCGCGGTGGCGCAGACCCTCACCAACCGGCTTCCCGCTCCGGTGAAGGTACGGCTCGGGCTGCTCGCCCAGGCCGTCGGTGTGCCCACCCTGCTGGTCGGGATGCACACCGCCCACCTGACCGCGTTCCTGGTCGGCGGCGTGGTCGCCGGCATCGGTGCCGGCGTGCTGTTCAAGGCGGCCGTCGGCACCGTCGCCGCGATGGCGGCACCGGCCAAGCGCGGCGAGGCCCTGGCCGGGCTGTTCCTCATCTCGTACCTGGGGCTGAGTCTGCCGGCCGTCGGTATCGGGATCGCCACCCGCGCCGTCAGCACCGTCACCGCGATGACCTGGTTCACCGGGCTGCTGCTGGTCATGCTCAGCGGCGTGGCCGTGCTGTTCCGCCGCAGCACCGGAACACGCCGCACTCGGGCTCGGCGCACGGCCTGAAGACGCTCGCGCTGTGCGTTGCGACGTCAGGTCGCGTCGGGCCGCCACCACGGTTCGAGGATGGTCGGGTCGGCGACGTACTGCTCCACCCGCGTACGCTCCGGCTCGGTCAACGTCAGCGCCTGGAGGCGGGCTCCCCACTCGGGCACACGCTCCGCCTTGTCGAGCGCGACCGACAGCTCGATCAGCCCGGCGAGCGCCATCGCCTGCTCGACCACGGGCGCGTCCTCGGCGCGGCGGCGCATCCCCGAGTCGAGCGCCCGGTAGGCCGCCCGGTCGTCCATCTTGAATTCGCGCAGGATCCGCGCGTTGTCGAGCACCCGGGCCAAGCCCTGCAACTCCTTCGACCCGCCGTACTCCACATCCTTCGGCTCGTCGCGCTGGATGAACACGATGGTGTTGCCCGAGGGGTCGACGACGCTGAACCGCGACGTTCCGGCCCGGTAGCGGGTCACCCGGGGCAGACCCTTGACCAGCACCTTGCCGTAGGCGCGGCGCATGGCCTCGGTGAACGCCGCGTGGTACGCCGCGACCGCGTCGACCATCACCAGGCAGCCACCGGACGTCTCCTTCGCCGGGTCCAGGTCCTTCGGCGCGGGGCCGTAGTGCAATTGGAACCCACTCCACGTGAAGACCAGGTACACGTACGGCTTGAGCTGCTCGTAGGCTACCTCGAACCCCAGCGCCCGCCAGAACGCCACGGTCTCCTCCGGCGCCGCGCAGTGCAGCAGCGGCACCGTCGTCTCGTTCGGCTGTACTCGGTCCTCGTCGGTCGTCATGCCCACTCCCGGTCCGCTCGACAGGCCGGCCATTGTGCCAGGGTTCGAGGGGCGCTCCGCGGGATTTGCCTCCTACCCAGGGAGGAGGCCCGCTCCGACCGCCGGCCGCAACCGGGGCTCGCGGTCGGACGCGACGGGCCGGCCCGGTCGCGAGCATCTACAGACATGACAATCAATCTGCGCCGGGCGACACATTGGAACCGCCCCCTGATGTTCCTGGTATCCGTGATGACGGTGCTCGCCGTCATCGCTGCGGTCGGCATCCTCGTCGACTCGCGCGTCCTCACCGGGGCGCCGATCTGGCTCAAGCCGTTCAAGTTCTCGGTGTCCTTCGTGCTGTACGGCGTGACGCTCGCCTGGATGCTCTCCCTGTTGCCGCGACGCAGTCGGGTCGTCGAGTGGGCCGTCACGGTCATCGTCGCGGTGTCGCTGATCGAGATGGTGGTGATCGTCGGACAGGCGGCGCGCGGGCAGACCAGCCACTTCAACTCCAGCACCCTGGTCAACACCGCCCTCTTCGCGGCGATGGGTGCCGCGATCATGGTGTTGTTCGTCGCACACCTCGTCGTCGGGATCGTGGTGCTGATCCGGCGGATCCCCGACCGGGTGGCCCGCAGCGCGGTCGGGTGGGGTCTCGGCCTGTCGCTGCTGGGCATGCTGGCGGCGGTACCGATGGCGCTGCCGATGCAGGACCCGGGGATCGAGGGGATCTCCGGAGCGCACAGCGTGGGCGTGACCGACGGTGGGCCGGGGTTGCCGGTGGTCGGCTGGAGCACCACCGGTGGCGACCTTCGGATCGGGCACTTCGTGGGGCTGCACGCCCTGCAGGCGCTGCCGATCCTGGCGATCCTGCTGAGCCGGTTCGCGAGGCGGCTGGACGAGCGCACCCGGGCCCGGCTCGTGGTCGTGGCGGGCGCGGCGTACGGCGTACTCACGGTGTTGTTGACCTGGCAGGCGCTGCGCGGGCAGCCGCTGCTGCGCCCGGACGCCCTCACGCTGGTCGCGGTCGCGGCCCTGGTGGTCGCGACCGCGACCGCCACCGGCCTCGTGCTGGCCCGCCGGCGCCGCCCGGAACTGGCGCTGGCCGCATGACCGCGACGCTGTTCACCCTGACGTTCGCGGTGGCCGCGCCGTTCTGGGCGCTGATGATCCTGCTGCCGCGCTGGTCGTGGACCGCCCGGATCATCGCCTCGCCGCTGATCGTGCTGCCGGTTGTGGTGATCTACGCGCTGCTGGTGCTCCCGGCGTTCGGCGAGGTGCTGCCGGCGGTGACGTCGCCGACCCTGGCCGGGGTGCGCGACCTGCTCGGCACCTCCGACGGGGCGGCGGCGGGCTGGGCGCACATGATCGCGTTCGATCTGTTCGTCGGGCGGTGGGCGTGGTTGGACGGCCGGGAACGAGGGGTGCCGACGCTGGTCATGGCTCCGGTGCTGGTGCTGACCATCCTGCTCGGACCGCTCGGCCTGGCCGCGTACCTCGCGGTCCGGGTCCGGTGGCGGCGGCCGGCGGCCGCCGCCACCGGACCGCAGCACCTAGGCTGACCAACGTGGGGTGGCTGGGACGGCTGTTCAACGCGCGCGACACGCGCGTGCGGATGGTACTGCTCGTCCTCAGCGGGGTGGGCTATCTGGTCTTCTGCACCCAGGTTGGGCGCACGCCGACGGCGGCACAGTCGATCCTCGCGGTGACCGCGTTCGCCGTGGCACTGGTGTTGCACCGTCGGCCGGTGGTCAACCTGGTGGTACAGGCCGCGTTGCTGGGGGCGGCGATCGCCCATGTCGACGACATCATGATCAATCAGGTGGGCGCCAGCTGGGCGTTGATCGAGGTCACCATGCGGGGGTACCGCGCCCGCACCATCGGGCTTGCCGCCGGTCTGCTGACCGTGGTCGATCTGACCAACTCGATCGGTGATCCGGCCGACCAGGTCGCTGCCGGCGTCGTCGGTCTGGCCCTGGAGGTCGGCGTCCCGCTGCTGCTCGGCCTGGTCGTCCGGGCCAACTGGAAACTCGCCCGGCAGGCCCAGGAGCAGGCTGCGGCCGAGCAACGGCAGCACGAGTCGGACAGTCGCGCGGCACGCGCCGACGAGCGCAGCGCGATCGCCCGTGAGCTGCACGACGTCGTCGCGCACCACGTCGCGTCGATGGTGCTGCGGGTCGGCGTGGCCCGGCACGTGCTCACCGACCTGGACCCCCGGGTCGGCGAGGTGTTCGACGACGTGCACGGCACGGGCACCGCGGCCCTGGCGGAGCTGCGCCGGCTGGTCGCGGTGCTGCGCGACCCCGACGGGGTACGCGGTGACGCGGCGCTGACCGCGATCGAGCCCTCGGCGCTGCCGGCGGCGATCGGTGCGGCGATCGACCGCGCCCGTCAGGCCGGCGTCACCGTCGAGGCGGACCTCGACCCGGCGATCGGTTCACTCGACGCGGTGCGCGGCATGGCGGTGCTGCGCCTGACCCAGGAGGCGCTGACCAACGTGGCCAAACACGCGGGAACGTCCGCGCTGGCGCACCTCGTGGTCGCCGTCCGCGACGGTGTCGTGCACTGGGAGGTCGTCGACGAGGGGCGCGGCGGCGTGCCGGCGGGAGTGCCGGCCGGTGGCGGTCACGGCATCACCGGGATGCGCGAACGCGTCGAGGTCCTCGGCGGCCGGCTGGAGGCGGGTCCGACCGGCACCGGGTGGCGGGTGCGCACCGCTCTCCCGGCCGTGGTCGCCGCGTCCGCCGGGCCGCCGGTCAGGTCGGTACCCCGTGAACGCCAGGCCCCGGCCGGGTCACCCGCGCCGGATCCGGCGTGATCCGGGTGCTGCTGGTCGACGACCAGCACCTCATCCGGGCCGGGTTGCGCATGCTCTGCGAGGCGCAGCCCGACATCGAGGTCGTCGGGGAGGCCGACAACGGCCGTGAGGCGATCACCCTCGCCGCGCGGCTCCTCCCCGACGTCGTCGTCATGGACCTGCGCATGCCCGGTGTCGACGGGATCACCGCGACCAGCCGAGTCCTCGCCGAACGCCCCGCCACCCGCGTCCTGGTGCTGACCACGTTCGGCGACGACGACCACCTCTACCCCGCCCTGACCGCCGGAGCCTGCGGGTTCCTGCTCAAGGACGCGCCCCCGACCGAGCTGCTGGACGGCATTCGTCGGGCCGCCGTCGGTGACAGCCCGTTCAGCCCGGACGTGTTGCGACGCCTCGTGCAGCGCGCGGTGCACGCCCGGCCCGAGACGCCACGGGCGGTGCAGGGCCTGACCGCCCGCGAACGGGACGTGCTGAACCTGGTCGCCGAGGGGCTGTCCAACAGCGAGATCGCCGACCGGCTCCACATCGGTGTCACCACGGTCAAGACCCACATCACCAGCCTGATGACGAAGACCGACAGCCCCAACCGGGTCCGCCTCGCCCTGTTCGCGCGTGGTGCCTGAGCGCGGGGCCGGTCAGCTCACCAACTGGTACGCGAACTGCACCTCCAGGCCCGTCGCACCGGCGGCGTTCGACACCCGCAGCCGCAACCGCTTCGGCCCGCTGATCCCGTCCAGGGCGAACGGGGAGGCGAGCGTGGTGGCCTGCAGGGTGGTGTCGGTGCCGAGCGCGCCGCCACCGGCGGCGGTCCCGTCGGCGTCGAGCCGCACGCTGCAGGTGCCGGCGGTGAGCCTGCGGGTGACCTTGACGATCCGGATCCGCTGGCCGTCCAGGTAGAGGAAATTGCCGAAGTCGACCAGGCCGTCGGTGACCGGCCCGTCCACGCGGGCGTTGAGCCAACCGTCGTACTGCGCGACGCCCTTGTTGCCGAAGAACCGGGTCTGCGCCGTCTCGTTGCCGGTGATCTGGTACGCCCCGACGGTGTTGCCGGCCAGGTCGTTGCCGGTGACCAGCACGTCGGCGGCGTCGCAGACGACCCCGTAGTCCTGACGGGAGATGCCGTCGGCCAGCGAACCGATCGCGTTGCCGGTGACCACCACCCGGGACGCGGTGGACCGGATGTTGATGCCGGTGCCGTGCCGGTAGGCCGTGCCGCCGCCCGCGTACGCCCTGCTGAACGTGACGCCGACCAGGTCGAACGCGGTCTCGCTGACGACGCTGATCCGCCACTTGCCGTTCGCCTCGGTGCTTCCGGTGACGTCGGTGACAGTGATCCGGTCACCGGTCTCCCACCCGTGCGGTGCGCTCGTGGTGACCCGGACCCCGCCCGAGCCGTTCGCGGCGACGGTGGCGACGGGTCGGGAGAACGACGGGTGGGCGGTGCGCCCGTTGTTGCCGATCAGGCAGCCGGTGACGGTGACCCGGGTCGAGCCGATGTCGATGCCGTTGCGACCGCAGCCACGGATGACGCTGTTGGTGATGGTGGCGCTGCCGGTGAAGCCGGCACCGACACGGACCGCGTCGTGCTCGTTGTCCGCGGAGATGTAGGTGTTGGTGAACTGCGCCTGCGCCCCGGCCTCCAGCAGCACCGGGACGCCGTGGCCGTTCTCGAAGCCGCCGCCCTCGAAGTAGAGGAACTTCGGACCGGCCTGTCCGGTGCGGTTACGCAGCCAGATGCCGTGCCGACCGAAGAGAACCGCGGTCGCGAAGAACTTGATGGACCCGCCGAGACCGTCGATGACGAGGTTGTCGGTGTTGTCGTTGCCGGTGCCGGCGGCGATGCCGCACTGCACGAACTCGACCGGATCCGCCCGCGAGAAGTCACCGACGCCGTTGAGCAGGATCACCTGCTCGCCGCGGAACCCGTTCCACACGCAGTTGAGGAACCGGATCGAGTTGCAGCCGCGCAGAGCCATGCCGTTGAAGCCGTCGCGGAAGCGGACGTTGGTGAAGGTCATCATGTAGTTGTTCTGAAGTTCGGTGCGTTCCGTGGCGACCAGGTATCCGCCGGTCAGTCCCTCCCCCCGTACCTGCAGGTCACGCAGGCCACCACCGCGGACAGCCACGAACTGGAACCCGTCGGCGGCGCCCGTCGCGATCACGTACTGGGTGGAGTAGTCGACGTTGTCGGTGACCCCGGCGCCCTGGAAGACGATCGGCACGTTCTGCACCCGCACCGTCCGTTCGAGGCGGACCTTCCCGGGCCCCGCCTCGATCACCCCGCCGATGGGAAGGGCGTCGACGGCCGCCTGGACGCGGGCCGAGTCGTCCGCCACGCCCTCGCCCGTGCAACCGAACCAGGCCAGGCTCAGCCGGTTGCTCGCCGGACGCTTCCACCGCCCGGTCGCCACACCGGAGACCGCGAAGACCGTGCCGCCGTTGTCGGCCTCGGTGCTGCTCGCGTCCCAGTAGAACTCACCACCGCCGAGGCCGGGCCTGCCCGCGTGGTAGCCGATCAGGGCGACCTGCTGGCCGTTTGCCGTGCCGGGCGTCGTCCGCAACTGCTCGACGCTGGTGATGGTGGCGTCGGCCGCCTTCGGTTGGCCCCGGTCGGTGTCCGCCGGCTCGGCACGGGCGGCCGTCGGGGTGAGCAGTTGCCCGCCGGCCAGGACCGCGCCGGCCACACCCAGCGTGGACAGTGCACGCCGACTGATCCGGGTGCCCGGACGATCGGGCTCGTCGTGGTGGGGGTGCTGGTGGGGCCTGTTGTCTTTCTGCACGGCTTCCTCCTGGGTGGTGGGATGTCAGCCCTTGACCGCTCCGACGACGACGCCCTTGGCGAAGTGCTTCTGTAGGAACGGGTAGACCAGGCAGATCGGGACGAGCGAGACGACGAGGATCGCCATCTGCAGCGACTGCTGGGGTGGCACGACCTCGCCTGGCAGGTCGGCCCCGACGGCGGTGTTGTCGATGACGTACGTGCGCAGCACGAGCTGCAGCGGCCACTTCTCGGTGGAGTTGATGTAGAGCACGGCGTTGAAGAACGCACTCCAGTAGCTGACCGCGTTGAAGAGCGCCACGACCGCGAGCACCGCACGGGACAGCGGCATCATGATGCGGACGAGGATCTGCAACTCGCTGGCACCGTCGATCCGGGCGGCGTCGATGATCTCCTGCGGCACCTCCAGGAAGAAGGCGCGCACGATGACGACCTGGAACGCCGACACCAGGGTCGGCAGGATCAACGACCAGTAGGAGTCGATCAGGCCCAACTGCTTGATGAGCAGGTAGTTGGGGATCATGCCCGCGTTGAAGAGCATGGTGAAGAGGACCAGCAGCAGGATCGGTCGGTGCCCCCAACTGCCTGGACGCGACAGCGAGTACGCCAGGAACGCGACGACCACGACCGACAGGCCCGAGCCGACCAGCGTGACCCCGATCGAGACCAGGGTGGCCCGGGTGACCACTCCGCCGCTGAAGATCGCCCGGTAGGCGTCGAGGGACGGGTTCTGCGGCCACAGGACGTAGCCGCCCGCTTCGGCGATCTGTGCCTGGTCGGCCAGGGACGTCGAGATGACCGCCAGGAACGGTGCGATCACCAGCGCGCAGCTGATCAGCAGGACGACGCCCTTGAGACCGCGTACCGCCAGGTTCGGTGCGGCGGCACCGTTGATCGTCCGGAGCTGGTGTGCTCGGGAGGAGCCGGGTAGCAGCTTCGCCGGTCCGGGCCGGCGCTTCGTTGACGTCACCATTTCGCGTACAGGCCCCTCTCCCCGAACAGGTGTGCCACCTTGTTCGCACCGAGCACCAGGATCGCCCCGACCAGGCCCTTGACCAGGCCGACCGCCGCCGAGGTGCCCCAGTTACCGCCGACGATCCCGTAGTTGTAGACGTAGGTGTCGAGCACCTCGGACGCCTCCAACCCGACCGGTCCCTGCTGGAGGAAGATCTGCTCGAAGCCGACCGAGAGCACGTCGCCGAGCTTCAGGATGAACAGCAGGATGATGACCGGTCGGATGGCGGGCAGGGTGACGTGCCAGAGCTGGCGCAGCCGGCCGCCGCCGTCGACGGCGACCGCCTCGAACAGCTCCAGATCGACCCGGGAGATCGCGGCGAGGAAGATGATGGTGCCCCAGCCGGCGTCCTTCCAGATCACCTGCGAGGTGATCAGCGCGAGGAACAGGTCGGGGTTGCCGATGACCTCGATGAGCGGCAGCTCGTGCATGCGCGCCCAGGTGTTGTAGAGGCCGGCGTTGCCGAGCATGTGCTGGAACAACGCCACCACGATCACCCAGGACATGAAGTGCGGCAGGTAGAGGATCGACTGCGCGACCCGTTTGATCCGTTCACTGAGCAGGCTGTTCAGCAGCAGGGCGAGGCCGATCGGCACCGGGAAGACCAGGGCGATCTGCAGGAACGAGATGATCAGCGTGTTGGTGAGGGCGTTGAGGAACGCCGGGTCGCCGTTGAAGATGATCCTGAAGTTGTCGAAGCCGACCCAGGGCGATTCCGCAATGGTCAGGTACGGCTGGTAGTCCTTGAACGCGATCACGTTGCCGAGCAGCGGAACGTACTGGAAGAGCAGGACCACGAACACCCCGGGCAGCCCGAGCAGGAGCAGGAAGCGGTCCCGTTTGAACCGCTGCCAACCCGACAGTCCGCGGCCGGCCCGGGCCGGCGGGCGACCCGTCGACGGTGGAGGCGCTCCGGTGGTGCCGGGGGCCTTCGCCGGGCCGGCCGCGGTCACGCCCGCCGGGGCGTGCGGGTCCGTCCCCGGTCCCCTGGGCACCACGCTGGAAGCCATCCTCGTTCCTCCTCTTCTCGCTCTTCTCGGTGACGACCTCAGTGCCGACCTCGGCGTACGACGGATCAGCCCTGCTTGGCCCGGGCCGACTCATAGTCGGCGCGCATCTGGTCCCCACCGGCCCGACGCCACGCCGTCACGGCCTCGTCCCAGTGGCTGACCGGCTTGCGACCGGAGACGATGTCGAGCTCGGCATTGTCGATGATCTTGCTGAGCTCGCCGGCCTTGTCGATCGCGACGTCCGAGTAGAGCCCCTCGGCCGGGTTGCGGACGATTCGCGGAATGACTTTCTCCTGGTACGCCCGCTGGGCGTCCACCCGGCGCCGGTCGCCCGGCCCGAGCACGTGCGGCGCGTCGGCGATGTACTCCAACGGAAGCTTCACCTCGGTGGTGCCGAGCCCGGTGCGGACCGGCACGTCGTCCTTCCAGGTGTAGTGCTGACCCTCGACGCCGAAGCGGCGGAACATGTACTCGCTGGTCCCGACGGGTGTGGCGAGCCAGTCGCAGATGCGCAGGAGCTGCCGTAGCCGGTCCGGGTCGGCCTTCTTGAAGGCGGTCAACGCGAAGATGGCCGTACCGGCGCGGTTGGTGCCCGCGCCGCCGTCGTAGCCGGGTGCGGCCATGCCGCCCACCTCGACCGAGTACGTCGTCGCGAGGGTGTCCCAGGCCGCGTAACCCTCGGAGATCACCGCGATGGTGCCGTTGCCGAACAGGTCCCGCAGGTTCAGCTTGCCGCCGACCGAGTCCGGGTGGAACAGGCCCTCCTTGTACATCTCGGTGGCCCGGGCGAGCGCCTGCTTGCGCTGCTCGGTCTCGTACTCGGAGACGAACCTGCCGCCCTCCTCCTTCCAGAGGTTCGGCACGCCGAGCATGTTGCCGACGAACTCGATGACCCGCTTGGGGTTACCGAACGCCCACCGGTTGCCCCGAGCGTCGGTCAGCCCACGGGCTAGCTGGAGGAACTCCTGGTAGTTGGCCGGATCGGGGTTCAGGCCACGCTGCCGGATCAGGTCCACGCGCGAGAACGTGATGGTCCCGACGACCGCCCGGGGCACCGGGATGGCGTAGATGCCGGAGCCGAACGCGGTGGGCAGCCACGAGTCGGTCGGGATGTTCGCCAGGAACGGGAAGTCCTTGATCGCGCTGCCCGACACCAGGTCGCTGAGGTCCGCGCAGAGCCGGGTCAGCACGTCGGCCCGGCGGGTCAACCGGGCCGAGATCGTCACCATGTCCGGCAGGTCACCGCCGGCGATCACGGTGGAGAGCTTGTTCAGGTAGTCGGCCGACGGCGTCATGGTGACGTTCAGGTTCGCGCCGAGCCGGTTGTTGAGCTGCTGCCAGAACTGGTTGCTGCCCAGCGCCGGCGGCGCCGGGTTGAACATGTTGGTCAGCACCGACACGTCCCCGGCGCCCGCACCGGGCTTGTCCCGGTACGCGTCGACCAGGGTGCGCGGATAGTTGTAGTAGCCGGCCATCAACCCGTCGGCCGAGGCCGCCAGATCGGGCTTGACCAGTTGGGACGGCAGGTAGTCGGGCAGCTTGGCGGTGGCCGGGCCCTTCGGGGCGGCCGACTCGCCGGAGCCGCATCCCGCCAACAGGCCGCCGGAGCCGGCGACGAGGGCGGCGCCTCCGGTCAGCGTCAGGAAACGGCGTCTGCTCAGATTCGGATCACGCATGGCCGACTCTCCAATCAGGGTGTCGCGGTGGGGTGGGGGACGTGCAGGACGAGCGAGACGACCTGCCACGGGGTCAGCTCCACGGTCAGCCGACCGTCCTGGTCGGGCGCCAGTCGACTGATCTCCCGCTCGTCGGCGTGGCAGAGCACAGCACGGCCGGTGGTGCCCGCCGGGTGACGCAGCCGCAGTCGGCCGGGCCGGCCGGCCAGGTCCTGCAACCGCAGCAGCAGCCCGCCGCCGCGGGCGGTGCCGACGGTGGCGTTCACCCAGTCCGGCAGGTCGAGGTCGAGCAGGGAACCCGCCGTCGCGCTCAACGGACGGACGTCGGTGTCGAACTTGTCCAGCCGGGTCACCTCGGACACGGCTGCCGCGGCGCGGACCTCCCGTCCGAAGCGACCGGCAGCGACCGGGTCGATGCCGGGAAGCGGGGTGAAGGCGTACCGGAGGGTCAGCGTCCCGTCCTGCTCCGGTGGGGTGTTGGTGGGCCAGTAGTTGTTGAGCACCCAGGAGAAGAGGGCGCTTCCCGGCTCGAAGTGCTGCGCCCAGGCCCCTCGCACGACATCGCCCACCGTGAACAGCGGAGCGTCGACGGACGTCCAGGCCACCGCCGGGCCGCCCGGGGTGCTCTCCACCACCACGCCGTACTGGGTGGTGAACCAGTCGTGGCAGGCGCCGGGTGCGTGGTCGGTGGCCGGGTCGATCCAGCCCTGTTGCCGGTCGTAGCGCACCGACGGCTGCTCGCCGTCGAACGGGAACGCCACGTAGACCGACTCCTTGGCCAGCACCCGCTGCTTCTCCAGGCGTACGAGCACGTCCACCCGGTCGGTGCCGTCGCGCAGCAGGATGTCGACCTCGACCTGCGGCAGGCTGGGACCGGCACCAACCGTGCGCAACCGCCACCCGTCGTACGTGCGGCGTACGCCGACAGGGCGCAGCCGGGCCCGGGTGACGGTCAACTCGGGCGGGTCCACCTCGACCTGCCCGCCGGCCCCCGGGCCGAGCCGCCGCCCCAACAGGGTGCTGCGCGGGGCGGGCGGGTGCACGTGCGGTACGGAGGTGTGTTCGAGGTGATTTCCCCGGGTCAGCGAATCGGGGCCGTTGCGGACGTAGAGGACCTCGCCGAGCCGCCAGGGCGCGGACGGGTCGAGCAACTCCCGATCGGTGGGCCGGTGCCGCAGACCGGTCACCGCCCCGGTGGCCGGGTCGAGGGTGACCAGCCAGCGCGCGGTTTCCAGGTTTGCGGGCACCGGGCCCCACGCACCGTCAGCGGCGTCGGCACCGATGGCGGTGGTGCCGTCCTCCGCGCCGGGGGCGAGGGTACGGGCGGCGCCGATGGGCAGCGCCCGGTAGCCGAACGCGGGAACGTCGGGCACGGTGAGGCGCAGCGTCCGTAGCCCGTTGCAGTCGGCGAGCACCTCGGCGGGCAACGGCTCGCCGTCGAGCAGGAACGGGGCGCCGGGCAGCGCCTCCACCTCGACCTCGACGTCGCGCTGCCAGGCGAGCGGGTTGTGCACGAGCAGGGTGGGCCCCTGGGTGTGCACCAGCTCGCCGAGCTGGCTGAGCGCCCGACGGGTCTCGTCCAGCGCGGTCCGCAGCGCGGTGTGCACCTGGTGCCGCTTCCAGTCAAGCTGGTCGTGGACCTGCCCGCCGTGCGGGTGGGCGGTGCCGTGTGCCCACGTCCAGGTGTGCTCGCAGCCGAACAGCGCGCCGTCCCAGGCGGCGTCGAGGGCGTCGCGGCGTACGCGGTAACGGGGGTCGGCGAGAGTGACCATCGCGGCGATCCCCTCGGCGGCGGGCAGGGCGCTCTGCACCCGCCGGTGCTCCGCGGTGACCGTGGCGCCGGTGCCTACCCCGTCCTCCCAGTAGCTGCCGCCGTCGCCGCGCCAGACCGGCAGCCGGTCGGCCAACGGACGGACCGCGTCCAGGTAGTCGGCCATCGTGGAGACCCGGATCCGGGGGTACGCGTAGACGGCGTTCCACCGGTCGGCGAAGCCGGCGTCGCCGTCGGCCAGATCCTCGTTGTCGGCGTGTGTGCCGATCACCGCGAGATCGCTGGGCAGGTAGTCGGCCCGCTCGTAGCGGGCGAGCAGCCGGGGGAAGGCGTGCGCTCCGCCGGCGAGGGTCTGCGGGTCACCGGCCATGAACCGCAACTGTGAGTAGGTGTCGGAGAAGTGGGTGAGGATTCGCTCGCCGCCGACACCTTCCCACATCACCGGGCTGGCCAAGTGCTGCTCGTCGCTGTCGGCGTTGCCGCCACGGTGGTGGTTCTCGATGCCGACGAACGCGTTCACGCCGAGTGCGCTCAGCATCGACGGCAGGGCGGAGCTGTACGACGGGACGTCGGTGAGATTCGCGTAGCTGACCGGTACACCGTGCTCCTCGCGGAGCCGTGCGGCCAGGTAGGCGGCGCGGTACGTCTCCTCCAGGCTGGCCACGCCGGAGAGGAAGAGGCTGTGGAAGGCGTTCACCGCCAACCGTCCGGAGCGCAGCGCCGCGAGCAACCGCTCGGCCCGCTGCGCGGAGCGGGTGGCCAGGTATTCGGCGACCACCAACGAGCCGTCGACCGAGAAGGCGAAGCCGGGATCGCGGTCGAGCTGGTCCAGCGCCCGGTCCAGGTTGCGGCTGTGCAGCTCCAGCACTTTGCCCTGCACGTCGGTGTAGCCGACGTCGAGGTGCACGTGCGGGATCAGGTGCAGCGTCCACTTGCGCGGCGGGCGCAGGTCGACCCTGCTGGGCGTACCACCGTCGAGGCTGACCTCGGCGATGGTGCCGGCGGCCGGCTCCGGGACCGGGAACCGCACCCGGACGTCGCCGAAGTGCCGGCCGGGGCGGTGCAGGTCCAGGAGGTGACGCTCGGCCCCGACGCGCACCTCGGCCTGCCGGGGCCAACCCGCCTGCGCCGGCACCGAGACGGTCAGCTCCAACAGTTCCCGCAGCCCCTGTTCGGCGCGCAGGAAGAGCGGGGTGGCGACGAGTTCCACCGTGGGATCGGCCGGTTCGGGCCCGCTCGCCGGGCGCAGGGTGAGGCGGTGCCAGGTGATTCCGCTACCGAAGTGGTTGCCGAACTGCTCGCGGTGGCGGCGGGGCTCGTCGGCCGGCTCCACCGGCCCGGTCGCCGCGGCGACGTCCATCGTGGTGGTGATGGCGATGGTGTGCTCGCCCGGCCCGAGCCAGGCCGCCGGCAGGCGTACGTCGAGGGTCACGTCGCCGGCGATCGGCCCGTGCCGGTAGGTCTCGGAGCGGTCGGCGCGCCGGACCCGGGGGTGGAACAGCCCTCGGTGTGCCCCGTCGACCTCGATCTCGAGGTCGGGGCAGGGGCCGTGACCGGCGGCGAATTCCAGCCTGAGCACCCAACCGGCAGCCGGCACGGCACCCGGCGGGACGTGCAGCGGCACCTCGACGCGGTGGGGTTGCCAGCCGGTGCCCGCGTTGAGCGGCCCGGGCTGGAACGCCGGCAGGTCCACGCCGGGGACGGCGAGCGTCGCGGTCAGTTCCGTGGTGGGCGCGGCCACAGCGCTCACCTACCGCAGCCCGGGCAGGTCGAGCACGCTGCCGTGCTCGGTCAGCGCCGCGGCCAGGTCCGGGTAACGGTAGTCCTGCACGGGCTGGCCGGTCCGGACGGACTGGGCGGCGAGTTCGCCGCACGCCTCGCCGAGCATCCCGTAGTTCGGCTCCATCCGGGGCGAGGAGTAGCCGATGTGACTGGCCGAGAAGCACAGCGGTACCGCGATGTTCTCGATCCCGCCCGCGGCGGGGAAGAGACACTCGGCGGGGATCTGGTAGAGGTCGACGGGCGGGTTGCTCTCGGTGCCGCTGAGCGTGCCCTCGCCGACGATCGTGTCGTCGCCCTCGGCGTAGTACTGCACGATGTGGCAGTCCATGCCGTATTTCCAACAGCAGACCGGTGTGGCGGTGGTGTTGTTGGGCTTGAGCAGGTCGTGTTGGGTGAGCACCTTCGCGCCGACCATGCGGCGGCCCTCCCGGATGTAGAGGGCGTGCGGGAACCCGGGCCCGTACGGGCTGTCCACGAACTCGTCGGTGGGCAGGCCGAAGGTCTGGGCGTCGGCGCGGAAACTCGGCGGCAGCGAGGGGTCGTTGGCGAGCCAGTAGAGCATGCCCTGGTGCCAGCGGACCTGCTCGGCGATGACCTCCTCGCGGCGGCTCCAGCTTCCGTCCGGGTAGGCCCAGGAGGCACCGGGCAGGTCGAAGCCGATGAAGAGGGCCTGGTTGGTCTGGTATTTGCCGTTGGGCAGCAGTGCGGTGTGCGTGACGATCGACGAGAGCCCCGCGACCCCCCGCTGCTCGATGAGTTGGCGCAGGTAGAGGTAACGCTTCGGGTCGTAGTCATCCGGCCTGGGGAAGGGCAGCCGCTCGGCCTCGCGGGTGAGCACGCCACGGAAGTTGTACGCCTGGACCTTGTCGTCGCCCTCACCGGCCACCATGCGGGGTGCCGAGCCGACCGGGTAGAGGGTGTTGGGCCGAAACGGCCCCCGCCGGTACGCCTGCACCGGCTGAAAGCCGGCGTACGGCTCGTCGTACTGGCTCGCCGGTTCCCGGCCCACCGTGTAGGGCACGCCGGCGGCGGCCATCAGGTCGCCCTCGTAGGAGGCGTCGATGAAGAACCGGGCGCGGTGCCAGCCGTCGGCGGTGCGGATCGCGGTGATCCGCCGGCCGGTGACCTCGACGTCGGCGGGCCCGTGGATGCGGTGCCGCAGCAGGACGGTGGCCTGCGCCTCGGCGAGCAGCCGGCTGGCGACCCGCTCGGCGACCCTGGGCTCGAACAGGTACTGCGCGCCGTCGAGCTGGAACGGGGCGCTGTCGGGGCCGTACTCCGCGGCGATGCCGCCGAAGAACCGGCTTCGGGTCAGCCCGGCGTGGGCCTCGTCGACGTTGGGGCCGTCGGACTTGACCAGGCCGCCGGCCACGATGCCACCGACGTGACCGGTCGGCTCCAGGATGAGGCTGCGCAGTCCCCTCAGCCGCAGGCGCACCGCGGCCATGATGCCGGCGAGGGTGGCGCCGTAGATGACCACGTCGTACCGGTCGTCGAGGTCGGCCGGAGTCGTCTCCGCACCGGCGTGCTGTGCGTCCATCGGTCGTTCCTCCTGCGGTCAGGCCGGGCGGGCGATCTGCGGGCGGGGGGTGCGCGGCAGCGGCGGCGCGAGCAGCGGCGTGGCACCCTTGGCGGCCTGGGACGGTCGGGTGCGCCGGATCTCGTCGGGCCAGGCCAGGGGGATGCCGAGCGTCCCGCCGAGCAACCCCTGGAAGTCGGTGGTCAGGGCGGCGGAGTCGGCCACGGCCGCGGGTTCGTGCCCACCACTGAGGCAGTACGCGGCCAGCGCGCCGACCGCCTCACCGATGCTCCACTCGACCGGGTGCAGCCGGTAGCAGCCGTTGGTGATGTGGGTGGTGCCGATGTTCTTGTTGGCCGGCAGCAGATTGCGTACGCGGATCGGGATCAGCGCGCCGAGCGGGATCTGGAACGGGTAGCACTCGAGGTTGACGTAGTTGATCCCGGCGGTGCTCGGGTGCAGGTCGATGTTGTAGTGCCCGACGCCGACCGCGTCGGTGAACACCTGCGACCCGGCGCCCTCCGGGCGGTCGGTGACCGCCACGTGGTGCTCCAGCACGGTGAACCGGGCCCGGATGCGCCGTGACTCGCGGACGTAGACGCTCTTGGCGAGGCCGTCGTCGGTGTCGGTCAGGTCGGGGCGCAGCCGCAGGCCGGGGTAGCCGTGGCCGCCGTCGGGGCGCGGGGCCTCGGTCTGCATCCAGTGCAGGTACGACAGTGAGAGCTCCCGGCAGCGCCGCAACGCGCGTTGCCGCGCCGTCTCGTCGATGCCGGGGCCGACGAGTGGGGCCTCCCAGTAGTCGATGTTGGGCCAGTTGACCAGGGTGATGTCGGTGTCCACCAGGTCGGGTTGGAACTGGGTGCGGGCGCGGATGCGCCGGAAGTGCCAGAGGTCGGGCAGCCGCACCGCATCCATGTCGCCCTCGAAGATGCGGTTCACCTTGCCCGCCATCGTGTGGATGTCGATCTTTTCCCAGGAGAGTTGGGGGCCGGGCCAGAACGGGTCCACGTGGTTCTTCCAGTGGTCGTACGACGCGGGCCGATCCACCACGTGTTCCTCACCGGGCCGGTACTCCAGCGGGAAGCACCAGGTGACGGCCTGCTGGTCGGTCGGGTCGGCGACCGGGGCGGCGTACCGCTCGCCGGTCTCGTCCTGGGACTCGGCACCGACGACGTGTTCGACGCCGGCCAGTTCCAGCAGGTCACCCAGTTCCGTGGCGTCGGCGACCAGCGCGGCCGTGACGGTGAGCCGGCCCCCGGTGCGCCGGTTCTCCAGGGTCACCGCGGTGATCCGGTCGCCGTCGGTGGCCGCCGCCACCGGGACGTGGTGGTACAGCACCGTGATCCGGCCGGCGGAGACGTAGCGCATCAGCATCTCGTCGATGACCGCGACGCCGACGCGGGGTTCGTGGCAGAGCCTGCTCACGTTGCCCAGCCCGGGGTTGAGGGTGAGGTCGGCGGCCGCGGTGTCCCGCAGTGGGTAGTTGCGCCGGTAGTAGTCGCGGATTCGGCCGCGAAGCTCGCGGTAGCCGGGCGAGATGTGCCCGGTCTCGATCCAGGGGTGTTCGTCGGAGGGCACGGCCTGGGCGGTGAGCTGCCCGCCCAGCCAGTTCGTCTCCTCGGTGAGGATGACCTGCCGGCCGAGCCGTGCGGCGGTCAGCGCGGCGGCGACACCGCCGAGTCCACCGCCGACCACCAGCAGGTCGGTCGCCCGCTCCGCTCCCCCGGTCATCGTCGCGCCCCCCGCTCGACTCCGACCGCCGGGCGGCCCGTCCGGCCGTCGGCCCAGCAGGGCGAAATCCTCTGCACGTTCATCGCCACCCATCACTCCATGGATTGCTAATGTATTTGCGGATGTTGCTTGTTTCTGGATTGCGGCTACGTTACATCCGTTCGTCAGAGTGATGTCAAGACGTCTTTTACGGCAATCTTTAGCGCCATGTCCAGAGTGGATTGAATTAGCAATTATCAGCACCTGTACAGCGGCAGGCGCCGATGCTAGAACCAGAAGTCATGACCTCAACACCCGCGCTCCCCGGCCTGCACCACTGCCTGCCCACCCCGCCCGCGGAGGCCACACCGCAGGTCCGGGAGGCCGACGTCGTCGTCTACGGCGCGACCTCCGGCGGTGTGACAGCAGCGGTGCGGGCCGCCCGCGCCGGAGTGACCGTGGTGCTGCTCGCCCACGGCGACCACATCGGTGGTATGAGCGCGTCCGGGCTCGGCACCACCGACGTGGGCCGGGCGGCGACCGTGGGCGGCCTGGCCCGACGCTTCTACGACCGGGTCGCCGCCGTCTACCACGCGCCGGCCCTACACTGGGACGTCGAGGCACGGGTGGCCGAGGAGATCTTCGACAGCTGGCTGGCCGCCGCCGGGGTCCGCGTACACCGGCGACAGCGGCTGACTTCCGTACGGTGCGAATCCGGCCGGATCGTCGAGCTGGGCACCGACGACGGAAACCGCTACCGGGCGGCCGTCTACGTCGACGCGTCCTACGAGGGTGACCTGATGGCCGCGGCGGGTGTCAGCTACACCGTCGGGCGTGAGGCCGCCAGCCACTACGGCGAGCCGTTGGCGGGAGTGCAGCACAGCGTGAACCATCAGTTCGAGCGGCCCGTCGACCCGTACGTCGTTCCCGGTCAACCGGACAGTGGCCTGCTACCCGGCATCGCACCGGACCCGTACGGCGCCGTCGGTGACGGTGACCGGCGGGTGCAGGCGTACAACTTCCGGCTGCACGTGACGACGTCGCCCCGCCGGATACCGTTCCCCCGCCCCGACGGCTACGACCCCAGCCGCTACGAGCTGCTGCGCCGCTACATCGAGGCCGGCGTCTTCGAGCTGTACGGGCGTACCACCCGGGTGCGCGGCGACGTGTTCGACATGAACAACCACGGCGCCTTCTCCTCGGACCACATCGGTGCCAACTACGAGTGGCCGGAGGCGGACCACGCGCGCCGTGAGGAGATCTTCCAGGACCACGTGCGCTACCAGGCCGGGCTGCTGCACTTCCTGGCCAACGATCCCCGGCTGCCGGCCGCCGTGCGGGACGCCACCCGCGAGTACGGTCTCGCCCCGGCCGAGTTCACCGACACCGCGCACTGGCCGCACCAGCTCTACATCCGCGAGGCCCGCCGGATGGTCTCCGACTACGTCATCACCCAGCACGACGGCAGCGGGCGGGCGAGGGCGGACGACCCGATCGCCCTGGCGTCGTACGTGATGGACTCGCACAACACCAAGCGGGTGCTGCTCGACGGGGTCGTCCGCAACGAGGGAAACGTGCAGCATCCGCTCACCGTGCCGTTGGGCATCCCGTACCGGTCGGTGGTCCCCCGCGCGGCGGAGTGCGCGAACCTCCTGGTCGCCTCGGCCATCTCGGCCTCGCACGTCGCGTTCGCCTCGGTCCGCATGGAACCGGTCCTGATGATGGTGGGCGAGGCGGTCGGCGCGGCCGCCGCCCAGGCGACGGCGGACAAGGTCGGGGTGCAGGAGGTCGAGTACGAGTCGCTCCGCAAGGATCTGCTCCGCGCAGGTGCGATCCTGACCTGGCCACCGTCCGTCTAAGGAGGATGACGCGTGACGAAGCAACGCAGCCGCGGCTCACGCCAGGCGGACATCGCCCGCGAGGCCGGGGTGTCCCAGTCCACGGTCTCGATGGTGCTCAACGGTGCCGGCGACCTCGGCAGGATCTCCGCTGAAACCCAGCGCCGGGTGCTCAGCGCGGCCCGCCGCCTGCGTTACACCCCCAGCGGCCCGCCGCGGCCCGCCCCGGGCAGCAGACAGACCCCACTGCTGCTCGGGGTGCACACCTTCGAGCCGATCTTCCCGACCAGCGCCCGCGACTACTACTTCGAGTTCCTCCAGGGTATTGAGGAGCAGGCGGCGGTCGACGGATGCAACCTGGTGCTGTTCACCGCCGCCCAGGACGAGGCCGGTGTACGCCGGATCTACCGGGGTGGCGTGAACGGGCTGCGCCAGGCCGCCGGCAGCCTGCTCCTCGGTCACCACGCGCACCGCGACGACCTGGCCCGGCTCGCCACCGACGGGCATCCGTTCGTCTACATCGGTCACCGCGAGGTGCCCGGTGCGGAGATCTGTTACGTGGGTGGCGACTACCGCGCCGCGACCGGCCGAATGGTCGACGACCTCGTCGCCATGGGTCATCGTCGTTTCGGGTACCTGGGCGAGGTCGTCCGGTACGAACCGCAGGTGGACCGCTGGGAGGGCTTCGCCGCCGCGCTGGAACGGTTCGGGCTGCCGGTTCCCCCTCCCGCCTTCGACCGGCCGGAGGAGTTGACCGCTCAGTGGCTCGACGAGGCGCTCGCCGCCGGCACCACCGCCGTGCTGGTCGAGTCGGTCAGCCTGCTGCGGGTCCTCGCCGCGATGATCGCGCTGCGGGGTCTGACCGTCCCGCACGACCTCTCGGTCGTCCTGCTGGTCGACGATCCCGGCGGTGACGTCGGCGGCCGGTCCTGGGCGTCGCTGCACACCCCCCGCAACGCGATGGGCCGCCGGGCGGTCCGACTGCTGACCGCCCAGCTGACCGACCCCGCCGGTGAGCACGAACGGCAGATCCTGCTGCCCTGTACGCACACCCTCGACGGGACCACCGCGCCACCCCCGGCAAGCCGGGCCGCAGCTGGCCCCGGCTGACCGGTGCGGCGTCCTGCCTCTTGACGTCCCGGTGGGAGCGCTTCAAGATCAGCTGGAGCGGAGCCGCGCGCACGGCGGGCCGCCCTAGTCGGGTGTGGTGGACAGTTGCTGGGCGCATTCGGTCTGACCGAGCTTGAGGAGACGATCTACCTGGAGCTGGTGCGCGGCCGGCCGGGCAGCGCGAGCGAGCTGTCCGAGCGGGTCGCCACCAGTGTGGACGAGGCTGAGCACGCGCTCGACGCCCTCGCCCGGGTCGGGCTGGTTCGCCTGATCGCCGGCCGCGCCGGTGCCGCCCCGCCCGACCTCGCCATCGAGTCGCTGCTCAACCAGCGGATGCGCGAGCTTCAGGAGGCGCGGGTCGGCCTGTGGGACTGGCTGCGGCAGCAACGCCCGGCGGACCCGATGGACCAGGACGTCCAGTTGGTCGTCGGCGTGCCCGCGATCATGCAGGCGTTCGACCAGTTCCTGCGCGGGGCGCAGGAGGAGGTGCTCGGCTTCGACCGCCCGCCGTACGCGGCCGTGCTGCAGGACAACCCGACCGAGGTCGAGATGCTCGGCCGGGGCGTCGCCTTCCGCGTCGTGTATGACCGGCGAGGGCTGGAACGGCCGGGTGCGGCGGCCCACATCGGCCGGTTCGTCGCCGCCGGGGAACAGGCACGGGTAGCCGCGAACGTGCCCGGTAAGCTGGCCGTCGCCGACCGCCGGGTGGCCCTGATCTCCTTCCCCGCCCGCTCCGAGAGCATCGAACCCTGGGCGCTCGTGGTCCGTGGCACCACCTGGGTGGAGGTGCTCGTGGCGCTGTTCGGCGAGGTGTGGGACCGGGCCACGCCGCTGCGACTCGCCCCGGCCACCGCCGTGATCGACGACGTCGAGCGGCAGAGCACGCCCACCCCCGTCGACCGGCAGATCCTGTCGCTGCTGATGACCGGGTTGCCGGACAAGGCGGTCGCCTCCCAGCTGGGCATCTCGCTGCGGACTGTGCAGCGGCGGTTGCGGCAGTTGATGGACACGACCGGCAGCGCCACCCGGATGCAGCTCGGCTGGTTCATCGCCCGCAACGACTGGCTCTGAACCGGGAGTGGGGGCCTGCCGACCCGGCGGGGTCGGCAGGCCCCGGTCCTCACCTCGTGACCGTCACCGACACGGTGATCGGGGTGGACGCGCCCTTCGCACCGTTGTTGGTGACCAGCAGCGTGGCGACGTACGTGCCGGGCGCCAGACCGGTGGTGTCCGCGGTGATGGTCAGGGCGTCCTTCGCCCCCGGCGGCACCTCGCCGGAGGTCTCGGCGGACAGCCACGGCACGTCGCTGTACGCCGGCAGCGACCCGTCGACGTGGTAGACCTTGCTGCCGTACGGCCGGCCGGTCGCGTTACCGAGCACCCACAGGTTGCCCTGCTCGTCCAAATCCAGCCCGGCGCCGCTGAGCGGGTTCGGGTCGGGGTCGGGCACCGAGGCGAGCGGCTGGCAGGTGGCCGGGTCGAGCGCCCAGATCGACTCCTTGGAGTCCTGGTTGATGCCCCACAACACGTTGTGTTCCTCGTTGAGGGCCAGGCCGGTCATCCACGGGATGGGCGGGGTGCACTCCGCCAGCACCGAACCGGGCTGCGGGTGGGACAGTCCGGCGAGGTGCCGGATACGCCCGTCACCGCTGAGGTAGAAGGTGTCGTCCGAGGCGCGGTAGGCGAGCCCGTAGTAGAGCTTGTCGGCCCACGGCCCGGTGATGGTCTCCTTCACCTCCAGGGTGTCCGGGTCGAAGCACACGATCGGCAGGTCCCCGACGAACGACATCTTCGGCGCGCACATCAGGTCCCGGTTCGGCACGTACGCCATGTCCGAGGGCCAGCCGCCGATGGGCAGCACACCCTTGCCCAGTGACCGGCCGTCCGTGCTGAAGCGCTGCAACTGCCCGAACAGGTACGAGTTGGAGACGATCAACTCGCCGTTGCGGTAGCCGACGCCGTAGGCGTTGTAGAGCTCCTTGACCGGGAACGAGCTGAGCTGCCGGCCGGGGATGCCGCTCGGCGGTGTGGGCGAGTTGATCTCCCGGGCCAGCCAGGTGGCCGGCAGGTCACCCCGGTTGGTCAGGGTCACCGTCGCGGTCCGGGTCGCCCCGGCCCGCGCGGTCAGCGAGACCGCGTTCCGGTTGGCGAGCAGCAGCGGCGTACGCGGCGCCAGGTCGTGCCTGACGACCGTCGACTCGACCAGGTCGACGGTGCTCCCCGGCAGGTCGTAGCCCGGTTGCAGAGCGGTCACCGTGACCGGCCCGGCCGGCGCCTCCAGCTGGTAGAAGCCGTCGGCGTCGGTGGTCGCGGTGATCGGCTGCGGGGCGTCCGGCGACTCGACCCGTACCGTCGCGCCGGCCAGTGGCTGGCGGTCGTTCGCGTCGCTCACCGTGCCCCGCAGCAGACCACGACCGGCCACCCGGAAGGTGACCGCGTCGGCCGCGTCGAGCACCCGCTCGTCCCGCGAGTACGTCAGCGCGTCGCGGCCGGTGGCGTCCTCGATGCCGACGGTCGCCGAACCGCCGGTCCCCGCCGCCGTGGCGGCGAGCTTGCGGTACTGGATGGTGACGGTGCCGTTCTCGCCGAGGCGCACCTGGACGTCGACCCGGGTCTTCGGCGCGCTCTTCAGCGCGGCCCGGTTCCAGGTGGCCACGAACTGTCGGGCCGTGCCGGTGCCGGACACCCTGGTGCGCACCGTCGAGCCGTGGTCCAGGACCAGGTCGTCCCAGAACGCGTAGACGGCCGGTGCGGAGATCGCCGGGGTGGGCAGCGGCCCGTTGTCGCCGACCGAGGTGGTCGCGTCAGCGCCGAACGTCAGGTAACCATCGGTGTGCACGGTGAGCCGGCGATAGGTGCTGCCGTAGAACGTCACCGGGAACGGCAGGTCGACGCCCCGGCTCGCGGTGTCGCCGGTGAGCGGCAGCACGCTGCCGCCGTCGACCCACGCGGCGGTGGCCGTCCCGGCCTGGTAGCCGTGCCGGTCGGCCTTCGCGGCGAGCGCCACGTCCACCGTCTCCGGCCCGTCCACGGTCAGCGCCACCGTCTTCGGTGCCAGCCAGCGGCCGTAGTCGACCAGCAGGTCGTAGTCGGCCTCGGGCAGCATCCCGGTGTAGTGGCCGTCGGGATCGGTGACGAAAGCCGGGAACGTCTCCCCGGCGAGCGCCAACCGGGCGCCCACGACCGGTTTGCCCGCCGGGTCGGTGACCCGGCCCTGGATCGCCTGCCACGGCGCGGGCTCGGACAGGTCCAGCGTCAGGTTGGTCGTGCCGCTGGTCGGCACGGTGATCGTCTGCCGTACGGTCCGCCGCGCGAAGAACGACGCGGTCAGCGTGTACTCCCCGGCCGGGACCCGGCCCAGTTGGACCGTGCCGCGCGCGTCGGTGCGGGAGGTGCGGGTGACCAGGGCGGAGGTCAGGGTGATCTTCGCACCGGACAGCGCGAGCCCGTTCAGGTTCGCGTGCACCACGACGCCGCCGAGCTGCTCCGTGGAGGCCTGGGTGACCAGGTCGTACGCGTCGAGCCGACCCTCGCCGTAGACGTTGTTGTCAGCCGGGGTGCCACCACACTGCAGGTCGTTGACATCGCGCGCGGTACGGTCCAGCAGCTCCCGGGTGGTCGCCAGGTCGCGGCGCAGGTTCGGCACCGCCGACCAGGCCAGGGCGACCGCCCCGGCGACGTGCGGTGCGGCCATCGAACTGCCGTCGCTCATGCCCCAGTCGCTGCCCGGCACGGAGGAGAGGATGCCCACCCCGGGCGCGGTGATGTCCGGCCGCAGCGTGCCGTCCGGGCCCGGCCCACGGCTGGAGAAGCTGGCGATCACACCGTTGGCGTCGGTCGCGCCGACGGCGTACGCCAGCGGGTTGATGGCCGGGTGGCCCGCCGTGCCGCACGGCTCGGGCATCTGGTCCGCCTCGTTGCCGACCGCGAAGACGGGGAAGATGCCGGCGGCGACCCAGGAGTCGATGATGGTGTCGTAGAAGGTGGGGTCGCCGTCGTGGCCGCCCCAGGAGTTGTTGATGATGTCCGGCGCGAGGTCCGGACGCGGGTTCTCGCCGTTGTGGTCGGTCGGCGCGAGCATCCACTGGCCGGCGGCGAGCAGCGCGCTGTTGCTGCAGTAGTTGGCCTCGCACCCCTTGGCCGCGATCCAGGTGGCACCGGGAGCCACGCCGGTGATCCGCCCGTCGCCGTCGTCACCGAGCATCGAGCCGACCGTGTGGGTGCCGTGCCCGTAGTTGTCGCAGGGCGTCGAGGGCAGGCAGATCCCGGTCGGGTCGTACCAGTTGTAGTCGTGGGTGAAGGTGCCGTTGCCGGTGTTGCCGCGGTACTGGCGGACCAGCGCCGGGTGGTCGTACTGCACACCGGAGTCGATGCTGCCGACGACGATGCCCTCGCCGCGGGTGCCGTACTCGCGCCAGACCTTGTCGGCGCCGACGGACGTGAGGTTCCACGGCAGCTGGGGGTCATCGGCGGAAGCGCCGGCGGTGCGGACGGGCTCCGCGAGCCTGGTCCCACCGATCGCGGTGATCCGCGCGACGTCGGCGCGGCCGGCCAGCTCGGTCACCAGCTTCAGGTCACCGGTGACCTCGATGACGTTCGCGATCCAGTACGGGGTGAAGTCGGCGTGCCGGTTGCGCAGCAGGGAGCGGAGCCCACGCTGGGTGTTCTCGGCGTGCGCCAGTTTGGTCTCGTAGACCCGCGTGGTGCGGGCCACCCGCCCGGCTCGGCCACCGGCGGCCCGCTCGACCCGGTCCAGGTCGCGCTTGTCGAGCGTAGCCTCGTCGGTCAGCTCGACGAAGAAGCTGGCGTTGGTGCCGGCACGGGCCGAACCGAGCACGCGCGGGTCCACCTTGCGCAGTGGGTCGGCAGCGCCGTTGCTGAGCGCGGGCGCGGCCACGGCGGCGCCGGTCGGCAGTGCGAGCACGATGGCCAGCGCCGCACCGACGGCGCCCATGGCTCGACGTGTCCGCTGTCTGGGTCTGAGCATGAAGAACGTCCCTCCCTCGGGCGGTCGCCCGGGGAAGGACGGCACCGCCGTCGCCGATTCTCAGGCGCCGGGCCACCGGTTGAACCGCGTGAGCGCTGGCGGGGCACGGACATGGCGGGTCTCCGCCATCCCGCGTTGGCCCCACCGACACCGGCACGCCACCCGTCAACGCCCGCACGCGTAACCCTGCATCCCCCGGGGGTTCGCACCCGCGGCGAGCACGCCCGTCGCCGGGTCGCGGGTCACGGCACAGAGCCGACCCAGGCTCCACCCGTCGGCGACCCGCACCTCGTGCCCGTACGCCCGCAGGGCCGCCAGCGCACCCTCGTCGAACCGGTCCTCCACCACCAGGACGCCGGGCTCCATGTCACGGGGATAGAACGACCCCGGAAGGCTGACCGTGTGCCACGTCGGCGCATCGATGGCCTCCTGCAGGGGTTGTCCACCGACGAGATGCCGCAGCAGGAACGGCAGCTGCCACTGGTCCTGCTGGTCACCGCCGGGGGTGCCGCACGCCAGCACCGGCTCCCCGTCGCGGTGCACCATCGTCGGGCTCAGCGTCGTACGCGGTCGGCGGCCCGGAGCCAACGACGAGGCGAGACCCTCCTCCAGCCAGAACATCTGCAACCTGCTGCCCAGCGGGAAGCCGAGTTCCGGGATGGTCGGCGAACTCTGCAACCAGCCACCACTGGGCGTAGCGGAGATCATGTTGCCCCAGCGGTCGACCACGTCCACGTGGCAGGTGTCGCCACGGGTCACCCCGTCCGACTGCACCGTCGGCTCCCCGGTCGTGGGGTCCGTCGGGTCGGTGCGACGCCCGGCACCGGGTCGGACGTGGGCCGGCAGGCGTGGCTGTGCACCGTCGGGGCGCCCCGGCCGCAACTCGGTCGACGCGCGATCGCCGATCAGGGCCGCCCGCTCCCGCGCGTACTCCCGGGAGAGCAGCGCCTTGGCGGGCACGTCGCCGTCGCCGTACCAGGCCTCCCGGTCGGCGAAGGCGAGCTTGAGCGCCTCGGCCTGAGCGTGGACGCCCGCCGCCGTGCCCGCGTCGTACGCGCCGGGGTCGTCGAGTGCGTCGAGGGTGGCCAGTGCCTCCAGCAGCACCGGACCCTGACCCCAGAACCCGGTCTTCGCCACCGTGTAGCCGTGCCAGTCGAGGGTGGCGGGCTCCTCCCAGGTCGCCGAGTACGCGGCCAGGTCGTCGCCGGTGACGAGCCCGGCGTGCGGGCGCCCACTGGAGTCCTGGAACGGCTGCCGGCTGAACGCCTCGATCGCCTCGGCGACGAAACCCGTACTCCAGGCCCGGCGCGCGGCCTCGATCTGCGCCTCCCGGTCGGCGCCGGCCGCCTCCCCCGCCTCGACCAGCCTGCGCAGGGTGCCCGCGTACGCCGGGTTGGCGAACATCTCCCCCGGGACGGGTGGCCGGCCGCCGCGCAGCCAGAGCGCGGCGGAGGTGGGCCAGTGTTCCTCGAACAACGACCGCACCGCCGCCACGGTGTCACCGACCCGGCCCACCAGCGGGTGGCCGGCACCGGCGTAGCCGATCGCCGGCTCCAGCACCTCGGCGAGGGTGCGCGTGCCGTGCTCGCGCAGCAGCAGAAGCCAGGCGTCCACCGCGCCGGGTACGGCCGCCGCGAGCGGCCCGGCCCCCGGGACGAGGTCCATCCCGAGGGACCGGAAGTGCGCGATGGTGGCACCGGCCGGCGCCGGCCCCTGCCCGCACAGCACCTTCGGCCTGGGGTCCTCGGCGGTGGCCACGATGGCCGGCACCTCGCCGCCCGGCCCGTTCAGGTGCGGTTCGACCACGTGCAGGACGAACCCGGCGGTGACCGCGGCGTCGAAGGCGTTGCCGCCACGTTCGAGGATGCCCATCGCCGCCTGGCTGGCCAGCCAGTGCGTCGAGGACACCATGCCGAAGGTGCCCTGCAGTGTGGGTCTGGTGGTGAACGTCATGACAACACCTCACTCGGATCTGCGGTGCGAACGTCGGGACCGGTGCCGTCCGGCTGGACCAGGTGGCACGCCGCCATGCCGTCGCCGATCGCCGTCTGCGCCGGCACCTCCGTCGCGCACCTGTCGAACGCGAGCGGGCACCGGGTACGGAACCGGCACCCGGACGGCGGGTCGAGCGCGGACGGCAGGTCGTCGCCGAGCAGCACCGGCTGACGCTGTCGTTGGCGCACCGGGTCGGCCACCGGCGCGGCGGACAGCAGGGCCTGCGTGTACGGGTGGGCGGGCCGGGCGAAGATCCGCTCGCGGGTGCCCTTCTCGACGAGTTGACCCAGGTACATGACGGCGATGTCGTCGGCCAGGTACTCGACGGCGGACAGGTCGTGGGTGATGAAGAGGCACGCGAACCCGATGTCGCGTTGCAGGTCGGCGAGGAGGTTGAGCACCGACGCCTGGACGGACACGTCGAGTGCGCTGGTGGGTTCGTCCGCGATGAGCAGCATCGGCTCGGAGATCAGCGCCCGGGCGATGCTGACCCGTTGGCGTTGCCCACCGGACAGCTCGTGGGGGTAGCGACGCGCCACCTCGGCGCGCAGGCCCACCCGCTCGAGTTGCGGAGCGACGCGGGCGTCCCGGTCGCGACGTGAGATCCGCTTGCCGGCCAGCCGCAGCGGCTCGGCCACGATCTCGCCCACGAGCATGCGCGGGTCCAGTGACGCGGCCGGGTCCTGGAAGACGATCGACACCGCGCCGCGGTGTGGACGCAGCCGCCGCCGGGACAGGTGGGTGACGTCGGTTCCGGCGATCCGGACCGTCCCCGCGGTCGGCTCGACGAGCCGCACCACGCATCGACCCACTGTCGACTTCCCGGAACCGCTCTCCCCGACCAGGGCCGTGACCCGGCCTCGCGGGATCGTGAGAGACACCCCGTCCACGGCGCGTACCGGGCCGAAGTGCATCACCAGGTCCTCGATCTCCAGGGCGTTCGGCTGTGGCGTCATCGGGTCGCCTCCTGGGCTGCCACGGAGCAGGGGTGCCAACAGGCCGCGAGGTGGCCGGTGCCACCGACCCCCTCCAGGGGTGGGGCGGCGTCGCGGCACCGTGCGTCGGCGGCCGGGCAGCGGTCCGCGAACGTGCACGCGTCGGGCTGCGTCGACAGGACGGGCACCAGCCCGGGGATCTCCGTCAACCGGTCGGTGCCGGCGTGCCGGCCCGGTTGCGGGGACGCCGACAGGAGCCCGGCGGTGTACCGGTGCCGTGGGTGGGCGAACAGGTCGATGACCGGCGCCCGCTCCACCACCCGTCCCGCGTACATGACGACGACGCGGTCCGCGATGTCGGCGATCACGCCGAGGTCGTGCGTGATGATGAGGATGCTGGTGCCGAGCCGGTCCCGCAGGTCCCGCAGCACCTGGAGGATGCCGGCCTGGACCGTGACGTCCAGCGCCGTGGTCGGCTCGTCGGCCACCAGCACCTTCGGGCCGCAGGCCACCGCCATCGCGATCATCACGCGCTGGCGCATACCGCCGGAGAGCTGGTGCGGGTAGGTGTCGACCCGAACGGCGGCGGACGGGATCCCGACCAGCGTCAGCAGTTCGACGGCGCGGGCCCGCGCCGCCCGTCGGGACATCCGCTCGTGGACCTGAAGCACCTCCCCGATCTGACGCCCGACGGTGAGCACCGGGTTCAGGGATGTCATCGGCTCCTGGAAGATGTAGGCGATCTCCTGGCCGCGTACCCGACGGAGCGCCGACTCGCGGGCGCCGACCAGTTCGGTGCCGTTGAGGCGTACGGACCCGGTGATCCGGGCGCTGCCGGGCAGCAGGCCGGCGATGCTCATCGCGGTGACGCTCTTTCCGCACCCCGACTCGCCCACCATTCCGACGATCTCCCCGGGGGCGAGATCCAGACTGACACCGTCGACCGCCGAGACGGTGCCGGTCTCGGTCGGAAACGACACCGAGAGGTCGCGTATCTCCAGGACGGGCGGGGAGGCCGTGGTCATCGCCGGTCTCCCTTCGGGTCGAGGGCGTCGCGCAGGGCGTCGCCGAAGACGTTGAACGCCAGCGCCAACCCCATGATCACGACGCCGGGGAGGACGGCGGCCCACGGTGCCTGGGCGGCGAACTGCTGGGCGGTGGCGAGCATGGTGCCCAGGCTGGGGGCCGGGGGCTGGATGCCGAGGCCGAGGAACGACAGCACGGCCTCGCCGAGGATCGCGGCCGGGATCGCGACCGTGGCCTGCACCAGGATCACTGACGTCGCGTTCGGCAGGATGTGCCGGGCCAGCACCCACAGGTCGCTCGCCCCGTCGACGACGGCTGCCGCGACGAAGTCCAGCGACTTGAGGCGCAGCGTGTCCGAGCGGACGACCCGGATCACCCCGGGGATCTGGGCGATGCCGATGGCGACGGCCGCGTTGCCGAGGCTGGCCCCCCGGATGGCCGCCAGCCCCACCGCCATGATCAGGAACGGGAACGCGAGCAGCAGGTCGGTGAGGCGCGAGATGACGGCGTCCCAGGCCCGGAAGTAGCCGGCGGCGAGCCCGAGTGGCACTCCGATGACCAGGGAGGTGGCCACCGCCAGGAGGCCCACCTGCAGCGACGCCCGCGCCCCGAGCATGATGCGGGAGAGGACGTCGCGACCGAGGTCGTCGGTGCCGAGCACGTGCCCGGGGGTGCCGGGAGGTGCGAACGTACGGGCGAAGTCGGTCTGGTCGACCGAGTAGGGCGCGATCCACGGTGAGAGCAGCGCGATGACGGCGGCGAGCGCGAGCACGACGAAGCTCACGACAGCGAGGGGGTTGCGGCGCAACCGCCGCAGCACGCGTGTGCGCCGGGTGATGCCGGCGGCGCCGGTCTCCGCCATCGGTACGGTGAGGACGGTCATGCGGGATCTCCCGTCACCCGGATCCGTGGGTCGATGACCGAGTAGAGCAGGTCCACGAGGAAGTTGATCACGATGTAGGCCGTCGCGGTGAGCAGGACGACGGCCTGGATCACCGGGTAGTCCCGTTGGAACACCGCGTCGATGGTCATCTTGCCGAAGCCCGGCAGCCCGAAGATCTGCTCGGTGACGACCGCGCCCGAGATCAGGCCGCCGAGTTGGAGACCCACCACGGTCACCACCACGATGAGGCTGTTGCGCAGGGCGTGCCGGGTGATGACGGCGCGCGGTCGCAGGCCCTTCGCCTTCGCCGTCCGCACGTAGTCGGACGAGAGCGAGTCCAGCATCGCCGACCGGGTCTGCCGCATGATGATGGCGGCGAGGCCGGTCCCGAGGATCACTGCGGGCAGGACGATGTGGTGCAGGTTGTCCACCGGATCCTCCAGGAACGGCACGAAGCCGGATGCGGGGAACAGCCCGGTCGCCACGGAGAGGTAGAGGATCGCGAGCAGGCCGAGCCAGAAGTGCGGCACCGACAGCCCGACCAGGGCCAGGCCGTTGGCGAGCCACTCCGCCGGGCGCCCGCGGCGGACCGCCGCGAGCACCCCGGCGCCGACCCCGAGCGCCGCGGCGATGAGGATCGCCAGGACGGACAGCTCGGCGGTCACCGGCAGGGCGGTCGTGAGCATCGACGAGACCGGCGTACCGGTGCGGATCGACACTCCGAAGTCGCCCTGCGCCATGCGCTCGACGTACTGCGCGAACTGGACCGGCAGCGGTTGGTCCAGCCCGTAGTGCCGACGGATGGCCTCCAGGGCCTCCGGCGACCGGTCCTCTCCGGCCAGTGCGAGGGCCGGGTCACCGGGCAGCGCCCGCACGCCGACGAAGACCACGATCGCCGACAGCAGCAGGGTCAACGCCGACTGCCAGGCGCGGGTGAGCAGATACCGGGCCACGGCGACCTACTTGGTGAAGCCGGCGAAGGCTGCCCGGAGCACGCCGTCCGGGAAGACCTGCAGGCCCTGGATCTGCTTGCTGACGGCGGTCAGGTTCCGCTGCCGGTAGAGGTAGATCAGGGCGTCGTCCTGCTGGAGCAGGGTGACCGCCTGCCCGTACAGCTTCTTGCGCTCCTCGACGTCGCCGGACTGGCGGGCCTGGGTCAGCAAGGTGTCGAGCTGCGGATTGCTGTAGCCGGCGACGTTCTGGCTGGCGCCGGTGCCGACGAAGTTCGTGATGTTGGCGTCGGGGTCGATCCGTCCGCTCCAGCCCAGTTGCAACAGCTCGAAGTTGCCGCGGTCCTGCTCGTCGAGGAGCGACGAGTATTCCACCGGGTTGATCTTGAGGTCGAATCCGCCGTCCTTGACCATCGACTGCAACGCCTGCGCGAGGCGCAGCGCGTCGGGTGTGTTCGAGGCGAGCATCGTCACCGCGTACGGCGTCCGCACACCCGCCTCGGCGAGCAACTGCTTGGCCTTGGCGGGGTCGTGCGCCGGGCAGGTCTGCGCCTCCGGGGACGAGAACGGGCTCGCGGGCGAGATCGGTGAGCAGGCGGCGGTGTGCAGGCCGTTGAAGACCGCCTCGACCAGGGCCTTGCGGTCGATGGCGTGCTCGAAGGCCTGCCGCACCTTGGCGTTCTGGGCGAGGGGGCGGTTGATGAGTTTCGGCGGGGTTCCGACGCCGTCGACGTTGCCGATGTTGATCGTGAGGCCCTGGTACCCGAGAGACTGCGACTGCAGGACGGAGACCGTGGTGTCCTGTCGCAGGGAGGCGACGTCCTGGGTGGAGACGCTGTCGGCGACCTGTGCGTCGCCGGAGCGCAGGTTGGCGGCGCGGATACTCGCGTCGCTGAGGATCCGCCACGAGATGGCGTCGAGGTGGACCTTGCTCGCGTCGTAGTAGTTCGGGTCCTTCACCACGTCGATGGAGTTCTGCGGCACCCGTTTGGCGAACTTGAAGGGGCCGACGCAGACCGGCGCCGAGGCGAAGTCGTCGCCGAGGCTCTGCAACGCCTGGCCGCTCATGATCATGCCGGCCCGGTCGGCGAGGGCACCGAGCAGGGGCGCGAACGGCTGCCTCAACCGGAGGACGACGGTCTGCGCGTCCGGGGTGTCGACGCCGTCGATGGGGCCGAGTTCGCTCTTGCGCGCCGACCGGGTGTTGGTGAGGTGGCGCTGCAGGGTGGCCTTCACCGCGGCGGAGTCGAACGCCGTCCCGTCCGCGAAGCGCACGCCCGGACGCAGCGGAATGGTCACCGTCCGGCCGTCACCGCTCGTGGTGGGCAGGGCCGTCGCGAGCTGCGGTACGACCTGCGCCTGCTCGTTGACGTCGTAGAGCTTCTGGCACATCGCCTGGAAGACGTAGCGGGAGTAGAGGCTTCTCGACAGCGTCGGGTCCAACGCGTCCGGCTCCGCGGAGAGGGCGATGACCAACTTGCCGCCCTGCTTCACAGCGGCGGGGTCTGCCGGCGTACCGAAGGACTCCTGGCCTGCCTGGTCGCCTCCGGACTGGTCGCCGTCGCTGTTCGACACCGGTGAACAGGCAACGACCGTGCAGACGACGGCGGCCGCCGCCACCGCGGCCCGGAGCACACGGCGGCGGGGTAGGTGCGTTTCGCTGACGGAGAGGTTCGTCATGGAGAGCTCCTCGATTGGGCGATTCGGGGAGCGTATGTTGTATACCAAACCGCCGCAAGACCTCCATGAATGGCTCTCCCGCAGCCGACGCGTGCGTGAGCACGATGGACAAAGCGGGCCCGCGGACAGCGCACGCCGTGTCCCTGGCCGGGTGGTTGGTCACCGACACCGGAGAATCCCGATTCGGTGACCAACCGCCACGCCCACGTTCAGCTACGCCGACACGTGGGCCACCCCGGGCCGTCCGCTCTGCACGTAGACGCTGGCCCGGGTCGTGACCGGGGCGCCCGGCGCGTTCACGAACGGCACCACCCGGTAGTCGGTCCGCATCTCGCCGTGGCCGAGGTGACAGACCTGATAACCACGCTGGGAGTTGTGGAACTTCATGTGCGGATTCTCGGCCAGCCAGGTCACCCCGAGCGCGTCCATGTCCTGCCCGTTGCCGCCCGAGCTGATCGCGGTCCCGAGGAACTCGGTGCCGACCGTGCGCGATGCCGGGTCGGAGAAGTCCAGCTTGAGATCCGCGGCGACACTCCGGTGCGCGTCACCGGTGATGACGAGGAAGTTGTCGACGTTACGGTGCGCCAGACCGTCGAAGAGCCGCTGACGCGCCGCCGCGTACCCGTCCCAGGTGTCCATGCCGAACGTCTCCGCAGCGCCGCCGGTGTGATCGGCCTCCATCGCGAAGACCTGGTTGCCGAGCACGTTCCACCGGGCGGTGGACGCACCGAGGCCTGCCAACAGCCAGGCCTCCTGCTCGGCGCCGAGCATCTGCCGGTTGGGGTCCCAGCGCAGCGACTGGTCGGTGAGCTGCTGGTCGCGGAACCGCCGGGTGTCGAGAACGTCGAGCTGAAGCAGGTCGCCGAACGTCAGGCGCCGGTAGACCTGCATCTCCGGGCCCCGGGGCATCGACGACCTGCGCAGCGGCAGGTTCTCGTAGTACGCCTGGTAGGCGGCGGCACGCCGCAGCCGGAACACGGCCGGGTCCTGGTCCGGCTCGGTGTCCGGCTGGGAGTGGTCACCGGCCCAGTTGTTCTCCACGTCGTGGTCGTCCGGGGCGACCACCCACGGCGCGGTCCGGTGCGCGGCCTGCAGCGCCGGGTCGAGCTTGTACTGGGAGTACCGGATCCGGTAGTCGGTCAGGGAGAACGTCTCCACTGCCGGGAGGTGTGGGCGGCCGATCGATCCGGCGCCGCCGCCCTCGTAGATGTAGTCGCCGAGGTGGACCACGAGGTCCAGGTCCTCACGGGCCATGTGCTCGTACGCGGTGAAGTAACCGTCGGTGTAGGCCTGGCAGCTCGCGAACGCGAAGGTCAGCGACCGGAGGGCCGCCCCCGGCCGCGGTGCCGTACGGGTGCGGCCCACCGGGCTGACCTGGCCCGCGACGCGGAACCGGTACCAGTACACGCGGTCCGGCCGCAGCCCGTGCACCTCCACGTGCACCGAGTGCGCCCACGCCGCCGTGGCACGCTCCACGCCACGACGCACCACCCGGCGGAACGTCTCGTCCTCCGCCACCTCCCACCGCACGTTGACGGCGCGGTCGGGCATGCCGCCGAGCCCATCGAGTGCGAGCGGGTCCGGTGCCAGGCGGGTCCAGAGAACGACCCCGTCCGGTAACGGGTCGCCGGAAGCGACACCGAGCGTGAACGCGTAGCCCGGCAGGGTCATCCGGTCGTCCGAGACGTCGGAGTTCGCCGAGGCGGGTGCGGCGCCGACCAGCGCCGCGCCGGCGGCGACACCTCCCAGGGCGAGGAAGTGACGACGCGGCAGCATCAGAGGGGACTGCGACATGGATGGGATACCTTCCGGGAAGCAGATGGTGTGGCCTTTGCTTCCTTGATCCCAACTGCCCGACGTGACGACCGCCGGAACACCCCATGAACAGGCCCCGGGCAATCCACTGACGACGGTAGAGCCGGCCGGGTCGTGGTGGGAAGCGGCAATCGGGGCGCCGCTTCCCACCACGCACTCCTAGCTGCTGGCCGAGTTGTACGCCTGCGCCGTCACCGTGACCTGGCGGGCGACGCCGGACCGCGCGGGCCAGGAGATCTGCACCTGACGGGTCTCTCCCGGCAGCAGCCAGAAGTAGTTGTCGTCGTAGCGAGCGGGAAGAACCCGGTCACCACGCTGGTCGCGCACGGCGAGTCGCACCAGTGCGGCGACCGTACGACCCTGGTTGCGGACCGTCGTGGTGACGGTGTTGCGGCCGTCCACGACGCGTACGGTGCTCGACGACGTCGACAGTCGGGTGCTCGGCAGGTCGTTGAGCGCCCGCATCTGCTCGGCCTTGTCGTACCGCCAGTAGGTGTTCTCCGTGAGCAGCCGGTCGCGACTGTCGCGCAGCTCCAGCCGGACCAGGTGCAACCCGCCACCGTCCGGCGCGGCGAGCGGGAAGACCGGCGTCGTGGCCGAACGGGCGACGTCCACCCGCTGACGCTGGGGCGCACCCAGCGACCGGCCGCTCAGGTCGTAGCGGCGGGCGGTGACCGTGAGCCCGCCCAGCGCCTCGGCGGTGTGGTTGACCACCCGCACCTGCCAGGTGCCCGGGTCGGCCTGGACGTGCAGCGGCTCGCAACCCTTGCGGGCGCCGTAGTAGGCGCCGTTCACGTCGAGGTCGTAGTCGTAGGTCTGCCAGACCGTGCTGTGCCACGCCGGGTGCGACATCCACAGCAGCAGACCGGTGGCGTCCTGCCACAGGTTGGCGTTCCACGCCTCGAACATGGCGCGGTGGCTCTCGTAGTTGACGAACTGCGCCCGGGTGGCGAACTCGTCGAGGGAGTCGGACTCGCCGAGCCGCGCGTCGATCGCGGCCTGGTAGGTGCCGACGCGCTGGTTACCGATGGTCGACCAGTCGTGGTAGTTCCACACCTCGCTCGCCGGCCACTCCGGTGCGTCGCCGACGAGGTTGCGCATGCTCTCGACGACCGGGATCACCGGCATGCCGATCTCGGTGTGGAAGCCGAACGCACCCGTGTCGTACGTGTTCCTGTTGTTGTACGTCGCCGGCTCCACCCAGTGGTACGGGCCGTGGCCGCTGACGATGCCGCCGGCCGAGTTGGGGATGTAGAGGATCTCCGGGT
Organism: Micromonospora sp. CA-259024; assembly: GCF_050936255.1. NCBI lineage: Bacteria > Bacillati > Actinomycetota > Actinomycetes > Micromonosporales > Micromonosporaceae > Micromonospora > Micromonospora sp. CA-259024. Next base: position 1,282,504 of record NZ_JBNJND010000001.1, on the reverse strand, counting down.
GCTCGGTGGCCGCGGCCTGCTTGAGCCCGGCGTCCACGATCGGCGGTGGGTCACCCTCGTTGGCGCCGCACCACACCACGATGCTCGGGTGGTGGCGGAACCGCCGGATGGTGTCCGCGGCGATGTCCACGTAGCCGGGCGGGTTGGGCAGGAACTGGCCGGCCTGCCAGAAGTCGTTCCAGACGAGGATGCCCTGCTCGTCGCAGGCCTGGTACAGCTCCTCGCGGTTGCTGCTGCCGAGCCAGTTGCGGATCATCGTGAAGTTCATGTCGCGGTGCATCTCGACCGTGTCGGCCAACCGGTCGGGCAGCACCCGGCGCAGCAGTTCGTCCCAGCCCCAGTTGCCGCCTCGGGCGAACACCGGCACACCATTGACGCTGATCTTGAGCTGGGTGACGGCGTTGCTGACCGACTTGACGTCCGTCCACCGCTGCCCGTCGTCGGAGACCTGTATGACGAAGTCGCGGGCGTACGCCTGCTCCCAGACGATCGTGACCTGGTCGAAGCTGACCGGAGCACCGAGGTCGACCTGGATCCACTGGTTGTCCTCGAACTTCGAGGACCACCGGGTACGCGGGTTGCCGTCGACGGCCCGGTCCGGGCTGTTGGAGTCGCTGTCGAACGACGACGCCGTGGCGGTGCGGCCCAGGGCCAGGTCGACGTCCGGCTCGGCCTGCCGCTGCACGGAGAGCGCCCACATGGACACACCCCACGAGGTCACCCGCGCGCCGGTCTGGATGCGCAGGTGCTGGGCGGTCTGGCTCGCGAACGTCTCGACCTGGGTGGCGCGGCTACCGAGCGGGGTGTCGTTGCTGACCGCCTTCACGTCGGTCCAGGCATCCCCGTCAGCGGAGACCTGGACGCGGTAGTCGAGGGCGTACGCCTGCTCCCAGACGATGGTGACCCGATCGAAGTCGACCGGGGCACCCAGGTCGACCTGGATCCACTGGTTGTCCTCGGCCTTCGAGGCCCAGCGGGTCGCGGAGTCGCCGTCGACGGCCTTGCCGGCCACGTTGCTGTCGTTCTCCGACGACGACGCGGACGCGTCCTTGTGCAGGGCGAGATCCGGGCCGGTGCCATCGGCCACCGACAGCGAGAACATCGAGATGCCCCACCCGGTGGCGCGCTGACCGGCCTGGATGCGCACGTGCCGGGCGTGCTGCCGGTCGAACGCGACGGTCTGGGTCGCGGCGCCGTCGACGAACTCCAGCGCGGGCTTGCCGGGCGGCGTGATCACGATCGGCTGGTGCCAGTCGTAGGCGAACTCCCGGACACCGAAGCGGAGCGCACGCCGGTCGCTGACGGAGCGCTTGACGGTGGCGGTGAGCGTGAGGTCGTACAGGTGGGGGTCGCCGTAGCCGTTGGGCCACCAGAGCCGGGGGTTGCGCAGGCGCAGCGCGCGGAAGCGCTCCGGCGTGAAGGTGACGGTGGTGCTCCCGCCGGCGGGGACGGTCACGGTGGACTCGACGCGTACCTTGTCGAACTCCGCGCGGACGGTGACCGTGGTGGCGCTGGCCGCCGCGTTGCGCACCGGCACCCGGATGGTGACCTCGGCGGTGTCGGTGGAGGGCAGGTCGGGCAGGGTGGTCTGGACGTGCGGATCGCCGATGACCACGGAACCGGTGCTGCGCAGGCGGACGTGGTCCCAGAGGCCGGTGACCCGGTCGCGGACGGCGGGCATCCAGTCCCACCCGGACACCGCCAGGTAGGTCGGCGCGTCGAGGTAGTGGTGGGCCGACTGGAGGAAGGTGCGACCGTCGGGGCCCTTGTCGCCGGGCGTGCCCGGGTGCGGCATCGGGGTGACCCGGACGGCGAGGACGTGCTCGCCGCGGTGACCGGCCAGGGCGTCGGTGATGTCGAAGGCCGCCCGTGCGAACGGGTGCTTGACGCTGCCGACCTGCACGCCGTTGACCCAGGCGGTGGCCTCGTGGTTAATGCCGTCGAACTCGAGCCAGATCCGGCGACCGGCCGAGGTGTCGAGGTCGCGCGGCAGCCGCAGCGCACGCCGGTACCACCAGGTGTGCCGGGACAGCGCCTCCGGGATGCGCATGTTGTTGAAGCCGGCCACGGGGTCGGGCAGGTGGCCCTGCTCGACCAGGGTGCCCAGCACGGTGCCGGGCACCGTCGCCGGCAACCAGGAGCGGACGTCGACGCCGGCACGGGAGAGTTCGGCGCCGTCGGCGGTGCCGGCGAAGTCGTCGATCGTCAGCGACCAGCCCGACTCCAGTGGGACCGTACCGTCGGCGGCCACCGTGAGCTCGGGCGCCGGGCCGGTGTTGCCGCCCTCCCAGCTGGTCCAGCCCTCGGCCTTCGGCCGGTCGGTCAGGGGGACGCCGTAGACCTGGAAGCCGTTGAGGCCCACCGGGTTGCTGTTCGAGCGCTTCGTGGCCGTCATGCGGATCCACCGGGCGGTGACCGGCTGCGGAAGCTTGATGACCTGCACGCCGCCCTGGCCCTCGGCGGTCTCGTACACCGACCGCCAGTCGCGGCCGTCGGTGGAGACCTCGATCCGGTACGCCGTCGCGGCGCTGGAGAGGATCTCGTCGCCGTCGGTGTCGGTGTAGTTGCCGTCGAAGGGCCCATCGGTGAGGGTGGCCTCGAAGACCAGGGTGACGGCCTCGACGCGGCACGGGGCCTGCAGGTCCACCGAGATCCACTGTGGATCGCCGTTGGCGGCCCGCCAACCACTCCCCCGGACGCCGACCTGCGGCAGACCGTCCACGGCGAAGGTGGCGGGCGTCGGCGCGTAGTCGGTCGAGGAGGCCGCCACCGGGCGGTACCGGGCGAGGTCGGTGGCCGGCGGCGGGGTAGCCGTTGTCGCCGGAGCGGCGGCCGCGACGGCGTCCGGTAGGGCAGCGGTCACCCCGACCGACGCCAGCAGTGTGGCTCCGGCGGAGAGGAAGGTACGCCGCGAAATGGGCGATGGCTCGGACATTGTGCCTCCAGACATGACAACGTTGTCAGATGGTGGTCGATGACAACGTTGTCAGATGGTGGCCTTATGTTTCACGAGAGTCAAGGGCCCGAGTCCATCGTGATCCCACGGTTACGGTCCGCAATTGGTCTACTTCGGACATCGACTCTCAGGCGGGCGACTGAGGCGACTCGGGCTGGGTGCGGAACCCGTCCAGGGCGACCGTCAGCACGTGATCGCGCTGCTCAGTACGGGGGAAGTGCCCGGACGCGATGGCACTGGCGAGCCGCATGACGTCGTCGATCGTCACGTCGGGACGCACCTCTTGCGCCCGCTGGGCCCGCTCCAACAGCGGCCCGCCGGCCGCGTAGAGCGCCCGCCGACACTCCAGGTAGGCGGTGGATTCCCGGTTCAGGCCTGCGGCCAGGGGCTGCTTCGCCCCGATGTACTCGACGAAGCGCCGCAGCCACGCGTACAGGCCGTCGCGTGGGGCGAGACCCTCGACGCTCTCGGCCGCCTCGCACACCGCCTCGACCTCGGTGATGTAGACGTTCTCGATCAGCACCTCCCTGGTCGGAAAGTTGCGGTAGAGCGTCGCGATGCCCACGCCGGCGCGTCGGGCGATCTCCTCGAGCGGAGCTTCCGCGCCCTGCTCGGCGAAGGCGACGCGGGCCGCAGCCAGGATCGCGTCGTAGTTGCGGGCCGCGTCCGCCCGGTGCGGACGGGCCACGCGCAGGTGGGTGAGGGCCGTCACGGTGCCGACATCTCCCAGCGTTGGCAAGTGGAGGCCGACTATCACTATAGTGATAGAAGCCCTCCATTTATCTGGAGGTTCCCTATCAGTCTAGCCCGAAAGAAGGCGGACCATGTCCCCGACTCCCGCTTCCCGCCGCGGGATCGCCCTGGCGCTCATCCTCGGCTCGCAGCTGATGATGACCCTGGACACCTCGATCATCACGACCGCGCTGCCGCACGTGCAGCGGCAGTTCGGTTTCTCCCAGTCCGGGCTCTCCTGGGTACAGAACGCCTATGTCCTGGCCTTCGGCGGCCTGCTCCTGCTCGGCGCCCGCGCCGGCGACCTCCTCGGCCGCCGCCGGGTGTTCCTCGCCGGGATCACCCTGTTCACCGCGGCGTCGCTCGCCGCCGGCCTCGCGCAGAGCGGCGGTTGGCTGATCAGCGCCCGCGTCGTGCAGGGGCTCGCCGCCGCGCTCGCGGTGCCGTCCACGCTCGCGCTGCTGGTGGCCGACCACCCCCAGCCGGGCGCCCGGGCCAGGGTGATCGCCCTCTACAGCGCGGTCATCGGCGCTGGCGGCAGCGTCGGGATCGTGGTGGGCGGCGTCTTCACCGACCTGCTGTCTTGGCGCTGGGGAATGCTCGTCAACGTCCCGATCGGCATCGCCATCGCGCTGCTCGCACCCCGGTTCCTGGTCGAGACCGAACGCCGCTCCGGCGCCTTCGACCTCGGCGGCGCGCTGACCTCCATCACCGGCATGACCGCCCTGGTGTACGGCTTCATCCAGGCCGCCGCAGCCGGCTGGAGCGCACCGGCCACCGTGGTCTCGCTGGGCCTCGGCGCCGTCCTGCTGGTGGCCTTCGTGCTGATCGAACACCGGGCACCCCAGCCGATCACCCCACTGCGCCTCTTCGGCAGCGCGGAACGCTCCGCGGCGTACGCCGGCCGGATCCTCATCGTCGGCGCGACCTTCTCCACCTTCTACTTCCTCAGCCAGTACCTCCAGGAGGTGCTGCACCTCAGCGCCCTGCAGACCGGCTTCGCGTACGTTCCCATCACCGGCATGTTCTTCGCCATGGTGTACGCCATCCGGCCCCTGCAGAACCGGCTCGGCCGTCCCCCGTACTGCTGGTGGCGTCCCTCGCCACCGCGCTGGTCGGCATGGCGTGGTTGTCCCGGATCTCGACCGGCTCCAGCTACTTCCCGGATGTTCTGCTGCCGCTGCTGGTGATCGGAATCGGCCAGGGCATCGCGATCATCCTGATGACCCAGGGCGGCGTCGCCGGGGTCGAGCCGCAGGACGCAGGCGCCGCGTCGGGCCTCGTCAACGTCGCCCACCAACTCGGCGGTTCACTCGGCATCGCGATCCTGACCATCGCGTACACCCGCGCCAGCTCCGCGACCGACCCGACCGCCGGTTTCCACGCCGCCTTCACCGGCGCCGACGTCTTCTTCCTGATCGCGCTTGCCCTGGCCGTCGTCGTAGCCGTCGCAGGCCGCCGCGCCAACCGGCTCGCCGGTCTCCCGGCCAACTGAAGGGACAGTGCCATCGCGGCGGCCGGCGAGCCATCGCGATCACTTTCTGAGCAAACGTGTCTGCGCAGGTGCGAATCTGCGGCCGGGCGGCAGGGGTTGGCTCGCTGCCTTTGGAGCTGATGCCGTCAACGAATCAGACCGGCTGGCTGGCGCCTCCCACGCCGGCGCCTGCGGCGCACGGCCCGGTCGGCCCGGTCGGTGATGTCGTAAACGGTTCAGCTCCACAGGCATCGACCAGCACATCCCCACCGACGCGACGCCGACGCGGATCAGTCCGGACGGGCACGCAGCCCATCAACTAACAAGGGTGCGGGCGGCAGGTCGCCGCCCGCACCCGACGGCCATCACTCCGGGTACGACGGCCCCGGCTCGGTACGCAGCATCCGCTTGAGCATGCGGTTCGCCGCCCGCATGTCGTCGCTGATCAGGTGGGTCCGCACCGTCCCCTTGCCGGTCAGCTTGCCACCCACCTCGAACACCGCGGTCTCGCCCGGCAGCGGCACCGCCTGGCATCCGGTGTACGTCTCGGAGGGAAGACGGCCGTCCAGCAGGTAGGCGTACACCGGGTCGTCCACGCACGACGTGTAGTACGGGAAGACACCGTGGCTACCCTCGTTGTCGACGCTGATCATCGACGCGCCGGGAAGCTTCTTCGACGCCGTCAGCGCACCCTCGTACGCCGTCGCCACGTCGAGTTCGTCCTGCAGCATCAGCACCTTGGGGAACGTCTTCCGGTCGAACGTCGGCATCCGGTTGCTCGTCGGCCAGTAGGCGCAGGCCGGCGGGTTCTGCAGGTACGGGGCGACCAACGGGGCGTCGCGGGTCAGGCGCCGGCTGAACGCGTTCCAGTGCGCGATGCTGTCGTTCCACTGCCCGTCCTGGCAGCGGATCACCTCGAAGACGTAGTCGATGTCGTACGTGTACTCGTCCGTGCCCTGGGGCAGCAGGGCCCGGTCACGCTGGGTCTTCAGCGCCGCCTCGGCGCTGACCCGCGACTGTTCGATGTACGCCCGGTCGTCGGCGGTGACTCCCGGTGCGGCGAGCATCTTCGCCGTCGCGGCGCTGAGGATCTGCTCGGGCGTCCAGCCGTTCCACTCCTCGTAGTACTGGATCACCGTGTTCACCGCCGCCGCGGCGGTCGGGTAGTTCTGGGTGTCGTAGAGAGCGCCGAGGATGAACCAGCCGAACATGAACGGCCCCATGCCGATGCGGGTGCCGCCGGCCCGCTCGAACATCTCGCGGATCTTCATCGGGTCGGTGCCCCGGCCGTACAGGTCGTCGTGGCGGGCCATGTACGGCAGCAACTGCTCCTGGAACGCCCGGTCGCGGGTGAACGGTTGCAGGTCCCAGGTCTCCTGCAGGGTGGGTGAGCCGACCGCGGCCACCGAGTCGAGCACCATCCGGTTGGTCCGGCTCGGGAACGTCGCGGCGTACCAGGTGCCCAGCCAGGTGCCGTACGAGTAGCCGAGGTAGTTGAGCTTCTGCTCCCCCAGCAGCACCCGGATGAAGTCCATGTCGTAGGTGGTCTGCTCGGTGGTGATGAACTTCGTCAGCTCGGTGCTGCGGCAGCCGGCCACATTCGCCTGGGTGATCAGGTCGTTGGTGTTGTCGGTGTCGCGGTAGGTGACCGTGCAGAGCAGCGGAGTGCTCTGCCCGACACCACGCGGGTCGAAGCCGATCACGTCGTAGTGCTCGGCGAGGGCGGGCGCGGACCGCGCCACGTACGGCGCCAGCGACAGGCCACTGCCACCGGGGCCGCCCGGGTTGACCAGCAGGATGCCCTTGCGGTCGCTGCCGGAGGCGGCGGTGCGGCTGATCCGGACCTGGATCGTCTTGCCGTCGCCCGGGTTGTGCCAGTCGCGCGGCACGGTGACCGTCGCGCAGGTCAGCCGCAGCCGCGCCTCGTCCTCGGGGCTGACGTCGGCCAGCCCGCACGGCTCCCAGGAGGGCCGCTGGGTGGCGAGTGACGCGGCCAGGGCGGCGGTGTCCGGCTCGGCGGCCTTGGCCGCGGCGGCCGGGGTCACGGCCGCACCGCTGGTCAGGGCCGCCGCGACCAGGGTCACGGCGAGCAGGGCGGCCGGCCGACGCACGCGGCGTGACCCGGTCGTGGGATGGGGCATCGTCCCGTCCTCTCATGGAGCGATGATCGAATGGCCTTCACCCTGGCTCAGGAGTGTTTCGCCGCCACGGTCCCGAGATGACGAAGACCGGCCATGGCAGGATCCGGCCAGTCACAGCCAGCCACGGCGGGTGGCCTGCACGCCGAGCTGGAACCGGCTGCGCGCGCCGAGCAGCTCTTGGAGGCGGCTGACCCGGCGGTGCACCGTACGGTTGCTGATGCCGAGGTCACGGGCGATCGCCTCGTCGGTCAGGCCCGCGGTGAGCAGCGCGAGCAGTCGCTGCGTGGCGGCCGTCGGCTCGGCGTCCGGTTGGGCGGTGTCGGCGGTGGCGTGGATCGGCGCACCGAGCCGCCAGAACACCTCGAACAGCTCGGACAACCCGTCCAGCAGGCGGGAGCGGTGCACCAGCATCGCGTCGGCGTCGTCGCCGCTGGCACGCGGCAGGATGACGAGGCCATGGTCGGCGTCGGTCAGCATCATCTTCAGGGGGAGTTCCGGGAAGACCCGCGCCTGCTCACCCGCGGCGACCGCGGCGCGCACCGCCGCCAGCATGGCCTCGTCGTGCAACAGCTCGCCCTCGTAGACGCAGCGGTAGCGCAGGCCGCGTCGCAGCGCGTCGTACTGCACCTCCTCCGGGACCCGGGTGGTGTCGCGCAGGTACGGCCCGCGTTCCAGGCCCCGCACCTCGGTGCGGGCACCGGCCTGCAGCTGGCGAAACAGCTCGCGGACGGCCCGCTTGCCCTCGATGACCTCGACGAATGCGGCCCCGGTGCCGTGCACCGCGCTGTAGAGCCCGGACAGCGTCTCCGCCGCGGCACGCGCACGGGCGGCCTCCATCTCCCGCTGCGCGGCCCAGTTCTCCAGGGCGGTACGCGGCGGGCGGACGTGCAGCACGCCGGCGGTGTCGCGGTGCACCGCCCCGCTGCTCAGCAGCCCCGCGAGCGCCCGCGCGGCCTGCGGTGACGCGGTGGCCAGGAACTCCGGCTGCGCCACGGGCGCCACTCGCAGGAGATCGCGGTAGACGTCCGCGGCGTCCGGCGTGAGTGGGAGCGTTTCCACGTCGAGGTCGGAGGCCACGACGAAGGGATCGGTCCGCATGCCCGGATCGTAGGGCGCGTGAGTGGCGGCGGTCCACCAGGCCCGACGGGACGGGGCTGTCGTGGTGCGTGTGCACCGCGACAGCCCCGTCCGTCAGGCCCGGCCGCTACCGACCCGAGGTGTACAGCGCGTCGACCTCGGCCGCACCCAGCGCGCGGTCATAGACGTGCACCTCGTCGAGGGCACCGCGCCAGTAGTCCACCGGGTTGCCGCCGAAGCGGCCACGGCCGATCACCAACGGGCCGGTGGACTCGGTGCCGGAGCAGGCGTCGACCTGCCGGGCGAGCTGCCCGTCAACGTAGAGCCGCAACTGCCCGGCGGACGCGTCACGGACGCCGACCAGGTGATACCACTGACCCGGCACCGGGGTCATCGGGGCGACGGCGCGCAAGCCGGCGAAGCTCATCGCGAAGCTGCGGTTCTCCCCCGAGTACTGCAGGAAGAACGCGCTCGTGCTCGCACCGTCCTGGCTGACCGCGGTCTGGAAACCGCTGGCCGCGTCCAGCCGCACCCAGGCGGCGGTGCTGTAGTTGCCCGTGGTGTCCAGGATCGTCGCGCCGGTGTCGACGTACTGGTTGGCGCCGTTGAGCTGCACGGCCGCGCCACTGTGTCCGGCGGTCCACGTCGGGCCGTTGACCAGCGTGCCGTCGTGGCCGTCCACGGTGTCCCGGGCGATCGTGCCCTCGTTCTCGTCCAGCGACCAGTGGCCGACGCCCGCGAGCCCCGGCGTGCCGGGCGTCGCCGGGACGAGCTCACCCGGGCGGCAGGCACCCGGAACCGGCACCCGGTCGCGGGGAAGAGCGTCCGTGCCCGTCCCCCACTGCTGGTTCGGCGTGTCGCCGAGGGCAACCGTCACCCGGCCGCCGTCGCGCAGGTACGACTCCGGCAGCCAGGACCGTCCGTACGTCCGGCCATCGAGGCGTACCCCCTGCACGTACTGGTTGGCGTCCGAGGTGTCGGGTGCCTCGATGGTCAGCTCGACGCCGTTCTCCCGCTTCAGCTGCACCTTCGGGAACAGCGGGCTGCCCAGCAGCAGCTCCGCCCGACCCGGCGTCTGCGGAAAGACACCCATCGCGGCGAACACGTACCAGGCGGACATGGTGCCGAGGTCGTCGTTGCCGGGAAGGCCGCTGGGCCCGGTGCCGTACGCGGTGTCGACGATCTCGCGTACCGTCGCCTGGGTCTTCCACGGCTGACCCAGCCCGTTGTATAGCCACGGCGTGTGCAGACCCGGCTCGTTGGTGGGGTCGTAGCGCAGGGCGCTGCCGCCCCGCACGGCCCAGTTGCCGGCCTCGTCGTGGAAGAACCCGTCCAACCGGCGTACCGCGTTCGCCTGACCCCCCATCGCGTCGGCGAGGCCGGAGACGTTCTGCGGCACCATCCAGGTGTAGGTGGCGCTGGACCCCTGCGCGAAGCCGACGTCGGTGCCCGGGTTGAAGCCACCCGCCCAGCTGCCGTCGGCGAAGCGGGCCTGCTGGTAGCCATCGGTCGCGGTGGCCGCCGAGTTGTAGGTGTTGCGCCACCAGTTGGCCCGGTCGGCGAGCACCGCCTGGTCGCTCTTCTTGCCGAGCCGCTCGGCCCACATCGCCAGGGAGAAGTCGGCGAGCGAGTTCTCCAGGGTCTCGGCGGCACCACCCCAGCAGTGGCACTTGTCCTGCGGCGCGTACCGGGTCGCCAGGTACGTGTCGAGCGCCGGCCGCTGGCCGGTGCACTGCCCGGGGCAGCCGCCGTCGTCCTCCGCCGCCGGGTTCTGCACGGTGGCCTGACGCAGCAGCGACGCGTACGCCCCGGCCGTGTCGAAGTTGCGTACCCCCATGGCGGCGAACGTGGCCAGGGTGGGTGCCGCCGGGTCGCCGGTCATCACGTGGGTGGCGCCGTTGTTGTGGATCCACCGGTCCCAGATGCCGTTGTTCTGCTGCGCGAACTGGTAGAGCGACTGCGCGAAGTCACCGGCGACCTGCGGCTTGAGCAGCGCGAGGAGCTGGATGTGCGCGCGGTACTGATCCCAGCCGGAGAAGGTGCCGTACTGCGCCCGCTGACCCTTCGCCAGCCGGTGGATCTTCATGTCCGTGCCGAGGTACTGCCCGTCCACGTCGTTGAAGATGTTCGGCTGGAGCATGGCGTGGTAGAGCGCCGTGTAGAACGTGGTGCGCTGAGCCTCCGATCCGCCGCCGATGCGGACGTTGCGCAGCTCCTGGTTCCACTCCCGGTAGGCCTGCTCGGCGACGTCCGGCACGGTGGCCCGCGGGCGAAGCTCCTCGTCGCGGTTGCGCTCGGCGCCAGCCAGGCTGACGTACGAGATGCCGACCCGCATCCGCACGTCGGCGTCGGCGCTGGTGTCGAAGCTGACGTACCCGCCGGAGCCCCGGCCGGCCCGGTCGGCGCCGGTGGCGTACCCCTCCCCGCCGGTGGCGTGCGTGCCACCCGGGGTGAGCGTTCCGTCGGTCCACACGCCCGTGCCGGAGAAGGCCCGGTCGAAGGTGGCGCTGAAGTAGAGCCGGTAGTAGGTCTTCCGGTTGTTCACGCCACCGTTGGCCCGGCGGCCACAGAACGCGCCGGTCAGGACCGAGCCGGTCACCTTCCGGTGCGCGGCGTCGATGGTGATCTCCGCGTCCTCGCTGCCGTTGAGCGAGTTCGAGGTGCGGAAGAGCAGGTTGGCCGGCTGCCCGGCGGGGAAGGTGAACTCGCCGACGCCGGCCCGGGTGCTGACCGCCAGGTCGCTCTTCACACCCGAGTCCAGGGTCACCGTGTACCGGCCCGGCTTCGCCGACTCGCTGGTGTGCGAGAAGTTGCTGGCGTACTTGGCGTCCGTGGTGTCGGCCGTCGGGGAGGAGTCCACCGCGCCGACGTACGGCATGATCGGCACGTCGCCGGCCGCGCCGGGATTACAGCCCGCGCCGTTGACATGGGTGAGGCTGAAGCCACGCACCCTGGTCGTGTCGTACTGGTACCCGTTGGCGGCGCCGGTGCTGGTCTGGTCGCCACGGGTGCTCGTCGGGCTCCAGGAGATCATGCCGAACGGCCGGACCGCCCCGGGCCAGGTGTTGCCGTCCCGGGCGGTGCCGATGAACGGGTCGACGTAGCTCGCGGGGTCCTTGACCAGCTCTACTGTGGGGCCGCTGGGCCCTGAGGCGAGGGTCGGGGAACCCACGGCGAGCACCATGGCGAGGCCGGCGGCGACGCCGGCGAACACTTTAGACACGAAGGTCACGCTCCATCGGGTGTTCGGATCATCCGCACCCGACCGTATGGCCAAGGTCGGGCCTCGGTGAAACGTCGGCCGGCACCCCAGGTGAACCCTGCGCCAAGATCTAGTTGTCTCGTCCAGCGCTCGCCCGACCCCCGCGCCCATGCCGCACGGCAATGGCCTGGTGCTCGCCGTTCAGCTTTCCGGTCCGCCCTCGAGGCGGGGGCCGGGATCCCGACGGTGGTACTCGGGTTGAAGCTTCACACTCGCGAACGCCGCCTTCACCGCGGCCGAGAGTGCGGTGATGTCGTACGCCCCGTGGTGGCGCCTGCCGTTGATGAAGAAGGTGGGCGTCCCGGTGACGCCGCTGAGGTCGGCGGACTCGACGTCCTCGGCGATCCGGTCGACGCCCATTCGCTTGACCATGTGCTCCCGGAACGGGTCGAGTTCCAGGCCGAGCCGTTCGGCATAGCCCAGCACGTCGGCGGGGTTGAGTGCGTCCTGGTTCGCGAGGAGCAGGTCGTGCATCTCCCAGAACGCGCCCTGCTCCCCCGCCGCCTCCGCGGCCTCGGCGGCGAGCTGGGCATGCGGGTGGACGTCGGTGAGCGGCAGGTGCCGCCAGACGTACCGGACGTTGGCGAAGTCGGCCAGCAGTTCCCGGACGACCGGCTCGGCCTGCCCGCAGTAGGGACACTCGAAGTCGCCGTACTCCACGACCGTCACCGGCGCGTCGAGCGACCCGCGCATGTGGTCGCGCTCCGGGTCGACCGGAAGCCTCAGGTCGACGATCCCCTCGGCGACGCCGAGCAACGCGCGCGCCCGCCGCGTCGGCGAGAGTCGGGCGGCAGAGCGGAACACCAGCCAGGTGATGACGGACGCACCGACCGTCGCGACGAGGATGCCGAACTTCGCCTCATCCAGCGCCGGGCCGTGCAGCGCATGGGTGGCGATCAGGAGGGCGACGGTGAACCCGATGCCGGAGACCGTGCCGACGCCCGCGACGGCGACCCAGCCGACCGGTGGCCGGAACCGGTTGCCGCTCAGCCGGGCCACCAGCCACGAGGTGGCCATGATCCCGGCCGGCTTGCCGACAACGTACGCCGCCACGACGCCGAGCGTGACCGGGGAGGTCATGGCCCTGGCCAGAAGCTCACCGTCGATCACGACTCCGACGTTCGCCAGCGCGAAGAGCGGCACGATCACATAGCTCGCCCACGGGTGGTAGAGGGACTGCAGCCGTTCGTTCGGCGACAACGCCGAGGTGAGCCCGGCCTGGGCCATACGGGCGAGCTGCGGGGTGGGCTGTTCCCGGAAGAGGCGGAACTGGTCGCTCGCCCACTGCAGCTCGTTGCGGCCGGGGTCGTAGGCGTAGGCCAGCAGCCCCATCACCAGGCCCACCACGACCGGGTCGACGCCGGACTCCGACACCGCGACCCAGGCCGCCACACCCAGCAACGCGTAGATCGGCCCGGCCCGCACCCCCCACGCCCGGACGAGCAGGACGACGCCGAAGATTCCCGCAGCGACGAGCAGCGCCGTCGGTGCGAAATGTGCCGGGTAGGCGATCGCCAGCACCGCGATCGCCACCAGGTCGTCGACGACCGCGACCGTCAGCAGGAAACCCCGCAGCCGATCCGAGAAGCGCGGCCCGAAGACGGCCAGCGCGCCGAGCGCGAGCGCCGTGTCCGTGGCCATCACCGCGCCCCAGCCCGCAGCGGTGGGCTGCCCGGCGTTGATCGCCAGATAGACCCCGATCGGCACGATCATGCCGCCGAACCCGGCCAGCATCGGCAGCGTCAGCCGCCGCCGCTCCCGCAGCTCGCCGATGTCGAATTCGCGACGCAGCTCCAGCCCGGCCACCAGGAAGAAGAACGTCATCAGCCCGCTGTTGACCCAGGTCCGCAGATCGTGTGACACGGGCCAGTCGCCGAGCCGGACCGAGAGGGAGGTACTCCAGATCGACTCGTACGACGAAACGTGCAGGTTGGCCCACACCAGCGCCACCACCGCGGCGACCAGCACCACCCGTGCGCCGCCGGTTTCGGTACGCAGAAACGCCCGCAGCGGAGCGTTGAACCGGCCCTCCCAGGCGGTCCGGGTGGACCACCCCCGGTGCGGATTGTCACTCGTCACGAGCACAATCCTCCTGGAACGGATCGCCACCCGGTTCGAATTCGGGCACAACGCGACCAGACGCTAGGAAACCGGGCCACCAATCGGGGCATGCACACAGCGCCACCGGTTGGTAGCGTACCGGTGATCTCGCCGGCCGTCGCCGCATTCGGTCATGCCGCGCCGCAGGTAGCCGGCCGCCATCCGCAGCTCGTGCAGGTCCGCCTGTCGTCCGGTCGCGCCGCCTCCTCGGCCACGGCCCACTGTGGTGGATACCGCGTCGGTGTGTCCGGGAAACGGCCGACCCCGGCGGGTGGCGGGCGGTTGGCCGGGTGGTGTCCACGGCCGAAAACGCCGGCTACGGCCCGGTAGACGGTTGTGAACGTCCGCGTCGCCCAGCATGATCGTTCTGTGGCGCGGTGGGCACCGGGTCGCCGGGAGACTCGGGCAGTCCCTTCGGGGTACTGCTGTCGTGACGACCCAGTGAGGAGGCGACGGGAGGATCTCATGCAAGGGGAGCTGCAACGCCTTGTCGACGCTCTCGCCGCGTACGCGGGCCGCCCGGCGCTGATCGAGGACCGCCGTCAGCGGGTCGTGGTCTACAGCGAGCACACCGGGTTGATGGATGACGTGCGCAAGGCGTCCATCCTGCGCCGGCAGACCACCCCTGAGGTGATGGCGTGGTTCCGGGACGTCGGCATCATGGACGCTCGTACCGCCGTGCGTACGCAGGCGTCGCGAGAGCTCGACCTGCTGCCGCGGGTCTGCGTGCCGATCCGTCACCAGGACCTTCTGCTGGGGTTCGTCTGGTTCATCGACCCGGACGGCACGATGGCCGACGCGGACATCACCGCCACCGGCCTGATGAGCGAGCTGTCGCTGGCGCTGTACCGGGAGAACCTCCTCGGTGAGCTGGCCTCCCAACGGGAGACCGAGGCGGCGCGGGCACTGCTCTCCGACAGTGAGGCCAGCCGCGACCAGTCGGTGCGGACCCTGCGCGAGACCGGCCTGATCGCCGGGGAGGGGCCGGCCACCGCGCTTGTCGCGCAGATGGTGCCGCCGCACGGCGAACTGCCCGACGAGGTGGCCCGGCTGGCGCTGGAGCAGGCGCTGGTCACCACCCGGCGGTGGATCGGCACCCGGGAGGCGCTGCACCTGGTCCGCGACGACCACGGGGTGTTGCTGCTCCGCGGTGGGCGGGCTGCCGGGCGCCCCGCCCCCGACGTCGTCGCGAAGGTGCTCGAGGACAACCTGCGGCAGGCGACCCGTGGGCTCGGCTCGGTGGAGCGCGTCGTGGTCGGGATCGGCCAGCCGCGGCCGCGGCTGACCGAGGCGGTCGGGTCGTACGGGGAGGCGCTGCAGTCGGCCCGGGTGGGCGCGCGGTTGCCGGCGCTCGGCCCGGTGGTGTCGTGGGCGGGGCTGGGCATCTACCGGGTGCTGTCGCGGCTGGAGGGTCGGCATCTGGACATCGCCGACGTGCATCCCGGGCTGGAGCGGTTGCTGCGGGGGCAGCCGAACCCTGTGCTGTTGCAGACGCTGGAGCGCTATCTGGATCTGGCCGGCAACGCGCACGCCACGGCCGAGCAGCTACGCCTGCACCGCACCACGCTCTATTACCGGTTACAGCGGATCGAGGAGCTGGCCGACACCGACCTGAAGAACGGGGACGAGCGGCTCTGTCTGCACCTGGCGCTGAAGCTGGGCCGGTTGACCGGCGCCTACCGGCCGCAGGAGTGACGCCGGTAGGCGGGGCGGTAGCCCCGCCCACCGGGTCCCCGGTTACAAGCCGGCGGCCACGGCCGCCGACCGGCCACCGACGATCGGTAGCTCGATCCGGCTGCGGTCGAAGTGGACGGTGATGTCGGCCTGGTTCTGCTTCGCCCGGCTGCTGTAGCCGGAGTACGAGCCGAGGAGCACCACGCCGACCTGGTTGCCGGCCGCGAAGACGTAGTCCTCGGGGAGCAGCGGCACGTCGACGGGGTTCTTCTCGCCCGGCACCAGCGGCGTCGTCACGGACGGCGACTTCAGGTTGAGGCCGTCCAGGATGCCCTTGGTCACCAGCTCCTGTGGATCGGTGAGGACGGTCTTCTCGGTCTGTCGGTAGCAGGCGTCCTCGACGTGTCCGCCCCAGGTGGCCGAGTCGCCCCAGCAGTCCTCGGTGGTCAGCGTCCGGATGCCGTCGCCGGAGGTGCTGAACCGCGGCCGGGTGCCGTAGTCCACCAGCAGGCCGGCGAAGCTGGTGTCCTCGCCGTTCACCGATGCGTTGATCTTGACGATCGGGGTGCCCGAGATGTGCAGCGGCTGGCGCAGCGGCTGGGAGAGGAAGACCAACCGGTTCTCCGTGTTCGCCGCCGGGTCCGACGGGTGCCGGATCGCGACGGTCTGGCTCATCGACGGGGTGTCCTGGAACGTCTGGGACGCCTTACCCGGCTGCGGGCGGACCGACAGCCCGCCGGCCGCCCCCTCGTCGCCGGGGCGCAGGAACACCTGGGTGCTCCGGACGGCCGGGACCGGCCAGCTGCGGTAGGTCTCCCAGACGTCCGGAGCCCGCTCGATGTCGGCCATCGGCTCGGCCATGATGCCGTTCTTCACCCCGTGCAGCCAGAAGTCGAACCACCGGTGCAGGGTGTCCACCCACTCGCCCCGCCGGAAGTCGAACGGGTCGATGTGACCCGTGCCGGTCAGCCAGAGCTTGCGCGGCACGTTCTCCTCGGCCAGCGCGTCCCACCACTTGCTGAAGTGGTCCGCTCGGACGTTGTTGTCGTTGATGCCGTGGACCACGAACACACTCGCCCGCACCCGGTCCGCGTGCGGGACGTAGTCTCGCTCGGCCCAGAAGGCGTTGTAGTCGCCGGTGACGTCGTCGCCGTCGACACCGAGCTGGGTCCGCACCGCCGCACAGTGCTCCCGCCGCTCCGGGTTGGTGACCGTGTTGGAGAGGCTGCCGGAGTAGTTGTTCGCCCGGGTGACCAGGCCGTTGCTGCGCGAGTAGTCGTACCAGCTGGAGATCGCCGAGATCGGCACGATGGTGGTGAGTCCCCGCACGCCGCTGGCGGCGGCCGCGTTGGCCAGCGTCCCGTCGTACGACTTGCCGATCATGCCGGTCTTGCCGTTGTGCCAGTCGGCGACGACCCGCTCGCCGGCCGCGTCGGTGCCGGCCCGACGACCGTTGAGCCAGTCGATCGCGGTCGGTGCGCTGATGTTGTCGGCGCGACCACCGGTGACCGGACAGCCGGTCGAGTTGTTGGTGCCGATCATGTCGAGCAGGACCACCGCGTAGCCGCGCGGGACGAAGTAGTTGTCGTAGAAGAGTGGCCACTTGTCGTTGAGACCGTCGCCGTCGACGTCAGCCTTGCACTCACTCTCGTTGCCCCGACACACGGTGGAGTAGTAGGGGCTGGCATCCATGATCACCGGCACCCGCAGGCCCGCCTGGCTGGCCTTGGGCCGGATGATATCCATCGCCACGACGTCGCGGACGCCGTCGCCATCGGTGTCGACGTCGGAGGTGACGAACACCCGCTCGCGGATCGCGTCGGCATACCCGAACACCGGCTGAGTGACCCCCTGCTGAATGACCGGCCTGACGTGGCCCGCCGTCGGGTTCGCCGTCGCGGTTGCCGCCGGTAGGCCGACGGCGATGGCCGCAACGACCACCACCGACGCTCGCCACCAGCTCCTTGTGGTTCGCATCGTGCTCCTCCCCATCTCCGGCACCGGCCGTGGACCAGGTCGTCCCGGGCGAGGACGGTGGGCCGGCGGTGCGGCAGTTGCCTCGCACCCTAGAAACCGATTCGCGGATAGTCATCGGACAGGTGCGGGAGGTGATCGTCGACCGGTGCTACGTCTGTCGCATCTCGACAGGCGTAGGACCGGACGGCGGGTGATTCCAACAGGTGCCCGATGACGCGCCGGCCGCCCGGCCATAGGTTCGCCGCACCACCTCCGCCGGCCGATCCAACCGTCACCCAGGGTCACCGGCGGAGCCCTCGGCGGCATCGGAGACGAGCACGCCAACCGGTTACCGGGCGACGGGAAGGGCGGGATGTGCGGTTCTCAGGCCCAGCCGTGATCCCGCGGTTCGTTGGGCGGTTCCTGGTGCCGGCGGCGTTCGCGGCACTCTTCGCCGCACCGCTGTGGTTCATGGTGGTCGGCTCACTGCGACCCCCCGGCCTGCCCCCGCCCCGCACCTTCGAGGTGCTCCCACCCGAACCGACCGTGGCCGCGTACGCCCGGCTGCCTGAGCTGATCCCGCTGTTCCGGTACCTGGCCAACTCGGCGCTGGTCGTCGCGGTCGCCGTGCCGCTGACCGTCACCGTCGCCTCACTGACCGGCTTCGGGTTGCGGCTGTTGACGCCGGTGGCCCGCCGCCGCGCGGTCCTGGGCCTGCTGGCGGTGCTCCTGGTGCCGGTCACCGCGGTGTGGGCCACCCGGTTCGAGCTGTTCCGGCTGGCCGGCGTGGTCGACACGTACGTCCCGCTGTTGGCCCCGGCGATGCTCGCCGGCAGCCCCTTCCTGGTGCTGCTCTACGCGTGGAGCTTCGGCGGCGTGCCGGACACCCAGCTCGGGGCGGCCCGGCTGGAGGGCGCCGGTTGGTTGACGATCTGGCGCCGGGTGGCGCTGCCGCAGGTGCGCCCGGCGACGCTGGCCGTCGGCGTGCTCGCCTTCACGCTGCACTGGTCCAACCTGATCGACCCGCTGCTCTACCTGCAGAGCGGTGACCGCTACACATACCCGCTCGGCCTGCAGTTCCTGCGGCTGCTGAACCCGACGGACTGGCCGCTGCTGATGGCCGCCTGCGTTGTCGCGACAGCGCCGTGCGTGGTGGTGTTCCTGCTCGCTCAGCGAATCCTGCTCAACGACGATCCGCTGGCGGCACTGAGATCTGGAGGTCGTAGGTGAGCACGTTCCGCGCTCGACGATGGGTTGCCCTGATCACCGCCGTGCTGCTGCTCGGCTACGCGGCCGGCTGCGGCGCCGGCGACCGCGCGGCCGACCGGCCAGGGATCACGGTCGTGCTCTTCGGCGACGCCGAGGAGATCGCCGGTTACCGCAGCCTGGTCGCCGCCTTCGAGCAGGCCCACCCCGACGTGCCCGTCAACCTCTCCCCCGTCGCCACCCAGGACGACCTGATGGCCCGGCTGACCACCTCGTTCGCCGGTGGGCAGCCGCCGGACGTGTTCCTGCTCAACTACCGCCGCTACGGCCAGTTCGCCGCGCAGCAGGCGATCGAGCCGGCCCAGTCGTACCTCGACCGCAGCGCCGCGCTCGACGAGAGCGACTTCTCCCCCCGCGCGCTGGACGCCTTCCGCTTCGACGGCGAGACGTTGACCTGCTTGCCGCAGAACATGTCCTCCCTGGTCGTCTACTACAACGCCGACCTCTTCGCCGCCGCCGGTGTGCCGCTACCGAAGGCCGGCTGGACCTGGGACGACTTCCTGGCCGCCGCGCAGGCCCTGACCCGCGACGGGCGGTACGGCGTGGGCGTGGAGCCGTCCATCCCGCGGCTCGCCCCGTTCGTCTGGTCCAACCGGGGCGAACTGGTCGACCACCCGGACAAGCCGACCACCCTGACCCTCACCGGCGACCCGGCCAGCCGCGAGGCCGTCGACTGGTTCCTCGACCTGCAGGTGAAGCACCACGTCGTACCCCCGGACGCCGAGGAGCAGAGCGAGTCGAGCGAGGCGCGGTTCCTGCGCGGCACGCTCGGCATGTACCTCAACAGCCGGGTCGCCGTGCCGACGCTGCGCACCATCGACGGCTTCACCTGGGACGCGGCGCCGCTGCCGATCGCGCCGGGCGGCGTGCCGGCGTCGATCCTGCACAGCGACGCCTACTGCATGAGCGCCGGCCTGCCCGACCACGACCAGGCCTGGCGGTTCATCGAGTTCGCGATGGGTGGGCAGGGCCAGCGGATCCTCGCCGGCTCCGGCCGTACCGTGCCGTCCCGGCTCGACGTGGCCAACTCCCCCGAATTCCTCAACCCGCAGCAGCCGCCGCGGTCGTCGCGGGTCTACCTCGACGCCGAGCCGCATCTGCGCGCCACCCCGCGCACCGGCACGTGGTCGCGGGTGGAACGCGAGGCCGGCGGCCTGCTCGAGGAGGTCTTCTACGGCCGGGTCGGACGCGAGGAGGGGCTGCGACAACTGGAGGAGAAGCTCCGGCCGCTCTTCGCCCTCCCGGCAGGCGCCGGTGGCTGAGCAGGGCGTGATCCGACTCGAATCGCTGACCAAGTCGTACGGGAAGGTCGTCGCCCTCGACGGCGTCGACCTGGCGGTGCGCGCCGGCGAGATGGTGACCCTGGTCGGCCCGTCCGGCTCCGGCAAGTCGACGATCCTGCGGCTGATCGCGGGGCTGGACCGGCCGGACCGTGGCCGGGTCGTCGTCGACGGGCAGGACGTGGCCGAGGTGCCACCGCATCGCCGCGCGGTGGCGATGGTCTTCCAGGACTACGCGCTCTACCCCCACCTCACCGTCCGCGGCAACCTGCTGTTCGGGCTGCGGGTCCGCCGCGTCCGGCGCGCGGAGGCCGAAGAGCGGGCCCGGGCGGCGGCCGACCGGCTCGGCATCGCGGACCTGCTCGACCGCTACCCCGACGAGACCTCCGGCGGGCAGCGCCAGCGGATCGCACTGGCCCGTGCGCTGCTGCGCGAGCCGACCGTCTACCTACTCGACGAGCCGCTGGCCAGCCTGGACGCACCGCTGCGCTTCGCCACCCGCGCCGACCTGCTCACCCTGCACCGGGAGCTGCGCACCACCACCATCCACGTCACCCACGATCAGGCGGAGGCGATGACGCTCGGCGACCGGGTCGTCGTGCTGAATCGGGGGCGGGTCCGCCAGGTCGGCCCGCCGCAGCAGGTCTACGACGAGCCCGCGGACACCTTCGTGGCCGGCTTTCTGGGCAGCCCGCCGATGAATCTGGTGCCGGGCGGCGGCGTGCTGGGCGGCGCCACCGACCTGACCCTCGGCGTACGCCCGGAGGATCTGCGGCTCGACCCTGACGGGCCGGTGACCGTGACCGTGGAGGCGGTCGAGGCGCTCGGCAGCGAGGCCGTCCTGCTGACCCGCTGCGGCGACGGCACCCGGCTGACCGTGCGCACCGGCCCACGGCCCGGTGTGTGGCCGGGCGACGAGGTGCGACTGCGGGCCGACCCGGGCCGCATCCACCGCTTCGACGCCGACACCGGGCGTCGCCGGTGAGCACCGGCCGGGTCAGCCGGCCGCTGACCGCGTGGGCGTTCCTGGCGCCGTACGCCGTGGCGGTCGCGCTGCTGATCGCGCTGCCCGCCCTGCTCAACCTCGGCTACGCGTTCACCGACCACACCGGGCTGACCCGGGACCCCCGCTTCACCGGCCTGGCCAACGTCCGCCGCCTGCTCGCCGACGGCTTCCTCCTCGACAGCGTCCGAGCCTCCGCGATCCACCTGGCGCTGGCCGTACCGCTGCGGTTGCTGGCCGCCATCGGCCTCGGGCTGCTGCTGGCCGCGCCCCGCCCCGGCGGCCGCTGGTTCCGGGTCGCGGTGTACCTGCCGACCGTCGTTCCCGACGTGGCCCTGGCGGTGCTCTTCCTCTGGGTCCTCAACCCGCTCTACGGCCCGCTCAACCAACTGCTCGGGCTCTTCGGCCACCCCGGCTTCACCTGGCTCGCCGAACCGGGCACCGCGAGGGTGGCGGTGGCGCTGATGCTCGTGTTTCCGATCGGTGAGGGTTTCATCGTCGTCCTCGCCGCCCGGCGGATGCTCGACGGTCGGCTGTACGAGGCCGCGACGCTGGAGGGCTGCGGACCGTTCGGGCAGCTGCGCCGGCTGACGTTGCCGCTGCTCGCCCCGGTGCTGGTGCTGCTCGCCGTGCGCGACACGATCCTCACCCTGCAGGTCAACTTCGTGCCGGCGTACGTCCTGACCGACGGCCGACCGGCGAACGCCACCCTCTACCTGCCGGTCTACATCTTCGACCAGGTCTTCGAGTTCTCCGGCTTCGCCTACGGCGCGCTGATCACCAGCGTCCTCATGGTGGTCACCGGGGTCATCATCACCGTGCTGCTGCTGATGGTGCGACGCTGGCGGGTCCTTCGCTGAGCGTGGCATCCTGCTGCGGTGAGACTCCGGATGCTCGCCCTCGTCGTCACGGTTCCGCTGCTCGTCGCCTGCGGCGGCACGGACGCCGGGCAGCCGACCGACCGGGGAGCGGGGATGCTCGCCAACCTGCCCAGCTGCGACCGGGTGCCGCTGGACGCCGACGCCGAGGTCGACACCCGGGTCACCGGCCTGCTGCTGCCCGACGGCGCGCGGGTCACCTCGGTGGTCGAGCAGGGCGCTCTGACCACGGTCGCGGCCACCATCCGGATGACCCCGCTGGACGTCCGCGCCCACTACGAGACCCGTGGTGACATCGACCTGCTGCGCGCCGAGGACGAGGTGTTCGAGGCCGAGGTGCTGATGCGGGCGCAGGAGCGACGGACGTACCTGCGGGCCACCGCGCTCTGCGCGGACGGAACGACGCTGACCGCGGTGGTCGGGCCGGACTCGGAAGAGGCCGGCCTACCCGAGTTCCAGAGCAACTGACCATCGAATCGAGCGTTCTCGACAGGTGTCCTAATCAGACAGGTCGAATCGCGACAGATGCTCGGTGACGTCGGTCACTCCACTGTCTAGCGTGCGCACTGAAGACCACTTTCCGGTCGCCATGGCGCGTGGACAGGGAGACTGCATGAGACGCACGCTCGTCCGAAGGTACCGCGGCCTCGCGATGACAGCGAGTCTGGGGCTGGTCGTCGCGCTCGCGCTGACCGCCTCGGCCGCACCCCGGCCGGTCCAGGAGTCGCTGGCCACCAACTCGCCCACCGGTCCGATGGAGATCCCCGACGAGTGGATGACCGCCCAGCGGATGAGCGACGGCAGCCGGGACCTCTCGGTGACCAAGTACGCGAAGGCTCGCGGCGAGGCCCACGATCTCAACCTGCGCACCCGCCTCCTCTACCGCGACCTGGCGCAGCGTAAGTGGAACTTCTTCGGGCCCAGCAACATCGGCGGCCGGGTCGTGGACATCGCCGTCGACCCGCAGGTCTCCGACCAGATCTTCATCGCCGCCGCGTCCGGTGGCGTCTGGAGGTCCGACGACGCCGGCGCCACGTTCGAGACGGCCTGGCCGGACGACTGGACGCAGAGCATGGGCGCGGTCGCGATGACCAGCGACGGCGTCCTCTTCGCCGGCACCGGCGAGGCCCAGCCGGGTGGCGGCTCGATCACCTTCGGCGGCGACGGCGTCTACCGTTCGAAGGACCGAGGCAAGACCTGGCGGCACGTCGGCCTGAAGGACAGCCACGCCATCGGCCGCTTCGCCATCGACCCGAGCAACGAGGACCGGATCTTCGCCGCCGCCAGCGGCAACCTCTTCGTCCCGGGTGGTGAGCGCGGCGTCTACCTCTCGGAGAACGGTGGGAACAGCTGGAAGCAGGTGCTCGCGCCGCCGAACGCCACCACCGGCGCCACCGAGGTCGTCATCGACCCGAGCAACCCGCGCCGCATGTACGCGGCGATGTGGGACCACCTGCGCGAACCCCACCAGCGCACCTACGGCGGGCTCGGCTCCAGCCTCTGGCGCTCCGACGACGCCGGCCGCACCTGGTCGCGGATGACCAACGGCCTGCCCACCGACGCCGACCAGGGCCGCTGGGGCATCGCGGTCGCCCCGGACAACCCGCAGCGGCTGTACGCGTACGTCGGCACCGCACTCGGCCCGTTCCGCGCCTTCTACCGCTCCGACGACGGCGGCGACAGCTGGACGCAGACCCCGGTCACCGCCGGTCAGGCAGCCCAGTCCACGTTCAGCTGGTGGTTCGGCAAGCTCTTCGTCGACCCCGGCAACTCCGATCACGTCTTCCTCACCGGGGTCAACCTGATGCGCTCGACCAACGGCGCGCAGAGCTTCTCGTCGGTGAGCGGCGTGCACGCCGACCAGCACGCGATGCGCTGGGACCCGAAGGTGCCCGGGCGGGTCTACCTGGGCAACGACGGCGGCCTCTACCGATCCGAGGCGAACGGCGCGAGCGGCTGGGTCAAGGCGACCTACGAGCCCTACACCCAGTTCTACACGGTGGACGTGGCGCAGACCGATCCGGCGTTGAAGGTCGGTGGCGCGCAGGACAACGGCTGCAATCGCGGCTACAACGGCGTCGGTGGCCCGTGGAACGCCATCGGCTGCGGTGACGGCCTCCAGGTGGTCATCCACCCGGAGTTCCCGAACATCGTCTTCGGGTGCAGCCAGTACGGCTCCTGCTACCGGTCGGAGAACTCCGGCGGCACTCCTCGCCAGAACATCGGCACCGGCCAGACGACCTCGGAGCGGCGCAACTGGCTGACCCCGCTGCAGTTCGACCCGAGCGACCCGAACGTCATGTACTACGCCGGGAACATCGTCAACCGCTCGACGGACAACGGCCGCACCTGGACGCCGATCAGCCCGGACCTCACCGGCGGCGGCCCCAACGACCCGAACGGCTACCCGTGGGGCACGATCACCACCGTCGCCGCCGCGCCCACCGACGGCAACAAGCTCTACGTCGGCACCGACGACGGGCGGTTGTGGTGGACCGACGACCTCGGGCAGAACTGGCAGCAGGTCGACCCGGGGCAGCTGCCCGGCACCTGGGTCACCCGGGTGGCGGTGAACCCCGCCGACAAGAACATCGCCTACGCCACCTTCTCCGCCTTCCGGTCCGGTAGCGACCGGTCGCACGTGATGATGACCCGCGACGGCGGTCGTACCTGGAGCAACATCGGCCAGGGCCTGCCGGACGCGCCGGTGAACTTCGTCGTCCCGACCGCCGACGGCCTGCTGCTGGTCGGCACCGACGTCGGGGTGTTCATGTCGGCGTGGAACGGTGGTGAGTGGGCGGCGCTGGGCACCAACCTGCCGCAGGCGGCCGTGATGTACCTGCGTTACCACGAGCCGAGCCGGCAGCTCACCGCGGCGACCTTCGGGCGGGGCGTCTACGACCTCGCCGTGCCCCGCTGCCCGGCAGCGTCGACCAAACTGCCGCTCAAGCGGACCGGTGTCGGCGTGATCGGCGTGCTCGCCTCCTGCCGAGCGGGCTGATCAACCGGTAGCTCATCGCATCTGATGCGGCTCGCAGGCCACCTCCCGAACCCGGGAGGTGGCCTGCCCCTTTGACACGCGACGGTCATCTGCGCAGCCGGCGGGCGCAGGGGCCGTCGTGGTCGTCCCGGAGCAGGCAGCGCCGCCCGCCGGGCAGCCGCAGGTCACAGAAGACCCGGTGGCGGAGGAACTGTTGGTCCTCTTCGGAGACGGTGGTCTCCCCCGGGTCCGCCATCGGCAGCACCGCCATCCACCGGCCGATGACCCGGGCCAGGCGCTGCGCGGCGGGCAGATCGGTGGCGACGACGGGCAGGTGGATGACGTACCGCTGGCTCATTGAAGCTGGCCCCGCTCGTTGCGGGCGCGGGCCTGGTCGGTCTGCCAACGACGCAGCCCGGCCTTGATCCGGGCGGTCTCGCGGCGGCTCTCGGCGAGAGCGGCGTAGACGACGGCCATGTCGACGGCGACGCGGTCGAGGAAGGCGTACACGTCGTCGGGGTTGAGACCGCGACGTCCGAGCCCGGTCGGCGCGAAGCGGCGCTCGCGGATCTGCCACGGCAGCAGACTGGTGTACGCGGTGGAGCGGTAGGTCGCGCCACCGCCAACCGGGG
Organism: Micromonospora sp. CA-259024; assembly: GCF_050936255.1. Lineage (NCBI taxonomy): Bacteria > Bacillati > Actinomycetota > Actinomycetes > Micromonosporales > Micromonosporaceae > Micromonospora > Micromonospora sp. CA-259024. Next base: position 1,257,093 of record NZ_JBNJND010000001.1, on the reverse strand, counting down.
TTGGTAGCTGGTTACGAGCGTTCATGTCCGTCCGCCTTCCTGGTCGTGGATGGGCGGGCCTGCCCGTTCATCCCGATGCTCGGGGAAGCACGGCGGCCGTTCGGGGGGACCGGCCGGCCGCCGCGCTGTGATCAGCCTGCGACAGTCCGCAGTGGAAACGCAACGTTCTAAACCGCGTTTTCGCCGTTGTGCATTGACTTTCTTTGTGGAAACCCGTAGGAGTTGCGGAAGCGGGTCACGCAGTGTTGCGTGATGGAACCAGGGAGTGTGCGGATGCCCGAAGACATCGGATCGACCGTGCCGCGCCGGCAACTCGGCCGGCTGCTGCGACAGTTCCGCAACGAGGCCGGGGTGACGCTCGACGCCGCCGCCGAGGCCCTCGAATACAGCCGGCAGAAGATCTGGCGCCTCGAATGCGGCATGGGCTCCGTCCGGGTACTCGACGTCAAGGCGATGTGCGAGCTGTACGGGGTGTCGCCCGAGATGACCGAGGCGATGCGCGGGCTCGCCGCCGAGACGAAGTCGAAGGGCTGGTGGCACGCCTACGGGGACGCAGTGCCGAACTGGTTCGAGCTCTACGTCGGCTTGGAGTCCGCTGCAGCTCGACTACGGGAGTACGGCGAGACACTGATTCCCGGGTTGCTGCAGACCCGCCCCTACGCCCTTGGACTCTTTCAGCCTGGGAGTCGGCTGAGCCCGGAGGAGCGTGAGCAAGCAGTCGAGGTGCGGCTGCAACGACAGGCGTTGCTGAGACGTCGTCTACCACGGCCCCCACGCTTGGACGCAGTGCTCTCCGAGGCGGTACTCCGCCGAGTGGTCGGCAGCCAGGGCGTAATGTCCGACCAGCTCAACCATCTGCTCGAAGTCTCCGAGCAACCGAACGTCTCAGTGCAAGTGGTGCCGCTCGCTGCCGGGCCGCACCCTGGAGCAGTCGCCGGCTCGTTCGTGGTCCTCGACTTTCCGACAACCAACGGGGGTCGGACTGCACCCGAACCCTCGGTGGTTTACAGCGAGTCGCTTACCGGGGCGCTCTACCTAGACAAACCGGATGAGCTCAGGGCCTACGAGGACACATGGAGAGGGCTGGTGGCCCTCGCGCTTGGCGAGGCAGAATCAAGAGACATGATCAAGAGGCTCATCGGGGAGATGCGGCATGACTGACCTGACCGGCGCCGTCTGGCGCAAGAGCACCCGCAGCGGCGACAACGGCGGCAACTGCGTCGAGGTCGCCACCAACCTCGCCGACGTCGTCGCCGTCCGTGACTCCAAGGACCCCGCCGGACCTCGCCTTCAGTTCAGCCGCCCCGGATGGTCCACCTTTCTTACGGCGCTGACGAACAGCGAACAACACCGCTGAGACAGCCGGCGGCGACGCGTCAGGTCTCGGATCAGGGATCAGGCGCTCGGGTCGTGGGTCGGGATGATGCGGACCTGGTTCCGAACGGCGTGCAGCCGGTGCAGCGTACGGAAGGCTCCGTCGCGATCGTCGTCGACGAGCCACCCCGGGTACGGCGCCTTCTGCCGGACATGTTCGATCTGCAGCCCGTGCCAGGCTGCGTCACCGGCGACCAACACCGGCCCGTCGGGGGTACGGAGCAGGACGCCCACACTCCCCGGCGTGTGCCCGGCCAGCTCGACCATGATGACTGACCCGTCGCCGAGCAGGTCGTGACTGCGCTCGAAGGTGAGCACCGGCGGCCCCTCCAACTCGTAGCTGTCCAGCCGGCGGCCCTGCAGCGCAGCTCGGACGCCGCCTGCTGGTGCAGCGTCGCCGGACATCATCCAGTCCCGTTCCCGCTCCCGCACCGTAACCGGCAGGCCGGGAAGGTCGAGCAATCCGCAGACGTGGTCCCAGTGCAGATGGGTGGGTAGTGCGAAGTCGATCGTGTCGGCCGGAATGCCGGCCCGTTCCAGCGCCGTCGTGGTCGGCAGCACCTGATAGCGCGGCTGCACCACCGGCCGCAACGTCCACGGCAGCTCGCCGATCACCCGATCTCCGACGTCGGCACAGACCGACGGGTCGAGCAGCACGGTGACCTCCGGATGCCGGATCACGTACGTGGTCAGGGCGTTGCCGACCCGGCGCGGTTTCCGGACGGCCTCGGCAATCAGTGGCGTCGGCACCGACCGCACCGTCTGGTCCAATGTGATCAGCTCGACTTCGACATCCCCGCGCGGGATACCGGCGTCGGACAGCCCGGCCAGGAAGCGCCGGTCGATCGGACGCGGCCGAATCAGGCGGTACGGCACCGCAGCCAACGCACCGGCCGCCACCGCAGCCTGACGGATCGCGTGGATCATGCGCTTGTCCCCCTACCCTGGCGCATCGCGCGCCAGGGGGAGCACCGTAGAAGTTCAGGTTGACCTGAAGTCAATTCCTAAGGAGCCTGCGTGACGACGTGGCGAATCGGAGACGCGGCGGCGCTGGTCAGCGTCCCGACGCATGTGCTGCGGCATTGGGAGGAGGTCGGGGCGCTCGAACCGGCCCGGCTTGCCAACGGACACCGGGTCTACGACGACGAGACGATCACGCGGGCGCGTCTGATCCGGCTCTGCCAGCGCGCTGGCATGTCACTGACCGAAATCGCAGACCTGTATCGCGGCGACGGTCAGCGCCGCGCCGCGCTGGTGCGGGACCGGCGGGACCGGATCATCGACCAGATCCGCCGATTGCACGCCGCGCAGGACTTCCTTGATCACGTACTCGCCTGCACGCACCCGGTGGTGTCGACTTGCCCGGAGTGCAACAGCTTCGCTACCAGGTCGGCATCAGACGCACGCCAGTCAGAACCGGCCGCCCATCATTGATAAGGGCGGTTGCGGGCCGGATGCCGGGCCAGCCACCGTCGTGACGCTCCGACGGTCCGTTCTGCTGCTTCCGTCGGCTATGGGTCGTGGCTCGCCGACACGGGGCACCTGCGATGCTCCAGGTCATGGATGACTTGACGAGCCGCGTGCGGGCGTTCGCGGAGGAGCGGGACTGGCAGCAGTTCCACACGCCCAAGAACCTCGCCATGGCCCTCGCTGGTGAGGTCGGCGAACTGATCGCCGAATTCCAGTGGCTCACACCCGAGCAGTCCACAGCGGTCATGGCCGACCGGGACGCCGGTGACCGGGTAAAGGCCGAGATCGGCGACGTGATGATCTACCTGACCCGACTCGCCGACGTACTCGGTGTCGACCTCGTGGAGGCAGCTCTGACCAAGCTGGAGGATTCAGCCCGCCGCTACCCCGTGGACCAGGCCCGCGGCTCGGCGGTAAAGCGATAGTCCCGGGCAACGTCAGCGTGGCGCTGAGTTGATCTCTTCGCTACAGTCCATGACGTAGGAGCGCGTCACGACGGGCTTCCGGCGACTGCCGGACATGCCCCCCATGCGCACGATCACTTCGTGCTGCCCGGGGGCAAGTGTTGTCAGCGTTCCGTACGTCCGCCGATGGTTTGCTGCGCCTGGCTGGCGGCGGCATGCTCGCAGACCGGATCGTGGAGCAGATCGGTCGCAACGTGAGCCCGGCGGAACGTCGATCCTGGTCGCGCAGCCTTGAGGTGCTGGGGCAGGATCTCGCCGATGCGGGCCTGGGTCAGGTCGAGATGCTGGTCGAATACCAACTGCCGCTGACCAGCAAGCGGGTCGACGTGGTGCTCGCCGGGCTGGACCCAAGGACGTCCGACGACTCCTACGTGGTCGTGGAGCTGAAGCAGTGGTCCTACGCCGAGTCCTACGAGGGTTCTGACACCCTCGTAGCAGTGGAGCACGCGCGTGGCCCGCGGCTGCATCCCGGCGTCCAGGTCGAGCAGTACTGCGAGTACCTGACAGACTTTCTCGGCATCCTCGCCGGGCACCGGAATCCGGTGCGTGGGGCGGCGTACCTGCACAACGCGGTCGACCGCGACATCAGCGACCTGTTCGATCGTCAGGCCACCGAGCAGAGCCGGATCTTCACCAAGCAGCGGCGGGGCCAGTTCCTCGATTACCTACGCACCCATCTCGCCCCGACGTCGGGCGCTGACGCCGCGGACCGCTTCCTCGCCAGCTCGGTTCGGCCCAGCCGCCACCTGCTGAGGTACGCCGCTCAGGAGCTGAAGGATCGATCGCACTTCACACTGCTGGATCAGCAGCGGGTGGCGTACGAGTTGGTGTTGCACGCCGTGGAGCGGGCCCGATCGGCGGATCGCAAGTCGGTCGTCGTCGTGTCCGGCGGACCGGGCAGCGGCAAGAGCGTGATCGCGCTGTCGGTTCTCGGCGAACTGGCGCGCCAGAACCGTGCCGTCATGCACGCCACGGGCTCACGGTCGTTCACCCTGACGTTGCGCCGGTACGCCGGCAGGGGCTCGACCCGGTTGAAGAACCTGTTCGGCTACTTCAACAGCTTCATGTCCGCCGAGCGCAACGGTCTGGACGTGCTGATCTGCGACGAGGCGCACCGCATCCGGGAGACCTCCGTCAACCGGTTCACGCCAAAGGCCAAGCGGGACAAAGCGCGTCAGCAGATCGACGAGCTGATCGCCGCTGCCCGGGTGCCGGTCTTCCTGCTCGACGAGCACCAGGTGGTGAAGCCGGGCGAGTTGGGCAACGTCGAGGTCATCTCGTCGTACGCGAAGCAACTCAACCTCGATGTCGAGGTGGTGTCGCTGCACAGCCAGTTCCGTTGCGGCGGCAGCGCGGCGTACGAGCAATGGGTCGTTGACCTGCTCGGTCTCGACGGCGACGAGCCATCGGTCTGGACCGGTGACGGGAGGGTCGACCTACGTCTCGCGGAGTCGCCGGAGGAGTTGGAAGCCTTTCTCGCCAGGAAACAGGCACCGGGCGTGACCGCCCGAATGTCTGCCGGGTACTGCTGGCCCTGGAGCGACCCGCGTCCAGACGACAGCCTCGTGTCGGACGTGCGGGTCGGCGGCTGGTCCCGGCCCTGGAACGTCAAGAGCGAACGCAGCGTCGGCGAGGCACCGGGCAGCGCGTTCTGGGCGACCGACCCGAACGGATTCGGCCAGGTGGGCTGCGTCTACACGGCGCAGGGCTTCGAGTACGACTGGTCGGGCGTCATCATGGGGCCGGACCTGGTAGCCCGGGACGGCCGTCTGGTGACGCGACGCGAGGAGTCGAAGGACCCGGCGTTTCGCAGTCGCAAGTCGCTCAGCGACGCCGAAGCGGATCTGCTGATCCGCAACACCTACAAGGTCCTGTTGACCCGCGGGATGAAGGGCACCATCGTGTGCTCCACCGATCCCGAGACGCGGGAGTACCTCGCGTCGCTGGTCAAGGTGATCCGGCCGGTCGAGACCGTCTACGAGACGGCCGACGGAGGCGACCTCGGCTAATCGACCGGTCGGACTCAGCACCCGGCGCGTGCGGGTAGGGTCCAGTCACGGTCAACGAAAGGCAGATCAACCATGGCAATTCCCCACCTGACGGCCGCCGACGGCACCACGTTGCCGGCGATCGGGCTCGGCACCTACAAGCTGAACGGCTCGGCGGGTGTCGACGCGATCGGTCAGGCGATCCGGGCGGGTTACCGGTTGCTCGACTCGGCGGTCAACTACGAGAACGAGGGCGCGGTGGGCCGGGCCGCCCGTTCGGCCGGCGACGTCCGGGACGAGCTGGTCGTCACCTCGAAGTTGCCGGGACGGCACCACCGCTACGACGAGGCGCTGACCACCATCGAGGAGAGTGTGTTCCGCACCGGTCTCGACCGGGTCGACCTGTACCTGATCCACTGGCCGAACCCGACTGTCGACCTGTACGTGCAGGCGTGGCAGGCGCTGATCGAGGCCCGCGAGCGGGGCCTGGTCAGGCACATCGGTCTGTCCAACTTCCTGCCCGAGCACATCGACCGGCTGGTGGCCGAGACCGGGGTCGCCCCGATGGTCAACCAGATCGAGGTGCATCCGTACTTCCCGCAGCAGGAGGCGATCGACTACCACCGGGAGCACGGCATCCTCGTGCAGGCCTGGAGCCCGCTCGGCCGTGGCAACGACCTGCAACAGCACCCCGTCGTCGCGGAGATCGCGACCGCCCATGGCGTCAGCCCGGCGCAGACCATCCTCGCCTGGCACGTGACCCGCCAGGTGATCCCGCTGCCCAAGGCCGCCTCCCCGCAGCGGCAGCTCGAGAACCTGGACGTCTTCGGGGTCAAGCTCACCGACGCGGAGGTCGAGGCGATCACCGCGCTGGGCCGCCCAGACGGGCGGCTCGCGGACCAGGACCCGGCGGTGTACGAGGAGTTCTGACCGACCCGGAGGGCGCCCCGGGCCGCGAACAGTCACCGGGTTGGGAGAGCATGAGGGTGTGCTCGACGGACTTGACGACATCGACTGGGCGCGGCTCGGTCACGCCTACGGGGCAGCCGACGACGTGCCTGGCCAGCTCCGCGCCCTGCTCTCGTCCGATCCGGCCACCCGGGACGAGGCCCTGGGCGACCTCTACACCAACGTCTTCCACCAGGGCGGCCGGTTCGAGGCGAGCGCGTACGCGGTGCCCTTCCTGCTGGAGCTGCTCGCCGATCCGGCCACTCCGGATCCGGCGGCGGTGCTCGGGCTGCTGGTCGCCCTGGCGGTCGGCTTCGACGAGGGTGTCCTCCCCGACGGCTTCCCGGTGGCCGAACACCGCCGGGCCGCCGAGGGCGGGCGTGAGCTGCTCGCCGCGAAGCCGCCACCGTGGGCCGGCGCGGACGAGTCGAAGAAGGAGTACGTCGAGTACGCCTACGTCGAGTCCCTGACCGCGACCGAGCAGCGCCGGTTGTGGGCGTACATCGAACTGGCGGCCTACGACGCGGTGCGCGCCGGGGTGCCGCTGTTCCGCACCCTGCTGGGGCACCTCGATCCGGGCGTGCGGACGGGGGCGGCGTACACCCTGGCCTGGTTTCCGGAGGAGGCCGACGGCAGCGTGTCCGCGCTGGCCGGCGCGATCGACGCCGCGCAGGATCCCGGCGTTGGGTCGACGCCCGGCGAGGTGGCGACCATGCTGGTGGCCTCGGGGCTGCTCGGTGCTGCGCCGGACGTCCGCTGGTTGACCGACCCGCGCCCGGTTGTTCGGTGGGCCGCCGCGATCGGTCGGGCCCGCGTCCTCGGCGCGGTGGCCGACCAGGCGACCGTCGAGGAGCTGCTGAGCTGGGCGGCGGCCCCGTCCGATGGCGCGGTGCTCCCACCCGCCGACGGCAGCGCCTGCCGCGACCGCGCGGCCGATCCGACCAGGGACGCAGCGCACGCGCCGGTGGACGACGGGTGGGTGCCGTTCCTCGACGGCGACCTCGGCGGCTACGCGGGCCTGGCCCTGCGGCAGCTCGGCCCGCAGCACACCGACCGCGCCTTCGACGCGCTGCTCGACCGGCTGCCCACCGTCAGCGGCGACCGGTCGTTGACGGTGCTGGGTATGGCGCTGCGTCTCGCCTTCCCGGACGGCCCCGCACCGACGGGGACGCCGGTCGCGGCGTTGGCACCCCGGCAGCGGCGGCTCGCCGAGGTGCTGGGACGGTCAACCGAGCCGTGGCTGATCGACGGGCAGGAGTTCGGCAACGTCGCCGAGCTCGTCGAGGAGTACGGCCTGCCGGACAGCCGCGCGGCGATGCTCGCGTACCTCGCGCGCCTGCCGTAGCCGCCCGCGCACGGGAGCCGTGATCGAGGCGTCGGTCAGCTTTGGCCGCTTCCGGTCAGGATGCGGGCGACGTCTGCTGGATGGGCCAGGTGCGGGAAGTGCCCGGCACCGGCCAGCACGGTGATCCGCACGTGCGGCAGCGCCGATTCCAGCCAGCTCCGGTAGGCCGGATTCGGGTCACTTCCGGTCACGTAGTCGTATCCGATGCCACGGTCGCGGATGGCATCGAGGTCCCGCGTCCGTTGCTGGCCGATCTCCTCGGCCGACTGCACCAGGACCTCGTTCCAGTAGCCGAGGAGCAGCTCCTGCCGGAAGGTGGTCTGGGTACGGACCATCTCTCGCGCGTCCGGGGGCAGCTGGTCGATGCCCATCCGGGCGGTCATCCCGTCCCACACCTGCTGCCAGTCGGGGCCGCGCAGCACCGGTTCAACGCGGCGCAACAGGTCGCCGAAGCCGCCGACCAGCAGCGGCTGGTCCACGTTGACCACGCCCCGCGCCGGGTACCGAGCGGCGTACACGGTGGCGATGACGCCGCCCAGGGAGTGCCCCACCAGCACCGGCGCCTCCAGTCCGACGGCGGTGACCGCCTCGTGGATCACGCCGGCGACCTCTGCGATGTCGTAGGAGTCACGCCCCGGCGAGCCGCCGTGCCCGGGCAGGTCCATCCGGAGCACCCGCCGGTCCGGGTCGAGCGCCGCCAGCTCGCGCAGGACCGGGTCCCACTGCCGGCGGTCGTAGGTGAGACCGTGCACCAGCACCAGCGGCGCCCGGTCGTCGTCGCGGCCGTAGCTGTCGGTGGCCAGCCCGCCGATGCTCCGCGGCGGCGCGTCGTTCCCGCCCTGCCCGTCGTTCATGCCCCTCTCCCCCTCCATGTCGTGTAACCCGGTGGGTGCGAGTTCGCGGTGCGGATCATGGACACGGCCTCAGCGTACCCACGCCTGCGGTGACGGTGCGTACAGCGGCACCGCACCTCAGCCCGCCCGCGTGGCGCTCGGTCTACTCGGCCGGCTCGGCGAAGTGGCACGCGGCGGCCTGCCCGTCGCCCACCTGCACCAGCGGCGGGGTGGTGGTCGCGCAGATCTCCTCGGCCTTCCAGCAGCGGCTGCGGAACGGGCAGCCGGTCTGCGCCTCCTGGGGGCTGGGCGCGTCGCCGGCGAGCCGGATCCGGATCTTCGGCGCGCCGCCGCGGACCACACCGAGGTCCGGCACGGCGGAGAGCAACGCCTGGGTGTACGGGTGCTGCGGCGTGCCGTAGAGCGCGTCACGGTCGGCGATCTCCGCGACCCGACCGAGGTACATGACCGCCACCCGGTCGCAGAAGTGTCGCACCACGCCCAGGTCGTGCGCGATGAAGACGAACGCGATGTTGAGCTCCTTGCGCAGGTCCTCGAGGAGGTTCATCACCTGCGCCTGGATCGACACGTCGAGGGCGCTGACCGGTTCGTCGGCGACGATCACCTTGGGCTGTACGGCCAGCGCGCGGGCGATGCCGATGCGCTGCCGTTGGCCACCGGAGAACTCGTGCGGGTACCGGTTGTAGTGCTCGGGGTTGAGCCCCACCAGCTCCAGCAACTCCCGAACCCGGTCCAGTTCCCTGCCCTTCGGCACAAGGTTGTGCACCCGCAGGGGTGCGCCGATGATGCTGCCCACCGTGTGCCGCGGGTTGAGCGACGAGTACGGGTCCTGGAAGATCAGCTGCAGCTCCCGCCGGTACGGCCGCAGGTCCTTCTCCTTCAGGTGGGTGATGTCGGTGCCCTGGTAGAGGACCTGCCCGCCGGTCGGCTCGAGCAGCCGGGTGATCAGACGCCCGGTGGTGGTCTTGCCGCATCCGGATTCACCGACCAGGCCGAGCGTCTCGCCCGCGCGCAGTTGCAGCGACACCCCGTCGACGGCCCGGATCCGGTGGTCGTTGCGGCCGAACCATCCGTCGCCCCGGGCGGTGAAGTGCATCTTCAGATCCCGCAGCTCCAGCAGCGGCGTCCCCGGTCCGCCGGGCTGCTCGGCGGGCGCCGGACGGGTCGCGGTGTCGGTGGTGGTGGTCAACTCGTGCTCCTTCAGGGCAGCCGGGGCAGGATGTCGGTCTCGAAGGTCCCGGCCGGGTCGGGCAGGTGGCAGCGGGAGGCCCGGGTGGTGTCCGCCGTGCGGGAGACCAGTTCGGGAAGGTCGACGGCGCAGCCCTGCACCCGGCCGGCGAACTCGCACCGCGGGTGGAACGAGCACCCGGTGGGCAGCGCGAGCAGGCTGGGCGGTGTGCCGGGAATGGGGTGCAGCCGGGTCGGTTCGCCGGAGACCGCCGGGATGCTCTCCAGCAGACCCCAGGTGTACGGGTGCAGTGGCCGGCCGAGGATCGACGCGGCCGTGCCGTACTCGACGCCGCGTCCGCCGTACATGACCAGCACGTCGTCGGCGATCTCGGCGACGACACCGAGATCGTGGGTGATGAAGAGGACCGCCGAGCCGAAGTCCTGCTGCAACTCCATGATCAGGTCGAGGATCTGCGCCTGCACGGTGACGTCGAGCGCGGTGGTGGGCTCGTCGGCGATCAGCAGCTTGGGGTCGTTGACCAGGGCCATCGCGATCATGGCGCGTTGCCGCATGCCGCCGGAGAACTGGTGCGGGTAGTCGTCCAGGCGGCGGCGCGGGTTGGGGATGCCGACCCGGCCGAGCATGTCGACCGCCCGGTCCCGGGCCACCCGCTTGGACACGCGGTGGTGCGCCCGGTACGACTCGATGATCTGGTCACCGACGGTGAAGTACGGGTGCAGCGACGACTGGGGGTCCTGGAAGATCATCGCGGCGTTGGCGCCTCGCCGCTTGCGGAGTTCGGCGGGCGGCATGCCGACGATCTCCTCGCCGCCGACCGTGATCGAGCCGGTCATCCGGGTGCTGCGCGGGTCGTGCAGGCCCATGATGGCCATGCTGGACACGCTCTTGCCGGAGCCGGATTCGCCGACCACCGCGAGGGTGCGGCCCAGCGGCAGGGAGTAGCTGAGCCCCTGGACCGCCTGGACGAGCCCGTCGGCGGTCGGGAAGGTGACGGTGAGGTCGGTGACCTCCAGGTAGGACTGCCCTTCGGCGCGGTCGCCGGCGACGCGGCGGGCGCGGGAGACCGTCTCGGGCTGTCGGCCCGGGGTCGACAGCAGCTGCGGTTCGGTCATCCCAGCCTCACTCGCGGGTCGAGGATCGTGTAGAGGATGTCGACGAGCAGGTTCATCACGACCAGCACCACCGAGCCGACCAGCACGCCGGCCATCAGCACCGGCAGGTCGTACTGGTTGAACGCGCGCAGGGTCAGCACGCCGAGGCCGGGCAGCCCGAACATCGCCTCGGTGAAGATCGCCCCGGTCAACTGGATTGCCAGGTCGACGCCGAAGATGGTGGCGATCGGGGTGATCGCGGCGCGCAGGCCGTGGCGGTAGACCACCCGGCGCTCGCTGATGCCCTTCGCGCGGGCGGTGCGGATGTAGTCCTCGCCCAGCGTCTCGATCATGGACGCTCGGGCGTAGCGGGTGTACGAGGCGGCGTTGGCCAGGCCGAGCGTCAGCCAGGCGGCCAGCAGCCCGGTCGCCCAGGTGAACGGGTTTTCCAGCAGCGGGTGGTAGCCGGCGTGCGGCAGGAACGTCGCGTACAGCGAGACGAGCAGCGCCACCACGAAGTACGGCACGGCGTTGATGCCGAGCGAGGTGCCGACCATGAGTCGGTCCAGGTAGGTGCCTCGTCTTCGGGCCGCGACGATGCCGGCGAGGATGCCGGCGATCAGGTAGACCACCGCGCCGCCGAGGACGATCGAGACGGTGACCGGCAACGCCTGCCCGATCAGCTTGGTCACCGGCTGGCCGAGGGTGTACGAGTAGCCGAGGCAGGGTGCGTCGCAGTCGATGGTGAGCCCACCGGAGTGGTACGTCCGCCCGACCGCCAGCCCTTTGAGATAGCCGCCGACCTGCTGTGCGACGGGCTCGTCGAGGTTGAGGCTGGCGCTGATGTCGGCGTAGCGCTCCGGGGTGCAGCGCTGGCCGCAGATCGTCCCGGCCGGGTCGGTGGGGGCAATGAAGAACAGCCCGAAGCTGGCGACCAGCGTCACGATGACGACGGAGACCGCGCTGGCGATCCGTCGCAGGATGTAGATGAGCACCGCCGAGGCTCCTGGTGGCAGCGGGCCGGGGCTGAGAGCCCAAGCCGGAACGGGGAGAGGGGTGGACGCCGGCCGGCATAGTGCCGGAGGCCGGCCGACGTCCACGACTGGGGGGTGCGGAAGGTCAGTTCTTCAGGAACATGTTCACGTAGAACGGCTCACCCGCGGAGGCGTCGCCCTCGGCGCCACCGATGTTCGTGCCGACGGCGAAGGCGAGCTTGCCGTAGTAGCGCGGCAGGGCCACGTACCTGCCCAGGATCTCCTTGTCCAGCTCACCCCACTTGGCGACGGCCTGGTCGGCCGGGAGGTTGCCGATCTCGTCGATCTTGGCGTCCAGCGCCTTGTCGCTGAGCTCGCCCCAGCTGGTGCCGTCGCTGATGCTGTGCGACTGGAAGAGCACCGGGAACCAGCTGCCGCCGCTCGGCCAGTCCGAGCACCAACCCTGCGGCTGCTGGCCCATGTTGACCGGGGCGTCGTAGTCAGCGATCTTGGAGCGCAGCTCCGCGGTGGTGACACCGATCGGCTTGACGGTGAAGCCGGCCGCCTTGAACGCGTCGACCCGGATCTGGTTGCTCTGCTGCGGGATCGGCTTGGTGTTGTCGTAGTACCAGCTGAGCTCGAAGCCGGTCTTACCGGCCGCCTCCAGGTCGGCCTTGGCCGCGGCCGGGTCGCCCTGGCCGACACCGCTCAGGCCCGGCAGCGGCTCGTACTTGGTGTAACCCGGCACGCTCGGCGGCAGGACGGTGCTGGCCGGCGCGGAGTTGAAGCTGTTCAGGCCGGCGGCCTTGTTGACCTGGTCGTACGGGTACGCCTTGGCGATCGCCTTGCGCACCTCGAGCGGGATCTTGCGGGTGTCCAGCTGCACCGAGTAGGTGCAGGGCTGTTCACCCTGGATCAGCTGGGCCTTCTTGTCCCCGGTCAGCTGCGGGATCAGCGAGGCGTCGACGGCGCCGTAGTTGAGGGCGTTGGCGTCCTCGCCGGCGCTGTTGAGCACCTGCTGCTGGGTCTTCGGGTCCTCGCCGCCCCACTTGAAGTCGAAGCCGTCCGGGTACTGGTGCCGCACCGCGTCGGTGTTCGGGTCCCAGTTCGGGTTCTTCTTCAGCTTCAGCTCGGTGCCGGGGGTGTAGGTGTCGAACTGGTACGGCCCGGTGGCGAGGGGGTTGTTCTTGTAGTTTTCCTTGGTGTCCTTGGCCTTCGGGATCGGCGTGAATACCGGGAAGGTCAGGTAGAGGGGCAGGTCCGTGAACGGCCGGGCCAGGTGGATGACCAGCGTGGTCGGGTCCGGGGTCTCCACGCCCGCGAAGCTGTCGCCGCTGGCGTAGGGGCCCTTGTACATGTCGCCGCCCTTGAAGGTGGTCAGCTGGTACGTCGGGCCGTTGGCGAAGACGTCGTGGGCGAACGAACGCTTGATCGCGTACGCCAGGTCCTCGACCTTGACCTCGCTGCCGTCGGCGTACTTGATGCCCGACTGCATCTTGAACGTCCAGGTCAGCTTGTCCGACGAGACGGTGCCGAGGTCGGTCAGGTCCGGCACGAGCACCGGCTTGCCGTTGCGGATCGCGAACTGGGTCGGGTTGCGGAAGATCAGCTTCTCGATCGCCAGCGCGTCGGCGTAGTAGGTGTCGGTCGGGTCGAAGGTGTTCGGGGTCAGCTGGGAGTAGACCGTGATGACGCCGCCCTTCTTGGCGCCGGGCACCTCGGCCGCCGGGCCCTTGGCGGTCGGGTCGAACGCGCTCTGCTGGGTCTCGATGCCCTTGGCGTCACCCCCGCCGCTGCTGCCGTTGTTCGACGAAGGGCTGCCGCAGCCGGCCACCGCCATGGTGGCGGCCAGCGCGGCGGCGAGACCAACCTTGAGTTGCCGCACAGACGTACTCCTGTCTTTTCTTTCAGTCAGCGGACCTCCGACGTGCGAGGTCCGTGGTTCTCCTCCAGCCCGGGGCGTCCTCATCGACGGGTCCGGGGATCGAAGGCGTCGCGCACGGCGTCGCCGAGCAGGCTCAGGGCGAGCACCAGGATCGTGATGCCGAGGACGGGCAGCCACAGGTAGAGCGGGTCGGCCCGGTAGTACGTGGTGGCCGCGGAGATCGTCAGGCCCCAGGACGGGGTGGGTTCGATCAGCCCGGCCCCGAGCACGGTCAGCCCGGCCTCCGCCACCACGTAGCCGGGCAGAGCCAGCGACACGGAGACGACGATCGGTGCCACCAGGTTCGGCAGCAGCTCCTTGAAGAGCACCTGCCGGGTCGGGATGCCGAGCACCTTGGCCGCCGCGACGAACTCGCGCTCACGCAGCGAGAGCACCTGCCCCCGGACCAGGCGGGCGAGGCTGGCCCAGCCGAAGAACGACAGCACGCAGATCAGCGAGATGAAGCGGATCTGGGCGACGTCCTCAGCCCCGGCTCCGTCGGCGCCGCCGAAGATCGCGACCAGGACGGCGGAGCTCGCGATCGCGAAGAGCAGGTACGGCAGGCTGAGCACCAGGTCGATCAGCCAGGAGAGCACCCGGTCGACCCAGCCGCCGGAGAAGCCGGCGACCAAGCCCACGACCACGCCGATGATCGTGGTGATCGTGGTGACCGCGACAGCGACGATGAGCGACGGGCGGGCGCCGTACACCCAGCGGGCGAAGAGGTCGCGGCCCAGGCGGGGCTCCACCCCGAACCAGTGCTCGCCGGTCGGGCCGATCATCGGGAAGCCGAACTCGTCGATCAGATCCTGGTGCAGGTCGGTGGCGTTCTGCCCCTCCAGCCCGGCGAGCAGCGGCGCCAAGATCGCGATCAGGACGTAGGCCACGCAGATCGCGGCGCAGATCATCGCGATCCGGTCGCGGCGTAGCCGGGCCAGGGCGATCCGGGTCGGCGACTTGCTGACCGTCCGGACCGGAGCGGCGAGCGACGACGCGCTCTGCACCCGTCCGTCGTCCGGCTCTCCGGCGCGGAGCACCTGGGGCTCCGTGACCATCGGCTCCACGCGGGACGACCTCCTCATCGTGCTGACACATGACACCGCCACCCGGACGGCTGTCCGGATGGCGGCTCTCGTGCAGAACGTTAGCTAGGCAAATGATTTCATTGTGAGTCGGTTATGTAACAGGCTCATGTCCTGAACGACGGTTCATTCGGCCTTTCGGACGGCCGTTATCGATTCCCGCCACCGAGTGCAGCGCCGCACGTCGACAATCACGGAGGGTGATCGGGGCGCCCTGCCTCCATCGACCCGGGTGGCCAGCGATCAATGTAACCGCAGTTCAATACGTCGATGCGGCAGTCGCCCTGACCGCAGCACCGGCGCGAGCAACAGTCGTCATCACCGATGGTAACGGCGCTCGATGGAACGGCACTGCCGGAAACCGCTAGTCGAAATCCGCCTGAAGCTACGCCCAAACCCAGAACCCAGAAATGCCGTTGGGCTAAATTGATTTGATCGTTGTCGATGCTTAATGAACAGCGACGCTCTGCCGGTATGCGAACGCCAGGGAAAAGTCGGCACCTGGACGGCGCTCCGGCCCCACGAGCGGACACCGCGACGAACGTGATGACTCCGAGGTATGGATATGCCGGTGAGTCATCACGCTCACCGGCACATCCGCCCCATGCGCGGGGCTCTCCCGTCGCGTCACCCGGGCCGTCGCCGGCCCGGGTGACGCGACACCGCTCTAGACGAGCCCGCCGAGGGACGGGTCGCTGATGCTGTCCTTGCCGTTCTCGACGTGGCCCGCGTAGCGGTACTCGAAGGCGGCGTCACCCGTGACGCCGACGGTCAGGTCGTACCAACCGTGGGTACGGGAGAGAGCCCACTGCGCCCGCTCCGTCTCGCCGGGCCGCACCGACAGCTTGACCGGACGGGAGTTGTACCGGTCCCGAACGGTCACCTCGGCCCGCTTCGACCCACGGTTCTTGAGCGTGAGGACGACCTTGAAGTCCCGCTCCTCATAGGAGGGGGTGATGTCGAGGTCCGTCGCGTGCCGGCTCGACTCGCCGGCGGAGAACCGGCGGAAGAACCCGTTCGGCCCGTGCACCGACAGGTCGTACCCGGACTCGACCTTCCAGGTGTCCGACAGGTGCTTGCCCGGCTCCACCGTGTAGCTGCGCGGGGCGTCCGCGCTGCCGGCCTGGCGGACCTGGAAGACGGCGGTGGCCGCACCGGAGTTGCGGAGATCGATGCGGAACGAGTCGTGGCTGACGTGCCCGTCGGCGTGCAGGGTGTACGGAATGGCTCGCGCCGGGCGTACGCCCCGCTCCTGCTTCGGCAGCCGCTGGTCCGCCGGCGGGACCGGCACCTCGTCGGGGTGCCGGACCAGGTCCTCGGGCTTGAAGTCGTCGGTGTCCGGCAGGGTGGGATGCTGCGTCCGGTTCGGGTGCCGGAAGTCGAAGGCCGTGGTGAGGTCGCCGACGACAGCGCGCCGCCACGGGGTGATGTTCTCCTCGATCAGGTCCGGCCGGCCGTGCCCGAACCGCGCCTCCAGGAACTTGATCAGCGAGGTGTGGTCGAAGACCTGCGAGTTGACGTAGCCGCCCCGCGTCCACGGCGAGACGATGATCATGGGCACCCGGATCCCGAGGCCGTACGGCCCGGCCGGGTGGCTGGCGTCGCCGGGGAAGATCTCGTTCGTGGTCGGCACGGTCGACTGCCCGTGCTCGCGCATCTGCGGGGGCGTCGGCGGGACCACGTGGTCGAAGAAGCCGCCCTCCTCGTCGTACGTGACGAAGAGCGCCATCTTGCTCCACACCTCAGGGTTCGACGCGAGGATGTCGATGACCTGCGAGATGTACCAGGAGCCGTACGCCGGCTCCCAGTTCGGGTGCTCGGTGTACGCCTCGGGCGCGGTGATCCAGGATACCTCCGGCAGGCGTCCCGCCTCGACGTCGGCCCGGAAGTCGGCCAGCAGCGCCTCGGGGTCGCGGCCCTGGGTCCTGATCTCGGTGCCGGTCTTGGCCTTATCGGCCAGCGGCGTTCCGGGCTGCGCGTTCTGGTACTGGTGGAAGTAGAGCAGCGAGTTGTCGCCGTAGTTGCCGATGTACGGGTCGTTCGTCCATCCCCAGGAGCCGGCGGCGTTGAGGCCGGTGCCGACGTCCTGGTAGATCTTCCAGGAGATGCCGTTGCGCTCCAGCCGCTCCGGGTAGGTCGACCAGTCGTAGCCGGCCTCCGCGTTGGTGATGACCGGGCCGCCGCCCTTGCCGTCGTTGCCGACCCAGCCGCTCCACATGTGGTAGCGGTTCGGGTCGGTCGGCCCCATCAGGGAGCAGTGGTAGCTGTCGCAGACGGTGAAAGCATCGGCCAGCGCGTAGTGGTACGGCAGGTCCTGGCGGGTGTGGTAGGTCATCGCCGTGACGCCCTTGTTGGGCACCCACTTGTCGAACCGGCCGTCGTTCCAGGCGGCGTGCCCGTCGTTCCAGCCGTGCGGCGGGTCCGGCAGGAAGGTCTGGCCGAGATCCTTCACCTCGGGGCGGAAGGGCAGCAGCTCGCCGGTGTCGGTTGGCTGGTGCCACACGTCCTTTCCGGACGGCAGTGTCGCCGGATGGGGGTCACCGAACCCTCGTACCCCGCGCATGGTGCCGAAGTAGTGGTCGAAGGAGCGGTTCTCCTGCATCAGGATGATGACGTGCTCGACGTCCTTGATCGTGCCGGTCCGGTTGTTCGCCGGGATGGCGAGCGCCTTGCTGAGGTCCAGCGGGAGAGCCGCGCCGATCGCGGGGACTCCCATCGCCTTGAGGAATGTGCGCCGATCCACCGTGCCCATAACTCCGCCTTTGTGCGATCTGGTCGAGAAACTGGCGACCGGACGCTACCGACGACGGGTTGACGGCAGATGACCTTGGTTGGTTGGTTTTGCGACCACTCGACGACCGGCGACGGCAAGTACCCTGAGCAGCGCGACGCGCCCGAATGATCTTCGGCTGCCTGCCAGGTGCCGTTCAGTCAGGCGTCGGAGGATGCTCATCGCTCCTCGGGACAGTGCTCGGCGTTCAATCGTCCTCACCTACCCGGGAGACAAGATGGCCAGCAGCGGCGATCAACCACACGTGGAGCGGCGAAGCCTGCTACAGGCGATGCTGGCCGCGCCTGCGGCCGGGGCCGCCGCAGCGCTGCTCGGCACCCCCGCCACCCCCGCAGCGGCGGCAGCGACGGGATCGTTCGACGCGCAGAGCCCGCGCTTCGCGCTCGCGGTGCTGCCGGACACGCAGTATCTCTTCGACGAGGACAGTTCCGACCCGGAACCGTTGAAGGCGACCTTCCGCTACCTCAATCAGGAGCGCAAGGACGCGAACATCGTCTTCATGACCCATCTCGGTGACGTGACCGAGCACGGGAGTGAACATGAGATCGCGCTGGCCGGCGAGACGTTCCGCACCCTCGACGGCAAGCTGCCGTACAGCGTGCTGGCCGGCAACCACGACATCCGCGGCGGCGACGACCAGCGCGGCGACAGCGTCTACCTGCGCGCCTTCGGGCCCCAGCGGTTCGCCAAGATGCCGACCTTCGGCGGTGCCTCGCCGGACGGTTACAACAGTTACCACGTGCTGCGCGCCGGGGAACGCGACTGGCTGGTGCTCGCGCTGGACTGGCGGATCTCGGACAAGGGCCTGGCCTGGGCCCAGGGGGTGATCAACGAGCATCGCACTCTGCCGGTCATCCTCACCACTCATGACCTGGCCTGGGCAGACGACGCGGGCGCCGCTCAACTCTCGGACAACGGCCAGCGGCTCTGGGAACGGCTGATCCGGGACAACGACCAGATCTTCCTCACCCTCAACGGTCACTACTGGCCGCCTGGCCGTACCACCCTCACGAACGCCGCTGGCAACGACGTGCAGGTGCATATCACCAACTACCAGGACCGCTACTACGGTGGCGCGGCGATGATCCGTCTCTACCACTTCGACCTGGCGCGCAACGTCATCGACGTCGAGACGTTCTCGCCCTGGTTCCTTGCCCGGGACCCGGAGAAGCGCACGCCGCTGGAGGCCGAGACGATCGAGCTGACCGGGCCGGTCGACCGCTTCAGCATGGAGATCGACTTCGCCGCCCGGTTCCGCGGATTCGCGCCGGTGACGCCGCCCGCTCCCCGTCCCCCGGTCGCGGTGCTGCCGCGCGGCACGGTCGGATACTGGCGGTTCGACTCCTACGGGTTGCCGTCGGGTACGGCCGGTAAGCCGGTCCCCGACGGCACGGTCGTACGGGACCTGAGCGGCAACGGCAACAACCTGACCGTGCAGCGGATCGGGGCCGGGGCATCCGAGGCGCTGACCTACTCGACCGAGCACCACCCCGGTCAGCCGGCACACGCCAGCCTCCGTTTCGACGGCGGGAAGGGCCCGGACCGCGGCGCCATCCTCCGGGCCGGCCGCGACGCCCCGATCAACAGCATGAAGTTCACCGATGGGTACACGATCGAGGCCTTCATCAAACTCCCCGACCCGTTCGAGGGCGACCATGCCTGGATGGGGATTCTGAGCTGGGAGGGGCGCAGCGGCGACGCCGGCAAGACGACCGGCTGGTCTCCACTGGAGTCCACCTGCAGCCTCAACGTCTCCTCCGAGCGGTTCCTCCAGTACGTCGTCTACGCCGACAAGCAGGACGCCGATCCGACCTCGTGGAGCCATGCCCTGCCGACCGGGCGCTGGACCCACATCGCGGTGGTGAACGACGGTCAGCGGACCGTGGTCTACATCGACGGATCGAAGATTGCGCGGAACCCCACTCAGCCGTCGACCGGGATCGCCACCCTCGGGCTCCCGTTCGTGATCGGCGCGACGTCGTTCGACCTCAAGTACGGGCAGGGCTTCTACGGGTGGATCGGGGATGTCCGGGTCACCGGCAAGGCACTGCGCCCGAAGGACTTCCTGACCCCGTACGCCTGACCGACCCGGTGGTGGCTACCGCCTCGCCGGTAGCCACCACCGGTTCCCTGCTTCCCCACACCGGCCGGGCTCGGGTTGATCCGGGCACCCCGCCCGGCCCGGCGGTCCGGCCAATCTGCGAGCAGCGTTACAGGTGATCTGCCGGCAGGCCGGGAGCCGTCCGACGTACCGTGAGATCGTGTCGACGAAAGACGTACTCACCAAGGCCGACCTCGCTGAACTTCGCCGCTCGGCGCTCGGAACGGCCAACCCGCTCGGCGTCGCCGCCGATCTCGCCGAGGCCGCGGAGCAGGGCCGGTTGGAGGATCCCGACGACGCCGGGGACGCCCTGACCCTGGCCGCCGAGATCGCCGAGATCCGGGCAAGACCGGATGCCGCCCTGCGGTACGCGGAACAGGCTCTGGCGGCGTACCCGTCCGAGGACGATCCGCGGGCCGGGTTCGCCCGGGCGCTGCGGGCCCGGACCCTGTTCCGGGCCGGCGGTCGGGACGACGAGGCGATGGCGGAGCTGACCGCGCTGCGCCCGTTGCTGCTCGTGCAGCCCGACGCCCCCGCCTACGTGAGTGCGGCGCTGGACGCCGGTGGTCGTTCGACGACCGCCGAGACGTGGCTGAGCGAGGCCGCCGACACCCTGCTCGGCGAGCGCGCCGCCGCCGGGGCGGGCGCGCAGGCCATCACCGCGACCGACCCCGTGGTGGAGCTCGGTCCGCCGGACGCGCCCGGCGTCCTCTTCTTCCTGCTGCAACAGCGGCACCGGGTACGCCGGAATCTCAACCTGCCGCACGACCGGCAGGACGATCTGGCGGACCGGCTGGAGAACCAGCTCGTCCGCCGGGCCGGGGAGCGCAGGGGTGCCGGGTCGGATCTCCTCTTCTGGCCTCGGGCCGAGTTCGATCGGCTGCTCTCCGAGCACCCAGGGCTCGCCGAGGTGTACGGGCCGGACTGGGACGCGCACCGGGCCCGGCTGGAGAAGGAGCTGGTACGGCTGACGGGTGCCGGGCAGAGCGGGCTGGGTGTGTTCAGCGCCACCGTGGCCGGGCTGAACGCGTTCGCCGGTCGAGGCGACGGCGACCCGACCGACGCCGCGATCCGGGCGGGCTACGCGGCCGAGGTGTCGGCGCGGCCCAGCGCACGGATCCCCTGGCCACCGGAGCGCAACGACGCCTGCTGGTGCGGTTCGGGCCTCAAGTACAAGAAGGACTGTCTGCCGCGCTCCCGGAGCTGAACGCGGCTGCTATCGAGCGGCGGTGTGGCGCTGGTAGTGCCGCGCGACGCGGGCACGGTTGCCGCAGGAGGGCTTGCACCACTCCTGCCGTGCGTGGTCCTTGACGAAATAGCGTACGCAGCGTGGCGCGGGGCAGGCGCGCAAGAGGTCGCGGGCGGGACTGGCGAGGAACTCGATAGCGGCGCGCGCCAGCCCGGCGGTGAGCCTCAGCCGCGCCTCAGCTTCCTCGCCCTGCCAGCGGAGCGTCGGCACGCCATCCTCCGGCCAGCTCAGCGCCGGCCGGACCGGAAGCGCCGCGGCGGCCTGGTTGAGCTGGTCGACCGCCTCCGGAGGGGTGAGCAGCGAGGAGGAGTCGGCTCGGCTCGGCGGCCCCGGCCGGACCGCCACCGCGAAGAGGGTGCGGGCCGCGCGCCGGACCGCCACCACGTCGAGCCGGGTCCGCTCGTCGGCCGCACTGGCGAGGACGTCGCGCCCACCGACGTACTCGCGCAGTGGCTCGGCCTGCTCACGGAGCCAGTGGGTCAAGCCCGCGACGTCGCCGAGGTCGTCGGCGACCCCGCCACTGCCGTCGTGCCGGATCGTGCTGGCCAGGGCGAGCGCGAGCTGCGCTGACATGGTCTCCCCTTCCGTTCCGACTTGTGCGGCCGACCTGCCCCAGAGTAGCTTCCCTAACGCATGTGGCGTTAATAGCCATTAGGAGAGCTCTCGTGCTGGTCATCGCGCATCTCAGTGACACCCACCTCGACAGCCATCCCCGATCGGCCGAGCGGACCGCCCGGGTCATGGACTACCTGCACGCCCTTCCCCGACCGGTCGACGCGATCCTGATCACCGGGGACATCGCCGACCACGGCGAGGTGGCCGAGTACGAGACGGCCGCGAAGCTTTTCGACTCCCCGCTGCCGGTCATGATCTGCCCCGGCAACCACGACGTACGCGACGCGTACCGCAAGGGTCTGCTCGGTGACGACCGCGGCGGCACCGGCCCGATCAACGCCCGCCACGACGTTGCCGGTGCGGTCTTCCTCCTCGCCGACTCCTCGGTGCCGGGCGAGGACGACGGTCACCTGGACGAGGAGACGATGGCGTGGCTCGCCGACGAACTGGGTTCGGTGCCGGCCGAGACGCCGACGTTCATCGCCTTCCACCATCCACCGGTGGTGCTGCACCACCCGGTCATCGACCCGATGCGGCTCCTGCCGGCCGACCCCCTGGCCGAACTCGTCACCGCCCACCCGCAGGTCGTCGCCGTGCTGACCGGGCATTTCCACACCGCCGCCGCGAGCACCTTCGCCGGCCGTCCACTGCGGATCGCGCCGGGCGTGGTCTCCACCCTCCGGATGCCGTGGGAGGGCGAGGGCCCATTGACCACCCAGACGCAGCCGCCCGGCGTCGCATTCCACGTGTACGACGACACCGGCCTGCTCACCACCCACTACCGGGTGGTGGTCTGAGCATGCGCGGCGTCGCGGTGCTCGGTTTCCTTCTCGCCGTCGCGCCGATCACCACCACGCCGGGCGCGAGCCTGACCCTGGTCGTCTCGCGGGTCGCCACCGGCGGGCGGCGGCAGGGCTGGTGGGTGATCCTGGGTACGGTGACCGGGCTCTACGTGCACGCCACGCTGGCCGCTGTCGGCCTGGCCGCGCTGGTGCTCCGCTCGTCGCAGGCGTTCTGGGTCGTCAAGCTGGTCGGCGCCGCCTACCTGGTGGGGCTCGGGCTCTGGCTGCTCTGGTCCGCGTCCCGCCGGCCCACGGGTGCGGACCGGCGACCGACGGTTCCCACCCGGAGGCTGCCCTGGCGGGTTCACCATCCATACCTGCAGGGACTGCTCGGCAACGTCCTGAACCCCAAGGCCGCCGCCATCTACCTCACCCTGGCACCGCAGTTCCTCGAACCGGGTCGGCCGGTACTGGTGCCGATGCTGCTTCTCGCCACGGCACACGCCGCGCTGCACACCTGCTGGCTCGCCGGCTGGACCGTCGTTTCCGGCGCGGCCGCCCGGCTGCTCCGCACCGCAACGGTGCGACGCCTGCTCGATCGACTGACCGGTGCGATCCTGCTCGGCCTCGGTGTCCGTGCGGCGGTGACCTGAGTCCGAAGTGGCTGCGGCGCCGCCGACTCTAGGACTGAGCACTGAGGCAAATCAATACTTGAAGAAGTTAAATATTCGCCTTAGATTTCGTCCATGTTTCCTGGGATCGACGCCGGTGCGCTCGCCGGACCACCGGCGGCGACGGCGGTGTTCACCACGGTGCTGACCGAGGGACCGGTCAGCCGGGTCGCGCTCGCGCGCCGGCTCGGGCTCTCCTCCGCCGCCGTCACGAAGGCCGCGCGGCCCCTCATCGACCTGGGTTACCTGCACGAACTGGCCGCCACCGAACGCTCCGGACCGGGCGCCGGACGCCCCGCCAGCCCCCTGGCCGTACGCGCCGACCGCGAGTTCTTCGTCGGCGTGAAGATCACCGCCGACGAGCTGATCGGCGTGGTCTGTGACCTCCGTGCGCAGGTGCGGACCACCGCCCGGCGTCCGTTGGCCGACCCCGTCGTCGACGCCGTCCTCACCGAGGTCAGCCAGCTCACCGAGGACCTGCTCGCCGCGTTCCCCGGCGACCGGGCCCGCGTCCACCGACTCGGGCTGGCCCTCTCCGGCGACATCGACCGCACCACCGGCCTGGTGCGCTACTCACCGTTCCTGCACTGGCGTGACGTGCCGCTGGGTCGGCTCGCCGCCCAGCGCACCGGCCTCACCGTCACCGTGGAGAACGACGTCAAGGCGCTCACCGCCGCCGAGCACTGGTTCGGCGAGGGGGTGGGCGCCGAGTCGTTCGCCCTGGTCACCGTGGGCACCGGCGTCGGCTGCGGCCTCGTCGTCAACGGCCGCCTGGTCTCCGGCTCGTACGGGGTGGCCGGCGAGATCGGTCATCTCACCGTCGACGCCACCGGCCCGGACTGCCACTGCGGTGGACGCGGCTGCGTCGAGTCGATCGCCGGCACGGACGCCATCGTGGCGCAGGCCCGCGACCGCACCGGCCGCCCCGATCTCACCATCGCCGAGGCCGTGACCCTGGCACGCGGCGGCCACGAGCAGGTACGGGAGATCTTCGCCCGGGCCGGCAGCGCGATCGGCTGCGGCATCGCCGCCGTCGCGAACCTGGTCGGCCCCACCCGCATCGTCGTGTCCGGTGAGGGGCTGGCCGCGTACGACCTGTTCGACAGCCACATCCGCACGAGCTTCGAGCGACAGGCCTTCGGCGCTGCCGCCCGGTGCCCCCTCTCCATCCGACCGTCGCCCTTCGAGGAATGGGCCCGCGGAGCGGCCGCGGTCAGCATCCAGTCGCTCGTTGTCCCCTGACCCACGGCATCAATGCGGCCCCACCGGCCGTCCATAACGCGCTCGACTCGACCCACCGTGCCACCAGGAGGTTGACTATGCCGTCACCGACGATCCCCCGCAGACAGCCCCGCCCCGCGCCCAGCCGACGGAGAGCCGGCGTACCCCTCGTCGCAGCGGCGCTGGCCGCGCTCCTCGGCGCGGGCGCCGTCCCGGCGCAGGCCGCCCCGGCGCAAGCCGCGGCCCCGGCCGCCCCGGCGGAGGCTGCCGCTGGCCTCGCCCAGCTCCCCTTCATGGGGTGGACCAGCTGGACCATGCAGTCCTCCAAGTACCCGGGCCTGAACCCCGACGGCGACTACAGCTACCTCACCGAGGCGAACGTGCTGAAGCAGGCGGACGCCCTCGCCGCCAAGCTGAAGCCGTACGGCTACGAGTACGTCAACATCGACGCCGGCTGGTGGCGGGACAACGGCTGGGTGCCGAAGTTCGACCAGTACGCCCGACAGACACCCGACCCGGTGCGCTTCCCGCGCGGCATGAAGGCCGTCGCCGACCACATCCACGGCAAGGGCCTGAAGCCGGGTATCTACCTGCCCGTCGGGCTGGAGAAGGAGGCGTACGTCAACGGCACGGTGCCGATCTGGAACGCCCCCGGCTGCACCACCGCCGACATCGTCTACCCGGACCTGCGCACCACCAACGGCTGGGACAGCGCCTACAAGCTGAACTTCGACAACCCGTGCGCCCAGAAGTACATCGACTCCCAGGCGCAGCTGTTCGCCGACTGGGGATACGACTTCCTCAAGCTCGACGGGGTCGGCCCGGGCTCGTTCAAGTCCGGTGACAACTACAACAACGTGGCCGACGTGGCGGCCTGGCAGAAGGCCATCGCCACCGCCGGTCGCCCGATCCACCTCGAACTGTCCTGGTCGCTCGACATCAACCACGCCGCCGACTGGAAGCGGTACTCCAACGGCTGGCGGATCGACACCGACGTCGAGTGCTACTGCAACACCCTGGTGAGCTGGGAGAACTCGGTCGACGACCGGTTCGACGACGCGCCGGCCTGGAGCCGCAAGGCCGGGCCCGGCGGCTGGAACGACCTCGACTCGCTCAACGTGGGCAACGGCGAGATGGACGGCCTCACCCAGGCCGAGCGGCAGTCGTACGCGACACTGTGGGCGATCTCGAAGTCACCGCTGTACACCGGGGACGACCTCACCCGCCTCGACGACTACGGGCTGTCCCTGCTGACCAACCGCGAGGTCATCGCCATCGACCAGAACGGCGGCGCGCCCGCCCGTCCGGTCACCCCCGTCGGCGACCAGCAGGTCTGGGGTGCGAAGAACCCCGACGGCAGCTACACCGTCGCGCTGTTCAACCTCGCCGACGCCCCCGCGTCCGTCACCGCGCACTGGGCGTCCTTCGGGTTCACCGGTAACGCCTCGGTGCGGGACGTGTGGAACCGCCGGGACCTCGGGACGCAGAAGAACAGGATCACCGCGGCGTTGCCCGCGCACGGCTCGCGGCTGTTCACCGTCCGGCCCGGCACCGCCCTCGCCTCGACCAGCTACGAGGCCGAGTCCGCGGCCAACACCCTGAGCGGCAACGCCACTGTCGCCGGCTGCGACGCCTGCTCCGGTGGTCAGAAGGTCGGCAATCTCTACGTCGGCGGCAAGGTGCGGTTCAACGACGTCACCGTGAAGAAGGACGGGATCTACACCGTCACCGTCTCCTACGTCAGCGGTGACGCGCGCTCGGTCAACGTCTCCTCCAACACCGGCAACGGCACCTACCTGAAGTTCCCCTCCACGGGCGACTGGGGCACGGTCGAGGCCGTCAGCGTCCAACTGGCGCTGAAGGCGGGCACCAACACCATCACGTTCGACAGCGGCACCTGGTACTCCCCCGACATCGACCGGATCGCCGTACCCCAGACCCTCTGACGTGACCGGCGCGGCCCGGCGCAGCAGCCGGGTCGCGCCGCCGCACGCATCCGTTGAACGCCCCGGTTGGAGGACCCGACATGGACATCCGCAACACCGAACCGCGCGACAACCACCCCAGCCGCCGCGGCTTCCTCGCGCTGGCCGCCGCCACCGGTGCGGCCACCGCTCTCGGTGGCCTGCCCGCCTTCGCCGCGACGGCGGCCCCCCGGCGTCCCACCGAGTCGCCGATGCTCGCTTCGGACATCGCGGCGAAGAACCAGCTCTGGTGGCAGGCGCCCGGCTCCGCCACCTCGATGATCGAGCAGGGCCTTCCGGTCGGGAACGGCCGTCTCGGGGCGCTCGCGAGCAACGATCCGTCCCGGGAACTCCTGATGATCACCGATGCCACGCTGTGGACCGGTGGTCGCAACGACACGCTCGACAGCGATGGCCAGTTCCCCTACGGCCGCGACGACTTCGGCTCGCTGACCATGCTGGCCACGCTCACCGTCGACATCCCCGGGCACGACCTCGGCACCGTCGACAACTACCGCCGCACCCTCGACCTGGCGCAGGGCGTGGTCAGCGCCGCGTACGACATCGGCGGGGTCGGCTACCGGCGAGAGATCTTCGCCAGCCGCCCGGACGACGTCGTCGTCCTGCACTTCTCCCAGCAGGGCCCTGGCACGTACACCGGCACGATCGCCCTGGCCGGCACCCACGGTGAGTCGACCACCGCCGACCGCATGGGCCGGTACGCGTCGTTCGGCGCATCCTTCGCCAACGGACTGCGCTACGGCGCCGCCGTCACCGCGTACAGCGGCACCGGACGTGTCACGGTGACCGGCACGTCCATCTCCTTCACCGGTTGCCGGGAACTCACCGTCGTCGTCAGCGGGGGCACCAACTACGCCCCCGACGCCGCCGCCGGGTTCCGCGACCCGTCCGTGGAGCCGGAACGGCTCGCCCGGGACAAGGTTCTCGCGGCGGCACGTGAGTCCGTGCGCGATCTGCTGCACACCCACGTCGCCGACTTCCGCCCGGCGTTCGAGCGGTTCGCCATCGACCTCGGCACGTCGTCCGCCACCCAGCGCGAACTGGACACCTGGGAGCGCGTGCAGGCGCGCTGGCGGGACAACGTGCCCGACCCGGAACTTGAGGCCGCGTACCTCCAGTTCGGCCGCTACCTGATGATCTCGGGATCGCGGGGCAGCCTGCCGATCGGCCTGCAGGGCCCGTGGCTCGACGGCAACGACCCGGACTGGATGGGCGACTACCACAGCGACGTCAACATCCAGATGAGCTACTGGCTCGCCGACCGGGCGGGCGCCACCGACACCTTCGACGCCTACGCGGACTACTGTGTCGCGCAGTTGCCAGTCTGGACGGAGGTGACCCAGCGGTTGTTCAACACCTCGACCAACAGGTTCCGCAACTCCAGCGGCACCGTCGCCGGATGGGCGGTCGCCTACTCCACCAACCCGTACGGCGGAAGCGGTTGGTGGTGGCACCCGAGCGGCAACGCGTGGCTCTGCCAGAACCTGTTCGAGCACTACGAGTACACCCAGGACCGCGCCTACCTGGCGAAGGTCTACCCGGTCATCAAGGGTGCCGTGGAGTTCTGGGAGACCCGACTCGTCAGCATGACCGTCACCGACGCGTCCGGTGCCGCACGCGAGGTCCTGGTCGCCGACCGGGACTGGTCGGCCGAACACGGGCCGCAGGACACCAGGGGCAACACCTATTCTCAGGAACTGGTGTGGAACCTCTTCGAGAACTACCACACCGCCACCCAGGTGCTCGGCCGGGACACCGACCACGGCCGGACCATCGACGGCCTCCGCAAGCGCCTCTACCTGCCCGAGGTCAGCCCCACCTCGGGCTGGCTACAGGAGTGGATGTCACCCGACAACCTCGGTGAGACCACCCACCGGCACCTCTCCCCGCTGATCGGCCTCTTCCCCGGCGACCGGATCCGCCCGGACGGCTCCACCCCGACGGAGATCGTCGCCGGCGCGACCGCCCTGCTCACCGCACGCGGTATGAACAGCTTCGGCTGGGCCAACGCGTGGCGCAGCCTGTGCTGGGCTCGGCTGAAGGACGCGGAGAAGGCCTACCAGCTCATCGTCAACAACCTGAGGCCGTCGACGAACGGCAGCAACGGCAGCGCGATGAACCTCTTCGACATCTACGAGACGAACCCCGGGCGCGGCATCTTCCAGATCGACGCCAACCTCGGCACACCCGCGGCGATCGTCGAGATGCTGGTCTACTCCCGGCCCGGCCACGTCGAGTTGCTGCCCGCGCTGCCCGCCGCCTGGGCGCCGGCCGGTTCGGTGGCCGGTGTGGGCGTACGCGGCGGTTTCGTCGCCGACGTCAGTTGGCGCAACGGCAGGGTCACCCAGGCGACGTTGACGAGCGTCGGTGGCCGCAGCACGACCGTGGTCGCTGGCGGCACACCGCGCCGGATCACCCTCAAGCCCGGCGAGTCCGTCACCCTGAGGAACCTCTGATGCGTGCCGGGCATCCGCGTCGCCTGGCGCCGGTCGTCGTCGCCGCGCTGGTCACGGCGGTATGCGTGACGCTGGGCACCGTGGTGGCGCAGGTGCGGGTTCAGCAGGACCCGGTGTCGGCGGCCGGCGGGGACCGGCACTTCGCTCTCACCTGGGGCGCCAGTGCCGAACGGCAGGGCGCCGGGCCCGCCGAGCGCAGCTACCGGCTGGTCGTGCGCACCAGCGTCGGTGGGAACGCCCTGCGGATCCGCCTGACCAACGCCTTCGGCGAGCACCCGGTCACCTTCGCCAGCGCCTACGCCGGGTTGCGGCTGCAGGGTGCGGAGCTGGTCCCGGGCAGCAACCGGCGGCTGACGTTCGGCGGGCAACCGTCGGTCACCGTCCCGGCCGGGGAGACGATCCTCAGCGACCCGCTGCCCGGGACGGTGGCCGCCCAGAGCGATCTCGTCGTGAGCCTCTACGTCACCGGCGCCCAGGGCCCGACGAGCGGGCACGGCATGGCCATGCAGACGTCGTACGCGGCGGCGGGTGACCACGCCGCCGAGGAGGCGGCGACCAGTTGGACCGACGCGATGAGTTCCTGGTACTGGCTGGACGCCGTCAGCGTGCAGACGTCCACGGCGATCAGCTCGGTGGTGCTCCTCGGCGACTCGATCACCGACGGGTGGGCGTCCAGCACGGACCGGAACCGCCGCTGGCCGGACTACCTGTCCCGGCGGCTCCAGGCCGCGACCGACAGCCCGGTGAAGGGCGTGGCCAACGAGGGCATCTCGGGCAACAAGGTGCTCGCCGACGGCGCCGGAGAGGCCGCGCTGCACCGGTTCGATCGCGACGTGCTCGCCCACCCGGGGGTCAGCACGGTGTTCGTGTTCGAAGGCATCAACGACATCAAGGCCCACACCGGCGTCACCGTGGACGACCTGACCGCGGGTTATCGACAACTGGTCGACCGGGCGCACGCGGCGGGCAAGTGCGTCGTCGGGGCCACGGTCATGGCGTACAAGGGCTGGTACGAGTACGACGCCGCCGGTGAGGCCGTGCGCCAGGGCGTCAACGACTGGATCAGGCACAGCGGCGTGTTCGACGCCGTGGTCGACTTCGACAAGATCACCCGCAGTCCGTACGACCCGCAGGCGCTCCTGCCGGTCTTCGACGGCGGAGATCACCTCCACCCGAACGACAAGGGCATGCAGGCGATGGCGGATGCCGTCGACCTGAACGCACTGCGCTGCGACCGCTGAGCGGTCAGCCCACGTCCATCCGGCCGGTCAGCACGGTGGCCGACCGGATGGGCGGGGCCGGCAATCGTGGGGGCTGACATGTCTCTTCCGTACCGATAACGTCCATCCCTGGACGATCGAGGTCCACCCGACACCACCGGAGGAGACGCCGATGTTCGAGGAGTTCATGGGCATCCCCGCCCATCCTCTGGTGCTGCACGCCGCGGTCGTGTTCGTGCCCCTGCTGGCCCTCCTGACGATCGGCTACGCGCTCGTCGCGCCGATCCGGCCGCACACCCGTTGGGTGCTGGGGCTGCTCGCCCTGGGCGCGCCGGCCTCTGCCCTGCTGGCGAAGCTCTCCGGTGACGCGTTCTTCGAGCGCATGCGCTCCGCGAACCGGGTCACCCCCGAGTTCATCCCGACGCTGGAGACGCACCAGGGGTTCGGCAACATGACGCTCTACGCCACCATCGGGCTGGCGATCGTGGCGCTGGCACTGGTCTGGTTCGTCCCGCCGAGAGCGGCCGAGGCGAGCGCCACCGACGGTGGGCGGCGCGGTCGGGCGCTGACCCTGGCGTTGCAGGTGTTGTCGCTGGTGGCCGCCAGCATCGCCGTGTACTACGTGGTCCGCACCGGCGACTCCGGCGCGAAGGCGGTCTGGACGGGCCAGTGAGGCCCGCAGCTCAGCGTCGGCTGGCCCGTTCGACGCCCCTGTGCACACGGGCCGTGCGGTCGATCAGCTCCCGCAGCGCGCTCTCGTCGACGTCCTCCAACCGCTTGAGGTAGAGGCATCCGTTACCTCTCAGTGCGCTTGAGTTAGCACATGATCGGCAGTCCCGCCTTGCGGTGGGACGGTCCCGGTCTGACCGGCGGATGCCGTGCCGGGTTCACGCTTCAACGCCACCCGCCCGCGAACGCGGGTCTTCCGGTCGGCTCCACGTGCTGCCACCGGGCCACTCCCGGCGGTATTCAACTCAGCCGCGAGTGCGGCCAGGTTGAGTGAGGCGTTGCGGTCGCGATCCATGATCAGACCGCACGCCTCGCACTGGTATTCGCGCTCGGACAGGGCGAGCTTGGTTCTCACCGCGCCGCATCCCGAGCAGGTTTTCGAGGACGGATACCAGCGGTCGGCCACGAGTAACCGGCCGCCGTTCCATCCGGTCTTGTATGCCAACTGGCGGCGTATCTCCGCAAAACCGGCGTCGGCGATGTGCCGGGCGAGCTTGCGGTTGGCGAGCATGCCGGTGACGTTGAGGTCTTCCACCACGACCGTGCCGTACGTCGCGGCGAGACGAGTGGTGAGCTTGTGTAGGCCGTCACGGCGCAGGTTCGCCACCCGGACGTGAACGCGGCCGAGCCGGGCTGCCGCCCGTTCCCAACGCTTCGACGCACGCTGGCCGGTACGCCGGTCCGGGCCGGCCTTACGCGACAACGACCGGCCGAGCGTCCGCATCCGCTGCTGCGCGCCAGCCAGGTGGCGCGGGTTGGCGACCAGCTCGCCGGTGGACAGCACCGCGAGGTGCTTGATCCCGACATCGACGCCGAGCACCGACTTCGGTCGGGCCGGGGCACGCTCGGTGCGTTCGATCTCAACGGTGAACGCGACATACCAACGGCCGCCGTCACGGCGCACTGTCGCCGAGAGGATCCGTGCAACGCCGTCGTCGAGGCGGCGGGCGAGTTTGCGGGCGGATTCGTGTAGCTTCAAGCGGCCCAGCCTCGGCAGCACCACATGCTTACGGTCCGGCTCGACCCGGATCGCCCCGGTGGTGAACCGCACCGATGGTGTGGCACGGCGGCGGGATTTGAACCGGGGAAACCCGACCGGCCGCCCGGATCGCTTGCCACTGCGGGAGTCGGCCCAGTTCTTCAACCCACGGGCCAAGGCGTCGAGACCGGTGTTGAAAGCCTCCTTGGACACCTCGGCCCACCACGGCGCCACCTCGGGCTTCGCGGCGTTCCACGCCTTGCGCAGCCCTGCGAGGGACCACGACAGCGACGGTGTCAGCAACTCGTCCGCGACGCCGTAGGAACGCTCGGCCGCGCGTTGGTCCATGACCGCCTTGACCTGGGCGAGCGCCCAGTTGTGGGCGACGCGGGCGGCCCCGACGTGCGCGTACACGTCGCGGTCCTGCGCCGGGGTGAGGTCGAGGGCGTACCGGTACGCCTGGATCGTCTTCACACCGGACTGCTCTCGGTGACGGCCTCGACTGCGCGGCGGGCGCGGTTCGCGGCGGCTCGGCTGCCGAACAGGCGGACGCACAACGCCATCAGGATCTCCGTGACGTCGCGCACCAGGTAGACGACGAGGTGTTGTTTGCGGGGCGAGAACCCCACCAGCGGTGCGTCGCCCGTCCGGCCGCTCGCGTAGGTGTAGTGGTAGCTGCCGAAGCCGACGATGCTCGGGCCCCACATCACCGCCGGCTCTCCGGTCAGCTCCCCCATGATCGCGCGGAGCCGCCCCGCGTCGGCCCGCCTACGTTCGTCGGGATTGCTGGCCAGGAAGTCGTCGACGCTGATCGCGGTCGGAACGGTCACCGGCTGCTTCGCTGTGGCCATGGCGTGATACTGGCACATGCGTACGACCAGAATCGCAGCGATCAGGCCACCTCATCCCGTGCTCGCCACGAGAGGGCCACGAGCCAGCCCGAGATGAGCACCGCTCCGACGGCGAAGCGGATGCTCGCGCTCTCCTCGCTCCACGGCAGGGCGGTGAGCACGAACGCGACGACGCCGCTGGCGGCGCTGTAGAGCGCCCAACCCCGATGGCCCTGGCCGGCGAAGCGTCGGGCGACTAGCAGGCCGGCCGCGATCAGCGACAGGAACGCCGCCGCGCCGCACACCGTGTGCAGGACGCTGCCCGTGCTGAGCTGCTCGGGAAGCCCTGTCGGGGCGCCGGGCGGCCAGCCGAGCGCGGGATCGGGGACGAAGATCCCGCCGCCGACCATCGCCACCCCGTAGACGCCGACCAGCACCGGCCCCGCCGTGCCGGCCCGGCCCGGACGCAGCGCCCGCCACAGGCCCACCGCGAAGGCGACAGCCAACAGGCCGGTGCCCACGAACGCGCCGACCTGCAACCAGCCCAGGTCACCGAGGGTGAGTGAGCTCAGCGCGTGCCGGCGCAGGTCGAACC
Organism: Micromonospora sp. CA-259024; assembly: GCF_050936255.1. Taxonomy (NCBI): domain Bacteria; kingdom Bacillati; phylum Actinomycetota; class Actinomycetes; order Micromonosporales; family Micromonosporaceae; genus Micromonospora; species Micromonospora sp. CA-259024. The sequence goes on along the minus strand of NZ_JBNJND010000001.1, from coordinate 1,224,163 downwards.
CGGATCGGGTGAACGCCTGCCCGAACGACAGGGCGGGGAAGAGAAGTCCGGCGACCGTGCCGCAGCCCAGCAGGAACCGGGTTCGGCGAAGCTGGGTCTCGGGGACAGTCGTCGAAGACGTCATGGGGGCACCTCTCGTGTCGGCGTTTCTGCCGTCACGACGAACGAGGCAGGGCCGGATCGACACCGTCCGCTCGGAAATCGGGGGCGCCCACGAACCGGCGGGGTGCTGGTGCGGCCCGGTCGGGGGGCCGGGCCGCACCAGCGGGGTGACCATCAGCCGGCGTGGTACGCCCGGATGATGGTCTGGTCGATGCCGCTACCGCCGTTCGCGGCGGCCTTCACCCGCAGCGAGACGGCCTGCCCGGAGGCGGCCTTCGGCAGCGCGACCCGGTAGCTGTCGCCGCTCCCGGTGACCCGGGCCGACGTCCAGGTGGCGCCGTCGTTGGTCGAGGTCCAGACCTGGAACGACGTCACCTTCTGCGCCGTGACACCATGCGCCTGCCGGACGGCCAACTCGGCCGTACCGCCGGTGGCGTGGTTGTTGGTGTCCATCGGCAGCGCGTAGTCCACCGCGAGCAGCGGCAACGGCACGCTCTCGGTCCCGTCCGGCCCGGCGGACCGGAACGTCCACGAGGTGTTGACCTTGGTCGAGATCGGCAGGATCAGGCTCGTGTCGACGTCGAGGGTCAACCGGTAGTCCGCCACCTGTTGCGGGACGGTGAAGTCGGCGAGCGGGCGGTCCCGCTCCTCGACCAGCTTGCCGTTGCGGTACAGCGACAGCTTGCGGTTCACGCCGATCGAAGTGCCCTGGAGGCAGTCGGCCCGCTGATGCTGGTCCGTCAGGGACACCAGGTCGATGTGCAGGTTGCCCCGGGTCCGCGACGGTGCGGTGGCACAACTCCACGTGGCGCCGGCCGGGTCGTCGTAGAAGCCTGAGTGCAGCGGCTGCCGCGCCCAGACCTTGGTCTGCCGGCTGCCCGGCTGGTAGGTGCGGGGCGCCTCCTGGGCCGACAGGCCACCGTAGACACCCTCGTCCGCCCAGAGGAACCCGGGCGAGAGGTAGTCGGTGCGGTCCGGGGGCAGGTTCCCCTCGTGGGTCTGGGTGAGCTCCAGCCCGTCGGGGGTGAGGCCGGTGCGGATCAGCTGGGTGACCATCCCCTCCGAGTCCGGCTGGTGGAACCGCTCCTCGATCCGGGCAAGCTTGGCCTGCTCGGCCGCGGTCACCCGGTACGCGGGATCGGCGGGTACGCCGTTCGGGTACTCGTGGATGAGGTTGTAGCGGTACGTCTTGGCCGTGCCGGCCGGCGAGTTGAGGTTGACGGCCGCCCAAGTGCGCCGGGATCCGACGCCGGGCTTCGGCAGCGCCGTGGTGCGGACGGTCGTCGCGGCGCCGTACCCGGTGATCCGGTTGCGCCAGGACAGGCCGTTCGGCGCGGTCTGGAGGCTGGTGAGTTCGATCAGGGTGGGCGTGGTGGCGACTCCGTCGACCGTGGCCGTCACCGGCTCGGCTCGCGCCGGGTCGAGGGTCACGCTCCGGTTGCCGGTGACGCTCAGGTCGGTCTCACCGACGAGCGTCGTCTCCAGCACGTCGCTGTCGACGTAGTAGGCGACGGAGGAGCCGAGGAGCGCGTACCGGCCGGCCGGCAGCCGCGTGGTGAAGGTGTCTCCGGGCGCACCCCCCACGCCGCCGTAGTAGATCACCGGATCGGCGAGGTTGGTGATCAGGACGTCGAGCCAGGTTTCCGCGCCGTCCTGCAGGCCCGGCAACGGCTTCGTCTGGATGGTCAGGTCGTAGCTGGGCTGCTCGACGTAGAAGCTCACCGGGGTGGTCGAGACCAGCTTGCGGCCGGGGCCGCGGGCGGTGACGGTGGCCAGGTAGAAGCCCGGCCGGGCGGCCAGCGCCGCGCGGTTGATCCGGAGGGTCGCGCCGGCGGTGGAACCGCGCTTGAGCGTCAGCCGGCTCGTCGAGAGCGACGCCGCCGAGCGCGACACCGGCTGGCCGTCGTGGTTGACGATCGACACGTCGAGGTCGAGGTTCGTCGTCGCCGGGGTTGTCGCACCGGTCCAGCTCAGCTTCGCCTCGCTGGTCCCGGACTGCGGGTACGCGAACGTGCCGAGGTTGACCACCGGCTGTTCGCTGGTCGGGCCGCCGAGGGCCCGGGCCGCGTTGAGCCGGCCGGCTCCGACGGCGTACGCGTCGACCCCGGTCAGCGGGTCGGCGGCACCGACGAGGGCGGCCTTGAGCTGCTCACCGGTCCAGCCCGGGTGCCGCTGGGCGAGTAGCGCGGCGGCGCCCGCCACGTGCGGGCTGGCCATCGAGGTGCCGCTGATCGCCTCGTAGTGCTTGTCGATCGGGTCCTGCAGGTTGGTGCCGGCGGCGCGGGCGGCGACGATGTCGACACCGGGCGCGACCAGTTCCGGCTTCGCCACGTTGCTGGTGACCAGCGGTCCCCGGCTGGAGAAGGGGGCGAGTTCGTCGTCACGGTCGACGGCGCCGACGGTCAGCGCACTGGCGGCGGAGCCGGGCGAGGAGATCGCGCCGCCGCTGTTGCCGGCGGCGATGACGAAGAGGGCGCCGGTCTGCTTGCTCAGACCGTCGACGGCGAGCGAGAGCGGATCGTTGCCGTCGTCCGGGTCGCTGCCGCCGAGGCTCATGTTGATGACGTCGGCCCGGGCGGCGGCCCACTCCATGCCGGCGATGATCCCGGAGTCCTCGCCGGAGCCGTGGTCGTCGAGGACCTTGCCGATCATCAGCTTGGCGTCCGGTGCCACGCCGCGACGCTGGCCGTCTGCGGCCGCGCCGGTGCCGGCGATGGTCGAGGCGACGTGCGTACCGTGGCCGTTGTGATCGACGGCGTCACCGCCCTCGGCGGTGAAGTCGGCCCGGTCGGCGACCCGGCCGACCAGGTCCGGGTGGGTGAAGTCGGCACCGGAGTCGAGTACCGCGACGGTGATCCCCTTGCCGGTGTAGCCGGCCTTCCAGGCGTCGGGCGCGGCGATCTGCTCCAGGTTACGGTCGAGGTCGGCGTGCTGGCCGCCGCCGGTCAGCGCGGTGGCGCGGACCTTGCGGTCGAGCCAGACCTTCTTCGCACCGGCGAGCACCGAGTTGGTCGCCAGCTTCGCGGTGGCCGGGCTCCTCTTGGGTACGTGGCCGGCGACCGCGCCGATGCTGGGCAGCGGCAGCACGTCGCCGAGTGCGGCCACCCGGGCGGACGCGGTGGCGGGCTGCACGATGACCGGCAACTCCGAGGTGTTCTCGTCGTCGTACCCGTCCGAGATCAGCGCGGTGACGTCGAAGAGGTCGGGGTCGAGGACCGATCCGATCTGGGACGCGACGCGGGCGGGAATGACGTGCAGGTGGCCGTCCGGTCCGCAGGTTTGGCGGATCACGGTGTTCGGGTCGGCCGGCCGCACGGTGGCCTGCGGGCATCCCGATCCGGTGCTCCGTACGGTCACCACGTCCCCGGTCAGCAGGGTGACGGTGCGCGTCTTCTCGTCGGTGGGGGCATCGGGTGTGCTGGTCAGACCGATGCCGCTTGGCCCGGCGGTGGCCGAGCCGACCGGTACGGCGGTCAGCGCCGTGGCCGTGACGGCGACGGCCAACAGCCAGCGCGTTTTCCTGAGCATGGTGCTCCTCGTCTTATGTGGACGAACGTGCCCTCTTCGGGCGAGTTCCTGCAAGATCATATGCACAGGCGCGCGATCGCCGGAGATCTTCGACCAGGGGTTTTCCCACTCGGTCGGCGTGGGTTTCGGAAGTGTTTCGGCACTGGGGTCGGTTCGATGTCGTTTCGATTTCCGCCCGCCGACCCGGTAACAGCACAGTGGAGACGAAGGAGGCATCCCCCCTCGAAGGGATCGACGAGACGCCGGCCCGGGTCCTAGCATATCGACGATTGGATCTTCGAGATTCGTCTCTGCCGACCCCCCGGCAACCAGCCCGACCGAAGGGACGCGAATGCGTCGACCCCGCCATCTGGCACTACTGAGCGTCGGTGTGTCCGGCGCCCTGGTGCTCAGCGCAGCCCCGACAGCGACGGCAGCCCCGCCGTCGCCGACCACGCCCACCGGCATCGTGGTCAGCGACGGCATGACCCAACCGGTGTTCTCGCTCGCCGACGCGATCGAGGAGCGGGTGTTCGTCCAGACCCCGGTGGACACCGACCACGACGGCCGACCCGACCGGGTCGCGATCGACATCTCCCGCCCCCGGGAGACCGCCACGCAGGGCTTCAAGGTGCCGGTCATCTTCGAGCACAGCCCGTACCGCAAGGGCACCTGGGGCGACGTGCCGTACCCGAGCGTGCTGGTCGACGACCTGCCGCAGAACGGTTTGACCGACCGTTCCGGGCGTCGGGCGCTCGACGCGGAGGCCCAGCGGGCCCAGGCGAAGGCCAACCTGCCCGGCTCGCTGGACGACTACTACGTGCCGCGCGGGTACGCGGTGGTGCTCGGACAGAGCGTCGGCACCGGCGACTCGGACGGCTGCCCGACCAGCGGCGACCAGGCCGAGACGCTCGGCACCAAGGCGGTCATCGACTGGCTGAACGGCCGGGCGAAGGGGTACGACGCGAACGGCGCCCCGGTCACCGCCGGCTGGACCACCGGCGCGGTCGGCATGACCGGTGTCTCCTACAACGGGACGCTGCCCAACCAGGTGGCCACCACGGGGGTCAAGGGACTCAAGACCATCGTGCCGGTCTCCGCGATCAGCAGCTGGTACGACTACTACCGGGCCAACGGTCTCGTCGTTGCACCCGGCACCTACCAGGGCGAGGACCTCGACATCCTGGCCCAGTACACCGCCGGGCAGGCACGGGCCGAGGGGCCCTGCGCCGACGAGCTCGCGAAGATCACCGAGGAGCAGGACCGGGTCACCGGCGACTACTCGGCGTTCTGGCGGGATCGCGACTACCTCGACGCCCGGGACGTCGAGGCGAGCGTCTTCGTCGTCCACGGCCTCAACGACTGGAACGTGAAGACCGAGCACTTCGCCGGTTGGTGGGACCAGCTCACCAAGCGCGACGTACCGCGCAAGATCTGGCTGCACCAGGGCGGGCACGGCGGCCCGGGCAGCAGCGCGTCGGTGACCCTGCCGGACGGTCGCACGTGGACGTACAAGCAGACCGAGAACCGCTGGTTCGACTTCTGGCTGTGGAACGTACGCAACGGCATCATGGACGAGCCGACGGCGGTGCTTCAGCGCGAGGACCGGGCCTACACCACGTACGCCAACTGGCCCGACCCGGCCGCACGTGAGGTCGGGCTGCGGTTCGCCGCGACCGACACCACCGCCCCGGGCGCGCTCACCACGGGCAAGCCGCCGAAGGCCAAGGTCGAGCAGAGCTTCGTCGACGAGGGCCGGACCATCCACCCGGACACCCTGGTCGCCAACCCTGACACGGCCAGCCCGAACCGACTCGCCTACCGCTCCCCCGTCCTGACCCAGGCCGTCCGCATCTCCGGCCGTCCGGAGATGCGGCTGCGGATGGCGATCGACAACAAGCCGGACGCGAACCTCACCGCGTACCTGGTCGACTACGGCCCGGCCGGGTCGACCGCCGCGCCGACCGTGGTGACCCGCGGCTGGATGGACCCGCAGAACCGCAGGAGCGCCGCGCGCACCGAGCCGGTCAAGCAGGGCAAGCTGTACGACTATCGGTGGACCATGGAGCCGAAGGACTACATCTTCCCGGCGGGCCACCGGATCGGCGTGGTCGTTTTCTCCAGCGACCAGGAGTACACCCTGCTGCCGTTGGGCGGCACCGAGCTGCGGGTCGCGCCGAACGACAGTGAGCTGCGGCTTCCGGTGGTCGGGGGTCGGGCCGTACTCGGGTTCTGACCCACTCCTCCCCACGGTGGGGCGGTCCGACGTTTCGGGCCGCCCCACCGGTACGTTCCGGCCGCTACCGGCACTTCCCCCGTCGGTCCGGCGTTTGGCGGGCTGGAGCGCGGGAAGACCGCGCCGATCGGGCCGGGTGGCCTGCCGACACCTGTCGCCCGGCAGTGCTGCCGACGCCGGCGTTACCCGAGGAGGAGCGAGGATGACACGCAAGACGATCACCCCGGCGCGCAGGTCAGCCGGGCCGGCCAAGGCCACCGAGGCGAAGAAGATGCCGCCGAGCCGGAAGGTCGCGGCGAAGAAGGTCGCTACCGCCACGAAGCGGGCCACCGGTGCCAGCACGGCCAAGGCGGCCGGCGAGAAGCCCACGCCGACCACGCCCCGCGTCGCGCGGAAGAAGGACACCTCCGCCACCACGGCCACACCCACCCGCAGGCCGACGGCGAAGGCGGCCGCCGCCAAGAACGCTCCGCCGAAGAAGGCGCCGGCGACGAGGGCTGCCGCCAAGAAGGCGTCCGCGAAGAAGGCCACGCCGACCCGCGCCCGCACCACGTCCGCCACCAGGGCGCCCGCCAAGAAGGCGACCACGATGGAGTCGTTCGGCAACCGGCGTACGGCCCGGAAGTCCTGATACCGCCCACCGTCGGTCAGGCGGGCGGGTCCGGGCAGCAGACGGTGAGCGCGCCCGGCACCGAGCGCACCTTGAGCTTCCTGACCGCGGTGCGCGCGCCACCGTCGAGCTCGTACATCCGGGGCGTGGCGAAGCGGACCCGCACCCGGCGGCCCCGGGTGATCCGGACGAAGGGCGAGTCCGTCGAGCGGCCGGCGGCCATCCGGCCGAGGGTGCGGGCCCAGTCGACTGTCCCGCTCGCGGTCGACACGCCCACCTCCAGGAAGCCGTCGTCCGGACGGGCGTCGTCGAAGGCCGGGATGCCACCGGTGATCGTGCCGACGTTGCCGAAGAGCACGCAGCTCGCCTCGCCGTCGAACCAGGTGACCCCGTCCACCCGGATCCGCGTGTGCACCAGCTCCCCCCGAACGTGCCGCAGCCCCGTCCAGACGTATGCCAGCCGACCGAGCCGGCTCTTGAGGTCCCGGTCCGCCGCACGGATCAGATCGCCGTCGAACCCGGCGCCGGCCATCACCGCGAAGTGCTCGCCGTTGAGGCGGCCCAGGTCCAGCTGGCGCCGCCGGCCGTGCAGGCCGATGCGCACCGCCTCCGCCAGGTCCCCCGGAATGCCGAGATTGGTGGCGAAGAGGTTCGCGGTGCCGGCGGGCAGGATGGCCATCGGTGTGCCCGAGCCGGAGAGCGTGTCCGCGCAGCGCTGCACCATGCCGTCCCCACCCCACACGAAGACCAACCCGGCACCCTTCTTCAGCGCCTTGCGGACCTTCTTCGGTGCCTTGCGGCTCTTCGGCACCTCGTACCAGAGCGGGTCGTCGACGCCAGCGCCGGCGAGGGTCGTCCGCAGCTCGTCGAGGCCGCCACCGAGACTCTTGCGGCGGTGAGCGACCACCGCGACCGTGCCCAGCCGGTTGGCGGTCACGGGCGTGGCGGGGGCGGCGATGCTCGGGCTCATGGTCGCCGCTGTTACCCAACCGGCGGATTCGCTACGCCCCGGTGACTCACCTGATGCGTGCCCCAGTCAGGGTGGGTCTGGGGCGAATGTCCGGTTGGTGGACAACGGTGCTGGGCGTGGTGTCCGATGGCGCACCGGATGTCGAGTGGGCGGGGCCACCCTGACGGCGGAATCGGGGCCCGGGCGGGGTCGTTATACCTGGCATGCCGCCGTAGCCCCCGGGCTCTGGCGTGCGGCGCCCCAACCGGGAACACCCGACCGGCCGCCACGGTTACATCCCCCGTAACCGCCAGCCGCCGGGAACACCGGCCGGGCCGGCACGGTTACATCCCCCGGACACCCGAGCAGGCCCCCCGAGCCGCCGGGCAGATCCCCCCTTTTTCTGAACTTCCCCGCACGGTCGCCGTCCCCCGTGGCGTCGTGTGTATCCCCCATCGCAGAGGAGCACGCCATCATGCGTACCGATCTGATCCGTAAGACCGCCCTGACCGCTGCCGGGCTCGCCTTCACCGGCGGCGCCATCGCCGGCCCCGTCACCGCCGCGTACGCCGCGTCGGACGCCAAGCCGACCACCCAGACCCAAACCGACCGCAAGCCCTCGGGTGAGCGTCAGCTCGGTGTGCGCTACGAGGCCCAGCCGAACTTCTACTACTGCGGCCCCGCCGCCGCCCGCAACGCCCTGTCCGTACAGGGCAAGGACATCAGCGTCGACGCCATGGCCAAGGAAATGGGCACCACCGAAGCCGGCACCAACTCCATCAACGACATCACCCCGGTCCTGAACAAGGAAACCGGTAAGAACGACGCCTACCACAGCGTGGAGATCAGCAACCCGAGCGCCGACGACAAGCAGACCGACACCCTGCGCGGCGACATCGTGCGCACCGTCGACGACGGTCGGGCCGTGGTCGCGAACATCGCCGGCACCACCACCGATGTTGACGGTGGGGTGCACTCCTACGAGGGTGGGCACTACATCAGCGTCGTCGGGTACCGCGACAACGGGAACGTGGTGAAGATCGCCGACTCCGCCGACCCGAACACCGCCTCCTACGAGGTCACCGTCGAACACCTCGCCGACTGGATCGCCACCCGCGGCTACGCCACCAGCTGACCCGCACCACCACACCACCGAAGGGCCGGACCCCACCACGGGGCCCGGCCCTTCGTCGTCGTCATTACCACCAACTGCGGCACGTATTGACAAGTTTCGACATCGGGGCGAGGCTGGGGTCAGTGAGAGCGCTCTCTCGCACCCGGGCTCAACAGACCACCACCAGTCTGGCCAGGGCAATCTCCGATGTCTTCGGCGGCGGCGCCGGAGCTCTCCCTGACCCGTCCCCCCGACAGGAGTCACGAGATGGACAGGGCCGCACCCCTCTCCGGCATCCACCGCCGGTTGCGCTTCGCCGCAGCGATCGGCGCCGTGCTGGTGCTACTCGGCACGTACATCGCTTCCACCACCAACCGGGCCGACGCCGCCCCGGGCATCAACGCCATCCGGGTCGCCGAGTTCCCCGCCGACTGCACCTACAGCCACCGGCTGCCGGACGACCCGATCATCTTCCCCGGGCTGCCCGGGGCCTCGCACATGCACAGCTTCTTCGGCAGCACGGTGACGAACGCCCACACCACCCTTCCCGACCTGGTCAACTCCCCCACCACCTGCAACCCGCGGGTGGATGTCTCGTCCTACTGGGTGCCGACCCTGTACCGGGACAACGTGCCGGTGGAGCCGGCCATCGCCACGTTCTACTACCTGGGCGAGGGGGTGCGCGCCGACGTCGTCGCGAACACCCAGCCGTTCCCCCTGGGGCTGCGACTCGTCGCCGGCAACGCGCGAGCCACCGGTCCGAACGACAGCATCGCCCGCTGGTCGTGCCTGCACGCCGGGCACGTCCCGCCGTCGAAGGACTTCGTCAACTGCCCCGCCGGCACGATGCTGGAGTCATACCTGGACTTCCCCCAGTGCTGGAACGGCCGAGACCTCGACTCCCCGGACCACAAGAGCCACCTGGCCTACCCGGTGAACCAGGCCTGCCCGAGCACCCACCCGGTGCACGTGCCGAAGTTGCGGCAGGTGCTGCGGTACCCGGTCACCGGGGACCCGGCGCAGTTCCGGCTGGCCTCCGGTCCGGGCTACACCATGCACGGCGACTTCTTCAACGCCTGGCCGGTGGCGGAGATGGCTCGCCGGGTCCAGGACTGCATCCGCCCCGTCATCAAGTGCGGTCACGACGGTCGACCGATCTGAGCCGACACGTACACACCGCGGAGGCGGGTCCGGCCATGCCGGGCCCGCCGTCCGGGGCGAAAGGAGGCCGGATGCGGGCCCCCGTGACCGTACCCATGCCCCTGCTCCTCGTGGCGGCGCTCGTCACCGGCTGCGCCACCGGATCGCCGGTTCCCGCCCGAACCACGCCACCGCCCGCCGCGCCTGCGGCAGCCGCACCACCCGGCCCGGTCCCGGCTATCGGAACGGCCGGCCCTACCAACCAGTTCAGCGCCACCGACGTCGCATGGCTTCAGCTGACGGTGGCGATGACCGAACGCCTGCTGCCGGTGCTCGACATGGTGCCGAGCCGGACCACCGACCCGGCCTGGCGACGGTTGGCCGCCCGGGTCGGCGCGGCACACCGCGAGGACCTGAGCCGGGCCCGTCGGCTGCTCACCGAGTCCGGTGCCCCGGCGACCAACCCGCACGAGGGCCACGACATGCCGGGCATGGTCACTGACGAGGAACTGGCCGTGCTGCGGTCGTCCAGCGGGCTCGCGTTCCACCGGCTGGCAGGCCAGCACCTGCGCGCGCACCTGGCACAGTCGGTACGGATCGGCACCGCGGAGCAGCGAGCCGGGCTCCACCCCGCGACAACCGCGTTCGCCAGGGCGGTGGTCCGGGCGGGCAACGTGGAGCTCACCCGGCTCGAACGGATGGACCGGCCACCGATCCCCGGCCGGTGACGTGAACGCCGCCGGCCGGCTCGACGGAGCCGAGGTGACGTGAGCCAGCCGCGCCGGGGCGGGAACCGCGAACACTCAGCCCTGGTTGGTGACGATCTCGTCGAGCAGTGCGGCGAGCTCAGCCGGACGGGACAGGAACGGCGAGTGGCTGGACTCGATGCGCCGGACGCTGGTGGCCCGGCCGGCCATCTTCTCCTGCAGCGGCACCGGGATGGCCTGGTCGTTCGCGCAGATGATGTAGGTCGACTGGATCGAACGCCAGGCCGGCTCGGCCACCCGGTCCGCGAACGACTGTAGGCGCTGGTCGACGAGCTGGCTGATGGCGGCTTCGGCGTCGGCGTCCGACAGGTCGGCGTAGAGCGAGTTCCGCGGGTCCGCGATGAGCGGGAACATCCCCTCGGTCTCCGCCGGGTCCGGCGCGCCGTGGAAGCTGAACATCGACTCACCACGGTCCAGCTGGTATGCCGCCAGGTAGACGAGGTGCTCGACCTCAGAGAGGCCGGTGGCGGCCTCGCTGACCGGGATGCCGGCGTACGAGTGGGCCACCACGACGACCGGGCTGCCGATCGCAGCGATCTCCTTGCGGATGGCGGCAGCGTCGTCCTGCATGCCGCCCCGGGCGTCCGGTCCCGAGGTGGGCAGGTCGACGGCCCGGGTCTGGTAGCCGAGGACGTCCAGTTCAGCCCGGAGTCGGTTCCAGACGGCCGGTCGGTGCCAGGCGCCGTGGACGAGCAACAGGGTGGGGCGGGTGGAGGTCATGTCTTCTCTCTCTTCGGCCGGACGCATTGTCGGACACAATGTCCGGCGACAACGATAGCCGGATCTGCCACGCCCACGCCTTGTCGGGGGGCACGGCGATGTCGCCGAACTGGTGATCATCGCCACCGGACTGTTGACCTCTCGCGGGGAACAACGGCCGCCATCTCACGAAACCGGCGCAGGCCCCACGGTGAGGGTGATCTCGCGGCCCGGCCACCGGGAGCGGAGTCGTCGGTCGTGGCTGGCGACGATGACGGCGCCTGGACCGGTACCCAGGGCGTCCTCCAGCTCGTCGCAGAGCCGGGGCGAGAGATGGTTGGTCGGCTCATCCAGCAGGAGCAGGTCCGGCGGGTCGGCGACGAGCACCGCGAGGGCGAGCCGACGGCGCTGGCCGACCGACAGCTCCGCCGCCGGTCGGTCGAGGTCCGCGGGCGCGAGCAGTCCGAGCGACGACAGCGGCACCGCTCCGGCGCGCTCCGCACCGATGGCGCTGCCGTAGACGTCACGAGCGGTCCGCAGTGGATCCTCGAAGGCGGTGTCCTGGGTCAGCAGACCGACGCGCAGGTCCGGCCGCCGCCAGACGGCTCCGGTGCCGCTGACGCGGCCGGCGAGGACGGCGAGCAGCGTGGACTTGCCCGCACCGTTCGGGCCGCTCACCAACAGCCGGTCGCTGGCGGTGACCTCGAGGTGCGCCATCCACAGCCGGCCGGGTATCCGCACCTGGCGCATCGTGGCGACGGCGTCATCGCCTGCGCCGGTAGCGAGAACGGGTGCCCGGAAGCGCAACGGCTCCGGCGGCGCGGCGACCTGGTGACGCTCCAGTGTCTCCAGTCGGCGGGTGGCGTCGCGGACACGACGGGAGATCTGGTTCTGCACCCGGCCGGCGGTGTGCCCGTACCCCATCTTTTCGCTGTCGCGGGGGCCACGGCCGTGGGCGACCTGGTGCCCGGTCACCGCGGCGGCCTCGCGCAGGTCGGCGAGGAGCGCCTGCTCGTCGTCGTAGCGCCGGCGCCAACGGTCGGCCTCGGCGCGCTTGGCCGCCAGGTACTCGGTGTAGCCGCCGCCGTGGCGAACCGGCCCGTCGACCGCCGGGTCCAGGTCGATGACGTCGGTGCACACCGCGTCCAGGAAGGCCCGGTCATGGCTGGCCACCACGACCACCCCGGGCATCGCACGGAGCTGTTCCTCGCAGAACGCCGCCGCCGCGTCGTCGAGATGGTTGGTGGGCTCGTCGAGCAGCAGCGCGTCCGGCCGGCGGATCAGCATCGCCGCGAGGGCGAGGCGGCCCCGCTGCCCGCCGGACAGCTCGGCGAGCCGCCGATCGTGCGCGATCCCGCCGAGGCCGAGGCCGGCGAGCACGGTCATGGCGCGCCGGTCGGCGTCCCAGGCGTCCCGGTCCTGCGCCCGCTCCAGGGCCTCGCCGTACGCCGCCAGCAGCTCGGCATGCCGCTCGGCGCCCTCCGGCGCGTCGGCCAGCGCGGCGCCGAGCCGGTCCAGCTCGGCGAGGTCCGCCCGGGCCTCGCGCAGCGCGTCGTCCAGCACCGTGGCGACCGTCGCGGACGCGGCGTAGGGCATCTCCTGGTGCAGGAAACCGAGATCCGGTGGACGCGCGACGGTGCCGGAGTCGGGTTCGTCGACGCCGGCCAGGACCCGCAGCAGGGTCGTCTTGCCGGTGCCGTTCTCACCGATCAGGCCGATCCGGTCGCCGGGCGCGGCGGTCAGGGAGACACCGTCGAGCACCCGGCGCGCGCCCCGGATACGGAGAAGGTCATGCGCGATGAGCGCGGGTCGAACAGACATGGGGAACCTCGGAGTACGAAGATCCGGGCGCACAACAGGTGGCCCGGCGGGAGCAGGGCATGACGACAGAGCCGCGGCGACTACGGCGCGATCACGCGCCCGTCGGCGGCTGGTCCGGGTACTCACCCGGAGATGTCGTCGTCACCTGCCACGCCTGCTCCGATCTCCGGCAACTCGAGCGCAAGAATAACTCGCCGGCCGGGGTTCAGCTTCCGCTGCCGTTGTTCCCGCCGACCTGCTCGACCGCCGGCGATCAGCTGGTCGCCAGCAGCCGGGCGACGGTCGCCGGCTCGGCCAGGTGCGGGAAGTGGCTACCGGGGCAGCACGGTCACCACGACCGCGGTGAGTCGCCGCGACCGGGCAGGTCGAGGGCGAGGAGCTGCCGGCTCGGGTCGATCACCGCAAGCTCGCGCCGTACCGGATCCCACTGTCGCCGGTCCCGCCCTCCCGGTACCACCCGAAGGTGAGGTGGCGGCGGAGAGTGAAGCCCATGGCCTCGTACAGTCGGATCGCGCTCGTGTTGGTCGTGGCCGCGTGGAGGAAGGGTGTCGCGCCGCGCGCCTGGACACCAACTGCGACGGCGCGGATCAGCCGGGTCGCGAGGCCGTGACCCCGGTACGCCGGATCCGTGCAGACCGCGCTGATCTCGGTCCACCCCGGCGGATGCATGCGCTCCCCCGCCATGGCGACGAGCGCACCGTCCCGCCGGATACCCAGGTAGGGGCCGAGTTCGATGGTGCGGGTCAGGAACGGCCCCGGCTCGGTCCGGCGGACGAGGTCCAGCATCTCCGGTACGTCCGCGCGGGTCAGGACCAGCGCCTCCGGGTCCGGTTCCGCGCGCAGGCCGGCGGCCACGAGCTGGACACCGGGAATCACGCCAGTCATCTCCCACCCGGGCGGCGCGGTGTCCGGGCCGCCCGGCATCATGACCGACGCGCCCGGCCCGACCAGTGCCGCCAGATCCGCCCACGCCGACCGGTCGGCGGGATCGGCCAGCGCGTGGAACGGCGACACCTCGGACGGATACCGCGCAGCCTGCCCGCGTACCTCGGCGAAGCGCGCGTGCGGGCCGGTCAGCGAGGTCCACGCGGGGTTGTCCAGCACGGCGACGTCAAGGGTCGTCACGTTGTTCCCTTCGCTGAGACGGCGTGGCCCAAGTTACTCGGCACGGCTCCGCAGTCCGTCGCTGGTGTGAGCGGTTCCATGCCCGAGGGGACACGGCCAGGGTGCGCCCCAGGGGGTTTCCCTGGGGTGAGGATCGTTCACCCCAGACGAGGGTGACGGCATGAGAAGACGACTGATCATGCTGATGGCGGCTGCGGTGCCGCTCTCGGCCGTACTGCTGCCCATGGCCGCCGATGCGCGTGACAGCGGAACCGTTGCCGCGACGACGTGTGCCGCCATGTCCGTCGCCCCGCCCGTCGGCGCCAGCGTCGAGTCGGTGACGGCGGTCGCGCATGCTGGCGGAACGGTCACGTTCCCCGCCACACCCCCGCTCGACGCGCCGCCGCCGATCACCGATGTGCCAGCCTGGTGTGACATCACGGTCACCCTGACCCACCCCGGCGCCGACGACCACGTCCAGGTCAAGGTCTCGCTGCCGCAGGACCCGCAGAAGTGGACCGGCCGGTTCCAGGCCACCGGCGGCAGTGCCTACCTCGCCGGTGACTTCGGCGCCCCGCTGATCAGCGCGGTGAAGAACGGCTACGTCGCCGCTGCCACCGACGCCGGTGTCGGCCAGAACCCGGTCGACGTCAGCGGCTGGGCGCTCACTCCGGCCGGCACGGTCAACACGCCCCTGCTGAAGAACTTCGCCTCCCGCTCACTGCACGACATGGCTGTCGTCGGCAAGGACGTGGCCAAGAAGTTCTACCGCACCCCGGTGCGCTACGCGTACTGGAACGGCTGCTCGACCGGTGGCCGCCAGGGCTACCTGGAAGCCCAGGACCACCCGACCGACTTCCAGGGCATCCTGGCCGACGCTCCGGCGGTCAACTGGGACCGGTTCGCGGTCGCCACGCTGTGGCCGCAGGTCGTGTTCAACGAGGAGAAGGTCCAGCCCACCCAGTGTGAGCTGGAGGCGTTCAACGCCGCGGCGACCAAGGCCTGCGACAATCTCGACGGGGTCGCCGACGGCATCATCGACAACCCGCAGGACTGCCACTGGGACGCCCGGCGGCTGATCGGCACCACGGTCGTCTGCGAGGGCAGGGAGATCACGATCTCCGCCGCCACCGCCGACGCGGTCCGCAAGATCTGGGCCGGACCGGTCTCCCCCACCGACAAGAAGCTCTGGTACGGCACGAACAAGGGCGCGACCTTCGACTGGCTGGCGAAGGCGGGTGAGCCCTTCACCGTCGCCGACACCTGGGTCAGGTACTTCGTACAGCGGGATCCCTCGTTCGACACGACGAAGCTGACCTACGAGCGGTTCGCGCAGATCTTCCGCGAGTCCCAGCAGCGGTACAACGATGTCATCGGCACCGACGATCCCGACCTGTCCGCGTTCGCCAGGGCCGGCGGCAAGCTGCTCAGTTGGCACGGTCAGGCCGATCAACTGGTGCCCACCCAGGGCACCGTCGACTACCGCGAGCGGGTCAACCAGATGTTCGGCGGCAACCGCCGGGTTGACGACTTCTACCGGCTTTTCCTGCTGCCCGGGGTGGCCCACTGCGGCGGCGGCCCCGGCCCACAGCCGACCGGTGAGCTGGACGCACTGGTCAACTGGGTGGAGAAGGGACAGTCTCCGGCCACCCTCGCCACCTTGAGCAGTGACGGCAGTGTCACCCGCAACGCCTGTCGGTACCCGCAGGTGGCCCGCTACACCGGCCACGGCGACCCGAGGGCGGCCGTGAACTACCGCTGCGTCACCGCCTGAGGGCGCACCCGAGGCGGCGGCCCGGAGTGATCCGCTCCGGGCCGCCGCCCGGGCCGTCAGGCGGTGCGGGCACCTGCCCGGAGGGAGTCGATGGTGAGGTCGAGGGCGGCCTCGAGGTGATCGATCTTCCCGGTGGACAGCAACAACAGCACGCCACCCTGGATGCCGGCCAGCAGCGCCGCCGCGGCACGGTCGGCGTCCACCTCGGGGGCGATGTCCCCGGTCGACTGCATGTGCCGGATGCCCTCGGTGATCGCCGCCTGCCAACGCCACATGAGCCCGGTCACGACCGCCTGAGCGCCTGGTGCACGCCGGCCGGCCTGACCGAGCAGACCGTTGAGCGGGCATTTCACGCCCTGCGCCAGGTAGCGCTCGATGAGCCGGTCGCGCCACGCCAGCCAGGCCGGCCACGACGTCAGGTTGCTGAGCATCGGCTCCTGGTCGAGAAGCACCTGGTCGGCCTCGTGCTGGGCCACCGCGAGCAGCAACTCCTCCTTGCCGTCGGGGAAGTAGTGGAAGAGCTGGCCCTTGCTGGTGCCGGTGCGGGCCATCACGTCCTCGAGGCGTACCTCGTCGACGCCGCGCTCGCGGATCTCGGCGGCGGCGCCGGCGACGATCCGCGCCCGGGTCGCCTCACCCTTGCGGGTCAACGCCCGTGTCATGAGACCTCCTGCTCTGGACCTGCGGGTCCAACCCTACCTCGGCTTTTGGACTTGCAGGTCCATTTTTGGCGAGCAAAGGTCTGGAACGCGCGGTCCGCTCCGGGCCGACATCACGACCAGGAGGGCACCACGATGAACCACTACTACCTGCTCGGACGGTCCGGTCTGCGGGTGAGCCGGCTGGCGCTGGGCACCATGAACTTCGGTGTTGACGGTTTCCACGCCGCGTACGGCAAGACCGAGGAGGAGGCCGAGCCGATCTTCCGTCAGTACCTGGAGGCGGGCGGGAACTTCATCGACACGGCGGACTTCTACACCGCCGGGGAGAGCGAGAAGATCCTCGGCCGCCTGATCGACCGGGCGGGCGTCCGCGAACGGCTCGTGCTCACCAGCAAGTTCACCAACACCGTCGACCCGACCGACCCGAACGCCAGCGGCAACGGCCGCAAGCACATCATGCGGGCTGTGGAGGCGTCGCTGAGCCGGCTCGGCACCGACTACATCGACCTGTACCTGCTGCACACCTGGGACCGGATCACCCCGGTCGAGGAGGTCGTGCACACCCTCGACGACCTGGTGCGCGCCGGCAAGATCCGATACGCCGGGCTCTCCGACGTACCGGCCTGGTACGCGGCCCGGGCGCAGAGCTACGCCGAGGCACACGGGTTGGCCCCGATGGTCAACGTGCAGCTTCCGTACTCCCTGGTCAGCCGGCACATCGAGGCGGAGTTCGTGTCGATGTCCCAGACCCTGGGCATGGGGCTCACCGCCTGGAGCCCCATCGGCGGCGGCCTGCTCAGCGGCAAGTACCGACGGACCGGCGAGAGCCTGAGCGGGACCGGCCGGTTGACCAACCCCGACGCCGCAGGTCGGGCGATCAGCCCCAGCGACTGGCAGGTCATCGGGGCCCTGGAGAGCGTGGCCGCCGACCTGGGCCGCAGCATGGCACAGGTCGCGATCAACTGGGTGGCCACCCAGCCCGCCGTCGGGTCGGTGATCATCGGGGCGAGCAGCCCCGAGCAGCTCGCCAGCAACTTCGGCGCGCTCGACTTCGAGATCCCGGCCGATGCCCGTCGCCGACTCGATGAGGCCAGCGCCCCGAACCTCGGGTTGCCGTACGGCATGTTCACCCCGCAGTACCAGTCCTGGGTGGTCAGCCCCGGCCTCGGCATCGGCGACAAGCCGGCCGGCTACGCCCCGCCGGTGTTCAACGGCGCCGCCGAGCCCACCAGGTAGAGGAACCTGACATGGCACAGAGCAACGATTCCCTGGTTCGTTCCTGCCACCACGCCGCCGTCGACGGTCACTCGCCGGTGGTGGTCGTCCGGACGAGTCCGGACGTCGGCGCCGTCTCACCCTCGTAGAGCGCGACGTACAGCCGGCGCAGCTCGGAGCCCTCGGCGCCGAGCGCGGCGAGGTCGAGGACGTTGTGGCCGACACCCAACGCCTCCGGCAGCGTGCAGACCTGGAGCGGGATGGCGTTCGCGTCGGCGATCCGGCGCGGCACGGTCACCGCAGCAGTGGGGTCCACCACCCCGTCGAGCGGGCTGATCGCGACCGCCGCGGTCCGTAGGCCGGTCCGCCGGGGCGGGTTCGGCAGATTCCGCGCGATCGTCAGGTACTGGGTGACAGCCGAGAACGAGTAGCCGCGGGAGTTGACGCGGTCCGGCAGGATACGGCGGCCGTACAGCACGATGAGCGGTTTGACCGCGAAGGCCGGCGCCTGCCGAGGGTCCGGGCCGAAGAACGGCGACAGCAACAGCAGGTGCCGTACGACGTCGCCCGGCACCTGGGCCAGCCACGCGGCCAGCACCGCGCCGCCGGAGATGCCCACGACGCCCACCTCGTCTCCCAGGCCGGCCGCGACGGCCAACGCCTGCGCGGCGTACGTCGTCAGTTCACCGGCCTCGACCCGGTGGTGGGCCCGCCGGTCGACGGTGCCGTGCTGGGGAGCCCGCGGAACCCAGACGTTGTACCCGCGGTCGAAGAACTCCTCGGCCAGCTCGTCGTACTGCTCGGGCGCGAGGGTGTATCCGTGCAGCAGCAGCACGACCTTGCCGGTACGGGAGCCATGGCTCAGCAAGCGGCTGCGTGACTCCGGCCGGACCTCTGGGTCTGCCGCCTCGGCCGCGATGATGGCCTGCGCGGCGCGGGTGGCGGTGTCGAAGTCGAGCGGGCGCGCCGGCGCGAGGCGGAACGCACGGCGGCGCAACGGCCAGAGATAGAGCCCGGCGACCGCCGCCGCGACCAGCGCCAACCCGCTGACGATGAGGGCAATGATCTCCGGCATGGTCAGATGCTGACAGGGGACGGGGTCGACCCCTGCTGAGGGGGTGCGCCCTGGTGACAGGGCGCACCCCGATCAGCTATTCCTGACTGTTTCGTGGCGTGAAGAGGACCCGGGAGCGCAACTGCCGAAACCCGGTCCGCTCCAACTCGGCCAGCACCGTCACCCGGTGGGCGTCCACGTCGGCGATGACCTCGCGGGCACCGCCGGCGGTCAACACGCGGACCGCCTCGGCCAGCAGCTCGGGCCGGGCGGCCTCGTCGAGCAGGCCGAGATAGGCGAGCAGTGGGAAGCAGGCGTCTCCGGCCGTTCCGACCAGCCCGACCGGCTCACCGGCCTCCAGCGCGATGCGCCACTCCTCGGTGGCGTCGCCCAGCCAGGCCAGCGGGTCGGTGGCGAGGTCGACGCCGCCGACCGCCCGCGCGATCTCGGCGCCGGTCAGCACGTCCGGCTCGGCGATCCTGGCGACCAGGGTGTTGATCTCCGCCGCGTCGACGGGCGGACGGAAGTCGTACCGGCCGGAGGACGCCGGCAGGGGTGTGCCCGCCCAGGAGCACCTGAGCCGTTCTCCCCGCTCGACCAGCCCGGCGAGCCGGGCCGCCGCCATCGGTGCCCGCACCACGGCCAGCACCTCCGGTCGGCGGCGCCAGTGCGCCGGCATGGCGGCGTAGTACAGACCGGGACCGCCCAGCGCCTCGTGGGCGGCGTGCAGCAGCTCGGCACCCACCTCGGGCTCGGCGTTGAGATCGAAGCGGTCCAGCCACGGGGCACCGACGGCCCCCGGCGGGAGAAGCCAGGCCGCCCGGCCGACCAGCCGGCCGGCGCGGAGGGCGACCCAGGTGGTCTCGGGCCGGTAGCCGCCGCCGACGATCCCGTCGGCGTACGCGACCTGGCGCAGTTGGGGCAGCGGATCAGGCATGGAGTCGAACAGGTTTTCCTCGCCCGCGACGAGCGGACGAATGACCAGATCAGTCATGGATTGGTCCTCCGGGAAGCGAGCGCCCCGGGTCAGGTCCGCGCGGACGCCGGAGCGCGGAGGGGGCGCAGAACATCGGACATTGTTCTGACCTCCTCCCGGCTCGACGGCGTGCCCGAAGAACATACGCGCAACGCTCGCCAGCCCGCAAGGACTGTCACAGCGTCGGGTTGGTCTCCGCCCCACGCTGGTGGGCTCGCTGGTCGACGACGGCGATCCCGACCAGGATCAACCCCGCTGCGGCCGCCACGGCGACCGGCGGAAGCCGCACCATCAGTGGCGCCGTCACGACCAGCACCAGCGCGCCGGCGTACAGCGCCCGGCAGCGCGGCGCGGTCTGGCTCTCCTGCTCCAGAAAGCTCCGCCCGAGCAGGAACAGCACCGGGCCGCCGAAGATGATGGCCACCAGCGCCCAGTCGATCGGCGGGTGCGGATCCTCGATGATCTGCCCGAAGCCGACGGCGGTGCAGATGATGCCGCCGACGATGAACAGCAGGCTGTAGCTCGCCCACCGGGACAGGCGTATCCCCTCCCCACCCGGGTGCGAGGCCTGACCGGCCCCGACGTGGTAGAAGTAGATCCGCCAGAACGAGACCGTCGCCGCGAACGCGGCGACGAGGGTGATGGTCCCCTCGGTCGAGAAGCCCGGGAAGCTGACGGCGGCACCTGCTTCGAGCAGCACCTCGGCCAGCGCGATCATGAAGAACTGGTTGTACCGCTCGGCGAGGTGCACCTGGGAGACGGTGACCCCCACACTGGTGAGTTTTCTCCTGCCGAGTCGCGGCACGGGCCAGGTGGTCGCGGCGCCGATGAGCTCGATGGCGAGGGCGAGGGACCAGAAGATGCCCCTACCGAGACCTCCGCTGATGCCGCCACTGATCCACAGCACGGCGGACGCCAGGTGCCAGATCAACACCCGGGCCGCGAACGACTGACCGGGGTGACCCCGCAGGGCGAACATCAGGAAGAGCGGTCGACCGACCTGGATGAGCACATACGTGCAGGCGAAGACGACGCCGCGCTGACCGAATGCCTGCGGCAACGAGACAGCCAGCACCAGTGTGCCGAACATCGTCGCCAGCAGGGCGACCTGCAGATCGGCGCGCCGAGGGTCGTAGGTGCTCGCCAGGAGAGCGTTGAGCGACCAGATCATCCACATCGCCGTGAAGAACAGCACCGTCTGGCCGGCCTCGGACAGCAGCGTGTGCCGGACGATGGTCAGGTCGTCCGCGACCCGCCCGGCGAGCCGGGCGAGCGCGAAGACATAGACGATGTCGAACAGCAGTTCCAGGACGGTTGCCGAGCTCGGGCTCCGGCTGTCCCCGAGCCCCCGAAACCCGGTGCGTGTCAGCACGGACGGCGGGACAGCTCAGCCGGCCAGGTTCGTCGGCACGGGCACGCCCAGGTGGTCACGGTGCTCGGCGACCCGCCCCGCTGCCATCGCCCCTGAGCCTCCTCGCCGGCCGATCCCACCTGATTCCTGCCGGCGTATTTTATCCACCTATATCGTCCTCCTGGGTCGCATAGCGGATACCGGACCGGCGGGCTCGGGCTTGATCGGAGCCACCCGGGCCGGCGCGTCCCCGACGTCCCGGTGTATCGACCGCGTGAAAAGACGCGCGGCGGCTGTCTAGAGCGCGTGAAGATGCTTGTGCGGGGTCGAGCGGGTGCGATGTGCTGGGCGACGTCGGGGTGAAGGACCACCCCGAGCGAGGTGAGAAGGACGACGGTGGCGAGGTCCAAGCGGCGCAACCCGGCGGGCAGGTACCGGCCCGGCCATCGCGTACGGACGGTCGGTGCGGCCCAGACAGCGCCCGAGCGTCCCCCGCACCCGGGCTGCATCCGCCCGTAGCCCCGTCGCTCTCACCGCGTCGCGCGCGCGGGCCGGGTCGGTTCGACCTGGCCCGCGGCGCCCCCGTCGGCGGTACGCCGGATCATGCGTGCCGTCACCCGCCGGTACGAGCGCGGGTCGACGGGGAGCAGCCACTGGCGGGCCCGGGTCAGTGGGCCGACGTTGAGCCCCAGCTCGTCGAGTACCTCATCGATGTTGTGCATCGAGAACGGGATGATGTTCGTGCCGCGGGCGTGTCGCCCGTTGGTCCGCGCCGCCATCCAGGCCAGCCGGGCGCGCACCTCGTCGCGCATCCGAACGGCGGTCGGCAGGGTGATCCCGCCCCGCAGGTACGCGGCCGTCCAGACCGCCGCCATCTCGGCGCTGAGCGGGCTGAAGAACGACGAGTTGTAGCCGGCGAACGTCAGCCGCGGCACGCCGATCGGCAGGATCTGACGGTAGAGCATGAAGTTGCCCGCGTCGTCCTGGAGCCGGGCGTGCAGCGCGTCGTCGAAGAACGGCACGTGCTGACGGAAGCCGGTGCCGCAGATCACCAGGTCGGCGGCGAGCACCGTGCCGTCGGCGAGCCGGGCGGCGGGACGGCCACCGTCATCCAGGAGCTCCTCGATCACCTGATCCCGGTGCACGGTGATCCGGCCGTCGGCGACACGCTCGAAGAAGCCCTCGGTGGCGAGGCTGACCGTGCTGCGGGCGATGTCCTCGAAGCTGCCGTTCGGCACGAGACCCAGCTCGCGCAGCTTGAGCTGCCTGGTCGCCACCGCGCCGACGCTGTCGACCATGCTTCGGCGCAGACCGTCTCCCGGGCCGTGCAGGAACCGCTCGAAACCCTTCAGGTTGAGATAACGGAACAGCGCCTCACCCATCCGGGTGAGCAGCAGGTACTTGTAGTTCAGCGCCCCGCCGAGCTTCCTGGGCATCTTCCAGAGCAGTTCGCGCGCGACGACGTGGGTCTGGGCGGCGACGTCGCTCAACGGGATCGCCACGTCACAGGACGACTTGCCGTAGCCGACGACGAGGACGTTCCTCCCTCGAGCGGCCTCGATGTCGTGGAACTCCCCCGCCGCCAGCACGCGCCCTCCGGCGGCGGCGAACCTCGCGCCACCCTGGTAAGCCGGGACGAGCGGGTCGGAGAAGATGCCGTTGGCGACGACCAGGTGGTCGTACCGTTCCACCGTCACCGGCTCCTCGGCGCCCGCCGGCCGCGACGCGATCAGCCACCCGGTCTCGTCGTTGACGAGTTCGGCGGAGACGACCTCGGTGGACAGGCGCAGCACGGTGGCGAGCCGGAACGTCTCCACGTAGCTCTCCAGGTACTGCTGAACCTGCTCACCCGACGGCCACTGCGGATAGTGGGCGGGCATCGGCAGGTCGGACAGGTGATAGGTGCCCTTGTCGTTCTGGGTGTGCAGACCGGGATAACGGCGGGTACGGCTCCACACCCCACCGACGTCGGGCGCCTTCTCGAAAACGGTGACGTCGAATCCGCTCTGCCGCAGCACCTTCGCTGCGCTCAGACCGGCGAATCCAGCACCGACGACGGCAATTCTCATGGCATCCTCCGAAGTGCGTGAACCGCTGCCGAGGCTGCGGCGGTGATGTCGCGAGCGGTGACCGCACGCTAGCGAGCAGGCGGCCGATGCCGCTATCCGCTGGACGCGGAATCCATCCGCTGTGCGCAGCCGGCCGTCCCCTGTCGGGTCGGCGGCTTTCGTGCACTCTCCTCCCCCGTCACGCCCTATGGTCAGCGCATCAGGACGCCCGGGAGGTGTCGGATGGATGCCGTGACGGTCCGGACGGACGACGTCGAGCGCGCTCGCGCCGAGGTGGGCCGGGGCTTCTGTCCACACCGGCTCATGCCGCAGGCCGGCGTGCGCAGCGTCCAGTTGCGGATGGCGGCACGCCGGGTGGGCGGGGTGGGTGTCATCGACCTCGACTACGGGCAGGCGGTGCGGATCCAACCGCCCGCGCTGGAGTCGTTCTACCTCGTCCAGATCCCCCGCGCCGGCAGCACGATGGTCCGGCACGCCGGTCACACCGTGACCTCGACGCCCGGGGTCGCCTCCGTCCTGTCCCCGTACGACGCCTCGGACATGCTCTGGTCCGAGGGGTCACCACACCGGATCTTCTACGCCGACCGGCGCACCGTCGACCGGGAGCTGGCCCGCCTCCTGGGCCGCCCGGTGGACGACCCGGTCCGCTTCGACATCGGCATGGACATGACCACACCGACCGCGCAGGCGTGGGCACGCGGAGTGGCGTTCCTCGCCGACGAGCTGTCGCAGCCGACCGACGCGTCCCTGTTCGACCACCCGCAGGTCGCCGACCGCTTCGAGCAGGGGCTCATCGGCAAGCTGTTGCTGGCCCACCAGCACACCCACTCCGATCAGCTCACCGAGCCGGCGCACCACCGGGCCCCCGGGCGCCTCGTCCGCCGAGCCTGCGCCCTGATCTCCGACCATCACGGCGAGGCTCTGACGGTCGGGGACGTCGCGGAGGCGCTCGGGGTGAGCGTACGGACGCTACAGGAGTGCTTCCGGCGGGAGTTGCGGACCACGCCGACGGTGTACCTGCGCGCATGCCGGCTCGATGCGGTCCATCGCGCGCTGCGCGCGGCCGGTCCCGGCGTGTCCGTCACGACCGTTGCCCTGAACCACGGTTTCGTTCACCTTGGGCGTTTTGCCAGCGACTACCGGGCGCGCTTCGGCGAGTCGCCGTCCACGACCCTGCGCGGCTGACGCGCCCTCAGGGTGCCGCTCGACCGCGGCTGCCCCTGTGGCCCTCGGGCGTCAGCGGTGCATGTGCAGGCGGATCGTGGTGGAACCCGGCACGGTGTGGATGCGCACGAGGTCACAGACTTGGTTGACCAGGAGGAGCCCTCGGCTTCCGGGCTGCTGCGGCGGCACGGGAATCCGGCCGGCGAGCGGGTTCGTGATGTGCCCGGTATCGGTGAGCTGGCAGATCACCCGCGTGTCGTCGGTCCAGACCGCGAGGGTGCCGCCGGCAACGGTGTGCCGGACCGTGTTCGCGGCCAGTTCGCTGACCGCCAGGGTGAGGTCGGAGACCCGGTCCGGGGACAGGCCGGCCGCGCTGGCCTCGGCGGTCACCACCCGGCGGATGAGCGAAAGGGCGTGCAGGTCGATGGTGATGGTCGTCGCCTGGGCGGGCGGGTCCTGCAGCGGCAGGTTGAACCCCGCGGCCGCCTCGACCGGATCCGTGTAGTGCGGGCTCTCCCGCACCACTCCGTCCAGGTGGAGGGTGGGATGGGTGCGGTGGGCGTCGTCGAGCCAGCGTGGGTCCAGGCGGCTGGTGTCGTAGGGGCAGAGGATGGTGGCCGGTCGGCCGGCGAACGCCGCGTTGATGAGTGCCTCGTGCTGGGCGCACGCGGGGTATTCGGTCGCGGTGCGGCCGGCCCAGATCGGTTCACCGATGATGCGTACCCGTTTGCCGGCGTGGGCGGCGGCGAAGGCGAGCAGGACGCCCGGGATGATCCGCCCGGGGTTGCGCCCGGCAACGCTCATGTCGTGCAGCTGGACCCTGCCCGCGTCGGCGCCGAGCGCCGTCCGGATGTGGTCGAGGTTGTCCCCCGGGACGGCGACCATGACCGGCTCGTCGGCGTCGAGACCGGCCCGGATGAACGGCAACGTGCCGGCCAGATACTCCTCGTGGTCCGCGTAGAAGAGAGCGGGGTGCGCGAAACTATCGGCCCTGGTGGCGACGGAGATACTCAAGCTGCGGCCTCCGAGGTGCATGACCCGGCCGCCGCGTGGGCCCCGGCAGGATCAGCCCGGGGACCCGTGTGGCACCGGTCAGCTGCAGCGTACGTGTGACAGCTCGGGAACTGTCGGTCAGTGTCACTCACGGGATACGTCGGTTGGCTGAGTGGATGGCGAGCAGAGCGATGTCGTCGGTGGTCTGTTCGGCGGCGAGCGTGGTCATGACGCGGGCGCAGACCGTTTCGGCGGGGCCGGCTTCAACGGCTGCGCAGAGCCGCTCGATGCCGACGTCGATGACCTCGCCACGGCGTTCGACGAGCCCGTCGGTGTAGCAGATCAGCACCGCGTCGGACGGAAAGGCCACCTCGGTGCACCGGCGGGCCGGCTGACGCGGGCCGACACCCAATGGAAGATCAACGGGAATGGCCAGCGTGTCGGCCGGTTGTCCCGGTGCGGCCAGGACGGGTTGCAGGTGCCCGGCGAGGGAGATCCGGATCGCCGTGCGGTCCGGGGAGATCATGGCGTAGAGGACGGTGGCGAGGTTCCCGGTCTCGAAATGGTGGACCTTGCGATCGAGCAGCGTCAGCGCAGTGGCCGGATCGTCGCAGACCAGAGCGTAGGCGCGCAGCGCGCTGCGGAGACGCCCCATGACGACCGCCGACTGCAGCCCGTGGCCGGACACGTCGCCGATGACGACACCCAGCCAACCGGAGGGCAGGGTGAACACGTCGTACCAGTCGCCGCCGACGCCGGCGTCGTGACCGGGTACGTAGCGGGCGGCCATGTCCACACCCGGCGCGTCGGGCAGGTGCGTGGGCAGCAGGCTGCGCTGCAACGCCAGGGCGGCGCTGCGGTCGAGGCCGCTGGCCCGGGTCCGGCTGGCGAGGCTCGCACGGTCGGCGGCGAGTTGCAGCAGTCGCACATCGTCGTCGGTGAACCGGTGCGGCCGCAGGCAGCCGACGTGCAGTACGCCGATCAGCTCGCCGCCGGCGAACATGGGCACACCCATCAGCGAGCGCACTCCCCGGCCGAACAGAGCCGGGTCGTCGGCGGCGGTGACGTGCTCCACGACGACGGGCTGCTTCTCCTGGGCGATCCGGCCGGCGAAGCCGCGGCCGACGGGGATCCGGGCGCCCTCCCGGACCGCCTCGGTCAGCCCCTTCGTCGCGGTGGCCACCAACTGCTGGGCGTGCAGGTCCAGCAGCAGGATGGCGGCGGTGTCGACCCCCAGCACCTCTCCGATACGATCGACCAGCTCTTCCAGTAGGTCCTTGGCGTCGAGCTGGGACAGCGCGGCGTCGGTGACCGCCTCGATACGACGAAGCCGCTCGTCGCTCCCGCTGCCCTGCACGTCAATCACGTGCAGGAGCCTAACCCGTCCCTGGGCAGGACAGACAAGTCAGATGGCGGCTGCCCGGGACACCTTCCACTCCCCGTCCACCGGGACCAGGGTGAGCACCACCCGGTTCTGGTCGACCTTCTCGCCTGCGGTGTTCACGTTGCGCCGGTACTGGTTGACATAGACGAGCAACTCGACCCGCTCGGCGGTCGCGGTCACCACGCCCGTCGCGGACACCTCCGCCGCCACGACCGCCTGCTGGGTGGTGGCGGTCTGCTTCAACGCCGCCGTGGTCTGCTCGTACTCCTTGCCGAACTGTCCGGTGGCGAAGGTGCGGCCGTTGGCGACGCTGTCGTCGAACGTCCGGTAGTCGTAGGAGAAGATCGCCTTGGCGGCGGCGGGCGCGGTGGCCAGTGCCTGGCGTACGGCGCTGTCCCGCTGCTCGGCGCGGTGGTCGCCCCACCAGCCGGCGCCGGCGACGGCGGCAGCGAGGACGATCGCGACGACCAGGGCCGGCACGAGCCGGATCCGGGCGGAACGCAGCCGGGGAACGCGCGGCCGCCGCGGAAATCGGACCAGGGTACGCACGTGTCCTCCCTCTCTCATCCGACGAACTGCAGCCGGGACACGAGCCACCGCCCGGATGCCGTGTCGTGGACGATGTCCAGCTGGATCCGGTAGTGCGACGGCCGCCCCTCGGGTGCCTTCACGTTCTTGACGGTGGCGTCGACGGCGACCAGGACGACCGCTCGACGGCGATCTCCGGAGACCAGCCCCGCCCGCAGCACCGTTCCGCGCGAGTCGACCTTGTTCTCCACGACCGCGGCGCGGACCTGCGACTGACCCCGGGTGAACTCGTCCTTGAAGTCGCCGGTGGCTCCGGCGGTGATCCGCTGGATGTCCCGGTCGACGCTGGCCGCGCTGACCGAGACGAAGTTGACGCTGGCCTGTTTGGCGGCGGCGAGGGCCTGCTGCCGGGCCTGGTCCGTCGCCCGGTCGAGGTACCAGCGGTGCCCGGTCACGCCGCCTGCGGCGACCGTCGCGGCGAGCACGGCCACGAGCAGGACGACCAGCGACCGTCGCCGGGTGCTCGACGTGGCCCGCTCACCCGTGCGGCGGGCATCCGAGGCCTCCTCCGGCGAGCTGTCCGCGCTCGCGAGATCGTCTCCGCTCGCCGGGTCCGCAACATCCGCCGGGTCCTCGACCGGCTCCTGGTCGAGCCGCTTCAGCAGGTCCTCGATCGGCTCGACCGGTCGGGGGAACTGGCGGGGCACGATCCGGCGCTGCGACGCGCGGCCGGGCACCCCGGGCTTCGCCCCCTTGATGACTTTCAGCGTGTGGTCCCTCCGGGCCCGCATCTGCGCCTCCTTCTTCGCGTCGCTCACGGCGTCACCCCGGCCAGCAGCAACTGCTTCCACGACTGGTCTCCGGCTGTCCGGGACTGGCCTCCGGTCCCGCCGAACTGCAAAGGCCGGCCGTCCGAGCCGAGTACCAGGCCGGTCCCCGGGTCGTACCCGCCGGGCTCGGTCCCGCCGGTCGGGGCGCTGCCGGACCGCCCCGGGTCGGGATCCGGTTCCCGGCCACCCGGTCGGGGGGCGTTGGCGGCACCGCGCACGCTGGCACCGGCCGCCCGCTCCCCCGCGTCGCAGGTCGTTCGGCCGCCCCCGTACACGCAGGGCGGCGGATCGTCGACGTTGAGGACCAGGCCGAGGTGGGCGGTGCCGTCGCCCGGGGTGACGGTGAAGCCGCCGGCGACGGCGATCGGGTACACCACCAGCAGTTGCTCGATGCCGGGCAGCCGCCGGGCGGCGATGCCGTTGACGGTCACCAGGTTGCCGAGCAGGGTGCCGACCGTCGGTTCCAGCCCCCGCAGCAACGCGACCAGTTCCCGACCGGCGGGAGGCCCGGCGGCGAGCAGCCGCCGCAGGTCGGGGTCGGCGTCGCGGAGGGTGGCCGCCAGCCGGGCCAGGCCCGCCGCCCACCGGCGCAGCGCCTGCGCCGACTCGGCCTGGGTGGTGAGCACCGTTCGCCCGTCGTTGATCAGCGCGAGTGTCTCCGGCAGGCGGGTGGCCGCATCGGTCAGCAGCGCGTCCCCGTCGTCCAGGATCCGGGCCAGGGCCAGCTCGTTGCCCTCGAACGCGGCGCCGAGTTCGGTGATCAGGACGGTGAGGTCCTCCGGCCCGACGGAGCGCACCAGGGCGTCGAGGTTGCTCAGCAGGACCTCCGGCGCGAGCGGGACTCCGGTCCGCTCGACCGGGATCACCGCGCCGTCGGTGAGGTACGGACCGCTGTCGCGCTCCGGACGCAGGTCCACGTACTGCTCGCCGACGGCGGAGCGGTGCGCCACCACGGCCCGCAGGTCGTCGGGCACCCGGACGTCACGCTGCAACCGCAGGTCGGCCCGGACCCCGTCGCCGCGCAGGGCGACCGCGGCGACCCGGCCGACCGGCACGCCGCGGTAGGTGACCGGGGCGTTGGGGAAGATGCCGCCCGCCCGGGCGAGGTCCAGGTGGACGACGTAGCTTCCGCCGAGCAGCCGGTCGCCCAGCCCGACGTAGCGGACGCCGACGTAGCTGACGCCGAGCACGCTCACCAGCAGGAACGCCAGAACCTGCACCTTCGCGGTACGTCCGATCATGGCGTCAACCCCCCGGACAGCAGGTCCGGCAGGGTGCCGATCTGTCCGATCACCGCGCCGGTCAGCGGCAGGATGCACGGTGCCGTCAGAACCGTGCCGGAGGGCAGTTCGGTCCCGACGGGAAAAACCGTGCCCGGAGGCACGAGGCCCTTCGGCAGGATCAGCCCGCCGATGGGCACCGTCGAGCCGGGCTTGAGCAGGACGCAGCCCTCCGGCAGCAGACAGTCCTTCGGCGGCGTCCAGGTCGCGGGGAAGTTGAGCGGGTCGGGCAGGCACCTGAGGATCGGCAGGTCGGGCAGCGAACGGGACCCGCCGCCAGGCCGCGGCACGGTCGGTGCGGCGCCACCGGCCGCCGGTGCGCCGGGGGTGGCGCCCTTTGCCGGCGTGCGCGGACGGGCCGGCGCGGCGGGGGCAGCGGCGACCAGGTTCGCCAGGATCGACGCCGAGTCGAGGTCGGCGGTGATGGAGAGGTTGACGAAGTCGCCGACGATCGCGCCGGTGACATTGGGCGGGAACGGGAACGACAGCATGAAGTCCAGCGACTTCGGCAGGTCGTCCCCGGCACGTGCCAACTGCTCCAGGATCGGTTGCAGCGCCCGCACGTCGGCCAGCGTGTTGTCGCGGCTGCTGTTGACCACCCGGGTGCCGACGTCACCCAAGCGGTCCAGCGCGGTCAGCGCCCGGGTCAGTTGGGCGCGCTGCCCGGCCAGCACGGTCAGGCCCGGGGCGAGCGAGTCCACGGCCTCGCCGAGCACCTGCTTCTGACGATCGAGCCGGCCACTGAGCCGGTCCAGGGCGTCGAGGGCGCGGACCAGGTCGGCCTTCTGCTTGTCCAGCCCGCCGATGAAGGTGTCCAGCTGGTCCAGCGTGTCCCGGACGGCGGGCTCCCGCCCCTCGAGTGCGGCGCCGAGCTCCTGGTTGATGGTCCTCAGCTGCGCCAGACCACCGCCGTTGAGCAGCAGCCCGAGCGCGGCGAGGACCTCCTCCACCTCGGCGCCGCGAGCTGTCCGCGACAGCGGGATGAGGTCACCGTCGGCGAGTCGACCGGAGGAGGCGCCGGTGGGTGGCGACGCGACCGTCACGTACTTCTCGCCCAGCAGGCTGCTCTGCCGGACGGCGGCCGTCGCGTTGGACGGCAGGCGTACGTCCGCGCCGAGCCGCAGGGTGACCTGGGCGGTCCAGCCGGCCAGGGAGATCTTCTCCACGCTGCCGACCGTCACGTCGTCGACCTTCACGGCGGCCTGCGGCACCAGGTCGAGCACGTCACTGAACTCGGCGGTGACGGCGTACCCGTCGCCCTTCGGGGCGCCGCCGGGCAGCGGCAGGTCGGCGAGGTCGGGCAGGCCGCACCCGGCCGGCAGCATCACCACCACGATCGCGCACGCCAGGGTCCGCAGGATGCGGGCGCTCACGACACACCCCGCAGGATGCCGCCGAGGGTGGGGTCGCTGGTGATGGCAGGGCCGCCCGGCGCCTGGTCGGGGATCGGCGCACCGGGGGAACTGGGGGGAGGCTTCCCCGGTGAGGACCCGCCGGTCGCCGGGGCGCCGGGCGGCAGCTTGAGGAGTTTGCGGAGCTGGTCGGTCATGGGCAGCCCACGGGAGTGCAGGGTCTGCGCGAGCGCCCGGCACTTGGCGGGCACCTGCGCCGTGGGGAACTGGTCGGCGATCAGCGAGCAGGCGAAACCGGCGGGGTCGTAGGGACCCATCACGTTGTCCCGGGTGTCCAGGGTGCCCGACCGCGGGTTGTACGCCAGGTTGAGGTTGCCCAAGGCGAGCGGGGCGACGTCGAGGATGTCGATGACGGCCTGTTGCTGGCGGACGAGGATGCCGGTGATGTCCGCCAGCGCGGCGACGTTGGAGGTCAACACGTCGCGGTTCTGCCGCACGAACGTGGTCACGTCGGCCAGCGCGGTGGAGAGGTTGCGCAGCGCGGCGGCCAGTTCGTCGCGCTCCCCGGCCAGTTGCTGGGCGACGTCTGCCAACTGCTGGTTGAAGGCGCGCACCTCCCGGTCGCTGCGGGCCAGCGCGGTGGTGAAGCGCTGGAGGTTGACGACCGATCCGAAGAGGTCCTGCCGCCCGTCGGAGAGGGTGGCCAGTGCCCGGGACAGGCCGTCGAGGGTGTCGTGCAGGTGCTGGCCGTTGCCCTCCAGGTTGGCGCGGCCGGTGGCGACCAGGTCGGACAGGGCGCCGTCGCGGTTGGCGCCCTCCGGCCCGAGGGTGCGGTTGAAGTCGTCGAGCGCCTGGTAGATGTCGTCGATCTCCATCGGGGCGGCGGTCCGCTCCAGCGGTATCTCGGCCCCGTCGGCGAGCGCGGCGCCACCGGAATAGGCAGGAGTGAGCTGGACGTAGCGGTCGCTGACCACGCTGGGCGGCACGATGAGCGCCTGGGCGTCGGCGGGGACGGCGATCCCCGGGTCGTAGGACATGGTCACCTGGACGGTGCGGCCCTGCGGGGTCACCGCGACCACCTCACCGACGCGGACGCCCAGCACCCGGACGTCCGACCCGGGATAGACCCCGACGGCGCGGGTGAAATGGGCGACGACCCGCCGTGGGGGTGTGCCGTCGCGGAGAACGATCACGCCGACGGCGACGGCTACCAGCAGGACGGTGGTGACGGCGACCGGCCGGCGCCACCGCTGGATGGGACCGGGCATCAGCGGCCTCCCGTGGGCTGGTACGGCTGGAGCAGACCGGAGACGTACGAGTCGAACCAGCGGCCGTTGCCCACCACGTTGGCGAACGCGGTGACGAACGGCCCCATCCGCTGGATGGTCTTTTCCAGGTCGTCCCGGTTGCGTTGCAGGACGGCGACGACCTCCCGCAGCTTGTGCAGCGCGGGAGCGAGCTGGGCGCGGTTGTCGCTGACCAGGCCGGACAGCTGGGTGGCGAGGTCGTCGGTACCGACGAGCAGCTGGTGGATGGCGTCCCGACGCCGGCTCACCTCGGCGAGCAGCGCCTCCCCGTCGGTGACCAGTGCGCGGAACTCCTCGTCCCGGGTGGCGAGCACGGCGGTCACCTGACGGGCGCGGTCGAGCAGCGCCCGCAGCTCGGCGTCGCGTCCGGCGACGGTCCGGGAGAGCCGGGAGAGGCCGACCAGGGAGGCGTCGACGCTCGCGGGGGTGTCGGCGAAGGTCTCGGACAGGGTGGTGAAGGCGGCGGCGAGCTGATCGGTGTCGACCTTGTCGAGCGTGTCGGCGAGCCCCGTGACCGCCTGCACCACGTCGAACGGCGCGGCGGTGCGGGCGAGAGGGATCTGCCCGCCCTCGGGCAGCCGACCCGGTCCGGCCGGCGACAGGGCCAGGTACTTCTGGCCGAGCACCGTCTTGATCCTGATCGTGGCGCCGGTGTCGGTGCCGAGCCGGACGCTGTCGTCGTCCACCCGGAACCCGACCCGCACGTACGGCGCGCCGTCGCGGGCGAGTTCCACGGCGGTCACCTTGCCGACCCGCACCCCGGCGACCCGTACCTCGTTGCCGGTGACGAGGCCGCTGGCGTCGTGGAAGGCCGCCGCGTAGCCGCGTCCGGTGAGGTCGGCCAGCCGGTCGAGCTGGAAGGCGCCCAGCAGCACGGCGACGATCAGCGCCAACCCGAGGGTGCCGACGACCACCGGGTTGCGTTCCCGAAACGGTGTCACTGGCTGCCTCCCGCGCATCGGGCGGCCGGGGCGCTGAAGGTGGGCAGGTCGATCGGTGCCCGGCCCGACACCGCCACGTTGCCGTCGAAGTCGCAGAGGTAGAAGTTGAACCACGAGCCGTAGGACGCGACGCGGGTCAGGGACTCGTACCGCTGCGGCAGCCGCCCGAGGGTGCTGTCGATGACGGCCGCGTTGCGGTGGAGAGTGCCGGAGAGCTCGTCCAGGGCGCGCACGTCCGCGGCGAGCGGTGGTCGTACCTCGCGCAGCAGCGACGACGTGGCGGTGGTGAGTTCACCGATGCTGACCAGGGACTCGCCGATCGCCGCGCGGTCGGCGGACAGCCCGGAGACGAACTGCTGGAGCTGGCTGATGCTCTGGTCCAGGTTCTGGTCCCGGTCGGCCAGCGTGCCCAGGACGCCGTTGAGGTTGGTGATGACCCGCCCGATGACGGCGTCCCGGTCGGCGAGGGTGTTGGTCAGCGACGCGGTGCGTTGCAGCAGGCTGCTGACCGTGCCGCCCTCGCCCTGGAGCACCTGGATGATCTCGTAGGCGAGTTTGTTGACGTCCTCGGGCCTGAGCGCCGTGAACAGGGGCCGGAACCCGTTGAACAACACCGTGAGGTCCAGGGCCGGTGTCGTCTGGCCGAGCGGGATGAGGCCGTCGGGCCGCAGTGGACGCCCCTCCCCGGGCCCCTCGCTCAGCGCCACGTACCGCTGGCCCACCAGGTTGCGGTAGCGGATCTTGGCGCGGACGCTGGTGGCCACCGGGATGTCGGCGGTGACCGTGAAGGCCACCTCGGCGAGTGTGTCGTCGACGACCCTGATGTCGCGGACCCGGCCGACGTGCACACCGGCGACGCGGACGTCGTCGCCCGGGAGCAGGCCGGTGACGTCGGTGAACCGGGCCCGGTAGGTGACCCCACCCGGTGGGAAGGCACCGAGGGTCTGCGCGAGCAGCGCCGTCAGCAGCAGGGTCACCACGGCGAAGACCACCAGCTTCAGCAGGGGTGCCACGGCTCTGTTGCTCATCGCGCGTTCACCACCCCTCCTCTCAGCAACGGCCCCCACAGCAGGACCGCGATGTCGGGGACCTCCGCGGGCAGGACGCCGGTGACGGCGCCGACGAGCGGCTTGACCAGCGCGCGCTCCTCGCCGGTGGCGGCCCGGCCCATCGCCGGGGAACCGGCGGCGGGCACGGCCGCCGCCTGGCCGACCGGCAAGGGGGTGTGCGGGCGAGCGCCGCCGTGGTCGTAACCGTCGGCGACCGGCACGCTGGGCGCCGATCGCCCCGGTTGGGGCAGGCCCCGGCACTGCGGCCCGTCGTGCGCGCCGTAGACGGGCTCGTCGCGGCCCTTCTCGTACCTGCCGCCGTCGCGGGTGACCTCCAGGGTGACGTGCATCCGCCCGCCGGCGAAGACCCGCTCGACCTGGGGTTGCAGGGCGACCAGGCCGCTCATCAGGCACGGGTATTCGGGGGCGTACGTGGCGAGCAGTTCCAGCACCGGGCGGCTCACCTGGCCGAGCTCGATGATCTGGTCGCCGTGTCGGTCGAGGAAGCCGCGGGTGGCGTCGGCGGTGTCGGTGGTGTCGGCGAGGAAGGCAGCGAGCTGTGCGCGTTGGTCGGTGACGGTGCGGGCGGTGACGGTGACGTCCCGCAGCAGGGCGAGCAGGTCCGGCAGGGCGGCGTCGTAACTGTCCAGCACGATGGCGAGCTTGCGGATGTCCTCGGCGACAGCCGGCATCGCCGGGTTCACCTGCCGCAGGTACGCACCGAGCCGCTCGATGTTCGCGCCGAGCTGCTGGCCGCGTCCGTCGAGGGCGGTGGCGATCGCGCCCAGTGTCGCGGCGAGCTGCTCGGGCCGCACCGCCTGGAGCAGCGGCAGCGCCTCGTCGAGGACGCGTTCCAGCTCGACGGCGGTGTGGCTGCGGTCCTGGGGGATGATGGCGCCGTCACGGATCGGTACGCCGCTGCCGCCGGCCGGCACGAGCTCGACGTACCGCTCGCCGAAGAGCGTCTTGGGCAGCAGCCGCGCGCTGACGTCGGCGGGGATCCGCGGCGTGGTGGCCGGGTCCAGGGCCAGCCGGATGGTCGCGCCCGCGCCGGTGCTGTCGACGGTGCGCACGTCGCCGACGACGACCCCGCGGACCTTGACGTCGGCGCCCGGGCTGAGCTGCAGGCCGGACCGGCCGGCCTCCAGGGTGACCCAGGTGACCGGCGTGAACGCCTTGCGGTACTGGAGCACCGAGGCGGTCAACGCCGCGAGCAGCACGGCGATGAACACGATGCCGAGGATGCGATGTCTCATGGTCACCCCGCGATCCGGACGGTGGTGGTGGCGCCCCAGATGGCCAGCGACAGGAAGAAGTCGACGATGTTGACCGCGACGATGGCGAGCCGCACGGCCCGGCCGACCGCGACGCCCACGCCGGCGGGCCCGCCGCTGGCGGTATAGCCGTAGTAGCAGTGCACCAGCACCACGATCACGCTGAACACCAGCACCTTGCCGAAGGACCAGAGCACGTCCTCCGGCGGCAGGAACAGGTGGAAGTAGTAGTCGTACGTGCCGGCGGACTGTCCGAAGTAGAAGACGGCGATGGTGCGGGTGGCCAGGTAGCTGGCGAGCAGCCCCACCACGTACAGCGGGATGACCGCGACGAACCCGGCGATCATGCGGGTCGTGACCAGGAACGGCAGCGACGGAATCCCCATCACCTCGAGCGCGTCCACCTCCTCGGAGATCCGCATCGCCCCGAGCTGGGCGGTGAACCCGCAGCCCACGGTGGCCGACAGGGCCAGCGCCGCGACCAGCGGGGAGATCTCCCGGGTGTTGAAGTACGCCGAGACGAAACCGGTGAACGCGCTGCTGCCGAGCTGGTTGAGCGCCTGGTAGCCCTGAAGGCCGACCTCGGTGCCGGTGAAGAAGGTGAGGAAGCAGATGACACCGACGGTGCCGCCGAGCACGGCGAGCGCACCGGAGCCGAAGCTCACCTCCGCCAGCAGCCGGATCACCTCGCGCTTGTAGCGGCGTACGGTGCGCGGC
This sequence comes from Micromonospora sp. CA-259024, assembly GCF_050936255.1. NCBI lineage: Bacteria > Bacillati > Actinomycetota > Actinomycetes > Micromonosporales > Micromonosporaceae > Micromonospora > Micromonospora sp. CA-259024. The sequence goes on along the minus strand of NZ_JBNJND010000001.1, from coordinate 1,188,194 downwards.
GTCCAGGCGAACGCCCGCAGGTAGAAGGCGAGCTGTCCGCCCAGGTTGTCGAGGTGGCGCAGCACCGGCACGTCAGCTTCCCTTCTGCGGTACGACCTGGAAGTACACGGCCGTGACGATGAAGTTCAGCGCGAACAGCAGCATGAAGGTGATCACCACGCTCTGGTTGACCGCGTCGCCGACGCCCTTCGGGCCGCCCTTGGCGGTCATCCCCTTGTACGAGGCGACCAACGCGGCGGCGGCGCCGAACAGCAGCGCCTTGACCTCGCCCACCAGCAGGTCCGGCAGTTGCCCCAGGGCCTGGAAGCTGGCCAGGTACGCGCCGGGTGTGCCGCCCTGCAGGACCACGTTGAACAGGTAGCCACCGGTCACCCCGACGACGCTGACCAGGCCGTTGAGCAGCACGGCGACCAGCATCGAGGCGAGCACGCGGGGCACCACGAGGCGGTGGATGGGGTCGATGCCCAGCACCTGCATCGCGTCGAGCTCCTCGCGGATCTTCCGGGAGCCGAGGTCGGCGCAGATCGCCGAGCCCCCCGCGCCGGCGATGATCAGCGCGGTGACGATCGGCCCCGCCTCGCGGACCACCGCGAGCACCGACGCCGCGCCGGTGAACGACTGCGCGCCGAGCTGGCGGACCAGCGAGCCGAGTTGCAACGCGATGACCGCGCCGAAGGGGATGGAGACGAGTGCGGCGGGCAGGATCGACACCGAGCTGATGAACCAGGCCTGCTGGACGAACTCGCGGACCTGCACCGGTCGCCGGCCGAGGCCGCGCAGGGTGTCCAGGCAGAACGCGAAGAACTCGCCGGTGTGGCGTACGGCGGTGACGGGTCCGCTCATCGAGGTCACCGCCGCCCGTTCCCGGCCGGCACCCCGTCGGTCAGCCCGGCGAACGAGCCGGGGGGCGGCGTGACGCCGTGCTCCCGGCACCACTGCCCCGGGGGGCGCTCGGCGGCGCGGGGCAGTCCGTCCGACGGAGGCAGTTGCAGCGGGATGGGCGGCAACGGTGGCAGCTCCACGCCGGCGTCCGCCTCGGCCTGCAATTCCTCGGCGTCCTTTTCCTCGGCCATGCCGATCGGTCCGATGCGCTGGGCGTTGAGGAACTGCCGCACCACCGGCTCCGTGCTGGACAGCAGCAACTCCCGCGACCCGAACATGGCCAGATGCCCGTGGTAGATCAGGCCGATGTTGTCCGGCACCGTGCGCGCGGTGTTGATGTCGTGCGTGACGATCAGGAAGGTCGCCCCGGTCCGCTGGTTGAGGTCGACGATCAGCTGGTTCAGGTACGCGGTCCGCACCGGGTCCAGCCCGGAGTCCGGCTCGTCGAAGAGGACGATGCGGGGGTCGAGCACGAGCGCGCGGGCCAGGCCTGCGCGTTTGCGCATCCCACCGGAGATCTCCCCCGGCAGTTTCCGTTCGGCGCCGATCAGGCCGACCATGTCGAGCTTCTCGCTGACGACCTCGCGGATCTGGGACTCCGACTTGCGGGTGTGCTCCCGCAGCGGGAAGGCGACGTTGTCGTAGATGGTCATCGAGCCGAACAGCGCACCGTCCTGGAACAGCACCCCGAACAGCTTGCGCACCTCGTACAACTCCCGCTCGGAGAGCCGGGGCAGATCCTTGCCCTCGATCCAGATCGACCCGGCATCCGGGCGGAGCAGCCCCACCAGTGTCTTGAGGAACACCGACTTGCCGGTGCCGGACGGACCCAGCAGCACGGATATCTCGCCGGCCGGCAGGGTCAGGCTGACGTCCGACCAGACCGGTTGGCCACCGAAGGACTTGGTCAGCCCCTGCACCGCCACCTCGACGCCCATCCACGCCCCTCTCCGCTCCTACCTGTGACATCGCGGCGACCCGGGCGGGCGTAACAACTTTTTTGGGCTACCTCGTCAGCACACAACGTGAACTAGGCAAAGTGGCGCGCGTCTCGATAGCGTGCGGTTAACCCGCCGGTAACGAAGGTGCCTCGCGTCCCCGATGACCACAACGATCGAGCCGGAGCTCGTCCACCTGGCCGCCAACGGCGACCGGGCGGCGGTCGCTGCCCTGCTCACCAACGTGCGGCCGGGGCTGGTCCGCTACTGCCGGGCCCGGCTGGGTCGCGTCGGCGGGGCGTACACCACCGCTGACGACGTCGCCCAGGAGGTCTGCCTGGCGGTGTTGAAGGCCCTTCCCGGCTACCGCGACCAGGGCCGACCGTTCTCCGCGTTCGTCTTCGCCATCGCGGCGAACAAGGTGGCCGACGCCCAGCGCGCGGCGGTCCGCGGCGCCGCCGTCACCGACGCCGATCTGGAGCAGGTGGACACCACGCCCGGGCCGGAGCAGCAGGCCGTCGCCACCGATCTGGCCCGACGACTCGCGGTGCTGCTGCACCGCCTCCCCGATCTCCAGCGGGAGATCATCACCCTCCGTGTGGCAGTCGGTCTCACCGCCGAGGAGGTCGGCTCGATCCTCGGCATGTCGGCGCCGGCCGTACGGGTGGCCCAGTCCCGTGCCCTGGCCCGGCTCCGTACGCTTGCCGGCGACGGACTTGACGAGGTGGCGGCATGAGCGAGCCCCGGCCGGACGGCGGTGAGGACGTGGACCTCGCCGCGATCCACCGCGACGACCTGCTCCTCGACGCGCTCGGCCGCGGCGAGCAGGAGGACGACGCCGACGGCCTCACGGCCATGCTGGCCGCCTGGCGTGCCGACCTCAGCACCGACCAGCCGGCCACCGTGGTCGACGGCCCGGTCCACGTCGTCCCGTCGGCTTCCGCCGCTCGGGCCGGCACGCTCCGGGCCGGCGCCCCCGTTCCCGGCCCGACCCGGTGGCAGCCGTCCGCAAGGCGTGCCCTGGGGTTGGCCGCCGCCGTCCTCGCCGTGCTCATGCTCGCGACGGGGCTGGGAGTCGCCAGCCACGACGCCGGACCGACCAGTCCTCTGTGGTCGCTGACCAGGGTGTTGCATCCCGAGCGGGCGGAGGTGCTCGGCGTCGAACACACCACCGCCCGTGCCCGCGCGGCCGTCGCCGAGGGCCGGTACGACGACGCCCGGGAGCTGATCGACCAGGCCCAACGGGACCTGGGCCGGGTCGCCGATCCGGCCGACGTCATCCGGCTGCGCGCCGACATCGACGCCGTCCTGCGGGATCTGGCCACGCACCGGTGCCCCGGCTGGCCGCGCTGCGCCACCGTCCCGGTCGTCCCGACGCCGTCGCCCGCGGTGTCGACCGCCCCCGAGCCCTCCGGCGTCCCGACGCCGGGCAGCACACCACCACGGCCACAGCGGCCGGCGCCGACGCACCCGCCGACCCCCACCGCCAACCCGTTGCTGCCCCGACTTCCGTTGCCGTCGGTGCCGCTCCCGTCGGTGTTGCCGTCGCTACCCCCGCTGCCGCTGCCGCTGCCGACCGGTGATCTGCTCGGCTGACCGTTCAGGCGGGGATGAGCACCACGTGCAGGTGCCGCGGGCCGTGCACGCCCTCGACCCGGTTGAGTTCGATATCGCTGGTGGCGGACGGCCCGCTGACCCAGGTGAGCGGGCGGTGCGGGTCGAGGCGCGCGAGGGCGTCCGGGACACCCGCGACGACCTGATCGGTACGCAGGACGCAGATGTGCACGTCCGGCAGGAGCGTGATGACCCGCCGCCCCTGGTCGGGCGCCGCGTCGAGGATGACGGTCCCGGTCTCGGCGACGGCGACCGTCGCCGCGGTGACCACCCCGTCGGCCGCGGCGATCTGCTCCCTCGGGGCGTTGTCGTCGGTCAGCACGTCGACGGTGTCCGGCAGCCAGTGCCGGGGCAGCCCGGGCGGGACCACGACGCGTCGGCCACCGAGGACCGCGTCGACGACCTGCGCCACCTCGCGGTCGGAGCACCGGTGCACGGTGGCCCGGTAGTCGGTGAGCCGGTCCACCAGCACGTCGAGGTCCACGGCACCACCGGCCGGCCGATAGTCGCGGGGCACGTCGCCGGGGGTGGAAGGGGCCGCAGCGAGAGCCGCGCGGAGGCGCCCGAGGATCAACTCGCGGGAGGTCATCGTTGCGCCCACCATTCGCGGAAGGTCTGCGGTGGCGGCTGCGGCAGGTCGCGGCCGACGGTCCAACCGGACAGCGGCGGGGGAAGACCACGGCCGCGCCGACCGGCGAAGCGGGCGAGCCGCGACCCGCGCTGGGCGGCCTCGTACAGCGGCGGGTGATCCATGGCGTACGCGGCGGCGGCCATGGTGACCGCCTCGGCGCCGGGCAGCTGATGCTCCTTCCGGTACGCGTCCACGTGCTGCGCGCGCAGGTGCACCAGGATCGAGGGGATGTCGATCTTCACGGGGCAGGCGTCGAAGCACGCGCCGCACAGCGAGGAGGCGAAGGGCAGGGAGGCGTTGTCCTCCACGCCGGTCAGCTGCGGCGAGAGCACGGCGCCGATCGGTCCGGGATAGACGGAGCCGTACGCGTGCCCGCCGGTGCGCTCGTAGACGGGGCAGACGTTGAGACAGGCCGAGCAGCGGATGCAGTGCAGCGCCTGCCGGCCGACCTCGTCGGCGAGCACCGCGCTGCGGCCGTTGTCCAGCAGCACGAGGTGGAAGGCCTGTGGCCCGTCGTCGGGGGTGACTCCGGTCCACATCGAGGTGTACGGGTTCATCCGCTCCCCGGTGGAGGCCCGGGGCAGCAGTTGCAGGAACACTTCGAGGTCGGCCCAGGTGGGGATGACCTTCTCGATGCCCATCACGGTGATCAGCGTGTCCGGCAGGGTGAGGCACATCCGACCGTTGCCCTCGGATTCGACCACCGCGAGGGTGCCGGTCTCGGCGACCGCGAAGTTCGCCCCGGAGACCGCGATCCGGGTGCTGAGGAACGTACGGCGCAGGTGGCGGCGGGCCGCCGCCGCCAGGATCGCGGGCTCGTCGGTCAGCCCCGGGTCCACGCCGGGCATCTCACGCAGGAAGATCTCGCGGATCTCCGCGCGGTTGCGGTGGATCGCGGGCACCAGAATATGGCTGGGCTTGTCCCGCCCGAGCTGGACGATCAGCTCGGCGAGGTCTGTCTCCACCGGTTCGATGCCGGCCGCCTCCAGGGCCTCGTTGAGGCCGATCTCCTGGGTCGCCATCGACTTGACCTTCATAACCCGGTCACTGCCGGTGGCCTTGACCAGGTCGGTGACGATCCGGTTGGCCTCGACGGCGTCGGCCGCCCAGTGCACGGTGCCGCCCGCGGCGGTGACGGCCGCCTCCAACCGGTCGAGCAGCTCGGGCAGACGGGCCATCGCGTCGGTTTTGATGGCGCGGCCGGCCTCGCGCAGCTCCTGCCAGTCGGGGACCTCACCGATGACGGCGGCCGACTTGGCCCGGATGGTGGCGGTGGCGTGGCCGAGGTTGCGGCGCAGTTGGGCGTCGGCGAGGCTGCGCCGGGCCGCGACCGGGAAGGGCTCGTCGCCGCGCAGGTGCCCGACACCGCGCGGCGCGGTGGCCGGCATCCCCAGGAAGGTCTCCGTCATACCGTCACCCCGCCAATCCGCCGCTGCGCCTGCTCCACCGGGTCGGCGGTGGGCTCGGTACCGGCCAGGATCTCCGCGAGGTGCACGGTGCGTACGCCGGTCCGGAGCCGGGACAGCCCACCGCCGATGTGCATCAGGCAGGAGGCGTCCCCCGCGGTGCAGACGTCGGCCCGGGTGGCGAGCACGTGACGCATCTTGTCGGCCAGCATCGCCGTCGAGGTGTCCGCGTTCTTCACCGCGAACGTGCCGCCGAAGCCGCAGCACTGCTCGGCCTGCGGCAGCTCCACCAGGTCCAGGCCGCGCACCTCGCGCAACAGCCGCATCGGCTTGTCCCCCACCCGGATCATCCGCAGCGAGTGACAGGTCGGGTGGTACGTCACCCGGTGCGGATAGTAGGCACCGACGTCGGTCGTCCCCAGCACGTCGACGAGCAGCTCTGACAGCTCGTACGTACGACGGGCGACGTCCTCGGCCTGGCTGGCCAACCTCTCGTCACCGGCCCGCCGGGCCACCATCGCGTGCTGGTGACGCACCGACCCGACGCACGAGCCGGACGGGGCCACCACCACGTCGTACGGGGCGAAGGTCCGCACATGCCGCCGCACCAGGCGCAGTGCGTCGTCCGGATAGCCGGTGTTGATGTGCATCTGCCCGCAGCAGGTCTGGTCCTGCGGAAAGACGACCTCGTGACCGAGCCGTTCCAGCAGCCGCACCGTCGCCTTGGCCGCCTCCGGGAACAGGGTGTCGGCCAGGCACGTGACGAACAGGGCGATCCGCATCCTCAGTCCTCCCATCCGAGTCGTCGGGCGGCCGAGCGCCACGCCGTCGTGCCGGCGCGTGGCTCGTACCGCACGATCTGTTGCGTCGCGCGCAGCACGGACCGCAGCTGCGCCAGGCCACCGCCGATCACGCCGAGCGCGCGGGCCTGCACCAGGGCGTTGCCCAGGGCGGTGGCCTCGACCGGCCCGGCGAGCACCGGCAGGCCGCAGGCGTCGGCGGTGAGCTGACAGAGCAGATCGTTGCGGGCGCCGCCGCCGACGACGTGCACGGCGTCGACGTGCCGACCGGAGAGCTGTTGCGCCTGCTGGACAGCGCGCCGGTGCGCCAGCGCGAGGCTGTCCAGGATGCACCGGACCGTGGCCGCCGGGCTGTCCGGCCCCGGCTCCCCGGTGCGCCGGCAGGCCTCGGCGATGCGGGCGGGCATGTCGCCGGGTGGCAGGAAGGCGGGGTCGTCCGGATCCACCACCGAGCGGAAGGCCGGCCTCTCGGCCGCCTGCCGGAGCAGGGCGGGCAGGTCCGTGGTGCCCCAGGCACGCAGTGACTCCTGCAGTGGCCAGAGGCCCATCACGTTACGCAGGTAGCGGGTCGTGCCGTCGACGCCGGACTCGTTGGTGAAGTTGGCCCGCCGGCTCGGCTCGCTGAGCACCGGGGCATCCAGCTCGACGCCGACCAGCGACCAGGTGCCGCATGAGATGTAGGCGAAGTGCTCACCCACCGCCGGCACGCCCACCACGGCCGAGGCCGTGTCGTGCGATCCCACCGCCACCACGTCGGGCGTTCCGGGCAGATCGAGCGCGGGCAGGACCGGACCGATCCGGGTGCCCGGCTCGCGCAGCGGCGGGAACAGCTCGCCGCGGATTCCCGCGTCGGCCATCAGGTCCGTCGCCCAGGCGCGGCGGCGCAGGTCGTACAGCTGGGTGGTGGATGCGTTGGTGACCTCGGCGCCGATCTCGCCGGTGAGCCAGTACGCGATGAGGTCCGGGATCAGCAGCAACCGGTGTGCGGCCTCCAACTGGGGCGTACCGGCGGCGGCGGCGAGCTGGTAGAGGGTGTTGAACGGCAGGTGTTGCAGCCCGGTCGTGGCGTAGAGCCGCTCCGGGCCGAGCTGTTTCGCCACCCGGTCGGCGACGCCCTCGGTACGTCCGTCGCGGTAGTGCACCGGGTTGCCGAGCAGAGCGCCGGTGGCGTCGAGCAGCCCGTAGTCCACCGCCCAGGTGTCGATGCCGATGCCGGCGACCGGACCGGCGGCGCGCAGCCCCTCCAGGACGCCCCGGTAGAGCGCCAGGACGTCCCAGTGCAGGGTGCCCGCCACCCGCACCGGTTCGTTGCCGAAGCGGTGTGCCTCGGTCAGCTCCAGCGTCCCTGGCCCTACGCGCGCGAGCATGACCCGGCCGCTGGACGCGCCCACGTCCACGGCGGCCAGACGCACGGTGGCCATCAGCGGAGGAAGGCCGCGGCGACGCCGGCGTCCACCGGGATGTGCAGTCCCGTCGTGTGCGACAGTTCGCCGCCGGTGAGAACGAAGACCGCGTTGGCGACGTGCTCGGGCAGCACCTCGCGCTTGAGCAGCGTGCGCTGGGCGTAGAACTCGCCCAGTTGCTCCTCCGGCACGCCGTAGACGGCGGCCCGCTGCGCACCCCAGCCCCCGGCGAAGATGCCGGAACCGCGGACCACCCCGTCCGGGTTGACACCGTTGACCCGGATGCCGTGGCCGCCGAGTTCGGCGGCGAGCAGCCGGACCTGGTGCGCCTGGTCGGCCTTGGCCGCGCCGTAGGCCACGTTGTTCGGGCCGGCGAACAGCGAGTTCTTGCTGGAGATGTAGACGATGTCCCCGCCCATCCCCTGCGCCAGCAACACCCGGGCGGCTTCCCGGGAGACGAGGAAGGAGCCCTTGGCCATCACGTCGTGCTGGACGTCCCAGTCCGCCTCGGTCGTCTCCAGCAGCGACCTGGACAGTGAGAGCCCGGCGTTGTTCACGACCAGGTCCACCCCACCGAAGGCGAGCACCGCATCGCGCAGGGCGTCGGCGACCGCCGTGCCGTCGCTGACGTCGGCGGCGACGGCGACCGCCACATCGGTGCCGCCGATCTCCGCGGCGACGGCGCCGGCCGCCTCGGCGTCGCGGTCGGCGACCACGACGCACGCCCCCTCCGCGGCGAGCCGGTGGGCGATCGCCCGGCCGATGCCGGAGCCGCCGCCGGTGACGAACGCGACCCGCGTGGCGAGGGCCTTCGGCTTCGGCATCCGCTGAAGCTTCGCCTCCTCCAGTGCCCAGTACTCGATCCGGAACTTCTCGGCCTCGTCGATCGGCGCGTAGCGCGACACGGCCTCCGCGCCGCGCATCACGTTGATGGCGTTGACGTAGAACTCGCCGGCGACGCGCGCGGTCTGCTTGTTGGCGCCGAAGCTGAACATGCCCACACCGGGCACCAGGACGATGGCCGGATCGGCCCCTCGCATCGGCGGGCTGTCCGCGCTGGCGTGCCGGTCGTAGTAGGCACGGTAGTCGTCGCGGTAGGAGGCGTGCAGCTCCCTGAGGCGGCCGATCACGTCCTCGACCGGGGCGGTGGGCGGCAGGTCGAGCACCATCGGGCGGACCTTGGTGCGCAGGAAGTGATCCGGGCAGGACGTGCCGAGGGCGGCGAGCGCGGGGTGCTTCTCCCGCGAGACGAAGTCGAGCACCGCGTCACTGTCGGTGAAGTGGCCCACCATCGGGCGATCGGTGGACGCCAGGCCCCGCAGCACCGGGAACAGCGCCGCCGCCCGACGGCTTCGCTCGTCGATCGGCAACGGCTCGTAGCCGGCGATGACCGGGCCGAGCGGCTCCGCCTCACCCCGCTGGTCGAGGTACGCCTGCGCGGACCGGATCATCTCCAGCGAGTTTCGTTCGCACTCGTCGCTGGTCGCGCCCCACGCGGTGATGCCGTGCCCGCCGAGGATCACGCCGATCGCCTGCGGGTTGGCCCGTGCCACCGCGGCGATGTCGAGGCCGAGCTGGAAACCGGGCCGCCGCCAGGGAACCCACAGCACCCGGTCGCCGAAGATCTCCTTGGTCAGCTCTGGCCCGTCGGCGGCGGCGGCGATCGCGATGCCGGCGTCGGGGTGCAGGTGGTCGACGTGCGCGGCGTCGACGAGGCCGTGCATGGCGGTGTCGATGGACGGCGCCGCTCCACCCCGACCGTGCAGGCAGTAGTCGAACGCGGCGACCATCTCGTCCTCCCGCTCGATGCCGGGGTAGACGTCGACCAGGGCGCGGAGCCTGTCCAGCCGCAGCGCGGCCAGACCGGCCGGGGTGAGGGTGCCGAGGTCACCGCCGGAGCCCTTGACCCAGAGCAGCTCGACCGGGCCGCCGGTGACCGGGTCGGTGGCCGCACCCTTGGCGGAGGTGTTGCCCCCGGCGTAGTTCGTCGTGGTCGGGTCGGCGCCGAGCCGGTTGCTGCGCGCGATCAACGCCTGAACCTCGGATTGCATCGTCCTCACGTCCCCAGTCTGTGTTTCTCAGTGGTGGTCAGGCGCCCCAGCCGGCCTGCTGGCCGTCAGCGCGTTCAGCGCGGATCTTGTCGAAGTAGCCGGAGCGGGCGTACGCGGCCATCGGGTCCGGATCCAGGCCCAGGTCCGTACGGAGCTCGGCGAGCAGCGGCCGGACGTCGGTGTTGTACGCGTCCATCAGCACGGCGTTGGCGGCGAGCACGTCACCGCTGCGCTGCGCGGCGGCCAGCGCGTCCGCGTCGACGAGCAACGCCTTCGCGGTCGCCTCCTGCACGTTGAGCACGGAGCGGATGATGGCCGGGATCTTCGCCTCGATGTTGTGGCACTGGTCGAGCATGAACGCGATGCCGGCTTCCGGTGCCAACGCGTCGCCACGGACGATCTCGTACATGATCCGGAACAGCTGGAACGGGTCCGCGGAGCCGACCATCAGGTCGTCGTCGGCGTAGAAGCGCGAGTTGAAGTCGAACGCGCCGAGCTTCCCGACGCGCAGCAGGAACGCCACGATGAACTCGATGTTCGTGCCCGGTGCGTGGTGCCCGGTGTCGATGACCACCTGCGCCTTCGGGCCCAGCTCCAGGCAGTGCGCGTACGCGGTGCCCCAGTCCGGCACGTCGGTGGTGTAGAAGGCCGGCTCGAACAGCTTGTACTCCAGCAGGAGCCGTTGGTCGTCGCCGAGCCGGTCGTAGGTTTCGCGCAGCGCCGCCGCCAGCCGGTCCTGCCGGGCCCGGATGTCGTCCTGGCCCGGGTAGTTGGTGCCGTCGGAGAACCAGAGCTTCAGGTCGCGGGAGCCGGTGCGGTCCATGATGTCCACACACTCGAGCAGGTGGTCGATGGCCTTGCGGCGCACCCCCGGATCCGGGTTGGTGACGCTGCCCAGCTTGTAGTCGTTGTCCTGGAAGACATTCGCGTTGATCGCGCCCAGGCCGACACCGTGATCACCGGCGTACGCGGCCAGGTCGGCGTAGTCGTCGACACGGTCCCACGGGATGTGCAGCGCCACCGTGGGTGCGATGCCGGTGAGCTGGTGGACGACCGCCGCGTCGGCGACCTTCTCGTACGGGTTACGGGGCACCCCTTCCTGGGGGAAGACCTTGAACCGGGTTCCGGAGTTGGCGTACGCCCAGGATGGCGTCTCGATCCGCTGGGACCGCAAGGCCTGCTTGACCCGGTCGAGGGTCTGCGCGTCGGGCTGCGTCATCGTGTTTCTCCCGTCTCTGCGGTGGACCGCGCCGCAGGCTCAGCGGCGAGCTGCGCCTCAAGGTTGAAGACCTCGTCCAGCGGCCGGATGGCGCGGTCGGGAGCGCCCTGGTCGAGGTCGACGAAGTAGGGCGCCATCTCCGCCTGCCAGCGGGCGTTGACGTCGCTGGCCTGCATGGCGGCCTGGGCCGCCGCGAAGTCGTCGGTGACCAGATAGCCCACGAGCAGGCCGTCCCCGCGGAGAAAGAGCGAGTAGTCGTGCCAGCCGCTCTCGGCCAACGCGGAGAGCATCTCCGGCCAGACCCGCACGTGGCGGGCGCGGTATTCGTCCAGTCGTTCGGGGTCGACCTGGAGGGTGAAGCAGACGCGGGGCATGGTTCTCCCGTCGGCTCCCCCGGTCGGTGCTCGGCGTGCGCCAGCACCGACCGGGAGGGCGCTCAGAACTGGAACTGGTCGATGTTGTTCTTGTCGAACACGGTGGGTGGGCCGAGGATGACCACCCCGTCCTTCGCGACGGTGAACTCGCCGAGCTTGCCGGCCTTGAACTTGTCGCCCTCGGCGCCGGTGATCTGGCCGGAGGCCAGGGCCGCACCGGCGTACGCGGCGAGGTAGCCGAGGTCGGCCGGGCTCCACAGGGCGAACGCGTCGACGGTGCCGTCCTTGACGTACTGGCGCATCTGGTTCGGGGTGCCCAGGCCGGTCAGCTTGACCTTGCCCTTGTACTGCGATCCGCTGAGGTAGCGGGCGGCGGCGGCGACGCCGACCGTGGTGGGCGAGATGACGCCCTTGAGGTTCGGGTACGACTGCAGCAGACCCTGGGTCTCCTGGAAGGACTTCTGGTCGTCGTCGTTGCCGTACGCCACGGTGACCAGCTTGATCTTGCTGTACTCGGGCTTCGTCAGCTCGTTCTTCATCAGCGCGATCCAGGCGTTCTGGTTGGTCGCGTTGGCGGTGGCAGAGAGGATCGCGATCTCGCCCTCGCCGCCGATCTGCTGCGAGATGAGCTTGACCTGGTTTTCGGCGATGCCCTCGGCGGTCACCTGGTTGACGAAGATCTGGCGGCACTCCGGCTTGGTGTCGGAGTCGAACGTGACGATCTTCGCGCCGGCCGCCTTCGCCTGGTTGAGCGCCCCACAGATCGCGTTCGGGTCGTTGGCCGAGGTGACGATCACGTCCATGCCCTGCTGGGACAGGGTGTTGATGTAGCTGACCTGGGACGAGGCGCTGGCCTCGGACGGACCGACCTCCTTGAACTCACCCTTGATCTCGGTGACGGCGTCCTTGCCGCCGTTGTCCGAGACCGTGAAGTACGGGTTGTTGAGCTGCTTCGGCAGGAAGGCGATCTTGAGCCCTTCCTTGAGAGCGGCGTTGGGATTGGCGGCGCCGCTCGCCTGGTTGCCGGCGCCGGTGTCGTTGCCGGCGTTGTCCCGGGTGGTGCCGCCACAGGCCGTGGCGCTGAGCAGCAGTGCGGCGAGAGTGAGGCTGGTGGCCCCGACACGGAGCCCTCTGCGGTACGCGGACATCGTCATCCTTCCGGGGGTGGTTGGTGCGCGGGGGAGGTCACGGCACGACGGGGTGCCGCTGGCGTCGACGGTGCAGCCGGGCGCGGACATCCGCGACGGCGTTGGGCAGTACGACGGATGCGATGAGCAGGGTGCCGGTGACGATCGTCAGCGCGTTCGCGTCGACGTCGGCGAGTTGCAGCGCGTTGCGCAGGACGCCGAGGAGCAGGACGCCGGCCAGCACACCGAGCAGACCACCCCGGCCGCCGAAGATCGACACACCGCCGAGCAGCACGGCGGTCACCACGGTCAACTCCAGGCCGGTGGCGTTGTCGCCGCGGGCGCTGGCGTAGCGCAGGGTCCAGAAGATGCCGACCAGCCCGCAGACGGCACCCGAGACCACGAACAGCCAGAACTTCGTCCGGGCCACCGAGACGCCGGTGAACGTGGCCGCCTGGTCGTTGTTGCCCATGGCGTAGAGCGCGCGGCCGGCCGGCGTGGCGTGCAGCACGACCGCGAAGACCACCGCGAGCAGCAGCAGCGGCACCACCACGACCGGGACGGACGTGCCGGGGATGTTGCGCACCATGGCGGCCGTCCAGTCGGCCGGGAAGTCCGCGACGGCCTGGTCGCCGAGCACGACGAACGACAGCCCTCGGTAGAGGGCGAGCGTGCCGATGGTGACCGCCAGCGACGGCAGGCCGAAGCCGGTGACGAAGAGGCCGTTCACCGCGCCGAGCACGGCGCCGAGCAGCACCACGAGGACGCAGATCAGCTCCAGCGACAGCCCGCTGGAGAGCCAGAGCTGGCCCATCAGGGTGCTACTCAGGCCGACCATACTGGCCACCGACAGGTCGATCTCGCCGGTGATCACGATCAGGGTCATCGGCAGCGCGATGAGTGCCAGCGGCACCAGATCGAGCAGCAGGAACTGGGCATTGCGACCGGTGGCGAAGTTCTCCACGGTCAGCCCGGCGACCAGCACGGCCACCACCAGAGCGGCGAGGATCACCGCGTCCCAGGAGCCGAGCAGCCCGCGCAGAGTGGCGAGGCGGCTCGTTTCCCGCCCAGGGCCCACGACGGACGGCGGTGCGGCGTACAGGCTGTCATGTGCCATCAGATTCGCGCGGAGGGGACCAGCGCCGTTAGGCATCGGGAGAATCCGCGCTCCCTCCCTTCAATTCCGCATGGATGGTTGCGGTAGGTTTTGGACGTGTGTGCGGGACCCGAGCCACAGAAACGTGACCGGTGAGACGGGCGTATAAGTTCCTGCTGCGTCCCACCACCCGGCAGGCCGCCTCCCTCGCCGCGTGTCTGGACGACCACCGCAGCCTCTACAACTCTGCGCTGGAGGAACGCCGGGAGGCGTGGCGTCGGTCCCGGGTGACAATCCGCTACGGCGACCAGTCCGCCCAACTCAGAGACATCCGCCGCGCCGACCCTGACCACGCACGTTGGTCGTTTTCCTCCCAGCAGGCCACCCTGCGCCGCCTCGATAAGGCGTTCACCGCCTTCTTCCGCCGGATCAAAGCCGGCCAGACCCCCGGATACCCCCGGTTCAAAGGCCCGGGTTGGTTCGACACCGTCGAATGGCCCAAGGACCGCGACGGATGCCGCTGGAACCCCGCCCCCGGCTCGGATCGGGTGCGGGTGTACCTGCAAGGCATCGGGCACGTGCGGGTGCACGCGCACCGGCAGGTGGAGGGTACGGTCAAGACGATCAGCGTGAAACGGCAAGGACGCCGCTGGCATGTGATCCTGTCCTGCGACGAGGTTTCCGCCCAGCCATTGGCAGCCACCGGCAGGGTGGTCGGTGTCGACATGGGCGTCGTTTCGTTCCTGACCACGTCCGACGGCGTACACGTCGCAAATCCCCGGCACCTCGCCGCATCGCGCGCACGGCTTACCGACGCACAGCGCGCCCTGGCTCGACATCGGCCTGGGTCCATCCGCCGCCGGAAGACACGCGAGCGGGTCGCGGCCCTGCACGGCCGCATCGGGCGGCAGCGGCTCGACCATGCCCACAAGATCGCTCGCTGGCTGGTCGGCCACCACGACCTGATCGCACACGAGGACCTGTGCATCACGAACATGACCGGCTCGACGCACGGCACCGTCAACGCGCCGGCCACCAATGTGGCCCAGAAGTCCGGGCTCAACCGCTCGATCCTGGACGCGGGTTGGGGGGTGTTCCTGCGAGTCCTTGCGGCTAAGGCTGAAAGTGCCGGGCGGCTGGTGATCGCGGTGAACCCGGCCAACACCTCCCGCACCTGCCCGCAGTGTGGGCATTGTGCTCGGGAAAACCGCCTGACCCAAGCCGAGTTCGCCTGCGTGGCCTGCGGCCACACCGGGCACGCGGACGTGGTCGGTGCAAGCAACATACTCAGGGCAGGGCTTGCCCTTCAGGCCGCGCGTGCAGCCTGAGAAGCTGGCGTCTTCAGGCGTCAGAGGAGTCACGGGCGCTTCTCCCTCGGAGCCGGGCCGCCACCCGCAGGGCCAGGAGCCGGTCCAGCCCGATGGCGGCAAGGATGAGTGCGCCGACCACGGCCTGCTGCCAGAACGGGTCGATGCGCAGGACGGCCAGTGAGCTGCCGATCGTGGTCAGCAGCACGGCGCCGAGCGCCGCACCGTAGGCGCTGCCGCTGCCGCCGAAGATCGCCACCCCGCCGACCACGGCCGCGGCGACGACCTGGAGCTCCAGACCTGTGCCGGCGGCTGCGTCCAGGGTGCCGAACCGGGCCGCGTACAGCACACCGGCGAGGCCGGCGAGCGCGCCGTTGGCGATGAACACGGCGAACACCCGCCGGCCCACCGGGATGCCGGAGAGCCGGGCGGCGGCCGGTTCGGAGCCGATCGCGTAGAGCTCCCGGCCGCTGCGGTAGGACCGCAGGTAGAAACCGATGACGGCGACGACGACCAGCGCGACGAGGAACAGCACGGGTACGCCGAGCACCGTCTGGTTGCCCAGCCGCAGGAACGACGGGGGCATGTCGGCGGCGTTGATCTGCCGCCCGGACGCCCAGTAGTAGTCG
The DNA here is from genome assembly GCF_050936255.1 of Micromonospora sp. CA-259024. NCBI lineage: Bacteria > Bacillati > Actinomycetota > Actinomycetes > Micromonosporales > Micromonosporaceae > Micromonospora > Micromonospora sp. CA-259024. The sequence goes on along the minus strand of NZ_JBNJND010000001.1, from coordinate 1,172,717 downwards.
ACGCCGCGGAAGGCGTAGAGGGTGCCGAGGGTGATGACCAGGGCGGGCACCCGGGCCACCGCGATCAGGCCACCGTTGACGACACCGCACAGCGCACCCAGCGCGACGCCCAGGACGAGCGCCACCGGCCACGGGGTGCCGGGCGCGGAGACGAACAGCGTGCCGGTGGCGAAGGCGACCAGTCCCAGGATCGAACCGACGGAGAGGTCGACGTTGCGGGTGACGATGACCAGGGTCTGGCCGACCGCCAGGATCACCAGGATCGCGCAGCCCAGCAGCAGGTCCTTGACGCTCTGGCCGCTGAGGAATCGCTCGTTGCGCAGGGTGGTGACCAGGACCAGCACGCCGAGCGCGATCAGCAGGCTCAGCTCGCGTACGGCCAGCAGTCGCTCGGTGAGGCCGCGGCGGCGCTGCCGGCCGGGGTCGGTCGGGGCGTGCCCGGCGACCTGCTCGGGCGCGCCGGCGTCGGTGAGGCTCATGCGGTCGCTCCTTGACCGGTGGCGGCGAACATGATGGAGGTCTCGTCCGCCTCGGTCCGGGACAGCTCGCGGACCAGTCGCCCCTCGTGCATGACGAGAACCCGGTCGGCCATGCCGAGCACCTCGGGCAGCTCACTGCTGATCATGAGGATGGCCAGACCCTCGCCGGCCAGCTCGGAGAGCAGACGGTGCACCTCGGACTTTGTCCCGACGTCGATGCCACGGGTGGGTTCGTCGATGATCAGGATCCGCGGTTCGGTGGCCAGCCACTTGGCGAGCACGACCTTTTGCTGGTTGCCCCCGGAGAGGGTTGCCACGGGTGCGCCGAGCCGGGCGGCCTTCACCTGCAGCCGCCGCGTCCAACGGTGGGCCTCGGTGCGCTCGGCGCCGCCGAGCAGGAGGCCCAGCCGGCTCAGTGCCCGGCGGCGGGCCAGGGTGGCGTTGCGCTCCACCGACAACTCCATGACCAGGCCCTGCTGTCGACGGTCCTCGGGGACCAGCGCCATGCCGGCGGCGATCGCCCGGCCCGGGTTGCCCGTCCGGACGGCTCGGCCGGCGACCAGCACCTCACCCGTGTCGTAGCGGTCGACGCCGAAGATGGCGCGGGCGACCTCGCTGCGCCCGGCGCCGACCAGCCCGGCGAGGGCGACGATCTCCCCACCCCGCACGGAGAACGACACGTCGGCGAAGACGCCGGCGCGGGTCAGCCCACGGACTTCGAGCAGCGTGTCCCGCAGTTGGGCGTCCTGCTTGGGATAGAGCGAGGAGACGTCCCGGCCGACCATGCGCCGCACCACCTCGTCGACGGTGAGGTCGGTGGCGGGGTCGCTGGAGACCCAGGCGCCGTCGCGCAGCACGGTGATGCGGTGGCAGAGGTCGAACACCTCGTCGAACCGGTGCGAGATGAACAGCACCGCCGCCCCGCGCTCGCAGAGCGAGCGGGTGACCGCGAACAGCCGCTCGACTTCCACGCCGGACAGCGCGGCGGTGGGTTCGTCCATGACCAGGACCCGTGCGTCGAAGGAGATCGCCTTGGCGATCTCGACGAGCTGCTGGTCGGCGATGGAGAGCCCCCGAGCGGGGCGGGTCGGGTCGATCCGGACGCCCAGCCGTTGGAAGAGCCGCTCCGCGTCGCGGTTCATCGTCGCGGTGTCGATGCGGCGCAGGCCGCGAAGCGGTTGCCGGCCCATGAAGATGTTCTCCGCCACCGACAGATCCGGGAAGAGCGTCGGCTCCTGGTAGATGACCGCGATGCCGGCGGCCCGGGCGTCGCCGGGGCCGCGAAGGCGCAGCGGCTGCCCGTCGAGGGTCATCCCGCCGGAGTCCGGCCCGTGGGCGCCGGCCAGTATCTTCACCAGTGTGGACTTGCCGGCCCCGTTCTCGCCGACCAGGGCGTGAGCCTCACCGGAGTGCAGCGCCAGGTGCACCCCGCGCAGCGCGGCGACGGCCCCGAAGGACTTCGTCACGCCGTCGAGTACCAGCAGCGGAGCGCGGTCCGCGCCTGGTGCTTCGGCGGTCATCCGACCCCCTCCTGAATCGTTTCATGCGTCGTCCATGGACCGTAGGGGCCGACCTTCGAGAGCGTCAAGAGTTTCATCGCCATTTCTTCCTTGTTGCCGCTCCGGGCTTTCCGACCACTCGGCGCTGGTCCGCCCGACAACGACCCGACGCGCGGTGCCTCCGACCGAATGGATGAAACGTTTTAGTCGCTATAGACTGCCGAGGCGACCTGGTCGTGCCGTCCCACGCCACGCGTGACCGGCCTTCCGGGACCGCCGCGACCGCGCTGCCCGACGCCGGGCGCGGGCCGCGACCACCGCACGAAGCATTGAGGGAGCCATGGCAACGGCGAACATCAAGGAGGTCGCCCGGCACGCCGGCGTCTCCCTCGGCACCGTGAGCAACGTGCTCAACCGACCCGACACCGTCGCCCCCGCGACCCGCCAGCGGGTGCTCGACGCCATCACCACCCTCGGCTACGTTCGCAACGACTCCGCACGTCAACTACGTGCCGGGCACAGCCGCACCGTCGCCATCGTCGTCCTGGACGTGGCGAACCCGTTCTTCACCGACGTGGTCCGTGGCGCCGAACAGGTGATCGAGGAAGCGGGCGCCATGCTCGTCGTCTGCAACAGCGGCGAGGACAGCGCCCGCGAACGCCGCCACCTGGAGCTGCTGGAAGAGCAGCGGGTCCGCGGTGTGCTCATCACCCCGGTCGAGCACGGCCCGCAGCCGACCCTGGACAAGCTCATCGACCGGGGCATCCCGGTGGTGCTGGTCGACCGGGGTGCCGGCCGGGCGAGCCGCTGCTCGGTGGCGGTCGACGACGTCCTCGGGGGCCGACTCGCCATGGACCACCTGCTCGACCAGGGCCACCACCGCATCGCCTACCTCGGTGGCCCGCTCTCCATCGCCCAGGTCGCCGACCGGCACGCCGGGGCCGCCGCGGCGTTGGAGGAACGCGGCAGCACCGCCGAGCTCCGGGTGGCGGTGACCAGCAGCCTCACCGTCGCCGCCGGCCGACGCGCCGCCGAGGAACTACTGGCCCTGCCTGCCCGGCAGCGCCCCACCGCGGTCTTCTGCGCCAACGACCTGATCGCCCTCGGCGTGCTGCAGGAGTTGACCGCGCGCGGCCTACGGGTGCCCGCCGACGTCGCCATCGTCGGCTACGACGACATCGAGTTCGCCGACGCGGCGGCGGTGCCGCTGTCGTCGGTGCGCCAACCCCGCGACCAGCTCGGCCGCACCGCGGCGCAACTGCTGCTCGAGGAGGCCGAGACCGGCGACACGCACCGGCACCGGCACGTGGTGTTCCAGCCCGAGCTGGTCGTCCGCCGCTCCAGCGACCAACCCCGGCGCGCCCGGCGCTGACCGCCGACCGGCCCCGTTCGCCGAGGAGCCGGGCCGGAGGCCCGCCCGGCTCCTGGACCAGAGCGTCAGGCTGACGGGACGGCCGTGGCCCAGACGTCGGCGATCGACGGGTCGTAACCGTCACCGGTGTCCTGGAACCGCACCCGCACCAGCCCGTCCCGCGTCGCGTCCGGCAGGTCGACGACGAACTGGTAGCTGACCGTGCCGGCCCCGTCCGCCGTGCGCTGCCACGAGCGGGCGTGCGCCACCACCCCGTCCACGACCACCTCATAGTCCTTGAGCTGGGCCTGGTCGTACGTCTCGCGCGTCCGCAGCACGAACGGTTGGCCGGGCGCGACAGCGAGGTCGAACTCGAACCAACCGCCGGGGCGGGTCACGTCGGTGTACCGCCGGGTCAGGCCGGCCTCGACGTTGGTGGCCGAGTACGGCGAGGCGGCGAGGCGGTGTGCCTGCTCGGAGGCCGCGTCACCGAGGTCGACATGGTCGGACGCACCCGCCGGCGGGTTGGCGAGCCGGACCGGGAGCGCGAGCGTGCGCCGTTCGACCGCCGTGTCGCCGGTGGCCACCGCGACCTCCGCCGGCCCCTCCGTCACCGACACCGGCGCCGTGAGGACGGTGGACACGGTGGTCTCCGCGCCGGGGGCGAGGTCGTAACCGGTGGTGGCCGATGCCACCCGCCAGCCGTCCGGGGCGGTGACGGTGAGCTGCCCCGCGACCCGCACACCGGCCCGGTTGCGCAACACCGTGCCGACGGTCGTCTCGGCTCCGGGCGCGACGTCGGCCGGGACCGAGGTCACCGAGACGATCTGCACCGCCGGAACGACGGTGACCGTTCCGGCGACGGGCACGGTGGCGGTGCCGCCCCGGTGGCGGTAGCTGGCGGTTCCCTCGACGGAGGCGCCCACCGGTGCCTGGCCGGCGGGGATCCGCAGGTCGTAGCGGTGGCTGACGGTGCCGCCCGGCGTGACCGTGGTGGCCTGCCTGCCGACCGGGGTCACCGTCCAGCCGTCCGGTGCGCGCAGGTCCGAGGTCACCCCGGCGAGCGGGTCACGCCCACCGTTGGCCACCGTGACGGTGGCGCGTACGACGTCGCCGGGCAGCCGCTCCCCCACCGGCAGGTCGAGCTTGACCACGGCGCCGACCAGGGTCGACGACGCTGCGGAGAGCCGCTGGTCGACCTGGGTGAGCAGCGCGGTGAACCGGTCGGCATGGGCCTGCGCGATGCGGCCCGCGGCGACCTGGGTGCGCAGCCACCGGGTCGTGTCGGCCGCGGTCGCCAGCGCGCGGTGCACGTCAGTGGCCGCCGACCGCGGGTTGCCCGCCAGGTACGCGGTCCGCGCCGCCGTCGTCTCCGCGCCGAGTCGACCGAACCGGTCACGCAGGTACGCCGCCGTCGGCCCGCCCAGCTCACCGGCGAGTTCGTTGGTGAGCGTCACCAGCTCCCGCGCTGTGTCGCCGGCATCGCCCAGGTCGCCGAGCACCCGGTCGATCGCGAAGGAGTACGAACCGGAGCCGATCTCGTAGACGGCGACGGCGCCGTCCATCCGCACGAACCGCACCCCGTCGGCCTGCTCCGCCGGCCGGCCGCCCTCGGTGACGGCGTTCCGACCGGCGGCCGGGAGGCGTACGGTCGCCGTGGTGTTCCCCGGCAGGGTGAGCCGCAACCGCATGTCGCCGCGCGCGTCCAGCTTCCAGTCGCTGCCGATCACCCCGTACGCCGACCGGTACGACGCCTTGGCCGAGGTGAGACCGCCACCCGGCTGGGGAGCGAACGTGAGGTGCGTGTAGCCGGGGTTGCCGGCGTCGGGTTGGATGCCGGCGACGGTCCGGTACATCCAGTCGCCCACGGCACCGTAGGCGTAGTGGTTGAAGGAGTTCATCGACACGTCGCCGAAGCTGCCGTCCGGCATGATCGAGTTCCAGCGCTCCCAGATCGTGGTCGCACCCTTGGCGATCTCGTAGCCCCACGACGGGTACGTGTCGTTGAGCAGCAGCCGGTAGGCGACGTCCAGGTGCCCGGTGTCGCTCAGCGCCGGCAGCAGGTCCGGGGTGCCGAGGAAGCCGGTGGAGAGGTGCCAGTCGTGCCGTTGCACGTTGGCGACCAGCCGGTCGGCGGCCTTGGCACGCAGCGGGTCCGGCAGCAGGCCCATGCCGATGGCCAGCACGTACCCGGTCTGGCTGTCGCCCTGCACGGTGCCGTCGGCGGCGACGTACTCATCGACGAACGCCTGCGCGATGGCTTTGGCCAGCGCCGTGTAGCGTGCCGCGTCCGCGTCCTGGCCGATGGCCTCGGCCATCTCCGCCAGCAGCCGGATGCTGTGGCCGTAGTAGGCGGTGCCCACGACACCGGCGGGCGTCGGGTCGTCGAGGTTGAGCCAGTCGAGGTACGGACCGGCGTTGGTACGCCGGTTGCCCGAGCTGGTGCTCTCCAGCCAGGACGCGTACTTCACCATCGAGGCGTAGTGCTCCTGGAGCACCCGGGTGTCGCCGTAGCGCTGCCACAGCGCGTACGGCACGGTGATCCCGGCGTCGGCCCAACCGGTCGCGCCGTCCCCGCAGCAGGCACGGGGAGCCACGTCGGGGTAGGCGCCGTTGGCCGACTGCGCGTCCCGCAGGTCCTGCAACCACTTGGTGAGGAACGTCAGGCTGTCCATGTTGAACGTCGCGGTGTTGGCGAAGACGTTGATGTCACCGGTCCAGCCGAGCCGCTCGTCACGGGCCGGGGTGTCGGTCGGGATGGACAGGAAGTTGCCCCGCTGACCCCAGGTGATGTTGCTGTGCAGCTGGTTCACCATGGCGTTGGAGGTCTCGAACTCGCTGGTGAGTTCCCCGTCGGTGTGCATGACCAGGCCGGTCACCGACGACAGGTCGGGCTTACCGGGAAGGCCGGTCAGCTCGACGTAGCGGAAGCCGTGGAACGTGAACGTGGGTTGGTAGACCTCGGCCCCGCCGCCGCGAAGGGTGTACAGGTCGGTGGCGCGGGCGGTGCGCAGGTTGGCGGTGTAGGCGGTGCCGTCGGGGTTGAGCACCTCGGCGTGCCGGATGCGTACCGTCGTGCCGGCCGGGCCGTTGACCGTGAGCCGTACCTTGCCCACCATGTTCTGGCCGAGGTCGAAGATCCAGGTGCCCGGGGTGGGCTCGGTCAGCGCCCGGGCCGGCAGCTCCTGCGTGACCCGCACCGGCGGGTCGACCTGGGCGACGATCCGGTCGGTGGCGTCGACGTCGTCGACGGTGGCGGCCGCCCAGCCGCTGTCGTCGAACCCGACCGTGTCCCAGCCGGCCGGCAGCCGCCGCGCGTCGTAGGTCTCGCCATGGATCAGGTCGCTCTGCAGGAACGGCCCGGCGGCGGCACGCCACGAGCCGTCGGTGCCGATCGTCTCGCTACGTCCGTCGGTGTAGTCGATCTGCAACTGCGCGCTCAGGTGTGGCCGGGAGCCGTAGATGTCGCTGCCGAACCAGGCGATGCTGCCGGCGTACCAGCCGTCGCCGAGCATCGCGCCGAGGGCGTTGTCGCCCGAGCGGAGCTGGCGGGTCACGTCGTACGCCTGGTACTGCACGCGCTTGGCGTAGTCGGTCCAGCCGGGCGCCAGCTCGTGGTCGCCGACCCGCTGGCCGTTGAGCGACAACTGGTAGACACCGAGTGCGGTGGCGTAGATCCGGGCGCGGGCGACCGTGCCGTCGACCCGGAATCCTCGGCGCAGCAGCGGGTTCGCGTCCAGCGCGGTCAGCATGGCCTCGGTGTCGCCGGTGACCCGCAGGCCGCCCGCAGTCGCCGTGCCCGCCCCAAACGGATTTCCACCGTCGGTGAGCGGTGCCGCGTAGAGGGTGTCGCCACCACCGCTGGTCACCGAGAAGTCGGAGAAGACTCCGGTCTCCACGCCGTTGGTGCGCAGCCCGACCGAGCCGGCCCGGTGCGCGCTGCTCCGGGTGACGTCGACCTGGGTGCCGTCGACCCAGGTGGTGATGGTGTCACCGGCCGCGGTGATGCGCAGGGTGTGCGGTGTGGTCAGCTTGTCGGCCGGCACCACCCCACCGAGCGGCACCTCCTTGAGCAGGGTCCAGGCGCCGTTGACCCGGACGTGCGGACGCAGTTTGGCGCTGCCGCCGGTGATGGAGAACTGCCACATGTACGCGTTGGACGGGCCGCGGGCACGCAGGTAGATCCCAGCGGCGTCGCGTTCCAGCCGGACCGTCGTCTGCACCGTGTAGTCGGTCCACGACTCGGTGGGTGACGGCATCCCGATCCAGTCGGCCCGCCACCCGGCACCACCCTGGACGCCCGTCTCCCAGGACGCGGGGGCGCTCCACCCGGAGACGCGGCCGGCGGCGTCCCAGACCCGAACCTGCCAGACATACCGGGTACGGGGTTGCAACTGCGGTCCGGCGTACGGGACGAGGGTGCTGTGCCGCGACCGGACCCGGCCGCTGTCCCAGACGTCGGCGTCGTTCAGCCGGGCCGGGCTCGTCGCGACCCGCACCTGGTACGACTCCTGGATCACGCTCCGGACGGTGCCCTCGATACGCCAGCCGAGGCGAGGCTTCGCCACGTCCAGCCCGATCGGATCGGTGGCCCGTTCCGTGGTCAGACCGGTCGCCGTGAGTTGTGGGGCGGCCGCCGGTGCGGCGGCCGCCGGTCCCGGCACCACCATCGGCGTCGCGCCGAGCAGCAGCACAAGAAGCGCGGAAAGTGCGGCGCGGCGCCGCGTTGTGCGCATCATTCCTGGTCCTCATCCTTTGGTGGCTGGTGGCTGGGCCGGTGGGTGGCCCGGGAACGGACGTCAGCGGTGCTGGGCGACCGGATGGAAGCTGGACCGGCCGGAGCCCACCTGGAAGATGGCTCGACCATCCTCGATGCCGAGGAAGGTGGCCCTGCTCGGGCCGGCCGCCCGGTAGGACTTCCCGGGGATGACCGGCAGGGCGACGCGGGCGGTGACGTTGACCGGCACGTCGAGGTCGACGCGCAGGCCGGCCCCGGTGCGCTTCCAGTCGAGGCCGACCGGTCCACGTTGGGTGGGCACCGTGCCCCTCGCCCTGTCCAGTCCCACGGCGGGCGGCACGACGTCGACCACCGCGGCGCCCGGGCTGGCGACGCGGACGCCGAGCAGGGTCTCCTGCACGTCGACGACCGCCTGCGCTCCCCAACCGTGCGACTGACTGAAGTTGCTGCCGGGATCGAGGGTCCAGGCCTCCCAGGTGAAGGTGCCGCCCTGGGCGAGGATGTTCGCCCAGCCCAGGTCGTCCGGATTGGTCAGCAGCCGCAGTACCGCGTCGGGCCGGTCGGCGTCGGCGAGCGCCCGTAGCAGCCAGTGCGCGGTCATCGGCCCCTGCTTCATGCCCATCGACGCGACGTGCTCGGCGAGCGCCGCCAGGTCGGCGGGCGGGGCGACACCGTGGGCGATGGCGTACGACGTCGCGTGCTGTCCGGCGTGACCGCTGCGCTCACCGGTGGCTGACAGCCCGTCGACGTAGCTGCCGTCGGCGGCGCGCAGCGAGGCGTTGACCGCTTCGATGAGGTCGGCGGCCCGCCCGTCGTACGCGGCCACCTCGGCGTCCGGCCGGCCGAGGGCCTCGGCCATCCGGGCCGTGCTACGCAGCACGTCGGCGCTCTGCGCGTTGATGGTGGTCCGGGCGGCGGTGGTCATGTCGTAGCCGAAGCGACCGGGCTCGGGCCAGTCGATGATGCCGAAGCGGTAGGCGCCACTGCCGCCGGACAGGTCGGTGACCAGACCGGCGGTGGGACCGCTGGCCGGGATGTGGCGCAGCACGTACTCGGCGGTGTCGCGGATGGCCGGGTACGCCTCGGCCAGCAGTTCCCGGTCGCCGGTCTCGGTCCAGTACCGCCACACCCAGTCGACGAACATCAGTGAGTAGTCGGGGATGTCCCGCTTACCGTCACCGTTGGGGTAGACGGCGTTGTAACGGCCCCGATCGCCCTCGGCGCCCCAGTAGCGGACGGCCGAGCGGAGGAACTCACGAATCGCCTGCTGGGTGGCGTCCCGCTCACCGAAGGCGGCCATCGTCGCGTAGGAGATGTTCGCGGCGTCGCCGAGGAACTGGCCCTTCTCCCGGGTGGGAGTGTCGACGAACGCCTCCTGGACGGAGTAGATCGCGGAGCGCTTCATCATTGCCCAGACCGCGTCGAGGGTGGCGTTCGAGCTGGTGAAGCTCGCCTCCCGGCCAGCCGGGACGTCGGTGTGCACGACGACGGCGGAGACGTCGCGCGGCGAGATCTCCTCGCCCGCGGCGGGGATCTCCAGATAGCGGAAACCGAGGTGGGTGAAGGCCCGGAACTCCTGCGCACCGTCCTTCTGCAGGTACGGGAAACTCATCGTGGTGCCCTGTGAATCCAGGGTGGACGTGGCGACGCGGCCGGTGTCGGTGAGGGTGTAGCCGGCCCGTACGTCGACTGTGCGCCCGGCCACGCCGCTGTCGAAACGAACAACCGGACGGGCGGGGATGACCACGCCGAAGTCGGCGACCACCGTACCGTCGGCAGCCCTGCGCAGCGCGACCGGCGAGACGGTCTTCTCGACCAGCCGGGTCTCCTGCCCGATCAGGTGCGGGGACGAGAGGGTCGGATGCGCACCGAGCACCTCGGCGGCGGTGAACCCGGCCGCGCTGTCGTCGTATCCCGGCCGCGTCCAGCCAGCGACCTCGGCGCGGGCGTCCTGCCGCTCGATCCGGTCACCCTCGCCGTTGCGGCGCTCGGCGTTCGCGGCGAACTGGGTGTCCCGGGCCACCCGCCAGGATCCGTCGGTGCCGAACACCTCGCGGGTGCCGTCGGCGTGCTCGACGACCAGCTTCACGAGTACGCCCCGGGCACCGGCGGGGCGGCCCTGGCCGCTGCCGTACCAGTGGTAGCGCACACCGATGACCAGCGGCGCGCCGGCCGTGACCAGCCGGGTGACGTCGGCGGCCTGGTAGTAGTCCTCGCCCGGGTAGCCGAAGGAGGTGCCCCGGTCGGCGCGGGCGCCGTTGAGGTAGAGCTCGTAGGTGTGGTCGGCGGCGGTGTACGCGCGGGCCCGGATCACGGGGCTGGCGTTGGGGCGCACCTCGGCGCGGGCCAGTGTGTAGTCGTCCGCCTCGGTGGTGGCACGTCGGATCCAGCTGGCGTTCTCCCACTGGTTGTCGGCGATGCCGGTCTCGAAGGCGCCGGCCGCCGGCGGGGACTGCCGTCCGCTGCGATCCCAGGTACGCACCGTCCATTCGTACGCGGTGCCGGGGCGCAGGGCGGGCCCCGCGTACGGCACGTAGGACTGCTGGTCGGATGCGACCTTGCCGGAGTCCCAGACCCGGTCGCCGCCGCTCTCGGCGACGGTGATCCGGTACGCGGTCTGCGTCTCGCCGGGGTCGGCGTCGCGGGGCAGCCAGCCGAACCGCGGGACGCCCTCGACGTTGAGCGGGCGGCTTCGGTCTCCGACGGTCAGCGATGCGGGTGCGCCGGGCGCGTGGCCCCGGGCGGCGATCGCCGGTGGCGCCCCGGTGAGAACCACCGTGACGACGGCCGCCGCGGCCAGGGACACCGCTGTTCGCCGCCGCCGGGCCGATGACTGGATTCCGAGAGTACGACTGGTCACGCCGACCTCCGATCTTATGAATCGTTTCAAGCAGGCTACGCGCTCGTTGTGAGCAAGTGAAGACGTTCACTGTGGTCTGATCCCGAGACGGCTCACGGGCGGCGATCGACACGTGAAACCGTTATCCCGGTGCGGCCGGCCAGTCTCCTGATGGGAGGCCCTGGTGGCGATCAACCATCACCCCTCCATCGAGTAGTCGTGCGACCACGTGAAGGAGTGAAAAGAATGCGCGGAACCGGTCACGGCCGAGCCGACACCGCACAGGTGACCCGGGGCGCCCACGCGGAACCCCGACGTGGGCTGGGCGGTCGCCTCCCGTTCGGCGCGAGGCGTCTGTTGTGGCCGCTCGCCGTGGCCGCCACGGTCGCCGTACTGGTGACCGGGGTGATCGTCGTGGTCCAACCGACCGGGCCGGCACCCGCCCCCGCCGCGACGCAGGCGGCCGAAGCGCTGCCGCCCACGAACCCGGCGCCCGACGCACCCACCGCGACCACACCCGCCGCCACGGCGAGCCCGGCGGGAGCGACCCCGAGCCCGACGCCGACGGCGAAGCCGACGACCGGGCGCCCGGTCGCCCCGGCGGCCACCGCGGTCACCTCGAAGCGCAAGGGCGTCGGTGTGTGGACCTTCGACGGCGTCAGCCAGGCACTGGCCAACTCCGGTGCGAGTTGGTACTACACCTGGGACGTGGCCCACCAGGGCGTCACCAGCCCGAAGGGCGCCGAGTTCGTCCCGATGATCTGGGGGGCGAAGAGCGTCACCGCCAGCAACCTCCAGCAGGCCAAGAAGAACGGTCGACAGCTACTCGGGTTCAACGAGCCGGACATGGGTGGGCAGGCGGACATGAGCGTGGAGCAGGCCTTGGAGCTGTGGCCGCAACTGGAAGCCACCGGCCTTCCGCTGGGCAGCCCGGCGGTGGCCTGGGGCGGCGACCGGCCGGGCGAGTGGCTCGACCGGTTCATGACCGGCGCGAAGCAGCGCGGCTACCGCGTCGACTTCATCGCCCTGCACTGGTACGGCGGCGACTTCACCACCGCCAACGCGGTCAATCAGCTCCGGTCGTACCTCCAGGCGGTCCACGACCGCTACAAGCTGCCGATCTGGCTCACCGAGTTCGCCCTGATCGACTTCTCCAACGGCGTTCGCTTTCCGACCCAGGCACAGCAGGCCGCGTTCCTCACCGCGGCGACCCGGATGCTGGGCGGCCTGTCCTGGCTGCACCGGTACGCCTGGTTCGGCCTGCCCGCCACGGACAAGGACCAGACCGGCCTCTTCCGCACCGGCAGCACGGCTACCGCCGTCGGCCGCGCCTACCAGGCCGCACGCTGACCGGGACTACGTCAGGTCCACGTGGTCTCGCCATGAGTGCTGAGGCTCGTAGCCCAGCACGCGCCGGGCCTTGTCGATGCTGAGCAGCGTCTCGTGCTCGCCGAGTTCCTTGCGGACCTCGACATCCGGGTAGACCTCGGCCATCAGGCCGGCACTGGACCTGGTCATGACGGTGTCGGCGTTGGCGATGATGAAGACATCGGCGCCGGGCTGGTCGTAGGCGAGCGCCCGCTCGACCGCCTGGGCCCCGTCGCGGGCGTCGATGTAACCCCACAGGTTCCACCGGCGCAGCTGCGGGTCGGCGTCGAACGAGGGGAACGGCGCGTAGTCCTCGACGTCCATCACGTTGGAGAACCGCAGGCCCACCATGACCAACTCCGGGTCCCACCGGCAGAAGTGCCGCGCCATCTCCTCCTCCAGCGCCTTGTTCAGCGAGTACGTCGACTCCGGCCGAGGCGCGTACTCCTCGTCGACGGGCGCGTACGGCGGCGGTGTGTCGAAGGGCAGCCCGAGCACCGTCTCACTCGACGCCCACACCACCCGCTTGACGCCGGCCGCCCGGGCCGCGGCGAAGACGTTGTACGTCGCGGCGGAGTTGTTCGCGAACGTGGTCGCGTTCGACATCAGGCCGGGTGCCGGCACCGCCGCCAGGTGCACGACCGCCTCGACCCCGCCCGCGTGCTCGTCGGCGCCGCCGGTGAACGCCTCCACCACCTGCCCGTAGTCGGTCAGGTCGACGAGGAGGAACTCGCCGTCGACATCGCGGGGGTCACGTCCGCCGACGCGGTCGACCGCGAGGACGTCGACGCCCACGGCGCGCAGGTGCGCGACCACGGCGCGACCAAGTTTGCCGGTGGCACCGGTGACGACGACGCGCTTGGGCAGTACGGGATCGGTCATGCTGACATCTTCTCCGGCGAGGCGCGATGCCCCGCACGCGGGTGCAGGCCGGTCCCCTCCGGCAGCGGAACAACCCCACGCCGGACACCACCACGCCGTTCACGCCGTACGCAGCCAGCCGAGGGTCTTCATCGTGGAAAGGCTGGTCGCCTTGAGGCCACCGGCGGAGACGGTCCAGAGCACTCCGTCGACCACCAGTGACCGGCGGATCGGCGTCAGATCCTCGGAACGCCCCGTGTTCAGCGTGTGGTCGACCGTGCCGACCTCGGTGAAGCCGCCGTCGCCGGCCCGCAGGGCCACCGCCACGTTGCTCGGCTGGCCCGTGCCGTGGACGGTCAGTGGGACCACGACCAGGCGTTCCGCCGGCCAGTAGAGGAACGCATGCGGGTCGAACTCTGCCTCGGAGTGCCCCTGCTTCACGTGATACTGGGCGACCCGGGTCGGCTGCGCCGGAGAGGAGACGTCGAAGAGCGAGAGCTGGGTGCCCTGGATACGGCCCTGGCCGGACGCCTCCTGCCCGACACCGAGCAGCCGTCCTTCGCCGGCCGGATGCAGGTACGCCGAATACCCGTTGATCTTCAGTTCGCCGGTCACCGTCGGCGCCCCCGGATCACGCAGATCGACGGTGTAGAGCGGGTCGGTCTGCCGGAAGGTGACGACGTACCCGGTGCCGGCGACGAACCGTACCGCGTAGATCCGTTCCCCCTTGCCCAGTCCGGTGACCTTGCCGACCTGGGTCAGCGCCGTGCCGTCGGCGCGCAGGACGTGCACGCTCGACGTCGAGTTCGGCCTGTCGCCCCAGGTACGGCCACTGGTGGTGGCCACTCTCAGGTGCCCGTCCCACTCGGACATGGCGTACTGGTTGATGAGCCAGCCCGGTACGGACGCGGTGGCGACGTACCGCGGGGCACCGGCGCCCGCGGTGTCGAACTGGTAGATCTCGGTGGTCTCGTCCCTGGGATCGGGTGCGACGTTCCCCGCGGTCAGCATTGGCAGCATCCGCCAGCGCTGATCGTTGGCGACGTACAGCCGGGGCCCGTTGCTGTAGACGGTGTCGCCGTCGGCGATGACGGTGACCGGGTCGCCAGCGCCGAGCGCGGCCGCACCGAGGTCGAAGCTGAGCACGGTCACCAGCGACGTGCCGGAGTAGACGGCCGGCCGGCTCACCCGTTCACAGCCGACCCGTCCGGCGCTGGTTCGCCCGCCGGAGGTGACCTCGTACCGGGGCAGCCAGTCGTCGGCGGTGGCGTTGTCGATGATCTCGCGGTTGGCGGTGGTGCGCTGCGCATCGGTGGCCCGTTCCCGGTACGGGAAGTTCAGCCGGGGCGCGGAGCGGACCACGACCCGGACCGTCGTGCCGACCTGGCGGGCGTCCACCAGATCGCCGTCGATCCGGTATTCGCCGATGATCTTCGGCTCGCCGGACAGGTCGACCATGATCAGCCGGGGGCCGACGATGCCGTCCGGCGCCGGGGCGTCCGCGACGCGCCCGCCTCCCTCGGGGACGGCCGGTTTCGCCCTCCCCGCCCACCCGTCGCGGCGCAGCACCAGCGCCCGGTCACCGTGCAGCAGCAGGCTGTCTTCGACCCCGCCGAACTGATCGGCACCCGGTGCCAGGTCCAGTTCTCCGGTCAACCGGCGGGTGGCCGGGTCGACCACGTACAGCTTGCCGTGCTGCACGGTGACGATCCGCTTGCCGTCGGTCTTGACCAGGTCCGGTTCATCGGCCCCGGCCTCGTGGGTGTTGGTGCCCGAGTAGCCGGGGGCGGCAGCTTTGGACGCCGTATCCGCCGCCCCCGCTGCGGCGGGAGCCCCAGCCTGTTCGGCGCGGCCGAAGGTACGGACGTCCCCGTTCGACCCGAACCCCCAGGGCCCGACGTACGCCCGGGCAGCCGTCTTCAGATGCCGCAGCGCCTCCGGGCAGGAGTCGAACGTGACGAGCCGGAACCCGCCGGCCGGCACTGCCCGGTCACGTGGCGGCGCGGGGACCGGCTCCGCCGTACAGCCGGTGACCAGCACCAGGCCGGCGACCAGGGCCAGTCCCATGACGCGAGCTGGAGTCATGACGCGGGGGACGCCAATGGCGGCCGTTGGATGGGACACGTGGGCGCTGCTACCCGTCATGGCCCATACGACGTGACTGCCCCGGGCTGGGTTCCCAGCCAGTTCCTGCCCACCCCGACCTCACCACCGTTCTGGCGCCTGCGCGACTACGGCACCGGCCGCTGGGCCGGCGGCACTACTCGCCTCCTGTCCTGGCATCAGAGCTTGGCCTCTCGAGCCCTGGATTTGTGCCTGCAGCGCCGCTGCTCCTGATGGTGAGGACCAGCTTGCCGGTAACGCGACCGCTGTCGGCGTACGCATGAGCGGCGGGGAGTTCCTCGAGTGTGTAGGTCCTGTCCACGTGGACCCGTAGTTGGCCGGTGTCCACGAGGTCGCGGATCCTGTCGAGTGGCCTGTCGATGCTCGTGCCGCCTAGCCAGCGGTACCGCATCCCGCGCCGGTGTGCCTCCGCATCGGTCAAGCCGGGCTCGAGCGCCGCGCCCAGGACCAACCCGCCCGGTCGCAGGCAGTCCAACGAGCGTCGTCCGTACGTTCCGCCGATGAGGTCGAGGACTACATCGACGTTGCGAGCCACCCGGGTGAAGTCCACCTGGGTGTAGTCGATCAACTCGTCCGCGCCCATTCCGCGGAGGAAGGTGTGTTTCTCCTGCCGGGCCGTGCCGGTTACGTGGGCGCCGCGGAGTTTGGCGAGTTGCACCGCCAGGTGTCCGACGCCTCCGGCTGCGGCGTGGATCAGGATCTGCTGTCTCGGTCGCAGGGTGGCGTAGTCGAAGATCGCGATCAGGGCTGTCTGCGCGGCGACGGGGAGAGCCGCCGCATGCACGTGATCCAACGTGGTGGGTTTCGCGGCGAGGCTCAGTTCGGGCACCGAGACGTACTCGGCGTACGTCCCGATGAAGTGGATGCCGTAGACCTCGTCGCCGGCCTTGAACCGGTGGGTTGAGGGGTGGGCGTTCATCACGGTGCCAGACAGGTCAGATCCCAGCGTGTGCGGTGGCGGCCCGAGTTCCGGCACTAGACCCTTGCGGATTTTGGTTTCGCCGTAATTCACGGATGCCGCGTGCACGCGGACCAGGACGTGTCCTGGTTTCGGTGTCGGTCGGGGGAGATGGACCAGGCGCAGTACTTCCGGTCCCCCGAAACGCTCCACTATGGCCGCCCGCATGAGCTTTGGATCCGAGGGCTCGCCCGGCACCGGTGCGGCCGGGTCGGTCATTCGTCGACTCCGTCCTGGGCGCGGGCTGCGGGCTGGTCGGTCAAGGCGGCTTCGGATCGGCGGTCCCGGCGCGCACCGATGCCGAGGAGCCCGACCGCGGCCACCGTGATGACGGCGGCAGCGACGATCGGCAGCGCACCGGCGTTCCAGATGTCGACGGTGAATCCACCGAATGCCGCGCCGGCGGCGATGCCGATGTTGAGCACGGCGATGCCGACGGCTCCCGCCGCCGCTTCCCGGCCGGGGGAGGCGATGCGCAGCAGGCGGGTCTGGAGTACCGGGGGGAGCAGCCCGATGAGTACGCCCCACAGCGCGATGACGATTATCGCCATGACCAGGTTCACGTCCAGCAGCGCCAGGGAGGCGGCACTACCGGCAAAGGCGGCGCTGACCCAGCCGAGTGCCTGACGCGGGAACCGGTCGGACAGCGGTCCGGAGACCGCGATGCCGATCAGACCGGCGAGTCCGAAGACGAGCAGCAGGGCGGTGCGGGCGGCGGCGGCGTACCCGCCGAACTGCTGAAGCAGGGGTGCGATGTAGGTATACAGCATGAAATGACCAGTCAGCACGAGGCCGCCAGCGAACGCGACGGCCAGTACGGCCCTCGTCGCGGGATCCCGACCCCCCTGCCGCGCGACGGGAATCGGCGAATCCTGCAGCGGCAGACTCCGCACGGCCAGTGACGCCGCCACCAGCAGTCCGGCCAGCAGAGCGAAGGACGCGCGCCATCCGACGCCTTCGCCGATGGCCGCGCCGAGCGGGATACCGATGATGCCGGCCAACGCCGGCCCCGCCAGCACCACCGAGACGGCTCGACCGAGGACCGCCGACGGGACAAGGGTGGCCACGGTCGGGACCAGTAGCGACCAGAACACGCCATGGGTACTGGCGGCGACCATCCGACTGGTGAGCGCCCAACCGTACGACGGTGCGAGGGCGGTGCCGGCCGTCGCCAGCGCCAATAGCAGCAGAAGAAACGGCACGAGGTGGCGGCGCGGTACCCGAGCCGTCAGGCGGGTCAAGGGGACGCTGGCGACGGCGATGGTGAGCGCCCACGCTGTGACGAGCAGGCCGGCGGTGGACTCCGTGACATCCAGGTCATCGCTGAGTCCTAGGAGCAGACTCGCGGGAAGCAGTTCGACGGTGACGGTGGCGAACGCTGCGGCGGACAGCACCAGCAGTGGCCACCATGGCAACTTGCGCGACGCGTCGGAGGGTGCCTCCGACAGTTGAGCGGTCATGCCGCGAACCGTAAAGTGTCACATCAGTGTGAGGGTCAAGGGAGGAAACGTGCGCATAGGCGAGTTGTCGAAGCGGAGCCTGGTCCCGGTTCGGATGCTGCGCTACTACGAGGAACGCGGACTGCTCTCCCCACAGCGCGGCACCAACGGGTACCGGGAGTACAGCGAGAGTGACGTCACAAGTCGTGCTCGTCAGCAGCCTCGTCCGGTCCGGACTTCCGACGAAGCTGATCATCCCGCTGCTGCGTAACCACCCCAGCGCGCAGAGCCCGAGCAGCGTGGACGCAAACCTCGAAGAGCTCTTCGCGGCCGAACTGGCGCGCCTCGACTGCAAGATGACATGCATGGGCCTGAGCCGGAGCGCGATCCAAGAACACCTCGAACGGATGCGGTCACCCGTCCACGCGTAGCCGCGTGGTGGTTCGTCGGCAGCAGAAACCCACACCACCGCCAACCGCTCGGCGTTGGAGGCCGAGAGTGTCCAGGACCACCGAGACGTCTGCGGGCTTGGGCGGGCCTCCCAAGGAGCCCTCGATGAAGCAGACCATGCTTGGGCACTGCGACGTGCGCACCACGATCGACGTGTACTTGGAGCCGTTCCGGTCGCTCGACGTGGAAGTGCTGCTGGAACAGGCCCGGGAGGAGTCGGTGGCCGGTCTGGTGACGGCGCTGGTGCGCGGCAACCCGCGGGTGCGCACCGACCCCCTCGCCTGCGACGCCCCACCGGGGGTGGCGCGGTGAGCCCCAGCGCGGCGCTGCCCGCGCCAGGCTACGAGCCGCCGGCCCGTCTGATCGACGGGGGCGGGCGGCTGGTGGTGCGGTTCTATCCGGAAGGCAGCGGCGTCCCGCACGACTTCGACCTGAGTGGCCCGGTGAAACAGGAACCCCTCGGGTGACCGAGGGAATCCCCGCCCTTCAGGGCGGTGGAGGATGTCAACATGCAGTCTGGTCCATCGGCAAGGTGGCCGGGCCTGGATCACCCCGGCTACCTTTTCCGGTCGCACCGCCGCGACGGCCCGGCGAGGCCGGCCAGGCCCAGGACACCTTGTCGGCAAGGATTGAATGATGGTTCAATCCTTGCGTGGCGTACCGAAGCACCGAGCGGGTGAAGGCTCGGCTGAGCGCCTCCCGGGAACGGATCATCGGCGCGGCGCTGGAAATCATGGCCGAGCACGGGTACGCCGGCTGCTCGGTCGCCGCCGTCGCCGAGCGGGCCGGCATGGCGACCGGCAGCCTCTACCGCCACTTCCCGACCAAGGCCGACCTGTTCGCCGAGGTATTCCGCGCGGCCTCCCAGCACGAGGTGGACGCGGTCGCGCGCGCCGCAGCGCTGGAGACCTCCGCCGCCGAGCAGATGGCCGCCGTCGTCGAGACGTTCTCCGGCCGCGCCCTGCAGTCCCCACGGTTGGCGTATGCCCTGCTCGCCGAGCCGGTCGACCCGGCGGTCGACGCCGAGCGGCTCGTCTTCCGCCGCGCGTACGCCGAACTGATCGCCGGGTACGTCGCGGCCGGTGTGACGAGCGGTGAACTACCCCCGCAAGATCCGGAGCTGACCGCGAACGCGCTGGTCGGCGCCCTGGCCGAGGCCATGGTCGGTCCGCTGGCCGCCGGGGTCGCCGGCCCGCAGACCATCCCCGCCCTGGTCGCCTTCATCCACCGCGCGCTGGGAGTATCGCCGTGACGACACACGAGGTCTTCAACCAGGTTCCCCCGCTCGCTGGCTACGACGCGGCGGACGACCCGGCACTGCTCGACGGGCTCGAGCGGGAGGGCGCCGGCTGGGCCGCCGCCGAGCTGCACGAGCTCGGCCGCCTGGGCGGCGCCGAGCAAGCCTTCGAGTACGGACGGCTGGCCAACGAGCATCCGCCGGTCCTACGCACCCACGACCGCTACGGCCACCGGATCGACGAGGTGGAGTTCCACCCCGCCTGGCACGAGCTGATGCGCACCGCGGTCACGCACGGCCTGCACGCCGCACCGTGGGCGGACGCCCGACCGGGCGCACACGTGGCCCGGGCAGCCAAGTTCTACACATGGCGGCCCGACGCCGGCCACGGCTGCCCGATCTCGATGACCTACGCAGCAGTGCCGGCGCTGCGGCACAACCCGGAGCTGGCCGCGCGGTACGAGCCGCTGCTCACCGCCACGACGTACGACTTCGGGCTGCGTCCGCCGCTGGCGAAGCAGGGGCTGCTGGCGGGCATGTCGATGACGGAGAAGCAGGGCGGCTCGGACGTGCGCGCCAACACCACCACCGCCCGCCCTGAGCCGGACGGAACCTACCGGCTCGTCGGGCACAAGTGGTTCACGTCGGCGCCGATGTGCGACATCTTCCTCACCGTCGCCCAGGCACCGGGCGGAATCACCTGCTTCCTCGTCCCGCGTGTCCTTCCCGACGGCACCCGCAACCCGATGCGGCTGATGCGCCTGAAGGACAAGCTCGGCAACCGGTCCAACGCCTCGGCGGAGGTGGAATACGAGCAGGCGGTCGCCTGGCGCGTCGGAGACGAGGGCCGTGGCGTGCGCACGATCATCGACATGGTCAACCTGACCCGCCTCGACTGCGTGATCGGCGCGGCGGCCGGGATGCGCCAAGGCGTGATCACCGCCGTCCACCACGCCACCCACCGGCAGACCTTCGGCCGGTACCTCATCGACCAGCCCCTGATGCGCAACGTGCTCGCCGACCTCACGGTCGAGTCCGAGGCCGCCACCATTCTCATGATGCGCCTCGCCGGAGCGACCGATCGATCCGCGCGCGGCGACGCCAGCGAGACCGCGTTCAAACGGCTCGCCCTCGCCGTCGGCAAGTACTGGGTCTGCAAGCGCTGGCCGGCACACGCCGCGGAGGCCCTCGAGTGCCTGGGCGGCAACGGCTACGTCGAGGAGTCGGGCATGCCGCGGCTGTTCCGCGAGTCGCCGCTGAACTCGATCTGGGAGGGCTCCGGCAACGTCGCCGCCCTGGACGTCCTGCGTGTTCTCGTCAAGGAACCCCAGGTCATGGAGGCGTTCCAGGCCGAGGTGGCCGCCTCTGCCGGCGCCGACGCACGGCTCGACGCCGCAGTCCGCCAGGTGCGGTCCGACCTGTCCGACCTCGACGACCTCGAACTGCGGGCGCGGCGCGTCGTCGAGCGGCTCGCCCTGGTGCTGCAGGGCTCGCTGCTGGTGCGGCACGGCCACCCCGCCGTCGCCGACGCCTTCTGCGCGTCCCGGCTCGCAGGCGACCACGGCCAGGCGTACGGCACCCTACCGACCGGTGTTGACTTCGCCGCGATCATCTCCCGCGCCACCGCGAAGGTGAGCTGACAGAAACCTCCCCGGTGGCCATCACCGTCCTCAGCGGTGTCGGCCACACCAGACGCGGCGGGGTGCCGGCTGGTCAGCCGGACGTCCGCCGCCGCCTCTCGGGACCCAGCGTCAGGTCGCCGGTCGAACGATGGCAAGGAACAGGGCCAGGGCGACGGCCTGGATGCCGGCCACGGTGATGATCAATGCGGTGATCGAGTAGTCGTAGAGGGCGCCGGTGAGCAGCCCACCGACCAGGGTCGCCCCGCCCAACCCGGCGGCGAAGATGCCGTAGGCGGTGCCCCGCCGAGCGGCGGGGACGATGTCGGCGATGGTCGCACGCATGGTGGATTCCTGGATGCCGAGCACGGCGCCCCAGGCCAGGACCCCGGCGACCGCGGTCGCCGGGGTGGTGGTGAAGGCCGCCAGCGGGATCAGAGCGGTCAGCACGGGTACGGCGGCCAGTACCCGGACGCCGGCCCGGTCGTACAGCCACCCGGAGGCCAGCGCGGCGAGCGCGTCGACGCCCATCGCGGCGGCGTACACGACCGGGACCACCGCCACGGGTACGACGTGCCGGGTGGCGAGGTGGAAGCTGAGCACACCGAAGGTGGCGTAGCCGGCCGTGGTCACCGCCGTGAACGCCAGATAGGTCCAGAACACGCGGGGTAGCCGGCCGCCCGGCGGGGCGGGCGGCGCGCCGGGTCGAGGGCCTGGTTCGAAGCGACGCGGGTCGGGCACGCCGGCGCGTAGCCACAGCAGCAGGAGCATCGCCGCCACGGCGGGTACAGCCAAGGCGAGGAACGCGGGCCGGTAGTTGTGGGCGGTCGCGGCCAGTACGGCGGCGACCAGCAGCGGCCCCGCCACGCCGCCGGCCTGGTCGAGCGCCTCATGGACGGCGAAGCCCTTGCCGCGGCCGACTGCCGCAGCGGCGTGCGAGAGCATGACATCCCTCGCCGGGCCGCGAATGGCCTTGCCGGCGCGATCCGCGACGAACAGCGCCGCAGCCAGCCACAGTGCGGTGGTCAGCCCGAGAGCGGGCACGGCGACCATGGTCACGGCATAGCCGACCAGGACGAGCGGCCAGTAGGCGCGGGTCCGGTCGGCGAGGGGTCCGGTGACCAACCGCCCGGCCAGGGCGGTCGCCTCGCCAGCTCCGGTGACCAGCCCGACGACGGTCGCGGATGCGCCGATGGTGGCCAGATAGGGGCCGATGACCGACCGGGCGCCCTCGTACACCACGTCCGACAGCAGGCTGACAACACCGAAGGCGGTCACGAACCGCCACGGCGTCCACCTGATGGTGAGCGCGGTGACTCTCACCCGTGCAGTCTGGCCTACCGGCAAGCTGGCCGGGCGTGGATCGGCAGCGGCGACCAGCGCCATAGTCAACAACTGCGGAAGTGCGCGGGCAGGCTCGGCTGTTGGTGTGCGCCAGAGCTCTGTCACGCCGAGGTGATCGCGGAACTCGCCGACTCGCCGGCGGCGTCGAGCCTCCGGTAGGAGGCCCGGCGGAGCTGTCTGGGTCGAGGTGGTCTGCCGACGAGCTGCTCAGCTGTTCTGTGGGAAGCCGAGGTTCACGCCGCCGTGCGACGGATCGAGCCACCTGCTGGTGACCACCTTGGCCCTGGTGAAGAAGTGCACGCCTTGCGGCCCGTACGCATGCGAGTCACCGAACAGTGAGTCCTTCCAACCACCGAACGAGTAGTACGAGACCGGAACCGGGATCGCCACGTTGACGCCGACCATGCCGACCTCGATTTCATTCTGGTACCGCCGTGCGGCGCCGCCGTCGTTGGTGAAGATGGCGGTGCCGTTGCCGTACGGGTTGGCGTTCACCACGTCGACCGCCGCGTCGTAGCTGGGGACCCGCACCACCGAGAGCACCGGACCGAAGATCTCGTCCGTGTAGATGGACATGTCCACGTCGACGTGGTCGAAGAGTGTCGGCCCCAGCCAGAAGCCGGCGTCGTCACCGTCGATCGCATGACCGCGTCCGTCGACCACCAGCTTCGCGCCCGCGGACCGACCCGCGTCCAGATATGACCGCACCCTGTCGCGGTGCGCCCCGGTGACCAAAGGTCCCATCTCGCAGCCCGGGCGGCGACCGTCGCCGACATGCACTCCGGCGATCCGCTCGCTGATCTTGCCGACCAGCTCATCGCCGACCGGATCCACCGCCACGACGACGGAGATCGCCATGCAGCGCTCACCGGCCGAGCCGAAACCGGCCGAGACGGCGGCGTCCGCGGCGAGGTCGAGGTCGGCGTCGGGCAGCACGACCATATGGTTCTTCGCGCCGCCGAGCGCCTGCACCCGCTTGCCGTTACGCGTTCCGGTCTCGTAGACGTACCGGGCGATCGGCGTCGACCCGACGAACGAGACCGCCTTGACCTCCGGATGCTCGAGGATCCGGTCGACCGCCTCCTTGTCGCCGTGCACGACGTTGAACACGCCATCCGGCAGCCCGGCCTCGGCGAAGAGCTCCGCCAGGAAGTTCGCCGCGGAGGGGTCCTTCTCGCTCGGCTTCAACACCACGGTGTTGCCGCAGGCGACGGCGTTGGGCACGAACCACAGCGGCACCATCGCCGGGAAGTTGAACGGGGAGATCACCCCGACCACGCCGAGCGGCTGCTGGATCGAGTACACGTCCACCTTGGTCGAGGCGTTCTCGCTGAATCCGCCCTTGAGCAGCTGCGGGATACCGCAGGCGAACTCCACCGCCTCCAGCGCACGCTGTATCTCGCCCGCCGCGTCGGAGAGCACCTTGCCGTGCTCGGCGGTGATGATCTCGGCGAGGTCGGACTTCCGGGCGTTGAGCAGTTCACGGAACGCGAACATCACGTTCGCCCGTTGGGCGAGGGAGGCGTTGCGCCACCGGGAGAAGGCTTCGCGGGCGGCGGTCACCGCCTCGTCGACGTCCGAGGCGCTGGCGAAATCGACCTGCCCGCCGACCTGACCCGTCGCGGGGTCGTACACGTCACCCGTGCGCTGGGCGATGCCGGTCCATGCCTTGCCGCCGATCCAGTGCGTGATCCTCATGCCGACACCGCCTCAATTGCCTCAGCGAGGATGCCCAGCGCCTCGTCGGCCTCGTCCTCGGTGAGCGTCATCGGCGGCGCCAGCCGGATCACGTTGCCGTGCAGGCCGCCCTTGCCGACCAGCAGTCCACGACTGCGCGCTTCCTCCAGCAGGGCGGCTGCGGCCGCGGGATTGGGTTCGCCGGCCGGGCCGACGAACTCGAGGGCGAGCATCAGACCCCTGCCGCGTACGTCGCCGACCACCGGATGCGTCGCAGCGACCGAGCGAAGGCCATTGATCAGGCGGTTTCCCAGCTTTGCCGCGTTCGCCTGCAGGTCATGGTCGAGGAGGTAGTTGAGGGTGGCAAGGGCCCCCACGGTGGAGATCGGGTTGCCACCGAAGGTGGAGATCGAGTTGGCCTGCAGGCAGTCCATGAGTTCCGCGCGCGCGACGACACCGCCGATCGCCAGACCATTGCCGAGTCCTTTGGCGAAGGTCATCGCGTCCGGCACGACGTCGTGCGCCTGGATGCCCCAGAAGTGCTCGCCGGTCCGGCCCCAACCGGTCTGGACCTCGTCGGAGACGAGCAGGACGCCGTACTCGTCGAGCACCTTTTTGAACTCGCGGAACAGGCCGTCGGGCGGGGAGGCGAAACCGCCCACGCCCTGGATCGGCTCGACGATCATGCACGCCACGTCGCCGGCGGTCCCGGTCTCGATCACCTCGCGCAGGTCGGCGACGCACGCCTTGACGTAATCGGCGTCCGACAGGTCCTTGAACGGGCTGCGGTACCGGTAGCCACCGTGAACCCAGCTCACCTTGATCGGGCTGAGCGCACTGGCCGACCAGCCGCGGATGCCGGTGATCGCGACGGTGGCGAACGCGCGCCCGTGGTACGAGTTGCGCAGCGCGAGCACCTGCCCGCTGCGGCGGTACTGCGTGGCGAGCATCAACGCGGTCTCGTTGGCCTCCGTACCCGAGTTCGTGAAGAACACCTTCGCGTCCGGGATCCCGGACAGGTGCGCTATCTTCTCGGCGAGCTCGACCTGCGACTCGATCAGGTACAGCGTCGAGGAGTGCAGCACGCCGGTGTCGAGCTGCGAGCGGACCGCGTCGCTGATCTCGGCCACGTCGTAGCCGATCGAGTTGGTGAGAATGCCGCCGAAGAAGTCGAGGTACGTGTGGCCCTCGCGATCGGTCACCCGGCGACCGTGCGCGCTAGCGATCTCAATCGGCTCCTCGTAGTAGAGGGCCAGCCACTTCGGCAGCACGGACCGGTGTCGATGCAGCAACTCCCGATGCGCCATCGCGTCCTCCGTATCTCGTACCTCAGCCGAGTGTCCCGAGACTTCGGTGCTCGCCGCCACCGACAACCTGTACGGGTCGGCATCGATGGCGCTACGTTGTGTGCAACCGCGCAGGGGAGGCGGCATGTACCCGACGGTCGCAGAAGCGGTGGCGCTGCCCGTGATCCGGCGCGGTCGGCCACGCGTCGTCGCGGGGTCCGCCGGCATGCAGCGGCCCGTCCGCTGGGTTCATGCGGCGGAGGTCGCCGACATCGCTCATCTGCTGCGCGGCGGCGAGCTCGTGCTGACCACCGGCATCGCGCTGCCGGACGAGGAAACGGCACTGACGGCGTACGTGGACGACCTGGCCGCGGTCGGCGCGGCGGGGCTCGTGGTGGAGTTGGTCCGGCGCTGGAGCGACCACGTGCCGGACGCGCTGGTGGCGGCTGCGGAACAACACAGGCTTCCATTGATCACGCTGGCCCGCGAGACCCAGTTCGTGTCGGTCACGGAGGCGGTCGTGGCGTTGATCGTGGACGCGCAGCTCGCCGAGCTGCGGGCGGCTGAGCAGGTGCACGAGACGTTCACCGCGCTCACGGTCGCCGGGGCGGAGCCAGCCGAGGTGTTGCGCGAGGTCGCGAGGATTTCCAGGCTGCCGGTCGTCCTGGAGACGCTGGGGCACGACGTGCTCGCGTACGACGCGGCCGGGCAGGACCCGATCGAGCTGCTGACCGACTGGGGGCAGCGATCCCGGTCTGTGGCGGTGTCCCAACGGACCGCCTACGACGAGGAAGCCGGCTGGCTGATCACCGCGGTCGGCGCGCAGGGCGCCGACTGGGGACGGCTGGTTCTGCTCTCGCCAGCCCCTCCCCCGCACAGGCACGTGGTGGTCGCGGAGCGGGCCGCGTCGGCACTGGCGGTGCACCGGCTCGTGGCGCGGGATCGGGAGAGCCTGGAGCGGCAGACGCACCGGATGCTGCTCGCGCAACTGCTCGGCCAGGCCCTGCCTCCCCCTGATCTGACCACCCGGGCGGCCGCGTTGGGCGTTGCGCTGGAGCGGCGGAAGCTGGTCGGGGTGGCGATCCGACCGGGGAGCATCACGCCGCGCGCCCCCGCACTGGCCTGGCAGGAGGTGTTGCGGGACCTCGCGGAGGCCACCGCGTTGGCCGCGCGACGGGTGAGTGTGCCGGCGTTGGTGGGCGTCGTGGACGACACCAGCGTGCGCGCGTTGTTGTCGTTGCCGGCGCAGGCGGAGGTCGATGCGATCCTGCGGCGGTTGGCCAGAGAAGTCCACCGCTCGGTGGCCAGTGCCGTGGTGGTGGCGGTCGGCACGACGGTGTCGCAGGTGTCCGATGTGCGGCGCAGTCTTGGCGAGGCCGCACACGTCGCCGGTGCCGCGCTCCGCTCCCCCGGCGCCCAGGTCTACCACCGGCTGGACGACGTGCGACTGCGTGGCCTGCTGCACCTGCTGCGCGAGGACGAGCGCGTCCGGGCCTTCGCTCACCGGGAGCTCGGGCCCCTGTTGGCCCGCGATGACAGCCAGGGCAGCCGGCTCGTGGAGCTGCTGCGCTGCTTCTGCGAGCAGGGCGGGAACAAGTCGGCGGCGGCCGGCGCCGCGCACCTGTCACGTACGGCCTACTACCAGCAGCTGTCGCGGATCGCGCAGGTGCTCGGGGTGTCGCTGGAGGACCCGGAGTCGATGTTGTCGTTATACGTGGCGCTGCTGGTGCACGAACTCGACGACGCGTGACGGGTCAAGGGTCCGGCAGAAGGCCCGAATCCATCCACCGAGGCGATTGACAGCTCCGTGCGGGCATGCCCGTGGACAGAGTGTGCCCCGATCATGGCAAGCGTGGACACTTTGCCGCTGCCCGTGGCGGGTCCGGGACACCCACCATTCCGAGATAAAGATCGTGCTGATCCGCCCCCACCCGCAGCACGCGCCGGTTGAACGGCCACTGTTGCGGCAGCGTGACAGGGAGGTGACCGATGGCCGTTGAACCCCTGCCCCCCGCCGAGACCACCGCGGTCGAGCCGGGCACACAGATCACCCATCCGGATGGCCGAGTCGAGCTGCGTGATTTCTCCACGATCGCCGACAGCCCGTACTTCAACGAAGAGCTCGCCCCGGTACCCATCGAGAAGCGCACCTGGACCACGTACAACTTCGCGGCGCTGTGGATCGGCATGGCGCACAACATCCCCACCTACCTGCTCGCCGCCGGGCTCATCCAGCTCGGCATGAACTGGGTGCAGGCGTTCCTCACGATCACGCTGGGCAATCTGCTCGTCCTGATCCCGATGCTGTTGAACAGCCACGCGGGCACGAAGTACGGGATCCCGTTCCCGGTCTTCGCCCGCGCGTTCTACGGAGTCCGCGGCGCGAACCTCCCGGCCCTGCTCCGCGCCTTCATCGCGTGCGGCTGGTTCGGCATCCAGACCTGGATCGGCGGCGAGGCGATCTACGCGATCGCCGGCAAGCTGCTCGGCTCCTGGTGGGTCGACGCGGCGACGGTGATGGACTACCCGTGGACCCTGTGGGCCTCGTTCTTCCTGTTCTGGGCGATCGAGATGGCAATCATCTGGCGGGGCATGGACACCCTGCGGCGCTTCGAGAACTGGGCCGCACCGTTCGTCATCGTGGTCGCCGTCGCCCTGCTGATCTGGGTGCTGGTCGAGGCGGGCGGGCTCGGCCCGATCCTGTCCGAGCCGTCGAAGCTGGGCTGGGGCGCCGACTTCTGGAAACTGTTCGCGCCGTCACTGATGGGGATGATCGCCTTCTGGGCGACGCTGTCGCTGAACATCCCCGACTTCACCCGGTTCGGCGGCAGTCAGCGGCAGCAGGCGTACGGCCAGATCCTCGGCCTGCCGACCACGATGTCGTTCTTCGCCATCCTGTCGATCATGATCACCTCGGGCACGGCCGTGATCTACGGTGAGGCGATCTGGGACCCCATCCAGCTCGCGGCCAAGTTCGAGAACCCGCTGGTCGTCGCACTCGGCCTGTTCACCGTCGTGGTCGCCACGCTGTCGGTGAACGTCGCGGCGAACACGGTCAGCCCGGCATACGACTTCTCCAACGCCGCACCCCGACTGGTGAGCTTCCGGACCGGGGGCCTGATCACCGGCGTGCTCGGCATCCTCATCCAGCCGTGGCGCCTGGTGCAGGACCCCAACATCTACATCTTCGTCTGGCTCGGGTTCTACGGCGGCCTGCTCGGCGCGGTCGCCGGCGTACTCATCGCCGGGTACTGGATCCGCCACCGCACCAGCCTCCAACTGCCGGCCCTCTACCGCCCCGAGGGCAGATACTGGTTCTCCGGCGGGTGGAACTGGGCCGCCATCGTCGCCACCGTCGTCGGCGCGGTCCTCGCAGTGGGTGGCGCCTACTCCGCACCCGGCAAGGGGCCGTTCCCGTCCGACGGGCTCATCCCGTTGCTCAAGCCGTTCTACGACTACAGCTGGGTGGTCGGTCTGATCGGCGGGTTCCTCGTCTACCTGGCGCTGTCGATGCCGCGCACCGCGCACGCGAAGGGGGCAAAATGAGCAACATCATCCGAGCCGGGCTGGTGCAGCAGAAGTGGACCGGCGACAAGGAGTCGATGATCGCCAACGCGGTCGAGGCCATCCGCACCGCCGCCTCCCAGGGCGCACAGGTGGTCTGCCTGCAGGAGTTGTTCTACGGCCCGTACTTCTGCCAGATCCAGGACGCGGACTACTACTCGTACACGGAGGCCATCCCGGACGGGCCGACGACCGCGCTGATGCGCGAGGTCGCCGAGCAGCACGGCGTGGTGCTGATCGTGCCGATGTACGAGCAGGAGCAACCCGGTGTCTACTACAACACCGCCGCGGTGATCGACGCCGACGGCACGTACCTCGGCAAGCACCGGAAGAACCACATTCCGCAGGTGAAGGGGTTCTGGGAGAAGTTCTACTTCCGGCCGGGGAACCTCGGCTATCCGGTGTTCGACACCGCCGTGGGGCGCATCGGCGTCTACATCTGCTACGAGCGGCACTTCCCCGAGGGCTGGCGGGCGCTCGGCCTAGCCGGTGCGAAGATCGTTTTCAACCCGTCGGCGACCAGCCGCGGCCTGTCGCAGTACCTGTGGCGGCTGGAGCAGCCCGCGGCCGCCGTCGCCAACGAGTACTACGTCGGCGCGATCAACCGGGTCGGCGTGGAACCGTTGGGCGACAACGACTTCTACGGCCAGTCGTACTTTGTGGACCCGCGCGGGCAACTGGTCGGCGACGCGGCGTCGGACACCGAAGAGGAGGTCGTCGTCCGCGACCTGGACATGGACAAGCTGGCCGAGGTCCGTGACCTGTGGGCCTTCTACCGCGACCGCCGTCCCGACACGTACGAATCGCTGGTGACGCCGTGAGCGTCGTCATCCGCAACGGAACAATCGTCAACGCCACCGGGGCGTACCCGGCGGACGTGCTGGTCGAGGGCGAGCGGATAGCGGCGCTCGCCGCGCCCGACTCGGGTCTGACCGAGCAGTGGGCGTCCGGTGCCGAACGCGTGATCGACGCCACCGGGAAGTACGTGGTGCCCGGCGGCATCGACGGCCACACCCACATGGAGATGCCGTTCGGCGGCACGTTCTCGGCGGACAATTTCGAGACCGGGACAATCGCGGCAGCCTGGGGCGGCACGACGACCATCGTCGATTTCGCCGTACAGGGCAAGGGCACGTCCGTGCTGTCCGCGCTGGACAAGTGGCACAGCAAGGCCGACGGCAACTGCGCGATCGACTACGGGTTCCACATGGTCATCTCAGACGTCAACGACACGTCTCTGAAGGAGATGGACGCCTGCATCGACGCGGGCGTCAACACGTTCAAGATGTTCATGGCCTATCCGGGGGTCTTCTACGCCACCGACGGGGAGATCCTGCGGGCAATGCAGAAGGCCCGGGACACCGGGTCAATGATCATGATGCACGCCGAGAACGGCATCGCCATCGACCAGCTCATCCTCCAGGCGCTGGCCAACGGTCAGACGGACCCGGTGCAGCACGGCCTGACCCGGCCGCCCGAGCTGGAAGGCGAGGCGACCTCGCGGGCGATCGCGCTGGCCAAGGTCACCGGCGCGCCGCTGTACATCGTGCACCTCTCCGCCGCGCACGCCCTGGACGCGGTCACCCAGGCCCGTGACACCGGGCAGAACGTGTTCGCCGAGACCTGCCCGCAGTACCTGTTCCTGTCGCTGGAGGATCTGGCCAAGCCCGACTTCGAGGGCGCGAAGTACGTCGCCTCTCCCCCGCTGCGCCCCAAGGAGCACCAGGCGGAACTGTGGCGGGGCCTGCGCACCAACGACCTGTCGCTGGTGTCCACCGACCACTGCCCCTTCTGCTTCAAAGACCAGAAGGAACTGGGCCGGGGAGACTTCTCCAAGATCCCGAACGGGATGCCCGGCGTCGAGCACCGGATGGACCTGCTCTATCAGGGCGTCGTGAAAGGCGAGATCACCCTGCCGCGCTGGGTGGAGATCAGCTCGACCACGCCCGCCAGGATGTTCGGGCTCTACCCGCGTAAGGGCGTCATCGCGCCGGGCGCCGACGCGGACATCACGGTGTACGACCCGACGGCCCAGCAGACCATCTCGGCCAGCACGCACCACATGAACGTGGACTACTCCGCGTACGAGGGCATGGAACTGACCGGAAAGGTCTCCACCGTGCTGTCCCGTGGTCGAGTCGTGGTCGACGACAACGCCTTCCACGGCGCGGCCGGGCACGGCAGGTTCCTCACGCGCGATCTCAGTCAGTACCTGATTTGAAAGGAGAAGCCGTGGA
The DNA here is from genome assembly GCF_050936255.1 of Micromonospora sp. CA-259024. Classification (NCBI taxonomy): domain Bacteria; kingdom Bacillati; phylum Actinomycetota; class Actinomycetes; order Micromonosporales; family Micromonosporaceae; genus Micromonospora; species Micromonospora sp. CA-259024. Next base: position 1,141,647 of record NZ_JBNJND010000001.1, on the reverse strand, counting down.
CTTCGGTGTCGTACTCCAGACCGATCCGCCAGCGCGCGACGTCGTGGCCGGCCTCACCGCCGCCGAGGACAACGGGTTTCGCTACGGGTGGACGTTCGACTCCTGCGTACTGTGGCAGGAGCCGTTCGTCATCTACTCGCAGGTCCTCGCCGCAACCAAGCACCTGACCGTCGGGCCGATGGTGACCAACCCGAGCACCCGCGACTGGTCGGTCACCGCGTCGCTCTTCGCCACGCTCAACGACATGTTCGGCAACCGCACGGTGTGCGGGATCGGCCGTGGCGACTCGGCCCGGCGGGTCATCGGCCAGCCGCCGGCGAGCCTGGCCACGCTGAAAGAAGCGATGCATGTGATCAAAGAGCTGGCCGAAGGCAACGAGGTCGAACACCACGGCACGCCGGTGCGCATCCCGTGGGTGCGTGACGGCAGGCTGGAGATCTGGATGGCCGCCTACGGCCCGAAAGCGCTGCGGCTGGTCGGCGAGCAGGCCGACGGCTTCATCCTGCAGACGGCCGATCCCGACATCGCCCGCTGGACGATCGGCTCGGTACGCGATGCGGCCACCGCAGCAGGTCGAGATCCCGACTCGATCACGATGTGCGTGGCCGCGCCGGCTTACGTGGGCACCAACCTCGCGCACCAACGGGATCAGCTGCGCTGGTTCGGCGGCATGGTCGGCAACCACGTCGCCGATCTGGTCGCCCGCTACGGTGATTCCGGGGTCGTACCGAAGGCGCTCACCGACTACATCAGGGGGCGCGAGGGCTACGACTATGCACACCACGGCCGCGCCGGCAATCCGTCCACCGACTTCGTACCCGATGAGATCGTCGACCGGTTCTGCCTCGTCGGCCCCGAGTCAGCCCATGTCGACCGGCTGCAGGAGCTCAAGGAGATCGGGGTGCACAACTTCGCCCTCTACCTCATGCATGACGACAAGGAGAAGACCCTCTCCTCGTACGGCAAGAACGTCATCACGCAGGTCTGATCCGGGCCACTCGACGTACGTCTCGCCGTACCGCCCCGACCTGCGCGGACGCCAGCTCCGCTGCTGGTGCGTGCCGGAGCGCTGCCACGCCGAGGTTATCGCCGAACTCGCCGACTCGCTGCCAACGTCGAGCCATCGGTAGGAAGCCCGGCGGAAGTCTGCCTAGTGGACGTGGTCTGCATCGGGCACGGTGTCGAGATAGAGGAAGTCGGTCACGCCGATCACCCCGACGAGCTGACGGACGACCGGCGGCATGTCCCGGCGGGTGGGGTCGTGCACGAGGCGGGGACGGGTGAGGGGCACTCGCCGGCCGCGGACCTCCAGCTCACAGCCGCTGGCCGCCAGTACGTTTCTCGCCCAGTCAGTGACCCCGTAGGTCAGCGCGGCGACGTAACCGTCATACGTCCGGAAGATATTGATCGGCGTCCGGTACTCGCGACCAGAGCGGCGGCCCCGATGGATGATGACGCCGAAAGCGGGCAGCCGCCCGGCCAGCGGACCGGTTACGCGGTTGGTGACGACCCGGTTGAACCTCGCCAACCGTCTGGGTAACACCATGGCCACCATGTTCCCCCAAGCGCGACCGAAGCGTCGGCCGACACCTCGATCGCTGCACTGGTTCTGCTACCCGCCGACCGAGCGGCATGGTGCTGCCAGGATTCCAGGACGCCACATTCACGCGCCCTTGGCCGGGCGCAACCGGCTACGGATCTGGCTCAACGACCTCGCGGCCTGCCAGGCGCACCTGGACCGGATTGGGCGCGGCGGCCACCCCGACAACTGCGGCCTGACGTACATCGACGCCGAGCTGCTCGCCGCGGCGGTGAGCGGGGTCGACTCAGGAGGTTGCTCGACCCATCTCGGCGAGGATCCCGGTGCCCTGGCCGAGCTCGATCAGGTAGCCGTCCGGATCACGCAGGTAGCACCGGATCTCGACGCCATGGTCCTTCGGCTCGGTCAGGAACTCCCCACCCCGTGACCGCCACTGCTGATAGACCGCCCGGACGTCGGTGACCCGGACGTTCATCGCGCTGCTGAGCGTCCGCGAATCCGGCGGCGCCTGTGCCTGCACACCCGGCTTGTCGTCGGTCGGGCCACCCTCGTCGTTGATCACGATGTAGCTGTTGTGGAACCGCAGGATCGCCGGCTGGCGTTCCCGCACGACCGTCGCCCCCAGCACCCGCTGGTAGAACTCCCGGGATCGGTCCACATCCCGCACGATCAGCAGGTGCGTGAGCACCAGCCCAGCCTCCGGCTGGAAATAGTCGGGCGCCTCGCTCGCCATCACGCCTCCCCGGGTCCCATCGGCAGGGCGTACCCGCGTGCGCCGCCGGCACACCGACCAGCTCGACGACGTCCGGCCACAACGAGTCACCATGGCCGGTGTCAGCTGTTACCGTCGGGCCTGTGCCCGCCGACGAAATCCGGCATCGGGTCCGGTCGGCCAGGGTGGCCCGGCTGGCCACCGTCGGAGCGGATGGGCGTCCCCACCTGGTGCCCGTGTGCTTCGTGCTGCTCGACGACGTGATCTACCACGCGGTGGACGAGAAGCCCAAACGCCACCGACGGCTGCGCCGGCTGGAGAACATCCAGGCGACGAGGCACGCCTGCCTGCTGGTCGACGAGTACGACGAGGACTGGTCGCGGCTGTGGTGGGTCCGCCTGGACGGGCACGGCCGGCTGGTGCAGGACCGCGCGGAGGAGACGGCGGCCCGCGCGGCGCTGGCCGACAAGTACCCGCAGTACGTCCAGCGGCCACCAGCCGGGCCGGTGGTCGCGATCCGGGTGACCGGCTGGTCGGCGTGGACTGCGGCGGACGCGGCAGCCGACCCGGCCGGGTGAGCGCCGGTCAGAGTGTCAGCGGGTCGGAGCGAGGGCGTCGAGCACCTCGTCAGCCCGCCGCAGCGACGCCTGCGCGTCGGCGCGGGGTGAGCCGATCTCCGGATCGAAGTTGAGGTCGACGAACAATTCCGTGATGCCGGCTTCGGCAAGTCTGCCGAGATCCGACCGGATCTGCTCAAGCGTGCCGGTGAGCGGCTCACGCTCGGGCGGGCCCGTCGGCCGTACGCGGACCGCGCCGCGGCAGACGAATCGCAGTGAGCGAGGATCGCGGCCGGCCTCCGCAGCGGCGGCCTTGACGGTCGCGACCGCCTCGCCGATGCCCGTCAGGTCCGCCTGGCTGCCACTGACCCAGCCGTCGGCGAGCCGGCCGGCCCGGCGCAGCGCGGCGGGCGCCTGGCCGCCGAGCAGAATCGGCGGGTGTGGCCGCTGCACGGGTTTCGGCTCCAGACGCGTCGGCGGAACCTGGTAGAACTCCCCGCGATGCTCGGCGACGTCGTCCTGCCAGAGGGCACGGAGAACGGCGAGGAACTCCTCGGCGCGCTGACCCCGCCGATGCTTGCTCACCCCCGTCGCCTGATACTCCTCATCCGCCCAGCCGAGGCCGAGTCCCACGTCGAGTCGTCCGCCGGCGAGGATGTCGAGGGTCGCGGTCTGCTTGGCCAGCAGCACCGGAGAGATGAACGGCATGTTGAGCACCGCGACGCCGAGCCGGATCCGCGTGGTGTGGGCCGCCAGGAACGCCAGCGTGGTCAGCGGGTCCTGGACGCTGTGGTACGTCTCGCTCCAACCGAGGTCGGCGGGAACCAGGAGCCGCTGGAACGTCCAGAGCGAGTGGTATCCGAGCTGCTCGGCGCGGCGGGCGACATGGACCATGCTTGCCGGTGTGGCCCATGAGCCGGAGACGGGCGGGGCGAATCCAACCTCCACCCGCGCACCGTTCCCGGATCGGGCCAGGACATGCCTCGGTTCAGGCCCCGACGCCACGGCCCACCGAGGTCTTCGGGACTCACCGCCTTGTTCTCTCTCCTGCAGTTGCGCGTGCTACCCGGGGCGCTGCCCGCCACCGGCACCCACCGGTTCGATCACCTGCCGGAACTCCTTCGGAAGCTGGGCAACCGCGTCCTCGAACTGGTCACGGGAAACAGCCTCACGGAGCGTGGTGAGCACCGCGCCGACCCCGGCAGCGGCGAGCGCACGGTCAACGGCCGGGCGGTCCGCCACCCGCCGCACGAACTCTTCGAGCCCGAACGACTGGGCATGTTCCTGCCTTCTATGCGGTGGCGGTTTGCGCAGGTGATCGTCAAGCCCATCGGGAAGCTGGTAGGCAAGGTTCTCGGCCTGGCCGGCGCTGATCCGATCTGCCAATGTCTGCAACGTGGCGCGGGTGAGTGTCACCGCCTGATCGGTCGGCACCTTCGCCCGCGTGGCCACTGCATCGATGAAATCCTGGTATTCCACCTGATTCTCCTCTCCGGCCCGATTGCCGTCGAATCGCCAGTCACAAGTCCCCGACCTCAATGCGCCGCGATCGCACATCTCACCTCTCGGGTGCCGAGCGAACTGGTACCTCGACAGCCTCCTGAGACAGGGGGTGACCCTGCCTCACCCCCATCGGGCGAATCACCAGGGCTGGGGCGGTAAGAGTCCCGATCCCGAGACCGAACGGCGGCTGCTCCGCGAGCACCGCTACGACTCCTGCCGACCAGCAGCCTCTCGCCCCCATGATCATGCTCACGATGATGGTCTTCGGTGGACTGCGAGGCGCGGCGACCCCTCGACCACCCCCACCCCTGAGGCGAAACGACGGACCGTACACCTGCCCCGCCACGATCCTCATCCCGCGGCGATCGGGCCGGCACATGCGTAACGTGCAGGGGTAACCCTGATGCGAAGAGGAGACTTCATGTCCAAGCCACCGCTTCCCGAGGCCGCGGTCGCCATGTTGCAGAAGCCGAACCCCGCCGTCATGACCACACTTCGCAACGGTGGTCAGCCGGTGTCCGCCGCTACGTGGTACCTGTGGGACGACGGTCGGATCCTGGTGAACATGGACGCGAGCCGCCGCCGGTTGGAGCACGTTCGAAACGACCCCCGAGTGTCCCTCACCGTGCTCGACGAGGCCGGCTGGTACACGCACGTCAGCGTCATCGGGCACGTCGCGGAACTGCGCGCGGACGAGGACCTCGCGGACATCGACCGGCTGTCCCAGCACTACACCGGGAACGCGTACCCACGACGGGAGCGCGCTCGGGTCAGTGCCCTGATCGAGATCGACCGCTGGCACGGCTGGGGCTCACTCAAGGACAACAGCCAGGTCGGCTGACGCGGATCGATCAGCGGAACTCCGGGTTCCGCTTAGGTAGGCGACGGCGATGGCCGCCTCCCGCCCCGCCCAGCCCGCCTCGCTCTCCGCCGGCACTCCCCTGCGCAAGGACGCCGAACGAAACCGGCAGCGGATCATCGACGCGGCCCGCGAGGTCTTCGCGGAGCAGGGCGTACACGCTCCGGTGGAGGAGATCGCGAAGCGGGCGGGCGTGGGCATGGGGACGCTGTACCGGCGCTTCCCCGATCGCACCGAGTTGGTCGAGGCCGTGTTCCTCGAACGCGCCCAGCGGTATCTCGACGCCGCGAACGAAGCCCTGCGGCACGAGGACGCGTGGCAGGGCTTCCGGAGTTACCTGGAGCGGCTCTGCGCGATGCAGGCCGAGGATCGGCTGGTCACGGACGTACTGACCCTCACCCTGCCGACTTCACCGACGCTGCAGCAGCTCCGTAAGCGGCTGTACGCGACTCAGAACCGCCCCCCGGCCGCGTTCGATCCGGGTCGTCGTCACGTCGTGGCCCCAACCTCCGCCCACGCGCGCAGGTAGTCCTTGATCGCCCGACGGTTGCGCTCCAGCACGTCGATGCGCCGCTCAATGCTGACGAGTTGACGTCGCAGCCCGTCCAGGTCCTTGGGGACCGGACACTGGCGCGGATCCGGGCGTTCCGCCTCGGCTGCCAGGCACGGCAGAACCTCGCGGATCATCTCCGTCGTCAGGCCGGCTTCGAGAAGCTCGCGGATCTGCAACACGCGATCGATGGCCGGTTCCCCGTACGCCCGGTACCCGTTGCTCGACCGGTTCGGGTGCAGGATGCCGACCTGTTCGTAGTAGCGCAGCAGCCGGGGTGCGACTCCCGTCCTCGCCGCCAGGTCTCCGATCTTCACCGACGCCTCCTGCCCTGTTGTGATCCGGGACGACGGAGCCGTCTCGGCTTGACCCTGACATTAATGGCAAGGTTTACGGTTTGCCAGTTCGCTGCCGGCCAGCTCAGGCCGGTCACACGTCACGACGAGCACGAGGGTGACGACGACATATGAGAGGTCCCACGATGAACCGCAGTACGTCTGCCGCGCCCGGATGGACCGCCGACCAGATGACCAGCCAGAAGGGGCGCACCTTCGTGGTCACCGGGGCTACCAGCGGTCTCGGCCTGGTCACCGCACGAGAGTTGGCCGCACACGGGGGGCGGGTGCTGCTGGCAGTGCGCGACGTTGCCCGTGGGGAGACGGTCGCGTCGTCGCTGCGCCGCTCGCATCCCGACGCGCAGGTCGAGGTGCGCCAGGTCGACCTTCTGAACATGAATTCGATCCGTCGGGCTGCCGAGCAGATCGGGCAGGAGGCAGCCGTCGACGTTCTGATCAACAACGCGGGGATATCGGCGGTCGGGCACTCCGTCACGCCACAGGGCGCAGAACTCCACCTGATGGCCAACCATCTCGGCCATTTCGCGCTGACGGCGTTGCTGGAACCGGCGTTGCGTCGCTCGCCCTCGCCCACTGTCGTCACCGTGACGTCGTACATGCACCAGAAGGGCGAACTGGATCTGGACGACCTCGCGTGGCTGCGGCGGAAGTACGCGCCGCTGGCCGCCTACTCGGCGTCCAAGCTGGCGAACGCCGTCTTCGGCGTAGAACTCGCTCGACGCGAGAAGGGGTCGCCGAGGCCGATCAAGAGCATCCTCGCCCACCCCGGCTACAGCAACACCCCCATGCAGAAGAAGGGAACCGGACTGATGGGCGTCGCCATGCGCGTCTCCGGCAGGCTCTTCGCGCAAGGCGTGGAGATGGGGGCACTCCCCCAGCTCTTCGCGGCAACCGAAACAGGGTTGGCCTCGGGGGCCTACATCGGCCCGGACGGCAAGGGCGGGCGGTCCGGATACCCGCACCTCGCGACGCTGTCGCGCGAGGCGCAGGATCCCACCCTCGGACGTCGGCTCTGGGCACGCTCCGAGGAAATCACCGGCGTCCAATGGCCCGGCACCCCCTCCTGACGGCCCGCAACACGCGACCCGGACGGCAGCCCGGCCCGCTGGCTCGGTCGGACACGTTATCCGGAGCACACCACTCCGGATAACTCCAGCACCACGCCGTTAGGGCGTCAGCGTGGCGGCGGACCGGGTGCCGACGCGGGTCACCAGGTAGCCGAAGGCCGCTGCGGTGAAGAACATGACGATGCCGTAGACCGCCCCGGGGATCGCCATCTGGGTGCTGTCGAGCAGCGCCGGGCTGAGCGCGATCGTGATGGCCAGGGTGCTGTTGTGGATGCCGATCTCGAACCCGGCGGCCGTCGCGGCGCTCCGGTCGACCCCGGCGAGCCGGGGCACCCCGTACCCGATCGCGAGGCTCAGGAGGTTGAACGCGAGCACGGCCAGGCCGACCGAGACGAAGTAGTCGGCGATGTTCTCCCGCTCGCCCAGCACCGCGCCAGCGATCACCGCGACGAGCACGACGACGGAGAGGATCCGGACCGGGCGGTTCAGCCGCTCGGCGACGTGTGGCACCCGGGCGCGGATCAGCATGCCGATCGCGACCGGGACGAGCACGATGGCGAAGACCTGCAACACCTTGTCGAACTGCAGGCCGATGCTCCTCCCGTCGGGCAGGAAGTACGCCGCCGACAGGTTGACCAGGATCGGCAGGGTGAACACGGCGAGCACCGAGTTGATGGCGGTCAGGGTGATGTTCAGGGCCACGTGCCCGCCGAACAGGTGGCTGTAGAGGTTGGCGGTCGTACCGCCCGGGGAGGCGGCCAGCAGCATCATGCCGACGGCCAACTCCGGCGCCAGGTCGAACGCGAGGACGAGGCAGAAGCAGAGCGCCGGCAGCAGCAGCACCTGGCACACCAGCGCGATGACGGCGGCTCGTGGATGCTGCGCCACCCGGCGGAAGTCCGCGATGGTCAGTCCGAGACCCAGACCGAGCATGATGATGCCGAGGGCGATGGGCAGTCCGATCAGAGTCAAGGCTGAGTCCATGGCACAACATCGTTACCACCTGGTAACGACCTCACAATCCTCCATGTGTCTGGCGGCTCTTGACCCCCGACCGTGATCGGCTTAACTTCATCAATCAGATAAGTCTCTTAACTAATTCTGCTTGATGCCTCGTGGGAGTGTGCCGATGCGACCATTCCGCCACCGCCGTCTCACCGCCGTCGTCGCCCTGGCGACCATGCTGATCACCGCCGCCCCGCCCACCGCCGCGAGCGCGAGCGACAAGCCGGACCGCCGGGCCGGCTACCACCGGGTCGGCTACTTCACCCAGTGGGGCATCTACGGCCGGGCCTTCCCGGTCAAGAAGCTCGACACCTCCGGAGCGGCGAGCCGGCTCACCCATGTCAACTACGCCTTCGGCAACGTCAGCGAGGACGGACGCTGTTACGTCGACGGTGGGCCGGGCGAGGGCGACGCCTGGGCCGACTACCAGCGCCCCGTCCCCGCGGAGGAGAGCGTCGACGGCGTCGCGGACGCTCCGGGGCAGGCGCTCAGCGGCAACTTCGGCCAGCTCGCCAAGCTCAAGGCCAAGCACCCCGACCTGAAGGTGCTGATCTCGCTGGGCGGGTGGAGCTGGTCGACGTACTTCTCGAACGCCGCCCTCACCGACGCGTCCCGCAAGGCGTTCGTCGCCTCCTGCATCGACCTCTATCTCAAGGGGAACCTGCCCGGCGGGGACGGCGCCGCAGGCGGCCCGGGTGCCGCAGCCGGGGTCTTCGACGGCATCGACCTCGACTGGGAGTGGCCGAACTGGGACGGTGAGCCGGGCAACGTCATCCGACCCCAGGATCGGGAGAACTTCACCAAGCTGCTCGCGGAATTCCGCCGGCAACTCGACGCGTACGGGCGCACGACCCGCGAGCACCACCCGCTGACCGCGTTCCTGCCGGCCAACCCGGCCACCATGGACGCCGGCTACGAGGGCCGCAAGATCTTCAAGTACCTGGACTTCGCCACCGTGCAGGGGTACGACTTCCACGGTGGTTGGGACGCGGTGGCCAACCAGCAGTCGGCGCTGCGCGTGCCGGCGGGTTCGCCGGACAACCCGGACTTCTCCGTCGAGGTGGCCATCGACGGCTGGATCGCCCGTGGCGCGCCGCGCGACAAGCTGGTCCTCGGCATCCCGTACTACGGGCGCGGCTGGACCGGCATCACCGGCGGCGGCAATGGCCTGTTCCAACCGGCGACCGGGCCCGCGCCGGCCACCTTCGAAGCCGGGTACGAGGACTACAAGAAGCTCAAGACCCTGGCCGGCAGCGGCTTCACCGTGCACCGCGACCTGCGCGCCGGGCATGCCTGGCTGTTCGACGGTACGACGCTCTGGACGTACGACGATCCGGCGGTCGTGTTGCAGAAGATGCTCTACATCCGGCGGGCCGGCCTGGGTGGCGCGATGATCTGGTCGCTGGACGGCGACGACGACAACGCCACGCTGACGAAGACGATCGGCCTCGGGCTCACCACCTGGTAGCCGTACCTCGGCGGTTCCCGGCCCGTCGCCGACCGATTCCCCGGTCGGCGGCGGGCCTACCTATCCTCGGGGATGACAGCGCGTACGGCGGCCTCGATGAGTGCGGTGACCTCGTCCATGTCCCGTGCCCGGCGCACGTCCAACTCGGCCGACGATCCGCCGGGAAGGGTGAGGTGCACCGTCACGTCCTCGCGGCGGTGGGTCAACCAACCGGCGATCGCCTGGACCAGCACCATGACGGCGGCAGCGTCGTCGACCGCCAGCCGCAGCACGTCCGTACCGTCGGCCGACACCTCGTCAGGTGGCGTCGCGGTCACCTTTTCGCGCAGCCGGTCCTCCGCGCGCAGCCACGACGCCAGAGAACGCCGAGCGTCGGCGGACGGAAGATCCGGATGGACCGAGAGCGTGATCGTCTCCGGCACGCCTCCTCCTCCCGAGCAACGACTACAGCGTCATCCTGCCAGCCGACGCCGACCCCGGCACCCCACGCACTCATCAAAGTCGATCAGACCTTGACCGGGGTATCGACGGTTCATAGGCTCCGGCCATTACAAGGCTGTTCCCGAGAAGGGAATCCGAGACATGCCCCCGTCGTCGCGTCCGTTCTGGACGGTCCCCCCGAAGCGGCTGGCGAGTGCCGCCACGATCGCGCTCCTACTCGGCATGACTCCCCTGTTCACCGGCACATCGGCGGCGAGCGCCGCCCGGCCCTCCCCCTGCCGCACCGATCCGACGGCGCGGTTGAGCAGCGTGCCCACCCCGGAGGCGGTGCTCGGCTTCCCCCTCGGCGTGGGGCAGGAGCGGGTCGTCACCAACGGCGAGGTCCGGACGTACCTCGGGGCCGTGGACAGCGCCTCGGACCGGGTCGTCACCGGTGTGATGGCCACCAGCGTGCTCGGCCAGCCCCTGCCGTACGCGGTGGTGTCCAACGAGCGCAACGTGCGGCCGGCCGCCCTACGCAAGATCGCGGACGACGTACGGGACCTGCGTGACCCACGCCGAACCAGCGCGCGGACGGCTGCCCGGACGGCGCGGGACAGCCCGGCCATCGTCTGGGTCACCGCGAACGTGCACGGCGGCGAGAAGAGCGGCACCGACGCGGCGCTCAAGACGCTGTACGAGTTGGCGGCCGGGCTGTCCTGCGACGTCGAGCGACGCAACGACAACCTGGTCACCATCATCGTTCCGACCCAGAACCCGGACGGCCGCGACGCGACCCGGCGGCAGAACGAGTTCGGCTTCGACATGAACCGGGACTGGTTCGCCCGCACCCAGCAGGAGACCGACGGCAAGCTCGAACTGCTGCGCCGGTACCCGCCGCAGGTCTTCGTCGACGCCCACGAGATGGGTGGCCGGCAGTACTTCTTCCCGCCCAACGCCGACCCGATCCATCACGAGATCGCCGGTGAGGCGGTGGACTGGATCAACCGGATCGGCGAGGCCAACAAGGCCGGCTTCGGATTCAACGGCGCCTGTGACGACACCGTCACCACCGAGTGCTACTTCAACTACGACACGTACGACATGTTCTTCATGGGCTACGGCGACACGGTGCCGACCACCGGCTTCGGTGCGGCCGGGATGACGTACGAGAAGGGCAGTGCGTCGGCGGTGGCCGACCGCGTCCAGCAGCAGTTCAACACACAGTGGGCGACGCTCGGCTGGGCCGCCGCGAACAGGCACGAGGTGCTCAGCGGTTACTTCGACATCTGGACCGACGCGCTGGCTCAGGGCAGGGCGGGCACGTTGGAGCCGAACGAGGTGGTGCAGCCCACCAACGAGGTCCAGTTCCCGGTGCCCGACATCACGATCCGCTCGTACTTCCTGTTACCGGACCGGCAACTCGCCGACGTCCGCCAGCTCGTCGAGCGGCTGCGCCGGATGGACGTCGAGGTGTACGAGGTGCAGAAGCCGACCCGGGTGCCCACCGCGCGGGTCTTCGGCGGGCGGACGGCCACCAACGTGACAGTGCCCAAGGGCGCGTACTGGATTCCGATGGACCAGCCGCAGAAGCACTGGATCCAGGCCGTCATGGGCGAGGACCCGTACACCCCGTTCCCCTACTTCTACGATGTGTCGTCCTGGAGCAACCCGCTGCTGATGGGCGTGTCCACCATCTACACCGGTGACGACGTCCGGCCGAAGGCCCAGTTGGTCCGCACGATCTCCGGCGGCCGGACGGCTCCGGCGTGGCCGTGGGGCTCGTACACGTACCCGCTGGACTCGGCGGCTGCCGCGGAGTTCACGTTCACCCTGCTCGGCCGGGGCGTCCCGCTCGTGCGTGACCTGAACACCAGCAGGGTCGCCGTCCCGGCGACCAAGCTGAGCCGTACGGTCGACGAGCTGGCCGAATCACTCGGGGTGACCCTCACCCCGGGTGGACGACCCAGCGGTACCCCACTCGCCCTGCCCGACGTGGGGCTCTTCCAGGGCACCGGCATCTCCACCACGTCCGGCTCCCACGGTGAGGCCCGGTACGTGCTCGGCAAGCGGTGGGGTCTGGACCTCACGCCGGTCACCACGGCCGACATCAACGACAACACCGAGGCGTTCACCGGGCGTACGGTGCTGCTGGTACCGGACGGCAGCAGCGCGACCGGCGGCCTGACCGCGGCCGGGCAGGCCAACCTTCGTGACTGGATCGCCCGGGGCCACACCTACGTGGGTCTGCGCAACGAGGGCACCCGGTTGGCACGCTCGGCCGGGCTCACCTCGACCACCGAGAAGACCAAGCCGGCCGACTACCTGGTGATCGGCTCGCACCTGCGGGTCGATGTCGACACCGCCAGCCCGGTCGCTCTGGGCCGCCCGGCGGAGGACTTCGAGTTCAACAACAGCGACCCGGTCCTCACCCCGAGCACCACCGGCACGAACGTGCTCACCTACCCGGCGGGCGACACGTTCTGGGCCAACGGCTACACGGTCGGCGAGGACACGCTGAAGGGAACGGCGGCACTGGTCGACGAGCCGACCGGCGCGGGTCGGGCGGTGCTGTTCGCGTTCAACCCGCTCTTCCGGGCGTACAACGAGAATGGTCTGCACCTGGTGGCCAACGCGCTGCTCTACCCGGCGGGCGCGCCCACCGCGCCGGACGCCCGGCGCACGCCGGGCATCGACCCGGCGCGCGCCGACGCCGCCGCCGCGCCGGTGGTGGCCGACCAGGGTGGCGGGTGGCGGCCGATCACCATCGAGGTGGCGGCGGGCGACCTGCCGCGCACCCGGGCGGTCGTCGAACGCTTCACCACCGACGCCCGGACGTCCGCGAAGGACAGCTCGGCGTACGTGGTGATCCCGAACCCGCAGGGACTCCAGGTGGACGAACACCCGTTCGCTGGTGATCTGGTGCGCGCGCTGCGCGACGCCAAGGTGCCACTGCGGTCGGTGGTGGGCTGACAGATCCGGCACGGCGGAGCGCCCGTCCCCGCGTCGGGGACGGGCGCTTTCGCGCGTGACACACAGTGCGACCCGTTGCCGCAGCCCACCCGCGCTTCGGCAGAGGCACCGGGTGCCGCCCGCCGCGAGCGTGCCCGGTCAGCGCTTCGGGCGGAGGGTGTCGACCCGGGCGACGGACTGGTCGATGCGCGCCTGGCTCAGCTTCCCGTTTCGGACCAGCCCGACCACCACGTCCAGCGTCTTATCGAAGATGTCCGGCTCGTACACCTGCTGGTTGGCGAAGACGAGCAGGTCGACACCGGCCTGCAGCGCCAGGTGAACGGCCTCGGCGGAGCCGTACTGGCGGGTGATGGCAACCGCCTGCATGTCGTCGCTGACCACCGGACCCTGCCAGCCGAGCTCACCGCGGAGCAGATCCGTGATGACCTTCGGCGACAGCGAGGCGGGCCGGTTCGGATCCAGTTGTTTGTTGAGCACGTGCGCCGCCAACACCGAATCCGCCAGGCCGGCCCGGATCAGCCGTCGGAACGGTTCCAACTCGATGGGCCGCCAGGTGGAGCTGACGTCGACGACCTCGAAGTCGGTGTTGCCCGCGGCGCTTCCGATGCCCGGGAAGTGCTTGATCGAGGTTTTGACGCCGGCAGCCCGGTGGGCGTGGATCTCCTCGGTGGCATTGCTGACGACCACGTCGGGATTCGCGGAGAAGCTACGGTCCAGTGCCCCGATCGCCCGGCTCGCCGGATTGATGTTCAGGTCGACGACCGGCGCGTAGTTGAGGTTGACGCCGACCCGGGTGAGACTCTCGACCAGTCCCCGTGCCCACTCGCGCGTCGCGGGCGGAGAGTTCTCGGCACCGATCTCGGCCTCTGACCTGGTGGCGGGGAACCCGTTGCTCGGGTTGAGCCGCGCGGTCCGTCCGCCCTCCTGGTCGATCGACACGATCAGCCGGCCCGGCGCGACGTTCTTCAGGTCCCGGATCAGCGCGGTGACCTGCTGCGGTGAGCGGACGTTACGAGCGGCGTCGGTCTCCAGGTCGCGGTCGAAGAGGATCACCCCGCCAAGACCGTCTCTGATCGCCCTGACGATCCAGTCGTTGCGGTTCACCCGGTCGCCACGGAAACCCACCACGAGCAGGCTCGCGATCTTCCGCCGGAGCGCTGCCTGGTCCGGCGTACCGCTCGTCGCGGGGCGCGTCGGCTGCGGCGTGGGCACGTTGGATCGAGCGGTCTGGCAGGCGGTGAGCGCGGCCACGGCGGCCGAGCTGGCCCCCGTGAGCAGCAGCCGACGGGGCAGACGCGATCCGTTCACGTCCGCACGCTACGGGCCACCGATCCCCGTGCGACACGCGAACGCGAGCGCCTCACCCGTTCGATGTCCGTGGCCGACCGAAGCCACGCGTGAGGGCCTGATCCGCCTCGCGGCAGAGCAGGCCCTCACGTCATCCGTCACCGCTTGCGCGACGCCGATCAGTGGCCATCCGAGGGACAGCCTGGCCCAAGGTCAGGCCGTCGCCACACCGAAGAGGTGCATGACCCCACCCTGGGCGGTGGCCGGCAGCGTCAGGCTCGCGAGCTGCTTGCCCGGCTGCAGGTCGATCGGGGCGGTCGCGAAGACGTACGTGGCCACCGGCTCGATGCCGCTGCCCATCTTGTCGCGGTATGCGGTGTGCACGGCCGTCACGTTGCCGAACGACGGCTGATCGCCCCCGCCACCCAACGTCCAGTCGCTGAAACCGACCACCGCCTGCTGGGTGGTGCCGTCGGTGTACGTCAGCGTCACCGTGCCGCTCGTGGGGCCGAACGCGGCGCTGCCCAGCAGGCTCAGCTTGGTGTCGCCCTCGGCTGCCTGGACGCTGAGCACCTGACCGCCGCCGCCGACCAGGATGTTGTCCGGGTCGCCGGGAGCCACGTTCGGCCAGGTGAAGTCGAACCCGTTGGCCGACACGGTGGACCCTGGCGTCGCCCCGGCGGCTTCGAGCGCCGTGGCGGAGTAGCTCCAGCCACCGGTGTCGAAGTTGGCCTGCGGGTTGGTGTCGTCGGCCGAGATGCCGTTGTTGTTCAGGTTCCACAGCACGCTGTCGCGGACGGCGACCGTCACCGGAAGCGTGACCGGAGGCAGCGCAGCGCCGGAGGAGGTGGTGGCGGTCACCGTCACGGTGTACGCACCGGGCTTGAGGTCGGTCGACGCCGAAACGGTGAGCTCCCTGCTGCCCGTTCCGTCACCGGTCAGCTTGTACTCACCCTGAGCGGGGGTGACGGTCAGCCCGGCGGGCGCGCTGACCTCCCAGCGCACGGCGGTGGGAGTGTCGGTGAGGGCCTGGACCCTGTACGTCGTACCCGAGGCACTGCCCGGCTCCACCTTCAGCGTCTGCGGGCTCGCACCGGTCAGGTACGGCTGCCGACCGTCGCCGTACGAGGGCGGGGCGTCGGAGGGAGCGCTGCCCCACGACGTGTTCGGCTTGCCACCGAGCACGAAGTCGACGGTGCCGCCCTTGTTGACGAGGGAGTCGGGGACCCAGCTCCGGTTCGACTTCTTGCCGTTCACCTTGACCGACTGGATGTACTTGTTGTGGGCCGAGGCCTCCGGGGCGTTGACCGTGATCGTGCGGTCGGGTCCGGCCTCGATCACCGCGCGCGGGAAGATCGGTGCGGAGAGCACCAGGTCGGCCCGGCTCGGGTTCTGCGGGTACATGCCCAGCGCGGAGAAGACGTACCACGACGACATGGTGCCGGCGTCGTCGTTGCCCGGGATGCCGCCGGGCGTGTTGCTCCAGAGCTGGTCCAGGACCGCCCGGACCGTCTCCTGGGTCTTGTAGGGCACGCCGACGTAGTTGTAGAGGTACGGCGCGTTCATGTCCGGCTCGTTGGTGGGGTCGTACCGGGTGAGGTCACGGGCCGAGAAGTCGAAGGTGCCGTCCGGCGCGCGGAAGAAGGCGTCCAGCCGCTGCTCCGTCGTCTTGTTACCGCCCATGGCGCGGGCCAGACCGGCGACGTCCGAGTAGACCATCCAGGTGTAGCGGGCGCTGCTGCCCTCGACGAACCCGCTCTCGGTGGCCGGGTGGAAGGTGCGGTCCGCCCACGTGCCGTCGGCCTTGCGGGAGCGCATGTAGCCGCCCTGCGGGGTCGCGGTCACGTCGAAGACGTTGCTCCAGTTGCCGGACCGCTGGAGGAAGGTCCGCTCGTTCGCCCGGTCGCCGACCTGCCCAGCGAGCTCGGCGAGCGCGAAGTCGGCGACCGCGTCCTCCATCGTCTCAGCCGCGCCGCCCCAGCAGGAGCAGCCGTCGGCCGGTACGTAGCCCAGCTTCAGGTACTTGTCGAGGGCGGGACGCTGACCGACGCACGCCACGTTGCAGCCGGCGCTGTCGGAGTCGTTCGCGTTCGGCACCGTCGCAGCGGTGATCAGCGAACGAAGAGCGCCCTTGACGTCGAAGTCCCGTCCGCCGAAGGCGTGGATGCCGGCGACCGCCGGGGCCGACGGGTCACCGGACATGACGCTCGTCTTGCCGTGCTGCAGCAGCCAGCGGTCCCATTCGCCGCCACGCTGGGTGGCGTAGTTGAACAGCGACTGCGCATAGTCGCTGCCCGCCTTCGGGTTGATCAGCGTCATCAGCTGCACCTGGGCGCGGTACTGGTCCCAGCCGGAGAAGGTGCCGTACTGCGCCTTCTGGCCCTTGGCCAGCGGGTGGGGCTTGCCGTCGGCGCCGAGGTAGCGGCCGTCCACGTCGCTGGTGAGCGTGGGCTCGAGCATGGAGTGGTAGAGCGCCGTGTAGAAGGTGCTGAGATGGTCGGCGGTGCCGCCACCGACCTTGATCTTGCTCAGCTCGCGCTGCCAGTCCGCCGTGGCCTCCGAGCGGACCGCGTCGAAGGTCTTCTTCTGCGGGTTCTCCGCCCGCAGGTTGGCCTCGGCGTTGTCCAGGCTGATGTAGGAGATGGCGACCTTGACGCCGACCGTCGTGGTGCCGTTGGCGAAGGTGACGTAGGCGCCGGATCCCTTGCCCGGCACCGGGCTGCCGTTGTCGAGGCCGGTGCCGCCCGAGGCCGTCGAGGCGTTCGGCGTCAGGGCGCTGTCCTGCCACGTGCCGAACCGGGCGAACGGCTGGTCGAAGTGGGCGGTGAAGTGGAGCGTGTACAGGGACTTGCGGTTGTTCTCGCTGTGCGGGCCGCAGAAGTTGCCCGCGGTGACCGAACCGGTGACGGTCCGCGCTGCGGCGTCCACCCGCACGGTGGCGTCGGTGCTGCCGGTCTCCGAGTTGGAGGTACGGAACAGCATGCTGGCGGGTTGGTTGGTCGGGAACCCGAACCGGCCCGATCCGGTGCGGGCGGTGGTGGTCAGCTCAGCCGACGCACCGCTGTCGAGGCCCACCCGGTAGTACCCGGCGCGCGCCGTCTCGTTCTCGTGGGAGAAGTTGCTCGCGTAGGTCGCGTCGGCGGTGTCGGCGGTCGGTGAGGAGTTGACGTCACCCACGTACGGCATGATCGGGATGTCGCCGGCGCCTCCGTTGCAGCCAACCCCGTTGAGGTGGGTGAGGCTGAAGCCACGGACCCGGGTCGCACCGTACTCGTAGCCACCGGGCGCGGGCGTCGAGACCTGACTGCCCCTGGTGGTCTGCGGGCTCCAGGCCAGCATGCCGAAGGGGCGCACCGCCCCGGGGTAGGTGTTGCCGAGGTTCGTGGAGCCGATCAGCGGGTTGACGTACGCGGCCGGGTCGGTGACCAGCCGCGCAGCGGAGGCGGCCGAGGCGGGTGTGCCCGCGGAGACCGCTGCCAGCGCGGCCACGGCCGCGGCCGTGACAGCGGCGAGGGTTCGGCGTCTCGCGGTGTGCGCCGCACGCGCCCTTGGGTTTGACACAGTACTTGCCCTTCGATTAACGACCGTGTGCGTGACGCCCGACGGGATCACCCGTCACGCTCTCTCCATGCCGGAGCCGCCCACAGTTGTGACAACGTTGTCTCAATCCACGAAGGATGTTCGCCCCTCACCGGAGACCTGTCAAGATCTCTTCTCGCCGCGTTCAGGAAGGGACGGTGGTGTCGTCGGGCCGCCAGCCGCCGGCCGCCAGCGGAACCCTGGCGGGTCCGCTGGCGGCGTTTCATGGGTGTTGGCGGGTCACCTGACGCCCCGGGTGGACGGTGGCGGGCTCACCGGGTGGTGCAGAGAACGCCGTTCAGGGTGAACGCGGTGGGGAGCACGTTCGGGCCGCTGTACGCGCCGACGAAGCCGGCGCTCACGCTGGCGCCGGCGGGGATCTGCCGATTGTCGTCGGTCGGGGTGACCCGCACGGCCGTGCCGACCTGCTCCCAGGTGGCGCTCCAGCCACTGCTCACCTGCTGCCAGCCGGTCGGCCAGGTCCAGGTGAGTGTCCAGCCGATGAGCGGGCTCGTCCCGTTGTTGACGATCTCGACGCCGCCGATGTAGCCGTTGCCCCAGTCGTTGTCGGTGGTGAAGCGGACGATGCAGGCGCTCTCGGCCGGGCTGCCGGTGACGAACGTCAGCGGCGGTGAGGACCAGGACACCCGACCGGCGGTGTCGCGAGCCACCACGTTGACCGTGTACCTGCTTCCCGGCACCAGGTTGCCGACCGTGAACGAGGTGCTGGCCGTCTCGCCCAGTTGCTCGCCGACCGCGCCGTTCTGCCGGTACACCTCGTACTTGGCGATGGGGCTGCCGCCCGGGGTGGCCGCCGGCCAGGAGATCGTCGCGGCGCGGTCGGTGACGCCGCTGGCGGTGGGCTGATCGGGCGCCGAGGGTCGCCCGGCGGTCGCGCCGGCCGGGCGCAGCACGAGGGTGGTCAACGAGTACGCCGGCAGCGTCCGGCTGGTCGCGGAGCCGGACTGGCTGGTGGCGATGCCGGTGGCGCCGTTGGTGAGGGTGGACACCGTCGGCGCGGCGGCCGACGGGGTGAACCCGGCGTAGTCGATGGTGACCGGGTGCGCGTTGTCCGGGTCCTTGTTCACCAGCAGCACCGCGAGGTCGCCGTTGGCCCGCCGGACGGCGTGCGCGGTGACCAGCGGCTCGTCGGTGCCGGCGCGGACGAACTGGTCGCCGGCCCTGGCGAAGAGCTTCATCATGGTCAGCCCGTGGTACGGCGCGAACGGCGTGTTCAGTGGCGGTTCGCAGACCGAGCCGTCCTCGGTGCACGTGCCGCTGGAGAGCATGCCGAAGTCGTTGTAGTCGGTCTCCCCCGCCACCTGCGACACCGTGCCGATCCCGTTGTGCACGTTCCACCAGTGGGCGGTGAAGACGCCGTTCTCCAGGAGGCCGCTGTAGACGTCGGCCAGGAAGAGCGCCGCCGGCTGCGTGTTCCGTCCGGCGTCGACGTTCAGCTCGGTGAAGCTGATCCCGATGCGGTCGGCGTTCGGGCCGGCGTACCTGTTGATCTGCTGCCGCAGCAGGAAGGTCGCCTCGGGGATGTGGTTGGTGCGGTTCAGTGACTCCGCGGCGGTGCCACCTGGGTACCAGTGCACGTCCACGAAATCGATCTTCGGTCCGGCGAGGCTGAGCACGGTCTGGTTCCACGGACCCGGGTCGCTGCCGGCGGTGATCCCGTCCGGCCAGTTGCCCGGCATCGTCAGCACCGCGCCGACCCTGACGCTCGGGTCGACCGCCTTCATCGCGTCGGCGTACTCGACGACCAGTCGCGCGTACTGGCTGGCGCTCTTGTCCGGGTGGTCGTCCGCCTCCCACGCCGAGCCATAGTGACCGTTGCCGTAGTTCTCGTTGCCGACCGTCCAGTACCGCGCGCCGTAGCCCTTCGTCACGTTGGCGTACCGCACCCAGTCGGCGGCCTCGGCGGGTGTGCCGGTGCCGTAGTTCGCGATGATCATCGGCTGCGCGCCGACCCGCTGGACCGCCGCCATGAAGGTGTCGAAGTCGGTTCCCGGCGCGACGTACCCGCCGGGCGCGGTGTGGTCCTTCCAGTGATAGATGTCGGCGTACGAACCGCCGGGGTAGCGCATCATCTGCACACCGGCGTCGCGCAGCAGATCCGACGTCTCGGTGGTGCCCAGGTGCTGGTCCCAGATGGCGTGGTTGACGCCGAGCGCGGTGTCGGGCACCGTCGCCATTCCCGCACGGGCGTTGACGGTGACGGCGACGGTGGCCGGGTCGGGTGCCGCGCTGGCGGTCGGGGGATTGACGCCGGAGAGCGCGGTCGCGGCGAGCAGCAGGCTCGCCAGCAGCGTCGCGCGGGTTTTCGGTTTACGCATGGGCTGGTTCCTTCGCGGAGAACGAACAGTGAGTCGCCCGTCCGTCCGGTGATCCCTGATGGACCCCGGCTGCCCTTCGGACGGTCGTCACCCCCGCGCGCGCGGAACGTCATCGACGGTCAAGAATGTCACGACGGCCTCGGCCAGCTCAAGCCGGGGCGCCACCGCCGGTCGGTGTGCCGTCGTCGGCGGGCGCAGGTGCTCGCCGGGCACGCCGTCACGCTCTGCGCCCTGACCCTGCTGCTCGTCGCGCTCACCTTCGCCGCAATGGCCGTCCACCGCCACCCGGAAGCTGACGGGTCACGGCCCGCGGGTGGCCCGATGATCGGCCCCGGGCCGGTCGTCGTGAGCGCGGCCCGAATAGTCTCGCGAGCATGCGGGGACGATTGATCGCGGCCAGACGGTGGTACGGAGGGCAGCGGCGTCTCGTCCGCCGTGCGCTCCTCGCGCTCGTGGTGGGCGCGGTGCTGCTGGCCGGAGGCACGGTGGCCAGCGTGACGTGGATCCGCGATACGGCCGACGGCCACCTCTACGGCGAGACCGACGTTCCGGACGCGCCGGTCGCGCTCGTCCTGGGCACCAAAGTGGACGCGGACGGCACGCCGTCGGACGTTCTCGCGGCTCGCCTGGAGATCGCGCGGCGGTTGTTCGACGCGGGCAAGGTACAGGCGATCCTGGTGTCGGGCGACAACATGAACCCCGACTACAACGAGCCTGCGGCGATGCGGAGCTGGCTGGTCGAGAGGGGCGTGCCGGCGCGCAAGGTGGTGCTGGACCACGCCGGCTTCGACACGTACGACTCGTGTGCACGGGCGGAGCGGATCTTCGGGGTACGGCGGGCGACGGTGGTGACCCAGTCCTTCCACCTTCCGCGCGCCGTGGCGCTGTGCCGGCGGCTCGGCATCGACGCCAACGGCGTGGGTGACGACAGCGCGAAGCGGTACGCCCAGACGTGGTGGTTCAGCTCGTCCCGGGAGTACGGTGCCTGCCTGAAGGCGGCGGTCGAGTTGCTGTCCGGCCGGGATCCCACCCACCTCGGCCGTCGGGAGACCGGCGTCGACGACGCGCTGCGCGACGGCTGACCAGGGTCACGACCGGGGTGGTGCCGCGCTGTCGCGTTCGACGAGTTCGGTGGCGAGTTCGATGCGTGGGCTCTCGACCTTCTCTCCCCCGGCGAGCCGCAGGACGGTCCGCGCCGCCAGCATGCCCATCTCGGCGAGGGGTTGACGGACGGTGGTCAGCGGCGGGGAGCACCACCGGACCTCCGGCAGGTCGTCGAAGCCGACCACGCTGATGTCGTCGGGCACCCGCAGGCCGCGCTTGCGGACCGCCTCGTAGACGCCGAGTGCCATCTGGTCGCTGGAGGCGAAGATGGCGGTGGGCGGGTCGGGCAGGCTCAGCAGCTGCGTACCAGCGGTGTAGCCGGCCTCGTGGTAGAAGTTGCCGGGGCGGATGAGGGCGTCGTCGACGGGGATGTCGGCGGCGCCGAGGGCGGCCCGATAGCCGTCCGTCCGGGCCCGGCTGCACATCAGGTGCGGTGGTCCGGCGATGAAGCCGATGCGGCGGTGGCCGAGGCCGATCAGGTACTGGTTGGCGCTGAGGCTGCCCGCCCAGTTGGTGGCGCCGATGGTGGGCGATTCCTGCGGGTCGACCCCGGCGGGATCGATGATGACCACCGGCAGGTGGAGTCGGCGCAGCTCGGCCTGCAACGGCGGGTTCACCATCGAGGTCACGAAGATGATGCCCTCGGTGGAGCGGGTACGCATGTTGTCGAGCCACTGCTTGGCCGAGGAGATGCGCCAGTGGATGGCTGAGACGACGGTGCCCACCCCGCTGGCCTGGCCGACGTCCTCCACCCCCCGGATGATCTCCACGGCCCAGGGGCTGTCCAGGTCGTTGAAGACCAGGTCGATGAGGGCCGCGTCGGTACGCCGGGCCGGTGACCGGCGGCGGTAGCCGTGCCGGTTGAGCAACGCCTCGACGCGTTCCCTGGTGTCGGGGGCGACGTCGGAGCGGCCGTTGACGACCCGGGAGACCGTGGGCACGGAGACACCGGCCAGCCGCGCGATCATGGCGATGGTGACGTTACGGCCGTTCTCCGAGCTCACGGTAAGCCCCTTCGTCTGGCTGGAAGCCTCAGATCTGCTCGCGGTGGTGCGGTGTCATCCCTTGACGCTGCCGGTCAGGCCGCCGATGAGTTGGCGTTCGGCCACGGCGTAGAAGCCCAGGGCCGGGAGCATGGACAGCACGACGTAGGCGAGCACCCGTGCGGTGTCGTCGGCGTACTGGCCCTGGAACGCCTGGACCCCGACGGGGAGGGTCCACCAACTCTGGTCGGTGAACACGACCAGCGGGAGCATGAAGTTGTTCCAGCTGGTCACGACGGCGAGCACCGAGACGGTGGCCAGCGCGGGACGGGCCATCGGCAGCAGGACCCGCCAGAAGAACCCGAAGGATCCGCAGCCGTCGAGAACGGCGGCCTCCTCGACCTCGGCCGGGATGGTACGGAAGAACTGGCGCAGGATGATGATGGTGATCGGCAACCCGAAGGCCGCCTGCGGCAGGATGACGCCGAGCGGGTTGTCCAGTAGACCCATGCCGCGCAGCAGGACGAACAACGGCAGGATGGCCACCGCGAACGGGAACATCAGGCCGATCGCGAACAGGGTGACCAGGAACTCGCGGCCCCGGAAGGCGTAGCGCGCGAAGACGAACGCGGCCATCGCCGCCGCGCCGACGACGATCAGGGTGCTGCTCACGGCGATGAGCAGGCTGTTGCCGAGCTGCCGCCAGAACACCCCGGTGCTCAGGATGTCGAGGTAGTTCGGCACCCAGGGGTCGGGCCAGCCCAGCGGATTGGTGGACAGCTGTCCGTTGTCCTTGAAGCCGCCGAGCACCCCGAACCAGACCGGTACGACGATCAGCGCGCCGACGGCGACGCAGACGAGGTGCAGGACGACGCTGCGGGTCCGCTGGGCGCGGTTCACCGTGCCGCTCATCGCTGACCTCCCTGGTTGGTGATCGCGCCCGCGGTGTCACGGCGCAGGACGATGCGCTGGTAGAACAGTGCGAAGACGAGGCTCAGCAGGAACATGATGATGCTGATCGCGCTGGCGTAGCCGACCTCGAAGCGGCGGAAACCGTACTGGTACATCGTCACGGCCATGGTCTCCGAGGAGTGGATCGGGCCGCCGCCGGTGAGCACCCAGACCATGTCGAACAGTTGGATGGTGCCGATGACCGACAGGAACACGCTGATGCGGATCGTCGGCCCGAGCAGAGGCAGCGTGACGTGCCGGAACGCCTGCCAGGCCGTGGCGCCGTCGGTGACCGCGGCCTCGGACAGCTCCTTCGGAATGCCCTGCCGGGCAGCCAGGAAGAGCATCATGTAGAGGCCGAAGTACTTCCAGGACACCACCAGGAAAACGGCGATCAGCACGGTGTCGGGGTCGGCGAAGACCGCTCCGGCGTCGGCGCCCAACCACCGGGAGACCGTCTCGCCCAGGCCCCGGTTGGGTGAGAACACCAGGGTGAACAGGACGGCCGTGGTGACCTCGGAGAGCACGTACGGGGCGAAGAAGATCAGCCGGTACGCGGCGCGACCGCGCAGCGGCTGGTTGAGGAGCATGGCCAGGGCCAGCGCGGCGGGTAGCTGAACGGCCAGGGACAGCACCACCAGCACCAGGCCGCGCCACAGGTCGCCGCGGAAGGTCGGGTCGCCGAAGGCACGGGTGTAGTTGTCCAGCCCGACGAAGTTCTCCGGGAGACCGAAGCCGTTCCACTTGTAGAGACTGGCGTAGCTGGCCACCACGATGGGGGCCACGACCAGCAGCAGGAACAGCGCCAGGGCAGGCGTCAGGAAGACGGCAAGGACGCCGGCCCGGCCCGGCCGGGGCTGGCGGCCGCGCTGACGCGCGGTGCCCGACCCCGGTGCCGGCGGATCGGTCGCCGTGTCGCCGCGCCTCGTGTCCGACACGGTCGATGGCCTGGTCATGCCTGCTCCACTCGGGTTCTACGGCCGGCTACGGATGGGGGTGGAGTCACGGTCAGACGGTCTTTGCCACCTGTGTGATGTCCTTGAGAATCGCGGCGGGCTGCTTGTTGCCGGCGATGAGTTCGGCGACGCTGTCGTTGATCTGCTGCCCGAGTGCCGGCGCGTACGCCTGGTCGAGGTAGAGCTGGAAGCCGGTGTTCTTGGCCAGGGTCTCCGCGACGACCTTGTTGTTGGCGTCGGCGATGGCCGAGGTGGCGTCCTTCACCGTGGGCAGCACCGCGCCGGTCTGGGCGGATCGACGCTGGTTGTCGGCGCTCAGCAGGAACTTCAGGAAGTCGATGGTGGCCGCCGGCGCGTCCTTGCCGACCGCGAAACCGTTGCCACCGCCGAACACCTCCGTGGCGGAGCCCTTGCCGCCGTCGACGGCGGGGAACGGGAAGAAGCCGAGTTTGTTCCCGATCCCCTTCTTGCTGGTGGAACTCGACGCCTGCACCGCCGGCGCCCACTGCCCCATCAACTCCATGGCCGCCCCGCCGTTGCCCATGGTGGCGGCCTGCCCGTCGGGGGAGCCGTACTCGGCGCCAAGGAAACCCTTCTGGAAGGGCTGCAGGTCGACGAGTTCCTTGAGCCGCTCGCCGGCGGCGACCAGGTCGGGAGTGTCGAAGTTCTTGTCCGTGACGGCCTTCTGTAGCGCGTCCACCCCGCCAATGCGCATCACGAGGTAGGACCAGTAGAAGTGGGCCGGCCACTTGTCCTTACCGGCCAGGGCGACCGGGGTGATGCCGGCGGCCTTGAGCTTGCGCACCGCGTCGAGGACGCCCGTCCAGGTGGTGGGGATGGCGGTGATGCCGGCGCGGGCGAAGAGGTCCTTGTTGTACCAGAAGCCGACCATGCCGATGTCGAACGGGATGCCGTAGATCTTGCCGTCGATCGTGTACGGCTCCATGGCGGCGGGCAGGATGCCGCCGACCAACGATTGCACGTCGTCGGTGAGGTCCTTGACCAGGCCCGCGTCGACCTGTTGCTTGAGCACGCCGCCACCCCAGGACTGGAAGAGGTCGGGCGGGTCGCCGGCCTGGGTGGCGGTGGTGAGCTTGGCCTTGAAGGCCTCGTTCTCCAGCGGCTGGATGGTGAACGTGACGTTGCTGTGTGCGGTCTTGTACTCGTTGGCCATTGCCGCCCAGACGGGAAGCATCGGTTCGGTGTTCTGGATGTGCCACCAGTTGATGGTCTGCGGTGCGTTCGGGTCGCCGGACTCTCCGTCGCTGCAGGCACTGAGCAGATAGGCGCCAGCGCCAGCGCCGGCGAGACCGAGCAGCGTTCGGCGGGAAAGGTGCGTCGTCATGATCCATCCCTTCGGGGACTCACGGGGTGCTCGGACACCGGTCAAAGCCGGCAGGGCGCGAACATGGATCTCCGGAACTTTCAATGCTTCGTCGGTATTACCGATCGATGGCCGGCACGCTACGAGCTGTCGTCGCGACGGTCAAGGCCTCTGTCCTATCGCGATAAGACCGGCTAGCGTAGGCAGGAATTCCAGCGATCCTGGACCGCAATTTCCGGAAGTTCCAGACAGATTCCCAGAGGAGCCCCCGTGTCGACCGACATCGCTGACGTGGCGACCGCTGCCCGGTCGATCCGCAATCCCGTCCTCGCCGGGTTCCACCCGGATCCGTCGATCCTGCGCGTCGGCGATGACTACTACCTGGCCACCTCGACCTTCGAGTGGTATCCGGGCGTGCGCGTGCACCATTCGCGTGATCTCGTGAACTGGCGCCCCCTCGGCGGGATCATCACCGATCGCCGCCTACTCGACCTACGCGGGTGCGGTGACTCCAACGGGGTGTGGGCGCCCGACCTGACGTACCACGACGGTCAGTTCCACCTCGTCTACAGCGACGTGGCCAGCTTCGCCAGCGGCTACTGGGACCCGCTGAACTTCCTCGTCACGGCCCCTGACATCGCCGGCCCCTGGTCCGATCCGGTGAAACTGCACGGGCGCGGTTTCGACGCCGCGCTGTTCCACGACGACGACACCACGTGGCTGTTGAGCATGAGCGCGGACTGGCGACCCGGCCGGGACCGCTTCGGCGGCATCGAGATCCAACAGTACGACCGGGCCGCACGCCGGCTGGTCGGCCAGCCCCGCATCCTGTTCACCGGCACCCCGGTCGGAGTCACCGAGGGTCCGCACCTGTACCGCCACGACGGCTGGTACTGGCTGATCACCGCCGAGGGCGGCACCAGCTGGGAGCACCAGGTCACCGTGGCGCGGTCCCGGGAGCTGTTCGGGCCGTACGAGGTGGACCCGGACGGGCCGCTGCTCAGCTCGGTGGGCCGGCCGGACCTGCGGTTGCAGAAGGCTGGTCACGGCAGTCTGGTTCACACTCGCGACGGCGGGTGGTACCTGGCGCACCTGGTGGCCCGCCCCTACTCGCCACTGGGCAGTTGCGTGCTGGGCCGGGAAACCGCGATCCAGCGGGTCGAGTGGCCGTCGGGTGGCTGGCCCCGGATCCCCGGCGGGGTGCCGGCAGAGGAGGTCGTCGCGCCCGACCTGCCCGCGCACCCGTGGCCGGCGGAGCCCGACACCGACCACTTCGACGCGCCCGAGCTGGGGTTGTGCTGGTCGACACTGCGCCGGCCGGCCACCACGGACTGGGTCGACCTGCACACCCGTCCATCGCACCTGCGGGTTCACGGCGGGCAGTCACCGGTGGGCCGGCAGGCCCCCAGCCTGGTCGCGCGACGTGTCGGCGCGACGCACTGCTCCCTGGAGACCGTGGTGGAGTTCGACCCGGTCGACCACCGTCAGCTCGCCGGGATCACCGCCTACTACAACACGCTCAACTGGCACCACCTCTTCCTGACCCGAGCCGACGACGGGCGGCGGGTGCTGGAGGTGCTCACCTCCGACAACGGGCGACTCATCCCGTACCCCGACGTGACCGTCGACGCCAGCGGCGTCACCCGGGTCGGCCTGCGGGCCGTGTTCGACGGGCCGGTGGTGCGCTTCGATCACGACCTGGGCGACGGTTGGCAGCGGCTACCGGTCGACCTGGACGCGACCATCCTGTCCGACGAGCACGCCGCGCTGATCGTCGACGGCGAGCCGGCGGCGTGGGGCTTCACCGGGGCGTTCCTCGGCCTGTGGGTGCAGGACCTCGGCGGCGACGGCGTCTACGCCGACTTCGACCTGGCCACCTACCGGGAGGACTGACACGCGCGACGGCACCCGGCGGGTCGGGTGCCGTCCGCGTTCCAGCCGTCCTACCCGACCTGAGCGGCGACGGCGCGCAACTGGCCGAGGGTGGTGCGGAAACCGTGGCCGGACGCGGCCGGGTCCTCGGCGAGCAGGCCGCTGACGGCCATGGCCTGCGAGCGGGTCGCCGCGACGGCGTCGTCACCGGACCCGGTCACGTCGAACACGCCGAAGTCGCCGCTGAGCGTCCGGAACGTCGGGGCCGCCGGGTCCTGGGCCAGGTAGAGCACCACGACCTGGCCCGCCTCGAGCCTGGACATGTGGGCCATGTCGGCCACACCGGCGTCCAGACTCGCGAGCGTGATCCGGCCACCGGCCCGCACGTACGACCCGGCTCCGGCGCGCAGCACCTCGTCGACCCGGAACCCGGCCGCCTCGACCTCGCCGCGGACGACCAGGTCCGCGGTTTCGCTGAGCTGCCGCACGGTGCCGTACCCGCGCAGCTTGCCCTTGCTCGGCGGGGGCGGGGCATCGGTCGGCGTGGCCGCGCTGCTCGTGGCGGGGGCGGCGACCGGGTCGGCGGCGCCGGCGCTGCTACCGCAGGCGGACAGCGCCGCTACGGCGAGCACGGCGGCGGCCGTGGCCCACCGAGGCCGGGTACGGCGGAGGTCGACTGCCATGGAACGCTCCTCGCGTCTCGGTGCCGTCCCGGGTCGTCTCGCCCGGGACGCGGCACTGCTTACGCCATCTATCTGTGCGGTCCGGGCACCGAGTTCCATGTTTCTTCCGCGGGTTCAGCCCCGCTCCCGGGCGAGCTGGCGAAGCTCGGCCAACGTGGTGACGAAGGCGCGACCGGCCGTGCTGGCGTCCTCGGTGCGCAGCCCGGTCACCGACCTGGCCGGCGATCGGCTGGTCACCGTGTCGCCGGAGAGGTCGAAGATCCCGAAGTCGCCGCCGAGCGTGGTGTAGCCCGACTCCCCCGGGTCGCTGAGGGCCAGGTAGAGGACGCTCGACTGGCCCGACACCCCGGGCGTCTCCGGCGTCAGCAGCGTGATCTCGGCCGACACCGGAGCAGCCGGCGTGCGGTAGAGCACCTCGGACACCCGGTAGACCGACCGACCGTCCGCCACCGACACCACCTCGCCACGGACCACCAGGTCAGCCGTGTCGGTGAGTTGCCGCACCGTGCCGTACGCGCGGGTCTTGGCAACCGCGCCGGGCGGCGCGGGCCGGGCGGCCGGGCTGGTCGCCCCGGGTGTCGGGAGCGCCGCCGGGGGTTCGTCGCCGGGCCGGACGGCGAGCCCGGCACCGACCCCGACCACCAGGACCAACGCGGCCACCACGAGGGCGGGCCGCACCAACCCTCGGGCCGGCCCCGGGGTACGCGTCTCCTGCGCGATCGCCGTCAGCAGGCGGGTCCGATGCAGCTCGTGCCGGCCCGCCGGCAGCTCGTGATCGCCGGGATGCGGGGCGAGTTCCGCCCACTCGGACCGGTCCGGCGCGCTCACGGGCTGACCTCCCGGACGAGCGAGGCCGCGCTGTCGACGACCGGCGGCCGAGAGGCGGGAGGCGGGGCGTCGACGAGGGTACGCAGCCGGGCGCGGGCCCGCGACAGCCGCGACCGGACCGTGCCGACCGGGACACCCAGCGCCTGCGCCGCGGACTCGTAGTCCAGACCCTCCCACAGGCACAACGTCAGCACCTCGCGCTCGGGCCGACGCAGGCGAGCCAGCGCGTCGATCGCGGCGGCGATGCGGCGGCTGTCGTCGAGCCGGCCGGCGACCTCGTCGGCGTGATCGGGCAGGGCGAATTCGGAGGCGAGCAGCGCGGCCGCCACCCTGCGGTAGCGGCGGTTGCTGCGGATGTGGTTGCGAGCCTCGTTCGTGGCGATACCGAGCAGCCAGGGACGCAGCGATCCGCCGTCCTCGGTGACCCGCTCCCGGGAGCGCCAGGCCTGTAGGTAGGTGGCGGCCATGACGTCCTCCGCCGTGGCCCAGTCGGCGGTGAGCCGGAACGCGTGGTTGTACACCGAGCGCGCGTACTGGTCGAAGAGCTCGGCAAACGCGCCGGGATCACCGGCTCGCACCCGAGCACGCAGACTCGACTCCATGACCACTTTCTGTCCGTCGGGCGGCGCTGGTTCCGATGGACCGGCCCGGTGATCCGTTACGCCCCGACGATAGCCACCGGCACGTACGTCGTGATCCTCCACCACCACCGATTGACAGTTGATCGACGTACTGCTATCTGTTAATACAGTTTCCTGATGCTCGCGGTGCCCGCCGGGGCCGATCGCCGCGCCGGGCCACCGACCAGCCGGCGGCACGCCGCCCCTTCCCCGAGGAACGCCATGGCTCGCAAGAGAACAGCCGCCTATGTCGCGGGCACCCTGCTGATCGGCGTCGCGGCGGTCGGCTACGGTCTGCCGTCGGCGAGCGCCGCGACCGCCGGCCCGATCACCGGCCTCGGCGGCAAGTGCATCGACGTCGCCGGTGCCAACCCGGCCAACGGCACGCCGGTCCAGCTCTACGACTGCAACGGCAGCGCGGCCCAGACGTGGACGGTCGGCAACGCCGACGCCTCGGTCCGAGCCCTCGGCAAGTGCCTCGACGTCACCGCCGCGTCGACCACCAACGGCGCCAAGGTGCAGCTGTACGACTGCAACAACACCGGTGCCCAGAAATGGACCGCCAGCAACGGTGCGCTCGTCAACACCGGATCGGGCAAGTGCCTGGACGTCACCGACCACAGCACCGCGAACGGCACCCGGTTGCAGATCTGGAGCTGCGGCGGCACCGCCAACCAGCGGTGGACCCTGCCCGGCGGCGGCACACCCACACCCACACCCACCACCCCGGCCGGGACCAACCTCGACGACCCGGCGAAGAAGGACGTCGCCATGCAGCTCGTCTCGGCCGCGGAGAACTCCTCGCTCGACTGGCGCGCGCAGTTCTCCTACATCGAGGACATCGGCGACGGGCGCGGCTACACCGCCGGCATCATCGGCTTCTGCTCCGGCACCGGCGACATGCTCGAACTGGTCGAGGCGTACACCCGCACCAAGCCGGGCAACGTGCTGGCCGCGTACCTGCCGGCGCTGCGCGCCGTCAACGGCACCCCCTCGCACGCCGGTCTCGACCCCAACTACCCGCGTGACTGGCGGGCCGCCGCCAACGACTCGGTGTTCCGGGCCGCCCAGGAGGCCGAGCGGGACCGGGTCTACTTCAACCCGTCGGTACGCGACGGCAAGAGCGACCAGGTCCGGGCGCTCGGTCAGTTCGCCTACTACGACGCGGCGGTGATGCACGGGTACGAGGGCATGCGCCAGATTCGCAACCGCGCCCTCGCTCGGGCGAAGCCCCCGGCTCAGGGCGGTGACGAGCGGACCTGGCTCAACGCGTTCCTCGACGAGCGGGTCATCGAGATGAAGAAGGAGGAGGCCCACTCGGACACCTCCCGCGTCGACACGGCCCAACGGGTGTTCCTCAACAACGGCAACTTCAACCTGAACACGCCGCTGGTGTTCGCCGTCTACGGGGACCAGTACCGCATCGGCTAGTGACTGCAACGGCAGATGGACCAAGTCGAGATGCGCCCGATACCTCTGCGGTGTGTTGACGACTCGGCGCCGTTCCGACCAAGGATCACCCCGGTCGACGACCTGCCGACGGGCAGCGGGGCTCGTCCCAATGAGCGTGATGCCTGTGAGTCATCAAAATGACTCACAGGCATCACGCTCATCGAGGTACCCGTCGCCGCCGCCGAATCCGGGACACCGCGAGTCGGCGGACCTCGGCCTCGATCTGACTCCGGGTCGCGCACTGAGTCTCCGGTGCGCTCGCCAAAATAGTTCATTACCGCGACACAGGCGATCATCCGCCGGTGGATGGTCTCGCCGATCCCGAGCGCTCGGAGAGCGGCGGTGTCCAAGGACTCCACCAGCAGTGGCCCGGGCCGGCGGTGGGTGCCCACCTGTTGAAGGCACCCGAGCATCTCGAACCGGCTCAGTGGAGACGCCGGGCCCACAGGAGAGCTCGCCCTGGGCGCCCTTGCCTTGACGCCAGCGACAAGGTTTAGCGTGGTCGCGACGGGCTGGCGGAGGGGGTTGGATGCTGATCGGGGAGCTGGCTGAGCGGGCGGGCACGAGCACCCGGACGCTGCGCTACTACGAGTCCCACGGGCTGGTACGCCCGCAGCGCTCCGCCAATGGCTACCGCGTCTACGACGAGGCCGAACTCCGGGTCGTACGGGAGATCCGGGCGCTACTCGAGGTCGGCTTCGGCCTCGACGACGTCCGTCCGTTCGTCGCCTGCCTCCGGGCCGGCAACACGTCCGGCGACGTCTGCCCGGACTCGGTGACGGTGCTGCGACGCAAGCTCTCCGAGGTCGACGCCTACCTCGACCGGCTCGGAGCGGTACGCCGGCAGCTCCACACCCAGCTCACCCACGCCATCGCACACCGGGAGGAACCATGCCCCAGGAAACGGCAGTCGGCTCACTAGTCACCGTCACCGACGACACGTTCGCCGAGCTGGTGCTCGCCAGCGATCGGCCCGTGGTGGTCGACTTCTGGGCCGACTGGTGCCCGCCCTGCAAGGCGATCGAAAAGAGCCTGGCCGAGCTGGCCGGGGAGTTCGGCGACCGGATGGTCGTTGCCAAGCTCAACTCCGACGACAACCCGCAGGCCACCCGGCGCTACAGCGTCATGTCCCTGCCGACGCTGCTGGTGTTCCGCCGAGGCGAGGTAGTTGGTTCGATCGTCGGCTCCAGACCGAAAACGTACCTGCGGCAGACCCTGACCACGCACGCCGGTCTGTGACGGTCAGGCCCACCTGTTGGGCTGGTTCATGCTGGGCCAGTGACGCCCGTGCCTCCGCGCGTCGCTTGACCTCAAGCTCACACGAGGTTCTAGCCTGCTCGGCGGAGGTACTGAATGAGCATGGAAGTTACCGCGTGGATGTCCCTGCACCACGCGATGAACGCGCAGGACGAAAGACCACTGTCCCGGGCCACCCTGAAGCGCATCGCGCGGTTCGCCCGGCCGCACCGTCCCTTGATCATCAGGTTCCTGCTGCTGAGCGTGGTGACGGCGGTCCTCACGGTGGCGGCACCGGTGCTCGCCGGTCGGGTTGTGGACGCGATCGTCGACGGCGCCGACAGTGGCGTCGTGATCCGGCTGGCGGTGCTGATCGCCCTGATCGCCCTCGCCGAGGCCGGCCTGGGTCTGGTGACGCGGTTCCTGTCCGCGAGCATCGGTGAAGGACTGATCGTCCAGCTACGGACAGCCGTCTTCGACCACGTCCAGCGCATGCCGGTGGCGTTCTTCACCCGGACCCGTACCGGTGCGCTGGTGAGCCGCCTGAACAACGATGTGATCGGCGCGCAGCGGGCCTTTAGCGACACCCTGTCGAGTGTGGTCGGCAACGCCGTCACACTGGCCCTGACGCTGGCGGTCATGCTCAGCTTCTCGTGGCAGATCACGCTGCTGGCGCTCGTACTGCTGCCCATCTTCGTCCTCCCGGCCCGGCGGATGGGTTCGCGGCTCGCCCGTTTGCAGCGCGAGGCGGCCGAACACAACGCGGCCATGAGTACCCGGATGACCGAACGCTTCTCGGCACCTGGCGCGACACTGGTCAAGCTGTACGGACGTCCGGCCGAGGAGTCGGCCGAGTTCGCGGCGCGGGCACGACGTGTACGCGACATCGGCATCCGTACCGCCATGCTCCAGTGGGTCTTCATCACCGCGCTCACCGTCGTCGGCTCGCTGGCGCTGGCCCTGGTCTACGGGCTGGGCGGTCTCTACGCCCTACGGGGCAGCCTCGACGCCGGGACCGTGGTCGCGCTCGCGCTGCTGCTGTCGCGTCTCTACGCGCCGTTGACATCGCTGGCCAGCGCCCGGGTCGAGGTGATGAGCGCGCTGGTGAGCTTCGAGCGGGTGTTCGAGATCCTCGACCTCAAGCCGCTGATCCTCGACAGGTCCGATGCCCGCCCCCTTCCCGACGGGCCGGTCGCGGTGGAGTTCGACGCGGTACGGTTCGGCTACCCGTCGGCCGACAAGGTGTCGCTCGCGTCTCTCGAGGATGTGGCGAAGCTCGATACGCGCGGCGGCGAGGAGGTGCTGCACGGCGTGTCGTTCCGCGCCGAAGCCGGGCAGATGGTCGCCCTCGTCGGCTCCTCGGGAGCGGGCAAGTCGACGATCGCGCAGCTCGTGCCGCGCCTGTACGACGTCGAGGACGGCGCGGTGAAACTCGCCGACGTCGACGTACGTGATCTGTCGGCCGAGTCGATCCGGGCGGCGCTGGGCGTGGTGACCCAGGACGGGCACCTCTTCCACGAGAGCATCCGCGCCAACCTCGCGTTCGCCCAACCGGACGCGACCGAGGACGAGATGTGGGATGTGCTCCGGCGGGCCCGACTCGACGCCCTGATCCGCTCACTGCCGGATGGGCTCGACACCGTCGTCGGTGAACGCGGATACCGCCTGTCGGGCGGGGAGCGGCAACGGCTCACCATCGCGCGGCTCCTGCTGGCCCGGCCGCGCGTGGTCATCCTCGACGAAGCCACCGCGCATCTGGACTCCACATCGGAGGCAGCGGTTCAGGACGCCCTCGCCGAAGCCCTGACGGGTCGGACGAGCGTGGTCATCGCGCACCGGCTGTCCACCATCCGGGCAGCCGATCAGATCCTCGTCGTCGAGGACGGACGCATCGTCGAACGCGGGCGACACGGTGACCTGCTCGCCGCTGGCGGCCGGTACCAGGAGTTGTACCGCACCCAGTTCAACCAGGAGCAGCCGACGGTCCAGGAGCAACGCGTCGCCATCTGAGGGACGTCTCGTACCTGGCGCCGGCGTGGACCCGGTGTCGCCGCCCGTCCCGGTGATCCCCGTGGCGGGCGGCGGCATCGCACGGTCAGTCGTCGTCGGACCGGTCGTCATCGTCGTCATCGGACCCGTCGTCGTCGGACCGGTCGTCGTCGGACCCGTCGTCGTTGGACCGGTCGTCGTCGTCATCGTCGTCGACCGGCTCCTGCTCAGCCTTGACCACCGAACCGTTGTCCCGGTCGACGTCCACCTCGTGCTCGGTGTCGCCCGCGACGATCTCGACGCTCCACACCGGTCGACCGTTCTCCTGCTCGGCCTCGACCTCCACGATCCGGCCTCCACCGGCCCTGCCGAGCGCGATCTCGCCGGCACGCTTCTCGTCGACGGCGCTGCCGGCCGACGGGGTGCCGGCCGACGGCGTACCCGATGGCGTGCCGCTCGATGGCGTACCGCTGGTTCCGGGCGCGGGGGTGGTGGCGCTGTCGTCCGGCGCGTCCGTGGCCGTCGGAGCGGCGGTTGCCGCGGCGAGCGTCGTGCCGCCGGACCGCGCGTCGTTCGCGGCGGTGACGCCGAGCGCGACCCCGGCCGCCGCCAGTACCGCCGACCCGCCGACCGTCGCCAGGAGCAGATTGGTGCGCTTCATCGTGGTGTCCACCTTTCCTCGGTTGTCGACTCTGAGGATCGGTCGGATCGGGATAGCACCGCGCTGTCCGGACGCTAAGGCGGGGTTAAGCCGGCCGCAGGGTGTAGCCGCCGTTCAGCGACGGTTGAGTTCCGCCTCGAGCCGCTGGACGAGCGTCTTGCGGTCCTTGCTGGCGCGCTCGTTACGTAGCGCGGTCCTGAGCTGTCGCGTGTCGAGGCCACGGACCAGCTTGGCCGCCTCGGCGACGGACATCTCCGACATCCGGCCCGCCGTGGTGGCATCGCGACGCGCCCGTTTGGCCGGCCCGGTGTTGGCGACGTACTGCTTGCCGGATCGGGACGCTTCGCGCTTCTTGGTGTCGGTCGCGCGCTTCTGGTTGTCCGAGAGCTGCTCCCAGGCCCGCTTGGGCAGGTAACGACTCGTCGTGCCGCCGTGGCGTGCACGGGTGTCGCCCTCTTTCGTCTGCCACTTCTCGTTGCCCCATCGCTGGAGGGACTTCTGCCGCTCGTCCTTTTCGCCCAGGAATCCCCCGCCGCGTTTCTTGTACTCCTGGGTGAGTAGCTGCGACTTGCGCGCCGACCACTGCCCCGGCCTGCCGCCCTTGTCGGAAGCCTTGATCTCTTCCTTGATCTGCTCTCTGAGCTCGGGTTTCGTATACCGCGCCATAGCTCGCAGCTACCCGGGGCCACAGCGCCTATGCCTCCCGCCGCGGCCTCGGTGGCCCGAGCCGGAGCAGCACCTGCGCCCCGCCTCCCGGGCCGGTCCGCAACTCCAGACGGCCACCGCCGGCCTGCGCGGCGCGCCGGGCGATGTCCAGCCCGAGGCCGGTCGACCCGGCCGCGCTGGCGCCCCGCCGGACCGCTCCGGCGGGCATGCCCGGACCCTCGTCGGCGACGGTGAGGAGCACCTCCCCCGCGTCCCGCGCGAGCCGGACGGTGAACGGCGTGCCGTCGGGGGTGTGCGCGAAGACGTTGCCGAGCAGGGCGTCCACGGCTGCCGTCAGGTCGTCGGCGGGCACACCGACCGGGAGGGGCCCAGGAGCCAGGTCGAGAGTGACGGCCCGGCCGGTGTCCTCGGCCAGCACCGACCAGAACGCGACCCGGTCGGCGACGATCTCCGCCGCGTCCGAGGCGACCGGACCTGCCGTCGGTGAGTGGCGCCACCTGGCCTGCCGGATCAGCCCGGTGACCGCCCGTTCGAGCCCGTCGGCGGCGGCGGTGATCCGGGCGGCGTCGTCCGGGTCGCGCAGCGACTCCGCCTCCAGCCGCAGCGCCGTGAGCGGCGTACGCAGCTGGTGTGACAGGTCGGCGACCTGCTCGCGCTCCTGGACGAGAAGCACCTGGATCCGGGTGGCGAGGTGGTTGAGCGCGCCAGCCACCTCGCGCAGCTCCGCCGGGCCGGCCGGGGTGACCCGGGCGTCCAGCTCGGCATTCGCCAGCCGGTGGGAGACGGCGGAGAGGTCGCTGATCGGCCGGACCAGGGTGCGCGCCAGTCGGTCGGCGACCAGCAGCCCGATCAGCACGAGGATCACGCCGAGCAGGGCCAGCACCAACCAGGCCCGGCTGACCCCGGCGGTCAGCTCGTGCCGTGGCACCACGATCCGGATCACCCCGGTGCCGTCCGCCCGACCCTGGACGGCGATCACCACCTCCCGGCCGGCCGCCGACTCCCCGGTGAGGCTCTGCCCGCGCGCGGCCAGGGCCACTGCGGGCGTACGGGGTGTCTGGGCGCCGAGCACCGTCCCGTCGGGCAGGAAGACGCTCACCGGTCGTCCGGACTCCGCGGCGAGTTGTTCGACGGTGAGCCGGATGGTCGCCGCGTCGGCGGTGCCGACGACCGGCACCAGGCTCTGCGCGTCGGCGGTGGCCCGAACGGTGGCCCGGTCCTCGGCGACCGTTCGGACCAGCAGCGCCAACGGGACCAGGAACGCGATCAGGGTGAGCACGCTGACCGCGGCGACCAGCAGCGCGAGTCGTGCTCTCACGGCTGCGCCGCCGGCGCTTCGAGGCGGACCCCGACACCGCGCACGGTGTGCAGGTAGCGAGGCTGCTGGGCATTCTCCCCCAGCTTGCGGCGTAACCAGGACAGGTGCACGTCGACGGTCTTGTCGGCGCCGCCGTAGGGAATCTGCCAGACCTCGGTGAGCAGCTCACGTTTGGTGATCACCTGGCCCGGCCGCCCGGCGAGGTGGTGCAGCAGGTCGAACTCGCGGGGTGTCAGCTCGACCGCCACCCCGTCCAAGGTGACCTGTCGGGCCCGGGGGTCGACGCGGAGCCCGCCGACGACGAGCGCCGGGTCCGGCGCGTCGGCGCCGGCGGGACCTCGCCGCAGCACCGCCCGGGCGCGGGCGTCGAGCTGCGCCGCGGTGAACGGTTTGACCACGTAGTCGTCGGCGCCCGCGTCGAGCACCCGTACGATCTCGGCCTCGTCGTCGCGTGCGGTGGCCACGATGACCGGCACCATGCTGACCGCGCGCAGCATCCGCAGTAGCTCACGGCCGTCCAGGTCCGGCAGGCCGAGGTCGAGCACGACGAGGTCCGGCCGGTCCTCCAGCGCGTCACGGAGCCCCGCCATCGCGGTCGAGGCGGCGGCCACCGCGTGACCGCGTTCCCGCAACGCCCGGATCAGCGGGGTACGGATGGTCAGGTCGTCCTCGATGAGCAGCAGGCGGGCCACAGCTGGCAGGCTAACCGCTGCGGCCGGCGGGGCGGCGCACGTTAACCGTGCCTTGCGTGCGGATGTGCCGACGACAACGATGGATCGGGGATAGTCGGGGGATGGCTCGTCGTTCGATCCTCGTCGCCACCGGCTGGGTGGCCACCGCCGCCGTGGCGACCCTGATCGGGTTGGGCGCGATCCGGCTGGTGGGCGAGAGCATCACCGGCACCCCGGGCGGGGTCCGCAGCGAGGCGGAGATCGAGCGGGCGCTCGCCTCGCCGGAGCCGGTGCCCACGGGCACGACGGGCACCGGCTCCGCCGGGCCGGGCACGGCGAGCGCCGCACCGACCGCCAGCTCCGGGGTCCGCCGGGGGTTCGCCACCGACGGCGGCACGGCCGTGGCCGAGTGCGGTGCCGGTGGCGTACGGCTCGTCTCCTGGGCGCCCGCGCAGGGCTACCGGGTCCGGGACGTGGACCGGGGCCCGGACGACGACGTCGAGGTCACGTTCCAGGGGTCGGCCCGGGAGTACGAGTTGAAGGTGCGCTGCATCGGCTCGGAGCCGGTGGCCGTCGCCGACGACTAACTCCGCTGGCTACTCGGCATCACGTGGTCGAGGCGAGTCCGCCCCCACCGTCCAGTCGAGGCGGTGGGGGCGGACCTGGTGGTGGGTCAGCTGCTGTACGCCTCCAGTTCCCAGAGCGAGTGCCCGTATCCGGTGCCCCGGGCGGTGCCGTAGATCCGCAGGTAGCGGCCGTTGGCGCCGAGTGCGGTGTGCTCGTCCACGCCGCCGTCGGCACCGGTCACCGTCTTCACGGTGGTCCAGGTGGTGCCGTCGTTCGAGGTCTGGATCTGGTACGCGCTGCTGTACGCCGCCTCCCAGCTCAGCTTGACCCGACCGATCGCGGTGGGGCTGCCGAGGTCGACCCTGATCCACTGCGGGTCGGAGAACGTGCTCGACCAGCGGGTGGTGAGGCTGCCGTCCACCGCCTGGGCACCGGTCACGTCGGCCCCCTCGTTGCTGGACGTCAACGTCGGCTTGCTCGACAGCAGGTTGGGGCCCGGACCGGTCGGGCCGCCGGTGCCGCCGTACACCTCGAACTCGAACAGTGAGTAGCCCCAGGCGGTGCCCCGGGTGGTGCCGAGGAGCCGGACGTACCGGCCGGAGCCGGTGAGCCCGGTCAGGTCGTCCACCCCGCCGTCGCCGCCGGTCACCGTACGGATCGTGGTGAAGTTGACCCCGTCCGGCGAGGTCTGGATCTGGTAACCACTGCCGTACGCCGCCTCCCAGGTCAACTTGACCCGGTTGATGGAGCGCGTGGCGCCGAGGTCCACATCGATCCACTGCGGGTCACCGAACGCGCTGCCCCAACGGCTGCCGGCCACGCCGTCGAACGCGTTGGCCGCGACGAACGCGCCCTCGAAGCTGGACGCACGTGCCGGCTTGCCCCGGGCCAGGTTGGCGCCCGGCTCGGGATCCGGGTCCGGGTCCGGCCCGGGCCCGCCGGGGCTGGTGGAGAGGGTGAACTCGTCGATGTCGAAGTACGGCCCGGTGCCCTTGAAGACCAGGAACAGGGTCCGGGTGCCGGTCGGGGCGGTGACCCCACCGGTGACCGTGGCGAAGGTGGCGTACCCGCCGGTGGGCACGACCGTGGCGGAACCGACCAGCGGCCCGGTGGGCGAATCCACCCGCAGTTCCAGGGTGCCTCCGCCGCCGGCCGGGGCGCCGACCCGGGCGCTGAACGACTGGATGCCGGTCAGGTTGTAGGGGCGGAACGAGATCCAGTCGTTGTTGTCGACGTATCCGACCGCTGCGCCGCCGTGCCCGGCCGCCCCGGCGACCACCTGGATGCCGGACGAGTCACCGAAGTGCTCGGCCTGACGTACCCGTGGCTGCAGGACGGCCTGGGTGTGCGTGGTCAGCGGCGGCTGGCCACCCCCGCCCAGGTCGGTGTACTCGGCGTCGATGATGCCGAAGATGTTCGCCGCGGTGTCGTGCTCACCGTCGGCCGAGGTCTGGATGACCCCGGTGCAGCCCTGCACGCTGCCGAGCTGGTGACCGTGCGAGTCATGCCCGAGGACGTAGTTCACCTTGACCCGGGCACAGTTGATCGCGCCGTCCTGGGCGTCGGTGACGGTGACGGTGAACGGCACCGCGTCCCCGAAATTGAAGGTCTGCCCGTTCAACGGGGTGTTCACGGTGACCACCGGGGCGCTGTTGCCGACCGTGACGACCACGCTCGCGGTCGCCGTCTTGCCGGTGGTGTCCCGGACCGTCAGCGTCGGGCTGCGGGTCCCGTTGGTGGTGTACGTGAAGCTCGGGTTCGCCGCGGTCGAGTCGGTGGTGCCGTTGTTGTCGAAGTCCCAGGCGTAGGTGAACGGGTCACCGTCCGGATCGAGCGTGCCGGCCGAGGAGAAGGCGACGGTCAGCGGTGCCGTGCCGCTGGTCGGGGTGGCTGACACCACCGCGACCGGCGCCCTGCCCTCACGGGCGTACTCGATGCGGTACAGCGCAGAGTTGGCGTCGCCGTTGAACCAGCCGGTGCCGTAGTCGAGCACGTAGAGCGCGCCGTCCGGCCCGAACTCCATGTCCATGACCTGGGTGCCGGTCCACGGGAACGGGTTGATCTTCAACGGTTGGCCGGCCGAGTCGAGCTTGACGTTCTTGATCCAGCGGCGGCCGAACTCACCGGCGAAGTAGGTCCCGTCGTAGTACTCGGGGAACGCCACGGCGGAGGTGCTGTTCGGGTTGTACCGGTAGACCGGGCCGCCCATCGGGGAGAGACCACCGCCGGTGAACTCCGGCGGCGAGCCGGAACCGCCGTACGGCAGCCACGCCGGGATGGCCGGCGGAAGCTGGGTGATGCCGGTGTTGTTGGGCGAGTTGTTGACCGGCCCTCCCGCGCAGTCGAACTTCGGCCCGGACGGGCCGGACGGGAAGGTGTAGTCGTTGTACGCGTCGTTGCGGGCGGTGCAGTACGGCCACCCGTAGAAGCCGGGCCGGTCGATCCGGGCGAACTCGACGTTGCCCGCCGGCCCCCGGTTCGGGTCGGCCGTTCCCGCGTCGGGGCCGTAGTCACCGAGGTAGACGATGCCGGTGGCCTTGTCCACGCTCATCCGAAACGGGTTGCGGAAGCCCATCGCGTAGATCTCCGGGCGGGTCCGCGCGGTGCCCGGGGCGAACATGTTGCCGGCCGGAATGGTGTAACCACCCGCCGCGCTCGGCTTGATCCGGAGCACCTTGCCGCGCAGGTCGTTGCTGTTCGCCGAGGTGCGCTGCGCGTCGAAGGCCGGGTTGCGCCCGGCCCGCTCGTCGATCGGGCTGAAGCCGGCCGAGTCGAACGGGTTGGTGTCGTCACCGGTGGACAGGTAGAGGTTGCCCGCCGCGTCGAAGTCCATGTCGCCGCCCACGTGGCAGCACATGCCGCGGCTGGTCGGCACGTTCAGGATCAGCGTCTCGCTGGCGAGGTTGATGGTGTTGTCCGCGTTCACGGTGAACCGGGCCAGTCGGTTGACGCCATCCCAGACGGCGAAGTCGGCCGGGGTGCCGGTGGCCGGGGCACCGCCGCCGGGGGTGCTCAGTGGTGGCGCGTAGAACGCGTACACCCAGCGGTTGGTGGCGAAGTTCGGGTCGGCCTTGATGCCCTGGAGGCCCTCCTCGTCCCCGGTGTAGACCGGCAGGGTGGCGGCGACCTTGGTGTTGCCGGCGGCGTCGGTGTGCCGGATCACGCCGTTGCGGGAGGTGTGCAGCACGCCCCGGTCCGGCAGGACGGTGAGGCTCATCGGCTCGCCGGTCTCAGCCGCGCCCTTGGCCAGCTCCACCTGCTGGAAGTTGCTGGTGACGGTGGGGCCGCAGTCGGCCTCGGCCGCGCCGGCCGCGGTCATGATGCCGCCGAGCAGGTGCTGACGGAAGTTCGCCTCGGTGTACGACGCATCGGTGTGGCCCAGGCCCGTGTACCAGGATCGGCCGCCGGAGTAGTTGTGGCACCACGAGATCGGGTGGTCGGCCCCCATGCTCCCGCCGCTGTAGGTGCTCTCGTCCAGGGTGGCCAGCACGTGCACGTTGCCCCGGGGGTTGGTGCGGTAGTTGTACCACTCGTCGAACCGGCTCCACCGCTGCGGCAGAGTCGCGGTGGACGGGTGCACCTGGTCGGCGACCTTGACGGTGGCGGTCTGCTCGGCCGGGTGCGAGGCGAAGTACGCCCCGACCAGCCCGCCGTACCAGGGCCAGTCGTACTCGGTGTCGGAGGCGGCGTGCACGCCCACGTACCCGCCGCCGCCCTGGATGTAGCGTTCGAACGCGGCCTGCTGGGAGGCGTTGAGCACGTCTCCGGTGGTGGACAGCCAGATCACCGCGGCGAACCGGTCCAGGTTGGCGTCGGTGAACTGTGCGGAGTCCTCGGTGGTCTCGACGGTGAAGCCGTTGGCGGCGCCGAGTTGCTGGATGGCGGCGATGCCGGGGCCGATGGAGCCGTGCCGGAATCCGGCGGTCTTGCTGAACACCAGCACGGTGAACGGTGCGGCGCTGGCCGTGGGTGGCGCGGCGACGATGCCGCCCGCCACGAGGATCGCGCTCAGCGCGACGCCGAGCCACGATCTCAGGGATCTGCGCACGGTAGGTCCTTTCGCGGTGCGAGGACGGCGTGCGCCGATCACGCCTGGGGGTGGTGGTGCGAGACATGCGAATGCATCGTTGCGTCCCGATCGCGGGTGCGTCAAGCACTCTCCCGCCATCCGTGAGAGCGTTATCTCCGCAGGTCAGGGGCGACCGTGCGAAGTAAGATCGAATAACGGTTTTCGGGCCACGATCCACACGCGGAGGGCCCCGGTGCAGGTGCCTGCACTCGGGGCCCTTCCAACCGTCGGTCAGCGTGAGTAGTACTCGACGACGAGTTGCTCGTCGCAGACCACCGGGACCTCCGAGCGGAGCGGGAGCCGGGTCAGCCGAGCGGTCAGGCCGGGCAGGTTGACCTCAAGGTAGGGGGCGAGACGTTCCGGGGCATGCGCCCCGGCCGCCGCGACGACGAACGGCGCCTTGCCCCGACTGCGCTCCGCCACCTCGATGACGTCACCGGGTTGCAGCCGCGCGGACGGCCGGTCCAGGCGACGGCCGTTCACCGTGACGTGCTGATGGGTGACGATCTGGCGGGCCTGGTAGATGGTGCGGGCGAACCCGGCTCGCAGCACCAGCGCGTCCAGCCGACTCTCCAGCTCGACGATCAGCTCCTCACCGGTCTTGCCGGGCCGACGCACGGCCCGGTCGAACGCGCGCCGGAGCTGCCCCTCGTGCAGGTCGTACTGCGCCTTGAGTCGCTGCTTCTCCAGCAGCCGGACCTTGTAGTCGCTGGTGGTGCGTCGTGCCCGACCGTGCTGCCCCGGCGGGAACGGGCGGCGTTCGAAGTAGCGCACGCACTTCGGGGTCAGCGCGATGCCCAGGGCACGGGAGCGCTTGACCTTGGGACGGGTCTGATTCATCCTTCACCTCTCAAGTAAGGTAAGGCTAACCTTATTAGGAGATGATCGCCTTGAGCAAGCCCTCGACCAGCACGGCGGATTCCACGGACGACGCGGGTGTCCGAATCCGATCGATGCTCGTCGCCGCCGATTCCCTCACCCTGCACATCCCGGGCGTCGAGGCGTACGTCGTCGGACGGCACGCCGTGACGAGCGACGGTCGGCTGCGGGTCGACCTACCGGCCGGCTGCCACCTGGCCGACCACCTCGCACACCAGCGGGAGACCGTCGCGATGGTCGAGGTGACCGACCTGGCGCCCACCCCGGTACGCGACCGGGTGCGCGGGCGCGCCACGTTCACCGGCTGGTTGGTGACCGAGGCCGCCGCGACCGGGATCGATCAGGAGCTGGTGACGGTCCTCGACCTCGCCACCGCCGAGCTGACCGTCGACGGTCACACGACGTGCGTCGACGCGGACGAGTTCGCGGCCGCCCAACCCGACCCGCTGGCCGCCGTCGAGGCCGATCTGTTGTGCCACCTCGACCACCACCACCCACACACCGTCGAGGCACTGAGCCGGCTGATACCCGCCCGCCACCTTCAGGGTGTTCGCCAGGTCCGGCCGGTACGCCTGGACCGCCACGGTGTCGTACTCCGGTTGGAGCTGAGCAAGG
This sequence comes from Micromonospora sp. CA-259024, assembly GCF_050936255.1. Classification (NCBI taxonomy): domain Bacteria; kingdom Bacillati; phylum Actinomycetota; class Actinomycetes; order Micromonosporales; family Micromonosporaceae; genus Micromonospora; species Micromonospora sp. CA-259024. Next base: position 1,097,988 of record NZ_JBNJND010000001.1, on the reverse strand, counting down.
GTGACCTGGACGTCCGGCTGAACTTCCGGGCGCCACTGAGGCATCCGGACGAACTCGGCACGCAGATCGAGGAGCTACTTCGGCACGCGCGCGGCTGCCGCGCCCGACACGCCCGCTGACGATCGCCGCCCTCGTCGGCGGTTAGGCAAGCCGGCCTACGCGAAATACTCCTAAAAGGGACGGTTGATAGGGAGTTGTCCCGTCGAGGCCGGGTATGAAGGTGACCCGGCACCACCGACGGAAGCGAGATCGCCAGGACCGACATGCTGGAGATGCCGCGGGTACACGGGTGCACTGTCACCGACTGCGGCTACAACCACGACGGCTGCCACGCGTTCGCCATCACCATCGGCTGGAGTGCCACGCGCTGTCCACCCGGGTGGGTCCGGGTCAGGACATCGCGGACTGTCAGACGTACGAGCCGCGCTGATCCCGGCGCGACGCGGATGAGGGACGGCCGCCACGGCCGTCCCTCATCCGCGTTAGAGGCCGGCTACGCGGGGACGACCATCGGTGTTCCGGCGATCGGGTCGGGTACGACGAGGCAGCTGAGACCGAAGACCTGCTCGACGAGGTCGCCGGTGACCACGTCGACCGGCGCTCCCTCGGCGACGATCGAACCGCCGGACATCGCGATGAGGTGGTCGCAGTAACGGCAGGCGAGGTTGAGATCGTGCATGACGATGACGATGGTCTTGCCCGACTCCGCGTTCAGTTTCCGCAGCAGCCGCAGCAACTCGACCTGGTGGTTGATGTCCAGGTAGGTGGTGGGTTCGTCGAGGAGCAGCAGGTCGGTGTCCTGAGCCAGGGCCATGGCCACCCAGACGCGCTGGCGTTGACCGCCGGACAGTTCCCGGATCGGACGGTCGATCAGGTCCGCGGTGCCGGTGGCGTCGAGTGCCCGGGCGACGGCCTCGTGGTCGTGGTCGCTCCATCGTCGGAACCAGCCCTGGTGGGGGTAGCGACCGCGGGCGACGAGGTCGGCGACGGTGATGCCGTCGGGCGCGACGGGAGTCTGCGGGAGCAGCCCGAGCACCTTGGCCACGTCGATGTTCCGCAGGTCGGCGAGGGACCTGCCGTCGAGCAGGACGGTGCCGGCGCGCGGCGCGAGCAGTCGGGCCAGGCCACGGAGCAGGGTGGACTTGCCGCAGGCGTTGGCGCCGACGATCGCGGTGACCTTGCCGTCGAGCACGGTGACGTCGAGGTCGTCGACGATGGTCCGGTCGTCGTAGCCGAGGGTGAGGCCCTCGGCGCGTAGTCGGGTCATCCGCCCGCTCCTTGCCGGTTGGTGGTGGCCAGAAGCCACAGCAGGTAGGGAGCACCGACCGCACCGGTCACCACGCCGGTGGGCAGGGGTGTGGGCAGCAGGTGCACAGCGATGAGGTCGGCGGTGAGCAGCAGCGCGGCGCCGACCAGTGCGGCCGGGAGGACACCCCGGGCGGCTGGGCCGAGGAGCCGGTTGGCGATCGGCCCGGCCACGAGAGCGACGAAGGCGATCGGCCCCGCCACGGACACCGCCAGGGCGACCAGCACGACGGCGGTGCCGAGCAGCCCGGCGCGACTGAGTTCGGCCCGGGTGCCCAGCATGCGGGCGGCGTCGTCGCCGAGTTCGAGGGCGCTCAGTGGCCGTTGGAGCAGTACGGCGACCGGCAGCAGGACGACCAGAGCAACGGTGAGCAGGCGCAACTCGGTGGTGCTGGCCTGCCCTACCGAGCCGATCAGCCAGTGCATGGCCTGGCGGGCCTCGAAGAGCTGTGCCCGGCTGAGCACGTAGCCGATCAGGCCCTCGAAGAAGACCGCCACTCCGATCCCGATGAGGATGAAGCGGTAGCCACTGACGCCGTCGCGCCAGGCCAGCAGGTACATCGCCAGGGCGGCGACGATCGCGCCGCCGAGTGCGAGCCCACTGACGACGAGCCCGCTGGCCTGGAGAAGCACGATCCCGGTGACGGCCGCCAGCCCCGCTCCCGAGGTGATGCCGACGAAGTCCGGGGACGCGAGGGGGTTGCGCAGCAACTGTTGGAAGATCGTCCCCGAGGCGCCGAGTGCGAGCCCGACCGTCAGGGCGGCGGCCGCGGTCGGCAACCGCAGGCCACGGACGACGAAGTCGACGCTGGGATTGTCGGACAGGTGCAGCACCGACGCGATGACCTCTCCGGCACCGATGCGGAAGCTGCCCACCATCATGGTGAGCACGAAGAGGGCGCAGACCGCCACGGTCAGGGCGCAGGTCACCACGATGGACCGGCCGGCTCGACGCCTCCGGTTGGCGCGCAGCGCAGCCGCCGTGCCGGATGCGGCGGTGCCGAGGTCGCTCGGGGCCGTCGTCGTTGTCGTCATCTGCTCACACCTCCGACAGCCGGCCGTAGCGCACGATCGCGATGAACGCGGGCGCACCGATCAGCCCGAGGACCACCCCGACCTGGAGCTCGTCGGGGGCGGCCGCCACGCGGCCGAGCACGTCGGCGAGCAACAGGACGATGGGGGCCAGCAGCATCGAGTACGGCAGGATCCACCGGTAGTCGGGGCCGCAGATGAACCGTGCCAGGTGCGGCACGACGAGCCCGACGAAGACGATCGGCCCGCAGGCGGCGGTCGCCGCGCCGGCGAGAACCGCGACCACGGCGAAGGCGGCCGCCCGGGTGCGGGTCACCTGCTGGCCGAGGCCACGCGCGACGTCCTCGCCGAGCGCGAGGCCGTTGATGGCACGCCCGAAACCCAGGGACGCGGCGAGGCCGAGGAGCAGGAACGGCGCGACCCCGGTCAGGATCGGGCCGTACCGGCCGGCGAGTGACCCCACCTGCCAGAACCGCAGCTCGTTGAGGGCGTCCACGTTCGTCATCACGATCCCGCTGGTCACCGAGGTCAGGCCGGCGGTGACAGCCGCGCCCGCCAGGGCCAGCTTGACCGGGGTGGCACCCTCCCGGCCGAGCGACGCGATCGCGTACACCAGCGCGAGCGCCGCGATCGCGCCGGCGAAGGCGAACCAGACGTAGACACCGACGCCGCGTACGCCGAGCACGGTGATGGCGAAGACCACGAACGCGGCGGCGCCAGAGTTGATGCCCAGGATTCCCGCGTCCGCCAGGGGGTTGCGGGTGACGCCCTGCAGAATCGCCCCGGCCACGCCGAGCGCGGCGCCGACCAGGATGCCGAGCAGAGTGCGGGGTACCCGCATCTCCAGCGTGACGGTGCTGCTGATCGGCCCGTCGCTGTCGAGGCTGAACAGGGCGTGCAGCACCTCCGACAACCCGATCGAACGCGAGCCCATGGTCACACTGAGGAAGCTGACGAGAGCGAGGACCACGCAGAGGACGACGAGCCCCGGCCCGAGGGCAGAGGCTCGCCGCACGCCTCTGGTCGAGGTGCGCGCTCCGAGCTGGCTAGTTGCCGACATTCGGATCCGCGGACTTGACCGCCACGGTCAGCTTGTCCAGCTCGGTGGCGAAGTCACCGTACGTGTGCAGCCAGAACGCCGGCCACGAGACGGTGGCGCCAGCCTTGGCCGCCTTGATCTTGAACCAGGTCGGCTGCTTCTTGCCCCACTCGGCGTTGGCGGTCGGCGTGAAGGACCGGCCGTCCCACAGGATGAGGTCCGGCTGGTACTTGTCCGCGTTCTCCCAGCTCAGGTTCTCCCAGTACGGGAAGGCCGGGTCCGGGCTGGCCGGGTTGATCACCTTCAGGCCCCAGGTCTGCAGGTCCAGCAGTTCGGGTGCGTACTCGGGGTTCGCGACGTAGACCTTCTCGGTCGCGGGCGACATCGCCGCCACCGTCAGGCCCGGCTTGCCCGAGGCAGCCGCCTTGAACGTGGCCACCGCCTCCTCGAAGCGCTTCTTGTTCGCCGCGATCTGGGGGCTGTTCACATCGGCGCCGAGGCTCTCGGCGAGATCCTCGTACCCCTCGGCCAGCGCGACGATCGACTTGCCCTGCGCGACCCCGACGACGGGGGCCAACTCGGCGAGCTTCTTGCTCTTCTCGTCGACGCCTTCCTCCATGCCGCTGTGCGCCTTCTCGGCCGGCCACCAGTCGCCGACGATCAGGTCCGGACGCAGGGCCGCGGCCTTCTCCACGTCGATCTTGCCCCACTCCTCGCCGAGGATCTCGATACCGGTGAGGTCGAGGTTCCTCAGGTTGGGGTCGGTCTTGACCGGCTCGTCTGCGTAGACGCCGACCGGCTTGATACCGAAGGACATGAGCGCCGCGGCCTCGCCGGCGTGCGCGATGATCCGCGTCGGTGTCCTGTCCGCCTTGACCACCTGACCCGACCCGTCCTCGAACGACCAGGGGCCGGAGGCGTTGGCGGCGGCGGAGTCACCGGTACCAGTGTCGTTGCCACAGCCGGTGAGCCCGCCGAGCACGGCGCTCAGCGCCGCCACGGCCAGAACCGGACGCCATGAGTGCATGGTGAAGTTCCCGATCTGTCGAAAGACCCGAGCCACCCGGCTCGAAAGTTAGGTTAGGCTAACCAACGTCGCCGGTTTTGCCAACGCGGGGGTACCAGGACCTCGAAGAACGGCCACGCGGACGCCGTCAGGTCTCAGCGACCGCCCGCGACCAGCTCGGCGATCATCCCTTCGCAGCTGCGGACGACGACCTGGGCCCCGCGCCGCTGCGCGAGCGGAAGCAGCGGGTCCTCCGCCCGGTCCCGCCATCGCCACTGCGCGTCGGCGGCGACCTCCCAGAGCCGCTGCACGGTCGCCTCGTGCTCGACACCGAGCCGGGCGGCCAGGCCCACCCCGCTCCCCCCGATCAGCCGCTGCGCCTCGGCGGCCAGCTCGGCATCGAACCCGAGCCGGGTGTTCCGCAGCGCCACCAGCAGGCGCAGTTCCCGGAACTCGTGCGCGCCGGCGAGGATCTGCTCGACCGCGCCGGCCAGCTCGGCGGAACCCCGGGTGGGCTCGGCCCGCAGCAGCGCCTCCACCGCGGCCAGCGCGGAGCGGGCCTTGAGGGTGTCGCGGCGATCGATGAAACAGCGTGTCACCGACTCGCGCAGCTCGGTGAGACCGCTGCGCCGAATGAGTTCGGCAGAGAGCTTCACCCGGCTGTCGAAGCCACTGCGCACCAATGTGGTCGCCAGCCGGACACCGAAGACCCCGAACCGATCCAGCAACGCGGCGCGCACCTCGGTTTCCAGCCGTACCGGCAGCTCGCCACGGAGGAAGCGGTCGGCGGAGATCAGGTGGGTCTCCAGCTCCGCGCGGGGCACCTGGGCGAGGGTCGCGAGCGCGGCGAAGTCCGACTCGCCGAGCATCCTGCCCGCCAGTCCGATCATTCCACTGCACGCCACCACGTTCACGCTGAGCGCGCTGACCCGCGGATCGCGGTAGTGCCGCCGAGCGAGCTGCCGGGCGGTGAGCAGCCCGTCGATCCGGCCTCCACCGATCTCGTCCGCCCTGGACAGCACCATGATCACATTGACCGGGGCAGCCTGCCCGACCGCGCTGTCCCGGCCGGACTCCAGCACCCGCAGATCACTGTCGCGACCATCGCGGGTCAGATACAACACCGCGTCCGACTCCCGCAGCACCCGTTCCAACACCGGTACGCGGCCCTGCTCGACGTTGCCGGTGACCGCCGGGGTGTCGATCAGCGTGACCTGCCGCAGCGCCCGCGTCGGCCACTGCACCACGATGTCGCGCACGTCCCCCGCCCCCCAGCCGAGATCCACCCGCAGCCCGGTGGCCGACTTGACCACCGCCAGGTCCTGTGGAGGCTGACCGTCCGGATAGGCCGTGGCGCGCGGCGCGGCACCGTCCTCATACCAGGTGAAGACACCGTCCGCCCTCTCGACCGGCGCGACCTCCTCACCCATCAGCGCGTTGAGGACGGTCGACTTGCCGGACCGCCACGGGCCGGCGACCGCGATCCGCAGCGGTTGCTCCAACCGGGCCACCTGGCGCCGCAACTGCGCGACGGCGCGGGGATTGTCCTGGTAGAGGTCGATGGCCTGGTGCAGCAACCCCCATGCCGCCTCGTCCAGGCGCAGTCCCACGGTCATGCTTGCGGTTCCAGCAGCAACGGCGCGGGACGGGAGCCGGTCAACTGCTGAGCCTGCTCGTAGAGCGCGGCCAACCGGGTCATCTTCAGCCGGATCTCGCGCTGTCGCTGCTCGCGCAGGGAGGCATCGGTGTCGGCCTCCTGCTTCGCGCTGCGGAACGACTGGACGATGGCCTCCTGGAGCTCCTCGGTCAGGCCCGTGAAGTGGTCCCGCAGCATCCGCTGCACCTGCCGGGCGGTGTCCCGGCAGTCTCGGACCATCCGGACGAAGAAGTCGTCGACATGCCGCTGGATGGCCGTCTTGACGACCGCCTGCCGGCGGCGGAGCAACTGCTTGCTCTCGTCCCGGATGCTCTTGCCGCCGAAGAGCGCGCCGATGCCGACCGAGACCGGGTTGATCATCGGCATCCCGGCCAGCGTGGTCGCCAGACCGAACATCAGCATGCCGCCGTAGGAACCCTTCATGCCGGTGAACAGCTTCTGGCCCGTGGTGAACCGGTCGATCGTCGGCCGTTCCAGATCTGGCAGTCGCTCACCGATGTCGTCGGGCATCGTCATCGACCAGGGTGGCAGCACGTCGTAGCCGTACCGGTTGAAGTTGGCGGCCACCCGGCGGGCGATCCAGTCGCAGCGCTGGATCAGCCACTCGTGGTTGGCCTCCGCCGCCTCCACCAGGCTCCGCTCCAGCCAGTCCTGGAAGGTGTCCCAGGCGACCAACGGATCGGCCGTGTCGAACGCCTCGTCCACCGTACGCAGGATCTGCCGGGTCCGGTCGCGAAGGTCGTACTCGATGTCGGAGAGCAGGTCGGCAATCTCGTCGTTGAGTGTGTTCTGCCAGCGGGTGGAGCACCGGCGCAGCTCGTCGACCTCGCGCTGCGCCGCGTGCAGCCGGGAGATCGGCCCGGACTGCTCCTCGGCCTCCTGGGTCGCCAGTTCGGCGCGCAGTGGCGCGGCCAACTGCTCCACCACCGTCCGGGCCACCGTCTGCACCGACACCCTGGCCAGTTGGTCGGCCTTGCCGGCCAGGTCCCGCTGAAGCCGGGCGATCAGCGCGGGAAAGCCGGACTCCGCGTTGAGGCCACGGTCGTCGACCGCGGCGGCGCGTAGTCGCAGCGTCGCCGAGACCGGGATCAGCGTCACCGCGACGCCGGCTTCGGCCAGGTGCTGCCGGTTGCGCTCGGCGACCGCGCGCCAGTCCGCCGCCAGATCGGTCTTGCTCTGCACCACGACCACGTTCGGATGCGAGCGCATGACGTGCAGCAGCATGTTCAGCTCGGAGACCGACAGTTCCCGAGTGGAGTCCGAGACCAGCAGCACGGTGTCCGCCCGGGCGGGAGCGGCGACCGAGGCGGCGCCGCCGATGGCGGCTATCTCGTCGGTGCCGGGAGTGTCCACCAGCACCAGCCCGGCGCCGAGCAGGGCGCGGGGCACCCCGATCTCGACGTACGCCGGACCGCCACCGGGCCGCCGCCCGACCAGGCCGGCCACGCCCGCCGCGACCTGGTTGAGCGCCATCGGGGTGCGCTCGACGGTCACCGCGACGGCGGTGCCGGCGGGACGGCCCGGGGCTGGTGGCGGTGCCTGGGCCACGGCGGCGGAGGGAGCCTCGGCGTGCCGCACCACGGTCGGCAGGACGGTCGTACGACCGTCGCCGACCGGGCAGGCCGGAGCGTTGATGATCGCGTTGATCAACTGGCTCTTACCCTGGTTCGGCTCGCCGATGACCAGGACGCGGAGCGTCGGGTCCAGCAGTTGGGCACGCTTCTGCCGCACCGTCTGGAGTAGGTCACCACGACCGTGTGCACTGCACGTGCGAGCGATCTCGTCCAGTACGTCCAACCAGATCCCGGCCATCACCGCACCAAGTGTGCGGATTTCGGCTCAATTATCAAGAGGGACCGGATGTGGAACCGGAGAGGGCCGGATCGCCTGAAGCGATCCGGCCCTCCGTTCCGACCGGAAATCCCCGTCAGAGCAGACCGCCGGTGATGCCCAGCAGCCCCTGGTCGGACGAGGTGTGCCCATCGTCGTGCGAGTCGCCCAACACACCGTCGGTGACCCCGCCGGTCACGTCACCGACCGTGCCGGTGACACCGGGGAGCAGACTGTCCACCTGGTGCGTCACACCGCCCACCGCGGACGGCACGTCGAGCGGCGGGACCACGCCGCCGACAACGCCGCCGCCGTGCCCCAGGCCGAGCCCGCCCAGGGTGTCCCCGACACCGAGGGAGCCGACGACACCGTCGACCTGACCGGTGGTGCCGGAGAGGACACCACCGGTCAGGTCGCCGCCGAGCAGACCCGGGTCGGTGGCGCCGAGCAGACCGGTCGGGTCGCCGACCGTGCCGGTGACGTCCCCGAGCACCGGGTCCGTGATGGCGTCCACCGGCTGCACCACGTCGGCGTCGAGGGTGTACGCCACGTCGGAGACACCGGCCAGGTCGGTGTCGAGGCCGCTCGGACCGACGCCCAGACCGATCCCCGGCAGCACGGTGACGCCGGCGGCGGCGGCCGACGGGTCGACCGCGATGGCGCCGAGCACGCCGGCCTTGACGTCCAGGCCGGTGGGCGAGCTCGTGACGCTGATCTGCTGCGCGACGCTCTGCAGCTGGCCGACCACATCGGTGGTGTCGGTCACCAGCGGGTCCAGCCCGAGCTGCCCGACGGCCGGGGCCAACGGCGCGAGACCCTGCCCCGGCGCGTAGTCGACGACCAACGGTACGACGTCCTGCACGTCGGCCGCGGTGATGTCGGTGAGCCCGGCCGACCGCAACGCACCCTCGGGGTCGAGGTCGAAGGCCGACCGCGCGTCGGGGTTCGTCAGCAGGTCGAGCACGAAGTCGTGGAGGGTCTGGTGCGAGTCCATGTGCCGGTTCTCCTCGGAAGTGGCATCGACGAATGTCTTGCGTCGACAGAGACGCTATTGCCGGGCGCGCCCCCGGGCATCGGGGCTCAACCCGCATCCGGGCCGGTTGAACTAGGGGCTCCGCCACCTCGTACGTTAGGGGGACAGGGGGAAACCGTCCCGGCGAGATTAGGGTCCCGACCAGGGACTGATCTCTGGTACGAACGTAGGAGCCCGCGGGGTTCGCCGGGGGTGGGTCGTCGGAGCAGCACCGACGCCATCGCCACCGACCGGCCAACACACACGGGGAGAGAAGAGACGATGCCGTACGTCCTGGGGATAGACATCGGAAGCACCAACACGGCCGCCGCCGTCGCACGGCGGCACGGCACGACCTGGACGCGCCCCGAGGCCGTCCCGCTGACCGCCGACTCAGCTCTCGTACCGTCCGTGCTGTGCCTGTCGGAGGACGGCTCACTGCACGTCGGCGAGCCCGCGACCGACGACGGCAGCCGCACCACCCGCGACTTCGTCCACCGGATCGGCGACGACGTTCCCCTGCTGCTCGGCGGCGAAGCGTGCGCCCCGCAGACGTTGACCGCCGAACTCGCGGCGTGGGTGGTGGAGCGGACCCACGCCCTGGAGGGTGGCGCGGCCGAGGCGATCGTGCTCAGCCACCCGGCGGGGTGGCGCCCCTACCGGCGCGAGACGCTGCGCCGGGCACTGTCGGACCTTGGCCTGCACCACGTGACGTTGTTGCCCCGCACGGTCACCGTCGCCGAGAGCCACGCGGCGCGCGGGTTCGCGGGCACCACGGCCGTCGTCTACGCCCTGGGCGGCAACAGCTTCGAGGCGGCCCTGGTGCGCCGCACGTCACGCGGCACGTACGAGACGTTCGGCACGCCGCAGGGTCTCGACTCGATTGGTGGCGCCGACTTCGACGAGGCCCTGGCCGAGCATGCCCGTACCATGCTGGCCCGGGAGCTGGCCGCCACCGCACGGCGGGGCGCCATGGCCGCGCTGCGCGGGCTCCGCGCGGAGTGTGACCGGGTCAAGCGGGTGCTGACCGTCGATCTGACGGCCGACGTGGTGCTGGCCCTGCCGGGCGGTCCGGCACGGATACCGGTGACCCGGGCGCAATTCGAGGACATGATCCGCCCGACGGTGCAGGCCACCGTGGACCTCCTGCTTCGGGCCGTGCAGAGTGCCAACCTGACGCCGGCGCAGCTCGATGGCGTCCTGCTGGCGGGCGGCTCCACCCGCGTCCCGCTCGTCACCGAGCTGATCAGCGCGGCCCTCCCGGTTCCCGTCGAGGTGGAGCCGGACTCCCAACTGACCGCCGCCACCGGGGCGGCGATGGCCGCCTGCCAGGTGGTGTCACCGCGCCCTCCCGACCCGGCACCGGTACGCGACCCGGCCCCGGTCAGCGGAGCCGGGCGGGCCACCATTCCGGCACCGCGCCGCCCGCACCACGACACCACCGTCCCGGGCGATCCGCCACCGCGACCCCCGGTCCGGGTCCTCCCACTGGACCTGCCGAAACCGTCCCGCCTGGCGCTGGCCCGTGGCCGGGGACGCGAAGGATGACCTCAATGATCATGAATGACGTCGCCGAATCAGGGCTGACGCTGGACAAGGGGGCGCAGGCCCTGCTGGACACGGTCGTGCGGGACCCGACCGGCCCACTGACCGTCGGCGTCGCGGGCGCTGGCGGTCACGGAAAGACCGCGTTGCTCGCCGAGCTGGCGCGGATGCACCAGCGGGCCGGAGGCACCGTACGCACGGCCACCCCGGAACCGGGCGAACCGGTCGACCCCGACACGCTGGTGCTGGTCGACGACGCGCACCTGCTCGACGACGCACGGATCGAGGTGCTGCTGCGTCTGGTGGCCGCCCGTCGGCACCGACTGGTGGTCGCCTATCGCCCGTGGCCCCGGTCGGCGGCCCTCAGCGACCTGGTCGACGCTCTGCGGCGGGACGGGCAGGCCGTGCTGCTCACGCCGTTCACCCGGGAGCAGACCGCCGCCCACCTCGCCGCCACACCCGGGCTGGGCCGCCGCGACGACCTGGTCGACTTCGTGCACACCCAGACCCTCGGCGTACCCCGGGATGTCGAACGCCTGGTCCGCGGCCTGGCCGGCGCGGAGACGCCGACCGGCGCCGTGGTCAGCCCGCCCCGCTCCGCCATCCTCGACTTCGGACCGGACCTGGACGTTCAGCCCGCCGCCGTACGACGACTGCTGCTCGCCGTCGCGGCGGCCGGGCCGCTGCCGGTGAGCATGCTCGGCGCACTCCTGGGCCGCGAGCCGGCGGAGGTGGAGGACCTGATCTCCACGACCAGGGCCGCCGGGCTGCTCGGCGCCGACGGCCGGCTCGCGCCGATCGTCCGGCGGGCCGTGACGACGCTCAGCCCGACCACCGACCGGACCACGGTCTGGCGCCAGCTCACCGAATTACAGCTCGCTCGGGGCGGCGCGGTGCTGCCGCTGGTCCGCTCCCTGCTCGCGGTCGGCGCACTCGGCGACTGCCCGGCCTCGACCCTCGCGGCCGCGGCGAGTGAGGCCCTGGTCGATGAGCCGGCGTTCGCCGCCGAGCTGTTCGCCGCAGCCACGGCAGCCGGCCAGCCGGCCAGCGCCCAACAGGCGCTCGCCGCCGCCCTCGCCGGCAACCTCGACGACGCCCTGCGGCTGGCGGACCGACTGCTGGCGACGGCCGCGCCGCCCGACCGCTCCGAGGCGGCCGTCGTGGCCGCGACCGCCCTGGCCCACCGCGGTCACGTCGGTCGGAGCGTGGAGCTGTACCGGTGGGCGGGCACCGCCTCGGCGGTGTCGTTCGCCATCGTCGGCAGGCTCGCCACCGGCGACCTGAGCGCCACCGCGGACCAGCCGGCGGGTGACCCCGCGGGCGATCCACCAACCTTGCACGCCAGCGCCGCCCGACTGATGGCCAACGGGGTACGCGAGAGCGTGACCGGCCCGCCGACCGCCGCGCTCTCCGCGCTCGTGCAGGCCGCCGCGCTGTTGGAGCCGGACGGACGGGCGGCGCTGCTACCGGACAGCCCAGCGGCGCTGGCCGCGTTGACGGCGGTGCACTCCGGTGAGCTGGAGATCGCCGAGCGGGTGCTGCACCGGGCGCTCGGCGCCGGTGTCGGTGGCCCGCTGATGGCTCGCCGTCACCGACTGTTGCAGGCCTGGATCCTGATGGTCCGTGGCGAGACGCACGCCGCGACCGAGCGCCTCGCCACGGTGACGCTCGACGGACGGCAGTTGGAGTCACGCGACCTGCTCTTCGCCGCCGCGATCCGCATGGGCATCAGCCGGCGCAACAGCGACCTCGGGGCGCTCAAGCGTGGCTGGGGGCAGGCGCTGGAGGCGGTCGTTCGGCACCCCGTCGACCTGTTCACCCTGCTGCCGCTGAGTGAGTTGGCGATCGCGGGCGCACGGCTGGGAGATGTGGCCAGACTGGAGCCGTACCTGCGGGAGGGGCGTTCGTTGCTCGGCCGACTCGGCGATCCACCACTGTGGAGTGTTCCGCTGCACTGGAGCGGGCTGCACGCCGCGATCCTGACCGGAACGCCCGCGGTCGCCGACGAGCACGTCACCGCGCTCCTCGCCGCCGCCGGCCACAGCCGGTACGCCGCCGTTGTCGCCGCGGCGGCGGAGAGCTGGGTCGAGGTCCTCCGGGGCGTCGTCGACCCGACCCGGGTGGAGGCCGCCGCCCGAGGGCTGCACGACACGGGGCTGTGCTGGGACGCTGCGCGCCTCGCCGGCCAGGCCGCGATCCGTACGGCGGACCGGCGGGCGATGACCACCCTGCTGGAGTGCGCCCGAGCATTGCAGGGGCGCCCGCTCGCCGGGAACGGCGGGCAGACACCGACGACCGGGGAGAGCACGACACGGGTCGCCGGCCCCACCCAGCAGGGGCTCAGCGACCGCGAGTACGAGGTTGCCGAGCTGGTGCTGGCCGGGTTGACCTATCGGGAGATCGGCGACCGACTCTTCATCTCGGCCAAGACCGTGGAACACCACGTGGCACGGATGCGCAACCGGCTGAACTGCGCCAACCGCGCGGAGTTGCTGGCTCTGCTGCGGACCATGGTCGCCGACCGGGCCAGCGACACGGCCGGACAGCCGTGGCCGCAGCGGGCGACGCGATGAGGCACCCGTGGCACGGACGCCACCGCACCGAGCGGAGCGGGACGTGACGCCCAGCGAGGGCCGGCTGATCCGGACCAGGCTGGCCGTGCTGGCCGCCGTACTGATCACGCTCTGGTCGTACGGGGCGTACGTGGCCGGTCAGGACGCCGCCGACCTGTTGCGGGTACGGGCCCTGGCGGACACCCTCGGCCAGCCCATCGACCGCCTGATCCTGAGCCTGCAGAGCGAACGGCGGGTCACCGCCGAGACGATCGCCGGGGCCGGATCGACGGCGGCCCCGCTGGTCGGGGCACGCGAGATCACCGACCGGGCCGCCGCCGAGGTTCGCGGGTTCACCGAGGGCTTCGACCTTCGGCTGCTCAGCGCCGGTGAGGTCCGCGACCGGGCCGGCGAACTGGTGCGACGGCTCGACGGCCTGGGCACGATCCGGTCCCAGGTGGACACCGGGCGTATCGACCAGGCCGAGGCGGTCGGCGGGTACGACCAGGTCATCGACGTCGCCTTCCGGGTGTACGGCCCGGAGTGGGGCGCGTACGAGAGCACGTTGGCCGCCGACACCCGGGCGGTGATCGCGCTGGCCCGCGCCCGCGAGTTGCTCGCCCGGGAGGACACGCTGGTCAGCGCAGCCCTGACCGGTGGACGGCTCGGCGTCGACGAGCGGCGCCGACTGACCGAACTCGTCAGCAACCAGCGGTACGCGCGTACCGATGCGGTGGCCGGGCTGCCCGTCGACGGCCGGGGCGAGCACCAGCGACTCGCGACGGGCCCCGAGTTCGCGGGCCTGCTCGCTCTGGAGGACAGGCTGCTCCGGACCGACACCGCCAACGCCCCGACGGGGATCACCATGCCGGCCTGGCGGGCCGCGGCCGACGCCGCCCTCGGCGCGCTACAGACGCTGGTGACGACGACCGCCCGGAGCAGCGTCGAGCGGGCCGCGCCGGGTGCCGCCGTGATCGTCGCGCGTACCGGCACGGTGGTGGGGCTCGGCCTCATCGTCGTACTCGTGCTCCTGTTGAGCTGGGCCGGCACGGTCCGGCGCCTGACCGACGAGCTGACCAGGCGGGACGTCGACTCCCCGGCCCCGGGACCGGATGCCACGGCAGCGCCGGACGACGCCCACCAGGAGCTGTTCCTGCGACTCACCCGACGCAACCAGGTCCTGCTGCGCGATCAGCTCAGCCTGCTCGACGGGATGCAGCGCCGGGAGCGGTCCGCCGAGGAGACCGGTGAGCTGTTCCAGCTCGACCACCTCACCACCCGGATCCGACGCAACGTGGAGAAGCTGATCGCCCTCACCGGCGCGACGCCCGCTCGCCGCTGGCGGCGCCCGGTGCCACTGCTCGACGTCGCGCGCGGCGCGGTCGCCGAGGTGCCGGACTACCACCGGGTCCTGATCGCGCCGCACTGGCCGTGGTCGCTCGCGGGTCCCGCCGTCACGGACGTCATCCACCTGCTGGCGGAGCTGATCGAGAACGCCCTCGCCTTCTCCCCGGCGGAGACCACCGTCCGGGTCACCGGCGAGCACCGACCGCAGGGGTGCGCCGTCGTGGTCGTCGACGACGGGCCCGGCCTGGACGCCTCCGCGCTGGCCGAGGCGAACCACCTGCTCGGCAACCCGCCGCCGGACGGTCCGCCCACCGGCCTCGCAGGTTTCTACACGGTGGCCGTGCTGGCCGAGCGCTGCGGCGCCCACGTCTCGCTGCGTCCCAGCCGGCGTGGGGGGACGGCCGCGATCGTGCTCCTCCCCGACCGCCTGGTGACGATGACCGACACCGGCCGTGGACCGTCCGCAGCACCCGTCGGCGACACGTTCCCGCAGGCCCGGAACGGCGCCGACCTGCCCGACCCGAGCGGCGAGGGCGAGTTGCCGATGCGGGTCCGTCCAATCGGGCCGACCGGCCCCGAACACCGCAGCACCGGCGTCGACACGGTCGAGTTGCCGGTCGCGAGAGCAACGAGGAGACACCAATGACGTCTGCAGTGGTCACCGACGACGGCCTGACCGGCGCCCTGGACCGCCTGGTCGGCCGGGTCCGCGGCGCGGAGTTCGCCGTGGTGCTCTCCCCCGACGGGCTGCCCCTCGGCGGTTCCCGGCGGGTGGAGCCGAAGCTGGCCGAGCAGATCTCCGGCGTGGTCGCCGGACTGATCGCGTTGGGGCTGGCCGCCACCCGGACCTGCGATGCGGGTGGTCTGCGGCAGGTCGTGGTGCAGATGTCGCGAGCGTTCCTGTTCATCGCCACCATCCCGAACGGCACCATCCTCACCGTGCGGATCGCCGGTGACGACGTCGAGGTCGGCGACATGGCGTACGAGGTGGCGCTCTTCGTGGGGCAGGCCGAGCGGCATCTGCCGATCAGGCTGGGACCGGCCTCCTCGGCGAAGATCGGGGATGCTGGTGTACACCAACGGGACCGCTGACGAGGCCTGGTACGACGAGGACGCGGGCCCCGTCGCCCGGCCTTACACGATGACGGGCGGGCGCACCGCGCCCGCGCGCGGTCAATTCGATCTGATCTCGCTGATCGTCGCCCGGCAGGCGGTCACGCCTTCGGTACCGCTCTTCCCCGAACAGGCGCGGATCGTCGAGCTGTGTCACCATCCAGTGTCGGTGGCGGAGGTCGGCGCCGAGTTGGACCTTCCGTTGGGGACCGTCCGGGTGCTGCTCGGCGACCTGCTCACGGCCGGGCTGATCGAGACGCACAATCCGCCGATGCTGTCGGAGCTGCCGACCGAGGATCTGCTCGAGGCGATACTCGTCGGACTTCGCGCCCTGTGACAGGGCCGGTGCGATCCGCGACCCGAACGAATCGCGGGCGCGCGTCCGACGACGAATTGAAGGAGAGACAGGCAGTGCCGGCAACACCACCCCAGCCACGCCGTACCGTGGCGATCATTCTGCTGGACCGGATCGTGGCCCTCGTCACGGCCGTACGGCGGGTGCTCACCGGCCGGGACGACGTCTCGCGGGCCACCTGGGTGGCCGCGACCGCGGCGCTCGGGGTGCTGATCGCGACGGTCGTCTCCGTCATCGGGGTGCTGCACACGCCAGAGAAGCTGACACCGGTGACCCTCGACCCGCCACCCTCCGCCGAGCAGGTTGACACAGCGCCGGTCGGCACCCCCCGGGCGCAGGCGCGACCGGCGGCCACCAGCCCGGCGGCGTCCGCTCCCCCCGCAGCCACGCCAGCCACGCCAGCCACGCCGACTCCCGAGCCCTCGACCACGCCCTCACCGACCCCCACGACGGCCTCACCCACACTGACGGCCCTGCGCGCCGACTTCGCCATCGCTGACAACGCCCTGCTCAGTTACGGCGCGGCCGTGACGATCAGCAATCCCGGGCCGGTGCCGGTGCCGCAGTGGAAGCTGGCCGTCACCCTGCCCCGAGAGTCGCTGCGGGTCAGCTCGGTGGAGGGCGCACAGGTCAGTCAGGACGGTGCGGTGTGGACGTTCGTGCCAGTTGAGGGAGCCGGTCAGGTACCCGGCAACGCTTCCGTCCGGGTGACGTTCCGGGTCAACGGGTCGACGGTCGGTTCGACTCCGAAGGCGTGCACCATCGACGGCACCGCCTGCACCGGCCTGCCGGACTGACCGACCGGGCCATAGGTGTCGATGACGTGCGGTACACCCAGCGTTCCGGCGGTAGCCATACGTAATTGATCATCATTTCGGGTGTGCTTCGTACCGTCGCGACCATGACTGTCCTACCCGCATCATCGTCGCGAGGCCGCGTCGGGACGAGCCGCGCCGCCCTGCGCACCCGGGCCGCCGCCACCGTCGCCGCCCTCGCCGTCACCGGCGCTGCCGTCGCGGTGGCCGTCGCCACCTCGTCGCCCGCCACCGCCGAGCCGGGCAGCGTCGTCGTGTCGGAGAACTTCTCGTCCGGGTCGCTGCCCGCCGGTTGGAACGCGGTCGACGGCACCTGGAAGGTCGAGAACGGCCGACTGTACGGAACCTCCGCCAGCTCCGGCGAGAACAACAAGATCACCTTCGGCCGGCACCTGAACGACTTCCGCCTCGAGGCGACCATGCGCTTCGAGACGGTCTCCGCCGCGACCCGCTGGGCCTCGCTCGGCATCGACGTGCCCGCCGACGGCGCCACTCCGTGGTGGATCGCCACCATGCGCAGCGGCACCACCGCCGCCAACGGTCTTGAGTTCGCCCAGCGGACCACGGCCAACGCCTGGGTCGTGACCAACACCGCCTCCGCCCCGTACGCCGCCGGAACCGGTCGTGACGTCCGCGTCGCCGTCGAGGTGCACGGCAACCAGGCGCGCTGGATCTTCGACGGGCGCGAGGCGATGCGCACGACCAGCCTCCAGCGCTCCGCCAACGGCGTCCAGGGGCTCTTCGTCAACGGCTCCACCGTGTCGTACGACGACGTCACCGTCACCGAGCTGGCGCCGAACGGCTACCTCCGCCCCGAGGGCAGCCCGTTCACCGTGATCGCCCACCGGGGGGCGTCCGCCGCCGCACCCGAGAACACTCTCGTCGCCCAGGAGATCGCGCGTAAGGGCGGTGCCGACTGGATCGAGAACGACGTCCAGCCGAGCAAGGACGGCGTCCCGTTCATCCTGCACGACGGCACCGTCGACCGGACCACCGATGGCACCGGCAACATCCGGGACCTGACCGCCGCGCAGATCAAGGCACTCGACGCCGGCTCCTGGTTCGGCCCGCAGTACGTCGGCGAGCGGGTTCCCACCCTGGCCGAGCAGCTCGCCGACCTGCGAACCCGGGGCGGCAACCTGCTCGTGGAGATCAAGGGCAGGCACACTCGGGACGAGGTCGCCACGATCATCCAGGTGATCCGGGACGAGCAGATGATGGGCCGGGTCTTCATCCAGAGCTTCGAGGTCGACGCTCTGAGGTACACCTACGAACTCGCCCCGCAGCTGCCGCTCGGCCTGCTCCGCAGCAGTCTCGACGCCGACCCGGTGGCGATCGCCAGGGAGCTGCACCTGACCGCGTACAACCCGGACGGCAACGCGCTGCTGGCCAAGCCGGAGGTCGTCGCCCCGCTGCACGCCGCCGGGGTCGCCGTGATGGCCTGGACGATGGATTCCGCCGGCCTGTGGCAGCGGTTGGAGCGGATCGGCACCGACGCGATCATCACCAACCGTGCCGCCGAGCTGGTCGGCTGGAACTCGGCATTCCTGCAGCGACCCTCCGCCGACCCGACCGTGGAGATCACCTCGCCGGCCGACGGGGCTCGGCTCGACCGGGCGCAGTCCCCGGTGATCGCGGTCGCCGCGACCAACGCGGACACCGTCACCGTCACGCTGGATGGCAGGAAGTCAGCCGCCGGGCGCAAGCTCGACCTGGCCAAGCTGACCGCCGGGCGCCACACCATCTCCGCAGAGGTGACCGGGCCCGAGGGCACCGCCACCGCCACCAGCACCTTCACCGTGACGGTGAACCAGGCCGGCCTCGGCTACCTGATCCTCACCTCCGGCGCCGACCCGGGCGCCGTCACCGCCATGACCTCCAAGCTGGTCCACGCCCAGTACGCCGAGCTGGCCACCTACGCCGACCGGCAGGCCGGCAAGCTCGTCCCGGCCGAGGTCGCCAGCGTCATCGCCGCCGACGCCCGCACCCTCGCGCTGAAGTAACCACAGCGCAGGCTGGTCCCCGTCGTCGCCCTGACGGCGGGGACCAGCCCGTCCTCACTGAACGGCCACGGGCGGCTCGACCCGCTCACCCTGGCGGCGCAGGGCTGGCAGCGCAGGCGCGAGCGCCACCAGCATGCACAGGCCGCCGATCGGCAGCAGGTCGAGGGTGACCACCGGCAGGAGGGTGCCGGTGAGCAGTAGCGGAACGCCCCACCAGGGCAGTCGCCGTCTGGCGGCGAGCATGCCCGCGAGAACGACCAGGCCGAGGAAGAAGAGCTGGGGCACGACGTCGTAGAAAACCACCTCGACGCCGGGAATGTCCTTGAAGTCCGCGCCGAGCGCCGACATCTCCGCCCGGTCCGCGGCCAGCAGCCCTTCCACGATGTCGGCGCCGAACTGCACCATCGTCGCGGCGAGCCCCACCAGCGTGAGGGCCACCACCCCGTTACGCCATGGGCTGCGTGGTAGCAGGCGGGACAGCGCGAGGACGGCCGGGACGAAGAACACCATGCCGGCAAGGCCGACCAGGTGCGCGGCCTGCCAGTCAAGCCCCGGGCCGTACACGCCGTCGGATCTTCCCCACAGGCGCACGAGACCGTAGGCCGCGATACCGACCGGCCCGGCGATGACATAAAGGGCAGCGCGTTTCATGCCAGCCATCATCTGGCCGCCAGCGCCCGTCCAGCCTCCGGGAACGTCCCTTGCCCGGCCCCTGGATTCCGTCTCAGGTCTTCCACTGAACAACCCTGATCCGGGAGGGCGGTCGCACCGCGGGGCAGGACGCGATCAGGGGCGAAACGGCTTGCCGGCCAGCGCGGACTCATCCGGAAAGGCCAGCGAGCCGAAGAACTTCTCCGTCTCGGCACTTCGAATGCCTTCGATCTTCATGAGCAACGCCTCCGTCGCCGCATAGGCACGTTGCTCTCGCTCCAGCGGATCAGCGGTCGCCTCGGCGCGGCCGAACGCGAGCTTCCACTGGTTGCTCGCCTCGACGAGCCCGAAATGCGTACGCCGCAGCAACGCCCACATCTGATCCCACTGGGCTCCGGAGCGCCTCGGCACGGCTCAGGCGGTACATTACCGCGACCCGTCCCAGGGCCGGTGTGAGCCGATCGCGGTGACGAGGCGGCTGCGACGCACGCCGCTCAGCGCGGTTGCCTGATGCTCTCGACGATTCGCGCGAAGCCTTCTTTTCCATGGCCGGCGTCGATCTGGCGTCGCATGAGGCGCTGGACCATGGCGAGCACTTCGGTGCTGACGCCCTGGTCGGCACTGGCGTCCAGGATGCCGCCCAGGGCGACGTCGGAGAACTCCAGGCTCTGTTGCCCGTCGACGGTGTAGTCCCCGCCGTCGATGACCGCGGCGAGCCCTTGGAACGCACCGGTCATGGCGCTCTGCCAGGGTGCGGCCATGGCGGCGAACTCGCCCGCCGTCATGCCGGCCGGCGCGACCATGGCGGCGCCGTGCACGAATCCGACGAACATGACGTACATGCCCGCGAGCAGGGCGAGGTCGTACAGGGACGCCAGCCCGGCGTCCGCACCGAAGTAGGTACTGTCGCCCCACAGGTCGAGCAGCGGCTTGTACTGGTCGAAAACGTCCGCTGATCCACTGTAGAGAATCGAGGACCCGGGCTGGCCGATCATGGGTGGGATGGCCATGATGCCGCCGTCCAGGTACGCGACCCCGGCATCGGCAGCCCAGGCGGCCAACTCGCGAGACTGCTCCGGTGACGTCGTGGTCACGTTGATCAACGTACGTCCGGCCAACTCGTCGGTGAGCGGATCGAGCACGTCGTGCACCGACGCGTGGTCCAGCAGGCAGACGATCACCAGCCGGCTGGCCCGGACCGCGTCGCCTGCCGTTGCGGCGGCCTGCGCGCCCTGCGCGACGAGGTCGTCCGCCTTCCCCGCTGAGCGGTTCCAGACTGTTGTCGGGTGTCCGGCCCGCACCAGGGCGGCTCCGAGAGCGCTACCCATCGCGCCCAGCCCGAGCATGCTCACCCGAAGACTGTTGTTGGTTGTCATGTGTGGGGTTCCCCTCGTGTTCGTCGTTCGGGGAAATCCTCTCCGCAGCCGATAAAGTTGACCAGTACGGACTAATTAGTGAGGTACCCACCTACGGGTAAGTAGGTCTTGGAGAGGGCGAATGGCAGCATCAGCACGACGTGGTCCCTACTTCTGCGGCATCGACGCCGCCATGGACGTGGTGGCCGGCAAGTGGAAGTCGCTGATCCTCTGGGAGTTGCACCACTACGGAACCCGCCGGTTCGCCGAGCTCCGGCGCGGTCTGCCGGGCGTCAGCGAGAAGATGCTGATCCAACATCTGCGGGAGATGGAAGAAGACGGGCTCGTGCATCGGGAGGTGTACCGCGAGGTGCCGCCGAAGGTGGAGTACTCCCTGACAGAGCACGGCGTATCCCTCAACGCCGCGCTGGCAGACCTCGGGAGATGGGGCACCGAACGCATCCGGCGGATCGGCGCGGAAAAGATTTCGGTCGACGTGGCCGGGGCGGTTCCTCGCTGAGCCCACTCACGTGGTCGGCCCGCGACACGACACTCTCAGGCGCGCCAGACCGGCTGCGCGGCAGCCAGCGCGGCTTCCTGGTAGGGCGTCCGCGGTGAGCCCTCGGCGACGACCTCCACCGGCCACTTCAGCTTCAGCTTCGTCCACAACTGCGCCATCACACCCGAGTACGCGGAAAGCTCATCCGTGCCCTCGGCCACCTGCAACACGTACGACCACGCCGCCGCGTCGGGTGCGCCGTCGAGGGGCGTCCGCCAGGCGCGGTGCAGGCTGCGGCCGTGGCGGCGCGGGGCGTCGGCGGACAGGAGGGTGTCGGCCGGTGTCGGGTCGGGGGCGTCCGCGGGCCCGTTGGGGCTGAACCGGTACGACAGTGGCGGCACCTCGGCGATGGCCGGCACGTCGGCCAGGTCGGGGCCGTCGGGTTCACCGACGAAGGTGCGCAGCAGGGCCCGTTCCTCGCTGGTGATGCCGACGTTGTAGTACGCCAGGCTGAGCAGGAGGGTGGCGTCGGCCAGGTCGAGGTCACCTGCCGCGTAGTGCTCCCGCACGGTGCCGAGGTTGTCGTCGGCCAGCCGGCCCACGAGCCTCCGGCACAGATCGGCGACCGCCGCGTGGGTCATCGCATCCATAGTGGTCATTTCTTGTAGGGACCGAGATCGGTTCTTGTGACGTTCCCCTGGGCGTCCTGGATCACCCTGATGATCCGGTTGCCCTTCGGACCCTCCCAGGTCCAACTGCCGTCGCCACCGATAGCGGGGTTACTGTAACGGGGCGGGACACTCATCGGGATTCCGGCCGGCGCAGGAGTCGGCGCCTTGTCGTTCTTGATGACGCCGGGCTCGCTCTCGTCCGGCGGGTAGGAGGTGCGGATCTCACCGTCGGCGAGCACCGTCGTCTTGACCGTGATGCCGTCGACCACGCCTTCGTAGTCGTAGACCCACACCGGATTGCCGTCCGCGTCCTTGGCCGGGGACGGTCCCTTGACCGGCGGTCCCTGCTGCGTCACCTGGCGCGCGGCGTCGAGGATCTTCTCCCTGTCCCAACTCTGCGGGAACTCCGTCTTGTCGGAGAGCCCGGTGCCCGCGAGGTGGCCGCCCTGCCGGCCGCCATCGCCCTCGAGGATGTGTTTCTCCGACACCGGGCTGTGGTGGATGCCGTCCGGCGCCGGCGGCTGGGTCGGCGCGGGAGGCCGGGTGGGCCTCGCGGGCCTGGAACTGCCGGACCCCGGGCCAGCGACCCCGGGCGGGTGCCCCTGCGTCGCCGCCCGGCCGGTGGCCTGCTGGGCACTGGAGATGCCGTTGCCCGCGTTGATGCCACCGTAGCTCTTCGAGGGGTTGCCGGTGCCGCCACCTCCATCCGTGCCACCACTGCCGTCGCCGGGCTTTCCGGGCTTCGCCATGGACGCCTTATCCGTTCAGGATGCGGGTGAGGTTGGTCAGGCTCGTGATCAGCGCACCGACGTACATGAGGATGCGCCCGGCCCACTTGACGACGGCGGCCGTGATCTGCGCGGCGATCACCGGGATCGTGACGACGAAGATCGCCTCGACCGCCCAGACGATCACACGCGCCACGAGGTCGGTGATGAGGTCGCGGACGATGTCGCGGGTGAAGGCCACCAGGTTTCCGGCGCCCTCGGTGGCCGCCGCCATCGCGGCGGAGACCGCGCCGAGCCCGCCGAGGGCCTCGACGTTGTGGTCCATCAAGCCGTGGTACGCCTGCGCGGCCGGGCCATACCACTCGGGCACGTCCCCGTCGAGGTGTGACCGCAGGTCGTTGGCCATGCTGTGCAACTCGGTGGCCATGTTGTTCCAGGTGGCGGCGTGCGAGGCGACCACGTCGGGCATGCCGGTGAGCTTGTCGAGCATCTCCCGCAGCGGCTCGAAGTATTCCATCGCCCAGCCCAGACCGTTGGACAGCAGCGCGCTGAACGGGTCCAGTACGGTCACCACGGCATCGAGCCCGAACGCGGCACCCGCGAGCAGGTCGTCGACCCAGCCCTCGCTCCGGATCGCGTCGACCAGGCCCTCGACGCTGTCGGCCAGGGACGCGCCCGTCCAGACCTCGCGGGTCGACGTGACATCGGCGACCAGTGACATGTCGGTCATCGCGTCACGCTCACGGGGTCAACTGGTTTCCCACGCCGCTCATCAGCGTGGCGTTGTCACCGTCGACCGTGTCGTAGTCGTCCGCCGTCTGGCGCAGGCCGATGGCGGCAAGCGTCAGGTTCTCCTCGACCGCCGCGAACAACTCGTCCTGCCGAACGTGCTTGCTCTCCAGGACCCCGGAGATCCAGCCACACAGCAACCCGTACGCCGAGTCGTCCTGTGCGATGTGCCCACTGGCGGCCTTCACCGCCGCGAAGCGCCCCGCCAACGCCTCGATGTTGCGGGCGTGGGCACGGATCTCATCCGCGTCGA
Organism: Micromonospora sp. CA-259024; assembly: GCF_050936255.1. Lineage (NCBI taxonomy): Bacteria > Bacillati > Actinomycetota > Actinomycetes > Micromonosporales > Micromonosporaceae > Micromonospora > Micromonospora sp. CA-259024. Next base: position 1,074,431 of record NZ_JBNJND010000001.1, on the reverse strand, counting down.
CCGCGAACCCGTCGTTCATCAGAATCACCGCCAGCTTCGGTGGTCGTCGCGGCCCGTCGCGCCCCCATGATCATTAACGGCGGAGTCTAACAAGGACCGATCATCGAGGTGACCCCGAATCAGGTTCATCGGTCCGGCGTGAGCGGGCTCACCGCTCGGTGATGCTGGTCGACCTCTGCGAGGCCCGCGCGGTCCGGTGGCGAGCATCGCCCATGCTGGAGTGGTGATTCGTTTCGTACTGAATGTGCTGTGGCTCATCTTCGGCGGCGGCATCGTGCTGGCGGTCGGCTACGGCGTCGCCGCGCTGATCTGTTTCGTCCTGGTCGTCACCATCCCGTTCGGCGTCGCGTCGCTTCGGCTCGCCGTCTACTCACTGTGGCCCTTCGGCCGCACCCTGGTGCCGAAGCCCGGCGCGGGCGTCGCCTCCGGGTTCGCGAACGTCCTCTGGGTGGTGCTGGCGGGCTGGTGGCTCGCGCTGTCCCACGTCATCGCCGGCATCGCCCTCTGCGTCACGATCATTGGGATCCCGTTCGGCATCGCCAACTTCAAGCTCGTTCCGGCCGCGTTCTGGCCCCTCGGCCGCGAGGTCGTCGACGCACCATGACCCGCGCCGGAACGGGCCTGTGCGGCCACCCGCTTCGGCTGGAACTGGAACGCGTTGTCCGACTGTCTCCGCGATCTGCACTGGTTGCCCGCGGACGGGTATCTGATCATTCTCGAGAACATGCCCTGGCTGTTGTCGGGCAGCGCGGAGGATCGACGCATCCTGTTTCAGATCCTTCAGCAGGCCGTTGAGCACTGGACGAGCCCGCTCGGCGGGGTCGTCCCGTTCACGGTGCTGCTGCTCTGCGACGGCGACGAGGAGGCGTCGGCGTTGCGGCGGGAGGTCGCGGGAGCGCTCGGACGATCAAGGGAACGGGGACACGTCACCCCTTCCACTCCTAACGTATAGCGCACTGGGGGGCTTGCGGCAAGACCCTGGTCGTGCCGCAAAATCGTCGGCCGAGGCCAGAATCTGCCGAAATGGAAGTCGCGAATTGCATTCCTTGCCGCACTCCGTGTTCGATCTCCCCGACCACCTCTCACCCAAGGCCGACCCGGCGCTGATCAGCCGCGACGAGCAGCACTTCGCGGCCATGGCGGAGAGCCTGGAGCAGTCGCATGCCGAACTGTCCGACCGCCTGGACACCGCGCGCCGGGCGCCCGGCGGCAAGGGCCGGCAGGCCGTCGACCGGGACGAGGAGGTCCGCCGGCTGACCGCCCGCCTGCGCGCACTCAGTCGCTACGGTCTGGACCTGTGCCTCGGCCACGTCGTCACGGCGGACAACCCCGAGCCCGTGTACATCGGACGTCGTGGCCTCACGGACAGCACGGGTCGACGGCTGCTGCTCGACTGGCGCTCACCCGCCGCCGAGCCGTTCTTCGGCGCGACCCACGCCAACCCGATGGGCCTGGCGAGCCGCCGCCGGTATCGCTGGACCCGCGGGCGGATCAGCGACTACTGGGACGAGGTGTTCACCCCGGACGGGTTCGTGGGGCACGCCGTCGCGCTCGACGACCAGTCCGCCTTCATCGCCAGTCTGGGCAGCGCCCGGTCGAGCCGGATGCGTGACGTGCTCAGCACGATCCAGGCGGACCAGGACGCCATCATCCGCGCCGGATCGGCCGGCGCGCTCGTCGTCGACGGCGGTCCGGGCACGGGGAAGACCGTCGTCGCCCTGCACCGCACCGCCTATCTCCTCTACTCCGACCCGCGCCTCGGCCAGCGCCGCGGTGGCGTGCTCTTCGTCGGGCCGCACCAGCCCTATCTGGCCTACGTCGCCGACGTCCTGCCCAGCCTCGGAGAGGAGGACGTGCAGACCTGCACCCTGCGCGACCTCGTCCCCGAGGGGGCCGCGGCAACCGACGACACCGACCCGGAGGTGGTCCGGCTGAAGTCCTCGGCCGAACTGGTCCGGGCGATCGACGCGGCCGTCCGGTTCTACGAGGACCCGCCGGTCGCCCCAATGACGATCACGGTGGGCGACGCCGACATCCGCCTGAGCGCCGACGACTGGGCCGACGCGTTCCAGGCGCCGGGTCCGGGCACCCCGCACAACGAGGCGCGCGAGGAGATCTGGGAGGAGCTGCTCACCATCCTCATCGAGAGGTACGACGGCGACGAGCCGGACGACGTGCTCCGCAACTCGCTGCTGCGTAACCGGGAACTGCGGGCGACGGTCAACCACGCCTGGCCGTTGCTCGACGCGGCCGATCTCGTCGGAGACCTGTGGTCGGTGCCCGCGTACCTGCGCAAATGTGCTCCCTGGCTCAGCCCGGACGAGGTCCGGATGCTGCAGCGCGACGACGCCCAGGCCTGGACCGTGTCCGATCTGCCGCTGCTGGACGCGGCGCGACAGCGGCTCGGCGACCCGGAGGGGTCGGGGCGTACACGTCGGCACGACCCCACCGCCGCCGTCGAACGTGAGCACATGGCCCGGGTCGTCGACGAACTGCTCGCGGCCGACACCTACGACGACGGTGAGGGCCTGCTGACGATGCTGCGCCAACAGGACCTGCGGGACGTCCTGGTCGACGAGTCCGCACTGCCGGGCGCTGCCCCGGACCTGCTCGCCGGCCCGTTCGCGCACATCGTCGTGGACGAGGCGCAGGAGCTGACCGACGCCGAGTGGCAGATGTTGCTGGCGCGCTGCCCGTCCCGGAGCTTCACCATCGTCGGTGACCGCGCCCAGGCCCGGCACGGGTTCACGGAGTCGTGGCAGGAACGCCTCAAGCGGGTCGGGTTCGACCGAATCACGCTGGCGTCCCTGAGCATCAACTACCGGACGCCGGAGGAGGTCATGGTGGAAGCCGAGCCGGTCATCCGGGCCGTGCTCCCGGACGCCAACGTGCCAACCTCCATCCGCAGCAACGGGCTCCCCGTCGTACACGGATCGGCCACCGATCTGGGCTCGATCCTCGACACCTGGCTCGCCGCGCATCCCGACGGCATCGCCTGCGTGATCGGCGACCCGACGTTCCCGCCGACGTCCCGCGTCCGGTCGCTGAGCCCGGAGCAGGCCAAGGGGCTCGAGTTCGACCTGGTCGTCCTCATCGGCCCGGAGGCGTTCGGCACGGGCATCGAAGGGGCGGTCGACCGCTACGTCGCGATGACCCGGGCGACCCAGCAACTCGTGATCCTGACCAGTTCCTGACGGCGCTCAGCCCAGCCGGGGACGCCGCCACGATCGCGACGTAGACCACATCACCGTGGCGTACGGCTGGCTCAACCAGTAGCGTGGCGCTCTTCGGCCGCTGCCGGAGTCACCGAAGGCGTATCTCCATGACGCAATCCACGCCGGCCCGGCGTCGACTCGACGCCGCCCTGGCCCATCTCGCCACCACCTTCCGTGGCATGACCGCCCACCCCGATGACAGCAACTGCGAGTGCCACTGGGGCAGCGCCGAGGAACTTGCCCTGCTCAAGACCCCGAACGTCGAGTTGGACCCGGACCTGCTGCGCCGTACCTACTGGGCCGGCGACTGGCACTTTCCCGCCGCCATGCTGCGCCGGATCCTGCCCCAACTCGCCACGGCCCTGGTCAGCGGCGAGGTGGAGCGTCTGGGCAGCATGGACTATGCGGGACGGGCGTTCGCGCTCGGCCGCTGGCAGCAGTGGCCCGCCGAGCAGTCGACGACGATCCGCGAGTTCCTGGACGCCTGGTGGGTCGTCACGCTCAGCGACCCAGACGCCGAAGTGCCGGCGTACGCGGTGCTGGCCATGCTCGTGGAGGCCTCTGGCGCGCTCGACCGTTGGCTTGGCGCCTGGGCAACGGCGACCAGTCCCGTGGCGAACCGGCGGCTCGCCGAGGCGTTCGGAGAGTGGGAGTACGACCTACTCCGCGACGATCCGCCGTGGAGAACCTGGGAGTTGACCGACGACGAGGAGGAAGTCCTCCGCGCGGAGCTCACCGCATGGCTGCTCCAGCACGCCCCCGCCCGGCTGCGGATGGTCGACACCGACCCGGAGCTGCTGCACCGGATCAGGCTGCTCGGCATCAACGGCCCGGCCCGATGGGACGACCCGCACTGGCCAAACCGGGGCTACTGACCGGCCTCGGCGGCCAGGCGAGCCACCCTGATCGAGCCGCTCCAGCTCACCGGAAGAACACCCGGACCGGACGGACAATCCACAGTAGCCACACCACGGCGATGGTCAGGACAGCCCCGACGATCAGCAGGAGTCGGATCCACGGGTTGTCGATGAGCGCGAAGACGACGATCCGTCCGACGAACTGCACCGCGAGGAGCACGGTGACGAGGACCCGCGTCCAGGGGCGGCCGTCAAGGAGCTTGACCGCCAGCCACGCGTAGAGCAGCCCGAAGCTGAGGTGGAACGCCTGTGGCACACCGATCCCGTACGGCGGTGTGAACAGCGAGAACGCGTGCTCGGCCACCAGGACGAACAACAGCGCCCGGACGACGACGAGCCCGGTTGGCGCCAACCGGGGCGGACGATCCTGCGCGGGGTGCACCCGGGCGTCGGCCATGTCGGAAACCTCCGTCGAACGATTCGATCGGTCAGGTGATCGTCACCCCACCGGGCACGTCGACACATCCGGGCAATCCCCCGCGCCGGCCCAGAGAGGACCCCGAGGGGTGTCGTCGACCGTATGGTGGAGCGCCCGGCTCCCGCTTCAGCCTGATCGACGGCCCGGCCCGCCGAAAGCACCCCGAACAGTCCCGAACAAACCCGAACAGGGCCGCGCCCGGCGGGATCGACGAACGCCCGCACACCCAACGTCGACAGTGGACGCCTCCGGAGTACCATCCCGGTCGTACCGCGGTGGTGACCTCCCGCCGTCGACCCCCTCGATAGGAGCCTGGCATGGCCGGTCCGGACGCCGAACTCGCCGCGAAGCTTCAGCCCGACGTGCCGCACGCGGCACGGATCTGGAACTACTGGATGGGCGGCAAGGACAACTTCCAGTCCGACCGGGCGGCCGGCGACGCCGTCGCCGAGGTCTACCCGGAGATCGTCCTCATGGCGCAGCAGTCGCGCCTGTTCCTGGTGCGGGCCGTGCGTCACCTCGCCGCCGAGGCGGGCATCCGGCAGTTCCTGGACATCGGCACCGGCCTGCCCACCATGCAGAACACGCACGCGGTCGCCCAGGGGATCGCGCCCGACGCGCGGATCGTCTACGTGGACAACGACCCGATGGTGCTGGTGCACGCGCGGGCGCTGCTGGCCAGTACGACCTCGGAGGGCGTCACCACCTACGTACCCGCCGACTACCACGACCCGGAGAAGATCCTCGCCGAGGCCGCGCAGACGCTCGACTTCGACCAGCCCATCGCCGTGATGTACATGGGCGTGATGGGTTACGAGCCCGACCTGGCCGTGGTGCGCTCGATCGTCGGGCGGACGATGGACGCGATGCCGTCCGGCAGTCACCTGGTGCTGTGGGACGGCACCAACACCAGCCCGGCGGTGGTGTCCGGTGCCGACCGGCTGGCGCAGAGCGGCGGTGTTCCGTACATTCTGCGCAGCCCGGAGGAGCTCGCCAGTTGCTTCTCGGGGTTGACGATGGTGGAGCCGGGCCTCGTGCCGATCCCCCTGTGGCGACCGGACGACGCCGACGCCACCGGGATCGACGCCTACGGAGCGGTGGCCCGCAAGCCCTGACCGACGCGAGCCCCTGGCGTGCCGCCGGTCACCGGTCGCACGCCAGGGTCATCGCATCGGGGACCACGCTGGCCGCCACGAGCAGACCGAACGTCGTCACACCGTCCGGCGCGAGCGTCCCGTTGTACGAGGCGTTGCGGATGGTCACGTCCGCACCGACCGTCTCGGCCACCCCGCCCCAGACCGCCTGGACGCGCTCGTCGCCGGACCACTGCCAGGAGACGCGCCAACTGTCCAGCGGCTCCATCCCGGTGTTGCGTACCGTGGCCGTGACGACGAAGCCGTTGCCCCAGCGGGCGTCGATGGTCGCCGTCGCGCGGCAGGAGACCAGCGGCAGGGTCCGGGCCGGCCCGCCGATCACGTACGGATCTCGCCGACCCTCGGCGTCGCTGAACCGGAACCAGTACGCGGTGTCGGGGGTCAGCCGGCCGATGGACACGGTCCCGTAGCGTTCCGGACCGGAGACGGTTTCGGCCACCGGCGCCTGCCAGCGCTCGGCGTCCTCGCGGCTGGTGAAGAGGCTGACCGTGATCGGCGGGTCGTAGCCGCAGGGTGGGCTGAGCAGCATCGAGTAGGTGATGGTCAGGCTCGTGGTGGTGGCGGCGGACACCTGACCGTGGATCGGCAGCGCCGGCGGGCACACCGGCGTGACTGATGGCGACGGTGCCGGCGTCGCCTCGGCGGCGCCGGTCGTCCCGGCCCAGCCGGCCAGGGCGATGGTGGTGACAGCCAGGAACAAGCGAAACATCGGTACCTCCGCGAAACCGTCGCCGTCGCGGCCGACGATGGGCGGCCGACCGTACGGTCCGGACGATGCGCAGGGGCCACTCGACGGCGATCGGCATGCGGCCGCTGGCGAGGACTGCCCGGCACGGGTGGCGTGACCACCGCGCGCGTCCCCGGGTCCGGAAAGGAGTGTCGCGCTGGCTCCCGAGCGCGACCGATCCACAGCATCGCAGTCGACGAACATCAATACAAGACCGACGCTGTCCGGTCGAACATCGTCCGTCTTCTCTTCGCCAAACGGACACGCGGCGGGCGTCCGGGCCGAGAATGATCCATCACGGTCTATCACCTCGGACGCGGGAGCACACCATGCTCGACAGAAGCAGCACAACTCGGCGACCCCGGGTGGCGACGGCACTGCTCGCGGCAGGCGCTGCGACAGTGCTGGCGGCTGCCCAACTCGTCGCACCGACGCCCGCTGGCGCCGCCGTCAGCCGGGCCGAACTCGCCCTCCGCTGGGCGCCCATCCACTACCAGGACGTCGACGCCACCGGCACCCACGCCCTGGGCGGTCAGTCGGACTACCTCACCAGGGTCGATTTTGACGGCGACCTGGACGGACGCAACAACTGGGACCGAGCCGGCCAGGCCGGCACCTCACTCGCCGCGCACGCGTACTACTCCGTCGTCGAGACGAGCACCCACTGGTACATCACCTACCTCTTCTTCCATCCCCGGGACTGGACGGACCACCCGTTCTTCGAGACCGAGCACGAGAACGACGGCGAGGGCGCCCTGTTCGCGATCGAGCGCGACGGCTCCCCGTACGGGGTGCTGCGCTCGGCCGTCACCGTCGCGCACAGCGACTTCTTCTCGTACACGCCGGCCGGCAGCACCTGGACCAGCGGTCCGGAGAGCGTCGACGGCACCCTTCAGTTCCAGGCGTCACCGCACGACACGTTCCAGCACCCGGTGACGGCGCAGGAGGCCCAGGGCCACGGCCTGAAGGCGTACCCGCAGTACAACATCAACGGCGACGGCGTCGTCTACTACCCGTCGACAGTCGCCGAGACGCCGAGCAGTGGCAACGACCGCGACGTGCGGTATCAGCTCATCGACATCTTCGCCTCCGGCGGTCTGTGGGCGCAGCGAGCCAACGCGAGCCTGTTCGCCGGCCTGGGCACGTTCGCCGGCGACACCTCCGGTGACTGCGGCGCCGGCACCTGGAGCTGTTCGACCAACTCGGCCAACGCACCCTGGGGCTGGGACGACGGCAACGACGCACCCGCGCGTGGGGAGATCGCCAGCGACCCGGCGAAACTGTCGGCCGAGTACTTCACCGTTCCGGCCGGCCTTGCCCGCACCTACAGCTACAACCCGTACGCCGGGGCGGCGGCGGCGCTCGCCGAGGCGGCGAGAACGGCACCGCCGACCATCGACTGACCGGCACGCGGTGGTTGTCTCCGTCTCCCCCGGTGTCGGACCCCCTGGTCCCTCACCGGGGAGACGGAGCGACCCGCACCCGGTCGCTCTCGTCGTCGGAGAGGAACGACGCCAGTGCCTCCCCCTGCTCGGCGACGGCGGTGCGGTCAGCGCGGGAGAGGCCGCACAGTGGATTGACCGTCACCGTGCCCGACTCGACGCTCCAGGTCGCGGCGACCCGACCGTCGACCAGCACCACGCGCTCGCCGGCCACCGACAGGCCGCGATGAGCATCGTCGATGATCCGGCTGCGGTCGTCGTAGCCGAGGATCGCGTTGTCGAACGCCGGCAGGAACCGCACCGGGGCGGGAGTCTCGGGGTCAGGGCGCGGCGCGTCGGGCAGGTCGAGCAGCGTCCGCCCGCGCTCGTCACGGAAGGCGACCAGCTCATCGCGTATCGCCGCCACGGCGGCCGGCAGTCCGGCGAGGCCGCACCAGGCGCGCAGATCGGCCGTGGCCGCCGGCCCGAACGCGGCCAGATAGCGCCGGACGAGCACCTGACCGACGGGATCGGAATTCTCCGGTGGCGACGGGTCGCAACCCCGGCCCAGCCAGGCGGAGAGCAGGACGTTGCGCACGCCCGCCTTCGTACGCCACACCCCGCGCGGCGGCAGTTGCGTCATCGGAAGGAGGGCGATCGCCATCTCGCCCAGTGCGCGCGGCCCCGCCGCCGGCCAGCGCTCGGCGAGCGCCCGCCCGATCTCGGCCATCGAGCGGGGCTCACCGTCGGCCAGCAGCGCCCGCCCTGCCGCCGCGAGTTCGTCGAGATCGACTCCGTCGAGCTCGGCGCGGTAGGCCCCGAGCACCCGTTGACGCAGCATGACGTCGTGACGGGCCCGCCAGGCCATCGCGTCGGCGGCGGCGAGCAGGTGGACGGTGCGGCGCATGAGGTGGGTACGCACCAGGTGTCGCTCGGTCAGCAGGCTCGACAGCACCGCCGGGTCGAACGCGGACAGCCGCGACCAGAGGCCGACGAACGGCTCCTGCGGTTCCTGTGCCTGTAGGCCGCCGAGATGCGCCACGGCGTCGAGGACCGGCAGGTCGGCGCGGTCGAGCAGCAACTGCCGGGCGAGTGTCGCGCGGTTGAGCGCCCGGGTGTCGAGAATGGTCATCGGGTCCCTTCCGGTCGCTCTCATTGTCCGGCACGGGGTGACACTTCAGCCGACGCGACCGGCGTGCAGCCGCTCTGGCAGCAGGCACCGGACATGGATTCGCCCCGCCCGGTGTGGACCAGGCGGGGCGAATCGGTGTTCGATCGGCCGATCAGTGGCGGCCCACGAAGATGCCGATACCGTTGGCGACGGCGCGCTCCGTACCGTCGGACGGGTTGTTGCGGGCGGTGGCCGCCGCCTGGCCCGGCTCCCGTACGGCGACCGTGCTCGACCCGCCGCCGTCCAGGTTCACCGCGTCGTCGGCGCCGAGCGAGCGCATCAGGTCGGCCAGTTCGGCGATCGTGAAGCCGGCGCTGGCCGGGGCGCGGCCAGCCAGGGCGACGAGGTAGACGGTCCTACCGTCGGGGCTGACGCCGGCCGAGCTGCGCACCGCGGCGGTCTTGGTGTCCAGGCCGGCGATCGGCTCACCGTCGCGCAGGACCGGCGCGCCACCGACCGCGAACGTCAGCTTCGGCTTGCCGTCGGAGACGAGCTTCTCGTGCACCTGCACCCGGTCGCCCACGGTGAGGTCATCGAGTGCGTCCGCGCCGCCCTCCCGGCCGACCAGCACCTGCGTGTCGGCGGGGATCGCGCCCGCGCCGGGCGTCTGGCCCGCTGCGGTGACCACACCGTCGTGCACGGTCACCTCGTACGTGTGGGTGGTGCACGGGTCACTACGGCTCGTGTCGCTGCCGCAGGTCGACCGGACCCGGGAGGCGGCACCCCACGCGGAGGTGAACAGGCCGACGCCGTCGACCGGGAGCGCGTACTGGTTGAGGCCGCTGAGAGCGATGGTGCCCTTCTCGCTGCGCACCTCGCCGTCCAGGCTCAGGGTGTCGACGCGCGCCTTGCCGTTCACGCCCACGCCGAACACGTCCCGGGTGGAGGTGCCGGGGGCGAGACCGGGGCCGAAGCGCTGCGCGTTCGGCACCGCGAACTTCAACTCCTCGCCGTCGGCGATCTCCGGACCGGACGACGAGTAGGTCGGGGTGACACCGGCGTGGGTCTCACTGTTGTTGAAGAAGTCGCCGTTCACGCCGGCGATGGCACCCTGGTCGTTCGTCATCGCCGAGACGACCTTGCGCTGCGCGACGGCGTCGGGGTGCAGCAGGTCCAGGGAGACCTTGTTCCCGCGCAGGTCGGCCGTGAGCAGGTAGCCGACGGTGACGCCGCGGGGGGTGGCCACCTGGAACGAGCCGTAGGTGACGCCCGGGGCGAGCTGTTCGGTCGAGGTGAAGGTGATCGGGGTGTCCGCCCCGGATATCGTGGCGGTCGCGGCGTGGGCGGCGGGGGTCGGCGTCACGAGCGTGCTCAGCCCCACGGCGAGCAGCAGCGCCAGACTCGGGCGTACGAGGTTCATCGGCCTCATTGCCGCTCCTTTCTCGGTGCGATTCCCGGCCCGCGCCGGGAGGTGTTTCGAGCCGGGCCGCCGGTCGGCCGACCGGCGACGATCGTCGGGCCAGCCGATCACGCAGGGATGAACACGGGAGACGGTCGAGGTGAACCACCCGCACCTTCTTGATCAACTACCGGGTCACGTCGAGCGGCGGCCAAAAACTTTTGTGCACTTCCTACAACTGAAGGACGGTTGGTTCGGTGGTTGCGCCATAGCGCTGCCAGCCGCGAGGCGGAAAGGTGATCACTGCTGGGAGCCGTCGTCTCGCAGCACGCAGGTCGAGGTCTAGTTAAAGGGGTCAATCGGGTGTTCAACCGTGTCGCCATCGTCAACCGTGGTGAAGCCGCCATGCGGCTCATCCACGCGGTCCGCGAGTTGGCCGCGGAGACCGGCATCCAGATCGAAACCGTCGCTCTCTACACCGACGTCGACCGCACCGCCACGTTCGTGCGCGAAGCGGACATCGCCTACGATCTCGGTCCGGCTTCTGCCCGCCCGTACCTCAATCTGGCCGTGCTGGAGCGCGCCCTGACCGAGACCGGCGCCGACGCCGCGTGGGTCGGCTGGGGTTTCGTCGCCGAGGATCCGGCGTTCGCGGAGCTGTGCGAGAAGATCGGCGTCACGTTCGTCGGGCCCAGCGCCGACGCCATGCGCCAGCTCGGCGACAAGATCGGCTCGAAGCTGATCGCCGAGAAGGTCGGCGTGCCGGTCGCGCCGTGGAGCCGAGGCGCCGTCGAAACCCTGGCGGCCGCCCGAGCCTCGGCAGCCAAGATCGGCTACCCGCTGATGCTCAAGGCGACCGCGGGTGGCGGCGGACGCGGCATCCGCGTGATCAGGAACGAGGCCGAGCTGGTCGACGCGTACGAGCGCACCAGCCAGGAGGCGGCGCGGGCGTTCGGCAGCGGCGTCGTGTTCCTGGAGCGCCTGGTCACCGGGGCCCGGCACGTCGAGGTCCAGGTGATCGCCGACGGGCAGGGCACCGCGTGGGCGCTCGGCGTGCGCGACTGCTCCGTGCAGCGACGCAACCAGAAGGTCATCGAGGAGTCGGCGTCACCGGTGCTCGACCCGGCGCAGGCGGCCGAGCTGAAGACGTCGGCCGAGCGGCTGGCCGTGGCGGTCGGTTACCGCGGCGCGGCGACCGTCGAGTTCCTCTACCACCCCGGCGACCGGTTGTTCGCGTTCCTCGAGGTCAACACCCGCCTCCAGGTCGAGCACCCGATCACCGAGCTGACCACCGGGTTCGACCTGGTCAAGGCGCAGCTGCACGTCGCCTCCGGCGGGCGACTCGAAGGTGCGCCGCCGGCCGAGCGTGGGCACGCCATCGAGGCGCGGCTCAACGCCGAGGACCCCGACCGTGACTTCGCGCCGTCACCCGGCCGCATCGCCCGGCTGGACCTGCCCAGCGGCCCCGGCATCCGGGTGGACACCGGCGTCAGCGAGGGCGACACCATCCCGGCCGACTTCGACTCGATGATCGCGAAGATCATCGCGTACGGCCGCGACCGCGACGAGGCGCTCGGCAAGCTGCGCCGGGCGATGGCGAACACCACGGTGATCATCGAAGGTGGGGCGACCAACAAGAGCTTCGTGCTCGACCTGCTCGACCAGCCCGAGGTTATCGACGCCAGCGCGGACACCGGCTGGATCGACCGCGTCCGCGGCGAGGGCAGGCTCGTCACGCACCGCCACTCCGCGGTCGCGCTTGCCGCCGCCGCCATCGAGGCGTACGAGGAGGACGAGCGCGTCGAACGGCAGCGGCTGCTGTCGACGGCGTCCGGCGGACGCCCGCAGGTGCAGCACTCCAGCGGCCGACCGTTGGACCTCAAGTTGCGGGGCATCGGCTACCGCACCCGGGTGGCACGGGTCGGCGCACAGCGCTTCCGCGTCGTCATCGAGGCAGGTGCCGCCGTACGCACCGCCGACGTCGAGCTCGACCGCTTCGATCGGCACACCGGGCAGATCGTCGTCAACGGCATCCGGTACCGCCTGCTCACCGGCACGTACGGGCCGACCCACCTGGTCGAGGTGGACGGCGTGACACACCGGGTCAGCCGTGACGAGGGCGGCGTCCTCCGCTCCCCGATGCCCGCGCTGGTCGTGGCCACGCCGCTGGAGGTCGGCGCCGAGGTCGAGGCGGGCGCACCCGTGCTGGTGCTGGAAGCGATGAAGATGGAGACGGTGCTACGCGCGCCGTTCAAGGCGCGGCTGAAAGAGTGCGCCGTCTCCGTGGGCAGTCAGGTGGAGGCGGGTGCGCCGCTGCTGCGGCTGGAGCCACTCGCCGACGAGGCCGACGAGACCACCGACGACCCGACCACCGAGACCGTCGAACTGGACCTGCCCACCGCCGCCGAGGACATTCCGGCGTACGAGCGCAGCAGGCGCGGCCAGGAGGACCTGCGAGGTCTGCTGCTCGGCTTCGACGTCGACCCGCACGACGACCGTCGGGTGCTCGACGGCTACCTCACCGCACGGCGGGCCGCCACCGAGGCCGGCCAGCGGCCGCTGGCCGCTGAGCTCGACCTCATCGAGGTGTTCGCCGACCTCGCCGAGCTGAGTCGCAACCGGCCGACGGGCGAGGACGGCGGCGCCGCCCACGTCCACAGCGCCCGGGAGTTCTTCCACACCTACCTGCAGAGCCTCGACGTCGAGCGGGCCGGGCTGCCGGATGCCTTCCAGGCCAAGCTCGCCAAGGCACTCGCCCAGTACGGCGTCAGCGACCTCGAGCGCTCCCCCGCCCTCGAAGCCGCCGTCTTCCGGATCTTCCTCGCCCAGCAACGCGCGTCCGCCGACGCGACGGTCGTCGCGACGCTGCTGCGCGCCTGGCTGCGGGAAACCCCGCCGGACGAGACGCTGCGCGAGCCGGCCGGCCTCGCGTTGGAGCGGCTGATCGCCGCGACGCAGGTCCGCTTCCCCGCGGTCGCCGACCTCGCCCGTGGTGTGGTGTTCGCCTGGTTCGCCCAGCCGCTGCTGCGTCGCAACCGCGCCCGCGTCTACGCCGAGGTGCGTGGGCACCTGCGGCACCTGGACGCCCACCCGGACGCGGCGGACCGCGCCGAGCGCATCGCCGAGATGGTACGCAGCACCGAGCCACTGGTCCGGCTGCTCGGCCAGCGGCTCGTCCGTGACCACCTCGACAACGCGGTCATGCTGGAGGTGCTGACCCGGCGGTACTACGGCAACAAGGCGCTCACCAGCGTGCGCACCCGCGAGGTCGCGGGATGCACGTTCGTGGTCGCCGAACGCGCCGACTCGAGCGTGGTCTCCGCCGCGGTGAGCTTCGACGCGCTCGGCAGCGCCCTGCGTGGGCTGGCCGAGCTGGCCGGCGGCGAGGACTCCGTCGACGCCGACATCTACCTCGGCTGGGAGAACCAGCCGGAGGACTTCGACGCGATGGCGGCGGCGCTGGCCGAGGTTGTCGCGGCGCACCCGCTGCCGCCCCAGGTCCGTCGGGTCACCACCACGGTCGCGGGTCGCGGCGGAGCGGTGATGCACCACCACTTCACCTTCCGTCCGTCCGGTGCCGGGATGAGCGAGGATCGGCTGATCCGCGGTCTGCACCCGTACATCGCGCAGCGGATGCAGCTGGAGCGGCTGCACAGGTTCGACCTGACCCGGCTGCCGTCGTCGGACGAGGAGGTCTACCTCTTCCAGTGCGTGGCACGGGAAAACCGGGCGGACGAGCGCCTCGTGGCGTTCGCGCAGGTACGTGACCTGACCGAGCTTCGCGAGCAGGATGGCCGCCTGGTCGCGCTGCCGACGACCGAGGACGCCATCGCCGCCTGCCTCGACTCGATCCGCCGCGCCCAGTCGCGGCGTCCGTCGAAGACGCGTTTCAACACCAACCGGATCGTGGTCTACGTCTGGCCGCCAAGCGAGCTGACCCGCGAGGAGATGGAGATGATCGCCGGGCGCGTACGCCCGACGACGGTGGGGGCCGGACTGGAGGAGATCCTCTTCATCGCGCGGCAGCGCGACCGCCGGACCGGCGAGCTGACCAAGATCGCCGTACGGATCTCGTTCGACGCCGCGGGCGGCGCCGAACTGGCCGTCGGTGAGCCGCCGGTCGAGCCGATCGAGCCGCTCGACGAGTACCGACTGAAGGTGCTGCGCGCGAGCAGCCGCAACACCGTGTACCCGTACGAGCTGACCGGCCGCCTCGGCGACTTCGTCGAGCACGACCTCGACGGCGACCACGCCGGGCAGGATGGACGGTGCTCGTCTCCGCCCAACACCGGCTCCGGCTGCGCTCCGTCGCTAGTACCGGTGGACCGGCCGAAGGGGCGCAACAGCGCCGCGATCGTCGCCGGGGTGGTCACGACGCCGACCGAGCGGTACCCGCAGGGCGTCACCCGAGTGGTGCTGCTCGGCGACCCGACGAAGTCGCTGGGCGCCCTGTCCGAGCCGGAGTGCCGGCGGGTGATCGCCGCCCTGGACCTGGCGGAACGGATGCAGGTGCCGCTGGAGTGGTGGGCGCTGTCCGCCGGGGCGCGGATCTCGATGACCTCGGGCACCGAGAACATGGACTGGGTGGCCGCGGCGCTCAAGCGGATCGTCGAGTTCACCCAGGCCGGCGGTGAGATCAACATCGTCGTCGCGGGCATCAACGTCGGCGCGCAGCCGTACTGGAACGCCGAGGCGACGATGCTCATGCACACCAAGGGCATCCTGGTGATGACACCCGACTCGGCGATGGTGCTCACCGGCAAGCAGTCGCTCGACTTCTCCGGTGGTGTGTCCGCCGAGGACAACTTCGGCATCGGCGGCTACGACCGGGTGATGGGGCCGAACGGGCAGGCGCAGTACTGGGCGCCGAACCTCACGGCCGCGCGGGACGTGGTGATGTCGCACTACGACCACACGTACGTCGCGCCCGGCGAGGACGCGCCACGGCGGGCGACCACCACCGACCCCGCGGACCGCGACATCTCCGAATTCCCGCACGACGTGGCAGGCAGCGCCTTCCGCACCGTCGGGGAGATCTTCTCCGTCGAGGCGAACCCGGACCGCAAGAAGCCGTTCGACATCCGTACGGTGATGCGGGCCCTCGCCGACCAGGACCACCCGGTGCTGGAGCGCTGGGCGGGCATGGCCGACGCGGACACGGCGGTCGTGCAGGACGTCCACCTCGGTGGCATCCCGGTCTGCCTGCTCGGCATCGAGTCCCGGTCGGTGCCGCGACACGGCTTCCCGCCCACCGACGGCCCGGACACCTACACGGCGGGCACGCTGTTCCCCCGCTCGTCGAAGAAGGCCGCGCGGGCGATCAACGCGGCCAGTGGCAACCGGCCTCTCGTCGTACTGGCGAACCTGTCCGGCTTCGACGGCTCACCGGAGTCGATGCGCAAGCTGCAGTTGGAGTACGGCGCCGAGATCGGCCGGGCGATCGTGAACTTCCGGGGGCCCATCGTCTTCTGTGTGATCTCCCGGTACCACGGCGGCGCGTTCGTGGTGTTCTCGAAGGCGCTGAACCCGAACATGACCGTGCTCGCGCTGGAGGGCTCGTTCGCCTCCGTGCTCGGTGGTGCCCCCGCCGCCGCGGTGGTGTTCTCCGCCGACGTCAACGCCCGCACGGCCGCCGACCCCCGGGTACGGGACCTGGAGGCCCGTGCCGCTGCCGCCACCGGCACCGAACGCGCCGCGCTGACCGCGGAACTCGACGAGCTGCGCTCGTCGGTGCGCGCGGAGAAGCTCGGCGAGGTGGCGACGGAGTTCGACCGGGTGCACAACATCCAGCGCGCCGTCGAGGTCGGCTCGGTGGACGCCGTCATCCGCGCCGCCGAACTGCGTCCGCGCATCATCGAGGCCATCGAGGCCCGCCTGGGTTAGAGCGGCCGGCAGGCCCGCACAACGTCAGCACCACCGGTCGTCGACCGGTGGTGCTGACCGTACGGGAGGGGTGACGTGCTGCTACGTCTAGCTGACCACTGCGTTCAGTGCGACGGCGATGGTGAGCCGGACGATGGCCGTGACGATGCCGACGCCGACCATGACGAACGCCTTGACGGCGGGCGTCATCCGGGTGCGGGCGACGGTCAGGTTCACCTCAGCCGAGTCGTCGCTCGTGGCTCGGGTCGGTGTCGGCCTGCCAGGCCGCGACGAGATCCTCGCGCGCCCGTGCGACACGGGAGCGGATCGTGCCGACGGGGCACTGGCAGACGTCCGCGGCCTCGGCGTAGGACAGGCCGAGCACCTGGGTGGCGACGAACGCCTCGCGACGCTCCCGGGTCAGACCGCCGATCAGCTGGTGCAGGGTCACACCCTCATCGGTGCCGGTCGTGATCGCACCGGCGGCCTCGGCGGCCGCCTGCCAGTCCGGCACCGATGCCATCCTCGGCCGGGCCACCGCCGCCCGGACGTGATCCACGGCAACGCGCCGGGCGATCGTGAACACCCACGTGCGGGCCGACGAACGACCGGCGAAGCCGGGCAGGTTGCGAAATGCCCGTAGGAACGTCTCCTGGGTCAGGTCGTCGGCCTCACCCGGCCCGGCCAGGTGCGACAGGAACCGCCAGACCTGGTCCTGAAGTGCCCGGATGAACGCCGTGGCGGCCTGCCGGTCACCCTGGCCTGCCTCCCGCGCCCACCGGGTCACCTGGTCGTCGTCAGCGACGCCGTTCCGCACAGACCACCGTCCTGGGTGCCACGGGGCTCCTTCATGCCGAGATTCGTCGTCGGTGCACCGCCGGTCGGCCGCGCACTCTGGTTGTCGCAGGCCGGTCCGGAAAAGTTCCCGGTGTCCGCACGTTGGGCGGATCTTCCGGATGTTCGACCCGGCGGGAACCAGCGCCGTCGGCCATCCGACCACCGATCCGACCGCCCCGCGCATCGAGCCGATCGGATACCGCATGACGTCCACCGTTGAGACGCCCGAGTCCACTCCCCCGCCGGCTCCGGCGCCGACGGCGGGTGCCCGCACGGCCTGGGGCGGGTTGCTGCTGCGTATCCACTTCTACGCTGGGATCCTGGTCGCCCCGTTCCTCGTCGTGGCCGCGCTGACCGGCCTCGCGTACACGGTCTCGCCGCAACTGGATCGGATCGTGCACGGCGAGCAGCTCACGGTCGACAAGGTCGGTGTCGACGCACGTCCGCTCGCCCAGCAGATCGCCGCAGCCCGCGCCGCCCACCCGGGCGGCACGCTTGCCTCCGTCACGCCCGGTGCGGGGGACGCGACGACCCGGGTGGTGTTCGACGTCGCCGATCTCGGCGACCGGCAGCACACCGTCTACGTCGACCCGTACACCGCCGACGTACGCGGGACGCTGACGACCTGGTTCGGGTCGACACCGGTCACCACCTGGCTGGACGACCTGCACCGCAACCTGCACCTCGGCGCCGTGGGGCGGTACTACTCGGAGTTCGCCGCGAGTTGGCTGTGGGTCATCGTTCTCGGCGGAATCGTCCTGTGGTGGCGTCGGCAGCGCTCCGGCGCGGGGCGGCTGCGGCGGCTGTTCGGTCCCGACCTCGCGGCCCGTCGGGGCGTACGGCGTACCCGTGGCTGGCACGCGTCAACCGGGCTGTGGCTGGCCGTCGGGCTGTTGTTCCTGTCCGCCACCGGCCTGACCTGGTCCCGCCACGCCGGGGAGTCCTTCGACGCAGGGCTGGACGCCCTCAATGCCCGTACCCCCGAGGTGTCCACCGCCCTGCCGGGTGTGGCCGCACCGGCCGACGGTGCCGGCCACCACGGCGGACACAGCGGGCAGGCCACCGCGATCGACCCTGCGGCGACCGATCGTGTCCTCGCAATCGCCCGCGGCGCGGGACTGGACGGCCCGGTCGAGATCACGCCCGCAGCCGACGTCCACTCGGCGTGGACCGTCACGCAGGTGGACAACACCTGGCCGGTCCGCAAGGACCGGGTGGCCGTCGACCCCGCCGCGGGCACGGTGACCGCGCGCAGCGACTTCGCGTCCTGGCCGCTACTGGCACAACTGAGTGGCCTCGGCATCCAGGCTCACATGGGGGTGCTGTTCGGGCCGATCAACCAGATCCTGCTCGCCGCCCTGGCCCTCGGGCTGCTCTGCGTCATCGTGTGGGGTTACCGGATGTGGTGGCAACGCCGCCCCACCCGCGCCGACCGGCGCGCCCTTGTCGGCACCGCACCCGAGCGCGGAGCCTGGCGGCTGGTGCCCGGCTGGGGTCTCGTCCTCGGCGTACCCGTCGTCGTCGCCGTCGCTTGGGCACTGCCGGTGTTCGGGGTGACGCTGCTGGCCTTCCTCGCCCTCGACCTTGCCGCCGGGGCCTGGCGGAAACGCCAGGCCAGGGCCATGGCCGGGTGACGCCCGGCAGCTCAGCCCGGGACCGGCTGCTCCTGGATCTGCTCGGCGCTCCCGGGTCTTCTCGGAACCACGAGATCGGGCATGCTCCACGAACGCCACAGCTGGCTGTACCCGTCCCCGGCCTCCAGCAACTCGGCGTGCGTGCCGTGCTCGGCGATTCGCCCGTGGTCCAGGACGACGATGCGGTCCGCGGTGGCCGCCTGGCTGAGGCGGTGGGCGACGATCAGGGTGGTACGGCCCTCGGTTGCCGAGACGGCGGCGCGGTCGAGGTCGCGCGCGCCCGCGCTGCCCGCCTCCGCGGTGGCCTCGTCGAGGACCGCGACGGCGGGGTCGGCGAGGACGAGGCGAGCCAGCGCGAGCTGCTGGGCCTGAGCCGAGGTGAGCTGCCATCCACCCTCCCCGACAGAGGTGGCGAGCCCCTCCGGCAGGGTACGGAGCCAGTCGGTGGCACCGACGAGGTCGAGGGCGGCGGCGATCTCGGCCTCGGTGGCGTCCGGGTCGGCCAGGCGCAGGTCGTCGGCGAGTGGCCCGGCGAAGACGTGCACCTCCTGGCTGATCAGGGCGATCTCGCGTCGGAGGCGGTGCTCGCCGAGCTGCGCCAGCGGCACGCCGCGCAGGCTCACCGAGCCGTCGGTGGGTGCGATGATCCCGGCGATGATGCCGGCGAGCGTGCTCTTGCCCGCTCCGCTCGCGCCGACGAGGGCGACGCGCTCCCCGGGTGCGAGACGGAGGGTGACGTCCCGCAGCACGACGGGGCCGTCGTCGTAGCGGTGCTGCGCGACGACCACCTCCAGCGCTGCGGGCTCGGGCCGCTCTCGCGGAGTGGGTCTGGGGCCGGCGGGGGACGGGGTGTCCGGCAGCGCGGTGATGCCGACGAGGCGGGCGAGGCTCGCCCCGGCCTGCAGCACGGAGTCCGATTCGAACAGCAGCAGCCCGATGGGGTTGAAGAGGCGGTGAAAGTAGAGCGCGGCGGTGGTGGCGGCTCCCACGGTGGCGAGGTCGTCGCGTACCAGCAGGAAACCGGCGAGCAGCACGGCGGCGAGCCCCACGAACTCGGACCGGTTGATGCGCAGCCCGAACCGCGTGAACAGACCGAAGATCTCCAGCGACAGGTCGCGGGCGACGCCGGAGCGATCCGCGATCCGTGCGACGTGGGCGTCCTCCATCCGGTACGCGCGAACGGTCGCCGCGCCGCGGAGCGCCTCGGCCGTCGCCTGTGCGCGCTCACCCGTCGCCACCCGCTCGCGCGCGTAGTACGGAACCGACCGCTTCAGGTACCAGTGCAGCGCCACCGCGTACGCCGGGGCGGCGGCCAGCCCGGCGATGCCGAGCCGCCAGTCGAGGGCGAAGAGCCCTGCCGCGGTCAACACGACGGACAGCAGCGCGCCGAGGAAGGCGGGGCCGCTGGTGGCGATCACATTCGTCACCACGGCGACGTCGTCGCCGGCACGGGCCACCAGATCCCCGGTCCCGGCTCGCTCCAGGGTGGCCGATGGCAGGTGCAGAGCGCGGTCGAGGACCCGCTCCCGGAGCCGGGCCAGCACGGTCTCGCCGAGTCGTGCGGCGACTGCCGCTCCGACCGCGGTGAGGAGCCCGGCGAGTACGGCGGCGCCCGCGATCACACCCGCCCAGGCCACGATCCGTGGTGTGTCGGACCCGGCGATGACGTCATCGACGAGGCGGCCGAGCACCCACGGGGCGACGAGTCCGGCAGCGGCCGCGGCGACCAGCAGCGTGCCGGCGACGGCGCTGAGCCCGGGCAGACGGGTCAACTCGGTACGGAGGGCGGCCCAGGTCTGCCGGCCGGTGGCCGTCGGCAGCAGTTGGCGGGGCTCGACGCCGGTCGGGATTGTCTGATCGCTCATCGCAGGACCTCCTCCCGGTAGCGGGCGTCGCTGGCCAGCAACCGCTCGTGCGGGCCCTCGGCGACGACCCGCCCACCGTCGATCACGGCCACCCGGTGGGTGACCCGCAGCAGGGCCGGACTGGTGGTGATCAGCAGCGTGCCGCGGGTCGCCGCACCGCGAGCCGAGGCCAGACCTTCGGCGAGCAGCCCCTCGGTCACCGCGTCGACCGCCGTGGTGGGGTTGTGCAGCACCAGCACCGGCGGGTCGGCGACGAGCGCCCTGGCCAGCCCGATCCGTTGCCGCTGCCCGCCGGACAGGTTCGCCCCCCGCTCGGTGAGCTGGCGGTCGAGTCCGTGCGGGTGCGCGGCGAGCACGTCCTCGGCTGCGGCAGCCCGCACCGCGGCGCGCAGGACCGTGTCGTCGAGGTGGGCGCCGGCGCCGAGATTGGCGCGCAGGGTTCCTTCGAACAGCGCCACGTCATGCTGCTCGACCAGGACCGTGGCGCGTACGGTGTCGATGTGCAGCTCTTCGGCGGGTACGCCGTCGATGTGCAGCGTTCCCCGGTAGTCCTGTCCGGGTACCCGGCCGGACAGCAGCGCGACCAGCGCCTCGGCGTCGCTCGGATCGTAGGCCAGCACACCCAGGATCTCACCGGCGCGGACGTGCAGGCTGACGTCGTCGAGACCGGCGTGGCGGATCGAGTCGAGAGTCAGCCGCGACGGGCTCGGGGCGGGCGGCCCAGCACTACCCGACGGGATGACCGGCTCGGCGCCGAGAACCCGGGCGACCCGGCCCGCGGATGCCCGGGCCATGGCGAACAGCTGTACGCAGTACCCGAGCGTCTGCACCGGCTCGGCGATGAACTGGGCCAGCCCGACGACGGCGACGAGCTCGCCGATGGTGAGTCGGCCCTGTAGCGCGAGCCAGCCCGCGACGCCGGCGACAGTTGCGAGGAAGAGGCCGTTGACCATGGTGGTGAGCCCGAGGTGCAGGCCCTTGGTGGTGGCGGCACGCAGGGTGACGTCGAGGGCGTGGCGGCTGGCGCCCGCGTACCGGCGTGCGGCGTGGTCCTGTGCGCCGATGCCGCGCAGCACGCGCAGGCCGGTGACGAGGTCGACGGCGAGTGCGGTCGTGGCCGCGAGGGCCTCCTGCTGCGACGTGCTGCGCCGGGTGAGCAACGGCGCCATCCGCTGTAGGCCTACGACCAGCAGAGGTACGCCGATGAGCACCCCGAGCCCGAGAGGAATGTCGACGACGAGCAGTGCGACGGCCGCGACCACGATGGCGGTGAACGCTGCCGCGGTCAGCCCTGCGACCCGCACGACGAGCGCGGACAGCTCGGCGTCGGAGGCCGTGACGGACAACAACTCTCCGTCGCGCATGCCCGAGCGGCGACCGCGCGGGTCGAGGGCGCTGCGGGTCATCTCGACCCGGATGGCGTGCGCCTCGTGTTCCACGGCGGCGTATGCCTGTCGGGCACCGGCCCGATAGGCGAAGGCGAGGACGGTGAACAGGGCGGCAAGCCCGGCGAGCGAGAGCAGCAGCGCGCGGACGTCCCCGGTGGCGACCGCACGGTCGATGACCACTCCGATGGCGACCGGGATGAGGGCTTCCGTGGCCTGGTGGGTGCAGAGCAGTGCGATACCGAGAGCCACACGACCGCGCTGTCGGCGCAGGGCGCGGCGCAGCACCACCCCGCCGCTGATCTCGGTGACTGTCATGCTCGTCCGGACCTGGTCGATGAGGGCATAGAGGCAGACTCCGCTACTGAGGGCAGGCTAACCTAACATGCTCGCGGGAGGGCACGGTGCCGTGCCCGCCGGACCGTCGTCCCGACAAGGGTCCGGACGACGGCGCCGGCCGCGATGCCTCCACGGCAGCGGCCGGCGCCGACAGTTCCGGAACGACCGCGGCTACCGCTCCCCCGCCGGGACCGCGACGGGCAGGCCGAGGCCGTTGACGGCCGCCGCGACCAGGTCCTCCGGGGCGAGCGAGACATCGAGCACGAGCACCGACTCGTCCGGCTCGGCCGGTTCCAGCGTGGCG
This sequence comes from Micromonospora sp. CA-259024, assembly GCF_050936255.1. Classification (NCBI taxonomy): domain Bacteria; kingdom Bacillati; phylum Actinomycetota; class Actinomycetes; order Micromonosporales; family Micromonosporaceae; genus Micromonospora; species Micromonospora sp. CA-259024. The sequence goes on along the minus strand of NZ_JBNJND010000001.1, from coordinate 1,051,843 downwards.
AGCTGTGATTCGAGCAGGCTCGCTGGCATGTAGTGCCCCTCGCGCCGCGCCATTCGGGCCCGGATGACCTCCGCCGGCCCGTCAAGGTGCACGAAGTCCACCCGGAGCGGGCCCTGGCGAAGCACGTCCCGATATGACCGCTTCAGCGCCGAGCAGGCCAGCACCGTCGACCGGCCCTCCGCGCCGCGATCGGCTATCCAGGCGGCGATGTCCCGCAGCCAGGGCCAGCGGCTGGCGTCGTCCAGCGGTACGCCGGAGCGCATCCGCGCCACGTTCGCCGGGGAGTGGAACTCGTCCGCCTCGGCGAACGCCAGCCCGGTCGCCGCGCTGATCCCTCGCGCCACCGTGGTCTTGCCGGCCCCGGAAACGCCCATCACCACGACGTGCCGGGTGGGCTGAACGCCGCGCCGCTCACCAGTCATGAACCGTGCCGTCCTTGAGCCGGTTGAACGGCAGGTAGGCCGGCTCGTACGGGAACCGGGCCGCCGCCTCCTCGTCGAGCTCCACCCCGAGTCCCGGCTGGTCACCCGGGTGCAGGTAGCCGTCCGTGAAGGTGAACGACTGCCGGAACACCTCGTTGGCCAGCGGGGTGTGCTTCATGTACTCCTGAATCCCGAAGTTGTGGATGGCCAGGTCCAGGTGGAGCGCCGCGGCCATACCCACCGGGGAGATGTCGGTGGGGCCGTGGATGCCGGACTTGATCTGGTACTGGGCGGCGAAGTCGAGCAGCTTGCGCATGGCGGTGATGCCGCCGGTGTGGGTGACCGCGGACCGGACGTAGTCGATCAGCTGCTCCCGGATCAGGGTCTGGTAGTCCCAGACCGTGTTGAAGACCTCGCCGATGGCCAGCGGGGTGGTGGTGTGCTGGCGGACCAGCCGCAGCGCCTCCTGGTTCTCGGCCGGGGTGCAGTCCTCAAGCCAGAACAGGTCGTACGGTTCGAGGGCCTTGCCGAGCTTGGCGGCCTGGATCGGGGTCATCCGGTGGTGACCGTCGTGCAGCAGCGGCAGCTCCGGGCCGAACTCGCTGCGGACCGCCTCGAAGACCTCGGGTAGGTGGCGCAGGTACGCGCGGGTGTCCCAGTCCTCCTCGGCGGGCAGGGGGGTGCGCTGGGCAGGTTCGTAGTCGTACCGCTGGCCGGTGGCGCTGGGCTGTGCGGCCACGCCGTAGACCGCGTTGATCCCCGGCACCGAGGTCTGTACCCGGATCGAGCGGAAGCCCTCGTCGAGGTGGCGGCGGATCGAGTCGAACAGCTCAGGGATGTCCCGCCCGGACGCGTGCCCGTACGCCATGATGCCGGTGCGGGACGCACCGCCCAGCAGTTGGTACAGCGGCATGCCGGCAGCCTTGGCCTTGATGTCCCACAGTGCGACGTCCACCGCGGCGATGGCCGCCATGGTGACCGGGCCGCGCCGCCAGTACGCCGACCGGTACAGGAACTGCCAGGTGTCCTCGATACGGTGCGGATCCCGCCCGATCAGCAGCGCGGCGACGTGGTCACGCAGGTACGAGGCGACGGACAGCTCACGGCCGTTGAGCGTGGCGTCGCCCAGGCCGGTGATGCCCTCATCGGTGGTGATCTTCAGGGTGACGAAGTTCCGGTCGGGGCTGGACACGATGATGTCTGCTGCGACGATCTTCACGGGGTGCCTTTCGTTCTTTCCAGTCGAGGGGCGCGTGTTTCACCATTCGGCGTACGAGCCGTCGGGGTGCCGCCACGTCGGGCTGCGCCAGGCGTGTCCCCGCTTGTCCGCCGTCCGCACCGCGTGTTCGTCGATCTCGATGCCGAGACCGGGCGCGGTCAGCCGCTGCACGTACCCGTCGACGAAGGTCAGCGGGGTCTTGTCGAGGCAGTAGTCGAGCACCTCGGCGCCCTGGTTGTAGTGGATGCCGATGCTCTGTTCCTGGATCAGGAAGTTGGGTGTGGCGAAACCGACCTGGAGGCAGGCGGCGAGGGCGATCGGCCCGAGCGGGCAGTGCGGGGCGAGCTGCACGTCGTACACCTCGGCCAAGGTGGCGATCTTGCGAACCTCGGTGATGCCACCGGCGTGCGCGAGGTCCGGTTGGGCCACGGCGATGCCGGCCTGCAACACGGGCAGGAACTCCTGCCGGCTGTAGAGCCGTTCCCCGGTCGAGACCGGGGTGGTCGTGCAGCGGACGACCTCACCGATCAGGTGCGAGTTCTCCGGCACCACCGGTTCCTCCAGGAAGAACGGCCGGTACGGCTCCAGAAGCGGAGCGACCCGCCGAACGTTGGCCAGGGTGAACCGCCCGTGGAAGTCGACCGCGACGTCCCGGTCGCCCCCGAGGACCTCGCGCGCGGCGGCCACCCGCTGCACCACCGCGTCGAGTTCGGCAACCGAGGCGAGCGAGCTCATCGGCCCGGAGGCGTTCATCTTCACCGCGGTCAGGCCCGCCTCGATCCGGGCGCTGATCTGGTCGCGGACCTCGGCGGGCTCGTCGCCACCGACCCAGCCGTAGACCCGGATCCGGTCCCGGACCGGCCCGCCGAGCAGTTGGTGCACGGGGGCGCCGAAGTGCTTGCCGGCGATGTCCCAGAGCGCCTGGTCCAGACCGGACACCGCGCTGGCCAGGATCGGGCCACCCCGGTAGAAGGAGCCCTTGGTCATGACCTGCCAGTGGTCCTCGATGCGCAGCGCGTCCCGACCGACCAGCACCTCGCTGAGCTGATGGACGCCCGTGCGCACGGTCTCGGACCGGCCCTCGCAGGTCGCCTCGCCCCAGCCGACGATGCCGGACTCCGTCTCGATCCGGACGAACAGCCAGCGCGGCGCGACCAGGAAGGTCTCCACCTTTGCGATCTTCGTCATGGAGCGGTCAGCCCTTCGTGGCACCGGCGGTGAGGCCGGAGACGACGTACTTCTGCACGAACAGGGCGATCAGCATGATCGGCAGGGTGACCACGGTCGCCGCGGCCATCAGGCCACCCCAGTCGATGCTGGCGTAGCCGACGAAGTCGAAGATCGCGACGGGGAGCGTCTTCGTGTCGGAGCCGGACAGCACCAGGGCGAACATGAAGTTGTTCCAGGAGAAGATGAAGGAGAGGATGCCGGCCGTCGCGACGCCGGGCACCGACAGCGGCAGGGTGATCCGCCGGAACGCGCCGATGTGGGTCAGCCCGTCGACCAGCGCGGCCTCTTCCAGCTCGGTCGGCAGGCCGTCGAAGTAGCCCATCATGATATAGACGATCAGCGGCAGCGACACGAACATGTGGCTCAGGATCAGCACGGTGAACCCGCCGACCAGCTTCAGGTTCGAGAAGACGTAGTACCAGGGCACCAGGAGCGAGACGCCGGGGATGACCCGGGCCATGAGCACGACGAGCGCGGACTTCTTCATGGTGAAACGGCTCATCGAGTACGCGGCGGGGACCCCGAGGAGAAGCGAGAGCACGGTGGCCGCGAACGCCACCCAGAGGCTGTTGCCGATGAACTGGAGATAGTCCGCCTGCTGGAGCACGGTGTCGTAGTTCTTCAGGCTGGGCGAGAAGACGAACGCCTTCGCGGTGTCGTAGATGTCCACGTTGGTCTTGAACGACGCGGTGATCATCCAGAGCAGCGGCGCCATCAGCGCGAACACCACGACGACGAGGGCCGACGTACGGAACACCTGGTACGGCTTGCTCGGCTTCATCGGTCCAGCCCCTTCTTGCGATAGGTGAGGGCCCACATCACCCCGATGATGATCAGGAAGAAGATGATGAGAACGGTCGACGAGACGCCGTAGTCGTTGTAGTCGAAGCTGAGGCCGTAGGCGTACACGTTGAGGGTCTCGACCTCGTGGAAGGACCCGCCGCCGCGGCCCTTGGTGGCATAGAGGATGTCGAACGTCTTGAGCGCGTCGATGCCACGCAGCAGGATGGCGACGATCACCGTCGGCATCAGCAGCGGCAGGGTGACGTGCCGGAACCGCTGCCAACTGCTGGCGCCGTCGATGCGGGCCGCCTCCTGGGGCTCCTCGGAGAGTGAGGTGAGCCCGGCGAGCAGGATCAGCACGACCATCGGGGTCCACTGCCAGATGTCGATGAACATCGTCGTCGGCAGGGCCGAACTCTGGCCAGCCAGCCAGGGCTGGGGGCCGATCCCGATCCACCCGAGGAGCTGGTTCGCCATCCCGATGTTGGGGTCGAAGATCAGGCGCCACATCATGCCGACCGCGACCGGAGTGGCCACCAGCGGCAGGAGGATCGCGACGCGGACCCATTTCTCACCGCGGAAGGGCCGCCACAGCAGCAGGGCTATCGCCATGCCGAGAACGACCTCGAAGAACAGCACGACGCCGGTGAAGAGGACCGTACGCCCGACGGCCGGCCAGAACCGGTCGGTGTCGGTGAGCACGTCGAGGTAGTTCTGGAATCCGATGAACTCGGATTCGGCGCGTACCGAACCCTCGGCGTCAGTCAGGCTCAGATACCCGGTCCACGCCACCGGGAAGACGATCAGCACGGCGACGAACGCCATGGCGGGTGCCGCGAAAAGCCACTTGCGGTGTTCGTTGGCCCAACGTGACCAGGCCGACGTCTCCGGGGACGCCGGAGGGGCCTCGGGCGAATCGGTGCGAGGTGTGGTGACGGCTGACATTGAGATCTCCGGGTTCGGGGGCCAGGTCCCGGCGAGGCGGCGGAGCCCGTCGGCTCCGCCGCCCAGCGCTGGGGTTACTTCGCCTCGTCGTCGAGGAACTTCTGGAACGCCGTGTTGGCCGCGTCCGCCGAGCTGGCGGCGTCCTTGCCGGTGATCGCGTCGACGATCGGCTGACCGACGATCTCCCGCGCCTCAGCCACCTTGACCACCAGCGGCCGGTCGTGCCCGACGCCGTTGGCGGTGCTGACCGTGTTGGCCTCGGCGAGGTCCTTCGGCAGGGTCGAGGTGCTCGCCGGGTTCGCCCAGACCGAGGTGCGGGCACCGGGTACGCCTGCCGTCTGCTGCGCCAGCGCCTGCTCCTTGCCGGCCGCCCACTGGATGAACTTCCAGGCGTTGTCCTTGTTCTCCGAGTTGTCGTTCACGCCGAGCGCCCAGGAGGGGATGTTGTACGGCTTCGAGCCGGCCGGGCCGGCCGGGAAGGCCGCGAACCCAACGGTGTCGACGACCTTGGACTTGGTCGGGTCGGTAGCGTTCTTGTAGAGCGAGTTGGCCTCCGTGTAGAAGGCAGCCTTGCCCTGCGTGAAGATCGCCATCGCCTCCGACCAGCTCATGTCGGTGCTGATGTTCTCCGGGCCGTGGTCCCTGAGCAGCCCGCCGTAGTAGGCGTACGCCTGCTTGGCCTGCTCGGTGTTGACCGTGGCCTTTCCGCTGGCGTCCACGAAGTCGCCACCGAAGCTGTAGAGGAAGCTGGAGAACTGCGTGACGGCGGCGGCCTTGCCGGTACGGGCGACGAAGCCGGCGACACCGGGGTTGTCGGCCTCGACCTTCGCGGCCTGGACCTTGAGCTCGTCGAGGGTCTTGGGCGGCGCGGTGAAGCCGGACTTCTGCAGCAGGTCCTTGCGGTAGTAGAGGACCTCCTGCTCGGTGATGATCGGCACCCCGACGACCTTGTCCTCGTAGGTCGTCGCCTGCACCGGCCCGGCCTGGAAGTCACTGAATTCGAAGGCGCTGTCCGACTTGGCCTTCTCGCTCAGGTCGGCGAGGTACTTGTTCTTGCCGAACAGCTTCCCCTCCTGCAGCGGCCGGTACATCATCACGTCGATGTCGCTGGACCCGGCGTTCAGCTTGACGTTGTACTGGTCGGAGAGCTGGTCCTCGCCGAGCTGGGTGACTTCGACCTTGAGGCCGGACTGCTTCTCGAAGTCCGGCAGGGCCTTCTTGATGTTCTCCGTCCAGACGTGGTTCACCAGTGTCACGCGAAGGGTCGTGGAACCTTCGCCACCTTCGTCACCGCCACAGGCGGCCAGGCCCATGGCAGCGACCACGGCCAGAGAAGTGCCGAATATCGATCGACGTCGCACGCTTGTCTCTCCTTCTGTCGTGGTCGCCGCCCCGGGAAGCCGCTACCTCGGCGTTACATCCGCTTAACAACCGGATGCTAGGCCGATAAACCTGATTATTTCAATAGGTTGATCTAACTGATATGATCTTTGAGTGGAACCGTCCTCATCAGAGGTTGCAGCCGCTCGGACCGCCCCCGCCGAGGTCGGGCTGCACGCCCGCGTCCTCGAACACCTCGGCACCGCCATCTGCGGCGGCGAGCTTCCAGCCGGATCGGTCCTCAACATCGACGAACTGGTCGACCGGTACGCCGTCTCCCGCTCGGTCATCCGCGAGGTGCTGCGGGTCCTGGCATCGATCGGCTTCATCGAAGCACGCCGTCGGGTGGGGGTGATGATCCGGCCGGCGAGCGCGTGGAACGTCTTCGACCCGCAGGTGATCCGCTGGCGTCTCGCTTCGGCTGGCCGGATGGCCCAGCTCCGGTCGATCACCGAACTACGCACCGCCGTCGAGCCGCACGCGGCCCTACTGGCCGCCAATCGGATCGGCCACGACGAAGCGAGCGATCTCGTCGGGCTGGCGGCGAAGATGTGGGCGGCCGGCGAGGCCGGTGACGAGGAGCGCTTCCTGCACCTCGACATCGAGTTCCATCGGCGCATTCTGCTCGCCTCCGGCAACGAGATGTTCGTCCGGCTCCAGGAGTTGGTCGCGGAGGTGCTCACCGGCCGGCACAAGCACCACCTCATGCCACACCACCCGCATCAGCAGGCGCTCCAGATGCACGCGGACATCGCCCAGGCGATCCAGCGGCACGACGGCGAACGCGCCCGGCAGACGATGGTGCAGCTGATGGAGCAGGCGTTCGACGAGATGAAGTCGCTGTGGGAGCAGATCGGCATGCCCGACCGGGGCGCACACCGCGCGCCGACCACCCGCTGACCGACGCCCCCATGATCGACTCGCTTTCCGGGAAGTCGCGGTGTCGGAGCGCCCCGGACACCGCGACATCCGTAAATCCGAGTGGATCACACCCGACGCTGACAGTTGTGGGAGCAGTCGCTGTAGTGGAACTTCCCGTCGCCAGGCCTCAGGATGCTCATCGAGTCCGAGTCCAGCCGAGGAAGCGGTGGTGCAAGGCGCCGGCCGGCGTCCGGGGCATGTCTTCGGCGGCCTGGACGAGGTAAGCGCCGAGATAGAGGGCCAGCGACACCGGAGCACCGGCATACTCCGCCCGCAGTTCCTGCTTCCGAGTGAGACAGGGCCAGGGCAGGTTGCAACCGCCGCAGCTCCAGATCGGCATCACCGGGCCGTGGGTGGTCACCGCACACATCCGAGGAAGCGGGTCGTGATTCGCCGGGCCTTCCGGCTGGTCGCCCCATCCACCGGCGAGCGCGGGTACGGGGCAAGACGCGACCACCAGGCTCGGCAGCCGACGCACCTGCCGTCGACTCCTGGCACGGGTATGGCCAGGATCTCCTGCTCCTGGGCGTCGTTCACTGCGCCTCCTCGCTCGGCCAGTGGCCCCGGTTGATCGGGATGCGATGCCGGACATGGCAGGGCAGGTCAGCTCCGCAACGGCAGATCCGCCGCCATTTTCGCCAGGACCAGACCAGGCGATGGCGGCGGGCGAGAGTGAGGGCCACGGCGAGCAGGTACTCCTCGTACGAGACGCGCGGCACCGGATCTCCCTCGTCAGTCACGAGGGCGTTCTGATCCGCCCTCCATGTGAAGGGGGACGCGGCGACCAGGCGACTTGGCACCGCTCGCCGCATCCCGTGCGGGAGAACCTACGTAGCGTCGCGCGACGGAACAGGTACGGTCTCTACCCGTAGATCAGGAGACCAGACCAACCTTCAGCGCGAGGTCGTGGGCGTCAGCGCGCACAGAACGTGCATCGATCAGATCCAGTGTGATCTGGCGGGCGTACCCGTTGAAGCGGATCGTCTCCGGCGCGGAGTCGTACGCCTGTCGAAGGGTCGCCACGGTGGCTTCGTTGTCGCCCTTTCCGTAGTGGCCGCGGGCCACCTCGATCAGATGCCGGGCGCGTCGTGGCCTCGACGGGATGGCAGCCGGGTCGAGGCGGTTGGCCTGTCGCACCGCCTCACCAGACTTCTGCAACTCGACGGCGACGGTCACGGCGTGAGCTCCCATGATGACCCGCGAGAACGACGTCTGTGGCTGGTAGAAGCCCTGCGGCAATCGCTGCGCCACCCGGTCCGCACGATCCCAGTAATGCCACGCGCGGCCTTCCTCGCCGGCGCGGGCGGCGGTGTAGGCGGATTCGAAATTGAGCGCGCCCCACAACGCGAGCAGATTGGCGTTTCCGTCGTCGATCCGCGTCTCCAGCGCCGAGCCCACATCCAAGGTCACCGTCATGGCGGTGTCCCAGTCGCCGGCGTCCCGGTGAACCTGGCACAGGAACCATCCCGCGCACGCCAATGCTTCGGGATCACCCGATTCCTGCGCCGCCACCATCGCCCGGTCCGCGACCCGCCACAGCAGCTCCGCAGCGGGCTGGTAGGCCAGGAACATCTGAGCCAGTCCAAGAACCTCTGCCAACAGAGCATGCGCTCGGCGACGCTCGTCACCTTCGTACGTCAACGCTGCCTGCTGAGCGTCGCGCACCAGATCCGGCAACAGGGCACCAAGGACCGTTCGGTGGTCCGACGCCTGATGGCGTGCCCGCCACGCTGCGGCGAGGCGTTCCCTGATCGCCACCACCGGCTGCGGAGGCACCGCGCTGGAGAGTGAGAAGTGGTTGACGGCGTCGCGCACCGAGGCGAGCGCGGGATGCTCTGGCCCGTTCACCACTGCCGACCGATCGCTCAGCTCCCCCACCAACGCGGACACGTCGACCTTGAGCGCACGGGCGATCCGATCCAGCATGTGGACACGCGGCGGCAGGATGCGATCCGTCTCCACGGCCTTGACCCACTCGGCGCTCCGACCGACCAGCCCACCGACCACAGCCCGGGTCTTGCCCGACCGCTCACGGTAGAGCTTCAGGCGCTGTCCAAAGGTCAGCTCTGGCATGGAGTCCATCCCGAACCCCCTCCCATCGCGCGAGGTGCACCACGGATCGCCGGCCGCAGTCGTGCCCACCGTACCCACGGCACCGCACGCTGGTAACCCATCAGCTCGCCGACGCGCGCGTCAGCTTGTTGTGTGCGATCGCTGGGCTCAGCCCGCCGCTGCTGAGTTTCGCCGAGAAGCCCCAAGACGGGAGCTGCGGACAGCAGCAGCTTCAGAATCCCCAAGGTCCCTCTGTCAGTTCGGCCCTCTTTCGAGTGCAACTGCCAAGAGGGTGAAAGAAGCCAGCGTCCATGAAACAGGAGCGACGGAGCCCGCAGTGCGGGCTCAGCCCAGCGTCAACGTCGGTGCTACTACGTGTTGGCCGCCAGCCTCTTCGGTGTGAACGCAGGCATGGCGTGTTGATGCCTGCGCTCCAGCCTGCTTGGAGGTCACAGATGAGCCCTCTCCCCTACAGCTCGGGGTCGCCACCAAAGAGGTGAAGTGCCTCGGCCATAGCGCGGTCAACCACCGACGGCCAAGCCAGCACACTCGCCGGCCGGCCCTCATTCGCCCTGACCGTGACCTTAGGTCGGGCCAATGACGTCGTCCCACACAAGGTCAGGCACACCGTCATGCTGGCTGACCGGCGGTGATGACGCACCCCCGATTGCGTCGCGCATGCCGACAGACCACCCGCTGTTGCCACGGAGAACTCACCGGTTCGCACAATGGTGCGGTCGGTGGGCGCCTGGGGACTCGAACCCAGAACGTACCGGAACCGTCGATCACGCATGGATCACACACACACCGACCAGGCAACGGCGCTGGTTTCGCACCCGGCCGGGGCGCGTCGAAGGACTACAAGACGCATCAGCCGGCCGGCTGCCGACAGCGGCAGCATCACCTGACCGCCGTACGGCACCGGGGATCGGCGCCGCTCCCGTTAGCCAACCTCCGGCGGGATCCAGCCACGCCGGATCGCCTCCATGCCGGCCTGGAACCGGGTCTGCGCGCCGAGCAGGTCCAGCAGCCGTCGTACCCGGCGGCGCATGGTGCGGACCGAGAGCCCGAGCTGCCGGCCGATCGTCTCGTCCTTCACCCCGGCCGCGAGCAGCGTCAGGAGCTGGCGATCCTCTGCGGACAGTTCGTCGGCCCCGGCAGCGGAGTCCAGTGGCACCGCCCGGCCCCAGCAGACGTCGAAGACGAACTTCAGGGCGTCAAGCAGCACCGACGCGTACACCAGCAGGCCGCAGGCGCCGTCCGGGCCGGGTTCCAGCGGTACCAGGGCGACCCGGTCGTCGACCAGGTGCATCTTGAACGGTACGTCGACCAGCACCCGGGCCTGTTCGCCGAGGGCGACGAGCCCCCGGATCTCGGCGAGGGCGCCGGGCTGCTCCAGCGCGTCCGGGTGGTAGATCGCCCGCCACCGTACGTTCCGGGCCAGCACGGCCGGTTCGACCGGGTTGCCGGCCGCATGCACGTACGGCGGACGGTCGAAGGCGCGTACCTCGCGTACCGCGCTCTGTTGGAGGCGGAGGAAGGCGCGACTGATCTCCTCGCCGGTGACCACCTCGACCGGGCCGGTGGTGGCCGCCTCGGGCCGGGCGCTCTCGAAGATCACGGCGAGTTCGGCGGCGGCGTCCCGGGCCCGACGCAACGCCTGCTCGGCCGGATGGAGCAGGGCGTCGAACGCGACCCGGGGGTCGGCGGCGGCGTACCGGTTCGGTTCGACGGCGAGCCGGGCCACCAGCCCTTGCCAGCGGAGGTGGTCGAGGCCGGCGGAAACCCGTTCGACGGTCAGGCCGGTCGCCGCCGCGAGTTCCGCCGCGGTGGCGTGGCCGCGACCGAGCAGGACCCGGAGCACCGCCTCGTCGACGGTGGAGATCCCGGCACCGGCCAGGGAGTTCTGTTCGGGGAGGAGCACGGCAGATTATGGCCGGAAGGTGCCATCGGCACCAACATGACGTTGCCAACCATTGCCGACGACCCCGGTCTCGGGCTCCCCTTACAGCCATGATCAGTGCACCTTCCCCCCGGTGGCGGGGCGTGGCGGCGACGACCGTCGTGCTACTCGCCGCTGGGGTCCTCCAGCCGGGTACGGCGGTGGCCGGACCGGCCACCGGCCCGGACCATACGGTGATAATCGAGTTCGACGCGGCGCCGACGATCGCCGCCGTGCCGGCACCGGGTACCTTCGACGCGCAGGCGGGCGACCGGCTGCGGCAGGCACAGGCGGCGGTGGCCGCGGTCGAGCAGCAGGTGACCGAGGCGGCCGGGCGGGCCCGGATCCGGCTCGACCGGCGCCACTCTTTCCAGGTGCTCCTGCCCGGTATGGCGGTACGCGTACCCGAGGGGCAGGTCGAGGCGCTGCGCCGGCTGCCCGGGGTCAGGGCGGTGCACGAGGTGACCCGGTTCCAGGTGCAGGGAGCCGCCCCCACCACCGCCCTCGACGCCACCGGCGTCACCGCAGCGGCGGCGTCCGTCCGGACCGCGCCCGCCGACCCTGCCGCCGCGCCCACCAAGCCCGGCTCGGGCGGTTCGGTCGAGCCGAACCTGTCACAGATCGGTGCGCCGGCGGCGTGGCGGCGGACGGACCGCAACGGCCGGCCACTGCGGGGCGGCGGGGTCAACGTCGCGGTCATCGACACCGGGATCGACTACACCCACCCCAGTCTCGGTGGCGGTTTCGGCCCGGGCCACAAGGTCGTCGGCGGGTACGACTTCGTCAACGACGACGCCGACCCGATGGACGACCAGAGCCACGGCACACACGTGGCCGGCATCATCGCCGGCACCGGTGCGGGCGGAGCGATGGGGGTCACCGGGGTCGCCCCGGACGCCACGCTGACCGCGTACAAGGTGCTCGACGCGAGCGGCTCCGGCTACGACGACGACATCATCGCCGCGCTGGAGGCGGCCGTCGACCCGGCCAATCCGTACCGGGCCGACTTGATCAACATGAGCCTCGGCGGGTCTGGCGACGGGCACGACCCGGTCGGCCGGGCCGCGTCCGCCGCGGTCAAGGCTGGCGTGACAGTGGTCGCCGCCGCCGGTAACGAGGGTCCGGGCGAGCGGACGATGGGCAGCCCGGCCCTGGCCGACGGGGTTCTCGCGGTCGCCGCCTCCACCACCGGCGTACGGCTGCCGGTCGCCGAGCTGACCAGCCCGCGCAAGGAGCCGATCATCACGTACCGGGCCGGGGTCTCGGCGAACCCGCCGGAGCGCACGACCACCGGTGACCTCGTCGACGTCGGGGAGGGCACGGCCGCCGACTGGGCCCGGGTCGGCGACGTACGCGGAAAGGTCGTGCTGGTCAGCGGTGCTCCCTCCAGCAACGCCAGCGCGGACGACGTCAGCCGGTTCGCCGAGGCCGAACGGCGCGGCGCGCTGGCCGCGATCGGCTACACCCTGTCAACGGTAGGCCCGGGCCCCACCGCCGTCGGTCTCGGCGGCCCGGTACACCCCGGCCCAGGTGCGCCTGGGGGACCTACCGCGTCGGACGGGTTCAACGCGACCGTGACCAAGAGCCCCGACCCGCGTGACGAGCTGCGGTTCAACCGCCTCGTGGTGCTCGGCATCGACGATGCCGGCCAGTACGGTCAGCTCCGGCGACTGCTCGACGCCGGGCGGGTACGGGTCGCCATCTCCGGCACCGACGTCACCGACCAGATCGCCAGCTTCTCGTCCCGGGGACCGGACCCGCACTGGGGCATGAAGCCGCAGCTCGCCGCCCCCGGCGTGGAGATCCGTTCGTCGGTGCCGGCGGCCCTCTGGGCGCCCGGCGTGCAGCGGTACAGCGGCACCAGCATGGCCGCCCCGCACGTGGCCGGGGCCGCCGCGCTGTTGCGGCAGTTCCGGCCGGACGCGTCGCCGGAGCGGCTGACCGCCGCGCTGACCGGCTCGGCGGCGAAGATCGACGCCGCGCCGACCTCGGCCGGGGCGGGACGCCTGGATCTGCCGGCGGCGCTGGACGCCGAGCTCACCGCCGGCCCGGCCGTCGTCTCGCTCGGACTCGCCGACCTCTCCGGCGACCGGGTAGGGGCCAACGGAACGGTGACCCTGCGCAACGCCGGGAGTCGGGCCAGCACCGTCCGGTTGGGTGTCACCCCGGCGAAGGGCAGCCCCGGCACCGCCCGGGTCACCCCGGACCGGGTAACCGTGCCGGCCGGTGGGCAGAAGACCGTCGCGGTACGGATCGACACGACGGCGCCGGAGCAGGGCGTCGCCGACGTCTCCGGCTGGTTGACCGTCGACGTGCCGAAGGGCGGTACCGACCTGCGGGTGCCGTACCTGCTCGCCGTCCGTACGCCGTGGGTGTTCGCCACCCCTGACCCCAGCGACGGGCACACCGGCGTGTACGTCAACACCGTGGACCCGGTCTCGACCCCGCCGAGGATTGTGGTAACCGGACCGGACGGTCGGCGTACCGAGACCACGGCGGAGCCGTACGACGGCGTTTGGTGGCAGGCCCCGGTCACCGGTGACCGGCCCGGGATCTACACCGTCACCGCCTCGGTCCGCACCGACGACGGCCCGACCATCGTTGGTACGAGCTACTTCGAGGTCGCCGCGGAGGCGGATACGACCAAGTGGGACCTGGTCGGGCCGTACGGGACCGGCGGGCTGCTCGCCACCACCCCGGCCGACCCGAACCGGCTGGTGGTCAGCTCGGAGAACAGCGCCGGGCTCTGGATCACCACCGACCGGGCGAAGACCTGGCGGTACGAGAAGCTCACCGCCGTACCGAGCGGCCGGGTGAACGTCCAGATCGACCCGACGCGGCCGAACCGGATGTGGGCGGCGGTCAGCAGCCGCGTCGACCCGACGTACCAGGGTCGGATGCTCCGCTCGGACGACGGCGGCCGCACCTGGCGGACTCTGCCGTTCCCGGACGTCCGGATCGCCGCGTTGGCCGTCTCCGCGGACGGCGGCGTGCTGGCGGCGGCGACCGACTCGACGATCGAGGTCAGCCGGGACGGTGGGGACACCTGGGTGTCGACGCCGGCCTTCTGGTCCGGGCTGATGAGCGGCTTCGCGCTCGCCGGCACCGACCTGTACGTGGGCGGCGACGACGGTGTCTGGCGCTGGTCCGGACTGGCCGGGGAGCCCACCCTGGTCCGCCCGGCCGCTGAGCTCTCCACCGCGCCGAAGGCGGTCACGGTCGCCGGCGACACGGTGGCGGTCGCACAGTGGGACGGCGCCATCTGGGGTACGACCGACCGGGGCGGAAGCTGGCGACAACTGCTCGCCACGCAGGACCTGCTCAGCTTCACCAGCACCGGCCGGACCCTGCTCGTCGACGCGCACCAGGAGAACCTGCTCAGCACCGACGAGGGACGGACCTGGACGTCCACGTCCAAGGTCGGCGAGGCGGTGGTCGACAGCGTGGCGAGGTGGCCGGGCGACGACCAGACGCTGCTGGTCGGGATGGAAAGCGTGGGTGTGTTCAGCACCACGGACGGGAAAAAGTACACCCGGATCGGCACGCCGGGTGCGACCGCCAACGAGATGGTGGTCGCGGGCGGTCAGCTGCTGGTCGGAACACCCATCGACACGTACCGTACCCATCTGCCGCTCGAACCCGGCCGGCTGGACTGGGGCCGCTCCGAGGGCGAGGGGATGGTCGGCGTGGCGGTCGAAGGGCTCGCCGCCCAGCCCGGCTCCCCGCGTACCGTCTGGAAGGTCATCGGTACCGGCTTCGGAAGCATGCGCTTGCAGCGCAGCCAGGACGGCGGGGCTACGTACTCCGACGTCTTCACCGATCCGGCGTTCCCGCTGGGGATCCTGGTGCATCCGGCCGATCCGCGTCGGATGTACATCGCGTACAAAACCGTGAGCGGGGGCGGCCTGCTGGCCAGCCAGGACGGCGGCGCCTCCTGGCGGAGGATCGAGCACGGCGCCATGTACGAGGCGATGACGGGCGATCAGCGTGACCCGGACCGGCTCTGGCTCGGTGGCGAGAGCGGCCTGTGGCGATCCGACGACAACGGGGTGACCCGGGTGAAGGTGCTGGACGGTCCGGTGACGGCGGTGTACGTCGACAACAAGCGGATCGTCGTCGGCGGCGCCACGATCCGGGTCAGCACCGACGGTGGGCGTACCTTCACCGAGGCCCGGAGCGCCGGCGGCGGAAAGTACGTGCTGCCGATGCGGGTCAGCCAGATCGTCGAATCAGGCGGGGTGCTGTACGCCGGGCTGCGGGACTTCACCGCGGCGGGGCTGAACATCGGTGGGCGCGGCGTACTGCGCAGCACCGACGGTGGACGGACCTGGAGCAACATCGCCTTCGGGCTGCCGGACCCCTCGGTGCGCTCGCTGGCGGTCAGCCCCGACGGTCACTGGCTGTACGCCGGCACCGCCGCCGGTGGCGTCTACCAGTTGCCGATCCGCCGCTGAGGTCGTTCACGGCCTTCCCCACGCCGGCCGGGCCGCCCTTCGGGGTGGCCCGGCCGGTCCCGTTCCTGGCGGCGTTCCTCCCGTTCCCGGGACGTTGCCCGGCGACCGTCGCCCGACGACGTCGGCATCATCCGGATTCCATGGATCGAGATGTTCTGTGGGGGACGGTGACCATGGTGAACAGAGTTCACTTCGTCAGTTGGTTGCTCACCGCTCCGGTGCTCCTCGCCCTGGCCCCCTGTTCGCCGATCCCGGGACAGGATCCGGTCGTCCCGGGTCCGTCGCCCACGTCGGCCGCCAGCCCGGACGGCTCGGCCACCCCGTCCGCGTCGCCCCTACCCCGAAAGTAGGTCAACCCGGTGGTGGTGACCCCACCGGGACCGCCGCCTAGCAGCATGACGAGGCTACCCTCGTACGGAATGCTCCATTCCCGTTCCGACGGTGCGCTGACCGCGAGGTCCTCGCACCCGTCGCACGTCGATCACACAGCCATCCACGGTAGGCGCGAAAGGGCTCTGATCTGACCCAAAGGCCAGATCAGAGCCATGATCAACGTGGGCTGCCAGGGACTCGAAACCCACACCTAGGAAGTACGCGTCAGCGGACCACGCCGAGGCCGGTGAAGGACCTGTCGTACTCGGTGAACGACTGGTTGTTGTACGGCGCGTAGATCCAGGTCCGTAGCGAGTTGGCGGCGGTGTCGACCTCGACCAGGCGTACCGGGTTGGTGGTGTTGGAGTGGAACGTCTGGAGGAACGAGTAGATCTTGTTTCCGTTGACCCCGGTGTCGACCCGGTTGGCGGCGACGCCGACGTGGCCGGAGAAGACGAACCGGATGTTGGCGTACTGCTTGACCAGGTTGTCGAAGAGATACTGCGGGCTGGTCGCGCCGTACGAGGCGCTCTGCTCGATGTTGCCGCTGCCGTCGATGTAGTCGTGGGTGACGACGATGACGTTGTGCCGGGGGTTGGCCGCGACGACGTTCTTGGCCCAGTTCACGGCCTCGACCCGGGGCCAGAGCTCCAGGGTCAGCACCATCCACTGCACACCGCCGGCCTCGAAGGTCGAGTACGAGTTGTCGACCTTGCCGGCCTCGAACTGTCCCTTGACGGCGCCATACTGGCTGGCGGTGAAGTACTGGTTGAAAACGGTGGTATCGCGGACGAGTTCCCGGGTGTGGGCGGGGTCCCGGGCGGAACCGCCCTCGCCGGTCGCCTGGGTGTCGTGGTTGCCGATCGCCAGCGAGTATGGCAGGCCCGCGGTCTCGATCGGGCGCATCGCGTCGCGGGCGATGACGTACTGGGAGTGGTCGGGGGTGTCCCAGTTGACCACGTCACCGGAGTGCGTCACGTAGCGCAGGTCCAGCGCCGAGCGGTTCTGCACCAGCCAGTTGGTGCGGTTGCGGAACCGGGTGTCGCCGCTGTTGAGCACCTCCTGCTGGGTGTCCGGCAGCACGGCGAAGCTGAACTTCGTGTCGGTGGCGCCCGCGGTCTCCATCCGCGCGTACGCGATGTGGACGTTGCGGTCGCAGGGGTCGGCCCGGAAGTCGTTGACGAACTGGATCTTCACGGTGTGCTGCCCGGCGCCGACCGCCGAGCCGACCGGGTACGTGCCGTAGCTGGTGGCGCTGACGATGGTGGTCTGGCCGACGCTGACACCGTCGACCGTCACCCGAACGGTCGGCCAGCCCTGGCAGTTGTCACCGATGGCCCCGATCAGCACCCGCCCGGAACCGCTGATGCTGGTGGTGGCGTAACTGGAGTTGCCCCAGAGCGAGGCGTGCGTGCCGGAGGCGGGCACCGGGGTGCCGGTCGCCGTACGGATCGCACCATCCACGACCGCGAACTGGGAGGGCTCGGCGGCGTTCGCCGTACCGCCGGTGAGCGCTCCCCCCGCCATGGCGGCCACCGTCGCCACCGCCACCGCAACGAACCTGGACCTGGATCTCCTGATACGCATCGCCGATCCTCCCTTGCCGACAGACGCCCATGAGCCGGGCAGTCGCAGCGTAAAGAGGAGCGGGACGACACATGTGAATGCTTCGAGACCATCCCGGGTACCCGAGTTGTCATCTCGGTTTCGCTCAGCTCGTGACCAGCGGTGTCATCGACCGCAGGTCGGGCAGCGCCGGGCGACAGTGCGGACAGGTTCGGAGGTTGAAACGCTGGTGGGTGCCCGTCGACATGTCGCCACGGCGGCTCCCAGACTCCCCGTCGCCCCCACGACTACCGCGGCAGCGGTCCCGGCGATGACCAGGAACGTGGAGTTGCCGGACCCGACGAGGTCGCTTGCCATCGCGCTCAAGACGTAGAGGCCGAGGAGTCCCACCGGAGTGAACAGGACCAGGGTGGCCCACAGCCCTCGAGTGTCACCGCGCAGCGAGAGCGCCACCGCGACCAACACGGCTGTCATCAGCAACGCCATCCCAGCGTAGGTGAGAAGGACGCCCCCATCGTCGAAACGGTAGGACCAGGTGCCGCGACGGCTCAGCGCCGGCCCGGCCACCAGGCCCGCCCCGAGCGCCGTGGTCAGCGGAACAATGCGGTGCCACCGCGACCGGCTGGCGGGGAGCGCCAGTGCGAGCAGGCCCAACGTCGCTTGTGGCACCAGGTAGAACAACGGTGGTCGCGGCATGCCAGCCAGGTCGGCGACCGGCACCACGGCGGTGGTCAGCACGAGAGCCAGCATGATGGCCAGCCGTGTCCACCGGACGGGGGCGAGGGCATCGAGAGCGGCGACCAGCAGCCATGCGACCCAGACGACGATGCCGATGCTGACGAACGGCCCGAAGGTCGACACACTCCGGTCGGCCCGATCGATGATCTGCTCCGCCCCGGTCCACAAGCCGGCCAGCGCAGTCGCGGTGATGAACGCAAGGATCGCAGCCAGCCGTACTCCTGGGAGGAGACCGCTGGCCCCGGCGGCCCGCAGCCGCTCACGCACCGCGCCCATGGCCAGGTCGGCAGCGTCCGCAGCCGAGGGCCAGCGGCGGCCGGGTGCGGTCAGATCGAGGTACGTGCCAACGATTTCCTCCCCCCGCACGCGCCGGTAGTCGTTGGGGTACAGGCGCAACAGCAGTCGGTAGCGGCCTTCGAGATCGCTCATGCCAGCCCTCCCATGGCAGGTCGGACGGCGGGTTGGGCGGCGCGGGCCCGCCTGCGTAGGCGAGCGGTCGCGACCTCGACGTTGTGACGGAGCCGCTCGGTCTCCACCTGTAGCGCGGTGTCGCCGGCCGGCGAGAGCCGGTAGTAGCGGCGCAGCCTCCCGTCGACCGTCTCTTCCCGGTCGACCTGGACCAGCCCGGCGTCGACCAACCGGTCCAGTGCGCCGTAGAGCGTGCCCGGACGCAGCGACAGACGGCCCTCGGACAGGACGGCGACCTCACGGATGAGGCCGTAGCCATGCATCGGCTCGGCGGCGAGCGCGGCCAGGATCAGGAAGGTCGGTTCCCGCAACGGCGTGTCCACCCCCGCAATATATCGGCTGCGAAGCTATTCATCGTCTGAATTGGGACCACCACATTTCCTGCCGCACTAGCCTCAAACGGCACGACGCGACTCACGGTAGGGACGACTCCATGGCGACAGTTCTGATCACCGGTGCCAACAAGGGCCTTGGGTACGAGACCACCCGTCGGCTCCTGGCAGCCGGTGACACGGTCTACGCCGGCGCACGCGACGCCGTACGCGGTCGCCAGGCAGCTGACCAACTGGGCGCGCGCTTCGTACCCATCGATGTCACCGATGATGCCTCGGTGGCCGCAGCCGCGGAGTCTGTCGCGGCCGCTGGAGGTCTGGACGTGCTGATCAACAACGCCGGAATCGAGATGCGTAAGCCGGACAACAGCGTGGTGACGACTGCGGAGCTCACCGCCGAGGGGATGCGGAAGGTGTTCGAGACGAACGTCTTCGGCGTGGTGCGCGTCACCCACGCGTTCCTGCCACTGCTCCAGAAATCCGCCACTCCGGTCATCGTCAACGTCAGCAGCGGCTTGGCGTCGCTGCACCACATAACGGACCCGAGCCAGCCGGCGTACCTATTCCCGGGTCTGGACTACCCGGCGTCGAAGCTGGCGGTCAACATGATCACCGTGCAGTACGCGAAGGCGTTCCCAAACTTCCGGGTCAACTCCGTGGAGCCGGGGTTCACCAAGACCGACCTGAACGGCAACACCGGCGCGCAGACCGTCGAGCAGGGCGCCGAGATCATCGTCCGGATGGCGAAGATCGGCCCGGACGGCCCGACCGGGGGCTACTTCGACCGCAACGGCCCGATCCCCTGGTGATGCCGGTCCAGCACCGTGGCGTTCCGCTCTACCGCGAGGTGCCGCCCGGTCGACCTGTGCTGGCAGCGGAGGGCCGGTGGGCGATGCGGGGAGCCCGCACCGCCGAGGAGCTGCCAGACCCCGGCCGGAAGTCCCGGGCGGCAGCGGCCACCATCTCGTCGGAGTCGCGAGCGAGTGCCTGCCGGATGTGCGGCGGAATGACCTCGGATGTCGCCATCGCCAGTCGGACCTGCACCGAACGGTCGTCGACCAGGCGCTCCAGATCCGCCTCGTCCAGCTCGACGGCACGGACCAGCGCGGCACGGACGTCGACCACCGGGTCCGCGGCGAGCGCACTGCGCTGCTCGGCGGTGGTCCGCGGGTTACGGGCGACCCCCTTGCGTACGCGTGCGGTGCGATCGGCCAACAGGGCGGTGATCACGTCGGGGTCGTGGGTGTGGGTGGCGAGTCGTTCCCGTACCTCGGGTGAGACGTCGTCGGTCAGCTTGGCGGCCAGCTCGGGCTCCAGCTCCCGGCTCTCCGCGAGGAGACCGCGAAGCTCCTTGTCCGATGCCTCTGCCATCACCCGGCGGATCGACTCGTCACAGGCGGGGTTGCCGGCGACCGCCCAGCGGATCCACCGGTCGGCGTCCTTGACGAGACGCAGCAGGTTGGCGATCGAGGTCGAGGGGTTTCTCGCCACGGCCTCCCGGACCTGACGATCATGGTCGCGGGTCAGCGGTCGCAGTGCCTGCGCGGGTGCGTCGGCCCGGGCCGCGACCGCCTTGCGGACCACGGCCGACGGATCGGACGCCAGGTCGATAAGGGTCATCTGTGGCGTTGCGGGGTCCTGTGCGAGGGCGAGCCGTGCGTCAGCGCTGCCACCGATCGGACGGTGGGCGGTGGTGTCGGACCCGCTGTGACGGTCGGGCACGCCGACGTCCTGCTGTTTCCCCATGGGCGCAATCATGTCACGCGCCCAGGTGGGCAACGCGAGCCTGACCGCGCCGTACGTCATCTCGGCGATCTCCCGCCAACCCGCTGCCCCGGCAGCGGGCCGCCGCAACACCGATCGTGCTGGGCGGCGCGCTGCCGGGGTACGGGGGCGGTCAGCGGGGCGGTGGGGCGGCGAACCTGAGCCGGACGATGGTGTTGTCGAGCACGTTCGGCGTTCCGCCGGACCTGTCGTTGTTCGTGGAGGTGAGCCAGAGCCCGCCGTCGGGGGATTTGACGACGGTACGCAGACGTCCCCAGGTGCCGTTGAAGAAGGCACGCGGCGCGTCGGTGGTACTTCCCGTGATCTTCATGACCCACAGCCGACCGCCGCGCACAGCCGCCATGTAGATCCAGTCGTTCACGATCTCCAGGCCGCTGGGAGACGCCGACGCGGTGTCCCACTGGCGGACCGGGTTGGTCATGCCGGAGACGCTGCAGGAGCCCTCACAGGTCGGCCAGCCGTAGTTCTGGCCTGGCTGAATGAGGTTCAGCTCGTCCCAGACGTTGTTGCCGAACTCCGACGACCAGAGGCGCCCCTGCGAGTCCCACGCCAGACCCTGGGGGTTGCGGTGGCCGTAGCTGTAGACGCGCGTGCCGAAGGGGTTGCCGGGGGCCGCCGCGCCGGTTGCCGTGACACGGAGGATCTTGCCGTTGAGCGAGCTCAGGTTCTGCGCCCGGTTGGCGTCCTGCCCGTCGCCCGTGGCGATGTAGAGGAACCCGTCAGGCCCGAACTTGATCCTGCCGCCGTTGTGGAAGGTGTTCTTGGCGATGCCGGTGACCAGCGGTTCCCGGGGGCCGATCGTGCCGTTCTCGAACTTGAACCGCACCACCCGGTTGTCGGAAGCCGCGGTGTGCATGGCGTACACGTAGTGGTCGGTCGCGAAGTTCGGCGAAGCGGCCAGCCCCAACAGGCCACCCTCACCGCTGGTGGTGACCGCCTCGGTGATCTTCCCGACCACGGTCTTCTGCCCACTCAACGTCACGCGAACGATCTCGAACCGGTCCCGCTCGGCCACCAGGGCCGTGTTGTCGGGCAGGAACGTGACCCCCCACGGAAGGTCCAGTTGAGTGTTGACGTTCCGGTCGAAGATCGGATCGCCACCGGTCGCCGTGCTGGTGGTCCGCACCGAGAGGCCCGGACTACGCGGCGAGATGTTGTTGTTGGCGTCGAAGGCCTCGACGGTGAAGAGGTAGGTCGTGTTCGGTGTCAGGGCGTCGGCGGTGGCGGTCAGGTCCGGCACCGTGGCGAACTTGACGCCGTCGCGGTACACGTTGTAGCCGGTCACACCGATGTTGTCGGTGCTGGCGTTCCAGGCCAGGCTCACGCTCGTGCCGCTGACGCTGGCGGCGCGCAGGTTGGCCGGTGTGGTCGGCGCCTGGAGGTCGTCGCTGGGCGGGGTGGTGATGGTGAGGTTGTTGCTGCCCTGCGACGGGTTGCCGCTGGCGTCGTACGCGAGCACGCTCAGCACGTACGCGGTGTTGGGCTGCAGGTCGACCGTGACCGCGGTGATGTTGCCGCCGGCGGTCTTGATGACGTTGCCCCCGTTGTACACCTTGTACTGCGCAACGCCGACGTTGTCCGTCGACGCGTTCCAGGCGAGATCCACGGCGTAGGGGCGTACCTGGCCGACGACGCGCAGATTGCTCGGCGGGGTGGGCGGTTCGATGTCGCTGGGACGGGTTACGCGCAGTCGATCGAGGTTCGGCCCGCCGTTGGCGGTCGTCGCCGTCGCCCGGATGGTGTTGGCCCCGGCGGTGAGGCTGAGCGTGAGGCTCACGTCGGCCCAGGTGTCCCAGGTGGGAGTCGCTGGGAAGGCAACCGCCGGAGCGACCACGGTGCCGTTGACGGAGATGTCCATCGGACGGTTGACGCCCGACCCGTGCGCATGACGGAAGGTGACCGTGTGCAGGCCGGTCGTACTGGCCTGCACGGTGAACTCGACGGAGGAACCCACGACGTTGTCACCGTTCACGAAGCCCGTGCCGGTGAAGCCGGCCCAGTTCGACTCGACCACACCCTGCGAGACGACCGCGTTCTCGGCCTGGTAGTCGGTGAAGGCCTGCGGCGACTCGAAGTCGACGTAGTCCAGGTTGGGGCCGCCCCCGCTCGTGGTGCCGGTGACCCGGATCGTGTTGCTGCCCGCGTTGACCGTTGCCGTCACGTTCTTGGTGGCCCAGGTGGCCCAGGCGCCCGTGCTTTCGAACACGAGCGCCGGGGCGACGACGGATCCGTTCACCGCGACATCCGCGGGGCGACCGGCGGCCAATCCGTTCGCGAAGCGGATGCCGACCGTGGCCGTACCGGCGGTCGCGGAGTTCACGGTCCACTCGACGTAGCTGCCGACGACGGGGTCGGTGTTCACGAAGCCGGTGCCGGAGAAGTTGGCGTGGTTCGACTCCACCACGCCCTGCACGATCCTTGCGGTCTCGGCCTCGTAACGCACGGGTGCGGCGGTCGCCGGCCCGGCGTAGACCACGGCCGTGACGAGCAGCCCCGCCGCGAGAGCCGCGAGAGCCCTTCTGCCTGTTCGGTGCGTGAACATGCCACCTCCAACAGATAACAAAGTTTACAAACTTCGATGTCCGGATACCACCGCACCTGAGGCCGTGGTGTCAATGGAGTCGTCGCACCAATCAGGTTCGAAGTCGTGCGGAGTCGCCACGGTGCCGCGCCACCGCTGTCGGCGGATCAGCGCTGGGCGGGCAGTCGCAGGCCGGACATGCCGCCATCCACTGCGAGAGACGACCCGGTCACCGAACTGGTCGTGGGCGACGCGAGGTAGACGACGGCGGCGGCCACCTCGTCGGCGGTCACCAGACGCCCGGTGGGCTGGCGGGCGGCGAGCTGCCGTTTCTCCGCCACCGGATCGGTCGCGCCGGCGAGCAGGCGGGCCACCCAGGGCGTGTCCACCGTACCGGGGGCGACACAGTTGACCCGGATCCCCTCCCCCACCAGGTCGGCGGCCATGGCGAGGGTGAGGGCGTGCACGGCCCCCTTCGACGCCGAGTACAGGGCGCGTCGAGGCAGGCCGACGCCCGCCGCGATCGAGGAGACATTGACGATCGCCGCGGACGACGACCGGCGCAGGTACGGCAGGGCGACGGCGCTCGTTCGGGCCACGCCGGTCACGTTGACGTCGAGCACCCTGCTCCACTGCTCGTCGTCGTTGTCCTCGACCGTGCCGACGGCGGAGATGCCGGCGTTGTTGACCAGGATGTCGATCCCGCCGAACGCCTCCGCGACCGAGGCGACGGCCCTGCTGAGGGAGGACCGGTCGGCCACGTCGGCCCGGACCCCGTGCACGTGAGGATCTCCGGGCAGGCCCGACACATCCAGGTCCAGCACGCCCACCCGGGCACCGGCGGCCACGAACGCCCGTACGCAGGCGTCGCCGATTCCCGAGCCGCCCCCGGTCACCACCGCCACGAGGCCGTCACACCGCATGCTTCTCTCCCTTTCCGAGTAGGTGACGCACCGCCGTCGGGACGGCCGTGCGGTCGAGCGCGTCCAGGCCGGTCAGCCCCATGCCGGCCCGTCGGGGTACGCGTACGTGGCGAGGCTCTCGGGACGCATCTCGGCGGAGAACCCGGGAGCGGTGGGCGCGACGTAGTGCCCGTCCCGGATCACCACCGGATCGACGAAGTGCTCGTGCAGGTGGTCGACATATTCGACGACCCGGTTCCGCGTGGAGCCGGACACCGCCACGACATCGAACATGGACAGGTGCTGGACCAGTTCGCAGAGGCCGACTCCCCCGGCGTGCGGGCAGACCGGCACGCCGTACTTCGCGGCGAGCAGCAGGATGGCGACGTTCTCGTTCACGCCGCCCACCCGGCACGCGTCGATCTGCACGACGTCGACCGCGCCAGCCTGCAACAACTGTTTGAACACCACCCGGTTCGCCACGTGCTCGCCGGTGGCGACCCGGATCGGCCCGCCGTCGGGTGCGCTGGTCGCGAGGGCGGAACGGATCGCCGCGTGGGCGAGCACGTCGTCGGGGCTGGTCGGCTCCTCGATCCACCACGGGTCGTACGGCGCCAGCTCCCGCATCCGGGCGACCGCCTCGGCGACGTCCCAGCGTTGGTTGGCGTCGACCGCGATCCGGATGTCCGGGCCGACCGCCGCGCGGGCGATCTTCATGCGGCGCACGTCGTCGGCGGCCTCTGCACCCACCTTCAGCTTGATCTGGGTGAACCCGTCGGCCACCGCCTGCTTGGCCAGCCGCACCACCGTGTCGTCGGGGTAGCCGAGCCAGCCGGGCGACGTGGTGTACGCGGGGTAGCCCCGCTCGGTCAGCCGGGCGATGCGGTCGACCCGACCCGGCTCGGCCGCGCGCAGGATCTCCAGCGCTTCGTCGGGGGTGAGGGCGTCGGTGAGGTACCGCCAGTCGACCAGATCGACGATCTGCTCGGGGCTGAGGTCGGCCAGGTACCGCCAGACCGGTTTGCCCGCTCTCTTGGCGACCAGGTCCCACATCGCGTTGATCACCGCTGCGGCGGCCAGGTGCATCACGCCCTTCTCGGGGCCGAGCCAGCGCAGCTGTGAGTCGTGGGTGAGCGAGCGGGCGAACGCACCGAGGTCGACGGCGTCCGGGTCGAGGCCGACCACGTACGGCACGAGCGCTTCGATCGCGGCCCGGCAGACGTCGTTGCCCCGGCCGATGGTGAAGGTGAAACCGTGCCCGTCCGGGCCGTCGTCGGTTCGCAGCACCAGGTACGCGGCGGAGTAGTCCGGGTCGGGATTCATCGCGTCGGAACCGTCGAGGTGACGCGAGGTGGGAAATCGAACGTCGTACGTGTCGACGGAGGTGACCACGGCCATCAGGCGCTCCTGAGCGTGTTGCGCTGCCGCCCGAGGCCGTCGATCTCGACCTCCATCACGTCGCCGACGCCCAGGTACGGGAACCGACCGGAGAGCGCCACCCCCTGCGGGGTGCCGGTGTTGATGACGTCCCCCGGGTCCAGGACGGTGTACTGCGACAGGTGCCAGACCAGGTACGCCACGTCGAAGATCATGTCCTTCGTGCTGGAGTCCTGCCGGCGCTCGCCGTTGACCCAGGACCGCAGCCGTAGCGCCTGGGCGTCGCCGACCTCGTCGGCGGTGACCAGCCACGGGCCGAGTGGTTGGAACGTCTCGCAGGACTTGCCCTTCGACCACTGGCCGCCGGAGACGGCGAGTTGGAAGTCTCGCTCGGAGACGTCGTTGGACAGCACGTACCCGGCGATGTGCCCGAGGGCGTCGGCCGGTGAGGCGAGGTAGCGGGCCTGCCGGCCGATCACCACCGCCAGCTCCACCTCCCAGTCGGTCTTCGTCGATCCGCGCGGGATCAGGACGTCGTCGTAGGGGCCGACGACGGTGTTGGGCGCCTTGTAGAAGATGATCGGCTCGGTCGGTGGCTCGGCGCCGGACTCGGTGGCGTGCGCGGCGTAGTTCTGCCCGACGCAGAGGACCACCCCGGGGCGGGCGATCGGCGCGCCGACCCGCTGACCGGTGACGTCGATCTCGGGCAGGTCGGTGGCTTCGCGGGCCCGCTGGATGCCGTCGCCGGTGAGGAACTCCCCGTCGATGTCGGCGGTGAGCGACGAGAGGTCGAAGTGCCGTCCGTCGACGTACAGCACGGGACGTTCCTGCCCCACGGGCCCGACGCGCATGAATCTCACGAACCAACCTCCAGTGCATAGGTGCGAATTGCGGTGCCGGCCAGGACTGCTGCTCGTTCGGTGGGCGACAGCTCGCCCAGGCAGGCGTCGAGTGCCGTCCACGCCTCGGCGTACGAGGCGACGAGGTCGCAGACGGGCCAGTCCGAGCCGGCCATCAGCCGGTGCGGGCCGAACAACTCCAGCGCGGTGTCGACGTACGGCCGAATGTCGGCCACCCGCCACCCGGGGCCAGCTTCGGTGAGCAGCCCGGAGAGCTTCGCGACGACGTTGTCGCAGCCGGCCAGGTCGCGTACCGCCGTGCGCCACTCGACGAGGCCGTCGGCGGCGATCCGCGGCTTGCCCAGATGGTCGAGGACGAAGGTGGTGCCCGGCGTGGCCCGTGCCGCCTCGGCACAACTGACCAGCTGTCCGACATGGACGACCAGGTCGAAGGTGAGGCCGGCGGCCCCGATCGCCGCGAGGGCGGCACGCACCTCGGGGCGGGCCAGATGCCCGGGGTCGGTGACGGACTGCACCTGGTCGCGGATGCCGACCAGCTTCGTCGCGCCCGGCAGGTCGCGGTAGCCGGCGAGGGTGGCGGAGATGGCCGGGTCGGTGAGCGACGCCCAGCCGACCACGCCGGCGATCCGGGGCGTGGTGGCGGCGTGGGCCAGGAACTCCCCGGTCTCCTCGGCGTCGCAGCGGCCCGCCTCGACCAGCACGGTCGCCGTCACCCCGGCCTCGTCGAGCCGGGGTACGAGATCCGCGATGGTGTAGTCGCGCCGGATCGGCTCCAGGCCGGGTGCGGCGAGCCAGGGGTAGTCAGCGGCCCACAGGTGGTGGTGCGCATCGATGATCATGGCGTCGGCACCTCCCTCGGTAACAGGCCCTCGGCCTTGAGGTCGGCCCACAGCGCACCGGGAACGTCCCACTCGAACATCGCCACGTTGTCGGCGATCTGTTCCGGGTCGCGGGCGCCGATGACCACGCTGGCGACCGCCGGGTGGCCGAGTGGGAACTGGATCGCCGCGGCCCGCAGCGGCACGCCGTGCCGCTCACACACCGCGCGGATCGCCGCGGCCCGTTCGAGCAGGTCCCGGCCGGCCGGGGCGTAGTCGTAGGGGGCACCCGGCGTCGGGTCGGCCAGCAGGCCCGAGTTGTAGACCCCGGCAGCGAGGACCGAGATCCCCTTCTGCTGGCACAGCGGCAGCAGTTCGTCGAGGCCGGACTGGTCGAGCAGGGTGTATCGGCCGGCGAGCATGAAGCAGTCGAAGTCGCCGGCGTGGGCCAACTCGACAAGCGCCGGGGCCTGGTTCATCCCGGCGCCGACCGCGCCGATCTCGCCGGCCTCCCGCAGCTGCGCCAACGCCGGGTACGCCCCGGTGACCGCCTCGGCGAGGTGATCGTCCGGGTCGTGGATATGGGCGATGTCGATCCGGTCCAACCCCAACCGGACCAGGCTCTCTGTGTGGGAACGCCGCACCCCGGCGGCGGAGAAGTCGAACCGCGGCGCGAGATCGGTCGGCTCGGCCCAGAACTCCTGCCGGTCACCACCGCCGGGGACGAGCAGCCGACCCACCTTGGTGGACAGGGTGAACGCGTCGCGCGGCTTGCCGGCGAGCACCGCCCCGGCCCGCCGCTCGGAGAGGCCGCAGCCATAGAGGGGGGCGGTGTCGAAGTAACGCAGTCCCAGATCCCAGCCCGCCTCGACGGTGGCGTGGGCGACCTCGTCACCGACGGCGTCGAACATTCCACCGATCGGGGCGAGCCCGAGCCCGAGCCGGGTCACCGCCACGTCGGTACGCCCCAGGGTCACCTGGTCGGTGGCCTTCACGCGACAACCCCCTGCCCGTCGTGGATGAACCGGATCACCGACTGGCTCATCCGGTCATAGTCGTGGTCGTTGTCCAGTTCGCCGACGATGGCGAACTCCCGCATCACCGCGATCCGGTCGGCGAGGGTGACCATCTCCGGCAGGTCCGACGAGATCAGCAGGATGGCCATGCCCCGCGCGGCGAGGCCGGCGATCAGCTCGTGGAAGGCCGCCTTGGTGCGGACGTCGATGCCGACGGTGGGTTCGTCGATGATCAGGACGTCGCAGTCGGCGGCCAGCCACTTGGCCAGGCTGACCTTCTGCTGGTTGCCGCCGGAGAGCTGACCGGCGAGCTGGTCGGGTGAGGCGAGTCGGATGCCCAGCCGTTCGGTGTACTCGTCGACCAGCGCCCGCTCCGCCCGGTCTCGGACCAGCCCCAGTCGGGCGAGCCGGCGCCACACCGTCACCGCGGTGTTGCGGGCGACGTTCTGGTCGAGGAAGAGGCCCTCCTCCTTGCGGTTCTCGGTGACGTACCCGATCCGGTACCGGTGCAGGGCGTCGCCCACGTCCCGGATCCGGGCCGGGCGCCCGTGCACCCGCACCTCACCGGCGGTGATCCGGTCGAGGCCGAGCAGCGCCTTGGCCAGTTCACTGCGGCCGGCGCCGACCAGCCCGTACAGGCCGACGATCTCACCGGGACGGACGGCGAGGCTGACATCGTGGTGGCCTGCGGTGGTCGCGACGCGATCGAGCGCCAACGCCGGTTCGGTGTCCCCGGCGACGGTGCGCGCGGCGAGGTGCACCTGCTGGTACGCCCGCCCGACCATCAGGTCGACGATCTGCTCGCGGCTGTGGTCGGCGAGGGACTCCCCCTCGGCGACACTGCGCCCGTCACGCAGCACGGTCACCGTGTCCGCGACCGCGAAGACCTCTTCCAGCTTGTGACTGACCAGCACGGTGGCGTGACCCCGCTCCGACAGTCGACGCACGATCCCGTAGAGCCGGTCGGCCTCGTCGTTGGTCAGCGACGCGGTCGGCTCGTCGAGCAACAGCACGGTCGAGTCGGCCGACAGCGCCTTGGCGATCTCGACCAGCTGCATCTGGGCCACCGACAGCCGCGACACCGGCAGGTCGGGGTCCAGGTCGAGGTCGAGCAGGTCGAGGCAACGACGTGCCTCGACGCGCAGCGCCGCGCGGTCGAGCAGGCCGGCGCGCCGGGGCAGGTGTTGCAGGCAGATGTTCTCCGCGACGGTGAACGCCGGGATCAGGTTGCGCTCCTGGTGCACCACACCGATGCCGGCCCGCTGGGCGTCCTGCGGGTTGCCGAGCTGCACCGTGCGTGGCTGGCCGTCCGGCCCGGGCAGCCGCAGTTGCCCACCGTCCGGCCGGCAGACGCCGGTGAGGATCTTGATCAGGGTGCTCTTGCCCGCGCCGTTCTCCCCGAGCAGCGCGTGCACGCTGCCGGCGGTCAGGGTCAGCGTCGCCTCGTCCAGGGCACGCACCCCGGGGAACGTCTTGACCAGTCTCTCCGCGGACAGCACGACGCTCATCGCGTACCTCCGGAGAGCTTGTCGCGGAACTGACCGAGCAGTACCGCGCCGAGGACGACCGCGCCGATGATGAGGTCCACCCACCGCCGGTTGATGTCGAACTGCGACTGGCTCACGTCGACCAGCCGCACCAGGAATGCCGCGAGCACCGTGCCGGTCACGCTGATCATGCCGCCGGCCAGGGCGACCCCACCGATGATCGGCGCGGCGAAGCTGGGCAGCAGCAGGTCGTCACCGATCGAGGCGTTCACCGAGCCGAAGGCGGCCACGACGATCACGGCGGCGAACCCGGCCAGCAGTCCGGACAGGGTGTGGGCCAGCACGAGTGCCCGGTCGTTGGAGATGCCCGACAGCCGCGCGGCGAACGGGTTGCCGCCGGAGGCGAGCAGGTGCCGCCCGGGCACGGTACGACGGAAGAAGAGTGCCGTCGCGACCGCGATCGCGACCGCGAGCAGGAACACCACGGGCACGCCGGCCAGGGACGCCTGCCCCAGCTCCCGCAGGCCCGGCGAGTAACCCTGGTAGGTGCCGGTGCCGTTCACCCCGTACCGCAGCCCTTCCAGAATCGTCATGGTGGCGAGGGTGACGATGAACCCGTTTATTCGGGTGAAGATCACCAGCAGACCGTTGACCAGTCCGACGACGGCGCCGAGGGCCAGCGCGGCGAGCACCGCGACCGGGGCGGGCAGCCCAGCGTCGATCATCAGCCAGCCCGAGGCCACCGCGCAGAACCCGGTGAGCACGCCCACCGACAGGTTCATCTGACCGACGGCGAGCACCACCATCTGGGCCAGACCGATGACGATCGGCAGGGCGAGGAAGCGCAGGAACGCGTCCAGGGTGCCGGCGGTGAGCAGGTTGAAGTCGGTGGCGACCGCGAGCGCCGCGAACCCGAGGGCCGCGATCACCGCGAGGGTGAACTCGTTGGTCCGGATCACGCTCCTCATGACGTCGACACCGCCCTCCGCTCGGCGATCACAGCCCGGAGCCGGTCCAGCGACAGCGCCGCGAGCAGGACCAGTCCGATGTAAAGCTTCAGCTCCTCCAGGGAGAACTGCAGCAGGTTGAGGCCCTTGTAGATGACCTGGGTGAGGGTTGCGCCGAGTGCGGTGCCGAGAACGCTGACCGCGCCGCCGGCGAGCAGTGTGCCGCCGAGCACCGGGGCCAGGAACGACGGCAGCAGGAACGACTCACCGATGGTGGCGGAGAATGCGCCGTTGTTGGCGGCGAGCAGGAAACCGGCCAGCGCGGCGAGCAGCCCGCTCAACGCGTGCGCGGCAATGACCCGGCGGTGCGTGGGGATGCCGGAAAGCTTGGCGGCGACCGTGTTGGAACCGGTCATCAGGATCTCCCGGCCCAGCCGGGCATGCCGGAACAGCAGACCGACGCCGAGTGCCGCGGCCGCGGCGATCGGCACGACCAACGGGATCCGGGGGCCACAGACCTCCCCCATGCAGTAGTCGGCGAAGGTGTCGAAGCGCAGGGCGGACAGCCCGGCCGGCTGCCCCGCGAACGACACCCCACCGGTCGCCCACGTGTAGAGGATCGTGACCAGACCCAGCAGCCCGAAGTCGAGCGCGAGGGTCACCACGAAGGAGTTCACGCCGGTCTTGGCGATGAGCAGGCCGGCGAGCGCACCGATGCCCGCCCCGACGGCGAGACCCACGAGCAGCCCGACCAGCAGGGGTACGCCGAGCCGGTCGTAGGCCAGGCCCATCGCGAAGGTGGACAGCGCCGCCATCCGGCCGACGGCCATGTTCATGTGCCCGAGCGAGAGCACCGCGAGCTGGGCCAGACCGACCACGACGTACACGCTGATGTCAGCCTGGAGCGGCGCGAGCGTCAGACGGGTGTCGAGGAACGCGGGGGTCAGGGACGAGAAGAGAACGACCAGCACGGCGATGACGATGAGCAGGCCGAGTCGGGGGTTCGCCCAGACCGGCAGGGTCCTGACCGGGGGTCTGGGGTCGGCGGCCGGAGGCGCCTCCGGCGCGGTTTCCGTCTTCACGCCACCCTCCTGTCCTCGATCGCGTCGCGATCCCAGTCGATGCCGAGGCCAGGCTCGCCCGGGGCGAGCGCATGACCGTCGACGATCGCGATCTCGGTTCGGGTGATCGCGCGCAGTTGCGGGATGTGTTCGACGTAGCGGCTGTTCGGTACGGCCGCGCAGAGGCTCACGTGCAGTTCCATGAGGAAGTGCGGGCAGACCACCACGTTGCAGGCCTCGGCCAGGTGGGCGACCTTGAGCCACGGGGTGATGCCGCCGATCCGCGCGACGTCGACCTGGACGATGCCGGCGGCCTGGCGGCGCAGGTACTCGGCGAACTGGCCGATCGAGTACATCGACTCCCCCACGGCGACCGGGATGCTGGTCGCGCGGGCGAGCAGCTCGTGCCCGGTGATGTCGTCGGCCGGCAACGGCTCCTCGAACCAGGCGAGCTGGTGCGGTTCGAGCAGCCGGGCTCGGCTGATCGCCTCGGCGGCGGTCAGTGACTGGTTGGCGTCGACCATCACGTCGAAGCCGTCGCCGAGGGCCGCCCGGACCGCGCCGATCCGTGCGGCGTCCTCGGCCGGGTTCGGCTTGCCCACCTTGAGCTTGACGCCGGGCCAGCCGGCCGCCTGGGACGCCTTCGCCCCGGCGACCAGCTCGTCCTCACTGAGGTGCAGCCAGCCGCCCTCCGTGTCGTACAGCGGGATCCGCTCCTTCGCGCCACCCGCGAGCACCCACAGGGGCAGGCCGGCGGCGTGGGCGCGCAGATCCCACAGTGCCGTGTCGACCGCGGCGAGAGCGAGCGAGGTGATGGCACCGACCGTGGTGGCGCGGGTGGCGGCGTGCAGGTCCCGCCAGATCGCCTCCACCCGGGTGGCGTCGCGGCCCACCAGGTGTGGCAGCAGGTAGTCGCGCAGCAGCGCGAGCACCGCGGTGCCCCCGGTCCCGATCGTGTACGAGTACCCCGTGCCGTGCCCACCGTCGACCGTCCACACCTCGACGAAGACCGTCTCCTGCTTGAGGAACGCCTGCACCGCGTCGGTGCGGACGGTCTCAACGGGAATGTCGACGAGGTACGCCTCAGCCTTCGTGATCGTCGACATCAGTTGCACGCGAGGAGGCCGCCGTCGAACTTCTTCTTCAGCTCGTCGGTGGTCGCGGTACGGTCGGCCTCGTAGCCCTCCAGGTTGTCCTTGGTCACCACGAACGAACCGGAGTCGATCGTCACGCCGGGTTCGGTCATCGTGCAGCCGCCAGCGAGCTTCGTCAGGGCGTACGAGCCGACACGGGCCTGACCGACCGGGTTCTGCAGGACGGTCGCGGCCACCGAACCGGCACGGATTCCGTCGAGGACCGCAGGGTCGTCATCGATGGCGATGACCTTGATCGGGAGCTTCGACTGGCGTACGCCCTCGGCGGAGGCGACCGCCGGGTTGTAGGCGGTGTTCACGATCGCCTGGATCTGACGGCCCTTGGCGGCCAGCAGGTCGGCCACGGCCTTCTGTGCGCTCTGCAGGTCCTTGTCGATGTCGGTGACGCTCTGGATCAGCACCACCTTGCCGCCGGTCTCGGCGACCGCCTTCTCCACGCCCTTGATCCGGCGCTGGGTGTTGGAGTCGACCTTGTTTCCGGTCAGGTGTACCAGGTTGCCCTGACCGCCCATCGCGTCGATGGCGGCCTTGGCGCCCTTGTACGCGGCGACCTCCACGTCGGTGGAGAGGCAGAAGTCGGCCTTGTTGTCCCCAGCCGGGCAGGAGGCCAGGGAGGCGACGGGGAAGCCCTGCCGCTTGAGGTCCTCGAAGGTGGAGTTGATGTTGTCCGGCGAGACGCCGAAGACCCCGAAGGCGTTGTAGCCCTGTGCGGCCAGGGACTTGAGCACGTCGTTCTGTTTGGTCTGGTCCCAGCCTGCGGTCTCGTTGAAGGTGACGTCGCCGAGGGCGAGCTCCGACTTCGCCTTGGTCCCGGCGTCCTTCCAGGGCTGGAAGTACGGGTGTGAGCCGCCGGGCACGAGCGCGATCTTGACCTGCGCCGGTTCCCGACCGCCGGCTTCGGTGTCGGTGGCGGCGCTCTTCTTCGTGCAGGCCACGGTGGTCGTGGCGAGGGCCAGGACGGCGAGGCCCGAGCCGATCCGGGACAGCGTGCTGCGCGGCATGAACGACTCCTCGGGGGTGGTGGTGAGGCGAGGCGGCGGAACCTATTTCCTATAGGATGTTGCTTTGCTAGTGTGTACTCGCTCACACCGGCACAGTCAAGGGGTTGTTGAGGAGACGAGATGGCCCAGCAGGAAGCTCGCGAGGGCCGACTCCGTCCCGCCCGACGACTCACCCTCACCGAGGACGTCTACGAGTCGATAAAGACGCTGGTCATGGACCACATCCTTCCCCCCGGCGAACGGGTCAACATAGACGCTCTCGCCCGGGAGCTCGACGTCTCCCCCACACCGGTACGCGAGGCCCTGGCCCGGCTGGAGGCCGACGGTCTGGTCCGTAAACGTCCGCTCTCCGGCTACACCACCACGCCGCTGCTCAGCCGTGCCGAGTTCGACGACCTGTTCGACGTCCGCCTGCTGCTGGAGGGCGCCACCGCCGGCCGGGCCGCCACCCACGCCTCCACCGAGGCACGGCAAAGGATCAGCGCCGAGGCGGCGGCGAGCATCGACGTGGAGGCCGGCGACGGATACCGCCGACACGCCGCCTTCACCGCGCTGGACGCGAAATTCCACGACCTCATCGCCGAAGTCGCCGGCAGCCCACTGCTGCGGGACACCATCACCCGGCTGCACTCGCACCTGCACCTGCACCGCCTGTACTTCCCGGTCACCGGCGCCCCGGACACCAACACCGAGCACCAGCGCATCGCCGCCGCGATCGCCGCCGGAGACTCCACCGCGGCCACCGACGCGATGCGGGCCCACCTGACCGCCGCCCGGGAACGCCACCTGCCCGCCTTCGACCGGCTCCCCACCCCCGGAGCACCGCCCGACTCGGTGTGACCCGCCCCCGACACATCCGAGGAGCCGCCATGCGCATCGCCCTCTTCATCACCTGCGTCAACGACCTCGCATACCCGGCCACCGGCATCGCCGTCACCCGCGTCCTGCGGCGGCTCGGCCACACCGTCGACTTCCCTGCCGACCAGACCTGTTGCGGGCAGATGCACGCCAACACCGGTTACCGGGCCGAGGCGATGCCGATGGTCCGCAACTACGTCGACGTCTTCGACGACTACGACGCCATCGTCGCGCCGTCCGGGTCGTGCACGGCGATGATCCGCGACCAGTACCCGCGCCTGCACCCACCTGCCGCGTCGGTGGCCGCCCGCACCTACGAACTGTCCGAGTTGCTCGTCGACGTCCTCGGCGTCACCGACGTCGGTGCCGAGTTCCCGGAAACGGTCACCTACCACCCCACCTGCCACGGCCTACGGATGCTGCGACTGGGCGACCGCCCGCTGAGCCTGCTGCGTCAGGTACGCGGGATCCGGCTGGTCGAGCTCGGCGACGCCGAGGAGTGCTGCGGCTTCGGCGGCACGTTCGCACTGAAGAACCCGGACGTCTCCACCGCGATGCTCACCGACAAGTGCGCCCGGGTCCGCGAGACCGGAGCGCGGGTGCTCGCCGCCGCCGACAACTCCTGCCTGGCGCACATCGGCGGCGGCCTCGACCGCCACCGGTCCGGCGTGCGGGCCGTGCACTACGCCGAGATCCTCGCCTCGACGGGTGCCGCCTCATGAACCATCCGGTCGCGCCCGCCACCGGAGGCGGACGGATCCGCACGCCGCTGCCCTTTCCCACCGCAGCCAAGCCGGCCGTCGCCGACACGCAACTACGGGCCAACCTGCACCGGGCCACCAGAACCATCCGCGGCAAGCGCGCCCGGGTCGTCGACGAGGTGCCCGACTGGGAGGCGTTGCGGGACGCCGGCGCCGCGATCAAGGCCGACGTCCAACGCCGGTTGCCCGAGCTGCTGGAGCAGTTCGAGGCGTCCGCCACCGCTGCCGGCGCGACCGTGCACTGGGCCCGCGACGCGGCCGAGGCCTGCCGGATCGTGGTCGAGTTGACCCGGGCCGCCGGGGCGGACGAGGTCGTGAAGGTCAAGTCGATGGCTACCCAGGAGATCGAGCTCAACGAGGCCCTCGAAGCGGCCGGGATCGCCGCGTACGAGACCGACCTCGCGGAGCTGATCGTGCAGCTCGGCGAGGACACCCCGTCGCACATCCTGGTGCCGGCGATCCACTACAACCGGGCACAGATCCGGGAGATCTTCCAGCGCCGGATGCCCGACGCGCCGGCCGACCTGAGCGACGAGCCGGCCGACCTGGCCGAGGCGGCACGCGCCCACCTGCGACGACGTTTCCTCTCGGCCCGGGTCGCCGTCTCCGGCGCCAACTTCGCCATCGCCGACACCGGCACGCTGGTGGTCGTGGAGTCCGAAGGCAACGGGCGGATGTGCCTGACCCTCCCGGAGACGCTGATCAGCGTCGTCGGCGTCGAGAAGCTGCTGCCGACCTTCAGCGACCTGGAGGTCTTCCTACAACTGCTGCCGCGATCCTCGACCGGCGAGCGGATGAACCCGTACACCTCGGTGTGGACCGGCGTCACCCCCGGCGACGGCCCGCAGTCCGTGCACGTCGTGCTGGTCGACAACGGACGGTCCGCCGTGCTCGCCGATCCGGTCGGGCGGCCGGCACTGTCCTGCATCCGCTGCTCCGCGTGTCTCAATGTCTGCCCGGTGTACGAACGGGCCGGCGGGCACGCGTACGGCTCGGTGTATCCGGGGCCGATCGGCGCGATCCTGTCGCCCCAGCTGACCGGCGTGGCCGACAACGCTTCCCTGCCGTACGCGTCGACGCTCTGCGGCGCCTGCTACGACGTGTGCCCAGTGAAGATCAACATTCCGGAGATCCTGGTCCACCTCCGCCAGCAGGCACCGCACCCGCCGGCCGAGCGGGCCGCCATGCGCGTCCTGTCGTGGGTCATGCGCAGCCCGCAGCGATGGGCCGCCGCCCTGCGCCTGGCCCGGGGCGGCGCGGCTCCGCTCGGGGCGTACCGCGAACGGCGCACCGGCGCTCGCACCCTGCGCAGGCTGCCCTGGCCCGCCTCGGCGTGGACCAGGTCGCGGGACCTACCGTTGCCCGCGCCGCAGACCTTCCGGGAATGGTGGGGAAAGCAGTGACCGCACGCGACGAGATCCTGGCGCGGCTCCGGACGGCCCTGGCCGACAACCCGCCGCCGGTGCAGGTCCCCCGCGGGTATCGCCGGGTCGACGACCGCTCCGACCGGGTCGACGTTCTGATCGACCGGTTGGAGGACTACCGGGCGGTCGTCCACCGGGGCATCGACGCCCTGCCCGGCCTGTTGGCCGAGGTCGGTCGGCTCGCCGTTCCCACCGACGTCCCCGCCGACTGGCTGGCCGGATACGGCGGGCGGGTGCATCCCGACGCTCCCCCGCTGTCACCGGCCGACCTCGACGGCATGGACGCGGTCCTCACCGGCTGCGCCGTGGCGGTCGCCGACACCGGCACCATCATCCTCGACGCCGGCCCGGCCCAGGGGCGGCGGGCGCTCACCCTGGTGCCCGACCGGCACATCTGCGTGGTACGCACCGATCAGGTCGTCGGACTGCTGCCGGAGGCGCTGACCCGGCTGGACCCACGCGCGCCACAGACCTGGATCTCGGGCCCGTCCGCGACCAGCGACATCGAACTCAACCGGGTCGAGGGGGTGCACGGCCCCCGCAGGCTGGACGTCGTCCTGGTGGGTCTCGACGACGCAGTCGTCCCCTAACGGGCTGGCGGGCACCTCAGGAGCTTGGCGACACCTGCTCCGCAGTGCGAGCCTCGCCCGCTGCGGCCGGCCCTCGGAGTGGAATGCCCCGCGCGTTGAGCAGCATGACGACACCAACGCCGACGACCAGTGCGATGTCGGCGACGTTGCCGACGAAGAACCCGGCGTAGTCGATGAAGTCCACCACGTGGCCGCGAGCGAACCCCGGTTCGCGGAAGAGGCGGTCCAGCAGATGCGTGGCCGCACCGCCGAGCACCAACCCCAACGCCAGCGCCCAGGGACGCGACGTGACCCGCCGCGCCACGACCGTCACCGCGACCACCGCCGCCGCCGCGAAGACCGCGAAGATCCAGGTGTACTCGGACCCGATCGAGAAGGCGGCGCCCGGGTTGTATAGGAGCCGCAGTTGCAGCAGATCGCCGACGATGGAAACGGTGTGCCCGTCGGACAGCGCGGATTCCGCCCAGTATTTCGTGAGCTGGTCCGAGACGAGCACCACAGCAGCGATCAACACGACGGCGCGGAACACACCGGAACCCTAACCGGTCGATCCGGCCGTCACCACCGGCCGAGGGCCGGTCGATCGCCGTGCACCGTACCCAGCAGGTTGGTGTGGGTGGCTCAGCCCGCGACGTCCACGATGACCTTGCCGCCGGTGGCGCCGCCGGCCACCAGGCGGTGGGCGTCCATGATCGTGTCGAGCGTGAACGGACGCGGATCGAGTCGTGGGCGCAACGCGCCGGCCTCGGCCAGCGCCGCGATCTCGCGCAGAATGTCGCCCTGGTGTTCGCGGCCTCGGCCGGTCAACATCGGCAGCAGGGTGAACACACCGGAATAGGTCGCCCCGCGGAAGGACAGTGGGGCGAGCGAGTGTGAGCCCCAGCCCAGTGCGCTGACGACGTGCCCGTGATACGTGCGCACCGCCGCGAACGACGCGTCGAGTGTCGGGCCGCCCACGTTGTCGGCGATGATGTCGAATCCCTCGCCCCCGGTGTACCGCTGCACGTACTCCTCGACGCTGGTCGAGGTGTAGTCGATCGGCACCGCACCGAGACTCTCGATCACGCGCATGCTCGCCGGACCGCCCGTCGCGTACGCCTCAGCGCCTCGCGCCTGGGCAAGTTGCACGCCCACGTAACCGACGCCGCCGGAACCGCCGTGCACCAGCACCTTCTGCCCGGCGCGGACCCCGGCCCGATCGACCAGCCCCTCCCACGAGGTGATCGCCGCCAGCGGCAGCGCGGCGGCCTCACGCATCGAGAGCGTCCGCGGCTTGCGAGCCAGCAGTCGAGCATCGACGGCCGCGTACTCGGCAAGCGAGCCCTGCAGGTCGCCGACACCCCCGCAGAGCCCGTACACCTCGTCCCCCGGCTCGAAGGTGGTCACCTCCGGGCCGACCGACACGACGACGCCGGCGAGGTCCAGGCCGAGCACCGCGGGCGGCTGGACGCGGGCGTGCGGGGCCTTTCCCGCCTGGATCTTCGTGTCGAGCGGGTTGACACCGCTGGCGATGACCCGCACGAGCACCTGCCCGGCCCCAGGGGTGGGTTGGTCGATCTCCTCCACGCTCAGCGGCGCGTCGAACTCCCGCAGAACCACAGCACGCATGGCTATCCATACTTCCCGTCGTCGGGGTCAGACCACGGTCTGTTTGGTGGTCGGCAATTCGTCGACGATCGACTTCTGCACGTTGATGGTGTCCGCGATGATCTCGTGGGGCGTGTTGGCCATCCACTGCATCACCGAGATGTCCTCGAACCGGGGATGCCGGAACATCTCCAGGAACACCAGCGGTTCGTCGCCGGTGTTCTCGATGTAGTGGCCGTACGCGAAGGGAACGTAGCCCACGTCGCCGGCCTGGAAGTCGAACGTCCGGGCGGCGGCCTGAGCCGCGAAGACACCCATCCGTCCGGTGCCGGAGATGTAGTACTGCCACTCGTCGGTGGTGGGATGCCAGTGCAACTCGCGCATTCCCCCGGGCTCGACCTCGACGAGCGCGGCGGCGGTGGTCACGGACGCGGCGAAGTTGGTCGAGTCGGTGATCCGGACCGTTCCACCACGGAAGCGCTGCGGGGTCTGCGCGAGCATCCGGTGCTTGAAGCTTCGCGGGATGTCGCCGGTGGGGCTGACCACCCGGTCCTGTTGCAGGGGCGGTGGGACGTCGCCCTGGAAGATGTACTTCTCCCGCTCGGGCAGGTTCTCCATCTGTTCCAACGTCCAGCCGAAGTTCTTGGCCAGGACGTGCCGAGGGGTGTGCGCGAAGAAGTCACTGAGCAGGAACGTGTTGTTCTCCGAGAACGCGCCGTCGTCGAAGACCAACAGGAACTGCGCGCCGTCCTCCAGCGCCTGGATGTTGTGCGGCACGCCCTGCGGAAAGAACCACAGATCGCCCGCCTTCACGTCCTCGATGAAGTTGCGTCCCTCGTGGTCGACGGCGCTGATCCGGCAACTGCCGCTGAGCATGTACGCCCACTCCGACTGTTGATGCCAGTGGATCTCCCGGTACGCGCCCGGCTCCAGACCGAACTGGACACCGGACAACTGGCTGGCGATCGGCAGGTCTCGGCTGGTGACCTCGCGGGTCCAGCCGCCCTTCTCCACCCGGGTGTGCGCCTGCGAGAACGAGAACTTGAGGTTGGGCACCAGCCGACTGTCGGTCGTTGGCGGCACCAACAGGTCGGGGTTCTGCCGCTCAAGCTCGACGTTACGGCCCGCGAAGGGCGGGCCGCCCTGGTCGCCGCGTCGCGGCTGGGGATCGCTGTTCGCCATGGTCGCTGTCTCCTTACTCCGGTTGGGTCGGATGGGGCGCGGGAACAGATCCACCTCGCAGGCGTAGCCGGGACGGCAACCCCAGCAGGGTGCGCACCGCGGGCCAGCCGTACTGGACCGCGATGGCGGCGGGAATCGCCACCGCGGTCACCGCGAGCACCACGCGGGTCCACGGCGGCGCGTGCCCACCCGCGCCGGTGCTGGCGAACAGGACGAACACCAGCAGTGCGGCCCGGAGCCGTCGTACACCGGGAAGGTTGCTCCGGTGCGGGCGCCGTGAATCGTTGGCCGCTGAGCAGTCGTCCGAGCGGCGTGTCACGTGGTTCGGCGGCCAACGGTCGAGCGATGACGAGGTCGGGTGGGCCATGCATTCGATGATCGGGGGCGAGGTGCTGGCGTCGCATCCCGTGATCGCGCCATTGCGGCCCGTCACTTCCAGGACGGCGTGGGCCATTCACCGCAAACGACGGCAGGCAGGTAGCCACGTCGCCTGGGCCGCAGCCCGCCGGTTCGTCGATCCGGTCGCTTGCCCCTGCCGCCATGGTTAGGCTCGGTCGCAGGACGGCATGTCGACGCGCCGGGTAACCACCGGGGAGAACGCCATTGTCCGAATCACCCTTCACCACCGGAACATTCCCGGCTGACGACAAGGCCGACGACGCCGAGCAGCGACAGAGTCGGCTGATCGCGACGGCGGATCAGCTCCGGATCGCCGGGCGCCCGACGGAGGCGCTGCGGAACCTGGCTGCGGAGATCGCTACGAACCGGAGCGGCGACCGCCACCGTGCACACCTGCTCGGCCGCGTGGCGCAGATCGCGGCACTGGAGCAGCCGTCGGTCGCCCTCGCCGGCCTGCGGGAGGCGCTGGAGCAACGAGTGGACGCCCGGAGCCGAAGCACGCTGCTCGCCATCGTCGCCGCGGTCGCCGCCCGCACCGGACATCCGGACTCCGATGCCCTGCTCCGCGAGGCGGGCACCGCGCACGCCGCGTCGGGTGACCATTCATCCGCTCGCCACCTCGCGCTCGGCCGGGCCGCTCGCTCGCTGTCGCACGGGGATCTCCCGGGCGCCCACGCCGTGCTGGCAGCCCTGGATGCCGATGCCTGGCCGGCACGACGGGACGCCACGTCGATCCGGGCCGAACGAATCCTGGTGCACCTCGGCCTGGGCCGGCACCAGGACGCCCGGTCCGCGACGCGCCAGGCGTCTGACGACACGGCGTCGCCCGGTACGCCGGTGAGCAGTCAACTGACCGCCCTGGACTGCCTCCGCATGGTCGCGGTGGGGGACCTGCCCGAGGCGGCCGCGCTGGCTGTCACGACGCTCGACTCGGGCTCGGTGGACATCGGCCAGGAGGTGCGTGCCCTGCTGGTCGCGGTGATCGCCGAGGTCCGCTACCGCCGCGGCGAGCACGACGCCGCTCGTGCCGTCCTCGGCCCGTGCCTCGCGGAACGACGATGGCCGGACAGTGCGATGTGGACGCCCGCCCTCTGTGTCGCTGTTCGCGATCCCGCCCTCTGTGTCGCTGTTCGCGACCCCGCCCTCAGCGAGCCGGCGAGCCTGCTCAACAGAATCGTCGCTGACCTGCACCGGTCGGTCCGACCACTCCTGCCCGTGCCGCAGTTCGGCCCTCGACTGGTACGCGCGGCGGTGGCCGCTGGCGACACCCGGGCCGCCCGCCGCGTCACCGAACTGGTCGAGCTGGTGGCCACGCGCACCCCGGTCCCGCTGTGGCGCGCACTGGCCGACCAGACCAGGGGCCTGCTCGATCGCGACCCGGACGCACTTCGGTCGGCGGTCGACGGGCTGCGCACCACCGCCGCCTGGCCGGCTCTGGCCGACGCGTTGCTCGACCTCGCGAACAGCTCTCGGCTGGCGCCCACGGAGGCGGGGGATGCCGCGCACGAGGCGGCTGCCCTCTACGCCCGGATCGGCGCCCCCGGCGACCAGGCGCTGGCCGACCGGCGATGCGTCGAACTCGCCGCCACCTCACACCACCGGCCCTCGATCGGCGAGCCGCTCCGCACGGGCATCGACGCGCTCACCCCCGCCGAGGAGCGGGTGGCCGAGATGCTCGCCGCCGGCGCCACGAAGAAGGAGGCGGCGGGGAGCCTCTTCGTGTCCTTCCACACCGTGGACACCCAGCTCCGATCGATCTATCAGAAGCTGGGGATCCACAACCGGATGCAGTTGGTGCGGGCCTGGGACCGCCACAGGGCCACCAGCGGGTGACGACCGCCGGGGATCACCGCTCGCTGTCGAGGGTGGCCATCATCGCCGTCGCGTACCGCTGGCCCGAGGCGGCACCGGCCGGTACGGCACGTTCGATCTCGTCCAGGGCCGGACGGTCCAGCACCAGATCGACCGCGGCCAGCGACTCGGCCAGCCGATCGCGCCGGCGCGCGCCGACCAGCGGCACGATCTGCTCGCCCTGCGCCGCCACCCAGGCGATCGCCACCTGACTCGTGGTCGCCCCCAGTCGCTGCGCGACCCGGCCGAGCGCGTCCACGAGGCGCAGGTTCGCGGTCAGGTGCTCGCCCTGGAACCGGGGGCTGTTCGCCCGGAAGTCCGCTCCGGTCAGCTCACGCTCCGCCGACCAGTGCCCGCTCAGCAGGCCCCGCGACAGCACCCCGTAGGCGGTCAACCCGATGCCCAGTTCCCGCAACGCCGGCAGAATCGTGGCCTCCGGGCCACGGGACAGCAGCGAGTACTCGATCTGGACGTCACTGATCGGCGCCACCGCCGCCGCCCTGCGGATGGTGCCCGCGCTCACCTCGGAGAGCCCGATGTGCCGGATGTAGCCGGCCTGCCGCATCTCGAGCAGCGCGCCCACGGTCTCCTCCACCGGCACCTGCGGGTTCAGCCGCGATGGCCGGTAGATGTCGATGTAGTCGGTGCCCAACCGCCGCAGCGAGTACGCCAGCCGGTCCTTCACCGCCACCGCCGACACGTCGTACGGTGCCGCCTGGAACCCGCCGTCCGGCGTTCGGCGCGACCCGAACTTCACGCTGACCACCACCTCCTCCCGACGACGCTCCCGCAGCACCCGACCGATCAGCATCTCGTTGTGACCCGACCCGTAGAAGTCCGCGGTGTCGACCAGGTTCACACCGGCGTCGAGGGCCGCGTGCAGCGTCGCGACGCTCTCGGCCTCGTCCGCCGGCCCGTACAGGTCCGACATGCCCATCGCGCCGAGCCCGATCATCGACACCTCCGGCCCGGAGGCACCCAACTGTCGCCGTCGTAGACCCGTCATGTCGCTCGTCTCCTTCGGTCGTCGCTGCGGTTGATCGTGGGGCGTACCGCACGGGGCAGTGCTGTGTACGCTGTGTCCATATAAACAGCACGAAGACACTCTGTCCATATAAACGGGAGGGCCAGTGGCCCAGCTCACGCCGGACGCCAACACCCCACCCCGCCGGGGTCGTGGCCGCCGCCCCGCCGACCAGGTACGGGCCGAGATCCTCACCGCCGCCGGCAATCTCCTGCTGGCGGAGGGCATGGCCGGCTTCACCATCGAGAAGGTCGCGGCCCAGGCCGGGGCCAGCCGGATGACGATCTACAA
The DNA here is from genome assembly GCF_050936255.1 of Micromonospora sp. CA-259024. Taxonomy (NCBI): domain Bacteria; kingdom Bacillati; phylum Actinomycetota; class Actinomycetes; order Micromonosporales; family Micromonosporaceae; genus Micromonospora; species Micromonospora sp. CA-259024. The sequence goes on along the minus strand of NZ_JBNJND010000001.1, from coordinate 1,008,123 downwards.
GTGGTGGCCCTCCAAGGGGGCACTCGCCCTGGACGGCTACTTCACCGTCGTCGCACCCACGCTGGCCTTCACCGACACCGCCGACATCGTCGCCGATCTGACCAACCAGCTCGTCGCCTTCGTCCACCTGATGCGGGACACCTCCGCCGGGCGGGTCATCAGCCAACTCATCGCCCAGGCGCAGACCGACCCCGAGTTGGCCGCGGCCTATCGGCAGCGCTACTCCGGCCCTCGCCGGGCCCTCGCCGTGGAAGCCCTCACCAGAGCCATGGCCCGTGGGCAGCTACGCACCAACATCGACCCCGAATCCGTCGTCGACCAGCTCTGGGGAGCCTGCTACCACCGGCTCCTCGTCCCCGACCTGCCGCTCACCGAGGACTTCGCCCGCACCCTGGTCGACAACCTGGTCCGTGGGCTGCGCTGACCGCGACGCCACGCCACCCGGCCCGCCACGGACCGACCGGGCCGTCGGGTCGAGGATCGCTCGGCTCACTCGGGCGGCTTGGCCCCCGACTGCTCGCTCACCATGTAGGCCGCGTACCAGTCGGGCCAGTTCTCGTCCCGCTCGCCGGTGCGCTCCTCGTGCTCGCCATGGGCGGCGGCCGCGCGCCGGAGCGCGCTCGCCAGGTCGCTCGCCGAGCCGAACGACGTCAGCCCACCCTCGATGCGCCCGGGAAGTCTGGTCGTGATCTCCTGCATCAGCCAGGTGTTGCCGTCCGGGTCGCGGAGCGTGGCGCGCGAGAAGTAGCTGCGCCGCTCGGGGTCCAGCCCGTCGACCAGCCCGTTCGGGGTGACGTGGGAGATGCCACCGACATCGACACCGGCGGAGACCAGGGTGTTCCGGGCCGCCTCGAGGTCGGACACGACCAGGTAGGCCACCGCCGAACCGGGCGCCGCCGACGTAAGCCCCGAGCCGAACTGCACGGAGCACCCGGAGCCGTGCGGGGTGAGCTGGATGATGCCGGGCGGCGTCTGGTCGAGCCGCCAACCGAGGCGTACGTAGAACGCCTTGGCGCGGTCGACATCCGACACCGGGATGACGATCACCTCGAGCTTCGTGTCGAGGCTCTCGATACGCGGCATGGCACTCGCGTCGCCCTGCGCATCCTTCGGGCTCATCGGGGCCTCCCTGGTTCGCGTGCGGCTCGTGCACCTGCCCGGCGTACTCGGGGGATCTCCGGCCGGCGTGCCGCCACGGCCGCGAGCCGCCTCCGACGCCGCCCTCATCCCCCTCAGCACGCTACTGGCTGCGTCCTTGCCGGGTGCGGCCTTCGGGGCATCAGCCAGGCGACATCCTCGCGGCCCTGCGCACCCCGAACAGGGCAACCAGGGCAAGGAGAATGACGGCGATGGAGTATTCGTCGGCGGTCCGAGGCAGCCCGCCGGCGTAGACCACGAGGAAGCCGGCGATCACCGTGGGAAGGCCGAAGCCGACGTAGCAGACGACGTAGAGCAGGGAGAGCACACTGGCGCGTTCGTGCGCCTGAACCAGCGGCATGATCGTCTTGAGGCTGCCCTGGAAGCCGCCACCGAAGCCGACGCCCCCGAGCGCGAGGCCGACGAAGAATCCGGGGACGGACTGGGCCATGACCGACACCAACGTGACGATCATGCCCAGGATGAGAGCGACGATCCCGGTCAGGATCACCGTGCGCGCGGCGGTGTTGCGCAGCAACAGAACGGCGATCGACCCGAAGACGGCGAAGACGAAGAGGACCAGACCGCCGACCACGATCGACGTGTCCATGAGGGTGCGCACGAGCGCCGGGCCGAGCGCGCCGAAGAATCCGGCCAGTGCCCAGACCGCGAACAGCACCGGAACGACGACCAGTACCGGCTCGCGTACGGTGCGGGGCAGGCTGATATCCGGCCGCAGACTGCGTCGCGCTCCCCCCGTCGGCGTGACCGTCTCGGGCATCAGCGCCACCCCGACGGCCTGGAGCAGAAGGATCACCAGAAGAACGACGTACACCAGCCGCGTCGGCGCGGGCAGGAAGTGGATGAGCAGCGCCGACAGCAGGGCACCGCTTCCGGTGCCGATACCAGGGGCGATCGAGTTCGCGAGCGTGCCGCGGGCGCGGTCGATGTCGAGCATGGCGGCACCGACGGCGCCCGTGGCCGCGCCGGCAGCGAGTCCCTGGATGAGGCGGGCGACCAGCAGCGCGGGTACGCCGTTGGCGAAGATGAAGACGACCAGCGAGAGCATCTGCACCGCGATCGCGACGGCCAGGACCGGGCGGCGACCGACATGGTCGGACAACTTGCCGAACGTGAGCAGCGACGCCAGCACCGCGAGGGCGTATACGGCGAACACCACGGTGGTCGTGACCGGCGAGAAGTGCCAGCGCTCCTGGTAGAGCCCGTAGAGCGGGGTCGGCGCAGCCGACGCGGCCAGGAACGACACGAGGATCGACGCCAGCAGCACCAGGGAGACCCCTGGTGAGAGTCGGGCCCTTCCCGCGATCGGCATGTCGGTGCTCCTCGGGTGCGCTGGCGACGGTGGGACCCGGAGGCTCTGCTGGCGGCAGGGCCGCGCTCGCGTACCCGGTGTTCGCCGTCCCATGCAAGATCGCCGGCGACCGCGGGCCGACGCTGTCTCAGCCCTCGGTGTCGTCCCCGGTTGCCGGGAGGCTCGCGACGCCACGCCCCAGCGCGGTTCTGAAATCCTGGTAGAGGTCGGGACCGAGCGTGTCGGAGAGTTTCTGCTCGATCTGGTTCACGATGCCGTCGGAGACCTCCATGAATCGGAGGCCCCGGTCCGTCGGCATGATGAGCTTCGCTCGGCGGTCGGCAGGGTCGGGCGCGCGGCGGACGTAGCCCAGCCGCTCCAACTCGTCGAGGATCGCGCCCATCGTCTGCTTGTTGCGTCCGGCCAGCCGGGCCAGTTCGCCGGGGCGGGTGCCCTCCGCGTCCAGGTACGCGAGTACCGCGCCGTGGCGGGGCCTGACGTCGTCGAACCCGTGCTCCATGGAGCGCCGGAAGATCTCACGCTGGACGCGCGCGGAGAGCTGCACGGCCAGGATCCCGAGGTCGGGGTCCTGCTCCTTGAGTGTGCTGCGCTTCATAATTTGGTCCAATCATTGGACGGTACAACTATTGGACTATATCGTCGCTGGCGGCGACCGGTGGCCCGACCACCGTCCATCCGACCCGGAGGACAACCATGACCATTCTGATAACCGGAGCAAACGGCACCGTGTCGAGGGAGGTGCTGCGTGAACTCGCCGGCAACCAGCCGGTACGCGCCCTCGTGCGGGACCGGTCCCGCGCGCCCGAGTTCGACGGCGTCGACTACGTCGTCGGCGACCTGGACCGTCCCTTGACGCTGACCCCGGCATTCGAGGGCGTGACGACGCTGTGGCTGCTGATGCCGATGGGCCCGCTGGCACCGAGCCAGAGCATGAACGCGGTGTGGGCCGCCCGGCAGGCCGGCGTGCGGCACATCGTCAGGCTCTCCGCGATCGGGGCTGCGCACGACGCGCCGACCCGCAACGGTCGGCTACACGCGCTCTCCGACGCCGAACTGCAGAACTCGGGCATCCCCTGGACGATCCTGCGACCGAGTCACTTCATGCAGAACCTGCTCGGATCCAAAATCGGACCACACCTCTACGGGCTCTTCGGTGAGGCTCGGGTCGGCGTCATCGACGTACGGGACATCGCCGCGGCAGCGGCCCGGATCCTCTCCGCGCCGCAGCCGCACGAGGGCATGATCTACACGCCAACCGGTCCGGAGAGCATCACTCTCGACCAGGCGGCCGACGAGATCGCCCGTACGCTCGGGCAGCCGGTGCGGTACGTACCGCAGAGCCCGCAAGCGGCTCGCGACAGCCTGCTCCAGGCGGGCCTCGACCCGTGGTCGGCCGAGGTCCTCGCCGAGTACCGGGTCGCCTACGGCTCCGGGTGGGGCGACTTCACCAATGATCATGTCGCCCGGATCGTCGGCCGGCAGCCGCGGAGTTTCGCCGAGTTCGCCCGCGATCACCGCGAGCACTTCGCCAGCGCCTGATCCGCCTGCCGTTCCCGGCGGTGCCCCTCGGCGCGATCGCACCGAGGGGCACGGACGCATCCGCCCGGCCGGTGTCCGTCGCGCTACGCCCGACGCGTCGCGGTAGCTTGCACGGCATGGCCACGACCGCGGACGTCCGTCACGATCTCGCCAGCCTCGCCGACCCACGTCGCGCCGAGGGATTGAGCCGGGTTCTGCAGATGACTCCCGGCGGATACGGCGAGGGCGACCGGGCCATCGGTGTCTCCGTGCCGGAACAGCGGAGGGTGGCCGCCCGGCACTGGCGCGACCTGTCCCTCGCGGAGACGACCACGTTGCTGACCAGCGACGTCCATGAGGAGCGGCTGACGTCGCTGTTCATCCTGGTCCGGAAGTTCGCCAAGGGAGACGAGCAGGAACGGGGCGAGATCTTCGACGTCGTCCTGGCCAACACGAGCCGCATCAACAACTGGGATCTGGTGGACTCGTCGGCGCCGTACATCGTCGGCCCCTGGCTGTTCGACAAGGACCGGAGCATCCTGGATCGGTTGGCCGAGTCGAGCCTGGTGTGGGACCGGCGCATGGCCATCATGGCAACGTTCGCCTTCGTCAAAGCGGGTGACTTCCATTGGACCTTCCGACTCAGTGAACGGCTCCTGCGCGACCCGCACGACCTTGTTCGCAAGGCGGTGGGCTGGATGCTGCGCGAGGTAGGCAACCGCGACAGAGCGGCGGAGGAGGAGTTCCTCGCCCGCCGCTACCGGGTCATGCCACGGGTCACGCTGCGGTACGCGATCGAGAAGTTCGATCCGCAGCGACGTCGGGACTACCTGTCCGGCGCGGTCTAGTTGACCGCCCGCTCACCCCTGGGTGCTGGTGGGATCGGGAAGTTTCGGTTGAAGACATTGTCCGGGTCGTACGTGGCCTTGATTGCCCGCAGTCGACCGAGGGTGGGCTCGGGCCAGGCGTCCAGCAGTCGATCCGGGTCGGTGTCGGTCTCGAAGCTGAGGTACATGCCGTCGAGATGCGAGTACAGCCTGGTCCACAGATTGTCGAGTTTGGCTCGGCGGTCCGGGACCGTGGCGGCGAGCACCGAGAAGTTCTGCTCCCGATGCGGGTAGGCGGTCGCGTCACGGGCGACGTCGTTGACCGCCGCGCCGACGGAGCGGAACTGCATGATCATTACGTCACCGGAATGGATCATGCCTGCCATGAGGTCCGCCGCCTGCGGAGTGATGTGGTGCAACAGGCCACTGCGGGTGTCCTTCAACCCCTGGCCCCGGTGCTGGTTGCCGGGCGGCGCGACGATCGCCGGATACGGCGCGACCTGCGCGTGCTGGTCGAGAATCGGTCCGATCTCCAGGAACGGGCTCAGTGCGGACTGCGCCGCCTCGATGTCGTCACCCGCGTAGACGAGGGTGACCTGGGCCGTCGGTGGGTCGCCACGGCGGCCGGGAAAGAGGGAGAGGAAACTCGACAGCTCCCGCGGCGCGTCCTCGACGAGTTGGCCCCAACGGCGGAGCACCTGGGCGGTGTCGGTCGCGTCCGCCACGAGCTGGGCGTAGACGACGTTGTCGACCTCGTACGCCTCCAACTCCAGGGCGGTGATGACGCCGAAGTTGCCACCGGCGCCACGGATGGCCCAGAACAGGTCGGGGTGCTGCTCGTCGTCGACACGGAGCAGGCGGCCGTCCGCGGTGACGATCTCGGCGGCGACGATGTGGTCGATGGTCAGGCCGTACTTGCGCGCCAGGTAACCGACACCGCCCGTGGTGGCGAGGCCACCGACGCCCACGTCACCGTAGTCTCCCGAGCTCATCGCCAGGCCGTGCGGGGCGAGCGCCCGGGCTACGTGGCCCCAGCGGGCGCCCGGCTCCAGCCGGATCCGACGGCTCGCCCGGTCGAGCACCTCGACCTTGTTCATCCTCGACATGTCGATGATGATTCCGCCGTCGTTCGTCGACCGGCCGCTGATTCCGTGTCCCCCACTGCGCACGGACAGCGGGACGTCCTGTGTCCGCGCGTACGACACGGCGTCGATCACCTCGGCGGCGGTACGCGGGCGGACCACCAGGGCCGGTGCTCCCTGCCAGATGTAGCTGTGGCGGACACGCTCGTACTCCGGGTCGCCGGGCTCGACGGACCCGTCGGCCAACGACCCGGGCAGCGCGTCGTAGTCGAGGCCCGGCCGACGCTCGGCCAGAGCGGCGGCCGTGCGGACCCGTCCGGCGCCAGGCTGGTTCTCCGTACGCTCCTTGGCGACCGCCTCGCGTAGCGCGGGGACGATCTCCTGCCCGAAGGCCTGGATCAGTCGGGGGTCGTCACGGCCGATCAGGAAGGCGCTGAACCCCTCTTCGAGAACCAGCGGGAGGAGCTGATCGACCCACTGTGCGGGTGGCCCCTGGAGGAAACCACGACCGCTGGATGAGACGTCCACGGTGAACAGGTTGAGCAGCCGCCGGATCTCCCGCGGGTCCCGTCCCGCCTCGACCGCCGCCTCGTCGATGAGCCGGTTGCCGGTCGCCCGGTCGGGTGAGCGCAGATACTCCAGCGTGGGCAGCCAGCCGTCGGCTTTCTGGCCGGTCAACGCGAGCATCTTCGGCTGGTAGGCGCCCAGCCAGATGCCGATGTCGTGCGCCGGTGCGGGGCCGCGCTGCATTCCTGGGATCGGGTAGTACTTCCCATCGCTCCGCAGTGGCCCGGACGCGGTGTCGTCCCAGACCCCGCGCATAATCTCGATCGCTTCCCGCAGTGCCGCGACGCCCTGCCCCGCCGTCAGCCGGCGACCGCCCATCCCTTCGATCCCGTCCCAGAACGCACCGGCACCGAGGCCCATGTCGAAGCGGCCGTGGGACAGCCGGTCCAGGCTCGCCGCGGCCCGGGCCAGCACGGCCGGCGGGCGCAGCGGAAGGTTGAGGACGTTCGCCGAGACCCGTAGCCGTTCCGTGCGGGCCGCGACCCAGCTCAGCAGGGTCCAGGTGTCGAGGAACTCGGGGTTGTACGGGTGGTCCTGGAAGGTGGCGAGATCCAGTCCCGCCGCTTCGGTCAGCTCAGCCAGCGCCACTACGCGATCCGGGTCCTGAGCACTGGGAGTCAGGAACGTCCCGAACAGGAGTTCGTGACCGTAGTCAGGCATTGCTCCACCATCCCCGTGGTCATATGGTCAGGCTATTATCTGATCAGCAAATCTTGTGCATCACAACATACCTGCCCGCCGGCTCATTCCTCGACGCGTGCACCGGACCCACGGCTCTTCCCGTGGACAAACTTCGCTTTGACCAATACATCGCCTGATAGCGTCCGGTACATGGCCGGCATCGACCCCTGCGAACTGTCGGCTGACCGCACACGCGGTTCGACCTTCGGCTGGTCCCTGGGCCTCGTGCTGCGCCGCTGGCAGGAGATCATCGAAGAGACGCTGAAGGATCTGCCGCACGGGAGCCGGGGCTACCACCTCCTGGCCGTCGTCGTGCACGAGGAGGTGCCCACACAGGGTGCCTTGGCTGCCCGCCTGGTCATCGACCGCAGCGTCCTGACGTACGTGATCGACGACCTGGAGAACGCCGGTCTCATCAGGCGGCAGCTCGATCCCCGCGACCGGCGCGCCCGTCGGATCGTGGCCACCGATCGAGGGCGTCAGGCCCTCGCCGAGGCCGAGCGTCGTGTCACCCAGGCCGAGGACCACGTGCTGGGCGGGCTACCCGAAAAACAGCGCCACCACTTCCGCGACCTCGCCGCCCGCGCCGCCGAGGCGATCCACACCGCAGCGCCCGGAACGGACCCGTGCGCCGCGGTGTCGAGCGTCCTTCCCCAGACCGAGCAGTCCGCCCAGTGACCTCGCGATAGGGCTGGGCCGTGGCATACGGGGGCGTGCGTCTGGCGTGGACCGTCGGCCAGTTCTCCGACGCGTTCCCGTGGGCGTGCGAGCCGACCTGACGCCGACGCCTCGGCCGCCGCACCGGCGCTCCCTGGTGCGTTCCCAGCGGTCAGTGTGAGTGACGGGGCACGGCACTGCCGCTGCCGCCGACGAGGAAGTCGAGGTCCGCGCCCCTGTCGGCCTGCAGGACGTGCTCGCTGTACAGCCGTACCCATCCCCGGTCGGCCACCGGCGGTGGTGGCTGCCAGGCCGTACGACGCTGTGCGAGTTCCGCGTCGTCGACCAGGAGGTCCAGGCGCCGCGTCGGGACGTCGACGCGGACCAGGTCGCCGGTGCGCACCAGCGCGAGAGGGCCACCCACCGACGCCTCCGGGGCCACATGCAGGATGCAGGTGCCATACCCGGTGCCGCTCATGCGCGCGTCGGAGATCCGCACCATGTCCGTGATGCCGTCGGCGAGCAGTCGCCGTGGCATCGGCACGTTACCCACTTCCGGAAAGCCGGGGTAGCCCCGTGGTCCGGCGTTCCGTACCACGATCACCGTGTCGGGGGTGACATCGAGGTCCGGATCGTCGGCCGCGACGACGTAGTCCTCGATCCGGTCGAACACGAGCGCCGGCCCGGTGTGCGTGAGCAGGTGGGCGGAGGCGGCGGAGACCTTCAGCACGGCCCCGGACGGCGCGAGCGACCCGTGCAGCACCACGGTGCCCGACCCGGCGGGCTGGAACGGCTCCGCCAGGGTGCCGATGACCTCCCGGTTCCAGCACTGGACACCGCTGATGTTGTCGGCCACGCTCTTCCCGCTGACGGTGACGTGGTCCAGGTGCAGCAGCGGGGCGATCTCCGCCATCACCGCCGGAACCCCGCCCGCGTAGGCGAAGTCCTCCATGAGGTACGCCCCGGACGGCATCAGGTTGACAAGCATGGGCACGTCGGCGGTGAGTGTGTCGAAGTCCTCCAGTGACAGGGGAACGCCGAGGCGCCCGGCAATCGCGAGCAGGTGTACGACGGCATTGGTGGAACCACCGATCGCGGCGTTGACCCGGATGGCGTTCTCGAACGCGTGCCGAGTGAGCACGGTGGACAGCCGCTGGTCCTGTTCGACCATGGCGACGATCCGACGGCCGGCGGCGTGCGCGAGCGCGTACCTGCGCGAGTCGACGGCCGGCACGGCGGCGGCCCCCGGCAGTTGCACGCCCAGCGCCTCGGTCACGCAGGCCATCGTCGAGGCGGTACCCATGGTCATGCAGTGCCCCCGGCTGCGGGACATGCCGACCTCCGCCTCCGCGCAGTCGGCCGCGGTCATCCGCCCGGCCCGCATCTCCTCGGTGAAGCGCCAGACGACGGTGCCCGATCCGATGTCCTGCCCCCGGAACTTACCGTTGAGCATCGGACCGCCGGTGATCATCAGAGTCGGTAGGTCGACGCTCGCGGCCCCCATCAGCAGGCCGGGAGTGGTCTTGTCACAGCCGGAGAGCAGGATTACCCCGTCGAGCGGGTTGGCTCGGACCGACTCCTCCAACTCCATCGCCAGCAGATTGCGGTAGAGCATGGTCGTGGGTCGCATGAGGGGCTCGCCCAGGCTCATCGCGGGGAACTCCAGCGGCAGGCCGCCGCTCTCCCACACGCCCCGCTTCACCGATTCGGCCAGGTCCCGCAGATGGGCGTTGCAGGGTGTCAGCTCCGACCAGGTGGTGGCGATGCCGATCACCGGGCGGCCGTCGAAGACGTCGTCCGCGAACCCCTGGTTGCGCATCCAGGACCGATGGATGAACCCGTTGCGGCCCTCCGCACCGAACCACTGCCCGCTGCGCAGCAGACGACCCGTCGTCGACATCAGCACACCTCTCTGTTCATCCGCCCGGCCACGGGGTACGCGGCGATCAATGGCGTGTGGTGGATTGGCTCACGCACGAGCGCGACCTACCGGAGACCTCCGACGGACAGCCCGCCGCGCCAGTGCCGTTGCAGGCTGAAGAACGCGATGACCAGTGGGATCACGGACACGAGCGAGCCCAGGATGATGAGGCTCCACAGCGAGGTGCCTCCCGAGTTGTTCGCGGAAGCGATCCCCTGCCAGAGGCCGAGGCCGACGGTCACGGGGAAGAGCCGGTTGTCGGAGAGCATGGCCAGGGGCAGGAAGTAGTTGTTCCAGGACGCCACGGCCGACAGAAGCAGCACGGTGACCACCGCGGGGCGCATCAGCGGAAGAGCGATCTGGAGGAACGTCCGCACCTCTCCCGCGCCGTCGACCCGCGCCGCGTCCAGGAGTTCGTCGGGCACCGCGTCGCGCGCGTACACGTGCATCAGGTAGACGCCGAACGGGTTGAGCAGCGACGGGAGGATCACCGCCCAGACCGTGTTCGTCAGCCCGAGCCGGGAGAACATGATGAAGGTCGGAATGACCAGAGCGGTGGCGGGCACCATCAGCGCGCCGAGCACGACGGCGAAGCTGAAGCGCCGCGCGGCGAACCGGTACTTGGCGAATCCGTAGCCGGCCATGACCGCCAGCACTGTGGCGCCGATCCCGCCGACGATGGCGTACAGCGTGGAGTTGAGGATCCACCTGAGGTAGATGCCACCGTCGTAGGTGAAGAGCTGCTTGAGGTTGCCGAGGTAGTCGATCTGGTCGGTGAACCAGAGGGTGTTTCCGCCGCCGAACAGGCCCGGCGCGTCCTTGGAGCTGTTGACGATGACCCACCAGAACGGCACGAGGAAATAGATCACCAGGAAACCGAGGAGAATCTGCAGAGGGAGATAGCGTTGCGGGCGGCGGGAGCCTGCGCGGACGCTGGTGTGGTCGGCCATCAGAGGAAGCTCCTCCGCTTGCGGGTGAAGAACAGGAATGCGTACACGCAGATGAACACGACTCCACTGAGAGCGAACGAGATCGCCGATCCGTAGTTGAAGTTGGCGAGCGAGAACGCCTGCTGGTACGCGTACATGTTGGGGGTGAAGTCCGCCCCGATCGTGCCCGCGGCGAGGTATCGCAGGATCTGCGGTTCGTTGAAGAACTGCAGGGTGCCGATGAGCGAGAAGACCAGGATCAGGATCAGCGCGGGTGCGATCAGCGGGATCTTGATGCGCGTCGCGATCTGCCACCGTCCGGCGCCGTCCATCCGGGCGGCCTCATAGAGCGACGGGTCGACTCCCTGCAACGCCGCGTACAGGATGATCATGTAGTAGCCGGCCCACTGCCAGGTGACGACGTTGACCAGGCCGTAAAAGATCAGGTTGCTGCCCAGGAAGTCGGGTGCGGTGGCGCCGAACAGCCCGAAGATGTCGGTGAGCGGGCCGAAGCCCTTGCTGTAGAGGAACCCCCACATCACGGCCCCGATGACGGTGGGAATCGCGTAGGGAAGAAAGATCATCAGTCGGGAGAAGCGAGCGAACAGGGTGGTCACCGAGTCCAGAATGAGCGCCAACGCGAGCGCGATGATGATCTGCAGCGGGATCGAGACCAGCGAGAAACGGATGACGAACCACGCCCCGGACAGGAAGCTCGGGTCGGTGAACGCCTTCAGGTAGTTGTCGAAGAGGACGAAGCTGGTGCCGCCGATCAGCTTCTTCTGAAAGAGACTGAGGTACAACGCGTACGCCAGCGGCGCGATGAGGAACGCCAGGAACACGACCCCGAACGGCCCGACGAAGAGCCACCCCATCAGGTGTTCGCGGAGGTGCACCTTGCCACGGATCTTGCGCGTCTCAGGCTGAGTACGCGGTGCGCGCTTCTCGGTCAGGGATGTCATCTTGGTCTCCGGGACGTGGACGCTGAGGGTGGCGGGTGGGCCGGCCGCCCAGTGCCGGCGCGGCCCACCCATCCGGTCACTGAACGGTGAAACCTTGTTCCTTGGCGTACTTCGCCACGTCCTCCTGGAGCCGGTCGGCAGCCTGCGAACCGGTGACGGAGCCCTTGATGATCTCGCTGACCTGTTTCGTCATGGCGTCGAGGTAGTACTGACCAAAGGGGGCGTACGCGACGCCCTTGTAGGCCTCGGCGGCGGGAAGGTAGACCTCCTTGTTCGCCTGCTGACCGTTGAAGAACGTCACCTTCAGGTCGACGAACGCGGGGTCCTTGAGCGCCGTGAGGTTCAGCGGGAAGATGATCTGGTTGGTCCAGCCGTCGGTGAGCGACTCCTTGTCGGCGTAGAGCCCGTAGGCGACCTTCGCCGCCAGCTCCGGCTTCTTCGCCTGCTTGGTCACCGAGAAGGCCGACCCACCCCAGTTCACCTGCACCGGGTTGGCCGGATCCCACTGCGGCAGCGGCGCCACCGCGAACTTGCCGGTGTCCTGACCCTTGCCGACGCCCGCGCCGGTGAGGTAGCCGGGCGCCCACGCCGCCGAGATGTACGTCGCGTAGTTGCCGTTGATCACGCCCGAGATGTACTCGGGGGTGAACTGGTCCTGCGTACCGACCAGACCCTTCTTGGCGAGGCCGCCCCAGTAGTCCAGCACGTCCTTGGACGCCTGGTCGTTGAGCTTCACGCCGATCGCCTTCGGCTGCGCCGGGTCGTAGGTGAAGGGCGCGGCGCCCTTCTGGATCTGCAGCGCCATGGTGAGCGCCGAGACATTCGCGCCGAGGTCCCCGAACAGCGGGCCGCCGGCGTCCTTCACCTTCTGCGCGGCCTGCTCGTACTCGGCCCAGGTCTTCGGCGGGGTGATCTTGTACTTGTCGAAGATGTCCTTCCGGTAGATCATCGCCACCGGGCCGCCGTCGACCGGGACGCCGTAGACCGCGTCACCGACCGACACGTCCTTCCAGGCGCCCTCGCCGTAGTTGGCCTTGACCGCGTCGAAGCCGTACTGCTTGATGTCGACGAGCGCGCCCTGGATCTGGAAGGTCGGGATCCGGTCCGCCTCGACCATGATCACGTCAGGTGCGCCGGTGCCCGCCGAGATGGCCGTCTGGAACTTGTCGTACTCGTCGCTGCCCTGCCCGACGTTGGTCCAGCAGACCTGCACCTCGTTGTTCTGCTTGTTGAAGTTGTCGACAACGAGCTGGGTGTTGGGGTACCAGCCCCACATCGTCACGACCGGCAGATTCTGCTTCGTGATGGTGTTCGTGCAGTTGCTCGCGTCGCTTCCGCCCTCGTCGGAGGAGCAGGCGACGAGGGCGCTACCGGCCGCGAGCATGGCTACCGTGGCAAGTATTCGTCTTCTCTTCATTGAGATGGTTCCCTTCGGGGATGGCGGTGCACAGGACCCATGCGCTGGCGGCCGCCGCCGGGGCAGGAATCCCCTGCTCCCGGCGGCGTCGCCTGGAGGACCACCTAGCGCTTGAACAGGCGCGGCGCCAGGTCGATGAGGTTCTTCTGCCACACGTCCCAGCCGTGCGGCCCGGGGGTGACCCCGTCGAACTCGTAGCGGATACCGAGGGTGTTCAGCGTGGTCAGTGATGCCATGAAGCTCGGGTACACGAAGTCGGTCTGGTCACCGACGTACAGGCGCAGCATCCTGGTCCCGTTGTTGATCGCCGCCACGTCGACGCCGGTGCCGCTGCCGAACCCGGCCGAGAACGCCGCCACGTAGCCGAATTCGCCCGGGTAGGCGCGCAGCACCCCGAACGCCTGCCCGCCGCCCATCGACAGGCCGGCGAGGGCCTGCTGGGACGGGTCGCTGGAGATGTGGTAGCGGGCGCGTGCCGTCGGAACGATGTTCTCGCGCAGTTCCCTGTTGAAGTTGGACGAGTTGCCGTTGCCCATCACGACGACCATGGGCGTGAGGTCGCCGTCGAGGAACTGATGGTCGAGAATCTGCTTGGCGCGTCCCATCTCGACCCAGTCCGTGTAGCTCTGACCGCTGCCGTGCTGGAGATAGAGGACGGGGTACGGCTGCGCCCGGCCCGGGTCGTACCCCGGTGGAGTCCACACCAGCGCGGTTCGGTCCTGGCCCGCCACCGTGCTGGAATAGGTCATGCTCTCGACCTTCCCGCCCTGGCCGGCCGGCACGTCCGACAGCAGTCGGGCGCCCTCTCCCGGGATGAAGAAGGTGCTCCACATCGGTTCGGTGGTCACCTTCGTCGGGTTCGAGACGTCCTTGAACGGGACCCGGTCCACGATCAGCCGGTAGTAGTAGAACCAGGGCTTCAACGGCCCCACGGTCGCCCGCCACCGGTCGCCGTCGCGCGTCAGTGGCACGCGCAGCCAGCTGCCGCCCGGCGCCACGTTCGCCCACACCGTGACGTGCTGGGCGTCCTTGAAGTCGGTGGTCGTCTCGAAGGTGACGAACCCGTCCTCGGTGACGAAGGGCGTCGGGGTGCTGCCGGCCGGCGGCGGTGCGAACTCCCCCGTCAGCTGCCGGTGACCGGGGCTCGGCCCGTGGTCCGACGCGTGACGGAACAGCCGCGGCACGAAGTCGACGAGGTTCTCCTGCCAGGTGTTCCAGTTCGCGCCGCCGTCCGGGTTGACCCCGTCGAACTCGAACCTGACATCGGCGCGGTCCAACGCCTTCATCAGCCGATAGGTGGCGTTGTGCGCGGGATCGGTCACGTTGCCCGTGTACAGCCGCAGCAGCTTGACGCTGCCGTTGATCGCCCTGGCGTCCTTCCGGTCGACGACCGGGGCCGAGTGGCCCGAGAACCAGCCGGCGTAGGCGAACTGACCCGGCGTGGCGAGCGCCGCCGTCAACGCCTGCGTGCCACCGTCGGACACCCCCGCGATCGCCTGGTGCGCCGGGTCACGCAGGACCCGGTAGTTGTCGGCGACCGCCTTGCGGAGGCCCTTCAGCTGCTTGTCGTCCGAACCGGTGTCGTCGCTGATCACGACCACCATCGGCTTCATGGCGCCCTCGGCCGAGAGGTTGTCGAGGATCTGCTTGGCTCGGCCGAGGTCGAGCCAGTCGGTGGCGGCCACACCGTCGCCGGACCGCAGGTAGAGCACCGGGTACCCGTGGGGACCCTTGGTCGCGTACCCCGGCGGTGTCCACACCAGAGCCGACCGTTGCCCGCTCCTGGTCGGGTAGGTCAACGTCTGCACCGTGCCGCCGGCTCCCGGCGGTGCGTCCGCCAGCCAACGTGCCGAGTCACCCGCCACGAAGAAGGTGCTCCACAGCGGGCTGGACGCCACACTGGTGCTGTTCGTCGGATCTTTGAGGCTCTTGGTGTCGTCGGCGGTGACCTGGTAGTGGTACAGCCCAGGATTGAGCGAGCCGAGAACGCCTGACCACACGTCTCCACGACGGGTCAGGCCAAATTCCGCCCAGGTGGCCGAGGGACCGAAGTTCCCCTCGACGACAACCTGCGACACCGGGCCCACCTGCTCCTGGATGTACGCGGCCGGAACGCTGAACGACGCGTAACGGTCTTGGGAGACGGTCAGCCACGGCGTGTCCGCCGCTGCCGGTTGCGGTGCGAGCAGGATCGCCGCGACGGCGATGACTCCGGCGGTGAACGCCGCCGAGAGCCGGCGTACGCCCAGACGGCGTAAGCGCCCATGGTACGGTTCAGTTGCCACGCTCCACTCCTTTCATGTGCCGGAAGCGGATGCGACCCGCTGACCGGCTCAACTCATCGGTGGATCTCGCCGTGGATTTGTGTCGACACCTCCTTCACGGTCTTGCCACGGGCGCACCTGACCTGATCGATCGGTGCGCAGTCTCCGACGTGAGCGGCCGGTCACGTCGGCAGGTGTGTGTCACGGTCGTGCCGTGCTCTTCGGTGGCGCGGTCGAACTGCGGACCACGAGGCTCGTCGGAAGCACTATCTGGCGCGGCCCCTCCCACTCGTCGGTGACCAGCGACTTCAGCATCCGCGCGGCTTCGTATCCGAGCTGGTACATCGACTGGTCCACAGTGGTCAGCCCTGGCTCGGTCAACGCCGACTCCGGGATGTTGTCGAACCCGACGACCGACAGGTCCGCGGGGACGGAGAACCCCAACTCCCTGGCGACCTCCAGGACCTTGAGGGCCATCCCGTCGCTCGCCGCGAAGATCGCCGACGGCGGGTCCGCCCGTTGCAGGAGGGCACGCGCCAACGGAACTGCCGACTCGGGGTTGAAATCCCCTCTGCCGATCAACGTCGGGTCGATCGGGATGCCGGCGTCGGTGAGCGCCGCCCGGTATCCCTCCTCTCGGGACCACGCCGCCACCAGGCTGGAACGGCCCGCGATGAACCCGATGCGCCGGTGGCCCAGGCCGAGCAGGTGCTCGACCGCGGTGGTGGCGCCCGCGAAGTTGTCGGCCGTCACCGAGGGCGCCGTCGAGTCCCTGGCCGGGTCGATGGCCACGACCGGTGTCCGGCTCTGGACCTCGCCCCAGGGCGTGACGACGATGCACCCGTCGGTGAGAGTGCCCGACAGGCGGGTCAGATGCCGCTGCTCCCAGCCCTCGGAGAACGACCCGTAGAGGTCACTGTTGGCGTAGATGATCAGGTCGAAGCCCGAGCGGCTCAGAGCCTTCATCACCCCCTTGAGCACCTCCGCCGTGTACGACTGAAAGCTGTGCGTCACGAGGCCCAGAACGTTGGTGCGGCTGCGCCGCAGGCTCGTGGCCACCAGACTCGACTCGTAACCGAGCTGCTCGATGGCGGAACGAACCTGGGCGATAGTGCGGGCACTTACGCCGTATTGCCCGTTGACCACGCGCGAGACGGTGGCGGTGGAAACGCCGGCGACTCGGGCGACATCACTCATTGTTACCGGCGCATTGACACCAGTCATGCCGCTCCCTCTGGTCTGCAATCGTTATCGGTTACGTTTCCAGGGTGTTGCCAACGTAACCGATAACGATTACAAAGACAAGACCTTTTCACCCTCACGCGAGCCAGAGAAGGCCGTCCTACCAGGATCCCTGTGAGGGAACCGCTCATCATCAGTCGCCGTCGTGGACACGTGAACAGTCGTCGCCGTTGACGGCCGATGTGGACGGCTCTTCCCCGCGGCGGTTCAGCCCATCGACAACGGAGGGCCACACCGTCCGTCAGGGGCCCATTCCGCACAGCGATGGGGCGAGGAAAGTGGAATGCGGTAGCGCGATAACGGGTTCTGTGCGCCCCGCCACCGGTCGCATACCGGGCCCACCCGACCCGCCCCCGCGCCGTCGTCTCAGCCCTGTGTCGGCAGGACCGTCACGCCGGTCAGATCCCGGACTTCGGTGGTACCCGTGAAGACCTTCGGCGTCGCCGACCCGTCCGGGTCCGCACTGATGACAAAGCTGCCGGCAAGGGTGCGATCGTGGGACGAGAAGCCGACGTACACCTCGATCTGTCCGGGTTCCACGGTGTAGTTCATGTTCCGGTCGTAGAAACCGAGCTGACCGGTGGGCAGGTCGAACCGCACCGCCACCCGCTGACCCGCGGCGGCCGAGACGCGGGCGAAGCTCTTCAACTCGAGGACCGGTCGGGTAACCGTTGCCTGCGGGTCACGGACATAGAGCTGGACGACCTCCTCGCCCGCTCGGTGCCCGGTGTTGGTGACCGTGACCTCGACACCGACGCTGTCCCCGGGGCGGACCTCCGCGCTTTCCACCGTGGCCTCGTCGATCGTGAACGACGCGTATCCCAGGCCGTGGCCGAAGACGTATCGCGGGCTGACCGGCGAATCCACGTAGTCGCCGTGCCAGTGCGACCGACCGCCGGACACCTTGTGGCCGTAGAAGACGGGTATCTGCCCGACGGTGCGGGGATACGAGATCGGCAGCTTCCCACTCGGGTTCACCTCGCCGAGGAGCACCTCGGCGATCGCCTGCGCCCCGGTCTCGCCAGGCAACCAGGCCATCAGGACCGCGGCGCACCTCTCGTGCAGGAAGTCGCTGCCGACGGGTCGACCAGCCACGAGAACCGCGACGACGGGAGTGCCCGTGGCGACGATGGCCCGGACCAGGTCCTCCTGCACGCCGGGCAGGTCCAGGCTGGACCGGTCCCGCGACTCGCCCGTGGTCGCCCTGGGCGTCAGCCCCGAGCGGTCTCCCAGAACCAGCACCGCGACATCGGCCGCCGCGGCGGCCGCGACGGCCTCGCCGAACCCATCCGTCGACGGATCGACCACATCGCAGCCCGGCGCGTACAGCAGCCGGTCACCCAGCCGAGCAGCGAGCGCGTCACGCACCGTGGGCACACCGTCGGTACTCTCGTCGATCTCCAGATCATCCGGAATCGTCATCATCTCGCCGAGCAGACCCCGCCGTTTACGGGCCTCCGTCAACGCCTCGATGTGGGCCGCGAACGAGTAGTCACCGAGCAGATGTCGGGCGTCGTCCGCGTTCGGACCGATGAGAGCGACCGTTCCGGCTCCCGCAAGAAGCGGCAGGACGCCGTCGTTCCTGAGTAGGACGAGGCTGCGGCGAGCGATCTCGAGCGCCACGTCCCGGTGCCGCTCGGCGTTCACCGTCGTCACGACCGTGCCCTCGTCGACGTACGGGTTCTCGAAGAGTCCGAGTTCGAACTTGTGCCGAAGGACCCGCGAGACCGCTTCGTCGAGCCGAGCCTCGCTGACCTCCCCGGCGTCCAGTGCGCGCCTGAGGGCGTCCGCGTAGGCGTCCGTCGCCGGAAGCTCGACGTCGACACCCGCGGTGAGGCCCACCGTCGCCGCCTGCTGCTTGTCCGGCGCGAAGTGGTGGTACGAGTGAAGGTCGTTGACGGCGAAATAGTCGGACACCACGCTTCCCGCGAAGCCCCACTGCCGGCGGAGGATGTCGGCGAGGAGTTCCCGGTTGGCGTGGCACGGGATCCCGTCAAGCTCGTGGTAGCCGGCCATCACCGACTGGAGCCCGCCTTCGCGGACCGCCGCCTCGAACGGATACAGGTACACCTCGCGCAGGAGACGCGGTGGCAGATGGGCCGGCGCCCAGTTCAACCCACCCTCGGACGCCCCGTAGCCGACGAAGTGCTTGGCCGTCGCGATGACGCCGTCGGTCAGGTCGGCACCCTGGAGGCCCCGGACGAACGCCACCCCCATCCGGGCAACCAGATACGGATCCTCGCCGTAGGTCTCCTCCGTCCGGCCCCATCGAGGGTCACGCACCACGTCCAGCACCGGGGAGAGCCCCTGGTGACTTCCCATGGCGCGCATCTGGGCGCGTACGGCGTCCGCCAGTTGTCCGTTGAGTTCCGGCGCCCAGGTGCTCGCGACCCCGATCGCCTGCGGGAAGATGGTCGCCTCCCGCGCCATCACTCCCGAGCACACCTCCTCGTGCACGATCGCCGGGATCCCCAGCCGGGTCTCGGTCACCAGGAACCGCTGGATCGCGTTGGCGGCCCGCGCCACCTGCGCCGCCTTCAGGCTGGTCGCCCCCGCGACGCGGGTCACGTGCCCCAGGCCGTGTCCAAGGATCGGCCGGGCCCGCTCGACCGAGAACCGTCCGCCCTCCAGCACCGCGAACGCCCAGGTGCTTCCCAGTTGGGCGAGCTTCTCCTCCCGGGTCATCCGTGCCAACAGATCCGACACCCGTTCCTCGACAGGAGCGGTCACATCGACGTAGGTCGCCCCAGTCTCGGGCTTAACAGTGGTCACCCGGTCACCCCAATCACGGCCACAACCTGCTCTTCCGGCCTCACCGTCACGACGAACCCGCTCCTGTCCGCGTGCGGCGCGGACGGCGGCAGGGAGGCGGTGCCGGTGAGGCGCGCCTGGGAGGGAGACGCCCGATCGCGTGTGGACGGCACAGCGCGGGCCGCCCGGCAGCGAAGATTGATCACGGGCATCGTGTTCCCTACCGTAAACGTAATCGGTAACGTTTACATAGATCGTGAACGTAATCGACGCCCATCGCGATGTCCAGAGCTCGCACACACCCCCACCACCCCTCGGTCCGGCGCCGTAGCAGAGATCTCGGTGTCGGGACCTCGCACGAAGGGAGCCAGCCCTGAAAACCCACCTCGACCGAGTGCCGGACCACCTGGCCAGCACCGAGAGTCGACTCCCCCACCGCTACCGGCTGCCGGCCCGGTCCTGGCGCGAGCGGCGGGCCGCGACCGTGTCGACGACCAGCGAGGAGGCGTCGTGAACACCGCACGCCTGCTCCTGGATCCACGCCGGCGCGTCGCGCCGGTGCCGCGCCGGCTCTTCGGCTCGTTCGTGGAGCACCTGGGCCGCTGTGTCTACACCGGCATCTACGAGCCGGGGCACCCGACGGCCGACGCGGACGGCTTCCGGGGCGACGTCCTCGCGCTCGTGCGGGAGCTGGGCGTCACCACGGTCCGCTATCCGGGCGGCAACTTCGTCTCCTCCTACCGGTGGGAGGACGGTGTCGGCCCGGTAGACCAACGACCGGCCAGGCTCGACCTCGCCTGGCACAGCCTGGAGACCAACGCGTTCGGGCTCGACGAGTTCATGCGCTGGGTCGGCAAGGCGGGCGTCGACCCGATCATGGCGGTCAACCTCGGCACCCGCGGCACCGCCGAGGCCGTCGACCTGCTCGAATACGCCAATCACCGCGGCGGGAGTCACCTCGCCGACCAGCGGCGCGACAACGGCGCCGCGGACCCGTACGGGATCAAGCTGTGGTGCCTCGGCAACGAGATGGACGGCCCGTGGCAGGTGGGTGCACGGACCGCACCCGAGTACGGGCGTCTCGCCGCGCAGACCGCGAAGGCCATGCGTCGCTTCGATCCCACTCTCGAACTCGTCGCCTGCGGCTCGTCACACCTCGGCATGCCGACGTTCGGCAGTTGGGAACGCGACGTGCTCACCGAGGCGTACGACGACGTCGACCTGATCTCGCTACACGCCTACTACCAGCCCGTCGACGACGACCTGCCCAGCTTCCTCGCCTCCGCCGAGGACATGGACAGGTACATCGACGCCGTCACCGCCATCGCCGACTCGGTCGGGGCGATCCGCAGGTCGACCAAGAAGATCATGATCGCGTTCGACGAGTGGAACGTCTGGTACCAGTCCGCCGCCCCGTCCACACCGCCCAGCGGCGAGGACTGGCCGGTCGCGCCGCCGCTGCTGGAGGATCACTACAGCGTGGCCGACGCCGTCGTCGTCGGCGGCCTGCTCATCAGCCTGCTCCGGCACAGTGACCGGGTGACCGCGGCCTGCCAGGCCCAACTGGTCAACGTCATCGCACCGATCATGACCGAACCGGGCGGCTCGGCCTGGCGCCAGACCATCTTCCACCCCTTCGCCCGCACCGCCCGGCACGCCCGGGGAACCGTGCTCGACGTGCTCCGCGACAGCAGCACGACGACCACCGACCGCTACGGTGAGGTCGACGCGGTCGACGCGGCCTCCACCTGGGACGACGGCACCGGCGAGATGACCGTGTTCCTCGTCAACCGCGTCACCGCCACCCCGGCAGACGTGACCGTCGACCTCAGCGGCGCCCAGGCGACCGGGATCATCGAGTGCGTCACCGTCGGCGGCACCGACCTGGACGCCAGGAACACGCCCGACGGCCCGGACCACGCCGCGCCGCGCCCCAACGCAACGGCGCATCGCGTCGGCGCCGGGGTCCGGCTGACGCTTCCGCCCGCGTCCTGGACCATGCTGCGGCTGACGGCCACGGAGGCGACCCCGTGAACGACTGACGAACCGTCGGACGCGCCCCGGCCGCTCACTCCTGGCTGTCTGCCAGGGGCGAGCGGCCGGGCTTCCCCACCGCACCGAGGAAGGTATCGGGCCTGGCGCTACCGGGCGACCGGCGCGCTCTGGGAACCGTTGAAGAGCTTGTCGCCCTGGTAGTGGGCGACCGCCGGAGCGTCCAGCTCGCCATGGACGGTCTTCGTCAGCCGGGCGACCCCGTTGTGCACCGGGACCGACCCGAGGTGCGTGTCGCCTGCGTAGAAGTCGACCGTGCCGGAGGGGGCGGAGGAGCTGGTGCTGACGGCACCCACGGTCGCGGTAGCGGTGACCTTGGTCTGGTGCGAGGCACCGGCGGGTGCCGTCGTGACGTCGAGGCCGGTCGTGGTGGCGCGGAACGTCAGGGTCCGCAGATAGTGGTTCAGCAGCGGGCGCCAGACGTGCCAGGTGTGCACGCCGGGCACGTTGAACTCGTCCAACTCGACGCCGGCGGCCAGCAGGGCGGCGGCGTTGCGCTGTGAGTTCTCGGCGATGTTGCCCAGGCGGTCCTGGAGGCCGGTGCCGATCATGATGCCGCCGGCCACCGCCTTCATACGGTCGATCTGCGCCTGGCTGGCCGCCGGCCCACCCGCGCTCCAGGCGGCGTGGTAGCCGAACAGGTCGGTGTGGTTGTACATGATGGTGTACGCCCGGCTACCACCAGCGGAGAAGCCAGCGAACGCGCGGTCCTGCGGGCGGGCGGAGACGTGGTAGTTCCGCTCGACGAACGGGAAGATGTTGTTCCGCAGTTCGTTGACGTAGCCCTCGTTGCCGCCCGGAAGGCCGTTGAAGTCGGTGGACACGATCACCATCGGCTCCGCGGCGCGGTCCTTGATCGCGTTCTCCAGGATGAGGTGCGCCACGCCCTGCATCGTCCAGGCGGTCGAGTGGTCACCGCTGCCGTGGCTCAGGTAGAGGGTCGGGTACGGCGTCGCCCGGTGGGGGTCATAGCCGTGCGGCAGGTAGACGACGATGTCGTGCACTCCCGGCGGGTTCGTCGACAGCGGTGAGGTGTACCGCCGGGACTCCAACCGGCCGGTCCTGGCGACCGGCGCCTGGTAACCGGTGTCGTACGTCGGGAACTTCTTGCTGGTCGGTACGTAGATCGTGCTGCGTACGGCGCCGGGCGCTCCCGGGTACTGCGGTTGGAGCTGCCACGGGTTCGCGGGATCGTCGTGCAGGGTGCAGCCGGTGGCGAGCTCGTTGGTGCAGTCGTGGGTGAACGCGTAGCGGAAGGTGCCGGCGGGCAGCGGCGTGGTGAACGTCCACACCCCGTCGGGGCCCTTCTGCATGGGCTGGATGTGCCATGGGGTCGCCGCGACGTCGCCGGGCTGCCACGCAGCGGGTGGCCGGGCGTCACCGCAGTCCTGGCACGGGATGTTCTCCGGTCGGGAGTAGAACCAGTCGCCGTAGACGTGGACCTGCTGGACGCCCTCGGGCGCCCGGTACCTGAAGGTGACCGCGTACCCGGTCGGAGGCTTGTCGGTGCGGGTGACGGTCGGGCCCAGCGGCGCGGGCGGCGCGGCCGACGCCGCGGGGGCGGCGACCGTTCCGGCCGCGACGGTGATGGCGGTGAGCAGTGCGAACATCAGCCGGCGCCCCGGCGCCGGCGTCAGGGGACGGGGAGGTGCAACGGGCATGTTCCTGCTCCCTCTTCGGCATGCGGTCACACCGCAGCCAGCGGCCGACCGACCATTCGATTGGTGAGGTGAACGGATACCAGGGGCGAGCGATAACCCCGTGTGAGCGTTAACATCGCTCCTTGTCAAAATAGAACCATGAATTGCATTGATGGGTCAAGGCGGGAACGGGAAATCGTTTTGACCAATCGAGAGGAAAAACAATTAGGGCAGGTTTCAGCGGCGCCAGCACGATTGGCGCGCGAATCCATCTCGGGTCAATTCGTCGAGCGATCGCGTGCCGACAGGTCGCGACCAGGAAGCACGTACGGGAGCGACCTGCCGGCGCGGCGGTTTACATCCCTGACTCCAACCTCCCATCGACTCGTCGGGGAATGGCGGTGTACTCGTCTCGCAGTTCCTCGGGGAGGATCCAAACCGGGGCGTCCTGCCACGCCAGAGGGCGAAGGAACCGCCGGATCGACGTGGCGCCAACCGAGGTGTGCACGGCATTGGTCGACGGCCAGGGCCCGCCGTGGTGCTGGGCCCACGACACGCGGACACCGGTGGGATAGCCGTCGAAGATGACGCGACCCGAGCGGGCGGCGAGCACGTCGACCAGCCGGCGTACGACGTCGTGGTCGTCGCCCGTCGCGCGATGGACCGAGCCGGTCAGCGACGGTGGCACCGTCGCCAGCGCGGCATCGAGCTCGGCGACGTCGCGATACCGCACCACGACCAGGAGCGGGCCGAAGCACTCGTCGGTGATCTCGGCGGTCAGGCCCGACAGACCGACCTCCAGGAGCGTCGGCGCGACGGTGAAACCCGCACCGGAGTCGACCTGGGGCCGCGCCGAGACACGAGCGCCGGCCCGCTCGAACGCCGTCGCCTGCCTTTCGTACGCGTCACGGATGCGCTCGTTCAGCAGGACCGCACCGCCGGAGGAGGCGACTCTCGCCCGCAGCACGTCGACCAGGTGGTCACCGCCCGGATCCGACGGGATGAACGCCAGCCCGGGCTTGGTGCACAGCTGACCACCCGAAGCCGTGAAGGAGGCGAACAGCCCTTCGGCGATCTGGTCTCCGTGGTCGGCGGCCGCGCCGGGCAGGACGACGATCGGGTTCACGCTGCTCAGTTCGGCGTACAGGGGGATGGGATCAGGTCGTCCGTCGATCGCCGCCTGGATGGCGCGGGCGGCGCCGACGGAGCCCGTCAAGGCGGCCGCGCGGATCGCGGGGTGACGCACCAGCGAACGTCCGGCCTGTTCCCCGTACACGATCGCGATCACACCCTCGGGCCCGCCTACCTCACGGACGGCCGACGCGATCGCCTCGGCGGAGGCGTGTGATGTCAGCGGGTGGGACGGGTGGGCCTTCAGGACCGTGGGGCAACCCGCGGCGAGTGCGGAGGCGGTGTCGCCCCCGGCGACTGAGAAGGCGAACGGGAAGTTGCTGGCGCCGAAGACGGCGACCGGGCCGAGGGGTACGAGCATCCGCCGCAGGTCCGGGCCGCGTCCGAGTGGTGTGTCGGCGGCGTGGTCGATGGCCGCCTCAACGTACGCTCCGTCGCGCAGCACGTCGCCGAACATCCGGAACTGCAGCGCCGCCCGCGTGAGTTCCTGGTCCAGGCGCGCGTGGCTCAGCCCGGTCTCCGCCACCGCGGCCGCGACCAGGTCCGCTCGACGGGACTCCAGGGACGCGGCGATCGTGTCCAGCATGTCCGCTCTGCCGAGCCTCCCCAGGCCGGACAGCCACCGCGCCGCCCGGGACGACTGGCCGGCGATCGCCTCCAGCCGGGAATCGTCCGTCTCGGTGAGCTCCGTCGCGCGACGGTGGCCGTCGCGCGGATCGACCGTGATGACCAGGTTCACAGCAGTCCTCTCTTCGTCAGATTGCCCATGAGATCGCGGACGCCGAACCGCCAGGGCTCGCACTCCTCGGCGTGCCACACCCGATTGACCAGAGTGCCGAGCGCCGGGCAGCTGATCCGCACCACGTCGTCGACCTTGTGGGTGAAGCCCTCACCCGGGCGGTCGCGGTCCTGGATGGGCGCGAACATGGTGCCGAGCATCAGGGCCGCGCCGTCGGGATAGTGGTGGTGCGGGCCGATCAGCTGCCGCACCAGCACCTCCGGATCACGCGACATCTGGGTCATCTCCGAGACCGCCTCCAGCAGGAAGCCGTCCACACCGCGAACCTCCAGGCTCACCTCCAGCTCGCGCACCCGTTCCATGCCGAACCGGTCGTCGAAGAGCCGGATCAGGGGGCCGAGGGCGCAGGAGGCGTTGTTGTCCTTGGCCAGGGGAAGCAGGAGCGCCGAGCGGCCCTCGACATCGCGCAGGTTCACGTCGTTGCCGAGGGTGGCGCCGACGATCCGGCCGCTGGACTGGACGATGAGCACGACCTCGGGTTCCGGGTTGTTCCAGGTCGACGCGGCGAGCACGCCGACCGGAACGGCGGTGCCGACGGCGGAGAGGATCTGCCCCTTGGTGAAGATCTCGGCGTCCGGGCCGATCCCCACCTCCAGGTACTGACTCCACATGCCCTCGGCGACCAGCAGATTCTTGAGCCGATCCGCCTCCACCGAGCCCGGAGTCAGGCTGTGCAGGTCGACACCGACGTCGGCGAGCATCCGTTGACGGATGTCCGCCGCGAGGGCCAGGTCCCCCCGTGCCCGTTCCTCGATGACACGTTCGATCATCGAGACGGGGAATGTCACTCCGGCGGCCTTGAGCGCCTGGAGGTCGACCGGAGCGAGCAACCAGGGCCGGGTACGGTCGCGGGTCGCGGCACCGGTGTTGGCCAGCATCTCCTCGAAGGTGCCCATCCGCGGCCCGTCGAGCCCGGCCACCGTCGCTGCGGGATCGGGCAGCTCGCAGATGTCCCGGACAGTCGGGAACCGGTGGCTGAGGTCGATGACCTCGCCGTTCCGGA
Organism: Micromonospora sp. CA-259024; assembly: GCF_050936255.1. Taxonomy (NCBI): domain Bacteria; kingdom Bacillati; phylum Actinomycetota; class Actinomycetes; order Micromonosporales; family Micromonosporaceae; genus Micromonospora; species Micromonospora sp. CA-259024. Next base: position 982,210 of record NZ_JBNJND010000001.1, on the reverse strand, counting down.
CGGCCACGGGCGAGGGGCCGTCGACGGACGGGTCCCAGATCCGGCCGATCAGGACACTGTCGTCGACATCGTCCGGCAACGCCTCGGCGGCGGTCCCGACCCAGTCCGCACCGACGGCCGTCCCTCGGGGCCGTGGGACCGTCATGAGCCGCTCTCCAGGTTGAAGAAGGACCGCTCGTCCCGGGGGCGGATGTCGTAGACGGCGTCCTGGAACATCCGGAGCGGGTGCGGTGTGAACGGATGCTGTTCGATCGCGGTGAGATCCAGCTCGATACCTAGTCCGACCCCGGTCGGGATGAGGATGTCGCCGTCGTCGGTCAGCATCAGCCGCTCGTTGGTGATCTCGGGACGCCAGGGCACGTCGGTCGCCATGATCTCCAGGTACCGGAAGTTGGGCAGCGTGGCCCCTAGTTGCAGGGTCGCTGCGGTACTCAGCGGACCGCTCGGGTTGTGCGGCGCGAACCCCACGTAGCTGGTCGCGGCGAGCGTGGAGATGAAGGCCAGCTCGGCGATCCCGCCGGCGTGCGTCACATCGGGCTGGACGAAGTCCACCGCCTGGCGGGCGAGCGCCGGCGCGAAGCCCTGCCGGCCGTACCACCGCTCCCCCGCGGCGATCGGCACCGGCGACGCGCGACGGACGTCGACGAGTGCGTCGAGGTTGTCCGGCGGGCACGGCTCCTCGAACCACACCGGGTCGAACTGCGCGATCTCCTTCGCGACCTTGATGGCATGCCGGACGTCGAAGCGGCCGTGGCCCTCGACGAACAGCTCCACCTCGCGGCCCACCGCCCCTCGGACGGCGTCGATCTGGGCGAGCACCCGGTCCAACTGCGCGGTGGTGATGGTGAGGTCGTAGTTCTCGAACGGATCCCACTTGAGGCCCCGGAAACCGGACTCCACCGTCCGGCGCGCGGCGGCCGCGTAGTCCTCCGGAGTGACGGCGCCGGAGAACCAGCCATTCGCGTACGCCCGGACCCGGTCGCGGGTCGCACCGCCGAGAAGCCGGGAGACCGGTACGCCCAGGTCGCGCGCCGAGATGTCCCACAGGGCCATCTCCAGCGAACTCAACGCGGTCATGATGACCGGGCCGCCGCGCCAGTACCAGTCCCGCGCGGTCTCGTAGAGGATCTTCGAGATGCTGGTGGGATCCAGGCCCACCACCGCCTCGGCCAGCTCGGCGATGGCACCCTGGACGGCCCGTTCCTTGCCCTCCAGGGTGGCCTCACCGAGCCCGACGATCCCCTCGTCGGTGTGTACGCGCACGATGACGAGGTTCGTGCGGTAGAAGTCGACGACCAGTGTGTCGACGGAGACGATCTTCATGTGTCGGCTCAACCCTTCACTGCGCCAGCGGTCATGCCGGACACCACGTACTTCTGCACCAGGAGATAGAAGGCGACGGCGGGCAGCGTGAACAGGAAGGCGACGGCCATCACCGTCTGGATCGGTGTGCCCAACTCGCCGATGAAGTTCGCGATGCCGACGGAGGCCGGCTGCAGGTCCGGATTGAAGATGAACGTCACCGCGAACACGTACTCGTTCCAGGCGTGGAAGAAGGCGATGACCGCGGTGGCCGCGATCGACGGAGCGATGAGTGGCACGTTGATGCGGGTCAGGGTGGTGAAGGGCCGCGCGCCGTCGGCACGCGCGGCTTCCTCCAACTCCTTCGGGATGCCGTCGATCGCGCCCTTGAGGATCAGCGCGACGATCGGCAGGACGAAGGCGGAGTTCACGAGGACGAGGCCGGTCAGCGAGTCGAGCAGCTCGAACCGGCGGAACAGCGCGAACAACGGCACGACCATGAGCGCCTCGGGAAGCATCTGCGTGAACAGCAGCACGACGGTCAGCACGGCCTTGCCCCAGAACGAGAACCGGGACAACGCGTAGCCGAGCGGGATACCCAGGCCGACGGAGAGGACCATCGTGCCGACGGCGATGATCAGGCTGTTCAACAGCCATCCGGCCGCCTTGCCCTCGGCCAGCGCGTCGACGAAGACCCCGAACTGGCCGACGTCCGGCGTGAGCCGGGGCTGATCGGCGAAGAGGTCGCTGTTGCTCGACAGCGCCGTGACGAACATCCAGTACAGCGGGAACACCGCGACACCCAGCACGACGAGCACGGCGACGATCCGTGCGGTGACACCGAAACGGAAGCGCCTCATCGGACGTCCCCCTTCTCCACGGCACGGGCGACCAGTCGGCTGCCGATGATGACGATGAGCGAGATGACGACGCCGACCATTCCGATGGCCGCCGCCGATCCGAGTTCCTTCGAGTCGAACGCCTGCGAGTAGAGGTCGATGACGAGTGTCTCGGTGGCGCCGACGGGCCCGCCCTTGGTCATCAGCCAGATCAGCTCGAACCGCCGCAGCGACCAGATCGTCATCAGCAGGGCCAGCAAACCCACGGTCGGCTTGATGACCTGCCACGTAACGGCGCGGAAGGTGGCCCATCGTCCGGCGCCGTCCACCGTCGCGGCCTCGTTGAGGTCCTGCGGAACGGACTGCAGGGCGGAGAGCAGCACCACGGAGGTGAACGGGAACAGTTGCCAGATGGTCGTCGCGAGCACCGCCGGGAGCGCGTAGCGCGGGCTGTCCAGGATGGCGCCGCCGGGCACACCGAGTCCCACCGCGTCGAGGAACCGGTTCACGATGCCGTACTGCGCGTTGAGCATCCAGGTGGCGATGAGCGCGACCGCGATGCCAGGAGCGGCCCAGGGGACGGTCACGAGGGCCCGCGCCACGCCACGGCCCCGAAACTTCTTGTTGAGCAGGAGCGCGACGCCGAGCCCGGCACCGATCGCGACAACGACGCAGGTGATCACGTAGACGAAGGTGATCAGCAGGGTGCGGTGGAATTCGGGGTCGCCGAAGATCCGGTTGAAGTTGTCGAGCCCGACCCACTCGCTGCGGGTGGGGTTGAGCAGCCTCGTCCTGGTGAAGCTGAGGTAGACCTCCTGGACGAGGGGTACCGCCTGGAAGACCAGGATGAACAGGGCTGCGGGTGCCAGGAACAGGTACGGCGTCCACTTGCTACCCAGCGGGCTGGACCGACGCCGGGGCCGGCCTGGGGGTGTTGTCTTCGGTGCTCCGGTCTGCTCGACCACAGTCATCGGGTTCGATCCTTCGGGGGAAAGGACGCTGCCGGCGCACGGATCGTTGCGCCGGCAGCGTCGCCGTGTCGAGCGATCAGCGGACCAGTTCGGTCGCCTGCTGCTGGGCGCGATCCAGTGCCGACTTGAGGTCGGCCTTGCCCTGCAGTGCCGCGACCACGTTCTGCACGACCACCTTGCGGATGTCCGGCGTCTTGGCCTCGAACCCCAGGACGATCTGCGGCAGGCTGGTCTCGGTGAGCCCGTCGAAGACGGGGAGGAACGGGGTCGCCTTGAGCGCCTCCGCGCTGCGCTGCGTGGTGGTGGCGACGCTGCTCGCGCCGAGGATCTCCTGCAGCTTGACCTGGTTCTGCGGCTCCAGCGCCCACTTGATGAAGGTGCCGGCCTCGTCCTTGCCCTCGCTCGCCTCGTTGATCACGATTGGTGCGAGGATCGCGCCCTGCTTGCGGACCGGGAACGGGATGGGCGCGACGTTGAAGTTCAGCTTCGCGTTCTGGCCGCGCGTGGCGGTCACGTAGCCGCCGTTGTTGAGCTCCATCCCGACCTTGCCCTCGGCGAACATCCGCCGGAACGTCGCCGCGTCCGCTCCGCGCGGGATCACGTTCGCGTCGTACAGGTCCTTGTATGCCTGCAGGCCCTTGAGGTTCTCGGGCGAGTTGATCGTCAGGTTCTTGCCGTCGGACCACGCGCCGCCGAAGCCGTAGACGTAGTTGAAGATGTCCTGCCAGACACCGGCCTCCTCGGCTTCCGTCTGGCGGAACGCCAGGCCGAAGACGTCGCCCTTGGTCAGCGACTTCGCAGTGGAGGTGAACTGCTCGTAGGTGGTCGGCGGCGTCGGGATCAGGTCCGCGTTGTAGAACATCGCGTAGTTCGACGCCTCGAAGATGACGCCGTGCCGGACACCGTCGTGGACCATGAACTGGTCGGGCTGCTTGATCAGGTCGTACTTGCTGGCGTCGATCACCTTGTCCAGCGGCGCGACGAGGCCGGCGTCCGAGGCGGCCTCGAACTCGGGCATGTCGAAGCGGACCAGGTCGGGGCCCTTGCCGCTGCCCATCTGCGTGAGCACGGTCTGGCCGAAGGTCGGGTACGGCACCGCGGCGGCGGAGACCTGGACCTTGGTCTGGCTCTGATTGAACTCATCGAGCCACTTCGTCAACAGGGGCCCGCGGCCCGGGTCGCCGAAGGTCGAGGCGGCGAAGGTCAGTTTGGTGACGCCATCACCGGAATCGCCGCCAGAGCCGCAACCGGTCAATAGAGCGGCGACCACGCCGAGGGCACATGTCGCCCTGGCGATGCCGAAACGAGCGCGCTGATTACCCATCGTTACTCCAGTGTTACGAATCAGAGTCATCCGGATTAATTTGCAACGATCGTAGCGCCATGTGCAACGGTGTCAAGTGGCGATTGCGCATCGCGTCGACTACATTGCACATAATGCAACAACGGCGGCCGTGATGCCGTCACGGGAGGGGAGAACTGGCCTTGGCGCAATCGATTCGCCGCGCGATCGACCTCATCCGCCGGTCGGCGGAGCACCCGCTGTCTCTCACGGAGGCGGCGGACGTGCTCGGCGTGCACAAGTCCACGGCCCTGCGGATCCTGCAGACGCTGGAGTCCGCGCGTTTCGTGCGCCGGACCGGTGCGGGCACCTACGTGCTCGGCAGCGGCCTGATCGAGCTGTCCGAGCTCGCGCTCGGCTCGATGGACCTGCGCCAGCCCGCCGCCGCACACCTCCGCGCGCTGCAACGCGAGACCAGTCATACCGTGCACCTGGCGCAGCTGACCGGCGACGAGATCATTTACATCGACAAGGTTGACAGCCCGGCGTTCGACGCCGTCAAGCTGCCGTCCCGCGTGGGGCGCGCCGTGTCGATCTACGCGAGCGCCGTCGGCAAGACGATCCTGGCGTACCTACCCCTGGAGGAACGCGATCGCCTTCTCTCCCACGTCGTCTTCGAGAGGTTCACCGACACCACCCTCACCGACCACGCCTCCCTCGAAGCCGAACTCGCCCGCATCCGCGAACGTGGCTGGGCAATGGACAACGGTGAGCACGACGCCTACGTGATGTGTGTCGCCGCCCCGATCAGGGATTCACGAGGGCTGGTCATCGCCGCCGCCTCGATTACGGCGATCGAGGTCATCGCGAACCTCGACCAACTGAAGAGCAATCTCCCGCTCCTCCTGGAGACCGCGAACCAGATCTCGTACGAGCTCGGCTACACACCTCTGCCATCAGCGAGCCCGGACGGCACCTGACATGACGGCTGATCGATTGGTAAAGCCGAAGATTCAGGTTGGTCCCTGAATCTCACGATGTTACCGGCCGGGGGCAGCCGGGGGGACGGTCCAATACCACGTCTCGAGCAACTTCGGCTCCCCCAGTCCATTCACCCGCTCGACGAGGGCGTCGTCGCCACGGACGTACCCGGCGGACCGGGCTACCCGCTGCGAGGGCACGTTGCCCTGCACGATACCGAGCCGCAGCCGGGAGAAGCCCAGTCTCACGTGGCAGAACTCCGTGATGAGCCGCAGGGACCGCGAGGCCAGGCCCCGGCCGCGGTGCGCCGGACCGATGGCGTACCCGATGACCCCGCTCGCCACATGGAGGGCGACGAGCCCACATGGCTCCCCACCGTCGCGCGTGACGGCCAGGTCGACAATGCGCTGTGCCTGACGCCGTCGGATTCGGATGAGAAACGCGTCCGCGTCGAACGGAGCGGGGATGTCGGTGTTCGCGGCCATGTCCGCCGCGTCGAACAGCCGTGGCATGTACGGCGTATCCGCGTCGGCCCATTCTCGCAGCACCACCCCCTCCCCCGTCAGCACGAGAGGAGAGTCGGTCGGATCGAGCGGCGGCATATTTGTCGACTCACACCTCACCACAACATCCTTACACGGGCGTCACCCGGACTTTGTCGCCGAGTACACGGGGCCGGGTTGCCGCGTGACGCGACGCGTGCGCGGCCCCGATTCTTTACTCCGATGTCACCAACACATCCCACAGGTGACGCGTCGGTGTCTGTCCGCACGGGTTGGCTGGCCAGCGTCGCACTTGCCTGACCAGGAGCTGATTTCACGTGCCTTCCTCTCGTCGTACGTTCCTCGCTGGCAGCGCCGCTGCCGGTGTAGGCCTTGCTGTCGCCGGGGGCTTGCCGTCCCTGGCCCAGGCCAGCCCGGGCCGGCCTCACCCGCCGGTCAAGGCCGGTCACGTGCCCTTCCCGCCGCTCGTGGACGACCCCAAGGGAATCCTTGCCCTGCCCGAGGGCTTCAGCTACACCGTCGTCACCCGGACCGGCGTCACCCGGCTCGACCGTGGCCAGGGCATGACCCCCGCCGACCACGACGGCATGGCCGTCTACGACGCCGGCAACGGTCGTTACACCCTCATCCAGAACCACGAGATCGACCCGGGCGCCGAGTTCGGCGTGCCGCACGTCAAGGGAACGGTCTACGACGCGGGCGCCGTCGACGCCGGCGGTTGCACCGTGATCAAGACTGACCGTGCGGGCCGCAACCTGGGTGAGTTCGTCGCTCTCTCCGGCACCATCTCCAACTGCGCCGGCGGGCCGACTCCGTGGGGGACCTGGCTCACCTGCGAGGAGACCGAGGACCGCGCCGGCGACGAGTGGGAAGAGGGCGACCGGTCCGGCGTCTACCAGAAGGATCACGGCTACGTCTTCGAGGTCTGGGCCGACGGCAGCGCCGACCCGAGGCCGATCAAGTGCCTGGGCCGCTACTCCCACGAGGCCCTGGCGATCGACAAGGACCGCACCAGCATCTACCTCTCGGAGGACGCCGACGAGCCCAACGGTCTCTTCTACCGCTGGACGGCGCCGCGCGGCGTCAAGGTGGGCCCCGGTGTGCTCACCCGCCTCGCACCGAACGCCGGCGTCCTCGCCGCGATGCAGATCATCATGGACGACGGCTCGGTGCTGCCGGACGTCGCCTACCTGACCTCCGCCCAGCTGGGCCGCCCCTTCCCCGTACGGTGGATCGAGGTGCCGGACCGCGACGCGCGCACCAAGTCCGTGCGCGAGCAGTTCACCGATGGCCAGGTCACCCGCGGGCGCAAGTTCGAGGGTGTGTGGGGCACCGACGAGGGCGTCTACGTGGTCAACTCCTACGCCTGGGACGAGGGTGACCTGCCGGCGGACGCGGCGCCGCACGACGGCATGGTGTGGTTCTACAACTACAAGGCCCAGACCATCGAGCTGGTGACGTACTTCCCGCACCAGACCGCCTCCGAGGAGGGGTCGCCGGTCAAGTACAACGACCTCACCTTCGACGGCCCGGACAACGTGGCCGTCACCCCGTGGGGAAGCCTCGTGCTCGCCGAGGACGGCAAGGGCACCTCCCACGTGCTCAGCGCGATCCCGGGCGGCCCGACCTACGCGATCGCCCGCAACCAGCTCAACGACTCGGAGTTCTGCGGGCCGGTCTTCAGCGCCGACGGCAAGGTGCTCTTCGTCAACATGCAGGACCCGGGCCTCACCCTGGCCATCACCGGCCCGTGGGAGAAGTACCTGGGCTGATCGAGCCAGGTCGACCGGTGGGGGCAGGCGATCCGCCTGCCCCCACCGCATCCGCGCCGCCAGGTTCGGCCGACGCCCTGCGGCTCTATTCAGGCACCGCGTCGGACGTCACGAGGTGCGCGGCAGGGCGAGCCAGTCCTGCCAGGTGATGTCGCGGCCCAGACAGCGAGGCTGCCGAAAGGGCCAGTCCGCGGCGATCCACTGCGGCACCAGCGCGTCGAGCGCGCGCTCCGCCTCGCCGCCGACAAGGTCGTCCACCACCCACCAGGAAACCTCACCGTCGGAGCCGACGCGCTCGGGCGGGTCGACGTAGACGCAGCCGAGGATCGCCGTCTCCTCCTCGTCCAGCAGCGCGTAGTTGAACGACTGGTGCGCGGCTATCTCCTTCTCGTGCCGCAGCAGGTCGACGCGGTCCTCTTCATAGGTCATCGTCTCCGGGGGCCACGCCCAGGCCGGGCCGAAGATCTCCCACAGGCGTTCTCGCGAGCCCATCACCGCGGGGTAGTCGAGCGCGGTGTCCGCCTCCCGGATCGGCCGCAGATGAAGCGCGGTGCCGGGCACGGGCACGTGGACAGGGTGGACGAAATCGTTCGGCAGCCAGCTCATAAGGGCCGAGGCTACCGCCGGTCGGCGCGAGATGATCAAGAATAACCGGGAGGCCGGCCCTGCCCGCAACCTTCAGCGGTGGCAGCGCCACACCAGCGGCCGGTACGCCTGGTTCTCGTAGACGGCACCGACCACGGTCAGACCGTCGTCGCTGATCCCGTTGGCCATGTACGTGCCGGCCCCGGTCGCCCGGACCTCGGGCCGGCCCGGCAACCGGCGGGACGTGCCGTCCGGGGCGACGACCAGCGGCGCGCCGTCGCCGACCAGCAGGTCGCCGTTGCCGGCGATCCCACTCGCCCCCGGAAACGGCAGCAGACTCACCGCCCCGGTCGTGAGATTCCACCGTACCGGCAGCATCTGCACGCCACCGCCCCGCTGGGCTCCGGGAACCATGCCGATCGCCCATTCACCGCGCGCCGAGTCGACCGAGGCGCGCGGGTAGCCGTCAGGCACCGCCAGCGCCGCCCCGGTGCCCTGCGGCGTCCACCGGTAGGGCAGTTCGCCCATCGCGCCGACAACCGTGCCGTCCTCGGTGATCCCGGTCGCGGCGGATCCTGGCTGACCGACCAGCCGGAACTCCTGCGGGCGGTCCGCCGACCACAGGACGGCCTGGCGTGAATCGCCGGCTCCACTGGCGGTGCCGGCGATGTCGCCCCGGCCGTTGACCGCGTGCACGAGGACGGCCTGGTAGCCGGGCGGGGTGGCCAGGAAGCGCAGTTTCCCGTCCCGGTAGACCCAGCCGGTGCCGTCACCGTTGGTGCCGACCACGTCGCCACCCGCGTTGACCGCGGCCGCGTGTCGCGCGCCGGCCGGCAGGACGGATGCCTGGCCGTCGGCCCACCGCACGACCCGCCCGTCCTCCTGCCCGGTGCCGATGTCGCCGACGATGTACCGCCCGGTGGGGTCGACGCGGTTCGCCACCGCGACCGAACCGCCGACCGGCCGCGACAACCACGACGCCTCGCAGTTGATCGGCGCGACCGGGGCAGTCGGCGCGGTCCCGGCCGGTGATGGCGCGAGGACCGGCACCGCCGGGGCCGGACGGCTGGTGGTCCCGTCGAGCTGGACGGCGCCCACGACGGCGAGCCCGGCCACCACGGTGACCGCGGTGATCCCGCCGATGCGGCGGCGCTGGCGTCGACGCCGACCGTCGCGGACCGCGCGGCCCACGTCGACCCTCGGCTCGGGAACCGACGCCGACTGCAGCAGTGCGGCGATTCGCTCCTCGTCCAACGTGGTCATCTCGGACTCCTCCCGGACATCTCGGTAACGTCGAGCACCTGACGGACCGCCACCAGTGCCCGAGCCGTCTGCGACTTCACGTTGCCTTCGGAGCAGCCCATCGCGGCGGCGGTGTCGGACAGCGACAGGTCACACAGGAACCGCAGGACCAGGACGGTGCGCTGGCCGCGAGGAAGATGGGCGAGCGCGGCGACCAGGCTGTCCCGCTCGGCCAGCGCTTCGTGCGGCGTGACCGGCGTGCGCTCTGGCTCTGGTGTCCACCCCAGCAACCAGACCTTCGCCCAGCTCAACCTCTTCTCGTCGACGAGCTTGTGGACCAGCATCCGGTGCACGTACGCGTCGACGTTGTCGGCCCGGCTGACCCGGCGCCAGTTCACGTACAGCGCCGTTATCGTCTGCTGCACCACGTCGTCGGCCAAGTGGGCGTCGCCGCACATCAGGTACGCGGTCCGATGCAGGCTCGGCAGTCGCGCAGAGGCGTACTCCACGAACTCACGCTCGGTATCCACCATTGAGGCTCCCTCCTCCGCAAGCTCGACGGGTCCGGACCACCGTCAGGTTGCGTCAACGCCGAAGGTCGGCGGGGAGCCAGAGCCGAAGGTCGGCGGGGAGCCAGATCAGCGCCGGTCGCCGTAGCGCCGGCAACCCGCCGTCATCGCGGTCGGCTCCTCGCCACGACGTCCAGGCGCGATCATCGAGTCACGATCCGTCGGGAGGGTTGGCCGGCTGCTGTCCCGGCCAGAACGGCCACTCCTCGAACGCCCGGCACCGTCCGTCGTCGGCGAACCGCATGATCCACAGATCGCGGTACTCCTGGTCGACCGGGTCGCCGTAGCGGACCTCCTGGCGCGTCACGGCGGTGTCGCCGTCGACCGCGACGATCTCACTGGTCATCTGGAACACCTCGTCCGGACCCTTGCGCTGCTTCTCCCACATCCGGGCGATGGCTGGCAGGCCGACCACGGGCGTCCAGTACGGCCCCTGTTGGTAGCTCGCGTCCTCGGTGAAGATCGTGACCAACTCGTCCGTGCCCGGCGTGCGCCACACCCGCTCGTAGGCGGCAAGCCAATCGGCCACGTGCTTCCTGTCCATGGAATCACTCTGCCATTCGGCGGGTGGCAGGCGGCGGGAATCGCCCAGCCGCTGATGGAAGGCCTCGCCGTCGGAACCTACCGGCCCCGGGCATGCCCCCGTCGTGCTGGTCAGGCGCAACGGCGGTCGGTGGCCCGAAGAGGCCACCGGGTGGGGAACGCGGAATGCGGGCGGCGCGGCACACGATCGGACAACTCTGTGCGGTACCGCTGCTGTGGCTGCCGTTCAGGCGGTTTCGACGATCCGGTTTTCCCAGGCCCAAACGGCGATCTCGGTGCGGTTGCGTAGGCCGAGCTTCGTCTGGATGGTCGAGACGTGGCTTTTGACCGTACTCAGGGAGATGAACAGCTCGGCCCCGATCTCCAGGTTGGTGCGGCCGCGCGCGATCTCCCGTACCACCTCGATCTCGCGCTCCGACAACGACGGCAGTGACTTGTCGGGCTCTGGTTTCGCCGTGGTGAGGTGGCGTAGCAGCCGTACGGTGACCGACGGGGAGACCAGCGCATCGCCGTTGTGGGCGGCGCGTACGGCCTCGACGAGCAGGGCCGGACCGGCGTCTTTGAGGATGAAGCCGGCCGCGCCGCCGCGCAGTGCCCCGTACACGTATTCGTCGAGGTCGAATGTGGTGACGACGATGACCCGCATCGGGTTGGGTACGCGGGGCCCGGCCAGCGCGCGGGTCACCTCGATGCCGTCGAGCCGGGGCATCCGGATGTCCACCAGGCAGACGTCCGGGCGCAACTGGCGGGCCTGGGCGATCGCGTCGACACCGTCTGACGCCTCGGCGATGACGCTGATGTCCGGCTGGTCTTCGAGAATGAGCTTCAGGCCACTGCGGATCATCGCCTGGTCGTCGGCGAGCAGTACACGGATCGTCATCGCGACCGTCCACCGGCAACAGGCAGGGTGGCCAGGACCGACCAGCCGGCGTCGGAGCGGGGACCGGCGTGGAGCGAACCGCCGAGGGTTTCAACGCGTTCGCGCATGCCGACGAGGCCGTACCCGCCCCGATGGGCAGCGCGGACAGGGCCCGGTGGTGCGTCGTCGACCACCTCGACCGTGACGCCGGAGGGGTTCTGGTCGACGGTGACGATGACGCCGTGGGCGTGCGGTGCGTGGCGGGCCACGTTCGTCAGCGCCTCCCGGACGATCCGGTACACGGTGCTGGTCACCTCCGGTGGCCATGCCGTCCTCTGCTCGGGCATCCGCAGGCGCACCGGCGGGCCCTGCCGGTTGAAGCGCTCGACGAGTACGCCAAGCTGTTCCGGCCCGGCCGAGGCAGGTGGCGCGTCCTCGGCATCGCGTAGCAGCCCGACCACGCGGCGCATCGCGCGCAGCGCCTCGGCGCCCGCGGCCTCGATCCCGGTCAGCGACTCGGTCACCTGCCCCGGGTTCTTCCGCACGACGACGTGGGCGGCCTGCGCCTGGATCAGCATGCCGGTGATGTGGTGGGCCACCACGTCGTGCAGTTCCCGGGCCAACTCCAGCCGCTCGTCCCGGCGTACTTTCTCGGCGGTGGCCGCAGCCCGTTCGTCGAGCAGCCGCAACGCCAGCCCGACCGTGACCGCGCCGAACCAGGCCGCAGCGTTCATCGCCACGACCCCCGAGGCGCCCGAGGCATGCGGCCGGGCGGCGAGATAGGCGCTGCCGACCACCGCGAGCCCTCCGACGGCAAGCACACCACCTGGTACGGGAGGCAGAGCGCGCACCGCCGACCCGACGAGCACGGCGAGCGCCAGCGCCATGGCCGGTCCCGGCTCGGTCGGGAGGTGGAACACCCGGGCCGCCGCGATGGCCAGTCCAGCGATCCCGAGACCGGCGATCGCCGCCCACGCCCGCTGCCGCTGCCGTACCAGCGCCAGCACGCAGACCACGACGGCGGCCGCACCGCCCGCCAGCCAGTACCGGGCGCCCCAGGTCTGGGCGATCGCCGTGGCCTCGATGCCGATCACGGCGAGGAAGACAACGGCGAGTCCCGCCGTCGCCGCGGCCCGGAACAGCCGGTCCCAGATGCTCATCCTGTTCACTCCAGCATGGCGTTCATCGCCGTTCGGTGTGTCGTGTTCATGCCGATGACGCTAGGAGATCGCCACCCCACGCGAACCGGTCAAAAGTAGGGTCGTCGGCGTACCCGCCCCTGCTTTGGACCGATGCCCGGCCTGCCCGCCGTTCGCAGGATAAGCCCATGCAAACACCACTCGTCCTGCACGCCGAGCAGCTGACCAAACGGTACGGCCGCCGCACCGCATTGACCGACTGCGACCTGAGGATCCCGCGCGGACATGTCGTCGGGCTGGTCGGTCCGAACGGAGCCGGCAAGTCCACACTCCTCCAACTGGCCTGCGGCCTGATCGGACCGACCTCAGGTACGTTGTCCGTCCTCGGGGCCAGGCCGGCAGCCAACGCGGCGCACCTGGCCCGGGTCGGCTTCGTTGCCCAGGACACCCCGGTGTACGCCTCGTTCACCGTCGCCGACCACCTGAAGATGGGTGCGTGGCTGAACCCGTCCTGGGACCCGGCGTTGGCCGAGCGACGGATCGCGGAGGTCGGCCTGGACCTCGCACAGAAGGCGGGTCGGCTCTCCGGCGGCCAGCGCGCGCAGCTCGCGATGGCCATCGCCGCCGCGAAGCGACCCGAGCTGCTCATCTTCGACGAGCCCGCTGCCGCGCTGGATCCCCTGGCGCGTAAGGGGTTCATGCACAGTCTCGTGGAGTTCGTGGGCGAGCTCGGCGCCAGTGCCGTGCTCTCCTCGCACCTGTTGAGCGACGTCGAGCAGGTCTGTGACTACCTCGTCGTACTCTGCGCCTCGCGCATCCAGATCGCCGGTCCGGTCCGGGACCTGCTCGCCTCGCACCGCCGGATCGCCGGCGATCCGGCGAAGATACCCGCCGGGGTCGAGGTCATCTGGGCGGAGCACGGCGGCGCCCTGGTCCGGGGCGAGGCAACGGTACGGGCCAGGGACGCCAAGCCGGTCACGCTGGAGGAACTGGTCCTCGCCTACATGTCGCGGGCCGCCGACACGGGTACCGCGCCCCGCGCGAGTGCGGTGGTGTCCCGATGATCAGGATGAGCCTGCGGCAGTTCCGCGTCCAGGCGCTCGTCGGAGCGATCCTGTTGGTCCTGGCCGCCGTCTACCTGTTGCGCCTCGGCGGGGACATCCGTGCCGTCCGCGACACGTCTCAGCTTCCGAGCCAGTACACGCAGACGATGCTGTTCCTCGCCGCCGGTTTCGGCCTGGTACCCGCGCTCATCGGTGCGTTCTGGGGCGCGCCGCTCGTCGCCCGGGAGCTGGAGACCGGCACCCATCGACTGGTGTGGAACCAGAGCGTTCCCCGCCGCCGCTGGCTCGCGGTCAAGCTGACGGTGCTCGGCCTTGCCAGCATGGCCGTCGCCGGCACACTCAGCGCGCTGGTGACGTGGGCGGCTGCCCCGGTCGACCAGGTGGCCGGCGACCGCTTCAGCGCGATCCTGTTCGGCGCGCGCGGTATCGCGCCCATCGGGTACGCCGTCTTCGGCTTCGTTCTCGGCGCCGTCACCGGGCTGCTGGTCCGCCGCACCCTGCCAGCGATGGCGGTGGTGTTCCTCGCCGTGATCGCGGTGCAGTTCGCCGTGCCGAACCTGCTGCGACCGCACTACCTGCCCGCCGAGCGGGTCACCATAGCGATGAATGCCGACGCCATCAACCAGGCCCGGTCGCTGGGCAGCATCACCGGTGGGCCAGTTATCGGGGGGCTGGAGGTACCGGACGCCTGGATCACGGATACCAGCAAACTCTTGACACCCGACGGGCGGCAATTGTCCGACGCCGCCTTCAACGAGTGTCTCGGCAACGCCCCGACGACCGGCGCCACCGGGACGTTCGGTGACACCGCGGTATGTCTCGGCAAGCTCGACCTGCACGTGGACGTGGTCTACCAGTCCAACCGGCGATTCTGGCCCTTCCAATGGATCGAACTGGCGCTGTATCTCGGTCTCAGCGTGCTGCTCGCGGCGGTCGGCCGGTGGCGCGTCCAGCGCCGGGTCAGCTAGCCCGGGCCGAGCGCACTACTTTTCGGCGGGACTGGCTCTGCGGACCAGAGGCCCGGTCCTCGGGTCACCTCAATTCGAGAGCTCGTAGAGTTCCCGAGGTGGACACCGAGAAGGTACGACAGGCGTACACGTCGGTCGCAGAGCTCTATATCAGTTTGTTCGGCACAGTTCAGCAGGTGGACGCCGACGACCTCGCCTTCATTGGGCGACATCTGGCGGGCCGGCCCGGCACGGTGCTCGATCTGGGGTGCGGACCCGGCCATCTCACCGGTTACCTCTGCTCCCTGGGCGTGGACGCAGCGGGAATCGACATGGTTCCCGACTTCATCGCCCATGCGCGGGCAGCCCACCCGGGCGTTGAGTTCCAACTCGGGTCGATCGAACGTCTCGGCGTCGCCAACGGCTCCGTCGACGGCATCCTGGCCTGGTATTCGTTGATCCATCTACCGCCGCAGGACCTCGACCGCGTGCTCGCTGAGTTCCGGCGAGCAATGGTTCGCGGCGGAGGGTTGGTGCTGGGTCTCTTCGACGCCGACGAGGTCGGCGCCTTCGACCACAAGGTCGTGACCGCCTACCGCTGGCCTGTCGACGAGATCTCCGAGCGACTCGTCCGGGCCGGTTTCCAGGAGGTCGAACGCCTACAACGGCCCAGCGACGGCAACCATCGACCGCATGCCGCCATCGCGGCGATCGCAGTCGTGTAGCGGCCTTGGCTGTCGCGACCCGTGGTCAGATTGGCGACGGACCAGGCCACCCGCGCGAATCCGGTCGGAACGCGCGCGGGCGGCCTGGTTCACGAGGTACGCCCAGGCCCCGGTGCGGTCAGGTGCCGATCGCGATGGCGAAGATGTGCATGGTCGGCACGCCGGACGCGGGCCGTGCGCTGATGTTGGGCAACTCGACCCGGGCCACCGCCTTGTTCTGCAACGCGACGCCCACGTAGTAGATGCAAGCGGCAGTGGCCTGGCGCTGGTTGCCCGGCCGGTTCTGGTAGGCGGTCACGATGGCGGCGGTTCCACCGGCATGTGGTCCGCCGTACCAGTCGGGAGTGCTGAGCGTGAACGCCTGGCGGGTGCCGTCGGCGTAGACCACCGTGGCGGTTCCCGACACGGCGCCGTAGGTGCCGGTGGCGAGGAAGCCGAGCGTACGTCCGGTGCCGGTCACGCTGATGGACTGCCCCGAGGCGATGGCGTTGTCGGCGACGCCGGGGCTGACGTTGGGCCAGCGGAAGGTGACCCCGTTGCGGCTCACCGTGCTGCCCGGGGTGACTCCGGCCTGCGCCAGGGCCTGCGCGGAGAGGCTGGCCCCGTTGCCGTCGAAGTTTCCGACGCCGGTGTTGGTGTCGTTGGTGATGCCGGCGTTGGTGAAGCTCTGCTCCAGCGTCGGTGTGGTGGTGCCCGAGCTGGTGACCCGGTAGGTGCGTCCGGCCTGCACGGTGACCTCGATGAGGTCGGTCTCGATCCGGGTGGTCCGTGCCGCCGTACCGTCGGCGGTGTCGACCACGGTGACGGTGCCGGTGAGGATTCGGGCGCGCAGGCGGACGGCGCCGGCGCGGTCCGGTCGGATGAGCACCTCGGTGGCCTGACCGCTGCTCCACGTGATGCCGACCGTGTGTCCGCCCCGACCCCGCAGGCCGGCCACCCGCCCGCTCGGCCAGGCCGGCGGCAGTGCGGGCAGGATGTGCAGTTCCCCGGCGTGGCTCTGGAGCAGCATCTCGGCGATGCCTGCGGTGGCGCCGAAGTTGCCGTCGATCTGGAACGGCGGGTGCAGGTCGAACATGTTGGGCGCGAGTCGGGCGGGTGTGGCGAGGTAGCGGATCAGGTCGTGGGCCCGCTTGCCTTCCTCCATCCGAGCCCAGAAGTTGATTTTCCAGGCCAGCGACCAGCCCGTTCCGTCGTCGCCGCGCAGCGCCAGTGTCCGACGGGCCGCCTCGAAGAGCTGCGGCGTGCCGCGCTTGGTGATCTGGTTGCTCGGGGCCAGCCCGTACAGGTGCGAGATGTGCCGGTGGTTGGGCTCGGTCTCCACCCAGTCGTAGAGCCACTCCATGATGTTGCCGCGCGAGCCGATCTTCATCGGCGCGAGCCGGTCCCGGGTGGCCCGGACCTGGGCCCGGAAGGTGCTGTCCACGTTGAGGATCTCGCTCGCTCGGGCACACCCGTCGAAGAGGTCCCGCAGGATCTGGTTGTCCATGGTGGGGCCGGCGCACACGCTGGCGTTCGCGTGGTGGCTGAGCTCCGGTGAGTTCGACGGGTTGGTCACCAGGTACCCGAGCGTCGGCTCGGTCACCAGGGTGTCCAGGAAGAACTGCGCCGCGCCCTTCATGGCTGGGTAGTTCGCCCGCAGGAACTCGACGTCCCCGTTGAACAGGTAGTGGTCCCAGATCAGCGTGGCCAGCCAGGCGCCGCCGGTCTGCCACATGCCCCAGAACGCGCCGTCCACCACGGAGGTGGCCCGCCACGCGTCGGTGTTGTGGTGGGTGACCCAGCCGCCGGCGCCGTACTGAAGCTGTGCGGTGCGGACGCCAGCGACCGACAGGTCCCGGACCATGTCGAACACCGGGTTGTGGCACTCGGCCAGGTTGGTCGTGTTGGCCGGCCAGTAGTTCATCGGCAGGTTGGCGTTGATCGTGTACTTCGAGTCCCAGGAGGGGGTCAGCGAGTCGTTCCAGATGCCCTGCAGGTTGGCCGGCTGGGTGCCGGGACGCGAGGACGAGATCAGCAGGTACCGGCCGAACTGGAACAACAGCGCCGAGAACTGCGGGTCGTTGACGCTGTTGTGCTGGGCTATCCGGACGTCGGTCGTCTGGTCGGCGGCGGAGGTGCGGCCCAGGTCCAGGGTGACCCGGTTGAACAGCGCCTGGTAGTCGGTCACGTGCCGGCTGCGCAGCTGGTCGTAGCCGCTGGCCCGCGCGGCGGTGAGGCGCTGTCGTGCGATGCCCTGGTAGTCGCCGCCCACGTTGCGGTAGTTGACGTAGCTGGAACCGATGGAGATCAACAGGATCACGCTGTTGGCGTTGGTGACCCGCAGGGTGCCGCCGGAGCTGGACACGGTGCCGCCACTGACGGTGGCGTTGGCCAAGGCGAGGAAGCGAACCGCGCCAGTGATGCCCTCCTGATTACCGGAGACACCGTCGAGGCCGATCGTGGTGCCGTCCGGGCTGGACACCGTCGTGCGCTGCGGGCTGTCGAAGGTCGCGGTGAAGCTGATCGAGCCGCTCCGGTCGGCGGTCAGTCGCATCGCGATGACCTGGTCCGGCGCGCTGGCAAACACCTCACGCTGGTACCGAACGCCGTTCAGCACGTACGTCGTCGTGACGGTGGCGGTGGTGAGGTCGAGCGTCCGGTCGTACTGGGACGCTCCGCTGGCGGATCCGAAGGCCAGCCGGAGGTTGCCGACGGTCTGGTAGGCCAGCTGACCGCCCGGGTTGCCCATCATGTTCTGGTTGATCAAATCCTGGGCCTGGGTCCACTGGTTCGCGTTGACCAGCCGCCGGATCTCCGGCAGCGCCCCCAAACCTCGGGGGTTGCTGGGATCGTGAGGGCCGCCGGCCCAGACGGTGTCCTCATTGAGCTGAAGTCGTTCGGTGTCGACGTTGCCGAAGACCATCGCGCCGAGTCGGCCGTTGCCGATCGGCAGCGCCCGGAGCCAGTCCGTGCCGGCAGCCTCGTCGTACCACAGCGCGAGGTCCCCGGCGGCCAGCACCTGCGGCGGCGCCACCGAGTCTCCTCGGGCCACGGCGCTCCAGGGCAGCGGCAGTAGGGCACCGCCCGCGCCGGCTACGCCGACCTTGAGGGCCTGCCGTCGGGTCAGGTCTGACATCGATCCTCCAAACGGTGACCAGCCCGGCCACCCCGAAGCGTGACAACTATGAAAACCGACATTGGGATCCGCTTGGTGGCACGCACCGCGACCTCGCTCAGCAGGCCGACGGCAGGTCCTGAGACAGTCAGACGTCTGATGTGTTTCGCGAAGGTTACACCGCATCCACCAAATAGGCAATGATCGATTGCTTGCCCATTTCTGGCTCACTCTGCCTGCCAGTAAACGGTTTTCGACAGGCATGCAGACGGGACGCGCACCCCAAGAACGCACCAGGACGTGCGCCCACATTCGCATACATCAGATGTCGCCCGCCGTGACGGGCGGGGGTCGTGCCGGCGGGCTCGGTCAGCTCGTCCGACGTCGCGCCACACTCGGGTCGGCGGGCAGACGACGAACTCGTGCGGCCTCCTGCCCGCAGTCGCGAAGCCGGTCGAGGGCGGCGTTACGGCTGACTGCGGGTTCTGTGCTCGCGAGCTGCCCGACATGGTCCGCGATCGGCGCCGGGAGGCGGTAGCGGCCGGTGGTGGCGGTGGCGGTGAGCAACCGCCGGTCCCGCAGGTCCGCCAAGCCCTGTCGGGCATGCACGAGGGTGAGGTTGCCCAGGGCACCGGCGGCGTACACGTCGAAGTCCGGGCCCGGATGCAGTCCGAGGTACCTGAGCAGCCGCTGCCTGCCGGCTGAGAGGTCGCGGTAGGACACCTCGAAGGTGGCGGCCACCGCGAGCGCGCTCGCGTCCTGGCCAGGAAGGCGGTCCCGGGTACGACCGAGGTCGCAGGCGAGATCTGCGACGGCGCGGGTGGTGTCGGCCCGCAACAGGGCGGCGGCGAGGCTCACCGTCAGGGGCAGGTATTCGCACAACCGCACGAGACGTTCGACGGCGTCGGCCTCGTGTCGAACGCGTGCCGCTCCGACCCAGCCGACGAGCAGCGCCGTCGCCTGGTCGGACGAGAGGTTTCCGGACGGCAGGTCGACCCTCTCCGACGGGTCGTCGGTCGGTGGCGACACGGGCTGGGGCCACGCGGTGGTCTCCCCCACCCGGTCCTCACGGTCGACGGCCGTCGCCTGCGCCGGGACATCCGTCTCGTCGATCACCGTTGTCAGCAGCCGCCGCAGGTGATCGGCGCGATATCCCCCGCCGGGCACGTCGAGTGGCCGGAGCGGACTGGGCGGACGGTCACCGGGGCTGGCGTGGGGTACCGCGGTAGTGCCAGACAGCCGCACGGTGAGCCCCCTCGCCGACCCATACATCTGATGATTTCGTGGAGGTTACCTCCAGTCCGTCGATGAGACAACCCGTCCTCACACGCACCGTTTCAACAGGCAATTGCCCCACGCCCCGGACCTGCGCTGACGGACGGTCGGGTGCGGCACCGGGGCGGACCCGAAGCGGCGCACATCTGACGTCAGGCACCATCCAGGTTCGGCGAGCCGTATCCGAGCATCGACACGGTCACCCGGCTTCGTCGAGAGGGCGATAATGCACCAGATCGCATGCCGTCCGGGACACGGATCGGGTGGTGCGGGTGGAATTGTCCTTCACGAGTGGACGGAGCAGGACGGCGAGGGAGTCTCGACAGGTACAAACGTCCGATGTCTTTATAGTGACGAAGGTTGCCGGTGCCCGCCGGAGGCCGTTTCGTACCGATGGCATGCGGCGGGCTGGTCCGAAGGGGGCGGGGATGGCACTGACCGACGACGCGATCGCGAAGATCCGGGGCATGATCCAGAGCGGTGAGCTGCCGCCGGGTGCGCGGCTACCACCGGAGCCGCAACTGGCCGCGCAGATCGGACTGTCGCGCAGCGGGGTCCGGGAGGCGGTGAAGGTGCTCGAGTCGGCCCGTGTTCTCGACGTACGGCGCGGCGACGGCACGTACGTCACCAGCCTCGCGCCCCGACTGCTGTTGGAGGGCCTGGGCGTCGCGGTGGAACTGCTGCGCGACGACACGTTGCTGGAGGTCATGGAGGTGCGCCGGATGCTGGAACCGGTAGCGACCGGTGTCGCGGCGTTGCGGATGACCGACACGCAGCTCGACGAGCTCGGCCAGATCCTCGAGGACATGCGGGCGGCTGCCGACGACGCCGAGAAACTGATCCAGTTCGACACCGCCTTCCACCACACCGTCATCGCGACCACCGGCAACGAGACCCTCACGTCGCTGCTCGACGGGCTGTCCAGCCGTACGGTGCGAGCCCGCGTGTGGCGCGGCCTGATAGAGGGCAACGCGGCACACACGACGATCGACGAGCACCGGGCCATCTACCTCGCGCTACGCTCACGTGATCAACTGCTCGCCCAGGCCAGCGCGCTGATGCACGTCAACACCTCCGAAGCGTGGCTGCGTACGGTGCTCGCCGCCAAGGCGGCGGACGCGTAACTCACGCCGCTCGGCGGGCGCCCGCCCCGGGTCAGGCTGACGGAGCCGGGCTGGCGTGCACGATCACGTGCGCTCATCAGGAGCGCCCTGCCGACACGAGTCGTCGATGCCCGGCGGTGAGACGGCGCCTGGCGGCTCCGCCAGCCGTTCCAGCCGGGCCAACCCGTTCCAGCCACGCTCGCGCAGCAGGTCCAGCAGCCGTTGCACTCGCGGGTCGGCCTCGACGGCAAGCGCGTCCAGGAGGTCGAACGGCAGGTCATCGGAGGCCACCTCGCCGAGGTCGAGCTGGCCGAACCGATATGCCTGCTCGGCCAGGCCGGCCACGATGTCCGCGGCCTCCTCCAGGCGCGCGTCCTCGCCCGCGTCGCTGTCGAAGATCTCCGACAAAACCTCATACAGCCGAACGAGTTGCGGGTCGTCGAGCTGCGCGAGTTTCGCGGTCATGATCTCGGGGACGACATCCCGCCAGCGAGCCGTGACCAGGATCCACCCGTCCCGCTCACCCTTCACCAGCCGCTCGGACGCCCCGATCTCCCGAAGCCGATCGAGATAAGCGATCACCTCCGGTGGGAGCGCCAGGCTGTCCCCGGCAGCGAGCTGCGCGATCTGTTTACGGCTGGTCTGGAGCCGTGCGATCTCGTCGCGCAGGTCGCTGTCGATCCTCTGGACCGCTTCGGCGAAGGTCGACGCGTCGGCTTCGAGCATCTGACCGATCTGAGACAGCGGCACGCCGGCGTTGGCAAGGGCGCGGATCTTGATGAGGGACACGACTGCCGTTGCGCCGTACCGCCGGTAACCCGATGCGTCACGCTGTGGCTCGGGCAGGAGGCCGACCTGGTGGTAGTGCCGCACCGCCCGCGCCGTCACGCCGGCATACGCCGCCAGTTGACCGATCGTCAGCATGCTCTGATCCTGCCCTCAACTCGCCCGGACCGGTCGACGCCCGATCAGGAGATCCGGCGACGGTAGGTGAACGTGGCGAAGGAGTAGGCGAGGACGAGGATGCCGATACACCAGGCGAGAGCGCTCCAGATGTCGGCACCGACCGGCTGCTGAGTGAACAGGTCTCGGATCGAGTTGACGATGGCGGTCACCGGCTGGTGCTCGGCGAAGGCGCGTACCGGGCCGGGCATGGACTCGGTGGGCACGAAGGCCGAGCTGACGAACGGCAGGAAGATGAGCGGGTAGGAGAACGCGCTCGCGCCGTCCACGGACTTCGCGGTGAGGCCGGGGATCACGGCGATCCAGGTCAGCGCCAGGGTGAACAGGACCAGAATGCCGGCGACCGCGAGCCACCCCAGCACGCTCGCGCCCGTGCGGAAGCCCATCAGGAGGGCGACGAGGACGACGACCACGAGCGAGATCAGGTTGGCGACCAGCGAGGTCAGAACGTGCGCCCACAGCACGGAGGATCGTGCGATCGGCATGGACTGGAACCGTTCGAAGATGCCGCCCTGCATGTCCAGGAAGAGCCGGAAGGCGGTGTAGGCGATGCCCGAGGCGACCGTGATGAGCAGGATGCCGGGCAACAGGTAGTTCACATACGAGTCGGCCCCGGTCTCGATCGCGCCACCGAAGACGTAGACGAAGAGCAGCATGAAGACGATCGGCATGATCGCGGTCGTGATGATGGTGTCGGGGCTGCGGGAGATGTGCCGCAGCGATCGTCCCAGGAGGACGGCGGTGTCGCCGACGAAGTGCCTGTTCATCCTTGCTCCTTCTTCGCTTTCGCGCCGACGAGGGTGAGGAAGACGTCCTCGAGGGTCGGCTGCTTCTCGACGTACTCGACCTCTGCGGGCGGGAGGAGCTGCTTCAGCTCACTCAGGGTGCCGTTCACGATGATCCGGCCCTCGTGGAGGATCGCGATCCGGTCGGCGAGCTGCTCTGCCTCGTCGAGGTACTGAGTCGTGAGCAGCACGGTGGTGCCGCCCTGGGCGAGCTCTCTGACGGCTTCCCACACCTCTATGCGCCCCTCCGGGTCGAGCCCGGTCGTCGGCTCGTCGAGGAAGATGACCGGCGGGTTCCCGATGAGACTCATCGCGATGTCCAGACGACGACGCATGCCGCCGGAGTACGTCGACACCCGCCGGCTGCCCGCCTCGGTCAACGAGAACCGCCTCAGGAGGTCATCCGCGATCACACCCGGATCCTTGAGGTGCCTCAGTCGGGCGACCAGGACGAGATTCTCCCGACCACTGAGGATTTCGTCGACCGCCGCGAACTGCCCGGTGAGACTGATGGACTGACGTACGTCGGCGGCCTGGGTCGCGACGTCGAAGCCGTTGATCCGGGCAGTCCCTGTGTCGGCCTTGAGCAGCGTGGACAGGATCTTCACCATCGTGGTCTTGCCCGCCCCGTTTGAGCCGAGCAGGGCGAAGATGCTGCCCCTCGCCACGTCGATGTCCACGCCGCGCAGCACCTTCAGCTGCTTGTACGACTTCTCCAAGCCTTGCACCTGTATCGCAGGATGATCGGCCTGATCGATGGGGATCGTCATGGCGCCAGCATGGAGGGTTGACGTAGCGTCAAGGTCAAGCCCGCAGGGCAGATCCGACTCGCCTGCGCGTCGGGATCCATCGACTTCCCGCGTTCACGCGCCGGGTCACCGCCCAGCCAGCAACGCCCCGAGCCGCCCGACGCGCGATCCGCCGGCCGCACGACCTCATCGATGCCGCGACCAGGAACGACCCGATCGCAGCAGCCCTGACCGCCCTTGACATCGGAAGCCGCGCCCGACCACACTCCACATGCTAATTCGATTTAGCTGAGCCCATCCACCCACCGCGTCTCGTCCCGCAGACATCTCCCGGCTGCCTCCGGCAGCGCCGACGGAAGCATGCGCTCGGCCAGGCGTGCATCTCGCACCGGTCATTCCCCAGACGCCACATCAAGCCACGTAACGACCACAGAGGAGTGTGCTCGGATGAGAAAGGCGATCGGAAGACGCAGGCTCAGGCGTGCGATCTCGTTGCTCGCGATCATGTCGCTCGGTGCAGGCGCCATCGCGTCCGCGCCAGCTGCCGCCGCAGCCAAGCCCGCAGTTGTGGAGGGCGCGACCGTCACGACGGATCGCCATTCACCGACCGGATACACCGTCACGTTCGTTTACCACAATCCCACTGCCACCCAGGTCCGCCTTGCCGGGGACCTGACTCTGCTCGACATCGGTACCGGCACCACGCGGTATCAGCCGGAAGCGTGGCAGCCCGGGCGGTACCACGCTGGAGGTACCGAGTTCCTCAGGGACATGACCAAGGGTTCGAAGGGCTACTGGTCGGTTTCGCTTCCGCTGCACGCCGGCAGCCTCAGCTACTGGTACCGGGTCTGGGACCCGACTCAGGGTTGGGTGAACAAGCGCATCTGGGATCCCGCCTCGACGAACCCTCGCCCCCCGGGCGAGTCCTCGTTCCGGGTCAGGAACAACGACGTTCTCGATGCCGTGTACGTGCCGTACGCCACGAAGCAGAACGACCCGGTGCTGAAGGAACGTGCGGAATACGAGTTGCCGATGGCGGACCGCTCGCAGCGGGGCACCGTCCAGTACGTCCCCTACACCACGATCCTGGGCGACAGCGGCCATTACCTCGGCGTCTACCTGCCGGCGAACTACGACGCCAACCGCGCCGAGCCGTACAAGGTCGCGTATCTCGCCCACGGCATCTTCGGTGACGAGACCGACTTCATGGTCCCCGCGAATGTCCCCAACATCCTGGACAACATGACGGCTCGAGGCGAGATCGAGCCCACGGTGGTTGTCACCATGGGGAATCACTTCACCGGCACCAGCCTCGGCTTCGCCTCCTACAACCAGACCAACGCCGCCAACAACCTGGTCCAGACGATCCTTCCCCTCATCGAAGCGAACTACAACGTCTCGACCGAGCGTGCGGGGCGCGCCTACGCCGGGTTCTCGTACGGCGGGATGACGGGCGGCGTCGTCATCAGGAACTATCCGACCACGTTCGCGTTCTATGGACACTTCTCCGGCAATCCGTCCCTCACCGCGCAGGACTACGACACCATCGCGAACGCGATCGGGGACGATGACCTCCTCGTGTTCCTCGGCAATGGTGTCTTCGAGGGCAACCTCAACGCCCAGAACGCCATCGCGAACAACTTCCGGGCTCAAGGGTTCACCGCCGAGACGACCCAGGTCCCCGGCGCGCACGACGGGATGACGGCGAGCCAGCTGTTCACCATCTTCGCCAGGGACCACCTGTGGTCCGGAGTCGACTCCGTGTCGGTGTCGCCCGCGGCTGTGAACCTGACGAAGGGCTGGAACTGGGTCAGGCAGTTCAGCGCTCAGGTGGCGACCAACGAAGGTGTGAGCCCGGCGGTGACGTGGTCGGTCAACGGGGCGACGTCGGCGGGCACGACCATCTCCCCGGAGGGCCTGCTCTCGGTCGCCGCTGCCGAGACCGCGTCGTCGCTCACCGTCGTGGCGACGTCGGTGGTCGACCCGACCAAGGCAAGCTCAGCCCAGGTCACCCTGACGCCCCCGGGCACGGCACAGGCCGACGTGAAGGCGAAAGCCGCACCCGCGTCGATCGTCCGTGGTGGCACGTTCGAGCTGACCGTCGATGTGCGGGCACAGTCCCAGCACAGGAAGACACCGAAGGTGACCGGTGAGATCGCGGTGACCTTCGGCGGCACCACGCAGGTGGTTCCGCTGACCGGCGGCGCGGCCGTCATCGACCTGCCGACCACCGAACTTGCGGCAGGGGTGTACCCGGTCCACGTCGCCTACTCCGGTGACCCGACCTACGCTCCCACCGCATCAGTCCATCAGCGGCTGCGGGTTCGGTAGTCGGCAGGCATGGTGGGCCGGCGACCGTCCGTCGTCGGCCCACCACGAACGAGCGGGCACCGGATCGGGCCGGAGGCGGCGATACGTCGCGCAGTCCCTCGGACGTCACGGTCCCGTCGTCGGGAGGCCGTCATCGGTGCCTCCTACCCGCTCAGGCGGTAACGGCGCGCGGCTCAAGGAAGCCCTCCAGCCCGTACGCGCCATGCTCACGGCCGATGCCGGACTGCTTCACACCGCCGAAGGGCGCGTCGGGGTCGCCGAAGACCCGGTTGATCAGGACCGTGCCCGCCTCGATCTGTCCGGCGACCCGGTGTGCCCGCTCGGCGTCGGTCGAGAAGACGTAGGCCTGCAGCCCGTACGGCGTGTCGTTGGCGATCTCGATTGCCTCCCGCTCGTCGGCGTAGGGGATGACGACCAGCACGGGCCCGAAGATCTCCTCGCGGGCGATGCGCATCTGGTTGGTCACACCGGTAAAGACGGTCGGCTTGACGTACCAGCCGGTCCGCAGGTCGTCGGGCCTACCCTCGCCACCGGTCAGCAGCTTCGCGCCTTCCTCCTGGCCGAGCCGGATGTAGCTGGTCACACGATCGAACTGCTTCTGGCTGACCAGCGGCCCGACGGCGGTGGACGGGTCGTCCGGGTCGCCGACCTTCAGCTCGGCGACGTTGGCCTTGATCGCGTCGAAGACCTCGTCGAGCCTGCTCTCCGGCGCGAGGATGCGGGTTCCGGCGAAGCATGCCTGACCGTTGTTCATGAACCCTGCGGTCAGCGCGGTGGCGACGGAGGCAGGGATGTCGGCGTCGTCGAGCAGGATGCTCGGGCTCTTGCCGCCGAGCTCGAGCGTCAGCCGCTTCATCGTCGCGGCGGCGTTGCGCATGATCTGCTGCCCGACCGCGGTGGAGCCGGTGAAGCCGACCTTGGCGACGTCCGGGTGGGTCGTCAGCACCTCGCCGACGACGTCGCCACGGCCGGTGACGATGTTGATCACGCCAGGCGGAACATCGGCGGCGTCGAAACACTCGGTCATCACCTGGGTCTGGATGGCGCTGAGTTCGCTGGGCTTGACGACGATGGTGCAGCCGGCCGCGATAGCGCTGGCGACCTTCTGGGCCACGAAGACGATGCTGTAGTTCCAGGGTGTGATCACCGCGGCGACGCCGATCGGCGCGAGCGTGACGGTGGTGGGCCCCTGGAGCCGGGTGAACTCGTAGCTTTCGACGACCTCGGCGGCCTCGTCGAACACGGCGGCCGCCTTGGGCATGCCGGCCTCGACGAGGGTACGCGTGGCGCCGTACTCCTCGATCATGGCGTTGGTGAGGTCGTCGAGGCGTGCGGTGAACGCGGCGCTCAGGCGGCGCAGGATGGCCAGCCGCTCCTCCCGGGTGGTGTGCGAGAAGGTGGTGAAGGCGCGCTTGGCCGCGGCGACCGCCGCATGGGCGTCGGTCTCGTCGGCCAGACGCACCTGCCCGATGAGCTGCTCGGTCGCCGGGTTGTAGAGGGGCGCGAGCTCGGCCCCGTGAGGTGTCACGAACCTTCCGTCGATGTAGACCTTGTCGATCGTTCGCACGGCAGTGCCCCTTCCGGTTGCCACCAGTTTTGGTTGGTCATCATTAAATATGAGCGACAAAACGTTTGCTCGTCAACCTATGTTGTGACCAACACACCGCCTGGTAGGCTGGAGGCCATGTCGGCCGCTAGAGATGTTTCGCCGCGAACCGGTGACCGCAAGCGAGGTGTGAACTTCGGGTGGTCGCTGGGCATGGTGCTGCGCCGCTGGCAGGAGTCCGTCGAGGAGGCCCTCAAGGACCTGCCGCACGGCAGCCGCGGCTACCACATCCTGGCCGTGGTCGTGCATGAGGACGTGCCGACGCAGGGCGCGCTGGCCACCCGGTTGGTGATCGACCGCAGCGTGCTGACGTACGTGATCGACGACCTTGAGGCGGCCGGGCTGATCGAACGGCAGCTCGACCCCCGCGACCGCCGCGCCCGCCGCATCGTGGCCACCGATCGCGGCCGACAGGCGCTCGCCGAGGCCGAGGAGCGGGTCACCCACGCCGAGGACCACGTGCTCGGTGGGCTGCCGCCAAAGCAGCGTGCCGCATTCCGCGACACGGCCGAGCGCGCCGCCGAGGCGATCGTCAGCATGGCGCCGGGCACCGACCCGTGCATCGCCGTGAAGAGCGTTCTCGACGAGGCGGCCCCGGCGACCTGATCGTTCGCCACCTCAGCTGCTGGCTGGCGCCGTCGACTGTGCGCCGCCCGGCCGGGGCAGCAGTGTGGCGACCGCGAGCGCGGCTATACCAGCAATACCGAGGACCGCGAAGCCGTACGTGTAACCCGCCTCCGCGGGCGGTCCGGCGCCGGGGGTGTGCGCGCTGACGATCGCTGTCATCAGCGCCACGCCGAGCGACCCGCCGATGGTGCGCACGTTGGCGGTGACGCCGTTGGCCACGCCCGTCTGGTCGGGACGGACCGCGGCCACGATGACGTTCGACATCGTGGAGAACCCGATCCCGAGCGACACCCCCAGCAGCGCGAGCGCGAACGGCACCAACCAGCGGCTGTCGTGTCCGAAGGCGAGCAGGGTGATCGCGGCGGCGTTCAGCGCCGACGCGGCGACGAGCACCAGTCGGGCGCCGAAGTGGCGGACGAGCGGTGCCGAGGCGAGCCCGGCCACGAACATGGTCACCGTCATCGGCAGCAGCATGAGGCCGGCCTGGGTGACGCTGGCCCCGAAGCCGTACCCGGCCTCGGGCGGCGTCTGCACGAGGACCGGCAGGAAGGTCATGACAGCGAACAGGCCGATGCCGAACAACAGCGAGACGAGGTTGGTGGTCCACACGGCGGGCAGGCGCATCATCCGCATGTCGACCAGCGGCCGGTCCGAGCGCTTCTCGACAGTGAACCAGCCGATCGCGAGCAGCACCGCCGCCGCGAGCAGCCCGATCACGACGGGCGAGCCCCAGCCCCAGCGAGTGGCCTGGCTGAGCGGGACCAACAGCGCGACCAGCCAACCGGCCAGGAGCACGGTGGCCAGCCAGCTGATGGGCTTGGGGTTGCGCGAGCGCGAGGCCGGCACGACGACCCGTGCCGCCGCCGCGGCGGCCACGGTCAACACCGCCGGGATCCAGAACAGCGACCGCAGGCCGAAAGCGTCGGTCAGCGGTCCAGCCAGGAGGACACCCACGCCGCCGCCGACCGCCGCGAGGGCGGCCGCGACCCCGATGACGTTCGGAGCCTTCTCCTTCGGGATCTCGTCGTGGATGATGCCGAAGGCCAGCGGCAGCACACCGCCACCGACGCCCTGCACCACACGCCCCGCGAGCATGAGTCCGATGCCGGGCGCCAGCGCTGAGAGCATCGAGCCCACAGCCAGCGCCGCGAGGGAGACGACGAGCAGGCGGTCCTTGCCGTAGCGGTCGCCGAGCCGGCCGACCACCGGCGTGAAGACCGACGCCGACAGCAGGAACGCGGTCATGACCCAGGTGATCAGCGTCGGTGTGGTGTCCAACTCTTCCTGCAGTGCCGGCAGCACCGGGTTGATCAGCGACTGGAGCAGCGCGAACGAGAAGACGGCGAGCAGGACCACCGCCAGGATGACGCGCGGGTTCGGGATACGGGGGGCGAGGCGTGGCATGGTGCGGCCAATCGGGGTGAGCGGGTGGAACCCAGCGGGCCGGTGCCGTGCGGCACCGGCCCGCTGGGAGGATCCGCGGCATGCCTGCTCAATGGCCGGCGAGCGCCGCAGTCCTTCCGGAGAGGGTCGGATCAGGCGATGTACGCCGGGCCGTCGTTGCCCTCCGCCTGGTAGCCGTGGTGAGTCCGCTCGGTGCGGGTGGTCTCCGCGACGGTCCAGGCGTGGTACTTGGTCCACACCGTGGCGCCGGCCAGGCGCTCAGGCCAGGTCTGGCCGTTGGAGGTGGTCTTGGTGAGGGTCTTCTCGGTGGCGTAGTTGGCGATCGAGTTGATCCAGTTCTCGGCGCCAACCATCTGGTTCTCCCGGCCGAGACCCACGACGAACCCCTGCAACGCCTCCGCGTTGCTCAGCTCCCACAGCGCCTCCTCGGAGAAGGTCAGCAGGTCGTGCCAGTACTCACGCACGACCTCCACGTCCTCGCGGGTGCCCCAACGGGAGATGTGACCACCAATCAGGGCCTTGAAGTCGTACGACAGAATGTCGTCGTGGGCCTGGTAGAACCCGCTGATGTTCTCCGACACGTCCGCGTGCGCGAACGTCACCGATCCGGGGCTCACGATGTCGATCTTCGTGAGGACCTTCTGCGCGGGCCCGTAGATGTAGATGTTGCCCGGGCAGTGGTCGGCACCCTTGTAGGACAGCTCCAGCTTGGTGCCGCCCACCTCAAGGGTCGCGTCCTTGCTAAACGTCTCGGTCGGCAGCGGACGGTACTTGTCCGGGAAACGGGCCAACAACTCGCGGGTGATGTCGTGCGCGATGATCTTCACCTTGGGGCCGAACTGGGACGCCGAGCCGATGTGGTCGGAGTGCCAGTGGCTGTAGACCAGGTGCGTGATGGGCTCCTTGGTCACTGACCGCACCGCCGCCTGCAGGTTCTCGCCCAGTCCCGGCGGGGCGTCGATCACGATCACGCCGTCGCCCGTCACCACGAAGCCGGCGTCGTACCCTGCCGGGCTGGTTACCCAGAAGAAGTTGCCGCCGTCGCCGACGTTCTCGGCGTGCCAGCCCTTCTCGTAGAAGGACGGGTCGTTGAGGTAGTCGGGCATGAACTGGTTCGGCGACGGAGCGTTCCCCTCGACCACGGCCTTCGGGAAGCCCCACTTGCTCGGGTAGAAGTCGCCGTACTTGCTCGCCATGTCTTGCCTTCCTTTGGTTGTGCACGCGGCCTTGCCTGCCGCGGGCTTGCCGGGCATTGGGCGATGCGTGTGCACCGTCCGGCGACAGATCGAGCCGTTGACCTGCGGTTGCATGAGCAGGTCCACAGATGTCTGCTGGGTCACCCGGCGCCGCCGATGATCCCGAAGAACGTTGCTCGGCCTATCGTTTGTCGAACAATACATCTGCTGGGCAACGCGTCCAGTGGCCTCGGTGGTGACCTGCGTCTCTGCGCGTCGGGCCAGCACGCCTGGCGTGACTAGGTTGATCGACCAACTGGTTGCCAGGCAAAAGTTTTGCGGCTTAGACTACGTGAGGTTCGACTACCGCAGAACTGACGAGACGGGCGAGCCCGATTACGGTCACGAGCTGCTGTTCGGGACGTTCGTCGGAGAGAAGGACATGTCATGAAGATCCGAGCAGCCGTGGCCACGGGGCCCGGGCAGCCGTTCGCCATCGAGGACCTCGAACTCGACGAGCCCCGCGACGATGAGGTGCTGGTGCGGATCGTCGCGACCGGCATCTGCCAGACCGACGCCCACGTCCGCAACGGGCACACTCCGGCGCCGCTGCCGATGGTGCTGGGCCACGAAGGTGCCGGCATCGTCGAGCGGGTCGGCTCCGCCGTCACCGAGCTGCGCCCCGGCGACCACGTCGTGCTGTCCTACCAGGCCTGCGGCCAATGCCCGCAATGCCTGTCCGGGCACCCGGCGTACTGCGCCAAGGCCCTGCCCGCGAACTTCTCCGGCACGCGCCTTGACGGCACCCGCGGCCTCCGCCGAACGAGCGACGAGGCCGGGCAGGTCTCCGGGCACTTCTTCGGGCAGTCATCGTTCGCCACCCACGCCCTGACGACGCAACGCAACACCGTCAAGGTCGACCAGGACCTGCCGCTGGAGTTGCTCGGCCCGCTCGGCTGCGGCCTACAGACCGGCGCCGGGGCGGTGCTCAACTCCTTCGCCGTACCCGCGGGGGAAACGGTCGCGATCTTCGGTGTCGGCGCCGTCGGGTTCGGCGCGCTGATGGCGGCACGACTCGCGGGCGCCGCAACGATCATCGCGGTCGACGTGAACGCGCAGCGCCTGGCTCTGGCCAGGGAGCTGGGCGCCACCCACACGGTCGACGCGACGCAGGTCGACGTGGCGGAGGCGATCCAGGAGATCACCCGCGGCGGCGTCGGCTACGTGCTCGACACGACCGGACGCGGCGACATGCTCGACCACGCGGTCACCGCGCTGCGGCCGCTGGGCCGCGTCGGTCTCGTTGCCGGCGGAACGGACAACACCGTGCCTGCCGCGAAGCTCGCCTTCGGCAAGACCGTCACCGGCATCGTCCAGGGCGACGCGATCCCGCAGGTGCTGATCCCCCGGCTCGCCGAGTTCTACCGGTCCGGCCGCTTCCCGATCGAGCGACTGGTCCGGTTCTACGACTTCGACGACATCGAGGCCGCCTTCGCCGCGGCGGCGAGCGGGGAGGTCATCAAGCCAGTGCTGCGTATCGCGGATTCCGGAGCGCACTCCCGCGGCTAGCCGGCACGGCCCTCTGAAGGGCTACCCGATTGGCTGGTCCGGCGCCGCCGAGGTTCATCGTGGCAAGACTCGGAACCACAGTCCACCGACCGGAGGGGGACGCGAGTCGTCGCGGAGGAGGCGGACGAGTTCGGCGCGAGCGTGGTCGGCCGACGGCCGGGAGTGCGTGCGGCCGAACTCTGCCGGAACTCGCCGCGCGCCTCCCTGATCCGCCGCCACCTGCCTGACTCGGGTGCCCGATGCGTCCCGCTGCTCCAAGGACGGGACCGGGCGGTTATCCGAAGCTGTCAGCCAGCTTCGTCAGTTTGGCGACGTACGCCGGCCAGTCGTAGTCGTCGGGGATGTTGGTGTTCTCCCGCCGCAGGCCGATCGCCGTGTCGTGCTGCTCGCGCATGATGTCGGCGTGACCGGCGTGACGGGCGAGGTCGCAGGTCACGTGGATGATGATCCTGTGCAGCGTCACGGCCTGTGCGCCTGGCCGCCACCACGGCACCTGCCCCGGCGCGTCGAGCGGTAGTTGGTCGATCGTCTGGTCCGCGAACACCCCGACACGGCGATACAGGTCGATCAGCCCATCCTTCGTCTCGTCCTCTCCCGCGTACCAATCTGCCTGCGGGTCCTCGTCGAACGCCTGCATGGGGACCAGTTCCTCAGGCGTCGGAAACTCGCGCCCGAAGGTGGGCCCGAAGTAACCGGCTTCGACATTGAGGCAGTGCTTGAGGAGCCCCAGCAGGTTGTTGCCGGTCGCGGTGCGAGGCAGTCTGGCGTCGCGTTCGCTGAGCCCGTCGAGCTTCCAGATCAGGTCTTCGCGAGCCGCCTGGAGGTAGTGGCGTAGCGCCGCCTTCGCATCGTCTAAGTCAGCCATGCCCGCCAGTCTCCCTTAGGCGCGGGCCCGGCCTCCAGCAGCAACTGTCAGAGGGCGGTTCGAGGATCACACCCCCGCCATGGCCGCCCTCATCGCAGGCGTCGGGTACGGACGGCCGCTCAGTCGAGACAGAACTCGTTGCCCTCGATGTCCTGCATCACGAGGCACGACTCGTTGTCGCCATCGGCAAGCAGTAGTCGCCCGCGTACCGCGCCGAGCGCGACCAGTCGTGCGTATTCGGCCTCAAGTGCGGCCAGGCGCTCCTCACCCACCAGTCAAAGGTGACTTGGAACTGCTTGACCGACGCCATCAGTCGATCGTAGGAGTCGTTGTGGGTGCGCTTGAGGACCGGCTGCGGTGGACTGGTCATGCGGTGCGGATCCGCAGTCGTGTCGGATGACCAGTAGAGTGGGCGCCCGTCGATCCCAAGGAGGCTTCGGTCATGGGTGTTCACCCTGATGTGGAGGCTCTGCTCAGGCTTGTTCCGGTAGATCATCGAGGCTTGGAGCAGATTGACTGGGCGTCAGCCGAATCGGCGTTGGGCACCAAGCTGCCGAGTGACTACATGTCACTGCTGGACACCTACGGCGTGGGTGACATCGGGGAGTTGGTCATCCTGCCGCCGATTCCGGTCGATGTCCCCACCATGGAATCCGTGCACATCGACTCCATGAGCCCCCAGCTGCGCATGCTCTGGAAGCAAGACGGTGGCGTGCCGGGTGTTTCCGCCGGTGCCAACGCTGTTCTTCCCTGGGGATCCGGGTGCAACGCCAACGAGATGGCCTGGCTGATGACGGATCCGGATCCCGACAGGTGGCCGGTGGTGGTGTGGCGTCGCCAGATCAGCTGGGGAAGGTCGCCCTGGGCCCTGTTCGAGTGCGGCATGGTCACATTCCTCACCCGGATGATGCTCGCGCAGTTCGATAAGTGCCCGCTCGGCGACACGTCGCTGTGGGGGCGGTCCGCCCCATTCGTGAGTTGGCGGGAGCAGCGCCGACGGCTTGTCGCGGGACTGGACCCGTTGACCGGCGAGCCAGATCCGTACGCCGACATGTTTCCGATCTCCGACGCGCGCTGACGCCGACTCCTACGGCGAGACGCACACATCGGCGCCTGCGGTGGCGATGTCTAGAGTCTGCGTCGTGACTGATATCGGAGCGGACGTCGACAGGCGCGTCGCCGAGGCGTGGGCGCAGGTCGAGGCTGGCCTGAGCCACGTCCTGCCGGCTTCTCTACGGCAGCTCAACGGGCCGGCTCCGGTACAGGTTGTCGATGCGGTGGAGGCCGCCTTGGCCGTACGACTGCCGCAGGACTTCCGCGCCAGTCTCCGCATTCACAACGGAACCAACCCCGGCCCGACGCTGCCGCCCCGTGATCCCAGCCCGGTACCGCTGACGTACCTCTGCGACACCACCAAGATCGTCGAGATGACCCGGATGTGGCGCGACAACCATGATCCGGAGCCGGACTGGGACGACCCTCAGGTCTGGGCATACCTGGTCGACACGGAGATGCTCTTCCTGAACGGGCCGGTGCGACCGGTCATCGGTTCGCCGGGCGCCGTGGTCGTGGGCGACATGAACGGCGACGTGCGGTGGCTGCTCGACTTCGACCCGGCACCGGGGGGAACGCCCGGACAGGTGGTTCGGGTTGATGTCGAATGCGCCTCATGGGACGTGCTGGCGCCGTCCTGGACGCAGCTGCTCGTCCGCTACGCCAAGGATCTGAAGCTGTTCGGGGCTGATCCGGACAGCTCGCCCCTGGAGATCGATCATCTGGTGGGCCCGGCGTGCGAATGGGCCAGTTCGTCGTCGGACTCGTCGGGGGTCCGTCCAGCCTGGCTCCAGGACGTTCAGCCTCGCAGTCCGTACACATGATGGGATGTTGCGTGCTCAGGGGCGCGGGTAGTGGTCGAGTCCACGGACACGTCCCAGGGTGTTATCCGCGTCCAAGCCAGGTGGCGACGCACGCCTCATTGCCCTCGGCGTCGGCCAGAACCCACCACATCGGCGCGTGCGCATCGGAGACCAGTCGGCCGCCCGCGGCCAGAGCGGCGGCTACGCGGGCCTGCGCCTGATCGTGCGGGACGGCGACATCGAGATGCATGCGGTTGCGTTGTGGACGCGCAGTATCCATTCGCTGCAACCCGAAGCCCGGGCCACGGCGCGACGGGTCGAACAGGTAATCCTCGCCGATCTGCTGGTAGCCCAGCACCGCGCGCCAGAACGGCAGCACCTCCGTGCCGACGAGTGCGTCGAGGGTGACGTTGATGAGCTGCACGGCAGCCGGGTCAGCCGGGATGTCCAGATTCCTGGCGGCGGCCGAGATACGTCGGGCCAACGATGTGTCGCGCAGCCCGAGGGATACGGTGACACCGGCGTCGCGCAGGTCGACGTTGAGATAGCGCTGTTCAGTTTCGTCGGCGAGCCGGCCGATTGCATCGATGAGCGCGATGCCTTTGGCAAGCGAGCCGGTCTCGAAGTAGGCCGATACCACATGGTATAGAGATCGCCAGTCCTCGACGCCGTCGGCCTCGTGGAACTGCCCTGCCGTGATCTGGCCAGTCATGCCAGCGAACATAGACGGTGTGTCACCGTCGCGGCCACCGGCAACACCTGCGGGCGGTCATGGCCCGGGGATAGAGAGGTCTTCGCTGCTGATCATGACGCACCCGAACATCTCACCGAGGACTGCTCGTTGGTGTTCCGTGAGCGGGTTGACGAACACGGCGGCACCGACCCCTGCGGCCCGGCACGCTTGCGCGACTTCGCGCGCTTTGCCCGGGCTGAGCAGTGTCCGCCGCGAGAACGGCAACACCATCTTGGCCGCACCGCCGTGAGAGACACCCCGCCGCTGGACGTGCCGGCTCACTACCCGCCCGCCATACGCCCTTACCAGAGCCGCCAGCACATCAAGTTTTGCGCCGAATTCTCTATCCGTCGCCGCGAACAGGCCCACGAGCGCCACGTCGGTGCCCGCCAGCGTGCGGGCCGGTGACTCGGTCGGATAGTGCCGCACGGGGCCATGGTGCCAGACGCCACACAGGCGCCCGCTCATCGGGAGGAGCGCGTGGTCAACGGCAGATGTGCGCACGGACCTCTGCGACCGCGTCGGCAAGGGCTTCCACTCCGTCTGTGATGGCGCGTTCGGTGAGGGTGGCGTAGCCGAAGATCAGCCCGCCGGTTGCGGCGGGGCTCAGTCGGTACTGGGAGACGCCTTGCACGACCAGTCCGTGCCGGGCGGCGGCGGCCACGACCGCAGCCTCGTCAAGGTCGTGCGGGAGCCAGGTTACGACGTGTTGGCCCGCCGCGACACCGACCGGATTCAGTTCGGGCAGCCGTGTGCGCAGTGCGGCCAGGAGTGCGTCGCGGCGGCGGCGGTAGACCGGGCGCATGCGACGCAGGTGCCGGTCGAATTCGCCGCGGGTGAGGAAGTCGGCGAAGGTCAGTTGGTCGATGACGGGAGAACCGCGGTCGGCCAGCACCTTGGCCGCTGTGATGTCGTCGACCAGGTGTGACGGTGCCAGCAGCCAGCCGAGGCGCAGCCCTGGCGCCAGGGTCTTGCTCGCTGTGCCGCAGTACACGACGGTGTCGGGCGACAGCCCCTGCATGGCGCCGATGGGCGAGCGGTCGTAGCGGTACTCCGCGTCGTAGTCGTCCTCGATCACCACGGCGCGTCGACGCTGCGCCCAGTCGATCACCCGGGCCCGCGCGGAGGCCGACAGGACCCCGCCGGTGGGCCACTGGTGCGAGGGCGTCAGCACGACGGCGTCCGCGTCGGCATGTTCCAGTTCCTCGACGAGAATGCCGTCCGGCCCGACCGGGATGCCGATCACGTCCAGGCCGGCGGCGGCCGCGACGGGGCGGGCGTCGTCGTCCGGGGACGGGTCCTCGACGGCCAGCCGGCGGGCGCCGCGCGCCGCGAGTACCTGGATCAGCAGCGCGACGCCCTGGCCGTAGCCACTGCAGATCACGACGTTCTCCGGGCGGGCCGACGTGCCGCGGACGCGGTTGAGGTAGTCGGTCAGGGCTGCGTGCAGTTCGGGCACGCCACGCCCGTCGAGGTAGGCGAAGTGTTCATTCGGCGTGGTGGTGAGGATCGTGCGCACCGAACGCAGCCAGGCGGCCCGGGGGAACGACGACACGTCGGTGCGGCCGTACCCGAAGTCGATCCGGGCCGCCGGCCGGTCCCCGGCGCGGCGATCCACTGGCGTCGGAACCGACTCGACCGCAACCTGGGTGTAGCCGCCCGCCCGACTGGTGAGGTAGCCCTCGGCGACGAGTTGCTGGTAGGCCTCGACCACGACGCCGCGTGACACTCCCAGATCGGCTGCGATGGTGCGGGTGGGTGGCAGGGACGTCCCGAGACGCAACCGGCCGGCCCGGATGCTGCCCCGGATCGAGGCGGCGATCTGCCGGTGCAGCGGTTCGGCCGCGGTCCGGTCGACATCGATGAGCAGGTCCTCCGCCGTGCTCGAATTGGTCCTGGCTCGGCCCATGTAATCGGACCTTACCGGGTGTACCGATTTCCGGCAGGCTCAGACGTATGACGACAGCGACCAGCCCTCGCTTCGACGGCCGCCTCCTCACCCCGGGCGACCCGGGTTACGACGCGGCCCGCACCGTCTGGAACGCCATGATTGACCGCCGCCCGCAGATGATCGTGCAGGCCGCGAGCGTCACCGACGTGGTGACCGCGGTGCGCCTGGCCCGCGAACTCGACCTGGAGATCGGGGTACGCTGCGGCGGCCACAACGTGGCCGGCCTCGCTGTCCCCGCGAACGGCCTGATGATCGACCTGACCCCGTTGAACGGCGTTCGGGTCGACCCGATCCGGCGGCGCGCCCGGGTCCAGGGCGGCGCGCTGCTCGGCGCACTCGACCGGGCGTCGCAGCCATACGGCCTCGCCACGACCGCGGGCAACGTCTCACACACCGGGGTCGGCGGCCTGACCCTCGGCGGCGGCATGGGCTGGCTCGCCCGCCAACACGGTCTGGCGTGCGACAACGTCGTCTCCTACAGGATGGTCACCGCCAACGGGGAGCTTGTGACCGCGAGCCCAACCGAGAACCCCGACCTCTACTGGGGCCTGCGCGGCGGGGGCGGCAACTTCGGCATCGTCACCGACTTCGACTTCCAACTGCACCACACCGGAACGCAGACCCTGGTCGCCGAGTTCGACTTCCGCGCCGAGGACGCCGTGCCGGTGCTCGAAGGCTGGCGGGACCTCAACGCCGTCGCGCCGCGGCAGGCGACCTTCACCGCCGATGTCCACAGCACGGCCAGCGGGCCTATCGCCACCGTCGGCTTCGTATGGGTCGGCGACCCTGCCCGGGGTCACCGGTTACTGCCGGCGATGCGCGCGCTCGGGCGTCCGGTCGCCGAGCGGGTCACCACCCCGTCATACCTCGAACTCCAGCAACGCGACGACGCCACCGGCGGCCACGCCTACCGCCGGTACTCCAGCTCGCACTATCTGCGGCGGTTCCCCACCGCCGCGATCGAGGCCTTCGTGCTGCGCGGCGCGGCAGACCTACACGCCGGAACCCAACTGCCCGGCGTCGGCCTGCAGGCGTACGGTGGCGCGATCGCCGACGTCGCGGACGCCGACGCCGCGTTCAGTCACCGCGGCACCACGTTCGAGTTCGGCGCCGGCTCCCGCTGGACCGAGCCATCCGAAGACGACAACCGGATGGCAGCGACTCGCAGGGCCGGAGCCGCGCTCGACCCGTACGCCGACGGCGTCTACGTCAACTCGCTCGCCGCCGACGAAGGGCAACGCGGGGTACGCCGTGCATACCCGGCCGCCAAGCTGGCCAGGCTGACCGCCCTCAAGGCCGTCTGGGATCCGCAGAACGTCTTCCACCTCAACCACAACATCCGGCCCAGCCACGCCTGATACGGCACCGGGAATGCCGACAGACGGAAAGGATGCTCATGACCTCCACCGGCCCCACCGTCCAGCTCAGCACCCACAGCCAGCGGCGCAGCCGGCTGATCCTGCCGGGCCTGACGACCGCTCGCACGGCACCCTGGCGCGAGTGTGGAGCGAAGCCGGCTTGACGGACAGCCGGAGGTCGCTGTGTCGTCGGTCCCAGTCAAGCGGCCGGTTCGCTGGTGGGCGACCGGTGGCCTCCGTGGGACGCGACCAACGCGTCCGCCACGATTCCAGCGTCAGCTTCCGCGACGTCCGCCGGGTACTCCGGCAACAGATCGTCCCAGACGACCAGCCACGACCCGTACAACTGGGCCTGTCCCTCAGGCCGGGCGAAGAACCAGACGTGCAGGTGGGCGCCACCATCTCCGATGCGGTAGACGTGGGCCCGCGAGATGTGCGGCAGTGCCTGCATGTGGCGGACGATGCGAGTGCTCAACAGCCCCAGTTCGGCGGCCATTTCGTCAGGTAGATCCGCCATGTCGTAGTGATCGCGCGGATGCAGCATGAGCACCAGTGGAACGCCCACGCCGGGAATCCGGACCAGCCGCCAGTGATCGTTGAACCAGATCCCTTCGTCCCGGTCGCGGCAGGCGTTGCAGTCCGATGGATCCTCGCCGTGCCGCGGGGGCTCCGGGAGCACCGGCGGTCGCAACGGCGCCACGCGCAGTCCGTCCGGATCGAACGGACTGATCTCCCATCCCGTCATGCGTGCCAACGGGAGCCGACGCTCGCCGTCCGCGACGGCAACTGCGTGGTCATAGAACTCGTCCGGTCGCAAGGCCATGCGGCGAAGAGTAATACGACAAGATCCCAGTGATCGACAGCCCCGATGTGGCTGCCGGGCCGCGGGCCTGTCGTCTTCCCCACCGCCACGATGGCCCAACAGGCGACCGAACGGCCAACCATCGAAGCTGGGCAATGCTATGTTTCGGTCGTCATCGATTCGACTTCGTACGTCGCGTGCTTTCGACAGCCAGCATCGAGACCCTATCGACGGGGAGATCATGACGAGCCGCAACCAGACACGCCGTGCGATCTGGTCCCGCACCATTCCCGCAACCATCGCGCTCGCCTCGCTGGTCGCGTCCACGATGACCGGGCCCGCGCCCAGTGCCGCAGCCGCTATCTCCGGCACCGGCCACGCCAATCCGGTGGTCACCTGGGACCTCAACGCCCAGACGGCGATCTGGGACGTCGCGGCTCAGCAACCGAACGAGCAGGTGCGCAGCTTCGCGATGGTGAGCGGAGCCGTCTACGACGCGTTGAACGCGATCGCCGGCACCCCGTACCAGCCGTACCTCGCCGCACCGCCGTCGAGCGGGACCGAGTCGACGGACGCTGCCGTCGCCGCCGCCGCCCACGGCGTACTCGCCGCCCTCTTCCCCGGCCAGCAGGAGCGGCTCCGGGCACAGTACGACGCGGCTCTCGCCGCGATTCCCGACGGGCGGTCCAAGCAGGGCGGCCTGACGATCGGGGCACGAGCCGCGGCCGCGATGGTCACCGCACGGCAGGACGACGGCGCGTTCGGGGACCAGCAGTGGAGAAACGGAACAACACCCGGCCAGTGGCGACCCACCCCGCCGCTGAACCTGTCCCAGGGCGCATGGACCGGATACATGCGGCCGTTCCTCATCCCCCGTGCGTCGACGTTCCGCGCACCCGAGCCGCCACGATTGACCAGCAGCGCGTACACCCGCGACCTCAACGAGGTGAAGGAGATCGGCTCGGCGACGAGCACGGTACGCACCCGGGACCAGACGGAGGCCGCGATCTGGTGGCACGACCGGCGTTCCGCGTCCTGGGAGATCAAGCGACAGCTCGCCACCACCCAACGGCTGGACGCCCTGCAGACCGCGCGCTTCTTCGCGATGACCGACCTCATCGTGGCCGACTCCGGAGTGGCGTGCTTCAGGCAGAAGGACGTCTGGAGCTACTGGCGTCCGGTCACGGCGATCCAACTGGCAGACACGGACGGTAACCCGAGGACGGCCGCCGACCCGGGCTGGCAGCCGCTGCTCGTCACACCCCCCTTCCCCGAGTACCCCTCGGGCCACGCCTGCGGCACCGGTGCGCGGATGTCGCTGTACCGATACTTCTTCGGCCGAGACGACATCGCGTTCAGCGGATCCAGCGTCGACTCCGGCACGACCAGGCAGTTCACCAGCTTCTCCCAAGCGCTCAACGAGCTCATCGGCGCGCGCGTCTGGGGCGGCGTCCACTTCCGCACCGCTGACGTCGAGGGGGCGAAACTCGGCGAGGAGGTCTACCGCTACGCGGTCCGGCACTACTTCCGCCCACAAACGTAGCTTCGCCGCAGTGAGGAACCACCGGCGTCGACGGAGGGCAGCAGAAACCCGCTGGCCCACCCGGCCTACCATCCGGTCGTGCTGGAAGAGATCCTGCCACCTGAGGTGGCGGTCGTGGAGACCCACGACGACCCCGAGGTGGCTCTGTTCCCCGGCGAGGCCGCGCTGGTCGCAGGGGCGGTCGAGAAGCGCCGCCGCGAGTTCGCAACCGTACGGCACTGCGCCCGGACGGCGCTGGCCCAGCTCGGTTACCCGCCGGTCGCCGTGCTGACCGGTGCGCGGGGAAGGCCGATCTGGCCGGACGGCGTGGTGGGGAGCATGACCCACTGCGAGGGCTACCGGGCGGCAGCCCTCGCCCACGCCGACGTGCTCGCCGCGATCGGGGTGGACGCCGAGCCGCACGCCCCGCTGCCCGAGGGGGTGCTGGACGCGGTCTCCCTGCCGGCGGAGCGCGACCACCTGGCGGCCCTCACCGCCGGCTCGCCGCGGGTGGCCTGGGACCGGTTGCTGTTCAGCGCCAAGGAGTCCGTCTACAAAGCCTGGTTTCCGCTGGCCGAGCGGTGGCTGGACTTCTCCGAGGCGGACCTCCGCTTCGACCCGGCGGGGACGTTTCACGCCCGGCTACTGGTGCCCGGACCGGTGCTGGCCGGCGCGGACACCCCCCTGACGGCCTTCACCGGCCGCTTCCGGATCGCGGACGGCTTCGTCCTCACCGCAGTGACGGTTCCGGTGCCGAACTGAGCTCTGGAGCGCTGCCACGGGATCAGAGCCAGCCGTTGTCCCGGGCGGCCCGGAACGCCTCCGCCCGGTTCGCCACCCCGAGCTTGTTCACCGCCGTCGACAGGTGGTCACGGACCGTGCCGGTGGAGAGGTGGATACGTCGGGCCACCTCGGGTACCGGGGTGTCGTACTCGGCCAGCCGGAGCACGTCCAGCTCCCGAGGTGTGAGTGGACACTCTTCGTCAGCGAGCAACACCCTGATCACGGGCGGGTCCGTGCCCGCACGTCGAGGCGGAACACGTCGCCGTCGAGGTGATGGCGCAGCGTCCCGCCGGCCTCGGCCAGCTGCTCGGCCAGCCCTCGCAGCCCGAAGCTGTGCCGATCCGGCGCCGCCCCGTGGCGCCGTCGTTGCTCATGGTCATCCGAACCTCTTCCTCGTCCTGGCTGATCCCGCCCCGGGCGTGCCCAGTTCCAGTCGGGACAGGAAGTAGACCCGCCGCTGAGCGTCAATGGCGGGCTGGTGCGAGAATTCGGCTCAGGGCCACCCTGACCTCGCGGCTCTGACGCCGGGCCGCGCCGACGGCGGCCGTTCTCACGTCGCCGCCAGCGCGGCGGTGGCCCGATAGTCGGGCCTGCGGCCGGTGCGCCGACTATCGCGACTCCGGTAACCGTCCACTTGCTCACCAATGTGGGGCGGCACCACGTACGTCGCGCGCATGGTCGAACTGAGGTGACCGCTGGAGCGGCCATCCGACGTGGAATACGGGCATTTTGGTGAAAATCGGCGCACAAGCTG
This sequence comes from Micromonospora sp. CA-259024, assembly GCF_050936255.1. Classification (NCBI taxonomy): domain Bacteria; kingdom Bacillati; phylum Actinomycetota; class Actinomycetes; order Micromonosporales; family Micromonosporaceae; genus Micromonospora; species Micromonospora sp. CA-259024. Next base: position 939,582 of record NZ_JBNJND010000001.1, on the reverse strand, counting down.
CGTAACGTGCCGGACATGGTCTCTCGCACCTGGCGTAACCTATTGGTCACAGCTCTCGGGGTGGGCGTACTCGCCGGCGCCGGTCAGCTCGGCATCGCGTTCAGCTTCGGCATCGTCCAGCTCACCGGCGTCTCCACCGGCGCCACCGTCAACCAGTGGCCTGCCCAGCTCGCCTGGGTGGGCTGGTTCGCGGCCCACGCCGCCGTAGCCGGCACCGTCCTCACCGCACGCCTGGCCCGCCGATACGGAGGGCTGGAGAGCACGGGCAGATTGGTGGCCATCGCCGCCGCCGCCGCGCTGGGCGCCACCGTCGTGGCGCCGCTCTGCGTCCGGCCGGCCCAGGCCGCCGAGCGCTTCTCTGTGGACCCGATCGGGGCCGTCGGCATCTGCGCGACCCTCGGCGCGCTGGTCGGCGCGGGTGCCGCGATCGCCGTACTGGTAAAGCCGCCGCTGGGCTGGAACCTGGCGGCAGTGGGCGGCGTGGTCTGGCTGCTGGCGCTCGTCTCGGTTGTCCCGGCGCTCGCGACCGCCGGGCCGTTGCCCGCCGTACGGATCGGTGTGCTGGAGCAGGCAGGACTCGACGCCGACGCGGCACACCGGCAGGCACTCCTGATGCTGCCAGCGGTGGCCCTGCTCATCGGCGCGGTGACCGGCGGGCTGGCCCGTTGGCGCGGACATCCGCCGCTGGTCAACGGCGCGACCGGCGCGACCGGCGCGGTGCTGATCGCGTTCGCCTATCTGAGCGCCGGTCCCGGCGACGCCGTCGACCGGTACCAGATCACGCCGTACTACGGCGCGCTGCTCGCCGTCGCCGCCGGTGTGCTCGGTTCGGCCGCTGCCGCGTTGCTGCGCTGGCCGTTCCTGCCGCGCACCGCCGAAGCGCGGGTCGTCGAGCCGACCGACAGCCTCCATCCGCTGGCCGCCGACGCCGCCGTGCCGCAGGCCATGACGCCGGCCGTTGGTGCGACCGACGAGCCGTATCCCGTCGACCTGGCCGGTACGAGGCCGTTCGTCGGCGCGACCGCAGCGAACCTCACGGCCGCAGCCGAACCGCTGGGCTTCGGAGCGCCGGCTGGCGCCCGGGACGCCAACGCTGTACCGGCCGACTCCGCGACGCGGACCGCCGCACGCGCCGACCTCGCCACACCGGCCGACCTCGCCGACACCCCGGAGACGTCGGAACCGGTCCCCGCCATGGTGGCCCACCTTCCCGCGGGACCCGCCGGGAACGGCTACGGAACGGCGGAGGCGGACAACACCGAACCCGGCGGGATGCCACCCGACGAGGCACTCGTCGCCCCGGGGACCCGCCGGATGTACCAGCCGCCGAAGACCGACCGGACGCGGGTTCAGATGGCCCGGCCGGTCGTTCCGGCGCGGCGGGTACCGCCCTCGACCGAGCCCGCTCCGGGAGCCGAGGCGACCCACTCGGCCGGCACGCAAGAAAGGCCCGAACCGACTCTCCCACCTCGGCACCGGCCGCCCCTGCCCAACCTGAACCAGGCCGCGAACTGGGACGCCCTCGCGGCTGCTCAGCGCGCCGGTACCCCGCCCACGACCGGCGCCGCGCCGGCCGGCCCCACCGGGCCCGGTCCGGTCGCCGCAGTCCCCACGCCGGCCGACCCCGCATCCGTCGTCAAGGCGGAACGGGCCAGCGGCCGGCTGGGCCTGTTCCGGCGCAACAAGTCCCGGACCGCCGGGGACAGCGCGGGCACCCCGGCGGACGGCGAGCCGCTGCCGAGCCAGGACGCGGAGATCGTCGACTGGGTGAGCCGGCTGGGCAAACCGGTGGCGGACAACGAGCCGGATCGGGAGGGCGGCCACCGGTCACTCCGCTCCACCAGCCGCCACAGCGACTGACCTTCACGGCCAGGCCCGGACGCGGGCTGCGGATGCCCGACGGGCACCTCGTCACGCCTCACTCAGTCAGAGGATGGTCCAGGTGTCGCCGCTGTTCAGTAGGCCGGCGAGTTGCTGTTCGGGGGTTTCGGTGACGGCCGCTTTGGCGGCCGTGAGTTGGCTCTGTACGACGCTGTCGTAGGACGGTCGGTCGACTGAGCGGAACACTCCGATGGGGGTGTTGCGCAGGTCGAGGCCGGGTAGCCGGGACAGTGCGAAGGCGTATGCCGGGTCGGTTACCGTGGCGTCGTGTACGACGATCTCGTCGGGGCGGACCGAGTTGGTGTCGCGGACTTCCAGGCCGAAGCCGCCCGGGGGGTGTACGACGCAGAACTGCCCGTCGGCGCCGAAGGTGATCGGTTGTCCGTGTTCCAGGCGGATGAGGTAGTCGTCGCGGGTGGTGGGGTCTTTGAGTTGGTCGAATGCGCCGTCGTTGAAGATGTTGCAGTTTTGGTAGATCTCGACGAACGCTGAGCCTTCGTGTTCGGCGGCGGCTCGCAGCACTGACTGGAGGTGTTTGCGGTCGGAGTCGATGGTGCGGCCGACGAAGCTGGCTTCGGCGCCGAGGGCGAGTGAGAGTGGGTTGAACGGGGCGTCGGCCGAGCCGGCCGGGGTCGACTTGGTGATCTTGCCGACTTCGGAGGTGGGCGAGTACTGGCCTTTGGTCAGGCCGTAGATCCGGTTGTTGAACAGCAGGATCTTGAGGTTGACGTTGCGGCGTAGGGCGTGGATGAGGTGGTTGCCGCCGATGGAGAGGGCGTCGCCGTCGCCGGTGACGACCCAGACCGACAGGTCGGGGCGGGACACTGACAGGCCGGTCGCGATCGCTGGGGCGCGGCCGTGGATCGAGTGCATTCCGTAGGTGTTCATGTAGTACGGGAAACGCGACGAGCAGCCGATCCCGGAGACGAAGACGGTGCGTTCGCGGGGGATGTTCAGCTCCGGCATGAACTGTTGGATGGCCGCCAGGATCGCGTAGTCACCGCAGCCGGGGCACCAGCGGACCTCTTGGTCGGACTTGAAGTCCTTCGCGGTGAGCTTGAGGGTGACGGGCTCAGACATTCTTCAGGACCTCTTCCAGCGTCGTCTCCAGCTCGGTGGCCGTGAACGGGAGGCCGCGGACCTGGTTGTAGCTGATCGCGTCGACGAGGTAGCGGGCCCGGATGACGTGGGCGAGTTGGCCCAGGTTCATCTCCGGGATGACGACCTTGTCGTAGGAGCGCAGCACCTCGCCGAGGTTGGCTGGCATCGGGGCCAGGTGCCGCAGGTGCGCCTGGGCGACGGACAGGCCCCGCTGGCGTAGCCCGCGGCACGCCGCGCCGATCGGCCCGTACGTCGAGCCCCAACCCAGCACCAGCACCCGGGCGTCGCCGTCGGGGTCCTCCACCTCGATGTCCGGCACCGGGATCGTCTCGATCCGGGCCGCGCGGGTGCGGACCATGAAGTCGTGGTTGGCCGGGTCGTAGGAGATGTCGCCGGTTTTGTCGGCCTTCTCCAACCCACCGATGCGGTGCTCCAGGCCGGCGGTGCCGGGGATCGCCCACGGTCGGGCCAGGGTCTGCGGGTCCCGCAGGTAGGGCAGGAACGTGGTGCCGTCCTCCCCGTTGGGTGCGGTGGCGAACTCGACCCGCAGATCGGGCAGCGACTCCACGTCCGGCAGCAGCCACGGCTCGGAGCCGTTGGCGACGTAGTTGTCGGACAACAGGATCACCGGGGTGCGGTAGGTCAACGCGATCCGGGCCGCCTCCAACGCCGCGAAGAAACAGTCCGACGGCGAGCGGGGGGCGATCACCGCGACCGGCGCCTCACCGTGGCGACCGTAGAGCGCCATGTTGAGATCGGCCTGCTCCGTCTTCGTCGGCATACCCGTCGACGGACCGGCACGCTGCACGTCCACGATCACCAGCGGCAACTCCAACGCCACCGCCAACGAGATCGTCTCACTCTTGAGGGCCACACCCGGACCGCTGGTGGTCGTCACCCCCAACGATCCGCCGTACGAGGCGCCCAGGGCGGCGCCGACGGCGGCGATCTCATCCTCGGCCTGCACCGTGAGCACACCGAAACGCTTGTGCTTACTCAACTCGTGCAGGATGTCCGACGCCGGCGTGATCGGGTACGCGCCGAGGAACACCGGCAACCCGGAACGAACCCCCGCGGCGACCAACCCCAACGACAACGCCGCGTTACCGGTGATGTTGCGGTAGGTGCCCGGCGTCATCTTCGCCGGCTTCACCTCATAACGCACCGCGAAGTCCTCGGTCGTCTCACCGAAGTTCCACCCGGCCCGGAACGCGGCCACGTTCGCCGCGACCAACTCCGGACGAGCCGCGAACTTCCGCTCCAAAAACCGCAACGTCGACTCGAACGGCCGCGAATACATCCACGACAACAGACCCAGGGCGAACATGTTCTTCGACCGCTCAGCGTCCTTCTTCGACACCTCGAACGCGGCGAGCGCACCCACCGTCATCGACGTCAACGCCACCGGATGCACCACATACCCGGCCAGCGAGTCATCATCCAGCGGGTTGGACTGGTAACCGACCTTCGCCAGGTTGCGCCTGGTGAACTCATCAGTGTTCACGATGATGTCCGCACCACGCGGCAGATCAGCCAGGTTCGCCTTCAACGCCGCCGGGTTCATCGCCACCAACACATTCGGCGCGTCACCCGGGGTGAGGATGTCGTAATCGGCGAAATGCACCTGGAAACTCGACACACCCGGCAAAGTCCCAGCAGGAGCCCGAATCTCAGCGGGGAAATTCGGCAACGTGGAAATGTCATTACCCAACTGCGCCGTCTCCGAGGTGAACCGGTCACCGGTCAACTGCATGCCGTCGCCGGAGTCACCGGCGAACCGGATGACCACCCGGTCAAGTTGACGGATCTGCTTGATGCTCGTCGTTGGCACGGTCACGGCGGTCCTCCACCCCGGGTCGGGCTCTCTGCCGGCATCGCCCCGGCAGGAAACTCCGCCTGCGCAGGCGGGCACCGCAGACAGCGAATCGCGTACGCCGGATTTCAACAACCCCTAACTCGGCGCGATCCGTCCGATCTGCACGGCCCGGATCCGGGGTGCGCTAGGGGTTCAGCGGCCTCAGACCCGTCGTTACCGTGAGCCACAGTGCCACTTCAGCCCGCCCCAATGGAGGATCACCATGACGGTCGCACTGACGGCACCCCGCGCTGACGATGGCGTCCGCACGGCGCGGCTGCCGGCCACCCGACTGGGCAAGCTCCTGGACCAGGGCAGCCTCCAACCGCTGCACCCGGCCGACGACAGCGGTGTCTACGCGGTGCGCGGCCTGATCAACGGCTTCCCGGTCGTCGCGTACTGCACGGACGCCAGCCGGATGGGCGGCGCCCTCGGTGCGGCTGGCGCGGGGCACATCGTCGACGCCATCCGCCTGGCCCTTTGGAAGCACTGGCCGGTGGTCGGGCTGTGGCACTCCGGCGGGGCGAAGCTGGCCGACGGTGTCGAGTCGATGGACGGCGTGGGCCGGATGTTCGCCATGATGACGAAGGCTTCCGGGCGAATCCCGCAGATCTCGGTCGTCCTCGGTCCGGCCGCCGGAGCCGCCGCGTACGGTCCGGCCCTGACCGACCTGGTGATCATGTCGGACGCGGCGCGGGTCTTCGTGACCGGCCCGAGCGTCGTTCAGAGTGTCACCGGTGAACAGGTCGACATGGACATGCTCGGCGGCCCGCTCGTGCATGCCCGCCGCTCCGGGGTGGCACACGTGGCGACGGACTCGGAGGCCGAGGCGTTCGTCCGGGCTCGCCGGATCACCGAGCTGCTCGCCCGTCCCGGGCACGTCGATCTCGGCAGCGTGGCCGACCGGCACGACCTGCGGACGCTGCTGCCGGAGTCGAGCCGCCGGGCGTACGACGTGCGACCCCTGGTCCACCAGCTGCTCGACCGGGACGGCGATGCGACGCTCTTCGAGGAGTTGCAGCCGGGATGGGCGCGGAACATGGTGGTCGGGCTCGGCCGGCTCGCCGGGCGGACGGTCGGGTTGCTGGCGAACAACCCGCTGCGTAAGGGTGGCTGCCTCGAGTCGCAGAGCGCGGAGAAGGCGGCGCGGTTCGTGCGGATGTGCGACGCCTTCGGCGTACCCCTGCTGGTCCTGGTCGACGTGCCCGGTTACCTGCCGGGAGTCGGGCAGGAGTGGGACGGCGTGGTCCGGCGCGGGGCCAAACTGCTGCACGCCTTCGCCGAGGCCGAGGTGCCCCGGGTCACCCTGATCACCCGTAAGTCGTACGGCGGGGCGTACATCGCAATGAACTCCCGGGCCCTCGGCGCCACCGCGGTTTTCGCCTGGCCGCAGGCGGAAGTCGCGGTGATGGGCGCGGAGGCCGCGGTCGGCGTACTGCACCGCAAGGAGCTGGAGGCCGCCCCTGCCGGCACCGTGGATGAGCTGCGGGCCCGACTGGTGGACGAGCACCGGCGCGAGTCCGGCGGGGTACGGCGGGCTCTCGCACTCGGTGTGATCGACGAGATCATCGACCCGTCGGACACTCGGCGTCGGCTCGCCGAGGTGGTCGCCGCCACCCGGCCTCGGCGCGGGCGGCACGGCAACATACCGCTCTGATCCGTTCAGGGTGTGGCGGTCAGCCGACGCCGACCCCCAGCACGTCCGTGACCATGGCGAGCACCTCGTCGGGCCGGTCGTTGAGGGAGAAATGGCCGCCCGGGAGGTAGCGGACGTTTGTCGGGCCCGTGGGTGTACGCCCGCCACGCCTCCGCCTCGTCCGGAGGGACGAGCGGGTCCACGTCGCCGACCAGGACGGACAGCGGGCAGCGCACCCGGCTACCCGGACGCTCCCGGTAGGTCTCGATCGCCCGGTAGTCTCCGCGCAACACGGGAAGGATCATGCGCAGCAGGTCCCGGTCGGCCAACAACCGGTCGTCGGTGGCCCTGTGCCGGCGCAGCTCGGCCAGGATCGCGTCGTCCCCCAGCTCGTGCAGGTTCTCCGCGCGCACACGGCTGGGCGCGCGGCGGCCAGAGACGAAAAGGTGCAGCAGGTCGAACCCGGCGTGGCGTTCCAGTCGGGCCGGACTACAAGGTGATCACGATCAAGGCGACCGAGCGCACGGCCGTGCCGGTGCCGGCGCTCGGCCACAACGACTTGCAGATCGCCCATTACACCGGGCCGTCTGTCCCGGGCACCTACTCGGTGATCATCGCTGCCGATGATGCCTCCCGTTTCCAGATCTCCCACGGCCACCACGGCGTGGACTGGGCGGGCATCGAGGACGCCGAGGCGGCCACCCTGGGCCAGATCCAGCAGTGGTACAGCGCCCCGTAACCCGCCGCTGAACCGGCCTGCCGGCCGGTGTCGTCCCACGCACCCTCCTGTACGGACCGCCGTGCCGCTCGCCGGCACAGCGGATCCTCGCGTCTCGCCCCGCAGACAGGCTGTCCTGGCCTGACAGCGATGTGTGGGTCATCTGCCAGCGACCCCGCCTAGCCTCCAGGGCGATTTCCTCTTCCGCACACCCGCGGCAGCTCCCACGCGAGTCACCGCCTCACCGAAGAACGGCACAAAGGAGCGGCATGACAAGGTCGATAACGCCCCGCCAGCCAGTCGACTCGCCAGAGCCCGAGGGCACCGGCGCGCCCCGGGCCGGCGGATGGGCGGCTGGATCGCCGGTCGCCGCTCGAAGTTCCTGGTGCTCGCGCTCTGGCTCGTCGCCGCGGGCTTCGCGGGCCGGCTCGGCGACCTGCAGACCGACGACATCGTCGCCACGCTACCCGGCAGCGCGGTGCTCACCAGCCTGCCCCTGGTGCAGCTCGTCCAAATCGGATTCGCTGTCGCCTTCGGCATCCTGCTGGACACGCTCATCGTCCGGTCCGTGCTGGTCACCGCGCTGAGCCTCGATATTGGACGGTGCATGTGGTGGCCGAGCCGACTGTTCCACAAGGCCGACGAAGCGATGCCGGCGCCATGACGCGGGCATCGGTGTGCTGCGGGTCAGGCCCGACGAGGGCAGGCTTGACGGATTTGTTCATTCTCCAGCTAGGCCCCCGGCTGTCCGGGGCGAAAGGTAGGCGGCGACGTGGGTAACGACAGGCAGTTCCTGCCCGGAGACGATCTTCAGGGCTATTTGACCAACTATCCCCAGGAGGTCAGTTTCGGCGACGATCCCGCCGAGGTTGTCTTCGACCGTTACCACACCCCGGACTTCGTCCTCTACAACGACGGGCTACCTCTCGACCGGGAGAAGCTGCTCGCCCATGTGCGGCCCGCGCGAAAGCGCGCGTCCAGCATCTACGTGGACGTCCACGACACGGTGATCCAGGGCAGCCGGGTCGCCGCCCGCTACACACTGGGTGCTGTCATGCGCAAGGGCGGCAACACCGTCGTGACGGAGATCCACCTGTTCGGTCAGCTCGCCGCAGACGGACGCCTGCAGCGGGTCGATCAGATCAGCAGGACCCTGCCGGCCGGGGACAACCAGTCCGAGTGAGAGTTCGTCACCGCGGATGCTCGGTGGGCTTGACCCGTTTCGACGGACGGGTCGATGTGTAGATCTTATCTGAATTGATCTCTGACCTATGGTGACTGTCGGTGACCCCGACTGATTCATGGTGGCAGCCCTTGGTTGTTCTTCTTCTTGCCGAGACAAGAAGATCAATGGCCGAGGGCTGTCCCGTGATCAGTGCGCATGATCCTCATCCGGCTGGCGTGCACGGAGTTGGCGAGGTTCCGGCGGAAGCTCCACGTCTGTCTGCCCTCGCGGACGGATGCCCTTCGAGCTGGCCGACGCGGTGTTGTGCGCCGACGGACCGGTCCGGTCCTTGGTGGAGTCGCTGTCGCTGACAGGTGCGCACCGTCGTGGTCACGGGGCGCTGTGTGACACCCTCGCCTGCGTCAGGTTGTATTCGCGGTCGGTGAACAGGTCCACGTCACGGGGTCCCAGCTTGGCGACACGGCGGGCGTGCAGGGCGAGCTGCCCGCGTGCTTCACCGAGGCGGCGGCTGGCGACCAGCATCTCGTCGGCGGCGTCGAACGGCTCCTTGCCGCTGGACGTCATGGCCGCGTCCATCACCCCGGTGAACGCGGTCATGAGGCCGTTGGCCAGGGCGATGCCGTCTTGGTCACCGCTGGTCCAGATCTCCGACCAGGCGGCCTCCACGGTAACCATGTCCTTGGCCAGCCAGTCGTGGAGCACCATCGGATCCAGTGGCTTGTGCCCTCCAAGCAGCTGGTCGCCCACCTCGCGCAGGCCCGAGCGCCAGTACCTGGTCTGTCGCAGCGCCTCGGCCTTGTGCGCGAGGCGCAGGGCGCCAGACAGCATGAGGATGTACGCGCGCTGAAGGTCAGCCCGCTCGCGGTGTCGCCGCCTCAGTCGACCCTGCACCATGACCACGAACAGCGATGCGAAGGCGGTGATCGCGGAGCCGAGCAGAGCGGCGACGGTCGGATTCACGCCGACATGATGCCTGCCAATGGGTGCACCCCGGTTCGGGGGGTCGGAAGAAGCATCAACTGGCTGATCCACCTGGGGGTGTGCGCAATCCCGTACGGCACAAGGCGGTTCTCGACCGAGTAGCCACGACCGCGCTGGCCCGCGACGGGCGGGGCCGCGCCGAGCCCAGCGTCGCCGTCGCGGCGCCCCTGGTACGCCGACCGGCCGACCCGGTGCGGTCAACAGTCGGCGGAGGGCGTGGCATTGCAGATCCGGTCGGCCGTCATCCGCCACGCCTGCGCCTCGTCGGCCAGACCGCCGGCGAGCAGCTCCCGACCCCGGGCGAGAACCGCGAGGGCGTCGGGGTGATCGGGCAGCCACTGCTCGGCGTCCCCGACGGTCAACAGTACGGCGACGGTGGCCGGGTCGGCAGCCTCGGCGGTGAGGGAAGCCCGCCGGCCGAGCACGACCGCGCTCAGCTCATCCGCAGCTCCGCGCTCGGCGTGCAACCAGTCGAGCGCCGCGTGCAGCAGCGGCGGCGGCAGTTGGCACGGGGCGTCGCCGAACGGCCCGGACCGGCCCGACGATCCACGAATCCTCGCCGAGACCGCAGCCGCTTGCCGTCGTGTTCGCTGGTTCTCCCATGGTTCACGCCTCAATCGGCCTCGGCTGCGCCGGAGCGGACTTCAAGCTCTACACCAGGGACAAGGCCACGGTGGGAAGTCGTTGGACGACTTCCAGCATCCCGCGCATCTTCTGACCGGCCGGAAGAGACCGTCGGCCCCGCCCTGCCATATAGCGGGGCCGGCAGGTCCATCCGATGGGAGGGCACCAGGCGCAAACGATCTCTCGTATGAGACCTGCCGAACGGCCGACCCCGCAACAGAGGGAGTGCGTTCCCCTCCGACGGGGAGGAGAGGTTGTCCATCGCCGCAGACCATGGGGTGATGACGGTGGGTGTGTGGTTACCAGACTCCGGCCCGGATGACCGGGTTGTCGATCGATCCAGCCGGACGCCGGTGCCCCGGTTACTGGCGACCATCGCTCCATCCGCCGGGGACACGCGGTGATGGCGAGGGAACGGCATGGCCGCGTGCGGGTGCCGGACCGGTACGGCTACGGGTCGGGTATGCCGTCGGGACACTGCGCGCAGCGGGCCGATCTGTCGGATCGTCCCGCGCGTTCTCCCCGAGCGTTTGCCCGGGTCTGGCCGTGGGCGGTGGCGTGCATCCTGTTCGTCGTCGGTGAGGTGGCCCTGCGTGCGTACTGGATCGCGGGTGGCCGGTGGGCTTACACCGCCTGCGACCGCACTGATCTGGTCGACCCGGCGGATGGATGCGGCGCGGACCAGGTCGAGGCCCTGCCGTTCTGGTCGGGATGGGCAGCGGTGGGAGTCGGTGTCGCCCTCGCGATGCTGGTCGTGTGCGCGGTCCGGTTCCCTGGCCGCTCCGCCGCCGCCGGTAGCTGGGTGGCGGCGGCCCTGCTCCTGCTCGTCGCGTTTCCGCTGCATCTGCTCTTCGAGGTCCCGGCGGCGTTGGCGGGGCGTCCCTCCGACTGGCGTGACCTCGGCGCCCGGCTCGCGCTGGTGGCCGGGGCCGTCCTGTTCACCGGGCTGGCGAACGCGTGCGGTCCGCGGCGCGGACCGGTGGCTGCCGGCTACCAACCGGTGCCGCGGTGGACCCGTCATTGGGCGTACGTGTCCGTCGCTCTGCCGGTGATCGGCTGGGCGCTGCCGCATGGGCTCTGGGTGCTCGGCGTACCGGTCGGCATCTCCCCCCGACAACTGGATGACATCCACCAGGGCCTCTCGACGCCGACGGGCGTGGCCATCACTCTCGTCCCGCCGCTCGCCGGCCTGCTCGTTCTCGGATTGGTACAGCGATGGGGCCAGCAGTTCCCGCGCTGGGTGCCGGGACTGCACGGTCGACCGGTTCCCCGGCTCCTGGCGGTGATTCCAGCCGGGGTGGTGGCGCTCGCGCTGCTCACCTACGGCGCCTTGAGCGTCACGGTTTTCGTGCGGCAGTTGCTCACCGGCGACCTGCAATGGTCAGACGTGTGGGAGGAGTGGGCGGTGGCCGCCACACTGCTGGTGTTCCTCGGCTGGGGAGTGTCGCTCGGCGTCACCACCACCGGCTATGCGCTCGCTACCCGGCCTCGTCCGAAGCGGGCCACGAACGCCACCTCTCGCTCTGAGCGTGGCAGACCCTGATCAGCATCGCCGCCGCACCGGTCCGTATGCAGTCGCGATCACGTGGCGGGGAAAGGGCTGGACGGGATGATGTTCGGGCCTGTAGCTTGCCGTTGACCGTGACACCGCCCGAGGAGGTGAGACCCATGAACGCTGTATCGATGTGGGTGCTCCCCCTCTCCGTCACGGTCGGGCGACTGACGTAGGTGTCGCCGGGAGCGCCTCGCCAACAGGGCACTCCCGAGAGGAAACACCTATGCATTCTCCGCACTTCACCGCCGAGCCGTCGTCGAACGATGCGGTCGAGCGCAGCCTCACCGTGGGCGACGTCCCCGGACTCCCAGCGCCGGTCTCCGGTACCGATCGTGCTCCCCTCATGTTCGACGTGATCATTGCCGGGTGCGGGCCGACCGGTGCGATGCTGGCCGCTGAACTGCGTCTGCACGATGTGCGGGTGCTCGTCCTGGAGAAGAGAACCGAGCCCGCGTCGTTCGTCCGCATCGTCGGTCTGCATATTCGCAGTCTCGAGTTGATGGCGATGCGCGGCCTGCTGGATCGCATTCTCCAGCAGGGAAGACAGCGTCCGGCCGGCGGTTTCTTCGCGGCCATCAACAAACCCGCGCCCGACCTGAATTCCGCGTACGCCTATCTGCTGGGGATCCCGCAGCCGGTCATCGAACATCTGCTCGAAGACCATGCGATCGAGCTGGGTGCGCAGGTCCGGCGCGGTTGCGCGGTCGCCGATTTCGAGCAGGACGACGACGGTGTGACCGTCGAGCTGGCCGACGGGGAACAGGTGCGTGCACGCTATCTCGTCGGCTGTGACGGCGGACGCAGTACGGTGCGCAAACTGCTCGGCGTCGGCTTCCCCGGCGAGCCCGCGCGGACCGAGACGCTGATGGGCGAGATGGAAGTGGGCGTGTCGCAGGAGCAGATCGCCGCCAAGGTGGCCGAAGTCCGCGAGGCCCATCATCCGTTCTGGCTTCGGCCCGCAGGCGTTGGGGTCTACAGCGTCGTCGTCCCCGCCGCCGGAGTCAGCGACCGCGCGGAACCGCCCACTCTCGACGATTTCAAACATCAGTTGCGCGCGATCGCCGGAACCGATTTCGGCGTGCACTCCCCGCGCTGGTTGTCCCGCTTCGGTGATGCCACACGACTGGCCGAACGTTATCGGGTCGGGCGGGTGCTACTGGCCGGCGATGCGGCACACATCCATCCGCCCATCGGCGGACAGGGCCTCAACCTGGGCGTTCAGGACGCATTCAACCTCGGCTGGAAACTGGCCGCACAGATCCGCGGCTGGGCGCCGGAAACACTGCTGGACACCTACCAGACCGAACGTCATCCGGTCGCCGAGGACGTGCTGGACAACACCCGCGCCCAGATGGAACTGCTGTCCACCGAACCGGGCCCGCAGGCCGTGCGCAGGCTGCTCACCGAACTGATGGACTTCGACGAGGTGAACCGCCACCTGATCGAGAAGATCACCGCGATCGGCATCCGCTACGACTTCGGCGCAGGCCCCGACCTGCTCGGCCGCCGTCTGCCCGACATCGATGTGAAACAGGGCCACCTCTACGGTCTGCTGCACCGCGGCCGTGGCCTGCTGCTGGACCGCACCGAACGCCTGGCCGTCGGTGGCTGGTCGGACCGGGTCGATCACCTCGCCGATCCCACTGCGGTACTGGATGTTCCGTGCGTCCTGCTACGCCCCGACGGCCACGTCGCCTGGATCGGCGACGATCAGCAGGACCTGGACGACCACCTCTCCCGCTGGTTCGGCAAGCCCGCCAACTAGTTTCGCCGGCGCGACCGAAAACGAATGCCGACATGCCTGTCTCGGGTCGAGACCATGACAGGGGCTGCTTCGTGTGGTCATCCCGCTTATCCGGTGACCGCCGACAACGGTGACTGACGGCGATCCCGCGTCGGCTCGCGCCCGGCCTTCGGTCAGCGAGGCAGGTCTGGCTGGTGGGGTGTGGCGGTGCGGCCGAGCGACGCCGCCGACGCCGCCACCCGCCGGGCAACCTCCGCCTGGTCGGCACCGCCGGACAGCCCTTCGATCGCGACCCGCCACAGCTGGTCGATCCCCGGATCCGAAGGCTGGACCGGCAACACCCGGTACGGGCGGACCAGAGCCTCGGCGACCAGGAACATGTTGGCCTGCGCCGACTGGGTGCCACTTGTCGACGCGGCCCCGGCCACCGGGGGCACCGACCATGCCGGTCCCACCACCGGTGCCGGTGGGACCGGCGGGGCAGCGTGCTGTCGCGGGACCGACGGGGTGGGTACCGGTACGGCCGGAACCGGCTCGGCGTGCTTGAGCAGCACCGGTGTGACCTCGACCCCGAGCCGGGCGCTCATCCGCCCGGCCACGTTGCTCACCCAGCGCATCAGGTTGTCCGGGTTCAGATCACTCCGGACCTTCTCGCTCATGTACCGCCCGGACTTGTCGTTCGCCTCCCAGCGACCGGTCACGGCATTCCAGCCGAACTCCCCGCTGACCCGGGCCGGCCGCTCCTCGGTGACACCGGGGCCGACGAAGCCGGCCGCGATGGTGGGGTGGCCCTGACCATCCAACGACGCCTTCAGACCCTCCAGGGTCAGTTGCCCGTCAAGCCGCCGCATGCCGGTCCACAACTGCTGCCACTCCTCGTCGTCGAGGACGGTACGGATCTCCTCGGTGCCGATGCGAATCTCACCGTCGGGGTCGACCGTGTAATGCCAGCGCGCATCCTTGCGTTCCAGGAAGGCGGGCGGGAAGTCGGCAAGCCGGTACCACACCGGGTTCAGCCGTACCCGGCCGTCTGCCAGCTCTCCCGGCTTCACCCGTTTGGCCTTGACGACCACGCCGTACTCGTGGTCCAGGTCGATGCCGGGCGTCACCCCCCACCCGCCAGTCCCGCTCCGCTCCCTCGTCGGCTCCTCGACCTGGCGCGGGACGACCGGCTCCTCCGCCGGAATGGTCACCTCGCGCGGGCCCGCCGGCCGGCCCCCGGCAGAGCGCGTCGCCAGGGCGTACGGGGTGGCACCACCGAGCAGTGCCGCGGTCGTCCGGGAACGCGTGTCGATCACCTCGTTGGTGGGGGCCGGCAGCCGGACCGGGGACGAGCGTTGGAGCGCGTCCGCGTACCGCTGAATCCGCCTCCGCTCGGGCGCCGTACGACCGGCCAGCTCCTCCTCCACCACATCGTGGTCCACCACCGGCAGATCCCACTCGCGTCGCGACGGCAGCGGCGGCATCACCGTCGTCACGGCCTCACGGGCCCTCCTGACGTCAGTCTCCCCGTGCTCGGCCTCCTCGGTGATCCGTCGCAGATGCGACTCGACCGCCGGCGACTCCCTGATCGGCGCCAACTTCTGCACCGGTGGCGGCTCCTCGGTCAGGATCAACTCCCCGACCGGTGCCGGCTTCCGCATCGGCGCCAGCTTCTGCACCGGTGGCGGCTCGTTCTCCGGAAGCACACTGTCCTCGGGCACCGTGAGCAGCGGCGGGTTGACCGGCGCGTCCGGCCTGGCCTCGTACTTGGCGCTGAACTCGTCGAGCTGCTGGTAGTGGTCCCGCATCGACGTCCACCACGCGGCCTCGGCCGACTCCCGCTTCTCGATTGCCTTCCGCCAATGCTCGCGCAGAGCCGGGTCCATCGGCCTTCTGGCGGGGGGCCCCGCTGGCCCGGGCTCAGACGGGTTGGTTATCTGGCTGCCCAGAGCCGCGTACTTCGCAGCCGCCTCCGCCTCCCCCGCCGCAACGAACTCGTCGCCGAGGCGGGCCAGCTTCTGTTCGTGCGTCACGATCGCCTCGAACTCGCGGCGTACGTTGTCCGGGGCGCCGCTGTTGATGCCGAGCACCCGCCGCGCGTCGTCCAACCCCATCCGCACCGCCACGACCACCGGCGGGATCTGGTCATCGCGGTGATGCCTGTCGGCCTGCACCGCCCGGGGCAGCGTCACCGAGACGGTCGGCTCGCAGACGTACTCGACCAGGACCGACCGGCCCTCCGGCTTGACGTTGCCGAAGCTTGTCGACGAGTCCTCTGTGCCGGCCGCCAACGCGACCGTCTCGCCGCTGATCGGACCACTGTTGCTGTTCTCCAACGCCTGGTACGGGTCGCCCAGGTAGCCCCGGCCGAGCAGCAACCGGGGAGCGTGCAGCGACTGGGTGAGCCGGTTCGACCCGCTGCTGATGTTGGCCGTCTGCTGGGCGACGTGCTCCCGGTAGACGGCGGAGTCGACGCCACCCAGCCTGGCCGCCACCGGTTTCAGCCCAAGCTTGATCAGTGCCTCCTGCATCGACACGGTGGCGCTCGGTACCGGCGGCAGTTCCAGCCCGTCCGTGTCGAAGGCCCGCCCGACGTTCGGCAGCAACAACTCCGGAGTGAAACCCTGATGCACCTGGTGCGCCCCGACGTAACCGGAGACATGCAGACGATCCGCGGCGCCGGTCAGCAACGCCTGGGCCGCCTCCTGGAGGTGAACCGCACCATTGAAGTCCTCCGGCGCGTACCGGGGCGGCAACAGCAGGCCGTTACGCAGCCGCCAGCCCGGTTCCGGGCCGGGTGTCGGCTCGGGTCGGTACGGTTTCGGCGCGTTCACGGCGCCCTGACGTGGCGGTGGGAGCCGGAGATCACCGGCCCACCGGTCGACGGTCACCGGTGCGCGGAAGGTGATCGTGCCATTCGGCACGGCCCTACCCCGGTGGTAGATCCGGATCTGGAACTGGGGCTCGAGCGTGACCCGCGCCTTCACCCCTCGACCGGAGCTGATGTCGGTGGTGCGCTGCTCCGACTCGGTCGTGGTCGAGGTCGAGGTCAGGCTGGTGGTGTTGTACTGGTAGCCACCACCGATCGCGGCCGGCTGACCCTGTGGGTTGAGCACCGCCGACGCGGCGATGTTGGCGTAGAAGCCCCCGCCGTGGGCGGTCCGGAGCAGGTCGGTCTGGCCCTGCGCGCCAACGGTACGCACGTCGATGTCGTCGTGGTTGGCGACGAACTGGTCGAACGTGACCCCCTTGTCGAGGACCGCCTCGAGGCGTACGTCGTAGAGCCGTTGGCTGAAGATCCCGGTGTCGGCGTGAATCAGGGAAACACCACCGTCGAACAGCGCCGCCCAGTTCCGCCGTACGCCGAGGCGGGACAGCGCATGCAGCATCCGGCGCCGGTTGAGCATCGGATCCGCCAGCCCGTGCCCGGTCAACGCGTCGAGGATCGGCCGGGCCAGCGGCTGCGGATTCGGTTCGCCCACCGCCTCCCTCAGCGCCGCGATCGCCGGGTCCACCAGCGAGGGAACGTCATGGAAGGTCTGCAGCCCCAGCCCGGGCGACCCGCCCGGCCGCAGGGTCAGCTTGGCGTTGCGCGCCTCGTCGGTGACCGGATTGCCGCTGAGGGTAGCCGTCACCGGCGGCTTCACCCTACCGAACAGGCCCATCGCCACCGCCTGTTCCTCGCTGACCCGCAGGTAGACGGCATTCTCGATGACCGCGCTGTGACGCACCGACTTGTGGTGCTCCCAGCTGTCCGGTTGGAACGGTCTGGGTACGAGCGCCTTGGGGAAGTCGGCGGAGTTCGTCACCTCGGCGGCCACCGTCGCCCGCAGGTCGGCCACCACCAGGTACGTCCGCTTCTTGCCCTTACGGTTGTTGACGTTGCGCTCGATGCCGCCGCTGACCTTGCTCCGCTTTCGGGTCATCCGGTACAACAACGTCCGCTGGTAGCCGGCGGTGCCGGTACCACCACCGCCGTACTTGTCCCCGGGGCGCACCGCCTCCCGCAGCGAGGCACCGAACTGTCCCCGGGCCAGGAGCTGGGTCTCGCGGGTACGGCTGCTCCACACCTGCACCCCGCCGCTCGGCGCGTGCTCGGTGGTGATCTCCGCTTGGACCGGTACCAGGCGCGGGTTGACCAGCCTGCCGGCGATCGAGACGTCGAGCCGGCCACCGTCGATGTCCGTGGTGAGCGGGTCGAGATCCCACTGCTTCTCGGTCATGGTGCCGAGGTTGGTGGCCTGCTGAGCGGCGGTGAGACTGTCGGTGATGTCGGTCCAGAGCGGCATTCCCTGCTTCAGGCTCGTCTCACCGCGCAGGCCGCCAAGATGACGCCGGGACGCGCGGTCCTCGTACTTCTGTGTCTCCTGGATCGTGTCCCGGGTGAGTTTGAGCAGCTCGGCACTGCCCGGTATCGACTCGACGAACTGCCACTCCTTGACCTCCCCCTTGCCTCCCCTCTGCGGCGTCGTGGCCGAACCGGAGGACGTGGAGGCGGAACCAGAGGGCGTGGAGGCGGAACCGGGGTGTGCCGGCTGGCTCGAGGTGTCGTCGACAAAATTGCGCAGGGTGTTGAGGTCGGTTCTGGTACGCCGGGCCAGTGGCTCCCGCGGCCCCTTGGTGACCTTCACCGGGAGGGTGACCCGCTCCTTCGGCGCGGCGCTGCCCGAGTAGAGGACGTCGACCGGGTGCCTCCGGCGCAGGCTGTATCGGGGCAGATCCTTCCCACCGACCTGCACCGCGTTGTCCCTACGCGTGAACGTCGTGCCGTCCGCGTGCCGGATGCTCCTGACCCGGGTACCCAACCCGATCCGGGAGCCCCGGTCCCGGCCGAGCCCGACCTTGTACGGGTAGACCCGCACGACCAGCTCCAGGTCGCCGTGGTAACGCTCCGAACTCGGCGTGCCGCCCTGCAGCGCGGTGTCCTGCCCGGTCACGTCCACACCGCCCTGCTGCGCCCGGCGCCCCTGCAACTCCACCGAGGCCGCCGGGCTGAAACCCGTGTTCACCGCACCGTCGCTGGACCGGAAGATGAGCCCGCCCTCGACCGCCGCCGCAGCCCGCCACTGAGCGCCGCCGGCAGCACTGTCCTGCTCACTTCGGCTCTGGAAGTTACGTACGGCGACGTTGCGCTCCACACCGGTGTGCACCAGCTCCTGCGGATGCCGGGCGGTCACGTGGACCACCACCTGGCGGCTGGAGAACCACTTGGTCCGCGTCAGCCGGACCGCAATCCCGCCGTTGAGCAGGGTGGTGTAGTTCTGCCGCAGCGCCGGCACCGACAGCGCCCGGTCCAGCTCCGCCTGATTGCGCTGGCGTTCGCTCGCGGAGCTGGCAAAGCCCATCCGCTGGGCCACACCCTCGCGGCGGAACCGGGGCAGGAAACCACCGCCGAAACGCCGGACCAGCCGCGCGGTCTGCTGATGCAGATCGGCGAACTGGCTCATGTCGTACGGCATCGCATGCCCGCCCTTCTCGGCGAACGGCGGCGGATGCTTACCCGGCCCCTGTTCCGGGTCGATCTCACGGATTTTGCCCTTGGTGTTCGGATCGCCCTTGGTGTTCGGATCGATCGACACAGTGCTCGTCCTGCGATACTCCCTTTCCTGCTGAGGGTCGCGCTGGTCGCCCTCGATGGACACCGTGCTGGTTCTGCGGTACGCCCTCGGCCGTTCCGGCACCGTGGCGCTGGTTCTGCGCTGGTCCCTGGGCGGTTCCGGCGACGTGCCGCTGGTTCTGTGCTGGTCTCTGGAGGGCGGTACGACGGAGTCGGAGCTGGTTCTGCCGTATTCCCTGGCCGACCCGACGCTAGTCCTCCCGGGCGCCGTGCCGGTCCTCTTCAGCACGGGCGGTCGCACGTCCCGGACCATCTCCTCGGCCTTGGCCTTCGGAAGGCGCGACAGCACGCTCAGATCCAGCACGATCGGGCGTACACCGGAGCGGAACGGTTTCTGGAAGGCGTTGACCCGGGTAGCGGTGTTGATGGTGAGCCGTACGTTCACCTTGGCCAGAACGTTTTCGATGTCCTTGAACTCGGTGCCGGTCCGGGTGGTGCTGCCCTGCCGGGTACTGGTGGTGGTGTTACGCCGGAAACCCAGGCTGAGTCGCAGTTGCACGTATGCCCACCCGAACCCCCAGCGGATCGGCACCGCGCTACCGCCGCCGCCGACCGAACTGATGTGCTGCTCCCGACCGTTGACCGAGTACCCGGGCTGCCACCGGAACGAGGACTTCTTGACGTCCGCGACCAACTGCATCCCGGTGACCTCCGCGTTGAGCTGAAGGGCCACCGCCTGGCGGCGGGACGGGCTGAGGATCAACGGCGAGTTCACGTCGCTCTCCAACGCCGGCAGCAGTTGCCCCAGCACGCTGGGCTCACTCAACAGCGTCCGGAGCTGCTCCCGGCTGAGGCTCCCCTGGTCCGCAACGCCGGTCGGCTGGAACCAGCGCAGAATGTCCTCGACCACCTCGTTCCAGGTCCGCGAACCCGTGGTGTCGTCGTCCTCGACCGTGGTCAGGGCGCCCACGGCTCCGTCGTTC
Source organism: Micromonospora sp. CA-259024 (assembly GCF_050936255.1). Lineage (NCBI taxonomy): Bacteria > Bacillati > Actinomycetota > Actinomycetes > Micromonosporales > Micromonosporaceae > Micromonospora > Micromonospora sp. CA-259024. The sequence continues at coordinate 919,779 of NZ_JBNJND010000001.1, read as the reverse complement.
GAGGCAAAGGTGCCTGGCTGGGCGACGGTCACCGCCCGGGCGTCCAGGATCCGGACCACGTTCAGGTTCTGGACCAGCGTCGACACGTCGAACCTGCCCCGGTGCACACCGTCGGTACGCGGGGTCGCCTTGGCGATGTCGTCCAGCGTGCGGAAGCCAACCTGGGCGGTGACCACGTTCGGTGCCGCCCCCGCATTGCCTGCCGTCGTCTGGTGCGCCGGGGGTGGGGTGGACAGCGGCGACCCCGGTTTGCCCACCTGCACGGTGAACCGGACCGGCGCCAGCACCAGGTGGGACGGCCCGCCACTGCGAATATTGTGCGAATCGAAGAGGGTGGCGCCGCTCTCGCTGGTCACCGCCGCCTGGGCCAGGGCCATCTCGCCGGACGCCCCGCCACCCGGTCCGAACCGGCCGCCGATCATGAAGCCGGCGCCGACGGCAAGGCTGTCGCCGGAACTCTCGGTCTCCTTCAGCGCCGTGCTGAAGTCGTTCCTCGTGTCGTACTTGGCCTTGTCGTGACTCTGGTCCAGCCGTTCCTGCTGGTCGGTCAGGCGGGTCGTGGAGACGGTGACGCTGTGCCAGCGGCCGGTGCCGTCACGGACGTCGAACGTACGCCCACCACTGGTGAAGAACGACTGCAGGTCCTCGCGGAGTGCGTTCTCGATGCCGCGGAAGTCGACGCTGATCGCCTGCCGGCCGCCCCGGGTGAACCGGTGCACGATCGGCCGGATCCGGGCACGTACCCGTTCCTCGACATCGGACCGCAGGTCATCGACCAGCTTGTCGAGGTCGGCGGCGCCGTCCACCTCGTACAGCAGATCGGGCTGATCCTGGTAGAGCGAGCCGCTCGGCGTCGGCACGTTCGGCGTGGGCGCCCCTTTCGACCGGTCGTCCTTGGCCCGGGAACTCGACGCCAGGGCGGACCGGCGAAGCATGCCGGGCCCGGGGTTGCGCGGCGAGTCCACCAACGCCTCGACGAGGGACGACCTGACCGGCCGGTCGTGGGGTCCGGCCGCCTCGGCCAGCGGCACCCAGCGCCCGGCGGCATCGGTCAGCATGACCCGGGCCAATGGCAGGTTCTCCGCCAGTCCCTGGTCAGACGTCGCGTCCAGCCAGCCCGCAGGACGCTGGAGGTCCACCCACTTCAGCCCGCCCGGCTGCCCGACCGGTACGGTCGCGTCGGCGTGCAGCTCGAACATGTGCGCGTCGCCGCCCGGCGGGCGCACCCAGACGTACGCGCTCCAGCCGTCCCGCCGCGCGCCGTCGGCATCGGTCAACAGGGCCCGAAGCGCGTCGGCATCGCCCCCGAACTGCTCCCATGAGCCGTCGACGGCGTGCGCGAACTCCCGGGGGTCCCCCCGACCCAACAACGTCTCGTCCACCGTGCGCCGGGCGAGCCGGCGGTGCTTGGCCAGGTACGAGGCGAGCAGGCCGGGATAGCAGTCCGGCTCCCCGTCCCAGGCTGGTCGAGTGGGATCGGCGAGCAGCCGTGCCAGGCCGTCGCTGACCTCGCGCGCGTTCCGGGGTGCCGACACGTCCCGCCGCCCGAGGTCCGCCGCCACCTTTCGCAGCACCTCGGAGTCCTGCGGTAGCACTCGTGCGTGCTGCGGCGTGGGATCCCGACGCATCTGCTCCGGTCCGGCGTCCGCGCGCTGGCCGTTGGAGTGGTTGGGGCCGGGCAGGGCGTTCACCGGCTCCGGCCGGGGCTGCCGATCCGGTACGACCGGCGCGTCCCGGCGTACCGGGCCGGGTTCGGTGCCGGCCTTCGACGTCGGTCCGCCGGCGCCGTCCCGGACCACGCCGGGGGATTCGCTGGACAGCGGGGTGGACGGGCTGGACGGGCTGGATGGGCCACGGACCGCAGCCTCGGTGACCGCATGGGACGGGCCGGTTGACCGCGCGGGCGCGGGGCTGTCCGTCGTGCGCGACGACGATTCGACCGAGGCGCCCGGTGGCGTGGTGACCGGACCGGTTCCCGGCACCGAGCTGATCGGTGTCGGGCCGGAGAGCGGCGCTGGCCCGGACGTGGCTGCCGGCGTGTGGGACGGCGCGGAAACCGATGTGGTCGGCGGGGAGGCCGATGTCACCGGACCGATACCGGTCGGACCGGGTGTGCTGGACGGTACGGGTGCCGGTCCGGTCAGCTCCGAGGCCGTCACCGTCCGGGGAGTGGACGGCATCGCGGGTATGTCCGGGGTGGCGGAGGTACCCGGGGTGCCCGGCCCCGGCGAGGACTCGTGGTCCTGCTCGCCGCCCAGCCCGGACGTGCTGGTGGTCGGCGGGATGACGGTGCTGTCCGGTGCCGGGGCATCCACGCCCGGGAGGGGCTCGACGGACGCGGGTGGTTCCAATGGACCGGGCGGTACCAGCACGGGAGGCGTGTCCAGCGACGGCGGTGACGCTTCCTGGTCCGGCCCGATGATCACCTCCGGTCCGGTCACCTCACCACCTGGCGGCACACCAGGCGGGACCTCGTCGTCCCCATCCACCGGGGACGACCCGCCCCGGCCCCCGCCTCCGCCTCCCGTCGACGAACCCGAACCCGAACCCGAACCCGAGCTCGACCCGGAGCCGGAGCCTGAGCCAGGAGCTCCCGGAGGGGTCGGCGTATACGGCGGTGGGGATCCTGGATCATCCTGCGACCCGACGGCCGAATCCGTGGGAGGACCGGAGTATCCCGGCGGCGGGTTCGGATCCGTCGGCACATACGTCGGGACCGGATCCCGATCCGCGATCGTGTCCGGATCCGCATCACCCGACACACCACCACCCGACGCCGAGTCGCCCTTCCCACCCCCGACCGCGTCCCCCACCGACCCCGCGACGTCCATCGTGAAACTGTTCAACACACTGGACACCGCCGTCGGCGCCAGAATCCCCGTATCCACCACCCCACCGTTCAACACCAACCCCGACACCACCTCCGTCGTCAGCTCCTCAACCGCGTCCTCCGCAGCCCGACCCCCCGACGACGCCGCACCACCGGCCACACCACGCCCCGCCGAACCACCACCCTTACCCCCACCACCCACAGCCCCACCCAGGCCCTTACCACCCAACCGACGGGCCGCGCCCTTACCCGCCCCGAACACCCCACCGACCAAAGCCTCCAACGCGCCCCCCGCGGCCGCGTCGTTCGTCGAGTTCCGGTTCCACCCCCGCTGATAACCCCGACCCCGCCCCGCCAACTGCGCCGCCACGTCCACCAACAACTCGTAAATCATGTTGAACGCCGCGCCCATCCCCGCCTTACCCACCACCCGCACAAACGTCTGATAAAACGCCTGCCGCACCACCGGCGCCTTCGCCACCCACTCCAAAAACGCGGCAGGATTGACCCACAACAACTTCAACGCGATCAACAACTCGATCAACAACAACGCCGTGATCGCCAAAATAGTAACCTGAACATAAAAGAACAACGCCGCGAACTGCACCATCGCCTGACCCAGAGTCCGCACAAACTCCGGCCCCGCCTTCAACAACCCCGCAACACGATCCGCCGCCGCAACAAAAGCCTTCTCAGACTGACCCCGCACCCCACCACGGATCGTCTCCACCCCCGACGCAAACGACTTCTCCGCATCATCCAAAACATCCGCAACACCATACAACTGCTGCCCGAACTGATTAAACTTCTCCGGCAAAAGGCCCGGAAACTCCTCACCATAAAACCACTTAAAAAACCCAGCAAGAGAATCCGGAACCTCAAGCGGCACGACACCAACACCCCCCGCTGAGCCCGGCCGGAAAGACTCGACGACGTTGCCCACGAGCGACCCGGCGCAAGAGGCCAAGAGCACCGTCGCTAAAGGACACCCGCTTCACCGGGTGGCAGAGGTCGGGCGGAAGGGGCTATCGACAGCGGGCATGGCAGACATGCTGAGCGGTGCCCAGGAACGGCTACCCGTCCAACAGTGAACGACATCACAACAGAAGGTTAAGGAACAGGTCCTTCGCCCCTGTGTGGCGCAGCCGCAGGACCGGGACCCGCTGGCCAGTCTTCGTAGCCATGGGCGCCTCAACGCACTGAGGCGTGCCCCGACCTGCGAACCGGCCAGCGGGTGGAGCAACCGGGAATGATTCCCGGGTACGGCGCCCGGCCTTTATGAGCGACTTGATGCAGCAGACGGTTGCCGCGGGTGGGTCGAGCAAGTGGGAAGACAAGGTGCGGTTGGGGCGACACCGCCGTCACTCGATCAAACCTTGGCGGTTTCCGCTGGCGTGACATCCTCGATGAGAAGGGTCCGCATTTGCTCGACGGTCGGCTTACCGAGCGTGCGCAGCCGGCCCGCCTGGCGTGTGATGGAGTCCTCCAACAGTTGCCGCGCGTACCGCCCATTGCCGAAAGTGCGTCCTCGTGGAACGCGCTCGAAATGCTCCCGCAACGCAATGAGTGTGGTGCCTGGGCACTCATATCCGCTGGCCGAGGCAAGTCCCTGGAAGATCGCCACCAGTTCGTCGGCGCTGTAATGGACGAAGTGGATTCGGCGCGAGAAGCGCGACGCCAGACCGGCGTTCGCGGCCAGGAACGCCTCGATTTCCTCCTCGTACCCGGCCGCGATGACCACCACCTCGTCGCGGTGGTCCTCCATCAGCTTGACGAGCGTGTCGATCGCCTCCCGGCCGAAGTCCTGCCGGGCGTCCGGCGGTGCCAGGGTGTACGCCTCGTCAATGAACAGCACCCCGCCCCGGGCCCGCTCGAACGCCTCCCGGGTGCGCTGGGCGGTTTGTCCGATGTACTCGCCGACCAGGTCGGCCCGCGCCACCTCGACCAGCTGACCGCCGGCGAGCACGCCGAGGGCGGTCAGCAACTCGCCGTACAGCCGGGCGACGGTGGTCTTGCCGGTTCCGGGTGGCCCGGAGAAGACCACGTGCCGGGAGATCGCCGGTGCCGGGAGTCCCGCGCTCACCCGGGCCCGGATCGTGGCCAACAGGTCGATGAGGTCGGAGACCTCCCGCTTCACCCCACTCAGACCGATCATGGCATGCAGCCGGCCGAGCAGCTTGTCGACCTCGTCCGCCTGGGCCTCACCGGCCTGCCCCCCGCCCGCCGCCGAGGCGCCGAGGTCCTGGGGCAGCAGCTGAGCCAACTCCACCCCGTCCGACGAGACCGCCTGCGAGAGCCGGAACGCCTGCCGTCCGATCATCTCCTCGAACACCTTGCGGGCCACCCGGGCGTTGCCGAAGTTCGCGTCCCGGGCCATCCCGTCGAACAGCCGGGTCAGCGCCAGCCGCGTGTCGTACTCCAGGGAGTAGTGGTGGGTGCTGCACATCCGCTCGACGATGGTGACCAGTTCCTCGCTGGAGTAGCTCTCGAACTCCACCGACTTGGAGAACCGGGAGGCGAGTCCCGGGTTGGAGTCCAGGAACTGGCGCATCTGCACCGAGTACCCGGCGACAATCACCACGATCTCGTCGCGGTGGTCCTCCATCAGCTTGACCAGGGTGTCGATCGCCTCCCGGCCGAAGTCGTGCCCACCACCACCACCGTCCACAGGAGACAGGGTGTACGCCTCGTCGAGGAAGAGGACCCCGCCACGCGCCTCGTTGAACTTCTCCGTGGTCTTCACCGCCGTACCGCCGATGTGTTCGGCGACCAGGTCGGCCCGGGCCACCTCGACCATCTGACCGGTGTTCAGCACACCGAGCGCGGCAAGGATGCGCCCGTACAGCCGGGCGACCGTGGTCTTGCCGGTGCCCGGGGCGCCGGCGAAGACCATGTGCCGGGACATCGGCGGCGCCGGCAGGCCGGCGGCGGCTCGCCGCTGGCTGACCCGGTGCAGGCCGACCAGTGTCGCTACCTCGTGCTTGACTCCGGCGAGACCGACCAACGCGTCCAACTCGGCCAGCAGCGGGGTGGCGGGGTCGGCCGGCGGCCCGCCGCCCGGGGATCCCGGCCCGCCGCCGGCCGGGACCATCGCCGCGAACGGTAGAGCCGGCTCTCCGGCGAACGGGGTGGAACCGCTGCCGACGGGAGGAGCGGCCGGTGTGGGGCCGGCTGGCCGGCTGCTGGCCGGGCCGCTCGGGCGGACGGCGTTACCGCCGTTGCCGCCCATCATGGTCGTCTCCACCTGGACCGGCTTGACCGTCTCCCGGACCAGGCCCTCACCCACGTTCTCAAGCAGCTCGCACCCGCTCACCCGACCGGACGAACCGGCGGCGAACCGCACCCCCGGGCCGCCGCTGCCGCGCACCCGAGTACGGGTCAAGGTGAGGTTCCCCTCCGACTGCACCAGAACCCCGACCTTGCGGGCGCCGCTGACATCCGATCCGGTGACCGTCGCCGTACCGTCGATGTGCAGCCCGACCCCGCAGCCGTGAACAACCGCCTGGTCGGCGGTGAGCGTCGCCTCGGACTCGACCAGGAACCCACCGGCCGCGCACCGTTCGATCCGCACCTGCCGAACCACCGGCCGAGCCTGGCCGAGCAGCCGTACCCCGAATTCCCGGATGTCCTCGATCACGCAGTCCTCGACCACCGGCGCAGCCGACCCGCCGACCACGAGTCCGGTCGGCCCACCGTGCACCGTCAACCCGCGTATCGTGCCCGTCGCCTCGGCCTGGAACAACAGCCCACCGCCCGGTCCGCCAGTCACCCGGCCACCCTCGACCAGCGGCGCGGCCGACCCGGTGACCGCGATCGCCGCGGCCTCGGTACCGTCGATGGTTCCATCGATGAACGCGCCAGCGGCCCGCTCGAGCACGAGCAGCCCGTGGCCCGTGGCACCCTGTACCCGGCAGCCCCGCAGCACCGGTTCGGCGCTGCCGGACAGGACGACCCCGTGGCCCCCGACCGTACGGATCTCGCACTCCTCCAGGGTCGGCCGGCCGCCCGTGACCACCACGCCGGACCCCGGCAGGTCATGCAGTCGGCAACGGACCACGCGGAGCGCGCCGTCCTCCTCGACCGTCACCCCTGAGCCGTCGACCGCGGTGATCTCACAGTCCTCGATGGTTCCTCGTCCACCCCGGCTGGACAGCACCCCGGTGCCCCGAATGTCGGTGAACGTACAGCCCCGTAGGACCGGATCGGCGCCGCCGACGATAACCGCGCCGGCGCTGCCCGTGTCCCGGACCGTGGTGGCGCTGACCGTGCCGCCGGCGTCCCGCTCAAACAGGAAGCCGGCGCCGTCCGGGTTGCTGACCTGACAGTCGCGCATCTCCACCCGGCCGCCGGGCACGTGGACCGCGACAATCCCCCGTCCGGTGACCGTGCACCCGATGGCGTGCAGGGTGCCTCGCCCGATCTGCACCGCGGGCAGGTCGGAGGCGCCGCCGCGCACGCTCAGCCCGCGCAGCGTCACGTTGCCGCCGCCGACGAAGACGGCCACCCCGTCACCGCCGTCGATGGTCACGGTGCCCGGACCTTCCTCGGCGGTCACCGTCACGTCCCCGGACAGCCGCAACTGCTCCCGGTAGGTGCCCGGCTGCACGGCGATCACGGCGCCGGGACCGGCGGCCGCCAACGCCGCCGCGATGCTCGGCAGGCACCCCGGCTCGGTCTGGGACACCAGAAGCATCCTGTTACTCAAGCTCGTCCATCCTCAATCGCCGCGACAGCGCCGGCAGCCGCCGGCACGGGAAAGGGCCGGCCCGCGTCATCCAGGCCGGGCGCGAATGCGAGCGGCACGGAAGCGCCGCCAGCCGTTGTGCCGCCCTGGCCAGCGGCGCGCAACCGGTCCAGGATTCGCTCGGCACTGTCGCGCCCGCCCCGGTGCGAGGCGGCAAGATCGCGCAGCAGGACCCGTACCGCCTGGTCGGGGGTCCCGTCGTCGACCGCGAGCACCTGGAACCGGCTGACCGGCGGGAAGATCGCTGCAGCTCGGCCATCGCTGCCCAGGTCGTCCAGCCGGCGTGCGCTCACCGACCAGATGGCGAACCGCACGCCGGTCTCCTCGGCGCCCGTCCCGGCGGCCAGATCGACGTCCACGAAGGCGGGCTCGACCAGCACATCACCGGGCCGGTACCCGGCGGCCAGCCGCCGGTCGGCAGGCCCTGCCCGGAAGACCGGGCCCAGTACCGATGGCAACCGGCGCAGCCCGTACGCGGCGCAGCGGGCCACCAGCGCCAGCCGGTCAACCTCGGAATCCGGGCCGCCGCCGCGCAGGACCTGGTTCACCAGGTCACGTTCGTGGTCGCGGTACGCCCGGAGAGCGACCAGCCCGGCGGTGAGTTCGCCGGAGGCGCCGGCCACGGCCCGCAGTCCGGGTGACTGTGCCAGGGTCCGGGCCACCACCCGGGCATGCGCGTCGTAACGGCCGCTGAGCGCCTGGCGCAACGCCGTCCGGTCGGCAACTGCCCGGTCGATGTCGGCCTCGGCCAGCCAGCGAGGCGCCGGCCCGGGCGAGGTCGCTGGTTCCGGGTTTCGGTCCGCCGTGGTCACGCCGGTAGCCGGGGCTTCCGGGTGGCTCACCGGGGGCGGGGCGACGACAGGGGCCGGCGGTGGCACGGCGAGTACGGCAGCCATCCCGACAGCCGTGGCGGCGTGGCCCGACCCCTCTGGCCGCCAGCCAGGAGTGGCGAGTGGCAACTCCTCGGGTCGGCCGAGCCCCAGCGCCACCGATTCGTCGAGGTTTCCGGCGTCGACGGAGTCAGCCGGACCGGTCGGGGCACTCGGAGCGGTCGGGGCGGTTTCCTGAACTGAGGGCGGCTGCTGCCCCGCCACGTCCGTGGCCATACCCGCGATGGCGGCGGGCCCGCTGGCCGGCGCGGCACCAGGCCCCGCCGGGCCGGTGGCCGGTCGCCCGCCGGGCGGCGACGGGACGGCGGATACCGGTGACGGCCCGCCGATCGGGGCGAGCCGCGCCGCAGTCGTCCAGCGTTCGGGCGCGAGCAGCGCGACGATCTCCGGATCGAGCGGCGTGGGAAGCAGTGCCGGCTCCGCTGGACCTGGTGCGGTGGTCGGCTGGTCCAGTGCGGCGGACCGATCCACCGCAGCGACCGGCTGAACCGGTCCGGCCGGTCCTGCGGCGGCGGGCGAGGCGGGGCGAGGTCTGCTCGGGGCTCCCCAGCGGGCGGCCGCCGACGGTCGGGGTGGCAACACGGGCCCGAGGACCTGCCACCGACGCGCCGCACGTGGTCTACCCGGTGCCGGCGGGCTCCAGCGGCGGAACGTACCGGTGGCCTGGAGCAGCCCGGTGGAGGTGCGGCTGATCTCGCCATCGGCCACGTACACGGGTGCCCCGAGCGCGTTCACGAGGCCGCCGAAGAGCAGGTCGGCGGCGCTCCTGCGCATCGGTGCGCCGTACGTGGCAAGCACCACCGGTCGCGGGTCGCCCGCCCGGCAGAGATCGATCAGTGTCGCCAGGGTGCGGGGTGCCACCGGCCCACCGTCCACCCGGAACCCTGTCACGTCCACCATGATCTCGACCACGAAGCCGGCCAGGACCCGACCGTCACCCACCACCGGTTCGTTGGCGAACGACCAGCCTGCGGCGGTGCGTACGCCCGGCACCGAGTCGGGGATGCCGGCGGGCGCCGGCGGATCCGCCGGTGTCTCGCGACTAGGGCGGGACGCCGGGCGGACCGGCAGCCAGACGCGGGACGGACGCCGCGCCGGCAGGCCGACAAACCCGCCGTTCGGGCGGGAGACCACGGACCGCCAGCCGGTAGCGGCCGCTACCTTGACCGCCGGCAACGGCGGGACCGACGCCTGCACCGGTGGCGGAGGAGAGACCGGCGCCTGCACCGGTGGCGGTGATGGACGAGGAGGAGGCGGAGGAGGGAACGGCCACAGGGGCTCGGTCCGGACCGGGGCGTCCGGGGCCGACACCGCCCACAGCGCGGGACGAAGCACGACGCCCTCCGGAACCGCCAGCTCGGTCAGCGGGAACGTAACCTCCTGACCGATCCACTCGGCCAGTTGTCGCACCTCGGTGCCGGGTTCGATGGACCGGTCGTACGACCCGAGCGGTACCAGCCGGACCCCGGCCGCAACCCCGCCCAGGTGTTCGGCCAACACCTCCGGCAGCAGCTCGAACAGATCCGGCCGGGAGGTGACCGACGGGGCGATCAACACCGCCCGCCGCCCCGCCTCGCTGGGCAGGGCGGCGGCCAGCGCGAGCATCGGCGTACGCGGGTCCACCCCGGTTCGCAACGCCAGCGTGTTGCCGACAGACTCCACGATGACGGCCGGAACCGGCTGATCGCCTCCCGTGCGGGACATTGCGCGGACCTCCTTGCCGCGGGCGATCAGGAACGCGCGCGTCGGGTGAACAGTGGTCAGCCCTTCGCCGTGCCGGTGTGCCAGAGCCCTCTGCCGCCGATCGAGATGGTCACGTTGCCGTCGGCCTGCAGCACCAGGATCGCCCCGTTGTTACCGGCCGTGCCGGAGCTCCAGATCGTCGCGTTGGATTTGGTGTAGAGCACCAGGTGACCGTCGCTCTGGAAGACCAGGTGATCTCCGCCCCTGCCGCCGGTACGGGTCTGCCAGACCAACCTGCCCTGGTCGTAAAGGAGCACGTTACCGTCGTCGGCCAGCACGAAATTGAGCCGGTTGGTACGCCAGGACTGGTTGAGTTGCAGCACCGAGGTGCCCTGCACGACCAGGGTCTGCCAGTCCGGCTTGGGTGGGGACGTGGTGGGGCGGGTCTGCGGTGGCCGGGACGGCGAGGTGCCACCAGGGGTGTTTCCACCGGGGGTGCTCCCTCCGGGGGTGTTCCCTGCGCCAGGCTGCGCTGCGGGGGTGGACGGTTTCACTCCGGGACGCGGCGTCGCGGTAGGGCTCGGCGCGCCGGCCGGCTTGCCGCCCAGCCTCGGTTCCTGCTGGTAGTGGCCGACGTACCCGGTCACCAGGCTGATGTAGTCACGGAGTCCCGCGTCGTCGGGTACCCCGCCGGCCCGCCGCACCGCGTCCGGGCCGACGCGGAACGCGGCCAGCGCCAACGGGAACGGGTCCTTCTCCATCCCGGACAGTTCGCCCACGAGGGCGCACATCGTCAGGCCGAGGCTCGGGATGGCCACGCTCGGGTCCCAGGGCGAGGTGGTGCTGGACGACGGGGCGTACCGGGCCCAGACCTGCGGATTGAACTGGGCGATCCCCTGCGCGGAGTGCGCACCGAGCAGGTTCGGGTTGAAGCCGGAGGAGGCCATCAGCTGCGCCGCGACCCGGGCCGGGGAGAGCGCCGGGCACGATCGGCCAGCCGCGAGTACCGCAGCCAGGTAGATGTCCGGCACCGGCTTGGCATCGGTCCCCGAGCTGGGTACCACCCCGATCGGGCCGCTCGGCCCACCCGAGCTGGTCCCGGTTCCGGGGCGACGGGCGTACCAGGCCGCGTAGCCGGAGACCTGCGTGACGTATCCGGTGGCTGCCTGCGGGACTCCCTTGGCAGCACGTACCGACTCCACGCCGGAGTGGTACGCGCCCAGCGCCAGCCGCCACAGGTCACCGCCGATTCCAGCCTGCCGTACCTGGCCGACCAGGTCACAGGTGAGATGGGCGAGCGCAGTGATGTTCGCGGCCGGATCGCTGCGCTGGGATGTCGGGGCGGGCTTCCACGTGTCCCACGCCGCGTCGGTGAGACCCGCGACCTCCGTGCCGCCGTTGGCGGCCTTCGCGTTCCCATCGAAGCCGGAGGCGGCCATCAGCTGGCCGGCGAGCCGGGCCGGGGTGAGGACGGGACAGGCGTGTGCCGCCGCCGCGATCGCCTCGATCTGGCCGGCCGGTACCGGTCGACCGGCGAGTTGGGCGTCCTCCGCGGTGGCGGTACCGAACCCGGCGCTGGCCACGACGCCGGTCCCGCCGAGCACCACGATCAGGACTCCGACGGCGACCCAGCGCCGCAACGGGGAGCTCAGCCGGTCCAGCCCGCGCCGGGGCAGATCCCAGATCCGTCGCGTACGGTCGGAGGCCGCGAGCCGGTGTCGAAACCGTCGGTAGACACCACCGCCGGGCGTGAAAGCCACAGTTCAATCTCCCTCAGCTGCCGGGTCCGGTTACACGACGGCTCACGGGCATGGCTGGTTCAACGAACAGGCAAGCCATTTGCGGGGTGCGTCGCCGCGTCCCCGCCGCCGGATTCCTCCCCGCCCGCGCTGACCTCCGGTTTGCCGTCCTAGTCGGGATCGACGGGGGCGACGGCGACGGGGGCGACGGAGTCGGCCTGGTCGACGACCGGAGCGTAGAGAATGGACAGTGCCCGGTGTACCGCCACTACGTCGACCTCGGGCGGCAGGTAGTGGTTGGCCCGGATCGCGTCCAGCAGGTCGGGGTCCGGAGCCAGCCCGTATGTCCGCAGGTAGTAGGCGGCGGCGTCGGTCCAGATCCAGTGACCGTCGGTGAAGAACCCGGCCGGTACCACCTCGCCGGCGCCCGCATCCACCACGTCCGGACTGCGCGTCGCAGTGATCAACAGCGGCGCTCCCTCGGCCAGGTAGCTCAACACCCGGTCGCGTTCCTCCCCGTCGAGCCGAGGGTGGTCGGGCGCGAAGCCGGGCCCACGCTCCGGGTCGAACGTGTCGTACACCTGGGCGACGAGCGGCACGGCCGGCGGGGCGGCGGTCCAGAGCAAGGCCGAGAACCCGAGCGCGGTGCGCTGGTACGCCGGCAGGTCGTCCGGGTTGAGGAACGCCTCGACCTGCGGATCCGTCTCGCCGGCGAGTTCCAGAGCATCCTGGGTACGGGCGGCGAGCGCGGGCAGAGCCGCCTCGTCACCGCCCTGGAGCAGGTAGATCCGACGCGGCGGCGGCCACTGTGTGTCGATGGCCGGGAACCGCCAGACGCGCCACAGGGCGGTCACCGCCACACCGTCGCCGAATTGCGCCGCTACCGCCGTGACCGCCACCTGGTCGATCCCGTCCGCGGCGCCGGGCCCGTCGTACGGCACCGTCAGGTCGATGCTGTACGGCACCGCGTCGCCGTGTTCGGCCAGCTCTTCCGGGCTGACCGGGGCCAGCCCGTAGGGCGGCAGCGGGTCGGTGGCCGCGCGTTCGACCTCGGCGAGCGCCTCGGTGTCTTCCCCAGCCTCGGCGAGGGTGTCGGAGAGCAGGACCGCGTCGGCCTCCGTCATCGCCAGCCGGCCGGCGAGCGCCGCGAAGACCACCGCTTGGGCGATATCCGCGAACTCGCCCTCGCTGAGCCAACGACGGGACACGGTGATCAGCTCGTCCGGCAGCCGGCCGGACATCCGCAGCAGCAACTGGTGGAACGCGGCGGACTGGTCGCTGGGCACTCCTACCACCGTGGTCATGGCGTCGTCCTTTCCATGCGCAACATGTCGGCTCGACGCTCGGCCGCGCCGTTGGGTCGGACATCCTGACGACGGCTGCGGCGACCGTCCGGTTCAATTCGGCGGTGCGCGACCCAACTATGGCCGGTTCGCATCGGCGGTGTCGCGGAGCGCAGCTGCATCGAATACAGAGAGTGCGGGGTCGCTCCGGCAGCCGACCTGGCGCCTACACGTTGCTTCCGGTCACCATCGCATCCGACCCGGCAACCGGCCCAGAACCACCAATCTCCACCAGACCACCGCGGTCGTTCACCACGGCCCACAACGGCGCCGCCGCCCACCGATCCGACTCGGACACCACGTTCCCGGCAGCCATATCGTCCACCCCGGCAAACCTGACCCGGGTATACGCGCTCGATCCCTGCTCAGTCCGGGTCTCCACCCACCACACGCGCCCATCCAGACCGCGATGGGCAATCACCACATGCCGCTGGTCATCCGGTCGAGCCACCCACACCAGCGTGGACGTGCCGAATCCCAATCCGGCCAGGTCCACCCGCTGAATCGGAGCGAAGCGACCGCCCAACCGAGCCGCCAACCACGCCGGCGAGTCCGCACCATCTTGTGGCACCGACCCCACGCCCAGCCGGTCCAACACCACACTCACCCGCGAGACACGATCCGTCTCCCCCTGCTCCGACGCCGGCAACGTCGCTACCGCCGCCGCCAACCCGGCCCCCACACCCACCGGCCCAGAGACATCCACTCCCTGCGCCGACGACGCCGCTGCCGCAACCGGAAACGGCAAACCCCCGAGCTGCCAGGCCTGCCCACCCGGCACCCACGCCAGCTGCCCTCGCCCGGACGGCCCGACCTCCACCGACCCGTCCACACCCAACCCGGCACCCACCGGCACCGTCGGGATCTCGTCGACCGACATCCGTTGCGCCTCGCCCTCCCGGGGAGTGCGGCCGGAACGCTCGTCCAGCGCATCCTGGAGCACGCCGTAACCCTGCTGTGCGTTCGCGCCGCGGCGCGGACGGTCCTGCTCGAAGTACCGTGCCGGCTGACTGAGTAGCTGGTAGGAGCCGTACTCGGCGAGCCCGTCAAACGCCTCCTGCCCCAGCGCCTCGGCCAACACCCGGTTGTACGGCGGGGCGAGTGGACTGTTGGTGCCCAGCCGGAGTACCCGGAATCGGGACGCCCATTGGCGCCGTGCCTCGACCGTGGCCGCCGGCTCCCCGGGGACCGGGGTAGCGATCGCCGTGATCTCCGCCGAGGGGACGTCGAGTGAGTAGTCCACGCCCAACGCGTGCACCACCTGCTGACGCCCGATCGCATCGAGGTGCCGCTCTAGATGGTGCTGCACCGAGATCAGCGAGCGACCGGTGTCGGCGATGTCGATGACCACGAGCGGTCGGTCCGCCGGCAGGTCGCCCAGGAACTCGTCGAAGTGCTGGTGCAGCATCGCCAACTGGTCGGGATCGGCCGGTGGTTGATCGAGGGTGGTAGCCAGGATGGAGTTCGGCTCGGCCGGGCCGGGCCTGAACGCCGACAGGGGTAGGTTCGCCGACCGTACCCGGTGGTCGAGGCGCGGCAGGGCGGCGATGATCGCGGCCGGGCTGCGGCCCAGCCCGACGTAGACGAACTGGTCCGGTGGAAACTGACGCAGGATCCACTGGCCGGCCAGCTCGACGGCTTCGAGTACCGTCTCCTGGTCCGCCGCGAGCTGGTCGAAGGCCCGGGCCTGGATCTGCTGGACGAAGAGCGCCGCCTCGTCGACGCGGTACTCCCGCGGCGTCGTCTCCTCCGCCGGATAGAGCACCTCGACGAGCTGCTCCTCGAACAGCTGCGAATCAGGCAGGTCCACGCCGTTGTCCTCGGCCCATCGGCGGACGGCATACGGGGTCAGCCCGTATTGCTCGCCCTCGTCGTCGACGAGCACGACCGCCGACGACGGCTCACGGCTGGCCAGGACCGGGTTGCCGTCGAGTCCCTCGTCCTCGTCGCCCTCGTCGTCGGTCTCCCGGTAGAGGTCCTCGCCCGGCACCATCTCCGGGTTCGGGTAGTACGACTGGATGCGATCGGCGATCGGCTGCTGGACGCCCGGCTGCGGGAACGAGCCGGCGACGTAGCGTACCCAGTGCAGGTCGGTGCCGACCCCTTCGACCTGGATGCTGCCGTCGTTCGAGTGCACCCTGGTGCCACCCGGTGCCGCGATGGACGTGCCCTGCGGGAGTAGACCCGAGAGGTGCTCGGCGAACCGGTTGCGGCCGTCAACACCGTCGGTCAGGACCCGTATCGGTGGCGGGCCGGCAGGATAGAGGCCGCGCAGCAGCGGTGCGATCACTCGGGCGAGGGGCCGGGCCCGGGTCTCGGGGGCCACCGCCACGTTGATCGTCAACCAGTCGGACAGTACGTCAGCGGGGCGGGGATCGACCGGCGCGGCCTGCGCGGGCGAGATGACGAGACCAGAGTCGGCCCAGTGCACCGCCAGGTCCCCATTCGTGCGAACGTCGAGCGCCTGGTTGGGCCCGATCCGCTGCCACCAGGCCGGCAGGTGGTCGGGGGCCGACGGCGATTGCGGTTCTCCGAGCGGGTCACGCAGGATGACGCGTGCCGTCCCGGTGAAGATCGGGGCGGTGAACAATGGTGTCACCGCGCCGGTGAACAGGTTGATCAAGAAGATGCCGCGCTCCTCGTTGCGGATCACGGCGACCAGTGCCAGCTGTCCGGAGCCGACTCGCAGCTCCACCAAAGCGCTGCTTCCCGGCCCGTGCCGGATGACATCCCAGACAACGCCGCCGAAACGGGCACTGGTCCAGCGGGTGTTGGTGGCGTGCGCGAAGTCGACCAGGCTGTTGGCCTCGACCGCGTCGCCGTAGAACGCGCGGTGCAGCCCGGTGACCCGGTCCATCAGTTGGCTGCCGGAGATCTGGAGAACCAGGGACACCCAACCGGCGAGCCGCTCTCCGGTGTCGCCGTACGGCGCGGGGCGCGCGGCGGCGTCCGTTCCGCGTACCTGGACCGCCAGGCCGTGCTCCACCTGGGGATCCTGATCGGTGCGGAAGCGGCCCCAGCCGGGCGCTGTTTCGGTCGGATCGAGCAGCGTGCCGTCGGTGCCGACCGCCCACTCGCCCAGCGGCCCGATCACCTCGACCTGGCCGGGCAGCCGATCGGCGAGATCGAGAATGACGTGGTTTTCTCCCTCGACACCCGACACGAGGACCCGCAGCGGCGGCACCGGATCGTCGCCGTACACCCGGGTGACCACATCGGCGAGCGCGTTGGCGACGGCGTTGGACGGGAGATCCGGTGACACCGCCACCACGATGGTGGCGACACCCGGCAGCGGCTGGATCCGGCCCGCCGCCACCGGCACCTGCCAGCCCGACTGTTCCACATAGATCAGGCCAGGGTGCTGCCGCTGGTCGGACGGGTAGGGCGAGTAGACGAGGTACCCGGGGGGTGCGGCGGTGAGCAAACGATGGTCCCAGGCGGAGCCGTCCGGCAGAGCGGCCCGGGCCCGAAGGCTCTGCTCCTCCGTCATCGTGCCGTTCACCGGGGGCGGGGCCACGGCGGGGACCTGCACCCGGTCGTGCTGGCGGTTTCCAGCGGTTGCGGGGGTCGTGTTGTCGTCGTTCATGCCGGTGTGGTGGCCGGTGAGGTCGTTCGGGTCAACGGGGGTCGCGCCGGGGGGTGGGTTGATGCCGTCGGTGAGGGGGATGAGGATCCACTCCTCGACGGTCTCGGGAGTCCTGGCCAGTCCGCCGGTCTGTCCGTCGAGGAAGACCACACCGTTGTCGTCGTGGACGACGTTGAAAGCGTGCGAGATCTGGGTTCCGGCGCCGCGGACGAGCAGGACAGCTCGGGAGTTGATCGGGGCCCTGGACATGGTGGTGCGCACCGATTCCAGGTCGGTGCGGAACAGCCGGGACTCGGGGCCGGTCAGGTGGAGTTGGTCGCGTTGGTAGTTGACCAGATCCAGGGTGGGTAGCAGGTCCGCATCGCCGTTGCCCCTGTCCGCCGCGGTACCGGGGGCGGACCAGGTCATGGTCTCACCGGGTCGCAGATTCATCTCGGTGGTGATGGCAGTGAGAACACAGTTCGTCTCGGAACGGTCGGGGTTGACCGACCGCAGCCAGGGATATTGCTGATGAACGGTGGTGTCGTCGAGCGGCGACTCGATCAGTCGGGTGAACTCACCGGCCGGACCGGCGCCGCTCAAACCGTAATCGGGTGGCTCGTCGGCCGGAGACCGCGTCGCACCGAAGAGCGCCGATGCTCGCCCGTCCGGCTGGATCGGTGAGTTGTACTGCGGCGGCGTGGCCGAGTCGTTGTCCTCGGAATCGTCCCGGTCAGGCGACTCGGTGAACTCGGCCCCGCCTAGTTGGGGCCCGGACCCTTCCCGTTCCCAGGCCGCCAATCCGGCGGTGTCCACAAGGTAGTACTGATCGGAGCCGAACCCCACTCCTCGGAGGAACTGCAGTGGAATTTCGGGCGTGTACCCCCCCATATTCACATCCGCCCACTGGACCGCCGCGATGCCGGCCGGCTGCTCCAGCCAGCGCAGGTACCCAGCTCGGTCGCGTACCGGAAGTTGAACGGCCAATGGCCCGTCGTACTCCAGTTCCGGGGTGGTCTGGAAAGCCCAGCGTGCTGCGGCCGCCGCAGGATCCGCATAGCTGACCTCGTCGGCCGGCGCCGCTGCGAGACGCGTCACCGCGTCGTGCAGCGGCATCGCGGTCGGCTGCCCGGTGGCGTTGGCCAGTGTCTCCCAGAGATCCGCGGTGAGCTCCGTGCGTCTGGCCCGCTGGTTGCTCTCGCTCCAGAGGTGCACCCGCCAGGCCACGGTCTCTATGCTCGGCTCCCCTTCCGCGCTGGCCAGCCGGATGCGCTGCGTCGACACGACCGTGACGTGCCGCACCAGGTGCTGGATGAACCTGGAGGCACGCTGTTCCCTGTCGCTCAGCGGATCGGCGAGAAGGACCACCGGCCGCAGACCTCCCGGCGGGGTGGGGACCAGGTCCCGTAGATACTCCTGCGCGGTCAGCCACTGGCCGTCCACCGGGCTACGCAACCTGCTGTAGGACTCGACCCCGGGGAGGTCTGCCGCCCGGTTGAAGCGGCCCGGTTCCACCACCACCTGCTCCAACGCGTTGAACCCGATGCTGTCATGCAGGTCCTCGACGAACCCGGTGAGCACCCCGTGGTTGGGCACCATGACGGCGACCAGACCAGCGCGGTATCGGTTGACCCAGATCTCGTCGGCGTCCGCCCAGAGGGTGAACACCTCACGCGACGGTTCGTCGCCGACGCTGGGCAGCCGAAGACGGTACGGAGTGACGTTCTCGCCCAGCCGCACCGGCGTCGCCGACGAGCCCGGCGGCGCGACCGGAAGGACAGTCCGGACCCGCAGGAACTCACGGGCCGCGTCGAGGGCGACAGCGCCCGTACCTCTAACGCCCGCGCCGAGCGGCACCGCGACAAGTCGCTGACTTTCCATGTCCGCGGATGGTGCCGCCGGGCTGATGGGAGTCCGGTACGCCGGCGGCCCGTCCTGCTCCTGCCGCTCCTGCTCGATCCTCCGGGTGACCACCAGCAGTG
The DNA here is from genome assembly GCF_050936255.1 of Micromonospora sp. CA-259024. Lineage (NCBI taxonomy): Bacteria > Bacillati > Actinomycetota > Actinomycetes > Micromonosporales > Micromonosporaceae > Micromonospora > Micromonospora sp. CA-259024. The sequence continues at coordinate 901,003 of NZ_JBNJND010000001.1, read as the reverse complement.
CCAGGTTGTAGTCGTCGAACCAGGAGTGGCCCTGGTCCAGCCAGCTGCGGATCTCGGTCGCCAGGTCTCGCGGCACGGCCGACCGGCTGGCGTCCTGCACCGCCGACGCCAGGGTGGCGTAGAAATCAGGCTCCTGGCGCGGATAGAGACGCCAAGTGAACGATCCGTTGGGTTGCGCTGAGCCCACGACCACTGCCCGGGGGGCGGGCAACCCCATCACCTGCCGGGCTTCGACAACCTCCGCCACCTCCCGCGCGAACAGGCGAAGCTCCTCATCGGTGCCGGCCGGCACCAACACCAGCACCGACGGCTCGTTCCCGCCCGCGCTGCCGTTGGTCTGGCTGTTGACCGGAGTGCTGAAGAACAGGTCGAGAAGTTCGGTTATAGGCAGGTAGGGGCCGCCCGGCTCACCAGAGGCCGCCAGTTGCGGCCGAGGGTCGGCTTCCAATCCCAGGTTGACGAATTCGCCAGTCACCACCACCGCCTCGGTGGGGACGGTGAGCGCCGTTACCGAGGCGAGGTGCGCGGTCAGCTGCGGCTGGACGTCGCCCGATTCCGATTGGCTCGGCGGAATCAGCCACACCCGGTCCGCCAAATGCCGAGCGGACCGGCCGCCCCGCGCCGCGGCATGCGCCCAGTCCACGAGCCTGTCCAGGGTGAGGCGGCTCTGGAGCACGTCGGCGTGCCGCAGCGCCTCGGCGCGGCTGACTGTTATTTCCGGCAGTGCCAGTTGCAGGAATGGCTCAAGCCGCTCACGTAGTTGGATGATCCCGTTGAGGGCCGTGTCAATGAACTGCTGACGCGAGGCCGACCGGTCGCTGTTCATCACGACATACACGCCGACGAGAATCTCCGCCGCCGACGCCATCGAAAGGATCGGACGGAACTCGCCCGCTGCCCGGCTGGCCGCCTCGATCCGTCGGGCCTCGGTAAACAACCCGTCGAGCGGCCCAACCGTTGCTCGACCCCGCCACCACCGGACAGCCTCAGTCACCAACCGCCCACTCGGCTGTTGGTCGTCTGATGTCTCACGACCAGCAAGCTCATCCAGCATCTGGCCGGTGAACTCCCACCGGAAGTCACTCGCCCCGATTGGTGACAGCCGTGCCTGTTCACGTCGAGGCGAATAGGCCGATCCCCGAGCGGACTCCAACGGCGACCCCACGGTGAGCCAGCGCGGTGTCGAGCCGCTCAACGGAGACGGCCGCCACACTGGCCCACCCAGCGGCGACCGCAGCGCCGACCTGGTCAGAGGCGACCGTGGTGACATCACCTGACGCGGAGACAATCGCTGCCTGGCAGACCCACCTTCGGCCAGGGGCGACGAGAGCGACAGCCGAGGCAACTGCAACCGCAGAGTGTCGGAATGGGTACGAGTGGGAACCCGACTGCCGGAACGGCTGGTGCCCGCGTCGTTCGAGTCCAGGGTCGAGGAAGTTTCCTCGAGAACCTGCTCTCCCGCCCGGCGAGCATGGCGCGGACCAGTACCCAGACCCGGCGGAGTGGTTGCGTGGTCAGGGCCGGTAGGTCCAGTCCGCATGGTTGGCGCGGCGTCGATGGTGTTGGTGGGCTGGTTGGGTTCGGTTGGTGTTGTGGGTGGCTGCGCGTTAGCCCATGGGGTGTGGCTGGTAGAGGTGCTGGGATTGGCCGGGGTAGGTCCGTCTTCCGGCTCTGAGTCCGTCACATAAATGTCGTCCATGTCGTCGGCGTCAAACGTGGAGGTCTGGTCGTCATCCAGTGCCGGCAGGGTCGCCTCGGGCAGGCTCGGGACGTGTTGGACCGTCGTGGTATCCGGGTGCGACGCCTCCGCGATGTTCGACCCGGAAACCGGGGCCGTCGGCTCGCTTGGTGGTCCGGCGGGAATGATCTCAACGTTGTTTCCGCGGTGGCGGACCGATGTTTCGGGGGCGTTGGCGTAGCTGCGTTGGTAGAAGTCGAGCTGTTGAAGGTAGCGGGCGGGGAAGATCTCGCCGGGTGTGCCGTACCGTCCGCCGCCCATGAGGGCCGGCGGTAGGTCGTACGGGCGTGGTAGCCGTTGTCCCTGTGACCCGGGTGCGGGGCTACGGAAGATCGGCCGGTTCGTACCGGGCCTCGCTTGAGGTGCCTCGGCTTCATCGCCCAGGCCGAACAGGTGCATGGTCTCGTGTAGCAGGATGATTCTGCGGAAGGCCTCGTCTTCCTGCATCAGTTCTGCTGGCCAGCGCCCGGCGTTCGCCTTGCTACCCGAGGCTGTCGGGGCGACAACGATCACTTTCTGGGCGTGGTCCCGGTCCACGAACTCGACCAACAGGTGGAGTTGGTCGCCGTTGGGGAGCTGGAACCGTTGGTTGATTTGCTCCTGGATAGCGGTATTCACGTCGTCCTGGTACTGCTCGACGATTCGTTCGTCCTCGCCGCGGCCGTCGATGTGTATCCGGATTCGGAAGATCCTTACCCACTGCGGCGTCGCCGGCCCGCGCCCGGAACCCTCCTGTTCGATCTGGACCCGGGCCACGTCATAGGGGGCATTGCGGGTGGACTGGGCCAGTGACCTCCCAGGGGTACCGACCGGCTCACGCACCTCACCGTTCTGCAGATTGATGGTGCGGAACGCCCGCGTTGGTAGGTGGGCGGCGACCCGGTCCACCACCGCCGCCGGCACCGGGTTGTTCATCTGCGGGGACGACTCCGGGCTTCGCCACCCGCTGCTGCGGATCCCCTCACCGTTCAGCGGCGGCAGCGGGTCGGTGACGTGGAACTCGATCGGCATCGAGAAGGCGCGAGCCGGGTTGGTGTTCGCCACCGGCCGGTACGCGGAGTGAATTCGTATCGTGTCCACGACCCGAGCCACCTCCGCCGCCGAGGGCTCCTCGTCACCCTCCTGTGTGAGCCGGTGGTGTACCGCCTCGGCCAGGGCCTGCTCGAATGGGACCAGCGCCTCGTCGATCCCGTTCGCTGCGTCGTCGCTATCGCTGCGAGCCTGGTCGTACTGGCCGATGACCAGAACTTCCGGCCCGGGGTGCCCCGCGAGATAGTGCTCTGCGGCGCGCTGCCCCACCTCACTGGCCAACGCCACGACCTGGGCCGTGGCCTGCGGGGTCAACCGCAGAGTTTTCCGGTCCCGGTCCACCACGATCGCCCGGCGATCAAGAATCGCTTCGCGCTGTCCCCGAAGGTCCGGCTCCGGCGTGGCCGGCACCGGCCGCGTCCGCACATACCGCAACCGGACCACACCTTCCGGTAACGACCCGTCAGCAACGACCCGCGCGTCGACCTGAACCCGTGGCGCCGGGCTCAGCCCCTGACGCTCAGCCCAGCGAGTCACGCCCAGATTCAGCTGACGCCCGGCCACTCCCGCGGCCCACGACGCGACGTCGTCATCCAGCGCCCGCCCCACCGCTGCGGACTCCCCCGCCACCTGGCCCGGCAGACCGACCAACATCTCGAAAACCAGAAGCTGCCGCCCGCTCACCCCGATCTCGGCCATCCGGTCATCACTGGTCGTCCGCACCGCCTCCGACCCGGCCCACCTAGAAATCTGGACAGCGGCCGACGTTCCCCGGGAACCATCCGAATCCGCCCCCCGCGTCACAAGGACCTCCCTCAGCCCGTCGACCCGCAGCTGAACGACCCCGTCATCGACGGTCACCGGCCCAAGCGTTTCGTCTTCCTCCGCACCTGTCAGGCCGAACTCGTCATCCTCGTCATCCGACAGGCCCCACTGTGGCGACGCGGCCCCGGACCGTTCGTCGCTTTCATCGGTGGTGCCGAGGATGTCCGGCGACAAGGCGGTGGGGCCAGTGACGCGCCTTGCCACGCCGTCTGTCTCTGGTGAGACAAACGCGACCGCCTGATTGCCCTGCCGGACCGCCCGGTAGGCACCGAACACCAGCAGCGAATGATCCGCTGGCACCGAGTCGGGCGCGTGGGTTTCCACGCGAAGCAATTCGAGTCCACCAACCTCGGCAAGACTCGCGTCATGATCAGGGAGTACGGCGTATGCCCGACCCTCGATGGTCTCCGTGTCGGGGTCAGAGAGCATCTCGTTGATACGCTCGCTGAACTGGTAGTCGTCTACCAGGCGCCGGTTGGTCTCCGCCGGATCCTCGGCGGCGATTGCCTCAAATTCAGTCTCCGACTGGTCGGAAGCTATGCCGAGGATGTCCGGCGACAAGGCGGTGGGGCCGGCGATGCGCCTTGCCACGCCGTCTGTCTCTGGTGAGACAAACGCGACCGCCTGATTGCCCTGCCGGACCGCCCGGTAGGCACCGAACACCAGCAGCGAATGACCCGCTGGCACCGAGTCGGGCGCGTGGGTTTCCACGCGAAGCAATTCGAGTCCGCCGACCACAGCAATGTCCGCTTCCCCGTCGGGGAGTATGACGTATGCCCGGCCCACGATGGTCTCCGTGTCGGGGTCAGAGAGTATGTCGTTGATGCGGTCAATGAAGTCGTAGTCACCTACCAGGCGCCTGTTGGTCTCGGCCAGATCCTCGGCGGCGACTACCTCAATGTCGGCCTGCGGACTGCCGTCGGACCGCCCGGTCAGCTGGCTCGGTCCATTGGATGACTCGGGCTGGTCCGGCGAATACGCCGGTCCACCTTGGACCAGTCGATCCGACTCAGGGTCGGTGTCGGCTGCGGTACGGCCCGCGCGGAGTTCGTCGCCGGTTCGGGTACCGGGGCCGGTCGAGCTGCCGGCCTCCGACCCAAGCTGCTGGCGGTTCGCGGGGGTTGTGTCGTCGCCGTTCATGCCGGTGTGGTGGCCGGTGAGGTCGTTCGGGTCAACGGGGGTCGCGCCGGGGGGTGGGGTGATGCCGTCGGTGAGGGGGATGAGGATCCACTCCTCGACGGTCTCGGGAGTCCTGGCCAGTCCGCCGGTCTGTCCGTCGAGGAAGACCACACCGTTGCCGTCGTGAACGACGTTGAAGGCGTGCGAGATCTGGGTTCCGGCGCCGCGGACGAGCAGGACAGCTCGGGAGTTGATCGGGGCCCTGGACATGGTGGTGCGCACCGATTCCAGGTCGGTGCGGAACAGCCGGGACTCGGGGCCGGTCAGGTGGAGTTGGTCGCGTTGGTAGTTGACCAGATCCAGGGTGGGTAGCAGGTCCGCATCGCCGTTGCCCCTGTCCGCCGCGGTACCGGGGGCGGACCAGGTCATGGTCTCACCGGGTCGCAGATTCATCTCGGTGGTGATGGCAGTGAGAACACAGTTCGTCTCAGAGCGGTCGGGGTTGACCGACCGCAGCCAGGGATAGACCTCGTGCACGGTGCTGTCATCGAGGCGAGACGGAATCAGTCGAGTGAACTCACCGGCCGGACCGGCACCGCTCAAACCGTAACCGGGTGGCTGATCGTCCGGAGGCCGTGTCGCTCGGAAGGCCGTGGATGCTCGCCCGCCCGGCTGGATCGGTGAGCTGTACTGCGGCAGCGAGGCCGAGCTCGGGTCCTCAGAATCGTCCTGGTCAGCCGACTCACCGAGCTCGGCCCCACTTCGTTGGGATGCGGACCTTTCCCGTTCCCAGGCCGCCAACCCGGCGGTATCCACAAGGTAATACTGATCGGACCCGACCTCGATCCTTCGGAGGAATTGCGGGGGGATAGCGTGCGTGTAGCCGCCCGTCTCCGCATCCGCCCATGGGACCGCCGCGATGCCGGCCGGCTGCTCCAGCCAGAGCAGGTAGTCCGCCCGGTCGCGCACTGGAAGTTCAACGGCTATTGGGTCGTCGATCCCCAGTTCCGGAGTGGTCTGGAAAGCCCAGCGTCCCGCAACCGCCGCCGGATTCGCGTAGCCGACCTCGCCGGTCGACGCCGCCGCGAGACGCATCACCGCGTTGTACCGCGACATCGGCGCCGGCTGCCTGGTAGCACGGGTCACTATCGCCGAGAGATCCGCGTTGGCCGGAGTACGCCTGGCCCGCTGGTCGCGCTCGCTCCAGAGATATGCCCGCCAGGCCACGGCCGGCTCGTCCCACCCGTCTTCCGTGTCGTGCAGCCGGGCGTGCTCCGTCGACACGACCGTGACGTGCCGCACCAGGTCCTGGACGAACGGGGAGGCAATCTGTTCCCTGTCGCTCAACGGATCGACGAGAAGGACCACCGGCCGCAGACCTCCCGGCGGGGTTGGAACCAACTCCCGTCGATACTCCTGGGCGGTCAGCCACCGACCGTCAACCGGGCTACGCAACCTGCTGTAAGGCTCGACCCCGGGCAGGTCTCCCTCCCGGTTGAAGCGGCCCGGTTCCACCACCACCTGCTCCAGCGCGTTGAACCCGATGCTGTCATGCAGGTCCTCGACGAGCCCGGTGAACACTCCGTGGTTGGGCACCATGACCGCGACCAGACCGGTGCGGTACCGGTTGACCCAAACCTCGTCGGCATCGGCCCAGAGCGTGAACACCTCACGTCCCGGTTCGTCCCCGGCACTGGGCAGCCGAAGACGGTACGGAGTGACGTTCTCGCCCAGCCGCACCGGCGTCGCCGACGAACCCGGCGGCGCGACCGGGAGGACAGCCCGGACCCGCAGGAACGCCCGTGCCGCATCAACGGCGACAGCGCCCGTACCTGGAATGCCCGCGCCAAGCGGCACCGCGACAAGTCGCTGACTCTCCATCGGCGCGGACGGTCCCGTCGGGCTGAGCAGAGCCCGGTACGCCGGCGGCCCGTCCTGCTCCTGCCGCTCCTGCTCCATCCTCCGGTTGACCACCAACAGCGCCAGGTTGTAGTCGCTGAACCAGGAGTGGCCCTCATCCAGCCGGCCACGGATTTCGGTCTCCAAGTCCCGCGGAACGGCCGACTGAGCGGCGCCCTGCACCGCCGACGCCAACGTGACGTAATCAGTTCGCTGTCGCGGATAGCTACGCCAGACAAACGACCCATCGGGTTGGCGTGAGCCGGTCACCACCGCCCGAGGGGCCGGCAGGCCCATCACCTGCCGGGTTTCGACAACCTCCGCCACCTCCCGGGCGAACAGGTCGAGCTCCTCATTGGTGCCGTTCGGCACCAGCACCAAGACCGACGGCCCGCTCTCACCAGCGCCGCCGTCGGTCTGGCTGTTGACCGGGCTGCTGAAGAACAGGTCGAGAAGTCCGGAGACCGGCAGGTAGGGGTTCACCTCACCCGACACCGCCAACTGCGGCTGAGGATCGGACGCCAACCCCATATTCACGAATTCACCAGTCACCACGAGCGCCTCGTTCGGGACAGCGAGCGCCGTTACCGAGGCGAGGTGCTCCGTCAGATCCGGCTGAACATCGTCCGATTCCGATTCTGTCGTCGGCGGAATCAACCACACCCGGTCCGCCAGGCGGCGGGTGGAACGACCACCCCGCGGCGCCGCTTGGGCCCAGTCCACAAGCCTGTCCTGGGTAAGACGTGACTGAAGTACGTCGACGTGCCGCAGCGCCTCGGCCCGGCTGACTGCTATTTGTGGCAACGTTTGCTGCTGAAGTGACTCAAGCCGCTCACGTAGCTCGGTGATCTCGCTAAGGGCCGTGTCAATAAGCTGCTGACGCGAAACCGACCGGTCATCGCTCATCACCGCATGCATACCGACAAGAATGTTCGCCGCCGCCGTCATCGAAAGGATCGGACGGCCGTCACCCGCTTCCGCATCCGCGAGCGCCGCCTCCACCCGGCGGACCTCGGTGAACAACCCGTCGAGCGGCCCACCCGCCGCCCGACCCCGCCACCAGCGAACAGCCTCAGTCACCAACCGCCCACTCGGCTGCCGGTCACCTGACCTCACACGAGCAAGCTCATCCAGCATCTGACCGGCGAACTGCCACCGGAAGTCATTCACTCCGATCGGTGACAACAACCGCGCCGAATCACGCGGAGTCAGAGGAGCCGATCCCCGAGCACTCAACGGCGACTGCACGCTGAGCCGATGCGGTGTCAGACCCCCCAGCGACAACGGCCGCGACGCCGATCCACCCAGCAGCGACCGCGGCGACAACACCTGCCCCGCAGACAACCGCTGCCCCGTAGACCCGCCTTCGGCCGGAGACAACGAAAGCGACAACCGAGGCAGCCGCGACCGCACACCGCCAGAATCCGGTGAGGTGGTTACCAGGCCGGAGCTGGTGGATCCACTCCGCATGGTTGTGTCGTTGCCATCCATGCCCGTTTGTTCGTTCGGGTTGCTGGTAGCCGTGATGGGGCCGGTGATACGCATTGCCACACCGTCGGTCTCTGGCGAGACAAATACCAGCTCTTGATTGCCGCGCCGCACGGTCCGATAGGTGTCGAACACCAACAGCGAGTGACCCGCTGGCACCGAATCGGGAGCACGGGTTTCTGCTCGGAGCAATTCGAACCCACCGACCGCAGCAAGGTCCGCGTCCCCGTCGGGGAGTATGGCATATGCCCGACCCGCAACGGTCTCCGTGTCAGGGCGGGCAAGTAACTCGTTGATGCGGTCAACGAAGTCGAAATAGTCGCCTACCAGACGCCGGTTGGTCTCGGCCACACCCTCGGCAGCGACGACGTCAATCTCAGTCTCCGGCTGGTCGGCAGCCATGCCGAGAATATCTGGCGACAAGGAGGTGTGGCCGGCGATCCGCATTGCCACACCGTCTGACTGCGGTGAAACGAACGCCACCGTCTGATCGCCGTGCTGCACGGCCCGATAATTATCGAATACCAGCAGCGACTGACCCGCTGGCACCGACTCAGGGGCACGGGTATCCACCCGGAGCAATTCGAACCCACCGACCACGGCAAGATCCGCATCCCCGTCAGGGAGTACGGCATATGCCCGACCCGCAACGGTCTCCGCGTTAGGGCCGGCAAGTAACTCGTTGATGCGGTCGATGAATTCGTAGTCGTCCACCAGGCGCCGGTTGGTCTCGGCCAGGTCCTCGGCGGCGACCACCCCGATTTCATTCTCCGGCTGGCCGGCAGCGATACCAGGGATATCTGGCGACAAAGCGGTGGGGCCAGCGATCCGCATCGCGACACCGTCCGTCTCTGGCGAAACGAACGCGACCATCTGATCGCCGTGCCGCACGGCTCGGTAGGTATCGAATACCAACAGCGAGTGACCCGCCGGCACCGACTCCGGAGCACGGGATTCCGCTCGCAGCAACTCGAGCCCACCAACCTCCGCCAGCCCCGCCTCCCCGTCAGGAAGTACGACATAAGCCCGACCTGTGACGGTTTCCGCGCCAAGACCGGCAAGCATCTCGTTGGCCCGGTCAACGACATCGAAACCGTCCACCAGACGCCGATTCGTCTCGGCCACACCCTCGGCGGCGACCGCCTCCAGCTCCGCCAAAACCTGCGCGGAAATGTCTCCAGCCTGTCGACCGCCGTCGAACCGCCCGACCAACTGGCTCACCCCGGCGGATGACCCGGACTGATCCGGTTCCGCTTCCGAGTCCGTCACGTAGATGTCGTCGAGGTCGTCGCTGTCGGCTTCGGTACGGCTAACGCGGAGCCCGTCGCCGGTTCGGGTACCCGGGTCGGTCGAGCTGCCGGCCTCCGACCCAAGCTGCTGGCGGTTCGCGGGGGTTGTGTCGTCGCCGTTCATGCCGGTGTGGTGGCCGGTGAGGTCGTTCGGGTCAACGGGGGTCGCGCCGGGGGGTGGGGTGATGCCGTCGGTGAGGGGGATGAGGATCCACTCCTCGACGGTCTCGGGAGTCCTGGCCAGTCCGCCGGTCTGTCCGTCGAGGAAGACCACACCGTTGCCGTCGTGAACGACGTTGAAGGCGTGCGAGACCTGGGCTCCGGCGCCGCGGACGAGCAGGACAGCTCGGGAGTTGATCGGGGCCCTGGACATGGTGGTGCGCACCGATTCCAGGTCGGTGCGGAACAGCCGGGACTCGGGGCCGGTCAGGTGGAGTTGGTCGCGTTGGTAGTTGACCAGATCCAGGGTGGGTAGCAGGTCCGCATCGCCGTTGCCCCTGTCCGCCGCGGTACCGGGGGCGGACCAGGTCATGGTCTCGCCCGGTTGCAGATTCATCTCGGTGGTGATGGCAGTGAGAACACAGTTCGTCTCAGAGCGGTCGGGGTTGACCGACCGCAGCCAGGGATAGACCTCGTGCACGGTGCTGTCGTCAAGGTGAGACGGAATCAGTCGAGTGAACTCACCGGCCGGCCCGGCGCCGCTGAGGTACCAGTCGGTCACCGACTCCGCATCATCAGCGGGCGGAGGTGGAAGCACCGGAGGTTCCGGCATGAGGTCCGCCCGTACGTCGGCACCGGCCACCTGCTGGTTTACCTGCCGCATGTCGGCCGGGTTGTCCCGCACCCGCGTCGAGTCGGCACTGGACGACGGCGCCTCGACGCCTTCGGCCCGCAGGACCGTCTTCGCCAACTCCCGCTCGTCGCGGATCGTCGACCCGAGGTCCGGCACACTCTGCGGCCCGACCCCCATCAGTAGCGCCGACTCGGGCCGGTCCACCCCTTCCAGCGGAAGGTCCCCAAACACCGCCTCGTCGCTCTCCTCCACGTTCCGGTGGCCCGCTCGAGGCACCGCCGAACGCCGTCTCCCACCCCCCGCGACCACCGGTATGACCATCGGGCCCGGCCCCTCCGAAGTCGCCTCCGAAGTCGGAATCGGCGCACCTTCGGTAGCCGCCGAATCAGCAGTCGTGCCCGTGTCGTCCAGGGAGTGCGGAGCCCTCACCCGCTGATCAGCGGGCCCCGCCTGCACCGCCGGCTGCTCCACCACCAGCGGCTGATCTGCGCCACTGTCCACAGCCGAGCTTGCCGACCCCGCCGACCCTGGCATGGTCACGGAGCTCGGAGTAGGCACCCCAGAAGTGGATACCCCCGGCGGGGCCAGTCTGGCCGGGGTGCCCGAGGTGCCCGGGGTGGAGACAACTGCTGGCGGCGTCGACGTCGGGGTCGACCCGGTCGAGGCGGTGGGCCTGGTTGATCCGTCCGGAACCACCGGGCTGTTCGGGTTCACCGGGGTGGCACCGGCCGCTGCCGGCATGCCGGAGATGGTTACCGGCCCGCTCGTGTCCGCCGGCGTCCCCGACAGGCCCGTCTGCGAACCCGTCTGCGGGTTCGACGCCGGCCCTGTCTGGGGGCCTGTCTGCGGAATGGTTTGGGGGGTCGTTTGTGGAGTCGGTGGGCCGGTCGGTGACAACGCCGGGTTCGTGACCGGCTGCGGTCCCACCAGCCCGGACGTGCTGGTGGTCGGCGGGATGCCGCTGCTGCCCGCTGCCGGGGTATCCATGTCCGGGAGGCCCGGTACGGGGTCGACGGACGCGGGTGGTTGCGGTGGGCCGGCCGGTACCAGCACGGGAGGCGTGTCCAGCGACGGCGACGGCACATCCTGGTCCGGCCCGGTGATCACGTCCGGCTCGATGATCACGTCCGGTCCGGTCACCTCACCAGCCGGCGGCACACCAGGCGGGCCCACCTCGTCGTCCCCATCCACCGGGGACCCGGCCCCGCCGCCCGTCGACGAACCCGACCCCGACCCCGAGCCGGAACCGGAACCCGACCCGGAACCGGAGCCTGAGCCAGGAGCTCCCGGTGGGGTCGGCGTATACGGCGGTGGGGATCCTGGATCATCCTGCGACCCGACGGCCGAATCCGTGGGAGGACCGGAGTATCCCGGCGGCGGGTTCGGATCCGTCGGCACATACGTCGGGACCGGATCCCGATCCGCGATCGTGTCCGGATCCGCATCACCCGACACACCACCACCCGACGCCGAGTCGCCCTTCCCACCCCCGACCGCGTCCCCCACCGACCCCGCGACGTCCATCGTGAAACTGTTCAACACACTGGACACCGCCGTCGGCGCCAGAATCCCCGTATCCACCACCCCACCGTTCAACACCAACCCCGACACCACCTCCGTCGTCAGCTCCTCAACCGCGTCCTCCGCAGCCCTGCCCCCCGACGACGCCGCACCACCGGCCACACCACGCCCCGCCGAACCACCACCCTTACCCCCACCACCCACAGCCCCACCCAGGCCCTTACCACCCAACCGACGGGCCGCGCCCTTACCCGCCCCGAACACCCCACCGACCAAAGCCTCCAACGCGCCCCCCGCGGCCGCGTCGTTCGTCGAGTTCCGGTTCCACCCCCGCTGATAACCCCGACCCCGCCCCGCCAACTGCGCCGCCACGTCCACCAACAACTCGTAAATCATGTTGAACGCCGCGCCCATCCCCGCCTTACCCACCACCCGCACAAACGTCTGATAAAACGCCTGCCGCACCACCGGCGCCTTCGCCACCCACTCCAAAAACGCGGCAGGATTGACCCACAACAACTTCAACGCGATCAACAACTCGATCAACAACAACGCCGTGATCGCCAAAATAGTAACCTGAACATAAAAGAACAACGCCGCGAACTGCACCATCGCCTGACCCAGAGTCCGCACAAACTCCGGCCCCGCCTTCAACAACCCCGCAACACGATCCGCCGCCGCAACAAAAGCCTTCTCAGACTGACCCCGCACCCCACCACGGATCGTCTCCACCCCCGACGCAAACGACTTCTCCGCATCATCCAAAACATCCGCAACACCATACAACTGCTGCCCGAACTGATTAAACTTCTCCGGCAAAAGGCCCGGAAACTCCTCACCATAAAACCACTTAAAAAACCCAGCAAGAGAATCCGGAACCTCAAGCGGCACGACACCAACACCCCCATCAAGGGAGGGCTACACCGTCAGGACGGTGTAGCCCTCCCTTATTACCTGTAACGATTTGCCAACTCAGGTCCGGTTTGGAACGTTATCCACGTTGATCTGCTTGGCCAGGTCCGCGGTGAGGTCGGAGGTATCCGCCAACACCTTGCCCAGCGCATCGACGCTGCGACCGTCCTGAGTCGACAGCGCACCATACGCGTCGACCAGGTTGACGAGCACCTGGATCGGCTTCTCCATCTGCTTCATGACCTCGTCGTCGACGCTGCTCCGGGAATGCCCGGGCGGCCAGTTCTCCGCCAGGGCCGCTTCCAGAAGCCGCTGAGCCTTCTCGACCTTCTCCTGGTAGTACTTCAGCGGCCCACTGTTGATCACTTCAAGGTCTGCGGCGATTCTCATCGCGTTTCCTCCGTCCGGTCCGCCTTGGACGGCATGCCAGAGAACATCCGGTCGGCCGTACGCAACGCCTCACCCATGATCTCCTCGAAGTCGATCGGGTTGTTGAGCATGTCGTAGGACGAGACACCACCCGGCAGGAACGTCTGCAACAGCTCGCTCGTCCTCTCACGTGCCTGCTCCCGAGCCGTCCTGATGGTCTCCACCAGCAGGCTGCTCAGTTCGGCAGGGGCCATGGTCCGGTACGCGTTGGTCGGGAACTTGAGCTCCATGAGGTCGCCCTGACCATTGACGATCACACTGACCGCCCGGTTCTTCGCGGTCACGGTCGTCGAGGCTTCCGCGAGGTTCCGCTCGAATTCGGAGATGGCGGTCTTCTGTTCTTCGAACTCGGCGAACGCCTGCTCAAACCTGTTCTGCAAGGGACTGGACACGATCATGCTCCTCACTCAGTAACCACGACTGCTCTGCCGACCGGTACCGCGCGCCGGCGGGTACGGCGAAGCCGGGTTCTGCGGCGCGGTCGGCCGAGTCCGCTCCACACCGGGAGCGTCCGGAACGTCGTCCCGACCGATCACCGACGGCGCCACGTCCGGATCCGTACCCCAGACCTCCTCTTCCTCAGCCAGCCACGTCTTCCGCTCCCGGTCCTTTTCCTGCTGCTGGCCGCCCGCTCCCGCGCCGCCCATGGGCGGCATCATCGGGCCCATTCCACCCATCGCCGCCGAACCTGCCGTGCCCCCGGCCAACCCACCACCGGCGGCACCCGCCGCAGCGGTTGGCCCCAACCCGGGCAGGCCCGAACCACCGCTGGCGGCGGCGGCGAACCCATCGGTCGCCAACGGCGCCGGACCCAGCGGACCGATCTGCATCGAGCCCCCCGGCACTCCGGAGTTCGAGCCGGACTGCCAGTCGACGCCGGACCAACCATCGCCGATACCGTCGCTGCCCGACGCGCCACCGAAGTAGTCACCACCGGAACCGCCTCCGGGGTTGCCCGGCAGACCACCGACGTTCGACGAACCACCGCCCAGGCCCGGGAGGGAACCACCGCTGTCCGAACCCGACGAGCCGCCCAGCCCTGGCAGAGATCCACCAGACCCAGCGCCGCTGCCACCGGGCAGGCTCGGGAACGAACCACTCCCACCCGGCAGATCGTCCGGATCGATCGTGCTCGGGCCCTCCTCGAAATCGCCGTTGCCGCTGCCTATCCCGCCCGAACCAGGACCGGGCTCGTCCCGGCCCGGTGGACGTCCACCGCCCACCGAGGGCAGGCCGCCGAGACCCGGACCACCGACAAACCCACCTCCGGGGAGAGCGCCCGATCCACCAGGCGATCCGTCCAATCCACCGAGGCCGGCGCCGGGCAGACCGCCGCCGCTGAAACTGCCACCGGGGAGTGGGCCACCCGACCCGCCAGTACCGCCGCCATCGGCCCCGCCGAACTCGAACGAACCACCGGGGAGTGGGCCACCCGACCCGCCGGTGCCGCCACCACCGCCACCGCCCAGGTCGCTGATGTCGAACGAACCACCGCCGCCACCGGTGCCGCCGCCCGTGCCGTCACCACCACCGCCCAGGTCGTCGGTATCGAACGAACCACCGCCGCCACCGCCGCCGCCGATGTTGGGGATATTCGTGTTCCCCCCCGTGCCCGGGCCGTCGCCAATGTTGGGGATATTGGTGTTCCCCCCCGTGCCCGGGCCGCCGCCCACCGTGGGAGGCGGGGCGTTTCGTGGATCCAACAAGTTCGTGGCGGTATCATCGAAACTGTTACGCAGGCTGCCGTACTGGGTACGCATTTCCTGATCCAGCACATTCACCCTGGTCAAGAAATAGTCGTGCATGTCCTTGTTCAGCTCGGCCAGCGCCCCTGCGTTTCGGAAGTCATACGTCTTCGTCCCGTTTCCGAAATCCAGGTTGAGCGTCCCGCCGGACACGTTGGCGTCCATCTGGGCCTTGATCTGTTCCATCACCCGGCGGATCATCTCGCTCGGCTGATTGGTCACGTAGTTCGACCACTCAGACCAGGCCCGCCGCACCTCCCGCCAGAACTTGTCCGCCGCATCCCCATTATCGTGAAGCATCTGCGGCCAGTTCTTGCTCGACTCCAGGTCGTCCCGCAGGACCAGCATTTCCTTGCGCATAGTCTCCAACGACTCGCGATAGGCCTGTGCCGCCGCACCCGCGAAGCCCCCGCCACTGTCGAGACTGTTCATCTCCCGCTGCAACTCCGCTGTGGCGTCCTCCAACCACATCGCCAGGTTGTACATCGACTCCGCCACGACATGGAATGTCTTCGGATCGAGCGGCAGCGGGCTCGGAGGCTTTTCCAGAGTGTCCCGGGTATGGTTCCAGAACTCGTTCCAGAAACGCTCGTGCGGGGTCGAACCCTTCTCGCCGACGTACCAGTCGATCCGACCTTTGACCCTCAACCAGTGATCTTCTGGGCTCGGGCCCATGTACTGGGTGAACGAGAACTCGTTGTTTGAGGGATTGACATCGTCCGCGAACAAGTTTTCCCGATCGACCGGATGAGTTTCGATCAGACTGACCCAGGATGGGTTGTAGAACAGGCTGCGATCCGTGGTCGGTGCCTTCAGCACCTCCGTCATCCCGTCCTCCCACCTGAGACCATCTAGGCCCGTGGCCGGCGGCGGCGTCGGCTGTGTCATCGAGTTCTCCCGGTCAAGCAGGACGTTGAATGGTGGTCAGTTGGTCCAGGTCGCTGCTGGCGGGATGGTCAGGTTGTTGGCGGTCGAAGTGTTGTTCCGCTCGGTATCCGTCGCCCCATTCCTGGTGTCGGTCAGCGCGCGGGAGGTAGTGGCCAACCGGGTTTCGTAGCTCCCCAGCACCTTGTCCACCATGGTGCCGATCTCAGCGAGCCGTTTCTTGAGATACGCGCCACTGGCGAAGTTCTCACCGCCTGCCGAGACCGTCAGGTTGGCCCACGGGAGGCCGTGCGGGTGCCCCGTGTCGCCGGCGTTGATCCCCGCCCGGGCGGAGGCGTTCTGAGCGCGGAGCTCGTTAATCTTTGCCGTCGCGTCCGCGACTCTCGTGTCATTGTGGGTAATCCGGGGCGGCATGTCGGACTCCTTTCCGAGCGAATCGGTCTTGTCAACAACTTCGAACGGGTCGGGCTATGAACAACAGTCGAGCCGGACGGATGCTGGCCGGCTGTGGCTCGGGGCGGGCGGCGCGGAAAATGCTTCCCGCGCCACCCGCCCCCGTGTACCGGTCTCGCGTCGGCTCAGGCGGTGGGGTACTGCTGGGCTGCCCTGCGGTCGCCCTGCATGAACTCGTCGGCAATCGACCTCAGAATGGGGGCGGACTTCCCAACGCCGTCATTGACCAGTTCCAGCCCCTGGTTCCACTCCAACTGGGCGCGCTGGTAGGTCTCGATCGCCTGACCGTTGTTGAGGTCTGCGTACTGGTTGACCTTCCCCATCAGGTCACTGATGGCGCTACTGATCTGACCGGGAAGTCCAGCCAGTCGGTCCGCCACCCCATCCATACCGCTGGGTACGACGTCAAAATCGGTCATCGCATATTTCCTTTCCGGTCAGTTGGCCGGTACGGCCGAAATTGGGAAGCGCTGTCCTCGCCGGGGAGCCCTGGTCCGATCAGGTCCAGCTGGCGACGGGCGCGGCCGTCAGCCCGACGTTCCCAGCGCTGGCGCGGTTCAATTCCTCGGTCCCGTCGTTGATCTGGCCGGTCCCGTGCACACCGCCCTGGAGGATGCCGAGTGCGTTACGGACCTTCGTCAGCCCTTGCTGGATCTCGTCCAGCCCCTGCCGGTACACGGTGCCCGAGCTGCCCTTGTGGATCACCTCGAGCTCGGTGTAGGCCTCCTTCAGCACACCCTCGGCCGACGTCAGATCACCATCCATCTCGGTGAAGGCGGCAAGAAGACCAGCTGAGCTGCCACTGTCGGCTTTAATCAGACCACTAGGCACGATTCCGCTTCCTCTCTCCTACTTGCATTCCAGGACGACTCCCGGTGGAGTCGTCCAACCTCTTGGCTACCGACCGCTCGCGTCGTCGGATGGCGGGCAAGTCGGGCCTTCCCGCGCCGGCCGCCGTCGAGCGTCGATCACCTCCCCGCCAGGGCCGACTCGAGGAGCGGCCCGGTCGGCACCATCTCCAGCAGCCGGCGCGGCACCGGTCGCGCGCTGGCCGGCGGGTACCCGAGTTGCTCGGCCACCTTGGCCGAGGCCAGCGGATACTTCACTCCGGCGTCGGTGACCAGGTAGAACCCGGAGCCGGCGGCCTGGTCCAGCCGGCCGACCAACACCAGGCCGCCGACCTCCGGCTCCACCGCGATCCGGGCGGCCGTGCGCGAGGTGCGGGTCAACCCGACCCCGTCGCGTACCGTCGCCGAGGCGAGCACCGGCAGGTCGGCGGTCACCTCGACCCCGCCGTCGGCCATCGTGTGCCGGACGCACCAGGCCCCACCGGCCGGGGGCTGCACGAGCCGGGGCAGGGACTCCGGCACCCCGGTCGGCAGCACCGATCGCCGCGAGACCGGCAACTGGGCCAGCGCGGCCGGACTCAACTCCACAGGCGTCACCGCGCGGCCTCCGTACAGTTTCGTGGTCTCCGGGTCGGCCGCGACGATCGTGTACGCGACCGGGTTGAGCTCCGCCAACCCGTCGGCCAGCAACAGGTACCGCTGCTCCTGCCCCCCGGCGTTCCGGGCCACGAACAGTTCGCCGACCCGGGACCGCTGACCGTCGACCGTCGGCCCGCCAGAGCCCCTCCCGGACACCGGCACCGGCGACAGATCCGGTCCCGGCGGCACCGACTCCAGCCAGCCAGCCTCGACCGGCATGGCGCTCCGGTCGTAGCCGAGCACCCGGGCCAACCACGGCTCGGCCAGCCGCAACCGCCGGCCCCGCCAGATCAGGAAACTCTCGCCACCGGCGGTCGCCACGATCGCCTGGGTCGGGCCCAGCGGGCGGTCCCGGCGCCTGGCGCCGGCCTTCTCGACGGTGAGCGTGGTCGCGGTCGACAGCGTGCCGGCCTGGTCCCGCGCGGCCAACGCGCAGACGGTCCACACCTGGCTGGCCACCGTACCCACGGCCGGCAGCGCGTCCGGCGCACCGACAATGCCGACCGGCTGGCCGTGCGGCACGTCCTTCAGCGAACGGCGGGAGACCGAGACGACCTTCGGCGCGTTCTCGAAGAGCAGCCGGGCCGACGCGTAGTTGAGCACCGGACGCAGCGTTCCGCCCGCGTAGACGTAGCGGGTGCCGGTCTCCTTCTCCAGCACCAGCACCCCCGGGGCCTGCCACTTGCTCGCCCCGCCAGGGACGATGAAGCCGTAGATGGTGAACCCGGCGACGACCAGGGCCGCAACCAGCAGGCCGCAGATCGTCCCGACGGTCATCCGTCGGTGCGGGTTCTCCAGCCCGTCCGGCTCGGCTGAGACCAGGGCGCCGGTCAACCGGCCGAGTACGTACGACTGGGCCTGGACCTGATCGCGGCGGGACTGCACGGTTCAGCCCCCCAACGACCGGGCGGCGCCGTACACGTCCAGCACGGCGAGCAGGATCGGCAGCATGGCGACGGTGGTGATCAGTTGCGTCACGTCTCCGATCCGCCCCCAGTACGGCATGATCCGCCGGTGCGGCAGCTTGCGCCCGAGCGTGAACAGCAGCAGCCCGGCAACCGGCAGGACGACGGTGACCAGGCCCAGCCGCAGCAGCGGCGCCGCGTCGGCGAGCGCGCGCGTGGCCATCAGCACCAACCCGAGCAGAGCCGGTGCGGCCAGCGCCAGCCGATGCCAGGCGCTGGTCATCGGGCGCAGCGCCAGCGACCGGACCACGGCGACCAGTCCGACCAGCGACCAGGCGGCCCACCCGCCGCTCAGCACCAGCAGGACCAACGCGACCGCGGTGGCGATCCCGTTCCCGGCGTACAGGCCGGTCATGTACCGGTCCGCCTGTGCGGTCTGGGCCAGCAGTGCATCGCTCGGCTCCGGGTCGATGTCCTCCTGCAGGTGCTCCGGCTCGGTGGGCAACGGGGCCAGGCGGATCCGGGCAAGCCGGAAGGCGGTCATCGGGACCAGCACGGTCAGCACCGTCGCGGACACCGCGACCACCGCCGCCGCCTCACCGGTCGGCAGCGTCAGGAACGCGGACAGCCCCGCGCCGAGAGCGCCGTACAGAGCCACACTGAACCCGGCGGCGACGAGCGGGCCGGCCCAGCCGAGGAGCACTCCGGCGAGCAGCGCGGTCACCGCCACGGCCACCATGCCGGCAAACAACTGCGGCGCACCGGTCACCAGTGCCACGCCTGCCACGCCGTCGCCGGTGACGTCCGGTGCCGTCATGCCGGCCAGGCCGGCGTACCCGATCCCGCCCGACGCGGCGACCAGGCCGAACCCGCGGTCGGCGGCGGCCCGGCTGAAGCCGAACGCCCCGGCCAGGCAGATCAGCGCGACCGTCCCGGCGGCGACCGTGCGGGGCAGCGCCGGCCCGGACATCGTCAGGGTGACGAACCCGACGGCGAGCAGAGCCACCAGCACACCCAACGCGGACCAGCGACTCATCTCCGGTCGCCACAGCCCGGACCGGTTGCCCACGCCGGTGGCGATGCCGTCGGCGAGGTCGTCGAAGTGCACCGGCGGAATCTGGTCCGAGCGGGGACGCAGGTAGACGTGGTCTCCGTCGTGCAGGCCCAGGGCCGCGACGCTGCTCTCCTCGTCCAGCGGCGGCGCACCCAGCCGTTGCAGCACCCAGCCGCCGTGGGCCAACCCCGCATCGGCAAGGTTGTCCCCGAGATGGTGGAGCAACACCGGCAGGAGGTCGGCGACCGGCACATCGGCTGGCACGGCGACCTGCAACTGCCGCCCCGGCCCATGGACCACGAGGCGGCACATCTCCGCAGCGGCGACACTCATGACCCTGACGACGCAGCCATGTGCCGTGGAGTTCAAATAATTATGGTTTAACTTGCTCACGTTCCGGGCTGACGCACGACGGCGTTGACCCGATCGCGGTCGGCATCCGTTGTAGAGGTCGGGCCAACGGCGACCGCTCGGCCCCGACCCCGGACACGTGCTGTCCCGCAGAGCCGGAAGGTACCCCTTTTGAGCACGGTGTTGTTCCGACGCCCCGCCCGACGCAACGCCCCGGAGATGCCAGCCGGCGAGATCAATATTCAGGAGCCGCCGGAGCTACCCGACACGCAGAACAACGGCATGCGCCAGGCGATGGTGGTACTGCCGATGGCGCTGATGTCCGGCGTGATGATGCTCATGTTCATGAACTCGTCCCGGGGGCCGCTCACCTTCGTGATGCTGGGCTTGATGGTGGTGGCCATGGGCGCCATGGTGGTCGGCCAGGTCGCGTTCGGCGGGATGGACCGCAAGAAGCGCCTGGGTGGCGACCGCCGCGACTACCTTCGCTACCTGGCCCAGAACCGGAAACGGATTCGGAAGGACGTGGCCCGCCAACGGGACGCCAGCGGCTGGCAACATCCGAATCCGCACTCGCTCTGGTCGTTGGTGATGACCTCGCGGCGCTGGGAGCGCCGCCCCACCCACCCCGACTTCCTCGAACTGCGGGTCGGTACCGGCGATCAGCGGATGGCGGTGCGGATCACGCCGCTGCAGACCAAGCCGATCGAGGACCTGGAGCCGCTGTCGGCGAAGTCGCTGCGCCGGTTCATCCGGGCCTACACCACCATCGCCGACCAGCCCATCGCGCTGTTCCTGCGCGGCTTCGGCCAGGTACGGGTGACCGGGGACAAAGAGGACAGCCGCGCGGTGGTCCGTGCGCTGGTCAGCCAACTGATCACGTTCCACGCACCGGAAGAGGTCCGGCTGGCGCTCTGCGTGGACGGCGACGGGGTGGCCGCCTGGGAGTGGGCGAAGTGGCTGCCGCACCTGCAACACCACAGCGAGCAGGACGCCGCGGGTGCGGTCCGGTTGGTCGGCGACACCATCGAGGCGGTGGAGCGGCACTTCGGCGAGGCGTTCAGCGCGCGGCCCCGGTGGGAGTCCGGCGCGGCCCCGAGCCGCGACGAGCCGTTCGTGGTGGTGATCCGCGACGGTGGCCGGGTGGGCCATGGCAGCCGGATGTCCAGTACCGGCTACCGCAACACGGTACTGATCGACCTCGACGACTCGACCCCGTCGATCGGCAAGGGGACGCTCTGTCTCGAGGTTGACGGCGACGACCTGCTGATGGTGCGACGGGACCGGGTCGGCAGTGACGTACGTACCCGGCTGGCCCGGCCGGACCGGCTGGGCGTGGCCCGGGCGACGGCGTTGGCCCAGATCCTGTCACCGTACCGGCTGGGTATCGTCACCGAAACCGCGGCGGACACCCTGGCGTCCGACTTCGACCTGGGCACGATGCTGAACATCCCGGATGTGCGGCGGCTGGACCTGACGAAGCTGTGGGGGCCGCGATCGGTCGGGGAACGGCTCCGTGTGCCGATCGGCATCGACGCTGGCGGCAACCCGGTCGAGCTGGACATCAAGGAGTCGGCACTGGGCGGCATGGGCCCGCACGGGATGCTGATCGGCGCGACGGGCTCGGGCAAGAGCGAGCTGCTGCGTACCCTGGTGCTGGCGCTGGCCACCACTCACTCCTCCGAGACACTCAACTTCGTCCTGGTCGACTTCAAGGGCGGCGCCACCTTCCTCGGCCTGGACCAGCTCCCGCACACCTCGGCGGTGATCACCAACCTGGCCGACGAGGCCGCGCTGGTCGGCCGGATGCAGGACGCGCTGCACGGCGAACTGGTCCGGCGGCAGGAGTTGCTGCGCCAGGCGGGCGGTTTCAGCTCGGCACTCGACTACGAACGGGCCCGTGCGCAGGGCGCTCCACTGGACCCGCTGCCCACGCTGTTCGTCGTGGTGGACGAGTTCAGCGAACTGCTGGCCACGCACCGGGACTTCATGGACCTCTTCGTGATGATCGGTCGACTCGGCCGGTCGCTCGCGGTGCACCTCCTGCTGGCCAGCCAGCGGGTCGACGACGGCCGGATCGGGCAGCTCGAGTCGCACCTGTCGTACCGCATCGGCCTGCGTACCTTCTCCGCCATGGAGTCCCGGTCGGTGATCGGTGTACCGGACGCCTACGAGCTACCCCCGTCGCCCGGCAACGGCTACCTGCGGACCGACGTGTCGACGCTGATCCGGTTCAAGGCGGGGTACGTCTCCGGGGCGTACCGGGACACCACCAACCGTGTCCGGCAGGAAATCGTGCAGCAGCAGGTGGTGCCGTACCGGCTGGAGCCGGTGGCGCCTCCGGAACCGGCACCGCTGCCGGCCGGCGAGGCACCGGCCGCCGCGGCGGAGAGCGACGCGAACGGTGTGGTGGGGGCGGCCAACGGCGCCGCCGGAAGGGCGGACCACGGCGGGATGTCCGTGGAGAAGCCGCTGGAACGCACGGTGCTCGCCACCGTGGTGAATCAGTTGGTCGACCACGGGCCGCCGGCACACCAGGTCTGGCTGCCCCCACTGGGCGCGTCACCGACGCTGGATCAGCTCCTGCCGACGCTGGTGCCCGACCCGGAACTCGGGCTCACCGCACTCGACTGGCCCGGCAACGGTCGGCTGATCACACCGGTCGGCTTCATCGACAAGCCGTTCGAGCAGCTGCGCGACCTGTTGATCGTGGACCTGTCCGGCGTCGGCGGGCACGTCGGCATCGCCGGCGGACCGCGCAGCGGTAAGAGCACCCTGCTGCGTACGCTAATAACCAGCCTGGCGCTCACCCACAGCCCCCGCGAGGTGCAGTTCTACTGCCTCGACTTCGGCGGCGGCACGCTCAGCGCCATCGCCGACCTGCCACACGTGGGCAGCGTCGCCGGCCGGCTCGACACCGACCGGGTGGGCCGCACGGTCGCCGAGGTGACCAGCCTGATCATCCAGCGGGAGCGACGCTTCTCAAGCCTCGGCGTCGACAGCATGGCGACCTATCGGCAGATGCGGGCGGATGGCCGGATCACCGACGACCCGTTGGGTGACGTGTTCCTCGTCGTGGACGGCTGGTTCACCCTGCGACAGGAGTTCGAGTCGCTGGAGGCGGCGATCCGGCAGATCGCCGCGCAGGGACTCAACTTCGGGGTCCACCTGCTGCTGACGGCGTCCCGCTGGTCCGAGGTGCACCACGCGATGCGGGACCAGATCGGCAACAGACTGGAGCTGCGCCTCGGTGACCCGGTCGACTCGACCGTCGACCTCCGCATGGCGGCCACCGTGCCACAGCTTCCCGGGCGTGGCCTCACCGCGGACAAACTGCACTTCCTGGCCGCGCTGCCGCGAATCGACGGCACCGCCGACCAGGACAGCCTGACCGATGGGGTGCGGGCGTTGGTGTCCATGGTGGGCGAGTTCTGGGCGGGTGACGTCGCCCCGCCGGTGCGTACCCTGCCGGACGTGTTGCCGGTCGCGTCGCTGCCCGAGCCGCATGGTGACCTCCGGGTCACGCTGGGCCTGGACGAGGCAGGGATGCAGCCGGTCTGGCACGACTTCGCCGAGCTGCCGCACCTGACCTCGCTCGGCGACAGCCAGAGCGGGAAGACCAACCTGCTGCGTCACCTGGCCCGGTCGGTGACATCCCGCTACAGCCCTTCCGAGGCCCGGATCCTGATCGTCGACTACCGCCGGCAACTCTTCGACGCGGTACCCGAGGCCTACCGGCTGGGCTACTCCGTCTCCGTCGACTCCACCAAGGCGACGGTGGCCGACGCGGTGCTCGGGCTACGACCCCGGGTACCGGGCAGCGACATCACTCCTGAGCAGCTCCGCCGCCGGGACTGGTGGACGGGACCACGCCTGTTCGTGCTGGTCGACGACTACGACCTGCTCGCCGGGCACGACAGCCCGCTGATGCCGCTGGTGCCGTACCTTGCCCAGGGCGCGGACATCGGCTTCCACCTGGTGTTGACCCGGGGTGCGGCGAACGTGATGCGGATGTCGATGGACCCGCTGATCCGGCGGCTACAGGAGACGAACAGCCCGGATCTGGCGCTCTCCTGCCCGCCCAACGAGGGTCCGCTGCTCGGCAACACCAAGGCGCGCCATCTGCCGCCCGGGCGTGCGCTGCTGTGCACCCGGCGCGGCGCCCGCCTGATCCAGACCCCGTGGAGCCCGCCGGAGGAGGTGCCCGACGCGGGCCACTAGTGCCCTGTCACGGTGTTGGGGTCAGCCTGCGCGGGTGGCAGGTTGGCCCCAGCGTCGTTGGCGTTCGCTGCGGATGCGGGCGCGTTCGCGGCGTAAGAACGAGGCCGGTGTTCCGCCCGCGTCATGGACCCGTGCCGGAATGGCCGGGCCCACGACGCGGGCGTACGCGCAGGTGTCACACCCGCCGGGCACCCGGCTTGCCGTCGTCGGTGACGAGCGTGGTGAGGGTGTACATCGGTGCGTCGGGGTTCAACACGGTGTCGGAGACCCGGAAGTCGACCCGCCACTGTTCCGGCGTCACGTCGACCTGCATGTAGCCGCGCTGGTTGTTGGAGAACACCAGGTGCGGGTTGTCTGCGGTAGGGCCGTAGAGGGTCGAGATCGGCCCGTCCCCTCCGCTGCTGATCGAGGTCCCGAGGTATTCGGTGGCCAGCGTCTCCGAGGTCGGGTCACTGAAGTCGGCCTTGAGGTCGAACACCCAGTTGCGGTGCGCGTCGCCGGTGATGACGATCGGGTTCGACGGTCGATGGCTGGAGATGAACTGGAGCAGTTGGTCGCGGTCGGCGACGTATCCCTCACCCCAGCTGTCCACCGAGTCGAAGGTCACGCCCGAACCGGCTTTGTGGTCGAACGGTGCGAACTTGGTCTGGTTTCCGATGACATTCCACCGGCTGGTCGAAGCCGCCAGACCTTCCTGGAGCCATTGTTCCTGGGCATCGCCCAGGATCGTCCGATTCGGGTCGAGGGCGGCCGGGGAATAACCCTTGACGGCCTGGGCGGCGCTCCACTTGGCCTGACGGGACCGGTACTGCCTGGTGTCGAGCAGGTGGAACTGGGCAAGGTCACCGAAGCGGACACGCCGGTAGAGCTGCATGTCCGGGCCGTTCGGCAGGGACGACCGCCGCAGCGGCATGTTCTCGTAGTACGCCTGGTAGGCAGCCGCGCGGCGAGCGAGGAACACGTCGCCTTCGGCGCCGCCGCCCGCGTCGTCGGCGTAGTTGTTGGTCACCTCGTGGTCATCGGGAATGACTATGAAGGGCACCGAGCTGTGGGCAGCCTGCAGGTTCGGGTCGGTCTTGTACTGCGCGTGCCGGATCCGGTACTCGGCCAAGGTCATGATCTCGACGTCGGGCACATGGGGGCGGTTGATCGCGGGATTGCCGGCGGAGGGCCCTTGGTAGATGTAGTCGCCCAGGTGTACGACCAGGTCCAGGTCCTGGCTGGCGATGTCGCGGTAGCCGATGAAGTAACCGGCCGGGTAGTTCTGGCAGCTTGTCACGGCAAGCCGCAGCCGCGAGACGGACGCGTCGAAGGCGGGCGCGGTCTTCGTCCGGCCCACTGGGCTGATCGTCGGGCCGAAGCGGAACCGGTAGAAGTACTCCCGTGCCGGTTCCAGCCCGGAAAGCTCGACGTGTACCGAGTGACCGAACTCCGGTGTGGCCTCAACCGCGCCGCGGCGAACGATCCGGGCGAACCTCTCGTCCTCGGCTACCTCGTAGCGAACCCCGAACGTCTCCGGAGGCATACCGCCGCTGCCGTCCAGAGCGAGTGGGTCGGGGGCGAGCCGGGTCCAGAGAACCACACCATCGGGCAGGGGATCGCCGGACGCCACGCCCAGGCTGAACGGGTGGTCGAAAAAGGGTGGCCCGGCTGCTGCCCGCACAGGTTTGGTGACCGCACCGCCAACAACTGCGGCAGCTGTTCCGAGCCCTCCCAGCGCCAGCAGGCTTCGCCGGCTCAGACCGGACATCGTGGAGTGTGAGGCTTCGGGGTGGCTCATATTGATCGGTGATCCTCTTGTCGTGGTTCAGTGTTCCAGGCCATCCTCAGAAGTCGGCCGCGTGCGGCCAGGGCGGCGGGTTCAGCCTTGACTGGCGGCAGGGGTCTGGGCCTGGATCCCACCGGGCTTGGGCCGTGGTGGCGGCACGCCACCACGCCGGGCCCGCAATTCCGCGTTCGACTGTCGCAACTGGCGGCACAGAACCGATAGACGGGACATCGCCGGCAGGGAAACTGTGGCTGGCTAGATGATCTTTACGGCGCGGTGGGTCACGGACGCCAGCGGCGACGCCGGCCCCGCTTGACTATCTGCGCCGACACGTACGCCGCCGCCGCGGTCGCCACCATGCCGGCAGCGACCGCCGCGGCGACCGCCTTCGCCGGGTCCGCCGGCGGAGGCTCCGGCAGCGTGATCATCGCGGGCCCGCCAGCTGGAAAGCGCTCCTCACCCATCTCCAACGCGGCGACCGCCTCGTACAGGTCGAGGGTGCCGTATCCCACGCCGGGCTGTGGCTGCCCGCCGATCGGATGTTCCGCCGTCAACTCCAGCCGGTGCCGGACCTCGGCCTGGCTCAGCTCGGGGTGGTACGCGCGGACCAGTGCCGCCGCCCCGGCCACGTACGCCGCCGCCACCGCCGGTCCCCCCACCGAGTAGTGGCCGTTGCCGCGCGGCGCGACGCTCACCGCGCCGGAGGAGGGCGCGAGCAGGTCCACCCCGGCTTCCGCCGGCGAGGCCTCGGTCGGCGCCCCGTCCGACCCGACGCCACCGACCGCGAGCACGTTGTCGTCGCTGGCCGGGTACCACGGCGCGGCGCGCTGCCCGGAGCTTGAGGGCTTGGCGTCGGAAACCGACGCGACCAGCACGATGTCTCGCTTGAGCGCGGCCGTCACCGCTGCCCGGAGCGCCGCGTCGGGCTCGGCGGTGCCGACGCCGACCAGGATCACGTCCGCGCCCGCCTCGGTGGCCGCTCGGATGCCGTCCGCCAGCGCCCCCGGGCCCAGCTGGCCCTTGCCGTCCACGATCCGCACCGGTAACACCTGGGCGGCCGGCGCCACCCCGACGAACCCGCTGCCGGTCACCGGCCGGGCCGCCACGATCCCGGCGAGCGCGGTGCCCCGGCCGACGCAGTCCTGATCGGCCGGCCCCTGCCTCACCACGTCGGCACCGCGCCGCACCGCACCGGACAGGCCACTGGCCGCGGCGCTCACTCCGGTGTCCACGACGGCGACCAGCACCCCCTCGCCCCGGGTCAGCGACCACACCGCCTGCGGCGCGGTACGTCGCACCGGCCATGGCGGACCGACGGCCACCGCCGGCGACTCGCCGACACAGCCGTCCTTGACCTGGGGCAGCGGCGGCGGCTCAGCACTCAACGCGGGGGCGTAGCGGGCCGGCGCCAGCCGCTCCCCCGACACCGAGCCGGGCACAGTCGGCCCGGCCTGGGCCGGCTCGACCGGCGCCGCCGTGGCGAGCGCGGCCAGCGCCAACGCCGCACCCGCGCCCGCCAACCGACGCGCTCCGCCGAGGCGACGCCGGGGCGAGAGCGCGGAACGGCTCACCGACGTACCGGTGTGGTGGAACCGGTCGGCGAAGACCCAGCGTCCGGCGGATCGGCCGAGCCTGGCTGGCCGTCCGGATCCACGAGCCGCGCCCCCGGCACGGCGGCGTTCAGGCTGGGGGCCGACGCGGGGTCTCCGGTGACGGAGCTGGTCGGTACCGCGCCGATCGGTCCGGCAGCCGGCCCCGACGATCCGACGCCCGGGACGCCACCGGCGGCGGCACCGGCCGATTCCGCGCCACTGCCCGGCTTGGTCCTGTTCTTGGCCGTCGCCGATATGCCGGCCGCCGCCTCCGCCACCCGGGAGGGCGAGCGCCGGGCCAGAACCGCGACGGCGGCCAGCCCGGTCACCACCACGAGGCCAATGGTGAGTGCCCACATTGGGCTGGTGCCTCCACCGCCGGCGCGGATCACCTGTGTCTCCGCGGCAAGCTGCATGGTCACCGCCGCATTCGGGTTGATCATGCCCCAGCCGACCATCGCGTCCGGGCCGTCCTGTCCGGCACGCTCGGCGGTGGCCTTGATCCGGTTCACCACCTGGGCGGCGTTCAGGTTGGGATAGGCGGAGCGGACCAGCGTCACCGCACCGGCCACGAAGGCGGCCGCGTACTGCGAGCCGCTGCTGGCCCGGATCCCCGACCCACTGGCCCCGAGGCTCGCCACGTCGATGCCGGGCGCGATCACGTCGACAGTGTCCGGGCGATGGTTCGCCGCCGGCTGCCCGTCGGGGCCGACGCCGCCGACCAGGAGCAGACCTTCCAGCTTCGGCGTAGGCGCCCCGTTCGCGTCCCCCGCCGGTGCGGTCGGCGCCGGGGCGACCACCACCACGTCGTGTGCGAGCGCCGACTTCAGCGCGCCCAGCACCGCCGGATCGGTGAGGTCCACGTAGGCCCCGAGGGTCACCACACGGGCGCCCGCGGAGGCTGCCACCTCGATCGCCGTGGCCGCATCGGCCGGCTTGGTCCGCAGAGTCTCGTTCACCACCCGCAGCGGCAGGATCGTCGCGGCCGGGGCAAGCCCGCTCATCTGGCTGTCCCCGTCCGCCGCCGGTGCGCCCGCCGCGGCGGCCACGATGCCGGCCATCGCCGTACCCGAGCCGAGGCAGTCGGTGTTCCCACGCTCGGTGCCGGCGGGAATGTCGGCACCGATGGCGACCCGTCCGTTCAGCTCCGGCGTAGCGGCGTCGACCCCCGAGTCGATGACCGCGACCAGCACCCCTTCGCCCTGGGTACGCCCCCACGCCTGGTCAGTCGCCATACGGTCGTACGCCCAGTGGGAGTCCGACCGGGGCGGCCCCGACGAGGTGCACGATCCCGGCCCCGCTGGCTTTGTGCCCTTGCCCGGCTGGTTGCCGACGGCGGGCGGTGTCTGGCCACCGATCGCGGGGGATGTCTGGCCGGCCGCCGGAGGCTTCGGATTGACCGGGGCGTCCGCTGGCGGCCGACCGGTACCGGGTTTCGCCGGTACCGCCGGACCAGAGCTGGCCGGCGATGCCGGGGTGACCGGGTGCGCGGGTGCCCCGGTCGACGGCGGCGGCGGGACCTGCGACGGCTGCGCGGAGGTCGACGACGCAGCGGCGGCCTCGGTCGGAAGCAGCCCGTACCGGACCCCGTCGCCGACCGCGTCCCACGGGAGCACCAGGAACCAGCCGGCCCGCAGCAGCATGGAGTCGGTCAGCCTCCCGCCGTCGGGCTGCTGCCGGCCGGTGTTGAGGTGATAGATCTCCTTTGCCCGACCGGTCGCGCCCAACAGCCGGCCCGAGATCTCGGTCAGGCTCTCCGGCCGACCCTGATCGGTCTGGGTAACCGTGTAGTACTTGACGAACTCCTCGCCGAAGACCGACGTCGACGGTGCGGAGGGTGTGGCAGTCGCCAGAGCCGGCCCGGACGCGCCCGACGCCTGCCCCACGCCACTCATCAGGGTCAGTGCCGCCAACAGGGCCACCCCTGACAGGCTCGACCAGACCCGCACCTTCGCCGTCACCGGCAGTCTCCTTCGCCTCGCTACTGCTCGCGCGTGCCCCGGCCGGAACCGACCTGCCCGCCCACTCCGACGACGCTCCTCGGCCCCTGCCGGTTCAATTCAGGTCCGACAAACCCACGGTGAATTCGGGACCGACGACCCGCGCCGGGATCTACCCCGGGATCGGAGACCCGCCCGCGCGGCGCGGGCGCCGACGGGTCGCCGTCACCGCCCTGGGTCGTTGCTGGCCGCCGGGTCCGCCTCGGCAGCGGTCACCAGGACCGACCAGCGGGCCCGCAACACCTCGCCGACCAGCACCGGCACCACCCGGGACGCGGTCCGGGCGGCCAGGTTACGGGCTGCGGTCAGCTCGGCCCCATGCGGTGGACCGCTGATGACCACCTCAGGTCCGCTCGCCGGACCGAAACTCTCCAGCGTCGGAAAGGCATCGACCCGGCGGCAGCCGGGCGGCAGGTCCGGGCCGAGGGCGTTCCCGACGACCGTCACGGTCACTCCGACAGCCAGCAGTTGCCGGGCGATGCTCAACGCCTCTCGCCGGACCGCCGGGGACGAGCCGGTGACGGTGAAGAGGTCCGGTGTGGCGGCGAGGTCGAGATGGAAGCGCCAACGGTCCTGCCGGCCGAGCACGACCGGCATCAGCCCGGCCGGCGTCGGCCCATCGCCGAGCCAGCCGTACGGGACGTCGGCGCCGCCAGCGTCCCGCGCCAGCAGGCGGACATCGAGGTGGTCCGGCTCGGTGCCCAGTGCGGACAGCGCCACGACCACCCACCCGCGCCGCGGCAACGCCGGCGGTTCCGGCGCCGGCGGTTCCGACGCCGGCTCGACTGCTGCCGCTGTCCGAGCATCCGCCTCCGCAGCCTCCGCTGTCCCAGCACCCGCCTCCGCAGCCTCCGCTGCCCCAGCACCCGCCTCCGCAGCCCTCGCTGTCCCAGCACCCGCCTCCGCAGCCGAACGCGGACCCTGAGCCAGGTCCGGAGTGGGGACCGGGGCCGCAGCCGGGACCGCGTCCTCGATGTCGGCGGGTGCGCCGGCCAGCGCCGGTGCAGAGGCGGACGGGCGCGGTTCGCGCCGGGGTCGCAGCAGACGCAGCGCCACAGCGAGCAGCAGCGCCATCGCCCCGAGACCGGCGGCCCACATCAGGTACGGCGAGGTACCGCTCGTATCGTCGGGCTCGGCGGCAACGCCCCCCGACGACGACGGCGACGGGAACGGCGGTGGCCCGACCTGCACCCCCGGGCCACGCGCATCCCGCGGCAGTTCCAGAATCCACCCCGGCTGTAGCGCCAACGGGTCCGTCAGCTGACCGCCATCGGGCTGGATGCGCCCCCGGTTCAGCTCGAAAATCTCCCGGAAGCGGTTGCCGTCCCCGAGCGTCTGCACCGCGATGCGGTAGAGGTACTCGCGCTCACCCTCCCGGCCCGACCCGACCACGTAGTACCGCGCAGTCCCCGACCCGCCCGGGGTCGAACTCGGCATCACTCCGGGGCCGGGGGTCGTACTGGGGCTCGGCGCGGCGAGCGGCACCGCCCGCGCTGGCGTCCCCGCCAGCGCGAGTACGGCCACCATCAGCAGCGGCACCGCCCCGAGCAGCCACGCACGAGAGGCGACCCCGCCACTCCGCATCACGAGGCTGGATTCGCCGCGCCCCGGGGTTACTCTGCCCGAGCCATCCATAGCCGCACCATCCTTCGTTCTCCGCACGGCCCAGACCGTAGCCGGGCCGACATACCGCGTAGATGGCTGGCTGGACACTGGCGCGGAGGAAGTGTGCGGGACGGCTTCCGACCGGCGAACCGGCGAGCCCGATCGGTGCCACGAAGCACACCGGGCAAACAAAGCGGTCGTCGCGGTGAACCGGCGGCCAGCCAGCGCCGTCGTGCTACTTCGAAGACGTACCCGAGGGAGAGCAACCAGGATGCGAGCCACGTCCGGCACCGGTGGTCTGTCGAAGCTGCGCGCGCTGCTCGTCGACATGTCCGCCCGAGCCCAGCGCAGGTCAACCCTGCTGCGCCGGGTCGCGCAGTTGCTGCGTAGCGGGTTGGACCGGCTCGACAGCCCACTGCGGCGGGCGGTCGCGGCCGGCGTCATGCTGGTTCTGATCGCGGCGACCGGTGTGGTGGCGGCATCCGGATTCGGCACCGCAACTGCCGACGACGCGGTCCGCGCCGGCCTGCCGGTCCCGGCCAGCCAGGTGCAGACGATCGCCGCCGCCGCGCTCTCCTGCCCGGTCCTCTCCCCGGCCCGGCTCGCCGGACAGCTGATGACCGCGTCCGGGTTCAACCCGGCCGCCCGGACGGAGGGCGGCGGCGAGGGCGTCGCCGGCCTGACCGAGAGCGTGTGGAACGCCTGGAAGCCGGCCCCGGCCGCGAAGCGCAGCGACCCGGCGGCCAACATCGCCGCGCTCGCCCGTCACATGTGCGACCTGTCCGGCCAGGTACGGCAGGCCGGAGTGGGCGGTGACCAGTGGCGGCTGACATTGGCCGCATACCACTCCGGGTTGCCCGCCGTACGGGACGCCGGCCGGGTACCGGCACACGCCGACCGGTACGTCTCCACCGTGGTTGGCTACGCGGCCTGGTACGCCCGCCGGCCGGAGTTCGTCAGCACCGGCCCGAGCGCGTCACCCGGGCCCGTCGGCGGGATGGAACCGAACCCAGGTACCCCGGCCGCGCCGGTACCCGCCGACTACCTGGCGGCCATCCTGGCTGCCGGAAAGACCTGCCCGGCGGTGCCGCCGGCCCGGATCGCCGCACAGCTGATGGCGTCTTCGGCGTTCAACCCGAACCTGTTCGGCAGGAACGGCGCCCAGGGCATCGCCCAGTTCAACCCGATGGTCTGGGCCCGGTACGCACCGGACGCCGGCACCTCTTCACCGTGGGACCCGCAGCAGGCGATCGCCGCATTGGGCGTCGTGATGTGCACGCTGGTCGAGGAGCGAGGTCGGGACGGGCAGGGCGACCCGTACCCGGCGGCGCTCGCCGCCTTCCAGTGGGGACCGGAGGCGGTGCAGCGGGCCGGCGGCGTGCCGGACGCGTCGGCGATGCGGAACTTCATCGTCCTGGTGCAGGGCTATACCGGCAGGTATGAACACGACCCGCGTCTGGGTGGCACCCCGTTGGCCGCCGTTGGCCCCAGCGGTACGCCACGCTCGCCGTCGACCCCGTCCGGCAGCGCATCGCCCGGTGGCCCGGCCAGCCCGGGTACCGGCACCGGCCAGCCCGCGGCACCGCCGGCCGCCGGACAACCCGCACCCGGTGGACAGCCGGCCCCCGGTGGACAGCCGGCCCCGCCACCGGCGCCAACCCCGAGTCGGACCAACGCGGCACCGCCGGCGAGCCCGCAGCCGCAGCCGGTCGGCGCGGCCGGGCCGATCATCGGGTACGGCAGCAGCCGCTGCATCGACGTGACCGACGGCGCCTACCAGAGCAACCCGCAGTTGCAGATCTGGACCTGCAACGGCGGACCCAACCAGCAGTGGACGATCTACAACGACGGCACGGTCCGGGCGTTCGGCAGGTGCATGACCGTGGCGGGCGGATCGACCGCGAACAGCGCGAAGATCGTCCTGAGCACCTGCTCAGGCAGCTCCTCCCAGCTGTTCAACCTGAACAACGCGCACGACCTGGTCAACCGGCGGGCGGACAAGTGCGTCGACGCGGTGGACCAGCAGACCAGCAGCGGGACGCGGTTGCAACTGTGGGACTGCGGCGGTACCGCCAACCAGAAGTGGCACCGGTGAACCCGAACGCGGCGCCCCTGCAAACCCGGCCCCCTCGGCGGCAGCCTCTCGTCGACAGGAGTAGACCGTCATCATGACCGCGCACCCCGAGAAACAGGCCGACCCGGCGGCCCCCACCGCCCGCACCTCCGCCACCCCGTCAGAGCAGGAACCCGGCAACGGCGGGCCGGCCGTACCCGGTCCGGTCGTGCTGCCCTCGGCCGGCTCGGCGTGGCAGCTCCCCAGCCAGCCGGCGAGCCCGAGGGGCGACGGCGCGACGGTGACGGCACCGCCCGGTCCGCCCGGTGCGGACGAGCCGGTGGGCAGCCCGGGGCAGAAGGCCGCGGAGTGGGGCTGGCGTGGGCGGGCCAACCGGCTCACCGGCGGGACGCTGACTCTCACCGCCACCCGGGAGGAGCTGGTCCACCGGGCGGCGCGGCGACGGCTGCTGCGCTCGTTCACCCGAACCATGTCGGTCGTGGTGGCGAACCCGAAAGGCGGTGCCGCGAAGACCCCGACCGCGTTGATCGCCGCGGCGACGCTCGGCTTCCACCGTGGCGGATACACGCTGGCCTGGGACAACAACGAGACGCGCGGCACCCTCGGGATGCGCGCGGAGGCGTCCACCCACCAGCAGACGGTGGTCGACCTGCTGCACCAGATCGACGACTTCCTCGCCACCAGCGGCAGCGTGGGGCAGCTTTCCGCGTACCTGCGCCCGCAGAGCGCCCGGTTCGACGTGCTCGCGTCGGACGACGCGGCGGGCAGCATGGACATCATCGACGCCGAGGCGTTCCGCAAGCTCTGGACCGCGCTGTGCCGCTTCTACCGGCTCATCGTGATCGACACTGGGAACAACATCCGCGCGGCGAACTGGCAGTCGGCGACCGCGGTCGCCGACTGTCTGGTGGTACCGACCACGGTGCAGCGGGACGTGGCCGACAGTGGGCTCTGGATGCTCGACCACCTGATCCGCACCGGCCGCGCCGACCTGGCCGAGAACGCGGTCGCGGTCGTCTCCTGCGCCGACCCGAAGCCGGACACGGCGCTCCTCGACGACATCGTCGAACGCTACCGTCAGGTGGTTCGGGACGTGGTGGTCATCCCGTACGACCGCCTCATCCGGTCCGGCGGCCGGATCGAGTACGACCAACTGGCCGTACCGACCCGGCGGGCCTGGCTGATGGCGTGCAGCTCGATCATCGACTCACTCGGTATCCGCGACCAGGACTGAACGGCCAGGCGCTGGTCGCGGGCGTCCGTCGGACCGCGTCGACCGCCCGCCTCAACGTCGAGCGGACCCGCCGGTCCAGCACCGCGTCGTGACCGGGCTCCGGTTCGTCGTACGCCGGGTCCGGTGTGGTGTCGCGCAGCAGAACCAACACCGGCTCGTCATGGCCAAGATGATCGACCTCGACCACCCGCACCCGGCTGCCGGGCGCGAACCGCACCTGTTCCCCCGTGTCGGTCACCCGCTGGCCGGTGACCGACCAGATGACCAGCACCGGGCCGGCCGGTGCCCGCCCATCGGGCTCCGATCGCTCGGGCGGACGCGGCGCGGTGGTGCCGGTCAGCGCCTCGGGTAGGTGCAGTTCCTGTCCCGGCCCCCAGTGCGGCAGCGGTTCGAAACGCCAGTCGGCGAACACAGCGCCCGTGTACCGTCCCCCATCGACGCCGGGCCGGGCAGGCACATCATCCGGCCGCTCGGCCTCGGAGCTCGATGGAGGCTCAGTTGCCGGTTCGGGCGCCGGTATCAGCCCCGACGGCAGCTCGGGGCCCGGCGCATATGCGGGCGGGGGCACAGGTTCGGCACCGGGCAGCGGGTTCACCACGGGTGCCGGGATCGGCTCCAGCTTCGGCTCGGGCTCCGGCTCCGGCTCCGGCTCCGGCTCGGCGAGAGGTCGGCTGGGTAGCTCGACCAGGTGGCCGGGGCCGACCACGGCCAGCAGCGGCCCGTACCGGTCGACCAGTGGCCCCCAGAGCGCGACATCGGCCTCGGCCGGCGGACGCGTCACCGCCAGTCGCAGCACAGTGATGGTGTCCACCGGCAACCGGTCCACCACGGTGTCGAGTACCGCCAACGCCCGGTGCGGCCGCGCGACCGCCGCCGCGCCGAGCACCAGCAGCGGATGGCGGTCGTCGATCGGCAGCCGCCGGATCACATCCTGCTCGGAATCGTCGTCCGCCGACCGCAGCCACAGCCCGGCGCGGATCACCTCGACCGCCCAGTCCGCATCGACCCGCTGCACCCCGGCCGTGCCGGGTGGGCCCGGCAGCGGGTCGCGCCACTGCGTCACCTGCGGCGTAGCCCCAGCACGGTAGACCACCCGCTGCGCGAACGGGCGCCACCGTCGCCGGTCGTCAGAGTCGACTGGCAGGGACCCGCCGTCGACACCGCCACCGACCTCGCTCACCCCACCGACCACGTCGATGGTGCCTCCGGTACGGGCGGCCAGCCACTCCCCCACCGTGTCGGCGGTACCGCCCTCGGCCCCGTACGGCACCAGGACCATCCGGCGCCGCAGCGCCCGGGGCAGCGCCTCCAGCATGGCGTAGACGGGCTCGGGCGGTAGCGGCGCACCCGCCGGGCGGCCGATCACCACGGTCGGCCGCTCCGGATCCACGGGCAGGGACAGCAGCGCCGCGGTCAGCGGCGGTACGGGTGGTTCGGCATCGTGCAGCCACAGCCCGGCCGGTACGGCGGTCACCCGCACCTCGGGCGGCAGAACCCGCGGGTGCAGCGGAAGCAGCCGTTCCCAGTCCGGTGCCGGTTGCCGGGCCCCCTGCCGCTCCCCCGCCTCACCCGGCCGGAACCGCCACCACTGTCCCTCGGTGACGAACAGCATCCCGCTGGGCAGCAGCATCACCGGTCCGGCCGGGGCGAGCACCTCGATGCGCAATTCGTCGGCGATCACCTGGGCGATGCCTACCCGCCCGGCCTCGGAGAGCACGAGCCGAATCGACGCGCACCGTACCGGCAGGTGGTGACTGAGCAGCGCGGTCAGGGTCGGCAGGTCCAGTGGGGGGTCGGCTGCCACGATGACCGTGTGCCGATCCCTCTCACGGGGCAGGCGGGCGGGCGCGAGTTCGGGTGGCATCGCGTTGCCCCGGCCGATGAGGGTGACCCGGTCGTACCCGTGAACCCGCGGTTGATCGGTCCGGTTGCGCACCACGCCATCCTCACGTACGGCCGAGCTGCGCGGTGCGGTGGGCCTACCGCGTCCCAGGTCAGACGCAGCCGGCGGCCGGAGTCTCGGCCGATGCCGCTGCGTGCGCCATCCAGGCCACCTCCACCGCCGCGCCCTCGGTGCCGGTGACCGCCACGCGGACCAGCGAATCCGCCGTTACCGGCAGCGCGCGTTCGACCACGCGGAAGCCGGACCACCCGGCCACTCAGCCAGCGGGTGCACCCGGCCGTCCCGGGTCACCGCCGACAGACGGTCAGTCGCATCCGGGCCGACGCCAGCGGTGGTGGCGGGCACAGGCACGTCGTGCCCGGTGTCGCCGCCTACGCAACCGGGCCCAGGACCGAACCAGTAGGCATGGGTGTGGCGACCTCTCACCCGAGCCACTGATGGGTGGGTGACCGGGCACGGTCGAACGGGTCGATGGGCGGTCGTAGCCGGGCGGACCGGACCGGTTCGCGCCGACCGGCTGCCGGGACCCGGACCCGCGCGGCAGGAGCCCGGCGGCCGGCGGGGGTGGTTCCGTCAGCGGGTCGCGCCGGTCGCCGTCGTCGCGAACCCGCTCGTGGAGCAACTCGCGTACGTCGCCTCGGGAGAACCCACCCAACGCGCTGGCGGCCGGGCCGAGGTCGTCACATGCGTCCTGGCATCTGGAGCAACCCGCCAGATGTCGTTCGAAGGCGTACACCGCGTCAGGTTTGAGGGCACCCAGGAGGTACGGTGCGCTGTCCGCGCAGCGATCGTGGGTGTCGTCGCTGTCGTCACTCATCGGCGCGACAGATCTACTAGATGGCATGACCTGTCCAACGATCGTGTCCGCTCAGTAGTGGGCCTGGCAACATGCATCAACCGTAAGACGCATCGGACCTGGGTACAGTTCACTATCCGGCCGGACCGACTTCGCGGCCCGGGCGTCAGACGGCGTCGATCGGCCCGATGGCCGCACGCAATGCCCGTAACGCGTAGTGTGCCCGCGACTTGACCGTTCCCTCGGGGATGCCGAGCCGGGCGGCGGCCTCGTCGGTCGAGCTGCCAAGGAAATACAGCTCGATCAGCACGGCTCGATGGGCGGCGGTCAGCTTGGGCAGGGCACGCCGGACAGTCTGCACGGCGACCACACCGTCGGTGACGTCGACGCTCTCCGCGAGCAGCGCCATGTCGGTCATACCGACCTCGGTCGGCCGGGCCTTCCGGGCCCGGGCCGCGTCGATGGCGATCCTCCGGGCCACTGTGAACAACCAGCGCCGCAGCGCCTCGCCCTCGTCCGGCAGCCGGTCCACGTGACGCCACGCCTGCAGCATGGTGTCCTGTAACAGGTCCTCGGCCACATGCCGCTCGCCCCAGGTCAGCCGCAGCAGAAATCGGTAGAGCGGTTCGGCATGGTCGGCGTGCAGTGCCCGCATCCGCACGGCCGCCGAGTTGGCGACCGACCACGTGCCATCAGCACCGACCAGAGTAGACTCTTGCGCCCTACCGACGCACGAAACCACGATCACCAAACCGCCTTCCCAGCCAACAACCCTATGGTTCGCGGTCGATGTTTCCGTCCGCACCGCACCGTGCGCACCAACCGATGGCCGGGGGGAGCATACGGTCGCGGCGGGTCCAATCAAGCAATTTGAAAAGCAAACTTTTGGTGTACGACGTTGCCGTTAGGAAACATCAGGTGACAGCGGTCACCACTGGTGGAACGTCGTCCACCAGACCGTCCGCAGCTGATCGACGTTCGGCGCGCGCTCCGCTGACGGAGCCGGCAGATCCTGAACGTCGCCGATTTCCGGTTGCCACACCAGGTCGCGCGGAATGAATCCGACACGCTCGGGATCGAAGAAGATGTGCTCGGGAAACGGACGGCTCAGCGCATCGATGAGAGCATGTTTTCCGTCACCGAGCGCCCCATTAACCCAGATGACCATTGCCGCGATCCAGGCAGCATTTGCATTCCAATGTTGCTGAAGGTGAGGCCCTTTCTGTGCAGAGCCAGATCTTCACGTGCGGGTCGTTGGGTCAGAACCGACGCCGGGCCGCCATACGGCACGCCCTCTGGATGATTCGCTCATTCCAGAAATATGGTTCGGCAAAAAAGCGCCTGATTCCCTCGGTGTCGGGGACTGGGCGGCGCCCACCCCGCCGACCTGCCGCGAACACGGGGGCGAGGAGGCCCATCGACTCCGCCATGACCCCCTCGAAGGTCAACTCGTTGACCTTCGAGGCGGAGCCCCGGATGGGCTCGCAGGATCCGCAGCCGTCTCTGCTCGCGCGGAGAGGCGTTCATCGCGGCGACGAAACTCGTATCGCGGATCAGGACCGTTTGACCCCCGTCCGCAGCATGCGGTCACAACCGCGAGAACAAATGGATCATCCTGCGCGTAGGTGGACAGGGCACCGATATCGAGCACCCAGCCGCGGAGAGCGTCGAGGCCTGACGTCGCCGACACGCCGACGCCTCCCCGTAGTGCTTTGTGAGGTTCGGTGAAGTTGTTGCGGCGTAACGGTTTCACGGGTTGATGGCAGCCGAGACAGGCGCTGGCCCAAGTCGCGAGGAGCCGTTGCAGCTCGCGGATGACCTTGTAAAGAGTCAGGCCGGCGCAGCCGCTTTTGGGCAGGCGTAGTTCGGAGACGAACAGGCGCGCGGGTGACGAGGGTCACGCCGCTGGACCCGCTGGGCGTGCACTCCCAGAGGGCTGTGCCGCGAGTGCGCATCGGACGACCGCGGCCAGTGCGCTCAAGCCGAGTTGCAGGGCCGGCCCCTCGGTGGTCCAACGCGTAACCGTTACCGCAGTGGCCGCCAGCAGATGCTCATCGGGGTTGGGGTGGGCGCCTGGCGCCCACCCCAACCCCGATGCCGGCTCGCAGACCTTCTCATGGCCTGCGATGGGACTACTCGGCCCAGACCAAGCCAGTCTGGTTCGGGTACTGCGCCGGACCGTCTCCAGCACCCCAGCTCCAGTGGAGCGTGGTGCTCGTTGCGGTCAGCTTGACCGTGTCGCGGCGCTCGGCGGTGTTCGTCCGGAAGACCAGCGACGCCGTCGAGGTCACGGTCGGCCGCACCGGTGTGAAGCGCACCGACACGACGCAGGTGCCGCCCGGGGCGATCGTGCGGCCCGAGCACTGGTCACGGTCGACCCGGAACACGTCCCGGTCACGGTCGACCCGCACAGCGTCTCGCGCTTCCAGGCTGGTGCTCTCAACGTCGGTCGAGGAGATCCGCAACGCCTGGTCGCCGGTGTTGGTGACGGTGACCTTCTGCACCTGACCGATCGTGCCCACCGGCTGTGTGGTGAACACCGGGGCCTCGGCGGAGAACGCCGGGCCAGCCGGTGCCGGCGGTCCGACCTGGATGGTTTTCGAGGTGCTGATCGGCGCGAGCGAGGCGGCGTCGGTGTACTGCCGCATCGAGTCGTTCGTCACCGAGACCGTGACCGAACCACGGCGCAGTGCCGTCAGCGTCCGCGTCTGCGGGTCGAGGATCGCGACCTTACCGTCGTGGCGGGCATCGGCGATGGCCTCGGTACCGCTGCCGATCGCGAGGCTCGACGATCCGCTCCAGTGCACGGACATCGGGTATCGCAGCGGCACGACGCGAGAGCCGGTGGACACCCCCTGAGGCTGGATGATGCTGCCGCCGAGCTGCGCCGTCTGGTTCAGGTCGAGCGTCTCCGGCGCGTCCAGCGTGATCGACTGCGCGAAGGCCCGCACGTCCGCCTGCAACCACTGCTGGCTCGCGTCGCGGCGGCTGTCCACCGACCAGTTCACCCAGCCGTTGAAGCCGCCCCGGTCCGGCGTGCCGTACGGGTCCTTGCCCGACGAGGGCAGCACGACGTACGGGACACCTTCGACGCGGTGGACGTTGGCGATCTGGGCGTGCGAGCCGAACATGGTCACGCCCTTGCCGCTCTCGTCGCGGAAGTCCGTGAGCAGCTTCTCGATGAGCGCCACCTCGTCGCGATCGCCGAGCTGGCTGGACTTCGTCTCGGCCGGATCGTCCACCGGGTGGTGGGCGGACACGACAACGTTGTGTACCGACGGGTCACGCTTGGCGTCGTTG
The DNA here is from genome assembly GCF_050936255.1 of Micromonospora sp. CA-259024. Lineage (NCBI taxonomy): Bacteria > Bacillati > Actinomycetota > Actinomycetes > Micromonosporales > Micromonosporaceae > Micromonospora > Micromonospora sp. CA-259024. Next base: position 860,588 of record NZ_JBNJND010000001.1, on the reverse strand, counting down.
AGCGCCTGCTGCATCATCGGCAGCTGCTCCCAGGCGGTGCCGCGCAGCGTGCCCAGCGAGCTGGCCAGCAGAATGAACCGGGTGCCCTTGTGGTCGAACGTCCGGTACGGCTGCCCGAACTCGGCCTTGAAGTTGGACAGGTCCGACTGGGTGTTGTTGAGGCCGTAGGACTCGTGGTTGCCCGGTACGTAGTAGCAGGGCACCTTGCCGGTGTTCGGGTTCGGCGTGCTGTTCTCGGCCGGCTCCTGGCCGACCGGGATCAGGTCGCATCCCGCGTCGGTCAGGACCTGCCGGGCCAACGCGAGATCCTGCGGCAGGCCGCGGTCGGTGATGTCGCCGTTGAGGAGCACCAGGTCCGGCTTGGTCTGACGAATCCGCTGCAGGGCGGCCGTCGCGACCTGGGCCAGGTCCGGGTTGTCCGCGGTGAACTGCACGTCCGACAGCGAGGCGAAGGTCCAGGTGCCCGCGCCGTGCAGCGACGAGCCGTCGGTCGACACGAGCCGGTCGGGCTGCAGGTCCGCCTGCGCCGGCAGGTCGATCGAGGTCGGAATGTCGGCCTCGATGCGGTTGAGGATGAACGTGCCCGCGCGCTGCTGGGGCACGCTGGTGTTGATCCCCTGGAAGCCGGAGATCGCGATGGGGAACACGGTGTTGGCCGGCAGGGTGAACGTGGCGTACTGCCAGTCGTCGCTGGCCACCAGCGCGGTTCCGTAGACGCCCGTGCCCTTGCCGCTGGCGTCGGTGTAGCCGAGGTACGTCAGCCCGCTCGGCACCGCGATGCTCGACTTGATCCGCACCCGTACGCGCAGCGGCTGACCCGGCACCGTTACCCGGTTGGCGGTGGAGGTCGAGGCGATGCCGACGTTGCGCATCGCGGCGAAGTCGATCCGCAGGCCGTCAGGGTCCTTCGCGAACGTGGTCGCCGCGGTGCTGTTGTTGCGCCACCGGGCGAGCACGTCGTCGTTGAAGTCGTACACCGACACGTTCTGCGCGCCGATCGTGATCGGCAGCTGCACCGACTTGCCCCCGACGGAGATGGTCAGGATCGTGCCGGCGGCCTTCAGCGGGATGATCTGCAGTTTGCCGGCGGCGGGCTGGACGTCGACGACGCTGTGGTCGTAGTCCAGCTTGAGGTCGGTCGGGTCGATCGGGGCGGTGTAGCCCTGGTCGTCGCGGCCGGTGACGCTCACCGTGGCCGTGCCGTCGGGCGTCGCGTCGGCGATGGACAGGCGGCCGGCAGACAGCTGCACGCTGTCGAGCTTGCCGAGCACGTCGACCTTGGTCGTGGCACGCTCGCGGCCGACGGTGGCGGTGACCTTGACCGTGCCGTGGTCTCGCGACGAGGCCTGCAGCAGGCCGGACTTCACCGACGCGCCATCGGCGTCCCAGCGAATCGACTGTGGTTTCACCGCGACGGGCGTCTCGTGGTTGTCGACGCCTTGGGCGAGCAGTGCGCGGTGCAGCCCTGGGAAGACCTTGACGCCTGCGTCGCTGGACGCGCCGCCCGGGGCCGGGTTGATCAGGAGCTGGTGGAGCTTGCCGTCGCCCGGGGTGACGAACACGCCGACGCCGTTCGGGTCGTTGCGCTCGTGGCCGTCGGACGGCGTGTTGCGCACGGTCGCGTCGGTCCCACCCAGCGCGCGGGCAACCATCGTGGTGGAGCCACCGCCGTCGAGGTTGACCGCCGTCTCCACACCCAGGGCCGCGAGGTCGCGTGCTTCCTTGTCGATGCCGACGCCGCCCTTGCCGGTGCCGCCCGGGCCGTCCCAGGTGGCGAGTACGAGGGTGCGGCCGCCGTCCTTGAAGCCGAGGGCGGTGCGCGGCGCGATCGAGGTGTCCAGGCCGCCGACGACCTTGCCGCCGGACACGATCGTTCCGCCCTCGCCGAGCGCGAACTTCATCGTCTTGGCGACGTCGTTGGACAGCGAGTACTTCAGCGTGACCGGGTCGCCCGGCTGCAGCGCGCGTAGCGCGGTCGCCGCGGCGTCGCGGCCGACGAGCACGAAGCTGTCGTCCGGGATCGCGCCCGAGCCGGCCGGCCCGGTCGGAGCGACGGAGACGACCTTGTCACCCGAGACGAGGACCTCGGCGATCTGGCTGGCGTCGACGCCGGTGAAACCGCGGTTACGGCTGTAGGTTCCCCACGCCGCGGTGTAGGCGACCATGCCGTTGGCGGGTACTCCGCCGCCGTTCGCAGCGTTGATCGACAACACCTTGTGGTCCGCGCCGGCGAAGTTCGCGTTCGAGTCGACCGCGAGGTCGACAAGCTGGGCGATGCCGTCCTTGCTGACCCCGACGTGCTGCCGCCCGCCGATGTCCGCCGTCTTGACCAGTTGGCCGTTCTGAATCTCACCGCCGAGCGCGGCGTTGCTGTTGCCGATGTCGAAGAACTCGCCGTTGACGCCGGCCACGGCGCCGGCCTTGTTGGCCGAGACGCTGAGCGGACCGCCGGACGCGACCGGGCCGGAGGTCAGCAGGTCGGTGCTGACCGCGCTGTTCGACAGGTCCACCGTCAGATACTGCGCGTCGTACCAACCGCTCTGGTCCAACGCCTTCACGTGCTGAAGACCGATTCCCGGACCGATCTTCTCATTCGTGTTGATCAGTTGAAGTCCGCCGGTGACGGGTGCGTCCGGCTGGCCCGGATCGGCGCTTGCCATGGCCGGAAACGCCACCAGCGTGACGGCCGCGGCGAGCACTCCGACCAGCGGCGTTACCCGCCTTACGTTCAAGGTTCTTGATCTCACGTGGATCCTCAACTCAAAAGACAGCGGGCGACGAGGCCGCGCTACGCCCCCGCTCGGTCCGGGGATCGAGCCCACGCTAATGATCTTGACCGAATCAGAGATGAATCGGCCCCGACCAGCCAATGAACCTCTAAGGACGGCATATCCGGACTCCGTCCAGGGGAAACCGGCCGCCGTGACCGTTCACGGTGCGGCCATCGCGCCCAGACGAGCCGTCATCGTCAGCGGCCCCGGTCGGTCGCAGATGCTCGACGAGTGGCTGGGCGACCTGCGCTCGGTGCACGGGCTGCACCGCTCGACGATCCGAACGCCGTCGCCGCCAGGCTCACCCGTCGCCATCGTTGCCGCGCACCGCCGCGGTCAGTGGCTTCTCAGGCGACGGCGGTGGCCATCCGGCATACCGCCTCGGTGATCAACTCCGGTGCGGTGGCCAGATTCAGCCGGACGTGGCCGCCGCCGCCGGTGCCGAAGGCCGTACCGGAGTTGAGCGCCACCCGGCCACGGTCGAGGAACACGGTGGCCGGGTCGTCGTTGAGGCCCAGGGCGCGGCAGTCGAGCCAGGCGAGATAGGTGGCCTGACCGGGGTGGTAACGGATGGCCGGCAGGTGCTCGGCGAGCAGCGCGGCGAGGAGCCGACGGTTGTCATCCAGGCCGGTCAACACGGCGTCGAGCCACTCGCCGCCGTCGCGGAAGGCGGCGGTGTGGGCGATCACGCCGAGGTGGCTGGTGCTGACGCTGGCCTCGAACGGAACGCGGGCGAGGTCTCCGGCCGCGGCCGGGCCGGCGATGAGGAGTGCACCGCGCAGGCCGGCCAGGTTCCACCCCTTGGAGGCAGACATCAGCGACAGGCCGTTCTCCGCGCCGGGCACCGAGAGGTACGGCACGAAGCGCGCTCCCCCAACCACCAGCGGAGCGTGGATCTCGTCGGCGACCACCCGCACCCCGTGCCGCTCGGCCAGGCTGGCGACGGTGGTCAACTCGTCCGCGGTGTGCATGACGCCGGTCGGGTTGTGCGGGCTGCACAGCAGGTACGCCGCGCGCCGCCCACCGGCCCGAGCCTGCCGGAACGCGTCCTCCAGTGCGCCGAGGTCAATCCGCAGGTCCTCGCCGAGCGGCGCCTCCACGATCCGGCGACCGGCGTGCGCCACGAACTCGTAGAACGGCGGGTAGACCGGGCAGTTGACGACCACCGCGTCCCCCGGCTCGGTGATCACCCGCAGCGCCTCGACGACGCCGTGCATCACGTCGGGCACCAGCGCGGTGCGCTCCACGGCCAGCCCATCCCAACCCCACCGACGCCGGGCGAACTCCGCCAGCGCCTGCGGGTACGCCGTACCGGCGGTGTAGCCGGTGTCGCCGCGCGCGACGGCGTCGGTGATCGCCCGCGCGACCGGCTCGGCCAGCGGCACGTCCATCTCCGCCACCCAGAGCGGCAGCACGTCGTCCGGGTACTCCCGCCACTTGAGGCTCGTCCGTTGACGGAGTTGGTCGATCGTGAGCTGGCGAAGAGGATTCACCGCGTTTCGGGCACCGCTCAGCACACCACTCATGGCCGAAGCCTATTAGCGCATCGACCACCAGTGGAACGGCCACTCCCGCGCCGCGACACCCTCCCGCCACCACCGTCGTGGTCGTGGGCATCAGCTGCCGCAGCAGCCGCCGGCCTGGCTGCCGGCGGGAGCGGCGTCGAGGGTGACCAGGTTCAGGGGTGCGGACAGCAGTCCCCCGGAGATGCCGGTGGCGAGTCCACGCGCTGCTGGCTCGGTCGTGGGCGCCGGCCCGCAGCAGCTGTCGCCGGTGGCGGAATCCGCGGGGTTGCTGTTGCAGACGCCAGTTTCGGGCAGGTCGAGCTGGACGTCGCGGGCTGCGGCCCAGTCGCCGGCGAGGGCGGCGACGACGGAGCGGACCTGCTCGTAGCCGGTGGCCATGAGGAACGTCGGCGCCCGACCGTAGGACTTCATACCGACGGCGTAGTAGCCGGTTTCCGGGTGGGCGAGTTCGTTCACGCCGTGCGGGGGCACGGTGCCGCAGGAGTGCTCGTTGGGGTCGATCAGCGGCGCGAGGGCGCGGGTGGCACCCATCACCGGGTCGAGGTCCAGACGCAGCTCGGCGGCGATCGAGTGGTCGGGGCGGAAGCCGGTGGCGGCGACGATCCGGTCCACGGTGACCGACTCCTCGCTGCCGTCGGCGTGCCGCACCACCACATTCACCCGGCCGTCTGTCGGGGTGAGGGCGTGCACGGAGAAGCCGGTGAGCAGCCGGATCCGGCCGGCGTCGACGTGCGCGCGCAGCCGTGAGCCCAGGGCACCGCGGGCGGGCAGCGCGTCGGCCTCCCCACCGCCGTACGTACGCGCCGGTGAGGCGGTCCGGATCGCCCAGGTCACCTCGGTGCCCGGCGTCGATTCGGCCAGCTCGGCCAGGGCCAGCAGCGTGTTCGCGGCGGAGTGGCCGGCCCCAACGACGAGCGTGTGCCGACCGGCGAAGCGGTCCCGGGCCGCGCCGAGAACATCGGGCAACGCGTGCTCCAGGAACGAAGCGGCAGTGGACTCGCCTCGGGCGGGGAGGCCGGACGCGCCGAGGACGTTCGGGGTGCCCCACGTGCCGGACGCGTCGATCACCGCACGGGCGAGGAGCTCCTCGCCGTCAGCGAGGCGGAGCAGGAACGGCGCGGACTCACGGCCGGCGGTGCGCAGCCGGTCGAGACCCAGGCGGCTGATCGCCTCGACCCGGGCGCCGTAGCGCAGGTGCGGCTTGAGCTGCGGCAGCTCCGCGAGGGGCTGGAGGTAGTCGCCGACCAGCTCCGCTCCGGTGGGCAGGGCCTCCAGGGCAGGGGCGACCCATCCCGCCTCGTCCAGGATCCGGCGGGCGGCCGGGTCGATGTTGTACCGCCACGGCGAGAAGACCCGCACGTGCCCCCACTGCCGCACGGCGGCACCCGGGGTGTCGCCGGCTTCGAGGACGGTGAAGGCGATGCCCCGCTCGTGCAGGTGCGCGGCGGCGGCCAGGCCTACCGGGCCGGCGCCGATGACCACGACGGGCAGCTCGTTCAGGGTGCTCATCACAAACTCCTCTGTGTTGATAACTGTCGAATCAAAGAGGTAGACGGGCCCCGCTTTGTAGGGGGCCAGGGTTGGTCAGGTGACGACGGGACTGCGCCGCTCGAGCAGCACGACGTCACGCCAGCGGCCGTGGTGACGACCGACCCGCTCGCGCACGCCGATGACCCGGAACCCGGCCCGCTCGTGCAGGAGCAGGCTCGCGGTGTTCTCGGGGAACACTCCGGATTGGATGGTCCAGATGCCGGCCGATTCGGTGGAGGTGATCAGCGTATTCAGCAACAGCCGGGCGACGCCGCGGCCCTGCGCGGCGCGGTCGACGTAGACCGAGTGCTCGACCACGCCGGCATAGACCGCACGGCCCGAGGTGGGTGCGACCGCGATCCAACCGACCACCGTGTCATTCCCGTCGACCGCCACGAAGCGGTGCGCGGGCAGCTTTGCCGCGTCGAACGCCGACCAGGTGGGTGCGGTCGTCTCGAAGCTGGCGTTGCCGGCGTCGAGTCCGGACTGGTAGATGGCCAGGACCCGCTCGGCGTCGTCGTCCCGCAGGGGACGCACCGTGATGTCGGCCATCAGCAGGCTCCGTTCGGATGGGGGGCGGGTCGACCCATGACGACGTCTGCGGCGGAGGGGAAGCAGTCGACGCAGGCGTCGTTGATCCGGTAGTGCCGGGCGGTGCCGACCCGCTCGACGAGGACGAACCGCACCTCGGTGAGGATCTTCAGGTGCTGCGAGACGGTGGACTGCGCCAGGCCGATGGCAGCGACGATTTCTCCCACGCTCATCGGCTGGGTGTGCCGGGCGAGGTATTCGACGATCTGCACTCGGGTCGGGTCGGCCAGGGCCCGGAACCAGGATGCGTACGTCTGCGCGGTGGTCCGGTCGAGCAGCTCGGCCACCACACCACCCCCTTCATCGTTTATCGCCGATCGGCGATGGAAGTGTATACCGGGGGCTGATCAGGGTGTAGGAGCTTGTGCGGATGCGGTCGTAGCGACGCTGGGCCCGCTGGGCAGCAGTGGTGACCTTGGCGCAGGAGTCACAAAACCGCACTCCCGCTCGATCCACCGCTGAGTGTCGGCCTCTGGAGAACATGACAGGCCCCTTCCCACGACGCCTGTCTTGACGTCCGTCTAAGCAGAGAGTTGCACGTTGATTAGAAGGATGTCAACCTAGAGACATGTCGAAGCAAGCGGCACCTCTCGCCCTCGTGGACCTGACCGCCGACACGCCATGCTGCCCTCCCCTGGCCCAGCGTCGGGTGCCGGCCGAGACCGCCGCAGCGCTTGCTCCGGCACTCAAGGCCCTGGGCGATCCGGTGCGGCTGCAACTGATGTCGATGATCGCCTCCGCCGAGGCCGGGGAGGTGTGCGTCTGCGACCTCACTCCCGCCTTCGACCTCACCGGGCCGACCATCTCCCATCACCTCAAGACGCTGCGCGAGGCCGGCCTCGTCGACGCCGAGCGACGCGGGACCTGGGTCTACTACCGCGCCCGCCCGGCCATCCTGCGCCAACTCGCCGCGCTGCTCACGGTCGAACCGACCCCCGCCGCGTAGGCCGCGGCCGGCGCGGCAGCCCCCGCAGCAGGGCGTGGGCGAGGGCGGTGACGACGTGGGTCGCGTCGCGGCCAACGCCGCGCAGACTGTTCGACGAGAACGACCGCTGAAACTCCAAACCGAGGTAGACCAGTCCCCGGTGGGCGGTGGAGACACCTGCAACGTGGCGGGGCATGCCGTTGTCCAGCGCTCCGAGCGGGGCGAGGTAGTCGAGGTTCGGGCGGTAGCCGGTCGCGAAGAGCACCGCGTCGACCGCCTCGTCCGTGCCGTCCGCCCAGATGACAAGCCAGAGCCCGCAGCGGTCGCGCCCGGCGTCGGACCGACCGGGCTGGCGCCGGACACGCAGGAGTTCCTCAAAGCGCTGGGCAGCCCGACGCGACAGCGGATCATGATGCTGTTCTCGCAAGGCGCCGAGCTGTCCGTCGGGGAAGTCGCCGAGCGCACCGGCATCAGCCAGGCGACGGCGTCGCAGCAGCTGACCCTGCTGCGCCGGGGGCGGATCGTGACCTCACGGCGCGCGGGGAAGACGGTGTACTACCGCGCCGACCGCGACGGGGCCGTCGCGGCGCTGGCCGAGCTGCAGTCGTACCTCATGACCTGCTGCTGACAGCCACTTCAGGCCCAGGAGAAGCAGCCTCTCGGCCCAACCTCCGCCAGCCGCGCGCACCCGTAGCGCTCCACACCGACCGCTGACTCGTCGCCACTTGACAACATCGCGATTGCTCAGTGATAGTTGAGTCAATGGCTACTGAGTTTGCTTCCCTGCAAGCGCGCGCCCGGATCCACGCCGCGCTCGGCGATCCTGCGCGCCTGGCGGTCGTCGACGCGCTCACCCTGGGCGACGCCTCTCCCGGCGAGATCGCCCACGACCTCGGGATGCCGACGAACCTGGTCGCCCACCACGTCAAGGTCCTCAGCGAAGCCGGCCTGGTCGTCCGCGGCCGGTCCGAGGGAGACCGCCGTCGCACGTACCTGCGCCTGCGACCCGAGGCCCTGGCCACGCTGACGCCAGCGCCACTGACCGGCGTGGGTCGGGTGGTCTTCGTCTGCACCCACAACTCGGCCCGCTCGCAGCTCGCCGCCGCCCTCTGGTCCGACCGCACCCACACCTCGGCGGCGTCCGCCGGAACGAAGCCCGCAGAGCGGGTTCATCCGCGCGCTGTCGCCGTGGCTCACCGCCATGGGCTGCAGTTGGACGTGACCGGCACGGCGCACGTCGCGGACATTGTGCGCGATGACGACCTGCTGATCGCCGTCTGCGACAACGCCCACGAGGAACTCAGCGGCCCGGTCCGGCCCCGGCTGCACTGGTCGGTGCCCGATCCCGTCCGCGTCGACACCGACGCCGCGTTCGAGGCCGCGTTCGCCGACCTCGCCGCCCGCATCGACCGCGTCGCCCCCGTCATCACCCCCGCCATGAGTTCGGGAGACCGCCATGACTGACACCAGCGCGTACCTGCGCGACGACCTCTCCATCGACCAGCAACTCGCTCTGCGCACCGCCGCCGCCCGCCTCGCCGCCGAGTTCGACGGCACCTACAGCACCGAAACTGTGGAGCGGTTTCTGCACGCCAGCTACGACCAGTTCGCCACCGTCGGGAGTGTCCCCAACTACCTGCCCCTGCTGGCCGAGCGCTTCGCCCGCCAACGCCTGCAGGCTCTTGCCCGCGTCGAGGGGCACCACCACGACGGCCTCCCGGTGGCGCTGTTCCTGTGCACCCACAACGCCGGTCGCTCTCAGATGGCGCTCGGCTTCTTCACCCATCTCGCTGGCGCCAACGCCGTCGCCTGGTCCGGTGGTAGCGAACCAGGGATCGAGGTCAACCCGGCGGCGGTCGCCGCGATGGCCGAGCGCGGCATCGACATCTCCGACGAGTTTCCCAAGCCCTGGACCGACGAGGTCGTCCGCGCCGCCGACGTGGTGGTCACCATGGGCTGTGGCGACGCCTGCCCCGTCTTCCCCGGCACCCGGTACGAAAACTGGGATCTCGACGACCCGGCCGGCCTCGACCTGGCCGACGTCCGGTCGATCCGCGACGAGATAGAACGCCGCGTCCGCCGCCTGCTCGACGACCTGAACGTCCCCGGCCCGACACCCGGCGCCGGGACGTCACCGCAACGGGAGAGAACAGACTGATGACCATCGCACTCCGGCGGCGCCTGCTGGCCGAGTTCACCGGCACCGCTCTGCTGGTCACCGCCGTGGTCGGCTCCGGCATCATGGCCACCACCCTCTCCCCCGACGATGTCGGGCTCCAGTTGCTGGAGAACTCGGTCGCCACCGCGTTCGCCCTGGGCGCCCTGATCCTGATCTTCGGGCCGGTCTCCGGGGCGCACTTCAACCCGGTCGTCTCCACCGCGGACTGGTTCCTCGGCCGCCGCGCCGGCACCGGCCTCACCAGCCGTGACCTCGCCGGTTACATCGCCGCTCAGATCCTCGGGGCGATCGGCGGGTCGATCCTCGCCAACCTCATGTTCGACCTGACCGCCGTCGACTTCGCAGGGAAGGACCGCGCGGCCGGACACCTGTGGCTCGGTGAGGTCGTCGCGACCACCGGACTGATCCTGCTGATCTTCGCCCTCGCCCGCTCCGGTCGCGCGTCGGTCGCCCCGGCCGCCGTCGGCGCCTACATCGGCGCGGCGTACTGGTTCACCTCGTCCACGTCGTTCGCGAACCCGGCCGTGACGATCGGGCGGGCGTTCACCGACACCTTCGCTGGCATCGCCCCCGCCTCCGTTCCCGGCTTCGTCATGGCCCAGCTCGTCGGCCTCGCCGTCGGCATCTGCCTCCTGATCGCTCTCTATCCCGACGCCGGGAAGGCCGCCGACCAGGTTGTCGTCCCGATCGGTGAGCGCGATCCGGCGCTCGACCCTCGCGCGTGAACACCGTGCCGCAGAACGACAGAGCACACCGGGGCCTGGTCAATCCACCCAATCCCGCCGGCCGCTACCAGCTACTCGACCGCAACAGCGACCCCGCCGGCACCTATCCGGGTTTCCTGACCAGGCGCCGCTCAACCGGCCCCACGACCCCGTACTGCAAGGAAGGCTCCTGATGTCCGACAAGCCCAGCGTCCTGTTCGTCTGCGTGCACAACGCCGGCCGCTCCCAGATGGCCGCCGGCTGGCTGCGCCACCTCGCCGGCGACACCGTCGAGGTCCGCTCCGCCGGCTCCGCCCCCGCAGAAACCGTCAACCCGGCTGCCGTCGAGGCCATGCGCGAGGTGGGAATCGACATCACCGATCAGACGCCGAAGCTCCTCGAGTACGCCACCGCGGAGTCATCGGACGTCATCGTGACCATGGGCTGCGGTGACGCCTGCCCGGTCTTCCCCGGGAAGCGCTACGAGGACTGGAAGCTCGACGACCCCGCCGGCAAGGGCGTCGATTCCGTCCGTCCCATCCGCGACGACATCCGCAAGCGGGTGGAGAAGCTCCTCGCCGAACTCATCCCCGCTGCCTGAACCATCGAATCGCTGCCCGCCGTCCACGATGTGTCCAGCGCCGGTCGGCTGCGGCGGTGGACCTGATCCACCGCAAGATGCTGGCCGTCACCCCTGCGGCGGACCGGGAGGCGGTGCGCGAACGGCTGATCGCCGACCACGAGGCGGAGTCCGGCGGGGTGCGCGGCGCTCTGGCGCTGGGCGTGATCGACGCCGTGATCGAGCCCGCGCGGACCCGCCGGCAACTGGCCGAGGCGCTGCTGGCCGCCCGGCCGGTGCGCGGGAGGCATGGCGACATCCCGCTCTGAGCGCGGTTCAGGACCAGTCGAAGGCTTGGGCGTCGGACGACAGGTAGGCGCCCTCCACCGCGTCCGACCAGGTGCTGTACTGGCGCAGGCCGTAGAGCAGGGGACGCACCGGACGCAGCCGGGCGATCGCCTGCACCCGACCGAGTACCACCGCATGGTCGCCGACCACGCTCATGTCCTGCACGACGCAGTCGGCGACGGTGTGGGCGGCGTCCATCAGGTGCGGGCCGAGGGCTGGGGCGTCAGTGTGCCAGCGCACCCGGTCGAAGCGGTCGCGGGCGCCCGAGCCGAAGAGTTCGGCGGCGCCCCGGGCCCGGTCGTGCAGCAGGTTCACCGCGAACGCGCCACTGGACGAGATGGCCTCCAGGGTGGGACTTCCGCAGCGCAGGCACACCAGCAGCACCGGCGGGTCGAGCGACACGCTGGTCAGCGAGGTACACGTCATACCCCGGGGTTTGCCGTCCGCGTGCAGCGCGGTGGTGATCACCACCCCGGACGGAAAACTGGCCATCAGCCGGCGCATGTCCATCCGGGCGAGCTCGTTCGACGCGGTCATCACAGCCTCCTGGTGAGGTTCGGGTGGAACGCGTGGACGGCCTCAGACAGCACGGCGCCGGCGAAGTCGGGGAACCCGGTGCCCAGAAAGTGGAAGTGGCCACCAGGGAACAGCCGCTGCCGGAACTCCGCACTCGTCTCGGCGGCCCAGCCAGCCAGCGAGATGGGCGGCGCCCACGGGTCGTCGACGCCGCCGAACGCGGTCAGCGGCGCCGACAGGCCGGCGCGCCCGCGCGGTGGCACGTACGTGTCGAGCACCCGCAGATCGCCGCGGATCAACCGGAGCACCTGGTCGCGGAAGCCGGGCACCCGGTGGATCTGGTCCGGCATGCCACCCAGCGCGCGCAGCTGCCGCAGCAGGTCGATGTCGGCCACGTCGTGGTCCAGCACCCGCCCGCCCCGGTGGCCGGGAGCGGGTCGCCCGGAGACGCCGACCCAGCCGACCCGGGCGCCCCGGGCCTGCAACTCCCGGGCGGTCTCCACTGCCACCACCGCACCGAAGCTGTGCCCGAACAGCGCCAGCGGTACATCGGCGTGGTCGAGCACGTCCGCGGTGGCCCGCTTGACGACCGCGGCCATGTCGGTGAGCGGGGCCAGCCGGTGCTGGCGGCCGCGGCCGGGCAGGTCGAGCAGCAGAAGCTCCCAGTCGGCCGGCACCTTGTGCACCAGCGGGTAGTACGCGCTGCCCGAACCGCCGGCGTGTGGGAAGACCACCAGCCGGGCCACCGGGTCGGCCACCGGAGCGGGCCGCAGGAAGGCGGGGTTCACAACGACTCCCCGTCAGCGGCGACGACCAGGCGGTCGGTGATGTGGTCGGCCAGTGTCGTGAGCAGGTCGGACAGCGGGCGGTCGATGGGCAGGTCCTCGGGGGCCAGTCCGACGTCGAACTGCTCCTCGATGCGGCTCATGTAGAGGGTGGAGACGAACGAGTCTCCGCCGGTTTCCAGGAACGAGCGATTCGGGTCGAGGTCCTCCGTGGCGTGCAGAACCTCCCGCAGCTCGGCCATCAGGTAGTCCTCGATCCCATCCCGGTCAGTGGGTCGGGCAATGGCCGGGCGCCCGGTCGGGGTGCTGGACCCGGCGGACTTCGGTTCGTCCACCCAGAACCGCCGCCGTCGGAACGGGTAGGTCGGCAGGTCGGACGCCACCGTGACGCCTGGCCGGCGCAATGCTTCCAGCCGCAGGTCGGCACCGTCGGTGAAGAGGGCGGCCAGCGCGGTGAGCAGCAGACCGGCCGGTTCGGCACCGGTCAGCGGAAACGCGCGTCGGCCGTCGCCCCACTCCAGCCGGGCCGCGGGCGCGTACCCGCCGGCTCGGACCGCCACCCCGAACCGCTCGAGCACGGCGGCGAACCCGCCGGCGGCCGGTACCGGCCAGATCTGCGCGAGCGCCGCGAGTGCCGCCGCGTCGTCCGGGCCGGTGAACAGCGTCACCCGCCGCACTACCGCGTTCGCGGCGCCCTCGGCAGCAAGCAGGTGCTCGGCGAGTTCCGCCGGGTCGTCGCCCGTGACGGCCAGGCGATACGCAAACGGGGCCCGCCCGGTGCGGAGGGTGTGACAGATCGACGCGAACCGCTCGGGGCCACCCCGGAGCAGGCGGGCCGCTACGGTGGTGGCCAGCGTCCGGAGGGCCTCGGGATCCCTGGCGGACAGGGTGAGCAGCTCCGGACCGATCGGGACGGGCGGCTGCGGTTCGGCAGCGTAGGCCTCAAGCACCACGTGGGCGTTCGTGCCGCTCATGCCGAACGAATTGACCCCGGCCACTCGGCGCGACAGGCCGACTGGCCACGGCTGGTTGGCCCGGGGCACGGTGAACGAGATCCGGTCCCACGGGATGTGTGTGTTGAGTTCCTCGTCGCCGGTGGCCGCCGGAATCTCGCCATGCTCCAGCATCAGCACCGTCTTCATCAGGCTCGCGATACCGGAGGCGGCCTCCAGGTGGCCAATCCGGGACTTGACGCTGCCCACGGCCAGCGGGATGCCGCGCTCGCGGACGGCGGCGCCGAGCGCGGCGTCCAGGGCGCCGATCTCGATCGGGTCGCCGAGCAGGGTGCCGGTGCCGTGCGCCTCCACCCAACCCAGGTCGGCGGCGGAGACCCCGGCGTCGGCCAGCGCGGCCCGGACCACCTCCTCCTGGGCCGGGCCGTTCGGCACGGTCAGGCCGGAAGCGGCACCATCGTGGTTGACCGCCGAGCCGCGGACCACCGCGTGGATCGGGCGGCCCTCCCGCTCGGCCTGGTCAAGCCGCATCAGCACCAGGACACCGACACCCTCGCCCCGGCCGTACCCGTCGGCGGTCGCCAGGAACGACTTCGACCGGCCGTCCGGTGCCAGCGCCCGACTTTGACAGAGCGACACCATCAGGTTCGCCGAGAGCAGCAGGTTGGAGCCGCAGACCAGGGCGTACCGGCAGTCTCCGGCACGCAGCGCCCGGACCGCGAGGTGGAACGCCACGAGCGAGGACGAGCAGGCGGTGTCCACGCTGACCACCGGTCCGGAGAAACCCATCACGTAGCTGATCCGACCGGCACCGAAGCAGAGACCGCCGCCGGTCGCGTAATACGGGTCGAGTGGCGTCTTGTCGGTCCGGACGGCCAGGCGCTCGCCATACTCGGAGGCCATCATGCCGAGGTAGACGCCAACGTCGAGGCGGTCGGAGCGGCGAACCGCGATGCCGGCCCGTTCCAGCGCCTCCCATGCGGTCTCCAGCAACATCCGCTGCTGCGGGTCTAGCAACTCCGCCTCGCGCTGCGAGATCCCGAAGAAGTCCGCATCGAAGTCGGCGATCCCGTTCAGGAACGCGGCGTGGTCGACGTAGGAGTGGCCGGGGGTAACCGGGCCGGGCCGGTGCACGTCGCGCAGCCCGGGCCGGTCCTGCGGGATTGGGCTCAACGCCCTACCGCCCTCCCGCAGGAACGTCCAGTAGCGTTCCGGGGTACGCAGATCGCCGGGGAGACGCAGACCCATGCCGACCACCGCGAGCGGTGGACGCGCCGCCGTTTCCAGTTCACGGATCCGCGCCTGTTGCCGGCGGGACAACTGGAGCTGCTCCTCGATCACCTGCCGCAGCTGCTGCACATCCATCGTCTGATCCCTCATTCCTCGGCGGCCAGGTCCGCTCGCGCGGCCTGGACGAGTTCCTCGAGCGACAGTGCGGTGAAGTCGTTCTCCGGCCCGTCGGCCCCGTTCGGCCCGCCCGGCGCGGTTTCAGCCGGGAAGATCAGCTCCAGGACGTGCGCGGAGACCTGCGAGACCGTGGGATGGTCGAGGGCGACCGTGGCTGGCAGGTCGACGCCGATTGCGTGTGCGAGCCGGGTCCGCAGGTCGATCACCATGATCGAGTCCAGTCCCAGCTCGGCGAAGCCGGTGCCGTGGACCACCGCGCCGGGCTCACCGAGGATCTCGGCGGTGAGCTCCGCGACGATCTCCGGCAGCCGGTCGGCGCGGGCCTCCGGCACCAGCCCGTCGAGCAGGTCCCGGAGCCAGCCCGGCTCTCGCTCCGGGCCAGTCGCCGTACTCGTGGTCTGGACCAGCCGGTCGACCAGCGCGGCGCGCGGTGTGCCGGGGGCGTACCGCTCGGCGTCGAGCACCACCGCGACCAGCCGCTCGGCGGCGCCCGACCCGGCGTGCCGGAGGATCGGCGCGGCCTCCTCGTCGGTGAGTGCCCGCACCCCTTGCCGGGCGCTCGCCGCGCGGGCCGCGCCGGTGTCGGCCAGGCCGCCCTTCAGCGCGGGCGTCCACGGCCCCCAGTGGACCGCGACCGCCGGCATCCCGGCGGCGCGCAGGTGGGCGGCCAGGCCGGCGAGGTAGCCGTTCGCCGCCGCGTAGTTGGCCTGCCCGGCCGAGCCGAGCACCGCGGACACCGAGGAGAACAACACGAACGCAGTCAGCGGAAGGTCGCGCACGGCATCGGCCAGCACCTCCGCGCCATGCGCCTTGCCGCTGAACACCGACCGGTACGCGTCGTCGGTCAGGTGCTCGAAAGCACCGTCTGCGGTCGTCCCGGCAAGGTGCCAGACGGTGCTCAGCGGGGCGTCCGCACCGGCCTCCGCGACAGCCCGGCGGCAGTGGTCGGGGTCAGCGACGTCGCCGGTGACCACCCGGATGGTCGCATCGCCCGCGCTTAGCTCGTCCAGCAGAGCGAGAGTGGCCGGATCCGGTGCGGAGCGGGCCATCAGGGTGATCGCCGGAGCTCCCTGCCGGGCCAGGTGGGTAGCCAGGCTGAGCCCGAGCGCGCCGAGCCCTCCGGTGATCAGGACTGCACCGGGCGGGCCGCTCAGCGGCTCCGGTGGCGTCCCGACCGGGATCAGTCGCGCCACCTCGACACCACCGGCGGTGAGCCGAATCCGGTTCTCCGCGGTCGTGAGGTCGGCCGGGACCACCGCACGGTCGGCGGTCACCCGGATCACCCGCCGCGCCGGTTGTTCCGCCTCCACCGCGGCGAGCAGGCCCCAGAGGGCTTCGCGGAGCGGGGCGGCGGCCGGACCGTCGGCGCAGACCACGACGTACGGGCGGGACTCCGGCGTGGCACGCAGGCGGGCGGCGACGTCCACGACCGCGGCCAGTACCGCCTCTGCGGACACGTCCGGGGCAGTTGCCGCGTACCGGCTGTCGATCACCGGGTCAACCGGGGGCGCGGCCGCCGGTACGTTCAGGGCCGGCACCCAGTCCAGCGTGTAGGTGTGCGCGCCGGCCTCGCGCAGCGATCGCTCCAGCAGGTCGCGCGGGGCCCGGCGGATCCGGAACGCGTCCACCAGGAGCACCGGGGCACCGGTGCCGTCGAACATCCGGATGTCGGCCACGTCGTCCTGCCGCAGCCGCACGTGGCCCCAGAGTTCCTCCGCGGGGTCGGGGCGGCGGCGCAGCTCCAACCGGGCCGCGGCGAATGGGATGGCCAGTGCGTCCTGCTCGGCGGGGGCGCCAACAGCAGTCGGGTCGACGTCGAAGGTGACGATGCCCTGCAGGCAGGAGTCCAGCAGCCCGGGGTGGACGGCGTACCCGGACGGGTCCTCGTTCATCGCGTCCGGCCGTACGTAGCGGACCAGGGCCTCGTCGCCGCGCAGCCAGACGTCCCGGATCCAGCGGAACGACGGTCCCAGGTGGTAGCCCATCCCATAGAAGTGCCGGTAGAAGTCGTCGCCGGCCAGGTGCCGGTCAGCGACGGCCCGGAACCGGCCGGGGTCGGGCAGCACCCAATCGGGCGGGGCGGGGTGGGCGGGCGGCGCGGCGGCAGCGACCCGGGCGGAGAGGTGCTCCTGCCACCGGCCCCGTTCCGGATCGACCAGACTCTGCACGGTGACCGTCCGGTCCTCCCCCACGGTGACCTGCACCTCGTAGTGCTCGCCGTCGTGCAGAACCAGGGCGCGCGGGAACCACAGGTCCTCCAGCACCGGCGTTACGCCGTCGACGGCCAGCGCGGACAGAACCGTGGCGGTCTGCGAGGCACCAGGCACCGACACCGTGCCGTACAGCCGATGGTCGGTCAGATGCGGCGGGAAGGTGGCACTGCGTTCGGTGCGGAACACCCGGCCCCGCAGCGCCGGCGAACGGAGCGGAACGCCCCAGGCGGGTCCCCGGTCCGCCGTCGTCGCTGGGGACGATCGGGCCGGTGCCCAGTAGCGGGTATCGGCGAACGGGTATCGGGGCGCGGGAACCCGCCCAGACCGGGGTTGGATCCGCGACCATGCGAGGTCCTGCCCGGCCCGGTAGAGCGAGGCGACCGCGGCGAGCAGTGTGTCCCGGTCCCCCGCACCGCGGCGCAACGACGCCACGCCACCCCCGGCCGGAGTGAGCCCTGCGGCGCGGACCAGGTTGACCAGGGTGCGGTCCGGCCCGATCTCCAGGCACATGTCGACGTCGAGAGCGGCCAGGTGGGAGGCACCAGCGTGGAACCGCACCGGGTTGCGGGCGTGGCGCCACCAGTAGTCGGCGTCGTACCCGTCAATCGGCGCCCCGGTGAGGTTCGAGATCACCGGTACGACCGGAGCACGCTGCTCCAGACCCGCGATGGCTGCGGTGAACTCCGCCTCCATCGGGTCCAGCAGTCGAGAGTGGAAGGCGTGCGAGACGGTGAGGGCGCGGTGCCGGACGCCGTCCGCCCGCAGCCGGGCGGCGAACGCGTCCACCTCGGCGGGCAGACCGGACACCACGGTCGCCTCGGGGCCGTTGACCGCGGCGAGGTCCAGGCCAGCACCGGTGATCCACTCGGCGACCCGGTCCTCGGCGGCCACCACGGCAAGCATCGCCCCGGGCTGGGTGGCCTGCATGAGCCGGGCCCGGGACGCGATCAGACCCAGACCGGCGTCCCGGTCCAGGGCACCGGCCACCACCGCGGCGGCGATCTCGCCGACGCTGTGGCCCATCACCACGGCCGGTGTGACACCCCAGGACCGCCACAGCTCAGCCAGCGCGATCTCCAGACTCACCAGGGCGGGCTGGGTCACTCGCGTCTCGTGGATCGCCTTCTCGTCGGCGCCGGAGAACACCAGGTCGGTCAGGGAGGTACCGAGTGCCGGGGCGAGCACCCGGTCGCAGGCGTCGAAGGTCTCCCGGAACACCGGCTCGGTCTCGTAGAGTTCCCGGCCCATGCCGAAGAACTGGCTGCCCTGGCCCGAGAAGAGGAACGCGACCCGGGGCGGCCGGACGGCGGACGTGGCCGGGCCGTCCTCGCGGGCGGTCAGTACCCGGCGGTGCGGGAAGTGCGCCCGGCCGGCACCGGCCACCGCGGCAAGCGCGGGTCGCAGCTCCTCCGGGGTGGCGTCGTGCCGCCGCCGCCAGGCAGCTGTGAGCCGTTCCAGGCCGTCTGGGTCCGGCGCGGACACTGGGAGCACGAGCCCGCCGGGACGGGCACCCGTCGGGCGGTCAGGTGCCGCGGCGAGCACGATGTGCGCGTTGGTGCCGGTGAAGCCGAAGCCTGAAACGCCGGCCACCCGGGGGCCGGCCGGCCAGTCGACGGTTTCGCCGACCACCCGCAGGTTCATGTCGGACCAGGCGATGTGCGGGTTGGGCGTGTCGAAGTGCAGGTTGCCGGGGATCCGCCCATGCCGCAGCACCAGGATGGTCTTGATCAGCGACGCCATGCCGGCAGCCGACTCGCTGTGCCCGATGACGGTCTTCACCGAGCCGACATGTAGCGGCCGCTGGGCGTCGCGGCCGGGGCCGAAAGCCCGCCAGGCGGCGCCGATCTCGATCGGGTCGCCCAGCGCTGTGCCGGTGCCGTGCGCCTCGAGGAAGCCGACTGAAGCGCCGTCCACGCCCGCGTCGGCCAGCGCGTCAGCGATCACGGCCTGCTGAGCGCGCCCGCTGGGCGCGGTCAGGCCGGACGATCCGCCGTCCTGGTTCACCGCGGTGCCGCGGATGACGGCGAGCACGTCGTCGCCGTCGCGTCGCGCGTCGGCCAGCCGCTTGAGCACCAGCACCCCGCAGCCCTCGGCCCGGACGAACCCGTTGGCGCCGGCCGCGAAGGTACGGCAGCGGCCGTCCGGCGACAGCATGTGGGCGCGGCTGACCGCTACCGAAGCGAGCGGATCGGCGATCACATTCACCCCGCCAGCCAGCGCGGCGTCGGCTTCACCGGAACGCAGGGCGCGCACCGCCAGATGTACCGCGACCAGCGACGACGAGCAGGCGGTGTCCACCGCGACGGCGGGACCGGCCAGGCCGAGCACGAACGCCGGGCGCCCGGCCGCGGCGTTCAGCGCGGTGCCGGTGCCGTAGTACGCGTCCACGGCGTCCGCACCGCCGCCGGCGAGCACCCGCGCGTAGTCGCCGTTGCTGATCCCGACGTAGACGGCGGTCCGCGTATCACGCAGGGAATGCGGGTCGATGGCCGCATCCTCGAGGGCGTGCCAGGTGCTCTCCAGCAGCAGCCGCTGCTGCGGGTCGAGGTTCTCCGCCTCCCGGGCCGGGATACCGAAGAAGCCAGCGTCGAAGCGGTCGATGTCGCTCAGCCAGCCGCCCTGATCGGTGGTGATCCGGTCGTGCAACGGTCCGTGGTCCCATCGGCCGGCCGGCACCCCCGTGACCGCGTCGCGTCCGGAGACGAGCAGGTCCCAGAATTCCTCGACGGAGTCCGCGCCGGGGAACCGGCCGGCCATGCCGACCACCGCGATCGCGCCCGGGTCGGGGGTCTCCGCCGGCTCGGCGGACGCGGCAGCCGCCGGTGTCGAAGGCGGCGCGAGGGCGGGCCGATCCAGCAGATGCTCGGCGAGCGCGGTCACGTTCGGATAGTCGAAGACGTCGGCGACCTGCACCGGGGTCTCGAAGGCGTACCCGAGGTCACGGGCCAGGTCGACCGCCATGATGGAGTCGAGTCCCAGGTCGAAGAAACCGGTCCGCTCACGGACCGCGGACGGATCGTCGTGCCCGAGGTGCGCGGCGACCAGGCGGGCGACGTACGCGCGTGCGGCGGCCGGCCGGTCCGCCGCCGGGAGCGCGGCAAGGTCGCCGAGCACCGAGGGGCGGGCCCCCGCTCCGGCTGGTCCGGGCGCCGGTGCGGCCGGCGCAGGTGGCGTTCCGGGAGGTGTCGTGACTGGCGCGGTGCCAAACAGGCCGCGCGGGCGCAGGCCGGCGAAGAACGCCGCGACCCGGTCGCGGTCGAGCGGGCAGGCAACCAGATAGCCGTCCGGGCCAGGTGCCGCGCCGATGAACGCGAACCGGCCCCGGCTGGCGTGCAGGGCGCCGACCCCCATTCGGGCAAACCGGTCACGGGAAGCGGCATCGGCCATGCCGTCGATCGCCCACGGGCCGTACGCGACGCTCACCGCTGGCAGGCCCGATCCCGCCCGGTGCGCGGCCAGCGCGTCCAGGGCTCCGTTGGCGGCGGCGTACGCCGCGTATCCCTCGGTGCCCCACAGCGCGGAAACCGACGAGACCAGCGTGAAGAAGTCCAGGTCGAGGTCGCGGGTCAACTCATGCAGCCAGAACGCGCCGTCCACCTTGCCCCGCAGAGCGGCTTCGATCGCCGCGACGTCCAGGGTGGACGCCGCTGCACGGCCGATCGTGCCGGCGGCGTGCAGCACACCACGCAGCGGTGGCAGCCCGGTGAGCACCGCGGCAGCCCGCTGCCGCGTCTCCGGCCGGTCGCAACCGCCGTCAAGGTAGGTCACCGTGACACCGTCAGCGCGCAGCCCGGCCAGGAAGGTAGTGGCGGCCGGGTCGAGGGCGTCCTCCGGGCGGCGCCCGATCAGCAGCAGGGTACGCGCACCGCGGCCGGCCAGCTCGGCGACCAGTTCGCGTCCGACCGCGCCCAGCCCGCCGGTCACAAGGTAGGTGGCGTCCGCGCGGACCAGCAGCTCGGCGGGCCCGGCCGGGGTCTCGACGAGCCGGGCACCGAACAAGGTGCCGTCCCGGACCGCGGCCAGGTCCTCCAACACCGCACCAGAGGGGGCAGACAGGAACGCCACCGCGGACGTGAGGTCGGCCGGGCCCGGCTCGGCGGGCAGATCCAGGATGCCAGCGAACAAGGAGCCGAACTCCAGGCCGAGAACCGGCGCCAGGCCGTGCAGCAGCCCGGCCGCAGTGCCGGGCACCCGGTCGTCCGGCCGGACCCGGCGGGTGCCCCGAGTGACCACCGCGACTCGGTGACCGTCGGTCAGCGCCTGAACGACGGTGGCGCAGGACGCGGCGTCGGCCTCGGCGAAGGCCAGCACCAGGGTGTGCGGTTCGTCCGCCCGGCCGAGGTGCCCGGCGGCCGCGCCAGCGAAAACGGACCCGTCGGGGCCGGCAAACACCAGCGGCAGTCCGCCGGCGGTCGGGGCGGGCAGCGGCGTCCAGTCCAGGGTGAACAGGTCGCCGGGTGCGGTCGCTGGCTCCCGTACGGTCGCTGGCTCCGGTACGGTCGCTGGCTCCGGTGCATACCGTCGGCGCTGCCACGCGTAGGCGGGCAGGTCGACGACCCGCCCGCGCGGGCCGGGTTCGGCGGTGACCGGAACTGCGGGCGCCCCTGCGGCCAGCGCACGCAGCGCGGTCACGCCCTCGGCGGGATTCGTGGCGGCGATCCAGGCGCTCTCCGGGTGCCGGACCCGGCCGGTGGCAGCGGTCGCGGCGAAAGCGGTGAAGTCCTCCAGCGGCAGTGCGGCCAACCGGTCGGCATACGACGAGGCCAGCTCGCGCAGCGCAGCGCCGGTGCGGGCGGACACCGGGAACCCGGTGACCGGCTCGGCGGACACCTGCGGCGTCCCGACGTCCGGTGCCTCCAGCAGGATGTGGGCGTTGGTGCCGCTCATACCAAACGAACTGACCCCGGCCATCCGTCCGGCGCTGTTCTCCCAGTCGAGCAAACGGTCGGGTATCTCGACGGCGGTTCCGGACAGGTCGATGCGCGGATTGAGCGTGCGGAAGTGAACTACCGGCGGTATCTGCCGGTGCCGGATCGTGAGCGCCGCCTTGATCAGACCGGCCACCCCCGCGGCGGACTCCAGGTGGCCCAGATTCGACTTCACCGAGCCCACCCACAGCGGGGCGCCGCCGTTGCGCCTGCCGAGGGCTGTGGCCAGCGCCTCCATCTCGATCGGGTCGCCGAGGGCGGTGCCGGTGCCGTGCGCCTCGACGTACCCGACGTCCCGAGGCTCGACGCCCGCGCCGGCCAGTACGGTCTCGATCAGCGACACCTGGGACAGCACGTTGGGAGCGGTGAACCCGGTGGACCGGCCGTCCTGGTTGGTCGCCGAGCCGCGGATCACCGCGTGGATCCGGTCACCGTCGCGGATCGCGTAGTCAAGGCGCTTGAGCACCAGCACTCCGCAGCCCTCGCCGCGGGTAAAGCCGTTGGCCCGCGCGTCGAACGCCTTGCACAACCCGTCCGGGGCGAGCGATCCGGTCTGCTGCACCAGCCGGGTGGACCGGGGCGACAGGATCAGGTTCACCCCACCGGCCACCGCCACGTCGCACTCTCCGCGGCGCAGGGCCTGACCGGCCAGGTGCACGGCGACCAGCGACGAGGAGCATGCGGTGTCGATCGCCACCGCCGGACCGGTCAGACCGAGTGTGTACGCCACACGTCCGGCCGCGAAGCAGTGGCCGTTGCCGGTCGCCCAGTACGCGTCCGGCTCACCGGGCAGCCAGTCCCGGTAGTCCTGGCCGGTGACCCCGACGAAGAACCCGGCGTTGCGGGCCGGCAGCGTGTCGGCGGGCAGGGCAGCGTTCTCCAACGCCTCCCAGGTGACCTCGAGTAGCAGGCGGTGCTGGGGGTCCAGGGCGCGGGCCTCGCGCGGGCTGATCCCGAAGAACTCCGCGTCGAAGCCGAGCACGTCGTCCAGGAAGCCGCCGCGCCGGGGCAGACTTGCCCATTCGGCGGCGTACGGGCCGAAGCGGGCCGGTGGCATCGGCGCCACCAGATCCCGGCCGCCGGCCAGTGCGCTCCAGTAGTCGTCGGTGGTGGAGATGCCACCGGGCAGGCGCAGGCCGATGCCGACGACCGCGATCGGTTGACTGCCCTGTTGTTCGTCGAGGCGCTTGCGCAGCGACCGGATGGTCGCCATGGCCCGGGCCAGCTGGGAGTCGCTCATCTGCGGGCCTCCGCCGGAACGAGCCGCTCGCACAGGGCGCCGGCCAACGCGCGGGCATTGCCGTACGTCCAGAGCAGCGTCGGTGACAGCTTGATGCCGAACGCCGCCTCAAGCCGGTTGCGCAGCTCCAGGCCCATCAACGAGTCCAGACCGAGTTCCTTGAACGGGGTGTCAGGATCGACCCGGTCGGAGTCGAGGCGCAGTACCCGGCCGGACAACTCGCGAACCTGGGCCTCGGCGAGTTCCCGTTGTTGCTCCGGACGCGCCTGCCGGAGCCGGTCCAGGAACTCGCCGCCGTTCGCCGCGACCACGCCGCCATCGCGGGCGGCCGCGTGCAGCAGCTGCCAGCTCGGCAGGCTGGCGGTGTCCGGGTAGGCGTCGAACCAGCGGCGTAGGTCGAGTGGCACATATCCGGTGACCGGCACGTCGCGGTCGAGCATCCGGACCAGGGCGGGCCATGCCTCGCCCACGTCGAATCCGACCATCCCCCGCTCGGCGAGCCGGGAACCCCGCTGTTCGTCCTCGGCGGCCAGTCCGACGTCCCGGAACGGGCCCCACTGCACACTCAGCGCGGGCAGACCCGACCTGCGGCGGGCCTCCGCGAAGGTGTCCAGGTAGGCGTTCGCCGCAGCGTACGCGGCTTGACCGGTGTTGCCGACCAGCGCGGCGGCCGAGGAGAACAGCACGAACAGGTCGAGGGGGTCGTCCGCGGTGACCGCCTCCAGGTTGCGGGCTCCGTTCACCTTTGGTGCCAGGACCCGCTCAAGCTGCCCGGCGGTGAGGGTGTCGACGGTGGCGTCGTCCAGCAGGCCAGCGGCATGTACCACCCCCCGGATCGGCGGCAGGTGGGTGCGAGCACCGGTGACCACGCGGCGGACCGCGACCGCGTCCGCGACGTCGCAGGACAGCGCCGTCACGGTGGTGCCGGCGGCACGCAGCGCGGCGATCCGGGCCTCCGCGGCCGGGCCGGGCGCGGAGCGGCCCAGCAGCAGCAGCGCCCCGGCGCCCCGGGCGGCGAGGAACTCGGCCAGGGAGAGGCCGAGAGCGCCCAGGCCGCCGCTGATGAGGTAGGTGCCATCGGCGCGGAAGGAGCCACCGGGCATCGGGACCGGCGCGATCCGGTCAGTGGTGGTGGGGTCGAGCACCACGAACTTGCCGATGTGGTCGCCGTGCGACATCTGCCGCAGCGCCTCGCCTGCCGCTGCGAACGGGTGGGTGCGGACCGGCAGTTGGCGGACCGTGCCGTCGGTGACGAGCCGCCACGCGGCGGCGAACACCCGGGCGAACCGGTCGGGCCGGCGGTCCATCATGCCGGCCAGGTCGACCGCGCTGAGGGTGATGCCCTTGCGGAAGGCGTCCAGCCCGATCGGACGTCCGGCGTAGATGTCTTTCTTGCCGATCTCGATGAACCGACCGTCCTCGGCGAGCAAGTCCAAGCCGAGCTGGATGGCCGCACCTGCCAGCGAGTTGAGCACCACGTCGACGCCACGGCCGCCGGTCGCGGCCCGGACCCCGTCGGCCCACGACAAGTCGCGGGAGTCGAACACATCGACAACGCCGAGTGCGCGCAGATGGTCGCGTTTCGCCTGGCTTCCGGCAGTGGCGATCACCGTGCCGCCCAGGGCCTGGACCACCTGCACGGCGGCCAGACCCACGCCACCGGCCGCGGAGTGCACCAGGACCGTCTCCCCCGGTTCCAGGCGGGCGAGGTCGGCCAGCGCGTACCAGGCGGTGGTGAGCACCAGCGGCAGCCCGGCCGCCTGCACGTCGGAGAGCTCGCCAGGGATCGGACGGGTGTGGTCGGCGCGGACGGTGACGTGGCTGGCCAGCGACCCGAAGGCGCAGGCCACCACCCGGTCGCCGGGCTGCGGTGACGTGACGCCCGGCCCGACCGCAGTGACCCGGCCTGCACACTCGCCGCCGAGCAGGTCCGCGTCGGCCGAGTTGTCGGGATACCCACCAACCGCCTTGAGTACGTCGATGAAGTTCAGGGCGGCCGCGCTCACCTCGACCTCGATCTCCCCCGGGCCGGGCTCTCGACGGCTGAGCGGGATGTTCTCCACGCCCTCCCAGAGCCCGGGGCGCAGCGCGGCAACCCGGAAGGGCTGGTTGGCGGTACGGCGGGCGGGTAGGCCTGCGGCGTCACCGGCCGGGCCGCGCAGCAGGCGGCCGGCGAACCGGGCACCGTCGCGCAGTGCCACCTGGTCGTCCTCGCCGGTACGGATCTCCGCGGCGCAGGCGGCGGCGTCACTGGCCGATCCGAGGTCAATGAGCCGCGGGGACAGTTCCCCGTGCTCGCGGCGCAGCACGCGCAGGTATCCCCAGTAGAGCGCCCCACCGGGGTCGGGCCGGTCATCAGGCAGCACTGCCTGGGCGTTCTCGGTGACCACGGTGAGTACGGGCGGTACCCCGCGGCGCAGGGCGGCCCGGACCACCTCGGTCAGCCGCAGCAGCCCGGCCCGCTGGCCGGCCAGGCCAACGTCCGGCCCGGGCGCGGCGAAGACCACCTCGGCAGCCTCGACGGCCGGGTCCAGCGCCAGGCGGTCGTGGCCGTCCTGGACGGCGTCGTCGAGGACGGCGGCGAGCGGGCCGACAGACGCGCCCGGGCCGCAGATCAGACGGCGGCCGGCCCGGGGCGCGGCTGGGTCTCGGGCCGGCAGCCAGTGCAGCCGGTGCAGTCGCTCGGCATCTTCGGTGGCGTCCCTGCCGATGTCCAGGCGGCGCAGCAGCAGGCCGGTCAGGCGCAGCAACGGGCGTCGGTCGGTGGTGAAGACGGTGACGTCCACCCGCAGGTCGTCACGGCGCACCGCGTGCGACCAGACCGCCGTTACCGGTCTGGCCGCATCCCCGAACAGGTGAATGCGCTCGACGGCGACCGGCACCACGGTCTCGGCGGAGGGGAACACCGCCAGAGACACCTGCAACGCGCCGTCCCACAGCACCGGGTGCAGGACGTCCCCGGCCGCCCGCAGGCGGTCGCCCAGCACCACCTCGCCGACCGCCTCGCCGTCCCCGACGTGCAGTGACTGGATCACCTGGAATCCCGGGCCGTACGGCAGGCCGCGGGTCGCGCAGGAACGGTAGAAGCTGGCCACGTCGGCGGGTGCTGGCAGGTCCGGGAAGGGGATCGCGGGGTGGTCGGCGTCCCGGAACGCGACCCGGGCACGGGCGTTGACGGTCCAGGCGGTGCCGCCGGTCGGCAGCGACAGCAGGCGGAAGCTGCCTCCGTCCGCGACGTCATCGCGCCACTCGACGGTCAGCCGGGCCGGGTCGTCGGTTAGCGTGACCTCGCGGTCGAAGGAGACCTGCTCCAGGACGCGGGGCGGGCGCCCGGTACGGGCCTGGGCGGTGCGGACGGCCAGGGCCAGCATAGCGGCGCCGGGCAGCACCACCGCGTCGTGCACCCGGTGGTCGGCGAGCCAGGTCTGCTCGTCCAAAGCGAGTTCCACCGCGCCGTGCAACGTGTCGGCGACTCCGGGCGCCGGTGCGAGGATGACCTCGAAGCCGCGCCGGACGGTGCCGCGCGGTGCCCGTGCCGCGGGCCAGTACGCCTCCGACTCCAGCGGGTGCCCGGGCAGATCGATCGGCGGCTGCGGGGCGGTGGCGGCGAAGGGCTCGAGGCCGGCGACGTATCCGCGGGCGAGCGCAAGGCCCAGGTCCCTTCGGGTGCCGGCGTCCCGACGTAGGGTGGACAGCACGGCGACCGGTCCGGTGTGCTCGGCGACGAGCTGCTCGATCGCGGGCACCAGGACGGGATGTGGGCTGATCTCCACCACGTGCGTGACGCCATCGTCGAACAGGCGCCGCATGGCGTCGGCGAACAGCACCGGGCGGCACAGGTTCTCGGCCCAGTAGGCGGCATCCATGTCGGTGCCGTCCAGCAGCTCGACCCGGACCGTGGACATCAGCCGGATGTCGCCGCTGCGGGGTGCCGCCGGGGCGAGCGCGGTCACCAGGTCAGAGCGCAGAGCGTCCATCTGTGGGCTGTGCGAGGCGTAGTCGACGTTGACGAGGCGGCAGAACGTTCCCTCGGCGTCCAGCAGTTCCTTAAGGGTGAGGACGTCCTCGCGGTCACCGGAGAGCACGCACGACCGGGGCCCGTTGTGTACGGCCAGGGTGACCGTATCCTCGAAGCCCTCCAGGGCCCGCCGGGCACCGTCGGCGTCCAGGTCGACGGCGAGCATCAGGCCGCGGCCGGACGTGCGGCGGGCAATCGTGCTGCGCCGGGCCATGACCATGGCGGCGTCCTCGTAGGTGAGGATGCCGGCCAGGGTGGCCGCCGTGATCTCGCCCTGGCTGTGGCCGAGGACGACGTCGGGTTCGACACCGGCCGCCCGCCACAACTCGGCCAGGCCCAGCGACATCGCCCAGAGGGTTGGCTGGAGCATGTCTATCCGCGACATCCACTCCTCGCCCGCCTCGTCCTTGACGATCGCGGTCAGGTCCCAGTCGACGTGCGGGGCGAGGGCGGCGGCGCAGCGCGCGATCACGGCGGCGAACAGCGGGCTCTCCCGGTGCAGCGCCTTGCCCATGGCCCGCCACTGGGAGCCCTGTCCGGGGAAGATGAACGCGGTGCGCCCACGCGGCACGGCGCGACCGGTTTCCACGTCGGGCAGGTTGGTCGCCTCGTCCCGGTGCTCGGCCAGGGCCTTCAGGGCGGTACCCAGGGCCTGCGGGTCGTCCGCCAGCACTGCGGCACGTACCGGGAAGTGGTCGCGGTGGTGGGCGAGGGTGTTGGCCACGGCGGCCACCGGTTCAATGTCCGACACACGGGCGCGCAGCAGGCCGGCTGCCAGAGCCAGCGCGCCCCGGCTCTTGGCGGACAGCGGCACCAGGTGCGGCAGGCCGGTCGCCGGTCCGGCCGGGGCCGGGGCCGGGGCCGCGTTGGCGGGCGCTGGGGCGACCACCACGTGTGCGTTGGTGCCGCCCCAGCCGAAGGAGTTCACGCCGAGGTAGAACTGGCGGTCGGTGGGCAGCGGCAGCGCCTCGCGGACAACCGTCACGTTCAGATCGCCGAACGGGATCTCCGGATTCAACTCAGCGGAGTGCAGGCTCGGCGGCACCGTGCCGTGGCGCAGCGCGAGCAGCACCTTGAACAGCCCGGCCAGGCCGGCGGTGGCTTCCAGGTGGCCGATGTTGGTCTTCACCGAGCCGACCGGCAACGGCCCGTTCGTCCGGTGCCGGCCGAGCACCTCGCCGATAGCGGCAGCCTCCACCGGGTCACCGCGACCCGTGCCGGTGCCGTGTGCCTCGATGTAACCGATGTCGTCCGGGGCGAAGCCGCCGTCGCCGTACGCCATACGCAGCAGTTCCACCTGGCCGGCCGCGCTCGGGGTGACCAGGCTGTCACCGCCACCGTCGTTGTTCACGACGGTCCGGGC
This sequence comes from Micromonospora sp. CA-259024, assembly GCF_050936255.1. Taxonomy (NCBI): domain Bacteria; kingdom Bacillati; phylum Actinomycetota; class Actinomycetes; order Micromonosporales; family Micromonosporaceae; genus Micromonospora; species Micromonospora sp. CA-259024. The sequence continues at coordinate 832,032 of NZ_JBNJND010000001.1, read as the reverse complement.
GATCACGCCATGGATCCGGTCACCGTCGCGCAGTGCCCGGTCGAGGCGCTTGACGACGAGTGCGACCACCCCCTCGCCGCGAACGAAACCGTTGGCGTCGCGGGCGAAGGCGGCGCAGCGCCCGTCCGGGGACAGGCCCCCAAAGTGAGTCAGGCCGATGGTCACGTCCGGGGTGAGAATCAGGTTGACGCCGCCAACGATCGCGGCGTCGATCTCGCCGGCGCGCAGCGCCTGCCCGGCCAGGTGCAGGGCGACCAGCGACGACGAGCATCCGCTCTCGACCGTCAGGCTCGGACCGCGCAACTTCCAGGTGTACGACAACCGGGCCGCGATCACGTCGAGCGCGTTGCCGACCAGGCTGTGCTGGCTGGCTGTCGCCCCACGTTCCCGGCGCAACGTCTCGTAGTCGTGCCAGGACGCGCCCACGTACACGCCGGTGCGGCTGCCGGCCAGCCGGCTCGCGGGAATCCCAGCATCCTCCAGCGCCCGCCAGCCGACCTCCAGCAGCAGACGCTGCTGCGGATCGATGTCCTCGGCCTCGCGCGGTGAGATGCCGAAGAACCCTGCGTCGAAGCGGTCCACGTCGTCGAGGAAGCCACCGACCGCCTGGATGTCGCGTTCCGGGTCCAGCGGCGCGGACGCGTCCCACCGGTCGACCGGCACCGGGCGGACGGCGTCGCCGCGGTTGATCATCAGCGACCACAACTCGGCCGCGTCACCGGCACCGGGAAAACGGCCGGCCATGCCGACGACGGCAACCTGGTGTGCGGGATCGTGTTGCGCTTTCGAGTCCATTCGCTGCCTTCTCGTTGGGAGCCATCAAACGTTTCCTGGCGCTCAATCCAACCTACGGCCGAGGCGAATTCCAAGGAACCCCGAACCACCCGGACCAACCCCGAGACACCCCTAATCCGGCGAGACGGCGCGCGGGCCGGAAAGCATCAGCTCTCCGGCCCGCGCGCATTTATCCGGGTATCGCGGTCAGGGCCGCAGACGCATCCGGACCAGACCCTTGGTCGCCCGGGTCATCATGCCGCCGATTTCCGGCGGGGCCGACCGCCGGCTCCACACCGCGTTGCGCGCCATCTTGTCCGGTGAGGCGCTGAAGCACCGGTTGGCCGGGTCCGCGAAGCCGAACGACGGCGGCAGGTAATCGGCCTCGCCGATCTTGCCGAAGATCCGGGAGGCGGCGTCCGCTGGCGTGGTGGTGCCCGCCTCCACCGCCTGGCACTGCTGCCGGGTGAAGGTGCCGAGCTCGTTGAACCGGTCGCTGACCGGGAACGGCGAACCGGGGTACCGGCTCTGTTCCAGATCCAGGAACACTTTGTCCTCGCCGCTTTTCGAGTAGCGGTAATAGGCGTCCTCGATGACCACGTTGCCAAGCATGGTACCGAGCTGCCAGGTGCGATTGACCGCGTTCCACAGATCATAGTCGCGAAATGCCACGAACGAGCTGTAGACGATGTCGTCGTGGAAGTCAAACAGGCCCTGCTGCACGGTTTCCAGGTATTCGAAACGCTCTGTTGACCAATTGCCGTCCCGGGCGGCAGCGATCAGCCTCCACGCCATCATGTTGATCAGTTCGAGCGTGTTCGTCATGCCTCGGGAGTAGAGCGGGTCGATGAAACCGGCGGCGTGCGAGGTGAGGCAGAACCGGTCGCCGACGATCTGCTTCGCGGAGTACTGCAGCCGGCCGGTTGCCACCCAGGGCCGCACCGGCCTGGCCTCCTCGAACTGCCAGGCGATGTCCGGAAAGCGCTGCAGGAAGCGGCGAAACTCCGCCTCCGGCGGCATGTCGGTCTTCGGGTGCACCCGGGAATCGAGGGTGAGCCCGACGCTGACCAGCGGGTTGAGCGAGTCGGGGTGGTTGTCGAACGGGATCACCCACATCCAGCCGCCGTCGAAGACATGGTGCAGGGTGCCGTTGTGCCAGGGGTTCGGCTGGCCGTGCGCGGCGGCCACCGGAGACTTGTCGAAGGGGCGCACCCCGAGGAGATGGGTGAAGATGCTGCGCGAGTGCGTCCGCGCCCTGGTCGGCACCTCACGCAGCTCGAATTTGTCGGCGATCGGCGACCGGAAGCCCCCGGCGTCCACCACGTAACTGGCCCGGAACTCGTCACCGCGGTCGGAGCGCAGCAGCACGCCCGCGTCCGGATCGATGTCCACGTCGACGATGCGGGTGTTCAGCCGGGTGTCCGCACCGTACTTCACCGCGGTCTGAAACAGGTACGTGTCGACGTCCTGCCGGAACAGGTGCGACTCGGTGCGCAGCATGGCCGGCACCACCAACTGGTTGACCTGCTGCGGGTTCTGCCGCTCACCCTCGCGGTGAAAGATGAACCCGAAGTTCTGCTTGCGCCCGCAGTTGCGCGACACGTGCTTCTGCACCCCGCGGAAGCTGGACAGCGGCTTGATCTCGGGCACGTCGTACCGGTCCGCGATGATCCGGGTCATGCCGGAGGTGAACGGGATGGTGGACTCGCCAATGGCGAAACGCGGATGACTGCCGGCGTCCAGCAGCAGCGTCTTGACGCCGTTGCGGGCCAGTACCGCGCCCAGCATCCCGCCCGCGATCCCGCTGCCGAGAATCGCCACGTCATACTCGTTGTTCGCGCTCATGAGCCTTCCTCCGACTGATGGTTGTTCATCCGCGCATCACGTCCAGCACCATCTCCTCGGGCAGGTCTTGCCGAGCCTTCACACCGAGCTTGCGGAATGTGCGGGTGAGATGCTGCTCGACCGTGCTGACCGTGACGCAGAGGCGCTTGGCGATCTCTCGGTTGGTGTAACCGCGCGCGGCCAGCTCGGCGACCCGGCGCTCGGCCCGGCTGAGCCGCTGCAACGCGGCCGAGCGCTCGGCGCCGGCGGCCGGCCGGCCCGCGATGGTGTAGGCCTCCGGCAGCCCGCGCAGCAGCGGTGTCGCGCCGCACGCCCGGGCCAGCCGGGCAGCCGCCTCGATCACCGGCCGTGCCCGGGCGGGCCGCCCGGCGCGGTGGTAGAACCGGCCCAGATCGGCGAGCGCGCCGGCCAGTTGCAACCGATCGCCGCACGCACGTAGCACCTCGATCGCGTCTGTCAGCAGGACTGCGCGTTCCCGCACCGGAGCGGCTGCGGCGAGCACCCGCAGCGACAGCCCCCGGGTCCGGGACGGGCCCGGGCGCACCAGGGCGAGCTGTTCCTGGGCGAGGGCGCGGGCCTTGGGGACGTCACCGAGGGCCAGATGAGCACGGGCCGCCTCGCTGCGCCACGGCACCAGCTCGGGCCGGTCGAATCCCCACTCGGCCATCATGGTGCCGCAGGCGGTGAAGTCATCCAGCGCGGCCAGCGGCCGGCCCTCGGCCAGATGATGCCAGCCGCGGGCATGGGTGTAGTGCAGTCCGAACCGGCTGCGGAACATGCCGGGATGCACCGGGATATCGAGATATGCGCTGGCCGCGGCGTGGTCGCCGGTCTCCACCGCAGCCTGCACCAGGTGTGTCAGCGGGCCGCCGATGCACACGCCCCAACTGTCCGCGGGCACGAGTTTGAGGGCGTTCTCGGCCAACTGCCGGGCGAGCACCGGGTTGCCTTGGCGCAACGCGATGCCAGCCCGCAGGGAGGCGAACTCGGCCTCCCACAGTGGCACCCGGCGCGCCCGGGCCTGCTCCAGCCAGTGGTCGCACCAGCCTGCAGCGGTCGGCAGCCGATCGGCGAACTGCAGCGCGGCGACACCGCAGAGCAGAGCCTCCTGGGTACGCTTGCCAAGGCGCATGGCCCGCATGGCGGCCTCCGCCTCTGCCACCGCGGCATCGTCGGCACCGTGGGCGAGTACATGGGACAGAGCGGCGGCGCTGCGCACCCGGGGGTCGCGGGCCGCGCCGGGCCCCGGCCGGCCGGGCTTCCGGCCGGGCACCAGCGACGGGTACGACGAGGACAGCACTTCCAGGGTCGCCCGGTTCTCGGCCGCCGTCACCGGTTCGGCGCCGTCGGCCCGGGTGACGACCCGGTCGATGGCATCGGCGGCCTCCTCGTACCGGCCGTACCACAGCAGGCACTTGGCCAGCAGCACCGCGTGCTGGGCGGGGAGCCGGCCGTCGCGCAACGCGACCGCGAGCTCGCCCAGGTGCCGGGCGGTGATCGACGGATTGAGCAGCCAGGCCGCTCCGGCGAGCAGGACCCGCAGGTGCATCTGATCTGTCTCGTCGGTGCACAGGCGCAGGGCTGCGTCGGCGCACGCGTAGGCCTCGGCAGCCCGGTTGTCGACCAGGTGCTGCTCGGCCGCCGACCGCAGCACGCCGAGCGCCCAGGCCGGCGGAGCCTGGTCGGTGGCGATCAGATAGCGGGCTACCCGGGTGGCCGGCGCCGCGCTGCCGTCGAGTAGTTCAGCCGCCCGGCGGTGCAACGCGGCCCGGCGCTGCGGCGGCAGGCTGGCCAGCACCGCGGCGCGGGCCACCGGGTGCCGGAATCGCGCCCCTTGTAGCAGGCCGGCAACCTGCAGCGCGTGCAGTCCGCGTTGGACGGTTGCCGATTCCTCGGCGTCGAGCAGGCGGTCGAGCAGGTCGGCAGCATCCCCCTCGTCGTCGAGCACGGCGAGGATCTGCGCCAGCCGCAGCAGCACCGGACGGCCGCGCAGGGCACAGCTCACGACGGCGTCGCCGTAGGCATCGCCGACGGTCAGTCGTACGGTGTCCGGAGCCGCGTCCCTGTGGTCCTCGATGAGTGCCCGCACCAGCAGCGGGTTGCCTGCGGTGATCTGCTCGCATTCCGGTGCGAGCGCCCGTGCGGCCGCCGCGCCGAGGTGCGCTGCGAGCAGTTGCTCCACGCCGCGACTGGACAGGAGGTTGAGTGTGATACGGCGATAGGTAGGCAGTCGGAGCAGGGCGGCCCGCAGCTGCGGGCTGGCCGAGCGGGAGAGCGTGGATTCAGCGAGCAACACCACGACCCGCGCCGACCGGATCCGGCCGAGCAGCTGGATCAGCCAGTGCTGGGAGAGAGTGTCGACGAATTGCACGTCGTCGACGCACAGCAGGATCGGCGTCTTCTCGCTGGCCTGTAGTACCTCGGCGCAGAGCTGATGCAGCGCGTCGGTCGTCGCCGGACTCAGCGTCCGGCGGCCACCATCGGGGTCAGCCTCCGCAGGCACCCCGCGGCCGAGTTCGGTGAGCAGCTCCCGAATCCGTGCCGGTCGCAGTGGATCCTCGGCATAGTGCAGGAGTTGGCCGAGCACCCCCGCGTCGGATGCCCGCTCGGCCCAGCAGCCCACCGCGCCGAGGACCAGGAACCCGGTCGCGGCCGCGCGTTCCTTCACGGCGTCGATCAGTTCGGTTTTGCCGCAGCCGATGCCGCCACCGACCACCACGGCGTTACCACGCCCCGCGGCGCCGGCCACCAAAACCTCGGACAGCTCGGCGAGTTCCTGCTCCCGTTCGACAAAGTTCATCTTCCCTGCCCTCTGCTGGGTGTACGGCACCGATCCGGGCGGCAGCCGGGCGGCTGCCGCCCGGGCGGGTCAGGAAGCGGCGTTCAGCAGGGCCGGTTCTGCCGTCCCTGCGATCAGGTCGTCGGTCTTGATGTTGAACAGCGGGTGCTTGCCGCCGAGGCCGGAGACCAGCGTCACGAAGTCCTTGCGCGGGTCGTTCTGGCGGCTTGGGTCGACGATCGTCTGGGCCTGGTCCCAGTAGAATTCCTTGACCTTGGTGCGGTCGTAGAACTTGCCGACGAAGGTACGGATCTCGTCGAAGAAGGAGCGGTAGGCGTCCGCGTACCGGGTCAGGGCGGCCTCCTCGATCTCTGGGTGCTCCAGCACCGCGTCGAGGATCTTGGAGAGCGCGCTGCCAGCCAGGGTGGCCAGCGCGACGCCGGTGGAGAACAGGGGATCGACGAACGCGGCGGCGTCGCCGACCAGCACCCAGCCAGGGCCGTAGAACTTGTCGCACTCGTACGACCAGTCGCGGGCAGACCGGAAGCCGGCCGACTGACGCGCGTCCTTGAGCAGGTCCTTGAGCTGCGTGGAGTTGCCGAGCTGGCGGTGGAACAACTCCTCCAGCGACTCACCGGACGCCGAGGCGGCGGCGGTGGCCGTGACGTACCCGACGCTCATCGTCTTGGTGTCGATCGGGATGCCCCAGAACCAGCCGCCAGGCAGACCCTCGATGAGGATGTTGGACGCCTCGTCGCCGGGGAGCCGCTCGGTGTTGTCGAAGTAGGTCCAGACTGCGACGTTGCGCATGTCGTCGTGCCAGTTGACGTTGGTCATCTTGCGGCCGATGACCCGAGCCTGACCCGAGGCGTCGACCACCATCGTGCCGCGAGCCTCCTGCACGTCCACCTCGGAGCCACGAATCGCGTACTTCACGCCGACGATCCGACCGTCCTCCTCGATGGTCTCCTTGACCGTGGCCTCCTCGACGACGTGTACGCCGAGCTCGCGTGCGCGGTCCAGGATGATCGAGTCCAGGTCGGCGCGGCGGACGTGGTACGAGTAGCTGTACGGGCCGCCCTCAATGAACGAGAAGCCCCACGGGATGCGCTGGGCACCCCAGTGCAGCGTGCCGCCCTGCTTCTTCTCGAAGCCGCGTCGCTCGAGCGTCTCGACGAGGCCGAGTTCCTCCATGGGGCGCATGAAGCCGGGGATGAGGGACTCGCCGATGTGGTAACGGGGGAACCGCTCCCGTTCCAGCACCAGGACCCGGCGGCCCCGCTGGCTCAACAGGGCGGAGAGGGTTGCGCCGGCCGGCCCGCCACCGATGACGATGACGTCGTATTCGCCGGTCGCGCCGTTCAGGTTGGACGACATTCGGATCTCCTTGGCCTGAGGCTTGGATCAGTTGGCGACATCGGGCAGGTTCACCGATGTCCGGAATCCGCTCCACCGCTCGGTTTGCCGAGGCGGATCGTGGGTACGACTTGAAGTTTGCGATATCCGTCTAGGAAGGATCTGTACGACGTCTGGACGTCGCGGCCGGGCGGACCTCCACGAGCACCGGCAGCGCGCGGGTCAATGCCCACCGGCGGGGCGAGAGCCGACGGCGGCGCTGCCCGTCCGCCGCCACCGGCCCCGGCTGGCGGGCTGCTCCGGAGCGGGGACGGCGGTGGGTATTTCGGCGGAACGATCGTTGAGCAGGAACGGAAGAGCGGCGGCCAGCGCCGCCAGCACGACGCCCGCCACGGCGGCGGCGTGCAGCCCGTCCACGTATGCGAGACGGGCAGCCAGTTGAAGCGCGGGTTCTCCAGTCGCCAGCGCGCCGCCAAGATGGTCCCGGGCCGCTTCGGGCGCGGCCGGCACCGCCTGGTCCAGCCGGTCGCGGTAGCGCAGGACCAGGGTGATGCCGAGGATCGCGACACCCACGCCGGCCCCGACCTGGCGGGCGGCGGTGGTGCGGCGCATAACGCCAAAGAAGTCGTCGGGTGCTGCGGCGCTGGCCGCCCGTAACCCCGCAGCCAGGCTCAGGCCGGATCCGACGCCGGCCGCAGCGAGGATCGCGGCGACCTGAGAGATTCCGGTGCCCGCGTCTACCGTCGTGAGCGCCAGCAGCCCTCCCCCGAGCACCACCATGCCGGCCACCACCACCGGGCGCGGTCCCACCCGCCTGCCCAGCCGCTCTCCCACTGCCACGCCAAGGAGCAGACCGGCGACCAGCGGGAGCAGGCGCAACCCCAGGCCGAGCCCGGAGGAGTCACCGACCCCCCGCAAGTAGGGCGTGACCACGAACAACACGCCCATCAGCAGGGCGTAGACGAGGCCGAGCACCGGGATGGGCCAGCCGGTCCACGACCCGCGCGCCGGGGCCGCCCGAGTCGCGCCGGCGCCGCCCGGCGGCAGCAGTGCGACCGTGACCAGGGCGAGCAGCACCACCGGCACGTGTACCAGAAAGACCGAACCCCACCAGAAGTGCTCGAGCAACCAGCCGCCGAGCAGGGGGCCCAGGCAGACGCCCAGGATCACCGCCGCCGACGCCCCGGCCAGCACCTTCGGCCGAGCCGACGGATCGACCAGGCCGGGCAGCAACGCCAGCGCGGTGGGCATCACCACGGCGGCGCCCGCGCCCATCACCACCCGAGCGAGCACCAGCGGCACCGACGTGGTGGCGAACGCGGTCACCGCCGCGCCGGCACCGAACAGCACCAGCCCGGCCAGCAGCAGGCGGTGCTGGCCGATCCGATCGCCGAGTGCGCTCAGCGGCAGCAACAGCACGCCGAAGGTCGCGAAGTAGGCGATCAGGACGAGGCGGACCGCCATGTCGCCTATCGGCAGCTCGACCATCAGCGACGGCAGCGCCAGGTAGGCCATCGTCGTGTCCAACCCGATCAGCAGCAGACTGGCCACCATCGCGGCCACTCCTGCGGTGTGGCGCACGGCTACCGACCGGGCCAGGCCGGCGAGCGCCGGGCGCCACGGAACGCCCGCACCAGGGTGGCCGGTCGCATCAGTGCGGAGGGCGGCGCAAGCCAGTGCTGCAGGTCGATGAGGACCTGGTGCACCTTCGGGTCGACGTGCGCCGCCATCATGGCGTGCTTGGCGAACCAGTTGATGATGTCCGTACCCGGCGGTTTGGGACCCTTGGTCTCCGGATAGGCGAAGTCGCCGCCGGTGGCCATCATCCAGGGGGTCTGGATGATGGCGCTCACCTCCCGGTAGTAGGCCGTCACCATCGCCGGCGAGGCCGAGCCGAACCGGTCCAGGATGCGGCCCAGCGCCAGCGACTCCAGGATCGCGGCGGTCATCCCCTGCCCGTAGAGCGGATTGAAACTGCAGATGGTGTCGCCGAGGGCGAGGAAGCCAGCGGGGACCCGCCGCAGCTTCTCGAAGTAGCGGCGCCGGCTGGCCGGGAACTGCCGAGTCTCCAGGTCGGACACCGGCTCGCAGTTCTTGACCAGGTCCAGCACGTGCGGCGCGGGCAGACCGGCGGCGAAGTCGGCGAAGCCCTCCGGATCGGCGGGCGCGTGCTCACGGTGCCAGCCGCCCGCGGTGACCACCCACCGGTCACCCTCGATCGGAAACGCCGCAGCAGCGCGCTTGTGGTGCGGCGGCACCGCGGCCATCAGTGACAGCAGCCCACCATCCGGCAGATCCCCCGGTCGGCGGGCGAGCAGCCGGCTGGTGTATCCCACGTCGATCCGCACAGTGGCGGTCTCCGGCGCCGGGAAGCCGAGGGCCTCCAGCCACCGGTCGGTACGGCCGCCCGCACGCCCGGTGGCGTCCACCACCAGATCGGCGTGCAGCGTCTCACCCTCGTCCAGTTCCACCCCGGTCACCCCGTCGGCGTCGCCGAGCAGGCCGTTCACCGAAACCTGGTCGCGGATCTCCACGGTTGGCAGTGCGCGGACCCGTTTGCGGACCGTGAACTCGAGGAACGGCCGGCTCTGGCTGATCCCGAGCATCCCGCTGGGGAACCGCACGCGCAGCGCGCCGCCCATGTGGAAGAGCAGGTCCTGACCGGGGTCGAACGGCACCGCACCACCAGCGATCAGCTCGTCGGTGAGCCCCGGGAACAGTTCCTCGAGGCCGAGCCGGCCGCTGATCAGCAGCGCGTGCGCGTGCATGCCCTGCGGAACCGCACGTCGGTTGCGAGCGGCGTCGACCGGCAGCGTGTCGCGGTCGACCACGGTCACACGGTCGAACCGGCCGGCAAGGGCGCTGGCGGCCGCCAGGCCACCGATCGAGCCGCCGATCACGACGGCGTGAGTTCCGATCCTGGTCACAGATTCTCCTCGCGGGGGTGGGCTTAGTTGGTACGGCAGGCGCCGGAGGCGGTGCGCCCGGGATCCGGATCAACGGACAGCTCCGAGGCGTACAGGCGGAGCAGCCCGAAGAATCGGTACCGCCGCCCCTCCAACTCGTCCAGCAGGTGGTGTGCGACCAACTCGTCGAGCTGGCGCAGGGCATAGCTGTCCGGGACGCCGGCGAGGGCGGCCGCGACGGCGACGTCGATGGTGCTGCCCGGATGGTGAGCGAGCAGCCGGAACATGCGCGCGGTGTCGTCCGGCAGGGCGCGGTACGAGGCGGCCAGCCCGGCGCGCAGGTCGGTCGAGGCGTCGCCGGCCAGGGACAGCCGGTTCAGCCGCTGGCCGGGCAGGCCGTACCGGCGGGTCAGTTCGCCGACAGGCAGGCCGGGCTCGGCCACCAGCGACTCGGCGGCGATGCGCAGCGCGAGCGGCAGGTGCCCGCACAGATCGGTCAACCGGACGGCGTCGTGCTGCTGGCCGGTGAAGCGGTCGTGCCCGGCGAGCCGGCAGAGCAGCAGCACCGAGTCGGCCGGGTCGAGGGGACGCAGGGCGATGCGGTATGCGCCGTCGCGGGCGGCCAGGCCGCTCTGCCTGCGGCGAGAGGTAATCAGCACCCCGGCCGGCCCGGCGGGGATCAGCGGCCGCAGCTGATCGGCGTCAGCGCCATCGTCGAGCACGATGAGAATCCGGCGGCCGTGCAGCATGCTCCGGTAGAGCGCGATCCGGCCGGCCAGATCGGCCGGGATTCGGTCGCGGTCCACCCCCAAGCCCCCGAGCAGCAGCCCGAGTGCCTCGCCGGCGGTCAGGGGCGGTCGGTCCGGATGTGAGCCGCGCATGTCGAGGAAGATCTGACCGTCCGGGAAACGCGGCAGCATCTCGTGGGCCAGGTCGACGACCAGGGCGGTCTTGCCGACGCCAGCGGTGCCCTCGACGACCGCGATCACGGTGGGCCCGCTGCCCGCGTGGCCCATCAGCTTGCGCAGCTGGGCCAGCTCGGCGCGACGGCCGGTGAACGCGCGGGTGCGTGGCGGGAGCTGCGCGGGCCGGGGAACATCAGCCCAGACGACCGGTGCGGACGCCCTGGCCGGCGCCGGCGCGTCGGCGCTTCCGGAAAGAATCTGGTGCTGCAGATGTCGCAGCTCCTCGTGTGGCTCGATGCCCAGCTCGTCGCGAAGGATCTTGCGCGTCTGCCGGTATAGGCACAGTGCGTCAGCCTGCCGCCCGGAACGGTAGAGCGCCCGCATGAGCAGCCCGCGCAGTCTTTCCCGGAGTGGTTCCGTGGCGACCGCGTCCGACAACACCGCCGCTGCCTCGGCCGGTTGTCCCAGGTCGAGCAGCAACTGGGCGCGGCCCTCGGTCGCGGTGAGCCGCGACTCGTTGAGCCGGGCCCGCTCCACCTCAGCGAAGGTGCCCGGCAGACCCTGGTAGGCCTCGCCGCGCCAGAGCCGGAGCGCGTTGCCCAGGGTCTCCTCGGCGGCCCGGAACTCACTGCGACCGCGCAGGACCCGGGCCTCCCGCACCAGCCGGTCGAACCGGGCCACGTCCAGGTCATCCGACTCCATGAACAGGGCGTATCCGCCGCCGGTGGAGACGAGCACCTCACCGGCCTCCCGGCGGGTTCGGCCGGGCTCCAGTAGCCGGCGCAGACGAGCAATGTAGGTGTGCACGCCGTTGGCCGCGGTGGGTGGGACCGAGCTGCCCCAGACCGCGTCGATGATCTCCTCGAAGCCCACCACGTCGTTGACTCTGCTGGCCAGCAGGCCCAGGACCGCGCGCTGCTTGGGCGGGCCGACGGGAATCTCGCGGCCCTGGCGCCAGGCCCGCATGGGCCCCAGAACCGACAGCCTGAACCTTTGCTCCACCTCCGGCACTTCTTGCCTCCCCCGTGGTCGGACGGCCGGCGCAACCAGGCCCGTCATGGTTTCGGCTGCGACGAATGGAACCGGTGTTGTTGCTCCGGAGTAACCGCGCCGCCTGTTCCGAGAAGTCGTTCCCGGTCTGCCTTCGAAACCGATACGGGTGCAGGTATATCGCCATTCGGACAGGACTCTGCCAGGACCACTGGACGATGGCCACTCCCAAATTGCTGACCGTCACCGGGGGCCGACAATACGCAACCGCAGCTCTCCGGCGGGGCGATTTATTAGGATATGTTTTATCTGTGACCCCAAAACGGGCACCAGCACCAACACCAGCCTCAGCCTCGCTTTTGCGCCCCTGAATCGCCGGGCGAACGGGTCCGAACCGCCGATTACACGATCCACTCGGAGCAATTTCATTCCACGTTTCGCAAATGGAGTTGACATCACCCCGGCAACACGAATCCCGTTACCGACCGGAAACAGAATTGGGCCTTTCAGGAAACAAAGAACCGCCGGGCGGACGTCCACCCGGCGGCTGGCGGTTCTTTGGTCAGGCCACGTTTCCGCTCTCGTACGCCCGGACGATGCCGTCCGTGTCGGAGATGCCCTCGCCACGGTATACCTTCCCGTCTCGGATCGCCCAGAAGTGGACGAAACGCACGTCGAACACGCCGCCATTCTTGAACTTGCCGGACCACTGCCCGATCGCGGCCACCCAGTCGTCGCCGGACACCCGGACCTCCTCCACGTCAAAGAGGTTCTCGTCGAGCAGGTCGAGCGCGCTGGTGAAGTAGGCGACAGCCCCGTCCAGACCGGTGTAGTGCCCGGTAGACCAGGGCAGCGACGGCGGTGTACGGATCTCCACCTCCGGGTGGAACAGGCTGACAACCGCAGGAGCGTCCATCCGTCGCAGGCCGCTGTAGAGATCATCCACAATGGACCTGATGTTCTGGGTCATGGCCGGACCTTTCTCGAGAGGGTCACACACGGCCCCCGGCCGCGGCGCCAGCCAACCGCAGGCCGAAATGACGTGGCAACCCCTTACCCACTAGGGGTTGCGCCATCGGCGGTGATGAGTAGAGTCCGCCGGCCGCGCACCTCCCCTTCTTGACCCGCAAGACCGCAATTTGCGCGAAGACAGTTGGTAAAGCACCGACGACGCTAAGTGGACGGCGCCGATCTCGGGCGGTGCGGCGCGGCCCGTGGGGTCACGTCGGGGCACCGCGACCAGCGCGCAAGCCCGCCGACGACGTGGCCGGACGACGTTCCGGCAATGCTGTTCCGCGCAGATCCGGCGGACACCACCACGGGGATGTGAGGTAAGGATGGCCGAGCAGGCGCTGAGTGCTGCCGGACCGGCGATCGCCGTCGTCGGCATCGCCTGTCGGTTGCCAGACGCGTCCACGCCGGACGCCTTTTGGCGGCTGCTCTGCGACGGTCGGGACGCGGTCCGGGAGGTCCGGCCGGGTCGGTGGGCTCCGGCCGGCCCCGACACCCCTGCCCATCTGCGGCGCGGCGGCTTCCTGGACCGGATCGACCTGTTCGACGCCGAGTCGTTCGGTGTCGGTCCCCGCGAGGCCAACGCCATGGATCCGCAGCAGCGACTCATGCTGGAACTGTGCTGGGAGGCGGCGGACGACGCCGGGATCCCGCTCGACCGGCTTCGGGGCACCCGGACCGACGTGTTCGCGGCAGCGATCTGGGACGACTACGCCCGGCTCCTGTTGAACCCGACCGCGCCGGAGTCGGGCCGGTACGCGATGGCCGGTGCGCACCGCAGCATGCTGGCGAACCGAGTCTCGTACACCTTCGGGCTGCGCGGCGCCAGCCTCACGGTCGACGCCGGACAGTCCTCGTCCCTGGTCGCAACCCACCTGGCCGTCGAGCGGCTCCGGCGCGGCGACGCCGAGCTGGCGCTCGCCGGTGGCGTCAACCTCCTCATCACGCCGGAGAGCAGCGCGGCGTCGGACGCGTTCGGCGCGCTCTCCCCGCACGCCCGCTGCGCCACCTTCGACGCCGCCGCGGACGGGTACGTCCGCGGCGAGGGCGGTGCCGTGGTCCTGCTCAAACCGCTGGACCGGGCGGTGTCCGATGGCGACCGGATCCACTGCGTGATCCGCGGCGGCGCGGTAAACAACGACGGCGGCGGAGCGGCACTCACCGTGCCTAGCCGCCGCGCGCAGGAGGAGGTGCTGCAGCGGGCCTATCGCGACGCGGGCGTGCGCCCGGCAGACGTCGGTTACGTCGAACTACACGGCACCGGCACCCGGGTCGGTGACCCGATCGAGGCAGCCGCCCTCGGTGCCGTCCTCGGCGCGGGACGACCGGCTGGCAACCCGCTGCCGGTCGGCTCGGTCAAGACCAACCTCGGCCACCTGGAGGGTGCGGCGGGCATCGTCGGCCTGGTCAAGGCGGCACTCGTGGTGCGGCACGGCGCGATCCCACCGAGCCTGCACTTCCACACCCCGAACCCGGCCATCGACCTTGACGCGCTGCGCCTGCGAGTGATCGCCGAGCCCGCCGGCTGGCCCGTCGGCGACCGGCCGCGCCTTGCCGGCGTCAGTTCCTTCGGCATGGGCGGCACGAACTGCCACCTGGTCGTGGAGGAACCGCCCGTACCGGGGCCGCTGGCGGGGCCTCGAACCGAAACGGAGGTCGAGGCCGGCACCTGGCCGATCGTCCCGCTCGTCGTCTCCGCCCGCAGCCGCGCCGCGTTGCGCACCCAGGCTGGCCGGCTGCGCAAAGTCCTGGACGCGGACGAGGGGCCGACACCGGCCGAGGTGGCCCGCTCTCTCGCCACCACCCGGTCAACATTCGCCCACCGCGCGGTGATCCTGGCCGCCGACCGGTCCGAAGCGGTCAGCGCGCTGACCGGACTGGTGAACGGCGTGGGAACCGCTGACGTCGCCGAGGGCGTCGCCCGTGAACCGGCCGGCCTGGCGTTCCTGTTCAGCGGTCAGGGCAGCCAGCGCGCCGGCATGGGCGGCGAGCTGTACCGGACGGGCGGCGTGTTCGCCGACGCCTTCGACGCCGCCTGCGCCGCCCTGGACCCGCACCTGGACCGGCCGCTGCGCGACGTGGTGCTCGGACCGGCCAGCGACCTGCTGGCGGACACTGCCTACGCCCAGCCCGCGCTGTTCGCCGTGGAGACCGCTCTGTACCGGCTTGCCCGGTCCTGGGGGCTGACCCCGGACCATCTGCTCGGGCACTCGGTAGGCGAGATCACCGCGGTGCACGCCGCTGGCGCGCTGAGCCTGGCCGACGCGGCCGCCCTGGTCGCCGCGCGAGGGAGGCTGATGCAGTCGGTGCCCGAGGCCGGCGCGATGGCGGCATTGGAGGGCACCGAGGACGAGATCGGTGAGCTGATCGCCGGGTCGGCCGAGCGGGTCGGCATCGCCGCCGTGAACGGACCGCGGGCGGTGGTGATCTCCGGTGACCGGGACGCCGTGCTCGACCTGGCCGCCCGGCACCAGGCCTCCGGGCGCCGCGCCCGGCGGCTGCGGGTCGGTCACGCGTTCCACTCTGCGCACCTCGAGCCCGTGCTGGACGGACTGCGCCAGGTGGCGGCCGGGCTTTCCGTAGCGGCGCCGCTACTGCCGGTGGTGTCCAACGTGACCGGCCGACCACTGACCGCGGCGGACCTCGCGGATCCCGGGTACTGGGCCCTACACGCCCGGCAGGCGGTGCGCTTTCACGACGGCGTCCGCGAGCTGCACGACCGGGGTGTCCGGCTGTTCCTGGAACTCGGACCGGACACCGCACTCAGCGCCCTGGTCCGCGACTGCCTGCCCGGCGACGTGGTGGCCACACCGGTGCTGCGCGCCGGCCGGCCCGAGGTGCGCTCGTTCACCGCTGGGGTAGCGGCCGTGCACGCGGGCGGAGCCCCGGTGCGTTGGCCACTACCGGCCACTACCGGCCGGGCCATCGAGCTTCCCGGATACGGCTTCGCGCGCGTACCGCACTGGCTGGACCGGCCGGAGGTACCGGAGGTGGTCACGGCGGGCGACCCCGCCGCCGCTGTCCGGGCGAGTGTGGCCGCAGTACTGGGCCACCGGGAACCGACAGCTCTGGACCTTCGACGCACCTTCCGGGAGCTCGGCCTCGACTCGCTCGGTGCCGTGGAGGTCCGCGACCGGCTGGCGGCCGCTCTCGGCCGGGAGCTGCCCGCCTCGTTGACCTTCGACCATCCCACCCCGGCCGCGCTGATCGCGCACCTGCAAGATGGCGATCCGGCTCCGGACCGGCTCGCGGTGGCGCCGGACGCCAGTGAGCCGATCGCGATCGTCGCCATGGCCTGCCGCTTCCCCGGCGACGCCGACACGCCCGAACGATTCTGGGAGCTGCTGGCCGAGGAGGCAGACCCGATCTCGGCGTTTCCCGCCAACCGCGGCTGGGACACCACCCGGCTGGCCCCCGGCACACCCCGCGCCGGCGGCTTCCTCGACGACGCCGACCGGTTCGACAACGAATTTTTCGGCGTCTCGCCGCGCGAGGCGACCGCTATGGACCCGCAGCAGCGGCTCCTGCTGGAGTGTGCGTGGGAGGCGCTGGAGCGGGCCGACATCGACCCGGACACGCTGCGCGGAGGCACGGCCGGGGTGTTCGTCGGCGTGACCGCGCAGGACTATGGGCCGCGCCTGCACGAACCGGCCGGTGACAGCGCCGGGTACCTGCTCACCGGAACCACCCCGAGCGTCGCGTCCGGGCGGATCGCGTACGTCCTGGGTTGGGAGGGCCCGACGCTGACCGTCGACACCGCCTGCTCCTCGTCGCTGGTGGCGCTGCACCTGGCCGCCCAGTCGCTGCGCCGCGGCGAGTGCGACCTGGCGCTGGCCGGCGGCGCCACCGTGATGGCCACTCCCGGCATGTTCGCCGAGTTCGCCACCCAGCAGGGCCTGGCGGTGGACGGCCGCTGTAAACCGTTTGCGGCCGCCGCGGACGGCACGAGCTGGAGCGAGGGCGCCGGACTGCTGCTGGTGGAACGACTGGCAGACGCCCGCCGGAACGGGCACCCCGTCCTCGCCCTGATCCGCGGCAGCGCGATCGTCTCCGACGGCGCCAGCAACGGGTTGACCGCCCCGAACGGCAGGGCGCAGCAGCGGGTCATCCGGCGGGCACTGGCCGACGCCGCGCTCACCCCGGCCGACGTGGACGCGGTTGAGGCGCACGGCACCGGGACCCGGCTAGGTGACCCGATCGAGGCGGAGGCAATCATCGCCACGTACGGCCGAGACCGCCCCGCCGACCGACCGCTGCATCTGGGCTCGGTCAAGGCGAACATCGGGCACACCCAGGCGGCCGCAGGTGTGGCGGGCGTGATCAAGATGGTGCTGGCGCTGCGCCACGGCTGCCTGCCCCGGCTGCTGCACCTGGACCGCCCGACCCCACACGTGAACTGGACCGGCAGCCCGGTCATTCCGCTCGCCGCGAACGTGGCCTGGCCGCGCGGAGAACGACCGCGCCGGGCCGGTGTGTCGTCGTTCGGCATCAGCGGCACCAATGCACACCTGATCGTGGAGGAGCCACCGGTGGAGCCGGCGCCGCCGGCCACCGGGCCGGTGCCTGCGGTGCTCGCCTGGCCGATTTCCGCGCACAGTGAGCCGGCATTGCGCGCCCTGGCCGGCCGGCTCGGCGGCCGCGTGACCGCAAACTCCCGACCGGACGCCGTCGCCCGCACGCTGGCCACCGGCCGGGCTCAGCTCGACCACCGCGCGGTGCTGATCGCCAGGGATCTGGCGGATTTCCGCGCGGGCCTGGACGCGCTCGCCACCGGCCGCCAGGCACCCGGCCTGGTCCGCGGCGTCGCCGGCGACCCGGGCACGGCCGCCTTCGTCTTCCCCGGCCAGGGCGGTCAGTGGGCCGGGATGGCCGTCGACCTGATTGACCGTTACCCGGAGTTCGCCACGGCCTTGGACGACGCCGCCGCCGCCCTCGCTCCGCACGTGGACTGGTCCCTGCGCGACGAGTTGCGCGGGCCGCTCGACCGGGTCGACGTGGTACAGCCAGCCCTCTTCGCGGTGATGGTGGCGCTGGCCGAGCTGTGGCGGGCGGCGGGCGTCCGGCCGGCTGCGGTGGCCGGACACTCGCAGGGCGAGATCGCCGCCGGGTACGTGGCTGGGGCACTGTCGCTGACGGACGCCGCCCGGGTGGTGGCGGTCCGCAGCCGCGCACTCGCCGCCCTGGCCAGGCAGGGCGGCATGATGTCGCTCCCGGTGAGCGCCGCGGAGGCCACCGACCTGCTACGGCCCTGGGCGGGCGAGCTCAGCCTCGCCGCGGTCAACGGCCCCCGCGCGGTGGTGGTGGCCGGTGCCGCCGACGCTCTGGACGCACTCGCCGCACGATGCGTCGAGGCGGA
Organism: Micromonospora sp. CA-259024; assembly: GCF_050936255.1. Classification (NCBI taxonomy): domain Bacteria; kingdom Bacillati; phylum Actinomycetota; class Actinomycetes; order Micromonosporales; family Micromonosporaceae; genus Micromonospora; species Micromonospora sp. CA-259024. Next base: position 814,110 of record NZ_JBNJND010000001.1, on the reverse strand, counting down.
CATCCGTGCCCGGCGGGTACCGGTGGACTACGCCTCACACTCGCCGCACGTGGAGGCGGTCCGCGAGACCCTCCGGGACGCGCTCGGCACGGTCACCGCCCGGCCCGCCACGATCCCGTTCTTCTCCACGGTTACTGGCGGGCCACTGGACACCCGGCAGCTCGACGCCGGGTACTGGTATCGCAACCTGCGGCAGCCCGTCCGGTTCGCGGACGCCACCCGCGCCCTCCTCGACCACGGTCACCGGACGCTGATCGAGGTGGGGCCGCACCCGCTGCTCACCGCCGCGATGCAGGAGACTGCCGAGGAGGCCGGCATCGACGTCGTGGTGACCGGGACGCTGCGCCGCGACGAGGACGGGCGGGTCCGATTTCGCACCTCGCTCGCCGAGGCGTACACCCGCGGTGTCCCGGTGGACCGGACCATCCTCGCCGGTGCCGCCCCGGCCGGCCGCACCGACCTGCCTACCTATCCGTTCCAGCGGCAGCGGTTCTGGCACACCGGCCCCGCAGCGGCCGCCGCACACCCGTGGCGCTACCGGACCAGGTGGGCGCTGGTCGACCCCGCGCCGGCTCGGTTGCACGGCCGTTGGGTGCTGGTCGCCCCGGCCGGGCACGAAGCGGTTACCGGGGCGGTCGCCGAGGTGCTCGCCCGGGCCGGCGCCGATGTGGACCGAGTGCCGGCGGGCGCCACGGTCGGCGACGCCACCGGGGTGGTCTCGCTGCTCGCCCTGGACGAGCGGGCGATGCCCGGCCTGGACGCGGTCCCGACCGGCGCCGTCGACACCCTCGCGCTGATCCGGGCCCTCGACGGCCACCCGGCGCGACTCTGGTGCCTGACCACGGGCGCCGTCGCGGCCGACGACGCCGACACCGTTCCGCACCCGGCACAGAGCCTCGTGTGGGGCCTCGGTCTGGTCGCCGCTCGAGAGCACCCGGAGCGCTGGGGCGGCCTCATCGACCTGGGCACCGATGACCTCGCCTCGCTTCCAGGCCTACTCGCCGGCACCGAGGACCAGGCCGCCCTGCGGTCCGGCCGTGTGCTCGCCCCGCGTCTCGAACCGACGCCGCCAGCCCTCCCGGTGGAACCGCCGCGCTGGCGGGGCACCGTGCTGATCACCGGCGGCACCGGCGCCATCGGCGGCCATCTGGCCGCCTGGCTGGCCCGCCACGGCGCCGAGCACCTGCTGCTGCTCAGCCGGCGGGGCCCGGACGCCCCGGGCGCCGACCGGCTGCGCGCCTCCCTCGAGGACCTGGGAGCACGGGTGACCGTGGTGGCCGGGGACGCCGCCGACCGGGACACCGTCGCACGGCTGCTCGCTGAGGAGCCGGTGACCGCGGTCTTCCACACCGCCGGGCTGCTCGACGACGGCCTGCTCGCCGACCTGACCCCCGACCGGCTGCAGGCCACCCTGCGCGCCAAGGCGGCCGCCGCGCGCAACCTCGACGACCTGACGCGCGACCGCGATCTGGACGCGTTCGTGCTGTTCTCCTCAATCACCGGGCTGCTGGGGGGCGCCGGGCTGGGCAACTATGCCCCTGGCAACACCTACCTCACCGCGCTGGCCCGCAACCGACACGCCGCCGGCCGCCCGGCCACCGCAGTGGTCTGGGGGCACTGGGCCGGCGGCGGGATGGGCGGCGGCCAGGTCGGCGAGCGTCTGCGCCGGCACGGTATCGGGCACATGGAGCCGGAGGCCGCACTGGCGGCTCTCGGCGAGGCGCTGGCCGCAGGTGAGGTCGTTCCGGTGATCGCCGACGTGGACTGGGCCCGAGTCGCCCCCTCGCCGCTACTGACCAATCTGGTGCGCGAGGCGGCGTCTGGCGGCCCGACGAAGCCGTCTCCGGCTCCGACTCCGGCGAACCTGCTCGACCTGGTCCGCGAGCACGCCGCCGCGGTCCTCGGTGCGGCCGACCCCGCCGCGCTCGACCCCGGCCGCGCGTTCAAGCAGTTGGGCTTCGACTCGCTGACCGCGGTGGAACTGCGCAACCGGCTCAACACCGCCACCGGCCTGCGCCTGCCCACCGGCGTCGTTTTCGACCATCCGAGCTGCGCCGCGCTGGCCGACTGTCTGCGGGCCGAGCTCACCGGTACCCCCGCGCCCGCCATGCCAGCGGCGACCGCGTCTCAGATGGACGAACCGATCGCCGTGGTCGGCATGGCGTGCCGCCTGCCCGGCGGGATCAGCACGCCGGAGCAGTTGTGGGACCTGCTGGTGGCGGAACGGGACGTGATCGGCGACATGCCAACCGACCGCGGCTGGCGGATCGACGATCTGTACGACCCCACACTGTCCCGGCCGCGCACGTCGTACACCCGGCGCGGTGGTTTCCTCGTCGACGCGGCCGGCTTCGACGCGGCGTTCTTCGGGATCAGCCCGCGCGAGGCCCAGGCGATGGATCCCCAACAACGCCTGCTCCTGGAGACGGCGTGGGAGGCCCTGGAACGGGCCGGGGTGGACCCGCTGACGCTACGTGGCAGCCGCACCGCGGTCTACGCCGGCATGACCGTGCAGGAATACGGCCCGCGACCGGAGCAGGCACCCGCGGACCTCGAGGGGTACCTACTGACCGGGCGATCGCTGAGCGTCGGCTCCGGCCGGATCTCGTATGTGCTCGGTCTGTCCGGCCCGGCCATCACCGTCGATACCGCATGCTCATCGTCGCTGGCCACGGTGCACCTGGCGGCCGCCGCCCTGCGTCGCGACGAATGCTCGCTGGCCCTGGCCGGCGGGGTGACCGTGATGGCCGGGCCGGGCATCTTCGCCGAGTTCAGCCGGCAGCGCGGGCTGGCCCCGGACGGCCGGATCAAGGCGTTCGCGGCGGCCGCGGACGGGACGGCATGGAGTGAGGGCGTCGGCATGGTGGTGCTGGAACGGCTGTCCGACGCCCGACGCCACGGCCACCCGGTTCTGGCCATCGTCAGCGGCTCGGCGATGAACCAGGACGGTGCCAGCAACGGCCTCAGCGCTCCCAACGGGCCGGCCCAGCAGCGGGTGATCCGGCAGGCCCTGGCCGCCGCCGGGCTCACCACCACCGACGTCGACGCCGTCGAGGCACACGGCACCGGCACCACCCTCGGCGACCCGATCGAAGCCCAGGCACTGCTCGACACCTACGGCCGAGACCGCCCCGCCGACCGCCCCCTCTGGCTCGGATCGGTCAAATCCAACCTCGGCCATCCACAGGCCGCAGCCGGGGTCACCAGCGTCATCAAGACAGTCATGGCGCTACGGCACGGCATGCTCCCCCGCACCCTGCACGTGGACCAGCCCACCCCCCACGTCGACTGGTCAACCGGCGGGGTCGCCCTGCTCACCGAGGCCCGCCCATGGCCAGACACCGGCCGACCGCGCCGGGCCGGCATCTCCGCGTTCGGAATCAGCGGCACCAATGTGCACGCAGTCTTAGAGCAGGCGCCCGCCGAGCCCGATGCCACCGCCACGCCGAGCCCGGGACCGGTGCCGTGGCTGCTGTCGGCCCGTACCGCGGACGCGTTGCGGGACCGTGCGGAGGCCCTCATCCCATTCGCCTCAGGGCCGGCCGGGGCGGTTGGCCGCGCCCTCGCGGGCCGGTCGGCATTCGAACACCGCGGCGTGGTGGTCGCCGCAGACGCTGACGGGTTCCGGGCTGGTCTGGCCGCGCTGTCCGCCGGTACCGGCGCCCGGGGGGTGGCAAAGGCCGGGCCGGTGGTGTTCGTCTTCCCCGGCCAGGGCGCCCAATGGACCGGCATGGCCCGCGCGCTGATCGACGACGAACCGGTGTTCGCCGAGACCATGCGGGCGTGTGCGGCTGCACTGGACCCGTACCTGGACCGGCCGTTGCTCGACGAGCTGGACGGCCCGCTCGATCGAGTCGACGTGGTGCAACCCGCGCTGTTCGCGGTAATGGTGTCGCTGGCGGCGCTGTGGCGAGCAAACGGTGTCGTCCCGGACGCGGTGGTCGGCCACTCGCAGGGTGAGATCGCGGCGGCGTACGTGGCCGGTGCACTGACCCTGGATGACGCCGCCCGGGTGGTGGCGCTGCGCAGCCGGGTTCTCGCCACACTGCCGCCCGGCGGTGGGATGGTGTCGCTGCCGGTGGGCGCGGCCGAGGCCGGGAAGCGGATCGCCCGCTGGTCCGGGCGGATCGGCCTGGCCACGGTCAACGGGCCGCGCTCGACCGTTGTCTCCGGTGACGACGACGCGCTGGACGAGTTGCTCGCCGAGTGCGCCGTGGCCGGGCTGCGGGCCAGGCGGGTACCGGTCGACTACGCCTCGCACTCGGCACACGTGGAACCGGTCCGCGAGCGGCTGCTCGACCTGCTCGCGCCGATCCGTCCCCACACCGGCGAGATCCCGTTCCACTCCACCGTCACGGGTGACCTGCTGGACACCGCGGACCTGGACGCCGGCTACTGGTTCCGAAACCTACGCGACACGGTCCGGTTCGCTGCGGTGACCGAGCGGCTGCTGGCGCACGGCCACCGGTTCTTCGTGGAGGTCAGCCCGCACCCGGTGCTGACCGTTGGCCTTCAGGAGTCCGCCGAGGACGCCGGGCGGGACGCGGTGGTGGTCGGCACACTGCGCCGGGGCGAGGGCGACACGGGCCGGTTCCGTACCTCCCTGGGCGAGCTGTGGGCGCACGGCGGGCCAGTGTCCTGGGCGCCGCTGTTCCCGCCCGGCCCGCTGATGGACCTGCCCACCTATCCGTTCCGGCACGAGCGCTACTGGCTGGACGCCACGCCTGCCGCAGCGGGGGCTGGTGACACCGGGGTCGCCTCGACCGGGCACCCTCTGCTCGGGTACGCCCTGCCACTGCCCGACACCGATGGCCTCCTGCTCACCGGCCGAATGTCGCTGCGGACCCAGCCCTGGCTGGCCGACCACGCGCTGTCCGGCCGGCCGCTGCTGCCGGGTACCGCGTTCGCCGAGATGGCGCTGCGAGCCGGCGCCGAGGTGGGCCGCACCCGCCTCGACGAACTCGTGCTGGAGGCGCCCCTGCCGCTGCCCCTGGACAACGCGGTGCGGCTACACCTGACGGTCTCTGGTCCGGACGACGTCGGGGTCCGCACGGTGACGCTGCGGTCCCGGCCCGACGGCGCCAGCGACGACCAGCCCTGGACTCGACACGCGCACGGCGTCCTGGGCATGGCCGGCCCAGCACCGGCGAACCTGACCGCCTGGCCCCCGCCGGGTGCCGAGCCGGTGCCCGTGACCGACCTGTACGACGCGATGACCGCCGCCGGCCACACCTTCGGTCCGGTGTTCCGGGGCGTTACCGCACTCTGGAGGCGCGGGGACCACGTGTTCGCCGAGGCGCGTCTCGACGGTGCGCCGGCCGACTCGTACGGAGTGCACCCGGCCCTGCTGGACGCGGCCCTGCACCCGAGCTTCCTCACCGGCGGCGGCCGGCGGCGGATGCCGTTCTCGTTCACCGGTGTCACCCTCCACGCGTCCGGCGCCGAACGGGTCCGGGTACACCTGTCCCCGGCCGGGCCGGACACCGTGGCGGTACTCGTCGCGGATCCAGCCGGACGGCCGGTCCTCTCGATCGATGCCCTGACGCTGCGTCCGATCAGCGACCGGCAGGTGGACGCGGCCACCGACACGGGCGACGCGGCTCTGTACACCATGGACTGGGAGACCGTGCCGGGCACACCGGCCACGGACCGGCCGGTCCTGCTCGGCGGGGACCCGGTCGGCCTAGGCGACGGCGACCACTACCCGGACCTGGCCGCACTGCTCAAGCAGGTGCCGGACGTACCCCCGTTGGTCCTGACCTGTTGGTCCGGGCCGGCTGGACCCGATCTCGCGGCTGCCACGCACGCAGCGGTGCAGCGCGCGCTCGCGCTGATCCAGGACTGGCTGGCCGAGCCGCGAACAGCAGCCTCCGCCCTGGTGTTCGTCACCCGGGGCGCGGTGACGGTGCCCGGTGACGATCCGGCGCCGGACCCGGTGCAGGCAGCGCTGTGGGGCCTGGTGCGGTCGGCGCAGACCGAGCATCCGGGCCGGCTCCTGCTGCTCGACGTGGACGGGCTGGTTGATGTGGTCACCAACGGCAGCGAACCGCAGCTCGCGGTGCGGGGTGGTGTGGCGTACGCTCCGCGGCTGGCCCGGTCCGCCCCCGACGCCGCGCTCATCCCACCGGACGGACCCTGGTCGGTCCGCGTGACCGGCTCGGGCACCCTGGACGGCCTGGTCGCCACCGCCCGGCCCGACGTGTTGGCCCCGCTCACCGCCGGACAGGTCCGGGTCGCGGTGCGGGCGGCGGGCGTGAACTTCCGGGACGTGCTGGTGGCGCTCGACATGTACCCGGGCCGGGCGGCGCTGGGCAGTGAGATCGCCGGCGTGATCACCGAGGTTGCCCCGGACGTCACCGGACTGCGCCGGGGTGACCGGGTGCTGGGCATGGCAGCGGACGCGTTCGGGCCGGTGACCGTTGTGGACCACCGCCTGCTGGCGCCGGTCCCCGAGGGCTGGTCGTTCCCGCGCGCCGCAGCTACCCCGGTCGCCTTCCTCACGGCCTGGTACGCCCTACGCGACCTGGCCGGCACCGGACCGGGCGACACCGTGCTGGTGCACGCCGGCGCGGGCGGAGTCGGCATGGCATGCGTGCAACTGGCGCGGCACCTGGGCGCCGACGTGTACGCCACCGCCTCGCCCGGCAAGTGGCCAGCGCTGCTGTCGCTCGGTCTGCAACCGGACCGGATCGCGTCGTCCCGCGATCTGGAGTTCGCGCACCGGTTCCCCGGCGGGATGGACGTGGTGGTGAACTCGCTGTCCGGCGATTTCGTCGACACGTCGCTGCGGCTGCTGCGGCCTGGCGGCCGGTTCATCGAGATGGGCCGGACCGACCTGCGGGATCCGGAGACGGTCGGCCGTGACTTCCCAGGCGTGCGGTACCGGTCGTTCGAGCTGGCCGAAGCCGGACCGGACCGGATCCAGGAGATGCTCACCGACCTGCTCGGCCTGTTCGCCCGGGACGCGCTGCGCCCGCTGCCGGTGACCGCCTGGGACATTCGCGGCGTCCGGGACGCGTTCCGACACATCAGCCAGGCCCGGCACGTCGGCAAGGTGGTGCTCACCGTTCCCCGTGACCGCGACCCGGACGGGACGGTGCTGATCACCGGCGGCACCGGGACGATCGGCAGCCTGCTCGCCCGGCACCTGGTCACCCGGCACGGGGTGCGCCACCTGCTGCTGGCCGGACGGTCCGGGCCGGACGCGCCGGGCGCCCGCGACCTGACCGCCGAGCTGGAGGCGCTGGGTGCCCGGGTCACCGTGGCCGCCTGCGACGCTGCCAACCCGAAAGACCTCGCCGCACTGCTCGCCGCGGTCCCGGCGGAACATCCGCTGACCGCAGTCCACCATGCCGCCGGGGTGATCGACGACGGTACGGTGCCGGCCCTGACCCCGGAGCGGGTGGCCGCCGTCCTGCGCCCCAAGGTGGACGCGGCAGTGCACCTGGACCAGCTGACCCGGGACCTGGACCTGGCCGAGTTCGTGCTGTTCTCCGGTGGCGCCGGCACGTTCGGCACGGCGGGACAGGCGCATTACGCGGCGGCCAACACCTTCCTCGACGCGTACGCCCGGCGTCTGCGCGGCAGCGGCCGTCCGGCGACCGCGCTCGCGTGGGGACTGTGGGCCGCCCGCAGCGCAATGTCGGGGCACCTGGACGACGTCGACCGGTCCCGGCTGGCTCGGGCGGGCATTGCCGAGCTGCGCACCGAACAGGCACTGGCCCTGTTCGACGCGGCCCGGGAGTCGGCCGAGCCGGTCCTGCTTCCGCTGCGCCTGGGCGCCCGGCGCCGGGACGACGTGCCACCTCTGCTGCGCGGCCTGCTGCGCGCCAGGCAACTGCCCCGCGCCGTCCGCCCGGCCACTACGGCCGACGCCGAGCCGCAGTTGCGGGCGCTCCCCCCGGCCGAGCTGGAGGCGTGGCTGCTCGACCTGGTCCGCGCGCACGCCGCCGGGGTGCTCGGCCACTCTTCCGTGGAGGCGGTCACCCCCGACCACGCCTTCACCGACCTCGGGTTCGACTCGCTGACCGCGGTGGAACTGCGCAACCGCCTTACCACCGAGATCGGCCTGCGGCTGCCGGCCACCGTGGTCTTCGACCATCCCAGCCCGTCGGCGCTGGCCGGGCACCTGAGCATCGCACTGCGACCGCCGCCAGCAGACCCGCTGGCCGCGTTGCGGGCCGATCTCGCCCGGATCCGCGACGCACTACCCGGCCTCGACCCGGCGGCCCAGCCCGAAGTCCGGTCCCTGCTGCGGGAGCTGGTGTCCATGTTCGATCCGCCCGCGGACCCGGCCGGGGACCTGGGCAAGGCCAGCGACGACGAACTCTTCAACTTGATCGACGGTGGTGACAACCCGTGGTAGACGACGACAAACTACGCACCTACCTGCGCCGGGCGACCGCCGACCTGCAGGACGCCCGCCGCCGGATCCGTTCGCTGACCACGGAACCGATCGCGGTCATCGGCATGGCATGCCGCCTGCCCGGCGGTACGCACACTCCAGAGCTGCTGTGGAGGCTGCTCACCGAGGAGCGGGACGCGATCACGTCGTTCCCGTCCGACCGGGGTTGGCCGCTGGACGATCTGTTCCACCCCGATCCGGACCATCCGGGCACGAGCACCAGCGCGTACGGCGGGTTCCTGGACGACGCCGCGGGTTTCGACGCTGACCTGTTCCGGATCTCGCCGCGTGAGGCGCTCGCCACCGACCCGCAACAACGACTGCTGCTCGAGACGGCGTGGGAGGCCGTGGAGCGGGCCCGGATCGACCCGACGTCGCTGCGCGGCACCCGCACCGGGGTCTACGCCAGCGTGATTTACCACGACTACGGCAGCCGGTTCGCCGAGGCACCCGACGGCTTCGAGGGCTATCTGATCAACGGCAGCGCGGGCGGCATCGCGTCCGGCCGGGTCGCCTACGCGCTCGGCCTGGAGGGCCCGGCCCTGACGGTGGACACCGAGTGCTCGTCCTCGCTGGTCGCGCTCCACCTCGCGGTTCAGGCGCTGCGGCAGGGCGACTGCACGATGGCTCTGGTCGGCGGTGCCACCGTACTGGCCACACCGGACCTGTTCCTCGACTTCAGCCGGCTACGCGGGCTGGCCCCGAACGGCCGGGTCAAGGCGTTCGCGGCCGGCGCGGACGGCACCGGTTTCGCCGAGGGTGCCGCGATGCTGCTGGTTGAGCGGCTGTCCGACGCGCAACGCCACGGGCACAAGGTGCTCGCGGTGGTTCGGGGCAGCGCGGTGAACCAGGACGGTGCCAGCAACGGACTGACGGCACCCAGCGGCCCGGCCCAGCAGCGGGTGATCCGCCAGGCCCTGGCCGCCGCCGGGCTCACCACCACCGACGTCGACGCCGTCGAGGCACACGGCACCGGCACCACCCTCGGCGACCCGATCGAAGCCCAGGCACTGCTCGACACCTACGGCCGAGACCGCCCCGCCGACCGCCCCCTCTGGCTCGGATCGGTCAAATCCAACCTCGGCCATCCACAGGCCGCAGCCGGGGTCACCAGCGTCATCAAGACAGTCATGGCGCTACGGCACGGCATGCTCCCCCGCACCCTGCACGTGGACCAGCCCACCCCCCACGTCGACTGGTCAACCGGCGGGGTCGCCCTGCTCACCGAGGCCCGCCCATGGCCAGACACCGGCCGACCGCGCCGGGCCGGGGTGTCGTCGTTTGGGTCCAGCGGCACCAACGCCCACGTCGTACTGGAGGAGGCGCCGGTCGAGGACCCACCGCGCGCCGTGGTGGACGACGGTCCCGAGCCACCACTGATCGTGTCCGCCCGCACCGAGGCGGCGCTCGCGGCCCAGATCGCCGCAGTCCGCGCCGTCGGCGCTAGGCACCGTCCGCTGGACCTGGCGTTCTCCCTGGCCACCACCCGGGCCGCGCTGGAGCACCGGGCGGTGCTGAGCGGCGGGAGCGAGTACACGCGCGCCGCCAACTCGGGCCGGGTCGCGCTGCTCTTCCCCGGTCAGGGTGCCCAGCGTGCCGGGATGGCGGCGGCCGCGTACCGGTCCTTCCCGGTGTTCCGGTCCGCCCTGGACGACGTCCTCGATCACTTCGGCGACGAGGTACGCGCCGGTCTGCTCACTCCGGCCGCTGGGGACGTGCTCGACCCGACCGGGGTGGCCCAGCCCGCGTTGTTCGCGGTGGAGGTGGCACTGGCCCGGCTGACCGAATCGTGGGGTGTCCGCCCGGACCACCTGATCGGGCACTCAATCGGTGAGCTGGCCGCGGCGCACGTGGCCGGAGTGTTCACGCTCGCCGACGCCTGCACGCTGGTCACCGCCCGGGCCCGGCTGATGCAGGCGCTGCCGGCCGGTGGAGCGATGGTGGCGGTGGGTCTGCCCGAGGACGAGGTCCGGCCGCTACTCCTGCAGGGCGCGGCGGTCGCCGCGGTCAACGGGCCGCGGGCGACGGTGGTCTCCGGGGACGACGACACGGTGGCCGCCGTGGCCGCCGCTGCCGAGGCGCGCGGGGCACGGACCCGGCGGTTGCGGGTCAGCCACGCCTTCCACTCCGCCCGGATGGAGCCGATGCTGGCCGAGTTCGGCCGGGTCGCCGAGGGACTGACCTACCACCCCCCGTCGATCTCGCTGATCTCCGGCGTCACCGGTCGGATCGCCGACCCGGCGCAGGTGTGCGACCCCGGCTACTGGGTGCGGCAGGTCCGCGAGACGGTGCGGTTCGCCGATGGTGTCCGCACGCTGGAGCGGCTCGGTGTCACCGCCGGACTAGATCTCGGGGACGGCGTCCTGGGCGCGCTCGCACACGACTGTCTCGAGACGCCGGACGCCATTCTGCTGGTCGCCGCGCTCTCGCGGGCCGGCGGCGGCGCGGAACTGACGCTCACCGCGCTCGCCCGACTGTGGAGCGCCGGGGTGCCCGTGGACTGGCCCGCGGTCTACGCCGGGCGAGGGGCTCGTGCCGTGGATCTGCCGACCTACCCCTTCCAGCGACGCCGGTACTGGCTGGAGCAGCCGGAGCGCACCACCGCACCGCTCGGCCGGCCCGTGCCCCTCGCCGACGGCGGCCACCTGATCACCGGTGTACTGAGCCGGCGCACCGAGCCCTGGCTGGCCGGGCACACCGTGGCCGGCCGCACTCTGCTGCCCGGCACCGCGTTCCTCGACCTGGCCCTGCGCGCGGCCCGGGACCTGGGCTGCGCGCAGGTGGCCGAACTGACTCTGACCCATCCCCTGGAACTGCCGGTGCACGACCGGGTCGAGCTGCAACTGCGGGTCGCCCAGGCCGATGGGGACGGCAACCGGTCGCTGACCCTCCACTCCCGCACCGGCGAGGGCCCGTGGCGGCGGCACGCCGACGGTAGGCTCGCCGCGTCCGCGTCCGCGTCCGCGGGCGAGCCGCTGACCACGTGGCCGCCGGCCGGGGCGCAGCCGATCGAGGTGGCCGACCGGTACGACCGGCTGGCCGCGCAGGGCCTCGAATACGGCGCGACGTTCCGCGGCCTGCGCGCCGCCTGGCGGGACGGCGACGACGTGTACGCCGAGATCGCGCTGCCCGCGGCGGACGAGGCAGCGGCCGGCCGGTTCGTGCTGCACCCGGCCCTGCTGGACGCGGCGGTGCAGGCGGTGGTCTACCTGCCACTCGCGCACGGCGGCCGCGCCCGGATGCCATTCACCTGGACCGGCGTCGCGGTGCACACCGCCGGACCGACCGCGCTGCGGGTGCGGTTGCGGCCACTCGGCCCGGACGCGGTCGAGATGATCCTGGCCGGCCCGGCCGGCACGCCCGTGGGGTCCGTGCACCGGCTGGTGGTACGGGAACCGCGGGCCGACGGTGATCTGCTGCACCTGCCGGACCTCGCGCCGGTCACGCCGGTCGCCGATGCTCCGGTGCCGTCGGTCGTGGTGGCCGGTCCCGACCCGCACGGCCTGGCCGGCCACCTGAGCGCGCCGCACGTCGCCGATCCGTTCGCGCCGACGGACGCGGATCTCGTGTTGGTGAGCGCCGATCCGCACGGCGCCCTGGAACTGGCCCGGCGCTGGGTGCGCGACGACCGCCCGGGCGTGCTGACCTTCGTGGTCGCCGACGATCTGGCCGGCGCCGGTGTGTGTGGGCTGGTCCGCAGCGCGCAGGCCGAGCACCCAGGCCGGTTCCGGGTGATCGTCACCGACGGACGCTCCGCCGCCGCGCTGCCGGCCGCCCTGGCCGCCGCCGCCGACGAGGTCGTCCTGCGCGACGGCACCGTTCTGCTCCCCCGGCTGCGCCCGGCCACCGGCGACCTCGTGATACCGGACGGCGCTGCGGCCTGGCGCCTGGAAATCCCGGAACGAGGCACCGTCAGCAACCTCGTGCTGGCCCCCTGCCCGGCGGCGGAGCGGCCGCTCACGGCCGGCGAGGTCCGGGTCGACGTCCGCGCGGCCGGCCTGAACTTCCGGGACGCGCTGAACACCCTCGGCATGTACCCGGGTGAACCCGGACCGCTAGGACTGGAGGGTGCCGGTGTAGTCCGCGAGGTGGGTCCGGGCGTGACCCGGTTCGCGCCCGGTGATCGGGTCATGGGATTGCTGCCCGGCGCGTTCGGTCCGGTCGCGGTGGCCGATCACCGGTCGCTGGCGCCCGTCCCGTCGGGCTGGTCGTTCGCACAGGCGGCCGCGGCACCGGTGGCGTTCCTGACCGCGTACTACGCCCTGGTCGACCTGGCCGGACTACAGCCCGGCGAAACCATACTCATCCACGCCGCAGCCGGCGGAGTCGGCAACGCAGCCATCCAACTCGCCCACCACCTAGGCGCCGAGATATACGCCACCGCCAGCCCCCACAAACACCCCACCCTCAACCTGCCCCCCAACCACCTCGCATCCTCCCGCAACCTCGAATTCGAACACCAATTCACCAACGGCGTCGACGTCGTACTCAACTCACTCGCCGGCGACTTCATCGACGCCTCACTACGACTACTACGACCCGGCGGCCGATTCATCGAAATGGGCAAAACCGACCCCCGCTCCCCCACCGGAATCAACTACCAAACCTTCGACCTCCTCGACGCCGGCCCCGACCGAATCGCGGAAATGCTCCACGAAGTAATACGACTAACAACCAACGGCACCCTCAACCCACCACCAGTGACCTGCTGGGACATCCGCCACGCACCCCAAGCCATGCGACACCTCAGCCAAGGCGCCAACATCGGCAAAGTAGTACTAACCATCCCCCAACCACTCAACCCCAACGGCACCGTCCTCATCACCGGCGGCACCGGCGCCCTCGGCACCCTCATCGCCCGCCACCTCGCCAACCACCACGGCATCAAACACCTCATCCTCACCAACCGCACCCCCACAACAACCACCACCAACATCCCCGGCGCCCACATCGCCACCTGCGACATCACCAACCCCACCCACATCCAAAAACTCCTCACCACCATCCCCACCAACCGACCCCTCACCGCCGTCATCCACGCCGCCGCAACCCTCGACGACGCCCTACTCACCAACCTCACCCCAGACCGACTCGACCGCGTACTCGCCCCCAAAGTGGACGGTGCCCGGCACCTTGCCGACCTGACCCGGGACCTCGACCTGTCCGCGATCGTGCTGTTCTCGTCCATCGCGGGGGTGCTCGGCGCGGCGGGACAGGCGACCTATGCGGCCGCCAACAGCATGCTGGACGCATACGCCCGGGAGCTGCGCGCCGCCGGCCGACCCGCGACCGCACTCGCCTGGGGACGCTGGAACGACGGCATGGGCGCCCGGTTGGACGCGCCGACCCTGGCCCGGATGACCCGGCGCGGCATCGGGGCACTCACCGCGGACGAAGGGTTGGCGCTGTTCGACGCCGCCCTGGGTGGCAGCAACGCGGTCCTGGTCGCGGCCCGGCTCGCCGCGCCACCGGGCCCACCGCCGGAGGCATCCGCAGTCACCAGCCCCGCCGGTCCCGCCAGCCCCGCCGGTCCCGCCAGCCCGGCCGGTCCCGCCACCCCGGCCGATCTGGCCGTCGTGGTGCGCCGGGAGGTAGCGGCGGTGCTGGCACACCCGGATCCGGCCGCCATTCCGGCCGGGCTCGGGCTGCTCGACCTGGGCCTCGACTCGCTCACCGCAGTGGAGCTACGCAACCGCCTGATCACCGCGACCGGGCTGCGGTTGTCCAGCACCGTGGTGTTCGACCACCCGAGCATCACCGCCCTCGCTGCCCATCTCGGTGGCCTGCAGGCCGCAGCGAGCGACCCGGCCGCTGCCGTGCTGGCTGGCCTCGACCGGCTGGATCGGGCGCTGACCGAACTGCCGGCGGACCACCCCCGGCACGGTGCGGTGGCCGCCCGGATCGCGGCCCTGGCATGGAAGTGGGGCGGCGCTGGCGCGGACCGGACCGATCTGGCGTCCGCATCAGACGAGGAACTGTTCCGGGCTCTCGATGACGAACTGGGGTTGTCCCGATGACTGCGGACCCGATGACCACCGAGGAACGGCTGCGCGACTACCTGAAGCGGACGGTCAACGACCTGCGTGACGCGCGCCACCGCCTTGCCGAACTGGACCGTGCCGCCGAACCGGTGGCGGTGGTGGCGATGAGCTGCCGGTTCCCCGGAGGGGTGCGGTCACCGGAGGAGTTGTGGCGACTGGTTGAGAACGGCACCGACGCGACCGGCGACTTCCCGGACGACCGCGGCTGGGACGCGACCGCGCCGTACCACCCGGACCCGGCGACGACCGGCGCCACCTACACCCGACGCGGAGGCTTCCTCTACGACGCGGGTGACTTCGACCCGGCGTTCTTTCAGATGAGCCCCCGCGAGGCGCTGGCCACCGACCCGCAGCAGCGGCTGGTGCTGGAGACCGGATGGGAGCTGTTCGAACGCGCCGGAGTCATGCCGGATTCCCTGCGCGGCAGCCGCACCGGTGTCTATCTCGGCGTGATCCACGCGGACTACGGCGGCCGGTTGCGGCGGGTGCCGCCGGAGCTGGAGGGTTTCACGCTCAGCGGCAGCGCGGGCAGTATCGCGTCCGGCCGGGTGGCGTACACCTTCGGGCTGGAGGGCCCGGCCGTCACGGTGGACACCGCCTGCTCGTCGTCGCTGGTCGCGATTCACCTGGCAGCGCAGGCTCTGCGTCATGGCGACTGCACGCTCGCCGTGGCCGGCGGCGCGACAGTGATGGCCACCCCCCGACCGTACGTGGAGTTCAGCCGGCAGCGCGCACTCTCGCCGGACGGCCGGTGCCGGTCGTTCGCCGCCGCCGCGAACGGCACCGCCTGGTCCGAGGGTGCGGGCTTACTGCTGCTGGAACGGCTTGCTGACGCCCGCCGCCACGGGCACCCGGTGCTGGCCGTGATCCGGGGCAGCGCGGTCGCCCAGGACGGTGCCAGCAGCCGGCTGACCGCGCCGAGCGGGCCCGCCCAGGAGCGGGTCATCCGCGACGCGTTGGCCGACGCGCGGCTGACCCCGGCCGACGTGGACGCGGTGGAGGCGCACGGCACCGGCACCAGGTTGGGCGACCCGATCGAGGCGCAAGCCCTGATCGCCACGTACGGGCAGCGCCCGGCCGACCGGCCACTGCGGCTCGGTTCGATCAAGAGCAACCTCGGGCACACCCAGGCCGCGGCCGGAGTGGCCGGTGTGATCAAGATGGTCGAGGCGATGCGGCGCGGCGTGCTGCCGCGCACCCTGCACGTGGACCGGCCCACTCCCGAGGTGGACTGGTCGGGCGGCGAGATCCGGCTACTCACCGCCAACGAGCCCTGGCCTGTTGCCGACCGCCCGCGCCGGGCCGCGGTCTCCTCGTTCGGGATCAGCGGCACCAATGCCCACCTCGTCCTCGAACAGGCGCCCGACGAGCCGACGACCGGCCGGGACCGGCCCACGCGGGAAGCGCTCGCCTGGCCGCTGTCGGCGCGCACCCCCGCCGCGTTGCGGGTGACCGCGGCCCGGCTGCTCGAGCGCCTGCGTAACGACCCCGCGCTGGACCCTGCGGCTGCCGCGCACACCCTGTCCACCGGCCGGACGGCGTTCGACGAGCGCGCGGTCGCGGTGGGCGCCGATCGGGACGGGCTGCAGGCGGAGCTCACCGCCCTCGCCGAGGGCCGCGGCGTGAGCGGCCGGCTGGTCACCGGCGGGCTGGCGTTCGTGTTCAGCGGTCAGGGCGGACAGCGGCCAGGCATGGGCGCCGGGCTGGCCGCCCGGTTCCCGGTGTTCGCGGACGCCCTCGAGGAGCTGGGGACGGAACTCGACCCGCACCTGGACGTTCCGCTGCGTACGGTGCTCGGGTCGGCGGAACTGCTGTCCCGCACCGAGTACGCCCAGCCGGCCGTGTACGCGGTGCAGGTCGCGCTGACCTGTCTGCTGAAATCGGCCGGCGTGGTGCCTGCCGCGGTGGCCGGGCATTCGATCGGCGAACTGACCGCGGCCCGGGTGGCCGGTGTGCTCACCCCAGCCGACGCGGCGCTGCTGGTCACCGCCCGGGGCCGGCTGATGCAGCGGGCCCGGCCCGACGGAGCGATGGTGGCGGTCGCGGCGGCCGAGGACGAGGTCCGCCGACTACTGCCCGCCGGCAGCGAGATCGCCGCGGTGAACGGTCCGACGGCCGTGGTGGCGTCCGGCGATCGGACGGCCATCAACCGGCTGGCCGTCGAAGCCCGGGCGGCCGGTTTGCAGGTCCGGCCGCTGGCCGTCAGCCATGCGTTCCACTCGGCGCACCTGGATCCGGTGCTGGCCGAGTTCCGGGCGGTGGCGGCCGGGATCACGGGCGGCGCCCCGGTCGTGCCGCTCATCTCCACTCGCACCGGGCGGCCGATGACCGGCGATGAGGCCGGCCCGGACCACTGGGTGCGGCACATGCGGGAACCGGTCCGTTTCCACGACGCGGTGCGGCACCTGACCGGCGACGGCATCCGGACCTTCCTGGAGATAGGCCCGGATGCGGCGCTGGCCCCGCTGATCCCGGACGGCGGCGTGGCCACGCTGCGGCGCGACCGCCCCGAGCCGGAGACGTTCCTACGCGCCCTCGGCGAATTGCACACCCGCGGGACGGCGGTGGACTGGCCCGCCGTCAACCCACCCGCCCACGGCCACGCCGACCTGCCCACCTACCCGTTCGAGCGACAGCGACTGTGGCTGGACGAGCCACCCGCCACCGATCACCGTGACGCGACCGGGCATCCCCTGCTCGGCGCGGTCATCGAGGTGGCCGGCACCGGGGAGACGGTGTGGACCGGCCGGATCGCCGCCGGCTTCCCGGCCTGGCTGAGCGGGCATCGGGTACGCGGCGAGGTGGTCGTACCCGGCACTGCCCTGCTCGACCTTGTGCTGTGCGCCGGCGGCCGGGTGGCCGAACTGATCCTGGAGACCCCACTGGTCGTGCCCGCGGACACCCCCGTACGGATTCAGGTGCGGGCCGCCTCCGGCGAGGTGACCGTGCACGCCCGCGCCGACCGGGCCGGTACGCCCTGGCAGCGGCACGCCACCGGGCGGCTCGAACCGGTGGTATCCGCCATTGCCGAGGACCCTGGACCGTGGCCGCCGCCCGACGCCGAGCCGGTGCCGACCGACGATCTCTACCTCGACCTGGCCGACCGGGGACTGCGCTACGGGCCGGAGTTCCAAGGTGTTCGTCGCGCCTGGCGGGCCGGTGCTGACCTGCTGGCCGAGGTGACCGGCCCGGCCCCGGACGGGCACACCGTGCACCCGGCCACGCTGGACGCCGCCCTGCACGTGCTGGCCCGGCACACCGACCGTCTGCTCGTCCCGTACGCCTGGCGCGGCGTCACCGTGCACCGGCCCGCCGCGACGTGGCGGGTCCGGCTGAGCCCTCGGGGCGGCGACCGCTTCCGCCTGCACGCGGCCGACGAGCGCGGTGCCACCGTGCTGACCGTCGACGACCTCGAGTTGCGCCCGCTGGCCGAGGGCGGCCCCAGCCGGGACCTGTTCCAGACCGCGTGGATACCGGCCGACCTGCCCGCTGCTGGCGCTGAGGACGTCACCTATCTGCACTGCCCCACCGGAGACGGCCCCAATCTGCCGGCCCGCACGCACGACGTGTTGCGGCGGATGTTGGCCGAGGTCCAAACACGGCTGGACGGTCCGCCGCTGGTCGTGGTGACCCGTGACGCCGTCGCGGTCCGGGCCGGGCGAGACGTGCCGGACCCGGCCGCGGCCGCGGTATGGGGCCTGATCCGGTCGGTACGGGCCGAGCACCCGGGCCGGGTGGTGCTGGTCGACCACGACGGACGGCCGGCGTCAGTCGAGGCGGTGCCGGCCGCCGTCGCGCTCGGCGAGCCCGAGGTGGCGATCCGAGACGGCCACGCCCACCTCCCGCGGGTGGTGCCGGCCGCCGAGCCCGAGCTGCCCGCCCTGCCGCCCGGCGCACGGCTGGAGGTGCTGCGGCCGGGCTCGTTCGACGGTCTCGGTGTCGCCGCCGGGCCGGCGCCGGATACCCCGCTCGGCCCGGGTGAGGTCCGGGTCGCGGTCCGCGCGGCCGGCCTCAACTTCCGGGACGTGCTCGCCGCGTTGGGCATGTACCCCGGTGAATCGCCGCTGATCGGTGCCGAGGCGGCCGGCGTGGTGAGTGCGGTGGCCGCCGACGTGAGCGGCCTGGTGCCGGGCGACCGGGTGCTCGGGGTGTTCCCGGGCGGGGCGATGGGGCCGGTCGCGGTCACCGACCACCGGCTGTTGGCTCGGCTGCCGGAGGGCTGGTCCTTCAGCACCGGTGCGGCCGTTCCGGTGGCGTTCCTGACCGCGTACTACGCCCTGGTCGACCTGGCCGGACTACAGCCCGGCGAAACCATACTCATCCACGCCGCAGCCGGCGGAGTCGGCAACGCAGCCATCCAACTCGCCCACCACCTAGGCGCCGAGATATACGCCACCGCCAGCCCCCACAAACACCCCACCCTCAACCTGCCCCCCAACCACCTCGCATCCTCCCGCAACCTCGAATTCGAACACCAATTCACCAACGGCGTCGACGTCGTACTCAACTCACTCGCCGGCGACTTCATCGACGCCTCACTACGACTACTACGACCCGGCGGCCGATTCATCGAAATGGGCAAAACCGACCCCCGCTCCCCCACCGGAATCAACTACCAAACCTTCGACCTCCTCGACGCCGGCCCCGACCGAATCGCGGAAATGCTCCACGAAGTAATACGACTAACAACCAACGGCACCCTCAACCCACCACCAGTGACCTGCTGGGACATCCGCCACGCACCCCAAGCCATGCGACACCTCAGCCAAGGCGCCAACATCGGCAAAGTAGTACTAACCATCCCCCAACCACTCAACCCCAACGGCACCGTCCTCATCACCGGCGGCACCGGCGCCCTCGGCACCCTCATCGCCCGCCACCTCGCCAACCACCACGGCATCAAACACCTCATCCTCACCAACCGCACCCCCACAACAACCACCACCAACATCCCCGGCGCCCACATCGCCACCTGCGACATCACCAACCCCACCCACATCCAAAAACTCCTCACCACCATCCCCACCAACCGACCCCTCACCGCCGTCATCCACGCCGCCGCAACCCTCGACGACGCCCTACTCACCAACCTCACCCCAGACCGACTCGACCGCGTACTCGCCCCCAAAGTGGACGGTGGATGGCACCTGCACGACCTCACCGCCGGCCTCGATCTCGCGGCCTTCCTGACCTTCTCCTCGTCCGCCGGGGCGCTGGGCAGCCCGGGCCAGGCGAGTTATGCGGCCGCCAACACGTTCCTGGACGCCCTCGCCGAACGGCGCCACCTGGCCGGGCTCCCGGCCACGTCGATCGCCTGGGGACTGTGGACCGAGGCCGACGGCATCGCCCGGGACCTGGACCATGCCGACCACGCCCGGATCGCGCGCACCGGCTTCGCCGGCCTCTCCAACGAGCGAGGGCTGGCCCTGTTCGACGCCGCGCTCGACTCGGGCACGGCCGCCCTGCTGGCCGTCCGACCCGACCCGGGCGCCCTGCGCGAGCGGGCCGCAGCCGGGCTGCTGCCGCCGATGCTGCGGGACCTGGCAGGTGACCGGATGCTCCAGCCCCCGGCCGCCACCGGCGACCTGGATCCGCTGGCGCTCGTCCGCACGCACGTCGCCGCGGTTCTCGGCCACCGGGATCCCGGCACGGTGAACCCCGAGGTGCCGTTCCGGGAGCAGGGCTTCGACTCCCTGACCGCAATGGAGCTGCGCAACCGGCTGAACGCGGCGACCGGGGCGGACCTGCCGGCCACGGTGATCTTCGACCATCCGACCCCGGCCGCTCTCGCTGATCACCTGCGGGCGTGCGCCGAGCCAGCCGCCACAGGCGAGGACACGCCGTCCATCCTCGCCGACCTGGGCCGGCTGGCCGAACGCGCCGCAGCTGCCGGACAAGACGACCTCGCGAACCGGCTGCGCACGCTGAGTCGGCCCGCGCCAGGCGCGGACACCAATCTGGCGACGGCCGGACAGGACGAGATCTTCGCCTTCATCGACCAGCACCTCGGCCGGGCGAACGCATGGGGGGAACATCGATGACGAACGAGGAGAAGCTCGCCGACTACCTGCGCTGGGTGACGACGGATCTAACCCGTACCCGGCAGCGGCTGGCCGAATTGGAGAGCGGGCCTCCCGAGCCGATCGCCATCGTCGGCATGGCATGCCGGTTCCCCGGCGGGGTCACCAGCCCGGAGGGACTATTCGACCTGGTCCGCAACGGGGTCGACGCGATCGGTGACTTCCCGGACGATCGCGGCTGGGACCTGGAGAATCTGTTCGACGACGACCCGGACCGGTCCGGAACCTCGTACGTTCGGCAGGGCGGCTTCCTGCACGACGCCGGTCTGTTCGACGCGGAGTTCTTCGGAATGAGCCCGCGCGAGGCCCTCGCCACCGACCCCCAGCAGCGCCTACTCCTGGAGTGCGCGTGGGAGGCGATCGAGCGGGCCGGCATCGACCCGATGTCGCTGCGTGGGACGCCGACCGGCGTGTTCGCCGGCGTCGGCCACAACGAGTACAACTCGCGCGGTGGGGAGTCCGCCGAGGGTTACCTGCTGACCGGCGGCCTGACCAGCGTCGCGTCCGGCCGAATCGCCTATGCCCTGGGTCTGCGCGGAGCCGCGGTCACCATCGACACCGCGTGCTCATCCAGCCTGGTCGCCGTGCACCTGGCGGCCCAGGCCCTGCGCTCCGGCGAGTGCACCATGGCGCTGGCCGGCGGGGCCACCGTGATGGCGCACCCTCGGATGTTCACCGAGTTCAGTCGGCAACGTGGCCTCGCCCCCGACGGACGCACCAAACCCTTCGCCGCCGCCGCCAACGGCGCCACCTGGAGCGAAGGCGCCGGACTCGTCCTCCTCGAAACCCTCACCCAAGCCCAAGCCAACAACCACCACATCCACGCCATCATCCGCGGCACCGCCACCAACCAAGACGGCACCAGCAACGGCCTCACCGCACCCCACGGCCCCGCCCAAGAACACGTCATCCACCAAGCCCTCACCAACGCCCACCTCACCACCCACGACATCCACACCCTCGAAGCCCACGGCACCGGCACCCCCCTCGGCGACCCCATCGAAGCCACCGCCATCCACCACACCTACGGCCACCACCGCAACCCCACCAACCCCCTACACCTCACCAGCATCAAATCCAACATCGGCCACACCCAAGCCGCCGCCGGCATCGCCGCCCTCATCAAAACCACCCACACCCTCCACCACACCCACATCCCACCCACCCTCCACATCGACCAACCCACCCCCCACACCACCTGGAACAACACCATCCACCTCACCACCACCCCCACACCCTGGCCCACCACACCCACACCCCGCCGCGCCGCCATCAACAGCTTCGGCATCAGCGGCACCAACGCCCACCTCATCCTCGAACAACCCCAACCCACCAAACCCCCACCCGAACCGCCGCTTCCCGGCGTGCTGCCGTTCGTGATCTCGGCGCGCACCCGGCAGGCTCTGCGTGACCAGGCCCGCCGCCTGCACGACACGATCGCCGCCGACCCGGAACCTCGCCTCGCCTCGATCGCGTACACCCTGGCCGCCGGCCGGGCGTCCTTCGAGGAACGTGCCGTGGTGCTCGCCGCCGACCGGCAGGGGCTGCTCAGCGGGCTGCACGACCCGGCCGACCCACCGGAGCGGATCGCCGGCCGCACCGTATTCGTATTCCCAGGCCAGGGGTCGCAGTGGGCCGGGATGGGCCTGGACCTGATCGAGCGGTTCCCGGTGTACCGCGCCGAACTGGAAGCCTGCGCCGACGCGCTCGCCCCGCACGTGGAGTGGACGCTGCTCGACGAGCTACACGGACCGCTGGACCGGGTCGACGTGGTGCAGCCGGCGCTGTTCGCGGTGATGGTGTCGCTCGCCGCGCTGTGGCGCTCCTTCGGTGTGCACCCGGACGCGGTAGTGGGCCATTCCCAGGGTGAGATCGCCGCCGCGTACGTGGCTGGCGCGCTCACCCTGCCGGACGCCGCCCGGATCGTGGCCGTCCGCAGCCGAGCCGTCCGGTCCCTGGCGCCGGGCGCTGGCATGGTGTCGGTGGCGCTACCCGCTCCGGAGGTCGACGCGCTGCTGGACGGGCGACTCGCCGTCGCCGCGGTGAACTCCCCTACGGCCACCGTGGTCTCCGGCGATAACGCCGCGCTGGACAACCTGCTCGCCCGGTGCGCCGAGCGGGAGATCCGAGCGCGGCGCATCCCGGTTGACTACGCGTCCCACTCGGCACGCGTCGAGCCGGTCCGCGACCTGCTGCACCACCAGCTGGCCGGGATCGCACCACGGCCCGCCGAGGTGGCGGTCTTCTCGACCGTCACCGGGGGCCGTGTCGACACCGTCAACATGGACGCCGGGTACTGGTACCGCAACCTGCGCGAGCCGGTCCGGTTCGCGGACGCCGTCCGGAGCCTGCTGGACACCGAGCACCGGTCGTTCCTAGAGGTCAGTCCGCACCCGGTACTGGCTACCCCGGTAGAGGAATGCTTCGGGGACAGCGGTGCGTACGGTGTCTTCACCCTTCGCCGTGACGAACCCGGCCCGGTCCGGTTCCTGGCTGCGGCAGCAGACCTGCACATCCGGGGCCGGGCGGTGGACTGGACCGCGGCGCTGCCGGCCGGTCCGCACCCGCTAGCCGCGCTGCCGACCTACGCGTTCCAGCGCCAGCGGTACTGGCTCACCACCCGCGATCACGGCGACGCGACGGCGTCCGGGCTGCGCGTCTCCGGCCACGAGCTGCTGCCCACCCTGGTCGAGCCTGGTGGCACCGACACCCTGCTGCTTACCGGCCGGATCTCCCGGCAGTCCCACTCCTGGCCGGCTGACCACGCGGTGCACGGCACCCCGCTGCTACCCGGCACCGCCCTGCTCGACCTCGCCCTGCACGCCGGCGAACTGACCGGCTGCCCACGGGTGGCCGAGCTGACCCTGCACACTCCACTGGTGCTGCCCACCGGCGGGGTGGACGTGCAGGTGGCGACCGGTGAGCCGGACCCGGCCGGACGTCGGGCGGTGACGATCTGCTCACGGACGGGCGGTCCGTCCTGGACCCGGCACGCCGAGGGCGTCCTGGCCCCTGGTGAGCCCGCCTGGGCGGACTCACCCAGCGCCTGGCCCCCGCCCGGCGCCGAGCCTGTCGACCTGACCGGCGGGTACGACGATCTGGCCGCCCGAGGCCACCATTACGGCCCGATGTTCCGGGGCCTGGAGGCGGTCTGGCGGCACGGCGGGGACACGTACGCCGAGGTGCGCCTGCCCGGCCCAACTGGCGGATACGCCCTGCACCCGGCGCTGCTCGACGCGGCGCTGCACCCGCTAGCGCTGCTCGCGGGACCGGGCGGCGTCGAGCTGCCGTTCGCCTGGACCGGCGTCACCCGGCATCGCAGCACGGCCGTCACCGCGTTGCGCGTCCGGCTGTCCCCGGCGGACGGCGGCGGCATCCGGCTGCACGCCACCGATCCGGAGGGTGTCCCGGTGCTCACCGCCGACTCACTGGTCACCCGCCCGGTGACCACGGACAGCCTGGGAGCCACCCCGGACGCTCTGCTGGAGCCACGCTGGTTCCCGGCCGCCACCGACCTGCGCCCCGGCCCGTACCCGGAGGCCGAGACAGTGCTCGCCGGGGCGGGCCCGGCCCCGGACCTGGCGGTGCTTGCCGTCCCGGCCGGCCCGGACGTGACCGCGCTGACCGCCGGGGTCCTCGACGTGCTCCGGCGCTGGCTCGCCGACGAGCGGTTGACCGGCACCGTCCTCGCCGTGGTGACCCACGGCGCGGTCGCGGTGACCGACGGCGAGGATTCCGACCCGGCCGGGGCTGCGGTGTGGGGGCTGGTCCGCAGCGCGCAGACCGAGCATCCCGGCCGGATCCGGTTGATCGACTCCCACACCGGCGACGCCATACCGGCCGGCGACGAGCCGCAGGTCGCGGTGCGGAACGGGCGCTGCCTCATACCCCAACTGGTGCCCGCCAGGCCGGGCGACCCGCCGGTGTTCGACCCGAACGGCACCGTGCTCGTCACCGGCGGCACCGGCACGCTCGGCCGGGTGCTCGCCGGTCACCTGGTGGCCCGCCACGGCGTCCGCCATCTGCTGCTGGTCAGCCGCAGCGGTGGCGAGGCACCGGACCTGGACGCCGAGGTGACCGTGGCGGCCTGCGACGTGGCCGACCGCGACGCCCTCGCCGCGACGCTGGCCGCGATCCCCGACCGGCATCCGCTCGTCGCCGTGGTGCACGCCGCCGGGGTGCTCGACGACAGCCTGCTGACCGACCTCACCGCAGGTCAGCTCGACCGGGTGCTGCGCCCCAAGGTGGACGGTGCCCGGAACCTGCACGAGCTAACCCGGCACCTCGGCCTGTCCGCGTTCGTGCTGTTCTCCTCGATCGCCGGCGTGCTCGGTACCGCCGGTCAGGCCAACTACGCCGCGGCGAACAGCTACCTGGACGCGCTGGCCGCCCACCGGCGCGCGAACGGGCTCGCCGCGACGAGCCTGGCCTGGGGCTTCTGGGCGTTGGAGAGCGGCATGACCCGGCATCTCGGCGGCCGGCGGGACCGCGGGAGCCTGGTAGCGCCGCTGTCCACTGCGGCGGCGCTGGCTCTGTTCGACGCAGCGACCGGCACCGGACCGGCGACGCTCGTCCCGGCCCGCATTGACCCGGCGGTGCTGCGCGCCCAGGCGGCCGAACGGACCCTTCCCCCGGTGCTGCGACGGCTGGTCCGCGCACCGGCCGCAGGCGCCGCCACAGATCAGGGAGCCGCCCTGAGGCAACGGTTGGGTGCCGGCAGTGACACGGAGCGCCAGCGGACCCTGCTCGATCTGGTGCGCGGGCATGCCGCGTGGGTGCTCGGGCATCCGGCACCGGAACTGGTCCGCGCCGACCGCAGTTTCACCGACCAGGGCTTCGACTCGCTGACCGCGCTGCAGCTGCGCAACCGGCTCGGCGTGGCCACCGGGCTGCGACTGCCGCCCACCGTGGTGTTCGACCACCCGACCCCCGAGCGGCTGGCCCGGCATCTGCTCACCCGGTTCCCCAGGGCCGGAGACGAACCGCCGGCGGTGCTGGCCGACCTGGACCGGTTGGAGGCAACGCTGCGGGCGATCCCCGAGACGATGCGGGACCGGGTGGCCGCGCGGCTGCGAGACCTGAGTCGCCTGCTCGACGGCGGCCGGCCGGAGCCCAGCGAGGTAGCCGACCGGATCGCCGGGGCCACGGCGGAGGAGATGTTCGCGCTCATCGACAGTGAGCTCAACCGCGAGGTGTCCCATGGAAAGTGAAGAGAAGCTGGTCGCCTACCTCAAGCGGGTCACTGCCGACCTGTACGAGACCAAACGCCGCCTGTCCGAGGCCGAGGCCCGGCAGAGCGAGCCGATCGCGATCGTCGGCATGGCATGCCGGTTTCCTGGTGGAGTGACCACCCCGGAGGAATTGTTCGATCTGGTCCTCAACGAGGTGGACGCGATCACCGGGTTCCCCACGAACCGCGGCTGGGACCTGGAGAATCTGTTCGACGACGACCCGGACCGGTCCGGAACCTCGTACGTCCGGCAGGGCGGCTTCCTGCACGACGCCGACCAGTTCGACGCCGCGTTCTTCGGCATCTCCCCGCACGAGGCCGCGGCGATCGACCCGCAGCACCGCCTGCTGCTGGAGTGCGCGTGGGAGGCGATCGAGCGGGCCGGCATCGACCCGGCGTCGCTGCGCGGCACCGCGACCGGTGTGTACGCGGGCCTGATGTACACCGACTACGGCTCCCGCCTGCACCACGCGCCGTCCGGGTTCGACGGCCACCTGTCCAGCGGCAGCTCCGGTGGAATCGCCTCCGGCCGGGTCGCCTACACACTCGGTCTGCACGGGCCGGCCGTCACCATCGACACCGCGTGCTCATCCAGCCTGGTCGCCGTGCACCTGGCCGTGCAGGCGCTGCGCTCCGGCGAGTGCACCATGGCGCTGGCCGGCGGGGCCACCGTCATGTCCACGCCGATCACCTTCACCGAGTTCAGTCGGCAGCGTGGCCTCGCCCCCGACGGACGCACCAAACCCTTCGCCGCCGCCGCCAACGGCGCCACCTGGAGCGAAGGCGCCGGACTCGTCCTCCTCGAAACCCTCACCCAAGCCCAAGCCAACAACCACCACATCCACGCCATCATCCGCGGCACCGCCACCAACCAAGACGGCACCAGCAACGGCCTCACCGCACCCCACGGCCCCGCCCAAGAACACGTCATCCACCAAGCCCTCACCAACGCCCACCTCACCACCCACGACATCCACACCCTCGAAGCCCACGGCACCGGCACCCCCCTCGGCGACCCCATCGAAGCCACCGCCATCCACCACACCTACGGCCACCACCGCAACCCCACCAACCCCCTACACCTCACCAGCATCAAATCCAACATCGGCCACACCCAAGCCGCCGCCGGCATCGCCGCCCTCATCAAAACCACCCACACCCTCCACCACACCCACATCCCACCCACCCTCCACATCGACCAACCCACCCCCCACACCACCTGGAACAACACCATCCACCTCACCACCACCCCCACACCCTGGCCCACCACACCCACACCCCGCCGCGCCGCCATCAACAGCTTCGGCATCAGCGGCACCAACGCCCACCTCATCCTCGAACAACCCCAACCCACCAAACCCCCACCCGAACCACAGTCCGACGAGGACGGTGTGGATGACGCGACGCCGGTGCCCTGGGTGCTGTCGGCGCGCTCCGAAGCGGCGTTGCGGGCCCAGGCGGACCGGTTGGCCCGCCTGGCTCGGGACCAGCCCGAGGTGCGGGCACGCGACGTGTCGACCAGCCTGCTGACCAGCCGGACCGCGTTCGAGCACGGCGCGGTGGTGCTCGCCGCCAGCCGGGACGCGCGGCTCGCCGCCCTGGACGCGCTGGCTGCCGGCAACGAGGCGCCGGATCTGCTACGCGGGGTGGCCGGCCCGCCCGGCGCGTTGGCATGGCTGTTCACCGGGCAAGGCAGCCAGTACCCCGGGATGGCCCGCGACCTCGCCCGGCACAGCCCGGTGTTCGCCAAGGCGTTGGACGACGTCCTCGGGCATCTGGACCCGAAAGTGCGCGCGGTGCTCGAGGCCGAGCCTGGCGACCAGAACGCCGGTCTGGTGCACCAGACCGCGTACACCCAGCCAGCGATCTTCGCGGTCGAGGTGGCGCTTGCCCGGCTGCTCGGCTCGTTGGGCCTGGAACCAGACATGGTCGCCGGGCACTCGATCGGGGAACTGGTCGCGGCGCACATCGCCGGGGTGCTCGACCTGCCGGACGCGGCGCTACTGGTGTCCGCCCGGGCGTGGCTGATGCAGAGCCTGCCAGCCACCGGGATCATGCTGGCCGTCCAGGCGGATGAGGCGACGCTCCGGCCGTACCTCGCCGGTCTGGACGGCCAGGTGGATGTGGCGGCGGTGAACGCGCCGACCGCGACGGTACTGGCCGGCGACTGGGATGTGCTGCTCGCGCTGGCCGAGCGCCTCGCCGTGGACGGGCACCGCAGTCGCCGGCTCGCGGCGACCCGGGCCTTCCACTCGCCACACACCGACGGCATCCTGAAGGAGTTCCACTCCACGGCCGCCCGAATGACCTACCGGGCCCCGCGGATACCTATCGTCTCGCACCTGACCGGCCGCCCCGTGACCGACGACGAGTTTCGTTCACCGGATCACTGGACCGCTCACATCCGCCGGCCGGTGCGGTTCATGGACACCGTGCGGGAGCTCCGGCGACGGGGTGCCACCACGTTCCTGGAACTCGGGCCGGACGGGACGCTCGCCGCCCTGACCGAACAGACCCTCGGCGGTCGACCCGACGGCATCGTGGTCGCGCAGACCCTGCACCCGGACCGGCCGGATGTCCGCACGCTACTCACCGCGCTGTCCGAGGTGCATCTGGCCGGGCACCGGGTGGCCGGGCTGGACCGGCTGACCGGGCGCCCCGGCCAGATCGTGCCGCTGCCCACCTATCCGTTCCAGCGTCGCCGGTGCTGGATGGACGCGCCGTCACGCACCGCCGGCCCGGTCCGCTGCGGCGCTCACCCGCTGCTCGGCGACCGGATCGACCTGGCCGGTACGAGCGCCGCCTGGTTCACCCGGACACTGACCGACCGGCGGCCCTGGTTTACCGACGAGCACCGGCTGATGGACGTCCCGGTACTTCCCGCCACCGCACTGGTCGAGTGGGCGCTGGCCGCCGCCCGGGAGGCCGCCGGCCAGGCCGAGCGGACCGAGTGGGTGCTGACCGGGATCCGGTTCACCGAGTTCCTGCCGCTGCCCGCCGGCGAGCCGGCCACCGTGCAGGCCGGCGCCGAGCCGCACGGGGCCGGCTACCGGGTACGGTGCTTCAGCCGGTCCGGGGACGACTGGCACGAGCACGCGACGGTGGACTCCGTGACGCCGGCCGACCCGACCGTGGGGTCCCATTCCGACCTGTCGGAGATCACCGCCCGGCTGACCGAGCGCGACGTCGCCGAGCTGTACGAGCGGTCGCGCCGGGCCGGTGTGGCGTACGGCCCGACGTTCCGCGGCCTCACCCGGTTGCACCACAGCGGTACCGAGGCCGTGGCGGAGGTGGTGAGCGAGGCGGTCACCCGCGACGGCGACGCCTACCTGCTGCACCCCGTCGCGCTGGACACCGCCCTGCATGTCGCGGGCACGTTCGCCGGGTCACCGGACATCCGGTGGATCCCGGTGTCGGTGGACCGGATCGAGGTGTCGAGCCGGCTGCCCGAGCGCTTCCGGGTGCACGCCCGCCGCATCGATCCGGGCGGGGACACCTCGACCGTGCTCGACCTCGACCTGATCGGCATGGCCGGCGAACGGCTGGTGACCATCCGCGGGCTGCGACTCACGTCGGTCGCCTCGACAGCGGCCGGGCCGCGCCGTTACGGGCTGGTCTGGCAGCCGTTCGACCCGACGCCGGTCGGGGAGCCGACCGGCACGTGGCAGGTGGCGAGCACCGACGACGCGCAGACCACCG
This sequence comes from Micromonospora sp. CA-259024, assembly GCF_050936255.1. Classification (NCBI taxonomy): domain Bacteria; kingdom Bacillati; phylum Actinomycetota; class Actinomycetes; order Micromonosporales; family Micromonosporaceae; genus Micromonospora; species Micromonospora sp. CA-259024. Next base: position 784,656 of record NZ_JBNJND010000001.1, on the reverse strand, counting down.
CCTGGCGCTCCGGGACGGCCGAGGGTGTGGGCGGGCTGATCCTGCACGCCGCCCCGGTGCCCGGCGAGGACCCGGTGGAGGCGGCCTATCGCATCACCCGGTACGTCTTCAAGCGGCTCAAGCACTTCCTCGCGGACCACGCGGCCGAACGGCCCCGGGTGGTGCTGTGCTCGACCGGCGCCGCCACCGGGCTTGGCACCGCACCTGACCCGGCCCAGGCCGCGTTCACCGCCGCCGCCCGCGCGGTGATCAGCGAGTATCCCTACCTGCGCTGCGTGCAGATCGACCTGGACCCGGCAGCACCGGTCCCGCCGATCGCCGAGGTGCTGGCCGCGGCGGACGCCCTGCAGGGATCCGGTCACCTGGCGATCCGCGCAGGGTGCTGGTTCGAACAGCGGCTCACCGAGGCGCCGGCCGCCCCGGCCGGCGGCCCACGGGTCCGCGCGGACGCCACCTATTTGATCACCGGCGGGCTCGGTGGCCTCGGGCTGGCAACCGCAGCGTGGCTGGCTGAGCGGGGCGCGCGGACCCTGGTGCTGGCCGGTCGTACGGTGCCCGACCGGGAGCCTCCGGAGGTGGCTGCCCTGCGCGGCGCCGGCGTGCGCGTCGAGTTGCACCGCGCGGACCTCGCCGATCCGGCGGACGTCGCGGGACTGTTCCGCTTCGTCGGAGAGGGGATGCCGCCGCTGCGCGGAGTGGTGCACGCCGCCGGCGTCATCGACGACGGCCTGCTCACCGAACTCACCGGCGATCGCTACCGGGCGGTGCTGGACGCCAAGGTCCGCAGCAGCTGGCACCTGCACCGGGAGACCCTCGGGCTGCCGCTGGACTTCTTCGTCCTCTACTCGTCGCTGGCTTCGTTGATCGGCTCAGCCGGTCAGGGAAACTACGTGGCGGCGAACGCGTTCCTGGACGCGCTGGCCGGGCTACGCCAGCACCACGGCCTGCCAGCGCTCAGCGTCAACTGGGGGCCGTGGGCCGAGGTGGGGCTGGCCGCACGGACCGGTCTGACCGGCCGGATCGCGGCGGGCGGCGTGGAGCCCATGGCCCCGGCGCAGGCCCTGGACGCACTTCCGGCGCACGGCATACAGGTTGGGGTGGCCCGGATCGACTGGGCCCGTTTCCAAACGGCAACCGATGGCGGGCAGCCGTACACGCTGCTCACCGACGTACTTCCGGCCACCACGCCGCCCGTTCCCGCCGCAGCGGTGGACGAGTTGGCCGAGCTGGCCGTCCAGGACCCGGATCAGGCCCACGACCGGGTGCTCGACGACCTGTTCGAGCGGGTCGCGCTGCTGCTCGGTCTGTCCGCGGCCGACCGGGCCGAGATACGCCCCGGCTTCGCCAGCCTCCGGCTCAATCTGCTCGGCCTGGATTCGCTCCTGACCCTGCGGCTGCGCAACCGGATCCGGGCCGATTACGCCGCGGATGTTTCGGCCGACTTCCTGTTCGGCGGCGGCACCGCGTCCGACGTGGCAGCGCTGATTTGCCGGCAGCTCTCGGTGCGCAGCGTGCTGGCCGCCGACGACACACCCGCCGATCCCGAGCAGACCGAGGTGCTGACGTTCTGACGTCGGCCGGAGAGAGAGGTATCCGCAGTGCTCGCCACGGACATCGATACTTACCCGACCGGTTCGCTGCTGCACGAGTTGGCCCGGCTCGGCATCACGCTGAGGCTGGCCGGTGACGACCAGATCGAGGTCCGTGCGCCGCGCGGCAGCCTGACCCAGGAGCTGCGGGAGGCGGTGAGCCGGGAGAAGCCGACGCTGATCGACTGGCTGCGTCGGGCCCGCGGCGACCTGCCGGACGCCGCCAACCTGCCGCTGATCGTGCCCGATCTGGAGGCCCTGTACGAGCCGTTCCTACCGTCGGACCTCCAGCAGTCGTTCCTGATCGGCAGCCGGGAGGGCTTCGAGTACCACGTACGGCCCCACCAGTACATGGAGTTCGAGTTCGACGACCTGGAGCCGGAGCGGTTCGAGGCGGCGCTCAACCGGGTACTGCGGCGGCACCGGCGCAGCCTGGTGGTGGCCCGCCCGGACATGCGGATGCAGACGGTCCGCGACCCGGAGCCGGTCACCGTCCGGGTGACCGACCTGCGCGGGCGACCGGACGAGGAGGTCACCCGCCACCTCGAGCGGGTCCGCGCGGAGACCTGCCGGCGCGAACCGCGACACGAGAGCTGGCCGTGGCTGGAGCCGGAAATCACCCGGTACGGCAGCGGCCGCGCCCGCCTGCACTGGAACAACAACAACATCTTCACCGACGCGCCCAGCGGGGTCGCGCTGATCTCCGACGCGATCCGCGCCTACCACGACCCCGACCTGGATCTGCCCGAGCTGGACGTCAGCTTCCGGGACTGCGTGCTCGCGCTGGCCGAGCTGGAGGAATCCCCGCTCGGGCGCGCCGCGGAGAAGTACTGGACGGACCGGATGGCCGCCTGGCCGGATGCGCCGGACCTGCCGCTGGTGGCGGGCAGCGAGCACCGCGGCCGGTCGATGCTGAACCGGCGGGAGCTCAGCCTCCCGGCCGACGTGTGGTCCGCGCTGAAGCGGCGGGCCGAGGCGTCCGGCATCACCCCGAGCAACGCGCTGCTCGCCGCGCACGCCGAGGTGCTGGCGTCTTGGAGCGGATCCCGGCATTTCCTGCTGAACAACATGATCAGCCACCGTCCGCTGCCGCTGCACCCCCGGATGGCCGAGGTACTCGGCAACTTCGCCTCGCTCTATCCACTTGAGGTGGACTGGCGGCACGACGAGGCGTTTCGGGACCGGGCACGGCGGTTGCAGAACCGGGTGCTCGACGACGTCGCGCACGCCTACTACAGCGGTGCCAAAGTGCTGCAGAAGCTCAACCAGGTGCGCCAGACGCCGGGGCGCGCTATCTGCCCCTACGCGGTGGGCAGCGCCCTGTTCGTGGGCCCGGCCGAACAGCCGTTCTTCGCCATGCTGGAGACGCCGCAGACGTTGCTGGACACCGAGTTCTGGGAACTGCGCGACGGGCGGCTGCTGGTCATCTGGGACGTCATCGACACGATGTTTCCCGACGGGGTGCCGGGCGCGATGCTGGATGCGTACGCCCGGCTGGTGCGCCGGCTGGCCACCGATCCGGATGCCTGGTCGCAGCACGGGTTCGACCTGCTGCCGGACGATCAGCGGCAGCAGCGCGTCACGCTGAACCATTCGGCACGGCCGGTGCCGGCCGGGCTGCTGCACGACGCCCTCCCGGTGCGCGCCGCCGACCGACCGGATCACCTGGCCGTGGTCGCCTCCGGCTCCCGCCTGACCTATGCCGACCTGCACCGGCGCGCCAGTCGCCTGGCCGGCCGGCTGCGGGACGAGGGAGTCCGTGCGGGCGACCGGGTGGCGGTGCTGCTCCCCAAGGGCGCGGACCAGCCGGTGGCAGTGCTTGGTGTGCTGCTGGCCGGCGGCGTGTACGTCCCGGTCGACCCGCGGTGGCCAGCCGACCGGATCGACCTCCTGGTGGCCGACACCAGCGCCGCCGCGGTGTTGACCGACGTGGAAGGCAGCGACACGCCGTTCGCACCGGTGCCGCGGCGCCCGGAGGACCCGGCGTACATCATCTTCACCTCCGGCTCGACCGGCCGACCCAAGGGCGCGGTGCTCGACCACCGCGGTCCGCTGAACACCGTCACGGACATCAACGAACGCTTCGGCGTCACCTCGGACGACGTGCTGTTCGGGGTCTCCTCACTCTGCTTCGACCTGTCGGTGTACGACGTGTTCGGCGCCCTCGCCGCCGGTGCCACCCTGGTCCTACCGGGCGACCACGAGACCGAACCCGCGTCCTGGCTGGACCTTGTCGCCGCCGAGCGGGTCACGGTGTGGAACTCCGTACCCGCGCTGATGCAGTTGTTCGCGGAGGCGGCCGAGGCGGCCGGACGCGTCTATCCGGACCTGCGCGTCGTGCTGCTCAGCGGCGACTGGGTACCGGTCACGCTGCCGGACCTCGTCCGGCGGATCGCGCCGGGCGCCCGGGTGGTCAGTCTGGGCGGCGCGACCGAGGCGTCCATCTGGTCGATCTGCTACCCGGTCGGTGCGGTGGACCCGGCGTGGCCGAGCATCCCGTACGGCCGCCCACTGGCCGGCCAGACCTGGCACATTCTCGACGACCTCGGCCGCGACGCGCCCACCTGGGTGCCCGGCCAGTTGTACATCGGCGGCGCGGGTGTGGCGCTGGGCTACTGGAACGACCCGGAGCGCACGGCCGCCGCGTTCGTCACCCACCCGCGTACCGGGGAACGGCTCTATCGCACCGGCGACCTGGGCCGTTACCTGCCGGACGGGGACATCGAGTTTCTCGGCCGAACCGACTACCAGATCAAAATCCAGGGCTACCGGGTGGAGCCGGGCGAGATCGAGCACGCCATCACCAACTTTCCCGGCGCCGCTCGAGCGGCCGTGCTGGCCCGCACGTCGGGCGCGGGGCGTCAACTGGTCGCGTTCGTAGTGGCCGACCCGGACGGTCCCGGCGTCGACCCGGACGCGTTGCGCGTGGACCTCGCCGGCCGGCTACCCGGTTATCTGGTGCCCCACCAGGTGCAGGTGCTGGACATGCTGCCGCTGACACCGAACGGCAAGACGGACCGGCGGGCCCTCGAAGGGCTGTGGTCAGCCGGGAACGAGGACCGGGCCGAGTACACCGGGCCGCGCGACGACACCGAGGCCGCGCTGATCGACATCTGGGAGTCGGTGCTGGACACCAGGCCGGTCGGGGTACACGACGACTTCTTCGACCTGGGCGGGCAGTCGTTCGCGGCGTTGCGGGTGAGCGGGCTGATCGCGGAGCGGCTGGACCGGCAGGTGCCGCTCGGAGTGCTGCTCGAGCACCGTACCGTCGCCGGGCTGGCAGCCTGGCTGACCGCCCGCGCCGGGACCTGGTCGCCGCTGGTGCGGCTGGCCAAGCGGGACGGGGACGGCTGGTTCCTGGTACACCCGGCGGGTGGCAGCGTCGTCAGCTACCGCGCCCTCGCCGACCAGGCCGGCACGACGGTACATGCCCTGCAAGCCCCGGACACCGTGACGACGGTGGAGAACCTCGCCGAGATGTACGTCCGGGCCATCACTGAGACGCAGCCGCACGGACCGTACCGGGTGGGCGGCTGGTCGTCCGGCGCGGTCATCGCCGCCGAGATCGCCCGGCAGTTGGAGCACCGCGGTCACCGGGTGGAACGGTTGCTGGTGATCGACGCACCGGCCCCGCTGATGCCGCGGCAGGTGGACGACGGAACGCTGCCGCTGTGGTTCCTGGAGGACCTCGACCTCGGACTGTCCGCGGCCGACCTGCGCGACCTGGCCGAGTTGCCACCCGACGAGCGGCTGGCTGCCGGGCTTGAGCGGGCTGGTTCCGACCTGCGCTCCGGCGACCTCACCGGACCGTACGCGACGTTCCGGCAAGTGGTCCGAGCCTGCAACTCCTACCGCGGCACCCGGCTGGATGCCCGGGTCACGGTGGTGCGCGCAGCGACCGAGGTGGTCACCGAGTTCGCCGGGCACCCGTGCTCGGCCGCCGACGACTGGGGGTGGTCCGAGCTGAGCAGCAGCCCGGTCCACACCCGGATCCTGCCCGGCACACACCACACCCTGCTGATCGACCGACGCGCGGTCGACACCATTGCCGCGTTGATGGACTGAGTGGAGGACCACCGATGGCCCTGGAACTGCTTGCCGAACTGCGTCGGCTCGACATCCGGCTGCGACTGACCGACGGGCGCCTGGAGGTGATCGCCCCCGCCGGTGCGCTCACCCCCGGGCTGCGGGACCGGCTACGCGCCGACCGCGACGACCTGATCGCCCTGCTCGCCGGCGCGGGCGACGGCCCCGACCGGACGCTGACCGCCCACCCGGAGGACCGATTCGAGCCCTTCCCGCTGACCGACCTCCAGCACGCCTATCGGGTGGGCCGGGGATCGGCGGTGGAACTGGGCGGGGTGTCCTCGCACTACTACTTCGAGCTGGAGCGGACCGGACTCGACCCGGACCGGCTGACCACCGCGCTGCGGAAGGTGATCGCGCGCCACGACATGCTGCGCATGACGATCCGCCCGGACGGCCGCCAGCAGGTGCTCGCCGAGGTGCCGGAATACGAGATCGCGGTCGCCGACCTCGCCGATCTGCCGGCCGAGATGCGGGACAAGGAACTCGCCCGGCTCCGCACCGAGATGGACCACCAGGTGCTGCCCAGTGACCGGTGGCCGCTGTTCGACATCCGGGCTTCCCTGCTCGGCGGCGGGCGGATCCGGTTGCACGTGAGCCTGGACGTGCTCATCCTCGACGGGTTCAGCCTCTACCTGCTGTTCGGCGAGTGGCGGCGGTTCTACGAGGACCCGGACTGGCAGCCCGCACCGATCGGCCTGTCCTGCCGCGACTACGTGTTGCACGAGGAGGCCGCGCGCGGCAGCGAGGCATACGCCCGGGACGAACGCTACTGGCTGGACCGGCTGGACTCGCTGCCCCCGGCCCCGGCGCTGCCCCTGGCCGTCCAGCCCGCACAGCTCACCCGGACCGAGTTCACCCGGCGGGCGGCCCGGCTGTCCCGGGATCGGTGGGCCGCGCTCACCGCGGGTGCGCGGCAGCGCGGCCTCACCCCGTCGGCGGTGCTGATGACCGCGTTCGCCGAGGTGCTGCGCCGCTGGTCCGGGCAGACCGATCTGACCTTGAACCTGACCCTGTTCAACCGGCCACCGGTGCACCCGGAGATCAACTCGGTGGTCGGCGACTTCACCTCGGTGTCGCTGCTGGCCGTACCCGCACGGATGGACGAGGGATTCACCGGGCGGGTCCAGGACGTGCAGAGCCGGCTGTTGCGCGACATGGAACACCTGTCGTACAGCGGGGTACGGGTATTGCGTGAACGCAGCCGCCGGCTGGGCGCCGGGCCGGGCGCGGCCATGCCGGTGGTGTTCACCAGCGCGCTGGTGCTCGGCGCTCCCGGCGCTGATCCGGCGCAGGGCATCAGGTTCTTCGGCGACGAGGTTTACGCGATCACCCAGACGCCGCAGGTGTGGCTCGACCACCAGGTGTCCGAGGAGGCCGGGGAGCTGGTCTGGAACTGGGACGCGGTGGAAGCCCTGTTCCCCGCCGGGGTGCTCGACGACATGTTCGCGGCGTATCGGGCGATGCTGGACCGGCTGACCACCGACCCGGCCGCCTGGGACTGCACCGACCTGACCGAGTTGCCAGCAGGGCAGGCCGCGGAACGCGCCGCCGCCAATCGCACCACCACCCCGCTGCCTGTACGGACCCTGCCGGACCTGGTCGAGGAACGGGCCGCGGCCCAGCCGGACGCAGTCGCGGTGATCACCTCGGACGGTGAGATCAGCTATGCCGAGACGGTCGCCCGGGCGCGGCGGCTCGCCCGGCGGTTGCGCGAGCTGGGCGCGGCACGCGACACCCTGGTCGCGGTGGTGCTGGACAAGGGCTTGGACCAGGTGCCCGCGGTGCTCGGCGTGACCCTGTCCGGCGCAGCCTACCTACCGATCGATGCCCACTGGCCGCAGGCGCGGCGGCACCGGTTGCTGGACCAGGGTGCGGTCCGCGTGGTGGTCACCAGCCCGCAGCTGCGCGACGAGCTGACCTGGCCGGTCGGCGTCCGGGTGGTCACGCCGGCCGACCCGGAGGTGACCGGCGCATCGGAGGCACCCCTCGCCGACGGGCCCGCACCGGACGATCTGGCGTACGTCATCTTCACCTCCGGCTCGACCGGTGAACCGAAGGGCGTGATGATCGACCATCGGGCCGCCGCGAACACCGTCCAGGACATCAACCAGCGGTTCCGGATCGGCCCGGACGACCGGACTCTCGCCCTCGCCGCACTCAGCTTCGACCTCTCCGTGTACGACGTGTTCGGCCTGCTCGCCGCCGGCGGTGCGGTGGTGATGCCGGACCCACACGGTGTGCACGACCCGGCGCACTGGACCGATCTGGTCGTCCGCCACCGGGTGACCGTGTGGAACTCGGTGCCGGCCCTCCAACAGGTCTGGGCCGATCACCACGGCGACGGGCCGGTGCCGGGCGCGCGGCTGCGGCTGACGCTGCTGAGCGGCGATTGGATCCCGGTCGGCCTGCCCGGCCGGGTGCGCGCGCTGCACCCCGGCATCGAGGTGATCAGCCTGGGAGGAGCGACCGAGGCCTCCATCTGGTCGATCGTCTATCCGATCGGTGAGGTGCCGGCGGATTGGACTCGCATCCCCTACGGCAAGCCACTGGCGAACCAGACCATGCACGTGCACGATGCGACGCTCGAGCCCTGCCCGGTGTGGACGGTCGGCGAGATCTACATCGGTGGTGCCGGCGTGGCGCGCGGCTACTGGGCCGACCCGGAGCGGACGGCGGAACGGTTTCTCGTCCACCCACGGACCGGCGAGCGTTTGTACCGGACCGGCGACATGGGCCGCTACCTGCCCGGCGGGGACATCGAGTTCCTCGGCAGGCAGGACTCCCAGGTGAAGATCAACGGGTACCGGATCGAGCTGGGTGAGATCACGGCGGCGCTACGCCGGGACCCCGGGGTGGCCGAGGCCGTGGTGGACGTGGACGTGAACCCGGCGACCGGCCGTCGTCAGCTCGTCGCCCACGTGGTACCCGCGAGCGGCGACACCGCGGCGAGCGGCCCCGCGGTGGACCGACTGGCCGTCTGGCGGCACGTCCGGGACAGCGGTGACTCGGAACTGCGCCGCGGCCTGGCCGACCTGGACGCCGAGCTGACCGGGTACCGGAAGTTGTGGCACGCGGTGGAGGGCCTGGCCCCGGCCGTGATGGCCCGCACCCTGGCCGCGCTTGGTGCGGCCGGCCGCACCGACGCCGGCGAGATCATCGAGCGGCACGGCCTCAAGCCCGGATATCGGGGCCTGCTCGCGCAGTGGCTACGGGTCCTGGCCGACCGGGGTCGGCTCGGCGAGACCGACGTCGCGGCGCTCGACGAGGAGGTGCGGCACGGACTGGCCGGGTTGCGCCCGGACGGGCAGGAGGCCCTGGTCGGCTACCTGACGAGCTGCGTGGCGAACCAGGTGGAGATGCTCCGCGGTGAGGTCAGCCCGCTGGAACTGCTTCTGCCCGGCGGCGACCCGCGGATCACCGACGCGTTGTACGCCGGCAATCCCGTGTCGCACCTGCAGAACAGGGTCACCGCCCGGGTGGTTCGCGCCCTGGTGGACAAGGCGCCGGCGGGCCGGGCGGTGCGGATCCTGGAAGTCGGCGCGGGCACCGGTGCGACCACCACCCAGGTGCTGCGGGGGCTGCCGGTGACTCGGGTGCACTACCGGTTCACCGATGTGTCGACGTACTTCACGGAGCGGGCCAAGCCGCGCTTCCGTTCGTACCCGTTCGTGGACTACGGAGTATTCGACATCGATCAGCCGCCCGGCGGGCAGGGCGTCTCGCCCGGCTCGGTGGACGTGGTGATCGCGGCCAACGTGCTGCACGACGCCCGCGACCTCGGGCGAAGCCTCCGACACCTGCGGTCGGTGCTCGCGCCGGGCGGCGTGCTGGTGCTGGTCGAGGGGACCGCCAACTCCCTGGTCCAGATGATCTCGGTGGGCTTCATCGAAGGGTTGGGCAGCCATCAGGGCCAGCGGGAGCTGCCGCTGCTCACCGTGCCGGAATGGGCGGAACAGGTCACGGCAGCCGGGTTTGCGCGCTTCGCGGCGGTCCCGGACGGACCGGCCGCAGTGGACGCGCACGAGCAGCACGTGCTGCTCGCCGCCGCCCCGGAGGACCAAGCCGACGTGGACCCGGTTCGGCTGCGCGAGTCCCTGGAGGAGGTGCTCCCGGACTACATGGTCCCCCGGCACCTGATGGTCGTGGACCGGTTGCCGCTGTCCGCCAACGGCAAGGTGGACCGCTCCGCGCTGCCGTCGCCGTGGGAGTCCGCCGCCGTGGAGGAGCGGGTCGCGCCCCGCGACGACGTGGAGCGGCGGCTGGTCGCGATCTGGCGCGACGCGTTGGGGCACGACGACTTCGGAGTGGAGGACAACTTCTTCGAGTTGGGCGGCGACTCGCTGCACGCGGTGAAGATCCTTGATCGGCTGCGCGCCGAGTTCGGGGTCGACAGTGGCGCCGACGAGGGACTGGAGATGCTGTTCGACAGCCCAACCGTCGCAGAACTGGCCCGGCTGCTACGCGAACGGGCGGGTGCCTGACCGTGATGACATCCGGCTTCGACGACGTGGTGGCCGGCGGCGGTACCGCGGGCGCGGTGCTGGCCGCCCGCCTGTCCGAAGACCAGGGCCGGCGCGTGCTGCTCATCGAGGCCGGCCCGGATCCGGCCGGCCCGGACGCGCCGGCCGACACCCTGGGCATCCCGGTGGTGTCCGGGCACAACTGGGACTACCGCGCGTACGTGGGCCCGGAACCGACCGGGCGGACGGCGCTGTATCCGCTCGGCCGGCTGCTCGGCGGCACCTCGGCCATCAACGGGGCGATCGCGCTGCGCGGCCTGCCCGCCGATTTCGACGCCTGGGCCGCGGCCGGCAACCCGGAGTGGTCGTGGGCCGAGACCGGGCCGTGGTACACCGCGCTGGAGGCGGACGGCGGGCCGGTGCCGATCCACCGGGCCGGGCCAGACGAACTCGGGGTGCTGGCCGGCGCGTTCCTACGGGCCTGTCACGGTCTCGGCCTGCCCGTCCTGCCGGATTCCGGCGCCGGCACGGGCACCGGCGCCGGGCCGATCCCGTGCAACGGCCGCGACGGGCGCCGGTACGCCACCACGCGCACCCACCTCGGCCCAGCTCGCGACCGGCCAAACCTCACGGTGTGGCCCGGGTGCATGGTGGACCGGGTGCTGCTGTCCGGCGAGCGGGCGAACGGTGTCCAGGTGATCCGCGACGGCCGCGTGACCCGCGTCCCCGCCGACCGGGTCACCCTCACGGCCGGCGGGATCGGCACCCCGGCTGTGCTGCAGCGGTCCGGCATCGGCCCGGCCGCCCGGCTCGCCGCGCTGGGCGTCCGGCCCCGGGTGGACCTGCCTGGGGTGGGCCTCGGGTTGACCGACCATCCGGCGGTGCCGATCTGGACCCACCCGCTGCCGGCCGCCTGCCGCGATGGCGGCCCGTGGTACCAGGTGATGGCCCGGGCCGCGAGTGACGGCGGCGACCCCGACCTGGCGGTCTTCCTGGCCGCGGACATCAGCACCGGCGGACTGCCCGAGGCGGGCGGCGCGCTGGGCACCCGGACCGCCGCGATGATCTCGTCGGTGCTGCTGCGGCCGGAGTCGCGCGGCTCGGTGTTGATCCGCACGCCCGACCCGACCGACCGTCCGGAGATCGTCCTCGGCCTGGCGACCGCGCCCGCCGACGTGGAACGACTGATGCGGGCGGTCCGGCTGGCCTGGTCGGTGGTGCGGGCGCCGGAGTTCGCCGCGAACCTCAAACGGGTCCTGGTCTGGACCGACCGGATGGTGTCCGAGGACCGGCTGCTGCGCGGCGCGCTGGCCCGCTGGACCGTGCCGCTGTTCCACGCCGCCGGTACCGCCCGGATGGGTCCGGCCGATGACGCGGCGGCGGTGGTGGACGGGCGCGGGCGCGTGCACCAGGTGGCCGGTCTGCGGGTGGCCGACGCCTCGGTCTTCCCCAGCCAGCCCAGCGCCCCGCCCGCCCTGACCTGCGTGCTGCTCGCCGAGCGAATGGCCCGATGGATGCGCTGACCCACATCGACCCAAGGAGATGATGATGACGAACCGGTTTCCGCTCACCGACATGCAGGTCGCCTACCTGGTCGGCAAGAGCCGGCTGATCGAGCTCGGCGGCCGGCAGAACTACTACGTCGAGCTGGATGTGGTGGGCCTGGATCCGGTGCGCGCGGAGGAGGCACTCAACCTCGTCGTGCACCGGCAGGAGCACCTGCGCACGGTGATTCTGGAGGAGGGCGCCCAGGAGGTCCTGGATCTGGCCGGCCTGCCCCGGCTGAAAGTGCCGGTGATCGACCTGACCGGAGTGGGAGACGAGGAGCGGTACGAGTCGCTGCGGCGCACCCGGGATCGGATGAGCGAGAGCGGCGGCCTGGACCCGACCGCGTGGCCGCTGTTCGAGGTAGAGATCAGCCGGATCCGCCCGCACCGCTGCCGGGTGCACCTGCGGATGAACCTGATCCTGCTGGACGGGCCGAGTCTGCGCCGCTGCATCCTGGAGTGGCTGGAGTTCTACCGGGACCCGCACGTCCGGCTCCCCCCGGTGAAGACGACGTTCCGGGACTGGCAGCTCGCTCTGGTCGAGTACGAAAAAACCGATGCGTTCCGCAAGCAGTGGGAGTACTGGGAGTCTCGCCTCGATTCCCTACGCGAGGCCCCGCGGCTGCCGCTGGCCCGCAGCCCGGGCAGCATCGGCGAGGTGTCGTTCACCGGCCGGCGCAGCTTCCTGACCGGCACGCAGTGGGCGAACTTCAAAGCCAACTTCCGCCGGCATCGGGTACTCGCCACGACCGGCCTGCTGCACGTCTACGCCGAGACGCTCGCCGCCTGGGCCGAGAACCCGCACTTCGTGCTCAACGTGGTGCACCAGAACATGGCCACTCGCCACGCGGGTTCCGAGCAGGTCGTCGGGCAGCGCAGCGCCACCCTGCCGCTGGAGGTCGACTACCGAGAGGGCGACTTCTGGGCCCGGGCGCAGCGTCTGCAGAAGCAGCTGTTCCGGGACATGGCGAACAGTGACGTCACCGCGGTCCGAATCGGCCGGGAATTGGCCGCACGGCACGGCTGGACTCAGCGGGCCACCTTCCCATTCGTGTTCACCAGCAACCAGGGTCCCGGCTGGGACACGGCGGTGGTCAGCCGGCCCGCTTTCCGGCTCGTCGACCGGATCCAGCACACGCCACAGGTGCTCATCGACGACCAGATCCGGGATGCCCCGGACGGCGGCGTGTCGTCCATGCTGGACTTCGTCGAGGCGGCGTTCCCGCCCGGTCTGCCCGACCTGATGGTGGGCACCTACCGGCACCTGCTGGAGACCCTGGGTCGACCGGACGGTAGCGACGGCGAGCCCGACCTGGTTCCACCGGCCCACCGGGAGCTGATCGCCGGGATCAACGACACCGCCGCCGAGTTGCCCGAGGGCCGGCTGGAGGACGGTTTCCTGGCCCAGGCCGCCGCGCATCCGGACGCACCGGCGGTGATCACCCCCGACCGGGTGCTGACCTACGCCGAGGTCGCGGCCCGCTCCCGAGGGGTGGCCGCATGGCTGCGCCAGCGCGGGGTCCGTCGCGGCGACGTGGTGCCCGTGGTGCTGACCAAGGGCTGGGAGCAGGTCATCGCGGTACTCGGCGTGCTGCGGGCCGGCGCCGCCTACTGCCCGATCGATGCGACCACCCCGGAGCACCGACTCAGCATGCTGCTCGACGAGTCCGGTGCCACGGTGGTGCTCGCGAAGTCGACGCACCCGGTGGCCTCCGGCCTGCCCACCCTGGCGGTGGACGAGGTGGCCGGGACCAGTGGGCCGGCCGGGCCGGACGACGGCAGGCCGGACGATCTGGCGTATGTCATCTACACCTCCGGGTCGACCGGGCGGCCGAAGGGAGTCGCGATCGAGCACCGGGCCGCCCTGAACACCGTGCTCGACATCAACGGGCGGATCGGCCTGGGCCCGGCGGACCGGGTGTTCGGCATCTCGTCGCTCAGTTTCGACCTGTCCGTCTGGGACGTCTTCGGCACCTTGGCCGCAGGCGCCGCACTGGTACTGCCCGCGGCGAGCGAGCGGCCGGATCCGATCGCCTGGGCCGCGGACGCCGCCCGGCACGGGGTGACCGTATGGAACTCGGTGCCCGCACTGGCCGAGATGCTGCTCGAGGTGGCCGAGTCCCGGCCCGGGGCGGACCGAGCGCCCGTGCGGGCGTTCCTGCTCAGCGGTGACTGGGTGCCCACCGCGCTGCCGGACCGGCTGCGCGCGGCCTGGCCGGGCGCCCGGATCGTCGCGATGGGCGGCGCCACCGAGGCGTCGATCTGGTCGAACATCTTCGAGGTGGGTGAGGTCGACCCCGCCTGGCGCAGCGTCCCGTACGGCCGGCCACTGACCAACCAGACGATGCGGGTGCTCGACCATCGGCTGGACATCCGGCAGCCGTGGGCGGTGGGCCGGATCTTCATCGGCGGCGCCGGGCTGGCGCGCGGCTACTGGCGCGACGACGAACGCACCGCGGACCGGTTCGTCGTCCATCCACACACCGGTGAGCGGCTGTACCGGACCGGTGACCTGGGCCGCTACTGGCCGGACGGGACCATCGAGTTCCTCGGGCGCGAGGACCGGCAGGTGAAGATTCAGGGCTTCCGAGTGGAGCCGGGCGAGGTGGAGGCGGCGATCCGCAGCCACCCCGCCGTCCGGGACTGTGTGTCCTGCATCGGCGCCGGCGCGGGCGGCACACCCCGCCTGCTCGCTCTGGTCGTCCCGGTTCCGGGTGAGAAACCGGGCGAACAGGAGCTGCTGGCACACCTGCGCGGCCGGCTCCCGGCCCACCTGGTCCCGGCCCGCATCGGGGTGGTAGCCGAGCTGCCACTGACCGCGAATGGCAAGGTGGACACCGATCGCGCGGTCGCCGCGGTGGACGCCCTCGATCCGCCGCCGGCCGCCCCGGTCCCGGACAGCCCGCTCACCGGCCGACTACGCGCGCTCTGGGCGGATCTGCTCCAGCTCGCCGACGTGGACCCGGACGCCGACTTCTTCGCACTCGGCGGCAACTCACTGCAAGCTCTGCGGATGGTCAACCGGCTGCGCTCGGAGCTCGGCGCGGACGTACCGGTCGGCAGGGTGTTCGAAATGCCGACCGTACGGCTGCTCGCCGCGTCCATCCAGGACGGCAAGGCACTGAGCGACTGCTCGGTCGAGCTGTCCGGCAGTCCGGGACGGCCGCTGTTCCTGTTCCACGTGGTCGGCGGGTCGATCGACCGTTACCGCGCGCTGGCCGACGCCTGGCCGGGACCGGTCCGTGCCTTCCAGAGCCGCGCACTGATCAACCCGGACGAGAGCGCCTTTCCGCCCGACCTGGAAACCATGGCGGCCAGCTACCGGGAGGAAATGCAACGCCTACAGCCGGAGGGCCCGTACGTGCTGGGCGGCTGGTCCAGCGGCGGTCTGCTCGCCTACGAGGTCGCCCGGCAGCTCGAGGCCCGCGGGCACCGCTCCCAGGTTTTCATGATCGACAGCGAGATCCGCGAACTGCACCTGCCCACCGGAGATCTGGAGCGGCACCTGGCATTCCCCATCGGCCTGGCCCGAGGGCCGGTACCCGAGGCGGTGAACGAGGCAATCCGTCGCGCGCCGGAGCATGACCGCACCCGGGCGGCGCGCGACGCCTGCGTGGCGCACGGGCTCCTGCCCGAGGACATCGGCGTGGACACGTACGCCCGGCTGAAGCACCTCCAAGAGCACGAGCTGGGGCTGATGGCGGCGTACCGGCCGGGGCGCCTCGAGCAGCCGGTGTTGCTGTTCGTGGCGACCGAGGAGACGGAGCGGCCGGACCCGGTGCCGGCGTGGCGGGAGGTCAACCATGCGCTGGTGGTGCAACCGCTGATCGGCGACCACTTCACCATCGCGGACCGTTTCACCGAGGTGGCCGGCAGCGTGGCGGGTTGGCTCGCTCCGGCGGCACCGGGGCGAGCCGCGTGACCGGCCGGCTGGCGGTCAGCTTCGCCTGGGGCAACCAGGCCCTGGGACACGCCTCCAGGCTGGCCGCCGTGCACACCGAGCTGCGGGCGCTCGGCTGGGACTCGCTGTTCTTCGCCGACCAGGAGCACCGGCTGCTGCGTGACCACGGCTTTCCCCAACTGGTGCTCCCGATGTACCGCGAGTGTGTCATCGGCGAGGCGTGGAGCGGCAGTGCGGCGGCGGAGGCCCGACAGCGCCTGGCCGGCGCTCAGATGAACGAGTCGGTCCGGCTGCGGGCGGCCGCGTTGCTGGACGCGCCGGCCGGAGACCGGCGCCGCCTGGCCGAGCTGATCGTCGAGGAGGCGGCCGGGCACGCCGACCTGGTGCTACACGACGTGCTGGTGCACGGCGCGCTGTACGCCACGGCGGCCCGACGCCAAACCCCCCAGGCGTACCTGCACCGGCCGCGCACCGACCGACCGGACCCGGCGGCGTGGGTGGCGGCCGAGGTGCCGGCCATCGGCACGGTGTACGCGATCGGTGCGCCGGTGCCGGCGGGCTCCGTCCGGGTTCGGGAGGTCGCCGACGTGATTCGCCGCCCGCTGGACGACCGGCCGGTGTGGGGTCCGGAGGACACCGGACTACGCGTCGCGGTGACCGCGGGCGGTGGCGGGCACCCGGACGCCGAGGAGTTCCTCACCGCCGCGGTGGCCGGCGTCGCGGCGTTCCTGGGGTCGCGCCCGGCGTCGGTGCTGGTGGTGACCGGACCTTTCTTCACCGGCCGGCTCACCCTGCCGCCGGTGCCGGGCGCCCGGGTCACGGTGACCGGTTACGTCGACCCGCGGCACAGCCTGTACCGCGACACCGATCTGCTGGTCTGTCAGGGCGGATACAACACCGTGCAGGAGATCCGGCACCACGGCGTACCGGTGGTCGCGGTGCCCGGGCCTCGGATGCTCGATGACCAACGCGGGCGTCTGTCGTCGGCGGGTGTGCGGGTGGCCGGCCCGGTGCCGGACGAGATCGCGGCCGGGCTGGCCGAGGTGGCCGGGCGTGATCGCGACCTGCCTGCGCCGGCGCCGGTTGACGGGCCGCCTGGCGCACGGCAGGTCGCCGAGGACCTCACCGCTCTGGTGCCGGCCCGCTGACCCGGGACTCCGGTGGTGTCGCCGGCCCGGCCGACCGCTGCCCGCCGGAGATCATCCCCGTACCGCCACTGGCTCCGGCCGGTGGCGGTACGGGCAGCACACCGGCGCGGATCTGGGCGTCACGGGCCGCCGCCCACGCCCTCTCCCATCGGCGGTCCAGCCATCGGGCCAGGCGGCTGCCCGAATACGCCGGTCCCCGCTGGGCGAAGGCCCGCCGGGTGAAGGCGTCGGCCAGCGCCTCCCGGTCGAGGAGGTGCGCGGCCCAGGCGGCGCCGGCCGTCGCGTCGGCGCGCAGTTCGTCGTAGCAGACCAACGCGATCCGGTCCGGCGGCAGCCCGCGGACGCCGCGGATGAGCCGGAGAACGCGGACGTACATCCAGCCGTTGATCAGCGCCCGGAGCAGGCGGCCGACCGGGCCGGGCGAGAGAATCCGGGCCAGCCGGCCGGGCCGGATGCCGTCCGCACCGAGCGCCTGGGTGTAACCGCTCGGCGTGCGCAGGATCCGGGCGAGCGCTTGCCGGGTGCTCCCCTGCACGTCGCCGAGACGGCGTCGGATGAGCAGGATCCGCGCCTGCGGGAAGTCGGTCAGCAACCGTTTCTCGTGGCCCAGGTCGAACGGGTTCTTCAGGACCACCGTGGTGCCCGGTGCGCCGAGTTCGCGGATCGCCTGGCGGAGCACGCCGACGCCGGCCGGGTCGGCATAGAGCGAGTTGTGGCCGGTGAAGCGGCGCAGCAGGAAGCCGTACTCCTCGGCGGTGTCAGGTGTGACGGCGAGCCGGTCCACGCCGCGGGTCGCGCCGGAGGCCGGAGCCGCGGCGAGGAAGTCGGCCAGCGACGGGATGTGCTGGGCGAGGTAGCCGGCGGTGGTGGTGACGCCGCCCGTAGCCTCGGTGACCGCGGCCGCGGTCAGCGTGGTACCGCTGCGGTGTAGCCCATTGATGAACAGCACAGGGGGTGGTTCCGGGCCGGTCGGCATCAGACGCCTCCTCGAGAGATCCGGGACACCGACCCTACCCAGCGACGCTGTCCGATGGCCTTCGGTGCGGCAAGCGCGATGACGGTGGTCTGTGCGCGTTCTGACAGCGCCGCTGGCAAGGCTCCCGAAATGGAATACGCCTTCGTCACCGAAGGGCTGGTGAAACGCTTCGGCGAGGTCACCGCCCTGGCCGGGGTGGACCTGGCGGCCCGTCCGGGCACGGTGCTCGGGCTGCTCGGCCCGAACGGCGCGGGCAAGACGACCATGGTCCGCATCCTGGCCACCCTGCTGCCGCCCGACGCCAGGTCCTCGCTGCCTGCGCCCTGATCATCCTCTTCGGATTCTGCCTCAGCTGGCTCTACGTGCTGGTCGGCGTCGTGGTGCGACAGACCGCCCGGGTGCAGAGCGTGGTGCTGCTACTGATGTTTCCGCCCGCCTTCGGCACCACCATGGTCACCCCGGCCGAGACCCTGCCCGGGTGGTTGCGGGCGTGGGCGGACGTCAACCCGGTGACCCACGCGATCGCCGCCTCCCGTGGGCTGCTCCTCGGCGGACCGGTGGCCGAGGAGGCACTGTACTGCGTGCTGTGGTCGGCCGGGATTCTCGCGGTGTTTGCGCCGCTGGCCGTCTGGGCCTACCGCCGTCGCACCTGAGAAGGCGTCGGCGACAACGCAATCTCGGAGAGGACAACGAGCCGGGCACCCCGGCTACCGTGAGCCCACATCCGGTCATGACCAGCATGGACAGGAGCACCCCGATGAGCCAGGTCCCGCCCGACGTGGACACCGCCCCCGACGCCAGCACTGATCTCGAGGCGGTTCAGCTGTTCTTCGGGATCATGTCCGACCCAATGAACGACGACCCGTACACCGGTTACCGGAAGTTGCAGGAACGTGCGCCGGTGCTCCGCACGCCCGACGGCACGCTGGTGCTGACCCGGCACGCGGACTGCGACGCCGCACTACGGCACCGAGACCTGGGCAAGACCGACGACATGCGGGGCTACCTGCTCACTCCGGTGGCCGAGGAGGAGTTCACCAAGGCGATGGCGCTGCTCCAGAAGAGCATGTCGTTCGCCAACCCACCGGAGCACACGCGGGTGCGGCAGCAGGTCGGGGCGGCGTTCGCCACCCGGCACGTGGAGCTGCTGCGGGTGGGCATCGCCGCCCAGGTCGACCAGTTGCTGGACGAGCTGGCCGCGACGCCGGGCGGGGACTTCATGACCACGGTCGCCCGGCCGCTGCCGGTGGCCATCATGGCCGATCTGCTGGGCCTTCCGGAGTCCGACCGGGCCACCGTCACCCCGCTGTTCGCCCAGTTCGCCGCCATGGCCGAGCCGATCGTGGACGCCGGCGTCTTCGCCCGAGCCACCACGGCCCAGCAGGCGCTGGCGGCCTACTTCACCGACCTGCTCGACGCCAAGCGCCGGGATCCGGCCGAGGACCTACTGAGCCGACTGGCCGTGGCCGACCTGGACAGCGCCGAAGTGGTGGCCAACGTGCTGCTGCTGTTCGGTGCAGGTATCGAGACCACCGCCAACCTGCTCGGCAACGGCCTGCACACGCTGTTGACGCATCCGACCGAGTTCGATCGGCTGCGGGCCGATCCGGCGCTCGCGCCCCGGGCCGTCGAGGAGATGCTGCGCTTCGACTCCCCGGTCCACCTTGACGCCCGGACCGCACTGCGGCCGCTCACCCTCGCCGGTGTGGAGATCGCCGCAGGGCAGAACGTGACCACCGTGCTCGGTGCGGCGAACCGCGATCCGGAGCGCTTCCCCGACCCCGACCGCTTCGACATCAGCCGGGCCGACAACGCCCACCTGTCCTTCGCCGCCGGGGCGCACTTCTGCCTCGGCGCCCACCTGACCCGACTGGAGGCCCAGGTCTTCCTGGACCGGCTACTGGCCCGCACCCGCGCCGTCACCCTGGACGCCTCCCCGGAGCGCCGGGCCGGCCTGGGCCTGCGTGGGTTCGCCCGGCTGCCGGTGACCCTGCACCCCTGACCACCCCGCTCGTCCGGTTTCGTACCGGCCGCGCCGACACTCTCGCGAGGAGACATGGACAAGCACATCGCATTCGTCAGCATGCCCGCATTCGGTCATGTCAACCCGAGCCTGCCGCTGGTAGAGGAACTCGTCAGCCGGGGCTACCGGATCACGTACGCCACCGGAGAACGATTCCTGCCGATCGTCGAGGCGGCCGGGGCCCGGGGCATCCCGCTCAACCTGTCCGGAATGCCAGCCAGGCCACCGTCGGGCGACGAGTTCACGGTGGACGCCCTCGTACCGATGATGGAGAAGTTCCTGCGCGAGGTCCGGGAGACGTTCCCGCCCATGCTGGCGCACTTCGAGCAGGACGTTCCCTCGGCGGTCTGCTACGACCTGACCACGTTCCCCGGCCGGATGCTCGCCGACAAGCTGGGGGTGCTCGACGTTTCCCTCATCCCCTACCTGGCCAGCAACGAGAAGTTCGGCCTGCAGGACCTGATGAAGCACGACTCGTTCGCACCGGACAACCCCAAGCTGATGGAGTACGGCAAGAAGATCGGCATGTTCGCCGCGGAGTACGGGCTGGACCTGGCCCCACAGGCGTACGGCGGCGACGCTGCCACGCTGAACCTGGTACTCGTGGCCAAGGAGCTGCAGATCGCGGCGGAAAGCTTCGACGACCGGTTCGTGTTCCTCGGCCCGCAACTGGGCCGCCGGTTGGAGAATGAGCACTGGACCCCGCCGGCGGACGGCAAGCCGGTCATGCTCATCACGCTGGGCACCATCTGGAGCGAGAACGCCGCCTTCTTCCGTACCTGCGTAGAGGCGTTCGGGGACAGCGAATGGCACGTGGTGATGGCGATCGGTGAGCGGACCGACCCCGACGAGGTGGGCCCTACGCCGGAAAACTTCGAGGTGTTCCGCTTCGTGCCCCAGCTCGCGGTGCTGCGGCACGCCCGCATCTTCGTTTCGCACGCCGGCATGAACGGGGTGATGGAGGCGCTCAGCTTCGGGGTGCCCATCGTCGGCGCGCCGCAGCAGCCCGAACAGGACACCAACGGCCGCCGGGTCGAGGAGCTCGGCCTGGGCCGCAGCCTCGGGATGCGGGCGCCGGACGCGGAGACCCTGCGCGCCGCGGTACGTGACGTGGACGGCAGCGCCGAGATCCGGGCCAACGCCGCACGGATGCAGAAGACCTTCGAGGCGTACGAAGGCGCGCGGGTGGGCGCCGACGCGATCGAAGCAGGGCTGGCCCGCAAGTCCGGCTAACCGGCTGCCGGATCGCTCTCCGGCCGCAGCTCCGCAGCAATGCCGGCGAGGGCGTCCGCGCGGTCCAGGCCGGCTGTCGCCGCGTACGCCCGCTCGTAGTCTCGCCGGCCGAGAGTCCCGGTGAGGTGCGGCACCAGCCGCGCCACATCGGGGTTCAGCGCGTCCGCCGAGCCGCGCAGCGCGTGGGCGGCACCGAGCATCGCGGCCGCCGCCGTAGGGTCGCCGCGCCGCATGCACAGCCAGGCCACGGCGACCCCGATGTCGGCCACGAACGGCATGTCGGCGCTCTCGGTGGCCAACGCGAACGCCTCGGCCAGGTACCGCCGGGCGGAGGCCGTCTCACCACCGGCCAGGGCCAGGTGGCCCAGCGCGCAGTTGAGCATCCCCCGGAAGATCGGCGCGAAGGTGGGCGCGTGGCGCAGGTCGTCGGCCGCCTCCCGGTAGTGGCCCTCAGCCTCGGCCAGCCGGCCCTCGTGGCGGGACAGGTCGCCGAGCGAAATCCGGGCGAAGATGACGAACCGGGCTGCGGAGACGTCCCGCCGGTCGTCGATGAGCTCGCGCAGTTCGGCCCGGGCCTGCTGGGCGTCGCCCTGCTTGGCCCTGGTCACGGCGAGCCACACGCGTTGCAGCACTGCACCGTCCGACGGGTCGAGCTCGCGCAGCAACCCCACCGACTCCTCCAGCGTGGCCACCACGTTGGCGAACTCGCCCTGCATGGTCTGCGCGTTGGCCAGCCAGGTCAGCGCGACCGCCAGACCCCACCGGTCACCGACCGCACGGAAGCCGGACGCGGCGCGGTCGAGATCGTCGCGGACCGCGGCCATGTCACCGTGGTTGGCGCCCAGGAACGCCCGCAGCAACCGGAGCATCGACCTGGTCCACGGGTCGGGGTGCCGCAGCCGGTCCCCGATCACCGCCCGGCCTGCGACCACGTCGTCGCTGATCAGCGCGGCCACCGGTTCGAGCAGGGCCGACACCGGGTGCAGGTGGTCGGTGCCCGACTCGCCGGTGTCGGTCGCCGCCGGGTCGACCCCGGTGTCGGCACCGGCATAGCCGCCGGTCATCACCCGGTTGAGCAGATACCACACCGTGGCCTGACGGCGGGGCTCCATCGGGGCCGGGCCGCGCAGTCCGACCACCGGCCGCAACCAGGTCGTCGCCTCGGTGTGGTTACCCTGAACGGTCCAGAGCGGTCCGAGCCCGGCTGCCAGCCGCACCGCGGTCGCGGTGTCCCCCGCGTCGATGGCCAGGTGCAGGGCTGCCAGCAGGTTCTCGTGCTCCGTGGTGAGCCGGGCCAGCCAGTCGAGCTGCCCCGGGCCCCGCAGTTCCGGTCCGGCTGCTTCGACCAGCCGCAGAAAGTACCCAGCGTGCTCGGCTCGGACCGCGGTCAGCCGGTCGTCCTCGGCCAGGCGCTCCAGGCCGTACTCGCGGATCGTCTCGAGCATCCGGTACTGCTGGTCATCGTTGCCCACGGCCTGCAGCAACGACTTGTCGGCCAGCGCGGCGAGGGTGTCCTGCACCGCGGCCGGCACCCGCGGAGCCAGCCCCTCCAGGCGACCGGCGCTGCGCACCGTGATCAAACCCGGGAACACGGCAAGCCACTCGGCCATCCGGCGTTCCTCGCCCTCGAGCATGTCCCAGCTCCAGGCGACCACCGCATGCAGCGTGCGGTGCCGCGGCACGGCGGTGCGGCTGCCTCCGGTGAGCAGCCGGAACCGGTCGTCCAGCCGGGTCGCCAGCACGGTCAGCGGCAGCGACCGCAGGCGGGCCGCGGCCAGCTCGATGGCAAGCGGCAGCCCATCCAGGCGGCGGCAGATCTCGATCACCGCGGCGACTGTCTCGTCGGTCACCGCGAGCCCAGGTTGGACCGCGGCGACCCGGTCGGCAAACAAGCGTATCGAGGCGAATTCGACCGCCTGCGCAACCGGGGTGCCCGGCGCGGGCAGGCCGAGCGGTGCGACCGGACAGAGCGCCTCGCCGACAATGCCGAGTGACTCCCGGCTGGTCGCCAGTACGCGCAGCAGCGGGCAGCGGCCGAGCAGCTCGTCGGCCAGCCGGGCAGCCGCGTCCAGCAGGTGCTCACAGTTGTCCAGCATGATCAGGGTGGGCGCGGCGGAGAGTGCCTCGACCAGCCGGTCCACCACGCCGGACGGGCTCGCCGCCGCGTCGATCATGCCGCGGGCGCGCAGGCCGAGAGCGCCAACGACGGCGTACGGAACGTCTTGCGGATCAGTCACCGAGGCCAGTTCGACCAGCCAGACGCCGCCCTCGAAATCCTTCGCCAGCGCCTCCGCGACGGTGGACGCGAGCCGGGTCTTGCCGGCACCGCCAGGCCCGATCAGCGTCACCAGCCGTCCCTCGCCGAGCTGCTTGTGGATCCGGCGCTGCTCCTCGTCCCGGCCCACGAAGCTGGTCAGCGGCACCCGCAGATTGCCGGGCCGGGCCGGGCCGGCGCGTTCCGACCGGTCGGGCGCGGCGCGCAGTACGGCCAGGTGCGCCTCCCGCAGCTCCGGACCCGGATCGGAGCCGAGCTCGTCGGCGAGCAACCGCCGATACTGGTCGAACGCGGTCAGCGCCTCGGCCTGCCGGCCGTCCGCGTGCAACGCCCGCACCAGCAGGCTGCGTAGCCGTTCCCGGAACGGGTGAACAGCTATGTGCTCCTCCAGCTCGGCGATCAGATAGGACGGCTCCGACCCGGCGTCAATCGCGGCGTCGATGCGGTCCTCGACGGCGGTCAGGCGCAGCTCGTCGAGCCGAGCGGCGGCCGCCGCCACGAACGCTCCGTCGCCTGCGCCGGCCAGCTGGGATCCCCGCCAGAGGGTCAACGCCTCGCTCAGTCGGCCGGCCGCCTCCGCGCCGCGGCCGTCACGCAGCAGACGGCGGCCGTCGCGGGCGAGCCGCTCGAACGCCAGCGCGTCGACCGCCTCGCGGGGCACGTCGAGGCAGTAACCATCGGCCGCCGATCGCAGTGCCGCGGCGTCGGGGAGCGCCCGCCGCAACCGGGAGATCAACGACTGGAGGGCGTTCGCCGGATCGGCGGGCGGGCCGTCCGGCCACAGCGCGTCCACCAGAGACTCCACCGCGACAACCCGGCCGGCCTCCAGGGCAAGGCGGATGAGCAGCGTGCGCAGTCGCGCTCCGCCGATCTCGACGCTCGCACCGTCCTGTGCCATCACCTCGAGCGGTCCGAGAATTCGCACGCGCATGGGGTCACTCTGCCAGGTTTCGCCCGTCCCCCGCAGACCCCTGCGGGGCGCGTCCGGGTCGGCCCTGGTCACTCCCGTCCAAGAGAGCAATTTGTAAGCGGATCTCATTGCGGCACAGCTGAAATGCTCTCACGGACTCGACCCGACAAGCCGAAGGAAAATCATGAGGACAACCCTGACCCGCACGCTTCGCCGGACCGTGACCGTCGCCGGCACGACGCTCGCGGCGGTGCTCGCGATCGCGCTGCCCGCCTCGGCGCACACCTCCATCGTGCTGGACGAGACCGACGTGGTGCCGTGGCTGGCGCCCCTGTCCGTGGACGGGAACGACCCGCTGAGCTATTACGGCACTCTGCCGCAGGCGGGCGCCATCCGCTCCTACCAGTTCGACTCGCCCGGCACGATGCCGCTCTCCTTCGCCCTGCTCCTCCCGGACCAGGCGCCGGAGAACACCCTGCCCGCCACCCAACTTCCCCGCATCCTGATCGTCGCCCCAGACGGGCACGTCACCGTGGTGTCTCCGACCATCCGCGAGGTCGTTCCGATCCCCGAGATCGGCCAGCAGTACCTGCGGGTGTCGAAGTACGACGGCCCGTCGATCGCCGGTCGCTACTCGGTGATCGTCACCGGGCTGGCCGGGGCACGCTTCAACATCTCCACCGGGCACCACGGGGTCTCGTTCCACGGCATCGAACGCGGTTCGGTGGCCACCACCCAGCAGATCATCGACTGGTACAGCACCGCACCCTGACCTGCGGCTTCACAATGACAGCGCTTTGTGCGTGATCTGCCAGTGGCGGCGCATAGCGTCCTATCGCCGTGCGCCGCCATCGGGAGCACATACTTCCGCGCTCAGTAAGGATGTTCCGATCATGTCCGTGTCGTCATTCCGGCCGTCCGTGGAACGCGACGAGGAGCACCACATCCGTACGCCGATCGCCTCGCTCATCGCCGGCCGTCGGACGAAGTACGTCGTGATCGCCATCTGGCTCGGTCTGCTGCTGCTGTCCGCGTTGTTCGCCGGAAAGCTGGGCGACGTGCAGAAGTCTGGAGCCGAGGCGACCCTGCCGACTGACTCGGAGTCGACCCAGGTCCTGTTGCTGCAGGATTCGTTCGTCGAGGTCGAAACCCTGCCGGCGGTGATCGTCTACGAGCGGGCCTCGGGGCTCACCGACGCCGACCGCGCCAAGGTCACCTCCGACGCGCAGGTGTTCGGTCAGCGCCCCGACCTGGAGGGCCAAGTCATCGGCCCGGTGTTCAGCGACGACGGGCAGGCCGCGAAGATCACGGTCCCCCTGGCGCTCGGCACCGACAGCTTCTCCAAGGCCACCGACGCGGTCGACTCCCTCACCCCGGTGACCGAACAGAACTCGAACGGCCTGTCCGCGTATGTGACCGGCCCGGCCGGCGCCACCGCCGACCAGAGCCGCGCGATCGCCGGCATCGACACCACGCTGCTGCTGGCCACCGCGGTGGTCGTCATCATCATCCTGCTGCTGACCTATCGCAGCCCCACGCTCTGGCTGCTGCCGATCATGTCCGCCGGCGTCGCCCTGGTCGCGGCGCAGGCCCTGATCTACGTGCTGGCCCGTTACGCCGACCTGACCGTCACCGCCGACGGGTCCGCCATCCTCACCATCCTGGTCTTCGGCGCCGGCACCGACTACGCGCTGCTCCTCATCGCCCGATACCGCGAGGAACTGCGCCGGCACGCCGACCGACACGAGGCGATGGCGGTCGCCCTGCACCGATCCGCGCCGGCCCTCCTGGCCAGCGCCGGCACCGTGGCCGCGGGCGTCCTCTGCCTGCTGCTCGCCGACATGAACTCGACCAAGGGCCTGGGCCCGGTCTTCGCCATCGGCATCGTGGTGGGCCTGGCGGTCATGCTCACCCTTTTCCCGGCCCTGCTGGTCACCGCCGGCCGATGGATCTTCTGGCCGTCCCGGCCGAAGTTCGGCACCGCCGACGAATCCTCGTCCAGCAGCTGGGCACGGATCGGCCGACTGGTCGCCCGCCGGCCCCGGTCCACCTGGGTCCTCACGTCGCTGGTGCTGGCCGTCCTGTCGCTGGGGATCTTCCAGCTCGACCCGACTGGTCTGACCAGCGAGGAGTCGTTCCGCGGCCAGCACGACTCGATCGTCGGGAATCAGGTCCTTGGCCGGCACTTCGCGGCAGGCGCGGGCAGCCCCACGGTGGTGATCAGCAACCCCGGCCAGATGGCTCAGGTGCGCGACGCGTTCGCCGCAGCCGAGGGCGTTGACCCGACGTCGGTGACCGAGCCGGTGGTCCGCGGCGACCACGCCTACCTGGAGGGCACGCTGATCGCCCCGGCGGACAGCAAGGCGGCGTACGACACGGTCGACCGAATTCGCGCCTCGGTGCACGCCATACCCGGCGCGGACGCCAAGGTCGGCGGCAACACGGCGATCAAACTGGACGTGCAGCGGGCGGCGCAGAGCGATCGGAACCTTATCCTGCCGATCGTCTTCGTGGTCGTCTTCCTGATCCTCGTGCTGCTGCTGCGCTCACTGGTTGCCCCGCTGATCCTGACCGCCACGGTGGTGCTGTCGTTCGGCGCCGCCCTGGGTGTCAGCGCCCTGGTGTTCCGGCACATCTTCGGCTTCGAGGGGACCGACAGCTCGTTTCCGCTGTTCGTCTTCGTCTTCCTGGTGTCTCTCGGTGTCGACTACAACATCTTCCTGATGACCCGCATCCGGGAGGAAGCGGTACGGCACGGCACACGCCCGGCCACGCACATCGGCCTGGCCGCCACCGGTGGCGTGATCACCTCGGCGGGTCTCGTCCTGGCCGGTACGTTCGCGGTGCTGGCCACCCTGCCCCTCACCCA
This sequence comes from Micromonospora sp. CA-259024, assembly GCF_050936255.1. NCBI lineage: Bacteria > Bacillati > Actinomycetota > Actinomycetes > Micromonosporales > Micromonosporaceae > Micromonospora > Micromonospora sp. CA-259024. The sequence goes on along the minus strand of NZ_JBNJND010000001.1, from coordinate 757,636 downwards.
GTTCGCCGAGCTGGGCTTCGCGGTCGCGTTCGGCATCCTGTTGGACACCCTGATCGTCCGGTCCATCATGGTCACCGCCCTGAACTTCGACATCGGCCGGTACATGTGGTGGCCCGGCAAGCTGTTCCACAAGCACGACGAGCAGGTTGGGTGACCGTGGCACAGTTCCACCAGACGGGACATCCCACGGCCGGATCGCACCGCTCAGTGCCGGCCGGCCCACAGCGAGGCGCCCTACTGCCCACTCCCCGCAGGGCCAACGCGGCGGTGCCGCAGGTGGTCAGCGGCTCGGCCCGGCCGCGCCCTGTGGTCCCCCGCGCCACGGCGATATCGCGGAACCATGGTTCCGGCAGGGCCGCGACACTGCGAAAGCCCGACCGCCGAGTGCCGCCGGCGGTACGCAGTGATTCGGGCACAACGGTTGCGGGGAGTGACATGGTCAATGGCCGGGAGCACCGGCGGATGTGCCCGGATCGCTGGCACGGAAACGACCGGCCGCTTCTCGCGCGGCCGGAGCGGGCCAGCAAATACCAGATGGTGGGCGGTTACGCGGTCGGCAGACGGACAGGTGGCGCCGAGTTCTGCGCCACAAACTCGACCCGACCCGGCAGATACCCTGGGCACAAGAAGCGCTACCAGTTGCCGAGAATTCGCTTCACCGTTTACACCATTTTGGTATACGGATTGTCGGCAGTGCCGCGACGACGCTTTCCTTCCCGCACCCCAGCCGACCCATCTCGACCCGGCAGACTTGGGCAGCATGCACCAACTTGAGCGAAAACGCCGAGTCCAGCGCCTTGATGCAGCGCAACACAAGCACACTCCCGGATCGCGAAGGGCGCCACGAACATCCAGCTGCGTCATTATTTTTCCAGTTCAGCCGGGGCAACAGCGGCAGATTTTGTGCGATACCTCTCCTAGGGGACCCGCCAGAACTGGTAGGGGTAGCCAGCTAGATCACCAGTTGTTACATTAACCGAGGAAGGATCCAAGATCGTAAATTAAACATCGATGACCGGGGGATAGTCATGGGGGACAGGCTACTGGAAAGTTTGGTGCGTCAGGCCATCCGCACGATCCGTGAACGGTACGAGGAGCCACTGTCCCTCGATGACCTGGCACGGACCGCCACAATGAGTAAGTTCCATTTTCTTCGGACTTTCCGCAACGTGACCGGGGTGACTCCGATCCGCTTCCTCTCCGCAGTACGTATTGACGAGGCAAAACACCTGCTGTTCGCTACCTCGATGACGGTCGCGGAGATCTCGGTGCAGGTCGGGTACGGCAGCCTCGGCACCTTCACCCGCCGGTTCACCGAGTGCGTGGGTCTGCCGCCCACCACATACCGACGGGTGTCCCGGGGCATGGCGGAGCACGAAACCGAGAGCGGCCGACCGTGGAGGGCCGGGCACCAGCTCGGCGCCCTCTCCGGCACCGTACAGGCCGCGGGTGACGTCGCGTCACCGATCTTCATCGGCGTCTTCGAGACCAACATCCCGCAGGGCCGTCCGGTGGTCTCGACCACGATCACCGAGCCCGGGGCGTGGCGGCTTCCGGCCGTACCCGCCGGCTCTTGGCACCTTCTGGTCGCCGCCACCCCGGCCGACGAACCGGTGGACCGGGAGCCCGCCGGGCACCGGCTCCTGGTAGCCACCGCGGACGACGTGCGGGTGATGCCCGGCGCCCAGGTGCACCTCGACGTCACGCTGCGGCCGCTCGACTGGATCCGCCCGCCACTGATGGTCGCGTTGCCCGGTGTGGAGGCACTTCGCGCGGCCTGACCTGGCGCCACATTCCAACCATTTCCACAGGCAAGCAGGGGCGGTACGCCGCCCCATAACGAAGGGATTCACCAGTGCGGAAGGTGTACGTGGCACTCCTCGGACTGTTCGCGATCGCGATCGCCGTGCAGTTCTATCTGGCCGCGGTCGGCGCGTTCGACAAGCCTCAGGACGACGACTCGTTCGCCGCCCACCGGATCAACGGCCTGATGGTCATTCCGCTGCTCGGCGTACTGGCTACGATCGCCGCCGCGGTGGCGAAGCTGGGTGGCCGCACCATAGGCCTGACGCTGCTCGCGGTGGGGCTGGTGATTCTTCAGCGCCCGATCCAGGTGATCTCCGAAGCGTTCAACACCAGCGCCGGCGACACCACGACGGCGAGCGTATTGGTTTTCGGACTGCACGCGATCAACGGTCTGGCGATCATAATGCTGGCCGGTGGCCTGATGCGCCGCGCCCGCGGCTCGCTGGCTGCGCCCGCCCCGGTTGAGGCCTCGCGGTCCGGCGCGGTCTGACGCACCGTATGCCCACCGCACAGCTCATCGCTCTGGATCTGGTGGCCGCCGCGCTGGTCGCCGTCGCATGGCTCGGTGCCGGCGCGGCGGCCGCGGCCCGGCAAGCCCGGCTGGCGCCGGCCCTTGCCGGCGTGGCGGTGCTGCTCACCGTCCTTCGGTTCGTTCCAGCCCTGGTCCTCGCCGGCCAGGGCTGGTGGTTCGCCCAGGAGAAGGTCACCGTCGCCCTTCCGCTGCTCACGGTTGCCGCCCTGGCGGCGGCCGTGCTGGCGGGTCCGCCCCTGGTCCGGACGGCCCGCGCCGCCCTGACCGGTCAGGCTGCGGCCAATCCGGCACCGCAGACGCCCTCGGAACCCACTGCCACGCCCGCGACGGGTAGCACGACCGAGCCGGCAGCCGAGGCGTCGAGGACCGCGCACCCGGCGGGCGACGTGCTCGACCGGCCGGCCGTCGTGGTCCCGCTGCTGACCGCGGGGTACGCCGCCGCCGCCGGTCTGGTCCTCACCTTTCTGATCGGTTACCCAACGACCCTGGCGGCGGCCCTCGTCACGGTCGCCCTGGTGGCCGCAGCCACGTTGATCACCTGGCAGGTGACCGCGCCGGCTCGAACGCGTAGCCGGCGGATCGCCGCAGCCGCCGCGCTCGCCATCGGGCTGGCCGGGGTCGGTCTCGCGGTGCTGCCAGAGGACCCGGTCGACATCGGCGCCGGCCGTCCGGTCGCTTATCCACCCGCCCACGGCACCCCGGTAGCAGCCCTTCGCGGCTCACCCGGGGACATGGCTCAGGGCGGCACCGTCCGCCGCACCACCCTGACCGCCCAGAAGGGCAACGTCACCCTCACCTCGGGCCGCACCGTGTCGGCGTGGACGTACAACGGCCAGGTGCCTGGCCCGTCCCTCACCGCCGAGGAGGGTGACCTCATCGAGGTGACGCTCCGCAACAAGGACATCGAACGTGGTGTGACGGTGCACTGGCACGGTTACGACGTACCCGCGGCGGAGGACGGTGCGCCCGGTGTCACCCAGGACGCGGTCATGCCGGGCCAGGAGTACGTCTACCGGTTCGCCGCACGGCAGGTCGGCACGTACTGGTACCACACCCATCAGGTCTCCGACATCGGTGTACGGATGGGTCTCTACGGCACACTCATCGTCCGTCCGAAGGGAACTCCACCGGATGCCACCGACCTGACGCTGCCGGTGCACAAGTTCGGCGGCGTGACGGCGTTGGGCACCCACGACGACGTGTACGACGAGACGGTGCCATCAGGTCGGCCGGTGCGCCTGCGGCTGATCAACACCGACAGCGACCCCCGTCGGTTCGCCCTGGTCGGCACACCCTTTCGCCTGTCCGCGGTGGACGGCCGGGACCTGAACGGGCCTGGCGAGCTCACGGACACCGGCCTGGTGCTGCCCGCCGGCGGCCGGTACGACGTGTCGTTCACCATGCCGGCCGGCCCGGTTCAGCTCGTCGTGGGCGACGATCCGGGCCGCGGGGTGCGGCTGGTCCCGCCCGGCACGGTCGCGGCAACACCCGAGGCGGACACCCGCCGCTGGCCCGACCTGGACCTGCTGTCCTATGGCGAGCCCGCGCCGATGCCCATCGACCGGTCCGCCGCGTTCAACCGCGACTTCACCATGGTGCTTGGACGGAACCTCGCGCTTGCCGGTTCCCTCCCCCGCTACGCGCAGACCATCAACGGCCGCGCGCACCCGTCGACGCCCACCCAGGTCGTCGAGGAGGGCGACCTGGTTCGGATGCGGATCGTCAACCGCAGTGCGGAGATTCACCCGTGGCACCTACACGGCCACACCGTCGTGGTGCTGGCCCGTGACGGCGAGGTGCCGACCGGGAGCCCGCTGCGGCTCGACTCGTTCGATGTGCGGCCGGGCGAGGTGTGGGAGATCGGTTTCCGGGCCAACAACCCGGGGCTCTGGATGAACCACTGCCACAACCTGCCGCACCAGGAGCAGGGCATGGCCATTCATCTCGGGTACGCGGGGATCACCGACTCGTTCCACAGCGGTGACCACAGCGCCCACGGCGGTTAGCCCTACCTCGAAGTTGTCGGTCGCGACATGTCTCCGTCGATCGCGAGCCGATACTGCGCGACAGGCCCCGGGTATCGATCGGACGCGTTGGTCCGGCACCCGGGGCCTCTCGCGGTCCACCATCAGCCTGCGGGACGCGTCCCCCGGTCCTGCGGACCGGCGTTCACCACGGTCGCCACGATGGCCAGCGCGACCAGGAACACCGCCCCGGCGACCACGAACGCCCGGGTGTACCCATACGTCAGTGCGTCAAGCGCCTGTGGCAGCAGCGCGGAATTGCCGTTCAGATAGGTTTCGGCCCCGTCGAGACGGTCGTGCGCGTACGCCTGGGAGATCGCCGCAAGCACGGCCAGCCCGACGGCTCCGCCGATCTGCTGGGCAGTGTTGAGGACGGCGGCCGCGATGCCCGAGTCGCTGTCGGCCACCCCGCGGACAGAGCACAGCGTCATCGGCACGAACGTGGCTCCGAGCCCGAGGGCGACCAGGAACATCGCCGGCATCAGGGTGGTCCAGTAGGACGAGTGCGGCGTGAGAGTGCTGAGCCACGCCATTCCCCCGGCTGCGACGACCAGGCCGGGCGCGCTGACCACGCGGGGCGGCACCCTGGCCACCAACCGGGAACTGACCGCCGCCATGATGCCGACCCCCACGTTGAACGGCAGGTAGGCCAGCCCGGCGCGGATCGCGCTGTAGCCCAGCACCTGCTGCACATAGAGGGTCAGGAAGTAGAACGTGGCGAACATGCCCATGCCGACGAAGAACATAGTGGCGTACGACCCGGCCCGGGTGCGGTCCCGCAAGACCCGTGCCGGCAGCATTGGGTTCCGGCTGCGGGCCTGGATCACCGCGAACGCGACGAGCAGCCCCGCGGCGCCGGCGTACCACGCCGGCTCTCCCCCGCGGCTGATCGCGTAGACCAGGGCCAGCAGGCCACCGGTGCCGGTGAGCGCGCCGAGCAGGCCCAGACCCCCGCGATCCCGGTCTGGTTCGCGCAGCACGACGGTTCCGGCCAGCACCGCGATGCCGATCGGGATGTTCAGCAGCAGCACCCACCGCCAGTCCAGGTATTGCGTGATGACACCGCCGAGGAGCAGGCCGATGGTGGAACCGATGCCGGCCATCGCCGCCCAGGCACCCATCGCACGGTTGCGGAGCCTGCCCTCCGCGAACGTGGTGGTGATCAGCGACAGGGCGGTGGGCGCGGTGATGGCGGCGCCGACGCCCTGCAGGATCCGGGCGCCGATCAACAGCGCCGCGGTCGGGGCCAGACCACCGAGCAGTGAGGCCAGCACGAAGACGACGATGCCGAGGCGGAACACGCGGCGGCGGCCGAAGAGATCGCCGGCACGGCCGCCGAGCAGCATCAGACCGCCGAACGCCAGGGCGTACGCGGTGACGATCCAGGACAACGCGCCGACCGACATGCCGAGGTCGGTCCGGATGCTGGGCAGCGCGATGTTCACGATGGTCGCGTCGAGCACCACCATGAGTTCGGCGGTGACGAGGACGAGCAGGGCCAGCCCCGGGTGGGCCGTGCCCGCGGCGGGCGGGACCTCGGGGTTACGGACCTCGGTCGACATGGGATCTCCTCGCATCGGCTACCGGTAGCGCCGGCTGAGCTGGCGGGCGAGCGCCCGTTCGGTGTCGGTGAGGGGCTGCTCCGGGCAGCACCGTTCCGGGTGCCCAGGAGATGGGCCGTCAAGGATTTCCGGCACTCCCAAAGTGAATCTGCCGTAGGCGACCATGCCGTCCCAGACGGCCCACCTCAGCCGTCGCCACCAGCGGCGACAGCTCATGCCGGGATCCGCGGGCGCAGTTGGAAGCCGGCGTCGTCGGTGAGCACGGCCTGGTGAGCGAGGCGGAGATCGAGGCCGGGCTCGATGCCCAGTTCCTCAATCAACTTCGCCCGGGTACGGCGGTAGAAGGCAAGTGCGTCACCGCTGCGGCCGCTGCGGTACAGGGCTACCATGAGCCGGGCGCAGAAGACTTCGTTGAGCGGGTCCTCGACAACCAGCCGACGCAGTTCGCCGACGAGTTCGAGGTGCCGGCCGAGCATCAGGTCGAGATCAATCCGGCGCTTCAGCGCCGTGGCCCAGGCCTCGTCGTGCTGCAGGGCGGCGCCGGCCAGGACCGGGCTGTCCCGCAGGTCCTCCAAGGCCGGACCGCGACGCAGGGCGAGCGCCTCGTGGTAGGTCTGCGAGGCGAGTTCCAGATGGCCGGCCTCGGCGGAGGCCAGCGCGCGGGCGCACTGCTGCTCGAAGAGCGCCACATCAAGGATGCCGTCGGCGACCTGCATCCGATAGCCGGGCGCACGGGTGCCCAGCGTGCAGCGTCCTTCGAGGCTGTGTCGGACCAGGAACTTGCGCAGCTGGGAGACGTAGACACGCAGGGCCGCCAGCGCGGTTGGCGGTGGCCGGTCGCCCCACAGCTCACGGATGAGCAGTTCGTTGGAGGCCGTGGTGTTGGCCCGGATCAGCAGAGCGGCGAGCAACTGGCGGAGCTTGCGCTGCGGCAGTGGCACTTCCTCGCCGTCGACCACGATCTCGAGCGGGCCGAGCAGCCGGAGGGCGACGGGCCGGCTGTCCCGGTCCACCGCTTCCCCGGGCGCGGGCAGCGTCAGCAGGGTGGTCACGCGGGAACCTCCTCGAAACGAGGGTGGGCGCTGCGGAAGAACGCGAGCGGGCGTTCCTCGCGGAGCAGGCCCAGGTCGACCACCCGCCCGACCACGATCTCGTGGTCGCCGCCGGAAAACACCGCATGCAGGCGGCAGTCCAGATAGGCCAGGGAGTCGCCGAGGACCGGTGAACCGGTGGAGGCCGGGTGATGGGCGAGCCCGCCGAACCCGGCGGTGGCGCGTGCGGCGAAGGCCCGGCAGAGCGCCACCTGGTCGGAGGCCAGGATGTTGACTGCGAAGGTGCCGGCGGCGCGGACCGCGGCCAGGGCCCGGGAGTCACGGTGCACGCAGAACAGCACCAGCGGCGGTTCAAGCGACACCGAGGTGAAGGAATTGACGGTGAGCCCGATCGGCTCGCTGTCGTCGCCCCGGCAGGTGATCACCGCGACTCCGGTCAGGAATCGCCCGCAGACTTCGCGCAGCATCCGTCCGTTAATCGGAGCGGGTGGCGGTTCCTCTGATTGCGGAACGGTAAGGATGTCCATTTTACCCCCAGAGAAGCGCACGCGGACCGGCAATACGGTGCGTCGCGGCAAGTGCGGCGAGCGTAACGACGAACGCGGGGCCCGCCTACGTACCAAAGGAGGAGGACGTACCTACTTTTGCCGTCCGGGATGAAGTATCCGCAGGTCAGACCGATGATCACTATCCTGCGGACCCGGGAATGCGCCCAGACAAAGCAATTCTGGAGGGTCCCGTACAGGGCCACGACCTGCGGCGGAAATTTTTCCCGGCCCTCATCGACGCTTTAGTGCGGCACGGGAATCTGCGTGTGCCGCGTGCCGAGCGGCATCGCGGAAGGGGAGGACCGAGCAAATGCGCAGCACCCTGATCGTGGCCCGCATGAAACCTGGAGCCGAGGCCGACGTCAAGCGAATCTTCGCCGAGTCGGACGCCGGCGAACTGCCGCATGTGATCGGTGTTCGAGAGCGTCGGCTGTACCGCTTCGGCGACCTCTACATGCACTTCTTCCTGTCCGGCACCGACGCGCGGCCGGCCATCGCGAAAGTTCGTGACGGCGATTTGTTCCAGAACGTCAGCGAGCAGCTACGCCCGCACATCACGGCGTACGACCCGGAGAACTGGCGTGGCCCGGAGGACGCGATGGCGAAGGAGTTCTACACGTGGCGGGCGGACCGCTGACCGGCCCGACGGATAGGGGAGGACTGGGATGACCAGCGACCGAATGACCAAGATCGCGGCGGCTGACGTGCTGCCGAACCGACGTCGCGGCGGCGACCTGCGGACCTTGCTGAGCCCGGCGACGGCTGGCACGACATCGGGTTTCATGGGGGTGCTCACGCTGGCGCCCGGTGAGGTGGTGACCGAGCACTACCACCCATACTCGGAAGAGTTCCTCTACCTCGTCTCCGGGGCGATCACCGCCCGGATCGACGGCGAACGGGTCCCGCTGGCCGCTGGCGAGGCGTTGCACCTGCAACCCAACGTGCGGCACCGGCTGGAGAACACCGCTGATACGGAGGCCTTCCTGGTCTTTCAGCTGGGTCCGTTGGCGCCGCGCCCGGAACTCGGTCACGTGGATACCGAACAGCTACCGGATCAGGCGGGGACATGATGCCGCGCCGGGCTGTGGTGACCGGGATCGGCGTGGTGGCCCCCGGTGGGGTAGGCGCCAAGGCCTTCTGGAACCTGCTCACCGAAGGACGCACCGCGACCCGGGCGATCAGCCATTTCGACGCCTCGGGATACCGGTCCCGAATCGCCGCCGAGTGCGACTTCGACCCGGCTGCCTCGGGGCTGAGCCCGGCCGAGATCGGCCGGATGGACCGCGCCGCACAGTTCGCCGTGGTGGCCGCCCGGGAGGCACTCGCGGACAGCGGCGCGGAGACCGGCGACCTGCCGCCGCACCGGGTCGGCGTCTCGATCGGCAGCGCGGTGGGTTCGACGGTCACCCTGGAGCGGCAGTACGTACGGGTCAGCGACCACGGCAGCCGGTGGGTGGTCCGCGCCAACGACCCGTATCCGCACCTGTACGACGCCTTGGTGCCGAGCGCACTGGCCGCCGAGGTCGCCTGGACCGCCGGCGCGCAGGGCCCGGTGCGGGTGGTGTCCACCGGGTGCACCTCGGGCCTGGACTCCGTGATCCAGGGCGCGCAGTACATCGAAAACGGTACGGCCGACCTGGTGTTGGCCGGCGCCACCGACGCGCCGATCTCGCCCATCTCGGTGGCCTGCTTCGACGCGATCAAGGCGACCTCCGCCAACAACGACGATCCGGAGCACGCATCCCGGCCATTCGATCGGGACCGTGACGGGTTCGTGCTGGGCGAGGGCGCGGCCGTTCTGGTGCTGGAGGAGGAGTCGGCGGCCCGCCGACGCGGCGCCCGGATCTACTGCGGCGTCGCGGCGTACGCACAGCGCAGCAACGCGTTCCACATGACCGGCCTGCGCCCGGACGGGCGGGAGATGGCCGAGGCGATCCGGGTGTCACTCGAGCGCGCCGGGCTGCCCGCCGAGGCGGTCGACTACGTCAACGCGCACGGGTCGGGCACCCGGCAGAACGACAGGCACGAAACCGCCGCGTTCAGGTCGGCGCTCGGGGAGCACGCACACCACGTACCGGTGAGCTCGATCAAGTCGATGGTGGGGCACTCGCTGGGTGCGATCGGCGCACTGGAACTCGTCGCCTGCGCACTGGCCATCGAGACCGACACAGTGCCGCCCACGGCGAACCTGCACCATCCCGATCCCGAGCTGGGCTTGGACTATGTGCCGCTGACCGCACGCCAACACCGGACCCGCACGGTACTGAGCGTGGGCAGCGGCTTCGGCGGCTTCCAGACGGCGATGCTGCTGACCGCGCCGGGAGCGGCGGTCCGCGATGACTGACAACATGACTGGCGACACCGCGACGACCGGCACCGCGGCAGCGGGAGACGTGCCGGCCACCCGGCGCGCGGTGGTCACCGGCATCTCCGCCATCGCGCCGAGCGCGTCCGGCGCCAACGATTTCTGGGAGGCCGTACTGGCCGCCCGCAACGGGCTGGGTCCGATCACCCGGTTCGCCGCGGACGACTTTCCGGTGCCCGTGGTCGGGGAGGTGCAGGGCCCCGAGGTGGTGCCGGGGGTGGATCCCAGGCTCGTGCTACAAACCGACCGGTGGAGCCAGTTCGCGCTGCGAGCGGCCGACGAGGCGCTGCGGGATGCCAATCTCGACCCAACCGACTTCAACCCGTACGACCTGGGTGTTATCACCGCCTCCTCGTCCGGGGGCAACGCGTTCGGGCAACGTGAGATCCAGGCATTGTGGTCCAAGGGGCCGCGGTACGTCGGTCCGTACCAGTCGATCGCCTGGTTCTATGCCGCCACGACCGGGCAGCTTTCTATCCGGCACGGCATGCAGGGGCCGTGCGGAGTCGCCGTGGCCGAGCAGGCTGGTGGCCTGGATGCGATCGGGCTTGCTCGCTCGGCGGTGCTGCGCGGCGACGCCCGGGCGGTGCTGACCGGCGGCACCGAGGCGCCGCTGAGCCCGTACGCGCTGACCTGCCAGCTGACGTCCGGCCGGCTGAGCACCGGCACCGACCCAGGCCGGGCCTACCTGCCGTTCGACGCCGGTGCCGCCGGACACGTCCCCGGCGAGGGCGGTGCGATCCTGGTGCTGGAGTCGTCGGACGGCGCAGCCGACCGTGGCGCTGGCACGCCGTACGGCGAGATCGCCGGTCATGCCGCCACGTTCGACCCCCCGCCCGGCGTCCCGGCCGCTCCCGGACCGTCGCCGCTGCGTCGCGCGATCGAACTGGCGCTGGCCGACGCGGGCCTGACCCCGGCCGACGTGGACGTGGTCCTCGCGGACGCGGCCGGCACACGGGAGCTCGACCGCGCCGAGGCGGCGTGCCTGAGTGAGGTGTTCGGCCCGTACGGCGTTCCGGTCACCGCGCCCAAGGCGGGATACGGGCGGCTGTACGCCGGCGGCGCACCGCTGGACGTGGTCACCGCCCTGCTGGCCCTGCGTCACCAGATCATCCCGCCGACCGGCGGCGCGGTCACCGTCGACCCCGAGCACCGCATCGACCTGGTCGGCGATCCCCGCGCGGCCGACCTGCGTACCGCGCTGGTGATCGCCCGGGGCTACGGCGGTTTCAACTCCGCGGTCGTCGTACGCGCGGTCAGTGCGTGACGGCCCGGTTGAGTACATCTTCAGGAGAGGACCCACATCCGATGACCGCGACGTCACTGAGTTATCCGGAGTTTCTGACCATTGTGGAGCGTTGTACCGGCGTCCCGTCGCAGGTACTCGACACCGGCGACCCGGCGATCACCCTCGAGGACCTCGGGGTGGACTCGCTGGCCCTGCTCAACGTGATCACCGAGGTGGAGAACCGGTACGACATACGGCTCGACGCCGACGGGGTGACCCGCCTGCCGGAGATCCTCGGCCTGATCAACGAACGGCTGCGTCCGCCGGTAGCACACACCGAGAACAGCATCGTGATCGATGCGCCACTGGACCTGGTCTGGGAGCTGACCAACGACGTCGAGAACTGGCCGGACCTGTTCAGCGAGTACGCGAGCGTGGAGATCCTGCACCGCGCCGGCAACACCGTGCGGTTTCGGCTGACCATGCACCCCGACCCGGACGGCACGGTGTGGAGCTGGGTGTCCGAGCGGATGGCGGACCGCGCCGCACTGAGCGTATGGGCACATCGGGTGGAGACCGGACCGTTCGAGTTCATGAACATCCACTGGACGTACCGCCCCACTCCGGAAGGCATCGAGATGCGCTGGAGGCAGGAGTTCCACATGCGCCCGCAGGCGCCGGTGGACGACGCCGTCATGACCGAGCGGATCAACACCAACTCGGCTGTCCAGCTCAAGCTGATCAAAGAGCGGGTGGAGGCGGCCGCGGCCCGCCGCAGTGACGCGGCGGTGCCCAGGTGAGCGCCCTGAACTTCGCGCTCGCCGGGCGGCACGTGCTGGTCACCGGCGGATCCCGGGGCATCGGCCGGGCCACCGTGTTGGCTCTGGCCGGCCAGGGCGCGGCGGTGACCGCCTGCTACGTCAACGAGAGCGAGCAGGTCGAGTCGCTGCGCCGGGAACTCAAGGCCCGCGGCGCGACCGGCACACTGCTGCGGTGCGACATCCGGGCGTACGACCAGGCCGAGCGGTTCTGCGCGGACGCGGTGGACGCACACGGACCGATCGATGCGGTGGTGAACAACGCCGGCGTGATCAGCCACCTGCCGCTGGCCGACCTCGACCCGGACGAGTGGCGGCGGATCCTGGACACCAACCTGACCGGGGCGTACCACCTGACGCGGGCCGCGCTGCCGCACTTCGCGGCAACCGGCTCCGTCGTCAATATCAGCTCGGCGGTCGCCCACCACGGGATGCCGGGCGCGGCGCACTACGTGGCGTCCAAGGCCGGTGTGATGGGACTGACCCGGGCGCTCGCCAAGGAATTCGGCGGCCGCGGCATCCGGGTCAACTGCGTCGCCTCCGGCCTGGTGGAGACCGACCAGATGGATGCGGTGACCCCGGAAGGCCGAGCCCGGTACGAACAAATGATCTCCCTGCACCGGCTGGGCCGGCCGGAGGAGATCGCCGACGTTGTGCTGTTCCTGATCTCCGACGCCGCCCGGTACGTCACCGGTGCCACGCTCGACGTGGACGGCGGCATCTGATGCTGCGCACGGTGCTGGAGATGACCGTCCGGCCCGGCGCCGAGGACGCGTTCCGGGCAGCCTGGCTGGAGACCGCACGGCGGGCGGCCCGGCTGCCCGGCAGCGTCGCCCAGACCCTGCTGCGGGACCCGGACCGCCCCGCCGATCACGTGATCATGGCCGACTGGTCCGGTCCGGACGCCCTGGATGCGTTCCAGCGCAGCCCGGAACGTGCCGAGCTGAGTGCGCGTCTGGAGCAGTTCCGCGACGGCGCCCGCAAACGTGTGCTCGAGACCGTCGAGCACGTGCCCGCCCAACCCCCTGTCGAGAGGTGAATGTCATGCCCGTACGCATCATGGTGTCTGCCCGTATCGCCGACGAGCATCGGGAGGCGTTCGAGGACGCCTACCGCCAGGTCGCCGCGGTGGTCCGGGGCACCCCCGGGCACATCCGGGACGAGCTGCTGCGCGACGCCGAGGAGGCCGGCCGGTACATCCTGCTGGCCGAGTGGGAGAGCGAAGGGGCGTTCCGCGCCTGGGAGGACGCACCGTCACACCGGGAGGTGGCGGCGCCAATGTTCCCCTACTGGAGCGGCGGCGGCATCGAGCGGCGGATCTTCGACCTGCGCGCCCGGCTCGACAGCGTGCCGTCGCACACCTGAGCCGGCGATGGCCACGCTGCGCAAGGCCCTGGTGATCGGTGCTGGGATCGGTGGTCTGACCGCCGCAGCCGGTCTACTGCGACAGGGCATCGACACCGAGGTGTACGAGGCCCGCCCGAACCCGGACCGGCTGCTCAGCGGCGGCGGGTTCATGCTCTGGCACAACGCCGTGTTGGCGTTGCGCCGGATCGGCCTGGACGAGGCGGTGGCGGCCGGCTCAGTGCACATGCGGTACCACGAGTTCCGCTCGGACACCGGCCGGCGACTCGCCCGTTGGCACCTGGACGGGCCGACCGAGCGGATCGGCGCGCCGGCGTGCGCATTGCGGCGCTCGCATCTGCATCGGGTCCTCACCGACGCGGTGGGGGCCGACCGAGTCCGGCTCGGTGCCCGCTGCACCGGGTACACCGAGGACGCGGACGGGGTGACCGCGCACTTCGCGGACGGCTCCACAGCGCATGGTGACGTGCTGATCGGCGCGGATGGGTTGCGTTCGGTGGTCCGCGGCACGCTGAGGCACGGGTTCGAGACACCCCCACGCTACGCCGGGTACACCGCCTGGCAGGCGATCACCCGGCTGCCCGGCGAGGACGTCGTACCGACCGGGACGTTCTTCAACCTGTGGGGCCGGGGCGGGCTGCGGTTCCTGTATTGCCGACTGAATGCCGAGGAGGTCTATTGGGACGCGATAACCAGTGACCGGGCCGCGGCCGCCATCGACACAGTGAACCGGGACAGGACCGCAGCGCTGGCCGAGGCGTACCGGGACTGGCCGGAACCGGTCGGCCAGATCATCCGGTCCACCGAAGAGGCTGCGGTCCTACCGGTGAACATCTTCGACCGGCCGCCAGCCGGCGGCTGGTCGCGGGGACGGATGGTGCTGATCGGCGACGCCGCACACCCGATGACGCTGAACCTCAGCCAGGGCGCCGGGCAGGCGATCGAGAGCGCGGTAGCGCTGGCCGCGGTGCTCGGGCGCGCGGACACCGACGATCTGCCAAGGACGCTGCGGGCCTTCGAGGAGTCCCGCCGAGCCCGGACAGCCGACATGGTCACCACCTCGTGGCGGATCGGCACCCTGGGGTTGGCGCACAACAGGGTGCTGTGCCGGCTGCGCGACCTGTTCATGGTCGCCTTCTTCGATAGCGTGGCCCGGTCGCAGTCGTACGCCCTGATGATGGATGACCGGCTGGAACGCGGCCCGGTGCTGCCGGTGGCGGCCCGGCCACCGACGTGAGCGAGGTGGTGGCCGCCGCGCTGGCCGTGGTGTTCGTGCTGTGCACCGGGACGCTGGCCGGTGCGCTCGTGGCGGTGGATCGCGCGGTGGTGCCGATGCTGCTGAGCCTGCCTCGGCAGACCTGGTCGCAGGTGCACCGCCTGCTCGATCCCGGATTCGACCCGCTGATGCCGACGGTCAACAAGGTGGCGCTGGCCTGCGGGCTGGCGCTGTGCTTCCTGGCACCCAACGCCGCCGCCCGGGTGGTCTTCGGCACGGCGCTGGCCGCGGTGGCCGGGGTCGCGTTGATCTCCGAACTGCGCAACGTCCGGATGAACCGGCGAATCGGCGCGTGGGCGGAGGCGGGCGAGATCCCGGACGGGTGGCGGGCGCTGCGCGGCCGGTGGGCGCGGGCCAACCGCTGGCGCACCGTGGCGGCGGTGCTGGCCTTCGGCGCTGGGCTCGGCGGCTGCTGGCTGGCCTGGGTCTGATCGACACGACATGGTGAGGAGATTCGAGTGGGCAGCGTGGACATCTTCCCGGACGGCCCAGAGCCGCCGGACTTCGAGGGCCGGGTGGCACTGGTGACCGGCGCAGGCGCCGGCATCGGCGCAGCCACCGCCCAACTGCTGGCCGCCCGGGGCGCCCGGGTGGCGGTGAACTACCGGCAGGACGCCGACCGGGCCCAGGAGGTGGTCGACCTGATCCGCAAGCGGGGCGGCGACGCGGTCGCCATCCGCGCTGACGTGACCGACCCGGACCAGGTGGACGACCTGGTCACCGCGACCGGCTCCGAGCTCGGCGCGGTCGACGTGCTGGTGCTGAACGCGGCCGGGTTGGGCGCGCACGACGCCCGGGTGGCGTTGGCCACCGAGCTGACCTGGGACGACCTGGAGCGAGTGGTAACCCGGCAGCTAAAGGCCCTGTTCCTGACCACGCGGGCGGTGCTGCCGGCGATGATCGCCCGCCGCGAGGGTGCGGTGGTCGCGGTGGGCGCCGCACTGGCCCGGCGTCCGGCGCCCGGATTCCTGCCGCTGGCGGTGGCCAAGGCCGGCGTACAGGCCGCGGTGCGGACCCTGGCCCTGGAGGCCGGCCCGCACGGCGTCCGGGTCAACGCGGTGGAGCCCAACCTGATCCTCACCGAGCTCGCGGACCTCATTCCGCAGGAGCAGCGCCGTGCGGTAGCCGCCCGAGCGGCGGTGCGCCGCAACGGCACCCCACGGGACGTGGCCGAGACCATCGCGTTCCTGGCCTCGCCGCGTTCGTCCTACCTAACCGGTGCGTGTGTCCTTGCCGACGGCGGAACCACGTTCGCGTGAACCGTCCTTTATCGGCCCCTAACCGCCGGCCGGTTGACTACAGCCCGGCCCTTCGCCCGTTGAGAAAGGGAACACCGTGTCAAAGCCCGAGCGAAAAGTTGTCAACCGCGATGACGTGGAACCAGTCTGCTGGTTCGGGGAGGAGGGCCGCTTCCTGCTGCGCAAGGAGGACACCGGTGGCCTGTACAGCTTCTACCAGATCACCACGGCGCCAAAGAGCGGTCCGCCGTTGCACGTGCACGAGAGCTCCGACGAGGCGTTCTTCGTCAACAAGGGCACCTACGAGTTCGAGGTCGGCGGGGTCACCGAGGTGATTTCCGCCGGGACTGTGATCTACGGCCCGCGCGGCGTACCGCACCGCTTCCTCAACATCGGCGACGAGCCCGGCCAGCTCTTGGTGATCGCCACACCCGGTGGGGTGGAGAACTTCTTCATCGGGCTGGCCGAGTTGGTCGCTGGTGGCAAGCCGGACTGGCAGCAGATGCAGGAACTCGCCAGCAAGCACAACATGCGCGGCTTCACCGTACCGCGCGGCAAGCACGAGTTCGCCATGCCGGCCTCACAGGACTAAACCACCAGGGACGGCCGGGAGCAGGGATGCCCCCGGCCGTCCGCCGATCGAGGTTGGAGGACCGATGTCCCGTCGCCATGACGTACTCATCCTGGGCTCCGGTATCGCCGGCGCGACCCTGGGCGCGATCCTCGCCCGCCAAGGCGTCTCGGTGCTGCTGTTGGACGGCGCCGTGCATCCGCGGTTCGCCGTCGGCGAGTCCACCACGCTGTACACGCTGAAGGTCTTCCGGCTGCTGGCCCGCCGATACCAGGTACCCGAACTGGAGCCGCTCACCTCGTACTCGGGGTGCCGGGATCAGATTGGGCCGACCAGCGGCACCAAGCGGCACTTCGGGTTCATTCGGCACGAGGAGGGCAAGGAGCCCGACCCGGCTGAGTTCAACCAGTTCAGCCCGCCGTCGAAGGTGCTCCAGACAAGTCACCTGTTCCGCCAGGACACCGACGCCTATCTCTTCCACACCGCGATCCGCCACGGCTGCGACGTGCGCCAGGGGTTCGCCGTGCAGGACGTGGAACTGGCCGACGACCACGTCGCGCTGATCGGCCGCGACGGCGACCGGTATGAGGGCCGCTACCTGGTCGACGCCAGCGGCTTCCGCTCCCCACTCGCCGCGATGCTGAACCTGCGCAAGCCCGGCAGTGCACTCAAGCACCACTCGCGGTCGATGTTCACCCACATGATCGGCGTGCTACCGACCGACGAGTGTCTGCGGGTGGATGCCGGGGACCGCCCGCCGATCCCGTGGGTCGAGGGCACCATGCACCACACCTTCGAGCGGGGCTGGTTCTGGTCGATCCCGTTCAACAACACTGCCGACTCCAGGAACCCATTGGTGAGCGTGGGTCTGACGTTCGACGAGCGCCGGTACCCGAAACCGGACGACGTCAGCCCCGAGGAGGAGTTCCGGCAGTTCGCGGCTCGTTTCCCGGTGGTCGACCGGATGTTCCGGCCGGCCCGTACCGTCCGGCCATGGGTGTCGGCCAACCGCATCCAGTACACCTCGGAGCGGACCGTGGGATACCGCTGGTGCCTGATGTCGCACGCAGCCGGCTTCATCGACCCGCTCTACTCCCGTGGCCTCACCAACACCGGTGAGGTGATCAACTCGCTGGCCTGGCGGCTGCTGGAGGCGCTGGCCGAGGACGACTTCGACACCACCCGCTTCCAGTACGTCGAGGACCTCCAGCAGGGCCTGATCAAGTACAACGACGAGCTGGTCAACTGTTCGTTCGTATCGTTCTCCGACCACAGCCTGTGGAACGCGGTGTACCGCGTCTGGTGCGCCGCCGAGGTGCCGATCAACCTGCGTTTCGACCGGTTCACCGAGCGGTACGTCGAGTCCGGCGACGACGGGGTGCTGCGTGCCATGGAACAGGCCGCGTATCCCGGCTCGCCGGTGCCCGGCTCCCCCGGCTATCAGTCGCTGTTCGTCGAGATGGTGCGGCTGTGCGAGGCGGTCGACCGTGGCGAGCGCAGCGCTGCTGACGCCGGCAAGGAGCTGATGACGGCGGTGCAGAACTCGCCGGTCGTGCTGGAGCACCTGGGCCTGCGGGACCCGGGCTGCCGGTTCATTTATCCGCAACCGGCCGATCTGCGCCGGATGGCACACTGGTTGCGCCACGAGGGCCCGGACGAGCTCCGCTACCTGACGACCGGCGTCGATGTGCGGGGGCGGCCGCTGCCGGCCGCAGTCGACGACGCGATGGTCATGCCGACCTGACAACCACGGGCGGCCCGCCCGGACGGCACTTCTTCGCGCCGATACGACACCGGCAGGACGCGTCCGCCCCGCCCGACCGGTCGCGTCCGCCCGGTGGATCCGCCGTCAGGCCGGGTCCGCCCTGCGCGGCGTGGCCCGGAATACCGGGCAACGCGAGGCGGCCTGCGCGAACGCCTCCGGCGTGGGTGACTCGACGATGCCGTTTCGCACGAACGCCCCGGCACCGCGCGGGTTCTGCGTCGGGAACTCGCGCAGGATCGGACCGCGATCAGCCGACGGCACCTCGGTGAGGTCCACCTCTTGGCGCTGCCGGCCGCGGGTGAGCGTCCCTCGTCCGGCAGCGCGGGCGTTGCGCACCCAGTCCGATCCCGGGTATGCCTCGACCAGGTAGCGGCTCCCAGCGATCACGACGGGCGCCACCGGCGTGGTACGCGGCCGGCCGCTGCGGCGGCCCGCGACGGTCAGCAGGGCCATCGGGCCGATCGGCAGGCCGATCCGGTGCAGGGCGATGACGATCCGGTTGCGGACGCGGTTGCGCGGTGTGATGACGGCCATGTCGCACTCTCCCGACGGCGATCGGCAAATCCTCAGTATCCCTGCCGTACCTCGGTCCCGCCTCGCCGAAGTTGCTCTTCGGCCGCCCGTCTGGGCTCAAGGGCGGTGGGAGCGGCGGACGATGGCACGCAGGGCCGCGCGCGGCAGGACACGCAGCAGCGGCATCCGGACCCGGTAGGCACGCCCCGGCACCACCGACGGCCGCCCCGCCGCTACGGCGGCCAGGGCAGCATCGGCCACCTCCTCCGGGTTCAGCCAGCCGATCCTGGGCAGGGTCGCGGTGTCCACGCCCGCCGCCTCGTGAAACCCCGACCGCGTCAGTCCGGTGTGCACGGTGGTCACATGCACACCGTGCCGGGCGACCTCCATGCCCAGGCTCTCGCCGTGCGCGGACAGGAACGCCTTGGTGGCGGCGTAGGTGGCCGAGCCGGGCCTGGGCAGCATCGCCGACATCGACGACACGTTCACGACCCCGCCGGCACCTCGGCTGATCATCCCGGGCAGGCAGGCGTGGGTGAGACGCAGCGGTACCAGGACGTTCAGGGCGGCCGTCCGCAGCTCGACTTCCAGTGGCAGGGCGGCGAACTCACCGGTTCCGCTGGACCCGGCGTTGTTCACCAGCAGGTCGACTGGCCGCTCCGGGTCGGACAGCCGCGCGGCGACCGCGGCCAGCCGGGACTCGTCGGTGAGGTCCGCCGGTAGCACCTCGACCGTCACCCGGTACGCCGACTCGAGCTCGGTGGCGAGCTTCTCCAGCAGGTCACTGCGGCGGGCGACGAGTACAAGCGCGACATTGCGCTCAGCGAGCCGGCGAGCGAACGCCTCGCCGATGCCGCTGGACGCGCCGGTGACCAACGCGCTGTGGTAAGGGAAAGTCGGCATGCCTGTGAATTTAGCCGCGCAATGGCACGCCGGGCCACGCCTGGGCCCATTTTATCGCTGATTTAGAGCCGATTTGCGAACGGTTGATGAAATCGTCCGGCGTGGCCTTAATCCCATCACGTCGAATGGCTGGTGTCCTGTCATGGCCTTTTCCGCACAAAGCCGTGAAACATTGACCGCAGCCCCGCAGGCCGATCTGGACCGGCGGGGCGAACGGCTGGACTCGCTGACCGGGCTGCGCTGGTTCGCCGCTCTGGCCGTCTTCCTAGCGCATGTGAGCACCCTGCTGCCGTTACCGTCATCCGGACTGGACTCGGCGCTGTCACTGGGCAGTTCCGGGGTCACGTTCTTCTTCGTGCTCTCCGGGTTCGTACTCACCTGGACCTGGACCGCCCGGGACCGGGCCGGACCGTTCTACGGGCGCCGGTTCGCCCGGATCTGGCCGCTGCTGGCGATCGGCGTCCTGGTGCCCTTGGCCCTGCAGCTTCCGCAGGTGCCCGAGCCAATGCGCGAGACCATGGTGTGGGCGTCCATCTCGGCCATCCTGCTCTATCAGGCCTGGGTGCCCGACCACATCCTCGGCGGGGCCAGCCCGGTCACCTGGTCGCTGGCGGTGGAGGCGTTCTTCTACGCACTCTTCCCGTTCCTGGCCAAGCCGGTGCTGCGCCGATCGCTCGTCTGGCTCGCCGGGGCAGCGGTGGTCCTGATCCTGATCGGTTGGGGGCTGCGGGTGTGGCTCTGGGAGGCCTATCCGCCCACGCCTCGGCCGAACATGGTGGGGATGGAGGGTCTGGTCCTCGGGGTGTACTCGCCGATCGCGCGGCTGTGGGAGTTCCTGCTCGGTGTGGTGGCCGCCGCAGCGATGCGCAAGGGCTGGAGGCCCCGGCTGTCCGTCTCGGCAGCGGTCGCGGTGCTGACCGCCGGCCTCGCGGTGCTGTGGCTGCTGCGCGACGAGACGTTCCGGGTCGCCGTGCCGTTCGACGTACTACCGCAGGTCACCGCGCCGCTGTACGCGCTGGTCGTGATCGCGGTCGCCAGCCGTGACCTGTCCGGGCACCGGTCGTGGCTGGGTAGCCGTCCACTGGTGAAGCTGGGCGAGTGGTCGTACGCGTTCTATCTCCTCCACTTCACCGTGCTGTTCGAGATCGCATCACGCGTCTACGACAAGAACACCGTGCTGGAGTTCTACCGCCGTCCGGTGGAGGCGAGTTGGTCCAACGCCGGGTGGGCGCTGTTCGCGCTGGTAGCGACGACCGGGCTCTGCGCGTTGCTCTACCAGCTGTACGAACGCCCGGTGGAACTGTGGCTGCGGGCACGCATCGGGCGCCAGCCGAAGGCCGGTGTCCGATGACCGAAACCGTCGAGGACAGGCTGCTCGTCCCGCTCGACGACCCCTTCGACGTCATGCACGTGGGCTGGTCGTTCCTGCGCAGCCGACTGCTGGCCACCGCCATGGAGCTGGGCGTCTTCACCACGCTGGGCGACCGTGCCCTGCCCTCCGGGCAACTGCGGGCTGAACTGGGCCTGCATCCGCGCGCCGCCCAGGACTTCCTGGACGCCCTCGCCGCCCTGGGCCTGCTACTGCGCTGCGGCGACCAGTACCGCAACAGTCCCGCTGCGGCCCGCTACCTGATCCCAGGGACGGAAACGTTCGTCGGTGGGTTCCTACGGATGACCACCGAGCTGGCCGACAGCGACCGGGACACGCTCAGCAATCTGCTGCGCACCGGCCACGCCCGCGGGCAGAATACGGCCGGCGAGGTGCCCTTCACCCGGATCTTCCACGATCCCGGCCGGCTGCGGCAGTTCCTCGCCGCCATGGACAGCTTCAGCAGCGCGGTGGCCACCGAACTCATCCGGGTCTTCGACTTCGGCCGCTACGCCACGTTCAGCGACATCGGCGGCGCGCGCGGGAACCTCGCCGCTCACGTCGCCGCTGCCTACCCCGGGCTGACCGGGACGGTGCTGGACAAGCCGGGGATCCGCCCGTTCTTTGACGAGTTGGTCAGCGGACGGGGCCTGACGGACCGGCTGAATTACGTCGGGGGCGACTTCTTTGTCGACGACCTTCCCCGCGCCGACGTCCTGGTGCTCGGCGGCGTGCTGCACGACTGGCCGGTCGACCGGCGCCGGCTGCTGCTGCGCAGGGCGTTTGCGGCGGTGCACGACGGCGGCGCGGTCATCGTCTACGACACGATGCTCGACGACCAGCGTGCTCGGGCGGAGAACCTGATCCTCAGCCTGATCATGATGGTGCAGTCGGCGGAGGCGACCGGCTTCTCGCCCGCCGAGGCAGAGTCGTGGTTGACCGAGGCGGGGTTCACCGTGGAGCAAACGTTCGCGCTGCCGGCCTCCAGCACCGCGGTCATCGCCCGCAAGGTCTGATCCGCCCGGCCACTCCCGGCGCTCGTGGCGTGACACCGTGCCGACCAGGCGCGGTGTCGCGGCGCGGGTGACACACGCGGGACTTCGCTGGTGGGCGGGACCGGAACACCCCCGACGTGCGCCCGCGCGATTTCCCCAATATGGGATAAGGGTCCGGGCGAATACCAGAGGCCGTTGTCGTTCTATCCTTGACTGCCGGTGATTGCCCACGCACGCTGGGGGTGGTGATGCTCCGCACGGACCGCACACGCGTTTTCCTGGTCGATTCCCGCCCCATCTCGCTGGCCGGCTTGCGGACGATTCTCGACGACCACGCCGACCTTCAGGTGGTCGGCGCGGCGGCGGACTGCGAGGTGGCCAGGGCCCGGTTCGCCACGGCACGGCCGGATGTGGTCATCGTGGCCGCGCACAGCGACGCCGGTGAGGCGGTTCGCAGTGTGCATCTGCTGTCGCGGCCGCAGCCGCCGCTCGTGGCGCCGAAGGTGCTCGTGCTGATCCGCGACGCGGCGACGGCCGCGCGGCAGGTGCTCGACGCTGGCGGGAAGGGCCTGCTGTCCAGCGACAGCGATTCGCAGGAGATCGCGGCTGCGGTGCGGGTCATCGCGACCGGGCAGTCGCTACTGGTGCCGACCGCCCGGCCGGCCAGCCGTGGGGATTCCCCGCTGGGGCTTCTGACCGACCGGGAGGTCGACGTGTTCCGGTTGATGACTCGCGGTTACAGCAATGCAGAGATCTGCGCGGAGTTGGATCTCAGCCAGAGCACGGTCAAATCGCACGTACAGAAAATAATGGAAAAACTGGGGTTGCGGAACCGGGTCCACGCGGTCATCTTCGCCTACGAGAAGAACATCGTCTATGCCCGCAACTGATGGACCACCCGCCACAGGTCGAAAACGTTGTGATCCTCGACGGCGATGCCGTTGTGCACGCGCCACAGCTGCATGCCCTCGGAGGTGACGGTACGGCCGGTGGGCGCCACTCCGGCAAACGGCCCGATGTGCCGCGCCCTGGTGGTGAACCACGTCGCCACCCACGGCCCCTCGGCCACCTGAACGCCGATCTCGACGGTCAGGTCGGCGAATGCGGCGTGCCGGCGCCGGACGCTGTCACGGGGGCCGTCCGGGCCGACCGTCCGCCCGCCCATCATGAAGTCGGCCGAAAAAATCCGATCGGCCACCTCGAGATTGCCGCGGTTCCAGCCTTCCTCGAACCAGAGACGCGCTAGTGCCTTGTTCCGCTCCGGTTCGCTGCCGCCGCCGACCGGGATCGGTCCGGCGACGGCAGCGGGAACCCGCGGGGCCGCGGTCATCGGGCGGCCGTCGGTGCCATGCCGGCCTTGCGCAGGGCGTCCAAGCCGGCCTTGCCCAGGGTGCTCAGCTCGGGCAGCGGGGAGTCGGTGGCCCACACGAGCAGGTCACGGACCTCCCGCGGGGTCGGGTAGATAAACTTGTGCGTGGGGTCCTTCCAGCCGAAGCCCGGGAAGATGACGTCAGACTCGTCGATCAGGGCGAAGACCTCGTCGGCGGCGGCGTCGCCGTCGATCTCGCCGGCCTCATAGCGCAGGCACGCCCGCTCCATCCGGTCGATGAGTTCCCGGTAGACGTCACTGTCCGGCCACCACAGGCCGTTGTGCTTCACCTTCTCCAGGTCATCGAAGACGGCTGGGTCTCGTTGCTCGCGGAACGCCCGCAGCGCATTGTTGATGCGAAGGGTTCCGGGTGTGGTGCCGCTTCCCCAGATCCGGAACACGGCGTCGTACAGGCGGTGGTGGTCGAACGCGATGAACGAGCAGTTGACCAGTGTGTCGTTAAAGTCCAGCAGGCCCTGTTCGAGCTCCTCGACGAATTTGAACCGCTCCTCGGAAAAGTCGTCCTCGGCCAGCGCGGTGAGCAGCCGAGGCACCAGCGACGCGATGACCTCGAAGGTGTTCGACATCCCGCGGGAATACAGCGGGTCGAGAAACCCGGCGGCGTGCGACATCAGACACCAGCGGGCGCCGACGGTCTTGGTGGACGAGTACTGCAGGCGGCCGGTGGAGACCCATTCGCGCACCTTGCGGGCGCCGTCGAGCTGCCGGGCGACCGCCGGAAACCGGGCCGCCAGTTGGTTGAACTCCTGCTCCGGGGTGAGGTCGTCGGGCTTGGGGTAGAGCCGCGGGTCGAGGGTGACGCCGACGCTGCACACCGGGTTACGCGACATCTCGTGGTTGTCGAACGGGATGATCCAGAACCAACCCCGCTCGAACAGGTGGTGCATGGTGCCGTTATGCCACGGCACCGGCGGCCGGGTGGTGTCGTCGTCGTGCACGATCCCGTCGTACGGCGGGACACCAATCATGTGCGTGAACAGCGACCGGGAGTGGTGCCGGAAACGGGCCGGTTGCTGCCGCAGGCCGAGCTGGTCAGCCAACGGTGAGCGGTATCCACTGGCGTCGACGAGGTAGCGGGCGGTGACCTCGGCGCCGTCCGCGCCGGTCAGCGTGACCTGATCGTCGCCAATGTCCACCGTCGCTACCCGCCATTGTTGGCGGGTGTCACAGCCGTACTTGACGGCGGTGCGGAACAGGTAGGCGTCGCTGTCCTGTCGATAGAGGTGGCTGGCCGACGCCAGGTTGTCGGGGATGACGAACTGGTGCGCCTCGCTGGGGTCGGGCTCGGCACCGGGGTGGTGCAGCATGAAGCCGAAATGCTGCTTGCGCCCGAACGTGTTGCTGATCTCCTGGTTGATCGTGTTGGCGTCGGTGAGTGCTTGGAGCTCCGGCACGTCGTAACGTTCGGAGATGACCTGAAGCCAAGCCACGAACTGAGGGATCATCGACTCCCCCACCGCGAACCTCGGATGGTTGGCCGCGTCGGCGAGTAGCACCTTGACTCCCTGGCGGGCCAGGACGGCGCCCAGGGTCGAACCGGCGATGCCCGATCCGAGGATCACCACGTCGTAGGTCGATGTCCGCTTGGTCACTGTGGGTTCCCTTCCGCAATCATCGAGTCTCGGACGGGTGCCGTACGCTCCACGCCCGTCTCCACTCTGCCGAACCTTGATGAAGCGGCGGAAAAATACACATAAGCCACCGCCCGAGGGGCGGTGGCTTATGTGCGGCGAACACCGGCCGGCTACTGCCGCGTCCTCCCCGGCGAGGCGCCGAAGTCGACGGACGCAGGGTTCGCCTGCTCGGCAGCGGGGCTGTCCCCCACGGAGACCGGGCTTAACCTTGGACCGGTGGCCTGCCCGGGGGAAGCAAGCAACCGGCCCAAGGAGTTCGGGAACCACCAGTTAGACCGGCCGAGCAGCGTGACCAGGGCCGGGGTGAGCAGGCCACGGACCACAGTGGCGTCGATGATGATGCCGGCGGCCAGGGCGGTGGCGAAGACCCGCACGTCGGTGAGTGGCACGTTCGACAGGGCGGTGAACGCGAGGAACAGGATCAGCGCAGCGGAGGTGACCAGGCGGCCGGTACGACTGATGCCCATCACCACCGACGGTATGGTGGTGTCGCGTTCGCCCGCGGCGAGCAGGTCGAGGTGGGTCTCCCGGATCCGGTGCAGGATGAACACCTCATAATCCATGGACAGTCCGAACAGGAACGCGAACACCGCCATCGGGATCCAGATGGTGATCGCGCCGATCGCCGGCGTGTCGAACAGCAGTTCGCTGCCGTAACCCTCCTGCCAGATCAGCACCACGACGCCGTACGCCGCGCACGTGGACAACAGGTTGAGGATCAGCGCCTTGATCGGCAGAACAACCGAACGCAGGGTCCGGGCCAGCACGATGAACGTCAACAGCGCGACGAAGATGAGGATCCACTCGAGCGACCCGTAAACCGCCTCGATGAAGTCGACGTCGGTAGCCGGGGCTCCGCCGGCGAGGGCGCCGTCGGTCTGGCGGGCAGTATCGAGGACATCGGACACGACCGCCCGCCCGTCGTTGCTGGACGGGTCCTCGGTGGTCCACACGTCGACGATCCTGGTGCCGTCGCGGCTCCAGTCAGTTGGGGCGATGCCACCGGAGACGCCCTCGATGCCACGCAGTTGGGTAATGACCGTGTCAGCGGAGTCGGCCGAGACGAGCACCTCGACCGGGCGGGCGATGCCCTCACCGAAGCCGGCATCGAGCAGTTTCGCGAACGCCGCGGCGGGCTGGCCGCCCTGCGCGAGGGTCGCCGTGGCCGGCTGACCCAGCTGCAGCGACAGCACCGGCGCGGCGAGCGCGACCAGGACTGCGCCACTGAGGAGAGCGGTAATGGCCGGGTGACGGGTGGTGATCCGGGCGATGGCACCCCACATGGGGCTGTCGGCCTTGTGCTTGCGCCGTGGCCGGTCCAGCTTGTCGCCCCACGAGTAGAGCAGGACGGGTAGCAGGGTGAGCGCGACGGCCGTGCTGACCAGCGGGATGAGCAGCCCGGCATAGCCGACGCTGCGCAGGAAGGGCACAGGGAGCACGACCAGTGCGGCGAGCGAGATGGCCACGGTGGCACCGCTGAGCGCGACCGCCCGGCCGGCACTGGCCAGCGACCGCATCACGGCAGTCCGGCGGGCGTCGGGGTCGGGCCCGCTGCCGCCGGGCTTGGTGCGTTCCTCGCGCCAGCGGGTGACCACCAGCAGCGCGTAGTCGATCGCCACGCCCAGACCGATCAGGGCTACCAGGAACTGCACGATGAAGGAGACATCGGTGACCCCGGTGACCCCGCGAACCAGCAGGAACGTGGTGGGGATGGCGACGACGGCCATCAGCACCGGCACGAACGCGAGGAAGCTGCCGAAGACCAGGGCGAGCACGATCAGCGCGCCAAGGGCGCCGAGGGCGGTCTCGTAGACCGGGCTGGGCTGAGCCCCGCTGTTCCGGCCGGACAGCACCGGCTGGCCGGTGAGTTCGACCGGGGCTCCGGCGACGGTGGCCGACTTGACCGCGGTCTCGATCGCCGGTAGTGACTGCTCGTAGGGGGCATTCGACGGGTTGCCGCGTGGGTAGAGCATCGCGACGGTGGTGCGCTTGTCGGCGGACAGCAACGACTCGTCGCCGGAGCCGCGGTAGTAGACACTGCGGCCGCCCTGCGGGGTGAGGCGCTGGACCAGCGTGCCCCACTCCTGGAGGGTCTGCGGGTTGTCCACCGTGGTGCTCGGCGGCACGGTCACAACCAGCAGCAGCGGAGCGTTCCGCCCACCGGTCCCGGCGAAGCGCTGCGCGATCGCGTCGTTCGCCTCCTGCCCCGGCCGGTCGGGGAGGCGAGTCTCGTAGGTGAGCCTGTCGACCGTGCCGCCTGCCAGTGCGCCACCCGCCAGGGTGAGGGCCACCCAGACAAGGACGACCGGCAGCCGGTGGGCAAGGACCCACCGCGTCATCCGCTCCACGAAAAACCTCCTGTAGCACCGCTATTGTGTAGTTACGCAAGCTATTGCATGAAGGTAGCAGTCGGGCACCCGGGGCACAAGACGATTTCGTGCTCGATCGGTTACGAAGAGTTCGGATGGCAAACGCACATCGCCTGCCGGGCTGCGACAGGGAACTTGCCGCGCCCCGCAGGCGCTCGAACGGGAGAACCGACCGGGTCAGACCGGGCGGGCGACCTCGCGGACGACGAACAGGAACCGCCTGAGCGAGGTAACGAAGTAGGCGCCGACCACCAGCGTCAGCGCGGCCGGGAACGGCACCAGGTGCCAGTTCAGCGACTCAGGGTGAGTGATACCCCGGTTGAGCAGCAGGATCACCGGTGCGGACAGGACACAGATCAGGCCAGTGAGCGCGGCCAGCGCGGCGGCGGCCGCGGCGTCAGGGTCGGGGCTCAGCATGGCTCGCATGCCGGTGCCCCGGCGCAGGCCGGTGACCGCGCCGAGCAGGCACAGGGTGCCGCCAAGACCGGCGACCGACAGGCCGAACAGCAGCAGCGGAGGATGCTGCGGCCACGGCGCGTCCGGGCTGGCCAACAGCGCGAAGGCCCAGCTCACCACCAGCACCGGCAGTACGCACACGGTCTGGAGCGAAAGCCGGTTGGCACTCAGGCGCAGGGTGGCGTCGTTGTAGGCGCGGGCCACCTCACCGGGCGCGCCCCAGGCGAGTACGGCCAGTCGGGCCGCTTCCTCCTGGTCGGGGTAGGTATCGAGGTTGTCCTCGGCGGCGCACTGGAGGCCGTCCATCACCTCGTCGAGAATCTCGGTGCGCCGCGACGTCGGCCCGACCAGATGCCGGGCCAGGTGGTCGGTGTAGCGCTGCAGCGTCGCGGTCTCCATCACGCCTCAGCCCCGGCACCCGGCGCGGTGCCCGCGCCCAGCACCACGGAGATCACCGATGAGACCCGCTGCCAATCCTCCCGCTTGTCGGCCAACGCCCGCCGCCCGGCCGCCGTGAGGAAGTAGTTGCGCCGCTTGCGGCCGTTGGCCCTCTCCCACTCGCTGCCGATGAGGCCGGCCGCCTCCAGCCGGTGCATGGCGGGATAGATCGTGCCGGTGGGCAGGTTGATGGCATCCCCGCTGCGCCGCCGCAATTCCTCGATGACCGCGTAGCCGTGCAGCCTGCCCGACTCGAGGACAGACAGAAGCATGCCTTCCAGGTTTCCTCGCAGCGTGTCGGCCTTCATGACTAACGACACTACACATCCCGGCCGGAACCAGGAACCCTCGCGCAATCACCGCTCTCCCCCGATGTTGATGTCGGTTGCCGCAGCGCCCCAGCATCTCGGGCGGCGCTGGCAGACCGCGCACAGAGCGCTGTCACGCGCGCCCGTCTATTCCGCCACGCGCGTCCGGGTCGTCCAGTACAGCCGCAGCGGCGCAGTTGCATCAGGCTCGGCGTCGGGCAGCTCGAAATGCTCGTACCCGCCGCGGTGCGGCACCTTGACCTTGTACTGGTCGAGGCTCATGCGCTGCACCCGCGCCGCCTCCGGCAACTCAGTGGGGCCACCGACGAGAATGACCGTTACGGTCTTGTCAAGATCGCCTTCTGGGATTGTGGTCATCGAAAATCTTCTCCCCTTCTCCAGGCGTGCCTCCGAGTGCAGAACACTCCATCCATCATCGGTAATGCATGGGCGTCCGGGCGACCCGTAGGCACCCCTACTCCGGACCGTTGTTTGGGGTACGTCGGACCCGCTCCGCCGTTCTAACGTACGAGCGACACACCCCTCGGCAGCCGGACGGTGAAACGTCTTGACCACAGCGACAGTGCGCCCGGATTCCTGGATCCGGCGCTACCACCAGGGCCCCGCAGACCGGCCACGGCTGGTCTGTTTCCCGCACGCCGGCGGATCGGCGTCTTTCTTCTTCCCGGTCTCCCGGGCGCTGTCACTGGTCGCCGAGGTGTGCGCGGTGCAGTATCCGGGGCGGCAGGAGCGCCGGTCCGAGCCCGCAGTCCCGTCGGTGCACCGGCTGGCCGACGACATCGCCACGGTACTGGCCGCCGCACCACAGCGCCCCACGGTCCTGTTCGGGCACAGCATGGGTGCGGCCGTCGCGTTCGAAGTGGCGCACCGGCTGGAACGCGTCCACGACCGGCCTCCAACTCACCTGGTGGTGTCCGGCCGGCGCGCTCCTGATCGGATCCGGGGGCCGTGGTTGCACCGATTGCCGGACGCGGACATCGTGGCCGAGCTGCGCCGGCTGAGCGGCACCGACGACCGGCTGCTAGAGGACCCGGACGTACTCCGGATGATCCTTCCCGCGCTGCGCTCCGACTACCGGGCGATCGAGACCTACCGGATGTCACCGGGTGCCGTGCTGCGCTGCCCGGTGACGGTCCTAACCGGCGACAGCGACCCACACGTAACCGCCGACGAAGCCGAGGGCTGGCTGTCGTACGGCACCGACCCGGGCCGGGTCAGGACATTCACCGGAGGCCACTTCTTTCTGCTCGACCATTCCGACGAGGTGCTGAATGAGCTGCGGACCGCGCTGGCCTGAGAGCAACATCGAAGGGTGAAGCCGGTGAACGCCGGCCCGCGTGCCGAGCGGCTCGATCGGGTCGTCATTCGGTTCGCCGGTAACTCCGGCGACGGCATGTAGATGACCCGGTGAACGAACGTTCACCTCGGAACCCGACCGGCTCGGCAAGGACATCCACGCCGACTTTCCCGGCCATGGCCCGGGCTCCTGCGGGCACCCGGGTGACTCGCCGAACGGAATGGTGGCGATGAATCCGGCCGCATTGAAGGCGCCCCGCGCCCCGCGCCTGCTGCCCCGCTCCGATGGTCCGGAAGCGGTGACGTGCCACACCGTCGACGGCAACGGGGTGGTCGAGGTGTGGCGGCACCGTGCCGACCGGCACGATCGGATCTCCACGAGCGCGGTCACCCGGCACCGCGCCGCGTCGCAGGAGCAGGCGATGCGGACGGGTGCGATCCGCCGTCACCGCCGCTTCCGAGCACGACGCCGGGGTCGCATCACCGCAGGCTAGTGCGGTGGCCACTAGCGTTCGCCGGGTTGATGAGTGGTTGGGAAGTTGTCGTACCGGTGGTGTTGGGTTCGGTTTGTGCCTCGCCGTCGGGATTCCGCTGCGCCGCGGGTCGTGTATCGCACGGCTCGGGTTGGGTTGCGGGTGACGCCAGGGCAGCGGCGGCGGTGTTTCGGGTTGCTGCGTTCGGGTGGTGATGTGTGGGCGTGTGTGTTGGAGGTCAATGCGTGGCGGCGTCGCCGTGGGGATGCGCCGTTGGTTGGCTATCAGGA
Organism: Micromonospora sp. CA-259024; assembly: GCF_050936255.1. Classification (NCBI taxonomy): domain Bacteria; kingdom Bacillati; phylum Actinomycetota; class Actinomycetes; order Micromonosporales; family Micromonosporaceae; genus Micromonospora; species Micromonospora sp. CA-259024. Next base: position 727,031 of record NZ_JBNJND010000001.1, on the reverse strand, counting down.
GCTGTGTCGGGTGTTGGCGGCGTCGGGGCCGGGCACGTTTGGTGAGCTGGACAGTACGGGGGCCCGGTCGGTGTTGCGCCGGTTCTCCGATGCCTGGTTCGCGGCGGCGAAGCGCCGTAAGGCCGGTGACGACTCGGCGCGGTTTCCGCGTCGCCGGCGGGGGTTGGTGCCGGTGCGCTGGTATCACGGCACATTCACGGTTGACGGGTGGCGGGTCCGCATCCCCAGCGCGAGAGGCACCTCACCGGTGTGGCTTCGCCTGGCCCGGGATCTGCCGTACCCGGTGGAGCAGGTCCGCTCGATCACGCTGCTGTGTGAGGGCGGCCGGCTGTTCTTGGACGTGAGTGCCGAGATTCCGGTCGCGACCTATCCGGCCGGCGCTGGACCGGACCCGGGCCGGATCGCCGGGGTGGACCTGGGGATCATCCACCCGTATGCGGTGGCGGGCCCGGACGGTGCGGGGTTGCTGGTGTCGGGGCGGGCGATCCGGGCGGAGCACCGCATGCATCTGGCTGACACGAAAGCCCGCCGCCGGGCGGTCGCCCGGCGGGCGCCGAAGCCGGGTCAGCGGGGTTTGCGGCGGTGGCGCACGTATCGGCGCCGCGCCCGTATGGTGGAGGGCCGGCATGGACGGCGGGTCCGCCAGGCCCAGCATGAGGCCGCCCGCACTGTCGTGTCCTGGGCGGTGGGTCAGCGGGTTGGGGTGCTGCACGTCGGCGACCCCCGCGGCGTGCTCGACATTGCGGCGGGGCGGCGGCACAACCTGCGGCTGCGGCAGTGGCAGATCGGCCGGCTCTTGCAGGTCCTCACTGACAAGGCCATCCTCGCCGGGATCACTGTGCGGCTCGTCGACGAACGCGGCACCTCCTCGACCTGCCCCGCCTGCCGGCGGCGGGTACCGAAACCCCGTGGGCGCACCTTGTCCTGCCCCCACTGCCGATTCTCCGGGCACCGCGATCTCGTCGCGGCGGCCAGCATCGCCACCCGCACCCCGGGCGGCGGACCCACCACCCCCACAACAGCCGTTCCTGTGCTGCCTGGGGTGCTCACGCACCGTCGAGCCGGACGGCACCTTCCCGGTGCCGGCCGGTCCCGGCGTGACCCCCGCCGCCCACGGGCGGCGCGAGGATCAGTTGGCCCGCGGGGGCCCGCCCCACCACCCAGTGGGGAGTCGCTCGCCCTCCACGGCGAGGATCCACAACACCCCACCGGAACACCCGTTGAACGTTAGTGGACACCGCACTAGTCGATGCGTCGAATGCTTCGCCGCAAGCGCGGCCCGCCGATCCCCTCCCCCTACCTCCGGCATGCCGACCCGAGAGATGAAAGCAATTTGAGCCTTGCGATCCGGGAAATAGGGGTGTTATCACCGACTGATTGCCTACCCCTATATCCATGGACGTCCGTTGACCCTGACTTTCGGACACCCATATCGTTTTTTTGGTCCACGGGGGGAAGTCGAGAGGTAGCGCCATGCACAGTCTGGGAAGCGTGCAGGAGAACAAGATCGCGGCGATGCTCGCCGGAATCGCGATCGTGCTGGTGGCGGGGATGCTTCTCGGGCGTGTGGCTCGACGGTTCGGCCAGCCCGTGGTGATCGGGGAAATCGCTGCCGGTATCGCTCTGGGTCCGAGCCTGCTCGGCCTCCTGCCGGGTGATCTGACCAACCGGCTCTTCCCGCCCGACGTACGACCATTGCTCTCCGCCGTGTCGCAGGTGGGGCTGATCTTGTTCATGTTCATCATGGGCTGGGAATTTGAGAAGAAGCTGATCCGTCCGCACGTCGGGTTGGCTGCCAGCGTGTCGGTATCGTCGATCGTCCTCGCCTTCGGGCTGGGCGTTGCTGCCGCCGTCATACTTTATCCACACCATTCGACGGTCGCCGGTAAGGAGATTCCGTTCAGCGCGTTCGCGACATTCATGGGCGCCGCGATGTCGGTCACCGCGTTCCCGGTTCTAGCCCGGATCCTGAGCGACCGCAAACTGCTCGACACCCGGGTCGGCACCCTGGCACTCGCCGCCGCAGCCATCGACGACGTGCTGGCCTGGTGCATGCTCGCGTATGTGTCCGCCCTGGTCTCCGCGAACGGCGACTACGGCGATCTGATGCAGGTCGGGATCCGCAGCATCGTCTACGTGGCGGCCATGTTCTACGTGGTACGCCCGGCACTCGACCGGATCGTCAGCCGGATGGCGGCGCGGGAGCGCTGGAACGCCCTGATCATGGTGGTCGTGGCCGGTGCGTTCCTGTCCGCGTACGTGACGACGTGGGCTGGCATCCACGCGATTTTCGGGGCGTTCCTCTTCGGATTCGTCATGCCGCGGGAGCCCGCCCTCGCCCTGGGCGAGCATCTGCGCCGCCCGATGGACAACCTGGCCCTGGTGTTGCTGCCGGTGTTCTTCATCGTCACCGGCCTCGGCGTGAACATCGGCGCGCTGACCGCCCGCAACTATGTCGAACTGGCGCTGATCCTGGCTGTGGCCTGCGCCGGCAAGCTGGCCGGGGCGACCCTGCCGGCGCGGTGGGGCGGCTTCTCCTGGAAGGAGGCGCGCACGCTCGGCCTGCTGATGAACACCCGGGGGCTCACGGAACTGATCATCCTCAACGTCGCGGTGAGCCTCGGCGTCCTGGACGGCAGCATGTTCACCATGATGGTGATCATGGCGCTGGTGACGACCGTGATGGCCGGGCCGCTGCTCACCAAGAGCGAAGAACTCTACAGCTCAACACCTCCGTCCGAGCGGCGCAAACAACCCGAACCCACCGGCGCCCAGCCTGCGCGCGTCGTACGTCCTGGCTCGGATCGAGCCGGGACGCACGGTCGCGAAGCAACGACACGATGACGGGCGTGGCAGACGCTGGCAATCACCAGCGCCGAATTCGAACCGGTGACGCGGACGTACGTCGAGCTGCCAGGCCACGGCAAGCACCACCACGCCGAACACGCTGATGATCGGGCCACCCATGCCGCGCTCCAGGCCGGCCAGCAGGGATGAGTAGTCCGGCCCGGTGCGGTCGTTGAGCCCGAACGGGTAGTCGGCGCCGCCGAGGGACCAGAAGACGCCCATCACGATCAAGAACCAGGCCGATCCGCTCGCTGCGGCCGGTGCCCACCGACGCCAGGACCGCCACCTGCCGTGCATCGCAGCCGATGCTGTCGAAGCTGTCATGGCGGTGAGTGTCGGACACCGGGGCTGGGCTCGACGTTTGCCTGGCGGGGTGGACCGCCGATCCTCTACCCGGCGATCTCCAAGCCGCCCTCGACGCTGCGAATGCGCGGCACACCGCCCTCGGGTTGCCAAGGCACGCCGTTGAACTTGTCCGACGTCGGGCACGCCCTGCACTGGTCTGCCTGGCGCCGCACCCACCAAGCCCGTGCACGGCAATCCCACTACCAGCGACGACTCGGACTACCAGTCATCTAGATCGCGAAGTGTTATTGGAGTACTAGCCGTGAATTGCCGCAACGAAGGCTTTTGGGGCATGGTCTCACAGGAGCGATCAGGGCGCCCCCACGTCGTTGGAGCTACTTGGGAACGCCCTGATCATGAGAGGGACGCCGCAGCGCGGGCCGGCCTCGTCAGCCCAGGCGCTCGAATACCGAGAACGGGTAGACCCAGGCGGGGTTGAAGATGAGACCCAGCCGGTGCAGGTACCGCTGGCAGGTGCTCGGCTGCGCCGGGTCGGGGCAGAAGGTCACCCACAGCTCGGAGTACCCGTCCTTCTCGGTCGGATTGGGGTAGTTCACGATCCTGTCGCGGACGACGAACTGCGCCGAGGTCAGTCGGGGGTCCTGCACGCCGTTGGGAAAGGAGAGAGACGTCTCCAGGCCGTACAACACGATCTCATTGGGGAACAGGCAGACATTCGCCATAAAGCCCAACTCATAGATGGTGGCGTAGTTGGCGGTCTCGTAGACCTCCTCGGAGACCTCCTCGTGATAGCAGGGGGTGCCCGGCGGGAACCCGGCCGGCGGGGGCACCGGGACCGCATTGGTCCCGACGGCACCGACGGCGTGGGCGGAACTGCCGGACGAGGCCGTGCGCAGGTCACCATCGACGCAGGCCACCTTCGGCTCGCAGATGGCCACTTCGGGCGCCGCCGACGCGGCCGCCGCCGGGACGGCGAGCGTCGCCGCGAGCACGGCCAGGACCAAAACCAGACGCTTGAAATGTACGGACACATGACCTCCACTGGGCTCGATCAGTGCGCTTTGCACGCGAGCAGGATCGCCGATCGGGCGGGGCCTCTGGCCGGAATTCCGTACACCGCCGTACACTGACGAACGTCTATTGTCGACGGTGGGGGGCGGGACGCTGGATGCTGCGGGGGCGCAGACGTCCGACGACCTGGCGGGATTGTTGCGGGCGTTGCGGCGCAGGCACGCACGCCAACAGCGCGGCGGTGAGCTGACCTATCGGGCGCTGGCCGCGCGCACCGGCTGGTCGCACACGGCGATCGCGGAATACCTCACCGGGAAGACGCTGCCGCCCACCGACCGGCTCGACGCCCTGGTCCGGCTCCTCGGCGCCACGCCTGCCGAGCAGGGTGCGCTGGCCACCGCCCGGGACCGGATCGAGGAGAGCCGCCGCCGCGCGCCGCGCGCACCGGACCGGCTGGTCCCCCGCCAGTTGCCCGCCGACGTGGCCAGCTTCGCCGGCCGCGACGACGAGCTGGCCGGTCTCGACAAGCTCGTCGCCGCGCCCACCGCCGTCGTGGTCGCCGCGATCTCGGGTACCGCCGGGGTGGGCAAGACCGCCTTGGCCGTGCACTGGGCCCACCGCGTCGCCGAGCGGTTCGACGACGGTCAGCTCTACGTGAACCTGCGCGGCTTCGACCCGGGCGGGCAGGCGCTGAGCGCAGCGAAGGCGCTGCGCGGCTTCCTGGACGCGCTCGGGGTGCCGGCCGCGCGGGTGCCCGCCGACCTCGACGCCCAGGCCGCCCTGTACCGCAGCGTGCTGGCAGGCAAGCGGATCCTCGTCGTGCTGGACAACGCCCGTGACGCCGGACAGGTCCGTCCGCTGCTCCCCGGCACATCCGCCGCCGCGGTGCTGGTGACGAGCCGCAACCAGCTCACGTCTCTGGTCAGCCTCGACGGCGCGCACCCGCTCCCACTCGGCCTGCTCACCCGCGACGCGGCCAGCCGCCTGCTCGCCAACCGGCTCGGTGTCGACCGGGTGGCCGCCGAACCGGAGGCCGCCGAGGTGATCGTCGCCGCCTGCGCCCGCCTACCGCTGGCGTTGAGCATCGCCGCCGCTCGCGCCCAGCAGTCCGGCTTCCCGCTGGCCACCCTCGCGACGGAGTTGGGGACGGCCGGTCAGCGGTTCGGCGTCCTGGACGCCGGTGACGCGGTCGGCGAGGTGCGGGCGGTGTTCTCCTGGTCGTACACCGCACTCACCGCTACGACGGCCGGGCTGTTCCGGCTGCTGGGCCTGCACCCCGGCCCGGACATCACGATGCCCGCGGCGGCCAGCCTGGCCGGACTTCCGGCGGACGAGGTCCACCGGCTGCTGACCGAGCTGACCCGCGCGAACCTGCTCACCGAGTACCGGCCTGGCCGGTTCACCGCGCACGACCTGCTGCGGGCGTACGCCGCCGAGCTCAGCGCCGGCACCGATCCCGAGCCGGACCGCCGCGCCGCCACGACCCGGATGCTCGATCACTACACCCACACCACCCACGCCGCCGACGAGCTGCTGCGCCCGCACAGCGACCCGGCGGACCACCTCCTAACCCCACCCACGGCCGGCGTGCGTCCCGAGCGGCCCACCACCCACGCGGAGGCGATGGCCTGGCTGACCGCCGAGCACCCGGTCCTGCTCGCCGCGCTCCGCCAGGCCGCCAGCGCCGGCTTCGACGCACACGCGTGGCGGCTGGGGCGGGCCCTCGACACGTTCCTGGACCGGCAGGGGCACTGGCACGACCGCGTCGAGACCTGCCGGGCGGCCCTGCTCGCCGCCGAGCGTCTCGGCGACCCGGTCGCGCAGGCGGTCGCACACCGCTTCCTCGCCGGTGCCCACACCGTGGTCAGCCAATACGCCGACGCGCACGGCCACCTCGAACGCGCCCTCGAGCTGTACGTCCGCAGTGGAGACACGGAGGGCGAGGCGCGTACACACCAGAACCTCGCCTCGCTGTGGGACCGGCAGGGCGAGACACGGAAGGCCCTCGACCACTCGAAGCGGACCCTCGCCCTGGCCCAGGCCGCCGGCCACCGCAGGGCCCAGGCCGACGCACTCAACGCGGTCGGCTGGTGCCACGCCCAACTCGGCGAGCACATCAGGGCCCTGGCGTACTGCGAGCAGGCGCTCGAACTCCTCCAGCAGCTCGGCGACCGCGCGGGCGAAGCCGCCACCTGGGACAGCCTCGGCTTCGCACACCACCACCTTGGCCAGTACGGCCAGGCCGTGGAGTACTACGAGCGCACGCTCGATCTGACCCGCGATCTCGGCGACCGCTGGGGCGAGGCGGACACGCTCAGCCGGCTCGGCGACACCCACGACGCCCTCGGCGACCCCACCTCCGCCCGGGCCGACTGGCACAGAGCGCTGGACATTTTCACGGCCCTGAACCACCCGGACGCCGCCACCGTCCGCGCCAAACTCCAACTCCCGTGATCGATGCGGCCCCCACCAGGTGGTTGGAGACGTCTGCCCGTCGCGAGCCTCTTGAGCTGGCGGTCGGGCCGGTCGGTCCAGCCTCGTGGGCAGGGCGTTGACCAGCACCGTCGTGGAGGCACCACCCGATTCGCGCGGGCTTCAAGATGATCATTGACCTCGAGCCCGGCTTTGAGGTCGCCGGGGAGGCCGCTATGGGCGCGGCTGTCCGATCATCGCCGACAGCGCCGGGACGCGACCACCTCCCGAAACCGCATGCCGGTCCCGGAACGACCGACACAGCCGCCTGCGACTGGCCCGCCGTACCGGGACCGGCACCTTGAGGTCAGGGCCGGAGCCACCAGGGGCTGGTGTAGGCCACTCCGAAGTCGTTACACGGGTGACCGGCCGGGCCGGGGGTGCCGTTGGGCAGGGATGGGTCCGAGATCCGGAGCACCACCCAGTCGCCGTCGGCGACGTTGAGCGGCACGGTGAAGTCGGTGACCTGACCGTTGACGGTGTCGATGACGTCGACGACGGTCGGCGCCGAGGTGCCGGGACGGAGGACCTGGATCCGCAGGGGCTTGCCGTCCCAGACCGAGCCGCGGTCCAGGTCCAGCAGGAACCGGACCTCGCCGGAGGTCACGTTCAGTACGCCACCCATGCGTACGCCATTGGCCGTGGCATCCACCCGCAGTCCCGAGACGCGCGTGGCGAAGGAACGGCGGGCGGCCATCGCCTCGAACACAGCGGCGCGGGTATTCTCGGCGACCCACAGGCCGCTACGGCCCTTACCCTCGTGGAAGCCCCAGGTGGTGCCGTGCTCGTCGGTGACGCCGGTCAGAGCCGGCCGCCAACCGGCATTCAGGCAGGCCACCAGCGGTGACGTCACACCCGATGACCAGCCCTCGAAGAGGTAGTCGTCAGTCCGGTTGAACATCTCCAGTCCCACGAGCTGATCACGGGCCGAGGCGTTGAAGGAGAAGTTGTTGAACCGGCCCGCCTCCCGACCGGGGTGATTGAAGCTCGCCAGACCCCCGGGCCGGCCGGTGAGCCAGTTGTACAGGCTGCCGGGGCTGCCGGCGCGCAGCAGGTCGGCGAAGTCGGACGTGTTCCAGACATTGATGTGCCCCTGCAGAGGATGTGACCACTCGAACCCGCGGATCGCCGTGAACTGACCCGGGTCGTTGGCCGCGTTGGCCAGGTCACCGGCAGTCCGCCACTCGGACGAGCTGAGCCCTTCGACGGAGAAGAGCGTGGCATGATCGGTCAGCGCGGCAACATCCAGACCGGCCTCGCGCATTGAGGCGAACGCGGCCTCGGCGCTGCCGTCGCCGTCCGACATGACCGTGTGGTTGTGCATGTCTGTGTGGACCAACATTGTGCCCTGGGTGATCAGGGATGTCCGGCCGGCGCCGGTCGCCGCGGTCGGGGCGCCGGCCATCGTCGTGTTGGCCGCCCGGGCCGAGGTCGGCAGCGCGGCCAGCATCAGCGTCCCACCGGCACCGGCCAGAAGCGCCCGCCGGCCGAACCCTGCAGGGACGTCAACCTGCCCGTACGGCACCTCGTCGCCGGTTTCATGGTCGTGATGGCAGTGGTGCGGGTCATGTTCAGTCATGGACATATATGAATGTTCATCGAGCTGGCCGAGACGTCACACGGAGTCGTCGGTCAGGCGAACAGTGCGGTACGCCTCATTCTGCAACGGCCTTGCCATGGATGGGAGTGTCACGTCAACGGCTGATCTTGGTGATTGGGGTGGTCGATGGTTGGCCCGGGTGAGCCGGCCTTCGAAGGCGATCTGGAATGCTCTCCAGGAAAGCTTGTTCTCGGCCGTGCCTGGCCCCCGTTCAGTGTCCGTATGCGTCGTACGCCTTCCAGTCCTCGACCTGAGTGAGCGGAACTGGTGCGGGCCGCTCCACCACCGTCGCCAGCTCGATCCGCCTGCCTTCGACTGCCGAGTGGAGCAGGGTGGTCATCGTTTCGAGTACGTGCAGCGCGACGTCGCCGCCAGCGCGCGGCGGACGCTGACCGTCGGCCCTGACAAGGTCGATCAGACCGATGCCTCGGGAACCCTCGACGTAACCGGCCCGGGGTTCGAGAACGCGCCATTCGGTGTCGCCGAGCGCGAAGAGGCGGACCTCACCGCCGAAGTCGTTTGGATCGGGTACGGCGAGCGTGCCGGTCTCCCCATGGACCTCGATCGGTGCGGCCGTCGTCGCGACGCCGTCGAAGCTCGTTGTGATGGTGGAGAGAGCACCGTTTGCGTGCTCGAGCACGCCGGTCACGTGGGTGTCCACCTCCGCCGGGATTCGCTGGCCGATGCGCGGGCCCGAGCCGATGACGCGCTCGGCGCGCAGGCGGCTGACGGCTCCGCTCACCGCGCGAACCGGCCCGAGCAGGTGGATGAGCGCCGAGATGTAGTACGGCCCCATGTCCAGCAACGGGCCGCCGCCCGGGGCGTAGTAGAAGTCGGGGTTGGGATGCCAGCGCTCGTGCCCTGGCGTGACCATGACGGCCGACGCGGATATCGGGCGTCCGATGAGCCCGCCGTCGATCGCCGCCCGCGCCGTCTGCGTACCCGTACCCAGGACGGTGTCCGGCGCGCACCCAACGCAAACGCCAGCCGATGCGGCCCGTTTGATGATCGAGCGGCCGTCCGGGAACGCCACGGCGAGCGGCTTCTCGACATAAACGTTCTTGCCCGCGTCGATCGCGCCGAGCGAGATATCGGCGTGCGCCGCAGGGATCGTGAGGTTGAGCACCGTCTGCACGTCTGGGCGGGCGAGCAGGCGCTCGACGCTCATCGCCTCGGCGCCGGGAATCATGGCTGCGACCGCAGCCGACCGGGAGGTGTCGAGGTCGGCCAGTGCGGCGATGCTCACCGCAGGGTGGTTCGCGAGTGTGTCCAGGTACGCGCGGGAGATGACCCCGAGACCTACGACGCCGACGCGGTGCGGGTCGCCCACACCATCCCCCTCTCGATGACGGTACGGACGCCTGCCTGCTCCAGCACGTCAAGGCTGTGTCCCGGGGTCGTCACGACAATGCGCCCGGCACCCCAGAGTCGGGTCCAGATCGCCGGCGAGGTGACCGGCCGGTGCCATGGATGCCACGCCTGCGTTGGGTGGGTGGTGACGGCCAGTACGTCGATCAGGTCGTCGTGCAGCACCCAATACTGCTCGGTGACCAGGTCGAAGTCCTCGATGCCCGCAGTGATCGGATGCTCCCGGCCGAGGTCGGTGATGCGTACCGTGTGCGGCAGAAAGTTGTCCTCCGCACCACCGCGACGCTCGCACGGCTCCCGACCCGGATGGGTCGCGAACTGGCCACCCACCAGATGCAGGTACTCCGATGACGCACGGAACGAGTCCACGATACCGCCGTGCCAGCCGGTGAAACCCGTACCGGCGATGACCGCCGCGCTGAGGCCGGCCGACTGCTCCGAGGTGATCTGCGACATCGTCACGCACTGCACGACGAGGTCGGTGTCAGCCATCTCGGCGGCATCGGCGTAGATATCCGTCGACTCCTCAACCCGTACGGCATAGCCGCTACCTTCGAGGAAGGGAATGAACAACTCCGTCGCCTTGACCGGCTGGTGCCCCTCCCATCCGCCCCGAACCACCAATGCTCTGCGCTGCGCCACCCTCGCTCCCTCCCACGGTCCGCGTCACCGGGCTGGCCGCTCCCGCCCCGGTGAGATGCCGCCGATGCCTGTGCCTGTCGCACCGAGACCGTACTCGTGGTTGCCGCCACTGCCGGCGATCGCCGGGTTCCGTGTTCCATCGTGCCCGGTCCACTTAGGCCAGACCACGGACGCGGAGGTACACACCATCGCTGAGGAGCAGGCTGCCGAGCGGGCGTACTGCGACATCAGGCGTTCTTGGGGAACGCACGCTGTGCGCCGCCGATGGCAGTTGCGGCCGCGGCGACCAGGAGGATCAGTGCCCCCAGGTGATCGAGGCAGTGCAGAGGGGCCACCAGGGACCTCCCTGCCCGGGTCATGGACATCACCGGCGGCGAAGGCGTCCGCCTGGCCTTCGACCCGATCGCCGGCCCCGGCGTCGAGACGCTCGCGCAGGGCATCGCCGCCGACGGCTTCCTGGTGGTCTACGGAGCCCTCGACCCGCGCCGCACCCCGCTACCCAACGCACAGTCCTACCCGGCACTGAACAGCAGCACCTACACCCTCTTCGAGACCACCATGAATCCGGAGCGCCTACGCCGCGCCGTCGCGTTCGTCAACGCCGGACTCGCCTCAGGCTCCCTCACCCCGGTCATTCCGGGGCCGGCCGGTCCGGCCCGTACCGCAGGACGGGGACGGGCCCGGCGCGGAGAGTGGTCCTCCGCGCCGGGCCGCGGCATCGGGTGGGGTCAGCCGGCCGCGCAGGTGGCCGTCGCGCCCGGGCCGGTGCCGGTGCCCTGGAAGCCGAAGTTGGTCGACTGCCGGGCGCCGACGTGTCCGTTGTAGCTCACGTTGGTGAACCGGACGGTTCCGCTGGTGCCGCTGGCCTGGGCGTTCCAGGCGCTGGTGACCGCGGCGCCGCCGGGCAGCGTGATGGTCACGGTCCAGCCGTTGATGTCCGCAGAGCCGGCGGTGACCGTCACGCTCGCGGTGAAGCCGCCGGACCACTGGTTGACCGCCACCGACGCGACGCAGCCGTTACCGGTCGGCGGCGTGGTGGTGGGGGGAGCCGTGGTCGGCGGCGCGGTCGTCGGCGGGGTCGTGGTCGGGGGCGCGGTGGTCGGCGGCGTGGTCGTCGGCGGCGCGGTGGTGGGCGGATTGGGCGCGCCGTTGGCCAGGCTGTAGGCCAGGTCGGGCTGGAACGAACCGGCCGTGTAGCGGCAGCCGTCCGCCTCCCCCGGCGGCTTCACCCAGAGGTACGCGTCGATGTTGCCGTCGCCGGTATTGGTCGTCGGGTACGGCCCGATGCGCCGGTCGGTGTTGTCGTCGGCGCACCAGTCCCCGCTGGCACCCCCGTTGCGGCTGGTGTCGATGACCTGGCGCTTGCCCGGGATGCCCATGCCAGCGAGAGCGGAGATGATCGCCCGGCCGAAGTTCACCTCGCTGGAGGTGGAGTTGAAGTTCGACACGTTGGTGAAGAAGCCGTCGGCGTACTGCACGCCGGCCGCCCGGAGTCGGTTGGCCTGCTCGCCCGCACTGTTCCAGGTGGAGTGGCCGCCGTCGAGGTACACCTTGGCGTTGGGGTTGGCCGACTTGATGGTCCGGGTGGCCGTCGTGATCGCCTCGTTGCGCGCGCTGATCTCAGCGCCGCTCAGACACGTCTGCAGAGCGAGCGCGTCGGTTTCCAGGATGATGATGACGGTCTGGTTGCCCAGCCCTCTGGCGAAGTTGGACACCCACGTCTGGTACTGGTTGAGGTCCGGCGCCCCACCCCCGCTGGCCCCGCCGCAGTCCCGGTTGGTGATCTCGTACACCGCCAGCACCGGGATCTGCTGCGCCGCGTTGGCGGCGCCGATGAACCCGGAGACCTCGGACTGCACGGTCGACGGATTGAAGTTGGCGAACCAGCGGGCCTGCGGCTGACTAGCGATCTTGTCGCGGATGACGGCGGTACGCGAGTCGCCGGGGTTGGCGGCGACCCACCGGACGACGGCCGAACTCGGGTCGCGGTAGAGCGATCCGGACAGCGTGCCGGCGGAGGCGCTGCCGACCGCGAGGCAGACGCCGACGGCGGTGGCGCCCGCGACGGCCGCCACGCTGATGGCCGCCGATCTGCGGCGCAGCGAGGAGAGGGTAGCCACGACGTGTTGCCTCCTGATCACATAGATGTTTCTAAGTTTATGGGAGCGTTCCCATGGACGGTAGCGGAGGCGCGCGCCGCTGCCAAGATGTGAAGACTCGTCGTTGAGGCAGCGGCCGCGTTTGCGTGTCAAGGCCCGCGCGTGGTCTGCGCGACGCGTGACCGGCGGCCTCCTCGACCGACTGACCAGACCGCCCGGCAAGGTGCGTGGTCCCGCTCGGCGGAGCTACCCCTACCGGCGCCGAGAGGGTGGCCGGGCCGGATCCACGCTGAGGCTCGTCGATGTTGCCAGAGCGGATCCGGGCGTGTTGGAATGGCTCACATCGCCGCAGCGCGGGGGCAACCGTGCTGAGAACGGCCAGCACGGGAGCATCGCAGTGCCGGCAGCGCGCCGCTTTGGCAGACGCTCGCATGCCGCATCGCCGGGCCACCTCCATGACGACGGGCATTTTGCCGGGCAGGCATCCTCGCCCGCCGTACGTATCCCCCGGTGCGTGGCCTCGACGGCCGACCCGCTCGACCCCTGACACGCCGGGGGCGTCCGATTCGGTCTGCCAGCGCACCAGAACCGGCGACGAGGTGAAGAGCAATCATGATTTCCCGAGAGAGTTTCGCGGGGTGGTACCGAAACCGCCTGGTGTGGGTGGCGGTGATCCTGCTGGCGGTGTCGGCCGGCACGGTCGTACTGCTCAACCGGGCCGACCCGGAGGCGGAGCCGGCGGATCTGCAAGCACAGATCATGGCCCGGATGCGTACCACGCTCGAACAGGCGGACCCGGGGCAGCACAACCACGCCGGACACAGTGCCCAGCAGGTGGCCACCAAGGAGGAGAAGCCGCCAGTGATCTGCGGGGTCCGCGTCTACGGCTACGAGCCGGCCGAGGTCACCGCGCTCGCCGACGTGCGGACGGTCTACGGCTTCCACCTCTGCGGGGTCGCCGAGCAGAAGCGCCCGTGGGACGTGGCAGTCAAGCTGGCCGGCCCTGTGATCATGGATATGTCCACCGAGCCTCCGGGCATCCAGGTGGTCGAGGCGACCGCCGACGTCATGTTCACTGACCGGCTGCGGGAGATGTTCCCGGCCAAGTACGCGGAGTTGGCGCTCAAGGAGGCGCTGGCCGACTCGGAAATGGCCGACCAGCGCCGCCGGTACGACGCCGCAGCCGGGCTTTGACCGTGCCCGGCGGCCGGGCGGGGCGGTCGTACCCGTACCCACCCGGCCGCCGGATCCGAACCTGCGAACCAGACGCGGGACATCTCCTTCAGCGGGCCCTCTGGTAGCTGTGATCGATCCGTGCACTTCGGCGATCCCGGACAGCTCGATCCACATCCGGCTTTAAATAGATCAGGGTTGATATTTAGGTCCATAGATGTAACAGTTGGTTTGGGAGCGTTCCCATTCTGATCTCTAGTACCAAAGAACGGAGGATGAACAGTGCGTTCACACACGTCCGATCAATCCGGCGGACGATCCCGGTCAACCGTCCGTCAGTCCCTCCGAGTGCTCGTCCCGCTGCTCGCCATGGTGGCCGCTATGCTGCCCTGGACCGGCGCAGCCCAGGCCCACGGCACCGTCATCAACCCGGCGAGTCGCGCCTACCAGTGTTGGAAGACCTGGGGCAACCAACACACGAACCCAGCCATGCAGCAACAAGACCCCATGTGCTGGCGGGCGTTCCAAGCCAACCCCGACACCATGTGGAACTGGATGAGCCAACTGCGGGACGGTCTCGCCGGCCAGTTCCAAGCCCGCACCCCGGACGGACAACTGTGCAGCAACGCCCTCTCCAGAAACGACACAGTGAACCAGCCCGGAGCATGGAAGGCGACCACGGTCAGCCCCAACTTCACGGTCCAGATGTACGACCAGGCCAGCCACGGTGCTGACTACTTCCGGGTCTACGTCACCAAGCAGGGGTTCAACCCGACCACCCAGCAGCTCGGGTGGGGCAACCTCGACCTGATCACGACGACCGGGCGCTACGCGCCAGCGCAGAACATCTCGTTCAACGTCTCGGTCTCTGGACGCACCGGAAACCACATCCTGTTCGTGGTCTGGAAGGCGTCACACATGGACCAGACCTACATGTGGTGCAGCGACATCAACGTCACCTGATCGGCAAGACCGACAGCTGCGGCACCACTCCGGCCCAGGGCGTTGGCGCCCTGGGCCGGAGTGTTCTTCCGGTAGTGCCCCACCTGTGGGTGCCGAACGCCCTCGCCGACGTGGAGCCGCCACGCGGTCAACAACAACGACGGTGAGGCCCTGGCGGTATGGCGGGCGCTGATCTGGGAGCTGACCGCGGGCCGGAGTCCCTTCGCCATTCCCGCCCACTACCGCGACGAGGCAGCTCAGCTGCTTCGAATGTGACGGGGGCTACTTCCCGCGGACGAGGTTCGCCGGGTGTTCCCGCAGGGTGCCGAACAGCGCGTACGCAAGCACACCAACGCCCGCGCTGGCGGTCATGACCGCCAGGTACCGGGCGAGGAGGTACTGCGCCGAGGGTCCGTAGCGACCGCCCGCGACGAGCCCGACGGCGATTGAGGCGAGGACCGCGACGCCGATGACGACCGCCCAGCGGGTCCGCCGCCCGCGGATCAGCGTCACGAGCGTGAGTGCCGCGGTGACCATCAGCGCCAGCCAACCGGCGCACCACAGGGCGGTCGCCCAGTTGTGGCCGGCGTGGGCGTACGTCGATGCCACGTTGCCCAGGCCGACGACGGCGGTCGGCCCGTAGGAAGCGCTGTGCTGCGGCCGGATGAGGCCGAATGCGCTTGCGCTGCCGTCGGATACGGGATCGAGTATTGCTGCTCCGGTCAACGACACGGCGAGGGCGACGACGACGGTCGACAGCAGACCGGGATGGCGCAGCCCGCGCCACGCCCGCCGCCGGGGCGGCCGCGCCGGGCCGAACAGCGCGAACCAGAGCAACGGCGGCACGCTGACCGCCAGCCGGAGCAGGAATCCGGTGGGACCTTCGGCGCTGGCGTTGCCGTCGAACCACAGGACGCCGCTGCGCACCACACCGTGGTCGTAGACGGTGTCGCTGAACAGCGTGAGAAGTGCCTGGCCCAGCGTGAGAGCCAGGACCGCCGCCATCCCCGCCACCCAGCGCCACTCCTGCGCCTGCACCGCCGTGACCAGGGCGATCACCGCGACGACCGGGACGACGGCAAGCACGTTGATGCCGGAGAAGTTGCGGACGTCGTGGCCGACGATCACCATCTCGACGGCTTGAATGATCGCTATCAGCCCGACGGCCACGAGAATGGCGAACAACGTCGGATGCGCCATCGTCGTGGGCCACCGCCCAGCCGCCGGGGCCGCCGTCGCCGACGCCTCATCGGGTACGCGCGGCGCGGCTGCCGCTGGCTTCGGCGCGGGCTCCTTCGTGGGTGCCGGTCGTGGTGTGGGGATGGATGCCGTGGGGGCGGGGGCCGGGACGATCGGCGGGGCGGGCTTGGCCGTGCCGTCCAGTGCGCCCGTCGCAGCCGCTCGCACGCGCGCGCTGTCGTCCTCATCGCGCAGACGGCGCAGCTCGGTCGCGGCACGCTCGGCGAGGTTCGCGTTCGGTCCGCGGCGAAGCCGACGCAGCGCGGTGACGGCCTCCAGACGCAGGGCTACCCGCTCGCTGGCCAGGTCGGCCAGCACCGCCGCGGGCAGAGCTGCAGGCCGGACGCTGCGGGCGACGGTCAGGCTGCCCTCGACACCGAACGTCCACTTCATCGGCGTCTGACCCGGCGTCCGCTCACGGACCTGCCGGTAGGTGTAGTCATAGAGTTCGTCGACCGAGATCTCGCCGTCGCCGCCAAGGTCCGCCTCGCCGGTGGCCAGCCCGTTGACCAGCGCCGTGGTGAAAACCGACGTTCCGGCCTCGGCGCGGGTCAGGTCGCCGCCCTCGAACGCGTACTCGGTCGCACTGGACGCAGTGAGCACGATCCGGCCGGTACCGGTGTTGAACTCGTCGCCGATGTGGACGCTCCGGTCGGCGCGGGCCGCCACACCTCGGCTGAAGGCACCGCTGTAGCAGCAGTCCAGCACCAGGATCACGCGCTTGGACTGGGTCTGCCCCAGCTGATCGTTGACGAACGCGGCGGCAACCCCGGTGGCGCCCAGCGACGTCATGTCGGTATCGCGCGCGGCCAGGTAGAGCCGGCCGTGCGGGTCCTTGACGCCGTGGCAGGAGAAATGCAGCAGCAGCAGGTCGTCGCGGTCGCGGTCGGCGAAGAATCCCGCGACGCGCCGCCGGACTGTGCGCTCGTCGGCGTCCATCAGCAGCTCGACGTCGAAGCCGCCGATCGCCGGGTCGCCGAGCACCCGGGCGAGCGCGTCCGCGTCGTGGGTCGGGGCGCGCAGGGCGGCGAGCGCCGGGTCGTCGTACCGGGCGTTCGCGACCACGAGCGCCCGCCGCAGCCCGGTCACGGGCCGGCCGGGTTGGGCCAGCAGCGCGGCCACGATCGGCGCGACGTCGCTGTCGGCGGCGACCTCCACGTCGACCCCGGCTACGGTCAGCCGCACCCGGTGTCGGCGGCCGGCGACGCGGGCGAGGCAGCTGCGGATCGCCTCCACCACCTTGGTCAGGGCCTCTGCGGTCTGCACAGCGGCGACGATGAACGCGATTACGCCGAGCAGCTCGATCCCACGGGTGCCGTCGGGCGCGGTACCGGTCGGCGCCTCGTCGATCCGAGTCGCGCCCGCGTCGATCAGTGCGAGCCGCAGCATGCCGGCCAACTCGTCGACGCCGTCCGGGCCTGCACCGTCCTCGGCGGACACGACAAGCGAGAAGTCGGAAATGCCGGAGGCGGTCATGCGGACCTCGCCTGGAGACGGTGGGGGCGCGTGAAGGCGACGCGAAGCGGTGCCCGACAGAGCGTAGTTCTCCGCCGGCGAACGTTGTATCGCTGCTGCTGAATTCCGACAGGTTCGAGACGATGAATCAGAACCACCTCCGCCTCAAGGTGTCTAGATCCGCCGAACTTTCCTACTATGGACCGTTCCGTGCGGCGGTCGACTCACAGCTCATCGGCGACCGTAAGACCTACCAGCAGAATCCGGCCAATGCACGGGAAGCGCTGCTGGAGGCCAGGCTGAACCTGGACGAGGGCGCCGACATGGTCATGGTGAAGCCAGCCATGGCGTATCTGGACATCGTCCGGGCGGTCATGGAGATCGCGAACGTGCCCGTGGCCGCATACCAGACCTCCGGCGAGTACGCGATTGTCGAAGCCGCAGCGGCCAACGGCTGGATCGAGCGGGACCGCGCGGTGCTGGAGACGCTCACCGGGATTCGCGGCGCGGGCGCCGAGTAGGGCGGGCGCGCCGGTCACCCCGCACCGCGGACGCCTTCCGGCGAGCCGCCCGTCCCAGCGTCGGCTGCCCCACCGCAGTTGATCCACATAGCCTACGATCATTGGCACGACGATCGATGGCCAGCCGCGGGGAAGCAGGACGATGACAGCTCCAACCGAGACCACCTCAGACAGTCGGCCACTCACATCGGTCGACGGGATAAACCCATCACGGGCGCGGCCGTCGGTTCGCGCCCTGATGGAACGGACCCGCCTGGACGTGCGGGACCTGACCGCGCCGCTGCTGGTGCTCCCGGAGAACCTCGACGCGGCCGGGCTGCCCGGTGCGGTCCCGCTCTCCGCCGTCGGTGAGACGGTCAGGCGGTGGGCGGCACTCGGCATCCGCTCGGTGAAGATCTTCGCCTACGGGGACCACCGGGATGCCAAGGCCTCGGCGGCTCTGCGGCCGGGCAATCGGATGCTGGCCGCGATCGCCGCCGTCAAGGCGGCCGAACCGCAGATGGTGGTCACGACCGAGGTGTGCGGCTGCTCCTGGACCGACCACGGCGAGTGCGTCCTGCTCAACGCCGCCGGAGCGCTCGATCTCGAGGCGACCTACGCGCTGATGGCCAGCATGGCCGTAGCCCACGCCCGGGAGGGCGCCGAGGTGGTGTCGCCCACCGCGATGATCGACGGCTCGGTGCGGGTGGTCCGCGACGCCCTCACCGACGACGGATGGCCGGAGGTCGGCGTGTGCCCGAACCTGGCCGTCCACACCAGCCTGTACGGGCCGTTCAAGCGGCTGATGGGCACCAACCCCGCCCGCGGGCACCGCCGCGGCTTCCAACTCGAACCCGGCCGCGCCGAGCGCGACATCATCAGCCAGACCGACCGGTGGCTCGCCGAAGGTGCCGACTCTCTCACCATGCAGCCGGTCATGACCTGCGTGGACCTGCTCGTGCGGGTTCGCGCGCATGTCCAGGTCCCAGTGATCGCCTACTCGACCTCCGGTGAGTACGCCGCCCTGACCGCGCTCGGCGGGGACGGGCTGGTGGAGTACCACGCCGGGCTCGTCCGAGCCGGTGCCGATCTAGTCCTCACCTACGCGGCGGAACAGGTCGCCCGGATCCTGCAGGGAGCAGCGTCATGAGCCCCGCCGTTCTGATCGACTACCCGTGGCGTCGACCGGTGGCGCTCGACGCGATCCTCGGCGAGGCCGCCCGGCTCCGATTCAAGATGTCCTGCGAGAACCGCACCGGCGCGCTGCTGGCCGTCCTTGCCGCGAGCAAACCCGGCGGTCGCATCCTTGAGCTGGGCACCGGTGTCGGTGCCGGGACGGCGTGGCTGCTCGACGGCATGACCGATGACGCGACCCTCACCTCCGTCGAGCTGGACCCGACCGTGCAGGCCGTCGCCCTCGCCCGGCTGGGCGCCGATCCGCGCCTGAAACTGGTGGAGCGAGACGCGGCCGACTGGCTCACCACCTACGACGGTCCCGGCTTCGACCTCGCCTACGTGGACTGCCGTCCGGGCAAGTTCACCCACCTCGACCAGCTGATCGACCTGCTCAATCCGGGTGCGCTCTACCTCGGCGACGACCTGCTGCTCCAGCCGACCTGGCCTGAGGACCACCAGGCACGCGTGGACGCGTTCCTCGACCACCTCCCGCACCAGCGGCGGCTTCGACCGGTCGTGATGAGTTGGGCGTCGGGGCTCGTCGTCGCCGCCCGAACCTGACGACTACCCTCAGCAACATGACAGCCTCGCGCACCGTGCGCATCGGAACCCGCTCGTCCCCGATGGCCCTCGCCCAGGTCGAGCGGGTCCGACGCATGCTCGCCGCCGCCCGACCCGACATCGCGGTGGAGGTGGTGGCGATGTCGACCAGCGGCGACCGGTGGCAGGGCTCCCTCGCCGCCCTCGGCGGTAAGGGCACCTTCACCAAGGAGGTCGATCAGGCGCTGCTCGACCGACGGGTCGACCTGGTCGTGCACTGCGTCAAGGACGTACCCGGAGACCGGCCCGCGCCGGCGGGCACGGTCATGGCCGCCTACCTCACCCGCGACGACGTGCGCGACTGCCTCGTGCATCCCGACGGCCTCACCCTCGACGAACTGCCGGCCGACACCCGCATCGGCACGTCCGCGGTGCGCCGTATCGCCCAGCTCGCCCTGCACTGGCCCCACCTGCGCCCGGTGGCGATCCGCGGCAACGCCAACTCCCGCCTAGCCAAACTCGACGCGGGCGACGAGTACGACGCACTGCTGCTCGCCGTCTGCGGCCTGCAACGCATCGGCGCCACCGACCGCATCACCCAGGCGATCGGCGTCGACGCCTTCGTGCCCGCCGTCGGCTCTGGCACCCTGGTCCTGCAGTGCCGCGACGACGACACCGCCACCCGTGACCTCGCCATGAGCATCGGCGACCCGACCGCCTGGCGGGAGACTGTGGCCGAACGCACGTTGTTGCACATCCTGCAGGGCAACTGCCACTCCCCCATCGCCGGCTACGCCCGCACCGAGCCCGATGGCCGGATCAGCCTGCGCGCCCGTGTGATCAGCCTGGACGCCAAAACCGTCCTCGACGTCCACGAATGGGCCACCGACCCGGTCACCCTCGGCACCTCCGTCGCCGCGGCCCTGCTGCGCCAGGGAGCCCGCGACATCCTCGGATGAGTGACGCGACATGGCTGGGGAGGAGCAGCCGACGGAGAGCCGGCGGCTGACCGTTACGGCTGGGATCCCGCCTCGACCAACTCCGCGTCGGGAACCTGGCCGCCCCTACGGCGGAGCCGGGGCGTGAGGTAGAGCGTCACCAGCAACGACAGCGCACCCATCACCGCCATCGCCATGCCGGGAGACAGCCACCCCGCGACGACGCCGGCGATCGACGCCGCGACCGCCTGAAAGGTCAGCATGCCGGCCGAGTGCAGGCCGAGCGCCTGTCCCATCAGCTCCGCCGGGGTCAACTCGATCAGGCGCTCCTGCAGCAGCAGCCCGCCGCCGAAGCCGAACGACGCGGCAGCGACCGCGACCGCCGCGACGGGCAGCGGCAGCGACAGGGCGAAGAGCAGGTACGGCACCCCGAGCAGCACCTGCAAGGGCGTGACCGCCCAGGCCCGCCACCGGACCGGAAGGAACCTGCCCAGCAGTACGTCGCCGGCGAGCATGCCCGCCGCTCCCGCCACGAAGAGCACGCTGGCCGCACCGGGCGCGTACGGAATGAAGATCGCCTCGCATCCGACGACGAGACCGTTCGGCACCCACATCGCCAGGTACGTGTACCGGCGAGCCGGCATCGACCAGAGCTGCGCGTTCACCCGCCAGGTCTGTCGCACCGACGGGCGGCCGGCGGACCGGGGCGGACGCCTGGAGAGGCCCAGCCCGGACGTGAGGGCGCCGGCCAGCGAGAGCGCGGCGGCGATGACCAACACCTGGCGGGGCGACGTCAGGGCGACCAGCAGCCCGCCGAGGGCGAACCCGGCGATCTGGGTGACCCCGAGCGACATGTTGAAGACCGACCGGCCGAGAACATAACCGCTGCCCGGCAGGATCTCCCCGAGCAGCCCCCAGCGGACGCCGCCGGCCACCGAGCCGAGCAGGCCCTGGAAACCGATTATGCAGAAGACGCCCCAGACCGGCATGCCCGGAACGGCCAACGCGAGGGTGCTCAGCCCGAAGAGCAGGCCGATCGCGACCATGGCGGCCCGGGGTGGCACCCGGTCCGCCACACTGAGCAGGGTCACCGCGCCGAAAACGTGGGCGAAGTACGACCCGAAGAGGCTGAGCGCGGCGAGCAGCGGTGACCCGGTGGCCTCGTACACCAGGGTGCCGAGCGCCAGCCCCATGACGGTGCGCGCGGCGGTCACCAGGGAGACCGACGAGAAGAGCGGCCCGAACTCGGGCACGCGGAACAACTCCCGGTAGGTGTGCATTCGCGGCGACTCCCGGTCTCGCAGCTCTGGCGGCGGCACGGGGTGGCGGCGGGCATCCTCTGGGTGGATGCTGCGCTCCCCCGCTACCTCGAACCGATCCGTCAGTTCGACTCCGCGACGGCACCGGTCGCGTCCGACCGTCCTCATCAGAATAGGGGGCGCGGCGCTCGTCGGCTGCCCCGTCTGCGGGCGGTGGTTGCCGCAGATCAGCCCCGACGTCCGGGCCAGGGGCATCGACGTACCGCGTTACGCCCGAGCCGTCTAGGGTCACACCGGGCGCCGGGTGCCCGTTACATTCAGCGGGTAATGATCGTCCGGCGGCTCGAATGGCCGGCCGGAAGCCGCAAGGCCGCTGCCGGCCCAGGGCTGATCCCACATCAGGAACGGACCACGATGGACTTGTCACAGTCGCCGCCTGACAAGAGGAGCGGCGGGCCACTCGCGGACGTCGTGGTACTCGACCTGGCCACGATCATCGCCGGCCCGGCCTGCGCGCGGTACTTCGCCGACTTCGGCGCCACGGTCGTCAAAATCGAGAACCCGCACGGCCTCGACAACCTCCGCAAGTCGGCAGAACTCGATCCGCGCGATGACCTGGCCCTGTTCTTCAAACTCCACAACCGGGGCAAACTCGGCACCACCATCGACCTGAAGTCCGCGGAAGGCCGCGAGCAGTTCCTCAAACTGGTGGAACGAGCCGACGTGGTCGTCGAGAACCTGCGTCCAGGTGTGCTCGAGCGGCTCGGGCTCGGACCGGACGTCCTTTTCTCCGTGCGGCCGGAACTGGTGCTGACCAGGATCAGTGCGTTCGGCCAGACCGGCCCCTACGCAGGCCGCCCCGGTTTCGCCACTCTCGCCGAGGCGATGTCCGGTTTCGCCTACCTCAATGGCGAGCCGGACGCCCCGCCGCTGCTCCCACCGGTCGCGGTGACCGACGAGGTGACCGCGCTCGTCGCGTTCGCCACCACCCTGCTGGCGCTGCGCGGCGGCGGCGGGCAGGTCGTCGACGCCGACCTGCTCCAGTCGATGCTGGCCATCATGGGGCCGGCCATCCCGGCCGCGGCGCTGCTCGGCAAGAACCACGAACGGTTCGGATCGAGGGCCTCGTTCTCGGTCCCGCGTGGCATCTGGCGCACCGGCGACGGCAGGTGGGTCGCCATATCGGGGTCGAGCAACGGCGTCGCGCTGCGGATCATGGACCTCATCGGGCTCGGCGACGACCCGCGCTTCCGGACGAACTCCGGCCGGGTGGCGAACCGCGAGGAGGTCGACGCCGCGATCGCCGCCTGGACGGGCGCCCGGCCGCTCGCCGAGGTACTGCGGGCGATGGAAGCGGCCGATGCCGCCGCGGCGCCGATCCTGGCGCCGACCGAGCTCGTCGTCGACGAGCACGTCGTCGCTCGGGGGAACCTGATCGACGTCGGCGGCGTGCCGATGCAGGGTTACATCGCCCGGCTGTCCAAGGGTCCCTCCGGCCCGCCGGAACCGTTCCGCGGCGGGTACACACCGGACGAGGTGTGCGGCATCCTGGACGGATCCGCCGCACGGCCACGACGGGCGAATCCACGGGCCTGACGTCGGCGCACAGCCCGTCGGGCCGGCACCATGAGCCAGTCGACCGCCACGGTCTTCCGAACCCGCTCAACCGGCGGTGCCGGGCCACGTCCAAGGGCGCGTCACCGCTGCGCCTGAACCTCGACACAGCGCTGGGCGACCGCGTCCAGACTGGACTGCTCGGACGTCGCCAGCGCCCAAAGTTCGTCGTCGATCCAGAGCATCAGGCGGTCGAGTTGCTCCCCGGGCAGGAGGGTGGGATCGACCCGGACGGTGACCTCCAGGGCCGCGCCGCCCCGGACCATCATGTCGAGGCGGGGCCCCACCTGCCGGTTCGGGTGAACCCGTTCCACGACAGCCGCTGCCAGGTCGCCCGGCTGGCCGGCGCCGTCGTCCTGTGGGCGGATGTCCCGGGCCAGGTAGTTGAAGAAGCAGTCGAAGGTCAGCTCGACACCTCGTTCGCGCTCGACCAGGTCACGAGCGACGTCGACGTCGTACATGCCGTGCGAGTACGCGGTGCGGCTGGCCTGGTGCATCCATCTCGCCATGACGGCGAACTCACCGGTGACGGGCGCCCCGACCAGGGGCAGCGGGGCGTACTGGTTCATCGAACTCACCACGTTCCGCCACGGCAGTTCCCTCCGGTTGCCCGACTGCAGGGTCAATGCCAGGTCGTCGACGCCGAGCACCTGCCGGGCTGCGACGGCGTAGAGGGCGAGCAGAACGCTGTGGGGTGACGCCCCGATTCGATGGGCGGCTCGACCGAGGGCCCACCTGCCGCGACCGGAGCGCAACACGGCCCCGATCCGCCCGGCGTCATCGGGTGCGGGCACGGGCCAGGGAAACACATCCGAGGGGAGGTCACGCAGCAACCCCTCCCAGTATCTCCCGGTGGTCATCCGTCTCGGCTGCCAGAGATCGGACCGTTGATCCACGGCCAGGTCCCGTGGTCGGACCGGTGCCTCGGCGAGCGACTCGTGGTCGGCCTCGCTGCCGGCTCCCAACATCGCCCGCACCTCCGCGGCGAGGCGGTGCAACCCCCACCCGTCGGAGACGATGTGATCGCCCACGTACGTCAGGAACGCGGGTGTGCCGTGGTCGGTGACGATGACGGCCCGCCAGCAGGACCCCGCCTCCCAGTCGAACCGTGGCCGGCACCAGTCCCGGCTCAACGTCCAAACCTCGTCGACGGCGCAACCCGGGAGGTCAACGCTGCGCAGCTCGACACGCCCGACGGTGGAAACGGTCTGACGCGGCCCGTGGGGTGTGTCGAAGAAGCTGGTCCGAAGCGACTCGTGCCGCTGGGCCAGACCTTCCAGCGCCGCGGTGACATCACCTGCCGTACAGCCGGAAGGCAGTGGTATGACGTTGGTCAGGTAGGTCTCCGACCAACGATCGAGCGGCATCACCTGCATCGCCCGAAAGACGGACAGCTGCCCGAAGGACAGTGGCACGCTCATCGTTCGGCCTTTCCTCTCCCGGCGGGGTCCTGCGAACCGATCGGACGCCCTACAGGGCGTTACTGTCGACCCTGGTGACCGGCGTGCTGTCCCGGCTGACCAGGAACTCAGGTCGAGTCGGTGCGGCCGGCGCGTTGGACACCAGGTTGTAGGTGATCAACAGAACGGCCCTGCGCCGGGCGGAGGTGTTGTTCGACGAGCAGTGGACGATGTTCGGATGGAAGGCGACAACCGTGCCGGCCGGGCCGGTCAGCGACTCCGTCCCGGAGGCGGCTGCCAGGGATTCGGCCACATCGTCGGGGACCGTGTATTCCAGTGACGCGGCGACGTGTCTGCGCCAGTCGTGGCTCGGTTCGGCGGCCGCGGCCGCCCCGTCGATGATCCCCAGCTCATGGCTGCCGGGGATCACCCTCAGCGGTCCATTGTCGGCGGAGACGTCGTCGAGGAACACCGCGACGTTGACCGCGTCCGGAGCCGCCATGCCATCCTCCCGATGCCAGAAGATAAAGTCCTGGTGCCACGGCCAGGCCGCGCCCTCAAAGGGCTGCTTCATGTTGACCTTGAACTGATAGACGTAGACCGGCCCACCGAGCAGCGTCTCGGCCAGGTCGACGAAGAGCGGCAGCCGCACGACCCGCGCGCAGACCTCGTCGAACCGATGGCAGCCGTGCAGGGCACGGACCACCGACTGTTCGGCCTCATAGACGATCTCGGGGCGCTCCTGCCCGCCGATCCGGTCCACGGCCTGCCGCAGCTTCTCCACGGCCTCCGCCGGCAGCCGATCGGGCACGGCGTACCAGCCGCTCTCGCCATAAGCAGCCTTGAGGTTTGCCGGCTCATGCGTGGTCTGCACGGGAACTCCTCTGCTCAGAGGTGGGCGCGGGCATGCGCGTGGTAGAGGCCGATGCGGTCGCCGCGGTGAGTCGGGGCCGGGCCCACGAACGCGTCGTAGCGGTCGTTCTCCGGCTACGGGTGGAGGGCCCACGGGGGCGCGCGCCGCGCTCGGGGCTCAGCGGATCAAGGCGGAACTCTACTATGGATCGCGTCTGCGCGACGCCCCGGCGAGGCCAGCGGCCGCGGTGAGCCGTGGGCACCGCCGTCGATCCGTGCCCCAGGCCCGACGAGATCAGGCCGGGTCCTTGACTGTTCTGGCCCTCCGCGTAAAAATCAAGATCGGCTATGAACCTTGACGGGGGATCTCTGGTGGAGACGGACACGCGGTAGGCACCCTCATCCAGCCTCGCACGTGGCGTGCGCGACCGACGTCGCTCCCGGTGGTCGACAACCGCCGTCCGCCATCCGGCTGATGACTCGGGTACAGATCGCAGTCGTGGCGTTCCTCCCGTCACATGACTGAAGGGCGCCAGCGATGTCATCCACGCTGCACGACTTCGACGCCAGGATCGCCCGATACGCAACCGGTTCATTCGATGACAGCACCCCGCTACCGCAGGCCGGCATCGACTCACTGGCCCTGCTACGCCTGGCTGTCGAATCAGCCGCCGCCAGCGACACCGAAATCGACGCCAGCCAACTCGTGACGCTCCGCACCGTCGGAGACGTCAAGTTCTGGCTGCGCGACCTCGCCGAGGCAGCGACAGACGAGGACCTGCCCTGACGCACAACCACGGACAATCACCGCCGACGCACCCGCACCGGCCGAGCCGGAACACGCGCCACCTCCATGGAGTGACGTCATGCCCGATGGGATCCACGGTTCTCTGCTACCGGTCAGCGAATCGCAGAAGGGCCTCCTGATCACGGACAGGTGGCTACCGCGCCCCGAGGTCTACAACCAGATGGTCCAACTCGACGTCGTTCCCACGACGTCGTACGAAGAGGCGAAGCGGGCCCTGTCGGCGCTGGTCACGGCGCAGCCGGCGCTCCGACAGGTCTTTCGGCTCACACCGGAGATGGCGGTGTGGCTGGCGGAGCCGCCGACACCGGCCTCGCTGGACGTCGAACGGGTCGAGGTTTCCGCGGCCGAGTTCGAGAGCGCGACGGCAGCGCTCGTGCAACGACTGGCAGAGCGGCCGATCGACCTCGCCGTCGGGCCGGCGTACCGCTTCGGACACGTACGCACCACCGACGGCGTCACGGCCGCGAGAATAGTGATGTGCCTGCATCACGTCGTCTTCGACGGGATGTCTCTCGGGCCGTTGGCCCGAGACCTCGACGCGGCCCTCAGCGGCGTGGACATCGGCGCACGGCGAGCGGCACGAGAGGAGGCGTTCGGTCGGGAGCTGTCGGCTCAGGTCCGGGCCGGCGCGCCGGAGCGGGTGGCCGAGCGCGTCAAGCCGTGGGCCGAGCGGCTGAGGCTCGTGCCACCATTGGATCTCGCGCACCGTCCGCACGCGCCCTCGCCCCCAGGGTGGAGAGGGGGCCGGAGCACCTGGCTGCTCGACGACCGCACGGCCACCATGCTCGACGACACCTGCCGGGCCCTGGCCATCACCCCGTTCGTCCTGTTCACCGGGATATTCGGCGCGGTGGTCGCCCGACACGGCGGTGTATCCACGGTGCTGGTCGGCAGTCCGATCGGCGCGCGCCGCACGGTAGGCGCGTTCGACCTGTGCGGGTTCTTCGTCAACACCCTGCCGATCACCGTCGACGTCGCGTGGGAGAGCCGCGTCGACCGCTATCTGACCGAGTCGGTGCGGTCCGCCGTCGACTTCTGCCGGGCCTCGGCCGATGTCTCCTTCAACCAGCTCGTCGCCGTGGTCCAGCCCGACCGGATCGACAGTCGCAATCCGCTCTTCTCGTGCGTACTCGCGATGCAGGACACCCACGACGGCCAGTTCGACGCAACGGTCACGGGGGTCTCGGAACCCGCGAACGGTGGGGCGAAGTTCGACCTCTGGCTCGGCGCGACGCGCACCGGCGGGACGTGGCTCATCGAACTCGAGTACGACGTGGCGATCATTTCGGCGACAGTGGGCGACGGAATTCTGGGTTCACTGCGCACCGCGCTGTGCGGCGCCCTGGAGGACCAGGCCCGCTCGGTGGCCGATCTCTTCGTCGACCATCCTGTCGCGCCACAGCCGGCCTACCCGCTCCGGTACCGCACCGTCTACGACTCGGTGGAGGCCGCGGCGAGGCGGACGCCCGATGCGGTGGCGGTCGAGGAGGACGACCGCCAGCTGACCTACCGCGAGCTGATGGCGGCGGCGGAACGCATCGCCGGCGGACTCGTCTGCCTCGGGGTCAACCCCGGCGACACCGTCGCCGTCGCGACCGAACAGCTCGGCGACACGATCAGCGTCATCATGGGCGTGCTCCGGTGTGGCGCCACGTTCGTCCCACTCGACCCGGTGTTGCCGGTCGAGAGGCTCGCGACGATGGCCCGTCTCGCCGAGTGCCGCCTGGCCGTCGGCGAGACGATCGAGCTTCCCGGGCTCCGCACGGTCGCGCCCGGTTCACTGGTCGGCGGCGAAGGGTCGGCCACGACGAGCAGTCCCCCGCCGCTCCCCGTGTATGCGATGTTCACTTCGGGTTCGACCGGAGTGCCGAAGGGCGTGCTGATGGGTCAGCGTCCGCTGATGAATCTGGCAGCCTGGCAGATCGTGCATCTGCGACACGACGCGCGCACCCGCTTCTTCCAGTACGCCCCCCTGACGTTCGACGTCTTCTACCAGGAGATGCTGCCACCGCTGATGGCCGGGGGAACCGTGGTCGCGCGCCAGCCGGTCGACCGACGTGACTTTCCGGCACTGGTACGACGCGTGGCGAAGACCCGGGTCACCCATCTGTTCCTGCCGGCAGCGGCGCTGCGCCCCTTCGTCGTGTCCGCCCTGCGCGCGGGCACCGCTCTTCCTGATCTTCGCCAGGTGTGCGTGTCGGGGGAGCAGCTCGTGGTGGACGACAACATCCGGCGGTTCTTCGCCGAGCTGGCGGACTGCACACTGGTCAACCTCTACGGGCCGACCGAGACGAACGCCGTCACGGCACACGAGCTGGCCGGCGATACACGGCGGTGGCCCGCCCACGTCCCGATCGGCCGACCGATGCCCGGCGTCGTGCCATATGTGGTCGACCAGGCCGGCCACCTCGCTCCGCCCGGCGTGCCCGGTGAACTCTTTCTGGGCGGCGAGTGCCTGGCCGACGGCTATCTCAACGCACCGGAGCGGACCGCCGCTGCCTTCCTGCCCGACCGCTTCGGCGCTGACCCTGGCGCCCGAATGTACCGGACCGGAGACCTCGTGGCGCGGGACGAGGACGGGCTTCTCGTCTACCTCGGGCGCCGCGACAACCAGGTCAAGATTCGCGGCCACCGCGTCGAGCTCGGTGAGATCGAGACCGTGGCGAACCGGGTCGCCGGAGTGCGCGAGGCGGTGGCGATCGCACGGCGTGCCGGCAGCGACCTCGAACTCGTGCTGTTCGTCCGCCCGGAGGAAGACCGGCAGGTGGACCACGCTGCGGTGCGTACCCACATAGCGGCCGCGCTTCCCGCGTACATGTCCCCCGCCTGGATCTTCGACCTCGCCCGGGTTCCGACGTCGGCGACCGGCAAGACCGACCGGACCGCCCTCGCCGCCCAGGCCGACATCCAGATCGCGGCCGCGGTGGCCGCCACGCCGACGACCGCCGCCCCCCGCTATCTGGACGACACCGAACGCGCGCTGGCCGACCTGTGGGCCGACATCCTGGAGATCAGCACCGTCTCTCCCGAAGCGTCCCTGGTGGAACTCGGCGCCCACTCGCTCAAGGTCTTCGCCGCCGTCGCGGAGATCGAGCAGCGTTTCGGATGGTCGGTCGACATCGCGGACTTCTTCCGCAACCCGACCGTCGCCGCACTGGCCGAATCCATCCGCGCCGAAGCGCACAACTCACCGGCCGACCGGTGACCGGTCGTCACCCTTCTGTCACCACTGGCTTGCCCGCACGGGAGGTGCTTTGACAGCCCGCACGCTCTACGGTCGGTTCGCGGCCACCGTCGCCTCGTTCCCCGACCACCTGGCACTCGAGGTCGGCGACGTCGCGCTGACCTACGCGCAGCTCGATCGGGCCGCCGCCCACATGGCCGAACGCATGCGTGGCGCGGTGGGCGGCACACCGACGCGGGTCGGTCTGCTCACCACGCGAAGACCAGCCAGCTATGTCTCCTATCTTGCCGCCCTCCGGCTCGGCGCCATCGTCGTGCCACAGAACCCGCTCGCACCGGCGGGCCGCAATCTCGACATCGCGGCCGAGGCGGGCATCGACCTCACCGTCATCGACGAGACCTCCGGAGACGCGGCGGACGACTACCGCAACAGTCCGGATCTCCAGGTGCTGGACGTGAGCGGATACGACGCCTGCGCCCCGGCTCGCTGCCCTGCCGAGCGGCCCCCGGTCGTGACGGGCGGCGGCGACGACATCGCCTACACCATCTTTACCAGTGGCACCACGGGAAAGCCGAAGGGTGTCCCCATCACCAACGAGAGCATCGACGCTTACCTCTCCGACATCGTCGACCGGTACGGCCTCGGGCCGGGCTGTCGGGTGAGCCAGATGTTCGAGATGTGCTTTGATGCCTCGATCATGGAGATCTTCGGCAGCTGGGCGTCTGGTGCCACCTTGTGCGTTCCGTCCGAGGCGGAGGTCTTCACGCCGGTGCGCTATGTCAACGCCAAGCGGCTGACCCACTGGATGTCGGTACCGTCGGTCGTCTCGTTCGCGAGGCAACTGCGGGGGCTCACCCCGGGCAGCATGCCGACGCTGCGGCGGTCGGTGTTCGGCGGTGAGACCCTGACGGTCGAGCAGGCCGCGGCCTGGTCGGCGGCGGCGCCGAACGCGGTGCTGCACAATTGCTACGGGCCGACGGAACTCACCGTCTTCATGGCCGACTACCGACTACCCGTCGACACCGCGGACTGGCCGGAGACCTCGAACCGTTCGATCCCGATCGGCGAGGTCTTTCCCGGCATGGACTGGATCCTGCTCGACGAGCAGCTGCATCCGTCGGCCGACGACGGCGAACTGTGCGTACGCGGCGTTCAACGCTTCCCGGGATACCTCGACCCCGGCCAGAACACGCGGCGATTCGTGTCTGTCACTGATCGCCGAGGACACCTCCACGACGGGTCGCGCCCCCTCGCCGCAACCGACTTCTACCGAACCGGCGACCGCTGCAGAGTCGAGAACGGCATGCTGGTCCACCTCGGACGCATCGACAACCAGGTCAAGATCCGAGGCCATCGCATCGAACTCGGCGAGATCGAATCGGTGCTCCGCCGACATCCCGACGTCGTCACCGCCGTCGTCGTCGCGCTCACCGCCGTCGACGGCCAGATCGAGCTGCACGCCGCCTACACCGGCGAGCAGGTGCCGGACACTGAGTTCACCGCCCTGCTCGCGACGCTGCCCGGCTACATGCGTCCGCAGCGGATCCGCCATCGTGAATCGATCCCCGTGACACCGGTGGGCAAGGTCGACCGCAACCGGCTGGCGGCCGAGTTCGCGTCCGCCGACCTGTGACCCGGTATCTCCGGCCTGCTCAAAGGGAGAACAGCGGAATGACCCGCGAACTGCCGTCCGTACGCCCGACCCTCCTTCAGGAGGCCCTGTGGTGGATCGGGCAGCGCGCCAAGGAGCCGTCGGTCTACAACCTCACCTGGCGCCTCGCGGCCGACCGACCCATTGACGTGGCAGCGCTGCGGGCCGCGTACCAACAGCTCGTCGACCGGCACGACGCGCTGCGCATGTCGATCCACCGGCACGACGACGGACTGGAGCTCCGGTTCGCCCCACGGGCCGAGGCGGCGGTCAGGTTGATCGAGGTCGATGACGCCGGCGATGCTCCGTCCGACGCCCTGTTCCGGGAGATCGCCGACGAGGTGCACGCACAGCCGATCCCGCTGAACCGTCTGCCGCTGGTCAGCCTCGTCGTCGTGCGGATCGCCACCCGCTTCGAGCTGCTCGTCGTCGCTCACCACGCGGCGGTGGACGGATGGGCGCTGAACGTGCTCCTGGACGAGCTCTCCCGGGCGTACGGCGCCCGCGTCGCCGGCGGTGTCCACGAGTTCCCGGAACCGGCGCCGCAGTTCCGGGAATACGCCGAGGGCCAGGCCCGGGCGCAGGCCGAGAAGCGGTGGAGCGCCAGCCTCGAATACTGGCGCAAGACCCTGGACGGGGCGGTCGCGGTGACCGTATCGCCGGACCGCGACCGGCACGCCGGCGTGGGCGCCGAGGGGGCCACCAGACAGTACGAGTTCAGCGCCCGGGCGGCTCGTGGCATCACTGCGGCGGCGCGGCGTGCCGGCACCACCCCCTTCGCGGTGATGCTGGCCGCGCTCGAGGTGGTGCTTGCGCGTGGCGGAGGCGCCGGTCCGGACGTCGTGGTGGGTGTGGTGACCGCCAATCGGATGAGCCGACGCGATCAGGGGCTCGTCGGCTACCTGGCGAACATGTGCGTCGCACGCGCCCTCGTCACGGCCGACGACACGTTCGACGAGGTCGTCGGACGCGCTCGCGACGGCCTGTGGGAGTTGTTGCGCCACCAGGCGGCGCCGTATCCGGCCGTGTTCGCGGCGTTGCCGGAGTCGCTGCAGACCGACCTCGGCGGCACGGCCCCCGTTCTACTCAACTATCTCGGACCGGTGGCCGAACTCCGACTGGGGCCGGTCGGCCTGAGCCTGCGCCCGAGCCCCGGTCGATCGAGTCGCAGCGATCTCGCACTCACCTACTGGGACGGTGCCGGGGTTTTCGCCGCCGAGGTCGAATACAGCACGTCGCGCTACGACGAGTCCACCGTCTCGGCTCTCCTGGCGGACCTCGACGCGGTGCTGTCGGCCGCAGACGGCGAGGAACCGGCCGCTCTCGGGTCGCTGCGCCTGGTCACCCGAGCAACGACGTGTCGCCCGGGTGTGGACGTCGACGCCGACCGGCAGCTCCCGTCCGAGCTGTCGCAGTCGGGGGCGGCCGCCCTGGTGTCGGAGGTCTGGACCGAACTGCTCGACCATCCCCCGGTGGACATGGAGGCGGACTTCTTCGCGAGCGGCGGTCACTCGCTCAACGCCGTTCTCTTCGTGTCCGCGCTCGCCGAACGAACCGACACGAGCCTCGACCTCGCGGCCTGGTTGGCGACGCCCACCCCGGGGCAGATCATCCGTCAGCTCGTCGGCACTGAGCCCGAACAGCGCGAGCGGTCGTCGAGCACGCTCCTGACGGTCGCCGAGGGGAGCGGTCACCACCTGCACCTGGTCGGCGGCGCCGGTGGCACCCCGAACGACTTCCGCGAACTCGTCGACGCGCTGCCGTCCGACTGGCGCGTCACCTGGTCGCAGGAGCGAGAGCCGCTCGCCACCGTGCCCGAGATGGCGCGGCGGTACCGGAAGGATCTGGAGGCCGCCGGGCTGCGTCCCGACGTGCTCTGCGGGTGGTCGGTCGGTGGACTCGTCGGCTACGAGGTCGCCGTCCAGTGGGGCGACGCGGCCCCCGCGCTGCTCCTGCTCGACTCACCCCCGCCGACCGGCGAACCGGTGGGCGCCACCCGCACCGCCCGCGAGTTGGAGGCGTTCACCACGATGGTGTGTTCGTCGCTCGACGCCCCGGCCGGCGGCGCCATCCCCCGGGTGTCCGGCCAGGACGTGACCTGGGTGCTGCGCGCGCTCGCCGCCCGCCTCCGCGCGGAAGGCCATGCCGTCACCTCGGAGGCTCTGCTCGGTCGCTGGGACACCTATCTGAGGCAGTCGAGCGCCGGGGCGGCCTATGTCAGCGACGCCGTCGTGTCCACGGCAGCCGTCCTGTTCCACGCCGAACTCACCTCCGCTGAGGTCGACGGGTGGACGCCGCGGCTACGACCCGCTGCCCGGACGTACCGGGTGGACAGCGACCACTTCGGCGTGCTGCGCGGAGAGCACATCCGCCGCGCCGCGGTGGCCGTCGCGGAATTGGGCCGTCGCTGAGGCGGCTGCGCGTACCGCCGGCAGGGGCGGCCGACGCCGCGCTCAGGCGGTGGTGGCCCGCCGGCGCAGATCAGGAGACGGCAGAGCCCGCCGGTCCACCTTGCCGTTCGGGGTCAGCGGAAGCGCATCCAGCACCACGATGTGGGCGGGAACCATGTGCGGCGGCAGTTTGCCGGCCAGGTGGTCCCGGAGCTGCTGGTCGGAGAGGCGGTCCGGCGCCGCGGTCGCCGCGTAGGCCACCAGACGCTTTCCGCCCCCGGTGGTGCCCTGGGCAACGGCGACGGCCGCGGTGACATCGCTGTGCGCGAGCAGCGCCGCTTCGATCTCGCCCAGTTCGATCCGATATCCGTGGATCTTCACCTGGAAATCCTCGCGGCCTAGGAACTCCAGGGTGCCGTCGGGCAGGTATCGGGCGAGGTCGCCCAGCCGGTACATCCGCGCCCCGGTGCGGGGGTGCGCGACGAAGGCCTGGCGTGTCTTCTCCTCGTCCCGCCAGTACCCCATCGCCACCCCGGTTCCGCCGACGTAGAGCTCGCCCGGCACCCAGTCCGGCCGCTGCCGCAAGGCGCCGTCCAGAACCTCGAACCACTGATTCGCCAACGGCTTCCCGTACGGAATGCTGGGCAGCGACGCGTCCACCGCGCCGATGGGGTGCCAGATCGACCAGATGGACGCCTCGGTCGCGCCGCCGAGGCTCACCAGCTCGACCGGGGTCGCCGTCAGGGCCCGAATGCGGTCGGGCAGGGTGACCGGAATCCAGTCGCCGCTCATCATCACCAGACGCACCGACGCCGACAGCTGGCCACGGCTGGCCACAAGGTATCCGACCAGCATCTCCATCAGCGCGGGAACGGTGTTCCACACCGTCACACCATGACGCTGGAGCAGGTCGGCCCACTGCCAGGGCGCCCGGCCCGATCCCGCGTCGGGAATCACGAGCGCTCCGCCGACTCCGAGCGGCCCGAACAGGTCATACACCGACAGGTCGAAGCTCAGCGGTGTCAGCGCCAGGACCCGGTCGGTCGGCCCCACTCCGAACCGGTCGTTGACGTCCAGCACCGTGTTCACCGCGCCCCGGTGGTCGATCATCACGCCCTTGGGCTGGCCCGTCGAACCCGAGGTGTAGATGACGTAGGCGAGATCACCTACGCGTTGTGCCCGCCGTGACGCCGGCCTGACCTCCCCGACCAGCATCGCCTCGTCAACGATCACCAGCTGAACGTCAGCCGGCCAGGGCAGGCTGGTGGCCAGCTCCGCCTGGGTGACCGCGACGGAGATGCGGGCATGTCGCAACAAATGGTGAAAACGTTCTTCGGGCAGGTTCGGCTCGATCGGCACGTAGGCCGCGCCGGATTCGAGGATCCCAAAGGCCGCGACCGGCTGTTGCCAACCCTTCTCCATGACGATGGCCACCAGCTCGTTCGGCCTGGCACCGGCCGCCTGGAGTCGATCGGCCAGATTGGCCGCCGCCGTCTGGAGCGCGCCATAGGTGAGGGTGCGGTCGTTGGCGATCACCGCCAACCGTTCGGGTGCTCGTCGCGCCTGGTCCCAGAACATGTCGTGCAGAAGTTGGTCCGAAATCGGCTTCGCGGTGGCGTTGACCCGACGACGGACCGCCGCCTGCCCCTCAGGCAGCGCGACCTCCGCGCCCAGTCCACGGCCCCCGGTCCGGGCAACCCGGCCGGTCACCCCAGCCAGCCGGGTGAGCAGGTCGACGAAGCTCGCGAGCATGTCCTCAGCGAGGTTCGGGGCGAACAGCGCATCGAGACAGTCCCAGGCGATGACCAGGCTTCCACCGTCGTCCCGGACGCCACACGCGAGCCCGGGGTCCGGTTCGCTTCCGTGAAACGGTGCGCGGTCCCCCGCCCGGTCGGCGACACCACCGTCGAACCCGCAGCGCACCGTCACCCGACGCAGGCCCGGCTCCCCGCCCGACGGGCCGGGCCGGGTGGCCACGTCGGACACCGGGTGGCTGCCGTGGCCCCCCTGGATCTGCCGGTCGAGGCCCTTGACCCGAACCTCGAAGGGCGCCGTCGAACCGGTGTCGACGTGGATCTCCCGGCCCTGATGAGGGCCGAGGGGTCCGATCAGGTCCAGCACGAAGCACGGCTCGGTGCTCCACAGGCCGAGCACGTCCGCGAATGCCTGAACGAACAGGGCGACCGGTGACACCCCGAGCCGGGTGGAGACCGCCCGCAGCGCTTCCCCTGTCGACTCGGGAAGCGCGCACCGCCGGTGGACGGTCACCGGTTGCGCCGCCATCGGGTCGCGAGCCGGAGGAAGCTGCGGAGGCGAAGGCCTCATGGTCATCGGATCCTCCGTTGGGGTCCTGGTGCGGCGCTCGGCGCATGAGGCCCCGACCCCGTGCCCCGACGTTCACGAACTCGATGCAACAGGTCGCACATGGACCCACCGGCACACCTCTGAGCTGGGAGAATTCGGATGTCGGAGCCAGAAGGCAGCCGGCACCGAGAGGCGCTTCTCACGTGGCGACCCTACCGGATGATCGATGCCGCTGGGTGTCACCGCCAGCGGCGCAGCCGCCGCACGGCTGCAGCCGTTGCTGCAGACGGGACTGCTTCTGAGCGACGCGTCGTTGGCGAGGTGTGCGCTTCTTCGGCATGAGCCTGCTCATCCCATTACCCGCTGATCGGGCGGCACGGGGACTATCTCGCGCCCAACCTCATCCGACGCGGCGACTCAGCCCCACCCTCGAGGGTGGACGGTCGAAGACCCACCTCGTAGGACAGCCGCAGAGCCCTCAGACGTTCGCCTACCTCGACGTACGAACAAAGCAGGACGAATTGCTGGTTACTCCGGGTGAGACGAACCACCTACGGGAGGTGGCACCCATTTCCTAGCCGACCTGCTCCCCGACGACGTGGGTGCGGACGCCGTCGCGGCGTCGAGTCTGTGCACGAAACTGTCCCATGTATCGCCGAGGCGCCGGTCCCTTCCCATGGGTAACCTGTCGGGCTGACGCCGGATCGGCGGCGAAGCTTGGAGGCCGGATGAATCACGAAGCGACGAGCCGCGCGGTGTGGGAAGCGGACCGGATGATCGCCCGGCTGTGCGCCACGAGCTACGTGCAACAGGTGTTTCCCGAAGCGGTACGCCTCTGGGGCACGGACAGCGAGCCGACCGAACCCGACGAACTCGACGCGGTGTGGCGGATGCCGGACGACGACGGCGAGCGGCTACTCGTGGTCACCGCACTGGCCGGCGAGTACGCGCTGCCGCGACGGCGTCTCCCGTACGGGACGACGGTGATCGGCGGCACCCGCGACTATCTCCGCTACAGCGTCGACCGGCTCCGCGAGCATGGGCAGAACGGCCTCGCCGGGGCGATCGAACGGGAGATGTACGCCGACCGCCTGTGGTACTTCGAACTTGCCGCCGTGGTGACCGTCGTGAACGGGGAGCACCGGGTGGAGGATGTCCGAGCCCGGCAGTACGACATCAGCGACGCCGGTCTGCTGCGCGCCCTGCTGACGGCGATTCGGGCCGGCGACCGCGACGCGATCGAGAAGCTACGCCAACCGTTCGGAGAAAAGCTGCTCAAGGCTCTGGTCGACGCGTACCCCTCGCTGGACACCTGGCCGCAACGTGCCCACCTGGTGCGGGCAGTCTCCGGCCAGCACGGTCCAGTGGTCACACCGGTGATGGCAGCCATCCTCGACATTCCGGACGGCGCAGGCGGATCGGGCGACCCCGACATGGCACGGGAGGTCCGGGCCATCGCGCTGAACGTGCTGGAGGCCGGCGGCTCCGTCGAGCGCTTCATGCGCTACTACGAGGACGGGGAGGCCGCCGCCGCTGCGATTGCCCGGTACCGGGCGGGATAGCCTCCCGCTCTCGCCACGCACCACCAAGGCATGAAGTTGCGGTGCTGCGGCGGCACGTCCGGTGCCGGCCGCGGCTGTCCTGGCCGGACCGGGCCGTCCTGTCCGCCCCGGCCGATCGGTGACGAGGTCGGGGTCATGTCCGAGAATGGCGGTCAGGACCTGCCGCTCGTCGATCTTCGGGGTCGCGAGCGCCCAGGCGATCGGCACGCCGACGCTGTCCCCGGAAGGCCGCGATCGCTACGACCAGTGACCCGGGTGCCAGCATCGTCGATTCGACCGTGGCAACGTCTCCCATGTTTCCTTCCCGTACGCGCGCTTGCTTGTTTGTAGTCGATGCGTACCAACCCTGGGTGGACACATACGCGGGCGCGGACATACATGGCGGGCGCGTCGGCCGACGGGGACCTTGTCGCGGTTAACTACCGTGGAGCCTGGACGATCAAGAAAGGGGTCGGTCATGGCGGAGCGGTCAGGCGGCGACCAACCCACCGAGCCGGCGGAGCCGGAACCGGGGCGCGGCGGCGACGGTGGACGCCGTCCCCGATCGGTCGGCGCCACGCTCGGTGCCGCGTTCATCGCGCTCGCCTCGGTCGCCACCTGGTACATCGACCACCGGACCGCGTCGTTGGACGCCGAGCAGGAGGCGCGGGACCGGGCCGCGTTCGTCGAGGTCTGCAACGATCCCGTCCGGGCCGCCGCGCTCGTCATGAACACCCCGTCGCTGGCCAGCACCTGCCCGACGGGCCTGCGTCACCTGTTGTCGATACCGGCGGACGAGGTCGATCCGGGACCGGAACTCCTGGACTCCTATCTGGACCGGCTCTTCACGTTGCTGGACGCGCGGATCCCGAGTGACGTCACGCCGTACCTCGACGCGCTGCACCGCGACGGCGCCTACAGCACCGCCCTCAACGAACTGCACCGCAACGCCCGGCGGTGCGACATACTCCTGCCGACCGGCACCCCGCCACCGGCGACACCCCGCCCGACCGGAAACTTCTGGGACGACTGGCAGCGCATCGAGGTCGCCCCGCAGCCCCCGTCGGTACGGGTGACCGAGGAGTCGGCCGGGCACGTCGGCATCACGGCCCGGGTGGTCGACACGACGCCGGCCTGCCTGACCCAGCCCACCCTTGAGTCGGCCCCGCCGCCCCGGTACGTCGGCACCACGGCGCTGACCCTGTCGTTCAGCACCGGCACCGGCCCGAGCGGCGAACGGGTGTGGCTGCTGGACCGCCTCGACGCCTGCCCGGTCCGACCGGACCCGCTGGCCGCGGAACCGGTGGTCAGCACGTACTCACTGACCCGGCGCCGGTCGATCCGGAACGACGTCACCGATTCCCTCTTCCGCTACGCCGGAAGCACCTGCACGGCGGCAACCCCTGGAGCCGGCGGCATGCAGGGCTGACGGGCGGCGGTGGGTGGTGCCGTGAGGGAGGGTGCCGGTCGGCCGGTCGGGACGTGGGCATCGGGGGCCGAAGGACTCTTCGGCACCGCCGGGGTGGGGGGTGGCAGCTGTTGGCTAGGTTGCTCGATGTCGTTTCGCAGCCGCACGGCGGTCTCGTGGTCGTTGATGCCGTCCGGCAGGGCTACGGCGCGCTCCAGGTGGTAGCGGGCGTCGGCGTACTGACCGCTGACTGGCCACTCAGCTTGCCCGGTTGGGCGCGGGCGGCGCCTAGCCAGACACCGCTGATGATGGCGACCATGGCCAGCGTCGCACCGGCCTATGCCTTGTGTCTCGGTCGCCACCTCGGTTTCTGGGTGAGGGCGGCGAGGCCGGGGGTGCGCTCTGACCGGGCGGGCCGGGCGGCGCCGTGACCGGGTGCGGCGGGGGCCGTTGGTAGTGGTGCGGGTGGGTCCTGGTCTGCTGGCCCCACCGGCGCGAGACCGAGGGTCGATTCCAGGTCCTGCGATCGCGCCAGCACGTTGGCGTGCCAGCCGGTTAACAGCGCGGCGAGCGGGTCGTCGGCCGGGTGGTCGCCCAGTGGCTCACCGCGGCTGATCGCGTCGAGCAGCCGGTCGTCCCGCTCGACGGGGTCCGGTGTAGTGGGCCCGTCGAAGGTCACGGGATCACCTCGGCGAGGGTTTCGCCGGCGAGTGTACGGAGCCGGGTGAGCGCACGGCGCTGTGCCAGGCGCACCGCGGCTGCGCTCATGCCCAGACCGTATCGACCTCGTCGGCCGTCATGCCGACCGCCAGCCGCAGCACGAGGATTTCCTGGTGGGTTGTCGGCAGCTGGGCCAGCAGCCCGGCCAGGTGGGCAGCCAGGTCGGCGGTGAGAGCACGTACCTCCGGACCCGGGGTGGGGTCGGGTGCGTCCGGGATGCGCCAGGCTGTAGCCCACCGCGATCGGCCTGATCAGGGTCATGACCCGCGCTATCGCCGCAGGATCCCCTCAGCGGCCTGACGTACGAGTGCGGGATTCGGTGTCTCCGTCCATTCACGGACCCCTCTCGGTCCCACTGGCTCGACGGTATCCGCCTGCCCGCTCGACACCAGGAGCCCGTGGTGAAACGCGGACGGATCACCCGCCGCTATCCCGGAAGGAGCGTTCGCGACCCGATGTCCACGACGTCGGGGCCGTCATTATGCGTCATTTGTACCTACTTGTATATTTATAGTAACGAATGGTGCTTCCTTCTGGTCGGGGCCGCGCATCCCCGTGCAGGCTGCCGGTGGGCCAACCGCCCCCTGCCACACCTGGAGAGGAACCCCCATGCGCAGAACGCTCGGCGTCGCGATGCTCACCGGCATCGTCGTCGCCTCCGCCGCAGCGACGGGCGCCACCGCAGCCCCCGCTGACGCGACCAGCGGCTACATCGTCGTCCTCCGCGCGGACGCCGACTCGCCGTCCGTCGCCGCCACGCACGCCCGCGCGAACGGCGCGACGGTCGGCTACGTCTACCAGCACGCGCTGCGCGGCTACTCGGCCCAGATGAGCGCCACCGCCGCCGAGCGGATCGCCCGGGATTCGCGAGTGTTGTTCGTGCAGGCTGACGGGGTGGCGACCATCAAGGCGCAGTCGACCCCCACCGGTATCAACCGGGCCGACGCCGAGCTCAGCCCGACCGCGAAAATCAACGGCGTGGACGAGCGGGTCAACGTAGACGTCGCCGTCATCGACACCGGCGTCGATCTGGACCACCCGGACCTGAACGTCTACACCACCGGTGCGAAGAACTGCAGCACCGGGCGCACCGCGGACGACGGCAACGGGCACGGCACCCACGTCGCCGGCACCATCGGTGCACTGGACAACAGCACCGGTGTGGTCGGCGTCGCCCCGGGTGCCCGGATCTGGCCCGTGCGGGTATTGAGCAACTCGGGCAGCGGCAGCTTCTCTGACATCATCTGCGGCATCGACTACGTGACCGCGAACGCGGACAAGATCGAGGTAGCCAACATGAGCCTCGGTGGCTCCGGCTCCGACAGCGCCTGTGGCAGCAACAAGGACGCGATGCACGAGGCGATCTGCCGCTCGGTCGCCGCCGGCGTCACGTACGTCGTCGCGGCCGGCAACAGCTCTGCTGACTCCAGCACGTTCGTGCCGGCGGCGTACGACGAGGTGATCACCGTCAGCGCCCTCGCCGACTTCAACGGCCTTCCCGGCGGCGGTGCCGCCGCCACCTGCCGCAGCGACGTCGACGACACCCTCGCCGACTTCTCCAACTACGGCGCTGACGTCGACCTGATCGCCCCCGGTGTCTGCATCGAGTCGACCTGGAAGGGCGGCGGCTACGACACCATCTCCGGCACCTCGATGGCCAGCCCGCACGTCGCCGGTGGCGCCGCCCTCTACAAGGCCACCCACCCCACCGCCTCGCCCGGCACCGTCAAGTCCGCCCTCCAGTCGGTCGGCACGACGGACTGGAACAACGTCGGCGACCCGGACGGCCTCAAGGAGAAGCTCCTCAACGTCGCCACCTTCTAAGAAAGGCCGGCACCGGCGACGGTGCCGGCATCCTCGACCCTTCCCACCCCGACTCCTCGCCGCGCGTCCCGTGCTGCGGGAGCCACGAACCCAGCACCGGCCGCTCCTTGCTCCCCAGCAAGCGGCCGGTGCTTGGCTCATGCCGTGCCACGCGTAGCTCACCGGCGCGGCGGCAGATTCGACTGCGGCGTCGGAGAACCCGGCCTTCACACCCCGAGACCCACGCCGTCATCCCGCCCGGTGGCCTGCTCACCTGGCCCTCGGGCACCGCACCCTGCCCGA
Source organism: Micromonospora sp. CA-259024 (assembly GCF_050936255.1). NCBI lineage: Bacteria > Bacillati > Actinomycetota > Actinomycetes > Micromonosporales > Micromonosporaceae > Micromonospora > Micromonospora sp. CA-259024. The sequence continues at coordinate 685,486 of NZ_JBNJND010000001.1, read as the reverse complement.
AGTGCTGGACGCCTGGCCGGACTGCCTCCTGCGCGACCGCCTCACCGCACATTTCCTGATGGCAGGGGTCTGTGGATCTAACGGTGTTTCCGGCCTGACCCGCCAGGCGTTGTGCCTGGTGAGGAGGGTGCCGTGATGACCGCGACACTGAACGACCAGACCGGACGTAAGAAGCGGCCTGAGCCATCGGCTGAGGCGAAGGCCGCGGCCGAGTTGGTCCGGGCGGCCAAGGAACAAGGGCTGTCCCTGACCGGCCCGGACGGGCTGCTCAAGCAGTTGACCAAGTCGGTCCTGGAGACCGCGCTGAACGAGGAGATGACCGAACACCTCGGCTACGAGAAACATGAGTCGGCTGGGGTGGAGTCGGGCAACATCCGCAACGGCACCCGCTCGAAGACGGTGCTGACCGAGGCCAACGGGCCGGTGCAGATCGACGTGCCGCGGGACCGGGCTGGCACGTTCGAGCCCCAGATCGTCCGCAAGCGGCAGCGCCGCCTGTCCGGGGTCGACGAGGTCGTGTTGTCGCTGTATGCCAAAGGGCTGACCACCGGAGAGATCAGCGCTCACTTCGCCGAGATCTACGGCGCCTCGGTCAGCAAGGAGACCATTTCGCGGATCACCGACAAGGTGATCGAGGAGATGACCGACTGGTCCCATCGCCCGCTGGATGCGATTTACGCGGCGGTGTTCATCGACGCGATCGTGGTCAAGGTCCGCGACGGGCAGGTCGCGAACCGGCCGTTCTATGCCGCGATCGGGGTCACCCTCGACGGGGAGAAGGACATCCTCGGGCTGTGGGCTGGCACGGGTGGTGAGGGCGCGAAGTTCTGGATGAGCGTGCTGACCGACCTGCGTAACCGGGGCGTGAAGGACGTGTTCTTCCTCGTCTGCGACGGCCTCAAAGGCCTGCCCGAGGTCGTGACGAACGTGTGGCCGCAGACGGTGGTGCAGACGTGCATCATCCATCTGATCCGCAACACCTTCCGGCTCACGTCGCGCAAGTACTGGGACGCGCTGAAGCACGACATCAAGCCGATCTACACCGCAGTGAACGCCCAGGCGGCCCGCGCCGCGTTCGACGACTTGGCGGAGAAGTGGGGCAGGCGGTATCCGGCGGTGATCCGGTTGTGGGACAACGCGTGGGCCGAATTCATCCCGTTCCTCGACTACGACGTGGAGATCCGCAAGGTGATCTGCTCGACCAACGCGATCGAGTCGTTGAACGCCCGCTACCGACGGGCCGTGAAGGCCCGTGGCCACTTCCCCAACGAGCTGGCCGCGTTGAAGTGCCTGTACCTGGTGACTCGGTCCCTGGACCCCACCGGAGCAGGCAGAACCCGATGGACGATGCGCTGGAAACCCGCGTTGAACGCCTTCGCCATCACCTTCAGCGACCGCTTCCCCGCCGCTGAAACCTACTAACCAAGATTGCCGAAAACACCGTTAGCGAGACAGCCCCGATGGCAGCGTTCCCCCGGGTACCGGTGCGAGTCTGGCCCCGCAACTGAGCAGCGGGCGAGTTGACCAGAGCGGTAGCGCCGGATCGGCCGTCGATTCGAACGCCGTTGCCGCCCTCGTGCCTGTCGCTCGCGGGGATTGATCGGATGAACGGGGTGTGCCCGGGCGTCGAGAAACGCCCGGGCACATCGCGCCGGTCAGAGGCGGGCGAGGATTGTGTTCATGGTGTCGATCTCTGCCTGCTGGTCGTCGACGATCTGCTGGGCGAGGGCTTTCGCGTCGATGTTGGCGCCGTTGCTGATCTCGTTCTTGGCCATGGTGATGGCGCCCTGATGGTGCGCGATCATCATGGTGAGGAACTGCCTGTCGAAGTCGGTGCCGGTGGCAGCGGCGAGTGTGGTCATGTCGGCGTCGGTCATCATGCCGGGCATGCGATGGTCCGCTTCCACGCCGGGTGAGGCGTTGGCGCTTTCGCCGTGATGCATGCCGGGCATGCCGGTAATGCTGGTCGTTGGCGCCGGTGTGCCCCAGGCGGCCAGCCACCGGGTCATGGTGGTGATCTCTGGCCCTTGGGCGGCCTTGATCTGGGTGGCGAGTCGCTTGACGTCGGCGTCGATGGCGCGGTTGATGGCGAGGTCGGCCATCTGCACGGCCTGCTGGTGATGCGGGATCATCTCCTGGGCGAACGTGACGTCGGCGGCGTTGCCGGCGCCAGGGCTGCTCGGGGCGGGGCTGGCGGCCGGGCTGGCCGTGGTGTCGCTGTTGTGGCCCCCGCCGGTGGCGCCGTGGTCGTCGGCGCCGCAGCCGGCGAGCACGGCGGCGGTAGTAAGACTGGCCGCTGCCAGGACGGCGCGGCGCAGACAGGTGCGAGTCATCGCAGAATGTGCCTTTCGATATCGAGGAAACTGCGGAACAGGTGCATGCGAGTCCGGCGGGACGTGTCCCGTCAGAGCTCGCGGCTCCTATACGCGCAGCACCGACACCGAGGCCAGGTGCAGTCCGACGTGGGGCACTGGCGGCGCCCGGGAGCTCGGGGCGCGCCGGCTTGGGCGCTGCCGTGGGCGGGCGTGACTCGTGCGGGCGAGCAGGAGTGCGCCGAGGGCTACCGTGAGGCCGACGGCCGTGACGATGGCCAGGCACACCTGCCAGCCGGGCAGGTGTGCGTTGCCATGGCCGAGCGGGGTGGCCGATGGGTGATCGCAGTTGTCGCTGTCGCATCCGTGGGCCGCGGGCGGGGCCGGCTGCGCGGCTGTATGACTGGCGTGGCCGCCGTCGGATCGCATCGACGCGATGGGGTCGTGCCCGAGGCTGTGCATGGCAGCCAGCCCGATAAGGGTGCTGGCCAGCAGCACGAACCGGACGAGAAGTCCGGCTCGTGCTGCTGGCTGTGTCATGCGCTCCACGCTAGCGTGCCGGCGCTGGAACCCTTGGGGCTAACCCGCGATCCGGGTCTCGACGATCCGGGTTCCGTAGCTGCACGCGGCGCAGCAGTTGGGCGTTGAGTGCGACCACGATGGTAGAGGCGGACATCAGCACCGCCCCGACCGCCGGGCTCAGGGTCACTCCGGACCAGGCCAAAGGCGACGAGTCAGACGGGTGTTGCGGGTTGGCACAGCAGTTCACCCGTGGCCGGATCCTGGCACAGATAGCGACTGCCTTCGTGCATCCATCCCCATAACCAGTCCTGCCACAGGGGCTCACCACAGTGCCGGCACTCGGCACCTCGTTCCTGCGGCACCGAATTTGGCACGTGGGTCGAGGTATCTGGCACGCTCGTTGTCACGATCTTCCCTAGCGTTGATGCTCCGTCTTGTCGCACTTTGGCCCTCTTTTGGAGGTCTGACCGGGCGGGACCACGGGGGTCGGGCGGTCCCACCCTGTCCAGGAGGCGGCGCACTCAACCTTCCTTCTCCACCGGCGTGGGACATGGGCACCGTGTTACACGGCGAGTCGGACGGCATGCTGACACCCTCAGACCCGTGTTTGTGTGCTCTGGCGAGCGCCCCCCGTTCTCACAACGGCTCACAGTCGCTCACGATCAGCGCGAAAATCCAGCCGGTGGATCCGCCACCGCAGCTGGGCGGAGAGCAGAGCGTGCAGTCCGGTCCCCGGGCACCGGCCAAAAGTCCGGCGTACCCGGCCGGCCAGGCCGTCCAAGGCGCTCGCTGTGGTTCTGGCGAGCCACCGCCATCGGTGGCCTGCACCAGCCAGCCGCCGCGATTGTCAGACCTGTCCCGTGACGCCTTCACCACGCCGTAGACCAGGCCGGTGCTCTCTTCGACGGCGGGCGCGCCGCTGAGCCCCTCGACGAACTGTGCGGGGCAAAGGCGCACGGGAATTTTGTCAGCTGCCTGCGGTGAGGGCGTCAGCGAGGCATTCGAGGGCCGCGCTGAAGTCGCTGGCTGAGAGGTGGCCGAAGCCGAGTCGGAAGACCCGGTCATGCTCGCCGAACCAGGATCCCGGTGCGACTCGGGTGTCGCGTTCGGCGAGGCGGGCGTAGAAGGTCCGGACCGCGTCGTCGGTGAACCGGTCTGTGGGCAGGCGCAGGCAGCACATGGCTCCGCCGTCCGGGAGGACGATTTCGACCGGCTGGTCCCGCGTCCATTGCAGTAGCTCGTCGAGCGCCTCCCGGAGTCGCTTGGCGCGGGGCGCGAGGATCTCGGTCCGCTGCCGAAGTACCTGCGCGGCGAGAAATTCGTCGACAGTGGAGCAGGCGATCGTGGTGAGGAACTTGGCCTCACGGAGCTGGTCGTAGAGCGCGGTGTTGGTCGTGGTCAACCAGCCAAGGCGTAGACCGGGTGCGCCGTGTGCCTTGGACACGGAGGAGCAGGTGACGAGCTGCGGCGATAGCGTCGCCGCCGAGCGCGGTGTCGCGGCGTCGCCGTAGGTCGACTCCCGATAGGTCTCGTCGACAAGGACGACCGCGTCCGGCGCGCGCTCCCGTACCGTCTCGAGCAACGTGCGCAGCTCCTGCTCGGTGAATCGGACGCCGGACGGGTTCTGCGGCGAGGCCAGGGACACCAGACGTGTGCGCGGGTCGAGCTCCGCGGAGATCCGGTCCAGCGGCAACCGGTAGCCGTCGTCGAACGACAACGGCACCACGTCCACCCGTGCCCCGAGCCCTTCCGGGACCGTTCGAGCCGGCGGAAAGCACGGCGTGGCCAGCAGAACCCGATCGCCCGGGGCGCAACTGACCTGAGCTAGGAGGAACATCGCTTCGATCGCACCGACCGTCACCAGCACTTGCTCGGCGTCCACCCCGGTGTCGGCGGCGATCAGCGCGCGCAGGCGGGCATCACCGCGCGAGGTGCCATAGGCCAGCGGGACGGCGGCGAGCGTCGCCGCGTCGGCAAGATCGCCGAGGTTCAGCGGCGGGCATGTGCTCTCCGCCAGGTCATAGCGAACCGAGAGGTCGATCAGAGCGGTCATGGCGCTCGGCGCGAAGGCGGTCATGGTGCACATCATCGAGGTGTACGCCGGGCAGGGGCAGAGCCAATGCGAGTAGATTGGTTTGCCAATGGAGCCAATAGGGTTAGTTGAGCGGCTGGGCCGTTGGTCCTCGGGTCGGGGAGCCCTGTACCTGTTGCTGGCGGCACGGATACGCACCCTTATCGATGAGGGCGAGCTCCGGCCCGGGTCGCGGCTGCCACCGGATCGTGCGCTGGCGTCCGCCCTGGTGGTGGGCCGCAGCACCGTGGTCGCGGCGTACGACCTGCTGGCCGGGGAGGGCCGCATCGTGCGTCGTCAGGGCAGCGGCACCAGGGTCGCCGGGACCGCGCCGGCGCCGGCACGGCCCACCACGGACGCACCGGCGTTCCTACATCTGCTCGAGCCCCAAGACGGCGTGATCATGTTGGCGTGCGCAGCGCCGGACACACCACCTCCTGAACTGGTCGCGGCGTACACGCGCACCCTTCCCCAGTTGGCCGACACCGTAGGCGACATCGGCTATCACCCGATGGGGCACATCGCGCTCCGACGCGCGATCGCCGCCCGATACCAGTCGCGGGGACTGTCCACCACGCCGGATCAGATCCTGGTGACCAACGGCGGGCAGCAGGCACTGACGCTGCTGGCCAGGGCGCTGATCCGGCCGGGCGACCGAGTACTGGTGCAGGCGCCGACGTATCCGGGTGCGTTGGAGGCGTTCCGGGAGGAAACCGCCGCGCTGCGCGCGCTACCGGTCAGCCTCACCGGGTTCGCGGCCGCTCTTGCCGAACACCGCCCGGCGCTCGTCTACGTGATCGCCACCTTCCACAACCCCACTGGCGCGGTAATGCCCGAGCAGTCGCGACGACGGCTCGCCGAGACCACTGCCGCGGCCGGTGTCATGCTGGTCGACGATGAGGTCCTCTCCGACCTCGGCTTCCCGGGCGAGCAGGCACCGCTGCCGTTGGCAGCGTATCACGACCAGGTGATCACGATCGGATCGTTGAGCAAAGTCGTCTGGGGCGGTCTCCGGATCGGCTGGCTGCGTGCGCCGGCACCGGTCATCGCTCGACTGGCACGGCTGCGGGCCGTTCACGATCTCGGCGGCAACATTCCCGCGCAACTGGCCGCCGCAGACCTCTTGCCCCGCCTGGATGCACCGCAGCGCCGAGGAGCCCAGCAGCGACAAGCCCGCCACGACCACCTGCGAGCCGAACTGGCCCACCACCTCCCGGACTGGCAGGCACCCGCCGTCCCCGGTGGCCAGACCCTGTGGGTCCGCCTGCCGCACGGTGACGGCAGGTCCTTCGCACAGCAGGCGCTTCGCCACGGTGTCGCCGTGCTGCCGGGCTCCGGACTCGACGCGGACGGCCGCAGCGCCGAGTACCTGCGCCTGCACTTCCTCGCCCCACCGGACCAACTCAGCGAGGCCGTTCACCGCCTCGCTACCGCATGGCGCAGCTACAAGACTGGGCCAGGCCGGGACACGTTCCTGCCAACCATGGCGATCTAGCTGTGCTGTCCAGGGAGGTTGGTCGAGGTTGTGTGACGACACGGTCTGATGTCGTAGGTAGGTGAAGGCCTCCGGTTGTGGAGTGAAGCTGTCGAGGAACCGCTCCGCCAACCAGGAGGCCTTCGTGTCCCACGCTGACCCCTCGCGCACGTCCGCGCCTGGCGCGCCTGATCGTGGATGAGAGTTGGTCGGTCGCTGCGGCGGCGCGTCGTTACGAGGTGTCCTGGCGCACTGCGAACCGGTGGGCGCAGCGATACCGCCAGCAGCGCGCCGAGGGCATGCAGGACCGTTCGTCGCGGCCGCACCGCAACCCGGCTCGGACTCCGCGTCCGCTGGTACGCAAGATCGTATACCTGCGGTGGCAGCAACGCCTCGGTCCCGTGCAGATCGCAGGGCGCCTGGGTTGGCGGCTTCGACCGTGCACGCCGTGTTGGTGGCTGCCGCCTCAACCGGCTCAGCCATCTCGACCGGGTCACCGGTGAACCTGTGCGCCGCTACGAGCACCCGCATCCGATTGGCGGCGTTGCGTTCTGGGTCATCAGCCGATCGGATGACCGAAGGCGATGATCGGCTATTTCTATGTGCGACGGACACCCTGCGACGCTTAGGAAGGAGGCATGACCAACGAGGTGACCGTTCCCCTGCTGCCGTGCGCATCCATTGACGACATCGAAACCTTCTACGGAGTTCTCGGTTTCCGCACCACGTACAAGCAACGCAAGCCCAACGCGTGTGTGGGGGTGCAGCGGGAAGACCTGCATCTGCAGTTCTTCGAGATCGCCGGATTTGACCCGGAGCAGTCCTATGGCTCCTGTCTCGTACTCACCGCGGACATCGAGGGACTACATCGGGCATTCGCAGCCGGCATGCGCGCCGCGTACGGCAAGGTACTGGTGTCCGGAACGCCGCGGATGACTCGGCCCAGGGCGCGGAAGAACGCCGACGGGTTGGGCGGATTCAGCGTCATCGACCCGGGCGGCAACTGGATCCGCGTCTTTCGGGACGCCGCCACCGCGCCCATGCCGGCCGCCACGCCTGCCGGGCGGCTGGCCAAGGCCCTAGCGAATGCTGTCGTTCAGGCCGATTCCAGGGGAAGCGTCGGACAGGCCGTTCGGATCCTCGACAGCGCGTTGGCCCGCCCGCAAGCCGACGACGACCCGGTCGAGCAGGTAGAGGTCCTGGTCTACCGCGCCGAACTCGCGATGGTGCTGCACGATCCAAAGACTGCGGCCGAGACGCTGGCCCGCGCCCAGTCCGTCACGCTCACGGAAGACGAATCCGAAAGAGCGGCACCCGCGTTCGACAACGCCGCCGAACTCGCAGCAGCACTACGGTGACTCACCATACAAACGCCTCCCTCGTGTCGACATGAGCGGACGCCGCTCGACTGACGACCGGGAGCAGACTGGCTGACCTCTTCGGATTCACCGAAGAGGTCAGCCAGCAAGAAGCCCTGGTCAGAAGGTTGCTGGTGGGACTTGAGTCTCAGCTCCCGGGATCCATACCGACGGCACCACGGACGGCCCGCAGCGTTACGCGGCGAACTCTTTCGATCGCGCCTGAGGGGCGCCCACGACGACAGCCCGACACCCCGCCCAGGCGGTGACCAGAAAAGGTTGACCTCTTCGATTTTCTCTGGGAGCTGACGCCGGACCACTCGCCCGCATCACCGCACGTCAACGCCCGCCGTCCTGTCCAGCATCGGTGAGCACTTCGGGCGCGCTGACCACTTCGCCAACCTGCACCCAATCTGCTCGCAACTGCAAGGCCTGGCAATCCAGCAGTTCCTTACCGCCGTGACCTGGGCGTACCCCCCCCCCCGCCAGGCAACATAGAGGACTGTCGACTGCTGCCCGAAACCGCAGAGCATTCCGCGGGAATCAGGACACCGCATCGACTCTGACCTGCACAAACGTGAAGCCGTAGGCAGGAGCGGGTGCAGTTGAGTGACGTTCGACGCCGTTGGGCGCGGTTCAAGGCTGTTCAGGGCACCCCGTTGTTCCCAACCTGTTCCCCCGCGCCGGGGCCGTACCGTGCCGTCGGCGCGGACCGATCGTGAGCTGCCAGCCCTGAACCTTGTAGGTGCCGCGCTGGCACCCAGCAGCATCGATCGATCGGAGAGCGCCCTAACGAATGGCGCGTCGTCAGCGGCAGGCGTGCGTGGAGCAGGCAGCCTCCAGGACGGTCCGCCGCCACCGGCGCCACGCCGACGGAACTACAGGCTCGGGAGCCCTTCACGTGGCTGCCGAGGTCTTCGGTTGTCCAGCCAGAACCCGTAGTCACGAAGATCGGCCTCGAGGCCGTCGTTGAGGTACCGGCCGAAGTCGACCAAGCCTGCCGCGTTGTCACGCTCGTCAGTCCGATCGCTGGCTGACCACTGGCGTCGTAACTGGTCGATCCAGGCGGCCAGCCGCTTTCGCTCGGCCCACCATTGCCGCACAAGGTCGAGCGTCCAGTGCTCATCGCCGTCAGCGGCATAGGCGCAGAAAGGGTCGCTCCAGGCGGCCGTCAGCAAACGTTGGACTTCGCTGGAGTTGGTCGGCTGCCGGTACACGATCTCGCCGCCGAACTCGTCCTCGTAGACCACGTGCTGCGGAGCGATCTCGCGACCCATCCAGCACGAATCGGTCCGCGCACCGTAGAAGGCGCCCGGTACGTTTCGCCAATCCCTGTCCGCCCACCGCCCCCTCAAGTACTGCTCCGGCGGCCCGAGGCGTCGTCCGCCCGCGAGTAAACACGCCACCTCCAGGTCGGCAGACGCTTCAACTGCCGGCTTCGGGTCCCAGTACACGACCTGAACGTTACGGCTCGTATGACTCCCGGGTCGGCAGCCGCTCACCGGGCTGCTCCGACAGGGCGGCCGGCCAGTTGGGAAGACACCGATCCTGGCTGCCTCACGGCGCCGTTGGACGCGCAGCCTCACCAATAGCCGAGTAGCTCGAGGTCACGAACGCAGAAACCGTGGTGCGCCCACTCCTCGTCCGGTACCACCTGAACGCACTCCAGCACCGACTTTCCCCTGGCATACGGCAGCCAACCCGGGCCGCCGGCACTGGCGCGGGCGCCGAGAGCTGATCGTCGTCACCGTCGACTCGCACCCGGCCGTTCACCTTCCTCGCCGGTATCGGGCCGGCCCTGATCTTCGTTCGCGCCCGGTCATGAGCGACCGCGCGCGGACCGCCGCATGATGCAGTCCGGGGCAAGGCCACCTTGCCTCTCGCCCCAGCTCAGGCCCACGGCGGGAGGAGCTGCCGGAGTAGCCGCCCAGAAGGATCGGATCCAGGTACCGGACCGGGACATGATCGTGAACCGTGATTTTGCTGGTGCGTTCGCAGGAAACGCAGGTGACCAGGAGCAGGATGTCGAGGAGTGTGCCGTTGGCATTGACGCGGATCTTGCCGTCGCCGGTGCTGGCGAGGCCGGAATGGCAGTGGACGCAGCGGAACGCGAGCAGGGGAAGGTGCGTGCGCCGAAGGGTCCAGGACGGAACGATATGAGGACGCGTAGACATGATCCCTCTGAAGACCTGACGGAAGGCATGGGCAAAGAGCCGACGGCGACGTCGGCGACCGATGCACGGGGCAAGGTGTCAGGTCTAAAGAGCAGGCGGCGTCACGCGGGGTGAAGTCCTCTCGTGAGTGGGTCGGAGAAGAAGGATCCAGTTGCAAGGTAGGGCGGGACGGGCGGGCGAGGCCACCCATTTTTGTCTTGGTGTCGAGCACTGAGGGTCGGGGCCGGCGAACCGGGCATCGACCACGCCTCGTCCGCCCTCCCGGCCCCCGTGTTCCGGCTGCCCCCGCGAGGCTTGTTCCTCCCGCTGGCCTTGGCCCTGCCCTTCGGCAGCATCGCGGGGACGACCGCCGCCTACCTGCCGCGGCGGATTGGTGAACAGAGAGGATAGGAGTAGCCGCCTCGAAAGCCCGAGCCCGCACATCCGTCGTCGTCCCAGCGGCGCTCGCATCGTGATCCTGCTGTCCGAGGCCCGTCGGACGCTCTTCTCCTGGTGGAGTTGATGCTCGCTGGGCTGGTCTCTATCCGGCCGAGCCGCCAGCCGGGTCTTCTGCGCCCTCTACTACGGAGCGAACGCAGGCCAGCCAGTCGTTCCACGCGGCGGGGTCCGTTGTCCCGCCGTTTGCCTCGATGCCGATGTCCCCCAAAAGCGTGAGCAGGTCGTCCCCGGCACGGTTCGCGAACTGCCACACGAACCGGGACATGGCCACGAAGGCCTCGCGCTCGTCCATCGAATAACAGCTCATCGGCACTCTCCCCTTCGCGTGGCGCGGCCGAAAGGGTTCGCGAGAAGCACGAGATCACGCCTCCTCCATCCTGCCCCAGCCGTCTGAGCGACCTCGTGTCGGCTCCGCCTGAAAACTGACCCCGTGGTTCCGGCTGAATTTTGACCCCTTCCGGAAGCATCGGGAGGTGCTGAGCGTGGAGGACTGGGCGGAGATCCGTCGGTTGCACCGGGCGGAGCAGATGGCGATCAAGGCCATCTGCCGTCGGCTGGGGGTTTCGCGGAACACGGTGCGCAAGGCCTTGGCCAGTCATGAGCCGCCCCGCTATCAGCGGGCGGCCAGGGGCTCGATCGTGGACGCGGTCGAGCCGCAGATCAGGGCGTTGTTGGCGGAGTTCCCGGACATGCCGACGACGGTGATCATGGAGCGGGTCGGGTGGACCCGCGGCAAGACGGTGTTCGCCGATCGGGTGCAGCAGCTGCGGCCGTTGTTCCGCCGCCCGGACCCGGCCCAGCGGACGGAGTATCTGCCGGGAGAGCTGGCGCAGTGTGATCTGTGGTTCCCGCCGGCGGACGTGCCGTTGGGCTTCGGGCAGGTCGGCCGGCCTCCGGTGCTGGTGATGGTGTCCGGGTATTCGCGGTGGCTGTCGGCGGTGATGATCCCGTCCCGGCAGTCGCCGGACCTGCTGGTCGGACACTGGGCGCTGATCTCCGGCTGGGGGCGGGTGCCGAAGGCTCTGGTGTGGGACAACGAGTCCGCGGTTGGGCAGTGGCGGGCCGGTAGGCCTCAGCTGACGGAGGCGATGAACGCCTTCCGCGGCACTCTCGGCATCCGCGTGATTCAGTGCCGGCCGGCGGATCCGGAGGCCAAGGGCCTGGTGGAGCGGGCCAACGGCTATCTGGAGACCTCGTTCCTGCCCGGACGCCGGTTCGCCTCTCCGGGCGACTTCAACGCCCAGCTGGCCGAGTGGTTGGTGCGGGCGAACAACCGCCAGCACCGGGTGCTGGGTTGCCGGCCGGCTGAGCGGTGGGACGCCGACCGGCAGGTGATGCTGCCGCTGCCGCCGGTCGCGCCGGTGGTCGGTTGGCGGCAGAGCACCCGGCTGCCCCGCGATCATTACGTGCGCTTGGACGGCAACGACTATTCGGTGCACCCGGCCGTGGTCGGGCGGCGGGTTGAGGTCACCGCCGACTGCGACCAGGTGACGGTGGTCTGCGACGGCCGGCCGGTGGCCCGACACGACCGCTGCTGGGCCAAGCATCAGAGCATCACCGACCCCGACCACCGCCAAGCCGCCGCGGACCTGCGCATCGCCGCCCAACGCACCCCGACGACCGCCGTCGACGCCCAGGTCGAACGCCGGCCGTTGAGCGACTACGACCGCCTGTTCGGCCTGGACGTTGAGGTGGCTGCGTGATGGCCGCCAAAACCAGCCGCAACGTTGCCTCGGAGATCGCGTTCCTCACTCGCGCCCTGAAGGCGCCGTCCCTGGCAGCCTCCGTCGAGAGGCTGGCGGAGCAGGCCCGGGCGGAGTCGTGGACGCACGAGGAATTCCTTGCCGCTTGCCTGCAACGCGAGGTCGCCGCCCGCGAAGCCCACGGCGGCGAGGGACGCATCCGGGCAGCCAGGTTCCCGGCCCGCAAGAGCCTGGAGGAGTTCGACTTCGACCACCAACGGTCGTTGAAGCGGGAGACCATCGCCCACCTCGGCACCCTCGACTTCATCACCGGCCGAGAGAACGTCGTCTTCTTGGGTCCGCCCGGCACCGGCAAGACCCACCTGTCCATCGGCCTGGGGATCCGGGCCTGCCAGGCCGGACACCGGGTCGCGTTCGCCACCGCCGCCCAATGGGTGTCCCGCCTCGCCGACGCCCACCACGCCGGCCGTCTCCAAGACGAGCTGGTCAAACTCGCCCGGATCCCACTGCTGATCGTCGACGAGGTCGGCTACATCCCCTTCGAAGCCGAAGCCGCGAACCTGTTCTTCCAACTCGTCTCCAACCGCTACGAACGAGCCTCGCTGATCGTCACCAGCAACAAACCCTTCGGCCGCTGGGGCGAAGTCTTCGGCGACGACGTGGTGGCTGCAGCCATGATCGACCGCCTCGTTCACCACGCCGAAGTCATTTCGATGAAGGGCGACAGCTACCGGCTCAAAGACCGCGACCTCGGCCGCGTCCCCGCAGCCACCAAGACCAACGACTGAACATCAACAACCAGCGAGGGGGTCAAAATTCGGCCGGAACAGAGGGGTCAAGGTTGAGCCGGCGTTGACACCTCGAACTGTTATCGCGGGCCGCCGCCCGGTACGAGGCATGTGAGTGCGCCGGATCATGAGTCCCAAGGGCTCGACGATGGTTCCTCGACCAACGATGTTCAGTCTCCAGCGCGTGCGTTCACCGGCGGAAGGACCCGATTCGGGTCGCTACCAGGAGAGAAGAAGGCGAGGGAGCTCGGATCGTTTTCTCGACCGTCGTCTTCACGCCAGCCGACAGCACCGGTGACAACGTAGTCGAAGCCCTCCGCCGTTTCGATCACAAGAACACGGAGCGCCTGTCCGGCCAGCCCGGAGCAAGCTGCTCACCTACCCGGGGCGGACGACGCTACCCGCGCAACGAAGACGAACGCGCCCGCGGCGCCGGCTACGCCCTGCTGCGCCGCACCACCGAGGCCGTCGCCCTGCGCGTTCACCTCAACGATGTCCTCACCGAATCCGCTGTCAACGGGCAGCCCGGTATGCCGACGATTCGGTGCGGGGACCTCAACGACGGACCCGATGCCGTCACCACCGTCCTGCTCGAAGGACCCGCCGACGGGGACGTCCACCGCCCCGACAAGGGCGACGCGCTGCGGTTGTACAACCTCGGACGCCGCCTGCCACCATCGCGCGCCTACTCCCGCATCTACCAGGGGCGGGACGAACTCATCGACCACATCCTCGCCACCCGCGACCTGCAACTGCGGCTGGTCGGCATCGACTCCCTCGTCGACGACATCACCTCCATCGGCGCGTCCACCCGCAGCCGCGAGGCTGCCATCGTGCCGGACCAGGCCCCGGTCGTCGCCCGCTTCACCCAGCCGTAGAGCAACGGCCAGCGGTCGCCGAGGGCGAGGCCGGCCGTCCTCAACCTGGGTGACAGAGGTTGTGCAGCCAATAGCCAGGCGCCCGTCAGCCGCTCGGCGTCCCGAACCGGTCTTCGCCCTCACCGAGGAACAGCGGCACGTCGTAGACCGACATGCGGGCCGGCCGCCTGGTGGCGGGCGGCATTCGCTACCTGCTCTATTCGCCCAGTCCGACAAGGCTGCTGAGGTTTGCAGGCGGCTCGTGGGCGGCATGCCTGGCCGCGGACCGCTCGGTCAGCGGCATGACAGGCTGCTTGACATGGGCGCTGCTGAGGAGGGCCTCCGTTCGGTGCTGGCAATCAACGGCTGCGGGCTGCTTCCCGTTCAGGACAGTGCCGACACTTGCTGATTCAGGGTTCGGCCGACGGGTCGATCTACGCCGCCGGGGAGCGGCTGGTGTGGCTGCTGCCGTCACTGGAGCACGCCCAGACTGACGTCAGCTATTCGGGCAACTGGTAGCCGGTCCGATCAGCGCGGCAGCGAACGCAGCGCCTCTATCACGGCCTCGGGCGCCCGCAGCGGCACGAAGTGGTCGGCGCCGGGTATCTGCACAAGGCGGCAGCGGGGAATGCGCCGCGCGGCCTCGACGCAGGCCGGGACGAACGACGGGCGTTCGAGATCGCCGAGCAGCAGCACGCAGGGAGTTGCGACGTCCTCCAGCCGAGACCACGCGTCGCCGTCATCGGCGAAGGTATCGCCCCAGTTCAACCAAAACCGGACAGCCGAGCGCAGCAGATCGACGACGAGCGGATCCCGTCCGGCCCGGGCCCACCGGGCGACGCCCTGCTCGACGAAGGTCTCCGGGTCGGAGCTGTCCGGCTCCTCGCCAGGATCGTGCGCGGGCGGGGCACCGGAAATGCCGGGGCATGCCAGCACCATCCCGCGGACCCGATCCGGCTCGGCGAGGGCAAGGTCGAGCGCGGTACCGCCGCCCATGCTGCAACCGGCGAACAACGCCGGCCCGACCCCGAGCCGATCGAGCACCCGACGCAGATCGTCCACGCGGGAAAACCGCCCGGCCGGCGGCGCTGAGCGGCCAAAACCCCGCACGTCGTACCGAATCAGCCGATGCTGCCCGGCGAGCCGCTCCCACACTGGGTCCCAGATGCGAGAATCGCCGACACCCGGATGCAGCAGCACAACCGGCGGCAGGCCACCCCCGGTGTCCTCGGCCCAGACGGACCCGTCGCCCACGTTGATCAACTGTTCCACGGCGACGAGCCTTCCACACCGGCGGCAAGCAGGCGTGGCATGTCGGCTCTTCACGAGTTAAGCGGGGTTGAGGTGTGACGATTGTCTGCGAGATCTTCGCCTGCTCCACTGCCGCATCGTTGGACGTGATCAGTGAGCTCACATCGCACCTAACCGTATGCGGCCTGTCCGTGGCATCCGGCCATTGAGCCTGCACAGACTCGGTAACAGCGAACTGATCGACGCCATGTCGTCGTGGTGAGCGGCGATTCACGAGTACGCCACCGCATACTGGACAACGCCGTGCGTGACCAAATCGGCCGGATGAGCCACGTCATGTTCGGCCGGCTCACCCACGAACCGGCGGCGCGCCTGGCCGTCCGGCTTCCGCGATCACCCCGTGGAAGCAGGTAGCCGGCGTGCGACCACATGGCGAATTCCACCACCGCATCCATCGCAGGTCGCCCTCCAGGCCGAGTTCGGGCCGCTGGGCGACCCGCTCTGAGCCGCCGGACACGTCTCACTCCGGCGGCAGCCCGAACAGCCGGAAGAACCGCTGGGCCGCCGCCGGATCACCGGTCAGCTCCAACTCCCCCGCGTCGATCGCCGCCGGCACGGTCAGGTCGGTGAAAATCAGCCGCCACAGCGTCCGTACGTCGGCACGCATCGTCGCGTGCACGTCCACGCGCGCCCCGCGAGTGACCCGGACCTCGGTGGGCGCCACCGCCACGTCGAACGCGTCCGCGTCGACCAGGAGCCGGACGGCCAGCGTCGGCGCGCCGTCCGCCGGCGGCAGATAGAGCGCCTTGAGCAGCAGCATGAACGCGTCGGTGCTCATCTCGGCGTCGTGCGCGGCGGGTACCCGCGCGCCCCAGCGGCCCAGAGCGATCAGCACCGGCTCGAGTTGCTGACCCCGTTTCGTCAGCTCGTACACGTGGGCGCTGACCGGCGGACCGAGTTCCACCCGGCGCACCACGCCGCTCTCCTCCAGCTCCCGCAGGCGCTGGCTGAGCACGTTCTGGCTGGCTTTGGGTAGGCCGTGACGCAGGTCCCGGAACCGTTTCGGACCGAAGATCAGCTCGCGTACGACCAGCAGTGCCCACCGCTCGCCGACCACGTCCATTGCCAGGGCGGCCCCGCAGGCGTCCTCATAACTCCGCTGTGACATGGCTCAAGGGTACGAGCGCCCACCACTCAGTGCTACAGTCGCACCATCCAGTCCTAACTTGGGAGCGACAGATGGACGCACTCCTGTCCCGCGTAATCGAGGCCCACGGCGGGCTCGACCGCTGGAAGACGTTTTCCACCCTCACCGCGCGGATCACCTACGGCGGCCCGTTCTGGGAGTTCAAGGGCCACCCCGAGTTCGTCGGCACCGAACTGGTCGAGGCGAACCTCCAGGATGAGCGCATCCGGCACGTCCAGGAGTCGACCGGCCGGACGACCGAGTTCGACCTCAAGGCCAACCGGGTCACCGTCACCGGCCCGGACGGCACGGTGATCGAGCAGCTGGACGACCCGCGCGCCACCTTCGCCGGGTACACCCCGGAAACCCCGTGGAGCCTGGCCCAGATCGCCTACTTCCGCAGCTACGCCACCTGGCACTACCTGGTCGAGCCGTACGTGTTCACCTGGCCGGGAGTGGAGGCGCACGAGGTCGAACCGTGGATCGAGAACGGCGAGACGTGGCGGGTGCTCAGCGTGACCTTCCCCGAGTCGATCCACACCCACAACACCACCCAGCTGTACTACTTCGACGACGCCGGCCTGCTGCGCCGGATGGACTACCAGCCGGACGTGAACGGCCGCACCCCGGTCGCGCACTACATCCGGGCACACCAGACCGTGGACGGCATCCCGGTCAGCAGCAAGCGGCACATCCACACCCGCAACGAGGACCGCACCCCGGACCTGTCCTGGCTGCCGATCGAACTCGACCTCAGCGACATCACGATCCGCTGACCTCGGATGCTGCTCCGGCCTTCCGGAGTACACGTTCGACGGGGACGCCTCGCGCCGGGCGGGAGCACAACCCGCTCCCGCCCGGCGCGAGGCTCAGGCGACCGCGCAGGTCAGCCCGTTGAGCGTGAACCCGGCCGGCCTCGGGTTGGTACCGGTGTGCGTACCGTTGAAACCAAAGCTGACCGACGCGCCCGGCACGTGCCGTTCCAGGACAGTTTCTAAGCTTCCGCGGCGAGCGGATGCTCCTCGGCAGTCAGGCCAGCCAGAGCCACCGCGACCTCGTGCAGACTTGCCCTCACATAGGTAGCCGTCGAGCCGCTCGCGCTGCCGCCGTCGGTATGGCCGGCGTAGGCACGGGCGACGGCATGACCGTAGGTGCGCTCCACCCACGTCAGGGTGGTGTGTCGCCGCCAATGGGTGCTGATCTGCTGGGTGTGAACCCACCGCAGGTGCTGTCCGACCCGGGCCCACAGATGGTCGTAGCGCCGGGAGGTCAGCGGTCGACCATCGCGGTAGCGCAGCAGGCTGCCGTTGCTGTCACTGTCAGCCCGCTCGGCGTGATGGGCGAGCAGATGACGCATCAGCAAAGGTTCACAACCATTGGAGTAGCGCGGCGATGGTGACGGTGGCCTGGAATGACGTTGCTGTCTTGTCGTAGCGGGTCGCCACGCTGCGGCACTGCTTGAGCCGGTTGAAGCACCGCTCGACAACGTTGCGCCGCTTGTAGAGCTGCTTGTCGAACACCGGTGGCCGGCCGCCACGGCTGCCGCGCCGGCGGCGGTTGGCCCGCTGGTCCGCGCGCTCAGGGATCGTGTGCCCGGTACCGCGCCGGCGCAGGTGGTTCCGGATGACCTTCGCGCTGTAGCCCTTGTCGGCGATGACATGATCCGGGCGGACCCGACGCCGCCCGGGTCCCGACCGCTCGACACGGATCGCGCCCACGACCTGAGTGAAGCGGGTGCAGTCGTTGACGTTGCCGCCGGACAGCACGAACGCCAGGGTGCGACCCAGGCCGTCACAGGCGAGGTGAATCTTGGTGGTCAGTCCACCTCGACTTCGACCGAGGGCGTGATCTTGTGGTTCGTCCGATTCGTAGGTCCCCCGTTAGCGCCAGCGGCATGCTGGTGTGCTCGAACGATCGTGGAGTCCACCGACACCAACCAGTCGATGTCCCCAGCCGCGTCCGCGTCGGCCTGGACCTCGGCGAGCATCCGCTCGAACATGCCATCAAAGGGCCCACCTGCGGAAACGGGTATAGATCGACTGCCAGGACCCGTAGCGGGCCGGCACATCCCGCCACGCCGCCCCGGCCCGGATCTTCCACACGATCCCGTTGAGCACCCGCCGCTCATCGGCACGCGGCCGACCACCCGTCACCGCCGACGGCTGATACCTCGACAGCGCTTCCCACTCGACGTCAGACACTCGTAGCGACGACCCACGCACCACATCATCCGACACCAAGATCCTTTGAAGACACTGCCTAGGAAACCACGGCGAGGGCGGCCAGACGGGACGCGGCCGCGCTCGGCTTGCGGCCGCGGTAGGTCGCGACGCTGACGACGGCCTCGAGCGCGGCGTCCACGATGTCTATCCAGTGCAGGCCGCTGTCACCCTCGACCGAGTATCGGGGCAGGAAACCCACGCCCAACCCGTTGCGGACCAGAGCCGTGGCATCGTTGACGTCCGAAGTTTCGATCTGGATGTTCCGCCATAGGCCGCGGCGCCGGAACTCGCCGTCGATGAGGGTTCGGGTCCCGAACCCCGTGCGGTAGTCGACGAAGCGTTCCGAGACGGTGTCGGCCAGCCGCATCCGGGTTCGGTCTGCGAGCGGGTGACCTGCCGGAACGACCAGCCCCATGGGCGAGCTGGCCAGCATGGCGACGTTCAGGTCGGGATAGTCTTCCGGTTTGGCGCTGAGGAAGGCCAGGTCGAGGTCGCCGGCGCGAAGGCCCTCGGCCAGCCCTGCGGTGCCGGTCGCGGCCGGCGCCAGGTGCATGGTGACACCGAGGTGGTCGGCGTGGAACCGACCGAGCAGGCGTGGGACGTCGAACAGGGTCACGTTGGTCATGTAACCGATGCGAAGCGTTCCGGAGAGGCCGCCGCCTACCGCGTCCACGGTCTCACGGGCATCTCGGAAGGCGTCCAGGATTGCCATCGCCTTCGGCAGCAGGGCGTGGCCCGCGGCCGTCAGGCGCACTCGCCGGGTCGTCCGGTCGAACAACCGCTCGTTCAGGTCGGACTCGAGTGCGGCGACCGTCGCGGAGACTGCGGACTGCACCAGATGCAAGTCGACGGCGGCGCGGGTGAAAGTTCCCGCCAGCGCCACGGCAACGAAAACCTCCAGATGTCGCCTGTCCATCATTTATCTCCATCTCCGATCGGAGCAATCGAATTATATCGTGGCAAACGATTGCTGTTGGCAGGACGGTTGTGCACGTGGCAACTGCTCAGATAACCCCGACGGGCCGGAGTGTCACCCACGGTGTCGGGTTCTGGATCGCCGCAGTCATGTTCCTGGTCGTCATGGCATACAGCACCGTGCCGACGCCGCTCTGGTCGCTGTACCAGGAACGCGATGGCTTCTCGACGCTCGCGATCACATTCGCATTCGCGGCGTACGCGGTCGGTGTGGTGATCAGCCTCTTCCTCGCGGGGCATCTCGGCGACATCTACGGACGGCGACGCATTCTGCTGATCGCCATCGCGCTCGAGATCGCCTCGGCCGGCATCTTCTTGCTTTGGCCTGCCCTGCCCGGCCTGATCCTGGCGAGGGTGGTCTCCGGACTCGGCATCGGCATTTTGACCGCCACGATCACGGCGCACATCCTCGACCTGCATTCGACTGCGCGACCCGGCGCCGACCTCACGCGGGGCCAGGTGGTGGCGACGGCGGCCAACCTCGGTGGTTTCGGCGCGGGTGCCCTGGTGTCCGGGACGCTCGCTCAGTGGATCACTGCGCCGCTCGTCACCCCGTACATCGCCTTCCTCGTTCTTCTCGTGCTTGCCCTCATCGGGGTGGCTCTCGTGCCGGAGACCGCGACCCCTCCGGAATTACGTCCGAAATACCGTCCGCAGCGCGTCCGCGTCCCGGACAGCGCGCGCGGAACCTTCTTGCTGGCCGGCGGGATGACCTTCGCCGCCTTCGCGGTGCTGGGCCTGCTCACCTCGCTGGTGCCGGGCTTCGTCTCCGGACAGCTGCACATCACCTCAAGGTTTACGAGTGATCTCGTTGTGTTCGCGACCTTCGCCGCCGCCGTGCTCGCCCAGATCGCCGTACGGTCGCTCAGCGTGCGCGCCCAGGTCCCGATCGGGACGGTCTTGCCGGTCGTGGGCATCGCCGTGGTTACGGGGGTCGTGGTGCAGGTCGGCGCCCTCAAGTGGTTCTTCGCCGGTGGCATCCTGACCGGCGCCGGTGGTGGCCCCTTGTTCAAGGCAGCCCCGGCGGTGGCCGGTTCGCTGGCCGACGCCAGTCATCGCGGTGAGGTACTCGCCGGCATCTTCCTGATCGGCTACATCGGACTTACCTTGCCGGTGGTCGGCATCGGTGTAGCGACCTTGGCGGTCTCACTCACCACGGCCCTCATCGGCTTCACCGTCGTCACCGTCGCGATCGCCCTGTGCACCGCGATCCCGCTGCTGATCCGAATGCCGGGCGGATCGCGGATGGGTACGGCATCCTTGAATTGAGCAGTCCTCCTTTCATTTGAAAATCGTCCTCGACCACGTGCGGGCCGAAATAGGCCGACAAAGTGATCGGTTGAGGCACCGAAGTCGCGCTGCCGCGCGACGTCCCTACCCACCATCCCCTTCATCACAGGAGAATTTCGTGGCTGACACCACTGTCCCGTCAACACCGCCTCGTGGCCGTCGCTACGTCATCCGCGGCGGCACGGTCTTGTCCATGAACCCCGCCGCGGGCGATTTCGAAACCGCCGATGTTCTTGTCGAGGGCAAAAGCATCGTCGCGATCGGCCCCGAGCTGGACACCGGCGACGCGGAGGTGATCGACGCCCGCGGACGGATCGTTGTGCCCGGGTTCGTCGACACGCACCACCATTTGTTCGAGACCGCGTTGCGCTCCTTCTTGCCCGACGCGCTGCTGTTCAACGACGGATCCGGTACGCCGAGCGCCGACCCCTCGTACTTCGAGTACGTGTTGCAGAAGTTCTCGCCTGCCTACCGCCCGCAGGACGTGTATATCAACTCGTTGTTCGGCGGGCTGTCTCAGCTCGACGCCGGTGTCACGACCGTTCTCGACGTCTCGCAGATCCATCACTCGCCCGAGCACACCGACGCGGCGATTCAGGCTCTGGTCGATACAGGGCGCCGCTCGGCGTTCGGTTACTTCGAGGGCGACGGCCGCGCTGGAGCGGCTTATCCGGACGACGCGTATCGAGTCCGCAACGAGTGGTTCTCCTCGGATGACCAGTTGGTGACGATGGTCATGGGCGGCGAGATGTATCTCGGCGACGACGTGCTCACGCGGTCCTGGACCATCGCCCGCGCCCTGGACCTGCCGATCGCGGCACACCTCATCGGAAGCTCCGGGGGGAGTTCGCTCTTCGACGCGCTGGTGCGCGGCGAGGGCGGGGCGAACGTCAGGCTGGGCCCGGACGTGCTGCTCTTTCACATGACCGGGATGAGTGATTTCGCCTGGAAGGCAGTCCGGGACGCCGGCGTGAAGGTCTCCCTGGCCGTGCCCGTCGAGATGGTTATGCGGCACGGCACACCGCCATTGCTGAAGATGCAGGAACTGGGCATGGAGCCGTCGCTGAGCTCCGACGTCGAAACCACGATGACCGCCGATCCGTTCACGCTCATGCGTAGTGCTATGACCGTGCAGCGCATGCTCGTCAATCAAGCCGTTCTCGACCAGGCGGGCAACCAGCCCGCTACGCCTCCGCTGTTGGGCACCCGCGACGTGCTGCGATTCGCCACTGTCAACGGTGCCGACCACCTGAGCCTCGGCCACCGGACAGGCTCTCTGACGGTTGGCAAGGAAGCCGACATCGTCCTGCTCAACGCCACCGCGCTCAACGTCGCGCCGGTCAACAACGCGCCCGGCGCTGTGGTATCGCTGATGGACCGTACCAACGTGGAAACGGTGATCGTGGCCGGCAAGATCCGTAAGTGGAAGGGACAGTTGCTCGACGCCGACCTGGACCGGCTCGGCCACGAACTTGAGGAGTCACGCGACTATCTCTTCCGGGCCGCGGGCGTACGCCGGAACCTTCTCGGCTGAGACTGGATGGGCGGCGGAGGCAGGCCGCGCTCCGAAATCGTGTGAGCGTTGCCCCGGCGAGGTGCAGCCACTCGTCGAAATCATGGAGGTTCAGCATGCGGTGCTCGACACCGGGCTGCAGAACCTGGTCGACGCCGCCCGTCGACGGGGGTCCTCCGGTACCAACGATGCGGGCGCTGGTGTCGTATGCCGAGAGTAGGTGGACCTGACGCCCGTCGGCCAGGCGGGCACCACGGACGAGCTTCCCGTCGACCGCGATGACCAGGCGCCACCGCCGCCCGCCCAATAAGAACCGCGCCGTCCGGGCCCGCAGCCACCGCGCGAGGACCTGCGACAGCACCTCGGCGTCGATGCGAATCAGCAGCCGCCACACCATCGTGGCCGCGGGTATCCGGTCGGTGAACCCGACCCGTCCCCAGGCCGGCCGGTCCAGATCCCGCACCCAGTCACTGACCGCGGCGAACGTGCACGCCCCGGCCTGCACCGCGCACACCGCGACACCGCCGTGCGGTCGAGGCAGGTCCACGGGCGGCGGTACGGCACCCGACCCCCGGTCCGGGTGACGAGCGTCATCCCATGTTTCGTGGGCGAGCGTCGTAATGTTGCTGACACATCAGCATATCGAAGAGGTAATCGTGTCATCTGCCAATACCCACCGCCTTGAGTTCGGCACGCTCGTCACACCGGTGAGCACGTCGCCCGAGACGCCGGTGGAACTCGCTCGGCACAGCGAGGCGCTCGGATTCGACCTCGTCACCTTCGCCGGGATCTCGGGCCAGCCGACACACCTGGACACCTGGACGCTGCTCTCCTGGATCGCCGGCCGGACCGAACGGATCCGCCTTGCCGCGAACCTGATCAGCGGACCGCCGCAGTACCCGACGGTGCTCGCCCAATCCGCAGCCAGCCTGGATCTGCTCTCCGGCGGACGGCTGGCACTCGCTCTCAGCGCCGCCAACCAGGCGGTCGTCGTCGCGCCGGCTGGCCCGCGGCTCAACCCGCTCGGCGCGATCGACGCGCTCGGCGAGTCGGTCGACGTCATCCGCGCCGTGCTCGCCGCCGGCGAGCCAGGACCGGTGCACTACGCCGGCCGGCACCTGCGGCTCGACGGGGCACCGCGCGGCCCGCTGCCGGCGCACGAGATCCCGATCTGGCTCGGCGGCACCGCCCCTCGACTCCTGCGGCTGGTCGCCGCAAAGGCCGACGGGTGGCTCACCACGCTCGGCCCAAACGGGCCGGACGACCTCCGGAAGGGCAACAGAATCATCGACGAGGCGGCCAGGAAGGCGGGTCGTGACCCGGCGGGGATCCGGAGGCTGGTGACCATCTCCGGTGAATTCTCCGGCACCCGTCAAGGCTTCCTGCACGGGCCGGCCGCCGGCTGGGTCGAGGACCTGCTACCACTGGTTGTCGCCGACGGCATCCGCACCATCGTCCTGGCCAGCGACGACGTGGAGGCAATGGCACGGTTCGCCGGGGAGGTGGCGCCGGCGCTGCGGGCGGCGGCCGAGCAGACGCTCCCGGCCCCATCGCGCGGCCCGCGGCGCGGCGCGGCGGCCCGCGCCCAGCGGCGTCCGGGCATCGCCTACGACGAGGTGCCGGATTCGCTCGCCGACACGGCCGTGGAGCCCGGTGACCCGGGGTACGCCGGGGTCAGGTCGAACTTTTTCCGCGGCGGGGCGCCCGGCCTGGTCCTGCGACCGCGTACCCCCGCCGAGGTCGCCGAGGCGCTCGCCTACGCCCGGGCGCATCGGGAGGTGCCGCTCGGTATCCGCAGCGGTGGGCATGGCCTGCGCGGCCGGTCCACCAACGACGGTGGGATCGTGGTCGACGTCGGCCGGATGAACGAGATTGAGGTGCTGGACAAGGCGACGCGCCGGGTCCGCCTCGGCCCCGGCGCGCGGTGGATGCACGTCGCCGCCGCGCTCGAACCGTACGGCTGGGCACTCACCTCCGGTGATCACGGCGGGGTAGCCGTCGGCGGCCTCGCCACCGCCGGCGGCGTCGGCTGGCTGGCGCGCAAACACGGACTGACCATCGACCACCTGCGCGCGGTCGAACTGGTCCTCGCCGACGGCACCCCGGTGCGGGCCAGCGAGACCGAACACCCGGACCTCTTCTGGGCGGTACGCGGCGCCGGAGCGGCCTTCGGAGTCGCCACCGCCTTCGAGTTCGAGGTGGACGAAATCGGTGACGTCGGCTGGGCGACCTTCACGCTCGACGCCAGCGGCCCGGCCGAGGTCATCACCCGCTGGGGCGCCTTCGTCGAGGCGTCCCCCCGTGACGTGACCAGCGCGCTCGTCCTGGGACCGGGGCAGCCCGTGGCACAGGTGTCCGCGCTGGTCGACTCGGCGGACCCCGACACGATCGTCCGTCACCTGCAGCCGATCGCCGACATCGCACCCGGTTACGACCAGCGGGTCGTCATCACGCCCTATGCCTCGGTGCTGGCCAACGCGAGCGACGGCCCGCACCACGGCCACGGCGAACCGGTCATACGGTCCGGCCTCTTCACCCACCTCACGCCCGAGGTCGCCCGGGCTGCCGCCCGCCTGCTAAACAGCGGTGCCGTCTTCTACTTCCACATCCGTGCGGTCGGCGGGGCCGTCAACGACATCGACGCGGACGCCACCGCTTGGAGCAACCGCACCGCGAACTTCCACCTGGCCGTGCTCGGCCGGAGCCAGAAACGACTGAACGAGGTCTGGGACGCCGTCATGGCCGAGCATCAGGACGGCAACTACCTCAACTTCGAGGTCGACGGGCGTCCAGAACGGCTCGCCGAGGCATACGCGCCCACGACCCTGGCCCGGCTGCGCGAGCTGAAGACGCGGTACGACCCGGACAACCTCTTCGACGACAACGTCACCCTGACCCCCTGACACCACTTTAAGGACGGCGTCATGACCGACTACGGGCACGACCTGATGTTCGGCATCTTCACCACACCCACCGTGCAACCAGTCCGGCACGCCGTGGACCTGGCGGTGCTCGCCGATCGTGTCGGGCTGGACCTGGTCACCTTCCAGGACCATCCGTACCAGCCGAGTTTCCACGACACCTGGACGTTGCTGAGCTACGTGGCCGCGCGTACCGACCGGGTCCATCTCAGCGCGAACGTGCTCAACCTGCCGCTGCGGCACCCGGCGGTGGTGGCCCGGAGCGCAGCGAGTCTCGATGTGCTCAGTGGTGGCCGGTTCGAACTCGGCATCGGCGCGGGGGTGCTCTGGGACGGAATCGCGGCGATGGGCGGCCGGCGGCTTTCCCCCGGCCAGGCGATCACGGCGCTCGATGAGGCCATCCACCTCATCCGCGAACTCTGGGCGGTCGACAAGCCGGGCCGGGTACGCCTTGAGGGCCAGCACTACCGGCTCGACGGTGCTGGGCGCGGACCCGCCCCCGCCCACCCCGTCAACGTCTGGGTCGGCGCATACCAGCCGCGGATGCTGCGGCTGACCGGCCGGCTCGCCGACGGCTGGCTGCCCAGCCTCACGTACCTGCCGGGCGGGACGGCCGACATCGCCGGCATGAACGAGCAGATCGACGCGAGCGCGACGGCGGCTGGCCGGAACCCGGCCGAGGTTCGGCGGATGCTCAACGTCTCCGGGCGGTTCGCGCCGACCGGTCGTGGACAGTTCGACGGCCCGCCCGCGCAGTGGGCGGAAGAACTCGCCAGCCTGACCCTGAAGGACGGGGTCAGCACGTTCATCCTGGCCGCCGACGACCCCGCCACGGTGGAGATCTTCGCTGCGGAGGTAGCCCCGGCCGCCCGTGAACTGGTCGCCGCGGAGCGGAACACCGTCCAGCCTTGACGGTCGCTCCGCTCGTGGTGGCGGCCACTGACGAACGGGTCGGCAGAATGTTTTGCGCCGGTCCCGAGATGTTACAACCGCTGGCCAGCCGACCCACCGCCCGATTCCGGATAGGGCAGGTCGGCGTACCCGGCAGCGGCTGCCACCCGTTCGGCGATGGCGGTGAGTTGGGCCATCTCGTCGGGGTCGAGCAGGTCGATCAGGACCCTGCGGATGATCTCGACGTGTCCGGGCGCGGCGGCGGCGACGGCCTCGTAACCCTGGTCGGTCAGCCGCACCATCGTGCCCCGGGCATCCTCCGGGCAGTCGGACCGGGTCACCAGGCCCCGCTGCTCCATCCGGCGGAGCTGGTGGGCGATCCGGCTGCGGTCCCAGCCAAGCCACCTGGCCAGGTCCCGTACGCGCAGGGTCCGCCCCTCAGCTTCGGAGAGTGGAACGAGCACCTCGTATTCGGGACGGGAGACCCCGGCCGCACCGAACTGCCGGTCGGCGGCGACCTCCACCGCACGCTGCATCCGGAGGTACGCCCGCCAGGTCCGCCGTTCCTGCGGGTTCAGCCAGCGCGGTTCGGTCATACCTGGCAGCCTACCTCGGACTTGCTGACGCATCAGCCTTCCGGGCGAGCCCCGCTGGCGTACCAGCCCTCTGAGTGCTGCCCGGGTGTCAACGGGCATCCCGCGCTGCTGACCGCGAAGCCGACGACGAACGAACGTAGTTCCGAAGAACAGATCTTGGCGATTGTCCAAGGACTCGATGGACTGCTAGGACTTCTACGCCGAGCCGACCCGAGCGACAATGCGGAGATCCACTCCCGGCTCGGACTCCAGCTCACCTACCGCCCAGGCGCACAAACACCGATCGCCGAGGTGACGACCTCGGCGATTGACGGTGTGAATAATGTGTGTCCGGAAGCCAACACCAGAGAGACAAGAAGACGGTGACCACCAGAGATGATCACCGTGTGATTAATACGTGTCCGAGGGGGGGCGACACGACCCTTTGCCCCACCGCCGATCACCGATTTGTCTTTTCGAAGGAAAGGGGTAGTGCGGTAGTCGAGCTAGAAGCCATTCCGCGGATCGCACATCAATAATTCAGCCCCCGATCTGAGGAATTTACCCTATTAGCGCCCGCTCCGCGACGGGCTCCGGCTGACTTTGGTAGGCGAAAACTCACCGCCATGCCCACCCCGATGCCGATGAAGCCCGTCGCCATCCAGACATTTTCCCATGCAGCGGCGAGCAGGTTGGATCGCTTGTACTGGTCGGGTTGTTGTTGCTGTAGGCGTAGCCATGCAGCGATTGTGGCTCGGTCAGGACCATGATCGGGTCGATCGAGGTGAAGCGCCCGAGTGATGGGTCGTACTCCCGGGCGCCGAGGTGAGTGGTGCCGGTGCTGTCGACGGTGCCTCCGACGAAGCCTTTGTCAAAGCTGCTAGGCCAGGCTGTCGGTGCGGTGCCGCGTGTGCCGCCGAACGGCAGGCTACGCCGGCGGGCGACCGAGAGGTCGCTGGCGTTCACCGTGGCCTCGGCGGTTCCGTAGTCATCGGCAACGACCCAGCTCAGTTGACCATTGTTCGAGAGTCTCTGGAGCGACGAGCATCACGACTGGATCGCCTACGCATCCCATGAGGGAACCGTGGCATTCGGCGGCGCGCTCTCCACCGGGCTCGTGACAACCTGGCCTGAGGTCGACAGCTGGCGATGGCCAGGCTGGCAGGGACGCGGCCATGGATAACCCATGCCATCCTGCAGGAAGCCGCGCGCTGCACTCATCTCGCCATGAGCGGATGCCGGAATCGCGTGCTGGCGCCAGCTCGGTATCAGGAGCTGATAATCCGGTGGCAACCAGAGTGGCCCAGATGAGGGAGGAGGGCGGACTCGCCGTCGTAGGGGCGTCCGCAGAGTGGCGCTATCCACAGCTTATATCGGCCCCGGACGGCTGTCATTCGGGTGATCAGCCCTGTTGAGCTGTGGTTTCGCAGGCATACCGTCGCTGCTTGTGATTGACGACGATCCTTGGACGACGCTCCGAACGACCGCCGACACCTCGACAACTGACGGCCACATCGGTGCCTCCAGGGTGGTCTACATCCCCGGCGACCTCTGGCTGGACGGTCCGGCCGGAGACCCGGTGGCGAGGGGCTTGGCGGGCAATCCAGCGGCACCGCTCGACGTGCTGATGCGCCTGCTTGACGACCACGCCCACGCCGTTCCCGCGGCGTTCCGGCGACGCGTCGACCTGCCGTCTGTGGTCGTCGCGGCGGCGATGCGTCACCCCCTGGCCCGGGTACGCGGGGCACTCGCCGTCAACCGCCACATCGACTCTGCGCTCCGGCTTCGTCTGCTGGACGACCCCGAACGTCGCGTTGCCGCGCTCGTCCGTGAGGATCGAAACCTGGCCTTGCCGAACCGCGCGTTCATGCCGGTGCTGGACCGACTCGTCGAGCAGTTCCGACGTGACCTCATGACGTTGACCGAGCTGCGCGGTGAGGTGATCGAGGTGGCGGTGCGGGACCGGCGTGCGGTACGGGCTGTCGCCACCCACCCGGAGCCCCTTGTGCGCGCTGCGGCGGTCGAACTGCTCGACGGCCTGGACACAACGTCCCGTGAGGAGCTGCGGCAAGCCTTACTGCACGACGACGTTCCGGAGGTGCGCACGACGACCGCCCATTTCTACGCCGAGCGGGATCGGATGCAGGAGCTGGCGGACCTGCCTGTCAACGGGTATGCGTACCGAGAGCTGTTGGGCAGCCTGCGGCTCTCACCCGCGCTGATCGAGCATGTGCTCTCCGCCGAAGACGGGACGGCGGGCGTCGACGCGATGGCAACCAACCCCAACCTGCCGCCGAACGTGGTCGATGCGTTGTTCAACCATCCATCGGCGGATGTCCGGTGCGGCCTCGCCCAGCGCGACGACCTGACCGGCCCGCAGTTGGCATGGCTCGCCGCGGACCCGGACGTGTCGGTGCGAACAGCAGTCTCCGTCCATCCCGCGCTCACCGAGCAGCAGCGTGCCGCGGTCGACATCGACGTGACCACGGCACCGTGGAACCGGTGGACCGGCCTGTGCTGGCACGTGCAATGGACGTTGCTGCCTGAACCGCTGCCGCCACTGGCGGACTCGGTACAGCTCGCCACATCGGTGAACCCACTACTGCGCCGACGAGCCGCGGTCGACCCGAGGTTGCCGGCCGAGATCGTCGCCGCGCTCTCTGACGACCCCGAACCCGGCGTGCGATCCCTCCTCGCCCATCACCATCCGAACCATCCGACCGCGCCACCCGAACTGCTCCTGCGAGTGTTCCGCGAAGACGAGTACCGTCGATGCGACCGCTATCGGCTGCTGGCCCTGCCAAACTTCCCGACGGCGGCGCTAGCCCGGTTCGCCGACGACCAAGATCCGGCGGTCCGGCGGCTCGTCGCCCGCGACCCGCAGGCAGAACCTCCGCTCATCGACCAGCTCACCCGCGACCCCGACCCCGCGGTACGGCGGGCAATGGCGGCATGCCCCCAACTACCGGTGGACCGGATCGTCGACCTGCTCAACGACGCCGAATTAGCCGAGTCCGCAGCGAGGAACCCGGCCCTGCCGGTCGACGTGATGCGCAAGCGAATCGCCTCGTCCTCGCCCTCACTAGGAAAGCGCTAATGGTCGATCGGTACACCACCTGCACTCATCTCGACCATGTGCGGACGTCGCCCCGACTTAATAACCGGGAGCACCTTGGCTGACATCTTCGGATCCGCCGAAGTGGTCGTCACAGCGGATGCGCTGGTTAGGGGGGCGCTGTTGCTGTCGTCGGATCTCGTACCAGGACCCGGCTTGTAACTGCATCAGCCGCCGTTGTGCGCCGGTGGGAGGGACTGCGGCGTACGCGGTGTCGCTAACCGGTTCGAGCCAGTGGACGACGTCGTGCTGGTCGTCTGCTTCGTTGATGCCGAGGGGTGGACCAACCCGGACACCCGCAAGGTTCGTCCGGCAGCCGTCGTGCGGTGGTTCAGGCGCGCTGCCCGCGGGGTGGTAGTACGACATGTCAGCTACCAGGTCCATGCGCTACTCCGCCGGGGACTGCCTTCCCTCGGTGTTGCCGCATCGTAGAGCTGCTACGGGTGGGTGTCGGTTCGGTCCCACTCGCCAAATTTCGGTCCGACTCTTTAGGGTGACTGACCGGTCAGTCATAATGGCGGCGTGACCCCGAGGAAGGTTGACAAGGATGCGCGGCGGCAGGACATCTTGACCGCCGCGGTGCGGGTTTTCGCGCGCCAGGGCTTTGCCGCGACCCGGATCGAGGATGTTGCCGCCGAGGCGGGAATCGCCAAGGGCAGTGTCTACCTGTACTTCGGCAGCCGCGACGCCTTGTTGGAGGCGGCCTTCCACGCTCATGCCGTGCGGGCCGCCGAGATACTGGCCCGCGCGGACACTGCCGGTGAGCCGCTGCAACGGCTGGCGGCGTTGATTCGGGCCACCGTACAGATGCTCGCCGCCGACGCCGATCTGGCCCGCCTCCAGTTGGACCTGTGGCCCGCTGCTGTGGGCATCGCGGGCGTATACCGTGACTACCGTGCAGCGATGGCGGACCTGCTGCGCCAGGCCAAACTGAGGCGGGGGTTGGATCCCGACCGCACGGCCGCGGTGATTGTGGGCGCCGTCGAGGGCTGCCTGGTCCAGTGGCTGGTAGATCCCGGCGTCCCGCTGGCCGACTTGACCGAGCCCATCATCGATGTCTGTGTCAACGGGCTGACATGAGTAGAGTCGACGACGCGCTCATCGGCCCTGGCGCCACCGTGGGCGATCGGTTCTGGTGCTACGGCAGCGCCACCGTCGGCGCCGCACTCGCGCTCACGCTGGCCGCCCGCCAGGGCTGGCCATGGTGGACCATCGCCACGGTCACGGTGGTCGCCTTCGACCTGTACGGCGGCGCCGTGGTCAACGCCACCGCGGCGGCCAAGCGCCGGTTTCACGCGCCGACTCGCAAGTCCAGGCACCATCTGGCCTTCGTCGCCGCCCATGTGCAACCGTTCGTGATGGCCTGGCTGGTGCCCGGTTTCACCTGGGTGACCGCTGCGGCGATCTACGCGGTCGCGGTCGCTGGTGCGGCACTCGTTCTGAAGGCACACCGGCCGGCGGCCTTCGCCGTCACCGTCCTTGGCCTGACGCTGGCACCCACGCCCGACGCACTGTTTTGGTTCACTCCTGTGCTCTTGATCAAGCTGCTCCTGTCCTACCTCGATCCCACATGACACCCGCAGCCGCCGCCTGGGCCAACGGGTGGGACGACCTGGTCGTCCCGGAGCCGGTCTCGACGCCGGTGACCGGGAAGGCGGCGTTTCGGCCTCTGTCGGCGTACGGACTCAGGTGCACAACCGGGTACGGCTGGGCGTACACCCTGCGGCCGGGGTGATCCGTGCGCCGCGGACTGCGGCGGTGCCTGTGTCAGATGGAGATGTCGACGGGTGGGCGTAGCGGGGCGAGGCGCGCGAGCGCGTCGTGCACCGGGTTCTTCCGGAAGGCTTCCACGAGCTGGCCGTCCGGGTCGCCGGAGCCGTCGAAGTCGGGGAAGGCGATCTGGTCGCACGCCGCCTGGAAGCGAGGCCCCCACTTGCGGGCGCCGAGCCGGGCGGTGACCGAGCAGTTGTCCACCATGTAGGCGACGTCCCGGGCGTGCATGTATGGCAGCAGCGAGTCCACCGCCTCGATGACGGACTCGTTGACGATCTCCGACCAGGGGTGGCCACGCTCGGCAAGCAGGTCAACCTGGGCGGTCAGCATGGCTAGGAACGCGCCCGCGGTGAACGGTTCGACCGGCAAATCCCGCTCGGCGCGCCGGGCCCGTACGGCCGGGCCGGCTGCCCACATCGGCGAGCCGCTGATCGGTGCCATCGGCCGTTCGGCCAGCCGCTGGGCGGCCAGCACCACGCTGCGCAACTCGTTGCCGGAGTCGACCTCGTCGTAGATCTCCGCGATCAGGTCGAGGGCCGGCTGGTAGGTGGCCGTGTACGCCCGGTCGAAGATGTGCCGCCCGGCCGGGTCGAGCCGGTCGCGGACGGCGGCCAGCCCGTCGGCGGAGATGGTCCGCGCGATGGGTCCGGTCACGTTCTCGCAGGAGCGCTCGTACGCCGTGTGCGGATCGTCGCCGGCGAGCCGGAAGCGTTGGTAGAGGCTCTCCACCAGTCCGTGAACGGCGCCGAGCAGGACCGCTCGTTCACCGACGATGTCGGAGCGGTACTCGTTGTCCAGTGTGGTGCCGAACGTGTACGGCGCGCCGAGCCCGACCGACCAGGCCAGCGCCCGCTCGACGGCCCGCCCGTCGTGGTCGCGGTGCACCGCGACGCTGCTGTTGATGCCGGCGCCGTTGACCTGTGCGCCCTGCACGTAGAGCCGTCGCAACGAGTCGCCCATGCCCTTGGGACAGACCGCGACGACGCTGATCCCGTCCGGGAAGTCGGCGCCGCTCTGGCGCAGGTGACCGACCAGGAAGCCGTGCGAGAGCCCCAGCGTCGTGCCCGGCCGCAGTGCGGCGAACAGCTCCCGGTGGTGCGCGGCCAAGGCCGCGTCGGAGACGAGCGTGATGACCAGGTCGCTGCTGGCCGCCACGGACAGCCAGTCGCCCAGTGTGCCGTCGCCGGTCCGGAAACCCTCGGCCCGCGCCGCGTCCGCCGAGGCGGAGCCGGGCCGCAGCCCCACTGTCACCGGGATCTGGCTGCCGGTCAGGGAGTCGCGCAGGTTCAGCGCCTGCGCGCGGCCCTGCGGTCCCCACCCGAGCACACCGATGCGGCGTACGCCGGCGAGGGCGGCCGGCAGCAACGGGAACAGGTGCCGCCCGCCGGGCACGATCGTCTCCGCGCCGCCGGGCAGGTCGACGCTTCGGACCGGGAAGATCTGGGAGGTGAGTGCGGCCATGACGCTGTTCTATCGGCGACAATGCTGTTTCAGCAAGCGCAACTATTGCAACGATGTGTTGCGAGGAGTGAAAGATGGATTCGCTCGAGCCGCTCCGGGTGTTCGTGCACCTGGCTGAGACGCTCAACTTCGGTCGCACCAGCGTGGAGCGGCACCTCAGCCCGGCCACCCTGACCCGGACCGTCCAGCGGCTGGAGGCACAGGTCGGCCACCGGCTGCTCGACCGCGGGCCGCGCGGCGTCGCGCTCACCGAAGAGGGCCGGCGATTCACCGAATACGCCCGGCAGGCACTGGCCCTCTGGGCGGACTACCGCCAACACGGCCCGGAGCCGGCCGGCCTCAGCGGCATCCTGCGGATCTTCTCGTCAGTGACCGCGGGCCAGGCAATCCTGCCCGACCTGCTGGCCCCGTTCCGCCGGGCCCACCCGCAGGTGCGGCTGGAGTTGCAGACCGGCGACGCGGCCAGTGCGATCGGCCGGCTCGACGAGGGCGCGGTCGACGTCACCGTCGCCGCGCTGCCGGCCCGCGTACCCGAACACCTCGCTAGCGCGCCCATAACCGAAACGCCGCTGGTGTGTGTCGTGGCCCGCACCGCCCGGCAACTGCGGGCCACCGCCCGCACCGGTAACTGGGCCGCGGTGCCCTTCGTCCTACCACGCGGCGGCCTGGCCCGCGACGCCGCCCGGCGCTGGTTCCGCCGCCAACGGCTCGACCCGACGATCACCGCCGAGGTGGACGGACACGAGGCGCTGCTCACCCTCGTCGCGCTGGGCATCGGCGCCGGCGTCGTACCCCGCCTCGTGCTCGACACCAGCGCGGTCAAAAACCGGCTCGCGGCCATACCCACCGACCCACCGATCGGCACCTTCACCATCGGCCTGTGCGCCCGCCGCACCGACCTACGCCGCCCGATCCTCTCAGCGCTATGGGCCTCGGTGGCCACAACCGGTCCCACCAACTGACCTACGCCGGACTGTCAAAAGAAGCCCGGCGTGTGCGCCACCTCCCTGCCGCCCGGCCCGGTCACCCCGCACAGCAGTGATCAGCGCCTCTACACGCTTCGGGTTGCCGAGCGTGAGTGACCGCGCCGCCGCCGGAGGCCATGTGCGACGAGTGCGGGCACGCCCAGCCCCGCGCCGTGGGCGACGAGGTCCCACCGACGCGACCGTGACCTGTGTCGGCCGCCGGCACCACCGGATACGCGCGGGCCGAAGCCGCCGCCCGTGCGGGCACGTGTTCGAGGTGCCGGCCGCCGCGTCCGTGGTCCTGTGCCCGTGGTGCTCGACCGCCCAGCCCGGACCCCGAACGCAGTGTCGACCTGATCGAGACGATCACCGGTGAGAGGCCGACGGTGGTGCTGACGCGGCTGCGTAGCCCAGGGGATCGATCACCCGAGCCGTCGGCGCCGTGCGGGCGCGGGTCGCCCAGGCGTACCGGGGCGCGAGCCGACGGAGGAGAATCCGTCATGGCGCCCCGATCAACGGCAATGGGCCCCGAGTCTGCCGATCGCATCAGCGCAGGCGCGCGACGCGACCCGTGCATGACGATCGGCGGGTGCGCGCCATGCGCAGAAGCCGACTCCGGACAATAGGGCACCGCGCTTGGCGCTGCCGGTCACCTGGCCGGGTCGAAGGCCCGGCTAGCGCGTACCCGATCGGCGGTGGGTCGTCCCAGACGGGCCGGTCGGTGGACCCTGCCTGGGTCAGCTCCCCCTTCGCCGGCGCCGGAGCGGTGTCACGGTTGCTGAGGGTGTCCGGAGCTGGTCTCGCAGGGCCTCGTTCTCGGTTGCGAGTTCGTTGATTACGACTGCGTAGGTCTGGATGAGTTGTTCGAGGCCCGCGCAGTGCTGGGCAAGTTGATCGCGTTCTTCACCGAGCCGGTTCCGATCTGCGCTCGTGGGAGGTACGGCGCCTTGTCGGGCGGCTTGGGCGAGTACTTGGAAGTGGTTGCGCAGATCGGGGTGGCGTTGAGCCACGACCCAGTACTTGACCTGGGCTTCGATGGCGAGTTGGACGACTGAGAGGTTGCCGGTGGAGTGGAGGGACGTCCCTGCGAGGAGGCGGTCCGCTGCGTCGAGGATCGCCGTGCGCTGCGGGTCGGTCTCGATGGTGGTCCAGGATTCGGAAGCGGTGGACATGCTCATTTCCCGTGGTCATGGCGGCGGATGATGGCGCTGAGCCGGTCGAGCTCGGCTCGTTCGCGGTGGTGACGTATCGAGGGTGCGAGGTGGTCGTTGGCGATGTTGTGTAGCTGTGCGGCGCGGTGCCGGACGTCTGCGATGTCCCGATCGGTGTAGGCGATGTTCTGGCAGGTCGGGCGGCAGTCGTCCTGGTCAGGTGTGCGGCGGACGTCGTCTTCGGCGGGGCGGAGTTGGCAGAGCGCTTTTGCGGGGTCGAACACGCAGGTCATGCCGCGGCCGGGGAAGATCTTTGGGAGTGGGTTGGTGACCAGGTCGCGGGCGTGTCGAGGGCTGCTCAGGACGCGGCCGGCGAACGTGTGTTGGGCGGCGGTGACGCGGTTGCGGTAGGTGTCCGCGGCAGGGCCGCTGACGGCTTCGCCTTCGGTGAGCGGGCGGTGGTTCTCGGCCAGGGTGTCCAGGCGCAGGAGCCAGTCTTCGTAGGCGTGCTCGTCCGGGAAGCCGGAGTCGTAGGTTCCGGCGTATCCGAGGGTGATTTGGACCTGCAGGTGGCCGTACTGGATCGCGCCGGCGATGAGCCCGCGCGGGCGGCGGACGATGTGCCAGGCGAGGGTGCGCCGGCACCGGGTCAGCGTGATCGCGCCGTGCGGGTCAGGTGGAATCTGTTCGGCGTGGAGGTTCTGGTGGCGGGCGTAGTTGTTGATCCAGTCGGTCAGGGCGGCGAGGTCGTTGGTGAGTTCCTCAGTGGTGCGGCCTTTTCCGAAGCGTGAAACGCGCTCTCAGAACGCAACTTGATTGATGAGCTCAGCCGTGAACGTGCTCAAGGTGTCGTCGTGCAACTCGGGCACGCTGGACGAGACCAGCACGGCCACGTCTCCCCCGTCGGCCGCGACGCCCCCGGCGGCCACCGTGCCACCCGCGACCTTGACCTGACCCACGCCAGGTGGTGAGTCGAGAAACCCCTGCAGGTCCTGAAGGGTCAGGTGCGCGTCACGCGCGATCTGCGGGGCGAGCAGGCTGATTGCGGCCGGGGCGCGGGTCGCGGTCAGGCGGATGCCGAGTTTGTCTTCGCCGACCCGATAGTCGCATTCGACGTACGCGGCCGCGGCCGCCTCGAGCGGGGGGAGCCCGTTTTGCTGCGCGGTGGCCGGGTCGTCGGCGGGTTTCTCGCTCTTCGACACCTCGGCGCTCGCGGAGTCCAGCTGCGCGGGCCGGTCGACAGCTACGGACCGCAGCGCGGCGGACAGGTCGAGCTTGATGGGACACCGCGCGGGGTCGATCTGGGTCGCCGCCTGCCGCACCGCGTCCACCGAGACCTTGTGCCCCGACTGCGGCTCGTCCTCCGCCCAGCAACCGCCGAGCACCATGATCCCCGCGAGCGCGCTCACGCCGGCCACCAGTAGACGCACGGTCATGTGCGTCAGACTATCTCCGCTGGTGCGCACCGTGACTGCGCATGGCACACCCGCCGTTAAACGTTCGGTAAATAAGCGGCAGCCAATTCGACGAAAAACCTAACGCGGCGCATTGAAAGAGGCTTCCCAGTCGCCGCCGGTCTAGCGCAGCTCCGGATCGCCGCAGCGCCAAAAGACACCGCCGGCCAGGACGACCACGCCGAGTCCGACGTGTTCTTCGTGGTCGAGGTCGGCACCCGCTACGTCCACGTACTCGGCGGCACCCCAAACCCCGACGGGGCCTGGACCGCGCAGGCAGCCCGCAGCCACCTGATGGCCCTCGGCGAGCATGCGGACCAGTTCAGGTTCCTCATCCGCGACCGCGCCGCCGCCGCGACCAATGTCGGTCGGGGCGGCGCCCCGACCCGCGGAAACCGCCCGCTCGCTACACACCCACGGATCGGATGGGACCCCGGCGTCGACCGCCGTGAGGCCCGGCGGCGGGAATCGCGGTACGCCACACAGGTGATCCCCCGCCCCCGCACCTGCCGGAATAGGCGGCCTCCGGGAACACATGCGGGCGGAACGTGGCCGGCTCGTCTCGTCGACCGCCTCACATATAGTGGTCCAGTCAGTTCGCCGGACGGGAGGACGCTGTGTCAGAGGTACTTCTCGACCTGGAGTCCCGTCCCGGGCATCCGAAGTCCGGCCGTCTTACGATGACCACCGACGGGCTCACCATCAACGGCGTGAGCTTTGGGTGGACGGAGATCGGCCGGGTCGGCTACCACGCCTCGGACATCTATGTCAACGGCGCGTACATGGGAGCCGTCTTCGTCATCCGGGTTGGAACCGCCGCCGCCACCGCGGTTTTCAGGCTGGACTCCCGCACGACGGGGGCCGTCAAGATCAATCGAAACTACGAGCAGCGCGACCACCATCAGGCGCAATGGACCAAAGCGGTCAACATCCTCGAAGAGAAGGTTTGTGGCCGCCTGATCAGTGCGGCGGTGGCGACCGTTCAGCGCGGCGGCACCGCCAACATCAGCGGGCTGCGAATCGATCCCCATGGCGTCCATAAAGGCCGGCTCTTCAGCAAGTCCCTCGCCTGGCAAGACTTCGCAGGCACGGATAAGCGGAATGAGTACTTCGTGGTGTTGGCCCACCGGGACGGCAAGGAGAAGCCGGCGATCAAGGTTCCCGTCAACGGGTGGAACGGCGTCCTGATACCCCGCATCATCACCGAGTTGGCTTCGAACGTTGGGCGGCAGCACTGAGAGCGCGTTTCACGTTGCTGTCAGTCGGGTGTGTTGAAGATGCGGCGTTGTTGGCGGGTGGCGGGTTTGGCTCGGGCAAGGCGGCGGAGCATGCCGCGAGGGCTGCCCAGCTGATCATGGCCTCTGATGTGCTGGGGTAGGTCTCGTAGTCGCGGGCCAGGCGGCGGTGGGCGGTGAACCCCAGGCCAGGGTTCGCTCCACGACCCAGCGGCGCGGGTGCACGACGAAGCCTTGCTGGTCGGCGGGTTTGCGGACGATCTCGATGGTGGTGCGCAGCAGGCCACGGGCCCAGTCGACGAGGCGACCGGCGAATCCGGAGTCGGCGAAGACGTGCCGAATGGGGGTCGCTGCGTAGGTGGCGAGCAGGGGGCCCTTGGCGCCGTCGCGGTCCTGCCAAGACGCGGCCAGGACCCCGGATGGGAAGTCAGGGGCCTTGCGTCCGGCGGGTCCGGCGGGCACCGGAGTGAGCCCGCTGGCCTGGCCACCGCGCGAGTGGCCAGGCCAGCGATTCGAACCGGCCGCTACTTCGCGATGCCGTACCGGTAGGCGCGGATCACGGTCTGCTCCACCGTGTTCCCCTCGCTGTCGGCGGCCTTTGCCCGCAGCGACACGAACCCGCTGCCGACCGGCTGGGGGACGACGACGGCGCCGTCCGTCACCGGTACCGGCCGCCACGTGACGCCGTCGTCGAACGACGCCTCCACGCTACGGCTGACCAGCTTGCCGGCCTGCGAGCCCGGTTGGGCCGTGATGGACATCGGCACGGTCAGCGGGCCACGCGCGGGCGCCCTGTTGTACTGGTCAAGCTTCGGGCTGAACCGGAAGGTCCACAGTGGCAGCGCGGTCGGTGCCTCCGCGGCGACCCGGCCGGAGCGGAATGTCCAGGCGATGTCGGTGCTCGTCGACAGGGCGGCGGCCGGGGGCCGCTCGGCGTGGACGCGCCTAAACGGCGCCGGTGGCCCGCGATGGCGCGTCCGGCGTTGTTTCGAACGTGGCCGTCTGGATCATGACACTGGCGAAGGCACACCCTGCGGTGAGAAAGGCACCGGGCAAAGCCGCCCCGCCTACCCACGAGAGCAATCCGGCCGCGCACGATGGTTCTAACTCGTTAGCGCCCGCAGCCACGTGTGTGCCGTGAGCGGGGAGAACGTCTGAGCCAGTAACGCCTGTGCTGGAGTCGATTGCCACGGAGTCAGCTGCTGCGGACATGCTCTCGTGGATGGAGCCGGCGAAGGCAGCGAAGTCGCTGCCGTTCGTCGGCGTAACGCGGTCCAGCGGCGAACCAACAGAATCCCAACACGTCGTGGTTATCGTCTGGACCTGGATCAGACAGAACATCGCCGATGGCCGAGGAATGTCGATGCCCCTCGTACGTCGACCAACATCACGAGGATGGGAACTCAGGATGAGAAGACTCAAACGGCTGGCGATCGGGCTGCTGTCGGCGGCGGCGGTCTTGTCCACGTCGGTTGTGGCGGTTCAACCGGCAGCGGCCGCGGCGGCCGCAACGGTCTCCCGGGTCGAGCAAGTGTCACTTGACGTCACGCAATGTAATCAGACGAACCACCATATTTACGTTGTTCGGGGCTCCCAAACCGGCGGGTCGATGTGTGGACCCGGATACTTCCTCGTCAACGCCTACTGGTCGGACGGGCACCAGGAGACGTTCATCATCGGTTGGGACCAGGCCGTTTGGCAGACCTACTCCAACCCCGCGCGTACGACATGGATCCCGTGGCGCTCCATGGGCGGAGGGTTCGTCGCCGGGCTCGACACGAGGAATCCCCTCAACCCCTTGACAATCCGAGGTTACGGTTTGAACGGCAAGCGCTACTGCAAGACGTACACCGGCGTCAGTCCAGGCTGGCCGACGAACTGGAGCTTGTGCGACCCGCTCAGCCCGTAATAGCTGTGGTCCGCTCGTTCAACCCATCCGGGGTGTCGCGCTGGGCCTGCACGACGACATCGAGCAGGGAGTCACCGGCTGCCCCGGACGGGGCAGCCGGTACTACCGGGTTTGGTTCTCGAGCGGCGCCCAGTTGCTGAGCGGCCCGGCGAACGAGGTCTGCCAACGGTGGTACGGCTGGCCGCCACGCCACCAAAGCAGCCGCGTCGGCAGCTGGCGCGGCTAGATCATGCAACGACGAATGCGCGTCCCGCTCGACCGCGACCACGAGAGCAACGTGCCGGCCACCCGGCTCGTCACCGCCGCACACTCGCGAGAAAGTGTTCAATCAATCGCACCTGCTGATCGCCAGACACGTTGGAAACCTTCAGGGTACGGTCGCCGATGGTCAGTCCGACGCTGCGCGCCGCCGACCGGGAACGGGACAGCCAAGACGCGATCGTATGAACGACGGCATGCTCGCAATTACGTCGGCCGATTCATCGCGCCCTGGGCATAGCCCCTTACCGGGCACTCACATCGACAACGCACACCTGCCGAGCGGAGCCCAGCTACCCATAGTGATGGCCGCACCGGCCGCTTACGCGCTCGATCAGCGGCAGATCAGTGCGTGTCGCCGGCGCTGTCGAGGTGGAGCGGCAGGACTGCGGCGGTCGTCACGGCCAGCTCGCGGTCGAGAACCTCATCCCGCGGGACGAACATCATTGCGTGGCCCTCGCCGACCACCACACCCTGTTGCCGAGCATCGGTCCGGCCGCGGAAAACGTGGACAGTCACCGTGTGCGGGAGGCCGGCCTCGTACGGGAGTGGCCGCTCCACAACGCACGCAACTCACCTGTCCTCAGGCCCGTCTCCTCCAATAACTCCCGGTGCGCCGCCTGTTCAGGCGTCTCGCCCGGCTCGACATGACCGCCTGGAAGGCTCCACTGGTTCGGAGAAGCCGAACTTTGATCATCGCGATGCTGCAGGAGTACCGCCTCCGAGGAATCGACGAGAAGCACCAGCGCAACTTCATAGGTCGCCATGGCGAGATCGTCCCCGGCCCGCTGCCAACCGGCACCACGCAGCGCATTCATCGCGGCCATGAGCGGATGCTCAGGGTCGGCGATGCCCGAGCGGCTACTAGCGAGCGTCGTCGACTGTTGTGCAGAACCGCGGAGCATTCCGCGGGAAACAGGACGTCGCACCGACTCTGACCTGCGGCAACGTGGAGCCGGAGATAGGGGTGGGTGCAGTTGAGCGACGTTCGACGCCGTTGGGCGCAGCTCCAGGCTGTTCACGGCACCCTGCTGCTCCCAATCTGCTCCCCGGTCCTGGCGTCGCGCCGGACCGCCTGCCGAGCCCAACTGGTGTCGGCCGGGACGGTGGCTGGCGGCTCGTCGTGGCCGGAGCCTGCCTCTCGGATGTTCCTGAGCGACTCGTCGCAGGCTCGGTGGAGCCGCGCCGTCGGACGCCGCACGTAATCCGCAGCGAATGAATGCGGCCCACGGCCCGGGTTCCCAGAGTCACGCGAAGGCGCAGGCGTCGGGCACAATCCCCCGATGGTGTTCGACTTTGGTATGGCGGGTTACCAGCCGGGTTGGCTCAACGG
The DNA here is from genome assembly GCF_050936255.1 of Micromonospora sp. CA-259024. Classification (NCBI taxonomy): domain Bacteria; kingdom Bacillati; phylum Actinomycetota; class Actinomycetes; order Micromonosporales; family Micromonosporaceae; genus Micromonospora; species Micromonospora sp. CA-259024. The sequence continues at coordinate 644,311 of NZ_JBNJND010000001.1, read as the reverse complement.
GGTCGACGAGATCGCCGACCGTCACGGTCACCGGCTGCAGAGCCTTGTCGGCCGCCGGTTGACCTCTACCTGGCTGGTGTGGGATGACGACCGCGACGAGTGGTTCGCTGACTGCCCGGTGGTGCTCGACTTCGCCGGAGAGCGCCTGGAAGTTAACCACCAGAAGTTCGACGATCTGTCGATCACGTGGAATTCGATCGACGTGACCCGGACGCCGGAGTGGCCGGCATCGGACGGCTTCCAGCTGCGGTGGCGCGATGATGTCCCCGCCGTGTTGGCGGCCCGGCGCGGGCAGCGGCTTGAGGTGGTAGAGCTTCTCGAGTGGGCCGGCGACGACCTGGCGGCCGGTACCGTGACCGTGGGCCTGAAATTCGCGGACAGCTGGCTGACCGTTTACAGCGCCCTGGACGAAAACGGGCTCGGGTTCGGCGACCTCCCGCCGGAGTACCGCCGACATCGCCTGGGATGAGCCCACACCATGGCAAGGTGACCGCCTCCTGGCTAAGCCATCCAAATTACGCGGCCCAACTTTCGCTGCACCACGCGCAGGAGCTTGATCGTCTCCTCATCAGAGATGCCAGTGGTGATTGACCAGTCGCAGCCAGAACCGATTACGTCGGGAGGCGTCGCTGAGTTCCTTCACTCTGTCGAGCGGGTCGAGACGCCGGGTCATGCCGACCTTCACCACCTTCTCGCCAAACGCGTCCAGTTGGAGATGACGTAGCCGTAGCCGGCGCGCAGCATTGGCGGCCCAGTAGTCCACATCCTCGATCGCGGTGTCGATCTGCGCCAGCCGCTCCTGCATCTGGGTGGCACCGTCGACGTCGCCCTTGACCTGCAGTGCGGCGAGTACGTTGGCGTAGTGGTGGCGCTCCTTGTCCAGACGAGCGCGCTCGCGTTCGATTTCCTGCTGGACCCGTCGCTCCTCCCGCAGTCGCGCCTTCTCCTCCCGCTCACGCTCCTTTCCTGGGCGACCTTGGTTTGGTAGTCAGCCGTGAGTTCCAACTCGCGCACCCGCAGCTGGTGGTAGTCCTCGGAGATGCGGATGTGCATCGTCTTGCCCAGCTTGGCGATGGTCGCCGCCGCCTTGCCCAACCGCTCGACGGCCGAGTCGAGCCGGTAGGGCTTCAGGCCGCGGACCAGGTTGTCCGCCTCAGCGTTGTAGGCCCGCAGCATCAGCTTGGAGAAATCTCGAAGCATGACCCGTCCCTCGGCCACGGAACCGTTCACCGTCCAGCCAGTCGCGGCTAGGACCGCTCCTCCTCCCCGCTTGGTCATGCCCTTGATCCGGCCCTGCAACTGAGCCAGAGCAGCCTGGTATGCGACCGCATCCGACAGCGGATGCCGGTACTCGTAGACGCCGGCCTTCTGCAGCAGCGCCGTCTCCTCGGTCACCACGACCAGCTCACGAAGCTCCAGCAACTGGCGATCCAGATCCGCCTTCTGCTCCTGAGCCGCCGCAGCCTGCTCCGCGATTTCGCGCTTCAGCCGCTCTCGATACTGCTCCAGCTATACCGCCGGCAGCACACCAAGACGGTTCATTCCACACGCAGCCGCTCCAGCTCGGCCCGCAGCTGCGTCACCTCCGCGGCCAACTCCCGCGCTTTGCCGCACGCTCCGAACAGCGGAATCTCAGCTTCGTCGGCACGGGGCATCGGAACGGACGAGGACACGGGGGCGGCCACCACCGGTGCGGCGGGCTGCTGTTGCGCGACCGGAGCCGCGGGCGGCGCTTCGGCACGTCACAGCTGCCATCCGGCGGCGGAGGCCCCCATGCTGGATCCGGCTTCCACCCAGGGCCAGGCACCCAACCCGTCGGCGGCGTCGGCCAATTCTGCGAGCATTAAAGTTGGCCGAAGGTCGGCGCCAGTTGTGGTCGCGAATTCTTGACCTGGGGGCGCTTGGCTCGCTGAGCTAGAGCCGTCGTGCCACGACCGGAAACCCCGCCGGGTACGTCCGAGGAAGGAATCATGCGGTTCGAAGTCTTGGGAACCCCGCGAGCCGTCGACGCATCTGGGTCGAGGGTGCCGGCCGGCGGGCGTCAACATCAGGTGGTGCTGGCGTGCCTCCTTGCCGCCGACGGTCGAACGGTCACCGATGGCACGTTGATGGAGACCCTGTGGGGTCACGGCCCGAGCAACAGTAAGCGCGTGGCACTACGGGTACTCGTCCACCACCTGCGTCGCAACTTGGGCACCGAATCGATCGTTCGTGCGAACGGTGGCTACCGAATGATGCTGGACGGCCACCAGCTCGACGCGAGCGAGTTCGTGGCGCTTGTCGAGAGCGCCGCACATGACGAGGCGCGGGGCCGGCTCGCCGAGGCACGCCGGAGCTACCGGAAGGCGCTCCGGCTGTGGCGCGCGCCGGAGGCGTACCAGGGCACTGCCGACACCGAGCTTGTACGGGCCGCCGCCGAGCACCTGGGCGAGCAGCGCATGATCGCCTTTGAAAGTTGCGTGGACATCGAACTCAGCTTTGGGCTGCACCGCGAGTTGTGCGCCGAGCTTGCGGCTCTGGCAACGGAGAACCCGCTGCGCGAGCGTCTCCAGGCACAGCTGATGCTCGCGCTTGTTCGCAGTGACCGCCGGGCCGAGGCACTGACCACCTACGAACGGACCCGGCGCCTGCTCGCCGACGAGCTCGGTGCGGACCCGGGCGCGCGGTTGCAACAGCTGCACACCGCGATCCTGCGCGGTCCTGCGCAAGCAGGTACACCGTCCGCCGTCTCCGATGCCGTTCGGCCGATGCAGCTGCCCGCCCCACCCAGCATCTTCGTCGCACGCGAGGATGAGCTCTCGATCCTCGACAGCTTGCACAAGAAGGTCGGTCCCGGCCAACGGCTCTGCGGCGCGATGGTCGTCACCGGTGCCGGTGGCATGGGCAAGACAGCTCTGGTTACCCACTGGGCCCGTCAACACCAGCGAGGCTTCCCCGGCGGGCAGCTCTACCTCGACCTCGACGACGGCACTCCGGCGGCGGCACTGGCCAGGAGCCTCATCGATCTCGGCGTCGCCCCTGACGATGTGCCGCAGCAGGCGGAGGCGCGGGCGGCGAAGCTGCGCACACTGCTGTCCAGCCGAACGGTTCTGATGGTCTTGGACAACGTGGGCACCGCAGAGCAGGCCCGGCCGTTCCTGCCCGGTAGCGGTGACAGCCTCCTGGTGATCGTCAGTCGAAATCGGCTGGACGGGCTCGTTGCCCGCGAAGGCCTTCATCTGCTGGTACTCACCCCACTGCCCGTCGAGCCGGCTACCCGTCTGCTTTCGGAGACCGCCGGGATGTCCGAGCCCGCGATTGGCGACGTCCGTACGTTGGTAGAGCTGTGCCATGGGATGCCGCTGGCCCTGCGGATCGTGGGAGCTCACCTGCGACTGGGGGCCCAGCCAGGCATCCTCGTGGCGGACCTGAAGGATGAGCGAACACGCATCGCCCGGCTCACCACCACCGATGGCGACGTCAGTGTGCACGCCGTCATCGCGCTGTCGTACCGGCGGCTGGCGACCCCGGACCGGCAGCTCCTGCGCCGCCTCGGACTTTCAGGTGCCGGTGCGATCCCGCTGGGTGCCGCCGCCGCTCTGGCCGGTGTCACGTCCGGCACCGTGCTGATCGGACTGATCGGCAGGCTCACCGCGGTCAACCTCGTCGCCCTCGAAGCGGGTCGAATCAGCCTCCATCAGCTGACTCGCATCTTCGCCCGCGAGCAGGGCCAACTCGAGGACACGTCGGCCGATCGCGCCAACGCGGAACGGCGATTGCTGTCCTGGTACGGGCAGGCAACCGGCGAAGCGCAGCAACGCATCCGGCCGACCGCAGGCGGACCTGACGGTAAGGGCGCCCCGGACCCGCTTCACCTTTTCCTCCCTGAACTGCCCGATACGGCCGCAGCCGTCCGCTGGGTCGACGCCGAGTCGGACACGATCATCAAGATGATCACCGAGCACGCTCAGGGGCACCCTGATCTCGTCTGGCCCCTCGCCGCGCACATGCGCGGCTGGTTACAACGCCGGGCCAACCGCGACACCTGGATCACCGTCACCGAGCGGGGGATCCGGGCCGCGGCCATGGCCGGCAGCAGCACCGGCGAGGCCACGCTGCAAGGGAGCCTGGGCGTGGCACACAGCCTCCTGCTGCACCGCGTTGAGGCCCGCGCCGCCTACCAGCGCGCCAGCGCACTGTGTCAACGTAACGGCGACCACGCCGGCCTGGCCGACGTCGAGGCGAGCCTCGGTGGGATGCTGGTCGAAAGCGGGGAACTTGACGAAGCGCTCCCACCACTGCTGCGGGCCCGGCACTCCGCGAACCTGCTGAATGACCCCGATCTCATCTTCAAGGTGGAACACAATCTCGGACTCCTGCATCGCCGGGCTGGCCGCCAGCAAGAGGCGCTGGACTCCTACACGTCGGCGCTGGCCGCGGCCGACCGATCCGGCAACCGGGACTGGTTGTCCGCGAGCGTCCACACCAATCTCGGCCGGCTGCACTTCTTGCGCGACAACGTCGACCTGGCCGAGACCCACTATGACACCGCCGTCCGACTCGCAAGGAGCACCGGCGACCGGATGCGGGAAGCCTGGGCCCTACACGGCTGCTCCGACGTCGCAGCAGCGCGACGAGACGTTCCCGCGGCCGTCGCGGCCATGCAGAAAGCCGTCACCATCCTCGAAACGCTGGGCGATCGTCGCCTCGACGAGATGCGTGCCCGACTGGCTGAGTTGCTCTCAGACGGCACCGCGGGACAGACAACGCCTGATCAGTAGATCTGCCGTAGGTGGGATCTGTCCGCCGTTTGATTCTGCCCGGGTCGGCGCGAACCCATCCGTAGTGGAAGCGAGTGGTGATGCAGGTAGCCGTGGTGCCTCGACGGGCTCAACGAGCTCGATCGAATTAACCCAAACAGAATCCAACATCGATTTAGCACGATCGTCCCTAACAGATGCCGCCCGCCCCGGGCCGGCACGGAGTCGTCGGCGTCGAGACGATGCCGCGAAGAGGGAGGACCGAGCCTTGTCTGCGGCCGAACCATGGGTGCAGTAAGAGCCGGATCTTGCCGGCGGCTGGTGCCCGAGTCGACGCGTTGATGACGCCTTCGGTTTCACCGAAGAGGTCTCCAGCCTGAAGGGCCTGGTCACAGCGTTGCCCGTGGGGTCGGTGTCTTTAGATGACGGAACCGCGGCGGACTCCAGCAGGCTCACCCGCAACGCTTCCCATCGATCTGCAGCAAACCTATAGGCGTGGCGTTAGGCGACCCAAGACGCCGGCCGGCGCCAGCCATCCCGGGAGCAGCGAAGCCTGACCACTTCGACCTCTACTGGGAGGTCAACCGCTCCGGAGCGCACCATCGTTGCTGCTCGGCGGCCTGGCCGGGACACATCTGGGTGACCTCTTCGCTACGGTGACCACTTCGCCGAGCTGCCCCCAATCTGCTCCCAACGCAAGGCCCAACCACCGCACCGATCGTTACCGCCCTGACCTGCTCACACTCCCTATCAGGCGACATAGAGAAGGGTTTAAGTCCGTCCAATGGCGTTGAGCACTCCGCGGTGAAGCCGGACGCTGCACCGACTCTGACCTGCGGAGATGAGAAACCGCAGGCAGGGGTGGGTGCAGTTGCGGGCCGTCGGGTGCAGTTCGGTGCAGTTGAAGGCCGTTCAGTGCACCCTGTTGCTCCCCACCTGCTCCCCCGATCCCCGGCTCGTAACTGGGCTGCGGCGGTCGACCCGCGGTGGATAGTCCCGCAGTCGTTCCTCGCCAGATCGCGGACGCTGGCCTGAGGTATGGCCATCGAAGCAGCGACCTCCCCGCAGCTTCGGCCATGGCTGACGGCGGGGCCCCACCGGAATGGGGAGCAGGAACAACCGGCGACGTATACGAACTCCCCTACCAAGGCTTGGAACGCACTAACCTCGAAGGCCGGCCTGCCCAACGTGCGGCGCCGGTACCGCACGTCACTGACCCAGGGATGGCAGCACCGTTCGAGCCGGGCCAGGCTCCGGGGAGCCCGCTCATCGTGAGCGGGTTCCCGAAACGGCTCAACCGGGGCCTAATAGTCAGCTGCAGCCACGCGGATCGCGGCATGAGAGCGAGTTGCGAGGCGCCGATTCGAGGCGCGGACCGGGGCTGGCTGAGAGTGCGGCCCCGAGCACTTGGTGAGGACCATGTGGCGCCTGTCGACTGGGTCGTTCCCGGCTCCGTCCTGCTCACCTGACGCCCCGGCGGGGAAAGTCTTGGGCTATGGGACAAGGAGCCAGCGACCGCGCTGGCCGCCGCTGGCGACCTTGGCGTACGCCACCGCCGCGTCTGCGAGCGAGACGGTGCCGGCCATGCGGAGCTGGAGCAGTCCGTCGGCAGCGAGTTGGAGCAGCTCGCCCAGTGCGGCACCGTCGGGCTGGGTGACAACTGACTTGATCTGGATCCGCCGTACGGCCTCGGCCGACTGTCCGGGATAACCGACATACACGCCACCGTCGCGCACCGCCGGGATCGCGTCGTTCTGCAGCGCGGCGGCGTCGAGCACGACGTCGTATGCCGGCCCCGGGAGTTCGTTGACGACCTGCTCGGCGCCGGCGTTGCTGACGAAGTCCACGTCACCTACCCGGGCGAGCCCGGTGACCCGCCAGCCGGACCGGGCCGCCAGGGCGACGGCAAATCCGCCCACGGCACCGGCCGCGCCGGTCACCAGCAGGCTCCGCCCCTCGGGCGGGCCGAGGAGGTCGAGCCCCTGGCGTGCGGCGAGTGCGTTGAGCGGTATCGATGCTGCGGCCAGAGGATCGAGACCGACGGGCACGCGGGCCGCATCGGCAGCCGCGACGACAATGCTCTCCGCGTGCGCCCGGCTCCGGGCGGCGGGGTCGCGATCGAGGGCAGCTACCCGATCGCCGACGGCGAAGCCGTCGACCTGGGCGCCGGCTTCGATGACGGTCCCGGTGAGGTCCGAGCCCAGGCCGGTCCCGCCACGCAGGCCGAACACGGCCCGGCCCCGCTCGGTTGCCAGGAAGACGTCGATCGGGTTGACGGCGGCGGCACTGACACGGATCCGCAGGTCCGCGGGGCCGAGCGGTGCGGGCTCGACGTCGGTGAGCACCGGCGTGTCGGCCCCGGCACGAGTGATGAGTGCGCGCATTCGGTTCCTCCTGCATTTTGTTTGCCACACCACCTTCGGTGACCTACATTCTTTTGGGAAGTAGGCACTTTGGAGTGTGGTGCGCACCTGGAGGTACGTCGTGGCGGCATCCGCCCAGCAGCCGAAGCCGCAGTTCAACGCCTTCGCAGCGAGCTGCCCCAGTAGGCGCCTGCTCGATACGATCGGCGACAAGTGGGTGAGCCTACTGATAGTCGCGCTCGGCCTGCGCGGTCCGCTGCGCTACTCCGAGCTGTCCTCGCAGATCGCGGGGGTGAGCCAGAAGATGCTCACCCAGTCCCTGCGCCGGATGGAGCGCGACGGCCTGGTGACGCGCACGCTGACGCCGTCGGTGCCCGTCCGAGTCGACTACGAACTGACCTCGCTCGGCCAATCGCTGCTCGGCGTGATGAGTCATCTCAAGGAGTGGGCCGAGGTGCACATGCCCCAGGTGGAGGCGGCCCGGGCAACATACGACGCGGCCACCCGTTGATTCGAGCCCTCTCGACGTAGCCGCCCGGTGTATCGAGGCCGCCCAGGCGAATACAAAGGTCGCCAGCGATGCGCGCGTGCATCGCCGGCCGCTATGCCCTGCCCATCCTCACCGACACCCGCCGGGACACTGTCGTCGACGCCGCACCTGGCCACGTCGCGGAGGTCCGCGGCCTGGCCATCGACCGCTCACGAAGGCACGTCCATCACGCTCGACCTCATCTCCGGCGCAACCGCGATCGGCCCGCGCTGGGACACCGGAGTCGCGGTGTATCCGGGCGGTGGCCTCTTGGCCACCCTGCAGAGCGATCAGGGTGCCACGCTGGTGCTCTTCTCTCGAGACACCGAGCCGGTGCTGCGGCCGATGCGGCGGGCGTTGGTCCTCGACTGCGACGGCTACGAGACACCTATCTTCAGCCCAGACGGGCGGCATCTCGCGGTGCGGGGCAACGCGTACGACAACTCGCTGGAGGTGTCGAGTTTCCTTGCTGCGCCGCGTTCTCGGCCTGACACTCGGAGACCCCAGTCCGGGGTACCCGTACCCGCAGGAGTGGCTGGACAGCATGAACGCCTGGTCGCGCCACAACGTCGCGTTCGGGCCATCTCCGAGCAACGCCCAGGAGCACCTCAAGACGGTGTTACGGCAACGTGGTCACCGCGCCGCGGAGCTGATCAGCATAATCCGCGAACTGGCAAACTCGGACAGGTCTCGCTCCTAGCTGACGTGGCTCGCCGCTGGCGCGGCCCATTGTGTACCGGGCTTCAGCCACTGAACGGTCACCGTAGGTGGCAGACGTGTGATCGGACAACACGCACGATCGGCAGCAGACATCCCATGTTTTGTTTTGTCAAGCGGTGGGTTGAAGGTGGGCCCAGGCGGTGGCTTCGTTGTAGGTGGTGCCGGTTTTGAGGCAGCCGTGGAGGATGCCGACGAGGCGGTTGCTGAGCTGCCGCAGGGCGGCTTGGTGGCCGGTGCCGCGCTGGCGCAGGGATTGGTAGTAGATGCGGGCGCCGGGTGAGCCGCGCATGGCGCAGAACGCCCACTGGTGCGCAGCGTCGGCGAGGCGCCGGTTGCGGGCATAGCGGGCCAGCACGACGCGGCGGCTACCGGAAGCGCGGGTGATCGGTGAGGTGCCGGCGTAGTTGCGGCGGGCTTTGGCGTCGGTGTAGCGGTGGGAGTCGTCGCCGAACTCGCCGAGGATCCGGGCGCCGAGCACTGGACCGAGGCCGGGCAGGCTCAAGTAGCGGTCAGCGTCCCGGTGCCGGCCAAAATGCTCGGCCACCACCTTCCCCAACTCTGCGATTTCGACATTGAGGATGTTGATGAGCTGGACCTGGCTGGACACGATCGCCGCGTAGGCGTGTTGCACCGGTCCAGGTTGGCGGAGCTGGTCTTGGCGCAGCGTCTGCTGGATCGCGTCGGCCTTAGCGTCGAGCTTGCGGCGGCCGGCGCGCCGTGGCGCGGCAACGATCGTCAGCCTCGGTAGCCGGGCGGCCCGGTCGGGGTCTGGTGCCCGGTCCAGCAGCTCCAGAGCGTCGCTGGCGGTGAGGTCGTCGAACGCCTCAAGGGCGGCGGGGAAGAATTCCCGCAGCGCGGCGCGCAGCCGTAGCACCTGACGAGTGCGGTCCCAGATCAAGTTCTGGTGTGCGCGGGCTACCAGCTTGACTGCTTCGGCGGCTGGACTGTCACCGGCGACCTCACGGTGGTGGGCGTGGTCCAGGCCGACGATCTCGGCCAGGACGTGGGCATCGCCGGCATCGGACTTGGCGCCGGAGGTGGAGTGCCGTTCCCGGTACCGGGCAACCGACATCGGATTGATCGCATAGACGCGGTAGCCCGCGCCGAGAAGTGCCTGTACCCAGGTACCGCGGTCGCTCTCGATGCCGACACAGACCCGGCCGGCTGCCTGCGCCGGGTCGAGCTCGGCCCAGGATGCCGGCATCGCCTCGGCGATGAGCGCGTGCAGCCGGGCAATTCCCTCGAGGCCCTCGGGCAGCCGGTCCCGAGCGATCCGCCGTCCATCGTCGTCAAGCAGCTCGACGTCGTGATGATCCTCGGCCCAGTCGTCTCCTATCCACATCATCTCCTTCCTCCACTGCGGGCAGTCCGGGCGATAGCGCGGAGGAGACGCCAGCGATCTCATAGTCCAGTGCTCACCGGTATGCAACCAGGGCACGTCATCCCATCAGCCGTTACATCTCCTCACGACCAGCGGGCGCACGGTCTGCCGCAAGACCTCAACCAGGGTCAGATCCGAAGAGTGCTGACCCGCCGACCGCTCCAGCAACCATCCTGCATCCGCAGGCTGACAAGAACCTATGAGATCCGGATGCCGCAGCGCACGCGTCTGCGACGGCAGCCGGCTCATCCTCTGGCACGGCGAGGACGTGCCGCCCGGCGACGACCCGGCCGGGCCGATGACGTCGTCGCTGCGGGTGGTGCCGCTCTCGACGGTCACCGAGGTCGGCTGCCGGCGGCGGCTCATCCGGCGGCCCAACGGGCAGACGCGCACCGACTCCATCGACGTCTACCTGCTGTTGACCTCGATGGACGAGGGCGCCCCGACGGAGGAGCACCACGTGCCCCGGCACGACGCGCTGCGGTTCGGGAAGACGCTCGACGACGGTGGCGCCGGCCAGATCGCGCGGCTCGAGGAGTTCGCGCGCCTCGTGGCCAGCCTGGTCGGCCGGCCTCTCCTATAAGGCCTGTTTCCCCTTGAGGCCCGGTTCTTCCCGTTCTGGAGCGCATCGCCGGTTCTTGCGGGCGCCCCCTTCAAGGGATTAACGGGCGTCCATGTCGGTGCTAGCGTCCGGCATACGCCGGGCGAAGGCACGGGGCTTTCCGCCGGCGCAACGGGGAGGAGCCCGCGATGGGTTCTCGATTCAAGGCCGTCGCCACGGCGGTGGTCATGGTTGTCCTGGCGAGTGGCGGCGTGCTCGCCGCGACCGCCGGACCGGCCGGCGCCGCCGTGCCGACCTGCAACGAGGCGACCCGCAAGTACAGCGTGTCGAACCAGTACATGTTCATCCCGGTCTACTACTCGACACTCAGCCCCCAGTGCAACATGCGCCGGGGCAACAAGAACAACGCCGTGAAGTACCTGCAGCGGGTGATGCGTGACCAGTACGACTACGCCATCGCGGTCGACGGCGACTTCGGCCCGGCGACGGAGAACGCGTTGAAGGCTTTGCAGCGGCGGCTCGGCATCAGCGCCGACGGGGTGTACGGGCCGCAGACCCGGGACGCGATCTGTTGGCCGCTCTGGGAGTACCCGAACTCCTGCGGTTGGTACAACCGCTAACGGCAGGGGTCCCGCGAGGTCGGCCCGTCGCTGCGCGACGGGCCGACCTTCCGTCTTCCCGGCCGGCCACGGACGCCGGATGAGCCGCTCCCAGATCGCTGACCTAGGCCCTTGTTTCAAAAGGTTTATTGGCGCGGTCGCGTCTGGGAGCTGGCGTTAGTCTGGGGTGTGGCTGATGATCGCGTTCGCGGGCTGGTGGCAGCGATTGCCGACGGGGTGACGGCTACCGGGGAGCAGTTGCAGGGTTTGACGCAGTCCGAGGTCGACGAGATCGAACATGATCAGGCGGTGCCGCTCGTCCAGAGCTACCGGCGGTTCCTGGAGTTGGTGGGGCGCGGCGCCGGGCACTTTTTGCAGGGCAGTGATGTTTTTTACCCGTCGGTGCTGGGTTTGGGTCAGGCCGCTCGTGAGTTGTTGGAGGAGAACCGGGTCCCGTTCGTGTGGACCTCCGAGGATCGGGTGATCCTGATGCATCAGGGCTACCAGTTCGACTTTCTTCGGGGTACGGGCCCGAATCCCGAGGTCTGGTCCTACAGCGAAGGCACGACAGTTGGCGTGCCGGTCATCAGCTACTCCTGCTTCACCGACTGGCTGCAGGCGCAGGTCGAGCAGCAGACCCAGGCATGGGCTCGACTCGTACCCCGGTACGAAGCCGAAAAGGCGAAGCCGCCAGGAGAGCGACGACTGTTCTTCGGTCGGGTGAACCCGGATGGCAGCATCACCGAAGGGCTGTAGGCCGCTGTTCAAAGCCATTCGTTGATGGCCACGACGTGGAGTGTGGCCAGGTACCGGACGGCGAGCTTGTCGTACCTGGTGGCCACAGCCCGGTGCCGTTTGAGTCTGTTGATGCCGCACTCGACCGCGTGGCGCCGTTTGTAGATCTCCGGTTCGAAGGTTGGTGGCCGGCCGCCCTTAGACCCCTTCTTCCGCCGGTTGTCCGCCTGATCGACCTTGATCGGGATGGTGGCTGGGATGCCACGGCGGCGTAGGTGCTCGCGGTTCGCGCGTGAGCTGTATGCCTTGTCAGCCAGCACCCGATCGGGGCGGGTACGCGGGCGGCTACCGTCCGGGCGTGGTACCCGGATACCGGCCAGGACACGGGTGAACTGAGGGCTGTCACCGCGTTGTCCGGCGGTCAACAGCATCGACAGCGGCTTCTGGCCCTGCTCGCAGGCCAGGTGTAGCTTGGTGGTCCACCCGCCCCGCGAACGGCCCAACGCGTGATCGGCCGGCTCAGGTGCACCGACCCCGCCCGGCGGTTCGTTCTGCGCGTCGGGGTCGGTGCGGGCACCGGCTGCGTGCTGATGCGCCCGAGCGATGGTGGAATCGACCGACACGCCCCAGGTGATCAACCCACCAGCGTCCGCACGCGTCTGCAGCCCGGTCACGATATGCGCCCAGACTCCCGCGCGTTGCCAACGGCGGAACAGCCCGTACACCGTCTGCCAGGGTCCGTAACACTCGGGCACATCCCGCCACGGTGCACCCACCCGCACTCGCCACCGAATCCCGTCAATGAGCGGCCGCTTACTCCACTTCGACGGCCGGCCCGGCTTGCGCCCCTTGGGCAGCAACGGCTCCAGCGCCGCCCAGTGCGCGTCGGTCAGGTCGAACCGCCTCGTCACCGCTACCCTGGCCACGAGGTCTCCGTGCTGATGGTCTCCTTGGTCGATGAACCATCTACCGGAGACCTCGCTACATAACGATCACCGACACGCTGGCAGCTTCCACCAAACCCCCTGATCAGACCCTATGAAACACGGCCTAGTCCGAGCGCTCGGCGACATCGCCGCCATGCTGCGCGACGCCGACCCGAACGACAAAGCCGAGGTCTACCGGCAACTCGGACTGCGACTCACCTACCAGACCGAAACGCAAACGGTGCGCGCTGCAGTGGATCTCAGCGCGCACCGTGGGGTTATGGTTCGTGTCCGAGGGGGGAGCTGAACACATATTTAGAGCATCCACGCTTAGCGTGGGTGTTCATGCGCTTAACGTACCAACTCACGCGCCTGGTTCAAAGGCGCCGCGCCATTGGGTGGCGCGTTGAGAAGTGTATAGACGCCGTGGCGATTAGCCTGCCGTTGCCGCCAACTCGTTGAGGGCAGCGTTAATCACGGGCCAGCACATGCTGACTGTGTCCCGATCAGGAGCATGGCCAATATTGACTTGCGCTTTGGGGTGAACAAGGTTGCGGTACTCGCGCAGCGTGGTGGCGAAACCGTGGACGTCGGCTTGAATCCACTCCTTGTCGTGGGCGGTCTCAAGGAGGTTGTGCAGATTCCACTTCTTGAGCGGTTCGCTCGAGCCGGGCAGGCGAGCCTTGACGGCGTCGAGCAGAACGCCTTCGAGGAGGCTGCCGAGCATGATGCCGGCACTGGAGTAGGCGCCGTTGCGGTCGCAGACCCGCGCCTCGTTGATTCGGCTTTCGAGGATGGTGGCGAGGTCGGCGTCGCGGACGAGGTCGGCCATGGTCACGTGGAGCATGACGTCTGGTGACTGTTGTTCCTGGTCGACTGGCTGTTTGCACGGGCGGATGGCGGGTCGCCCCTGGCTGTGGGCAACCTCGAACCCTTCTACGACCCCTCGCACTGACTCGACGAGCTAACCAAGAACGCCGGAAGCCTCGTCGGCGAGACACACCCGCACCAGGTTACGTGGCCGGCTTGGACGCGTTGCTGAACCGTAGATGTCGGTCAGGCATGACTGATCCCAACCTGCGCGCTTCCGCCAGGTATCGAGGCGTCCTCGCTGGGGAGTCGACGGATGCGAGTGCGTACCACCGGCGGGGACGCTGTCTGCATGCCACACGTACTCGCACCACTTCCATATCCGAGCGAAGCCAGCACCCCGGTCGGCGACGGCGCTCCGGCTGGCACCCGGGTTCACGTTCCGAATCTTGATGTTGAACGGACAGATCTGGCCATCGAGCGCCTCGGCGAGGGCCTCCAGCGCACCGCGCCGAGCGCGACGGCCGCTGCTCGCGTGATCGCGTCATCCTGGACAACCGACCCTCCGGAGACGCCAACCGAGCCGACGACGTCACCATCGATGATGAGTGGACGTCCGCCGGCGAACCCGACCAGCCAGCCGTTGCTGTCCTCCAGGCCGAATGATGTTCCGCCCGGCTTGGAGAAGTCGAAGCGATCCTCCAAATTCTGGAAAAACGCCAACGTTCGGGCCTTGCCCATCTCGACGTCCATGGAGCCGAACAAAGCCTCATCCCTACAGGCGAAGGCCTTCAGGTTGACCCCGGCATCCATGACGGCGATGTTGACCGAGATCGACATCTCGGTCGTCCCGGCGACGCCGGTGGCCAGTATTTGTTCGGCCTTCGCCATCGAGAGCATTGACATGGGTGTAGTTCACGTCATGGCCGTGAACCGTGGAAGGAGTGAGTCCACCCCTGGTACCGCCACGACCATAGGTCTCCCAGTACCACCCTGCGCTGGCGTGCGGTGGTCGCGTTGAGGAGCAACGCGATGCTCAGGGACTTCCTCCGCTCACGCCGGGCACGGGTGGCGCCGGAGGACGCGGGTGTGCCGCTGGGGGAGAGCCGCCGCCGTGTTCCCGGCCTGCGGCGTGAGGAGGTAGCTCAACTGGCGGGGATCAGCGTGGACTACTACATCCGCTTCGAGCAGGGCCGTTGCCCGAACGTGTCGAGCGCGTTGCTGGAATCGGTCGCCAGGATTCTGCGGCTCACCCCTATCGAGTACGCGTATCTGTGCACGCTCGTCCAGGCCTCGGCCGCCCGCGCTCGTGCAACCCTGTCCAGGACCGGCGACCAGCAGCTGAGCAGCGGAATGCGGCTACTGCTGGACAACCTCGCCACACCGGCGATCGTCGTCGGGCGGCTACTCGAACTCCTCGCCGTCAACGAGCCCGCACGCGCCCTCTTCCACGGCTTGGAAGCCCACGGAAACTACCTACGCTGGCTGCTCTCGGGTCCGGCGAGCAACCTGGCGTGCGCGGACTGGAGCGCCGCGGCCTACGAGGCGGTCGCCATGCTGCGCTTCGACGTCGCCCGCCATCCCCACGATCCGACTTTCGCCGCGTTCGTCGACGAACTCACCGCGACGAGTTCCGAATTCTGCCGGGTCTGGGCCGGTCATGAGGTTGACCCGGGCTGGGACGGCCGACGTCGCTACCGCCATCCCCTGGCCGGCGAGATCGTGCTGCACAGTAAACGCCTCGACGTTCCGGATGAACCCAGCCACACACTCTTCACCTACAGCGTGGTCCTTGGCTCGTCCTCGGATGCCGCCCTTCGTCGCCTGACCCGGGCCACCCGGTCGGTCGTGGGTCATTATTCGGATCTATCAGCAATGAACGGCTTTCCCGCCGTTCCTGAGCCGTCGACCGCTGGTAGGTGAAGTGCGATGAGGGGCCAGCCGGTGGTGGCGCGTGTGGGTGCGAGCCGAAACTGGCTACCGACAGTTCGTCTGCTCGGGCTCGGGGCCGCTGGTGGAGCGCGAGGCGGAGCACGTCACGGGGTGATTCTGGCCGTGGGGACGCCGCCTCGCGTCTGTGGGTCCCGGCGGACGGTCACCAGCCAGCTCTCGGTGCCGCTGGGACCACGGTCGGAGTACCAGGGGCTGCTACGGATGCGGACGGCACCCGGTTGGTGAGGCTGACATAGGTGCGACCCGGGCCGGGCTTCATCAGCACACCCACCCCGCCGGTTCGCCGCAGACACCTCGGCGCCTCGTTCGGCCGAACGGCACGGGCCGGGACCACCGAACGCAGGACGCGACGGAGAACCGAGCCGCGCAGAAGGCTTTCATGTCGGGGCGCGTCGCGGACACCAGCACGACCACTTTGCTGACCGGCGCCATCACCGGGATCGGCCGGGCCACCGTCCAGGTGATCGCCGACCGGGCCGCGTGCCTCATCCTGCACGGTCTCGAGCCGGAGCATGACGTGACAAACCCGCTGCGGGCTGACCGGATCAGGATACGTCCGGACACCGAGCTGCTCTATCTCCGAGCCGCTTATGGCGATCCCGCAACGTCAGCCGGCTCGCCCGGGAAATCCGCGCGACGACCGAGCGGATCGCCATTCTCGTTAACCACGCCGCCGCCCGTCGGCGACCGGCCAGGTAAGGGCTCTGGCCGAGGTGATTGTCCGTGGGTCGCGACGCTGTCCGGATGTGGAGGTGACCCTCCAGACCGCCTCAGGTCTTCCTGCCTCGGGCTCTGCTGGCCGAGTCCGGGACGGCGCAACTACTTGTTGTCGGTGCCGGCGGCCGGCGGGCCTTCGCCGGGCTGCTGCTCGGCTCGGTGAGCCACACTGCCCGCACCACGCCAGCCGTTCGGTCGTAGTCGTTCGCTGAGAATGCGGGCGCCTGTTCCCTTATTGGCAGAGTCTGCTTCGAAGGGGACAGACCCGACCAACGGGAGGCGTCCCGCGGGCGTGGCCCTCGCTGCGCGGGTGCGTCGCCGTCTCGCGATGCCGGTGGATGGCGGCGAGGAGCCGGGGGCAGTGACGCCCGCGGCTCCTCGCCGTAACTCTCTGAAGACTGGTGCACGTCACCGGGTTGGCGATGCCGTGCCGGATGCGGTCACGGCCCGACCCCCGATTGGCCGTGACCGCACACCCGCTCGACCCGGGACAGGCGCGTCGGCGTGGCTGTGGGAGGTATACCCATTACTTCCAGTCGTTGCTGTCCGGAAGAAGGATCATGTGGTGGGCCGTCAACGCGTCGGCCAGCGAGGAGAACTTTTCCTCACTCCAGTGAGGCGGCAGTTTGCCGGACGGGTCCGGGTCCTCTCCATACTTCAGGAAGAATTCCTCGGCGCCCGCCGGGCTGTAGAAGACAAGCAGCCTGGACGGCTCGGTACTGATGTTCTTGAAGCCGTGCCGCGTTCCACGGGGAATGTAGATGAAGTCGCCGGCGGCGGCGTCGAACGTCTGGTTGCCGTTGATAAATCTGAACTCGCCGGAGACGATATAGAAGGCCTCATCCTCGACCCCGTGGGCGTGCGGCAGGTTGCCAAACCCGGGTGAGACTTCACCCTCCATCAAGCTGAGCTTGCCGTCGGTCTGCTCGCCTGTCGCCTTGACGGTGAAGGTCTCCTGACCACCATTGATCAGTTTGGTGATTCCCTCAGAGCTGCGCACCACGAAACCGTTGGCGGCGCTCCAGACCGGATCACTCTTGTCCGGGAGTGGAAGATCCAGATTCATGACGATTTCCTACCTTACTGGGGGAATTGACGGCTAGGGCTCGAAGTGGCGCCAGTGCTGCGCTGAATCGCGTACCCCGCTGGTCGGTGTTTTAGTAAGGAGCCTCTTGACGTACACCGCAGGTCAACAGCCGCGAAAGCGGTGGCGATGGTCCGCGACCGACAATCCGCCGGGGTCCGTGGCGGACAGCACCCGAACCGGCGGCCCGGCCGTGGCCGGATCCGGCAGCGGTGGTCATACCCGTTCGGTCTCCCTCATGGGTGGGCTGGCCAGACTTCCGGGGTAGGTGAAGGTCGGGACGGCGAGTTCGCGGCGGAGCACCGGGGCCACGTCGTTGGCGAGTCGCTCGACGGCTCCGAGCAGTTGTGCTCGAGGCATGCCTCCGAAGCCGACGTGCAGCATCAGCCGGCTGATGCCGTACACCTCGTGGTAGGCGGCGACCTTGTCGATCACCTCCTGGGCGCTACCCACGACCAGGGCGCCGCGTGGCCCGGTGAACGTGTCGAACCGCTCCGGACTGAGCACGAACCCATGCCCCCGCTGATGGTTGTTGTCCCGAAACCCCGCGGTGAAGTACGGATACATGGTCCGGCGCGCTTCCTGGCTGGTTGTACCGACGTACCCCTGCACGCTCAACCCGACCCGCAGGCCGGCCGCGTCGTGTCCGGCCCGCTCGGCCGCCCGCCGATAGAGCTCGACGTTGCGCGACGCCTGGTCGACGGCGCCGACCAGCACACCGAGCATCATGGGCAGTCCTCGGTCACCCGTGTCCATCGCCGAGGTCGGCGTCCCGCCCACCCCGACCCAAACCGGCAACTCCTCCTGCACCGCTCGTGGGGCGATGTCCGCCTCACGCAGCGGCGGGCGGAAACGCCCGCCCGGCCAGGTGAGCGGGTTCGTCTCACGGATGCGCAGAAGCAGGTCGAGCTTCTCGCGGAACAGGTCCGCGTAGTCGGTGAGGTCGTAGCCGAAGAGCGGAAAGGATTCGGTGTACGAGCCACGACCGGCGATGATCTCCGCCCGGCCGCCGGAAAGCAGGTCGAGCGTGGCGAACTGCTCCCAGACCCGGACCGGGTCGTCGGAGCTGAGCACCGTGACGGCACTGCTCAGCCGGATCCGGGCGGTGTGCTCGGCCATCGCCGCCAGAACCACCGGTGGCGCGGTCGCGACGAAATCCGAACGGTGGTGCTCCCCCACGCCGATCACGTCTAGGCCGCCCTGGTCGGCGAACTCGGCGAGCTCAACGAGGTCACGCAGCTGCTGACGGGGTTCGGGCAGCCGGCCCGTGGTCGGATCGGCGGTCAGCTCGCCGAACGTGATCAGCCCGATCTCAATCGGCATGGTCGGTCTCCTTTTCCGTGCCAGCGGGTGTTGCCGGCGGAATGGGGAAGTTGCGGTTGAAGACGTTGTCGGGGTCGTAGGTGGCCTTGAGTTGCCGGAGCCGGCCGAGGGTCGGCTCGGGGAACGCGTCCAGCAGCCGCTTCGGGTCGGTGTCGGTTTCGAAGCTGAGGTACATACCGTCGAGCTGCGGGTACAGCTCGGCCCAGTACTTGTCGAGCTGTGGCAGGTGCTCCGGCGAGGTGGCGGCGAGCACCGAGAAGTTCTGCGTCCGGTGCGGGTAGGCGGTCGCGTCACGAGGTACGTCGTTGACCGCGCCGCCGACCGAGCGGAGTTGGACGGCCAGCACGTCGCCGGAGTGGACCATGGTGTGCAGGGTGGCCGCCGATTCGGTGGTGATGTGGTGCAGCAGCCCGCTGTGGGTGTTCTCGATGCCCTGCCCGTGGTGCCGGTTGTGCGGTGGCGCGACGATCGCCGCGTACGGTGCCAGTTGCGCCTGTTGGTCAAGGACCGGACCGACCTCCAGAAACGGGGTCAGCGCGGCCTTGGCCGCTTCAACGTCCTCCCTGGCGTAAACCAGGGTCACCTGGGCGACCGGGCTGGTGCGTCGACGGCTCGGGTAGATGGACAGAAAGCTGGTGAGTTCGCGCGGCGCGTTTTCTACCAGCCGTCCCCAACGCCGCAACACCTCAGCCGTGTCGGACGCGTCGATGGCGAGGTGCTCGTAGACGACGGACTCGACCTCGTACGCCTCAATTTCGAGAGCGGTGACGATGCCGAAATTGCCGCCAGCGCCGCGGATCGCCCAGAACAGGTCGGGGTGATGCGCGGCGTCGGCGCGGACCAGGGTGCCGTTCGCGAGGACGATTTCGGCGGCGAGCACGTGGTCGATGGTGAGGCCGTAGCTACGGGCCAGGTATCCGATCCCACCGGTGGTGGCGAGCCCGCCGACGCCGACGTCGCCGTAGTCACCAGAGCTGATCGCCAGGCCGTATGGGGCGAGGGCCTGGGCGACGTCGCCCCAGCGGGCGCCCGGTTCGAGGCGAACCCGCCGGCTCGCCCGGTCGAGTACCTCCACCTTGTCGAGTCGGGACAGGTCGATAAGGATGCCGCCGTCGTTGGTGGAGCGGCCGCTGATGCCGTGCCCGCCGCTGCGTACCGAGATCGGCACATCCTGACTGCGGGCGTAGGTCAGCGCGTCGGCCACCTCGGCGGCGGCGCCTGGGCGTAGCACCAGTGCCGGCGACCCCGGGCGGGTGTAGTTGTGCCGCACCTGACCGTAGTCCGGGTCGCCGGGCTCGACGGCCTGCCCGGCTAGCGTCGCGGGCAGGCCGTCGTAGTCGATGCCGGGCTGGCGCTTGGCCAGAGCGACGCTCGACCGGGCACGCCCGGTCGGGGTTCCGGCGGTCGCCCGCTCGCGGGCGACCGCCTCCCGCAGATTGGGGACGACCTCCTGCCCGAAGGTCTGGATCAGGCGCGGGTCGTCGCGGCCGATCAGGAAGGCGGTGAACCCCTCCTGGAGTACGAGCGGGAGGAGTTGGTCGACCCACTGCTCGGGCGGGCCCTGGAGGAACCCCCTGCTGTTGGACGAGATGTCGACCTGGAACAGGTTGAGCAGCCGACGGATCTGTCGCGGATCACGTCCCGCCGCCACCGCCGCCTCGTCGATGAGGCGATTGGCAGTGTTGCGGTCCGGTGACCGGAGGTATTCCAGGGTCGGCAGCCAGCCGTCGGCGGTCTGGCCGGTCAACGCCAGCATCCGGGGCTGATAGGCGCCGAGCCAGATGTTGATGTCGTGGGCTGGCGCCGGGCCACGACGCATACCGGGAATCGGGTAGTACATCCCGTCGCTGCGCAGTAGTCCGGGCGAGGTGTCATCCCAGACACCACGCAGAATCTCGATCGCCTCGCGCAGCGCTGTCACGCCCTGTCCCGCGGTGAGTCGGCGACCACCCATGCCCTCGACGCCGTCCCAGAAGGCGCCAGCTCCGAGACCGAGTTCGAACCGGCCACCGGAGAGCAGGTCCAGGCTCGCGGCGGCGCGGGCCAGAACCGCCGGTGGGCGCAACGGGAGGTTCAGCACGTTCGCGGAAACCCGCAGCCGCCGTGTGCGGGCGGCGACCCAGCTCAACAAGGTCCACGTGTCAAGAAAGTCCGGATTGTACGGGTGATCCTGGAAGGTAACTAGATCCAGGCCCGCCACCTCGGTCAGTTCGGCCAGCGCCACCACCTGGCCAGGCGCTTGCGCCGCTGGTGTGACAAACGTGCCGAACAGGAGTTCGTGGCCGTAGTCGGGCATTGCCCCGCTCCCCTCTACCATCGTTCGTTATACATAAAGTCTTAGCTCAGATTTTTTGTTCCACAACTCATCTTGAGGTCGACGAGAGTGACACAGGTGTCGCGTCCGCCAGCGGCCGACGGCAGGGCGGAACGCATCGCGGGCTGCCCAGGGACGTCTTGCGGATCTTCTGGCGGGCTGCGGCGGTCCAGGGAGGCGATCGTCACACCCGTTGTGGACGGCGGCCCGGACGACGTCGTCCGGGCCGCCGTCCGGCCGGCGAACCTGACCGCCGGATGGCCACCGATAAGGTGGCCCAGCCTGGGCGCCGTTCGCATCCGTAACAGCCCTAGCGTTGGGCTGGCCGCCATCTTTGTGCCGTCCGGCGCAGCGGGCGCGGGCAGGCGATGACTGACCATACGGACACGGACAGGTGTGACCGCGCCAGTGCGCTATGGGCACTGGCACCCACAGCCGCGCAATCCGCACGAGTGACCAGAGTGCCCTGATCCGCTGGGGCGCGATCACCAGATGGTTCGCCGACTAACCCGAGGACGCCCGGCCCCGGCAAGACGCCGTGCCTTCAACCAGCCCGACACAGCCCTCGCGCACACCCATTTACTGGTGATGCACGGCTAGGGCCTCACGGATGCGAGGCCAAACGCCAACAGCCACAGTCGCATAATGGTCGACCTCATCCGCTACCCGCGGGGAAGGCACACGACGTCATGTCCTACGGAGAGAGCCCACGATGACACAGGTACGTACGCCTCGGCAGTGGCGCGACACGCACCGGGCGGCGGCCAATCGGGTGACGATGGTCGAGATCTTCTTCGATCTCGTTTTCGTCCTGACCCTGACCCAGCTCACCCGGATGCTCGAGGCGGACCTCTCGCTGGCCGGTGTGGGCCGAGTTCTACTGCTCTTCGGGATCCTGTGGTGGATGTTCGACGGGTACGTGTGGCTGCCCAACCATGTACCGCCCCAGCAACCGGTGCAGAAGCTGCTGCTGTTCGCGGCGATGGCGGGCTTCCTGATCGCCGCCGTGGGAATGCCACACGCCTTCGGGGAGACCGGACTCCTCTTCGCGATGGGCTACCTCGTGGCGATCTGCGTGCACCTGCTCATGTTCACCCAGGCCGACGTCGGCAGGGCCCTCGGTTGGCTGGCGGCGTACAACCTCGGCTCGGCTTTGCTGGTGCTCGCCGGCGGGTTCGCCCACGGTACCTTCCGGTACGGGCTGTGGCTGGCCGCGCTCGTGCTTCAGACGGTCATTCCCTATCTGGTGCCGCGCCTGTCCTGGATGAGTCTGGTCTCCTCGTTCCGGATCGAACCTACACATTTCGTGGAGCGACATGGGCTTCTTGTGATCATCGCGTTGGGCGAGTCGATTGTGGCTATCGCGGTGGGTGTGGACGGCGGGCACCTCACCGCTGGCATCGTCGCGGCCGTGGTCCTGGCGTTGGCGTTGCCGGCCGCCATGTGGTGGGCATACTTCACTGACGCCGGGATCACCGGGGCCGCGCTGGCCGCCGCCGAGCCTGGACCGCGGGCGCGGCTGGCGTTGCGGACGGGCTTCGCGCACGTCCCGCTCATGCTGGGCGTCGTGATCGCCGCCGCGGGTATTCACTCGGCGGTGGCGCACCCGGACCATCCGTCCTCCTGGGCGGCAGCGCTGGCGCTCGCCGGGGGCGTCGCGGTCTTCCTCGCCGGGATCGCCGAGATCCGTCATTCGCTGCATACCGTTCCTGTACGCACAAGGCTCGTCACGGCGGTCGCGGTACTCGCCATGATGCCGATCGGTGTCGCCGTAAACGCCGGGCTGCACCTGGCTGCGGTGGTTGCGGTCTTGGTGGCGATGCTGGCGGTCGACCGCCACGCAGCCCGGACGCTCGGCTCGCCGCCGAGTGCGCCCTAATCGTCGCCGATCGGGGCATGCGGGCCGCAGCTGCCCTATGGGGTTGGTCGACGCTACGGTGGTGTCGGGCGGGCATCGATTCAGGCGAAGCCTGCACGGCCCCCGGACCCGGACCGGGCTGTGCCCGTCCACGAGCCGCTGGCCCTGTCCACCTTCCTCGTGATTGCCGCGACGGTACCGAGCACGCGATGCAGATCAGCCGACCCTGACGCAGTCATTGCTCCGGAAGAAGCCGTCAAGCCGGTCGCGCGATGTAATACCCACCTTTGCAAGAACATTGCGAAAGTAGTAGTCGACGGCGCGAGCACCGATATGCAGGCGACCGGCGATCTCCCGATTTCTTAGACCGTTCGAGGCTAGCCTCGCGCGAGCCGGCTCAACCTCGTCGAACGGTTCTTCGCCGAGATCACGAGCAAACTCGTCCGCCGCCGGGTTCGCTGCGGCGTCATCGCGCTAGAGAAGGACATCCGTGCGTAGCCCACCGCCTCGAACGAGCACCACGACTCTGCGGGTGGACCATACCGCCGACGAGATCTTCGTCAGCCTCGCAACCTACTGCGAACAGATCAAAAACGCAGCATGCTAGCTAGGGCCTGCACGGATGCGATCGGCACCCGGGCCAGGTGACGCTGGCGGCGGCACGGCGGATGACGGACCACGTCGCCCAGCCAGATCAGCGGAGGTAGCCCCGGCGCTGTCGGCGGGCGAGCCTCGAAGACGAATCACGAGATCAGGAACACGTTGGAAGGCCGAGCTGTGCATACACGCCCCACTGTCGGACGCGCCAAAAGGCTGGATGCGATCCGCGATGCGAACATCGTTTTGACTGGCGCGACAACCGGGATCGGCCGTGCCACCGCGCTGGCGATCGCGGACCGGGCCGGTCGTCTGATCCTCCATGGCCTGGAACGGGAGCACGAGGTCGCGGACCTGCTGCATACGGTGCGGTCGACGATGCGTCCCGATGCCGAGCTGATCTATTTCACGGCCGACTACAGCGAGCTCGCCATGGTTGTGAGGCTCGCCCGGCAGATCCGGTCGGCGACCGACAGGATCGACCTCCTCATCAACAATGCCGCACGGCCTGGGCCGCCCACCCGGACGGTCAGTGGTGCCGGCACGGAGGTCACTTTCCAGACCAACTACCTGGCCCCGGTCCTCTTGACGACCAGGCTCATCGACCTGGTCGGTAACGGCCCCGCAGGGCGGATCGTCAACGTCGCATCCGCCACACACCTTTCGGCGGCGCTGCTCCTGGACGACCTCGACCTGACCCGCCACGCGTACTCGCCATCGACCGCGTACGCGCACTCCAAACTCGCGCTGGTCGCCTACTCCTGCTGGTTGGCCGCGCATCGGCCCAGCCAATCACTCGACGTCGTCAGCATGCACCCAGGGGTGATCTCGACCCGGCTGTTGCACGCCATGTTCGCCATCGCCGGCGATCGACCCGAGCATGCGGCGGCCAACATCCGGTACGTCGCCTTCCGCCGCGATGACAACGGCACCTACTACGACGAACGGAACCCCCAGCCGCCCAACCCGCAGGCGTCTGATCGGGCGATGCAGGACCGCCTGCACGAGATTACGTCCCGTACCCTCCGCAACCTCATCTGATCCCGCGTACACGAGCCGAAGGAAGCCAGCACATGAAATCCAACCACGAGATCGTCGCCGACGCCTTCGCCGCGTGGACAGCCGGGACCGGATACATCACGGGCATCTTCGCTCCCGACATGCGCTGGGAGATCGTCGGCAGATCGGCTGCCTCCGGGACATACGGCAATACCGAGCAGTTCGTCGACGAGGTGCTACACCCCTTCGGCGCCCGATTCAGCACCGACGCGCCCTTCCGCCCGGTCGCCATCCGCGCCATCTACGCCGACGACGAGCAGCGAACAGTCGTTGTGGTGTGGGACGGCGAAGGTATCACCCGTGCCGGTACGACATACCGGAATACCTACGCCTGGTTCATGACCCTCGAAAACGGCAAGGTGATCGACGGCACGGCCTTCTACGACAGCATCGCCTTCAATGAACTGTGGGAGACCGTGAGCCCCGCCCCATAACAGGGGCTCGTCACGATGTCCGCACGCTGCCGGCGGCAGCGGCCCCGGCCCTGCAAGACCGGCGTGGTCATGCCGGCAGTGCGGACCGCTACTCGGCACCGGCCCGCCGGACTTCGTAGGCCCGGCCGCAGGCGCCGCCCTTCGCCAGGCTCCCGCCTCTCGGGCCGCACCCGGCCAGGGCCCCGGCAAAGTCGTGATGGTGTCTGACTTGTGGGGCTTGGAGTAGAAGCGCCGTTGGTGGTGGTAGCAAGACGGGCATGAACTGTTCGAAAGATCATCAAGGTTCTCTACACCATGCTGATCGTCCGAAGTGAGTCATGCCCGCGCTGCCATCATCGCTGATCTCGTCCCTGTCCTGCGCACCGGCTCTGACCGTGCCGGAAACCGCTGGTGGGCTGCCCGAAGCGCTCGCCGGTCTGCCTGATCCACGGGCCCGGCGAGGTGTCCGGCACCGACTGACAGTCGTGGTCACCGCAGCCGTGTGTGCCGTGGTCGCCGGCTACCGCTCGTACGCCGCGATCGCCGAATGGGTCGCCGACGTGCCGGCCACGACGGCTCTCGCCCTGGGCATGACTGCCGACCGACGTCCATCGGAGGCGATGATCCGTCGACTGTTGCAGGCAATGGACCCGCAGCTACTGACCGCGGCGATCAGTGCCTGGCTTGCCGGCCGGGCCACCGCTACCACCTCGACGGCTGGCCGGGCGATCGCCGTCGACGGCAAGACCCCGCGCGGCTCCCGCACCACCGACACCGCCGCCCGGCACGTGATGACCACCTGCGACCAGGCCACCGGCGTGGTCCTGGCCAGCATCGACGTCGGCGGCAAGACCAACGAGATCACCCGGTTCGCGCCGCTGCTCGACCAGATCAGCGACCTACGCAACACCGTGATCACCGCCGACGCCCTGCACTGCCAACGCGAGCACGTCACCTACCTCGCCGAACGCGGCGCCCACTGGATCCTGACCGTCAAAGGCAACCAGCGTCACCTGCACGCCCAGCTCACCGCACTGCCCTGGCGGGCAGTCCCCGACGCCACCCGCGACACCGACCGCGGACACGGCCGCCGCGAGATCCGCAGCATGAAGATCCTGACGATCTCCACCGGCATCGACTTCCCGAACGCCGCCCAAACCATCCAGATCCGCCGCCGCAGACGCCGCCTGGACCAGCCGCAACGCTTCACACCGAAACCGTCTACGCCATCACCGAACTCCGCGTCCACCAGGCGAAACCAGCACAACTGGCAGCCTGGACCCGCGGGCACTGGTCAATCGAAAACAAGATCCACTGGGTTCGCGACGTCACCTACGACGAAGACCGCAGCCAGATCCGCACCGGCACCGGACCCGAGGTCATGGCCGCACTGCGCAACGCCGCCATCAGCGCCCTACGCCTGACCGGAGTCACCTACATCGCCGCCACCGCCCGGCATTACGCCCGCGACAGCACCCGCACGCTGGCACTACTCGACATCACCTGACGACTTTGCCGGGGCCCTGCGCACCCGGCTCAGCGCATGCCGGTGACGGATCTGACACTGCGGGATTCCGGGGTGGGCCCCGAAACCCGGTCGCTGTGGGTCGCGTTACCTAAGCCAGGCGCAGGACGACCAGCGTAGGTAGTTTCTGCGGCTTTCCGCACGGCCGAGCACCGCGCGCTGGTTCGTTCACGGCGAGGAAATCGAGCAGCCAGCCGAGGACGAACGCCGGCTGGAAAGGCTCCCGAGCAGCAGGTGCAATCCGGCGCCGATCTGTTGGTCGTCCGCTGCGAGCGTGAGGCGTGGGTGACTTGCGCCTGGGCGACCTCGTGCAAGGGGTGCGCTCGAACGGAGTAAAGCGCAGAGTCCTGGCGACCAAGTCTCCACCAGAGCATTCGATACCTTGGGCAACGGCCCTGCTCGAGGCGAACGTACTGGTCCACACGGATGCCTATGAGATGCTCAACTTCCTCCCGCTGCATACTTGGCAACCGGCGTGGTACGGGCACGAGCAGCACGAGCGCCTCGTCGCGCGCAGCGAAGGGTGGTACTGGCGCACCTAGGGTGGCGTCGGTCCGAGGGTAAAACGCATTCCTTCCGCGCCTGAACGCCCTGCCGTTGACTACAGGCATGTCAATGCTCTCGTTGGACGAGGCCGAGCGGGTAATAGCCGCAGGCGTCGTCAGAGCGGCCGAGTTGTCGGTCCCGGTCAACATCGCTGTCTTGGATGCCGGGGCCAACCTGAAGGCCTTCGTCCGCATGGATCGCGCTCTGTTGGGCTCCATCGACATTGCAATGGGCAAGGCCCGAACGTCGGCGCTGTTCCAGATGAATTCAGAAGCCCTTTTCGACTTCTGTAAGCCGGGCGGAACGTCGTTCGGCTTGGAGAACAGCAACGGCGGGCTGTTTGTGTTCGCCGGCGGGCGTCCGTTGGTCGTCGGCGGTGGCGTCGTCGGAGCGGTCGGCGTGTCCGGAGGATCAGTGGCTCAGGACGACGCGATCGCGCAAACAGCGGCCGCAGCACTCAGCGCAGCCGTGGTTTGAGTCAAACACCAGAGGAAGGAACACAAAATTGAGCAGCAAGCGCATTCTCATCACGGGTGCAGGCTCCGGGTTCGGCGAGGGAGCGGCCATCGGCCTGGCCCGGGCCGGCCACGAGGTGATCGCCACCACGCAGATCTATCCGCAGGTCACCGCGCTACGCGAGAAGGCCGCCGACCTGGGTCTGGGCAACCTGCGAGTCCAGAAGCTCGACATCCGCGACCCGTACGATGTGGAGGCAGCGCTCAAGTTCGACATCGACGTGCTGTTCAGCAACGCCGGCATCGGTGAGGCCGGACCGGTCAGCGAAATCCCGGTCGACCTGCTGCGCAACAACTTCGAAACGAACGTGTTCGCGCCGCTGAACCTGGCGCAGAAGTTCATCCGCAAGTTCATCGACGAGGGCCGCCCGGGGAAGGTCGTCTTCACCTCGTCGATGGGCGGGCTGTTCACTCCGGCCGGCTTCGGACCCTACGTGTCGACCAAGCACGCGCTGGAATCCCTCGCGGAGGCCCTCGACGGCGAGTTGCGTCCTTTCAACATCAAGATCCAGACGGTGAACCCCGGCGCGTACCTGACCGGGTACAACGAGACGATGGCGGAGACCGCGTTCAGGTGGCTGGACGACAGCAAGAACTTCAACAAGCGCGCCGACGTCCAGGCCGGCTTCGATGCCCTTATCGGCGTGCCCGAAGGGCAGCTTGACCCGCAGGAAATGATCGATGCGATGATCCGCATCGTGCCGAGCGACACCGGCAAGTTCCGCAACGTCGTACCGGCGGCCGTCGAGCAGATGCTCAAGGAAAGCCAGCAGGCGGCCTGGACCCACACGGTATAACGGCACTCGGCGCATCGGCACCGACAGGTCGTCGATCACCGGGATAACTACCTCGTCCAGATAGGGGGGCGGTGCGAGTGCGTACGGCATGCAAGACATAACTCTGCTGGCCGTACGCATTCGCATCCGTGGCATCCCCGACGTGAATCCCCAGGCGCGCTCGGCGCGGATCACGCGCCACAGAATCAGCCGGCGCTGGCGCGGTCACTGGTCGGGGCATGCCCTCAAGCTGACTGCTCGACGCGATACCCAGCCACGCCCCACAGTACCGCCTGGTATTGGTGCCACCGCCTAACCCCACCCTCTGCTCATGAGTCACGCAGAAGCCGATCGCAGGCGTGGTGCGAAGCCCTTTTTCGGACGCATTCCTGACCGCCTGTCTCAAGGAGTGCACCGATGCTCGCTGGCCCGTAGATGGAGAAATAGAATGAGCACCCAGCATCCCACCTTGCTTCTCGTGCACGGCGCCTGGCACCGACCGGAGACGTGGGACCTGCTACGTTCGGAACTCAACGCTCGGGGCTACCAGAGCCGGGTGGTGAAGCTGCCCACCACGGGGCCGAACCCGCGCGGCGGTATGCACGACGACGCCGCGGTCGTCCGTGCGGCGATCGAGGAAATCGACGGCCCAGTTGTCGTCGTCGCGCACTCGTATGGCGGCATCCCGGTCAGCGAGGGCGCCACCGGCCTGCCGAAGGTGCAACACCTCGTCTACCTGGCCGCGTACCAACTGGACCAGGACGAGTCGATGTTCAGCTTCCACGGCGTGCCCGAGCCGGAGGATAAGGAGGGGCTGTTCCCGATCATCGCCGATCCCCGGAACTCGCTCTACGCGGACGTGCCGGACGCCGAGGCCGAGCACGCCGTGAGCCGGCTGGTCGATCAGCGGCTGCGGGCGTTCACCGATCGCGTCGGCGAGCCGGCGTGGCACAAGATC
This sequence comes from Micromonospora sp. CA-259024, assembly GCF_050936255.1. Taxonomy (NCBI): domain Bacteria; kingdom Bacillati; phylum Actinomycetota; class Actinomycetes; order Micromonosporales; family Micromonosporaceae; genus Micromonospora; species Micromonospora sp. CA-259024. The sequence continues at coordinate 615,309 of NZ_JBNJND010000001.1, read as the reverse complement.
CCGTCGACCTACATCATCATGGACCAAGACAAGGCGATCCCCGTGCCGGAGCAGGAGCGGATGGCTGCCCGGGCAGGAAACATACGGCGGATGCCCTCCAGCCACTCGCCGTTTCTGTCCCGGCCCGCCGACCTGGCCGCGCTGCTCGACGAGGTCATCACCGGCCGCGCCTGACAGTCCGGGTCGAGAGATGGCGCCAATCAGCTGGGCGGCGAACGGTGGCTCGGCCCTCCGCCCAGCTCTACGTGCCGAAGCGCGGCTCGCAGTTCGCCTGCGGGGGCCGGTGCGGTCGCGTCCCCCGGCTGGATACGGCTCTCGGCCCTGCAACGGGACCCTGGTCGGGCCTGCCGCCACCCGGCTGTCCAGCGCTAGCGGTCCGCCAGCGCCGCGAGGAAGGCCAGCGTGCGGGCCTGATCCGCCCATGGCTCGTTCTGCCGCGACTGTCCTGAACACGTTTCGTAAGTTTGGTGCACCTCGGGCGCCAATAAGGACGATGACCGATGGCGCACGGCTGGGGACTCGGGGAAGCATGGTCAAACGCTCGGCTGCCACAGTCAATCCGTGACGTTGCTCCCGCTCACGCCTCGATCGATGGGGCTGGCCACAAGTCGAGCGGGTGGGTGCCGACCGAACTCCGCCGCCTTTGCGCGGATCCACCCTAGGCCTGATGGTTGCCTAGGCCCCAGCTGTGCTTCCGATACAACCCTGACGGCGTCCACGAGCCGCTGGTCCTGTCCGCGTTTCTTGTGATCGCCGCGTTGGGTAGCACGCCAGGTCGTTGACGCTCGACGGAAACGCGCTAAAGTCAGCCAACCCGGGGCCGTCGTTTGTCAAGCAACAGCGTCAAGCTGGTTGCGCGACCTGATACCCAGCTTGGCGAAGACCTTGCGGAGGTGGTATTCGACAGTCCGAGGGCTGACATACAGGCGGCCGGCAATCTCCTTGTTTGTCAGGCCGTTGCGGGCAAGCCTCACAATCTGCGTCTCCTGAGGCGTGAGCTGGTCGCCGGTCTCGACCGTACGCCGGCGGGCCGTTTCGCTGGTGGCCAGCAGTTCGCGGTGCGCCCGGGCCGCGAACCCTGTCATGCCCATTGCTGTGAACAGTTCGCAGGCGGTGCGCAGTTGCTCGCGCGCCTCGAGTCGGCGGCGCTCGCGACGTAGCCATTCGCCATAGACGAGATGGGCGCGTGCGAGGTCGACGCGCAAACGGGTCCGCTGGAGCCGGTCGATCGCCTCGCGGTAGAGAATGTCGGCTTCCCGGCCTTCACTGAGCAGTGCCCGTGATCGGGCCTCGATGCTGCGGGCCCAGTCGGTATGGCTCGCTCGCGTCGTCTGGGCGAGCAGATCGAGCGCTCGGGAGGCAAGCTCACGGTCGCCACTGCGGACCGCTGCCTCGACAAGCTCGACGGGCGCCCAATGTGCTGCGGCTCCCGGCGACGGGTGGTATGCGCTGGCCTGTTGGGCGGCGGATCGGGCTTCCTCGTACCAGCCAAGGCCGTTGTAGAGCACAGCTCTCAGCCACTGGCTGGCCGCCAGCGTGGTTCCCTCGCCGCAGGAGGCCGCCTCGCTCATCATGGCATTCGCCAGTTGTTCAGCCTCGGCCTGCCGCCCCTGTAAGGCGGCGAGAGCGAGGGCGCAGCCCGCATGCATCAGGAGCCCGTAACTGGTCCGGACACCGGCTGCGGCGATGACTGTCTGTATCTCCTCGTTCAGCGACGCCGCCTCGGCCAGCTCACCCTCGAGCATGTGCACGTTGATGCGCGTACTCAGCGCCAGCGGTAGTACGGCGAGCGCGCCGACCTCGCGTACAAGACGGACGTGGTGGTCCGCCAGTTCACGACACGACCGATCGTCCCACAGAGCTATGGCGAGGTAATAGGCGGCCCATAGCCAGCGGAGCTTGTCCGCGGCGGAGACAGCCTCGCTCGAAAAGACGGCCAGCGCCCGCCGCATGGCCGGTGCCGCGGTCCGCGCGTCCTCGGTCAGGTGGAGGGCCAGCGCATCGAGAAGGAGGTCGACGACGTGGGAAGTGACTGGCGCGGGCGGCGCGGCACGGGTGGCGGCCGCGACCTCCACGAGACGCCCTCCCTCGCCCGAACGGATCGTAACCATCGCTGCGGACAACGCTTGCAGATACGTCTCGCGGGCCAGTCCGGTGTCGAGCGGCTCGAGTTGCCTGGCAGCCTTGAGTAGCATCGACGGGGCGAGGTTAACAGGATCGGTGCCGAACGCGATCTCGGCTCGTAGTAGATCCACCCGGGCAAGGTGCAGTTCGTCGACCGGGCCGGCCTGGGCTGAGGCCAGCAGCGCCAGGGCGGGCTCGGGTGCGCCAGCTAACAGTTTGGTCCGTGCGGCGGCCAGCGCACGCTCGGCCCGGCGCCGCGAGTCGGGGGTGAGCGCGGCCGCCCGCTCCAGGAAGGCGGCGGCGGCGGCCAAGCCACCGCGCGCCTGCGCGCGTACGGACGAGCACTCAAGTTCTGCGGCAACTCCCTCGTCCGGTTCCGCAGTGGCGTGCGCGTGGTGCCAGGCGCGCCGATCCGGATCAGCCTCGACGTCGGTTGCCTCCGCCAGCGCCCGATGAACCCCCCGGCGCTCCTGGGGCGACGCTGCCCGATACACCGCCGAACGCATAAGCGGATGCCGGAACCGCACCCGGCCGTCGAAGTCGACCATGTCGTCCACAGCGGCGACCGCGCCGGTGGTCGGGCCGATGCCATCTGCGAGCCGCGCGGCCGCACGCCAGAGCAGGGCCGGGTCGCCGAGTGGCTCGGCGGCCGCCAGCAGCAACAGCCGTCGCGCCTGTGCAGGCATGCGCTCCAGTCGCCAGCGGAAGCGGTCCTCGATACGGCCTGAGAGTGTCTGCGCGGTCGGCGACCCGAAACCACCCGCCAGCTCGGTATGGGTCAACTCGCGCGACAGTTCCAGCAACGCCAATGGATTACCACGAGCCTCCCTGATAATCCGACCACCCACCTGCTCGTCCAGCGGGCCGGGGAACGCCCTGCGAAGCACCGCCCACGCATCCATGTCTCTAAGTCCGACGAGGTTCATCAACGGCAACCCCGACAACTCACCCGCGTCGCTGGGCTCACGTACCGCGAACACGCAGACCACCGACTCCGCGAACATTCGACGCGCGACGAAGGCGAGCACCTGCGCCGATACGCGGTCCAGCCACTGGGCATCGTCGATCACGCACACCAGCGGCCGGTCCTTGGCCGCCGCGGCGAGCAGGCCGAGCACGGCCAGACCGATCAGGACGCGGTCCGGTGACGGCCCGGCACGTAACCCGAACGCCGTGCAGAGCGCGTCGCGCTGCGGTTCCGGCAGACTGTCCAGCAGGTCCAACATCGGCGCGCACAGCTGATGCACCGCCGCGAACGACAGCTCCATCTCGGACTGCGCACCCGCGACGGACACGACCCGGCAGTCGGATGCCCGGTCGAGCAGATACTTCAGCAGCACCGACTTGCCCACCCCCGCCTCACCACGCACCACCAGCGACCGACCCTCACCAGCACGAACCGCCTCGAGTAACCGGTCCAGCGCGGCACACTCGGCCCGCCGGCCCAGCAAGGCGGAGCGCGGTCGCTGGGCCCTCGCAGTAGAGCAGCGAGAGCTGCGCAGGCTGTCACCGTTGACTATCCCGACCGTGAACCGCAGATCGTGGTGAACAACCGGTCCAGCCACCCGACCGACAAGGTCCACGCCTAGTTCGCCAAGCACCTCAGAATCACCCTTCACTTCACGCCGGCCGAAAGTCTCCTGGTCGGACCTGGTCCGGGACCATCCCCTGCCAACGCCAGGGACGACGTGTCACCGGTGGTCCTCCATTCGGATGGTGTCGACCACGTCGGTGCGGCTGACCGTCGAACCAGGCATGGGACAGCAGCAGGCGGATCTTCCCGTTGCCGGAGACCAGCTCACCCAGATATGCAACCAGCGTCGCCGAGCCGGGACCATGCAGAAGTAACGCAGAACATGATCAGCGTACGAATGGGCTCATCCGTCGAGGGCCGCCAGCTCGGACTTCGCAAAAGTAATCATTCTGCCGTCGGCGGCGATGTGCTCCAACAGCTTGACCGCGCGGGTCAGATGGTCGCGGGCCTCGTCGGTCGCGCCGAGAGCGGCGTGCGCCCGGCCCAGCGTCATGTGGACCTGACCGATCGCCCTGGGGGCGTACTCGGTAGCCAGGGGCAGCGCCCGCGTCGCCTCGTCAAGCGCCTCCGGCCAGCGCTGCGCGTCGGCCAGCGTCCTCGCCGCCCAGAGCCGGGCCGTTGCCCGGGCCGCCAGCGCGGACGCGGGCGCGATCGGTCGGTCATCGACCTCGCGCAGCACGGCCCGGAACTCGTCCAATGCCTCGTCGAACCTGCCGAGCCCAAAGAGCGCAGCCCCGACTCTGACGCCCGCGTGGACGTACACGTCGTCGCTGCCGGCGGAGTCAGCCTGGTCCCGCGCCCGACGGAAGGCCCACAGTGCCCGCCCGAAGTCGCCGACCGACTTCCAGGCATCGCCTGCGTACTGCAATGCGTTCGCTTGCTTCATCGTGTCGCCGAGACCCTCGGCGAGTCGGTAGGCATCCATCGCCAGGGCCGCACTCTCCTCGTAGCGTCTCTCACAGGTGTGGACTGCCCAGGCGTAGTAGTTGATGTGTGTGATTTCCTGACCGCGATCGGGCAATCGGGCCGCAGCGGCACGGGACAGACCGAAAACCTCTGGCCAATGCCCCCAGTGCACCGTCCGGTCCGAGTACCAGTGCATCGCCTCGGCCACGTCGACGACTCGCTGATGCTCTCCGGCGGCGGTCGCTAGCCGTAGCGCGGCGAGCCAGTTGTCCCCCTCGACTCGCAGCCAGCCCTGTGCCTGCTCAGCGGTATCAAGCGAGATCAGGCCACGCCAGTTGTCCGGCGGCGCGCCGAACCCCGGTTCGAACCACCGTCCCGCGATGATCGCCGTCTCCAACAGCCAGTCAACCATCCGGCGCTCGGTGGCCGCCCGAGCGTCCGCCGGCTCCTCGGTGCGCAACCGGTCGGCCGCGAAGAGCCGGATCAGGTCGTGGAACCGGTAACGGTCCACCCCCTCGGGCTGCAACAAACCGAGATCGACCAACTCATCGAGCTGGTCCTCGGCGTGGTACAGATCGTTCTGGGTGAGCACCGCAGCGATCGAGGCGCCAAAGTCCACCCCCGGCACATGCGCGAGTCGTCGGAACATCTCCTGCGCCGGAACGGAGAGCTGGGCATACGACAACACGAACGCGGGCCCCACGCCCAGATCACCCGCGGTCAGGTTCGCCAACCGTCGATCCGCATCCGACAGCCGATCCGCCAAGTGCCCCATCGTCCACCCGGGCCGACTGGCCAGCCGCGTACCCGCGATACGCAACGCAAGCGGCAAATTGCCACACAATCGGGCAACCTCCGCCACCTCATCCGCTGCCGCCCGATCCGAAGTGTCCCGCACGATTGCCCGCAACAAGTCGGCCGATTCCCGCGGCGCCAACGGCGGCAACTCGATCCGCAACACCCCCTCCAGACCACCGAGCGTGCGGCGGCTGGTCACCACCACCATCCCGGCCCCCTGGCCGGGCAACAATGGCCTTACCTGGGTTTCATGCGCGGCGTTGTCCAACACCAGCAAGCACCGCCGCTCCCGGAGGCCGGCCCGTAGCTGGCTGGCCCGCTCCTGTTCATCCTCGGCGATGCCGCGGGGGTTGACGCCCAGCGCCCGCAGCAGCCGTAGCAACGCCTCGCCGACCGGCATCGGCACCGGGTCGGTACCCCGAAGGTCCACGTAAAACTGACCGTCGGGAAACGCCTCCCGTAACTGCTCCGTCGACTGGACAGCAAATGCCGTTTTGCCCAGCCCTGGCTGGCCGTGCACCACCACCACCGGCATCGGACCATCGGTGGATGCGGCCAGCCCGTGGCGACGCAGCAACTCCAACTCCGCTGCTCGACCGACAAAGTCGCTGACCCCCCGCGGGAGCTCACACACCCGGGGCCGCCCGATCCTGCTCTCCGACCGATCCGAACGCGCCAACTGAACCAGGCCATCGCGCTCGACATCGCTGAGCCGCAACGCGTCGGCCAGGGCCGTCAAGGTCCGCTCCTGCGGCGCGCGACTGTGCCCTCGCTCCATGTCGCTGATCGCCCGCCCGCTCACTCCGGATGTCTCGGACAAATCTTCAATTGTCATGCCCACCGACTGCCGCAATGCCCGCAACCGCCGCCCAAACGACATACCAATCATCACGCCTCCCAAACCCTTCCGGTTCATCCGACCCCGTCGGACCCGTGGATGCCGCTGTACCTGCGCTCGACGTCGAACGCGGTCGAGGGACCGGTGCACAAGATCAAGATATCGTCGAGCTGCAGGCCGTGGCGCCGTTGCACTCGCTGATCGGGAGACGCGGGGCCTGTCTCGTGAAGGGGGCTGTCTCGCTAACGGCTCTGTCTCACATTCGGTTTGCGCCGTGAGGCGCTGTTGGTTCGAGTGGGGGTGAGGGTGACCACCACCTTCGGCCTGTCGCAGCAGGTTGATGTAGCTGGGGGCAGCCTGATCCCGGTGGTGCCGATGGTCGGGTCGTGGTCGAGTTCTTCGACGAGGGTGCCGGCGCCAGGATGCGCGCATCGGCCGACACGATCCGCCGCAGGCACGAATTCGTTACGGAACCGGCGGTCCCTTACGGCAAGCTGGCGTATCGGCGGCGTCAATTCCCGGCCGGCTTCCGTATCAGCGGTGTGAAGAGCCTTGTGGCGCACACCCCGTGTGCGATGTGCTCGTCGTCGGAAGGACGACTCCCGGCCGAGGTGAAAGGAACGGCGGTGGCCAGATTGACACGGCGCATCCCGGGGGGTTTGTACAAGCCCCGCCGAAGAGGGTGGGCAACCGGTGCGGCCCGGACAGGGCACCGCCGTCCCCCACATCCGGGCAGCGCATGTCGCTAACTGCTCTCGGCGCCTCCACCCCCGTCGCGCGGCGGGTTCGGGCCGATTCGGCTTCGAACCCGCCGCAGCGTTCTTCTCTTCGAAGAGAGCACAACCAACAGCTGACAGCACACCGGCTGAGGAGCCAGATGAACGAGGTCTCCCGGACCGCTCTGGTCACCGGGGCCAGCAGCGGCATCGGTTTCGAGGTCGCGCGCGCGTTGGCGGCCCGCGGCTGGCACGTGCTGCTGCATGCCAGGACCGAGACCGAGGGCCGCGACGCGACGCGGCGGCTACTCGACGCCGTCGCGGCGTCGGCGCCGGTCGAGCCGATGGTCGCGGACTTCGCGCAGCTGTCGCAGGTGCGTGCGCTCGCCGACGCGGTGATTGCCCAGTCCTCGGGGCTGCAGCTGCTCATCAACAACGCAGCAACGGTTGGCGCTGCGCGCAGGGCAGAGACGGTTGACGGCAACGAACTGTCGTGGCAGGTCAACTACCTCGCACCGTACCTGTTGACAAGGTCGCTGCTGCCGGCGCTGCGCGACAAGCGCGGCGCGCGAGTGGTCAACGTGTCGTCTTGCCTGCACCGGATGGGTGACCTGCCGTGGAGTGATCTGAACCGCACCGGGCGGTACGCACCGGTGACCTCGTACGCGCAGGCCAAGCTGGCGCTGACCATGTTCGGGGTGGCGCTGGCTGACAGGTCCTGGACCGAGGTGACGGTCGCCAATGTTCACCCGGGCGTGGTGGCAACGCGGCTCCTCAGTGTCTATGGCCGCAGTGGTGTCCCCGTGATCGACGGGATGCAGGCGGTCCTGCGAGCGGCCACCGGCGAGGCGCCGGTCAACGGTGCCTACTACGAGGGTTGCCTGCCAGCGATTCCGGCGCCGCTCGTGACTGACGCAGCGGCGGCGGAGCGCCTCTGGCAGCTCAGCGAGCGTGCCGTCGGGGCGAGCGCGAGCCAACGCGCAGCGTGAGTCCGGTGACACGTAGCAACACAGGTGTGCCACTGCTAAAGCGGATCCGCAGCGGCCTGATCGGGGTTGGGGCGTGGGGTTCCCCGTTGTCGGCTGCTGTCTTGGCACGGCAGGGGCAGGAACCTAAGTTTCCCGTCGGCGCGCCGGCATTCGGAGGCGCGGCGAGGAGACTTTCCAGGTAAACGCCGGGTGCCGGCAGCATCTGTGCTCTGGGCCCGAAACGGTGCGGTCTCGGTGGCTCGCCATCTGGGCAAGTCTTGGGCGGTCACAGGGCGCAGAGACCGGCGCCGGTGATGACGGGGTGCCTCGCGCCTTGCCATGGACCCTGTACGTAGAGTAATGCCGCAGTGTTCATCGTCAGATGAAGTCGATAGCCGAGAGGGCGTGGGGGGTCGGATGCTCGTTGGCGTCGTCGTACACCCGACCAGGCCGCAGGCCGCCGAGACGGCGGACATGGTGTCGCGGATCTGCGCCGAGCACGGTGCCGCGTCGCAGGCCCTGAATGTCTGGCAGGACGAGCAGAGCCCCGCCGACGTGCTCGCACGCATGGCGCAGCGACCGCAGCTCGTCGTCACTATCGGCGGCGACGGAACTCTCCTGCGGGGATTGGCCGTCGCCGTCGAGGCCGACGCACCCGTTCTCGGCGTGAAGGCCGGCCGGGTCGGCTTCCTCACCCCGTTCGCCGCGACGGACCTGCCGAGGGTGCTCGGCGCTGCCCTGACCGGCCGCGCACCCATCCAGGAGCGCATGCTGCTCACCCTGCGGGCGTCGCGGCCGCTGCAGGTCCCACCGGAGCTTCGGACTCTGCTGCGCTACGGCCGCGGTCCCGATCCCGTCCCGCCCGTTCCCCGGCCGGGTACGCCCGACGAGGTGGGTTGGGGTGTCCCGTTGGGCCTGAGCGCCCTCAACGACGTCGTGTTCGAAAAACTCGGACGGGACCGGCAGACCAGCGTGGCGGTGTACCTGTCCGGGCGGCTGTTCGCGACCTACTCCGCCGACGGCGTCATGGTCGCCTCGCCGACGGGCTCCACCGCGTACTCGTTCGCCGCCGGCGGACCGGTCCTGTCGCCGCGCCTCAACGCCCTCGTATTCACCCCGGTCGCCCCGCACATGGCGTTCAACCGCAGCATGGTCACCGCCCCGGACGAACCCGTGGGTGTGCAGGTGCTTCCGCGATCGGGTCAGGTCGCCGTCGTCGTCGACGGACGCGTACACGGAATCCTCGACCCCGGCGACTGGGCCGCCGTCTACCCCGCACGACGCCGCGCGAAGCTCATCGTCGCCGACGTCGACGACTTCTTCGGCCGACTCCGGGACCAGTTCTCGCTCGCCGACGCTCCCGCCGCCCGAGCCGACACCGATAGCCAGCCACCGCTGCTGGTCTACCGGCCGGACCTACCGATACCAGAGGACCTACAACACCTGCACCTGCCGGCACAGGAATCCGATCCAGCTCCGTGTACCTAATCTCGATCTTGCGGCCCGTCGGACGCCACCTCCTTCAGTCGGAGGCAAGGAGCGACACCGCACGCATGGGCGCCCCTGGGCGCAACGTAAGAGCGATGAACTTCTACGGCCCGGCACCGAGTTCCCACTCCGGTGGGGAGTACGTGTACTTAAGGAAAGCTAGGTAGGCCTGCCCATCCATCGGTTTCCAGCGATGTAGAGGATGGTTCGCATGCGAAGGACACTGATTGTGATGACGGCCGTGATCCTGGGGCTGGTGTCGGCGAGCGGGCCGGCGGCGGCGCAGCAGCGGCCACGGGGGATCCCTGACCGGGTGATGTTGCAGCCGGACGATCTCGGCGGGGCCGCGCCGGGGCCGGTGGAGGACGGGCTGGTGTGGTCGCTGCTACCCCAGCCGTGCGCGGACACGCCGGTGCCGCAGCCGGTCGTGAGCCGCACTGAGGCGGCCGATCTCGGTACCCGATTTCGGATCTACGAGAACGTCGCCTGGTACCGCGGCGATGGGGCACACACATACATCACCGAGCTGAAGGCGCAGCTCGCCCGGTGCGGGGTGGGCGGCGACGAGGAGGGCTTCGACCCGGTCGCCGAGGACCACCTCGGGCCGGACACGGTGCTGTTCCTCGGCACCTACGACGAGGGCGACCGCTACTTCGGCTATGTCGCCGCCGCAGTCGGCCACTACGTGGTGGTGGTCATGATGTCGGACTCGTACCTGGGGGCGGCCGACCTGACCACGTTGAACGGGCTGGCCAGCGCCGCGATGAGCCGAGCGGCGGCGTGACGCGTGGAGGCCGGCCATCTTGAGAGGGCCTGCCTCTGGCCACGGGCAGCGTAACCGGGCAATGAGCGTGCCCAGACTGGCGAAGCTGCCGTGGGGCATCGCCCCATAGGTCGGTGAGGCCAGTCGATGGGTAAACGCAGGACTGAGTCGCCGGTGTGGTTCAGTGCCACGCCGGCTCGGCATCCTGTCATCGGCTACGAGCGGAAGCCGCCGTACCGCCTCTGCGAGGACGCCAACGCTGACACCTTCGGGTCCGCCGAAGAGGTCTCCCAGCAAGGAGCCCTGGTCAGAAGGTTGCTGGCGGGATTTGAGTCTCAGCTCCCGGGAGCCCTACCGACAGCACCACGGACGGCCCAGCGCGGTACGTCGATGCGGCGAACTCTTTTCGATCGCCCTTGAGGGGCCCCACGACGACAGCCCGGCACCGGCCAGGCGGGGAGCAGCAAAGGTTGGCCTCTTCGATCTTCTCTGGGAGTTCACGCCGGACCGCTTCGTCCGCATCACCGCAGGTCAACGCCCGCCGTCCTGTCCAGGATCGGTGAGCACTTCGGGCGCGCTGACCACTTCGCCAGCCTGCACTCAATCTGCTCCCAGTCGCAAGGCCGGACCACCCAGCAGCTCCTTACCGCCGTGGCCTGCGCGTATTCCCGCGCCAGGGGACATAGAGGAATGTCGGCTGCTGCCCGAGACTGCGGAGCACTCCGCGATAAAACAGGCCGCCACAACCGCGCTGACCTGCGCTAACGTACAGCCACAGGCGGGGGTGGGTGCAGCTGAGAGCCGTTCGACGCCATCGGGTGCAGTTCAAGGCCGTTCAGGGCAGCCTGTTGCTCCCAACCTGCTCCCCCAACCCACAGTTCGCACCGGCCGGCCGAAGCCTCGATGGTCTGGGCCCGCGGGATCCGGATGATCACCAAGACCCGCGTAGGTCTTCGAGACGGCTCATGGGTCACGCTGGCGGGCAACCGTGACTAAGCGTGCCTGCCAACGACCTTCCCCACTCGGTCAAGCAACTCAGCAGTACTTGTCGAGGAAACCGCGCCCTAGCCACACCTGCCCCCAGCATCAGTTCCGCGTCGACAGCACCAGTCGCATTCATACTGATGCGGCGAGCGCGGTAGCCCTCAGGCGTAGATTGCCCAACCCTCCCAGATACGTGGCGTTGCCGACATATGACTCGCGGTGCGGACAGCCAGGCCTTCAGCGTTGGCCGGCCGGCTCTTTGAGCGTGCTCAGGGCGGTGGCAAGCAGACCATCCAGGGTGGCGCGGTCCAGGTTGGCCCCGACCTCATCGCCCACAACAGCAAGCGCCGCGACGATCCTGGAATTCGCCGGGGGGAGGGCCGCGATTCGTGGCCGTAGCGGTCCGTCCACATAGACGGCCCCACCGGGCTCGAACATCTCCGCCTTCCGCCCGTCGACGACGTCACGCACGATGACCATCCCGTCGCCGCTTTTAGTGACCTGCAGCATTCGCGTGCCCTGCGACAGACGCGTGATCGCCAGCGGCCTGTTTGCGATCGGAGCCCGATCCTCGAAGCAGAAAACCCAGTTGCCGAACGCGCCGAGGCGGAGCAACGCCCCGGGCCTGCTGATTGGATAGGCCTGATCCGCCTCGGCCAGCGTCATCAGCGTCAGGGAGTCAGCGCCGAGCGCCGCCGCGACTGCGGCCGGTTCTCGATTCTGCACGAAGGTGAGGCAGAAGCCCGCAAGCCGCTCCTGCCCCGCCCACGTCCACTGTTCTACGTCCACCTCGACAGGGTATAAGCCGTTTGTGCTAGTCGACGAGGGTCACCGAGTAGGGATCCAAGTCGAGAACTCGCTGCGCCTGCGTGAAGCGGCCCAGTTCGCCCCCGGCTCCCTCGTTCTCAGCCAGCGGCACGTGACCGCGGACGCACTTCTCAGTCCCGGTGACCGGCTTGTTCGGGTTGGCCTCGTAGATCTGCCATTGTCCGTCCTCGAGAAGCGGCACGATGTCCGCGCACAGCCCGCCGGGTGTACCGCCCTCGTAAGTCTTGGCGAACGGGTATTCGTCGCACGAGTCGTCGACCACGAGCTCATCGGGGAAGGGCACGAACGTGGAGTCGCAGGTGCTGCGCCGGTTGGCGTCGGCCAGCGAGTCGCTGGCCAGCCGCCGCAGTGGCGTATCGCTGCCCCATCCATCGGGCAGTGCAATCTGGGCCCAGTAGTAGGTGACTGCTGCCGCCCCATACAGGTTCAGCGACACCTCGAAGTCCGGGCGGGCACCCGGGTAGACGCAGCCAGCGAAGTTCCCGACAGCGTTGTCGCATCGGATGTCGGTGACCCCGTCCCAGGAGGCGTTGGGTTGAACGGGGGTGGCATTAGGCACCGTGATGAAGGCGTTGTACTTCGTGCGGGTGTTGTCCACAGCCCCCTTAGCGAGGGTCTCGCTGTAGTTGATCGTGCCGGAGGCGGACTGGCCCCGGCTGAGCACCTTGGCCCCAGTCCACGGTGACGATTTCGTCGCGACGCATCCGGACGTGCACGAGGCCGCAAGGCTGACCGCAACCTGAGTAACCTGCCCTGTCACGTTCGACAGCGTGACAGTTGTCTGCTCCTCGAAGGCCGACGAGGTCGCGCTGAGCGTGATGCTATGCACCATGCTCAGCGTGCCGGTCCCGATCGGCACGCCCTTGTCGTTGACGAGTGTGCCGGTGACCGCCGTCTTAAGGCACGAACCGAAACGCTGGTACCGCATCTCAACAGGCCCAGTGACCGCACAGGTAGCCCCGTCGAGAACCGATACCTGACCGCCACCGCGGAAGGCGGAAGGGTCAGTCCGTACGCAGAAATTAGTCTTTGCCGGCGCTGGCGTGCATTTCTCCCCCGAGGCGGCCGGCAGCGGCACGGTGGCCGGGACAGCAGGCCGGGCCGCTGCAACACCGACGGTGTCCAGTAGCCTTCCGTGGCTATCGCCGGTTGCGGCCGAGGCGGTCGGCGCCCAGATGCCTGTGATCGCCGCAATGGCGGCGCAGACCGCGAAGGCGTTGATGCGTCGTCTCACCTGTGGAGTCCTTTCGCTGCCGAGAGAGGCACGCAGGAACCCACGGATCGATGCCGGAGCCCCCGCTCAACAGCACCCTAACATCGATGATCATCGAGGATTTGTGGCAAATTTCATAGCTACAGGTATTGATGTCCCGCGCTGCCGGTCCTGTAGTGGTTGATCGTCGACGATCGTCCGGTGGTGAGTCGCGGCGAGTGTCGATCTCCGCGGAAGGCTCACCCAAGGCTCGCATCATCACGGCGTACGGGACCTGGTGTCGTGCGTCGGTGGGGTCCGTCGACGGCCGGTTCCTGCCGTGTTCGTCGCAGGCACGGTCGAAACGGGATCTAGGACCTCACTGCCGCAGGTGCTTAGCGCCGCACCTGCGACAGCCAGCTCCGCTTACCAACCCACCGTCGCAGCCGCCGCTACACCCCGACCTGGGAGTTGAGGGCACCAGTCGAAGACGTCTTGATCAGCTTCTTGCAAGTAGATCCACCTTCAGGCCGACCATCCGTGGCGGGGAAGCGGAAGTCTTCACGTCCGATGGTTTCGTTGCGTTCCGCGTCGCAGTACTCCTTCGCAAAACCTTCGGCCTTCTGTCACATGGACCATGGGAGAAGAGTTCGCCACTTGCGCCCAATTTGGGAATCGCATGTATAGAAAGTAAGGTATGCCCCGACGGCGATTGATCCGCCCTCGCCGGAAATGCACAGGCCACTTTTCTCGTGCACGATCTTATATTGGGTCGGGGTGGCCGTCTGGTAAAACTTCCAATGGACTCCGGGGTCATTATTGCAGACCCTAACGCCAACCAAGCCATTCCGGACGGGATTTGACGAGCCGAGGCATCCTGTGTAGCCGTAGTCAGCTTCGGTGTAGATGAGGACCCAGTCGCCAGGGCCATCGATGAGCTGAAACCTCCGGCTTGGCGCATCGGCGCCTTGACCGTCGGAGCAGTTCCCGAGTCTCACCGATCCATAGCCGTCCGCCTCCCAGCACCCGTTTCCGGTCAGAGCTGAAATGGGGCCGTAATCGCTATCCTCCGCCGCCGCTGGACGGGCCAGAATCACGGCCGACGTCAACATGACTGCGACGACCACACCTAGTCGCATTAACGCGTTCTTCTTCATGCATACCCCGTTTCGCTAGTCGGGTGCGCAGGCGGATCACTCCTGAACCCACTCATCCGGAGCGAACATCGCAGTGCGCCAATCAATCATCGATGCAGCTAACTGCGTGCGCAAGACCCATCGGCGCGTCGCCACGAGCTGTTGCAAGTGGCTCGGTGCGTTGTCCCACTCGGCCTGCACGGGGGCGAGCGGTCGGAACACCGGGAGCGAGGCCCAGATGAGGTGTCCTGCCGGGCAGGCGATGACCTGGACGTTTAACCGTGGCGACGGAGCTTGCCCGAGTAGCAGGAGGGCTTATGGTCGACGACGCGGTCGATCGGGATCAGGGTGCCGTCGAGGATCGCGTACGCCAGGTTGCGAATCCTGTTCATCGCGGTGTCCAGGTCGTCCGCGCTCGCGGCGAGCAGGTCGACGGCTCCGCGTACGTCACGCCGTGCGGTGCTGACGCCGATCTCGAAGCCGTGGGACAGGCGGGCGTAGGTGTCACCGTTGCACAGGTGGGCAAGGGCGAGCAGGGCCTGGCGGGCGGGATCGAGGGGCTGCCATCGGGATCGGTGCTGGTCACGGTGTCGGCGGATGAGCGCGGCGAGGTGGTTCAGGGTATGGCTGGACAGCGGAATCGCGGCAGGTAAGACAGCATGGCGAGGCTCCCGGTCGGGAGCATCGGATCTTGGTCGACTGCGGTCTTACCGGGAGCCCAGTCCCATGTAGACAAAGGGTTGCCGCCCCTACCGAGACCTGCACCGTCACGAAAAAATGGCTCAGCAATACGTCGGCTGCGGCTCTTCCGGGTCGGCATGCACCACGTCGAGGTTCCTGTCCGCGACGAGGCGGTCGACAACCCCACGGCCGGCACCGATGCCGGCCCAATGAGGGTCGACGTCGCTGGCGAAACACCACGCGTGATCCGTCGGCCAGACGAATGCCGGCGCTGAGCAAACCTCGGAGTCGAACAAGTCGCCCCACCCCATCAAGTCGCCCAGGGTGCCGGTGAACAGGACGTATCGCCGGTGCGGAAGGTCCAGCATGGGTCGGTCAGTCAGTGCACGATTCCGGAACGTCGCGCCGCCCTCCCACACGCAGACATAGCAGTCGCGCGTGGAGGAGCTGTAGTCGGCGAGGGCCTCCAACGCTGTTCGGGCCATGTCGATCTCGGAGGTTCGGCGAAATGGCAGCCGCACGTCCGACTCGCGCATATCCGGGAGGACCGGATCGGGCAGGTAGCGAAGACGTGCGTACGCGGGGAACGAGGCTGGCCCGAACGTGATCAACCGCGTCGGGCCGACATCGGTCGTATACAGCCACTCCGCTGCAGAGAGCTCGTCAGTGGGCTGCAGTGTCATCGTCGGAATAATAGACCGCTAGTTGTGGTGACCATGAGCGTTGTTGACGGCGTGTCGGCTCGATCCATGGAGAAACCTCCGGCGAGGTGTGAGGTGCTGACGCCCATACCTACCGGAGGTCTCTATGGCCCATCGTAACGCCCGACTGACCGTGTACGCCCGCCAATCTGGGCCTACCAACAGCCCTACACCAGCAATCAACACCGCGCCGACGCCCTACCCGCCTGGCTTCACACCTACAACTGCCATCGCTGGCACACCTCACTCGGCGGCCAACCACCGCACGGCAACGCGACGAAGAACTCGAACAATTGCGCGGCCGCCTACGAACCAGCCACCTCGAACGCCGCAAACTCCAGGACCAGCTCGACGCCGCCGCCACCGTGATTGCCGCCCTGCACACCGAGAACGCGGCGCTCCGCCAACAGGCTGTCAACTCCTCCGCCCGCATCGTCCCGCTCTTCAGTGACTGCCCCACGTAACAGTCGAGGAGGGATTGCCACGTTGTCGTTCCGGCCTCAACGGCTCACGGTGGTCTCCCGCTCTACACGCGACAGCTTTTCGGGATTGCGCACGTGGTAGGCGCCGGTGATGTAGCCGTTCTCGACCCGCACCGCGACCACGCCGTCGATCTGCCCATTGACTCGGACGAGCAGCCCCGGGCCGCCATTGATCTGTACCAGCTCGACCGATCTTTCGGCGTCGCGCTTCCACCAGCCGACGGCCAGCAAGCGAGCCACATTGCCGGCCCCCACGATGGGCCGAAGCAGGGCATGTTTGATTCCGCCGCCGTCGCTCAGGGCGACGACATCCGGCGCCAGGATGTCGAGCAGGCGCTGCAGGTCGCCGGTTTCAACCGCTCCTTGGAAGGCCTGGAGTGCGGCTCGGGTCTGGGCCGGGGAGACGACGCCGCGTGGCCGGCGGGCGGCGACGTGTGCCCGTGCCCGGTAGGCGATCTGGCGTATCGCCGCCGGGGTCTTGTCGACGGCTTCGGCGATCTCGTCGTAATCCAGGTCGAACACCTCGCGCAGCACGAACACCGCCCGCTCGATCGGCGCGAGCGTCTCCAGCACCAGCAGCATCGCCATCGACACGTTGTCGGCCAGTTCGACGTCATCGGCCACGTCGGGTGTGGTCAGCAGCGGCTCGGGCAGCCACGGCCCGACGTAGGACTCCTTACGCCGGTCGAGCGCACGTAGCCGGTCCAGCGCCTGCCGGGTGACGATCCGCACCAGGTAGGCGCGCTTCTCCCGGACGGCGGCGAGATCGACGCCCACCCATCGCAGCCAGGTCTCCTGCAGGACGTCCTCGGCGTCGGTGGCCGAGCCGAGCATCTCGTAGGCGACGGTGAACAGCAGGTTGCGATGGGCAACGAACACCTCGGTTGCCGAATCCACGCGGTCGGCACGGTTGAGCGGCTCGGCCGTGTCCGTCGTTGGTTCGCTGCGCTGGCTCATGCCTGGCTCCTGTCTGTTCAACCTTGGTCCTGCCATACGCACTAGACGCCGCTGCTCACCGCGTTGTAACACCCGCGAGCGGTGACCCACGTCATACTCCCTGGCTGTTACCGGGCCCGGGTCGCCGGCGTCTTGTGCTCGTCAGGACGCCGCGCGAACGATCCGTGCGGCATGCAACACAACGAGTAGAGGACGAAGTCATGGCAACCACGAAGGCGCAGGCGCCGGCGGCCGATTCGCGCCGCTGGGCCGCGCTGTTCTTCATAGGGTTGGCTCAGCTCATGATCGTTCTGGATGGGACGGTCGTGAACATCGCGCTGCCGTCGCTCCAGCGGGATCTGGGGATCTCCGACGGCGACCGACAGTGGATCATCACCGCGTACACGCTGGCGTTCGGCAGTCTGCTCCTGCTCGGCGGCCGGATCGCCGACTACACCGGCCGCAAGCGGGCCTTCCTGGTCGGACTGCTCGGCTTCGCCGGCGCGTCGGCGCTCGGCGGCGCGGCGGACAACTTCGAGATGCTGCTGAGCGCCCGTGCCCTGCAGGGCGGGTTCGCCGCGCTGCTCGGGCCGTCCGCGCTGTCACTGCTGACCGTGACGTTCACCCAGCCGAAGGAGCGCGCCAAGGCGTTCGGGATCTGGGGCGCCATCACCGCCGTGGGCGGCGCGATCGGGCTGCTTGCCGGCGGGGCGCTGACCGACTACCTGGACTGGCGCTGGTGCCTGTACGTCAGCGTCCCTCTCGCCCTGATCGCGGCGATCGGCGGGTACGCGCTGCTGCCCGAGTCGCGGAGCGGGGGTAAGGCCCGGTTCGACATCCCCGGCGTGCTGCTGGTGACCGGCGGGCTGGTCGCGATCGTGTACGCCACCGGTCAGGCGGAGTCCGACGGCTGGGGCTCGGCGAAGGTCATCGGCCTGCTGGCCGCCGGCGTGGTGCTGCTCGCCGCGTTCGCCATCGTCGAGAGCCGCGTGTCGCAGCCACTGCTGCCGCCGCGCCTGATCGCCAACCGAACTCGCGGCGGCGCCTATCTGAGCGTGGGACTGGCCATGGTCGGAATGTTCGGGGCATTCCTCTTCATGACCTATTACTTGCAGGTCGTCAAGGGATACTCGCCGATCAGGACGGGCGTGGCGTTCCTCCCGATGACCGTGGCGGTCCTGGTGTCGGCCGGCGGGGTAGCCACCCGGCTGCTGCCCAAGGTCCCGCCGCGGGTGCTGATCGTGCCGGGCATGCTGCTCATCGCCTCCGGCATGCTGTGGCTGCGCACCATGGAGATCGACACGGCCTACGTCGAGGGCGTGCTGGCCTCGGGACTCCTGCTCGGCTTCGGGGCGGGCATGATCATGCCGGTGGCCTTCAACTACGCCACCCACGGCGTCGACCAGCGTGACGCGGGCGTCGCCTCGGCCAGCGTCAACACCGCGCAGCAGATCAGCAGCGCGATCGGCACCGCGTTGCTCAACACCATCGCCACCAGCGCGACCGCGGCCTACCTGGTCTCGCATGCCTCGCAGGGCAGGAGCCCGGCCCTCGCCAAGAAGGCGATGCTGGAAGGTTTCGTGACAGCCGGCACCTGGGCCGCGGGGATCCTCCTGGCCGGCGCGCTGATCGTCGCCGTCCTGATGAACACCCCACGCCCCGAACATCAGGCCGTCACCGAGGACGCCGAGAACGCGGGGGGCGCCGAGGACGCCGAGCCACTGCTCGCACACACCTGACGTCGGCGGAAGCACCCGTGACCCACCGGGCGTGATCAGGGAATCTCCGATTCCCTGATCACGCCGCTTGCAACCTTTCTCTGGGATTCTCCGGTGATCCAGTCCCAGCCGGTGACCGTGGTGCGCATCAGGCGAGCGGCGGTGGACAGGCGAGTGTCGGCCCCAATAGAGGGTGACAGTGCGACGGCAGTCGGGGCTGTCGACGGACGCCGGCACGAACACGCCGGGGCGCGAGGTCGCATGAGACAGCCGGATTCTCGAGAAGGACGGGTGGAGGTGTATAGCGTTCCGGGAGTCGGACGGGGGTGTACCTGCAGTCGCGGGCCGGCCGAAACCTCACCACCTACTTTCCCGACATCACCCGAGCTTTCCCGACATCACCCGAGCCATCCGCACGCTTCCGCCCGTGGTGGTGCTGGACGGTGAGCTGATCGTTTGGAAGCGCGGTCGGACGAACTTCGCGCTGCTGCGGCGGCGGGTCACCGCCGGCCGCGCACTGCTGCGCCTGGCCCACGACTGCCCGGCCCACTACGTGCTGTTCGACCTGCTGGCCGACGTCGGAGGCGAGGTTGTCCTGGGCCTGCCGCCCGGCTGGAGCAGTTGCTCGTCGATGCCCCGACGCAGCTCGCCCTGACCCCGCAGACGACCGACACACAGCAGGTCTCCGACTGGTTGGTGAATTGCCGGGAACTTTGGCCGGCAGGTCATGTCGTGCTGCGACTCCTGGAGGCTCCGATGGGCGTTTTTGCCCTGCGCACCGAGAAATCTGTCCAAGCGGTACGGACGGTTGCTCGCCCTCGATGACCTCACCCTCGACGTCGCGGCGGGCGAGGTGTTCGGGTTTCTCGGCCCCAACGGCGCCGGAAAGTCAACCACGATCCGGCTGCTGCTCGGCCTTGCCCGACCCACCTCCGGGCGGGCGTGGATCTTCCGACGACGCCGCCGCCCACCGCAGGCTCGCCTACGTGCCGGCGGATGCCGCGCTATGGCCACGGATGACCGGCGCCGAGGTGCTGGACCTGCTCGCCCTCATCGGTCCCGGTACGGACACCGCGTACCGCGACGAGCTCATCCAACGATTCGCGCTGGATGTCCAAACCGGCCGGCACCTACTCGACGGGCAACCGGCAGAGGGTTGCTCTGATCGCGGCGTTCGCCACCCGGGCGTCTCTGCTGGTGCTGGACGAGCCAACCAGCGACTCGCGAAGCGTGGCCAGCCCTTGATCCAGGCTAGGTCGCGTGCGCCGTACCGGCGCTACCGGACGCCGAGGGCCGAGTCGGCTCCAGCGTCAGCCGCTCACACTCGTGATGACGCAGGGTGCCGACACTCAGCCCACAGGCATCCACCGCCGAGCCGATCGTGAAGCTTCCGGTGACGGCAGCAGGCCAAGTTTAGGGAGGTGATAGCCATGCACCATCCCATCACGAATCCTGGAACGCCGCGGTCATCGCGCCGATGTTGCACCGCGGGTGATGGTGCGCGGGACCGCGAGGGCAGCGAGTTTGTCGGGGTTGCGGATACCGTAGAAGTTGGTGATCTTGCCGTCGACGATCTCGATCAGGGACACGGCTTCGAGACGGTCACCCCGGTAGATCGCGATCGCGGGTGCGTGGTTGTAGGTGACGATCTCGATCCGCACATCGGAGATCTTCTGGGCCGTGCGGAAGACACCGTGAAGGATCTCGGCCACCTTGTGCGCGCCTGCCGCCCGCAGTGCCGCGGCGGAGGCCTTGCCGCCGCTATCGGTGGTCCAGGTGGCGTCGGGGGTGAGCATCGCCAACAGGCCGTCCATGTCACCGGTGGTCGCCGCCGTCATGAACCGGTCGGTGAGCTCGGCGGTCCTGGCGGTGTCGATGGGCCCGAACCGGCTGCGCCGGGCTTGGACGTGCTTGCGGGCGCGGTAGGCCATCTGGCGCACCGCGGCCACGGATTTACTCACCGCCGCGGCGATGTCGTCGTGGTCAAAACCGAATACCTCGTGCAGGACGAACACCGCACGCTCGTCGGGGGTGAGCGTTTCCAGCAGCACCAACATCCCCATCGACACCGACTCGGCGAGCACGACATCGGCCAAGGCGTCGTTCTCGGTCAGCAGCAGCGGCTCGGGTAGCCACGGGCCGATGTAGTCCTCGCGGCGGCGGGCACCCGCCCGCCGCGCGTTGAGCGCCTGGCGGGTCACCAGTTGTGCCAGATACGACTTGGTGTCACGAACCGTCTCCAGGTCCACCCGGGCCCACCGCAGGTAGCTGTCCTGCAGCACATCATCGGACTCGGTGGCGGAGCCGAGGATTTCGTAGGCGATGGTGAACAGCAGCGGCCGCAGATGGGTGAACCGCTCCGTATGTTCGTCGGTGATGGTCACGGGTTGGTCACCATGTCGGGTTCGCGCACCGGCTGCTCGGGTCGGCCGCCGGATCCTTTGATGGTGGGGAACGAGCCGGGCTTGCGGGCTTCCTTCCGGATTCCGGTCACCGTGCCCTTGCAGACCTCCTCCTTGACCAACGCGCCGATCCGGCCGCCGAGGTGGAAGTTGCGGGCGGTGTCGTCGCGGCGGCTGAATTGCACCGTGGCAGCCCTGCGACCGAGGCTGATGCCGGTTCCGACGAACCCCACGTTCAGCATGGAGGGCCGGATACCGGCGATTCGGGCCAGCACGGTGTCGGCGGCCTGGGCGCCGAGCGGGCCTGCGGCCTGGCAGCTCATCCGCAGCGGCTGGCCCGAAGGCGCGGCGGCGTCCCCGGCGGCGATCACGCGATCATCCTGAATACTGATCAGCGACTCGTCGGTCAGCAGCCGACCGAGCGTGTCGGTACGCAGGCCACTGCGGGCCGCCAGGTCTGGCACACCGAACCCGGCGGTCCAGACGGCGACTGGGCTGGACAGCACGTTGCCGTCATCGAGCACCACCCGGTCCGGCCACACTTCGGCCACCCGCGCGGTCTCGAGCACCTCGACCCCGTTCTTGATCAGCCACTTCGTGACCGATCGTCGGGCCGGTTCCAGGAGCGACGGAGCCAGTCGTCCACCACCGATCAGCGTGACGGCACGCCCCTGCTCAGCCAACTCGGCGGCGGTTTCAATCCCGGTGGGCCCACCGCCGACGACTGTGATCCGAGCATCCTCAGGCAACATGTCGATGGCAGCGCGCAGCCGCTGAGCGTGCTCCCATTCCCCGATCGGATACGCGAACTCGGCTGCGCCGGGCACCGACGCGGGCGTCGCCGCGGTGCTGCCGACCGCGTAGACAACGTAGTCGTAGTCGAGCGCGACGCCGGATTCCAGCTCCACCGTCCTGGCGGAAGTGTCGATGCAGGTCGCGGCGTCGACGACCAGCCGCACCCGCTCACCGAGCATCGTGCCGAAATCGACGGCCCCCGCGCTGGTACCGGCCACGAACTGGTGCAGTCGAATACGCTCGACGAATTGCGGGCGCGGGTTGACGAGGGTGACCTCGATGTCGGTATGTGCCTGTAAACGGTTGGCCGCCACTGTGCCGGCGTAACCGCCGCCGATCACGACGACCTTGTAGCTGCTGGTGTTGTTTTCAGTCATGCCCTCGAGACACCGCAGACCCCTCATACCGTAACGAGACATGACACGCGTCACAGTTTCTCGTTTCGTGGGCTACGCCGGGTCAGCCGGTGGCATGGCCGCGTTGAGGTAGCCGGTCTGATCTCTGCGGTGCAGCGTATGGCGGAAGAGGCCCTCGCTCGCGCGGGATCTCTGGATCGCTACCAGCGGAACTGGGGCGGAATTCCATTCCCGTCGGAGAAGCTGGCCGCGCTCCGGCAGGCGTGAATTTGCCGAGGCCTCGCGTCGGCGAACGATCAGGAGCTCCGAGTGCGCCGAAAGCGGTTGAGCAGGTATCAGGGAACATAGAGGACTGTCGACTGCTGCCGGACACTGCGGAGCACTCCGCAGTGAACAGAGTGGTCTCCAGGAGGCGTCCGAGTCCACGCAGTACCCACAACCAAGCCGCGCCGCCCAGCAGCGCCAGCCGGTCTCAAGGCCCCTGAGGGACATGACCGACGCATAGATGTAACGCCTGCCCCTGCTCAACAAGCGGCCGATGCCTGACGGCGTCGGCCGCTTCTTCATGCCCGCCGGAGCAACCGGCACACGAATCAACTTCGGAGGACCTCTCCATGACAACCCACCCATCCAACACAGCGCGCGCCTCTAACACGATGCCCTGCCACCGACGGATGTCGCCGCCTGGTCAGCCACCGGACGGAGGCGTATGACTCTGCCGTCCGATCACGAAAATCAGCAACGCAAGCAGTCCAACCCTGGGGCGGAAACACGACTTGACCGACCCAGTGAAGGCGGCGGTTCATGGACGGTCGACGACGCGAACGGGCGAGCGACGACCGCGTTCATCAGGGTGGAAGCTCCCCAGAGGCCACCCGAGCTGCACCCTGGTGTCGCTGCCGCCCTGCTGAAGCTGCTCAGACGGGTCAACGACTGCCGCACAGACAACTCGATCGAGGAGAACGGATGACCACCCCTCAACCGAAAACCTTCGCCTTTTACGGCCGCGTCTCGACCGAGGACAACCAGGACCCCGATTCGTCCCGGAGCTGGCAACTGACTCGGGCGAGCACACTCATCCAGCCACACAACGGCCGAATTGTCGCGGAATACTTCGACATCGGCCAGAGCCGTTCCCTCCCGTGGCAGCGCCGAACCCAAGCCAGTCTCCTTCTCGCGGCTCTGCGTAACCCCGGGCGAGGGTTCTCCACCGTCGTCGTCGGCGAACCGCACCGCGCCTTCTACGGCAACCAGTTCGGCCTCACAGCGCCGCTGTTCGTCCACTACGGCGTCGAACTCTGGGTCCCCGAGATCGGCGGCCCCATCGACCCCGACAACGAGGCACACGAACTCGTCATGTCCGTCTTCGGGGGCATGAGCAAGGGTGAGCGCAACCGGATCAAACTGCGCGTTCGCACCGCCATGGCCGCCCAGACCCTCCTTGAGGGCCGCTACCTGGGTGGGCGCCCACCGTACGGCTACACACTCCGCGATCTTGGACCCCACCCCAACCCCGCCAAGGCCGCCGATGGCAAACACCTCAAGGGCCTCACTCCGGACGAACAGACCGCTCCAATCGTCCGACAGATCTTCGCCGAGTTCCTCGCCGGTATCGGCCTCTTCGCCATCGCCGAGGGACTTACCGCCAACCATGTGCCCTGCCCATCGGCACACGACCGGGCCCGCAACCGGCACCGCAGCGGCATCGCCTGGTCCAAGCGCCGTCCGCGTCATCCTCACCACCCCCGCTACACAGGGCGGCAGGTGTGGAACAAGCAACGCACCGACGAAGTACTGCTCGACGTCGACGACGTGGCAATGGGTCACACCGGCGTCATGCGCTGGAACGTCCGCGACAAATGGGTGGTTTCCAAGGACATCACCCATGAGCCACTCATCGACGACGCGACCTTCGAGCAGGCCCAAGCGATACTGCAACGACGCGGACGGGGAACCGGCGGACAACACGTCCGGCAGCGCACCCGCAACCCGTACGTCTTCCGGGGCATGATCTACTGCGCCGCCTGCGACCGACGCATGCAGGGCCAGTACAACCACGGCGACGCCTACTACCGCTGCCGCTTCCCGCAGGAATACGCCCTCGCCAACCAAGTTGAGCATCCCAGCAACGTGTACCTGCGCGAGGATGCGCTCACCGACCCGATCGACACCTGGCTGGCCTCCGCCTTCGCACCCCACCACATCGAATTAACGATCACCGCGATGTCCGAAGCCCAGCCCTTAGATCATTCGCCCGCAGCGGGCACAGCAGCTCAGACGATCATCACCGAGTGCGACGCCAAGTTGGAGCGCTACCGCGCCGCCCTCGACGCTGGAGCCGACCCGGCGGTGGTCACCGGCTGGATCGCGCAGACCCAGGCCGAACGCGCCCGCGCGGAAGCAGACCTCCGCGCAAACGCGGGCACCCCCGCGCGCAGGATGAGCCGAGCAGAAATCACAGCCCTGGTGGACGCGCTCGGCGACATCACCGCTGTGCTCCGCGACGCCGATCCCGCCGACAAGGCCGAGGTCTACCGACAACTCGGTCTCCGGCTGAACTACCAGCCTGAAACGCAAACGGTGCGCGCTGCAATCGATCTCAGCGCGCACCGTGGGGTAATGGTTCGTGTCCGAGGGGGGACTTGAACCCCCACGCCCTATACGGGCACTAGCACCTCAAGCTAGCGCGTCTGCCATTCCGCCACCCGGACCTACACGTTCAGCCTACCTCGCCGACCCAGATGATCTTTCCATCCGATGTCGGCACAGCGGGCCGCACGGGGAGTTACTGTACACGCCACCCGTGGATCATGCACATCGCCTTCCGGTGCCCCTCTCCCCGTGCTTCCGCCGCTGCTCAAACCGCGCTTCCGCCGCTGCTGAAACCGCCTCGCACAGGTCCACCGACACCCCACCAGGGCGTGTCCGGGTAGCGTCCGGCGGCCCTCTGACGGCAGCATGGCCACGTGTCCCATCCCTCCCCCCTGGCGGCCGCCCAACACCGGGCCCTTGCCCTACGCGCCGCGGGCGACCTCAGCGCCGCCCGGCAGCTGCTCGCGGAGGCCGTCGGGTCCGCTCCCCCGCCGTACGGCGCCGACCACCCCGAGATGCTGCACACCGCGCATCTGCTGGCACGGCTGCACCGGGAGGCGGACGATCCGCTCGCCGCCCGCCGGGTGCTGGAGGAGGCGTTCGCGGCGGGCGAACGGCGCTGGGAGCACTCCGACCCGGTGATGCTCGCGCTCGCCTTCGAGCTCGCCGAGGTAGCGGAGGAACTGGGCAACCGGCACGAGGCCCGCCGCAACTACACCCGGGTTGCGACGGCCGGGCCCGCCGCGCTCGGGGAGCACCACCCGACGGTACGCGCAGCCCGCGACTACCTGGGCCCACCTGCGTCGACACCGAGCGAGCAACACGGCTCACCGCCGGCGCCCGACTCGGCGCCGGTCGCCACGGTGACCGAGTCCGCCGCGCGGTCGGCGCTGTCCGGCCCGACGCTGTCCCTGGCGACCCTGGCCGCGATGCGGCCCTCCGCTGGTGGCGCATCGGCCGCCACCTCGCCCTGGGCTCCGCCGCAGCCGCCGGCCGCACCCCGGCCGACCCCGCAGGGGGTACGCGCACCCGGCGTGGCCACTCCGCTCGGCAAGGCAGCCGCAGCGCCGGCTCCGGTCCCTCCGGTGGCACCTGTCCAGCCGGCACCTTCCTCGATCGCGCCGGCGCAGCTCGGCCCGTCGGCGAGTGCACCCGCGGCTGCGACGCCACCGCGTCCACGCCTCGACCAGCGACCGCCCAGCCCCGCCATGCCGCCGCGCCAGCGCGTCGACCAGCGACCGCCCGGCCCCGCGGCGCCGCCGCGTCAACGCACCGACGCGCAACCGCCCGGTCCTCTCCGGCCAGCGGTCGGCCCGATGCCCCGCCAGGGGGCCGAAAAGCAGCCGACACCGCCGTCCGGCCCAGCCGTAGCGCCGCGTCAACGGCTCGGCGACGGGGCGATCCGCCCGACGGCCGATGTGCCACCCCGGGCGTCGGCCCCGGCGTCGGCCGCCCCACCGTCAGCACCGGCGGTGCCGGCAGCACCGGCCGCACCACCGTCAGCACCGGCGGTGCCGGCACCCCGCTGGGACGACCCCACGATCCAGGTACGGCAGATCGAACCGCTGCTCGCCGAGGAGGCTGCCCGAGCCGCAGCCGGGCCGACCGGGGCGAACAGATCGGTCACCATGGCCGGCGCGGAGGCGACATCGCCAGGCAGGCAATCGCCGACCAGTGACCATCCAGGGCCGACGTACCCGGTGAGCGGACCACCAGCCCACCCGGTCAGCGCACCGCCCGGTCCCCCGCAGCCGGTCTCCGCGGCGCCTGGCCAGGCGTACCCCGTCTCCGGACCACCGGCCCACCCGTACCCCGTCTCCGCACTGCCGGGTTATGGGCAACCCGTGTCCGCACCACCCGGGCACACCTACCCGGTGTCCGCTCCACCTGGTTTCGGGCAACCCGTCTCCGGGCCGCCCTACGGGCCACCCGTCTCCGGGCTTCCGGTGAGCGCGCCACCCGTACCGCCCTGGGGGTTGACCGCGCCGCCGTGGAGCAGCAGCGCCCCACCGCAACCCCTGCCGACTCCCGGTACCGACTCCGCCGCCCGGCCCCCGACGGACGCGGACAGCGACAGCGCGGACGGCACCGGCACGGACGGTGACCTCCGGCTGGGCGCTGTCGACGCGTCGCTGGCGCCCGGGCAGCAGGCGCGGGTCGCGCCGTCCGACCAGACCGAGGTGTTCCCGTCCGTCCAGCCGAGCAGCGACTCGTCCAGGGGTGACGCCGGTTCGGCCGACCCCGTCGCCGTCCAGCACGGCCTGGCCGCCGCGCAGTCGGGCCACGTCGCGCCGGTCGAGCCGACTGCGGCGGCCTGGTCACCGGACGCTGGCGCCGATCCGACGGTGCCGCCGCCCATCGCTCCACGGCCGGTCCAGCAGGACCAGTACCACCAGGACCAGTACCCGGCCCCGGACCAGTACCCGGGCCAGGCGGTGTACCCGGGCCAGCAGTACCACCCGATGCAGGATGCGTACCGGCCGGCGTACGCCGATGAGGGCAGGTCGACGGGCCGCAACCGTGCGACGGTGATCGGCGCGGTGGTGGCGGCCGGGGTGGCCGTCGTGGCGGTCGCCGGCCTGGGTGCGGTGGTGCTGACCCGCGACAACCCGCCGCCGCCGGCCGGGACCGCGCCGACGACGGCGGCGGCAGCACCGACGGCGGCCGGGCCACCGCCAGGCGACCTGAAGCTGCGGGACGACTTGACCACGATCACGCTGACCTGGACGGACCCGTCCGGCGGTGCCGTGCCGTTCATGGTCGCCGCCGGCCGGGCCGGGCAGGCGTTGGGGGTGCTGGCCACCGTGGACCCGGGTAGGACCAGCTACACGGTCAACGGGTTGAACTCGCGGGTGGATCACTGCTTCACCGTGTTGGCGGTCTACTCCACCGACAGCTTCGCGACCTCGGGACAGGTCTGCACCGCGCGGGAGCGCACCACGGCGTCGCCCGGAGAGCCCTCCGGCCGACCGTCGCCGCGTTGAGCTGGGCTGAGCTGGGCGTCCACAACGCACACGCTCGGTATCCACAGGGGTGACGGTGCGGGTTCCCCCGTCACCAACAGCGCCATATGATGGCACCCGGCTCAGGGGAGGGGTCGCCGCGAGGCGCGCCACCTGCCACGACTCAGGGGAGGCAGCCGGCTGTGGCCAGCATCGACGACGCCGTACGGACCGACGCCCCCCGCTCCCGGTCCCGGCTTCGCGGCGGGCTGGTGACGGTCGGCACGGTGACCGCGCTGCTGGCCGCCATGGGGCTGACCGTCCTCGGGCTGGGCGCGGCCGACAACGCGGTCGCCAACTACGACGCGAGTTCCTGGCTGTGGAGCGCGGCGCGCAGCGAGCTGGCCCGGGTCAACGGGGTCACCGCCCGGGTGGACACCCGCACCGAGATCCCCGGCGCCAGCCGGCACCCGATGCAGGTCACCCAGACCGACCGGCTGCTGATCCTGCGCGATCTCCAGACGGGGCAGGTCAGCTCACTGGACCTGGCCACCCTGCAGCTCACCGCGACCACCCGGACCACCCCCGGCCTGGGCGTCAGTGTCGCCCTGCACGAGGACGCGGCGTTCGTCGTCGACGCCGTGCAGGGCATCGTGCGGCAGCTCGACCCGCGGTCGCTGACCCCGGTCGGCGAGCCGGTGCGCTACCCCCCGGGCATCACCGGCGGCACCTTCGACGGTGAGGGCCGGCTCTGGATCGCGGTGCCCAGCGAGGGCACCGTCTCGGCGATCACCGCCGCCAAGCTGCCGTCCGTGCCGGCCTCGGCCGCGCCCGCGGGTGCCGGGCTCAGCCCCGAGCGGGTCGAGTCGTACGACGTCGCCGACGCCAGCCACGAACTGGTGGTCTCCACCCTGGACGACGGTGTGGCGGTGCTCGACCGGACGGCCGGGAAGCTGGTGCGGGTGCAACGCGGCGAGGTCCACCCGACGCCGCTGACGCTGTCCGGTCCGGCGGCGCTGCCCGCGCGCACCAGCGGGCCACGGATCCCGGTCACCGTGCCCGCCGATCGGCGGGTGCTGGTCGTGGGTGACGGTGGTGAGGAGAGGGCATTCACCGTGCCGGGCGAGGGCGACCGACTCAGCCCGGCGGTGGCCTGGGCGGACCGGTTCTACTGCGCCGACGAGGCCACGGGCACCATCTACTCCTTCGACGCGGACGGTCAGCTCGTCGAGACCATCGGCGGGCGGGCGAACGGGCCGCTGGAGCTGGAGGTACGGGAGAATCACCTGTTCATCAACTCGCCCGACTCGGCGACCGCCCGGGTGGTGGACGACAAGCACCAGGCGCGCGAGGTCAACAAGTACGCCAACGACGTGCTCGGTGGCGACCCGCCACCGGCTCCCCCGCCGCCGCCCCCGCCGAAGAAGCCCCGGGTGGGCAAGCCGAGCGCGCCGCGCAGTGTCACCGCCGCCGCCGGCAACGCCCAGGCGCGGGTGAGCTGGCGGCCGGCCGCCGCGAACGGCGCCGAGATCATCAAGTACGTGGTGGAGGGTGCCGGCCAACGCCTGGAGGTGGGCGCCAACCAGCGTGCGGTGGAGGTCAAGGGTCTGACCAACGGCGAGACCTACCGGTTCGCGGTGCACGCCGTCAACGCCAAGGGCGACGGCCCGTCGCGCAACAGCAACCCGGTGACCCCGACCGCCGCGGTGCCCGACCCGCCAGCGAGCGTCACCGCCCAGGAACGGCCGGACGGCACGGTGCTGGTGAAGTGGCCGGCGGCGAACGGGCAGGGCAACACCATCGCCAGGTACGCGGTGACGGCCAGTTCCGCGGGGACGAACGCGCCGGCCGGCGAGTCGACGAAGACGGAGCTGGTGGTGCCGGCCGGTGAGCTGGAGTACGGCACCCAGTACGCGTTCACCGTGGTGGCGGTCAACGACAAGGGCGCCGGCTCGGCGGCCTCGCCGGTCAGCAACACGGTGGTGCCCTTCGCGGCGCCCGGTCGGCCACTCGACCTGCACGCCGGCACGGTCGCCGCCCAGCCCGGCGCGATCACCGTGCAGTGGGCACCGGCGGAGGCCAACGGTCGGCCGGTGACGAAGTACCTGGTAGACGTCGGTGGACGCGTCAGCGAGGTGACCGACACCCGCACCACCGTCACCGGGCTGGGCAACGGCCAGAACGTCACGGTGAAGGTGAAGGCGGTCAACGAGGCCGGGCCCGGCCCGGAGGCGACCGCCACCGCTCGCACGGTCGCCGAGCCGAGGGTGACGGTGACCGGCTCGTCGTCGACCGCCACCTCGGCGACGGTGACGTTCACCGTGGACGCCGGCGGCGGTCAGGCCACCTGCTCGGTGAGTACGCCGGGTGAGCCGGCGAAGGCCGGTGCGTGCTCCAGCATCACGGTGCCGGGCCTGACGCCGGGCACGGCGTACACGTTCACGGTCACGGCCACCAACGCGGCCGGGAAGGGCACCGCGACGAGGGCCGAGACCACACAGCCGCTGTACGGCATCGCGACCTGCAACAACGGGCCGGACGGCGACCAGCGGACGTACTGCAACAAGGAAGTCGACGGCCGCAACGGCAACGAGGTCTTCAAGGTCACCCGGCAGGACAACGACCAGCAGGCCGGCTGGGCGAAGCCCGGCACCCGGCTGAAGGCGTACTGCAAGAAGACCGGCGAGAACGTCGACTCCTGGATCTACAACAACCAGAAGCAGAGCACCTGGTGGGTGCAGGTCGAGTTCGGCGGGAAGAACTACATCCCGTGGGCCTGGCTCAACCTGGAGGGCGGCGACAACATCAACGTCCTGCCCACCTGCTGAACCACCAGGCAAGGAGCACCACCGACCGTGAACACCCACGAGCCGCTCACCCAGCCGGAGGTCCAGGGCTTCGCCGCCCTGGCCGCCCGGCTGGCCGAGAACGTCAACGCGGTGGTGCTCGGCAAGCCGCAGGTGGTTCGGCTGGCGCTGACCGCGCTCTTCGCCCAGGGTCACGTGCTCCTGGAGGACGTGCCCGGGGTCGGCAAGACGACCCTGGCGCGCGCCATCGCCGCGACGGTGAAGGGTCAGTGGCGGCGCATCCAGTTCACGCCCGACCTGCTCCCCTCGGACGTGTCCGGAGTGACGATCTTCAACCAGGCGACCCGGGACTTCGAGTTCCACCCGGGGCCGGTCTTCGCCAACATCGTCATCGCCGACGAGATCAACCGGGCGTCGCCGAAGACCCAGTCGGCGCTGCTGGAGGTGATGGAGGAACGTACGGTCACCGTGGACGGGGTCCGGCACCCGGTGCCGTCGCCGTTCCTGGTGGTGGCCACCCAGAACCCGGTGGAGATGGACGGCACCTACCGGCTGCCCGAGGCGCAGTTGGACCGGTTCCTGGTGAAGCTCTCCGTCGGCTACCCGGACGAGGCGGTCGAGGTGGAGGTGCTGCGCGGCGCCACGGTGCGCTCCCCGGAGGCGCTCGCCCCGGTCACCGACACCGCCACCATCGGGGAGATGGTCCGGATGGCTCGCCGGGTGCACATCGCCGAGCCGCTCTACGCGTACGCGGTCCGGCTGGCTGCCGCCACCCGCACGCACCCGCAGGTGCGGGTCGGGGTCAGTCCCCGAGGGGTGATCGCGTTGACCCGTGCGGCGTGCGCGTACGCGCTGATCGACGGGCGAGGCTGGATCATGCCGGAGGACCTGAAGGCGCTCGCCGAAGCGGTGTTCGCGCACCGGCTGCTCCTCACCCCGGACGCGCAGGTGCGCGGGATGACCGCCCCGGAGGTGCTGCGTCAGGCGATCGCGTCGGTGCCGGTGCCCCTACCGTCGGGGCAGCCCGCTCCGGTGCAGGGCTGACCGGCAGCAGCCGTATGGGGATCACCGCCCGTGGGGTCGGGTTGCTCGTCGCCGCCGTCATTCTGCTGGGGGCGGGTTTCCGGTTCGCGTACCCCGAGTTGACGCTGCTCGGCGCGGCGGCCGGCGCGGCCGTCGGCTACGCCGCACTGGTCGCGGCCTGGCGGCCCCGGCTGACGGTGACCCGCCGTGCCGACCCGGACCGGGTGGCGCGCGGTGAGCCGGCGAGCATGACGTTGACCGTGCGCAACACCGGCCGGCTGCGATCGGCGAACCTGCTGGCCGAGGACCGGTGCGGGGAGCGGAGCGTGCCGGTGCCGGTGCTGCGGCTGCGGCCCGGCCGGGACACCGAGGTCCGCTACGACGTGCCGACCCACCGCCGTGGGGTGGTGCCGGTCGGACCGCTGCGGGTGACCCGGCGCGACCCGCTGGGGTTGGTGGCGCTGGCCCGCCCGTACGGCGCGGCGGTGCCGGTCTGGGTGCACCCCCGCATCCACCCGCTGACGGCGGTGCCCACCGGAGCGGGGCGCAGCCTCGACGGCCGGGTCGACGGAGTCCCCCACGGGTCGATCACGTTCGACTCACTGCGGGAGTACGTGGTCGGCGACGAGCTGCGCCGGGTGCACTGGCGGACCAGCGCCCGGGTGGGTGAGCTGATGGTGCGGGAGAACGTGGACACCAGCCTGCCGCGCCTGGTCGTCCTGCTGGACAACCGTGCCGCCGCCCACCCGCAGCGGGTCGCCGGGGTGGCCGAGTCGTTCGAGTCGGCCTGTGAGGCGGCGGCGTCGATCGTCACCGCCGCGCACCGCGCCGACCTGCCGGTGCTGTTGCTGCTGGTCGCCGCGGAGCCGGACGCGCCGGCTGAGCCGGGGACACCCGGCGCAGAGGCGGCCGTCGGCTCCGCGCTCGGGCCGCTGGACCGGCTCGCCGCCGCCGACCTGTCCGGCGATGGTGACGCGGTGCGCGCGGCCACCACCCGGCTACGGCAGGACCGGCTCGGTGACACGCTGATCTTCCTGACCGGGCCGGGTGGCCGCGACGAGCTGGGGCACGTCGGGGCGCTGCGTGGCGCGTACCCGTCGGTGGTGGTCGGGGTGTTCGGCGCGGCCGAGCCGACGCCGCCGGGCGCCGCCGGCCTGGTGGTCGTCGACGCGGCGGACGGCGCGCAGTTCGCCGCGGAGTGGGACGGGGTACGCCGGTGGTGACGCGCGCCGTGCGGGTGCTGCGGGCGGCCGTCGTCCCGCTGGCGCTGATCGGGCTGACCGCGCTCGCCGGGGTGGTCCTCGGCCGGGTGTACGCGGGTGAGCTGCTGACCTGGCTGGTCATCGGTGCCGCGGCCGGTTCGGTGCTGGTCAGTGTGGCCGCCCGGCGGCTGCCGTCCTGGCTGGTGGCACCGGTGTCGGTCGCCGCGATGGCCGGCTGGACACTGTGGTCGCTGCGGCTGGCCGCCACCCGCGCGGACCTGCCGGGCGGTCTGCTGGAGGTCACCGCCGACGCCGCTCGCAACGGCATCCCTCGCCTGCTCACCGCGATGATTCCGGTGGAGCCCACACCGGACACGGTGCTGGTGCCCGTTGTCGCCGCCTGGCTGGCCGGGCTGGCGGGTGCGGAGGTGGCGCTGCGCACCGGCCGGGTGCTGCTGGGCTACCTGCCGGCGGCGGGGCTCTACGCCGCCGCCCTCTACGTGGTCGGCCCGAACGCCGAGCCGGCGCTCGGGGCGACGCTGGTGTTCGTCGCGGTCGCGGCGGTCGGCCTCGCGGCCCCGGCCCGTACCGCGCCGTCCACCGGCGATCCGACCGCCGGGCTGACCCCCCGGGTACGCGCGGCGGTGCGGCTCCGGCTGGCCACCAGTGCGGCGTTCGGGGTGGCCCTGGTGGTCGGGTTGGTGGCGCTGCTCGCCCCGGTCGTCGCCGACCAGGTGGACGGCCGACCGGTGGACCCACGCCGGTACGTGGAGCCGCCGCAGGTGCAGACGCTCGACGAGAACCCGCTGATTCGGATCTCCGGGTGGGCGCTGCGCCCGGAGCAGAAGCTTCTCGACGTGAGCACGGAGCACGCGGAGGCCCGGGCACCTGGTGACATCGCGCCGAGCAACGGGCCGTCCACCGACGACGGACCGGCGACGGACGACGACGGTGGCAGTGTGCGGATCCGGTTGGCGGTGCTCAGCGACTACGACGGGGTGACCTGGCGGGTCGGCGCGACGTACCGCAACGCCGGTCGCATCCTGCCGGCCGCCACGCCACCCCGGGACAGCACGGTGGAGACGGTCCGCCAGCAGATCATCGTGGCGGAGCTGAGCGGTCGGCTCCTGCCCGCCGTGGCCACACCCCGGGAGGTCAGTGGCGCGCGCGTGGCGTACGACCCGGCGAGCGGCACGCTGATCCGGCCGGAGGGGTTGACGCCGGGGCTGCGGTACACGGTGACCTCCGCCGAGGAGCACCCGGACTCGAACCTGTTGGCCACGGCGAACGTGCCCGCCGGTGACGAGGTGGCCCGGGTGCTGCGGGTCGCCGACGGGGTGCCCGACCCGATGCGCCGGCTGGCCACGCAGCTCGCCGAGGAGAACGGCGCGCCGTTCGCGCGGGCGTCGGCGATCGAGCAGTTCCTGGCCGAGCACTACCGGGTGGTGGCGGACGCGCCGAGCGGGCACGCGTACCCGAATCTGGCTTTCTTCCTGTTCGGGCCCCGCAACGGCGGCGGCCAGGAGGGCACCTCGGAGCAGTTCGCGGCGGCGTTCGCGGTGCTCGGCCGGCTCTCCGGGCTGCCCACCCGGGTGGTGGTGGGTTTCCGGGCCAGCGGGCAGGGGCCGGTGCTGGCCGGCGACGCGTACGCCTGGCCGGAGGTGCTCTTCGACGGGCTCGGTTGGGTGGCGTTCGACCCGCTGCCCCGCCCGAACGATGAGCCGAGACCGGTGGAGGAGGATTTCCGCCCGACGCCGGAGGACCCGCCGCCGTCGGAGGCGCCACAGCCCACCGCCGAGCCGACCGCGTCGCCCGAGCCGGTCGCCGCCCCCGGCGGACCGCCCGACACCGACGGCGTCCCGACCGGGGTGCTGATCGCTGGCGGCAGCGGAGGCCTGCTGCTGCTGGTGGGGGCGCTGCTGCTCACCCTGCTGGCGATGCGCCGCTCCCTCACCCGCACCCGACTGGTCCGGGGTGACCCCGGACAACGCATCGCCGGCGCCTGGCGGGAGGTCACCGACGCGCTACGGCTGGCCGGCCGACCGGTCGGTGACGACCTGGCGGCCACCGAGGTGGCCGGGCACGCCCGGCAGGCCCTGGCCGAGGCCCGCGATGCCTCGGGCAGCGGCGTCGCTGTTGTGGAGGGGGCCACGGCACCGGACGCGACCGTCGACGAGTTGGCGGAGCTGCTCAATCGGGTGGGCTTCGCCCCGGGTGCGGCGACGCCGGACCAGGCGGCTCGGGCGGCCGAGCTGGCGACCGACTACGTGGCGACGCTGCGGGCGGCCCGTCCCCGGTGGCGCCGCCTGCTCTGGTCCATCCACCCGTCCCCGCTGCGCCGCGCCCGCCGGTCCCCCCGGTGATCAAGAGCTTTGCGTCACGTCCGGGTCCATTCCTGACGCAAACCTCTTGATCACGGGGGCAGGTCTGGGGGCATCACCGGGGGCAGGTCCGGGGGGAGCGGGCCTGGGTGGCGCGGCGGCCGTAGTTGGCGGCCACGGCCATGACGAGGGGTCCCCATACGACCAACGGGGCGTAGTAGCGCAGCACCTCCCAGCCCGGAGCCGGGTGTGCCGGTTCGTCGCGGCCTATCCCCACCCAACCGCGCTCCACGAAATGGAACCTGCTGTTCAAGAAGCCATACAGGCAGATGGCGACGAGCAACGAGCCGCCGGCCAGCGCGGTGAGCACGACTGGACGCGCCGGGATTGACCGGCCCCCGAGCAGCGGCACCCAGCGCGGCACCTGTTGTCCCCAGCGATGCACCAGCCCGAGTGTCGACAGGGCCAGGCCCATCGACAGGACCGACAGGAGGGCAAGGTACCACGCGGTGGCGGCATCTTCGGTGAACACGAGGGACAGTCGCCAGTCCGCCGACGGCAGGACGCAGAGCGGGACGGCGTAGGCGGCCCAGACGGCCCAGGGTGACGGAGCGGCGGCCCAGGCGCGGTCAGAGTCGGTGAGGCTCATGAGTGCTCCGATCTGCGAGGGGAGGACGGCGCATGCCGGCGCCCACACAGCGCGACCACACACCGATATTCATGAACCACATGATCTGGGGTGACGGACGCACTCCTCCTCCCCGGCGGAGGGGAAGGCACTCCCGCAGCCGGGGGACCGCCCTCGCGCTCAGTTCAGGTGTTCAGCGTCAGGCGTCGGACCAGCTTGCGCATGCCGGCCTGCCAACCGTCCGGGTCCTCGGCGCGGCGGCGCGCGTAGTCGGCGACCTCCGGGTGCGGCAGGATCAGGAAGCGTTCCTCGGCCAGCCCGGCGATGGTCGCGTCGGCGACCTGGTCCGGGGTGAGCACCGCACCGGACGCGGCGATCACCCGGGCGCCGAGGTGCCCCTCCACGATCCCGGCGGCGAGCATCGGAGTGTCCACGCCCTGCGGGCAGAGCGCGCTGACCCGGATGCCCCGGTCCCGGTAGGTGATGGCCAGCCACTCGGCGAACCCCACCGAGGCGTGCTTCGTCGCGGTGTACGCGGCGTCGCCCACCGCGGTCAGCACACCCGCCGCCGAGCAGGTGTGCAGCAGGTGCCCGCCGCCCCGGGCGAGCATTCCGGGCAGCACCGCACGGGCCGAGTAGACGTGCGCGAGCACGTTGACCCGCCACGCCCGGTCCCAGCCGGCGTCGTCGACCTCCACTCCCCCGCCGGTGGTCACTCCCGCGTTGGCGCAGAACAGGTCGATCCGGCCGTACCGCATCTCGGTGTCGGCGACCAGCTCGCGGACCTGCTCCTCGTCGGTGACGTCGACGGCGACGGCGTGCGCGACCGGGCCGATGCCCTCGGCCACCGCGCGGGCCGCGTCGGCGTCCAGGTCGGCGATCACCACGGCGGCGGCGCCCTCGGTGGCGAACCGCCGCGACAGGGCCGCCCCGATGCCACCGGCGCCACCGGTGATCACCACGATCCGGTCGGTGAGGTTCACGCGGACACTCCCACCGGATCGGTGCCCAGCTGGGCGATGAGGGTGGTCAGTGCGGCCGCGCCGCCGGCCGTGATCTCGGGGGTGGGTAGCAGCGCGAACACCGGCACGTCGACACCCGCGTCGGCGTAACGGCGCACCTGTGCGCGGCACCGCTCCGGTGAGCCGTGCAGCACCAGTGCGTCGACCACCTCGTCCGGTACCGCCGCGCTGGCGCCGCGCCGGTCACCGGCGGCCCATGCCGCCCACATCGGCGCCAACGCCTCGTCGCGGCCGAGCCAACGATGGAACTCGGCGTACGCCGGGACGGTGAGATAACTGGTGATCAGCCGGCGGCCCAGCGTACGGGCGTACTGGGCGTCCTCGGTGGGGCAGACGAAGATCCGGGCGGCGACCTCGAACCCGGCACGCCGCTCGCCCAGCTCGGCGAGAGCGCGTGGCACGTCGTCGGCGCTGAGCCAGTTGAGGATGACCCCGTCGGCCTCCACGCCGGCGAGCCGGAGCATCCCGGGACGCAGCGCGGCGAGCAGGATCGGCGGCGGCACGGCCGGCGGTCGTTCCAGCGTGAACCGCCGCACGGTGAAGGTGTCGTAGACCTCGTCGACCGTCTCGCCGCGCAGCGCGGCGCGCAGGAAACGCAGGACGTCGCGGGTGCGCCGGAACGGCTCGTCGAACCGCACCGCGTTCCAGTCCCGTACGAGCACCGGCGAAGACGCGCCGATGCCGAGCGAGAACCGGCCCGGCGCGGCCTCGGCCAACGCCGCCGCGCTCATCGCCAGCAGCCCGGGGCCCCGGGTGAAGACCGGCGTGATCGCGGTGCCGAGCCGCAGCCGGGGCTGCCAGGCCGCGGCGAGCGCCAGCGGGGTGAACGCGTCGGTCCCGGCGACCTCGGACGACCAGACGTCGGTGAACCCGGCCCGGTCGAGCGTCGCGTAGACCGCGTCGTGGTCGGCCAGTGGGATGCCGCCCAGCGGTACCGTCATGCCCCATCGATTCGTCACCGATCGATCGTGCCCGCTGACACGGCACCCGAGCAAGATCCCCGTAGTGGGCAGAATCGCCGGTTTCCGGCCGTCCGGGCCAACGGATGGTGCTACCACTTCGAGGTGGACCGGACCGACAGCGCAGGCCGCTGACCGTGGGTTCCAGGGCAGCGGGACGCCTGGAGCCGTTATCCGCGGCGGGCGAACCGGGCCGGGCCACCTTCCTGGAGCTCTTCTTCGACCTGGTGTACGTCTTCGCGCTCACCCGCATCTCCGCACGCGCGTTCGAGGACCTCACCCAGGAGCCGGGTCGGGCCCATGGCTGGTCGGTGGTCACCGGGAGCGGCAAGACGCTGCTGTTGCTGCTCGCGCTCTGGGCCCTCTGGCAGGGCACGGCATGGACGACCAGCCGCTACGACCCGTACCGGGCGCCGCTGCAGATCGTCGTGATGACCGCGCTGGTCTGCAGTCTGGTGATGGGAGTGGCGATCCCCCGGGCGTTCAGCCAGACCGGGCTGATGTTCGCGGTGGCGTACGTGGTCGCGCAGGTGTCGCGGCCGGTGATCCTGTCGATCGCGCTCGGGCCGCATCCGTACCGCCGGCTGAAGATACGGATGGCGGTGGTGTACGCCACCAGCGGCGTGTTCTGGATCGGTGGGTCGATGCTGCCGACGAACGCGCAGGTGATGTCGTGGACGCTGGCGCTGGCCATCGAGTACGTGGCCGGCCGGTGCGGCTGGCCGGTGCCGGGGCTGGGCCGCTCGACGATCTCGAAGTGGGATATCGCCGGGGAGCACCTGGCTGAGCGGTACCAGCAGTTCTTCCTCGTCGCGCTGGGCGAGACGATCCTCGTGGCGGGTTTCGCGTACAGCAGGGGGCCGTACGAGGCGGGGCACGCGGGGGCTTTCGCGTTGGCGCTGGCCACCACGATCCTGCTGTGGCGAATCTACTTCCAGCGCGCCGGGCAGATCCTGGGTGAG
Source organism: Micromonospora sp. CA-259024 (assembly GCF_050936255.1). Taxonomy (NCBI): domain Bacteria; kingdom Bacillati; phylum Actinomycetota; class Actinomycetes; order Micromonosporales; family Micromonosporaceae; genus Micromonospora; species Micromonospora sp. CA-259024. Next base: position 576,505 of record NZ_JBNJND010000001.1, on the reverse strand, counting down.
GCCGTCGCGCAGGCCCGGCACCCCGCCAACATCGGCCGGTCGGCGGCGGACACCCACCTGGTGATGGTGATCGGCCTGGCCGCCACCGCGGTCGGCTACGAGCTGATCATGGAACATCCGCTGGACCGGATACCCGGGTCGTGGCTGGCCATGGTGCTCGGCGGGCCGGCACTGTACCTGGCCGGCCGGGCCCGCTTCGAGTACGAGGTGTTCGGGCGGGTCTCCCCGTCCCGGTGGATCGCCATCCTGGTGCTGGCGGCATCGGCGGTGCCGCTGCTGTTTCTGCCCGGCGTGGCGGCAACCGCCGCCGGTGTGCTGGTGCTGGCCGCCGTCACGGTCGCCGACGCCTGGCGGGCGCGCGGCGGCCCACCGGAGACGGCAGCGACACCATTCTGAGCCATCGAGGTGTGACGATGCGATGTCGGCGCGGCAGGTTAATCTCGGCGGGTGACCTTCTCCCTCGTCGCCCGCTCCGCCGACGGCCGGTTGCACGGCGTCGTCGTTGCCAGCAAGTTCCTCGCCGCCGGGTCGCTCGTGCCGGCCGCGGAGGCCCAGGTCGGCGCGCTCGCCACCCAGGCGCACGTCAACCTCGCCTACCGCCCGCAGGGGCTGACCCTGCTGCGCACCGGGGTGGCCGCCGCTGACGTGGTGGCCGGCCTGATCGCCGCCGACGCCGAGCGGGAGCACCGCCAGGTCGGCGTGGTGGGGGCCAGCGGTCCGGGCGCCAGCTGGACGGGGCCGGCGTGCCATCCGTGGGCCGGTGGGCGCACCGGCGACGGCTGGGCCGCGCAGGGCAACATCCTTGCCGGCCCGGAGGTCGTCGACGCGTTGGGCGACGCCTGGCTGGCCGGCTCGGCGCTGCCGTTCGCCGAACGGCTGGTCGCCGCGCTGCGGGCCGGCGACGAGGCCGGCGGCGACCGGCGGGGCCGGCAGAGCGCCGGCCTGCTGGTGGTCGAGCGCGGCGGCGGGTACGGCGGCACCAGCGACGTGGTGGTCGACCTGCGCGTCGACGACCACCCGGACCCGGTCGCTGAGCTGGGTCGGCTGCTCGCCGTGCACACCATGCTGTTCAGCCGGCCCGACCCGGCCACCCTGCTCGACCTGAGCGGCGCGGTCGACGAGGAGGTGGCGGCGTTGCTCAATGCGCTGGGCCATCCGGTGGCCGAGAAGGGGACGGAGGCAGCGTTGATCTCCTGGGCCGGGCTGGAGAACCTGGAGGAGCGGCTGGTCCCGGGGCGGATCGACCCGGTGGTGCTGACGCACCTGCGCGGCGTCGCCCCGCACGTCCCCGCACCCCGCTCCGCGAGCTGACGCGACCGGTCCGGTGCCGAGCAGCGCCGGTGCCGAGCCGGGTCAGCGACCGAAGGCGAGCCAGCGGAAGCCGGCGGCGTCGATCGCGGCCCGTTCCGAGGCGGTCAGCGCCGCCCGGCCGGTGGCCTTGCGGATCAGGGTCAGTCGATCCCAGCTCAACCCGGCCGGCGCCGGTCGTCCACCGGTGAGCAGGTCAGCGATGACCGCGGCTGCGGGCGGGACGAGCCAGGGCGGTCGGCCCAGCGCGGCGGCCAGGTCCAGACCGTGCACACCCACCTCGACGACCCGGGTCCGCAGGAACTCGGTGAGGAGCATCGCGTCGCCGTGTCGGGTCCGGACCACCCGATCGGGCGGCGCGGCGGCGACCGCCGCGTCGGTCGCCCTCCAGGCCTGGTCCAACTCGCTCGCCAGCGCGGCCCGGTCCACCTGTCGGGCGTCGCGCCGACCACCGGCGATCCGGTCGGCGTCCACCTCCGGGGTGAACTTCGCCGCGCCGAAATAACCGGCGGCGTCCACCTCCGCCCGCGGTGGGGCGGGTGCGGCGAGCATGTCGGTCAGCCGGCCGACCCCGGTGCGTACGTGCGCGATCAACTCCCGGACGCTCCACGGCGGGCAGTCGGTGGGCCGGTCGAGGTCGGCGTCGACCAGCTCGGCCAGGATCTCGGTGAGCTGCGCGCACTCGGCGGAGAACGCCGCGCGGACCGGGTCCATCGGCCGGCTCAGCCCTTGACCCGGGGCACGAGCCGGTGCACGACGGTGAGCACCAGCGCCATCACCACGGCCATCGTGCCGGCGATCCCGGCGGCGCTGCCCGCGTACGCGACGAAGAGCGGCCGGCGGCTCAGCTCGTCCGGACCGGTGCCACGCAGGTCGATCAGCCAGGACAGCGCCAGCCCGGAGGCGACCAGGGCGAGCACACCGCCCACCCCGAGCACCAGCGCCGCGACCCGGTGCGCGTCGCCGGGGGCGACCTCGGCCTGCTCCCGTTGGGTGATCAGCAGGACCAGCCCGGCCAACGCCGCCCAGACGCCCACCACCAGGTACGCGGCGACCGCGTCGCTGGGTCGGTGCCAGCCGGCGGAGAGGGTGGCGACACCGGCGACGGCGGCATACCCGGCACCGATGAAGGCGCCGACGGCCCGCACCTTCGGCGGCAGGACGAGCATCAGCGCCACCGCCACCGACGCGGCAACGGTGGTGTGCCCGCTGGGCAGGCTGTTGCCCACGGCGGCCCGCTCCGGGTCGAGACCGAAGTCGGGGCGATTCAGCCCGTGCTTCAGCAGCTGGGTCGAGACGTTCGCTCCGGCGATCAGCAGGGTCGCGGTGATGGCCAGGGCGATCCGCCCCCGGATCAGCGCGATGAACCCGATCATCGCGGTGGCGGCCAGCAGGGAGACCACCGACATCGCGTTGAGGATCCGGTCGACGGGGCCGTCGATGGTGTCCTGCCCGATCCGGTTGCCGGTCAGGGCGACCGTGTCCAGCCATTGGCCGATCCCGCTGTGCACGGCCACCCGCCACACGGCGAGGAATGCGGCCGCCTGGACGAGGGCCAGTACGACCAACCAGACCGCGGTCCAACCCCGTGCCGTCGCGCGCATCCGCACACCGTAGCGGCCGGTGTCGGCCGGTCGGCCGGTGGCCCGCCGCCCGTCGCCGGTTAGGTTGGGCCGGAGGCGAGGAGGCGGTGGTGAGCGGAACATCGAAGCGCGACGGCGGCCCGGCCTCACCCGGCCCGGATCAGCGCACGGGCGTCGACCCGAGCCGGGGAGGGTCGGCACGGGACGAGTCGCTGGCGGATCTGCTGGGCGGGCGACGCGGTGCCATCGATGCCACCCTGCCGCCGCTGGCGTTCGCGGCGGGTTGGCTGCTGGGCGGCGAGTCGCTGTGGGGTGGGGTCGGCGCGGCGCTGGCCGTCGGCGCGGTGGTGGCCGCCGTACGGCTGCGTCGGGGTGACCGGCCCCGCTCGGTGCTGATCGGGATGCTGGCCGTCTGCGTCGCGGCGTTGATCGCGGTGCGCACCGGCCGGGCCGAGAACTTCTTTCTGATCCAGGTGCTCTCCAACGCCGCCAGCGCACTCGCCTGGGCGGTCAGCATCGTGGTGCGCTGGCCGCTGCTCGGTGTGCTCGTCGGCGCGGTGCTGGGCCAGCGTTCCCGGTGGCGGCGGGACCCGGCGCTGCTGCGCGGGTACGGCCGGGCCAGTTGGGTGTGGACGGCGACCTACGTCGCGCGGCTGGCGGTGTTCGTGCCGTTGTACCTGGGTGGGCAGGTGCTCGCGCTGGTGGTGGCCCGGGTGGCTCTGACCTGGCCGCTGGTCGCCGCGGCGCTGGCACTGAGCTGGGTGGTGCTGCGGCGGTCGCTGCCGGCAGGGCACCCGGGTCTGCGTCACCCGCTCATCGAAGACCCGGCCGCACCGCCCCGCTGACCCGAGCGGGGCGCGGCGGTGGTGGGCAAGAAAGTGGAGAGGCCGCCACGGGGGGAGCGGCCTCTCCGGTGACGTACGTTACTCCGTCATGGACTTCGGCGTGATCCCGTGACGGCCCGAATTTCTGGGCTTTTTCGCGGCTAGCTCCAGTCCGGGCGGTGGGGTGGGCCGGCCGATCCGCTGCGTCGGCCAGATGGCCGGCCCACCCCGGCCTGACCGTGGGTGTCAGGCCGTCTGCCGGTCGGGCCCGTCGTCATCCCGGACCCGGCCGAACCCGGGGTGGACGGTGCACAACCATCCACCCCGGGTCGCTGTCAGCCGTTCGGGAACAGGCTGCCGTAGTCGGCGTACGCCATGGCGACGTCGGCCTGCGCCCAGAACCGGTGGTAGTTGAAGCTGGGCTCCGCGCCACCGTCCAGGTACGCCTGCACCTTGGGCCAGTCCGGGTCGTTCTTGTAGAAGGACCGGATGTCGAGGAAGCTCTTGCCGGCGGCGATGGCGTCGCCGTTCGGCATCTCCCCGGTCCAGCCCGGCGGCACGTAGAGGCCCTGCCCGGTGGAGGCGTTGTAGGTGTCGTCGAAGCGCCGGTAGTCGCCACGCTTCTCGGTGGTGGAGACACCCTTGGCGTCGCTGGCGGCGGACAGCGCGTCGAGCAGCCCCTTGGCGGTGTCCTTGGCCGCCATGTTGCCCGACTTGGCCGCGTACGCGATCAGGGTCCGGGCGTAGGCGGCGGCGACGCCGACGTCCTGGCCCTTGCTGATGACCTCGACGTGCAGGTTGGTGTTGGGCTGCGGGCTGGACGGGTTCCAGGTGGTCGGCTGGCCGGTCCACGCCATGTCCGACGGGATCGACCAGTTGGTGCCGACGGTGGTGTTGGCGATCGCCCAGGGCACCCACTTGTCCAGCAGTTCCTTGGCCTTCGCGTTGCCGGTCTGCAGGTACAGCTCGGCGATCCGCTGCATCGACCAGGCCTGCATGCCGAACCACTGGTTGGACGGCGGGTCGTTGTAGACCGGGTCGACGTCGTAGAACATGCCGTAGAAGGTGCTGGTGCCGGCCGGCGGCTGGGCGTAGCTGCCGTCCCAGCTGTTGGTCGCGCCGCCGGCGATGCCGCCCTCGGCGGACTGCAGCCAGGTGTAGAACTCCAGCTGCCGCTCGAAGCTCTTGGTCCAGTCGGTGACCGCGGTCGGCGACTGCGGCTTGAGCTCCGGGGTGTTGGTCAGCGCCCAGGCCGCGAACGGGTTCTGGTAGCCGAAGTGGTTGTGACTGGAGCCGATCCGCCAGGACCAGTTCTGGCTGGTCTCGTACGCGCCGCCCCAGGCGTAGTACCAGGACATCAGGTAGTGCGCCGAGTCCCTGCCGCTGCCGGCGGGGCAGGTGCTGGCCCCGACGCAGTTGCCGATCTTCTTGAAGTACTTGTCGAACATGGCGTACCGCAGGTAGTCACCCATCTTGGCGGCCTTCGCGATGGTGGCCGCCACATCGGCCTGCTTGTTCTGCGCCTTGGCCCAGGTCAGCGCCCAGTACGCGGCCTGCACGGCGCGGGCGTCGGCGTCCGGGGCGTTGGTGTACTTCCACTGCTTGGCGGGCGCTCCGGTGTCCTTGACGAACAGGTCGAGGTAGCCGTACTGGCCGCCGTGCGCGAAGGTGTCGCAGGACGGCTGCGGGATGGTCTCCCACACCGACTCCTGGGTGCCCCGCTGGAAGGTGTTGATGTAGGCCGGCTTGGTGGTGCCGTCGCCGCAGCGACCGAAGCCGTAGGTGTTGTCGACGTCCATCAGCCAGTGCATGCCGTAGATGTCGCCGGTGCCGTAGGTGGACTGCAACTCCGAGCGGAGCGGGTCCTGCCCGACCGGGATGTTCGGGTTCAGCGCCGAGGGGTACTGGCTGGGCAGGTTGTACTCCGCGGCGTACTGCGGGGTGCCGGCGGAGCCTGCGGTCGGCTGGTCGGCGTGCGTCGGGATGATGTACTTCTCCATCACGAGCCAGGCGTTGTTGAACGGCGCCCAGTTCTGGGTGACCCGCCCGTAGTTCGCCTCCAGCCAGAGCCAGAAGCTGAACGCCTCCGAGGTGGTCTCGTGCCCGTGGTCGGGCGCCTCGACGATCAGCGTCTCCACCGAGTGGTACGGCACGCCCTCGGGGCTGAAGTATCCCGAGTTCTTGATCTTGCCGTACTGCTCGAGAAACTTCGCTATGTACGCGTTGTCGCCGCCGGGGGTGTCGTTGTCGATCTCGGTGGCGGCAACCGCCAGCGGGGCGAGACCGGTGGCGGAGGCGGTGACGGTGGCGGTGCCGCCGGCGGTGTCGGTGTCCTCCGCCGCGGCGACCGTGACGGTGACCCCGGTGTTCCAGTTGCTGGGAGTCAGCGTGACGGTGGCCGGCGAGACCGTGACATCGGTGTCGCCGGTGCGGGTGAGGGTGACCGGCACGTTGGCCGTCGGCGCGGCGCTGAGCTTCAGGTTGAAGGTGGTGGTGCCACCCTCGTTGACGCTCACCGCGGACGGGGTGGCGACCAGCGTCGGGCCGGTGGCGGCGGTGACGGTGAACGCCTTCTCGGCGACCCCGACGCCGTTGGCGTTGTCGTACGCCTTGGCCTGGACGGTGTAGCTGCCGGCCGGCAGGTCCTCCTGCGTGTAGGCGTACGGAGCGGTGGTGTCGGTGTTGATCAGCAGGCCGTTGCGGTAGAACTCGACTTTGCTGATCGTCCCGTCCGGGTCGCTGGCGGTGGCGGTCAGCGGCACGTCGGCCGGCGCGGTGAACGGCCCGGTCGGCAGGCCGAGGGAGACCGTCGGCGGCTGGTTGGCCGGGGTGCCGTTGCAGGGAGTGCCGTTGAGGGTGAACGAGGTGGGCTTCGGGTTGCTCCCCGAGTGGGCGCCGTTGAAGCCGATGGTGGTGGAGGCCCCGGTGCCGAGGTTGCCGTTGTACGACTCGTTGGTCGCGGTGACCTCACTGCCGGACTGGCTGAACCTGGCCGACCAGCCCTGGGTGACCCGCTGACCGCTGGTCGGGAAGGTCCACTTGAGCGTCCAGCCGCTGACCGGGTCGCCCAGGTTCTTGATGGTGACGTTGGCGGTGAAGCCGGTGTTCCAGTCATTGGTCGCATAGACCACGTCGCAGGCGGGTGCGGCCTGCGCGGCGCCAGCGGGCAGGGTCACCCCGCCGACGGCGAGCGCGGCGGCGGCGGCGATGATCGCCACTCGACGGCGTCGTGCCAGTTGTCTCATGTGCGCGGTGTCTCCTCGGACCAGGCCGGGACGGTCCCCGGCGAGGCGCCTGCCCGCGAGGGTGGTGGTCCGCGGGAGATTCGAGGCGCCGGGAAGGTGGTCTCCCCCGGGCCCGGCCGGGGTGGGGCGGTGCGGCCTACGCGGGAGGGGGTCCCGCCGGCTGCCATCGGGTGACCGTGACCGGAGGTGGTGCTGCCGGCTGCCCTCGGCGGACCCGTGCTCACGCGAGTCTGGCTCCTGTCGCGTTGAATCGACAGTCTGCCATGGAAGCGCTCCCACAACAAGCGCACGGTTGGGCGGATCAGCTCCTTGTTTCGATCTCGTTTTGGGTCTTTCACAAAGGCGTGACGGGCGTTACAGTCGCAACAACGGTCGATGGGAGCGCTTCCATCGACAAGGTTCCAACTAGAAGATCGCCGGGAACGTCTCTGACGGGCCCGGGGAACCAGCCCGAGGGCTGACGACGGGCCAGCCCGGACGCCGCCGTCAGCCATCGTCCCGCCATTGGAGGGAGGTGGAACCACAGCCACTCGCGTGGCCCGGCTCCCGCGCGACACGCACGGCAGGACCCAAATTCCACCCGTGTGTGTGCAGTTACGGTGGGGACGGGGGTTGCCCTCCCCCGTCCCCACACTAAACCCCCGTACACGATAGGAAAAGAGGCCGACGGGACAGGCGCGCCGCGCCGCCCCGGCGGCCTCGTTCGCTGCTCGGGGTCCGAACCGCCGCAACCCGCCATCGCCGGCCGCCACGACGGCCGGCTGACCGGGCCGGCCGCTCCTGCCCTATCATGGGAGCGCTCCCGAACCTCGGCGGTGGCCCCGTATCCATGAGGAGAATCCATGTCGATACCCACCGGGCCCGCCGGCCCGCTGCGCTTCCCGGACAACTTCGGCTGGGGCGCGGCCACCTCCGCGTACCAGATCGAGGGCGCCGCCAAAGAGGACGGGCGCGGCGAGTCGGTCTGGGACACCTTCAGCCGCGTCCCGGGGCGCACCCGCAACGGCGACACCGGCGACGTGGCCGCCGACCACTACCACCGGTACGCCGAGGACCTCGACCTCATGCGCGACCTCGGGCTGCGCAGCTACCGCTTCTCCATCTCCTGGCCACGGATCCAGCCCGACGGCACCGGCGCGCCGAACCAGCGCGGGCTCGACTTCTACCGCCGGCTCATCGACGGCCTGCACGAGCGCGGGATCAGCCCGATGGCCACCCTGTTCCACTGGGACCTCCCGCAGGCACTGCAGGACGCCGGCGGCTGGGAGTCACGCGACACCGCCCACCGCTTCGCCGACTACGCCGACGCCGTCTTCCGGGCCCTCGGCGACCGGGTGCCGGCCTGGCTCACCGTCAACGAGCCCAAGACCGTGGTGCAGAACGGCTACCTCATCGGCCACCACGCCCCGGGCCGACAGGACCCGGACGCCGCCTACCTGGTCGCCCACCACCTACAACTCGCGCACGGGCTCGCGGTCGGCGCGCTGCGGGCCACCGGCAGCGCCAGCCGGATCGGCCCCGCGCTCAACCTGCACCCCTGCTACCCCGCCGACGACTCCCCGCAGGCTGCCGCCGCCGCCCGCCTCCACGACGGCTACGAGAACCGCCTCTACCTGGATTCCCTGCTCAAGGGCAGCTACCCGGAGGACGTGCTGGCCGACCTGGGGCCGCAGAGCCGAATGGTCCAGGGCATCCGCGACGGCGACCTCGCGATCATCTCCGCACCGGTCGACCTGCTGGCCGTGCAGTACTACACGCCCATCTACGTCACCGCCGACGGCGGCACCGAACACCGCTGGGCGACCTCCGAGGCCGAGTGGCAGCAGATCTACCCCGAGGGGATGTACGACATCCTGACCCGGGTCACCCGCGACTACGGCCCGATCCCGCTCACCATCACCGAGAACGGGCTGCCCACACCGGACACCCTGGCCACGGACGGCACCGTCCACGACGCGGGTCGGATCAGCTTCCTGCGCGACCACCTCGCCGCCGCGCACCGGGCCCTCACCGCCGGGGTGCCGCTGGAGAGCTTCCACGTCTGGTCACTGCTGGACAACTTCGAGTGGGCCGAAGGGTACGACCAGCGGTGGGGACTGGTCTACGTGGACTACCCGACCCAGCGGCGGGTACTCAAGAGCAGCGCGACCTGGTACCGCTCCGTCATCGCCGACGGCGGCTTCTGAGCACCACCCGGACGGCCGGCCCGGACGGCTCGGCTCCGGTGAGCCGGTAACCGTCCGGGACACGGCCGGACCCGTCAGCGGGGCAACGCCTGCTGCAACTCCGCCCGCAGCGCCGGGGTGAGCATCTCCCCCGCCTGCTTGGCCAGCCGGGCCATCTCGTAACCCACCACCCCGATGTCGGCGTCCCCGGCCGCCAGCGTGGCCAGGATCGAACCGTCGCGTACCTGCATCACCAGGAAGTAGCCACGGCCCATCTCGACCACCGTCTGCTTGACGACATCGCCGTCGAACATCTGGGCCGCGCCCGCCGTGATGCTCATCAGGCCGGAGGTCACTGCGGCGAGCTTGTCCGCGTTGTCGCGGGGCAGGTTGTCGGAGATCGCCACCAACAGCCCGTCGGAGGAGACCACCACCGCGTGCGCCACACCCGGCACCCGCTCCGCGAACGCGCTCACCAGCCAGCTCAGGTCACGCGCCTCCTGGCTCAACGTCGTCACTGTCGTCGTCCCCCTTCGTCGTGCCCCCCGGACGGTGGCACGGGTATCTCGGTGGTGTCCTCGGCCTCGGCGCGCCGCACTCCGCTGTAAAGCCGGGAGAGCATGCCGCCGACCGCCTCCGGGTCCGGGTCATCGCGGGTCGCCGCCGGCACCGGTTGTGCCGAGCGGGTGACCGCGGACAACTGCGCCATGGGCACCCGCACCGGCAGCCCGCGCTCATTCGTGCCGGCGGTCACCGGGACGGCCGGCGGCACCGCGGGCGCGGGCACCGTCGGCGCGGACGGGCCCTGCCGCGACCACCAGCCGCCGTCGTCGCGGGCAGCGCCCGGGGCCAGCACGTCCTCGGCGCGCACCGGCACGGGACGGGCCTGGCGCGGCACGGCGACGCCCGGCGGGCGGCCGGCCACCGGCAGGTCCCGCGCCGCGACACCCGGCACGGGGACACCGGCGTCCCAGGGGGCCCCGGGCTGCGAGGCCCATCCCTGGGTGGCGCTCGTCGCCAGCATCCGGGCCGGCGCGGGCGGATCCAGCTCCACCGCGCCCGCCGGGGCCAGCAACACCGCGGGCAACGAGAGTCGGGCGACCAGGCCGTCCTGGCCGCCGTCCAGCCGCACGCGTACGCCCAGCCGGGCGGCCAGGTGGCTGACCACGAAGTGACCCATCCGCTCCACCGCCGCGACGTCCGCGGCCGGGGGGCTGGCCAGCACCGCGTTCGCCTCAGCCAACCCGGCCGGGCTCATGCCCAGGCCACGGTCGGCGATCTCGATCAGCGCGGTCGCGGCCTCGACCCGGGCGGTCACCACGACGGCGGTGTCCGGGCGGGAGAAGGACGTGGCGTTCTCCAGCAGCTCGGCCAGCAGGTGCACCAGCTCACCGACGGCGTGCCCGACCACGTACACGTCGGCCACCGACTCGATGCGGACCCGCTGGTACTGCTCGATCTCCGCGGCGGCGGCCAGCAGCACCGCGCCGAGACCGACCGGCCGGTTCCACCGGCGGGTGGAGTCGGTGCCGGCGAGCACCAGCAGGCTCTCGTCGTTACGCCGCATACGAGCGGCCAGGTGGTCGAGCTTGAACAGGTTCTCCAGCTGGTCCGGGTCGCTCTCCTCACGCTCCAGGTCGTCCAGCAGCTCCAGTTGACGCTCGACCAGCACCTGGCTACGACGGGCCAGGTTGACGAACATCGCGTTGACGTTGCGCCGCATGAGCGCCTGCTCGACGGCGACCGTGACCGCGCTGCGGTGCACCGCCACGAACGCCTCGGCCAGTTCCCCGATCTCGTCGAGCGAGCGGACCACCGCCGGCGCGACCTCGATGCCGGGCACCCCGCCGGTGACCGTCCTCAGGCGGTCCAGGGCATCCGGCAGCTCAACCTGCGCGATCCGCAGCGCCTGACTCCGCAACAACCGCATCGACCGGGCCACCGACCGACCGACGAGCAACGAGATCAGCAGGGCGACCAACAGAACCGCGACGACCCCGCCCACGACCAGCAGGGTGGTCCGCAACTGACCCTCGCTGGCATCGTCGGCCTGCCGCACGGCGTCGTCCAGCACGCCCGCCTCAAGCTGCCGCAGCAGCTCCTGGCGCTGCTGGCTCGCCGCCCACCACTGCTCCGATGGCAACACCTCCGGCGACGCGCCGCCAACCGGCAGGCTGCGTTCCTCCAGCCGGGTGGCGACCAGGAACATCGGGGCCACCGAGGTCTCGTCGTACCGGCGGATCTGGTCGGTCGTCGCGGCCACCCGGAACGCGCCGAGCGCGGTCAGCTGCTGGGCGCGCAGGTCGGTGAGGAGCACCCGGTCCTCGGTGCCGTACCCGCCGGCGCGGGCGGCGGCGTAGAGCTGCGCCCGCACCCGGGAGGACAGCTCCTTGACCCGGGCCAGCTGGACGTAGCGCAGCACCGCGTCGTTCAACGCCGGTTGCTCCTGACCAGGGTTCGGCTCGGCGAGCAGGTCGAGCAGCGCGCCGACCGCCCGGTGGTAGTTGCTCAGGATGGTGTCGCTGCTGAGCACCGCCGGCGGGATCGCCGGGCGGATATCGATCACCTGGTCGTACGCCTCCTGCGCCTCGGAGAAGGCCACCCGCCAGGACGCGTCCGCATCCGCCAGCGGCGCGGCCGCCCGACTCAGGTCGGCCATGGCCCGGTCGGAGGCAGCCTGCAACGGCTTCAGGTTGCTCGCCGTGGCCGCCCGGTCGCCGCCCCTGCGCAGCTCACCCAACTCCCCCGCGGAGCGGTCGCGCTCCTGCTGGAGCTGGTCCACCACGGCGGTGATCTGCCGGCCGATGCCGACCTGCCGGGAGAAGTCGTTCAACGCCGTCGTCCGCCCCACCAGCGCGCTGGTCTGCAGACCGGCGAGCACCAGGAACGCCACCGACGGCACCACCAGCACGGTGGCGAGCTTCGTGCTCATCCGCCAGTCCCGCAACCGGAACGGCGACCGACGCCGGTGTGGAACGACTCGGACGTCGAACCGGCGCCGGCGATGGTTCGACACCGCGCCGTTCGCCGGGTCGGGACCTACCGCCACCCTGCCTCCTCCGTCCTACCGCGTCCACCGCAGTCCGGGGAGCGCAGTCCATCCAACCAGGCTCGGGAGCGCTGTCAACGGCCCGGGCGACACGGAGGTTCAGGAAGGATACTGCGGGTGGGAACGTCCTGTCGTGGTCGGCAAAACCAGCTCGTCCGTCCGGCCGATGTCGGCGAGCTGGTTCGCGGCACCAAACCGGCCCAGCGCCACCAGCGCCGCCCCGGTGGCGCCGATCTCCGGGTTGCGTTGGTGCGACACCGGTCGCGGTGCGAGCGTGGTGGCGAAGGCCTGCCGCCACCACACCGAGGCTGCCACCGCACCCCCGCCGAGCACCACACCGACCGGTTTGTCGATCGTGGACTCCAGCACCACGAGATCCTCGACGACCAGCTCGCACAACCCCTGCATCAGCCCGGCCAGGATGTCCACCGAGGTGGTGCTGAAGCTGAGCCCGCGCACCTCGCCGGTGCCCGCCGGTGCCAGGCCGGGCGCCCGGTCACCACCGAAGCGGGGGTCGGCCGGTCGGCCGCCGCCCACCGGCACCAGCGCCAGCGCCGCGTCCAGCTCCGCGCCCCGGGGCAACCGCAGCTCCCGGTCCGCCCAGGCGAACAGGTTGCCGCCGTTGGCGTACGCGGCACCGGTCACCACGTGGTCGTGGTCGACCCGGTAACGCCACAGCCGTTCGGGAAGCCGCGGCATCGGTTCGCCGGCCGGGATGCGCTGCATCAGCCGTACGGCCGCGGAGGTGCCCACGGTGACCGCGGCCCGGCTCGGGTCGACGCAGCCGGAACCCACATTCGACGCTCCACCGTCACCCACCGGCGGTGACCACCGGGCCCGGGCCAGCTGCGGCCAACGGCGGGCCCTGTCGGCCCGGAGCCGACCGTGCCAGTCCAGCTCGCCCAGGGCCGGCAGTTCCTGCGGTCGCGCCCCGGCCAGCGTCAGCGCCTCCTCGTCCCAACGCATGGTGCGCAGGTCCAGCAGACCGGTCCCGGAGGCCTGCGAGACCGACATGGGCGCCGCGTCGAGCAGCTCGCCCAGCACGTACTCGGGCAGACCGACGAACCGGGCGATCGGGGTGCCGCACCGCTCACGCAACCAGGGCAACCGCATCGACCAGTAGGAGCGGTGCCACCAGCAGCCGGTGCGCTGGTGGAAGTCGTCCGGGTCCACCGGCCCCGCCGTACCGCCGGTCGGCGCGGGCCGGGTGTCCAGCCAGGTGATCACCGGGCCGAGCGGAGCGCCGTCACGGTCCAGCGGAAGCACCGAGTGCCACTGGGCGGAGACCGCCACCAGGTCGACATCGTGCAGGTGCCCCGCGTCGGTCAGCTCGTCCAGGCATTCGACCAGGGAGGCGAGGTAGTCGGGACCGGACAGCGTGCCGGTGCCGTCGTCGCCGATGGCGAGGTCGACCTTGCGCCGGGCCAGGGCGCCGGGCAGCGGTCGGGTGTCCCCGTCCAGTACCAGCCCGCGTACCGAGGATGTGCCCAGGTCGAGCGCGAGAATGTTCATCGCCGGTCAAATTACCCGGTGTCAGCCGGGCGACGGGCGCGTAGGGTGGATCACATGCCCGCGCATCTGACCTCCTGGTGGCCCGCCGACCCGGCGGCCATCTCCCGCGCGTAGCTTCATCCACGCGGCCGCCATCGAGGCGGTCGCCGGATCTCCCGGCCGGATGGCCGCCCCACCGGCGGCCCCGGCCCGACGGAGACTCCGATGACCCACCTGACCGACCTGCTCGCCGCCGTCGCCAACGGTGTCGACCCTGGCCCCTTCGCGCTGCTGCGCCGCGACGGCGCGGACGAACTGGAGCTGTTCACCGGCCCCGTCGACACCGTCGAACGCCTCGCCGACATCCCGCTGACGCCGGGCACGTCCGGGGCGCGGACGCTGGCCCTCGTGCCGTACCGGCAGATCACCGAGCGCGGCTTCGCCTGCGTCGACGACGGCGCACCGCTGGAGTGCCTCCAGGTTCGCGAGCATCGGCGGATCGCCCTGGCCGAGGCCCTGGCCACGCTGCCCGACGAGCCGGTCCGCACCACCGACGCCGCCTTCGACATCACCGACGAGGAGTACGCGCGGACCGTGCAGCGGGTGCTGGTCGAGGAGATCGGTCGCGGCGAGGGCGCGAACTTCGTCATCCACCGCACCCTGCACGCCACCGTGCAGGGCCCACCGCTGGTGGCCGCACTGGCCGCGCTGCGCCGGCTGCTGGTCGCCGAGCGCGGCGCGTACTGGACCTTCGTGGTGCACACCGGCGCACGGACGTTGGTCGGCGCCAGCCCGGAGCGGCACGTCAGCGTCGACGACGGGCTGGTGATGATGAACCCGATCAGCGGCACCTTCCGTTCCGCCGGTGACACCCCGGACCGGGCGGCGCTGCTGCGCTTCCTCGCCGACCCGAAGGAGGTCGAGGAGCTGTACATGGTGCTCGACGAGGAGCTGAAGATGATGGCCACCGTCGCCGAGCACGGCGGCCAGGTGATCGGGCCGTACCTGAAGGAGATGTCGCACCTGGCGCACACCGAGTACCTGCTCGCCGGGCGGGGCACCCGTGACGTGCGGGAGGTACTGCGCGAGACGATGTTCGCCCCCACCGTGACGGGCAGCCCGATGGAGAACGCCTGCCGGGTGATCGCCCGGCACGAGCGTCGGGGCCGGGGCTACTACGCCGGTGTGCTGGCCCTGCTCGGCCATGACGAGGCCGGCCGGCAGACGCTGGACGCCCCGATCCTGATCCGTACCGCCGAGATCTCCCCCACCGGCCGACTGCGGGTGCCGGTGGGCGCCACCCTGGTCCGGCACTCGACGGCGGCCGGTGAGGTGGCTGAGACGCACGCCAAGGCCGCCGGTGTGCTGGCCGCGCTCGGCCTCGGCCCGGCGGCGCCCACCGGCGGCGGCGGGCCGGTCGCGCGGCTGGCCGACGACCCGGCGGTACGCGACGCGCTGGCCGCGCGCAACGCACCGCTGGCGCGGTTCTGGCTGGACCAGCGGGCGCCGGACGCGCCAGGGCTACCCGGGTTGGTCGGTCGCCGCGCGTTGATCGTGGACGCCGAGGACACCTTCACCGGGATGCTGGCCCACCAACTGGGCGCGTTGGGTCTCGCGGTGACCATGCGACCGTGGCACGCGAGCGGCCCCGTCGACCCCTACGACCTGGTGGTGGTCGGTCCCGGACCGGGCGACCCCGGCAGCCGGGACGAGCCGAAGATGGCGGCACTACGCGGAATGCTGTCCGGGCTGTTGGCAACCGGCCGTCCCACCCTGGCGGTGTGCCTCGGCCATCAGGTGCTGGCCGGGTTGCTGGGGCTGCCACTGCACCGCCGGGAGGCGCCCTATCAGGGGTTGCAGCGGGAGGTGGGGCTCTTCGGCAGGACCCGCCGGGTCGGGTTCTACTCGACGTTCACCGCCCGCGCCGAGGTGGACCGGCTGGCGACCGCGTACGGGCCGGTGGAGCTGGCCCGGGACACGGACGACGGTGCCGTGCACGCCCTGCGGGGCCGCGGCTTCGCCGGGGTGCAGTTCCACCCGGAGTCGGTGCTCAGCCCGGACGGACTCGGTGTGCTGACCGAGCT
Source organism: Micromonospora sp. CA-259024 (assembly GCF_050936255.1). Taxonomy (NCBI): domain Bacteria; kingdom Bacillati; phylum Actinomycetota; class Actinomycetes; order Micromonosporales; family Micromonosporaceae; genus Micromonospora; species Micromonospora sp. CA-259024. Next base: position 560,756 of record NZ_JBNJND010000001.1, on the reverse strand, counting down.
GTTGAGCGACCTGCTGCCGGCTTCGCATCCGGACGAGCTGTCCGCGATGGGCGGCCGTGCATAGTCGCCCTGCCTCGGGGTAGGGCTGGATCGACCGGTGGCGCGGACGGGCTGAGAGCCCCCGCCCGTGCCACCGGTCGTCCGCTGCCGTCAGCCGGCCAGACCCGCCTTGAGCGCGGTCCCGATCTGCACGGCGCGTCGGGCGGTGAGGGCACACGCGCCGAGCGCCACGGCGTCCGGCGGGATCTCCCCGTTGTTGCTCGTGTGCGAGGCGCCGTAGGGGTTACCGGCGATGAACTGGCTGGTGTCGGTGTACGCGGGGGTGACCACGATCCCGCCCCAGTGGTAGAAGACGGTGAAGAGCGAGGTCAGCGTGGTCTCCTGCCCGCCGTGCGAGGTGGCCGTCGAGGTGAAGGCGGAGTAGACCTTGTTGGCCAGCCCGCCCTGCGCCCAGAGCGGCCCGGAGGTGTCGATGAACTGCTTGAGCTGGGCGGCCACCATCCCGTACCGGGTCGGCGCGCCGAAGATCACCACGTCCGCCCAGGCCATGTCGTCGACCATCGCCTCGGGTACGTCCTGGGTCTCCAGTTGGTGCGCCTGCCAGCCGGAGTTGGAGCGGATCGCCTCGTCCGGCGCCAGCTCGCGCACCTTGCGCAGGCGCACCTCGGCACCAGCCTCCCCGGCGGCCTCGCACACCGCCTGCGCCATCTGGTACGTGGTGCCGGTGGCGCTGTAGTAGATCACCGCTACCTTGGTCTGGGCAGCCATCAGATGTTCCCCTTCTCGTCTCGGGTCAACTCCCGCGACTACCCGCTGCGCGCGACCTCTAACGGCAGGCGCTCCCATTACCGGTCCGCCGGGCTCAAGTTTTCCGCAACTTCCGGGTGGTTCCGGCCCCGCACCCCGCGCGGACGGCGATCCTGATGCCATCGGTGCCGGCGGATATCAGCCGCCGCCCGGCACCGGGCACCTGAACGGGGGATCGCGCTCCGCCAGCAACGGGGCTGGCGCAGCGCGATCAGTGGCCCGCCCAGCGCGATCGGACTGCGCCGGTCACCCACCCACCGCTCAGCTGACCAGCGCCGCCATCAGTCGCTCCAGCTCGGCCGCCGGGTCGACGGTGAGACCGGTGTGCACCGGCCCCGTCTGGATCATCGTGCTGCGCGGCGCCGCCAACCAGTGGAACCGCTCGCCGAGCCGCATCCGGGTCGCGGGCCCGTCGCCGGAGCAGGTCCGATCCCAGGAGCCGAGCACCGCGGCCACCGCCGGCAGGTCGACGTCGGGTGCCAGCGCGCGGACGCGGTCGGCGTCCAGGTGCGTACGCGCGGCCAGGAAGTCACGCTGCTGGCAGTAGAGCAGCACCCCGACGTTGATCTGCTCGCCGCGCTCGATGCGGGGCACCAGCCGGATCAGCGCGTACTCGAACGGATGCCTCATGCCGCGCCCCCCTGCGGCAACCAGTCGGCGGTGCGGGCGACCCGGGCCGACAGGTGGTCCAGGTACGCGGCCCGCGCGTCGTCGGCCGTCTCGAAGTCGGAAGCCGTCAGCCACTCGTCAGGCACCAGGGCCAGCACCTCGGTGAGCAACTCAGGGGTGACCCGTGGGGCCAGCTCCGCGTCGGCCTCGGCCAGCCGGGAAGCGTACGGCCCGAGCACGTGGTCGTCGGCCCGGTACGCCCGGTGCACGGCCGCCTCGGCCCGCGGCCAGTTGTGGTGGAAGTACAGGCAGGCGCCGTGGTCGATGAGCCACAGCTCTCGATGCCAGACGAGCAGGTTCGGGTTACGCCAGCTCCGGTCGACGTTCTCCACGTACGCGTCGAACCAGAGCACCCGGGAGGCCAGCATCGGGTCGACGGGGTGCGCCACCGGGTCGAAGCCGAGTGCCCCGGGCAGGAAGTCCATCCCCAGGTTGGCGCCGCCACTGTTGCGCAGCAGCTCCTGCACCTCCTGGTCGGGCTCGGCCCGGCCGATCACCGGGTCGATGTCGAGCACCACCAGCGGGGGCACCCGCAGCTCCAGGCGGCGGGCCAGCTCCCCGCAGATCACCTCGGCGATCAGCGCCTTGGGCCCCTGGCCGGCGCCCCGGAACTTGGCCACGTACGTGCCCAGGTCGTCGGCCTCCACCACGCCAGGCAGCGACCCACCCTCGCGCAGCGGGGTGACGTAACGGATCGCGATGACCTGGCGGAGCACGTCGCCCACCCTACTGGGACCTCCGCCCGTGACCGGCGGCCGCTCCGCCGCGTCCGGCCCTGCACCCCGGTGAGCGTGATGCCTCTGAGTCATCAAGATGACCGGGAGGCATCACGCTCACGGGTGCGTGCCCGAACGCTCGACCGCCCACCTGCGGTCAGTCGAGCTTGTCGCGTAGGTCGTCCACCTGCTGCTGGAGGCGGTCCACCGCGCCTTCGTTGTTGATGAAGGTGGTGATGCCCGCGGCGAGGCCCAGACCGATCAGCACCGCCAGGATGCTCAGCACCAGGCCGCCGATGGCCACACCCCGGCCGGTCACCCCTGGTCGCGCGGCCATCTTCAGCCCGACGATGCCCAGAATGATCCCGATGATCCCGAGCACCAGCCCGACCCAGGCCAGGATCGCGGTCAACACGCTGAGCAGGCCGGCAACGCCGAAGACCAGAGCGAAGGTGGCGGCCGCGCTCGTCTTGGCGCGCGCGTCCCCCCGGTGGGTCCGAGATCCGGCCTGTACGCCGGCACCCCGGGCCGGCTCGCTTGCGGCAGTCATGGGACTCCCTTCCGTACGCGCGGCGCGCGCACTTCCGGCGAGCCGCATTCCCCCGACGGCCGCCGTTACGCCTGGCCTGGGCAGAGTGTCGGTGGCCGGCCCTAGGCTGGTGCCCCCGGCCACCGGAAAGGGGCGTCCGATGCCTGTCGACCTCAGCGCGGCCGACGCGTTGGCGCTGCGGATGACCAGCCTGCTGCTGCGCGCGCACCCGAGCACCCGACCCGGCACCGTCGCCGACGTCGTCGAGTGGTTCGGCGCGATGCAGGCACAGGACCTGGCCAGCGGCCTCTGGTCGCTGGGCGCCCGGCTACCCGGGCGGTCGGTCGCCGATCTCGAGGCGGCACTGGAGCGACGCGAGGCACTGCGCACCTGGCCGATGCGGGGCACCGTGCACCTCGTTCCACCCGCCGACGCCCGCTGGATGCTGGAGCTGACCGGCGTCCGCTCGCTGGCCGGCTCGGCGACCCGGCGGGCGCAGCTCGGGCTCGCCGAGGCCGACGCGGACCGGGCGGTGGACGTTCTCGGCGCCGCGTTGGCCGGCGGGGGCCGGCTCACCCGGGCGCAGTGCCTGGCCACCCTACGCGCGGCCGGCCTGGGCACCGACGGGCAGCGCGGCTACCACCTGCTGTGGTATGCGAGTGTGCGCGGGGTGATCTGCGTGGCCCCGCACATCGGCACCGAGCAGACCTTCGCACTACTCGACGAGTGGGCGCCCGGTCCACGCCGGCTCGACCGGGAGGAGGCGTTGGCCCTGCTCGCACACCGCTACGTACGCGGGCACGGGCCGGTGACCGACCGCGAGTTCGCCGGGTGGAGCGGCCTCACCCTGACCGACGCCCGGCGGGGGCTGGCCGCAGCCGGCGACGCGCTCACCACGGTGCGGGTCGAAGGCGAGCCGATGCACGTCGACGCGGCACTGGCCGACGCTTCCCGCACCCTGGCGGACGAGGTGCTGGCCCTGCCGGGCTTCGACGAATACCTGCTGGGCTACCGGGACCGCACGCTGATGCTCGACCCCGCGCACCAAGCGGCCGTCGTGCCGGGCAACAACGGCATCTTCCAGGCCACGGTGGTCCGCGCCGGTCGGGTGGTGGGCGTGTGGAAGCGCAAGGTCGGCCGGTCCGCCGTCACCGTGACGATCCGGCCGCTGACGACGCTCGACGCCGCCGCGCGGGCCCGGGTGGAGCAGGCGCTGGGGAGGTACGCCGACTTCCTCGGGCTGCCGCCCCGCTTCGACTGGCCGGGCTGAGCCGACGTCATTCCTCCGCCGGGCCGGGCGGTTGAGCGTCGGCACGTCGTGGGCGGGCGGCGCTGAGCAGGTCGACGATCCGGGCCACCCGGGGGTCCGTGCGGATCTGCGCGACGCCGGCCGGCAGGGGCAGTCGCCAGTTCGGGTATTCGTCGACCGTCCCGGGCATGTTGGGTTGGCGTACCTCGCCCAGCACGTCATAGAGGGAGACGCCGAGCAGCCGGGTCGGGCTGGCCGCGAGCGCGGCGTGCATCGCCACCACCACCTCGCCGTCGTCGGGCGTCGGCGCCGGGTCGGGCGTCGCCGGATCCGACGGCAGCGCCGGGTCGGGCAGCAGCCCTTCGGCGCGCAGCATCGCCAGCAGCCGCTCCCGGTCCGCGGCGGCTCGGGCCCGCTCCACCGCCACGTCGGTGCCGAGCAGCTTCAACTCGTCGCGCACCCGTACGTGCTCACCGGTCAGGAAGCCCGGCGCGGTGGGCAGGTCGTGAGTGGAGATCGTGGCGAGGGCGTTTCGCGGCCACCGGGCCGGTGAAATGAAGTCACCCTCGTCGTCGCGAGCGAACCAGAGCACGGTGGAGCCGAGCATGGTGCGCGCGCGCAACCCCCGGGTCACCGCCGGTTGGACCGTGCCGAGATCCTCACCGACCACCACCGCGCCGGCCCGGTGCGCCTCCAGCGCGAGGATGCCGAGCATCGCCTCGGCGTCGTAACGGACGTAGGTGCCCTCGGCCGCCCCGGCACCCGGCGGCACCCACCACAGCCGCCACAGGCCGGCGACGTGGTCGACCCGCAGGCCACCCGCGTGCCGCAGGGTCCGGCGCAGCATGTCCCGGTAGGCCGCGTACCCGGTCGCGGCGAGCCGGTCCGGGCGCCAGGCCGCGAGCCCCCAGTCCTGGCCGAGCTGGTTGAAGTCGTCCGGCGGTGCGCCGACCCGCACGCCCTGGGCGAGCACGTCGGTGAGCTGCCAGCCGTCCGCGCCGCCGGGATCGATGCCGACGGCCAGGTCGTGCACCACGCCGACCGGCATCCCGGCCGCCCGGGCCGCCGCCGTCACGGCGTCGAGCTGCTCGTCGCACAGGTGTTGCAGCCAGGCGTGGAAGGCCACCCGGTCGGCGAGCTGCCGGCGCTGCTCGGCGACCGCCGGGGCGTCCGGGTGGTGCAGCTCCGCCGGCCAGGCACGCCAGTCGTTGCCGTGCCGCTCGGCCAGCGCGCACCAGGTGGCGAAGGTGACCAGCGCCGGGTCCGCGGCGAGGTCCACCGGCTGGGCGTACGTGTACAGCAGCTCCAGGGCGTGCCGCTTGGCGGCCCACACCTCGTCGTAGTCGATCAGGTCACCGCGGTCGGGGCGCAACGCGTCGACGACCACACGGGTCGCCGGGTCCGCCGCACGGTACGCGGCGGTGTCGCTGACCCGCAGGTAGAGCGGGTTGACGAAGCGTCGGCTGGCCGGCGAATACGGTGAGGTGGCGACCGGGTGCGCCGGCCCGACCGCGTGCAGCGGGTTGAGCAGCACCAGCCCCGCGCCGTTGGCACCCGCCCATTCGGTGAACTCGGCGAGGTCGCCCAGGTCGCCCATGCCCCAGGAGCGTTCCGAGGTGAGCGCGTAGAGCTGGAGCGTCCAACCCCAGGTGTGTGGCGGCACCGGCAGCCGACGGGGCACCACGACCAGCGTCACCTCCCGGCCGGCGCAGGCCAGCCGGTGCCAACCCAGTGGCAGGTCCGCCGGCAGCTCGCCGTCGACCGAGCGGCGGCCACCGTCCTCGAGCGTCACCACACCCGGGCCGGGCAGTGCCCGGGTGTCGCCGTGGGCGAGCACGACCGTGTCCGGCAGTGCGCCCCGATCGACCGCGCGGGCGGCGGCGAGTGCGTCGGCGATGGCCGCCGGGCTGGTGGCGTCCACGCCGAGCAGGCCGAGCACACCGACGACGGTCTCCGGCGCGACCTCGACACGGCGGTGTCGCCAGTCCTCGTACCAGGTGGACACGCCGTGCGCGTTGGCCAGCGCGGCCAGTCGTCGGTTCATCCCGTACCCCGCTTCACGACGCGACCTGCGACCACCTTGCCATGGCCGCGCACGCCGCGCAGGACCCGACGGGGCCGGCGGGCGAACCCACCGGTCCCACCACCGTGGACGCCGTCAGTCGGCGAGTGCGCCGGCTGCCCGACCCTCGTGCAGGGTCAGGTTGCGGCCGGTGGCCGGATCGAACAGGTGGATCTTCTCCAGGTTGAACCAGACCCGGCGGGACTGCCCCTCCGCGACCGGGGACTCGGCGGACAGCCGGGTGACCAGGTTGCCGCCGGCGCCGGCGAAGTCCGCCGAACCGGCGTCAGCGGCCAACTCCTCCAGCTCGGCGGCGCTGGCCCGCTCCCCCTCCACGGTGAAGTAGACGTACTTGTCCGAGCCCATCGACTCGACGATGTCCACCGGCGCCTCGAACTCCATGCCCCGGCGGCGGGTGTCCTCGTCGACCAGCTCGGCGTCCTCGAAGTGCTCGGGCCGGATGCCGAGGATCAGCTCACGGGGCGCGTCGGCCGCCTCCAGCTCGCGGCGCATCCGGTCGCCGAGCGGTACGTCACCGAGAGCGGTGTGCAGCCCACCGTCCTGCACGGCGGCATGCAGGAAGTTCATCGACGGCGAGCCGATGAAGCCGGCCACGAACAGGTTGCGCGGGTGGTTGTACAGCTCCTGCGGAGGGCCGACCTGCTGCACCGCGCCCCCGCGCATGATCACCACACGGTCGCCGAGGGTCATCGCCTCGGTCTGGTCGTGCGTGACGTAGACGGTGGTGGTGCCGAGCTGCTTCTGCAGGCGGGACACCACCGTGCGCATCTGCACCCGCAGCTTCGCGTCGAGGTTGGACAGCGGCTCGTCCATCAGGAATGCCTTCGGCTGCCGGACGATCGCCCGGCCCATCGCCACCCGCTGACGCTGCCCGCCGGAGAGGTTGGCCGGCTTGCGGTCCAGCAGCGCGGTCAGCTCCAGCACCTTCGCCGCCTCGTCGACCTTCTGGTTGATGGTCTCCCTGTCCAGCTTCGCCAGCCGCAGCGGGAACGCCATGTTCTCCCGCACGGTCATGTTCGGGTACAGCGCGTACGACTGGAACACCATGGCGATGTCCCGGTCCCGGGGGGCCTTGTCGTTGACGCGCTGACCGGCGATGCGCAGCTCACCGGAGCTGATGTCCTCCAGGCCCGCGATCATGTTGAGGGTGGTGGACTTGCCGCAGCCCGAGGGGCCGACCAGGATCACGAACTCGCCGTCGGCGATCTCCAGGTCGACGTCCTGCACGGCGACGGTCCCGTCCGGGAACCTCTTGCTCACCTTGTCGAGCACGATGTCAGCCATGACTACCACCTATCCCTTGACTGCGCCGGAGGTCAGGCCGGACACGATGCGGCGCTGGAAGAAGAGGACGAACAGGATGATCGGAATGGTGATCACCACGGCGGCGGCGCAGATCGCCCCGGTGGGGTCCTCGAACTGCGACTCGCCGGTGAAGAACGACAGGGCGACCGGCACCGTACGGGCGCGTTCGGTGGAGGTCAGCGTGATGGCGAACAGGAAGTCGTTCCAGCAGAAGATGAAGACCAGGATCGCGGTGGTGAACAGGCCGGGCGCCGCCAGCGGGGCGATCACCCGCCGGAACGCCTGCCCCTGGGTGGCGCCGTCCATCTTTGCGGCCTTCTCCAGGTCCCACGGGATCTGCTTGAAGAACGCCGACAGCGTGTAGATCGCCAGCGGCAGCGCGAAGGTGATGTACGGCAGGATCAGCCCGGGCCAGGTGTCGAAGATCTTGAGCTGACGCTCGATCTCGAACAGCGGCGACACCAGCGACACCTGCGGGAACATCGCGATCAGCAGGGAGACGCCGACCAGCAGGCGTTTGCCGGGGAAGTCCAGCCGGCTGATCGCGTACGCGGCCATCGCACCGAGCACCACCGCGATCATGGTGGCGATCAGCGCGATGCCGATCGAGTTGACCAGCGCCCGGACGAACTGGTCGGTGTCGAAGATGGTCTTGTAGTTGTCCAGCGTCCACTCGCGGGGGATGAACTTCCCGTCGGTGAGGGTGGCCGGCGTCTTGAACGACAGCGACGCGATCCACAGGACGGGGATCAGCGCGAAGACGACCACGAGGACGTCCAGCAGGCCCCAGCGCAGCCGGGCGCGGGCGGTGGTCTCGGTACCGGTGGCCATGTCAGCGCCTCTCCCCGTCGTCGCTGCCCGGGGCAGCGGTGCCGAACAGCTTCACGAAGATGAAGGCGATGATCGCCACGGTGATGAAGATCAGCACCGACATCGTCGAGCCGATGCCGAGGTTGAGACCCCGGATCAGGTTGTTGTAGGCGAGCATCGACACCGACGAGGTCTCGTTGCCGCCTGCGGTCAGCACGAAGATGTTGTCGAAGACCCGGAACGCGTCCAGCGTGCGGAACAGCAACGCGACCAGGATCGCCGGCTTCATCACCGGCAGCATCACCTTGGTGAACCGCTGCCAGGCGGTGGCGCCGTCGGTGGAGGCGGCCTTGAGCAGGTCCTCCGGGACCAGCGCCAGCCCGGCCATCAGCAGCAGCGCCATGAACGGGGTGGTCTTCCAGATCTCCGCCAGCATGATGATCGCCAGGGAGCTGGCCCGCTCGGTGAGCGGCGCCCCGTCGCTGAACAGGTTCGCGAGGTAGCCGGTGCCGGGCGTCCAGGCGTACCGCCAGGAGAACGCCGCGACCACGGTGACGATCCCGTACGGGATGAGCGCCGAGGTGCGCACGATGCCCCGCCCGACCAACGTACGGTGCATGATCAGCGCCAGCCCCATGCCGAGCACCAGCTCGACGGCTACGGTGACCACCGTGATCAGCATGGTCACCCCGAACGCGGTCCACCAGAACTCGTTGCTGAGCACGGTGACGTAGTTCTCCAGCCCGATGAACTCGCGCTGGTCCGGGAAGCGCAGGTCGAAGCGCTGCACCGACAGCCAGACCGAGTAGATGATCGGGTACGCGGTGACCGCGACCATGACCAGCGCGGCGGGCGCGCAGAGCAGCCAGCCGAGCCTGCGTTCGGCCTTCTTGTTCTCGCTCAGCGGCGGCTTGCGGCGACCACCGCGTTGCTTCGGTACGGTGGCGGGCCGGCGGGTCTCCTCGGCGGCGACATCGGCGCCGGTCGGCGTGGCGTTGATGCTCACGGCAGGACCCCCTTCGACTGGAGGGCGTCGGCGATGGCACCGCGCAGCTCGTCCGCGGTCTGCTGCGGACGGATCGCCGACGGCGGCGACAGGATCGCCGACATCACGGTGGAGATGCTCTGGTAGGCCGGGGTCAGCGGGCGGGTCGCCGGCTCCTTCAGCTCCTCCAGGATGGTGTCCTTCATCGGGTACGCCTCGGTCATCTCCGGGTCGTCGTAGACGGCCTCGATGGTGGGCGGCACGCCATCGTTGATGGCGGAGAACTTCTGGTGCTCGGCGTCACGGATGCACCGGGCCGCCTCGAAGGACAGCTCGGGGTGCTGGGAATAGGCGCTGACCGCCAGGTTGACCCCGCCGATGGTGACCTTGCTGGGGGTGCCCTCGTCGACGCCGGGGATCCGGGCCCAGCCCACCTGCGTGGCCAGCTCCGGGTTCGCCTCCTGCAGGGCCGGATAGACGAACGGCCAGTTCACCTGGAACGCACCCGCGCCGGACTGGAACTCCAGCCGGACCGGGTCCTCGGTGGCGTTGCTGAACGACGGCGAGGTCACGCCCGACGTGGCGAAGCGTTTGAGCTGCTCCAGCGCTCGAACGGTGCCCTCGTCCATCACGGCCTGCGTGCCGTCGTCGTTGAGGATCTTTCCACCGGCGCTCTCGGCGAGGGTGTTGTAGAGGACGACCAGACCCTCGTACTGGGCGCCCATGGTGAGCACCTGGTACGGCTTGCCCTGGTCCTTGAGCTGCTGCGCCGCACTGATCATCTGGTCCCAGGTCGTCGGCGGCTGAGGCACCAGGTCCTTGCGGTACCAGAGCAGCTGGACGTTGGTGTTCTTCGGCGCCGCGTACAGCTTGCCCTGGTAGCGGGCGGTGTCCAGCGGCCCGGCGAGGGTGCCCTGCTCGACCTCGGCCTTGTCCTGGCCGGTCCACTCGCGGATCCAGTCGGCGCTGGCGAACTCCTGGGTCCAGGTGACGTCGAGACCGAGCAGGTCCATGCCGGTGTCCTCGGCGGCCAGCCGGCGCACCATCTGCACCCGCTGGTCGTCGGCCTGCCGGGGCAGCACCCGGTAGGCGATCTCGTACCGCCCCTGTGCCTGCGCGTTGCAGTCGTCGACGACCTTCTGCAGGTTCTGCTCGGGCGGGTAGTACAGGTTGAGCGTGGGCGTACCGCCCCCACCGTCGTCGGCGCCGCACGCGGCCAGTGGCGCGACCAGCGCCAACGCGGCAGCCGCCGCCCCAAGCCGAAACATCGGCCGGCGTCGGTGTCGAGCCGTTTCGGGGTCCGTCATCGCCCTCCCCCTCTCTTCGGCGAAGACCGGGGAGGGCATCCGTGCCCCGGCGCACGGCGAGACGGTTCCGAGCCGGCTAGCTGCGGAAACATCTCGGCCCGGATGCTCTGTGCGGCTACTCTGCCCCACCTGCGAAGTCGCGAAACCTGGCTGCCACAGCGAGCGTCTGCGCAGCGAGTCGCCGTCTTTGCCCTGCGCCGACGCCGCGTGCGTGATCGACTCGGCTTCCTGGAAATCGCGCTATCACCACGCCGAGATGCCCCAGCTTCCAGAAAGCGGAGTCGATCACGCCCGGTACCCCCGAACTGCTGACCATCGGGGCGCTCGCTGCGGCGGCGAGACCTGGCATGCTGGCAGGGTGCTCGCACGCTTCAAGGATCTCTGCCTGGACGCCGCCGACCCGCTCGCACTGGGCGCCTTCTGGGCCCGGGTGCTCGACGGCGACGTGGCCGACGCCGGCGACGACGACACCCGGGTGGACCCCCGCTCGGCGCGCTCGGACGCGGAGTCGATCTGGGTGAACCGGGTGCCGGAACCACGCACCGGCAAGACCCGCGTACACCTGGATCTGCGGATGACCGACGCGGACCCGGCGGCCCTGCTCGCGGCCGGCGCCCGGCTGGTCCGCGAACCGGCCGGCGACGCCGACTGGTGGGTGCTGGACGACCCGGAAGGCAACCCGTTCTGCGCCTTCCCGGCCCGAGAGGGCACCCGGCCGGGCCCGTTCGAGCTGATCGTGGACTCGGCCGACCCGGCCGCCCAGGCGACCTGGTGGGCCGGCGTGCTCGGCGGCACCGTCGAGTACGGGTCGACCGACGCGTCGGTGACCGGCGCGTCCGGCTTCCCCTGGGATCATTGGGTGTTCGACGGGGTGCCCGAGCCCAAGACGGTCAAGAACCGGCTGCACTGGGACGTCGAGCTGGCCGACCCGGAGCCGATGGCGCTGATCACGGCGGGCGCGACACTGCTGCGGGAGCCGCTCGACGAGGCGCACTGGTGGTGGGTGCTGGCTGACCCTGAGGGCAACGAGTTCTGCGCTTTCGCACCGCGTCCCACCGGGTGAACGACCGACTACCCAGCGCGGGCAGCGTCGGCTAGCGTTTTCCTAGCGCCGCAGCCAGCGCGTTCGCCGCCGCCGTCGACACGCCTCCGGCCGATCCCAGCCCTGCCCGATCGGTTGGTAATCGCGGGAACGTCCCACCGCCGCTCCCCCGGTTCGGCAGGATCGTCCCAACGAGGAGGTGCCGTCGTGCAGGACACCCGCGCTCTCGCCCTGACGTTCGAGGTGAGCGGCCTGCCACCGGTCAAGACCGAAGCGTTGTCCATCTTCGCCGCCGGGCATCGGCAGGCGACGAGGGTCCGCACCCTGCTCCAAGCCGCTCTCGCGGCGGCCCAGCGCACCGGCTGGACGCCGTTGCCCGGGCCGATCGAGGTGGACCTGCTCCTGCGCTGCCCGCCCGGGCACCGTACGGCCGACGCCAGCACCCTGCTCGGCGGCGTCTGCGCGGTGCTGCAGGACAAGAAGCGGGTGTCGAGCATCGGCCTGGCCCACCTCGGTGTCCTGGTGGACGTCGCCCTCTACGACGACGACCGGCAGATCCGCCGATTGTCGTACCACGAGGAGCCGGCGGAGGACTTCTCATACCAGGTGCGGGTCGCCGCCGTACCGAACGGGGTTTGACCGACGTCCGCGGTGGGGTACCGCGGACGCCGACGAAGGGAGCACCGATGTCGGAGCCACATGTCACGCTCGACCCCCGCGGGCTCGACCCTGTGCAGCAGAAGCTGCAGGGCCCGCTGGAGGAGCAGCTGACCTCGGCGCTTCAGGCGGCCACCGAACGGGTCCGCGCCGACTACGGCGGGGAGCCGGTCGAGCAGGTCTGCCAGCGGCTGCTGGACGAGACCCGCTCGGGTTTGCATCCCGACATCGCGGCCGCCTTCAACCCGGACATGGACGAGTTCTGCCGGGTGGCGGTGGCGATCGTCCGACGCGAAGGATTCTGACAACCCTGGCCGGCACCCCGGATTCGGGTCAGCTTGGCCACCGCGATGCGCTTGAGCGTGCCGACGTTCGCCAGGAGGCGAGGCGGACGCATCACCGTGAAACCCGGGTACCCAGCTTCCGCACCCTGACCCTCACCCACGGAAACCTCCCTCAATATCGCCAGGGTGGTCGATTCGTGGATTGGGTCAGGACCGGGTCCGCAACTACCCGGCCCTGACCCTCGGCCGTCCGGCACGGGAGCGAAAGCTCAGCACCCCACCGCGCGGGCGTGGCACGACGCCACGCGCGGGTAACGGGGGAAAGCCAGCCGCTCCGCACTCAGCTCCACGGTGCCCACCCGCCGAACGCCGCCACGCCCCCGGCACACCCCGAAGGCCGTGAGCGCCGGCCCAGGTTAGGCAGGCTCCGACCGGCCGGACAAGCCATGGTGGACGGCTGACGGCGTGACTGATCCCAAGGTGAAAATCAGGCATGCCGGCGTAACGCGACCATGATCGCTGACGCTGTTCGGGTTTTGCTGCGGTCAGAAGTGCCGCAGCAGGTCACGGAACGCGGCGAGCCGCAGCACACCGCCGTCGGTCGGGTCCAGTTCGTCGTCCTCCAGCACCCACGTGTTCTCGTTCGGAATGAACACCGCGTTCAGCCCGGCCGCCCGCGCCGGCAGGATGTCCGACTTCGGAGAATTGCCGATCATCCAGGCGCCGGCCGGGGCGAAGCCGTGCTCCCGGATCAGCCACCGGTACGTATCGACGTCCTTCTCGGCGACGATGTGTGCGGCTCGGAAGTGGTGCAGCAGCCCGCAGGCGTCAAGCTTGCGCTGCTGCTCCGCCTGGTCCCCCTTGGTCAGCAGCAGCAGCTCGTGCCGGCCGGCCAACTCGTCGAGCGCGTCCGCCACGCCGGGCATCAGCTCCACCCGGTGCTCGATCAGGGCCACCGCCAGCCGGTCGATCTCCTGGCGCTCGGCGTCGGTGGCCGGCCGCTCACGCAGCCGCTCCAGGCACTCCGCGAGGCTGCGCAGGAAGACCTTGCTGCCGTAGCCGTGCGCCACCGCGTTGGCGCGCTCGATGTCGTCGAGGACGGCCCGCAGTTGCGCCCGGTCCAGGGTGGGATGGTCGAGCCAGTCCAGAAAGTCGTCGATCACCCGCTCGAAGACGACGTTGTTCTCCCACAACGTGTCGTCCGCGTCGAAGATCAACACCTGCGCCCGTCGACGGGCCACCTGCTCCGCTGTCATGCCGCCTCCTCGCGATCACGCTCGCCGCGGTGCGGAACTCTAGGGCACGTCACCCGACGCGCCCAACGAGTTTCCGTCCGCCGGGCACGGCCACCGCAGCAGCCGTTCCGCGATCAGCGCCTCCCGCTCCTCCTGCCCCTCGGGTCGCAGCCGGCCGCCCCGGGTCAGCATCACCACGCCGTGCAGCAGGCTCCAGCCCACCTCGGCGAGGGTGTCCGGGTCACGCCCCTCGGCCAACGGTGCCAGGGCCGCCCGCAGCTCGCCGAAGACGGCCCGCGGCGCGGCCGGCACGCCATCGACGCCGAAGGCCAGGTCGGGGGTCAGCGCGAGCATCGCGTCATAGACCTCCGGATTCGCGTACGCGAAGTCCAGGTACGCGGTCGCGACCGCCGGCCACGCCCCCTCGGGACCGCCGGCAGCCTCCGCGTGCGCCTCCGCGAGGTCGGCGGCCAGATCGGCGAAGGCACACACGGCGACGGCGGCGAGCAGCGCCTCCAGATCCGGGAAGTGCCGGTAGATGTCGCCGATGTCGATCTCGGCCCGCTCGGCCAGCCTGCGGGTGCTCACCCCCACCCAGCCCTCCGCCTCGGCCAACTCTCGCGCGACCGTGACGATGAGGTCACGCCGGTCCTGTTCGGTGGCCTTCTCGGCAGGTCCGGGCACGCACACGAGCGTAAGGGCGGACACCTGCCGTAGTCATCTGGTGACGGATTGGTGACTGCGGGGTGACCTGCCCACGTGCCGCAGCCGGCCCCTGGCTCGTTAGGCGAGGAGATCACCGCGACGGGAGGGCACGTGGTCGTTCGGCGGCACCGGCCCGTGGCGGACCGATGAGAGAGCAGGGCAGCAACGGGCTGCTGCGCAGCGAGGCCAGTCGCCAGCGGGCAACATTTCTGGAACTCTTTCTCGACCTGGTCTTCGTCTTCGCACTCACCCGGATCTCAATCCGGATGATCGCCGATTTCACCGACGGCCAGCGGGGCGTGTACGCGGGTCTCGGTCAGGCCCTGCTGCTGTTCCTGGCACTGTGGGCGGTCTGGTCGTTGACGGTCTGGTCGACAAGTTGGCTGGACCCGGAGGCGCCGATCGTCCAGACCGTCATCGTCATGACGCTGGTCGGCGCCATGACGATGGCCGTCGCGGTGCCCGACGGCTTCGGCGCACGGGCCTCCCTCTTCGCCATCACGTTCGTGACCCTCCAAATCGGCAGGGTCGTGTACTTCTACGTCGCCGGGCACGGCCGACCCGATCCGCAGCAGTCCATCCGAATCCTGTTCTGGCTCGGCATGAGCACACCGCTCTGGGTCATCGGTGGTCTGGTCAATTCGGGCACTGTCCGTGGGCCGCTCTGGACCATCGCGGTGCTGATCGACTACACCGGACTGTTCCTTGGATGGCCCACGCCCCGGCTCGGCGCGCAACGGCTCGGCGTCCGGGCGATCGCGGCCGAGCACCTGGCCGAGCGGTACCAACAGTTCCTCCTTCTCGCACTCGGTGAGGCGATCTTCGTCATCGGACTGGCGTTCAGCGGCAGCGAATTCCACGTCGAGCAGACGGGTGGTTTCATCCTGGCGCTGGCGACCACCGTCCTGCTCTGGCGGATCTACTTCCACGTCGCGGGAGGGTTGCTGGATGCCGCCATCAGTCGCGCGGCGAACGCGGCCCGGCTCGCGACCGAGATGGCGTTCGCCCACATGGTCATGATCTCTGGGATCGTGCTCACCGGCGTCGGTTTCGAACTGTTCATCACCGAGCCGCTCGCGCACCTCCCGGCGGCCTGGCTCATCGCCATCCTCGGCGGCCCCGTGCTCTTTCTCGCCGGACGATCGGCCCTCGAGTACCAGACCTTCGCCAGGATCTCCCGCTCCCGGATAGCCGGCCTGCTGACCCTCGGCCTGCTGACACCGGTCGCGCTCCACCTGCAGCCGCTCACCGCCGGCACGGCCGCCGCCGCGGTACTGCTCGGCGTCGCTGGCGCGGACGCGCGACGGTCACGTCGGCACCCACCGGAGACACCCACACCTCCGTACTAGTACGTCGTCAACGGCTCGGGGTGGTCTCACGCTCCCTGTGCGACAACTTTTCCCAGGGGACCACCTACGTGGCTGGGGCCGACTCGACCGGAGCCCTTCACCGGCTGACCTGACACAGCGAACCTGCGACTCGGTTCGGCGTTCGCCTGGGCACCAGCCGGGACGTCACGGGCGAAGCGTCGGGCACAGTCGACTCTGGTGACTCGAACCGGCAGGCTGCCAGGATTGGTCCGTGTCCCTGTGGGAGGTCATCTCGCGCATCGGCGCGCCGGTGATCGTGGTCGTCGGCGCCGCGGTTGCCGTGTTCGTCGCAATCTCCGACCCGCCCGAGACATTCTCCCGTCCACGGGGCTGGCAATGGGCGTGGGTGGGCCTGTGGCTGATGACTGCCGGCGAAGCGGCGGTCGGCGACAACCGGTCATGGTTCGAGCGCTCCTGGAAGGGTGCCACCGCGCTGCTCGTCGCTGTGGCCGTTGCCGTCGCAGCCTTCCGCCGCTACCGCTGGAACGCCCGGCGGGCTGACCGCGTCTAGTGGTCGGCTGATCGTGGTGCGCCGGAGTCGGGGTCCAAGCCCGCTTTCCAGCGCCTTTGGCTCTCGAGCCAGTGCACGTAGCGCGGCGAGGCGTTGCGCAGGTCGATGCTGAGAGGGTAGGGGTCGTGCTCGTTTGAAAGCAGCCGGCGGAGGAACTCGACCATGCCGCAGGGGAAGATCGTGAAGTCCTGCTCGGTATGTCGGCCGCAGACCAGGACGGGCCACCGGTCCGGGTCGGGGTCGGTGGTCAGCCAGCACAGGATGTCGGGGCCCGACGTGACGCCCCAGGCGAGGATGTGCTTCGGGTCGATGTCGAGGCCTTGCTGACCGCCCAGTTCCTCCCAGGTATATCGGGCGTTCTCCGTCTCCTCCTCGAAGGTCCCGGGGTCCCATTGGATGTACTCCTTGGGCAGCGGCATGAGGATGCTGACCTCGGCGAACGAGCCGGCGCCGTAGGTGGCCATGAAGGCCATGTAGTCGTGCGGGAACCGCGTGCCCCACCGCGCCTCTGCTGCCGACCAGTCGATTTCCTCGTCCGCGCCGAGATCTGGAGGCAGGATCCTGGTCAGCGCTGCGACACCCGTCGGGTCTTCCACGGCAATCCCTTCGACGACGTGGCCGAGAGCCTACGAGGTCGCACCGACACACGAGGGGCGAGCAGCGCCACGGACGTGCCTGTCGGCCGACTTCGCCACCCTGTGCGTCCCGGCCAGGGCCCAGGTCGGGCCCTGGCCAGGTCAGCCAGGTCAGCCGATCCTGCCGGCGCACTCGCCGAACTCGGCCTCGTCACCACCTGACCGATCGTCCCGTCCGTATCCCTTCCGCAGTGCCCGAGCAAGCCGGGTCAGCGCCGGACCGCCGTCGGGAGCGACCGCCACCCGTTGATCGGCTGCAGGGGCACGGACGGCAGCGCGGCCAGTTCGGCGGCGTACTCGCGGACCAACGCAGGGAGCCGGTACCCGGCCGGCTCATCGAGGTACACCAGGTGCGTGTCGATCAGCTCCTCGAGTGCCCGCCACGCCCGTTCGGTGTTGACGCCGAGCCGCGCCGCGGCGCCGTCCGGCAGCAGCTGCCCGTCCGGTGCGCCGCCGAGCAGTTCGAAGAGCCGACCGGCCACCTCATCCTCCGAGCGGACCGCCGCGATGCCGGTGGCGAGTCGATCCCGCATGGAGAGGTCACCGTGCGCCAACCAGTCCAGCCGGCGACGCCCGTCGCCGATCTGCTCGACCAGTCGATTCATGGGCAACGCCGGCCGGCCGGCCAATCGGGCGCCGGCGACCCGCAGGGCCAGGGGCGAGCCGGAGCAGTGCCGGAGCAGCTCGCGGGTCGCGGCGGGATCGGCGTCGAGGCGCTCCGGGCCCGCCAGCGCGCCGAGCAGGGCCCGCCCGTCGGCGTCACCGAGCACGCCGACCGTGATCCGGCGTACCCCGTCGAGGCTCTGCAGCTGGCGCTGGCCGACCACGACGAGCGCGGGCCCGGGACCGGCGGGGACCAGCGGGCGTACCTGCGCGGCGTGGGTGACCCCGTCAACCACCAGAAGGACGCGGCGACCGGCAAGCCGGGAGCGGAGCCGGCCGGCCCGCTCCTCCTGGTGTTGCGGGACGTCGGCGGCGGCGACGCCGAGGCTGCGCAGCACCCGGGCGACGACCTCCTCGCCCAACACCTCGGTCCGGTACCCCAGGTCGACGTAGACCTGGCCGTCGGGAAAGGCAGCCGCGGCGGTGTGGGCGGCGCGGACCGCGAGCGCGGACTTGCCGCCGCCAGCGGGCCCGCAGACGACCGCGACGGCGGGCGTCGGGCCGGTCACCGCGGCGACCACGTCGGCCAGTTCCCGGGTACGCCCCACGAAGGTGACCAGGTCCGCCGGCAGCTCACGGGGTGCCACCTGGCCCTCGTCGACGGCCGGCTCCGGCGTCCGGGCGACAACGACCGGCTCGGCCACCACAGGCGGCGCCCAGCTCAGCTCGGGTGACCGGTCGAGCATCGCGCGGTGCAGTGTCGCCAGCTCGCTGCCCGGCTCGATGCCGAGCTGGTCGTAGAGGCTGTCTCGGGCGGCCCGGTACGCCGACAGCGCGGCGGGGGTGTCGCCGCACCGGTAGAGGGCGAGCATCAGCTGACCCCACGCACGTTCCCGCAGCGGATGCGCCGCGAGGTGTTCACGCAGACCGGCGAGCAGGTCGGCGTGCTCACCGACGGTCAGCCGGACCTCGGCCAACTCCTCGAAGATCTGCAGCCGCTGCTCGTCCAGCGTCGCCCACCTGTTGTCCAAGGAGGTGCTGCGCGGCACGCCTCCACCGGCCGGCCCGCGCCACTGGGCGAGGGCATCGGTGAGCCGGCCGATCACGGCCACCGGGGCAACGTTGTCTCGTCCCGCCCGGGCGTCCGCCGCCAGTTGGAGGAACTCGACGACGTCCAGCTCACCCGCGGCCAACCGCAGCTCGTACCCGCCCGGGTGGGCGACGATCCGGTCGCCGACCGCGCGGCGCAGGCCGGCCACATGGGAGCGAAGGTTCGCCACCGCCGACGCAGGGGTAGGACCGGCCCAGACCATGTCCGAAAGCCGGTCCAGCGAGACCGGCCGGTTCGCATCGAGGGCAAGCCCGGCGAGCACCGCCCGACGCTTTGCGGCGCCCACCGTCACGAGCTTGCCGTCGACCCGTAGCTCCACAGTGCCCAGCAGTCGGACATCGATCTTCATCTCACCGCTCCCCCGTTGAACCTTGAGCGCGCTCAGGCTAGGCGGCGGCGCAGCGGCACGACAAGACTTGCGTGGGGCGACATCAGGGTGACAAACGTCTATGTTTCACGACGGCGTGTCGATGTAACGAAATTGGCGGGGAGGACGCTCCGGCGCGACATCTGCGCCTCCAACCCGACCGGCATTACCACGATCCCTACCCGTAGCGTCCGTCGTGAAAGCGAGAAGATCATCCACTTTGCGGAGAAAGGGGGTGACTACAGAACAAGCTGCCCGCGCCAGTCGAGCCGTAACCGATACACGGGGAAATCGTCAGCTGTTGCCAGAAGGGTGCGTGATCTACCGAGCCGGGCATGGGGCACCATAGCCGAATGCGCACGGGCTTTCCAACCAGAGGACTCGGGTTCGGCGGGAACAACGTGCGGGCCGATCCGCTGGTGGCCCTGGCTACTCGCCGCCCTTCCCTGCCGGTCTGCTGTTCGGTCGTGAGTTCGGCACAACCGATGGCGGTGCCGGGGCGCACATCTCGGCACCCTGATAGGTGCAAATGTTGCTTTGGTGATCGTCATGCACCCGATCAGGCGGCGCGGCTATCGCTTCCCAGAACCTGCCGCGCGCCACGTCGCGCCCGACGGACTGCACGTCCATCTCGGTGAGCACGGGCGTCCAGGACGCTGCCTGCACGCACCCTGGCCGGCCGCCGCCCAACTGAACCTCATCGAGGCCCTCTCGCGACGTGAAAAACCCATCGTTGAACATCCGCATCACGGCCACCGGCCGCGCCATGATCGCCGCTTCATCGACGCCGATGGTCGCTGACCGTGCCGCAGATCGCCAACCCCTCGAGCTTGCCCCACGCCTTGGCGCACTACTCGAACGGGCTATTCCACATCGGCCAATGAACTCAAGTCTCGCCAGCGTCATGGAGAACAGCTCAAAACACCTTCTTGTACGGCAGGCGTGGTTCGAGATCTCGGCCGAAGCGTATCGCCAAGGCGGCGGACGCCACGGTCACCTACAGCGGCTCCATCGACGCCGGTGGAGGTGTGGTCAGGCTTTGGAAGCACGGGCGCAGCAGGTCGATGATCTGCTCGGGTGAGGCGTCCGCCAGGTGCGTGAGGCGCAGCAGGTACCGCTCGGCTATCACGCCGTGGATGATCGCGCTGAGCAGGCTCGCGCGCAGGTCGGCGTCGGGTGTCGGGATCGCCTCGGTGAGCTGGTGGAGCTGGGGCTCCCCGGCGGCTCGGTACCGATCGGCGGCGTCGGCATTGGTGAGCATCGAGCGCAGCACCGCCAGGGAGGCCACCGGCTCGCCGGTCAGGCGTCGGCCCAGCGACGTGAGTAGTGCCTCGGCCACCTCGCCTGAGGTGCCGGCGGGCAACTCGTCGGCGGGCACCTCGACGGCCCGGGCGAAGAGCAGGTCCTTGCTGCCGAAGTAGTGCATGACCAGACCGGCGTCGACACCGGCAGCCGATGCCACAGCCCGGATCGTGGTCCGGTCGTAGCCGAGCTCGGCGAAGATCTGGCGGGCCGCGGCGAGGATGCGCTCCTCGCTCAGGAGGCGCTGCTGCGCTCTGGTGGGGCGGGCGCTCGACTCGGTCACGGGTTCATTCTACGGCCGTTGACCGACGGCTTCTTACGTTCTACGCTCGTTCAATCAACGAGCGTTGAACGAAACGGAGTGGTCATGACCGCCACGTCACGGGAAGTCGTCGAGCAGATCCTGCGCGCGAGCCGCGAGCAGGACACCGAGGCGTTCGTCAACCTGTTCGCGTCGGACGGCTATATCGAGTGGCCGTACCGACCAGCAGGCATCCCGGGCCGCGTGGAGGGCCGCGACCAGATCCGCGAGTTCCTCACCGCGCAAGCCAACGGCCTCGTCAAGTTCGACGACTACCGCAACACGGTGATCCACGAGACCACCGACCCGCAGGTGGCGATCGTCGAGTACGAGGCTCACGGCACCGTGATCCCCACCGGCGCACCACTGCACCAGACGATCATCGCCGTTCTGCGGATCAGGGACGGCCTGGTCGTCTCGTACCGCGATTACCTCAATCCCCTGGTACTGGCCGAAACCCTGGCCAGCGTCGGCAACGTTTAGCGGCAGCCTTCAGCCGGGATCTTGGCCCGGGCAGACGGTACCCGGGCACGGCCGGACGGACGGAGAACTGCCAGTACCTCTGCAGCCCGGCCGGCTGGGGGCACCGCCAACGACGGACTCGCCTAGACTCCGCCGGGTGATCGTGCGGAGAGCCAGCGCGGCAGACGTGGCGGCGCTCGCGGAACTACGCGGTATCGATGGGGACAATCTCAGCGCATACGCCGACTGGGTGGGCGCCCATGCGGACACGCACCTGCCGTTCGTCGCCGAGATCGACGGGCACGTCGTCGGCGCCGCCTGGCTCCTCCTCGCGCAACGGGTGCCCAGTAACGAGTCGCTGGACCGGTGGTACGGCGACATCCAGTCCGTCGAGGTCCGCGAGGAGCACCGTAACCGCGGTATCGGCGGTGCGCTCATGGCCGCGATCCTGACCGAGGCCCGCGCGCGAAGGCTGCTGCACGTGACCGTCCACTCCGGCCGCCGCGCGGTCGACTTCTACCTGCGCAACGGCTTCAGCCACCACCGTCAGATCCTGATCTGGGAACCGACCGCCTCCTGATCAAACCCGTCGACCAGCACCCGCGCGACCGCCAGACCGAGGCGGCCAGCCGGCCCGCAGCAACGTCGACTCTCGACCACGACACGCCAGGACTCTTCATCCAACGGCAAGCGCAATGACTGAAAGAGGCTTGCCCGACCGCGCCAATCCCAGAGCTGTCGACTCTCGGCCATCCCTCGCGCAATCAGCTTTTGGGTCGCCGTCGCAGCCCCGGGATGGGGCCAATCCATCGCGGAATCCGCCGGCGCCGACTCGTAGGCTTGCCTGGTGACCGTCTACGACACAGCCGCCAAGCTGCCACCAATCGATGCGGTCGGCGACCGCTCCCGAGCCCTGGCGATGCTGGACTCGATCATCGGCGGCGTCTACTACGACTACAGCCGAAGACGGGACGAGAGCGAAGTGGCCTCGATGCGCACCGGCAGCGGCGAGGAGTACGACATCGTCTTCACCGCCGACGGCGCTTTCATCCGCGGCGTCTACCACGATTCACCAATGCACAACCACACCGGCGGCCAACTGTGGCCCGGCCTGCTGGAGGGGTTGCCCCAACAGTTCGCCCCGCTGGTGCGCGAGCCCGCGTTCTGCCACGAGGACGGCACGCTCGACGCCACGTTCGTGCTCTGGCGGCGCTCCGCGGACGACCGGTGGCACGCGGGCGAGGGCATCGACCTTTCGCCCGCCGACGACGAGGAGACCGATCCCGACGGGGCCTGGCTGCTCGACATCCTGTGCGATGGCGCCCCGGAGGAGTACCTGGAGTACGCCTGGTCGGTCTACGACCTCGAGCTGGACAGAACCGTGGTCGAGCAGATCCTCACGCTGCAGCCCCTGACCGATGAGGTCATCCGGGCGCTCAATCCGCGGAAGCGACTGGCGGATCTGCGGGAGCGGGCGGCGGAGCTGGACTACCCGATCGCGACCTGACCTCGAACGACATGCTGCCCCGATCTTTTCGACCCGGGTCGCCCCGTTCTACGGCTCATAGTTGAACGTGCACGACGCACCACGTACGGTCCACCGACGCCGCCACTCCCGCACAGACTTCTGCACGATCGTCGTCGCTCGGCTAGGCAGCAGCGCAGCTTGGTCAGAATTTCCAAATCCTATTCCTCCGCGGCGTCAGCCCGCTTTCGTAACTCCTCCGCTATGCGGTCCCAGTCTGGGCCGCGACCGTCTGGAATCACGGCCGCCGCTGCTGAAATTGTCGTCAACGCGCTACCCGGTGTGGTGTCCGTCGAGGTACTCGGGGGGTTGCGCCAAGCCCTGGCCGACAAGGTGCTCGTTGACATCGCCAACGCCGTGGAGCAGGGGCCGGACGGCTTCGCGTCCCGCCTGCTCTACCACAACCTCGCCGCGGAGCTTCAACGCCTGCTTCCCGATACTCGCGTGGTCAAGGCGCTGAACACGGTGGGACCGGCGGCGTTGATGGCTGACCCCGTCAGCTTGGCCGTACCGCCGTCGACCTTCCTATGTGGCGACGACGCGGATGCCAAGAAGACGGTGGCGGGGATGCTCACCGACCTTCGCTGGGCACCACAGCGGATCATCGACCTCGGCGGCGTCGAAACTGCCTGGTGGCCAGAGTCATTTGTGCTCATGGTCCGCCCGCTCATCACCGCCTTGGGACCGGTCCCGTTCGCGCTGGCGATCGCCCACTGAGCCATTGCCAGTGGACGGCCGGTCGCCGTCTGGGGTCAGGTGGTGTGGCCGTGTTCGATATGTAGGAGTACCAGCGCGGCGGCGACGACACTGCCGATCTGGCCGGGGTCGAGGCTGACATGGCGGAGTGCCTTGAAGGTCATTTTCAGGATGGCGTCAGATAAGCGCCGTGGTTGTCGGCGTTCATCTTCTTGGTGACGTCGTGCGACCGGTTGCCGTTGAGATCGTAGTCGAGGACCGATTCGGAGACCAGGGTCGTCCCATTCGACTTCTTCTCCGTCTGGGACTTCAACATCCCGTCGAGGAAGTACGAGTAGTCGACGGTGTCGCCGTTGCCCTTGACCTCCTCGAGCTTTTCGCCCCGGTCGGTGTAGAGACCGCCTCGGGGGTTGACCGCCAGGGAACTCCCCACATCCCCATATCCACCCAGCCCATGCGCTCGATCTCAACGGAGCTTCGCCCATATCCGACACGCCAACGCGGGCATCATCACTCCCCGCCACTATCGATCATGAAACGACTGTGCGGAACGATGCCCACCGGATGGACATCCGGTGGGCATCGTCGCCATTCTCAATCCTGATCCTTCTCCAGCGATTCCGCTCTTTCATTCAACGCTGCGGCGATTTCATTCCAGTCGGGACCGAAGTTTCGCAGATCCGTCGCCGCCTCTCTCAGCAGAGCCACGTCGTCCGGCCTCTGTAGACAGGCCATCCGGTACGCGAGATTGCGCGCCCACACCGGTAGGCCCATCCAATCCTCGGCGAGCACGGTATGGAGCACGGCGACGATTTCATCCGCCGGTGTGAATGTGATCACCTCGACGAACTCCTGCTCGATGTTCCTGACCTCGGCCAGACCGCGCTCGCCGAACTGACCCGACGACAACGTCCGAGCCAGGTCAAGCAATGTTTCCACTCGGCCTCCACATCCCCGTCAGTTGAGCCAGCATGTGCTGACGCCGACCCTATCAGGACCGATCTGGACTGCGTTGTAGGTGATCGATTTCCCATCCACATCGATCGCGCGTTCCGCCGTGCCCACATTTCGCCCGACTTGGGGAAGCGCACCGCCACCCGACTTGAACTTCTCGATATCAGCGATGATCGCCTGCTCGACCTGGTCCGGGGTGAGGTTGGCGCTCAGCAGATCCGTACCAGTGCGATGCGGACGGTGAATCCGTGCCCCGTGTTGAACTGATAAGTCGTACCGTTGGACTCCCAATCCCTACGCAGGTTTCTATCGCCCGGGTCGAGTCCGTTGGTCTTGGTGACCTTCGGGCCGCCTCCGGCGCCTCCACCACTTATCTACAACTTCATCAAGCGCGCCAGCCGCACTTTTGTCTACAAGACTCCGCGATAGCCGGCGAACCACCCAGCCAAAGAGCCATGACGGTGCCGACCATGCCAGGTCTCGACTTTCCGACAAAGAAATCAAGCCTGCCATGTCCGTTGCGGCCCTCCAACCGTGAAAACTCGCCCCCAAGCGGAGCAATAAACTCTTCCACCTTCACTACCTGCTCTGGCGTAAACTGCGATACATCCACCAAAACGTAGTACGCCTTGTCGAGACGCTTCGTAATCTGGTTCTGCGACTGCGACCACTGTCGGGGTCAAAATATTGGCTCGAGAAGTTGCCTACAGCATCATAGGTTGCCCCGGAGGCGACCTATGGCGTGGATCAGGAGGTAGGAGCCGCCCCGATCTCCAATCGACACCTCTGCCCCTTATTCAGACTGACACATCAGCAATCACCTCGGATATGCGGTTTTGGCCAGAATCCAGAGCGGCGCCGAGGCAAGCGCCCGGAACGGGCCTTCAGCTTCCCGTCCGGGAAGTACGACCAGCTCATGGTCCGGTTGGAAGAGCCGCCCGCCGACGTCAACATCCGGGCCGTCTGCGCACCCAGTTCGTTGTAATCGTACGAGGTGACGATGTCCCACGGGTCCGAGGAGGACTTCGCCCACCCGTTGTCGTAGTAGCTGTACATGGTGTCGTTGCGCACCGACTGCCCCGCCGACGGTGGCGCTGACATCGTCGCCAGTCGGCCCACCTCGTCGTACGTGTAGGTGGTCTTGTCGGCAGTGGTGTAGCGGGCGTCGTCCTTGTCGTACGCCGACTGGGTCTCCTTCACCCGGTTCAGCGCGTCGTAGACCGTGACCTGGGCGAAGTCGTCCGGGTCGTCGGTGGTCGCCACACCCCTCGGACTGATGACCTTGGTCGTGTTGCCCACCTGGTCGTACTCGTACCTGGTGACCCGGTACGAGATGGTGCCGGAGACGTTCAGTCCAGCACGTAGTCGGTTGAGGCCCGGCCGTCATCGGCCGGGCCTCAACTCGTGGTCGTGCTATCCGTAGTTGTACATGCCGGCGTAGGGGTCGGGCTCGCCGGTCCACGGGTCCACCCCGGATCGCAGCCGGCGCATGTACTCCGTCCGGGTCAGGAAGGTGGCCCTCCTACGGCCGAAAAGGCTGACGTCACCCAGAGGACAGGCAGGGAAGTCGCCTTCCAGGTGGCGGACGAGAAACTCGACCATGCCGCAGTCGTAGCGACGCCAGATGGCCTTGCCGCGGTTGTAGAGCAGCACCGGCCATTTCTCGGGGTCCGGATCGGAGGCGTCCCAGCACAGGTTGTCGCCACTGGAGTCCACGGCCCACAGGATCAGCCGTGGGGTCGCGCCCTCAAGGTCATGCTCCTTACGGCCATCCTGCCACAGGACCCTGGCGAACGCCGTGCCGGCACGCATGTCAGCGCCGTCCCCGTCGGGCGGTTCGACCCAGGGCTCCGGTGTACCGATCACCAGATAGTCCTCGATCATCCCCGCTCCATAGATTGCGATGAAGCGCTGGTACGCGGCCGGGAAGGCTCTCCCCCAGGACTCGGCGATCTCGTCCCAGTCGACCACCGTGTCGCTCTCCGTCACGGGCGGCATGAGACGCAACAGCGCCTCCAACTCCGCTGGTTCAGGCATCACGTCTCCTCAGCTCGGCGATCAACTCATGCCCCCAGTTGGTACCGGAGCACCGGTGTTGGGATCATTGAACGCTCCGAGGTTAGTCCCGTTGTACGTGTTCGGAACGATGTCGTCGATCGCGATGCCAGGTGTGCCGTCAGGATTCGTGCCATAGGCGGTGATGTGGAAGCCGACCGGCACCGTGCGGTTGGCGTCGTAGAGCGGCGTCACGGTGTAGTGGACCGTCTGTTTGCCTACTTCGACCGCTCGTCGGACCTGGCCCTCGTATATGGCCATGCTGGTGCCCTTGCTGGTGCCCCTCCAGTTGGCCTGCGCGGAACACGTGGCCAGGTTCTTCGGATCGGTGCCCGACCCGCCGAGCTGATTGGCGAGCAGGTGGCAGTTGTTGACGTCGTATGGCACGTTGCGACTTCCGAGGTGACCGACGGTCCGGCGGGCCCAGTTGTATCCCGGCGGCCTGACTGTGTCGGTCGTCTCCGTTCCACCCTCGATGCTCTCCGCGGTCAGGCAGGCCTCCACACCGGTGGCACGGTTGCCGTTGCCCGCGTCGGTGTCGCCGTGCGCGACCCAGCCCTTGCCGTCACGGGTGCAGTCCCCCTTCTCGTCGGTGTCGGTATCGGTGCCAGGGCCCGGCGGGCGGCGGGTCGGCGTGGGCTCGGGCTCCGCCTCGTCCTCGGTCCAGTCCCAGGACTGGACCTCCTCGGCCACCTCCCTGACGGCTTCCCTGATGACGACGTAGGCCACCACGACCACCACCACGACCGCAAGAATCGGGAGCGCGGCCGCGATGGCGAAGTGCCCGTCGATCTCCACGTTGCTGATCGGGTTGCCGCCGGTGAAGGCGTACCGGTTGCCGGTGAACGGGTCGCTGCCCAGCCCCATGTCGGCCAGCGCGCCGTTGTACATGTCCCGGGTGGTGAAGCGGTTGAGCCCAGGGGAGTAGTCCCGGAAGCCCATGTCGTAGGTCTCCGAGTTCGGGTCCCACCGCTTGCCGTTGTACCGGAACGAGTTGTACTGCTCCTTGGTGGGGTTGGCCGGGTCGGGCTTGTCGATGCCGGTGAACTCGGATTTGTCCTCATTGCCGTAGGCGGTGTACCCGTACGTCGCCTTGGTGTCCCCGTCCGCGCCGGTCAGCGTTTCGACGTCGGTGTGGCTGTTGTAGCCGTAGTAGCTGTCCTCGCTCGTCCCGTCGTCGTTGTGCTTGACCTGTGACAGGCGCTGTCCCCACGGGCTGTACTGGTACGACCTGCTGAGCTGCCCGTTCACCTCTTCGAGCAGGACCTCATCGGACAGGCCCAGGTAGGTGTAGTCGGTGGTCTTGCCGTCGGCCGCGGTGGACAGGGTCCGGTCCAGCGGGTCAAAGGTGTACTTCGTGGACTTCGTCGTGCCGCCGGCATCACGCTGCTGGGACTCGATGACCCGGTCGAAGCCGTCGTAGACGCTGCGGGAGACGACCTGGCCGCCCCGGGTGACCGACTCCTGCCGGCCGAATGGGTCGTAGGTGAATCCGGAGACCGCCCCGTCTGTGGTCGAGGTCTGCAGCCGGTTGCGGTCGTAGCGGAACGTTGTCGACACGCCGTTGGCACTCTGGCTGATCACGTTGGCGTTGTCGTCGTGGACGTACGTCTCGGTATTGGCGCCGTTGCCGGTCTTGACCGACTTGGCAATCCGGTCCGCCGGGTCGTAGGAGAAGTCAGTGGTGGAGGAGAGCATCGCCGAGTGGTTGTCGGCGTTCATCTTCGCCGCGACGTCCCTCGCCTTGTTGCCGTTGGCGTCGTACTCGTACGTGTGCGAGGCCACCACCGAGCCGTCGGCCTTCTTCTCAATGGAGCTGCGCACCGACTGGTCGGCGTAGTACGCGGTGGTGACGACGTTGCCGTTGCCCTTGGTCTCGGTCGCCAACTGTCCGCGGTCGGTGTAGGTGTACGACGAGACCGCCGGCGACAGGTCGTCGACCGAGTCGCCGACGGACACCGACGCGACCTTCTCCCGCAGGTCGTAGGTGTACTTGGAGAACTGCTTCGGGTGGCTGACCGTCAACGGGTTGTTGAGCGGGTCGTACGTGTAGCTCGTCGTCCGCTTCGCCTCGCCATTGACCGCCTCGGTCACCGACTTGACCTGGTTAAGCTCGGTGTAGGCGAGGGTATACGCGTCGATCGCTGCCCCGGGCGAGTTGTCCTCGATCGACGTCAGGTTGCCGTTGAGGTCGTAGGCGTACCGGAAGTCGTGTTTCTCCTCGTCGATCTCCCCGGACGTGTCGCGCACGAGCTTGACTCCGTCGGCGACCACGACGCCGTCGGCGTTCTGGGCCAGGGTCAACTTGGCGCCGTTGCCCTGGGTGAAGTCGAAGGCTCCCAGGCTGAGCCAGGTCCCCGCCCCGCTGGTCTGGTCCACGGTCTTGTCCGTGGTGCCGCCGCTGTGCGTGAGCGAGAACTTCGCGGCGGTCGCTGCCCCGGCCACGGCCGGGAACTTGACGTACGCGGTGTACCTGCCGTCCTTCGGGATATTCAGCGTCCAGGTGAACGTGTCCGTTCCTGCGCCCGCCGCATGCACCTGGTGGTCGATGCCCTGCTGCCCGGCAGCTTCGGCGGTGTCCCACGTCCCGGTCGTGGTGACGTGCTGGACGTCGGAGTTGTCGACCAGCGGGACCGCGCTGCCGACCGGCACACCGTCGTCGGTCTTCGCCTTCAGGGCTCCGTTCGGGTAGTACGACCAGCCCATCGTGCGGCTGGTGTCCCCGTCCGCCGAGGTCAGCGTGCGGGAGGTCTGCAGGCCGAGTTCGTCGTAGTCGTAGGTGGTGACGATGTCCCACGGGTCGGTGGAGGACTGGGCCCACCCGTTGTCGAAGTAGGTGTGGGTGGTTTCGTTGCGGGCCGTCTGCCCCTCGGACGGCGGCAGCGAGATCTTGCTGACCCGGCCGACCTCGTCGTAGAAGGTCTGCGTGTAGACCTCGGCGTTGCTGTACCGGCCATCGGCCGGGTCGTATGGCTGGAACTGCTTGACCGGCCGGTTCAGCGCGTCGTACTCCGTGCGGGCGGCGAAGTCGTCAGGGTTCGCCGTCTGCGTGCCCCGCGGGGTGATCACCCGGACGGTGTTGCCGACCTGGTCGTACTCGTAGCGGGTGGTCCGGTAGACGATGCCGTCGCCGGTGCTGGAGTGGGGGACTTTGACCTCGACCTGCTTGCCTCGCTCGTCGTACACGTTGAGGGTCTCGTTGCCCTCGGCGTCACGGACGGTGAGGGTGAGCGAGTCCTTGTCGTAGGTGGTCGAGCTGGTCTTGCCGAGCGCGTCGGTGACCGAGACGAGCCGGTGCCGGCGGTCGTAGGCGTACTTCGCGGAGTAGTCGTCCGGGTCGGCGGTCGCGTTCTTCTTCGGGTCGATGACCATGACCACGTTGCCGACGTTGTCGTAGCGGTAGGAGATCCTGTCGCCGAGGGCGTTGACCACGTCGGTCAACTGGTAGATCTCGTTGTAGGTGTTGGTGGAGGTGTAGCCGGTGGTGCCGTAGCCCTTCGGCTCCGTGGTGGTCAGAACGTGACCGGTCTTGTCGTACGTGTAGGTGGTCGTCCGCCCC
Source organism: Micromonospora sp. CA-259024 (assembly GCF_050936255.1). NCBI lineage: Bacteria > Bacillati > Actinomycetota > Actinomycetes > Micromonosporales > Micromonosporaceae > Micromonospora > Micromonospora sp. CA-259024. The sequence goes on along the minus strand of NZ_JBNJND010000001.1, from coordinate 530,922 downwards.
GGCGCGAAGTCGGAGTCCTTCGGTGCGGTCGCGGAGACGATCTGGTCAGCGTCGTCGTAGACCGCGGTGGAGACGGCGCCGTTGGGTGCGGTCGCCTTGGTGACGTTGTCATTGGCGTCGTACTCCGGTGCCGGCGTGGTGATGAACTCGCCGGCCGCCTGCTTCTTCGGGACCTTGTTCAGCAGAGGGCGGCCGAAGGTGTCGTAAGTCTGGGTCGTGTCCTTGCCGAGGGCGTCGGTGACCTTGAGGACCTGGCCGCGCTCGTCGTAGACGAACGTCGTCGACTTGGTGAGGGCGTCGGTGATGGTCTGCGGGTAGCCGTTGGGGTCGAAGCCGGCGTTGGTGGTGGTGTTGCCGTTGGCGTCGGTCGCCGTCAGCGTCTGCCCCCACTCGTCGTACGTGTAGTGGGTCGTGTAGTCATTCTCGTCGGCGGTGGTGTTGCCCTTCGGGTCCGTGACCGAGGCGAGGTCACCGTCGGCCTCGTACCCGAAGGTCCACTTCCGTCCCTCCGGGCTGGTCTTGGTGACCGGCTCGGCGACGTAGCCGTTGAGTTGGCGTTGGTAGGTCAGGACCGTGCCCGGGGTGTTGTTCTTCACCGCCTCGGCGTCCCTGGTCTCCAGGGGGTAGCCGGTCTTCTGGTCGTACGTCCAGGTGGAGACGGCGGTGTTGGCCTCTTCGAGGCGGACGACGTTGTGGTCGTCGTCCCAACCGAGCTTCGTGATCTCGGACTTGGCATTGGTGGTCTGGACGGGCCGGCCGTAGCCGTCCATCTGGTACGCGGTCGCGTGGTTGTCTGCGTCCGTGACCGTGGCGTTGATGTTCTTGCCCTGCGGGCCGTCCGGGTCGACGTAGCCGAACTGGGTCGGGTGGCCGAGCCGGTCGGAGTAGGACTTGGTCGTCCAGTGGAACATGGGGTCGTCGCCGGTCTGCGGGTAGTTGTAGACCAGGCTGGTCGGGTTGCCGCGCGGGTCGGTGACCTTGACGAGCTTGACGTTCTTGTTCCCCTGCGTCATGTCGTAGGCGAACTTGAACGTCTTCGGCGTGCCGTTGGTCGACCCCGCACCATCGATCAGCTCACCCAGCAGACCCTTGTCCGTGTAGGTAAAGGTGAGCTTGCGCCCCGAGATGTCGGTTATCTGCGAGACGTGGTCGATGATCTTCGGGTTGGTCAGGTTGGTGCCCGACTGCCGCGTCCAGGTGGTGTCGTTGATGTAGTCGAACGACTGGCCCTTGGCGTAGTAGTCGATGGTGAGGGTCTTCCGGCCGGCCGCGTCGGTGAGGTACCGCAGGAACTTGGTCGGCTTGTTGTTGGACTTGCGCTCCTCGTAGGTGAACGTCATCGTGTTGCCGTTGTTGTCGACCGTGCTGGTGAGGAAGCCCTCGCAGTCGTAGTAGAACTCCGTGCGGTCCGGCTTGGTCAACCGCCATGCCCGCGGCTCCTGCGTGTTCGGCTTGCAGTCGAGACTGGTCACCTTCTCCAGGTACAGGTGGACACCCTTGGGGCTCTTCCACTCGTTTGCCGCCGCGTCCCAGGTGAACCAGTGGCTGGTGCCGTCACCATCGGTGAGCGTCACCTTGGTGGGGTTCGGGTTGGGGTGGAAGTCCAGCGGGGTGCCCAGGCGCATCATCGACGACGCCTGCAGCGACCAGCCGAAACCGGCGACGCTGTCGGTGGTGTCCAACGAGTTGTACGACATCCGGACGAACGTCGCCAGACCCCGCGACGGGTTGTTGAGCGCGTTGTACGACCAGACGGTGTTGCCGGCGTACAGGTTGTTCATCAGGGTGCCGCCGGCGCCGGTGTTCTTCCCCGCGTACGAGTAGAACTTCTCCAGACCCAGCTGGTCCGAAGTGGGCTCCTCCACCGCCACGTTCTGCGGCAGCGGCGTGATCGCCGGGACGGTCTCCGACAGCTTCTTGGTGGTCAGTTTGTTGCGCAGGTCCCACTGCAGCACGTAGTCGGTGCGCTTGTTCCCCTCCGTCGACGACGGCGGGGTCTTCACCTGCGCGGTCACGTCGACAGTGCCACCGGCCGGGATGCTCTTGGGCAGCGGCGTCTTCAGCTCGTAGGTGGTGTCGGCGCCGTCGGTGGTGCCGTCGGCCCGCTTCCAGTCGTACGCCAGCTCCCAGTCGCTCGGGTTCCAGGCGGCCAACGTCGGGTTCGACAGGGTCACCGGCACGCTGTACGTCGAGTTCGGCGTGGTCAGCGTCGGCGTGGCGGCCGCGTAGTAGGTCGACTCGGCGGTCTGCTCCAGGTAGGTGACCTCCAACGTCGGCCGCAGCAGCGGCTCGGCGCCCTCGGAGGACAGCAGCATCGCCCGCGCGGTCTGGTTCGCCTCGTCGCGCTGGCGCAGCAGCAGACCGTAGTTGCTGGCCGGGGTCTTCACCCAGCCGTCGACCGCGTTGGTGACGTCCCAGGTCTCCCACTCCGGGTCGTTGGTGAACCCGTTGAAGCTGGCCTTCCACGCGGTGTCGTAGTCGCCACCGGCGGTGGTCCACGCGTTGGTGCCGTCGTAGCTGTTCCAGGTTGCCGACGTCTCGTTGAAGGCTCGCTTGAGCTTGTAGACGTCGACGTACTCGTCGGTGTCCGTGCCCGGGTACAGGTACGTGTTGTACATCCGCAGCTCGGAGTTCACGATCTTGGCGTCGGCCGGGATGCCGGTCAGGGTCGGGAACTTGACCAGGCCGCGGGTGTCGCCGTAGTACGGCGAGTTGTTGCCCGGGCTGACGTACGGGTCACCGTCGTAGACGTCCACGTTCTCCGTCGGCCGTCCCGCCGACAGGGTCGTGTCGGTCTGACCGGTGCGGTAGATCCGGGTGATCTGGCCCGCCTTCGGCAGCATCGCCTGCTGCGTCGGGCCGGCGAGCAGCTGCCCGTCGCGGGTCTTCACCGCGACCATGTAGTAGTAGAACTTCCGGGCCATCGGGTCGGTGTTGTCCGCCGCCGTCGGCACCGCCGTGGTGTCCTGATACGTCCTGGTGCCGGTGGAGACCGGGGCGATCAGCGTCGTCGCCGACGGAACGAAGTTCTGGTGGACACTGCGGTGCACCTGGTATTCGACGATGTCGTCACCGGTCGACGTGGACGGGTCGGCGTACGCCGGCCAGTCCAGCAGCGCACCCGTCGACGCGATCGTCGTCGGGGGGTTCACCGTGACACCCTGCCGGCCGTACGTCACGACCAGCTTCGGGAGGTTGAAGTCCCGGCGGTCGTTGTTGTAGGCGTACTCCGAAGCCTCGTAGATCGGCCCGCCGCGACCCTTGGTCGCCTCGTCCAGCGCCTTGACCATGAACCCGTAGTTGGCCGTGCCGTTGACCCACTCCTGCACCACGTTGCGTACCGGGAAGGAGTTCCACACGCTGGACTTGGCGTACTGCTTCACCGCGCCGGCCTTGGTGAACCGCACCGCGTCGGCGTTGGCGGTGGTGCCCGGCACGCCGTTGAGGACCACCTTGCCGGTGGTGCCCGCCACGAACGGATGCGTGCCCAGCGTCAGCCATTTGCCGGCGGCAGTCGGGGTGGTCTGATTCACCTCGTACTTCTTTGACCCGCCCGAGTAGTACACCGTGTAGGGGGCATTCGTCGGCCGGTCCGACTCGCCTACATAGTGGACCTCGACCTGGTAGTTGCCCGACTCGGTGATGGTCGGCACCCAGGTGTGGGTGTCCGTCGAGAGGCTGCTGGAGTGGTACTTGTAGTCGCCGTTGATCCCCTTCGGCGCCAACGTGGTGTTACTGGAGTACGGCCACGACCCGGTCACCGAGGTGCCGGCGTCGCCGTCGTCCTTGGTGACGGTGTTCGCCGCCGGTGCACCGGCGAGCTTGTCGCTCATGGTGGCCCACGTCGCGGTGTCGTCGGTCCAGTCCGCGGTCACCCGGTGCGCCTGCATCGGCACGTCGTAGGCCCAGTCGGTGTGGGTCTGCGAGTAGTACAGCTGAAGCTGGGCGTCGTCGATCGACGTGTTGTCCGGGATCGTGTCCAGGTCGAACTTCAGCAACGAACGCCAGGCGGCCGTTGCGGTCGTGCCCACGTTCAACTGGTAGGTGTCGTTGTAGTTCGTGGTGGTGGCACCCGAGTAGATGGCCACGTCCTGGGCGTCGTCCGGCACCGGTTGGATCTTGATGGTCGGGTCGATCACCACCGGGTAGACCCGGGCCGGGTCGGCCAGCCACGCGGCGTCCGCGGACACCGTGACCGTCGTCTGCCCGTACATCTGCTGCACGCGCTGGGAGACCTTGTCGCTCCACACCTTGCCGTGCGGCGACGACGTGTCGTCCTTGTCGTCGTACATGAACGGCGCCGGCATCACGAAGACCGGCTCACCGCCGTCCGGACCCAGGAACGCGATGGAGCCGTCCTGGCGCTGCTGCGCGGTGAGGCCGGCCGTGTCGAGGGTGAACGTGTACGACACCGGCCCGGCGGGGGCCTTGCGCAGCACGATCTTTTCCTTGAGGGCGGTGGCGGTGACGTCGTAGACGACGTCCGCACCGCCGGCCAGGCCCCGGTAGGTGACCGTCGAACCGGTGACCTTCGGGCTCACGCCCTTGGCGGCCCCGGCCAGGCCCAGCTCGATGCTGCGGCCGTTCTGCTCGAAGCGGACCAGTTCCTTGGAGCTGTCACCGAAGAGGCTGGTGAAGGTGTTGGTCCGGTTTCCCTGGACGTAGCCCTTGTCGTTGGTGGGCCTGACCATGGTGTCGATGGGCTGGAAGCGGCCCTTGGAATCCTTGTAGTGCAGCGGCACCGCGGAGATCTCCGCCTGGGTCCGCCCATCGGCGAGCTGGTAGACGCGGCTGTTCGCGGTGCGCTTGCCGGTCAGCTCCTTGACTCGCTTCTGCGGCGGCCACACCTTGGCCGGCGGCGGCTTCTCGTGGACCGCCAACGCGGCGCTGATCGCCTCGGGCCTGGCCCGGTCCGATCCGCCACCGCCCACCAGGCTTTCGGCGGCCTTACCGACCCGGGAGAGGAAACCCTCGTCCTCCGCGGCGCTCGCCGTACGGTCCGCACGGTCCGTAGCGTTGGGATGTTGGTCCGGTAGGACCTCCATCCCGCCCAGTGTGGCCACCAGGGCCAGCGCCAGTCCCCCGATCAGGGGACCCCGCATTCTCTTCTTCACCCGTTTTCCTCCGGTCTGGAGACAGACACGTCGGGTGGAGGCTAGGAACGGGCGATATACGGACCGGCATCACTCAGCTACTTTCCAGCAGCCGACCCCGGCCGAGCAGGGGTTGGGGAAACCTCCACGAGGACGTCAGCGGCGCAGGGTGAGGATCAGGTCGGCGACCAGGGCCGTCCAGCCGGTCTGGTGCCAGGCACCCAACCCGGCCCCGTTGTCGCCGTGGAAATACTCCGGGAAGGCGATCAGGTCCCGCCAGTCCGGGTGGGTCTGGAAGATCCGGCACGCGCCGTAGATCGGCCGTCGGCCCCAGTCGTCCTGTGTGAACAGCGAGATCAGCCGGCCGGAGAGGTCGTCGGCGATCTCGTCCAGAGTGCACTTCACCCCGGAGCGGGTCGGGTACTCCACCTGAAGGTCGTCGCCGAAGAACGCCGCGTAGTCACGCAGCGCGCTGATCAGCAGGAAGTTCGTCGGCATCCAGATCGGCCCGCGCCAGTTCGAGTTGCCGCCGAACAGGCCGCTGGTCGACTCGGCCGGCTCGTAGCCGACGGAGAACTCCTGCCCGCCGAGAGTGACCGAGAACGGCTTGTCCAGGTGCGCGCGGGACAGCGTACGCAGGCCGAAGTCGGAGAGGAACTCGTCGGAGTCCAGCATCCGGGCCAGCAGCCGGACCACCTGCTCCGGGCCGACCATGGACAGCAGCCGCTGCTGGCGGCCGTCCGGGCCCAGCCGGCGGGTGCCGATCACCTGGGCGTACTCCGGGCGGTTGGTGAGGAACCACCGCAACCGGGCGCCCAACTCCGGCAGGCGGTGCAGGGTCTTCGCGGTGAGCCGGGTGGTGGCGGCCAGCGGCAGCAACCCGACCACGGAACGGACCTTCAGCGGCACCTTCGTCCCGTCGGCGAGGCGCAGCACGTCGTAGAAGAAGGCGTCCTCGTCGTCCCACAACCCCTGCTCGTACGCGGCGGCGGCGATGTACGCGAAGTGCTCGAAGAACTTGGTGGCGGTGTCCACCCAGGTCCTGTCGTGTTCGGCCAGCACGATCGCCATGTCCAGCATGTTCAGCGCGTACATCGCCATCCAGCCGGTGCCGTCGGACTGCTCCAGCACACCGGCCACCGGCAGCGCCGCCGAGCGGTCGAACGGCCCGACGTTGTCCAGCCCGAGGAAGCCGCCCTCGAAGACGTTGTTACCGCCGGTGTCCTTGCGGTTGACCCACCAGGTGAAGTTGAGCAGCAGCTTGTGCATCACCCGGGCCAGGAACTCGTAGTCCCGCCCGCCGTCGATCTCGAACACCTTCAGCGCCGCCCACGCGTGCACCGGCGGATTCACGTCACCGAACGCCCACTCGTACGCCGGGATCTGCCCGTTGGGATGCAGGTACCACTCGCGGAGCAGGAGCAGCAGTTGCTCCTTGGCGAAGCCCGGGTCGACCCGGGCGATGCTCACGCAGTGGAAGGCCAGGTCCCAGGCCGCGTACCAGGGGTACTCCCAGGGGTCGGGCATGGAGATGACGTCGAAGCTGGTCATGTGCCACCAGGCGCTGTTGCGCCCGTGCCGGCGCCCGGCCGGCGGCGGCGTGGAGCCCGGGTCGCCTTCGAGCCAGCGTTTGACGTCGAAGTGGTAGAACTGCTTGCCCCACATCAGCCCGGCGATGGCCTGCCGGGCCACCAACGCCTCGTCGGACGTGGCGGCGGGCGGGATGACCTCGGCGAAGAACCGGTTCGCCTCGGCCCGCCGCGCCCACACCACGGCCTCGAAGCCGTCACTGAGGTCGGCCGGGGGCGGCGGCGCGGCGGCCGGAGGCGACGCGGTACGGGTCAACCGCAGCCGGATCTGGCGCTGCCCGCCGGCCGGCACGTCGAGCACGTAGTGCAGCGCGCCCTTGGTGCCCTCCCGCGCCGGGTTGACCGTGGCCGCGCCGTTGACCACGTGGTCGTTGATGCCGTCCTTCGGGTACGGCGAGCGGCCGGGCAGGCCCCAGAGCCGTTCGGCGTTGGTGTCGTTGTCACAGAGCAGCGGAACCGGGCCGCCGTCGCCCTCCAGCAACAGCTGGCCGAGCACCCGGTGCTCGCCGACGAGCCGGGTGCCCTGGCCGGTCAGCCGGGGGATCCGGTCCCCGCCGGGCAGGCCCCACGCCCAGGTGTTGCGGAACCACAGGGTGGGCAGGACGTGCAGGGTCGCGGCCCGGTCACCGCGGTTGGCGACGGTCACCACCATGCAGAGGTCGGTCGGGGACGCCTTGGCGTAGTCGACGGTCACCGCCCAGTACCGGTCGTCGTCGAAGATCCCGGTGTCCACCAGCTCGTACTCGGTGTCGTCGCGGCCGCGCAACGCGTTCACCGCGACGAGTTCGTCGTACGGGAAGGCGGCCTGCGGGTAGTGGTAGCGCCAGCGCATCCAGGAGTGGGTGGGCGTGGAGTCCTCGTACCACCAGTACTCCTTGACGTCCTCGCCGTGGTTGCCGCCGTCGCCGCCGAGGCCGAACATCCGCTCCTTGAGGATCGGGTCCTTGCCGTTCCACAGCGCGAGAGCGAAGGCGAAGGTCTGTCTGTCGTCGCAGACGCCGGCCATCCCGTCTTCATTCCACCGGTAGGCTCTGGACCGCGCGTGGTCGTGCGGGAAGTAGTCCCAGGCCGTACCGTGCTCGCTGTAGTCCTCCCGTACCGTCCCCCACGCCCGTTCGGACAGATAGGGACCCCATGCGCGCCAATCCTGCTCCCCCGAGTCGGCCTGGGCGAGCCGGAGCCGCTCAGCGTCGGGTGGCGAGGCGTCGGAGGACGATCGGTCAGTGATCACGTGCACATCTTTGACGTCGCCGCGGTACTTGACCACAGCGGCCATTCTCGTCGTGGCGTGTTACACCTCGCCGCCGGTGGAGGAAAGTTGATCGACATTCACTTCGGCCCGCAGGTCTGCGGCGATCTGACCAGCGCGGCCAGCCGGGAGTGGCTGGTGCCCGACGGCCTCGGCGGATATGCGACGGGCACCGTCGGGGGGCTGCGGACGCGTCGTTACCACGGTCTGTTGGTGGTTCCCGGGGAAACCCCGGCATCCCGCCGAGTGGGACTGGTGAGTCTCGATCCGGCGGTCACCCTGCCGTCCGGCGTGCGGGTGCGGCTCGGCGCGCACGAGTGGTCCTCCGGCGACGTGGACCCGCGCGGCTTCGAGCTGCTGGAGCGTTTCGACCTGGCCGACGGGCTGCCCCGGTGGCGGTGGCGCATCGGCGCGGTGGTGATCGAGCGGGAGTTGGCCATGCTGCCCGGTCGCTCCTGCGTGGCGGTGGTGCACCGGCTGGTCGCCGGCGGGCCGGTCCGGTTGGAGCTCTCCGCCGCCTGCACCTGGCGCGACGCGCACGGCGAACGGCGGGCCGACGGCCCGATCCCGCGGGTCGAGCCGGTGGCTGACGGCGCGGTGGTCGAGGGCGCGTACCGGCTGGCCGGCCCGGGCTGGGCGCCCGAGGGGCAGTGGTGGCTGGGCGTACACCACCGCGAGGAGGCCAACCGGGGTCTGCACCCGAACGAGGACCTCTGGTACGCGGGGCGCTTCGTCGGCGAGCTGGAACGCCCCGGCGACACGGTGTCGGTGCGGGCCTGGGCCGGCCGGCTCGACGAGGAACCGCCGCCGGCCGCGGAGATCGTGTCGACGGCCCGGCGGCGCAACCGGCAGGTGGTGGCGACGGCGAAGCCGGCGGACCCGGTCGAGGCGACGCTCACGCTGGCGGCGGACGCGTTCGTGGTGCGTACCGGGGGCACGGCGGTCGACGTGGTGGCCGGTTACCCGTGGTTCGGGGCCTGGTCGCGGGACACGATGATCTCGTACGAGGGGTTGTTCCTCTGCACCGGTCGCGCCGACGAGGGGCGCGAGCTGCTGCGGGCGTACGCGGCGACGCTGTCCGAGGGGATGTTGGCCAACACCGCCGACACCGGTCGGGTGGAGTACAACACCGTCGACGGCACCCTGTGGTTCCTGCACGCGGTGAGCCGGCACGTCACGGTGACCGGTGACACCGACCTCGGCGACGAGCTGCTGCCCGCGCTGCGGACGGTCGTCGACGCCCACGTGGCCGGTACCCGCTACGGGATCTCCGTCGACCCGGCCGACGGTCTGCTCAGCCAGGGCGCCCCGGGCACCGCGCTGACCTGGATGGACGCCCGGGTGTACGGCGTCCCGGTCACCCCGCGTACCGGCAAGCCGGTCGAGGTCAACGCGTTGTGGATCAACGGGCTGGCCGGGCTCGCGGAGCTGACCGAGCTGGCCGGACAGGACGCGGACGAGCTGTGGCGACGGCACGGGCAGGCGACCACCTCGTTCCGGGAGCGTTTCCCGGCGCCGACCGGCTGGCTGCACGACGTGCTGGACGCGCCCGCGCCGGCGTACCCGCTGGGCGGGGCCGCCCTGCACGACGACGACGCGCTGCGCCCCAACCAACTGCTGGCCTGGTCCCTGCCGTACGCGCCGATGGAGCCGGACGAGGTGACGCTGCGCCGCATCGCGGGCGGGCTGCTCACCCCGCTCGGGCCACGTAGCCTCGCCCCGGATTCGCCGGAGTTCGTGGGACGGCACCGGGGCGGCCCGGCCGACCGGGACGGGGCCTACCACCAGGGCACGGTCTGGCCGTGGCTGCTCGGCCCGTACGTGGACGCCGGTCGCCGGGGGAAGATGTCAGTCGATGATGCATTCGTCGGTATTGAAGCCCATCTGACCGAATATGGGTTAGGATCGGTGAGCGAAACGGCCGACGGCCTCGCGCCGCACGCCGCGACCGGCTGCCCGTTCCAGGCGTGGTCGGTGGCCGAGCTGCTGCGGGTGCGCCGAAAGGGCCAGTAGCGCTTTACACGACCGCAACGGCCGTGTCGCCGCTGGTTATCTCGATCCCGGCAGGATTGGCCCCGATCCAGACGCGACGGCGACATCGACTTCGGTGTCGGTCGGCGCGCGCCCGGGGACAATTCAGAGGGGGCCGCATGTCACCCGACGCCCACGTGATCGGCATCCACCCCGCCCGGCAACTTCGGGTGCTGATGCTGTCCTGGGAGTACCCGCCGGTGCTCGTCGGCGGCCTCGGCCGACACGTCCACGCCCTCTCCGTCGCCCTCGCCGCCGCCGGCCACGACGTCACCGTCGTCACCCGGCACGCCGACGGCGCGCCCCTGGAGGAATACGCCGACGGCGTCCGCATCCTGCGCGCCCCCGAAGACCCCGTCACCTTCCCCCTCGCCACCAGCTCCCTGCTGGCCTGGACCATGGCCTTCAACCACACCCTCACCCGCACCGCCCTACGCGCCACCGAAGCCGGCACCTACGACGTCATCCACGCCCACGACTGGCTCGTCGCCCACACCGCCATCACCCTGGCCGAGCACCTGGACCTGCCCCTGGTCACCACCATGCACGCCACCGAGGCGGGCCGGCACCAGGGCTGGCTGCCGGAGGAGATGAACCGCACCATCCACGGCGTCGAGCACTGGCTCAGTAACTCCTCCATCCGGGTCATCACCTGTTCGGGGTACATGCGCGAGCAGGTGACCGCACTGTTCGACGTACCGGCCGCACAGGTCGACGTGGTGCCCAACGGGGTCGACGGCCGAGCCTGGCGGGCCCGGCCGAGGGCGGTCGCGTCGGCCCGGGCGCGGTTCGCCGGAGACGGCCCGTTGGTCGGGTACGCCGGGCGGCTGGTCTACGAGAAGGGCGTCCAGCACCTGGTGCACGCGGTGCCCCGGCTCCGCGAGCGGCACCCGGGATTGCGCGTGGTGATCGCCGGCGACGGCCCGTACCGCGCCGAGTTGGAGGCGGAGGCCCGGCGTCTGGCGCTCTGCTCGACCGTCCGGTTCACCGGCTTCCTCGACACCATCCAACTGCCGGCGATGCTCGGCGCGACCGACGCGACAGTGGTGCCCAGCCTCTACGAACCGTTCGGCATGGTGGCGCTGGAGGCGGCAGCCGCCGGGGCGCCGCTGGCCGTGGCCCGCACCGGCGGTCTCGCCGAGATCGTCGAGCCCGGCGTGACCGGGGTGACGTTTCCGCACAGCGACCCGGACGCGCTCGCCGGCGCGGTCGGCCAACTGCTCGGCGACGAGGTCTTCGCCCGCCGGGTGGCCCGACGGGCCCGAACGATGGTCGGCGAGCGGTACGGGTGGGCCACGATCGCGGCCCGTACCGCCGCCAGCTACACCGCGGCCCGTCGGGAGCACGGCCCGCTACAGGCCCGGAGGGCCGCCACCCGACTGGCCGGCGAACGTACCCGGATCTCCATTCCGGAGGGCAATCTGCTGGCCCGCGCCGACCACGCCGCCTGCTGAGCTGAGTCGGACGACCGATAGGTGACTTCCGATCCGCTGGCTAGGGTGTAGCCCGGAACCGCGGTGAGGAGGAGCGTGCGCAGGTGCTGATCGCCGGTCGGTACCGGCTGCTCGACCTGGTGGGTCGCGGGGGCATGGGTCGGGTGTGGCGTGCCCGCGACGAGATGCTGCACCGTGAGGTCGCGGTCAAGGAGATCGTGCCGCCGAGCTGGCTCGCCGACCACGAGCGGGCCGAGCTGCGCTCGCGCACCCTGCGGGAGGCGCGCGCCGCGGCCCGGCTCAACCATCCCGCCGTGGTCCGGCTCTACGACGTCATCCCGGTCGAGGGCAGCCCATGGATCGTCATGGAGTACGTCCCGTCCCGCACCCTGCAGGACGTGCTGGACGCCGAGGGGCCGCTGGAGCCGGCCCGAGCTGCCCGGATCGGCCTGGCCGTGCTCGACGCGCTGCGGGCCGCACACACGGCCGGGGTGCTGCACCGCGACATCAAGCCGCAGAACGTGCTGGTGGCGCACGACGGGCGGGTGATGCTCACCGACTTCGGGCTGGCCACCTTCGACGGCGGTGACGGCGCGATGACCCGCCCCGGCATGGTTTTCGGCTCCCCGCAGTACGTCGCCCCGGAGCGGGCCGCCGAGGGGGTGTCCACGGTGGCCGCCGACCTGTGGTCGCTCGGGGCGACCCTGCACGCCGCGGTGGAGGGCCGCTCCCCGTACGCCCGCAGCACGGCGATGGCCACCCTGAGCGCACTGGCCGCCGGGCCGCCCGACCCGGCACCGCACGCCGGGCCGCTCGCGCCGGTGCTCGCCGGGCTGCTGCGTCGCGACCCGCGCGACCGCCTCGACCACGACGGGGCCCGCAGGTTGCTCAGCACCGCGGCGACCGGCCGCGCCGATCCGCTGTCCGCCCCGGCGGACCGGACGGCGGATCCGAGCCGCCGGCTCACCGGAGCCCCGACAGCCGACCAGGATCCCACCGTCCCGCTGCCCGACCCTGATCCGCCCACCTCCTCGGGCAACCCGGGCCCGACCCCTGCGGCCTCGGTGCTCACCCGACCGGGCTGGCAGCCCAGGGCACGTCGGGGGGCGCTGGTCGTCGTGGCGCTCCTGGTGGCCGCCGCCGCCGGCGTGGGCACAGCGCTGGCCGTCACCGGCGACGAGCCCAGCGACACGGCGAGTTCGTCCACCGCGCCGCCGTCGTACCGCCCGCCGGACCGTGGAGGCCCCGGCGGCCCCGGCGGCCCCGGCGGCCCCGGCCGGCCCGGCCCACCGCCCGGTGGGCGGGACGTCCCGCCGCCCCCGTTCGCGTGCGTACGCCCGGATGTCGTCGGCGCTCCGGTACCGGTCGGCACGCCGGCGTCCGGCGAACGGTTCCGGCCGCCGCCCGGCTGGGTCTGGCATGCCGACGCGACCGGCTTCCGGGTCTCCGTACCGGCGACGTGGCACTACTCCCACGACGGCACGGTGGCGTGTTTCCAGGACCCGGCGACCGGCCGGGCCTTCAGTGTCGCCGAGGGCGGTGCCGCCGATCCCCTGGCCCGGCTGCGGGCGGCCCGCGACGCGGCGGCCAGGGCCGGGGCCCTGCCGGGGTACGACGAGATCCGACTTGCCGCGAGCGACGGCGGAGCGGCGTGGGAGTGCCGCTGGCAGGCGCCGTACGGAGCCTGGCTGCACGCCCGGCAACAGGTCGTCGGGGCCAGCCGCTGGACGTTGGGCTGGATCACCGACGACGGGGACTGGACCCGGTCCGGCGCGGACTGGACGGCGGTGCGAGACAGTTTCCGACCACCCCGCTGACCTGCGTCGTATGGTCACGATACGGACCACCGTCTGGCGTGGATCGAGGCCACGCAGCGGATGATAAAGCCAGAATCGGTGGCTATCGTGTAACTCGGGGTCACCGAGGGGGAGCGACCGTGCAGCATTTGCTGATCGCGGGTCGGTACCGGCTGCTCGACCTGGTCGGCACCGGCGGAATGGGCCGGGTGTGGCTTGCTCGCGACGAGATGTTGCATCGCGACGTCGCGGTGAAGGAGATCGTGCCGCCGTCCTGGCTGGCCGAGGCCGAACGCGAGGGGCTGCGACTGCGGACCCTGCGCGAGGCACGCACCGCCGCACGGCTCAACCACCCCAACGTGGTGCGCATCTACGACGTGGTGCACGACCGGGAGAGCCCGTGGATCGTGATGGAGTACGTGCCGTCCCGCTCGGTACAGCAGATCATCGGCGACGAGGGGCCCCTGAGCCCGCAGCGCACCGCCCGGATCGGGCTGGCCGTGCTCGCCGCGTTGCGGGCCGCGCACACCGCCGGGGTGCTGCACCGCGACATCAAGCCGCACAACGTGCTGGTGGCCGACGACGGGCGGGTGGTGCTCACCGACTTCGGGCTGGCCACCTTCGACGGTGGCGACGGTGCGATGACCGGGCCCGGCATGGTGCTCGGCTCACCGCAGTACGTCGCCCCTGAGCGGGCCCGCGAAGGGGTGTCGGACCCGCGTACCGACATGTGGTCGCTGGGCGCGACCCTCTACGCGACGGTCGAGGGGCGGTCGCCGTACGCCCGGTCGAGCGCGATGGCGACACTCAGCGCGCTGGCCACCGAACCACCGGACCCGACGCGCCGCGCCGGGCCGTTGGCTCCTGTCCTCACCGGCCTGTTGCAGCGCGACCCCTGGCGACGGTTGACCGCCGCCGAGGCGGAGCCGCTGCTGAGAGGCGCCGCGGCGACCCCCGAGCAGCCCGCCCGGCCACCCCGGTCCTCGGCGGTGGCGGCAGTCCTCGGCGCGAGCCGTGCCATCGCGCCCCACCCGCTCGACCCGCCGGCTCCGCTCGGCGTTCCGGCGACGCCGACCGCAGAGCTGGCGAGCCGGCCCGGCCGTCGCGGGCGTCGGCGCCTGATCGCCCTGGGTGGTGCGGCCACCGCGCTGCTCGTCGCCGGTGGCGTCACACTGGCGCTGGTCAACCGCCACGACGAGCGGACACCACCGTCCGGCTCGGGTGGCGGGGCGCCGACCTCCAGGCCGGCCGCGTTCGCCTGCTCGACGCCTCCGCCGGCGGCGGCCACGCCGGTGGCGTCGGTGTCGCCGCCGGCCGACGCACGGTACCGGCTGCGTGAGGGCTGGACCTGGCACGACGACCCGACCGGTTTTCGGATCGCCGCGCCGGTGGCCTGGGCGCGCTGGACCGAGGGCGCGGTGACCTGCTTCCGGGAACTCGACGGGGCCCGGGTGCTGAGCGTGGAGGCGGGGCCGGCGCGGCCCGACCCGGTGGCCTACTGGAAGGCCGAGGAGGCGCGACTCACCACCGCCGGCTCGCTTCCCGGCTATCGCAAGGTGGACATCTCGGCGATGGACATCTTCGAGGGTGGCGCGGTCTGGGAGTGCGGCTGGGAGAACGCCGCCGGCGAGCAGGTGCACAGTTTCCGGTTGCTGGCCAACACGTCGGCTGAGCGTTCCTACACCGTCTCCTGGTTGACAAAAGAGTTCGACTGGCAGGTCAACGCGGCATACTTGCCGATGATCCGGCAGAGCTTCACCCCCGCCCTGTGACGCGGTCCGTTGTGGACCGTCCGGGTGATGCCCCTGCGGCGCCGGCGCTGACTACAGTGGCGTAGCTTTGGGCGCTCAAGATCCCTGGGGAGGGTGAGCCGAGATGATGGGACCGCAGCACGCGCTGTCTGGCGCGGCGGTGTGGTTGGCAGGGTCCTGGGCACTGGACCAGTTCGCCGACTACCACCAGTCACCGCTCGCGTTGGCCGTGGGCACCGCGGTGTGCGCCGGTGGCGCACTCTTTCCCGACCTCGACATGTCGGGCAAGGTGACCCGCAACCAGGGTGGGGCCACCGTGGCCCGCACCTTCGGGGTCTTCTCCCTCTTCGCCGCCGAGGTGATGGAGAAGGTCTCACTGGGGGTCTACTACGCCACGAAGCTCAGCAAGGACCCGCGCCGCAACAACGGGCACCGGACGCTGACCCACACGCTGCCGTTCACCGTGCTGATCGGCTGGGGCACCACCGCGCTCTGCGCCGCGTACGGCAAGTGGGCGGTGATCACCATCCTGTTCTTCATGTTCGGCCTCGCCCTGCGCGGGCTGTTCGACAGGTGGGCGGAGCGCGCCGGCTGGGTCATCGTGACCCTCGCGTCGGCCGGAGCGGCCTGGTTCACCTTCGTCAACCTCCCGGGCGGGCGCGGGTATCCCCTGATCGGCACCGCGCTGGGGGTGGGCTGCTTCGTGCACATCCTCGGCGACATGGTCACCCGAGCCGGCGTGCCGATCCTGTGGCCGATCCCGATCAAGCGGCGTATGTGGATGATGGTCGGTCTGCCGAACAGCATCGCCCTGCGTGTCGGCAGCAAGGCCGAGGTGGTCGGGGTGCGCATCGCCCTGACCGTCGTCTCGGCGCTCGCCACCCTCGGCCTGATCGCGCCCTCGGTGCTGAGCCGGTTCGACATCGAGATATGACCGAGGCGGCGCCAGAGCCACCGCCAGCCGCCGACGCGCGGGTGCCGGACTTCTGGCGCACGCTGGGGCTGCCCGGGCTGGCCGACGTGCACGTGCACTTCCTGCCACCACGCCTGCTACGCCGGGTGTGGGCGTACTTCGACGCGGCCGGCCCGCTGGTCGGCACCGAGTGGCCGATCCGGTACCGGTGGAGCGACGCCGAGCGGGTCGCGTACCTGCACCGGCTCGGGGTACGGGCGTTCAGCGCGCTGGCGTACCCCCACCGACCGGGCATGGCGGCGGAGTTGAACCGTTGGACGCTGGAGTTCGCTCGGACCACCCCGGGCTGCCTGCCCTCGGCCACCTTCTTCCCGGAACCGGACGCGCCCGGGTACGTCGAGGCGGCGCTGGCCGGTGGGGCCCGGCTGTTCAAGGTGCACGTGCAGGTCGGCGGCTTCGCACCGACGGATCCGGCACTGGACCAGGTGTGGGGAATGCTGTCCGACGCGGGTGTGCCGGTCGTGGTGCACGCGGGTCACGCACCGGTGGGGACTCCGCACACCGGGCCGGAGCAGTTCGCCGCCCTGCTCGCCCGCCATCCTCGGCTGCCCGCCGTGGTGGCGCACCTCGGCGCACCGGACTATCGGGCGTTCCTGGACCTCGCCGAGGGCTACGAGCGGGTCCGGCTGGACACCACGATGGCGTTCACGTCCTTCTTCGATCAGTTCATCCCCTTCCCGGCCGATGAACTGCCCCGGCTGCGCGAGCTGGGGTTGGCCGGCAAGGTGCTGCTCGGCAGCGACTTTCCGAACATCCCCTACCCGTACGCCGACCAGTTGACCGGGTTGGCCCGGCTGGATCTGGGCGACGACTGGCTGCGCGCGGTCTGCTGGGGCAGCGCCGCCACCCTGTTCGACCTGTCCTGACCCGCCGCGCCGGTCACCTCCACGCGGCGGCCCGACTTCTTTTGGACATCGGCTATTGACGGCGCCGTAACAGGTGGCCTAGCGTCCTGTCGAACCGCTTCGTCGAAGCGTTTCGACGAAGGTTCGGGAGCGATCCCACGCCAGGCCGGAGGAGGTGCGCGGTGGCCACCATGCACGACGTCGCCCGCCTCGCCCGCGTCTCGGTCAGCACCGTCTCGTACGTGCTCACCGGCACCCGGCCGATCTCCCAGGCCACCCGGAACAAGGTGCTCGCCGCGATGGCCGAGCTGGACTACCAGCCCAACGCGATGGCCCGTGGCCTCGCCAGCCGGCGCAGCCGGATCCTCGGCCTGCTGATGCCGATGGACGAGCGCGGCCTCGGCGCCACCGAGACCGCCTTCGTCACCGGTGCCGCCGCCGCGGCCAGCGCTGCCGGGTACCACCTGGTGCTCTCGCCGGTCGGCGGTGGCGACCTCGACGACCTGCGTCGGCTGGCCAGCCAGCGGATGCTCGACGGCGTCGTGCTGATGGAGGTCCAGCTCGCCGACGAACGGGTCACCGTGCTCCAGGAGGCCGGCGTGCCACTGGTGCTGATCGGCCGCACCGGCGACACCGGCACCCTCTCCTACGTCGACATCGACTTCGACCAGACCGTCCGGGAGGCCGTCGCGCACCTGGTCGGCCTCGGGCACCGGCGGATCGTCTACGTCAACCACTCCGCCGCCACACTGGCCAGCGGTTACGGGCCCGCGCTGCGCACCCGGGACGCCTTCGTCGCCGCGATGACCGGGCACGCTCTCGACCCGGTGATGATCGCCGCCGAGGACAGCGCCGCCGGCGGGCGTGCCGCTCTGGCCGCCGCGTTCGCGCAGGCTCCGGACCTGACCGCCGTGCTGGCCATGAACGAGACCGCGATCTTCGGCATCCTCGGCGAGCTGACCGGCCGTGGGATGTCGGTGCCCGACGACGTCTCGGTCGTCTCGATGGTCACCTCGCCGCAGGTCGCCGAGCTGGCCACCCCGGCGCTGACCGCGATGACGTCACCCGGTTCGGCCCTCGGCCGGATCGCGATCGAGGCGCTGCTGCGCCACCTGGATGGTCCCGGCGACCAACGTCACCAGCAACTGCTGCCGTGCGCGTTGGAGATCCGGGGATCGACCGCCGCGCCACGACGGCCGGCACTGGCCACCTCCGGTCCCAGTTCGACCGACGGGGGCTGACCAGCGAAAACGGCCCGCCGCCGCGCTGCAACGCGACGACGGACCCAGTGAAGTACCGGCTAGATACTCAACGAGGAGGATAGCAATGCAGCGATTCCGCCGGATCGTCGCCGCGATCGCCCTGGCCGCGACCGCGACGACCACCGTGGCCGCCTGCGGCGGTGGTGACAGCGAGGACGACAGCGGGGCCAAGACCCTCAAGCTCTGGCACTACGAGAGCGAGAACAGCGCCATGGGGATCGGCTGGAACCGGGCGATCGAGATCTTCAAGGCCGAGCACCCGGGCGTCGAGGTCCGCTTCGAGCGCAAGGCGTTCGAACAGATCCAGCAGAACGCTGGCATGATCATCAACTCGTCCGAAGGCCCGGACATCATGGAGTACAACAAGGGCAACGCGACCGCCGGGCTGCTCTCCTCCCAGGGCCTGCTCACCGACCTGAGCGCCGAGGCCGACAAGCGCGGCTGGGCCGGCAAGCTCAGCCCCAGCCTGCAGACCACCGCCCGGTACAGCGACAAGGGCGTGATGGGTTCGGGCAACTGGTTCGGCGTGCCGAACTACGGCGAGTACGTCACGGTCTATTACAACAAGGACCTGTTCCAGCGCAACGGCGTCAAGGTCCCGACCACCCTGTCCGAGATGACCGCCGCGATGGACACCTTCGTCGGCAAGGGCGTCACCCCGCTGGGCATGGCCGGCGCCGAGTACCCGGCCGGTCAGCTCTTCTACCAGCTCGCCCTGTCGAAGGCCGACCGGCAGTTCGTCGACAACTACCAGCTCTACAAGAACCCGGTCGACTTCAAGGCCGACCCGCTGAAGTACGGCGCGGACACCTTCGCCGACTGGGTCAGGAAGGGCTACGTCGCCAAGGACTCGGCGAGCCTCAAGGCCGAGGACATGGGCACCGCGTTCATCGGCGGCAAGGTTCCGATGATCGTCTCGGGCAGCTGGTGGTACGGCCGGTTCAAGGCCGAGATGAAGGCCAACTGGGACACCTTCCTCTTCCCGGGCAACACCCTGCAGGCCGGCTCCTCCGGCAACCTCTGGGTGGTCCCGGCGAACAGCAAGGCCAAGAGCCTGGCGTACGACTTCATCGACATCACCCTGCGTCCGGAGATCCAGGACCTGATCGGCAACAACGGTGGTGTCCCGGTCGCCGGTGACCCGGCGAAGATCAGCGACCCCAAGGACCGCAAGCTGATCGAGGACTTCAACACGGTCAGCAAGCAGGACGGGCTCGCCTTCTACCCGGACTGGCCGGTTCCCGGCTACTACGACGTGCTGGTCGCCGGCTTCCAGGGCCTGATCAACGGCTCCAAGTCGCCCGACCAGGTCCTCGACTCGATCGCCAAGCCGTACGCCGATGGCGTCAAGGAGATCACCGGCAAGTGACACGGCGAGCGGCGGGCGCGACCGGTACGACCGGCGCGCCCGCCCGCCCCGCCGGGAAGGATCTTCCATGGCAGTCTCCGAGACCCTCGCCACCGCGCAGCCGGCGGCGACCCCCACCCAGCCCACGCCCGGCCGCAAACGTCGCGGCCGCAACGCGGCGTACTGGCTCTACCTGCTCCCCGGGGCAGTGCTCTTCGTCCTGGTCATCGGCGCACCGCTGGTCGGCACCCTCTACCTGTCGCTGACCAAGTGGTCCGGCATCGGCGACCCCACCTGGGTCGGCCTGGACAACTACCAGCAGTTGCTGCAGGACGACGTGTTCTGGGCGTCGTTCCGCAACACCGTGTGGATGCTCGTCGCGATGGTGGTGGTACCCACCCTGCTCGGGTTGCTGCTCGCCGCGGTGCTCTTCGACGTCATCGGCCGCCGGTTCAAGCCCCGCACCGCGGCGGCGCTGCGAGCCGCCTTCTACCTCCCGCAGGTGCTCCCCGTCGTGGTGGCCGGCATCGTCTGGGGCTGGATCCTGCGGCCCGACGGCGCGTTCAACAGCCTGCTCGACGCGGTCGGCCTCGGCGCGCTACGCCACGACTGGCTCGGCGACCCGGACACCGCTCTGCCGGCCGTGATGGCGGTGATGATCTGGGTGCAGATCGGCTACCCGGTGGTCGTCTTCATGGCGGCGCTGCAACGGGTCGACCCGGAGCTGTACGAGGCGGCCGAGGTCGACGGCGCGAACTGGCTGCACCGGTTCCGGGCGATCACCCTCCCGCAGATCCGGCCGGAGACCTTCGTGGTGGCCCTGACCTGCACCATCGCCGCCCTGAAGGTGTTCGGGCCGATCTTCGCCCTGACCCGGGGCGGCCCGGAGAACGCCACGAACGTGCCGTCGTACTTCGCGTACTACACGTTCTTCAAGAAGCTCCAGGTCGGCTACGGCTCCGCCATCTCCACCGTGCTGACACTGATCATCGTTGTGGTGGCCGTGGTCTTCATCTGGATGCAGGCCCGCAGCGAGCGCCGGGACCGGGGGTTCTGACATGGCCGTCACACTCACTCCGACCACCGCACCGGTGGCGCCGCGTCGGCCCGTACGCGATCGGCACCACCGCGGCGCGAGCCGTTGGGTCGTGCTCACCCTGGTCACGCTCGCCGCCCTCGCCATGCTGGTGCCGTTCGCGTTCATGCTGCTCAACGCGTTCAAGTCGCCCGGTGACTACTCGTCGGGTGGCCCGCTGAGCTGGCCGACGGAGTTCTACACCAAGGGTCTGCGGACCTACTGGACCGAGGTGAACTTCCCGCTCAAGCTCTGGAACTCGGCGCTCATCGCCGGCTCCGTGGCGGTGCTCGGCGTCGCCGTGTCACTGCTCAACGCGTACGCCCTGGGCATCGGCCGGGTCCGCGGGCGGCTCTGGATCGTCGGTCTCTTCCTGCTGGCCAACATGCTGCCGCAGGAGGCGCTGATCTACCCGCTGTACTACGTGGCCAAGGAGGTCGGGCTCTACAACACCCGACTCGCGGTGATCATCATCTTCACCGTGATCCAGAGCGCGTTCGGCACCTACCTGCTCGCCTCGGTGCTGGGCACGTTCCCGCGCTCGCTGCTCGAAGCCGCCGCGCTCGACGGTGCCGGCAAGTGGACTGTGCTGTGGCGGGTGGTCTTCCCCAACCTGCGGCCCACCCTCGCGGTGCTGCTCATCTTCTTCTTCATCTGGACCTGGAACGAGTTCCTCATCCCGCTGGTCATGCTGATCGACAACCAGACGCAGACCATCCCGGTCGCGCTCGCGTCGCTTCAGGGCGACCGGCTGATGGACGCTCCGACCACCAACGCCGGCGCGCTGATCAGCCTGGTGCCGGCGATCCTCTTCTTCCTCATCTTCCAGCGCACTCTGGCGCGCGGCATCACGGCAGGAGCCGAGAAGTGAAGTTCACCGACGGGTACTGGCAACTGCGCCCCGGTGTCAGTGTCCTGCGCCCCGGCACCGTCGAGTCGGTCGAGCCGGACGAACGGGGTTTCACCGTCTTCGCCCCGACCGGTCAGATCACCGGACGCGGCGACACCCTCAACCGGCCCCTGGTCACCGTCCGGTTCTTCTCCCCCGCCCCCGGCGTCGTCGGGGTGACCATCGCCCACCACACCGGCGGGCTGCCCCGCGAGCCCCACTTCGGGCTGAGCACCGACGAGACGCACCCGGTCACCGTCGACATCACCGGGATCAGCGCGACGCTGACCACCGGCGAGCTGACCGCACGGGTCGCGCTCGTCGACGGGTGGCGGGTCGACTTCCTGCACGGCGACCGGCTGCTCACCGGGTCCACCGGGCGCAGCGTCGGCATCGTCACCGACGCCGAGGGCCGCCCGCACGTGCACGAACGGCTCGCCCTCGGTGTCGGCGAGACGGTGTACGGGTTGGGCGAGCGCTTCGGCCCGTTCGTCAAGAACGGGCAGACCGTCGACATCTGGAACGCCGACGGCGGCACCGCCAGCGAGCAGGCGTACAAGAACGTTCCGTTCTACCTCAGCAGTGCCGGCTACGGGGTGTTCGTGGACCACCCGGAGCACGTGTCGTTCGAGGTCGGCTCCGAGGTCGTCACGCAGAACCAGTTCAGTGTCGAGGGGCAGTCGCTCACCTACTACGTCATCGACGGGCCCAAGCCGAAGGACGTGCTGCGCCGCTACACCGCGCTGACCGGTCGTCCGGCCCGGATCCCCGCCTGGTCGTACGGGCTGTGGCTGTCCACCTCGTTCACCACCTCGTACGACGAGAAGACGGTGACCGAGTTCGTCGACGGGATGGCCGAGCGCGGGCTGCCGCTGTCGGTGTTCCACTTCGACTGCTTCTGGATGCGCCAGTTCCACTGGGTCGACTTCGTCTGGGACCCGGCGACCTTCCCCGACCCCGAGGGGATGCTGCGCCGGCTGCACGAGCGCGACCTGAAGGTGTGCGTCTGGATCAACCCGTACATCGCGCAGCGCTCGTACCTGTTCGAGGAGGGCCGGCAGGCCGGCTACCTGGTGCGCAACCCCGACGGTTCGGTCTGGCAGTGGGACAAGTGGCAGGCCGGCATGGCGCTTGTCGACTTCACCAACCCGGACGCGGTCCGCTGGTTCACCGGCAAGCTCAAGGCGCTGCTGGACATGGGCGTCGACTGCTTCAAGACCGACTTCGGTGAGCGCATCCCGACCGACGTGGTGTGGCACGACGGCTCGGACCCGCAGCGGATGCACAACTACTACTCGTACCTCTACAACAAGGCGGTCTTCGAGCTGCTGGAGACCGAGCGTGGAAAGGGCGAGGCCGTGCTGTTCGCCCGGTCGGCCACCGCCGGCGGGCAGCAGTTTCCGGTGCACTGGGGCGGCGACTGCGAGTCGACCTTCGTCGCCATGGCCGAGTCACTGCGCGGCGGGCTGTCCCTGGCCGCTTCCGGCTTCGGCTACTGGAGCCACGACATCGGCGGCTTCGAGGGCACCCCCGACCCGGTGGTGTTCAAGCGGTGGGTCGCCTTCGGGTTGCTCTCCTCGCACTCCCGGCTGCACGGCTCGGGCTCGTACCGGGTGCCGTGGGCGTTCGACGCCGAGGCCGTCGACGTGCTGCGGCACTTCACCCAGCTCAAACTCAGCCTGATGCCGTACCTGGCGGCCGCCGCCGAGGAGGCGCACCGCGACGGGACGCCGATGATGCGACCGATGATCCTGGAGTTCCCGGACGACCCGGCCGCCGCCCACCTGGACCGGCAGTACATGCTCGGCCCGGACGTGCTGGTCGCCCCGGTGCTCAGCGCCGACGGTGACGTCACCTACTACGTGCCCGGGGGCACCTGGACGCACCTGGTCACGGGCGCGCAGGTCACCGGCCCGGCGTGGGTCACCGAGAAGCACGGGTTCGACAGCCTGCCGGTGCTGGCACGGCCGGGTGCGGTCATCCCGTTCGGCGCCCGCAACGACCGACCGGACTACGAGTGGGCCGACGATGTGCGGCTGCGGCTGTACGCACCGGCCGAAGGGCAACAGACCCGGGTACGGGTACCGTCACCCGGGGACGGGCCGGGCGCCGAGTTCGACGTGCGCTACGAGGGTGGGACGGCCAGTGCCGAACTGGTCGCCGGCACCTCGACGGGCTACAGCTGCGAGATCCAGGGGACTGAACGATGACGCAACACCACTTCCCGGAGAGCTTCGTCTGGGGGTCGGCGACGGCGGCGTACCAGATCGAGGGCGCGGTCACCGAGGACGGGCGCGGGCCGTCCGTCTGGGACACCTACAGCCACACACCCGGTCGGACGCTGAACGGCGACACCGGCGACGTGGCGGCCGACCACTACCACCGCTGGGCCGACGACCTCGGGCACATCGCCGACCTCGGGCTCGGCGCGTACCGGTTCTCCATCTCCTGGCCGCGGGTGCAGCCGGGCGGCTCGGGTCGGTTCAACCAGGCCGGCATCGACTTCTACTCCCGGCTGGTGGACGGGTTGCTGGAGCGGGGCGTCCGCCCGGTGGCGACCATGTACCACTGGGACCTGCCGCAGGAGTTGGAGGACGGCGGCGGCTGGGCGGCGCGGGAGACCGCGCTGCGTTTCCAGGAGTACGCGGCCGGCATCGTCGGTGCGTTGGGTGACCGGGTGCACACCTGGACGACGCTGAACGAGCCGTGGTGCTCGGCGTACCTGGGTTACGCCTCCGGGGTGCACGCGCCGGGTCGCACCGAGCCGGCGGCGGCGCTGGCCGCGGTGCACCACCTCAACCTGGCGCACGGCCTGGCGGGCCGGGTGGTGCGGGAACTGGCCCCGGCCGCCGAGCTGTCGGTGACGCTGAACCTGCACGTGATCCGGGGTGCGTCCGACTCCGACGCGGACCAGGACGCGGTACGGCGGATCGACGCGCTGGCCAACCGGGCGTTCCTCGGCCCGATGCTGGACGGGGCGTACCCGGCCGACCTGCTCGCCGACACCGCCTCGGTCACCGACTGGTCGTTCGTCCGCGACGGTGACGAGAAGCTGATCGCGGTGCCCCTGGACGTGCTCGGGGTGAACTACTACTCCAGCACCCTGGTCCGGGCCTGGGACGGGGTGTCGGCCCGCTCCGACGCCGACGGGCACGGTGCCTCCACCTCGACGCCGTGGGTCGCCGCCGACAACGTCGACTTCCTGCCGCAGCCCGGCCCGTACACGGCGATGGGTTGGAACATCGACCCGCCCGCCCTGACCGAGCTGCTGCTGCGCCTGCACCGCGAATACCCGAACCAGCCGATGATGATCACCGAGAACGGTGCGGCCTTCGACGACGTGGTGTCGGCCGACGGCCGGATCCACGACGACCGGCGGATCGACTACCTGCGCCGGCACATCGGCGCGATGGCCGACGCCCGCGCGCAGGGTGCGGACGTGCGCGGTTACTTCGTCTGGTCGCTGCTGGACAACTTCGAGTGGGGCTACGGCTACGACCGCCGCTTCGGCATCATCCGGGTCGACTACGACACCCAGGTCCGCACCTGGAAGGACAGCGCCCACTGGTACCAGCGGCTCGCCGCCACCGGGAAGCTCGACCAGTCGCAGGACTGACGGCCATGTCCTGACGAGCGTGATGCCTGTGCGTCATCTTGATGACGCACAGGCATCACGCATTCCGGGAGGCGCCACGCAACGCCTCCTAGACCCCGGACCCGAGGACATTTGTCCAAGACGGACGACCGGCGGCCCGGGCATCGTCGTTCCCATGAGCGAGTACGACGTTGCGCAGTCGCAGGGCATGCACGTGGTTCACGACGGTCCGCGGGAGGCGCCGCCGCTGCTGCTGATCCACGGATCGGGGTTCTCGGGCGCCTCCTGGAATCCGGTGGTGCCTGCGCCCGCCGGCCACCACCACGTCATCCGGGTGGACCTCCCGGGCTGCGGCCGGTCTCCGGCCTCGCCGTCGTACGAGGTGCCCGACCAGGCGGACCGGGTGGCAGCGGTGCTCGACAACCTCGGCGTCCGATCCGTCGTCGCACTCGGGCACTCCCGCCCCCTCGCCCGCCTAGACCCCGACCCGCTGCGGCGGGACGGTGAGCCCGTAGAGCGCCATCAACTCCGGGGTGTCGACCCGGCTGCCATCGGCCACCGAATCGCAGGCGATGTCGACGATCTGGTCCTTGTGCGCCAGCAGATAGGGCCGGGCGCCCACGTCGGCGCTGGCCAGGGTGGCGATGCCGGGCCAGTGCCGGCGGCCGAAGAGCATCGGGTAGCCCCGCAACCCGTCGTAGGTGGCACAGACCAGCACGTCCGGGTACGGCAGCGCGGCCACCCGGCGTACCGCCACGGCGGTCAGGCCCGGCATGTCGACGGGGACCACCACCACCGCCTCGATTCCCTCGTCGTCCATGGCGGCCAGGCCGGCCCGGATCGACGAACCGACCCCGGTGCCCCACGCCTTGTTGATCACTACGGTGGCCTTGCCGAGATCAGCGGTCTCCCGGACCTGATCGGCGGCGGCACCCAACACGACCACGATCTGCTCGCAGCCCGCCTCGGTCATCGTGTCGATCATCTGGTTGACCAGGGGCTTCTCGCCCTGGTGCAGCAGCGCCTCGGGACCACCGATCCGTCGTCCCCCGCCCGCCGCGATGATCATTCCTGCGATCCGGTTCAGCTGCGCCCCCTCCAGCACGGGACCGACCGTGACCGGTCCGTCCCCTCCTACGGACACTGCAACGAGGACGGCCAGCCGGGGGTGGCGGGGCGAAAAGGAGAAATAGCACAACCGTTATGCACCGGACGGCCGCCGTGACCTGTTCCGACGATCAGGACGACGCCGACGAGACCCGGGGCGACACCATCCCGGACACGGACGCCGCGCCGGTCACGCCGCGTCGGCGTAGCAGCCGACGATGGACAGGTCCAGCGGGAACCGGACCGGCGTCGCACCGAAGAGCAGCGCGGAGGCGCGCTCGCCGCAACGGTTGACGGCCTCGGCGACCGCGTCCGCCTGATCGGCGGGGGCGTGCACGACCACCTCGTCGTGCTGGAAGAAGACCAGCTCGGCGTCGGTGCCGGACAACTCCGTCCGC
Organism: Micromonospora sp. CA-259024; assembly: GCF_050936255.1. Taxonomy (NCBI): domain Bacteria; kingdom Bacillati; phylum Actinomycetota; class Actinomycetes; order Micromonosporales; family Micromonosporaceae; genus Micromonospora; species Micromonospora sp. CA-259024. Next base: position 504,488 of record NZ_JBNJND010000001.1, on the reverse strand, counting down.
AGCGTGGCCAGCAATGTGGAGGCCCACTCCGCAGCGGTGGCCTGGATGACGAAGTTGCGCGTGAAGCGCCCCCGCGACCGGGCGGCACGGGCTCGGGGACTGTGCGGGTCGGCCGCCCCGTCCGGGTCGGCTGGCACCTCGTCAGGATCACCGAAGCCAGCCGAACCGGGCGGGCACGTCCGCCCCAGCCACGACCGCACCAACCCACCCGCCTCACCGGTGCGGGCCGCCGCCTCCACGTAACCGAACGCCGTCGGGTAACTGCGCTTCAGCACCGCCAACGCGGGCACGGCGGCACCGCCGGTCTGCCCGTACATCGCACCGAGCAGGGCCACCTTGGCCCGGGCCCGGTCGCCGTCGAACGAGTCACGGGCCAGCGCGGCGTAGAGGTCACCAGCGCCGCCCGCCGCCGCCAGCCGGGCGTCGCCGGAGACCGCGGCGAGCACCCGAGGCTCCAACTGACCGGCGTCGGCGACCACCAACCGCCAGCCCGGATCGGCCACCACCGCACGCCGGATCACCTTCGGGATCTGCAACGCACCGCCGCCCCGGGTGGCCCAGCGGCCGGAGACCACCCCACCCGGCACGTACTCCGGCTGGAACCGGCCGTCGCGCACCCACTGCTCGCGCCAGGACCAGCCGTGCGCCGTCCAGATCCGGTAGAGCTCCTTGTATTCCAACACCAGCGGCACGGCCGGATGGTCCACCCCGCGCAACACCCAGGCCCGGGTGTTGGGCAGCTCCACCCCGACCCGGGCGAACGCCTTCAACAGCTCTGCCGGCGAGTCGGCGTGCAGGCGGCGTACACCGAAGGCATCGGCGATCCGGGCGGCCAACTCGGCGAGTCGGCGCGGCGGCCCACCGACCGGGGACGCCTCGCCGAGCAGCTCGGTGAGGATCTCGTCGTGTACGTCGGCACGCCAGGGCAGCCCGGCGGCACCCATCTCCACCGCGATCAGCGCGCCCGCCGACTCGGCGGCCACCAGCAACCGGAACCGGCCCGGATGCTCGGTGGTGGCGATGCGGGCGAGCTGGTCGGCGTATACCTGGGTCAGGGCCTCGATGCCCGGGCCCGGCGGGCCGGGCAGCGTGTCGAAGAGCGCGCCCTGGCCGTGCCCGGGTGGCGCGGCGGCGCGCGGCGGCGGGTCCGGCGGCACCGCCGCGCCGGTCAACCGGGCCCAGGCGGCGGCCAGCGAGCGGGGCTCGCCCCAGCGGCCGGCGTGCCCGAGCAGCAGCGCCTCGGTCAACTCCACGTCGTGGCACCGGTCGACCCGGACGCCGGCGCGCAGCAGCGCCGGGTAGACGGAGGCGGCGGTCGACCAGACCCAGCGCGGGTGCTCCGCGGCCTCGCGCGCGGCGACCGCGGCGACCAGATCGGCGACGGTCTCGGTCGGGCCGACCGGCCGACCGATGGCGTCCAGCGGGCACAGCACTCCCCCGCCCCGCTCGTCGGACACCACCGCCACCAGCACGAACGTGATTCTGCCTCTCCCCTCCGACAGGAAAGGAGGCGCACCTTACGTTCGTCCGGTCGGTGGGGTGTCGGAGCCGGCCGGTAGCGTGACCGGGGTGCCTCCGCAGATCCCGCATCCCGATCCTGGCACTCCGGACACTCGCGGTCCGATGCGATACCTGTGGTGGCTGGTCCGCTGCCAACCCTGGCGGGTGCTGCGCGGCAGCCTGCTCGGGACGGCCTGGATGGTCGGGCTGTCGGCCCGGCCCTACCTGATCGCCCGCGCCGTCGACGACGGCCTGCGCGCACGCGACACCCGGGCCCTGGCGTTCTGGGTCGCGGCGATCGTCGTCGCGGGCGTGGCACTGTCATTCCTGGGCATCATGCGGCACCGCACGATGACCTTCATCCGGGAAGACGCCAAGGCCCGCTCGGCGGAAATCCTGCTGCGCCAGTTGTCCCGGATCGGCGCGGTGCTGCCGCGCCGGGTCGCCGGGGGCGAGGTGTCCACCATCGGCGGCTCCGACATCGACTGGGCGGCGCAGGTGCTGACGCTGACCGGGCCGGGGGTCGGTGCGGTCGTCGCGTACGGGGTCATCGCCGTGGTGCTCTGGTCGATCTCCCCGATGCTCGCGCTCTGTGTGCTGCTGGGAGTGCCAGTGGTCGGGCTGGTCGTCGGGCCACTGCTGCGCCGACTCGAACGAGCGGAGTCGATCTACCGGAGACAGCAGGGCGCGCTCACCGCCCGATCCGGCGACATCGTGGCCGGGTTGCGGGTGCTCGCCGGGGTCGGCGGCCGGGACCTGTTCGCTCGGCGGTACGCGGCCCGATCCCAGGACCTGCGCGCCGAGGGCTACCGCGTCGGCGCGGTCATCAGCTGGATCGACGCGGCGACGGTCGCCATCCCCGGGTTGTTCCTCGCGGCGGTGGTGTGGCTGACGGCCCGGATGGCGGTGACCGGTGACGTCACGGTCGGCGAACTGGTCGCCGTCTACGGCTACGTGGCGACCCTGATCGTGCCGGTCTGGTTCCTGCTGGAGGGCAGTCACCAGCTGATCCGGGGTCGGGTCGCGGCCCGGCGGATCGCCGACCTGCTCAACGTGACACCCGACGATGTCGGCGGCCCGGGTCGTCGGTGGCCGGGCTCGGTTCCGGGCACGCGCCGGCCCGACGCCGTAACCGCGCCGGCCGGCCCCGCCGACCTGCACGACCCGGTGACCGGGCTGACCGTGCGCGCCGGCCGGTTGACCGGGGTGGCCGCAGACGACCCGGCAGCCGCCGTGGCCCTGGCCGACCGGCTCGGCCGGTACGTCGCCGCCGACACCACCTGGGGCGGTGTCCCGCTGACCGGGATCGCCCTGGACGAGGTCCGCGCCCGGATCCTGGTCGCCGACCACGACTCGTACCTCTTCGCCGGGACACTGCGGGACGTCCTGCACGCGGCCGAAGCCGGGGCCGACGACGAACGGATCGGCGCGGCGCTGCGGACCGCCTCGGCGGAGGACATCGTCGACGCCCTGCCGGCCGGGCTGGACACCCCGCTCGACACCCGGGCCCGGACGCTCTCCGGCGGTCAGCGCCAACGGGTACGCCTGGCCCGGGCGCTCCTCGCCGAGCCGGAGGTGCTGATCCTCGTCGACCCGACGTCGGCGGTGGACGCGCACACCGAGGCGCGGATCGCCGAGCGGCTGCGTGCCGCGCGGGCCGGACGGACCACCCTGGTGATCGCCACGTCGCCGCTGCTGCTCGGCCGGGCCGACCTGGTCGCGCACCTGAGCGCGGGCCGCATCACCGCCACCGGCACCCATGCCGACCTGCTCGACCAGGACCCCGGCTACCGGCACCTGGTGGCCCGTGGCAGCGAGGATCCCGGAATCGAGCGGCCCGCCGACACCGAGGGGGCGTACCGGTGAGCCGGCTGCCTGTCGCCGACCGCCGCACCGTACGCCGAGCGCTGCGGGACATGATCAGCCGGCACCGCCGGGCGGTCGGCCTCGTGCTGGCGCTGCACAGCGCCGCCGCGGTCGCGGGGCTCGCCCCGCCCTGGCTGCTCGGCACCATCGTCGACCGGGTCACCGCGGGCGCCGGCGTGGCCACGGTGGACCGACTGGCGCTGGCGATCGCCGGATGCGTCCTGGTCAGCGCGTTGCTCTCCCGCTACGCCCAGTACGCCGGCCACCGGTTCGGGGAGCGAGCCGTCGCCGAGCTTCGCGAGGAGTTCGTGCGCCGGACCCTCGGGCTGCCCGTCTCGGTCGTCGAACGCGCCGGCTCCGGTGACCTGGCGACCCGCAGCTCGGTCGACGTGGCGACGGTCGGGACCACCGTCCGGGACGTGGTGCCCACCATCGTCATCGCCTCGGTGCAGTTGACGTTGCTCTTCGGCGCGGTCTTCCTGCTGCATCCGCTGCTCGGGCTGGCGGCGCTGGCCGGGCTGCCGTCGATCGTGGCGGTGACCCGCTGGTACCTGCGGCGGGCCAGCTCCGCGTACCTCACCGAGGGCGCGGCGGCCGCCGAACTGACCGAAACGCTGACCACCACCGCCGAGGGTGCCCGCACCGTGGAGGCGCTACGGCTGGCCGACGACCGGATCCGGCACGGCACCGCCCGCATCACCCGGGTCTGGTGGGCCCGACGGGCGACCCTCGCGCTGCGTACGGTGTTCTTCTCGGTCGTCGAGGCCAGTTACCCGCTGCCGATCGCCGTGACCCTGCTCGTCGGTGGCTACCTGCTCTCCAGGGACCTGGTCTCGCTCGGCGCGGTGGTCGCCGCCGCGCTCTACCTACAACAGGCGATCGACCCGTTGGACCGGTTGCTGCAGTGGACGGAGCAGGCGCAGCGCGGCTTCGCGTCGTACGCCCGGGTGCTCGGCGTCGGCCTGGTCCCGCCGGAGCCGCCCGGCACGACGGCCTCGTCACGCGGCGAGCGGCTGGTCGTCCGGGGGGCGCGGTTCTCCTACTCCGGCGGGCAGGACGTGCTGCACGGCATCGATCTGGAGGTGCAACCCGGTGAGCGGCTCGCCGTCGTCGGTCCGTCGGGTGCCGGCAAGTCCACTCTGGCCCGGCTGCTGGCCGGGATCGACGCACCGCGGCAGGGCGTCGTCAGCATCGGCGGTCGCCCGGTCACCGACCTCGACCCCGCCGAGCGGCGTCGCCGGATCGCCCTGGTGACCCAGGAGCACCACGTCTTCATCGGCTCGGTACGCGACAACCTGTCCTTCGCCGCGCCCGACGCCTCCGACGAGCAGATGCGCTCCGCGCTGGTCACCGTGGGTGCCGACTGGTACGCCGAGCTGCCCGACGACCTGGACACCCAGCTCGGCGACGGGGCCCGGCAACTCGGCGCGGCCGAGGCCCAGCAGCTCGCGCTGGCCCGGCTGGTGCTCGCCGACCCGCACACGCTGATCCTCGACGAGGCGACCGCCGCGCTCGATCCGACGACCGCCCGTCGGACCGAACGGGCGCTGGCCGCCGTGCTCGTCGGGCGGACCGTCATCGCGATCGCGCACCGGCTCAACACCGCGCACGACGCCGACCGGGTCGCCGTGCTGGCGGACGGCCGGATCACCGAGATCGGCAGCCACGACGAGCTCGTGGCTGCCGACGGGGCGTACGCGGCGCTCTGGCACTCCTGGCACACCCAGATCGACGAGCGGTGACGGGCCCTACTTCACCGCACCGGAGGTGAGGCCGGCCTGGATCTGGCGTTGGAACACCGCGTACACGATGATCATCGGGAGGATGGCGATGGTCAGCGCGGCGAACAACCCGGACCAGTCCGCCTCGTAGCCCGCGTTGACCGAGATGTCGGCGATGCCCTGGGTGAGCACCCACTTGTCCTTGGCGTTGGAGAGCAGCACCAGCGGCAGCTGGTACTGCGCCCACTGACCGATGATGTTGAAGATCGCGACGCTGATCAGACCCGGCTTCGCCATCGGCATCATCACCTGGAAGAACAACCGGGTGTGCCCGCAACCGTCGATCATCCCCGCCTCCGCCACCGACGACGGCAGCGTCTTGAAGAACGCGGCCAGGAAGAACACCGTGAACGGCAACGAGTACGCGGTGTAGACCAGCACCACGCCGGTGTGCGTGTCCAGCAGACCCAGGTTCTTCACCACGAAGAAGAGCGGCACCAGGGCGAGGAAGACCGGGAAGGCCAAGCCCGAGACGAACAGGAAGTAGACCGCCCGGTTGCCCCAGAACCTGTAGCGGGCCAGCACGTACGCGGCCATCGAGCCGAGCAGCATGGTCAGGAACGTGCTGCACGACACCACGATCAGGCTGTTGAGGAAGTACCTGCCGACGTTCGCCTTGGTCCAGGCCCGCCCGAAGTTCTCCCAGCGCAGCTCGGCCGGGAGCGTCCACGGGCTGCTGAAGATCTCGCTGGTGTTCTTGAACGCGGCGAGGAAGGTCCAGAGGATCGGCACGATCACGATCACCGCCCACACGGCGAGCGCGACGTGCCCCATACCGGCGAAGAGCCGTACCTCCGAGCGGGGGCCCTTACGCCCCGGCCCGGCGGGGGCGGACGGGTCACCGGTCTTCGGCGGTAGCGCCGCCGGGGTCGGCGGCAGCGTCGACTGCGGATTCATCAGTACTCCACGCTTTCCCGCTTGGTGAGCCGCAGCGTCAGCGCCGCGAAGGTGATGGTGAGGAAGAACAGCGCCACGCCCATCGCCGAGGCGTAGCCGTACTTCGAGTAGACGAACGCGTTGCGGTAGATCTCCATCGCCAGCACCGTGGTGGCACCGTCCGGGCCGCCACCGTCGACCGAGAGCACGGCGACGATGGCGAAGCAGTCGAACGCCGCGATGCCGAGGTAGACCCAGGCCACCTGGAGGGTGTCCCACAGCAGCGGCAGGGTGACCCGGAAGAACAGGGTCACCTTCGACGCCCCGTCCATCTCGGCGGCCTCGTAGATCTCACCGGGGATGGACGCCATCCCGGCCGAGAAGAGCACCACGTAGAAGCCGACGGCCTGCCAGACCAGCACCCCGATGATCGACCACAGGGCCAGGTTCGGCCGGACCAGGAAGAGGATCGGCTCCAGGCCGAACTTCATCAACACACCGTTGATCAGGCCGGACTCGTTCGGCCGGTACACCGTCTGGAACAGCACCGCGATGACCGCCACCGCCAGGACCTGGGGGAAGAAGAACACCACCCGGTAGAACTTCGCCCCCCAGACCCCTTGACGTTGGCCGCCGCTGCTCTTGCCGCCCACGTTGAGCAGGAAGGCGAAGAACAGCGCGATGGCGATGGTGATCAGCGGCAGGGCAAGCAGCAGTACGCCGTGGTGCTGGACCGCCTTCCAGAAGGCCCCGTCGTCGAGCAGCCTCCGGTAGTTGTCGAAGCCCACCCACTGCGGGGCGGACAGCCCCCGCCAGTTGGTCATCGAGATCTGGAACGCCTGCGCGTACGGCCAGATCACGAATGTCACGTACAGCGCGACCGGGGCGAACAGGAACCCGATCACGAATGGGTACTTGCCGTGCCGCATGATCCCTACGCTCCGATCAGCGCTTGAACTTGACGACGGAGCTGTCCTTCTTGATCGCGTCGGCGCGCTTCTGGATCCGCTCCACGAAGGCGTCCGCGTTGATCCGGCCGAACATCAGCTCGTTGGTGGCGGTCCGCGCCTCCGTGTCGAGCTCCTTGTACCAGTTGTCGAAGAGCATGTTGAACACGTCCTTGCCGGCCGCCTTCAGCGCAGCCTGCGCGCTGGCGACACCCGGCGGGAACTGGAAGCCCTCGCTGCCGGCCGGCACCACCGTGGCCGCACCGACGGTCTCGGTGAAGCCCCGGGCGCCCGCCTTGGAGAGCATCTGGCGCATGTACTCCATCCCGCCACGCGGGTTCTTGCTCTTGGACGAGACGAAGTATCCCTCGCCACCGGCCGCCCGGATAGCGGTCGCCGGCAGCTTGTCCGACGCGGTGAGGCCGGGCACCGGCATGAGCTGGTAGGTGAAGCCCGCCGGCGTGTCCTTCTTCTGCTCGTTCTCCAGCCAGTCGCCGGACGGGTAGAAGGCGAGCTTGCCCTGGTTCTGCCGCAGCTGCACGTCGGTGTGCTTGAGCCCCTCGAAGCTCTTGTCCGAGTACTTCGCGCCGATCTCGGCCCACGCCTCCGCAGCCTGCTTGACAGCGTCCTGCTTCCAGGCGCCGTCCTCCAGGTTGTCGATGTTCTTCAGGACATCGGTGCCGCCGATCTTCGCGGCCTGCGTGAGGATCACGTTCCACTGGTAGTAGGCCGCGTTCGACCCGGCATAGCCGTACGGCGTGATGCCCTTGGCCTTGATCTGCTCGCACAGCGCCTTGAACTGCTCCCAGGTGGTGGGCGCCGTCCAACCGTTGTCCTTGAAGAGCTTGCCGGAGTACCAGATGCCGTAGACCGTCGAGACGTAGTACAGGACGAACGGCTTGCGCCCCCCGTCGGCGGTGTTGAACATGCCCTGCTCGACAACACCCGGGATGACGGTGTCGCGGACCTTCTTGCTCGGGTCGTCGACCGACGGCGCGTCCCACAGCTCGGTGAGGTCCTGCAGCTGGCCGTCGTTGACGAGCGCACCGAAGTCGAGGAACTTCTCGCCCGAGTTGTTGACGAACTCCGGCGGGTTGCCGCCGGCGAACCGCGGCTGGAGCACCGTGGAGACCGCCTGGGTCGCCTGGTGCTTGACCTCGGACTTGGGGAACGCCGTCTTGTACAGCGGCTCGTGCACGTCGGTGGCGTACTTCTCACCGTAGCCGCCGTTGAAGATGATCACCTCGATCGGGGCGTCCTCCTTGACGCCCAGCGGGTTCTTCGCGCTCTTGGTGCCGCCGGCGACCTGCTCGTTATCATTGTCGCCGCTGCTGGTGGCGCAGGCGCCGAGCAGGCCGATGGCCGGAGTGGCGAGCATGCCCACGGCGGCGGCGCGACGCAGCACCGTGCGACGGTCGAGTGCGGCCGGGTGTTCGGGGGTAATCGACATCGTCGTCTCTCCTTGTGGAATTCGGGTCAAGCGGTACGCCGGAGGCGCCCGGCGTACCGCGACTCGAGGGCGAGGTTGTGCTCGTCCCCGCCGGGGACGTTGGCGGAGAGGTAGATAGGGGGTACCTCCCCGGCCTGGTGGAACCGTCGTACGACCTCCGCGGTCAGCAGCTGCGCGAGCAGCGCCGTGGTGACCGAGGAGACCGCACAGACCGCGCCGCCGCCCTCGAGCGGCAGCAGTGCATCGCCGTACGGCGCGCCGTTGTCCAGCACGACGTCGGCGAGGTCGGCGAGCCGATGCCCGGACGGGTGCCGTGGGGCGACCCGTGCGGTGTGCTCGACCGAGGTGACCGCGATCAACGGGTGACCGCGCTCGGTGACCAGCGCCGCCAGCTCGACCACCGAGCCGTTGATGCCGGATTGGGACGCCACCACGAACACGTCGCGCGGCTGGGGTGCCGCGAGCGCGTAGATCTGGTGGGCGATGGAGGGGTCGCGTTCCAGTTTCGGGTCGGCGAGCACATCGCGCGGGGCGTCGCCGTGCATCACCAGGTCCCGCACCGAGAGTCGGTTGGTGGGGACCAGCCCGCCGGCCCGGGCGACCAGCTCGGCGGCGAACGCCTCGGAGTGCCCGGCGCCGAACGCCTGGAGCACGCCGCCGTCGCGCAGGCTGTCGGCGATCAGATCGGCGGCCCGGGTGATCCCGTCGGCCTCCGAGTCGAGCAGCCGGTCGAGCACCGGGCGGACGGCGTCCGCATACCCCTGGGCGCTGATCATGAGAGGGCTCCCTTCGCTGCCTTGTGCCCGTCGACGGCCTGCGCGGTACGCCGGAAGGCCGCGTGCGCGCGGTCGTGCGTGCGCTGGGCGACGGCGATGTAGAGCAGGTCGAGCACCACCAGCTGGGGGTGGCGGGCGGAGAGCGCGTCCGGCCGGAAGGTGGTCGCCTGGCTGGCCGTGAGCAGCACGATGTCGGCCAGCTCAGCCAACGGTGAGCGGGGGAAGCCGGTGAGCGCGAGCGTGGTGGCGCCCCGGCTGCCCGCCTCGGCGAGCATCTCGATCGTCTCGCGGGTCTGTCCGGTGTGCGAGATGCCCAGCGCCACGTCTCCGGTACGCAGCAGCGCGGCGCTGGCCAGACCCTCGTGCACGTCGTTCCACGCCCACGCGGCCACTCCGATGCGGTGCAGGCTGAACTGCATCTCCTCGCCGACCAACGCGCTGCCGCTGGCGCCGAAGATGTTCACCCTGCTGGCACCGGCGATCGCCACCGCGGCCCGCTCGACCTCGGCGAGGTCGAGCAGGGAGGCGGTGTCGTGCATGGCCCGGGTGTCGGCGGCCATGATCTGGTCGAGCACCCGGGCGAGCGGGTCGCTCGGCTGGATCTCGCGTCCGATATCGACGGTCCAGCCGGCCGAGCGGGCCCGGCCGGTCTCGGAGGCGATGCCCAGCCGCAGGTCGGCGTACCCCTCGAAGCCCATCGCCCGGCAGAAGCGGGTGATGGTCGCCGGTGAGGTGCCGCTGCGCTCGGCCAACTCGACGATGGTGGAGCGGGCCGCGGCCTCCGGGTCGCTCAGCACGTGCTCGGCGACCCGACGCAGCGCGCCGGTCAGTTCGCCGAGCCCGTTGCGGACCCGGGCGAGCACCCCGTCGGAGGCTGATCCGAGGGCGTTCCGCCGGTCGATCGCGTCGGCGTCGACCACCGCGGTCCCCGCGGCGGTGTCCACCTCGTGATCAACCATGGGTCGCCTCACCTTTCCGAAAAGACTGTTAACTGTTAGTGGTAAAAGTTCTTACTGAACGGCCCTCCGTGTCAAGACTGTGGGCGAAGTTTTCAAACTGTTACCTGGGGCACAGCCCGCCGCGCCCGCCGGCCCTTGCTCCGCGCGACCGCGCCGACCAGCATGAACAGGCCCCAATGGCCGCCCATCGCGAGGAGACCAGTGCCGATGCCCGACACCGTCGTGGTTGGTCTGGACGTCGGCGGTACGTCCACCCGGGCGACCGCCCTGGCCCTCACCGGCGAACGCGTCGGCACCGGCCGGGCCGGCGGTGGCAACCCCACCAGCCACGGCGCCGAGCGCGCCGCCACCGAACTGTTGACCGCGCTGCGCGGGGCGCTCGCCGACGTCGACCCGACGCGGGTGGTCGCCGGCACCATCGGGCTGGCCGGGGCGGCCCGGCTGCTCGCCGACCCGGCCGGGCGGGCCGCCTTCGACCAGGCCTGGCACGACGCCGGCCTGCGCTGCCCGTACGCGGTACACGGCGACGCCCTGGTCGCCTACGCCTCCGGCACCGCCGCCCCGGACGGAACGGTGCTCATCGCCGGCACCGGGGCGATCACCGCCCAGGTCCACGATCTGCGGCTCGACCGGATCGCCGACGGGCACGGTTGGCTTCTCGGCGACGCCGGCTCGGGCTTCTGGCTCGGTCGCGAGTCGGTGCGCCGGCTGCTCGCCGATCTGGACGCCGGACACACCCCCGGCAGGCTGGCCACGGCGGTGCTCACCGAGCTGCTCGGCACCGGCCAGGTCGCCGCCCGCCCCCGGGACACCGTGGACGCCACGGTCCAGGCCGTGACCCGACGAGCCCCCATCGATCTGGCCCGGCTGGCGCCGCTGGTGGTGACCGCCGCCGACGACGGTGAACCCGTCGCCGTCGCACTCATCGCCGAGGCCGCCGCGCATCTGGCCGAGAGCGTGAGCCGGATCCGCCCCGCCGGCGCGGTGACACCGATCGTGCTCGGCGGCGGGCTACTCACCACGGACACCCCGCTGGCCACCGCCGTCCGAACCGAGATCGCCCGACACTGGCCGGACGCGCCGCTGCGCACCGCCGGGGACGGGGCCGCCGCCGCGGCCTGGCTCGCCGCCCGCGAGCTGCCCGAGGTCACCGACCCGGCCGCCCTGCACGCCCGCCTCTTCCCCATTCCCTGACCACCGCGCGTGGCCACGGGCTACTTGAGCTGGCCCGCCGTCAGGCCGGACTGCACCTGCCGCTGGAAGGCCACGTAGACCGCGAGCACCGGCAGCACCGCGATGCTCAGCCCGGCGAAGAGCCGCGCGTAGTCGCCGGCGTAGCCCTGGCTGACCGAGAGCGCGAACAGCCCCTGCGCCAGCATCCACTTGGAGTCGTCGCCCTGCATCAACACCTGCGGCAACAGGAACTGGTTCCAGTGGCTGAGGAAGTTGAAGATCGCGACACTGATCAATCCCGGTCGCGCCATCGGCAGCATGACCCGGAAGAAGAGCCGGAAGTGCCCGCAGCCGTCGACCATCGCGGCCTCCGCCACCAAGGTCGGCAGGGTCCGGAAGAAGGCGGTCAGGAAGAACACCGTGAACGGCAGCGAGTAGGCCGCGTACACCAGGATCAGCCCGGTCCAGGTGCCGAAGAGGCCGGCGTTGCGGACCACGAAGAAGAGCGGCACCAGGGCGAGGAACACCGGGAACATCAGACCGCCGACGAACAGGTAGTAGACGACCTGGCGGCCACGGAACTCGTACCGCGCGAAGACGTACGCGGCGGTGGCGCCCATCAGCATGGTGAGGCTGACCGAGCCGGTCACCACCACCAGGCTGTTGAGGAAGTACCGGCCGATGTGCGCGCCGGTCCAGGCCCGCGCCCAGTTGTCCAGGTGCAGCGCCCCGGGCAGGCCCCACGGGTCGGCGAGGATCTCGCCGTTGGTCTTGAACGAGCTGATGAACATCCACAGCAGCGGCAGGACGGTGAGCAGGCCCCAGAGCAGCAGGAAGCCGTGCGAGAGGGCGTTGGCCACGCCGAGTTCCCGACGCACCGGGCGGTCCCGACCGACGGTCGTCGTCGGCGCGGTGACGGTGCGGGTGGGCTGATCCATGGTGGTCACGAGTACTCGATCCGTTCGCGCCGGCCGACCCGCAGCGACAGCACCGCCACCGAGAGGGTCAGGAAGAACATCACCACACCGATCGCCGAGGCGTAGCCGAACTTGGTCTCGCTGCCGAAGGCGGTGTCGTACATCCGGACGCCGATCACGTCGGTGGAGAAGTTCGGCCCACCGTTGGTCATCAGCTGCACGAGGATGAACCCGTCCAGGGCGAAGATGGCCAGATAGACCCAGGCGACCTGGACGGTGTCCCAGAGCAGCGGGAGGGTGACCCGCCGCAGCGTGGTGAACCGGGACGCGCCGTCGAGCAGCACCGCCTCGTAGATCTCCTTCGGCACGGCCGACATCGCGGCGCCGAACAGCACCACGTAGAAGCCGACGTTGCTCCAGACCATCACCGCCAGGACGCACCAGAAGGCGGTCGCCGGGTCGCCGAGCCAGGTCGGCGCGGGCAGGCCGACCGCGTGTACGGCGCTGGTGAGCAGCCCCTGGTTGGGGTGGTACACCTCCTTCCAGAGCAGCGCGATGATCACCACGGAGAGCACCTGCGGGAAGAAGTACACCGTGCGGTAGAGCGCCCCGCCGCGTACCCCGGTCACGCCGGCACGGCCCTTGCGCCCACCCATGGCGAGCATGGTGGCGAAGAATAGCCCGAGCACGATGGTCAACACCGGCACCAGGCCCAACAGGATCGCGTTGTTCTTCAGCGCGTTCCACACGTAGTCGTCGTGCCACAGGGTCTTGAAGTTCGACAGGCCCACCGGGTTGGCGTCGGCCGAGTAGCCGAGCCAGTCGGTGGTGGAGATCTGGAACGCCTGCAGGTACGGCGAGACGACGAAGACGACGTAGAGCAGCACCGGCGGCACCAGGAAGGTGACGATCAGCGGCCACTTGCCATGTTTCACGAGAAGGACCTCATCCGTTGGGGTACGGCCGGTGGGGGTGGATCTCTTCCCCACCGGCCGAGCGCGTCAGGCCGCTCGCTTGTACTTCTTGATCGAGCTGTCCTGGGCGATCGAGTCGGCGCCCTTCTGACACTGGTCGAGGAAGTCCGCGGGGCCGATCCGGCCGCTGAAGAACTCGCCGCACGCCGCGTCGACGAGGTTGCGCTCCAGCTTGCGGTAGAAGTTGTTGTAGACCCAGTTGAAGCCGTTGGCGCCGGACGCGTCGAGGGCCTTGACCACGGTGGTCAACCCGTACGGCAGCTCGACCCCCTCGGTGGCGCCGGCGACCACGGTGAGGCTGGCGACCTTCTTCGTGAAGTCCTGCGCGCCCTTGCGGGAGAGCATGGTCCGGAAGTACTCCAGGCCACCGGCGACGTTGCGGGCCTTGGCCGGCACCATGAACGGCTCGCCGGCGGTGCCCCGGATCGCCTCGAACGGCAGCTTGTCACCGCTGCCCAGGCTCGGCGTCGGCGCGATGGTCATGTTGAACCCGGCCGGGGTGACGTCCTTCTGCTCGCTCTCCAGCCAGGAGCCGCACGAGATGAACGCGGCCTTGCCCTGACACCACGCGGTCTGCGACTGCTTGTGATCCAGACCGGACGAGCCGTCCAGGATGTACTTGTCCTTGACGATCTGGTGCCACGCGTCGGCGGCGGTCCTCATCGAGTCGGACTTCCAGGCGTTCGGCTCCAGGTTGTCGATGGCGGTCGCCACCGACGGGCCACCGAGCTTGATCGCGGTGGCGATCAGGGGCCAGCTCATGTAGCGCGGGTGCAGGCCGGCGTACGTCCAGGGGGCGATGCCGGCGGCCTTGATCCGCTTGCAGAGCGCGATGTGCTCGTCCCAGGTCTTCGCGTACTCCCAGGAGCGCTCGGTGAAGAGCTTGCTGGAATACCAGATGCCGTAGGCGGTGTAGGTGTAGTTCAGCACCAGGAACCTGCCGTCGTACGAGCCGACCTCGACCGCGCCGGGCAGCAGCGTGTCCTTGACCGTCTTGCCGGGGACGTCGAGGCTCGGCGCGGCGAGCAGCTCGCCAAGGTCGGCGAGGGCGTTCTGGCTGACCAGGCCGTTGAAGTCGATCTGGCCGGCGCCGGAGTTGTTGACCACGTCCGGCGGGGTGCCGTCGACGAAGCGCGGCTGAAGGGTCTTGCTGATCTCCTGCGTGGCGGAGTGCTTGACCTTCGCCTTCGGGTACTTCTCGGTGTACATGGCCTCGTGGGCCTTGGCGTACTCCTCGCCGAACCCGCCGCCGAAGATCACCACCTCGAGTGGGGCGTCCTCCTTGACGCCGAGCGGGTTCTGCGCGCTCTTGGTGCCCTGGTAGGCGGCGGTGTCGCCCTTGTCGTCGCCACCGCCGGTGGCGCAGCCGGTCAGCAGGCCGGCGGCGGGGGTGGCCAGCAGGCCGGCCGCGGCACTGCGCCGCAGGATGTCACGCCTGTTCATCGGGTCTCTCCTCGGGTCGGGTCGGGCGGGCCGCCGGTTCTGGGGGAAGGCGTCCGCCGCGCGAGGCACGTTGATTCTCTTCAGTTCATGCGCTGTTACTGAAGAATTTCTACGACAGCCCGGCCCGGACTTCAAGTCCTGACGGTCGAACCGTTATCGCCACCGGCCGCCCTCGGGTCGCCTAGCCTGAGGCGATGCGCCGTCTGCGCCGACTCGCCGAGCGCACCCCGGCAGGGCGGGAGCGGTACGTCGACCTGCTCCGCGCCCTCGCCATCACCATGGTCGTTATCGGACATTGGGTCGTGACGGCGATCGGGCGCGACGCCGGAGGGCAGGCCACCGGGCGTTCCGCGCTCGGCGACCTGCCGTGGGCGTACCCGCTGACCTGGTTGGCCCAGGTGATGCCCGTCTTCTTCCTGGTCGGGGGGTACGCCAACGCGATCTCACTGACCCGGCTGCGGGCCCGCGGTGGCGACCCCGCCGGCTGGCTGATCGACCGCAGTGCCCGGCTGATCCGCCCCACCAGCACGCTGCTGCTGGTACTCACCGCCGCAGCGGCGGTCGCCTGGGTGGGTGGCGCCGACCCGACCCGGATCCGCGAGGTGTTCTGGTTCGCCACCATCCCGCTCTGGTTTCTGGCCGCCTACCTGGCGGTGGTCGTGCTCACCCCACCGATGTACGCACTGCACCGCCGCTTCGGTCTGACCGTCCCGCTGGTGCTGGTCGCCCTTGTCGGACTCGGCGACCTCGGCCGACTGACCGGGCCGGAGGCGCTGAGCTACGGCAGCTACCTGTTCGGTTGGCTGGCCGTCCACCAGCTCGGCTTCGCCTGGCACGACACGCACACGGCGCCTCCCGGCCAGGCCGATCCCGCCGGGCCGCCGACACCCGAGCGTCGGGGGGTACGCCGGCGCCGGCTGCCCACCTCCCGCCGCGCCGGCCTGGTCTTCCTGGCCAGCGGGCTGGCCGCGTTGCTGCTGCTCACCGTGCCCGGCCCGTGGCCGGTCTCCATGCTGAACGTGCCCGGCGAGCGGCTGCACAACGCCGGGCCGCCCAGCCTCGCGCTGCTGGCCGTCGCCAGCGGCCAACTCGGCCTGATCCTGCTGCTGCGCGGCCCAGCGGAACGCCTGCTGCGCCGCCCCGGCCCGTGGCAGCTGGTGATCGGGGTCAACCTGGTGGTGCTGACCGCCTTCCTCTGGCACCTGACCGCCGCGATCCTGCTGATCGGGCTGCTCGACGCGACCGGAACGCTGCCCACCCCGACGGTCGACTCCGCCGCCTGGTGGGCCTGGCGGTTGCCCTGGCTGCTGCTGCTCACGGCCGTCCTGGCGGTGCTGGTCGCCATCTTCGGGCCGGTGGAGGCCCGCAGCAGCCGGCACCGCGGCGGACGCCGGGCCGGCCGGGGCGGCACTCCCCGCACGGTGTTGAGCGTGGCCGGCTACGCCGCCGTGGTGGCCGCACTCGTGATCAACTCCACGACTCCGAAAGGGGCCTCGGAGCCGCTCGGCACGCCCGTCCCGGCGCTGCTGGCGTACCTGGCCGGGGCGGGCGTGCTGCGACTGCTCAGGTCTGGGTGGGGAACCCGAGGTTGACCCCGCCGTGCCGGGGGTCCAACCACCGGCTGGTGACCACCTTGCCCCGGGTGAAGAAGCGCACCCCATCCTCGCCGTGCGCGTGCAGGTCACCGAAGAGCGAGGCCTTCCAGCCACCGAACGAGTGGTACGCCATCGGCACCGGGATCGGCACGTTGATGCCGACCATGCCCACCTCCACCTCGTGTTGGTAGCGCCGGGCCGCACCGCCGTCGTTGGTGAAGATCGCCGTGCCGTTGCCGTACGGACTGGCGTTGACCAACTCCACCGCCTCGTCGTACGAACCGACCCGAACCACACCGAGCACCGGCCCGAAGATCTCGTCGGTGTAGATCGACATCTGCGGGGTCACCCGGTCGAACAGGGTCGGGCCCAGCCAGAAACCCTCCGGGTCGCCGTCCGGCGTCACGTCCCGCCCGTCCACCACCGGCACCGCTCCCGCGGCCACCCCGGCGTCCACATAGGAGCGCACCTTTGCCGCGTGCGCCGCGGTGACCAACGGACCCATGTCGCAGCCCCGCCGACCGTCCCCGGTACGCAGACCGGCCATCCGCGCGGCGATCCGCTCGACCAACGCGTCCGCCACCGGCTCCACCGCCACCACCACCGAGATGGCCATGCACCGCTCCCCCGCCGAACCGAACCCGGCGTTGACCGCCGCGTCGGCGGCCAGGTCCAGATCGGCGTCCGGGAGCACCACCATGTGGTTCTTCGCCCCGCCGAGCGCCTGCACCCGCTTGCCGGCGGCGGTTCCACGCTGGTAGACGTACCGGGCGATCGGGGTGGAGCCGACGAACGACACCGAGCGCACCTCCGGGTGCTCCAGCAGCGCGTCGACCGCCTCCTTGTCCCCGTTGACCACGTTGAGCACCCCGTCGGGCAGGCCCGCCTCGGCGAACCACTCGGCCAGCAGCAGCGCCGCGCTCGGGTCCTTCTCGCTCGGCTTGAGCACCACCGCGTTGCCGCACGCCACCGCGACCGGCACGAACCACAGCGGCACCATGACCGGGAAGTTGAACGGGGAGATCACCGCGACGACCCCGAGCGGCTGCCGGATCGTGTACGAGTCGACCTCGGTCGAGACGTTCTCGCTGAACGCGCCGCGCAGCGCCGACGGCAGGCCGCAGGCGTACTCGATGACCTCCAGGCCGCGCTGCACCTCACCGGCGGCGTCGGCGAGCACCTTGCCGTGCTCGGCCGTGATCACCTCGGCGAGCCGGTCCCGGCGGGCGTGCACCAGCTCGCGGAAGGCGAACAACACCGCCGACCGCTTCGCCAGCGACGCGTCCCGCCAGGCCCGCGCGGCGCGGGCGGCGGCCAGCACCGCGACGTCGACGTCCGCGGTCGAGGCCAGCTCCACCTCCGCGGTACGCCGGCCCGTCGCCGGATCGAACACGTCACCGCGCCGCTCGGACGTGCCGCCGACCCGCTTGCCGTCGATGAAGTGAGCGATGCTCATGCCGCCACCCCCGCCGCCGACCGGATCGCGTCGACGAGGATCGCCAGGCCCTCGCGGGCCTCGTCCTCGGTCAGCGTCAACGGTGGACCCATCCGCAGCACGTTGCCGTACAGGCCGCCCTTGCCGGCGAGCAGACCGCCCTCCCGGCATGCCTCGAAGACCCGGTTGGTCAGCGCCGGATCCGGCTCGGTGGTGCCCGGCTGGACGAACTCGACGCCGAGCATCAGCCCCTTCCCACGTACCTCCGCGACGCAGTCGAGACCACCCACGGCGGACCGCAGGCCGTCGGCGAGGATCGCGCCGACCCGGGCCGCGTTCGCCTGGAGGTCATGCTCGACCAGGTAGTCGAGCACCGCGTTGCCGGCCGCCGTGGAGATCGGGTTGCCACCGAAGGTGGAGAAGCTGATCGCCGGCACCGACTCCAGCACCTCGGCCCGGCCGACCACCCCGGCCAGCGCGAACCCGTTGCCGATGCCCTTGGCGAAGGTGAGCAGATCGGGGGTGACCCCGTGCGCCTGGTAGCCCCAGAAGTGCTCCCCGGTACGCCCCCAACCGGTCTGCACCTCGTCGGCGATGAACAGGATGCCGTGCTCGTCGAGGACCTTCTTCCAGCCGGCGAAGAGCCCGTCCGGTGGGTGTACGAAGCCACCCACGCCCTGGATCGGCTCGGCGATCAGCGCCGCCACGTCACCGGCGGTCTGGGTGGCCAGCACCTCGCGCAGGTCCTCCACCGCCGCGTCGACCTGCTCCTCGTCGCTCAGGCGCGCCAGCAGGCCGCGCACCCGGTCACCCGAGTGCAGCCAGGCCACCTGGAGCGGGTTGAGACCGCTGGCCGACCAGTTGCGGTTGCCGGTGACGCCCATCGCCGCGTACGACCGGCCGTGGTAGCTGTTGCGCACGGCCAGGATCTGGTGCGAGCGGCGGTGGTTGGTGGCGACCAGCAGCGCTGCCTCGTTCGCCTCCGTGCCGGAGTTGGTGAAGAACACCCGGGCGTCCGGGATACCGGAACGCCTCGCGATCTTCTCGGCCAGCTCCACCTGCTGGCGGATCAGGTAGAGCGTCGAGGTGTGCACGATGCCGGTGGCGAGCTGACGTTCGATCGCCTCCCGGATCTCCGGGATGTCGTAACCGATCATGTTGGTCAGGACGCCGCCGAAGAAGTCCAGGTAGCTGCGCCCCTGGGCGTCCGTGACCCGGCGGCCGGAGCCGCCGACCAGCTCGATCGGCTCGGTGTAGTAGAGCGGCATCCAGGACGGGAGCACGGCCCGGTGCCGGGCCAGCAGGTCGTCGGTCATCATGGCAACCCTTCAGCGGCATTCATGGATACCGCACGCTCCCACCGGCGGCCGATGTCGACAACTGCCACTGTGTAGCGCAGCGCGCGTCTGCTCCTGACAGTGCGTCAGCCCAGCGGCGGGGCGTCATCCGGCGGGCAGCGCCGCCCGGCGTCGGGCCGTGCCGCCGGGAGCCGGCGCGTGCAGCGCCGCGGCGAGCACCGCGAAGGCCACCCAGCCGGCCACCAAGGCGTCGACCGGCGAGTGGTCCTGCCACCAGTGGTACCCGGCCAGGAAGCCGGCCAGCGCCAGGCTGTTGCGGGCGAAGTGCCGGCTGAACGCCACCAGGTCACGGCGGCTCTCGACGGCGACCAGCACCCCCGAGTACGGGAAGGTCACGACCATCGCCCGCAGCAGCTCGCCGAGCAGCCCGGTGAGCGTCGCGCCGACCAGGATCACCAGCAGCTTGACTGGCGCCGCAAGCCGAGTCGGCTGCCCCGCCTCCGCCTCCGCCTGCGTGTCGGTCTCCGGCTGCGACTCGGTCTTCGACGACGGCGCCGGGGCGAGGTGCTGCCGGCGCAGCAGCAGCATCGCCAGCGCCCAGAGCGCCACGGTGCCGGCCAGCGCCGGCCCGAACGGCACCGGCACGGCCAGCAGGCCCGCGCTGAACGCCACGTACCCGGCGATGCCGGCCGCATCGGCGAGCAGGATGGGCCAGCGCAACCGGTGGTGGGTGACCGCCACGACGACGAAGAACAGGTTGAGGCCGAGCACCCCGAGCAGTTGCGCGCCCTCCACCCGGTGCCCTGTGCTCACCAGGGCCAACGTCATCGGCAGCGGGAGACTGTAGACGAACGCCCGCAGGCGCACCGACCGGATCAGGCTGACCGCCCACACCACCGCCGTCACCAGCAACACTCCGCTGACGGTCATCGGCGCGCATGCCCTCCGGTCGCGGTCAGTCGAGGAAGGTCGCGGCCTCGACGCAGACGTCGAAGACGTCGGTCAACCGGGCCAGGTCCGGGGGGTTGACCGAGAACTGGTTCTCGGTGATCTCACCGTGCGCGCTCATCACGCCCTCCCAGCAGGCGGTGCCGTCCCACAGGGTCAGATTGACGTGCCGCGAGGCGTCCACCACGCCCCACGGCAGCAGCCCCACCCGCACCCCGGCGCGGCGCTGCGCCCGCACCAGCTCGGTCAGCTCGTCGGTCAGCCCGACGTGCAGGAAGACCCGGGTGATCCGTACGCCGCGGCCCAGCGCCTCGACATTGGCCGCCCAGTAGTGCCGACCGATGTCGCTGCGCCACCAGCTCAGCTCACCGCTGGCCCTCGGCATCACGTTGGTCACCGCGTCCAGCCGCCGCACACACTCCCGCGTGCCGCCGAGCAGGTCCTGGCAGTCGTCACCCGGCCGGATGATCCGCCCAACGCGCAACTGCTCGGTCTGCGCCCGGAACCGCTCGAAGCGACGCCGGGCCTCCTCGGCGACCCGGGTTCCCGGATGCCGCTCGACGGCCTCCCGGGTCCCGGTGACGACCTCGGGCACCGCGTGCACCAGCCAGGGCGGGCCGTCCAGCAGCGTCCGCAGGTGGAAGCGGCGCTCCGCGCGGGCCAGCGAGTCCACCAGCAGCGAGATGGTGATGCCCATCAGGCCGGCCAGCAGGGACTCCACCCCGGAGGCGGCGTTGCTGAGATCGAGCATGACGCTGAGCGTGATCGACAGCGTTATGCCGACCAACGCCACCGGATCGGTGTGCGCCACCAGACGGGCGAAGCCGTCGGAGCGGCCACCGCGTTCCCTCGACCGTCGACGGACCAACACATTGGTCATCGAGACCCTCCAATCCGCCCGTTCCGCCAGGGTAGACACAGTGCGCCATCGCCGGCACCGCCGTGGCGGCCCGGTAGCATCCGGCGGATGCGAGGAGCGGACGCGGCCCTGCCGACCGGACTGGTGGCCGAACAGATCACGGCGGAGATCTGGGCCTGGGTCGACTCCGCTCCGCTCCGCGGCCTGGTCCGGCACTTCGGCGGTGACCACCCCGTGGGAGACCTGGCGGCGGTGCTCGCCGGGCTGGACGACTTCTCGGCCCGACACTGGGACTTCCGGCAGGGGCGGGAACGCCCGGACGCCCGGGAACCGGTCCTCGACCCGGGGACGGCAGAGTTGGTGCTCGGCACGGCCACCGCGCTCGGCATGGTTCACCCGGTGCCGCCGGCCCGGGCGGCGTACGCCCATCTGGTGGTGCTCGGCGGCCTGGCACACGCGTGCGTACGCCGCGTCGGGTACGCCGCGCACCTGCTGCGCGCCGGCCTGGCGGTGAGCGGCGAGGTCGCCGTGCTCGGCAGCTTCCGGCCGTTGTCCGACTGGGAACGCCGGACGCTGGCCGACGCGGGCCTGCCAGCCGACGAGACCGAGGTGGACGTGCTCGACACGGCGGTCCGGCGGGTGTTCGGGGTGGACGCACCGGCGGAGCAGGCCGGCGTCGACGCCGGCCACCCGCACCACTCCTGGTCGTCGCGGACCTACCGGCCGGCCGGGTTGCCACCGGTACGGGTGCTCGCCGCGCCGTCCAGCGAACCGGATCGGCGACGGGCGCACACCGCCGACACGCAACGGTTCTGGGCTGGGCACGTCCAGCTCGCCCCGGGCGACGAGGTGCTGATGGTCACCGCGCCGATCTACGTGCCGTTCCAGCACTGCGACGCGCTGCGCACGCTGGCCCTGCCCTACGGGTGCGGCATCGACACCGTCGGGGTGGATCCGGGGCTGGCCGACCTGGCGGTCCTACCCGAGCAGACGCTCACCCCGGGCCGCTACCTCCAGGAGATCCGCTCGGCGATCCGCTCGATGCGCGCCCTGCACGACCTACGCTGAGCCGGGGTCAGCCCGCGGTGTCGGCGACGGCCTGGGCGAACACCTCGGAGCGGTGCTCGAAGTTGCGGAACCGGCCGTAGCTCGGCGCGGCCGGGGACAGCAGCACCACCCCACCGGCCGGGGTCAGTTCCCGGGACAGCCGCACCGCGTCCACCAGGTCGTCGACCAGCTCGGTACGCACCTTGGGCAGGCCGGCGAGCGCCTCGACGATGCGGGTCCCGCTGTCCGGAATGCCGATGACCGTCAGCTCCCGCTCCGCCAGGTGCTCGGCCAGCGGCGTGTAGTCCAGACCTCGGTCGTTGCCGCCGACGATCACGGTCAACGGCCGCCCGTCGTACGCGTCGATGGCGTGCATGGCCGCGTACGGGCTGGTGGCCAGGGTGTCGTCGACGAAGGTCAGCCCGGACGGGTCGGTGATCTCGGTGAGCCGGTGGGCCAGCCCCTGGAACTCGGCGACCGCGACGGCGAGAGAGTCCTTGCCGGCCACCACGTCCACACCGAGCGCGTCGAGCACGGCGAGCGCGACGCAGAGGTTGCCCTCGTTGTGCCGGCCGACCAGGGGCAGCACGGCACGCGGGAAGAGCGGCTGGTCCCCGAGGTGGAACCAGGGGGTGCCGTCGGCGCCGGTAGCGACGTGGGTGGTGTCGGGGCGACCGGCCCGGACCGCCGCCAACTCACCCAGCTCGGCGGCGAGCCGGGGGTCGCCGCCGTTGACCACGATCGTCTGCGGGTCGTGGGCGAGCAGGTTGAGCTTGTCCCGGTAGTACTCCCGCTCCCCGCCGTGCGCGTCGAGGTGCTCGGGGAAGAGCGCGGTGACCACGGCCACCCGCGGCGAGTCGGTGAGATCGCTGCACTGGTAGCTGGACAGCTCCAGCACGTACAGCTCCGCCTCCGGCAGGTCCAGGGTCGGCACACCGATGTTGCCGCCGAAGACGTTCGGTCGGCCCATCGCGGTCAGCAGGTGACTGATCAGGCTGGAGGTGGTGCTCTTGCCCTTGCTGCCGGTGACCCCGACGGTGCGCGCGGCGTGATCGGCCATCCACAGCGCGGTGCCCTGGGTCACCGGCACACCGCGTCGGCGCAGCTCGACCAGCCACGGGTGGGTCTGCGGCACGCCCGGCGAACGGACCACCACGTCGGCGGCGGCCAGCCGTTCGAAGCCCGCCTCACCGGTGACCAGCGGAGCCGCCTCGGCCAGCGGGCCGTCCCAGGGCAGCGAGAGGAAGTTCGCGCTGTCGTCGACGGCCACCAACTCGGCCGGGCCGTGCGCGGCGATCGCGGTCACAGCCGCCCGGCCCTCCCGGCCGGTGCCCCAGACGGCGACGGTACGTCCGCGCAGGTCAGACAGGCGCACTGGGCTCTCCTCGGGGGTCGCGGCGGCGGCAGGGCGGGCCCGGTCCGGACACGGCCGGACGAACCAGGGCCTAGTATGGCGTGTGCCCAACGAGCAGCTCCGGCGGATGGACGCCTTCACCTTCCCGTCCTACTCGATCGACTTCGCCACCGGTGAGGTGTTGTTCGACTACGCCCTGACCGGCCCGGCCGGTGAGCAGCGGTTCACCGAGGTGATCACGCTTCCGCTGCCGGCGGAGCCGCCCTCGGACGAGACGGTGGCAACCCTCGGCCGGGTGCTGGAGGTGCTGCACCTGGTCGCCGGGGTCAGCTACTACAAGGCCGCCGCACCGCCCCGGCTCGTGCTGCCGGCGCCGCTGGGCGCGGGCACCGTCGACTACGTCACGGCCGTCTACACCAAGGGCCTCGCGGAGTACGCGTACCGCAACCAACTGCCGCACGTGCTGGAGCTGCGCCCGGAGGTCCCGGCCGGCTCGCCGGAGTCACCACGCGTGTACGACGACTCCGACCGTCGCCCCCTCTCCGCGGTCGGCGGCGGTAAGGACTCGATCGTCAGCCTGGAGGCGCTGCGCCGCGCCGGGCTGGACCCGGTGCCGTTCTCGGTCAACCCCAACCACGTGATCGTCTCGGTGAACGAGGCGTCCGGGCTGGTCCCGCTGGCCGCCCGGCGGCGGATCGACCCGGTGCTGTTCGACCTGAACGCGGCCGGTGCGCTGAACGGGCACATCCCGGTCACCGCGATCAACTCGCTGATCGCGGTGGCCACTGCGGTCCTGCACGGGCTGGGCCCGGTGGTGATGTCCAACGAGCGCTCGGCGTCCGACCCCAACCTGGTCTGGAACGGCCACGAGATCAACCACCAGTGGTCCAAGGGCGTCGAGGCGGAGGGGCTGCTGCGGGGGGCGCTGGCCGAGCACGCCGGCCTGACCGAGCCGTACTTCTCGCTGCTGCGCTCGCTGTCCGAGCTGCACATCGCCCGGCTGTTCGCCGAGTTCACCCGGTACGACGACGTGGTGACCAGTTGCAACGCCGCGTTCAAGCTGCGCGACGCGAGCGAGCGCTGGTGCCGTGACTGCCCGAAGTGCCGGTTCGTCTTCCTGGCCATGGCGCCGTTCATGCCGCGTGAGCGGGTCACCCACATCTTCGGCGGCGACCTGCTCGCCGACCCGGAGCAGATCCCTGGCTACCGGGAGCTGCTGGGCGTGGACGGGCACAAGCCGTTCGAGTGCGTGGGCGAGGTCGAGGAGTCGGTGGTGGCCCTCGGCCTGCTCGCCGAGCAGGACCAGTGGCGCGACGCCCCGGTGATCCGAGCCCTGGTCGACGCCGTCCCGGCGACGGCCTGGTCCGCGGTGGCCACTTCCGACGTCTTCACCCCCGGCGGCCCCAACCACATCCCCCCGCCCTACGCCAAAGCCCTAACCACCCTCACCTAACCCCACCCCCACCCTGGTTGATCAAGAAGTTTGCGTCATCACGAGCGCGATTTCTGACGCAAATCTCTTGATCAACATGGGAAAGGGGCGAGGGAGTTAGGGGGTGCGGACCGCGTCCAGGGCCAGGAGGGCCACGTGGAGGGACAGGGATGCCTCCACGGAGTCGAGGTCGACGTCGAGGATGCGGGCGATGCGGGCCAGGCGCTCGTAGAACGCCGGCCGGGACAGATGGGCGGCGGCGGCGCCGGCGGTCTTGTTGCGTCCCTGCTCCAGGTACGCGCGCAGAGTGTCGAGCAACTGCTCCCGGGGGTGCCGGGCGTCGTACTCCAGCAGGGCGCCGAGTTCGCGCTCCACGAAGGTCTGCAACCGGGGCTCGTCGCGCAGCAGGTGCAGCAGCCCGGCGAGGCCGACGTGCGGCAACCGGAAGATGGGCAGGTCCCGCCGGTCCCGGCGGGCCGCCTCAGCGATCTGCCGGGCCTCGACGAGCGACCGTCGTGCCTCCCGCAGGTTACCCACGCCGGACCCGGCGGCCACGATCACCGCACCCGGGGCAGCGCCCGCGCCTCGGGACGGATCAGCACCGGCGGTCAGCCGCGCGGCCTCAGCGCCGGACGCCGGCCGGGACGCATCCGCGCCGAACACCGACCGAGGAACGTCGGTGCCGGAAGCGGCCCGGGACACCTCGGCGCCGGACGTTGCCCGGCCCGTGCCGGCGTCGAGGCGTACCCGACGTAGTGCGCTGGCGAACGCGGACAGCGCGCGGTCCTCGGCGGCCGGGTCCGGCAGGGCCAACAGCACGCCCACCGAGTTGTCGTCGACCGCGCTGGTCAGCGCGGTCAGCTTCGCCTCCCGCAGCGCCTGGCCGACCGCCTCGGACAGGTCCCGCAGCCGGGCCTGACCCGCCTCCGGGCCGCCCTCCCCGACCGGGTCCTCGGCCCGGTGTCGGACCATCACGCCAACCAGGTGCCGGCGGTCGAGCACCACGCCGAGCGCCTTGGCCCGCAGCGCCACCTCGTCCACCGGTCGGGAGTGGTCGAGCAGCGCGGTGAGCAGAGTGCGGTGGATCTGCCGCTCCAACCCCTCGGCGTCGCGGCGGATCAGGCGGCCCAGCGCGAGGGTGGACGCGGCCCGCTCGATCAGGATGGTGAGCCGGGTGGGCGGCCCGGCGTCCGCGGTCGGCTCGCTGGCCCGGGTGATGGGTGACTCCCCGCTGGCGGGCCAACGCAGCAGCAGCCGCCCCCAGTCCTGCCCCCGGGCGCCGACGACCGTCACCAGCCAGCCGCTGTCCAGGTCGTACGCGGTCCGCCCGGCCGGTCGGATCCGCCGGGAGTGCTGCTCCCAACCGTCGAGCAAAAGCTCGGCGCTCTCCCCCGCCGGGTCGTACCCGAGCACCTGCCGGGACAGGTTCTCCAGCACCACCGGGCAACCGGACAGCTCGGCGGCCTGCCGGATCACCTCGGCGGCGTCGGCACCCTCGACGGACAGGTCGTTGAAGCGCTGGTGGATCTCCTCGGTGGCGCGCAGCTCGGTGAGCTGCGCGTCGACGATCAGCGCGTGCACCGCCTCGGTGATCCGTACGAACGGGGTGGCCCGGCGCAACTCCACCAGGGGCAGCCCCCGCCGCTCGGCGGCGGCGACCATCACCCGGGGCACCCCGCTGACGTAGCGGCGGCCCAGCTCGACCACGAGCCCGGAGACTCCGACGTCGGCCAGGTCCCCGATGAACGCGCGTAGGCCCGCGTCGTCCCCGGGCAGGCCGATGCCGGTGGTGAGCACCAACTCGCCGCCGCCGAGCAGGGTGGCGATGTCCGGCACCTCGGCGACGTGCACCCAGCGGACGGGCCGGTCCAGCGCCGCGTCTCCGGCGACCACGCGCGGCGCGCCGTGGCGGACCGGGTCCAGGGCGAGGACCTCACGGACGGTAGGGAACACGGCCGACACGCTACCGTCCGTGACGCCGGAACTCGACATGCTGGGGCGACGCGGGCGAGCCGGGCTCAGTCGACGCCGAACTCCATCGCGGCGCGGTCGAGTGCCTCGTCCTCGGCGGAGGCGACGCCTCGGGAGGCGATGGCGTCGGCGCCGCCCTGTGGCATCGCGCCGATCAGCCCGGTCGAGGCTGCCTGCGCGGCGCCGATCATCCGCTGCGGGGCCGCGCCGCCGACCAGGCCGAGGGAGGCGTACTGCTCCAGCTTCGCCCGCGAGTCGGCGATGTCCAGGTTGCGCATGGTGAGCTGGCCGATCCGGTCCGACGGCCCGAACGCCGAGTCCTCGGTACGCTCCATCGACAGCTTGTCGGGGTGGTAGCTGAACGCCGGGCCGGTGGTGTCCAGGATCGAGTAGTCCTCGCCCCGGCGCAGCCGCAACGTCACCTCGCCGGTGACCGCCGTGCCGACCCAACGCTGCAACGACTCGCGCAGCATCAGCGCCTGCGGGTCCAGCCAGCGTCCCTCGTACATCAGGCGACCGAGGCGGCGGCCCTCGTTGTGGTAGTTCGCCAGGGTGTCCTCGTTGTGGATGGCGTTGACGAGCCGTTCGTACGCGGCATGCAGCAGTGCCATGCCGGGTGCCTCGTAGATGCCCCGGCTCTTGGCCTCGATGATCCGGTTCTCGATCTGGTCCGACATGCCCAGGCCGTGCCGGCCGCCGATGGCGTTGGCCTCCAGCACCAGATCGACCGAGCTGCCGAACTCCTTGCCGTTGATCGTCACCGGGCGGCCCTGGTCGAAGCCGATGGTGACGTCCTCGGTCGGGATCTCCACCGACGGGTCCCAGAACCGGACTCCCATGATCGGGTTGACCGTCTCGATGCCGGTGTCGAGGTGCTCCAGGGTCTTCGCCTCGTGCGTGGCGCCCCAGATGTTGGCGTCGGTGGAGTAGGCCTTCTCGGTGCTGTCCCGGTAGGGCAGGCCGCGTTCGAGCAGCCACTCCGACATTTCCTTACGCCCACCCAGTTCGGTGACGAAGGCGGTGTCGAGCCACGGCTTGTAGATGCGCAGCATCGGGTTGGCCAGCAGGCCGTACCGGTAGAACCGCTCGATGTCGTTGCCCTTGAAGGTCGAGCCGTCGCCCCAGATCTGGACGTCGTCGGCGACCATCGCCCGCACCAGCAGGGTCCCGGTCACGGCCCGGCCCAGCGGGGTGGTGTTGAAGTACGCCCGCCCGCCCGTGCGGATGTGGAAGGCACCGCAGGTCAATGCGGCCAGACCCTCCTCGACCAGGGCGGCCCGGCAGTCGACCAGTCGGGCGACCTCGGCGCCGTAGCTGAGCGCACGTCCGGGCACCGAGGCGATGTCGGGCTCGTCGTACTGGCCGATGTCGGCGGTGTAGGCGCAGGGAATCGCGCCCTTGTCGCGCATCCACGCGACCGCGACTGAGGTGTCGAGGCCGCCGGAGAAGGCGATGCCGACACGTTCGCCGGTGGGCAGGGAGGTGAGAACCTTGGACACGGGGAAAATTATGCAATAGAACGCATGGCCATGCAAGCGGAAGTGATCTACTCGCCACCGAACGGCGGATCGTCGCGCCCCAGTTCCCAGAACGCCACCGCCGCAGCCGCGGCCACGTTCAGCGAGTCGACCCCACGCCGCATCGGGATCACCACCCGTACGTCGCTGGCGGACTGGGCCGCCTCGGTGAGGCCGGGCCCCTCGGCGCCCAGGAGCAACGCGGCCCGCTCCCGCTGCGCCGCGGTCAGCCGCTGCATCGGTACGGCGTCCGGAGCCGGCGTCATGGCGAGCACGGTGAAACCCGCTTCCCGCACCTGGTCCAAACCCGCGGGCCAGCGCTCGAGCTTGGCGTACGGCACCGCGAAGACCTCCCCCATGCTGACCCGGACGCTCCGCCGGTAGAGCGGGTCGGCACAGGTTGGCGACAGCAGCACCGCGTCGATGCCAAGGGCGGCGGCGCCCCGGAAGATCGCTCCGAGGTTGGTGTGGTTGTTGACGTCCTCCAGGATCACCACCCGACGCGCGGCGGCGAGCACCTCGGCCGCCGTCGGCAACGGCCGGCGGTGGAACGACGCCAGCACCCCCCGGTGTACGTGGAAGCCGGTGGCCCGTTGCAGCACGTCCTGCGTCGCCGCGTAGACCGGCGCGTCGCCGGTGTCCAGGTCGGCGAGTTGGTCGATCCGCTTGGCGTCGACCAGGTACGACCGGGCCGGGTAGCCGGCGCGCAGCGCTCGGCGCAGCACCAACTCCCCCTCGGCGATGAACAGGCCGTGCGGTGGCTCCCAGCGGGTGCGCAGCTCGACGTCGGTGAGCGCGCGGTAGTCGGCGATCCGGTCGTCGTCGGGGTCGGTGATCTGGTGGACGGGCACCCGACGATTCTGCCGGACGGCCGGAGCCACGCTCCGGGGCCGTCCGACTATCTTTCCGAGCGGTGTTTTGTCCGGAAAGTAACGGGAATGGCGAGGTCCGTACCGGACCCGACGGGAAGGACCAGCCAGGTGAGCGCTGACCACGCCGTACCGGGCGAACCAGGCGCCCTACCCCGGCACCCGACCGTCGCGGACCACATCGTCTCCCGGCTGTTCAGCTGGGGTGTGCACCGCTACTTCGGCTATCCCGGCGACGGCATCAACGGTCTCACCTCCGCGCTGCAACGCACCGACGAGCGGGTCCAGTTCGTCCAGGTACGGCACGAGGAGACCGCCGGCTTCGCGGCGTCCGCGCACGTCAAGTACGGCGGCGGACCGCTGGGCTGCGCCCTGGTCACCAGCGGACCGGGGGCCATCCACCTGCTCAACGGTCTGTACGACGCCAAGCTCGACCATCAGCCGGTCGTCGCCCTGGTCGGGCACACCGCGGTCACCGCCGAGGGCGGCGGCTACTATCAGGAGGTCGACCTGCTCGCCCTCTACAAGGACGTGGCGGCGGCGTTCCTGGCCCAGCTCGACCACCCGGCGCAGGTACGCCACCTGGTCGACCGGGCGTGCCGCACGGCGCTGGCCCGGCGTACCGTCACCGCCCTGATCCTCCCCCTGGATCTGCAGGACGAGCCGGCCGTCCCGGACCCGCCGCACGCGCACGGCTACTACCAGACCAGCAACGTACCGAGCAGCACGCCGACGGTGCCGCCGGAGGCGGAGATACGCCGGGCCGCCGAGGTGCTCAGCGGTGGGCAGCGGGTGGCCATGCTGGTCGGGCAGGGCGCGCTCGGCGCGAAGGACGAGGTCCGCGAGATCGCCCACCGGCTCGGCGCCGGAGTCGCCACCGCACTGCTCGGCTTCACCGCCGTCGACCACCGGGAACCCTGGGTCACCGGTGCGATCGGCCTGCTCGGCACCCGGCCCAGCTGGCAGCTGATGACGGGCTGCGACCGGCTGCTGATCGTGGGTAGCAACATGCCGTACTCGGAGTTCTACCCGAAGCCCGGACAGGCCCGCGCGGTGCAGATCGACGTGGACGGCACCCAGCTCGGACTGCGGTACCCGACCGAGGTGAACCTGACCGGCGACGCCCGCCCCACGCTGCGGGCGCTGCTGCGCGAGCTGGGCCCCGGCCCCGGGCCGACCGCCTGGCGGGCCGAGGTCGCCGAGGCCACGGCGGCGTGGCGCACTGTGCAACGCGACCTGGCCGAGCAGACGGCCGACCCGCTCAACCCACAACTGCTCTTCCACACCCTCAGTGAGCGGCTGCCCGACGACGTGATGCTCGCCGTGGACTGCGGCACCACCACCGCCTGGTACGCCCGCCACATCCAGGTCCGCCCCGGGATGCTGGCCAGCCTGTCCGGCACGCTGCTGTCCATGGGCGGCGCGATGCCGTACTCGTTGAGCGCCAAGTTCGCCCACCCGGGCCGACCGCTCGTCGCGCTGATCGGCGACGGCGCCATGCAGATGAACGGCGTCAACGAGCTGATCACCGTGGCCAAGTACTGGCGCAGCTGGGCCGACCCGCGATTCGTGGTGCTGGTGCTCAACAACCGGGATCTCGCGTTCGTCAGCTGGGAACAGCGCTCCACGGAGGGCACGCCGATGTTTCCGGACAGCCAGCAGCTGCCGGACATCGCCTACCACCAGTGGGCACAGGTGCTCGGGCTGCACGGCGAGCTGGTCGACTCGCCGGAGCAGGTGCCCGACGTCTGGGATCGGGCGCTCGCCGCCGACCGACCGGTGGTCATCAACGCCCTGGTCGACCCTGCCGAGCTGATGCTGCCGCCGCACTTCACCGCCGCGCAGGCCCGCAAGACCGCGGCGGCGGTGCTGCGCGGCGACACCGACTGGGCCGGGATCATCCGGCGCGGTCTACCCGCGACGATGGCCAGCTACCGCCCCCGTCGCCGCCGCCCCTAACCCCGCCCTACCCCGCGATCTTGCACTTTCTGCCCCGACGAAAGCGGCAAGGAAGCACACATCGACAACCCAAAGTGCAAGATCGCGGGGGTACGAGGGGTGCCGCGCGCGTCAGCCGCGGCGGTCGAGCCAGCGTTGCAGGAGGGAACGCGGATCCTCGGTGGGCTGTTCGCGGTCCGGGACGGCGGGGCGCTCCACCGGGCGGTGCGGGTCGCCGGCCAGCTCGTGGCTGGGTGCGACGAACGCCTTCTCCGGCTGACCCTTGACGGCGGTGGCGATGACCCGGGCGACCGCGTCGATCACCTTGGCCTGCACCGCGGAGCCCACCTCGTCGGCCGGGTCGTCCGGGTTGGCGGCGATGCCGGCCACCGCGACCTGCGGGGTGAAGCCGACGAACGTCTCGGTGGAGTTCTGCTCCGAGCTACCCGTCTTACCGGCCACCGGCCGGCCGTCGAGGATGTCGTTCACACCGGTGGCGGTGCCGCCGTTGCACTGCCCGTACGCGGACTGCTGGCCCACCGGGCAGCGAGCGGCATCGGTCGCGGCGCGGGCGACGTCGGCGTCGAGGACGCGCTTGCAGGACGGCTGCCCGACCGGCACCTTCGTACCGTTAGCGGCGGTCACCGAGACCACCGGCACCGGTGTGCAGTAGGTGCCCTCGGCCGCCACGGTGGCGTACGCGTTGGCCAGGTCCAGCGGGGTGGTTGCGGCCACGCCGAGGGTGAACGAACCCCAGTTCGCGGCGTTGTCCTTGGCGAAGGCGGCGTCCGAGTCGGCGCGGAAGGTGATGCCGAGCCGCTGCGCCATCTCCACCACCTTGTCCTGGCCGACCTGCTCGGCCAACCAGACGAAGTAGGTGTTCACCGAGCGGCCGAAGCCGTCCCACATCATCCGGTACCCGTCCATCCAGTCCGGGTTGGCGTTCGCCGGGCACCAGCGGCCGTCACAGCTGCCAGGGCCCTCGGCGGGGTAGCGGGTGGGCAGTTTGGCGGGCGCGTCGAAGCCGGTGGAGAGGGTGCGGCCCGCCTCGAGCGCGGCGAGCATGGTGAACAGCTTGAACGTCGAACCCGCCTGGTACCCGTCGACGCTGGCGCCGCCGGAGATCAGTGGGTTGACGGTGTTGGGGTAGTTGGCCTGCCCCGCCGGGTTGCCGGCCAGGCTGTAGTGCCGGTTGACCGCCATCGCCAGCACCTGCCCGGTGCCCGGCTGGACCGCCGCGATCGGCAGGGCGCGCTTGTTGTCGTACCCGTAGACCTTGGTGGCCTGCTGCTGCGCGGTGGCCTGGACCTTCGGGTCCAGCGAGGTGATCACGGTGTAACCACCCGAGCGCAGAGCCTGCTCGCGCTCGGCGACCGTGGCCCCGAACGCCGGCTGGGTCACCCACCACCGGCGCAGGTAGTCGCAGAAGTAGCCCCAGTCGTCGTGACCC
Organism: Micromonospora sp. CA-259024; assembly: GCF_050936255.1. NCBI lineage: Bacteria > Bacillati > Actinomycetota > Actinomycetes > Micromonosporales > Micromonosporaceae > Micromonospora > Micromonospora sp. CA-259024. The sequence continues at coordinate 472,113 of NZ_JBNJND010000001.1, read as the reverse complement.
TGGGAGACGGCGGTGCAGCCGTTGGGCTGGGTGGTGGGGTGCAGGGCCAGCGGCTCCGTCTTCGCCTGGGCCGCCTGCGCGGCGGTGATCGCGCCGGTGGCGACCATCGAGTCCAGCACGTACGACCGGCGGGCCAGCGCGTCGTCCTTGTTCCCGTCGATCGGGCTGTACGCGTCCGGGGACTGCACCAGGCCGGCGAGCAGGGCCGACTCGGCGAGGGTCAGCTGCGCCGGAGGCTTGCCGAAGTAACGCTGACTGGCCGCCGCGATCCCGTACGCGCCGGAGCCGAAGTAGGCGATGTTCAGGTACCGGTCGAGGATCTCGTCCTTACCGAGGCTCTTCTCCAGCGCGCCTGCGTACCGGATCTCCTGGATCTTGCGCCCGACGGTGGGGTCGGTGGCGGCGGCGCGCTCCTCGGCGGTGCGGGTGGGGTCGGTCTTGAGGACGTTACGGACGTACTGCATGGTCAGCGTCGAGCCGCCCTGCTCGGTGCCGCCGCCCTTGACGTTCGCCACCAGTGCCCGGGCCAGACCGCGCAGGTCGGCGCCGCCATGGTCGTAGAAGCGTCGGTCCTCGGCCGCCACGATCGCCTGCCGCATCACCGGGGCGATCTCCGACAACGGCACGTCGGTGCGGTTCACGTCGTAGAACGTGGTGATCAGCGTCTTGCCGTCGTTGGCGTAGAGGTACGAGCGCTGCGGGGTGGCCGGGGTGCGCAGCGAGGCGGGCAACGCGGCGTACGACCCGAGCGCGGAGCGGGCGGTCAACCCGAGCAGCAGGTTGCCCGGCAGTGCGGCGACTGCCAGGGCGAGCCCGGCCAGCAAGCCGGCGAGCAGCACGGTGAACAGCCGCGACAGCGGCGAGCGGGAGGCGGCCATGCTTCCCAGGATTGCCACGAAAGCCGCCAACCGACCACCCCCGCAGGCCAATTGTCAGCAACTTCACGGCCCCCCACCAGCCCCCACCCAGCCCCGCTGCCCTCCTCCCAGGCCCCGGCCCCACCCAGCCCCGGCCCGCTCGGTGATCAAGAGGTTTGCGTCAGCAGGGAGGCCGTTTCTGACGCAAACCTCTTGATCACCCGGTGAGGTGTCAGGGGTTTGGGGTGGAGAGGCTGGCGCTGGCGGCGTCTCTTGCGGTTTCGCGGGGCATCAGGCGGCCGGAGCGGTAGCCGATGCCGATGCCGGCGATCAGCACGAAGATCGCGCCGAAGGTCTGCAGCGAGCCGATCAGCGCACCACCCAGGCCGAGCAGTGGCGCGGCGATGATCAGCATGACGCCGTCGCCGAGGCTGAACGTGCCCGAACGGGCCACCGCCCACCCGGTGAGGAACCAGCCCACGCTGTAGAAGGTCGCGCCCAGCAGGACCAGCGAACGCGCGGTGGTGCCGAAGACCGGCGTCTGCTCGGCGAGCCCGGCGAAGGGCAGCATCAGCACGGTGCCGGCGATGCTGACCAGCAGCCCGGCGGCGGCCATCCGTCGGCTGCGCGTCGCGGCCAGCAGCCCGGTGAGAGCCAGCAGCGCGAGCAGGCCGAGCCAGACCGCGGCCACCCAACCGATCAGGTACGCCGCCCGGCCGTCGGCCGGATAGGGGTCGTTGCCCACCCCGCCGTCGCTGGCCATCGCCACCGCGCCGTAGAGGATGGCGTACGCGGGCAGCAGCCACACCGCCGCCCGTGCGAACCGGCGTATCGACCAGGCCCAACTGGCGTTTGTCGCCGGGCCGGCCGGGGTCGGCTCACCAACGAAGGGCAGTACGCCGAACCCGCCACCGCTGCGCCGGGAGCCCAGCGGGGCGACCGGGTCGTGCGCGCCGGGCACCGGGGCCGAGGACCACATCCGATTCGCCGGATCCTTCATGCGTCACCTCGCTCGTCCACGAGCGGTGCGGGACGCGCCGGGGCGCCCCGATTGCCTGGTCACCACCCGTCCTAGGACCGATCGTGGCAGGCATCGGAGCGCCCCATGAGTCTTTTTCGTATTTACCCGGCCGGACGGCCGGTGTACGGGATCAGCCGCGTTCGCGCTGGTCGCTCGGGTCGTTGACCAGGCTGGCCGGGGAGACCGGCTCCGGCGCGGGCAGGCCCTGCGGCCCCTTCGCACCGGTGGCCTGCGCCTCGGCGACGCGTACCTCGTCGTGGATCTGCTGGGCGGCGGCCGCCGCGGCCTGCGCGGCCTCCGCGGCCTCGCGCTCGACCTGGCTCGCGTGGTCCGCCGCCTCCGGCGCGGGAAGATCCCCCACCATCTGGCTCAGACCACCCAGCGCGCCACCCATCCCCTCCAACGCCTTGGTCAGCTCGGCCGGGATGATCCAGACCTTGTTGGCGCTGCCCTGGGCAATCTGCGGCAGTGCCTGCAGGTACTGGTAGGCGAGCACCTTCTGGCTCGGGTTCGCCTGGTGGATCGCGTCGAAGACCGTCCGGATCGCCTTCGCCTGACCCTCGGCCTGCAGAATCCGGGCCTGCCGGTCACCGTCGGCCCGCAGCACCGCCGACTGCTTCTCACCCTCGGCGGTGAGGATCTGCGACTGCTTGTGCCCCTCCGCGGTGAGGATGGCCGCGCGGCGGTCCCGCTCGGCGCGCATCTGCTTCTCCATCGAGTCACGGATGCTGGCCGGCGGCTCGATCGCCTTGATCTCGACCCGGGTCACCTTGATGCCCCAGCGGCCGGTGGTCTCGTCCAGCACGCCGGAAAGGTGCCGGTTGATCTCGTCCCGGCTGGTCAGCGCCCGCTCCAGGTCCAGCGAGCCGATCACGTTCCGCAGCGTGGTGACGGTCAGCTGCTCGATGGCCTGCAGGAAGCTGGAGATCTCGTAGGTGGCACGGACCGAGTCGACCACCTTGAAGTAGAGGACCGTGTCGATCGAGACCACCAGGTTGTCCGAGGTGATCACCGGCTGCGGCGGGAAGCTGACCACCTGCTCCCGCATGTCGACCTTGGTACGCACCGCGTCGATGAACGGCACCAGCAGGTTGAGGCCGGGGCTGAGGGTGCGCTTGTACTTGCCGAGCCGTTCCACCACGTCCTGGCGTTGCTGCGGAACGATCCGCACCGCCTTGGCCAGCGTCACGACAGCGATCAACGCCACCGCGATCACCAGCACGCCTATGACCGTCATCCCGTTCACCCTCTCGCTTCCGGCAGCTCGCCGGCGGAAGAAACGTCGTCCTGCCAGACCAGGGCGGTCGCGCCCCGAACCTTTATCACCCGCACCCGTTGACCGGGCTCGTGAGTCTGCGTCGTGTCGTACGCCCGGGCGCTCCACAGCTCGCCATCAATCTTGACGAGACCGTGCTCGGCGTCCACCCGCTCCAGCACCAACGCCGTGGAACCCTCGATCGCCTCCACACCGAACGGCTGCTCGCCGCTGTCCAACGCCGTCCGCTGATGCCGCCGGATGACCGGCCGGACCACCAGCAGGCTCAACGCCGACACCACCGCGAAGACCAGCGCCTGCACCGCGACCGGCGCGCCCAGGGCGGCCGCACCCGCGGCGGCGAACGCGCCCGCCCCGAACATGATCAGAAAGAGCGTCGTCGTGAAGATCTCGGCGACTACCAGCACCACACCCAACACGATCCACACCACGGCGTCCACACCACGATCGTGACACGCAAATGCACGCGCGACCGACCCGTGATGATCAGTAGGCTCGGCGAAACCCACCTGGCCCGCCGAAACAGCCCATACCGGTGGCCCGCCCGAGGCGATGAGCGAGGAGATCCCATTGACCCTGCTGCCCGAGACCGCCCGACAGATCGACGCCCAGGTCGCCCAGGCGCAGATCGACGGTCGCGCCCCGTCACTGGTGCTGGGTGTGGTTCGCGACGGGGCGCTGGTCCATCTGGCCTCTGCCGGCGAGCACCCCCGCCCGGACGTCGACCTGCAGTACCGGTTGGGCTCGATCAGTAAGACGATGACCGCCACCCTGATCATGCAGATGCGCGACGCCGGCCGGCTGGCCCTGGACGACCCGCTGGAACAACACCTGCCGGGCACCGGCGTCGGCACGCTGACCCTGCGCCAACTGCTCGGGCACGCCAGCGGCATGCAGCGCGAACCCGAGGGCGACTGGTGGGAGCGGGCCGCCGGTGCCGACCTGGCCGCTCTGCTCGCCGGGCTGACCGCCGACAAGATCGCCTACCCGCCGCACACGACGTACCACTACTCCAACCTGGCGTACGGGCTGCTCGGCGGGGTGCTCGAACGACTCACCGGAACGCCCTGGGCCGACCTGCTCAACGAGCGGCTGTTCGGCCCGCTGGGGATGCAGCGCACCACGTACGCGGCCACCGAGCCGTACGCCCGGGGCTACGTCGTCCACCCGTGGCACGACACGCTGCGCGAGGAACCCCGCACCGACACCGGTGCGATGGCCCCCGCCGGACAGCTCTGGTCGACGATCGAGGACCTGGGCCGGTGGGCCGCGTTCCTGGCCGACCCGGATCCGTCGGTGCTGGCCGCCGGGACGCTCACCGAGATGTGCGCGCCCGTGGTGATCAGTGATCTCGACTCCTGGACCGGCGGGCACGGCCTGGGGCTGGAGCTCTACCGGGACGGCGAGCGCGTGTACGTCGGGCACGGCGGCTCGATGCCCGGCTACGTGGCCGCCCTCGCGGTGCACAGGCCCACCCGTACCGCCGTGGTCGGCTTCGCCAACTCGTACGGCTTCCCGATCACCCGCCTCGGCCGCCGGCTGCTGACCACCGTGCTGGACGCCGAGCCGGCGTTCCCGCAGCCGTGGCGGCCGGCCAGCGCCGCGCCTGCGGCCGAGCTGGCCGAGCTGACCGGCCGCTGGTGGTGGATGGGCACTCCGCTGGACCTGAGCTGGGACGCGGGCGACCTGGTGGCCCACGTACGCGGTGAGCGGGTGAGCCGGTTCGCCGCCGAGGGGACGGACCGCTGGCGGGGACGCTCCGGCCCGGAGAATGGCGAGATCCTGTCGGTGCTGCGCGACGACAGCGGACGGGCGGTGGCGGTCGACATCGCCACGTTCGTCTTCACGCGCAGCCCCGACGAGGCCCCCTGACCCGCCGCCGGGCGGATCAGGGGGATCAGGCGGTCAGGGGGCTTCGGTGACGAAGTCGATGAGGCGTTCCATGGCGTTGATCAGGGGGGTCTCCACATCGGCGAAGCTGTTGACCCGGGACAGGATGTGCCGCCACATGTCGGCGGGCTCGGCCACCCCGAGGGCCGCACAGACCCCTTCCTTCCAGGGCCGCCCCGGCGGCACCACCGGCCACGCCGCGATGCCCAGCGCCGCCGGCTTGACCGCCTGCCAGACATCCACGTACGGGTGCCCGGTCACCAGCACGTACGGCGAGTTCACCCGGGCCACGATCCGGCTCTCCTTGCTGCCCGGCACCAGGTGGTCGACGAGCACGCCGAGTCGTCGGGTCGGGCCGGGCCCGAAGTCGCGTACCTCGGTGCCGAGGTCGTCGATGCCGTCCAACGGCTCCACGACCACGCCCTCGATCCGCAGGTCGTCGCCCCAGATCCGCTCGACCAGCGCGGCGTCGTGGATGCCCTCCACCCAGATCCGGCTGGCCTTGGCCACCTGGGCGCGGACGTTGTCCACCGCCACCGAACCGGACGCGGTCCGTCGACGGGCCGCAGGCACCGATGCACGGGTCGGGCGGCGCAGCGTCACCGGGCGGCCGTCGAGCAGGAACGCCGCCGGCAGTAGCGGGAAGTTGCGCCGTCGGCCGTGCCGATCCTCCAGCACCACAGCGCCAGCCTCGAAGCCCACCACCGCTCCGCAGAACCCCGAGTCGGCATCCTCCACCACGAGATCCGGTTCGGCGTCCACCTCGGGCGTGACCTTCCGCCGCCGCCAGTCCCCCGCCAACACGTCCTCGCCGTATCGCCCCGCCATGTCGATCACGCTAAACCCGGCACCCCCCACAACAACCCCGACACACCGCCAACCCCACCCGCCCGCCACCCCCCCGACCCCCCGACCCGGTCGATCGTGCAGTTGTGGCGCCCCGCGAAACGCCCGAATCAGCAGCTACCGCCCACCACCACTCCACGATCGACGGAGCAGGGGCGTAGAGGGCGTGAGGGGGTGTGGCGGCTGTTGGCAGTGGCACGAAGGGGGCAGTTCGGGGCAGGCAGGGCGGCCGGAGCGGCAGTCGAGACAGGGCCGGTCGTGACCACGTACCCTTTCGGCATGTCCACCCCCGCAACGGGCGCGGCCACACTCACGCCGCGCCGGTCGAGCCGGTTTGTTGCCTGGGTGCGCGCGTGGCGCGCCGGGTTGGTGCCGTACGACGAGGTCGCCGACGCCATCGCCGGCGACGAGGAGCACCTCGTTGCGGACGCCCCCGGCACCTGGACCGACGTCCCGCTGAGTGCCGCGCTGCCCACCCTGGCCAAGCTCTCCCCGGACGACATCCGCCTGGTGCTGCCGGCGCCGGGCGATCCCCGAGGGCTGCCCGGCCCTGGCGACTTCGCCGGTGCGGCACTGGTCACGGGCGAGGCGGTGGTCGCCGGCGGGCTCGGGTTGATCCCCCAGGTGCGGATGCACACCTCCGGCTCCGGGGACTGTTTCGAGACGGTGCTCTGGCGCGTGTACCCGCTGCCGGCCAACGCGCCCGCCGCCTCACTCTCGCTGCCCGGCGCCGCCGAGGCAGAGGCCGAGTTGGCCGCCGCGCTGGCCGAGACGACCGCCGCGCTGACCCGCCTCGACGTGGCCCAGTGGCGGCCCGAGCTGGCCGGCGCGCTGGCCGCTCTGCGCCGCCCGGATGGCGCCACCGACCTACCACCGGGCTTCGACCCGCGGGCCCGCCGGCTCTTCGCCCGCGCCGCGGTGCTCGACCGGGTGCTCGCGCTGGCCGGGCACGCGGCGCCGGGGGGCGCGATCAACAACTACGAGGCCCAGCAGCGGGACGCGGCTCTCCGCCCCCTCACCACGGCCTGCCGCCAGGCGCTGGTCGCCGCCTGCAACGCCCCGCTGCGCCCCTGACCGGAGGCACCCGTGGTCGAGACCGCCGTCGGTTGGGTTCTCGCCGCCGTCGAGGTCGTGTTCCTCGGCGGGGCGTTCGTGGCGTTCCGCCGCCAGCACGGAGCCAAGGCCGACGGCGTCAGATCTCGTCGAGCAGGTCCGCGACCGAGTTGATGATCCGGGACGGACGGTACGGGTACCGCTCCGCCTCGGTGCGGCTGCTGATCCCGGTGAGCACCAGGATGGTCTCCAGCCCGGCCTCCAGGCCGCACAGGATGTCGGTGTCCATCCGGTCGCCGATCATCGCGGTGCTCTCCGAGTGCGCATTGATCGTGTTGAGCGCCGAGCGCATCATCATCGGGTTCGGCTTGCCGACGAAGTACGGCTCCACCCCGGTCGCCTTGGAGATCATGGCGGCGACCGAGCCGGCGGCGGGCAGGGCGCCCTCCACGGACGGGCCGGTCACGTCGGGGTTGGTGCAGATGAACCGGGCTCCGTCGTTGATCAGACGGACCGCCTTGGTGATCGCCTCGAAGCTGTAGGTGCGGGTCTCGCCGAGCACCACGTAGTCCGGGGCGAAGTCGGTGAGCACGTAGCCGACGGCGTGCAGCGCCGTGGTCAGCCCGGCCTCCCCGATGACGTACGCGGTGCCACCCGGCCGCTGGTCGGCGAGGAACTGGCCGGTGGCCAGCGCGGACGACCAGATCGACTCCTCCGGCACGTCCAGCCCCATCCGGCTCAGCCGGGCCGTCAGGTCACGCGGGGTGTAGATCGAGTTGTTGGTCAGCACCAGGAACGGCTTGCCAGAGGCACGCATCCGGTTGATGAACTCCGGTGCGCCGGGCACCGGCTGGCCCTCGTGCACCAGCACGCCGTCCATGTCGGTCAGCCAACTCTGCACGGGCTTGCGGTCCTGCATGATGATCCTCAGAGGTCAGGGGCGGCGGGTCGGCACGCAACAAACGGTCGGACAGGTGTCCCACATCGGCAGTTCGCCCAGGCGGCGGCGCAGTTGCGCACCGTCCGGGTCGGTCCGCTCGGTGACCAGCTCACGCACCATGGTCACGAAGCGCGGGTCGGTGCCCGGGGTGGCCGCCCGGACGAAGTCCAGACCGAGCTGCTTGGCCGTCTCCAGCGCCTCGGTGTCCAGGTCCCACACGACCTCCAGGTGGTCGGAGACGAACCCGATCGGGCTGACCACCACGCTGGTGGTGCCGCCCTGCGCGAGGGTGGCCAGGTGGTCGTTGATGTCCGGTTCCAGCCACGGCACCTGGGGTGGGCCGGAGCGGCTCTGCCAGACCAGGTCGTACGCCAGGTCGGGTGCGGCGGCCTCGGCCACCAGGCGGGCGGTCTCGCGCAGCTGCGCCTCGTACCGGCCGCCGTGCGGGCCGGCGTTGGCCGCCATCGAGGTGGGGATGGAGTGGGCGGTGAACACCAGCCGGGTGCTGTCCCGCTTCGCCGGGTCGAGCTGGCCCAGGGCGGCCCGGACCGCGTCGATGTGCGGCTCGACGAAGCCGGGATGGTCCCAGAACTGGCGCAGCTTCTCGATCACCGGGGCGTCCGGGCCGACCGCGGCCCGTGCGGCGGCGATGTCCTCCTGGTACTGCCGGCAGGACGAGTAGCCCCCGTAGGCGCTGGTGACGAAGGCCAGCGCACGGGTGACCCCGTCGTCGCGCATCTGGGTCACGGTGTCGGCGAGCATCGGATCCCAGTTGCGGTTGCCCCAGTAGACCGGCAGGTCGAGACCGTGCGCGGCGAAGTCGGCGCGGACGGCGGCCAGCAGGTCCCGGCACTGCTGGTTGATCGGGGACACCCCACCGAAGTGCTGGTAGTGCTCGGCGACCTCGGCCAGCCGCTCGGGCGGCACGCCCCGGCCCCGGGTCACGTTCTGCAGGAACGGCATCACGTCCTCGGGCCGCTCCGGCCCGCCGAAGGACACCAGCACCACCGCGTCGTACGACATGGGGTCATTCTTGCCGGTCCGCCGGGACCACCCGGCGACGCCCCCTGGTCCGGATGCGTGGGTCACGCGTCCGGCGGCCGGGGGCGTCGCCACGGGCGCGTCAGGAACCGATGGCGTGGTAGCCGCCGTCGACGTGCACGATCTCGCCGGTGGTGGCCGGGAACCAGTCGGAGAGCAGCGCCAGGCAGGCCCGGGCGGCGGGCTCCTGGTCGGTGAGGCTCCAGCCCAGCGGGGCACGCTCGGCCCAGGCGTCCTCGAACTGGTCGAACCCGGGGATCGACTTCGCGGCGATGGTGCGCAGCGGCCCGGCGGCGACCAGGTTGCTGCGGATGCCCTGCTTGCCCAGGTGCAGCGCCAGGTAGCGGGACGCCGACTCCAGGCCGGCCTTGGCCACGCCCATCCAGTCGTAGACCGGCCACGCCTTCGTCGCGTCGAAGGTCAGGCCGACCACCGCGCCGCCGGGCGACATCAGCGGCAGCGCCGCCATGGCCAGCGACTTGTACGAGAAGGTGGAGACGTGCAGGGCGGTCGCCACGTCCTCCCAGGGTGCGTCGAGGAAGCCGCCACCCAGGCAACTCTGCGGGGCGAAGCCGATCGAGTGCACGACACCGTCGAGGCCGTCGACGTGCTCGCGCACCCGGTCGGCCAGCCCGGCGAGGTGCTCCGGGTCGGTCACGTCCAGCTCGATGACCGGGGCCGGCTCGGGCAGCCGCTTGGCGATCCGCTCGACCAGGGAGAGCCGGCCGTAGCCGGTGAGCACGACCTGCGCGCCGTTCTCCTGAGCGAGTTTCGCCACCGAGAAGGCGATCGAGGCGTCGGTGATGACACCGGTGACGAGCAGTCGCTTACCGGCGAGCAGTCCGGACATCCGGGGGTTCCTCCGTACGTTGTCGAAGAGCGCTGATCAGTGGCCCATGCCGAGGCCGCCGTCGACCGGGATGACGGCGCCGGAGACGTACCCGGCGCTGTCGGAGGCCAGCCAGGTGACCACGGCGGCGACCTCGTCCGGGCTGGCCATCCGGCCGGCCGGGATGGACTTGAGGATCTCCGCCTTGCGGTCGTCGGTGAGGCCGGCGGTCATGTCCGTGTCGATGAAGCCGGGCGCCACCACGTTCGCGGTGATGTTGCGGCTGCCCAGCTCACGGGTGATCGAGCGGGCGACGCCGACGAGGCCGGCCTTGCTGGCGGCGTAGTTGACCTGCCCGGCGCCGCCGGCGAGGCCGACCACCGAGGAGATGAAGATCATGCGGCCCCACTTGGCACGGAGCATCTTGCCGGAGGCCCGCTTCGCGACCCGGAACGCGCCGGTGAGGTTGGTGTCCACCACGTCGGTGAACTGCACCTCGGTCATCCGCAGCAGCAGCGTGTCGGCGGTCATACCGGCGTTGGCGACCAGCACCTCGACCGGCCCCAGCTCGGCCTCGACGGCGGTGAACGCGGCGTCGATCGAGGCCGCGTCGGTGACGTCGGCCCGCACGCCGAACAGCCCTTCCGGTGCCTCGCCGCTGCGGTGGGTGACCGCCACCCGGTCGCCCTGCTTGGCGAATGCCTGCGCGATGGCCAGGCCGATTCCCCGGTTGCCCCCGGTCACCAGCACGGTACGGGCCACTGTTCCCCCTTGCGAATGGTCAGCACGGACGCGTCGGAGCCTAGGCGTTACCGGCAGGTAAGCGCTAACGGGAGTCGCGTCACACCGGGGTACGACACCGGGATCAACCCCTGGTGGCACGCCTCGCGAGGCGGTCGGCCCGTAGCCTCCCGGTGGTGAACCGGCAACCGATCGCCGCGGCCCTGCACGCCTTGCGGCAGACCCTGTGGGGCCCGGACGCCCGGCCCGAACGGCCGCTGCTGGCCCGTTGGCCCGGGCCGGCCCGTTACGCCGCCCCGGTCGGTCTGCTCGCCGTCCTCGGCCTCTTCCTGATCACGCTGACCGTGGAGACCGAGTGGGGCCTGCCGATGCCGATCGCGGTGCTGTTCGCCGCGATGACCGTGGCGCCGCTGCTGGCGCTGCCCCGGCGTCCGCTGCTGGCCTGGCGGCTGACGGTGCTGGCCCTGCTGATCTGCACGTTCAACGCGCCAGCCGACCAGGCCTGGCCGTGGACCCCACCGCTGGCGCTCGGGTCGATCGCGGTGCTGGCGGTGGTCGTCGCGCGGGTCGACCGGCCGGTGCTGGCCTGGGTGGTGACGATCAGCACGGTGCCGGTGCTCACCTTTGTCCACCCCGAGAACCTGGTCGCCGTCCTGCTGCTGCTCGGCGCGCTGGCGATCGTCGGCGACCTGATCCGACGCAACCGGCTGTCCCGGCACGCGCTGGCCGCGCAGACCGAGATGAGCGAACGCGAGCAGGAGCGCCGCGCGGTGCTGGAGGAACGCACCCGGATCGCCCGGGAGCTGCACGACGTGGTGGCCCACCACATGTCGCTGATCGCGGTGCAGGCGGAGACCGCGCCGTACCGGCTGACCGAGGTGCCGGCGCCGGCGGCTGCGGAGTTCGTCGCCATCGCCGCCTCGGCCCGCGACGCGCTGACCGACATGCGCCGGCTGCTGGGGGTGCTGCGCAGCGAGTCGACCGGTCCGCAGACCGCGCCGCAGCCGGATCTGACCAACCTGGACGCGATGGTGGACGCGGCACGCCGGGCCGGGCTGCCGGTGACGCTGGACGCCGGGCCGGTGGACGACGACCGGGTGCCCGCGCCGGTCGGGCTGGCCGCGTACCGCATCGTGCAGGAGGGCCTGGCCAACGCGGCCCGACACGCGGCCGGGGCCGCGGTGCGGGTCACCGTCCGCGTCGGTCCGTCCGGTCTGGGGGTACGCGTCGAAAACTCCCCGGCCGACGTCCGACCGACCACCGACGTCGGCGCCGGGCATGGGCTCACCGGCATGCGGGAGCGGGCCACCTCGTTGGGCGGTACGTTCACCGCTGGGCCGCTACCCGACGGGGGTTACGCGGTGGCGGCCGAACTGCCGTACGACACGGAGGGCGGAAACGGATGATCCGGGTGCTGATCGCCGACGACCAGGCGATGGTCCGGCAGGGCTTCGGTGCGCTGCTCGCCGCCCAACCGGACCTGCTGGTGGTGGGGGACGCCGCCGACGGCGCGCAGGCCGTGGCCGCCGCCCGCCGGCTCGACCCGGACGTGGTGCTGATGGACGTACGGATGCCGGTCATGGACGGGCTGGCCGCCACCCGCAAGCTGCTCGGTGACCGGTCGGCGCAGCGACCCCGGGTGCTCATCCTCACCACGTTCGACCTGGACGACTACGTGTACGAGGCGCTGCGCGCCGGGGCCAGTGGCTTCCTGCTCAAGGACGCCCCGGCGGCCGACCTGGTGCAGGCGGTGCGGGTGGTGGCGGCCGGGGACGCACTGCTCGCCCCAGCGGTCACCCGCCGACTGATCGCCGAGTTCGCGGCCCGCCCGGACCGCCACCGGCCGCGCCCCACCGACCTGGCCGGGCTCACTCCGCGGGAGACCGAGGTGCTGAGGCTGATCGCTCGGGGCCGCAACAACGCGGAGATCGCGGGTGACCTGGTGGTGGCCGAGCAGACCGTGAAGACACACGTCGGTCGGATCCTGGCGAAGCTGGGGCTGCGCGACCGGGCCCAGGCGGTCGTGCTGGCCTACGAGACGGGTCTGGTGGCCGCCGGCGAGTAGCCCCGCGGAGCCAGCCCCCGAACGGCTCCCCGGGGTGACGACCGGGCGCCCCCCACCCGCGCACTCTCCCTCCGGACGACATTCCGGAGGGAGAACTGATGCGACGACGAGGTGCCAGCCGTGTGGCGCTGGCCGCGCTGCTCGGCGTGAACCTGGTCCTGCCGACCCGACCCGAGCCGGTCGCGGCGGCGGGGTTGGTCGAGGCGTACCCGGGGACCACGGCGGCGATGCGCGCGGCCGGCCCCCCGTACGCGGACTGGGCGGCCGACGGGCGCCGGTTTCTGATGTTCGACCCGCGCGGCGACGGCCGCGCGGTCGAGGTGCTCGGTGACCTGGCCGGCGCGGACCGGATCGCGGTGCTGGTGCCGGGGGTGGGCAGCACGTTGGCCGACTTCGACCGGGGGTTGGGCGGGCTGGCTCACCGGGCACCGGCGGTGCAGGCCGGGCAGCTCTATCGGGAGTTGCGGGCGGTCGACCCGGCGGCGCGGGTCGCGGTGCTGGCCTGGCTCGGCTACGACCCGCCCGACGGGGTGTTGACCGCCGCCGGTGGTGTCAGCGCCCGGCGCGGCGCCGCCGGACTGGCCGTGCTGCTGCGGGAACTGGCCGCGCGGAGCCCGGCGGCGACGATCACGCTGGTCGGGCACAGCTACGGGGCGCTGGTGGTGTCGCTGGCAGCGGCGGACGCCCCGGCCCAGGTCGGCGACGTGGTCAGCCTCGGCGGCGTCGGCGCCGGGGTGCAGCACGCCGACGATCTGCGCGGGCGGCGGTTCTGGGCGGCCGAGGCGCCCACCGACTGGATCCGTCGGGTGCCGTCGGTGCGACTGCCCGGCCTCGGCTTCGGCCGCCGCCCGGGCGACCCGGCGTTCGGCGCCCGGGCGTTGCCGGTGGGTGGGGTGGCCGGGCACGACGACTACCTCGCGCCGGGCAGCTCCACGCTGGTCGCGGTCGCGGCGGTCGTCCTGGGCGACGCCGACGCCGACCGGGTCGGGGACGCCCGGTGAGCCGCGACCGTGCCATCGACGCGATGCGGGTGTACGCCATCGGCGGGGTGGTGCTGGGGCACTGGCTGGTTACCGGGCTGGTGCTCGCCGACGACGGTGGGCTGCACCAGGCCAGTCCGCTGACCGCGCTGCCCGGTCTGGCCCCGTTCACCTGGGTGTTGCAGACGCTCGGGTTGTTCTTCTTCGCCGCCGGGTTCGGCTCGGCCCGCTCGCTGGCCCACCATCGGGGCGGCGCGGGCGGGTGGCTGGCTCGTCGACTGCGCCGGCTGCTGCTGCCCACGGTGGCGCTGCTGGGCGTGGGCGCCGCCGTGCTGCTCGCCGCCACCGTCGTCGGCACCCCGGACGACACGCTCACCGTCGCGCTGCGGCTCGCGGTCAGCCCGCTGTGGTTCCTGGTGCCACTGCTCCTCCTGGTCGCGTCGACAGGTCCGCTGCGCGGCGCCGTACGTCGATGGGGGTTGGGACGCTGCGTCGCCCCGGCGGTGGCCGTGGTCGCGGTGGGCGACCTGGTCGTGCGCCTGCTGCCGGCTGGCACCCAGTTACCCCCGGTCACCGTGGTGGCGGCCTGGTCGGTGCCGTACCTGCTCGGCGTGGCGCACGCCGATGGGCGGCTGGCCGGTCGGCGGGCGGCTGGCACCCTGGCGGGCGGTGGGGTGGCCGCGCTGGCGGCACTGCTGGCGCTGGGCTACCCGGCGAGCGCGGTCGGGGTGCCCGGGGCGGGGGTGTCCAACCTGAACCCGCCATCGCTGCTGGCGGTGGCCCTGGCGGTCGCCCAGGTCGGGCTGGCGCTGCTCGCTCGGCCGGCGCTGGAACGGTTGCTGACCCGGCCGCTGCCGCACCGGGCGGTGACCGAGGCGAACCGTTCGGCGGTCCGCATCTACCTGTGGCATCAGCCGGTGCTGGTGTCGGTGACCGTGCTCACAGCTCGCGGTGGGCTGACCCTGCCGGGGCTGCACACCGCGCCGGACGACCCGGGCTGGGTGCTGGCCCGCTGCTGCTGGCTGCCGCTGCTCGCCGCGGTGCTGGTCACGGTCGTGCGGGCGGGCCAGCCGGCGGGCCGCCCGGGGAAGCGGCGCCAGCCGGGCGGTGGAGGGCCCACCGGCCGGTCGGCCGAGTACGTCCCGGCGTCACCTCAGGTGTACGATCATCGACGTTCCGGCCCGCCCGACTTTCAGGAGGTGATCGCTGTGCGAGATAGCGATCCTCCCAGTCGTGGCCGGGCCGATGGTCAGCCCCGCTGAGCCACGACTCAGTCTGGCGAGCTGACCCCGCTCCGCTCCCCCACCGCTTCGGCCCACGCCGAGGCGCGTGTGCCGCGCCGTCCGATCCCGGACGGTCGCCGGGAGCCGCCCGGTCACGACTTCGTGTGCGCGTCCCTACCCCTGCGGTCCGCCCCCGCCTGCGGACCGTCCAGCCGCCACCCGGAGCCGTCCATGAGCCGCTACGTCGCCCCGCTGGGCTTCACCCTCGCCGCCGTCTGGGTGGCCGTCGTCTTCGTACTGGCCGGCGGCGGTCACTGAGTCGTGCTGGCCGGCGGCGGTCATCGACCACCGCCGGCCCACCGCTCAGCGCATCCGCGACCCGCTCAGAGCATCCGCGACGACCAGAGCAGGCTGAGCGCACCGGCGCAGAGCGCCAGCAGCAGCGCCAGCCCGGCGTACCACTGGGTCACCTCACGCGGCTCGGTGCGGAAGCCGATCGAGCTGCCCATGTCCTGATAGACCTGCTTCAGCTCGCTCACCGAGGCCGCCTCGTAGAAGTAACCCTCGGTGGTCTCGGCAAGCTCGGCCAGGGCCATCCGGTCCACCGGCACCCGCTGCAACTGCCCGCCGATGTCGACCTGGCCGGTGTCGGTGCCGAAGGCGATGGTGGAGACCGGCACGTTGGCCGCCTGCGCGGCCGCCGCCGCCTCCTCCACCGCCCGCCCGGAGGTGCGGAACCCGTCGGAGAGCAGCACGATCCGTGCCGGCGGGATGCCCGCCGCGCCGTCGGCCGGCACCGACCGGATCGCCTCCAGACAGGTGAACACCGCCTCGCCGGTCGCGGTCGCCTCGGCCAGCACCAGCCCGTCGATGGCACTGGTCACGGCGTCCCGGTCCTTGCCGGGCGGCACCAGAACGTTGGCGGCCTTGGCGAACGACACGAGGCCCAGGTTGTAGCTCTCCGGCAGCTCACTGACGAACTGCTTGGCCGCCTCCTGTGCCGCCTCCAGCCGGTTCGGTGCCACGTCATCGGCCTGCATCGACAACGACACGTCGATGGCGAGCATCACGGTGGCCCGCTCCAGCGGCTCCTTGGTGTCCACCGCGGGCCGGGCCAGCGCGGTGGCCAGCACCAGCAGGCAGAGCAGGAACGCGGTCGCCGGGACGTGCCGACGCCAGCCGAGCCCCTTCGGCGCCAGCGTGCGCAGCAGGTCGACATTGGTGAACCGCATCGCGTACGCCCGACGGTGTAGCTGCCGCCAGACGTAGAACGCGGCAAGTGCGAGCACCGGCAGCACGGCCAGCAGCCACCACGGTTGCATGAAACGGATCATCGTGTCGTCCCCCTGGTGCGGGCGTGCCGCTGCGCGGCCACGAATCGCACCATGTCCAGCAGCCAGTCTCGGTCGGTACGCAGACGCAGGTGGGCCGCGCCGGCGCCACGCAGGGCGGCGGCAATCGTGGCCCGTTGGGCGGTGGCGGCATCGGCGTAGCGCTGCCGCAGCCGCGGGTCGGCGGTCTGCACCTCGTGCAGCTCGCCGCTCTCCGGGTCGACCACCGGCAACACGCCCACGTCGGGCAGCTCCAGCTCGCGCGGATCGATCACCTCGATCGCCAGCACGTCGTGGCGGACCCGCAGCTTGCGCATCGGCCGGCTCCACTGCTCGGCCGGCGCGAGGAAATCCGAGATCACCACGGCCACCCCGCGCCGGCGGGGCGGACGGTTGAGCATCTCGATCAGGGCACCCAGGTCACCACGGCCGGGCTGGATGGCGGTGCCGGCGACGGCACGCAGCAGGCCCTGTGCCTCCTTACGACCGGAGCGGGCCGGCAGCCGGGTGAGCACACCGGGCCCGGCCGGCGGTGGTCCGCCTCGCCAGCGGCGGGCCGGCGCGGACGCACCACCGCCGGTGCCGATCACGGCGCCGATCCGGTTGCCGCCGCGCACGGTCAGGTGGGTGATGGCGGCCGCGGCGGCGACCACCACCTCCCGCTTGAGCCACTGCCCGGTGCCGAAGTCCAGGCTGGCGGAGAGATCCAGCGCGAGCCAGGTCTCCAGTTCCCGGTCGGCGACCGTACGCCGCACGTGCGGTGTCGTGGTCCGTGCCGTGACCGGCCAGTCCATCCGGCGGACGTCGTCGCCGGGGCGGTACTCCCGGGACTCTCCCGCCTCGCTGCCCGGTCCGGGCAGCAGGCCGGCGTAGTCGCCCTGCAGCAGACCGTCCAGCTTGCGGGTGACGAGCAGCTGAAGCCGGGACAGCACGGCCTCGCTGCGATCACCGAGAGGGGCGGGACGAGGGGTGGATGAGGTCACGGCCGCTGCCCGGGCCAGCCAGCGCCCGGCGGCGGCGCGGTCGACGACGGGGTGGCCTGCTGCCGGGGAGCGACCGCCGGAAGCGGGATCGTTGACATCACCCGGTGCACGATGTGGTCGGCGGGCACGTCGTCGGCGAGCGCGTCGTAGCTGAGCACCAACCGGTGCCGCAGGATGTCCGGCGCGATGTCCTGCACGTCCTGCGGCAGTGCGTAGTCCCGCCCACGCAGCAACGCCAACGCGCGGGTCGCCCGGACCAGGCCCAGCGAGGCTCGCGGGCTGGCCCCGTACTGGATCAGTTGGGCGACGTCGGGCATGCCGTGCTCGGCGGGGGCGCGGGTGGCCAGCACCAGGCGGACCGCGTAGTCGACCAGGGCGTTGTGCACGAAGACCTGGTCCGCCTTGCGTTGCAGGGCGATCAGCTCGGGGGTGTCGAAGACCGCGGTCGGCTCGGGCGCGGTCACGCCCATCCGGTAGACGATCTCCCGTTCCTCCGCGTCGGTCGGGTAGCCCACCACGATCTTCATGAGGAACCGGTCCCGCTGCGCCTCCGGCAGCGGGTAGA
Source organism: Micromonospora sp. CA-259024 (assembly GCF_050936255.1). Taxonomy (NCBI): domain Bacteria; kingdom Bacillati; phylum Actinomycetota; class Actinomycetes; order Micromonosporales; family Micromonosporaceae; genus Micromonospora; species Micromonospora sp. CA-259024. The sequence goes on along the minus strand of NZ_JBNJND010000001.1, from coordinate 454,472 downwards.
CGCCCTCCTGCTCGATCGGGTTCTGGGTGGCCATCACCAGGAACGGGTCGGGCACCCGGTGGCTCTCCCCACCGATGGACACCTGCCGCTCGCTCATCACCTCGAGCAGCGCCGACTGCACCTTCGCCGGGGCCCGGTTGATCTCGTCGGCGAGCAGGAAGTTGACGAAGACCGGGCCCAACTCGACGTCGAACTTCTCGCTCGACTGCCGGTAGATCCGGGTGCCCATGATGTCGGCCGGCACCAGGTCCGGGGTGAACTGCACCCGGGCGAAGGACCCGCCGACGACCTTGGCAAGGGTCTCCACCGCAAGGGTCTTGGCGACCCCGGGCACCCCTTCGAGCAGGCAGTGACCGCGGGCGAGCAGCGCGACGAACATCCGCTCCACCATCCGGTCCTGCCCGACGATCACGCGTTTGATCTCAAACAGCGCCCGCTCCAGCAGGGTGGCGTCCTGCGCGGGTGTGGTCACCGGCGCAGGTGTCTGCGGTGCCGCCCCGTTCGGCGTCGGGGCGTCGGGCATGGTCGGCTGGGCCACCGGTCCTCCACAGCGTTGGTCGGTCGTCGCGGCTCGTGCGGTATCAAGACTCGCACGCCTTGCTGAGTGTCGAGGTGGGGAGAAGCCGATTTTCGCCGCGCCGTCCCCAGCAGCCGAATCGCGCGCCGCGGGTGTGCGCGGACCGGCCCGCCGCGTGTACGATTCACCCCGTCGCCGGGCGGCTCCCCCCGTGGTCGCCCGGCGCTCAAGCTCTCCGTCCCGCCGCCCTAGACTGGCCGGGATGAGCATCCCCTCCTCCGCCGACGAGGCACCGGTCTGCTCGGCGCGGGGCTGCCGGGCTCCCGCCGTGTGGGCCCTGCAATGGAACAACCCCCGCCTGCACGACGCCGGTCGCCGCAAGACCTGGCTCGCCTGCGCCGAGCACCGGGGCAGCCTCGGTGACTTCCTGGACGCTCGCGGCTTCCTGCGTGCCGTCACTCCGGTGCCCGGATCGCCTACGCTCGACACGTGAGCGAGCGCAGCGAGCGAACCGGCAGGCACAGCAGCGTGGCGCATCGCGCCGCCGCCGAGCGCAGCGAGGCAGCGGTGCGGTGCGAGCGCAGCGAGCGAACCGGCAGGCACAGCAGTGTCGTCTCGCGCCGCCGCCGAGCGGAGCGCGGCGGTGTGCGCGTCGCGCGGAACGGACCCCATCGGTGAGCGCGGAGGACCACGTCGGCCCACCGGTTTCACCCGACCCCGCCACCCCACCCGGCGTCGCGCCGCCGCCCGGCGCGTTCCCGGCACCCGGCACGCTCGGCCCGGAGCCCGCCGCGCCCGACGTGTCGTCGCCTGCCCTGCTGCCGCCGGGCGCGCTGCCGCCGCCCGGCCACCGGCCGGCACCGGTCACCGACCAGCGCCCGCCCGGCCTGCCGGCACCCGGCCTCCTGCCCCCCGGCCCGCTGTTGACCGGTGGGACGGTGGGACGAGGTCCACTCGAGCCCTGGCCGGACACGGTCCACTGGCAGCCGATCTCCACTGACCTGATCTGGGTGGAGCTGATCCGGCTGGCCGTCGTGGTCGCCATCGGTCTGGCGGTGACGGCGGTCGGCTGGGCGCTGAGCGGCCATTGGCTGTTCGGGCTCGCCGTCGCTCTCGTGCTGGTGTTCGGCGTGTGGCGCGCCGTCGCGATCGTCCGCGCGGTCCGGGCCTGGGGGTACGCCGAGCGGGAGAACGACCTGCTGGTCCGGCACGGGCTGCTGGTCCGCAGGCTCTCCATCGTGCCGTACTCGCGGATGCAGTTCGTCGACGTCAGCGCCGGGCCGTTGGAGCGCGCCTTCGACCTGGCCACCGTGCAGTTGCACACGGCGGCTGCCGCGAGCGACGCCCGGGTGCCCGGGCTGCGCCCGACGGAGGCGTCCCGGCTACGCGACCGGCTCACCGCGCTCGGTGAGGACCGGGCGGAGGGGTTGTGAACACCCGAGCGGGTGTCCGCTGGCCGTGCCGGGGGCCCATCCGATGAGCGACGGCCCCGCCGAGCCGAGCACCGTGCCACCCGCCGGCCCGATGCGGCACGGGCCGGTGCCACCCGCCGGCCCGATACCGCACGGGCCGGTGCCACCGGGGGTGTCCTATCCGTGGCCGGCGCCGCCGGGCGGTGGCGAGGGCGAGATCCGGCGGCGACTGCATCCGCTCAGCCCGGTCCTGCACGGTGCCAAGTCACTGGTCGTGGTGATCGCCGGGTTGTCGTGGTCCACGCTGTCCCGGGTGGGCTTCGGCTGGTTCGCCGCCATGGTGGCGGTGCTGGCGCTCGGCGCGACGGTGCTCTCGGTGATCAGCTGGTACAACACCGGCTACCACGTGGTGGGCCGCGAGCTACGGGTGTACGAAGGCCTGCTCTGGCGGCGTACCCGGGCCATCCCGTTGGAGCGACTGCAGGCCGTGGAGGTGGTCAGACCGCTGCTCGCCCAGCTCACCGGCCTGGCCGAACTGCGTCTTGAGGTGGTCGGCGGGGGCAAGACCGAGGCGCCGCTGGCGTACCTCGGGGTGGCCGACGCGGCCCTGCTGCGCGAGCGTCTGCTGGCGCTGGCCGGACGGGTGGCGCAGGTGCCCACGCCGGGGCACGCGGCGCCCGCGGTGGCCCCGGGGGCGGTGGTGCCACCGGCGGCCACGCCGGGCCGGCCACTGCATGCGGTACGCAACCAGAGCCTGCTGGTCAGCCAACTGCTCACCCCGCAGGCGTTCCTGCTCCCGTTCGGTGTGGCCTTCGTCGTGGTGCAGTTCCTCACCGCGGGGTCGTGGTCGTTCGTCGCGGTGGCGAGCACGCTGACCGCGATGGCGGGTGTGCTGCTGCAACCGGTCCGCCGGGTCCTCGACGACTGGAACTTCCGGTTGGCCCGCGACGGCGGCACGTTGAGGGTGCACAACGGCCTGCTGGAGACGCGGGCGCAGACCGTGCCGCTGGATCGGGTGCAGACCGTGCGGGCCACCTGGCCGTTGCTGTGGCGGGCGAACGGCTGGCTGCGGCTGCGCCTGGAGGTGGCCGGCTACTCCGTCGCGGAGGCCGACGACCGTAACCGGCCCGACCGGCTGCTGCCGGTCGGCGACCTGCCGACGGCAACGATGATCGTCGCCGAGGTGCTGCCGGGAGTACGCCTCGACGCGCTGGCACTGAGCCCGCCGCCGTACCGGACCCGTTGGCTGCATCCGCTGGGCCGTGGCGCGTTCGGTGCGGGGCTCTTCGAGCGGGTGTTCGCCACCCGATCCGGGCGGCTCACCCGGCAGTTGGTGATCGTGCCGTACGCCCGGATTCAGAGTGTGCGGGTGGTGCAGGGGCCGGTCCAGCGCCGGCTGGGGTTGGCCTCCGTGCACGCGGACACCGCGGGCGGGTCCGGTGCCACGGCCCAGGACCGGGACCTGGCGGAGGCGTGGGCGCTGGCAGCCGAGCTGACTGCCCGCGCGCACGCCGCCCGCAACCCAACCTGACCCCACCCCCGCCTGACCAACCCCACCCCCGTCCTGGTGATCATGAAGTTGTTGCCCCGACACGCCGTCGATGAAGGCATTAACGTCATGATCGCCACGCGGGCGGGCGGGTGGGCGGGTCGCCGGGTGGGTGGGTCGCCGGGTGGGCGGGGTCAGTGGTCGGCGGGTATCGCTGGCTGGTCGGTGGTGGTGCGGGGATGGCGGGGTGACGGTTGGGCGCCGGCAGGTGGTCCGGCGGGGTCGTCGGGGTCGCTCATTGCCTCCGACGCTCCCCCGGCGGCCGCCGCGCGACGGGCCTTCAGCGCCGCCCAGCCGCGCTCGGCCAGGCCGACCACCAGGAAGGTCAGCCCCACGTACGCCCAGCCGACCAGCACGTCGATCACGTAGTGCTCACCCGAGTAGACCAGGGTGAAGGTCATCGCCAGCGGGTACGCGAGCAGCAGCGGCCACCAGCGGCGGCGGGTGGCGGTCAGGAAGAACAGCACCACGAACAGCGCCCACGCGGTGTGCAGCGACGGCATCGCGGCGACCGGGTTGGAGGCGATCTGGCCGGCGTTGAGCACGTTGCCGGCGCCGTGCATGCCGAACGCCTTCCAGCCCCGGGTGGAGATCCGGGCGACCTCGGTGAGCAGCCCGTTCTGCGCCGCCCACCAGGGCGGGGCGGCCGGGTAGACGAAGTAGGTGACCAGGCCGGCGGCGCAGAGGAAGCCCCAGCGCCGCATGTACGCGGCCCAGCGATGCCGGTCGCGCAGCCAGAGCACCGCGGCGGCGGTCAGCGCCACCACGAAGTGCGAGAAGTACACCCAGCTCGCCGCGACATCCCACCAGTGCACCTGCGGGTGGTAGAGGTGCTGCTGCAACCAGACGGTGGGCACCTCACCGCCGGTGGCCCAGCCGAACATGAACCGGTCGGCGACGATCAACTCCATCGCGTGCGGGGTGGCCCCGTTGTCGGCGAACCCGCGCGAGAGGTTGTACACGACGAACAGGAGCACCACCGGCACCCAGTCCCGGGCGAAGCGCAGGTGACTGCGCCACGGCCGGCTGCTGTTCCAGGCGATGGTCGCCGCCCAGATCCAGACGAAGGCGTACGTGGGGTCGGTGGGCAGCCCGATGGCCAGCCACGCGGCGACGAAGGAGACCGCCCAGACAGTCATCGCCATGACGCGCCGACGACCCCCGTCGGGGGACGCGGGCGGGTCGGTCCGGGCGGGGGGCTGGGGGTCAGTCACGACGGCCATCGTGGTCAAGGTTAACGACGGGGGCGGCATCGACCGACGGGGACCACCCGGCGAGGCCGTGCACGGGTGCGGAGGTGGTCGGTGCCGGGATCCCCGGGCGCGTGTTCGGCGGGCTCGGTGAGGACCTAGGCTGACGACCATGCAGGAGCAGCCCGAGCCGGCCTTCGCGCCGGGTCTGACCGCCCAGGTCGAGTTGACCGTCACCGACGCGGACACCGCCCAGGCGGTGGGTTCCGGCGACGTGCCGGTGCTGGGCACGCCCCGGGTGCTCGCCCTGGCGGAGGCGGCCACGGTCGCGGCGACGACGACCGGGATGCCGCCCGGGTCGACGACCGTGGGGACCCGGGTCGAGCTGGCGCACCTGGTGCCGACCGTGGTCGGCCGGACGGTCCGGGCGCAGGCCCTGCTGGCGACCGTCGACGGTCGTCGGCTGTCGTTCGAGGTCACGGTCAGCGACGGCGACCAGACGGTGGCCCGGGGCCGGGTGGACCGGATCCTGGTGGACCGGCAACGCTTCGTCGAGCGCGCCGGGTCGGCGTCGTGAACGCCGGTTTCGTCGAGGTCGCCGACCGGGTGCACGTGCTGCGCGAGCCGCTGCTGCGGGTCAACGTCACCCTGGTCGTCGGCGAGGACGAGGCGCTACTGGTGGACACTCTCTCGTCGGCCTCCCAGGCCACCGCGCTGGCCGCCGCCGTCCGGGCGGTTACCGGCCGCCCGTTGACGCTGGTCAACACCCACCACCACTACGACCACTGCTTCGGTAACGCGGTTCTGGCCGGCGACCCGCCCCGCCCGGTGTACGCGCACGAGCTGGCCGCCGCGGCCCTGCGGCAGGAGCCGGAGCGGCTGCGCCGGGAGGCGTACGAGGAGGTGCGGACGGAACACCCGACGCTCGCCGCCGAGCTGGCCGACACTCCGCTGCTCGCTCCGACGCACACCGTGCACACCGAAACGGCGCTCGACCTGGGCGGCCGGCGGGTGCTGCTGCGGCATCCCGGGCGGGGGCACACCGAGGCGGACCTGGTGGTGCACGTGCCGGACGCCGATGTGTTGGTCGCCGGGGATCTGGTGGAGCAGAGCGGACCACCCGCCTTCGAGGACTCGTACCCCCTGCAGTGGCCGGACGCGGTCGCGGACCTGCTGCGGCTGACCACCGCGCGCACGGTGGTGGTGCCTGGCCACGGCGACCCGGTGGACGTCGACTTCGTCCGCGCCCAGCACGCGGACCTGGCGAAACTGGCCTGGCTGATCCGGGCCGCGCACACCGGCAGCGCGCCGGTGGAGCGGGTGGCCGCCGAGGCGCCCTTCGGTGCCCGCGCCGCCCTGATCGCCGCCCGGCGCGGCTACCGGGAGCTCAACGGCACGGTCTAACCCCCACCCGCACCCCGCCCCGCCCCGCCCCGCCGATCTTGCACTTGCTGCCCCGACAAAAGGTGGCGAATCGGGTCTAAGTGCTGACCGAAAGCGCAAGATCGACGCGGGAGAAAGGGGGCGTGGTCAGGTCGGGAAGCGGCGTTCCACTTCCGCGCGGGTGGGCATGGCGGTGGCGCCGCCCGGGGATTCGCAGACCAGGCCGGCTACCCGCAGCGCGAAGGCGACCCGCCCGATCCAGCCTTGCGGGTCGGCCGGTTCCCCGTCGACGAGCAGGTCGGCGATCAGGGCGGCCATCACCGAGTCGCCGGCACCGGTGGCGTCGATGGCGTTGACCTTGGGGGCCGGCACCCGGACCGGGTCGGCGTCGGCGGCGGCCAGCACCGCACCGGCCGCGCCGAGCGTCACCACCACGGTGGTGGCACCCAACTCGCGCAGGTACGCCGCGACCCCCTCGACCGGTTCACCCGGGTAGAGCAGCTCGGCGTCGGCGGCGCTCACCTTGACCAGGTGCGCGCCGGCGGCGAACTCGGCCACCACCTCGCGCAGCCCCTCCAGTGCGGCCGGCCCGTTCAGCAGCCGGGGGCGCACGTTCGGGTCGAAGACCCGCAGACCGGTGGCGAGCGACCAGGCACGCCGGGCGGCGGCCAGCGTGGCGGGTTGCAGCAGCACGATCGAGCCGCAGTAGAGCACGTCGGCGCCCTCCTGCAACGCGAGATCCAGATCATCGGGGCCGAGCAGACCATAGGAGGCCGGCTCGCCGTAGAAGCGGAAGTCGGGTTCCGGCCCGGCGTACGTGACCACCGCGAGCGTGGTCGGCGCCGGCACCGTGACCGCACCGGCCACTCCGACGTCGGCCTCGGTCAGGAAGGCGCGGATCCGGCCGCCCAGCACGTCGTCGCCGAGCGAGCCGACGAACTGTGCCGCGCCGCCGAGTCGGGCCACCCCGACGGCGACGTTGAGCGGACCCCCGCCGATCGCCTGCCGGTAGACCCGCTCGCCGTCGCGTTCGCTGTCGAGCAGGTCGACGAGCGCCTCGCCGAGCACCACCGCGTATCCCATGCCGATCCTCTCGTCGTCGCCAACCGCCACCGGCCGCCGCAGGCCGAGCCGATCGCCGTGGCACCAGGCTGGCACAGCGGGCCGCTCGGCGGGCGCCGAAGGCCGTGCAACGGTGTGGGCTACCCCGGCTGGTGGATGGGCCCGTCGAGCGCCGCCAACGGGCGACCGGTGCCGCCCCAGCGGGCCGCGACGATCTGCGCGGCCACGCTCACCGCGGTCTCCTCCGGTGTACGCCCACCAAGGTCCAACCCGATCGGGGAGGCGAGCCGGGCGAGCTGCGCCGTGCTGAGTCCCGCCTCCCGCAGCAGCTTGTGCCGCTCGTCGTGGGTGTGCCGCGAGCCCATCGCGCCGACGTACGCCAGCGGGTGGCGCAGCGCCAGCTCCAGCAACGGCACGTCGAACTTCGGGTCGTGGGTGAGCACGCACACCACCGTCCGCCCGTCGACCCGATCGGCGTCCAGCTCCGCACGCAGGTAGCGGTGGGGCCACTGCACCACCACCTCGTCCGCCTCCGGGAAGCGCCGCGCCGTGGCGAAGACCGGCCGGGCGTCACAGACGGTGACCCGGTAGCCGAGGAACGCGCCGATCCGGGCCACCGCGGCGGCGAAGTCGATCGCCCCGAAGACGATCATCCGGGGCGGGGTGGCGTACGCGGCCACGAAGAGACTGATCCCGCCGCTGCGGCGCTGCCCGTGGTAGCCGTACCGGAGCACCCCGCTGTGCCCGGCGGCGAGCAGACCGCGGGCGTCGGCGCTGGCGGCGTCGTCGAGCCGGTCGTCGCCGAGCGAGCCGATCACCCGCTGGCCGACCAGCACCAGCCGCCGACCCAGCCGCCGCGCCGGGTCACTCGGCACGATGCCCGCTGGGTCGCCGGCATCGGCCGCCACGCAGGTGACCACTGCCGCCGGTTGCCCGGCCCGGCGGGCGGCGGCGACCGCGTCCAGCGCCGGCAGGGCGCGGGCGTCGACGCGCTCCACGAACACGTCGAGGATGCCGCCGCAGGTCAGGCCCGCGGCGTACGCGTCGTCGTCGCTGATCCCGTAGCGCGCCAGCTCGGGTGTGGCGGTGTCGAGCACGCGGCGGGCCCGTTCGTACACGTCCGCCTCCACGCAGCCGCCGGAGACGCTGCCGGTGACCGTGCCGTCGGCCGCGACCAGCATGGTGGCGCCGGGCGGCTGCGGCGCCGAGCGCCAGGTGGCCACGACGGTGGCCAGTGCGACCGGCTCGCCGGCGCGGCAACGGCGGTGCACCTCGTCGAACACGTCCGGCACCGGCTGCGCCTCTCCGTCACGTCGTCCCCGTACGCAGGATATGGCGTCCAACCGCGACCGGCGGGTCATCTCATCCATCGAGCAACGACTATTGCGTGGTGGCCGCGCGGCGTGGTGGGATGACGCATACCGGGTGGTGCGAGGGGCTGCCGCGCCACCGGTTGCCGGGTTCGTTGGACGCGAGGGCACCGGTCCAGGACAGGACCGCTGATGGCGCACGTCCACCGGCCGTTTCCCGCCGGGCACGTCGCCGTGATCGTCGCACCGCTCACGAGAGCGGGGCGATCAGGCCACATCCCACCCGATTGCGGCGGGGCGGCTCAAGCGGCACGCCTCGCGAGTCAGGAGAACCCGTGAACCGTTCCCGTACGGCCGCGTTGCTCACCGCGGCCGTAACCATCGCGCTGGGCGCTGTCGCCCTGGCGTCCAATCCGCAACCGGCCGCCGCGCACGGGGCCGCGATGACCCCGGGCAGCCGTACCCTCCTCTGCTGGCAGGACGGCCTCAGCCCGACCGGTGAGATCAGGCCGAACAACCCCGCGTGCTCCGCCGCCGTGGGTCAGAGCGGGGCGAACTCGCTCTACAACTGGTTCAGCGTGCTGCGCTCCGACGCCGGCGGCCGCACCACCGGCTTCATCCCGGACGGGCAGCTCTGTAGCGGCGGCAACCCCGGCTACCGGGGTTACGACCTGGCCCGCACCGACTGGCCGGTGACCCACCTGACCGCCGGGGCGCGGTTGGACTTCCGGTACAGCAACTGGGCGCACCACCCGGGCACCTTCTACTTCTACGTGACCAAGAACAGTTGGAGCCCGACCCGGGCGCTGGCCTGGAGTGACCTGGAGGAGCCGTTCCTCACGGTGACCAACCCGCCGCAGCGCGGCGGCGTCGGTACGAACGAGGGGCACTACTACTTCAGTGGCAACCTGCCGTCGGGCAAGAGCGGACGGCACATCATCTACTCCCGCTGGGTGCGCTCGGACTCCCAGGAGAACTTCTTCGGCTGCTCCGACGTGACCTTCGACGGTGGCAACGGTCAGGTGACCGGGGTGGGTCCGGGTGGCACGCAGACCCCCAACCCGACCACCCCGCCGCCCAACCCGACGACCCCTCCGCCGAACCCGACGACTCCGCCGCCGAACCCGACCACCCCGCCACCGACGACCACCCCGCCGCCGGCCGGTGGGGACTGCATGGCGACGTACAAGGTGGTCAGCGCCTGGCAGGGCGGTTTCCAGGGCGAGATAATGATCATGAACCACGGCAGTACGCCGTTCGCCGGTTGGACCGCGAGTTGGACCTGGCCCAACGGGCAGTCGATCAGTCAGATCTGGGGCGCGACACAGACGTCGTCCGGCTCGTCGGTGACGGCGGCCAACGTCTCGTACAACGGCACGGTCGCACCGGAAGGCAGCGCGACCTTCGGCTTCCTCGCCAGCAGCACAGGCACGAACACCCTTCCCACGGTCACCTGCGCCCGTCGCTGACCGCCACCCCCTGAAACGATCAAGAGGTTTGCGTCACCGGAACGGCTCCGGATGACGCAAACCTCTTGATCAACAGGGTCGACCGCAGGGCCGGGAGGGTTCCCCGGGGTCAGCGCACCATGGAGCCCACGACCGGCTTCGTGAGCAGGGCGGACTGGTTACGCTGGATGCCCGGGTCGAGCGTCTTCGCCACGAAGATGGCGTGCCAGATGCAGAAGATCAGCACCGTCCACACCTTGCGGGAGTGGTCGGCCTCCTCCCGCTTGTGCTCGTCGAGCAGCCGCAGCGCGTACGACAGGTCGAGCAGGTCGCCCGCACCCGAGGTGCTCAGCACGTGCCGAGCCCACTCGTACATCTCCCCGCGCAGCCACACCCGGGTGGGAGTTGGGAAGCCGAGCTTCTTCCGGTTCACGATGGCCGGCGGCACGACGCCCTGCAACGCCTGGCGCATCGCGTACTTGGTGGCGTCGGAGCGCGGCGGCAACTTCAGGTCGACCGGGATCTTCGCCGCGACGTCGAAGACCTCACGGTCGAGGAACGGCACCCGCACCTCCAGCGAGTGCGACATCGAGATCCGGTCGGCCTTGACCAGGATGTCGCCCCGCAACCAGGTGTAGAGGTCGACGTACTGCATCTTGGTGACGTCGTCCAGCTCCGTGCACTCGGCGTAGATCGGGGCGGTGACGTCGGTGTAACGCACCGAGGGGTCGTAGCGCCGCATCAGGTGCTGCTTCTCCTCCTCGGTGAACATCCGGGCGTTGCCGTAGTAGCGCTCCTCGATCGGGGTGGTGCCGCGCTCCAGGAAGCTCTTGCCCTTGACCCCCTGCGGGATCGCCTTGGAGACCGCACGCAGCCCCTTCTGCACCCCGCCGGGCAGACCGTTGACGGTGCCCAGCGACAGCGGCTCGCGGTAGATCGTGTAGCCGCCGAAGAACTCGTCCGCCCCCTCACCCGAGAGCACCACCGTGACGTGCTCGGCGGCCTTCTTGGCCACGAAGTAGAGCGGCACCAGCGCAGGATCGGCCACCGGGTCGTCCAGATGCCAGACGATCTTCGGCAACGCGTCGATCATGTCCTGCGGACCGATCTTGGTGGGGATGGTGGTGACGTCCAGGTGCCGGGCCGACTCCTGAGCGACGTCGATCTCCGAATACCCCGGTACGTCGTAGCCGACGGTGAAGGTGAGGATGTTCGGGTTGAACTCCCGGGCCAGCGCGACCACCGCCGTGGAGTCGATGCCGCTGGACAGGAACGAGCCGACCGGCACGTCGGAGCGCATGTGCATGCGCACGCTCTCGCGCAGGGTCTCCCGGATCTCGTGGTAGAGCCTCTGCTCGTCGTCGACCGGCGCGGGCCGGAACACCGGGCGGTACCACCGGCGTACGTCGATCCGCCCGCCCGGGGTCCAGTTCAGGTACTCCCCGGAGCCGATCCGGCTGATGCCCTTGTGCAGGGTGCCGGGCTCGGGGACGTACTGCAGGGTCAGGTAGTGACTGAGGTTGGCCGTGTCGACGCCCGCGTCACCCTGGTAGTTGCTGTGCGCGAACGGCAGCAGCGCCTTCTTCTCCGACGCCAGGTAGAGGCCGTCGGCGGTCTCCAGGTAGTGCATCGGCTTGATGCCGAAGTAGTCGCGGGCGCCGAACGCACGCCGCTCCTGTCGGTCCCAGATGACGAAGGCGAACATGCCCCGCAGCCGGGTGAGCACCTGCTCGCCCCAGAAGTGGTAGCCCGCCACGATCACCTCACCGTCACCGGCGGTGGCGAACTGGGCGCCGAAGTTCCTGATCAACTCCTCGCGCAGCTCGATGTAGTTGTAGATCTCACCGTTGAAGGTGAGCAGGTAACGGCCGTTCGCGTAGGGCAGCGGCTCGTGGCTCGACGCGACGTCGATGATGGCAAGCCGCTTGTGGGCGAACACTCCGTCCGCGTACCGGCCGGAGGCGTCGCCGACCACCTCGACCCCTGTCTCGTCGGGGCCACGGTGATGCAGGCATTCCAATGCTCCGGCGATGTGGTCGCGGTGCGCGGCGGCGTTACCGTTCGCGCTGAAGAAGGCCAGGAGTCCGCACATGGTGGTCATCTTCCCACGGGCGTTGCCGGCCCTCGCAGCCGTCCGTCGATCCGCCCCGCTCCCGGCGGCCGTCACTGCGAACCGGGCGCACGGTACCGTCGGGACCAGCAAAGAAGCGGAGGGAGCGGCGCAATGACCGAGGGACGCACCGACGGTACGCCGACGGACGGTACGGAATCGCACGATCCGGACTTCCCGGAGGCGTTCCTGTCCTTCATGCGGCAGGGCTGGCGCGACACGGCGCTCCCGGTGGCGCCCCGTCCGGAGGCGCCCAACTACGCCAAGCGGCGGGCCGCGCTCTCGGCGGCCTTCCCCGGCGAGACGCTGGTGATCCCCACCGGCCCCGAGAAGGTCCGTGCCAACGACACCGACTACTCGTTCCGGCCAGGCAGTGACTTCGCCTACCTGACCGGCGACCACGACGCGGACAGCGTGCTGGTGCTGCGTCCGAACGGCTCGGGGCACGACGCGACGCTGTACATGCGGCCCCGGTCGTCGCGCGAGACCGACGAGTTCTTCCGCAGCCGCAACGGCGAGCTGTGGGTGGGCCGGCGGCACACGCTCAGCGAGAAGTCGACCGAGCTGGGCCTGCCCACCGCCGACCTGACCGGCCTGGAGGCGACGCTCGCCGACCTCGCGCCGGGGCGTACCCGGGTGCTGCGCGGGTTCGACGCCCGGGTGGACGCGGCCGTCCACCCGTACGACGGGGTCCGCACCGAGGGGCAGCCGCCCCGGGACCGGGAGCTGGCGATCGCCATCTCCGAGCAGAAGCTGGTCAAGGACGAGTGGGAGATCGGCCAACTCCAGGACGCGATCGACGCCACCGTACGCGGCTTCGAGGACGTGGCCCGGATCCTGCCGGCGGACCGCCCCGTCTCGGAGCGGCTGCTGGAGGGTGTCTTCGCGCTACGGGCCCGACACGACGGCAACGACGTCGGGTACAACTCGATCGTCGGCGCCGGCGAGCACGCCACGATCCTGCACTGGGTGCACAACCACGGCGCCACCCGGCCGGGTGACCTGCTGCTCATGGACATGGGTGTCGAGGGCCGGAACCTGTACACCGCCGACGTGACCCGGGTGCTGCCGGTGAACGGCCGGTTCACCGCCCTGCAGCGCCAGGTCTACGACATCGTGTACGCCTCACAGCAGGCCGGCATCGAGGCCATCCGGCCCGGGGTGAAGTTCAAGGACGTCCACCTCACCTGCATGCGGGTGCTCGCCGAAGGTCTGGCCGAGCTGGGCCTGCTGCCGGTCAGCGTGGACGAGGCGATGGACGAGAAGTCGACGGTCTACCGACGGTGGACGCTGCACGGCTTCGGCCACATGCTCGGCATCGACGTGCACGACTGCTCGAACGCCCGCAAGGAGACCTACCGCGACGGCGCGCTGGGCGAGGGCTACGTGCTCACCGTCGAGCCGGGGCTGTACTTCCAGCCGGAGGACGAGTTGGTCCCCGCCGAACTGCGTGGCGTCGGCATCCGGATCGAGGACGACGTACTGGTCACCGCGACCGGCGCGGTGAACCTCTCGGCCGGGCTGCCGCGCACCTCCGACGAGGTGGAGACCTGGCTGGCCGAGCAGCGCGAGGCTGGTCCCCGCCTGCCTGGCTGACCGCGGGCTCCGACACCGACCCGCAGCGGACCTCGCCGCCGGGCCGCGACGTTCCGAACGTCCGCGCGCCCGGCCGGCGAGCCGCTCCGCCTCCGCCCAGCCCGACCTCCGCCCAGCCGACCTCCGCCCAGCCCGGCCTCCGCCCAGCCCGACCCGCCGAGCCCGGCTCCGCCCAGCGCAATGCGGCCCAGCCCAGACCTGCGCGGCCCAGCCCAGACCCGCCCAGCCCATGAGGCCCAGCCCAGTGCGGTGCGGCCCGGCCCCGCCCAGTGCGGCCCCGCGCGGCCCACCCCAGCCTCGCGCGGCCCAGCCCGTGCCCAGTCCTGCCAGTCCTGCCAGCCCGGCCCAGTCCCGCCCCCCGCAGCCCAGCCCGACCCGCCGAGCCCAAGATCCACTCGGTTTCCCTGAAGTTGCGGCATCCGGCCGGGGTGGATGGGCCGGTATCAGCGATACCGAGTGGATCAAGCCCGCCGGGGAGTGAGGCACCGCCGGTCCCCCAAGCGCTCCGGTTTGCGGATGTCGGGGTGTCCCCGCGTCTCCCAGCGAGACCGCGTCGCATCCCATCGGCCGCCTGGGGCTGGCGACAAGACCCAGCCATGATCCACTCAGTTTCCATGAATTTGTGGTCTCCACATCGCCCGGATGCCGCAACTTCAGGGAAACCGAGTGGATCACGTCGGGCGGCGGGCAACGTGCGACATTCGCACCCCGGGCGATCCGCATCCCTGGTCGGCATCCGCACCTCGGACGAGACGATCCGCATCCCGGTCGGCATCATGCGCAGCTCGGCGACGTTCGCACCCTCGACGGGCGACGACGGTGCGCCTGAACCGTGCGCCCGAACCGACGCCCTCCAAGGGTTTGCGCTGCTCACGCCCTTCCTGCCCGCCCGGACCGGTTGCCCACTCCTGCGTTAACCTGAGCCAAATGCGGGCTTATCTCGGATACGTCCACATTGCGAAGATGGTTCTCATACGGTGGGGATCAGAGGCTGCAACCGATTTGTAGCTGGTCGTGGCGCCCCGGGCGGTGCGACCCCGTCTGATAGCAGGAAAGGGCGGAAGGCTCTGATGTCCAACGACGTAACGAGTACCGACGGCGGGGCCTCGACAGCTCCGCCGACACGACGAAGGCGGGCGCTCTGGGTCGCCGGCGTGGCCGGGCTGACCGGCGTGGTCGGCCTGGCGGCTCTCGGCGGCGTGGCCGCTCGGGACGACAAGCCCAACTCCGGCCGGGTGTCCGACGCGCAGCCGTCGACCAATCGGCAGAACGTCAGCGACGACGGCGGCGCCAAGGAAAACGGCGCCAAGGAGGACGCCGGTGGGGACGACGAGTGGAGCGGCGACGACTGGAGCGGCTTCGACGACCGGTCGGCGAAGGACGACAAGCGCGACGAGAAGGAGCGCACCACAAAGGTTCCGTGCGACACCGACAAGCTGATCCAGGCGATCGTCTTCGCCAACAACAAGCACGGTGGCGTACTGGAACTGGCCAAGGGCTGCACCTACAACCTGACCCGCAACGACTACCAGGGCAACGGCCTGCCGGTCATCACCGAGCGGATCACCCTCAAGGGCGAGCACACCACCATCGGCCGCGACGCCACGGCCGACTACTTCCGGATCCTCAACGTCGGGCCGGGTGGGCACCTCACCCTCAAGGGCCTGAGCATCAAGGGCGGCCAGACCCTCCAACAGGTCATGGCGGCTGACCCGGTGACGGCCTGGGCGCCCTACTCGGCGTCGGTCCGGGCCACCACGGCCAAGCCGGCCGAAACCAAGCCGGCCGACCCCATCACCGCACCGGGCGCGGCGGCCAAGCCGGCCGAGACCACGCCGACGACCGCCGCCAAGACCGAAGCCGAGCCAGCCGCCAAGCCGGCGACCGCAGCAAAGCCGGCGTCCGCAGCCACGGCCGCGCCCAAGGCAACGGCGGCAGCCAAGCCGGCGACCGCCGCCGAGGCCGCGAAGTCCACGGCCAAGGCCGCCGCGACCGCCGCCAAGGCCGCTGCGGCAGCGACGACGGCCAAGCCCGCTGCGCCGACGACCGCCAAGTCGACGAAGCCGGCGACGGCCGGGCCAGCGGTGTCGCCGCTGGTGGAGCAGCCCGGGTTCGCCGACGGCGCCGGGGTGCTCGTGCAGCCCGGTGGTCGCGCGGAGATCCTGGACAGCGAGTTGCTCTACAACCAGTCGGGTGGCAACGGCGGCGGGTTGGCCAACTTCGGTAACACCAGGCTGAGCAAGACCACCGTGGCACACAACACCGCCTTCTTCTTCGGCGGCGGCATCTTCAACGCCGGGGTGCTGCAGGTCGACGAGTCGAAGATCAAGGACAACAACGCGATCATCGGCGGCGGCGGCATCGCCAACGGCGCAGCGCGGATCTTCACCGAGGACGTCGACGGCGGCTCGATCTGGGTCTACAAGAGCGAGGTCACCGAGAACCGGACGCTCGGCTTCGGTGGCGGTGTCCTGGACGTCGAGGGCACCACGACTCTGCACGAGACGACGGTCAGCGGCAACACGGCGGTCCTCGCCGGCGGCGGCGTGGCGGTCGCGGACAGCCAGCTCACCCTCAAGCACGCCACGGTGGTCAAGAACAGCACCGCCGGTGTGGGTGGCGGCCTGGCGGTGGCCTTCGACAGCACCGCGACCGTGGAGAGCAGTGCCATCAAGGACAACACGGCCGGATTCTTCGGCGCCGGCCTCTTCAACGAGGACAGCGTCACCACGCTGCGCGACAGCGAGGTGACGGGTAACCGGGCCGTCGGCCCGTTCGGCAGCGGCGGCGGCATCTACAACACGGACGGCGGCGAGATCACCCTGCACCGGACGAAGGTGACGCACAACTTCGCCACCCTGCCGCCCGGTGGGATCTCCAACGGCCTCGGCAGCTTCGTGAGGCTGGATGACAAGTCCGCGGTGTCCGCCAACCGCCCCACCAACTGCCTGAACGTTCCCGGCTGCTTCTGACCGGAACGGATGGCTGATCCACATAGAGGGCGCGCCCCTCCGAGCCGGTCCGCGGCACGGAGGGGCGTACCCATTTGGGCAGCTCACCGGCCCTGCGACCGGCTTGGGGGCCGCGTCCCCCTGCGGGGCTTCCCGACCGCTCCGGACCGAACATGAACCTAATGTGGGGTTCTTTCGGATAAGCCCGCGAGGCGAGGAACATTCTCATAAGTTGGCTTTGGGAGCTACAACCGATTTGTAGCAGGGGACGTCCGTCTGAGGGCGGCGACCCTGTCTGGTACGAGGAGAGGGCAGAGAGCTCCGATGTCCAACTACCTAACGAACAACGAAGCCTCCGGGCGGGCGACGGCCAAGCGCCGCCGCAAGCTCTGGCTCGCCAGTGGCGTGGCCGGTTTGACGGGCGTGATCAGTCTCGCGGCGGTGGGCGTCGCGGGCAGCGCCGGAGCGGGCGGCCTGAACTGGAACACCGCGCAGGTCAGCAAGGACGGCGACCAGCGGGGTGACGAGGGGCGCAACTGGGACAAGGACCAGGACCGGGACAACGACCGGGACCGGGACCGGGACAAGGACCGGGACAAGGACAAGGACCACGAGCGTGGGAAGGAGGTGCCCTGCGACACCGACAAGCTGATCCAGGCGATCGTCTTCGCCAACAGCAAGCACGGTGGCGTACTGGAACTGGCCAAGGGCTGCACCTACAACCTGACCCGCAACGACTACGAGGGCAACGGCCTGCCGGTCATCACCGAGCGGATCACCCTCAAGGGCGAGCACACCACGATCGCCCGGGACGCCACGGCTGACTACTTCCGGATCCTCAACGTCGGCAGTGGTGGGCACCTCACCATCAAGGGCCTGACCATCAAGGGTGGACAGACCCTCGAACTGTTCAACACCGTCGAGCCGGCCGCCGTCTGGGCGTCCTACTCGGACTCCGAGGCGATCGCGGCGCAGGTGAAGGCGGGCGTTCCGCTGAACGAGGCGCTCGCCGCCCGTCAGGCCAACCCGAAGGCGGGCCTGAAGGCGGCGCCGAAGGTCGCGCCGAAGGCCGCGCCGACCGCTCAGGGCGGCGTCGTCACGCCGCTCGTCGAGTACCCGGACGACACCGACGGCGCGGGCATCCTGGTCCAGCCGGGCGGCACCGCCGAGATCCTCGAGTCCGAGGTCGTCCTCAACCAGTCGGGCAGCAACGGCGGTGGCGTGGCCAACTTCGGCACCACGAAGATCTGGCACAGCACCGTCACCCGCAACACCGCCTTCTTCTTCGGCGGCGGTGTCTTCAACGCCGGCCTGCTCAAGGTCGAGGAGTCGAAGGTCAACGACAACGTCGCGATCATCGGTGGTGGCGGTATCTCCAACGGCGCCGCGGAGATCTTCACCGACGACGTCGACGGCGGGACGGTCGAGCTCAAGAAGGCCGAGATCAGCGACAACAAGACGCTGGGCTTCGGCGGCGGCCTCCTCGACATCGAGGGCAACACCACCGCGTACGAGACCAAGTTCGTCTCGAACACGGCGGTTCTCGCCGGCGGCGGTCTGGCGGCGGCGGACAGCCAGCTGAACCTGCACCACGTCACGATCGAGAAGAACAGCACCGCCGGCGTCGGTGGCGGTGTGGCCATCGCCTTCGACAGCGCGGTCACGTTCGAGAAGAGCAGCATCAAGGACAACACCGCCGGCTTCTTCGGCGGCGGGCTCTTCAACCTCGGCAGCGTCACCACGCTGCGCGACAGCGAGGTCGTCGGCAACCGGGCCGTGGGCCCGATCGGGGTCGGCGGCGGCATCTTCAACATCTTCGGCCAGGTCAACCTGTCGAAGACGAAGGTCGCGCACAACTTCTCCACCTTCGCTCCGGGCGGTGTCTTCAGCTTCTTCGGGGACGTGAACGTGGACGACAAGTCCGCGATCACCGCGAACCGCCCGACGAACTGCCTGGCCATCCCGGGCGGCACCATCGAGAACTGCTTCGCCTGATCACCCTCGGGTGACGTGCGGCCGGTGACGGCGGCACAACGGGCAGGCAACCGGACCGGCCCCCTTCCGCAGGACGCGGAAGGGGGCCGGTTCACGTTCTACTTCTGGACGAAGACCGCCACACTGCGCGCCGGCACGGTGAACGTGCCGGCCGCCCGGTCGAACGAGGCCGTACGCAGCACCGGGTCGGCCGAGTCGACCAGCACCGGGTGCAGTGCCACGTCCGCCCCGCGCAGACCGGGCACCGTCTGCTTCGCCGTCTCCGGGGTGCCGTTGAAGACGACGGTCACCGACGTCCACGCCCCGCCCAGGCCGCGGGCGTCCAGGGTCATGGTCAGCACGCCCGGCGTCTCCTGGGTCCCGGACAGCGGGAACGCCACCCGCTGCTGCACCTGCTCGGCGGTGGCCAGCCCGAACACCGGCGACGACGCCCGGATGCGCAGCAACTCGGCGTACCGGGCGTCGGTGGTGGTGATCGCCGCGCAGTCCGGCACCAGGGCCGGATCCGCCAGCAGGGGCTTGGCGTACGACCACTTGTCCTCGTTGTCCTGAGCGGGCGGCAGACCGGCGCCGAACCCGTTGCCCCGTTCACAACCCCAGCGGATCTGGTTGAACCAGTCACCGGAGTTGTACGAGTTGCGGTCCAGCGACTTCGACCGCAACCGTTCGGTGCCGGTGGTGACGAACCCGGTGCCCTGCCCCAGCACCACCGTGCCCAACGCCAGCACCTGCATCCGGGAACGGTCCGCCACCGTGGTGGCCTGCGGCAGCTTGTACGCCAGCGCGTCGTACAGAATCTCGTTGTCGTGCGCGTCGACGTAGGTGACGGCCTCCCCCGGCGCCGCGGTGTAGCCGGCCGGGGAGCCGTTGTAGTCCACCTGCGCCCCGGTGACCTGCCGCCCGGCGGTGTCGGTGAACCGGTACCCGCGCAGGTTGCCGGTCAGCCCCACCTTGATCAGGTCGTGGGCGTGCAGCAGCCGGGCCTTCTGCTCGGCCGGTGACCCGTTGACCGCGTCGCCGTTCGGGTCGGTGTGGAGCCCGGAGGCGAAACCCTGCACCCGCGGGTTCGCGTCGAACGGCCCACCGCCGCGCACCGCGTCGCGAAGCCGGTCGTTGAAGGTACCGATTCCGGTACCCGCCATGTTGGCCTGGGTGGCCTGCACGAAACGGGCGTCGTTGGCGACCTCGCCGAAGTTCCAGCCCTCGCCGTAGAGCAGGATCGACCTGCCGTCCACGCCGTCGCGGGCAACGGTCAGCCGGTCCAGTGTCGTGCGTACGGCCAGGATGTTCGCCTTCGGGTGGTGACCCATCAGGTCGAAGCGGAAACCGTCCACCTTGTACTGCCGGGCCCAGGTGACCAGCGAGTCGACCACCAGCTTGCCCATCATGGCGTGCTCGGGCGCCGTGTTGGCGCAGCAGGTGGAGTTGGCCACCGTGCCGTCCTCCAGCAGCCGGTGGTAGTAGCCGGGCACCACCTGGTCGAGCACCGACTTCGCGTCGGTGCCGGCCGCCGACGTGTGGTTGTAGACCACGTCCATGACCACCCGCAGCCCGGCGTCGTTCACCCCGGCCACCATCCGCCGGAACTCGGCGGTCCGCGCCGCGCCGACCGGGTCGACGGCGTATCCGCCCTCCGGCACGGTGTAGTGCAGCGGGTCGTACCCCCAGTTGTAGCCGTCGGTTTCGGCGACCGCCGCCACGCACTTCTGCTGCTCGGCGGAATCCGGCGGAAGCGTCGCCAGGTCACAGGCCGGTTGACGCTGGTCGGTCCGCTTCTCCGGGATCGTCGCGAAGTCGAACGCCGGCAGCAGGTGCAGGTGGGTGACACCGGCGTCGCCGAGCGCCTTCAGGTGGGTCATGCCGGCGGTCTTCGGGTCGGTGAAGGCCAGGAACGTGCCCCGCCGCTCGGCCGGCACGGTGTCGTCGGCGACGGAGAAGTCCCGCACCGACAGCTCGGAGATCTGCGCCTTCGCCGCGGGCACCGGGGGTGGTTTGCGCAGCGTCCGCCAGCCCGCCGGCGCCAGCGCCGGGTCGTTCAGGTCGACCAACTGGCTGTGGGTGGAATCCGCCGCCAGGGCCACCGAGTACGGGTCGGTCACCGACGCGGTGACCATCCTCTGCGCCGCCGGCTGCCACGCCTGCACCTCGTACCGGTAGTACTTCCCGGTCCAGGTGTGGTCGCCGCGCGCCGACCAGACGCCGGTGCGGTCGTCTCGGCGCATCGGCACCGTCCTCGGCGCGGCGGTGGGCGAGTCGAACAGGTGCAGCGTCACCGTCCGGGCGGTCGGCGCCCACAGCGCGACGCTCGGCGTGCGGCCCGCGAACGTCGGCCCGAGGGTGGCGTCGGTGGCCCGCGCGTACACGTCGTCGAGCACGCCGGGGATCTGCACGCCGGTCGCGGCGAGGAGGGCACCCGCCGCGTCGCGCTCGGTGACCAGCACCTGCCCCCGCAGCGCCGCCGGGACCTTGGCCAGGTCCGCCCGATCAAGGGCGAAGCTGCGGTACGACCACAGGTGCGGGAACGCGGTGCGCTGAGCCTCGGTGAGCCCGTTGCGCTGCGCCCGCAACGGCAGCGTGGTGTACGTCCCGGTCAGCTCGCCGTCGACCACGCTGACCCCGCCGGTGGGCGCGGCGACCAGCGCGTACGTCTTGCCGTCGGTCGGCGGAGTCCGCCACGCCACGGTGGACCGGTCGATCCAGTGCGCCTTCTGTTTGCTGATGTCGGTGTCCCCGTTGGCGCTGGTCGCCGTTGAGGGCAGCAACCGGCCGGACGTGGCGGCGAGCAGCCACACCTCACGGCCCGCACTGGCGAAGTCGAGCCGCTGGTCGTCCGGCAGATCCTTGGTGTCGCCCTGGTGGATGATGTAGTTCAGCCCGGTGGCGCCGGCCGCCAGCGGCACCCGGAACACCGCCCCGAACGCGTCGACGGACGTCGGCCGCAGCGGGCTGGGCCACTCGGTCGGGTTGGCCGCGCCGTCCCACAGGTGCAGGCCCCAGCCGTCGTAGTTGCCGTCGGCCCGCCGGTAGTGGATCACGGCGGTGCCCTCCTCGACCGGCGGGTCCGGCTCACCGGCGGCCGCCTGCCTGCTCGGGTAGGTCACCGGGTCGCCCTGCTTGAGCCAGACCTCGCCGGTGGACGTGACGTCGATGCTGCGGTCCTGGGCGACGTCCTTGTCACCGTCGGAGTCGACCACGAGGAAGCTCACCGACGTCGCGCCCGGCTTGAGCTTCACCCAGGCGAACCGCCCGTAGGAGTCCTCCCCGGCGAACGGCTGCCCCTTCGGCCACTCGGTGACGTACGCCGGGTCGATGTCACCCCACGCGTACAACCCCCAGTCGTCGTACCCACCGGCCGGGCGCTGGTAGTGCACCACCGCCCACTCCCGGGACTCGCCCTGTGGCGGGGTGCCCACGACGGCGGTGGAGCGGGCCGTGGCGGTGCGGCCCCGGCCGTCGCGGACCACCGCCTTGTACTCGACCCGGGTGCCGCCGGCCAGGCCGGTCAGGTCGTGCCGCACGGTGTACGGCGCGTGGTCCGCGCTGCCCAGCAAGGTCCACCGGCCGCCCGCGACCCGGGCGGCGACGGTCACGGTGGCCAGCGGGTCACCGGTCACCTGAGCGGTGACCGTGGCCCGGGTGGCGACGGGCGCGTCCGGGGCGGGGGCGGTGATGGTGATGCGCGGCGCGCCGGCCGGGCGCGCGACGGGGGTGCCGGCCCGGTGCACCACCGCCGACAGCGGCGGCACGGTGAGGGTCAGCTTGCCGTCGGCGCCCGCCTGTTCGGCCCCGCCGTCGGCGCCGTAGATGCCGGTGAAGGTGGCGCCAGCCGACCAGGTGTCCACGGTGACAGTCTGCGCGGTGTCGGCATTGTTCACCGCCACCACGTACTCCACCCGGTCGGCGGGGGCGATCCGCGACGCGGCGAAGACGCCCGGGCCGTCGGCGGCGTACCGGGTGACCTGCACGCCGTCGCGCAACGCCGGGTGCGCCTGCCGCAGCCGGCCCAGCTCGGCGATGGTCCGGTACAGCGGGTGGCTGGTGTCGAACTGGTCGTCGGCATGGGTGCGGTCGGTGCCGAGCAGGTCGTCGTCGAGGTAGTCGGGGACCGACGACGCGAACATGTCCTGCCGGGCGTCCTTGTCACCGCCGGGGCCGGTGAAGCCCTGCTCGTCGCCGGAATAGATCACCGGTTGGCCGCGGGTGAGGAACATCAGCTGGTGGGCGAGCTGGTCGCGGCGCAGGTGACTGGCCGGGTCGGTGCCACCGGCGGCGATGAACGAACCGATCCGGCCCATGTCGTGGTTGCCGAGGAAGGTGGTCAACCGGCCGGCGTCGGTGTCCCGGGCGGCGTAGAGGTCGTCGCGGGCGTACACGTCGGCCAACGCCTTCGCCGAGCCGGCGCCGGCGGTGTACCCGCGCGCGGCCTCCTGGAAGGCGAAGTCGAGGGTCGCCGGCAGGCCACCCTGCCGGACGTAGCTGGAGCTGATCTCCGGGTCGGCGCTGTACACCTCGCCGAACATGAAGAAGTCCTTCTTGCCGGCCTTCTCGGCGGCCCGCTCGATGCCCTGGCTGAACTGCGGCCAGAAGTCCATGTTGACGTGCTTCACGGTGTCCAGTCGGAACCCGTCGACGCCGGTCGCGCCGATCCAGTCTCCGTACGCCTCGGTCAGCCCCTGGACCACCTCGGGGCGCTCGGTCCACAGGTCGTCGAGACCGAAGAAGTCGCCGTACTCGCTGTTCTCGCCGGCGAAGGTGGAGTCACCCCGGTTGTGGTACATGGTGGCGTCGTTGAGCCAGGCGGGGACCTTGACGGTCGCGTCAGCCGGATCGGGAAAGGCCGGGGTGTACGGGAACGACCCCTGGTCGACCGGCGGGAACGCGCGGCTGCCGTCGGCGTAGTTACGGTCCTCGAACGCCCGCCCCTGCGCGTCCGTGTACGGCGAGGTCGCCTTGTCCACGTACCCGTACGTGTTCTCGGCGTACTTGATGACGTCGGCGGTGTGATTGACGATCACATCGAGGTAGATCTTGATGCCACGCTGGTGGGCGAGCCTGACCAGCCGCTTCATCTCCTCGTTGGTGCCGAAGTGCGGGTCCACCTGGGTGAAGTCGGTGATCCAGTAGCCGTGGTAACCGGCCGAGATGTCGTTGCCGGCGCCCTGCACCGGCCGGTTCTTGAAGATCGGGGCGAGCCAGATGGCCGTGGTGCCCATCCCCTGGATGTAGTCCAGTTTGTCGATGACGCCCTTGAGGTCGCCGCCGTGGTAGAAGCCTTTGTCGGTCGGGTCGAGCCCGGTGCGCAACCGGTCACCGGCGAGGTCACCGCGGTCGTTGCGGGGGTCACCGTTGGCGAACCGGTCCGGCAGGACGAAGTAGAACTGCTCGGCCCGCGCGGAGTTGCTGCCCGCCTTCAGCAGCGCGTCGGCGCTGGGTTCAACGCGCCACTGCGCGGCGCCGCCGACGGCGAGCGGGACACCGCCGGACGGCCCGGTGGCCGCGACGGCGGGACGCACGGCGACCGGGGTGCCGACGAGCGTGAGAGTGAGCAGAGAGACGAGGGCCAGCAGGGCGGTGCGCGGTATCGGCGGGGGTCTCATCGACGCCTTCCTCTGGTCGCGGATGGCCGCACGCTAACCCTTGCCGAAACATTCTGCAATGCCTTGCAAACATGGTCGCAACAAAGCAGCATCCTTGCGGAAGGGCCGCGCCCGTCCCGGTCAGAACCCGCTGCAACGCACCCCGTCGACCGTGCACTCGCGGGGAGTGCTGGGCGCTCGCTCCAGGTGGAACCGCAACGACACCGAACCGCCGGGCCGCACGTCCACCCCGCTGACATACGTGAAACCGCCGTCGAACTGCCGAACCGTCCCCTGTGGTACGCCCTCCACCCAGGCGGTCACCAACCGCCCACCGGAGAACTCCAACCTGACCGTCCAACCACGGCTCTCGGCGGACGCGTTGACCATCGACACCTCGCCGATGAAACCCCCGTCAAAGCTCTGCACCACCCGGTACCGCCCACTCATTGCCGGCTGCCCCTGCGGAGCCCGGCTCGGCGGCGGCGCCACCGTCGGCCCAGTTGTCGGACCAACAGACGGGCCGGCCGACGGTGATCGCGACCCGGCCGCACCGCTCGGCGGCAGCCCGCTCGCACGCCCGGACAACCCCGGCTGCACCGGCGCCGGCGACACCGGGGACGACACCGGTGTGGGCGCGCTCGGCGCGGCCACCGCCGACGGCAGCGGCACCGCCGGCGGCGCCGGCGCGTCGTCCGGCGCAGGACTACGCCCCCGATACGCGCCCAGGGCCACGAAGAGCAGGACCACCATCACGACGACACCAGCGCCCACCACGATCCAGGGCGATGACACGATCGCGACCGGGCCGTGCGACAGTCGCGGGGCGCGACGCATGCCGAACATGTACCTCCCTCAGCGGACCGTCCGGGCAGCGTAGCGATCGGCGGGCAGGCCGGGAAGCGCCGACAGCGCACCCGCCGCGGCACCGACCCGGCTTCAGCTCAGCCGAGCTGACAGTCGACCCCGTTGATCGTGCACCGCTGCGGCCGCTCCGCCGACTCACCCCAGCCGAGGCGCAGCCGCAACGTCCGGGAGTCACCCGGGTCCAGCGAACGGGTGCCGCGCAACTCGAACTCGCCGTTCCCGAGCCCCCGCACCGAGATACCCGAGTCGTCAGCGACCCGCAGCACCCACAGGTCATCGTCGAACGCCAACTCCACCAGCCAGTCCACCGACCGACTCGACTCGTTGGCGATCGACAGCACCGCCGCGTCCCCGTCCCAACCGTCCGTGCCGACCTGGTACCGGGCGCTCACCGTGTCGTCCACCGGCACCACCGGAACCGCCCGGGCGCTCGTCCGCCCCGGAGTCGGCGAGCCGGTCACGGTCGCCCGCGGCGACGGCGCCCGACTGCTGCGCGACGGCTGCGGCGACGTCGTGCGCCGCTCCACACCGGCGGGCGTCGGACCACCCGTGGCTGACGCGGCAGCCGGCATCGTCGGCAGAAACACCGGAGGCGCGGCCTGCGGCGGTGCGTCCCGCTCCCTGGTCCGGAACGACAGCAACGCGACCACCAGCAGCACCACCAGCGCACACACACCGAGCAGCACCACGATCCACGGCACCGATACCAACATGCGGGCCGCCCGCGACCCCGCCGCACCGCCCGGCCGAACCGCCATCAGCTCTCCCCTCGTCCCCACCGACGCGACAGCGTAGCCAGCGCCGGGCAGACCGGAAACCAGACGGGTACGGGTCGTCCGACCGGCCCACCGACGACGGAAAACGGTTCACGGCGCCAGCAGTCATCGGTCACCGCCCAGAACGAACCTCAGCGCGGCGGCACCCGCACCTCGATCTCCGAGCCCAGGCGGGCGTCGGCGGCCAGACCGAGGTCGTCCCCGCTCCAGAACCGCCCCGGGTCGTACCAGTTTGGACGCCGTCCCGCCGGCAGCAACCCCATCGCCTCATAGGTCACCGCAACCACCTCGGCGCAGTACGCCGTCTCCAACGCCCGGTCCCGCTCCACCGGGGAGGTGGTCGCGGTGGGCGGAGTCGACCGAGGTGCCGGCCGACCGGGGCGCGGAAGCACCGGCACCCGGCCACGCACCCACCGCCACGCCAACTGGGCCGTCGACGGGAACGGTGTTCCGTCCAACCGCGCGATCGTCCGCAGCACCGCCCGCTCCATCTCCCCGTCGGCCGGCGGATCGAGCTGCCGCAGCCAGGCCCGTTGGCCGTACCGATTGGCCCAGACGCCGACCGCGTCCCGCAGGTCGTGCAGTTGAACGCCGCGCTGGTGGGTGCCCGACCACAGGTCCGGCAACGACCTGCCCAGCTCCGCGTGCCACATCAGCGGCGGCATGTCGTCCAGCACCACCGCCATCCCGACGTGGTTGACCGGGCTGTTGGTGGTGAACTGGATCGCCCGGTCCGGCACGCTGCGACCCCGGAACACCCACACGTCGCCGGTGCGGGTCAACTCGACGGCCTCATCCAGGCTGATGCTCATGAGGGTCTAGCCTAGGCCGATGGGGCAACGAATGCGGTGGTGGAAGGTCCTCGGACTGGCCGGCCTCGCCGGCGTCGCGGCGACCGGCGTGGTCATCGCGCGGGCGGAACGGCGCCGGCGCGCGTACACCCCGGAGGAGATCCGGCAGCGGCTGCTGGAGCGGCACGCCCAGGCCGGCGACGGCGCGAAGCCCGCCGATCGCCCCTGACCGCGCTGACCTACCCGCTACGCCGGCTGACCCCGCGCTCACATCCATCCGCGGTTGAGCAGGCTCCCGGCGGCGACGCATCAGATTGGGGATCTCTCGCACCCGAGGTTCACCGGCGTACGACGATCGTCAGAGAGCCGATCGACGGTGGGGGGCGAGGGTGCGCAGCAGACGTCGGGGTGCCCGACCGGCCAAGACCGCGCTGCGGGAAAGCAGGAACGCCTACGAACGGCTTCGCACGTACCTCATCCTCGCGGTGCAGGCCGGTCTGGCCGCCGGGTTGGCCTGGTTCATCGCGAGCGACGTGCTGCACAATGCGCAGCCACTGTTCGCGCCCGCAGCCGCGGTCGGCACGATCGCGGCGGCCATCGGTAATCGGGCCAGGCGGACCCTGGAGCTTCTCGCCGGAGTGATCCTGGGCGTGCTGGTCGGAAACGGGATCATACGGTTCATCGGGGCAGGCCCCATACAGACCGGCGTGGTCGTGGCACTGGCCATTTCGGCGGCAGCCGTGTTTCGCGGTACCGGCGCCGTCATGGTGCAGGCAGGAAGTACCGCCGTCCTGCTGGGAACGGTGTCTCCGGAAAGGCCGGACCTGGCCGTGCCGCGGACGGCGAATGCGCTGGTCGGCGTAGTGGTGGCCATCGTCGTGGCCTTGCTGATCCTGCCGCTCAATCCGGTGCGGATCGTCCACCGGGCCGCCGGCCCGACAGTCGATGCCATTGCCCGTGAAATGACCGCTACCGCGAACGCGCTGGTTCAACGCGACGTCAAGCAGGCCGAGGAGGCGCTGCAACGACTGCGTGTGGCAGAGGCGGAGAGACGCAACACGGCCGACGTTGTCGCCGCGGCATGCGAGGTCGCGCTTCTGTCGCCGTGGCGGAGACGACGGCTGGGCATCATGCGCCGGTACGCGCACTCGGCCGAGCACCTTGAACTCGCCTACGCCAGCAGCCGCGAGATGTTGCAATGGGCCGTGTCGGCCTTACGTGCCCGAGAGCCTCTGCCGACCGGCCTCTCAACAGCGATCGAGCACTTCGGCCAAGCGTTCCGGCTTGTGCATCGCGACTTCCTCGCCGGCCGAGAGCCCGACGGTGCGCGGAAGCGGGCGCTACAAGCGATCAAAGACGTCGACGAGGCGTCCGCCGAGGGTGTCGAGGCCTCCGGGGCTGTCGTCGTCTCGCAACTGCGCGTCGTCGTCAGTCAACTGCTCCAGGTCTCCGGACTCCCGCAGAAACAGGCGAATCAGCAAGCGGGTCTGAACGCCGACGTCTAACTGACGCATCGGCGGTTGGACCGCTGCCGCGGTCCGCTCACCACGAGAACGTCATGGTCGAGCGTTTCATGGCAGCGGACCGTCGGTTTCCGCGGTCACGCGGAGGCGATCCCGGATGAGCGCGATCACCGTGTCGGTGGTCCGGTCGAGGTGACTGCGGCCATCGGGTAACCGGGCCTCCGGGGAGATGTAGCTGCGCGGACCGATGTGGGTGGCGGGGTCGAGCCCGTGCACCGTGATCTTCCCTTCGCGGTCGGCCCGGTTCCATCCGCTCCAGCGGAACAGCCGCCACCGCTGCGGGAAGATCCAGGTGCCGACTCGCTCGATCCAGTCGCCGGCACTGGTGAGCTGGTCGAGGTGCTGGGCGTGGCTGATGTCGTTGGCACCGTTGTGGAACCCGCCGAGAGTGATCAGCCAGAGCGGGGTACGCAGCTGGGACCACAGTTCGTGCACGGCGCCACTGGCCACCTGGGCGCCACCGCTGTAGCTGAGCAGTACCACGGGGATACCGCTGTCACGCTGGTAACCGGCGCCCCGGAGCTCGGTGGCGATCTGCGAGCCGACGGCGCGGTTGTACAGGGGACGGTACCGGCGATCCGCGGCAACGAAGATCTGCATCACGTTGTGCAGGAACAGCAGCAGCCCGATGTGGCGACGCAGCCATGTCCACACCGGCCGATTGGCGAGTGGAACGGCCAGCGGAGAGTAGGGCTGCACCTGGCCCAGCACCCTGAGCTCCGGCGCGCCGTTGATCAAGGACTTAACCAGCCGGCCGCCGTCACGGGTGTCGTGGAAACGGCGTTTCCCGATGCCGTCCAGATAGACCAGGTAGGCGGCCGGAGGGCGGTCGGGCTCCGCACCTCGGGCGTACGGCATGCCCGTGGGGCGTGCGATGGTGGGCGTCCGCCAGCCAGCGGCATAGACCAGCACCTCGTAGCGGGCAAGCAGAGCTTCGGCGAGCAGCACCAGTCCGAGCCCGCCGAGCAGCAGCAGGAGCGCAAGCTCGATCACGTGAGCGGCTCCGGTGCTCGTGGTCTGTTGAGCCTCACGACCAGGCGGCGGACGGCCTCGACGGAGATGCCGAGACCGATTCCCGCGATCGCCACGCAGCCGGCGGCATCCCACCAGCCGACCCCGGTCGCCGTCGCGAGCGCACCGGCGAGGCCGGCCCCCACCCCCACCATGAGCAACAGGTGCAGCAGCGGCCCGAGCAGCGGGAACGCGAGGACTGCGGCAAGCAGCAGAGGGGCGGCCAGGCCTGGTGTCCAGACCAGCGCGACCTCGTCGGACGGCGAGGTAGGCAGTACCAGATTGGCTAGGGCCCATGCGGACAGCGGCCAGAGCGCGAATACCGCGCCGTCGACGACGGCACCGGCCAGCACCATCCCGACCACCCTGGTGTGCGACACACCGGACAGGCGTGCCACCACGGGCAGGAGACGCCCGGCGGCCTCGGACAGCCCGGCGAACAGCAGCAGGACGGCGACGACAGGGGACATCGGTCAGCCCTGCGGTGGCAGATCGGCCGAGCCCGGCTGAGTGACCGAGCCGGTCTGCTGCACGAAGCGCTCAAGTACGTCGGCGGCACGCGAGTAGCCGCCTGCCTGACGCTGGGCGACCTGCAGGGTGCTCGCGGCGGCCCGGAATCGGGGCTC
Source organism: Micromonospora sp. CA-259024 (assembly GCF_050936255.1). Classification (NCBI taxonomy): domain Bacteria; kingdom Bacillati; phylum Actinomycetota; class Actinomycetes; order Micromonosporales; family Micromonosporaceae; genus Micromonospora; species Micromonospora sp. CA-259024. The sequence goes on along the minus strand of NZ_JBNJND010000001.1, from coordinate 424,779 downwards.
GTCGAGCAGCCGCTGGGCGAGGGCGCGCACCCCCTCCACCGAGACGTCCTCGGTACGGATCGACAGGCCGGCATCGAGCTCGACGATGCGGGAAGCCACCAACAGCTGGTCAGCGCCCTGCGGGACCACCAGCATCGGGGTGCCGGTGTACAGAGCCTCGTTGACGCTGTTCACCCCGCCGTGGGTGATGAACAGCGCTGCGCGGGCCAGCACCTCCAACTGCGGTACCGAACGGTGGGCGATCACGTTGGCCGGCAGCGGACCGAGCGCGACGGGATCAGTGTGTCCGGTGGAGACGATCACGGTGCCACCCAGCGGGGCGAGCGCGTCGGCGAAGCAGCGCAGCAGCCGGGGAGCGTCGAACACCGTGCCCATGGAGGCGTACATCACCGGGTCCCGTAGCTGATCGACCGGGAACGCCGAGTCTGCCGGGCGGGCGCCGATGCTCGGTCCGACGAACTGGTAGGACTTGTCGAAACTGTCGGCCTCGGGGTGGAACGCCCGCGAGGTGTAGACCAGGTTGAGCGGCTGACGGATGTTCGCCAGGTCGATCAGGGGAACCGCACGCGTGTCGTACCGGCGGCGCAGCTCCCAACGCGACCTCAGGTACCCCCCGGCGGGGCGGGGCAGGGACGCCGCTGCGGCGAGCAGCTCCCAGGAGCCGCGGGTGGGGCTGGGCACCTGCCGGTTGAACGCGAACGTGGTGAACGACGATGCGGCCGGCACGTCGAGTTCCCGGGCGACCACCGGCCCCCACGGGCAGAGGGAGCCGTGCACGATCAGATCGGGCCGGGCGCCGCGCAGGTCGGTCAGGACGGCGGGCAGCACGCGTACGGCGGTGCGCGCAAGCTGCTCCATCAGCGTGACCGGCGTCGGCGGGCCGGAGAGCGGTACGTCGTCCCCGGCGTAGAGGAGCACTCGCGCGCCGGTGGCCGCGATCTTCTCGGCGAAGGCGGGCGTCGTGTGGTAGGTGACAGAGTGACCGCGACGAACGAGTTCGGCCACGACCGGCAGCGTCGGGTTGATGTGCCCGTGCATGGCGATGTTCAGGAATGCCACTGCGCTCATCGGCCGCCCTCGGGGAGGGAAGGAGCCAACGCCCGGCAACATGCAGCGATCATGATCCACCCTTCTCGGTCACAGCCTAAACGTTGCCTGAGGGCAGTACGTCCTGGACCAGCTACTCGCCCCGTCAGCGCGCCAGTGGGGTCGTCCGGCGGCTGGGCCGCCTCGACAACCTCGTCGCGTCGGATGTCCGGTCCGCGCCCGGTCGCGCCGGATGTCGGGTCGGGTTGCCACCCAACCGGGTGTGCTGTCCGGTTGTAGGCGTCGCCTCCCGTGACCGGGGCCACCCTGACGGTGGAATCGGGGGCCGGCCCGGGTCGTTATACCTGGCATGCCGCCGTAGCCCCCGGGCTCTGGCGTGCGGCGCCCCAGCCGGGAACACCCGACCGGCCGCCACGGTTACACCCCCCGGACACCCGAGCAGGCCCCCGAGCCGCCGGGCAGATCCCCCTTTCTGAACTTCCCGCACGGCACACCCCCCCGTTTCTGTGTGCCGCGCGTATCCCCCATCGCAGAGGAGCACGCCATCATGCGTACCGATCTGATCCGTAAGACCGCCCTGACCGCTGCCGGGCTCGCCTTCACCGGCGGCGCCATCGCCGGCCCCGTCACCGCCGCGTACGCCGCGTCGGACGCCAAGCCCGCCACCCAGACCCAAACCGACCGCAAGCCCTCGGGTGAGCGTCAGCTCGGTGTGCGCTACGAGGCCCAGCCGAACTTCTACTACTGCGGCCCCGCCGCCGCCCGCAACGCCCTGTCCGTACAGGGCAAGGACATCAGCGTCGACGCCATGGCCAAGGAAATGGGCACCACCGAAGCCGGCACCAACTCCATCAACGACATCACCCCGGTCCTGAACAAGGAAACCGGTAAGAACGACGCCTACCACAGCGTGGAGATCAGCAACCCGAGCGCCGACGACAAGCAGACCGACACCCTGCGCGGCGACATCGTGCGCACCGTCGACGACGGTCGGGCCGTGGTCGCGAACATCGCCGGCACCACCACCGATGTTGACGGTGGGGTGCACTCCTACGAGGGTGGGCACTACATCAGCGTCGTCGGGTACCGCGACAACGGGAACGTGGTGAAGATCGCCGACTCTGCCGACCCGAACACCGCCTCCTACGAGGTCACCGTCGAACACCTCGCCGACTGGATCGCCACCCGCGGCTACGCCACCAGCTGACCCGCACCACCACACCACCGAAGGGCCGGACCCCACCACGGGGCCCGGCCCTTCGCCGTCGTTCGGGTCAGGCCCGTCCGGCCGCGCGGGCCGGCTCGGCGCCCGGGGTTGGCTCGGCGGCGTCGAGTTCGCGCACACCCCCTATCGCGTCCTAGGGGGCTAGGGGTCAGATGGGGCGCGCGGATGCCTGCGGCGAGTTGCGCAACTAGCAAGACGGACGTACGGTTTTGTTGAGAGCGGAATCGGCGGTAAGTGTCACCTAACCTCGGCGGCACTCCGACCGGTGCGACAGACTGCTCAGGACTACTCACGGTCGCTGGTGTGAAGGAGTACGACGTGGCGAGCCTCGACACCTTCGGTGCGAAGACCCAGCTACGCGTCGGAGACGCGAGCTACGAGATTTTCAGGATCGACAAGGTGGACGGCCACGACCGGCTGCCGTACAGCCTGAAGATCCTGCTGGAAAACCTGCTGCGGACCGAGGACGGCGCGAACATCACCGCCGACCACATCCGCCAGCTCGGCGGGTGGGACTCCACCGCAGCCCCGAGCGTGGAAATCCAGTTCACCCCGGCGCGGGTGCTCATGCAGGACTTCACCGGCGTGCCCTGCGTGGTCGACCTGGCCACGATGCGCGAGGCCGTGCGTGACCTGGGCGGCGACGCCACCAAGGTCAACCCCCTCGCCCCGGCCGAGCTGGTCATCGACCACTCGGTGATCGCCGACCTGTTCGGCCGCGAGGACGCGTTCGCCCGCAACGTCGAGCTGGAGTACGAGCGCAACAGGGAGCGCTACCAGTTCCTGCGCTGGGGCCAGACCGCGTTCAACGAGTTCAAGGTCGTCCCGCCGGGCACCGGCATCGTGCACCAGGTCAACATCGAGTACCTGGCCCGTACCATCATGGAGCGCAACGGCCAGGCGTACCCGGACACCGTGGTCGGCACCGACTCGCACACCACGATGGTCAACGGCCTGGGCGTGCTGGGTTGGGGCGTCGGCGGCATCGAGGCCGAGGCCGCGATGCTCGGCCAGCCGGTCAGCATGCTGATCCCCCGGGTGGTGGGCTTCAAGCTCTCCGGCGAGATGCCGGCCGGCACCACCGCCACCGACCTGGTGCTCACCATCACCGAGATGCTGCGCAAGCACGGTGTGGTCGGCAAGTTCGTCGAGTTCTACGGCCCCGGTGTGAGCGCCGTGCCGCTGGCCAACCGGGCCACCATCGGCAACATGTCCCCGGAGTACGGCTCCACCGTCGCGATCTTCCCGATCGACGCGGAGACGGTCCGCTACCTGGAGCTGACCGGTCGCGACGCCGCGCAGGTCGCGCTCGTCGAGGCGTACGCCAAGGAGCAGGGCCTCTGGCACGACCCGAACCACGAGCCGGAGTACTCCGAGCGCCTGGAGCTGGACCTCGGCACCATCGAGCCGTCGCTCGCCGGCCCGAAGCGCCCGCAGGACCGGGTGCCGCTGGGCGCCGCGAAGACGCTGTTCCGCTCCGCGTTGACCGACTACGTCGCCGACGACTCCGTCGGTGAGCGCGACCTCAAGCCGGGCGTTCCCCGCGAGGAGCTGCCGCGCGGTGCCAACGGCCCGGCCGACGAGGCCAGCGCCGAGTCCTTCCCGGCCAGCGACCCGCCGGCCAACGAGTTCAGCGACCCGGCCGACGAGCCGCGCGACCTGGAGACCGCGGCGGTCGGCGCGGGTGGACGGGCCAGCAACCCGGTCCGGGTCACCGGCGCCGACGGCGTCGAGTACGAGCTGGACCACGGCGCCGTGGTGATCGCCGCGATCACCTCCTGCACGAACACGTCCAACCCGCAGGTGATGATCGGTGCCGCGCTGCTGGCCCGTAACGCGGTGGAGAAGGGCCTGACCCGCAAGCCGTGGGTGAAGACCACCCTGGCGCCCGGCTCGAAGGTCGTCATGGACTACTACGAGCGGGCCGGTCTCACGCCGTACCTGGACAAGCTCGGTTTCAACCTGGTCGGCTACGGCTGCACCACCTGCATCGGCAACTCGGGTCCGCTGCCCGAGGAGGTGTCCGCCGCCGTCAACGAGCACGACCTGTCGGTGGTCTCGGTCCTCTCCGGCAACCGGAACTTCGAGGGCCGGATCAACCCGGACGTCAAGATGAACTACCTGGCGTCCCCGCCGCTGGTGGTCGCGTACGCGCTCGCCGGCACGATGGACATCGACCTGGCCAACGAGCCGATCGGTGAGGACAGCGAGGGCAACCCGGTCTACCTGCGGGAGATCTGGCCGAACAGCGCCGAGATCCAGGACGTCATCGCCCAGGCGATCGGCGCGACCGGGTTCAGCGCCGCGTACGCCGATGTCTTCGCCGGCGACGAGCGGTGGCAGTCGCTGCCCACCCCGACCGGCGATACCTTCGCCTGGGCCGACGACTCCACCTACGTGCGCAAGCCCCCGTACTTCGAGGGCATGCAGCCGGAGCCGAGCCCGGTCGTCGACATCGCCGGCGCCCGGGTGCTGGCCAAGCTGGGTGACTCGGTGACCACCGACCACATCTCGCCGGCCGGTGCGATCAAGGCCGACTCCCCGGCCGGTACGTACCTCGCCGAGCACGGTGTGCCGCGCCACGAGTTCAACTCGTACGGCTCCCGCCGCGGCAACCACGAGGTGATGATCCGGGGCACCTTCGCCAACATCCGGCTACGCAACCAGCTGGTGCCCGGGGTGGAGGGCGGCTTCACCGTCAACCACCTCACCGGCGAGCAGTCCTCGATCTACGACGCCTCCGTGGCCTACCAGGAGGCCGGCATCCCGCTGGTCGTGCTGGCGGGCAAGGAGTACGGCTCGGGCTCGTCGCGGGACTGGGCGGCCAAGGGCACGATGCTGCTGGGCGTCCGGGCGGTCATCGCCGAGTCGTACGAGCGGATCCACCGCTCCAACCTCATCGGCATGGGCGTGCTGCCGCTGCAGTTCCCGGTGGACACCACCGCCGAGTCGCTCGGTCTCACCGGCACGGAGGCGTTCACCATCACCGGGGTGACCGCGCTCAACGACGGCGAGACCCCGCGCACCGTACGGGTCAGCACCGACACCGGCGTGGAGTTCGACGCCGTGGTGCGGATCGACACTCCCGGTGAGGCGGACTACTACCGGCACGGCGGCATCCTGCAGTACGTGCTGCGCCGCATGATCGCCAACTGACGTACGGCGTCCACCAGGGCCCCTTCCCGCCACGGCGGGAAGGGGCCCTGCGGCGTTCCGGGAGTGGTTCCGCGCGTCCGACGGGCCAAGCCGCTGGCGGCATATGGTGGCGGGATGATCAATCGGCGTCAGGTCATGGCCTTCCGCGTCCAGGCGCAGCAGCTCGCCCGGGCGCGCGGCTCGCTGTCCGACACGGCCGTGCTCGACATCGGCGTGCAGGACACCGGCCCGGACGGCGGCGGCTGGGCGCTGGCCGTGCGTGGGGTCGACGCGGCAGTGACCTCCGAGGACGACCTGGTCCTACTGTGGACCGTGCGCGGCGCACCCCACCTCTACCGGCGGGCCGACGTGGCGGCGGTGGCGGCGGCTGTCGCACCGTGGTCCGACGCCGACGCGGGTAAGCGCATCTACGACGCCGCCAAGCCGTTGAAGGCCGCCGGCATCGGCAACCTGGCGGCACTCGACACGGTGGCCGCCCAGCTGCGGGCCATCGTCACCGAGCCGATGGTCAAGGGCGACGTCTCGGGCCGCCTGAACTCGGTGCTGCCCGAGCCGTACCTGCGGTTCTGCCGTCCGTGCAACGCCACGCACATCTTCGAGATGCCGTTCCGGCTGGCCGCCGTGCGTGCCGGGTTGGAGTTGCGGCGCGGCACGTCGCCGCCGGTGCTGCGGCGCATCCCCGGGTTCGGCGCGCCGGACGGCGCGGGCGACCGGTTCGACCTCGTGCGCGCGTACCTGCGGCTGCTGGGTCCGGCCACCCCCGGCCACGTGGCCGCCTACCTCGACGCACCGGTCCGGGAGGTCAGGGCACACTGGCCGGCGGACACGGTCGAGGTGACGGTCGACGGGGAGAGGCGCTGGATCCTGGCCGCCGACGAGCAGGCGTTGGGATCGTCCGGGGCGGCGGCGACCCGCCTGCTCGGCCCGTTCGACCTCTTCCTCCAGGCCAGGGACCGGGCGATGCTGGTGCCCGACGCCGCCCGCGCCAAGGAACTGTGGCCGGTGCTGGGTCGCCCCGGTGCCGTCCTGGTCGACGGTGAGCTGGTCGGCACCTGGCGGCCCCGCACGTCAGGCGCCCGGATGACGGTCACCGTCCAGCCCTGGCAGGAGCTTCCCGAGAGCAGGCGCAGGGGCGTCGTCGAGCAGGTCGAGCGCCTCGCCGCGTACCGCGCCGCCACGCTCGTCGGCGTCGATTTCCTGGATTGACGACGGTTTCCTACTGGGCGTCCGTGCGGAGGTTCTTGCGCATCTGCTGGGTCGTCACCCGATAACCGGAGCTCTGGTACAAACCGAGGGCCGTCGTGTTGCTCCCGAACACGTTGAGTTCGAGGGCGTGGGCACCCTCCTCGCGAGCCGTCCGCTCGGCGGCCGTGAGCAGCGCCCGCCCCAGGCCCCGGCCGCGGTGCTCGGCGACCACCTCGATGTCGTAGAGGTAGGCGCAGTGCGAGACGCCGCGCGGATGCGTCAGCGAGATCCACAGGCGACCGATCGTCGTCCCGTCGGGCAGCACGCCCAGCAGGAAGAACATGCCGGGTGTGGCCATACCCTGGGGCAGCAGGACCCGGTTGGCCTCCGCGGAACGGTGGAGAGCCTCGTCGGCCGTCCAGGTGCCCGCCGTGACCTGATCCTGGGCGTAGGCGTCGACGACGTCGGTCTGCCACCGATCGAACTCGGCCCGGGACATCGGCCGCACATCCACGTCGATCATGCGCGGGATCCTCTCACGAATCGCACCGCCGAGCGGACCTGCCGATCCCGCTCCGAGCGTGCGGCACCGGACGGCTATGGCATGAGGTCGGCGGCGCGGTCGAGCAACACGCGGCGCTCGGCGGCGGAGGCCACCTCGGTCGCGGCCCGCCGGAACAGGGCGGCGGCGCGCACCCGGTCGCCCTGCCGGGCCACCAGATCCGCCTCGACGGCGAGAGCCAGGGGGTACGCGTCCAGCGCGCCGCCCGCACGTGCCGCGTCGAGCAGCGCCAACCCGGCCGCCGGCCCGTACGCGTAGCCGTGCGCGACCGCGCGGTTGAGCGCGATCACCGGCGAGGGCCGGATGTCGGCCAGCGCGTCGTAGGCTCCGGCGATCGTCAGCCAGTCGGTGGCGTCGGCAGAGGCGGCGGTGGCGTGGCAGGCGGCGACGCGGGCCTGCCACGCGTACGGCCCGTCGTGGCGTACCCGATCGAGGACGGCCAGGCCCTCGACGATGGCGGCGCGGTCCCACCGGCCGCGGTCCTGCCGCTGGAGGGTCAGCAGGTTGCCGGCGGCGTCGCGGCGGGCGTCGGCTCGGGAGTGCTGCAACAGAAACAGCGCGAGCAGCGCGGCAACCTCGGACTGCTCGGGCATCAGCCGGTCGAGCAGCCGAGCCAGCCGGATCGCCTCGTCGGCGAAGGCCGGCTCGCCGTCGGCGACGTAGCCCCGGGTGAACAGCAGGTACAACACGGCCAGGACGCCGGGCAGCCGCTCGGTCAGCGCCGGCCCGGTGGGCACCCGGTACGGGATGCCGGCCTCGGCGATGCGGGTGCGGGCGCGGGTCAACCGTCGGGTCATCGTCGACTCGCTGACCAGCAGGAGCCGGGCGATGGCCGCGGTCGGCAACCCGCAGACGGTTCGTAGCGTCAACGCCACCCGGGCCTCGATCGCGAGCGCAGGATGGCAGCAGGTGAAGATGAGTCGCAGTCGGTCGTCCACCACGTCCTGCCCCACCTCCGGCTCGGGCTGCGCGTCGACCGGCGTGAGCAGCGCCAGGTCGTGGAGTTTTCGGCGCTCCACGGTGGCCCGGCGCAGCACGTCGATCGCCCGGTGGCGGGCCACCGTCATGAGCCAGCCGCCCGGGTTGGCCGGCACGCCGTCGGCAGGCCAGCGTTCCAGGGCGACGGCCAACGCCTCCTGGGCGCAGTCCTCGGCCAACGCCCAGTCCCCGGTCACCCGGATCAGGGTCGCGACAATCCGGGGGTACGCCTCGACGCTGGCGGCCGCGACGGCGTCCGCCGCCACGGCCGTTTGCGCGCCGGGCACCCGGCCGGCGCCCGCGTGCGCGCCGGCCGGTGTGTCGGTGCGGGCCATCCGGTCAGCCGGGCAGGCCGGCGAACGGGCGCAGTTCCAGTCGGCCTTCGCGGGCCATCGGGTGGGCGCGCGCCACCTCGATCGCCTCGTCCAGGTCGGCGCACTCAAGCAGGTCGAAACCCACGATCACCTCCGTGGTCTCCGCGAACGGCCCCTCGGAGACGAGCAGCTCACCGGCACGGACGCGGACCGTGGTGGCGGCACTGGTCGGTGCCAGCGCGTCGCCGGTGAGGCGGCGACCACTGGCGTCGTTCTCCTCCACCCACTTGTGGATGTCGGGCAGATCGGTCGGGTCGGTGTCCGGCTCGATGTCGCTGCACACGAACATCATGTACTTCATCTGGTCGCTCCCTGGTTTCTCGGGGTATCGCCAGCATGACGTTCGGCCGGGAGCGTTCCGGACACCCTCCCCCGAGAAAATTCGATCAGTTTCCTCCGGCGGCGCGGCGGCGGGCCTCGCGGGTCTTCATGGCGTGCTCCATCAGCGTGACGAGCACCTCCTTGCTGGACTCACGCTGGCGGGCGTCGCAGAGCAGCACCGGCACCCCCGGGTCCAGGTTCAGCGCGGCCTGCACCTCGTCGAGCCGGTACGCCCGGGCACCCTCGAAGCAGTTCACCGCGACCACGAACGGGGTGCCCCGGCCCTCGAAGTAGTCGATCGACGGGAAGCAGTCGGCGAGCCTGCGGGTGTCGGCCAGCACCACCGCGCCGATCGCGCCCAACGCCAGCTCGTCCCAGACGAACCAGAACCGGTCCTGGCCGGGCGTACCGAACAGGTACAGCACCAGGTCCTCGCTGATGGTGATCCGACCGAAGTCCATGGCCACGGTGGTGGTGGTCTTACCCTCCACCCCGGACAGGTCGTCGATGCCGACCCCCGATTCCGTCAGCACCTCCTCGGTGCGCAACGGTCGGGTCTCGCTGACCGCACCGACCATGGTCGTCTTTCCCACGCCGAAACCCCCGGCGACCAGGATCTTGATCGCGGTGGGCAGTGGGGTCGCTCCCGCCGGCCGGTCAGAGTGCCCGTAGTCCATTGATTACCGCCTCGAAGATGCTGTTGTCGGGAAGACCGGCCGTGGTCTGCGGCTCACGGACCTGTACCAGGCTGCGGGCCGCCAAATCACCGAGGAGCACCCGGATGGTGCCCACCGGCAGGTCGAGATGGGCGGCGATCTCGGCGACGGACTGTATGCGCTGGCACAGCCCGACGATCGCCAAATGCTCCGGACCGAGACCGACCTCCGGCGTGACCTCGGCTCGGGTCGCGGTGACCAGGGAGATCAGATCGAACGTGCCGGTGACCGGGCGGGCCCGACCGCGCGTCACCGCGTACGGGCGCACCACCGGACCGGCATGGTCATCCACCCACTGCTGGTCTGCGGACTCCCCCTGGACCGTCATCGCCGTTACCTCTCGCCGGCCGGCTGTTCGGTGCCGCGCGACGGGGATGCGACGTACTTGCCGACGCGGGTGACCAGCATCGCCATCTCGTAGGCGATCAGGCCGACGTCGGCGTCCTCCGTGGCCAGGACCGCCAGGCAGGCGTTGCGGCCGGCTGCCGTGACGAACAGGAACGACGACTGCATCTCGATGATGGTCTGCTGCACCTGCCCGCCACCGAAGCGCTTACCGGCGCCTCGGGCCAGGCTCTGGATACCGGCAGCCATCGCCGCGAGGTGCTCGCCGTCGTCCCGGCTCAACCCCTGGGAGGAGGCCATCAACAGGCCGTCGGTGGAGAGCGCGACCGCGTGCTCGGCCTGCTTCACCCGGCCCACCAGGTCATCCAGCAACCACGTCAGGTCGGCACTCGAAGCCGTCTTCTGGGTCACTTCGTCGTCCTCTTCTCGCCCGGCTGTGCGCCGTATTCGTCTGGGGCTTGACCGTCACACGCGCGGGAACCCGCGTCATCAGTGCTCGGTCAGGTCGCTTGTGGGTCTTCGTCGGTCGGCTCGAGAGGCGCCGCCGGGGCGCCGGAACCGCCGCCGAGCAGCCGGGCCGCGTCGGTCCGACCGCGCCGCGTGCCGGTCTGGTAGGAGCTCATCATCCGGCGCACCTGATCCGGTGGGCGCACCACATCCTCGTCGTCGGCCTCGGACACCGCTGGGTCGTCCCGCAGCTCGGGGACGATGTTCGCCTGTCGGATCCGGACGGGCAGGCCCGAGTCGGTCCGGTCCGCCTCGGCTCGGGCTGGCATCGGACCGCCATCGCCGCCCGCGACCGGCACGTTGGCGTGGTCCGCCGGTCGGACGCGGTCGACCGCGGGTAGGCCGGTGGGCACCGTGGGGGCTTCCAGGGCCGGCTGGCCCGGCCCACGGCGGGCCCGGGTGGGCAACTCCGGCGTCAGGGTTGTCCGCTGTCGGGTGGGCAGGAGGGTCTCGGCCCCGGCCTCGTCGGCCGGCGTCGTCGGGGTCGCGGTGTCGGCCTGGATCGGCGCCGCCGGGTTGGCCGGTTCCGGTACGTCCGGCGTGGTGCTCGCCGGTGCGGCCAGCGCGACCGGTGCGAGGAAGGCCGGGCGGCCGGTGTCGGCGGAGGGCGCCGACGGCACCGGGATGGTCGAACCGGCCCGGAACGCGCCGGAGTCCTCCGGGTCAGCACCGTCGTCGGTGACCAGTTCCAGCGGGATCAGCACGACCGCGGTGGTACCGCCGTACGCGGACTCCTTCAGTCGTACCCGCACGCCGTGCCGCTCGGTCAGCCGGCTCACCACGTAGAGCCCGAGCCGGGCGGCGTTGGCGAGGTTCAGCTCGGACTGGTCGACGATCCGGTGGTTCGCCGCCGCCAGGTCCTCCTCGCTCATACCGAGGCCACGGTCCTCGATCTCGATGGCGAACCCGTTGGCCACCAACTGGCCACGGACCTCGACCGTCGTGTGCGGCGGGGAGAACGACAGGCCGTTCTCGATCAGCTCGGCGAGCAGGTGGATGATGTCGCCGACCGCGCGGCCGGCGAGCGAGACCGGCCCGAGCGGCAGCACGTTGACCCGGGTGTAGTCCTCCACCTCGGCCACGGCGCCGCGCACCACGTCGACCATGGCGACGTTGCGCCGCCAGGCCCGACCGGGAGTGGAGCCGGAGAGCACGATCAGGTTTTCCGCGTTGCGCCGCATCCGGGTGGCCAGGTGGTCGACCCGGAACAGGTCCTCCAGCTCCTCCGCGTCGTGTTCGCGGCGCTCCATGGCGTCCAGCAGGGTGAGCTGGCGGTGGACGAGCGCCTGCGTGCGTCGGGCCAGGCTGAGGAAGACCTCGCGGACGTTGCGGCGCAGGTCGGCCTGCTCGACGGCCGTCCGCAGGGCGGTTTCCTGCACGGCGTTGAACGCCTTACCGACCTGGCCGATCTCGTCGGTGCCGAATTCCAGCGGGGGCGCCTCGGTGGCCACGTCGACCTCCTCGCCGCGCCCGAGCCGCTCCACCACCCGGGGCAGCCGCTCGTCAGCGAGCTGCCAGGCGGCCTGGCGCAGCCGGTCCAGCTGGCGCAGCAGCGTCCGGGCCGTGGTGATCGAGACGACGACCGAGGCGATGACGGCGAGCAGGCCCAGACCGGTGGCGAGCACCAGCCGGACGACGACCAGAACGGCCACGCCGGTGGCCCGGTCCACGATGCCCTCACCGCCGGCGGTCACCGCGTCGTTCACCTCGGCCAGCGCCGGCTCGACCGTGCCGCGCCACTGCTCGGCGCCGATCGGCAACTGGGTCGACGGTCGGCCCTCGCGGATGATGCTGTCCTGCACGGCGCGCAGTCGGGTGAACGCCTCGCCCTCGACGAGCTCCTGGTAGCGGCGCTGGTCGGCGTCGGCGAGGCGGGCCCGGACCTCCTCGCCGAGGAACCGCTCGGCGGCGACCAGGCTGACGTAGCGGGCGTATTCCGGCCCACTCATCCGGCCGTTGCCGAAGAGGCCGCTGAGCAGCGCGTCCTCCTGGGAGATCAGCTCCTTCATCCGGTTGAGCTGGATCAGGGCCGCGGCCTCGCCGGCGATCTGCTTGTCGTCCAGGCTGCCCGTCACGTCGTAGATCTGGAAGATCGACTCGATCGCGTCGGTGTACGCCTCGGCGGCGGCGACTCGGTCGATCTTGCGGTCCAGCACCTCCGCGCGGGTCTGCTCAAGCGCGTCGATCTCAGCGATCGTCGCGTCGAGCTGGGCGTCGAGTGCCGTGCTGCCGGCCACGTCGACCTGCCAGTTGCGCACCGAGTCGCCGAAGTCCCCCGCCAGCTGCGCGGCCTTGCGCTGCTCGGCCTCAAGTGCCGTCCGCTGCGCGGCGTTGGGGTTGCTCAGGTACGCCTGGGTCAACCGCCGCTCCAACTGGAGCTCCTGGAGCAGCGGCTCGCTCGGCGTGTAGACCTTGCTGTTGATCAGCTGGACACCGAGCAGGTTGAAGCCGTCGCGCAGGGTCACCCATGCCGCGAACATCCAGAGCGCGACCAGGGAGAGCAGCAGGGCGACAACCTTGGTGCGGATACTCGTACCGCGAGAACGCATTGAACCGTCCCAGGCCGGGCGTTGACTCAGCTCATCAACGGGTGATCAGAGGGGGGCGACGTCCCACCGCAGCGGGGCATACGGGGCTGAGGCTCTGCGTACGCTAGCAGTGTCCACACAACCCCTCAAGTTGTTGTTTTTATTGCCCGGTAACCACAATCCACCACCGAATGGCTGACGTCGGAGGTGCGAATGGCAGCCAAACGGCAGGCGGCGAGCACTGCCGCGCGCACGATGACGGTCGGGCAGTACAGCTCCTTGCCGTACCACAGTGGAGGGTATTCCCGGCCGGCGTACGCATGCAGGTAGGCGTGCCCCCGGGCCACCGCGTCGTCGACCCGTGGCACCGTCGTCGGCACCGCCAGCAGCACCTGCAGGGCGTACGCGGTCTCCTCGGCGGTGCCGGCCCACCTCCCCCACGAGCCGTCCGGGCGTTGGCTGTCCAGCACCCAATGGGCCCCCCGGTCCACCGCCTCGGCCGCCGCCGCGCCTGTGCCGGACTCCGCCAGCGCCAGCACACAGCAGGCGGTGGCGTAGTACGGCGAGGCGTGCCAGCGGTCCTGCCAGGCGCCGTCCGCACGCTGGTGCGCGGGCAGCACCACGCTCAGCCGGTCGACCGCCCGGCGGTAGCGCGCGTCCGCGTCCGGGTGCCGGGTCAGGTGCTGACCGAAGGCGTCCAGCACGTGGGCGTTGGTGGTGACCGAGAACCCGTCCTCCCCCGGCCAAGTGCAGAAACCCTCAGTCGTCTCGTACGCCCACAGGCTGGACGGGTCGGCCGGGCGGCCGAGCCGGGCCAGCGCGTCGAGCGCCACCGAGGTCGTGTCGGCGTCGCTCGGCAGGCCGTCGCCGGTGGCGATGCCCTGGGCGCCGGTCGCGCCGGTCAGGCTCGCCAGGACGGCGCTCGGCGGGTTGATCGCCACGCCGGCGCGGTGCAGGCTGCTGAGCACCCAGGCCCGCTCGAAGACGGTGATCGGGGCCGGGCAGGGCACCGGGCCGCCACTGTCTCGGATCAGTGTCCGCAGGAAGGCGTGCGCGGCGGGGCCGGCATCCGGACCGGCCGTGGTCAGCCAGGCCGCGGTCGCGGCGGGCGACGCGCCGACGGCGGTGAGGGTGGGCCCGGCGTCGACGGGTGCCGCGTCCAGGATCTCGTAGAAGTGGGCCAGCTTCGGCGGTAGTTCCGCGCCGGCGGCCACCGCGGACCGCACCGCGTGCAGCCGGTCCGGGTTGAGCCCGACGGGCAGCGCCAACGGCGGGCGAGGCAGTCGGTCCCCGGTCACCCGGTCCAGCCCGGCGAGCCGGTCGTTGATCGAGTTCACCAGCGCCGGGACGATGAGGTCCAGCGCCGGGGTGTCCGGCAACGCCCGCGCGTCGGTGGCGAGCAGGGTGCCGGTGAGCGCGCCGAGCCCACGGGCCACCGGGGCGAGCAGGTCCGTCCCGGCCCGGCCGTCGACGAGCGCGGCGAGCAGCGCGTCGGTGGCGCTCAGGGTGGGCACCAGGGCGTACCCCTCGGGTGGCCCCCACGCCCCGTCCGGGCGTTGAGCGTCCAGCAGGAACCCGATCCGCTGGTGGTGCCCGGCCAGCCACGGAGCGCCGGCGACCAGCCGACCGGTCTCGTACACCGATGGGGCGACCCGCCCCCACGGCCGCAGGGCAAGGCCGGCGATCAGCTCGCGGGCGGCGTCGGTGGCCGGGCCGCCCCCGGTCGTCGCGGCGGCGAGCACCCGGGATGCGCCGTCACTCATCGCGCACCCCCCAGAAGTCCGACAGCTGGTAGAAGCCGCCGGTGAAGGAGATCTGCCGGTTCAGGTAGTCCGCCTGGCGGGGACACCGCTCGGCGAGGGCGGCCAGGTCCCCCCGGGACCGGGCGGTCAGCTCGGCCAGCCGGTCGTGCACCTGCGCCGGGTCGTCGACCAGCGAAAGGGCGTTCAGGTCACCCCACTCGGCGTCGCGCCCCTGCGTGGCGAGGTCGTTGACCAGCCGCAGCACCCGCTGCACGCCACGTCCGGCGTCCAGCAGGTCGGTCAACTGGGCGAGGGTCTTCTCGTCGCCGGTGGCGATCCAGTGGGTGACGTTGACGAAGGAGCTGCCAGAGTTGTCGGCGTTCTCCAGGTAGCGGTCGAGGTCCGGCAGGCGTTGCCCGGTGGTCGGGTCGGCCGGCAGGTTCTTCCAGTCCCACTCCCGAGCCGCGGCGGCGAGCATCCGGGCCAGCTCGTCGCGCCAGATCGGGCGAAGCCGGGCGAACGCCGGCACGGTCGTCAGCTCGTCGCGCAGGTCGGCCAGCAGCCGTGCCAGGTGTCGCCCCGGTGGGGGTGCCGCGCCGTCGGCCACCGCCAGGCAGTCGGTCACCACCTGCCGGACGTCGTCCACGGACCGGGCGAGGTAGTCGACCTGCCAGTCGGCCGCGAAGACCCAGAGCACGGTACGGGTGGTGATCCGCAGTTCGGCGGCGGTGTGCCAGGGTGCGATGAAGGCGACCACGGTGGCCACCGAGCTGAGCAGCGCCGGGTCGAACGGTGCGGCCTCGAACAGCTCCGGGTGGGCGGCGGTGACGTCCTGGAGGTCGCGTACGCCGCGCACGGCGAGCGCGCACACCCGGCCCTGCTCGGCGACCGCGTCCTGACCGGCCCGCGCCGGTCGCGGGGTCTCCGTCACGATGCGACCGGACGCTCGACCGGGGTGAGGATGAGCTCAGCCCGCTGCTTGGGTTGCAGCGAGGCGCCCACCCGAGGCGTGAGGTCGGCCGGTTCGCGCAGCCGGAAACGGTAGCGGCTCAGCACGGTACTGACGATGAGCTGCGCTTCCAGCAGGAACAGGTACTGCCCGAGGCACTGGTGCGGGCCTCCGCCGAACGGGAAGTAGGAGTAGCGGTAGGGCCGCCGGGGCAGCTCCGGCGCGAACCTCTCGGGGTCGAAGAGCGCCGGGTCGTTCCAGAACGTCGACATCCGCTGGGTGACGTACGGGCTGACCAGCACCGTGCCGCCGGCCTTGATCCGCACCCCGCCCAGCACGTCCTCGCCGACCGCGGTCCGTGGGATCATCCAGCCGGCCGGGTAGAGCCGCAGCATCTCGTCGAGCACCATCCGGCCGTAGCGCAGCCGGGGCAGGTGCTCACGGCCGACCCGTTCGGCGCCGACGACCTGCTCGATCTCGTCGGTCATCCGCTCGGCCACGTCGGGTCGGGAGGCCAGCACCGGCCAGAGCCAGGAGAGCAGGGCGATGGTGGTCTCGGTGGCGGTGGAGAACATCGCGACCACGTCGCCGCGGATCGCGTACTCGTCGGGTTCGCTGCCGTCGGCACGCGGCCGGCAGAGCGTGGAGATGATGTCGTCGCCGTCGGTGGGACGGGCCCGGGCCTCCCGGATGATCGGCAGCACCACCTCGTCGATGGTGCGCACCGCGTCGCGGAATCGCCGGTCGCCGGGCATCGGCACCGCGTACGGCACGAACGGCACCAGCAGTCGCGGAAGCATCGCGGTGGTGAGGGTGTCCAGCGCGGCGCTGATCCGCAGGGCATCGGGGACCGAGATGCGGTCGGCGAAGAGCACTCGCATGGTGGTGCGCAGGACGATCCGGGTCAGCTCGGCGCCGCCGTCGATCGGGCGACCGTCGCGGGCCGGTTCGAACCACTCGTCGACCGCCTCGTTGATCGCCTCGGCCATCTTGTCGACGAGCGTCTCGGCCCGCTTGGCGGTGAACAACGGTTGCAGCGCGCCTCGGCTGGACTCCCAGATCTCACCCTCGGCGACCAGGATGGCGTCGCCGACGATCCGACGGACCGGTCGCCAGAGCAACCCGTCGCCGTCGCGGGTGTAGTTGGCAACGTTGTCCCTCAGCACCCGTTGCAGGTGCTCAGGGTGGCTGACGAGATAGGGGCGGAACGTGCCGAGGTTCAGCCGGATGACCTCGCCGTCGGCGGCCTGCGCGAAGTCGACGAGCGCGCCCAGCGGATCGCGGACCAGTGCCGGCAGAGCGCGTCGTAACGGGATCGTCCGGGGCTCGGTGCTGACGGTGGCGGGGCGCGCCTCGGACACCTGCGACATCGAACCACGTCTCCTCGTCGTCCCGGCGACCGCAGCGGTCCACTTCGGTCGGGCAGGTTGATGAAACTTTCACCTTCTGGGCCGACGGAAGCATCTCACCAAACGTTGGGCACCTCCAGACTTGCGTACGGTGGAATTTCCACTCGTGGGGCGGGGCTCGGGTCGGCGACACCGCGCCGCCGTGGTCCTGAATGGAGGATCACCTGCGGACGTGCGCGTCAACGGCCCGACGGCATGGGCGGGACGCCCGGCGCCGTCGCCCCGGAGCGGCGGCGACATCGACACGGGCGAACGGCCTCGGAACGGCCCACCCGCGAGCGTGACCGGGGACGCACCGGTACCCCCGAATCCGGGCGACGCCGGGCGCCCTGTGCCAGGCTCTGTGGCATGGACGACAAGACCATCCTGAACCGGATCTCCGAACTGGTCGACGAGGAACACAAGCTGCGTGCGGAGGCCCAGGCCCACGAGTCGGGCACCGAGGGCGAGGCCAGCGAGCGACTGCGCAACCTGGAGGAGTCCCTCGACCAGTGCTGGGACCTGCTGCGCCGTCGGCGGGCCGCCCGGGAGACCCACGGCGACCCGGACGCACAGGGCGAACGCCCCAAGCCCGAGGTGGAGCGATACCTGCAGTAACCGGCGTGGCGGGTCGGGCGTGTGGCCGCCCGACCCGCTCCGATCAGCGGAGGCCCGCCTCGCGCAGCAGCTCTCCGGTCAGCGTGCCGGGATCGACCTGCTCGGCGGGCAGCCCCCGTGCCGCGAACCAGGCGCCGACCACCCGCACGTCGCGGGCCAGGAACTCCGGCCCCTGCGGATTCGCCACCACGTCGACCACCTGCGGCAGGTCGATCACGACCAACCGACCCTGGTGCACGAGCAGGTTGTACGGCGACAGGTCGCCGTGCGCGTAGCCGGCCCGGGCCAGCACCCGCAGCGCCTCCACCAACTGGGCCCACAGATCGCGCAACTCGGTCGGGCCGGGTCGTAGCTGAGCCAGCCGGGGCGCCGCCTGCCCCGACTCGGCGTCACCGACGAACTCCAGCATCAGCTCGGTACCCCGCAGCTGCACCGGGTACGGCACGGCGATCCGGTCGTGCCCGGCGCCGATCTCCCAGAGCCGGGACAGGGCGTCGAACTCTGCGGCGGCCCACTGCCCGGCGATCATCTGCCGCCCGAAAGCCGTCCGGCCGGCCATCGCCCGGTTCTCCCGGGACCGGCGCACCCGGCGACCCTCCAGGTAGCCGGCGTCCCGGTGGAACAGCCGGTGCTCGGGGTCGCGGTAGCGCTTGACCGCCAGCAGGCAGGACCGGTCGGTGTCGGGCACCGCCCGGCGGACCAGGTGGACGTCCGCCTCCTTGCCGGTCTTCAGCACACCCAGCTCGGTGTCCCTGGCGGCCAACTCGGTGACCAGCCAGGCCGGGTGCGGCTGGGGCCCGTGCACGGCGTCGTCCCAGGACGACCAGCGTGCGCCGGTGTCCGGATCAGGTTCGCTGTCCGGGTCCGCGGGCGGCTCGGTCGGCCGCCCGCGCTTCAGAAACTGTGGTTCGTCGTCGTCGAAGCGGCTCTTGCCGCGGCTCCGGCGCTCCAGCGCCGGAAGGTCGTGATCGCGCACTGTGGTGAGGTTCCCTTGGTCGAGGCTGAGAAAGGCAGCTGGAAGCGACCTGCGAAGACGGCCATGACCGACCCCCTCTCCTCGACCGGGCGCACGCCCGGATGCACGATGCGCCGACAATGCTCGCCGCCGCGCGGCAGCCGGTCAACCGATTTACCGAACCGCCGTCCGCCCCGCCTCGACCGGGAGGCGAAGCGCTCAGCGGGCGAGTACGGTCGCGACCGCGGCGATCAGCCCGTCCGCGGTGCGGCTCGGCGCGAACCGGACGTCCGACCAGGTGCGCCCCCGGTGCAGCCAGACGCTGGGCAGCCCGACCGCGGCGGCGCCGCCGATGTCCGCCTCCGGGCTGTCGCCGACCACCCAGGCGCCGCGGAGCGGCATCCGGACGCGCTGGGCGGCGAGCGCGAAGATCCGCGGATTGGGCTTGCTGACTCCGGCCTCTTCGGAGATCACCCAGTCGGCGACGTAGCGGTCCAGACCGGTCTTGCGGATCTTGGTGTCCTCGACGCGTACCGTGCCGTTGCAGACCACCACCGGCACCCAGCCGGCGTCGTCGGCGATCCGCAGCGCGCACGCGGTCAGCGGATCGAGCCGGGTCTCCGCCACCACCCCGTCGTGCAGCTCCTCCACCAGGTCGATCGAGGGGATGCGCAGCTCGTAGCGGTCCCGGATCGCGTCGGCGAGATCCCAGCGGTCGGTCAACCCGTCGGCGTCGAGCGAGATCAGCCAGTCGATGTCGGTGGGGGGCGCGCCGATGCCGTCCAGGAAGCGCTCACCCCAGCGGCGGAACGGCCCGGCCCGATCCAGCAGGGTGTTGTCCAGGTCCAGCAGGAGCAGTGGCACTCGGGCACCCTACGGGACCGACGTGTCCGCCAACAGATCCAGCGGGTATCGACCTGACGACGGGTTCAGCCGGACATCGACACCCGAGGCCCGCCCTGGTCCGGCAGGCGATCGGCGAGCATCGAATGGGCCGCCCGGGTGGCCGCGAGCACGGCCGGGTCCAACGTCGCCACCAGCACCGCCGAACCGTCGTCGCCCGCCCGGGCCAGCACCCGTCCCTGCGGGTCGTAGATCGCCGCGCCGCCGTTGAACCGCCACGGGTCGGCGCCGCCGACCGCGTTGGAGAAGACCACGAACATGGTGTTGTCCAGGGCCCGGGCGGCGTAGTACAGGTCCCGGCGGTGCTCGGAGCCGGCCAGGTAACCGCTCGGGCACAGGTAACCGTGCGCGTCGTCGAGGGCGGCGGCCCGGCCGTGTTCGGGGAAGCAACCGTCGTAACAGATGCCGAGCCCGAGCCGCCAGTCGTCGACGAGCAGCGTGGCACCCCGACCGCCGGCACTGAACAGCTCGCGTTCGTCGCCCCACAGCTGCTGCTTGTCGTACCCGACCCGGACCGCGCCGGCACGGTCGACCACCAGCGCGGCGATGGTCCGCCGGCCGTCCGGGTGCCGGGCCGCGGCGCCGACCAACGCGGTGACGCCGGCCTCGCGCGCCGCGGCGCGCAGCGGGTCGAGCCGGGGATCCGCGACCTCCCCGGCCGGGTCGGCCGCGACGTCGGTGCCGGCCGGGTCCGCGGCGAGGGTCGGCGGGTGGTACGCGCAGAGGAACAGCTCCGGCAGGACGGCCACCCGGGCGCCCAGCTCGCCGGCCTGGCGGACCAGGTCGGCGGCGGCGACCGCGTTACCGGCGACGTCACCCGGAGTCGGCGTGGCCTGAACGGTGGCCACGGACAGCGGGGCGGTGGGCACGGTGCGGGGCAGGGTCACCGGGCGATGGTAGTCGGCGACATACCAAGCCGTACGTACGGTTTGCATGCCCCGGGGTGACCTGCGACGATCGACGCGTGCCCAGAGTAAGCCAGGACCAGCTCGACGCGCGCCGGCAGGAGATCCTCGCCGCCGCGCGGGCGTGTTTCGCCCGGCTCGGCTACGAGGGGGCGACCGTGCGCCGCCTCGAGGAGGCCACCGGCCTGTCCCGCGGCGCCATCTTCCACCACTTCCGCGACAAGGACTCGCTCTTCCTGGCCGTCGCCGAGGACGACGCCGCGGCCATGGTCGAGACGGTGGCCCGCAACGGCCTGGTGCAGGTGATGCGCGACCTGCTCGCCCGCGCCGTCTCCCCGGACACCACCGGCTGGCTGGGCAGCCAACTGGAGGTCTCCCGCCGCCTGCGCACCGACCCGGCGTTCGCCCGGCGCTGGGCGGAGCGGTCCGCCGCGATCGCCGAGGCGACCCGCGACCGACTGGCCCGCCAACGCGACGCCGGGGTGCTGCGCGAGGACGTACCCATCGACGTGCTGGCCCAGTTCCTGGAGCTGGCCTACGACGGGCTGGTGCTGCACCTGGCCATGGGCCGACCCGCCGGTGACCTGGGCCCGGTGCTCGACCTGGTCGAGGAGGCGGTCCGCCGCCGCTGACCGCGCGGACACCGGTCTGCCAACCGTGGCGAGGCTGCTCCACAATGGGGCCGCCGATCCCTCCGGTGACAGGAGCAGTCGATGATCGTCCACGCCGCGTCCGGCGACACCTGGGGCATCTCCGGCCCGACCTTCCTCCGGTACTACATCGTGGCGGCCGCCGTGGTGGTGGCGATCGCGGTCTACCACCGGATCCGCCTCGCGGCCGGCGCGGGGACTGCCCCGACCGCCGACCCACTCGGGCCGCAACAGGTCGCGTACCTCAACGGTGGACCTCGACTCGCCGTGCACGCCGCGCTCGGCGGTCTGCGCGGCAGCGGCGCGATCGGCGTACGACCGGACCGCCGACTGACCACCGCCGGTGCCGCGCCGGCCGGGCTCACCCCACTGGAGCAGGCCATCCACTGGGCCGCTCACCAGCACTCGCGAGCCCAGGACCTGCCGCAGGACGAACGCGTACGCATCGCGCTGCACCAGATCCGCTACGGCCTGGAGCAGCGCGGGTTGCTCACGAACGACATGCAGCGCAGGCGTGCCCGCCTCTGGACCACGGTCCTGATCGCCCTGCTGGGTCTCGGTGTGCTCCGGCTGTTCTTTGGCGTGGCGAATGGTCGCCCGGTGGGCTACCTGCTGCTCACCCTGGCCGCGCTCCTGGGTGTCGCGCTGCTGCTGGGCCGGGCGCCCGTACGCACCCGAGCCGGTCGGGCCGCGCTGCGCGACGTCCGCCGCGAGCACACCCACCTCGCCCCGGCCTCCGCGCCGGCCTACGCGACCTACGGAGCGGCCGGCGCGGCGATGGGCGTGGCCCTCTACGGCACCGCCTCGCTCTGGGCGCTCGACCCGGGCTTCGCCGAGCAGGCCGAGATTCAGCGCCAGGCGATCGGCAACTCCGGCTGGACCGGGGGCTCCGACGGGTCCTCCGGCGGGGGCGGAGACAGCTCCGGCGGCGGCAGCTCGTGCGGCGGAGGCGGAGGTGGCGGCTGCGGCGGTGGGGGGTGCGGCGGATGACCGGGCCGTCCGGCGTCGGCATCGGCTGGCGTCCGGAGATCGCCGGCTTCGTGGCCGAGCTACCCGGGCTACGTTTCGTCGAGGTGGTGGCCGAGGCGGTGCCGGCATCGGGGCCGCTCCCGCCAGGCCTGGCGCGGCTGCGGGAGCGCGCGGTGACGGTCGTACCGCACGGGGTGCGGCTCTCCCTCGGCGGCGCCGAGCCGGTCGACCCGGCCCGGGTCGCCCACCTGGCGGCGGTGGCGCAACGCCTCGACGCACCGCTGGTCAGCGAACACATCGCCTTCGTCCGAGCCGGTGGCCTGGAGGCCGGGCACCTGCTGCCGCTGCCCCGCAGCCGGGAGGCCGTCGACGCGGTCTGCGCCAACGTGGCACGGGCACAGGCCGAGCTGCCGGTACCGATCGCGCTGGAACCGATCGCCGCGCTGGTCGACTGGCCCGACGACGAGTTGGACGAGGCGGACTTCCTCACCGAGATCCTCGACCGGACCGGGGCGCTGTTGCTGCTGGACGTGGCCAACGTGCACGCCAACGCCCGCAACCGGGGCGCCGACCCGCTCGCGCTGCTGGACCGTCTGCCGCTGGAGCGGGTCGCGTACGCCCACGTGGCCGGCGGCGCGGAGCACGGCGGCTTCTACCACGACACCCACACCGACCCGGTGCCCGCGGCGGTGCTGGAGCTGGTGGGCGCGCTCTGCGCCCGGCGGCGACCACCGGCGCTGCTGCTGGAACGGGACGGCCACTACCCACCGGCAGTCGAACTCCGTGCCGAGCTGGACGCCCTGGCCGCCGCCGCCGGCTTCCCGGCCGTGACATGAGCGAACCGCGAGACGGCACCGGCGAACGGCCATCCGGCGATCTCGCCGGGCTCGCCGAACGGCAGGCGGCGCTGGTCGCGACGCTGGTCGCCGGAGGGCCACCACCGCCGGGGTTCGCACCGGCCCAGCTGGCCGCCACCCGGGCGGCCCTGCTACGCAAACGTGCCGGTGAGGTGGCCCGGCACTGGCCGCTGCTCGCCGCCGGCCTCGGTGCCAGCTGGTCGACGACCTTCGCCGGCTGGGCCGCCCGGCGACCGACCGCGGGGTCACTGCGCGACGGCTGGGACCTGGCCCGTGCACTGCACGACCAGCGCGCGCTGCCCCCGCCAGCGGCCGAGGAGTTGGCCGTCCGGGAGGCGCGACTGCGCTACGACGGGCTTCGGGCGCCACGTCCGCGCCGGTTGCCGGCGGTGGGCCGCGCCGGTGGCGCCGCCGCGGTGCAGATCGCCGGGCGGGTACGCCTGCTGCGCGCCGCTCCGCGTCCACCGACGGCGTCCACCGCCGGTGGC
Source organism: Micromonospora sp. CA-259024 (assembly GCF_050936255.1). NCBI lineage: Bacteria > Bacillati > Actinomycetota > Actinomycetes > Micromonosporales > Micromonosporaceae > Micromonospora > Micromonospora sp. CA-259024. The sequence goes on along the minus strand of NZ_JBNJND010000001.1, from coordinate 401,411 downwards.
GACGGCGTGCCGGATGCGGCAGGATCGGCCTTATGGATCTCGGACTGACCGACCGCGTGTACGTCCTCACCGGCGCCTCCCGCGGCCTGGGTTACGCGACCGCGCAGTGCCTGGTCGCCGACGGGGCGCGGGTCGTGCTCTCGGCCCGGGACCCGGACGCCGTGGCCGCCGCCGCACAGCAGCTGGGTGGCCCGGAGCGGGCCGTCGGGCTGACCGCCGACCTGGCCGACCCGGAGACCCCGGGACAGCTCGTCGCCGCGGCCCGGGAGCACTTCGGCCGGCTCGACGGCGCGCTGATCTCGGTCGGCGGGCCACCGCCGGGCAACGCCGCGGCGATCACCGACGAGCAGTGGCGGCTGTCCTTCGAGACCGTCTTCCTGGGCACCATCCGCGCGGTACGCACGATCGCCGGCGCGCTGCCCGATGGTGGCGCGATCGGGCTGGTGCTCTCCACCTCGGCCCGCGGCCCGGTGCCCGGCCTCGGCATCTCCAATGGTCTGCGGCCCGGTCTGGTCGGGGCCGCCAAGGACATCGCCGACGACTACGGCCCGCGCGGGGTGCGGGTGGTCGGCCTGCTGCCCGGCCGCATCCTGACCGACCGCAACCGGGAGCTCTTCGCCGCCACCGGCGACCCGGAGCGTGCCCGCGCCGAGGCGGAGGCCGGCATCCCGCTGCGCCGCATCGGAGACCCGGCCGAGTTCGGCCGGGTGGCCGCGTTCGTGCTCTCCCCCGCCGCGAGCTACCTGACCGGGCTCACCGTGCCGGTCGACGGTGGCGCGCTGCGCGGGCTGTGACGCGCGACGGGGCCCGACCTGCCCGTGCCATGACGCCGCGTGAGCCGGCCCAGCCCGACCACCCGGCCATTGATCGACTCAGCCCCAAGGAAACCGGGCGGTCGACGCGACCAGGACACCCCGACTTCCAGGGACCCGAGTCGATCAACGCGCGGCACATCGGACGGCCGGGACCCGGGAACCAGGCCGGTCACCTGACGGCGACGCCCGGGACGGCCCGGCCGACCCGGGCGGAGCTGGCGGCGGCCGCTGACCGGACCATCCCCGACGTCCTCGCGCCGGGGCTGGCGGTGCTCTTCGTCGGCATCAACCCCGGCCTCTGGTCGGCCGCGACGGGGTGGCACTTCGCCCGGCCGGGCAACCGGTTCTGGCCGGCCCTGCACCGGGGCGGGTTCACACCCCGGCTGCTGCACCCCAGCGAGCAGGACGAGCTGCCCGCACTCGGGCTCGGCATCACCAACATGGCGGCCCGGGCCAGCGCTCGCGCCGACGAGCTGAGCGCCCAGGAACTCCTCGACGGTGCCGCGATCCTGACCGAGAAGGTGGCCCGGTACCGGCCGCACTGGGTGGCGGTGGTGGGGGTGACCGCGTACCGGATCGGTTTTCAGCGGCCGAAAGCCACCTTCGGGCGGCAACCGGAGTCGCTGGCCGGGGCGAGGCTGTGGGTGCTGCCCAACCCGAGCGGCCTGAACGCCCACTTCACCCCGGTCACGCTGGGCTTGGCGTTCGCAGAGCTACGGGTGGCGGCCACCCGGCCGGTGATCGACTCGGCTTCAAGGAAGTCGGGCTGTCGAGGCGTCTAGGACACCCCGACTTCCAGGAACCCGAGTCGATCGCGGCACGCCGGAGTGACCAGGACGGACCGACCCGGGCCGCCCGACGGTCAGTTGGCGGCGGCGGGCGGCAGCACCTCGTCGGCGCGGTAGGTGCCGAGCGGCATGACCACCGGTTCGGGGCCGGTCGCGTCGACGAACGGGGTGGGCGAGTCGGCGACCGCGAACTGGGTCCGGTACAGCTCGGCGTACAGCCCGCCGACGGCGACCAACTCGTCGTGCCGCCCCCGCTCGACGATCCGTCCGCCATCGAGGACCAGGATCTGGTCGGCGTCGCGGACGGTGGAGAGCCGGTGCGCGATCACCAGGGCGGTCCGCCCGGCCAGCGCCACCGACAACGCGCGCTGCACCGCCGCCTCGCTCTCCGAGTCCAGGTGTGCGGTCGCCTCGTCGAGGATGACGATCGACGGGGCCTTGAGCAGCAGCCGGGCGATGGCGATGCGCTGCTTCTCACCGCCGGAGAACCGGTAGCCGCGCTCGCCGACGGTGGTGTCCAACCCGTCGGGCAGGGACCGGACGAGGTCTGCGACCTGGGCACCCGCCAGCGCGGCCCAGATCTCGTCGTCGGTGGCATCCGGCTTGGCGTAGCGGAGATTCTCGGCGATCGTCTCGTGGAACAGGTGCGAATCCTGGGTGACCACACCGATCTCGTCGCGCAGGGAGGCGAGCGTCGCGTCGCGCACGTCCACCCCACCGACCAGCACCTGCCCGTCGGTGACGTCGTAGATCCGGGAGATGAGCATCGACAGTGTCGACTTGCCGGCGCCGGACGGGCCGACGAGCGCGACCATCTGCCCGGGCTCGACGCTGAACGAGACCCCCTTGAGCACCGGCTCGTTGACGGTCCGGTCGAGGGTGGCGACCTCCTCCAGGGAGGCGAGGGAGATCTCGGCGGCGCTCGGGTAGCGGAACCGCACATCGCGGAAGTCGACCCGGCCGGCGCTGCGGGGCACCGGCACCGCGTCCGGCTTCTCCACGATGCCCGGCTTCAGGTCGAGCACCTCGAAGACCCGGTCGAAGGAGACCAGCGCGCTCATCACGTCCACCCGGACGTTGGAGAGCGCCGTGAGCGGGCCGTACAGGCGGGTGAGCAGCAGCGCGAGCGTCACCACGGTGCCCGCGCTGACGCCGCCGGTCACCGCGAGCCAGCCACCGAGGCCGTAGGTGAGCGCCTGCGCCAGTGAGGCGACCAGCAGCATCGCCACGAAGAACGTCCGCGAGTACATCGCGGACTGGATGCCGATGTCGCGGACCCGCTCGGCCCGGCCGGCGAACCGACGGGCCTCGATCTCGGGCTGGCCGAAGAGCTTCACCAGCAGCGCGCCGGCCACCCCGAACCGCTCGGTCATCGTCGCGTTCATCTTGGCGTCGAGGTTGTACGCCTCGCGGGTGATGTCGGCCAGCCGTCGACCGACCCGGCGGGCCGGAATGATGAAGATCGGCAACAGCACCAGGGAGAGCGCGGTGATCTGCCAGGAGAGGGTGAACATCACCGCCGCGGTGAGCACCAGCTGGATGACGTTGCTGACCACACCGGACAGCGTGGAGGTGAAAGCCCGCTGGGCACCGAGCACGTCGTTGTTGAGCCTGCTGACCAGGGCACCGGTCTGGGTACGGGTGAAGAACTGCAACGGCATCCGCTGCACGTGGTCGTAGACCCGGGTGCGCAGGTTGAGGATGATGCCCTCGCCGATCCGGGCGGAATACCAGCGCTGGGCCAGCGACAGCAGTGCGTCGGCGACCGCCAGCGCGGCGATGAACAGGGCCAGCCGCACCACCAGTCGGCCGGCCTCGGCGCCGCCCCTGTTGATCGCGTTGATCACGTCACCCGCGAGCACCGGGGTGGCCACGCCGATGATGGCGGCCAGCACCACGGTGGCCAGGAAGACGGCGATGTCGCGCCGGTAGGGCTGGGCGAAGGCCACGATGCGCCGGGCCACCCCGCGCTTCAGGCGGTGGCTGGAGACCTCGTCGCTGTTGCGCATCGACCGGAGCATGCTCCAACCGGCCATGCCACCGCCGGACATCGGGTTGGACACCGCTCACCTCCGGGTCGTCGGGCAGACCGCACCGTCAGGTCAATTCTCCCGACGACTGTGACAACCTCTGTCGTAACCCGGATCTTCCCGCGCGGTCCTTACCTATTCTCCCCGGCCAGCCAGGTCACGCAGCCGGCGGGTCTGCGCCTCCCGCTCGGCGCGCTGCTGGTCGGCGTGCGACCGCCCGGCCGCACCGGCGAGCAACGCCTTGATCTCCACCACCGCGTCGCGGGCCCCGGAGAGCAGGCCGGCGGTCAGGTCCTGGACCGCGCCGTCCAGCTCGGCCGGTGGCACGACAAGGGTGGCCAGCCCGATCCGGTCCGCCTCGGCGGCGTCCAACCGGCGGCCGGTCGCGCAGATCTCCAGCGCCCGCGCATAGCCGACCAACTCGACGAGGCGTTTCGTGCCGGCCAGGTCGGGCACCAGGCCGAGGGTCACCTCAGCCATCGACAGCTTCGCGTCCGCGGACAGCACTCGCAGGTCACAGGCGAGCGCCAGCTGGAAGCCAGCACCGATCGCGTGGCCCTGCACAGCCGCGACGGAAATGACGTCCGGGCGATGCAGCCAGGTGAAGCCGGCCTGGAACCCCGCGATGCGCTCCGCGCACTCCTGCTCGGGCAGCGTGGCCAGCTCGGCGAAGGAGCCCGGGCCGGAAGCGCCAGCCACCGCGAGGTCGAGGCCGGCGGAGAACGCACGCCCCTCGCCCCGCACCACCACCACCCGCACGTCACCGGGCAGGTCGCGGGAGAAGTCGCTCATCGCCCGCCACATCGCGGGCGTCTGAGCATTGAGCACGTCGGGCCGGCACAACGTCACCGTGGCAACCGGCCCGTCGCAGGTCAGCCGGACCCCGGTCGCCTCGGCGGTCACCGGGCGGCCCGGGGCGCGGCGCTGGTGGACGACGCTGAGGGGCGGGTCACGCCTTCTTGCGGCGCCGGGCACCACCGCGCTGACGCAGCTGCACCCCGGACTCGGTGAGCACTCGGTGGATGAACCCGTAGGAACGGCCGGTCGAGGCCGCCAACGCGCGGATGCTCTCCCCCGAGGTGTACCGCTTTACCAGGTCCTTGGCGAGCGTCTGACGCTCGGCTCCGACGATCCGGCGACCCTTCTCAGTGCTGGTGGCTGTGCCAGTGGCTGCCATGCTGTGTCCTCACGTCCCAGACTGTGCGGTTCGGATACGGTCCCACCTATTAGACCGCCTCGAACGATCATGCGCCAGATATCAACTCTTCGCCAACCGACACGCTATGCAATGTCAGCTTCCCGATAGAGTGATCCTCCCGACGGGCCCCACCACACCGGCCCGCCGTACCGCCGCCGCGCGGCAGCACCCGTCGACCACCCGTACCCTGCGGTCATGATCGACCTGTTGGGCACGGCGGCCGGGGCAGCCGCGGTCTTCGCTGCCACCGACATCGACGACATCGTCATCCTGACCCTGTTCTTCGTCACCGCCCGCCGCACCGGCCGACCACGGCCCTGGCAGATCGTGGCCGGGCAGTACCTCGGCATCGGGACGCTGGCGCTGGCCAGCGCGGTGATCGCCGCCGGCCTGCTGGTGGTGCCCGACCCGTGGACCGGGCTGCTCGGACTGCTGCCGATCGTGCTCGGCGTCCGCGCTCTCGTGCGACGGGACGACGACGAGACGCCCGCCGTGGTGGCCTCCACGCTCGGGGTGGCCGGGGTGACGATCGCGAACGGCGCCGACAACGTGGCCGTGTACGTACCCGTCTTCCGCGCCCTCGGCCCCACCGACAGCGCGGCCTTCCTGCTGGTCTTCGTGCTGCTCATAGCGCTGTGGTGCGCCGCCGGAGCCTGGCTGGGCGGGCACCCCCGGGTGGTCCGGCTGGTCGAGCGCGCGGGCCACTGGCTGGTGCCGGCGATATTCGTCGCGATCGGGGTGGTGATCCTGGTCAGCTCCGGCGTGCTCGGCCGACTGGTCGACCTGCTCGGCTGAGAGCCGGGCCGGACGGCCCGAGCCGGACGACCCGAACCGGCCCGGTCAGGCCAGCTCGACCAGCTCGAGCAGGTCGTCGCTCCAGGCGTCCTCGTCGCCGTCGGGCAGCAGGATCGCCCGGTCCGGCTTGAGCGCCAGCACCGCGCCCGGGTCGTGGGTGACCAGGACGATCGCGCCCGGGTAGTTGGCGATGGCGTCGAGCACCTGCTCCCGGCTGACCGGGTCGAGGTTGTTCGTCGGCTCGTCGAGCAGCAGCACGTTGGCGCCGGAACAGACCAGGGTGGACAGGGCCAACCGGGTCTTCTCGCCACCGGAGAGCACCCCGGCCGGCTTGTTCACGTCGTCGCCGGAGAAGAGGAACGCGCCGAGAATCTTGCGCAGGTCGGTGTCGGACTGCTCGACGGCGGCGGCGCGCATGTTCTCCAGCACGGTCCGCTCCACGTCCAGCGTCTCGTGCTCCTGGGCGTAGTAGCCCAACCGCAGACCGTGCCCGGCGTGCACCTCGCCGGTGTCCGGAGTGAGCAGGCCGCCGAGCATCCGCAGCAACGTCGTCTTACCGGCACCGTTGAGCCCGAGGATGGCCACCCGGGAGCCCCGGTCCACCGCGACGTTGACGTCGGTGAAGATCTCCAGCGAGCCGTACGACTTGGACAGGCCGGTCGCGGTGAGTGGGGTCTTGCCGCACGGCGCGGGGTTGGGGAAGCGCACCTTGGCCACCCGGTCGGCGACCCGCACCTCCTCCAGGCCGGAGATCAGCTTCTCGGCGCGGCGGGCCATGTTCTGCGCGGCGACGGTCTTGGTCGCCTTGGCCCGCATCTTGTCGGCCTGCGCCATCAGCGCGCCGGCCTTCTTCTCCGCGTTGGCCCGCTCCCGGCGGCGACGCCGCTCGTCGGTCTCGCGCGCCTCCAGGTACGCCTTCCAACCCAGGTTGTACACGTCGACCACGGAGCGGGTGGCGTCGAGGAACCAGACCTTGTTGACCACCGACTCCAGCAGCGCGCCGTCGTGGGAGATCACGATCAGGCCGCCCTTGTGGTTGGCGAGGAAGCCGCGCAGCCAGGTGATCGAGTCGGCATCGAGGTGGTTCGTCGGCTCGTCGAGCAGCAGGATGCCGCCGCCGTTCTCGCCGGCGTCGCGGAACAGGATCCGGGCCAGCTCGATGCGCCGGCGCTGACCGCCGGAGAGAGTGCCGATGGTCTGCGCGAGCGCCCGGTCCGGCAGGCCGAGGTTGGCGCAGATCCGGGCGGCCTCGGCCTCGGCGGCGTACCCGCCCAGGGCGGCGAACTGGTCCTCCAGCGCGCCGTAGCGGCGGACCAGCTTCTCGTCGGTGTCCTCGGCGAGGCGGGCCTCGATCTCCTGCATCTGGGACATCAGCACGTCCAGACCGCGCGCGGAGAGCACCCGGTCGCGGCCGGTCACCTCCAGGTCGCCGGTGCGCGGGTCCTGCGGGAGATAGCCGATGGCACTGCGCTGGTCGATCTGGCCGGCGTACGGCTGCCCCTCACCGGCGAGCACCTTCAGCGTGGTGGTCTTGCCGGCGCCGTTGCGGCCGACGAGGCCGATCCGGTCACCGGGCTGCACGCGCAGCGTGGTGTCGGACAGCAGGATCCGGGAGCCGGCACGGAGCTCCAGGCCGGTGGCAGTGATCATGTTTTCGGGCTCGCTCTCGGGGTCTGAAGGCTGACTCGGGGCACGCGAAACGGCCGGCGGGCTCAAGGGGGCCCGACGGCGCGGGGCGGTCAGCCTTCGCAGCGCAGCACCCGACAAGTGTACCGGGCGCCGCTGGACGGCCCGCCCGGATTACCAACCAAGATCATCGGGTACCGGAACCGCTGTCCGGACCCCTTCCGGCAGGTGGGCGACACAACGACATCCAGACGACAATCACGGACATACGGCGATCGGGGTCAGCATGGAACTCAACGAGCGGGCCGAACTCGACACTTCCCAGGTCAACGACCGCGGCCGAGGCGGTGGGGCGGGCGGTGGCATCGGCATTCCACTGCCCGGCGGCGGTGGTCGCGGCGGGTTGATCGGCATCGTGGTGGCCGTACTGGTCGCACTGCTCGGCGGCGGTTTCGGCCTGAACGCGATGACCAACGGCGACGAGGGCGGGCAGGGCGGCGGCACCGACCTGGAGCAACTGTGCTCGCGCGACAACCCCCAGCGCTTCGACGACGCACGCTGCCGCAACCTGCTCTTCGTCAACAGCATCCAGGCCTACTGGCAGAAGGCGTACCCGGAGCTGGGCAACGGACCGTACGAGCCGACCGACACCAACTTCTTCCAGGCCGCCGTGAACACCGGCTGCGGGCAGGCCGACTCGGGCGTCGGCCCGTTCTACTGCCCGGCCGACCGGCAGGTGTACATCGACCTGAGCTTCTACGACGAGCTGGCCTCACGGTTCGGCGCCAAGGGCGAGTTCGCCCAGCCCTACGTACTCGCCCACGAGTACGGCCACCACGTCCAGAACCTGCTCGGCACCAACGAGCGGGCCGGTCAGGGCGAGCAGAGCGGCCCCCGCTCCGCCTCGGTGCGGCTGGAGTTGCAGGCCGACTGCTACGCCGGTTCCTGGGCCAGGCACGCCACCGAGAGCAGGGACAAGACCGGCCAGGAACCGCTGTTCACGTCGATCACCCCGAGCGACATCAGCGAGGCGGTGCAGGCCGCCGAGGCGATCGGTGACGACAGCATCCAGGAGCGCTCCGGTGGGCAGATCAACCCCGACCAGTTCACCCACGGCACCTCGGAGCAGCGGCAGCGCTGGTTCCAGCGGGGCTACGACCGCGGCGACCCGAAGACCTGCGACACCTTCGGCACCGACCAGCTCTGACCGGCTCTGACACCGTTGCGGGATCGTGGCAGGCTCCTCGGCGGGCCCGCCACGATCATTCGGGGCTGTGACACGCCAGCATCAGAAGACGTTCACGACGGCTACCTACGTTCACCGGGTCCCTTGCAACCCGCTGTGAAGAGGTAACGATGAAGACGACCACCAGGTGGACCCTGGCCGTCGGTGTGGCCCTGGCCGCCGTCCTCGGTGGCACCGCCACCGCCCAGGCCACCGGCCCGGCAGCCGGGCACACCGACACGGGCCGTTCCCGGGACACCGCGCTGGCCACCGCCTTCGGTGCCGTGGACCGCAACACCTCCTGGCAGCAGACCGGCAAACTGAAGCTGAACTTCCCCACGTTCCACACCGAGGGCATCGCCTTCGCCGGCGACCGGATCTTCCTCTCCTCGGTCGAGATCATCGAGCCGACCGTCAAGTACCCCACCCCGCAGAACGGGTACGACCGCAGCCCCGGCAAGGGCGTCGGACACCTGTTCGTCATGGACCGCCAGGGCAACCTGCAACGGGACATCGTCCTCGGCGAGGGCGACATGTACCACCCGGGCGGCATCGACTTCGACGGGACGAACGTCTGGGTGCCGGTCGCGCAGTACCGCCCCAACAGCAGCACGATCGTCTACCGCGTCGACGCCTCCAGCCTGCGGGTGCACAAGCAGTTCGAGGTGACCGACCACTTCGGCGGCGTGGTCCTCGACAAGACCACCGGCCACCTCGTCGGCAACACCTGGGGATCGCGTCGCTTCGCGGAGTGGAACCCACGCGGCAAGCAGCTGCGCACCTGGGACAACGAGAGCTTCTTCGTCGACTACCAGGACTGCCAGTACGTGCCGAACGGCAAGATGATCTGCGGTGGCGTCACCAACCTGCCCCAGACCCCCACCGCCGGCGGCAGCACGGCCACCTATGAGCTCGGCGGCCTGGCCCTGATCGACCTGCACAGCCACGACGTGCTCCGCGAGGTGCCCTTCCAGCAGTGGTCCACCGCCGGGCACGTGGCCACCCGCAACCCGGTCAAGCTCGCCGCCGACGGCAACCGGTTGACGATGTGGGCCGCACCGGACAACGGCGAGGAAGGCAACGGCACGGAGATCCTGACCTACCAGGCCACTGTCACTCCGTAGCCCCTCCCGCGCACCGGGCAGCCCTCGGCCGTCGACACGGCCGAGGGCTGCGGTGTCGTGTCGACCCGGTCAGTTGAGCCGCGACACCTGGTAGTGGCTGATCAGCCAGGTTTCGCCGATCCGGCGCACGAGCACGCCGAGGTGGACGGTCAGGGCCGGCCGGTCGGTGAAGCCGAACTCCACCTCCAGGTAGCCGAGGACCAGGTCGTCGGCGAGACGGCGGGTCTCCCGAATGTCGTACGCGGCGGTCAGGCCGAGCGGCTGCGCGGCGTAGTAGGCGGCGACGCCGGCAGGGCCGACGGTGTACGGGTGCAGACCCTGGAAGATCGCGTCGTCGGTGAAGTACGACGCGACGCGATCCGGCTCGTGGGCGTCGAGCGCCGCTTTCCACCGGTCGAGGACGGTCCGCAGGATCTGGGCCTCGGCGCTGGACATGGTGATCTCCCTGCTGGGTCAGGTGGCAGTGGCGGGCCCGTCCAGGCTCACCGGGACGGCTGACCGGGGTCGTTCGGGTGCGGCGTCAGCGGAGTGATGGTCTCGCGCCGCCAGGCGCGCAGCGGCATCGACGCGAGGACCCGCTCCAGCTCGTCCGCGTCGTCGGCACGGAACAGCCCCCAGGTCCGCCACTCCCCCGGTGCAAGCGGTGGCCGCCACAGACGCAGGAGGTTGCCCTGTGCCGTCAGCTCGGCCGAGCGGGCCGCCTCACGCCGACGCATGTCGGCGACCTCGTCCTCCGACGTGCCCTCCGGCACCGTCGTCACCATGTCCACCAGAAACTCCACGTGCCCATACTCCGACCACCAGCAGGGCACCACGCCAGGAAACCCGTTTTGCGTGGCGGTCGTCTCCGCCCCGGCGTCACCGTCGACCGGTGAGGTCAGTCCGGTGCCGGGTCGCGCAGCCTGATCCGTACCGCTCGGGCCGTGGCCACCGCCGCGACCAGCACCGCGTGCCGGGGTTCCGGCACGTCGAGCAACCGCTCGGCACGCAGCGGCACGAGCGGGGCCAGCCGGCGGTCGGCCAGCACCGTGTCCACCGCCCGCCGATCACCGCCGCAGACCAGCGCGGCGAGGGCCGCCGCCTCCGGCAACAGCAGCCGTACGGCCAGGTCCGCCGCGTCACCCAACGCCGCCTTGGCCTGGTTGTCGCGCCGCCGGGCGAACCTCTGCTGCGACCATCCCCCCGCGGCGGTGCGCCCCTGCACGTACCGGGTGTCCACCTTGGAGACGACGAGGTCCGCGCCCTCGGCCACGCCGACGGCCACCGCGCCCTTGCGGGCCAGCAGCAGGCCGATCCGTCGCGGCGCGACGGCGGAGGCCACGAACCCGGCGACGTCGACGCTGGGCGGCGCCCCGGGTGGGGCGTACAGCTCGGCGGTGGACCCGTCGGGGGCGGTGAGCAGCAGCCCGTACTCCCGGGCGGTGGTGGTGGGCGGGCCGTGCCGGTCGGCGAAGCCCTCGACCCAGCGGCCGACGCGGGCCGGGTCGACCTCGACCCACCGGCCGCCCCCGGCTGCGGGTCGACTGGTCACCGCCCGACCGTACGGCACGGCGGGCCCGGCCGGGCCGTCGGGCGGGGACCGCTCAGCCCGGCAGCAGCGCGGCCACCGCCAGCGCGGCGATGAGCGCGCTGGAGACCAGGCCGGTGACCAGCCGGCCGCGCGGGCCGGTCAGCGCCCGGCCGACCACGGTGCCGCCGCCGGCGATGAGCAACTGCCAACTCGCCGACGCCAGGACCACACCCGTCACGAAGAGCGCCGCGGAGCCGAGGCCCGCGTCGGCGGTGTCCCGGCGGCCGAGCACCAGCGCGGTGAAGTAGAGCACCGTCGTCGGGTTCAGCAGGGTCAGCCCGAGCAGGGCCGCGTAGGCCCGCCCGGGCGTGCTCAGACCCCGTCCGACGGTCGCCGTCGGCAGGTGCCGCGAGCGGTGGGAGCGCCAGGTCCGCCACAGGCCGTGCGCGGCGAGACCCAGCAGGACCACGGCGGCGACCACCCGCAGCGGTCCGGCGACCGGCGCGATGATCCCGGCCAGGCCGGTGCCGCCGAACGCGGCGACCGCCGCGTAGAGCCCGTCGGCCGTCGCCACCGCGAGCGCCGCGGCCGCACCGACCCGGAACGAGGTACGGGCACTGAGCCCCAGGATGAGGATCGCCATCGCGCCGACGGGGATGGCGACGCCGTAACCGGCGACGAGACCGGCGAGGAACGCCCCGGTCACGACGACGGGCGACGGATCGAGGCGACCCCGGGCACGGTGCGCTGTCGACGCGCGGCGGTGGCCGCGCGGACAGGAACCTGCTTCGGGTACGCCTCAGTCACCCCGTCATCCTGGTCGCGGAAGCCTCGCCCTCGCCACCAGATTTCCCGCGCCCGCAGTGATCAAGTGATGAGAAATAGGTCAACGACCGATCCTGAGAGCTATTTCTCATCACTTGATCACGGTCGGAGACGCACACGAGCGAGGCACCCTCGGGGTGCCTCGCTCGACGGGCAGAGCCGACCGGGGTCGGTTCAGACGTTGAAGCCGAGGGAACGGAGCTGGTCCCGACCCTCATCGGTGATCTTGTCCGGGCCCCATGGCGGGAGCCACACCCAGTTGATCCGGATGTCGTTGACCAGGCCACCGCCCGGGCCGGTGGTCAGGGCCTGCCGGGCCTGGTCCTCGATCACGTCGGTCAGCGGGCAGGCCGCCGAGGTGAGCGTCATGTCCAGGGTCGCGATGTTCTCGTCGTCGACGTGTACCCCGTACACCAGGCCCAGGTCGACGACGTTGATGCCGAGTTCCGGGTCGACGACATCCTTCATCGCCTCTTCGATGTCGGCGATCATGGCCTTGCTGACGCCGCCCGCCGGGGCGGCGGCGTCGCCGGCACCCGGCGTCGCGGCACCGTCGGTCGTCACGGCGTCGGTCTGCGGCACCGTAGTGGCGTCACCGGCCTCCGGCGTCGCTGCGGTAGCGGTGTTCTCGCTCATGCCTTCACCTCCGGGCTCACGCCCACACCGGCGCGTGCCGCGGCGTCCTTGAACGCCATCCACGGCAGCAGCGCGCACTTGACCCGGGCGGGGTAGCGGGCCACACCCGCGAAAGCCACCCCGTCACCGAGCACGTCCTCGTCCGGCGTGACCTGACCACGCCCGGACATCAACTCCACGAACGCCTCGTGCACCTCGAAAGCTTCCCCGGCGCCCCGACCGCGCAACAACTCGTGCAACACGCTCGCCGAGGCCTGGCTGATCGAGCAGCCGATCCCGTCGTACGAGATGTCGTGCAGCACGTCACCGTCGGTGGCCACCCGGACGGTGACCTCGTCACCGCAGGTCGGGTTGACGTGGTGCGCCTCCGCGACCCGGTCGCCCGAGTCGTCGGCGTCGCGCAGGCCACGCCCGTGTGGGCGCTTGTAGTGGTCCAGGATGATCTCCTGGTAGAGCTGGTCGAGCTGCATCAGTTGAACACCTTCCGCACCTGCTCCAGACCGGCCACCAGAGCGTCGATCTCCTCGGTGGTGGTGTAGAGGTAGAACGAGGCCCGGGTCATCGCCGGGACGCCGAACCGGTTGCACACCGGCTTGGCACAGTGATGACCCACGCGTACCTGCACGCCGAGCGAGTCGAGCACCTGACCCACGTCGTGCGGGTGCACGTCACCGAGCGCGAACGAGATGGTGCCGCCCCGGCCCACCGGCACGGTCGGGCCGAAGATCCGCAGGTCGGACACCGAGCCGAGGGCGTCCAGCGCGTACGCCGTCAGCTCCTTCTCGTGCCACTGGATGGCCCGCATGCCGATGCCGGTGAGGTAGTCGATCGCCGCACCGAGCGCGACCGCCTCGGCGATCGGCGGGGTGCCCGCCTCGAAGCGGGCCGGCGGCGCGGCGAACGTCGAGCGGGCCATGGTGACCGTCTCGATCATCGAGCCGCCCCCGAAGACCGGCGGCATGGCCGCCAGCAGCTCGCCCCGGCCCCAGAGCACACCGATACCGGTCGGGCCGCACATCTTGTGCCCGGTGAAGACGATGTAGTCGGCGTCCAGGTCGACCACGTCGATGGGCAGGTGCGGCACCGACTGCGAGCAGTCCAGCAGCAGCAGCGCGCCCACCTCGCGGACCCGCGCGGTGATCCGCGAGGTGGCGTTGACCGTGCCGAGGATGTTCGACATGTGCACCAGCGAGACGATCTTCGTCCGTTCGGTGACCAGGTCCTCCAGCCCCGACTCGTCCAGCCGCCCCTGGTCGGTGACCGGGAACCAGCGCAGGGTCGCGCCGGTGCGCTCACAGAGCAGCTGCCACGGGACGATGTTCGAGTGGTGCTCCATCTCGGAGATCACCACCTCGTCGCCCGGACCGAGCCGGAACCGCGGGTCGGCGTCCGGGCGCAGCGAGGCGTTGGAGAAGGCGTATGCCACGATGTTGATCGCCTCGGTGGAGTTCTTGGTGAACACCACCTCGTCCGTGCTCGGTGCGTTGATGAACGCGGCGACCTTGGCCCGCGCCCCCTCGTACGCCTCGGTGGCCTCGGTGCCCAGCGTGTGCACCGAGCGCGACACGTTGGCGTTGTGCCGCGCGTAGTGCTCGTCGAGCACGTCGAGTACCTGGCGGGGTTTGTGCGAGGTGTTGGCGCTGTCGAGGTAGACCAGCGGGTACCCGTTGATCTCCCGGTCCAGGATCGGGAAGTCGGCGCGCACCCGGGCCACGTCGAAACGCGGCACGTCGTCGTACTGCGGCATCCCCGGCGGGATCGCGATGCTGGTCATCTCGGCAGCGCCTCTCCCACTCAGGCCCGCGCCGTGCCGGCTCCGGCGGCGTACCGCTCGTAGCCCTCGGCCTCGAGCTTGTCGGCCAACTCCGGGCCGCCCTGCTCGACGATCCGGCCGGCCACGAAGACGTGCACGAAGTCCGGCTTGATGTAGCGCAGGATCCGCGTGTAGTGGGTGATCAGCAGCACGCCGGTGTCGCCGGTGTCGCGGACCCGGTTGACGCCCTCGCTGACCACGCGCAGCGCGTCCACGTCGAGGCCGGAGTCGGTCTCGTCGAGGATCGCGATCTTCGGCTTGAGCAGCTCCAGCTGGACGATCTCGTGCCGCTTCTTCTCACCGCCGGAGAAGCCCTCGTTGACGTTGCGCTGGGCGAACGCCGGGTCCATCTGCAGGCGCTCCATGGCACTGCGCAGCTCGCCGCCCCAGGTACGCAGCTTCGGCGCCTCGCCGTCGATGGCGGTCTTCGCGGTCCGCAGGAAGTTGGCCACCGAGACGCCGGGCACCTCGACCGGGTACTGCATGGCCAGGAAGAGGCCGGCGCGGGCGCGCTCGTCGACCGTCATGGCCAGCACGTCCTCGCCATCGAGGGTCACCGTGCCGCCGGTGATCTCGTACTTGGGGTGACCGGCGATCGAGTACGCCAGGGTGGACTTGCCGGAGCCGTTCGGGCCCATGATCGCGTGGGTCTCGCCCGACTTCACGGTCAGGTCGACGCCGGCCAGGATCGGCTTGAGCTCACCCTCGGGCAGCTTGACCGACACCTTCAGGTCGCGGATCTCCAGGGTGCTCATTATCGGGTCACTCCATTACTCGGCGTCAGGCTGAGGTAGATGTCGCCGTCGCGGACTTCGACGGGGTAGACGGGTACGGGTTCGGTGGCCGGCAACCCGGAGGGCTGCCCGGTACGCAGGTCGAAGCGCGAGCCGTGCAGCCAGCACTCGAGCGTGCAGCCGTCGACCTCACCCTCGGAGAGGGCGACCGAGGCGTGCGAGCACTCGTCGTAGGCGGCGTAGAACTGGCCGTCCTCGCCGTGCACCAGCGCGATCGGGGTGCCGTCGACGTCCGCGCTGACCGCGGTGCCCTTCGGCACGTCCTCGGTGGAGCAGATCCGGATCATCAGGCGCCGGCCTTCGTCAGGCGGGCCTCGATCGCGTCGCCGAGCCGCTCGCGCAGCGACTCCACCGGGATCTTGTTGATCAGCTCGGCGAAGAAGCCGCGGACCACCAGGCGGCGGGCCTCGCTCTCCGGGATGCCCCGGGCCATCAGGTAGAACAGCTGCTCGTCGTCGAAGCGGCCGGTCGCGCTGGCGTGGCCGGCGCCGGCGATCTCGCCGGTCTCGATCTCCAGATTGGGTACGGAGTCCGCCCGCGCGCCGTCGGTGAGCAGGAGGTTCCGGTTGATCTCGTACGTGTCGGTGCCGGTCGCCTCGGCCCGGATCAGCACGTCGCCCACCCAGACGGTGTGCGCGTCCTCGCCCTGCAGAGCGCCCCGGTACCCGACGTAGCTGCGGCAGTCCGGCACGCTGTGGTCCACGAGCTGGCGGTGCTCCAGGTGCTGGCCCGAGTCGGCGAAGTAGACGCCGTACAGCTCGGCCTCGCCACCCCGGCCGGTGTACTCCACGGAGGTGTACTGCCGGACGAGGTCACCGCCGAGGCTGACCTGGACGTGCGTCACGCGGGCGTCCCGACCGAGCTTGATCTTGAGGTGCTGCGCCTGCACCGCGTCGTCGGCCCAGTCCGCGACGGTGACCAGGGTCAGCTTCGCCCCATCGGCCACGGAGACCTCGACGTTGTCGGCCAGAGTCACCGAGCCGACGTGCTCCAGCACCAGGGTCACCTCGGCGAACCGGCCCACCTCGACGACGGTGTGCCCGAAGGCCAGACCCTCCGCGCCGTCGCCGACCACCCGCAGGCTCACCGGCGCACCGACCACGACGTCGCTGGCCACGGTGAACAGCAGCGCCTCGCCGGCACCGCCGTACGCGAGCGCGCTCACCCGGTCGACCGGCGTGAGCACGCGGCCGACCCGCGGGTCGTCGGTGCCGATGCGCTCGACGGCCACGCCCTCGGGCAGGTCGGCGTACTCGTGCCGGATCGTGCCGGTGGCGGGCCGCGGCTCACCGGCGAGGCCGCGCAGCCGCTTCAGCGGGGTGAAACGCCACTCCTCCTCCAGGCCGGTGAGGGCCGGGAAGTCGGCGACGTCGTACGAGCGCAGCGCCTGCGACTTGGTGCTGGGCGGCGCGGAAGCCTGGGTAGTCATGTCTTCCTTGGTCTGTTCTGCGATGAGTCGGAGGGTCGGTTGGGCTGGTCGCGGCGCGAGGCGACGGGTCGGAGCCGCGCGCCGGCCGGCCGGCGTCAGCCGACCGCGCCCTCCATCTGGAGTTCGATCAGCCGGTTCAGCTCCAGGGCGTACTCCATCGGGAGTTCCTTGGCGATCGGCTCGATGAAGCCGCGCACGATCATGGCCATCGCCTCGTCCTCGCTCAGGCCCCGGCTCATCAGGTAGAAGAGCTGGTCGTCGCTGATCTTGGAGACGGTCGCCTCGTGCCCTATCGACACGTCGTCCTCACGGATGTCGACGTAGGGGTAGGTGTCCGAGCGGGAGATGGTGTCGACCAGCAGCGCGTCGCACTTGACCGTGCTCCGGCTGTGGTGCGAACCCTCCAGCACCTGCACCAGACCCCGGTACGAGGTGCGGCCGCCGCCCCGGGCGATCGACTTCGACACGATGGTCGAGGAGGTGTGCGGCGCGGCGTGCACCATCTTCGCGCCGGCGTCCTGGTGCTGACCCTCGCCGGCCATCGCCACCGAGAGGACCTCGCCCTTGGCGTGCTCACCGGTCATGTAGACCGCCGGGTACTTCATGGTCACCTTGGAGCCGATGTTGCCGTCGACCCACTCCATGGTCGCGCCCTCGTGGCAGACGGCGCGCTTGGTCACCAGGTTGTAGACGTTGTTCGACCAGTTCTGGATGGTCGTGTAGCGGCAGCGCGCGTTCTTCTTGACGATGATCTCCACGACCGCGCTGTGCAGCGAGTCGGAGGAGTAGAGCGGCGCGGTGCAACCCTCGACGTAGTGCACGTACGCACCCTCGTCGACGATGATCAGCGTCCGCTCGAACTGGCCCATGTTCTCCGTGTTGATCCGGAAGTAGGCCTGCAGCGGGATCTCCACGTGCACACCCTTCGGCACGTAGATGAACGAGCCACCGGACCACACGGAGGTGTTCAGCGCGGCGAACTTGTTGTCGCCGACCGGGATCACCGTGCCGAAGTACTCCTTGAAGACGTCCTCGTGCTCGCGCAGCGCCGTGTCGGTGTCCAGGAAGAGGACACCCTGCTCCTCAAGGTCCTCACGGATCTTGTGGTAGACGACCTCGGACTCGTACTGCGCCGCGACACCCGCGACCAGTCGCTGCTTCTCCGCCTCCGGGATGCCCAGCCGGTCGTAGGTGTTCTTGATGTCCTCGGGCAGGTCCTCCCAGCTGGTGGCCTGCTTCTCGGTCGACCGCACGAAGTACTTGATGTTGTCGAAGTCGATCCCGGTGAGGTCCGCGCCCCAGGCCGGCATCGGCTTGCGGCCGAACAGCCGCAGACCCTTCAGCCGCAGGTCGAGCATCCACGCCGGCTCGTTCTTCTTGGCCGAGATGTCCCGCACCACCGCCTCGTTGATGCCGCGCTGGGCGACCGCCCCGGCGGCGTCCGGGTCGGACCAGCCGTACTCGTAGCGACCCAGGGCGGCGAGCTGCTCTTCCTGGGTCAGGGGCTGGACGATCTGCTCGGTCATCTATCTGTCCTCACAGTGGTGACGGGATTACCGGATTGAACACGGCCCGGCTGGGTCGGGATGTGCGTGGTGCACACCCCGTCGCCGTGCGCGATGGTGGCCAGGCGCTGCACGTGGGTGCCGACCAGACGGGAGATCACCGCGGTCTCGGCCTCGCACAGCTGGGGAAACTCGGCGGCCACGTGCGCCACCGGGCAGTGGTGCTGGCAGAGCTGACCGCCGGAGGCGATCGTGGTCGCGTTGGCAGCGTAACCCTCGGCGGTGAGCGCCGCGGCGAGTGCCTCGGCCCGCGCGAGGGGGTCGTCGCCGGCGTCCTCCATGGCCGTCCGGCAGCGGGACTCGAGGGCGGACACCTGCTCGGTGGCGAACGCCTCGACCGCGTCCGAGCCGCCGCTGCGGGCGATCCAGCGCAGCGCGGCGGTGGCCATGTTGTCGTAGTGGTGTGTGCCACAGCGGACGCGGGCGGCCTCGGTCAGCAGGAACACCTTGGCCGGGCGCCCCCGCCCCCGGCTGCCCTGCACGGTCTGCTCGCGGGCGTAGACGTCACCGTCGGCGAGCATCGCGTCCAGGTGCCGGCGGATGGCCGCCGGGCTGAGCCCGAGGGCCACGCCGAGCTGCGCGGCAGTGGTGGCACCCCGCTCCAGCAGCAGCTGGGTGACCCGATCCCGGGTGGAGATCTCGGTCGCCGCGGCGCCGCCAAGCGCCGCCGATGTGGTCACGACGGGTGCGGACGCGGACGCACCGACGGCCGGAACGGCCGTCGGCTGGTGCCCGGAGAGCGCCGCCGCGTTTTTCACAACGCCAACGTTACGTAATTACCCTGACGGTCGCAAACCCGGGCCCCGGTGATCCGAACCACCGAGCCGACGGAGTCGGACGAACCTCGATCACTACGGTGCGTAGGATTTGCGCCGTGAACCGAATCGTCCGTCCGGTCTCCGGCACCCTGCTGCGCCGCCTCGCGTTCGCCTCGATCATCGCGAACGTGGGCATCGTCATCACCGGCGGGGCCGTCCGGTTGACCGCCTCGGGCCTCGGATGCCCCACCTGGCCCCGGTGCACCGACGCGTCGTACGTCACCACGTCCGAGATGGGCATGCACGGGGTGATCGAGTTCGGCAACCGGATGCTGACCTTCGCGGTGGGCCTGATCGCGCTGGCCACCGTGCTGGCCGTGCTGGCACACCGACCGCGTCGACCCGGGCTCCTGGCGTTGGCCGTCGCGGTATTCCTGGGCATTCCGGCCCAGGCGGTGATCGGCGGCATCACGGTGCTCACCAACCTCAACCCGTGGGTGGTCGGGCTGCACTTCCTCGCCTCGATGGCGGTGATCGGCGCCGCGTACGCCCTCTGGCGGCGGATCGCCGACCCGGACGGCCCAAGCGTGGCCATGGTGCCCGCGCCGCTGCGCGCGCTGGCCCGGGTCACCACCGGCGTCGGCGTCGCGGTGCTGGTCGTCGGCACCTGGGTCACCGGCAGCGGCCCACACGCCGGTGACCACGGCGCGGCCCGCAACGGGCTGGACCCGGAGACGATCTCCCAGGTGCACGCGGACGGCGTCTTCCTGCTGATCGGCCTCTCGGTGGCGCTGATCTTCGCGTTCCGCGCCGTCGGTGCGCGGCGGGCCACCCGTGCCGCGATCGTCCTCGTCGCCGTGGAACTGGGTCAGGGTGTGATCGGCTTCGTGCAGTACTTCACCCACGTGCCGGCGCTCCTGGTCGGCGCGCACATGCTCGGCTCCTGCCTGGTCCTGCTGGCCACCCTGTCGGTGCAGTGGTCAACCCGCGAGCGCCGCCCGGTCGCCCCGGCACCCGAGGCCACCCCGGCCGACTCCGCCCCCGTCCCGGTCACCGCCTGACGCCCCGCCCCAGGCCAGGGGCGATCAGGTGCGGCGGGCCAGGTGGGTGGCGATCGCGGCGGCGAGACGGTCCGGGGCGCCGTCGGCGTACCCGATGAAGAGCGACGGCTCGGTCAGCTCCAGCTCGACCAGGACCGGCTCGCCGTCCGGGCCGGGGATCAGGTCGACGCGGGCGTAGAGCAACCGCCGCGTGCCGCCAGGCACCGCGGCGAGGGTCTTCTCGGCCACCGCCAGTTGTTCGGGTCGGGCCGTGCGGGCGCTGATCTCCTCTTCCTTGTAGAGCCCGTCCGGGCCGAGGTCCGGGCCGGTCAGCATCGGGCCCTTGCGGATCGCGTGACTGAACGCGAGCCCGTCCGGGCCGGCCAGGAAGAGCAGTGCCGTCTCACCCTCGGTGTCGACGGCGCGCAGGTACGGCTGGACCATGGTCACCCGGCCGGCGTCGGAGAGCCGTCGGACGTGCGCCACGGCCAGGTCCCGGTGCTCCGGGTCGGCCAGGTCGTACCGGCCGGTGTCCTGGCTGCCGGCGCTCACAGCGGGCTTGAGCACGTACTCGCCGGTCTCGGCGGGCGGCTGCCAGCTCTCCCCCGGCTCGACCCAGGACGTCGGCACGGTCGGCACCCCGGCGGCGCTCAGCTCGGCGAGGTAGCGCTTGTCGGTGTTCCAGCGCACCACGTCGGCCGGGTTGACCAGCGCGGAGACGGAGGCTGCCCAGGCGACGAACTCGTCGCGACGCAGCGCGTAGTCCCATGGTGAGCGGAGCACGACCAGGTCGTAGGCGGACCAGTCGACGTCGGGGTCGTCCCAGACGACCGGCTCAGTGGCGATCCCGAGGGCGGCGAGTGGGGCGAGGACGAGCCGGTCGTCCGGGTCGAGGTCGGTCAGTTCGGTACAGGTGACGAGAGCGACCCGGGGTTTCCCCCGGGCCGGCTGGTAGTTGGTCAATTCAGGTGTCTATCTCAGCGGGCCATCGTGCGCCGGGCCATCGACCGCCAGAGGTCGTTGCTCGGACGCATCTGGTCCATCAGTTCACGCTCCCAGGCGTTCTCGACGGTGACTCCCGCCTTGGCGCACGCCTCCCGGGCCGTGACGGTGTCGTCGGCGAACTGGTCGCCCCACTCACCGTCGGAACCCACGAGGACGATTCGCGCGCCACGCTTGCCGACGTACTCGATGACCGCCTTGGCGCCGCCGTGCTCGGCTGCGAATGCCTTGAGGCCCGCGACCAGGCCGTGGGGCGCCTGCTCGCCGGCGGTCTGCTCGGCCGTCAGCGTCGTATCGGAACCATCTGCCATGACGCGAAGCCTAAGCAGACTCGCACCCACTCGGGTGAGAACCATGAACCTTTTGTGATGCCAATTACCTACAGGTTTAAGGAACACCACAGGTTTGCTGTCCGCTTTTATCAGGACTTTTCAGCGCGAAACGGAGCGGCAAACCTGAGCCTAGCCATCGAAGGTTGAGCCGATCCGACTCATGCCGAAAGTTACGCTGATGTGACGTTAAACCCGGACAACTCATCCATGGCCATGATTAGTCAGCAGATGATCGGCGCCCGACGGGCGACCGTAGGCTGGCGCCGCACCCGGGGGTGCGGCGCGGGTACGGCGGGTCGGTCAGATCAGCGCGTCGAGCGCGACGGCCACGAACACGATCGTCAGGTACGTCGTCGACCAGTGGAACAGCCGCATCGGCTTGACCGCCTCGC
Organism: Micromonospora sp. CA-259024; assembly: GCF_050936255.1. Taxonomy (NCBI): domain Bacteria; kingdom Bacillati; phylum Actinomycetota; class Actinomycetes; order Micromonosporales; family Micromonosporaceae; genus Micromonospora; species Micromonospora sp. CA-259024. The sequence goes on along the minus strand of NZ_JBNJND010000001.1, from coordinate 379,714 downwards.
CGCGCGTCGCGCGCCGGCAGAGCCGGTGCGCCTCGACCACGAAGATGGCGCCCACGACCAGGGTCGGCACCCCGTAGATCGCGCTGAGCCCCAGGGGCCAGACGGCCAGGGAGGTGAGCACGGTGAGCCACGCGAAGATCAGGATCTCGGCGTTCACCCGACGGGTCGAGGCCACCACTGGCAGCATCGGAATGCCGGCCCGGGCGTAGTCGTCCTTGTACTTCATGGCGAGGGGGTAGAAGTGCGGCATCTGCCAGAAGAAGACCACCGCGAAGAGCCCCCAGGCGGCCGGCGCCAGCGAGCCGGTCACCGCCGCCCACCCGATCAGCACCGGAGCCGCCCCGCAGGCCCCGCCCCAGAAGGTGTTCGTCGGGGTGGACCGCTTGAGCCACAGGGTGTAGACGAGGTCGTAGTAGGCGATGGCCGCGAGAGTCAGCCCGGCGGCCAGCAGGTTGGTGAACGCCGCCATCAGGGCGATGGACACCGCCGCCAGCACCAGACCGAAGATCAGCGCGTTTCGTGGCGACACGGTGTGCGCCGGCAGCGGGCGACGCTTGGTACGCCTCATCAACTGGTCGATGTCCCGGTCGATGTAGCAGTTGAGCACGCTGGCCGCGCCGGCGGCGAGGGAGCCACCGATCAGTACGACGGCCATCAGCCACAGCGACGGGAGCCCGCCGTCGGCGAGCATCATCGCCGGGACGGTGGTGACCAACAGCAGTTCGACGATCCGCGGCTTGGTGAGCGCGACGTACGCCGAGATGACGCCGCGTACGTCCCGCCGGGCCACCGTGCCCTCGACAGCCCGTGCCGGATGCCCGGCTGGGTTGCTCGCGGGGCGCTCGGTGATCATGCTCACGGATTGCCACCTTCCGGCATTGGCGCGGGGAGATCGGATCGGCGGGGGCCGCTCGGGTCCGCACACCGACCCACACACTACGCGTCGTCGTTTTGGCTGCCCGGCCGACCCGACAACGGTGCGGACCGTCACACCACCGGGTTGAACCGGGCATCGGGAGCGTCACGTACCGCACACCATGCAGTGATCCCTGGGCGCGTGTTTAGCGACGCTCGATAGGGTCATCAGTGAGGGTTCCGCCCATCTGCCGAGGAGCACAACCATCGTGGCTGTCAAACGACCCGAGCACCCCGCACTGAACTGGTCCGACCTCGATCGCCGGGCCGTCGATACCGTCCGCGTGCTGGCCATGGATGCCGTGGAGAAATCCGGCAACGGCCACCCGGGCACCGCGATGAGCCTTGCGCCCGCGGCTTACCTCCTCTTCAACCGCGTCATGCGGCACAACCCGGCCGACCCGAACTGGCCCGGCCGGGACCGGTTCGTCCTCTCCGCCGGGCACTCCAGCCTGACTCTCTACATTCAGCTGTTCCTGTCCGGTTACCCGCTGAGCCTGACCGACCTGCAGTCGCTGCGGCAGTGGGGTTCGCTCACCCCGGGTCACCCCGAGCACGGGCACACCCCGGGCGTGGAGACCACCACCGGCCCGCTCGGGCAGGGCCTGGGCAACGCGGTCGGCATGGCCATGGCCGCCCGCCGCGAGCGCGGCCTGCTCGACCCCGAGGCCGAGCCCGGCGCGTCGGTCTTCGACCACGACATCTGGTGCATCGTCTCCGACGGCGACATCGAGGAGGGCATCAGCCACGAGGCCAGCGCGCTGGCCGGGCACCAGCAGCTGGGCAACCTCACGGTGATCTACGACGACAACGAGATCTCGATCGAGGACGACACCCGGATCGCCAAGAGCGAGGACGTGGCCGCCCGCTACGCGGCGTACGGCTGGCACGTGCAGACCGTCGACTGGCGCAGCGGCGACGCCGACCAGGGCGACTACCACGAGGACGCCGAGGCGCTGTACGCGGCGCTGCTGGCCGCCAAGGCGGAGACCGGCCGTCCCTCCTTCATCGCGCTGCGCACGATCATCGGCTGGCCCGCCCCCAACAAGCAGAACACCGGAAAGATCCACGGCTCGGCGCTCGGCGCCGACGAGGTGAAGGCCACCAAGCGGATCCTCGACTTCGACCCGGAGCAGACCTTCCAGGTCGACGAGGACGTACTCGCCCACGCCCGCACGGTGATGAGCCGCGGCTCCGACGCCCAGCAGGAGTGGACCGGCGCGTTCGACGCCTGGAAGAAGGCCAACCCGGAGCGCACCGCCCTCTACGAGCGGATGGCCGGCCGCGTACTCCCCGACGGCTGGACCGACGCGGTGCCGGTCTTCCCCGCCGACGCCAAGGGCGTGGCCACCCGGGCCGCCTCCGGCAAGGTGCTGGAGGCCCTCGCGCCGGTGCTGCCCGAGCTGTGGGGTGGTTCGGCCGACCTGGCCGAGAGCAACAACACCACCATGAAGGGCGAGCCGTCGTTCATCCCGGCCGTGCACGCCACCAAGGACTTCCCCGGTCACGAGTACGGCCGCACGCTGCACTTCGGCATCCGTGAGCACGCCATGGGGGCGATCCTCAACGGCATCGCGCTGCACGGCGGCACCCGCCCGTACGGCGGCACGTTCCTGGTGTTCAGCGACTACATGCGCCCGTCGGTCCGGCTGGCCGCGCTGATGAAGCTGCCGGTGACCTACGTGTGGACGCACGACTCGATCGGCCTCGGCGAGGACGGCCCGACCCACCAGCCGGTCGAGCACCTGACCGCGCTGCGCGCCATCCCGGGCCTGGACGTGGTCCGCCCGGCGGATGCGAACGAGACCGCCTGGGCCTGGCGGCTGGCTCTGGAGCACACCGACCGGCCCACCGCGCTGGCGCTGAGCCGTCAGCCACTGCCGACCCTGGACCGGGACGTGCTGGGCGGCGCGGACGGCGTGGCCAAGGGTGGTTACGTGCTGGCCGAGGCGTCCAACGGCAAGCCGCAGGTGATCATCGTCGGCACCGGTTCCGAGGTGCAGCTCTGCCTGACCGCCCGGGAGCGGCTGGAGGCCGACGGCACCCCGACCCGGGTGGTCTCGATGCCCTGCCAGGAGTGGTTCTACGAGCAGGACGAGGCGTACCGGGAGTCGGTCCTGCCACGCGGGGTAAAGGCACGGGTGAGCGTGGAGGCGGGCATCGCGATGTCCTGGCGTGGCATCGTCGGCGACCTCGGCGAGAGCGTCAGCCTGGAGCACTACGGCGCGAGCGCCCCGCACACCGTGCTCTTCGAGCAGTTCGGCTTCACCCCCGACCGGATCGTGGCGGCGGCGCACGCCTCGCTGGCCCGGGTGGGCGACATCACCGGTTTCACGACCGGCAACTGAGGGAGCGTGGACGGCATGACGGACAAGCTGAGTGAGCTCACCGCCGCGGGCGTGGCGGTGTGGCTCGACGATCTTTCCCGGGTACGACTGAGCTCCGGCGGGCTGGACCAGCTCCGCCGCGAGAAGCACGTGGCCGGGGTCACCACCAACCCGACGATCTTCGCGAAGGCGCTGAGCGACGCCGACGAGTACAACTGGCAGCTGCGTGACCTCGCCACCCGTGGGGTGGAGGTCGAGGAGTCGGTACGCATGCTCACCACGTACGACGTGCGGTGGGCCTGCGACGTCATGCGCCCGTCGTACGACAAGAGCGCGGGCGTCGACGGGCGGGTCTCCATCGAGGTGGATCCCCGGCTGGCCCACGAGAGCGACCGGACGGTCGCCGAGGCCAAGGCCCTGTGGTGGCTGGTCGACCGCCCGAACCTCTTCATCAAGATCCCGGCCACCGAGGCCGGCCTGCCGGCGATCACCGCCACCCTGGCCGAGGGGATCAGCGTCAACGTGACGCTGATCTTCGGTCTGGACCGCTACTCGGCGGTCATGGAGGCGTTCCTCGCTGGCCTGGAGCAGGCCAAGGCCAACGGCCATGACCTGTCCACCATCGGCTCGGTGGCGTCGTTCTTCGTCTCGCGCGTCGACTCCGAGGTCGACAAGAGGCTGGAGAAGATCGGCTCCGAGCAGGCCAAGTCGCTGAAGGGCAAGGCCGCTATCGCCAACGCCCAGCTGGCGTACGAGCGCTACTCCGAGGTGTTCGCCTCCGACCGGTGGCGGGCCCTCGCCGACGCCGGCGCGCACCCGCAGCGGCCGCTGTGGGCGTCCACCTCGACGAAGAACCCGGACTACCGCGACGTCATCTACGTCGAGGAGCTGATCGCCCCCGGCACGGTCAACACCATGCCGGAGTCGGTCATCCACGCGTACGCCGATCACGGCGAGACCCGCGGCGACACCATCACCGGCTCCTACGACGCGGCCCGCAAGGTCTTCGCGGACCTGGAGTCGGTCGGGGTGGACATGGACGACGTGATCGCCACTCTGGAGCGCGAGGGCGTGGAGAAGTTCGAGGCGAGCTGGCAGGAGCTCCTCGACGGCGTCCGCAAGTCGCTGGCGGCGGCCGGTGCCGGCAAGGGTTCACCGAACAAGGCCGCGAAGGCCAACGCGAAGGCCGCCGAGAAGACTGGTGGCGAGGCATGAGCGATCTGTTGGCCGGGCCGGTGGAGGCGGCTGCCGGGCTTGCCGTGTACGGCGCGGACGCCGTCGACAAGTCCGCGCCCGCCTCGACCCGGGACGCGCTGGTCAAGGCCGGCGTTCCGGGCAAGCTGGCAGCCAAGGACGCGAGCCTGTGGGGCCCGGACGCCGAGGCCGAGGCGAAGATCCGGCTCGGCTGGGTGGACACCCACCAGCGCAGCCGGGAGCTGCTGGTACAGCTGGCCGAGCTGACCGCGGAGCTGGCCGATCTCGACCACGTCGTGCTCGCCGGCATGGGCGGTTCGTCGCTGGCCCCCGAGGTGATCACCCGCACCCTGGGTCGCCCGCTGACGGTGCTGGACACCACCGACCCGGGTCAGGTCCGGGCGGCGCTCGGTGACCGGCTGGAGCGCACCGTGGTGGTCGTGGCCAGCAAGTCCGGTTCGACGGTGGAGACCGACAGCCACCGACGCGCCTACTGGCAGGCGTTCCTGGACGCCGGGATGACCGAGGCGGAGGCCGGCCGGCACTTCGTCATCGTCACCGACCCGGGCTCGCCGCTGGAGACCACCGCGACCGAGATGGGCGCGTTCACCGTGCTCGCCGACCCGAACGTGGGCGGTCGGTACTCGGCGCTGACCGCGTTCGGCCTGGTCCCCTCGGCGCTGGCCGGGGTCGAGGTCGGGGAACTGCTCGACCAGGCCGACGCGCTGGCCGCGTCGCTCGGCGCGGACCGGGACAATCCGGCGCTGGCGCTGGGGGCCGCCCTGGGCGCCGCCGCCACGCTGGCCCGGGACAAGGTCGCCCTGGTGTCCGACGGCACCGGCATCGACGGGCTCGGCGACTGGGCTGAGCAGCTGATCGCCGAGTCGACCGGCAAGGCCGGGGTGGGCATCCTCCCGGTGGTCGTGGAGTCACCGCAGAGCCCCGGCGTGAGCGGGTCGGACGTACTGACCGTCAGCTACGGCGGCGCGCTGGCCCCCGGCGACGTGCCGGGCGGCGGCGCCGACCCGGACGTGGCCGTCAACGGCCCGCTCGGCGCACAGTTCCTGGCCTGGGAGTACGCCACGGCGGTGGCCGGTGTGGTGCTCGGCATCGACCCGTTCAACCAGCCGAACGTCACCGAGTCCAAGGAGAACACCAACAAGATCCTGGCCTCGGGCCTGCCGGCGGAGACGCCGTCGTTCACCGAGGGCGCGATCGAGGTGTATGCGCCGCAGGGCGCTCCCGGCGACCTGGCCGGGGTGCTGCGCTGGCTGCTCGACGGGCTGGGCGACGACGGTTACCTCGCGGTGATGGCGTACCTCGACCGGTTCGCAGACGCCGACGCGGCCCGGCTGCGGCCGCTGCTGGCCCAGGCGAGCGGCCGGCCGGTGACCTTCGGCTGGGGGCCCCGGTTCCTGCACTCGACGGGCCAGTACCACAAGGGCGGCCCGCAGGTGGGCAGCTACCTCCAGGTGACCGGCGCGGTCGCCGAGGACCTGGAGGTGCCGGGCAAGCCGTACACCTTCGGTGAACTGCAGGCGGCGCAGGCGGCCGGCGACCGGCAGGCCCTCGCCGGACGGGAGCGGCCGGTGCTGCGGCTGCACCTGACCGACCGGGCCTCCGGCGTCGCCCAACTGCTCGACGCGGTCGGTGAGCTGCGGGCGTGAGGATGGACGACGTGACTGAAGCGGAAGCGAGGGGGCACCGTGAGCGCGAGGAGTGAGCCGGGGTTACGAGCCCCGCAGTCGCGAACCGAAGGTGGCTCGGTGAACCCGCTGCGCGACCCGCAGGACCGCCGGTTGCCCCGGATCCCGGAGCCGTGCGCTCTGGTGATCTTCGGGGTGACCGGCGACCTGGCCCGCAAGAAGCTGCTCCCCGCGGTCTACGACCTGGCCAACCGGGGGTTGCTGCCGCCCGGCTTCGTGGTGCTCGGCTTCGCGCGCCGCGACTGGGGTGACGGCGACTTCGAGACGTTGGCCTGCGAGGCTGCCCGCAAGCACGCCCGTACCCCCTGGCGGGACGAGGTGTGGGCGCGGCTGGCCGGCAACATCAAGTTCGTCGGTGGGTCGTTCGACGACGACGCCGCCTTCGACCACCTCGCGGCCACGCTGGACGAGCTGCGGCAGTCCCACGGCATCACCGGCAACGCGGCGTTCTACTTCTCCATCCCTCCGGCCGCGTTCCCCACCGTGCTCAAGCAGCTGGCGCGCACCGGAATGGCCGACAACGACAAGTCCGGCGGGTGGCGCCGGGTCGTGGTGGAGAAGCCGTTCGGTAACGACCTGCCCTCGGCGAAGGCGCTCAACGACCTCGTCGACGACGTGTTCACCCGGCAGGACGTCTTCCGGATCGACCACTACCTGGGCAAGGAGACGGTCCAGAACATCCTCGCCCTGCGGTTCGCCAACAACCTGTTCGAACCCCTGTGGAACTCCAAGTACGTCGACTCGGTGCAGATCACCATGGCCGAGGACGTCGGCATCGGCACCCGCGCCGGCTTCTACGACACCGTCGGCACCGCCCGCGACGTTCTACAGAACCACCTCCTCCAGCTTCTCGCCCTGGTGGCGATGGAGGAGCCGACCAGCTTCGACGCCGACGAGATCCGGGCCGAGAAGCTCAAGGTGCTCAAGGCGATCACCCTGCCCAAGGACGTGGCCCGCGACACCGTACGCGGCCAGTACCTGCCCGGCTGGGTGGGCGGTGAACGCGCGGTCGGTTACCTGGACGAGCGGGACGTCCCCGCCGACTCCACCACTGAGACGTACGTGGCGGTGCGGCTGGGCATCCAGAACCGCCGCTGGGCCGAGGTGCCGTTCTACATCCGGGCCGGCAAGCGACTGCCCCGGCGGGTCACCGAGGTCGCCATCATGTTCAAGAAGGCGCCGCACCTGCCGTTCAACGACGCCGACATGGAGTCGCTGGGCAACAACCAGCTGGTCATCCGGGTGCAGCCGGACGAGGGCGTGGTGCTCAAGTTCGGCTCGAAGGTGCCCGGCACCACGATGGAGGTCCGCGACATCGCGATGGACTTCCAGTACGGCGAGGCGTTCACCGAGTCCAGCCCGGAGGCGTACGAGCGCCTCGTGCTGGACGTGCTGATCGGGGACCGCACCCTCTTCCCGGACGCGGCCGAGGTCGAGCAGAGCTGGCAGGTGATCGACCCGCTGGAGCACGCCTGGGCGGGCACCAAGCCGGAGCCGTACCGCGCCGGCGAGTGGGGTCCACGGGCCTCCGACGAGATGCTGGCCCGCGAGGGCCGTGCCTGGCGGCGCGCGTGAGCGAGCGAATCAGCAGGCACAGCAGCGGGCCAACGATGACGCAGACCAGGAGGCTCCAGTGATCGGGCTCTGGGACACCACCGGCAACGAGGTGGTCAAGGCGCTCGCCGCCGAGCGGCGCAGTGCCGGCGGGGTGGCCAGCGGCATGGCGCTCACCCTCATCGTGGTCGTGGACGAGAAGCGGGTCCGGGAGGCGGAGGCGGCGGCGACGATCGCCGCCGCCGCACACCCGTGCCGGCTGGTGGTGGTGGTCCGCTCGGAGATCGAGAGGGACCGCAACCGACTGGACGCGGAGATCGTGGTCGGTGGCCGGCTCGGTCCGTGCGAGGCGGTGGTCACCCGGATGTACGGTCGGCTGGCCCTGCACGCCGAGTCGGTCGTGATGCCGCTGCTCGTCCCCGACGTGCCGGTGGTCACCTGGTGGCACGGTGAACCACCGGCGGAGATCGCCACCGATTTCCTCGGTGTGGTCGCCGATCGGAGGATCACCGACTCGGCGCAGGCCGCCGACCCGGTGGAGGCCCTGCGGCAGCGTGCCCGGGACTACGCCCCGGGCGACACGGACCTGGCGTGGACCCGGATCACCCCGTGGCGGACCCTGGTCGCCGGGGCGTTCGACACCACCGAAGCGAGGGTCACCGAGGCGACCGTCGTCGCGCCGCCCACCGACCCGACGGCGGCGCTGATGGTGGGTTGGCTGTCCAGCCGGCTCGGCATCACCCCGCATCGGGTGGACACCGACGAGTTCCCCCGGATGCGGGAGGTGCAGTTGAGCTGCGCCAACGGCGACCAGCTGTCCCTGTCCCGCGAGGACAGCATGGCGGTGTTCCGGCGGACCGGCCAGGACGACCGGACCCTGCCGTTGGTCCGCCGACCGCTCGGTGACGAGCTGGCCGAGGAGCTGCGTCGCCTGGACGCCGACCAGGTGTACGCCGAGGCGCTCGGCGCGACTGTCGGGCTGCGAGGGCTGGAGCAGCGTCCCGCGCAGCGGGTGCACGTCTGGAAGGATCCGGCCACCGCGCAGCGCGCCGAGGCCGGGGTCACCGCGCACGCCGGTACGAGCGGCGAGGGCTGAACCGGCCGGTGCACGACGTCGGGGCAGGGCCGGGGTGACACCGGGCCCTGCCCCGAAACCTCCGGGGGCGGTCCGCCCCCGCCAGATCCGGGCGTATCGACCCGGGCATGACGCAACAGCGACCGCCCCGCGGTCGGGAAACGAAGGCGCAACCCATGAGTGAGGCGAGTGTCGCCGTACATGCCGACGCCGACCTGCTGGCGCAGGCCGTGGCGGCCCGGCTGTTGGTGAAGCTGCTCGACGCCCAGGCCGACCGGGGCGAGGCCTCGGTGGTGCTGACCGGTGGTCGGATCGCCGCGGCCGTGTACCGGGCGGTGGCGACGTTGCCGGCCCGCGACGCGGTGGACTGGTCCCGGGTCGACGTGTGGTGGGGCGACGAGCGGTTCCTGCCCGCCGGTGATCCGGAGCGCAACGAGACCCAGGCCCGTGCCGCCCTGTTGGACGTGGTGCCGTTGAACCCGGCCCGGGTGCACCCGATGCCGGCCTCCGACGGGCCGGCCGGCAACGACCCCGAGGCGGCCGCGGCGGCGTACGCCGAGGAACTGGCCCGCGCGGCCCGGCCCGGGCACGCCACGCTGCCGCACTTCGACGTGCTGATGTTGGGTGTCGGCGAGGACGGGCACGTGGCCTCGATCTTCCCCGAGCACCCGGTGCACTACGAGACCCGGCCGTGCAGCGCGGTGCGGGGCAGCCCCAAGCCACCGCCGGTGCGGACCACGCTCACCCTGCCGGCGATCAACACCGCCGAGGAGATCTGGCTGGTGGCCGGCGGCGCCGACAAGGCCCGCGCGGTGGGTATGGCGTTGGCCGGTGCCGGGCCGGTGCAGTTGCCGGCCGCCGGGGTGCACGGCGTGGGCCGCACCCGCTGGCTGCTGGACCGGGCGGCGGCAGCCGACGTACCCGCCCGACTGCGCAGCCTGCGCTGAGCGCGGGACGGGCCCCTTCGTGACGCCTGGCGTCGAGAAGGGGCCCGTCCTCTCACTCGCCTCGGCGGCGGCGGAGCGCGGCGAGCGCCTCGGCCAGCAGCGCCTCCCCCTCCTCGGCGGTACGCCGCTCCTTCACGTACGCCAGGTGGCTCTTGTACGGCTCGGCGCGGACCCGGCCGGGTGGGTTCTGCGCGTCCCGGCCGGCGGGTAGGCCGCAGCGGGGGCAGTCCCACAGGGGCGGCGCCTCGGCCTCCGCGGCGATCCGGATGTCGATCCGGTGGTCGTTGCGGCACCAGTAGGTGACGTCCTGTCGGGGGGCGGGTTGGTGCCGCTCGTCCGGGCGCATGGGCGCGGACCCGACCCGGGCGCCGCGGATAACGTTGCCACTCGGCACGGCTGCTCGCTCCTGTCGTCGGAGGGGACCCGCCGTCTTCAGGGGTGGGGCGGCGGGCGACGCGGTGCAGCGGAGAAAAGCCTGCGCGCGGCCCGTCTGGAGACGGACCGCGCGCAGATTGTACGACTTGACGGGCCTGATCAGGCGCCGCTGTTCATCTGGAGGCGTAGCCAGAGCCCGAGCCCGACGATGGCGGCGAACCAGACGACGCTCACCAGAACGGTGTATCGGTCCAGGTTCTTCTCCGCCACCGAGGAGCCGGCGAGGCTGGAGCTGACGCCACCGCCGAACATGCTCGACAGACCGCCGCCCTTGCCGCGGTGCAGCAGGATCAGCATGGTGAGCAGAATGCTCGTGATGACCAGCAACACGATCAACGTGTATGCGAACCAGATCGGCATGGCTGGGGTCAGTTCCTCTCGTAGCGATCCTCGCCCGGTCTGATCGGGCACGGTGGCACCGACCAGCGGACGGGCGGTGTCCAGGATACCGAGCGATCAGCGGGCGAGGTGCTCCGGGAACCGGCAGATCTGAGCGAATTCCTCCGCGTCCAGGCTGGCGCCCCCCACGAGGCCCCCGTCCACGTCCGGCTGGGCCATGATCGAGGCGACGTTGGACGCCTTGACCGAGCCGCCGTAGAGGACCCGGACCTGGTCGGCGGTGTCCTGGTCGAAGCGCTCCGCCAGTCGCTGACGAACCGCCCCGCAGACCTCCTGGGCGTCCTCCGGGGTCGCGGTCTTGCCCGTGCCGATCGCCCAGACCGGCTCGTACGCGATCACGACCTGCCGCACCTGCTCGGAGGTGAGCCCGGCGAGGCCACCGTCGAGCTGGTCGGCGCAGTGCGCCACGTGAGTGCCCTGCTCGCGCACGTCCAGCCCCTCCCCCACGCAGAGGATCGGGGTCAGGCCGTGCGTCAGCGCCGCCTTCACCTTGGCGTTCAGCAGCGCGTCGTCCTCGTGGTGGTAGGCCCTCCGCTCGGAGTGCCCGACCACCACGTACGTGCAGCCGAGCTTGGCCAGCATCGCGCCGGAGATCTCCCCGGTGTACGCGCCGGACGCATGCGCGGAGAGGTCCTGCCCGCCGTAGCCGATCAGCAGCTTGTCCCCGTCGACCGCGGTCTGCACGGTACGCAGGTCGGTGAAGGGCGGCAGCACGACCGTCTCGACGTCGGTGAGCTGCTTCTCGGTGAGGCTCGCCGCCAGCTTCTGCACCAGCAGGTTGGCCTCGAGGTGGTTGAGGTTCATCTTCCAGTTGCCGGCCATCAACGGCCGGCGGGTGGTGCTCGCCATTCAGTTCTCCAGGGCCGCGATGCCGGGGAGGGTCTTGCCCTCGAGGTATTCCAGGGAGGCGCCGCCGCCCGTCGAGATGTGATTGAAATCAGTCTCGTCCAGCCGCAACGCACGGACCGCCGCTGCGGAGTCGCCGCCGCCGACGACGCTGAACGCGTCGGCCTTGGTGATCGCCTCGGCGATCCCCCGGGTGCCGGCCGCGAAGGCCGGCATCTCGAACACGCCCATCGGGCCGTTCCAGAAGATCGTCTTCGCCTGGGACAGCGCGGCGGCGAAGCCGGCCACCGTCTCTGGGCCGACGTCCAGACCGAGACGGTGGCTCGGGATGCCGTCGACGCGGACCGTGTCGTGCGCGGCGTCCGGGGCGAACGCGTCCGCGACCACCACGTCGACCGGGAGCATGATCTTGCCGCCGGACCGCTCCAGCAGGTTGCGGCAGGTCTCGACCATGTCCTTCTCGAGCAGCGAGGTGCCCACCTCCAGGCCCTGGGCCTTGAGGAAGGTGAAGCACATCCCGCCACCGATGAGCAGCCGGTCGACCGTGGGCAGCAGCGCCTCGATCACGGCGAGCTTGTCGGACACCTTCGACCCACCGAGCACCACCACGTACGGCCGCTCGGGGTTGCCGGTGAGCTTGGAGAGCACCTCGACCTCACGCAGCACCAGTCGGCCCGCGACGTGCGGCAGCCGGGCCGGCACGTCGTAGACGCTGGCGTGCTTGCGGTGCACGGCACCGAACGCGTCGTCCACGTACGCGTCGCCGAACGCGGCGAGCTGGTCGGCGAAGGCACCCCGCTCGGCCTCGTCCTTGCTGGTCTCACCCGCGTTGAAGCGCAGGTTCTCCAGCAGGGCGACCTGGCCGTCGGCCAGGTCCGCGACGGTGGAACGGGCGGAGTCACCGACGGTGTCGGTGGCGAAGTGCACCGGCGCGCCGAGCAGCTCACCGAGCCGCCCCGCGACCGGGCGGAGGCTGAACTGCGGGTCCGGGGCGCCCTTCGGGCGACCCAGGTGCGAGCAGACGACCACCTTCGCGCCGGCCTCGACCAGCGCGCCCAGCGTCGGCAGCACCGCGCGAATACGCCCGTCGTCCGTGATGTCACCGGTCTGCTTGTCGAGCGGGACGTTCAGGTCGGCGCGCACCAGCACGCGCCGACCCGACACCCCCTCGGCGAGCAGGTCGTCGAGGGTCCGGATGCTCACAGCGAGGAACCCACCAGCTTGACCAGGTCGACCAGGCGGTTGGAGTAGCCCCACTCGTTGTCGTACCAGCCGACGACCTTGACCTGGTTGCCGACGACCTTGGTCAGCGGCGCGTCGAAGATGCACGACGCCGGGTCGGTGACGATGTCGGTGGAGACGATCGGGTCCTCGTTGTAGACCAGGATGCCCTTGAGCGGGCCGTCCGCGGCGGCCTTCAGCGCGGCGTTGACCTCGTCCACGGTGGTCTCGCGACCCACGTTGACGGTGAGGTCGGTGACCGAGCCGGTCGGGATCGGCACCCGCAGGGCGTACCCGTCGAGCTTGCCCTTGAGGTCCGGCAGGACCAGGCCGATCGCCTTGGCGGCACCGGTGGAGGTCGGCACGATGTTCAGCGCGGCGGCACGGGCCCGACGCAGATCCGAGTGCGGCGCGTCCTGGAGGTTCTGGTCCTGGGTGTACGCGTGGATCGTCGTCATCAGACCGTGCTGGATGCCGAACGTGTCGTGCAGGACCTTCGCCATCGGGGCGAGGCAGTTGGTGGTGCACGAAGCGTTGGAGATGATGGTGTGCTTCGCCGGGTCGTAGGTGTCGTGGTTGACACCCATGACGACGGTGACGTCCTCGTTCTTCGCCGGGGCGGAGATGATGACCTTCTTGGCACCGCCGTCGACGTGCGCCTTGGCCTTGGTGGCGTCGGTGAAGAAGCCGGTCGACTCGATGACGACGTCGGCGCCGACCTCGCCCCACGGCAGCTTCGACGGGTCCTTCTCGGCGTACGCCTTGATGGTCTTGCCACCGACGGTGATCTCGTCGGCGGTGGCCTTGACCTCGTACGGCAGGCGACCCAGGATGCTGTCGTACTTGAGCAGGTGGGCGAGCGTGGCGTTGTCGGTCAGGTCGTTCACCGCCACGATCTCGATGTCGGCGTCGGACGCCAGCACTGCCCGGAAGAAGTTACGGCCGATCCGGCCGAAGCCGTTGATGCCAACCCGGATGGTCACAGGTCCCATCTCCTCGCGTTCTGGTCTGCCGGCTTCAGACAACGGGCCGGCGGAGTGGTGTGCGCCGACCGTTGGAGCCGGCCGTTGACGGTTCATCTCGGCCACCCCGCCGCGGTCTGAGGACCTGACCGCCCGAGGCGGTGGGCACGACGAGGAGTGCCTGTGTCGGCCCCCTTGCCGTACGCAGCGACCCTATCCGAGCGTGCGGGACCACGCTGCGCCGGGTCGTGCTCCCGGACGCACCGTGCGGTCCCACCGTCCTATCAGACCACGAGCATGTCGGGCGTGACGGCTGCTTCCGTATCCGGGATGCCCAGGTCCCGGGCCCGCTTGTCGGCCAGCGCCAGCAGCCGGCGGATCCGCCCGGCGATGGCGTCCTTGGTCAGTGGCGGGTCGGCCAGCGCGCCCAACTCCTCCAGCGACGCCTGCCGGTGCTCCAGGCGCAGCCGCCCGGCGTCGGTCAGGTGGTTGGGCGCCTCGTCGGCGAGGATCTCCAGTGCACGGGTGACCCGGGCGGCGGCGGCCACCGCGGCGCGCGCCGAGCGGCGCAGATTGGCGTCGTCGAAGTTGGCGAGCCGGTTGGCGGTGGCCCGCACCTCACGGCGCACCCGGCGCTCCTCCCAGGCCAGCACGCTGGAGTGCGCGCCGATCCGGGTGAGCAGCGCGGCGATCGCGTCGCCGTCCTTGACCACCACCCGGTCCACCCCGCGTACCTCGCGGTTCTTGGCGGTGATGCCGATACGGCGGGCGGCGCCGACCAGCGCCAGAGCCGACTCCGGCCCGGGGCAGGTGATCTCCAGGGCGCTGGAGCGGCCGGGCTCGGTGAGCGAGCCGTGCGCCATGAACGCACCCCGCCACGCCGAGACCGCGCAGCAGACGTTCGCCGCGACCACGTGCGGGGGCAACCCGCGCACCGGGCGGCCGCGCACGTCGAGCAGGCCGGTCTGCCGGGCGAGGGCCTCGCCGTCCTTGACCACCCGCACGATGAAGTGACTGCCCTTGCGCAGCCCACCGGAGGCCAGCACGTGGATCTCGCTGGGGTAGCCGTAGACCTCGGCGATCTCCCGGCGCAGCCGCCGGGCCACCGCCCCGGTGTCCAGCTCGGCCTCCACCACCACGCGGCCGGAGACGATGTGCAGCCCGCCAGCGAAGCGCAGCAGTGCGGCCATCTCCGCCCGCCGACAGCAGGGCTTGGGCACGTCGACCCGACTCAGCTCGTCCTTGACCGCGGCCGTCATCGCCATTGTGCGTCCCCTCACGGACCGGTACCGGCGTGTCGCCGGAGATTACGTACGTGTCTAACGATCGGAGCCCAGGACAGGCACCAGCGCGGCGCCCAGGACAGCCGGATCATGGCGGGGGGTGCCGTCGGTGACGGCGACGGGGGCGAGGACCAGGCGGGCACCCAGCGATTCTGCCGCACGTTCGACCGGTTCGGGGTCACCCACCGCCTTGGCATCAGCGAGCACGAGATCCACCTTGAGCTCGGGCAGATACCAGCGCAGAGCCGCGAGATGGTCGGCGACGGAGAGCCCGAGCGTCTCCTTCTCCGCGGCGAGGTTCAGCGTGACCAGCCGCCGGGCCGAGCTGGACACGATCGCGTCGGCCAACTGCGGCACCAGCAGGTGCGGCAGCACGCTGGTATACCAGCTGCCCGGCCCGAAGATCAACCAGTCGGCCGCCCGGATCGCCGCGAGGGCCTCGGCGCAGGCCGGCGGGGCGGCCGGGGTGAGCCGCAGCGACTCGACGCGCCCGGTGGTGACGGCCACCTGGTGCTGGCCGCGCACGGTGCGCACCTCGTCGGGGGCGGCCGGGTCCGCGCCTCGTACCCGCGCCTCGATGTCGACCGGCTGGCGGGACATGGGCAACACCCGGCCGACCGCGCCGAGCATCGCGCCGGCGTGCTCCAGCGCGGCCACCGGGTCGCCGAGCAACTCCATGAGGCCGCAGAGCACCAGGTTTCCCACCGCGTGCCCGGCCAGCCCGTCGGCGCTGTCCGCCACCGTGTCCGCGCACGCGGCGTCCGCGGGCACGGTGGCGAAGCGATGCTGGAACAGCCCGGCGCTGCGTCGGGTCGCCGGGTGGTCCCCGGCCAGCGCCACCAGAGCCTGGCGAAGATCACCCGGGGGCAGGCCACCTCGCTCGGCGCGCAGGCGGCCACTGGAGCCGCCGTCGTCACCCACGGTGACCACCGCGGTGATGTCAAGGTCGAGTTCGGGGGCGCAGTGGCGCAGCGCGCGCAGCGAGGCGGACAGCCCGTGCCCGCCGCCGAACGCCACCACCCGGCGGGCCGTCATTCCCGCCCCAGGTCGCGGTGCTGGGCGTTGGCCGCCAGCCCGGAGTGGCGCAGTCGGCTGGCCAACTCCTCGGCGATGGCCACGCTGCGGTGCTTGCCGCCGGTGCAGCCCACGGCGACCGTGAGGTACCGCTTACCCTCCCGCTCGAAGCCTGCGGTGGTGGCGTTGACCAGGTCGGCGTACGAGGTGACGAAGGCGTCCGCGCCCTCCTGGCCCAGCACGTACGCGCTGACCGCCTCCTCCCGCCCGGTGTGCTCGCGCAGCTCCGGCACCCAGTACGGGTTGGGCAGGAACCGGGCGTCCAGCACGAAGTCGGCGTCCGGCGGCAGGCCGTACTTGAAACCGAACGACAACACGGTGACCCGCAGCCGGCGGGCGTCCTCGCCGCCGAACAGCTCCTCGATGCGCCGACGGAGCTGGTTGACGTTCAGGTGGCTGGTGTCGATGATCACGTCGGCCTGGTCGCGCGCCTCCTCCAGCAGCCCACGCTCCACGGCGATGCCGTCGGCCAGGCGCCCGTCGCCCTGCAACGGGTGCGAACGGCGAACGCTCTCGAACCGCCGGATCAGCACCTCGTCGTCGGCGTCGACGAACACCACCCGAGGCGAGAACCCGCGCTCCTTGAGCTCCCGGATCGCCCCGGCCAGGTCCGTGGAGAAGGCCCGCGATCGCACGTCCAGCACCATCGCGGTACGACGCGCCGCGCCGCCCGCCTTGAACGCCAGCTCCGCCATGTCCAGCATCAGCGCCTGCGGCAGGTTGTCGACCACGTAGTAACCGACGTTCTCCAACGCCCGGGCGACCGTGCTGCGGCCACCCCCGGAGACGCCGGTGACCACCACGAGTGTCGTCTCCGACTCCGCCGCCAACCGCCCGTCGACGCCCGCCGGGTCGTCGATCCGGTCACCAGCTGTGCGCGCCTCGCTCACCCGTACCCCCAAGCCGTGGCGCCGCGGCCGCCGTCGGCCGCGATTGGTCAATCAGCGACTCTATCCCGCCGCCGGGCCGCGGCCGGGCACCCGTCACGGGTCGGCGGACGATCGACGAGGAGCGGTCGCTCTCCCGACAGTCGCCACCCTTGATGACGATCAGTAACTGTCAATACGCTCATGGTGATCGTCGCAGGTCAGACCGACATCTGGAGGATGCGATGCACGACCTGGCGGACAAGAACAAATACATCGGCTTCCTGTTCATGCGAATCAGCCCGGAGTACTTCGCCCTCGGCCGGGAGGGCATCCACGAGATCTCCGCCGAGCACGCCCGGGACCTGGGCCGATTCGCCAAGCAGCTCACCCACGTCGTGTGCACCGGAGTGAACGGCACGTACGACCAGGTGACCATGGTCGAGGCCGACACCCTGGAGGAGATCAACGCGGCGGCCACCGCCTTCCGAATGGGCAACAAGGCCCGCTACATCGAGATCGTCGACATCGTGGTCGGGATGAAGGCTCCGCCGCGCGGTCTGGCGAACCGGTCCAGCCAGCCCGGCTGACGGACGCGTCATCCGACAGCGCCCGCCCCTCGGGTGCGCCGGGCGGGCGCTGTCGGCATCGACTCGTAGACTCCGCGGATGGCTTCTCCCACCGACCTGCGTACCGAGGGCGCGCTGCCGGTGCTGCGCCGGGTGTTCGGCTACGACGCCTTCCGCGGTTTCCAGCAGGACGTGATCGACCACGTTGTCGCCGGTGGCGACGCGCTGGTGCTGATGCCCACCGGTGGCGGCAAGTCCCTGTGCTACCAGATCCCGGCCCTGGTCCGCGACGGCGTCGCGGTCGTCGTGTCCCCGCTGATCGCGCTCATGCAGGACCAGGTGGACGCGCTCACCGCGGTCGGCGTACGCGCCGGGTTCCTCAACTCGACCCAGAGCCCGGACGCCCGGCGCCGGGTCGAGGCCGCCTTCGTCGCCGGTGAGCTGGATCTGCTGTACCTCGCCCCGGAGGCGCTCGGTGTCCGCTCCACCCTCGCCCTGCTGGACCGGGGGCGCATCTCCCTGTTCGCGATCGACGAGGCGCACTGCGTGTCCCAGTGGGGGCACGACTTCCGCCCCGACTACCTGGCGCTGTCGATGCTGCACGAGCGGTGGCCGCAGGTGCCCCGCATCGCGCTGACCGCCACCGCGACCAGCGCCACCCGCACCGAGATCGCCACCCGACTCAAGCTCGACGACGCCCGGCACTTCGTGGCCAGCTTCGACCGGCCCAACATCCAGTACCGGATCGTGCCCAAGCGGGAGCCCCGCAAGCAACTACTGGCCCTGCTGCGCGACGAGCACCCCGGCGACGCCGGGATCGTCTACTGCCTGTCCCGGGCCTCGGTCGACAAGACGGCGGAGTTCCTCACCGCCAACGGGGTCGCCGCCCTGCCGTACCACGCCGGGTTGGACGCGGCCACCCGCGCCGCCAACCAGCAGCGCTTCCTGCGCGAGGACGGCCTGGTCATGGTGGCCACCATCGCCTTCGGCATGGGCATCGACAAGCCCGACGTACGGTTCGTCGCCCACCTCGACCTACCCAAGTCGGTCGAGGGCTACTACCAGGAGACCGGCCGCGCCGGGCGGGACGGCCTGCCGTCCACCGCCTGGCTGGCGTACGGGCTGCAGGACGTGGTCCAGCAACGCAAGATGATCGAGACGTCCGACGGCGACCTCGCACACCGCCGCAACCTCGCCGCGCACCTGGACGCGATGCTCGCCCTCTGCGAGACGGTGCGCTGCCGGCGGGTCCAGCTGCTCGAATACTTCGGCGAGACGACGACATCCGCCTGTGGCAACTGCGACACCTGCCTCACCCCGCCGGAATCCTGGGACGGCACGGTCGCCGCCCAGAAGCTGCTCTCCACCGTCTTCCGCCTCGACCGCGAACGCAACCAGCGGTTCGGCGCCGGGCACTGCGTCGACATCCTGCTCGGTAAGCAGACCGACAAGATCAGCCAGTACGGCCACGACTCGCTGACCGTCTTCGGCATCGGCTCCGAGCTGAGCGAGGCGGAGTGGCGGGGCGTGGTCCGGCAACTGCTCGCCGAGGGGCTGCTCGCCGTGGAGGGCGACTACGGCACGCTCGCGCTCACCGAGGCGAGCGCCGAGGTCCTGGGCCGCCGCCGTACCGTCACGATGCGCCGCGAGCCGGACAGGCCGGCGTCGAGCCGCTCGTCGAAACCGCGCGGCTCGTCCACCGTCGTGGCCGAGCTGACCCCGGCCGCCGCGCCGGTCTTCGAGCGGCTACGCGGGTGGCGGGCGGCCACCGCCAAGGAACAGGGCGTGCCGGCGTACGTGATCTTCCACGACGCCACGCTGCGACAGATCGCCAGCGACGCGCCCGGCACGCTGGCCGAGCTGTCCCGGGTCAGCGGGGTCGGCGAGAACAAGCTCGCCAAGTACGGCGAGCAGATCCTGGCCGTCCTCGGCACCCACTGACGACATGACGAAGGGCCGGGCCCCGTGGTGGGGTCCGGCCCTTCGGTGGTGCGGTGGTGCGGTGGTGCGGTGGTGCGGTGGTGCGGGTCAGCTGGTGGCGTAGCCGCGGGTGGCGATCCAGTCGGCGAGGTGTTCGACGGTGACCTCGTAGGAGGCGGTGTTCGGGTCGGCGGAGTCGGCGATCTTCACCACGTTCCCGTTGTCGCGGTACCCGACGACGCTGATGTAGTGCCCACCCTCGAAGGAGTGCACCCCACCATCAACATCGGTGGTGGTACCGGCGATGTTCGCGACCACGGCCCGACCGTCGTCGACGGTCCGCACGATGTCGCCGCGCAGCTTGTCGGTCTGCTTGTCGTCGGCGCTCGGGTTGCTGATCTCCACCGAGTGGTAGGCGTCGTTCTTACCGGTTTCCTTGTTCAGGACCGGGGTGATGTCGTTGATGGAGTTGGTGCCGGCTTCGGTGGTGCCCATTTCCTTGGCCATGGCGTCGACGCTGATGTCCTTGCCCTGTACGGACAGGGCGTTGCGGGCGGCGGCGGGGCCGCAGTAGTAGAAGTTCGGCTGGGCCTCGTAGCGCACACCGAGCTGACGCTCACCCGAGGGCTTGCGGTCGGTTTGGGTCTGGGTGGCGGGCTTGGCGTCCGACGCGGCGTACGCGGCGGTGACGGGGCCGGCGATGGCGCCGCCGGTGAAGGCGAGCCCGGCAGCGGTCAGGGCGGTCTTACGGATCAGATCGGTACGCATGATGGCGTGCTCCTCTGCAATGGGGGATACACACGACGCCAACGGGGGACGGCGACCGTGCGGGGAAGTTCAGAAAAAGGGGGATCTGCCCGGCGGCTCGGGGGGCCTGCTCGGGTGTCCGGGGGATGTAACCGTGGCGGCCCGGCCGGTGTTCCCGGCGGCTGGCGGTTACGGGGGATGTAACCGTGGCGGCCGGTCGGGTGTTCCCGGTTGGGGCGCCGCACGCCAGAGCCCGGGGGCTACGGCGGCATGCCAGGTATAACGACCCCGGCCGCCCCCCGATTCCACGCCGAGGGTGGCATCGACCACGGGATGAATCCCCCATACGGAACAAATCAACCGTAGGCCGATTCCGTGTAGCAGGCGACGATCCGTGATCCACTCCGGTTTGGCGATATCGCGGTCTCCGCACGCCAGGGACACCGCGATATCGGTGATACCGAGTGGATCACGTCCGCGTCGTCCGGTTGACCACGTCGGGCTGGGCCTCGATGAATCGACTGGTTTGTGCACCGTGACTCGACCCGGACAAATATTCCGATACCACCTATTCCGGGCCTACCTCGGTTGAGGGTGTCACCCTGACGCGCCGACCCTCGGACCACCCCCGGGACCCGAGCGGGCACCACCGCTCGCGCGCTGGCCCGCCCGCTCAGCCCGCTGGCCCGCCCGCTCGCGCGCCGGCCCCTCCGCTCAGCCCGCTGGCCCGCCCGCTCACTTGCGCGCTGGCTTGTCCGCGGGCCCGACGGCCCGCCCGCCCGCTGGCCCGCTGGCCCAAGGCGATCCAGGCAACAGTCCCTCCCCGCGCGGACGAGGCCACCACATCCAGGATCGAGCACGATCATCGGCCACACCCGCACCGTTCGGCGATTGTCGGCAGATGGGGCCGGCACCGGTCAGGGCGTGGCGGTGATACCGAATGACGGCGAGGTCACGAACCCGGCGTCGCTGTCGCGCCGTCGCCGGCCCTTGTGTCCTTGTCGAGGGCGGCCAGGATCGCCTCGGCGGTACGCCTGCCCACCCCGGGCACCTCGGTGATCTCCTCGACCGTGGCGGCGGAGAGCCGCTTCAGCGAACCGAAGTGACGCAGCAGCGCCTTACGCCGCACCTCCCCCAGGCCGGGCACGTGGTCCAGTGCCGACTCGGTCATCCGCTTGGAGCGGCGCTGCCGGTGGAAGGTGATGGCGAACCGGTGGGCCTCGTCACGGACCCGTTGCAGCAGGTAGAGCCCTTCCGAGGTGCGCGGCAGGATGACCGGGAACTCGTCGTCGGGGAGCCAGACCTCCTCCAGCCGCTTGGCCAGCCCGCACAGTGCCACGTCGTCGATGCCCAGGTCGGCGAGGGCCTGCGCGGCCGCCGCGACCTGCGGGGCACCGCCGTCGACGACCACCAACTGCGGCGGGTACGCGAATTTCCGCGGCCGGCCGGTGGTCGGATCGATCAGGACACCGACCTGCGGCTCGACCTCATCCGCCGGGGCGGAAGGGTCGTCGGCCGACTCCACTCCCACCTCGCCGGTCTCGGCGCGGGCGTCCAGGTAGCGGGCGAAGCGGCGGCGGAGCACCTCGGACATCGCGGAGAGGTCGTCGGTGGCGCCCCGGACGATGAACCGCCGGTATTCGCTCTTACGGGGCAGCCCGTCCTCGAAGACCACCATGCTGGCGACCACGTCGGTGCCCTGGATCTGGGAGATGTCGAAGCACTCGATGCGCAGCGGCGAGGTGCGCATACCCAGCGCCTCGCTGATCTCGTCCAGTGCCTTGCCCCGGGTGGTCAGGTCACCGGACCGCTTGAGCTTGTGCCGGGCCAGCGCGTCCTTGGCGTTGCGCTCCACCGTCTCCATCAGTGAGCGTTTGTCGCCACGCTGGGGCACCCGCAGCGACACGCGGCTCCCCCGGTGGTTGGAGAGCCATTCGGTCAGCGCGTCGGCGTCCGCCGGCAGCTCGGGCACCAGCAGTTCCCGGGGCACGTCGTTCTCGCCGTGCTCGCCGCCGTACACCTGGGTGCAGAAGTGGTGCACCAGGTCGCCGGTGGTCAGGTCCTCGGTCTTCTCCACCACCCAACCGCGCTGGCCGCGGACCCGACCGTCGCGGACGTGGAAGACCTGCACGGCCGCTTCGAGCGGGTCGTCGGCGAACGCGACCACGTCGGCGTCGGTGCCGTCGCCCAGCACCACGGTCTGCTTCTCCATGGCCCGGCGCAGTGCGGCCACGTCGTCGCGCAGCCGGGCGGCCCGCTCGAACTCCAGTTGCTCGCTCGCCTCGGTCATCTCGCGCTCGATCTTGCGGACCATGGTGTCGGTGCGCCCGGCCATGAAGTCGCAGAACCCGTCGACGATGGCCCGGTGTTCGTCGGCGGAGACGGTGCCCACGCAGGGCGCCGAACACTTGCCGATGTAGCCGAGGAGGCACGGACGACCGACCTGGCCCGCCCGCTTGAACACCCCGGCGGAGCACGTCCGGGCGGGGAACACCCGCAGTAGCAGGTCGAGGGTCTCCCGGATCGCCCAGGCGTGCGAGTACGGCCCGAAGTAGCGCACCCCCTTGCGCTTCGCGCCGCGCATCACCTGCAGCCGCGGGTATTCCTCGTCGAGGGTGACGGCCAGGTAGGGGTACGACTTGTCGTCGCGGTAGCGGACGTTGAACCGGGGGTCGTACTGCTTGATCCAGGTGAACTCCTGCTGGAGCGCCTCGACCTCGGTGCCGACGGTGATCCAGTCCACCGACTCGGCGGTGGTGACCATCTGCCGCGTGCGCTCGTGCAGGTTCCAGACGTCGCCGAAGTAGGAGTTGAGCCGGCTGCGCAGGTTCTTCGCCTTGCCGACGTAGATCACGCGGCCGGTGCCGTCGCGGAAGCGGTAGACCCCCGGTGACTCCGGGATGGTGCCGGGTGCGGGACGGTAGGTCGAGGGGTCAGCCACACCAACAAGCCTAGTCCGCGGCACCGACACCCGACCGCCACCGCTTGATCGACTCGGGTTCCCGGAAGGCCGGGTGGTCGACGGGCCC
Source organism: Micromonospora sp. CA-259024 (assembly GCF_050936255.1). Lineage (NCBI taxonomy): Bacteria > Bacillati > Actinomycetota > Actinomycetes > Micromonosporales > Micromonosporaceae > Micromonospora > Micromonospora sp. CA-259024. The sequence continues at coordinate 356,645 of NZ_JBNJND010000001.1, read as the reverse complement.
GGGACGCCCCGGCCTCCAGGAACGCGAGTCGATCAAGCGGGCGAGGTGCGCGTCAGGCCAGCGAGATCTGGTCGCCGGTGACCTTGATGTCTCTGGGCGGCAGGGGCTTGGTGGCCGGGCCGGCCTTCACCGAGCCGTCCTCGATCGAGAACTTGCTGCCGTGGCAGGTGCAGTTGATGGTGCCGCCGTCGACGTTCGTCACCGGGCAGTTCTGATGGGTGCAGATCGGGCTGAAGCCCTTGAACTGGCCGGCGGTGGGCTGGGTGATGACCACACCCTCGGCGGCGAGGACCTTGCCGCCGCCGACCGGGATGTCGGCGGTGGTCGCCAGCGACTGGGCGCCCTGCCGGTCACCACCGCCAGCGTCACCGGTGCTGGGCACCGCGGGGCCGCCGCTGGTCGGGGCGTCGCTGCCATTGCCGCCGTCGCTGCCGCAGGCGGCCAGGACGACAGCCGCGCCGACGGCCCCGACGCCGGTGAGCAGGGTACGACGGGTCTGCGTCCCCGGACCGGTCAGCGCCTGATCGTCACTCATGCCTCGCCTCTCTCTAGCCCGCTGCGCCGGTCGGAAAGCCGGCCACACTTCTCCACACGGGCAACTGTGCCGGATGGTTCACCGCGGCATCCGTCCGACCCGGGAAATGGGACGGGACGGGCCAGGACCGGCTCGCCCACACCGCAACCGGTGTGCACGAGCCCGGTCGGACCCGCCCCGGAGATCGAGATCAGCGTGCGCCGGCCGGCACCTTCCGGCCGGCCCGCGCCTTGGTCACGCCGTTGGCCTTGGCCGCCCGGGTGGTGGCGGCGGCCGCGCCCTTGGCCTCACCGTCGAGCTTGAGCACCTGGCGCAGGAACTGGCCGGTGTGGCTCTCGGCCACCTCGGCGACCTCCTCGGGGGTGCCGGTGGCGAGCACGGTGCCGCCCCGGTGGCCCCCCTCCGGACCCATGTCGATCAGCCAGTCGGCCGTCTTGATGACGTCGAGGTTGTGCTCGATGGTGATCACCGTGTTGCCCTTGTCGACCAGCCCCTCCAGCACCATCAGCAGCTTGCGGATGTCCTCGAAGTGCAGGCCGGTGGTCGGCTCGTCGAGCACGTAGACCGTCCGCCCGGTGGAGCGCTTCTGCAGCTCGGAGGCGAGCTTGACCCGCTGCGCCTCACCACCGGAGAGGGTCGGCGCGGGCTGGCCGAGGCGTACGTAGCCCAGGCCGACGTCGACCAGCGTCTTGAGGTGCCGGTGGATGGCCGGGATGGCGGAGAAGAACTCGGCGGCCTCCTCGATCGGCATCTCCAGCACGTCCGAGACGGTCTTGCCCTTGTAGTGCACCTCGAGGGTCTCCCGGTTGTACCGGGCGCCCTTGCAGACCTCGCAGGGGACGTACACGTCGGGCAGGAAGTTCATCTCGATCTTGATGGTGCCGTCGCCGGAGCACGCCTCGCAGCGTCCGCCCTTGACGTTGAACGAGAACCGACCCGGGCCGTACCCGCGCACCTTGGCCTCGGTGGTCTCGGCGAAGAGCTTGCGGACGTGGTCCCAGACCCCGGTGTACGTCGCCGGGTTCGAGCGCGGGGTCCGGCCGATCGGCGACTGGTCCACGCCGACGACCTTGTCCACGTGCTCCAGGCCACCGACCCGGGTGTGCCGGCCCGGCACCAGCCGGGCACCGTTGATCTGGTTGGCCAACACCGCGTACAGGATGTCGTTGACCAGCGTCGACTTGCCCGAGCCACTGACCCCGGTGACGGCGATCAACTGGCCCAGCGGGAACGAGACGGTCAGGTTGCGCAGGTTGTGCTCCCGCGCGCCGTGCACCACCAGCTCCCGGTCCTTGGTCTGCGGGCGGCGCTTGGTCGGGGTCGGGATCGACCGACGCCCGGACAGGTACGCCCCGGTGACCGACTCCGGGTTTTCCAGCAGTGCCGGCACCGAGCCGCTGTGCACGATCTTGCCGCCGTGCTCGCCGGCGCCGGGCCCGATGTCGACGATCCAGTCGGCGGTACGGATCGTGTCCTCGTCGTGCTCCACCACGATCAGCGTGTTGCCCAGCCCGCGCAGCCGGATCAGGGTCTCGATCAGCCGATGGTTGTCGCGCTGGTGCAGCCCGATCGACGGCTCGTCCAGCACGTAGAGCACGCCCACCAGGCCGGAGCCGATCTGGGTGGCGAGCCGGATGCGCTGAGCCTCACCGCCGGACAGGGTGCCCGCCGGCCGGTCCAGGGAGAGGTAGTCCAGACCGACGTCGAGCAGGAACCGCAGCCGGGCGTTGATCTCCTTGAGGACCCGCTCGGCGATCATCTTCTGCCGGTCGGTCAGCTCGATGCCGGCGAGCAGGTCGGCGCACTCCCCCACGGACAGGTTGCAGACCTCGGCGATGCTCTTGCCGGCCAGTGTGACGGCGAGCACCTCGGGCTTGAGCCGGGCACCGCCGCACGCCGCGCACGGCACGTCACGCATGTAGCCCTCGTACTTGTCGCGGGACCACTCGGACTCGGTGTCGGAGTGCCGGCGCTCGATCCACTGCACCACGCCCTCGAAGCCGGTGTAGTAGGAGCGCTCACGGCCGTACTTGTTGCGATAGCGCACGTGCACCTGGTCGTCGGAGCCGTGCAGGATCGTCTTCTGCGCCCGCGCCGGCAAGGCCCGCCACGGGGTGTCGACGTCGAAGTGCTGGGCCTCGCCGAGCGCCTCCAGGAGGCGCAGGAAGTATTCGAGGTTGTGCCCGGTGGACCAGGGCTGGATGGCGCCCTCACGCAGGCTGCGCTCCGGGTCGGGGACCAGCAGCTCCGGGTCGACCTCCTTCTTGGTGCCCAGGCCGGTGCACTCCGGGCAGGCGCCGTACGGCGCGTTGAAGGAGAAGACCCGGGGCTCAAGATCCTCGATGGCGAGCGGGTGGTCGTTGGGGCAGGCCAGGTGCTCGGAGTAGCGGCGCTCCCGGTCCGGGTCGTCCTCTGGCAGGTCGACGAAGTCGAGCAGCACCAGGCCGCTGGACAGGCCCAGGGCGGCCTCGACCGAGTCGGTCAGCCGCTGCTTGGCGCTCGGCTTGACGGTGAGCCGGTCGATCACCACCTCGATGGTGTGCTTCTCCTGCTTCTTGAGCTTCGGCGGCTCGGTCAGCGGGTGCACCACGCCGTCGACCCGGGCCCGGGCGTAGCCCTTGGCCTGCAGCTCGGCGAAGAGGTCGACGTACTCGCCCTTGCGTCCGCGGATGACCGGGGCGAGCACCATGAACTTGGTGCCCTCGGCCATGGCGAGGACCCGGTCGACGATCTGCTGGGGGCTCTGCCGGGAGATCCGCTCGCCGCAGACCGGGCAGTGCGGCTCGCCGATGCGGGCGTAGAGCAGGCGCAGGTAGTCGTAGACCTCGGTGATGGTGCCGACGGTCGAGCGCGGGTTGCGCGAGGTGGACTTCTGGTCGATCGAGACGGCGGGGCTCAGGCCCTCGATGAAGTCGACGTCTGGCTTGTCCATCTGACCGAGGAACTGCCGGGCATACGACGAGAGCGACTCGACGTAGCGGCGCTGCCCCTCAGCGAAGATCGTGTCGAAGGCCAGGCTCGACTTGCCCGACCCGGACAGCCCGGTGAACACGATGAGTGCGTCCCGGGGCAGGTCGAGACTGACGTCACGCAGGTTGTGCTCGCGCGCGCCACGGATAATCAGTCGGTCGGCCACGGTGCGTGTACTCCCGGGTGAAGATGAAGCGAAGGATCTGTCCCGCTCTGGGGTGGTTCTGAGCGGTCGTGCGGGCGCGGAAAACACGCCTCGGCAACTCTAGCCCCGAGGTACGACAGTTTTCCCCGCCCGCACATTCCCCCAGCTCAGCCCGGTCGGCCGCGCCGATCGGAAGCCGCGGCACCGCACCTGAGAGGCCGCCGGCCGCGCCGGCCGAAAGCCGCGGTGGCGTACATCAGCAGCCGCCGGCAGCGCCGACCGAGACCCGCCGGTCAGTAGCCGCCGGGCGCCGGTGGCCGGGTTGCCCGACGTCGAGCCGAACGCCACCCGCCGCGCCGCTCCGCCGCCATTCGCGCCTCCCGCCGTCGGCTCTCGTGGGCCACCTCCCCCTGCAGCCGCCGCCAGCTCTCCCACCGTCGGGTGGAGAGCTCGCCGGCCTGCAGCGCCTCGCGGACCGCGCAGGCGGGCTCGCCGTCGTGCCCGCAGTCGGCGTACCGGCAGCCCTCGGCCAGCCCGGCGATATCGGCGAACGCCCGGTCGAGCCCGGCGGCGCCGTCCAGCAGGCCGACCGCCCGCACACCGGGGGTGTCGATCACCGCGCCGCCGCCGGGGATCGGCACGAGGGCCCGCCAGGTGGTGGTGTGCCGGCCCTTGCCGTCCACCCGCCGGATCGCCTGGGTCGGCATCATCACCGCCCCGGCGAGGGCGTTGACCAGGCTCGACTTGCCGGCACCCGACGGTCCGAGCAGGCCGAGCGTGCGGCCGGGCACCACCTCGGCGCGCAGCGGGTCCAGACCGACGCCACGTTCGGCACTGACCGGCAGCACCGGCACTCCGGGGGCGACCACGGCCAACTGGCGGGCCAGCGCGGCTGGGTCGGCCGCGAGGTCGGCCTTCGTCAGCACCACCAGCGGCCGGGCGCCGGACTCGTGAACCAGGGAGAGCAGCCGTTCGATCCGGCCCACGTCCGGCTCGGGGTGCACCGGCTCCACCACAGCCGCCGCGTCGAGGTTGGCGGCCAGCACCTGGCCGCTGGCGTCCTTGCCGGCGGTACGCCGAATCAGCGCGGCCCGCCGGGGCAGCACCGCCTCCACGGTGGTGCGGCGGTCCGGCCAGTGCGTGAGCAGCACCCAGTCGCCGGCGCAGGGCAGCGCGGACGGGTCACGGGCGGCGGCGGCCAACACCGCCCCGCCCAGGCTGGCCCGGACCGGACCGGCGGCCGTGAGCACCGTGCAGACCCCCCGGTCCACCCGGGCCACCCGACCCGGGTGGTGCTCGCCGCGTCGTGCGGCGTACGTCGCCCGCTCGGCGTCCCAGCCGAGCGCGGTCAGATCGATCGTCATGGCATCCTCATCGGTGTCGAAGCTGGTGATGGCGGAACACGTGCCACGTCCGGCATGATCACCACCTCCGTCCGATGTCCCGGCGCCGCGTACGCCGCTGACGGTAGGACGCGCGCCGACGCGCCGAAAGCGATTTCCCCGGCGACGGCGCGACGGCGGACCGCTAGGGTCGACGGGTGACCACGGATCCGCTGCTGCTGATGGGCGAGGTGGATGCGGCCACCAGCCGGCTCCTCCGTACCGCAGCCTCCTTCGACGCCGCGGACCTGGCCGCCGCGTCGCTGCTGCCGGGCTGGACGCGCGGCCATGTGCTGGCGCATCTGGCGCGCAACGCCGACGGCTTCGTCAACCTGCTCACCTCGGCCCGCACCGGGGAGTCGCTGCCGATGTACGCCTCACTGGCGGCCCGCACGGCGGACATCGAAGCCGGCTCGGGCCGGCCACCCGCCGAGCACCTGGACGACCTGCGGCGCACCGCCGACCTGTTCAGCGAGGCGGTCGCGGCGATGCCGGCCGAGGCCTGGGCCGCGACGGTGCAGGCACGACGCGGCCCGTGGCCCGCCGCCCTGCTCGTCTGGGGCCGCCTGCGCGAGATCGAGGTGCACCACCTCGACCTGGCCGCCGACTACGGGCCGGCCGACTGGTCGGCGACGTTCGCCCACCGGCTGCTGCGCGAGGCGGCCAGCCACCACGCCAACGGGCCGACACCGCCGTCGATGGTGCTACGCCTCGACGGCAGCGAGCACGACGTGGTGATCGGGGACGGCGTCGGCGCCCCGATCGTCGCCGGCCCCGTCCCCGACCTCGCCGCCTGGCTGATCGGCCGGGGCGACGGCGACCATCTCTCCGTCATCCCCGACGGACCCCTACCTACTCCACCGGAATGGATCTAGAAAACGTCATGACATACAGCGGAGAGGTCACCCCCGGCGGCGCGCCGGCGGTACGGGAGCTGGGCGGGCTCACCATCAGCAAGCTGTCGGTGGGCCCGATGGACAACAACGCCTACCTGCTGCGCTGCACAGGTAGCGGCGAGCAGGTGCTGATCGACGCCGCCAACGAGGCTCCCCGGCTGCTGGACCTGATCGGCGACGGCGGGCTCACCGCCGTGGTGACCACCCACCAGCACATGGATCACTGGGTGGCGCTGGAGGAGGTGGTCGCCAAGACCGGCGCCCGGGCACTGGTGCACGCCGACGACGCGGCCGGGCTGCCGATCGAGGCGGAGCGTCTGGCGGACGGCGACACCGTGCCGGTCGGCGACTGCGCGCTGGAGGTCATCCACATCAAGGGGCACACCCCGGGCTCGATCGCGCTGCTCTACCGCGATCCGGCCGGCACCCCGCACCTTTTTACCGGCGACAGTCTTTTCCCGGGTGGTGTGGGCAACACCGACAAGGACCCGGAGCGCTTCGCCGCGCTGATCGACGACGTCGAGCACAAGCTGTTCGACCGACTACCGGACGACACCTGGTTCTACCCGGGCCACGGCAAGGACAGCACCCTGGGAGCAGAACGCCCAGCCCTCCCCCAGTGGAAAGCCAGAGGCTGGTAAACCCCCAGCCGAAGCCGCGAGCCGGGAGCCCCACCAGTTCCACCAAACGCAGACCACCAAGATCAACAAACCAGGGCGAAGGCGGCACCCAAGCACGAGCCGCCACCGCGACGGGGGCGGGGGCCCGCCGTGCCCGGCGGAGGGATCAAGCCTGACCGCCCGGAGCCGGGCACGGCGGGCCCCCGCCCCACCACCGCAACCCGGCCCCGCCCCCGCACCCCCCCACACCAGCAGAAGCGACGAACAAACTCAGCCCGCCAGAGAGAACAGCCGCCGCCGAGCCCCCAGCAGCACGACGGAAGCCAACACCAGCCCGACCCCCATGGTGACCAGCAGCGGGCTGGGCTCCCCCGGCAGCAGCCCGGCCAGCGACCGGGACGCGGTGCCCAGCGCGAGGTAGAGACCGGCCCAGGCGGCCGCGCCGAGCGCCGCGCAGCCGAGAAATCGACGGTACGACATCCGCAGCCCGCCGGCGGCCAGCGGAAGAAGCGCGTTGAACACCGGCAGGAACGGCGCGACGATCATCATCCGGCCGCCACCGCGACGCAGGATTCCCTCCGCCGCTGTCCAGCGCGTCTCGCCGATCCAGCCGCCGACCCGACTGTGTCGCAGCCGCTCGGAGTAGAGGCGGCCGACCAGGAAGCTCAGCGACCAGCCCGCCAGGCAGCCGACCAGTACGGCGACGAAGGTGGCCAGGCCGGTGGTCGGGCGGCCCACCCCGACGGCGGCCAGGATCGCCACATCGCCGGGGACCAGGACACCCAGCAGGGGTACGGCGTCGAAGAGCATGACGAGCCCGAGCGCACCCATCAGCAGCAGGACGGGGAGTTCTCCGATCTGGGCCAGCCATTGCGTCATGCCTCGTACGCTATGACCGCCGCACCACCCTGGACATCCGGTCGTAGCCCCCACCCACCCCTGGTATCCGCCTCGGGGTCGCCCCTGAGGCGGTGTCTCCACTCAGGTGGGTCGCAGCACCTGCACCCGGCGTAGCGACGAGTCGACCGACGGTTCGGTGGTGGGCACCGGATAGTCGGCCAGCACCGTCAGGCGGTCCGCCGGTAGGTGCCCCCGGCCGGGGTCGCCGACCAGCACCTCGGCACCTGCGGCGGCAGCCCTCTGGAGGAACGGCAGCATCCGGTCGGCCATCGCGGGGTCGTAGAAGACGTCCCCGGCGACCACCAGGTCGGCCTCCGCGTCGGCGCAGTCGAGCAGGTCGTCCCCGACGGCGTCGACGGCGACCCGGTTGGCCCGGGCGTTGAGCGTGACGGCGGCGACGGCGTACGGGTCGATGTCGTTGGCGACCACCTCCGCCGCGCCGGCCAGCGCGGCGGCGATGGCCACCAGCCCCGACCCGGCGGCGAGGTCGAGCACCCGGCGACCGGCGGCCAGTTCCGGGTGGTCCAGGAGGTGGCGGGCCAGGGCCTGGCCGCCAGCCCAGGCGGACGCCCAGTACGGCGCCGGCAGGGCGTGCCCGACAGCGGCCTCCATCCGGGCCCACCAGACGATCGCGTCCTCGGCCAGGTGCAGGCGCACCTCGGGAACGAACGGGGTGGGCACCAACCGGAGCCGGTCCAGGCCCGCGCCGGGCGCGTGGATCTCGCGCTCCAGCTCGGTCAACGCGTCGCCTGCGGCACCCTTCATCGGCGCAAGCATGCCCCAGCGGCGGGTGGCCGGGGCGCGTTTCGCGTGCCGCCGCGCAGAGTTCACCCGACATCACACGAAGACCTACGGCACTTCGGCCAGCGGATCGGGGTTTTGCCCGTTACTGTCGAACAGGTACGGGCGATCATCGGCCAGAGGCCGAGGGTCAGCCGCTTTGAACAGGGAGAGATGCATGGCAACCGGCACGGTTAAGTGGTTCAACTCGGAAAAGGGCTTCGGCTTCATCGAGCAGGACGGTGGAGGGCCGGACGTGTTCGTCCACTACTCCGCCATCGCGACGAGCGGTTACCGGGAGCTCAACGAGGGCCAGAAGGTCGAGTTCGAGGTGACCCAGGGGCAGAAGGGCCCGCAGGCGGACAACGTCCGCCCGATGTAGCTCCGTGCCGGTGACGGCGGCCGGTCTCCGGCCGCCGTCGCAGCGCACTCAAGACGCCACCGGGGCGGCGGGCAGGTCCCGCCGCCTCCGGATTGGCCCGATCAGCAGTGTCAACGGGGTGAGCGCCAGCCAGGCGGTCATCACGATGATCGCCGTCCCGGCGCCGAACCGCGCGCCGATGGCACCGGCCAGCACGGCCGCCAGCGGGATCGTGCCGTAGTTGAGTAGTTGCATGCTCACCGTCACCCGGCCCAACAGGTGATGCGGCGTGTACGTCTGCCGGAAGGCACCCTTGACCACGTTGCCGATGGCCACCCCGAGACCGATCAGCAGACCCCCGAGGGCCGGCCAGGCCAGCCCGATGCCGGGTGCGGCGAGCGGGATGAGCAGTGCGGGCGGGCCGGTGAGCGCCGCCCCGATCAGCAGTGCCCGCGCGGTACCGCAGCGCCGGGCCAGCGTGGTGGCGAGCAGCGCTCCGATGATCCCGCCGGCGCTCATCACACCGACCAGCGCGCCCACCAGGCCGGGCTCCAGGCGCAACTCGCGGACCAGGAAGACCACGAGGACGGCCTGGTAGCCGGTCAGACCGATGTTGCTGGCCGCGCCGAAGACCGCCAGCACCCGCAGGTACGGGTCCCGGATGACGAAGCGCAGCCCTTCGGCGATGTCCCGCCGCAGCGACCGGGACCGGTCCGCTCGGCGTCCGCGTGGTTCGACGGTGCGGATCCGTAGCAGAAGGACCGCGGAGAGCAGGAACGTGAGCGCGTCCAGCAGCAGCGCGGCGACGGCACCGGTGAGCTGGGCAATCAGGCCGGCCAGGCCAGGCCCGACGACGTAGCTCGCGGTCTGGGTCGCCTGCAGCTTCGCGTTGCCCTCGGGTAGTTGGTCGGGTCGCAGCAGCACCGGCAGGTACACCTGGTCGGCAGTCTCGAAGAACACCCGCGCGGTGCCGGCGCCAAGGGCGACCACCAGCAGGTGTGCGACGGTGAGCCGGTCCAGCGCGGCGGCCATCGGCACGCTGAGGAACGCCACGGCGCAGAGCAGGTCGCAGACCACCATCACCGGTCGGCGGGGCAGCCGGTCCACCCATGCGCCGGCCGGCAGGCCGATGAGCAACCAGGGCAGCCAGGCCGCGGCGGTGAGCACCGCCACCTGGAAGGTGCCGGCGTCGAGGACGGCGACCGCGACCAGGGGCAGCGCGACCGTGGTGACGTTGCTGCCGACGCTGCTGACCGCCTGGCCGGCCCAGAGCAGCCGGAAGTCGCGGTGCCGCAGCAACCCGCCGGCCGGCCGGACCGGGGTCAGGCCGGTGAGGGTCACGGTCGGGCCGGTACGCCGTGGACGAACACGAAGACCGGTCGACGGTCGGCGTCGTCGTCGGGCAGGTCCCGGTCGGCCCAGCGGCGGAGAACGTCGATCATCTCGCGGCTCAGCTCGGCCAGTTCCTCGGGTGTGAGGCGCAGCCAGTGGTCGGTGGAGAACGGGGCGTCGTTCCAGGTGGCCTGTGTGGTCTCGTCGACGGCGTGCCACGCCCGGGCCAGGGCGACGTGCCGGTCCAGGTTGAGCGAGGTGGCGGCGTCGGCGACCGCCCGGGAGGCCGGGTCGGCGTCGAAGTCGGCGTTGGACCAGCTCAGGCGCCGGGCGACCAGGCGCCACCACCGCTCGCGCCGGTCCCGGGCCAACTCGGGCGCCTCGGTGACCAGGTCCGCGGCGGCGAGGACCTTGAGGTGGTGGCTGACGTTCGCGGGGGCCTGGTCGGTGCGCTCGGCGAGCAGGCCGACGGTCGAGGGCCCGTGCACCTTGAGCACGTCCATCAGCCGGCGGCGCAGCGGGTGGGCCATGGCGGCCAGCACCCGCGAGTCGGTGATCTGGCGTACGTCGGGGGTCTCCATACCGCCAGGGTGACATCCGCAATGACTGTTGCGCAACAGTTATTGCTCAAGAACCGTTGCGAAGTGGAGAGCGGGAGAGGGGCGGCCCGGCGGCTACGGGCCGCCCCCCGCTCAGGCGACCAGCCGGCGGGCCAACTCGTCGGCGACCTGCTTGGCCATGGTGGGCGGGATGGCCGCGGCGATCTTCTCCGGCGTCAACGAGGCCAGCACGCCCTGGACGATCGCCGGTTCGTCGGTGAAGTCCCGGCCGGACAACGTGTTCAGCGTCGCCTGCAACGCGGTCAGTTGCGCGCCGAGGCTCTTGAGGTTCGGGTGGCCGGTCACTGGCGCTCCGGTGTGGTCGTCGCCCTGCGCCATCCGGGTGTAGATCTGTCCGATCGGGTTACGACCGTCCAGCACGGTGAGGTTCTTGTGGACGGTGGCCAGCCAGTTGTGCTCTTCGGGGGTCATGTCGTCGTCCTCCAGGAGTCCGATGGAGCTGAGGTAGCGGCGGAACAATGGCCGCTGGTCGCGGCCCGCCTTGATGGCGTCACGGAAGAAGCTGAAGTGGGTGTGCCAGCGATGTGAGCTGTCGCCGGTGCTGCGCTTGCCGAGGCGGTCCCACCGCTTCACCGTGGTGCCGTCGGGGCTGTAGATGATCTCGCGGATGTCCCGGGTGTCGGCCGCGTTCGCGGCGCACTGCCCCACACACCAGACCGAGAAGCTGGCCATGGTGTGCGTCCGACCACCGGAGCTGACCTCGAACTGGCCGACGTCCAGCGCCGCCGCGTCGAGGGTCAGGCCGGCCCGGTCCCGGGGTGACTCCACCACCGAGTAGTCGTTGGTGACCACGCGGTCCGATCCGCAGTGGTAGCCGCCCCGATGGGACGCGTCGCCGACAATGCCGACCTCGCCCGGATCCAGGTCGTCTGGTCCAGGGGCGTTGTCGAGGTGAGTGAGGAGCAGGCTTCGAACGGCCAACAGGTTAGCCGGGGCCCGGGTCATGGGGTCCCCCTTTCTGACGAGCGGGGACCGGGCACGGCGTTACACCGCGTACGCGGTGCTGGGCTTCAGGCGAGCCCGGCCTACTGATGCACGGCGCCGGGCGTTGACCCAACCATAGCCCGCATTTTCGGTGAACGCCCAGCTCAGGATGGCTCTGTTCAGATTGGAGCAGACGGCGGGGCAGAGTGGACGATCGGCAACAGCAGCGCCGAGGGGTGTGCCGGGTCGTGCAGAACCTGCCGCCAGCCGGCACGCAGCGTCACCGCCGCACCGAGGGATTCGCCGGTGCCGGGGTTGCGCGCCCACCGCGGATGGGCCCCACCGGCGACCTGCACCCGCAGCCGGTGCCCGGCGGCGAACCGGTACGCGGTCGGCCAGAGCGGCACCGGAATCCGCAGCACCCCGGACGGGTCAGCCTCGAAGCGCTCGGGTGTCACCCGCACCAGACCGTCGCACACGTTCCACGAGCGACCCCGACGGTCCACGTCGCACAGTCGGACGAAGACGTCCAGGTGCGGCAGTTCGGCGCGGACGTGGATCTCGGCGCGTACCGGGCCGATCACCTCGACCGGCCCGGTCAGCGGGGCGCTGGTGTAGGTCAGCACGTCGGGGCGGGCCTCGACGCGCCGGTTGTCCACCGGGCCGGCCCGCTGGGCGACGAGCAGCGGCCCACCCAGCGACGGCGTGGGGTCGGCCGGGTCGTACCGGAACTCGTCCGGGGCCGAGACGACCGGCGGGCGCACCGCCAGCTCACCACCCGGATGCAGGTGCCAGTTGGTCTCGACCGTCGGCGGTGGCCAGTCCGGCAGGTCCCGCCAGCCACCGCCGGGACCACCCACGTGCAGCCGGACCGGGGCGGACGCGGCACGGCCCGACCGCCCACCCGCCGCCGGCGCAGCCGTCAGGTGCTCGTCGAGCCAGGCCAACCCCTCGCGCAGGGCGGCCACGAACAGGCCGGGGCTGCCGTGCGTCCACGGGCCGATCACCAGACGCGGCTGCGCGCCGACGGCGCGCAGGGTGGCGTGGTCGTCGAGCTGGGCGGGCAGGAAGATGTCGTGCCAACCGGTGACCATGACCACCGGCGCCCGCACCCGGGCCACCCGGTCGGCGAACACCCGGGTCCGCCAGTACGCGGCCTGCGGGGTGTGGTGACGCAGCCACTCCTGGAAGAACGGGATGGTCACGCCGGTGGCCACCCGGTCGGCGTCCGCCAGCGGTAGGTGCTCCAGCGCGGCGGCCAGCCGGGGTTGCCCCCGCTTGAGCTCCCACTGCCGGGCCAGCCAGGGCACGGTCTGCGCGTGCAGCAGCTCCGCCCAGGTCAGCACGGTGTCCAGGGCGAAGGACTCCCCCGCGTACGTCGAGTCCCGGGTGGCCGAGGCGGTCACCACCGCGACCATCGCGCGCAGGTCCTCGCCGGCGTCGGCGGCCAGGGCCCACTGCGCGAAGCCCTGGTAGCTGACCCCGAACATCCCGAGCTGCCCCGACCACCAGGCCTGGCGACGCAGCCAGTCCAGGGTGTCCGTTCCGTCGTCGCGCTCGTGCACGAGCGGGGCGAACGTCCCACCGGAGCCGCCGGTGCCCCGGCACGACTGGATCACGGCGTGCCGGCCCCGCGCGGCGAGCAGCCGGCCGAGCAGCCGCAGCGGTCCGCCCCGCCCGTACGGGGTGCGGATCAGCACGGTCGGCGCGTCACGCACGACCGGGGCGTAGTGATCGGTGCGCAGCACCACACCGTCGCGGGTCCGGACGGGGATGCCGCGGGTGACCCGCACCGGGCCGGGACGGGTCGGTGGCAGTCGCAGCGCGGCGGAGGCGAGGCGGGTGAGAAGCCGGTGCGGCATGGTCAGCCGGTCGGGCGGCGGGGCCGGTCGGCGCGCACCGCGTCCCGGTGGGCCCGCAGAGACTCGCTCACGAAATACTCCGAGGTGACCACGGCCGGCGTCGGCGTCAGTAGTCCAGGCAGACGCACTCGGTCATCAGCGCCCGCACGTTGCGCACGTACGACGGGTTGGGGATGGCCAGCGGCTTCCCCTCCTGCGCCACCGCACCGTGCCCGTAGTTGTACGCGGCGATGACCGCGTTGAGCAGGCAGGAATTCAGCTCGGCGGTGCACAGGGCCGGGTCCAACCGGAAGTCGGACTCGAAGTACATGTCGCCGATGTACTTGGTCGTCCAGGCCAGGTAGGTGGCGCCGAGGTAGGCGTTGTCCTGGTAGGCGTCGATCTTGTAGCTCTTCTCGAAACGCTGGTTCATCCAGGCCGCAGTGTCCGGCATCACCTGCATCAGCCCGACACCGCCGTCGCAGGCGTAGATGTTGGACTGCCAGCCGCTCTCCTGCCACGCGGTGGCCTTGAGCAGGTTGAGCGGGATCTTGATGTCCGGTGCGGAGACCGGCCAGTAGGTGCGGCCGGCCGCGTTGGTCAGTGCCACCTTCACCTCGGCCCGGGTCGCCTGGGTGCCCTTGTAACTCGGCTCACAGGAGGGCGGCGGCGGCGGTGGCGGGGCCGGCGGGGCCTCGGTCTCGGTGGGCGGCTTCGCCACCGCCAGCGGCTTCGGCGCCGCGCGGGTCGGCTTCTTCGTCGGCTTCGGCGTGGGGGACGCGCTGCGGCTCGGTGCGGCACCCATCAACGCCACGGCGCTCACCGACGGGCTCGGCTCCCCGGTGACGTCATCGGCGGGGCTGTCCGTCGGCGCGTCGGTGACCGCGACCGGCGCGGCCAGATCCTGCGGGCTCTCCCCCTTGGCGGCGCAGCCGACCAGCGCGCTCGCCAGCAGGAGCCCGGCGAGCGCCCCCGCGCCCAGCCGAGCGGTCCGTCGAACCATGCCGGTGCCTCCCCCGTGTGATCGTCGCCGCACCCTAGCAAGGTTCCACCGGGCGGCGGTGACCCTGCGACGGCGGCCGGGCCTGGCCCATCGGCTGCTCACGATCCCCCACCGCCCGGTCCCGAGTGGCCCAGGCGACCATGAACACCACCGTCCAGAGCACCCCGAGCAGCACCGCCGCGGCGGTCCCGCTCGCCGTGTCCAGGCCGAGGTAGAGCCGCGCGCCGCCGACCCCGAGCACTCCCACGACGGCGGCCGTCCACGCGGCCACCGCCACCGGCCAGCGAGCACTGCGCGACACCAGCCAGGCCAGGGTGCAGAAGCTCGCCGCGGCCACCGCGTTCTGGGTCGGCAGGGGGGCCGCCTCGCCGCCGCCGGGGGCGGTCCCGGTCAGCTCGGCCACCACGGCCAGCACCACCAGCGGCACGAACGCGCCAACCGTGCCCACCACGCTGAGCAGATCCGCCCGCCAGGGCCGGTTGCGCCACGCCAGCACCGCCGCCACCAGCGCCACCATCACGATCAGCACAGACCCGCGTACCACCGACACCAGCACCATCGTGGCGTCGGCGGCGTCCGGGGTGCGCCGGGCCGCGAACCAGCCCGCGATCGCGCCGTCCACCGCGGCCAACCCACTGTTGCGTACCGCCACGGAGAGCAGACCGGCGATGGCGAACCCGGCGGCGAAGAGCAGTACAAGCCCGGCGGCCAGGTTGAGCAGCAGCGTCCAGGCCGGGCCGATCCGCATCGCCACCAGGAAGAACAGCACCCCGTACCGGGCTGTGAGCCAGCGCACCGGGGGCAACGCGCCCGCCCGGGACAGCAGCGCGCGCACCGGGTCGGGGTTGCGACCCAGCCACCGGCCGGCCAGCACCACACCCACCAGCCCGGCCAGCAGCAGCAGCGCCACGCCGGTGGCCCGGCCGAGCAGTCGGGAGACCGTGTCGTACGACTCACCTGCGAGGTGGCCGAGCAGCACCGAGCCACCCACCCAGGTCACCACCCCGGCCAGGTTCCACGGCGCGAACCGTCGGTACGGCATGCCGGCCGCACCGGCCAGCCGGGGCACCAGCGTGCGGGCGAAAGCCACCCAACGGGCGGCGAACACGCCCCGCCCACCGAGCCGGGCGAGCATCGCGTCGGCCCGGGCCCACCGCTCGGGCCCGACCCGCTGACCCAGCCCGGCACGCAGCCGGGGGCCGTACCGCCGTCCGGCACGGAACGCCAGCCCGTCGCCGAGAACCGCCGCGACGATCATCGCGAGCAACGCCGGCCCGAGCCGCAAGGTACCGTTGTAGGTGAGGAAACCGACGAGCAGCAGGGTAGCCTCGCCCGGCACGAGCAGGCCGAAGATCACCGCGGTCTCGCCCGCCACGATCAGCGCGGCGACCAGGTAGATCCACAGGGTGGGCAGACCCTGCACCAAGGTCAGCAGGTCGTGCACTCAGGCCCCCGGGACACGGGAGCCAGCATGCCAGCCGGGGGAACCACCGGGACAGCAGTTTCACCATAGATCAGGGGCACCTAGGGGTGACCCCGACGCAGCCTGCGCGAGCGCAGGCGGAAGGATAGAGGGTATGCAGCTTCGCACCGACCTCCGCAACGTCGCCATCATCGCTCACGTCGACCACGGCAAGACCACCCTGGTCGACGCCATGTTGCGGCAGGCCGGCGCGTACGGCGCACGCGGCGAGACGACCGAGCGGGTGATGGACTCCGGGGACCTGGAACGGGAGAAGGGCATCACCATCCTGGCCAAGAACACCGGCGTGCGTTACCTGCCGGCGGACGGCTCCGACCCGGTCACCATCAACATCATCGACACCCCCGGTCACGCCGACTTCGGCGGCGAGGTGGAGCGCGGCCTGACCATGGTCGACGGTGTGGTGCTGCTCGTCGACGCCAGCGAGGGCCCCCTGCCGCAGACCCGCTTCGTGCTGCGCAAGGCGCTGCGGGCCCGGATGCCGATCATCCTGGTGATCAACAAGGTGGACCGTCCCGACGCCCGGATCAAGGAGGTCGTGGACGACACCTACGAGCTCTTCCTCGACCTGGACGCCGACGAGGAGCAGATCGACTTCCCGATCGTCTACGCCTGCGCCCGCGACGGCATCGCCTCGCTGACCCAACCCGCCGACGGCTCGGTCCCCGACGACAGCACGTCCCTGGAGCCGCTGTTCCGCGCCCTGCTGGACACCATCCCGGCACCCGCGTACGAGGACGGCGCGCCGTTGCAGGCGCACGTCACCAACCTCGACGCCTCGCCGTTCCTCGGCCGGCTGGCGCTGTGCCGGGTCCGCCAGGGCACCATCAGCAAGGGCCAGACGGTGACCTGGTGCCGCACCGACGGCAGCACCCAGCGGGTCCGCATCTCCGAGATGCTGATGACCGAGGGGCTGGAGCGCAAGCCGGCCGAGACCGCCGGTCCGGGCGACATCATCGCCGTCGCCGGCATCCCGGAGATCATGATCGGTGAGACCCTCGCCGACGCGGAGAACCCGGTGGCGCTGCCGCTGATCACCGTCGACGAGCCGGCCATCTCGATGACCATCGGCACCAACACCTCTCCGCTGGTCGGCCGGGTCAAGGGCTCCAAGGTCACCGCACGCATGGTCAAGGACCGGCTCGACAAGGAGCTGATCGGCAACGTGTCGCTGCGGGTCCTGCCCACCGAGCGGCCGGACGCCTGGGAGGTGCAGGGCCGCGGCGAGCTGGCGCTGGCCATCCTGGTCGAGCAGATGCGCCGAGAGAGCTACGAGCTGACCGTCGGCAAGCCGCAGGTGGTCACCCGGGAGATCGACGGCAAGACCTGCGAGCCGGTCGAGCGGCTGACCATCGACGCCCCCGAGGAGTACCTCGGTGCGATCACCCAGCTCCTCGCCACCCGCAAGGGCCGGATGGAGCAGCTGGTCAACCACGGCACCGGCTGGATCCGGATGGAGTGGCTGGTTCCGGCGCGTGGCCTGATCGGCTTCCGCACCGAGTTCCTCACCGACACCCGGGGCACCGGCATCCTGCACCACGTCTTCGAGTCGTACGAGCCGTGGTTCGGCGAGCTGCGTACCCGCAACAACGGTTCGCTGGTCGCCGACCGGGCCGGCGCGGTCACCGCTTTCGCGATGATCAACCTGCAGGAGCGCGGCCAGCTCTTCGTCGAGCCGACCACCGAGGTGTACGAGGGCATGATCGTCGGGGAGAACTCCCGCTCCGACGACATGGACGTCAACATCACCAAGGAGAAGAAGCTCACCAACATGCGGGCGTCGACCTCCGACGAGACCGAGAAGCTGATCCCGCCGCGCAAGCTGTCCCTGGAGCAGGCGCTGGAGTTCTGCCGCGAGGACGAGTGCGTCGAGGTCACCCCGACCGCGGTGCGCATCCGCAAGGTGGTGCTCGACCAGCAGCAGCGGGGCCGGGCCGCCGCCCGCCGCAAGCACGCCGGCTGACCCCACCAGCACCCGACACCGGGCGCGCCGACCGCTTGCGGTCGGCGCGCCCGTCCGTTTCCGGCAGGGGTACGCGGGCCGGCCCGACCGGCCGCCGCTGATCCGCTACGGTCACCCGCATGACCTGGGATGATCTCGACGCCCACCTCGATCAGGTGCCCGGCACCGTCTCGGCGTACGTGGGCCGGCTCGACGCACCACCGACCTGGACCCGGCACCCGGACGCCGCCCACTACGCCGCCAGCACGATGAAGGTGGCGGTGCTCGCCGCGCTGCACCGCGCCGCCGATGCCGGCACGCTGGACCTGGACGCCCCGGTCCCGATCGTCAACGAGTTCGACTCCGCCCAACCCGGAACGCCCCGGTTCTCCTGCGCGCGGCCGTACGACAACGACGACGCGGTCTGGGACCGGCTGGGCGGCACGGCGTCGCTGCGCTGGCTGGCCGACCGGATGATCGTGCGCTCCAGCAACCTGGCCACCAACCTGGTCATCGGGCACGTCGGGCTGCCCGCGCTGGCCGAGGTGTGGGCGCTCGCCGGTGCCCGCACCAGCATCACCGGCCGGGGCATCGAGGATTTCGCCGCCCGCGAGGCCGGCATCACCAACACGGTCACCGCCGCCGATCTGGCCGCCCTGCTCGGCGCGCTGGCCACCGGCGCCACCGCCCCGGGCCGGCTCGCCTCGCCGGCCGCCTGTTCGGCCATGCTGGACGTCCTGCTCGCCCAGGAGCACCGCGAGGACCTGGCCGCCGGCCTGCCCGACGGCACCCGCATCGCACACAAGAACGGGTGGGTACGCGGTGTGCGCCACGGCGCCGGCCTGGTGCTGCCCGACGACGCCCCGCCGTACCTGATCGCCGTCTGCACCACCACCGACCTGGCCGGCGGCGACGACGAGGTCGAGGACGACGCCTGCCGGATGCTCGCGCACATCTCGGCGCAGGTCTGGGCCGCCCGCCACCAACTCTGATCCCACCGATTGCGGCTAGGCTGCTCGCACCCCCACTCCGGAGCCGCCGATGCCCCGCAGCCGCACCCTGCTGGTCGCCTTCCTCGTCGTGACGGCGGCGAACCTGCTGGCCAACGCCACCGGCGGCGGCGTGGCCGAGCTGATCACCAAACCGCTGCTGATGCCGCTGCTGGCCGCGTACCTCTGGCGGGCCACCACCGAGCGCGGGGCCCGGCCGGACCGGCTGGTGCTCGCCGCGCTGGCCTGCTCCACCGGCGGCGACGTGGCGCTGCTGGGCGACGGCACCGGCTGGTTCGTGGCCGGCATGGCGTGCTTCCTCGCCGCGCACCTCTGCTATCTCACCGCGTTCACCCGGCACGGCGCCGCGACCCCGCTGCGCCGTGCGCCGCTGGTCGCGGTCCCGCTGGGGTACGCGGTGCTGACCGTCGTCGCACTGACCTGGATGTGGGCGGGGCTGACCGACGCCGGGCTGGCCGTCCCGGTGGCCGGTTACGCGCTCGCGCTGGCCGCGATGGCCAGCACCGCCGCCACCCAGGGCTGGCGGGTCGGCGTCGGCGCCGCGCTGTTCCTCGGGTCCGACCTGTTGATCGCCGCCGGGGTCGCCGGGGTGGCCGACCCGCCCGGCGCGCCGGTGCTGGTCATGGCGAGTTACGCCGCCGGCCAGGCGCTGATCGTCATCGGCCGGGCCGCCCGCGCCAGCACACCGCCCGGCGCGCTGGTCACTCCAGCAGTCGCGCCCGCAGCGCCGTGAGGGTCTCGTCGGCGAGCCCCAGCCCGTCCCGCAGGTACGCGTCGAACGAGCCGTGCACCCGGCGTACCTCGTCGTAACCGGCGTCGAGATACTCGGCACGGACCTCCAGCACCGGCAGCACCGCGTCGACGTCCAGTTCGGGCTGCCGCCGTCGCATCGCCTCGACGATCACCGCGCGCAGGCTGTCGGTCAGGTCGTTGTTGCGCAGGTAGTCGGCGCGGATCGCGGCCTCGTCCACCCCGAGCGCGGTCAACAGGATGACGGTGAGCCAACCGGTGCGGTCCTTGCCGGCGGAGCAGTGGTAGACCAGCGGCAGGTTCTGCGGCTGGGCGGCCAGCCGCACCGCCTCGGCGAAGCCGACCCGCGCCGACTCGCCGGTGACGAACCACCGGTAGATGGCCGCCATCGCCCCCGCCGTGCCCTGCCGGGCCAGTTCCGCGTACGCGTCCAGGTCGTGGCCGAGCAGCACCGCCGAGACGTACGTGAAGACCGGGTGTTCCGGGTCGTGCACCGGCAGGCACACCACCCGTGGCTCACCGGCGAGCCGATCCGCCGGGGCCACCGCGATCTCCGAGGAGTCGCGCAGATCCAGCACGCACGCCGGCCCCAGCTTCGCGAGCACCGGCAGGTCCTCGTCGGTCAGCCGACCCAGCGCCGGAGTGCGGATCAGCTGACCGTGGCGGACCCGCCGCCCGCCGGCGCCGGCGAGGCCGCCCAGGTCACGTGCGTTCGGTGCGCCCACCAGCTCCCAGCCCTGCCCGGTCATCCGGTCTCCCCTCCCGCTGTTCACCTACGTATAGGGTGCCCCACATGACGATCTCGGCGGTACGCACCCACCGGGTTTCGGCCCCCTTACACACCCCGTTCGTCACCGCGCTGCGGCGCACCACCACAGTGGACACGCTGGTCGTCGAACTGGTCGACGCCGACGGCCGGTCCGGCTTCGGCGAGGCGCCCCAGGTCTGGCAGGTCACCGGCGCGTCGGTCGCCGGAGCGCAGGCGTGCGTACAGGAGTTGCTCGGCCCGCGGCTGATCGGCCGCGACCCGGACGACCTGGTGACCCGGTGCACCGAGGTGCAGCGCGCCGTGGTCGGCAACGAGGCCGCGAAGGCGGCGGTGGATGTCGCCCTGCACGACCTCGCCGCCCGGCGGCTGGGCGTACCCCTGGTGCGGTTGCTGGGGGGCACCACGCTGCGGGTGCCGACGGACGTCACGCTGGCGGCGGGCGACGCGGTGGACCTGGCGGGGGCCGCGCGGCAGCGGCGGGCCGACGGCTTCGGCGTACTCAAGTTGAAGGTCGGCACCGACGCGGCCGGCGACCTGGACCGGGTGCGGGCCGTCCGCGCGGCCGTCGGCCCCGGGGTCCGGATCCGGCTCGACGCCAACCAGGGCTGGACGCCCCGGGAGGCGGTCCGGGTGATTCGTGGCATCGAGGACGCCGGGCTCGACGTGGAGCTGGTCGAGCAGCCGGTGGCCCGCTGGGACCTGGACGGGTTGGCCTGGGTCAGCGACCGGGTGTCCGTGCCGATCCTGGCCGACGAGGCGGTCTTCGGGGTCCGTGACCTGGTGGAGGTGATCCGCCGGCGGGCCGCCGACCTGGTCAACGTCAAGCTGGCCAAGTGCGGCGGGCTGCACCCGGCGCGCACCCTCCTCGACCTGGCCACCGCCCACGGGCTCGGCACGGTGGTCGGCTCGATGATGGAGAGTCAGGTCGGCATCGGGGCGGCGGCGAGCCTGGTCGCCGCGTACGGCACCACCGCGGTCGCCGACCTGGACGCCGCCTGGTGGCTGGCCTGGTCGCCGGTGCGGGGAGGAATTCGCTACGACGGGGCGACAGTGGTGCTGCCTGATGCTCCTGGCCTGGGCATCTCCGGCCTTGCTGAAGCAAAGGTGCAGACCAACGGTTGATGATCGTTGGTTTCTTTCATAGGGTTTTCCCTGGACAGCCGACACGATCTGGGGGTTGACGTGGAGCTGCAACCGGGCCGCGAGGCCGTCGTCCGGGTCGCGGTGGCGACGCTGTGGACCTCCCCCGAGGCGGTCCGCCCGGTCGACGGCCCGGCACTGACCGCCGGTGCCGACATCTCGGCCTGGATCTCCGGGATGGACACCGACCAGCAGGTCGGCGACTGCGTGCTGAGTCAGCTCCTGCTCGGCGAGCGGGTCCTCGTCAGCGAGCTGCGCCCGGACGGCTGGGCCCGAGTCGTCGCCGTCGAGCAGCCCGCCGCCAAGCTGGACCCGCGCGGCTACCCGGGCTGGCTCCCCACCGACCAACTGGCCGCGGTCGGCCCGGCCGGCACCACCGACACCGAGGCCTCGCTGGTGGTGGACGCCACGGTCACCGGGCTGCACGCCGCGCCGGACGGGCCGGTGGTGCTGCCCGGCGTGGTCGTCGGCACCCGCCTCGTCCCGGCCGGCCCCGCACGCGCGGGGTGGCAGCCGGTACACGTCCCCGGCCAGGCCGTGCCGCTCTGGCTGCCGAACGGCCAACTCGTCGCGGCGTCAGCCGCGTCCCCGACCGCCGAGCAGGCGCTCGCGGTGGCGCAGCGACTGCTCGACGTCGTCTACATCTGGGGTGGTCTCTCCGCGCACGGCATCGACTGTTCGGGGCTGGTGCACCTGGCCTGGCGCCGGTTCGGGGTGCTACTGCCCCGCGACGCCGACGACCAGGCCGTGGCCACCACCCCGCTGCCGATGGGCGCGGAACGCCCCGGTGACCTCTACTTCTTCGCCCGACCCGGCCGCAAGATCCATCACATCGGCATCGTCACCGCCATGCCCGGCGACGCCGGCCAGCGGAGGATGCTGCACGCCTGCTACCGGCGGCGGCGGGTCGTCGAGGAGCCACTGCCGGCCGAGCGGACCGCCACGCTGGTGGGCGCACACCGGGTCTGACCGGCCGGGCGCGTTCCGCACCCGGCCGGTGGCCGGTCAGCCTCGGGCGTCGGCCAACTCGCGGCGGCGGTCCCGGGAGGACTTGATCAGGCTGGCCGCGGTGGCGATGCCCAGGGTGCCGATGATGACCAGCAGTGACAGCCAGATCGGGATGTGCGGTGCCCAGCCGACGTGCTCGCCACCGTTGATGAACGGCAGGTTGTTGTCGGCCAGCGCCTCCAGCACCAGCTTGACCCCGATGAAGCCGAGCACGACGGCCAGGCCGTAGCTCAGGTAGATCAGCCGGTCGAGCAGGCCACCGAGCAGGAAGTAGAGCTGACGGAGACCCATCAGCGCGAAGACGTTCGCGGTGAAGACCAGGTACGGCTCCTGGGTGATGCCGAAGATCGCCGGGATCGAGTCCAGAGCGAAGATCAGGTCGGTGGTGCCGATCGAGATCATCACGATCAGCATCGGGGTGAACAGCCGCTTGCCGTTCGCGTGGGTGGTGAGCTTCGCGCCGTCGTAGTCCTTGGAGATCGGCAGCGCCTTGCGGCTCCACCTGATCAGCACGTTCTCGGAGAACTCGTCCTCGTCCGGCTCACCCTGCCGTGCCAGGTTGACCGCCGTGTAGATCAGGAACGCGCCGAAGATGTAGAAGACCCAGGAGAACTGGGAGATCAACGCGGCTCCGGCGGCGATGAACCCGCCGCGCATCACCAGCGCCAGCACGATGCCGACGAGCAGCACCTTCTGCTGGTACTGCCGGGGCACGCCGAAGCGAGCCATGATGATCACGAAGACGAAGAGATTGTCGACCGAGAGGCTGTACTCGGTGAGCCAGCCGGTGTAGAACTGCCCGGCCGCGCTGGCACCCGAGGTCAACCAGACACCGGCCCCGAAGAGCAGGGCCAGACCGACGTAGAACGCGACCCAGAGGCTCGACTCGCGCACACTCGGCTCGTGCGGGCGCCGACCGATGATCAACAGGTCGACGAGCAGAACCGCGGTCAGTACGACCAGCGTCCCCGCCCACACCAATCCGGACACGTCCAACGTTCATTCCTCCGGCAGACACGCGGCGTCGGGCACACCGTACGCCCCCGGAGGGGCCGGTGTGCCGCTGTCGCTCACTCTGGTGACTGTCGGAGGTCTCTTCCGCCGCCACCCGTGAACGGGGCGGCGACCTACGGGGCCGGGTCGGGCCGCCGAATGTTCGGCGATCGACCGTGCTGACGACTCCGTTGCGGGGGAATACTCCCCTCCTCGGTGACCATTGTTGCTCACCACGCCCCGTGATCACACCCCGGGCAGCCGGTGGCGCCCACCACCCTCTGGGCCGGGCGTCCCGCGGGCCACACCCGCTTGAGCATCCTAGGAGGCTAGTGTGAGCGAGGTGGTGCCCGTACCCGCCACCCGGAACGCCGTGCCGGTGAGCCAATCAATGATCACGATGCCACCCTAGGGGCACCACCGACACCGGGACAGACCCCGCGACACCACCGGCCCCGCCCGCCGTGGGAGGCTTGCCGACATGGTGCTTGAGGTCGCGCTGATCGACGTACTACCCGGACACGAGGACGCGTTCGCCGCCGCGTACGCCGAGGGTCACCCGGTGCTCGCCGGGGCACCCGGCTGCCGGACCGTGCGGATGACCCGGGGGATCGAGTCTCCGACCCGCTTCGTGCTGCTGGTCGAATGGGACTCGGTCGAGGCGCACGAGGAGAACTTCCGGGCCACCGAGCGGTTCGATCAGTGGCGGGCGTTGATCGGGCCGCACTTCGCCGGGCCGCCCCTGGTCGAGCACTTCCTCGACGTACCGGCCTGAGCCGAGCTGTCGTACCCCGCGGTTATCGTGCTCTCCGCACGCGCCGGCCGCCGGTCCCGACGGGCTCGGGGGCGCCGGGCCCGGTGGCCGCGCGGTGCTCCAGCCTGGGCGTTGTCCCGCCGGCGACTCTCACTCGCCGACGCGGCGGGCCAGCACGGTGACCGTCTCCTCCGGTGACAGCGCGGCCGCGAGCAGCGCCTCGGTCATCCGCTCGTAGCGGTCGACGTCGAGCACCGTGGCCAGCCGCACGTCGGTGGTCAACGCCTCGAGCATCACCGTCCGCGGGTCCGCCGGGTCGGGAAAGGCATAGCAGGAGTACGGCGTGAGCGGGCGCAGCCCACCACCGGCCGCCCCGTGCGGCAGCAGTCGCACCGTCACGTGGGACAGCCCGGTCACGGCGACCAGGTGCCGCAGTTGTTCACGCCAGACCGCTACCGGCAGGTCACCCGGCTCGCAGACCTCCTCGGCGAGCACCGCCGTGTAGCGCGGCGGGTACGCCCGGCGCAGGATCTCCTGCCGCAATGCCCGGGCGCGCACCTCGGCCTCCACGTCGACGTCCGGCGTGAGCTGTACGCCGGCCGCGACCAGCACCCGGGCGTACGCGGGCGTCTGGAGCAGTCCCGGCACCACCGCCGGTTGGTATTCGACGATGTCAGCGGCGCCCGCCTCCAACTCGGCGTAGGTGCGTTGCCGCTCGCTCATCTCGCCCAGCGTCTTCCACCAGCCTCGGCTGGTCGCCGCGTCCCGGGCGATCACGATCAGCGCGTCGCGGGCCGGTGCCGACACCTTGTAGATGTCGAGCAGATCCAGCACATCGGCGAGGTCCGGACGGCTCTGACCCAGCTCGATGCGGGACAACTTCGACGTCGAGGCCCAGCCCAGCCGGTCGCAGACCTGCTCCAGGGTCAGCGCCTCGCGCCGACGTAGCTGGCGCAACTCTGCGCCGAGACGTACACGTCGAATGACAGGACTCGTTGGCAGCGGCATCCCGGCCTCCCCACCGAGGGAGACTACGCAGGACGATCACCCAGTGCAATAGCTTGCTCGCACACTGCAATCAGGTCAATCCGCGCTGTCCCAGCGACTCGGGCGCTTGTCCTGCCCGAGTCCAACGTGGAGGCGGGCGGCTCCTGTCGCTTCTTGTTGGACGGACCGTCAGCTGAGCTGCTCGGCCAAGGCGACGATGATGCCCTCCGGACCACGGACGTTACAGAGCCGATAGCTGCCCTCGTACTGGACCAGCTCGCCGACGAGTTCGGCACCGTGGGTGCGCAGGCGGGCAACGACGTCCTCGATGTCGTCGACGGCGAACATGATGCGCCGTATGCCCAGCGTGTTCGCCGGTGCATCCTTCGGCTCGGCGCTGATCGCCTTCGGGCTGTGGAACTTCGTCAGCTCGACGCGGCCGTGGCCGTCCGGGGTCCGCACCACGGCGATGTCCGCTCGGACGCCGTCCAGCCCGACGAGCTGGTCCACCGATTCACCCTCGACTGCTGCCGTGCCCTCCAGCTCCATACCGAGTTCGACGAAGAACGCGATAGCAGCCGCAAGGTCGTCGACAACGATGAGGACGTTGTCCATCCGCTTGATCATGGTGGTTCTCCTGCTTCCTCACACGGCACGTCATGGCCGATGTTGTTTCCGGGGACGCAGCCAGCGCCACGTTCGCGACACCGCAAGTGTGCTGAGTTCCCGGACCTGCTGGCGGTTTGGGGTCAGTTGTAGTAGCGGCGGGCGCTGGACCCGGTCCGGGTGATGTCGGTGCCGTAGATGTGCAGGCTGATGGCGGTGCGGGGGCCCGTGTTGCGAATCCGGTGGATGTCGCCCGGCGGGGCGAAGCCGCTGACTTCGCCCGCGGGGTTCTCCCGAGTGCCGACGAGGTTGAGTTCGTCGTCATAGAGGTCTTCGTGCTCGACGCCCTGCAGGACACCCGCGACGCACCAGGTGATGTGGTCGTGAATCCTGGTGCTCTGACCAGGTCGCCAGACCAGGCCGAGGATGGAGAACGTGCCGTCCAGCTCGACGTGCAGAACGTGACCGGCCGGTCCGTCGGGGTCACCGTGCTGCTGCTCGGGAGTCAGGATGTCGGGGCCGGGCAGATACGCGCGGAGCTGATCGGCGACGAGTTCCGCGTTCCGCGTCCAGTCGGCCCGGATGCCGATCACGTGGCGCACCGCGGCGATGAGATCGTCGGTGGAGCGGGCGATGAAGCGGCCTGGGGGCGTGATCACGTACTGGAGAACCGTGCCCGCCATATCGTCCTCCTCGTTCGCGAGCGGGGTCGTCCCGTTCAGCGTTACCGAGCAAGACTCATTCGTCCAATGCCAACTTCTGCGGCTACCCATAACTACCATGGATGAATGCTGGACATCGTGCGGCTACGCATCCTCGCGGCTGTCGCCGCGCACGGCTCGGTCACCAAGGCCGCCAAGCACCTGAAGTACTCCCAGCCAGCGGTCAGCCACCATCTGGCCCGGCTGGAAGCCGAGACCGGCGCCCGGCTCGTCCAGCGCATCGGGCGGGGCATTCGACTCACGCCGGAAGGCGAGCACCTCGCCCGCCGCGCCGCGGAAATCGTCGGACGGGTCGACACCGCTGCCGCGGAACTGTCCGCGATGGTGGGCCTGCGAACCGGTCGGGTCCGGGTCGCCGGCTTCCAGTCGGCGCTCGCCGCCCTGGTGCCGCACGCCGCCGTCAGCCTGCGCCGTGACCACCCCGGCATCGAGCTGCACCTGGCCGACGCCCACCCGCAGGTGGCACTGAACCTGCTGCGCGACGGGCAGGTCGACGCCGCCATCATCTTCCGCTACGACGACACCACACCGGACGACGTCCGCGCCACGCACCTGTTCGACGACCCGATGTACCTGCTCAGCCTCGAACCCGGGCAGACGCTGCCGGACCATCGCGACTCAGCCTGGATCGCCGGCTGCGAAAACTGCCGCCGCGAGTTCATCGACGCATGCGAGCGGGCCGGCGTCACCCCGCACATCGTCTACACCAGCGACGACGTGATCGTCCAACAATCCCTCGTCGCCGCCGGCATGGGCGTCACCACCATGCCCGGCCTGACGTTACGCACGCACTGGGCGCCCGGAATCGAAGCCACCCAACTGCCCGACTTCCGCCGACGCGTCTACCTCGCCACCTACGGCGACCCACCGGATCCACCCGCCACCGCGGCCTTTGTCACCGCGCTGCACGACGCCGTCCAGCAGACCCGCCCCGGCGAGCCAACACCACCCGACCCCGACCGGGCCCCCAACCGACGATCATCAAAGAAGAGCAGAAGATCCACCGAATCCGCCACCTAGCGCTCCGCAGGGCATGGTCGTCACTTCACGCCGGCGGCGTCCATCCCGCGCAGCTCCTTCTTCAGGTCGGAGACCTCGTCGCGGATCCGGGCGGCCAACTCGAACTGCAGCTCGCGGGCCGCGGCCAGCATCTGGTCGTTGAGCTCCTGGATGAGCTGGGCGAGGTCGGCGCGGGCCATCCCCTCGCGGGATGTCGTGGTGGCCGCGGCCCGGCTCCGGCTGCGGGTCTCCTTGACCGGCGCCTTGCCCCGGGAGAGCTGACGCACCGCGCCCCCGACCCGGGAGTTCTCGGTGTCCTCCGCCTCGCGGTAGATGTCGTCCAGGATGTCGTGGATCTTCTTACGCAGCGGCTCCGGGCTGATCCCGTGCGCCTCGTTGTGGGCGATCTGCTTGGCCCGGCGCCGATCGGTCTCGTCGATCGCCGCCGCCATCGACGGGGTGATCTTGTCGGCGTACATGTGCACCTGACCGGAGACGTTACGGGCGGCCCGGCCGATCGTCTGGATCAACGACCTGCCGCTGCGCAGGAAGCCCTCCTTGTCGGCGTCGAGGATCGCCACCAGCGACACCTCGGGCAGGTCCAGACCTTCGCGGAGCAGGTTGATGCCGACCAGCACGTCGTAGTCGCCCTTGCGCAGCTCCCGCAGCAGCTCCACCCGGCGCAACGTGTCGACCTCGGAGTGCAGGTAACGCACCCGGATGCCGTTCTCCAGGAGGTAGTCGGACAGGTCCTCGGCCATCTTCTTGGTGAGAGTGGTGACCAGCACCCGCTCGTCCCGCTCGGTACGCAGCTTGATCTCGTGCATGAGGTCGTCGATCTGCCCCTTGGTCGGCTTGATCACGACCTCGGGATCGATCAGGCCGGTGGGGCGGATGACCTGCTCGACGAACTCGCCCTGGGCCTGCTCCATCTCCCACGAACCGGGGGTCGCGGAGAGGAAGACCATCTGGCCGACCCGCTCCAGGAACTCGTCGAAGCGCAACGGTCGGTTGTCGGCCGCGCTGGGCAGCCGGAAACCGTGGTCGATCAACATCCGCTTGCGGGACGCGTCGCCCTCGTACATGCCGCCGATCTGCGGGATGGTCACGTGCGACTCGTCGACCACGGTGAGGAAGTCGTCGGGGAAGTAGTCGAGCAGGCAGTGCGGCGGGCTGCCGGGCAGTCGCCCGTCCATGTGCATCGAGTAGTTCTCGATGCCGGAGCAGAAGCCCACCTGGCGCATCATCTCGATGTCGTAGGTGGTGCGCATCCGCAGCCGCTGGGCCTCCAGCAGCTTGCCCTGCCGCTCCAGCTCGGCGAGTCGCTCGGCCAGCTCGACCTCGATGTCACGGATCGCCCGCTCCATCCGCTCCGGACCGGCCGCGTAGTGCGTCGCCGGGAAGATCACCAGCTGGTCGACCTCGCGGACCACGTCACCGGTCAGCGGGTTGAGGTAGTAGAGCTTCTCCACCTCGTCACCGAACAGCTCGATCCGGACCGCCAGCTCCTCGTACGCCGGGATGATCTCCAGCGTGTCGCCGCGGACGCGGAAGGTGCCCCGCTGGAACGCCATGTCGTTGCGGGTGTACTGGATGTCGACCAACCGGCGCAGCAGCTGGTCGCGGTCGAGCTCCTGGCCGACCTGCACCCGGACCGCCCGGTCGAGGTATTCCTCCGGGGTGCCCAGGCCGTAGATCGCCGAGACGGTCGCCACCACGATCACGTCGCGGCGGGTGAGCAGCGACATCGTCGCCGAGTGCCGCAGCCGCTCGACCTCCTCGTTGATCGAGGAGTCCTTCTCGATGTAGGTGTCGGTCTGCGGGATATACGCCTCGGGCTGGTAGTAGTCGTAGTACGAGACGAAGTATTCGACCGCGTTGTGCGGCAGCAGCTCGCTGAACTCCTTGGCCAGCTGCGCGCAGAGCGTCTTGTTCGGGGCGAGCACCAGGGTCGGACGCTGCAGCCGCTCGATCAGCCACGCCGTGGTGGCGCTCTTACCGGTGCCGGTCGCGCCGAGCAGCACGGTGTTGCGGTCGCCGCGCCGAACTCGACGCTCGAGGTCGTCGATGGCGGTTGGCTGGTCGCCGGCCGGCTGGAATTCACTGACGACCTGGAAGCGGCTGTCGAGCCGGGGAATGTCGAGCGCCATGCCGTCAACGGTACGCCGGAGGTCCGACAGGAACGGCCGTCACGCCAGGTACGTGATCAGCTTCAATATTCCCATTGTGTGGCACATGTCACCGGGACTACCCTCTCCATGTAGGCCGCTCGCGGCGGCCGACCGGGCCGGTTGCCAGGCTGTCATCACAGCCGGCGGCCCCCGGCACTGCGGTCGCAGCACCCGGCTCGTCCGGCGTGCGCACCCGGGTGGTCGCGCTCGAGGCGCAGACCGGTCGCCGCGAGCGCCCCTGCTCGTCACCCCGGCGCCTCCCCGCCCGTTTCACCTCCGTGGACACCTCTCCGACCCCGGCACCTGACACCACGCCCAGAGGCACGCCCCGGCCGGGCGGCACCGCCAGCGGGCGACCCGGCACCCCCGCCGCCGGGCGAGCGAACGCCCCCGCCAGCGGGCGGCCGGGCACCGGGCGGCACCGCACCGGGTCGGCCGGCGCCGCCGAGGCCACCCCCCGCACCACCGACACCGGAAGTGGGTCCACGACCGGCCGGGACACCGACGCCCGCCGGGCCGCCACCGGCCGGGACACCGACGCCCGGCGAGGCGACACCGACCGGGACACCGACGCCGCGGTCAGACCCGCCACCAGCCGACCCGCCACCGCCCGCCCGACCGCCTCCGCCTCCGGCCGGGATCCCGAGGTAAACCGGGCGACCACCCGCCTCGGCGACACCGCAGACCCCGCGACCGGAACGGCGGACACCGCCGGTCCCACCCCGGCCAGCCGGCGCAGGCGTACGGTGCTGCTGTTGCTCGGTCTGACCGCGGTGACGTCCGCGACGGCGTTGGTGCTCGGGCTGTTGAGCTGGGCACCCGAGCCGCCCGAGCCGGCCCGGCCGCTGACCCTCGCGGAGGGCGAGCGGCTGGCCGCCATGCGGGTCACCAACCTGCGGGACCTGCGCAGCGGGGTCCGCGTCACGGCCGGCAGCGACGCCGCCCGGATCGAACTGGTGGGCTGGGTGGACTGGTCCCGGTCACTGCTCTACCTCGACGTGGGCGGGCCGGGCGCGGGTGCCGAGCGCGGGCTGGTGCAGCGAGCCGGCCCGGTGCTGGTGATCCGGCCTGACCCTGCGGCGGTGCCCACCCCCGCCGCACCACCACTGGTGCCTCCGACGGACCGTTGGCGGCTGCACCGCCTGGCACCCGGGGCGCACCTGGCACCGGTGCTCGATCTGCTCCTCGGCATCGCCTCCGACCGCCCGGACCC
The DNA here is from genome assembly GCF_050936255.1 of Micromonospora sp. CA-259024. Classification (NCBI taxonomy): domain Bacteria; kingdom Bacillati; phylum Actinomycetota; class Actinomycetes; order Micromonosporales; family Micromonosporaceae; genus Micromonospora; species Micromonospora sp. CA-259024. The sequence goes on along the minus strand of NZ_JBNJND010000001.1, from coordinate 325,789 downwards.
GACCCGGACGGCGCCGGGTGGCAACGCGCGCTGGATTGCCCGGGACACCATGGCGGGCAGTCCGGTGGACGTCCTTGAGGCGCCACTGCCCGCCGGGGCACCACCTGCCGCCGGCGCAGCACCGGGTAACACCGGGGCGCCCACGCCGGACGCCGGGTCGGCGGGCACCGTCGCGAACACCCGGACCCGGTACTGGCTCGACCAGGACGCCCGGCTGCACAAGCTGGTGACGGGGTTGCCCGGCGTCGGCCCGGTCACGATGATCCTCAACCGGGCGGATCGGCCGACACTGCGGCCGGTGGACGCGCTGGGCGGTCGGCCCGGATTGCCCCGCGCGTTGACCGACGTCGAGCAGCGCCGGCTGGACCGGCTGCCGGCCCGGCTACGCGCCCAGGGTGGTGCCACGGTGACGCTGACCGCGCCGGTGGGCACGGACACGAACCTGCGGGGCACAGGCTGGTTGAGCTGGACCGCGCGGACCGCGTATCTCGCGGTCGCCGACCTGGGCGTACCGGATCGCCGGACCCTGCTGCGGCGCGACAGCGCCGGTGCGGCCCGGGCGGGCCTGCCGGCGGCCGCCGCCGGTGGCGGCACCGCGGAGGCGCCGGGTCGGCCACCGCTGCCGCCCCCGGCCGGGGCGTGGCGGTTCTCCCGATCCGGCGGGGACGACCTGAGCCTGCTGGTCGACGCCGCGGTGACCGCCGGGTCGGTCGGGCAGCGCGGCCCGGCCGTGCGGATCCGCGAGGACGTCGCCGCCGGGCGAACCGTGGACGTCGTCGAGGTGGGCCCGGCCGACGCGCGGCTGCGCTACTGGATCGACCGGGGCGGGTCGCTACGCCGGCTGGAGCTGCACACCGACGCCGGCGCGTGGGCCCAACTGGATCTCACCCCTGCCGTGGTGCCCCGACTGACCCCGGTTCCCCGCCCGGCCGCCATCCCTCGGCCGGGCGCCCGCTGAGCCGTGCCCGTCAGGGCCGCCAGTCGGTCTGCGCGGCCCACTGCTCGGCCCGCAGGTACTCCTCGTCGAACCACGGGTCCCGGGCGGTGCCGGAGTCGCCGACCACCGGAGCCGCGTCGACCAGGTCCCGCTTGAACTGCAGGTACGCGGCTCGCTGATCCGGGTCCGCGCGCAGGTGGTCGCGCATCAGCAGCGCGTACCGCCAGCCCGGCGAGCCGTCCACCCGTAGGTGCAGGCGCACCGGACGGGCCGGGTCCGCGCTGCCGTGCAGCCGCTTCTCCCACCGGCCACTGCCGGCCGGGCGCGGGTCGTCCCACCACTGCCCCGGCACCCGCGGGAACCCGGCGTTCGCCAGTCGGTCGACCAACGCCCCGTCGGCGTCGGCGAGGCTGGGCACGGCCACCTGCACGTCGATGACGTCCTGAGCGACGAGGCCGGGCACCGCGGTAGAGCCGATGTGATCGATCCGCAGGTCGTCCGAGGCGAGCGCATGCCGGATCCGGGCGGCCAGCCGCGCGTACTGCTCGGGCCAGCTCGCGTCGGCCCCGGCCACCAGGTCGCCCCGGCCCGGCGGGACCACCCGACGCTCACGCAGGTTGTCCTCGTAGGGCAGCAGCCGCTGCCGCCAGAGCGCGTCGACGGCGTCGTGGAGCGCCGCCAGGCTTTCGTCGTTGGTCAGCACCACGTCCGCAGCCGCCCGGCGACGGGCGTCGTCGGCCTGGGCGGCGATTCGCCGCTCGGCCTCCGCGCGACTCATCCCCCGGTCACGCGCCAGCCGTTCCAGTCGGGTCGTCACGGCCGTCTGCACCACGATCACCAGGTGGTACGTGGGCGCGAGACCCACCTCGACCAGCAGCGGTACGTCGTTGACGACGATCGCGTCGGGTGCCGCCGCGGCGGCCAGCTCCGCGGTGCGGGCCCGGACCCGGGGGTGGGTGATCGCCTCCAGCCGACGGCGGGCGGTCTCGTCGGCGAACACCACCGCGCCCAGTGCGGCGCGGTCCAGCGCGCCGTCGGCATCCAGCACCGCGTCGGAGAAGGCGGCGACGATCTCGGCCAGCCCTTCGGTGCCCGGCGCGACGACCTCCCGGGCCACCCGGTCGGCGTCAATGAGCACCGCGCCCCGCTCGACGAGCCGCGCGGCCACCGCGCTCTTGCCCGAACCGATCCCGCCGGTCAACCCCACCCTCAGCACCCGACCAGTCAACCGGATCACGAGCCCGGCCGCCAAACCCACCGACGGCCCGGCGAGATCACGCTCGCCCATCCGACCCCGACCCCGGTCCCGCGAGATCGTGCGCGATCCAGGACGTGGTGGTGTGTTGGCGGCCGGGAGGCCCCTCAATCCTGGATGGAGCACGATCTTGTCGGTCGGAGCCGCCTCCGCGCGCGGCGCGCCAGCCGCAACTCGCCGGGTACGGCGAGGGCCCCGCCCCCAGCGATCCGGAGATCGCGGGGACGGGGCCCGTCGTCGTTCAGCGGGTCACTTACCGCCGGCGAGCTTCTCCCGCAGTGCGGCGAGCGCCTCGTCGGTGGCCAGGGTGCCGGCCGGCTCCTCGGCCTGCCGGCTCGGGGCCGGGCTGGTCGAAGAGGTGGTGCCACCGCCGCCGCCGGCGGCCGGGACGGCCGGAGTCGGGTTGGCAGCGGCCTCGGCGTCGGCAGCCCGAGAGGTCTGCACCTGCTTGGTGTGGGCCTCCCAGCGCACACGAGCCTCGGCGTACTGGTTCTCCCAGGTCTCGCGCTGCTTGTCGTACCCCTCGAGCCACTCGCCCGTCTCCGGGTCGAAGCCCTCAGGGTAGATGTAGTTGCCCTCGGCGTCGTACGTCGCGGCCATGCCGTAGAGGGTCGGGTCGAAGTGCTCCTCGCCCTCGACGAAGCCCTCGTTGGCCTGCTTGAGCGACAGCGAGATCCGGCGGCGCTCCAGGTCGATGTCGATGACCTTGACCATGACCTCGGAGCCAACCTGGACGACCTGCTCCGGGATCTCCACGTGGCGCTCGGCCAGCTCGGAGATGTGGACCAGGCCCTCGATGCCGTCGTCCACCCGGACGAACGCACCGAACGGGACCAGCTTGGTGACCTTACCCGGCACGATCTGCTGGATCGCGTGGGTGCGGGCGAACTGCCGCCACGGGTCCTCCTGGGTCGCCTTCAGCGACAGCGAGACCCGCTCGCGGTCCAGGTCGACGTCCAGGACCTCGACCTCGACCTCCTGGCCCACCTCGACGACCTCGGACGGGTGGTCGATGTGCTTCCAGGACAGCTCGGAGACGTGCACCAGACCGTCGACGCCGCCGAGGTCCACGAATGCGCCGAAGTTGACGATCGAGGACACGACGCCCTTGCGGACCTGGCCCTTCTGCAGCTTGTTGAGGAACTCGGTGCGCACCTCGGACTGCGTCTGCTCCAGCCAGGCCCGGCGGGACAGGACCACGTTGTTGCGGTTCTTGTCCAGCTCGATGATCTTGGCCTCGAGCTCTCGCCCGACGTACGGCTGCAGGTCGCGCACGCGCCGCATCTCGACCAGGGACGCGGGCAGGAAGCCGCGCAGCCCGATGTCGAGGATGAGGCCGCCCTTGACCACCTCGATGACCGAACCGCGGACGACGCCGTCCTCGTCCTTGATCTTCTCGATCGTGCCCCAGGCCCGCTCGTACTGTGCCCGCTTCTTGGAGAGGATCAGACGACCCTCCTTGTCCTCCTTCTGGAGGACCAGGGCCTCGATGTGGTCACCAACCGTCACAACCTCGGCGGGGTCCACGTCGTGCTTGATCGACAACTCCCGAGAGGGGATGACACCCTCGGTCTTGTAGCCGATGTCGAGCAGGACCTCGTCCCGATCGACCTTGACGACGGTGCCTTCGACAATATCGCCGTCGTTGAAGTACTTGATGGTCTCGTCGATCGCGGCGAGGAATGCCTCCTCGGAACCGAGATCGTCGTGGGTGACCCGGGTGGCGCTCGAGGGGGCCTCGATGCTGCTCGTCATGTGGGCGGTTGCTCCGGTCGGTGGGTTGTCACAGCAGGCTGGTGTCGCAGTGACCTGTTCGCGCCAGCGGATCCGTCGCCGGGCACACCGAACGATCACAGTGAGATCATGATGTGGCTCCGTCGACCGCGCACCTGCTCCCTGCCGAGACACACGATCCGCGAGCGCATCGTCTAGCCTACCGTGCGCATTACCACAGCGTGCAAGCCCTCCCGGCTTCTCTCCATGCGGTGACCTGCGAAAGCCGAACAATCGCCAGGAAACCACCCCTGCTGTCTCGTGCGTCACACCAACCCCAGGCACCCTGCCTGCCGCACAGGCGGCCCCACTCCCACGCCATGCTTGATCGACTCGGTTTCCTGGATATCGGGGCGTCCCACCGGCCCGGACACCGCGACTTCACGGAAACCGAGTCGATCATGCGTCACCGCGCGAGAAGCAGCGCAGATCTTGGACGCGCCGCCGCGCCGAACGGGGTGGGTGGGGCCTACCGTGAGCGCGTGGATGACGACAGCCGGGTCACCCGGCGCCGGGTGGGTGACGCCGAGGCCCGGCGGGCCAACCGCGGCTGGTGGGACACCGACGCCGACGACTACCAGGCTGAGCACGGCGCGTTCCTCGGTGACGTGGACTTCGTCTGGTGCCCGGAGGGGCTGCGCGAGGCCGACGCCCGGCTGCTCGGTGACCTGCCCGGCAGGCGGGTGCTGGAGGTGGGCTGCGGCGCGGCGGCCGCCGCCCGCTGGCTGTCCACACAGGGTGCCCGGCCGGTCGCCTTCGACCTGTCCGCCGGCATGCTGCGGCACGCCGCCGAGGCCGCCGACCGCACCGGGGTACGCGTACCGCTGGTGCAGGCCGACGCGCTCGCCCTGCCGTTCGCCGACCGGTCGTTCGACCTCGCCTGCACCGCCTTCGGCGCGATCCCGTTCGTGGACGACTCGGCGACCCTGCTCGCCGAGGTGCACCGGGTGCTTCGCCCCGGGGGCCGGTGGGTGTTCTCGGTGACCCACCCGATGCGCTGGATCTTCCTCGACGACCCGGGCGAGGGCGGGCTGACCGCCGTTCACTCGTACTTCGACCGCTCCCCCTACGTGGAACAGGACGAATCCGGCGTCGCCACCTACGTCGAGCAGCACCGCACGCTCGGCGACCGGGTCCGGGAGCTGGTCGGCGCGGGGTTCCGGCTGCTGGACCTGGTGGAGCCGGAGTGGCCGGAGGGCCACGAGGGGGTCTGGGGGCAGTGGAGCCCGTTGCGGGGTCGCCTCTTCCCCGGTACCGCCATCTTCGTCACCGAGAAGCCGGCCGGGTGAGCGCGTCGCACCCGCGGTCCGACCTGCGAACCATCGATCGCCGGTAGGCTCGTCCCCATGAGCGCCGAGCCCATCCCGACATCACCTGGCCCCTGGTGTCCGGATCCGATGCGGCAGCAGCGTGCCGACTACACGCTGGAGGACCTGCTCACCCTGCCGGACGACGCCCCCCGCGTCGAACTCGTCGACGGAGTTATCCAGGTGACACCCTCCCCCACCCTGGGCCATCAGGACATTTCGCTGCTACTCGCTCACTGGCTGCTGCAGCATGTGCCGACCGACCTTCGGGTCGTCCAGGCCATCGGAGTCGGGCTCAGCCGCAACACCAGCCGACAGCCGGACGTGCTGCTGCGGCGAGCGGGCGTGACTCCCACACGATCCATGCTGCAACCGGAAGACGTCGTCCTCGCCGTGGAGATCGTCTCGCCGGGCACCCGGCGGGTCGACCGTTTCGCCAAACCGGGTGAGTACGCCGCCGCCGGCATTCCGTTCTACTGGCGCATCGAGCAGGACCCCGTGCACATCTACGCGTACCGGATCGGCGACCGGGTGGGGCCCGGCGGTGAGCGGCAGTACGAGCTGGTCGCCGACGGCGCCGACGTGATCGAGTTGACCGAGCCGTTCGAGATCAAACTACCGATCGCCGAGATCACGCCGTAGTCGGCTGTTTCGGCTGGTCGTTTCGCTCCGCTGATGCCGGGTAGCCGGAGTTCATGGCCGAGCAGAGGGAATTCCGCGAGGGCGACCACGTCTCCTGGGCCAGTCACAGCGGCCGGGCGCACGGCGTGGTCAAGGAGAAGCTGGTTGACCGGACGCACGTACGTGGACACGCCGTGAACGCGACGGAGGATGAGCCGCAGTACCGGATCCGCAACGACGACTCGGGCCGCGACGTGGCCCACCGCCCCGAGGCGCTGCGCCATGAGCAGGGTTGACGACCAGGGCCGGGACACCTACCGGGAGTTCACCGAGGCGGTGAACATGAAGCCCGCCGAGCTGTCCAGCTGGCTGGAGACCGACGAGTCGAAACAGGTCGGCTGGCACAAGGGTGGCCGCTCCGGTGGTGGCGAGTCCGTTGGGCACGAGTCCGGCCGGAAGATCATCAACCTGTTGCGTCGCAAGCGTGGCGACCTGTCCGAGGGCGACTACACACACATGCGCAAGGTGGTCGGCTACGTACGCCGGCACATGGCACAGCGCCCGTCCGGCGACGTCCGCGACACCAAGTGGCGCTGGTCCCTCATGAACTGGGGCCACGACCCCCTGAAGGGGCCACTTCCGGCCCCGGGCGGCCCGTCTCGGCGGGCTCTGGACCGGCACGGCACACCGCCAAAGGAGCGCCGGGGACCCGGACGCTGACCCCACACTCTGACGCCACCGCTCTGGTCACAACGCCGAACAGCACCGACCACAGCAACCTCGTCGGGGTTCCGGGGCAGCCCGACCCGCACAGGGATCAAGCCTGACCGCCCGGAGCGGGTCGGACTGCCCCGAAACCCCCACCGCGACCAGCAAGATCAGTGATCAGCGCTGTTCCAGTCCCGGCCTTCGCCCACCGACACCTCCAGCGGCACCGACAGCGGGTACGCCCCGCCCATCTCCCGCCGGACCAGTGCCTCCAACGCCTCCCGCTCACCGGGGGCGACCTCGAAGACCAGCTCGTCGTGCACCTGCAACAACATCCGCGAGCGCAGGCCCGCCGCACCGAGCGCGGTGTCGACGTGCAGCATCGCCATCTTGATGATGTCGGCCGCGGAGCCCTGGATCGGAGCGTTGAGTGCCATCCGCTCGGCGATGTCCCGGCGCTGCCGGTTGTCGCTGACCAGGTCGGGCAGGTAGCGGCGGCGACCCAGGATGGTCGAGGTGTAGCCGTCCTGGCGTGCCCGGGCGACCACCTGCTGCAGGTAGTCGCGCACCCCGCCGAAGCCGGCGAAGTAGTTCTCCATCAGCCCGCGGGCCTCGTCCGTGCCGATGCTGAGCTGCTGGGACAGGCCGAACGCACTCAGCCCGTACGCCAGGCCGTAGTTCATGGCCTTGATCTTGCGGCGTTGGTCGGGGGTGACCTCGTCGAGCGGCACCCCGAAGACCGACGAGGCGGTGGCGGCATGGAAGTCGGCGCCGGAGTTGAACGCGTCGATCAGCGCGTCGTCCGAGCTGAGGTGCGCCATGATGCGCATCTCGATCTGGCTGTAGTCGGCGGTGAGCAGGCACTCGTAGCCCTCCCCCACCACGAAGGCCCGGCGGATCCGCCGGCCCTCCTCGGTGCGGATCGGGATGTTCTGCAGGTTGGGCTCTGTGGAGGAGAGCCGACCGGTGGCCGCCACCGTCTGGTTGAAGGTGGTGTGGATCCGACCGTCGTCGGAGACCGACTTGAGCAGCCCGTCGACGGTGGACTTGAGCTTGGCCACGTCCCGATGGCGCAGCAGGTGGGCGAGCACCGGGTGCGGCTGCTGCGCGTAGAGCCACTGCAGGGCGTCAGCGTCGGTGGTGTAACCCGTCTTGATCTTCTTGGTCTTCGGCAGGCCCAACTCGGTGAAGAGGATCTCCTGCAACTGCTTGGGCGAGCCGAGGTTGAACTCCCGACCCACCGCCTCGTACGCGCCCTGCGCGGCGGCCTTCACCTCGGCGGCGAAGTGCGCCTCCAACTCGGACAGATAGTGCGTGTCGGCGGCGATGCCGGTGCTCTCCATGCCGGCGAGCACCCGCATCAGGGGCAGCTCCACCCCGGCCATCAGCCGGGCGGACTGCTCGCCGTCGCGGGACAGCTCGGCGTCGATCGCGTCGGCCAGGTCGAGGGTGGCCCGGGCCTGGAGCATCAGGTTCTGCTCGGCCACGCCCTCGTCGCCCAGCCCGTCGAGGGTGAGCTGGCCGGACTCCGGGACGTCCACCCGCAGCTCCCGGTGCAGGTAGCGCAGCGCCAGGTCGGTCAGGTCGTAGGACCGCTGATCGGGGCGGGCCAGGTACGCGGCGATCTGCGTGTCACGGACGATGCCGGCGAGCTGCCAACCGTGCGCGGCGCAGGCCAGCACGGCTGGTTTGCTGTCGTGCAGCACCTTGGGCCGCTGCGCGTCGGCCAACCAACCGGCCAGGGCGCCCTCGTCGGTCGGGTCGAGCCCCGCCGGGTCGACCCAGGCCGCCGCGCCGCCAGCGGTGGCCAGCGCCAGACCGGTGATCGAGGCGGTGTGCCGGCGGTTGGGACCGGTGTCGAGCTTGACCGCCAACCCGACCGGGGTGCCGGTCGGGGCGTGCGTGGTCAGCCAGCCCGCCAACGCGCCGGTCTCGGTGAGCACCTCGCCGGCGAGGTCGAACCCGGACTCGGCCTCCGGCTCCACCGCCTCCAGGTACTGGTAGAGCCGGTCACGCAGGATGCGGAACTCCAGTGTGTCGAAGACCTGGTGCACCGCCTCGCGGTCCCACCCGGCCCAGCGGGTGTCCTCCGGGCGGAGCGGCAGCTCCAGGTCGGAGACGAGGCGGTTGATCTCGTAGTTGCGGATCACGTCGGCGAGCCGCTCGCGCAGGCTGTCGCCGGCCTTGCCCTTGATCTCGTCGGCGCGGGCGATCACGCCCTCCACCCCGCCGTACATGGTGATCCACTTCGCCGCGGTCTTCGGGCCGACGCCGGGGATGCCGGGCAGGTTGTCACTGGTCTCGCCGACCAACGCGGCGAGGTCCCGATACTGCTGTGGCCCGACGCCGTACTTCGCCTCGATCGCCGCCGGGTCCATCCGGGCCAGGTCGGAGACACCCTTGCGCGGGTAGAGGACGGTGATCTGGTCGTCGACCAGTTGGAACGCGTCCCGGTCACCGCTGCTGATCAGCACCGACATGCCCTGGTCGCGGGCCTGGCACGCGAGCGTGGCGATGACGTCGTCGGCCTCGAAGCCCTCCTTCTCCACCACCGGGATCTGCAGCGCGGCCAGGACCTCCTTGACCAGGCTGACCTGGCCCTTGAAGTCGGTCGGGGTCTCGCTGCGGCCGGCCTTGTACTCCGCGTACTTCTCGGTGCGGAAGGAACGGCGGGAGACGTCGAAGGCCACGACGATGTGGGTGGGCTGCTCGTCGCGCAGCACGTTGATCAGCATCGAGGTGAAGCCGTACACCGCGTTGGTCGGCTGACCCGTCGTGGTGGAGAAGTTTTCCACCGGCAGGGCGAAGAAGGCCCGGTATGCCAGGGAATGTCCGTCGACGAGAAGCAGGCGCGGTGTCGTAGCTGTCACGGCAGCGACTCTAGTCCGTCGCACCGACATCCCCGGGTGGCGGCACCGCACGACCCGACGCCAAAACGGACAGCCCGGCCGCAACGGCGACGGCCGGCCAACCCGCGTGGGGTGACCGGCCGTCGCACGGGTAGCTCAGGCCACGCCGAGGTACGCCTCCTTGACCGCCGGGTCGTGCAGGAGTTCCAGGCCGGTGCCCTCCTTGACGATCCGGCCGGTCTCCAACACGTACCCCCGGTGGGCCCGGGAGAGCGCCTGCTGGGCGTTCTGCTCGACCAGCAGGATCGTGGTGCCCTGCTCGTTGATCTGGGTGATGATCTCGAAGATCTGCTGGATCAACTTGGGTGCCAGCCCCATCGACGGCTCGTCCAGCAGCAGCAGCTTGGGACGGGTCATCAGCGCCCGGCCGACCGCGAGCATCTGCTGCTCGCCGCCGGAGAGCGTGCCGCCGGCCTGCTTACGCCGCTCGTGCAGCCGCGGGAACAGGTCGAAGACCATCGCCAGGTCCTTGGCGATGTCGGCCTTGTCCCTGCGGGTGTAGGCCCCCATCTCCAGGTTCTCGAGCACGGTCATGCCGGGGAAGACGCCACGGCCCTCGGGCGACTGCCCGATCCCCCGGATCACCCGGAGGTCGGCACGGAGCCGACTGACATCGGTGCCGTCGAACTTGATGCTGCCGCCGGAGATGGCGTGCAGCCCCGAGATCGCCTTCATCGTCGTGGTCTTGCCGGCGCCGTTCGCGCCGATGAGCGCCACGATCTCGCCCTGCTCGACGTGCAGGCTGATGCCGTGCAACGCCTCGATACGGCCGTAGAGCAGCTTCAGGTTCTCGATCTCAAGCAGCATCCTCGGCACCTCCCAGGTAAGCCGCGATCACCTTGGGGTCGTCGCGCACCTCGGCCGGCGACCCCTCGGCGATCTTCTGCCCGAACTCCAGCACCACCAGCCGGTCCACCACGCCCATGACCAGACGCATGTCGTGCTCGATCAGCAGGACGGTCACCCCGGAGTCGCGGATCTTGCGGATCAGCTGCAGCAGGGCCACCTTCTCGGCCGGGTTGAAGCCGGCCGCCGGCTCGTCCAGGCAGAGCAGGGTGGGATCGGTGGCCAGGGCCCGGGCGATCTCCAGCCGACGCTGGTCACCGTACGACAGGTTGCGCGCCAGGTCGCCGGAGCGACCCTGGATGCCCACGAAGTCCAGCAGCTCGCGGGCCTTCTCCTTGCCCTGCCGCTCCTCCCGCCAGTGCCGCGGCAACCGCAGCAGGGCGCTCGGGACGCTGGTCTTATGGTTGGCGTCCGCGCCGACCTGCACGTTCTCCAGGGCCGTCATCTCCGGGAAGAGACGGATGTTCTGGAAGGTACGCGCGATGCCCATCTTGGTGATCTGGAACCGCTTCCGGCCGCTGACCTTCTCGCCCCGGAACCGGATCTGACCGGTCGTCGGGGTGTACACGCCCGTCATCGCGTTGAAGCAGGTGGTCTTGCCCGCGCCGTTCGGGCCGATCAGCCCGAGGATCTCCCCCTCATAGAGGGTGAAGTTGACGTCGTTGAGAGCCACCACACCGCCGAACCGCAGCGTGACGTGGTCGACCTCCAGCAGAGGCTTGCGACCGTCGGTCGCCGGGGCCGGCTCACTGACGGCCTCGTCCGGCGTCGACGAGGTCTCCGGCGGGCTACCCACCGTCGTGCGCGCGTCGATCGCCATGTCGCGCTCGCTGGTGGCGTCGCGCTCGCTACCCATCCGTGGCTCACTCAACGACAGCCACCTCCTTCTGCCGGTCCTTGAGCTCGGCGGCCCGCCGCCGGTTCGGCCAGAGACCCTGCGGACGGAAGATCATCACGATGATCAGCAGGATCCCGAAGATGAAGTAGCGCAACGACGTCGGGCTCACGTCGAAGTCGTTGCCGAAGACGGTGGCCGTCTCCGGCAGACCGAACACGTCACCCACCGACCGCAGCCACTCCGGAATGTAGATGACCAGGAAGCCACCGAGGATCGCGCCGCCGATGCTGCCCGCACCGCCGAGCAACACCGCCGCCAACACCAGAATCGAATTCTCCAACGAGAACGTCGAGGAGTTGACGAAGTTGGCCTGACCGGCCCACAACGTGCCGGACAAGCCGCCGACCGCCGCGCCGATCGCGAACGCCCACAGCTTGAACCGGAACGTCGGCACGCCCATCAGCTCGGCCGCGTCCTCGTCCTCACGGATCGCCACCCAGGCCCGACCCACCCGGCTGTTGGCCAGGTTACGGATCAGGAAGACGGCGCCGATGATCACGGTGAGCAGCAGCCAGTAGTACGGCTTGAACTCGAACTGGAAGATGGCCGTCCCGTCCGGGTACTTGCCCGGTGGGTGCCCCACCTGCGGGATGCCCCGGTCACCGTTGAGGATCCAGTCCTGGTTCTTCGCGATGATCCGGATCATCTCCGCGAAACCGAGCGTCACGATCGCCAGGTAGTCACCGCGCAGCCGCAGGGTCGGAGCGCCCAGCAGCACACCGGACAACAGCGCCAGGGCGACCGCGATCGGCACCGTGACCAACCAGGGCCACGGGCTCTCCAGCCAGTTGTACTCGGTGATGAGCTTGCTCTCCGGCGACGTCAACAACGCCACGGTGTAGGCACCGACGGCGAAGAAGCCGAAGAACCCCAGGTCCAACAGACCCGCGTAACCCACCACCACGTTGAGACCGAGTGACAGCAGCACGATCCACGCGCAGTAGAAGAGCACCGCCGCCATGTCGTTCCGCGTGGTGTAGAGCGGGATCCACACACCGGGGATGTTCAGGTACTCGTAGAACCACTTGTTCGGCAGGACGTAGAGGAAGGCGACGAAGGCCAGCAACCCGGTGATCCGGGCGGACTTCGGCAGCCCGTCGACCCGCCGACCGAAGGCACTCGAAGCGGAGTGCCAACGCTCTCGCAGAGCGGTCATGCCCGCGCCCTCCCCAACGACTCGCCCAGCAGACCGGTCGGCCGGAACATCAGCAGGACGATCAGCACGACGAACGCGATGAGATCGCGCCACTGCGAGCCGAACAGCGCCGACCCGTAGTTCTCGACCAGACCCAGCAGCACGCCACCGATCGCCGCGCCCCGCAGGTTGCCGATACCGCCCAGCACCGCGGCGGAGAACGCCTTGAGCCCGAGCAGGAAGCCGATGTTGTACCGGGTGTTTCCGCTCTTCATGTCACTGAAGACAGCGGCCACACCGGCCATCAGGCCACCCAGCACGAAGACCAGCGCGATCACGCGGCTCTTGTTGACACCCATCAGCGCGGCGGTGTTGGCATCCTGCGCGACCGCGCGGATGCCCTTGCCGAAGCGGGTGCGGTTCACGAACCAGTCCAAGCCGACCATCATCAGGATGGCCACGCTCAGCGTCAGCATCTGCACCGGCGTGATGCTCCAGCCGCCGATGCTGAACAACGTGTCGGCCGGCAGCAGAGCCGGCGAGCCGACCTGGCGACGCTGGGTCAGCGTCCCCATCAGCTCCATCAGGGCGTACGACGCGCCGATGGCCGTGATCAGGAAGGCCAGCGGTGGCGCGTTACGCCGACGCAGGGGACGGTAGGCGGTGACCTCGATCAGCAGCGCGACGCTGCCGGACAGCAGCGCGGCCGCGACGATCGCGAGCGCGATCAGAAGCAGCGCGCGCCCCACCGAGGGGGCACCACTGTTGCTATCGAGCCCGAAGGCCGCCCAGGTCCAGATCGCACCGAAGGTGCCGATCATGAAGACCTCGGAGTGCGCAAAGTTGATCAGGCGAAGTACGCCGTAAACGAGGGTGTAGCCGAGGGCGATGAGCGCGTAGATCGCACCCTGCACCAACCCGGTCGTGGTTAGTTCCGGGAAGCCCCGGACGAGTTCTGCAAAGTCCACCGATGCTCCGAAGGGTGTTGCGTTGAACCGATGCGGCCGGGGTTACACACCCCGACCGCACCGGAACAACTCTTATCGTCACGCCCTCAAACCTGTGACCCCCAACGGGATCAGGCCTTCGGGATCTCCACGTCCGGAGCCCACGCACCGGCGGTGGCCTTGAAGGCCCACACCTTGACCTGCGTCGGGTCCAGCTCGCCGTTGGCCTCCCACTTGTAGGTCACGCCCGAGGCGGCGCCAGCCTTGTTGTAGGTGGACAGGAAGGTCTGGATGTCGGCGCGGGTGGTCTTGCCGGCCTTGATCGCCTCAAGGTAGATGTTGGCCAGGTCGAACGCCACGTCCGCGTACACGCCCGGGTCGACGCTGTACTTGGCCTTGAAGTCGGTCACGAAGGTGCCCTTGGCCGCGGTCGCCGGACCACACGGGCAGGTCGCGATGGTGCCCTCGACGTCCTTCTGACCAGTCACCGACAGCATGTTGGCGTCGTTGATGCCGTCACCACCGATGAACGTGCCGGTCCAGCCCGCAGCCCGCAGCTGCTTCAGGAACGGCGCCGCCTCCTCGGTGTAACCCGCGTAGAACAGCACCGTCGCGCCGCTGGTCTTCACCTTGGAGATCTGCGCACCGAACTCCTGCGCGTTGTCCACGACCTTGTCGGTGCCGATGACCAGCGAGCCGAGGCCCTTCTTGGCCTCGTCGGCCAGACCCGCGCCGTACGCCGACTGGTCGTCGATGACGAACGCCTTCTGCGCCTTCAGCACGTTCTTGATGTAGCTGGCGATCGCCGGCCCCTGGGAGAAGTCGTTACCGACACCCCGGTGGAAGACCTTCCAGCCCTTTTCCGACAGGCTCGGCCGGGTGGCCGACGGGCTGATGCTGGGGAGAGTCGCGGTGTCGAAGATCGGCAGCGCGACCTCGCTCTCACCGGAGAACGCCGGCCCAACCATGCCGACGATCTTCGTGTCGGCCACCGCACTGGTCGCCAGACCACCGGCCAGGTCGGCCTTGCCCTGCGAGTCGAACGCCTGAACGGTGACCTTGCAGTCCGCGTTCGCCGCGTTGTACTTCTCCACGGCCAGGTCGGCACCCTGCTTCATCGGGGTCACCAGGCCGGCGTCAGCGCCGGAGAGCGCCCCGAAGAAACCGATCTTGAGGTCGCACGCCTTGCTGGCGGTACCGTCCGACGTGCCCTCGTCCTTCTTGCATGCGCTGGCGCCGCCGGCAATGAGCGCCGCGATGGCGACGCTGCCGAGGACGCGCACGAAGTTTTGCCTCAAGGCTGGAACCCCTTCTCCGTCCAGGAGTCCGATGCCGCCGGGCGAAAGAGGCGAGGCGGCAACGGACCGGACCGTTCACCCGGTCTGGGGCGGGACGTTATCCCAGAAGCACTACTCACCGTAAGGTGTCGTAGGCGGCATTGACTCAACCGTTACCAGAGGCGGGGAACCTCGCGTTTAGATGTCACATCGGCGGGCCTCGACAAACCGTCAGTCGGCCCCCAAAGGCGCAAACCACACCCTCGCCGCCACCCCGTCGTCGATAGTGACCACCATCCCACCGTCCCACAGCGTGAGCGCCGCTGACGTGTCCCCACCAGCGGAAACACTCACCGGCAGGGCCACCGGCGCCCACGACGCGCCGCCGGCGGCGGCCCGCCACAGCCGGTGCCCATCGGCCGCCATCGTCACGGCCAGCACCTCACCACCCCCGCCGGCGAGCGACTCCACACCCGCCACCGTGCCGGTGCCTGTCGTTCCGAACCGCCCCACGGCCCGCCACCGGCCCGCGCTCGTCGCCACGCCCCCGGAGGCGATGTCGAGCACCCACGCCTGGAACCCGCTCCCCCGCACCCCGAGGGCGTACACGACGGAACCGACCCGCACGAGGCGCTGCACGATCTCGTCCGCACCGGTCGCCGGCAGCGCCAGCCGCGTCCAGGCCCGGGCATCACCGGAGAACCAGACGAACGGGTCACGATCGGCACGGTCGGCCGGCCGGCCCCCGCCGCCGACCAACCAGCCATCGGGCACCGCCAGCGCATCCGTGGCGAGTGTCGTCAAGATTGATTCGCTGGCCAGCCCCGGAGCCCCGGCAACCAGCTGAAAATCGTCCCCGTCCGGGGAACGCCAGACCGCCGCCCCGCTCGTCCGGGCACCCGCGATCAACCAGCCTCGGTCGCCGCCCGCGACACGGCTCGCGCTGACCGCCTCCGGCCCGCCGTACAGCTCGAACTCCGCCGGCACCTCGGTCAGAGCACCGTCGGCGTCCTGCCGCCACGTCCGCACCCGCGGGTTGCCGTGCGCACCGCCCGCCCGCGCACCGATGACGGCGATCCGCCCCTCGTGACAACCAACGGCGTACAGAATCGCGCGCTCGCCGTAGTAGCTGATCGGACGCAGCGACAACGGCGACCAGCCACGGCCGTCGCCGCTACCCCAGGCCGCCGGCCGGGTCGTGCCATCGGCCCCGCCCACCGCGCCGACCACATACCACCGGCCCTCGCAGGCGACCGCGTCGCGCACGATCAGTCGACCGGTGGCACCCGGCGGCATCGGCAACTCCAACGCCGTCCACCGTGGACGGACCGGTTCGGGAAGACCCTCGTCCCGGGTGGCCCGGCAGCCGCCGAGCAGCGTGACGGCAACCACGAACACCGCGATGGCACGCCGGACCGACACGCATGTGATGCTATCGATCCGATGGCCCGACGCCGAACCCCGCCCGGCGGTCAGACGGTCGGCTGCGGCGACACCTCGCCGCCGGCGGTCTCCGTGAGGATCCGCTCGGCGACCTCTTTCATGGTCATCCGGTGGTCCATCGCCGTGCGCTGGATCCACTTGAACGCCTGCGGCTCGGTCATCCCGTACGTGGTCATCAGCGCGCCCTTGGCGCGCTCCACGGTCTTGCGGATCTCCAGGCGGTCGGTCAGGCTCGCGACCTCCGCCTCCAGGGCCGCGACCTCCGAGTAGCGCGACAGTGCGATCTCGACCGCCGGGACCAGGTCGCTCTTCTGGAAGGGCTTCACGAGGTACGCCATCGCGCCCGCCGCCCGCGCCCGCTCCACCAGGTCGCGCTGGCTGAACGCGGTCAGAATGATCACCGGGGCGATCCGGGCGCCGGCGATCCGCTCGGCGGCGGCCAGCCCATCCATGATCGGCATCTTGATGTCGAGGATGACGAGATCGGGCTTCAACTCCTCGGCGAGGCGGACGGCGGTCTCGCCGTCACCGGCCTCCCCGACCACCTCGTAACCCTCTTCGACCAGCATCTCGGCGAGGTCCAGCCGGATCAGCGCCTCGTCCTCGGCGATCAGTACGCGCCTGCGCTCGGCATCCGTCGGCATCTCGGCCACCAGTCCTACCCCCACCATCGATCACTGCACGGCTACCACCCATGCTCCCGCATGAGAGTAGTCGGGTACAGTAAGCGCGACCCGCCGGGATGGTGGAACGGCATACACGGAAGTCTCAAACACTTCTGCCCGAAAGGGCTTGCGGGTTCGAATCCCGCTCCCGGCACTCCGTCATACACCTGTTCGATGATTGTGGGCTTGTACCCACCGCTGATGCGGGCACAAGCCCGACCCTCCGCGCTCGCGGCCACGACATCCGCTCCGTAGCCCGCGCGCTCTCATTGCCGTACACACGGTCTGGCACTGGTGTGTCGATCGGCCCGAACCGGCGAAGTGCGATACCGCATCGCGGTGCTTCCGCTGCTTGCCGGATGTCGACAATCCGACGGATCCCGCCGCCTACTCCTACCTGCCTGGTCTGCACCCCGTCTGCCCCCGGCCACGCCGGCTTTCCCGGGCGACGGTGGTCATGCCGACCGTGGGAGCCTGGCTGGCACGCGGGCGGGATGGCCGGTGGCGGGGTCGACGACGACAGGGGTGGGAACTGATGCGGGTGGTCATCTTCGGCGCGACCGGCATGGTCGGCCAGGGCGTGCTGCCCGAGTGTCTGCTCGCCGAGGACGTGCGGGAGGTGCTGACCGTCGGCCGGCGCCCGACCGGGCAGCGGCATCCGAAGCTGCGCGAGCTCACCGTCGCCGATGTCGGCGAACTGGAGGCGGTGCGGGCCGAGTTGACCGGCGTGGACGCGTGTTTCTACTGCCTGGGTGTCTCCTCCCTGGGTCTGGACGAGGCCGCGTACACGCGAGTCAGCTACGACTACCCGCTCGCGGCGGCGCGGCTGCTGGCCGAAGTGAGCCCGCAGGTCACGTTCGTCTACGTCTCCGGTGTCGGCACCGACTCGTCGGGTCAGGGTCGCCTGATGTGGGCGCGGGTCAAGGGCCGTACCGAGAACGCGATCATCGACCTGCTGCCCAACGGCTACGCGGCGCGGCCCGGTTTCATCCAGCCGACGCACGGGGCGGTGTCACGCACCAGTTGGTACCGGATCGGGTACGCGGTCACCCGTCCGCTCATTCCGGTGCTGCGCCGGTTGCTGCCGAACCAGATCACCACCACCGACGGGATCGGCCGGGCGATGCTGCGGGTGGCACGGCAGGGCTCGCCCAACCGGGTGCTGGGGAACCGCGACCTGAGCTGATCAGGCGATTGTGTCGAGCGCGTGGGCGAGGTCGGCGCGCAGGTCCTCGGGGTCCTCCAGGCCGACCGAGAGGCGCAGCAGCCCGGCGGCGGGTTTCGCCGCACCGTCGACCGGCCGGTGGGTGAGTGAGGCGGGGTGCTGGATCAGGGTGTCCACGCCGCCGAGCGACACCGCGTGGGTGATCAGCCGGCACGCGCCGGCCACGGCGGCGGCGGCGGGTGCGCCGCCGCGCACCTCGAAGGCCAGCAGGCTGCCGGGGCCGGCCATCTGCCGGCCGACCAGCGCCGCCGGGTCGTGCACCGACGGATGGTGCACGCGGTGTACGGCCGGGTGGTCGGCGAGCCAGCCGGCGAGCTTCTCGGCGGTGACCTGCTGGGCGCGGACGCGCAGCGGCAGGGTCTGCAGGCCGCGGTGCAGCAGGTAGCCGCCGAGCGGGTGCAGGATCGCGCCGGTGACCGCGCGGACCTGGCGCAGCCGGGCTGCCCAGTCGGCGTCGCAGGCGACGACACCGGCGAGAACGTCGCCGTGCCCGCCGATGCTCTTGGTGGCGCTGTGCAGGACGAGGGTGGCGCCGTGCCGGGCGGGTTGTTGCAGTACGGGGGTGGCGACGGTGTTGTCGACAAGCAGCGGGATGTCGCCGGCCGCGGCGGCGAGGGCGGCGATGTCGACCAGGTCGAGGGTGGGGTTGGCGGGTGTCTCGACGATGATCAGCGCGGTGTCGGGGCGGATGGCCGCGGCGACGTCGTCGGAGCGCGCCCAGGTGACGGTGGTACCGAGCAGGCCGGTGGCGAGGACGTGGTCGGTTCCGCCGTACAGGGGTCGGACGGCGACGACGTGCCGCCGGTCGTCGCGGGCGGCGGCGAGCAGGGTGGCGGTGAGGGCGGCCATGCCGCTGGCGAAGGCGACGGCCTGCGCGGTGCCCTCCAGCTCGGCGAGGGCGGTTTCGAAGCGGGCGACGGTGGGGTTCCACAGCCGTTGGTAGACGGCGCCGCCCTCGGTGGGAAGTGTGCCGCCGGTGGCGAGTCGCTCGTACGCGGCGCCGCCGTCGTCGACCGAGGGCAGTGGGTTGGTGGTGGACAGGTCGATGGGTGGTACGTGCACGCCGAGGGCGCGTAGGTCGTCGCGGCCGGCGTGTACGGCCCGGGTGTCCACCGTCGTCATGCCGGTAGCGTCGAACATCCACCGGTTGGTGAGCAATGGTTCGGCAGATCATTCTGTCAAGGTCTCTGGTTTCGGTGGCGGATTCGGACGAGGATGGTGGGATGCCCCCTGAGCCGAACGATGTGCGGCCGTATCCGGCCCTGGACGAGGTCGACCGCGCGATCCTGACCGAGTTGGCCGCGGATGGCCGTCTGCCGAACAACGCCCTCGCCGAGCGGGTGGGGGTGGCTCCCTCGACGTGCCTGACCCGTACGCGGGCCCTGCGCGAGCGGGGCGCGATCCGTGGTTTTCACGCCGAGGTCGATCCGGCCGCGCTCGGTCTGCCGTTGCAGGCGTTGGTGTCGGTGCGGCTGACCGCGCACGAGCGGGCGGCGGTGGACGCGTTCCGGGCCCGGTCGGTGCGGCTGCCGGGGGTGGTGTCGGTGTTCCACGTGGCGGGCGCGGAGGACTACGTGCTGCACGTACGGGCGGCGTCCGGTGACGCGTTGCGCGACTTCGTGCTGGATCATCTCGCCGTCGATCCGGTGGTGCAGCACACCCAGACCAGCCTGATCTTCGAACAGGCCCGTGGGATGGGCTGAGCGGCGGCGGGGGCCGGTGAATCACCCGTCAGATGCCGGCCAAGCGGAACAAATCCGGTCGGCGACGGGTTGGCTGACCGTGTGATCACCGTACCGTTGTCTGTTCTTGATCTTGCTCCGGTCGCCAAGGGCGCCACCGCGGGCGCCGCTCTGCAGGCCACCACCGAGCTGGCCCGCCGCACCGAGGAGCTGGGCTACCACCGTTTCTGGGTGGCCGAGCACCACAACATGCCGGCGATCGCCAGTTCCGCCCCCGCGGTGCTGCTGGCGCACCTGGCCGCGAACACCTCGACGATCCGCCTCGGCTCGGGCGGGGTGATGCTGCCCAACCACGCGCCGCTGGTGGTGGCGGAGCAGTTCGGCACCCTGGAGGCACTGCACCCCGGTCGGATCGACCTGGGCATCGGGCGGGCACCGGGCACCGACCAGGTGACCGCGCTGGCGTTGCGGCGCACCATGGAGGGCCTGTCGGCCGAGGGCTTCCCACGTGAACTGGCGGACCTGATGAACTACTTCAGCGGGGAGAAGCCGGGGCAGATCATCGCCACACCGGGTCGCGGTGAGCAGCCAGCCGTGTGGCTGCTGGGCTCCAGCGGTTTCAGCGCCCAACTGGCTGGCCTGCTCGGTCTGCCGTTCTCCTTCGCGCACCACTTCAGCTCGGCGAACACGCTGCCGGCATTGGCCCTGTACCGGCAGAACTTCCGGCCGTCGCAGTGGTTGGACAAGCCGTACGCGATGGTGGCGGTCAACGCGGTGTGCGCGGAGACCGACGAGCGTGCCGAGTGGCTGGCGGGGCCGAGCGCGTTGTCGTTCCTGAAGCTGCGCTCCGGCCGGCCGGAGCCGCTGTCGACGCCCGACGAGGCGGCGGCGTACCCGTACACCGAGATCGAGCGGGAGTTCGTGCTGCAGCGCCGCGACGGTCAGGCGATGGGCTCGCCGGAGACGGTGCGCCGGCAGCTGACCGAGCTGGTGGAGCGCACCGGCGCGGACGAGCTGATGTTGACCACGCTGGTGTACGACGTGCAGGACCGGGTGCGGTCGTACGAGCTGATCGCCGAGCAGGTGGTGGGCGGCCTGCACCGGACGGCGTGAAACACGATCTTCACGTCAGCGTCACCCTGCCGACCCGGACGGTGCCTAATGTTGGTGCCGGTGGTGGTACGGCATTCCCGGTCGGGACGGGTCGGGAATGCCGCGGTGTGGCGCACCGGGCCGGAGCTGAGCGGATTCCGCGGCTGCGGCCCGGTGCCTGCCACCCTAGGCGACCCCGGTCGGGACCACCAGGGGTCAGATCAACGTAGGTAGATGTTCGGGGTCGGTGGGTTGGTCATCTGATCGCCGATGAAGAACCGCGGATGCGGCGGCTGGTTGTAGGCGGTGTTCTGCCACGCGATCGCCACCCGATACTGCGGGTCGTGCATCAGGGTGTGGATCCGGGTGCTCGTCGGCGTGGGCGTGCTGTAGATCCGCAGCGCCCGACTGTCGGTGGTTCGCCAGATCACCTCCTCACGCCAGTCACCCAGGATGTCGCCGGAGAGCGCCGGCGTGGCCTTGGTGCCGTTGTTGGACGCCACCCCGCTGCCGTCGAGCAGGCGGGTCTCGCCGCCGGTGCCGTACTTGTCGATCTTCGTGCCGTCGAGCAGTTCCCGCGCCGGGTCGCCGTCCCACCAGGCGAGGAAGTTGGCCGACGATGGCTTGCGGCCGATGTTCTGCCCCCTGGTGTTGGCCAGCCCGGCGACCGCTGACGACCACGACTCCGCACCGGGGCTACCCGCCCAGACGTCCGCCGAGACGCCACGGCCGTTGTCTCCGGAGGCCGGCGTGGACCAGAGGATCTGACCGGTACGGGCGTCGGCGAACCAGGAACTGGGCTTGCTGGCATCCTCGTCGACCTTGAACACCTCCAGGCCGGCGCGGCCCGGGTCGAGATCGCCGACGTGCAGGGCGTCGCCGTGCCCGTTGCCGGTCGAGTAGAGCAGTCGACCGTCGTCGTCGATGGTGGCGGCGCCGTAGACGATCTCCTGACGGCCGTCGGCGTCCACGTCGGCGACGGAGAGTTGGTGGTTGCCCTGACCCGCGGCGGCACCGTTGCCGGAGGCGTTCGAGTCGAACGTCCAGCGCCTGCGCAGGGTTCCGTCGCGGAAGTCCCAGGCCGCGATCACCGCACGGGTGTAGTAACCCCGGGCCATGATCAGCGAGGGGCGCTGCCCGTCCAGGTACGCGGTGCCGGCGAGGAACCGGTCCACCCGGTTGCCGTACGAGTCACCCCACGACGACACGGTGCCGCGCGGCGGGTCGTAGGTGACGGTGGAGAGCACCGCGCCGGTGCGCCCGTCGAACATGGTCAGATACTCCGGGCCGGCGAGCACGTAGCCGCTGGAGTTGCGGTGGTCCGCCGACGACGATCCGATGACCTGACCGGTGCCGGAGCGGGTGCCGTCGGCGGTCTTCATGGCCACCTCGGCGCGGCCGTCGCCGTCGTAGTCGTACACCTGGAACTGGGTGTAGTGGGCGCCGGCCCGGATGTTGCGGCCCAGGTCGATGCGCCACAACCGGGTGCCGGTGAGGGTGTACGCGTCGACGTGGACGTTGCCGGTGTAGCCGGACTGGGAGTTGTCCTTGGCGTTCGAGGGCTCCCACTTGAGCACGACCTCGTAGCTGCCATCGCCGTTGAGGTCACCGACGGAGGCGTCGTTGGCGCTGTAGGTGTAGCTCTCCCCGCTCGGGGTGCTGCCGCCGGCCGGGACCTGCAACGGCACGTCCAGGAAGCCCGCGCCGAACTGCAGCGCCGGCGCCGACGCCGCCTGTTCGGCGCCGCCGACCACGGCCCGCACGGTGTACGCCGAGCCGGCCGCCGCGCCGCTGTCGAGGTAGGTGGTGGCGCCGGTGATCGGGCTGGCGTTGACCCTGGTCGACCCCCGGTAGAGATTGAACGCCACACCGGAGGTCTCGGTGCCGAGCAGCCGCCAGGAGACCAGGTTTCCGCTGCCGGAGCGGACGCTGATCAGCCCTCGGTCCAGGCTCTCCATCTGCATCGACCCGGCCGACGGTGGAGGCGTGGTGGGCGGAGGCGTCGTTGGGGGCGGCGTCGTCGGGGGTGGTGTGGTCGGCGGAGGCGTGGTGGGCTCGCCGGTGGGTGGGGTGCCGGTGCAGGTGACGCCGTTGAGCGCGAAGCTTCCCGGCGCCGGGTTGCCGCCGGTCCAGGAGCCGTTGAAGCCGAAGGCGGCGGTGCCGTTGGCGGCAATGGTGGCGTTGTGGTCGACGTTGCGGGCGGTGACCTGGGCACCGGACTGGGTGACGGCGGCGTTCCACGCCTGGGTGACCTGTTGGCCGGCGGCGTACGACCAGGTGAGGGTCCACCCGGTGACCGGGTCGCCGAGGTTGGTGACGGTGACGTTGGCGCCGAAGCCGCCCTGCCACTGGTTGGTGACCTGATAGTCGACCCGGCAGCCGACGGCGACGGCCGAGGCGACGACCGGGCCGAGGGTGCCGGCCACGACGGCGGCCGCCGTCGTACCTGCGAGCAGGATCAGCCGATGTCTGGACGGGTGCATGGACTGCCTCCGGGGATCCGGTGGTGATCGCTGCGGCCCATCGGCCCTGCCCGGGAAGCACGGTGGACCGGCCCTGCCGCGACGGCGGCGGACGGCGATCTGGTCGGGGGTGAACGCCCTGAACTCACGGATCCGGCTCACCGCGCATCGTAGGGCAAGCGCTTTCCACGGCGCAACATCGACGACCGTTGCATGATTTCGGCCGGGCGACGACCGCGGCCGGTCTTGCCTCGCCGATCGATGCCTGATCAACTCGTTCGGGTGAGCGCTCCCCACATGGACCCTGCCGAGTTCCGCCGGGCCGGCCACGCCGTCGTCGACTGGATCGCCGACTACTGGACGACGGTGGGGCAACGACCGGTCGCCCCCGCCGACCCACCGGGAACGGTGGCCGCCGCTCTCCCCGCCGCGCCGCCCACCGCCGGCGGAGAACCGGTCGAGGCGGTCCTCGCCGACCTGGACTCGATCGTCGTACCGGGGCTGACCCATTGGCAGCACCCAAGCTTCTTCGGTTACTTCCCGGCCAACACCTCCGGCCCGAGCGTGCTCGGCGACCTGGTCAGCTCCGGGCTCGGCGTCCAGGGCATGCTCTGGGCCGCCAGCCCCGCCTGCACCGAGCTGGAAACGGTGATGATGGACTGGCTGGCCCAACTGCTGGACCTGCCGCAGCGGTTCCGCTCGACCGGCACCGGCGGCGGAGTCATCCAGGACTCGGCCTCCTCGGCGACTCTGGTAGCCACCCTGGCCGCGCTGCACCGGGCCAGCGGGGGTCGCTGGCGCGACACCGGCATCGACCGGCGCTACCGTGCGTACACCTCCACCCACGGGCACTCGTCCATCGAGAAGGCCGTCCGGATCGCCGGGTTGGGCAGCACCGGGGTCCGCGCGATCGAGGTGGATCCAGACACCCAGGCGCTCCTGCCGGCCGCGCTGCGCGCGGCGATCGAGGCCGACCTGGCTGCCGGGGACGTTCCCGCCATCGTGGTGGCGACCATCGGCACCACCTCCACCACCGCCATCGACCCCTTGCCGGAGATCGGGGCGATCTGCGCGCAGTACGGGATCTGGCTGCACGTGGACGCCGCGTACGCGGGCGCCGCCGCCGTCTGCCCGGAGCTGCGGTGGTCACACGCCGGGCTGGAGTACGCCGACTCGTACTGCTTCGACCCGCACAAGTGGCTGCTCACCGGCTTCGACTGCGACGCGTTCTGGGTGGCCGACCGGGCTGAGCTGATCGAGGCGCTGACCGTACTGCCGGAGTTCCTGCGTAACGCGGCCTCCGAGTCCGGCGCGGTGATCGACTACCGGGACTGGCAGGTGCCGCTGGGCCGGCGGTTCCGGGCCCTGAAACTGTGGTTCGTGCTGCGCTGGTACGGCGCCGAGGGGTTGCGGGCCCACATTCGGTCCGGGGTGGCGCTGGCCGCCCGGTTCGCCGAGCGGGTCCGCTCCGACGACCGGTTCGAACTGGCGGCGGCGCACCCGTTCTCGCTGGTCTGCTTCCGACTACGCGCCGACGACGACGCCAACGCGGCCTTGCTGGCCCGGGTGAACGGCACCGGGCGGGTGCACCTGACGCACACCCGGGTCGCCGGCCGGTACACCCTGCGGTTGGCGATCGGCTCACCGCAGAGCACCGAAACACACGTCGACGAGGCGTGGGCACTACTGTCCGGCGCGGCCGACGACCTGCCAACCCCCTAACACGCTCCCCTGCGCCCCTCGCGCCGCGCCGGCGGCGCGGGGTTCAGCGTGACGTGGGCGTAACCGTTTCGGCCAGCTCGGCAGAGACCGCGCCGGCAGGGGCGCCGGCACGAGCAACGTCGGGGGCGGCGGGGGAAGTGCTCGCGGCTTCGGCGGCGGTGGCGCGGGCCTGGCGGGTACGGCGCAGCGCCCGCACGGCCAGCACCAGAGCGGCCAACCAACCGGCGGCCAGCAGGGCGTACACGGCGGGACGGAACGGGCCGTCCAGTTCGGCGGCGCGGATCAGGGTGCGGGCGTTGGTCAGGACGATCACGCCGCCGATCGCCGCGCCGAGCAGTTGGGCGGGCACGATACGCACCAGCCAGGCAGCCAGCGGGGCGGCGATGAGCCCGCCGATCAACAGCGCGGCGACCGTGGGCAGCAGGAACCCCTCGCTGCCCAGCCCGATCAGGAAACCGACGCTGGCCGCAGCGGCCACCACGAACTCGGAGGTGTCCACCGAGCCGATCACCTTGCGCGGCTCCAGGCGGCCGGAGACCAGCAGGGCCGGAGTGGCCACCGGGCCCCACCCGCCACCGCCGGTGGCGTCGACGAAGCCGGCGACCAGGCCCAGCGGCCCGAGGAAGCGACCGCGCAGCCGCCCGCCGGCCCGATCGGTGCGCAGCGGTCGGGCGAAACGGATCAGCAGGTACGCGCCGAGCGTGAAGAGGATGCCGGCCATCCACGGCGCGGCCGCCTCGGTGGAGATCGAACTGAGCAGGGTGGCGCCGGCGAAGGCGCCGATCGCGCCGGGCAGGGCGATGCGGGACACCACCCGCCAGTCGACGTTGCCGAACCGCCAGTGCGCGACCCCGGCGGCGAGCGTGGTGCCGATCTCGGCCAGGTGCACCGAGGCCGAGGCGGCGGCCGGGGCCACCCCGGCGACCAGCAGCAGAGTGGACGAGGTCAGCCCGTACGCCATGCCGAGTGAACCGTCGACCAACTGTGCGGCGAGCCCCACCAGAGCGAGGACCAGCAGCTTGCGCACGAGCGCCCCCTGACTTTGCGGCTTCTCCTATCGACTTGGTCGACAATGCGGCACGGGGCAGCCGGGGTCAAGCCCCTGATCGGTGACTGGGACGCGGGGCCCCGCGAGCGGGACAGCGCTCAGATCCAGGCGCGCGGATCGGCGACCAGCTCGGTGATCCGCGCGGGCAGGGTGCCCGCCGCCACGTCGGCGACGCTGACCAGCTCCAGGATCTCCCGCTCACTCGCCCGCAGCGCGATCCAGACCTCCTGGAGCGCGCGTGCCGGGCCGTGGTAGCCGAGCTGCTCGGGGCGCTGCCCGCGGACGTGGGCGAGCGGCCCATCGATCACCCGGATCACCTCGGCGAGGGAGATCTCCTCGGCGGGGCGGGCCAGCCAGTAACCACCCTCCGGGCCACGTTGGGCGTGCACGATGCCGCCCCGGCGCAGCTGAAGCAGGATGCTCTCCAGGAATTTCGGCGGAATCTCCTGAGCGCGGGCGATCTGGTCGGCCGTGACCGGCCGACCGCGCCCGGGGCCGCTGGCCGTCGCGGCAAGCTCGGCGGCCGCGCGGAGGGCATAGTCGACCCGGGCGGAGAGACGCATGTCGGCAAGGTTAGCCGCTGGTCGACCAGCCGGACGGGCGACCCTCGGCTGATCGGCCAAGCATCGATGAGAACGGCGCCATTCGCGCCCGTTCCGACAGTCGTCGAGGACCGGTGAAGTACGTCATGATCCACCGTTCGGTGGGGGCCGAAAAGCCGTTCTGAAGCGTCCTTATGCTGGGCGGGGGTACGAATGTCTGACCGTTCGCGCGGCCTCCAGCGACATATTGATAAACACCCGGGTTCGTTCGGGGGGAAGGCAACACGATGACCGATATCGCCACACGCACCTGGGATGGCATGACCATCCCGGTCGCCGGCACCTATCTTCTCGATCAGGCGCACAAGCGGATCGGTTTCCTGTCCCGGCACATGATGGTGAGCCCGGTGCGCGGCGAGTTCGCCGAGGCCACGGCGCAGATCTACGTGGCGGAGGACCCGCTGCTCTCCTCGGCGACGGCGACCATCGTGTCGGCGAGCATCAGCACCGGGAGCGTCGACCGGGACACGCATCTGAAGAGTGCCGACTTCCTCGACGTGGAGCGCTACCCCACCCTCGAATATCGAAGCACCGGCATCAAATGGCAGGGCAACGAGGACCCCATCTTCCAGTGGGCACGTCTGCGCAACCATCGGCTCGGTGGACGAGGCCGGAGTCACATTATCCCGCCCCAGTCCGACGGCACACCCGGACGATTCGTGCTCACCGGTGAGTTGACCGTGAAGGGAATCACCCGCGCCGTCGACCTGGAGGTGAATTTCGGTGGCGCTCGCCGTGATCCGTACGGGCAGAACATCTTCGGATTCAGCGCGACGGCCGACATCAACCGCGAGGACTACGGCCTGCTCTGGAATGTCGCCCTCGAAAGCGGCGGGGTCCTGGTCGGAAAGACGGTGCAGATCGAAATCGCCGGCGAGGCCATCTACCAGGCCTGACCCGCCTCATCCCCGCCACGACGCCTCCGGTGCGGGTGCGTCCCTGGCGGGGATGATCGACAGCGCTCAGGCACCGACGCGGCGCAGCAGACCCTCCTGGACGGCGCTGGCGATCTGCCGGCCCTCCGTGGTGAACATCCGGCCGGTGGCCAGCCCCCGCGCGCCCGACGCCGACGGGCTCCAGCAGTCGTAGAGGAACCACTCGTCGGCACGGAACGGCCGGTGGAACCACAGCGCGTGGTCCAGGCTCGCCCCGACCACCCCGCCCGGCCCCCACACCTCGCCGTGCACGGAGAGCACCGAGTCCAGCAGGGTGAGGTCCGAGGCGTAGGTGAGCGCGCAGGCGTGCAGCAGCGGATCGTCCGGCAGCTTGCCGTCGATGCGCATCCAGACCCGCTGGTGCGGGTCGGCGGGACGGTCGCCGGGACGGACCCAGCCGGGCTCGCCGACGTAGCGCACGTCGATCGGGCGCGGGATCTGACCCCAGATGCCCAGCCGCTCCGGGTAACGGGAGAGCCGGTCCGTCATGGTCGGCACGTCCTGCGGCGGGGGCACCTCCAGCGGGGCCGGGGCCTGATGGTCCAGACCCTCCTCGGCCCGCTGGAACGACGCCGACATGAAGAAGATCGGCTTGTCGTGCTGGAGGGCAACCGCGCGGCGGACCGAGAAGGACCGGCCGTCGCGGATGTTCTCCACCTGGTACTCGATCGGCTCGACCGGGTCACCGGGGCGGACGAAGTAGCCGTGCAGCGAGTGCACGAACCGCTCCGGGTCGACCGTGCGGCCGGCGGCGACCAGGGCCTGGCCGGCGACCTGGCCGCCGTACACCCGCTGTGGACCGACCGGGGGGCTCATCCCCCGGAAGGTCATCTCTCCGGTCGGATCGAGGTCCAGCACTTCCAGCAGTTGGTCCACCGCCGCCTGGCCGACCGCGACCCGACCGTCGCTCACTGCAGCGCCCGCGCCGACGCCGCGTCGACCAGCGAGCCGAGCTGGTGCACACGCAGGGTGTTGGTCGAGCCGGGGGTGCCGGGCGGGCTGCCCGCCACGATCACCACGTAGTCGCCCGGGTTGGCCCGGTTGAGGCCGAGCAGCGCCTGGTCGACCTGGCGGAACATGTCGTCGGTGTGCTGCACGAACGGCATCAGGAACGTCTCCACCCCCCAGGTCAGGGCGAGCTGGTCGCGCACCTCGGGGACCGGGGTGAAGGCCAGCAGCGGCAGGTCACAGTGCAGGCGGGACAGCCGCCGGACGGTGTCACCGGTCTGGGAGAAGGCGACCAGCGCCTTGGCGTT
Organism: Micromonospora sp. CA-259024; assembly: GCF_050936255.1. NCBI lineage: Bacteria > Bacillati > Actinomycetota > Actinomycetes > Micromonosporales > Micromonosporaceae > Micromonospora > Micromonospora sp. CA-259024. Next base: position 297,044 of record NZ_JBNJND010000001.1, on the reverse strand, counting down.
GATGGCCCGGGCGATCGACGAGGCGGCCACGGTGAGCGCGCCACCGTGGGTACGCGGGTCGTGCTGCAGCCGGGGCACCCCGATCGAGCCGGACTCGGTGGTCGTCACGATCTTGGCCATGGTGCTGACGGTCAACACCGGGTACTTGCCGACGCTGGTCTCGCCGGAGAGCATCACCGCGTCGGCGCCGTCGAGCACCGCGTTGGCGACGTCGGAGGCCTCCGCCCGGGTGGGGCGGGAGTTCTCGATCATCGAGTCGAGCATCTGGGTGGCCACGATGACCGGCTTGGCGTTCTCCCGGCACAGCTGCACGGCGCGCTTCTGCACCAGCGGGACCTCGTCCAGCGGCATCTCGACACCGAGGTCGCCGCGGGCGACCATGACGCCGTCGAAGGCCAGCACGATGGCCTCCAGGTGCTCCACCGCCTCCGGCTTCTCAACCTTGGCCAGCACCGGCCGGAACACGCCCTCCTCGGCCATGATGTTGTGCACGAGCTTGATGTCGTCGGCCGAGCGGACGAAGGACAGCGCGACCATGTCGACGCCGAGGCCCAGGGAGAAGCGCAGATCCTCGGCGTCCTTCTCCGACATGGCGGGCACGCTGACCGCCACGTTGGGCAGCGAGACGCCCTTGTTGTTGGAGACCGGGCCGCCCTCGGTGACCAGGCAGCGGATGTCGTTGCCGATGACGTCGGTGACCTCGACGGCGACCCGACCGTCGTCGATCAGCAGCCGGTCGCCGGGCTTCACCTCCTGCGGCAGCTTGCGGTACGTGCAGGAGACCCGATCCTTGCTGCCGACGATGTCGTCGCCGGTGATCACGACCGAGTCGCCGGTGCGCCACTCGTGGGGACCGTCGGCGAACCGGCCGAGTCGGATCTTGGGGCCCTGCAGGTCGGCGAGGACGGCCACCGGCTTGCCTGCCGCCTCGGACGCCTCCCGGACCATTCGGTAGACCGCCTCGTGGTCGGCGTGGCTGCCGTGGCTGAAGTTGAGCCTCGCCACGTTCATGCCAGCCTCGACGAGACCCCGGATGCGCTCCGGGGACGAGGTGGCGGGACCAAGAGTGCAGACGATCTTCGCGCGGCGTGTCACGCCCATCAGGCTAGTCTCTCCTTCAGGTCGGACTCGGGGCCGACCCCTTGCAGGCAGTGGAACTTTTGTCCAACGACGCGCGGTGCGCGTCGGGCCGGCGGGCGGAACCGCACCGGGAACGTTGTGGCGACGGGCGTCAGCGACCGCGCGCCGGGAATCGTACGCCTCCGTTGGCACGCGCTGTCGGGGTGCTCCCGGCGGCGGCTCACCATCAGTGCTCCGACGGCGGCAGGGTGGGCACCGCGGTGAGCAGGTCACGGGGGTCGTAGCGCCGCTTGGCCCGGCGCAGCCGCGCCCAGTTCGCGCCGTAGGCGAGCCGGACCCGGTCGGTCTCCTCCGGGGCGAGCAGGTTCGGGTAGCCACCGGGCAGGGCGCGCGGGGCGAGTGCCGCCGAGGTGCGCTCGGCCCACTCGCGGTGCGGCCCGGCCTCCTCCCCCGGCGCCCAGACCGCGATGATCTCGGTCAGCAAATGGTCGGTGCGCAGGCCGAACGCCGTGTCGGCGAGCCGGACCCGGGTGGCCGCACCGTGGAAGTGGTGCACGGCCACCGCGGAGAACGGCGAGCTGACCTGCCGGGCCGCGTCGACGAGCGTGTCCACCGCGCCGCCGGTGAGAGCGGGCAGCCAGCGGGTACGCAGCAGGTAGTGGTTGCCGTCGACCATCCCGCCGTCGAACATCCGCAGCGCGTCCGCGTACGGCATCGGGCCGATCTGGTCGACCAGCGGCGTGCCCAGCGCGCGCAGCCGGTCCATCCACGGCAGCCCGGCGCCCAGGTCCGGGCCGCTGTAGAACGGGCAGATGAAGATCACCGGCTCGCCGCCCGGGCCGGGCAGGAAGCCCGCCATCACGGTCAGCTCGTCCGGGGCCTCGGCGACCAGCGCGCCGTAGCCGCGCAGCACGGCCGGCGCCTCGGCCAGCGCGAACATGATCATGCCGGCCAGCACGCCGGACAGCCGGTGCGCGCGGTAACGCAGCTCGGTGACCACGCCGACGTTGCCGCCGCCACCGCGCAACGCCCAGTACAGCTCGGCGTCGTGCCGCGGATCGGCGGTGACCCGGCGGCCGTCGGCGAGGACCACCTCCGCGCCGAGCAGGTTGTCCAGGGACAGACCGAACCGGCCGCACAGCGGGCCGTACCCGCCGGCGAGGGTGAGCCCGGCCATGCCCACGTCGCCGACCGTGCCGGTGGGCACCACCAGGTCGTACGGGCGGGCGGCGGCGAGCATCTCGGCGGCCGTGGTGCCACCGCCGATGGTCACCGTGGCCGCGTCCGGGTCCACCCGGACGGCGCGCAGAGCGGTCAGGTCGAGCACCAGACCACCGTCGCGCAGCGCCCGGCCGGCCCAGTCGTGCCCTCCGGAGCGGACCGACAGCGGCAGGTGACACCGGGCGGCGATCCGGACCGCGGCGGCGACCTCGTCGTCGTCCAGGCATTGCGCGACAAGTGCGGGCGCGCGCTCCACCGCGCCGTTCCAGAGCCGGGTGGTGGTGACGTAGGCGGGATCGCCCGGCTCGTGGAGCCGGTCGCCGAGCAGGGCGCGCAGCCGGGCGACGGCCGTGGCGACATCGGGGGTGGCGGCGGAGATCATGGCGACTCCTCGACCGGGGCCGACCGATGGCGCCGGGTGCGCCCCGGCGGCGGCCCTCGCTGGGCGCGACCGTAGCACCGGCACGCCGCCGAGCGCCGTCGTCATCACGACAGCCGCCGATCTATGCCGCTCAGCTCTGGGTCTTGACCAGCGGAAACTCCAGGGAGCCGGCCGGGCAGAGGAAGGTCAGCACGTCCACCCGGTAGAGCCCCGCCTGCACCGCCGGGTCGGCCTCCAGCACGCTGCGGACGTCGTCGACGCTGCCGGTGCGGGCCAACCCGAAGCCGATCGGCGGATCCGGGTTGCGCGCGGGGCCGTCCACCGAACCGGCGACCAGGATGATGCCGCGTCGCTGCAACGCCTGCATGTGCTCGCCGTGCTCCGCCTGCAACCGCTGCACGGTTTCGGCGGGCAGGGCCCGTCCGGCCGCGCCGGGATAGATCACGATGCACTCGTACGTGTCGAGCGCGAAGTTGACCTGCGGCACTCCCGCCATGGGTGCTCCCTCCGCCGTGGCGCCGGAACGCACCGGCCCCGCCAGCGTCGCACGTACGACCGCCCTCCACCGGGCGCTTGCGGGCAACTGCCCCCGGCGGTCCGGTGACGTGTCCGCGCACACAGTCGGCCGACCAGCGGTATGACGGGCGAGTTCCGGGGGATGATCTACCGGGTGGTGGGTGGGTTTTCCACGCCCGGCACAACGAGACGATTGGGGATCGGGCAATGGCGACCAATATCAGTGAGCAGCCCGCGAAGGCGTCCGGCACGTACCGGATCGGTGGCGACGTCACCGTCAACCGGCTCGGCTACGGGGCGATGCAGATCACCGGCCCGGGCGTGTGGGGCGACCCGAAGGACCCGGCCGAGGCGGTCCGGGTGCTGCGCCGGGCGATCGAGCTGGGCGTGACGTTCATCGACACCGCCGACTCGTACGGGCCGTTCGTCTCGGAGTTGCTGATCCGCGAGGCCCTGCACCCGTACGCCGAGGACCTGGTCATCGCGACGAAGGCCGGGCTGAGCCGCTCCGGCCCCGGCGACTGGCGTCCGGTGGGCCGCCCGGAGTACCTGCGCCAGCAGTGTGAGCTGAGCCTGCGCCACCTCGGTCTGGACAGCATCCCGCTGTACCAGCTGCACCGGATCGACCCGAAGGTGCCGCTCGCCGATCAGCTGGGCGAGCTGGCGCTGTTGCAGCAGGAGGGCAAGATCCAGCACATCGGGCTGTCCGAGGTGAGCGTCGCGCAGATCGAGGAGTCCCGCGCGATCACCACGATCGCGTCCGTGCAGAACCTGTACAACCTCGCCAACCGCAGCGCCGAGGACGTGCTGGAGTACTGCGAGCGCAACGACCTCGCGTTCATCCCGTGGTTCCCGATCGCCACCGGTGAGCTGGCCCGCCCGGGCGGGCCGCTGGACGCCATCTCCACCGCGCACGGCGCGTCGCCCGCGCAGCTCGCGCTGGCCTGGCTGCTGCGCCGCTCGCCGGTGATGCTGCCGATCCCCGGCACGTCGTCGGTGGCGCACCTGGAGGAGAACGTGGGCGCGGCCGATGTGCGGCTCACCGACGACGAGTTCGAGGCGCTCGCCAAGGCGAGCTGACCCGCCGGTCCGGGCGCCGTCGGTTCAGTCGGCGGCGTCCGGGCCGGGCTCCCGCGCGACCCGCAGCGCCTCGGTCGCCTGCGCCAGCAGGCGGGCCGAGTCGGTACGCCCGGTCACCTGGAGTTCCACCTCGGTGTCGCCGGCCTGGATCCGGATGCTGGCCTCGGTGCGCTGCTGGTCGACCCAGGACTGCAACAGGTTGAACAGCCCCGGAAGCAGCGCCTGGGCCAGCACCGCGATGATCACCGCGTCGCTGAAGCCCGGCCGTCCCCCGCCGCCACCGCCGGCCTGGCGGACCACCGGCCGGTACTCCGGGCGGCGGTGGATCCAGGCCAGCAGCTCGACCGCCGGAGGCTGCCGCTGCCGGGGGTTGATGGTCAGCCGGACGGGCAGCCGGGCTGCGGCGTCGCTGTCGGTCACGGTTTCTCCCGGTCAGTTGGCGGTGGGTCGGAAGGCGACGCCGTCGCCGTCGGCGGTGGCGATGCCCGCGACGGTGAACGCGTCCTCATCCGTGAACGGTGAGCTGGTGCCGAAGTACGTGGTGGTCCCGCTGACCTGAACCCTGCCCTGGGTCTCGTACGGAGTGGCGACCTGGGCGGTGTCCGGGCTGGTCAGCTCGACGGCGAGCCGCGGGTACTCGAGGATCTTCCAGGTGACCTTCTGCGCGGTGCCGCCGTAGTAGCGGAACGGGCAGCCCGGCGGTGCGGCGACCGTCTGCTTGGCGCACTCGTCCAACCAGGCGCGCACGCGGGCCTCGACGGCCTGGACCGCCGCCGGCTTGAGCACCGGAAGCAGTTGCAGGGTGGCCGCACTCTGCCCCGGGCCGATCGTCACGGTCTCGGTCGGCGTCTCGCTGAGCGCACTGGACGGGCCGGTCGCGGTGTAGCCGCCGGGCAGCAGCACCAGCGAAGGACCCTCGGTGGCGACCGGCAGTGCCACCCCGTTGAGCCGCACCCCGGGGCCGGCGACCGGGGCGTCCACCGGGATCAGCCCGCCGCTCAGCTGCCAGCCATGAAACAGCCCGGCGGTGGCGTCGTCGTCGCGGCGCAGGGTGACACGGGCGGTGTGTCGCTCGCCGGCCAGCCGGTACGCCACCGTCGCGGTGGCGCTGTCGCCGTCGCGCTCCAACGAGCTGATCTCGACGTCGGTCGGCGGTTGGTAGCCCTTGCCGCGCAGCAGTTGGGCGAGCAGCTTGCGATCAGTCACGCTGCTCTGATCAGCCAGGAAGTCGAGCGCGGGGTCGCTGTCCCGGTCGGCGAGCGCGGAAAAGTATCCGTCGACCGCCGCCTGGGGGCGGAAGAACGCCCACTGCACCACGCCGAGCCCGCCGGTGCCGACGCAGGCCGCCAGCACGAGGGCGCCGACCAGCAGCCGGGTGCGGCGGGTGCCGACCGGGCCAGAGCCGCCGAACAGCCGCTCGGCGGTGACGGGGGTCGTCTCGCTCACCCCGGCGGGCACCTCGGCCACCGCCGCGCGCTCCAGCGCGTCGAGTCGGAGTTCGTGCGGCGGGTGGGTGGCGCAGACCGCCTCGTCCCAGCCGCTGCGGCCACTCTCGAACGACAGCCGCCGCTCCAGGATGCGCCGCATACCGTCGACGTGCCCGGTGAGCACGGTGCCGAGGTCGGCCCGGTACTCCGCCGCGCGCACGTCGCGGGCGTGCAGCGGCAGCACCACGTACCGCATGGTGAGCAGCACCGGCCAGAAGAACAGGAAGACCACGAGGTTGGTGGCCGGGTGCGGGAACGTCCGCATCAGCCAGGTCGGCAGAGCGTGCGCGAGGGTCAGCGGCAGGCCGACACCGCGGACGAAGGCGCTGGTGATCTCGTCCCCGGTACGCCAGTGCACCAGCTCGTGGCTGAGCAGCGCGGCGATCTCGTCCTCCGGTTCGGTCAGCACGGCGGTGGTGACCACCACGTGCCGGGCGTACGTCCGGGCGTTGCTCAGGACGGGGTCGTCCTCCATGAGGAGCCGTGGCACGCTGGGCAGGCCGAGCCGTCGGGCGCAGTCGTCCAGCACGGGGCGCAACCGCGCGTCCTCTCGGCGGCTAGGCTGGCGCGCGCCGGATACCACCAGCAGGCGCGGTTCGAGCAGCACCCGGTAGAGCGTGTAGAGCACTCCGATCAGCGCCGCCGCGACGACCGTCCCGACGAGACCGGTGACCAGCGCGAGTGGTTCGTCGGCCGTGCCCAGCCAGGGCAGCACCAGCACGGTCAGGAAGCCGACCAGGAACCCGACGACGAAGCCGACCACACCGCCGAGCACCCCGCCGGAGCGGGTCAGGAACGCCTCCAGCAACGGGCCGATCAGCGGAGCGTCGCGCAGCACCTGGGGCACCTGGTCGTCGGCGCCGAACCCGCCGGCGAAGAGGCCGACGACGGCGAAGCTGAGGCCACCCCAGAACGCCAGCAGCAGGGCGATCGGCAGGTAGAACCAGGTGGCGACGAAGGCGCCGAGCACGCCCCGCCAGTCCCGCAGGATCCCGGCGCGCAGCCAGATCAGCGCGCTGGGGTAGCCGGGTGGCCGGTCGGCGAACCCACCGGTGGCCGGCGGCGGGTCGGCTGCCGGCGGCTCGGCGGCCCGGACGTCGAGCTGCGGCACGGTCGGCGGGGTGCTCTCCGGCGCCACGGTGTGCGGCTCGGTCATGCGCGCTGCTCCTTCGCGGGGTCGCGTCCACTGTCGGGAATGGACAGCCGGAGCAGGCTATCGAGCACGTCTGATGTCTGCCATACCGTTTCGTTGGAACGTCGCCCAACCGACACTCACCGCCGCGGGCCGGGGAGGTGGTCGGTGTCCGGGACCACCTCCCCGGACCGGGTCAGAGCGCGATGCAGTTGGGTCGCACCGGGCCGTCGACCAGGGCGCCGCGCACGATGGTGTACGTCGTACCGTCGAGCACCAGGCCGAGGTGCCCCACCACCCGCAGCGGACAGTAGGCCTGGATCAGCACGTTGGTCGCGCCGTCGTTGACGGCGGCGTTCCCGGTCGGTCGGACCAGCTCGTCCTGCAGCGTGCGGATGGTGGTGTACCGCACCGCGCCGGGGGTGTCGTCGCCCGCGTTGAGGTCGGCGAGGAACGCCGAGCCGATGGTCATCTGTTGGCAGGCCACGATGCCGGCGCAGCTACCCAGGCCGAGGAACGCCAGGATGTTGGCCACGTAGGTGCCGTACTGCGGCGAACCCAGGCTGACGTACCGGCCGACGGTGGCGGTACCGCCGAGCCGCTTGAGGTAGTAGCGGGCGACCAAGCCGCCCTCGGAGTGCGCGACGACGTCCACGGTGGCCGCGCCGGTGCTGGCGCGCACCTGGTTGACGTAGGTGGCGAAGGCGCGGGCCGAGGTGGGGATGTCGCCGAGACCCAGCCCGGGAAGTTGGTAGATGAAGGTGCGGTAGCCGTCGGCGCGCAGCCGGGCGGCGATCGGCTCGTACGCGACGGCGATGCCGCTGAGCCCGCCGACCACGATCACCGGGTTGGCGGCGGCAGCGGCGACTGTGGGGGCGGCGGTGGCCGGGCTGGGATCGGCGGGGGCGGCAGTCGCCGTGGCGGTGGACGCGAGCAGGGCGGCGGTGGCGAGAGCCAGGACGAGGGCGGTCTTTCGGAGCAGCATGGCTGCACCTCCGGGGGGAGGCACCCGGCGAACCGGGCGGGTGGGTGGGGGTGTCCGGTCGACCGTGCGACGATGATGCCCGCAACAATTTAGAAACGTCAATGACTTGTTACGCGCCGGTAACCCGTTGTCCCGGCGACGGTGTAAACGGGCATACCGCCGTGCTCCATATCGGACACCTGTGGTGGCTGGCATGCTGTGGCCGTGGCTGTCGACAAACCCACCGAGCAGCAACTGCGGGTGATGCCGTGGTGGCTGGTCCTGGTCGGCCTGCTGGTCGCCGCCGCCCTGGGCTGGCTGGTGCTGGATCTGCTGCTCAGCGAGGCCGATCGAGCCAGCCAGCCGGACACCCGCGCCACCCTGCGCATCGACGCGATCCGCACCGGCCTGACGGTTGTCGCCGGCACCGGCGGAGGGCTGGCGCTGCTGCTGGCCGCCCGCCGGCAGTGGATCACCGAGCGCGCGCAGCGGCACCAGGAGATCGTCGCCGCACGGGAGCAGGCACACCGTGACCGGGTGCAGGCGCACGCCGAGTCGGTGGCCGAGGCCGCGCAGCGTCACCAGGATCGGCAGTCCGGAGCCGTCGAGCACGACGCGGCGGAGCGTCGGCTGACCGAGCTCTACACCCGGGCGGTCGAGTTGCTCGGCAACGACAGCGCGGCGGTACGCCTCGGTGGCCTGCACGCCCTGGAGCGCCTCGGCCAGGACAATCCGGGGCAGCGCCCGACGATCGCGGCGGTGCTCTGCGCGTACCTGCGGATGCCGGCGCCCGACGGCGAGTCGCGCGAGACGGAGGTCCGGCGCACCGCGCAGCGCATGCTCACCCGACACCTGCGCGCGGACGACGCGGCCTACTGGCCGGAGCAGACGCTCGACCTGGCCGGTGCCCGGTTGGTCGACTTCGATGCCGCCGGCTGCACACTCGTCGACGCGAACTTCACGGCGACGGCGTTCACCGGCACGACCACCTTCGCGGGCGCGACGGCGCGGGGCCGTCTCCTGCTCGGGGCGGCGACCTTCGACGACGTGGTCTTCGAGGGCCTCGCCGCCGACGGCGAGGTCATGCTGGACGGCGTTCGCGTCGGCGGGCTGGCCAGCTTCGACGGGGCCGTGTTCACCGACGGCCTGTCCTGCCGGCGATCCCGCTTCGCCGGCCTGACCTCATTCCGCCGAGCGACCTTCGGTCAGCCGACCAGCTTCGACGCGACCCGCTTCGAGGACGCCACCACGTTCCGGGAGGCCGTCTTCGACGGCGCACTATCGATGGAGCACACCGAGTTCGGTCGGTCGGCCGGCTTTCACTCCGTCCGTTTCACCAACATGGCGCTGTTCCGCTGGACAGTGTTCGGCGCGGAGGCGTTGTTCGACGGTGCCCGGTTCACCGACGCCGCGAACTTCGGCCGGGCCCGGTTCCACAGCATGGCCAGCTTCCGCGACGCACAGTTCAGCCGGCCACCGCAGGTCGAGCAGGCCCGGGCGGTGGTCGATCCTGGTCACCGCTGGCCGGCGGGCACGCTGATCGAACAGCTCGACGACGAGTGGTTGCTGCTGGTCGACCGCTGACGCCGTGTCAGCGCGACGCGGTCTGCGGTCGCAGCCCGTCCAGAGCCACCCCGAGCACCCGGTCACGCTGCTCGGGTGACGGGAACTGGGCCATGGTGAGGCCGCTGATCAGCCGCACCACGTCGTCGAAGCCGATGTCGTCGCGGACCACGCCGGCGGACGTGGCGCGGCGCATCAGCGGCTCACCGGCGGCGTAGATCTCCGTCCGGCAGCTCTGGAAGATCTCGGAGTCGTGCAGCAACTGCTCGGCGAGCGCCCGCTTGGTGGCGACGTACGCGACGAACCGGTGCAGCCAGGCGACGAGGGCGTCCCACGGAGGCAACTCGGCCAGGTCCTCTGCGGTGCGGCTCAGCGCCCGGACCTCCTCGACGTACACGGCCTCGAACAGGTGCCGCCGGCTGGGGAAGTTGCGGTAGAGGGTGCCGATGCCCACCCCGGCCCGCCGGGCCACGTCCTCCAGGGAGGCGGCGGCGCCGTTCTCGGCGAACGCGTCGCGAGCCGCGGCAATCAGGGCGTCATAGTTGCGCCGCGCATCGGCCCGCTTGGGCCGCTGCGCGAAGACTTCGGGCGCCTGCCCCGCGCTGGTCATGACGTGCGTCACCTCACCCTGGTTGCATCCGGAGGCACCCCTCCGCTAGCTTAGTGGAGGCACCCCTCCGGAATCCCGGAGGCCTGCCTCCGGTTAGCTTACCTCGGGACCCGCCCGATCGCCGCCTGGCCACCCCGATCGCCCGGACCCGACAGCCCGCCCCGTCCCCCACGACGGGCGACAAACCTCCTTCCGTACGCAATCAGGGAGTTTTCTCTCGTGGCAGTGACTTCCCGACGCAGCTCGCGTCGGCTCACCTTTACCGTGCTCGCGGCCGGCGCAGGGTTCTTCGCGATGCTCCAGTCGCTGATCACCCCGGTGCTACCGACCATCCAGCAGGACCTGCACACCTCCCAGAACACCGTGACCTGGGTCCTGACCGCCTACCTGCTCTCCGCCTCGATCTTCACGCCGATCCTCGGACGCGTCGGCGACATGGTGGGCAAGGAGCGGATGCTGGTCGTCTCGCTCGCCGCGCTCGCCCTCGGCTGCCTGCTGGCCGCCATCGCGCCGAACATCGGCGTCCTCATCCTCGCCCGGGTCGTGCAGGGCATCGGCGGTGCGGTCTTCCCGCTGTCGTTCGGCATCATCCGTGACGAGTTCCCGGCCGCGCGGGTCTCCTCAGCCGTCGCCGCCATCTCGGCGATCGTCGCCGCGGGCGGTGGCCTGGGCATCGTGTTGGCCGGCCCGATCGTCGCCGCGCTGGACTACCGGTGGCTGTTCTGGATCCCGATGGTCGTGGTGGGGCTGACCGCCGTCGCCGCCCACCTCTTCATCCCCGAGTCGCCGGTCCGCACCCCCGGGCGCATCGACTGGCGCGCCACTCTGCTGCTCTCCGGCTGGCTGGTCGCGCTGCTGCTACCGATCAGCCAGGGCGCGGCGTGGGGCTGGACCTCCGCCCGGGTGCTCGGGCTGCTGGCGCTCGCCGTGGTGCTCCTGGTCGGCTGGCTTGTCACCGAGGTGCGCTCGGCCAACCCGCTCATCGACATGCGGATGATGCGCCTGCCCGGCGTCTGGACCACCAACCTGGTCGCCCTGCTCTACGGCGCGTCGATGTTCTCCGTGTACGCGTTCCTTCCCCAGTTCGTGCAGACCCCGACCGTCGCCGGCTACGGCTTCGGCGCCAGCATCAGCCAGGCCGGTCTGCTCATGCTGCCGATGCTCGTCGCGATGTTCGTCGCCGGCATCGTCGCCGGCCGCCTGCAGGCCGTCTTCAGCGCCAAGGCGCAGCTCACCACCGGTGCCACCCTCAATGTGGCCGCCGCCGCGATGCTGGCCACCGCGCACGACACCCGCTGGGAGGTCGCCATCGCCGGCGGTCTGGTCGGCCTCGGCATCGGCCTGGCCTTCGCGTCGATGGCCAACCTGATCGTCGGCAGCGTGCCCGCCAGCCAGACCGGCGTGGCGACCGGCATGAACGCCAACATCCGCACCATCGGAGGCGCGATCGGCGCCGCCGTGGTCAGCGGCGTGATCACCGCGAACCCGCAGGCCAACGGCCTGCCCCGGGAGGCCGGCTTCACGATGGGCTTTCTCGTCCTCACGGCGATCGCCCTGGCCGCCGCGCTCGCGGCCCTGGCCGTCCCGTCCGCCCGGCGGGCGGCGGCCGGTCGCCGGCCGTCCACCGCGACGATCGTCGAGTCGGAGCTAGCCGGCGAGTTCGCCACCATGCCGGCGACCCGCTGACCCAGGCCGGAGCCCGGGCGGTTCGCCGCCCGGGCTCCGGCGTATCCGGGAGTACGCTGGCCGCTCCCCCACCCACCGTTCCCGTCACCAGGATGAGCACATGCCCACGTCCGAGTTGCTGACCACCGACCGCATCGAAGAGATCGGCGCCCTGGGATCCGAGAGCCCGGACCCGGCCGCGCTCGTCGCCGAGCTGGTGGGCGCCGTCGACGAGGGACGGGTCGCCGACCCGGACGACACCGGGTACGCCCTGCTGGTCGCCGCGGACATCCTGGAGCAGGCGGGTGACCTGGCCGACGCGCTCGCGCTGGCCACCCGCGCCATCGCCGAACAACCCGAAGAGGACGCGTACGCCCGATCGGTGCGCGGCGGCCTGCTGCTGCGTCTCGGCCGCGAAGACGAGGGCCTGGCCGAGCTGACCGAGCTGCGCCCCCTGCTGGAGACCAACCCCGACGCCACGTACCTGATCGACGAGCTGGCCGAATCCGGCCACACCGAGACGGCGCTGGAGTGGCTCACCGGCGCACTGGACGCGATCCTGGAACGAACCCGCACCCAACAGCACGAGTCCGAGGACGCCCAGGACGAGGCCGCCGCCATGATCTACGGCCTGAGTCAGCGGCGGCACGACCTGCGCGAAGAGCTGGGCCTGCCGCACGACGAGTACGACAACCTCGCCGACCGGCTGCGCGCCGCGAGCAGCCACGCCCTCGACGCGCTCGACGACGGCCCGGCGACGCTGCTGTTCTGGCCGCAGGCGGAGTTCGACGCCCTGCTGGTGCGCTGGCCCACGCTGATCGAGAGCTACCCCGCCACCTGGGACGAGCACCGCACCCAACTCGAACGCGCACTCGTCGACGCGTCCGGGCTGGGCGGCGCCGACCTCGGCGTGGTCGCCGGCACGGTCGCGGGCCTGGCGGCCTTCGCGGAACGCACCGGCAGCGACCCCACCGACGAGGAAACCCAGGACGAGTACGCCGACTCGCTCACCGGCCCCGACCTCAGGTCCTGGCCGCCCGGCCGCAACGACGCCTGCTGGTGCGGATCGGGCAGCAAGTACAAGAAGTGCTGCCTGCCGCGCTCGCGCGGCTGACCTCCCCCGCCGCGTGCGGGCCTGCGCCTCGGCATCTGGTCAGGCGAAGCGGCGGCCGTAGCGCGGCGCCGCTGCCAAGCCGACGACCCGGGACCATGTCCCTTGTGAGCCTGATACCTGTGACTCATCGTTATGACTCACAGGTATCACGCTCACCACCCTGCCCCCGACGGAAGTGCCGGCACCTGGCGCATCGGCGGCCATCGCGCCAACTCTCCCCATATGATCGACAGGACTGTTCGACAGCCCAAGCTCGATGACGGAGGCGATGGCGTGACCGCGCAGGAGCAGCACGAGGCCGTCGAGGACAGCCCGGTCGGCTGGGTCGCCAGCCACATCCGGCGCTATGTGCAGACCGACGGTGCCGACGGGGCCACCTTCCACGGCGTACCGTCGCTGCTGCTCACCACCCGCGGACGCCGATCGGGCAAACTGCGCCGCACCGCCCTGATGTACGGGCGCGACGGGGACAACTACCTGCTGGTGGCGTCCAACGGGGGCGCGAGCAGGCACCCCGCCTGGTATCTGAACCTGAGCGCCGACCCAGTGGTGGAGATCCAGGTCGGCGCCGAGCACATCGCCGGCCGGGCCCGGACAGCGACAGCCGAGGAGCGGGTCCGGCTGTGGCCGGTGATGACGAAGGTCTTCCCGACGTACGCCCGCTACGAGAAGGAGACCGACCGCGAGATCCCGGTCGTCGTCATCGAACGCGATTCCCTGACAGATTGACCTCCGTCAGCGTCGGGGAGGGTTATGGTGCCCGCAGGTAGCCACTCACTCCAATTGGGAGAATCGTCGTGCGCCGAACCCTCACCACCATCGCACTGCTCGGGCTGTCCCTCGTCGCACTGCTGACCCCGACGGCAGCGAGCGCGGCGAGCACCGTCGAGGTCACCTCCGCCACCCTGGTCGCGCGGGGCGTCGCCCTGGACGTCAGCCTCACCGTGACCTGCCCAGCCGGCATGTCCGGCGGCACCGAGCTGATCATCAGACAGCGGTCGGGCAACAAGGTCGCGTACGCCTCCGGTTGGGGCCCTGCCTCCTGCACTGGCGAGCCGCAGATCGTGACCGGGCGGGCGTGGGTGGAGGGTGGCGGCCTCGTCCTCAAGCCTGGCGTGGCACTGATCAGCGGAGGCTTCGAACTGTGCAGCCAAGAAGGCTGTGACTACCCGCGGTTCGAACAGACGTTCCGCATCACCCGCTGACCCCGTCGGCCGGCGGGTCGAGGTGGGCTCACTCAGCTCCGGCGATCCCTTTCGTGATCGCCCCTAGGGTCTCGGTCGTGAAGCGCTCCGGGTCGATCAGCACGTTGATACCGACACCGGGACGGGCCAGCCAGAACGCCTGGACGGCACCGACGAGACCGTGATCCTCGCCGTGCTGGAACTCGGTCAGCGCCCAGTCGGCGGGATCGCGCTCGTGATACTCCGCCAGGAAATCGCGTAGCTCGGCGAGGGTGCCCAGCCGGTCGCCCCTGAGCACGTGCACCCTCAGGTCGACCCGATGGCCGTCCTCGACCTGGCGCTCTCAGACACGGCTGGCGATGCTGACGTCCTCCCACTCGGAGGCAAAGTCCGAAACCAGGTCACCCGCGTCCGGTGGCAGCCAGCCAATGTGAAAGCCGTCCAGCTCGCCGCCGTCCCGGGTGACTCGATCAGGCACGCCAGTCACCTCGCCGCCTCCACCTTGTCCACCACCCGTGGTCAGTTTCCCAGCGCTCGAACCTTGGCGATCGTCTCCTGGACGTGCTGCTTGGCCGGGTCGCCACCCTGCGATGCCTGCGCGAGCGCCTGACGGTACGCGTCGATCATGCCGACCAGCGGGCCGGCGGCCACGCCCTCCAGCGCACCGGCGACGAGTGCCCGCGCCTCAGCCGCGTCCTGCGCGGCCGCTGCCGTCTTGGCCTTCGCCTCGTCCAGCTTCTGCGACGCTGCCGCCAACCTCGCGATGATCTGTGCTGCGCTCACGCGCATCCTCCCCGTGGTCGACCATCGCCTCCACCACCGCACCGGCGGAGACCACATGGGAGCGTACGAGATCCGCGCACCCAGCGCGACCACGCGATCGCTCTCTCGTCAGTGAGGGGCAGTGGATGAGAGACGACGGCGACGAAAGTTGCCCATGGACCTCGACTGGGTCCCTGCGGAAAGGCTAGATCTTGGACACTTAGCGTTGCCAGCTAACGACAACTGTCCAAGGTCCAAGAGCAGCACCTGGGGATCGGGGGCGTTGAGTCTCAGCGCTCGGCGACGAACACGCCGACGCCACCGACACCCTCCACGAAGCCCTCGATCTTGAGCGCGTTGATGGCCTGGCGAACGACGATGGCCGAGACGTCATGCTGACGGCACAGCTCGGAGGTCGAGGGCAGCTTGTCACCCGGTGCGACTTCACCGGACTTGATCTGAGCGCGGATGCCGTCGGCGATCAGCGCCCACTTGGCTTTGGCGGGCATTGGTGTCTCCCAGGTCTGCAAACCCGGAGCTGGTTCGTTCCCACCGCGCAGAGAGCGCCCGGTCGGTCGGTCCCCCCGTCTGGCCGGGCGTGCCGGGGCGCGCCCGCACACCGCCCCGACGCAACAGCCGTTCCCAGCAAGGAGACCAACACGACGGGAGCCCCGGATGCCCGATCGACCCCGACGAGAGCCCCACCGACCCACCAGCCCCACCCGAGCAACGTCACCGCCTCGTGTCCGATCAGGACGTCGAGGACGCCGACGACATCCTGTTCACCCATCCACCGCGCGTGGTGCGCCGCTGGCTCTGCGAGTGCGGCGTGGACTACCCCTGCACCGATGTGCGCTTCGCGCTCCTGGTCAAGTCCACGGCCGAGGCGGGCGAATGAGCACTGACACCGTGGACGACCTGCGCGACGCCTGGTTGGCGACGATCGCCGCCACCGACCGGGCCGGCGCGCAGTTGCACGGGGCGGGGCCGCCCGGCCGGCGGCTGCCCTGGCAGGACGCGGTCACGGAGTGCTGGCGGACACTGAGCCTGGTCTACGCCGGCCTGGCCGCGGATCGGGAATCACCGGCGGGCTCGGCCGGTGAGGTGCTCGCCGGGCTGCCTGCGGCCCGCGTCGACGCCGACCGGGCCGCCGCGCTGGCCGCCCGTGTCCGCCGGCGATTGGGTGCGACCGAAGACCGGCTTCGACGTACCGGAATCGTGTCCGACGCGAACGCGACGAGATCCTCGCGGCCGCCGCGCACGCCGCCGACAGCTCGGACCAGTAGGAGACGGTCCCAGGATGCCGACTAGGAGTTGGGCGCCGGAGACGGCTGCGCCGGCAGGAAGATCCGGCCCCGGGCCGACTCCCGCGCCGTCCGTGCCGCCACGGTCAGCCAGGCGACAACCAGCAGTACGTAGCCGGCCACCGCCGCCCATCGGAAGAACACGGAGTCGGTACGCAGCGCGAGGCCGCTCGTGCCGGTGACGACCGTGCCGAAGGGGAAGGTGAAACTCCACCAGGTCAGCGAGAACGGCAGGTGGATCCGCGCGGTGCGGACCGTCACCGCGGCGGCGACCGCCAGCCACATCATGGCGAACCCCCAGGTGGGCAGGCCGTAGAAGAGAGCAAACGCCTGCGCGGCCGAGCCGTACGGAGCGGGCAGCACGAGCGGCGCGGCGTTGCCGAGCAGGTTGGCGGCGGTCACCGACTGCCCCAGTGGTCCGAGGACGATCCAGAGTGTGGGCACCATGGCGGCGGGGCCGATCCCGTGGTGGACGAGCCGCTGCCAGATCTGGCCGACGATGATCACGGTGGCGAAGAGGCTGATACCGAACATGGCGTAGCAGGCGAGCAGCAGGGTGAGCCGGATCTGGCCCGCCGTCGCGTACGGGACGAGCAGCGCTCCGGTCGCGGCGGACACCATCGGCGGCACCACCGGCATCAGCCAACCGCCGAACGCGGCGTCCGGTGCGATGCGGTGGCTTGTGATCATCCTGTACTGGATCCAGACGCTGGTGATCAGGCCCAGCAGGGTGCCTCCGACCCAGAGCACGACGGCCACGGCGAGAGCGGCGGTCAGGCCGATCCAGTCCCGGCCCAGGATGAGGGTGCCCGCGCCGACCGTCAGGAGCGCCATCGCGGGAGCACCCCAGTAGTGGGCCAGTACGGGGTTCTCCGCATGGCCCCGCGCCGTCACGGGGTGGCGGGTCCAGTGCACCGCCCAGGCGGCCGTCAGAGCGATCAGCAGGAGTACGGCCAGCGCCCACACCACGGTGGCGGCGGGCCGCAGCCCTGCCACGTGCACGGGCAGCGTGGCGGCGGCGTTCGCCACGATGCCGGTTCCCATGATCGAGGCGTACCAGTTCGGGCCCAGATTGCCGAACAGCTGCGATGGGTGCTCCAGGTCGCGGAGCAGCCCCCAGATCAGGCGTACCGGAGCGGGGCCGGCGGCCGGGCGGGCGTCCGGTGGGGCGGGGAGGAGCGCGGTCATGTCACCACACTCACTCCGATAAGCCCGGACAACCAGGGGTTATCTCCTGATACATCCATAGACTCGGCCTATGCCCCTTCCCAGCCGAGTCGCTGATCTCGCCGCCTTCGACCTGCTGCTGTCCGTGGCACAGCTGGGAAGCGTCGGTGCCGCGGCCCGCGCCCACCGCATCAGCCAGCCGTCCGCCAGCGCCCGCATCCGTGGCCTGGAAAGCCGGCTGGGAGTCGCCCTGTTGCAGCGCTCCGCGCGGGGCTCGCAGCTCACCCGCGAAGGGGCTCTGGTGGCGGAGTGGGCGCGTACGGCAGTGGACGCCGCCGCCGTTCTGGAAGCGGGGATCACGTCGCTGCGCGTCGCACGCGACAGTCTGCTCCCGGTGGCGGCCAGCCTCACCATCGCCGAGTACCTGCTGCCCCGGTGGCTCGCCGCGCTGCACGGCACCGCGCCCGCCGTCTCGGTCTCGTTGACCACCGGAAACTCCGACGAGGTCGCCGCGGCGGTGCTGAGCGGTGCGGTCCAGCTCGGCTTCATCGAGAGCCCGGGGGTGCCCCGGGGGCTGCGGAGCCGCACGGTCACCCGGGACACACTGACCGTCATCGTCGTCGACCGCCATCCGTGGGCCCGCCGCCGCTCGGGAATCACCCCGATGGAGCTGGCCACCACGTCCCTGGTCAGCCGGGAGGAGGGCTCGGGCACCCGGCGCTACCTCGAACATGCCCTGTTCCGGCAGGCCGGGCTCACCCTCGTGCCCCCGGTGCTGCAACTGTCGTCCACCACCGCCATCAAGGCTGCCGTCGCGGAGGGCGTCGCCCCGGCGGTGCTCAGCTCACTGGTGGTGGCCGGCGAGATCGCGGCGGGAGCGCTGCGCCCGGTGCCGGTCATCGACCTCGACCTGAACCGGACCCTGCGACTGGTCTTTCCCCACGGTCGTCCCCTGACCGGGCCGGCACGCGACCTCGCCACGATCGCCACCCGACTGGCGGACGCCGCACCCGTCACCCCGGCCCACCACTAGGTGGCAGCCGGGCGCCGGTCGACGCCCGTGCGAGGGAACGGCCCTTCGAGGGCCGTTCCCTCGCGCGGCGTGGAGGGGCTTCGGCGACAGGTCGCCGGGGCAGTGCTCTAGGGCGACGGCGGCCCGTTCTGCACCCGGCTGATCAGATCGTGCAGTGGTTTGGTACCGCTACCGACCATCACACCGGTCACGATGGCGTCGATCCAGATCGCCACTCCGTTCCAGTCGGAGCCCGCGACCGCGTGCAGAACGTAGAACCCGCCGGCGCTGGACGCCACGGTGGCCAGCCCGCTCGCGAGACCCCACGCGACGATCGTGCGGTTCGCCTTCGCCCGCGCCGCCGTTGCCGTGGCCACGGCCACCGCCTGACGGTCAGCCTCCGTCGGACCGTCGGGCCGGCCGTCCATGTCGGCCACCGTCCGCATCAACGCGGCCTCGGCCGCGCGTCCGGGCAGCCACCGCGAGAACGGTTCCAGGATCCGCTCGACCGCCGCGGCGAAGACCAACAGGGTGAGGAAGACCGCCGTGGTGTCCGCAGGCTGGATCTTCGCCGCGGAGGCGCCGCTACGCCAGATCACCCAGCCGCCGGCAGCCCCGGCGGCGATCAGACCGAAACCCGCGACTACCGCGCCGAGACTGGCCTGCTGCGACGCCGCGACAACCGTCAGCCCTGACTCCTGATCGGGGCGAGGCGTCGCCGTCCCTCCGGCCGCATCGGCTTCCACCCGGGTAGCGACCGCCCCTCCCCATGCTGGTTGGGGCTCGACGTTGGTGGACGTCTGTCCATGCAATTCCCTGACCAACCTTTCGACCTGCCGTCTGCGAGACGTCGAGGCCTGACGTTTCAGGACCTCGGCCTCACGAAGACGGATTGCGCTCCGACAACGCTCGGGGCGCGAGAGTACGGCACCCGAACGAACACAGTGGAAGGCCGGCATGCCCGGCGTCTTCGGGCACCTGAGTGGATCAGGCCTGGAACGGGGCTGGGACGGTCAGAACCTCGCCGACGCTCAGCGCAGGCCGCGAACCAGCAGCAGGTAGCCGCAGTAGGCCATCGGCACCAGCAGGAAACAGATCAGGAACCCGAGCGGCAGGTAACGCGGCGGGGTGCCGGCGACCATGGCCGGCCGCCCCCACCGGCCCAGCACCAGGTAACCCGCAAAGAACGCCACCGCCGGCAGCCCCGCACAGATCCACGCGCCGAGGGTGAACCCGTCCACCAGACCGACCCCGGAGGCGAGGACCAGGACCAGCATGAGCACCCCGGCGGCAGCCCCACACCCGGCGTAGACGGCGACCGCCCGGGCCAGCGGTGACCACGTCGGCAGCAGCGCCGGCCGCTGGGCCAGCAGCTCCGCCTGCTGCCCGTGCCGGTCGGCCTCGTCGGCCATCCGCCGGGCCAGCTCCAGCTCCACCGCCGGGTCGACCGCCGCCGCGCGCTGCGCCGGCACCCCGGCGCCCGCCGGACTCACCGCCGTCGGCAGCGCCAGCCGCGTCTCCCCCGCCGGCACCTCGGGGTACGCCCCGACCCCCGTCCGCCCCGGCGCGCCGGCTGCGCCGTCGGGCACCCCGCCCCCCGTTCCGGGTGCGGCGGGAGGGCTGGACACGGTGGCGGTGTCACCGGTCGGCCCAGGCCCGGACGGCGGGCCGGGCCAGGCAGCAGTCTCGTCCGGGTGCCCCGACGCGGGAGCCGCCGGTGGCTGGTCGACGCCGATCGCCCGGCCGAGCTGGTCGAGGCGGTGCCCCTGGGCGGTCAGCCTCTGCTGCAGGTAGTCGGCGGCGGCGTGCAGGTCCCGGCGGCGCGCGGACTCGGCGGCGGCGTGCCGCTCACCGGCGCGGTGCTGCTCGGTGAGCTGTCGGGCCAGCGCCGCGTACTCCTCGAAGGACACCGTCACCGCTCCCCATCCGGCTCGTGCCCAGCGCCGACGAACGGGACGATCAGCCGCGTGCGCTGGTCGTGCCGGTCGATCAGCAACGCCCGGTCGGCGCGGGGCGTGTAGGCCAGGTCGTGCGCCCCGAGGTGCAGGGCCAGCTCGGCCCCGGGCACGTTGAGCGCGACCAGGCAGGCGACGTCGTCGCGGTTCTGGGTACCGCCGAGGTCGTCGGCGAGGCGCCGCAGCCCACGCCACCACCCGAGCAGGTGCACCCCCTGCCCGGGGCCCTGGCGCAGGAGGGTGCGCAGGTCGTCCAGGCCGGAGCGGAACGTGCCCGGGTCGGTGGCCCCGAGGACCGGGGCGGCGGCGTCCATACCGAACACCACCAGGTATTCGCGGCCGGTGGGCTCGGCGGCCAGCTCGGCGATCCGCTCGCGCAGCCCGGCCGCGTCGAGGCGCCGCACCGGGTGACCGGCGGCCCGCAGCGCGGTCTCGGTCTCGTCGGCGACGGGGTCGGCGGCGGTGACCAGCGAGGCCAGCACGAACCGGGCGTCGCCGGGGGTGTGCTGACGGGCCAGGCTCAGCGTCGCGGCGCGCAGCACGTCCGCGCCGGTCGGTGCGGTGCCCACCACGGCGAGGTGCCGGCCGGGGGTGGCGTCCATCAGGAACAGTGCGGTGGTGCCGTCCACGTCGACCGTCCGGCCGACCAGGGCCATCGGGCGCCGGCCACCGGGGCGCAGCCCGGCGAAGGTGGGGTCGTCCTCGACCCGCGCGGCCTCGTACCCCTTGAAGACCGCCGGTGCCCGCGAACCCGGCGGGCGGGCCTGCCACAGCTCGTGGCGCAGCGCGGCGAGGTCCGTCGCGGCGGCGTGCGCGTCGGGGAAACGCAGCACGGTGTCGGCGCCGACCGCTCCGGCGGCGGTGTTGACCACGGCCGAGCCGATCGGCAGAGCCGCGGCGGCGTCGTTGAGCGGGTCGAGCACCCCACCCCCACCGGGCAGCGCCACCCGCAGCGCGAACTGCCCGAAGATCGCCTCGGCCCGCCCGTAGAGGGCCTCGATGCCGGTCATGCTCTGGCTGGCGAGCACCAAATGGATGCCGTACGAGCGGCCCTTGCGGGCCAGTTCCTCCAACAGGTCGACGGACTCGCGGGCCAGCGCGTCGTTGCCGGCGAGCAGCACGTGGAACTCGTCGATGACCGCCACGACGCGCGGCAGCGGATTGTCCCGGGGCAGGTCGGCGAGCTTCGTGACGCCGTGCCGCTTGAGTGCGGTGGCGCGGCGCTGCGCCTCCCGGCGTAGCTCGCGCAGCACGGCGAGACCGTACTCACGGTCGGACTCGATGCCGACGGCACGGGCGTGCGGCAGCCAGGACGGGTCGCGACCGGTGGGCACGAACTCGGTGAAGCTCACGCCCTCCTTGAAGTCGAGCAGGTAGAGCTGCAACTCGGCCGGGGAGTAACGGGCGGCCAACCCGTAGAGGACGTCGAGGAGGAAGACGGTCTTGCCGGCGCCGGTGCGCCCACCGACCAGCCAGTGCGGAGTGGCGTCGTCGAAGGCGAGCGTCAAAGGAGCGCCGCCGGCGCGTCCGATCACCGTACGCAGGCCGTTGCCGGCGGACTCGGCCCAGCGCCGCTCCGGCAGCAGCTCGGTGAAGGGCAGCGCGTCGGCGCGGCGGGCGGCGGCGCCGAGGTGCTCGGCGAGCGCGCGTACCGAGGCGGGCGGCGGGTCGCCGTCGAGCAGGACGGGTGCGGCGAGCCCGCTGCCGTCGGCGCTGAACGGGGTGCCCGGCGGGTCGCCGACGTGCGCGTACCCCTGGCTGAGCCGAATGGCGGTGGTGCCGCCCAGCGGCGGCGCGGTCTCACCGGGCAGCCGGGACGGGTGGCCGGCGAGCAGCACGCAGACGGCCGCGGCGGGACCGGCATGGGTGAGAGCGGCGAGCCGGGCCAGCTCGCGCGGTGATGGCGCGGCGGTGGCGACCACCACCAGCAGGTGCCGGGCGGCGGGCTGGCCGTGCTGCGCGGCGCGGGCGTGCTGCTCGACGGCGTCGAGCAACGCGGCCACCTCGGCCTCGCCGGTGGCCGGCGGGTCGAGCACCCCGGCGTCGAGCAGCGGGCGCAGCGGGCCGAAGGTGGCGCCCAGCGCGGCGGTGTCGATGCCGGCGACCCGAACCTGACCGGGTGGTGCGGTGGCGACGAGCCGCAGCACCAGCGCCCGCAGCAGCCCGGCGACCTGCGGATCCCGGGCGTCGGTGTCCAGGGCCAGGTGGTGGCCGCCGCCGAGCGGGACGAGCACCGGGAACCCGCCGTCCGACGTGGACGCCTCACCGATCCGCACCGCGGCGGGCGAGTCGGTCAGCGGCGTGGCGCCCGGGGTGGGCGTGGCCAGGGCGCCGCCGAGGCGGGCCAGTCGGGCCACCAGCTCACCGGCGCCGACCGGCGTGCCGGCGGCCGGTGCCGTGCCGAGCGCTCCCCGTGCGGTGTCCAGGTGCGCCCGGGCCGCCCGGTGGGAGGTGACCGCCTGCCCGTACGCCGACGCGAGCCTGCTCAACCTCTGCCCCCAACGCCAACGGCCGCCTGGTCCCAGGAACCCTAACGGACACTGGCGGCACCCGGACAGTCCTGCGAGGACGTGTCACCCCGGGCCGCAACCCGCCGGGCCGGACACGTCGGCCACCCCGCAGCGGAACACCGGCGCCGTCGCCACGTCGGGCACCTGCTCCACCCGCATCAGGGCCAGCCGTTTGTCGACCGGTGCGCCCGACTCGGGCGTGAACCGGATCAGCCCGGCCACCCCCGGGTAGCCCTCGCTGGCGTTCTGCCGAAGCACCTCGGCGTGCACGGCGACCGGGTTGACCGAGGTCGGCTCCCAGCGTTGCCGCGGATCGGCGTGGTGCAGGCGGGCGGCGAGGCTCTCCACCGCCCGGATCATCATCATCGCCGCGTCGTAGGCGAGGCTGACCCGCTCGCCGACCTGATGGCCGGTGTCCGGGCGGCAGCGCGGCGGGTCGAGCAGGTCGTCGGCCTGGATCCAGGACAGGAAGCTGGCCCGGGCGTCGTCGCGCCGGCCCTGGGCGGCCCGCAGCGCGGCGCAGGTGGCCAGAGCGGCCTTGGAGACGTAGGTGACCGGCAGGTTGCCCGGCGCGGCGGCGCGCAGCCCGGGGTTGGCCATGTAGCGGTTGACCGAGTCGTCGGCGACGAGGTGCCGGGGCGGGTTGCCGCCGCACTCGCGCAGCGCCCGCAGGAAACCGTCGAACTCCGTCCACCGGCCCGCATAGAACAGAAGACCGGGGTAGCCGCACTCGTCGGTGAGCCGCTGCCCGGTGCGCCACTCGTCCAGGCGCGTCATCCGGGCGCCGAACCGCTGCCGGAGCCCGTCGACGAGGGTGCCCACGTAGAGGTCCTCGGTCAGCGAACTGCCCTCCAGCGTCGTGTAGTAGACATGCGCCTCGTCGACCTTCAGCACCTGTTGGGCGTACGCGTCGACCATCTTCACCTGATCGGCGTTCGGCGCGGAGATCTGCAGGTAGAGGCGGGAGTTGGCGTCCATCCGATCAGCGGAGAGCGTGGGGGCCAGCACCGGCAGCCCCACCTGGTTCAGCTCGCGCAGCGCTCGGGCGGTGCTCGTCCGGCTCTCCACCAGCCCGACCACCCCGAGCACCGTGGGGTCGTCGCGGGCCAGCTCGGCCAACATCCCCACGGCCCGGTCGGCGTAGATCATCTGCCGGCCACCGTTGGCCACCACGATCCGCAGCAGCGCGGCACCGTCGGCGCCCGCCGACTCCTTCAGCAACGCGTACTGGGCGGTGGCCATGCCTTCCAGCTCTTCCCGCTCGGAGACGTACGACTCCTCGTCGGCGCGGGTCCGGTTGCCGGTCAGGGTGCCCAGGTAGACCAGGGTGAGGAAGGGGCGACGTCGATCGCTGCGCTGCCAGACCTCCTCGGCGGCGCGGTTCTGCGCGAAGATGCGCCGCTGGATGGTCCGCAGCCCGTCCTGGCCGGGGTCGTTGTTGAACACCTGTGCCGCGCTGTCGCTGTAGCCGACGCACTCGCCGCTGGCGACCACCTCGACCGACACCCGGCCGCCCGTGAGCGAGGG
Source organism: Micromonospora sp. CA-259024 (assembly GCF_050936255.1). NCBI lineage: Bacteria > Bacillati > Actinomycetota > Actinomycetes > Micromonosporales > Micromonosporaceae > Micromonospora > Micromonospora sp. CA-259024. The sequence goes on along the minus strand of NZ_JBNJND010000001.1, from coordinate 272,809 downwards.
GTGGCAGCCCGGCCCCCACCGGCTGCCCACCCACGTGCCCGCCCCGGCCAGCAGCACCAGGCAGAGCACCGCCGGCAGGAAGCGCCGCGACCACCAGGGCGGGTCGGGCGCGGAGAACGGCCGCACGCCACCACGCGACGGCGGGCCGGTGTCGGTGTCGTCGGGGCGAAGCGCCACGAGCCAGGCGGCCGGGCGGCGCAGCCGCCGCATCTCCGGCAGCGCCTCGGCCCACTCGTCGTACGCCTCGTCGGCCTCGGTCAGCGGGTGCGGTTCGGGCAGTTCCGGCGGGGGTTGCCCGCCGGACGCGATGACGAGCAGCGGGTCGTTGCGGCCGGTCTCGGTGCGGACGTCGCCGATCAGGCGGACCAGTTCGCCGCCGACGTTGCCGGGGGCGACGTGATCGAGCAGCAGCGCCGGGTACGCGGTGCGCCGCCAGTCCGACGGGCGCCACGGGCGACGCCGGTACGCCTGCCGCAGGTCCTCCAGGAACGCGTGCAGCAGCAGCTTGTTGACCTGGTCGGGTTGTTCGCCGTCGCGCCAGCCGGCGGTGAGGCGCTCGGCGAAGCCGAGGAAGGTGACCGACTGCCGGGGCGCCAGGTACTGCTGGCGCATGAACCAGTTGTAGTGCCGCCCGAGCACCGGCACCCGACCGGAGACGGCGGCCCGGAACACCACCCCGGGCACGGCCCGGCGGACCAGCCAGAGCAACACCTGCGAGACGATGCTGACCGCATCACCGCCCGAGGGCAGCGCCTCGGGGGTACGCGGGCCCCGGCGGTCCCGCAGCCGGCGCACCAGGGCCGCGCGGCTGTCGTCGGCGTCGATGCCGAGGCTGAGGCTCTGGTGCATCAGCCAGTCGGCGAGCGGGTAGTGCCGGAAGCGCAGCCGGGCGGCACCGAACGCCTCCAGGGAAAGCTGCCGGTGCAACTCGCGCAGCAGCGCGGGCACGTCACCGGCACCCGGCGGCGCGTCGGCGTCCAGCACGGCGTGCGGCACCCGCCGCCGGGGGCCCTGGCCGAGAAATCGGCGCAGCGACACCATCAGATCCGGGGTGTCGGAGCGGACCAACCAGAGCAGCGGCAGCCGGCGGTCACCGCGGCGGGGACGCCGCAGCAGCCGCGCGAGCAGCGCGAAGAACTCCAACCCACCAGCCGGCAGCCGATCCCGACTCACTGTCGACTGCCGCTGGCCGATCAACTCCCGCTTGGGGACCTCCGACCGTCGCACGCGTCACCTCCGATTCCACTCAGTGTGACGCATCGGGTACAGGCGCCGCGGGCCGGCGACGTTCACAGTTGTCGATTAGGTTGGCGTGGCGAACACCCGATGGAGGGAGCCCACCCCGTGCGAAGAGTCCTCACGGCGGCCACCGCCGCCCTGACCCTCACCACCGCCGGCACCATGCTCGCCAGCACCCCCGGCAACGCCGCTCCGACGAGCTGGGGCAGGCCCATCGTCACCGTCGCGCCGCAACCCGGCGCGCCCGGGCTGGGCGACAGCTACTTCCCCGACTACGGCAACGGCGGCTACGACGTCGAGCACTACGACGTCCGGCTGCGCTACGACCCGGCCACCGACCTGCTCACCGGCACCACCACCATCCTCGCCACCGCCACACAGGACCTCTCGGCGTTCAATCTGGACTTCCTGCTCGACGTCGAGTCGGTGCGGGTCAACGGCTGGGCGGCGAACACCGGCACCGCCGGTGTGCACGAGCTGGTGGTCACCCCGGCCCGCACCGTGACCCGGGGCCAGCAGCTCACCATCGTCGTGCGCTACGCAGGCATCCCGTCGGAGACCCTGGTCGGCGGCTACACCGGCTGGACGCGTACCGACGACGGCGCCCTCGCGGTCAACGAGCCCGAGTCGGCGTGGTGGTGGTTCCCGAGCAACGACCACCCACTGGACAAGGCCACCTTCGACATCTCGGTGTCGGTGCCCACCGGCGTCGAGGTGATCAGCAACGGCGTGCAGCCGAGGCCGCCGCTGGCCGAGGCCGGCAACCGCACCCGGTGGAGCTGGCGGACCACCTCCCCCACCGCCACCTACCTGGCCTTCATGGCCATCGGCCAGTACGACATCGTCACCGACACCACCCCGGGCGGCCAGCCGGTGATCAACGCGTACAGCACCTCGCTGGGCGAGCTCGGGCCCGCCGCGCGGGCCAGCATCGAGCGGACCGCCGAGATCGTCGACTGGGCGAGCGGAATCTTCGGGTCGTACCCGTTCGAGGCACAGGGCGGCGTGGCCGGCCCGGTCGACGGCATCGGCTTCGCACTGGAGACGCAGACCCGACCGGTGTACGGGCCGGGCTTCTGGCGACGCGGCGCCAACACGTACGTGGTGGCACACGAGAACGCCCACCAGTGGTTCGGCGACTCGGTCTCGGTGGCCGACTGGCGACACATCTGGCTCAACGAGGGCTTCGCCTCGTACGCCGAGTGGCTCTGGTCGGAGGAGCAGGGCGAGGGCACCGCGCAGGAGGTGTTCGACTTCACCTACGCCAGCTACCCGGCCGACTCGGAGTTCTGGCAGGTGCTGCCCGGCGACCCGGGTGCCGACCGGGTCTTCGACAACGCCGTCTACGACCGGGGCGCGATGACACTGCACCAGTTGCGGCTGGCCGTCGGCGACGACGCGTTCTTCGAGATCCTGCCCGCCTGGGCCACCGAGCACCGGTACGGCAACGGCACGATCGCGCAGTTCCAGGCACTGGCCGAACGGATCTCCGGGCTGGACCTGGACGACCTGTTCACCACCTGGCTGTTCACCGCCGGCCGACCCGACGTGGTCACCGCCGCACGCACGGCTGCCCCGCCGACCGAGCCGAAGTCCTGGGCCAAGATCCGCGAGGCGCACCACCTGCTGTCGCACTAGGACCCAACGTCGGCCGGAGGCACCCGCCGCGCACGCGGAGGTCTCCGGCCGCGAAGGCCGGCCGGCCGTCCGGCACCTGCCTGTAGAGCTGCCCCATAAATGGGGCGATGACGACGACAGCCGGTGGCCGCACGCGCGCGACGGCCCGCCGCTCGCTCGTCGCGAATGCCCACGATCGCTGGCCCATATCTGGGGCAGCTCTACAGGCACTGCTGGGGGTGCTCACCTGCCCAGCCGGCCGCCTACCGAGACCCACTCAGCGAACCGCTGGGGCACCTGTCGTCTTCGCCGTGCGCGCTTCTACGGCGCGGATGTGCCGGTAGGCGAACCAGAGCGGTGGGAACGCCCCGACCGCGAAGGAGAGGTCGATGAGCGTCCAAAACCAGGGGATGTCCCGGATCGGGCCGCAGATCAGCGCCAGCGGGACGATGCCCGCGCAGGCGATCATGCCGACCTGCACCACCCAGACGTTGCGCACCGGGTCGCGCAGCGGCCCCCAGAACGCCACTGCCAGCACCAGGTGGGCGAAGGCCAACCAGTCGGTGCCGTAGAGCAGGAACGGGTAGTCCTCGCCAGCCGTCACGAGCCCGGTGTGCACCCGCTCGATCCAGGCGACCAGCGAGGGCAGTTGGCCGGCGAGCGGGTCCAGCGCGCGCAGCAGCCAGCGCACCTCGATCTCCAGCGGAAACGCGGTGACACCGCTCAGGAAGAGCCCGATCAGCACGATCCACAGCCATCGGCGGGTTCGCCGTAGCCGCTCTTCGATCTCCATGCTCGCAGCGTAACGATGATCTTCGTATCGTCCTGCCCCGTGAGCTGTCCGCCGAGGGTGACCGCTGTCTCAGCGGTTCGCCACCTGCCCCGTGGTGGCCAACTCCCTGAGCCGGACCGCGCCCGGGCGAACCGCACCGGCTTCGGCGGGCGCGATGACACAGACCGCCCCGGCGGGCCGGACGATGCGGGCGGCCCTGAACGCCGCTCGTCGTACCGGATGGCGGGGCCGCGGAACGACCAGCGCGAGGGCGGCCCCACGACCGCGCTGCCGGTCCAGGGCGACCGCCGCCGCGGCCGTGGCGATCGCCGCCACGGCTCCGGCCAGGACGAGTGTCTGGCGCGGCCCGGCGTGTTCGGCGAGCCAGCCGAGCAGCGGGGCGCCGACCGCGGCGGAGACCGAGCCGGTGACCGCCAGGGCGGCGAGTACCCGGCCCCGCATCGCGGCATCCGTGTCGAGTTGGGCGCGGGTGCCGACCGTGGTGTCGATGACCACCGCGGCGGCGGCGATCGGCAGGATCACCGCGGCGAAGCTCCAGGTTCCCGGTGCCAGGCCGGCGACGATCTGCAGCCCACTGGCGAGCAGACCCGCGACGACCAGGGTCCGGTAGCCCAGGGAACGCCGGCGGGCCGCGACCAGCGCGCCCAGCACCGTCCCGACCGCGAACACGGTCGACAGGAAGCCGTAGCCAGACGCGCCGGCAGCCAGCGGCCCATCGCTCATCGCCGCCATCGTCACCTGGTAGTTGCGCCCGAGGCTGCCAAGCACGAACGACAGGGCGAGCGCGAGGAGCAGCACCGGCTGCCCGCGCAGGTAGGCGAACCCGGCGCGGGCCCCGCCACGGGTCGGGCCACCGGCGGTTACCGACTCCGGCGCACCGGGGACGACCCCCGGGCGTACGGCGAACAGCGCCAGCACCACGGCGGCGAAGCTCGCCGCGTTGATACCGAACAGCAGCGCCGGGCCGACGGCGGCCACCACCACCGCACCGAGGCTCATGCCGAGGATCCGGCCGGCGGAGTTGGTGAGCGAGCCGAGCGCCAGGGCGTTGCCCAGCGTCTCCCGGTCCACCAGCGTGGAGGCCCAACGCCCCATCACCGGGCCCTCGATCGCCGAGACGGCACCGGTGGCCAGCGAGATCGCGAAGATCAGCGGCAGGCCGCCGACCCCGGTCAGGGCGACCGCCGCCAAGCCGGCGGCGAGTGCCGCGTGGGCCACCTGGGCGGCGATCAGCAGCGGACGGGCCGGCAGACGGTCGGCCAGCACGCCACCCCAGACGCTGAGCAGCAGCGTGGGCGCCGCCTGGAGCAGCACGGCGAAGCCCATGGACGTCGCCGAACCGGTCTCCCTCAGGACGTACCAGTTGACCCCGAGGACCTGCATCCACGTACCGATGACGCTGACGAACCCGGCGAGCGCCCAGATCCGGTAGTTGCGGTGGCGCAGTGCGGCGAAGGTGGCACCTTTGGCCACGACGAACCTCCAGGGCGATCGGCAGCATGATCATTCATGCCGATCGCGGTGCGGTTCGGCAGCAGCCGACAAGTCTTGCGGCTTTAACCGCATTTGCCCATGTTTGTGAGCGGCTTCACCAGCGGGAATGCCCGGCCGGCACGGACAGGTTCCTGCCGTGCCGGCCGGCTGCTCGGAGGCTCGTCGGGTCAGCGGGCGGCGAGGGCCTGCGTGGCCGGACCAACCGGGGCCGGCAGTGCTCCGACGCCACCCAGGTAGCCGTGGATGGCGGCGGCCGCCGCACGCCCCTCCGCGATGGCCCAGACGATCAGCGAGGCCCCCCGGTGCATGTCACCAGCGACGAACACCCCGTCGGCGTCGGTCTGCCAGTCGTCACGGGCGTCGACGGCGCCCCGGGGATTCCGGGTCACCCCGAACTGGGCCAGCAGCGGCTGCTGCTCGGTGCCCTCGAAGCCGATCGCCAGCAGCACCAGGTCAGCGGGCAGCTCCCGCTCGGAGCCCGGCACCACGGTGACGATCCGCCGCCCGTCGCGCTTCTCCACGGTCACCTCGGCGATCCGCACCGCCCGCACCTGACCGGTGCCGTCGTCCACGAACTCCTGCACCGCCACGGCGAAGACCCGCTCGCCACCCTCTTCGTGCGCCGGGTAGCTGCGCAGGATCCACGGCCAGGTCGGCCACGGGTCCCGGGCCTCGTCGCGCGCCTCGGGCGGCTGCGGGTACAGGTCGAGCTGGTGCACACCGGCGGCGCCCTGCCGGTGTGCGACACCCAGGCAGTCGGCTGCGGTGTCGCCACCACCGATGATCACCACGTGCTTGCCGGCCGCGTCGATCGGGGTGCCGTCCGGCAGCAGCGCGCGGGCCGGCCGGCCCTCGCCGGTGGCCGGGACGCCGGGCTGGTCGGCGGCCGCGGTGGCGACCGCGCGATTCGCCGCGACCAGGTGAGCCATCGCCTGGTGTACGCCCCGAAGCGCCCGACCCGGGGTCTCCGGGGTGTCCCGGCCCTGCAACGCGCCGCAGGCCAGCAGCACCGCGTCGTGTTCGGCGCGCAACTGCTCGGCGGTGACGTCCACCCCGACGTTCACACCGGTGCGGAAGCGCACCCCCTCGGCGGCGAGCTGGGCCAGTCGGCTGTCGATGTGCCGCTTCTCCAGCTTGAAGTCGGGAATGCCGTACCGGAGCAGGCCACCGATCGCGTCGTCGCGCTCGTACACCGTCACCGCGTGACCGGCGCGGGCCAACTGCTGGGCGGCGGCGAGGCCGGCGGGCCCGGAGCCGACGACGGCGACCGACCGGCCGGACGGCGCCGGCACCGGGCGGGGGGTGAGACCGCGCGCCGCGGCGGCGTCGGCGATCTCCACCTCGACCTGCTTGATGGTCACCGGCTGGCCGCCGGAGATGCCCAGCACGCACGCGGCCTCGCAGGGCGCCGGGCAGAGCCGGCCGGTGAACTCCGGGAAGTTGTTGGTGGCGTGCAGCGACGCCACGGCGGCGTCCCAGTTGCCGGTACGCACCAGGTCGTTCCAGTCCGGGATGCGGTTGCCCAGCGGGCAGCCGTCGTGGCAGAACGGGATACCGCAGTCCATGCAGCGGGTGGCCTGCTCGCGGACCAGGTCCGCACCGGCCGGCGGGTACACCTCGCGCCAGTCGCTGATCCGCACCGGCACCGGGCGGCGGGCCGGCAGCCGCCGGTCGTAGCGCAGGAAACCGTTCGGGTCAGGCACGTGCCACCTCCTGGGCCGCCACCCGCGGTGCGGGCGGCACCGGCGCGGCGGACGGCGCGCTGAGCGCGCTCATCACCGCGTCGTCGACGTCGCGGCCGGCGGCTTCGGCGGCCCGCATGATCTCCAGCACCCGGCGGTAGTCGCGGGGCACCACGGCGGTGAACTCGGCCACCGCCTCGGGCCAACGCTTGAGCAGCTCCTCGGCGACCGCCGACCCGGTCTCGGCAACGTGGCGCTGGACCAGCTCGTGCAGCAGCGACTGCTCCTGCTCGCCCAGCGGTGCCAGGTCGACCAACTCGGCGTTGACCCGTGCGTGGTCCAGTTGGTGCACGAACGCCATGCCGCCGGACATACCGGCCGCGAAGTTACGGCCGGTCGCACCGAGCACCACCACGGTGCCACCGGTCATGTACTCGCAGCCATGGTCGCCAACGCCCTCGACCACGGCGACCGCGCCGGAGTTGCGCACCGCGAACCGTTCCCCCACCCGACCGCGCAGGTAGACCTCGCCCGCGGTGGCTCCGTACAGGATGGTGTTGCCGGCGATGATCTGATCCTCGGCCCGCTGCCCCGGCTCGGCGTCGGCGTCGAGGAACGGCGCGGCGGCGTCCGGGCGGACGATGAGCCGCCCTCCCGAGAGGCCCTTGCCCACGTAGTCGTTGGCGTCGCCGTGCAGCCGCAGGGTCACCCCGCGCGGCAGGAAGGCGCCGAACGACTGCCCGGCCGTGCCGTGCAGCACGAACTCGATGGTGTCCTCCGGAAGACCGGCACCGCCGAAGCGGCGGGTCACCTCGCCGCCGAGCATCGCGCCGACACTGCGGTGCTCGTTGCGCACCGCGACCTCGACCCGCACCGGCGCGCCGTCCGCCAACGCCGGCCGGGCCAACGCGATCAGCTCGTTGTCCAGTGAGTGTTCGAGGCCGTGATCCTGGGCACGAACCCCACGTCGGGCAGCTCCGGCGGGCAGCTCCGGCAGGTGCAGGACGGGCGCCAGGTCCAACCCGTGCGCCTTCCAGTGCGTCACCGCCGGGGCCACGTCGAGCAGCTCGGACTGCCCGATCGCCTCCTCGATCGACCGGAAGCCCAGCTCGGCCAGGTAACCCCGGACCTCCTCGGCCAGGAAGAGGAAGAAGTTCTCCACGAACTCCGGCTTGCCGGTGAAGCGCTCCCGCAGCACCGGGTTCTGGGTGGCGATGCCGACCGGGCAGGTGTCCAGGTGACAGACCCGCATCATCACGCAGCCCTCGACGATCAGCGGCGCGGTCGCGAAGCCGAACTCCTCCGCGCCGAGCAGCGCCGCGATCAGCACGTCCCGGCCGGTCTTGAGCTGGCCGTCGACCTGCACGGTGACCCGGTCGCGCAGCCTGTTGAGCAGCAACGTCTGCTGCGCCTCGGCCAACCCCAGCTCCCACGGGGTGCCGGCGTGCTTGAGCGAGTTCATCGGGGAAGCGCCCGTGCCGCCGTCGTGACCGGAGATCAGGATGACGTCCGCCTTGAGCTTCGCCACCCCGGCGGCGACAGTGCCGACGCCGACCTCGCTGACCAGCTTGACGTGCACCCGCGCGGCCGGGTTGACGCACTTCAGGTCGTGCACCAGCTGGGCGAGGTCCTCGATGGAGTAGATGTCGTGGTGCGGCGGCGGGGAGATCAGACCCACGCCCGGCGTGGCGTGCCGGGTCCGGGCGATCCAGGGCCAGACCTTGTTGCCGGGGAGCTGACCGCCCTCGCCCGGCTTGGCGCCCTGCGCCATCTTGATCTGGAGGTCGTCGGCGTTGACCAGGTATTCGCTGGTGACACCGAACCGGCCACTGGCGATCTGCTTGACCGCCGAGCGGCGGGCCGGGTCGTGCAGCCGCTCGACGTCCTCGCCACCCTCGCCGGTGTTCGACTTGCCGCCGAGGCGGTTCATCGCGATGGCGAGCGTCTCGTGCGCCTCCGCCGAGATCGACCCGTACGACATGGCACCGGTGGCGAAGCGCTTGACGATCTCGGTGGCCGGCTCGACCTCCTCGATCGGCACCGCCGGGCGGACCCCGGTACGCAGGGTGAACAGCCCGCGCAGCGAGCCGGCCTGCGCGGCGAGCGCGTCGACCTTCGCCGTGTACTGCCGGAAGACGTCGTACTGCCGGCTGCGGGTGGCGTGCTGGAGCAGGAAGACCGTCTCCGGGTTGAACAGGTGCAGCTCACCCTCGCGGCGCCACTGGTACTCGCCACCGACCTCCAACCGGTCGGAGGCGGCGCTGCCCGCCGGGGGCCAGGCCAGCGCGTGCCGGGCGGCCACCTCGGCGTGCACGCCCGCCAGCCCCACCCCGCCGATGCGGCTGGGGGTGCCCCGGAAGTAGCGCTCGACCAGCCGGGTGTCCAGGCCGACCGCCTCGAAGACCTGCGCGCCGCAGTACGAGGAGACCGTCGAGATGCCCATCTTCGACATGATCTTCAGGACACCCTTGCCGAGCGCCTTGGCGTAGTTGCGGACCGCGGCGGCCGGTTCCACCCCGGCCAACGCGCCCGTCGAGATCATGTCCTCCACCGACTCGAACGCCAGGTACGGGTTGACCGCCGCGGCGCCGTAGCCGATCAGGACCGCCGCGTGGTGCACCTCCCGGCAGTCGCCGGACTCCACGATCAGCGCCGCCTGCGTACGGGTCTGCTCACGCACCAGATGCTGGTGCACGGCGGCGGTGAGCAGGAGCGACGGGATTGGCGCCAGGTCGGCGTTGGAGTCCCGGTCGGAGAGCACCAGGATGCGGACGCCGTCCTCGATCGCCTCGGAGACGTGCCGGCAGATCTCGGTCAGCCGCGCCTTGATCCCGGCGGCGCCCTCCCGGATGCGGTACAGACCGGAGACCCGGACCGCCTTGAAGCCGGGCAGGTCGCCGTCCTCGTCGATGGAGAGGATCTTCGCCAGCTCGTCGTTGTCGAGGATCGGGTGCGGCAGCACGATCTGCCGGCAGCTCGCCGCGCCCGGGTCGAGCAGGTTGCCCTCCGGCCCGATCGTCGACGCCAGGCTGGTCACCAACTCCTCGCGGATGGCGTCCAGCGGCGGGTTGGTGACCTGGGCGAAGAGCTGGTGGAAGTAGTCGTAGAGCAGCCGCGGCCGGGTGGACAGCGGCGAGATCGGGGTGTCCGTGCCCATCGAACCGAGCGGTTCGGCGCCGGTGCGGGCCATCGGCCCGAGCAGGATCTTCAACTCCTCCTCGGTGTAACCGAAGGTCTGCTGGCGGCGGCGGACCGAGTCGTGGGTGTAGACGGTGTGCTCACGGGCGGGCAGGTCGTTCAGCTCGATCAGCCCGGCGTGCAGCCACTCGCCGTACGGCTGCGCGGCGGCCAACTCGGACTTGATCTCCTCGTCGTGCACGATCCGGCCGGCGACGGTGTCGACCAGGAACATCTTGCCCGGCTGGAGCCGCCCCTTCGCGACCACGTGGGCCGGGTCGAGGTCGAGCACGCCCGCCTCGGAGCCGAGCACCACGAGCCCGTCGTCGGTCTGCCACCAGCGCCCCGGGCGCAGCCCGTTGCGGTCCAGCACCGCGCCGACGATCTCACCGTCGGTGAAGGCCACCGAGGCCGGGCCGTCCCACGGCTCCATCAGGCTGGCGTGGAAGCGGTAGAAGGCACGCTTCGCCGGCTCCATGCCCGGGTCGTTCTCCCACGCCTCGGGGATCATCATAAGCACCGCGTGCGGCAGGCTCCGCCCGGCCAGGTGCAGCAACTCCAGGACCTCGTCGAAGTTCGCCGAGTCGGAGGCGTCGGGGGTGCAGACCGGGAAGACCCGCCGGATGTTGCCCGGCACGTTCGGCGAGCGCAGGAGCGCCTCGCGGGCCTGCATCCAGTTGCGGTTGCCACGGATCGTGTTGATCTCGCCGTTGTGCGCGATGAACCGGAACGGGTGCGCCAGCGGCCAGGACGGGAAGGTGTTGGTGGAGAAGCGGGAGTGCACCAGCGCGATCGCGCTGTCCACCCGCTCGTCACGCAGGTCCGGGTAGAACGCCGGCAGTTGGTCGGGGGTGAGCATCCCCTTGTAGACCATGGTGCGGCTGGACAGCGACGGGAAGTACGCCGGCACGCCCCGCTCGGCGGTCTCCCGCTCGGCCTGCTTGCGCAGGCAGAATGCCACCCGGTCCAGCTCGATGCCGCTCAGCGCGGAACCGGCCGGTCCATCGGGTGAGTCGGTGAGCCGGTGCGCGGCCAGGAAGAGCTGCCGGACCCGGGGCATCGCCGCCACGGCGGTCTCACCAAGCTCGCTCGTGTCGATCGGCACGTCCCGCCAGCCGAGCAGGTCGACCCCTTCGACCAGCGCGTACTTCTCGACGACCCGCCGGGCACGCGCCTCGGCGGCGTCGTCGTCGGGGAGGAAGACCAGCCCGGTGGCGTATTCGCCGGCCGGTGGGAGAGCGACGTCGGCCACCGCGCGCAGGAACGCGTCGGGCACCTGGATCATGATGCCCGCGCCGTCACCGGTGTTCGGCTCCGCGCCACGGGCACCCCGATGGTCCAGCCGGCAGAGCGCGCCGAGCCCGTTGGCGACAACCGCGTGGGAACGCCGCCCGTGCAGGTCCGTGACGAAGGCAAAACCGCAGGCGTCGTGCTCCTGCGCCGGGTCGTAGAGGCCCTGGCCGGACGGGCGGGGGTCGGGCGTCGGGGACGCCTGCGGGCTGTGCGGATACGGCTGCGTCCTGTCCGCGTACGGCTGAGCCACCGGGCCTCCTGTCGTCACTCAGGTTGGATCATGTGGGGACGACGTCGGCCCGTGGGTCTATTGAGTCTACGTTAGGGCTGGACACGCACGGCCACCTGAGATTGATCACACCGTCCACAGTCTGGGACGTGTAGTCTCGCGCGGTGGATCCGCTACACAAGGACGTCTTCGACCGGTTGGAACGCTTCTACGACGCGGTGCCCCGCGACGTCGCCGGTGTGGAGGAGCATGGCGGGCTGGTGTTGTTCGTCCGCGAGGGGGTCGGCTGGCCGTTCTACGCCCGCCCCCGGATCGACGCGACCGAGCCGCCGTCGCTGGCCGACGTGAACTCGGTCCGCGAGCGGCAGCGGAAGCTGGGCCTGCCGGAAGCCTTCGAGTGGGTGCACGAGAGGACCCCCGAGCTGCTGGCGGTGGCCCGGTCGGCGGGCCTGAACGTGCTGGAGGCGCCGCTGATGGTGCTCGACCCGGCCGCGCTGCCCGACCCGGCGGCCCTGTCCGACGTGGCGGTGCGGGTACTGGCGGCGGACTCCCCCGGCTTCGCCGCCGACGTCGCCGCCCGGCGAGCGGTGGCAGCCGTGTCGTTCGCCGCCGCCGGCACAGCCCCCGGCGAGGCCGGCCCGGCCGAGCGGGATGCCGCCGTCACCGAACTCGATCTGGCCGCGCTCGACGAGGAACGCACCCGGATCACCGACGGTCGACGGATCTCCGTACTGGCCGGCACGCCGACCGAGGGTGCCCTGGCCAGCGGCATGGCCATGCGTGTGGACGACGTCGCGGAGATCGCCGGGGTGGCCACTCTGCCGGTTGCCCGACGACGCGGGCTGGGCGCCGCGCTGACCGCCACCCTCGCCCGAGAGCTGCTCGCGGCCGGCACCGACCTGATCTTTCTCTCCGCGGGCAGCGAGGAGATCGCCCGGGTCTACCTGCGGGTCGGCTTCCGCCGCATCGGCACCGCCTGCATCGCCGAACCCGCAGCCCTGATCCCCTGACCTGGACCGAGGTCAGGTTGGGGGGCGCCATTGGGCGGCGGAGGCGGCGGCGCTGGAGAGCAGCCGCGAGTTGATCGTCCCGAGCGCGGCGTCCCGAGCGCGCAACGCCAAACGGCCCCGGGTCTGCAGCACCGCCGACATCCGCCGGGTCTGTCGGACCACGGTCGCGGCCCGGGGGCGGCGCACCCGGTCGTACGCCTGGACGGCGTCGGGCAGTCGAGCCTCGCGCAGCAAGGAGGCGAGCGTGGCGGCGTCCTCGAAGGCGAGGCACGCGCCCTGCCCGAGGTGCGGCGGCATGGCGTGCGCCGCGTCGCCGAGCAGCACCACACCGCCCGGCCCGACCGGAAAGCCGTACGCACGAGGCAGCGGACGCAGCTCGCGGACCTCCTGCTGGACGAGGTCGGCCGGATCGGTGGCGTCGAGCAGCGCGCCGATCGGGGCCGGCCAGCCCGCGTACCAGCGGCGCAGCAGGGCGAGCTGGGTCTCCGGCGGTTCCGGGCGTGGTGCGCCGGCGGCGGTGGCCACCCAGTAGATGCCACCCCGGGTGGACCCGCCCGACGAGCCGCGCTCGCCCAGCGAAGCGGCCACGAACCGGTAACCCGCGCCGAGGATCTCACCGGCCAGCGGCTGGTCGTCGGGGAGCCGAGGTGCCTGGTACCAGGGGATGACGGCCCGCCAGGCGGCACATCCGGAGCTGACCACCCGGGACTCGGGGGCGAGTTGGCGGCGGATGCCGCTGTCCGTGCCGTCGGCGGCGACCACCAGGTCGGCCTCGATGCTGTGCCGTCCGTCGCTGACCGCCGGTCGCTCGCCCGGCTCGACCCGGACGTGCCGCACGGTCACTCCGGTACGCAGCTCGACCCGGTCGCCGAGGCCGGCGATCAGCGCGTCGTGCAGGTCCTCGCGGTGCACCACCACCGGCATCCGGTCGGCCGGGGTGGGCCGGGGCTGCACGAGCCAGTGCCCGTCCGGGCGGCGAACCCCGCCGTCGGGCAACGGGGTGGCGATGGCAGCCAGGCCCGCGCCGAGGCCGAGGGCCTGCAACGCGCGGACGCCGTTGGGCCAGAGCACCACGGCGGTGGGCTCGGGGCGGACCCGTTCGGCGCGTTCCAGCAGGGTGACCTGCCAGCCGGAGCGGGCCAGCGCGCCGGCCACCGCGAGGCCACCGACCCCTGCGCCGACCACCACCGCGCTTCTCATCGGTGCCGTCCCCGCTCAGCTGTCCCGGTCGGCGGGCCGCGCGGCGGAGGCGTCGGCCCGGTCGGTGCGGGAGGCGGACGGATCGTCCGCCGGCTCGGTCGACGAGCCGTCGACGGGTGCCGCGTCGCCAAGGGGTTCGCCGTCGCCCGGCCGGGACCCCTCGTCACCGGCCGGCTCGGGCGGCACGATGCCGGTGTCCTGCCAGGCGGCGTACTGCTCCTCGCTGACCACCCGGTAGCCCTCCGGCGCGGAGGCCCGCGCGGCGGTTTCCCGCTCGGAGAGGTCGACCTGGGACAGGTCGGACGTGGGGGGCGGGGTCGGCGTCGCCGCCGCGCCGAGCGGGATCAGGTAGTCCCGGGGGCCGCGCACGCGTACGAAGTAGATCAACGCGCCGAGGAAGACCAGGGCGGCGGTCCAGACGTTGAGCCGGACGCCGAGAATCTGATTGGCCTCGTCGGTGCGCATCAGCTCGATCCAGAACCGGCCGACGGTGTAGCCCATCACGTAGAGCGCGAACGCCCGGCCCCGGCCCAGCTTCAACCGGCGGTCCAGGATGAGGACCAGGGCGACCACGCCGAGGTTCCACAGCGCCTCGTAGAGGAAGGTCGGCTGGTACAGGCCCGGTTCGAGGATCGGCTGCCCGGCGTCGTCGCGCAGCGCGTGCCCCGGATTGTCCGGGTCCATCCGGTGAATCTCCAGACCCCACGGCAGGGTCGTCCGGCCGCCGAACAGCTCGTTGTTGAACCAGTTGCCGATGCGACCGACCGCCTGGGCCAGCGGTAGCCCGGGTGCCAGCGCGTCGGCCACCACACCGAACGGGATGCCGAGTTGCCGGGCCGCGATCCAGGCACCGACCGCGCCACCGGCGACCGCACCCCAGATGCCGAGACCGCCCTCCCAGATGGCGAACGCCTTCATCGGGTCACCGCCGGCACCGAAGTATTTCTCCGGTGAGGTGATCACGTGGTAGATCCGGGCGCCGATGATGCCCGCGGGCACCGCCCACACGGCGATGTCGAGCACCGCGCCGGGCGCGACGCCGCGCTGCCGCAGCCGGCGCTCCGTCACCCAACAGGCCAGCACGATGCCGGCGATGATGCAGAGCGCGTATGCCCGGATCGGCACCGGCCCGAGCTGCCAGACCGCGGTGCTGGGACTGGGCAGGGCCGCCTGGGGGGACAGCGAGGCGAGGGTCACGGGTGCACACGCTACCGCTGCACACCCCCACAGCGGCACCCCGGGCGGCTGGTGTGCGCATCTCGGTGACTTCTGGTTTGCGCCGCCTTAAGCTCTTTGTCCATGAGCGCGCTCACCTGGGCGGTCGCCGCCGTCGTCACCGACGACACCGGTCGGGTGCTGCTCTGCCGGCAGGGCCGGGGCGAGCGCCGCTACGCGCTGCCCGGCGGGCGGCTGCGTCCGGCCGAGAGCCCGGTGCAGACGGCCCTGCGGGACATCCGCGCGGAGACCGGCTGGGACATCGAGCTGGTCGACCTGGTCGGCCTCTACCACCTGACCAGCCCTGTGGCCGCCGCGCCGGCCGGGCGTGCCGGCCCGTCGCCGGACGTGCTGGTGCACGTCTTCCGGGCCCGCGTGTCCGGCATCCGGCCGACCGGTGAGCCGCTGCCGGGCTGCCGGCTCTCCTGGCACGCACCAGCCGCGCTACCGGAGGCGATCACCCCGCTGACCCGGGCCGCCGTCGCCGACGCGGTGGCCGGCCACTCCGGCGTGCTGCGCGACGCTCAGTGGACGCCCGTCACCGCCGACCGCGCCGACCTGCCCGCGCCCAAACCCGCTGGACGGCCCGCGCTCGACCGCGACGGGCGGCCAGGGCCCGGCCAGCCTCCGGAGCAGCGCGGCGAAGCGGATATTGACCGCTCCCCGCGTTCCTGATCGCGTCGATCTCGCGGCGACGGTGCCCGCGCGGCGTGCGTTGGCGGCGTCAAACGATGATCGACTCGGTTTCCAGGATGTCAGGCTGTCCGAGCCGCGACGATGCCCCGATTTCAGGGAAACCGAGTCGATCTCAGCCGCCGGTACGCGCCGGCATGGTCAGCGGGTGGGGTTTCGGACGCCCTCGGCAAGTTCGGCGCTGAGGGTACGCAGGGCGGCCAGCCCCTCCGCCTGAGTGGGCGCGTCGAGGAGACAGCGGACCAGCGCGCTGCCCACGATCACCCCGTCGGCGTACCCGGCGACGGTGCCGGCCTGCGCACCGGTGCCCACGCCCAGACCGACACCGACCGGCAGGTCGGTGACCCCGCGGACCCGGGAGACGAGCGTCGGCGCGGCGTCGGAGGTCTGTGCTCGGGCCCCGGTCACCCCCATCACGGCGGTGGCGTAGACGAAGCCGCGGCAGTGCTGCACGGTCATCGCCAGCCGGGCATCGGTGGACGACGGCGAGACCAGGAAGGTGCGGTCGAGTCCGTGCGCGTCCGAGGCGGCCAACCACTCGTCCGCCTCGTCGGGGATGAGGTCGGGGGTGATCAGACCGGTGCCACCGGCAGCGGCGAGGTCACGGGCGAACACGTCCACGCCGTACCGCTCGACCGGGTTCCAGTAGGTCATCGTGACCACCGGCGCGCCGGTCGCCGCCACCGCCTCGATGATGCGCATCGTGTCCGCGGTGCGTACGCCACCGGCCAGGGCGATGTCGCTGGCCTTCTGGATGACCGGCCCGTCCATCACCGGGTCGGAGTACGGGATCTCCACCTCGATGACATCGACGCCGGCCTCGACCATGGCGGTCATCGCGGCGATGCTGCCCTCGACGGTCGGGAAACCAGCCGGCATGCAGCCGACCAGCAGTGCCCGCCCGTCGGCGCGGGCCTTGTCGAAGGCCACCCCGATCCGGCTCATCTCACCGCTCCTTGTCGAGGATGCCGAAGTAGTCACCGGCGGTGTGCACGTCCTTGTCGCCCCGCCCGGAGAGGTTGACCACGATGGTGGGCTCCCGGCCCAACTCGGCCGCGAGCTTCGGGGCCAGCGCGACGGTGCCGGCGAGCGCGTGTGCGCTCTCGATCGCCGGGATGATCCCCTCGGTGCGGCAGAGCAGCTCGAACGCGGCCATCGCCTCGTCGTCGGTGACCGGCAGGTAGCTCGCCCGGCCGGTGTCGTGCAGCCAGGCGTGCTCGGGCCCGACGCCCGGGTAGTCCAGCCCGGCGGAGATCGAGTGCGACTCCAGGGTCTGCCCGTCGGCGTCCTGCAGCACGTAGGTGCGGGTGCCGTGCAGCACGCCGGCCGAACCGCCGGTGATGCTGGCCGCGTGCCGGCCGGTGTCCACCCCGTCGCCGCCGGCCTCGAAGCCGTACAGCCGCACGTCCTCGTCGCCGACGAAGGCGTGGAAGATGCCCAACGCGTTGGAGCCGCCGCCGACGCAGGCGGTGACCGCGTCCGGCAGTGCGCCGGTGAGGTCGAGGCACTGCTGGCGGGCCTCGTCGCCGATGCCCCGGACGAAGTCACGGACCATCGCCGGGAACGGGTGCGGGCCGGCGGCGGTGCCGATCAGGTAGTGCGTCTCGTCGACGTTGGCCACCCAGTCGCGCATCGCCTCGTTCATCGCGTCCTTGAGGGTGCGCGAGCCGGTGGTGACCGGGACGACGGTGGCGCCGAGCATCCGCATCCGGGCCACGTTGAGCGCCTGCCGTTCGGTGTCGACCTGGCCCATGTAGACCACGCACTCCAGGTCGAACAGGGCGGCCGCGGTCGCGGTGGCCACGCCGTGCTGGCCGGCACCGGTCTCCGCGATCACCCGGGTCTTGCCCATCCGCTTGGTGAGCAGCGCCTGACCGAGCACGTTGCGCACCTTGTGCGCGCCGGTGTGGTTGAGGTCCTCGCGCTTGAGCAGCACCCGCGCGCCGACCTTCGCGGAGAAGCGCCGAGCCTCGTAGAGCAGCGACGGCGTGCCCGCGTAGTCGCGCAGCAACGCCGCGAACTCGGCCCGGAAGGACTCCTCCGCCATCGCCGTACGCCACGCCCCGTCGAGCTCGTCCAGCGCGGCCACCAGGGCCTCGGGAACGAACCGACCGCCGAAGCGGCCGAAGTGGCCGGCGGAGTCGGGCTGCGGGCCGGCCACCGGGGCCAGCGCGTCGGCGCTCATCGGAAATCCTCTCGGTGGGACGTCACACCGGTGCGGGTCAGCGCACCGGCCGGGGCGTTGCCGGGTGGTTACCGGCGTTGACCAGCTCAGCGACCGCTTCGCGGGGGCTCTTCTGGGTGACCAGGCCCTCGCCCACGAGGACCGCGTCGGCGCCCGCGGAGGCGTACCGGATCAGGTCGTGCGGGCCGCGAACGCCGGACTCGGCGATCTTGACGACGCTGCTGGGCAGGCCGGGCGCGATCCGCTCGAACACCGACCGGTCTACCTCCAGGGTACGCAGGTCACGGGCGTTGACCCCGATCACCTGCGCGCCGGCCTCCAGAGCGCGGTCGGCCTCTTCCTCGTCGTGCACCTCGACCAGCGCGGTCATGCCGAGCGACTCGATCCGCTCCAGCAGGCCCATCAGCACGTTCTGCTCGAGCGCGGCGACGATCAGCAGGACCAGGTCGGCGCCGTGCGCTCGCGCCTCGTGCACCTGGTAGCTGGAGACCACGAAGTCCTTGCGCAGCACCGGTACGGTGACCGCGGCCCGGACGGCCGCCAGGTCGTCCAGTGAACCGCCGAACCAGCGCCCCTCGGTCAGCACGCTGATCGCCCGCGCCCCACCCGCCGCGTAGTCGACGGCGAGATCGGCCGGATCGGCGATCTCGGCCAAACGGCCCTTCGACGGGGACGAGCGCTTCACCTCGGCGATCACGGCCACGCCAGGCTTGCGCAGGGCCGCGTACGCGTCCAGCGGTGGCGGCGCCGCCGCTGCCAGTTCACGGATCCGCTCCAGCGGAACCTGCTCCTGGCGTCGGGCGACGTCCTCACGTACGCCAGCCAGGATCTCGTCGAGCACGCTTACGGACGCTGCCTGACCGGCGTCGTCCCCCTCCGCGTGCGCATGCTCAGCAGTCACCAACGGACTCCCCTCTCCGGGCGTCATGGGCCGATGCTAGGGGCAGCCGACCGACGCCGGGTGCCGGGGGTATGGCGCTGCTCACGAAAAGGGCTGCGGCATAATGGCCGACTTGCCGTGAACGGGATGTCACGCAGCGCCACCTCCGATATCGACCACCGTCACGCGGTAGGAGCCTGACGGGCACGGTCGCGCCGGGCCGATCCGTCGAGCATGCCACCAGTTACCGGTCGACACCCAACGACAGCGACAGCGATCGATGCTGTGAGCAAGCTCAAGGCCGAAAGGACAGGCCCTGGTCGGTGCGGAGGCGGGACAGTTGACCGGGCGGTCACGGCGGCGAAACCTCAGCCGGCGAGCATCGTCCTCGGGCAGACTCGATGGCGCGCCTGCCCCGACCGTCGCCACTCCTCGTGCGAGGTGACCATGAGTAACGAGCCGCACCCGACCATCGGGCTGACCACCATCTCGCGGACGGTGGCGTCGCTCGCCGTCGGGGTGGTGCACACGGTGGAGCGGGCCGTGGTGGGCGAGGGACGGATGCGGACCGCGCGTGGCAACGCCTGGGAGGCGGTCTGCGCCGACCGGGCCCGCGCCGACCAGCGCGCCGAACTCAACCGCCTGGTGGCCGAGTTGACCGCTGCCCGCAACGCCAGTCGCCGCCTCCAGCGAGAGCGTCAACCGGTCGGCTGACACCCGGCCGCAGTGGCCGACGCGTCAGTCGGCCGTCGGGTCCTCGCCCCGGTCCAGCGCGTCCCACGCCTCGGTGGTCCGCCGCCCGGCCAACGGGGCCGACGGTCCCGCCGGGTCGCCCGGCGCCGACGCGGTCGGCGGGGTGGTCCGCGCCGGCCGCTCGTACCGGGCGCCCATCGCCGGCCAGTCGCCCCCGCGCAGCGCCGTCCACGAGCCGCCCGCGGCGGCCAGCAGACCACCGAGCAGGCAGAGCACCGGCCACTGCCGGCTCACCGCGCCGTCGATGTCGGCAACCAGCCCGTACCCACCCCCGGCGGCCACGGCCAGACCGAGCGCGCCGAGCAGTACGCCGAGCACCCGCCGCAGTCGGCCCCGGGTAGCCAGCACCGCGCCACCGCCGGCCAGGGTCACCAGCGCCAGGGCCGGCAGCCAGGGCAACAGGGCAGCACCGGAACGGGTCTCGCGCACCGGCGGCAGCGGCGCCGGACGCACCGTCAACTCGATCGACCAGCTCCGCGTCGCCGCCCAGAGCGCCAGGCCCGCGCCGGCCAGACACAGCAGCACGGCGTACGCCAACTCACGCCTTTCGTTCGCGACTGCGGGGCTCCGCTTCGCTGCACTCCTCGCGCTCACCGGCCGAGCCTTTCGTTCGCGACTGCGGGGCTCCGCTGCGCTGCACTCCTCGCGCTCACCGGCCGAGCCTTTCGTTCGCGACTGCGGGGCTCCGCTGCGCTGCACTCCTCGCGCTCACCGGGCCGGCCGCAACGTCTCGGCGGCTGCGATCGCCGCCAGCACGGCGGCGGCCTTGTTCCGGGTCTCCTGGTCCTCGGCGGCCGGGTCCGAGTCGGCGACCACCCCCGCCCCGGCCTGCACGTACGCGCGGCCGTCGCGGATGAGCGCGGTCCGGATGGCGATCGCCATGTCGAGGTCGCCGCCGAAGCCGAAATAACCGACCGTGCCGCCGTAGAGGCCGCGGCGAACCGGCTCCAACTCCTCGATGATCTCCATGGCCCGCACCTTGGGCGCACCGGAGAGGGTGCCGGCCGGGAAGGTCGCGGCGAGCGCGTCGAACGCGGTCTGGTCGTCACGCAGTGTGCCGGTGACGGTGGAGACGATGTGCATGACGTGGCTGTACCGCTCGACCGTGGCGAACTCGGGCACCTCCACGCTGCCGGGCTGGCAGACCCGGCCCAGGTCGTTGCGGCCCAGGTCGACCAGCATCACGTGCTCGGCCCGTTCCTTCGGGTCGGCGAGCAGCTCCGCGGCGAGCGCGGCGTCGGCGGCGGGGGTGCCGCCGCGCGGCCGGGTGCCAGCGATCGGGTGCAGCAGCGCCCGGCGCCGCCCGTCCGCGGAGCCGGTGACCTTCACATGCGCCTCCGGGGACGAGCCGACGATGTCGAACCCGTCGAACCGCAGCAGGTACATGTACGGGCTGGGGTTGCTGGTGCGCAACACCCGGTAGACGTCCAGGGGGTCGGCGTGGGTCGACCGCTCGAAGCGCTGGGAGAGCACGATCTGGAAGCACTCGCCGGCCCGGATCGCCTCCTTGGCCGCCTCTACCGCCTTCGGGTAGCCGCCGTCGGGCGTACGGCAGAGCACCTCGCCGGCCGGCGGACGCTCGACGGTGGAGATCATCGGCGGGATGGGCCTCGACAGCGCGGTGGTCATGGCGTCCAGCCGGCCGACCGCGTGGTGGTACGCGGCGGCGACCTGCGGGGCGCGGTCCGGGGCGTCCAGCGGCGGCAGCACCGCGTTGGCGACCAGGATCGCCGAGCCGTCGTAGTGGTCGAGCACCACCAGGTCGGTGGCGAGCATCATGCCCAGCTCCGACACGCCCAGGTCGTCCTCGGTCAGCTCGGGCAACCGCTCGAAGCGGCGGATGAGGTCGTAGCCGAGGTAGCCGACCATGCCCCCGGTCAGCGGCGGCAGGCCGTCGGACGGGTCCCCGACCGGGCCGGCCAGCGCCGCCACCGTCTCCCGCAGCACCCGCACCGGGTCACCCTCGGTGGGCAGCCCAGCCGGCGGCTGGCCGAGCCAGGTCGCCACACCGTCCCGCTCGATGAGGGTCGCGCTGCTGCGTACGCCGATGAACGAGTACCGCGACCAGGCCATGCCGGCCGAGCCGACGCCCTGCTCGGCCGACTCCAACAGGAACGTTCCCGGCCCACCGGCCAGCTTCCGATAGACGCCGACCGGGGTCTCCGCGTCGGCCAGCAGCCGCCGGGTGACCGGCACCACCCGCCAGTGGGAGGCCAGCTCGGTGAAGGTGACCGGATCGGGGCTGACGGTGCCGTCAGTCATGGGCGTGCCTCCGGGGCGGTGACGGGCAGCTCGGTGAAGAAGCAGGTCCGGTGCCCGGTGTGGCAGGCGGCGCCGACCTGGTCCACGCTCACCAGCAGCGCGTCCCCGTCGCAGTCCAGGGCGACCGAGCGGACGTACTGGTGGTGCCCGGAGGTGGCGCCCTTGACCCAGTATTCGCGTCGGCTGCGCGACCAGTAGGTGGCCCGGCCGGTGGTGAGGGTGCGGTGCAGCGCCTCGTCGTCCATCCAGGCGACCATCAGCACCTCGCCGGAGTCGTGCGCGCGGACCACGGCGGCGACCAGGCCGTCGGCGGTGCGGCGCAGCCGGGCCGCGATGGCCGCGTCGAGCCGGGACGGGCGAGCCGGCACGGACGCCGCCGGGTCGCTCGGATCGCTGGGGACGCCGGTCACCGGCGCGTCAGGTACGGGCACAGTGACCAATTGTCCCGCACGCGGCGCGGGCACCGGCGACCGCTCCCGCCCGGACTGTGGCGCGACCTTGGCGGGCCGGACCAGCTGGGCCACGTAGCGGTCCAGCCGCCCGTCGACCAGGGCGGCGGCCAGGTCCGCGCCGGCCGCGTCGGCGATCTCCTCGGCGTACGGCCGGATCAACGGCAGTGTGCCGGTGACCAGCCGGACGGCGGCGGCCCAGAGCTGGCCGGCGGCGCCCGGGCGCAGACCGAGGCAGAGCAGCATGTCCGCCCGGTAGCCGGGTGGGGCCACCGGCAGTTCCAGGGCCGCCGCGAAGGCCGCCCGGCGGGAGTCGACCCGCACCGACGGGTTGGCCGGGCGCAGCACCGATGGGCAGAGCCGGGCCAGGTCGGCGACGGCGAGTCGGACGCCGAGGCGGTCGTCGGCGGCCCGTGCGGCCGCGGCCTTGCCCAGCGCGGCGATCAGCTCCTCGAGTCGGGGTGGCTCGGCGGGCTGGCAGAGCACCGGCAGGTCGATCCGGGGCCGCCAGTGCGGGTCGGCCCAGAGCAACCGCGCCGGCGCGGTGACCGGCAGTCCGAACGCCCAGTCGGCCGGTTCGCCCAGTCGGTGCACCCAGGAACGGACGTCGCGGGCGGCCACCGAGACGTGGGTGACCCGCCCTGCCGATTCGGCCAGGTACGCCTGCCGGGCGGCGTACGGTGCGCCGCCGACCAGCACGTCGACGTCGACGTCGCTGTGCGCGGTGGCGGCGCGGCGGGCGTGACTGCCGCGCAGCAGGATGCCGACGACCGGCCGCTCGGCGGCCTGTCGCAGCCGCGCGGCCCAGTCCTCGAGAAAACCGCTGTCCGGTAACGGAGCGTGACCCACCGCGCCATCGTGCCGTACGCCCGATCAGCGCGCAATGCCCGTTGGCGGACCTGGTGTCCGGTCCGGAGCCTACTGCCCGTTCTCACGCTTCGCGCAACGGTGGACGTCCGACCCACGGAAGGCGACCTTGCGCCGGCATCGACATTTCATCTAGCGTTGAGTTCAACAGATGATGAGTTTCCTGGGAGGTGCGTGATGGACGACGCGATAGCCGTCCGCGACCTGGTCGTCGACCGGGGCGGGCGGCGGGTGCTGGACGGCATCAGCTGCCGCGTCCCGCGCGGCGCCGTCACCGGGCTACTCGGCCCCAGTGGCAGCGGCAAGACCACGTTCATGCGCGCGGTGGTCGGCGTGCAGGTGGTCAACGGCGGGACCGTCACCGTGCTGGGTCAGCCGGCGGGCACCCGGGCGCTGCGACACCAGGTGGGCTACCTGACCCAGGCGCCGAGCGTCTACGCCGACCTGACCGTCCGGGAGAACGCCCGCTACTTCGCGGCCCTGCACGGGCGGGGGCGCGTCGAGGCCGACCGGGCGATCAGCGACGTCGGGCTGGCCGAGGCGGCCGGTCAACTGGTCTCCACCCTCTCCGGCGGTCAACGCAGCCGGGCCTCGCTGGCCTGCGCCCTGGTCGGGGAGCCTGAGCTGGTCATCCTCGACGAGCCGACCGTCGGCCAGGATCCGGTGCTGCGGGCCGATCTGTGGGCCCGGTTCCACGCGATGGCCGCTGCCGGCACCACCCTGCTGGTGTCGAGCCACGTGATGGACGAGGCGGCCCGCTGCGACCGGCTGCTGCTGATCCGCCAGGGGCGGTTGATCGCCGACGACAGCCCGGCCGCGATCCGCGCCGCCGCCGGTGTGGAAGACCTCGACGAGGCGTTCCTGCGGCTGATCCGGGCCGGCGAGGCGTCCGCCACCATCGACGCGACGACCGGACAGGAGCGATCGTGAACCCGCGGATCCTGGCGGCCACCACCGGCCGCATCCTGCGCCAGCTCCGGCACGACCGGCGGACCATCGCGCTGCTCGTGGTGGTGCCGGCCGCCCTGCTCACCCTGGTCTACTTCATGTACGTCGACCAGCCGACCCCACCCGGGCAGCCGACGGCGTTCGACCGGATCGCGCTGGTGATGCTGGGTATCTTCCCCTTCGTGATCATGTTCCTGGTGACCAGCATCGCCATGCTCCGGGAGCGCACCTCCGGCACCCTGGAGCGACTGCTCACCACACCGCTGGGCAAGCTCGATCTGCTCTTCGGGTACGGCATCGCCTTCGGGCTGGCCGCCGCCGTGCAGGCCGCGGTCGCCGCCGGCGTGGCGTACTGGATCTTCGGGTTGGACACCGCCGGCAGTATCGGCCTGGTGATCGGGATCGCGGTCATCGACGCCGTGCTCGGCGTCGCCCTCGGGCTGCTCTGCAGTGCCTTCGCCCGCACCGAGTTCCAGGCAGTACAGTTCCTGCCGGTCGTGGTGGTCCCCCAACTGCTGCTCTGCGGGCTGTTCGTGGCCCGCGACCAGATGGCCGGCTGGCTCCAGGCACTCAGTGACGCCTTCCCCCTGTCGTACGCCATCGAGGCGTTGCAGGAGGTCGGCGCCCACGCCGAGCCGACCGGCAGGATGTGGCGGGACGTGGCGGTGGTGCTCGGCTCGGTGGTGCTGGCGCTGGTGCTCGCGGCGGCCACCCTGCGCCGGCGAAGCGGCTGACCGGCGGGCGAACGAAAGGCGGCGATGGCGCGGCGGACCGGCCGGCGACCCGGCAACCAGGACACCCGGCAGGCGATCCTCGACGCGGCTCAGGCGACGTTCGCCGAGCGCGGCTTCGACGCGGCCTCGATCCGTGCCATCGCCGGCACCGCAGGTGTGGACCCCGCCCTGGTGCACCACTACTTCGGCAGCAAGGACCAGCTCTTCCTGGCCGCGATGAACTCGCCGGTCGACCCGGGGGAGCTGCTGCCGAAGGTGCTCGCGGGCGACCAGGACGGCATCGGCGAACGGCTGGTACGCACCTTTCTCAGCGTCTGGGACTCCCCGGCCGGCACCGCCGGGGTGGCCCTGCTGCGCTCGGCGGTGAGCAACGAGTGGACGGCCCGGCTGCTGCGGGAGTTCATCACCACGCAGGTGCTGCGCCGGGTGCTCGACCAGCTCGACGTCGAGCCGGCCCAGCTGCCGCTGCGCGGCTCGCTGATCGCCACCCAGCTGATCGGGTTGGCGATGATGCGGCACGTGGTCCGGCTGGAGCCGGTGGCGTCCGCCGACCCGGAGACGTTGGTCGCGGCCGTCGGCCCGACCGTGCAGCGGTACCTGACCGGGCCGCTGCCGACGTAGCGCCGGCGGACCGACCGCCGGGGCGAGCGGGTGGCGGTCAGCCCGGTGGACGGGCCTCGGCACGGTGGCGCAGCGGCGGCAGCAGCCGGACCAGGTCGGCCGGGTCGGCCACCGGGCACGGGAACGCGAGCCGGATCCGACGCCGGGCGCCGGGTCGGCCGAGGGCGACCACCAGCCCGTAGCGGTCGATGCGCACCACCCGGGGCGGCCCGTCCGGGGTCTGGTCGGTCAACCCGAGCTGGCGGCGCAGGTATTCGGTGACCTGGACGCCGTCACGCGCGGCGAGGTCGGCGAGCAGGCGCGCCTCGACCGGATGCACCGGGTCCGGCTCGGCCTCGGCGTACTCCCCCGGATCGATCCGGTGCACGACGCCGGCCCGCTCCCAGCGGACCTCGACCACCTCGAAGCGGAACAGCCGGAACCGGGTGCCCAGGTCGAGCAGGTCGCCGGTCGGCCCCACCACGGCGAAGTCGCCCGCGGCGTGGCGGGCCTCGTCGCCGCGCAGCTCGGCGGCCCAGCCGGAGACCCAGGCCCGGCCCAGACCGGGCGCACCGGCGGCGGGCGGCAGGTCGAGCACGTCGAGCACCACCGCGACGTCGGTGCCCCCGGCGACCGGTTGCAGCGCGGCGGCCAGGTGGCTGGCGACCGGCACCAGCAGCAGCACCCGCCCGTCCGGGTCGGTCACGTGCCGAGCGTGGTGCGGGCCCGGCCGGTGGGCCAGGTGGACGAGACCGGGCAGGCGGCCGGCGACGAGGGTACGAACGATCTCGGCGGGGTTGGGCCGCATGGGCGCGACTCCTTCAGAGGTTAGGCTTACCTAACCCGGAGCCTAGAGCACCTGGCCGTCGGCGTCCACCAGACCGGCGCAGGTGGAACGTGACCACGTCACCGGGTCTGCTCCAGCCAGGAGGCGTAGAGCAGTCCGTAGACCGAGTCGGCATCGCGGACCAGCTCGTCGTGCGGGCCGCGCTGCACCACCCGCCCCCGGTCCACCACGATCACCTCGTCGGCGGCCTGCGCCGTGGAGAGCCGGTGCGCGATCGCGAGGGTGGTCCGACCCCTGGTGACCGCGTCCAGCGTGCGTTGCAACCGCACCTCGGTCGCCGGGTCCACCGCGCTGGTCGCCTCGTCCAGCACCAGCAGGTCCGGGTCGGCCACGTACGCCCTGGCCAGCGCGACCAGCTGGCGCTCACCGACGCTGAGCGCCTCGCCACGCTCGCCCACGGGCGTGTCCAGGCCCGCCGGCAGACCGTCCAGCCAGTCCGACAGGCCCAGTTCGGTGAAGGCGACGCTCAACTGGTCGTCGGTCAGCTCCGGCCGGGCGAACCGGACGTTGTCCCCCACTGTCGCGTCGAAGAGGAACCCGTCCTGCGGCACCATCACCACCCGGGAGCGCAACGAGTCGAACCGGACCTCCGCCAGCGGCACCCCGGACAGCAGCACCGCCCCCGCCGACGGGTCCATCAGACGGGTGAGCAACTTGGCGAAGGTGGTCTTGCCGCTTCCGGTCTCGCCAACGACCGCCACCCGGCTCTTCGCCGGGATCTCCAGGTCGATGTCGTGCAGCACCGGCGGGCCACCCGGGTAGGCGAACCGCACACCGGCGAACCGGATGTCCAACGGCCCACCCGGCAGCTCCCGCCCCTGCTCCCCCGGGTCGGCCACATCGGGCGCGACGTCCAGCACGTCCAGCACCCGACGCCAGCCGGCGATCGCGTTCTGCGCCTCGTTGAGCACCTCGGTGGCGATCTGTACCGGCTGGATGAAGAGCGTCACCAGGAACAGGAACGCGGTCAGCTGGCCGATCGACAGCGTGCCGTCCACCCCCAGCGTCACCCCCAGCACCACCACACCCGCCAGCGCCAGCCCGGCGGCCAACTCGCCGACCGAGCTGCCCACGATGCTGATCCGGATCGCCCGCTGCTGCGCCAGACGCTGACCGTCGATCGCCTCGTCCAGCCGCCGCCCGGTGCGCCCCGCGATGCCGTACGCCCGGATGACCGGCGCGCCCACCACGCTCTCGCCGATCGCACCGAGCAGCGTGCCGGTGCGCTGACGCACCGTCGCGTACGCCGTGCCGAGGCGGCGTTGCAACTGCCGGATGACGAACACCGCCGGCAGGAACGCGGCCAACACCACCAGGGTCAGCTGCCAGGAGTACGCGAGCATGACGGCGGTGGTGACCACCAGCTGACCGAGGTTGACCAGCAGGATCACCCCGCCCCACTGGAGGAACTGGGTGATCTGGTCGACGTCGCTGGTCACCCTGGAGACCAGCGAGCCGCGCCGCTCCGACTGCTGGTGCAACATCGACAGGTCGTGCACGTGCCGGAACGCCCGCGTCCGTACGTTGGCCAGCGCCGTCTCGCTGACCGTGAACAGCCGGCGCATCATCAGGTAACCGCAGATCGTCGTGATCGTCAGGATCGCCGCGGTGATCGCCACCACCGACCAGACCACGTCAAGATTCAGGCCACCGACGATCCCGCGGTCGATGCCCTGCTGCACGGCGACCGGCACGGCCACCCGGCCGACCATGTAGACCAACGCCAGGGCCAGGGTGCCGGCCAGGCCGGTCCGCAGCTCCGGCGAGAGCGCCAGACCCCGCCGAAGGGTCTGCCAGGTCGTCTCCGCCCGCGTCTCCCGCTCGTCCGTCGTCTCTGTTGTCGTACTCACCGGGCCCGCCTTTCGTTCGCGACTGCGGGGCTCCACTTCGCTGCACTCCTCGCGCTCACCGGTCCACCTCGATCTCCAGGCCCGACGGCAGCGGCGCGACCTCGTCGCCGTACGGGCTCTCCTGCGCGCGGTCGACCTCGGCCTGCTCGTAGGCGGTGACCAGGTCGACGTAGCCGGGCACGGTGGCCAGCAGCTCGCTGTGCGTGCCCCGGGCCACCACCCGCCCCTGCTCCACGTAGATGACCTCGTCGGCGAGCGCGATGGTGGCCCGGCGGTACGCCACCACCAGGATCGACGCGGCCGGCACTCCCGGCTCGGCCGTCGAGGACCGCAGCCCGGCCAGGATGGCCGCCTCCACCCGCGGGTCCACCGCGCTGGTCGCGTCGTCGAGCACCAGCAGGCGCGGCCGGCCAGCCAGCGCGCGGGCCAAAGTGAGCCGCTGCCGCTGCCCACCGGAGAGCGAGGTGCCCCGCTCGCCGACCATGGTGTCCAGACCATCCGGCAGCGCGGCCACGAACCCGTCCGCCTCGGCCAGCCGCAGCGCCGCCCAGACGGCCTCGTCGTCGATGCCCGGCCGGTCGAGGGCGATGTTGGCGCGGACCGTGTCGTCGAAGACGAACGGCACCTGGGCGACCAGAGCCACGGTGCCGGCCAGCGACGCGGCGGTCAGCTCACGCACGTCCACCCCGTTCAGGGTGACCGAGCCGGAGTCCGGGTCGACGAGGCGCACCGCCAGCGAGGCGATGGTGGACTTACCGGCGCCGGTCGGCCCGACCAGGGCCACCGTCCGACCGGCCGGCACCGTGAAGCCGACCTCGCCGAGGACCTGCGCGCCGGGCTCGTGCGCCTCGGCCGGCGGGTAGGAGAAGTGCACGTCGCTGAAGGTGAGGGTGGCCGGACCGGCGGTGGCCGGGTCGAGCACGCGCTGCCCGTACGGCATCTCGCCGGTGGCGTCGAGCACCCGGCGGACCCGGTCCCAGCCGGCGACGCTGCGCGGCAGCTCGGCCAGGACCCACCCGATGGCCCGCACCGGAAAGGCCAGCACGGTGAAGAGGAACGCAACGCTGACCAACTCGGTCACGCTGATCGCGCCCTGTCGCAGCCGGAACGCCCCGACCACCAGCACGGCGAGGGTGCCGATGCTGGGCAGCGTCTCCAGCAGCGGGTCGAAGATGCCGCGCAGCCGACCGACCGCGATCAACGAGTCACGCAGCTCGCCGGCGCGGCCCGCGAACCGGGCGGTCTCCTGGGCCTCGCGGCCCATCGTCTTGACCACCAGGGCGCCGTCGAAGCTCTCGTGGGCGATACCGCTGACCTCGGCGCGCAGGCGCTGCGCCCGGGCCTGCCGGGGCGCCATCCGGCGGGAGTAGACGACGTTGAGGGCGAACAACGCGGGGAAGACCGCGAGGCCCACCAGCGCGAGCGCCCAGTCGGTGGCGAAGAGCGACACGATCGCGCCGACCAGCATCACCAGCGTGCCGACGGCGAAGGGCAGCGGCGCGATGGGGTACCAGGCCGCCTCCACGTCCGAGTTGGCGTTCGACAGCAGAGTGCCGGTGGAGTTGCGGTGGTGCCAGGACAGCGGCAGCTCCAGGTACCGGCGGGTGACCCGGCGACGGTAGGAGGCCTGGAGGCGGTACTGCATGTAGCCGGCGCCGAGCCGGCGACCGACGATGCCCGCCACTCGCAGCACGCTGATCCCGAACAGGGCGGTGGCGGCCAGCGCCAGGGTGCCGGCGCCCACCTCGCCGCGGGCGATGGCCGGAAGCGCCACCTCGCCGATGACCGTCCCGACGACCCGCGCGCTGACGATGATCATCCCACCGAACAGCACGCTGCCGACGACCGCCACCGCGAAGATCCGTGGTTGCTCGCGGATCGCCTGCCGCAGGACTCCCAGCCCCCGGCTGAGAACATCCCGACTTGTCCTGCTCGCCACGCTCTCCCCCGCCGTAAGCCGCAATTATCTCCCTCATCCTTACCGGTCCGGACCGGCGCCGCCGACCCGGACCGGATATGTCGACCGTCACGTACCGGACGGCGGCGGCCCCGCGGGCGCCGACCCAACCTCCGCTGTCGCGCCCCCGCGGTCCGCCGGGCCTACGATCGGGCCATGCGGTACGCCCGAGCCGAGCGCGAGGCGCTGGCCGATCTCCTGCTGGCCCTCGGGCCGGACGCCCCGACGATCAACGAGGGCTGGGCGACCCGCGACCTCGCCGCGCACCTGGTGCTGCGGGAGCGCCGCCCGGACGCGGCGGGCGGGATCGTGCTGGCGCCACTGCGCGGTTACGCCGAACGGGTCCGTCGCCGGCTCGCCGCGCGACCCTACCCCGAGCTGGTGGCGCAGGTACGGCGACCGCCGCTGTGGAGCCCGGTCAGCAACCCGGTGACCGACGAGTTGGCCAACACGATGGAGTTCTTCATCCATCACGAGGACGTGCGGCGCGCCGGCTCCGGGTGGCAGCCGCGCGACCTGCCCGCCGGCCTGCAGCGCACGCTCTGGAAGCGTGCGACCCCGATGGCCCGCCTGGCACTGCGCCGCTTTCCGGCGGACCTCTACGTGCAGGCGCCCGGTCACGGCGAGATCTCCGTCGGTCGCGGCGGCGAACGGCTACGCGTGGTCGGTGCCCCGGCCGAGCTGGTCCTGTTCCTCTCCGGCCGGCAACGGGTGGCGAGGGTCCAAGTGGACGGTCCGACGGAGGCCACTCGACGGTTACGCGCCGCCGGCCTGGGCATGTGACTCTCTGCGCATAAGCGGTCACAGGTACAGTGTGGAACTTCCCACACCCAGCGACACCCGCTGATACCTCCTTCCCGTACGCTTCACCGCGCCGCGCCGCGCCTGCCGGGCGGCACGAGTGGGGGCGGGCGGACTGTGCGAAGTTTCGCGATCTCAGCGCTGCGGGAGCCACCGTTTCCGGTGGGGCGCCACGAGGCCACGGATCGGGTGGCGACCGAGAGCGTCGAGTGGGCGCGCGCCTTCGGCCTGATCGATTCCGGCCATCCGGTCCATCGGCTGCGACGGGCCGATGCCGCGGGCCTGGCCGGCCGGGCATGCCCGGACGGGCCGGTGGACGGGCTGCGGCTGCTCACCGACCTGATCTCCTGGCTGTTCGTGATGGACGACGCCTGCGACGAGGACGGCCTCGGCGCGGACCCGGCCCGGCTGGCGTCGGCCATCGGCGGCCTGCTCGACGTGCTGGACCGGTGCGGCGAACCGGACAGCCCGCCAGCCGACGATGCCGGCCCGCTCGGCGCGGCGCTGCACGACCTGTGCCGCCGAACCCGGGCCCAGGGCCGACCGGAACTCCTGCTGCGGTTCGTCAGCCAGGTGCGGGAGTACCTGCTGGCACTGCTCTGGGAGGCCGGGAACCGGGAACGCCGGCGGGTGCCCGACGTGGCGGAGTACGTGCAGCTACGGCGACACATCGGCGGCGTACGCCCGTGCCTCACCCTGACCGACCTGGCGTCGGCGCAACCACCCGGGCCGGCCCAGCGCGCCGATCCGGCGCTGGTCGCCCTGGATCTGCTGGCGGTCGACCTGGTCTGCTGGTGCAACGACCTCTTCTCCTACGGCAAGGAGAGCCGGGCCGACCCGGACGCGCACAACCTGGTGACGGTGATCGCCCACGACAGCGGCACGGACGAGGCGGCCGCGCTCCGGGCCGCGGCGGACCGGTTCAACCAGGGGTTGGCGGCGTACCTGGACGCGGAGAAAGCACTGTTGGCCAGCGGCGACGACAGGTTGCGCCACGCCCTGGCCACCCGGCGCAACTGGGTGCGGGCCACCTACGACTGGTCACTCGTGGCTGCCCGGTACGCCTGATCCGACCGTACCGATTGGCGGGATGGGCCGGCCGGACGATCACCAGGGCTAGCCGATGCACGGTGCCAGGCAATACTCTTCGGTAACCACCATGACGTGACGACCGTCACGCCACCACCCCCGAAGGCGGCTACAGCGATGGCTCTCGATGTACCGTACCGCTCCATCCCGGACATGTTCCTCAAGCGTGTGGCGGCTACCCCCGACCGGGACGCGTTCGCCTCCCCGGCCCCCGACGACTCGGGGCCCGTCTGGCTGACCTGGGACCAGGTCGGCCAGCGCGCCAAGGCGGTCGCCGCCGGCCTGCACGGTCTGGGCGTCGGCCAGGAGGACCCGGTCGCGATCCTCGCCAACACCCGGTTGGACTGGGTGATCGCCGACCTCGGCATCATGTGCGCCGGCGGTGCGACCACCACCGTCTACCCCACCACCGAGCCGGCGGACGCGACGTACATCATCGCCGACTCCGGGTCGAAGGTGCTGTTCGCGGAGAACCCGGCGCAGGCGGCGAAGATCGCCGGCGCGACCCTGCCCGCGCTGACCCACGTGGTGCTCCTCGACGGCGCCGTCGACCCGGCCGCCGCGATTCCGCAACTGACGCTCGCCGAGTTGGAGGAGCGGGGCACCCGAGCGCTGGCCGCCGAGCCGGATCTGATCGACATGCTCGTGGCCGGCATCGGCCCGGACCACCTGGCCACCCTGATCTACACCTCCGGCACCACCGGCCGGCCGAAGGGCGTCGAGCTGCTGCACGGCGGCTGGTGCTGGGAGGCCGTGGCGCAGGCGGAGGTCGGGCTGCTGCGCGACGACGACCTGCAGTACCTGTGGCTGCCGCTGGCCCACTCGTTCGGAAAGACGCTGCTCTGCGGTGCCATCCATGTCGGGCTGCCCACCTACGTCGACGGGCGGGTGGAGAAGCTGGTCGACCTGTTGTCGGTGATCCGCCCGACGCTGATGTGCGGCGCTCCCCGGGTGTTCGAGAAGGTCTACAACCGGGCGGTGACCACCGCGCAGGGCGCCGGCGGCGCGAAGGCGAAGATCTTCGCCTGGGCCGTCGGGGTCGGCAAGGAGAAGGTGACCCTGGAACAGGCCGGCAAGCCGGTGCCGGGCGGGCTGAGGCTGCGCTACGGGCTGGCCGAGAAGCTGGTGTTCAGCAAGCTCCAGGCCCGTCTGGGTGGCCGGATGCGGGTGCTGGTGTCCGGTGCCGCGCCGCTGAGCCCCGAGATCGCCACCTTCTTCGCGGCGGCGAACCTGCCGATCTCCGAGGGCTACGGCCTGACCGAGACCAGTGCCGGCAACTTCGTCAACCCGCCCTCCGGGCTGCGGATCGGCACGGTGGGCCGGGCGATGGGTGACCTGGAGTGCCGGATCGACACCGACGGGGAGATCCTGGTGCGTGGTCGGCCGGTGATGCGCGGCTACCACAACCTGCCGGAGGAGACCGCCGCCGCGTTCACCGAGGACGGCTTCTTCCGTACCGGCGACATCGGCACCCTCGACGAGCAGGGATACCTGCGCATCACCGACCGCAAGAAGGACCTGGTCAAGACCTCGGGCGGCAAGTACATCGCACCGTCGCACATCGAGGGGATGTTCAAGGCGATCTGTCCGTACACCTCGCAGGCGGTCGTCGTCGGTCAGGCCCGCAACTTCTGCACGATGCTGGTCACGCTGGACCCGGACGCGATCCGGGGCTGGGTCGCCGGCGGTCCGTTGGAGGGGCGCAGCTACACCGAGATCGTGGCCTCACCGGAGGCCCAGACGATGGTCGAGGAGTACGTCGCCCAGCTCAACGCCCAGCTCAACCGCTGGGAGACGATCAAGAAGGTGGCGATCCTGCCGCGCGACCTGACGATCGAGGACGGCGAGATCACACCGTCGTTGAAGATCAAGCGGCGTGGGGTGGAGAGCAACTTCGCCGCCGAGATCGACAAGATGTACGCCGGCACCCTCGCCGAGCTCTGAGTCCGCCGTCGGTGGTCCCGCCCACCCTTGGGGTGCGGGACC
Organism: Micromonospora sp. CA-259024; assembly: GCF_050936255.1. Taxonomy (NCBI): domain Bacteria; kingdom Bacillati; phylum Actinomycetota; class Actinomycetes; order Micromonosporales; family Micromonosporaceae; genus Micromonospora; species Micromonospora sp. CA-259024. The sequence goes on along the minus strand of NZ_JBNJND010000001.1, from coordinate 238,959 downwards.
ACCGGCGTCACAGGTGCCGCCCCGCCACGGTGTCCGGTCGGCCTCGGGGGTGTCCTGCTCGGTCAGTCGCCGGGTGCGGGCCCCGCGCCGTGCTCGGCGAGGAAGGTGTCCCGTAGCTCGCGGCGGGCGGTGCCGAACAGCCCCACCTCGGCGACCACCATCACGGCGCAGGCGGCGGCCAGGAGACCCAGCGCGGCCAGCGCCGGCAGGCGGTCGGCAACCGGCAGCAGGACGACCAGCAGCAGCACCGTCACCACCCGTAGCCAGTTGACCGAGCGCATGGTGCGCAGCCGGAAGCCGAGGTGGGCGAGCAGGTACAGGATCACGCCGCCGTAGAGGGCCAGCAGACCCAGCCCGTGCAGCGGGTCGCTCAGGTCGTGCTCGGTATCGTCCCCCACGTACGCCAGCACCTTCTTGAACCCGAGGGCGAGCAGGATGATGCCGGCCACCATCGGCAGGTGCAGGTAGGTGTAGGAGTCGCGGGCCAGCCCCGCGCGGGCGGCGCCCTCGGCCCGCTGGAGCACCCGCTCGGCCGCGATCGACACCACGTCGAAGTACGCCCACCAGAGCGCGGCGGTGACCGTGATAGCCAGCGCCGAGGCGATGATGATCGGCCAGGAGATGGGCAGCGCGGTGACCCCCACGCCGATGGCCACCAACGACTCGCCGAGCGCGATGATAATGATCAGGCCGTGGCGTTCGGTCCAGTGCGCGGCGGAGAAGATCCGCCATCCCCGCGCCCCGATCGCCATGATCCCGCCGTAGTCGACGGCCAGCGCGAGCACCCACAGCACCGTGCGGATCGTGCCGACCTGCTGCGGCGAGTCGGTCAGCCGCTGCGGCACCAGCGCCGCGGAGAAGAGCAGCAGTGCGCCCGCGAGCATCGGCAGTGCGGCGCGCAGCAGTTGTCGGCGCAGCCCGGCGTCACCGCGCGCGGCGAAGAAGTAGAGGACCAGGTGCAGCACCCGGACGACCAGGTAGCAGGCGGCGAAGACCACCGGGCCGGAGAGCCCACCAGGCAGGTCGTCGAAGGCTTCCGGGATGGTCAACGCGACCACGAACATGGTGGCCATCACGGCGAAGAGCACCACCCGTACCAGGCCCTCATCGGCCCGGACGGTGTTGCCCAGCCAGGCGTAGCAGCACCAGCACCACCAGAGCAGGGCCAGCAGGAGCAGCCCTCGCAGCAGGCCACGCGCGGTGAGGTCGTCGGCCATCAGCGCCGTCACCTGGGTGAGCGCGTAGACGAAGACCAGATCGAAGAAGAGCTCCAGCGGGGTCACCGTGGAACCTTCGGTCATCACCCGCATCCGCGACGCACGCCGCGTCCTGCCGCCATCCGCCACGGCCGACAGTCTGGCAGGCCGGCGCGAGCCGGTGGTGCCCGCGCCGGCGGCGCGCCGCCGATCCACCCGACACTCCCGCGCGGCGCGGTGGGGGCCTCAGGCGATGACGGCCGGCTCCCGCCACCGCTGACGGCCGGCCCGGTCCAGGTCGTAGCGGACCGCCGCGATCCGCCCGACGGCCTCCACCAGGTCCGCGGCGGGCAGGGTGAACGGCAGCCGCAGGAAGCGCTCCAGGGTGCCGTCCAGGCCGAACCGGGGGCCGGGTGCCAGTCGTACGCCGACCTCCTCGGCGGCACGGGCCAGCGCACTGGAGACCGGGCCGTCCAACTCGGCCCAGAGGGTCACGCCACCCCGTGGCACGGTGACCCGCCAGTCCGGCAGCTGCTGCGCCAGCGCGCCGAGCAGGGCGTCGCGCTGGGCGGCCAACTGGACGCGACGATCGGCGACGATGGCGTCGGCGTCGGCGAGCAGGTGCACCGCGACCAGTTGATCCAGCACCGGGCTGGCCATGTCCACCCCTACCCGCACGGCCGCCAGCCGCTGCACCTGCGGCGCGGAGGCGCGCACCCAGCCGATCCGCAGGCCACCCCAGTAGGGCTTGCTCATCCCTCCGATCGAGACCACCCGGGAGTGCCGGTCGAAGGTGGCCACCGGGGGCGGCAGCTCGGTGCCGTCCAGCGGCAGGTCCACGAAGGACTCGTCGATGACCAGGTCGGTGCCGACGGCGTGGGCGGCGGCCACCACGCGTTCGCGCAGTGACGCCGGCATCAGGTGCCCGGTCGGGTTCTGGAACTCCGGGATCAGGTAGGCCAGCTTGGGCCGGGTCTGTCGGAGGCTGCCCAGGAGCAGGTCGGATTCCCAGCCGCCGGCGTCGGCGGCCAGACCGTGGGTGGTGATCCGGGCGCGCCGGCCGGCCAGTGCGGCGAGCGCGTTGGGGTAGGTCGGGGACTCGACCAGCACACTGCCGCCCGGTGCCAGGGCGAGTCGCAACACCAGGTCCAGTGCGTGCTGGGTGCCGCTGGTGACCATGATCTGGTCGGCCGAGGTGGGCAGACCCCGGGCGGTGTACGCGTCGGCCACCGCCTCGCGCAGCTCGATGATGCCGGTCGGGTGGTAGCCGGCTCCGCCCAGGTAGCGGGGCAGGTCCTCGGCGGCGGCCCGGGCGGCCGTCAGCAGTTGCGGCGGGGCGGCCGGCGCGGCCGCACCGAGGTCGATCATCTCGTGGTCGTCCAGCGGGGTCCACAGGCCGGTGCTGGCCACCCGGTGGTTGCCCGGCAGCATCGTCCAGCTGCCGGCGCCCCGGCGGCTGGCCAGGTGTCCGGTCTCGCGCAGCTGCCGGTACGCGGCGGTGACCGTGGTCCGGCTGATCCGCAGCGCCTCGGCCAACTCCCGTTCGGCGGGAAGGCGGACGCCCAGCGGCAGCCGGCCGTCGGCGAGCAGACCACGGACCGCGCCGGCCAGGGCGGCGTAGTCGGGGCTGCGCCGACGGCCCGGCAGGGCGTGCCACTGCCCGAGCAGGCGAGCCAATTGGACGCCACGCACCTGACCAGTCATGGCCACTCCTCGAATATTGGCTTCTTCCTCCGCGAGGATTGGCACCTAGAGTGGCATGCATGGCACTGATTGGCAATCTGCGGCACCGGCCGGTTCGACGGTTGGTCCAGCTCTACCTCGGGCTCGCCCTCTACGGCGCCAGCATGGCCCTGATGATCCGCTCCGACCTGGGCCTCGACCCGTGGGACGTGTTCCATCAGGGGCTGTCCGAGCTGACCGGGCTCTCCTTCGGCACCGTCACCATCGGCGTCGGCGCACTGGTGCTGCTGCTCTGGATCCCGCTGCGACAGCGGCCGGGCCTCGGCACGGTCAGCAACGTCGTGGTCATCGGTCTGGTCGTGGACGCCGCCCTGGCCCTGCTGCCCTCCGGCGGCCCGCTCGGCGTCCAGATCGCGCTGCTGATCACCGGCATCGTCGCCAACGGCGCCGCCACCGGCCTCTACCTCGGCGCCCGGCTGGGGCCCGGCCCCCGAGACGGGCTGATGACCGGCTTCGTGGCCCGCCGGCCGGGCCGATCGATCCGGCTGGTGCGCACCGTCATCGAGGTCACCGTGCTGGCGCTGGGCTGGCTGCTCGGCGGCAAGGTCGGCGTGGGCACCGTCGCGTACGCGCTGGCCATCGGTCCGCTGGCGCAGCTCTTCATCCCGCTCTTCTCGGTGCCCGACGCGGCGGCCACCGCCGACGCCACCGCACCCGGGCCCGACGCGCCCGCGCCGGGCGCCGCCGCGCCCGCTCCCGCCGGCTGAGCCCGCACCGACCGTCCGCGAAACGGTACGGCGTGGTGGCGCAGTGTGCCGGATGGAGGGTGGGTGTTCCCTTCCGCGACGCGCGCCGTCATCATCTCTGCATGGGGGAGAACGGTTGGCGCTGGACGGACGCCTGGATCTTCGTGTCGCTGGTCATCGCGAGCGGCGCCGGACGACACCGTCGGTCGGCGACCAGTCGTCGGCCGGAGGGGGTCCGCCTGACCGACGTGCTCTCCACCGCCGACCACCTCAACCACGCGATCCCGCAGCGACACGAGGTGGAGGCCGCGGTCCAGCGGCTGGTCGGCGCCGGCCTGGTCAGCGTCACCGACGGCTGGTTCCGGATCACCGCCGAGGGTGAGCAGCTCTGGCGTACCCGGCCGCGCGCCGGCGTGGCGACCATGGTGGACACCGTGCAGGGCGTGCTGACCCGCCGGCACGCACCGGGCAGGGCCGAGTGGAGTCTGGACGAGGCCGACCACGCGGCGGCCGTCCAGGAGTACGCCGTCCGCTCGATTCCTACGCCCCGCCGGTCACCCGAGGGGCACTCCGGCGGGCACTGACCGGCTCAGCGCACCGGGTGGCCGCTGTGCCGCAGCGCGTCCTTGACCTCGGCCACCGTCAGCTCGCCGAAGTGGAAGACGCTGGCGGCGAGCACGGCGTCCGCGCCCGCACCGATCGCGGGCGGAAAGTGGGCCACCTCACCGGCACCCCCGCTGGCCACCACCGGCACGTCCACGACCGCTCGCACCGCGGCGATCAACTCCAGGTCGAAACCCGCCTTGGTGCCGTCGGCGTCCATCGAGTTGAGCAGGATCTCCCCCGCGCCCAGCTCGGCACCCCGGCGCGCCCACCGCACCGCGTCGATCCCGGTGCCGCGCCGGCCGCCATGCGTGGTGACCTCGAAGCCACTGGGCGTACCGCCGCCCGGCGCCCGGCGTACGTCGAGGGACAGCACGAGCACCTGGCGGCCGAACCGGTCGGCGATCTCGGCGATCAGCTCCGGACGAGCGATGGCGGCGGTGTTCACGCCGACCTTGTCCGCCCCGGCGCGCAGCAGAGTGTCCACGTCGGCGACCTGCCGCACCCCGCCACCGACGGTCAGCGGGATGAACACCGACTCGGCGGTGCGGCGCACCACGTCGAGCATCGTGCCCCGGTCGCTGGAGGAGGCGGTGACGTCGAGGAAGGTCAGCTCGTCGGCACCGGCCCGGTCGTACGCGGCGGCCAACTCCACGGGGTCGCCAGCGTCACGCAGGTCGAGGAAGTTGACCCCCTTGACCACCCGCCCGGCATCCACGTCGAGACAGGGGATCACCCGTACCGCCACCGTCATGCCGCCAGCCTATCCCTCCCGAACACGACGGTGGCCGGCCCGTGTGGGGCCGGCCACCGTCGGTGCCGTTGGTGCTGTTCCTGCCAATATGGCGCCTTTGCTATGCCGCAGGCGTCAACAGGGGGCCTCTCCGCACACCCGGACGAGCATCTTGCCGAGGTTGTCGCCGCGCAACAGGCCGAGGAACGCCGCCGGGGCGTTCTCGATGCCGTCCACGATCGTCTCGTCGTAGGACAGCGTGCCCTCGCGTAGCCAGCCGGCGACGTCGCGGACGAACGCCGCGCGGACGTCGCTGTGGTCGTTGACCAGGAAGCCGCGCAGGGTGAGCCGCTTGCCGATGACCAGCGCCAGGTTGCGCGGCGCGGGCGGCGGCTCGGTGGCGTTGTACTGCGCGATCATGCCGCAGATGGCGGCCCGGCCATGCAGGTTCATGGCCGAGATCGCCGCCTCCAGGTGATCGCCGCCGACGTTGTCGAAGTAGACGTCGACGCCATCCGGCGCGGCCGCCCGCAGCGAGTCGCGGACCGGCCCGTCGTGGTAGTCGAAAGCGGCGTCGAAGCCCAACGCCCGCAGCCGCTCGACCTTGGCCGGCGAGCCGGCGCTGCCGACCACCCGGCCGGCACCCTTGAGCTTGGCGATCTGGCCGACCAGGCTACCGACCGCGCCGGCCGCGGCGGAGACGAAGACCGTCTCGCCGGGCTTCATCGCGGCCACCTCGAGCAGCCCGGCGTACGCGGTCAGCCCGGTCATGCCGAGCACGCCGAGGTATGCGCTGACCGGGGCGAGGTTCGAATCGACCGTACGGGCGGCGGTGGCGTCGAGCAGCGCGTACTCCCGCCAGCCCAGCCCGTGCAGGACGGTGGCCCCGACGGCGATGTCCGCCGCCTGGCTGGCCACCACCTCGCCGATCGCGCCACCGTCGAGCGGCGCGTCGACCGCGAACGGTGCCACGTACGACTTGACGTCGTTCATCCGTCCGCGCATGTACGGGTCGACGGACATGTACTGGTTGCGGACCACGATCTGGCCCGGGCCGGGTGTCGGGACGTCGGTCTCGACGAGCCGGAAATTGTCCTCGGTGGGCCAGCCCTGGGGGCGGCTGGCCAGGTGGATCTCGCGGTTGCTGGTCACGGGGTGGTCGTCCTCTCGTCCGCGGTTCGTGCCCGGGCCCGCGACGTCACGCGGCCAGGGTCTCGCGGACGGTCAGTGCGACGTCGATGTTGCCGCGGGTGGCGTTCGAGTACGGGCAGACCTGGTGGGCCTGCTCGACCAGCTGCTCGGCGGTGTCGCGGGGCACGGCGGGCAGGTCGACGACGAGCTGCACGGTGAGCCCGAAGCCGCCGCTGCCGTTCGGACCGATGCCGACCTCGGCGCCGACGACCGACCCGGTCACGTCGGCCTTGGCCCGGCGGGCCACCAGCCGCAGCGCCCCGTGGAAGCAGGCCGCGTAGCCGGCGGCGAAGAGCTGCTCGGGGTTCGCGCCGCCACCGGCGCCACCCATCTCCTTCGGCACGGCCAGGTCGAGCGTGAACGTGCCGTCGGAGGTCTCGACGTGGCCGTCGCGGCCGTCGCCGCTGGCGGTCGCGGACGCGGTGTAGAGCACCTGCATGGTGGTCACTGCTCCTTCTGTCGGTGGATGGTGTCGGTGACCCGGGTGAGGGTGTCGCGCAGCGCGACGAGTTCACTGATGCCCAGCCCGGTGGCCTGCGCGATCCGCAGCGGGACGTCGCAGAGCTGCTCGCGCAGTGCCCGGCCCTGCTCGGTGAGGCCCACCTCGACCCGCCGCTCGTCGAGGACCGACCGCCGCCGGACCACCAGGCCCGCCCCCTCCAGCCGCTTGAGCAGCGGAGAGAGCGTGCCGGAGTCCAGCCGCAGCTCGGCGCCCAGCTCGGACACCGTGGGGGCGTCGTCGGGGCGTTCCCAGAGCACCAGCAGCACCAGGTACTGCGGGTAGGTCAGCCCGAACTCGTCGAGGATCGGCCGGTAGACGTCGGTCAGTGCGCGCGACGCGGCGTAGAGCGCGAAGCACACCTGCCGGCGCAGCACCAGATCATCGGTCACCGCTGAACCGTAGCCCACAATTAGATTGTGCACAACTGATCAGCGCGCCAGTCGACCATGACGACGGTCATGCCGAGCAACCTCAGCGATCGCCGAGGTACGCCTCCAACTCCACCTCGACCAGGTGCTCCGGGTCCAGCAGACCGGCCACCAGCACCAGCGTCGCGGCCGGCCGAACCGTGCCGAAGACGGCGTTGTGCGCCCGGCCCACCTCATCGGCGTGCAGCCGGTCGGTCACGTACATCCGGGTCCGGACCACGTCGCCCGGCCCCACACCCACCTCGGCGAGCGCCGCCAACCCGATCCGCAGCGCCTGGGCGGTCTGCGCGGCGGCGTCGCCCACGTGCACCACACGGCCGTCCACCGTGGCCGTGCAACCCGCCGTCCAGGCCCGGTCACCGGCCCGCACGACCCGGGAGTAGCCGTACCGCTGCTCCCACGGACCGCCCGAGCCCAGCCGGGTGACCGTCACGCCTCGGCCAGGGTTCGCAGCGCCTCGGCCACCGTGAAGGCGCCCGCGTAGAGCGCCTTGCCGGCGATCACGCCCTCCACCCCGAGCGACTCCAGGGTCGCCAGCGCCCGCAGGTCGTCCAGGGTGGACACGCCACCGGAGGCGATGACCGGCCGGTCGGTACGAGCGCACACCTCGCGCAACAGGTCCAGGTTCGGCCCCCGCATCGTGCCGTCCTTGGTGATGTCGGTGACCACATACCGGCTCGCGCCAGCCTTGTCCAGCCGCTCCAACACCTCGTACAGGTCGCCGCCGTCGCGGGTCCAGCCACGCGCGGAGAGGGTACGACCACGCACGTCCAGGCCGATGGCGACCCGGTCGCCGTACTCCCCCACCACCCGGTCACACCAGACCGGGTCCTCCAGGGCGGCGGTGCCGATGTTCACCCGGGCCGCCCCGGTGCCCAGCGCCGCGCGCAGCGACTCGTCGTCACGAATGCCGCCGGAGAGCTCCACCTTCACGTCCAACTGACGCACCACCTCGGCGAGCAGGTGCGCGTTCGTGCCCCGACCGAACGCCGCGTCCAGGTCGACCAGGTGAATCCACTCGGCGCCGTCCCGCTGCCAGGCCAGCGCGGCGTCCAACGGGTCGCCGTAGATGCTCTCGCTACCGACGGCGCCCTGCACGAGCCGGACGGCCCGGCCGTCGGCGACGTCCACAGCGGGTAACAGGGTGAGGCTCAACGTCTTCTCCTCGATCAGGTACGACGGTCCAGGGCGATCACGACGATCGCCGGCAGTACGAGCAGCAGCAGCGCGACCAGCGCGATACGCAACGCCAGGTTGTCGACGAACGTCCAGATCAGAATCAGTGCCGCGCCGGTGAGCAGCACGATCGCGGCCCGCTCACCCCGGGTGTGCCGGGCCAGCCGCCCGGACCGGCCCCGCCGCAGCCGCGGCGTCAACCGGCGAACCACCGCGCGGCGACGCTGCCGGCGAGCCACCCGACGCTGCCGGACCGCCCGCTCCCGGGCCTGCTCCGCCTCACGCTCCGCCCGCCGACGGGCCCGTTCCCGGCTCACCGCGACCCCCTCCGGCCGGGCGCCGGGCGACGACGCTCAGCCACCGCTGGGCAGCGTGGCGAGCCAGTTGCGCAGCAGCGCGGCACCGGTGTCAGCGGACTTCTCCGGGTGGAACTGGGCCGCCGAGAGCGGACCACGCTCCACCGCGGCCACGAAATCCGTGTCGTGGTGGGCGGTGGTCACCGTGGCCCCGGAAGCGGCCAGTCCCGCCGGGTCGCCCATCGCGTACGAGTGGACGAAGTAGAAGCGGCTCTGCTCCGGCAGGCCGGCGAAGAGCACCGACTCCCGGGGTGCCCGGACCGTGTTCCATCCCATGTGCGGCAACCGGGTGGCGGCCAGCCGGGTCACCCCGCCGGGCAGCAGCCCGAGCCCCTTGGTCACCACACCGTGCTCGTCACCGTGCTCGAAGAGCACCTGCATGCCCACACAGATGCCGAGCACCGGCCGGCCTGCGGCAACCCGCTCGGCGATTACCGGGCCGGCGCCGAGCGCCTCGATCCCGGCCATGCACGCGGCGTACGCACCAACCCCCGGCACGACCAGACCATCGGCGGCGGCCGCGGCGGCCAGGTCGTCGGTCACCCGTACGTCCGCGCCGGCGGCGGCCAGCGCCCGCTCCGCCGAGCGCAGGTTTCCCGAACCGTAGTCGAGCACCACCACGTCACTCATGCGCCCGCCTCCGGGAGCAACCACAGCACCCCGCCTGCGGTGGCCAGCACCGCCAGCACCGCGGTGACCAGCACCGCGCCCTTCGACGCGCCCTGGCGGTACAGCGACCACGCGCCACCCACCAGCACCCCGGCCAGGATCAGCAACAACGTCGGCAACGCGGCCCCCATCAGTGCCCCCATCCATTCGCGACTGCGGGGCTCCGCTTCGCTGCACTCCTCGCGCTCATCAGAGCGCACCCTTCGTGCTCGGGATCGCGCCCGCCGCGCGGGGGTCGATCGCGGTGGCCTCACGCAACGCCCGGGAGACCGCCTTGAACTGTGCCTCCACCACGTGGTGCGCGTCCGGGTGACCGCCCGGCCGGGCCGCCCGCAGCACGTCGACGTGCAGCGTGACCCGGGCCGCCTGACCGAAGGACTCCCAGATGTGCCGGGTCATGCTGGTCGCATACACCGGCCCGATGTACGGGGCCAGCACCGGCTCGTCGTGCACCACGTACGGGCGGCCGGAGAGGTCCACCGCGGCCCGGACCAGCACCTCGTCCATCGGCACCGTCGCCGAGCCGTACCGCCGGATGCCGGCCTTGTCGCCGAGCGCCTGGTCGAACGCGGCGCCCAGGGCGAGCGCGGTGTCCTCGATGGTGTGGTGCGCGTCGATCTCCAGGTCACCCACGGTGCGCACGGTCAGGTCGTAGCCGCCGTGCCGGGCGATCTGGTGCAGCATGTGGTCGTAGAAGCCGACGCCGGTGCTGATCTCGGCGGTGCCGGTGCCGTCGAGATCGATCTCGACGAGGACCTTGGTCTCCTTGGTGATCCGCTCCACCCGGGCGGTCCGGCTCATTGCTCACCTCTCGGTCGCGACTGCGGGGCTCGCAAGCTCACTCCTCGCGCTCCCGCTGCACAGTCTCCATTGCAGAAAGGAAGGCGTCGGTCTCGGTGGAGGTGCCGGCGGTGACGCGCAACCAGCCGGGCAGGCCGACGTCGCGGACCAACACCCCCTGGGCCAGCAGGGCTTTCCAGACGGTGGTCTGGTCGCCGCCCACCTCGAAGAGCACGAAGTTGGCGTCGCTGTCGGCGACCCGCATCCCGCGCTCGCGCAGCGTCGCCACGATCCGGTCCCGCTGCGCCATGATCGCGCTCACCGTACCGAGGAGCGCGTCGCGGTGGGACACCGCCGCGCGGGCAGCGGCCTGGGTCAGCGCGGAGAGGTGGTACGGCAGCCGGACGAGCTGCACCGCCCGCACCACCGCCGCGTCGGCGGCCAGGTAGCCCAGCCGCCCGCCGGCGAAGCCGAACGCCTTGCTCATCGTCCGGGTGACCACCAGCCGCGGGTGGCCGGGCAACACGGCGAGGGCGCTGACCGTCCCGGGACGGGCGAACTCGGCGTACGCCTCGTCGACGATCACAATGCCGGGCGCGGCGTCGAGCACCGCGGCGATCACCGCCGGGTCCAGTGCGGTGCCGGTGGGGTTGTTCGGCGAGCAGAGGAAGACCACGTCGGGCCGGTGTTCGCGGACCTGGGCGACCGCCTCGTCGGCGGTCAACCCGAAGTCGACGCCGCGCTCGGCGGGCACCCACCGGGTGCCGGTGCCGAGAGCCAGCAGCGGGTGCATCGAGTACGCCGGAACGAAGCCGAGCGCACTGCGCCCCGGCCCGCCGAACGCCTGGAGCAGCTGCTGCTGGATCTCGTTGGAGCCGTTGGCCGCCCACACCTGCTCGACCGTGAGCCCGTGCCCGAGATATTCGGCCAGGTCGGCGCGGAGCGCCACCGCGTCCCGGTCCGGGTAGCGGTTCAGCTCGCGCAGCTCGGCCGCGAGCGCCTTGCCGATCGCCTCCACCACGGGCTCCGGCACGGGGTGCGAATTCTCGTTGGTGTTGAGCCGTACCGGCACGTCCAGCTGCGGCGCACCGTACGGCGACAACCCCCGCAGGTCGTCACGGATCGGCAGATCGTCCAGGTCGCTCATGCCGTCCCGCCCGGGAAGCGGGCCTGAACCGCCTGGCCGTGCGCGGGCAGATCCTCCACGTTTGCCAGGGTGACCACGTGCGGGGCCACGTCGCGCAGCGCGGCCTCGGTGTACTCGATCAGGTGCACGCCACGCAGGAAGGACTGCACCGACAGGCCGGAGGAGTGCCGGGCGCAGCCGCCGGTGGGCAGCACGTGGTTGGAGCCGGCGCAGTAGTCGCCGAGCGACACCGGCGACCAGGCGCCCACGAAGATCGCCCCGGCGTTGCGTACCCGTAGTGCCCACTCCCGGGCGTCGACCGTCTGGATCTCCAGGTGCTCGGCCGCGTACGCGTCGACCACCCGCAGCCCCGCCTCAAGATCGTCGACCAGGACCACGCCGCTCTGCTCGCCGGTCAGCGCCGTGGTCACCCGCTCGGTGTGCTTGGTCGCCGGCACCTGCCGGGCCAACTCCCGCTCGACCGACTCGACCAGCGCCAGCGACGGGGTGACCAGCACGCTCGCGGCGAGCGGGTCGTGCTCGGCCTGACTGATCAGGTCGGCGGCGACGTGCGCCGGATCGGCCGTGTCGTCGGCCAGGATGGCGATCTCGGTCGGCCCGGCCTCGGCGTCGATGCCGACCACACCGCGCAGCAGCCGCTTGGCGGCGGTCACCCAGATGTTGCCGGGGCCGGTGATCAGGTCGACCGGGTCGCACCGGCGCTCACCCGACGGGTCGACCGCCGCGCCGTACGCCAGCATCGCCACCGCCTGGGCCCCGCCCACGGCGTACACCTCGTCGACGCCGAGCAGCGCGCACGCGGCGAGCACCCGGGGGTCGGGCAGGCCACCGTTGTCCTTCTGCGGCGGGCTGACCACCACCAGCGAGCGCACCCCGGCCGCCTGGGCGGGCACGACGTTCATCACCACGGTCGACGGGTACATCGCCAGGCCGCCGGGCACGTAGAGGCCGACGCGGTCGACCGGCAACCACCGCTCGGTGACCGTCCCGCCGGGCACCACCTGCGTGGTGTGGTCGGTGCGCCGCTGGTCGGCGTGCACCCGGCGGGCCCGCGAGATCGACTCCAGCAGCGCGGCGCGCACACCCGGGTCGAGCACCCCCTCGGCCTCGGTGATCGCCTCGACCGGCACCCGCAGCACCTCCGGGGAGACGCCGTCGAACCGCTCGCTGGCCTCCCGGATCGCCGGGTACCCATGCTCCCGGACCGCCTCCACCAGAGGCCGGATCCGCTCGACGGCAACCGACACGTCGAGCTGGGCACGGGGCAGCAGGCGGCGCGGGTCACCGAGACCGTCGCGCAGGTCGATCCGATTCAGCACCCTTGCGAGTCTAGGCGGCCGGTCCGGCGCCCACCCGAGCCGCCCGTCAACCGGGACGGTGAGCCGGGCCACGCCCACGGCGGCGAGATTGGTTAGGCTCCACCATGTGACCGCACGGCTGCCGGTGTTCCCGCTCGCAACGGTGCTCTTTCCCGGGTTGGTGCTGCCGCTGCACATCTTCGAGGAGCGCTACCGTGCGCTGGTCCGACACCTGGTCGACCTGCCCGAGGGCGCCCCGCGCGAGTTCGGCGTGGTGGCCATCCAGGCCGGCTGGGAGGTCGCGTCCACCGGTCCCGGCCACCGCCCGACAGCGGGCGTCGGCGACGTCACCCTGCACGAGGTGGGCTGCACCGCCGAGCTGCGCCAGGTGACCGAGCTGGCCGACGGTGGCTTCGACATCGTCACGGTCGGCCGGCGCCGCTTCCGGATCGCCGAGGTCGCCGACAGCGCCACGCCCTACCTCACCGCCGACGTGGAGTGGCTGCCCGAGCCGGCCGGGCCGGACGAGGTCGCCGACCTGCTGGCCGCCCGGGTGATCGCGGTGTTCCGGCAGTACCTCGGCCTGATCCGCTCCGACCCGGAGGAGATCTCCGAGCAACTGCCGGAGGACCCGACCGTGCTCTCCCACCTGGTGGCGGCGACCGCGGCGCTCACCGTCGACGACCGGCAGCGGCTGCTGGCGATCGACGACACCGCCGCCCGGCTCCGCGCCGAGCTACGGCTGCTCAACCGCGAGGCGGCTCTGCTGCGCCAGGTGCGGGCGGTTCCGGTGCCGCTGGCGGAGCTGGCGTCCCCGCCGACGCCCAACTGAGGCTTGCCAGGTCGGGCTCCGGGCGCAGCCCCGGCCACCGCGACCAGCCCGCCAGCAGGGTGTACATGATCGCGGCGCCGAACGCCGGCAGCAGCAGGTTGCCGTGCGGCACCGGCAGCACGCCGAGCAGCCAGTCGACCCCGCCGGCCCGCAGGTCGGCGGGTTTGGTGAAGGCCTGCCCGGCCGGGGCCGTGGCCAGCAGCCGGTCGAAGGTGGCCAGGCCGATCCGCCGCCCCACCTGCCAGGCCACCGGCGCGGCGGCCAACGCGCCGAGCACCGCGGCGAGCAGCCCGACCGGACCGCGGCGCCGACGCAGCACGAACCACAGGGCGAGCCCCACCAGCAACCCGAAGGCGAGCCCGAGCAGGCTGAACCACCCGTCCGCGGCGATCGGCTGCTCCGGTTGCGGATCGGCGTAGATCGCCCCCTCGGCCGTCTTGAGCACCGGCGTGTCCGGCGCGAACGCGGCCCAGAGCAGGCCGAACGGCACACCCAGCACGGCCAGCGCGAGCACGGCGCCGAGCACCGTCGCCACGGTGCGCAGCGGGCGACGCGGCTCATCGACGCTCAACTCCAGCGAGCTCTGGTACGCCGTCGAGGGTGCGGTACCGGCCGGGTCGAGCTGGGCCGAGGGCTCGGCGGGTGGCGGTGTCGCCCCCGACGGACCGGGCCGTTCGGGCTCGTCGACGGGCCGCTCAGGGTCGGGGTTGTCCGGGCTCACCCGATGATCCTCTCAGGCCCGCTCCAGGGCCGGGGCTCCGGTGGCGGCAGACCAGCTCACCGGGCGAAAGGCTCCACCATCATCGCCGCCGCCCGCAGCCACGCCTGCCGGGTCTCCGGCTGGAGCTGGTGGTACTCGATCGACGACCCGGTCTCCAACGCCGGGTCGTACGGCACCACGGCCACTCCCCGGGTACGCGTGGCGAAGTGCCGCTCCAGGTCGTCCTGCAACGGCGAGCGACCCGGTGTCGGGCAGGAGATGAGGGTGATCGCGTTGTCCGCCAACTCGCCCATGCCCTCCTCGTGCAGCAGGTCGAGCATCCAGTCCGCGCTGAACGCCGCGTCCTCACGGGGCACGGTGGTCACCACCAGCTGGTCGGCGGCCTGCATCACCGTGCGCCAGTTGGGGCTCTCCACGTTGTTGCCGGTGTCGACGCAGACCACCTCGTGGGTGCGCCGCAGCAGCTCCAGCACACGTCGAACGGTGAACTGGTCCAGTCGCTGGGCGAAACGCGGGCTCTCCTCACCGGCCAGCACGTCGTACGAGCCGTCGGAGGCGTGCCGCAGGTAGTCGTCCAGCCGATCCAGCAGGGTCGCGCCCTCGAGGATCTCGATCTGGGCCAGGTCGGTGATCAGGTGACGGATCGTCCGGGCGTGCCGGGCGCTGCCGGCGCGCAGCCCGAGGGTGCCGCGCAGCTCGTTGTCGTCCCAGGCCAGCACGCCCTGCCCGCGCACGCTGCCGACCGTGGCCGCGGCGAGCACGGTGGCGGTGGTCTTGTGCACCCCGCCCTTGGGGTTGGCGAAGGCGAACACCCGGGGCGTGCCGAGGTCCCGCCGGAGTATCCCGTTGGCCCGCTCCTGCTCCTGGTCGACGCCCTGCGGGCGCCACTCGATACGGGCCGGATAGGCGCGCTCGGCGATCGCCGAGCCGACCGGCGGCGCGACTGGCGGGGCGGGTGGCGGCGCGACCGGGGCGGCGGGCGGCGGCGGGGGTGGCGGCGCGACCGGCGGGGGTGGCGGCATGGACACCGGGTAGCCGGTCTCCGGCTGGTAGCCGGTCTCCAGCAGGGCGTACCGCGACTCCACCGGCGGGTCGCCCGGTCGGTAGCCGTTGTCCAACAGGGCGTAGCGCGACTGCACCGGCGGCTCGGGGCCGCGCGGCGGCGGCTCCGGCTCGGCCCGGTACGTCGGCTCGGGCCGGTAGCCCGGGGCGGCCCGATAGTCCGGTTCGGGGCGGTACGTCGGCTCAGCCCGATAATCCGGCTCGGCCCGATAATCCGGCTCGGCCCGATAGCCCGGCTCAGCCCGATAGCCCGGCTCAGCCCGGTAGGCCGGCTCAGCCCGGTAGTCCGGCTCAGCCCGGTAGCCCGGCTCAGCCCGGTAGCCCGGCTCAGCCCGATAGCCCGGCTCAGCCCGGTAGGCGGGGTCGACGCGGTAGGTCGCCTCGGCCCGGTAGGCGGGCTCGGCACCGTACGACAGCTCGGCCGGATGCCCGATGGCGGGTGCCCGCCCGGAGTAGCCGTTCGGGGCCGCGCGCCGTGGCAGTGGGTCCGGCGGCACGTCGTCACCCCGGTCCGGCTCGGCGTGTTCCGCGCCGCGACCGCCCAGTCGGGCGCGGTCCAACAACGCGCGCCACCGCGGCGCTGGTTCGGCCGGCCGGCCCCAGCCGGTCTCACTGCCCTCCACGGCCCGCCCTCCCAGCGCCATCGATCTCCGTCTGACAGGCTACGAACCAAACCCTATTCGGACCACACCTCAGCGCGCACACCAGCCGACGCAGATCACGACGACGTGGGCGCCGGAAGCTCGGCATCGGTGGCGTCCGGGGAGGTGGCGACGGTCGGCGGGGCCGACTCGGTGGGCGCCGGCGCCGAGGTTTCGGGTGACGGAATCGTCACGACCGGTGCGGGTTCCGACGATTCGCCCATCGACGCCGAGGGCACCGGTGCGTCCGGCGTGGGCTCCGACCGCCCGTCCGGGGTCGGCTCGGGGCTCGGTCCGGTGTCGGCCGGCGGGCGCACCACGTCACGCTGTTCGGGCAGTGGTGGCGTGAAGACCGTGCGGTCCAACCGGTACACCTCGGGGGCCGGGTCGACCGCCCGCACGTCCGGCCGGGCGGCCACACCGCGCAGTACCGTCGGCGTCGCGCGTACCACCGCCGCGTAGACACAGGCGCAGCCGGCGCGGTACGCCGCGGCCTCCGCGGCTGCCACCTCGGCGCCGGTGGCGTACCGCTCACGCAACTCCCGCTCGCCCGCACCGTCACCGTTCACCGCGGCGGCCCTGGCCCGGTAGTCGGCGGCCTCGGTGTCCTTGCGGGCAGCCACCTGTTCCATCCCGGCGACCACGTCGTCCGGCACCCGCAGCGCAGGAATCTTGACGATCTCGGTCTGCCGCCCGGGCAGCGGAACCCGTCCGAAGACGGTCGAGACCGGCACGTCGCCGAGCACCGTCGCCAGACGCTGCGGTGGCAGGTACGCGTCCAGTGTGACCAGCGCGTATGTCCCGTCCCCGGCGGGCGGGGCCGACGGGGACAGCGCGGCCAGGTCGGCCGCGGCGGACCGCAGGTAGCCGGGGACGGAGTCGCCGTCGGTCACCCCGACCCGGGTCACCTCACCCACCGTCCGGTCGCCGACCGCGGTGTCGTCGGCGGCCCAGACCGCGGTGCCCAGCACCGCCGCAGCGGAGAGCGCGGCGGCCCAGGTGAGCACCCCGGACCGCGCCGACCCGTCGCCCAGCCGGGTGACGGCCCGGGTCAGCGGCGGCAGCAGCCGTTGGTCCAGCTGCCGCAGCAGGTTGCCGGCGCGCACGGGCGGGGATCCCCTCGTCGGATCGGTGTCGGGCGGTCGCCGCTCAGTCACGCAGGATCTGGAGCGCGCGGTCCAGGTCGTCAGGGTAGTCGCTGACGAATCGGACCTCGTCCCCCGTTCGGGGGTGCAGGAAGCTCAGTTCGCGAGCGTGCAGCCACTGTCGGGCCAGGCCGAGGCGGGCCGAGAGGGTGGGGTCGGCGCCGTAGGTGAGGTCACCCACGCAGGGGTGCCGCAGGGTGGAGAAGTGCACCCGGATCTGGTGGGTCCGGCCGGTCTCCAGCCGGACGTCGACCAGGCTGGCCGCCGGGAACGCCTCGATGGTGTCGTAGTGGGTGATGCTCGGCTTGCCGCCGGAGACCACCGCCCAGCGGTAGTCGTGGGTGGGGTGCCGGTCGATCGGCGCGTCGACCGTGCCGCGCAGCGGGTCCAGATGGCCCTGCACCACCGCGTGGTAGCCCTTGTCCACCTCGCGGTACTTGAAGGCCCGCTTCAACGCCGTGTACGCCTGCTCGCTCTTGGCCACCACCATGATCCCGGTGGTGCCCACGTCGAGTCGGTGCACCACACCCTGCCGCTCGGCGGCGCCACTGGTGGAGATGCGGTGCCCGATCGCGGCGAGGGCGCCGATCACCGTCGGGCCGGTCCACCCGGGGCTGGGGTGCGCGGCCACTCCCACCGGCTTGTCGACCACCACGATGTCGTCGTCCGCGTAGACCACCCGTAGGCCGGGCACGGCCTGCGGCACCACGGTCGGCGGTGCGACCGGGGCGGGCAGCGTGACGTCCAGCCAGGAGCCGGCCTTGACCTTGTGCGAGTTGGCACGGGCCGTGCCGTCGACCAACGCGTCGCCGGCATCGATCAGGGCCGCGGCGGCGGTGCGGGAGAGCCCGAACAGACGGGACACCGCCTGGTCCAGTCGCATGCCGTCAAGGCCGTCCGGGACGGGCAGGGAACGGTGGTCGCCGCCAGCGGCGAATGCGGAGGTCATGCCCGCTCCCGCTGGTCTGCGCCCTGGACGGCGTCCGTCTCGACCGGGTCGCCGTCTCGACCGGCCCGCCGGCCGTCCCGCTGGCGGCCGGTCAGCTCCAACAGGACGGCCAGCAGCACGCCGCAGACCAGTGAACTGTCGGCCAGGTTGAACACCGGCCAGACCTGGCCGTACGGGTCGAAGAGGCTGATCATGTCGACCACGTGCCCGTGGAAGGGGGCGGGTGCCCGGAAGATCCGGTCGACGAGGTTGCCGAGCGCGCCACCCAGCACCAGGCCGAGGGAGATCGCCCAGGGCAGCGAGCGCAGCCGCAGGGCCATCCAGACGATCCAGACGACCACACCGATGGTGATCAGCGGGAAGATCCAGGTGTGGTCCGCGCCGATGCTCCAGGCGGCACCGCTGTTGCGGGTCAGGCTCAGGTAGACGAGCCCGCCGAGCAGCCGGACCGGCTCCCGGTCGGTCAGCGCGGCCAGCGCGAGGTGCTTGGTGACCAGGTCGGCCAGCAGGGCCACCAGGGCGACTCCGGCGAGGATCGCGACGGCCCGGGGCCGGCGTCTACCGCCGCCCGGGTCGGTGCGGCCGGGTCCGGCGGACGGTACTGCGGTCATGCGCTCCCCATCGACAGTCTCGGCGGTGATCGCTCACCGTCTCATCGCCGCCGGGGAACGGACCTCAGCGCCGCTCCTCCAGCTGCTTGCACGTCACACACTGGGTGGCCGACGGGAAGGCGGCGAGGCGCTCGACCGGGATCGGGTTGCCGCACCGCTCGCACCAGCCGTAACCACCCTCGTCGAGGCGCTCCAGAGCGCGCTCGACCTGCGTGATCCGTTCCAGAATGCTGTTGGCGAGAGAGATCTCCTGCTCCCGCTCGAGCGTCTTGGTGCCCGTGTCGGCCTGGTCGTCCCCGGCCGAGTCGGTCAGCCGATCGCGCTGCAGCTCGGTGATCTCACTCAGCGTCTGATCGTACTCGGCGCGAAGCTCGTCCCGCCGCGCCGCCAGCGCCGCCCGGATCTTCTCGGTCTCCGCGGTGCTGCGGGTGGCCTTGGCCACCGGCTTGCGCCCGGCGGTCCTGGTGTCGGCTGGCTTCGCCATGGGTCGCTCCCTCGGCCGGGGAGCCGCGTGGTCCGCGGCACCTGGTCAGGGGGCGCCGACCAAGGCGTCCCCTATGTGCGAAAAGGGGCGCACGGCGACGATTGGCCGCGCACTCCGGAGGTTGGCAAGAATACGGAACGTACAGGCGTCCGACAACGTGCCGCACCGTCGCACCGCTTAACAGCCCCTAGCCCTGCCTAACTGGGGCAAAAGGAACGCTAGCAGATCAACCGACCGCCTCATCCCCGTACTCACCAAACCATCGGGCCAGGCGACCCCGCCGACTGACGGCCCGCAGCCGCCGTTCCGCCGCGTCCCGCACCCCGACCGTCGCCACGATCAACAGACTGTCGCCGGTCTTCAGACGAGTGTCCGGTGCGGGCACGAAACCCACCCCGTCGCGCAGCACCAGGGTGACCGATGCGCCCACCGGAAGCCGCAACTCGTCGACGTGCACGCCGGCCAGCCGGGAGCCCGGCGGCACCTCCAACTGGAGCAGGTCCGCCCGCATCCGCTCCAGCGGGGCGGTCTCCACATGGATCTCGGCGGCCTCGGCCGGCGCGGTCACCCGCAACCACCGAGCGAACGGCCCCAGCGCCCCGGCCTGCACCAACGTGAAGATCACTACCAGCACGAAGACCACGTCGAAAAGGCGCTCCGCGCCGGGCACCCGTTCGGAGAGCGGAATGGTGGCCAGCACGATCGGCACCGCCCCGCGCAGCCCGGCCCAGGACAGAAACGCCTGTTCTCGTAGACCGACCCGGAACGGCAGGGCCGAGACGGCCACCGACAACGGCCGGGCCAGCAGCACCAGCGCCAGCCCCGCGACCACCGCGGGCAACACCGCCGCGTCCAGTCGGCCCGGCGAGACCAGCAACCCGAGAAGCACGAACAACCCGATCTGGGCGAGCCAGGCCAGCCCGTCCGCGAAGCCGAGGATCGCCTGTCGATGCGACAACCGGGCATTGCCCAGCAGCACTCCGGCCACGTAGACGGCGAGGAACCCCGAGGCGTGCAGCACCGACCCGGCGGCGTACGCCAGCACGGTGATACCCACCGCGGCGATCGGGTAGAGCCCCGCCGAGGGCAGCGCCGCCCGCCGCAGCGCCCAGGTGCCGGCGACGCCGGCACCCACGCCGACCGCCGCGCCGACACCCAGCTCGTAGCAGACCAAGCCGACCTCGTACCACCACGGGTGCGACCAACCCGGATGGGACAGCAGCACCACCAGCAGCACCGCCGGCGCGTCGTTCATGCCCGACTCGGCCTCCAGCGTCGCCACCAGCCGGGGCGGTAGCCGTAGCCGACGCAGGGTCGCGAAGACGGCCGCCGCGTCGGTGGACGACAGCACCGCGCCATAGAGCAACGCCAACCGCCAGTCCAGCCCCAGCAGCAGATGCACGGCGACACCGACCACCACGATGCTGACGATCACACCGACCGTGGAGAGCGCGGCGGCCAACCCGAGCACCGGACGCAACGTGGTCCAGCGGGCGGTGAGGCCGCCCTCCGCGATGATCACGATCAGCGCGCAGAACCCGAGGGCCCGGGTCAGCTCGACGTCGTCGAAGCGGATGCCCAGCCCGGACTCGCCGATCGCCACGCCCAGCGCCAGATAGACCAGGAGGCTGGGCACGCCGAGCCGGGTGGAGAGCCGAACGGCACCGACCGCGACCAACAGCACGGCCGCGCCCAGCAGCAGCGCGAGATCCAACCCCGGCGTCACGGTTGCTCCAACCCGGGCATCACGGTTGCCTGGCCCGGGCGTTCCTCACTCGGCGGATCCGTCACGCAGTCGGCGCAGCACCTCGGTCAGCTCCGGGCCGGGACGGTCGACGAGGAAGAGCTTGTCCCGACTGGCCGCGCCGGCACGCAGTGACACCGCGGCCGGCCGAACGCCCAAGGCACCGGCCAACGCCCGGCGGGCCGCCTCGGTCGCCCGACCGTCGACGGCCGGGTCGTGCACCGCGATCACCAGGGCGGGCCCGTGCGGACCGTCGAAACGACCGCCCACCCGATCCCGGGAGGCACCGGGCTTCACCCGTACCGCCACCGTGAGCGTGTCCTGTGCGGGCACCGGGTGCCCGCTTCAGATCGGCCGGGCGTCGGCGAGCAGGGCGGTGGCTGGCGCACAGTGCGCGCACGGAGTGAAACCCAGCGCGACGGCCTCGGCGACCGGCAGCGTCTCGGCTACCCGGCCACGCAGATGCGGGCAGGTGGCGAGGTGGTAGCGGGGGCGGCCGTCCACCACCTGGACGGCATCGGGAAGGCGAGCCACCCGGGCCGACTCGGCGGGGGTGACCGGCTGCTCGGCCGGCTCGTCGGCCGTCGGGGCACCGAGGCGGGCGGCGGCGTCGGTCGACGCCGCGAGCGGCGACGCCGGGCTGACGGGCCTGGCGCGAGAGGAGGCGTCGTCGGTCGGAGTCACGAATGACGGCACCTGGTCGACCGGCGGCCCCTGGTCGACCGGGGGCGCATCGTCGACCCACGGGTCGGAGGGCGACGTGTCAGCGACGCCCCCGTCGAAGAGAGGCGGATGGTCGACCGGCGGCGCGGGTGGTTGCCGCCACCCGGTGCCGCCGGTACCGACCGTCGTGGGCACGTGCTGGACCGGCACCTCCGGCTCGACCAGCGGCGGCCCGTACGCGACACCCGGAGTGGCCTGGCTGGCCGTGCGGGGTGCGTCGGGGTGCCGCCGGCCGGTCCGGCCGGAATCCGCCATGGCGCGGTTGGCGGCTGCCTGGCGGGCGCCCACCACCAACGCCACGGCGGCCAGCAGACTGGCCGCGATGGAGATGATCAACGTGAAGCTGGAGCCACCGGCCAGGCCGAGCACCAGCAGCACCACGGCGACGAGGATGAGCAGGAGACTTGCGACTATCACGGCTCACCCCCGCCGCGTCGTACCGTCCAGGCAGGGCCGGCGACCGTCACCATTGGCGGACAGCGAACGCCGGCTGGTGCTCAGCGTCCGGCTTCGAGGGCGCCGGAGCGCCCGCCGCCGCCGTACGAACCGGCGAGCCCCGCAGCGGCCAGGCCGTTGCCGCCAGCGACCCGGCCCGCCTCGGAACGAGTCATCTCGGCTTCGAGGCCCTGGCCGCGACCGTCGAGGTCCCGCAGCTGGCTCTCCAGGTACGCCTTGAGCCGGGTGCGGTACTCGCGCTCGAACTGCTTGAGCTCCTCGATGTGCTTCTGCAGTGCCGTGCGCTTGGCGTCCAGGCCGCCCATGGCCTCCTGGTGCCGCTGACGGGCGTCCCGCTCGAGGGCGTCGGCCTTCGCGCGCGCCTCCCGGGTCACCTCCTCGGCCTTGCTGCGGGCCTCGGACAGCAGCTGGTCGGCCTCGCGGCGAGCGTCGGAGACGTGGTCGTCGGCGGTGCGCTGGGCCATCATCAGCACGCGCAGGGCCTGCTGCTCACCGTCGCCGGTGACCGCGGGACCGCCGGTCGCGCGAACCTGCTCCAGCTCGGCCTGCATCGCGCGGGCAGCCTGCTCGGCCGCCGACTTGTCGCGCTGCACCCGGTCCAGCTGGGCCTTGACATCGTTGAGCTCCGCCGCGAGTCGGGCGTCGCCGCCGGGGCCGGCGGGGGCACCGCCACGGCCGCCGCGCTCCACCTGGGCGCGCAGCTCGTTGTTCTCCTCGATGAGACGGGCGAGCTCGCGCTCGACCTCATCCAGGAAGGCGTCGACCTCCTCCTCGTCATACCCCCGCTTGCCGATCGGCGGCTTTTTGAAGGCGACGTTGTGGACGTCGGCCGGGGTCAGCGGCATCGAAACTCCTCGGGTCAGTTGCGGCCGCGAAAGCGCGTCGGTCATCAGGCAGATGCCCTGATCGACGGCCCTAACACGAACTCCATCAGCACGAACAGGATAACCAGGAGCACAAGGGAGGCCAGGTCGATGCTCACGGTACCAATTCGCAGCGGAGGGATCACACGCCTCAACGCGTTGAGAGGGGGATCAGTGACGCTCCACACGGATTCCAATCCTGCCGATGCTCCACGCCCCGGTTGCCAGCGACGGCCGTACTGCAGGACGGCGCTCAACACGAACCGGGACAGAAGAACGAGCAGGAAGACATAAAGGATCAGGTACAACACTTGCAGTAAGATCGACAACACGGTCAGCGACGTCCCTCGGGTCGGGCGGGGTCAACTCAGACTGAAAAAACCGCCCTCAGCGATCTTGGCCTTGTCCTCCGCGGTGACCTGGACATTAGCCGGTGAGAGCAGGAACACCCGATTGGTCACGCGCTCGATCGTACCGCGCAGGCCGAACGCCAGACCGGCGGCGAAGTCCACCAGACGGCGGGCATCGGCCTCATCCATCTCGGTGAGATTGATGATCACCGGGACGCCGTCGCGGAAATGCTCACCGATGGTGCGCGCCTCCCGGTAGGTGGTCGGGTGCAGCGTGGTGATCTGGTAGCGCTGCTCCTCCTCGGGCATCGCCCGCTCACGCGACGTGACCTGCGGCGCGAGGGCCAGATTGTCCCGGGTGTGGTAGGTCAGCGCGCCGGAGGTCTCGCCAGCCGAGGACCGGGTGATCGACCGTACGCTGGACCGCTCGACCCGTTCCGGACGCTCGCCGTCACCACGCTCAGACTCGCTCAACCGTCCGCTCGTCCGCTCGGAGAGTCGACTCCGCTCACTGGCGCGCGGCCGGGGAGCCGGCGGCTCCTCGGCGTCGTCCTCGTCCTCGTCGGCGAACTCCTCGGCGTACCGGCTCTGCCGGTAACGCGAGTCGCGGTAGCCACCCTTGTCGTAGCCACCGTCGTCGTAGGCCCGCTCGTCGTCTTCTTCGACCAGACCGAGCCAGACCCCCGCCTTGCGCAGTGCACCCATCCCGCGCCCTTCCGTCCGCCGTGCGGCACGCGCCCCCGTGCCATGTCGCCCGTCGCGAGTGGACAACCATGCCCATCGGACCGGAACGGCAATCTCCCGGCGCGCGATTCGCGTCGCGCGCCACGACCCCCGACTAGGAGACGCCACCCCTGAAACAACACTGATGTAATTTGCATGTCTCGCGGTCAGGCTACCGCAGCGTGGGACGCATTCCGAGCAACGCGCTACCGACGCGGACATGTGTCGCGCCGTATCGGATCGCGATGTCGAAATCTCCGCTCATTCCCGCGGACAGCGCGGTCGCTCCCGGATGGACCGCCCGAAACGCCTCGGCCACCTCGGCGAGTCGGGCGAAGGCCCGGTCCGGTTCCCAACCCAGCGGTGCCACCGCCATGAGACCGGCCAATCGCAATCCTGCAGCGTCAGCGACCGCCTCGGCCACCGATTCCAGCCCGGCCCCCGGGTCGGCCGAGCCGGGCAGCGCACCGCCCCGGGCCGGGTCGCCGTCGATGCTCACCTGGACCATGGCATCCAGCGGTGACTCCCGTTCGGCGGCCGCGGTGGCCAACGCCCGGGCCAGCCGGACACTGTCGACGGAGTGCACCACGTCGGCGTACCGGAGCACCGAGCGGGCCTTGTTGCGCTGCAACTGCCCGATGAAGTGCCAGCGGGGACTCACCCCGGCAGCCGCCACCTCGGCGGCCTTACCGGCCGCTTCCTGGTCGCGGTTCTCTCCCATGTCGGTCACCCCGAGCCCGGCCAGCGCCACCACGTCGCTGGCCGGGTAGGTCTTGGTCACCGCGATCATCGTGACGTCGGCGCCGTCCCGGCCGGCCTGCGCGCAGGCGTCGGCGATCCGGGTCCGGACCCGGGCCAGGCCGGCCGCGAGTTCGGCACGTCGGTCCGGTCGTACCGTGGCTGAGCTGTCGGTCATCGGCGGTGCTCAGGAACCGTTCTTGAGGAAGTCGGGAACGTCCACGTCGTCGAAGAGCACCCGGCGCGGCGACTGGGTCGGAGCCGGCATGGTGGCCGGCGCCGGCACCGGGGTGCTCTGCGGCGCCGGCTGGTTCGTGTTGGTCTTGCGGGTCGGCTCGGCCGCCTTGTACGCGGGCGTGCCGCCGTCGAAGCCCGCCGCGATGACCGTCACCCTCACCTCGTCGCCGAGCGCGTCGTCGATGACCGCGCCGAAGATGATGTTGGCGTCCGGGTGGGCCGCGTCGGTGACCAGCTGGGCGGCGTCGTTGATCTCGAACAGGCCCAGGTCGGAGCCGCCGGCGATGGAGAGCAGTACGCCGCGTGCGCCGTCCATGCTCTGCTCCAGCAGCGGGCTGGAGATGGCCGCCTCGGCCGCCTCGACCGCGCGATTCTCCCCGCGGGCGCTGCCGATGCCCATCAACGCGCTGCCGGCGCCACTCATCACGCTCTTGACGTCGGCGAAGTCCAGGTTGATCAGGCCCGGGGTGGTGATCAGGTCGGTGATGCCCTGCACACCCGAGAGGAGCACCTGGTCGGCCGTGCGGAACGCGTCCATCATGCTGATGTTGCGGTCACCCAGGGCCAGCAGCCGGTCGTTCGGAATGACGATCAGCGTGTCGCACTGGTTGCGAAGTTCGTCTATCCCCGACTCGGCCTGCACCTGGCGGCGCTTGCCCTCGAAGGAGAACGGGCGGGTCACCACGCCGATGGTCAGTGCGCCGAGCTTGCGGGCGATGTTGGCCACCACGGGCGCGCCACCGGTGCCGGTGCCGCCACCCTCACCGCAGGTCACGAAGACCATGTCGGCGCCCTTGAGCACCTCCTCGATCTCGTCGCGGTGGTCCTCGGCGGCGTTCTTGCCGACGTCCGGGTTGGCCCCGGCCCCCAGGCCACGGGTCAGCTCCCGGCCGACGTCGAGCTTGACGTCGGCGTCACTCATCAGCAGCGCCTGGGCATCGGTGTTGATCGCGATGAACTCGACGCCCTTGAGCCCAACCTCGATCATCCGGTTGACGGCGTTGACGCCGCCACCCCCGATGCCGACGACCTTGATGACCGCCAGGTAGTTGTGCGGAGGTGTCATCTCCGGTCCTTTCCCTTCGAGATTGGCTTCGGCCGACCGGGTACGGCGTGGCCAGCCCAGCGGCCGACGACAGCTGTCACCAGCGAGGATCAGAGGTGAACCCTCACCCTCTACTAGAGGCTTACAGTTATGTCAACCACTGATCCTCTTCGGGGCAACGTAAGCGCCGCCGCGCGATGAGCCAAGGACCCGCTCGGCGTGTCGCCGGCCGGAGCGCAACGGGTCACGTCTCCACACGCTCCCCGGTCAGCGAAAGGTCACCACATCCGGAGCGCTCACGTCGATCCGGTCGGTGTCCTCGCCGAGCAGCGCGGTGGCCACCCGGGCCTTGTCCGTACCCCGGGTCGCGTCACCCCAGACCACCGTCCGGTCCCCCCGCAGCCGCAGGCTGATCCGGGCCAACCCCTCCACACTCACGTCGACCAACTCCGCGCGGAGCTGCGGGGTCAGCGCGACGAGCACCTCCAGCGCGGCCCGGGTGCCCGGGTCGTCGGCGGCCGGCCGGGCCACCGTCACCTGCGGCAGCCCGGCGGGACGTCCGTCCACCGTCCGGAACGCCACCCCGCTCCGGTCGATCAGCGCGAACGCCTCCCCCTGCGGCACCACCGCCACAGGGGTCCGCTCGGTCACCCGCACCACCAGCGTGCCGGGCCAGTCCCGGGACACCGTGGCCCGCTCCACCGGCGGCAGCGCGCCGACCCGGCGGGCGGCGGCGGCCAGGTCCACCCGGGCCAGCGGCACCCCGTCCGGCACACCGATCGCGTCGTGCACCTGCACCGGAGTGACCAGGCCGACGCCCTCCACGCGCACCTCTCGGACCCCGAACAGCCCGGTGCCGAGCACCGTCCAGGCGACCAGCCCCAGCAGCGCGAGCACCCCGGCGGCCACCGCCCACGGCAGCGCCGCACGCATCCGGCGCTGCCGGGCACGGGCCATGAAACGGCGGGTCGACGGCGGTACCGCGTCCCGGCCTGCCCGGACCAGCTGCCAACGCCGGGCCGGACCGCGGCGCGGCGCGCCACCGTCGGCCGCGCTGGTCCGCCCTCGGGCCGGGCCGGGACTCATCCGGCCGCGGGCGCCGTGCCGCCAGGTGCGGCGGTGCCACCGAGGGCAGCTCCGTCACCCCCGGCCGTGGCCCCACCGGGCACCGGATCACCGATCGCCGGGGCGGCGGCCACCGGGTCGACGGTCGCGGTCGGTGCGGGGCCGCCGGCACGCTCACCCAGGGCGGCCAGCAGTTCGTCGCCCATCAGCGAGATCGGCGGTGCGCCCATGGTCACCACCACGTCCCCCGAGCGGGCCCGACGGGCCACCTCGACCGGCGCCGCCTCCCACGAGTCGACGAAGACCTTGCGGTCGTCGGGCAGCGCCACCGCCGCGATCAGCGCCGCCGAGCCCTCGCCGGGCTGGCGCAGCTCACCAGGCCCGAAGACCTCCAGCAGCACCACCTCGTCGGCGATGGCCAGCGCCTCGGCGATCTCCGCCTGCGAGTCGCGGGTGCGGTACAGCCGGTAGGGCTGGAAGACGACGATCAGCCGACCGTCGCCGGCCACCTCCCGCAGCGTCTGCAACGCCAACGTCATCGAGGTCGGGTGGTACGCGTACTCGTCGTAGACCAACACGCCGTCCGCGACGCCCTTGCGCTCGAAGCGCCGTCGCACGCCGGGGAAGACCGCCAGCGCGGCCTCCGCCGCCTCCAGCGGCAGTTGCAGCAGGTACGCGGTCAGCACCGCGGAGGCGCTGTTCAGCCCCATGTGCCGCCCCGGCACCGGCAGCCGGAACTCGCCCAGCGACCGACCGTCGATCGCGGCCAGGTAGCGCACACCGCGCGCGGAGGAGACGATGTCGGTCAGCCGCAGGTCGGCGTCGGCCGCCTCGCCGTACGTGTACACCCGCCGCCCCTCGGAACGCAGGGTCTCGGCCAGCCGCCGACCGCCCGGGTCGTCGGCGCAGGTGATGATGAACCCGTCCGGGTCGGTGAGGCGGGCGAACTCCACGAACGCCGCCTCCAGCGTCGCGTAGTCGCCGTAGGTGTTCAGGTGGTCCGCCTCGACGTTGGTGATGATCGAGACGTACGGGCGGTAGATGAGGAACGAGCGGTCGCTCTCGTCCGCCTCGACCACGAAGTGCTCGCCGGTGCCGTGGTGGGCGCCCGAGCCGACCTCGGAGATCTCGCCGCCGATCACGAAGGACGGGTCCACACCGGCCTGCTGGAGCACCATGGTCACCATCGAGGTGGTGGTGGTCTTGCCGTGGGTGCCGGCGACCGCCACGGCCCGCCGGCCGGTCATCGCCGCCGCGAGGGCCTCCGAACGGTGCAACACCCGCAGGCCGCGTCGACGCGCCTCGACCAGCTCCAGGTGGTCCTGCGGAATGGCCGACGAGTAGACGACGGTGTCGACACCGTCGAGGTTGGTCGCCTCGTGACTCATGTGGATCGTGCCACCCAGCGCCCGCAGCCCGGCCAGCGACGGCCACTCGCGCAGCTCGCTGCCGGAGACCGCGATGCCTCGGGTCAGGAAGAGCCGGGCCAGCCCGCTCATCCCCACCCCGCCCACCCCGATCAGGTGGATGGTGCCCAGGTCCTCCGCGGTGAGCGTGCCGGCCGGGGTGAACTGCGCGGTCATCGGGCCACCGCCTCGATCACGAAGGAGCGCAGCGCCTCGTCGCCGTCGCGCCGCCCGTAGGCTCCCGCGGCGGCGCCCATCGCGTACAGCCTCTGCGGGTCACGGATCAGGGGAATGACGGTGCGCTCCAGCCAGTCCGGGGTGAGCTCCGCGTCGTCGACGAGCAGCCCGCCGCCGGCCTCCACCACGGGCAGCGCGTTGCGCTTCTGCTCCTGGTTGCTGTGCGGGTACGGCACGTAGATCGTGGGCAGCCCGATCGCGGCCACCTCGGCGCAGGTCATCGCCCCGCCCCGGCCCAGCAGCAGGTCGGCGGCGGCGTAGCCCAGCTCCATCTCGGACAGGTACGGCAGCGTCACGTACGGCACCGGCAGGTCGGTGGGGATCGGCACCGGCTCGTTGCGGGCGCCCATCACGTGCAGCACCTGCACCCCGTTGCGGGCCAACTCCTTGGCGGCGCCGGAGACGGCCAGGTTGATCGAGCGGGCGCCCGACGAGCCACCCGCGACGAAGAGCACCGGCAGGTCCGGGCGGAGCCCGAAGTGGGCGCGGGCGGCGTTGCGCAGTGCGTACCGGTCCAGCCCGGCGATGCTGCGGCGCAGCGGCACCCCGACCACGGTGGCGTCGCGCAACGACTCGGCCTGGCTCGGCTGGTGCGGAAAGCCGACGGCGACGTTCTTGGTGAACTTCATGCCCAGCCGGTTGGCCACCCCCGGCGGCACGTTCACTTCGTGGATCACCATGGGCAGCTCCCGGCGCCAGGCGGCCAGGTAGGCCGGCACCGAGACGTACCCTCCGAAGCCGACGACCACGTCGGCGCGTACCTCGTCGATCACCTTGCCGGCGGCGCGGGCCGCGGTCCACATCCGGCCCGGGGTACGGACCAGGTTCATGTTGACCGACCGGGGCAGTTGGTACGCCGGGATCTGCCGCAGCTCGTAACCGTGCGGCGGGATCAGGTCGTTCTCCATACCGCGTGGTGT
Organism: Micromonospora sp. CA-259024; assembly: GCF_050936255.1. NCBI lineage: Bacteria > Bacillati > Actinomycetota > Actinomycetes > Micromonosporales > Micromonosporaceae > Micromonospora > Micromonospora sp. CA-259024. Next base: position 209,499 of record NZ_JBNJND010000001.1, on the reverse strand, counting down.
GCCGAGGCAGGTGATCCGGACGCCCGGGTCGTGTCGGCGCAGGCAGTCGGCGAAGGCGAGCAGCGGGTAGACGTGCCCCCCGGTGCCACCTCCCGCGAGCACCACCGAACGCAGCGGACCCATCAGCGTCTCCTCTCGCTCGCCGTACCCCCGCGGCTCCGGTCCTGTCGGACCCCGCGCGGCGCGGCCTGGTCGTCGTGGCGCCGCTCGCGGGACCGGGGCACGGACCCTCGGCCAGCGGGCGGCGTCGCCGGTCGGCGACGCCGGCCGGGAAGCGGCGGCAACGGGGCCCAGAGTAGTCGGACCCACCGGGCCGGCGGACGGGCATGCAGTGCTCTGGCCGCATCGGGTTCGGCGCGGGCGAAGGAGGCCAGCATGCCGACCCCGGCCAACGTCACGACCAGGGCACTTCCGCCGTCGGAGATGAACGGCAGCGGCAGGCCGGTGATCGGCAGCAGCCCGACCACCCCACCGATGTTGATCGTGGCCTGGCTGACCAGCCAGGTGGTCACGGCGGCGGCGGCGAGCCGGCGGAACGGGTCGTCGACCCGCCGGGCGATCCGCAACCCGGTGTACGCGAGTACCGCGAACAGGCTGAGCACCACGGCACACCCGATCACGCCCAACTCCTCGGCGATGATCGCGAAGATGAAGTCGTTGTGCGCCTCGGGCAGCCAGTCCCACTTGAGGCTGCCCTTGCCCAGCCCGACCCCGAACCAGCCGCCGTGCTCGATGGCCAGTCGGCCCTGGTAGAACTGGAGGCAGCCGTCGAGCTTGCACGTCTCCGGGTCCGGCGGATCGAAGAACATGGCCAGCCGGGCGAAGCGGTAGTTCTCCTCGCCCTGCTCGCCGGAGCCGGCGCCCAGCGAGGCCACCGCGATGAGCAGGCCGACACCGAGCAGACCGACCACCGTCAGCGCGCCGAAGACCCGCATCCGTACGCCGGCGGCCCAGAGCAGGCCCACCACCAGGGCCAGCAGGCAGAGCATGGTGCCCGTGTCGTTGTAGCCGACCAGGACGAAGAGCAGGCCCATCACCGGGAAGAGCGGCGTTGCCAACTCCCGCCACCAACCCAGCGCGGCGCCCTTGCGGGCGATCAGGTGCGCGCCCCACAACACCAGCGCGAACTTGGCCAACTCGGAGGGCTGCACCTGGACCCCGCCGATGAACAGCCAGAGCAGCCGCGCCTCGATCGGGCCGATCCGGGCGGACTCCTGGTCGGTCAACCGGGCGTAGGCCAGCAGCAGGTTGAGCAGCAGCAGCAGCCCGATCGAGGTGAACAGCAGTGGCCGGCCCAACGACCGGTAGGTGCTGGCGGGCAGGCGCTGGCAGGCCCAGAACGCCCCGATGCCGATCACCGCGAAGATGGCCTGTTTGGTCACCGAGGCCGAGGCGTTGCCGTCCTCGGCGTAGTCCTTCACGCTGGTCGCCGAGAAGACCATGGTCAGCCCGATCAGCAGCAGCAGGCCGGCGCTGGACAACAGCAGGTAGTAGGAGGCCAGCGGCCGATCCAGTAGGCCCCGCAGCGCGGCGAGCCCGCCGGCCGCGTCCAGTCCGCGCAGCGGGGTCGGCACCGGCGCGGTGCTGTCCGTCTCGCGCGCCGCCGTTCCGCTGTCGCGGGCCGTCCCACCGGGTTCCGGTCCCCGCGCCCCGTCCGACGCCACCGTGGCACGCTCCCCGTCCGGTGACCGACGCGGTCGCCCGCCCGTCCTGTCCTCAGTGCCGAGTTCCTCCCCCACCCCGACATCATCACCGTTGGACGCGCCCGACAGCCCCACAACGCCCCACTGGGCGTGTCGGACCCCGTCCCCCGTCGATCTTGCACTTTCCTACCGGACAGAAGCCGCAGGGCGGGACATTCCGGGATGCGAAAGTGCAAGATCGGCGGGGGACGGGTGGGGATCGCGCGGGGAGGGGGTGGAGGTCAGGTCATGTTGGCGAGGAACTCGCTGTAGAAGAGGCCGAGGGCGATGGCCACACCAATGCCGGCGATGATCCAGAAGCGCACCACGATGTTGACCTCGCTCCAGCCGGCCAACTCGAAGTGGTGCTGCAGGGGCGACATCCGGAACACCCGTTTACCGGTGGTCTTGAAGGAGATGATCTGGATCACCACGGACATCGTGATGATCACGAAGAGCCCGCCGATGATCGGCAGCAACAGGATGGTGCGGGTGGACATCGCCATACCGGCGATCAGGCCGCCCAGCCCCAGCGCCCCGGTGTCGCCCATGAAGATCCGCGCCGGGGACGTGTTCCACCACAGGAAGCCCACACAGGCCCCGGCCGCCGCCCCGGCAATCAGCGCGATCTCCAAGGGGTCGCGGACCTCGTAGCAGTAGGGCTGGGTGTAGCTCGGGTCGGCGCACCAGTGCCGGTACTGCCAGAACGCGATCAGCGCGTACGCGGCGAGCACCATCACCGAGGCGCCGGTGGCCAGACCGTCCAGACCGTCGGTGAGGTTCACGCCGTTCGTCGCGGCCATCACCACGAAGATGAAGATGATCACCGCGCCGACCTTGCTGACCTCCAGGGCGTCGATGTCCCGGATGAAGCTCAGCGTGGTGCTGCCCACCGTCTCGGTGTTGGTCACCACGCCCGAACCGTCGGTCATCGTGCTCGGGAACCACAGCGCGATCACGCCGAAGACCGCGCCGACCAGGATCTGGCCGAGCAGCTTGCCGCGCTTGTTGAGGCCGGCGCTGTTGCGCTTGCGCACCTTGAGGAAGTCGTCGATGAAGCCCACCGCGCCGGAGAAGACCATCAGCCCCAGCAGCACCAACGCGGTGATGGTCGGCTCCACCTGCGCGATCTGGGCGTCCGGCAGGGTGGTCAGGGCCAGGTGCCCGGCCACGTACGCGATCACCGTGGCCAGGATGAAGACCACGCCACCCATCGTGGGCGTGCCCTTCTTGCCCTGGTGCATGGCCGGGCCCTCGGCCCGAATCGGCTGACCGGCCTTGAGCCGGGTGAACACCTTGATCGCGATCGGGGTGCAGAAGAGCGAGACGATGAAGGCCACCCCGACGGCGACGATCACCGCCCTCATCGGGTGGACTCCCCAGCGGCGTCGGCGCGCAGGGCGTCGGCCACCTCCCAGGTCCGGTACCGGGAGCCCTTGACCAGGACGACGTCACCCGGTCGTAGTTCGCCCCGCAGCACCTCGACGGCCGCCGCCTGATCGGTGAGCAGCACCGACTCTCCTCCCCAGTTCGCTACCGCTGTCGCGCCTTCGTGAATCGGCGCGGCCGGCTCGCCCACCACGAGCAGCCGGTCGACACCCAGCTCGGCCACGAGTTGGCCGACCTCGGCGTGGCCGTCGGACTCGAACGGGCCCAGCTCGGCCATGTAACCGAGCACCGCGACGGTACGCCGCCCCCGACCGAGACTGGCCAGCGCCCGCACCGCGACCGCCATCGAGGCCGGGTTCGCGTTGTACGAGTCGTCGATGACGGTCACCCCGTCGGGGCGGTCGAAGACGTCCATCCGACGGGTCGAGACCAGCCCCAGCTCGCCGAGCGCCGTGGCCAGCTCGGCCAGCGGCATACCCAGCTCCCGGGCGACCGCCGCCGCCGCGAGCGTGTTCCAGACCTGGTGACGCCCGGTCAGCCCGAGCCGTACCGGCGCGCGCCCCTCCGGGGTGACCAGGGTGTACGACGCGTGCCCCCGCTCGTCCAGCGTGACGTCCTCGGCCCGCACGTCGGCGTCCGGCGCCTCGCCGTAGCGGACCACCCGGGCCTCGGTGCGGCTCGCCATCGCGTCCACCCGTGGGTCGTCGGCGTTCAGCACGGCCAGCCCGTCCGGCGGCAGGGCCTCGACCAGCTCACCCTTGGCCAGCGCGATGGTGTCCTGCGAGCCGAACTCGCCGATGTGCGACGTGCCGACGTTGAGCACCACGGAGATCCGGGGCGGCACCAGCTCGCAGAGGTACCGCACGTGCCCGACCCCGCGCGAGCCCTTCTCCATCACCAGGTAGCGGGTGTCCGGTCCGGCCTGCAGCGCGGTGTACGGGTGCCCCAGCTCGTTGTTGAACGAGCCGGGCGGCGCCACCGTGGCCCCGAGTCGGGCGGTGAGCTGACCGATCAGGTCCTTCGTGGTGGTCTTGCCCGAAGAGCCGGTCACGCCGATCACGGTCAGCCCGGGCAGCCGGTCCACCGCCGCGCGGGCCAGCCGGCCCATCGCGGTCAGGGCGTCGTCGACCAGCACCATCGGCACCCCGGGCACCGCACGGGTGCCGAGCACCGCCACCGCGCCGGCCTGAACCGCCGTCGCCGCGTAGTCGTGACCGTCGACCTTCTCCCCCGGGAAGGCCACGAACAGCGAACCGGGCCCCACCTTGCGCGAGTCGAACTCCACCGAACCGGTGACGGTGGCGGCCGGGTCGGCGGCCACGAGGCGCCCGTCGACCGCCGTGGCCACCTCGGCCAGGCTCAGCGCGATCACCGCCGACCCGCCAGGTCCCCGAAGCGGGCCCGCAGCGCGTCGGCCAACTCGATGCTGTCGTCGAACGGAAACACCTCGCCCGCCACCTCCTGGCCCCGCTCGTGACCCTTGCCGAGCAGCGCGATCACGTCGCCCGGCTCAGCCAACCGAACCGCCTCGTCGATCGCGGCACGACGGCCCACCACCTCGATGATCCGGGCGGCCGTGCCGGCCCGGTACGCCCCGGCGAGCACCTCGGCGCGAATCTCCGCCGGATCCTCGGTACGCGGGTTGTCGTCGGTCACCAGCACCACGTCGGCTCCCTCCGCCGCGGCGGCGCCCATCACCGGCCGCTTGCCCCGGTCCCGGTCCCCGCCGGCGCCGATCACACAGATCAACCGACCGGCGCTCAGCTCGCGCAGCGCGGCCAAGGCGGCCACGATCGCGTCGGACTTGTGCGCGTAGTCGACCACCCCGCGCACCGGCGCGGCGACGTCGACCAGCTCCAGCCGGCCCGGTACGCCACCGCAGGCGGCCACGCCCGCCGCCGCGGTCGCCGGGTCCACCCCGGCGCCGACCAGCGCGGCGATCGCCAGCAGCGCGTTGGCCACGTTGTGCCGACCGGGCAGCGCCACCCCGGCGGAGAGAACCACGCCGTCCGGGCCGTGCGCCGTGAACCGCTGCGCGTACCCCTCGCCGCCCACGCCGTCGGCCCACCAGGTCGCGTCCTGGTCACCGGCCGCCGAGTAGGTGATCGTCGCCGGCTTGAGCAGCGGCTTCAACGCCGGGTCGTCGTGGTTGAGCACCTCGACCGCGCAGCGCCCGTCGAAGAGCTGGGCCTTCGCGGCGAAGTAGTCGTCGCTGTCGGCGTGGAAGTCCAGGTGGTCGGAGCCGAAGTTGGTGTAACCGCCGACGGCGAACCGGACACCGCCCACCCGGCCCATGGCCAGCGCGTGGCTGGAGACCTCCATGACCACGGCGGTGACCCCACGCTCGCGGGCGGTGGCCAGCATGGCGTGCAGGTCCGTCGCCTCGGGGGTGGTGCGCACACTGTCGATCACCAGATCACCGAGCCTGGTCTCCACGGTGCCGACCAACCCGGTGGTGTGGCCGGCGGCTCGCAGCCCCGACTCGACCAGGTACGCGGTGGAGGTCTTCCCGGCGGTGCCGGTCACCCCGATCACGGTGAGACCGGCGGTCGGATCGCCGTAGACAGCCGACGCCAGCTCGCCGAGCACGGCGCGCGGGTCGGGCACCACCAGAGCGGGCAGGCCGCTCCCCGCCGCCAGCTCCACACCCGCCGGGTCGGTCAGCAGGGCCACGGCACCCGCCTCGGCGGCGGCGGCGGCGAACTCCGCGCCGTGCCGACGAGCACCGGGCAGCGCCGCGTACAGGTCGCCGGGACGAACCTCCTGGCTGGCGTGGGTGGCTCCGGTGACGACCACCGCGGCGGCGTCCGCCGGGAGGTCGACGGCGAGCCGGACGGCGAGGTCACCGAGCCGGACTCCGGTCACGGTACGTGGACGTGGATTGCCGGGCACGGCGTCAGACCCTACCCGGTCGTCCGGTTCCGGCCGCACAGCCGCCCCGGTGGTTCGTCGGCACTCACCGATGATGTCCCGCCGTCGCTGCTCAGCGCGGATAGACCACGAACTTGGGTGCGGAACCCCCCGTGGACGGTGGCACGCGGTAGTGACGCAGAGTGAACTGCATCATGTCGCGGAACGCCGGCCCGGCGATCGCCGCACCCCCACCCTCGGGCGCGTACGCGAAGACCGCGATCACGTACCGGGGGTTCTCGGCGGGGGCCATGCCGATGAAGGAGGACACCTCGCCGCGCTGCTTCTTGCCGTCCACCAGCCGCCACCCGGTGCCGGTCTTGCCGGCGACACGGTAACCGGGGACCGCGGCGGTCAGGCCGGTGGCGCGGTCGACCGTGGTGACCGCCTCCAGCATGGTGCGCAGGGCCGCCGCGTTCTGCGGGCTGAGCACCGACCGGGTCACCGGGGCCGGCGCGGGGGTGCGCTTGCCGTCCGGGCCGATCACCTCCTTGACCAGGTGCGGCTGCACGTACGTGCCGTTGTTGGCGATGGCGGCGTACGCGGCGGTCATCTGCAGCGGCGTGGCGTCGACGCTGTGCCCGATCGGCACCGACCCGTACGACGACCCGCTCCACTCGTCGGGTGGCAGCAGTCGCCCGCTGGCCTCCCCGGGCATCCCCTCGCCGGTGGGCTTGCCCAGCCCGAACCGCTTCTGGTAGTCGATCAACCGGTCCCGGCCGAGTTTGTCGGCGATGGTGATGGTGCCGACGTTCGACGAGTAGGCGAGCATGCCCGGGATACTCATCCGCTTGCCGTCGGCCGGGTGCGTGTCGGAGAACCAGGTGTCGCCCATCTTGATGCTGTTGGCGATGGGCAGGGCGGTGTCCGGCGTGATCACGCCCTCCTGCAACGCCGCGCCGAAGGTGATCGCCTTGTGCACCGAACCGGGGTCGACGACGAAGCTGGTCGCCGCGTCCTCCCGGGCGACCGGGTCGCTGGGCGTCGGCTTCGCCGCGTCATAGGTGGGGTGGCTGGCCTGGGCCAGCACCGCGCCGGAGGGAATCTCCATGATCACGGCCGCGGCGGTGCCGCCCGGCTGCTTGGCCATGCCCGCGCTGAGGATCTGCTGCGTCCGGAACTGCAGGTCGCGGACGATGGTGAGGGTCAGCGAACTGCCCGGCTTGGCGGAAGTCGTCCGGCTGTAGCCGCCCGGAATCGGTGCGTCGAGGTCACCGAGGCCGGCCTCGTACACCCGCTTGCCGTCCTGCCCGGCGAGCAGGTCGTCGTAGCGGGCCTCCAACCCTTCCAGCCCGTCCATGTCCTGGCTGGTGAAGCCGATCAGGTTGGCCGCCAGGTCACCGCCGGGCACCTCGCGGCGCTCGTCGCGGTGCACCCCGATGCCGGGCAGCTCCAGCGCCTGCACCCGCTTGGCGGTCGGGATCTCCACCCCTCGCGCGAGGTAGGCGAACGTGGACGCGATGCCGTTCTCCAGCTTGCGGGGCTTCATCAACTCTACGAGCTTCGACGCCGGAACGCCGAGCAGCGGAGAGAGCGCCTTCGCGGTGCCGGCCGGGTCCTCCACCTTGGTCGGGTCGGCGAACACGTATCGCGCCTCGACGCTGCGGGCCAGCGGGGCGCCGGTGCTGTCGTAGATCGCGCCCCGCGGCGCGGGCAGCTCGACCGTGCGGAGGCGGTCGGCGATGCCGCCCCCGGCGTACGCCGGAGCGTCGACCGCCTGAAGGAAGATCAGCCGGATCCCGATGGTGGCGAACAGCGTCAGTGCGAGCGCGGTGCCCAGTCGCAGCCGCAGGCGGGAGTCGGCCAGCTTCGGCGGGCGTGGCGGCTTGCGGGACGGCCGACGGGCCGCCGGGCGGTCGGAGCGGCGCGGTGCACGCGGCGTGGTCCGGCGGCGCGGCGGCGGCTCGTCGACTCCCGGGCCCCGGGGTTTGCGCGGTGCCACGGTGCGCACCACGCCGCCGCGTCCGGCGGCCGGTGCGTCGCGCCGGCCGGTCCGGGCGGCGGCACGACCTCCGTCGAGCACCTGCAACGCCGGCCGGAACGGGTCGCCGGAGCGGGTGCTGCGCGGCGTACGCCGCTGCTCGGCACCCCCGCCACGCGCCGGCGTGCCGCGCTCCTCGCGGACGGTCCGGCCCCTCGGTGTGTACGCCCGGGCGCCCGAGATCCCCCCGATGCCCGGCTCGCCGGTGCGCGGCTCCCCGTCGGTGGGGCTGGCGTCACGCGAAGAACCGCGCCGGGACCCCGTGGGGTCCCGGCGCGGTTCGTCCGACCTCGGTGGCACCGGTCAGCCTCCCGCGCCCTGGCTGGTCACCGACGGCTCGCCGGTCGCCGGCTTCGGGATGCCGAGCGGCATCTTGCCGTCCGGCAGCCGGATGTAGCCCGGCTCGCCGGCGTCCACCAGGCCCAGTCGCCGCGCCTCGGCGGTCAGGTTGCCCGGCGCCTCGGCATCGGCGATCTGCTTGTCCAGCTGCTGCTTCTCCAGGTCCAGTCGAGCCTGCTGCTGCTGCAACCGCTCCAACCGGAACGCGTTCTCATTGATCTTGGTGTTGACCGCCAGGATGCCCAGCACCCCACCGACCACCAGCACCACGATCAGCGCCGCGAACGGCGCGCGCGGCACCGACACCGGCGGCGGCGGCGCCACCCGCAGCCGGGGCGGGCGGGCGCTCGCGGCACTGGCGGCCTTCTCGGCCGGCCGCAGCGCAGCGGTGCCCTGGGTGGGGAACTCGCGCGCCCCCCGGGCGCGAGCCTCCCCCTGCTGGTTCACTCGATCGATGCGTGGCGTACCGTTCCCCACGCGCGGAGCCCGCTCCGCCGCGGTCCGGCCCCCCGACCGCGGTGCGCGCTGCCCGCCGCCGGTGACGTCCCGGCGGTCGCGCTTGTCAATGTTCATGTCCCTCCCCCTCAACATCCGTCCCTCTGCCGTCCCGGTGCCCCTGACCCCCCACGGATCAGGCGGACCCCGTGCCCGGTTGGTGCATTCCCTTCACCCTTCGGCGAGACCGTTCGCGGTCGGTCCGCCCTTGCTCTGTCGCGTTCGGGTCGAGTCGCTCCGCGGCCCGCAGCCGCACCGAGGCGGCGCGCGGGTTCGCGGCGACCTCCGCCTCCCCGGGCAGTTCGGCGCCCCGGCTGAGCAGCCGGAACGTCGGACCGGACCCGGGAAGCTCGACCGGGAGGTCGACCGGGCCCTTACTGCGGACCCGGTCCGCGAGCGCCGCCTTGGTGAGCCGGTCCTCCAGGGAGTGGTAGGACAGGACCACCATGCGACCGCCCACGGTCAGTGCGTCGAGTGCGGACGGCAGCGCCGCCTCCAGCGCTGCCAGCTCTCTGTTTACCTCGATCCGTAAAGCCTGAAACGTTCTCTTTGCCGGGTGTCCGCCCGTTCGTCGGGCTGGTGCCGGAATGGAGTCCCGAACCAGCTCCGCCAGCCGCGCGGACGAGGTGATCCGGGCGCGCTCCCGCTCCCGGAGGATCGCCGAGGCGATCCGGCCGGCGAACTTCTCCTCGCCGTAGACCCGCAGCACCCGGGCCAGGTCCGGATGTGCGTAGGTGTTGACCACCTCCTCGGCGGTCACCCCCCGGGTCTGGTCCATCCGCATGTCCAGTGGCGCGTCCTGGGCGTACGCGAACCCGCGGTCGGGCGCGTCCAACTGAAGCGACGAGACACCCAGGTCGAACAGGATCCCGTCGATACCCGGATAGCCCAGCCGGTCGAGCACCTCGGGCAGCTCGTCGTAGACGGCGTGCTCCAGGTGCACCCGATCGGCGAACCGGGCCAGTCGGACCCGCGCGTGGGCGAGCGCCTCGGTGTCCCGGTCGAGCCCGATCAGGACCGTCTCCGGGTGCGCCTCGAGCACCGCCTCCGCGTGCCCGGCCAGGCCGAGTGTCGCGTCGACGTGGACCGTCCGGCCGCCTCGACCCAGCGCGGGGGCCAGTAGCTCGAGACACCGCTCGAGCAGCACCGGCACGTGCGTGCCGCGCAACTCCCCCATGTTGACCCCCACTGGTTGAAACGTCCGTTCGTTCGTGCGCCTGTCGTCGGACGGCGCTGCCGTCATACCGCCAGATCCCCATCCGCTCCCGCCGGGCACCGGACTCTCACCCGATGACTGGATCGTGCGCCTGGCACCGGGGAAGGGATGCCAGGAACTCGAAAGCGGCTGGAGATCTCGCAGTACGTCGGGCGCCGTCCGCCCTACAGACCGCCGGGCAGCACCCCCTCTTCGATGTCGGCGAAGTCGTCTTCGCTCTCGGCGAGGTAGGTCTCCCAGGCGACCTTGTCCCAGATCTCCACCCGCGTGCTCGCCCCGATCACCACCAGCTCGCGGTCCAGCGCGGCGTACGCCCGCAGGTGGGCCGGGATGGTTACCCGACCCTGCTTGTCCGGAACCTCGTCGTGCGCGCTCGCGAAGAAGACCCGGCTGTAGGCCCGGGCCGCCTTGTGCGTCATCGGCTGCGCGCGCAACTGCTCCGCGATTCGCTGGAACTCAGGCGTCGGGAAGACATAGAGACAGCGCTCCTGCCCTTTGGTGACCACGACACCCCCTGCCAGCTCATCCCGGAACTTGGCCGGAAGGATCAGCCGGCCCTTTTCGTCCAGGCGCGGAGTGTGGGTGCCGAGGAACATCGGCCCTACCCCCTCGCCCTTGAGCGGCGTTCGCGGCGCCGCTGACCCCCCGGGCCGGTGAGCCCTCCCGGCCTCACCATTGGTCCCCACTCTACTCCACTTCCCTCCACCTGCAACCAGATTCGCCCGCGTGGCGCGCCCACCCCGGGGGCAAAACCGCACGTCACAAGGGGTGGAGTGGAGTGGAGGGGCACGGCGGCCCTCCGGCGTGGTCCGCTTTCCGACATAGATCGACTCCGTCCGGTGGACGCCCTCTCGGCCACCCGCGCAGTCACCACGGCCGAACGGTTCACCGTCGGCGGCGATCTGGAGGGACGGGCGGTCCGGTAACCTCGCTCGCGTGACGGACGCGAAAATGCCCCTACGGGCCAAGGTGGCCAGCTCCGTGTCACGGACCGCCGCGGCGCTCTCCCGGGCGGCCGGCCGTGGCGACGGTTCGGTGATCGGCGGGTGGATCGGCCTGAAGATCGACCCGGACCTGCTGGCCCACCTGTCGGCCGGGCGTGCGATCGCGCTCGTGTCCGGCACCAACGGCAAGACCACCACCACCCGGTTGACCTCCGCCGCGGTCGGCGTGCTCGGCCGCGTCGCCACCAACTCGTTCGGCGCCAACATGCCCAGCGGCCACACCTCGGCACTGGCCAAGGCCGGCAGCACCCCGTACGCGGTGCTGGAGGTCGACGAGCACTACCTCGCGCAGGTGCTGGAGGCGACCGAACCGCACGTCGTCGCCCTGCTCAACCTCTCCCGCGACCAGCTCGACCGCGCCAAGGAGGTCGCCATGATGGCGCAGCTCTGGCGCGCGGCACTGGTCCGGCACACCGACGTGCGGGTGGTGGCCAACGCCGACGACCCGATGGTGGTCTGGGCCGCCACCCCTCCGGCCGATCCCGCCCGGGGCATCAACCCGCCGCACGTGACCTGGTTCAGCGCCGGCCAACGCTGGCACGACGACTCCTGGGTCTGCCCCGAGTGCGGCTCCACCATCCAGCGCTCCGGCGACCAGTGGTGGTGCACCGGCTGCCCGCTGCGCCGACCGGAGCCGCAGTGGGTCGTCGAGGACGAGGGCGTGCTCGACCCCACCGGCGCCTGGCACAAGGTCTCCCTGCAACTGCCCGGCAAGGTCAACCTCGGCAACGCGGCGACCGCGCTGGCCGTGGCCGCCGAGTTCGGCGTCCGCCCGGTCGACGCGGTGTCCCGACTGGGCATCGTCACCTCGGTGGCCGGCCGCTACGCGCAGGTGAACAAGGACGGGCGCAACATCCGGCTGCTGCTGGCCAAGAACCCGGCCAGCTGGCTGGAGGCCTTCGACATGGCCGACGAGGCACCGACCCTGCTCTCCATCAACGCGCGTGACCCCGACGGGCTGGACACCTCCTGGCTCTTCGACGTCGACTTCGCGCCGCTGCGCGGCCGGCAGGTGCTGATCACCGGCGACCGGGCGTACGACCTGGCGGTCCGACTGGACGTCAACGACGTACCGTTCCAGCACGTCCGCACGTTCGACGACGCGATCCGGTCGGTCCCGCCCGGGCGGCTGGAGGTCATCGCGAACTACACCGCGTTCCAGGACATCCGAGCGGAGTTGGACCGTGTCAACTGAGAGCCTGCGCATCGTCTGGATCTACCCCGACCTGCTCTCCACGTACGGCGACCGGGGCAACGCCCTGATCCTCGCCCGGCGGGCGCGCCAGCGTGGCATGCCCGTCGAGGTGCTGGAGGTCCGCTCCGACCAGCAGCTGCCCGCGACGGCCGACATCTACCTGCTCGGCGGTGGCGAGGACGGTCCACAGGCGCTGGGCGCGCAGCGGCTGATCGCCGACGGCGGTCTGCACCGGGCGGTGGCCCAGGGGTCTGTGGTGTTCGGCGTCTGCGCCGGCTACCAGCTGCTCGGCATGTCCTTCTTCGCCAAGGGCGTGCAGTGCCGTGGCCTGGAACTGCTCGACCTGCAGTCCGACCGGGGTCCGAGCCGGGCCGTCGGCGAGCTGGCCGGTGAGATCGACCCCCGGCTGGGTCTGCCCGCGCTGACCGGCTTCGAGAACCACGGCGGCCGCACCCACCTCGGCCCGGAGGTCTCCCCGCTGGCGCGGGTCACCGCCGGGGTGGGCAACGACGGTGCCACCGAGGGCGCCTGGCGCGGCAAGCTGCTCGGCACCTATTCGCACGGCCCTGCGCTGGCCCGCAACCCGGCCCTGGCCGACCTGCTGCTGCGCTGGGCCACCGGGGCGCACCAGCTTCCGCCGCTGGACGACACCTGGTCCGACCGGCTCCGCAACGAGCGCCGCTCCGCAGTGGCCGCCGCCCGGGCATGATCCCTGCCGTCCGGCGGCTGCTCCGGCAGCCGTCGGCCGCCCGGTTCGCCCTGCTGGTGCTGCTGATCGGCGGCTGCGGGCTGCTGCTGCTCCTGGTGCCCCGGCCGGATCCGGCCCAGCTGCCGCTGCTGGCCGACCGGCTGGGCGACCTCGCGCCGGTGGCGGCGATCCTCGGCGGGGCGCTGCTGCTGGTCGCGCTGGTTCCCCGGACCTTCATCACACTCGCCGCGGGCGCCATCTTCGGCCCCCTGGAGGGTGCCGCGTACGCCCTGGGCGCCGCGCTGGCGGCCGCGGCGATCGGGTTCACGGTCGGGCGCCTGCTGGGCCGGGAGTTCGTCGCCGAACGGGTCCGTGGCCGGCTGGCCCGGCTCGACGGCTGGTTCGCCCGGCAGAGCGTGTTCGGCGTGGTCACCGTCCGGCTACTGCCGATCGCCGGCTTCGGGCTGGTCAGCTACGGCTACGGCACGACCGGTGCCCGGGTGCTGCCGTTCCTGGCCGGCAGCGTGATCGCGTCCGCGCCGACCGCCTTCGGCTACGCGGCGATCGGCGCGGCGGTCAGCTCCCCCGGCCACATCAACTGGTACGCCGCCGCCCCGGCCAGCCTCGGTCTGATCGCGAGCGTGGTGCTCATCCACCAGTGGTGGCGCGCCGAGCGGCGGCGTCGATCCATGCCGACATGAGCGACGAGGAGCCACTCACCGGCGGCTTCGTCGCCGACGTGGTCCGGGTCGGCGACACGGTACGGCGTACCCCGCCGGCCAACCTGGACTTCGTCGGCGCGCTGCTGGACCACCTGGCCGAGGTGGACGCGGACCTCGCACCCCGCCCCCTGGGCGTCGACGCGAGCGGCCGGCAGATGCTGAGCTACGTCGCGGGGCGGGTGCCGTGGCGGGACCGGGAGGACGCCGCGTTCTTCGCCGACCCGGCGCTGGTGCGGCTGGCCGAGCTGATCCGGCGGCTGCACGACGCGTGTGCGGGCACCCCGCTGGCCGGCGACGCCGAGACGGTGTGCCACCGCGACCTGTCCCCGAAGAACACCGTGTACCGGGATTCGCCCACCGGGCCGCTTCCGGTGGCGTTCCTCGACTGGGACCTGGCCGGGCCCGGCCGCCGGATCGAGGACGTGGCGTTCGCCGGCTGGCACTGGGCCGTCTTGGGCGAGGGTGCCGACCCGGCCGAGTTGGGTCGGCGCTGCCGTGTGCTCTGCGACGCCTACGAGGCCCCGGCGACCGGACCGGAGCCGGTGCTACTCGCCCGGGACGAGTTGGTGGACGTGATGCTCCACCAGATCGAGGACACCTGGCGGGGCATCGACGCGGGCGCCGACCGCGACGAGCCGGGGATGCGCCGGCTGCGCGACGGGGGCGCCGTCGAGGGGGTACGTCGTTGGCAGGACTGGCTGCTCGCCCACCGCCGCACCGTGGTCACGGTGTTGACCGCCTGAGTTGGTGTCGCCCGTCACAGTCGGCGTGTCCCGCCGGGCGGCGGATACGCCAGTGAGCGTGATGACTCAGGGGCATATTCATACCTCTGAGTCATCACGCTCGTGGCGGTGTCCGTCCCCGCAGGCGTCATGGTCCCTGTACCGAGGCCGTGACGTCAGGCGACGACGGAGACCATCCGGCCCTTCACGACGATGACCTTGCGGGGCTCCTTGCCGGCCAGGGTCGCGGCGACCGCGTCCAGGGCGGCGGCGCGGACCGACTCCTCGGAGGCGTCGGCGGGGACCTCGACGCGGCCACGGACCTTGCCGTTGACCTGCACCGGATAGGTCACCGTGTCGGCCACCAGCAGCGCCGGGTCGGCGGTCGGGAAGTCCACGTACGTCAGCGACGTGTCGTGGCCCAGCCGCCGCCACAGCTCCTCGGCCATGTGCGGGGCGAACGGCGCCACCATCAGCACCAGCGGCTCGGCCACCTCGCGGGGCGTGGCCGACAGCCCGGTCAGCCCGTTGGTCAGCTGGATCAGCTTGGCGATCGCCGTGTTGAACCGGATGCCGTCCATGTCGCCGCGGACGCCGTCGATCACCTTGTGCAGCAGCCGGCGGGTCGCCTCGTCGGCCGGATCGTCAGTGACCCGCAGCGCGCCGGTCTGCTCGTCGACGACGGCCCGCCAGACCCGCTGCAGGAACCGGTACGAGCCGACCACCGCCCGGGTCTCCCAGGGGCGGGACACCTCCAGCGGACCCATCGACATCTCGTACACCCGGAAGGTGTCCGCGCCGTACGCGGCGCACATGTCGTCGGGGGTCACCACATTCTTCAGCGACTTGCCCATCTTGCCGTACTCGCGGTTGACCAGCACGTCATCCAGGTAGTAGGCGCCGTCACGCTCGACGACCTCCTCGGCCTGTACGTAGCTGCCGCGCGAGTCGGTGTACGCGTACGCCTGGATCATGCCCTGGTTGAACAGCTTGCGGAACGGTTCGAACGACGACACGTGCCCCAGGTCGAACAGCACCTTGTGCCAGAACCGCGCGTACAGCAGGTGCAGCACGGCGTGCTCGGCGCCGCCGACGTACAGGTCGGTGCCCCCGCAGTCGCCGTCGGCGCGCGGGCCCATCCAGTAACGCTCGTTCTCCGCGTCGACGAACCGCCCGCTGTTGGTCGGGTCCAGGTAGCGCAGCTCGTACCAGCAGGAGCCGGCCCACTGCGGCATCACGTTGGTCTCCCGGGTGTAGCGCTTCGGCCCGTCACCCAGGTCCAGCTCCACCTCGACCCAGTCGCGCCGCCGTGACAGCGGAGTCTCCGGATTGCTGTTCGCGTCGTCGGCGTCGAACGTCTTCGGGGAGAAGTCGTCCACCTCCGGCAGCTCGACCGGCAGCATCTCCTCGGGCAGGGCGATGGCCGCGCCGGTCTCGTCGTAGACGATCGGGAACGGCTCACCCCAGTAGCGCTGGCGGGAGAACAGCCAGTCGCGCAGCCGGTAGGTGACCGCACCGGTGCCGTGCCCGTTCGCCTCCAGCCAGGCGATGATCGCCGCCTTGGCGTCGGCGACACCCAGACCGTTCAGGTCCAGGCCGCGCTCGGGCGCGGCGCTGTTGATCGCCGGGCCGTCCCCGGTGTACGCCTTGCCGTCGAAGCCCTCCGCCGGCTGCACGGTACGCACGATGGGCAGCTCGAAGACCTCGGCGAACGCCCAGTCCCGCTCGTCCTGGGCGGGCACCGCCATGATCGCGCCGGTGCCGTAGCCGGCCAACACGTAGTCGGCGATGAAGATCGGGATCTGGCCGCCGGTGACCGGGTTGGTGGCGTACGCGCCGATGAAGACGCCGGTCTTCTCCTTGGTGTCGGACTGCCGCTCGACGTCGGTCTTGGCCGCCGCCGCCTTGCGGTACGCCTCGACGGCCGCCCGGGGGCTGGCGTGCCCGCCGGTCCAGACGTCCCGTGCGCCCTCCGGCCAGGCCGCCGGCACCAGCGCGTCGACCAGTTCGTGCTCGGGCGCCAACACCATGTAGGTCGCGCCGAAGACGGTGTCCGGCCGGGTCGTGAACACCCGTACCGGCTCCACCGCGGTCGGGAAGTCGATGTGGGCGCCGGTGGAGCGGCCGATCCAGTTGCGCTGCTGCAGCTTGATCGGCTCGGGCCAGTCCAGGCTGTCCAGGTCGTCCAGCAGCCGGTCGCCGTACGCGGTGATCCGCATCATCCACTGCTTCAGGTTGCGCTTGAAGACCGGGAAGTTGCCCCGCTCGGAACGGCCGTCGGCGGTGACCTCCTCGTTGGCCAGCACGGTGCCCAGCCCCGGGCACCAGTTCACCGGAGCCTGCGAGACGTACGCCAGCCGGTGGTCGTCGACGATCTGGCGGCGCTCGGCGACACTCAGCTCGGCCCAGGCGCGGCCATCCGGGGTGGGTCGGTTACCGCCCTCGAACTCGGCGATCAGCTCGGCGATCGGGCGGGCGCGGCCGGCGTCGCGGTCGTACCAGGAGTTGAAGATCTGCAGGAAGATCCACTGGGTCCAGCGGTAGAAGTCGGTGTCGATGGTGGCCACCGAGCGGCGCTCGTCGTGGGCCAGCCCCAGCCGGCGCAGCTGCGCCTTGTACCGCTCGATGTTCGCCAGCGTGGTGGTCCGGGGATGGGTGCCGGTCTGCACCGCGTACTGCTCGGCGGGCAGGCCGAACGCGTCGAAGCCCATCGCGTGCAGCACGTTGCGGCCGGCCATCCGCTGGTAGCGGGCGTAGCAGTCGGTGCCGATGTAGCCCAGCGGGTGGCCGACGTGCAGGCCGGCGCCGGACGGGTACGGGAACATGTCCAGCACGTACAGCTTCTCCGCGCCGGCCCGGGGGTGGCTCGGGTCGGCCAGGGGGCCGGTCGGGTTCGGTGCGTGGAAGGTGCCCTCGCGCGCCCAGATGTCCTGCCAACGATTCTCGATCTCGTCGGCCAGGGCCGCGGTGTACCGGAACGGGGGAATGTCGCCCGCCGGTGCGGCTGCCTCACTCATCGTCTCTCCTCGCTTCGCTTCGCTTCGTCTCGGCACCACCGGGCCGGGCCGGCGGCGGGCACAAAAAAGCCCCTCGCGCAGGAGGGGCCGCCGTGCTGTCGCGCGATCAGCGCATCAGCACGGCCCGGTAAGAAGCAGGAAGACTCCGGCCATGTCCGGCAGTGTACCTCGCCGCCGGTCCGGCCCGTCGGCCCCGGGGTTGGTCGAACCCGTTCCCCCGACATGGCGAATATCGGGGCGTAACCGACGGACTACCTGCGGGGGTCGGCGATAACGACAAACATGGTTAGCCTGAGATACCAGTGAGATTCCTGCGGCAAACGAGGCTCGACGTCGCGAACCCAACGGCGGGTCCAGGTGCTCTATACAGAGCTGCCGTGATGGCGACGAGGAGGAGGCCCGTGACACAACAGACCTGGGACGAGGTGGGCGGCCTACTGCCGCACGACGAGTTCCGCGCCGCCAGCGAGGCCATCGTGGCCAACATCGAGCAGGTCATCGAGGGTAAGACCGCCACCGTGCGGCTCGCCCTGGCCGTTCTGCTCGCCGAGGGTCACCTCCTGATCGAAGACGTCCCGGGTGTCGGCAAGACCAAGCTGGCCAAGGCCCTGGCGCGGTCCATCGACTGCACCGTGCGGCGGATCCAGTTCACCCCCGACCTGCTGCCCAGCGACGTCACCGGGGTCAGCGTCTACAACCAGGAGACGCACGACTTCGAGTTCCGTCCCGGCGCCGTGTTCGCCAACCTGGTGGTCGGCGACGAAATCAACCGAGCCTCGCCCAAGACCCAGTCGGCGTTGCTGGAGTGCATGGAGGAGCGGCAGGTCACCGTCGACGGTGTGACGTACCAGCTGCAGACCCCGTTCATGGTCATCGCCACCCAGAACCCGATCGAGATGGAGGGGACCTACCCGCTGCCCGAGGCGCAGCGCGACCGGTTCACCGCCCGGATCGCGATGGGTTACCCGGACTCCAACGCCGAGCTGGCCATGCTCGACGGGCACGGCGCCACCGACCCGCTGAACGAGCTGCGCGCGGTCTCCGACGCGGCCATCGTCCGGCAGCTCATCGCCACCGTCCGGCAGGTGCACGTCGCGGACGCGGTCAAGCAGTACGCCATCGACCTGGTCACCGCCACCCGCGAGGCCCCCGACCTGCGGCTCGGCGCCTCTCCCCGGGCGACCCTGCAACTGCTGCGCACCGCCCGGGCGGTCGCCGCCCTGGAGGGCCGCGACTACGTCCTCCCCGACGACCTGCAGGCCCTGGCGGTGCCGGTGCTCGCGCACCGGATCATCCCGACCGCCGACGCCCAGCTCGCCCGACGCACCACCGACGCGATCGTCTCCGAGCTGGTGCACCGCCTGCCGCTGCCGCACGACCGGCAGCGCAACCCGTACGACACCCGGCCCGCTTCCGGCAACGGCCGCGCGCCCTACGAGCCGCGGAGGCCATGACGTGCGAGCCGGGCTGCGCGGGCTGACCACCCGCGGGCGCTCCTTCCTCGCCGCTGCGGTCGCGGCGGCGATCTCGGCCGGCATCCTCGGAGAGAAGGACCTGCTCCGGGTGGCTGTGCTGTTGGCCATCCTGCCGTTGCTGGCCGCGGCCTACGTCGGGCGCAGCCGCTACAAGCTGGCCTGCAACCGCTCGCTGGATCCGCACCGGGTCCCGGTCGGCGCAAACTCCCGGGTGGTGCTGCGCCTGCAGAACCTCTCCCGGCTGCCGACCGGCACCCTCCTCCTGGAGGACCGGCTGCCCTACGCGCTGGGCAGCCGCCCCCGGGTGGTGCTGGAGCGGCTCGGCGCACACCAGGCCAGCTCCGTGGCGTACACCGTGCGGGCCGACGTGCGGGGCCGCTACGACGTGGGTCCACTGGTGGTCCGGATGACCGACCCGTTCGGCCTCTGCGAGCTCACCCGGTCCTTCCCCAGCACCGACCACCTGACGGTCATCCCGCAGGTCACCCCGCTGCCGTCGGTCCGGCTCCCCGGGGAGTACGCGGGCAGCGGCGACAGCCGGGCCCGCTCGGTGGCGGTGCACGGCGAGGACGACGCGGCGACCCGGGAGTACCGGCGCGGCGACGACCTGCGCCGGGTGCACTGGAAGTCCACCGCGCGGACCGGCGAGCTGATGGTGCGCCGCGAGGAGCAGCCATGGGAGAGCCGGGCCACGGTCGTGCTGGACACCCGGGCGTACGGCCACCGCGGCGAGGGGCCGACGGCCAGTTTCGAGTGGGCCGTCTCCGCCGCCGCGAGCATCGCCGTCCACCTGCGCCAGGCCGGCTACAAGCTGCGCCTGGTCACCGGTTCCGGTGTGGATGTGGACGCCTCGGAGGCCGGCGGTGACGGGGCGTTGCTCGACCACCTCGCGGAGGTCCGGCTGGATCAGCGCGCCGAGGTGACCAGCCTCGTCCAACGGGTCCGGCAGCGCGCCGACGGCGGTTTGATCATCGGGCTCTTCGGCACGGTGAGCGTGGCCGAGGCCGAGCTGCTGGCCGGGCTGCGCGGCAACGGGGCCACCTGCGTCGGCTTCCTCCTGAACAGCTCCACCTGGCTCAGCCTTCCGGAGAAGGCTCGGGCCGAGGCGGAGCACGCGCACGGCTCCACCGTCCTCGCCATGCTGCAGAGCGGTTGGCGCGTGGTCGGCGTCGATCACGGCGCCCGACTCCCGGCGTTGTGGCCGCAGGCCGGCAGGGGTTCCCAGGGCTTCGCCCTGCGCGCCGCGCTGGCCGAGACGGTCGCCGGCGGCGTGCGATGAACGGAAGGTTCCCCTCATGATCGCCAGTCGGAACACCGGCATGGTGGCCGCCGCCGCCACGGTGCTGGCCGCCGCGCCGCTGTCGGCCATCTTCGAGAGCTGGACGTGGCTGATCGAGTCCGTCATCGCGGTCGCCGTGGTGGCCGGGGTGGCCGCGTTGACCCGACTCGCCCGGGCACCACTGTGGGGTCAGGTGCTGGGCATGCTGGCCGGCCTGGCGCTCGCGCTGACCTGGCTGTTCCCCAGCGGCGAGGAGTTGCTCGCCTTCCTGCCCACGCCGGGCACGCTCGCGCACTTCGCCGATCTGCTCGCCGGTTCCATGCAGGACATGCGCTCGTACGGGGTCGAGGTCCCGGACACCGACCCGCTGCTGTTCATCGCCGTGTTCGGCGTCGGCGGGGTCGCCGTGCTGGTGGACGTGCTGGCCGTGGGGCTGCGCCGGCCCGCGCTGGCGGGGCTGCCGATGCTCGCCATCTACTCCGTACCGGTCGCCGTCTACGTGGACAGCGTCCCCGCGGTGCCGTTCGTGGTCGGTGCCGCCGGTTACCTCTGGCTGCTGGTCACCGACAACGTCGACCGGGTACGCCGGTTCGGGCGCAGGTTCACCGGTGACGGCCGCGACGTCGACGTGTGGGAGGCCTCGCCGCTGGCGTCCGCCGGCCGTCGGCTCGCGGCGGTCGGGGTGGCCCTGGCGGTGGTTTTGCCGCTGGCGGTGCCCGGCATGACCGGCGGGCTGCTCGACTCCCTCAGCCGAGGGACGGGCAACGGCACCGGCAACGGCACCGGCTCGGGCGGTACGTCGGGTCGGATCGACCTGTTCGCCTCGCTCGCCGGCCAGCTCAACCAGTCCGAGGTGGCCGACCTGGTCAAGGTGACCACGTCCGAGCCGAACCCGTTCTACCTGCGCTACGCGGTCGCCGACGAACTGCGCCCGAGTGGTTTCCAGGCGCGCAACCCGACCGGCCGCCCCGCCAACCGGGACCTGCCGGACCCGACCGAACGCGCCGCCCGAGGGGTGCAGCAGACCTCCTACCGGGCGACCGTCGAGGTCACCAAGAGCCTGAGCATGTCCCTGATGCCGGTGTACGCCGAGCCGGTACGTACCGAGGACCTCAACAGCAACTGGCTCTACGACCCCAACCAGCAGGTCGTCTTCTCCAACCGGGAGAACTCCCGGGGCCGGAAGTACTCCTTCGACTACGTCCGCTCGACGTTCACTCCGGCGGCGCTGCGGGCCGCGCAACCACTGCCGGCAGACCACCCGGTACGCCGGCAGCTGACCGCCACCCCCGGGACGGTGCCCGAGGTGGAGGAGCTGGTCAAGGGGCTGGTCCAGGACAAGCGCACCGACTACGACCGGGTGCTGGCGATCTACCAGCATTTCTCGGCGGACAACGGGTTCAGCTACCGGCTCAGCACCGAGAGCGGCAGCAGCGGTCAGGACATCGTCAACTTCCTGACCAACAAGGTCGGCTACTGCCAGCAGTACGCGGCGGCGATGGCCTGGCTGGTCCGCGCGGCCGGTATCCCGGCCCGGGTGGCGTTCGGGTTCACCAACGGCAGCAATCGCGACGGTGACACGTTCACGCTGACCAACCTCAACCTGCACGCGTGGACCGAGGTCTACTTCAACGGGGCCGGCTGGGTGCCGTTCGACGCCACACCGGCGTACGGGGTGCCGGGCTCCACCCGGTCGGCCTGGGCGCCGGACACGGACGCCCCGGAGCCGTCCACCCCCGGAGCCGACGTCACGGACACCCCGGCCGGCCCCGAAGCGTCGGCTGATCCGGCCGGGCCGGACAACGCCGACCGCGACATCGACGACGGCCTTTCCCTCGGCGGGACGACGCCGGACGAGCAGCCACCGGTCTGGCCCTGGTGGGCGGCGGGCCTGTTGGCCCTGCTGATACTGCTCGCGGTGCCCGCTCTGCGCCGGCTGGCGCTGCGCCGTCGACGAGGTGGCCAGGCGGCCGGCGGCGCGGTGACCGCCGCCACCGTCGACGACGGCACCGAGTCGGGAACGCGACCGGTGGTGGTCGGCGCGGACGCCAACCGGGCCCGCGCGGACGCGCACGCCGCCTGGGCGGAACTGCTCGACACGCTGGTGGACTTCCGGGTCCCGGTCGACCCGACCGAGACGCCCCGGGCGACCGCGGACCGGCTTGTCCGGGACACCCTCGGCGACGACACGCCCGCGACCGGGTCAGCGCGGCTGCTCGGTCGGGCGGAGGAGCGGGCCCGCTACGCGCGGGATCCGCTGACCGGTGAGCCGTTGCTGCCGGCGCTACGCGCGGTCCGTGGGGCGCTCGCCGCCCGGGCGGACCGACGGACCCGACTGATCGCCGCCGTGTTGCCGCCGTCCGTGCTGCTGCGGTGGAGGACCGCCCTCGCGGACACGTCCGGCCGGGCGGTGGCGCTGACCGGGCGAGCCCGGTACCGGCTGCTGCGCTGGAACCCCCGGCGGCTGCTGGCCGACCGGGCGGCCCGCTGACCAACGCTCGTCCAGGTCCGGGGCGGCGGTCGACGGACCGCCGCCCCGCCCTGCATTAACACCTCGATCAACCTCGGCGCGGGCCGTCCCGCGCCGAGTTGACGCCCGAGCACCACGATCCGGGCAGCGGCGGGTGTCAACGGGAGACGGCGCGCGGATACGACGGAGGTCGCCGGGGGCTGTGCCCGGCGACCCGCTCGTCGCGGCGTACGGCCCGCCTCAGCGGCGGGACTGGCTCAGCGGTGCCCCTCCGGGCGCTGCCGCCACCTGTCCTCCATGCGGTCCAGGATTGACGACCGGCGACCGGATCGGCCACTGCGGGGACGGCGACGACTCGTCGTGCCGCCCACCACGTGCAGGTCGGGTGACTGCGCCCGCCGGTGCGACTGCACCGCGAACGCGGCCGACGCCAGCATGACGACGAAGCCCGCCACCGCCAGCGGTGGAGTCTTGATCACCGCGCCATAGACCAGTAGAGCCAAGCCAGCGATGATGACGCCGGCGGCGACGAGCAGGCGACGCCGCGCATGGAAGCGCGGATCGCTGGCGCGCACGGCCGAGGCGAATTTGGGGTCCTCGGCAAGCGACCGCTCGATCTGCTCGAACAGCCGCTGCTCGTGCTCCGAGAGCGGCACGGCACTCCTCCCCGGTCACGTTGGTCGGGCCCACTCGGGCCGACAGACCGTGGCAGCCAACCGGCTGCTTACCCGCAAGTCTACGAGGGGGGTCGCGCGTCGGAAAGCGGGACGACCTACGGGCGGGGTGGATTTTCGTTTCGACGGGGATCACGGTCGCCCATCAGACTGGCCGGACCTATGACGGACCGCCCGAATCGGGCAGCGGCGGCGTCCGCGGCAGCTTCCGCTTCGCGCCAGCCACGCTCGGGCGCGCCGAGGGTGAGTTGCCGGGGCGCGCCCTGCGCCGGGGTGAGCCCCTCCACCCGGACACCGACGAGCCGGACCCGCTCGCCCGGGTCCAATACGGTGTATAACGCCCAGACCGTGTCGAACATCTCCCGGGCCGTGTCGGTGGGCACGTCGAGGGTGCGGGAGCGGCTGACCGTGCGAAAGTCGGCCAACCGGACCTTGAGTGCGATGGTGCGACCGATCTGCCCGGAGCCCCGCAGCCGAACGCCGACCTTCGCGCTGAGCGCGAGCAGCGCACGGCGGATCTCCAGTGGGTCGGCCACGTCCACGTCGAAGGTCACCTCGGCCCCGATCGACTTGTCGACGTGCTCGGAGCTGACCCGACGCGGGTCCCGTCCCCAGGCCAACTCGTGCAGGTGCGTCGCCGAGGCGGCGCCGACCGCTCGGCGGAGCATGCCCACCGGCGCCTCGGCGAGGTCGCCGACGGTGGCCAGGCCGAGCCGGCGCAGCGCCTCGGCGGCCCGCTCCCCCACCCCCCACAACGCGTCCACCGGCAGCGGGTGCAGGAACTCGAGCACCTGCCCCGGTGGCACGACCAGCAGCCCGTCCGGCTTGGCCCGGGTGGAGCCCAGCTTGGCCACGAACTTGCTCGGCGCCACCCCCACCGAGCAGGTCAGCGCCTGCTCGTCGGCGACCCGGCGGCGGATCAGCCGGGCGATGGTGGCCGGGGAACCGAAGAGTCGACGAGCGCCGGTCACGTCGAGGAACGCCTCGTCGAGGGAGAGCGGCTCGACCAGCGGGGTGACGTCCCGGAAAATCTGCATGACCGCTCGGGAGGCGGCCGTGTAGGCGGTGAAATCCGGTGGCAGGTAGACCGCGTGCGGGCAGCGGGCGCGGGCCTGACTGGTCGGCATCGCGCTGCGCACGCCGTACCGGCGGGCCTCGTAGCTGGCCGAGCTGACCACCCCGCGCGGCCCGACGCCGCCGACGACCACCGGCCGGCCGCGCAGCTCGGGTCGACGGCGCACCTCGACGGCGGCGAAGAAGGCGTCCATGTCGACGTGCAGGATCGGACTGCGGGAGTCGTCGGCGTCCGGCCCGAAGCGCGGATCGTCGCCTCGGGGCAACGACTGACTGCGGCCCATCCCGGCAGGTTAACCCGGGGGTACGACACCACCAGCCGCCGGCGGGCCGGACCGTACCCCGGTCAGCCGCGCACGACCAGCAGTGGCACGGTCAGCTCGGCGGCGGTGTCCGACCCGTGGTACGCCACCAGTCGCGACGCCATCGGTCGTTCGGTACGGCTGGCCATGACCGCGTACGTGTCGTTGCAGGTCACCACCACATCGCCGATCCGTTCCAGGTGCTCCTCGGGTACCGGCCCGAACCATCCGGTGGCCACCACCTCGGCGCGGGTGCGTACCCGCCCCGCGGCACCCAGCACCTCGGACCAGGCGGCCACCACATCGTCGACCGCGCCCGGCTCGACGTGCAGGTAGCGGACCCGGGCCTCACCGGCCACCAGCCGCACACCGGCGCGCAGTCGCGCATCGGTGTCCAGGTCGAAGCGGTGCGCGGCGGGAACGTCGAGCTGACCGTGGTCGGCGGTCACCAACAGCGCCGCGTCCGGCGGCAGCCCGTCGACCAACCGGGCGAGCAGGGTGTCCACCTCGGTGGCGGCAATCCGCCAGGGCACCGAGTCGACGCCGCTGACGTGGCCGTGCCGATCCAGGTCGGCGTGGTAGCCGGAGACCAGGGTGGGCCCGGAACCGGCGGCCAGCGCGGCCAGCATGGTGGCCGCCACGGCGTCCCCACCGGCTGCGCCCCGGAAGTCACCGCCCCGGTTGGCGGCCAGGGTCAACCCGCTGCCACCGAACTCCGGCCGGCTCACCACGGTCACCGTCACGCCAGCGGCACGCGCCCGCTCCAGCTGGGTGGTCACCGGCTGCCAGCGCAGCGGCGACGGGTCGGCGGCCCAGTCGGTGTGGGTGAGCACCCGATCGGTGCCGGGCACCCGCACGGTGAAGCCGAGCACGCCGTGCGCGCCCGGCGCCACGCCGGTGCCCAGCGACACCAGACTGGTCGGCGTGGTGGACGGGAAACCGGCGATGAGCGGCTGGGCCACCGTCGCCGCGAGCCCGGCGAGGGTCGGTGCGTACGGCGCGGCGGTCGGCACCTGGTACCAACCGAGCCCGTCGACCAGCAGCACGGCGATCCGGCGGACCCCGGCCAGCGCGGGGACGAGCCCGAGGGGGTCGGCCGAGCCGGGCACGCCCAGCACAGCCAGCGCGCTGGGCAACACGTCGGCGAGGCGCCCGCCGGGGTGGTCGGGCCCGAGGACCTCCAGCGGCGCAGGCGCGCCCTCCGGCTGAGCGATCATGCCGGCCGGCGGGCGAACAGGTGCAGCTGGGCGGCCAGGTCCCGGTACGGCGGTTGGGCGGCCAGCGCACGTTCCAGCTCGACCAGGGCCGCGGACTGCCCGTCGGCGACCGCCGCCGGTAGCAGGTCGGCCAGCACGCGTACCCCGTGGATCTCCTCGACCACCAGCCCGGCGGCGCCGAGCAGCGCGGCGGCGCCGGGAGCGTCGTAACGCCGGCGAAGAGTGTCCCGCGGCCCGGCGGTGCCAGCCGGATCGGCGGCCAGCGCGGCCGCGACGTCCAGGTGCCCGTTCATCGCGCGGCCCAGCACGGCGGCGGCCCGGCCGGCCACCAGCACACTGGCCGCGCCGCCGGGACGCAGCGCGGTGGCCAGCGCGGTCACGACCGGCGTCGGGTCGTCGACCACCTCCAGCACCGCGTGGCAGAGCACCAGGTCGACGCCGGCCGGCTCGACCAGCCCCGCGAGGGCGTCGCCGTCGCCCTGCACGGCGGCGATCCGGTCGGCGACTCCCGCCTCGGCGGCCCGGCGGGTGAGCGCGGCCAGCGCGTCCGGGCTGGCGTCGACCACGGTGACCCGGTGCCCGGCACGGGCCAGCGGGACGGCGAAACCACCGGTGCCGCCGCCCACGTCCAGCACGGTGAGCTCGGCGTCGCCGCGCCGGTCCAGCTCGGCGCGGAGCACCGACCAGATGACGGCGGTGCGGGGTGTCAGCGGCGGCCCGGCGAACCGGCCTCGGGTCTGCTCCACCCGGTCGAGCCTAGTCACCCGGTCCAGTCAGCCCTTGCGGCCGGTGGTGGCGATGCCCTCGACGAAGTGCCGCTGGGCCAGGAAGAACAGAATGATCATCGGTACGGTGGCCAGTACGCTGCCGGCGAGCACGACCTCCCACTGCTGCTCGCCGCCATAACCGAACCGGTCCAGCACCACCTTGAGCCCGCGCGGCAGCGTGTAGAGCTCCTCGTTGCGCAGGTAGATCAGCGGCTTGAGCAGGTCCGTCCAGCTGGCCTTGAACTCGAAGACGAAGGCGACCAGCAGCGCCGGCCGGATCAGCGGGAAGGCCAGCTTCCAGAACAGCTGCGGGTAGCTGGCCCCGTCCACCCGGGCCGCCTCGAAGTACTCCCGGGGCAGCGAGAGCAGGAACTGCCGCAGCAGGAAGATGTAGAACGCCGAGCCGAACAGGTTGCCCGCCCAGAGCGGCACCTGGGTGTCGGTCAGGCCCAGTTCCGACCAGATCAGGTACGTCGGGATCATGGTGACCGCGAACGGCAGCATCATGGTCGCCAGCACCAGCCCGAAGAGCAGGTTGCGGCCGGGGAAGCGGAAGTAGGCGAACCCGAACGCCACCCAGGCGCTGGAGATGGTCACCGCTGCGGCGGCGGCCACGCCGACGACCACGCTGTTTCCGAACCAGGTCAGCAGCGGCACGGCCTGCCATGCCTCGGCGTAGTTCTCCGGGGCGAACGGGATCGGCAGGAAGCCGGGGGCGAAGACGTACTCGCGGGGGCGCAGCGAGGCACTGACCAGCCAGACGAACGGCAGCGTGAACAGCACCGCGGCACCGACCAGCGCCGCCACGAAGAGCACCCGGTGCCAGATCGGCCGGCGGGGCTCCTGCGGAACCGGGCGGCGCGCCGCCGCCCGGGCCGGCCTGAGGCCGGACACCGGTGCGGCGGCGCTGCGTTCGACGGCGGTTGTCACGACTGCTCCCCGGCCGCCGGATCGTCCTCCGCCCGGGACCGTCGGGCGTTGGCCACCGGGCCGTCAGTGATCTGGTACTCGCGCGGCTCGCTGAGCTGCTCGGGTACCCAGCCCGTGGTCAGCCGGGTGCGTCGCGTGTTGGCCACGCCGTTGTGGCCGTTCATCCCCGTCACTTGTCTTCTCCCTCGTAGTACACGAATCGGTTGCTGAGTTTCACCTGTATCAGCGTGATGATCAAGATGATCACGAAGAGCAACCAGGCCATCGCCGAGGCGAAGCCCATGTGCAGGAACTGGAACGCCTCCTGGAACAGGTGGATGACGTAGAAGCTCGCCGCGTCGCTGTTGAAGGAGTTCTGGGTCTCGCGGTTGCCGAAGTACATGGTGTAGACCTCGGTGAACATCTGCAGCGACGCGATCGTGTTGACGATCAGCGTGAAGAACAACGCACCCGAGATCATCGGCAGGGTGACCGAATGGAACCGGGCCCACGCGCCGGCGCCGTCGATGGCCGCCGCCTCGTACAGGTCACGGGGCACGTTCTGCAGGGCGGCCAGATAGATGATCACCGTGGAGCCGAGGCTCCACAGGCTCATCAGGATGATGCCGGGCATCACCCAGTGCGGGTCGGTGGTCCAACTCGGACCGGTGATCCCGACCAGGCCGAGCGCCCGGTTGATCAGACCGTCCTGGGTGTTGAGCAGCAGCAGGAACAGGATGCCGACCGCCACCGCCGGTGTCATCACCGGCAGGTAGAAGACGGTCCGGAAGAAACCCTGCAACCGGCCGACCCGCTTGAGCAACAGCGCCAGGCCGAGCGAGATGAGCATCACCAGCGGTACGTGCAGCGCCGTGTAGTAGACCGTGTTGCCGAGGCTGCGGGCCACCGCCGGGTCGCTCATCAACTCCCGGTAGTTGTCCAGCCCGGTGTACTCCGGCGGATTGATCACGTCGTACTCGGTGAAGCTCAACCAGAGGCTGGCGGCCATCGGCCCGGCGGAGAAGACCAGGAACCCGATGATCCACGGCGCCAGGAAGAGGTACGCCCAGCGGGCCTCCCGTCGGGCCAGCGGGGTACGACGACGCCGGCCCGCAGCGGTGACGGTGACGGTAGCCATCGGGATCTACTTCACGGCCTTGTCCAGGGCGGCGGTCGCCTCCTGCTGGGCTCGCCGCAACGCCTGCGCGGGCTGCGCCTGACCGGCGAGCACCCGGTTGACCGCGTCGTAGTACGCCTTGTCGAACTCGGCGCCAGCCGGCGAGGCGGGCATCGCGAACGCCGCGTCC
Source organism: Micromonospora sp. CA-259024 (assembly GCF_050936255.1). Taxonomy (NCBI): domain Bacteria; kingdom Bacillati; phylum Actinomycetota; class Actinomycetes; order Micromonosporales; family Micromonosporaceae; genus Micromonospora; species Micromonospora sp. CA-259024. Next base: position 180,665 of record NZ_JBNJND010000001.1, on the reverse strand, counting down.
TGCACCGAGCGGATGGTGGCGACCGCGTCGTCGAAACGCTTGTTGCCGGTCGGCTGGTGCAGCTCCTCGAAGATCTTCTTGTCCGCCACGGCGTTGGCGGTGTAGATGCCGGTGAACGGCTGCCCGGTGCTCTTGCGGGCATCCGCCCGGGCCTTCGCGGCGGCCAGCCAGGTGTCGGTGGCGGTCATCTGCTTGACGAACGCGCAGGCGGCGTCGGGGTTCTTCGCGCCCTTGGTGATGACCCAGGCCTGTCCGGCCGACTGGGTCAGCGGCCTGCCCTGCCGGTCCACGAAGGGCTTGACCACCAACTCGGCGTCCGGGCTGTTCTTGGCGGCCTGGTTGAGGAACCACTCCTCCATCGGCCAGGCCACGATCTGGTTCTTGGACAGTGGGTTCTGCGCACCGAAGAAGTCGAAGGTGTCCCGGAACGACTTGAACGTGCCCCAGCCACCCTGCTGCTCGATGAGGTTCACACCGGTGGTGAGCGCCTCGATCACCCTGGGGTCGTCCAGCCTGGCGGTGCGGCCGTCGGCGGAGAGCATGTCGACGCCGTTCGCCTTGGCCCACATCGGCAGGAACTCGGGGATCTTCGGGTCGATGCCGATCCGGGAGAGCCGGTTGCCGGAGACCGAGGCCAGCTTCGCGTTGAGGCCGGGCAGCGCCGCCCAGTCGGCCAGGTTGACCTGGTCGGCGGTCAGCCCGGCCTTCTTGAGCAGACCCTCGTTGAGGTAGACCACCCGGACGGTGGAGAACTCCGGGATGCCGTAGACGGTGCCGTCCAGGGTGACCTGCTCGCGGGCGGCGGGCCGGTACTGCTCCAGGTCGATGCTCTGCTTCTCGACGCAGTCGGTCAGCGGCTGGATGGAGCCGCGCCTGGCGTACGTGCCGATCATCTTGCGGTCCATGTAGACCAGGTCCGGTGGGTTGCCCGAGGCGACCGCGGAGAGGAACTGCTGCTCGTCGAAGGCACCCTCGGTCACCTTCAGGTCGACGTCCGGGTGGTCCCGCTTGAAGGCGTCCACGCGGGTGGTGGCGATCTCGTCGGAGAAACCGAAACCCATGGTGCTGAGCGCGCCCGTGGTGGCGGTGCCGCCCCCCGCGTCGCCGCCGCCGCCGACTCCCCCGCACCCGCTGAGCGCCAGGGTGAGCACCCCGGCGAATGCGGTCGCTCGCAGTATCCGTGACATGTGGCCCCTCCCCCAATCGGCGCGCGCCGCTGCCCGCGTGACCTGCACTTCTCCTCTTCTCCCGGGCCTCAAACGTGAAACACCGGTAACACTGACGTCACCGAAAGTCGCGGGAGGCGGGGCTGACCGGCGGCTCGATCGCGTCCAGCCGGTCGGCGACCAGATTGGTCACCCCCTCGTGCCGCTCCAGTCGCCCCCGGACCACCAGCGCGGCGCTGGTCCGGGCCACCCGCCGGTAGCGCTGCCACAGCCCCGGCGAGCAGGTGACGTTGAGCATCCCGGTCTCGTCCTCCAGATTGAGGAAGGTGACCCCGCCCGCGGTCGCCGGCCGCTGCCGGTGGGTGACGATGCCGCCGACCCGGATCCGTTGCCCCGGCTCCACCCGGCCCAGCCTGGCGATCGGCACCGCGCCGAGCACGTCGAGCTGACCCCGGATGAACCGGGCCGGATGGCTCTCCGGCGACAGCCCGGTGGCCCACACGTCGGCGACCAGCCGGTCCACCGCCTCCATGCCGGGCAGCGTGGGCGCCGCCGCGCCGGTCACCGTGCCCGGCAGCCGGCCCGGCCGGTCCTGGGCAGCCGCGCCGGCGGCCCACAACGCCTGCCGCCGGGTCAGCCCGAAACAGGCGAAGGCGTCCGCGGTGGCCAGCGCCTCCAGCTGCGCGGCGGTGAGACCGACCCGCCGGGCCAGATCGGGCATGTCCCGGTACGACCCACCGGTGGCCCGTTCGGCCTCGATCCGCTCGGCCACGTCGGCGCCGAGGGTCCGTACGCTGGACAGGCCGAGCCGGACGGCCGGACCGCCCAGCCCCCAGGCATGCGGCGGCTCCCCCGGCCCGCTGCCCCACCGGGTGTCCGGGGTGGACTCCAGCACCGCCTTCGCCCCGCTGGCGTTGATGTCCGGACGGCGGACCTCCACCCCGTGCCGGCGGGCGTCGTCGACCAGGGTCTGCGGAGAGTAGAAACCCATCGGCTGGGCGTTGAGCAGCGCGGCCAGGAACGGCGCCGGGTGGTAGCGCTTGAGCCAGGAGCTGGCGTAGACCAGGTAGGCGAAGCTCATCGCGTGGCTCTCCGGGAAGCCGTAGCTGGCGAACGCGGTGAGCTTGCGGTAGACGTCGTCGGCCAACTCCCCGGTGATGCCCCGCTCGGCCATCCCGGCGTAGAGCCGATCGGCGATACGGGTCATCCGCTCGACCGACCGTTTGGCGCCCATCGCCCGGCGCAGCTGGTCGGCCTCGGCCGCGTCGAAGCCGGCCAGGTCGATGGCGAGCTGCATCAACTGCTCCTGGAACAGCGGCACACCCAGGGTCTTCTCCAGGGCGTTGCGCATCAGCGGGTGCGCGAAGGTCACCGGCTCCTGGCCGTTCTTACGCCGGATGAACGGGTGCACCGAACCGCCCTGGATCGGGCCGGGCCGGATCAGTGCCACCTCGACCACCAGGTCGTAGAACTCGCGGGGCTTGAGCCGGGGCAGGGTGGCCATCTGGGCACGGCTCTCCACCTGGAACACCCCGACCGAGTCGGCCCGGCAGAGCATGTCGTAGACCTCGGGGTCGTCCAGGGTCATGTCACCCAGGTCGAGCCGGGACCCGATCATGTCGTAGCCGTAGTGCAGGGCGGAGAGCATGCCGAGGCCGAGCAGGTCGAACTTGACCAGCCCCACCGCGGCGCAGTCGTCCTTGTCCCACTGGAGCACGCTGCGCCCGGGCATCCGCCCCCACTCCACCGGGCAGACCTCGATCACCGGCCGGTCGCAGATCACCATGCCGCCCGAGTGGATGCCCAGGTGCCGCGGGAACGTCTGCAGCTCGTTGGCGTACTCCACCACCTGCTCCGGGATGTCCTCGACGTCGACCGTGGCGACCGAGCCCCACCGGTCGATCTGCTTGCTCCAGGCGTCCTGCTGCCCCGGTGAGTAGCCGAATGCCTTGGCCACGTCCCGCACCGCCGACCGGGGCCGGTAGGAGATGACGTTGGCGACCTGAGCGGCGTGCTCCCGGCCGTAGCGGGTGTAGACATGCTGGATCACCTCCTCCCGGCGGTCGGACTCGATGTCCACGTCGATGTCCGGTGGGCCGTCCCGCTCCGGGGCGAGGAACCGCTCGAAGAGCAGCCGGTGCCGAACCGCGTCCACATTGGTGATCCGCAACGCGTAGCAGACCGCCGAGTTGGCCGCCGAACCCCGGCCCTGGCAGTAGATGTCCTGGTCACGGCAGAACGCGACGATGTCGTAGACCACCAGGAAGTAGCCGGGGAAGCCCAACTCCTCGATCATGTTCAGCTCGTGGTCGAGTTGCGCGTACGCCGCCGGATGCGCCTGCGGCGGCCCGTAGCGCTCGCGCGCCCCGTCGGCGGTCAGCTTCCGCAACCAGCTCATCTCCGTGTGCCCCGGCGGCACCGGGTACGCCGGCAGCTGCGGCGCGACCAACTGGAGGTCGAAGGCCAACTCGGCGCCGAACTCCGCGGCCCGGGCCACCGCACCCGGGTACGCGGCGAAGCGGGCCGCCATCTCCGCGCCGCTGCGCAGGTGGGCGGTGGCCGCCGCGGGCAGCCAGCCGTCGATCTCGTCGAGGCTGCGTCGAGCCCGGACGGCGGCGACAGTGGTGGCCAGCCGGCGCCGGCTGGGGCTGGCATAGTGCACGTTGTTGCTGGCCACCGTCGGTAGCCCGGCCGCGGCGGCCAGGTCGGCGAGCGCGTCGTTGCGGTCGGCGTCGACAGGGTGACCATGGTCGGTCAGCTCCACCGCCACCGTCTCCGCACCGAAGAGCGCGGTCAGCCGGTCCAGTTCGCGGGCTGCCGCGTCCACCCCCTCGGTGAGCAGCGCGGCCGGCACGTGCCCCTTGCGGCAGCCGGTCAGCACCAGCACGTGGTCGCGCAGTTCTTCGGCGACCTCCTCCAGTTCCCCGTAGACCGGGCGGCCCTTCTCCCCGCCGCGTAGTTGGGCGCGAGCGATGGTGGTGGCCAGTCGGGCGTACCCCTCATGGCCGTGCGCCAGCACCAGCAGGTGCGCGCCGTGCGGGTCGGGTTCGCCGTTCTGCGGGCCGGGCAGCCCGAGGGAGAGCTCCGCGCCGAAGATGGTCGGCAGGCCCAGCGTCCGAGCCGCCTCGGCGAAGCGGACCACACCGTAGAAGCCGTCGTGGTCGGTGACGGCGAGCGCGGTGAGCCCGAGTCGGGCCGCCTCCTCGGCCAGTTCCTCGGGGTGGCTGGCGCCGTCGAGGAAGCTGAAGTTGGTGTGCGCGTGCAGCTCCGCGTAGGGCACCACACCGTCGGGGCGGGTCAGCTCGGGCGGCTGGTACTGCTCGCGCCGGCGGCTCCAGGCCGGGGAGTCCCCGCCGTCGGCGTCCACGGCGAGCGGGTCCACCACGTGCAGGTGCCGCTCCTCGCGCGGCCGCCCGCCGCCGGCCCGCCCGGAGAGCACCCCCTCCAGCTCCGACCAGGGCATCTTCGGGTTGTGAAAGCTCACCGAACCGCCCCTACGCTGACCCCCGGCTTGATCGGGCCATGCCCGGCTGAACACTCAGTCATAGATCGCCTCCACCAGCCACTGCCCGGCCTCGACGGCGAGCAGCAGGGCGGTGCCGTCGGCGAGGCTGACCTGGAACCGGGCCCGACGGCGGGCCTCGGCCGGCGCCCACCAGCGCTCGTCCACCGGCCACGGGCCGGCCCAGCCCACGATCTCCGCTGGCTGGCCGGCACCGACCACCAGCCGGGCCGGTGGGGCGCTCACCGCCAACCGCGCGCTGATCACCACCGGCTCGCCGTCGGCGTCGTGCACGGTCGCGGCGAGCGGGCTGGGCAGCACCACTGCCGGCGCGGGCGCCGGCAACCGACCCGGCCACGGCGGAGTGCCCCCACCTCGGCCGGCGGCCGGGTCGGCGCCGGTCGGCGAGCCGGGGCGGGCGGGGAGTCGTTCGTCGCCCCACGGCACCAGTCGCACCTGGTCGGCCGGGGAGCGCCCACCGCCGAGCACCGCGGTGACCACCGCTTCCGGCCCGAGGATGCCCTGCACACGGCTCAGCGCCCGGTGCGCCCGTTCCCGCTCCTCGCCGGTCTCCCCCCAGAGGCCGGCCTGCAGACCGGCCTGGGCGATCACCCCGTCCGGGATCAGTCGCAGTCGGATGATGCCGGCCGTCGGTCGGGCCGGACGGGCGCCAGCGCGGCCGTTGCTGCCGGAGAGCCAGCCGTCGAGCTGCCAGCGCACCCGGTCGGCGATGGCCACGGCGGTGAGCAGGCCATCGTGCCGCCACACCCGGTGCAGTTCCTGCCCGTGCTCGGTGACCGCCTCGATGCCGAGCCGGGTGCAGGCCAGCCCGTGCCCGGCCAGCCGCTCGTGCAGTTGCTCGGCCAGCGCCCGGGCCACGAACGCCGCCGCGTCGACCCGGTCGATCGGCTCGTCGTGCTCGGCGGTCACCGTCAGGTCGGGCGGCGGCTGCCGGACGGCGAGTGGGCGGTGGTCCCGTCCGGCGGCCAGCCGATGGGCCAGCGCACCGTCGAACCCGAACCGGGCCAGCACGTCGCCCGCCGGCAACGCGGCGAAGTCGCCGAGGGTACGCACCCCCAGCCGGCGCAGCAGGTCGGCCAGCGCCGACCGGCCCAGCGCCTCGACCGGCAACCCGGCCAGGAACTCCGGTGTCCCGCCCGGTGCCACCACCCGGCCGGCGCGAGCGGCCAACCCGGCCGCGAACACCCCGTCGGCGATGCCGACCTGGCTCTCCACCAGGCACGACTGGGCGACGTGCTCGATGATCCGCTCGGCGGCCGCCTCCTCGCCGCCGAGGTAACGGCTCGGCCCCCGGGCGGCCACCGCGCAGGCGCCCGGACGGACCACCTCGACGCCGGCGACCAACTCCTCCACCGCGGCGACCACCGGCTCGAACGCCCGGGCGTCCCGGCCAGGGTCGTACTCCACGACGGTGAGCTGCGGACAGCGACCCTGCGCCTCCCGCTTGCGCAGCCCCCGGCGCACCCCCTCGGCGCGGGCCCGCTCGGAGCAGGCGACCACCCGGTTGGCGTGCAGCACGGCGACCAGGCCGGTCGCCGGCACCCCGTCGACGATCTCGGCGGCGAGCACCGGCCAGTCCGGGCACCACAGCAGCAGGGTCCGTGCCGGCGAGCCGGTCATCCCCGCCCGACCAGGGCGAGCGGCGCGGACGATCGGCCCACGGTCGACGGCAGCGTACGAGGAATCACCCGGGTCAGCTCGTCACCCGGGAGCCAGACCTTGATCTCCTTGGGTCGGGCGGCCGCCCCGCGCCCGCGCGCCGAGACGGTGACCTCCCGGCGGCGCAGCCGCCCCCGGCCCTGCCCGAGCCCATCCCAGACCCCACGGACCACCTGCAGTGTCACGTCCGCGCCGTCCCACCGGCCGTACGGGACGAGCACGCTGCCGCGCTGCCGGGCCCGGGCGGCCAACCGGGTGGCGACCGAGGCGGAGACCGTGGCCGGTACGGCGGTGACCACGACGTCCACCCCGTCGATCAGCGCGGCGATCACGGTGGCCCACTCGGGGCCGGGATTCGGCACCAGGGCCAACCGGTCCAGGGCGATGCCCAGCTCAGCGGCCGCGCCCGCACCGAACGTCGGCACACCGACCACGGCGCACCACGAGCCGGCCCGGGACGCCTCGGCGAGCAGGGCGAGCATCAGCGAGGTGCCACCGCTGCGCCGGGGCTGACCGGCGGCGACCGCGATGGTGCTGCCCCGGCGCAGGCCGCGGTTGGGCAGCAGACCGGTCAGCTCGGGCACCACCGGCAGCACCCGGTGGCCGCCGACCGGGTCGGGTGCGCTCGCCGGGCGCACCAGATCGGCCAGTGCGGCGGAACCGACCACCATGCGGCCCGCCATTGGACCAACCCCCCGTCGTTGCTGTGGAACAGATCAGGACCGCACGCGCCACCGGCCGCCCGGCTCCCCCCTCGGGCCGGCCGGTGGCACGGCGGGATCAGGCGGCGAGGCCGTCCAGGGCCGGTTGGTGGGCCACACCGAGCGCGGTCTCCACCACCGTGACGAACTGTTCGGCCGCGCGGAGCAGATCGTCGGCCTCCCGGGCGCTGACCACCCGGGGGATGCCGGCCTCGGCGGCGGCGCGCTTGCTGGCCCCGGCGGCGAAGAACCGGGCCCACTCGTCGAGCTCCGGAGCGACGGCACGGAGGAGGACCCAGACGCTGGTGATCCGGTTACGCCGGCTCGGCGCGGGCCGGGCACGGGCGGCGAGCAGGGCGGCCGCCGCGCGCAGCGCCGCCAGGTGGGCGGCCGCGTAACGCAGGCCGTCAGGTCTGGTCTGGCCAGCCTCGACCAGCCCGCGCCGGGCCAACGTGAGGAGTTGGGCGGGGGTGCGGTGCGGCAGCACGTGCGCCGGCACCGTCGGTGCCTGAGCCGGGTTGGTCGGCATGGATGTCTCCTCCGCGTGGCCGGGCGTCGCCTCGGCGCGCTGGTGCCACCGATGAGACGCCGAGGTCGGGTGGTGCGGAGGAAGACGCACCGGGTGTGGCCGGCCGGGTGCGGATGCTTCCCCACACCACACCCGGCCGGCGTACCGGCGGGTTCGTCGCCCGCCGCCCGGGGGTCGTGGGCGGCGAGCGACGCTCCTGCCTGTCGGGACCAGGCTCGCGACTGCCCGGAAACCCAGGTGCGACCCGCGGAGCCGCACCGCCCGGAGCTGGCGCCGCGAAACGCCGCACTCCGGCTGGTTGGAACGGGCGTTCGAGGCAATCGAACACTCGTTCTAACTGCTGCTGACAGTACACCTCCCCTCCGACGAAAATGCAACGTGTGACGCGCTGGACTTGCCGGCCGGGTGAACCGGGGTGAACAGACACCGGCGGACCGGGAAGAATGACGACATGCAGCCACACCCGAACGTACGGGCGGTGCAGGACGCGCTCACCGCCGCCGGCACGCTCGACGGCGCCGGTGAGCCCAGCACGGTCCGCGTGCTTCCCGACGCGGTACACACCGCCGCAGCGGCCGCCGAGGCGCTCGGCGTCGAGGTCGGCCAGATCGCCAACTCGCTGATCTTCGACGCGGACGACACGCCGCTGCTCGTGCTCACCTCGGGCGCACACCGGGTCGACACCGCCGGCCTGGCGGCGTCGACCGGGGTCACCCGGCTGCGCCGGGCCACCCCGGAGTTCGTCCGGGCGCACACCGGGCAGCCGATCGGCGGGGTCGCCCCACTCGGGCACCCGCACCCGCTGCGCACCCTGGTGGACACGGCGCTGGCGGCGTACCCCGAGATCTGGGCCGCGGGTGGCGTGCCGCAGGCGGTCTTCCCCACCACCTACGCCGAGCTGCTGCGGGTCACCGCCGGCACCCCCGCCGAGGTGGCGTGAGCGAGCGGAGCGAGCGAACCAGCAGGCACAGCAGCGATGCGCTCGCGCCGCCGCGGAGCGGTGGCGCGAGCACGGCTCCGGAGCTGGTCACGCTGCACGTGTGGCGAACCTCCCGCGGCGCGCTACCCCGGGCGCTGACCCGGATGGCGGTGGACCCGCGCCGGTTGCGCGCTCTCCCGGGCGCCCGGTTCGGCAAGCTGCTGGGCACCGGGACCGGCACCGGCTTCGGGCCGGGGGACGCCGACCTGACCCGGTGGGCGGCACTGACCGCATGGGACTCTCCCGCCGCTGCGGCCGACTTCGACGACTCGCCGGTCGGGCGCTCCTGGGCACGCATCGCCCGCGCCCAGGCCCGGGTCGACCTGCGCCCGCTGACCAGCCGGGGCGAGTGGTCCGGCCAGCGGCCGTTCGGCGACCCGTCCGGCGGCCGGGTCACCGGCCCGGTGCTGGCACTGACCCGGGCTCGGCTGCGGGCCCGCCGGGCAGCCACCTTCTGGCGGGCGGTCCCCCCGGTGGCCGCCGCACTGCGCGACGCGCCCGGGCTGCTGGCCCGGTTCGGGGTCGGGGAGGCGCCGCTGGGTTGGCAGGGCACGGTGAGCGTGTGGCGCGACCCGACGGACCTGGTGGCGTTCGCGTACCGTCACCCGGAGCACCGGGCGGCGATCATGCGGACCCCCACCGCGGGTTGGTACGCCGAGGAGCTGTTCGCCCGGTTCGAGGTGCGCGACGTGGTCGGCGACCGGACGGTGCTCGGGTGGGTCGCCGACGGCGGCCCCGTAACGGTGAAGGGTGGACGGGCATGAGGTTGGTGCGCTGGACGCCGGACGATCTCGTCCGGCGGCTGGACGACGTGGTGACCGTCTACGGCGAGGCGATGGGATACCGCACCGATCTGCTGGAAGCCCGGCGCGGCTACATCGCCACCCACGTCCGCCGGCCGGGTTTCCGGGCGGTCGCCAGCCTGACCAGCGAAGGTCACCTCGCCGGCTTCGGCTACGGCTACCTGGGCGCCTCCGGCCAGTGGTGGCACGACCAGGTGCACCGAGCGGTGGACGCACCGACCCGCAAGCGCTGGCTCACCCACTGCTTCGAGGTGGTCGAGCTGCATGTCCGGCCACCGGCGCAGGGGCACGGCCTGGGCACCGGCCAGCTGCGCGCGCTGCTCGGCATGGCCGAGGGCGACACCACGCTGCTGTCCACCCCGGAGGCCGACGAGCAGACCTCGCGGGCCTGGCGGTTGTACCGGCGGTTCGGCTTCGTCGACGTGCTGCGCAACTTCCACTTCCCCGGGGACGAGCGGCCGTTCGGGGTGCTCGGCCGGGACCTGCCGCTCGAGCCACCGGCGTCATGACCCGGCGGATCTCCTGGACACTGCTCGCCGTCCTGGTGCTCGCCCAGATCTGCTACCCCCTCACCACCGGCGCCACCCGGGCCGGGCTCACCGTGGCCACCGTCGTCCTCGGTTGGTTGCTCTCGGTCGGCCACGCGCTGCTCAGCCGGGGCCCGCGGGTCGCGGCGGCGCTGGTCGCGGTGGCCACCGGTGGCGGGTTCGCGATCGAGGCGATCGGAGTGGCCACCGGTGTGCCGTTCGGCAGCTACGACTACTCCGGCGAGCTGGGCCCCAAGCTGGCCGGAGTGCCGCTGATCATTCCGCTGGCCTGGACCTGGATGGCCTGGCCGGCCTGGCTGGCGGCGGTCCGACTGACCGGTGGCACCGGTGCGACAGCCCTCGGCAGCGGAGCAACGGGCGGGTCGGCGGCCGGGCTGCGGGTACGGCGGATCGCGCTGGCCACGGTGGGGCTGGCCGCCTGGGACCTCTTCCTCGATCCGCAGATGGTGGCCGAGGGCTACTGGGTCTGGCGGGACGCCACCCCGGCGTTGCTCGGCCTGCCCGGCATCCCGGTCAGCAACTACCTGGGCTGGCTGCTCTTCGCGGTGCTCATGATGAGCGCGCTGCGCCCGCTGGCCGGGCCGGGCGTCGAGCGCACCGACCAGCGGGACGACCCGATGATCGCGCTCTACCTGTGGACGTACTTCTCCAGCATTGTGGCCCACGCCGTCTTCCTGGACCTGCCCGCCTCGGCGCTCTGGGGTGCCGCCGGCATGTCGGTGACCGCCGTACCCCTGACGGTGGCCCTGCTGCGTGCCCGCCGGGGCGATGACCCCGGCCGGGAGGCCCACCAGCCGTACCGCCCCGGCGTCGACGCGACCCGATGACCGTCCTGCTCGCCCTGCCGATCGCCGTCGCCGCGTTGACCGGGCACACCTGGCTCAACGCCGCCGGATGGCTGCGCCGGCCCGCCGACCGGCCCGCCGAGGTCGACGAGCCGGTCGCCGTGCTGCTGCCGCTGCGCGACGAGGCGGCCCGGGTCACCGGATGCCTGCGCGCCCTGCTCGCCCAGCGCGGCGTGCCCGGGCTGCGCGTCGTGGTCCTCGACGACGGCTCCACCGACGGCACCGCCGACGTGGTCCGCACGGTGGCCGGCGACGACCCCCGGGTCACGCTGCTCACCGGGGTCGCCCCGCCGCCGGGCTGGCTGGGCAAACCGCACGCCTGCTGGCAGTTGGCCACGCGGGCCGACCCGGCCGCCAGCGTGCTGGTCTTCGTCGACGCCGACGTGGTGCTCGCCCCGCACGCCGTGGCCGCGGCCGTCGCCGAGCTGCGCGCCGCCCGCGCGACGCTGCTGTCGCCGTACCCCCGGATCGTGGTGGCGACGGCGGCCGACCGGCTGGTGCAGCCGCTGCTGCAGTGGCTCTGGCTGACCTTCCTGCCACTACGCGCGATGGAACGCTCGCCCCGGCCGTCGCTGGCCGCGGCGGGCGGGCAGTTCCTGGTGCTGGACCGGGCCGGCTACACCGCCGCCGGCGGGCACGCCGCGGTCGCCGACAAGATCCTGGAGGACGTCGAGCTGGCCCGGGCGGTCAAGCGGGCCGGTGGGCGGATCGCCCTGGCCGACGGCTCCCGGCTGGCCACCTGCCGGATGTACGACGACTGGCCGCAGCTGCGCGACGGGTACTCGAAGTCGCTCTGGGCGTCGTTCGGGCATCCGGGTGCCGCGGCGGCCGTGGTGGCGTCTCTGCTGCTGCTCTACACCGCCCCGCCGCTGATCGCGCTTGCGGGTGTGGCGGCCGGCGCGCCGGGGGTGGCCGCCGTGGGCCTGGCCGGCTACCTGCTCGGGGTGGCCGGGCGGGTGCTCACCGCACGGGCGACCGGGGGGCGGTGGTGGCCCGACGCGCTCGCACACCCCGTGTCGGTCGTGGTCCTCGGTTGGCTGACCCTGCGGTCGTACCATCTGCGAAAGCGACGCCGCCTGACCTGGCGGGGCCGCCCGGTCAGCTAGGAGGGCGCGGCATGGCGCGGATCGTGGTCGTCGGCGCCGGGGTGGGTGGCCTCGCCACCGCCGCCCGGCTGGCCGCCACCGGGCACCAGGTGACCGTCTTCGAGCGGGCCGACACGGTCGGCGGCAAGCTCGGCCGGTACGCGCACGACACCCCGGCCGGGTCGTTCCACTTCGACACCGGGCCGAGCCTGCTCACCCTGCCCGAGGTCTTCCACGACCTGTTCGAGGCGACCGGGGCGAAGCTCGACGAATACCTGGACCTGGTCCCGCTGGACCCGATCGTCCGGCACGTCTTTCCCGGCGGCGGCCCGGCGTTGGACTCCTGCGCCGACCCGGTGGAGTTCGCCACCCGGATCGGGGCCGCCCTCGGTGACCGGGCGGCAGCCGACTGGCAGCGGCTGTGGCGCAGGGCCGCACGCGTCTGGCATGCCTCCTCGCGGGACATCCTGCGTCGTACCGTCGACTCCCCCCGCGACCTGGCGTCACTGGCCTGGCGCGTCGGCGACCTGGCCGCCATCGCCCCGGGCCGCACGCTGCGCGGGTTGGGCCGTCGGCACCTGTCCGACCCCCGGCTGCGGATGCTGCTGGACCGGTACGCCACCTACACCGGCGCCGACCCACGCCGGGCGCCAGCGGCGCTGGTCGCGGTCCCGTACGCCGAGCTGACCTTCGGCGGCTGGTATCTGCGCGGCGGGTTGGGCACACTCGCCGACGCGCTGCTGACGCGCTGCCTGGACCTGGGCGTGGTCGTGCAGACCGACGCCACGGTGACCCGGATCGACGCCACCGGCGGCCGGGTGCACGGGGTACGCCTCGCCGGCGTCGCCGCGCCGGTGCCCGCCGACGTGGTGGTGGCCAACGTGGACGCGCTCACCGTCTACCGTGACCTGCTACCGCACCCACGTCGGCTGGCCGGGCTGACCGACCGCAGCCTCGCCGGCTTCGTGCTGCTGCTCGGCGTCTCCGGCAGCACCGGGCTGGCCCACCACAACGTCTTCTTCCCGGACGACTACGACGCGGAGTTCGACGCGGTCTTCGGCGACCCCGGGCGTGGCGTACGGGCCCGGCCGGCGGCCGACCCGACGGTGTTCGTCACCGTGGCCGACGACCCGATGGTCCGCCCGGCCGGGCACGAGGCATGGTTCGTGCTGGTCAACGCCCCCCGACAGGGCACCGCAGCGGGCGCGGTCGACTGGCGACGCCCGGGGCTGGCCGACGCGTACGCCGATCGGGTCCTGGACGTGCTGGCGCGGCGCGGCGTGGACGTGCGCGACCGGCTGCTGTTCCGTGAGGTCCGCACCCCGGCCGACCTGGACGCGGCGACCGGCACGCCGGGTGGCGCGATCTACGGCACCGCCGGCGGGCTGCTCCGGCCCGCCAACCGGGGCCCGGTGAGCGGGCTGTGGCTGGTGGGCGGCTCCACCCACCCGGGCGGTGGGTTGCCGATGGTGACCCTCTCCGCGCAGATCGTCGCCGACGAGATCGGCCCCGCCTGGTAGGTGCGGGACGCTCAGCCGGCGTCGAGCAGCGCGCGCCGGATGCTGGAGAGCAGCTGCCCCAGGCCGAATCCGGCCAGCAGCACCCACACCGCGGTCGCCATGGTGATGGTGCCGGCGGCCAGGTCCGGCTCGATCAGCCCGGCCAACCCGGCGACCAGCAACCCGGCCAGCGCCACCGAAACCCGGGTGGGGCGTTCACCCACGGTGACCGCGCCGATGTCGCGCATACCGGCGGCGACCGCCCGGGCTCGGACGTACTCGTGCAGCCAGGACAGCGCGCCGCCCGCGACGACCAGCGCCCCCGGCGCGCCCACCAGCCAGAACGCCAGCAACCACGCCACCTCACCGAGCCGGTCGGCGACCGAGTCGTAGACGTAGCCGAGCCGGGTGGTGCGGCCGGTGGCGACCGCCACCGCGCCGTCCACGCTGTCCGCCACGGCGGCGAGCAACACGAACAACGCGCCGAGGAACGGCCCGTCCCCCGGCTGGGTCACCAGCAACGGTACGCAGAAGCAGAGCAGCACCCCGGCCACGGTGACGGCGGTGGGACTGACCCGCAGCCGGCCCAGCACATACCCGACGTGGTACGCGAACCGCAGCCAGGCGCGCACCACCGGCGCCGCGACCCGAGGGTCGAACCCGCCGTGCAACCGCGCCCACGCCGTGGCGTACTGATCCCAGTTCAGCTGTGTGCCCACCACGGATCAACCGTCGTGCCGGGCATCAGGTATCGCAGGCTCAGCGTTCACACCCGCGCGCCGGCCTTCAGGTTCTGCCAGACCTCGCGGGTCGCGGTGGACCGGTTGAGGGTGATGAAGTGGATCCCCGGCACACCCTCGTCCAGCAGTCGGCGGCACATCTCGCTGGCCTGCTCGATGCCGAGCCGGCGGACCGCCTCCGGGTCGTCGGCGACCCGTTCGAAGCGGGCCGCCAGCGCCGGTGGGAAGGGCGCACCGGACAGCTGCACGGACCGCTCGATGGTGCCGATCTGGGTCACCGGCATCACCCCGGCCAGGATCGGGGTGTCGCAGCCGGCGGCGGCCACCCGGTCGCGCAGCCGCAGGTAGTCGTCGGCATCGAAGAACATCTGCGTGATCGCGAACTCGGCGCCGGCGCGGCACTTGCGGACGAACTGCGCGGTGTCGCTGGCCACGTCGGGCGAGCGGGGATGCTTGTACGGGAAGGCCGCCACGCCGACGCTGAAGTCGCCGGAGTCGCGCACCAGGCGGACCAGGTCCTCGGCGTAGTCCACGCCCTCGGGGTGGCGGATCCACTCACCGCCCGGGTTGCCCGGCGGGTCGCCACGGACGGCCAGCACGTTGCGCACCCCCACCCCGGCGAGCCGGCCGATCACGTGTCGCAGCTCGGCGACGGAGTGGTTGACCGCGGTCAGGTGGGCCATCGGCAGCAGGGTGGTGTCGGTGGCGATCCGCTCGGTGACCGCCACGGTGGTGTCCCGGGTCGAGCCGCCAGCGCCGTACGTGATCGACACGAATGACGGGCGCAGCGACTCCAGCTCGCGGATGGCCTGCCAGAGCAGCCGCTCCCCCGCCTCGGTCTTGGGCGGGAAGAACTCGAACGAGAAGGTCGGCTGGCGCTCACGGATGAGCTCCCCGATCGCCGGCTGCGGGTTGGGGAGTACCGAGGGAAGACCGAGCGCCACGACCCGACTCTAGCGGGCGACGCCACCACGAACCAGGCGCTTCCCACCCCCCGGCGGGCGCTACTGCCCCGCCCGCCCCGCACGCCCCGGCCCGGCGGGCGGAAAAGGCGTCGTACCCCCGAGGTAGGAATGGGTGGCGTGGGAGGGGTGGCGGGGGCGGCCCGGGCCCGCGCGGGGGTCAGCAACCGAGCGGTGACGCCGGTCCCGTCCGGTCGGGCGGGTGTGCCGTCACCGCGCCGACACCCGCCGGGAGGACCCATGACCCCGCCCCCACTGCCGCGCCCCGCACAGCTCGGGCCGCTGCTGGCCCGGTGCCGGCTGGCCCGTGGCTGGAGCCAGCAGCGCGCCGCCGCCGAGTTGTGTGCCGCCGCCGGGGTGCCGACGTTGAGTCGGCACGAGGTGTCCCGATGGGAACGACAGCGTCGCGTCCCCGGCGGGTTCTGGCTCGGCTGGCTCGCCGTCGTCTTGGACGTGCCGCTGGTGACACTCGCCGAGGCCGCCGCGGCCACCCGTCGGGCCGGCTCGACCCGGGCCACCGGACCAGGCCGCACCGCGGTTGCCGGCGCGCGCCCGGTCGGGCGGACCGGCCCCGGCCGCACCGGCGGGCGGCCCGGCGGGACTATGCGTGGCGGTCGAGCGCAGCCCTCGGCCACCCGCTAGCGTCGTGGCGTGACCCACGCTGCTCCCGTGTCTCCCGTCGACCGTGCCGGCCTGCGGCAGCGAGTCGACAAGGCCCTCACCGAGTTCCTGACCGGCCAACGGAGCCGGCTCGCCGCCGTGGACGACGCCCTGGTCCCGGTGGCCGAGACGATCGAGGCGTTCGTGCTCGGCGGCGGCAAGCGACTGCGTCCGGCATTCGCGTACTGGGGCTTCCGGGGCGCCGGCGGGGTGGACGGCGACCCGGTGCTCACCGCCCTGGCCTCGTTGGAGTTCGTCCAGGCCAGCGCCCTGATCCACGACGACCTGATGGACCGCTCCGACACCCGCCGTGGCGAGCCCGCGGTGCACCGCCGGTTCGCCGCACGGCACCGAGAGGCCGGCTGGGGTGGTGACCCGGACGGCTTCGGCGACGCCGCGGCCATCCTGCTCGGCGACCTCTGCCTGGTCTGGTCCGACGAGCTGCTGCACTCCGCGGGACTGGACCTGCGGGCGTTGGCCCGGGCCCGGCCGGTCTTCGACGAGATGCGCACCGAGGTCACCGTCGGGCAGTACCTCGACGTGCTGACGCAGGTCACCGGGGACACCTCGGTGGAACGGGCCAGCAAGGTCGCCCGGTACAAGTCGGCGAAGTACACCGTCGAGCGTCCGATGCTGCTCGGCGCCGCGCTGGCCGACGCGACGGCCGACGTGCGGACGGCCTACTCGGCGTACGGGCTGACGCTGGGCGAGGCGTTCCAGCTCCGCGACGACGTGCTGGGGGTCTTCGGTGATCCGGCGCTGACCGGCAAGCCGGCCGGCGACGACCTGCGCGAGGGCAAGCGCACCTACCTGGTGGCGGCGGCCATGGAGGCCACCGACGACGCGGGCCGCGAACTGCTGCTCAACCGGCTCGGCGACCCGGAGCTGGACGAGCAGGGGGTGGCCCGGCTGCGCGAGCTGATCTCCGCGAGCGGGGCGCTGGCCCGCACCGAGCAGCGGATCACCACGCTCACCGACGCCGCCCTGGTGGCGCTGACCGCCGTCGACCTCGACACCGAGGCCCGCCAAGCCCTGGTAGACCTGGCCATCGCCGCAACCCGCCGAGCCGACTAACCCGCGCCGCCCGCCCAGTGCGCGCCCCGGCCCAACTCGGCGCGTTGATCATGAAGTTAGCGGCGTCCGCGTCGGCGTGTCGCGCCGCCAACTTCATGATCAACGGGGAAAGGGCCATGCTCCACCGGGGAAGGGCCGGGTTAGAAGCCCAGAGCTTGGGCTCGGCGCTTCACTTCGCGGGCCTGGTCGCCGGAGAGGGCGGCGGCTGGGGTGGCGCCGGGGAGGGTGTCGTCCGGCTCGTAGAGCCAGCGCAGCGCCGCCTCGTCGTCGTAGCCGTTGTCGGTGAGCAGGTTGAGCACGCCGGGCAGGTGCTTGAGCGCGGTCTGGTTGGCCACCAGGTCGGCCGGGACCCGGCGGACGCCGTCGCGGCGGACCGCCAGCAGCTCCCGGTCTCGGATCATCTGGTGCACCTTGCTGATCGACACGTCGAGGCGCTCGGCGACGTCGGGCAGGGTCAGCCAACCGGCCGGGTCGGTGGGTCCGGCGAGCTCCGGGCCGGGCACGGCCTGGTCAGGTACGGGTTCGGTCACCCGACCACCCTGCCACGCCGCCGCCGCGACGAGCCACCGGCACCCCGGACGACCAGTCGGGGCCACTCCCGGGACCGTCACCGACCAGCGGATGAGGGGCCGCGAGGACGGCGGGACGTACCAGTTCGGCGTCCGGCTGTAGCATCCTGTTCAACCTTCACCCCCGGGACACATAGACTGCCTGCCGATGGACACACAGGTCGCCGACACGCTGCTGGGCTCGCTGATCGACGGGCGCTACCGCATTCGCGGTCGCGTGGCCCGTGGTGGCATGGCGACCGTGTACACCGCCACGGACGAACGCCTTGAGCGCACCGTCGCTGTCAAGATCATTCATCCGACCCAGGCGCCCGAGGCCCGCGCCCGGATCGCCAACTTCGTGGCCCGGTTCACCGACGAGGCGAAGACCATCGCCCGGCTGACCCACCCGAACGTGGTGGCGGTCTACGACCAGGGCACGCACGCCGGTCTGCCGTACCTGGTGATGGAGTACGTCCGCGGCCGCACGCTGCGCGACGTGCTGGCCGAGCGACGCCGGCTCAACCCGGCCGAGGCGCTGGCCATCGCCGAGCAGATGCTCGCCGCGATCGCCGCCGCGCACCGGGCCGGTCTCGTGCACCGCGACGTCAAACCGGAGAACGTGCTGGTCGCCGAGGCGCCCACCGGCGGCGTCGCCAACCTGGTCGACAGCGTCGTCAAGGTGGCCGACTTCGGGCTGGCCCGGGCGGTCGAGGCCAGCGCCGACGAGGAGCAGGGCAACCAGCTGATGGCCACCGTGGCGTACGTCGCCCCGGAGCTGGTCACCGAGGGCCGGGCCGATCCGCGCACCGACGTCTACTCCGCCGGCGTCGTGCTGTTCGAGATGCTCACCGGTCGCGTCCCGTACGACGGGGACCGCCCGGTGGACGTCGCCTGGCAGCACGTCGACCGGGATGTGCCGGCACCCTCGACGCTGGTGCCCGGCCTGCCGCCGATCCTCGACGACCTGGTGCAGCGGGCCACCCGGCGCGATCCCGGCGCACGGCCCGCCGACGCCGGCGCACTGCTGACCGAGGTGCAGGTTGCCCGGGACCGGCTGGGCGACGCCAACAGCCATACCGCCGTGCTCCGCCCGGTGAGCGACGGCGCGCCGCTCTCCCAGCCGACCATGGTGGTCGCCACGGTCCGCCCGCTCGATCGCCCGGCCTGGGCACGGCTGCCCGAGGGTGGCAGCAGCCAGGGGCCGGGGCGGCGTCGGGCGGCGTCGGAGCCGGCGGAGGGCCTGGGGCCCCGGCTCGCCGCGCTGCGCAACACGGTGCTGGGCAACTCCCGGGGCCGGCTCGCCGTCGCGGCCGTCGTGGTGGCGCTGGGCCTGGTGGCCGCGGTCGGAGGCTGGTGGTTCGGCGTCGGCCGTTACACGGACGCTCCGCAGCTGGTGAGCCTGAGTAAGGCCGAGGCGCAGGCGCAGGCCGACCGTGCCGGGCTCCTCGTGAAGTACGACGAACCGCGCTTCGACGAGAAGGCCCCGAAGGACAGCGTGCTGGCGCAGGACCCGGCCTCGGCCACCAAGATCGTCAAGGGCGGCACCATCACCCTGACCCTCTCCCTCGGCCCGGAGCGCTTCCCCGTGCCGGACGTGATCGGCAAGGAGTTCGAGCTTGCCGAGGCGGATCTGGTCAACGTGAAGCTGGTGGTGGCCAAGGGGGCCGCCCGTTACGACGACAGCCTGCCGGCCGGGGTCGTACTGGACAGCTCTCCCAAGGTGGGCACCGAGGTCAAACCGGGTGCGAAGATCACCCTCATTCTGAGCCGGGGCAGGGCGCCGGTGACGGTGCCGAACCTGGTCGGCAAGAGCCTGACCGAGGCCCGGACCACCCTGGCCCAGCTCAACCTGGTGCTGGTGGAGACCTACAAGGACTCCGACAAGCCCAAGGACGAGATCCTCGGCCAGAGCCCGGCCGACGGCGCCGGTGTGGAGAAGGGCACCCAGGTCAAGCTGGACGTCAGCAAGGGCCCGCCGCTGGTCGTCGTGCCCCGGGTGATCGACCTGCCCTGCCTGCAGGCCAAGCAGGTGTTGGAGAGCCAGGGCTTCCCGGTGACGGTTGCGGTCAACCCGAACGCCGTGGCCCGGATCCAGGTCCCGGTCGAGAATTCGCAGGTGCCGCCGGGCACCCCGGTCGCCATCACGTGCTTCTGATGGCGGCGGTTTCCGGGCGGCCGGTGGGCGCGCACACTCCGACCTCCGGCGGGCTGGCGAAGGCGGCCCTGCCGTACGCGGACGCGATCGGCGCCCAGGTGGTGCAGGTCTACGTCTCCAACTCGCGGGGCTGGGCGCTGCCCGACGGTGATCCCGCGCAGGACGCCCTGTTCCGCGACGGCTGCGCCGAACGGGGCATTCCGGCGTTCATCCACGCGTCGCTGCTGGTCAACCTCGGCTCGCCCACCCCGGCCACGGTCGAGAAGTCGGCGCAGACTCTGGCGCACGCGCTGCGTCGGGGCGTGGCGATCGGCGCTCGGGCCGTGGTGTTCCACGCGGGCAGTTCGGTGGACGAGGGCCACGCCGAGGCGGCGATGCGGCAGGTCCGCCAGGAGTTGCTACCGCTGCTCGACTGGGCCTCTGACGCCGGCGGGCCGATGCTGCTGGTCGAGCCGAGCGCGGGCGGCGGTCGGTCACTCGCCTCCCGGGTGGAGCAGCTCGGGCCCTACCTGGACGCGGTGGACCGGCACCCCATGCTCGGGGTCTGCTTCGACACCTGCCACGCCTGGGCGGCCGGCCACGACCTGGCGGCCGAGGGCGGCATGACGGCAACCCTGGACACCCTGGTGGCCACCGTGGGTGCGGACCGGCTGCGGCTGGTCCACGCCAACGACTCGAAGGACCTGTGCGGCTCCACCCGGGACCGGCACGAGAACATCGGTAAGGGCACCATCGGCGAGCCCGCCTTCGCCGAGTTGATGGCCCACCCTGCCACCGCCGGTGTCCCGGTGGTCGTGGAAACCCCGAGCGAGCAGCAGGTCGGCCACGCCGCCGACATCACCACCCTCACCCGTCTGACCCCGCCCTCTTGATCAAGAGGTTTGCGTCGCCCGGAGGCCGGAATCTGACGCAAACCTCTTGATCACCCTCGGTGGGGTTGAGGAGGGGCGTCAGGCGGCCAGGAGGCGGGTCAGGACGTCGGCGGCGCGGGTGACCCCGGCGTCGTCGAGGTCCAGGTGGGTGACCAGGCGGGCGGTACGCGGACCGAGCACGGAGATCAGCACGCCCTCGTCCCGCGCGGCGGCGGCCAGGGCACGCGCGTCCAGCGCGTGCTTGGTCAGGTCCAACGGGACCAGGTTGGTGCGGACCGCCGCGGCGAGCACACCGAACGGCGCGACCGCCTCGGCGAGCCGGGCCGCCCGGGCGTGGTCCTCGGCCAGCCGGTCGACGTGGTGCGCGAGCGCGTACCGAGCGGCGGCCGCGAGGATGCCCGCCTGCCGCATGCCGCCCCCCATCCGCTTGCGGATCAAACGCGCCCGTTCGATCTTCTCCGCGCTGCCCACCACCAGCGATCCGACCGGCGCACCGAGGCCCTTGGAAAGGCACACCGACAGCGTGTCGAACAGCCGGCCGTACTCGATCAGGGGCACCCCGTCGGCGACGTGCGCGTGCCAGATCCGGGCGCCGTCGCAGTGCAGCGCGACCCCCGCGTCGTCGGCGACCCGGCGCAGCTCCCGCAGGGTGGCCAGCGGGATCACTCCCCCGCCGCCCCGGTTGTGGGTCTGCTCGACCGCGATCGCCCGGGTCGGAACGGCGAAGTAGCCGTCCGGCCGGATCATCCCGGCGACCGTCTCCGGGTCGATGTCCGCGCCGACCGCCGGCCAGGTCCGCGAGGAGATCCCGCCGTACGCCGCCGCCGCACCGATCTCGTACGTGACCACGTGCGCGTCGGCGTCGCAGAGCAGTTCGTTGCCGGGCGACACCAGCAGTTGCAGGGCGATCTGGTTGGCCATCGACCCGCTCGGGGCGAACAGCGCCGCCTCGTGCCCGAACAATGCGGCGACCTCGGCCTCCAGCGCGTTGACGGTCGGGTCCTCGCCGTAGACGTCGTCACCGACCTCGGCGGTGGCCATCGCCTCCCGCATGCCGGGGGTCGGTCGGGTCACCGTGTCGGAGCGGAGGTCCACGAACATGTCAGCACTCCTCGCGTCAGCCACGGAGCATCTCCGCTACCAGGAAGGCCAGCTCCAACGACTGCTGGGTGTTGAGTCGCGGGTCGCAGGCGGTTTCGTACCGGTCGGGCAGGTCGAGGTCCTCGATGCCCTGGGCACCACCGAGGCACTCGGTGACGTCTTCGCCGGTCAACTCGACGTGCAGGCCCCCGGGGTGGGTGTCCAGCCCGCGATGCACCTCGAAGTAGCCGAGCACCTCGTCGACGATCCGGTCGAAGTGCCGGGTCTTGTAGCCGTTGGACGACTCGTGCGTGTTGCCGTGCATCGGGTCGCACTGCCAGACCACCTTGGCGCCGGCGGCGGTGACCTTGGCGACGATCGGCGGCAGGGCGTCGCGTACCCGGTGGTTGCCCATCCGGCTGATCAGGGTGAGCCGGCCGGGGATGTTGTCCGGGTTGAGCTTCTCGCACAGCTCGATCGCCTCGTCCGGGGACGTCGTCGGGCCGAGCTTGACGCCGATCGGGTTGGCGATCCGGGAGATGAAGTCGATGTGCGCGCCGCTGATCTGCCGAGTGCGCTCACCGATCCAGAGGAAGTGCCCGGAGAGCCCGTACGCCCGCCGGTCGGAGACCCGGGTGAGCGCCCGGTCGTACTCCAGGGCGAGGGCCTCGTGGGAGCAGTAGAGCGTGACGGTGCGCAGCGCGTCGTCGTCGGTCATCCCGCAGGCCCGGATGAAGGCCAACGCACGGTCGATCTCCCGGGCGATCGCCTCGTAACGCTCCCCCGCCGGGGAGTTCTTCACGAAGCCCTTGTTCCAGTCGTGCACGGCGTGCAGGTCGGCGAGCCCACCGGCGAGGTATGCCCGGAGCATGTTCATCGCCGCCGCCGAGTTGGCGTACGCCCGGATCATGCGCTGCGGGTCGGCGACCCGGGCGGCCGGATCGGCCTCCAGCGAGTTGATCATGTCACCGCGGTACGCGGGCAGGCCCCGGGCGTCGGTGGGCAGCGAGCGGGGCTTGGTGTACTGCCCGGCGACCCGAGCGACCTTGACCACCGGCAGCGACGCGCCGTAGGTGAGCACGATCGCCATCTGGAGCAGGGTGCGGGCGTTGGCCAGCAGGTGACTCTCGGTGTTGTCGGCGAACGTCTCGGCGCAGTCACCGCCCTGGAGCAGGAACGCCTTGCCTTCGCAGACGAGGGCGAGCTTCTGCCGGAGCTGGTCCACCTCGTAGGGCGCGACGACCGACGGCACGGTGTCGAGGACCTTGCAGACCTCGGCGACAGCGGCCGGGTCAGACCACGGCGGGACCTGCTCGCGGGGCAGGTCCCGCCATCGGTCCAGACCGAGCGCGGCGTCCTCGGCGGAGTCGACGGTCGGTCGGCTGGTCTGCAGGCCCGGGCTGCCCACCCCGGGATGGCTCAGCTGATGCCACTCATGGCGCATGACAGAAAGCGTACGGCGACGGCCGGGGTGCACGGGCGCCGAGGGGGACGGTTCCGGCAGGTGGGAGATCAACCCGCCGGGAGCTGGTCAGGACGCGCGGGTGGGGGCGACGCCGCTCGGCGTCGCCCCGGCGGCCGGAGCGCCGCCCGGTGCCTCCCCGGCGATGCACCAGTCGCCTCCGTCGCGGGTGACGGTGAACACCAGCGGCCGGGCGACGGTGCGCTTACCCACGGCGACCGAGACCGAGACACTGACCTCCTGCCCCGCCGGGCCGGACCGGATGCCGGTGATGGCCGCCTCTGGCACCTGGAAGTGGTCGGCGAAGTCGCCGTTGGGGCCGGTGGCACCCAGGTCGAAGCCGTCGTGCAGCAGAGCGCAGAGCTGGCTGCGGCCGGCGGCGACGTCCTTGGCGGTCATCGCGTCGAGGTACGCCTGCACGCGCTCGCGGGAGCGGGCGGCGGCCTCCTCAGCGGGCGCTCGCGCGGGCTTGGCGGCCGACTCATCCGTGGCACCGCCGCCGATCCCGCAGCCGACCAGGGCGGCCGGCAGCAGCACCAGCCCGGCAGCGGTCGCCGCCAGCCTGCGGTTGGTCGGGCGCATGACCACCTCCGTCGACGGTGAGATCGAGACGTGCCGAGCCGCGAGTCTGCCACATCGGGCTGGCCCAACCCAACGACGGCGGCCCGGCCGACGCTGGGCGTCGGCCGGGCCGGTGTGTCACGGGCGGGGAGGGCCGGTGCGTGCCCTCCCCGCCGTGTGGGTGGTGCGTCGGCCTTCGGCTCAGCCGAGACCGCCCTTGATGGCGCCGATGAGCTCACCGTTGCTGGTGTCACCGGAGAGCTCCCAGAAGAACGCGCCACCGAGGCCCTGGTTGTTCGCGTAGGTCATCTTGCCGTTGATGGTCGACGGGGTGTCGTAGCTCCACCAGTTGCTGCCGCACTTGGCGTACGCGGTGCCGGCGACCGTGCCGGTGGCCGGGCAGGTGTTCTTGAGGACCTTGTAGTCCTCGATGCCCGCCTCGTAGGTGCCCGGTGCCGCGCCGGTGGCGCTGCCACCAGGGGCGGCCTGGGTGACCCCGGTCCAGCCTCGGCCGTAGAAGCCGATGCCGAGCAGCAGCTTGTTGGCCGGGACGCCCTTGCTCTTGAGTTTCTGGATCGCCGCGTCGGAGTTGAAGCCCTGCTGCGGGATGCCGGTGTACGAGGTGAGCGGCGAGTGCGGGGCGGTCGGGCCCTGGGCGTTGAAGGCGCCGAAGTAGTCGTACGTCATCGGCATCAGCCAGTTGAGGTTGCCGATGGCGCCGGCGTAGTCGGTGGCGTCGATCTTGCCGCCGTTGCTGCCGTCCGCGGTGATCGCGGCGGTGACCAGGGCACTGGAGCCGAACCTCGACCGCAGCGCGCTGATCACGTTCTTGAACGCGTTCGGACCGCTGGTGTCACAGGTCAACCCGCAGGCGTTGGGGTACTCCCAGTCGACGTCGATGCCGTCGAAGACGTCGGCCCAGCGCGGGTCCTCGACGAGGTTGTAGCAGCTCTCGGCGAAGGCGGCCGGGTTCTGCGCGGCCTGGGTGAAGCCGCCGGACCAGGTCCAGCCGCCGAAGGACCAGATGACCTTGAGGTGCGGGTTCAGTTGCTTGAGCTTCCGCAACTGGTTGAAGCTGCCACGCAGCGGCTGGTCCCAGGTGTCGGCGACACCGTCGACGCTGTCCGCCGCCGTGTACGCCTTCTCGTAGTCGGCGTAACTGTCGCCGATGGCGCAGCGGCCACCGGTGGTGTTGCCGAAGGCGTACAGGATGTGGGTCAGCTTGGCGGCGGAGCCGCTGGTCTGGATGTTCTTGACGTGGTAGTTGCGCCCGTAGACGCCCCACTCGGCGAAGTAGCCGACGATCTTCTTGCCGCCCGGGTTCGGCGGGTTGGTGGTCGGCGGCGGCGTGGTGGGCGGGGTGGTGGTCGGCGGGGTGGTGGTGGGCGGAGTGGTGGTCGGCGGGGTCGTGGTCGGCGGAGTGGTCCCGCCGCCGCACGCGGCACCGTTGATGGTGCAGTTCAGCGGCGCCTTGTACGCCCCGCTGCCGTTGTAGCCCCAGCTGAACGAGGCACCCGGGGCGAGGCCACCGGCCCAGCTCTTCTTGACCGCGACGTAGTGGTTGCCGCTGCTGGTGACGTCGGCGTCCCAGGCACTGCTGATGGTGGTGCCCGACGGCAGGTCGAACTCGATACGCCAGGTGGCGACCGTGGCGCTGGACCCGTTGGTGATGGTCACCTTCGTCTCGTGACCGGTCCCCCAGTCCTGTGCCTTGGTGAACGTGGTGGTGACCGTGCCGGCGCCGAACGCGGTGGTCATCGGCACCGCTGCGACGGTCACGGCGACCACGGCACCGGCCCAGAGGGCCCGGCGGAGCGATCTTTTCATGAGGCGTCTCCCGAACTGTTAGGAAACTTTCCAAAAGAGATGGTGAGACGGTACTCACGCCGTCATCACTTCGTCAAGATGTGCATGTTTCGATTTCTCCTGGTGCGTGGAGTGCACCCGGTCCGCCCACCCCCCCGGGACCCCGCCCGGCCGGCGCGTAGCCTCGGGCCATGACCGTCTTCGACATCCCGATCGACGCCCTCAGCGGCGGCCCTGCCGACCTGGCCCGCTACCGCGGCAAGGCGCTGCTGGTCGTCAACGTGGCCTCCCGCTGCGGCCTCACTCCCCAGTACGCCGGCCTCCAGTCGCTCGCCGACACCTACGCCGACCGTGGCCTGGTGGTACTCGGGGTGCCCTGCAACCAGTTCGCCGGACAGGAACCGGGCAGCGCCGCCGAGATCAGCGACTTCTGCCAGGTCAACTACGGGGTCACCTTCCCGCTGACCGAGAAGGTCGACGTCAACGGCCCCGACCGGCACCCGCTCTACACGGCGCTGGTGGACACCCCGGACGCCGACGGGCACACCGGGGACGTCCGGTGGAACTTCGAGAAGTTCCTGGTGGCCCCGGACGGCACCGTCGCCGCCCGCTTCGCCCCGACGGTCGAGCCCGACGCCAACGACCTCCGCGCCGCCATCGAGAAGGCCCTCCCCGCCACGGCCTGACCGCCGCCGCTGGTCGCGTCGGGCTGACGTCAGCGACGCAGCCGCTCGTCACCGGAGAGTGGCACGTCACCGGAGAGCCGGTCCGCGATCAGTGTGCGCAGTACGTTGTGCGGGACGGGCTCGCGGCGCATTCTGCGCACCTGTCGGCGACTCGACAACCGGAATAACCCACCACGGCGGTCGGGAATGCGTCGCGGATGGACGGAGTTGGGAATCAGCATGACAACTGTGGGACTGATCGGCAGTGGCAACATCGGTGGCACAGTGGCCCGACTGGCGGTGGACGCCGGCTACGACGTGGTGCTGAGCAACTCACGTGGCCCGGAGACGCTGAAGGACCTGGCCGACGAGCTGGGCGAGCACGCCAGCGCCGGCACGGCACACGACGCGGCGCAGGTCGGCGACCTGGTGGTGGTCAGCGTGCCGTTGAAGGCGTACCGCGCGGTGCCCGTGGAGCCGCTGACCGGCAAGGTCGTCATCGACACCAACAACTACTACCCGCAGCGCGACGGGGTCTTCCCCGAGCTGGACTCTGGCGAGATCACCAGCAGCGAGCTGCTCCAGCGGCACCTGCCGGAGTCCCGGGTGGTCAAGGTCTTCAACAACATCTTCTTCAAGCACCTGGCCGCGCTCCCCCGACCGTCCGGTGCGGCCGACCGAAGCGCCCTGGCGATCGCGGGTGACGACGCCGCCGCGAAGGCGGAGGTCACGGCTTTCCTGGACCGGATCGGCTACGACACGGTGGACGCCGGGTCACTGGCCGAGGGATGGCGCTACCAGCCGGACACCCCGGCGTACGGCACGATCTACTCCGCCGACCCGACCGACTGGGAGCACCCCGCCCAGGGCGACGCGGAGAAGCTGCGCGCCGCCCTGGGCGCCGCGACCCGCTGAGCACCGCGCGCCGCCCTCCCTGCGATCGCCTACCGGGTGGCCGTACGGAGGGCGGCGGCGAGTTCCTCGGCGTAGCTGGCGATCGGCTGGCCGTCCGAGCCGTACGCGACGAGCCGCCCCTGTGCCATGGTCGCCGAGCGGAACGAGAATGTCCGGGTCCCCGGGTACGCGTCGAGCAGCGGGACGGCCCGAGGTGCCCCACCCGGGGCGGAGTAGTACTCCAGTCGACTCACCTGCGGCGAGACCACGCCGTTGACCCGGACCTTGGTCTTCTCGGCGCGGGTGCCGAAGGTGACCGGCGCGTCGGTGCCGTAGGCGGCGCACTCGACCGGGCCACGGCAGACGAAGAAGTATCGCGGGTTGTCCACGTCGTCGAGGGCGTACGCCTTGAAGGTGGGGTCGGCTCCGGCGGGCAGCGGCTGCACGGCGAAGAACGCGACCGCCACCGTGGCCGTGACGCCCACCCGCAGCCAGCCGCGCCCGCTGGCCGGTCTCCGGTTCGTCCGGGCGGCGGCGACGGCGACCCCACCGAAGCCGACCAGGCACAGCAGGCACACTCCGACGGCACGGGCGTTCTCGAAGAGGAACTGCACGCCCGGCCGCGTCGACACCGGGCTGAGGACCGCACCCAGTGAGACGACCATGGCGGCGAGCAGTGCCGCACCGGCAGCCCGCTGGGTGACGCCGGACGCGCCGATCAGCAGCATCGCCGCGAGCACCGGCCACACCTGGTGGTGGGTCCAGGACACCGGAGACGCGGCGACGGTGGCGCAGCCGACGAGCACCGCCGCGTGCCCGGGGCGACTCCCCCGCGTCAACTGCCGGGCCCGCAGCAGCGCCGCCGCGCAGACGAGCGACACCAGACCGGCCCAGAGCAGGGGCAACGTCGCCTCGTCGACACCGACGCGCAGCAGCATCCCGTGCAGGGACTGATTGCCCAACGAGGCCAGGTTGCCGATCCGCGAGGTCTGCCGCACCGCCTCGGTCCAGTAGGTCCAGCTCTCCCCGGGCAGCACGATCGCGGCGAGCCCCGCGCAGGCCACGAACGTCGCCCCCGCGCGGCCGGCGTCGCGGTAGCGGCCGGTGGCGAGGAAGTAGACCACGAACAGCAACGGGGTCAGCTTGATCGACGCAGCAACCCCGACCAGCATCCCGCGCAGCCGGGGCGGGACGACGCCCATGCCGTCGAGCAGGGCCATCAGCACGATGAAGATGCTGACCTGACCGAAGCGCAGATTGCTCTGCACCGGCGCGGAGAGCATCAGCACCGTGGCCGCCACCGCCACGACGAGCGGGCGCCGGGACTGTCGGGTGGTCAGCGCGACACCGACAGCCCCGGCGATGGCAACCACGGCCGCGCATGTCGCCACCAGCCAGATCCCCTGCAGTACGCCCTCGCTCACCGCCGTGATCGGCCCCAGGACGAGTGCGGCGAACGGCGGGTACGTGAACGGCCCGCCGTTCGCGGCCACGTACCCGTACAACGGCCGACCGGCGTGCAGGTCGGCCAGTGCGCCGTAGTAGATGTGCAGGTCGGAGAGGCGGTCCGGACGATTCAGAACGAGCACACAGGACACCAGCGCGACGACGACGAAGGCCGCCCACACCAGCACCACCACCCGGCGATCCCGCATCGATCGATGGTACGACCCGTCCGAAGAGCCAAGATCTGTGCGACACCGGCAGAAACATCGACCGAGCAACTTGCGCTCTAGTCCTATAGACGGGACTCTGTTCCCTGGGTTGCCGCCCGCTTACCGAACGTGCTTCCGGAGGCGACAATGCACACGCTTCGTACCGTGCCCCGCCGGCTGTTGGCCGGCGCCGGCGCGCTTCTGCTCGGCACCGCCCTCGCCGCCGCCAGCACTCCGACGCCGGCCAGCGCGGACACCGTCGGATACGTCCGGCTCGCCCACCTCTCCCCCGACACTCCGGCCGTCGACGTCTACCTGGCCGCGCCGGACGCCGCGAAGCCGCAGGTCTTCCCCGGAGTCGGTTACGGCGTGGTCTCCGACTACCTGGAACTGGCGCCCGGCCGGTACGCGGTGGCGATGCGCGAGGCCGGCGCCCCCGCCAGCGATCCCCCGGTGCTCACCACCGAGGTCGCGGTGACCAGCGGCAACGCGTACACGGTGGCTGGCGTCGGCCGGCACGCCGACCTGGGGCTGCGGGTGCTCAACGACGACCTCAGCGCACCCACCGACGGCCGCGCCAAGGTGCGTGTCGTGCAGGCGTCCGTGCGCACGCCGGTGCTCGACGTGGCTGCCGCCGACGGGCCGATGATCGCCGACGGCGTGCACTTCGCGACCACGACCGAATACCAGCAGGTCGAGCCGGGCAGTTGGCGACTGCGGTTGACGGGTGCCGGCGGGCCGAGCACCGATGCCGAGGTGCGGCTCACCGGCGGCGCCGTCTACTCACTGCTGGTGCTCGACGCCAAGCAGGGCGGGCTCACGGCCGAGCTGCGCCGCGACGCCGAGGGGGGCACCGTCGTCCCCGCCGGCGGGGTGGACACCGGCGCCGGTGGCACCGCCAGTGCCGGGCTCGGCGCGTACCCCCTGGTGGCTGGCGGGTTGGCGGCGGTGGCCGTCGCGGTGACCCTGCTGCTGTGGCGCCGGCGGCGGCGCACCACCTGGTGAGCGCCGGGCCCGACCCGTCGATCCGGCGGCACCGCGACCGCCGGGTGCCGCTGGCGGCGCTGGTCGCGGCCGGCGCGGCGGTCTGCCTGGCCGCCGGCACCGGGGTCGGGCTGGCCACCACCGACCCGACGCCGCCGGTGGCGAGCTGGCACCCCGGCTGCGCCGACGACTGCCAGTCGGTGGCCGCCGCGCCCGCGCCGCAGGGTCCACCCACGCGGGTACGCGTACCGCGCATCGGCGTCGACTCCACGCTCACCGTGCTGGGTCTGGACCGCGCCGGTGCGCTGATCCCGCCGACCGACTTCGGCACCGCAGGCTGGTACGGCGGCGGTCCGGCCCCAGGTGACACCGGCCCGGCCGTCCTCGCCGGGCACCTGGACTCGCGGCGCGGCCCCGCGGTCTTCGCGCGGCTCGGCGAGTTGCGTCCCGGCGACCGGGTTGAGGTGTGGCGCGGCGGACAGCGGTTGTCGTTCCGGGTGACCGGGTCGCTGCGTACCCGCAAGGACCGGTTCCCGACAGCCGTGGTCTACGGGCCGACGCCCGGCGCGGAGCTGCGCCTGGTCACCTGCGGGGGCGACTTCGACCGGCGGAGTGGGCACTACCGGGACAACGTGGTGGTCTTCGCGGTGAGCGAAGCCGCCGGCACGGTGCTGCCGGAGTCCGCGGCAGGCTGAGCCGCCGGCACGGTGCTGCCGGAGTCCGCCGCGGGCTGAGCCGCCGGTCGGGCCCCCTGCGCCGTTGCGGGCTGCTCCCGAGCGGGCATTGCCGCCGCCAGGGCCTGATCAACTCGGGTTCATGGATGTCGGGGTGTCCGGCACGCTTGGATACCGCGGTTTTCGTGAATCCGAGTGGATCAAGGGACGGGGGCGCAAGGGGCGGGGGCACGAGGGGCGGGGGCGTGAGGGGCGGGCGGCGGCGTGACTGGACGGGGGCGCGGCGTGACTGGCCGGGGGCGCGGCGTCAGAGCGGCCGGCGGCCGGCGAAGCCGCACTCGGCCCGGTGGTACCAGCGCACGTCGGAGTCGCCCTCCAGCCAGCACCAGAGCACGGCGCGGCCGGCCCGCTCGCCGGGGAAGTCGAGCAGCACCGGAGCGATGCCCTTGACCTGGATGTCGTGCTGGTGCAGCTCGTCGAGGACGGCGTGCAGCCGGGCCTCCAGCCCCTTCACCTCGGCCAGCCCGCCGAGCGCGCTCACGCCGTGGTCGGCCAGGTCGGCGCGCAGCTCAGCCAGGTCGGCCCGGACCCGGATCAACTCGTCGACGCGTGGCCGCAGGGTGGCCACCAGGTGCCGGGCCTGGGCGAGTGTGAACACCCGGCCAGTATGCGGCACGGGGCGACGGACGCACGGCCCCGCGACGCGCCCGGAACGCTCAGTCCGCCTGGGCGGCCAGCTCGCGGGCGCGGTCCCGGGCGGCCTCGAGTGCGGCGAGCAGCGCCGCCCGGACGCCGTGCTTCTCCAGCTCACGGATCGCGGAGATGGTCGTGCCGGCCGGCGAGGTCACCGCCTCGCGCAGCTTGACCGGATGCTCGCCGGAGTCGCGCAGCATCACCGCGGAACCGATCGCGGTCTGCACGATCAGCTCGTGCGCCACCTGCCGGGGCAGCCCGAGCAGGATCCCGGCGTCGACCATGGCCTCGACCAGCAGGTAGAAGTAGGCCGGGCCGGAGCCGGAGAGCGCGGTGACCGCGTCCTGCTGCGACTCGGGCACCCGGATCGTCTGACCGAGCGGCTTGAACATCTCCTCGGCCAACGCGAGGTGCGCCCCGGTGGCGTACGCGCCCGCCGAGATCGCGGTCATCGCCTCGTCGACCAGCGCCGGGGTGTTGGTCATCACCCGGACCACCGGGGTGCCGTCGGGCAGCCGACGGCTGAAGAAGCTGGTGGGCAGACCGGCGCAGAGCGAGATGACGAGCTTGTCGGCCGGCACCTTGGGACCGATCTCGTCGAGCAGCGCGGCGGCGTCCTGCGGCTTGACGGAGATCGCGAGCACCGCCGCCTCGTCCACCGCCGTCAGGTTGTCGACCACCCGTACGCCGTAGCGGGCCGTCAACTCCTCGGCGCGAGCCGGCCGGCGGGCCGTGGCCAGCAGCCGGTCCACCGGCCATCCTGAGCGCAGCAGCCCGGAGAGCATCAGCTCACCGATCTTGCCCGCGCCGATCACCGCGACCGTGTGCACCCCGGCTGACATCTCGGCCCGTACCCCCTCGCATCGGGTCGCGGCGCGGCGGACCCGCAGGCCCGCCGCGCCGCCGACCGTCGATCAGCTGCCGAAGAAGACCTCGGCCTCGGCGTACCGCTCCAGCGGCACGGTCTTCAGCTCACGGGTGGCCTCGGCCAGCGGCACCCGGACGATGTCGGTGCTCTGCATCGCGACCATCTTGCCCCAGTCGCCGTCGTTGACCGCGTCGATGGCCTGCAGGCCCAGGCGGGTGGCGAGCACCCGGTCGAAGGCGGTCGGAGTGCCACCGCGCTGGATGTGGCCCAGCACCACGGTGCGGGCCTCCTTGCCGGTCTTGGCCTCCAGCTGCTCGGCGAGCCACTGGCCGATGCCGCCGAGGCGGACGTGGCCGAACGAGTCCAGCTCCTGGTTGGCGAGGACCATCTGGCCGTCCAGCGGCTGGGCGCCCTCGGCGACCACCACGATCGGGGCGTACTGGTGCTGGAAGCGCTTCTCGACGTAGCCGGCCACCTGGTCGACGTCGAACTGCCGCTCGGGCAGCAGGATCACGTTGGCGCCACCGGCCAGACCGGCGTGCAGGGCGATCCAGCCGGCGTGCCGGCCCATCACCTCGACGACCAGCGTGCGGTGGTGGCTCTCCGCGGTGGTGTGCAGGCGGTCGATGGCCTCCATCGCGATGTTGACCGCGGTGTCGAAGCCGAAGGTGTAGTCGGTGGCGCCCAGGTCGTTGTCGATCGTCTTCGGCACCCCGACCACGTGCACGCCCAGCTCGTAGAGCTTGGTGGCCACGCCGAGGGTGTCCTCGCCGCCGATCGCGATCAGCGCGTCCACGCCCTGCGCGGCGAGGTTGTCCTTGATCCGCTCGACGCCGTTCTCGATCTTGAACGGGTTGGTCCGGGACGAGCCGAGGATGGTGCCGCCGCGGGGCAGGATGCCGCGGACGTCAGCGATGTCCAGGGGACGGGACAGACCCTCCAGCGGGCCCTTCCAACCGTCCCGGAAGCCCACGAACTCGTGACCGTAGGTGGCAACGCCCTTGCGGACCACCGCCCGGATGACCGCATTGAGACCCGGGCAGTCGCCGCCGCCGGTGAGCACGCCGATACGCATGATCCGCTCATCCTCCTGGAGCATCAGGTAAAGCCCGATTTGCCCCAGGGTATGTGTCAGGTCAGACCATCGGCGCCGTTGCCGGCCCGGGGCGGGCCGTCACTGCGCACTGTAGTCGGCCCGCCGGTGCGGCGACAGCGCGCCCCGGAGGCGACCCGCCAGCAACTCTGCTCAGAAGCTCACCTCGCGGTTCTCACCGACCGTCGGTCGCCGGCCGGTGACCGCGGCCTTGGCGTAGCCGAGCAG
This sequence comes from Micromonospora sp. CA-259024, assembly GCF_050936255.1. Classification (NCBI taxonomy): domain Bacteria; kingdom Bacillati; phylum Actinomycetota; class Actinomycetes; order Micromonosporales; family Micromonosporaceae; genus Micromonospora; species Micromonospora sp. CA-259024. The sequence continues at coordinate 147,651 of NZ_JBNJND010000001.1, read as the reverse complement.
GTTGACCACCGTGCTGCTCGGCGAGTCCCAGTACTCGGCGGAGCTGGCGTGCACCTTGATCAGGGTGAGGCCACGGGTGTCCGGCCCGTCGGGGAACCACGCCGTGAGCAGCGGGCTCCACAGCCGCTCGGCCCGGGCCCGGTCGAACCCCTCGGTGGCGGTGCCGGAGATCGACACCCAGGCGTGGTGTCGCTGGTCGGAGAAGGCGACGTTGACCTCCGGGTTCACCCGGATCTGGCGGATCTTGGCGGAGCCGGCGTCGGCGAAGAACCACAGATCGCCGTCGAACTCGGCCTCCTGAAGCCCCATCGGCCGGCTCACCTGCCGCCCGTCCAGAGCGATCGTGGTGAGCATGCAGATCCGCGCGGCCCGAGCCAGCTCGGTGACCCGGGCGCGGGCCTCGCCGGCGCTGGTCGGCTGGTTGCTCATGGCACCCTCCCTCGACTCGGCTCGTCGAACCGATGCCCGGGACAGAACCGGTCAAACCTCCGGCGGTACGACCGCAGGGGACACCGGCAACTCAGCGGGCCGTCATCGCCCGCCAGCGGGCCAGGTTGTGCCGGGCGTCGACCAGAGCGTCGTGCCGGGCCGCGTCCGCATCCGGCAGCGCCGGCCGTCCACGGTCATCCCAGAGCTGTCGCAGCTCCTTCGTGTAGCGGGGAATCTCCCGGGGCAGCGCCGGCATCGCGCCCCAGAGCTGGGCGAGCACCACATGGTCGTACGCGGCGTACCAGGCCCACAGCTCCAACTGCTCCCCCGGCCGGTCCCGGATCGGCTCGACCAGGAAGTCGTACAGGTCGTCGCGGATGCGCTCGCGCGAACGCCAGGCCCGGTCCGCCGGGGAGGGCAGCTTGTCCAGCACGTTGCGGCGGACCCAGGGCACGGCGCGGGAATCGTCGAACTCGGTGGAAACCGCGTAGAACTCGCGGCCGTACTCGTCGACGACACCGATCGAGACGAGGTCGACGGTGGTGCCGTCCTCGATGAACTCGCAGTCGTAGAAGTAGCGGTAGACCATTCCGGCCATCCTCGCCCACCGTCGCGCGGCACTGAGCGGCGGGGCCGGCGAACGGCGCGGCCCGGGCCAGCGACGACCCCCGCCACCGGCCTGGCCCGGCACCCCCGGAAAGCGGGACGCCGCAGCTCGCGACGGTCACGGAAGTGCTTCGAGGGGTGTACAGCAAGCGACCGGACCGTCATGATCTGATGTGTATCGCTACCGGACGCCGAATCGGTGTCAGTTCACCCTGTCGGGGCCATCAGGTTCACCCGGTGAGCGAGTTTGTGGTCCATGACCGGGGAGGGGTTGGGCCGTGGAGATGCGCCTGCCAGAGCCGGGTGACGCGCTCACGGGTGTCGAGATGTTCGCCGGGCTGGAGCCTGAGGTGCGGCAGCGCGTCATCGCTGCCGCCGTTCCGCGCACCTACCGCAAGGGTCAGTTGCTCTTCGTGGAGAACGACCCGGGTGAGTCGCTCATCGTGCTGCGCCGCGGCGCGGTGGCCGTCTTCCGCACCGCACCCACCGGCGAGCGGGCCGTGCTGTCGGTGATCCGTCCACCGGACGTGCTCGGCGAGGTCTCCCTGCTCGACGCGTCCACCCGGTCTGCCTCGGCGGAGGCCATCGAGGACTGCGCGGCGCTCGCGCTCTCCCGGGGCGCGTTCATGGAACTGGTGCACTCCAACCCCCGCATCCTGGACGCGGTGATGCGCTCCCTGGGCGGGCTGATCCGCCGGCTCACCGAGCAGAACGCCGACCACGTCTTCCTCGACCTGCCCGGTCGGGTGGCGAAGACGCTGGTCCGGTTGGCCGGCGAGAGCCAGGCGCCGATGATCACGATCGAGCTCAACCAGAGTCAGCTGGCCGAGATGGCCGGCGGTTCCCGGCAGAGCGTCAACCAGGCGATCGGCTCGTTCGCCAGCCGTGGCTGGCTGCGCACGGAGGGGCGCCGGATCGTGGTGACCGACGTGGCCGCGCTGCGCCGTCGCGCCGGCATGAACGACCGCTGACCGAGCGGCCCGTCCGGCCCCGTCGCCGACCCGACCTCCGGTATGGACACCCGCAACCTGTCGCCGGCCAGCCCGGCACCCCGCACAAACGGTGACGCCGGCTGCCCACTGGCAGCCGGCGTCACGTGCCCAACGGGTACGGCTGACGGACCCACCGGCCCGCCGGCCGCACCCGGGCGATCAGTTCTCCGTGCTGTCGGCCGGCGGCGCGCCCGGCCCCGGACCGATCTTCTTCGGGTCGGTCGGCTTACCAGCCGTGGACGTGCTCGACGAGGTGGTCGTGGTCTCCCCCGACCCGCCCGACTGGCCCTCAGGCTCTTCCACCATGCCCTGCTCCTCCAGCTCGGCGAGAGTGACAGCATCGACGTCGATCGTGTCGCCCGGCGCCCACAGCGTGCCGCCCGGATCGGTCCACGAGGCGGACAGTCGCACCTGCACGGCACTCTCCCTGACATGAAACTTCCTGGTACGGAACACTAACCCCGACCGATCGATGACGTCGCCCGTCCGCACGTCGGGTACCCGACTGGCCAGGCCGGCCGCGATACTGACCTCTTTCCGCCCACGGAGCTGACCATCGACCTCAGTTGTGGACACTGCGCACGAGCGGCCGGGCCGGACGACCGCTTCTGCGGCGGGTGTGGCCAGCCACTCGCGGTCAGCTGTGCGCACTGCGGCCACGCCAACAGCACCGAGGTCAACTTCTGCACCAGCTGCGGCCAACCGATGCGGGACCACGTCGTCGTGGTGCAGGAGGACCGGCGTCAGGTCAGCGTGCTCTTCGTCGACATCGTCGACTTCACCAGGTACGCGGAGCGGGCCGACCCGGAGCAGGCCCGCAGCCTGCAGCAGACCTACTTCGCGACGGTGCGGCGGATCGTGCACCAGTACGGCGGGGTGGTCGAGAAGTACATCGGCGACGCGGCGATGGCGCTGTTCGGCGCGCCGGTGGCCACTGACAACGATGCGTTGCGGTGTGTCCGCGCCGGCCTGGAGCTGCAACGTAACCTGGCCCGCCAACCCGCCGGTCCGCAGCCGCCGCTCACCTTCCGGGTCGGCATCGCCTCCGGCGAGGCCCTGGTCGACCTCTCCGCCACCCGTGACGGCGGGCAGGCCTTCGTCACCGGAGACGTGGTCAACACTGCTTCCCGGTTGCAGGCGTTCGCCCCGCCGGGCGGTGTCGTCGTCGACGAGAGCACCTGGTCGGCCACCCGACAGGAGATGGAGTACGCCGACCAGCCACCGGTCACCCTGCGCGGCCGGTCCGCGGTGAGCCGGATCTGGCTGGCCGTCCAGATCCGGCCGCACCGGGACCCGCGCGGCGCCGAGCTGACCCCGATGGTGGACCGGGAACACGAGCGCGGCCTGCTGGTCAACGCGCTGCACCGGATGGTGACCGAGCGGACCTCCCAGTTGGTGACGGTGTTCGGCCCCGCCGGTGTGGGCAAGAGCCGGCTGCTGCGCGAGCTGGCACGGCACGCCGGCAGCCTGCCCGGCCCGCCGATCACCTGGCTCGTCGGGCAGTGCCCGCCGTTCGGCGAGAACGTCACCTGGGCCGCGTTGTCGGACATCGTGAAGACGTGGGTGGGCGTGCCGGAGGTCGACGGCCGGGCCGCCCTGCGCGAGCGGCTGCGGGCCCGTCTGGGGCAGCTCGCCGACCCGCACGCGACCCAGTTGGCCGAGGCACTCGGGCCACTGATCGGCGTACCCGGCGAACGACTCACCCCCGGTGAGACCGAGGCCGCCTGGCGACGGTTCCTGCTCTCCCTGACTGCCACCGGACCAACCGTGCTGGTCTTCGAGGACATGCACTGGGCGGACCAGGCGATGCTCGCCTTCGTCGAGCAGTTGGGCGCGATGGCGCGCGGCGTACCGCTGCTGGTCGTCGCGACCGCCCGTCCCGAGCTGCGGGAACGGCATCCGTCGTGGACCGGCACGATCAGCGGCGCGATGTCCATCTCGGTGCCTCCGATGCACGACACCGACATCGACACGCTCTACTCGCTGCTACTCGGGCAGGCGACGCTGCCCACCAACGCGCGTACCCCGCTGATCGAGTTCGCCGACGGCAACCCGCTCTACGCCCAGGAATACGCCCGGATGCTGCTGGACGGCGGCCTGCTCGACGCGGTCGGCTCGGCCACCCGCCTCGACCCGAACGGTGGCGCGGAGATGCCCCGCACGGTGCAGGCGGTCATCGCCAACCGGCTCGACCTGCTCGATCCGGCCGACCGGGCGGTGCTCCAGGCCGCCGCGGTGGTCGGCGTACAGTTCTGGGCCGCGCCGGTGGCGACGGCGCTGGGGCGGCCGGTGGAGTGGGTGGAACGCGCGCTGGACCGGCTACAGCGTCGCGACCTGGTGTACGAGCAGAGCACGTCGACGATGCCCGGCCAGTCCGAGTACCGCTTCCGGCACATCCTGGTGCGAGATGTCTGCTACCAGCGGCTGCCCCGGGCCGAACGGGTACTGCGCCACCAACGTACCGCCGACTGGATGGCGCAGCTCACCGACGGCCGGCAGTACGACCTGGCCGAGGTGCTGGCCAACCATCGCTGGGCGGCACACGAGATCGCCCGGACCGTCGGTCTGGACACCGCCCCCTACGCCCCGGCGGCGCGGGCCGCGCTGCACCGGGCGGCACGCCGGGCGTACGAGCTGCACGCGCTGGACACCGCCGCCGCGCTGGTTGGCCGGGCGCTGGCCCTGGATGTCGGACCGGACCCGGCGCTGGAGCTGTTCGACGCCGAGCTGGCGTTCTATCGCGACGGTGACGCCTTCCTGGTGGCGGGGGGCACGGACACTCTCACCCGGCTGGCCGAGCGGCTCACCACGGGCGGGGATCGGACGGGTGCGGCGCGCGCCTGGACGCTGCTCGCCACCGCCGCGTGGAGTCGGGCCGACCGTTCGGCGACCCTGCACTGCCTCGACCAGGCGATCGGCATCTACAGCGAACTACCCGACAGCCAGGAGAAGGCGGGCGCCCTGCTGGAACTGGCCCGGGTGCACATGCTGAACGCGGAGACCGATCCGGCGTGCTCGGCGGCCCGGGCGGCGGCGTCCCTCGCCGAGCGGCTCCAGCTGCGCGAGGTCCAGGCCAACGCGCGGATCACCCTTGCCGTCGCGCGCTACCTGGCCGGCTCGGCCTCGGCGTACCCGGAGCTGGCGGAGGTGACCGAGCACTGCCGGGTGGAGCGGCTGACCAGTCGACGCCGGGCGGTGCAGAACCTGGCCTGGGCGTTGCAGGAGGAGGGTGACCTGGCCGGCTCGGCCCGGTTGGTCGACGAGCAGCTCACCCTCGACCTGGGCGGCGAGCACAGCCTGGCCACCAGCTTCGCCGACCAGTGGGCGCGGGCGTACTACGCGGGCGACTGGACGGCCGCGCTGGCGATGGCAGCGGAGTCGACCCGACGGCCGACGGCGGAGTGGGATCTGCACATCGTGGCGGTCTCCGGCTGGATGCGCGGCCTGGCCGGCGCCGAGGCGGGCGGGGCTGCGGGACCGGGCGGGGCTGCGGAACCGGCCGGGACGGGTGCGGACCTGGTCGAGCGGGCGTTGGTCGCAGCGCGCCGCAGCGGATTCCACCGGGTGCTGCGCTCCACCCTGGCGCACGCCGCGCTCTGCCGGGCGGTGCAGGGCCGCCGGGACGAGGCCATGGCGCTGCTGACCGAGTTGGACGAGGACTGGCGACGGACCCGGATGATCCCGTTCGCGGAGTGGGTGCCGGCCGTCGGGCACGTCGCCGGAGTGCTCGGCGCGGACGCGGCCCGGTTGGTCCGGGAGATGCTCGACCGGGCGCCCCGGATGACCCCGTGGGCGCGCGCCGCCTGCCAGGTCGCCGACGCCACGCTGGCCCGGCACGCCGGGGACGCGTCGACCGCCGCGGACCTGCTGGGCTCGGCGGCGGCCAGCTACGCCCGGATGACCGACGTGACCGACGAGATCATCACGCTGGCGCTGGCGATCGGCCCGCTGACCGAGACCGACCCACCCGCCGCCTCGGTGGCCCGTACCCGCCTGCACGACTTCGCCACCCGCCACCACGCCCCCACCCTGCTCCACCTGCCCTGACCGGCGCGGCGGTGGCTAGGCCGCCAGCGGCGCCGGGACCGGCTCCTTGAGTTTCTGGGCGTAGATGTCGACGTACTCCCGACCGGAGAGCTCCATCAACTCGTACATGATCTCGTCGGTGACCGCGCGCTCGACGAACCGGTCACCGGCCAGACCGGCGTAGCGGGAGAAGTCCAGCGGAGCGCCGAAGCGGATCCTGACCCGGGCGATCCTGGGGATGAGCGTGCCCGGCGGCTGGATCTCGTCGGCGTTGAGCATCGCCACCGGCACCACCACCGCGCCGCTCTCCAGGGCGAGCCGGGCCACCCCGGTCTTGCCCCGGTAGAGCCGGCCGTCCGGGGAACGGGTTCCCTCCGGGTAGATGCCGGCCACTCCCCCGGCGCGCAGCACCTGCAACTGGGTGTCCAGTGCGGCGCGGGCGGCACGCCCGCCGGAGCGGTCCACCGGAATCGTGCCGGTGCCGACGAAGAACATCTTGGTCAGCCAGCCCTTGATCCCCTTGCCGGTGAAGTACTCGGCTTTGGCCACGAAGGTGACCTTCCGCGCGGTGATCAACGGCGTGAAGATCGAGTCGGAGAAGGAGAGATGGTTGCTGGCCAGGATCACCGGACCGGTCGCCGGCACGTTGTGCAGGCCCTCCACCTGCGGGCGGAAGATCAGCTTGAGCAGCGGACCGAGGATGACGTACTTCAACAGCCAGTAGAGCACCGGCGTCCTTTCCCAAGATGTGCCCGCGACGGCGCCATGCCCGGGAACGCCGTCGTCGCCGACGAGCCTACGAAGCGCACGCGCTCACCACAACGGACCGAACGCGGGGCCAGGCATCGATCCGCGCCCGGCTGGTCACCACAGGTCCCGCACCGCGCACCGGCACCGGCACCGGCACCGGCACCGGCGATCATCGAGATAGCACGTGGTGAGCAAGAACGGACAAAGAGCCCCTGCCGCGACCTGCGGCGGCAGCCGTGACTTTGGAAGACGCGACACAACGCACTCCCGGAACCATGCCCTGACGTGTCACGATTCAGAGCACGGCGTGCGGACGGGCGCCGAGGGACAGGGGCGGCCGCGCCGGAAGGCGCGTTAAGGGGGATGTCCGGGTGTCAGCGGGTGGGGCCCGCCGGGGACGGCGGGACAACGGGCTCGACGCGAACGAGTACGCCGTCGTCGGCGACGTCGATCCGCGCGTCGGCGAGCACCTGCTCGACGTGCTGGCCGCCGGTGGGATCGCCGCCTACCTGCAGCCCTCCGCCGACCTCAACCCGGTCACCCGCACCACCACCGTCCCGGCCCGGCCGGTCGACCGGCTCTACGTCGACCGGTCGCACCTGACGACCGCACGGGACTACCTGTCCCAGCTCGCCGACGAGACCACCCCGGAGCAGCCGCCGGCCCGTGACGAACCGGACATCGACGCCGAGTGGGCGCGGATCGTTGCCGGCTTCCACACCACCTCCACCGTCGGCGAGAACCCGTGGCCGGCCTCGGAGGACGTGGACGAACGGGACGCCCGGGACGAACCGGCCGCCGGCCCGCTGGCCCGGTCCGGGGCCGACGAGCCCGGTCCGACCGCCACCGACGTCCGTCGGCTGCCGTCCGCGACGGACATCTCCGGCATCTCCGTCGGGCGGGGCACCCGGCCGGATGAGCCGTCGCTGCTGGACGGGCTGGACACCTTCGGCGCCGACCTGCCCGACGACGAGGACGACGACGAGGGTTACCACCCGCCCCCACCGCCGCCGTTACCCCGGGTCAGCAAGTACGCGGTGGTCGGCGTGCTCGGGGTGGTCGTCGGGTTCGTTCTCTTCCTCTTCCCGTGGCTGCTTCCGGTGGACCGCTCAGCGGTCACCCTGTTCGGGTTCACCGGCATTCTGGCCGGTTTCGTCACGCTGATCTGGCGGCTGCGCCCCGGCGACGAGGACGACGACGACCCGGACAACGGCGCCGTCGTCTGAATCCGGCCCGCATCCCGGGACGGCACCGGCCCGCCGGGGTCGTAACAGTGGTGTAACTTACTGTCAGTAGGAATACCGCTGTACGTCACTCCCCCCGCTGACTGACCGGTTTTTCCTTGCTCGCGGCGGTCAGCCCTCTGCTGATCGGAATGCCCGAGATGCGACAGAGTTCCCTCGTGGTGGTGGCCAACCGCCTCCCCATCGACGACAGCCAGGCGCCCGACGGAGCCTGCGAGTGGCGGCGCAGCCCGGGCGGGCTGGTCAGCGCGCTGCACCCGCTCCTGCGGCACACCCCGGCGACCTGGGTCGGCTGGGCCGGCGGCACCGGGCCGGCCCCGACGCTGCCGGACGTCGACGGCGTCCGGATGCACACCGTCCCGCTCAGCCCCGAAGACCTGCGCGACCACTACGAGGGGTTCGCCAACGCCACCCTCTGGCCGCTCTACCACGACGCGGTCGAGCAGCCGCAGCACCACCGTCGGTGGTGGGAGGCGTACCTGCGGGTCAACCAGCGCTTCGCCGAGGCGACCGCCGAGGTCGCCGAGCCGGGCGGGATGGTCTGGGTGCAGGATTACCACCTGCACCTGGTCCCCGGTCAGCTGCGCGCGCTCCGGCCGGACCTGCGCATCGGGTTCTTCCTGCACGTGCCGTTCCCGCCGCCGGAGCTGTTCATGCAGTTGCCCCGTCGGGCCGAGCTCCTACGCGGCATGCTCGGCGCCGACCTGGTCGGCTTCCAACGAGCCCAGGCGGCGCACAACTTCGCCCAACTGGTGACCAAGGTGCTGGAGCTGCCGGCCACCGACCGGCGCATCGGCATCGACGACCGGGTCGTCCGCATCGGCGCGTTCCCGGTCTCCATCGACACCGCCGAGATGGCCGCGCTCGCCGCCCGTCCGGACGTGGCCGCCCGCGCCCGCCGGCTACGTCAGGACCTCGGCGATCCCCGGCAGGTCATCCTCAGCGTGGACCGGATGGACTACACCAAGGGCATCGAGCAGCGGCTCAAGGCGTACAGCGAGCTGCTCGCCAGCGGCGACGTCAAGGTCCGCGACACGGTGCTGGTGCAGGTCGCGATGCCGAGCCGGGAACGCGTCGGTCAGTACCAGATCCTCCGTGAGCGGATCGAGCGCGAGGTGGGCCGGATCAACGGCGAGTTCGGCCGGGTCGGCGAGCCGGCGATCCACTACCTCACCCAACCCTTCGACCGGGCCGAGCTGGCAGCGCTCTACCGGGTCGCCGACGTGATGGCGGTGACCCCGCTGCGCGACGGGATGAACCTGGTCGCCAAGGAGTACGTGGCCGCCCGCGTGGACGACACGGGCGCGTTGCTGCTCAGCGAGTTCGCCGGCACCGCCGCTGAGCTGTCCCAGGCGTACCTGGTCAACCCGCACGACCTGGAGGGGCTCAAGCAGGGCCTGCGCGCGGCGCTGCGGGCCAGTCCGGCCGACGTCACCCAACGGATGCGGGCCATGCGCGCCCACCTGCACCAGCACGACATCCGGGCCTGGGCCCGCTCCTACCTCCGCGCGCTGGACGAGGGCGGCGCCCTGGTCAGCCGACTGACCAGCACCGACGCCAGCCCCGACGGCGCCACCAGGGTGCCCCGACCCGCCACCAAGACCGGCAGCCCGACCACCCACCACGCCGGCGGCTGACCGCAGGCGCCCGTTCGCTCAGTGCGCCGCGGGTTGCTTCTCCAGCCAGTCCAGGATCGCGTCGATCGGCTCCGCCCACCGCGCGTCCAGCATCAGGTCGTGGCCCATCCCGGGAAAGAGCAGCGGAGCCGAGCCGTACCGGCGGGCCACCCGGGTCAACGTCGACGCCGGCACCACCCGGTCATCCGGGCTGCCCAACACCAGCACCGGCGGCGCGCCCACGGCCGGCTCGGCCTCCGGCTCGCCCAGCAGAGCCCACTGCGCCCGCCGGCTGGCCCGACCGAGGCGTCCGACGTACCGCCGGGCCTCCTCGTCGGGCAACTCACGACTGAACAGCTGCCCACGGTTGAGCCGCAGGGGCCCGCCGAACGCCGCCGGCACCGTGCCCGCCGGGTTGCGGCGCAGCGCCGCCCCCAACACGCCCCAGCCGCCGAAGACCGGTGCCACCAGCACCGCCCCCCGCGCCGGGTAGCGGGCCAACGCGTGCGCCACCACCAGGGCCCCGGCGCCGTGCCCCACCAGCACCGCCTGGCGCGGCAGGCCCGCGGCCACCTGGACCACATCGTGGGCGTACGCCCGCAGCGTCGCCTCCGGCGCCGGCTCGCTGCCACCGTGCCCACGCAGGCTCACCGCGTACGCCGGGAAGCCCCGCGACGCCGCGTGACCCAACCAGTGCTCGGCGAACGCCCACGCGCCGTGCCCGAACCCGGGGACGAAGAGTAGCGGCGGGCGCCCCTCCTCCAGCTCGGGAGTGGCGCTGAGCACCTCCCGCCGTGCCGGTCGGACCGGGCGGGCCCACTCCAGGCCCCGCATGATCCGCAGCTCGGTCACTGATCTGCCTTTCGCTCGCGACCAGAGGGCCTACTCACTTGCCCTCCAGGTCGATCAGGGCGCGCTGGACGGCGCGCAGGTAGTCGGCGTGACCGACCTCGAACCAGTGCCGGCTACTCTCCTTGACCTGCCCGGAGTAGCGCTCCCCGGCCCGGTCACGCACCCGCTGCGCGAACGCCGCGGCCCGCTCCGGTCGATCCAGGCGGGCCCGCAGCAGTCGGGCGAAGAGCACCGTCTGCCAGTGCGACAGGGTGAACAACCCGGAATCCGGCTGCACCAGACCGGCGACCGCCAGCGTCGGATGCCCCGGAGTGAACGCGTTGAGCCACAGCGTGGGCCGACCCGCTCCCGCGCTGTCACCGAACACCGACGCGTCGAGGAACTCGAAGCGCGGCAGGTAGCCGGTGGCGAAGATGACCACCTCGGGGTCGATCTCGCGGCCGTCGGCGAGCTCCACCGCGTACGGGTGGAACCGGGCGATGTCGGGCACCGGGCCGATCGCACCGTGACCCACGTAGTAGACGAGCTGGCTGTTCGCGATCGGGTGCGTCTCGTACACCCGGTGGTCGGGCTTGGGGAGACCGAAGCGGGTCAGGTCGCCGACCGTCAACCGCAGCGTCCAGTGGTAGAGCCACTGCCGCACCCGCAGCGGCACGCGCAGCGCCAGCAGGGTGTCGTTCACCTGGTCGGCGGGGCGGCCGAGCACGTACTTCGGGGCGTACCAGTAGCCGCGCCGGGTGGAGTGCCAGCAACGCGACGCCTGCTGGGCGGCCTCGACGGCGATGTCGCAGCCGGTGTTGCCGGCGCCGACCACCAGCACCCGCTTGCCGCGCAGCTGCGCCGGGTCCTTGTAGGACGAGGCGTGCATGATCTCGCCGCGGAACTGCTCCAGGCCCTCGTAGCGGGGCAGCTTCGGCGACCAGTTGTGCCCGTTGGCGATCACCACGGCGGCGTACCGGGAGGTGCGCTCCGGGCCGTACCCGCCGGTGGAGCGGGTGGTCACGTCCCACCGCTCCCCCTCGGCGGGCTCAACCCGGATCACCTCGGTGCCGAACCAGATGTGCGAGCGCAGGTCGAAGTGGTCGGCGTACCGCTCGAAGTACGACAGCAGCTGACTGTGGTGGGGGTAGTCCGGCCAGGAGTCCGGCATCGGGAAGTCGGGGAACTGGGTGAACGGCTTCGACGACAGCAGGTGGGTGCTGGCGTACACCGGGCTGCGGTCGTGCCGCCAGTTCCAGGCGCCGCCGACGCCCGTCTCCCGCTCGTAGCAGTCCACGCCGAACCCGTGCTCGCGCAGATTCTTGATGGCCGTCAGGCCGCTGGCCCCGGCCCCGATGACGCAGACCGTTTCACCCCGGTCGGAGACCGGGCGGCCGTCGCTGCTCAGCGCGGACGGGCTCGCTTCTGGGTCGGGCCGGCCGTGGTCGGTGGAGGTGGACACCGGGGACATCTCCTTTGGTACGGCACGCGTGCCGGTCGCCGCGAAATCCTCTCCACAACGGAGCCGGATGTCCAGCCCTGACGCGGACATATCGACGGTCGAGCCGGGTTGGGGGTCAGCCGGTGGTGGGCAGCAGCAGGTCGACCAGGACCGGGAAGTGGTCGCTGGCCCGGCGGGTCTGCGGGGTGTCCACCACGTCGTAGCCGATCACGGTGATCCGCGGGTCGACGAAGAGCGCGTCAATGCGCCGGCGCGGGTCGGCGCAGGAGTAGGTGAGCCGGTCGGCCCGGTCGGCCGCCACCGCGGCGTCGGTCAGCCCGCGCGCCACGGTGGCCCACGCTGGCCCGTCCGGACCTTCGTTGAGGTCCGCCCCGGCCAGCACCGGGCTGGTCGCCGCGTCCAGCCCACGCTTGAACTCGGCGGCCTGCGCGGGACGCTCGGCCGGGTCGGTGGACAGGTGCGAGCCGGCGAGGGTGAACCGGGCGTCGCCGACCCGGCAGTCGGCGTACGCGGCGCCGCGCAGGTGCCGGCCGGGGGTCAGCGGGAACCGCTGGCACCGGGTGCCCCGCACCTGGACCCGCAGGCTGGTCACCAGCAGGTTGCCCAGCGCGGGCAGCCCGCCGGCGGCCACCACCAGGCCGAACGACTCGGCCAGGGCGGCGGATTTCTGCCGCCACCGGAACCGGCGCGGCCCCTCCTGCACGATCACCACGTCCGGCTTCGCGGCCCGGACCACCGCCGCCAGCGCGGCGGTGTCGTCACGCTGGCTGTGGATGTTGTACGACACCACGCGCAGCGGTACGCCAGCACCCTGGCCCATCCCGGACCGCCTCAGATCCGGCGGGCCAGGTCGGCGGCGCCGATCACCCCGGCACTGTTGCCCAGCTCGGCCGGGAGCACCTCGGCCACCGGCAGACGACCGCGCTGCGCGAGCGCGTCGAGGTACGAGCGGCGGGTCGGGCCGAGCAACAGGTCGCCCGCGTCGATCACACCGCCGCCGACCACCAGGGTCTGCGGGTCGAGGATCTGCGCCATGTCGGCGAGGCTGGTGCCCAGCCACCGGCCGATCTGCGCGAACGCCTCGGCGGAGACCGGGTCGCCACCCTGCGCGGCGGCGGTCACCATGTGGCCGGTGATCGCCTCGACATCCCCGCCCGCCAGGTCCAGCAGAGCGGTCGCCCGGTTCGGTTCCTGCCGGGCGCCGGCGCGGGCGAAGCGCACGAGGGCGCTGCCACTGGCGTACTGCTCGATGCAGCCCAGCCGCCCGCAGCCGCACTGGTGTCCGTCCGGCACGGCCAGCATGTGGCCCAGCTCCGCGGCGATGCCGTGCGCGCCTCGCATCAGCTCCCCGCCGAGCACGATCCCGCCGCCCACGCCGGTGCCGATGGTGAACATGATCATGGAGTCGTCGGCGGCGCGGGCCGCGCCGTACCGGAACTCGGCCCAGGCAGCCACGTTGGCGTCGTTCTCCACGATCACGGGAAGGCCGACGGCCGTGCTGACGTACTCGCGCAGCGGTTCGTCCCGCCAGGCCAGGTTGGGGGCGAAGAGCACCGTCGAGCGGCCGGCGTCGATCCAGCCGGCCGCGCCGATTCCGACGGCCTCGATCGTCCGTCCGGCAGCCAGCTCGCCGACCAACTCGATGATGACGTCGCGGGTCTTGGCGACGTCATCGGCGGGAGTATCCCGTCGGGTCTGCACAAGGACCGTGCCGGTGTCGTCCACGACACCGCCGGCCACCTTCGTGCCACCGACGTCGACTCCGATGGTCAGCGTCACCGCTGCCGCTCCCCTCTGCTGTGCTGTCCGGCCCGCGTCCCGGCGGGTGTGCCGGTCCGGGTCGGGATGTCCCGCGCTCAGGCGCCGTCGCCCGGCGCTTCCGCGCTGGCGTCGTCGGGCACCCGCGACGCGGGCACCACGGGTCGGGTGGTCGGTGCCGGCACGGTCGCCGACCCGGCCTCGTCGACGGGTGGTGCGGCGGCCGGGGCGAGTGGGTCCGCCGTCCGGGTGGCGACCGACCAGACATCCCGCTCCGGCGCCGGCTGAGAATCATGCCCGGTACGGGTGGCATCGCGCCACACGTGGTCGTCGCCGGCAGCGCTGGAGGGGCCGGTCCGGTCTGGCTCCGGGAGCACGCCGTCGGTGCTCGCGGTAGGTGCCGGCGACGGCCGGGCGTTCGAATCGGGGGCCGGCTCGGACGGGCTCGTCGCGGGCGGCTCCGCCGGGGAGAACGCGCGGAGCAGGCTCGCGACGCCTGCCGCGAGGTCACCGGCGCCGGTCGCGAGGCGTTCGGCGAATTCCGGACTCGGGTCCCGCAACGCGGCGATCCCCCGACAGACCGGGCAGACGCAGCATTCGGCCGAACCGGTGGCGAAAGCGCCGCCGGTGCCGGAACGCCCGTCCGGGCCGGTACTGTGACCGAGGACACCAGCCAGCAGCCCGCCCACCGAGCCGAACGCGCCGCCCGCCGAGCCGGCGGAGGCCAGTCGCGCTCCCGCGAGCAGGGTGGCGACCAGCCGTTCCGCCTCTTCCCGGGCCGAACCCGGATCCGTTCCGACCACCCTCGGCTCCTCTACCGTGCCACCGGACACGTCACTGCGCCGCACCGGTTGCTTCTACCCGGCGCTTGAGCTGCTTCAACGCCGTGTCCATGATCATCTTCTCGGCCTTGCGCCGAAACATTCCGAGCATTCCCACCGACAGCTCGACCTCCAACGTGTAGGTCACCGTGGTGCTGCCGTCCGGGTTACCCACCAGGTCGTACGAACCGCGCTGGGTCTTCTGCATCTTCGAGGGAGCGACCAGGTGCCACTCGATCCGGGAGAGGTCCTCGGCGTACTCGTAGGCGAGCACGTACTCGTCGGCCATCACGCCGGCGTCGATGGTGAAGCGCACCTGGCTGGCGTAGCCGTCCTCGTACTCCTCGACGACCTCGGCGCGGCGCACCGCGTCGGTCCACTCGGGGTAGCGCGCGAAGTCGCAGATGACCGCCGTCACCCGATCCGGTGCGGCGCCGATGATGATCGACTGGGTGGAGGAGTCCGCCATGGGGGGAGGCTACCCGGCGGGTACCGCCCCCACGGCGCGCCGCCCCCGCCGCAGACTGGACACAACACGGTCAGCAAGGGGCGCTCCACAACGCGAGGCGTTAACAGGAGACCCTTCCTTACCAGGTAGGTTTCGACACAGCCGACGCCCACGGTGGCGGCCGGCCCGGCCAGTGCGAGCACGAAGGAGTGCAGGTGCGCGAGTTCTCCGTCCCGCCGATCGTCACCGTTGGCGATGCGGCCAACCTCACCGATCCGGTCTGGGACAACGCCGAGGCCGCGCCCGACGCCGTCCAGTTCGCCCGCCCCGTCGCGGGCGCCGAGGGCGCCGTCACCGCCTGGGCCGAGGTGACCTGCCTCCAGTTCCGTGACGAGGTGACCGCCGTGGCCCGCGGGCTGGTCGCCGCCGGCATCGAGCCGGGTGTCCGGGTCGGGCTGATGAGCCGTACCCGCTACGAGTGGACGCTGCTGGACTACGCCATCTGGGCCGTCGGCGCGGTCACCGTGCCGATCTACGAGACCTCCAGCGCCGAGCAGGCCGCGTGGATCCTCGAGGACTCCAACGCGGTCGCCGTCGTGGTGGAGACCGAGGCGCACGCCGCCCTGGTCGCCGGTGTCCGGGACCGGCTGCCCGAGCTGGAGCAGGTCTGGCAGATCGACCTCGGCGGCGTCGACGAGCTGGTCCGGACCGGTGCCACGGTCGAGCTGGCCGAGGTCGAGCGGCGGCGCAAGGCCGTCCGCGCCGGCGACCTGGCCACGATCATCTACACCAGCGGCACCACCGGCCGGCCCAAGGGCTGCGTGCTCACCCACCGCAACATGTACGCCGACATCGCCAACGCGGTGCCGGTGCTGCCGAACCTGTTCAACGCCGGCGCGTCCACCCTGCTCTTCCTGCCGCTGGCGCACGCCTTCGCCCGGCTGATCCAGATCGGCGTCGTGCAGGCGCGGGCCACCATGGCGCACTGCGCCGACACCAAGAACCTGGTCGCCGAGCTGCAGGAGTTCCGGCCGACGTTCGTGCTCTCCGTACCCCGGGTGTTCGAGAAGGTCTACAACGCGGCCAAGCAGAAGGCCGAGGCCGACGGCAAGGGAGGCATCTTCGCCCGCGCCGAGCAGGTCGCCATCGCGTACAGCGAGGCGCTGGACACCCCACGCGGACCCGGCCTGGCGCTGCGCGCCCAGCACGCGGTCTTCGACCGGTTGGTCTACCGCAAGCTGCGTGCCGCGCTCGGCGGCCGATGCCGGGACGCGATCTCGGGCGGGGCACCGCTCGGCGCCCGGCTCGGTCACTTCTTCCGGGGCATCGGTGTGACGATCCTGGAGGGGTACGGTCTGACCGAGACCTCGCCCGCCGCCGCGGCCAACCTGCCCGGCGGCACCCGGATCGGCAGCGTCGGCCGCCCGCTGCCCGGCGTGACCGTGCGGATCGAGGACGACGGCGAGATCCTGATCTCCGGTGAGCTGATCTTCCAGGGTTACTGGCGCAACGAGACGGCGACCGCCGAGGCGCTCAGCGCCGACGGCTGGTTCCGCACCGGCGATCTGGGCCAGCTCGACTCCGACGGCTACCTGAGCATCACCGGCCGCAAGAAGGAGCTGATCGTCACCGCCGGCGGCAAGAACGTCGCCCCGGCGGTGCTGGAGGACCTGGTCCGGGCGCACCCGTTGATCAGCCAGTGTGTCGTGGTCGGTGACCGGAAGCCGTTCATCGCGGCGCTGGTCACCCTCGACGAGGAGGCCCTGCCGACCTGGCTGGAGGGTGCCGGGCTGCCCGCCGACACCTCCGTCGAGCAACTGCGCGAGCACGAGGGCCTACGCAAGGAGATCCAGGCCGCGGTCGACGCCGCGAACCAGGCCGTCTCCAAGGCCGAGGCGATCAAGGTGTTCCGGGTCCTGCCCCGCGACTTCACCGAGTCGACCGGCGAACTGACCCCGTCGCTCAAGGTCAAACGTCAGGTCGTCCACAAGACGTACGCGGCGGAGATCGCCGATATCTACCGGGGCTGACTACCATCCGTCACGTGCCCGCATCCACATCCACCGCACCGCACCCGCATCCCCTCGCCGCGGCCGCCCGCCTGGTGATGCTGGCGCTGATCGCCGTCCTCACCCTGTTCGCCACCCGCGACGTCGCCCAGCTGTGGTGGATCGCGCTGCTGGCGGTGGCCGGGCTCCCGTCCCTGCTGGCCCCGCAGCACCGGCTGGTCGGGCCGCTGAGCCGGGTGGCCGAGGTGGTGGTGCTGGGGCTGGCCGCGAGCCAGGTGGCCGCGGTCGCTTCGATCGGCGGCACGGTCGACGGGCTGGGCGCGTCGGCGGTGCTGCCCTACCTGGCGGTCCCGGTGACCGTCACCGCGCTGCGCCGCCGCTTCCGCGAGGGCGCCGCCCTGCTCGCGGTCACCGCCGCCACCCTGCTGGTCAGTGGCGCGGTGACCGAGGTCGGCGGAGGCCTCCAGCTCGGCCAGCCGGGTTACCTCGCGGTCTGCGCGCAGTGGCTGATCCTGGCGGCGTTGGGGCTCTACGCCGCCGGCACCCTGCACCGGGTGATGGCGGTCCGTGGTGAGGGCAAACCGCAGCCGTACGCCGAGGCGACCCGACTGCTGACCCAACTGCGTACGGTGGCCCGACAACTGCCCGGGGCGACCCTGGACCCGGGCGGCATCTCCGAGCACCTGCTGGAGGAGTTGCGCACGGTGGCCCGGGCGGACCGGGGCGCGGTGCTGTCGGCCAGCGGCGGCGGCCGGCTCGTGGTGCTCGCCCAGGCCGGCGTCGACCGGGTGGACTGGGAGACGACGCTGGACGCGGACTCGGCGATCGCCGACGCCTGGGCCAGCCAGCAGGCGCAGACCGCGGCGCGATCGCAGTCCCGCTCACACCGGGGCGGCGAGGTGTCCGCGCTGATCGTTCCGCTGGTCGCCGGGGTGCGCACGGTGGGGCTGGTGGTGCTGGAGGCGGACGCCGCGCACGCGTACCCGCCGCCGGTGGTGTCCCGGGTGACCGCGCTGACCCGCCCGGCCGCGCTGCGGCTGGAGGCGGCTCTGCTCTTCGACGAGGTCCGCTCGCTGGCCACCAACGAGGAGCGGCAGCGGCTGGCCCGGGAGATCCACGACGGGGTGGCCCAGGAGCTGGTAATGGTCGGCTACGGCATCGACAACGCCCTGGCCACCGTCTTCGACGACGCCGACGAGACCGCCGAGGCGCTGCGTACGCTGCGCGGTGAGGTGACCCGGGTGATCACCGAGCTGCGGCTGAGCCTCTTCGAGCTGCGCAGCGAGGTGGACCGGCAGGGTGGGCTGGCCGCGGCGATCGCCGAGTACGCGCGCACCGTGGGTGCCTCGGGCGGGCTGCGCGTGCACCTCTCGCTGGACGAGTCCACCGCCCGGCTGCCGGCTGCCACCGAGGCCGAGTTGCTGCGTATCGCCCAGGAGGCGGTGACCAACGCGCGCAAGCATGCCGGAGCCTCGAATTTGTGGGTCACGTGCGAGGTTGACCCCCCGTACGCACAAATAGAAGTGTCGGATGACGGTCAGGGGATGGCTGACCAGCGCCCCGATGGACGGTACGGTCTTGCGATCATGGCCGAGAGGGCGGAACGTATCCGGGGCCGGTTGGAGATCAGGCCGCGGCAACCCAGCGGCACGACCGTGGCGGTGGTTCTCGGCACCTCGTCCCGGCGCGACAACGTGCGCGACAGCGCAGCACCAGAAGGGGAGTAACCCGAGGATGACCACAAGTCCGACACCGGCAACCCGCACCAAGGTCCTCCTTGTCGACGATCATGACCTGATTCGTAAGGGCCTGCGGCACGCCTTCGAGCGCGACCGTCAGTTCGAGGTCGTCGGTGAGGCGGCCACGGCGGCGGAGGGGGTACGCCAGGCCGGGGCCCTGCAGCCGGACGTGGTGATCATGGATCTGCGATTGCCCGACGGCAGCGGCCTGGAGGCCACTCGGGCGCTGCGCAAGTCCAGCGCGTCGATGGGCATCGTGGTGCTGACCATGTACGCCGGCGACGACCAGCTCTTCGGCGCCCTGGAGGCTGGCGCGAGCGCCTTCGTGCCGAAGACCGCCCCGGCCGACGAGGTGGTGGCCGCCGCCCGGCACGCCGCCTCCTCCCCCAGCGCGTTCACCGCCGCCGACCTGGCCGAGGCGATGAAGCGCCGGCTCGCCCCGTCCGGTCCGCAGCTCTCTCCCCGGGAGGGGCAGGTGCTGCGGCTGCTCGCCGACGGCATGAGCGTGGCGGGCATCGCCAAGCAGCTGTTCGTCAGCGAGTCCACCGCCAAGACCCACATCTCCAAGCTCTACGAGAAGCTCGGGGCGGCCAACCGCGCTCAGGCCCTGATGACCGCGCTCCGGCTCGGTCTGCTCGAGGCACCGGACGCGCCGAAGTTCTGATCTGTCCCCCGCTCGTCGAGCGGGGCGTCGCGGCCGACGGTCCGCGCCAGCTTCGGCCGGCGCGGACCGTCGCGTATCGACCGACGTCGGCGGGCAACCTCTGGCGCGCTATGGTCTGGCGTGCATGGCGGGTGCACAATACCCGCGCGGGCGACGATGCCCGCGTCGCGGACTCGAGGGGTGAACGCATGCAGCGGCCGGACTGGGCACCCGACACCATCGACATCGAACGCCCGAGCGTCGCGCGGATGTACGACTACTACCTCGGCGGCTCGCACAACTTCGCGGCCGACCGGGCCGCGGCGCAGGCGATGGTCGCGGCGGTGCCCGAGGCGCCGCTGATGGCCCAGGCCAACCGGGCGTTTCTGCGCCGGGCCGTGCACCACCTCGCCGATGCCGGGATCCGGCAGTTCCTGGACATCGGCTCGGGCATCCCGACCGTCGGCAACGTGCACGAGATCGCCCAGCGGCACGACCCGCAGTCTCGGGTGGTCTACGTGGACGTCGACCCGGTGGCGGTGGCGCACAGCCGCGAGATCCTCGCCGGGAACGACCGAACGGTGGTGGTGCAGGAGGACCTGCGGCACCCGGACAGGATCCTGGCCCATCCGGACGTCCGCAAGCTGCTCGACCTGAGCCAGCCGGTGGCCGTGATGGTCGTGGCCGTCCTGCATTTCGTCTCCGACGACGAGCGACCGGCCGAGTTGCTGCGGACGCTGCGCGAGGCGTTGGCCCCCGGTAGCTACCTGGTGCTGTCGCAGGCCAGCGACGACGGGCGCAGCGCGGACGAACGCGCGGAGGCGGAGCGGGTCTACCGCCGTACCGACAACCCGTTGTGGGTGCGCAGTCGCGCCGAGCTGACCGCGCTCTTCGACGGGTTCGAACTGCTCGACCCGGGTGTGGTCTGGGTGCCACAGTGGCGACCGGACACTCCGGAGAGCGCGGAGGACGCCGAGCGCGCGGTCTTCATGGGCGGCGTTGGGCGGCTCGGTGGCTGAGTCGCCCGGGGCGACCTCCTGCCCGGGCACGTTCGCCCGGGCCTGGGCGAAGGCGGTCTCCGGCACCAGCTACCTGCCGATGACCCAGGCCCAGCTCGAGGCCCTGCTGGACCGGCTCACCGGGCAACTGGCCGGCGCGCTGCGCACGGAGCCGTTCGACCTGCGTGCCGGGCACCGGGTCGGTGCCGAGTTGGTGGCCGCGCACATCGCCTCCGCCGAGGGGCTGGGTCGTACCGTCGAGGTCATCCAGCTTCGGTTGGTGCGCGACCTGGGATTGGTGGCGGAGGACGTCGAGGACCGGATGGCCCGGCTGCTGGCGGCCGTGGCGACCGGCTACGCCCGCGCGCTGCGCGACCGGACGCTCGACGAGCAGGAGTCGATCCGCCGGGCCGCCATGAGGGCCCGCACGCAGGCCGAGCGGGCGCTCCGAGCCAGCGAGGCCCGGTTCCGGCATCAGGCGACCCACGACCCGCTCACCGGCCTGCCCAACCGGACGCTGTTCACCGAGCGGCTCACCGCCGCGCTGAACGAACCGGGCCGGGGCGCGCAGCGGGTCGGGGTGTGCTTCCTGGACCTGGACCGGTTCAAGGTCGTCAACGACACCCTGGGGCACCAGGTCGGTGACCGGCTGCTGGTGACGGTGGCCGAACGACTGAGCCAGGCCATGGGTGAGCACCTGGTGGCCCGGCTCGGCGGGGACGAGTTCGTCGTCCTGGTGGAAGGCACCGGCGGCACCGACGACATGGTGGCGGTGGCCGAGACCGCGCTGGCCGCGGTACGGACACCGGCGCTGGTCGACGGGCACGAGCTGCAGATCTCGGCGAGTGTCGGCATTGTCGAGCGCCAGGTGGCCGGCGCCGACCCCGGTGACCTGATGCGGGCCGCCGACAGCACCCTGCACTGGGCGAAGTCCGCCGGCGGGGCGCGCTGGGCGCTCTACGACGCCGAGCGCAACCAACGTGAACTGGCCCGGTACGCGCTGTCGGCGGCCATCCCGGCCGCGTTGGAGCGGGGCGAGTTCTACCTCGACTACCAGCCGCTGACCTCACTGCGCGACGGCAGCCTGGTCGGCGTCGAGGCGCTCGTCCGCTGGCGCCACCCCGAGCTGGGGGTGCTGTGGCCGGACAGCTTCATCGGGTTGGCCGAGGAGACCGGCCTGATCGTGCAGTTGGGCGGGTGGGTGCTGGCCGAGGCGTGCCGCGAGGCGGAGGCCTGGTCGGCCGGTGGTGCCGCGGCGCCGTTCGTCAGCGTCAACCTGGCGGTACGGCAGGTGCACCGGCCCGGGCTGGTGCAGGAGGTCCGCACCCTCCTGCGGCAGACCGGCCTGCCGCCGGAGCGGCTCCAACTGGAGATCACTGAGAGCACGATGATGAGCACCGCCGAGGAGCCGGTACGCGCTCTGCGGGTCCTGGCCGACCTTGGTGTGCGGATCGCCATCGACGACTTCGGCACCGGCTACAGCAACCTGGCGTACCTCCGGGACCTGCCGGTGACCGAGCTGAAGGTGGCCGGGGAGTTCGTGGCCGGCCTGCGGTCACCTGCGGTCGGGCGCACCGACGAGCGGATCCTCGCCTCGCTGGTCTCGCTGGCGCACGCGCTGGACCTGACGGTCACCGCCGAGGGCGTGGAGACCGCGGGGCAGGCCGAGCGGCTGCGGGCGATCGGCTGCGACGCGGCACAGGGTTGGCACTTCGGCCGCCCGGCCCCCGCCGACCGCATCCTGGCCCGCATGCGCTGAATCCCCGATCGCGCCCACCCGGCCGGGCCAACCGGCACCCCGGTCACCAGCCGATACGTCCGCTCAGCGTGATCCACTCGTCTTTCATGACGTCGGGGTATCCCTGGCACCAGGACACCCCGACTTCACGAAACCCGACTGGATCACGCGAGGCAGCGATCGCGAGTTGGGCAGATTTGGGTGCCGGCGTGCCATGCGCGCCGGCAGGCCACGACACGCGCATCGCGGTTGAGCCAGCCCCACCGGGGGGGTAGACATCGTCTACGGGTGCTGGTAGACACTGTCTATGGGTGCGGATGAGACGGGCCTGCGGGCGCGGCTGGTGGCCGCCGGGGTGGACCTGGTGCTGCGCGAGGGCCAGTCGGCGGTGTCACTGCGGGAGATCGCCCGCCGCGCTGGCGTCTCACACGGCGCACCGCGCCGCTACTTTCCCACCCACGTCGACCTGCTCTCCGCCATCGCCCGCGAGGGATTCGCCGATCTCAGCGCCCGCGTCGAGGAGACGATGCGCGACGCCGGCCCGGACCCACGTGCCCGACTGGCCGCGCTGGCCCGGACGTACCTGGACTTCGCGACCGCCCACCGCGGCATGTTCGAGCTGATGTTCCGCCACGACCTGCTGGACAGCGGCCGTCTCCGGCTGCGCGAGACGAGCCTGCCGCTGTTCGCCGTCCTGGCCGACCTGGTGGCCCAGGTACGCCGACCGGGCGACGCGCCCGCACCGGTGCTCGCTGGCGCGCTCTGGGCCAACCTGCACGGCATCGCCCAGCTCTGGGCCTGGGGCAGCCTGCCGCTGGCCACCGGCGCCGCCGACGACGACGCCCTGCTGCGCGCCACGCTCGACGCCCATCTCGGCCCAACCCCGCTCTGACCCGGAGGACACGTGCCCCTGCTGTACGACCTCAGCAAGCTCACCGTCGGCACCACGCTGCGACTGGGCTGGCGGCCCCACGTGGAAGGGCTGGAGCACCTGCCCCGGCACGGCGGCGGGATCCTCGCCTCCAACCACCTGTCCGTCGCCGACGAGCTGTTCCTCGCCTGCCTGACGCCCCAGCACGTCACCTTCTGGGCCAAGACCGAGTACTTCACCGGCCGAGGTCCGGGCGGCTGGCTCAACCGGCGGATCGTCGCCGGCATGGGTGCCATCCCGGTCGACCGCACCAACGGCCGGGCCGCCCTGAGCGCCCTCGACGCCGCCGTACCGGTGCTGCGCGCAGGCGGCCTGGTCGCCGTCTACCCGGAGGGCACCCGCTCCCCGGACGGGCGGCTCTACCGGGGCCGCGTCGGAATGACCCGGCTGGCCCGCGACGCCGAGGTGCCGATCATCCCGGTCGGTGTGCTCGGCACCGCCGAGGTGCTGCCGGTCGACGCGCGGCTGCCCCGCCGACACCCGGTCACCCTGCGGTTCGGCCCGCCGATCCCGGTCGCCGGCCGGATCAACGGGCCACGCGACATCCGGACGATCACCGACGAGGTGATGGCGGCGATCCAGAAGCTGACCGGCCAGGAGTACGTGCCGCGCTACGCGCCGCCCCGGTCGCGCCCCAGCTGAGCGCGGGCGGCGATCAGCCTGCGAGCAGCGCCGCCATCCGTTCCGCCTGCGCCTCCCAGCGCCACTCCCGCTCCACCCATGCCCGACCGGCGGCGCCCAGTTGGCGGGCCAGGTCCCGGTCGGCGAGCAGCCGGGCAACCCGGTCGGTGAGCTGGGCGACGTCCCGGCCGCGTACGACGTAACCGGTCTCCCCCTCACGGACCGCGTCCGGCGCACCCCCGGAGTCACCGGCCACCACCGGCAGACCGGTCGCGGAGGCCTCCAGGTAGACGATGCCCAGCCCCTCCACGTCGAGGCCACGGTTGCGGGTGCGGCACGGCATCGCGTAGACGTCGCCGGCCGCGTAGTGCGCCGGCAGCTCGGACGACGGCACCGAGCCGGTGAACACCACGTCCTGCTCCACACCGGTCTGCCGGGCCAGCTTCTCCAGGGTCGCCCGGTACGGCCCGCCGCCGACGATCAGCAGAGCCGCGTCGGGCACCCGGCGGCGGATCTCCGGCAGTGCCCGGATCAGCATGTCCTGCCCCTTGCGCGGCACCAGCCGGGACACGCAGACCACCACCGGGCGGTCGGTCAACCCGAGCCGGGACCGGACCTTTCCACCGTCCACTGTCGGGTGGTAGGTGTCCACATCGACCCCGGGCGCCAGCCGACGCAGCTCGGTCACCCCGTCCAGCACGCGCGCCAACCGGCTGCGGGTGTACTCACCGAGATAGGTGGTGACATCCACGCCCCGACCGATCCTGCGCAGCGCCGGCCGGGCGGCCGGCACCGCCGCCCACCCGACCTCGTGCCCGTGAGTCTGCGCCACCACCCGGCGTACGCCGGCCCGCCGTCGCAGGCCCGCGGCGAGCATCCCCAGCGGGGCCGCCGCGCCGAACCACACCGTGTCGCAGTCGTACGCGCGGGCCAGCCGGGCCGCCCGGTGGGCGACCAGCGGGGTGGGCAGCAACACGCGGGTGCGTTCGCGGATCACCTCGAACGGCTGGTCGGCGTCGAACTTCGCGGAATCGCGCCAGCTCGACGCGTACACCACCACCGAGCCGGCCGGTTGACGCACCGCGAGGTTGTGCACGAAGGACTGGATCCCGCCGGGGCGGGGCGGAAAGTCGTTGGTGATCAGTAGCGTGCGGCTCATCGGCCGGCCTCCCGGGCGTACGCGCGGGCAGCGGCCATCCGCTCCACGGTGGACGGATGCGTGGCCGAGTAGAGGTATTCCCAGCGCGGCGGGTCGGGGTCGCCGAGGTTGACCGAGCCGAGCCGGCGCTGCATCGACTCGAAGGCCTCCGGGTCACGGGTGAGCGCGAGCGCGTGCGCGTCGGCGCGCGCCTCCACCCGACGCGACATCAGCGCCTGCACCGGGGCGGCGACCAACCCGGTCACCGTGACGAGGGCGAGCAGCAGTGGGAACGCGCGTGGTTGGGCGACCGAGTCGACACCAGCCAGCCGCAGCAGCGGCCCCCACGAGCCGAGCAGGTAGAGCGCCACCACCGCGGCGGCGGCACCCAGCGCCCCGGTCAACGTGCCGACCGCGACGTCGGAGTCCTTCGCGTGCCCCAGCTCGTGCGCCACCACCGCGGTCACCTCGGCCGGGGTCGCCTCGCGCAGCAGCGTGTCGTAGACGACCACCCGCCGGGTCGGCCCGAGACCGGAGACGTACGCGTTGACCGCCTTGGTGCGGCGCGAGGCGTCGGCGACCAGCACGTCGCGCACCGGCACGCCGTCGCGGGCGGCCATGCTCATCAGTTCGGTGCGCAGCGGGCCCTGCTCCATCGGGGTGAACCGGTTGAACACCGGCTCCACCAGCACCGGCAGCACGAACGACAGCAGCACCACCAGCAGGGCCGCACCGGCCGCGCCGAAGGCCCACCACCAGCGCGGCGCGAACCGAATGACGGCGTAGAAGCCGAACAGCGCCACCGCGCCGATGACCGCGCTGACCGCGTACGACTTGAGCAGGTCGACGGCCCAGCCGCTCCAGCCGTTGGTGCTCAACCCGTAGCGGGTGAGCACGCTCTGGCGCCAGGCGGCGAACGGGAGCGTCACCAGGTCGGCGACGAGCACCACGGCCAGCCCGCCGAGCACCGCCTGCGCGGCCCAGTGCCCGCCGAACGGTCGAGCCACCAGCTCGACCAGGCGGCTGCCCAGCGGGGTCAACCCGAGGGCGAGGGCGATCAGCAGCCCGACGGCGAGCGCGGTGTAACCGCCGGGACGCAGTGCGGCGCGGAACTCCCGCCCCTTGGCCACCTGCTCGGCCGGCAGGTCACGCAGCGCGGCCAGTTGGTCGGCCCGGGGTGCCGGCGGTCGGTGCCACGGGATGAGCAGTGCGGCGATCACCACCAGCGCGACGGTCAACCCGGCCAGCGCCACCAGCGCCCACCCGCGCGGGGTCACCGCGACACCGCCGCGCTCACCGCACGGCGGGTTCTCTCGCCGCCGCCGACGGACCCGCCGTCGTCGCGCCGTACCCCGCTCATCTGGCCGCTCCTCCCGCCGTGAGCGCCCATCCTATTGGCCCACGAAAAGCCCACTCCGGGCGCGGTGTGGCGGTCAGGCCACCCGCCGGGAGGCTCGGCGGCGGGCGTCGCCGGGACGCGCGGGCACCGCCAGCACGTCCACCTCGAAGCCGGCGCGGGCGAGCACCTCGATCGCCTGGACCTCGGCGGCGACCAGCCCGGCCGCCGGGGACGTCTCGTCGAACAGGGCACTCACCAGGCAGTCGGAACAGCCGTCACCCCGCCTCGCGCACCCGCCGCAGTCGATGAGCATGACGCCTCCTGATCGGCTCGCAGATGCCCGGCCCGCGTCTTGTCGTCGCCGCCCGAGCACCGTCGGTCACATCGACGCTAACCACCGGGTACGACAGAAACCGCGTCCGACCGACCGTTTGGGGGCGAGATCCACTTCAGTTCAATGAAATCGGGCCATCCCGCCCGGCCGGACACCCCGACATCACGGAACTCGTGTCGATCACACGGTGGGTGCGGTCAGGAGCGGGCCAGCCGCCGCAGCAACGAGTCGGCACCCAGCGGGTAGGCGCCGTGGCGACGTACCCCGTCGGCGACCTCGCGGTCGGACGAGACCACGACCACCGGCCGCCCCGCCGGCTCGGCGCGGACCAGCCGCCGGATCAGCTCGTCGGCGGTCTCGCCCTTGCGGGAGAAGAGCACCCGTACGCCGCGCGGCGCGGGCGGCAGCCCGTGCATCCGCTCGGCACCGTCGAAGACCACAGTGACCTCGTCGCCGGTCTGCGCGGCGATCCCGCCGAGCCCGGTGATCAGGCGTTTGCGCTGCTGCTCCAGGGACATCTCGCCGAAGCCGCGCTTGGTGACGTTGTAGCCGTCCACCACCAGGTGCGCCCGGGGCAGGGCGAGCAGCTGATCGAGCCGGGCCGGGTCGTCGGTGTCGCGGGCACGTGCGGCGGGCCCGGCCGGGGCAGTGCCAGGCTGCTCGGCGAACGCGTCGGCGACGAAATCGGCGGGAAGTTTGTCGACCGGGTCGAGCGCCAGCTCCCGGCGCAGCCCGACGGCGGCCTGACCGATGGTCTCCAGCAGCAGCCAGAGCCGGGCGTCGTCGACCGAGCGCGCCTCCTTGGCGCTGGCACGGGCCACCCCGGCGGCGGCCTCCGCCTCGGCCAGCCGGGCCCGGGCGCGGCGCAGCTCGGCATCCACGTCGGCGCTGGCACGCGCGGCCCGGCCGCGCTCGGTGGCCAGCAGCTCGGTGGCCTTACGCTCGCGAGCCTGGGTCTCCCGCAGGGTACGGGCCACCTGCCGGGACTCCTCGCGGAGCTGACCCAGTTCCTCCCGGACGCGGGCCAGCTCGTCGCGGAGCTTCTCCGCCTCGACCCGGGCGACCGCCCGGTCGTGCTCGGCGCGGGTGGCCCGTTGCTCGGCTTCACGGACCAGCTCGGCGACGACCGCGCTGTCCACCTCGGCGCGCACGGCCGCACCGCTGGCGTCGATCAGCTCCCGCCAGCCGCGCGGCCGGGCCAGGTAGGCCAGCGCGGCGACCTCGACCGGGTCGGCGGCGGCGGGGGCGGTGCCCTCGACGACGGCGGCCCCGAGGTCCCCGGCGTCGGCCAGGACCCGGGCGGTGACCCGCTGCCGGAACAGCGGGTCGGCGGTGAGCTGGGCGGCGATGGCCGGCGCGCCGAGCCGGGCCCGTCGGTTGGGGGCGAACTTGGCCACCCGGCGCAACGGCACCGGCACCTCGTCGGCGGGCAGGGTGGGCAGCACGGCGGCGGTCAGCGTCACGATCCGCTGCCGGACCGGCTCAGGCAGGGTCGGCTCGGGCTCGATCGTCACCTCGGCGCCCGGCTCGGTCGAGGTTCCGGCAGCGCCGGGCTCGGGTGAGGTTCCGTCGGCAGCCGGCTCGGGTGAGGTCGCCGCGCCGGCCGGGTCGCCCACGGCACCGTCACGCGCGGCGACCGGATCCTCCTGCGGGAGGTGGTCGTCGTACGGCTCGGTGAGGGGCATGTGGCAAGTCTCCCACCGCGACCGGGCCCACCGCCCGTTGAGTGAGCCGATCTCTCATCCTAGCCCCATGGTGACGGTTGGGACGGCTGCGACGGGAGTGTCGGACCCGGGCGCTAGCGTGCCGCCGATGGCACAGGCGGAGTACGTCCAGGAGTCGCTGGCCGGTCTCGACCCGGCGGTGGGCGGGGTGGACCCGGCGCTGCCCCTCTACGCGACCACCTTCGTGGTGGTCGACCTGGAGACCACCGGCGGCGCCCCGGACGGCGGCGGCATCACCGAGATCGGCGCCGTCAAGGTGCGCGGTGGCGAGCAGTTGGGCGTGCTGGCCACCCTGGTCAACCCGGGGCAGCCGATCCCGCCGTTCATCACCGTGCTGACCGGGATCACCCAGGCGATGCTGGTGCCGGCGCCGCCGATCGAGCAGGTGTTGCCGAGCTTCCTGGAGTTCATCGCCGAGGCGGTGCTGGTCGCCCACAACGCCCCGTACGACGTGGGTTTCCTCAAGGCCGCCTGCGCGAGGCACGGCTACCGCTGGCCCAACCCCCGAGTGCTGGACACGGCGGCGCTGGCCCGCCGGGTGCTGACCCGCGACGAGGTGCCCAACCGCAAGCTGGGCACCCTGGCCGCCTACTTCCGCACCGCCACCCAGCCCACCCACCGGGCCCTGGACGACGCGAAGGCCACGGTCGACGTGCTGCACGGGCTGATCGGTCGGCTCGGCGGTCACCGGGTGGACACGGTGGGCGAGGCCATCGAGTTCGCCCGGGCGGTCACCCCGACCCAGCGCCGCAAACGGCACCTGGCCGAGGGGCTGCCCAAGGTCCCCGGGGTCTACATCTTCCGGGCCGCCGACGACCGGCCGCTCTACGTGGGCACCTCCGGCGACATCGCGACCCGGGTGCGCAGCTACTTCACCGCCGGGGAGAAGCGGGCACGCATCTCCGAGATGCTGGCCGCGGCCGAGCGGGTCGAGGCGGTGGAGTGCGCGCACTCGTTGGAGGCGGAGGTCCGCGAGCTGCGGCTGATCGCCGCGCACGCCCCGCCGTACAACCGGCGGTCGAAATACCCGGAGCGGATGGTCTGGCTCAAGCTGACCGACGGTCCGTACCCTCGGCTCTCGATCGTCCGCGACCTCTCCCCCACCGACACCGCCTACCTCGGGCCGTTCACCTCCCGGCGCGCCGCTGAGCTGGCGGCCGCCGGCTTCCACGACGCGGTGCCGCTGCGCCAGTGCACGCACCGGCTCTCGCTGCGCACCGTCACGCCGGCCTGCGCGCTGGCCGAGCTGGGTCGCTGCCCGGCACCCTGCGAGCACAAGATCACCCCTGAGGAGTACGACGACACCGCTGCCGCGCCCTTCCGCACCGCGACGACCAGTGATCCGCAGCCGGTGGTGGACGCGCTGCTCGCCCGGATCGACCTGCTCTCCCGTGACCAGCGCTACGAGGAGGCCGCGGTGGTGCGGTCCCGGCTGGCCGCGGTGCTGCGGGCCACCGTGCGGATGCAGCGGCTGGCCGCGCTGACCGGGATCGTCGAGCTGGCCGCGGCCCGGCCGGCCGCCGGGGGCGGCTGGGAGCTGGCGCTGGTGCGGCACGGCCGGTTGGCCGGCGCGGGGGTGTCCCCGCCGGGCGTCCATCCGCGGCCCACGCTGACCGCCATCCGGGCCACCGCCGAGACGGTGTCGGGCGGGCACGGCCCGGTGCCGGCAGCCACCGCCGAGGAGTCCGAGCGGATCCTGTCCTGGTTGGAACGACCCGAGACCCGACTGGTCGAGATGTCCTCCGGTTGGTCCTCCCCGGTGGGTGGTGCGGGGCGGTTCCGTGACCTGCTGGCGAAGGCCGAGAGCGGCGCGTCCCACCAACTCTCGACCGAACGCTCATGACCAACTGACCGATCGGACTACGTCGACTCGCTTAGGCTGTTAGAGAAGTGCAGTCCTGCCCGATTCGTGGGCCTGCTCCCGCTGCCGGGCCTCGGCGACGCGGAGCCGGGGTGAGGAGGTGTCCCTCGTGGACGTCGACGCCGGACACGGCGCCGCCCTGGGGGGCGCCCTTCCGACCCAGCCGGGTGAGCTGCCGCTCGCCCGTCGGCTGCGGTCGTTGCTCAGCTGGCCGACAACCGACTCCGACCCGGTGACCCAACTGGTTCGCACCCATCGGGGCATCCACGCCGGCACCGACCCCGCGGTGCTGCGGCGTGCGTACACGATCGCGGAGAACATGCACCGCGGGCAGTTCCGCAAGAGCGGGGAGCCGTACATCACCCACCCCCTCGCGGTGGCGCAGATCTGCGCCGAGCTGGGAATGGACACCACCACCCTGGTCGCGGCGTTGCTGCACGACACCGTGGAGGACACCCGCTACACCCTCCAGGCGCTCTCGGAGGACTTCGGCGGCGAGGTGGCCCACCTGGTCGACGGGGTGACCAAGTTCGACAAGGCCTTCTACGGCAAGGCCGCCGAGGCGGAGACGATCCGCAAGATGATCGTCGCGGCCGCCAAGGACGTCCGGGTGCTGATCATCAAGCTGGCCGACCGGCTGCACAACATGCGCACCCTCGGGGTGCGCTCCGCGTCGTCGCGAGAACGGATCGCCCGCAAGACCCAGGAGGTGCTGGTCCCGCTCTGTGACCGGCTCGGCATCCAGACGCTCAAGCGTGAGCTGGACGACGTGGTTCTGTTGCACCTGGAGCCCGACGAGCACGCACGGCTGGCCCGGCACGTGCACGACCGGCCGGGCTGGGACGCGTACCTCGACTCGGTGGTCACCCGGGCCCGGGTGGCGCTGAAGCGCAGCCGGGTCGACGCCGAGGTGAGCCCGCGCCCGCGGCACCTCTACTCGATCTGGAAGGACACCATCGCCGGCGATCACACGGCCCCGTACGACCTGCCCCGCATCGTGGTGGTGGTTGACGGCCCAGCCACCGACTGTTACGCCGCGTTGGGCGCGATCCACGGCACCTGGCGACCCATCCCCGGCCGTTTCAAGGACTTCATCGCCTCACCGAAGAACAACCTCTACCGCTCGCTGCACACCAGCGTCTGCGGCCCACAGGACCGCACGGTGGAGGTGCTGATCCGCACCGAGGAGATGCACCGCTCGGCCGAGTACGGCATCGCCGCCGACTTCCGCTTTCCTCGCTCCGGCGGCAGCGGCAGCGCGGCGGCCCGCGCCGAGCAGTTGGACTGGCTGCGCCGGGTGCTCGACTGGGAGCCGGGCGCCGCGGACCCCGCGCAGTTCCTCGAGTCGCTGCGCTGCGATCTCGCCGAGGGTCAGATCCAGGTCTTCGCCGACGGGCGGCAGGTCGTGCTGCCGGCCGGTGCCACACCCGTCGACCTGGCGTACGAGCTGAGCAGCGAACGGGGCGACCACTGCCTCGCCGCCCGGATCAACGGTCGGCTGGCCCCGCTGAGCTCCGAGCTGGACGAGGGCGACGTGGTGGAGATCTTCACCGAGAACGACGGCGACAACGGCTTCGAGGCCGGTGTGGCACCGCGCGGCCCCCGCCGCGAGTGGCTGAGCTTCGTCAAGTCGCCGCACGCGCAGATGCAGATCAACCGGTGGTTCGCCGAGCACACCGAGCCCGGCATCACGATCAGCGACAAGGTTCGCCTCGGCCGGGCCACCATCGGGCTCGCCCTGCGCCAGCACAACCGGGGCCTCGCCAGTGACCTGCCGCTGCTGCGCCTCTCCGAGGAGCTGGGCTACCCCGACCTGGAAACCCTGCTGGTCGCGGTCTTCGACCGGGTGATCGAACCGGACACCGTGGTACGCCAGCTCATCGACCTGGTCGACCATCGACAGTGACCGGGCGGGCCCCAGCGCGTCCGAAGAACTTTCGTGACCACTAGCCTGAAGTCATGATCCCCCGTTCCCGCGCCACCGGTCGGGCCGTCTTCTACCAGGCCTTCTACCGGCTGCCGCTGCCGGTGCGTCGGCGCCTGGTCCGGCTGGCCGTGCCCAAGTACATCGTTGGCGCGGTCACCCTGGTCCGCGACGCCGAGGCGACGGGCGCGGGACGGTTGCTGATGCTGCGCCAGCCGCCCGGCAACAAGGGCTGGTCACTCCCCGCCGGTCTGCTGAATCGCGGCGAGGCCCCGGTCGTGGGCGCGGCCCGCGAGCTGTTCGAGGAATCCGGCATCCGGCTCCCCCCGTCCCGGCTGCGCCCGGCGGTGCCGAACGCGATCGTGCACGCCAAGGGCTGGGTGGACATGGTCTTCGAGGCGGACGTGCCGGCCTCCAGCACCGAGCTGGCGGTTGACGGCGCGGAGGTCTTCGAGGCCGCCTGGCACCCGCTGGACGACCTGCCCAAGCTGACCTGGCCGACCGCCCGGCTGCTCGCCTACTACGACATCGGACCGCTGGCCGGGCAGTTCCCGCCACCGGTCCCCGACAACAGGCCATGACCGGCGCGGCTGGCGTGCCGGCAGAGCTGTGCGCGGTGATACTCGCCGCCGGTGAGGGCACCCGGCTGCGTCCGCTCACCGAGCGGGTGCCCAAGGCGCTCTGCCCGGTGGGCAACGTGCCACTGCTGGCCCGGGCGTTGGCCCGGCTGGCCGGGCTCGGCCTGGTCGGTCCCGCACGGGTCGCGGTGAACGCCTGCTACCTCGGCGACCAGGTGGTCGCGCACGTCGGCGACCGTGCGCACCTGTCCGTCGAGCCGGGCGACCCGCTGGGCACGGCGGGCGGGGTGGCCAACCTGCGGGACTGGATCGATGGGCGGTCGGTGCTGGTCGGCAACGCCGACGCGTACCTCGCCGACGCGACGGCTCCCCCGGGCCCGGACGTGGCCGCTCTGCTCGCCGGCTGGGACGGGCACAGCGTCCGTCTGCTCGGTCAGCCCGCCGCGGACCCGGCGGCACCGGGCACCTTCGCCGGGCACTGCTTCACCGGCTTCTCGCTGCTGCCCTGGCGGCTGGTCCGCGATCTGCCGGCCGTCTTCTCCGACCTGGTCCGAGCCGTCTGGCGCCCGGCCGAGGCGGCGGGCGCCCTGGAGGTGGTGCCCTACGCGGGCACCTTCTACGACACGGGCACGCCGGCCGACTACCTGGCGGCCAATCTGCACGCCGCGGCCGGCGGCGCCCTCGTCGACCCGTCCGCGACGGTGACCGGGCGCTGCGTGGAGTCGGTGGTCGGCGCGGGCGCGCGGGTGGACGGCGACGTACGGCGCACGGTGGTCTGGCCGGGCGCGATCGTGCGCGACGGCGAACGGCTGCGCGACGCGATCCGGGCGGGGGACGACCTCACCGTGCCCCGCACCGCGCACGGCTGAGCCCCGACGGCTCCCGCCTCCAGGCCCGGGCGGAAACATCTAGCATGGGCGACGACGCCGACGAACGGAGAAATGTCCCGTGATCACCGCGATCGTGCTGATCGACTGCGCCACCGACGCGATCCCCGAGGTGGCAGAGACTCTGGCCAACCTTCCCGGCGTCAGCGAGGTCTACTCGGTGGCCGGGCACGTCGACCTCATCGCCATCGTCCGGGTCCGCGAGTTCGACCAGATCGCCCAGGTCATCGCGGGCAGCATCTCCAAGGTGCCGGGCGTGCTCAACACCGAGTCGCACATCGCGTTCCGGGCCTACTCCCAGCACGACCTGGAGGAGGCGTTCGCGATCGGCCTGGCCAACGCCGACTGACCGGCCCGCTCGCGACCGGCCTCGTAGCAGGGCGGCCCGCATCGGACGCACGGCGGCCGGTCCACCGCGTGGGTGGACCGGCCGTCTGCTGTCGCTACGTCAGCTCTCGCTGGGAGCCGGCGTCTCGGTGGTGCCGCCGCCCGGAGCCGGCGACTCGGTGGTGCCACCCGGAGCCGGCGACTCGGTGCCGGTGCCGCCCGGAGCCGGCGACTCAGTGCCGGTGCCGCCCGGGCTGGGCGTACCGCTGGCGCTGGTCTGCGGGACCGGGATGCCCAACTGGTTGGCGAGCTGCACCAGCTCGTCGTAGTGCGCCTGCAGCGTCGGCAAGGCGTTCTGGGCCAACTGGACCACCGACTGCTCGCTACCCTGCGAGATCTCCGTCTGGGTGGCCTGGATGGCCTGGACGTGGCCGGCCAGCTCACTGGTCACCCAGAGCCGGTCGAACTCCGCACCGCTGGCGTTGTTCAGCTGGTCGATGACCGCCTGCTGATCGGCGCTGGGCTCGTTCGGCAGTTCCACCCCGAGCTGGGACGCGGTCTGCTGCACCGTCTGGTCCAGCTGGGTGTGGTCGGTCTTCAACATCGCGCCCAGGTCCTTGACCCCCTGGTCCTGACCCTTCTGCTGGGCCAGGTCACCGGCGGTGATCTCGAACAGGTTGACCTGGTGCAGCGCCTGCAGATACTGGGTGTCCTGCGTCGACGGCTGTGCGGCCGCCTGCGCCGCCGCAGCCGGCGCGACCCCGACCAGTACCAGCGCGGCCAACAGGCCGAGGCGTTTGATACCCAACATGCTTCCCCCCCTTGAGACGTTGGACCGCACGGATACCCGGCTCACCGGGGTTATTCCTGCGATCGCCCGTCGCGCGGGGTCCACCGTTCCCGTCGTCGGCGTCCGACTCCTGGTCGGATGGGCGGCGGGTGCGGGATACGACGTGGCGCCCGCCGGAATCCGGCGGGCGCCACGTAACGGTGCGATGGGGCGGTCAGCGGCGGCTCTCGCCGCTGCCGATCTCCTCGCGCTCGGGCCGGGCCTCGACCGGCGGGTGCCCCGGCGAGACCGGAGCCTCGACCGGCTTCTCGATCGGGTAGAAGAAGCCTCGGATCGCCGGCCCGAGGGCCCCGAGCCGGTTCATCTTCTTCGGTACCACCCAGCCGACGTACTCCAGCCCACCGTGACCGTCCGCGTGCCCGTCCGACGCGCTGAGCGGCTGGTGCACCTCGACGAAGCGGCCGTCCGGCAGGCGCCGGATGATGCCGGTCTCGACGCCGTGCGCGAGCACCTCCCGGTCGTGCTGCTGCAGACCCAGGCAGAGCCGGTACGTGACGTAGTACGCCAGGGGCGGGACCACCAGCAGACCGATCCGGCCGGCCCAGGTCATCGCGTTCAGGCTGATCTGGAACTTGTCGGCGATGACGTCGTTGGCACCGGAGAGCGTCAACACGATGTAGAAGGAGACGGCCATGGCGCCAACGGCGGTCCGGGCCGGAACGTCGCGGGGACGCTGGAGCAGGTTGTGGCTCTTGCGGTCCTTGAGGTGCCGGGCTTCCAGGAACGGGTACATCGTCGACAGGCCCACGAGGATGCCGGGCAGCACGACCGTCGGCCAGAACAGCGGCGGAATGACGTACCCGTCACCGATCGGGATGTTGATTTCCCAGGCCGGCATGAGTCGGGTCGAGCCGTCGAGGAACATGACGTACCAGTCGGGCTGGCTGGCCGCCGAGACCACCCACGCCTCATACGGACCGAACAGCCAGATCGGGTTGATCTGGAACAGACCGCCCATCAGCGCGATGACGCCGAAGACGACCATGAAGAAGCCGCCCTGCTTGAGCGCGTACCGCGGGAACATCCGCTCGCCGACCACGTTGCCGTTGGTCCGGCCGGGGCCGGGCCACTGGGTGTGCTTCTGCTTGAAGACCAGGCCCAGGTGGACGCTGATCAGCGCGACCAGCAGACCCGGGATGAGCAGCACGTGGGCGATGAAGAACCGGCTGATGATGATCGTGCCCGGGAACTCGCCACCGAAGATCGACGAGGTGACCCAGGATCCGATCACCGGGATGGAGAGCATGATCGCCGAGGCGATCCGCAGGCCGGTGCCGGACAGGCCGTCGTCCGGCAGCGAGTAGCCGGTGAACCCGGCGAGGAAGCCGACCCAGAACAGCAGCGAGCCGATGATCCAGTTGGTCTCACGCGGCTTGCGGAAGGCGCCGGTGAAGAAGACCCGCAGCATGTGCACGACGATCGCGGCCATGAACAGCAGCGCCGCCCAGTGGTGCATCTGCCGCATCACCAGACCGCCGCGGACGTCGAACGAGAGGTCCAGGCTGGAGGCGTACGCGGCGGACATCGGCGTGCCCTGCAACGGCGCGTAGCTGCCGTCGTAGACCACCTCGGTCATCGCCGGCTCGAAGAAGAAGGTGAGGAACACACCGGTCAGCAGCAGCACGACGAACGAGAACAGCGCGATCTCGCCGAGCAGGAAGGACCAGTGGTCCGGGAAGACCTTGTTCAGCAGCTTGCGCAGCGGGGTGGCCACCGCGAAGCGGTCGTCCACTCCCACCGCGGCCTTGCCCGGCGTCGCCGCAAGGTCAAACTTTCGACGCTTCATGGCCGCTCCCAGAAGTCAGGCCCGACGGTCTCGGTGTAGTCGGACTTCGCCACGAAGAAGCCCTCGGAGTCTACCTCGATCGGCAACTGCGGCAGCCGCCGGCTGGCAGGGCCGAAGACGGGCTTGGCGTTGTCGGTGATCAGGAACTGGGACTGGTGGCACGGGCAGAGCAGCCGGTTGGTCTGCTGCTCGTACAGGCTGGCCGGGCAACCGGCGTGCGTGCAGATCTTGGAGAACGCCGCGTAGTTGCCCCACATGTAGTCCCCGTGGCCGATCCGCTCGTTCGCCCGACGCGACTCCTGCGCGTCGGAGTCCCGGAGGTGGATCAGCAGCGTCGGCGAGTCGGCGTGCTTGTTGCTCACGCCGTGGTCGATGCCCGGGAACACGGTGAGCTGGCCACCGGCGCTGATGTCCGCCGGCCGGATCGGCCGGCCGTCCTCGCGGACCAGGCGGATCCGCTGGCCGCCCTCGGCCGTGGCGAACCCGGTCGTGAACATCTGGTTGTTCTTGTGCGGCTGTGAGATCAGACCGCCGACCAGCGGCGCCGCGGCGACCGCGGCGACCGGCGCGAGGCCGGCCAGCAGCGAGATGCCGAGCAGGGGGCGACGCTTCACACCCAGCTCGTCCGCCATGTAGAGCATGGTCTGGCCGGTGATCGTGCGGCCTTCCTCGTCAACCGCGCCCTCGTGCCGGTCCTGGATCGAGACCTCCTTGGGCAGCAACTTCTTGCCCCAGGTCAGGATGCCGAAGCCGACGGCGAGCAGCGCCACGCCGAGGGTGAAGCCGAGCAGCGGGGTGTAGAACTTGTCGCCGCCACGGCCCGGCTCGTACTGCCACGGCCACCAGATGTAGATGGCCAGGAAGGCGGTCGCCGCCGAACCGGTGAT
The DNA here is from genome assembly GCF_050936255.1 of Micromonospora sp. CA-259024. NCBI lineage: Bacteria > Bacillati > Actinomycetota > Actinomycetes > Micromonosporales > Micromonosporaceae > Micromonospora > Micromonospora sp. CA-259024. The sequence continues at coordinate 110,354 of NZ_JBNJND010000001.1, read as the reverse complement.
CAGGAAGAACCCGGCGACCACCCGGGTCAGCCGACGCTCCGCCTTGGTGCCGGGCAGCACCTGCGGCTCGTAGTGGACGATCTCGATGTCGTCCCGACGCGCGCCCTCACGAACGATGTCGAACCGGGTCAGCTTGGGGTCGTTCACGTCGAGCGGCTCCCGGCCCTGCGGGGCCTGGTGCTCGGTGTGGGTGCTCATGCCGTCACCTCGCTACGGGTGGCGCCGAGCGGCACCACAGCACTGAATCGGATGGTCGGCTCGGTCACGACTTGCCCGCAATCCACAGGCTGGCGAAGACGAGCGCCACGATGCCAACCAGGAAGATCGCCAGGCCCTCGGTGGACGGGCCGTACCGCCCGAGGTTGAACCCGCCCGGGTCCTGGTCGTGCTTCAGCGTCTCCTGGATGTAGGCGATGATGTCGGCCTTCTGCTCCGGCCGAAGCTGGTTGTCGCCGAACACCGGCATGTTCTGCGGGCCACTCAGCATCGCCGCGTAGATCTGGCGGTCGGTCGCGGGGTGCAGGCTCGGGGCGAACTTGCCCGAGGAGAGGGCACCGCCGCCACCACCGAACGCGTGGCACTGCGAGCAGTTGATCCGGAACAGCTCACCGCCGGACGCGACGTTGCCACCCTCGCGGAGGTCGTCGCCCTCGGGCACGACCGGACCGCCGCCGAGCTCCTGGATGTACTGGGCCAGCTGACGGGTCTGCTCGTCGGTGAAGAGCGGGGGCTTGCGGTGCGCCTGGGCCTCCTGGCGGGCCAACGGCATCCGCCCGGAGCTGACCTGGAACTCGACCGAGGCCGCGCCGACGCCGATCAGGCTCGGCCCGCGGCCCTCGACACCCTGGGCGTTGCGGCCGTGACAGGTCACGCAGCTCACGTCGAACAGCGCCTTGCCCTCGGCGGCGGCGCCGGTCAGCTGTGGGTTGTCCTGCGCCTGGGCACCCGGGGCGAAGACGGTGTAGGCACCGCCGGCGAGCATCAGCGCGGCGATCAGCCGGACCGCGGCGCCCAGCCGGCGGCGGCCCCTGCTGCGCGCGGCGGGCCGCTCACGCAACCGCGCGAGCAGACCGCGGCGGCGGTCGTTGTCAGAAGTCATGAGCGGTGTCCTTAACCGGTTGGACCTGTCTCAGGGGACGGAGCAGCAGCGCGGAATGTGACGCGCAAGATCACTGGAGCCAGTAGATCATGGCGTACAGCCCGATCCACACGACGTCGACGAAGTGCCAGTAGTACGACACGACGATCGCCGAGGTCGCCTGCGCCGGGGTGAACCGGCCCATGGTCGTGCGGACCATGAAGATGATGAAGGCGATCAGGCCACCGGTCACGTGCAGGCCGTGGAAGCCGGTGGTCAGGTAGAACACCGACCCGTAACCGTCTCCGTTGATCTTCACGCCGTCGGCGACCAGGTGCCGGTACTCGTTCAGCTGGCCGAGCACGAAGATCAGGCCCATCACGAAGGTGACGGTGAACCAGCGCCGCAGCGCGTGCACGTCGCCCTTCTCTGCCGCGAAGACGCCGAGCTGGCAGGTCACCGAGGACAGCACCAGGATCACCGTGAAGGTGGTCGCGTAGGGGATGTTCAGCGCCTCGGTGTGCTTCTCCCACTGCTCCGGCGCAGCCGCGCGGATCGAGAAGTACATCGCGAAAAGCGCCGCGAAGAACATGAGTTCGCTGGAGAGCCACACGATCGTCCCGACACTGACCATGTTTGGTCGGGTCAGAGAGTGGATCCGGCTCTTGTCAATGGCTGGGGCCGCAGTCACGCCGTCATTATTGCCCCTGACCGGGGCCGGCGATCAGCGGGGTGGCAAACCCGCGCCTTCCGTGGCCCGGGCGTCAGGGTCCGGTTCGCCTGGCCTAGCCTGAAAAGCGTGCTGCACGTCGATCCGATCTTCGCCGCCACCTCGGCCCCGCCGCCGTTCACCGTCGGCGCGGTGCTGACCGAGACCCGGCTGGACAGCTGGCTGGCTCTCGGCCTGGTGCTCGCCGCCGGCCTGTACCTCTACGGGGTGCACCGGCTGCGCATGCGCGGCGACCGGTGGCCCATCACCCGTACCGTCTTCTTCATCGGCCCCGGGCTGGGCGGTATCGCGCTGGTCACGGTCGGCGGGCTGCACGCGTACGACACCGCGCTGCTGTCCGTGCACATGATCCAGCACATGGTGCTGTCCATGGTGGCGCCGATCTTCCTGGCGCTGGGCGCGCCGATGACCCTGGCCCTGCGGACCCTGCCGGTCGGGCCACGCAAGCGCCTGCTGGCGATCGTCCACAGCCGCGGCGCCCGGATCTACAGCTTCCCGCTGGTGGCGTTCGCCATCTTCGTGGTCAACCCGTTCGCGCTGTACTTCAGCGACCTGTACCGCTTCACCCTGGAGCACGCCTGGGCGCACGAGCTGGTGCACGCGCACTTCATCATGACCGGCTGCGTGTTCTTCTGGCCGCTGCTCGGCCTCGACCCGCTGCCCGGCCGCTGGCCGTACCCGGCGCGTGCGCTGTTGATGCTGCTCTCCGTGCCGTTCCACACCGTGCTCGGCCTCACCATCATGCAGAGCAGCACGCTCTTCGGCGGCGACTGGTACCCGTCCCTCAACCTGGGCTGGGTCGATCCCTGGGCGGACCAGGTGGTCGCCGGCGGCATCCTCTGGGCCGGTGGTGAGTTCGTCAGTGTGACCATGCTCGCGGTTCTGGTGGTGCAGTGGGTCAAGCAGTCCGAGCGGGAGGCCCGCCGGGTCGACCGCGAGCTGGACCGCCAGGAGGCCCGCGAACGCGCCGCCGACGCCGCAGCCGCCTGAGCTGCGCGGACGGCACGCCCGACGAGCGGCGACAGGCGGGATGTCGGCTACGTCACGCCGACCGGTACGATCGGCGGGCAGCTACGAGGTGGAACCGGAGTGCCGGAATGAGCGATCGTCTTTGCACCGTCCTGCTCTACAGCGACGACCCACAGGTCCGTGATCGGATGCGGTTGGCCGTCGGCACCCGGCCCGCGCCCGGGCTGCAGATCGAGTTCGTCGACGCGTCGACCTACGCGGAGACCATCCGACTGGTCGACGACTACGAGATCGACCTGCTGGTGCTCGACGGTGAGGCCAGCCCGGGCGGTGGCATCGGCATCGCCCGGCAGATCAAGGACGACCGGGACGACGCTCCCCCGACCTGTCTGGTGATCGCCCGCGCCGCCGACCGATGGCTCGCCGCGTACGCCGAGGTCGACGCGACGCTGGTGCACCCGCTCGACCCGGTGACCACCGGCAGCACGGTGGCCGAGCTGCTGCGGACGCACGCACCCGCCTGACGTCCTCCAGCTCTCCGGCACCGTCACGGCGCCGGACCAGTCGGCGCCGGTTCCAGCCCACCCGCACTTCGCACGCTCGGGAGGCCCGCCATGGGCGATCGGACCTGGCCGCACCTGCTCAACTCGCTGCTGCGCGGCGAGGAGCTGTCCACCGCCGACACCGCCTGGGCGATGGGCGAGATCATGGCCGGCTCGGCGGGCGCCGCGCAGGTCGCCGGCTTCGCGGTGGCGCTGCGGGCCAAGGGTGAGACGTCGGCCGAGCTTGCTGGGCTGGTGGAGACGATGTTGAGCCGGGCGGTTCCGGTCGACCTCCCGGACGAGCTGCGCTCCACCGCGCTGGACGTGGTGGGCACCGGCGGTGACCTCGCCCACACGGTCAACATCTCCACCATGGCCGCTCTGGTGGTGGCCGGCGCCGGCGTCCGGGTGGTCAAGCACGGCAACCGGGCTGCCTCGTCCTCCTGCGGCACGGCCGACCTCCTGGAGTTCCTCGGCGTCCCGCTCGACCTCGATCCGGATGCGATCGTCCGCTGCGTCACCGAGGCTGGCATCGGGTTCTGCTTCGCGGCCCGGTTCCACCCGGGGATGCGGCACACCGGCCCGGTCCGACGGGAGCTGGGCGTGCCCACCGTCTTCAACTTCCTCGGCCCGCTGACCAACCCGGCCCGCCCCCGCGCCGGCGCCGTCGGCTGCTTCGACTCGCGGATGGCCCCGGTGATGGCCGGCGTGTTCGCCGCCCGCGGTGACTCCGTCCTGGTGATGCGCGGCGAGGACGGTCTGGACGAGTTCACCACGTCCGCGCCGACCCGAGTCTGGGCGGCCCAGGGCGGCACCGTACGTGAGGCTGTGCTGGACGCGACGGACCTGGGGGTACCCAGGTCCACCCTCGGGGACCTGCGGGGCGGTGACGCCGCGTACAACGCGGGCGTGGCCCGTCGCCTGCTGGCCGGCGAGACGGGCCCGGTCCGGGACGCGGTGCTCGTCAACGCCGCCGCGGCGCTGGCCACCCAGGGCCCGCTCGACGGCGACCTGACCGAGGCGCTGCGTGCCGGCCTGGACCGCGCGGCCGAGTCGATCGACTCCGGTGCGGCCGCCGCGACCCTCGACCGCTGGATCGAGACCGCCACCACCGTCTGACCCCACCACGGCGGCCTGCCTCGCCGCCGGCCCAGCGACGCCCGCGCCTCGGGGTGTGATCCACTCGGATTCCTTGAATCCGTGGTGTCCGGCTGGCCCGGATACCCCGACTTCAATGATGACGAGTGGGTCATGCCCGATTGCCTGCGAACGGGCGGCGGTGGGCGGATGTGTCGGACCCGTCTGGGAAACTACAGCTGAGTAGTTCTCCGCTTCCGTCCGTGCGTCGCTGTCGCATGCCGGAGGCGGTTCGCCTGGAGTGAGTTCGTCTGAAGTGAGGAGACGCCCGTGTCGCACCGCGAGCTCTACTGCGATGTCTGCGAGGGCGTGGCACCGTTCGAGGCACCGCCCTGCGTCGACGGTCACGGCACCGACTGTCCCGAGCTGATCTGCATCGACTGCGGCTCCGCCGTGGTGGTCGCCCCGTTCGCCCTCCCGGTCACCTGGCTGGCCGAGCGCCGACGCCCTCAGCCCACCCGCCGCCACGCGGCCTGAGCGCCACCCGGCCCGACCCAGCGCCGCCCAACCCGGCGCCACCCAACCCGGCCCGGCCCCGCGCACACCACATGGCCCGGCACCGCGCGGCCGGGGATACGACGAAGGCCCGCTCCCCCGGGGGAACGGGCCTTCGTGGCGTACGGATCGGTCGCGACGGCGACCTGGCGGATCAGTGCTCGGCGGTGCGCCGGGTGCCCGAGTAGTACTCGAACAGCAGCCCGCAGGCGGCGAAAACGACCGCCACCAGACCGGCGCCGATCAGCCAGTACTGCCAGAACACCATGCCCAGCGCGGCGAGCGCGGCGGCGAGCGCCAGACCGAACGGCCAGTAGCTACCCGGGCTGAAGAAGCCGACCTCACCGGCGCCGTCGGAGATCTCCGCGTCCGCGCGGTCCTCCGGACGCAGGTCGATCCGGCGGGAGACGAACCAGAAGAAGCCACCGCACATCGAGCAGAGCAGGAAGGACAGCAGCAGGGCAACGGTGCCCACCCACTCGACGCCGCCGGCCTCACCGTGCGTCCAGGCACCGTAGAGGACGGTGGCACCGAGGAGGAACCCGGCGATGATGAGGAAGATACGCCACTCGGTCTTCATGCGGCTGCCTCAGCTTCCCGTGCCGGCCGGAGCGCTGTCCGGGTTGAAGTTGCTCTGCGTCCGCCGGGTGTCGAACGGCCGCGTGGTCTCCGCGTACGGCTGCTCACCGATCTGGGCGAGCGCGTCCTGGGTGGACTTGCCGCCCTGCTTGGCCGCCAGGAACTGGTCGTACTTCTCCGGCGAGACCACCCGCAGCTCGAAGTTCATGAATGCGTGGTAACTGCCGCACAGCTCGGCGCAACGCCCGACGTAGGCACCCTCGGCGTTCAGGCTGGAGACCTCGAACACGTTGCGGATGTTGCCCGGCATGACGTCCCGCTTGAACAGCAGCTCCGGCACCCAGAACGAGTGGATGACGTCGCGGCTGGTCTCCTCGAACCGGATGGACCGGTTGGTCGGCAGCACCAGCACCGGGATGACCTCGCTGGTGCCGAGGGTCGACGCGGTGGTGCGGGCGTCCGGACCCTGGCCGTCGCGGTAGTTGAACTGCCAGTTCCACTTGAAGGCGACGACCTCGACCGTGACGTCCGGGTTCTTCGACAACTTGTCGACGTCGGTCTGCACGATCGCCGTGTAGTAGAAGAGCACGGAGACGATCAGGATCGGCGCGATGGTGTAGAGGAACTCCATCGGCATGTTGTAGCGGGTCTGCACCGGCAGCGCGTTGCCACGCTTGCGGTAGCGCACGACGCACCAGAAGATCAGGCCCCACACGAAGACGCCGACCGCGAGCGCGGCGACGCAGGAGGCGATCCACAGGTCGTACATCCGCCGGGACTCCGGCGATATGCCGCCCTGCGGCCAGCCGAAGCCGTCAAAGGTCTGACCCACATCACAGCCCGTGAGCAGGACCAGCAGCGCCACGCCACCGAGACCGAGCCCGGCCAAGCGACCAGCACCACGCCCCCGGCGTCCACCGACCCCTGGGGAAGCGCTGTGCCGTACGGCCGACGGCCGTACCTCCGAACTCCTTGCGACCACCTGGTCCTGCCTCCCTAGCGCGCCGCGGTGCGTCTTTCCTCGGCACCGACGGCAAAGGCGTCACCGACGGTCGCAGATTACTCGACCATGACGGACTCGACCGTGGTGGGGTCACTGTCCGCCCCCCATCGGGGGGATCCTGGGCATACCGCCGCGATAGCGTAGGGATCCGTGAGTGCGAGGAGTGAGCCGGGGTTGCGAGCCCCGCAGTCGCGAACAAAGGCGGTCCCGTGAGTGCATCCCCGGTCTACCTGGACGCGGCGACCGCCGCGCCGATGCATCCGGTCGCCCGGCAGGCGCTGCTGGCCGCACTCGACGATGGCTGGGCCGACCCGGGCAAGCTCTACACCCAGGCCCGCCGGGCACGGCAACTGCTCGACGCCGCCCGGGAGGCCACCGCGCTGACGCTCGGCGTCCGCGCCGACGAGGTGTCCTTCACCCCCAGCGGCACGACCGCGGCCCACGGCGCGGTGCTCGGCGGCCTCGCGGGGCGGCGTCGGATCGGGTCGACGCTGGTGCACTCGGCGATCGAACACTCGGCGGTGCTGCACGCCGCGGAGCGGCACGTCGCGGCGGGCGGAACCGCTACTCCGGTGCCGGTCGACCGGTTGGGCCGACTGGACCTGGCCGCGTGGTCGGCCGCCGTCCGTGCCCCCGGGGTGGCGCTGGCCGCGCTGATCACCGCCAGTCACGAGGTGGGCACCGTGCAACCGGTCGTCGAGGCGGCGGCCACCTGCGCCGACGTGGGGGTGCCGCTCTACGTGGACGCGGCGCAGTCGGTCGGCCGGGTACCCCTACCGGCCGGCTGGTCCGTACTCACCGCGAGCGCCCACAAGTGGGGCGGCCCACCCGGGGTGGGGGTGCTGGCGGTCCGCAAGAGCACCCGCTGGGAGTCACCGTGGCCGGCCGACGAGCGGGAGGGTGGGCGTACCCCCGGCGTGGTGAACCTGCCCGCGGTGGTGGCGGCGGCGGCGAGCCTGCGGGCGGCGGCGGCCGACGCGGCGGCCGAGGCGACCCGGCTGGGCCCGCTGGTGGACCGGATCCGGGCACGGGTCACGGCGGAGGTGCCCGACGTGGAGGTGGTCGGCGACCCGGTGCTGCGGCTCCCCCACCTGGTCACCTTCTCGTGCCTGTACGTCGACGGCGAAGCGCTGCTGCACGCACTGGACCGGCGGGGCTTCGCCGTGTCGTCCGGCTCGTCCTGCACCTCGTCCACGCTTCGCCCGTCACACGTGTTGGAGGCGATGGGGGTGCTCTCGCACGGCAACGTGCGGGTCAGCCTGCACCGGGAGACGACCGAGGCGGACGTCGAGCGGTTCCTCAGCGAGCTGCCCGGGATCGTCGCCGAGCTGCGCGCCGAGGCCGGGGTGGTGGGGCTGTGACGATGCCGGACGAGGTGATCGACTGCCGGGGGCAGCGCTGCCCGCTGCCCGTGATCGCGGCGGCCCGCCGGCTGCCGCAGGTGCCGGTGGGCACGGTGGTCCGGGTGCTCGCCGACGACCCGGCGGCGGCCGTCGACATTCCCGCCTGGTGCCGGATGCGCGGCCAGGAGTTCGTCGGGTCGGTCAACGGCCCCGACGGCCCCGCCTACGACGTCCGCCGCTCACACTGACGCCATCGCTCACCCCACCCCACCCCGCCGATCTTGCAGTTTCTGGCTGGACAAGAACACACAAAAGCCGCAGAACGGCGACAGAAAGTGCAAGATCGCGAGGGCGGGGGGTGGAGGTGGGGCGGGGTGGGGTTCGGTTACGAGAGGTGGGGGCGGATCTCGTCCGCCGCGCTGTCGCCGTAGGACTCGGCCAGACGCTTGACGAACAGGTCGCGGCGGACCTCGTACTCCTGAGTCCCGACCGTTTCCAGGACCAGGGTGGCGAGCAGCGAGCCGACCTGCGCGGCACGCTCCAGGCTGACCCCCCAGGAGAGCGCGGTGAAGAAGCCGGCCCGGAAACCGTCGCCGACCCCGGTCGGGTCGACCGCCCGGATCTCCCGCGCGATCGGTACGTGGATCGGGTCGGTGCCACGAGCGGCGATCTCCACGCCGTGCTTGCCCAGCGTGGTGACCCGCACCTTGACCAGGTCCAGCAGTTGGTCGTCGCTGAGCCCGGCCTTGCTCTGCAACAGCGACTTCTCGTAGTCGTTGGTCATCAGGTACTCGGCGCCTTCGATCAGCGCCACCACGTCCTCGCCACCCATCCGGGCGAGCTGCTGGGACGGGTCGGCGGCGAACGCGTACCCGCGCGTGCGGCACTCGGCCGAATGCCGCAGCATCGCCTCGGGGTCGTTGGCGCTGACCAGCACCAGGTCCAGTCCGCCGAGCCGCTCGGCGACCGGGGCGAGCTCGATGTTGCGCGCCTCGCTCATCGCGCCGGCGTAGAACGACGCGATCTGGCACATGTCCGTGTCGGTGGTGCAGACGAACCGGGCGGTGTGCGCCACCTCGCTGATGTGCACCGATTCGCAGTCCACGCCGTGGCGCTCCAGCCAGGAGCGGTAGTCGGCGAAGTCCGCCCCCACCGCGCCGAGCAGCACCGGGCGCAGGCCGAGCTGCCCCATGCCGAAGGAGATGTTCGCCGCCACTCCGCCGCGACGGAGCACCAGGTCGTCCACCAGGAAGGAGAGGGACACCTTGTGCAGCTGATCGGCGATGAGCTGGTCGGCGAAGCGACCGGGAAAGCTCATCAGGTGATCGGTGGCGATCGAGCCGGTGACGGCGATCTTCATGTCAACCCTCGGGGTCGGGAGCAGGGCGCGGTCAGCCTACCGGCCCGGCACATTGACGGTGACGGGTCGGTCGGACAACGGCGTACGACCCGCCGGGGCCACCGCGGGACCGCTCCCAAGCGACACGACGACGGGGCCGTCCCGAAGGACGGCCCCGTCGTCGTTGCTGTGTGGCGTGACTCAGTTGAACGAGTCACCGCAGGCGCAGGAGTTGCCCGCGTTGGGGTTGTCGATGGTGAAGCCCTGGGCGTCGATCCGGTCGGCGAAGTCGATCGTCGCGCCGGAAAGGTACGGAGCGCTCATCCGGTCGACGACGACCTCGACACCACCGAAATCGGTGACGACATCACCGTCGAGCGAACGCTCGTCGAAGAAGAGCTGGTACCGCAGGCCGGAGCAGCCACCCGGCTGCACCGCGACCCGGAGCCGCAGGTCGTCGCGGCCCTCCTGCTCGATCAGAGCCTTGACCTTCTGCGCCGCGACGTCGGTGAGGACGACGGAAGTAGGGGCCTGGGCCTCGGTCGACTCGGTCTGCGCTGGCGTGGTCACGTGGAAGTCTCCCTGCGCGGTTTGGGTCCGGACGCACTGGCCAACGCCGCGCGCCGTCCAGTGATTCCCGGTTGTGGTCCTTTCCCGATCGTACGCCGCCCCGGCCGGGCTCACCCGCGTGGCGTGACCCCCGCCGCAGGTCGGCCCGGTCGTACGGGTCGCCGGGCGGCCGGAACGCTCAGCGGCTCCACTGCCGGGCCAGCCGGGCGCCCAGCTCGCGTAGCCCCTCCGCGGGCCGGCTCAGCGCGGCGTCGAGCCCGCCGCTCTCCTCGCCGCCGAAGTGCTCGACCAGGCTGTACGCGTCGGTCACCCCGGCCGAGGCGGCCTCCCGCCGGCCGGTGCTCACCTGCCCGGCGACCACCACGCAGGGGACCCCCCGGTCGCGGGCGGCGCCGGCCACCCCGGCGACCACCTTGCCGCGCAGCGACTGGTGGTCGAACGACCCCTCACCGGTGATCACCAGGTCGGCGGTGTCCAGTGCGGCGTCCAGTCGGGTGGCTCGGGTGACGAGGCCGATTCCCGACTCGCAGCCGCCGCCCAGCGCGAGGAGCGCCGCGCCGATGCCGCCGGCGGCCCCGCCCCCGGGCAGCACGCCGAGCCCCGCCGGGCAGCCGGGGAGGTCCCGCTCCAGCACCGCCGCGAAACGCTCCAGCGCGGCGTCGAGCAACAACACGTCAGCGCGGTCGGCGCCCTTCTGCGGGCCGAACACGTTGCTCGCGCCGTGCAGGCCGAGCAGCGGGTTGTCCACGTCGGTGGCCGCGACCAGCCGGACGCCCCGCAGCCGGGGCGCGCCGTCCAACGCGTCGACCGCGGCGAGTGCCGCCCCGCCGTACGGCAGCGCGGCGCCGCCCGGGTCGAGCGGGGTCACGCCCAGCGCGGCCAGCATTCCGGCTCCGGCGTCGTTGGTGGCGGAGCCGCCCAGCCCGATCACCACCGTCCTGGCACCGCTCTCCGCCGCGGCGGCCACCAACAGGCCCAGCCCGTACGAGGTGGTGGTCTTCGGGTCACGCTCGGCCGCGGAGAGCAGGTGCAGCCCACACGCCTGGGCGCTCTCCAGGTAGGCGGTCGCGCCATCGGGGGTGAGCAGGATCTCACCGGACGCCGGCCGGCCCAGCGGGTCGACCGTCGACACCGGTACCCGCCGGCCGCCGAGGGCCTCGGCGAGCACCTCCACGAACCCGGGCCCGCCGTCGGCGAGCGGCCGGATCAGGAGATCGTCACCGTCGGTGACGGTGCGCCAGCCGGCGGCCACCGCGGCGGCCACCTCCGGCGCGGGCAGGGTGCCGGCGAACTTGTCCGGGCAGAGCAGCACGCGCATGTCGAGCAGTGTGGCAGCCCACATCGAGGCAAGCCGCGTCGCGCTCGCGCTGTGGGACCATGGGCTACGTGACTTCGACCTGGGTGGAACCTTCCAACACGGCGACGGCTCTGCTGCTGCTCGGCCGGGGCAGCGACCCCGACACCGAGCGCGGCGTCGAGTGTCCGGGCGATCTGCCGGCGCCCAGCGATCCTGATCTGGTGGCTCGTGCCACGGCCGCGAAGGCGAAGCTGGGGAGCAAGGTCTTCGTGTTGGGGCACCACTACCAGCGCGACGAGGTGATCCAGTTCGCCGACGTGACCGGCGACTCGTTCAAGCTGGCCCGGGAGGCCGCGGCCCGTCCGGACGCGGAGTACATCGTCTTCTGCGGTGTGCACTTCATGGCCGAGAGCGCCGACATCCTCACCACCGACGCCCAGCGGGTGATCCTTCCCGACCTCGCGGCGGGCTGCTCGATGGCGGACATGGCGGTCCTGGACCAGGTCGAGGCCGCGTGGGACACGCTGACCGAGCTGGGCATCGCCGGCGAGACCGTGCCGGTGACGTACATGAACTCCTCGGCCGACATCAAGGGCTTCGTGGGTCGCAACGGTGGCGTGGTCTGCACCTCCTCCAACGCCAAGCGGGCTCTGGACTGGGCGTTCGAGCAGGGCTCGAAGGTGCTCTTCCTGCCCGATCAGCACCTGGGCCGTAACACGGCGGTGCTGGAGATGGGCCTGTCGCTGGACGACTGCGTGCTCTACGACCCGCACAAGCCCGGTGGCGGGCTCACGCCGGAGCAGCTGCGCGACGCCAAGATGATCCTCTGGCGGGGGCACTGCTCGGTGCACGGCCGGTTCACGCTGGACAGCGTCAACGACGTGCGGGAGCGGGTGCCCGGGGTGAACGTCCTGGTCCACCCGGAGTGCCGGCACGAGGTGGTCACCGCCGCCGACTACGTCGGCTCGACCGAGTACATCATCAAGGCCATCGAGGCGGCTCCGGCCGGCTCGGCGTGGGCGGTGGGCACCGAGCTGAACCTGGTCCGCCGGCTGGCGCTGGCACACCCGGACAAGCAGGTCATGTTCCTGGACAAGGCCGTCTGCTACTGCTCGACGATGAACCGGATCGATCTTCCGCACCTGGTCTGGGCGCTTGAGGAGCTGGTCGCGGGTCGGGTGGTCAACCAGATCACGGTGGATGCGGACACCGCGCACCACGCCCGGGTCGCGCTGGACCAGATGCTCGCCCTGCCCGGCGCGGACACCCCGCCGCCGGCGGCGTCCTGATCACGATCCGTAGCGCTCTTGGTACGCAAAAGTGCCGGATCACCGATTAATGCCACACACGCCGATGTGACCGAGTCCTTTTCCGTCACCGAGGGCTATGCTGCCGGAGCGACGACACACGCGGGCCGTTTCGACATGGCCGCATCCGGGGTAGCGACAACGTTCATGCTCCCCACCATCAACACGGCAGCACCGACGCGCTGGAGGTTGCGTTGACCGACGACGTCCTGGTCGTGCACGGAGGCACTCCGCTTGAAGGGCGGATCCGCGTGCGCGGCGCGAAGAACCTGGTTTCGAAGGCGATGGTCGCCGCGCTGCTCGGCGACAGCCCGAGCCGGTTGTTCGACGTGCCGAAGATCCGCGACGTCGAGGTGGTCCGGGGTCTACTCGGCCTGCACGGCGTCAAGGTCACCGACGGCACCGAGGACGGCGAGCTCGTCTTCGACCCCGCGAACGTGGAAAGCGCCAGCACCGACCAGATCAACGTGCACGCCGGTTCCAGCCGGATCCCGATCCTGTTCTGCGGCCCGCTGCTGCACCGGCTCGGGCACGCGTTCATCCCGGATCTGGGCGGCTGCCACATCGGCCCGCGCCCGATCGACTTCCACCTCCAGGCGCTGCGAGAGTTCGGCGCCACGGTCGACAAGCGGCCGGAGGGTCTGCACCTGTCCGCGCCGAACGGGCTGCACGGCACCAAGTTCGCCCTGCCGTACCCGAGCGTCGGCGCCACCGAGCAGGTGCTGCTGACCGCGGTGATGGCCGAGGGCGTCACCGAGCTGCGCAACGCGGCGGTGGAGCCGGAGATCATCGACCTGATCTGCATCCTGCAGAAGATGGGCGCGATCATCAAGGTCCACACCGACCGGGTGATCGAGATCCAGGGCGTGCCGAAGCTGCACGGCTACACCCACCGGCCGATCCCGGACCGGATCGAGGCGGCGAGCTGGGCGGCCGCCGCGCTGGCCACCCGGGGTGACGTCGAGGTGCTCGGCGCGCAGCAGGCCGACATGATGACCTTCCTGAACGTCTTCCGCTCGGTCGGCGGCGAGTACGAGGTCACCGACGCGCGTGCGCCGAAGCTGGGAGACCCGGGCCAGGAGGGCGGTATCCGCTTCTGGCACCCGGGCGGCGAGCTGAACGCGGTGGCGCTGGAGACCGACGTGCACCCCGGCTTCATGACCGACTGGCAGCAACCACTGGTCGTGGCGCTCACCCAGGCCCGTGGCCTGTCGATCGTCCACGAGACGGTCTACGAGCAGCGGCTGGGCTACACCGAGGCACTGAACTCGATGGGCGCCAACATCCAGGTCTACCGGGACTGCCTCGGCGGCACCCCGTGCCGCTTCGGCCGGCGCAACTTCAAGCACTCGGCGGTGATCGCCGGGCCGAGCAAGCTGCACGCCGCCGACCTGGTCATCCCGGACCTGCGGGCCGGTTTCAGCCACCTGATCGCGGCGCTCGCGGCCGAGGGCACCTCCCGGGTGTATGGCGTCGACCTGATCAACCGGGGCTACGAGGACTTCGAGGCGAAGCTCGCCGACCTGGGCGCGCACGCCGAGCGTCCGTAACCTCGGTCACCCTTCGTTCGGCTACGACGGCTCCAGGTCGCGCGCTGCGACCTGGAGCCGTCGGCCTGTTGCACCGCGATGTGCACCGGGCGCGGACCGTTGGCTACCCTTGCCGCGTGCCGTCGCTCTTTCGCCGCAAGTCCACCGACCTCGTCGACGAGGCCGTCTCCTCGGTGACCCCCGAAGAGACCGCCGAGCGTCCCCGGGGTTACACCCCGGCCAAGGGTCGGGAGACGCCGAAGCGGCCGACCGCCGGCCGCCGCCCGGCCGGCCCTACCCGCCCCCTCACGAAGGAGGAGGAGCGGGAGCGTCGCCGGCAACTGCGCGCCGAGGCCGCGTCGGAGTTCCGCCGCGAGGGCGGCCCCCGCGACCGCGGCCCGGAGCGGCTGCTGGCCCGCAACGTGGTCGACTCCCGGCGTACCGTCGGCACCTGGTTCTTCGGCGGTGCGCTGATCGTGCTGATCGGGTCCAACGCGGCCATGCCGCCGCTGGTTCGGTTGATCTCCAACGTGCTCTGGGGCGCGTTGGCACTGGGCGTCGTCATCGACTCGGTGCTGATCTGTCGCAAGATCAGCAAGCTGGTCCGGGAGCGCTTCCCGAAGACCGATCAGCGGATGGGCTCGCTCTTCCTCTACGCGGTCATGCGGTCGATCACCTTCCGGCGGATGCGCGCCCCGGCCCCCCAGGTCAAGCTCGGCGACAAGGTCTGACCCCACCAGGGCACCCCGGCCCAACGGCACGGTCAGTGGACCTGCCGGCACCGGCGGCAATCATGGCCACGCCGAGGGCACGCAGGTCGCGAAGGCGTCCGGACGCACGGTGTTCGTTGTACCGTCCCAATGGATCATCTCGCTGAACAGGTTGTCGCTGTTCGTCAGCCCGAACGTTGATCCAATGGGAGCGAACGCATGCCTCCGGAACCGGCTGCCCCGTTGGTCACCATCGCCGCCGCCCTGCGCCGGGAGCGGGAACGCGTCGGCATCTCGCTGAGCGAACTCGCCCGCCGGGCGGGGGTGGCCGAGTCCACCCTCTCCCAACTGGAGTCGGGCACCGGCAACCCGAGCGTGGAGACGCTCTGGGCGGTGGGCGTGGCACTCGGCGTGCCGTTCAGCCGACTGGTGGAGCCGGCCGACGAGGGCGTACGGGTGATCCGGGCGGGCGACGGGCCCCAGGTCCGCTCCGAGCAGGCCGACTTCACCGGGACTCTGCTCAGCGCCGGTGCGGCGCACCTGCGTCGCGACGTCTACCTGATCGAGCTGGAGCCGGGCGCGGTCCGAGCCACGGACGGGCACACCCCCCGCAGCGTCGAGCACGTGGTGGTCGCCGCCGGCCGACTGCGGGTCGGCGCCGAGACGGGTCCGGTCGAACTCGGCCCCGGCGACTACGCCGCGTTCCCCGGTGACACCCCGCACCGCTACGAAGCGCTCGCCCCCGGCACGTTCGCCGTCCTCATCATGGAACATCCCTGACCGAGGTCGGCGGTCCCGCCCGGGGCCTGACGGTCTTCGCGTGCGGTATGGTCGGAGACCAGATTCTGTTATAGGGCCAAATGTCCGAAACCAATGGGATAACGTTTGCGCCGGTGGGCGGCGCCACAGTGGCGTTGAGCGAGCCCTCGCCGTTACCCTCCATCCGCAGCCACGCGCCCTGCTGGAGCGGGCGACCTGACCGGCACGCGAGGCCCCAGCGCGACAATTTGCAACGAGGTGACAACGCCGTGAGCGAGCGGACGCGAGCCGGCCACCGGGGCGTGGCAGGCGGCGACCGGACGCCCGGCGGTCACCCGACGACGGCTGCGGAAAGCTCACCTCCGGCGGGGATCGGCCGAGCGGCCGGGTGTGGCGACGGGCTCGGCGGATGAACGGCCGCTACACCGACCGGTGGCCGGACCCGAACGAACCGTCCTGGGTGGTCGAACCGACCACCGAGTGGCACCCCCAGTTCCCCGGCCAGCGCTACCCCGGCGACATCGGCATGCTCCACCAGCCGCCACCGCCGCGCGGCCGGGCGACGGTAACCGGCCGAGCCGAGGTGCCGCCGCTCGCGCCCACCCGCCCGGACGGCACCTACATCGGCCGATCCTGGTCCGACGAACCGCCGGCAGACCCGGCACCCCACGGCCGGTCCTGGGTGGACGACGAGCCGGGAGAGGCACCCACCTACGGCCGGTCCCGCGGCGAGACACGCTCGGTTGACACGTCCGCCTACGGCCGGCCCGACAGCGCGGACTCCCGCGGCTACGACCACGAACCGTACCGCCGGCCGCTACCCGAACCGCCCCGGCGCGACGATCGCCGCTCCCCCGAGACGGACCGGCGTACCGCCTGGTCCGACCGACGCCCCGCCGACGAGCGGGGACCGGCGCGAGAGGCCGCCTGGCACCGGGACCAGCCCGCCGAGCGGTACGACAGCCGCCGCCCACGGCAGGAGCCCACCGAGCGGGATCGGGGCTACCCGGGCACGTCGCCGGTTTCCCCCGCGCCCCGGTCCGATTCCAGCTGGGTGCCGGAGCCGGACGAGGCGGCGCGTCGGCGCGGTACGCCGGAGCGGCCGGCCGCCGGTTACGAACGGCACCCCGGCGACGCATATGGCGTACGGCCCGCCCGAGAGCACGACGGCCGGACGGTCGACGACCGAGCCGCCGACGGGGCCGACCAGTGGACGCCGGTGGACGGCCGCGCGCGCTACCGGGCCGACGGGTACCCGGACCGGGCCGCCGACGACGTGCGTCGCCCAGAGCGGCGCTACCGCGCGGACGAGGGAGTCGGCGCGGCAGAGTCACCCAACGGTGGACGACGGCGCCGGCCCGAGCCGGAGATGCCTGACCAGCCCCGCCGCGACGACGACCGGCGTCGACCCGACACCGACCCGCACCGGCCGCAGCCCCGTGAGGCAGCGGCCCGGGCCGAGGCGTACCCGGACCGGCGTCCCCGTGAGGAGACCCGACCGGACGGATACCGCGAGGACGGGCATCGCGAGAACGGATACCGCGAGCCTCGGCCGCAGCCGGGCCAGCGGCCGGACGGCGGCCTGCCCTGGCCGCCGCCGGGGCCGGTGCGTCCGGACCGCACCCGGGAACCGGGCCACCGTACCGACCCACACCGCACCCCCGACCCACACCGCACCCCCGACCCACACCGCAGCGCCGACCCACACCGCAGCGCCGAGCCGGGCATCCCGTCGCGCCCGGCCGCACGGCCCGAGCGGCCGGCGGCCACGCCGTCCCGGTACGACGAGCGACCGGTACGCCCGGCCGCTACGGCTGCGCCGGCACCAGCCACGTCAGGCCGTGCCGCGCCGGTCCCGCCGGTCGCCCCGGAGCGACCGGTGTCGCCCGTACCCGTCTCCCCCGCCGCACCCGGCCAGGGCCGGCCGGTGTCGGCCGCGCCCGTCTCCCCCGCCGCACCCGAACGGGGCCGGCCGGTGTCGGCCGCCCCGGTCTCGCCGGCCTCCCCGGCGACGGACGTGCCCGTCTCGGGTCCCCCGGCCGCACGGCTGCGGCTGGAGTACCTGCCCGCGCCGGTAGACCCGCCGGTCTCCGACGAACGGCCGGATGCCCCGCTGCCGCCTGGGCGCCGGACGCCGACCGCACCGGCTGCCGGGGCGCACCCCACCCCGCCGCCGCGTTACGCCGGCCCGGACACCGGGAGCCGCCCGGTGGACCAGCAGCGCGCAGGCGAGCCGACCCCGGACCGCCGCCGGGTTGGCGACCCGCTGGACAGCACCGCGCCGACCGATCGCCGCCCGGTCGCACCGGACCGGCCGATCACGCCGGAGCGGCCGATCACGCCGGAGCGGCCCATCACCCCGGAGCGCCTGGCCCCGACGGCGGACGCGCGCCCGCCGGTCACGCCGCCGCCCACCTGGCAGGTCCCGGCCCCACCGACCACCCGGCCCGCCCCGACAGCCCCGGCCCCTGCGACCCCGGCTCCTGGGACGCCGCCCCCTGCGAACCAGCAGCCTTCGGTCGAGGACGTCGAACTGGCGCTCCCACCGGCCCCTGGTACACCGCGCCGCTACGTACCCCCGCCGCCTTCGGAAGGGCCGGTGGCGCCCGTTCGCGAGCCAGACGTGGTTCCGGGCGCCCGCGGGCCGGAGGCGTGGTTCAGCCCCGCTCAGCCGGCCGAGTCGGTTCGGGACGAGCCGGCGCCGGACCCGCAGCCGTCCGACTCCGCCGACGGTGAGTCGACGGCCAGCGACCCCTACTCCGTCACCGCGTCGACCACGGTGGACCGCGATCCGCCGGCACCGTCCGCCGACGTCCGCCGCGACGTGGCCGGCGAGCCCGGGTCGACACCGACTGACGTTCCCGAGCCGATCTCCGCACCGCCCGCACGCCCGATCTCCGGCGCCCCCCACACCGGGGCGGACGACCTGATCGACGACGCGCAGCCAACCGTCGGGCCGGAATCGGTGGCGGGCAACCGGCCGGTCTCGGGCGCACCTTCCACCGCCCCGGGCCACGACCAGGCCGAAGCCGCCGCCGAAGCCGAGCAGCCGCCGGTCACCGCCCGGCCCATCGGGGACATCGATCCGGTCGACGACAACCCGGACGAGAGCCCGCCGTACGACGGATCGTCGGACGCCGCGGGCGGTCGGAGCACCGCCGAGCCGATGGCCGACTCGCGGGCCGACGACTGGGCGGTCGTCGCTACGCCGCCGGCCCGACCGTCAGCGCCCGACGACGACGCGGCCGCTCCCGTCTCGGCAGCGCCCGTCTCAGCCCCGCCGGTCTCTGCTTCCCCCGCTCCTCCGGTCTCAGCACCTCCCGTAGCGCCCATCTCCGCGCCGCCGGTCGCCGCGGCACCCGTCTCAGCACCGCCCGTCTCAGCGCCACCCGCACCCACCTCAGCACCGCCCGTCTCAGCACCACCCGCACCCTTCTCAGCACCACCCGTCTCAGCACCACCCGCGCCCACCTCAGCGCCACCCGTCTCAGCACCGCCCGTGTCGACACCACCCGTGTCCGCGCCTCCTGTATCCGCGCCACCCGCATCGGCGGTGCCGACGTCCGGGCCACCCGCCTCATCCGTTCCCAGCCCGCGGACCGGCTCGGGCGGGGAGAGCGTGCCGGTCTCCGCACCACCCGGCGACGCTCCGCCAGCGGCGACCCGCCCGTCGCTGGCCGACCAGGGCGACCCGGAGCAGGTCCTGGCGGCGTACCGCTGGCGGCTCGACCCGGTCACGCTTCGCGAGGAGCTGACGGAGCCGGACGACCTGCGGGCCATCCGGCGGCGGCTGACCGAGAAGTTGGGCTCGGCCATCGACAACCGCGCCCGCGCCCGTTTGCTCAGCCTGCGGGCGGTGGCCTCACGGATCCTCGGCGACCTGGACGACGCGCTGGCCGACGGTCGGCTCGCCCTCACCTACGCCGAGGCCACCGGCGAGCTGCGCCGGACCGCGCTGGCCCAGGCCCGGCTCGCCCACGTGCTGCGCTGGCGCGGCGACTTCACCGAGGCCGATCTGCTGTTCGCCCGGGCGAACTCGATCGAGCTGCCCGACCGGTTGCGGGCCGCGCTGCACGAACATGCCGGACGGTCCTGCTACGACCAGGGGCGGCTGATGGAGGCCTGCCACCACTTCGAGCGGGCACTCGACCTGCGCGGCGCCGGCGACGCCGAACTGCTGGACCGGGTCCGGGTGGCTCTCGACGCGGTCACCGCCCGCGCGTCGGCGGGCGGCTTCGGGCCGTACCCCCGGAGTCGGGACGACATCCTCGACCGCGACCGACCCCCGATGCCGGGCCAGGACGGGCCCCTGTGGGGGTATACCGACCCGGACGGCGACCTGGTCATCCCCGCCCGGTACGCGGAGGTGCAGCCGTTCCACGACGGGCTGGCCTGGGTCCGCCGCCCCGACACCGACCGGTGGTCGCTGATCAACCTGCTCGGTACGACGGTGATCCCGCCGTCGTACCGGATGGCGCGCCCCTTCAGCGACGGCCTGGCGTGGGTGGTCGGCGACGGCGGCTGGACGGCGATCGACGCGACCGGCGCGGTGCAGGTCCCGCCCAACTTCGCCGAGGTGCGACCGTTCCGCCGCGGGCTGGCCGCCGTCCGGCGCGAGGGGTGGGGGGCGGTCGACCGGACCGGCCGCATCGTCGTGCCCACCCGCTACCACGGGTTCGTCACCGAGTTGGCCGATGGTCAGCAGATCGACGGGTTCACCGACGAAGGGCTCGCCGTGGTCGACGTGGCCGGCCGGCGTGGCGTGGTGGACCGCACCGGCGCGGTGCTGGTCCCGCCGACGTACCCGATGCTGGTCATCCACCCGGTGGCGTTCCTGGTAGGCAGCGGTACCGGGCGGTGGGGTGCACTGGACCGGCGCGGCGAGCCGCTGATCGACCCCGTCCATCGCGATCGCGCCGAGGTGCTGGCGGAGATCGACCGGCTACTCACCGACGCCAACCCGGTGCTCTGAGTGCCCGGTCGCCGCTGGTGATCCACTGGAGCTAGGGTCGGTACATGGAATTCCGACACCTGGGCCGTTCCGGCCTGATGGTCAGCGAGATCTCGTACGGCAACTGGATCACCCACGGTTCACAGGTCGAGGAGGACGCCGCGTTCGCCTGCGTCCGGGCCGCCCTCGACGCGGGGATCACCACCTTCGACACCGCCGACGTGTACGCCGGCACCCGCGCCGAGGACGTGCTCGGCCGGGCGTTGCAGAACGAGCGCCGCGAGGGCCTGGAGATCTTCACCAAGGTCTACTGGCCGACCGGGCCGGGCCGTAACGACCGCGGCCTGTCCCGCAAGCACATCATGGAGTCGATCAACGGCTCGCTGCGCCGGCTGCGCACCGACTACGTGGACCTCTACCAGGCCCACCGCTACGACAGCAGCACGCCGCTGGAGGAGACGATGGAGGCGTTCGCCGACGTCGTCCACTCCGGCAAGGCGCACTACATCGGCGTCTCCGAGTGGACCGCCGCGCAGCTGCGCGCCGCCCACCCGCTCGCCCGGGAGCTGCACGTCCCGCTGGTCTCCAACCAACCGCAGTATTCGATGCTCTGGCGGGTCATCGAGGCCGAGGTCGTGCCGGCCAGCGAGGAGCTGGGCATCGGGCAGATCGTCTGGTCGCCGATGGCGCAGGGTGTGCTCTCCGGCAAGTACCTGCCGGGCCAGCCGCCGCCGGCCGGTTCCCGCGCCACCGACGAGAAGTCGGGTGCGGGCTTCATCTCCCGGTGGATGAGCGACGAGGTGCTCACCCAGGTCCAGCAGCTCAAGCCCCTCGCCGAGCAGGCCGGGCTCAGCATGGCCCAGCTCGCCGTGGCGTGGGTCCTGCAGAACCCGAACGTCTCGTCGGCGATCATCGGCGCGTCCCGCCCCGAGCAGGTGCACGACAACGTGAAGGCGGCCGGGGTGAAGCTCGACGCCGACCTGCTCAAGGCGATCGACGACATCGTCGAGCCGATCACCGAGCGGGACCCGGCGAAGACCGAGTCCCCCGCGCAGCGTCCCTGACGCCAGTCCGGTCCGGCCGGCGCGAACCTCACGCGCCGACCGGACCGGTCAGGGCAGGTCCGCCCGTCGCCGGGCCCGGTCAGCGCCGCCCGTCGCAGGGCCCGGTCAACTCTGCCCGTCGCCGGGGCCGGTCAGCTCTGCCAGAAGCGGATCAGCTCGAGGCCGGCGGCGTAGAGCCACGACGGCAGGCCGAGCAGGTCACCCACCGCGAAGACCGCGTCGAAGAACCAGCCGCCGATGCGCGGGTTCCACAGCAGCGCGAAGAGCAGCAGGAAACCGTACGGGGCGAACAGGTCGTACATCCGGCGCCACTGCGGGTTGAGCCACGGCTGGATCATGTTGCCGCCGTCCAGGCCGGGCACCGGCAACAGGTTCAGCACACTCGCGGTGAGTTGCAGGAAGGCGAGCAGCGCCACACCGGCCCAGAACTCCACCGGGCCGCCCGACTGGGTGCCGATCCGCACCGCCGCCACCAGCACCAGCGTGAACACCACGTTGGTCGCCGGGCCGGCGAGGCTGACCAGGGTGTGCCGCAGCCGGCCCGGAATGGCGTGCCGGTCCACCCAGACCGCTCCGCCGGGCAGGCCGATGCCGCCGAGCAGCACCACCACCACCGGCAGCACGATCGACAGCAGCGGGTGGGTGTACTTCAACGGGTTGAGCGTCAGGTAACCGCGGTGGGCGATGTCCCGGTCGCCGGCCCGGTAGGCCACCACCGCGTGGGCGTACTCGTGCAGGCAGAGCGACACCAGCCAGCCGGACACCACGAAGAGGAACACGTTGAACCGGACGCTGCCGTAACCGTTCCAGGCCAGCACCCCGCTGACCGCGAAGAGGGCGACCAGACCGAGAAAGACCGGGCTGGGCCGAAACGCCGCCCTGGGCACGCCGAGAACCAACCCGTCGGCGCCCGGCCGGTCGTAGCCCATCACTCGGCCGTGGGCAGCAGGCTCATCCGGTACTCCACCCGGTCGTCCTCGACGAGCGCGACCGAGGTGACGCCGGACGCCGCGAGCTCCCGCCAGGTCTGGCCGATCCAGGATTCGGCGTCGGCCTGGCTGCTGAACGACTCCGTCGGTCCCTCGACCGTCTGGCCGTCCGTGCCCTCGTACCGCCAGCTCCACGCCATGCCGCGTCTCCCCTCGCCGCTGAAGTCCCCGTGGGACGAACCCTCGCCAGCGTAGTCGGCCCGGCGCGCAACGGCCGCTTGCTCGCCCCGGCGGGACCCAGGGGTGGATCAATCCATTGGCGCGGGCCGGTACGGTGGCTCGGTGCTGACTCGGGGAGTGCTGCTCGGTGACCGCTACCGCCTGGGCGAGCGGGTGGCGACGGGAGGGATGGGCGCGGTCTGGCGCGGCACCGACGTGCTGCTGGAACGCGAGGTCGCGGTGAAGGTGCTGCTGCCGTCACTGGTCGCCGACCCGGAGTTCACCGCCCGGTTCCGGGCCGAGGCGCAGATGCTGGCGGCGCTGCGGCACCCCGGCGTGGTCGCGGTGCACGACGTCGGGCAGTCGACGCTCGCCGACGGCAGCCGGGTCGACTACCTGGTGATGGAGTACGTCGAGGGCGAGCCGTTGTCCGCCCGGGTGCGCGCGGCGGGTCGGCTTGACCCGGCCACCACCATGTCGGTGCTGGCTCAGGCCGCGGACGCGCTGCACACCGCCCACCTCGCCGGCATCGTGCACCGGGACGTGAAGCCGGGAAACCTGCTGGTCAAGGCCAACGGCAGCGTGGTGCTGGTCGACTTCGGCATCGCCCGGTCCCGCAGCATGGCCGGGCTCACGGCCGCGAACATGGTGCTCGGCACCGCCTCGTACATGTCCCCCGAGCAGGCCACCGGTCAGCCGGTCTCGGCCGCCACCGACGTCTACGCGCTCGGCGCGGTGGCGTACTTCTGCCTCGCCGGGCAGCCGCCCTTCCACGGTGACAACCCCCTCGCGGTGGCGCTGCGGCACGCTCAGGAGGAGCCGGCACCCCTGCCGGCGAACACCCCGCCGGCGGTCACCGCCGTGGTCGCGCGTGCACTGGCCAAGCGTCCGGCGGACCGGTTCGGCAGTGCCGCCGAGCTGGCCGCTGCCGCCGCCGATGCCCGCGACTCGACCCTGGCCAGCATCCCGGTCTCCGCGCGCCCACCGTGGGCGCTGGCCGGCCCGCCTGCGCCGAACGCCACCCCAGCCGTCCCGGCGCCCACCCCACCCGCCGTCCCGGCCGTCACTCCACCTGCTGTCCCGGTTCCCGCGCGGCCGGTCGCGGCGATCCCACCCGCCGGGCCGGTGTCGGCAGGGCCGGCCGCCCCGCGTCCGCCGGCGAGCGTCGCGGTCGAACCGACGACCGAACCGAAGCCGACGCGGGAGGACGCGCTTCAGGCGGGGCCGACGAGCCGACGCCGGCCACTCCTGGTCGGGGCCGGTGCGGTCGTCCTCCTCGCGCTGGTCGTCGCGGTGGCCGTGGCGGCAATGCGGCCGGACAGTGAATCCGGTGCGACTCACCGGCCGCCCGCCCTGGCCGGTGAGTCGGCGACGGTCACCGACGTCCCGTCGCCGGGCGGGGACGCGACCACCGCCGCCCCCCGGCCCAGCGGAACACCCGGTGCCACCCGTACCGCGTCCGCCGACCCGACCGGTTCCCCCGCCGCCGCGACGACCAGCGGCGAACCGGCCCGGACCCCGGCACCGGGGAGTGCGCCGACCGGTACGGCCAGCAGCCGGCCGACGTCCAGCGGCAGCCCGTCGAGCCGGCCCAATCCGTACACGGCCGCGCAGGCGTGCGGCAGCGGCTACCAGGTGATCGACTCGGCGACGCTGACCGGCGGTGACGGCCAGCGCAAGGGCCGGGTGTTCCTGATGTACCACTCGGGCACCGGCACCAACTGCGTGGTCACCCTCAAGGACACCGCGGTCGGCACGAAGTCGGCGGTGTCGGCGTACCTGGAGGTGCAGGGGCGGGCCCGCAGCACCGACAGCGGGTCCTTCGACTACTACGCCGGGCCGGTACGGGCCAGCGCCGCCGGGACGTGCGTGAAGTGGGGCGGCGCCACCGGCGGGGTCAGTTACGGCAGCGGGTTCGAACACTGCGACTGAACAACGGCGAGCACCGGGCCGGCAGGCACCGTCACCCCCGGCGGCCTTAAGGTACGGGCATGTCCGTAGACGGGTGGAACACGGTCCTGGTGCTCGGCGGTATCCGGTCCGGCAAGTCCGAGTTCGCCGAGTCCCTGGTCACCGATGCGCCGGTGGTCCGCTACCTCGCCACCGCGCCCGAGGGCGACCCGGAGGACACCGAGTGGGCGACCCGGCTGGCGGCGCACCGCGCCCGGCGGCCGGGCAGTTGGACCACCGAGGAGACCGCCGCCGACCCACGCCGGCTGGCCGATGTGCTCGCGTCCGCCGAGCCGAACGAGACACTGCTCGTGGACGACCTGGGCGGCTGGGTGACCGTGCTGCTCGACCCGGACCACCAGCCCGCCGACGACGTGGCGACGATCGCCGAGCTGGCCGAGGCGATCCGCGGCTGCCGCGCACGGGTGGTGCTGGTGAGCCCCGAGGTGGGGCTGTCACTGGTGCCGACCACCCCGCTGGGCCGGGCGTTCACCGACGCGTTGGGCGCGGCCAACCGCGCGGTCGCCGACGCCTGCGACACCGTGGTGCTGGTGGTCGCCGGCCAGCCGGTCCGGCTGAAGCCCGTCGCCACCGCGACCGGGCCGGCGGCCCCCGCCACCGTGCCGGCGGCACCCGCCACCGCGACCGCTCCGGTCGTCGCGAGCCTGGCCGACACCGAGCCCACCCCCGAGGTGCAGCTTCCCGACGTGCTGACCCACACGCCGCCGGCCGCCCCGAACCAGGAGCCGGGCAACCCCTGGGCCGCGCCGACCATGGCGCTGCCGATGGTGGCCACCGGGCTGGTCATCCAGCCGGGCATGGAGCTGCCGATGCCCGACGAGTACGCGGGCCCGCAGGCGGTGGACCGACTGGCCACGCTGGACGTACCCGGCGCCGGGCTGGGCGTGCTGGACCGGGTGGTCGGCTTCGCCGCCGCCACCCAGGGCACCTCGACCCCCCAGGCCTGGGGGGCGGTGCGGGTGCTGCTGCTGCACGGCGACCACGCCGGCGGGGCATCGGCCGGCACGGTCGCCGGTGAGTCGGCACGCCGGGCCGCGCAGGCCCGCGCGGGCCGGGGCGCGTTGGCGCGACTGGCCGCTGAGAGTGGCGCCAGCCTGCAGGTGGTGGACACTCCGGCCGCCGCGCCGATGGAGGAACAGCCGGCGCTCTCCCTCGATCAGGTGGAGTCGGCGCTGCGCTACGGCTGGCGGCTGGCCGAGCAGGCTGCGGACGCCGGCGTACAGCTGCTGGTGCTGGGGGCGTGCGGAGCCGGCACCGAGGCGGCGGCCGCGGCGGTGCTCGCCGCGACCGCGGGCGCGGAGCCGCCCGCCGTGCTGGGCCGGGTGATCACCGACTCCGGTGAGATCGACGACGCGGCGTGGATGATCCGCTGCGCGGCGGTACGCGACGCCCTGCACCGCACCCGCCGCTCGCCGCGCGGCGCCAAGGACATCCTGGCCGAGCTGGGCGGGGGCGACGTGGCGGTGGCCACCGGCGTGCTGCTCGGTGCCACCGCCCGCCGGGTGCCGGTGCTGCTGGACGGGCCGGTCGGGGTGGCCGCCGGCATGGTCAGCCGCGACCTGGCCGGGCAGGCACGGCACTGGTGCCTGCTCGCCGACCACGGTGGGCACCCGGCGGTGCGGCTCGCCGCCGACGTGCTCGGCCTCACCCCGCTGCTCGACCTACGACTGGATCTCGGCGAGGGCGCGAACGCGCTGGTCGCGCTGCCGCTGCTGCGCTCGGTGCTGGCGCTGGCCGCCGCGCTGCCGGTCCACCCGTCGCTCGGCGGCGACGGGGAGCCGGCCCCGACCGCCGACGAGCCGGAGTCCACCGAACCGGCCCACACCGAACCGGAGTACGCGGAGCCCGGCTACCCGGACCCGGACTTCGCCGAGCCGGAGCCGGCCGGGCCGGGCCCGGCCACGACCGGGGCGGACGAGCAGCAACCGGCGTCGGGCTGGCGTGCCGGCTGAGTCGCGGTTCCTCGCGGGAACCCGGCTGGCGGTCACCACGTTCACCACACTGCCGGTGCGGGCCGGACGGATCGATCGCCCGGTGGCCGGCACCGCGATGGCACTCGCCCCGGTGGTCGGTGTGCTGCTCGGCGCGCTGCTGGCCGGCGTGCTGCTGCTGGCCGGCGCGTTCGCTCCTCCGCTGGTGGCCGCCGGTGTGACGGTCGGCGCCGCCGCACTGCTCACCAGGGGGCTGCACCTGGACGGGCTGGCCGACACCGTGGACGCGCTCGGCTCGTACCGCCGGGGCGCGGCCGCTCTGGAGATCATGAAGAAGCCGGACGTCGGCCCGTTCGGGGTGGTCGCCCTGGTGGTCGTCCTGCTGGTGCAGGCGGCGGCGCTCGCCGACCTGGCGGGGCGGTCCTGGCCGGCGTGTCTCGCGGCGGTGGTCGCGGCGACCGCCGCCGGGCGGTTCGGCGTCACGGTGGCCTGCTGGCGGGGCGTGCCTCCGGCCCGCCCGGACGGGCTGGGCGCGCTGGTGGCCGGCACGGTCGGCCCGGTGGCACTGGCCGCCGGCGCGGTCACCGTCGCGCTGCTGGCGGTGCCCGCGGTGCCGGGCCGCCCGTGGCAGGGGCCGCTGGCCGTCGTCGCCGCGTTCGCCGTCGCGGTGCCGCTGCTGACCCACGTGGTACGCCGGCTCGGCGGGATAACCGGCGACGTCCTCGGCGCGACCGTCGAGGTGGTCACCACGCTGGTCTACCTGGGTCTGGTGCTGTCCGGCTGAACCGGGCGCGGCGGGCCGGGTAGCGTTCGGCTCGACAGCACCGGCACGGCCCCCGGGGGATCCAGAATGCTCATCACGGACGACTTCCTGCCCGTACCGGTGCCGGAGTCGCTCAGCGCGACCTACCTGGTGCCGATGGCGGGGCTGCCGAAGGTCAGCGCGAAGACCGCGGTGGCGGCGCTGACCGGCCGGCTGGCCGAGCCGGTCCACGGGCTGGCTCGGCAGATGCTGGACAGCCCGCTGATGAGCGTCGACACCCGGCCCATCGCCGAGTTTCCCGAGCTTCCGCCGGACCTGCTCACGGCGTTCGGCGCCACCGAGGAGCAGCTTGCCCGGCTGGCCGCGGCGACCCACCTCGTGGTCGTGCAGGCCGAGTACCGGCCCGGCTGGCCGCCCGCGCACGAGTGGGCGGCCCGGGCGGTCGCCGCCGCCGTGGCGGAATCCGTCAACGGCGATGTGGTGGACGTGTTCGGTCTGCAGTTCCTCGACCCGGCGACCGCGCTGCGCTCACTCCCCGACGAGCAGGGTCGCATCCGACTGGTCGACTGGGTGCTGGTGCCGTACTCCTCGGACACCGAGGGGCTGTGGTTCACCACCAAGGGGCTGCGCCGCTTCGGGCTGCTGGAGTTGCAGACCCAGGGGGTGCCCGACCACCTCACCCGCGCCTGGGGTGCGGTGATGACCGGGGCCGCGCGCCGGCTGCTACGGGACTGGACCGACGGCCTCACCGGCGAGGAGGTGCCGGCCTTCGTGCAGTTGCCGGTGCTGGCCACGGTCACCGGGCACGACATCGCGGTGGCGTACGGCAACCCGGAGCAGCACGGCGCCACCGCCCCGGTGCTGCTGCGCCTGGAACTGGACCCGGCCACCGACCCGGAGGCCGACTCGTTCCTGAGCCTGCGCCGGCCGGCCGGGCACCCCGGTCCGGACGGGCGCTACTACGCCGCCGCCTGCGCGACGTTGTTCGCCGGGATCCAGCCGGACGTGCGCTACGCCCGCTCCGGCGACGCGATGAGCCGGGCGGTCGCCACCGCCCGGGCGGCGCTGGGTGACGCGCGGGCCCGGTTCGTCGCCGGTCAGCTCCCCGCGGAGTCGCAGCTCGTGGTCAAGTACGGCCTGCCCGGCGACGACGGCCCGGAGTACGTGTGGGCGGGCGTCACCTCGTGGGAGACCCCGGAGCGGATCGTCGGCGTGAGCGCCAGCGACGCCGCCACCGACCCTTCGGTGCGCATCGGCGCCCCGGTCGTGGTGGAAACGTCCGACGTGGTCGACTGGGCGGTCCTGGACGCCACCGGCGTCACCGAGGGCGGCTGGACCCAAGCAGTCCTGGACTCCGGCGAACCCCCCACCCCAACCCCCTAACCCGCCGGCGTTGATCAAGAGGTTTGCGTCAGGATCGCAGGCGCGGATGACGCAAACCTCTTGATCAACGGCCGAAACCCTGGGTGGGGTGGGGACGGTTACTTCACCGAGGGGGTTACGAAGGGGGGTTTGGTCAGGGTCAGGGGTGCTCGGCGGCCACGGATGTCGATCTCGACCACGTCGCCGTCGGCGAGCTTCGCGTCGGTGTCCACCAGGGCCAGCGCGATGCCCTGCTTACGGGTCGGTGAGAAGGTGCCGCTGGTTACCGTGCCGACCTGGGTGTCGCCGACGTGCAGGGTCATCCCGGGCCGCGGAATCGCCCGGTCGACGGCCACCAGGCCGCGCAGCGTACGCCGGGGGCCGGCGGCCTTCTCGGCGCGCAGCGCGTCGCGGCCCCAGAAGGCCGGCTTGTCCCAGCCGACCGCCCAGCCGGACCGGGCCTGCACCGGGCTGATCTCCAGGGAGAGGTCCTGCCCGTGCAGCGGGTAGCCCATCTCGGTGCGCAGCGTGTCCCGGGCGGCCAGCCCGCAGGCCCGCAGCTCGAACGCCGCACCGGCGGCGAAGAGCGCGTCCCAGACGGCCACCGCGTCCTCCGCCGGCACCACCAGCTCGTAGCCCAGCTCGCCCGTGTAGCCGGTACGGCAGACGGTCAGCTCCACCCCGGCCAGGGTCGCGGCGGAGAAGCTCATGTAGCCGTGCTCGGTGGGCAGCTCGAGGGCGGCCAGCAACTCGGCCGAGCGGGGGCCCTGCACGGCCAGCACCGCGTACGCCTCGTGCTCGTCGGTGACGGTGACCTGCGCGGGCGCGGCGGCGCGCAGTCGGCGCACCACCTCGCCGGTGTTCGCCGCGTTCGGGATGAGGAAGACGTGGTCGTCGGCGTACAGGTAGGCGATGATGTCGTCCACCACACCGCCGGTGGCGTCGTCGCAGCAGAGCGTGTACTGCGCCCGGCCCGGGCCGATCCGGCCAAGGTCGTTGCTGAGGCAGGCGTTGACGAAGTCGGCCGCGCCGGGGCCGCTCACCCGGGCCTTGCCCAGGTGCGACACGTCGAAGACCCCGACCGCGCCACGCACCGCGGTGTGCTCCTTGAGCACCCCGCCGCCCGCGTACTCCAGCGGCATCTCCCAGCCCCCGAAGGGGGCGAACTTGGCGCCGGCGGCGATGTGCCGCTCGTGCAGCGGGGAACGGCGCAGCCGGGTCGCGGCGGCGTCGGAGGTCACGTCGGTCATGGGTGGCAACTTACCGGGGGCAACCTCGCTGGTTAGCATCGGCGGGAACCCGCTGGCGCTGTCGGCGGGACAGCCATGACGTCCGGCGGGTAGGTTCCGCCGGAGACCTTCACCGCTGGTACGCGATGCCGCGACCGGCCCGGCCCGCCCGGAGTAGCTTCAGTGACTTCACCCCGCACCACCAACCTGAGCCTGGTCGACACCGACCCGGCCGAGCTCGCCGTCGACGCGATCGTGATCGGCGTGCACAGCCAGACCGGAGAGCAGGGCGCCACCAGCGGCCTCGCCGGCACCCTGCTGCTGGCCAGCGGCGCGGAGAGCATCGCCGCCGCGTTCGACGGCAAGCTGACCGAGACCCTGGCGTTGCTGGGCGCGACCGGTGGGCCGGGTGAGGTCATCAAGCTGGCCACGCTGGGCACCGTGACCGCCCCACTGGTCGTCGCGGTCGGGCTCGGCCCGGAGCCGTCGGGTGCCGCCCCGGCCCCGGAGACGCTGCGCCGGGCCTCCGGTGCGGCGATCCGGGCCCTGGCGGGCGCGCCGAAGGTCGCGCTGTCCATGCCGCTGCCCGACGACGCGGACGCCTCGGTCGCGCTGCGCGCGGTCGCCGAGGGTGCGCTGCTCGGCGGTTACCGGTTCGCCGGTTACAAGACCCGTCCCCAGCCGACCCGGCGGGAGCCGGTGGCCGAGGTGGTCATCGCGGTGCCGGACGCCGGCGACGCGGGAGCCCAGGCGGAGGTCACCCGGGCGCAGGTGGTGGCGGGCGCGGTCCGGCTCAGCCGGGACTGGGTGAACACCGCGCCGAACGAGTTGCGTCCGCCGTCGTTCGCCGACGCGGTCGCCGGCGCCGCCCGTGACGCCGACCTCGGTGTCGAGGTGCTGGACGAGGCGGCGCTGGCCGCTGGCGGGTACGGCGGCATCGTCGCGGTCGGGCAGGGCTCGGAGGCCCCGCCGCGGCTGGTGAAGCTGACCTACACCCCGCAGGGCGGCGGCAACGGCAAGCGGGTCGCGCTGGTCGGCAAGGGCATCACCTTCGACACCGGCGGCATCTCGATCAAGCCGGCGCAGGGCATGTGGGAGATGAAGTCCGACATGGCGGGCGCCGCCGCCGTGGGCGCCGCCATGCTGGCGATCGCCGCGCTGAAGCCGGCGGTGGCGGTCAGCGCGTACCTGCCGATGGCGGAGAACATGCCGTCGGGCACCAGCTACCGGCCGGGCGACGTGATCACCATGTTCAACGGCAAGCGGGTCGAGGTGCTCAACACCGACGCCGAGGGCCGGATGATCCTGGGCGACGCCATCGCCCGCGCCTGCGAGGACGGCACCGACTACCTGTTCGAGACCTCCACCCTGACCGGTGGCCAGGTGATCGCGCTGGGCAAGCGGGTGGCCGGCGTGATGGGCACCCCGGAGCTGTGCGAGCGGGTCCGGGTGGTCGGCGACGCGGTCGGCGAGCCGGCGTGGCCGATGCCGCTGCCGG
Source organism: Micromonospora sp. CA-259024 (assembly GCF_050936255.1). Classification (NCBI taxonomy): domain Bacteria; kingdom Bacillati; phylum Actinomycetota; class Actinomycetes; order Micromonosporales; family Micromonosporaceae; genus Micromonospora; species Micromonospora sp. CA-259024. The sequence continues at coordinate 79,050 of NZ_JBNJND010000001.1, read as the reverse complement.
ACGACGTGCGTAAGGGCATGGAGTCCGATGTGGCGGACATCTCGCAGGTCAACGCCGGGATGGACCGGGCCGGTCACATGCTGCAGGGCGGCGTGTTCCTGCGCGAGTTCGTGGCCGACGACGTGGCCTGGGCGCACATCGACATCGCCGGCCCGGGTTACCACTCGGGCGAGCCGACCGGCTACTGGACCAAGGGCGGCACCGGCGTCCCGGTCCGCACCCTCGTCCAGCTGGTCGAGGACGTGGCCGTCAACGGCTGACCCGCACAGGCCCGACGACCGGGGCGCCTCCGGAAATCCGGAGGCGCCCCGGTCGCGTTCAGTACCGCTCGGGGCGACGCTTGCGGCGCTCGTTGAAGTCGCGCATCCGCTGCGGGTAGCCCATCAGCCGCACGTCGTACACCGGGATGCCCATCCGGTACGCGAAGCGACGGGCGCCGTCCGGGCCGTCGATGCGCCGGCGGGTCCACTCCCCGTCGTCGGCGATCAGGATCACCGTGGTCTCCGTCACCGTCGTGCGGGGCTCGATGTACGCCTCGACGCCGCGCCGGCTCCGGATGAAGTTCTCCAGATGCTCCAGGTCGCCACGATCGGCCGCACGGTCATGGCTCGGCGCGGCCGCCTGTTTGCGGCGCCGGAACAACCCCACAGACCTCTCCCCCACGGTGTGTCATCGACAACGGTGCCAAGGGTACGTGTCGCGGACGTGTCGTTGGGCACCTCAGTACGCACCCTGTGCTCAGTGGTGACAAGATGACCGAGGTGGGGTGTGTCCGTGTTACACCCCCGTGACCCCCGATGCAGCGACGCGACCTGGGAGTTGGACGTGAGCGAGCCGAACGAAGCGACCTTCGACATCGTCATTCTCGGAGGTGGCAGCGGCGGCTACGCGACGGCCCTGCGCGCCGCCCAGTTGGACCTCTCTGTCGCGCTGATCGAGAAGGGCAAGCTCGGCGGGACCTGCCTGCACAACGGCTGCATCCCGACGAAGGCCCTGTTGCACGCGGCGGAGATCGCCGATCAGGCCCGCGAGTCGGAGCAGTTCGGTGTGAAGGCCGAGCTGATCGGCATCGACATGGCCGGGGTCAACTCGTACAAGGACGGCGTGGTCTCCCGCCTGTACAAGGGCCTGCAGGGCCTGGTCGGCGGCTCGAAGAACATCACCTTCGTCGCCGGCGCCGGCAAGCTGGTCGGCAAGAACGTGGTCGAGGTGGACGGCAAGCGCTACACCGGCCGCAACGTGGTCCTGGCCTCCGGCTCGTACGCCAAGAGCCTGCCCGGCCTGGAGGTCGACGGCGAACGGATCATCACCAGTGACCACGCGCTCACGATGGACCGGGTGCCGTCGTCGGTGATCGTGCTCGGTGGCGGCGTGATCGGCGTCGAGTTCGCCAGTGTGTGGAAGTCCTTCGGCGTGGACGTGACGATCGTCGAGGCGCTGCCCCGGCTGGTCGCCGCCGAGGACGAGGAGTCCTCGAAGGCGCTGGAGCGGGCGTTCCGCAAGCGGAAGATCAACTTCAAGGTCGGCAAGCCGTTCGAGAAGGTCGAGAAGACCGAGAAGGGCGTCAAGCTGACGATCCAGGGCGGCGAGACCGTCGAGGCGGAGCTGCTGCTGGTCGCCGTGGGTCGCGGCCCGAACACCGCCAACCTCGGGTACGAGGAGCAGGGCGTCAAGATGGACCGCGGCTACGTGCTGACCGACGAGCGGCTGCGTACCAGCGTGCCGAACGTCTACGCGGTCGGCGACATCGTGCCCGGTCTCCAGCTCGCGCACCGGGGCTTCCAGCAGGGCATCTTCGTGGCCGAGGAGATCGCCGGGCAGACCCCCGCCGTGATCGACGAGGTGGGCATCCCGCGCGTCACCTACTGTGACCCGGAGCTGGCGTCGGTGGGTCTCACCGAGGCCAAGGCCAAGGAGCAGTACGGCGCCGACAAAGTCAAGACGTACAACTACAACCTGGGTGGCAACGGCAAGAGCCAGATCCTCAAGACCACCGGCTTCGTGAAGCTGGTCCGGGTGGAGGACGGCCCGGTGGTCGGCGTGCACATGATCGGCGCCCGGGTGGGTGAGCTGATCGGTGAGGCGCAGCTCATCTACAACTGGGAGGCGTACCCGGCCGAGGTCGCCCAGCTCGTGCACGCTCACCCGACCCAGAACGAGGCCCTGGGCGAGGCGCACCTGGCCCTCGCCGGCAAGCCGCTGCACTCGCACGCCTGATCATCCAAACCGCGGCGTCCGGCGACGGGCGAAGATCCCACCAGGGGAATGAAGGAGTCTCAGAAAATGCCGGTATCGGTCACCATGCCCCGGCTCGGCGAGAGCGTCACCGAGGGCACCGTCACTCGCTGGCTCAAGCAGGAGGGCGACACGGTCGAGGTCGACGAGCCCCTGCTTGAGGTCTCGACCGACAAGGTCGACACCGAGATCCCGTCGCCCGCGGCGGGCGTGCTGAGCCGGATCGTGGTCGGCGAGGACGAGACCGCCGAGGTCGGCAGCGAGCTGGCCGTCATCGCCGGTGAGGGCGAGTCGACCGGCGGCGAGGCCGCCCCGCAGAAGCAGGAGGCCCCGGTCGAGCCGGCCGCCGAGCCGACGGCCGCCGCCGAGGGCACCGCCGACCAGGTGGCCCAGGAAGAGGCCCCGGCCGAGGCGCCGGCTCCGGCCGCCGCGCCGTCGGGCGAGGGCACCGCTGTGAAGATGCCGGCCCTGGGCGAGAGCGTCACCGAGGGTACGGTCACCCGCTGGCTGAAGCAGGTCGGCGAGACCATCGAGGTCGACGAACCGCTGCTGGAGGTCTCCACCGACAAGGTGGACACCGAGATCCCGTCGCCGGTCGCCGGCACCGTACTGGAGATCAAGGTCGCCGAGGACGAGACCGCCGCGGTCGGCGCCGACCTGGCGATCATCGGCGTTGCCGGCGCGGCCCCCGCACCGGCGAAGCCCGAGCCGAAGCCGGAGGCCAAGCCGGCTCCCAAGGCCGAGCCGACGCCGAAGGCCGAGGAGCCGACGCCGGGCATGTCGTACAACGAGCCGGCCGCGGAGACCGAGAGCTCGACGCAGCCGGTGAAGACCGAGCAGGCCTCGCAGCCGGCGGCGGCGGCGCCCACGCCGCCGCGCCCGTCCGCCCCGGCACAGGGTGGCGGCGAGGAGGCCGCTGGGTACGTCACCCCGCTGGTGCGCAAGCTGGCCGCTGAGCACGGCGTCAACCTGTCCACGCTCAACGGCACCGGCGTGGGTGGGCGGATCCGCAAGCAGGACGTGCTGGAGGCTGCCGAGCAGGCGAAGGCGGCCGCGGCCGCTCCCGCCGCGCCGCAGCAGGCCGCCGCGCCGTCGCCGGCCCCGGCCAAGCCGGCCGCGAAGCCGCAGCCGAGCGGCAAGCGGGGCACCACCGAGAAGCTGCCCCGGATCCGCAAGGCGATCGCCAAGCGGATGCACGAGTCGCTGCACGAGATGGCGCAGCTGACCACCGTGGTCGAGGTGGACGTCACCCGGATCGCCAAGTTGCGGGCGCAGGCGAAGGACTCGTTCGTGCAGCGGCACGGCGTCAAGCTGTCCTTCCTGCCGTTCTTCGCTCTCGCCGCCATCGAGGCGCTGCAGACGTACCCGATCGTCAACGCCCAGTTGGATTTGGACGGCGGCACGATCACCTACCCGGCGGCGGAGCACCTCGGCATCGCCGTGGACACCGAGCGGGGCCTCGTGGTGCCGGTCATCCACAACGCCGGTGACCTCAACCTCGGTGGCATCGCGAAGCGGGTCGCCGACCTGGCCGAGCGGACCCGGACCAACAAGATCAGCCCGGACGAGCTGGCCGGGGCGACCTTCACGCTGACCAACACGGGCAGCCGGGGCGCGCTCTTCGACACCCCGATCGTGCCGACGCCGCAGTCGGCGATGCTCGGCACGGGTGCCGTGGTCAAGCGTCCGGTCGTGGTCAACGACCCGGACCTGGGCGAGGTCGTCGCGGTCCGGTCGATGGTCTACCTGGCCATGTCCTACGACCACCGGCTGATCGACGGCGCCGACGCGGCCCGCTTCCTGAGCGCGGTCAAGGAGCGGCTGGAGGCCGGCAACTTCGAGCCGGAGCTGGGCCTGGCCTGATCTGACAGCAAGCCGAAGGGCGCCCCGGTCGTCGACCGGGGCGCCCTTTCGTCGTTCGTGAACGGGCCGGTGCTCAGCCCTTCAACAGCATGGTCGAGACCTGCCAGAGCTGCTCGGCGGCTTCCGGGTCCAACGCGTACGGTGCGACGCCCTGCCGTCCCCCGGGCTGGACCGGGCCAGCCTCCTGGTTGTCCTCGAAGTACCGCCCACCCACCCCGTCGAGCAGCGGCGAGGCGGCGACCAGCACCGAGGTCGAGGCACCCTGTTCGACGGTCTTCCAGGCCGCCGCGTTGCCCGCGCGCAACCGGTTCAGCTCCTCCTCGCTGACATGGCGCTGCAGGTTGGTCCGGATCGCGCCGGGCATCAGCGCATTGGCCGTGATGCCGTCGTCGGCCCAGCGCCGGGTCGCCTCCACGGCGAACAGCACGTTGGCCGTCTTGGACTGCCCGTACGCCTGCCACGGCTCGTACTCCCGGCGGTCGTACTGGATGTCCTCGAAGACCACCGGTGAGCGCAGGTGGGCGGCGGAGCTGACCGAGACGATCCGTGCCCCGTCGCCGGCGGCGAGCGCCGGGCGCAGCCCGGTGGCGAGCGCGAAGTGCCCCAGGTGGTTGGTGGCGAACTGCATCTCCCAGCCCTGCGGGGTCCGGGTCAGGGGTGCGGCCATGATGCCGGCGTTGTTGACCAGGATGTGCAGTGGGCCGTCCCAGTTGGCCACGAAGTCGGCGACCGAGTTCTGGTCGGCGAGGTCGAGCGGGGCGACCAGGACGCGGTCGTTGCCGGTGGTGCCGATGATGTCGTCGGCTGCCTGCTGGCCGGCGTCGGTGTTACGGACGGCCAGGGTCACCTCCGCGCCGGCGCTGGCCAGGGCGCGGGCGGTCTCCACGCCGATGCCGGACGACCCGCCGGTGACGATCACCCGCCGGCCGCCGAGATCCACGCCCTGGATCACGTCCATGGCGGTGGATCCGTGCGTGAAGGGTGTGATGATCGGGTTGCTCGTCGTCATTGTCCATCCTTGTCCGGGATGAGGCGGACCGGCCGGCCCGCTGCTGGAGGCCGTGGTCCCGGCGTTTTCCCGCCCCGGGCCGGAGGTAACGCTGCGCACCGTCGCCATCGCCGTTCGGACCTCCCACCAGGCCGGACGCTGCCAGAGTGGGACCGTGGGCGGCTACCGGCGGCGTGGACAGTTGGGACCCGCCGTCCCGATCGCTCCCGGCGCCCGGGTGGACAAGTTCGAGGTCTTCTTCGACCTGGTCTTCGTCTTCTCGTTCTTCATCATCACCCGGGCGACCGCCGCGAACATCTCCGGCCGGCAACTGCTGCACGCCGGTCTGGTGCTCGCCGTGCTCTGGTGGATCTGGGTGGTGCACAGTCTCGTCGCCACCCGGGTCCGGCTGGGCGAGGGCTACGTCCCGGTGCTCATGGTGATCGCGATGGTCGCCCTGTTCGCGTTCGCGCTGGCGCTTCCGCAGGCGTTCAACGACCCGAAGGGGAGTGCCGCCGGCCCGATGCTGGTGGCCATCAGCTACGTCGTGGTGCGGGCCGTCCACATCATCCTCTATCAGCATGTGGTGCGGGACAGCCCGCAGGAGCGGCGGCAACTGCGGCGGTTCGCGCCGGAGTTGGTGGCGAGCATCGTGCTCCTGCTGGCCGCCGCGTTGATCCCGCCGCAGATCGCCGACCCGAACCAGGCCGCCATGGTCCGGGACGGGCTGTGGATCGCCGTGGTGGTGGTCCAGTACGCCACCGGCTTCATCGTCGGCACCTGGGGCTGGGGGGTGACCAGCGCCGAGCACTGGACGGAGCGCTACGACCTCATCCTGATCATCGCGCTGGGCGAGTCGATCATCTCCACGGGGGTGGGCGGCAACCTGCTCGGCAAGCCGGTCACCTGGCCGGCGGTGGCGGCCGCCGCGCTCGGCATCGTGATCACCGCCGCCCTCTGGTGGGCGCACTTCGACTTCATCGGCCCAGCCGCCCGGATCGCCCTGCACGCGGCGGAGGGTGGCCCCCGGGTGGCGATGGCCCGCGACGCGTACGCGTACGGGTACCTGCCGATGATCGCCGGGGTGATCCTCTTCTCCATCGGCAACGAGGAGATCCTGCACAAGATCACCGACCCGGCCGGCGGGTTGGCCGAGCGGATCGAGGGACCGGCCGTGTCGATGCTCTTCGGTGGGTTGATCTGCTACTTCGCCGTCAACATGCTGTTCCAACTGCGCACTCTGCACACCGTCACCTGGACCCGCGTCGGCGTCATCGTGGTGCTCACGGCGGCCCTCCCGATCGGTCAGCACCTGCCGGCGCTGGGCGCGCTCACCCTCGCGACCGTGATCTGCGTGGGGCTGGTGGCCGTCGAGGTGCTGGTGATGTCGCAATCCCGGCACGCGCTGCGGGCCGCCGTGTTCCAGGAGCGGACGGCCCACGAGGCCCACGAGGCCGCCTGGCGTGCGCGCTGGCACGACCTCCGGGAGCCCGACGAGCCGACCACGCCGTGACCGACTGGGGTAGGCTCCGGCGCAGCGTCGCGGTGCACCCGGCCCGAAGGCCGCCGTGGGCATGGAGGCGCGGGCACAGCATGGGACACACGTGCACCCAACCGGTTCACCGGCCGGCCGGCTCGCCGCCGTCGGCAATCAGATGATCGAGATTCACCTCTGGCTCAGCGCGGAGCTGGCCCGTCTCAGGGAAAGCCTCGACACCGCGGGCGACACACTCCCCACCCGGGACCTGCGGGCGCACTGCCTGACCTTCTGCGCCGCCCTCGGCCGACATCACACCGGTGAGGACGGCGGCGCGTTCCGGCTGCTGGGCGACCAGGCCCCCGAGCTACGCCCGGTCATCGCGAACCTGATCAACGACCACGAGGTGGTGGCGGGGATCCTGGAGCGGGTCGAGACGATGTTGGCCGGGGACACGGCGGTGCCGCTCGCCCAGGTGCGCGCCGAGCTGGACGGGTTGGCCGCGCTGCTGGAGTCGCACTTCCGCTACGAGGAGAAGCGGCTGGTCGCCGCGTTGAACGCACTCAGCGGTCGACCCGGAACGGCCGAGGAACTCCTCGGCCTGACCGCACCGTCGGACACCGCCGACTGACGTCTGCCCCGCTCGGCCGCCGGAACGGATGGCTGTCCCGTTCAACCGCCGGAACGGCTGGCCTCCATGGCCCGCTCGGCCTTCGTGGCCCGCTCGGCCTCCGACCCCTGGTCGGGGCCGGGCAGCCGCTCGTAGCAGCGGATCTTCTCGCGGAGGTGGTCGTACTGGCGCTGGAGCAGGCGCATCTGCTCCTCGACCCGCGCCGCGTGGTGTTGCAGCAGCTCGCGCCGATCGTCGGCGGTGTGCTCGCCCTCGCGGGCCAGCTGCGCGTAGCGGCACATCTGGGCGATCGGCATGCCGGTGTCGCGTAGGCAGCGGAACAGCAGCAGCCAGCTCAGGTCGTCGTCGGTGAAGACACGCTGGCCGCCCGCCGTGCGCTCCACGTCGGCGAGCAGGCCGATCTTCTCGTAGTACCGCAGAGTGTCCAGGCTGAAGCCGCTGCGCCGGGCGGCCTCCGAGGGGGCGTAACCGCTCATGTCCCGAGATGCTAGTGCTTGACCTGGAGCGCACTCCAGGTTGGAGGCTGATCCACATGACGACGACACGGACGCTGGGACGCAGCGGCATCGAGGTGAGCGCGATCGGGATGGGGTGCTGGGCGATCGGGGGTCCGCTCTGGGGTGACGGCGGGCAGCCGTTCGGCTGGGGCGAGGTGGACGACGACGAGTCGATCCGTACCATCCATCGGGCGCTCGACCTCGGGGTGACCCTGTTCGACACGGCCAGCAACTACGGCGCCGGGCACAGCGAGCGGATCCTCGGTCGGGCCCTGGCCGGCCGGAGGGACCGCGCGGTGATCGCCACCAAGTTCGGCAACGTCAGCGACGAGACCACCCGGCGGGCGCTCGGCACCGACGCCAGCCCGGCCTTCGCGGTGCGCAGCCTGGACGAGTCGCTGCGCCGACTCGGCACCGACCACGTGGACCTCTACCAACTGCACATCAACGAACTGCCGGTGCCCACCGCGCTCGACCTGGTCGGCACCCTGGAGGACCTGGTCGACCAGGGCAAGATCCGGGCGTACGGCTGGAGCACCGACGACCCGGCGTCGGCGGAGGCGTTCGCGGCTGCCGGCCCGCACTGCGCCGCCATCCAGCACGACGAGTCGGTGCTGCGCGACAACGCGGCGGTGCTGGCGGTGTGCGACGGCTACGACCTGGCCAGCCTCAACCGTGGGCCGCTGGCGATGGGGCTGCTCACCGGATCGACCCGGGCGGTCGGGGCGGACGACGTCCGTGGGCGGGCGCCGGAATGGCTGGAGTGGTTCACCGACGGCCGGCCCACGCCGCGCTGGGCGGCGCGGGTCGAGCAGGTCCGCGCGGCGCTCACCGCCGACGGGCGGACGCTCGCGCAGGGTGCGCTCGGCTGGCTGCTGGCCCGCAGCCCGCGTACGGTGCCGATCCCCGGTCTGCGCACGGTGGCGCAGGCGGAGGAGAACCTGGCCACCCTGGCGCAGGGCCCCCTGAGCGCCGAGGCGTACGCCGAGGTGGAAAAGCTCCTGACCGACCTACGCCCCACCCCCACGCCCTAACCCATGCCCCATCCCCCGTCGATCTTGCAGTTGCTGTCTTGACAGAACGGGTGCAGTCGGGCAAAACGGCGACATCATGTGCAAGATCGGCGGGGAGTGGGGGCGTCCACGGCATCGTGATGGACGAAGATGGGGTATGCGGATCCTTCTGGCCGGCGCGTCCGGCTTCCTCGGCACGTGGCTGGCGGACCGGCTCACGGCGGACGGGCACCAGATCATGAGGTTGGTTCGCCGCCCGCCGCGCGGCCCGCAGGAGCGGCGGTGGGACCCCGCCGCCGGGCAGCTCGACCCGGCCGCGGTCGCCGGGGCGGACGCGGTGGTCAACCTGGCCGGCGCTGGCGTCGGCGACAAGCGCTGGAACGACGACTACCGGCGGTTGATCCGCACCAGCCGGGTGGACAGCACCAGCACGCTGGCGACCACCCTCGCCGGGCTGCCCGTCGCCGACCGGCCCCGGGTGCTGCTCAACTCCTCGGCCGTGGGTTGGTACGGCGACACCGGCGACCGGGTGGTCGAGGAGGACGCGCCGGCCGGCGAGGGTTTCCTGGCCGACGTCTGCCGGGTGTGGGAGGCCGCGACCCGGCCGGCCGAGGACGCCGGGGTACGGGTGATACGGCTGCGCACCGGTCTGCCGCTGCACCATGGCGGTGGGCTGCTCAAGCCACAACTGTTGCCGTTCAAGCTGGGCATCGCCGGTCGGCTGGGCAGCGGCCGGCAGTGGCTGCCGTGGATTTCCATGGCCGACTGGCTGGACGCGGTCCGCTTCCTGCTGGAGCACGACGACATCGCCGGCCCGGTCAACGTGGTGGGGCCGAACCCCGTCACCAACGCCGAGTTCACCCGGGAGCTGTCCCGGCAGCTGCACCGCCCGGCGATCATCCCGATCCCCGCGCTGGCGCTCAAGGTGGCCCTCGGCGGCTTCGCCCACGAGGCCCTGACCAGCACCCGCGTCCTGCCCGGCGTCCTCACGAGTGCCGGCTACCCCTACCAGCACCCGCATCTCCCCGAGGCCCTGCGGGCGGCCCTCACCGCCTGACCACCGCCCGCCCCGCCCTGCGCCCCCGCCCTCACCCGCGTTGATCATGAAGTTATTGCCACTCGCCTCGGCGTGTCGTGGCAATAACTTCATGATCAACAGGGGTCAGCACCCAGGGGTGCGGGTCGGTCAGCAGCCGATGACCCAGTAGTTCGGGGCGGTCTGCTTCAGAACGCTGGTGTAGAAGGTGTTGTAGAGACCCATCCGCTGGTTGGACCCGTTCGCGTAGGCGTAGCCGCCCGACTGGTAGGCCCGGCCGGCCGCCACGTGCGCGTAGTTGCTGGCGGTCACGCAGGTCGGCGGCGTGGTCGGCGTGGGCGTGGCCGTCGGGGTGGGGGTCGGCGTGGCCGTCGGGGTCGGGTTGGTGCCGCCGCCGTTCAGGCCGAAGAAGAGCGCGTCCCGGTACGTCGAGCAGATCGTGTCCAGGAAGTAGGCGGCGGCGCTGCCGCACTGCTCAGCCCCGGAACCCGGGTCGACCGGGGTGCCGTGACCCATTCCGGAGATCCGGTAGAGCCGCACGTCGTCGTTGCCGTACACCTCCAGGCTGGTGTTGCCGGGCAGCGACGAGGTGCTGGTCGGGGTCTGCGACACCCCCCGCACGTTGGTCCACTGGTCGCGCGACTCGGTGCCGTTGAGCGGCGTGACGGTGGTGTCCGAGGTGCCGTGCCAGATGGCCACCCGGGGCCGCGGGCCGGTGTAGCCGGAGTACGCGCCACGGACCAGGTCGCCCCAGGCGGCCGGGGTCTTGTCCGCGCCCGGGTTCATGCAGCTGAACGCGTTGACCATGCTGGTGGCGCAGCGGTACGGGATGCCCGCGATGATCGAGCCGGCGGCGAAGACGTCCGGGTAGGTGGCGAGCATGACCGCGCTCATCGCCCCACCCGCGGAGAGGCCGCTGACGTAGACCCGGGAGCCGTTCACCCCGAAGTTCGCCTTGGCGTGGTCGACCATCTGCTTGATCGACAACGCCTCGCCCTGACCCCGGGTGGTGTCTCCCGCCTCGAAGAAGTTGAAACAGGAGTTGGCGTTGTTGCCGGAGGGCTGCTGGGCGACGATCAGGGCGAACTTCCACTGGTCGGCGTACTTCTGCCAGCCGGAGTTGGCGAAGTAGCCGGACGCGTTCTGGGTGCACCCGTGCAGCAGCACCACCGCCGGGGAGTTGGCCGGTAGGCCGTCCGGCCGGTAGGCGTACATGGCGAGGTTGCCCGGGTTCGAACCGAACCCGGTGACCTGGGTGAGGGTGGCCGCCTGGGCGGGCGCGGCGATGGCGACCGCGCCCGCTACGGCGAGGACGAGCCCGGCGACCGCACCGATCAGCCGGGTGAGGGTGGACGAGGAGCGGCGCACGGCGGCCTCCAGAGGGGCGGACTGTGAACTGGGTCACGGTCGAATTGCCGAGACGTTACGACGATGTGTCGCCGCTATGACATGGGGCGCGGTCACACATTCACAACCGCCGTTGTGGTCGGCAGACCGTCGACTGTGGGGAAGTGCCCCCTCCCCTACCTCAGGCGATAACAACGGTCCCCTCCTTGCAGGTCTGACCGGCCCGTCCAGGTCCGGTTGGTAACGTCCGCTGCGTGCCGTCCTCCCCGTCTCTGGCCACCGGGCCCGCACCCGCGTCGCCGCCGCGCGTCGTCCGGGACCGCCGGGCCGACCTGATCGTCGCGCTGGTGGCGCTCGCGCTCGCCGTCTGGGTGACCAGTGGGCTGTGGCGGGACCCGAACACCCGAACCATCACCGCCAACTCCAGCGACCAGGCGCTCTTCGAGTGGCTGCTGGCCTTCGGCGGGCACGCGGTCACCCATGGGGACAACCCGCTCTTCACGTACCTGATCAACGTGCCGGACGGCGTGAACCTCGCGGTCAACACCTCGATCACCGTGTACGCGGTGGTCTTCGCCCCGCTCACGTACCTGATCGGGCCACCGGCGACGTTCCTGGTGATCCTCACCCTGAACCTGCTCGCCACCGCGCTGGCCTGGTACTGGCTGCTCTCCCGGCACCTGGTCCGCAGCCGGCTGGCCGCCGGGATCGGCGCCCTGTTCATCGCCTACTCCCCCGGCATGATCTCGCACGCCAACGCCCACCTGAACTGGACCGCCGGCTGGCTGGTGCCGCTGCTGATCTGGCGGCTGTTCGCCCTGCGCCGACCCGGGCACTGGCTCCGCGACGGACTGATCCTCGGCGTACTGGTGGCGGTGGCGTTCTCGATCGCCGCCGAAGGGCTCTTCTTCACCGCGTTGGCGCTCGGGCTGTTCGTCGCCGTCTGGGCTCTACACCCGGCCAACCGGGTCGAGGCACGCGACGCGCTGCCCACCTTCCTGCGCGGGCTCGGGGTGACCGCCGTGGTGGCCGGCGTGCTGCTGTCGTACCCGCTGTGGCTGCACTTCGCCGGGCCCCAACGGTTCCACGGCACCGGCTTCGACCCGGTGATCCACTCCGAGGACATCGCGGCGTTCACCGCCTTTCCGCGCCGCTCGCTGGCCGGCGAGGCAGGGCTGGGCACCTCCCTCGCACCGAACCCGACGGAGGAGAACTCGTTCTTCGGCGTCCCGCTGCTGGTGCTCACCCTGGTCTGCTTCGTCACGCTCTGGCGGCGGGCCGACGCCAGCCGGCGGGCCACCCTCTGGGCGCTGGGCGTCCTCGCGCTGATCTTCACGGTGCTCTCCTTCGGCCCGGTCGCCAAGGTCGACGGGCGACGCACCGATCTGCCCATGCCGTTCGACCTGCTCGGACAACTACCGGTGGTGAACGCCGCGCTGCCGGCCCGGCTGGCCCTGGTGGTCGCGCCGGTCATCGGGCTACTGCTGGCGTACGCCGTCGACCAGTTACGCGCCGCACCACCCCGGCACCGTTCCACGGAGCTGGCCTGGCTGCTCGGGTTCGCGGTTGCCCTGGTACCGCTACTGCCCACCCCGCTGCTCACCGACGAGCGGGAGCCCATCCCGCGCTTCATCGCGTCCGGCACATGGCGGGACTACGTCTCACCGGACGGGGTGCTCACCCCACTGCCGCTGACCGTGGACATCTACCCGGACGGCCAGCGCTGGCAGGCGTACGCGTTGTCGCACCGGCAGGGCGAGTTCGCCATTCCGGGCGGCTTCTTCCTCGGCCCCGGCGGGCCGGACGGGCGCGGCCGGATCGGCCCGGTCCCACGCACCCTGAGCGCCCTGATGGACCAGGCCGGCCGTACCGGGTTGGTGCCCATCGTCACCGACGGGACCATCCGGGAGGTCCAGTCGGACCTGCGGCACTGGCGGATCGAGACAGTGGTGCTCGCCGACCAGGTGCACGGCGCGAAGTTCGAGGTCGACGAGGAGGCGCTGCGGCGTACGGCGACCGCCCTGTTCGGCGAGCCGCAACGGGTCGACGACGTCTGGCTCTGGCGCATCCCACCCGCCGACCGGTAGGCGGCGGGGCACCCGAGCCAGCCGTCGTCGCGTCTAATGGGCTGATGCGAATGACAGGCAGGCGACTTCGGCGCGGCGCCACGGTCGGCGTCGTGCTGGCGCTCGTGGTGCCGTGCGCGCCCGCCGCCTCGGCCGCCGACAGCACGGCCGGCGCGGTGCCGGCCCAGGTGCACAATCCCTGGCTGTGGCAGGCCACCGTCGGGCAGCGCCCGACCGGCCCGGCCGCGCTGGTCTTCTTCACCAGCCGCACCCGCTACCTGGAGTCGACCGGCGTGCTGATCGGCCGGGACGGCGGTTACCGGCTGATCCCGCTGCACGTCGCCGAGGACCATGGGCTGCTCTCGCCGGACGGGCGGCACTACCTGCGGCCGTCCGGGGAGTTGCTGGACCTCACCAGTGGGCAGCAGCGCCGCCCGATCCACACCGGAATGCGGCCGCTGGCCTGGTCGCCGGACGGGCAGCGGGTCCTGAGCACCCGCAGCAACGACGACAGTGTGATCAGTTACGGGCCGGACAATCAGCAGCTCAACGACCCGGAAAAGCCCGACGACCTGCTCATCCTCGATCCGTACCGGGGCACCGAGCAGGTGGTCGCGGCCGGCACCTTCGCCGCGCACGCCGTAGCGGCCTGGTCACCCGACGGCGATCTGGTGGCGGTAGCCGGCCCGCCCGACGTGCCCGCGACGGTCGCCGAGCGCCAGCGGCTGGTGGTGATCGACCCGGCCGGCGGCGTCCCTCGCTGGCAGGTCGAGCTCGGCGATCGGCGGATGCTGGCCGGCCCGGCCGCCTGGCACCCGGACGGCCGGCGGATCGCGCTGCTCGCCTTCGACGGCTGCGCCGGCCCCGGCTGCACGTCCGACCAGGCGGCGGCACGCACCTGGCGAATCGAGTTCCTGGACGCCGCGACCGGCCAGGCCGTCGGTCAGCCGCTGCCGGTCGCCGCCTCGACCGCGGAGATCGTCGGCTGGCGCGGCGGCGACCCGGTGGTCAAGCAGTCGATCGGGGCGGACAACGACGGGGACCGGCAGGCCATCCTCGCCGCGCTGTCGCCGGGGGGTGCCCGGGACGTGCTGGTGACCGGGCCGCCCGGGTCGACCGACCTGGCGGTGCCGGGCGACCTGCTCACCCGGGCCGCGTTCGGTGGTCCGGAGCGCCGGCCGTCGCCGTTCGCCGCCCCGCTCTGGCTCTACCTGGCGCTGGCCGTGCCGACGCTGCTCGCCGCCGCTCTCGCCGTCCGCCGCCTGCGTCGCCGCCGCGTTGCGACCGGCGCGGCTCCGGCATGACGTCGAACGGCCAGGTCGGGCGGACACGGTCACCCAGCGGGTCGCTGCCGGGCACCGACACCGACACCGGTGGTGATCTTCCCCGGTGAGGCGGCTCACCAGGGAAGATCGCCGTCAGCGGGGCTAGGCTGAACGCCGTGACAACGACGACCTCCGGCCTGACGGCCGTCCGTGCCGGCCTGCTCGACTACCAGGCCGCCTGGGACGAGCAGCGGCGCCTGCACGAGTCGGTGGTGGCTGGCGAGCGCGGCGACACCGTGCTGCTGCTGGAGCACCCGAGCGTCTACACCGCGGGCAAGCGCACCGAGCCGTGGGACCGGCCGACGGACGGCACCCCCGTCGTCGACGTGGACCGCGGCGGCAAGATCACCTGGCACGGGCCGGGGCAGCTCGTCGGTTACCCGATCCTGCGGCTGCCCGACCCGGTGGACGTGGTCGCCTACGTCCGCCGCACCGAAGAACTGCTGATCGACGTGTGCGCCGAGTTCGGGCTGGCCGCCGGCCGGATCGAGGGGCGCAGCGGGGTCTGGGTGCCCGAGGACGACCGGGGGCCGGCCCGCAAGGTGGCCGCCATCGGCATCCGGGTGGCCCGGGGCGTCACCCTGCACGGCTTCTCCATCAACTGCGACTGCGACCTGACGTCCTTCGACCGGATCGTGCCGTGCGGCATCCGGGACGCCGGCGTCACCTCGCTCACCGCCGAGCTGGGCCGCCCGATCAGCGTCGCCGACGTGCTCCCGGTGGTCGAGCGCCGACTGTCCACTCTCGTCGAGGTCTGAGCGGCGGCCCCCAGCGGTGACGCCGGGGACCGCCGCGCTCACGGGGTGAGGCGGTGCAGGTCGCGCGGGAACGCGGTGACCTCCCGGATGTTCGCCGCGCCCACCAGGCGGGCCACGAAGCGTTCCAGGCCGATGGCGAAACCTCCGTGCGGCGGCATGCCGTGCCGGAACGCGTCCAGGTACCCGGCGTACGGCTCGACCGGCTCACCCCGCACGGCCAACGCCGCCAGGTAGTCGGCGTGCCGGTGCAGCCGCTGCCCGCCGGTGACCAGTTCCAGGCCACGGAAGAGCAGGTCAAAACCGTTCGAGTACGCCGGCCGCGCCGGGTCCGGGTGGGTGTAGAACGGCCGCTTCGCCATCGGGTAGCCGGTGACGAAGAGGAAGTCCGACCCGTGTTCGCGCAGGGCCCACTCCCCCAGTGCCCGTTCGTGGGCGGGCGCGAGGTCCGGCTCGTCGGCGGGCGCTCCGGCGATCGTCAGCGCCTCGGTGAAGTGCACCGCCGGGATCTCCGCCGGGACCTCCGGCGGCGTGACGCCGAGTGTCGCCAGGGCGCCGCCGGCCCGCTCGCCCACCGTGGCCAGCATCCCGGCCAGGGTGTCGCGCAGCACGCGCATCACGTCACGGTGGTCGGCGACGAAGCCCAGCTCCGCGTCGAGCGACGTGTACTGGGCGAGGTGCCGGACGGTGTCGTGCGGCTCGGCCCGGAAGACCGGGCCCACCTCGTAGACACGTTCGAAGACGCCGACCATCAGCTGCTTGTAGAACTGCGGCGACTGGGCCAGGTACGCGGGCCCACCGAACCAGTCGAGCGCGAACACGTTCGCCCCGCTCTCGGTGGAGGAACTGACCACCTTCGGAGTGTGGATCTCCACGAACTCGTGGGCGTCGAGCGCGGCCCGGAACCCGGCCACCGCGGCCGCCGAGATTCGCAGCGCCGCCGACCGGGTGGGGTGCCGCAGCGCGGTGGGTGCGTTGTCGAGCTGGGTGGGCAGGCTCGCGGTGAGCGTCGGCCGGTACAGGTCGAACGGTGGCGGCACGGCGGGCGGGCCGAGTGGACGTACCGTCGGGTCGGTCAGCTCGACCCCGGCGGGCGCCGTCTCGTTCGCGGTGGCCGTCGCGGTGACCTCGACGACCGTCTCCTCGGTGAGCTTCTCCAGCTCAGCGCGGACGGCCGGGTCGGTGACGACCACCTGGGCCAGGCCGGCGGCGTCCCGCACGATCAGGAAGGCCACCGACTTGAGCATTCGGCGGCGGTGCACCCAACCGGCGATGCGCACGGTCGCGCCGATCCGGGCGGGCAGGTGGTGGGACAGGGTTCGTTGCATGGCGGGCTGCTCCTCGGTCGATCGCCACGCCGTCGCCGCCCTCGGGTGGCGACGCGTCGCGTCAGCCCCAGGGAGGTGTGGGCGAGCGGGAACCTCGCGGTGCCACCACACCTTCACCCCCGCCGAAGCGGGGGCCTCGTTCGTCGCCTGATGACCGGGGCCAGCCGGGCGGGCTCTACTGGGCACGGGACGACCCGCAACCGTTCTTCCCGCAGCTCGGGAGGGTCTTCACGCACCGGCGCCAGACCGCCTCTCAGCACCGGCGGCTCTCTGCACTGGCGGGTCGGCGCGCTACTCGGCTCCGTCGTCGCTGTTGGCGGTGACCGTAGCATCCGATCTCCCCGCGTGTGACGCCCATTTTCGACAGCCCGGTGTCCGGCGTCACAACGTCTGGGGCGTGACGCCGGTCGCCCGACGCACATAGACGCCCGCCGTCCGGCGTAGGCTCATTTTCGTGACGATCGAGCACTCCGCGCCGACGACCGGCCAGGCAGCGCGCACCGCAACGGCCGCCCCCGAGGGGCGGCGTCTGCTGCGGATCGAGGCGCGCAACGCCGAGACGCCGATCGAGCGCAAACCGCCATGGATCAAGGTCAAGGCCAAGATGGGGCCGGAGTACACCGAGCTGCGCGGGCTCGTCTCGCGCGAGGGGCTGCACACCGTCTGCCAGGAGGCCGGCTGCCCCAACATCTACGAGTGTTGGGAAGACCGGGAGGCCACCTTCCTCATCGGTGGTGACCAGTGCACCCGGCGCTGCGACTTCTGCCAGATCGACACCGGCAAGCCGGCCGAGTTCGACGCCGACGAGCCGCGCCGCGTCGCCGAGTCGGTGGTCTCGATGGGGCTGCGCTACGCCACCATCACCGGCGTCGCCCGTGACGACCTGCCCGACGGCGGCGCCTGGCTGTACGCCGAGACCGTCCGCCAGATCCACGCCCTGCAGCCGGGCTGCGGCGTCGAGCTGCTGATCCCGGACTTCAACGCCGTCCCGGAGCAGTTGGCCGAGGTCTTCGGCTCCCGCCCCGAGGTGCTGGCCCACAACGTGGAGACCGTGCCGCGCATCTTCAAGCGCATCCGGCCGGCGTTCCGCTACGACCGCTCCCTGGACGTGATCCGGCAGGCCCGCGCCGACGGCCTGGTCACCAAGAGCAACCTCATCCTGGGCATGGGCGAGGAGCGGGCCGAGGTTTCGCAGGCGCTGCGTGACCTGCACGAGGCCGGCTGCGAGCTGATCACCATCACGCAGTACCTGCGCCCCTCCACCCGGCATCACCCGGTGACCCGCTGGGTCAAGCCGGAGGAGTTCGTGGAGCTGCGCGAGGAGGCCGAGGAGATCGGCTTCGCCGGGGTCATGAGCGGGCCGCTGGTGCGTTCGTCGTACCGGGCCGGTCGGCTCTACCAGCAGGCCCTCGACGCCCGCGCCGCCACGCCGGTCGCCACCGCCGGCTGACCGCACCCGCGGCGCCGCACGGCCGTTCGGCGTCCGGATGCCATGATCGTGTGGTGACCGTCGGCGTACGCCAGCAGCCACGCGGCGCGGATTCTCCGCGTCCGCGGCCCGGCGCGCGCCTCGGCGTGGTCGGCTGGCTCACCGGGTTGGCCGTGCTCGCCGGGGTGGGTTACCGGGTCTGGCTGCTGGCACACGCCGCGCCGCCGACGAACAGTGACGAGGCCACCATGGGGTTGGCCGCGCTGCACATCGCCCGGGGTGAGGGCTTCCCGGTCTGGTTCTACGGCCAGCAGTACATGGGAACGCTGGAGGCGTACCTGGCCGCGCCGGTGTTCGCCCTGGCCGGTGAACCGTCGCTGATCGGTCTGCGGCTGCCCACACTGGCGCTGTACGTGCTGTTCCTGCTGGTGGCCTGGCGGTTGACGCTGCGGCTGACCGGGGACCGGTGGTTCGGGTTGCTGGTGGTGGCGCTGCTGGCCCTCGGCTCCGACCGGATCATCAAGAACCAGCTGATCGCCGGCGGCGGCTACCCCGAGATGAACGCCGCCGGGGTGGCGCTGGCCGTGCTCGCCGTCGATCTGGCCAGCGGGCGGCCGGGATGGCGGCTGGCACGCTGGGCGACCTGGGGGTTCCTGGCCGGCCTGATGCTCTGGGTCGACCCGCTCGTGCTGCCGTACGTGGTGGCGACCGGGGCGGTGCTCGTCGGGTTCTGCCACCGGGAGCTGCGGGGTGCCGCCGGGGCGCTGCTCGGGGCGGCTGCCGTGCTGGGGGCGGCCCCGCTGCTGGTGCACAGCCTGCTGAACGGACGGAACCCGCTGCACGCGGTGCTCGCCGCCAGTGGTGCGAACGCCGCCGCGGGCTGGGCCGACCGGCTGCACGGTGGCCTGCTGCTCGGCCCGCCGCTGGGCATGGGCTTCTGCGCTCCCGGCCAGTGCGCCACCTGGCAACTGTGGTGGGCGTTCGCCCTGCCGCTGCTGTTGGCCGTCGCCGCCAGCACCGCCTGGCGGGCCTTGCGCCGGCCGCCCACCGCCCCGACCGACCCCGCCGACCGGTCGCCCCGGGTGGCGGCGGCGATCCGGCTGGCGCTCGTGCTGGCCGCGGTGGCCACCCTCGGCGCGTACACCGTGAGCAGTGCCGCCGGCCGCACCCCGGTGGAGAGTTCCCGCTACCTGTCCTGCCTGCTCATCTCCCTGCCGGCGCTGCTCTGGCCGGTGTGGACGGTGGCCCGGCACGGTCTGCGACCGTCGGCGACCGACCGGCGCGGCGTCGCGTCGACGCTGGCCCGGCCGGTCGCGCTGGCGTTGCTCGCCGCCACGCTGGGCACCACCGCCCACGCCACCTGGCAGGCCGCCGAGACCGCCCCGGCGACGCGGGCCGCCGAGGCCCGGCACGCCGAGCTGGTGACCGTCCTGCGCCAGCTCGGCGTACGGCACGTGCGCGCCGGCTACTGGACCTGCAACCGGCTCACCTTCGCCAGTGCCGAGCAGGTGGTCTGCGCGGTCGTCGACGACACCCTGCGCCCCGGTTTCGACCGCTACCCCCCGTACCGCCGGGAGGTGGACAGCTCCGCGGCGCCCGCCTGGGTCGCACCGGCCGGGTCGCCGTTGGCGAACGTGCTCGACGAGCGGCTGCGCGCCGCCCCGGGCAGCCTCGCCCTTGTCACGATCGACGGCTGGCGGATCTACCTGCCGAGGTGATCCGGTCAGTGGGGTGAGGGCGCGTCGAGCAGGCCGAGGCGGTGGGCCAGGGCGGCGGCCTCCACCCGGTTGGTCACGCCCAGCTTGGCGATGATCCGGGACACGTGCACGCTGGCCGTCTTCGGGGAGATGAACAACTGCCCGGCGATCCGGCTGTTGCTCTGCCCCTCGGCGACCAGCCGCAGCACCTCCCGCTCCCGAGCGGTCAGCAGGTCGGCGCCGGCCCCGCCCTGCCCCGCCGTGCGCAGACCGACCCGCCGCGCCAGGGTGGCGGCGGCTTCGGTGAGCGGCACCGCACCCAGCCGTCGGCCGATCTCGGCGGCCTCGGTGACGGCCGCCGCCGTCTCGTCGCGCTCGCCGGCGGCGGCGGCCGCCTCGGCGAGCGTCAGCAACGCCCGGCCCAGCGGGTACGGCTGCCCGTCCGCCCGCCACGCGTCGACCGCCGTACGCCACGCCGGCAGCGCCTGGTCGCCGACCGCGAGCAGGGCGGCGACCTGGGCGGCGTGCGCCCGCGCCGCCGGGTGCCGGGCGGGCAGGTCGGCGGCGAGCGCCGCCACGGCGGCCAGCACGTCACGGTCCAGCACGCGGGTGGCGGCACGCGCGGCGGCGCTGAGCACCGGCCAGCCCTCGCGGGGCAGCTGCGGCAGGCTCTCGTCGGCCACCGCGACACGGGCCGCCCGGATCGCCTCGACCTTGTCGTCGGCGGCCAGCCCCGCCTCGATCGCCAGTTCGTGCAGGGGCAGCCGGTGGTTCGGCCACAGGTAGGGCCGGTTGAGGAAGGCGAGTGCCCGGCCGACCAGCTCGTCGGCGCCCGGGTGGGCGCGGGCCAGTCGCAGCCCGGCGGCGAGCTGCAGCCAGTGCAACCCGGTGACACCGGACAGGTCGATCCGAGCCGCTTCCGCGCAGACCGCCTCGGCCTCGTCCCACCGACCCAGCGCGATCAGCGCCTCGGCCCGGTTGGACAGCAGGTACGCCCCGGTGGAGCGGCTGATCCCCACCCTCCGCGCCTCGGGCATGCCGGCCTCGGCGGCCTGCGCGGACTCGGCGTAGCGGCCCAACTCGCAGAGCGCGTCCGACTGGTACACCCGGGCGAGCACCAGGGCCGTGGCGTCCCCGGACGCACGGGCCACCGCCTCGGCCTGGCTCAGCTCGGCCAGCCCTCGCTCCAGGTCCCGCTCGCCGTGGCAGAGCAGGGCGATCCGCGCGGGCAGCAGGGCCCGGTTCTCGCCGAGCGCCTCGGCGTCCGTCGCAGCCTCGGCGGCCACCCGGGCCGCCTGCTGTGGGTCGATCTTGACCAGGTGGGCGGCGATGTCGGCGAGCAGCCGGACCCGTTCCACGCCGGTCGGGCCGCCCGCCGCCAGCCGGTACGCCTCACCGAGTTCCCGGCTGCCGTCACTCTTGCCGAGCAGCGCCAGCAGCCGACCTCGCTGGTCCAGCAGGCGGGCGGCGCGCAGCGGCGCGGCGTCGGCATCCACCTCGGCCAGCCCGGCCCGGGTCAGGGTGATCGCCCGGCTGAAGTCGCCGGCGGTGACCGCCGCGTCCAGGGTCTGCTCCAGCAGCGCCAGGTGGTCCATGCCGAGCAGGACGGCGGCGTCGGGCACCAGCTCCCACAGCTCCAGCGCCCGCTCCAACAGCCGGCGCTGCTCGGCGTACGCGTACCGGTCGGCAGCGGCGCAGGCCGCGGCTCGCGCGGCGACGAGGGCACGGGGGTGGTTGTGCGCGGCGTACCAGTGGTGGGCGATCTCGGCCGGGGCCCGGCCCGCGGCGACCAGGTGTGGCTGGGCCTCGATGGCGGCGGCGAACCGGGCGTGCAGCCGGGCGTGCTCGCCGGGCAGCAACTCGTCGTGCACCGCCTCGCGGACCAGCGCGTGCCGGAACTCGTAGTCACCCTCCCTACCGGCCACCACCAACTGGGCGGCGACGGCGGCGCGCAGGGCGTCCTCCAGCTCGGCCTCGGGCAGCGCGGCAACCTCGGCGAGCAGGTCGTGGGCGAAGCGGCTGCCGCCGGCCGCGGCGATCCGCAGCACCCGCTGCGCCGGCTCGGGCAGCCGGTCCACCCGGGCCAGCAGCAGGTCCCGCAGTGTCTCCGGGAGCGCGACGCAGCCGATCGGGTCACCGGCGACCGCCAGCTCCTCGATGAAGAAGGGATTGCCCTGGGTGCGGTCATGGACGTCGTCGACCGCACGGGCGGGCGGCTCGGCGCCGAGCAGGTCGGCGAGGATCGCGGCGGTGCCGTCACGGTCCAGTCGGCCCAGCTCGACCCGCTCCACGCCGCGAGCCCGATCGAGCTCGGCCAGGAACGGACGCAGCGGGTGCCCGCGCTGCAACTCGTCGGTGCGGTAGGTGCAGGCCAGCAGCAACCGGCCCGGCCGGGCGGCCCGGACCAGGAAGCCGATCAGGTCACGGGTGGAGCGGTCGGCCCAGTGCAGGTCCTCGATGATCAGCACCAGCGGGCGGGCATCGGCGAGCCGTTGGAACAGCTCGGCTACCAGGTCGAACAGGTAGCCGCGCGGGGCGTCGCTGAGCGGGACGGCGCGCGGCGCGGCCAGCGCCGTGGACGCCCGGCCCAGCTCCGGCAGCAGCGGGGCGAACTCGGCCTCGTAGCCGGCGAAGACCTCGGGGCCGTCGGCGCGCAGCACCGCGCGCAGCGCGGCAGCGAACGGGGCGAACGGCAGGCCCGCCTCGCCCAGCTCCAGGCACTGGCCGACCAGCGCCCGCGCTCCGCCGTCGGTGGCCCAGCCGGCGAACTCCTCCAGCAGCCGGGTCTTACCGACGCCCGCCTCGCCACCGACCAGCACGGTGGTCGGCTCCCCCGCCCGAGCCCGGGAGAGCGCGTCGCGCAGCGCGGCGATCTCACGGTGGCGGCCGACGAGGACGGAGCTGGCGGCGCGTACGGTCACGGGTTCGAGCATGCCATGACGGCCCCCGCCGCCAGCCCCGCCGATCGGCCGGTGACCGGGCGGCGGGGCTGGCTCGGGTCTTGTGGCCGGTGCGGCGGGCGCGGTCACCGGCGGGCGTCGCCGGTGCGGCCGGCCTGCTTGCGCCGGCCGAACCACCCGCGGCCGGCGCGGCGCGCCAGCGACCGGGCGAGCCGTTCCGCCTCCGCTTCGGCGCGCAGCTCGGCGGCGTGGGTACGGTGCAGGGAGAGCAGAAAGTCCGCGTCGTTGCCGAACATGTCGGGCTCCTTCGTGGCGTCGTCGTCTTCTGCTGATGACTCTTCGCGCGAAGGCCCCACCCGGGCATGGGCACAGCGCCTCATCTTCCCGACCGCCGCCCTCCTTACCCGCCCGGTCCGGAGGCGTACGGCGACGTAAGGTACTCAGCTGCCCCGGCACCCGGACGCGGATCAACGGGGCGGGCGGCGACCACTAGACTCAGCGGTATGGCAAAGCCCCAGGAGAAGGTCTCGTTCGGCCAGCGGCTGAAGCAGATCGGGATGGTGTTCCAGTTCACCGCCAAGCAGGACCGGTGGTTCGCGCCGTTGGTCGCCGCCGCGGTGCTCCTCCCGCTCGCCCTCACCGTGGTCGCGGTCATCCTCTGGGGCTGGATCTGGCTGCCGCTGGGCATCCTGTTCATCCTGCTCGCGGTGCTGATCGTGCTCAACCTGCGCTCCAACAAGGCGATGATGAACGCCGCCGAGGGGCAACCCGGCGCGGCGGCGCAGATCATGGAGAACATGCGCGGCGACTGGCGGGTGACCCCGGCGGTCAGCTCGACCACCCAGATGGACATGGTCCATTTGGTGATCGGCCGCCCGGGCGTGATCCTGCTGGCTGAGGGCAACCCGCAGCGGGTGCGCGGCCTGCTCGGGCAGGAGAAGCGGCGGCTGTCCAAGGTGATCGGCTCCGCCCCCCTGCACGACTACGTGATCGGGCAGGAAGAGGGCGAACTGCCGATCCGCAAGCTGCGGACCACGCTGCTGCGCCTGCCCCGCGCGCTCTCCGGTAAGGACGTCAACTCGCTGGACAAGCGACTCAAGGCGCTCACCGCCCGACCGCAGATGCCCAAGGGCGCGATCCCGAAGAACATGCGGCCGCCGGGCGCCTTCCGCCAGTCGCGGGGCCGCTGACCCCCATTGGCGTACGACGAGAAAGAGCCGGACCCCGCGCGGGTCCGGCTCTTTCTTGGTCGCCGGGCTGGGCTCAGCCGCGCGGTGCGTCGACGATGACCGAGTCGGTGAGCCGGTCGTGCAGGCCACGCCGGTGCTCGTTCATGATCAGCGCGGGGACGACGAGGGCCAGCAGGAGGCCCCGGATCAGCCCTCGGAGCACGCCGATCCGGCCACCGTCGTGCCAGTTCACGCAGCGGACCTTGGTGATGTACATGCCCGGCGTCTGGGCGAACAGGCCGAGGAAGATGCCGTAGACCAGCACCAGAACCAGCACCGGCGCCCAACCGTCACGCACCGGGTCGGCGAAGAAGTTGGACACCAGCAGGCAGAGCACCCAGTCGATGATCAGCGCCCCGAACCGCCGACCGAGGCTCGGCGGGGTGAAGGTGGGGTCGGTGGCCGGCGCTGCCGGGGCGTGCGGATTGGTCACAGCGGTCAAGGGTATCCGCGCGGGGACGAGGGCTCGCCGGGTGCCCGCACCCCTGCGTGCCGAATCGGGCCAAAGGCATCAGATGTCATTACACTGGCACAGCCGGTACGGCGTTCGCGGCGGGCCGAAGGCGTGGACAGGAGCGTCGCTGACGCTCCGCGAGGGACGTAACACGGCAGAAACAACGGAGACACGGCCGGGCAACCGCTTGGCCCTAGCGTCGCCAGAAGCCTAGCCACCCCGTGGACGTGCCAGGAGGATGTGTGTTCGCCAATCCCGAGGAACTGCTGCGATACCTCAAGAACGAGGACGTGAAGTTCGTCGACGTACGTTTCTGTGACCTGCCCGGCGTGATGCAGCACTTCAACCTGCCGGTCGAGTCCGTCAACGACGACCTCTTCACCGACGGCCTCGCGTTCGACGGTTCGTCGATCCGCGGTTTCCAGGCGATCCACGAGTCGGACATGCTCCTGCTCCCGGACGTCGCCACCGCGTTCATCGACCCGTTCCGCGCGCAGAAGACCCTCGCGCTCAACTTCTTCATCCACGACCCGTTCACCCGCGAGGCCTACAGCCGCGACCCGCGCAACGTGGCGAAGAAGGCCGAGGCGTACCTCGCGGCGAGCGGCATCGCCGACACCGCCTACTTCGGCGCCGAGGCCGAGTTCTACATCTTCGACTCGATCCGCCACGAAACCTCGGCGCACCAGTCGTTCTACTACATCGACTCGATCGAGGGCGCGTGGAACACCGGCCGCGAAGAGCCGGGCGGCAACCGCGGTTACAAGACCGCGTACAAGGGCGGCTACTTCCCCGTCCCGCCGGTCGACCACTACGCCGACCTGCGTGACTCGATCGTGCGCCGCCTCGTCGACACCGGCTTCAACGTGGAGCGCTCGCACCACGAGGTGGGCACCGCCGGCCAGTCCGAGATCAACTACCGGTTCTCCACCCTGCTGCACGCCGGTGACCAGCTCCAGCTCTTCAAGTACATCGTGAAGAACGAGGCCTGGGCCAACGGCAAGACCGCGACCTTCATGCCCAAGCCGCTGTTCGGCGACAACGGTTCCGGCATGCACACCCACCAGAGCCTCTGGCTCAACGGTGAGCCGCTCTTCTACGACGAGACCGGCTACGCCGGCCTGTCCGACACCGCCCGCTGGTACATCGGCGGCCTGCTGCACCACGCGCCGTCGCTGCTGGCCTTCACCAACCCGACGGTCAACTCGTACCGCCGGCTGGTGCCGGGCTTCGAGGCGCCGGTCAACCTGGTCTACTCGCAGCGCAACCGCTCCGCCTGCACCCGCATCCCGGTGACCGGCAGCAACCCGAAGGCCAAGCGCGTCGAGTTCCGCGTGCCGGACCCGTCGGCCAACGTCTACCTGGCCTTCTCGGCCATGATGATGGCCGGCCTGGACGGCATCAAGAGCAAGATCGAGCCGCCGACGCCGATCGACAAGGACCTCTACGACCTCCCGCCGGAGGAGTGGGGCGACGTCAAGCAGGTGCCGGGCTCGCTGCCGGCCGTGCTCGACTCCCTCGAGGCCGACCACGACTACCTGCTCGACGGCGGCGTCTTCACCCCCGACCTGATCTCCACCTGGGTCGAGTGGAAGCGGGCCAACGAGGTCGACCCGGTGCGCCTGCGCCCGACCCCGCACGAGTTCGCCATGTACTACGACTGCTGAGCAGTCGCTGCACCACCAGCTCGGGCCGGCTCCGCGTACGCGGAGCCGGCCCGAGCCCGCTTCATCCCACCCACTGTTGGTGATCAGGTGTCGAAAAATAGGTTCCAGGAGTGTCCCTGACCTACTTCTCGTCACTTGATCACCGGGGTCGGGTGCGCCGGAGCAGCAGGAGCACGGCCAGGAGCAGGGCGGTCATCGCCACGGCGCCGGGGGCCTTCGTGAAGCGGGCCAGGTTGGTGCCGTCGGGCAGGGCGAGGAAGGCCGCCACCGCGACCGGCAGCACGAACCACGTCGTCCGCACGGCGGTGAGCGCGAGCAGCGCCAGCGGCCAGGTCGCGTACCAGGGATGGAAGACCGGGGACAGGACGACGGTGGCGACCAACGCCAGCGCCGCGCCGTGCAGCGCCACCCGGGGGCGCGTCGCCTCGATCCGCGCCATCGGCTGCCGGACGTCGTTCACGGCGCGCAGGGCCCGCCAGGCCCGCCACCAGAGCACCACCAGCACCCCGGCGAGCAGCAGCAGGGCAACCGCGCGAACCACCGGCACCGCCCCCGGCTCCCGGCCGACCAGCGCGCCGGCGTAGTCCACCACCAGCCCGACGGCGGTCGGCGGCGACGTCCACTGCTCCGAGTCACCGCTGTGGGTCAGCCCGCCCACCCAACCGAACCCGAGGCCGGACAGCGCCGAGGTGACCAGCGACGCGGCGAGCAGCCCGCCGGCCAGCCAGCCGCCGTCGCGCAGCAGCGCCCGTACGGTGTGGCGACCGCGCACCGCGGCCAGCGCGGCGAACGGCACCACCACCAGGGCGCTGGCCTTCACCGTCACCGCCAGCCCGAGCAGCGCCCCGGCCAGGAGCAACGCCGCGGGCAGACCCGGCCGCCGGATCACCAGCAACAGCCCACACAGCAGCAGCCCGAGCATCAGCGCGTCGTTGTGCGCTCCGGCCACCAGGTGCACCCCGACCAGCGGGCCGGCCAGCGCCAGCCAGACCGCCCGCCGAGAGGGCACCCCGGCCGCCCGCGCCAGCCCGGGCAGGCAGAGCGCGGCCAGCAGCAGGCCCGCCACGGCGGCCAGCCGCAGCGCCACGACCGTGCCGGTGAGCCCACCGCCGAGGCTCACCGCGAGCGCCGCGAGCAGCACGAACACCGGCCCGTACGGCGCCGGTGTGTCCCGCCAGATGGGCGCCACCGTCTCCAGCCACGGGCAGCCCGCCGCCGCCACTCCCACCGCGTACGGGTCGACGCCGTGTGCGTACGTCCAGCCCTGACAGGCGTACGAGTAGACGTCCCGACTGCCCATCGGTGGCGCGACCAGCAGCGGCAGCGCCCACAGCCCAGCGGTGGCGTACGCCCAGCGGGTCGACGGCACACCCCCGCGCAACGACCACCACGCGCCGACCAGCAGGGCGGTGCCGACCAGCCAGCAGGCCAGCGTCGCCGGGCCGCCCGGGGCTCGCCAGATCGACACCGGTGTCGCGCCGAGCGGGGCGTCGGGTAGTGCGCCGCCGAGGTACCCGGCCACGGTCAGCAGGACCGCGCCGACCAGTCCCGCGTACCGGGCGAGGCGTGCCGACAGAGGACCAGGCGGCGGACCAGGCGGCGGCGCGCCGGGAGCGGTCACCGGCGCACCTTCCCTCAGTCGGCGGCGACCGGCTGACGGGCCGCCCGAGCCGACCGTACCAACCGGATGACCACCACGATCACCAACAGCGTCATCAGCGGCGCCCCGACCGTCTTGGTGTACCGGGGCAGGCCGGTGCCGTCGGGCAGCACCAGGAACGACGCGACCAGGGCGACCACGGTGAACCATCTGGTCCGCCGGGCGGTGGCCGCCAGCACGAACAACGGCCAGGTCCAGTACCAGGGGTGCACCACGGGAGAGAGCGCGACGGTGAGGGCGAGCGCGAGGCCGGCGTAGTACAGCGGGTCGCGGGTGCGCGCTCGCCACCACAGCCAGACGAGGAGCACGGCCAGGAGCACGACGGCGATCCCGCGCGTCACCGGCAGCGCGTCGACGTGCCCGCCGAACAACGCCGCGACGTACCCGATCGTCTGCCCGGCGGCTGTCGGCGGGGAGGTCCAGGCGATGGCGGCGCCGCCCTGGGACAGCCCGCCGACCCAGCCGAGGTCCAGCCCGCCCGCGACGGTCACCCCGACGACGGCGGCGACCGCGCCGCCGACCACCCAGCCGCCGTCGCGGATCAGCGTCCGGATCCGGTACGGCCCGGCGGTGGCCGCCAGCGCGGCGAACGGCACCACCACCACGGCGGTCACCTTGATCGCCACCGCGACGCCGAGAAGCAGCCCACCAACCAGCAGCATTCCGCGCCGGCCCGGGTGCGACGCCACCACGGCCAGCCCACCGACCAGCGCGGCGAGCATCAGCACGTCGTTGTGTGGGCCGCCGATCAGGTGCGCGGCGACCAGTGGGGAGCCCAGGGCGAGCCACACCGCCCGCTTGGCCGGCACACCCGCCCGGCGCGCCAGCGCCGGCAGCGCCCACGCGCACAACACCACCCCGACCAGCGACAGCGCCCGGAACAGCACGATGCTGGCGGTCAGCGAACCGGTGACCTTGACCACCGCACCCGCGATGAGCACGAAGAGCGGCCCGTACGGCGCCGGAGTGTCGCGCCAGATGACCGAGACCGTGTCCAGCCATGGACAGGGCAGCGCGGAGACGCCCTGCTCGTACGGGCTGATGCCGCCGGCGAAGCTGGCACCCTGGCAGGCGTACGCATACACGTCCCGGCTACCGAAAGGCGGTGCGACCAGCAACGGCAGCAACCAGAGCCCCACGGTGACCAGGGCCCACCGCGTCGACGTCCCCCCGTCGCGCAGCGCCCACCAGGCGTACGCCATCAGGCCGGAGCCGACCGCCCAGGCGGCGAGGATCAGCGGGCCGTTGGGGCCCTGCCAGATGCTGACCGGGGTGCTGCGCAGGGGGCCGCCGGGAAACGCGCCCCCGAGGTAGGCGGACAGCGCGAGCAGCGTCGAGCCGGCCAGGCCGGTCCAGCGCGCGAGGTGGGAAGGCACGGTCGACATGCTGCCAGCACCGCGGCGGGACGACGACGGCAGGCACCCGGCCCGCGTGCGACTCCGGGTGGTCAGCAGTGGTTCGCCGGCGTGAGGTCGCTGGAGATCGAGTAGTGACCGGCGGCGCGAACCCGCACCTCGGTCCACCCGTCCGCGCCGGCCCGCACACAGCCGTCCGGGCCGGTCAGCGACAGCCAGCGCGACCACCGCACCCGAACCTGCACGTCGCCGGGCGTGGCGGTCAGCCGGACCGTGCCCCGGTCGGCCGCGACGAGCTGGCCCGGGGCCCCGACCAGCGGAGTCGGATCGACCACGGCGTACATCCGCCAGGTCGGATCGCGCCAGACCTCCCGCAGGTACGGCAGGTCGGCACGGATCAGCGCGGCCTCGTCGCGGCCCCACCGATCAGCGGGAGCATCCGGGGCGAGCACCACGTAGGCCACCGCCTCGTGGCGCAGCCACCGCTCGTAGGTCTCCGCGCTCAGGGTGCCGTCGTAGAACACCGAGTTGCGATCGCTGTCGACCTGGCGTTCCCAGCCGCGGGCGAGCGGCACGGTCGGCGGGAGGTACGCGGACTCCCAGTGGTCCCGCAGGGGCACGACCTCGACCCGCCCGACCGGCTGCCGCCGGTCGAGTTCCGCGACGAGCGGCCGGTAGAACGCCGCCGCGCTCTCCGGGGAGCCGGCCCGGGTCACGTCGCTCACCATCACCGGCGACTGCCACCAGACGGTCGCGGCGAGCAGCCCGGCCAGCCACGGCCCCGGCAGCGGGGCGTACCCGGCCAGCACGGGCAGCGCGAACAGCAGCGGCAGGCGCAGCGCGTTGGATCCGATCGGGCTGGGCACGTAGTACGCCCCGACCAGGAGCAGCACCGTGAGCAGCGCGCCGACGCGCAGCACCCGGCGGCGACGCGGCAGCACGACGGCCACCAGCACGGCGAGCGCGACGTTGATCCGCATCGACTCGGCCGAGTACGGCTGGGTGCCCCCGTTGCCGAAGAGGAACGCGATCGGGGCCAGGGTGACAGCGGGTGCCACGGCCAGGACGACGCCCTCCGCCAGTGGTCGCTCCGCCCGCCACCCACCCGGCAGTCGGCGGCCGGGCCCGTCGCCGCGTCGCAGGGCGGCCAGCAGCAACGCCGCGCCGGCCAGCCCGGTGAACAGGCCGGCGACCGGACTCGCCGCCGTGGCCAGGGCAGCGCAGCCGGCGGCGAGCGCCAGCCGAGCCGAACGCGGTGGGCGTTCCGCGCTGACCGCACAGAGCGCCAGCAGTCCGAACGCCAGCCCGACGGCGAAGGTGATCCGGCCGCTCGCCAGATTGCCGACCAGCACCACGGCACCGAGGACGCCGGCCAGCAGCGGCCGGCGCGCCCGGTTCCGGATGAACAGCCACCCCAGCGCCGCCGCGCCGAGTACGGCGGCGACGGCCCCCAGCGGACGCACCCCGATCAGTGCGCCCAACCGGGCCGTGAACAGGCTGTAGCCGTACTGGTTGACGCCGCCGTACCAGCCGAGGTCGAGGGGCGTGGCACCGTACCGGTCAGCGAACTCGGCACGCGCCACCTGGGCGGCGAGGTCGGTGCCCATCCGCGGCGCGAACAGGAACGCGACGGCGAGCGCCACCGCGACCCCGGTCGGCGCCGCCCAGCCGATGCGCCCGACGATGCGCTGCCCGGCCGGGCGCGTCGACCCGTCAGGCATTGAGGACACGTTCCGTGGCGGCGCGGGACCGGCGACCGATGCGCAGGTACTCGTCGAGGAACTCGCCCGGGTCATCCCGGCCGAGCAGCCGGACCACGCCGGCCAACTCCACCCCGTGCCGGGGCAGCTGGTCGCCGGCCCGGCCCCGGACCAGCATCAACGCGTTACGGACCTGCGCGGCCAGGGACCAGCCGGCGGCCATCTCCGCGGCGTCCGCCGGGTCGATCAGGCCGGCCCGCTCGGCGGCCGCGAGGGCGTCGAGGGTACGCGTGCCACGCAGCGCCGGGACCGCCCCGGCGTGCCGGAGCTGGACGAGCTGCACCGCCCACTCCACGTCGGCCAGCCCACCGCGACCCAACTTGGTGTGGGTGGCCGGGTCGGCGCCCCGGGGCAGCCGCTCGGTCTCCACCCGGGCCTTGATCCGGCGGATCTCGACGACCTGCTCGCGGGTCAACCCGTCGGCCGGGTACCGCACCGGCTCGATCATCGCCTCGAACTCGGCGCCCAGGTCGGCGTCGCCGCAGACGAACCGGGCACGCAGCAGTGCCTGCGCCTCCCACACGCGCGACCAGCGGGCGTAGTACTGCGCGTACGCGGCGAGGCTGCGCACCAACGGGCCCTGCCGGCCCTCGGGGCGCAGGTCGGCGTCGACGCCCAGCGGCGGGTCGGGGGCGGGCACGCCGAGCAACCGGCGCAGCTCCTCGGCGATCGCGTGCGCGGCGGCGCTGGCGACGCTCTCGCTGGTCCCGGCGGGCGGGTCGTAGACGAAGAGCACGTCGGCGTCGGAGAGGTAGTTCGACTCGTACCCGCCGAGGCGTCCCATGCCGATCACCGCGAACCGCAGCCCGGGGGGTGCGGGCTGACTGGCCTGGGCGGCACGCAGCGCGGCGGCCAGGGTGGCGTCGGTGATGTCGGCGAGCGCCGTGCCGACCTCGGTGATGTCGGCCAGCCCGGGGGCCGGCCGGTTCACGCCGTCGGGCCGGGTGGGGGTGGGTGCGAGTGCGCCCGCCCGGCAGAGCACGTCGGCGCAGGCCACCCGAACCAGCTCCCGACGCCGCACCGCGCGCACCGCGCGGGTCGCCTCGACCGGGTCGTTGTGCCGGGCCGCCGCCGCGAGGAATCCTTCCCGGAGCACCTCCCGGGAGCGCGGCGCCAGCTCGTTCTCCTCGGCCAGCAGCCGCAGCGCCTCCGGGTCCCGGGCGAGCAGGTCGGCGACGTAGCGGGAGAGGGCGAGCACCCGGGCGAGCCTCCGGGCGACCGGGCCGCCGTCGCGCAGCAGCCGCAGATACCAGGGGGTGCTGCCGAGTTTGTCGGAGACCTTCCGGTAGTTGAGCAGCCCCCGGTCCGGCTCCGGCGCGTCGGCGAACTCGCTGAGCAGCACCGGCAGCAGCGTCCGCTGGATGGCCGCCGTGCGACTCACCCCGCCGGTGAGCGCCTGCAGGTGGCGCAGCGCCCCGGCCGGGTCGGCGAAGCCGAGGATCTCCAGCCGGTTCCTGGCCGCCTCCGGGGTGAGCCGCAGGCCGTCGGCCGGCACCCGGGCCACCGACTCCAGCAGCGGCCGGTAGAGCAGTTTGGCGTGCAGCCGGCGTACCTCGGCGGCGTGGGTGACCCACTCGGCCCGGAAGCTCTCCACGGCGCTGCGCCCCGGCGCCGCCGTGAAGCCCAGTGCGGCGGCGAGCCAGCGCAGCGCGCCCGGCTCGGTGGGCACGGTGTGCGTACGACGCAGGCCCTGCAGTTGCAGGCGGTGCTCGACGCTGCGCAGGAAGCGGTAGCCGCGCAGCAGCGCCTCGCCGTCGGCCCGACCGACGTAGCCGCCGGCGACGAGCGCGCGTAGCGCCGGGAGGGTGCCGGGTGCCCGCAGCGTCTCGTCACCGCGGCCGTGCACGAGTTGCAGCAACTGGACGGCGAACTCGATGTCGCGCAGCCCGCCGGGACCACGCTTGATCTCGCGCTCCAGCTCCTTCGGCGGGATGTGGTCGATGATCCGGCGGCGCATGGCGCGGACGTCCTCGACCGCCTCGGGCCGTTCGGCCGCCCGCCAGACCAGCGGCGCGAGTTCGTCGATCCATTCCTGGGCCAGCGGCAGATCGCCGGCGGCCGGGCGTGCCTTGAGCAGCGCCTGGAACTCCCAGGTGCGCGCCCACCGGCGGTAGTAGGCCAGGTGGCTGGCGAGGGTCCGCACCAGCGGGCCCCGGTTGCCCTCGGGGCGCAGCGCGGCGTCCACCGGCCAGGCGACCAGCCCACAGATGTGGATCAGTCGGGTCGCCACCAGGGTCGCGGCGGACAGGTCGGCGTCCTCGGCAGCCACGAAGATGACGTCCACGTCGGAGACGTAGTTCAGCTCGTCGCCGCCGCACTTGCCCATCGCCACCACCGCGAGCCGGGGCCGCTCGGTGCCCTCCGCCAGCTCCGCGACGGCGATCTCGTACGCGGCTGCCAGCGTCGCGTCGGCCAGCGCGGAGAGCGCGGCCATGGTCTGCTCCAGGCCGCGCCCGCCGGTCAGATCGGCCGCCGCGATCCGCAGCAACGCCAACCGGTACGCGGACCGCAGCACCGCCACCGGGTTGCCACCGTCGGTCGGCTCCAGCCGCCCCTCGGCGGTCGGCGCGAGCCCGTCCGGGGCGGTACGCAGCGCCGCGCAGTGCTCGGGATGAGCCACCAGGTGATCGCCGAGCGCCGACGAGGCACCGAGCACCGCGATCAGCCGCCGCCGCAGCCCGGCGTCGGCGTGCAGCTCCGCCAGCAGCCGTGATTCGGTGCTGCCGCCGTCGGTACGGCGTTCGGCCTCGACGATGCGGTGCAGTTGACGCAGCGCCAGGTCCGGGTCGGCGGCCCGGGACAGCGCGGCGAGCAGCTCGGAGGCGACCTCGTCGACCGGCTCCTGCTCGACCGGCCGCCACAGGCGCAGCCCGTCCGGGCCGAGCAGGTCAGCGGCGCGCGCGCCGCCGTCGCCCTCGGCGGTGCCGAAGCCGTACCGGGCGAGCCGGCCCGGCGCCCTGGTCGGCCGGCTCATCAGTGCCCGAGCAGCGGCAGGCCACGCCGCGTCGTGCTGTCGTCCAGCTCGCCGAGGGCCAGCGCGGCGAACCGGGCGGCGAACGGCTGCCAGACCTCCTCGACGTCGGCCAGCACCGAGGCGCAGGCCGCGACCACCAGCTCCGGGTCGTAGCCCAGCTCGGCGAGTTGGGTCGAGTCGGTGGCCCAGTCGGCGATCATCGCCTCGTCGCACTCGATGTGGAACTGCAGCCCCCACGCCCGGTCGCCGAGCCGGAACGCCTGGTGCGGGTAGCGGGTGGAGGCGGCCAGCAGGGTGGCGCCCCGGGGCAGCTCGGTGATCTCGTCGGCGTGCCACTGGAGCACGTCCGGGATCAGCGGCACGAAACGGAACAGTGGGTCGCCCTCGGCGGCGTCGCGCCGGCCGACCACCGCGGGGCCGATCTCCGGCCCGGACGGGCTCCGCTCGACCAGCCCGGCGTGGGCGGTGGCGAGCAGCTGCGCGCCCAGGCAGACGGCCAGGGTGGGCACCCGGTAGCGGACCGCCTTGCGCAGCAGCCCCTCCACGGCGGGGAACCAGGGTGCGCCGGGCGAGCCGTCCGGCAGCGGGTACGCCTGTTGGTCGCCGCCGAGCACCACCAGCGCCGCGTACCCCTCCAGGTCGGCGGGGAGCTCGTCGCCGGCGTGCGGGCGGACCACCCACAGCTCCAGCCCGGCCTCGGTCAGCCACTCACCCAGCCGGCGGGCGTCGTTCGTCGGGTCGTTCTCGATCACCAGCGCGGTTGCCACCCGTCGAGGCTAGCCGGTGCACGGCGTGACGCCACGCCCACCACGGGCCGGCGCCGCTATCCCGCCGCCGTCGTGCCGCCGTCCTTTTGTCGGAGGCGCCACCGTACGGCGGCCCGGAGGTCGCGGGGTCGTTAGGCTCTGCGGCTGTGATCAGCGAGGACACCACCGCCGTCCGCCCGCCCGTGCTCCGCCCGGGCGACACGGTGCTGCTGGTGTCGCCGTCCGGGCCGACCTCGCCGGAGCGGGTGGCCCGGGGCATGGAGTTGCTGCTCGGGTGGGGGCTGCGCCCCGTGCCGGCACCCAACGCGTACGCCCGGCACGGCTACCTGGCCGGCGCGGACGACCTGCGCGCCGCCGACCTGAACGCGGCGTTCGCCGACCCGCAGGTCCGCGGGGTGATCTGCACCCGCGGCGGGTACGGCGCCCAGCGGATCGTGGACGCCATCGACATGGCCGCGGTCCGTCGCGACCCGAAGGTGGTGGCCGGCTTCTCGGACATCACCGCGTTGCAGTTCGCGCTCTGGCGCGGTGCCCGCCTGGCCGGGGTGCACGGCCCGGGGGCGGCCTGGCGGGACGAACGGACCCCGCTGCGCTCCGCCGAGTCCCTGCACGCCGCGCTCATGACGACCGAGCCGGTGTCGATCACCGCCGTGCCGACCGAGGACACCTTCGGCGTACGCGTCCCGGGTCGCGCCACCGGCACCGTGCTCGGCGGCAACCTGTGCATGATCGCCGCGTCGATCGGCACACCGGACCTGCCCGACCTGACCGGGGCGGTGCTGTTGATCGAGGACGTGCAGGAGCCCCCGTACAAGGTCGACCGGATGCTCACCCAGCTACGCCGGGCCGGTGCCTTGGACGGGCTGGCCGGGGTGGCGGTCGGCCAGTTCACCAACTGCGCCGACGGCTGGGACACCACGGTCGTCGACGTCCTCACCGAACGCCTCGGTGACCTGGGCGTACCGGTGCTCGGCGGCCTTCCCATCGGCCACGGCCCCGGCCAGCTGACGGTCCCGGTCGGCACCCAGGCCCACCTCGACGTCGACACCGGAACCCTGACGGCCACCCCCGCCGTCCGCTGACCCCCTTCCCCACCCCCACCCCTCCATTACCGGGGTGATCAAGAGGTTTGCGTCATTTCCGGGCGGCGTCCTGACGCAAATCTCTTGATCAACCAGGTCTGACGGGCTGGGTTGGCAGGCCGGGATTGTCAGCCCGCTGACAGGGTCGCCATGGGTTGCGCCCAGGCTTGCCGGTCACTGTGGGTGACGACATCGCACGATGACCGAGCCTCTGGAGGACAGCATGTCCCGCACCATCCGTAGGAAGCACCTGCTGGCCGGCCTGGCCACCGCCGGCGTCCTCGGCGTGGGGATCGCGGCCCCGACGATCGCGTTCGCCGCGGACGCCGCACCGACGCCGAGCGCCAGCAGCGACGCGCAGGCTCCCGGATCGAGGGCCGACCGGCAGGGCGAGTTCGCCGAGGCGCTCGCCAAGGAGCTGGGCGTTCCCACCGACAAGGTGACCGCCGCGCTGGAGAAGGTCCGCGCACAGCACCGGCCGACCGATCGCCCGGAGCGCCCGTCCGCCGAGAACCGGCAGGCCGCGGTGAAGGAGCGGCTGGCCCAGGCGGTCAAGGACGGCAAGCTCACCCAGGAGCAGGCCGACGCGATCACCAAGGCCGTCGAGGCGGGCGTCTTCCCCGGCCCGGGCGTTCACCGCGGGCCGGGCGGTCACGGCGGTCACGGCGCCCCCGAAGGTACGCCCGGTAAGTAACCCCGAGGCAGGCCCTGGCCGACCCTGGCATGCCGGGTCCGGCCGGGGCCGGCCCAGCTTGATCCACTCGGTTTCCGTGAAGCTGCGGTGTGCAGGGCACTAGGACACCGCCGAATCATTGATCCCGAGTTGATCACCGACCCCGGGGCACGCCGGCCATGCCTGCTCGGCCGTCCGCCCGGACCAAAGCCCCGTCCGCCCGGACCAAAGCCCCGTCCGCCCGACCCAAAGCCCCGTCCGCCCGGACCAAGGCCCCGTCCGCCCCGCCGGACGGGGCCGCCTCCGACCGGGCGTCAGTCGCCGGTGGCGACCGGCGGGGGCGCGAACACGCCGAGGCGGTTGCCGGCCGGGTCGAGCAGGTGGGCCAGGGTGAGGCCACTCGGCGCCGTACGCACCGGCACCAGCACCTTTCCGCCGGCCGCCTCGGCGTGCCGGCAGGCTTCGGCCACGTCGGCGACCTCGGCGTAGAACACCGCGTAGTTCGGCGACGTCCCGTCGGTCGCCCGGATGGCCCCGCCGATCCCGGTGTCGCCACCGGCCCCGGTCACGCGGTAGGACCCGCCGTTGGTCGAGCCCTGCTCCTCGAAGGTCCAGCCGAACAGCTCTTCGTAGAACCGCTCTGCGTCCTCGGGCCGGTCGGTGCCGATCTCGAACCAGGTGATGGGCGTGGTGGACCTGGACATCTGCTGCCTCCAGAACTTTCCGTGCCGGCCGTTCGGCCGTCGTCTGGAGCAGTCTCGGGGCCTTTCGCGACAGCGTCCTGTCGGTGTTTCCGGATCACCCGGCGGGGTTTCCAGCAACGGAGGCCAACCCGGCCCGCGGCGTCTCAGACCAGGCTCAGCGGGCGGACCCGCTCGCGCGGGATGTCAAGATCCGATGGGCGGAACTCCCGGGCCACCACGTCGGGCAGCGCCCAGACGCTGCGTATCCGGTCGGTGCGGAAGCAGCGCAGTTCGTCCCGCAGCCGGCACCAGGCCACCAGGTACCAGTGCCGGGCGTTGCCGAGGTAGCCGAGCGGCTCGACGTCGCGTACCGAATCGGCGCCGGCGCGGTCGGCGTACCGGATGCGCAGCACCCGCCGCGCGGCGACCGCGTCGGCGACGGTGGCCGGGACGGGCGTGGCCGGCCCGTCGCCGATCAGGTGTACGCGGCCGGCGAGCCGGTGCGCCTCCGCGGCGTCGGCGGCCGGAAGCACCGCCATCAGCTTGCGCAGCGCGGTGGCGCCCGGCCGGGCGAACGGCGTACCGGCGAGCCGGTGCAGCGCGACGGCCATCGCCACCGCCTCGGCGGCGCTCAGGTTGACCGGGGGCAGGGTGCGGGAGCGGTCCAGTGCGTAGCCGCCGGTGCGCCCGGGCTCGGCCCAGATCGGCACGCCGGACTCCTGCAACGCGCCGATGTCCCGTTCGATGGTCCGGCTGCTCACCTCGAAGCGCGCCGCCAGCCAGCGGGCGCTGCGCGGCCGTGGCGACACCGCCCGAAGCTCCTCGACCAGCGCGTAGAGGCGATCCGTACGGTTCATGCCCGGCACGCTACGACCGGGGTACGACGACCGCGCTCAGGCGGCGCGGGCTCAGGCGATGCAGGCGCACACGATCAGCGCGGCGCCGAAGTGGGTGGCGGCGCTGACCCGGGCCGCCGGGTGTGGCTCAGCCGAGCAGATGATCTCGCCGAGCTTCCCGGGAGTGAGCAGGTCGAGCACGACGAAGGCCAGCGCCATGATGCCCAACCCGACCAGCCCGAACACCACGGTGGAGGCGAGCCCCTTCCCGAAGTCGCTGTAGCTGGTCAGGATCGCGGTGAAGACGATCCCGGCGACGCCGAGCTGGTTGGCGGCGAGCAGCAGGCCCGCGTTGGCGTTACGGTCGACCCAGATCAGGTCCCGCAACCGGCCGGGGGTCAGCAGGTCGACCAGCCCGAACCCGGCCGCCATGAGCCCGACGCCCACGATCCCGAACACGACGCTCTGCCAGGCACCGCTGAGCAGATCCTCCAGCACCGACTGCCTCCCGACTCTCCGCCCGGAGGGGGACCGGCGCGGTGATCGAGACGATAGCGGCAGCGCGCAACCGCGTCAGCCCCTGCGGCTACAGCGCCAGGTAGCGCTGCCGCTCGTACGGGGTGACCTCGCGGCGGTACTGCTCCCACTCGGCCCGCTTGTTGCGCAGGAAGAAGTCGAAGACGTGCTCGCCGAGCACCTCGGCGACCAGTTCGGAGCCGGCCATCACGTCGATCGCCTCGGCGAGGTTCTCCGGCAGCGCCTCGTAACCCATGGCGCGCCGCTCCGCGCTGGTCAGCGACCAGACGTCGTCCTCGGCACCCGGCGGCAGCTCGTACCCCTCCTCGATGCCCTTCATGCCGGCGCCGAGCAGCACCGCGAAGGCGAGGTACGGGTTGGCCGCCGAGTCCAGGGAGCGGACCTCGACGCGGGCCGAGTTGGGCTTGCCGTACGCGGGAACCCGGACCAGCGCGGACCGGTTGAGGTGACCCCAGCAGACGTACGCCGGGCTCTCCGTGATCCGGTCCGGCAGGTGCTGCGGGAAGAGCCGCTTGTACGAGTTGACCCACTGGTTGGTGACCGCGGTGTACTCGCGGGCGTGCACCAGCAGGCCGGCGATGAACGACTTCGCCACCTTGGACAGCTTCATCGGGTCGCCGCCGTCGTGGAAGGCGTTGCGCTCCCCCTCGAACAGCGAGAGGTGGGTGTGCATGCCGCTGCCCGGCTGGTCGGTGAACGGCTTCGGCATGAAACTGGCCTGCACGCCGGTGGAGAGGGCGACCTCCTTGACCACGTGCCGGAAGGTCATGATGTTGTCGGCGGTGGTGAGCGCGTCGGCGTAGCGCAGGTCGATCTCCTGCTGGCCGGGCGCGACCTCGTGGTGGCTGAACTCCACCGAGATGCCGATCCGCTCCAGCGCCAACACGCCCTGACGACGGAAGTCCCGGGCGACGGCGTGGGTGGTGTGCTCGAAGTAGCCGCCGGTGTCGACCGGGGTCGGCACCGAGCCGTCCTGCGGGCCGTTCTCCAGCAGGAAGAACTCGATCTCGGGGTGGGTGTAGAAGGTGAAGCCCTTCTCGGCGGCCTTGGACAACGCGCGGCGCAGCACGTGCCGGGGGTCGGCCCAGGAGGGCCCGCCGTCGGGCAGCAGGATGTCGCAGAACATCCGGGCGCTCTCGCCGCTCACCCCACCCTCGAAGGGAAAGACCTGGAAGGTGGTCGGGTCGGGCATGGCCACCATGTCCGATTCGAAGACCCGGGCGAAGCCTTCGATCGCCGAGCCGTCGAAGCCGATGCCCTCTTCGAAGGCCGCCTCCAGCTCGGCGGGCGCCACCGAGACGCTCTTGAGCGTGCCCAGCACGTCGGTGAACCAGAGCCGAACGAACCGGATGTCCCGCTCTTCCAGCGTCCGGAGGACGAACTCCTGCTGACGGTCCACTTCCCCAACCCCTCGCGACACTCTTTGTCCGCCTTGGCCGGGCTGCACCCGACCTGATCGCCCAGTGTTCCCGGGCCTGGTTACGCAGACGTTACGCGAACTGCCGCCGGGCGTCCCCTCGTGTCCCGGCCGGCGAGCGCGTGCCACCGCCACGTGGCCGCAATCTCGTCCGAGGGTACGGATTCTCCCGCTGAGCCTGGGGCAAGATGAGGACATGCCCACCCTGCGTCTCGCCCTGTCCCAGGTCAACCCGAGCGTCGGCGACCTCGCCGGAAACGCCGACCTGGTCCGCAGCTGGACTCGCCAGGCCGCCGAAGCCGGTGCCCAGTTGGTGCTCTTCCCGGAAATGATGCTGACCGGGTACCCGGTCGAGGACCTGGTCTTCCGGCGTTCCTTCGTCGCCGCGTCCCGGGCCGCCGTGGAGCGGCTCGCGGCCGACCTCGCCGCGGACGGCCTGGGCGAGCTGCCGGTCGTGGTCGGCTACCTGGACGCCGACGGGCCACCGCAGGTCAGCGGGGACGCCGAGCAGGGCCGGGGTGCCCGCAACGCCGCCGCGCTGCTGCACCGGGGCACCGTGGCCGCCCGGTACTTCAAGCACCACCTGCCCAACTACGGGGTCTTCGACGAGGACCGCTACTTCATCCCCGGTGACACGCTGACCGTGGTGCGGATCGGCGGCGTGGACGTCGCGCTGACCATCTGCGAGGACCTGTGGCAGGCCGGCGGCCCGTTCACCGCCGCCCGGCAGGCCGGCGTCGGCCTGGTGGTCAACATCAACGGCTCACCGTACGAGCTGAACAAGGACGACATCCGGCTGCCGCTGGTCCGCCGCCGGGCAGCCGAGGCGGGCGCCGCCATCGCGTACGTCAACATGACCGGAGGCCAGGACGAGCTGGTCTTCGAAGGCGACTCGATGATCGTGAGCGCCGACGGTGACCTGCTCACCCGTGCCCCGCAGTTCATCGAGCACCTGCTCGTGCACGACGTCGAGCTGCCGGCCGCCACCAGGCCGCCGGCCGAGGAATCCGTCGCGGACAACATGCGGGTGGTGCACACCACGCTGGAGGCCATTCCGCCCACGCCGTCCGGCCCGGCCGCCATCGGCGGGCTGATCGAGCCGGTGGCCGACGAGGCAGAGGTGTGGCAGGCGCTGGTGCTCGGCCTGCGCGACTACGTCAACAAGAACCGGTTCCCGTCGGTGGTGCTCGGCCTCTCCGGCGGCATCGACTCGGCGGTGGTGGCCGCGCTGGCCGTCGACGCGTTGGGACCGGAGCGGGTGGTCGGGGTGTCGCTGCCCAGCCAGCACTCCTCCGAGCACTCCCGGGAAGACGCCGCCGACCTGGCCAAACGCACCGGCCTGGACTACCGCGTCGAGCCGATCCAGCCGATGGTGGACGGCTTCCTGGCCAACCTGTCGCTCTCCGGGGTGGCCGTGGAGAACCTCCAGGCCCGGGTCCGCGGCGTGATCCTGATGGCGCTGTCGAACCAGGAGGGCCACCTGGTGCTGACCACCGGCAACAAGAGCGAGCTGGCCGTCGGCTACTCCACCCTGTACGGCGACTCGGTGGGCGGCTTCAACCCCATCAAGGACGTCTGGAAGACGCTCGTCTGGCGACTCGCGAAGTGGCGCAACGCGAACGCGGCGCGGCGGGGCGAGACCGCCCCGATTCCGGAGAACTCGATCGGCAAGCCGCCGAGCGCCGAGCTGAGCCCCGGCCAGTTGGACAGCGACACCCTGCCCGACTACGACGTACTGGACCCGATCCTGATCGGCTACGTCGACGGCGACCTCGGCCGCGACGGGCTGGTCGAGTCGGGTCACGACCCGGCGGTGGTGGACAAGGTGTTGCGGCTGGTGGATACCGCCGAGTACAAGCGGCGGCAGTCGGCGCCGGGCACGAAGATCTCCATGAAGGCGTTCGGTCGGGACCGCCGTCTGCCGATCACCAACCGGTGGCGCGAGCACGGCTGAGCCGTACACCTGGGGGTGTCGGGTCGGTGGCGCGGCCCGGCACCGCCTCGCGGCGCTGTTCGCGGCGGGCTCGCGGCGCCGTTCGCGGCGGGCTCGCGGCGCCGTTCGCGGCGGGCTCGCGGCGCCGTTCGCGGCGGGCTCGCGGCGCCGTTCGCGGCGGGCTCGCGGCGCCGTTCGCGGCGGGCTCGCGGCGCCGTTCGCGGCGGTGGAGTGACATCTTGCACTGGGCCCTGCCGTCACCCCGTCTCGCGGTGCGACGATCGCGACGGAACCCGGGGACCGCGCAGGCGGCCTCGAGGAAGGGAGACAGAGATGGTGGAGTCCACTCCGAACGAGGTGACCGCGTTGTACGGCGGCCCGGCCACCAGGCGGGTCCGCACCCGTGACCTGATGGCCGCCAAGGAGCGCGGCGAGCGGTGGCCGATGCTCACCTCGTACGACCAGTACACGGCGTCGATCTTCGACCAGGCCGGCGTCCCGGTGCTGCTGGTCGGCGACTCGGCCGCGAACAACGTGTTCGGCTACGAGACGACCCTGCCGGTCACCGCCGACGAGCTGCTTCCGCTGGTACGGGCCGTGGTCCGGGCGACCCGGCAGGCACTGATCGTCGGTGACCTGCCGTTCGGCTCGTACGAGGAGGGTCCGGCCCAGGCGCTGCGCACCGCCGTTCGGTTCATGAAGGAGGGTGGCTGCCACGCGGTGAAACTGGAGGGTGGCCGCCGCTGCGCCGCGCAGATCGCCGCGATCGTCGGCGCCGGCATTCCGGTGATGGCACACATCGGTTTCACCCCGCAGAGCGAGCACACGTTGGGCGGCTACCGCGTGCAGGGTCGGGGCGACACGGCCGACGAGGTGCTCGCCGACGCCCGGGCGGTGACGGAGGCGGGCGCGTTCGCGGTGGTGCTGGAGATGGTGCCCGGCGAGGTCGCCAAGCGGATCACCCACGAACTGCCGATCCCGACGGTGGGCATCGGCGCCGGCCCCGACACCGATGCGCAGGTGCTCGTCTGGCAGGACATGGCCGGCCTGCGTACCGGCAAGGCGCCACGCTTCGTCAAGCGGTACGCGGACCTGGCCGGCGCCCTCACCGACGCCACCCGCCGCTTCGCCGACGAGGTGCGCGGCGGCGACTTCCCGGCCGCCGAACACACCTTCTAGCTTGGCCCACGGGCCCGCAGTCCAAACGGCGGGCTCGGCGTGATCGACGCGGCGTGATCGACTCGGTTTTGCCGACATCGGGGTATCCCTGGCACCGGGACACCCCGATGTCACCGAACCCGAGTGGATCACGCCGCTCGTCGGGCTCGGGACCTGCTCAGAGGTCGGTGACGCGGATGCCGGCGTGTGCCTTGTAGCGCTTGTTGATGGCGATCAGGTTGGCGGTGAACGCCTCGATCTGGTGCGCGTTGCGCAACCGGCCGGCGTAGATGCCACGCATTCCCGGGATCCGGGCGGCGAGCGCGCCGACCACATCGACCAGCTCGCGGTCCTCGGTGCAGATCAGCACGTCCAGGTCGATCCGATCGACTTCGGGGTCGGCCAACAGCGGGGCACTGACGTGGTTGAACGCGGCGCAGACCCGGGAGTCGGGCAGCAACGCGGCGGCCTGCTGCACGGCGCTGCCCTCGGCGACGGTCAGCGCGTACGGGCCCTGCTTGTCGAAGCCGAGCGGGTTGACGCAGTCGACGACGATCCGGCCGGCGAGCGGCTCGGCGAGGGAGGCTACCGTGGCGGCGTGCCCGTCCCACGGCACCGCGATGATCACCACGTCGCTACGCCGGGCCACCTCGTCGTTGGCCGCACCGGTGATGCTGACGTCGGCCGGCATCCGGGGCAGGGCGGCGATCTCTGCCGCGGACTCGGCGGCCCGCTCGGCGGACCGGGAGCCGATCAGCACCTTCTGCCCGGCCCGCGCGAACCGGTAGGCGAGGCCCCGTCCCTGGTCACCGGTGCCACCGATGATGCCGACCGTCAGCCCGGACACGTCGGGCAGCGTGCTCGCGTCGTATGCCATGGGCTCATCCTCGCAAACAGTCTGGTCCGGCAGCAGCGCCGACCGCTGTGACAATCCCCGCCACCCGTGGTGACCGCGCCCACACCGGCAGGCCTGAGCCGGCAGCCGGGGTCAGGCCAGCTCGAACAGGACCGTTCGGGCGGCCGGGTCGGCGGTGACGAGTCGGACCCGGACACGTTCGCCGAGCGGCAGTTGGCCGAGGCAGCGGCCGCGTACCGGCGGGGCGTCCAGCGCGACGGTGCCGCCGGGCGGCCGGGTGCGGGAACGGCCGTTGGGTGGGGCATCCACGTCCAGCACGGCCGCGTCGAAGGTGTCGCCCACCCGGTGCGCCAGCAGCACCGCCTCGGCCAGCTCTACGGCGCCCCGAGTGGCCGCCGACGCGACCCGGTCGGTGCTCGCCATCACCTCGGGCAGTCGGGGCAGTGCGGCGCGGGCCCAGTCGGGCACCGGCCGGCCCGCGTGCAGGGCCAGGCAGACCTCGGTGGCGTACCGGTCGGCCAGGCGCCGCAACGGTGCCGTGACGTGGGCGTACGCGGCTGCCACACCGCCGTGCTCCGGCTGCTCCGGCTGCGTCCCGTCGAAGGCGGTGTACGCGGCGCCGCGCATCAGCTCGGCCGCCTGGTCGATGAACGCGGCGGCTCGCGGCTGGGCGGCGTCCAAGCCGGCGATCACCTGACCTGGGCCCACACCGTCCGGCCAGTGCACGCCCAGCGGCGCGGCGGCCGCCCGCAGCCGCTGCACCGCCTCCGACTTGGGCGCCGGCATGGTACGCAGCACGCCGACCCGGCCGGCCAGCATGATGTCGGCGGCAGCCATCCCGGTCAGCAGGGAGATCTGGGCGTT
This sequence comes from Micromonospora sp. CA-259024, assembly GCF_050936255.1. NCBI lineage: Bacteria > Bacillati > Actinomycetota > Actinomycetes > Micromonosporales > Micromonosporaceae > Micromonospora > Micromonospora sp. CA-259024. The sequence continues at coordinate 34,558 of NZ_JBNJND010000001.1, read as the reverse complement.
GTGCTCCTCCATGGGGACGGGGCCCCGCAGCACCAGCCGCCACCCGTCGCCGTCGGGCTCCACGTCCTGCTCGGGCAGCGGGAGGTTGATGGCACCGCGGCGCAACCCTCGGGCGGTCAGCCGGTCGCCGATCTCGGGCAGTAGCGCGATCGGGTCCGGTAGTCGGCCGGCGTCGGCTGCCGCCTGCACCCCGGTGTAGTCGAGCTTGGCCCGGCTGCGGACCAGGGCGCGTTCCAGCTCGACGGCCACCGTGCCGCCGTCGGCGTCCAGGTCGATGGTCCAGATCACTGCGGCGCGGTCGTCGTCGGGCAGCAGGCTGGCGGCACCCTCGCTGAGCGTCCGCGGGTGCAGTGGCACGTTTCCGTCGGGCAGGTAGATGGTCTGCCCTCGCCGCCAGGTCTCCGCCTCCAAGGCGCCGCCCGGGCTGACGTGCGCGGCGACGTCGGCGATCGCGTACCGCACGCGGTATCCGCCGCCGGGCCGGCGGGCGAGGTGCATCGCCTGGTCCAGGTCGCGCGACGAGGCCGGATCAACCGTGACGAACGGTACGTCGGTGCGGTCGACGGGCGGCTGCGGCGGTGCGGCAGCCGCCTCGTCGGCCTCGCGCTGAGCGTCGGCCGGGAAAGCCTCGGGCAGGCCGAGCTCGCGGCGCAGTGCGCCGAAGTCGATGCGGGGCGCGAGTACGCGTCGGATGACCACGGGTCAATCCTGACAGCGCCGCGGGTGATCCGCTTCCGGTGACCGGCCGAGATATCGCCCGACCCACGAACCGGACAGGCCGGCGTGACCGCTCTCTCAGCCGGTGGCCTTCCGGGCGGTGCTGCGCGTACCCCGGGGGGTGGTGGCCCGTGCGGCGACCGGGCTGGCCGGCGACTTCCGGGCGGTCACCTTGCGGGCCGGGGCCTTGGCCGCGACGGTCTTCTTCGCCGGGGCTCTCTTCGCCGCCGCCTTGCGCGCGGTGGTCGACGAGGTGCCCGTCACCTTCGCGGCCGGGGCCTTCTTCGCCGGAGCCTTGCGGGCTCCACCGCTGGGGCGGGTTGGCGCCGTCGTCTTCTTCGCCGTCGTCTTCTTGGCGGCCGTCTTCTTCGCCGTCGTCTTCGTCGCGGCCGTCTTCCTCGCCGCTGTCTTCTTGACGGCGGACGCCTTGGTCGCGGCCTTACGCGCCGGCGCCTTCGCCACAGCAGTGGTCTTCTTCGCCGCCGAGGTGGTGGTCTTCTTCGCCGCGCTCACCGTCTTCTTCGCCGTACCGGTGGTCTTCTTCGCGGCGGCGGTGGTCTTCTTCGCGGTGGACGCCGGGGTCCGCTTGGCGGTGGCGGTCGTCTTGCGGGTGGCGGCCGAGGTCTTCGCCGGCGCCTTCTTGGCCGCGGTGGTGGCCTTGGTCGTGGCCTTCTTCGCGGGGGCCTTCTTGGCCGTGGTGGTGGTCGTCTTGGCCGGGGCGCGTCCCGCGCCGCCGGCGGCCTTTCTGGCCGGGGCCTTCGCCGCCGCCGCACCCGCGGTGGACTTGCGAACGGGGGTGGTCCGGCTCGCCGCCGTGTTCCGCTCCGCCGCGGCGGTCTTCTTCGCGGTGGTGCGTCGGGCGGTCGGGCGCGTGGTGGCCTGCTGTGCTTCGGCCATCGTGGTTCCCTCCTTGGGGACGTGCTCTCGCGTGCGTCCTCGCGGAGCACGAAATACCTCGGCGCGGGCCGTCCCGCGCCGCCTACCTGTCCTCCCCGGCCCAACGAGCGTCCTCGGCATCCCACGCCTCGTTGCGCTCCTGCACGCGCTGCAGGGCGTTCTCCGCGTCGGCAGCCGAGTCGTACGGGCCGAGAACGTGCTTCGCCGGACACACGTCGGCGTCCGTCTCGACCCGGTGATGCCGGGTGCACCAGTAGAACTGCCCACCACGTCCGCTGTCGCTCATGGGAATCACTGTGCACCGCGATCCGACCGGCCGCCACCGGATCGCACAAGTCGCCGACCTTCTCCACAGTAGATATGCATTCCGCGCGTCGGGCCGAAACACCAAAATAGGGTCGGGCCGGAACACCGAAAAAGACGCAGGTCAACCTCACCGGCGGCGGCCTATGATCGCCGGATGGCGACACCGGACTACATCGTGGGGCTGCGCAAGCACGTCGGCCACGACCTGCTCTGGCTGCCCAGCGTCAGCGCGGTGGTTCGCAACGACGCCGGTGAGCTGCTGCTCGGCCAACGTTCCGACGACGGCCGCTGGTCGGTGATCAGCGGGTTCGTCGAGCCGGGCGAACAGCCGGCCACCGCACTGGTCCGCGAGGTGCGGGAGGAGACAGGGCTGGACGTCGCGCCGGTGCGGATGTCCAGCGCCGTCTCGCACCCGCACACGTACCCCAACGGGGATCGCTGCGAGTACCTGAACCTGGGCTTCCTGTGCCGGCTGGTGGCCGGCACCGCCCGGGTCAACGACGACGAGTCGCTGGCCGTGCGGTGGTTCCCGTTGGACCGGCTGCCCGAGTTGGACAAGCACGCCCTGCTGGTCATCGCCTACGCGCTGCGCGAGAACCAGTCGGCCGGATACCTGCCGCCGGACACGACGTGGGACGACGTGCCCGACTGAGCGGCGCGACTCAGACCGACGACGGGGTCGGCGTCGGAGTTGGAGTTGGCGCGGGAACGACCGGCGCGGTGGGCGCCGACCGGGCCGCCCGAATGGTGTACGCGAGGGCGTACGGCGTGCACGCCAGGTAGAGCATGGGTTCCGCCAGCACGTGGTTGGTGATGATTTCGAAGATCTCCCATGGGATGGCGGGCCGGGGCAGGCCGATGTTCCAGTCCGTCCAGGCGGCGAGGAGCCACAGCGGCGCGGAGATCTGGTCGACGCCGTCCAGTGGCATCGGACCGCTGACCGGGCCAGCGCGACTGCCCGCCGAGATGGCGTCGACGACGGCGAGAATCACCGCGAGGTCGGCGGCGGCGAATGCGCCGAGGACGCCCACCCACCAGGCTGCGCGGAGGCGCTTGCGGGCGGCGAGGCTCGCGGCGGCCCAGAGGGCCAGCGTCAGGCCGGCCAACCAGAGCAGCAGACCGGGCACGGTGGCACTCAGCTCGTCCGGGTAGAGGACGTACAGGAACACGACTGCGGCCGCACCGATGGGGAGCACCACGCCGAGCGCGATACGGAGCGGGCCGTCGAGTGCGGTGTGCCGGGCCCAGCGCGCGGCGAACACCGCCAGCAGCACCGCCAACCCGACGGTGAGCGCCGTCCAGATCGACTTCTGCGCCTGATCCGACCAGCTCATTCCCATCAGCCAGGGCTGGATCGGGTACAAGGCGTACGCGCTGACGAGCACGATCCCGACGCAGGCGATCGGGGACAGCAGCAACGCCGCCGCGGTACGACCGACCCGACCGCGCATCAGGCGGCGGTCGACGATCGGGGCACCGGCCCGACTGACGGCCAGGCTCACCGCGAAACCCAGCATCTTCGTCCGGCGACCGCTCGCGGCGAGCACGTGCAGCTCGGCGGCCCACTCGCGGCGCAGGTCGTCGCGGACATCGGCCGGCCAGCGGCGCACGGCCAGCTCCAGCAGCAGCTCGGCGGCCCTGCGGGTCACCATGCTGGCGCTCCGGTGGGCTCGGTGCCGCCCCACGAGGGACGGCCGTCGGGGATCGCGGCGCGCAGGTCGGCGAGCGCCTGACGGGACTGCGCCACCCCTTCCGCAGTGAGCCGGTAGTAGCGGCGGGCCGGCCGCCCGGCCGCGACGGGATCGATCGCCTCCCAGTCGGCGGCCAGCCAGCCGGCCCCCCGCAGCCGGTGCAGCACCGGGTAGAGGGTGCCGCTGGGCAGGCCGGTCAGACGCATCAGGTCTAGCCCGTACCGCTGCGCGTCGGGCTCGGCGAGCAGCGCCGCCAGCACCTTCGCGACCGGAATGGTGATCCGCATCCGACCACTGTATCGGAACTCTACATAGGGTGGGGATCTTCAGGATTCCACCGTGGCCGGCGCGGCCCACCACAAACCCACCTACCAGTTCGGGTACGCCCACGAGCGGGAGTTGCAGGCCGTCCGGTCCGCGACGTTCATCGAGACGCTGCTGGCCGGGCGGGACCTGCCCGTCGTCCTCGTCGGCGACTTCGACGACGACGCCGACTCGGCCAGCGTGCGCTTCTGGCGCGGCCAACAGTCGCTGCACGGGTGCAGCATCGCCTACCAGGACGCCTGGGCGGCGGTGCACCCGGACGATCCCGGGCACACCTTCACCCCGCACAACCCCTTGGTGCGAGCGGGCACGATGCCACTGGAGACGGGACGCCGCATCGACTACGTCATGGTTCGCTGCGGCCCGCACGGGCCGAACCTGGCGGTGGCGGACTGCCGGCGGGCCTTCGACGAACCGGTCGACGGGGTCTGGGGCAGCGACCACTTCGGCGTACTCGCGGATCTGCGGCGGCCCGACCATCCGCCCGGTCAGTGGCGGTGAACGGCGGGCCCGACGGACGCCGGGTCGACGGACTCACCGCCGACCCGGCACCGCGGGTCAGGACGCGACCCGCTCCACCGGGATCCACAGCTCGGCGTCCGCCTCGGTGCCGTCCGCGGACACCCGGACCCGGGAGATCTCCGGTCCCGGTCGGCTGCGGTACGGGTTGGACGGAAACCACTGGGTGAACACGTCACGCCACAGGTGCTGCACGGCCTGCGGAAACGCGCCGGAGGTGGTGAAGACCGCCCACGTCCCGGCCTGCACCGGCAACGCGTCCAGGTCCTCCGGTGGCACGGCACCGGTCACCACCCCGTGCCAGTAGTCCAGCTCGGTGCCTTCCTCCCGGCTGTCGGCGAGGTTGTCGCTGACGTTGACGATCCCGGCCGGCTCCTGATCGGAGAGCGCCTCGATCCGCCCGGTCGTCTCGCTGTCGATGCTCCGGATGAACGCGACGATCGCGGGGTTCATCCCCTCGTGCACCAGCGGGACCCGGGCCTTGCGTCCCACCAACGTGAACGCGTCCTTGCCGACGATTCGGTACTCCATGCTGCCGCTCCCTTCGACGGTGAGTCGGAAGGACATCCGGGGCTGGGCGCGCAGTGCCGCCCCCGTACGCCGGGCCTCTCCGGGCCCCACGCCGTGCACGGCGTGGAACGCCCGGGCGAACGCCTCGGTGGACCCGTAGCCGTGGTGCACCGCGATGTCGAGCAACGTCCGCTCCCCCGCCAGGACGTCCGCGGCGGCGACGGTGAGCCGACGCCGACGGATGTACTCGGACAGCGGAATCCCGGCCAGCGCGGAGAACAGCCGCCGGAAGTGGTACTCCGACGTCAGTGCGATCCGCGCCAGCTCGGCCACCTCGATCCGCTGGTCGAGGTGCCGCTCGATGTACGCCATGGCCTCGTTGAGCCGCTCCAGCACCCGGGCCTCCTTCCCTTTCGATCACCGACGCTAGGCGGCAGGGCCCGTGGCCCACCCGACATCCGGTGCCCGCATCGGTCGGGTGGGGCCGCACCGATCGTCGTGTCGTAGCCTGGCGGACTTTGCTTCTTCCAGGAGGTTGATGTGGCCGAGTATCCGCAGGACGTCGTGCAGCGCTTCCACGGCACCCCCGAACAGGTCGACGCCGGCCTGGTGGGCGAGCCGCCACGGACGTGGGGGTCCGTCGTCATCGAGGAGTACGACCCGGCCTGGGCGCAGCAGTTCATCGCCGTTCGCTCGTCGCTCATCGAGGCGCTGGGTGGCCCGGTCGTCAGTGTGGAACATGTCGGGTCCACGGCGGTGCCGGGGCTCGCGGCCAAGCCCGTCATCGACGTCGACCTCATCATCGAGAACACCGCGGAGGAGTCCACCTATCTCCCCACACTGGAACGGCTCGGGTACCGACTCGTCCTGCGCGAGCCCTGGTGGCACGGGCACCGGATGCTTCTCAGCCCGGCCGAGGACGTCAACCTGCACGTCTGGCCGCGGGGTGCGCCCGAACCCGTCCGGCACCGGCTCTTCCGCGACTGGCTGCGCTCGCATCCGCAGGACCGGGAGTTGTACGCCGTGACCAAGCGGCGCCTCGCGCGGGACACCGCGCACCGACCCCGCGACTACAGCCTGGCGAAGAACGCCGTCATCGACGAGATCTACGCGCGCATCTTCGCCGCTTGACGACCTCAGTTGAGGCCGGCCGCGGAGATCTTGGACAGTTGCCGTTACCAGCTGACGGGAACTGTCCAAGATTCGGCCGGTAGGCCGTGGATGCACAGCTGCCAGACAGGGACCGGACGCCGAGTTGCCACTCTCAGCGTGTCGGCTGCCGCATGATCCAGGTGGGCACGGGCTCAGACAGGGAGTCCACCACCTCCCAGCCGGCGCGGCGGTACAGCTCGACGTTGGCGGGGTTGCTGGTCTCCAGGATCGCCGGCAGACCGTCGGCGGCGGCGCGATCCAGCCCGGCCCTCATGACGGCACGGCCCCAACCGCGTCCGGCGCTGTCGGGGTGGGTGCCCAGGACGCCGAGATACCAGAACGGGAACGTCGGCAGTGCGGCGTGCACGGCCTCGTCGTAGCCCTGCACCCGGGCCAGCACGTCGGCGGGGTAGTGAGCGGCGAACCCGCCCTCCGGCGACCCGGTCAGCGACCCTGCCGGTGGCTCCCAGATGGCGACCGAGGCCCCACCACCGATCGTCCAGATCGACGACCGGTGCACCCGCTTGTCGAAGAGCTGCCCGAAGAAGGCGGCGGCGTACCGGGGATAGGTTTCCTCGTCGGGGAACAGGTACCGCAGGACGGGATCCTTGACGAACGCGGCAACCAGCGACCCGACCACCGCGTCACGGTCCGCTGGGGTGGCGATGATGATCTCGGGCGCTGTCACAGCAGTCGACACTATCGCGGGCGGCGCAGCGTGGGTGACGGCGCGTTACCCGAACGTGAAGGCGTACGCCTCGGCGCCGGGCTCGCCGAACGTGATCTCCAGGGTCCGCTCCCGGACCGCGCCGTCCTGGCGGACGAGCTGGTAGAGCCGGCCGTCCAGGAGGACGCCGTTGCCGTCCTCGTCGACGTCGACGCCGTGTGACGGGCCGGGGACTTCGCCGTCGAGCGATACGCGGAACGGGATCGACTCCCCCGCCCCGGGAGACAGCACGAGATGCGCGTCGCGGGCGTGGAACCGGAAGGCGATGCTCCCGCCGGCCCGGTCGACCACGACGTTCTCCGCCCCGATCGTCCACTCGCCCGCCAGGGCCCACTGGTTGAGGCTGAGGCTCTCCGGCAGCTCGTAGGCGCGGCGCTCGTCGAGCACGGCGCCGTTCGGCGACGCGAAGTGTTCGCCGCGACTGAAGCCGAGGTACGTCTCGGGCGTACGCAGGTTGTCCCAGTCGGCCGCTGCCTCCGGGCCGAGACCCTCGACGGGAACAGGTTCGCGCTCGATGCCGAGCAGCTGCTGGAGAACCCGCTCGGACTGCTCGTAGCGCCCCTCACCGAAGTGGTCGTCCCGGATGACACCGTCGGTGTCCACGAAGTAGAGCGCCGGCCAGTAGTGGTTGTCGAAGGCACTCCAGATCGCGTAGTCGTTGTCGACCGCGACCGGGTAGTCGATCGATCGCGCCGCGACCGCCCGTCGAACCCAGTCGACCTCACGCTCGAACGAGAACTCCGGCGTGTGCACCCCGACCACGACGAGCCCGTCGTCGCGGTACGCCTGTGACCAGGCACGGACGTACGGCTCCTGGCGCAGCCAGTTGATGCAGGTCAGCGTCCAGAAGTTCACCAGGACGACGCGGCCACGCAGGTCGGCGGGGCCGAGTGGCTCGGAGTTGAGCCACTCGGCCGCCCCGTCGAACGGGGGCAGGTGCGGACGCCCGGACACGGCCATCTAGCGAAGTGACCGGAAGGCGGTGCGAAGCTCTTCGGAGAAGATCTTCGGCTGTTCCCAGGCCGCGAAGTGCCCGCCCACGTCGAGCTTGTTGTAGTAGATGAGGTTGGAGTACGCCTGCTCGGCCCAACTCCGCGGCGCCTCGTACAGCTCGTCGGGGAAGACGCTCACGGCGACCGGGATGTTCACGCCCTTGGCGGCGAAGAACGACAGCTTGTTCTCCGCGTACAGACGGGACGCGGAGACCGCGGTGTTCGTCAACCAGTAGAGCGAGATGTTGTCCAGGATGTCGTCGCGGGTCAGGCCCGCTTTCGCCCCGTCGAAGACCTGCGAGATCAGGGCCAGACTCTTCGCGTCGTGGTCGAGCAGGAAGGACGCCAGGCCGACGGGTGAATCCGCCAGCCCGGTCAGCGTCTGCGGACGCGTCGCCATCATGAGGGCGTAGGCGACGTGCTTCCAGACGAAGTTGACTTCCTCGGCGGCACGCATTTCGTCGTCGGAGAGACCGGACGGCAGCGAGCCCATGGCGTTGTTCGCACCGGTGGTGTCGCCCTGGAACAACAGGTCGATCTCGGGTGGGACCGCACCGGGCATGTTGGTGTGGATGCCGAGCAGTTCCGGAGGCGCCTGGATGCCCATCTGGTCCACGACGACCGCGCCCCAGTCGCCGCCCTGCGCGACGAACCGGTTGTAGCCGAGACGCTTCATCAGCTCGGTCCAGGCGGTCGCGATCTTCTGCGGGTTCCATCCCGACTCGGTCGGCTTGCCGGAGAAACCGTGGCCGGGCAGCGACGGGATCACCAGGTGGAAGGCGTCCGACGCGCTCCCGCCGTGCGCCGTCGGATCGGTGAGCGGATCGATGATCTTCATCTGCTCGATCACCGACCCGGGCCACCCGTGGGTGACGATGAGCGGCAGCGCGTCCTCGTGCTTCGAGCGGATGTGGATGAAGTGGATGTCCACCCCGTCGATCGTCGTCATGAACTGCGGTACGGCGTTCATCCGCGATTCGATCTTGCGCCAGTCGTACTCGTTCTCCCAATAGCGCGCGACGGCCTGAATCGTCGCGAGTGGCACGCCCTGCGACTGGTCGTTGACCGTTTCCTTTTCCGGCCAACGGGTGGCCGCGATGCGCCTCTTCAGGTCATCAAGGTCCGCCTGTGGAATGTCGACCGTGAACGGCCGAATCTCCGTGGTGCCCGGACGAGTCTTGGTCTTGACAGCCATGCGTGGTTCCTCTCCGTCTAGGTTTGCGCCTCGCGAGGAGAAAACATGGGGTGAAAGCACTGCTCGGACTTATGTGCCATTTCGGATTGGGCACGCCGCCGCCATATCTCGGAGCCTAGAACGCCGCACCCCGGGCTCGTGGCGATACGAGCAGTCCCTCACTGGTGGCCATGCCCGGGGGCCGCGACGGCGTGTTCGGCGGCTCGGCTGACCCGCTCCCAGCCCGCCCAGGTGTCCATTCGCCGGCGGGAGATGTCGAACGCCAGGTCGTACACCATGCTCCCGAGCAGGAGTCGCAGCGGCGGGTCGTCGCTGTCGACCAGTTGCAGCAGCGCCTCGGCGGCGAGCCGGGGTTCGCTGTCGATCGAGCCTTCCGCCCACTGTCGCTCCAGTTCGGCGCGCAGCGGCGCGTAGGTCTCCATCGGCGTGGTGGCGGTCATGCTCGTGTACAGGTCGGTCCAGTATCCGCCCGGCTGCACGATGCTGAGCTTGATGTCGAAGGCCGCCGCCTCCATCGCCAGGGCCTCACTCATGCCTTCCAGGGCGAACTTGCTCGCGCTGTAGATGCCGGTGCTCGGAAAGCCACCGAGCGCGGCGATGCTGGAGACCTGCACGATGTGGCCGGACCGTTGGGCGCGCAGGTGCGGCAGCACGGCCTGGCTGACCCACAGCGCGCCGAATAAATTGACCTCGAACTGGGCTCGCGCCTCAGCCTCGGTGAACTCCTCGATCATGCCCATGGACAGGGTGCCGGCGTTGTTGACGACGATGTCGAGCCGACCGAAGTGCTCGACGGCGGTGTTCACGGCGGCGATGACCGCCGTCCGGTCGGTCACGTCGAGGGTCAGGGCCAGCAGCCGGTCGGCGTGCTTCTCGTCGAAGTCGTCCTTTGTGATGGTCCGGGCGGCGGCGACCACCCGGTCACCACGGTCGAGCGCGGCGTCGGCGAACGCGCGGCCGAGGCCACGGCTGGCGCCGGTGATGAGCCAGGTACGCGGGGCGGCGTCGGATGAGGTGCGCATGGTAAATCTCCGCTTCGGTTGATACGAGACGAGACGGTCCGTCTCGATTGCCGAGAAGAATAGGTTCCTTCAGCGATGGCGTCAAGACGAGACGGTCCGTCTCGTTGCTGGTATCGTCGGGCCCCATGACGCCCAACACGACTCGCCGCCGAGAGACCTCGCGACGCGCCATCCTCACCGCCGCCTTCGAGCTGCTCCAAGAGGTCGGCTACGGGAAGCTCAGCATCGAGGGCATCGCCGCGCGCGCCGGCGTCGGCAAACAGACCATCTACCGGTGGTGGCCGTCGAAGGGCGCGGTCATCTTCGACGCCTTCCTCATGCTCAGCGAGGCCACCGAGGGCGGGCCGCCGACCCTGCCGGACACCGGCGACCTGGCTGCGGACCTGACCCTGGTGCTGCGCGCCACGGTCGAGGAGATGAACGATCCCCGGTACGAGCAACCGATGCGCGCGTTGGCCACCGAGATCGCGCTCGACCCCGAGCTGGCGGCGGCGTACGCCGAACGGTTGGACGGGCCGTTGAAGGAGGCCAAGCGGCAGCGCCTGCGCAGCGCCCAGCGGGCGGGCCAGATCGCCGAGGACGTCGACCTCGACGTCGCGGTGGACATGATCTGGGGGCCTATCCTCAACCGGTGGCTGCACCGCAGCGGGACGCTCACCGCCGAGTACGCCGACCTCGTCGTCACCACCGCCCTCAACGGACTGCGACCCCGCCGATCCGGCGCGTGACCAGCCCTGCCAGCCCCGATCGTGTGGTGCTACGGGATGAGGACGGTGCCGGCGGCGGACACTCTCACCGGTTCACCGGCTCCGGTGCCGCAGGCGGTGGCCTGGTGCCCACGGCACCGGCGATCAGAAGCACTGCCGCCGGCAGGAACGCGCCGCCTATGCCCAGCCCAAGCAGTAGACCCCATCCGCCGATGACCAACGCGGCCACCACGTCGACGACCCCACCCAGCCGACCGATCCGCTGTGCCAGGACCGGCAGTGTCGCGGCGACGACAGGAACACCGAGTAGGTAGCTGGCCGCGGGGCCGGAGTCGTCCACGGTGTAGGGCGTCAGCGCGGCGGCCACCAGCACGGTGATCGCCAGGGCTGACCATCGAACGACCCGACGAGCGTCGGCCGGCTTGCGGACCAGGACCATGACACCGACGAGCAGTACCGCTGCGATTGCGCTGACGGTCGCGAGATAGACCATCGTTCCTCCTCGACGGCACGTGGCCACTCAGCGAACACGACGACTCGCCGTCTCTGCCGCATTTCGCACTGAACGCGGACTACCACCGCTGTTCCGCATTCCACGGTACGGACGTCGGGCTCGATGCACGAGGTTCGACGTCCAACTCAGAGGACATTGGGACAGCGATACCAGCATCCGCTGACCACGCGCACCGGCGCCGTCGCTACGCGGAGCACGACTCACCGTTGGCCCAGGGTGGCGCGCTGCGGTCATGACTCGCATCCTGGGGGCCCAGTCACCATCAGCGCGTCGTGCTGAGTCCCGGGCCGCGGCCGACGCCGTTGTTGCGCTGCCGCGAGATGGTGCGGCAACATCAGGCGCCGTGACGGCACCAGGCACGGACCCCGAGAACGACACCCCGGCCGGCAACAGCGGCACGCAGCGGTCGAATCGGCGGGTCAGACACTGGTTGGCCGGTGCCGGGGTCACCGCCCTGGCCGCCGTCCTCGGCATCACCCTCGCCGTCCGCGGCGGCGCCACCCCGGCCTGCGCCGCGCCACCGACGGGCAACACCGTCCACAAGGGAAAGGCCAGCTTCTACGACGCGGGCCGCTCGGGCGGCACCTGCTCCTTCCCGAGCCCTCCGGCGGACCGGCTCTACGTGGCCCTCGGCAAGGTCGAGTACGCCAAGGCGGCGGCCTGCGGCAGTTACCTGGACGTGAGCGGCCCGAAGGGCACGGTCCGGGTCCTGGTCATGGACCAGTGCGGCGGGTGCACACCCGGCAAGATCGACCTCTCCGACGAGGCATTCGCCCGGATCGCCGACCGGGCGCAGGGCATAGTGCCCGTGACGTACCGGGCGGTGGTGAACCCGCCCCTCGACGGAGGGCTCACCTTCCGGATCAAGGGTGGCGCCTCGCAGTGGTGGTTCGCCGTGCAGGTCGGCAACCACGGCACCCCACTCCGCTCGGTCGAGGCGAAGGGGCCCGGTGGCGGCTTCCGCAAGGCGGCTCGCCAGAACGACAACTACTGGACCGTCGAGGGCGGGCTCGGCCCCGGGCCCTACAGCATCAGGGTCACCGACGTGTACGGGCGCCAGGCAACCGCCACCACCATCCGGATGGTCGCGAAGCAGATCCAACGCACCACGGCCTCCCTCGCCAGTCCCGACGCCGCCCGTACGCCCAGCAGTTCACCCTCGGCCCCGCCCGCCCCCGCCGCTGCGCCCTCGCCGACCCCGGCGGAGTCGATCGCACCGACGACGACAGTCGAAGCCCTCGCCGGCGCCGCCCCGCTCGACGCCCGCTGCTGACCCAGCCCTCCCGCGATCAGGGACAGGACGCGCTCCGCAACGCAGCAGGTGGCTCGACGCCGCCGTCTTCCTTGCCAGCCTGGACCGCCAGGGCAAGGGCCAACGTCGCGTCCACGACGGTGAGTGACGCCATGGCAACCGCTCCCGTTCGGGCCCGACGGTTGCCGTCCGGGCGGTTGGCCTCCGCCGCGTAGCAACCGGTCAACACGAGATTCAACGCAGCCCGCGCCGCCATCCACGGCCAACGGGGACGACCACACAGGACGCCAGTACCGACGACGAGATCAGTCAGGCCGACCGCTCCGGCCAGCACCGGGCGGTCACCCAACCCGAGGGCTGCCGCACTGCGTCGCGGCCTGGCCGTCAAGACCACACCGAAGCCAAGCGTCACGAGACCCACCACGTTCGCCAGCTTGTCCGTTCGCCGTCGAGTCATGCGCCAGATCCTCGCAGGGCGAATTGACGACTGGCCCGGAAGAGAGAAGGGACACCCCTCAAGACCCGTTGACATGTGTTTCAGTCCAGTGACAGCGTTGTCATCGACTCATTTCTTCCATATGAGACGAGGGGCGCATCTTGCTCTATCGGAGTTCACGCCGCCGCGGCGCGGCAACAGCCGCCGCGACCGGCATTCTCATCGCGGGGCTGATACTCGCTCCATCCGCGCCGGCCCAGGCCAGCCACAACAAGGCGCAGGACGAAGCCGTCCGGTCGGGCGACGCACGTTTCGAGGTGCTGTCCCCGACCCTGATCCGCACCGAGTACCAGAAGGACGGCACGTTCACCGACGCCGCCACGTTCAACGCCATCGGGCGCGATGATTTCCCCCGTACGCGTTTCACGAAGCACGTCGACCACGGCTGGCTCACCATCGACACCGGCGCGATGACGTTGCGTTACCAGGTCGGCTCGGGCGCGTTCACCGCCGACAACCTCACCGTCCAGCTCAAGGCCGGCAAGCAGACCGTGCAGGGCCAGCCCTGGGCCGGCCACACCGCCCCGGCCTGCGCGTTCGGCGCGCTCTGCGAGGCCGAATCGCTGCAGTTGAACGGCCCTGGCGTGGCCACCGACCACCGGGGATTCACCGGACGCGGCTTCGCGGCCGGTTTCGCCTCGTCCGGCGACTCGGTCACGTTCGCGCTCGACGCTCCCGAGGGCGGCACGAAGCAGCTCGCCGTCCGCTACGCCAACAGCACCGGCGGCGACGGCCAGAACGTGGACCGCACCCTGACGGTTCAGGTCGACGGTGACGCCGGCCGCACGCTGACGCTGCCGCCCACCGCGAACTGGGACACCTGGGGCCTGGCCACCGTGCCGGTCGACCTCACCGCGGGCCGGCACGAGATCGGCGTCGTGCGGGGTCCCAACGACTCCGGCAACGTGAACGTCGACAGCCTCGCGGTGGTCAACCCGGGTGATTCGTTCCCGGCGCCGGCCACGCCCCAGCCGCAGCCCCTGCGGTTCGGCACGCTGGGAGAGGCCGAAACCGGCGCGCTGACCGGCGGTGCGAGGCCCGCGAACGACCACAACGGCGCTTCCGGTACGGGATTCCTGGCCGGCTTGGAAAGCACCACGTCCGCCGACGCGCTCACCGTGACGGATGTTCCGTCCGAGGGTGACTACCAGGTGCAGATCCGCTACGCCAACGGTCAGGCCGGCGCCCAGCCGAGCCAGGCACGTACCATGTCGGTCACCGCGGGAACGGCGGCGCCGGTCACGGCGACCCTTCCGCCGACCAGCGGCTGGGACTACTGGAACACCGTCTCCGTCCCGGTCCACCTCAACCACGGCACGAACACCGTGACGCTGGGTTGTCCCACGGATGCCAGCTGCAACGTCAATGTGGACACGGTCGCCGTCACGAGCAAGGACTCCCCGCTGCTCGCCCCACACGCGCCGCTCGGCGGCTACCGCCGGGGCCTGGACGGCGTGACCGGTTCCGCACTCACCGCTCCGGGCCTGCTCTACCAGGACGGCTGGTACCTGCTCGACGACTCGGCCTCGGCCCTGAGCAACACCAAGCCCCGGCCCGCCCCGGAGCAGGACGGCTACGTCTTCGCGTACGGGCAGGACTTCACCCGTGGGTTGAAGGACCTGTCGATCCTGACCGGGCCCACGAAGCTGCTGCCGAAGTGGGCGTACGGGGTGTGGTATTCCGAGTACTACGACCGCACCGCGACCGAGTTCCAGAACCTGGTGACCCGGGCCAAGGCCGAGGGTGTACCGATGGATGTGCTTGTCCTCGACACCGACGTCAAGGCACCGGACAGGTGGAACGGCTGGAGCATCGACCCCACCCGGATCCCCGACCCGAAGGCGTTCTTCGACTGGGCCAAGAAGCAGGGCCTGCACACCGGCATCAACATCCACCCGAGCATCCTCGGCTCGGACCCGAAGTTCGCGCAGGCGCAGGCCACCGCGAAGGGCAAGCTGCAGCGCGTCGGCTGCAACGGCGGTGCCGACTGCTACACGTTCGACTTCGGCGACCCGGACCAGCTCAAGGCGTACATGCAGCTCCACGACGGGATGATCCCGAAGGGCAGCAAGGGCCCGGACCTCTGGTGGTTGGACTGGTGCTGCGACAACACGAAGTCCTCGCTCGCCGGGGTGACTGCGGACGCATGGATCAACCAGCAGTACGCCGACAAGACCGGTTTCGCGTTCTCCCGGGCGTACGGCTCGTTGCAGGCCGGCGGCTACAGCAGCCCGACTCCGGTGTCGACCGGGCCGTGGGCCGACAAGCGCACCACGCTGCACTTCACCGGCGACACCACCTCCGACTGGCAGACCCTGCAGATGGAGGTCGGCTACACGCCGGGCGAGTCGGCCGCGACCGGACTGGCCGCGGTCAGCCACGACATCGGCGGGCACACGGGCGGCCTGCAGGAGCCGGGCAGCGAACCGGGCAGCACCAAACTGCCCGACGACCTCTACGCCCGTTGGGTCCAGTTCGGTACGTTCCAGCCGATCGACCGGCTGCACTCCAACCACAGCGACCGGCTGCCCTGGCAGTACGGTCCGGTGGCGAACGCGTCGGCCAAGAAGTTCCTGAACCTGCGGGAGAAGCTGCTGCCGTACACCTACGCCGCTGCCCAGGAGGCCACGCGCACGGGTACGCCCATCGTCCGCTCGATGTACCTGGCATACCCGAATGAGCAGGCCGCGTACGCCACCGCCGGTTCCGAGTACCTCTACGGCCCGGACTACCTGGTGGCGCCGGTGACGACGCCCGGCACCACCGCCACGACGTCGGTGTGGTTCCCGCCGGGCAACAGCTGGACCGACATCTTCACCGGGAAGACGTATCGGGGCGGCACCACGCAGAACATCACCACCACGCTGGACACCATGCCGGTGTTCAAGAAGCACTGAGACGGCATCCCATCACTGCCAGCCTTGCGGGGCCGGCATCCAGGGATCCGGACGCCGGCCGGGTGGGGCAACCCACCCGGCCGGTTCGTTGCCTGGGCCCGGTGAGCATCCTTCGCCCCAGCATGGAAACTCAGAGTCGAGGTGACCGGCGAGGCCGGCGGGCCAGGGACAACCACCCCAGAAACCTGGCGTGCATCGCCGGCGGATCCGGACGCAGCCCCAGGCCGTACACGTCGTCGATCGCCTCCTGCATCGACGCGGCCAGGTAGAACGCCAGGGCGATCGAATGGCCGTAGAACTCGGCCACGAGGTGAAGCTGAGCCGGGCCACACGGCCAGGGCGCGGCGCAGTTGCGGCACAGCCACGCCGGACGCATCGGCAGGTGCGGGCGAGGGCGGGCGGTCATCCGACCCGCACCGGAACCCGCTGGCGTTTGGCTGGCCTCGTCGGTTTGACGGGCAGGGCTTGCAAACGCACGCCCGCACGCATCACGTACAACTCGCGCCGCGCCACCGCATCGCCCGCCGCGTTCAGCTCGTAGCCTTCAATCCAGACCCACCCGTGGTACGTGTGCCGCTCGGGCAGCTCGCGGATGACGCGTACGAAGATCGGGCGCAGGAACTGCACGCTCGCGGCGGTGGTCAGGTAGACCACGTCGCCGGCCTTCATCTTCCCGATCACTACGACCCCCACCGGTACGCGAAAGCGCGGTCCGCGCCCGGACGCCGGAAGGGCGGAATGATCGTCCCGGGCGGCCACGGGTCGTAGGGGGCGATCGGCGCATCAGGGTTCGCGGGCGGCGGGCTTGCCGGTTTCGGCTTGGGGTTGGGGTTGGGGTTGGGGTTGGGCTTCTCGGGCTTGTCGTCGGGCACGGTCTCCCCCTGGTGCCGTTGGGAAGGGACCGCTCCCGTGAGTGCTCGCCCGTCGAGAGCGGTCCCGCTACGAACGCAACCGCCGGGTCTCGTGGTCCCTACCGGCCGCGCCGTCTGGTGACACTCTGATGTGGAGACCGTTACGCTCGAAAGGTGCTTCCGGCGTCCGGGCTGAGCTGGCCTAACAGGGTCCCGACGTGTGGCACCTCGGGTAATCGATCTTTGAGTTGAGGGGCGTTGTATGGCTGACGTGCCAGGTCCGTTATCGGCGTTCATCGTTGGCGAGATCCGCCGCGCCCGAGGGGCTTCCGGCATGACGCAAGAGTCGTTTGGCCGCGCTGCGGGCTTCAGTGCCTCGCACGTCAGCGCCGTAGAGGGCGGCACGCGAGCGCTGACAATTGACTTCATCAAAGGCGCTGATCGGTCGCTGAACAACGGCGGACTCTTCGAGCGCTTGGCGACGAAGTTCGGCGCTCCGTCGTGGTTCCTGCCCTGGCTGGACGCTGAGCGCGGAGCAACACAGCTTCGCTACTTCGAGCCCAACCTGATCCCCGGCCTACTACAGGTGGAGCACTACGCCCGCACCGTCCTGCGAACAGTCGAAAGCCTCACCGACGACGAGGTTGAGCAGCGCGTGCAGGGGCGCATGAGCCGGCAAACGATCCTGACCGGGGAGCGCCGGCCACAGTTCGTCGCCGTGCTGGACGAAGCCGCGATACGGCGCACGGGTGATGGTCTAGGCGGGATCATGGCCCAACAGGTCGCCCACCTGGTCGCGATGGCCGAGCTTCCGCACGTTCACGTCCACGTCATTCCGATCGCCAGTGGCCTGCACATCGGGCTGTCCGGGCCGTTCGCGCTGGCTCGGTCCAGCGAGGGCGTGTGGGTTGGACACCTCGAAAACCAGCTTGGCGGGGACGTCATCGACAAGGACGATGAGGTAGCTACGCTTCAGGCAAGGTGGGAGAGCGTCCGAAACGAGGCGCTACCACGCCGGCAGTCCATCGACCTGCTGAAGGAAGTTGAGAGCCATCATGGACCTCAGTAACGCCCGGTGGCGCAAGTCCACCCGCAGCGGCGCGAGCGGCGGGAACTGCGTCGAGGTCGCTGACAACCTGCCTGGCGTCATCGGCGTCCGGGACAGCAAGGACCCCGCCGGCCCGGCACTAACCTTCGGTCCGGCGGCGTGGCGGGCGTTCGTCGCTCAGGTCGCCGAGCGGCCGTAACCGACGCCAGACGCGCGAAATCGCCCGGGAGCGCCGGCCCCAGTTCGTCGCCGTGCTGACGAAGCCGCGATACGGCGTACGGGTGATGGTCTCGGCGGGATCATGGCCCGACAGGTCGCCCACCTGGTCGCGATGGCCGAGCTTCCGCACGTTCACGTCCATGTCATTCCGATCGCCAGTGGCCTGCACACCGGGCTGTCCGGACCGTTCGCGCTGGCACGTTCCAGCGACGGCGTGTGGGTCGGACATCTCGAAAACCAGCTTGGGGACGACGACGATGAGGTAGCTACGCTTCAGGCGAGGTGGGCGCGTGGCCCGCGGCCGTGGTGGGATGTGGCCGGCGTTGCCGGCAGAGGGGCCGCCCGGGCTACACGCGCCGCATCCCACCACGGCCTCCGCGCGTGCCGCGCAGCGTCAAGCGCCGCTTGACGCGTCTTCCGGCGAACGATGCTCGCTAGCGGAAAGCAGGACCGACGAAGCGAGTTCAGGTTGAGGACACGCCTTCTGCTTCTTCAGGTAATCGGGGAGAATGGTGCACTTATCAGTAATGGCATCCTCAAGCTGACTATTTGTGAGTCCCTTCACTTCACTGAGATCGACGCCTCGAAGGTCGGTCTCACACAGTGTCGCATCCTTCAAGTTGGATCCGCGTAGAACGGCACCCCGGAGATCTGAACCATTCAGCAGGGATCCCCGTAGGTCGACCCAGCGAATCAGTGCGCCCCGCAAATCCGAGTCAGCTAGGTGAGATACCGGTAGATGCGCGCCGCTCAGATTTGCCGCGCGTAAGTCACATTCCGACAGGACCACGCCCTTGATTGCCTTAGCCTGAACGAAGTCGGCCCCCCGGAGGTTGGACCCTTCGAAGTGCAGACCGTCAACCCGTCCTTGCAAGAGGGCAGCGCCCGCCAAGTTCGTGGCCTTCAGAACTATCCAGGGCGACTCGAAGCGCTTTGGCCTCTTGTTAAGTGCCGTCAACGCTGTTTGCACGTCAATGGGCAGCGGCTCCCCCACCCATACAAGCTCGCTCTCATAGCCCTCGCTGACTTCCAGGTCGCCGTCGGAAGCGCGGCTCGTGCCGATCGGCCGCGACTGGCGCACGAAGGCGGCGAGCAGATCAACGACAGCTCGATGGTCTCGCGGCGAGTCCTTCATCAGCCTTGCCAACGCATAAATCGCCCCGATCCGCTCTGCCGGACTTTCTGAGACCAGTTGGGTTGCCGCCTTGGTGTACCGGTCGGCAACCTGTCCTGACTTAGTAAGCAGGTACGTACGAGCCGTGAATATGATGGTTGCCAACCCGCCGAAAGCAAGGGCGATTTGCAGCAGGGTGCTACGTGCGGAAGTAACCGCCTGCGCCTTCTTCTCAGGTTCCTGAATCGCATCAATAAGAGCAGCGTCAAACCAGAAAGGACCGCGCCAAATTACTAACGTGACGGCAGATGCCCCGATAAGCAGGAGTAGGCTGACGACTAGCCGCCTGAGCCAGACCGGCATAGCGTAGCGCAGTTTCTCACGAGGCCTATGCGTCTGCACCGAGACAAATTCAGTCGCCGCGCTCGCCCACCTGGGCATCGAAGGCACGCCTTGCTCCCTCCGCCTGCTGACCCCGACAGGCTATAGCCCACAGGGCTGCCTGAGCAGCCCGGGAAAGCGACAGGGTTGACTAGGTTACGACAGGTGCGGGCGACCTCTCGGCTCAAGCGGGCGCGAGACGACAACACCAGCGCCGAGGGCTAAGGAGGCGACGGTGGCCAGAGCGCTCCGAGCTGTCGAGCGTCTGACGGCCTCAGTGATCAGAGTCCGCACGAACATGACGTCACCCCAAGTCATGTCGGCCTCAACGCCCCGCTCGTGGCGGCACTCGCGCTCGGCATGGCGAAAGGGTGTGGCCAGGGACGAGGTCGAACCCCCGACCTTCCGATTTCAGTCAGAGCCACTGTCGCCGTTGGTGTGACAGGTCGGCGTGGTGGCGTCTGCCGGGGTGGCTGTCGGGGTCGGTGTGCACCGTGGCGCTCGTCAGTCGGGGGATGGCGTGGGTGAGTTGGTGTTCAGCGTCGGCGGCGATCTCATGCGCAGCGATAAGGCTGAGCTGAGCGTCCACGACGAGTTCGGCTTCGGCGTGAAGGCGGTGGCCGATCCAGCGCATCCGCACCGCGGTCACGTCCTGGACGCCATGGATGGTGCGAAGCGTCGTCTCGGCCTGGTCGACGATGGCCGGGTCGACGGCGTCCATGAGGCGTCGGTACACCTCGCGGGCGGCGTCCTTGAGTACGAAGGTGATGGCGACGGCGATGGCCAGGCCGACTACCGGGTCGGCCCAGTGCCAACCGAGGGCGGCGCCGCCAGCGGCGGCGAGGACAGCGAGTGAGGTGTAGCCATCGGTGCGGGCGTGCAAGCCGTCGGCGACCAGGGCGGCGGAGCCGATGCGCCGGCCCACACGGATGCGGTAGCGGGCCACCAACTCGTTGCCGATGAACCCGACAAGGCCGGCGGCGGCTACCCAGGGCAGGTGAGTCACCTCGGCCGGGTGCAGTAGCCGTGTACCGGCGGTCCAGGCGGCGGCGACGGCGGAGGCGGCGATGACGACGACGATGACGATGCCGGCGATGTCTTCGGCGCGGCCGTAGCCGTAGGTGTAGGCGCGGGTCGCGGCCCGGCGACCGAGCACGAAGGCGATCCCCAGTGGTACGGCGG
The DNA here is from genome assembly GCF_050936255.1 of Micromonospora sp. CA-259024. NCBI lineage: Bacteria > Bacillati > Actinomycetota > Actinomycetes > Micromonosporales > Micromonosporaceae > Micromonospora > Micromonospora sp. CA-259024. The sequence continues at coordinate 13,845 of NZ_JBNJND010000001.1, read as the reverse complement.
TCAGAGCGTCGGCGACGTTGTGCAGGGTGTCACCGAGGAGAGCGACCGAGCCGGACAGCACGACGATGACCGCCTGGGCGATAGCCGTGATCCCGAGGCCGACCAGCGAGATCCACAGGGCGCGTAGCCCTTCACGGGAGGACTCAAGGGCGGGGTCGATCTTCGCCCGCGAGTCGTGCGTGTGCGGCATCAACACGTGGCGCAGCCGATGCCACCAGGAGGCGAGGCGACCGCCGTCGGGATGGTGGTCGTGGTCGTGTCCGCGCGACCCGTCAGGCCCGTGGTCGCGTCCGTGCCTCTGGTCGTCCACCGGTTCCCCCTACCCCGTTCGGCACGGACGATCCGGGCCGTCCACCGATGGCGATAATATGTGCTCATGTACGCACGCGACAATGTTGCAGATGCCAGTGACCTGCAACAACGCCCACCTGCCGATAACCAGGTGGAGGCAGCTACGCAGATGTTGCGGATGCTGGGCGACGGAACGAGGCTGCGGTTGATGTGGATGCTCGTCGGCGGCGAGCACGACGTGACAGCGCTGGTGGCCGCGCTGGGAGTGGCGCGGCCGGCGGTGTCGCAGCACCTGGGCAAGCTGCGGTTGGCCGGGCTGGTGACGATGCGACGGGAGGGCCGTCGCGCTGTCTATGGCGTCCGAGGTGGGCACGTCCGTCGGCTGGTGACCGAGGTCATGCACGCCGCGTCGCATCGGGTGACCGGCTTACCGGAGCACGACTGAACGTGAGCGGAGACGGCTAGTCGACGGGCTTTGAGCGCGGGTCGGCGAACCAATCGTGGGTGAACTGCCGGACGGCGTCGACGTCGACCGTGTCGCAGGCAGCGGTGCCGTACGCGTGAACCGCCTTGACCGCCTCTGTTTGACCGGGCGCGGGACCGCCGACGACGCGACCGGCGGTGGGGTCGGTGACGAAAGCACGCAGTTGGGCGAGCTGATCGGCGGGCAGATCCGGTCGATAGTTGACGATCACAAAGCCGTCGCCGATGACGTGCCCGAACGAGGTGGCCGGCACGGTCTCGCCAGGCTCGAAGAAGTCCTTCATGGGGTGGGAACTGCCGAACGGGAACGTTTCCGTACGGTTGCGAACCTCGCAGCTGCCCTGCTCCTGAGCGCCGGCCTGCACCGGTCGCAGTGCCTCGCCGCCGGAGGTGACGGCCAGCACCGCCGCTGCGACCACGCCGGCCGCGACGAGCACGCCGTGGGACAGGCGCACATCGCGCACGCGGGGAATGTAGTGGCGCAGCACGTCACCGATCATGAACATGGCCACGACGGCGATCAGTTGCCCGATCTCAACCCCCAGGTTGAAGGCCAGCACCCGAGGAATCAGCCCGTCCGAGGGCAGGCCCACGTCCTGCAACCGCGTGGCTAAACCAAGCCCGTGAACGAGGCCGAAGGCGAGCACGACCCCGCCGAACCAGGTCCAACTCTTTGGCCTACCCCGTAGTCCGACCACACCGACGAAGACCAGACTCAGCGCGACCACGATGTCGACCAGGATCGGGTTGACGTGCCAGTCGGCGACCGTCGCGGTGAACAGCGTGACGCTGTGCCCGAGCGCGAACAGGGAAATCAACTTGGCTGCCCGCCGGATCTCACCGGCAAGGAGCAGGATGCCGCCGACGAAGAGCAGGTGATCCCAACCGGCGAGCATGTGCTTTGTGCCCAGCCACACGAATCCGCCGACGGTTTCGCTTGATCCGCCGACACCGTGAGCCCAGGCTGCCCCTGGAAGCGCCAGCATCGTGGCCGTCACCGCAGCACTCACGATCGCGCCTCGTCGCGCCGCAGCAAGCATTCGCCCCGTCCTCTCCTCGATCACGCAAGCCTGAGCCTGCCGCGTCGTCTGGTAGTCGCTGGGCCGTGTCGCTTAGTTCCCGAGCGGGCGTCAGGACATGGGAAAGTCCAGGAGGCCGGCGACGAGGCCGAGGGCAGCGCTGACCGCCAGGACACGCAGGACTGACCATCGGAGGCCGAAGACCAGGGCAACCGCAATTACGGCGATGGCGAGCGGCACCGGTCGCCAACTCCCGAGATCGGGCAGCTCCAGGTGCAGAGGGCCGGTTGCCACGAGGTGCTGCCGGGCGAAGAGAGTATGCGCGGCGAAGTAGAGGCCCAGGTTGGCGATGACGCCCACTACTGCGGCCGTAATCCCTGTCAGCGCGGCGGACAACGCGTGGTTACCTCGCAGGCGTTCGACGTAGGGCGCGCCGAGCAGGACGAACAGGAAACATGGAACGAACGTCACCCAGGTCGTCAACAGCGACCCAACCACGCCGGCAACCCACGGGTCGAGACCACCCGGGTTGTGGTACGCCCCCAGAAAAGCGACGAACTGCACAACCATGATCAGCGGACCCGGCGTGGACTCGGCCAGCGCCAGCCCCCGAACCATGTCCCCCGCGCTCAACCAGCCGTAGTCCTCCACTGCCCGTTGGGCAACGAAGGCGAGCACCGCATACGCGCCACCGAAGGTCACCACCGCCGTCCCGGAGAAGAACAGACCCTGCTGCGTGTAGACGCTGTCGCCGCCGGTGAACGCAACCACCGCAGCTACCGGAACGAACCAGGCCAGCAGCCCGACGGCCAGCACCGTGGCAGCGCGGCGACCGGTAGGTCGACCGTGATGCAGGGCGTCATCAGAGATCAGCGGGGCCGGAGCATCCTCCCCCGCATCGCGGTGACCGGCGGTGGTGAGGTGCGCCGGATGCCACCGATGGACCGCCCAGCCGGCCACCGCAGCCAGAGCGACGACAACCGGGAACGGCACTCCGAAGACCGCCAGGGCAACGAACGCGACAACAGCGAAGCCCAACAGGACCCGGTTGTTCAGAGCGCCGGATCCGACGCGCCACACCGCCTGGACAACAATCGCCACCACCGCTGGCGCCAGCCCAGCAAACAGGGCCTTCACGATCTGCGTATCGCCGAAGCCCACGTACAGCCCTGACAGCGCCAGCAAGGCAACAACGCCTGGCAGCACGAACAGCGTCCCGGCGATCAACCCGCCCCGTAGACCGTTGAGCAGCCACCCCACGTAGATGGCGAGCTGCTGCGCCTCAGGACCGGGCAGCAACATGCAGTAGTTCAAGGCATGTAGGAAACGACGCTGCCCGATCCACCGACGCTCATCGACCAGGTGCCGTTGCATCACCGCGATCTGCCCAGCCGGACCACCGAACGTCTGCAGAGAGATGAGGAACCAAGCACGGACGGCCCGGCCTAACGGCACCACGTCACGCACTGGCACCGCCAGATCCGCATCCGACAGACGCACCGAAGCGTCGCTTGCACCTTTAACCTCGGCCATCCCGGCAGTATCCATGGATGCCCATCTGATCGGTAGGGAATGCAGGGCGCGGAAGAAGCCGGGCCTCTTGAGCAGCCTCCGCCCATCAGGCCGGTGGGCCGCCCATGCTGGGACGTCCGGTCGTCGCTGCAATCTCACCGAGGTCAGGGCGTGCCCAGGGGGGCGTCAGAGGCCGACCACTGACGACCGATGACACCAATATGTAGCCGGAAACGACCACCAGGTCACAGCCTTGATCAAGACGGTGACCTGGTGGGCGACGGACGAGTCGACCTGTACGCCGGATTCTGATGGTGACACCGCCCCTGAGCTGTGCGTATGCCCCCGCTCCCCCACGTCAGGCCGTCTCGGGGCCGTCAGCAGGGCTGGGTCGGAACAGTCGATCGATGGCGTTGCGGGTGCGTTCCTCGCTGGCCGGCATGAGGTGCGTGTATACCCGGAGGGTGAAGCCGGGGTCGGAGTGGCCGAGGTAGGAGGCGAGGGCCTTGATGCTCTCCCCGGCGTCGAGCAGCGCCGAGGCGTAGAAGTGCCGCAGCGCGTGCATGCCGGTCGACCTGGACGGCACGATGCCGGCCGCCGTGACGGCCGGTCGCCACGCTTTGGCGTCGAACCAGCAACGGTTGATCGGCTTGCGCCGGGTGGTGGTCAGGATCAGGCTGGCGGTGACCTGCTCCGCGCTGGTGGGGTCCTCCCAAGGGAGGGTGATGGTCAGCGGCGGGTGATCTTTCATGTGCTGCCGGAGGGCATCAGCGACTGATCCGGGTAGCGGTATGCGCCGGTCCCGATTGTTCTTGGGCAGACCGAACACGAGTCGGTGACGAACCAGCTTGACCTGACGTTGGACATGCAGCCAGCCGGCGTTAAGGTCGATGTCGTCGACGGCCAGGCCGAAGACCTCACCCTGTCTCATCCCACAGCCGGCCCCGAGATCGACGACGGCACGGTAGCGCTCAGGCAGGCCGGCCCGGATGAGGGCGATGTCGTCGAGCTTCCACGGCACCACGCGACGCTCGACGGGGCGTGGTTGGCTGACCGACCGAGCTGTGCACGGGTTCTTTGGTATGCGCTCGTCATCGACGGCCGCCCCAAGGATGGTGCGCAGGTGGGCGAAGATCACGGACCGAGTCGACGGGGCCAGCTTGCCGACCATGCTGGCGTCCCATTCTCGGATGTGGCCTGGCTTGATAGAGGCGACCTGGCGTGTGCCGAAGTACGGCAGCAGATGCCGGCGTACCCGGATCTCGGTAGTCTCCCGGGTCGACTCGTCAAAGCTGCGAGTGCGGAGCCAGTTCTCGGCGTATTCGGCGAAGGTGATCCGGCCGGCCGCCGGGTCGACGTACGCGCCACGCAACTTGTCGGACTCGACCGAGACGAGGAACGCCTCCGCGTCTCGTTTGCCCCGGTCAGGGAAGGATTGGCTGCGCTCACGTCCGTCCGGGCCGATGTAGCGAACCCGGTAGCGCTTCCCGGTGCCATGCCGTTCGGTCCTCTCGCGCTTGGCTCGCCCATCCGACCCGGTGGTGGTCCGATACCAACGGTCCTCGACGTGGCCCATGCTCAGGCCACCCGGCTTCTGACCCAGGCGCGGACCTCTGCCGGGTCGTAGCGCAGGTGCCGGCCGATGCGAGCGGCCGGCGGGCCGTACTTCACCTTCCGCCAGCGGTAGAGGGTTTCCACCGGCACTCGCAGGAAGGCGGCAACGTCGTCGACGGACCAGAGTTCGTCGACCAAATTTCGCGCGGTCACGGTCATCCTTTCGTGTCATCAGGCGGCGACCGGCACGGTGCCGGCGGGGGTGGTGCCGAGTTCGTGGGCGAGTTCTTCGCGGCCGGTGGCGTGTCGCTCGCGGGCGAGGGCGGCGGCGGTGTTGGCGAGGAGGGCGTCTCCGGTGGTGTGCCAGCCGACGCCGGCGAAGGTGAGGGTGCCGACGATGAGTGGGGTGGTGTCGTCGAGGTGGTCGACGGCCCGAAGTGTTGTGGGTTGCTCGTCGGCCTGGTGCTCGTGCTCGTGGCGTCGGAAGGCGACGCGGGTGTCGCGTAGGAGTTGGAAGGTGACGGAGTAGCGGCGGGCTTTGGTGAGGAAGTGGCCGCCGTAGCCGAGCATGTGTGCCCATCGGCGCAGCCGGGCGTAGGGGTTGGTCGTCGCCGGTTTCGTGGGTTCGGCGTCAAGGCTGGCTTGACGGTCAGCGACGCAGGTGGGGCAGGCGGCGTAGCGGGTGTGGTTGCCGCAGTCAGTGCACGTCCAGCGGTCGACGAAGCCGGGTGTAGGCCGTGGGTCGCGGGGCCGCTGCGACAGTGGGGCGGGTGTGCCGGTGGGTCGGCCAATGCGCCAGCAGGCGTCGATGAGGCGGGCGGTGTGGTCGCCGTCAGGGTCGGCGTAGTCGCCGATCGAATCGGCGTCGAGCCTGACGGAGCGGTGCCCGGTTACCTCGGTGCTTTTGGTGGCGTACTTGGCAAGGTAGCCGGCGACCAGGCTGTCGGTGACCTGTCCCGCGCCGCTGGTGGTTATCGGCTCTAGGTCGAGCTGCTCGCCCCAGGTGATCGACCAGCCGCCGGCCCGGTCGGGGTGCGGTGGGGTGGTGAAGGCGATTTGTGCGGCGGCGTGGCGCAGCGCGTCGGCCAGGTCGTCGACGGTGAAGCAAGCCGGTGGGGGGACGATGGCGTCGGGGTCGGCGGGGTTGATGCCGTCGAGGCGGGCGATGGCGTGGAAGTGGACTGCCGCGCGGGCTTGAAGTTCGGCGACCTTCCCGGGTGAGAGTCGGACCGGGGCGACTTTGCGGGTGTTGCCGGAGGCGGTGACTACCTCAACGGAGGGGATGCCGCGTTGCCGGGCGAGGTGGGCGAGGTGGCGTTCCGCGGCTTGCTTGGTGCGGTGCCACAGCTTGCCGGAGAACAGGTTCCACACGACCTGGTGGTCGTGGTCGTAGCAGTCCAGGCACAACGGCCGCCCGATCACCATGTCGCCGGACTCGTGACGTGCCCAGCAGACGGCGGGTCGGCCGTGGGCGCAGATGCCGGCGGTGGGGTCGGTGGCGCGGCGGGCGTGGCACGGTTCGGCGCGGCAGTCGCAGCGCTTGCGGTTGCCGCAGGTGTGCCGGTTGACCTTTCGGGCGTGCACGGTGCCGAAGGACGGGGCGGTGAAGGTGGCGAAGACCGCTGGGTGTGCGGCGACGGTTTCGGGGATGCCTTTGCCGCCGACGAGGCCGGCACGTAGGAGTTGGTACGCGTCGCGTTGGTAGGTCTGCGCGCAGGCGGGACAGACAGCCGCGCGGCGGTTGCCGCAGGCCTTGTAGATCGCGGCGTCGGGCATGTGGTCGGTGTGTCGGGCGTCGAGGAGTCGGCCGGTGGTGGGTTCGACGGTGAGGAGCTGCCCAGCCAGCCGGATGGGGCGGGTGCAGGCGGCGGCGGCGCGGACGTGTTCGAGCCAGCCGAAGTAGTCGGGTTGCTGGGCGCGGGTGAACGCGGAGCCGGCGGCGGTGTAGCCGACGTGGGGGGCGATGGTGTCGGCGTTCGAGCCCACACCCCGGGCCGAAGCGCGGGGTGTGAGGTCCAGCGTCGAATCCATCAGCCGACGACCTCGTGGTGTCGGTTGGTGATGGTGTGTTGGGTGACGATGATGCGGCAGGCGCCGCACTGGCGGTCGGCCGGTTCGTGCCGGTGACACGCGATGGTGGCGATGGTGTCGCCGCAGCGGATCGTGACCGGGTTCCGGCAGGGACCACCGGGGATGACGTCAATGACGGTGCGTCGGGTGTCGTAAATGTGTGGCTCGGCGAAGGCCGGGCAGGTGTGGAAGGTGTAGTCGATGTCGACGACGTGGATGGTCATCGGGCACCACCGACGGGGGTGCCGTTGACGGCCGGGGTGTGGCCGTTGATGGAGTGCAGCAGTTCCCGGGCAACTGCCGGGGTGACCGACAGCAAGGCTGCGAGTTCATCGGCGGTGATCGGCCGGCCGTGGCTCTGCTCGTGCTGGCGGATGGCGAACCGGGCCGTGGGCAGCAGGTGCGCGGGGACCTCCGGCCGTGCGGCCGGGATCGGGGTGAGCGCGGGTACGGCGATGACGGCGGCCGTGTCGATGGCCGGTGGTGTGGTGTCCGGCGTGGCAGCCGGGATGGGTTCGGTGGTCTGCTCGGTCTTGGTCGCGAGGGTGCGAGCGGCGGTGAGCAGGGCGGCGGCTTCGGCTTCGATGGCGGCGAAGTCGGGGCGGATTCGTCCGGCGACGAGTTCGACGCCGATGACGAGGACGACGACCAGGGCGAAGATCAGGCGTAGGCCGAGGCTGCCGGGTGAGGCGAAGTTGATGGTGGCCGACAGCATCGCGGCGCAGGCGAACACGACCAGGGCTCCGCGCTTGGCGTCCTTAGCGATGCCGGAAGTGCGGACGACGGTCAGCATCGACACCATCGCGGCGTCGAAGATCAGCGGGACCAGGTAGGCGAAGTAGCCGGCGTTCTGGGTCCACAGGTAGTGGGCCTGGTGCAGGTAGCTGGTCAGCAAAGCACCGAGGAGAATGAAACGGTTGTACCGCTTGATGGAGCTGATCGCCTTGAGCATGGTCGGCACCGCGTTGCGGGCGTACTCGGCGGCGAACTGCTCGGTGGCGGCAGCGGGGTCAGTGGTGGCCATGGGGAGTCACCTCCGGTGCCGGGATGGCGTCGAGGGGGATGAGGTCGACCACGCCGGAGCAGTGGGCGCACATGATGGGGGCCAGCCCTTGGGCGGCGAGCTGGTCGCGGAAGCAGGGCAGGCAGGCGAAGTCGGCCGGGAACAGTCCGTCGCCCTCGCAGAGGGCGCAGGCACCGAGGCAGACGGGGCAGGGCTTGTAGACCGGGCCGAGGATGTCGTGGATGCCGGCGGGCGAGCTGCCCTCGATGCACCACAGGCAGGGGTCAGACAGGTGGAAGCTCACGACGGGTTCCCTTCGTGGCAGTCGAGGCATTCGCCGTAGCGGCGGGGGATGTAGTAGGGCTTGACCTGGCCGCAGACGCGGCAGGTCCTGCGGGCACGAAGCGCCTTGGCGATGGCCTCCCGCTGAGCGGGCGTGGCAGTGCGCTTCGGCGCGGCCATGTCGAGGCGGTAGAGGTAGGCGACCCGACGCTGTTTGCGGTGCCGCCAATAGATCTGCGCGATGGGGTCCTGGCCGTTGGGGCGAAGGCCGGCGGCGCGGAGCTGCCGCACGGTGGCCAGCCCGGAAGGTGCGGCGTGGTAGGGGAAGGTGGGGAACCCGTAGCGGGTGCCGAGCGGGTCGTAGAACTCGACCCGGATGCCGGTGCGCTCGGCCATGTTGTCGAGGTCGACGCTGCGCAGGCCGGTCATGGCTTGTCACCGCCCCAGCGCTGCTGGGCGGCCTGCTTGGAGATACCGAGCCGGGAACCGATCTCCGACCAGGAGTAGCCGAACGCACGAAGGCCGATCACGGCCTCACCGATGGCGTCGTCAATGACGGATGAAAGGGCGACCATGTCGCGTAGTGCTTCCACATCGCCGGTGGCGACGCGGCGACCGTGAGCGCGGATGATCCGGCGGCCGAACGCGGCGAACTCGTCGTTCTCGACTACCGTGCGGCGCTTCTGCCGGGGCACACGTGGCGTCAAGGGCTTCTTGACGGTGCTCATCAGTTCTCGCCTCCCTCGTTGTGGAGGGAATCCCACCGGTCAGCGGCGGCGGTGAGGACGTTGATGACGTCGTCGGCGGTGCGGCCGGGCTTGTCGTTCCACCCGAACAGTCGGGAGGTGCAACCCAAGTCGAGGAAGTCCCGCAGGACGCCCAAGGCGGCACGGAAGTCGGGCCGCTCGGGCCGGTCGACACCAAACGGGAAATCGGTGGCAGTGCCGTAGGCAGCCATGGCGACAGCGCCAGTGACGCAGGCCCGGGGGGTGAGGGCGTCGAAGACGATCGTGTAGTAGTCGCCCTGGGTCCAGCCGTGCCGACGCAGGTAGAGGGCGGCCATCCGCAGCAGATCGGCCGGTGTGACCGGTGCTGCGGTGGGTCGGTTGTGGGTAGCCTTCATGGCATCCACGTCCTTTCGAAAAGGGCTTGGTCGGAGGTCGGCAGGACCAGCTCTGCTGCCAGGCGAAACCTGGTCCTGTCGGCCGATCAGTAAGTGCGCAGCCGCAGGTAGCGGCGGTGGCGGGTGTCGTCGCCGCCCATGAGGCGCGGGGCGGAGACGTAGACGAGTCGCCCGGTCTGGGCGGCGGCGTGGAGCATCGCGGCCAGGTCCTCGGGGGAGCCCACGATCCACATCTCGGTGAATTGCGCAGCGCGTTGGTTGTTGGCCTTGGCGAAGGTGCGCTCGCGGGTGGTCATGCCGCCGTCTCCCACTCGATGGGGTTGACCGCCGGGGTGCTGGTGCCGCTGGTGGGGCGGCGGGTCCAGGCGGCGTAGTCGGCGATGTTGTAGATGTCGGTGTCGGTGAGGTAGGCGGCCTTGATGCGGCGGGGAACGCCGCCTTCGGCCAGGAGGTAGGCCGCGCCCTGGTTGGTTGGGGAGATGTCGGAGGCGGTGTAGCCCTGCTCGGCCCAGCCTTGGCCGAGGATGATGTTGGAACTGTTCAGCGAGGTGCACCGGAATGCGGCCCGGTAGCCGAACAGGTCCCGCAGGCTGGCGGGGATGATGTCCCACGACGGCCGCTGCGTTGCGGCGACCACGGGCATGCCGCAGGCGCGACCGAGGGAGACGAGCCCTCGCAGCAGGGTGGAGAACTCCTCCTGCTGTGCCTTGGTGCCGAGCACCGTGGAAAACATGGCGAGTTCGTCGATGACGGTGAGGATGACCGACATGCCGTCATCGGGGCCGAGCTTGCGGCGCCGGTTGGCAAGCAGCCAGGTGTAGCGGTTGGTCGCCACGGTCAGCAGGCGACGCAACACCGAGATGCCCTGATCGATGTCAGGGCCGATGAACGCATCAGCGAGATCGCGCCAGGGGCCGAGTTCGACGAGCTTGGCGTCGAACAGCACCAGGCGGGTGTTGTCACACAGAATGCCGTGGCCACAGATGTTGTTGACCAGGCCGGACTTACCGCCGCCGGGCTCACCAGCGGCGAGCAGGTTGTGATAGACGACGTCGAGGTAGACGGGCTGGCCGAACTCATCGATCCCGATGAACACCGGGTCGAACATCGACAGGCCAGCACCCACCGGAACCGCATCGGCGGTGGTGGGAATCGTGGTGGTCATGACTGCCCTCCTGGGCGTTGTGGGCGCGAGGAGCCACACGAACGAGCCGCCATGGCTCCTCGCGTCCGGGTTGGGTTAGGTCAGATCCAGTCGGAGGTGTCGTCGTCCGGCACGGACGACGAGGAAGCCGCGGGCTTGCTGCCGTTGGCCGTGGTGGCCGGCTTCTTCGCCGGCTTGCCCTGGGTCGGGAGGGTGATCGTCGGAGCGTCGACGTCCGGCAGGTCCAGGGCGGTGGGGACCGTCAGCGGCGATGCCGAGACAGGCGCGGCCAGGTCGATGACATCGACCAGCGGGGAACCGACGTGAGCGGTCAGCACCTCACGGCGCTTGATGTCGAACCGCAGGTAAGCGGCGTTGTTCTCCGAAGCGCGCTCGATGAGCACGGTGGAGGCGTGACAGGTGACCGCGATCTTGTCGAGGCGGCCTTCCAGGTCCTTGGCGGACAGGCCGGGGCGTAGGTAGACCCAGACTCGTTCGCCGACCGGGGTGGGTTTGGCCCAGAGGATCAGCGGCAGGCTGCCGGACTGGTTGGCGATGATGAACTGCGCGAAGCACACGCGCAGCCGGTGGCGCACCACAATGCACCATCCCCAGGCTTTGACCTGGCGACGTACCGCCGGGATGGCGGCGGGGACGCCGACGACCAGGGCGACCACGAGCAGGGTCACCAGGGTCGGGGTGTGGTTGGCGAGTTGCACCCACGCGGTGAGCAGCACGACCGCGAGGAGCGTTTCGAGGCTCCACCACCACAGCAGCCGGATAACCGGCCACACGCGGACGAGCAGCCAGGCGAGAGCACCGGTCGGAACACCGATCAGGGCACCGACGATCAAGGACACGATCGGGTGCCAGTAGGAAGCGGCCACCACGGCCGACAGAAGGCCGACGATGACCGCCGTGAGGATGAACGCCATCTTGGCGTTACGCGCGGAGGAACGGTGAACCTTGGCCTCGATGACCGTCACCGTTCCGGTTGACCTGCCGCCGAAGCGGCGGGGGCTAGACTTGGACACGACGAGTCCTCCCAATGCCAGTTGGGTTGGATGAGTGGGCGGCACCGGGGTCGGCAGACGTAGGAGTCAGTACCGACCCCGGGCCATTTCTTGGGGTTGTCACCACTGCCAGGTGGCGACCGGACCGGGAGATGTAGGAGTCAGGAACACTCCCGGAACCGCATTGAGGTGGGGGTTCAGCGGACCATCAGGCCGCTTTCGGTGGCCACGGACACCAGTGGCTCACACAGCACAGCGGTGCGAGGGACCTACTTGGCCGGAGAACCAGTCTTCGGCTTCAGCGAGACCGCCCGGAACGCGACGCCGTTGCGCCCGTTGGTCGCCCACGGAATGGCCTCCAACTGCTCGACAGCCAGGAAGTCGCCCACCTTCACGCTCGGCTTCTCTCCCGCCGTGGTGATGGTGATGACCTCCCCGCCGTTCTCGTCGAGCACGAAGACCTGGGTAGACCACATGAGCCGGCCCGTGTTCTTCTCGGACTTCTGATTGCCGTTCTGGTCGTTCTTCGGCTCCGGGTCCTTCGACGCCGTCACCTGCTTGCTCGTGGTGTCCACGTACAGCTTCACAACAGACCTCCTGTGTCTGAGCGCGTCCCCAGTGGACGACTGCTCCCTTGCGGCTTGTCGCTCGCACTTCAAGAAGACATCGACATAGGTGACGCCGGAACGCCTTTGCATGGACGCTTGGGACGTTTATAGTGATGGAAACGTCCCCATCGCGAGGAGCGACGATGGCAAACGATCGTCTGCGAGATGCGCTTGACCGGTCTCGGGTTTCGCCAGCCGAACTAGCGCTTCTCACTGAGTGCGACGTCAAAACCGTGAGCCGTTGGCTCGCTGGCAGGGTTCCGCATCCTCGCACCCGCTTCAAGATCGCCAAGCGGTTGAAGGAGGACGAGGACTACCTGTGGCCGGGAGCGCACAGAGCCGCCGACGACGTATCGGACTCAGCCGGGATGGTGCAGTTCTATCCCACACGAGGAGCGGTGCCCCCGAACCTCTGGGACCGACTGCTCGACGCAGCGACAGCAGAGGTCGGCATCCTTGTGTACGTGGGAATGTTCCTCACCGAGAAACCCGACCTCCTGGACCGCTTGCACAAGAAGGCGACCACTGGCGCGAGGATACGCATACTGCTTGGCGACCGAGAAAGTAGTGCGGTCAAGCAGCGAAGTGTGGATGAGGGGATCGGACCGGAAACAATCTCGGCGAAAATCGACCAGGCGAACGCCTTCTTCGGCTCGCTCACGGGCGTGCCGAACATCGATGTGCGGAACCACTCGACAGTGCTCTACAACTCCGTCTATCGCTTCGACAACGACATGATCGTTAATCCTCACGTCTACGGTAAAACCGCACCTATGGCACCTGCGATGCACCTCCGCAAGACGGCAACGTACGGCCTCTTCAACACGTACGCGGACAGCTTCGAGGCAGTCTGGGGATCGACAACACCTGAAAGCAGGAGGCAGTAGATGCCCAAGACTGACTACCTAAACGACCCAACTGCGCCTCAGGCAAACTCCCTGGTGGTAGCCGTGACAGTCTTCGTTCAGAACGAACGAGGCCAGGTCCTGCTCATCAGGCGATCTGACAACAGCCTGTGGGCCTTACCCGGTGGGGCGCAGGACGTCGGGGAGTCGACCGCGCAAGCAGCTGTGCGCGAAGTCGAGGAGGAGACGGGCCTCCAGGTCGAACTGAGCGGGATTTCGGGCATCTACTCAGACCCTGCTCACGTCATCGCCTACGACGACGGCGAGGTCCGACAGGAGTTTTCGATCTGTCTACGAGCCCGGTTAGTCGGCGGTCGGCTCCGTACTAGCAGCGAGTCATCAGAGGTGGAGTGGGTTGACCCAGAGAGCCTCCAGACCCTTCCGATTCATCCGTCCATGCTTTTACGGATCAAGCACGGCTTGGAGAACAATGCGCCCTACCTGGGTTAGCCGGCGAACTCGCCAAGTCGGCTCATCGTTCTAGCAATAGCATCTGCCAAGTCTTGTTGGGCGCTGTCTATGAAGACCGTTACTAAGTCGCCCGGACCATACCGCTGTTTGATCTCGGCAACCCTACTCACGAAATCCGTCGGGCGTCCGTCAGGCGTTGTGGTGAGGTCACATCCACAACGCGTCTCTGACCGGCCCTTCTTCGTCCTGAAAGTCGGCCAGTTGTCCTTCCAAACCTCGGAGACGGGCCTCTCTCACGGCACAAGAGTGATGCGCGACGAGATGGACGAGGCGATCCGGCGCGTCTATGCCCCTCAGGTAGACCGCACCATCAAGGGGATGAAATCCAGTCATCGCCAGGTGAGGGGCGTAGCCGACATCATGCAGG